>NZ_JAAGLV010000026.1 GCF_010548305.1 Streptomyces sp. SID13031
GACCACGCATCCGCGCCCGCGTCATCAAACGCGCGATCTCCAAATACCGCGCCGCCACCCGCACCCCCGACCGCCGCACCCGCGACGCCACCATCAACATCCAGATCCACAACTTGACCCCCGAAGCCGACACCTAACCGAACGGCGTTGGGGTTAACCCCTCAGACGTCGCGAGTTGGTCGGCGGGGGTCAGTCGGTGCGACGGCGGCGTACGGGCTTCTTGTCGGGGGCGGGCGTCTCTTCGGGCTCGGCGCCGGCCTGGAGGTCGTGGTAGGCCTTGCGGGTGTGCTCGGTGTGCTCGCGCATGATCTGGGCGGCCTTGTCCTCGTCGCCGTCGCTGATCGCCTTCACCAGCCGGGTGTGCTCGCGCCAGGAGGCTGCGCCGCGGACGGGTGCGACCGGCGTGTAGTACCAGCGGACGCGGCGGTCGACCTGGCCGGCGAAGTCGACCAGGAACCGGTTGCCGGACATCTCGGTGATCAGGCCGTGCAGCTCGGCGTTGGTCCGGACGGTGCCGTCGATGTCGCCGGCCTCCTGCAGGGCCGCGCCGATCCTGCAGAGCTCCTTGAGCTTGGCCACCGCGTCCTTGTCGGGGTTGCGGGCGGCCAGGCGCGCGGACTCGGACTCGAGCGCCGCGCGGGCGGCCAGCAGTTGGTCGACCTCGTCCTCGGCGGGCACGTGCACCATCGCGCCGAAGCCCGGCCGCAGATCCACCCAGCCCTCGTTGTTGAGCCGCTGGAGGGCCTCGCGGACCGGCTGGCGGGAGACGCCGAGGATGCCGGCCAGCTCCACCTCGACGAGGTGCCGGCCGCGCTCCAGGGTGCCGTCGATGATCATCTCGGTGAGGGCCTCGTAGACCGACTCACGCAACGGCGTCGGCCGCTTGACGTGCCGCACGCCGGGGGAGTCGGAATTGGCATCCGGGCCTGCGCTGAGAGTCGTCATGAGGTCCTTCCCCGCTGGTGATGGAGAAACAAGTGGCACTTGGTAGACAGTCTACCAAGTGCCACGGTCGATCGTCCCGCTCCCGGTGCTCCGGATCCCTGCATTCTGCCCCGCGGGGAGTCCGCCGCCGCGGTCCGGACGCGTATGTCCGGAGCACCGTTCGGGCGTCTTGCTCAGGCGGCGGTGGTCACGCGCTCCGGCCGGTCGCCGCTCTCGGTCTGCTCGTCGTCGTGGTGCTGCTGGAGCTCGACGTCGACGGCGAGCTCCTGCTGCAGCTCCGGTGCATCCGGGAACTGCGGACGGGCCGCCAGAGCGCCGAACCTACGGGTGAAGATCATGGTGCCCTCTCAGTTGGGTTGAAATACTGCCTACTGGATACATTCAACCAGGCGGACTCCCTGGTTATGCCCGCGTCTCACGTGATCCCGGTTACGTGCGACGTGATCCCGGTTACGTTCAGGACCTGGTGGAGTACGAGTGCGCCCCGGTGCCCGCCAGGCGGCCGCCGTCGACGATCAGGTACTCGTCGCGGATCGGCGTACCGGCGAAGAAGGACTCGAGGATCTCGCGGGTGCCGGCGGCGTACCTGGTCTGAGCGGACAGGGACGAGCCGGAGATGTGCGGAGTCATGCCGTGGTGCGGCATGGTCCGCCACGGGTGGTCCGCCGGGGCGGGCTGCGGGTACCAGACGTCGCCGGCGTACCCCGCGAGCTGGCCGCTCTCCAGTGCCCGGACGATCGAGTCCCGGTCGGCGATCTTGGCGCGGGCGGTGTTGATCAGGTAGGTGCCCCGCTTCATGGTGGAGATCAGCTTGTCGTCGAACAGCCCCTCGGTCTCGGGGTGCAGGGGTGCGTTGACGGTGACGACGTCGCAGTGCGGCACCATGCTCGCGGTGTCGGGGTGGAAGGTGAGGTTGAGTTCGCGCTCGATCGACTCGGGTAGCCGGTGCCGGTCGGTGTAGTGCAGGTTCACGTCGAAGGGTGCGAGGCGGCGGAGGACGGCGGTACCGATCCGGCCGGCCGCGACCGTACCGACGTGCATGCCCTCCAGGTCGTACGAGCGGGAGACACAGTCGGCGATGTCCCAGCCGCCGTCGAGGACGACCTGGTGGGACGGGAGGTAGTTGCGGACCAGGCCGAGGATCATCATCACCACGTGCTCGGCGACGCTGATGCTGTTGCAGTAAGTCACTTCGGCGACGGTGATCTGGTTCGCGATCGCGGCGTCGAGGTCGACGTGGTCGGAGCCGATGCCGGCGGTGATCGCGAGCTTGAGGTTCGGTGCCTTCGCGATCCGCTCCGCGGTCAGGTACGCGGGCCAGAACGGCTGCGAGATGACGATGTCGGTGTCGGGCAGCTCCTGGTCGAGGACCGAGTTCTCGCCTTCCTTGTCGGAGGTGACGACAAGGGTGTGGCCCTGGCTCTCCAAGTAGGCGCGCAGTCCCAGCTCGCCCGAGACGCTGCCGAGCAACGCGCCCGGGGTGAAGTCGATCGCCTTCGGGGTCGGCGCCGTCTGGCCGCCCGGGTAGGAGGCGATGATCGGGATATCGTCCCGGGCATAGCTGGTCGGGTAGCCGTCCTTCGGGTCGTCGTACAGCACACACAAGACCTTGGCCATGATGGCAACTCCTCAACGTCTGAAGGGGATTCGGTCCTTCAACGATGGTGGTTGCGGGGTGCTGCCGTCCAAGACTTGCTCGCTATCTCGGGATAGCGACGGGCTATCAGTTGAACTGCGCGGTATAGCCCGAACCCATCAGGTGGACGTCGAGCAGCTCGTCCAGGGCGGTGTGGACGCCGGCCTGCCGGGCGACGTCGAGCAGGGCACGCGCTAGTACAGGCTCGGGGCTGCGCGCGGCGATCACCAGGCCGACGCGGGGGCCGTGCGCGGGGCTCTTCAGCGGGACGACCTTCATCCCGGCCGGTACGCCGAACATGTGCAGCCAGGCGTGCGAGATGACCGTCGACCAGTGGTTGCCGCGCAGGTGGCTGTAGAGGCCCGAGACGGTGTCGCTCTCGATCGCGGGCGTGGCGGTGACACCGTCGTCGGTGAAGTAGCCGTTCATGATCCGGCGGTTGCGCATCTGCGGCGACAACAGGCACAGCGGCTGCTCGGACACCTGCGCCCAGGTCGCCACCGGCAACTCCGCGAGCGCGCCGGCCTCGGGGGTCAGCAGGAGGTACCGCTCCTCGTACAGGGGGGTCTTGCGAACCTGGCCGAGGGTGTCGTCGTCGAGGTAGGTCATCGCGACGTCCAGCTCGAACTCGGCGAGCTTCTGGGTGATGTCGCGCGACGAGAGCGACTCCAGTGTCACGCGCGCCTGCGTGTGCCGCTCGCAGAAAGGTGTGGTCAGCAGCGACACGACGGGCATCGCGGTGGGGATCGCGCCGAGCCGCAGCGTGCCGGTGAGGCCGCCGCGCATCACCGACAGTTCGTGCCTGAGGGCGTCACGTTCGGCGAGAATGCGTTGGGCCCAGAGCAGCACCCGTTCGCCCTCGGGGGTGAGGCCCTCGAACCGGCGGCCACGGCGGACGATCGGTACGTCCAGCTCTTGCTCGAGCTTGCGGATCGCCGCGGACAGCGACGGCTGCGACACATAGCAAGTATCGGCCGCCCGGGCGAAATGCCGCTCCCGCGCGAGCGCGACGAGGTACTCGAGCTGACGCAACAACATGGCGCCTCAGCCCCGCTGCCACGAGCTGATGGAATACCGTTCGCCTGTATACATAATCCAACACTACGCGGTAGGCGGGATGGCGGGAAGATGTCGATTGTGATCCAGGTCATATCGCCCGTCGGTCTTCCCCGGCCCGGTCAAGGCAACCGCCCAAGCCCTCCCGAACACCCGGCTCCTGGGCCTCCCCGGTGAGTTCCACCAGATCCCGCCGGAGATCCTGGCGCCGGCGCTCGTGGACTTCTACCTCAGCTGAACGGCCCGGGTCAGCTTCTGGTTTTCGCGTGGGTGGGTGGGGTGTCGGGGATGAAGCGCTGGAGCAGGCGCTTGAGCCTGGGGGCCAGCGGCTTTTCGATCAGGTAGTGGAGGGCGGCGGCGACGGCGGTCATCAGGAGCATGGTCGCGATGACCAGGATGATCGCGTTCACGTGCGGGCCGACGCGTTCGAAGATGATGAAGCCGATGTGGGCGTGGATCAGGTACAGGGGATAGGTGAGCGCGCCCAGTACGGCGAACCACGGGCGGCCCAGGCCTTGGGTCTTGCCGAGGGCGACCAGGACCATGACCACGAAGATGGCGACGATGATCGCCACGACCGGGGCGCGGTGGATGTCGGTCTGGTAGCGGTTGCCGACCCGGTCGGCGAAGCCGACGGCGCGCGGGATCGCGTTGCCCATCGAGACCGCGATGATCAGGAAGCTCTGCCAGTTCGGGCCGTAGCGGTAGATCATGCACAGCGCCATGCCGGCGATGAAGTAGTGCGAGAACTGGGTGTTCAGCACCAGGTCGGTCGCGTGCGGCAGGATGCCGGTCTCGAAGACGAAGGTGGCGGCCAGCCAGCCCCACAAGAAGATGGTGACCCGGCGGCGGGTGATGCCGATCAGGGTGAGGATCAGGATCAGGGCGTAGAACCGCAGTTCGGCCCACAGGGTCCAGTAGACGACGTCGACGTTCTCGATGTTCGGCAACGAGTTGAACATCGTCAGGTTCGCGACGTACTGGCCGAGCGAGACCGGGAACTTGCCCTGGCTGAACAGCACCGAGACGACCGCCGTCAGCGTCACCGCCACCCAGTACGCCGGGTAGAGGCGCACGATCCGCGAGATGACGAAGGAGCCGGGTTTACGGTTCCAGGCGCTGAGCAGGACGACGAAGCCGCTGATCATGAAGAAGAGGTCCACACCGAGGTACCCGTACCGGGCGACCACGTCGGCGTGCGGGAAGTGCATCGTCGTGTGTCCGCCGGCGCCCGCGGAGAAGAGGTAGTGGTACGCCATCACCGAGACGGCCGCGAGGATGCGCAACAGGTCTATCTCGTAGAGCCGTCCCCCTTTGCGGGGTGCTTCGGTGCGCGCGTGGGCGGGCGGCATCTGCGGTTCCACTTGACTGTCCCTCTCGAATCGCGGCGAGCGCCGCAGTCTGGCTGTGCGTAGCAACTGAACCGTAGTACGAGCGCCGGGGCATCATCCTTCGGCCCGACCTTAACTAAGACCTAGGGATGAGCGTCAGCGCTCGTCGTACGCGTCGCGGGCCGCGAGTACGTCGGGGATGTGCTCCTCGGCCCAGCGGCAGAGCGTGGTCAGCGGGCCTTGCAGGGTCCGGCCGAGGGGAGTCAGTTCGTACTCGACGCGCGGCGGGACCTCGGCGTACGAGCGCCGGCTCACCATGCCGTCGCGCTCCAGGTCGCGCAGCGTGTCGGTGAGGACCTTGCCGCTGATCCCGTCGAGCGCGGTCCGGTCGCCGAACCGCAGCGGGCCGTTCTCGAGCACGACCACGGTCATCGCGGTCCACTTGTTCGCGATCCGGGCCAGCGAGGTCCGCGACGGGCACTGGCTGGACAGCACGTTCCAGTTCCGGCCCTCCGGCGGCGTGTAGAGCTTCTGTTGCGACATCGTGAGCCCGCCCATTAGTTACGTTGAAGTGGATGGTCACCAATAGTAAGTATTGGCCTCTGTCAGGGTAAACGACGAGTTTCGGAGGCAACGATGAGCGATCCGGTGGCAGTGGTGCAGCAGTACTTCGACGCGCTCGCGGCGAAGGATTTCGCGACGGTGGCGGGGTTCCTCGCCGAGGAGATCGTCTGGCACCAGCCCGGTGCCAACCGGTTCTCTGGTGTGCAGAGCGGCGCGGACGCCGTGAACGCGATGATCGGCGGGATGATGGAGATCAGCGAGGGCTCCTTCGAGCTGGCGCTGACCGCGCCGCCGATGCTGAACGGCGACCTGGTGGCGGCGCCGATCCACTTCACCGCCAAGCGGGCCGGAGCCGACCTGGCCCAGGACGGCGTCGACCTGCTGAAGGTTGCCGACGGCAAGATCGTCGAAGCCTGGCTGTTCTCCGCCGACCAGCCGGGCGAGGATGCTTTCTGGGGCTGACCCCACCGCGGGCCGGACCAGTGCAGGGTGCTGGTCCGACCCTTCCGCGCGGAGTACTAGTCGGTGTTCGGCATGGCGTCGAGGGTGGTCAGCTGGTCGGGGGAGAGGTGGATCGAGCCGGCCGCGATGTTCTCGGCCAGGTGCGCGGGGTTGCCGGTGCCGGGGATGGCGAGGACGTGCGGGCCCTTGGCGAGGGTCCAGGCGATCCGGATCTGGGCGGGTGTCGCCCCGTGCTCCTGGGCGATGGCGGCGACGGGGTCCGACTGCGCGACGCCGCCTTCCTCGCGCCGGGCGGCGGTCACGGCGAAGAACGGCACGAACGCGATGCCTTGCTCGCCACACGTTGCGAGCATGGCGTCGTTGATCCGCCCGAAGCCCACGCCGTACCGGTTCTGGCGATCTCCTGCGCCTGGGCGAGATGCTCGATCCGCACGTTGGACAGCCCGAGGTGGCGGGTCAGCCCGGCTTCGCGGAGCTCGGCCAGTACGCCGAAATGCTTCGCGACCGAGGTGAGCCCGGTCTGCCGCAGGTACACCAGCTCCAACCTCTCGAGCCCGAGTTGACGCAGGTTGTCCTCGACCAGCCTACGCAACTGATCGGGCCGGGCCAGCCCGTGCTCCATCGGCCCGACCTTGGTTGCGATCACGAGGTCATCGGGGTACGGAGCGAGCGCCCGCCGGATGGCGTCGTTGGCCCAGTCGAGGCTCTCGTACCCATGCTGCTCCCCGGCCCGCCCGAACGACGGATAGAACCCGGCCGTGTCGATGTGGTTGACCCCGAGCTCGACGACCCGCCTGAGCAGGGCGGTCACCCGCTCGTCGCCGGCCCGCGCGTCCGTAGTACCGGCTGTTCCATCGGCGAGCGGAGCAGTTTAAGGCCTGTCCTCGTCGAGGGCCAGACCTGATGAGCTGAACGGGCGGACCGGGATGACCGGTCCGCCCGTCTCTTGTTTATCTCTGAGGGTTCCTAGCTGCGGCTCAGAAGGCGCCGGCGCCGTTCGGCGTACCGAGGCCGGTCGGGCCGTCCCAGCCGGTCCGGGCGGTGCACCACTGGGTTGTGGGGCAGCTTCCGTTGTTGCCGCTGGTGACGTCGAACAGCGAACCCGTGTGTGCGTACGGGAGCGCGTTCGCGTAGCCGCTGGTGTTGCCCGAGAGTGCGTACACCGAGGCGATGATCGGGGCGGCCTCGCTGGTGCCCCCGAACTGCGCCCAGGTCGAGGCGGTCTTGCTGGTCGGGTAGTAGATCGCCATACCGCCCTTACCCGGGTCGGCCGCGGCGGAGACGTCGGCCATCGCCCGCTTCGAGCAGCCGGTGCCGAAGGAGGCTGCCGCGCTCAGAGCAGTGTTGTACGTCGAGCAGCCGGAACCCGCGCCACTCCAGACGCTCTCCGACCAGCCACGCGTGTTGCCGGCCGAGACGAGCGAGGTGCCACCAACAGCGGTGGTGTAGGAGGACGAGGCCGGGTAGCTGCCGCCCTGGTAGCCGTCGTCACCGGTCGATGCGGTGACAGCGATACCCGGGTGGTTGTAGTAGGTCCCGTACGTCGAGTCGGCTGCGTCGCCACCGCCGTAGCTGTTCGAGATGGCGACTACGCCGGGCTGCTTGGACGCGGTGACCACCGCGGCGCCGAGGTCGGCGAAGCTGGCCGACTTGGCCTGCACCACCACGATCTTGGCGTCCGGCGCGGCGGCGGAGACCGCGTCGACGTCAAGTGCCTGCTCACCGGCCCAGCCGACGTTGAAGGTCGGCAGCGTGCTGCCGCCGCTCTGACTGATGATCCGCAAGCAGCCGTTGGCGATCGTGCAGGACGACAGACCGAACTGGCTGCGGTAGACGCCGAGATCCCGCTCCAGGTTGGGGTAGCCGTAGGCGTCGACGATCGCGACCGTCCGGCCGTTGGCGTTCAGCCCGTTGAGCTTGTAGGCGTCGCGCAGGCCAGTTGGGGTGAGGCCGGTCGCCGGTGGGGCGGCGGTCGCCGGAGTGACCCCGGCGGCGTCGACCAGCTTGAACGCATGGCAGGACGCCGTGTGGGGCGCGGTCGCTTTGGCACACACCTTCGCGGCATGCTTTCCGGCGAGGTACGGAGGGGGAGCCGCAGTGGCTCCTTGGCTGGTCAGTCCTGCGACGGCTAGTGCGCCGACGCCCAGGGCGGACACGAGAATCCGTTTCTTCAACAGAACTCCTCGAGCTGGGCAGGCCCGCTCCGATCCAACACGGTCGGGGCGGAACCGGCGTTGAGTGGTGTTCGGAATCGTGCGCCTGCCGGCCAGCCGATGCCAGCGATCCGGGCCCTGACAAATGTCATGGGTTTCAACCGGCCGACCGCCAGTTTTACCCTTCGTACCGGGAAGATCCGGACCTCCGGACGCGCCGAAGGTTTCCCCCTGCCCTTTCCGCCCCGACCCTCGACGACGGTGGTGGCGGGCTTGTCCGCGGACAGCTACACACGGGAGGGACCAGCCACTCGACGAGCGTCGAGGTGGTCCTGACCTGGGGTTTTGGGTGCGCGCCCGGCAGGATTCGAACCTGCGACCAACGGATTAGAAGTCCGACGCTCTATCCAGCTGAGCTACGGGCGCTCGGCCGGGTTGCGGACCGGCACGGATCAGAGTCTCTCAGATGGCGGGCCGATCGTGCTCGTGGGTTACTCCGGCGAGGCGGGTCCGGCGGGCGGGCGGCCGGGCCGCTGCTGGGTTCCCGCTCGGGGCTGCTGCTCGGGCTACTGCGAAGTACGGGGAAGTACAGGGTTGTCGTTCCATCCCGGTAACGCCGAGTGGCCGGTCCTGCCGTGCGGGGGGCTCTACAACTAGGCTGCCTGCATGAGTTACCCCTCAGGAGGCACGCCCGAGTCGCCGCAACCCGCGGTGCAGGCCGTCGGCGTGCCCGGCGGGCAGTACCCGCAGCCCAACCAGCTCGGCACCCATCCGGTGCCCGGTCAGCGGCGGAACCAAAGCATCCTGATCGGGGTCGTCGTCGCGGTCGCCTTCGCGATCGCCGGGCTGGGCATCTTCGCGATCGTGGCCCGGTCGACCGGTGCCGGCGGGTTCATGTGGGGTCTGGTCTTCGCGTTCATCCCGGTGATCCCGGTGATCGCGCTGTATCTCTGGCTGGACCGTTACGAACCGGAGCCGGGCAAGTACATCCTGACAGCGCTCTGCTGGGGTGCGTTCATCGCGACCCTGGCGGCGATCTTCATCAACACCCAGGCGTCGACCTGGCTGCACGAGTCCGGCAGCGGCGGTAACCGGGCCGCGGTCTTCGTCGCGCCTCCGGTGGAGGAGTTCGCCAAGGGCTCGATCATCCTTCTGCTGGCGCTGCTGCGCCGCAAGGAGTTCGACGGCATCATCGACAGCCTCGTGTACGCCGGCATGGTCGGCGTCGGCTTCGCCTTCACCGAGAACATCCTGTACTACGGCCGCATCTTCAACCAGCTGTCCGAGGAGTCCGGCAGCGACGCCGGGCTGCGCGGCGCCTTCGTGCTGTTCGTGATCCGCGGCCTGATCTCGCCGTTCGCGCATCCACTCTTCACCTCGTTCACCGCGATCGGGATCGGCATCGCCGTCAGGCATCGAAGTACGGTCGTGCGGTATCTCGCCCCGATCGTCGGCTACCTCTGCGCGGTGCTCGCCCACGGGCTGTGGAACGGCGGCGCGAGCTGGGCCGGTGGCGGCGGCTTCATCACCGTCTACCTCTTCCTGATGGTGCCGATCTTCATCGCGATGGTCGTCTTCGCGCTGGTGATGCGCTCCCGCGAGGGACAGATGATCGCGTCCCGGCTCTACGACTACGTCCGGTTCGGCTGGCTGGTCCCGCAGGATGTGCCGCTGATAGCGACCCTGCGCGGCCGCAAGGCGCTCCGGCAGAACGCCAAGCGGTACGGCAAGCAGGCGGAGGCCGCGGCCAAGGCGTTCCAGCAGAACGCGACCGAACTGGCCTACCTGCGAGACAAGATCGTCCGCCAGGTGATCGGGCCCGACGCGCTGGAGACCGAGAAGCAGCTCCTCGACGAGCTCCGGGTCCGGCGCCCCAGCGTTCCGTTCCCCCCGATGCCGGCGTTCCCGCAGGCGTCAGCGGTTCCGCAGTACCAGGGGTCGCCGACGGGGCCGCAGTACGGCGGACCGCCAGCGCAGTACCAGGTACCGCCTCAGGGACCGCCGGGGCCTCAGGGACCTCAGTACGCCGGCCAGCAGCCTGGTGGGCCCGGTGCCGGGCAGCCGACGGCGGGGCAGCCCGTACAAGGGCCGGCTGGGGTGCCTGGGGGACAGCAGTACCCGGGCGGGCCGCAGTACCAGGGAAGCCCGGGAGCGGGCGGATATCCGCCAGGTCAGCCGGGTTATCCACCGGCTCAGCCGGGGTATCCAACGGGACAACCCGGCTACTCAGCGGGCCAGCCCGGTTACCCACCGGGACCCCCTGGACCGTCCGGAACGCCGGGAGGATACGGTCCCTATCCACCGTCGCAGTGACTGCCACCCGTCCACGCCGCCAAACGGGGATGAAGATGACTTTGCTTCTGCGCTGTCCGACCGGGCACTCTGTGCTCGTGGGCAGTAGCCGTGGCTGACACCAGGCCAGCTGGTGAGGGTTCGGAGCGTTCGGGAGAGCCGAAGGTTCCGGCCCAGGATCAGCCTGTCTCCGAACTGGCCCGGCTGATCGCCGAATCCGATGCCAAAGGCAAAGGTTTCTGGCGCCGCCGCAAGCGCAAAGCGGCCAGTACTACGCCCGCCGAGCCTCCGCCTGCCACGGCACCGGCCGCCGAGCCGACCCCTGCGAAGCCCGCGGAGCCCACGCCCGGGAACTTTGCCGAGCCCACAACCGTGACGGCTGCGGCCGAGCCTGCACTCAAGAAGCCCGCAGACCCGACCACCGAGAACGCTGTCGATCCCAAGGCCGACACGCCTGCCGAGCCGGTCGACACGCCCGCCGAGGCCAAGGCCGACACGGCTCCCGAGGCCAAGGCCGATACGGCTGCCGAGGCCAAGGCCGACACGGCTCCCGAGGCCGATGCAGCTGCCGAGGCCAAGGCCGATGCGGCTGCTGAACCCACGGCCGACGACCTCGTGGAGCCTGCGGCCGAGAAGGCCACGGAGCCCGGGGCAGAGAAGGTTGCCGACGCGACGAGCGCTGACGCGCCGACCGCCGAAGCGCCGACCGCCGAAGCGCCGACCGCCGAGGCGACAGACGGCGAACAGCCCACTACGGAGAAGCCGACCGCCGAGGTGCCTACCATTGAGGCGTCTTCCGTCGAGGCGTATTCCGCCGAAATGTCCTCCGCCGAGGACGCGTCTACCAAGGAGTCCTCCGTCGAAGACGCGTCCGTCGAGGTGTCCTCCACCGAGGATGGGTCCGCTGAGGCGTCACCCGTCGGTGAGTCGACCGCCGGGCAGTCGTCCGGCGAGAAGGCCTCTGCCGACGCGTCCGCAACTGCCGACGCCACCGTGGTGGAATCGCCCGACGAGCAGCCCCAGACCAAGCCGGCAGCAGACAAGCCGGCAGCAGACGCCACAACGGCTGCTCAAGGGCAGTCACCCGAGGAAGACTCACGCCCGAAGGTCGGCATCGTCTACGAGCCGGACGAGACGGCCGAAGGCTTTCCCCTCGAATACGGCGACATCATCATCGGCCTCCCGAAACAACCAGGCGCCGAGGGCGAGTCCGAGAACATCACAGTAGATGCAGACGCCGAACTCGACGCCGTAGCCGCAGCCGAGGCAGCCGCGGACGCAGAAGCCGCAGCCGACGTGAACGCCGACCGGCCGAACGCGATCCCCGCAGCCCCAACTGCAACCGAGAACGCAGCCGAGCCAACCACCGAAGCCGACGACACCACACCGGACTCCGACTCTGCCGCCGAGCCTGACGCCAAGGAATCAGACGAGCCTGACGCCGACGCCGACGCCGACGCCGACGCCGACGCCGACGCCGACGCCGAGGCTCCTGTCGAGTCGGACGCCGAGGCAGCCGAGTCCAACGCCGAGGCTCCCGTTGAGCCGGAGACCGAAGCTGATGCCGAGCTGGGCAACGCCACATCGACCGCAGCCAAGGCGGACACCGAACCAGCCGCAGAAGACCAGCCTGCGGCCACCTCGGCCGCAGGGCCAGATGGTGCCGAAGACACCAAGTCCGTCGAAGACACCAAGTCCGTCGAGGACACCAAGTCCGTCGAGGACGCGGACTCCGTCGATGACAGCGAATCCGTCGATGACAGCGAATCAGCCGGAGAGCCTGAGCCGACCGCTCCGGCCGACGCGGAAGGCACCGCAGACGCACTTGCCGGACCTTCCGCAGAAGCTGATGCAGAGGCGACCACAGAGGTAGCGCCGGACGGTGCCGCCGAAGCCGAGGCCGACGACGCGTCTGCTGCCGGAACTACTGCTATCGCCAGCTTCGCGGCGGCCGGCAGTGATACCGAAGCCGAGAACTCCGACTCCGGCAACAAGCAAGACGCCACCGTCGACTCCAGCGACGAGCCAGACGCCAGCGTCGACTCCAGCGACGAGCCAGACGCCAGCGTCGACTCCAGCGACGAGCCAGACGCCACCGCAGACGCCAGCGACGAGCCGGACGATGCTTCCGAGGGTGGTTCCGACTCCGAGGTTGTAAGGGTGCGGGAGAAGTCGGTGGAGGAGGTGGCTACCGAGCAGGCTGCGATGGCGTTGATCACCGCGTTGATGAAGTTGCGCGGCGCGTTGGCTGCCAGCCAGTTGCCGATCGACGTGGTGGGGGCTGATGAGGCTCGCCAGCAGCAGAAGGCGATGCTGGATCAGCTGGACGACTACGTTCTCCCGCGACTCGTGCAGCTCGAAGCACCGGTCCTCGCGGTCGTCGGTGGTAGTACCGGCGCCGGCAAGTCGACGCTCGTCAACAGCTTGATCGGACAGGTCGTCAGCGAGCCCGGCGTACTGCGTCCGACCACCCGTTCACCCGTCCTGATCCACCACCCGGCCGACGCCGAGTGGTTCACCGGCGACCGGGTACTGCCGCAGATGGCGCGTTCCAGCGGTGACAGCCCGGGTGGGATGGAGGATCCCGGGCAGATCCGTCTGGTTGCCGCCGACACCATTCCGCAGGGCCTGGCCATCCTCGACGCCCCCGACATCGACTCGGTCGTCGAGGCGAACCGCGATCTCGCCACCCAACTGCTGGCGGCGGCCGACCTCTGGCTGTTCGTCACAACCGCCGCCCGGTACGCCGATGCGGTGCCGTGGGAGTTCCTGCAGAGCGCGTCGGACCGCAGTACGGCGGTCGCCGTGGTGCTCGACCGGGCACCCGCCGACACGATCGACGACATCACCGGCCACCTTGCCCAGATGCTGCTCGAACGCGGACTCGGCGACTCCCCGTTGTTCAGCATCAAGGAGACCGTTGTCGACGGCAACGGAATGCTCGCCAGCGATGTAGTTGCCTCGATCAAGGACTGGCTGATCGACCTGGCCGCCGACGCCGAGGCGCGCTCGGCCGTGGTACGGCGCACGCTGCAAGGCGCTGTCACCGCGATGACCAAGAAGACACCCGCCTTCGCCAAGGCGGTCAGGGCACAGGCCGACACCCTTGTGGACCTGCGATCGACAGCCGAAACGGCGTACGACCGGGCCGTCAAGGACATCGCCAAGGCGACCCAGGATGGCACGATGCTGCGCGGCGAGGTGCTGGCCCGCTGGCAGGAGTTCGTCGGCACTGGCGAGCTGCTCAAGGGGCTGCAGACCAACGTCGGCCGCCTGCGCGACAAGGTCCTTACCGCAGTGGTCGGCAAGCCGCCACCGACCAGGGATCTCAAGGACGCAGTCGAATCCGGCCTGGAGTCGCTGCTGCGCGAGCATGCTGAGGCTGCGGCCGAGCGTGCTGAGGAGTCGTGGCAGTCCACGGCCCCGGGGCGCCAACTGCTCGCCGCGGGCGACCGCGACATGGGCCGGATGTCCAAGGACTTCCCCGCCGAGGCAGGGCGCGCAGTACGCGAATGGCAGGGCTTCGTACTCGGCCTGGTCCGCGAGGAGGGCGCTGACAAGCGCAGTGCGGCGCGCATCCTCGCGTACGGGGTGAATGGCCTCGGGCTGGCCCTGATGGTCGTCATCTTCGCCAGTACTGCGGGCATCCCGACCGGCGCGGAGGTCGGCGTCGGCGCTGGGACCGCTGTGGTCGGGCAGAAGCTGCTGGAGGCCGTCTTCGGCGATCAGGCGGTCCGCAGCCTGGCGGCCAAGGCACGGGACGATCTTGACGCTAGAGTTCATGCATTGATGGATGCCGAATTCGCCCGCTACCTGGCAGTGCTCGACCAGCATCCGGTCGATCCCGACGCACCCAGGCAACTGACGGAGGCCGCGCGCGCGGTGGAGGACTGCACGTGACGGGAATTGTGGATACGGTCAAGGGCCTGGTGAGGGGCTCTACCGATGTCCTGACGAAGATCGAGGCACTCGAGGACGCCGCCGAGGCCGGCCGGGGACGGCTGGACCAGGTGGTCCTGAGTGAGGCTTCGCAGATCGTGGACCGGGCCAGTCAGCGGCTCAGGATGTCCGGCGATCTGACAGTCGTGGCGCTGGCCGGTGCGACCGGTTCGGGCAAGTCGTCGCTGTTCAACGCGTTGACCGGGCTCGACCTGGCAGCGATCGGGACGCGGCGGCCGACGAGCTCGATGCCGCTGGCCTGCGTCTGGGGCGAGGAGCCCGCCGGTGAGCTCCTGAACTGGCTCGGGATTCCGCGCCGGCACCAGGTCCAGCACCGCAGCTCGCTGGAAGGCGCGCACTCGGAGGATCTCGACGGGCTGGTCCTGCTCGACCTGCCTGACCACGACTCCACCGAGGTCGAGCACCGGCTGATCGTCGACCGGCTGGTCGAGCTGGTCGACGTACTGGTCTGGGTGGTCGATCCGCAGAAGTACGCCGATGCCGCGCTGCACAACCGCTATATCAAGCCGTTCGCGTCGCATGCGTCGGTGATGGTGTTCGCGCTGAACCACGCTGACAAGCTCACTCCCGAGCAGCGCGACAGCTGCCTCGCCGACCTGACTCGGCTGCTCAAGTCGGACGGGCTCAAGAGCCCGCAGCTCGTGGCGACGTCTGCGATGAGTGGCGACGGTCTGGACGACCTGCGGGGCTTGCTGGTCAAGCGGGTCAACGCGAAGCGGGCTGCGCGTGAGCGGCTCGCCGCCGACGTGGATCGGGTGGCCGACCGGATGGCGAGCCAGTGTGGCAACGCCAAGACGCCGGCGATCGCCAAGGGGGACATCGCCGAGCTGGTCGACGCACTCGCGGATGCGAGCGGCGTACCGGTCGTCGTCGAGGCTGTCCGCCGGTCCTACCTGCAGCGGGCGACCGCGGCGACGGGCTGGCCGGTCACCAAGTGGCTCGCCCGCTTCCGCCCGGATCCGCTGCGGCGTCTGCACTTGGGCCAGCAGAGCAAGGCGTTGCGGAAGTCCGCTGCCAACGAGGTGTCGATCGCCCGCTCTTCGTTGCCCACGGCAACACCAGTGCAGCGAGCCCGGATGGACGCGGCCGTCCGCACGATCACCAACAAGGCAGCAGCCGGATTGTCCCGCCCCTGGGCCGATTCAGTCCGTACTGCGGTCCGCCGGCGCGAGGAATCCCTCGGAGACGAGCTGGACCAGGCAGTGGCGCGTACGGACCTGGGCGCCAACAACAACCCGGGCTGGTGGGGTGTTGCGCGCTTCCTGCAGTGGGTGCTGTTCCTGGTGGCACTGGGCGGCGCCGTCTGGCTGATCCAGTCCGGCTTCCTGCAGGTGACGCTCCCGAAGTGGGAAGGCATTCCGTTTGCCTCCATGATGCTGATCGGCGGAGCACTCCTGGGAGTGGCCGTCTCCATCGCCTGCCGCCTCTTCGCCACCAGCGGCGCCAACCGCCGCGCCCGCCTGGTAGCCAAGGCCCTCCGCGCCGAGCTGGAGAAGGTTGCCGACAGCCACGTAGTCGCCCCGGCTCGCGAGGAGCTGGACGCCTACACGATCTGTCGCGACAAGCTCGCGGTCGCCCGCGGCTGACGTAGTACGGGACTCACGGGCAGATGGCGCCCGTGATCCCTTGGGCGGTCCAGGCTGCGTACCGCTCCAGGGGCCAGGTGCGCTGCAGACCTCGTTGAAGACTGCGTCCGTCAGGGTCGCCTTCGTGCCGAAGCCCTTGTAGACGCTCTCGGCCGAAACACTGGCCCACTTGGCTACTGCAGCGATAGTCGTCGCCCTGAAACCATCACGCTCGAACAGCTCCTTGGCGGCCAGTACTACGGCCTGCCGGCGGGCGCGGGCCTGCTCCCGTCGACCAGAAGCGTTGTAGCTCACCGGAAAACTGCGGCCCGCATAAGGTTTTCCCCAGGTCTTGAAGTCGTTCCCGGAATCGGCGAGAAGCCGGGCATCTTCTCTGGTGACAGCACAGATGCGACCCCGAGGAAGGCGGACGACATGAGCATCACCGAGACCTATGTGGCAGTACAGGGATGGATCGGCAGCGACATCCGGTACCGGGAGGTGTCCGACGGCCTGCCGGTGGTGACGTTCCGGCTGGCCACCACGCCGCGCCAGTTCGACCGTAGCTCCGGCGGCTGGACCGACCGTCCGACGAACTGGTTCACCGTCGAGTGCTGGCGAGCGCTCGCGACAAACGTCAAGCAGTCAATGGAACGCGGCCACCCGGTGGTCGTCACCGGCCGCTTCCGCACCACCGAGTGGCAGGACGAGGAGGGCGCGCCCAGATCCCGGCTGGTCCTCGAAGCGTTCGGTGTCGGTCACGACCTCTCCAAAGGCACCGCCACGTTCACCAAATCCCCACCCCGCCCCCAACTCCAAGAAACCCCACCCGCCGACCAAGACCTTCCGTCCCCACTCCACGCGACCACCGATCAAGCTTCAGAAGCCCCTGCGACCCAAGCCGCCTAGCAACAGCCGCGCAGTACCGTGTGTCTGCTCGCATGCCCGCGAGCAGACACGTACCCGCCAGGCCTCTCATCACCCCTGATTGGAATGTCGATGGTCGACGCTCAGATCCTCGCGATGGGCGGTGGCGGCTTCTCCATGCCGACAGCTAGCAACGACGGCCACGGACGCCGGCCGCTGCGCAGATGGCGAACCAGGCCGGACCGATCCGAACCAATTCCAGCTCGTGCGGTTCCCGCAGCCGGTAGACCTTCGAGGCGAGCAGCGGCTCAGTCTGGGGGAGTAGCACCGCGGCCGGCCCACCGCGGCCGCGGTGCTACGTCGTCGGCAGCTGAGTGGGGGTAGGACGACGCCTGCCTCGGCAATCGCGTCAGACGGCAGTAGCGGTCGGGGAGAGCTGGCCATGGGTGCGCCGCTGCCCGTGCGAGGGCGAAGTCGAGATCCGGTGGGTAGTGCTCGAGCCCAGCCGAGTACGCCGTGCCGGGTCCGGAACGCGAGGACTACCTGCGGACGCAGGTCGCGCACCGATTAGGTTTCCGCGCCGTGCCCGTCTGTACGTGTGAGATCGACACACGAGAGGCTGGCACGATGCGGAAACTGATCTTCGCCATGAACCTGAGCCTGGACGGCTACATCGCCGCACCCGGCGACGACCTCGGCTGGAGCGTACCGAGCGACGAGCTGTTCCAGTGGTGGTCCGACCGGGTGGGGGCGACCGGCCTGGCGCTGTACGGGCGCAAACTGTGGGAGACGATGAGCTCCCACTGGCCGACCGCCGACCAGCGGCCCGGCGCCACACCGGCGGAGATCGAGTACGCCCGACGCTGGCGGGACATGCCGAAGGTGGTGTTCTCCTCGACGACCAGCACGGTCGACTGGAACACCCGCCTGGTCACCGGCGACGCGGTCACCGAGATCACCCGGCTCAAGGCCGAAGACGGCGGCCCCATGGACATTTGCGGCGCCACACTTGCCGCAGCGGCCATGCGGGCCGGGCTGATCGACGAGTACGTGCTGGTCACCGCACCGGCCTTGCTGGGCGGCGGCACGCCGTTCTTCACGGCCCTGGATAGCTGGGTGAACCTGAACCTGGTGGAGACGCGGACGTTCCCCGGCGGCGTGGTACTGACCCGATACGAGACGCGGCGCTGATGTTCTTCGGGCATGAAGAAGCCCCGCCGGCAACGCCGGCGGGGAGGTGGTGGTCACAGTGTCGGGGGCAGGTCCAGCCATGGTTTGCCGGTGGCGTCGAATCCGGTGAGCTCGGCGATCTTCCCGTCGACGATGTGCAGGACCGCGATGGCAAATAGCCGGTACTTCGGGTCGTCGGGGGTGCGGAGGTACAGCACGGCGGCAGGCATGCGGTTGACCGTCGTGGTGATACCGCGCCAGTCGTCGTGGCCGCGTTGGAAGAGCCCACCGCGGACCCAGCCGTCCACTGCATCCTTGGCCGTCGTGGTCAAGGTGCCCGAATCGGGCAGCATCGCGAAGCGCAGGTCGTCGCGCAGCAGGGACATCAGCCCGTCGAGGTCGTTGCGCTCATGGGCGTCGATGTAGGACTTCACCGCGCTGCGCTCGTCATTCGACAGCTCGTGGGTGGCGGGGCGCCGCCAGTCGAGGCGGCGGTCGGGCAGTTGCTCGCGCATCGTCACACGGGCCCGTTGCAGTGCGCTGGTCACCGATGCGACGGTCAGCTCGAGGGCGTCGGCGGCCTTCGTCGCCGGCCAGCCGAGGACGTCGCGCAGGATGAGCACCGCCCGCTGCCGCGGCGGCAGGTGCTGGACGGCGACGATGAACGCCAGCTCGATCGTCTCCCGCGCCACCACCGATTCCTGCGGGTCCTCGGGGAGCATCCGGTCGGGGTAGGGCTGCAGGTACAGCACCTCGGAGCCGGAGTCCGACAGCTCGGCCGGTACGGGTGTGCGGTCGTTGCGCTTCTCCAGGAAGTCGAGGCAGGCGTTCGTCGCGATCCGGTACAGCCAGGTCCGCAGGGCCGCGTGGCCCTTGAACGTCTCCCGCTTGTTCCACGCTCGCAGGAACGTCTCCTGCGTCAGGTCCTGGGCGTCCTCGTAGTTCGCGAGCATCCGGTAGCAGTGCACCTGCAGCTCACGCCGGTAGCGCTCCGTGAGGAGCGCGAACCGCGCCGTATCGTCTGAGCGGACCGCGGCGAGGAACGTGGCCTCGTCGTCACCCAGCAGTCTGTCGTCGGTCATGGTCATCAATCCTTCCACCGGTGCGAGAGGGCTAACAGAACTGACGACGTGGCGGAGGATTTCTGATCGGTGAAGCCGCTCACACCGGGCCGTTCGCCAGGCCGGATGGGTCGATGCCGCCACGCGCTGCGGCCGCAGGCTCGTCTGCCCCGAGCACTAGCCGCTCTCACGTACCGTCCACGCGATACGTACTGGCGTTGGCCCACGCGGTCGCCGTGGGGTGGGTGGGGTGGCTCGGTTGGGTTGTGGTGGGGGGTAGCGCATAGGCTCGGGGTATGGCGGAATTCATCTACACGCTGCGCAATGTGCGGAAGGCTCATGGTGACAAGGTCGTTCTCGACGACGTCACGCTGAACTTTCTGACCGGCGCGAAGATCGGCGTCGTCGGGCCCAACGGCACCGGCAAGTCCTCGTTGTTCAAGATCATGGCGGGGCTGGACCAGCCCAACAACGGTGAGGGGCGGCTGGCCGAGGGCGCGACGGTGGGAATCCTGCTGCAGGAACCGCCGTTGACCGAGGGCAAGACCGTCCTGGAGAACGTCGAGGAAGGGGTCGGCGACACCAAGAAGAAGCTGGACCGCTTCAACGAGATCTCCGCCGAGCTGGCCGATCCGGACGCCGACTACGACACGCTGCTCGCCGAGATGGGTGATCTGCAGACTGAGCTCGACCACAGCAACGCGTGGGACGTCGACGCTCAGCTGGAGCAGGCGATGGACGCGCTGCGCTGCCCGCCGCCCGACACGATCGTGGACACCCTGTCCGGTGGTGAGCGCCGCCGGGTCGCGCTGTGCAAGCTGTTGCTGCAGCAGCCCGACCTGCTGCTGCTCGACGAGCCCACCAACCACCTGGACGCCGAGTCGGTGCTCTGGCTGGAGCAGCACCTGCAGAAGTACCCAGGCGCCGTCCTGGCGATCACCCACGACCGGTACTTCCTGGACAACGTGGCCGAGTGGATCCTGGAAATGGACCGCGGCAAGACCTACGGGTACGAGGGCAACTACTCGAAGTACCTGGAGAGCAAGCAGGAGCGGCTGGTCGTCGAGGGAAAGAAGGACGCGAAGCGGGCGAAGATCCTGGAGCGCGAGCTCGAGTGGGTCCGGTCGAACGCGAAGGCCCGGCAGACCAAGAGCAAGTCGCGACTGGCCCGGTACGAGGAGCTCGCGACCGAGGCCGAGCGATCCAAGCCCCGGGACATCGACGAGATCAACATCCCGGCGGGTCCGCGACTGGGCAGCACGGTGCTGGAGGCCGACAAGCTGGTGAAGGGGTTCGGCGATCGTGTTCTGATCAACGGGCTGAACTTCTCGCTGCCGCGGGCCGGCATCGTCGGCGTCGTCGGCCCCAACGGCGTCGGCAAGTCGACGCTGTTCCGGATGATCGTCGGCGAGGAGACGCCGGACAAGGGTAGCCTCAAGCTCGGCGAAACCGTCCGGATCTCGTACGTCGACCAGTCGCGCGGTGGCCTGGACCCGAAGAAGTCGGTCTGGCAGATGGTGTCCGACGAACTCGACTACATCAAGGTCGCGAACTTCGAGATGCCGAGCCGCGCGTACGTCGCGTCGTTCGGCTTCAAGGGCCCGGACCAGCAGAAGCCGACCGGCGTACTGTCCGGCGGTGAGCGCAACCGGCTGAACCTGGCCCTGACGCTGAAGATGGGCGGCAACCTGCTGCTGCTCGACGAACCGACCAACGACCTGGACGTCGAGACCCTGCAGTCGCTCGAGGACGCGTTGCTCGAGTTCCCGGGCTGTGCCGTGGTGATCTCCCACGACCGGTGGTTCCTCGACCGCGTCGCGACTCACATCCTCGCCTGGGAAGGCACCGACGAGGACCCGTCGAAGTGGTTCTGGTTCGAGGGTAACTTCGCGTCGTACGAGGCGAACAAGATCGAGCGCCTCGGCGCGGAGGCGGCCCGCCCGCACCGCGTCACCTACCGCAAGCTCACCCGCGACTGACCCAGTCCCAGGCGTTGCAGACGGCCTGCCTCCGAGAGGAGGCGGGCCGTCCGTCGCGGAGGATCAGTACTCCGACGGCTGGTTGAAGATGACGATCAGGCTGACGAGCTGGCCATCGCGGACGCTGAAGTAGTTCGCAAGCAGACCTCGTCAGGCAGGTTGGCGCGGTCGAAGGCGCCCTTGTAGCGACCGCGGACGATGCTCTTGGCGGTGAGCTCGAACAGCGCGATCCCCGCCGCGGCCGCCTTCGTCCCGATCTCACGAGCCGTCGACCCACTCACCTGCAACTCCTCCGAGCCGGCCCGCCCAGTGATGTCGACGCCTTCCGCGGCCAGTACTTCGCGGAGCCGTCCGGGATCGCCGGTCGCGACGGTCACCGTGTTGCCGTCTGCCTGGCGGACCATCTCCTCGACCGTGGTGTCGGCGAGCAACCGGCCACGGCCGACGACGATCAGGTGGTCGGCGACCAGCGCCATCTCGGTCATCAGGTGCGAGGACACGAAGACCGTCCGGCCGTCAGGCGGCCAGTCCGGTGAGCAGATTGCGGACCCACAGCACGCCTTCGGGGTCCAGCCCGTTGACCGGCTCCCGGCGGCGCGGGATGCCGTGCGTGTAGGCCTGGGCCATCAGGTGGTCGAACGCGGACCGTCCCGGGTGGGTCGACTTCGCTTCCAGCAACGCACCGACCTCCTGCAGCGGCGCGGTGTGTTCGGCGTACCGGCGTCCGTTCACGATGACCGAGCCGCTGGTGGGTGCGTCCAGGCCGAGGATCATCCGCATCGTCGTCGAGTTGCCGGCGCCGTTCGGACTGAGGAAGCCCGTCACGCTCCCCGGGTGGACGGTGAAGTCCAGCCGGTCGACGGCGGTGGTCTCCCCATAGCGCTTGGTCAGTTGATGTGCCTCGATCATCGCGTGGTCCCTCGACTCCGGGCGCCGGGCTTCCCGGCCGCCTCGAGTTCCACGCTAGGAACGGCGGCGGCGCGAACCGTAGTACCGGGGATGGATTTTCCGGCGGCCCGTCGTACCGCGGTACCACTCGCCGCTAAAGCTCTTCGACGGTCTGCCCGCCGGCGACCGCCTCGGCGAGGAAGGTGGAGATCACCTGGAGGTCGGCGTCCGAGCGGCTGGCCAGGACTGTTTGCATGCGCCGGCCCTGTTCGGCGTACAGGGGGGCGAGCTTTTCCTGGATCGCCTCAAGGGAGGGGGTGACCAGGACCTTGCGGCGATCGTTGGGGTCCGGCTGCCGGGTGATCAGGTCCAGCGACTCGAGCCGGTCGATGACGCCGGTCACCGTGCCCGAGGTCAGGCCGGTGTGCTCCGACAGTTGCCGCGGGGTGAGCGGTCCGTACGACTGGAGCAGCGTCATGAACTGCGAGTCGCTCGCCCCCAGCCCGAGTTTCGCCGAGACGGCGTGGTTGAACAGGATCACGTCGGCGATGAAGCGGACCATCCGCTCCTGCAGCTCGGCGCCCAGTTCTTCCCGGGTACTCATCACAGACCTCCACACCTGGCTAGGACTTGCATTTCTCTCGGATCTCCAAGATACTCGGTTTGCCAAGATACTTGAAGAACCGAGATACTTGATCTTAGTGGAGGAGAGACCGATGAAGGTGCTGGTGATCGGCGGCGGGACCGGCGGGTTGGCGCTCGCGCACGGGCTGAAGCGGGCGGGCATCGAGGTGCGGGTGTTCGAGCGCGACGTACTGCGGACCGACGGCCTGCACGGCTACCGCATCGGGATCGACCCCGACGGCAGCCGGGCGCTCAGCGGGTTGCTGCCGCCGGAGCTCTACGCCACGTTCGTGGCGACGAAGGCGCGCGACCCGAAGTACTTCAACATGGTCACCGAGGACCTCAAAGAGGTGCTCTCGATGGACATCCCGCCGTCGACCGACCCGGTCGAGAGCGAGAAGTCGATCAGCCGGATGACCTTGCGGCAGGTGCTGCTGACCGGGCTCGACGACGTGGTCGAGTTCGGCAAGGAGTTCGTCCGGTTCGAGCGGGACGGCGACAGCGTCACGGCGTACTTCGCCGACGGGTCGCAGGCGACGGGTGATCTGCTGGTCGCGGCGGACGGTTCGGGATCGCGGGTACGCCGTCAGTACCTGCCGCAGGCGAAGACCGAGGAGACCGGGATCATCGCGATCGCCGGCAAGCTGCCGCTCACCGAGGAGAGCGCGAAACTCGTTCCGCCGAAGGTGTTCGAGGGCATCACGATCGTGAACGCCCCGCACGGGCTGGCCTGCATCATCCACGTGATGGAGTTCCAGTGGGACCGCGACGGCAAGGTCAAGGAGGGCATCGGCGGCAACACCGAGGAGCTGATCCGGGAGTGGCCCGGGCTGCAGTTCGACAACACCCGCGACTACATCAACTGGGGGTTGTCGGCTACTGCGGACAAGCTGCCTGCCGAGGTGATGGAGCTGAAAGGACAGGAGCTGGTCGACGTCGCGTTGAAGGCGACGCCCGGGTGGCACCCGAATCTGCGCCGGCTGTTCGAGCTCACCGACCCGGGCACCTGTTTCCCGGTGAACATCTGGACCTCGGTGCCGCTCGAGGCGTGGCCGACGACCAGGGTGACGCTGCTGGGTGACGCGATCCACACGATGACGCCGGGGCGTGGGGTCGGCGCGAACACGGCGCTGCGGGACGCGCTGCTGCTCTGCCGCAAGCTGATCGAGGTCAGGGACGGCCGCAGCGGGCTGATCGAGGCGGTCGGTGAGTACGAGAAGGCGATGATCGAGTACGGCTTCGACGCGGTGCTGAAGTCGCGGGCCCAGATGAGCGGCAGTGACCCCATCCACAAGCCGGTCGTCGGGCGCGTAGTACTGGCAGGCATGCGTACTGCGATGCGCGCCGTCAACCACCTGCCACCGGTGAAGCGCCGGATGCGCGACTCGATGATGGCCTACCGCGGGGCCGACCGCGACGAGGCCTAGCCGCTGGCCCAGCCGCGGGGTCAGCCCTAACCGCGGCGGGTCAGCGCTGGCCGATGTGCTCCGAGACGGCGTCGAAGACCCGGCCGAGGGCGGCGAAGTCCTCGGGGGAGACCAGATCGAGCAGGTTCTCGCGAACGCCGTCGACGTGGAACGGCGCGGCGTGGTCGAGCAGGGAGAAGCCCGCTTCGGTGAGCTCGGCCCAGACTCCCCGCTTGTCGCTCTTGCAGGAAGTGCGCCGGACCAGCTCGGCCGCCTCGAGGCGGCCGACCGTGTGGGTCAGGCGGGAGCGGCTCTGGTGCAGCCGGTCGGCGAGCTCGGCCATCCGCAGGCGGCGCTCGGGCGCCTCGGAGAGCCGGACCAGAATCTCGTAGTCGTTGATGCCCAGGCCGAACTGTCGGAGATCGTCGTCGAGTTTGGCCATCAGGCGCGCAGTGCCCAGCAGGTACGCGCGCCACGCCACCTGCTGCTCGGAGTCAAGCCACCGGGTCCCAGTCGTCATCGTCACCCGGACAGTGTACCGGGAATGTAGTTGACTTTTAAATAGTTCATATCTACTGTCGACGTCATTGGTTGAAGTTTTAACCAACCTGCGACTGCGACGCCCCCCGACTGG
This sequence comes from Streptomyces sp. SID13031, assembly GCF_010548305.1. Classification (GTDB taxonomy): domain Bacteria; phylum Actinomycetota; class Actinomycetes; order Propionibacteriales; family Kribbellaceae; genus Kribbella. The sequence goes on from NZ_JAAGLV010000026.1 coordinate 24,594, forward strand.
CTTTCCGTTTGAAAGGACTCCCCATGAGCACCGCTACGACCACGATTCCCGGCCTCGTTTCCGGAACCTACGCGCTCGACGTCGCGCACACCGAGATCGGCTTCACCGTCCGGCACCTGATGACCAAGGTCCGCGGCGTGTTCAAGGAGTTCAGCGGCGAGATCATCGTCAAGGACTCGCTCGAGGAGTCGACCGCCAACGTGTCGGTCGAGCTGGCCTCCGTGCACACCCGGAGCGACCAGCGCGACGGCCACCTGCGCTCAGGTGACTTCTTCGACGCCGAGAACAGCCCGAAGATGACGTTCGTGAGCACCGGCATCAAGCCGGAGGGTGACGACTACATCCTGGCCGGCGAGCTGACCATCAAGGACGTCACCAAGCCGATCGAGTTCGCTGTCGAGTTCCTCGGCGTGGAGCAGAACGCGTACGGCCAGACGATCATCGGCTTCGAGGGCTCGACCTCGATCAGCCGCAAGGACTGGGGCATCGACTTCAACGTGCCGCTCGAGGGTGGCAAGCTGCTGATCGGTGACAAGGTGGACATCCACCTCGACGTACAGGCTGCTCTGCAGGCCTGATCCGTACTACGGAACGCCCCGCCCCTCTTCGGAGGCGCGGGGCGTTCCTATGCCTGGACCATCCGCAGGGCGAGGTCGGCGTAGGTGGCGCCGAGGGCTTCGGGGGAAGGGCGGCGGGCCGGGTCGTACCAGCGGGCCACGTCGATCGACAGGGAGAGGACGGCGAGCGTCGTACCGGGGAGATCGGGTACTGCGAAAGTGCCGTCGCTGACCCCGTCGGTGAGGACCTTCTCGATCAGGGTGGAGATGGCTCGGCGGATCGTGGCGACCTCGGCGAAGTGCTCGGGGCTGAGGGCGGCCAGCTCGTACTGGACCACGCGAGCGATCGTGTGGTGCTCGGCGTGCCAGGCGGTGAAGGCGGAGACCATCGCGCGCAGCCGGTCCGCGGGGGAGTCGGCGGTGTTGGCCGCGGTCAGGATCTCCAGGGCGGCGCGGTGACCGTACAGGCTGATCTCGAAGAGCAGTCGCTCCTTCGAGGGGTAGTGCACGTAGAGCGCGGCCGGTGACATGCCGGCGCGCGAGGCGATGTCGCGGGTGGTGGTCGCCTGGAAGCCGCGCTCGGCGAAGGCGTCGATGGCGCCGGTGAGCAGCCGGCGGGCGGCGGCGGGCTGGACGTGCTCCCAGATGTGGGGGCTGGTGACTGCGGACACGTTGACACCTTGCCCTAAGTTCGCGAAGCTAAGCAAGCGCTTAGTGACTCGTCTTTACGCTTCAGGAGGCCAGCGATGGACCGGATCATCTTCAACGAGGACCACCACGCCTTCCGGGCCAGTGCCAAGGAGTACTGCGACCGCTCGCTGGTACCGCGGATGGAGCAGTTCCTCGAGGAGAAGACGATCGAGCGGGCCGCCTGGCTCGAAGCCGGCAAGCAGGGCTTCCTCGGTCTCGACGTCCCCGAGGAGTACGGCGGCTCGTCGGTCGGCGACTACCGGTTCAACGCGGTGTTCGCCGAAGAGGTCTCCAAGGTGTCCGCCTCGCTGTCGAGCTGCTTCGGCATCCACTACGACTGCTCGGCTCCGTACCTGGTCGATCTGGGCACCGAGGAGCAGAAGCAGCGCTGGCTGCCCAAGTTCTGCTCCGGTGAGCTGATCGCCGCGATCGGGATGACCGAGCCGTCCGGCGGCTCCGACCTGGCCGCGCTGAAGACGACCGCGAAGAAGGCCGACGGCGGCTGGGTGGTGAACGGCTCGAAGACCTTCATCACCAACGGCGACATGGCCGACCTGGTGATCACCGCCGCCCGGACCGATCCGGGCAAGGGCGCGAAGGGCATCACGCTGTTCGCGATCGAGGAGGGCATGGAGGGCTTCGCCCGCGGGCGCAAGCTGGACAAGGTCGGCCAGACCGAGTCCGGGACGTCGGAGCTGTTCTTCGAGGACGTCTTCGTCCCGGACGAGAACGTGCTCGGCGAGCTCGACCGTGGCTTCATCCACATGATGGAGCGGCTGGCCCAGGAGCGGATCGGCGCCGCGGTGTCGAATATCGCGCACGCGGCCCAGATCCTGGCCGAGACGATCGAGTACGTGAAGCAGCGCAAGGCGTTCGGCCAGGCGGTCGGCTCCTTCCAGTACAACAAGTTCCTGATCGCCGAGCTCGTCACCAAGGCCGAGGTGACCCAGGCCTACGTCGACAACGCTGTCGTCGCGCACGACGAGGACCGGCTCTCGGCTGTGGACGCGGCCAAGGCGAAGTGGTGGAGTGCACACGTACAGAACGAGATCCTCGACGCCTGCGTCCAGCTGCACGGCGGCTACGGCTACATGAACGAGTACCGGGTCGCCCGCGCCTGGCGGGATGCGCGCGTCACCAAGATCTGGGCCGGCTCGAACGAGATCATGAAGGAACTCATCGGCCGCGATCTGGGCCTGTAACAGTCTCATCTGAGAAGGGAACAGCTGTGCCTGAAGCAGTCATCGTCTCCACCGCGCGGTCGCCGATCGGCCGGGCCCACAAGGGTTCGCTGAAGGACATCCGGCCGGACGACCTGGCCGTCCAGATGATCAAGGCGGCGGTCGACAAGGCCGGCCTGACCGGTGACCAGATCGAGGACCTGATGCTCGGCTGCGCCGAGCCGCACGACGAGCACGGTGGCAACATGGCCCGCCGGGTCGCCGTCCAGCTGGGCTGGGACAACACGCCCGCGACGACGATCAACCGGTTCTGCGCGTCCTCCACCCAGACCGCGCGGATGGCCTTCCACGCGATCAAGTCCGGTGAGGGCGACATCTTCGTCAGCGCCGGGGTCGAGTGCGTCTCGCGGTACAAGAACTTCGGTTCGGCCGGCGTCGGCGACCCGAGCTCGTTCAACCAGGTCTTCGCCGACGCGGTCCAGCGCACCGAGAAGTACGCCGAGACCAACGACGTGTGGCACGACCCGCGCACGGACGGACTGATCCCGGACGTCTACATCTCGATGGGCCAGACCGCCGAGAACGTCGCGACCCTGCGTGGGATCAGCCGCGAGGATCAGGACGCGTTCGGTGTCCGCTCGCAGAACCTGGCCGAGAAGGCGATCGACAACGGCTTCTTCGAGCGCGAGATCACCCCGGTGACGCTGCCGGACGGCACGCTGGTGAGCAACGACGACGGTCCGCGCGCCGGTACGACGCTGGAGAAGGTCAGCCAGCTGAAGCCCGTGTTCCGTCCTGACGGCACCGTCACCGCCGGCAACTGCTGCCCGCTGAACGACGGCGCCGCGGCCGTGGTGATCATGAGCGACACCAAGGCGCGCGAGCTCGGCCTGACCCCGCTGGCCCGGATCGTCTCCACCGGCGTGAGCGGCCTGTCGCCGGAGATCATGGGCCTCGGTCCGGTCGACGCGACCAAGCAGGCGCTGGCCCGGGCCGGGATGAGCATCGGTGACATCGACCTGGTCGAGATCAACGAGGCCTTCGCCGTCCAGGTGATCGGCTCGGCCCGCGAGCTCGGTATCTCCGAGGATCGGCTGAACGTGCACGGCGGCGCGATCGCGCTCGGCCACCCGTTCGGCTCGACCGGCGCGCGGATCATGACCACGCTGGTCAACGGTCTGCAGTTCGAGGACAAGCAGTTCGGCCTGGAGACCATGTGCGTCGGTGGCGGCCAGGGAATGGCAGTGATCCTGGAGCGCCTGAGCTGATGAGCCTGAAGGACAAGACGGCGATCGTCACTGGTGCCTCCCGCGGGATCGGGCTGGCGATCGCCAAGCGCCTGGTGGCCGATGGCGCTCACGTGATCATCACCGGCCGCAAGCAGGAGGCGCTCGACGAAGCGATCGCCGACCTGGGTGGCCGCGACAACGCGATGGCCGTCGCAGGCAATGCCGCTGACGGCGCGCACCGGGCAAGTGTCGTGGCGGCGGCAGTGGCGACGTACGGGTCGGTGGACCTGCTCGTGAACAACACGGGCATCAACCCGATCTACGGCTCGCTGCTCGACGTCGACAGCACTGTGGCGGCCAAGATGGTCGATACGAACGTGCTGGCGAGCATCGCCTGGGTCAAGGCCTGCAGTGACGCGTGGATGCGTGTCCACGGCGGTTCCGTCGTCAACCTGTCGTCGGTGGCCGGCCTGTCGCCATCACCCGGCATCGGCTGGTACGGCGCCACGAAGGCGATGCTCTCCCGAGTGACGGCTGAGCTGGCAGTGGAGCTCGCGCCGTTGATCCGGGTCAACGCGGTCGCCCCGGCCGTGGTGAAGACCAGGTTCGCCGGCGCGCTCTACGAAGGTCGCGAGGACAAGGTCGCGGCGTCGTACCCGCTGAAGCGGCTGGGCACCCCCGAGGACGTCGCCTCCCTCGTCTGGTTCCTGCTCTCCGACGAAGCCTCCTGGATCACCGGCCAGACCATCACCATCGACGGCGGCCTGACCCTCAACGGCGGCATCGTCGGCTGACCCGGTCGGCTGGCTCGCTCACTCCGCAGTCGACAGGATGAGCGAGCGGAGGCGGGCGACGGCGAGGCTGAGGCCGATGACGACCACGGCGATCAGCAGGATCGTGGCGATCGGGAGTTTGACGGCTGAGGTGACGTCGGGGGAGTCGGTGAGTTTGTGGATGACGGCCAGCGACCACTGCTGGATGCTGAGGGCCTTGGCGCCGTCGACGTACTGGCCCATCACGCCCTCCCACAGCAGGGCGTAGATCAGGCCGATGGTGACGGCGTTGCCGGACATCACCGAGAGGGCGATGAAGATGCCGGTGTAGGCGATCCCGGCCACCAGCGAACCGATGCCGAAGGCAACTGCTGTCCGCGGGTCGTGGATGTCGAGGACGAGGCCGGCCAGGAACATCGGTAGCGCGCCGAGGACGAAGATCACCGCGATCGCGACCAGCGCCTTGGTCAGGATGATCGTGGAGCGTTTGATCGGCTTGCTGAGCAGGTAGACGATCGAGCCGTCGTCGATCTCGGAGGACAGGGCGCCGGTCGCCGCGATCAGCGAGACGAGCGGCACGATCACTGCCAGGCCGAACAGCTGGAGCAGGGCCACGCTGAACTCGCCGGTGTCGTCGAGCGTCAGTGCCAGCAGCACGGACAGCGCGAGCAGCACGCCGGGCAGGATGAAGAGCAGCAGGCCGCGCCGGTGACCGAACAGGGTCGCCATCGTCAGCCGGGCAATCGTCGCGTTCATCGTCAGCGCCTCCCGACGAGGTAGGAGAAGACGCTCTCGAGGGACTCGTCGGTCGGCGCGACCTCGAGCAGCCGGATGCCGAGGTCGCGGGCCATCGACGGCACCAGCCGGCTGAACCGCTCGAAGTCGACCACCTGCACCTGCAGCGACCCGCCATCCAGGTCGGCGCCGGAAGTACAGGGATCGCCGATCAGCGCCGAGGCGAGCCGGCGATCGTCGGACGAGCGCAGCCGGTACAGCACCGGCCGGTCGGTCATCAGCGTGCGGATCGCGCGATAGTCACCCGAGGCCGCGTGCCGCCCGGACACGACGACCTCGATCTGCGTCGCGACCTGCTGCACCTCTTCGAGGATGTGCGAGCTGAACAGCACCGTCCGGCCGTCCGCGCCCATCGTGCGCAGCAACTCCATCAGGTGCAGCCGTTGCCGCGGATCCATCCCGTTGAACGGCTCGTCGAGCAGCAGTACCGACGGCTCGTGCACGAGCGCCGCCGCCATCTTGATCCGCTGCTTCATACCCTTCGAGTACGTCGAGATGCGCCGCCCGGCCGCATCCTCCATCGCCACTGTGGCGATCGCTGAGGCTGTGGACGCGCCTGGATTCGGCAGGCCTTGCAGCTCTGCGTTGGCGAGCACGAAGGCGGATCCGGTCAAGGTGTCGTAGACGGCCTCGGTCTCGGGCACCAGCCCGATGTGGCGGTAGGAGCTCTCGTTGCGCCAGACCGGTACGCCGTCCAGCGTGACGGCTCCCGTCGACGGCGGCAGGAAGCCGGCCATCATCGTGATCAGCGTCGACTTGCCCGCGCCGTTGGGCCCGAGCAGCCCGGTCACGCCGGGGCCGATCGTCATCGTGATGTCGTTGACCGCGACCACATTGCCGTACCAGCGGGAGACCTTCTCGATCCGGATCACGCTCACCCGCGGGCCACCTTCGCGTAGCGTGAGTTGACGCCCCACACGCACAGCGCCACCAGCACGACGTACGCGGCGGCGAAGACGAGGCCCTGCACCGCCGTCGGCTTGAACTCGCCGCCACCGTGCAGGATGAAGCTCTGCAACACGTGGACCAGCGTGAAAGGCGAGCCCAGGCTCGTATAGCGGGCCGCCGTGCTGTTCTGCTCCGCCTGCGAGTTGAGGATCGCCGTCGTGGTGACGACAGCCGTGAACGACACGATCAGTACGGCGATGATCGCCGCCACGGCGAACCCGCGACGTGGTGTGGCCGCCGAGATCAGCCCGCCGATCGCGGCCAGCAGGATCGAGAGCAGCAGCGCCGCGACGAGTCCGCTGAGGAACTCCTTCGTCATGTCCGTGAAGTCGAACTTGGCCAGCAGTGCCCCGGCGTACAGGATCACCAGCGGCAGCCCGATCAGGATCATCAGCGCCATCACCAGCGCGGTCAGCTTCGCCAGCGCGTAGTCGGTGCGGCGCAGCGGCCGGGCCAGGTAGAGCACGATCGAGCGGTACCGGAGATCCCGCGAGAACAGCTGCGGCGCCTGCGCGGCCAGGTAGAGCGCGATGACCGCCTGCAGGTAGCTGATGTACTGCACCGGCGTCAGCGGTGGTTCGTCGAACTTCAGCGCGGTCTCGATGCCGACGATGATCGCCACCGGCACCACCATCACCGCGAGCAGCAGGAGCGGCATCACCTTCGACTTGCCGGACCGGCCGAGCCCGTACGCATGCCGCAGGCTCGACACGACCAGCGCCTGCCAGATCGCGAACCGGCCGAGCCGTGGACCGTCGTAGTGCCGGTACCCGATGTCGTGGATGACGCCGGACCGTTGCTGTTCGTAGGGCTGGTCAGACACTGAAGACCTCTTCCAGGCGGTGCCGGTGCTGTTCGACCCGGACCAGCCCGAGGCCGAGCTCGGCGATCGCGTCGCGGACCAGGTCGTACGTCTCTTCGCCGGCGATCTCGACGAGGATCAGCGGACCGTCCGTGCGGGCGCGCGCTCCGACTCTGGTCAGCGCGGCGGTCAACCGATCACGCCCACTCAGATCCCGTACTTCGACCGCCAGCACGCCCGTCACGCCGGTCAGCGCGGCCTTGGACTCCGACCGGAGCAGCCGGCCACCGTCCAGTACGACGATGTGGTCGCAGACGTGTTCGAGCTCGCCGAGCAGGTGCGAGGTGATCAGCACGGGGATGCCGAACTCGGTGCCGATCCGGCGGACCAGCGTGAGCATCTCATCGCGCCCGGCCGGGTCGAGTCCGTTGGTCGGTTCGTCCAGCAGAACGAGTTTGGGGTCGTGCACCAGCGCCTGGGCCAGCTTGACGCGCTGCTTCATACCGGTCGAGTAGCCGCCCATCGGCCGGTACCGTGCCTCGTCGAGCCCGACGTGCCGCAGTACGTCGGCTGCTCGTTCGCGGGCGGCCGTCGCGGGCAGGCCGGACATCTGCGCGAGGTGCACCACGAACTCGGTCGCGGAGACGTCGGGTGGCAGGCAGTCGTGCTCCGGCATGTAGCCGACAAGAGCACGGACCGCCTCGCCGCCGGTGACCACGTCGTGTCCCAGCACGATGGCGCTTCCGGCGGTCGGGGCGATCAGTCCGAGCAGAATCTTCAGCAGGGTCGACTTGCCGGCACCGTTGGCTCCGACCAGCCCGGTCACGCCGGACCCCACTTCGACAGTCAGCTCGTCCAGGGCCGTCACACGCGGGTATCGCTTGCTCAACGATGTGGTCGCGAGAACGGGCACCGGCCAACCCTAATGCCCATGCCGCCCCGGACAGAATCACAGCCGTCCCACAGCTGTTGCGATCCGGTTCCAACTGCTCCCGTACCGCACTCGCGCCCGGGTAATTGCGTGGCGGGCCTACTGCGCTGTGGCTAGGGTCCGGGCATGCGGATCAGGAAGGCGACGGCTGATGACGCCGCGGCGGTTTCGCGGTTGCGCCGGGAGACTTACTCGTACTCCGTGATGTCGCCGGCGTACATGCGGCACCAGATCACGGTCCAGACACCCGGCCAGCGGGTTCTCGCTCTGGTCGCTGAGGACGGCGACGACGTGGTCGGCTGGGGATCGGCCGCACTCAACGTGTGGACCAGCAAGCCGGGGCAGAGCGATCTGACGATCTATGTGCATCCAACGCGTCGGCGCGAAGGGATAGGTGGCTCGCTCGTGGAGCGGCTGCACGGGCATCTGAGTGAGGTCGGTGCGGAGCGGATCCGTACCTTCGCGACGCCGGCCGGATTGCCGTTCGCGACGAAGCTCGGCTACGAGCCGTCCCGGGTGATGCACTACTCCGGCGTCGATCCCCGGGTCCTGCCCGAGCAGCCGCCGGTGCCCGACGGGATCCGGATCGCCACCCTGGACACGCTTGAGCCGCGGCAGGTCTTCGTCGCCGACACGGCCGCTTCGCTCGACGAACCGGGTGATTCGCCGATCGACTCGGTCGACTACGACAACTGGCTCGACGAGATCTGGAACTCGCCATCGGTGGACAAGGCGCTCGGCGTCGCGGCGCTGGCCGGCGATGAGGTGGCTTGCTTCACCTCGATCGAGTCCGACGGCGACCGGGCCTGGTCGGGCATGACGGGCACTGTTCCGCAGTACAGGGGTCGTGGACTCGCGAAGCTGGTCAAGTCGGTCGCGCTGCGCCGGTGTGCCGATGCCGGCATCGTCGGGGCGTTCACCTCGAACGACGATGCGAACGGCCCGATGCTCGCGGTCAACGCCTGGCTCGGTTATCGCCGGATCGAAACGCAGACGAGTCTGCTGCGGATGCTCTGAGACGCCGCCTGGACGCTTTTTCGTTAGGTAACTATTGCAGCCGTCCAGACCAGTTTGCTCCTGACCACGGGTATCTTCCGGACAAACGTCGCTGAAGGAGTCGCTGATGGAGATCAGGCCGGCCGTACCGGACGACGCCGACGCCGCGGTGGCGCTCTACGACCTCGTCGAGCCGTGGTCCGTCACCACCGCCGACCTGCTGCGCAGGGGGATCGAGAGTCGCGGTGGTTCCCGGGCTCGCGCGACCTCCGCCGCTTTCGAGGATGACCTGCTGATCGGCTGGGCGTCGTGCGCACTGATCCCGGGGTCCAATCCGGTCAGCGCCCAATCGCGGGTGATAGTGCATCCGCAGTACCGCAGTCGCGGCGCCGGTACGGGGCTGGTGGAGTGGATCCATGAGCACCTGAAGGCGGCGGGTGCGGTGAACGTCCGCATCTTCGCCGATCCGGAATCGCAGGAGTGGGCGTCGCGCTGGGGCTACCAGCAGACCCGGCAGGTGCACTACGCGGGGATCGATCCGCGACTGGTGCCGGACCTTCCCGAAGTACCGGAAGGAGTGCAGTTGGTGCCGCTGGCCGAGGTCGACCCGCGGCTCGTGCACGCGGCCGATGAAGTTGCCCAGCGCACCAAACCGGGCGATGCGAAGATCGAGAGCCGCTCGTACGACGACTGGCTGGCCGATATCTGGAAGGCGCCGGGCATGATGCTCGAACTGAGCGTCGCGGCCCTGAAAGACGGCGAGGTCATCGGCTTCACGCTCGGCAACGGCAGCCAGCACAAGATCTGGTCGCAGATGACGGGGACGCTGCCGGAGTACCAGGGACGCGGCGTGGCCAAGCTGGTGAAGTGTGCCGCCCTCCGCCTGGCCGCCGACGCCGGTGTCGTCGGCGCCTACACCGCGAACTACGACGGCAACGAACCGATGCTCGCCGTCAATGAATGGCTCGGCTACCGCCGAGCGGCCACTCACTCAGTCTTGGTCTGCCCGCTTTAACGAACGAGCAGTACTACGGTCTCGGCGACGCAGGCCGGCTTGGTGGAGTCTTCGAGCTCGATGACCCACTGGAGCGAGACCTGTACGCCCGCCGGAGTCTCCTGCGCACCGGCGATCGAGGCGCTCGCGCGGACGCGGCGGCCGACCGGGACCGGGCTGGGGAAACGGACCTTGTTGACGCCGTAGTTGAGCTTGGCCGTGACACCCTTGACCGAGAAGAGCTCCTCGCCGAAGCGGGCGATCAGGCTCAGCGTCAGGTAGCCGTGGGCGATGGTGCCGCCGTACGGGCCCTTGGTCGCGCGCGCCACGTCGACGTGGATCCACTGGTGGTCACCGGTCGCCTCGGCGAACTGGTTCACCTGCTCCTGGGTGATCTCCAGCCACTCGGTCTCACCCAGCTGGGTACCGACCGCATGTACGACCTCGTCAACACCGGTGAAGGTTTGCATTTTCCCTGAGCTCCTAGTTGCGGGGTCCGCCGGCGACGTACAGGACCTGGCCGGAGACGAAACCGGCCTCTTCACTGCAGAAGAACGACGCGGCGGCGGCGATGTCCTCGGGCTTGCCGGTCCGGTTCACCGGGATGGTGGCCGCGGTGGCCTTCTTGAACTCCTCGAAGTCGACGCCGACCCGGGCCGCGGTGGCCGCCGTCATGTCGGTCTCGATGAAGCCCGGCGCGATCGCGTTCGAGGTGACGCCGAACTTGCCCAGCTCGAAGGCCAGCGTCTTGGCCAGCCCCTGCAGGCCGGCCTTCGCGGCGGCGTAGTTGGACTGGCCGCGGTTGCCCAGCGCCGAGGTGGAGGACAGGAAGACCAGCCGGCCGTAGCCGGCGTCGACCATGTGCTTCTGGCAGGCCTTCGACATCAGGAAGCTGCCGCGCAGGTGCACCGACATAACGGTGTCCCAGTCGTCCTCGGACATCTTGAACAGCAGGTTGTCGCGCAGGACGCCGGCGTTGTTCACCAGGATCGTCGGCGCGCCCAGCTCGGCCACCACCCGCTCGACCGCTGCGGCGACCTGGTCGGACTTGCTGACGTCACACCCGATCGCGACGGCCTTGCCGCCCGCTTCGGTGATCGCTTCGACGGTGCCCGCGCAGGCGGCCTCGTCGAGGTCCAGTACTGCGACCGCATTGCCGTCGGCGGCGAGCCGCTGCGCCACGGCGGCGCCGATTCCCCGGGCCGACCCGGTCACGATCGCCACTCGCTGCTCGCTCATCCGCCAACTCCTTCTGTGCACGGTCTGTATCCGGGGATGACATTACCCACGTTCTGTCAGCCCCGGCGTGGTCAGGATGGGATGATCGCCGTGTGGCTCATCACAACCGGCACGTTTACCACTGTCCGCTCCGCTGGGGTGACATGGACGCGCTGGGCCACGTCAACAACGGCCGGTACGTCGACTACCTGCAGGACGCCCGGGTGGATTTCCTGTTCCGGACCGCCAAGGAGCTCGGCGCCGACAACCTGGAGACCGGGCTGCTGGTCGCCCGGCACGAGGTGCAGTACCGGCGGCCGCTCGTCTTCCGGCCGGAGCCGGTCCAGATCGAGCTGTGGATCAGCGAGATCAAGGCGGCCTCGTTCGTCGTCGACTACGAGATCCTCGATGCCGGCCCGGAATCGCGCACCACGTACGTCGAGGCGCGCACCCGGCTCGTCCCGTTCGATTTCGCCGCGAACCGCCTGCGCCGGATCACCCCGGTCGAGCGCGCGGCGCTGGAGAAGCTGGTGGGCGCATGACCTTCAGTCATCCCGTCCTGGTCCGCTGGTCCGACATCGACTCCTACGACCACGTGAACAACGTCCGGTACTTCGACTACTTCCAGGAAGCCCGGATCCTGTTCCTGGCCCAGCTGGTCGGGGTCGAGGGCGACTATTTCGCGCACTACCCGGTCGTACTGGTCAGTCAGACCGTCGACTACAAGCGCCCGATCCTGCTGCGGCAGCCGCCGTACGAGGTGGATGTCTGGGTCGACGAGGTCGGCAGTACGTCGTACACGCTGGGCTCCCGGATCGTCGATCGCACGGGCGAGACCGAGGACGTCTATGCGAAGGCGGTCTCGGTGCTGGTCGCGGTGGACGGCGAGACGCATGCCAAGCGGCCGCTGTCCGACGCCGAACGGGAAGCCCTGCTGCGGCACGTTTCGGCGGCTTGAGACACTGGTGGCGATGAGCGAGCCGAAGAGTTTCTACGAGGCCGTGGGCGGGGCCGACACCTTCCACCGGTTGGTGGCCGCTTTCTACCGCGGCGTCGCCGCCGATCCCGAGCTGCGCGCGATGTACCCGGAGGAGGACCTCGGCCCGGCCGAGGTGCGCTTCCGGATGTTCCTCGAGCAGTACTGGGGTGGACCGCGGACGTATTCCGAGCAGCGCGGGCATCCCCGGCTGCGGATGCGGCACAACCCGTTCGCCATCACCCCGACCGCCCGGGACAGCTGGCTGCGTCACATGCGGGCCGCTCTCGACGAGATCAAGCTGGAACCGGACCGCGACCAGGAGATCTGGACGTACATGGTGATGGCCGCGCAGAGCATGGTGAACACCGACGAACCGACCTACCCCGGCGCGATCGACGTGTCCGGCAACTGACTTCTTAGGAGAACCAAAGAGCATGGCTGCCATTCGCACCGCCAAGGCCCACTGGGAAGGCTCGCTGCTGGAGGGGGCCGGCCAGGTCAACCTCGAGTCGTCGAAGCTCGGCTCGTTCGACGTGACCTGGGCCGCCCGGTCCAACGACAAGGCCGAGGGCGTGACCAGCCCGGAAGAGCTGATCGCCGCCGCCCACTCGACCTGCTTCTCGATGGCGCTGTCGCACGCACTCGCCGGTGCGGGCAACGCCCCGGAGTCGATCGACACCACCGCCGACGTCACCTTCGTCCCCGGCGAGGGCATCACCGGCATCAAGCTTTCGGTCAACGGCAAGGTCCCCGGCCTGACCGCCGACGAGTTTGCCCAGTTCGCCGAAGAGGCCAAGAAGAACTGCCCGGTCTCCCAGGCCCTCACCGGCACCACCATCACCCTGGACGTAACCTTCACCGCCTGACGCCCCACTACGCCGAACGGCGCCGGAACCCTCGTGGTCCCGGCGCCGTTTCGCCTGCCTACTTGCTCCGACAGGCCCACTTTGTGCGCCACCTGAGCATTTGGCCGGATCAGATTCGCTCACGTCGTGCACAAGGTTGCTGCTACGGCGATATCGGAAGGTGGGGAGAGGTTGAACCTCAACTCGCTGAAGTGGGCGATTCTGGTTCCGGTCGCCCCACCCGTGCTCGTGTCTCGAGGTAGCGCGTGGTGCCTACCCAAACCACAGGCCGGGCAGCCTCATTGGGGGCGCGTTGTACTACTGCCAGGAGCGGCGGGCTGGATCCCAGGTGCCGCTGATTCGCTCGCCGTTGAGGATCTCGTCCAGCGAGGTGCTGCAGAACGTCAGCGCCGCGTTCAGATCCCAGTACTCCCGTGGATACTCGGCGAATCCTGCAGCGGAGCGGGGGAAGCCGGTAACCCAGTCATCACTCGGAGACTGGATCTTGTTCGGCAGCGTCATCTGGCGCCGGCTGGCTTCGCGTTGAAGGACAGTGGCCAGGCGGGCGGCATCGAACGGGATGTCTGCAACGATCCGGACGATGTCAGCCAGGTCGCGTAGCGGGTCGAGGCCTTGTCGCCGTCCTGGCCGTGCCATTCGTAGAGGGCGCAGACCTTGTCGGCAAGGTGATTTTCGATCGGGGTCGTGGGGACAGAGGGAAGGTCTCGCAGGGTCTCGTGATCGATGATCGGCTTCAATGCCACCTGGTCGACCGGGCTATCGATGTGCCGTCGGGTGGTGAGGTCGATGCTGAAGGTCTCGAACTCTCGACCGCCTAGCAGGGCCTGAGCCTTCACCTTGGCGGTTTCGGGGCCATAACCGTAGGGGTCGGCTTCCTCTTCTGCAGTTCAGGGGTCATCAACTCTAGAATCCGGGTGTCGGGTCGGTAGCCGACTGCTTTCAGTACAGCGACGAGCAGGGCGCTTCCGTCTGGAGATCCGAACTGCGCCGCCGCCGGATCGAGCGCCTCAACGAGGGCTGCGGAATCGACGCCTGTGGTGGTGACAGCATCACGGACCACGGCGGCGAGGTGGTCGAAGTCGGTGCCGCCGGTGGCCAGATCGTTGACGGTGCGGGCGACGGTGGTCACCGGTAGCCCATTGACTCGGGTGACATCTCCATCGGGTAGGCCGCGCTTGCGGTACCGGGTATCCGGCTGCGTGGTCTGCCGGCGTACGGCGGTAGTGAACTCGTACTTGGACGGCAGCAGGTCACCGAGTCCGTGCACGGCTGCCGCGGATTCACCAGACGCTACTGCCAGCGGCTGGTTGCCCGCCGGTTGGCTCCCGGTGGCCAGCCAGGCTGCGCGCAGGCCTTGCAATGTCGCCGATGAGTTGACTGAGCTCAACCGGGAGATGGGCCTGTACTGACGTTTCGTTCATCGTTGTCACGACGCCAACGTGCTCTACCCCAACAGCCCGCGCGACCTGCTCTCCGGAACGCGTGGTCGGTGGCGACGCCTACCGGGTACCGCACGCGAGTGCGATCGACGTGACGTGGGTCCGGTGGGCCTTGGTGGTGCGTCGCCGGTGGTTCGGGTGGGGTCGATGCGTCGGCCCGGGGTGTGAGTACGGGTGGGGGAAGGCGGCGCCCGCATAACTCGGTAGTTGTTGGCTCGTTGAGGGTGAGGTTGAGGGCCTGGGGGTGGTGGGTATGTGTGGGGATCAGTTGTGGGGTTCGTGGCCGCCGGGGGCGCGCTCGGGGAGGGACTCGACCGGCTGGCGGGAGTCGGAGCGTGGGGGATCCGTTGGGGCGTCCTGGGCAGTGAGGCCGTCGGCGGCTTCGGCGGCGCTGCCTACGCCGGTGGTGGAGGCAGCGGGGGCGTCGGGGTCGCGGGTGGTCAGGTTGCCGAGGCGGAGGACCTCGCCGTTGCGGACGTACCAGGTGGTGCCGTCCTCGCCGCGCAGTTGGGTGACGCGCAGACCGACCGCCTCGACGACGCCGGTCGCCTTCTCCATGTCGACCAGGTCGCCGACGCCGTACTGGTCCTCGAAGATCATGAAGATCCCGGCCAGGAAGTCCTTCACCAGCGTCTGCGCGCCGAAGCCGAGCGCCACGCCGATGATGCTGGCCGACGCGACCACCGGCAGGATGTTGAAACCGAGCTCGGCCAGCACCATCACCACCAGTACCGCGGTCAGGATGATGGTGACCGTGCTGCTCAGCAGCGACGCGATCGTCTCGGCCCGCTGCGCGCGGCGGTCGCTGTTCAGCGTCTGTTCGACGAACTCCTGCCCGCGCTTGGACTTGGCCAGCACGCCGGCGACGGCGCCGTTGCCGGTCCTCCGGGCGAAGCGCCGGATCGCCTTGTGCAGGAGCCAGCGGACCACGAAGAACGCCACGACCAGCCCGATGATCCGGGCCGGCACGGTGACGATCTGGTCCGTCACTTCCAGCTTGCCGTCGTTGCCTCGCCGGAAGAACGTCGGGAACGTTTCCGGGACGGAAAACAGGGGGTGACTGAGCAGGGACACGGGGTAACTGAGCAGAATAGGCATCTCGCCGCCCTACTGTAGTGATCGCCGCCAAGATCTCTGCATCCCGACCGGAGAATTGCGAGGAGGAACGAACGGATATGCCGAGCCGGCTGGATGACGAGCTGACCAGGCTGGTGTCCGCGGGCGTACTGCGCCCCCACCAAGCCCAATCCCTCCGCACAGCCGCAGAAGCGGACTCCGGCACCCGCACTCCGCCTCCGGCACGCACTGGTGGTGAACAGCCCAAAACTGTCCGTACTCCGCCCACCGCCGCGCATTCGTCGGCGCTGACCGAGGTTCTCGGGTACATCGGCGGCGCTCTCCTGCTCGGTGCTGTGGCCCTTCTCACGCTTGCCAACTGGGGTGAGATGGGCCGGGCGGCCCGGATCAGCACCGGGACCAGCGCGGCCGTGATCTTGCTGGGAACGGCGATGCTGCTGGCGTTGCTCAGGCGACGGGAGCAGTTGAGCTCGGCGTTGGCCTCGTTGGGGTGTTGTGTGGCTGGGTTCGCGACCTACGTGGCGATCGAGGGCGAGACCGGGCGAGTCGTCGGGGTCGCCGTGGCGCTTGCGCTCGCGGTCCTCGGAGTGTGGTGGCTGGCCGGGTCTTCGTTGCTGGTGGCAACGTTCGCGATCCTCGCCGTCGGCGTGCTGGTGATCACCGCCGACGTGCTCACGCCGGACACCTCGACGACGACCAACTCGGCTGGCATCGCTGGTACCGGGTTCATCCTGGTGGCGTTCGTGATGGCGATGCTCGGCCTCGTACGCGACCAGGTGACCGCGTGGTCGCTCGCCGGCGCCGCGATGTTCAGCTCGTCCATCTGCTGGCTCGTCCAGGAGCGCGGCGAGGTGATGGCGCTCGCTGTCGGTACTGCGGGCCCGGCAGCGCTCCTAGTCGCGTACGGGCGCCGCCACGCGTCGGCGTACGCCGTAGTCGGCTGCTCCATTCTGCTGGTCATCTGGCCGATCTCCCTCTACCAGTTGACCGACAACGTCGCCGGAGTAGCCATCGGCCTTGTGGTAGCCAGTACTGCGCTCCTGGTAGCCGTGCTGCTCTTGACCCGCCGCCAGCGAAGACTGGTGGAATGAGAGTCGTAGTGCTCGGCGCAGGCATCTCCGGCCTGTCCACCGCCACCCTGCTCCGCCAACGCGGCGACGACGTGATCCTGGTCAGCGCCCACCCCACCGAGGCGACCACCTCCCACCTGGCAGCAGCGGTCTGGTTCCCCACCGCAGCGGCTCCGGCAGACAAGGTCGCCAGCTGGGGCAGCACCACGTACGACGTACTGGCGGCTGAAGCTGCCCGTGGCGTGCCGGGCGTGGTCATGCGCGAGTCCCTCGTCGTCTACCGCGAGGAGCCGGGTCCTCAGCCCTGGGCAGCCGCGGTGGGCGACATCCGCCCAGCCCGGTCGGACGAGCTCCCAGCCGGCTACACCCACGGCCTGCGGTTCGCCGTGCCGCTGGTCGAGATGCCCACCTACCTGCCTTGGCTCTACCGCCAGTACATCGACGGGGACGGTCAGCAGGAGGTACGGCGGATCGAGCACCTCGGAGAGCTGCTGGACCTCCAGCCCGACGTCATCGTCAACTGCGCGGGCCTGGCTGCAGGCAAGCTCGTCGGCGACAGCAGCACCTACCCCATTCGCGGCCAGATCGTCAGAGTCGCCAACCCGGGACTGGCTATGTCGATGCGGGACGAGTCCCATCCGGCCGGCCGTGCCTACGTCCATCCCCGTACCAACGACTGCATCCTCGGTGGCACGCTCGACGCGGGCGCCTGGGACACCACGGTCGACGACGAGATCACCCGGTCGATCATCAGCCGTTGCAGCGACTTGATCCCGGCCCTGGCCGATGCAGAGGTCATCGAGGCGCTGGTGGGGCTCAGGCCCGGTCGCCCAGAGGTGAGGCTCGAGCGGGACGAGCAGCTGCTTCCCGGAGTACCGGTGGTGCACAACTACGGGCATGGAGGCAGCGGGATCACCCTGGGCTGGGGCTGTGCCGCAGACGCCGTCAGGGCGTGCGGGTGACCTTCAAGCCGCGGAGTGCGAGGCTGCCGTCGGTGGATGCTCGGCCGAGGTGCAGGTAGCCGCCGCGGTAGGCCTTGTCGGTGACGGTCACCTTGGCCGGCTGGTCGAGCCGGCTCCAGGTGAGCGTGGTGGGCGTGACGTCGAGGCGGAAGCTCATCCACGCACCCGCGAACGCCGCAGTGCTCTGCTTGACCGCCAGCTTGACGCCCGCGGGCTGGCCGACGCGATGCGCGTAGAGCCCGAGTGCGCCGTTCGCCTGCATGATCGCGTGGTAACCGTTCGCGGTGCCGATCTGATGCTCGTAGTACGCGTCGTCGGTATGCCCGAAGGCCAGTGTCAGGTTCGCGAGCGGGTCGGCGGGCAGTACGGCGTACGAGGCCTGGAACTCCACCGAGTAGACCGGCGAGGTGATCGGGCCGAGGTTGCCGAGCGTGAGGAAGTGCTGGGTGCCCACCGCGCCGAGCCCGATGCGGCCCCCGCGTCCCCAGCCGAGGGCGAAGCGGTCGTCGTACGGGTCCCGCGTGAGCTCGCCCGGGACCAGCGCCCCGGAGGCCCACTGGTCGGTGATGGCCTGCTCGGTCTTGCTGCGCAGGTAGCCGAGGTTGGACGTCACCGCGCCGTGCATTCCGAGCGAGGCGTAGTGGGCGACCTCCGAGCGGCGGTGCAGCGGATAGGGCCAGATCGGGATGCCGGTCGCGACGGCCGCCTCGACGAGTGGCGTCGCGAGGTAACCGGTCGGGCCGGAGTTCGGGACGACGATCGCGTCGGTGCGCGGCGACAACTGGGCGGCGACCGTCTGGATCGCGTCCGGCGTCATCTCCTTCGGCGTGGTGAAGTAGGCGAACACGCCGAGCCCGAGCGACTTCACCTCAGCGATCAACTTGCTCTTGAAATAAGTCTTGATCATCACGGCGGACTCCAGCCGGTACTTCGAGACCATCGCCATCATCGGGCCGTAGGCGCGCTCGTCCTTCGCCTCGATCGCGAGCACCACCCGGCCGCCGAACTTGCGCAGCACGTCCTCGAACAACGGCACCTTGACCTTGGCCTGCAGCCAGTGCGGGCCGAGCCGCGGTACCTCGAGCCACCCCTGCTCGACCTGGGCGTAGGTCGTGGCCCGCAGACTGCCTTTGAGGTTGGTCGTCCGGTCCAGCGTCGTGTCGTGCAGGCAGACCAGCACGTTGTCGGCGGTGAGTCCGACGCTGATCTCCATCGCCTGGGCACCCCAGGCGACCGCGGCGTCGTAGGACTCCATGCTGTGCTCAGGGAACACGTCACCGGCGCCCCGGTGGCCGACCAGGTAGCTGTCGCCGCGGTCCGCGACCCAGTCGCTGAGGCTGTAGTCGCCGACCAGGCCGACGCTTCCAGGCGTCGTACTACTACGGCAGCCGGTGAGCAGTGATCCGCCCGCGGCAGCACCAAGCAACCCCAGCGTCGTTCGACGGCTGATCGGGGTATGCGGCAGCAACTCATCCATCGGTGCCCCCTCCGCGGCGCAGGTTCCCCCCTGCACCGTGCTGTTACCCCGCCCCGCCGCCCCGGTCAGGGTCTCTGACCGAAGAGTAAGGGCACCGACGGCAACAGCGGCAGTCCTCGATGCAGGGTCGTGACGCAACGGGAACAGGCAGTGTTGAACCGCCTCCGAGCGGTGACGTTCAAGGGGTGCACGGCGCGCGGCGTTGGGTACGACGGCCCTGGATGCGGCAGACTCGCACGCGTGACTGCTCCCACTCCAGCCCTTGTCGAGCTAGCCGTCGCGCACGGAGTGGCGACCGAGTACTGGAACTGGCAGGGCGAACACGTACTGGTCTCGTCCGAGGTCGTCTCCACAGTGCTGGCCGCACTCGGTGTCGACGCGTCCACGCCCGAGCGCGCCGCCGATGCGCTGGCAGAGCACCAGCAAGCCCGCTGGCGCCGTACGCTGCCCGCCACTCTCGTCATGCGAGAGGGCTGGACGCCCTGGTTCGCAGTCCACGTGCCGCATGGCTCCACGGCCGAGGTCTGGCTGGATCTGGAGGACGGCGGCCAGCGCCGCGACATCCCTCAGCAGGAGCACTGGGTCGAGCCCGAGTGGGTCGACGGCGTCCAGATCGGCGAAGCGACGTACCAGTTGCCGGGGGACCTGCCACTCGGCTACCACCGGCTCTGCGCGCGGATCGGCACCAACCCGGAGATCTCTGTCGGCTCCCTGATCGTCACCCCGCAACGGCTCGAGCCGCAGACGCTGCAGCGGACCTGGGGCTGGGTGCTTCAGCTGTACTCCGTGCGCTCCCGCAGGTCGTGGGGGATCGGCGACCTGCACGACCTCGCCGACCTGGCTGCCTGGTCTGCCAATGACCTCGGCGCGGGCTTCGTACTGATCAACCCGCTGCACGCCGCCGAGACGGCCGGCCGGATGGAGCCCTCGCCGTACCTGCCGGCCTCGCGCCGGTTCGGGAACCCGCTCTACCTGCGGATCGAGGACATCGACGAGTACGGCGACCTGGCGCCGGCCGAGCGCGACCGGGTCCGCACACTCGCGCTGCAGGCAAGGGCACTGAGCGAGGACGCGGACGCGCTGGACCGCGACACCGTCTGGGCAGCCAAGCGTGAGGCCCTGCAACTGCTCTTCGGGGTCCGCCCGTCGATCGGCCGGATCGCGGAGTACGGCGCATACTGCGACCGCGAGGGTCAGGGCCTGATCGACTTCGCCACCTGGGCCGCGATCGCCGACGTCCACGGGCCCGAGTGGAGCAAGTGGCCCGAGGAACTGCAGGACCCGACCGCGCCCCAAGTTGTTGCCTTCCGCAACGAAAACCCGGATGCGGTGGAGTTCCACTGCTGGCTGCAGTGGCAGCTCGACGAGCAGCTCGCCCGGACCCAGGCGCGCGCCAAGTCGGCCGGCATGTCGCTCGGCATCCTGCACGACCTCGCCGTCGGCGTACACCCTGATGGTGCCGATGCGTGGGCGCTGAAGCGCGTGCTCGCGGCGGGGATCCACGTGGGTGCGCCGCCGGACGCGTTCAACCAGCAGGGACAGGACTGGTCGCAGCCGCCGTGGCGTCCGGACGCGCTCGCCGACACCGGGTACGCGCCGTGGCGAGACCTGGTCCGCGCGGTGATCCGGCACGGTGGCGGACTGCGGATCGACCACATCCTCGGGCTCTTCCGGCTCTGGTGGGTCACCTCGCCCGAGCGGCCGACCGAGGGCACGTACGTGCGCTACGACCACGAGGCGCTGATCGGCATCCTCGTGCTCGAGGCATCCCGGGCCGGCGTGGTCGTCGTGGGGGAGGACCTCGGCACGGTCGAGCCCTGGGTGCGCGACTACCTCACCGAACGCGGAGTCCTCGGTACTTCGGTGCTGTGGTTCGAGCGCGATGCGAACGGCAACCCGCTCCCGCCTGAGCGTTGGCGCGAACTCTGCCTGGCCACGGTGACGACCCACGACCTGCCACCGACGGCCGGCTACCTCGCGGGCGATCACGTCGAACTGCGCGACCGCCTCGGCCTGCTGACCCGACCGGTCGCCGAGGAGCTCGCCATCGACGAGGCCGACCGCGACGCCTGGCTCAACGCGCTGCGCGAGCGGCATTTGCTGGGCAACGCGGATGGCGACGTCGAGCGCATCGTCGAGGCACTGCACCGGTACGTCGCGCACACGCCGGCCAAGCTGGTCGGCGTCGCCCTGACGGACGCGGTCGGCGAACGGCGGACCCAGAATCAGCCAGGCACCACGGACGAGTACCCGAACTGGCGGATCCCGCTCGGCGGCCCCGACGGGCTGCCCGTGCTGATCGAGGACCTGCCGAACAACCAGCGCCTACGCCGGCTGATCGGCGTCCTGCACAGCTAGTGGACCCGAGCAATATCTAGCAGTAAGTGAACATCTGCTCACGAGCTGTTGACAATAGATTTGAACGGTTGTTATCTATTGTCAACGAAGGCGCCTTCCTTCATTCCCCGACCGCCCCCACAACCGGGAATCAGAAGGAGTGTCCGCATGCTGCGAACACACAAACTCAGTCTGGCCGGAGTCGCTGCCGGAGCCTTGGCTCTGGCGGTCTCCACAACCACCCCGCTGGCCTACGGTCACGGGTACACCACCGCGCCGATCAGTCGCGCCAAGCACTGTGCGAACACCACGGTGCAGAACTGTGGCCAGATTCAATGGGAGCCGCAGAGCACTGAGGGGCCGAAGGGATTCCCCGGCGCAGGTCCCGCCGACGGAAAGCTCTGCTCGGCCGGTCTGCAGCAGTTCAACGAGCTGAACGACCAGCGCGGTGGCGCCTGGCCGACCACCCAGCTCACGTCCGGCGCGAACTACTCGTTCAAGTGGCACCTGACCGCGCAACACGCCACCACGGACTTCAAGTACTACATCACCAAGCAGGGCTGGAACCAGAACGCCGCACTGACCCGGTCGGCGCTCGAGCTGGCGCCGTTCCTGACCGTGTCGATGGGTGGCGCCCGCCCGGCCGCCGACATCACTCACCAGGGCCGGCTGCCGAGCCGGACCGGCCGGCACATGATCCTCGCCGTCTGGACGATCGCCGACACCGCGAACGCGTTCTACCAGTGCTCCGACGTCCGGTTCTGACCGGACCCTGAAAGAAAATCCGACGTCCGGTTCCGACCGGCGGCGCCCCCCGGCGTGGAGCCGAGCCGACTGCCCTCGGTTCGGCTCCACGTAGCCGGCCGGCCTGGCGTCTGGTCGGTGAGTGTTCACGTTTCGTGAATAACTTTCCTGGGAATGGCACTCCTTGAAACCTTCCGCCCCGAGTTTCAAGGAGAGTCCCCATGAAATCCTTTCTCCGTCGCGTGACCGTGCCCTTGGTCGCCCTGATCGTCGGCGTACTGCCCGGCCTTCTGGTGATCGAGCAGGCGTCGGCCGTCACCAAGATGACCCACTCGCAGGCTGCCTCGATCTTCAGTGCCGCGGGGATCACCTGGTCCTCCAGTGGTGGTTGCTCCGACTGGAACAACTCCACCTGCACCTCGTTCACCAACATCAACGACAGCACCGTGTACGGCGCTCGCACGCTGAAGCAGGCGAGCGGCTGCGCGGTGAACATCACCGGCGGCACCGAGACGGGTCACGCCAGCGGCACCTACAGCCACCGCAACGGCTACAAGGTCGACATCTCCAAGGGCACCTGCGTCGGCAACTACATCAAGAACACCTTCACCCGGATCGCCAACCGGGGTGACGGCTACCCGCAGTGGAAGGCAGCCTCGGGCAACATCTACTGCGACGAGGGCAACCACTGGGACATCACGTACTACACCTGTGGCTGCTGACTTCTAGTACCCAGCTGTCCGCACCCGTCCCGGTCGAGGCCCCGGGACGGGTGCGGCCGTTCGTGGGACTAGTCTTCTGTTCGTGATCACTCTGCTCTCCGGCCACACCTTGCTGGTGTTCGTCGGTATTCCGGCGCTGGTCGTGGCGGTGCTGGCCTTGCTCGTCTTCGCCTCCTCGATCGCGCAAGGTCCCCGCTATCGCCCGGGACTGTCCTGGTGGGCTCCGCCGGTCTGGATCGGTGGCCCGACCGCCACCAAGCCGGACCCGGCCAACCTGCCCGAGCTCCCGGCCGGCACCACTCCCGCGACCGCCACCGGCGTCGCCCGTACGACCGGAGGCGCAAGTGCCAGCTGGTGACGCATTCACCCCGGATCAGCTCTATGACCTCGAGCGCGCCGTCAGGCACGCCGAGAGCGCGTCGAGCCTGCACTTCTCCGTGTACGTCGGCGGCGCCGACTCCGAGACGCGCCCGTTCGCCCTTGAGCTGCTGAACGAGCTGGACGACCCGGACAACAGCGTCCTGGTCTACGTCGACCCCGCCGGGCGCCGGGTGGAGATCGTCACCGGATCGAACGCCCGGCGGCAGCTCTCGGACCACGCGGCCGGCCTGGCCGCGCTGACGATGCAGACGTCCTTCGCCGCCGGCGATCTGACGGGTGGCCTCGTCACCGGCGTCCAGCAGCTCGGTGATCACGCGCACCAGGCGACGATGCTGCACGCCAACGAGCCGCACAAGCAGTAGACGACTGCCCCCGGCCGCTCGAGCAGCGGCCGGGACTCAGCCTGCCTTGGCGGCCGGTTCGTACGTGGGGCAGGCCAGGTTGGAGTGGGCTGCCTGCGTCTTCGGCGCCTGGCAGAGCTTCAGTGCTGCCTCGGCGGTGGAGAGCGGCGCGAGATACACGACCCAGGCGTCGCTCTGCGGCTGGAGGGTGCTGTTCGCGATCCCCGGATACTGGCCGTCGAGCATCATCGCCCGGGCCGGGATGCCGGCCGCGATCAGTTTGCCGGCCAGCCCCTTGGCGAGCTGATCGGCATTCATCCCGGCATCGGTCGAGTACGTGTCGACCACCGAGATCCACTGGCCGCGCCGGAAGACGGGTGAGGCCGGGCCGGTGTTCGGCGTTGCCGACGTCCGGCCGGCGGTGGTCTGGGGCGCGACGGGCGGCTTGCGATCGGCCTTGACCGTGTTGACCGCGGCGGGCGCGGGATTGGCGCCGGCATCGGTCGTGGGCGGGGCCGTGGTCTGCGGGGCCAGGACAGGCGGCGGGTTGCCGCCGGCCTGCGGCGCCGGCGAGCTGCCGTTCGTGAGGATGTACGCAAAGGTCGCCACGATCGCGGCGCCGGCGACGATCACGGCGACGACCGCAGTGCGGGATCTGACCGCCTTCTGCCGGGGGGCGGCGCGCTTGCCTGCAGCCAGCCGTTCGGCGCTGTCCAGCTCGCGCTCGAACTGGGAGGCGGCGATGTCTTTGGTCGGAACAGCGCGCCCGGCCCGGGCTGTCACCCGGCTGTCGCCGCCATGGTTCAGCGCCCGCGCGTTGGCGCGGTTCGCCGGCCGGCCGGCCGAGCGTTTTGCCCGGGTCGGTCCTTTCCGGTCATCCACGTGTGTCACGACAAAGGTCCTCCCCGGTTCCTCTGGCCGAATATTCGTGTCAGCTTAATCCGGCCGAGGCGAAAAGTGAGCCCAGTTCAGGTGGTGAGAATCTCTTTGTGGACAAGGTGAACGCGGGCTGCGACCGGGCCGCTGCGATCCGGTGACATTCAAACGCTTCATTGTCACGGTCAGCGCACGTGCCGCCACTGTCCGGGGGTGCAGCTGATGGTGCCAATTACCCGGGATTGATTATCCCGGCGGCACTCCTTTACCCATCAGAATGGGGTAAACAAGAAATACCGAGTGGTATTTACCCGGGTCGATTCAGGTGCCGGACGGGATGGCGCCTGGTTTCGGGGCCGGGCGGGTGTCCAGGCAGTCGTCGAGCCAGCTCTCCACGTCGACCTCGGCGTTCAGGATGTGACTCACGTACGACGCCCGCTCGTGGCTGAGGACTTCCAGCTCCCAGACGCACGGCGCGACTCCGGTCGGAGCCGGGCGCAGGTCGTCCACGTCCATCCCGCTGAAGATGCTCAGCCGCGACTGGAAGTCCTTCGCCCAGCTCTGCACGACGAGGTAGATGGCGTCGTCAGCCAGATGCAGGATCACCACACCGAGCCCGACGGCGCCCATCGCGTCGTCGAACTCCAGCTGCCGGGCCGCTGCGGTCCGCGCCAGGGCCACCATCTGGTCGTCCCAGGAGCGACCGCGCGCAGTGATCACGTACGGCTTTACCAGCCGTCCGGTGAACCGCCAGGGCATCAACGGCGTGATCGGCCGCGGCCGGTAGGCCTCGGCCAGGCCCGTGAGGGCCACGGCCGAGGCGCCGGCTAACGAGGGATCAGAACCCATCAGCCGACCGCGTCGCGCCGCTGGGCCTCCAGCGCACGGACCAGGTCGGCACGGGCCTCTCCGACGTACCGGAGGGTCGGTGCGTCGACTGCCTCGGCCTCGGCATCGAGCCAGCTGCTCAGCGCGTCCAGGGTGGACTGCTCGGGCAGGCCGCGTGGGGACAGGTAGACCAGCACGTTCTCGCCCATGGACGAGCCGAGCCGGGTGTAGACGTCCTTGGCGGCGGTCAGGTACTTGCCGACGTACGGCCGGAGCAGATCCTCCTGGCCCGGCTGCTGGAAGCCCAGGATGGTCCGGAACTGCGTCTCGTTCGGGGTGTCCCCGGACTCGACGGCGATCTGCCACGCGGCGGCCTTGGCCTCGGCGGTCGGCCGGGCGGCGCGGGCCTGCGCGGCCCGCTCCTGGCCGGTCATGGTGGTGTCGTGGGTCAGCTCGTCGTCGATGGCGTCGGCGTCGATCCGGCCGAGCCGGGCGAGCGCGACGATCAGCGTCCAGCGCAGGTCGGTGTCGACCACGAGCCCGGCCGGCAGGTCATTGCCGTCCAGCCAGCCGGCCAACCGGTCGGCGCCGGCGGCCGAGAAGACGCCACCGATGTAGGCCCGGGCGAAGGCAAGCTGGTGATCGCTGCCCGCCTCGGCATCGGTCAGCAGCTCAGCCAGTGCCACCTCGTACTGCGCGCGCAGCTCAGCCCTGTTCTCCGGCGCCGCGTAGCTGTTGATCGCCGACGTGGCCTGCCCGAGCAGCGACCGTACGCCGGTCAGGTCCGTCTCGGCGCGAATCCCCTTGAGCACGATCCCGGCGTACTGGCTGGCCGGCATCTCGGCGTCGCGGGTCATGTCCCAGGTGGCACCCCAGGCCAGCGCGCGGGCCAGCGAGTCCTTGAGCTGGTCGATCGACTCGACCAGCGTCAGCCGGGACCGCTCGTCCAGCCGGATCTTGGCGTAGGTCAGGTCGTCGTCGTTGAGCAGCACCAGATCGGGCTGGGTCGCGCCGATCAGCTCGGCGAGCTCGGTCCGTGGGCCGTCGATGTCGACCTCGAACCGCTCGGTACGGACCAGGCCCTCGTCGGTCAGCCGGTACAGCCCGACCGCGAGCCGGTGCGGCCGCAGCGTCGGGTGGTCGGCCACCGCGGTCTGCTCGATCGCGAAGGTCTGGAACACGCCGTCGGCGTCGACGGTGAAGTCGGCACGCAGGGTGTTCACGCCCGCGGTCCGCAGCCAGCGCTCGGTCCAGTCGTCCAGGTCGCGCCCGGACGCCTTCTCCAGCGGCTTGAGCAGGTCGGCCAGCTCGGTGTTGCCGAACGCGTGGTCGGCGAAGTACTCCTTCAGCGCGGTGATGAAGGTGTCCTCACCGACGAAGGCGACCAGCTGGCGCAGCGTCGAGGCGCCCTTGGCGTAGGTGATGCCGTCGAAGTTCACCTCGACCGCGTGGAAGTCGACCATGTCGGCCGCGATCGGGTGCGTCGAGGGCAGCTGGTCCTGCCGGTAGGCCCAGTTCTTCCGGGCGTTGCAGAAGGTCGTCCAGGCGCCGGCGTACTTCGTCGTCGCGGTCGCCTGGGCCCAGTGGCTGGCCCACTCGGCGAACGACTCGTTCAGCCACAGGTCGTCCCACCACGTCATCGTGACCAGGTCGCCGAACCACATGTGCGCGAGCTCGTGCAGCACGGTGTTCGCGCGGCTCTCCAGCTCGGCGTGGGTGGTCCGGCTGCGGTAGATGTACTCGTCGCGGATCGTCACGCAGCCCGCGTTCTCCATCGCGCCCATGTTGTACTCCGGCACGAACGCCTGGTCGTACTTGTGGAACGGGTACGGCGTACCGAAGGCGCGCTCGAACAGCTCGAAGCCCTGCTTGGTCACCTCGAACAGGTCCTCGACGTCGAGCGCGTCGGCCAGCGACGGGCGGCACAGCAGCGACATCGGGTAGGTGCCGTTCGGGCCCTCGTAGGCGTCGGTGACGACGTGGTACGGACCGGCCACGACGGCGGTGATGTAGGTCGAGATCGGCTCGGTCGGCGCGAAGCTCCAGGTCGCCAGGTCCTCACCGTCGGCACCCTTACCGTGTC
This sequence comes from Streptomyces sp. SID13031, assembly GCF_010548305.1. Lineage (GTDB taxonomy): Bacteria > Actinomycetota > Actinomycetes > Propionibacteriales > Kribbellaceae > Kribbella. Next base: position 51,890 of record NZ_JAAGLV010000026.1, read on the forward strand.
CTTTGTAGGGCGCCGGCTCGGGCGTCGGCGCGTTGGAGATGACGACCCAGCGGGCCGGCGCGCAGACGGTGAAGGTGAACGGCGCCTTCAGGTCGGGCTGCTCGAAGGTGGCGAACACCCGGCGCGCGTCCGGTACCTCGAACTGGGTGTAGAGGTAGGTCTCCTTGTCGGCCGGGTCGACCGAGCGGTGCAACCCTTCACCGGTGCGGGAGTAGATGCAGTCCGCGACCACGACGAGCTCGTTGCGCTCGGCCAGGCCATCCAGTTGCAGCCGCGCGCCGTCGTACACGCTGTCCGGTTCGAGGGGGCGGCCGTTCAGCGTCACCTCGCGCACGGTCGCCGCGATCAGGTCGGCGAAGGTGCTCGCGCCGGCCTCGGCGGTGAAGGTGAGGGTGGTCGTCGACGCGAAGGTCGCGGCGCCGCTCGCGGCAGTGGTCAGGTCGAGCTCGATCGCGTAGCTCACGTCACTGACCAGGCCGGCGCGGGTGCGCGCTTCGTCGCGCGTCAGGTTGGTTCCAGGCATGTCGGCATCCTATGCACCTGGATGCTTCGATGGCCGAGGGATTCCCCCCGACTTGCACAACCTCCGCGAAAGCGTTGTCAGAGCTTGATCCCGTGTTCTCCGAGGGTGACGGGTCGGTGCCCGATGGTGACCGTCCGCCAGGCGAGACGCCACGCGCTCCGAAGTACGGATTTGTCTCATCCCCCACCCCACCGCCCCGGTCAGGCTGGTTTCAGTTTGTACGATCGAAAACATGACCCCCACCGCTGATTTCTGGTTCGACCCGGCCTGCCCCTGGGCCTGGATGACGTCTCGCTGGATGCTCGAGGTCGAGCAGGTCCGGGACGTACAGACCGCCTGGCACGTGATGAGCCTCGCGATCCTGAACGAGGACCGTGAAGAGCACAACGCCAACTGGCACCGCAAACTCGGCATCGTCCGGATCCTGATCGCCGCCGAGCAGGCGCACGGCAGCGAGGTCCTGCTGCCGCTCTACACCGCACTCGGTCATCGAATCCACGTCGAGGGTCGCGGCATCAACGGCGACGGCCTGCTCGAGGAGTCGCTGGCAGAAGCCGGCCTGCCGGCCTCGCTGCTGGAGGCCGCCGACACCGACCGGTACGACGACGCGCTGCGCAAGTCGCACCTGGCCGGGATGGAACTGGTCGGCATGGAGGTCGGTACGCCGGTCATCGCCGTCGAGGGCACCGCCTTCTTCGGGCCGGTCGTCACCCCGGCGCCCAAGGGTGAGGCGGCCGGCAAGCTGTGGGACGGCGTCCGGCTGGTCGCCGCGACCGACGGCTTCTTCGAGCTGAAGCGGACCAGGGACCGGAGTCCCAGCTTCGATTGATGGTTCGAACTCGCTGGCAAGGCTTGATCTTGGCGATCGGTCCGCGCGAAGGTTACTCACCAAGTTAATCGCTCGACGGTGAGTAGGTTGCCAAATGAAGCTTCTGCGCAGTGGTCTGTCCGTGATGCTCGCCGGTTCAAGCGTGATCTGGCTGACGGCGTCGGTGAGTCCTTCGTGGGCGGCGACGTCGTCGGCAACTACGGCCGAGGCGGTCGTCGTCCCGCCCGGGGTGACGGCGGGCATCGCGGTGTTCGACCGGCAGACCGGGCAGTTCACCGACGTGCTCAACCCGGACCTGCAGTTCCGGTCGGCGTCGGTGGTGAAGCTGCTGCTGGTGCTCGACTTCCTTTGGAACCGCGGGCCGGCGTACGACATCCCGGCGGCCGACCGGGCCCGGCTGGAGGTCATGCTGCGCAGCAGTGACGACGATGCGGCGAGCTACTACTGGGACTCCCTCGGTGGCACGGCGATCATCAACCGGATGGTGGCGCGGCTCGGCCTGACCCACACGGCCGGCCCGCCGGCCACCCACCCTGGCTTCTGGGGCTACGCGGCCTTCACTGCTGCCGACACCGTCCGGATCTACCGCTACCTGCTGGACCAGGCTCCGGCACCCGTACGGACCTTCGTGATGAGCAACCTGCACCAGCCGACGCGCTACGGCACCGACGGCTTCGACCAGTACTTCGGGATCGCGTCGGTGTTCGACCCGGCGTTTGCGATCAAGCAGGGCTGGTCGGGCTTCCCGAACTCCACTGGGTTCGGCAAGGACAAGGACAAGCCCAAGGAAGCCGGCGTGGACCTCACCAGCGAGGCTCTGCACACCACCGGGACCGTGGGGTCGGGGGATCGGACCATCGTCGCGGTCTACACGCTGCACCCCGACGGGACGGGGTACGGGAAGGCCTACAACGACGTGACCCGGCTGACCCGGACGCTGAACGTGCCAGGCGCGGTGAAGACGCCAGGGAACTGGCTGACGACCACCGGGTCCGGAGTACGGGTCCGGACCGCGCCGAACACCTCCGGCGGCGTCCTGGGCACGCTGCCGTCAGGGGTCGACGTACTGGTGAGCTGCCAGAAGAAGGGGCAGCTGATCGACGCTCCGCCGCGCAGTAGCGAATGGTGGGCCTATCTCCCGAAGTACAACGGCTACGTCACCAACGTGTACGTCGGCATGAGCGGCCCGAAGCTCCCCGGGGTCCCAGACTGTCCGTAGGACCTGTAAGACTTCTGGTCATGCGAGTGCACATCGGCTCTGACCATGCCGGCTTCGACCTGAAGAACCACCTGGTCCAGCACCTCACGGGTGCCGGGCACGACGTCGTCGACCACGGCCCGGCCGTGTTCGACGCGATCGACGACTATCCGCCGTTCTGCCTGCGGGCGGCCGAGGGCACCGTCGGCGACGAGGGCAGCCTCGGCATCGTGATCGGCGGCTCGGGTAACGGCGAGCAGATCGCCGCGAACAAGGTTAAGGGCGTCCGGGCCGCGCTGGCCTGGAGTACCGAGACCGCCGAGCTCGGCCGGCTGCACAACAACGCGAACGTCGTCAGCGTCGGCGCCCGGATGCACTCCGAGGCGGAGGCGACGGCGTTCGTGGAGATCTTCCTGGCGACCGCGTACTCCGGCGAGGAGCGGCACACCCGGCGGATCGAGATGCTGTCCGCCTACGAGGAGACCGGCGTACTGCCGCCGCTGCCGTCGGCCTGAGCTTCCGGTTCCTGTTGCTTCTGCGCCGTCCGCTTCCGCGCTGGCCGGTCGGGGGTGTGGGGCCTGGAGACATCCCGGGCCCGCATCGAACGGCCGGTGCCGACCACGGCCGGAGTGGGCGCACCGCTACGGCCCTTACCTGTACCTGACGTCAGACCCATAAGAGGAATCATGCCCGAAGGCCACACCCTGCATCGGCTCGCGAACGACGTCTGGGACGACTTCGGTGGCCGGGTCGTCCGCGCGTCGAGTCCGCAGGGGCGATTCGTCGAGGGCGCCGGGCTGCTCGACGGGCACGTCCTGCGCGGGACCGAGGCGCACGGCAAGCACTTCCTCGCCGACTTCGAGGGCGCCGGCTGGCTGCACATCCACCTCGGGCTGATCGGCAAGGTCGACTTCGGCCGGATCGAGGCCGGCGACGCCGCGCCGCAACCCGTCGGTCAGGTCCGGCTCCGGCTGCAGAACGCATCGGCGTACGCCGATCTGCGTGGCGCGACCGTGTGCGAGGTACTGACCGACGGCGAGCGCGAGGCGCTGATCAAGCGACTCGGCCCCGACCCGCTGCGCGACGACGCCGACCCCGAGCTGGCGTGGAAGCGGATCCACCGCAGCAAGCTGCCGATCGGGCAGCTGCTGATGGACCAGGAAGTGCTCAGTGGAGTCGGCAACGTGTACCGCGCGGAGGTGCTGTTCCGCGCCAGGCTGCACCCGAAGACGCCGGGCCACCTGGTCAAGAAGAAGGAATGGCAGGGGATGTGGACCGACCTGGTCGCGCTGATGAAGTACGGCGTCGAGACCGGCCGGATCGATACCGTCGCCGACGACCACACTCCCGAGGCGATGGGCCGCGACGCACGCCAGGACGACCACGGCGGTGAGGTCTACGTGTACCGCCGGCAGGGCCAGCACTGTCACGTCTGCGACTCGGTGATCCGGACCGAGCTCCTGGCCGGGCGCAACCTTTTCTGGTGCCCGAAGTGCCAGCGGACCGGGCTGACCCGGCGTGGCTGAGCGATCAGCCGGTCTCGATCGTGAATCTCCTGCAATCAAGTTGTGACAATTTGATGCGCGGACCGAGTAGTGCCGTTATCTTTCTCTCACCATGAGTAGCGGCGGTGGCGGCAACGCTGTTGTGCGACGAGTCGGCAATCGAGCCGAGTCGTTGCTTCGACGCGCGCGCAGGTCACACCAGCTGGCCTTCGTCGGTCTGCTGGCGTTGACGGTCACGGTCAGTTCCGCCGCACTGGCGATGCCGTCCTTCATACCCACTACCGTCCTGGTCATACCTCTTCTGCTCGGTGGATTGCTGCTGCGCTTCCGGCCGCTGGTCCTGCTGACGCTGTTCGCGATGGTCACCGGCTCGTACGTCGTGTCCGAACGCGCGTCCGGGCTGCCGAAGACCGGGTTCGTGCTCGTTCTCGGGGTGGTCGCCTGGATCGTCCTGACCGGCGCGAAGGTGCGCAGCCGGCTCGGCGTCCAGGGCAGTCGTGGCGAGACGATGCTGATGGAGCTGCGCGACACGCTGACGGCTCAGGGTGAGCTGCCCGTACTGCCGCCGGGCTGGCGGGCCGAGCAGGCGATCCGGTCGGCCGGTGGCGCATCGTTCTCCGGTGACTTCGTGGTGTCGACGACGCGCCCGGACGAGGTGCTCGAGATCGCGCTCGTCGACGTGTCCGGCAAGGGAATCGACGCCGGGACGCGGGCGCTGCTGCTGTCGGGTGCGTTCGGCGGGTTGCTCGGGGTGGTACCGGTCGAGGAGTTCCTGCCGGCGGCGAATCACTACCTGCGTCGGCAGGACTGGAGCGATGACTTCGCCACCGTTGTGCACGTCGCCGTGGACATGCATACGGGCGAGTTCGAAGTACGGACCGCTGGGCATCCGCCGGCGATCCAGTTCGACGCGTGGTCGGGGCGGTGGCAGACGCGGGACGCCGACGGGCCGCTGCTCGGGCTGGTCGAGACGCCGGACTTCGTGGTGAATCGCGGTCAGCTGAAGATGGGGGACGCGCTGTTCCTCTACAGCGACGGCATGGTCGAGACACCACGGCGCGACATCGAGCGTGGGACGGATCGGCTCACCGGGCATGCCGAGCGGCTGGTCGCGACGGGCTTCAGAGGTGCCGCGCTCGAGCTGGTCGACGAGATCGGCGGACCGGGGGACGACTCGGCGATCGTGGTCATCCACCGGAAGACGAACCCGTCGGAGTCTCCGGACTGCGCCGTCGCGCGCCCAGGGTTCACCACGAAGATGCAACGCCGTAAGGCCGCAATGCTTCGCTACGCCCGCTGACGGCGCGCATACTGCTGGAGAGAGGGAATCTTCGCTCTTCGCTCGAACGGGGCAGTGCCGTGATCGCTAACTCGGCCAGGATGTTGCCGCTACTGCTGATCGCCTTCCCTGCCGCGCTCATGCTCGGTCTGCAGCCGGCCTACGCCGAGGAGCTGCCGCCGACGATTCCGGTCAGCGACACGCCTACGCCGACCCCGTCACCCACCCCGACGGAAACCTCACCCGGTACGCCGACGTCGACCCCGCCCACCACGCCGCCCACCAGTCCACCCACCACTCCATCGCCGACCCCTAGCGTCACCCCGTCGGCGTCCCCGACCGCGAGGCGGCCCAACCGGCCGGGCATGACTCCAGCTCCGTTTTTTCGGCGGACTCCCTCGATGTCGCCCTCCCGAACTCCGCAGACGGCGTCGACCACTACTCGGCACGCCCAACCGGCTGAGGATCCGCCGAGTACGGAAGTACAGGACACGACCTACCCGGCCAGCCCTCCGAACCTGCCGCCGCCGGCCGCGGGCGGCGTACAGGTCGAAGGCGTCACCCTGAGCCGGAACTCCACGCCGGCGTTGTCCCTCGGCATGGTCGGCGGCATCTTCCTGGCGGCCGGCGGCCTCCTGCTGGCAGGCGCCGCCCTCCTCTTCCGCCGCCGAGGCAAGCACAGCATCTGAACCGACCCGCGCGGATCGGCAGAGCTGACCGGTGGGATCTGCCGGGCTGACCGGTGGGATGGCGTAGCGTGCACGGTCGTGACGATCGATGGGGTGGACAGCGGCGCCGACCGGAACGCGCCGGACGTGTCGTTCGACGAACTGCTGGCGATGACACCGGACTCGATGCGCGACGTGTTCCCGCAAACCCACTGGCAACTCGGCAAACTCTGGGCCCTGGACCTCCGGGTCGAGCCGGTAGAGGTGGCCGACCTCCTCTGGATGTTCGACCTCCCGCTCTGGCAACTCAACGGCGAACGCTTCAAGGTCACCCCGAACCAGGTAGCCGCCACCCCGATGAACTTCCGCCCCCACTACGAACGCGTAATGGACGCCGACCTCGACTTCCCCATCCACCTGGTCGCCTACCGAGGCCGCCTAGTAGTCCTAGACGGAGTCCACAGACTCCTGAAGGCCCACTTCCACCGCCGCCGCTGGATAGCAGCCAAAATAGCCACCGCAGCCCAACTCCAGGAATGCACACCCAGCTAAACCACCGCTGCCCACCGCGCCGCGGAGCGATCAGCTCGTAGCGGAGTCGAGCAGCCCAGCTTCCGCCATGAACTCCCTGGCGTGCCGATGATGTTCGTCGGGGATCGGGCCATGCTCGGCCTCGTACTCCGCGACGAGCTCACGAGCGGCCGCGCGACCCTCTGTGTGCGCAGCAGCAGCCGCCTCGTCTGCCTGTGTCTCCTCGCCCATGGCGACAACGGTAGCGGTCAGACCTCGACCACGATTCGACCCTTGGTCTGGAGTGGGATCTGAGCGGCTACCTTCCCGGCGGCGTGGTGGACCAGGACCGCGGTGTTGTAGATCCGGTCGTGATCGCGCTCGATCAGCCCGAAGACCAGCGCTGGTTCGACCGTCGCCAGGCGGGCGAGCACCTTCTCGAAGGCCTCCGACTGCAGATCGATGGCGTGCTCACCGGCGACCGCGGGGTCCGTCAGGTAGCCCTGGAGATAGCACTCAGGGAACAAGGCGACGTCGACGTCAGAGCTTGCGGACTCCAATTGCTGGAGAGCCGCATCGAGGTCGAGCCGGTACTCCGGAACCTGGTGGGCCGCGATGCGCATCAGGTGTTTGCGGCGGCTATCACTTGGGTGAGGGATTTGTGGAGGGCTTCTAGTTCCTGCAGGGGCATGCCTAGGCGGGTGATGATTGCCGGGGGGATTTTGAGCGCCTCGGTGCGAAGGGCCTGGCCGGAGTCCGTGAGAGTTACTGCGAGAGAGCGTTCGTCGCGGGGGTCTCGGGCTCGGGTGAGGTAGCCGGCGGACTCCAGGCGTTTCAGGAGGGGGGAGAGGGTGCCGGGGTCCAGTTGGAGCAGTGAGCTGAGTTGCTTTACCGACAGGGGGGATTCCTCCCACAGGGCGAGCATCACCAGGTACTGCGGGTGGGTCAGGCCCATCGGCTCCAGCAGTGGGCGGTACAGCGCGATCACGCTGCGGGATGCGACCGCGAGCGCGAAGCAGACCTGACGGTCCAGGGCTAGCAGGTCCACCTCATCGGACGTACCGGGCATATCTCTCCTTCGGTCAGCGTTGACTATAGTATCAATTGGTGTACAAACTATTGCCACACCAAGTAATTGGAGAGATTTGATGAGCAAGAAGACCGACGGACTGAGCCTGCCGTACAAGATCCGCTGGCGCCTGACCTGGCTGCTGCTGCACATCGCCGGCCCCGCGACCCTGCCCGACCACCTCGACCCCCGCCGCCGGATGGAGCGCGAACGCGCCGCCCGGGTCGCTCGCTTCCAGGCGGCCCACCACGCGTAAGGAGCGCGATCCTGCCCGATCGGGCAGGATGGGTGACATGTCATCCTCCGAATCCGAATATGCCCCCAGCCCGACCGATTGGGTCCGGACCGCCGTCGAGAAGATCGAGGCCGCCGGCGACACCAAAGCAGGCCAGTTCAACAACGGCCAGCCGGTCGTCCTGCTGACCATGCGAGGCGCCAAGTCCGGCAAGATCCGCAAGGTGCCGCTGATGCGCGTCGAGCACGAAGGCGTGTATGCCGCGGTCGCCTCGCTCGGTGGCGCCCCGAAGCACCCCGTCTGGTACTACAACCTGCAGGCCGACCCCAAGATTCAGTTGCAGGACGGCGAGCAGACCGGTGAGTACGTCGCCCGCGAGATCGAGGGCGAGGAGTACAAGCTGTGGTGGGAGCGCTCGGTCGAAGCCTTCCCGAACTACGCGGAGTACCAGACGAAGACCACCCGGATCATCCCGCTCTTCCTGCTGGAGCCGGCTAGTAACTGAGCCACACCATCGTGGAGCCGGCGGCGACCTTCAAAACGCCGTCGGTCACCCACAGCACGCGATACGGGAGCTCCGGTACCAGCAGCCCGAGCCCTGCGTTGATGATGCACAGCAGACCGAGCAGTCCGCAGATCGGGCCGTGCGAGAACGCCAGGATGAGGAAGTGCACGCCGACCACGAGCAGGATCCATAACCAGAACTGTCGTGACTCCCGGTCGGGGACCTTGGCCACCACCAGGTTGACCAGCCCGACCTCGGCGACCACCCCGATGCCGAACGCGACGTACTGGTAGATCGCCGGGTAGCCGAGGGCGCTGAAGATCGTCTTGGTGATGCCGCCGATCATCATCACCAGCACGGCCAGCGCGGCGCCGGTGATCAGGCTCGGCAGCAACCAGCGACGACCGCCTGCTCCGCCTATGACCAGGCCGAGTCCGACCAGCACGAGCAGCGCGCCGCCGCCCCGCATCAACGGGAAGGTACGGGCCATGCCGCCGAAGTCGGTCAAGACGTCCACGGCGGAATGGTATGCCGTCACCAGCGGCGCACCCGCCTTGTGAGACGCTGACGGCGGTAGTCCGGCGCGTGGCACCGGCCGAGTTCTGGGAGTTCTCCTGACCACACATGACGCGGTGCGGGAACCGTTCGTCGGGTCGACGCGGTTGCGTCTGGCCGGACTTGCACTGCATGCCTATACCGCGAGCGGAACGGTGCTCGCGCTCCTGATCGTGATCGCCGCGATCGACGGGGACGCCGTCCGCGCGCTCTGGCTCGGCCTGGCCGCGCTCTGGATCGACGGTACCGACGGGATGATCGCGCGCCGGCTCCGGGTGAAGGAGACGATCCCGTGGTTCGACGGCGCGATGCTCGACAACATCGTCGACTACCTGACGTATGCCTTCGCCCCGATCGTGTTGCTGTGGACCGGCGGCTACCTGCCCCACGGCTTCATCGGTGCCGCGCTGGCCGCGTTGCCGCTGCTTGCCTCCAGCTACCAGTTCTGCCGCACCGACGCGAAGACCGACGACCACTTCTTCCTGGGCTTCCCGAGCTACTGGAACGTGGTCGCCTTCTACGTCGTCGTGCTCGACCTCAGCCAGACCGCGACCGGCATCATCCTGCTGACCTGCTCGATCCTGGTCTTCGTCCCGATCAAGTACGTCTACCCCTCGCGGACCAAGGTGTTCCGGTCGATGAACCTGATCACCACGCTGATCTGGCTCGCCGCGTACGCCGTCCTGCTGACCCAGATGCCGAACCCGAGCCCGATCGTGGTCGGCATCTCGCTGGCCTATCTCGTGTACTACGCGGGGCTCAGTCTCTACCTGACGTTCTGGGCACCCCGGCGTAAGGCCGCCTGACTTGCTACTCGGACTGGGCGCGGCCCTCGGCGCCGCAGTGGTCTTCGGGATCGCGTCGATCCTGCAGGCGGTCGGTTCCCGCAAGGTGCCGACCGGCTCGGAGCTCGACCCGCGCCGCCTCGGCGGGTTCGTCGCCGCACTCCTGAAGCAGCCCGCGTTCCTCGGCGCGCTCGTGCTCCAGCTGGCCGGCTTCGGGCTGCACTTCGTCGCCCTGCGACTGGTTCCCCTGTACCTCGCACAGGCAGGTATCGCGGTCAGTCTCGTGGTCACCGCCTTGCTGGCGACCCGTCTGATGGCGGACAAGCTGTCCGCGATCGAGTGGTCGGCAGTCGTCGCCGTCTGCGCCGGACTCGGGCTGCTCGCGGTCTCGTCCGGCGACGCGGGGGAGGCCGCCACTCATCACGGCCTGACGATCGGCGTGATCGTCGGGCTGATCGCCATCGCGGTGCTCGGTGGTCTGGCGAGCCGTTCGCAGCACGCGAGCGCGACCGCGGTACTCGGAGTGCTCGCGGGATTCGGGTACGCCGGGGTCGCGATCTCGGCGCGAATGCTCGACGACAGCTCGATCAGCGCCCTGTTCTCCAGCCCCACGACGTACACGCTGCCCGTCTCGGCCGCGCTCGCGTTCCTGCTCTACTCGCTCGCCCTGCAACGCGGGTCGGTGACGCTGGCCACCACTCCGATGATCGCGCTGCAGACGATCACGCCGGCCGCAGTCGGCGTACTGGTGCTCGACGACAAGATCCGCGACGGCTGGTGGGCCGGTGCGGCCGCCGGGTTCGTGGTGACCGCGATCGGCGCACTCATCCTGGTCCGCTTCGAAAGCGTCAAGGACGAGGCCGAGCCGGCCGTCAACGCCAGCTGATCGCGCCGAGCTCCAGGATCTCGAGTACCTGGCCATGCGGATCACACTCGGCGACTCCACCAACCCGTGAGGCGGCGTGCGGTGGACGGCAGCTTGCTGTCAGCGGCTCGGCCACTTCCACGGCGGCTCGTCCAGCGGGCCCTGGCCCTCGATAGTCGTCTGACCGAACTCCTTCACGAGCTCGATCGTCCGCAGATCCAGCCTGGTCTCCTCCGACCCGGCCTGCAGCGCGGCGAGGAACGGGCGCGAGTGGGTCACCACGATGACCTGGGTGTTCCTGGCTGCGGTGACGACGAGATTTGCCAGCGCGGGGAGCAGCTCAGGATGCAGGCTCGTCTCGGGCTCGTTGAGGACGAGCAGCGCCGGCGGTCGCGGCGTCAGTAGCGCGGCCACCCAGAGCAGGTACCTGAGCGTGCCGTCGGACAATTCCGCCCCGGACAACGGCCGGAGCAGTCCGTGCTGGCGGAAGGCGATTTCGAAGCGGCCGCCGTTGTTCTGGATGTTCAAGACGCTGCCCGGAAAGGCCTGCTCGATCGCGGCGTCGAGCGCACCGGGCGCACCGATCTCCCGGACCGTTTGAAGCGCAGCCGCGACATCGGCGCCCTCAGGCCCGAGCACCGTCGTACGGGTTCCTATCTGCACCTGCCGTGCCGGTGCATCGGCGTCGGTCCGCAGGTGGTCGTAGAACCGCCACGATCGCATCCGCTCTCGCAGGCTCAAGAGCTCCGGCGCGCGATCGGGATCGGCGTACTCGCTGAGCATGCTGTCGAAGGACTGCAACTGGTGACCGCTGTCTCGCCACTTGCCGTCGTCGTCGCGGATCCGGACGCCACCGTTCCTGCGCTCGGCCAGCAAGGCGGCCGGCCGCAGGAACGGCCCGGCCCACAACGCCTCCCGCTTGATCTCCGGATCGAGCGCGAAGGCCGACGAACTGGGCACCGGCAGCCCGAGATCCATCGCATATCCGTAGTCCTCGGACGCGAACCCCATCCGCAGCCCGACCGCCTTCGTCCTGACGGTTCCCTGGGTCGGTTGCTCGCCTCGCCGCACCGCCTTGGAGATGTTCTCCGGACCCGCCCACAACGTCGACTGCAGCCCACCCTCGCGAGCCAATGCGGCCACCGCCCCGTTCCGCGAAGCATCAGCCAGCAGCCGCAAGGCTCGGTAGAGGCTCGACTTCCCGGTCCCGTTGGCCCCGGTCACCACGTTCACCCGCCCCAACGGCACCACCAGCCGCAACAGCGAGCGGTAGTTCTCAATTGCCAACGAGGTCAACATGCCAGTCAACGTAGCCGCCGCCTCGGACAGGTACCGAGCGACAGGAAGTAGTGCCGATTTTGGCCGGCCCGGAGTGGTTAGCCAGGCGGGGGCAGTGCTAGGTCAGCTGACTACTGCCTGCCGCTCGGTACAGATGGCCAAGGACTGCCTGCAGAAGTGGAGAGCCCTGGGCGCCCTCTTGGACTGCCGCGAAGAGGTGCCGTTGGGGTTGTTGGGTGGCTACTGGGCGGACGCTGAGATTGGGTGGGAGGTTTTGCTGGGCCAGGCGGGGGAGGAGGGCCACGCCGTGGTTGTGGGCAACCAGTTGGGTCACGGCCAGCCAGTCGTCGACCTGGTGGCGGATGTCGGGGGTGAAGCCGGCCGCGGCGCAGGAGGTGGCCGTGATCGAGGCACAGCAGCCGCCGGGGGAGCCGGTGATCCAGGGATCCTCGGCGAGGTCCCGCAGATCGATCGTGGCGTCTGCAGCGTGCGGGTGATCCGCCGGTACTGCGGCGTCCAGCACGTCGGCGCCCAGCTCGAGACGGTGGTAGCGCGGGTCGCCGACGGTCGGTGAGCCGTCGAAGGCCACCGCGATGGCGACATCCAGGCGGCCGGCGTCCACTGCGTCGAAGAGCTGGGGCGGCTCGCTTTGGCGGACGGACACGAGCAGGTCGGGATGGTCGACGGCCAGGCCGCTCAAGACCGCGGGCAACAGGCCGGCGAGGGCTGTGGAGAAGGCGCCGATCCGTACCTTGCCGCGGAGCGTCTCGTCGAAGGTCTGCAGGTCGTGGCGGGCGTGCTCGAGCTGGGCGAAGACGGCGTCGGCGTGCGCCAGCAGCGCCTCGCCGCGGGGAGTCAGCGCGATCCGGCGGCCGTCCTTGCGAGTGACCGGGAAACCGAGATCGTGCGACAACCCGGCGAGTTGCTGGGATACGGCGGAGGGAGTCAGGTGCAATGCCCCGGCCGTCGCCGTGACCGTGCCACGCTCGCGGAACTCACGCAGTACGCGGAGTCTGCGCAGGTCATCCATGAAGTCGTGGCTTAACGGTTGCATGTCCAAAGAGTAGATGGACTGGAAGGTCTGGCGCGCGACAGACTGATCGGTATGACCACAGCACCGATTCGTCTCGGCATCGTCGGCCTCGGCGCGATGGGCCGGCAGTTGCTCGCCAGGGCGCTCGACCACCCGGACTTCACCGTCACCCACGCGGTCGACCTCGCGCCGGAGATCGTCGCCGCGCTCGGGGCCGAGCACCCGGACATCAGCTTCAGTACCTTGATCGCCGACGTGATCGGCGCCGGCGACGTCGACGCGGTCTACATCGCGACGCCGCCCGCCACGCACGCGGCGCTCGCCGTACCGGCGTTCGAGGCGGGTCAGGCGGTGTTCTGCGAGAAGCCGCTGGCCGTGTCGGACGATGATGCGGCGGCCATGCTCGAAGCGGCGGTCGCGTCGGCCCGGGCCGCGGCGGTGAACTTCTCGTTGTCCGACCGGCAGTCCACCCGGTACGTCGAGCAGGCGATCGCGGACGGCCGGGTCGGCGACGTGCTCGGGGTCGAGATCCGGCTGGCGTTCCCGGTGTGGCCGCGGAGGTTCCAGGCCGGGGCGACGTGGGTGGGCGAGCGGCCGCAGGGCGGGTTCGTGCGCGAGGTGTTCTCGCACTTCGCGTATCTCACCGATCGGCTGGTCGGCCCGCTGCACGCGATTCACACGGAGTTGGAGCACCGGAGCGAGGTGAGTGAGACGGCGGCGTACGGGCTGTTGAAGGCGGGGGAGATCCCGGTTCAGCTGAGCGGGATCGTCGGTGCCGCCGGGCCGGAGACCTATGAGTGGATCCTGCGCGGAACCAGGCAATCCTTCAAGCTGACCGCCTGGCGCGACCTGTTTGTTGCTGACGGCAATGACTGGCAGCCGGTCGAGCTGACCGGCGAGCTCGGGTCGGAGGCAACCCGCCTGACGCTCTTCGCGCAGGCCATCCGCGGTGATCACTCACCGGACCTGGCCGGCTTCGCGGCGGCCGAACGGGTCCGCCAGGTGGTCGAGGCATTCCACCGGTGAAGGTGATCGAGGCGGTCGATCCGGACACTCTTCGGCTGGTCGAGCGACCGTCGATCCCGTTGCGGGCAGGCGAAGTGCGGATCTCGGTGGTGGCGATCGGCGTCAACTACCTCGACATCCAGGAGCGCACGGGGGCCTATCCACGCGAGTTCCCGTACGTGCCCGGTGGCGAGGGCAGCGGCACGGTCACCGAGGTCGCGCCGGATGTCTCCACGCCGGTGGTCGGTCAACGCGTCTGCTGGCAAGGCATCCAGGGATCGTACGCCGACGAGGTGGTGGCGCCGGCCTGGAAGGCGATCCCGCTGCCGGCAGAGGTCGGCCACCAGGAGGCCGCCGCGATCTTGCTGCAGGGGCTGACTGCGCAGTACTTGACCACTGACTCGTACGCCGTACAGCGCGAAGACCTGGTCATCATCCACGCTGGTGCCGGCGGAGTCGGCCTGCTCCTGACCCAGCTGGCCAAGTCGCGGGGCGCAGAAGTCATCACCACCGTCTCCACCGACGAGAAGGCCGCACTCTCGATGGCTGCCGGTGCCGACCATGCGGTCGCCTATGAAGCCTTCGCCGGCTTGGCTGCCGGGCGAGCCACAGTCGTCTACGACTCTGTCGGCCAGTCCACCTTCGAAGACTCCCTGCGCTCCCTGGCCCCCCGAGGCACCCTCGTCCTCTACGGCCGATCCAGCGGCCCAGTCCCGCCGTTCGACCTCTCCCGCCTGGGCCCCGCCGGCTCCCTGACCATCACCCGCCCCACCCTCCGCCACTTCGTCAGTACCCCTGCAGCTCTCCACACCCGAGCCAACCTCCTGTTCAACCACCTGAGGGACGGCACCCTCACCCCGCGCATAGCCGCCACCTATCCACTAGCCGCCGCGCACGCGGCGCACACAGCCCTGCAGTCCCGCAGCACCACCGGCAAGCTCCTCCTCATCACATGACAACCGCCCCGCACCTCGACGAGGCGCGGGGCGGTCGCAGTACTGCTAGGCCAGGGAGTCTTCCCAGGCCTGGTGGAGGTCGGCGTAGTTGCCGCCGGTGGTGATCAGGGTGGAAGGCGCGCCGTCTTCGATGATGCGCCCGTGTTCGAGGACGATCACCCGGTCGGCGGTCTCCACCGTGGACAGGCGGTGGGCGATGACGATCGCGGTGCGGTCGTCGAGGATGGTGCGCAGCGCGCGCTGGATCAGCCGCTCGCTGGGGATGTCGAGGCTGGAGGTCGCCTCGTCCAGGATCAGTACCGCCGGATCCGCCAGGAACGCGCGGGCGAAGGCGACCAGCTGCCGCTGACCCGCCGACAGCCGGCTGCCGCGCTTGGCGACCGCCGTCTCGTAGCCGTCGGGCAGCGCCATGATGAAGTCGTGCGCGCCGATCACCTTGGCCGCGCCGACGATCTCGTCCATCGTGGCATCCGGCTTGCCGAACCGGATGTTGTCGGCGACCGAGCCGGTGAACAGGAAGTTCTCCTGGGTCACCATCACCACCCGCTCGCGCAGGTCGTCCTCGGTCAGGTCGCGCAGGTCGATCCCGTCCAGCAGGACATGCCCGCCGGTCGGGTCGTAGAAACGGGCCACCAGCTTGGCGATGGTGGTCTTGCCCGCACCCGTCGTACCGACCAGAGCCAGGGTCTGCCCAGCCGGTACGTCGAGGTCCAGCCCCGGCAGTACCGGCACGCCGTCGACGTACCGGAACTGCACGTTGCGCAGCTCCAGATGCCCGCGCGCGTGCACCGCCGGCCGAGCAGGCTTGACCGGCTCGGCGACGTCTGGCTTCTCGTTCAGTACACCGGACAGCTTCTCCAGCGCAGCACTCGCCGACAGGAAGGTGTTGTAGAACTGCGAGATGTCCTGCAGCGGCTCGAAGAACTGCCGCAGGTACAGCAGGAACGCGGTCAGCACGCCCACGGTCACGTGCCCGTGGTACGCCTGCCAGCCGCCGTAGGCGAGGATCGCGACGATGGTGATGTTGCCGACGCCCTTGATCGACGGCATGAAGATCGCGTTGATCCGGAACGACTCGAGGTTCGCCTCGCGGTACTTGTCGTTGACGCCGTAGAAGATCTCCTCGTTGCGCGTCTCCCGGCGGAACGCCTGGACGGCGCGGATGCCGGTCATCGACTCGACGAAGTGCACGATCACCAGGACGACGGCCTCGCGCGTACGCCGGTAGACGACTGCCGACCGCCGCCGGAACCATGCGGTCAGCAGGAACAGCACCGGGAACGACAGCAACGCCAGCAACCCGAGCTTGACGTCCAGCGTGAGCAGCAGGATCGCCGTCCCGACCAGTGTCAGCAGGGCCGTCACCAGCCCGTCGAAACCGGTCTCCAGCATCTCGTCGATGACGTCGACGTCGGAGGTCAGCCGCGAGATCACCCGGCCCGAGGTGTACTTGTCGTGGAACGACGGGCTGAGCCGCTGGAAGTGGTCGAACACCCGCCGCCGCAGACCGAGCAGGATCGTCTGCCCGAGCCGGCCGGACCGCATCAGGAAGATCTGCCGCGCGCCGGCCTGGATCAGCGCCGAGGCCAGCACCACCAAGACGATGGTGACCAGGGTCTTGCTGCCCTCACCCGCCAGGATCGGCGGGATGCCCTTGTCGATGCCGAGGTGGACCAGGTACGGCACCGACAGCCGGGCCGCGTTCTCGACCACGACGATCGCGATGAGCAGCCAGATCATCTTCTTGTACGGCCGGAGCAGCTCGCCGAGCAACTTGCGCGACTGCTCCTTGAGCCGCAGCGTCGTCGCCTTCGACAACTCGTTGTCCGGGTCGTCGGCGTACCCGCGCCAGGACTCTTCCGCGGCCGGTTGCTCACTGGGTTGAGGTTGAGGTGATTGCTGGGTCGTCGTCATGCGTGCACCTCTTCCTCTTCCGCCGCGAGCAGCGTCCGGTACGCCGGTACCGTCGCCAGCAACTCGGTATGCGTGCCGACATGGGTGATCGTGCCGCCCTCGAGCAGCGCGACCTGGTCGGCGAGCATCACCGTCGAGGCCCGGTGCGCGACGACGATGCCGGTCGTGGCCGCGAGCACGTTCCGCAACGCCTCCTCGACCAGCGCCTCGGTGTGCACGTCGAGCGCGGACAACGTGTCGTCCAGGACCAGTACCGCGGGCCTGGCCAGTACTGCGCGCGCCAGGGCGAGTCGTTGCCGCTGGCCACCGGACAGCGACATGCCCTGCTCACCGACCCGGGTCTCCAGCCCCCAGGGCAGGTCGTTCGCGAAGGTCGCCTGGGCGATCTCCAGGGCTTGCTGGACCTCGGCGTCGGTCGCGTCCGGCCGGCCGAGGGTGATGTTCTCCCGCGCGCTCATCGAGAACAGCGTCGGGTCGTCGAACGCCGACGCGACGGCGGTCCGCAGCGACTTCAGGGTGAGGTCGCGGACGTCGTACCCGTCGATCACGATCCGCCCACCCGTCACGTCGTACAGCCGGGGGACCAGGGCGGTCAGGGTGGTCTTGCCCGAGCCGGTGGCGCCGACCAGGGCGAGCGTCGTACCGGGAGCAAGGTCGAGGTTGATGTCGTGCAGGACGTCGGCCGAGTCCGGGTCGAACCGGAAGCTGACGTTCTCGAAGACCAGGTGACCACGCGGGTTCACCAGCTCGTCGGGCCCGTCGGTGATGGTGGACTCGGTGTCCAGGATCTCGCTGATCCGGTCCGCCGACGTCATCGCTTCCTGCGCCATCGCGAGGATGGTGCCGAGCGACTCGACCGGCCAGATCAGCGACAGCATCAAGGTGATGAAGGCGACCAGGGTGCCCAGGGAGATCGCGTCCCGGCCGACGGCGAGCGCGCCGAGCAGCAGCACGATCACCAGCGTCAGGTTCGGGATCACCTCCAGGAAGGTCCAGAACCTGGAGGCGAGTTTCACCTTGTCGACCGAGGTCTCGTAGAGCTTCACCGCGCCGTCGTCGAACTGCTGCTTGACGTGTTCGCGGCGGCCGAACGCCTTGATCACCCGGAAGCCGACCGCCGACTCCTCGATCCGGGTGGCCAGGTCGCCCTGCTGGTCCTGCACCCGGCGGGAGATCGCCAGGTACTTCTTCTCGAACTTCAGTGACACCACGATGATCGGCGCGGCGGCGACCAGTACGACGACGCCGAGCGGCCAGTACAGCCGCAGCAGCAGGAAGGTGACGACCACCAGCTGCAGGATGTTGATCACCAGGAACAGCAGGCCGAAGCCCATGAACCGGCGGATGGTGGACAGGTCGGCGGTGACCCGGGAGAGCAGCTGACCGCTCTGCCAGCGGCTGTGGAACTCCATCGGGAGCGCCTGCAGCCGGGTGTAGAGGTCGTTGCGGAGAGCGGCCTCGAGGTCGCTGACCGCGCGGGACTGGGCCCACCGGCGGACCCAGACCAGCAGGACCTCGCTGATGCTCAGGCCGAGTGCCAGCAGGGCGAGGGGGAGCAGGAGGTCGATCTCGCGGCGGGTGACCGGGCCGTCGATGATGGCCCGGGTGACGAGCGGGACGGTGAGGCTGACACCTACGCCGAGGATCGCCGTGGTGAACATCGTCACCAGGCGCCACTTGTGCGGGCGGAGGTAGGGGCGGAGTCGCCAGAGATTCTGGCTCCGCCGGGGATTCGGACGGCTAGAGGGGGCAGCGATAGAGGGCGCTTGGGCAGGTGGCTCTGAGGGCATCTGGAGGGGCGCACTTCCCAACATGACTCGGCTCGGGATGGGCTGCTACCGGAAAACGGCGCACTTTCCAGTATCGCGTAAGAGGTAAGCGCTTGTCGTCCGGTTTCCATTCCCCGGAGCTCAATTACCACTTGTTGCAATGAGCAAGCCCCGTCACCGGGCGGCGACGGGGCTCACACTGATCACGTTGCGTTATAGGTGTCAGTACCTCAGGAAGGCGACGCCGTCGATGACGGCGGGGGCCGTGGAGGTCGACACGATTTTGACGGCGCCGGTGCGGAACACCGTGACCGGCAGGTAGATGACGACGCGAGCCTTTGTCGTGGCGGCCAGCGAGACGGTGCCGATCTTGATGTTGGCGTGGTAGACGTCGACCTTGCCCTGGCCCGGTCCGCTGATGCCGACCACCGCGATCCGCAGGCCCGCCTCGGCGGTCTTGGTGAGGAACGCGCCGTTGGCCTTCAGGGTCGAGGTGGTGCCCTGGAAAGCGATCGGGTCGGTCGCCCGGACCACCGTGCCGGAGGAGGTCAGCGCGCGGTCGTCCTGCGGCGCGTCGGAGCACAGCGGCGGCGACCAGGCCGACAGGTTCCCCAGAACGTCGCGGGCGCGGACCATGAAGCACTCGTCCATGCCCAGCCGTGGTTCCCAGGAAATCGACTTGAGCTCCGTGTTCTGCCAGACAGCCGGGTAGATCCATTTACCGAAGGCGGCGCCGGCTGCCGCGGTCTTGTAGACGACGTCGTAGTTGGCGACCGAGGTCTCGTCGGTGTACGACCAGCGGACGGTGGCCGGCGTCGCGAGGTTGACCCGGTCGCCGATCCTCAGCGTGACGGCGACCGGTGCGATGCCGTCGACCTCGCTGCAATAGGAGGTGCTCCAGGCGCTCACCATGCCGGCATAGTCGCGAGCACGGACCTGCCAACAGGTGTCAGTACCCGGTACTGCGCTGTAGCTGGCCCCTGTCGTCCTGAGCCCTTGCCAGCTGGGTACCTGGTTCCAGGCGCCGTACGCCGTAGTGCGGTTGGGCCGCTGCTGGATGCGAAGGTCGTAGGACAGGACCCCGGTCGCCGGGGCGTTCGGGTCCTGCGGGTCGGTGTAGGCCCAGTTGAACGACAGGCTCGTGTTGTCGCGCAGCCGGTCGCCGGCGGTCGCACTGGTCAGCACCGGCGCAGTGGTGTCCGGTCGCTGCTGCGGGTCGACCTTCAGCCAGCTGAGGGTGATGATCCGCGGCCGCGCGTCCGGGTCGGCGTAGACGATCTTGGCGCCGCCTCCACCGTCAGTACGGAAGCTGGCCGGCTGCAGGAGCCTGCCGTTGATGGGGCCGTAGCGCCGCTGCCCGAGGTCTTGGTCGTTGAGGTCGGTGACCAGGAACTCCTTGGTGGACAGCCCGTTCCTGTCCTGCCCGGTAGCGGTTTGTACTACGAACCCGTTGCCGAGCTGGGCGTCTGGGGCGACGCTCAGGTTGCGCGGAGCCTCCGGGCCCTTCACGTCGACGACCTGGTTGCCGCCGTTGCAGCCACTGAGCAGGGCCCAGCGACCGTTCACCTGGTCAGCACCGACCGTGCAGCCACTGGCCACGGTGACAGTCTTGGTCGCCTGGGTGCCGAGGTCCTTGCCGGTCAGTACGCCGGGTTCGGTGACCGTCCAGACCGAGCTGTCGGCCAGGGCGAACGGCACTGCGTAGTCGGCGAGCTTGGTCTTGGTGGCGACGTTGTAGACCTCTGCCGTCGCCGCATTCGGCGCGCGGTGCGAGACCAGCTTGCCGCCCTTGCCCAGCACGACCTCGTCGGCTGCAGGGAAGGTCAGATCGCCGCCAGAGCCGCGCACTCGGGCGATACCGGCCTGGTAGGTCACCAGGGTGGTCCCCTCGAGCTGGAGCGGCTTGGTGTCGTTACTGGTTGTCAGGGAGGTCCAGGTGGTGCCGTTGGTGGTCGTCTCGAAGACACCGTGGTCCGGCTGGTAGTCCGCCGTCACCACGCGCGCACCGGACATCCCCACTCCGCTGACCTGAGCGGCGAAGGCGGGAGTGGCCTTGACGGTCGTCAGTACGCCGTCCGCGCCGACGCTGGCCACCTTGCTCTGCGCACTGACCAGCAGTCGGCCGTTGCCGAGGTCTGCCGCGTCGTGGACGCCGATGACGAACGCTGCGGTGACAGCGCCGCCGCTGACGGCGATCTTCGTCAGCTGCTTGGTCTCGGGCACCCGCACTGCGAGGTCGTCGCCGACCGTCAGCAGGGGCAGCCCGAAGGGGACATCTGCTGAGCCAGTGGTCGCGCCTTGCTTCCAGCCGACCGTCTTGGAGTCGGCGGTCGCCGCGGTCTGCCAGAGCACGCGGTTGGGCGTCAGGGCTGCCCAGGCTGGGTTGGCGGCCAACGTCGCGACAGCGGTCGCAGTACCGGTTGCTGTGTCTACTACTGAGAGTTGGCCGGCAACGCTGATCAGGATCGAGGTGGCGGTCGTGTCGAGGATGACGGGGTCGCCGAAGGTGGCGCCGGTGACGGGCTTCTCGGTGTTGTCCACTGCGCGCAGGGCGAACGAGCTATCCGCGGCGCGGGACAGCAGGACGCCGCCGGGGTAGGCGCCCTGGTACGTCGCTCCGGCCGGTACTGCGACCTGGCTGACCGCGTCGGTCGCGATGTCGCGGAAGCTGATCTCGGCTGCCGCGGTCGTGACGACGTACTTGCCGAGCAGGGTTGGGACCTTGTCCGGCTCGTCGCGGAGGCGGGGCGTGGTCCGGGCCAGTGCGCCGTTGGTGGCGCTGAGGATCTCCCACGGCTCGGGCGAGTGGTCGTCGGGCTGGCCGTACGACGTCACGTAGTACGAGCTGGTCGCCTGCCTGATCTGGAGCGCCGGGTCGGCCACGGACCGGTTCCCGACCGGCTGGCCCTCACCGAGGTGCTCCGGCGGGTCGGCGGCCATCACCTTCACGGCGGCGAGCGGCAGCAGGACGGCCGCGCAGGCGGCAGCGATCAGCTTTGAGCGCAACATCATGCAGTAAAACCCCCTCGGCGGCGCAGCCACCGTGTTTTCCCGTTGATCGCGGCACCCTAACCGGTAACCAGGAGTAACGGAAGCGCTTGCCGGAAAAACAGATGGACACGCGCAGTGACATCGGGGACCCTCGAAGAGTCTCTTGAACCCGTTTGAAAGGACCCGATGCAGGCCGCCATCACCGTGACGCCGGTGCAGTTGCCCGACGTGTTGCTGAACGTAGCCGTCGTGCGCCCGGTCTTCGTCTGGGGCGCGCCCGGGATCGGCAAGAGCAGCCTGGTCCGCAAGTTCGCCGAGTCGCTCGGGCTGGAGTGCGTGACGCTGCTCGGCACCCAGTTGGCGCCCGAGGACCTGATCGGCGTACCGCAGATCGTGGACGGCCGGAGCCGGTTCGCGCCGCCGGTGAATATCGCCCGGGAAACGCCGTACTGCCTGTTCCTGGACGAGCTGAACGCGTCGTCGCCCGAGGTGCAGAAGGCGTTCTACTCGCTCATCCTGGATCGCCGGATCGGTGAGTACGAGCTGCCCGCCGGCTCGGTCGTGATCGGCGCCGGAAACCGCGCCACCGACAACGCGCTCGCCCGGCCGATGGCTTCGGCACTGCTGAACCGGCTGGTGCACGTTCATCTGCGCGCGTCGGCGACGGACTGGCTGGAATGGGCTGCGACGGCGGGGATTCACCCTTGGGTGCTGGACTATCTGCTGAACCGGCCCGACCACCTGTGGATCGCGCCGCCGAAGACCGAGGAGCCGTTCTCGACGCCGCGCAGCTGGCACATGCTGTCCGACGCGCTGCACTCCTACGGCGACGGGATCGACGACGAGACCGTCCGGATCCTTGCCTTCGGCACCTTGACGGCTTCGCACGCGTCGACGTTCCGCGCTTTCGTGAAGACGGTCCGGAACGCGTTCGGGCTGGAGGCGGTGCTGAAGGGCGAGGCCAACTGGCCGGCCGCGCCGGAGGACCGGGATCTCCTGTACTTCCTGGCCGAGACGTTCCGCGCACGGCTGGTGAAGGAGCTGTCGGCCGACAAGGCATCGGCGAGCCCGGCGTCGCGGCAGCTGGCCTATCGCGGCAAGGCGCTGCTGGTGGAGCTCGCGGAGATCTCGCTGGAGGTCGCGCAGATCGTGATCGCCGCCGA
Source organism: Streptomyces sp. SID13031 (assembly GCF_010548305.1). Lineage (GTDB taxonomy): Bacteria > Actinomycetota > Actinomycetes > Propionibacteriales > Kribbellaceae > Kribbella. The sequence goes on from NZ_JAAGLV010000026.1 coordinate 74,525, forward strand.
CGACGACGGCCGGCCGGTACTGCCTTCGTGGTTCCTGGTCGAGGTGACCCGAGACCTTCCCCGCCTCGTCGCCGCCCGGTCCTGAGCGAGCGCTGATGGCTGGTCACGCGCAGAATTCTCCCCGGCCCGGGAGCGACGGCTGATGGCTCGGCGGGGACCGAAGAAGGATCCGGCGCTGGAGGCGATCCGGGAGGGATGGGCCGCGATCGCCGCTCATCCGCTGTTCGCGCCGATGGTCAGCTTCCGGACCGAGCCGCGTCGGGTGCAGGATGGCCCGTGCCCGCCCGACGGCTGGGCCGTGGTGTCGTCCAGTGGTGAGTTCTTCGTCCATCCGACCCGTCGCGCGGACGCCGACGAGTGGAAGTGGGTCTTCGCGCACCTGCTGATCCACCTCGGTCTCGGGCACTCGTCCCCGGACCGGCCGGTGGCGGATCATGCCGCGGCAGCTGCTTGTGATGTCGCGGTCAACCGGTTCCTCGCGTCGCTGGGGATCGGACGGGCTGTGGTGCAGCTGCCCGACGAGCTGCCCGGCACGGATGAGGACGTATTGGCACGCGAGTGGCGGCGTACCGGCGTACCGGCTGAGTTCGCTCGACTGGGAGTGGCCGGGCCGGTGAACGACGTGCGGCTGGTCCCTTGGACCGGGTGGGGAGACCCGCCGGCCTGGGAGGACCGGTTTGCAGCTGGGCTCTCGGACGCGGCTGCTGCTGCAGTAGAGGTTGCTGGTGGTGTGCGGTCGTCGTTGTCCGACGCTGGTGGGGCATTGGCTGAGTGGGACCGGGCGCTTGGCTGGTTCGTCTCGTCGTACCCGCTGCTGGGGGCGCTGGCCGCCAGCATGAAGGTGGTGGCGGAGGCGGAGCTCGCCCGCGGGTGGGACATCTACGTGGCGGCCGTCAACGCCGAGGCGGGGGAGATCTACGTCAACCCGCTGCACAAGCTGACCCAGAACGAGTGGCGCTTCGTGATGGCCCACGAGATGCTGCACGCCGCACTGCGCCACGGTGCTCGGGTAGGAGGGCGTGACGCCTACCTGTGGAACGTGGCGGCCGACCTGGTCATCAACGGCTGGCTGATCGAGATGGGCGTCGGGACGATGCCGGAGGGCGCCCTGTACGACGTGTCGCTCCGGGGCCTGTCCGTGGAGGCCGTGTACGACCGGATCACGACCGACCTGCGCCGGTACCGCAAGCTGGCCACGCTGCGCGGCGTCGGGCTCGGGGACGTACTGGGGCAGCCGCTGCCGCGAGTGGGCGAAGGGGTGCGTGCGACTGACCTGGACGACATCTACCGGCGTTCCCTGACGACTGGGCTGGCCTACCACGACAGCAGCCGGGGGTTCCTGCCTGCTGGGCTGGTGGAGGAGATCAAGGCGCTCGACCATCCGCCATTGGCTTGGGATGCGCAGTTGGCACGCTGGTTCGAGGAGCACGTGCCGTCGGTGGCGAAGGTACGGACGTACTCGCGTGCCTCGCGCCGCCAGGCCAGTACGCCGGACATCCCGCGGCCGGGGTGGATCCGCCCGACCAGCGTCGAGCGACTGCCGACGTACGGGGTGGTGCTCGACACCTCCGGCTCGATGGACCGGGCCCTGCTGGGCAAGGCGTTGGGCGCCATCGCGTCGTACTCGATGGCACGCGATGTCCCAGCGGCACGAGTGATCTTCTGCGACGCAGCGGCGTACGACGCGGGTTATGTCCCGGTAGACGACATCGCCGGCCGCGTAAAGGTCCGCGGCCGAGGCGGCACGGTCCTACAGCCCGGGGTCGACCTCCTGGAGCGCGCCGACGACTTCCCGATCGACGGCCCGATCCTGATCATCACCGACGGCCAGTGCGACGTGGTAAGAGTCCGCCGCGAACACGCCTGGCTCGTCCCAGCCGGAGCAACCCTGCCTTTCACCCCCAAGGGCCCCGTTTTCCGCGTGCAGTGAACAGCCTTCGCTGATCGTCCAGCAACGCCGCGGGCCCAACGTGGCATGAGAGTGCGTTCGCGCCTAGTGTGCCGGCATGGTCGCCCAGATTCCGATCTCAGTCGCTGCACTTGTGCGCGACGGTCTCGTGCTCCTGGTGCATCGCCACCCATCGCGTCGGTGGTATCCCGACTGCTGGGACCTCGTCGGCGGGCATGTCGAGGCGGGCGAGTTGCCTCACCAAGCCGTCAGTCGGGAATGCCTCGAAGAACTCGGGGTCCACGTCCACGACCCCGTACCCATCCCGATGACGGTCAGTGACCCCACCCTCGACATGCACGCGTTCCTCGTCACGCGCTGGGACGGGGAACCTGTCAACGCCGCACCGGAGGAGCACGACGATCTTCGCTGGTTCCGCCCCAGCGACCTCGCAGACCTGAAGCTGGCCCACCCGGCCAGCCTGCCGAGCCTCCTGAGCGCCGTCCAGGATCCCAGCGGCCTAATCGCTGGCTAATCGCCCGTCGCCTGATCCGGGGTAGACAAGACGAAAGGCCCTCAGCCTTAGAATTCCTGTGGCTGGGGGCCTTTCGCGTGCTGAGCGGGTGACGAGAATCGAACTCGCGTAGTCAGTTTGGAAGACTGGGGCTCTACCATTGAGCTACACCCGCATGCGCCCTGTTGTGGGCACGCGCACATGATTCCACATCGCCGGGCCAGGTCTCAAACCGGTTCCCGGTGGGGGGTGGTGGCGCGAGCACCCCTCCGCGTCCACTAGACTCGTCCGGTCACTGCGGGGCGTAGCGTAGTGGCTAGCGCGCCTGCTTTGGGAGCAGGAGACCGCAGGTTCGAGTCCTGTCGCCCCGACAAACCTCTGCAGCATCGTGCAACGTGGCCTGTCCGGCCACGGCTGTACACGTTATCGAGAACGTTATCGACCAAGGAGAACTGCCACCGTGAAGAGCACCGTCGAGTCCTTGAGCCCGACCAAGGTCAAGCTCATCGTCGAGGTGCCGTTCGAGGAGCTCAAGCCGAGCCTCGACGCGGCGTACCGGAGCATCGGTAGTCAGATCGTCGTACCGGGCTTCCGCAAGGGCAAGATCCCGCCGCAGGTCATCGACCAGCGGGTCGGGCGCCCTTCGGTGCTCGAAGAGGCGATCAACGACGCGCTGCCGAAGCTGTACTCGCAGGCCGTCCAGGACAACCAGGTCAAGGCGATCGGCCGGCCCGAGGTCGACGTGACCGAGTTCAACGACAAGGAGAGCCTGCAGTTCTCCGCCGAGGTCGAGGTCCGCCCGGAGATCACCCTGCCGGACCTCGAGGGTCTCGAGGCCGGCGTCGAGGACATCGCGATCAGCGACGACGAGGTGACCGAGCAGATCGAGGCGCTGCGCCAGCGGTTCGGTGCGCTGAACCCGGTCGAGCGCGCGGTCGCCGACAAGGACTTCATCACGATCGACCTGTCGGCCACCAAGGACGGCGAGAAGATCGAAGAGGCGCAGGCGACCGGCCTGTCCTACCAGGTCGGCAGCGGTCAGCTGCTCGATGGTCTGGACGAGGCCGTCGCAGGGCTGAACGCCGGCGAGTCGAAGACCTTCGTGACCCAGCTGGTCGGCGGTGAGCTCAAGGGCGAGGACGTCGACGTCGAGGTCACCGTGACGGCGGTCAAGGAGCAGGAGCTGCCCGAGTTCGACGACGACTTCGCGCAGACCGCGTCGGAGTTCGACACCGCCGAGGAGCTCACCGCTGACGTGCGCACCCGGCTGGAGCGCGGCAAGCGCCTCGAGCAGGCCGGCGACGCGCGCGACGCAGTACTCGAGAAGATCCTCACCCTGGTCGAGGTGCCGGTCCCCGAGGGCCTGCTGACCGACGAGCTGGCGGCCCGCCGGGAGAACCTCGAGCAGCAGCTCGGGTACTCCGGGATGAGCTTCGAGCAGTTCCTCGAGGGCGAGGAGCAGACCGAGGAAGAGTTCGACGAGGACCTGAAGAAGCGCTCCGCGGACGCGATCAAGGCGCAGTTCGTGCTCGACCTGGTGGCCGAGCAGCAGGAGCTGAGCGTCAACGACCAGGAGCTGACCGAGCACATCGTCCGGCACGCGCAGCGTTCCGGTGTCAGCCCCGACCAGTTCGCCCAGCACGCGGTCGAGAACAACCTGGTACCGAGCCTGGTCTCCGAGGTCGTCCGCGGTAAGGCCCTGGCCCACCTGGTCGAGAACGCCAAGGTCGTAGACGCCTCCGGCAACACCGTCGAGCTGAAGACCCTCCAGCCCGACGGCACCTACGCCGACCCGGAAACCGCTGACGCCACCGACGCCGACGCCGCTGACGAGACCCCGGCGGAAGAGCCCGCAAAGGCCTGAACCACCTGAACAAGTAGCCAACGGCCCCGGATCCCACAGCGGATCCGGGGCCGTCGGCGTTGTGCCCCGCCTTCCCGCCGTCGACTGCGCGACTTTGTGCACGACCTGAGCGAATCCGGGCCCTCAGCTTGCTCAGGTCGTGCACAAGGTGGCTCGCGGGAACCGATATCCACTCCGCTGCGCAAGCCCCGCGCTGTGGTTCGGGTGGGCTCCATGCGCCCGCCCGACGAGCGAGTACCGGTGGGGTAAAACGCCACCGGAAGTAGGTATTCCGGAGTTAGCTGAGGGCAGATGGCGTGCGCCGTGAGCGAACAGGTGCCTACCAGCCTTAGGTCTGCCGTCGCGGACCAGTAATGTCGGCTTCGTGAACGAGACATTTGCAGCCAGCCCCACCGCCGCGGGCGGCACCGGATCCGGCGGACTCGATGACCACATCTACCAGCGCCTGCTGACCAACCGGATCATTTTCCTGGGGTCAGAGGTTCGCGACGACAACGCGAACGCGATCTGCGCTCAGATGTTGCTCCTCAACGCCGAGGACCCCAACAAGGACATCTGGCTGTACATCAACTCACCGGGTGGCTCGGTGGACTCCGGCATGGCGATCTACGACACCATGCAGTGGATCTCCAACGACGTCGCCACGGTCGGGATGGGCCTCGCGGCCTCGATGGGCCAGTTCCTGCTCTGCGCGGGCGCGAAGGACAAGCGCTTCGCCCTGCCGCACGCGCGGATCATGATGCACCAGCCTTCCGGCGGCATGGGAGGTACGGCCTCCGACATCAAGATCCAGGCCCAGCAGTCGCTGCACATCAAGGCGCAGCTGTTCAAGCTGATCGCCGAGCACACCGGCCAGCCGCTGGAGCAGGTCGAGACCGACGCCGACCGGGACCGCTGGTTCACCGCGGACCAGGCGAAGGAATACGGCTTCATCGACCACGTCGTGGCCAGCGCTGCTCAGCTGAGCAGCGGCAGCCCGAACTCCTGACCTCTCCTGCGAAACTAAGGACACCAGCATGAACTACTTCATCCCGCAGTGGGAGGAGCGCACGTCGTACGGCATGCGCCGGATCGACCCCTACACCAAGCTGTTCGAGGACCGGATCATCTTCCTCGGCACCCCGATCACCGACGAGATCGCCAACGCCGTGATGGCGCAGCTGCTCTGCCTGCAGGCGATGGACTCCGACCGGGACATCAGCATCTACATCAACTCGCCCGGTGGTTCGTTCACGGCGCTGACGGCGATCTACGACACGATCCGCTACATCAAGCCGGACGTGCAGACGGTCTGCCTGGGCCAGGCGGCCTCGGCCGCCGCGGTGCTGCTGGCAGCCGGTGCGCCGGGCAAGCGGCTCGCCCTGCCGAACAGCCGGATCATCATCCACCAGCCGGCCACCGAGGGCACCTACGGGCAGTCCAGCGACATCGAGATCCAGGCGAACGAGATCCTGCGCCTGCGCGCGCTGCTGGAGAAGATGCTCGCCGAGGCCAGCGGCAAGTCGCACGAAGAGGTTTCGCGTGACATCGAGCGGGACAAGTTCCTGACCGCCGACCAGGCGATCGAGTACGGCCTGATCGACGACATCCTGCAGACCCTCAAGGCCCCGGTCCCGGCCGGCGTCTGAGAACGACCGTTCCGCTTCGGCGGTACCCAACTGGAAGCCGGCACTGTCAAGTGACAGTGCGTTCGCCACCGGCGTAGTCACAACGCGTCGGACAGCGCGGCGTTTCGGCCCCTGGCACGGTACCGTCGAAGCGAGTTCCGGGTGGGTTCCGTTCCCGATTGTTCACCCGGTTCGACTGCTCAGAGAAGGGATCTGTCCCGGTGGCACGCATAGGTGACGGCGGTGATCTGCTCAAATGCTCGTTCTGCGGCAAGAGCCAGAAGCAGGTCAAGAAGCTCATCGCCGGTCCCGGCGTCTACATCTGCGACGAGTGCATCGATCTCTGTAACGAGATCATCGAGGAGGAGCTGAACGAGGGCTCCGAGGTCGGTCTGACGGAGCTGCCCAAGCCCCGGGAGATCTACGACTTCCTCAACGCATACGTCGTCGGACAGGACGTGGCGAAGAAGGCGCTCGCAGTGGCGGTCTACAACCACTACAAGCGGGTCCGTGACGGGCAGGGCTCCTCGAGCGCCGGCCGGCACGCCAAGGACGAAGCGGTCGAGCTCGCCAAGTCGAACATCCTGCTGATCGGCCCCACGGGCTGCGGCAAGACCTACCTGGCCCAGACGCTCGCCCGGATGCTGAACGTCCCGTTCGCGATCGCGGACGCCACGGCGCTGACCGAGGCGGGCTACGTCGGCGAGGACGTCGAGAACATCCTGCTGAAGCTGATCCAGGCGGCCGACTACGACGTCAAGAAGGCCGAGACCGGGATCATCTACATCGACGAGGTCGACAAGATCGCCCGCAAGAGCGAGAACCCGTCGATCACCCGCGATGTCTCCGGCGAGGGTGTCCAGCAGGCGCTGCTGAAGATCCTCGAAGGCACGACGGCCAGCGTTCCGCCGCAGGGCGGCCGCAAGCACCCGCACCAGGAGTTCATCCAGATCGACACCACCAACGTGCTGTTCATCGTCGGCGGCGCGTTCGCCGGCCTGGACCACATGGTGGAGCAGCGGGTCGGCAAGAAGACGCTCGGCTTCAACGCCAAGCGCGAGCCGGAGAAGCCGAAGGAACTCAGCGGCTACTCCGACGTGATGCCCGAAGACCTGCTCAAGTTCGGCCTGATCCCCGAGTTCATCGGCCGGCTGCCGGTCATCACGACGGTCTCCCCGCTGGACCGGGACGCGCTGATCAAGATCCTGTCCGAGCCGAAGAACGCGCTGATCAAGCAGTACCGGCGGCTGTTCGAGATCGACAACGTCGAGCTGGAGTTCAGTGACGACTCGATCGAGGCGATCGCGGACCAGGCGCTGCTGCGCGGCACCGGTGCCCGTGGACTGCGCGCGATCATGGAAGAAGTCCTGCTCAACGTGATGTACGAGGTGCCGAGCCGCGAGGACGTCGCCAAGGTCGTCGTCACCGGCGAGGTCGTCCTGGAGAACGTCAACCCGACGCTGATCCCGCGCGACCAGATGGTCAACAAGCGCGAGCGCCGCGAGAAGACCGCCTGACAAAGCAATCCTCACGACGGGTGAACCACGTTCGCCCGCTTCACTCCTGAGAGGGGCCGGCATCCGCTGACAGGCGGATGACCGGCCTCGTTCTTGTGCCGGACTCGGACCGAGTACTCGCAGCCATAGCGTCGATGACGTCCCACTCGTCGACCCGCTGGGGAAGTCATGCGTGAGAAAGTCTTGAAGGGCCTCGTCGCCGCAACCGCGGCCGCTGCTCTCGTAGTACCGAGTGTGGCTCAGGCCGCACCACCCGCTGCCAGTACTGCCGCCAACACCGAGCAACTGGTCGTGCCCAAGATCAATTGGGGGAGCTGCGGCGCAGAGCCGGGGCTAAAGCCCTTCCAGTGCGCCACTGTGGAGGTCCCCACCGACTACGACCATCCGCGTGGCCCGACGACCACCATCGCCTTGACCCGGCTGCCCGCCAGCGACCCGGCTCATCGCATCGGCACCCTGTTCACCAACCCGGGCGGCCCTGGTGGCCCGGGCGTCGACTTCGTCCAGCAGGTGGGGCAGTACGCCTACACGCCGCAGGTACGGGCGCAGTTCGACATCCTCGGCTTCGACCCGCGGGGCGTCGGCAAGTCGGACCCGGCGACCTGCTTCCGGACCGAGGCCGAGGAGCAGGCTGTGCTGAACACTCAGCCGGCCTTCCCCTACACGCGGGCTGAAGAGCGCGCCTACACCGCGTGGAGCGTCAAGGTGGGCCTGACCTGTGCAGCCACCTCAGGCGACAAGCTGGCGCACATGTCGACGGCGAACGTTGCCCGTGACATGGATCTTCTCCGCCAGTCGGTCGGCGACGACAAGCTGAGCTACGTCGGCTACTCCTACGGCACCTACCTCGGCGCCACCTACGCGAAGCTGTTCCCCACGAAGATCCGAGCGCTGGTCCTCGACGGGACGCTCAACCCGCCCTGGTACTCCGGTTCGGATGGCGACCGGCGCCCGGTCGGCGTCCGGTTCCGCCAGGGTGACGGCGCCGCGGCAGCCTTCGCGCAGTTCAAGGCGGAGTGCAAGAAGGCCGGGCCGGACAAGTGTTCGCTGGCCAGGCTGGGCGATCCGTCGACGGTCGTCGAGAACCTCTTCGAGCGACTCAAGACCAGCCCAGCCGTCGTGACCCTGCCGGACGGGAGCACGACCACGGTGACCTACCAGATCGCTGTGGCGGTGGGCTTCGAGAACATGTACGACCCGGCGGGCTGGTCGGCACTCGCCGACATGTACAGCCAGATCGCGGTACGAGGTAAGAGCAAGGCCATGCGGCTGAAGGCACCTGCCGCTCTGGTCGAGTGGAGCAAGCACAAGGAGGAGTACTCCTCGCTGGCGCAGGGAATGCAGCCCTGCATCGAGACGCCGCCAACGGGACGGCCGCTGGCTTACCCGGCATACGCCGATGCGGCCGACCAGGCCGCGCCCCACTTCGGCCGACTGCGCGCCTGGCTCGGACAGCCGTGCGAGTTCGTCCCGATCCGGGACACCGACGCGTTCAAGGGTCCGTGGCCGAACAAGGTGAAGGAGCCGGTACTGGTCATCGGCACCCGGTACGACCCAGCGACTCCGTACGAGGCCACTCGCCCGTACTCCGACCTCTACCCGGACGCGCGGATGCTCACCATCGAGGGCTACGGCCACACCACGCTCTTCAAGAGCACCTGCGCCGACGCTCGCATCACGGAGTACCTGACGCAGCTCAAGGCACCCGCTGACGGCAGTACCTGTCAGCAGGACCGAAAGCCGTTCGATCCTGGATCAGCTGCGAAGAAACTGACCCAGGAGGTCGTTGTCCACTAGGGCAAGGTGTAGGAAAGTTACCAAGCTTTGGGGAGTATGGGCACGAACCGCCCCAATCGTGAGGTTCTCCGGCCGGATCCGTCGTATTCATCCGTCCGGAGGGCCGCGCGCCATCCGCACCTCGGAAGGTGAGGCCCATGAAACCCATCAGTCGTCGAACCCTTGTCCTCGGCGGACTCGCGACGGCAGGTGCTACCGCACTGCCCGCCCGCTCCAGCATCATCACCGCCACTGCAGCCGTCCCGTACCCGTTCCAGCTGGGTGTCGCCTCCGGTGAGCCCGACGCCGGCAGCGTCGTCCTCTGGACCCGCCTGGCCCCGTCGCCGCTCAATGCGGACGGCCAGGGCGGCATGGCCAACGCCAATGTCGTCGTTGACTGGCAGGTGTCGACCACCGAGTCCTTCAGCACGCTGGTCACCTCAGGGACGGTCACTGCGACGTACGGCGCCGCACACTCGGTCCACGCCATCGCGAACGGCCTCAACCCCGACTTCGACTACTTCTACCGCTTCCGCGCCCAGGGACACGTCTCACCCGTCGGCCGCACCCGTACTGCGCCCGCAGCGGGTACCAACGGCCGTGACCTCGTTATGGCGTTCACCTCCTGCGCGCACTACGAGGAGGGCTACTACACGGCGTACCGCCGGATGGCTGAGGACAACCCGGGCCTCATCCTGTTCCTCGGCGACTACATCTACGAGTACCCCGCTACTACTGGCCGGACGCGACTCCACCTCGGTGCTACGGAGATCACGACACTGGCCGACTACCGGCGTCGCTATGCGCAGTACAAGTCGGACCCGGACCTGCAGGCGGCGCACGCAGCCGCGCCGTGGATCGTAGTACCGGACGACCACGAGGTGGAGAACAACTACGCCGGAACGGTACGGGCCGACAGCACGCCCTCGCTGACGGCGGCGCAATGGACCGCTCGGCGTACTGCGGCGTACCAGGCGTACTACGAGAACATGCCGCTGCGGCCGGCGCAGGCCAACAGTGGCAACTCCATCCCGCTGTACCGGCGTATGCCGTGGGGCAAGCTCGCCACCTTCCACATGCTCGACACCAGGCAGTACCGCAACGACCAGGCGTGTGGGGACGGCTGGAAGATCTGCTCGGACGCGGATCTGGCCTCGCGCAGCCTGCCCGGCAATACTCAGGAGACCTGGCTCCTCAACGGTCTCGCCCAGCACACCGGTACCTGGGACATCATCGGGCAGCAGGTGTTCTTCGCCCGGCGCTTCAACTCGACCGGGGCGAGCATGGACTCGTGGGACGGGTACCGGGCTTCGCGGGCCCGGATCCAGCAGGGCTGGCTCGACCGTGGCACCCGGAACCCGGTAGTGCTCACCGGCGACGTCCACCGCGCCTGGGGCAACAACCTGATGGCCGACTACAACAACGCGAACTCGGCAGTGATCGGCAGCGAGCTCGTCACCAGCTCGGCCACCTCCTCTGGCGACGGTGACGCCACCACGGCGATCCCGGACGTCGGGACCAACCCGTGGCTGAAGTTCTACAGCAACCGTCGCGGCTACATCCGTACGACGGTGACTCCGACCCAGCTGCGGGCGGACTTCCGCGGCGTGGCGAAGGTGTCGGAGCACGACTCGCCGGTGTCGACGCTGAAGTCGTTCGTGATCGAAGAAGGCCAACCCGGCCTTCAGGCCGTCTGAGGGGATCAGCGATGAAGAAGAGACTTATCGCCACTGGCGTCGCAGTGCCCTCGCTGCTGTTCACCTTCGCGATCCCTGCCCAGGCAGCCGTCGCGGTACCGACCTGGACGACGGCGAACAGTGTGTCGACGGGGGACCAGGATGCTCCGGCCATCGCGACCAACCGCAACGGGTACGTCGCTGTCGTGTGGGAGGACGATCGGGATACGACCGCTGCGGCCGACAACGCGCACAGCGAGATCTTCCTGCGGCTGTACCGCAACGGCACGGCGCTCTATGAGAAGAAGCTGTCCGCCGCGGGCGGCAGTGGTGTCACCAACTGGCGACACCTCCACCCGGACGTCGGTCTGGATGACAAGGGCAACGCCGTCGTGGTGTGGGCCGACGACCCGGACGGCAACGGCTACTACAACATCCCGTACCGCGTGGTGAACACCGCCGGCACCGTCACGGCCTCCGCCAACGCCAACACCTCGTCCGACGGTCAGCAGACCAATCCGCGGGTGGCGGTCGACCCGGACGGTGCACCCTCCAGCGCGGCCGTCGCGTTCACGGTCGTGTGGGAGGACCTGCAGACGCCGGCCGGTGCGCTGCCGACGGTCAAGGCTGCCGGGTACACCGGGCCGACGACTCGGGCCTGGGAGGTCACCGCCTCGGCGACGACGGGCCAGCAGCACAACCCGGACGTGGCGGTGTCGGCCTCGGGTGACGCGATCGTGGTCTGGGATGACGGGTCCGCCGATACGGCGTACAACGTCGGGCTGGTTGGTCTGGCCCGCACGAATGGCGCCGTCACGCTGTCCCGGCGTACGGCGAACGCCACCACGGCTGGGGCGCAGACGCGCGCGTCGGTCGCTGCCAATTTCAACGGTGACTTCGCGGTGGCCTGGCAGTCGGGTGCGGGAGTTTGGACGCGTGGCTTCACCGGCACGGGTGCCGCTCGCTATGCCGACCTGGAAGTCGTTGCTAGTGGCAAGCTTCCGTCGGCCGGGATCGACGACCAGTCCAACAGTGTTGTCGGCTGGACCGCACAGGCCACCGATCTCGACGTGTGGGTGCGTGGCTTCACCCCAGCCGGTACTACGGACGCGCCGCGCCTGTCGGCTCAGCAGTTGAGCCAGCTGACCGCAGGGCGGCAGGAGCAGATGGTGGTCGCGGTGTCGCCGTGGTCCGAGGTAGCGGTGGCGTACACCGACGACAACGATGGGAACACCTATGACCAGGTGATGCTCGGGCAGGGAATGTCGAACAACAACTTCTGAGTGGCTGGGGCCCGGGCGGGACGTTCGCCCGGGCCCTTCGTTTTGGGTGCTACTTCTTCTCGACCCAGATGAGGGCGTCGCCGACGGCCCGCTCGGCGCCGTTGGTGCCGCTGGGGTGGCTGACGAGCGTGCCGTTGACGGCCATCGCGGTCGAGCCGCCGCCGTCGAGGTTGATCGCGTCGTGCAGGCCGAGTGCGTTCGCGACCGCGGCCGTCTCGTTCATCGTCGTACCGACGCTGGTGGTCTGGCGGCCGTCGAGCGCTGCGAGGGTGAGCTTGCCGTCGCTGGTGGTGCCGACGATCGTGCGCGGGTTGCGGTCGAAGAAGCTACCGGTACCGGCCGGGACGACGATCTGGCCGTTGGCGGTGAGGCGGTAGCGACCGGTCACGCCGTACAGGTCCTTCTTCAGCTTGAGATTGGTGCCGTACTCATTGGCGACGGCGAGGTCGGTCTTCAAACAGGTGCTGGAGACCATGCCGAGCAGTGCGTTCGAGTCGCTGCCCGTGGCCTGCAAGGAGGTCTGGCCTTTGGTCAGGCTGGTACCGCGGGTGGCCGCGACTCGCTCGACGCAGCCGTCCCGGTCGAGGACGACCTCGATCCCCACGCCGGCCGGGGTGGTGGCCGCGAACTCGGGGGTGAACAGGGTGACGTCACCGGGAACGGTGCACGAGGTCTGCGCCGGCAGGGTGGCGCAGGCGGCCGGGATCACCGGCGGGTGGTTGACGAACTCGAGCGGCAGGGTGGTACCGGTCTTGGGGTTCTTGACCGAGCCGGTCCAGCGGAGGTGGCCCATCACCGCTTTGTTGGTCTTGGCATCGATCACGAAGTTGGCCTCGGCCGGGTCGGTCAGCGGCTCACTGAGCAGTTTGCCGTCGGAGATCCCCAGACCGACCGGCTCGCCGGGGTAGAGGGCGCTCGCGGTGAAGGTGAAGAAGGACGCGTTGACGCCGGCCAGGGCTCCCGAAGTACGGACCAGGTCTGACGTCTTCTCGACCTTGGCCAGGTCGGGGCCGTAGGTCGTCCTCAGCTCACCCCTCGCCTTGCGCGGGTCGATGGTGAGCACGTTGACGACCCAGGGGCCGCGGGTCGTGGTGTTGATCTGGTCTGCCGGGGCAGGGTCGGTGCCGCGGACGATGCGGGTCAGGGTGACGCCCGTGGCGAGGGTCGTGCTGGTGCGGGTTTCGGCGAGGTCCGCGTCGCCGAGGGGAAGGACACCGGCGGCGTACTGGATCGGGAGCTGTTCGGCGCCTTGGTCGGGGGATTGGGCGACGGCGGTGGACGGGGCGACGAGCAGGGTCGCGAGCGCGGCCAGCGAGGTGGCCGCGGCAAGCGCGGTACGGGCGGGAGCAGTCATGGTGGCCATCCTGGGTTGTTTAGGTGGAATCCTTCCAGTCGGTTGGCTTGCATGTCAGTAACTTGCAGATGAAACGTTTCGTCTAGAATCGCTGGCGTGACGAAGCCGCCGAGCGCCTGACGCCGCATGTCCGCTGTCGTCGCCGCCTTCGTCGCACTGGTATCGGTCGCCGTGCTCGGGTATCTCGTCGGACTGGCCGGCGTACTGCGGGCCGAAGACGAGCTGGTGTTGTCGCGGCTCGCGTTCTTCGTGGCGACGCCGGCGTTGCTGTTCACCACGGTTGCGCGCGCCGATCTGCACGCGATCTTCTCGCCGGTGCTGCTGACGAATCTGGCGGGGGTGTTCGTCGTCCAGCTGCTGTATCTGGCCGTGGCCGTGCTGATCTGGCGACGGAGCCGGGCGCAGGCGACGATCGGAGTACTGGCCGCTTCGTATGTGAACGCCGGGAATCTGGGCGTGCCGGTCGCCGCGTATGTGCTGGGCGACGGGGCGTTGGTGGCGCCGATCGTGTTGTTCCAGCTGCTGGTGATGGCGCCGGTGGCGTTCGCAGTGCTGGACGGAGATCGGCAAGGATCTGGGCGGCGGGTGTCGTTGCGGATCCTGCTGACTCGACCGCTGCGGAATCCGTTGACCGTGGCGTCGCTACTCGGCTTGCTGGTTGCCGCCGTTGGTGTGGAGCTGCCGTCGTTGCTGATGCGGCCGATCGACCTGGTGGCCGCGGCGGCGGTACCGGTCGCGCTGGTGGCCTATGGGTTGAGCCTCAGCGGGGCGAAGGACTCCATCAGCCTCGACCGCGACGCAGTACTGGCTGTGCTGTTGAAGACGCTCGTCCAACCGCTCGTCGCGTTCTCGGTCGGCCGCTGGCTCCTCGGCCTCGAGGGCCCCGCTCTGCTCGCCCCAGTACTGCTTGCCGCGTTGCCCACTGCTCAAAACGTCTACGTGTATGCCGTGCAGTACCGCGCCGCGCGACGACTCGCGCGCAGCGCAGTACTGCTCAGCACATTGCTCTCGATCCCGGTGATGATCGCGCTAAGCGGTCTACTCGCCTGACCGCTTCCGGCTGAGCTACTTCATGGCGGTGAAGGCTTCGTCGGCGAGGGGGCCGACGTCGTTGACGCTGACGCCCTCGTTGGCCGCCTGAGCGATCACGGTGAGGGTGTTGGATCCCCGGTAACACTGGGTCGGCAGGGTGTCGGTCGACTCCACGCAGGTCGACTGCCCGACCTGCTTGACCAGCTCGGGCGAGGCGCCGGAGTCCTTGATCGTCTTGTCGATGTCGACCTTGCCGCGCAACGCGATCACCACGAACAGCCGCTGGCCGTCGAGATTCCCGTACGCCTCGACGGTCGCCTGCTTGCCATCATTGATCCGGCTCAACGCGTCCCGCGTCTGATCCAGCTTGAGCTGCTCACGTATCTGGGCATCAGTCACCCGATCCAGCCCACCCAACTTCGCCGGCGGCTCGATTCCGCGAGCCGTGTTCAACCGGCTCATCGGCCCCAGCCCCGCGAAGTACCCCAGAGCCGCAATCACCAGCAACGCAAGGACGACCCCACCCACAGTCACCCAAGGATTCCGCCGCCACCGAACCTTCTTAAGCCCCCGCCAAGGCGCCTTCCACCAAGGTCCCTTAGGCCCGTCACCCCCAGCCCCAGCACCCTTCCCATCAGCAGCATTCACACCACCCACAACATCCTTGACCCCACCAGCAGCCGCACCACCTGCACCCGCTGCGCTCCCCACCTGCACCGGAATCGACTCAGTAATAGCCTCAGCCGCACCACCCGACACCGCGCCGCCGCCCGCTTTACCTGCGCCTACGGCGCCGCCTGTACTACCGACCGCCGTACTACCGACCGCGCTCGCAGCGGAGCCCGCGCCAGCGGAGCCGCCCACACCCGCAGAGCTTCCTGCACCTGCAGAGCTTCCTGGCCCCGCGGTGGTGCCTGCTCCTGCAGAGCTTCCTAGACCCGTGGTGGAGCCTGCTCCTGCAGTGGTGGCTGTGCCACTCGGCTGGCTCTTGGCGGCGTCGGCCGGCGAACCGGTCGTGCTGCTCGCACCGCCTACCGATGAATCAGTCGTGCTGCGCGCACCAGCGGCCGGTGAATCACCAGCGCCGGGCACAACAGTCTTGGAGGCGGCGCCGCCCAGGCCAGAAGAAGCCCCGGCCGCCGATCCACCTGCTGCGCCTCCGCCCTTGGACTCACCCGTGCGGGAGCCGCCTGCAGCGCCGCTGGTACTCCCAGCCGAGCCCGCCCCGGCGCCAGCCGAGCCCGCCCCGGCGCCAGCCGAGCTGCCCGCGCCAGCGGTGCTGTCTGCACCAGCAGAGCTTCCTGCACCCGCAGCGCCAGCGCCTGTGGTGCTGGGCTGGGTTTTGGTGGTGGCGGCTGTGGTGCTTGAGTCGGCGACCTTCGAGTTGCCAGTGGTGGGTGCAGCGGTCGAGGAGGTTGGAGCTGCGGAGCTTCTCGTCGCTGGTTCGCCTGGGGTGCTTGCGCCCGTCTTGCTAGCCGGTGTGCCGTCGCCCTCGGAGTTGTCCGTGGGGGTGTTGGCTGCGGTGGTGCTTGCGGCTGGGGTGGGATCTTCGGGCGCGTTGCTGCTGGGAGGAGGAGACAGGGGAGTCTGTGGTGGGCGAGGGGTTTGTGGGGGAAGTGGGGTTTGCTTGGGGCGCTTGTCCGGGCCGGGGGTGGTGGGGGTGCTCATGGAGTTCTCCTCGGGGCGCTCGGACGGGGTCGCCGGGGGATGGGCTGGGGTTGACCCGATCGTTTCATATCCGGACAAGGTGATCCTGCAAGCCGGTCCGAGGACAGACTGATCCCGCAGGGTAGTCGGTCGAGTGAAAGCAGTAGCGCCCGCCTCCAAGGGAAGCGGGCGCCACAGAGCCTTCCGGTACGGCTGGCCCGGTACGGTCAGAGGGTCGCGATGACCGAGACCGAACCGGACTCGTCCGGGCTCCAGAGGATTTCGCCGGTGATGCGGCCGGCGGCCCGGAGGTCGACCTCGGCGCGTTCGGCCAGGGTCAACCGTGCGGCCGGCCCGCTGACCTCGGCCTTGGAGACCTCGGTCTTCATCGAGACCTGGGCGCTCGACTTGGCGCCGCGGATGCCCGCGAGCACCTCGGCGACCGCGTCCAGAACCGCCGGGTCCTGCTCGGCCGACGCGATATCGACCGCCGCGACCGGCCACGACGTCCGGTGGATCGACCCTTCCTGCCACCACGACCAGACCTCTTCGGTCGCGAACGGCAGATAAGGCGCGAGCAGCCGCAGCTGAACCGACAGGGCGACAGCCAGCGCCGCCTTCGCCGAGGCGGCACCCTCCTCGCCGTGACCGCCGTACGCGCGCTCCTTCACCAGCTCGACGTAGTCGTCGCAGAAGCTCCAGAAGAACCGCTCGGCGATCTCCAGCGCACCCGTGTAGTCGTACCGCTCGAATGCCTCGGTGGCCTCGGAAGTCACCTTCCGGAGCTGAGCGAGCATCGCCAGGTCGACCGGCTCGGTCACCGCACCGGCGTCGACCGAGGTGGCGCCGAACGACAGCACGAACTTCGACGCGTTCAGGACCTTGATCGCCAACCGGCGACCGACCTTCATCTGCGACTCGTCGAACGGCGAGTCCATCCCCGGTCGCGCCATCGCTGCACGCCAGCGGACCGCGTCCGAGCCGAACTTCTCCAGGATCTCCGACGGAACGACCGCGTTGCCCTTGGACTTCGACATCTTCTTGCGGTCGGGGTCGACGACGAATCCGGAGATCATCGACCGCGCCCACGGCAGCGTGCCGTTCTCGAAGTGCGCCCGGACGACGCGGGAGAACAGCCAGGTACGGATGATCTCGTGCGCGTGGGTGTTCAGGTCCATCGGGAAGGTGCGCTTGAACAGGTCGTCGTCGCGCTCCCAGCCGCAGACGATGTGCGGGGTGAGCGACGAGGTCGCCCAGGTGTCCATCACATCCGGATCCGCGACGAAGCCGCCCGGCTTGCCGCGCTGGGACTCGTCGTACCCACCGGGGACCTGCGAGGTCGGGTCGATCGGCAGATCGGCCTCGCTCGGCATCAGCGGGTGCGCGTAGTCCGGCTCGCCTTCGTGGTTCAGCGGGTACCAGACCGGGAACGGGACGCCGAAGAAGCGCTGGCGGGAGATCAGCCAGTCGCCGTTCAGCCCGTTGACCCAGTTCTGGTAGCGGTGGTGCATGAACTCGGGGACCCAGCCCAGCTCGTTGCCGCGCTCGATGAACTCGGCCTTCAGCTCCTCGTCCCGGCCGCCGTTGCGGATGTACCACTGCCGGGTGGAGACGATCTCGAGCGGCTTGTCGCCCTTCTCGAAGAAGTTCGCCTTCCGCTGCGTCGGCTTCGGCTCGCCGTCCAGGTCGCCGCTCTCGCGCAGCTTGGCGACGGTCAGTTCCCTTGCGCTGAAGGTGGTCTTGCCGGCCAGCTCGGCATACAACTCGGAACCTTCAAGCCACGCAGGGGTGTCGCGCAGCAGCCGCCCGTCGCGACCGATGACGGTGCGGACGGGCAGTTGCAGCTCACGCCACCAGATGACGTCGGTGAGGTCACCGAAGGTGCAGCACATCGCGATGCCCGCGCCCTTGTCGGGCTCGGCCAACTCGTGCGCCAGGACCGGGATCTCGACGTCGAACAGCGGCGAGCGGACTGTAGTACCGAACAGGTGCTTGTACCGCTCGTCGGTCGGGTGGGCGATCAGTGCGACACAGGCCGGGAGCAGCTCGGGGCGGGTCGTCTCGATGTAGATCGGGCCGTCGGCGCCGTGGAAAGCGATCTTGTGGAACGCGCCGGGGTAGTCCCGGGCCTCCAGCTCGGCCTGCGCGACGGCGGTCTGGAAGGTGACGTCCCAGAGCGTCGGCGCCTCGGACAGATAGGCCTCGCCGCGGGCGAAGTTCCGCAGGAAGGCGCGCTGCGACGTCCGCCGGGAGTCCTCGGAGATGGTCGTGTAGAGGTAGTTCCAGTCGACGCTCAGCCCGACCTGGCGCCACATCGCCTCGAACGCCTGCTCGTCGATGTGGGTGAGCTCGCCACACAGGTCGACGAAGTTCTGCCGCGAGATCGCGATCTGCTTCTTCGGGTCCGGCTTCTCCGGCGGGGTGAAGTCGGGATCGAAGGGCAGCGAGGGGTCGCACTTGACGCCGTAGTAGTTCTGGACCCGGCGCTCGGTCGGCAGGCCGTTGTCGTCCCAGCCGATCGGGTAGAAGACCTTCTTGCCCCGCATCCGCTGGAAGCGCGCGACCAGGTCGGTGTGGGTGTAGCTGAAGATGTGCCCGACGTGCAGCGACCCGGAGACGGTCGGCGGCGGGGTGTCGATCGAGTAGACGTCCGCGCGCTCCGCTGTACGGTCGAACGCGTAGGTCTGCTGTTCCTTCCATACGGCAGCCCACTTCTCCTCGAGGCCTTCGAGGGTGGGCTTGTCAGGAACGCGGGACGTCTCGGTCATACGGCAATCCTAGTGGTTGTCAAGGGGTGCTCACGACGGGTTATCCACGGCCCTAGACTGGCGGTCTGATGAGTGACCTCTCGTACGCCGAAGTGTCGGCGAAGCTCCAGGCCCGTTGGCCGGAGAACAAGATCGATCCCACGCTGGACCGGGTCCGCCGGCTCGTCGAGCTGCTCGGCGACCCGCAGAAGAGCTATCCCGTCATCCATCTGACCGGTACCAACGGCAAGACCTCGACCGCCCGGATGGTCGACGCGCTGCTGCAGGAGGCCGGGCTGCGGACCGGGCGGTTCACCAGCCCGCACCTGGAGACCGTCCGGGAGCGGATCACGCTGAACGGCGAGCCGATCGACGAGCAGCGGTTCGTCGAGGTCTACGCCGAGATCGAGCCGTACGTCGATGTCGTCGACTCGGAGAACGAGGACCCGCTGTCGTTCTTCGAGGTGCTCACCGCGATGGCCTTCGCCGCCTTCGCCGACGCGCCCGTCGACGTCGCGGTGATCGAGGTCGGCCTCGGCGGCACCTGGGACTCCACCAACGTCGCCGACGGCATCGTCTCGGTGATCACCCCGGTCGCCGTCGACCACGCGCACATCCTCGGCTCCGATCCGGTCACCATCGCCAAGGACAAGTCCGGCATCATCAAGCCCGCCGGCACGGTCGTGATCTCGCAGCAGAGCCTCGACGTGGCCGAAGTACTGGTCCGCAAGGCCGCCGAGGTCGGTGCGCAGGTCGCCCGCGAGGGACTCGAGTTCGGCGTCGTCAGCCGCTCGGTCGCGGTCGGCGGCCAGCTGATCTCGTTCAAGGGTCTCGGTGGCGAGTACGACGACATCTTCCTTCCGCTGCACGGCGAGTACCAGGCGCACAACGCCTCGACCGCACTCGCCGCCGTCGAGGCGCTGCTCGGCGCAAGTGGGCAGAACGAGGGGCAGCGGATGACCCGCGAGCTGGTCGAGGCCGCGTTCGCCGAGGTGACCAGCCCGGGCCGGATGGAGGTCGTCCGGACCAGCCCCACGGTCATCGTCGACGCCGCGCACAACCCGCACGGCGCCGAGGCGACCGCCGCGACCGTGTCCGAGGCGTTCGCGTTCCAGCCGCTGATCGGCGTACTGGGCTGTATGAAGGACAAGGACGTGTACGGCGTCCTCGAGGCGTACGAGCCGATCATGGAGACCGTCGTCTGCACCCGGAACTCCTTCGAGCGGTCGATGCCGGCCGAGGAGCTGGGCGAGATCGCGATCGAGATCTTCGGTGAGGACCGGGTGCTCGTCCGGCCCAAGCTGCTCGACGCGATCGACGACGCGATCCGGCTGGCCGAGGAGAACGCGCTCGCGATGGGCACCGGCGGCGTCCTGATCACCGGCTCGGTGATCACCGCGGGCGAGGCCCGCACGCTGCTCATCCGCAAACGGGCCGGGGAGCAGCGGTGAGGTCGCTGGCCGGCATCGTGCTGGGCTTCGAGTTCGTGGTCCTGGCGCTCGTCACGCCGGTGATGATCTCTGTTGCCGACGTGAAACCCAGTACTGCGCTCCCGCTGTGCCTGGGCCTGGCCGTCCTGGCGCTGGTCGCCGCGGGACTCCTGCGCATCCAGGTCGGCTACATCCTGGGCTCGGTCATCCAGGTCGCCGCGGTCGGCCTCGGCTTCGTCGTACCGGTGATGTTCGTGCTCGGCCTGGCCTTCGCCGCGTTCTGGGTGATGTCGATCGTGCTCGGCCGCCGGATCGACGAGGCAAAGGCCGCCCAGGCCGCCACGAGCTGACACGCACTAGGCTCAACCGCAGTAAACCCGCCTGAACAGCATCGGAGAGAGAACAGACATGTCGCAGCGCACCCTCGTCCTGCTCAAGCCCGACACGGTACGCCGTGGCCTGGTCGGGGAGGTCCTCGGACGGTTCGAGGCGAAGGGCCTCGCCGTCGTCGCGATGGACCTGCGCACGATCGACGGCGAGCAGGCCGACCAGCACTACGCAGAGCACGTCGAGCGGGACTTCTACCCGCCGCTGCGCGAGTTCGTCACGAGCGGCCCGCTGGTCGCGCTGGTCCTGGAAGGCGACGAGGCAGTCGAGGTCGTCCGCGCCCTGAACGGCGCCACGGATGGTCGCAAGGCGGCCCCGGGAACGATCCGCGGCGACCTGTCGCTGTCGAACCGGGAGAACCTCGTGCACGGCTCCGACTCGCCGGAATCGGCCGACCGCGAGATCAAGATCTGGTTCCCCGACCTGCCGTAGTCCGCAGTCGCCGGAGCAACAGGCAGGGCGGCGAGAACGCCCGGTGAGTGGACCGATACGATGCGTCGCGGGCGGACGAGTCGTGTCGGTCCCCGGGTGGCGTTGGGTCCGCGCTTAGCCTGAGAATTCCGGGACCCGAGCAGGTGGAGGGCGCCGAGATGGCGAACAGCATGCTCGGCCGCGACATGGCGGTCGACCTCGGTACGGCCAACACACTCGTGTACGTGCGTGGGCGTGGCGTCGTACTGAACGAGCCGTCCGTGGTCGCGATCCGGACCGACGAACCGCGCGAGGCGGTCGCGTTCGGGGCCGAGGCGAAGAAGATGATCGGCCGGACGCCCGGCAACATCACCGCCATCCGGCCGCTCAAGGACGGCGTCATCGCCGACTTCGACGCCGCCGAGCAGATGCTGCGGTACTTCATCCAGCGCGTCCACCGCCGCCGGTACTTCGCCAAGCCGCGGATCGTCGTCTGCGTCCCGTCGGGCATCACCGCGGTCGAGCAGCGCGCCGTCCGCGACGCCGGGTACATGGCCGGCGCCCGCAAGGTCTACATCATCGAGGAGCCGATGGCCGCCGCGCTCGGCTCGAACCTCGAGGTCCGCGACGCGACCGGCAACATGGTCGTCGACATCGGCGGTGGGACCACCGAGGTCGCGGTGATCTCGTTCGGCGGGATCGTCACCAGCCAGTCGATCCGGGTGGCCGGTGACGCGATCGACAAGGCCGTCGTGAACTACTGCAAGAAGGAGTACTCGCTGATGCTCGGCGAGGCCACCTCCGAGCAGATCAAGATGACCATCGGCTCGGCCTTCCCGACCTCCGACGGACCGGACTCCGAGATCCGCGGCCGGGACATGGTCTCCGGGCTGCCGCGCACGGTGAAGGTGTCCTCGGCGAGCATCCGGCAGGCGATCGAGGAGCCGATCACCGCGATCGTCGACGCGGTCAAGGCCACTCTGGACAAGACGCCGCCCGAGCTGGCCGGCGACATCGTCGACCGGGGCATCGTGCTGACCGGCGGCGGCGCGCTGCTGAAGGGGATGGACGAGCGGCTGCGGCACGAGACGGGCATCCCGATCCACGTCGCCGAGAACCCGCTGGACGCCGTCGTGCTCGGGGCCGGCAAGTGCGTCGACAACATCGAGACGCTGAACCGCATCCTCGTCACCGACCGCCGCTGAACCCATGCTCAAAGATCTCGGTACGCCGGCGCGAGGGCTGGTCCGTTCGGCCGGGCTGCCCCGGGAGATCCGCCGTCGCCGGACCATCCTGGTGCTCGTCATCCTGGCGTCGTTCACGTTGATCGTGCTGGACGCGCGACGCTCGGCCGGCTCACCGGTCGAGCCGCTGCGGCACGCGGCGGCGGCTGTCTTCGGCCCGTTGGAGTCGACGGCGACGAACGCCCGGCAGCCTGTGGACAACCTCCGGGACCGGTTCGCCGAAGTGGATAGGTTGAAAGCAGAGAACGAAAAACTCACCGCAGACAACGAGAAACTCGTCAGCGAGCTCCGCACCACCGACTACGCGCGCAACCGCGCCACCGAGCTGGACCGCCTGCTGAAGGTGGCCCCGGCATACACGGTGACGCCGGCCCGGGTGGTCGGGCTGGGGAGCGCGCAGAGCTTCAACCACACAGTGACCATCGATGCCGGAACGGCGGACGGGGTGCGACCGGACATGACAGTACTGAACGGCGACGGGCTGGTGGGCCGCGTCGTGCGCGTCACCGAGGCCACCGCCACGGTGCTGCTGATCGGCGACCGCAACTCGACCGTGGGCGGCCGGCTGAACTCCACGATGGCGCTCGGGTTCGTCTCCGGCCGCGGCGAGGTCGGCTCGTCGGCGGCACTGGACTACAAGCTGGTGGACCTGAAGGCACGGCCGAAGGTGGGCGACCGGATCGTCACCTGGGGCTCAAGTGGCAACGCCCCGTACGTCCCGGGCGTGCCGATCGGCGAGGTCACCTCGGTGACGGCCGTCAACGGCGCGCTCGGCTCGACCGCGCTGGTGAAGCCGTTCGTCGACCCGAGCCGGATCGACCTGGTCGGCGTCGTCACCGGTCCGCCCGCGCGGGCGCCGCGCGGGACCGTCCCGCCGGAGAAGGGACGCTGAGATGCCGGCCATCCGGATCGCGCTGGCGGCCTTGTTCCTGATGCTCGCGGTCACCGTGCAGACGTCGGTGCTGCCGCACATCGCGGTCGCCGGGGTCAGCTGTGACCTGGTGATGATCGTGGTCGTCGCGCTCGCGCTGTCCCGCGGTGCGGAGTGGGGCGCGATCGCCGGCTTCCTCGGTGGGCTGATGCTCGACGTGGTGCCGCCCGCCGACCACACAGCCGGCCGCTGGGCCTTGGCGCTGGCCTTGTCCGGGTATGTCGCCGGCCTGATCCGGCGCGAGACGTCGACCGGGCCGGTCGGTCCACTCGGGGTCGCGCTCACCGTAGTACTGGGTGCGGCGCTGTCCTTGACCGTGTACTCCGCGACCGGGTCGCTGCTGCATGATCCCGCGGTCGACTGGGGTGAGTTCGGTGTCCGGCTCGGTATCGCCGCCGGCTACGACGTGGTCGGCGCGATCGTGGTCATCCCGTTGGTGATGTGGGTGATGGGCCGCGTCGTCCCGGCGCGGGAGCGGCGGCGGGTGCTGCCATGAGCTTCGACAGCTTCAACCCGGCGCCGCTGAAACCGCGGTTGCGTCTGTTCGTGATCCAGGTGCTCGTCTTCTCGCTGATGTTCACCCTGATCGCCCGGCTCTGGTACATGCAGGTGATGTCGTCCGACGACTACTCACAGGCCGCCACCCAGAACCACACCCGCGAGGTGCTCGTCCCGGCGCCGCGCGGCACGATCGTCGACGCGGCCGGCCGGACCTTGGTCGGCAACCGGGTGTCCCTGGTGATCACCGTCGACCGCTCGGTGCTCGCGAAGCTGCCCGACGACCAGCAGAAACAGGTCCTGGCCAGGCTGGCGAAGGTGCTCGGCCAGACGCCGAAGGACCTGACCGCCCACACGATGCTCTGCGGTGAGCCCGGTGCCTCCAAGCCGCCGGCCTGCTGGAACGGTACGCCGTACCAGCCGATCCCGGTCGCGAAGGACGTCAGCGAGCAGGTCGCGATCGAGGTGATGGAGCGCCGCGAGGACTTCCCGGGCGTGGCCGCCGAGTCGGCGACGCTGCGCGCGTATCCAGCGCCGTACAAGGTGAACGCGGCGCACATCCTCGGCTACCTCTCGCCGATCACCACCGACGAGCTGGACAAGCTCGACCAGGCCGGGCAGGACTCGGTGCCGCACCGCTCCGACCTGGTCGGCCGGGCCGGTGTCGAGCGCACCTACGACCAACTGCTGCGCGGGACGCCGGGCGTCAAGAACGTCATCGTCGACGCGGTCGGCTACACGACCGGCATCCAGAAGCAGACCGCGCCGGTGCCGGGCTCGACGTTGATGACGAGTATCGACGCGCGCGTCCAGGCGTCGGTCGAGGCCCAGCTGCGCGGCGCGATCATGACGGCCCGCAAGCAGTACGACAAGATCACCCACAAGAACTACATCGCCGACTCCGGCGCGGCCGTCGTGATGGACGTGAAGACCGGCCAGATCGTCGCGATGGCCAGCTATCCGAACTACGACCCGGGCGTCTGGGTCGGCGGTATCTCGCAACGCGAGCTCGACGCGCTCTACTCGACCAAGGCCGGCACGCCGCTGGTGTCGCGGGCGGTCCAGGGCCAGCTCGCGCCCGGTTCGACCTTCAAGCCGATCACCACCGCGGCCGCGATGGCCAACGGGTACGGGCCGAAGACCCGGCTGGACTGCTCGTCGTTCTTCGAGGTCGGCGACCGCCGGTTCAAGAACTACGAGTCGGCCTCCTACGGGATGATCGGCTTCGACGAGGCGCTCTCGATCTCCTGTGACACCTTCTTCTACCGGATCGCCTACGCGCTCTGGCTCAAGGAGGGCGGCAACTCCGGCGACCTGAACGCGGCCGACCCGCTGGTCCAGATGGCGAAGAACTTCGGTTTCGGCAAGCCGACCGGGGTCGATCTGCCCGGTGAGGTGTCCGGCCGGATCGCCGACCGGAAGTGGAAGAAGGACTACTACGACGCGCAGAAGGACTACTACTGCAAGCTCGCCGACAACCCACCGGCCGGCACGTCGGCGTTCCTGAAACAGTTCTCCCGCGAGTTCTGCGCCGACGGGTATCGCTACCGCGCCGGTGACGCGGTCAACTTCTCCATCGGCCAGGGCGACACCACGGTCACTCCGTTGCAGATGGCGACGGTCTACTCGGCGCTCGCGAACGGCGGCAAGCTCTGGGAGCCGCGGGTGGCCAAGGCGGTGATCGGCCCGAACGGCAAGGTCAAGCCGGTCCCGTCGAAACTCTCGGCCAGGCTGCCGGTGCCGGCCTCGACGCTGCGCTACATCGACAACGCGCTCAAGGAGACCGCCCGGACCGGGACGGCCGCCTGGAAGTTCGGTGGGTTCCCGCTGGACCAGGTGCCGGTTCGCGCCAAGACCGGAACGGCCGAGGTCTACGGCAAGCAGACGACGTCCTGGATGGCGACCTACACGGATCGCTACGCCGTCGTGATGATGCTCAGCCAGGCCGGTTCGGGCTCGGGCGCCGGCGGTACCGCGGTCCGCCACATCTACGAGACGCTCTACAACATCAAGCCCCCGGTCACGCCACCCGCAAAGCAGAACGCGCAATGATGGCGCTCGCGTTGTGCGCGAGAGAGGCCGGCCGATGAGTCTGTTGACGCCGATTCGGCAGTCTCGGCCGCGGGCTGATCGGCGCTCGACGCTCTGGCAGGTCGACTGGGTGCTCGTGATCGGCGTGCTGGCGCTGTCGGCCATCGGTTCGCTGCTGATCTGGTCGGCGACGTACGAGCGAACAGCCCTCACCGAGGGCAACCAGCACGTGTTCCTGCTCCGGCACGCGCTCAACTTCGCCATCGGCCTCGTCCTCGCGGTGCTCGCCGCCGTCAGCGACCATCGCCGCGTCCGCATCCTCGCCCCGGTCCTGTATGCCGCGTCGGTGGCCGGGCTGATCCTCGTCCTGGTCCCCGGTGTGGGCGCGGTGATCAACGGGTCGCGGTCGTGGATCCAGCTGCCGTGGATGTCGATACAACCGAGCGAGTTCGCCAAGCTCGCGGTGATCGTCGGGATGGCGCTGCTGATCGCCGAGAAGGGCGAGACGAACCATCGCGAGGCGCGCACGATCGACATCGGGCAAGCGATCGCGGTCGCCGCGATCCCGATGCTGCTGGTGATGCTGCAACCCGACCTCGGCACCGTGATGGTGCTCGGCTCGATCGTCTTCGGCATCGTGGCTGTCTCCGGCGTACCGAAGCGCTGGATGCTCGGTATCGTCACGGCGGCGACGGTGATCGCGGTGCTGGCGATCCAGTTCAACGTGCTGAAGAAGTACCAGCTGGCGCGCTTCACCGCGTTCGCGGATCCGGGCTCGGACCCGCAGGGCATCGGCTACAACGTGAACCAGGCGCGGATCGCGATCGGCAACGGCGGTGTCTTCGGCCAGGGCCTGTTCCACGGTTCACAGACGCAGAATGCTTTCGTGCCCGAGCAACACACCGACTTCGTCTTCACCGTCGCGGGGGAGGAGCTCGGCCTGATCGGCGCGGGCGCGATCATCTGCCTGTTCGTGCTGATCCTGTGGCGCGGTCTGCGGATCGCGGTCAACGCGCGGGACGCCTTCGGCCGGCTGGTCGCCACCGGGGTCGTCTGCTGGTTCGCCTTCCAGGCCTTCGAGAACATCGGGATGACGATGGGAATCATGCCCGTCACCGGCCTGCCGCTGCCGTTCGTCTCGTACGGCGGATCCTCGATGTTCGCCGGGCTGCTGGCCATCGGGTTGCTGCAGAACATCCACCTGCGATCCCACCAGGTTTAGCGCATGTCTTCCGGCTCGCCCTAGTCGGGTACGCTTCAGCTTCCTTGCGCCCTCGACGGTTCTGGATGGGTCATGAAGCTCGCGTTTCCGCTCGCCGTTGCCGCTGCTCTTTCGTTGACGCTCACCGCCTGCGGTGAGGACAAGCCCGAGGGCGCGGCCGCCCCGACGCAGACACCCTCGGTGACCGCGACTCCTACGGAGAGTACGCCGATCGATCCGGCCATCAACACGGCTCCGGTCAAACGGACGAAAACCGAGCTCACCAAGGCGTTGCTCGCGCTGAAGGAGCTGCCGAGCGGCTTCTCCGAGGAAGAGGATGACCCTGCGGGCCAGGCCAGCACGCCGTTCTCGGCGCCGACGAGCAAGTGCAAGACGCTGGTGAAGTACCTCAATGCCGACGAGGCGCCCGGTTCCAAGGCGAACGCGCACCGCTCCTTCTCCGGCAGTCAGGAAGGTCCGTACATCGACTTCTCGCTGGACTCGCTGCGAACGCAGCAGGCGGTCGCCGAGCTGCAGGACTCGTACCGCGAAGCCGTGACGTCGTGCAAGAAGGTCACCATGCGAGGCGTTGGCGCCGGCTCCACCCAGATGGAGGTCGTCGAGATCGAGGCGCCGAAGTTCGGCGACTCACCGTTCGCCTTCAAGCTGACCGGCGTCTCCGGCCCGAAGGAAGGCCTCGAGTACGTAGCGGCCGTCGCCGGCATCAGCGACGTCATCCTCTCGGTCGGCATCTTGGCCGGCCAGCCGGGCGAACTCGACGGCGCCACTGAGGCGGCCGTCGAAAAGGCCCGCATCATCCTCACCAAGCCCGGCAGCTGATCTCAACGCGAGTGCCCGGCGGCTGATCTCTACGACGGAGCCTGGCGGTAGTACCGGGGTCACCGTGCGGGGAGCGGGAGGACGGTGGTGCGGCGGTGGTGTTCGAAGATGACCGAGCTGCGGATGTCGCCGATCTCCTGGCGTTTGGCGAGGTCGAGGACGAAGTCGCGCAGGGCCTGGGTATCGCGGACGGCCACGTGGGCGAGGAAGTCGGAGGCGCCGGAGACCATGAACATCGCCAGCGTCTGCGGCAGGCTCTGGACATAGTCCTGGAAGGCGGTCGCAACGGCCATCGCCTGCGGGCGGAGCTTGATCGAGATGATCGCCTGGGTGGAGCGGTCGATCGCCTGCAGGTCGACCTCCGCGTGGAAGCCGCTGATCACGCCGCGATCGCGCAGCCCGCGGACTCGCTCCAGGCAGGTGGACGGCGCGATCCCCAGTTCGGCCGCCATCTCGCGGTTGGTCCGGCGAGCGTCGTTCTGGAGCAGCCGCAGGAGCGCCGTATCAAGTTCGTCCATGACGGCCATTTTGCCAGATCTACCGAACAAAGTTCGGCGACCCCAGCAGAGACCCGTGTAAACGGCTAGCTTCCTCACCATGCTGGCGAACAAGATAGTAGTGATCATTGATGCGGACGCCCCCGTCGGAGTTGCCCTCAATGCGGCGGTCCTGAGCGGGATCAGCCTCGGCTCCCACCTACCCGACCTGACCGGCGACGACGCCCCCGACGCCTCTGCCCAGCTCCATCCGGGGGTCAGCGCTCACCCTGTGCCGGTCCTGAAGGCCGACCCGACCCGGCTGAGCGAACTCCACGCCGCAGCCGCCGCCCACCCCGACCTCGACGTCCACGACATCAACCAGGTGGCCCGGACGTCCCGCAGTTACGACCAGTACCTCGCGACGATGAGTGGTACCAAGGCGGAGGACCTCGAATACACCGCGCTGGCCATCCACGGCCCCCGCCGCGCGGTCGACTCCCTGACGGGCGCCCTCGCCCTGTACCGATAGCGGCTTGTAGTGCCGCTACCGGGATTGCCTGAGAGCCGTCAGATTGTTGGCCGGATCTCGCCGACGGGCTTTCCGCCGCCGAGGATGGGCAGGTTGATCAAGGTGGCGGCGGGGGAGACGTCGAGGCCGCACTTCTGCAGCAGGGTGAGGGCGAGTGCTGTGGTCGCCCGCGGGCTGCCGTCGATGACCTTGACCGCTACCGCGTGACCGTCCACTGTTGCCATCGCGATCACGCCTTCGGCGCCGCCCTTGGCGATCACGCCGGGGAGCAGGCGCATGACCTCGCTGTTCTGATGGCCCTTGCCACCAACGAGTTCCGGGTACTTCCGCATCGCGGCGGCCACCTGGCTGTCAGCAGTATCGGCTGCTGCCGTCGCGAGGTGGCTGAAGGCACGGGCAAGGCCGGACAGTGGCATCCCGAGCAGGGGAGCGCCGCAGCCGTCGACGGTGACGATCCCGGTCGAGGACTCCGTCAGGCGCTCGATCTCCGCCGCGATCGTCCGCTGGACGGTCGAGAGCGGGGAGAGGTAGCCGGTGGGGTCGTCGCCTTGAGCAACAGTTGCCTTGAGCATTGCGGCATGCTTGCCCGAGCAGTTCATCCGGACCTTCTCCGGCTCGATGCCTTCGGCAATCAATTGGAACCGGGTCGCCTCATCCTCCGGCCGATCAGGCGGACACCCCAGGGCGTCGCGCCCAAGCCCGGCGGCGGCCAGCAAGCGGTCCACCAGAGCGACATGCCGATCCTCACCGGTGTGACTTCCGGCCCCGATCGCGGTCTCCTCGCCATCAAGCTCCGCCCCGGCGACGATGCACCCCACGGCCTGCAACGGCTTGGCAGTCGACCGCGGCAGTACTACCGCGTTCACGTCCCCAGCCGCGAAGAGCTGCTTCCCGTCCGGATCGAGTGCCACCGCCAGCCCGAAGTGCCGGCTCTCCACGAACCCGTTCCGCACCACCTCGGCCAGCTCGACCACATTTCCCAACCCAGGGACACCGTTGATCATGCGCCGACGCTAGCAACGTTCGTATGGTGGGCTTCATGCGACTCAACTACGAGACGACCGGCCCCGACGACGCGCCCGTGCTACTGCTCGGCTCATCCCTCGGTACTACGCACGCGATGTGGGCGCCGCAACTCGAAGTACTGTCCAAGCGCTTCCGGGTGATCGCCTTCGACCACCGCGGCCACGGCGACTCCGAGGCACCCGACGGCCCGTACGCGATCGAGGACTTCGGCGGCGACGTGATCGAGCTCCTCAATGAGTTGCTGATCGAGCGGGCGTCGTATGTAGGCATCTCCCTGGGCGGCGCAGTCGGCCTCTGGCTGGCCGAGAACGCCCCAGACCGCTTCCACCGCTTCGCGCTCCTCTGCCCACCGGCGTACCCAGCCGCAGGGGCCCAAACGTGGACCGACCGAGCCGCCCAAGTCCGCTCCGAAGGCACCAAGGCAATCGTGGAGCCCACGCTGACCCGATGGTTCCTCCCCGAGTACGCCGCTGCGCACGCCGCAGAAGTCGACGCCATCCGCCAGCAACTACTGGCAACCTCCCCCGAGGGCTACGCCTCCAGCTGCGAAGCCCTAGGAGCCATGGACCTCCGCCCCGCCCTCGCAGACATCACCGCCCCCGTCCTCCTGATCACCACCGACTCAGACGCCTCAGTCCCACCCGAAACAGTCATCCCCCTGGCCACCCAAATCCCCGGCGCCCACCTGGAGATCATCGAGGCCGCCGCCCACCTGGTCACCTACTCCCACCCCGCCCAGATCAACCAACTACTCCTCACCCACTTGACCTGACCACTGTCCGTAGCCGTCACCCAGCCACTACCCTGCAGGCGGGGAGGAGTGAATGGCTGCAGGAGAACGGACGCTGCTGCTGGTTCAGGAGCGCGAGGTCGAGCTGATTCTGGGCGATCTCTTCGAGAGCGACGCAGACTTCTTAGTGGTGCCCTGTGGTCCCGACGGTCGTATGTCGCCGGCGTTCAAGCAGGGGCTTGCCGAACTCGGGATCCTGTCGCCGGCAGAGGTCTTCGAGCCCGGGGAGATCAAGCTCGCCGGCCAGCGTACGGACAGTGAGCAGGGCATCTGGCTGGCAGCGGTCGTCACGTCGCCCGAGGCCGCGGAGCGAGCCGTTTGGAAGGCTGCGCAGTCCGTCGGCGAGCAGGTCACGAATGGTGGATCGGCCGCTTTCCCGCTGCTCGGCTCTGGAGCCATCGATCATCTGTCGCCGGTCGACTCGCTGACAGCAATCGCAGCCGGCTACGGCAAGCACCCGGGGGCCCTCCGCATCCACGTCCTCGACCCAGCCATCTACAACCGCCTGATCGAATTCGCTACCCCGCCACACATCTCCTCGTCCGGCTCGGTCAGCGCACAGCTTGGTTCCATCACAGCCTCCGCCGAGGGACGTGTGACGCCTGCTCGGGAGGAGTTGGTTCCTACTCATACCGATGGGCCTGCGTACGTCGATGAGTTGGGGCGGGAGGGGTTTGCGCGGGTGTTGGCCCGGCGGATTCGGGATGCTCGGATGGAAGAGGGGTAAAACAGCAAGCGGGCGGTGGATTCGCGGGCGCCGCGGGGTGGGGCGTTCATCGTGCATCTGCATGCGCCTTGGGGTGCGGGGAAGACCTCCGTGCTCAACTTTCTGGCCGCCGAGTTGCGCAAGTCGGATGAGGCGACGGGGGAGAAGCGGTCCGTTGTCGTCGAGTTCAACGCGTGGCGGCACCAGCGGATCGAGCCGCCGTGGTGGTGGTTGATGACAGCGCTGTACTCGGGTGCGGTGCGCGACTTGGAGACCTTCGACCGGTCGCGGGCGATCAAGCTCCGGTTGCACGAGTGGTACTGGCGGTCCAAGGGCGGCTGGCCGGGGTATCTCGCGCTGATCGCCGTTGCCGTCATCGTCGGGCTCGCGTGGCGGGACGGCTGGTTCGGTGGGACCGGCAATCGCGATCTGTTCTCCCCAGACACGTGATCGCCGCGGATCGCGACTGGCTCGCGGACAGCTACGCCAAGGAGTACGACGGATTCGCCGGCGCGGCCGGTGATGCCGGGCGGCCCGTCGGCTACCTCTTCCTGGAGAAGACGTTCCAGATCTCCACCGGGCTACCCCGGGCCGGGAAGCAACTGGAGGCTTTCTGGGGTCGCATTCTCCGATCGGCGAATGTGCCGGACGCGAAGGCATTGGAGCAGGCCCGTACCGATGCCAGGCGTGATCTGGCCGGGAAGGACAGCGGCCAGGCGCGCGCGGAGGTGCTCGCGAACCCCGGCAGCACTGTTGCCGATCAGCAGGCGCGGCTGGAGGCGGTTGCGGTCGAGATGGTCAGTGAACGCGCCCAGCAACGCAACAAGCACACGCTCGAACCGTTCCGAGCGCTGCTCGGTCGCGATCCGAACCCGCGCGCGATGAAACGCCTCGTCAACGCCTACGGCATCGCCCGCGGCATCGAGACCCTGCAAGGCCTGAACCTCGAGGAGGACGAGGGCAACGAGCAGCAAACCGCCCTCTGGACCATCCTCATCCTCCGCTGGCCCAAACTGGCCGGCCACCTGTCTCGCTACCCCGAACACCTCGACCACCTGGGCACGACAACGGACCTGCCTCCCGCCGTACCGGCCGATCTAGACCCGCTCTTCACCGACCCCGATCTCCTCCAGGTGGTCCACGGCGATGCCGAGGGCATCACAGCCGCCCTGACCCCCGACTTCCTCCGCGGAACCACCCTGCGCTGAGCCTCCTCGGCTGTACGCTTCGCCCGCCGACCAGACGGGCCGGCGGGGGAGGGAACACGACCCATCGCTGACCACGCTCCCGCCGCGATGCGGGAGCTACCCAGCACCGGCGTTAGGCTAGTGGCGGCAAGGGTGCGTCGAGTGGGAAGTTCTGTGATGACTGTTGAATCGTTGTTCCCGCGGCTGGAAGCGCTGCTGCCGACTGTGCAGAAGCCGATCCAGTATGTGGGCGGTGAGCTCAACTCGGTCAGCAAGGACTGGGACTCGGTGAGCGTGCGCTGGGCGCTGATGTATCCGGACGCCTACGAGGTCGGCCTGCCCAACCAGGGCGTCCAGATCCTGTACGAGGTGCTGAACGAGCGTGAGCACACGCTCGCGGAGCGTACGTACTCGGTCTGGCCCGACATGGAGAAGGTGATGCGGGACCACGAGATCCCGCAGTTCACCCTCGACAGCCACCGGCCGGTGCGCGCCTTCGACGTCTTCGGGCTCTCGTTCTCCACCGAGCTCGGCTACACCAACATGCTGACCGCGCTCGACCTGGCCGGCATCCCGCTGTACGCCGTGGATCGCACCGACGAGGACCCGATCGTGCTGGCCGGCGGGCACGCCGCGTTCAACCCCGAGCCGATCGCGGACTTCATCGACGCCGCGGTGCTCGGTGACGGCGAGGAGATCGTGCTCGCGATCTCCGACGTGATCCGGGAGTGGAAGGACGAGGGCAGCCCGGGCGGCCGCGACGAGGTGCTGCACCGGCTCGCCTCCACCGGCGGCGTCTACATCCCCAAGTTCTTCACCGTCGACTACCTCGACGACGGCCGGATCAAGCGGATCGCACCGAACCGCCCCGGCGTCCCCTTCAGGACCGCCAAGCACACCGTGATGGACCTGGACGCCTGGCCGTACCCGAAGAAGCCGCTGGTACCACTCGCCGAGACCGTGCACGAGCGGTTCTCCGTCGAGATCTTCCGTGGCTGCACCCGTGGCTGCCGGTTCTGCCAGGCCGGGATGATCACCCGCCCGGTCCGCGAGCGCAGCATCACCACGATCGGCGACATGGTCGAGAACGGGCTGAAGAAGACCGGCTTCGAGGAGGTCGGCCTGCTCAGCCTCTCGTCGGCCGACCACAGCGAGATCGCCGAGGTCGCGAAGGGTCTCGGCGACCGGTACGAGGGCAGCAACGTCTCGCTGTCGTTGCCCTCGACAAGGGTCGACGCGTTCAACATCACGCTGGCCAACGAGTTCTCCCGCAACGGCCGGCGCAGTGGTCTGACGTTCGCCCCCGAGGGCGGCTCGGACCGGCTGCGCAAGGTGATCAACAAGATGGTCAGCGAGGACGACCTGATCCGTACCGTCGGCGCGGCGTACAGCCACGGCTGGCGGCAGGTGAAGCTGTACTTCATGTGCGGGCTGCCGACCGAGACCGACGAGGACGTGCTGGCGATCGCCGCGCTGGCCAAGCGCGTGATCCAGACCGGCCGCGAGGTGTCCGGCCGCAACGACATCCGTTGCACGGTGTCGATCGGCGGGTTCGTGCCGAAGCCGCACACGCCGTTCCAGTGGGCCGCGCAGCTCGGGGTCGAGGAGACCGACGCCCGGCTGGCCAAGCTGAACGCGGCGATCCGCTCGGACAAGAAGTACGCGAAGGCGATCGGCTTCCGGTACCACGACGGCAAGCCGGGCATCATCGAGGGACTGCTGTCCCGCGGCGACCGCCGGGTCGGCCGGATCATCGAGCAGGTCTGGCGCGACGGCGGCCGCTTCGACGGCTGGAGCGAGCACTTCTCGTACGACCGCTGGATCGCCGCCACGGAGAAGGCACTGGCCGGCGAGCCGGTCGACCTCGCCTGGTACACGACGCGTGAACGCGAGTACGCCGAAGTGCTGCCGTGGGACCACCTGGACTCCGGGCTGGACCGCGACTGGCTGTGGGAGGACTGGCAGGACGCGCTCGAGGTGGACGGCGCGATCGAGGTCGAGGACTGCCGCTGGACGCCGTGTTTCGACTGTGGCGTCTGTCCGCAGATGAACACCGAGATCCAGATCGGCCCCACCGGCAAGAAGTTGCTACCGCTGTCCGTGCTCTGAGCAGGCTGGTCTCACAGTGGGGTGGTGCCGTCGAGGTTGAGGGCGGCGCCGCGGCGGAAGAGGCGCTTGGCGAAGAAGTGACCGTTCTCCGCTGCCATCCGGAACCACGGCTCGCAGGCCGCGAGACCGTCGCGGTCCTCGATCAGCCGGCCCATCTCCCACATCGACTCGACGTCTCCGGCATCGATTGCAGTCAGCAGCAACCGCTCGGCCTTGTCAGTGTCGCCGTCGATCTTGGCGAGCAGCGCCAGCGTCCGCAGCGCGCGTGGATCGCCCGCGTCGGCGGCGGCCTGCGCCTCTTCGATCGAGCCGAACTTCTGCCGTCGCCGGAGCCAGCCGAGAACGGTCGCCAGCAGCGCCACCGCCCAGAACGCCCAGCCGACCCAGACCATCGTCTGGTTGTCCGTGATCAGCCCGGTAATGCTGAACCCGGCCGCGGCCAGAAACAGTAATAAAGCCATCGCAGGTTCCTCTCCCCAGCCCGCGCCGCCCCCCAGCGGTCCTACTTCTGTTCAACGTAACCGACGTGCGGGGCCAATGCCCTGGGCCACCGCGCGCCGAAACCTCGCCGTCGGCCGGTCAAACGCAGGGTTCAAACGGTCGAAACCGCCAGCATCGCCTCGCTGAGTGGCAGCTCGGAAGCGCTCCTCAGGACCAGGTCAGCGGCGGTCAGCGAGTCGGTCGGCACGTACGGGTTGGGGATCGCGATGGTCGCCATCCCCGCCGCCGCGGCTGCCGCGACGCCATGGGGTGTGTCCTCGACCGCGGCGGTCGCAGTACCGGGGAGTCCTAGGCGTTCCAAGGCGAGTAGGTAGATCGCCGGGTCCGGCTTGTGGCCGGCGACCTCGTCGCCCGTCGCGATGACGTCGAAGAGGCCGAAGGCGCCGACTCGCTGAAGGTGGCCGACAACCCAGGGACGACCGCCTCGATCGGCGATTCCACCAACCGCGTCGCCAGCCGATGAAGCTCCAGCGGCGTCAACCCACACTGCGTCAGATAGGCGCGCACCCCGCCGTACTGCGTATCGACGTACTCCAGAGAATCCAGGATCGTCTCGGGCAGCGTCCGTGACAGCACGAGAGCCGCCGCCCGTTCGTCGACCGGCAGCGCGGCGATCCGCGCGAGAACCCCCAACCGCTGCTCACTGATCGCGTAGTCGGTGGCGATCTCCTCCCGCGGTACGCCGACCAGGTCGAGCAGCAACGCGACCAGCAACCCGGTGCGATCCTTGCCCGACTTGCAATGCACGACGACCGGCTGACCCTGCGGCGCCTCCGCAAGAGTCCGCAACGCCTGCCCGATCTGGCCCTGGTTCCGATCGAGGCTGCCGCGATAGATGTCGGCCAGCAACGGCTCGTCCGCCGGCACGCGGTCCTTCTCGCGTACCGGGTCGATCCAGGGGATCCGCCGGTACGCCGCTACGCCATCGAGCGGGTGTGGTTGCTTCATCTCCCAGTCGGAGCGCAGGTCGAGCACCAAGCCGGCCCCGACCCCGGTCAACGCCGTCAGCCCCACGGAGTCGAGCTTGTCGAGGGAGTCGGTCCGGATCACCGTCCCGCCCCGGGTGACCCCACCATGCCGGGTCGGGAATCCGCCCAGGTCGCGAGTATTCAGGCAACCGTTCCAGTCCAGGTCCGTCACCCTGGCTAGCTTATGACGCCTCCCAACGACTCGAAATCGTGCCACCGGCCGCCGTCCCAATACAGGTGATGCAGCGCCGCATCGGTGCCCACGACGAAGATGTCGAGCCGGTCAGGTCCCCAAGACACCACTGAGCCGGCCGGTCGGGGCACCTCCGGGGCAGCCGCCAGCCCGAGCCAGCCCGCCAGAGCGGCGGCGTTCATCCGCAGGATCTCGCTCGCCAACGCCCAGTCGAGGAATTCGAGCTTGTCGTTGGCCGAGTGGATGTGCCCGTTCGCGCTGTCGGCGCTTTCGATCGTCAGCACCGCCGGCACCCCGGCGTTGATGAACGGCACATGATCGCTGGCGAAGGGATTCAGCGATGTCTCGACCTTCAACCCCGTGTACGTCGCGGCCGCCGCGGCAAGGTCGCCGATCTGCCCGGACGACACCGCCGCGCCCTCCAACAGCACCGTCGGCACAGCCGTGTTCTTCGACGCGATCATGTCCATGTTGAGCACCGCGCGAATCCGCGCCCGCTCGGCCGCCGGCAGCGCGGCGACGTACTGCTTGCTCCCGAACAACCCCTCCTCCTCGCCACCGAAGAGGATCAGCCGTACGTCGTGCTCCCACGTCCGTCCGGCGATCAGCCGCCCGAGCTCCAGTACTCCGGCCGACCCGCTCGCGTTGTCGTCAGCGCCGGGCGAACTACCCCCGACACCACCCGCGAGGTTGATCGAATCAAGATGCGCCGTGATGACCACCAGCCCGCGAGTCCCCGTGCCGTTGCCGGGCCGATCGCCGATCAGGTTCTCCGAGTGCCCCGCCCCGACGGTGATCGGCATCCGCGTGACGTTGTAGCCGAGGGCAACCATCCGGGCCGCCGCGAAGTCCACCGCGGTGGTGAACGAAGCGCTGAGCGAGTGCCTGGTCGGCAGACTCGCCAGCCAGGTCAGATCAGCCTGGTAGGACATCGGCGTCAGCTCACCGAGCAGCGCGGCCACCGATGGGTCCACCCGCCGGGCCGCTCGCGCCGGGACGTCGACGACCGTAGTACCGGCCTTCAGCACCTCGACCCGCCAGCAATGGTTGGAGCGCCGCCGGGGCTTGTCGGCGGCCGAGATCACCAGATGGCGACCGTGGTCGAGCAACGGCGTGACGTCGGGGTACTCGTCCTGGAAGGTGCGGCCGACCTGCGTCACGAGCACCAGCCCGGGCGCAGTACGCGATGCCCGGCCGAGTTTCTGGTCGGCGGGTCCCCACAGGATCGTCTTGTCGCCGAAGCGCGCCGACTTGGCGCCGTCGGCGGCATCCACAGTCGGCACCACGAGGTATCGAACAGGCGAACCGGTCATCTCACTCCCTCCAAACGATCTCCAGCCGATCGGGCGCCACTGCCACGATCGACCCGCTCGACGCCGGACCGCGGCTGACCTGACCAGACGGTGCCCAGCGCCCGGCCGCGCGTCCTTCCGGAGCGTCGCCCCGGCCGATCGCCCAGTCGGTGAAGCTGCCGTCGGCATGGAACTCCACCCCCCGCCGGCCACGGGCCGGCGGGAAGGCGAAGTCGTCGCGGCGGTAGACGGTGGCCCCGTCGTGGTCCTCCTCGAAGGAGTGCGTCCACCGCCCGACCAGCTGCGTGGTGTTCAGTTCAGCACCGCCTCGGCGGTGCCGTTCGGCATCGGCAACTGGTCCGGCGCCGGCTGGTCCAGCTTGAAATCGCTGATCACCCCGCCGAGCGCCTCGTACCCGGTGACGGACGGTCCCCAGGCGGTCCCGTCCCACCACTTGTGATACATCCCGCCGTCGGTGCCGACCACGAACACGTCAAGCCGGTCAGCGCCCCACGAGGTCACCCGCGGCTCCTCGGTGCAGATCCCACCGAGCGACTCGAAACCGGACCAGGACGTGCCGTCCCACCACTGGTGGTACAGCGCCGAGTCGGTCCCGAGCACGAAGACGTCCAGCCGGTTCGCGGCCCACGAGACGACGGTCGGGGCGCTCGTGCAGATGCCGCCGAGTGACTCGAAGCCGGACCACGAGGTGCCGTCCCACCACTGGTGGTACAGGGCGGAGTCGGTCCCGATGACGAACAGATCGAGCCGGTTCGGGCCCCAGGCGACGGCGGTCGGGGGACTGGCGCAGACGCCGCCGAGCGACTCGAATCCGCCCCAGGCCGTGCCGTCCCACCACTTGTGGTAGACCGCGTTGTCCGTACCGAGGACGAAGACGTCCAATCGATCAGGGCCCCAGGCAACCACTTCGGGTGGGCTCATGCAGGTGCCGCCGAGGTACTCGAAGTCGTTCCACACGGCCCCGTCCCACCACTTGTGGTAGAGCGCGCGATCGGTCCCGAGGACGAACACATCGAGCCGGTTCTCGGCCCAGGTCGCCACTCGCGGCGGGCTCATGCAGACGCCACCGAGCGCTTCGTAGCCGGTGTCCGACGGTCCCCAGGCGCTTCCGTCCCACCACTTGTGATAGAGCCCGTGGTCGGTTCCGAGGACGAACGCGTCGAGCCGGTTCGGCCCCCAGGACGCGACTTCAGGAGCACTCATGCACACACCACCCAGGTATTCGTAGCCACTGACAGACGGTCCCCAGGCCGCTCCGTCCCACCATTTGTGGTACGTCGCGCGGTCGGTCCCGAGCACGAACGCGTCGATCCGGTTCTCGTCCCACGACACCACCGGACCGGCCGGCGTCGGCAGCGCAGTACCGGGTCCCGAGCCCTGGTTGAGGTCCGTGCGGACAGTGTCCAGGCAGGCCTCCATCCGGGCCACCTGGTCGTTGGTGAACATCACCATGCCGCGGTCGTCGGTGTAGTCCATGTAGTTCACGAACAGGTCGCCGTTCGGCCCGTTGCTGCAGGACAGCTTCGGGAACGTCGGTACGCCGAAGTTGGGCCCGCCCGCGTTGGGCGTGTCCGCGACCTCGTCGCTGCCGCTGCAGCCGGAGCCGTCGTCACCCCAGATGTGGAACAGGTTCAGGTAGTGCCCGATCTCGTGCGTCGTGGTCCGGCCGAGATCGAACGGCGCCGCCGCGGTCCCGTTGGTACCGAAGCCGCTGTGCAGGATGACGACGCCGTCGGTCTCCGCCGGGCCGCCGGGGAACTGCGCGTACCCGAGCAGGCCGCCACCGAGCTGACCTACCCAGATGTTCAGGTACCGGTCGGCCGGCCACGGGTCGATCCCGCCCGTCGCCGACGACTTGATCGCGTCGTCCGTACTGAACCCCGTACTCGTCGTCTGGGTCCGGGTGACGCCCGTCGTCGGGTTGCCGCCCGGGTCCGTCGTCGCCAGCCGGAACTCGATCCGCGAGTCGGCGACCAGCCCGGTGAACGGCGCGGGCACGATCCCGACGTCGGAGTTGGTCGCACGGAAGTCCTGGTTCAGGACCTCGATCTGGCTGTCGATCTGGCTCTGCGAGATGTTCTGCGCGGCCGTCTTCCAGACGACGTGGACCACCACGTCGATGTGCGCGACACCGCTGAACCGCTGCTGGTTCGCGACGTACTGCGTGGTCGCGTTCTCCAGGTAGGACCGCGCAGCGACGTACTCCGCCGAGGTCGACAGCAGCCGTCGGTGCACATCCATCACGCCACACTGGCGCCTGCTCGGTGGCTGCAGGTCGCGGCCCATGTCCGCGCTGCCGCCACCACCGCTCATCCCGGGCACCGATCCGCCGCCGCCCGTCATACCCGGCATTCCGTTCACCGACGGACTCGCGCCGGCCGGCATCGCTCCACCGGGCATCTGATCCCCGGCGCCCCGTTCGTTCTTGTCCGCTCTCCCGTTGGCCTTCCTCGGCATTTCTCCCCCTTGCACAGGCGAGGGCGATGAAGAAGGACGGAACCAGGCACCACGCAGTACAGGCTCCGGACCGAAACGCTGTCCTAGATCCCCCAGACCCCACGCACCGGCCGAAGGCGGCATTCGCCGCCTTCCCCTACCGAACAGGCTGCCCCCAAGACGCTGCTCTCTTTCAGAGTCCTCCCGTCACCGCTGGTGCACAAGACCATGGGCCTCGGTAGTCAATTTCACCGATTCCTTCGTACACGTTGGAGAATGGCGTGAGGAGGGGTGAATGAGACGAGAGTTGTCCGTACCGTTCGAGGTCCGCGGTGAGCGCGGGCTGATCAACATCCGCGTGCTGGCCAACGACGACCCCTGGGCGTCGGGGCATCAACTGGTCGTACCGGGCCTGGACGCGGAGGAGTTCCGCGGCTTCCCGATCTGTACTGCGACGCTTCGCTACCACGGGCAGGGCATCAACGCGATCATGGGCTGGGTCCAGGTGGTCACCCGGTCGTTCGACGGTGACGTCTCTGTGGACACGTTGCCATTCCTCGCCGACGCAGGCCCGCTGTACGCCTACGGATTCCTGCCGACCTTCTTCGACGCACCCGCGAACCCGGGTCATCCCGACGGCGTCTGGCGCGCGGACACCTTCCTGGTGATCGCGCCGGACGTGATCCACACCCGCGCGCTCGAACCGATCGCCGCCTTCACCTGGGGCTACCGCATCACCGGCGGGTACGCCGATCCGCTGGACCCGGCCCGTCGCGCGACCGACTGGGCCGACCACCGCGCAGTACTGACCAAGCGCTACCCGGATTGGACGTACCTCTAGAGCTCCAGCTCCCAGTCGGTGCGCTGGGCCACCGGCCGAAAGCCGAGGTGGACGTTGACGGCGATCATCGGGGTGTTGGTCGTGGCGTTCCAGGTGTGCAGGACGGCCGGGCGGTCGAGCTCTGCCTGCAAGGAGCAGAAGTTGGGCACCTTCACCGCGAGCCCGAGCCGCCGCCCACGATGCTCGGGCCGGACGAACGTGTCCCACTGGTAGAGCCGCTCGGGGTTGCCGGTACCGCCACCCGTCTGCGTGTACGCCGCCAGCTGACCGTGTGGGTCGATGGCGACGGTGGTGTGGCAGAAGCGACCTTGTTTGAGCCTGCGTGCCTCCGCCTCGCGGAGCCGCTCCGGCGTCCACCGGGCCGGTTCGTGGTCGAGCTCTCCCATCGGCACGTCGACGGACATCGCGCTCAGCGCGTCGGCGAACTGCTCGACCCATCGGTCGGGGGTGTGCTCGCGCCACTGCACGATCTCGTACCCGGCGACCGGCTGATCCAGCTCGGCCAGCCGTTCTTCCGACAGCGGCAACTCGAGCACCTGATGCAGCTCGACCAGCTTGCGGACGAACCCGTGCGAGGCGGCGAACGCAGTACCGGCACTCTCTCCCGTCTCGGCGTCGCCCAGGATCGTGCTGCTGAGCAGCCGGCGGCCGTCCTGTTTCGCGCGCTCGACGACGGCTTCGAGCAGGCGACTGCCCACGCCCGTACGCCGGTACGGCGCGGCAACCGCGAGCTCGACCTCGACGAGATGCGTGTTCTCCAGCAACCACCAGTCAAGCCAGGCGATCCCCAGCCAGTCATCCCCATCGACCAGCCCCAGCCCGTTGGCGCGCAGATCGGAATGCTCGCCGGCCATCAAGACCCGAGCCTCCTCCAACCCGAGCCCGCTCGGGAACTCCTCTTCCCGCCGCACCTCGTCCCGCAGCTTGAAGAACCGCTCGAAAACCCCGCTGTCACGCCCATCCACCGCCACGATTTCCACCCGGCGACTCTAGGCGGAATACCTCCACCCCACCTCCCGTTTTCCACCCACCAACCACCCACCACCCACCACCCACCGCCCACCGCCCACCGCCCACCGCCCGCCGCCCGCCGCCCGCCGCCCG
This sequence comes from Streptomyces sp. SID13031, assembly GCF_010548305.1. Taxonomy (GTDB): domain Bacteria; phylum Actinomycetota; class Actinomycetes; order Propionibacteriales; family Kribbellaceae; genus Kribbella. The sequence goes on from NZ_JAAGLV010000026.1 coordinate 116,585, forward strand.
CCGCCCGCCGCCCGCCGCCCGCCGCCCGCCCTCTGCGCGAAAGCATCTCCTCATGGTCGAATCCGAGGTGAACCGCACGAAGGAACGGCTCGCCTACTTCGCGCAGGTCGCAGACCTTCGACTCGGCGAGACCTACGTCGATTGGGCACCGCG
>NZ_JAAGLV010000027.1 GCF_010548305.1 Streptomyces sp. SID13031
TCGACCGCGTACGACGCGGCAGGTGACCGTAAGCGAGCACGCGCCTCGATGCGCACGGCGATCGCGAACCACAACGCCAGCGGCCCCAACCCACCGCGCACCGTCTCAGGGGTTAACCCCTGAGACGTGCCGAGGGCGGGCGGGCAGGCCGGGGTGCATCCCTACCGAGGGGTAGCCGTGAGTTTCCTGTGAGTTGGCTGGCAACGGCACAGTGTGGCCTGACAACGCGGTGTGGATCGGGATACCTTCAGGGGGTGCGTGGCGACCGCCACGGACGAGGTCGGAGACTGGGTGGGCCGTCCTTTGCCTTCAGATGGGGCTCGCCGCGGTTCGGACGACGCCCAGGCAACGGGTTTCGGTGATCTGCTGCGCCGGCACCGGCGAGACGCCGGATTGTCGCAGGAGGGACTGGCGGAGCTCGCCGGACTGAGCGTCGACGCGATCGCGGCGCTCGAGCGAGGTCGCCGCCGAGCGCCCAGACCGCACACGCTTCGCCTGCTGGGAGACGCGCTCCGGCTCGGCGCCCCCGATCGCGCCCAGCTCACTGCCGCTGCCCGCCGCGACGACAACGCCGGTCCCCGGTCGTCGACGATGCGCGCGACGCCGGCCCCTGCGGACGAGTTGATCGGCCGCACGGACGAGCTGGCCGAGGTCGGCCGACTGGTCGGCGAGCGGAGCACCAGGCTGATGACGTTGAGCGGTCCGGGCGGCGTAGGCAAGACCCGCCTTGCGCTCGCCGTCGCCGCCGAGGTCGCCCATCGCTTCGAAGACGGCGTCTGCTGGGTGCCGCTCGCTCCGGTCTCGGATCCGGCTGCGGTCGCCTCGGCGGTGGCCGCATCGACCGGACTGCACCCGCTCGACGGAGCCCGCCTGATCCAGGAGATCGGCCGGCAGATCGGCCGGCGCAACGTGCTGCTCGTGCTCGACAACTGCGAACACGTCGTCGCCGATACCGCGACGATCTGCTCCGCGCTGCTGGAGTACTGCCCGAACCTCTCCATCCTCGCCTCCAGCCGCGAGCTCCTGCGGATCGCCGGCGAGAGCGTGTACGTCGTGCAGCCGCTCGCACTGCCGGAGACGAACGACGAGCTCGACACCTCGCCCGCCGTGAAGCTCTTCGTCGACCGGGCCACCGCGCGTGGTCACCAGCCCGTCGAGCAACGCGAGCAGGTGGCCCGCGTCGTCCGCCGGCTCGAAGGTATGCCGCTCGCGATCGAGCTAGCTGCCGCTCGCACGAACGTGCTGACCGTCGAGGAGCTGGCCGCCGAGCTGGAGACCTCCTTCGGCATCCTGGCCGGTGGCACGAGTAGCGCGGGTCCGCGGCAGCAGTCCCTGTACGGCGCGATCGAGTGGAGCCATGACCTGCTGACCCCGCCGGAGCGCGAACTGTTCGCGCTGCTGTCGGTGTTCGTCGGCGGCTGGACGTTGAACGCAGCGGCGGCGGTGCTCTCCGGCACGGTCGTCCCGGGACCGCTGGAGCGAGCAGTGGCGCTCGACCTCACCAGCCGGCTCGTGGACAAGTCGTTGATCCGGGTCAGCCGCGACCGTGGCATCGCGCGGTACGACATGCTCGCCGTGATCCGCGAGTTCGCCGCCGGCCAGCTCGCTGCCTCCGGTCGTACAGAGGAGATCGCGCGGCACCACGCCGCCTTCTACATCTCGCTCGCCGAGGAGGCCGAGGGGCACCTGCGCGGCGCCAACCAGGCCGACTGGCTCGATCGGCTCGACGGCGAGCTCGACAATCTCCGCGCCGCGATGACGTGGTCACTACGATCCGGTACTGCGGGCGAACCCGTTCGCCTCGCAGGTGGACTGTGGTTGTTCTGCTACCTGCGCGGCCACTACGCCGAGGGCAGCGAGTGGCTCGAGCGTGCCGTGACCGGCATGGAGGTCGTCGAGCCGCGGTACCAGGCGAAGGCGGCGCTGGGTGCGGGGATGCTGGCCTTCCTGCAATGCGAGTACGAGGTCGCCACGACGCGACTGGAGTCGGCGCTCACGCAGTACAAGGCACTCGACGACACCGCCGGTACTGCCCTGGTCATGCAGCGACTCGGGGGAGTGGCCCGCGAGCGCGGCGACTATGTGACCGCGGAGAACCTGCACTGCCAGAGCTACGACCTGTTCGAGAGCCTCGGCGATCGGTCGGGGATGTCCTGGGCGCACAACCACCTCGGGTTCGTCGCCTGGCTGCGCGGGGATCTCGAGATCGGGGCGCGCCGGTGCCGCCGGGCTCGCGACAGCTTCCGGGTGCTCGGTGATGGCGAAGGACTGGCCTGGTCGCTGATCAGCCTGGGCACGATTGCGCAGTACAGCGGTGAGCTCACCGAGGCCGAGGATCTGCTGCTCGAGAGCCTGGCGCTGTCGCAGCGGCTCGGGTATCGCGAAGGTGTCGCCTGGTCGCTCAACCAGCTGGGCATCGTCGAGCGGCGCCGGGGCTTCACCGACCGTGCGGTGCACCTGCTCGACGAGAGCCTCGCGGAGCATCGCGATCTCGGTGACCGCTGGCGGTCGGCGAGCGTGCTGGAGGAGCTGGCCACGGTGGCTCAACAGCGCAACCGGATGGAGTACGCCGCCTTCCTGATCGGTGCGGCCGACGGCATCCGCGAGGTCATCGGTGCGCCGGTGCCCGAGGTCGAGAAGCCCGACCAGCTCGCCACCCGGCGGTCGATCGAGCAGACCCTCGACCGTCGTGCCTTCCGGGCCGCTTGGTCGGCCGGTCGCGCGGCACCGCTGGCGGCGGTCGCCGATGGCTACCCGGGCTCGGGCGGCAGCGCCCAGGACCGCTCGAACCGTCTCTGATCAAGCGGAGCCGGACCGCCACCACACACTGACCACCGCCGGCCGCTGACTCCCACGCTCCGCAACGCCGGTTGGGCGCCCGCCGGCGGAGGTTGATGTGTGATGGCGGTCCGGTTCCGCCTGACGGGAATCGGTTCCGCAATGTGGGTAAGCGCTTGCCAAGTGGCTTGCCACATCGCAGGATAGGCCTCCTGATCCGCCCATCAGGAAGGTGTTCGATGACGAACTTGTTCAGCAGGAGGACTCTGCTCGGAGCCGGGGGAGCGGTGGTCGGGGGAGCCGCATTAGGCTCACTCGGCATGGGCCAGGCGTCGGGAGCGACTCCGCAGGCGTCCACCACCGGTTTGTGGCAGTCGGAGCGAGTCCGGTACGACGCGAAGTATCGGCTCGTCTACACGGCCGACGCCGAGGGGAACCGGATCCCCGACTTCAGCTACGCCGGCTACAAGTACGGCGACAGTCCGATCCCGCACGTGCGGACGGTGAAGACCGTCAAGCCGATCGACGGTGACAACACCGCCCACCTGCAGGCCGCGATCGACGAGGTCGGCCAACGCGCGCCGGATCGCAGTGGCTTCCGTGGCGCGCTACTGCTTGCCCCTGGCAACTATCCGGTCGCCGGTACGCTCCGGGTGAACCAGTCCGGCGTCGTACTGCGTGGCTCTGGCGACGGTGCCGACCCCAAGCGGAACACCATCATTCAGGCGACCGGCAATACGCCCGTCTCGCGCGATGTGATCGTGCTCGGCGGCGGGACCAGCACCGGTTGGAGGGGGCAGGTCCCCGGCACCCGGACGGATATCACCAGCGACTGGGTGCAGGTCGGATCGCGATCGTTCGACGTCGCCGACGCGAGTGCGCTCAGGCGGGGCGACAACATCATCCTGATCCACCCGTGCACAGAGGCCTGGCTCACCGCGGTCGACCACGGTGGTACGGCGACGGACGCCGGCTGGACCGTCGACAGTCAGCCGATCACCTACAACCGCTACATCGACTCGATCCGCGGCAACACCGTGACCGTCGACGTACCGCTGTTCGAGCACCTGCGACGGGATCGCTCGCAGTCCTACCTGTACGTTTGGGACCGAGCCGGCCTGGTGACCGGCGTCGGTGTCGAGAGCCTGCGGATCGACATCCAGTTCGCGGGCGATCCGGATGTCGACGAGGCGCACGCCTGGGTCGGGGTGAAGGTCCGGCAGGTCGAGGATGCCTGGGTCCGGGACAGCACCTTCCTGCACTTCGCGAAGGCGGGCGTCGAGACCACGGAGGCGACCCGGGTGACGGTCCGGAACTGCCGCGCTCTCGATCCTGCCTCGGTCGTCACCGGCGGGCTGCGCTACAACTTCAACTGCGAGTCGTTCTCGCAGCAGGTGCTGTTCGCGGACTGTCACGCGAGCAAGGCCCGGCACGCCTTCATCTCGAACGGCGCCAGCAGCGCCTCGGGCCTCGTCTTCCTGCGCGGTACGTCGGAAGGCGCGCTCGCGTCGAGTGAGGGGCACCGGCGCTGGAGCCAGGGGCTGCTCTGGGACAACTACCGCGATATCGCGCCGCAGGTCGATCTGACCCTGGGGATCTACAACCGCGGCGACTACGGCACCGGGCACGGCTGGGCGACCTCGCACTCGGTCGGGTGGAACTGCGACACGGGCACCGCCAAGCTCGTCGTCCAGAAGCCGCCGACGGCGCAGAACTACGCGATCGGGTGCCGGGGAGTCGTCACCGGTGACGGTCCGTTCACTCAGCCGGCCGGCTACATCGAGGGTGCGAACCGCTCGGGGCTGTTTCCGCCGTCGCTCTATCAGGCGCAGTACGTGGACCGGCACCGCTGAGGCTATGAACTGGGCGCCAAACAGCCTCGCGAGGCACCACGACCTGGGGGATCGAAGGTACCTCGCGAGGGATCTGGGAGCCGGGATGCTCCATCGGTGAACGAGGTCCCGGCCAGCTGCGTCTGTCTGACCCCCCAGGCAGTCCCCCCACCCAGCAGCCGGCCGAAGCCACGTTCGGCGATGTCACCCTTGCACCGGCCCTCCCAGTCGATGCTCGGTTCTCCCGCGCTGACTCAAGGTTCCCGTGGTCACGCTGCGTGGCACAGGGACGGAACCCTGACATCGCCCTGACAAACACAGGGTGACAACGAACGCCTCGTCACGTTCTTGCGGATCGTGACGAGGCGTTTGCTTTCCGTGCCCGAAAAGGCCGGAACGAGCGGATTAATTGAGCTGGTAAATCCGGTTAGCGCAGATATCCCGAGACTGCTTTGGTGAATCCGGCGATCCGGTACAGCGGTGCGCCCGCGCCCTCCCCGTCAGAATGAGAAACGGACGGGGCCGGAATTCCCTCACCCTTGCAGCTGAGGTCCTCGGCCGGCGCCACCCCGGTGGTGAGGAAGGTGTTGACGAGCTTGTCCGCGCACTTGTTCACACCGCCGTAGATGCCGTGGTCGCCCTCGCCCGTGACGGTCAGCAGCCGCGATCCGGCGTACCGGTGGTGGGCCGAGGCGGCCAGCGAGAAGTTGGTGGCGGGGTCGTGCACGGACTGCACCATCAACGTCGTCGGCAAGCCTTTGCCGGTCGGCGTCGGCATCTCGGGAGCTGAGCGATCCCAGTAGAAGCAGGGGTTCTCGTTCATGCCCCAACCGAGCAGCGGGTACTTCGGGCCGAGCTCGGCGGCGAGTTGGTCGCCGTACTCGCGGCCTTGCGGCCAGGGGGTGTCGTTGCAGGTGACCGCGGTGAAGGTTGCGTTCTCCGCGTCGTCGGCGAAGGCCTGGCCCGCCGGCGGCAGTCCGACCGGACCCCGGCTCGCGCGACGGACGAGCTCCTGCTGGCGAGCCAGCGGCAACGCGTCGACCTTGCGTTGGGCGGCCTTCGGTCCACCCTTGAGCTGCGCGGCGGTCAGTTCACGGAAAAAGGCGAGATCCAGTGCCAGTGACTGGAAATCCATCTTTGTATACATATCCGCGGCGATGAGCTGGTCGAGCGCGTTCTGGTCGTAGGTGATCTTCATCGAGCCGTCGAGGAACTCTTCGACGGCCGGCTGCTTTTTCAGTTCCCGGCGGAGCCGCTCGTAAGTCCTGATCACCAAGCGTGGCGAAGAGCCGAGTTTCAGCTGGTCGTCGTGCTCGGCGGCCCAGGTCGCGAAGTCCTCGCGGAAGCGGCGCTCGAAGGCCTGCGGCTGGGCCACGAAGGTGTCCGACCACGGCTTGGTGAAGTCGGTGTTCGAGTCGAGTACGAAGCGTCCGACGTGGGCCGGGAAATAGGTCTGGTAGTACGCGCCGAGCCAGGTGCCGCCGGAGTACCCGAGCCAGTCGATCTTGTCGTAGCCGAGCAGCTGGCGGATCAGGTCGATGTCCTGGACGGTCTGCGCGGTGTTGACGTAGGGGAGCAGGCCGCGCGACTGGCCGTCGCAGTACGGCCTGGTCAGCTCACCCGCCGCGGCGATCAGGTCGAGGTTGCCGCTGTCGCGGTCGCGCGCGTCCATGGTGAAGCCGGGTGCGCCTTGGCAGCTGACGTTGGAACTGTCGCCGGTGCCACGCGGGTCGAAGCCGACGAAGAGGTGATCATTGCCGAGTCCGGACTGACTGGCCAGGTACGGCGCCATGCCCAGCCCTGCCCCACCGGGACCGCCGGGGTTGCCGAAGAGGACACGGCTCGGCCTGGTCTTGCCAGTGGGGGTGACCTTGCTGATGGCGAGGTCGATGTCGTTGCCGGCGTACTGGTTCGACCAGTCGCGCGGCGCGGCGATCTTGGCGCAGAACGTCCGGTACTCCGGATCGCCGCACTGCTTCCAGACGGGTTTCTGCTTCAGGTACCGATTGGCCACGTCGTTGGGCCTGCTCTGCACCTGCGCGGTACCGGCTGGGAGAGAGGCGCTCGCTCCGGAGCCCGGGATCGCGAGCAGAGCGGCAGCGCTGATACCGAGGCCGGCGGCCAGGGTACGGAACTTCATACATCCTCCAACGAATGGCCAAGCGTGATCGGACCGTCGCAATCTGTCATGTCAGCGGTACGCCGTCGAGCACCACCCCCGGCCCGGCGCGGGATCGTCTGGATGCTAAGGGTCCAAGGCGTATCGCCGCGTTTCTGTCGGTGGCTGGTTCTAGGGTCGGCGGCATGGGTGACTCTGGTGAATTGCTGATCGGGCAGTTGGAGTACTACTGGGATTTCCACCTGCGGCCGCGGCTGGAAGGGCTGACCGACGACGAGTATCAGTGGGCGCCGGTGCAGCCGAGTTGGACCGTGCATCCGGATGCCAGTGGCGCTGTCGTGTTCGACATCGAGGATCCCGAGCCGTCGCCGCCACCGGTGCCGACGATCGCCTGGCGACTGGTCCACATCGCGGTCGGTTGCTTCGCCGTTCGCTACAGCGCCTTCTTCGACGGAACGATCGACGCACCTATGTGGGACCCACGCCACCGCCCTGCAGATCTCCCCGTGACCGCCGATGCCGGGCTGGCGTTCCTGGACCACTGGTACGGGAAGTGGCACGACGCGATCCGCAGTCTCGACGACGCGGGCCTGGCCAAACCCCTCGGGCCGAAGGGCGGGCCGTACGCAGACGACCCGATGTTGGCGTTGATCAGCCACCTCAATCGCGAGACCATGCACCACGGCGGTGAGATCTGCCTTCTCCGCGACCTCTACCGAGCCGGGCTGACGACGAAATGACCGCCTTCGACCTGCACATCGTCTTCGACTGCGCCGACCCCGACCGGGTCGCCCGCTTCTGGAGGGAAGCGCTCGGCGGCTACGACTTTCCGATGCCCGTACCGGACGGCTTCACGAGCTGGGACGAATGGGCCGACGCCCAGGGGATCCCGGTCGCCCAACGCCCCACCGCCCGCACCCTGGTCGACAAGGTGCGCGATCGCCCGGACATCTTCTTCCTGCAGGTGCCCGAAGCAAAGGCCGGCAAGAACCGCCTGCACCTCGACGTCAAGGTGGCGCAAGGCCTCGACGGAGCCGATCGCCGAGCAAGGATCGAGGCCGAGGCTGAGCGGCTGTCGGCACTGGGCGCCACGATCGCCGTGACGGTGGACCAACCCGAGGGCTTCCACCTCGTGATGCAGGACCCCGAAGGCAACGAGTTCTGCGTGGCCTGAGGCTCAGTCGCGCAACGCGGCGAAGATCTCTCGCTGGACGGCGTCATCGGGATCATGACCGCCGGCGTACTTGCGCGGTGTGGCATCAGGCAACGCGGTGAGCAGCCAGTCGGCAGGCGCGGGAGTGAACCTAACCGGACTGTGGTCCGATTATGTGTTATGGTCGGTTTTCCATTGTTTTGAAGGGGAAACTGATGACTGTTGCTGTCGCTCCGGGGACCATCGTCGTGTACTCCGACCTGTGGTGCTCGTTCGCTCACCTGGCCGTGCATCGGCTGCGAAAGGCGCGGGCCCGGCTGGGGTTGGAGGGGGTGGTGGCGTTCGATCACCATGCGTTTCCGTTGGAGTTGCTGAACGGGCACAGCAGTCCGCGGCCGGGGACGGACTCGGAAGTGGCGGCGATCGGGCGGCTTGATCCTGAGGCTGGGTGGAAGCTGTGGCAGGCGCCCGACTGGACCTATCCGACGACCACCTTGCCTGCGCTCGAGGCTGTGCAGGCGGCCAAGGAGCAAGGGTTGGCGGCCAGTGAGGCGCTGGATCTTGCGCTGCGCAAGGCGTTCTGGGTGGAGAGCCGGTGCATCAGCCTGCGGTCGGTGTTGCTGGAGGTTGCGGTGGAGACGACCGTTGTCGACGTTGATCAGTTGGCGGCCGCGTTGGACGACGGTCGTGCGCGCAAGCTGGTGATGGCCGACTTCGCCGTCTCGCAGACCGATACCGTCCAGTGCAGCCCACACCTGTTCCTCGCCGACGGTACGAGCGTGGCGAACCCAGGAGTCGAGGTCCACTACACCGGCGAATACGGCACCGGTTTCCCGATTGCCACGGCCGACGACCCATCCATCTACGAGACCCTGCTCCTCCGCGCCGCCGGCTCCCTCCAAGCCATCTAGCCTCCCAGCCCGTGGACCCAACCTCCCTCCACGGGCGCGCCCGGGCGAACCGCCGTCTCAGGGGTTGACCCGTCAGATGGTGGGTTGCCCCTTCAGAATCCGGCGAGGCAACCCGCCATCTTAGGGGTCAACCCCTCAAACGGCTCGGATGCCAGGGGCGTTAGGTGGGCGCGTTAGAGGGTGATGCCGGTGTGGGTTTTGATGTGGGTGGGGAGTGGGTCGTGGGTGTCGCCGGTGGTGGGGGTGTTGGCGGGGTCGATGACGAGGATCTGGGCGCCGCCGTCGGAGTACGGGCGGTGGTAGATGCCCTTCGGGACGACGAAGAGGGAGCCTGCGGGCAGGGAGACGGAGCGCTCGTCGGGGTCGCGGACGGCGATGCTGAGCTCGCCTTCGAGGACCAGGAAGAGTTCGTCGGTGCTGTCGTGCACGTGCCAGATGTAGGAGCCCTTGACGTGCGTCAGGCGGATGTCGTAGTCGTTGATCCGCGCGGCGATCCGCGGGCTCCAGAGGTCGTCGAAGGTCGTCAGGACGGCGCGCAGGTCGATCGGTTCGTTGGTCACGAAACCATCCTGACCGGCTGCGCTCGGAGCGCGTGAGTGCTAGGAATAGCATATGTCGAAACAATCCTCGCACCGCGTCGCGGTGATCGTCGACGAGGGCTCCAACCCGTTCGAGCTCGGCGTCGCCACCGAGCTCTTCGGCCTCCGCCGCCCGGAGTTGGATCGCGACTGGTACAACCTGGTCCTCTGTACTCCGCAACCGACCGTCCGTATGCACAGCGGCTTCTTCACCCTGACCGGAGTCGCCGGCCTCGACCGGATCGACGACGCGGATACGGTGATCGTCCCGAACCGCCCGGACCCCGAGACGCCGCCTTCACCCGAGGTGCTGGACGCCGTACGACGGGCTGCCGCGCGCGGGGCCAGGATGGTCAGCTTCTGTACTGGCGCGTTCACCCTGGCGGCGGCCGGCGTGCTCGACGGCCGCCGCGCGACGACGCACTGGCGCTGGGCCGGCCTGTTCGCTGTCATGTATCCCGAGGTGAAACTCGAGCCGGATGTCCTGTTCGTTGACGAAGGCGACGTTCTGACGGCGGCCGGCAGCGCGGCGGCGCTCGACCTCGGCCTGCACCTGATCCGCCGCGACCACGGCGCCGAGATCGCGAACGCGGTCAGCCGCCGACTCGTCTACACCGCGCATCGCGACGGCGGCCAACGCCAGTTCATCGACCAGCCGGTACCACCCGTGGCAGACACCTCGCTGGCCCCGCTGCTCGGCTGGATCCGCGAGGAACTCGCCAGCCCCCTGACCATCGCCGACATCGCAGCGCATGCCGCCATGAGCCAGGCGACTCTCCATCGCCACTTCCAGGCAGAACTCGGTACGACGCCCCTCGCCTGGCTAACCGCCGAGCGAGTAGCGCTCGCCTGCCGCCTACTCGAAGCCGGCGAGATCCGCCTGGACGCAGTCGCCCGCCAATGCGGCCTCGGTACGGCGACAAACCTGCGCATTCAGCTCAGACGGCGTACCGGCCTGACGCCGAGCGATTACCGACGCAGGTTTGCTCTCAACACTGGCGGGTGATGAATTGGCCCCACCCGTGCTCGCACGTCGGGCCGGAGGGTAGCGCCCGCCCGAACCACGAGGTGTGCACTCATCACCCGGCAGTCAACTGATCATCTCGGCCAACCCGTTGCCCGGTTCGTGGTTGGGTGGGCTCAATGCGCTGGCCCGGCGAGCGAGTGCGGGTGGGCTAACACCTACTCGTCGGTTGCCGGGTCCGTGTGCAGGCGGATCTGCTTCACGCGCACCGTGCCGTCGCCGTACAGGTCAAGCTCGCGATGGGCGCCGTCGGCAGCCCAGCCGGAGTCGGTGTAGAAGGAGCGCAGTACGTCGTCCGTCGAGTTGATCCAGACCGTCACCCGGCGGAAGCCGTCGGCGCGGATCGTGTCGACGACGGCATTCAGCAGTCGCGAGCCGTGGCCGGCGCGGGTTGACTCGGGGTCGATCGCGAGCTCGGCGACCAGCGCGTCGTGGCGCGGGTCGGCGTCGGGGTCGTCGGAGGCGGTGATCGCGGCGAATCCGACCAGTGTCCGGCCGGCCAGCGCGACCATCACCCGGTTACGCGCCTCGCCCGGAGCGATCAGGGCGGCCCGCCACTGCGCGGCGAACTGCGCGGCATCGAGGTCGGCGAGCACCTGAGCCGGCAGCAGTTCGGCGTACGCCCGGCGCCAAGCGGCCACCTGGATCACGCCGATCGCATTCGCCTCGTCCGGCAGCGCGAGCCGCACGCTCGACTCGGCGATCGGATCGGCGGCCGGCTCCCCGGCGCCCATCGAGGTCAGGCTTTCCGGTTCCGGTACGCCGAAGTCGTCGTGGTTCATACCGACATCCTTTCAAAGCCCTGAACGAAGACCTCCGGCAGGACACCCGTCGGGGAGGTGACCTGCCGGAGGTGGCTCGGGGGAGAGGATCAGTAGGTCAGGCGACGGAGCAGCGTCTCGGCCGGTCCGCGGTACGAGTGCTTCTTCATCTGGTAGGCGGCGATCACCGAGATCGTCCAGACCAGTACTGCGGCGCCGGCGGCGGTGAGGCCGGTGCTGCCGAGCCGGTTGCCCAGGTTCAGCGTGAAGGGCGCCAGCAGGATCAGCCAGCAGACCGACTGGAACAGGTAGCCCGACATCGACCGCTGGCCGAGGGCGGAGATCGCCTGGACCGGGACACCCAGCTCGGCCGGGCGGCGGTTCGCGGTGAGCTTGCCGACCAGCAGAGCGAAGAGCGCGATGTAGCCGGGGCCACCGAACTGACCGCTGATGTTGTGCAGGAAGTTCATCGAGTCGACCGCGGCCTCGTCGACGTGCAGCCACCCGGCGGCGACCAGGGCCTGCGGCAGGCCGCCAAGGACGGTGACGCTCATGCAGACCGCGGCGACCCGGGTCAGCAACGCCTTGTGGGCCTGGGGGTTCTCCAGCAGTTGCTTGCGAGCGGCCCAGATGCCGAGCCAGACGATCACGATGAAGCCGAGCACGGTCGCGGTGTGCATCGGGTACTCCTGCAGCCGGTGCACCAGGCTCGATCCGTAGCTCGTGGCGGCCAGCGACGGGTTCGGGCTGTTCGTCATCGAGTGAGCCGGGCCGGAGCTGTTGACGGCGGCCAGTACGGCAAGAGCTGCCGCGACGATCACGTAGCCGAGCTGCGCTCCCCAGATCCACAGGATGATCTTGTGGAACCGGTCACCGCGGTTGAGCAGCGCCAGCGTGCAGATGATGCCGACCAATCCGTAGGCGCCGAGGAAGTCGCCGAAGTACAGCAAGGTGGCGTGCGCGAGACCGAAGGCGACCAGCCAGGCGTTCCGCTTCAGCAGGATCTTCCGTACGCCGCTCGGCGATGTGCCCGAGTTGCGCTGGCGCCGGGCGAGCTGGACCAGGCCGTAGCCGAACATCACCGCGAAGACCGGGTAGGCCCGGGCGTCGACCAGGGTGATCTTGAGGAGGTTGAGAATCCGCTCGAGGCCGTGCGGGCTGCCGTTCAGGCCGGGCTGGCCGGCGAAGGCGAAGTTGGCGGCGTTCGCCAGCCCGATCAGCAGCAGCATCCCGCCGCGGATCAGGTCCGGCGCCAATGCGCGCTCGGCGCCGGTGACCGGGCCACGGTGGTCCGCCGAAGTCAGAAGCATCGTCATGGGAGATCGTCCTTAAAACTGTGGAGGGGTTGAGCTGTTACCCCTGATCCTGCTCTGGTGGCCGCCGCTGCCCCAGTGGCCTGAACCCACTCCTGAGGTGGTGGTAGCACCACTTGTGACACTTCTCGTCCGATCTGCAGAAAAAGTGTCACAAGTCGGCTATGCTCGGGGTCATGGACAGCTTCCAGGCGACGATCGACGCAGACGGCCGGATCGAGCCGCGCGACGCGATGCCCGAGGGGTACCGCAAGACCCTGATCCGGCAGATCGCGCAGCACGCGCACTCCGAGATCATCGGTATGCAGCCCGAGGGCAACTGGATCAGCCGCGCGCCGTCATTGCGCCGCAAGGCGATCCTGATGGCGAAGGTCCAGGACGAGGCCGGTCATGGCCTCTACCTGTACGCCGCTGCCGAGACGCTCGGCGTTGACCGCGCCGACCTGCTCGACCTGCTGCACGCGGGCAAGCAGAAGTACTCCAGCATCTTCAACTACCCGACGCTGACCTGGGCCGACATCGGCGCGATCGGCTGGCTCGTCGACGGCGCCGCGATCGTCAACCAGGTGCCGTTGTGCCGCTGCTCGTACGGTCCGTACGCGCGCGCCATGGTGCGGGTGTGCAAGGAGGAGTCGTTCCACCAGCGGCAGGGCTTCGAGATCCTGCACACGCTGTGCAACGGCACCGACGCGCAGAAGGCGATGGCGCAGGACTCGCTGAACCGCTGGTGGTGGCCGAGCCTGATGATGTTCGGCCCGCCGGACGCGAGCTCGACCCACTCGGAGCAGTCGATGGCGTGGGGGATCAAGCGGCACAGCAACGACGAGCTGCGGCAGCGGTTCGTCGACATGACCGTGCCGCAGGCCGACGTGCTCGGCCTCCGCGTTCCCGACGACGGGCTGACCCTCGACGAGGAGACCGGCCACTACAGCTTCACCGAGCCGGACTTCACCGAGCTCTATGAAGTTGTCAAGGGCAACGGTCCGTGCAATGAGCAGCGGCTCGCCAACCGGGTGAAGGCGCACGAGGACGGCGCCTGGGTCCGCGAGGCCGCCGCTGCGTACGCAGACAAGCAGGCCGCGAAGGCCCAGGGGAGTGCCGCATGATCGAGCCGCTCTGGGAGGTTTTCGTCAGGTCCCGTCGTGGGCTTTCGCACGTGCACGTCGGCAGCCTGCACGCGCCGGACGCGACGATGGCGCTGCGCAACGCCCGCGACGTCTACACCCGCCGCCAGGAAGGGGTCTCGATCTGGGTCGTGCCGGCCAACGGCATCACCGCGTCGAGCCCGGACGAGAAGGACGAGTTCTTCGACCCGGCCGCTGACAAGGTCTATCGGCACCCGACCTTCTATGACGTCCCGGAAGGCGTCGAGCACCTGTGAGCGACCTCTTCAGTTACACGCTGAGGCTAGGCGACGACGCGCTGATCGCGGCGCAGCGGACCGCCGAGTGGATCGCGGCCGCCCCGCAGCTCGAGGAAGACGTTGCCCTGGGCAACATCGGGCTCGATCAGCTCGGCCAGGCCCGATCGCTGCTGCAGTACGCCGGTACGGTCGAAGGCGCCGGTCGCTCGGAAGACGATCTCGCGTACTTCCGGGACGAGCGCGATTTCGTCAACGCCCAGCTGTGCGAGCTGCCGAACGGCGACTTCGCGCACAGCATCGCGAAACTCCTGTACTTCGCGACGTACCAGCACCTGCTCTACGAAGAGCTGCGCGGGAGCGCCGACGAAACCCTCGCGGGGGTGGCCGGCAAGGCGGTGAAGGAGGTCGCGTACCACGTCGACCACGCGACCCAATGGGTGCTGCGCCTGGGCGACGGCACCGAGGAGAGCCATCGGCGGATGCAGGCCGGCCTGGACGCCATGTGGCCGTACACGGCCGAGTTGTTCGCCTCCGACGAGTTGGTGCAGCGCCTCGACGTCGCGGTCGACCCGTCGACGCTGGAGGAGGAGTGGCTGCGCCGGGTGACCGAGGTGATCGATGCCTCCACCTGCGAGCGGCCGACCTCGTCGTACCAGCACAGCGGTGGCCGCGACGGCCGTCATACCGAGAACTTCGGGTTTCTGCTCGCGGAGCTGCAGCACATCGCGCGGGCGCACCCGGGAGCGTCATGGTGACGGACACCGCGATCTTCGATGCTGTCGGCGAGGTCGCGGATCCGGAGGTACCGGTGCTGACGATCGCCGATCTCGGTGTTCTGCGCGGCGTCCGGCACGAGGGCGACGAGGTGGTCGTGACGATCACCCCGACCTACTCCGGCTGCCCGGCGATGGACCTGATCAAGCACGAGGTCGAGCTCACTCTGCAGGCTCTTCAGCTCAACGGCCGGGTCGAGACGGTCTTGTCGCCGGCCTGGACGACCGACTGGATGAGCGACGAGGGCAAGGCCAAGCTGACGGAGTACGGGATCGCGCCACCCACGGGCCGCCGTGCCGTCGGGGGACCGGTGTCGCTGAGCTTGACCATTCGTTGCCCGCAGTGCGGTTCGCCCGACACCTCCGAGCTGAGCCGCTTCGGATCCACGTCCTGCAAGTCGCTCTGGCGATGCAACTCCTGCCGTGAGCCTTTTGATCACTTCAAATCCATTTGAACAACAGATGCAGCAAGGCGATCTAGATGACGACCATGACCAGGCGCAGAGCCAGCTTCCATTCGCTGACGGTGAAGGCGGTCGACGAGGTGACCGACGACTCGGTCGCGATCACCTTCGCCGTCCCGGCGGAGCTCGCGACGGAGTACGAGTTCGCCGCGGGCCAGCACCTGACCGTGCGGAGGCCCGGTGAGGACGACGTCCGGCGCAGCTACTCGATCTGCTCGCCGGCCGGTTCCGGCGTACTGCGGATCGCGGTCAAGCGGATCCCCGGTGGCGTCTTCTCGTCGTACGCCGCGTCCGGGCTGAAGGCCGGCGACACGATCGAGGTGATGACGCCGCTCGGCCGCTTCGGTACGCCGCTCGATCCCGCGCACGCCAAGCACTACGCGTTCGTCGCCGCGGGCAGCGGGATCACGCCGGTGCTGTCGCTGGTCGCGACCATCCTGAAGGTCGAGCCGCAGAGCCGGGTCACCTTGCTCTACGGCAACCGCACGGCCGGCTCGGTGATGTTCGCGGACGACCTCGCCGACCTGAAGGACCGGTACGCCGAACGCCTGCACCTGGTGCATGTGCTTTCGCGGGAGTCGACGGACGTCGAGCTGTTCAGCGGCCGGATCGACCGCGATCGACTTGCGCGGATGATCGACACGATCCTGCCGGTGAAGTCCGTCGACGAGTGGTTCCTCTGCGGGCCCTACGCGATGGTCGTCGGCGCCCAGGAGTTGCTGCTCGACCAGAGCGTCTCGCGCGAGAGCATCCACGCCGAGCTGTTCCACGTTGGCGACGAAGCGCCGGTGGCCCGCGTTGAGGAGACCGCGACGGACGCGGAGGCGGCCGAAGTGACGGTGATCCTCGACGGGCGCCGCTCGACCTTCCCGCTGGGCGAGCACGCGAAGGCAGTCCTGGACGCGACCCTCGCCGTACGGACCGATGCGCCCTTTGCCTGCAAGGGCGGAGTTTGCGGGACCTGCCGGGCAAAAGTGGTCGAGGGCACGGTCCGGATGGACACCAACTGGGCGCTCGAACCGGACGAGATCCGGGCCGGCTACGTGCTCACCTGCCAGTCCCACCCGACGAGCAAGAAGGTCACCCTCGACTTCGACGCTTGATGACCAGTTGATGTCATGACACCTCCAACGGCACTTGGATGAGGCAGAATCCGAAACCTGCACTCCGTCCGCTCCCAGGGGGTTTCATAGATGTCTCGACGTTGGACGACGCTCGCCACCGCCGGCGCGCTCGTTGCCGGTCTGCTCAGCGTGGTGCCGGCCTCCACTGCCAGCGCGACTCAATCTCCGCCGATCCCGAAGCTGGCTTGGCATGCGTGTGAGTCCGCGCCCGGTTACGAGTGCGCCACGGCCAAGGTGCCGCTGGACTACGACAGCCCGCGCGGCGCGACCATCTCGCTGGCCGTCAGCCGGATCAAGGCGACCGACCCCAAGCGCCGGATCGGCTCGTTGTTCCTGAACCCCGGCGGCCCGGGCGGTTCCGGCGTCGGGTTCCTGCAGAGTGTCGGCCAGGAGCTGTACTCCGACGAGGTGCGGGCGCGGTTCGACCTGGTCAGCTTCGACCCCCGGGGCGTGGCGGGCAGCACTCCGCTGACCTGCTTCAAGACGCAGGAGCAGGCCGACGCGGCGACCTCGCCGTTCCCGTTCCCGGCGACTGCCGCCGAGGAGAAGACGTGGGTCGGTTTCGACCGCGCCTACGCCAAGTCCTGTGCGAAGTACGCCGGGCCGATCATCGACCACATGTCGACGGCGGACGTCGCCCGGGACATGGACCTGCTCCGGCAGGCGGTCGGTGACAAGAAGCTGACCTACGCCGGCTACTCGTACGGCACCTACATCGGCTCCGTCTACGCGAACATGTTCCCCGACAAGGTCCGCGCGGTCATCATCGACGGCGTCATCGACCCGGTCTCGGACGCGACCGGTCGCGGCCTCGAGTGGGTCCGCAAGCCCGTCGACGCGCGACTCGAGAGCGAGCAGGGCGCGTACCAGACGCTGCAGGAGTTCCTCCGGCTCTGCGACGCCGGCGGCCCCAACTGCGCCTTCAGCGAGGGCAACCCCAAGGCCCGGTACGACGCGCTGGCGGCCAAGCTGCGCAAGCACCCGCTCGAGCTGCCCGACGGTGAGGTCGTC
The DNA here is from genome assembly GCF_010548305.1 of Streptomyces sp. SID13031. Lineage (GTDB taxonomy): Bacteria > Actinomycetota > Actinomycetes > Propionibacteriales > Kribbellaceae > Kribbella. Next base: position 17,205 of record NZ_JAAGLV010000027.1, read on the forward strand.
ACCTACAACGACATGATCAGCCAGACGCTCGGAGCGCTCTACAGCGCCGGCAACTTCCCGGGGCTGGCCGAGTACCTCCAGGGGCTTGCCACCGCGTCGGCCAGCAAGGTCAAGGCAGCGCGAGCCGCCCTCGCCCAGCCGGCCTACGAGCAAGGCGCTGAAGGCTTCTACGGCGTCTGGTGCAGCGACTCGCTGAACCCCGCCAGCTCCACCTACTGGGCGAGCTCGGCCAAGGCGGCCGACAAGAAGTGGCCGTACTTCGGTCGCGCGTGGATCTGGGGTTCGAGCATCTGCGCGAGCTGGCCGGGGCACGACGCGGACCGCTACCTCGGCCCGTTCACCAAGCGCTCGGCCAACCCGGTACTTGTCATCGGCAACCGCTGGGACCCGGCCACCCGGTACGAGGACGCGGTCAGCACGTCGAAGATCCTCGGCAACGCCAGGCTGCTCAGCGTCAGCGGCTGGGGACACACCTCGCTGTTCTCGTCGGCGTGTGCGGACAGCAAGGCGAGTGCCTATCTGCTGACCGGCGCGCTGCCGAAGGCCGGCACGGTGTGCAAGCCCGATGCGGTGCCGTTCGCCCAGGCTGCCAACCGGTCGGCCAAGGCCAAGGCCCCGTACCAGTTCAGGCCGCCGACCCGCTGACACCCATCCCGTGTGGCTCCCCATTTCTGTCGGTCGGCGCTGAAAGAATCAGCGGCTCACGACTGATGGGGGTGGGGCGCCGTGATGGGGCGTTCGCATGCATTGTCCGGCTGGTGCGCGGGGCTCGCGGTAGCACCGATGGTGGGCCTGACGACGGTCGCGGAGGTGGTGCCGTTCGCCGCCGCGACCGCGGGCTACGCGTTGTTGCCGGACCTCGACCATCCGGGCGCGGGCGCGTCCCGGTTGCTCGGGCCGATCACGGGGTTCGTCTCCAGTGTCGTGCGGGCCTTCTCGAGCTTGCTGTACTCGCTCACGAAGGGCCCGCGCGACGAGGACAGCACCGGTCAGCACCGGCATGCGAGTCACACGCTGGCGGCCGCGATCGGGCTCGGCTTCGCGACCTCGGCTGCGGGCGCCGCCGGTGGTTGGCGCGCAGTACTGGCTGTTGCTCTGGTCGGATTGATCCTCGCCGCTGACGCGCTCGGCGATTGGGTGCTGACGGTGGTCCTGGGCGCGGGCGCCTGGTCGATCGCCGGCACCTGGTTGCCGGGGGAGTCGGCTGTCCACAACCTGCACGCGGGGCTGGAGGGGATCGGCCGCTGGATCGGCGTGGCCGTTGCCGTCGGCATGTTCGTGCACTGCCTCGGCGACAGCCTCACGCGATCGGGGTGTCCGTGGCTGTGGCCGCTGCCGATCCGCGGCGAGACCTGGTACGAGATCCGCCTGCCGCGCCCGTTGCGGTTCCGCACCGGCGGCCCGGTGGAGAACCTGCTGATCGTTCCGGTGCTGATCATCGCCGCGGTGTTACTGCTACCCGGCGCGATCCAGTTCCTGGTCGACGTCTTCGATGCGGTGGGAGTGAGTGTGGCGCGCCGCTAGGGTCCGACCAGCGGTCGGCGCGCCACACTCACTTGGGGGGATCAGCTGGTCGCGTCTGGGCGGACCAGCTGGGGGAGGACCTTGTCGAACAGCTTCCCGAAGGTCACCGTCGGGATGATGTAGCGCGGGGCGAAGGTGAACGTGGCGAGCGTGAGCCCCCACGTGGCGGCCTTGCGGCGCTGGTTCGGCGTGCCGTGGTGGCCTTCGGCGGTGAAGCCGCAGTCACCGAGGTCGTAGAACGTCTCCAGGTACTGCTGGACGCGCGCCCATCGCAGATGTGCGCCGCGGAGGTGGGACAGGTAGTACGCGGCGTAGGAGTCGGCCATCAACTCGGTATGCCGAGTGGCCTCGGCGCCCGTGAGCGGGCTGACGAACTGGTTCCGCTCGTACTGCACGTGGTGGCCGAACTCGTGCGCCAGGATCGCCTTCGGGGCGACGTCGCCGAGCCCGAGAGCGCGGAAGCCTTCCAGGACGCCGTCACCCATCACGACCTTGTCGCTCGGCAGCCCGACGCCCGGGATCGCTTCGCCCTCGGCCGACCAGGCGAACGCGTTGAAGGTGAAAAGCGGGTGGTTGCCGTAGTCGAACTTCGGCTGGTTCACGATCGTCGCGATCGAACTGGCCAGCGAGGCGGCGTCGGCGGCCGAGTAGCCGTGGGCGGCGGTCAGTGCACGCGCCACCCGGGTCTGATCGAGCAAGGTGTCGCCGTGCGCCGGGACGGTCTCGATGTCGTTGGACTTGATGTCCCAGAAGCCCTGCAGGCCCTTGAAGGTGGTCTTGATCGTGTTTGTGTACTCGCCGTCCAGCCCATAGAAGCGGCCCTTGGCGGGCTCGGGGAAGAACAGCGCGTCATACGTGATCGGGTCGAGCAGCAGGATGACGAACGCGTTCAGCCGGTCGTCCAGCGTCCAGTCGGCGATCGAGGCGTTGACCCAATCGGTCACCGGCGTCGTCGCGGGGCACTCGTAGTCGCCCGGGTTGATCGCCTGCTCGGCGGTCTTCTGCAGATCGGAGTCCTGCAGCCCGAGCCGCGCCTTGGTCGCCGCGAACTTCGCCTCGTACCCGGCCGGCAGCTTGGCCTCCAACTGCCCGAGCAACGCGTGCGACTGCTCCGGGCTCAGATTGCCGGGCGTGGCGGCAACGCTCGTACTGCCGGCAGGCGCGGCCTGCGCCGGGGCGGTGATCAGGCTGCTGGTCAAAGCCAAGGTGGCAACAGCCACGGGCACGGCAAAGAACTTCTTCATGCTGCTCCTGGGCGGTAGGGGTGGCCTCAGTCTCACCCGCCCAGCACGCAGCTACGGCCGGATCCGGTTGTCAGAATCCGGCATGGCAAGAACCTGACGCCCTAAACTCCGCCGATGACCTCGCGCACCCTCAACCTCGGCGAAACGGCCCTCAGAACGCTCGATCCGGCGATCCGTCAGCACGCCACGCTGCGCGAGCTCTACCTCCACGGCAATCAGTTGACGACACTGCCCGACTGGCTCGGCGAGTACGTCGACCTCCGCATCCTCGACCTGAGCCACCAACCGCTCTCCGCGCTGCCGGACTCGCTCGGGCAGTTGAAGCGCCTGGAATTCCTCTACGTCAGCGATCTCGCGATCACAGAACTACCCGACGCGCTGGCAGGACTGGAGTCGCTGCAGTACCTCGGTGCAACCGACAACGGCCTGCCGCGGTTGCCGGACAGCCTCGGGCAGTTGAGGAACCTCGTCGAGCTTCGGACCGGAGGTGTTCCCGGCGCTGGAGAAGCTGGACCTCCGGTGGCTCGACCTCAGGGCAGTACCGGAATGGGTACATGAACTCCAGCGCCGGGGCTGCTTGGTATTCCGGACGGCGGCGGGCTGGTCTGGTGTACAGAGCGACAGGCAGTAGTCGCCGCCGCGACCACCTGGCTGGCTCAGTGGCAGTGCGAAAATGCCGGGTCGGGGCACTACTGCCTGTCGCTCGGTACGAGGCCAGCCGTCAGGCAACCGTTTCCGGGGCTCCGGGGCTACCGGGTGGCATCGGCGGATTTCGCAGGGGCTATCCCGCGCTGAGAGCCTTCGGATTTCGACAATTAGTGAGCAGTGAGGCACGGAGAGTATCCGCAGAAAGTTTTTCGGATTTTTTTGGTGGAAGCTGTAACGACTACGGAGGCTGGCCCGATAGGACGAGTGAGCCTGGTGGCTGCCCGGACCCCCGAGCGGACAGCCACCAGGCCTACTCATTTCCTGAGGCGCTGGGAGCGGTAATCTGAGCTCCATGTCCTCTAGTGCAAACACCGCTGTCACGGCCCTTCCTTTTGGAAGGTTGACCACGGCGATGATCACCCCCTTCCGGCCCGATGGCTCGCTCGATCTCGACGCGGCGCAGAAGGTGGCCAGCAAGCTGGTCGACGAGGGCAACGATTCCCTCATCGTCAACGGCACCACGGGTGAGGCGCCGACCACGACCGACGCCGAGAAGGTGCTGATCATCCGCGCCACTCTCGAGGCCGTCGGCGATCGCGCCAAGGTCGTCACGGGTGTCGGGTCGAACAACACCGCGCACAGCGTCGAGTCCGCGAAGGCCGCCGAAGCCGCCGGCGCGCATGGGCTGCTCGTCGTCACGCCCTACTACAACAAGCCGCCGCAAGAAGGCATCAAGCTGCATTTCACCGCGGTCGCCGACGCCACCGGTCTGCCTGTGCTGGCCTACGACATCCCCGGCCGGGCCGGCGTCCCGATCACGACCGAGACGCTGCTCGCGCTGGCCGAGCACCCGCGGATCGTCGCGGTGAAGGATGCCAAGGGTGATGTCGCCGCGACCACGAAGGTGCTCGCCAACTCGGATCTCTTCTACTACTGCGGCGCCGATGAGCTGAACCTCGCCTGGCTGGCGATCGGTGCGGTCGGCATCGCGAGCGTCGTCGGGCACGTCGCCAGTCCGCAGTACCGGGAGCTGATCGACGCCGTCGTGGCAGGCGACCTCGCCACCGCGCAGCGCATCGACCGCCAGCTGGTACCGGCCGTCGAGGCGATCATGACCCGGACCCAAGGCGCCATCATGGTGAAGGCCGCGCTCAAGCTGGCCGGTGTGATCGAGCACGCGACGCTGCGCGCGCCGCTGATCGAGGCGACCGGGGAGCAACTGGACTGGCTCACCACCGACCTCAAGACGGCAGGACTGATTGCATGAGCCACCCGCACCCTGACCTGCAAGCGCCGGCACCACTCGCGCCCGGCGCGCTCCGGGTCATCCCACTCGGCGGCCTCGGTGAGGTCGGCCGGAACATGACCGTCTTCGAGTACGACGGCAAGCTGCTGATCGTCGACTGCGGCGTGCTCTTCCCGGACGAGAACCAGCCCGGTGTCGACCTGATCCTCCCGGACTTCCAGCCGATCCGGGAGCGTTTGGACGACATCGTGGCGGTCGTCCTGACGCACGGCCACGAGGACCACATCGGCGGCCTGCCGTACCTGTTGCGCGAGCGCGGCGACATCCCGGTGGTCGGCTCGCAGCTGACCCTGGCGCTGCTCGAGGGCAAGCTGAAGGAGCACCGGCACCGCAACGTTCCGCAGCAGACCGTCGTCGAGGGCGAGACGGTGCGCTTCGGCCCGTTCGAGTGCGAGTTCGTCGCGGTCAACCACTCGATCCCGGACGCGCTGGCCGTCGCGATCCGGACGCCGGCCGGCCTGGTGCTGCACACCGGCGACTTCAAGATGGACCAGCTGCCGCTCGACAACCGGATCACCGACCTGCGGGCGTTCGCGCGGCTCGGTGAGGAGGGCGTCGACCTGTTCATGGTCGACTCCACCAACTCCGAGGTGCCCGGCTTCACCACCCACGAGCGCGATATCGCCCCCGTGCTGGACGGCGTCTTCAGCAAGGCGAAGGACCAGCGCATCATCGTCGCCTGCTTCGCCTCGCACGTGCACCGCGTGCAGCAGGTGATGGACGCGGCCGTGAAGCACCGCCGCAAGGTCGCGTACGTCGGCCGCTCGATGGTTCGCAACATGGCGGTGGCCCGCGACCTGGGCTTCCTCAGCGTGCCCGGCGACACCTTGATCGACATGCGCGAGCTCGACAACTACCCGCCAGAGCAGGTCGTACTGGTGTCCACGGGTTCGCAGGGCGAGCCGATGTCGGCGCTGTCGCGGATCGCGGCCAACGACCATCACGTAGTACAGATCCAGCCGGGCGACACGGTGGTACTGGCGTCGTCGCTCATCCCGGGCAACGAGAACTCGGTCTTCCGGGTGATCAACGGGTTGACCCGGCACGGCGCGAACGTGATCCACAAGGGCAACGCCCTGGTGCACGTGTCCGGCCACGCGTCGGCGGGCGAACTGCTCTATTGCTACAACATCGTGAAGCCGCGCAACGTGATGCCGGTGCACGGCGAGATCCGGCACCTGCACGCGAATGCCGAGCTCGCCCGGCAGACCGGCGTACCGGAGGCGAATGTCGTCGTGGTCGAGGACGGAGTGGTGGTCGATCTGGTCGATCGCAAGGCCGTCATCGCGGGCAAGGTCGAGTGCGGTTATGTGTTCGTGGACGGGTCGACCGTCGGCGACATCACCGAGACCTCTTTGAAGGATCGAAGGATTCTCGGCGACGAGGGTTTCATCTCGGTGATCGCCGTGATGGACTCTGTCACCGGCAAACTGACGGCCGGGCCGGAGATCCAGGCGCGTGGCTTCGCGGAGGACGACACTGTCTTCGACGAGCTGAAGCCGAAGATCGAGGCGGAGATCGAGAAGGCGATCGGGAGCGGGGTGGACGACATGTACCAGTTGCAGCAGGTGATCCGCCGCGTGGTCGGCAAATGGGTCAGCGACACGCATCGTCGCCGGCCGATGATCATCCCGGTCGTCGTGCAGTCCTAAACCAGAGGGGTGGGCCAGTCGTGAGTATTACTGGTGTGAATGGAGCCGGGCAGCGCCGGCCCACCATGAAAGAGGTCGCGGCCCGGGCGGGGGTGGCGCTCAAGACCGTCTCCCGGGTGGTCAACGAGGAGCCGAACGTCAGCCCGGAGCTGACCGCGAAGGTCCAGGCGGCGATCAAGGACCTGAACTACACGCCGAACGAGAGCGCCCGGATGCTGCGCCGGGGCAAGACCGGCACGATCGCCGTGGTGATCCGCGACATCGGCGACCCGTTCTTCGCCTCGCTCGGCCGGGCGGTCGAGCTGTGGGCGCGGGGGAGCGGCTCGGTCGTGATGATCGGCCTGACCGACGAGGACCCCGAGCGCGAGCGGGCCGTCTGCCTGGAGTTCGTTGCCCGGCGCCCCGATGCGTTGATCATGGCGCCGATCGGGGAAACCCAGGACTACCTGGCCCCGCACGTCGACGCGGGGATGGCGGTCGTCACGATCGACCGGCCGGCGCACGGGATCGAGGCCGACGCGGTACTGGCCGACAATGCCGGTGGTATCGACCAGGCGATCGATCACCTGGTCCGGCAGGGACACCGCCGGATCGCCTACCTCGGTGACGACGAGCGGATCTTCACGGCCCGCGAGCGCGTCGTCGCGTACCGGGCCGCGATGGCCAGGCACCGGATCGATGTCGACGAGGACCTGGTCCACCTGTCCGAGCCGACGACCGAGGGGATCGGGATCACGCTGTCCGCAGTACTGGACCGGCCCGAGTCCGCGACGGCGATCCTGTCGGCGAACAACATGACCACTGCGGAGGTACTGCGGGGAATGGCCGGCCGCCGTGACCGGGTGGCCCTGGTGTCGTTCGACGACCTCGCGCTCGGCGACCTGCTCAGCCCCGGGCTCACCGCGGTGGCGCAGTCGGCCGACGTGATGGCGCGGACCGCGATCCAGCTGATGACCGAGCGCCTGCCCGAGCCGCATCGCCCGGGCCGGACCGTCAGGGTGCCGGTGAAGCTGACGATTCGCGGCTCGGGGGAGATTCCTCCGTCGAGTTAGCAGTCGGCTCGCCGAACCGGGCGAGCGCCAGGGCGGCCGCGATCGCGAGAGCGAAACCGGCCGCTGCGGGCACGATGAAACCTGGTCGGGTGCGATCGCCCAGCGCCACGATGCCGACGGCGGCCGGGAAGACGGTCTCGCCGACGACGAGCATCGCGGTTGCCGTCGTGATGCTGCCGCGTTGCAGGGCCGAGGCGAAGAACAGCATCGCGCCCGCCCCGGCGACGATGGCCGTGTAGGTCGCCGTCTCGGTCAGCAGGTCGACCGGCTTGAGACTAGGGATGACCCGGCCCGAGATCGCCACGACGCCGAAGCACAGACCGGCGACCAGACCGAGTAAAGGCGCCCGCAGCCTCTTCGGAGCCAGCCCGGCAGACAAGCCGATGGCGACCAGCACGACCACTGCAAGGACGAGCCCCCAGCGGAATCCACTGTCGATCGAGGCGACGCCCTCACTCTCCGCGGAGAGCCCGAGCAGGCCAAGCCCGACACATACGACGCCGACGGCGGTCCACTCACGCCGTCCCAGCGTGACACCGAGGAAGCGAGCTGCGACTGCGGTCACGGCCAGGCTGGCGGCGAGCGCCGCCTGGACCACGAAGAGCGGCAGGACTTGCAGGGCGGCGAGCTGGAACCCGAACCCGAGCAGATCGAGACCGATCCCGGCCAGGAACCGCCATTGCCCGATCACCCGGACGAGGAGGCGAGGATCGACCGCGTCGCCGCCTTGAGGCGCTGCTTTGGCGGCCATCGACTGCATCACCGACGCCAGGCCATAGGCCAGAGCGGCAGCCAGGGCGCAAAGCAGTCCCCACCACATGAGCCTCACCCTACGGGGGCCGCGGACCGGTCGCTCAGGCCTTGCTGCTGAGAAAGGCGATTGTCACCTGGGCCAGCTTCTCCCGGTGGTCCGACAGCGCGTGGTCGGTGGGGAACAGGTGATGCTCGGCGTTCTGGTACGCCGCCACGAGTGGCAGGTGATGCTCCTCAGGTGGCGCCGCGGTGTCCCGGCCGGCCCCGATCAGCAGGACGTGGCGGTCGGCCAGTTGTGGCGCGAGTCCGGCCAGCCGCCACTCGGGGCCGTGGGCAACCATCTCGTCGACGAGCGCGCGACCGCTGGTCCCCTGCAAGGGGAGTAGATCGCCGTCGAACGGTTCGACGTACCGGTCCGGGTTCGGGGCCGTCGCGGCGGCGCCGAAGTCGAAGCCGGCGATGGAGCCCACCACCGGGATCGTGGCGTCGGCTGCGACTGTTTGCAGTGCGGCGAACCCACCCATGCTGTGGCCGATGACGGCGAGCCTCGACGCATCGATCTGCGGGTCCGCGCGCAGGGTCGCTACCGCGGCGGCCGAATCCTCCAGAACGTGGGTCCACGACCACGTTCCGGCCGCACCCCACGAGCCGCGGTAGTGGAAGACGAGCGTGGCGTAACCGGCCCGCTGGAGCGAGTGGGCGAGGTCGAAGTTGCGCTCCCAGCCGGGGAAGCCATGCAGTAGCAGGACAGCCGGATGCGGCCCGTCGCCGGCCGGTAGATGCAGTACTCCGGGGAGGTCGTGGCCACCACTGGAGACCGGGTAGGCGGACGTACTGGCGTGAGTCATTCGGCCCCTCGCTTGATCGAACCGGTCGGTACCATCCCAACGCTAGCAAGAGATGGGCCCGATCGGTACCATCTGTCTCGTGCCCGTCGCCAAAGGAACCTCGCTCGACCCGGAACGGACTCGCGCGGCGATGCTCGAAGCCGCCACCGAGGTGTTCTACGAGCGCGGCCTGGACGGCGTCGGGATCGCCGAGCTGTGTGCGTCGGTGGGCGCGTCGAAGGAGACCTTGTACCGGCACTTCGGCTCGAAGGACGGACTGATCGCTGCTGTCCTGCAGGCCCGCAGCGATCGCAACAACGCCTGGCTGCGGCGGGCGGCGGAGGCGGGTGGGGACGATCCGGTCGCCCAGCTGACCGCGGTGTTCGCCGTCCTGGGGGAGTGGTTCGACCAACCGGACTATCGCGGCTGCGCGCTCGTGAACGCGGCCACGCAGCGGCACTTCGAGCCCGCTCGCAGCATGGTGGTCAAGCATCTCGACAGGTACCAGGCCCTGCTCACCGAGATCGCCACGGCGGCGGGCGTTGCCGACCCGGACCGGGTCGGGCGTCAGTTGCTGATGCTGCTGCAGGGCGCGACCGTGATGGCGGACCACCAGGCGCTCGGGCGGGCGGCGGCCGATGATGCGCTGGCCGCGGCCCTGCCTCTGCTGTCGAGCTAGCTACTTGCGGTACTGGCTGACCAGGGGGCACTGGAACGGATCGCGGGCGCTGATGCCGACGTTGTTCAGGTAGCCGACGACGATCTTGTACGACTCGAAGAAGCCGACCTCGGTGTACTTCACGCCGTGCAGCTGGCAGTACTCGCGGACGATCGGCTGGACCTTGCGCAGGGTCGGCCTGGGCATGCTCGGGAACAGGTGGTGCTCGACCTGGTAGTTCAGGCCGCCCATCGCGAAGTCGGTGATGGCGCCGCCGCGGATGTTGCGTGACATCAGCACCTGGCGGCGGAGGAAGTCGATCTTCATCGTGGCCGGGACGAGCGGCATGCCCTTGTGGTTCGGCGCGAACGAGCCGCCCAGGCAGACGCCGAAGACGGCGAGCTGAAGGCCGAGGAACGCGCTGGCCTTGCCGAGCGGCAGTACGACGTACAGGGCGGTCACGTAGAGGCCGAGACGCGAGACGACGACGGCGGCCTCGATCCGCTCCACCTTCGAGGCGCCGCGGCGGAAGAGGTGCTGCAGGCTCGACACGTGCAGGCTGAGGCCCTCGAGCGTCAGCAGCGGGAAGAACAGCCAGCCCTGGCGATCGCCGAACCACTTCATGAAACCGGACTTGCGGCTGTCGGCGTGGTCGGGCGTGAAGGCGATCACGCCGATCGCGATGTCCGGGTCCTTGCCGATCTGGTTCGGCGCGTTGTGGTGCTTGCTGTGCTTGTTCTTCCACCAGGTGATGCTCATCCCGGCGAGGCCACCGGCCAGCAGGCGGGCGGTCCAGTCGTTCCAGGCGGCGGAGTGGAAGATCTGCCGGTGTGCGCTGTCGTGGCTGAGGAACGCGACCTGGACCAGGATCAGCGCGAGCGCGCCGGCCATCAGCAGCTGGAACCAGGAGTCACCGAGCAGGATGAATCCGGTGATCACGCCGCCCAGCGCGGCCAGGACCAGCCCGATGCGGGTCCAGTAGTAGGTGTAGCGGCGTCGCAGCAGGCCCAAGTCCCGGACCGTGTGCAGCAGGTCGCTATAGAGACTCGCGTACTTCTGTTGCGGCCTTTGGGGGTGCGGGTCTTCGGCGAGCAGTTGCGACAAGGAGAACGCCCCATCCGGAGTGCATCGGTCGAGATGCGCCACCGGGTCCAGGGCAGCGCCACGAGAAGAGTGGCTGTAATCACCAACGGAACCATGCGGCGAGACGTCACGCAACCGACCGCTCGGTAGGCGCGTGGCGCGCTCAGGCTCAGGGAGACAGCAGAGCTGTGGTCCGGAGTGTGCCGTCGAGCACACCACTGGCAACTGCCTTCAGCTCGCAGCCCTTGCCACGGGCATAGGAACGCATCGCGGTGAAGGCTTCCGGCAGGCTCAGACCGGTTCGCTCGGCGAGCATTCCCTTGGCCTGCTCGATCAGGATCCGGCTGTCCAGCGCCTGCTGCAGTTGCCCGCACAGCTCCTGGCGACCGCGGTGCTCGCGCTCGTGCAGCAAGCCGATCGTGGCCATATCGGACAGCGCTTGCCCCAGCGCGAGATCCTGCTCGCTCAAGGCGGCGGCGCCGTTCCGGTAGAGGTTCATCGAGCCGATCGCCTTACCCCGCAGGCAAAGCGGGAGCGCCTGCTCGGTGGCGTAGGCGCCGGCGAGGTCGTTGTCGATGAGCTCGGCCCGCGAGTCAGGGGACGCCACCACCCGTAGTACCAGGCAGTCGTCGGTCAGACTCAGGGCGACCGCGTCCACCTCGAGTAACTCGACCGTCGCCTCCGCGAGCATGCCGAGGAATCCGGCCAGCTCGAAGTCCTCGCCGAGGGTGTCGGCGAGCTTGATGAAGACCTCTGTGAGGCGTTGTTCCCTGGTCGGCACCAGCACTCCCTTCGGGCGAAGTCACTCAATCATCGGTGCCTGCGCAAGTAGCGGGCGGGGCACTGGGCGAGTTGTCAGGCAGTTCGTTCCGCAGTCACCCTTACGTCACCCTGGAGGAGCACCTTCGGCTCATGAACTTGAGTCGTCGCCAGTTGCTGGCCGCCACTGCCGCCGCGGGCGTCACCGCCGCCGCACCCAGCGTGACCGCCACCGCTGCCACCCCTTCCGTCGTACGCCGGGACCGGCCTGCACTGCCGTCCGGGATCATGTCCGGCGACGTCACCTCGGACTCGGCCGTCGTCTGGTCCCGTACCGACCGCCGCGCCCGTCTGTTCGTCGACCTGACCAGCCACGGCCGGTTCGACCGGGCTGTCCGGCTCCGCGGGCCGGTCACCTCGGCCGACCAGGACTTCACCGCTCAGCTCCCGCTCCGCGGTCTGCGTCCCGGCCAGCGCTACGACTACCGGATCGGCTTCGAGGACGCGTACGGCCGTCGCGGTGAGACCACCGAGGGCTCCTTCAGTACGCCGGGCCGCAACCGCCCGGTGAGTTTCGTCTGGACTGGCGACACCGCCGGCCAGGGCTACGGCATCAACCCCGACCTGGGCGGCATGGTCGCGTACAAGGCGATGCACCAGACCCGCCCGGACTTCTTCCTGCACTCGGGCGACAACATCTACGCCGACGGCCCGATCGCGGCGTCGGTGGCGATCCCCGACGGCACCACGTGGAAGAACGTGGTGACCGAGGAGGTCAGCAAGGTCGCCGAGACGCTGAAGGAGTACCGCGGCCGGTACAAGTACAACCTGCTCGACCACAACGTCCGCGACCTGTACGCCGACGTGCCGATCGTCAGCCAGTGGGACGATCACGAGACGGTGAACAACTGGTACCCCGGCGAGATCCTGGTCGACAACCGGTACACCGAGAAGCGCGTCGACGTACTCGCGGCCCGGGCCCGGCAGGCGTTCCTGGAGTACCTGCCGATGGTCCACACCGCCGGCCGCGACCGGATCTACCGCAAGGTGAGCTATGGCCCGTTGCTCGATGTCTTCTGCCTCGACATGCGCACGTACCGCGGCGCCAACCCGGCACCGGGTGTGGCCGGCCCGGTCGCGATGCTGGGTGCCGAGCAGGCAGCTTGGCTGGTTCGCGAGGCCGCTGCTTCCAAGGCGACCTGGAAGGTGATCGCCAGCGACATGCCGCTGGGTCTGCTGGTGCCGGACGGCACCGAGATCGAGGCTGTCGCCAACGGACTGGCCGGCGCGCCCGGTGGCCGGGAGCACGAGATCGCCTGGGTGCTGAGCCAGTTCAAGCGCCGCAAGGTCCGCAACACTGTCTGGCTGACCGCGGACGTGCACTACTGCGCCGCACACCACTACGACCCGTCCCGCGCGGCCTTCACCGACTTCGACCCGTTCTGGGAGCTCGTCGCGGGTCCGATCAACGCAGGCACGTTCGGGCCGAACGCGCTCGACCCGACCTTCGGACCCCGGCTGGAGTTCGTGAAGGCGGCCGACTTCCCCAATCAGCCGCCGTCGGGTGGCAACCAGTTCTTCGGCCATGTGTCGATCGACCCGCGGAGTGAGGTCTTCACCGCCTCACTGCGTGACCTGTACGGCACGGTGCTCTGGCGCAAGGACCTGCCACCCGCCCGCCGTCACTGACTTCTCTGGGGAGCGGCCCACTCACCAGACCGGACGCCAGCGCGGGATGCCGCCCGCTGAAGGTCTGGTGAGTGGGACGCGCAGTAGGTTGGCCGGTATGAGCGCCGCCTACCCACAGAGCCGCCGTGACGAGAGTGTCGTCGACACCCTGCACGGACGGCAGATCGCCGATCCCTACCGCTGGCTGGAGGACGCAGACTCCGCCGAGACCAAGGACTGGGTCCGCCGCCAGAACGAGGCCACCCAGGCCGAGCTGTCGAGCTACCCCGAGCGGGCCTGGTTCCAGGAGAGCATGTCCGCGATCCTGGCGAGGCCGCGTGCCGGAGTACCGGTCCGGAAGTCCGGCTGGTACTTCGTGGGTCGCAATGACGGCTCCCAGGCGCAGGACGTCGTGTACGTCGCCGAGTCGCTGCAAGCGCTGTTAGAAGGTGGCCGGGTCATCATCGACCCAAACAAGCTGTCCACGGATGGCACTGACTCGCTGGGCGGCTTCACCGTCAGCCCAGACGGCCGGTACTTCGCCTACGGCGTCAACGAGAGTGGTAGCGACTGGACCACGTTCCGGCTGCTGGAGGCCGCTACCGGCGCCCCTGTGGACGACGTGGTGACAGGGGCGAAGTTCTGCCAGGCAACGTGGATGCCGGACTCGTCGGCGTACCTGTACCTGCACTTCCCGGCCAGTGGTCGCAGTGAGGGCACCGAGACCAAGGCGCTCGTCGGTGGCCAGCTGAAGCTGCACAGGGTTGGGACGCCGCAGGAGGACGACGAGCTGATCCTGAGTTTCCCGGACAACAACCGGATCTTCATCCAGCCCGAGGTCTCCAACGACGATCGCTACCTGGTGGCGACGATCTCCGAAGGCACCGACCCGGCGTCCCGGCTGTGGCTCTACCCCCTCGCGGATGGCGCGCTGGGTGAGCCGATCAAGGTCATCGACGAGTTCCGCGACGAGACCCTGTTCGTCCGGATGGCCGGCGACCAACTGGTACTGCGTACCGACCGCGACGCGCCGCGAGGCCGCGTTGTGAGCTCGGACCTGGCCGGCAACTTCACCGACCTCGTCCCCGAAGGCGAAGGCACCTTGCAGGACGTCAGCGGTACGACCTCGGGGCTGGCCGTGCTGTCCCTGGTCGATGCGCAGCCGGTCCTCACGCTGCACGACCTCGACGGCGGGAACGCCCGGGTGATCCCGGTGCCGGGTGGTGGCGTCGTCGGGCTGAACGCCTCACCGAAGTACGACGAGGTCTTCATCGGTCTGTCGTCCACCACCGATCCGACGGTCGCTTATGCCGTCTCGGCGGCCACTGGTGAGTTCCGCGCGCTCCCTGAGCTCGTCCCCTCCGGTGTCGGGTTCCTGTCGCCCGACATCACCATCAGCCGGCGGGTCGAGCCGGGGCGTCAGGTGCCTTACTTCCTGATCAGCAGGGCCGACCTGACTTTCGATCAGCCGCGGCCGACGTTGATGTACGGGTACGGCGGCTTCGGGATCCCGATGATGGCCGACTACAAGCCGGGCTGGCCGGCTTGGCTCGCGGCGGGCGGCGTACTGGTGATCGCCAACCTGCGCGGCGGTGGGGAGTACGGGAGTTCCTGGCACGACGACGGGCGGCTGGCGAACAAGCAGAACGTCTTCGACGACTTCATCGCGGTCGGGGAGGACCTGACCGAGAGCAAGGTGACCACACCTGCGCAGCTGGCTATGCACGGCCGCAGCAACGGGGGACTGCTCGTTGGAGCGGTGATGGCCCAGCGGCCAGACCTGTTCGCAGTGGCGCTGCCCGGTGTCGGCGTGATGGACATGCTGCGCTTCCACCTCTTCACTGTGGGTGCTGCCTGGGCATCGGACTTCGGGCTGCCCGACGACCCGGCCCAGTTCGAGGACCTGCTGGCATACTCGCCACTGCACAACCTGCGCGACGGTACGTCGTACCCGGCGACTCTGGTCGTCACTGGCGACCACGACGATCGGGTGGTGCCGCTGCACAGCCACAAGTTCATGGCGACCCTGCAGCACGCCCAAGCAGGTGACAGCCCGGTCCTGAGCCGCATCGAAGTCAACACCGGCCACGGTTTCGGGAAGCCCGCAGCCATGGTTGCTTCGGAGTGGGCAGACCTGCTGGCGTTTGCCGCTCACCACACAGGTCTGGAGCCGGGCATCTAGTACTACCAAGCCCCGCTGGTAGCGGCCTGACCGAGCGGTGGTCGGGCCGCAGGCGGGCCTGGGTTCACCAGATCTTCGGGGCCACGAGGTCGCGGGGGTCGCCGACGGGCTGACAGCCGTGACCCGACTCCTCGTAGTCCGCGGTCAGGCCGTCGGTGGCCAGTGCGCGGACGGCGTTGACGAGGCGGTCCACGTGCTCACGCGTCGTACCGAGGCCGAGGCTCGCCCGGACGGCCGTGGTCTCCGGCGAGTCGGCGAGCAGGTGACCGACGAGCGGGTGCGCGCAGAACTTGCCGTCCCGTACGCCGATCCCGTACTCCGCCGAGAGCGCCGCGGAGACCAGCGTCGAGCTGACGCCGTCGATCGTGAAGCACACCGTGCCCACGCGGTCAGCGTCGGCGCCGAAGATGTCGTAGGTATTCACGCCGGCGATCTGGGCCAGGCTGGTCCGGAGCCTGGCGAGCAGGCTGCGCTCGTGCTGCTCGATCGCCTCACGGTGCTGGGTGATCGCGGCGCACGCGGCGGCCAGCGCGATCGCACCGATCACGTTGGGAGAGCCGCCCTCGTGCCGGGCCGGGCCCTCGTTCCACACGATCGTGTCGCTGGTCACCGTGGCGGTGGCGCCACCGCCGTACAGGTAGGGGTCGGCAGCGTTGAGCCAGTCGGCCCGGCCGATCAGCGCGCCGGCGCCGTACGGGGCATAGAGCTTGTGACCCGACAGTGCGACCCAGTCGACATCGAGCTCCTGGATGTCCACCTGGCGGTGCGGGGCGAGTTGCGCGGCGTCGAGGCAGACGCGGGCGCCGTGGGCCTTGGCGACGGCCGCGATCTCGGCGATCGGGAAGATCTCGCCGGTGACGTTCGACGCGCCGGTGATGACGACCAGGCGCGGGCCTTCGGGGGCAGCGCGCAGTGCGTCGGCGACCGCGGTGACTGCTGCGGTCTGGCTCGTCGGCGCTGCGAGCCGTACGGTCCGCTCGGCCGGCCAGGGGAGGAGGGCCGCGTGGTGCTCGGACTCGAACACGATCACGGTCGCGTCGGCCGGTACCGCGCGGGCCAGCAGGTTGAGCGCGTCGGTGGTCTGCCGGGTGAAGATCACCTGGTCGTCGCGCCGGGCGCCTACGAAGCCGTGCACCTCGGCGCGGGCCCGCTCGTACCACTGGGTGGTGATCCGCGAGGCGTAGCCGTTGCCGCGGTGCACTGACGCGTACGACGGGAGCGCGGCCTCGACCGCCGCTCGCACCGACTCCAGACACGGTGCGCTCGCACCGTGGTCGAAGTTCGCGTAGTCCGTCACGCGGCCGTCGGCCAGCGGGACCAGCAGGTCGCTCGCGACGGTGGCAGGGATGTTGCCGGTGGTGAGTCTGCTGACAGTGGGCCGGGTGGTCACGGCGGTGTTGGCAGGCTCGAGAATGGAGAGGATCGACATGGTTCTGGCTCCCGGAGGGTCCGCACTTGCCGAATCGGGGTATCCGAACGGCCGGGTCCTCACCCGGGGCACCCCGCCGCGGAGGAGGGTTGCCGGCCAGCAAGCCGGGGCTTCGCGCTGGCACTCATGACCTGCCGAAGACGTTAACCAACGAACCGGTGGATGCGCCAGCAGCTATCTCACCTATTGGGATACCCGTACGTACCATGAGACGCTGAGCGTGCCGAGGTCGGGGTTTTTCTGCATCGGCCTAATCCGGTGGCCCGGCTCGGTGATGCCGGGAGAGGATCTTGAGATGACCTGGATCGCACCTGAAGTCGAGCGACCCGAGGGATCGCTCGTCGCGCCCGAGCAGGAGTTGCTCGCCGGCTACCTGAACTTCTACCGGACCACGCTGCTGTACAAATGCGCCGGGCTGACCGCCGAGCAACTGGCCTCGCGGCCGTCGCCGCCGTCCAACCTCTCGCTGCTCGGACTGATCCGGCACCTGACCAAGGTGGAGCGGATCTGGTTCCGCATCCACTTCGCCACCGTCGACCCGGCCGAGCCGGTCTTCGATCTCGCGCTGGGCAAGGATGCGGACTTCGAACTCATCGACGCCGGCCGCGCCCAGGCGGAGTACGAGGCCCTGATCGACGAATGGGCGCTGTCGGACAAGGCCGCCGAGGGGCACTCCTTCGACGAGCAGTTCACCTTCCGCGACGAGATCTCCTCGCTACGGATGGTCTACATCCACCTGATCGGCGAATACGCCCGTCACTGCGGCCACGCCGACTTCCTCCGCGAGCACCTCGACGGCGTCACCGGCGCCTAAGACCCCCGGGTAGCGCCGCTGTGACGCTACGGATGGGGCGGCGTGATCGGCGTGTGACACGTGTGACTCGAGTGGTAGGCGGGGTAGCCTGCTAGACATGGCGACCCGCACGTCTTCCTCGGCGCGGGCGCGGAAGTCCGCCGCCAGCAGCCCCGCATCGGGCCGTTCGGCAGCTGGCGGTCGCTCCCGTCCGACAGCCGCCCAGAAGCGTGGGCAGAGCACGAAGCGCAGTGGTTCCACCACTGCGCGGACGGCTGTGCCCAAATCCAGCAGCGCCGGCCCGTTCGCGGCCGCGATGCTCGCCCTCGCCAGGGGGCTGGTCAAGGTCTGGATCGGGATCGCCCACCTGATCGGCAGTATGGTCCGCGGCATCGGGCACGGCGCCCGCGACCTCGACCCGGCACACCGCCGCGACGGCGGGGGACTCACTCTGATCGGTCTGGCGCTCGTAGTGGCCGCCGCGATCTGGTGGGACATGCCAGGCGCAGTCGGCAAGGGCATCCGGGTAGCAGTCGGCGGCAGCGTCGGCATGCTCGGCTGGGCCGTACCGCTGATGCTCCTGTTCATCGCTCTGCGCACGATGCGCCACCCGGACCGCAACGGCCCGGCCGGACGCCAGGTGATCGGCTGGACCGCGGTCTCCCTCGGAGTACTGGGTCTGGTCCACATCGCCAACGGCCTGCCGCGTCCCGGCAACCCGGCTGACGGCAGGCTGCAGGACGCCGGGGGAGCGATCGGCTACGTCGTCTCCTCGCTCCTGTCCGACCTGCTCACGCCGTACGTCGCAGCCCCGCTGCTCGTGCTGCTGTCGATCTTCGGTGCCCTGGTGGTCACCGGTACTCCGGTCTACGCGATCCCGCTGCGGGTGCGCGCCGCGTTCGACGTACTGCTCGGTCGTACCGAGCTCCCGGCCGACGCGCCGTCCGTGACCGCCGCTGCTGACGACACCGTGCGGCTGTCGCGCAAGGAGCGGCGCGCGAAGGCCGAGCTGGACGACGACGGCGAGCCGACCATCAAGCCGTACGACTCGCCGGTGCTCGAAGGCCGCGAGATCGACAAGCGCGGCCGCAAGAAGGCTGCCGTCGAGCCCGAAGAAGACCCGTACGACGTCGACGCGGACGCCGCGGCGGCAGCTGCTGCCGGCGCTCCGCCGATCTACGGAGCGGTCGCCGGTGCGATGAAGGGCGGTTCCAAGAAGGAGCCGGAGCCGGAATCGGCCCCCGAACCGCCGCCCCACACGCCGCTGCCGCAGCGAGTGGAACAGCTCAGCCTGTCCGGCGACATCACCTACACGCTGCCCGACGGCCAGATGCTCAAGCCGGGTTCGGTGCACAAAGCCCGCACCAAGGCGTCGGACGCGGTGGTCGGCAAGCTCACCGAGGTGTTCGACCAGTTCGGCATCGATGCCCAGGTCACCGGCTACACCCGTGGCCCGACGGTCACCCGGTACGAGGTGGAGCTCGGCTCCGCGGTCAAGGTCGAGAAGGTCACCGCGCTGTCGAAGAACATCGCGTACGCCGTAGCCTCGGCCGACGTCCGGATCCTCTCGCCGATCCCCGGCAAGTCCGCGATCGGCATCGAGATCCCGAACACCGACAAGGAGATCGTCAGCCTCGGCGACGTGATCCGCTCGGCGAACGCGCGCAACGATCACCACCCGATGGTGGCCGGCCTCGGCAAGGACGTCGAGGGCGGCTTCGTGGTCGCGAACATGGCGAAGATGCCGCACCTGCTGGTCGCCGGTGCGACCGGATCGGGCAAGTCGGTGTTCGTCAACTCGCTCATCACCTCGGTCCTGATGCGGTCCACGCCGGACGAGGTGCGGATGATCCTGGTCGACCCCAAGCGGGTCGAGCTGAACAGCTACGAGGGCATCCCGCACCTGATCACGCCGATCATCACCAACGCCAAGAAGGCGGCCGAGGCGCTGCAGTGGGTCGTCCGCGAGATGGACATGCGCTACGACGACCTGGCGGCCTTCGGGTTCCGGCACGTCGACGACTTCAACAAGGCGGTGCGTGGCGGCAAGGTCAAGGTGCCGCCGGGCAGCGAGCGGGTGCTCACGCCGTACCCGTACCTGCTGGTGATCGTCGACGAGCTGGCCGACCTGATGATGGTCGCGCCGCGCGACGTGGAGGACTCGATCGTCCGGATCACGCAGCTGGCCCGCGCCGCCGGTATCCACCTGGTGCTGGCCACGCAGCGGCCGTCGGTCGACGTCGTCACCGGTCTGATCAAGGCCAACGTGCCGTCCCGGCTGGCCTTCGCGACCTCGTCGCTGGCCGACAGCCGGGTCATCCTGGACCAGCCCGGCGCGGAGAAGCTGGTCGGCCAGGGTGACGGCCTGTTCCTGCCGATGGGTGCGAGCAAGCCGATGCGGATCCAGGGCGCCTGGGTCACCGAGAACGAGATCCATGCGGTGGTCGAGCACTGCAAGGCGCAGCTGCAGCCGACGTACCGCGAGGACGTCACCGTGGCGCCGGGCCCGAGCAAGGACCTGGACGACGAGATCGGCGACGACCTCGACCTGGTGGTCCAGGCGGCCGAGCTGATCGTGTCCACCCAGTTCGGCTCGACGTCGATGCTGCAACGTAAGCTCCGGGTCGGTTTCGCCAAGGCGGGCCGGCTGATGGACATCCTGGAAAGCCGGGGTGTGGTCGGGCCGAGCGAGGGTTCCAAGGCCCGTGACGTACTGGTGAAACCAGACGACCTAGAGGACTTCGTCGCCACATTGCGAGGAGAGTGACCCGTGACCGCCCATACCGCGATGCCCCGGTCTGAGCAGCACGCTGTCGACATCGATCCCGTCAGCCACGAGTTCAGCGTGCGTGCCTCCCAAAAGGTGCACGGAGCCCTGGCGGTCGGCGCCGGCCTGGTAGCGATCGGCTTCGCGACGTCCGCGTCGACGAGCCCGACCGGTGTCCTGCGCTGGATCGCCGCGGCCGGTTTCGCCGTGCTCGCGGTGATCTGCGCGCGGGCGCTGACCGTCGGCTCGATGCTGGTCGCCGACGAGGTCGGGATCCGGCTGCGGATCCGCAACGAGTGGATCGGCACCCGGTGGGAGGAGATCGAGGAGGTCACCGTGCTCAAACGGCGGCATCTGCTCGACGACGGCCGGATCGCGGTGCACCTGTTCGACCCCGGACCGGTGCTCAGCGAGATGCCGGCCGCGACTCGCAAGGTCACCGATGCCAACCGTCGCCTGACTGGCACCTCACTCGCGGTACCGTTCGGGTTGACGGCCAAGCCGTCCAACGGGGAAGTAGTACAGGCTCTACACATGCTGGCGGACACCAGATGTCCGGTCAGGGAACAACTCTGAGCCATGCGTGACCCCGTCGAGCTCAGGCCGTTGACTGTTGTGATGTCGGCGGATCGGGCAGCCAACTTGTAGACGGTGGAGAGAGGTGGTGGCGTGAGCATCGGCAGCGAGCTCACGGCAGCCCGCGAACGGGCTGACATGACGATCGAGCAGCTGAGTGCGTCGACCCGGATCAGATCCGGGCTGCTCACCGCCATGGAGGCCGACGACTTCACCCGCTGCGGCGGCAACTTCTACGCCCGCGGCCACATTCGGTCGATCGCGCGCGTGGTCAAGGCCGACCCCGAAGCCCTGCTGGCGAAGTTCGACGAGACGCACCCGGCCCCGCAACCGGACCGAGTACGCCGCGAGGAGCGGGCGAACTCCAAGCGCCCGACCCTGCACCCGGCCCGCCCGCGCTGGGCGGTCGTCCTGGGCGCGATCCTGGTCGGCCTGATGGGCTGGGGCATGGTCCGCCTGTTCACCCTCCCCAGCGATGTCGAGGCCAACGCCTCGAAGAGCACCCCGACGGTCGCCGTCACCACCCCGGCCCCCAAACCGACGGCCAAGCCGCCCGTGAAGCCCACCACCCCGGTGAAGCCCACGACGCCGGCCGCCCCCCTCCGCACCAAACTCACCCTCACCGCCCGCGGCGACGGCTCCTACGTCACCATCCGCAACTCCAAGGGCATCAGACTCTTCCAGGGCGTCCTGGGCCCCGGCTCCACCCAAACCATCAAGTACTCCGGCGAAATCAGAGTCACCCTCGAAAACGGCAGCAACATCACCGTCTTCATCAACGACACCAAAGCCACCCCACCCGCCAAACGCTTCACAATCCTCCCCACCGGCAAAATAGCCACCCCCGAGGACTAGCAGCCCTGGGCGCCACCCCGACGGACTCCTCACCGGCGCTACCCACCAAGCACTGTCCCGGAGAACCACTCCGGGCTCTGTCCGGCAGGACGACTCCGGGCTCTGTCCCGGAGAACCACCCCGGGTTCCGTCCCGCAGGACTACCCCGGGTTCCGTCCCGGAGAGCCACCCCAGGGCTCCGTCCCGCAGGACCACCCGGGCACTATCTCCCCGGGCACCAGCCCGCCGAGGGACAGCCCCCGTGCGCAAGCCCCGTGGGCACTATCCCCAGCACACGTTGCCGCCTCAGCAACCGCCGCTGGCGCGCTCGCCTTCGCCCTGCAGACCACCACGGCTGCAGTCGCCCAGGTCTGCAAGCGCACCAATCACCAGCAACTGACCACCGCGCCCGCCCCGCCTCCCGGCCCGGACCTCCTTCGCCCCACCGACGAAGCCATCCACGACAGCCTGCGAACCAGACCCACCAGGGTCTGCCTGCACCATCCGCAACTGGTGGGTCGCGCGGGATGCACCGCCTGCCGGTGCTCCTGGGCGCCACGTCCGTGGGCGCTGCGCGGTCACCAGCCGCCGGGCGTTGCGTGCCAGGCGCTAGCCGCCGCGTACGCGAACAAGCTGACCGCCGTACCGCGGTGCTCAGTCACGGCCGGGCCGGGATGGCCGCCTCCGCCCGGTGCCGGGATAGCCACCTCACTCGGGGCAGGGATGGCCGTCTCCGCCGGGGTGCCGGGATGGCCACCTCGCTCGGGTGCCTCCGCCGGGTGCTGGGATGCCGCCTCCGGACGGCGGTTGCCGCGTTCCTCGTCTGTGGGGCCGTGCGGTTTGCAGTCGGAGTTGGTGCGAGGGGTGGCGAATAGGTGGGCATTTAGGTGTTCGAGGGCTGGGAAAGGGGGCTGTTTGGGGCTGGGGTGGCTTGTTGCTTTGCTGGGTGCTGGACGGTGGTGGTGTGCCGCCTGCTGGTTGTTGTGGGGGAGAGTCGCGTTCTGGTGGGTTGTGGTGGAGCGTCAGCTCCGGGTGGGTTGGGTGGTGGTTGATTTCGAGGGGCGTTGGGGGAGGGGTCATACTCGTGGGTGATGACTACGACTCCCACCACCGTCGCCCTGGTCACGCTGGGCTGTGCTCGCAACGACGTTGACTCCGAGGAACTGGCCGGCCGGCTCGAGGCTGGAGGTTTCCGGCTCGTCGACGACGCCGCTGAGGCGGACACCGTGGTGGTCAACACCTGCGGATTCGTCGAAGCTGCCAAGAAGGACTCGGTCGACACCCTGCTGGCCGCCTCCGACTATAAGGAGTCCGGCCGCACTCAGGCAGTCGTGGCCGTCGGCTGTCTGGCAGAGCGCTACGGCGAGCAGTTGGCCGAGGCGCTCCCGGAGACCGATGCCGTGCTCGGCTTCGACGACTACGCGGACATCTCCGAGAAGCTCCGCTCGATCCTCGCCGGCACCAAGCACGAGTCGCATGTCCCGCGCGACCGTCGCAAGCTTCTGCCGCTCGCTCCCGCCGACCGCGCCAACGCCCACGGCGTCTCCCTGCCCGGTCACGGCGATGCCTCCTCGGATTCCACTGCCGAGCAGGGCCTGAAGGGACGCACCGTCAAGGCGTCCGAGCTCACCATCGACGCTCCCGACCTCGCCTCAGCACCCGCCAGCGGCCCTCGCATCGTCCGTCGCCGGCTGGACGGCGGCCCGATGGCTCCGTTGAAGCTGGCATCGGGTTGCGACCGTCGGTGCGCGTTCTGCGCGATCCCGGCCTTCCGCGGCGCGTTCGTGTCCCGCCGCCCGACGGAGGTGCTCGGCGAGGCGCACTGGCTCGCCGAGAACGGCGTCCGCGAGGTCTTCCTGGTCTCGGAGAACTCCACCTCGTACGGCAAGGACCTGGGCGACCTGCGCCTGCTCGAGACGCTCGTCGCGGAGATCGCCGAGGTGCCGGGCCTGACCCGTGTGCGCGTCTCGTACCTGCAGCCCGCCGAGATGCGCCCCACTCTCATCACGGCGATGGCGTCGACTCCCGGCGTCGTCCCGTACTTCGACCTCTCGTTCCAGCACGCATCGGGCCCGCTCCTGCGCCGGATGCGCCGCTTCGGGGACTCCGAGCGTTTCCTCGAGCTGATCGAACAGGTTCGCGCGCAGGCGCCGACGGCCGGCATCCGGAGCAACGTGATCGTCGGCTTCCCGGGCGAGACCGAGGAGGACGTGGACATTCTCTGCGACTTCCTTTCCCGCGCCGGCCTCGACGCGATCGGGGTGTTCGGCTACTCGGACGAGGACGGCACCGAGGCCGAGACGTATGACGGCAAGCTGGACGAGGACACCATCGCGGCCCGCCTCGACCGCGTCACCCGGCTCGCCGAGGACCTGACGTCGACCCGCGCCGAGGCCCGGATCGGCGAGACGGTCGAGATCCTGATCGAGTCGATCGACGGCGACACCGCCGAAGGGCGCGCCGCCCACCAGGGCCCCGAGGTCGACGGTTCGACCACGCTGACCGATCTCCCGGCGGAGCTCGCCATCGGTGATCTGGTCATCGCCGAGGTCGTCGGCAGCGAAGGGGTTGACCTGATCGCCGCATTCGCCGCGCAGGTGCGCACCCGAGAGGGCGTTCCGGCAGCTAATCTGACCGCGTGACGATCCCGCCGACGAACCCGGTGCCGCGCGCCGCCGCCGGTCCGCTCAGCGCGCCCAGCGCCTGGAACGCGGCGAACGCGCTGACCGTACTGCGGCTCGTCCTGGTGCCGTTGTTCGTCTGGCTGCTGCTCCGCGAAGCCGGAGGCAGCGACGGCAACCGGCTGCTCGCCA
Source organism: Streptomyces sp. SID13031 (assembly GCF_010548305.1). Classification (GTDB taxonomy): domain Bacteria; phylum Actinomycetota; class Actinomycetes; order Propionibacteriales; family Kribbellaceae; genus Kribbella. The sequence goes on from NZ_JAAGLV010000027.1 coordinate 41,773, forward strand.
CCGCCGCCTTCGTGGTCGCGATCGTCACCGATCGTTTCGACGGCGACATCGCGCGCCGCTGGAACATGGTTACCAACTTCGGCAAGATCGCCGACCCGATCGCCGACAAGGCACTCACCGGGGCGGCGTTCATCGGCCTTTCGATCCTGGGGGACCTGCCCTGGTGGGTCACCGTTGTCGTGATGGTCCGCGAGTGGGGTGTCACCGGGCTCCGCTTCTGGGTGATCCGGCACGGCGTGATGCCGGCCAGCCGTGGCGGCAAGCTCAAGACGGTCCTGCAGGCGATCGCCCTCGGCCTCTACCTCCTTCCCTGGCACTCGGTCGCCGTCCTGCACTGGACCGCGATCGTTTTCATGGGCGCCGCCGTCATCGTCACCATCGTCACCGGCCTGGACTACGTAGGCCGGGCGCTCCGCCTCCGCGCCGCCGCGAAACGCCCCCTTCCATGACCTCGGGCCACGCTCCGGCAAGCCCCGAATCCAGCATCCCCAAGGCCCTCCCCGAGCCCATCCCTGACGCCGCCCCAGCGGCTGTCATCGAGGCCACCGCCGGCACCGGTGACGAAGAGGCTCGGGAGGTGTTGCTGGGGCTGGTTGCGCGGTTGAAGGCGCGCGGGGAGACGCTGGCGACGGCGGAGTCCCTGACAGGCGGTCTGGTGGGCGCGGCATTGACCGACGTGCCCGGCGTCTCAGCCGTCTATCGAGGCGGCGTCGTCGTCTACGCAACCGACCTGAAGGCCACTCTGGCCGGCGTGCCGGCGGACCTCCTGGCCGATGTGGGCCCGGTTCATCCCGACACGGCCGTTGCCCTCGCCACGGGTGTCCGAGAGCGGCTCGGGGCCACTTACGGGCTTGCCACGACTGGTGTGGCCGGTCCGGACCCTCAGGCCGGTATCGAGGTCGGCACCGTCTATGTCGCAGCTGCCGGACCGGGCGCGGTACGCGTCCGCAAGCTGGCCTTGAAAGGTGACCGGGCGGAGGTCCGGCAGGGGAGTGTGCGGGCCGTCTTGGCACTGGCTGCCGAGTTGGTAGCGGAAGAACTGGCTTGATCGGGGTGTTGAGACCACCATGGGAACAGGTAGGGCAGACTGGCACGGCGCACCGAAGCTGGACATTGCGAGGAGTAGTGACCCGGCAACGGGTACCGTTGGTCTCCACGGTCGAGCTACGGTGCGAGTAGGTTCGGTCCGACAGGCGGAAGGGAGAAACCTCATGGTGCTGGTTCGTGGCCTCCTGGGCGACGTCCTGCGGCGCAAGCGGCTGCGCCAGGGGCGCACTCTGCGCGAGGTGTCCGCCGATGCTCGGGTCAGCCTCGGCTACCTGTCCGAGGTCGAGCGGGGTCAGAAGGAAGCGTCGAGCGAGCTGCTCGCGGCCATCTGCATGGCGCTGGAAGTGCCGCTGTCGACGGTCTTCGCCGAGGTGAGCGAGGATCTGGCCCGTGAAGAGGCCCTGGTGATGGCTCATTCGGTGATCGAGCCCGAGGTCGTTGCTTCCGCCGCCTGATACCGGCAGCCCGCGGACGGTCATCGTCCGCTCTCCAACCATGGGGTTCTGGTCGGCCAGACCAGCTGCAGCGTTTCGACCGGTGGGTCGCCCGGCCGCCTGAACAGGGTGTTCGCCGTGTAGAGATGTGCTGTCGAGTCCGGCAACCGCAGCAGCCGCGGCAGGAGAAGGTCGCGGAGATCGTCTCCCTCGTCGAACCGTCGCCCGCTGAGCACCGCCTCCGCGAGTGGCTGGAGCTCGTGCGCGACGAACTCCGGATGGCAGTTGAAGGTGATGAACTCCGGATGCCCGTGCAGGCTCAGGCCGAGCGTGTAGGCATAGGCCGGATTCCGCCCGCTGTCTCCCTCGATGAACTGGACCGTCCAGCCGTGGCGCTGGATGTTGGTCAGCAGCTGCCGCTCGTACTCGGGGTTCGTGATGCCGCCGCAGATGTCGCACATGACCGTCTCCTCTCGGACTCGAACAAATGTTCGACTCGTCAGGGAAGGTATCCGTCTTTCCGCCGGAACGGCGGTTCATCCACAGGCAGATTTCAGTGCTCGGGCTGGCAGGTGGGACACCAGTAGCTGACGCGCTCCCTGGGCGGCTCGCCGATCGGGGCCGTCCGGATCGTTGTCCGGCACCGCCGGCACGGCTTGCCGGGCCGCTCGAAGACGTATGAGCGCTGCCCAGGCCGGTCGACCCCGGTCGTCACCTGAGCGGCATGCCGGAGATTCGCCTTCATCAACCGGCGACTGAGGTCGACCGCGCCGCCCAGGTCCACTGACGACACCGGCCGCCACGGATGAAGGCCGAGCAGGAAGCAGACCTCGCTCCGGTAGAAGTTTCCGATCCCGGCCAGGTTCCGCTGATCCAGCAATGCCTCGCTGATCGTCCGCTCCGGTTCGGCGGCGAGGTTGGCCAGCGCCAAGTCCCGATCGAAGGCTGGTGACAGCAGATCCGGGCCGAGGTGGCCGACCACGCTGTCTTCGGCGGAGGTCGCGACCAGGTCCAGCACCGGCAGCCGATACCCGATCGCCACCCAGTTGCCGGTCGTCAGCACAGCCCGCACCTGATGATCGGGACCGCCTTTCCACAGCTCGCCCGGCCGGTACAGATGCCAACTGCCGTCCATCCGGAAGTGACTGTGGATCGTCACGGCACTCGAGAGCCGCATCAGCAGATGCTTGCCCTTCGCAACGACCTCGAGCACCCTTTGCCCGCTGAGGTCGGTGGTCGCCAGGGTCGGCACGCGGAAGTCCGTCTGGGTCAGCTCCTGCCCACCCAGCGCTTGATCGAGCCTCTTACAAGCTCGCCAGACGGTATCTCCTTCAGGCATGGCTCAGGCCCGGAGCCGCAGCCCACGCGGTGTCGCATGGAACCCGGCCTTCGCCAGCGCATCCCCGAACGCCGTGTGCCGCACCTGCTCGCCATCGGCGGTCTCCACGCTGAGCTTGCCCAGATGACCGTCCCTGATCGCCAGCGCGAGCGCATCCACGGCCGGTTGCAGCAACTCCGGATCCTCGGTGAAGCTCAACACAGTCCGCCCGCCACGCTCGACGTACACGATCAGCCGCCCATCCACGAGCATCACGAGCGCCCCGGCCTTCCGCCCCGGGCGATGTCCGCCGGCGTTCTCCCGCTCTGGCCAGGGAAGGGCGGCACCATACGGATTGGCCGGATCAGAGGCCGCCAGTACTACGGCACGCGCCGCCAGCTCCTCTTTGCTCCGGCTGCTCGACCCGGACCCGCTCGTCGGCAACTCGGCCATCGCTCGCAGCCGATCGACCGCACCCGGCAAAGCGAACTGCGCAGCCCCGAGCCCAGCCACGAAGTACCCGCGCCGGCATCGCCCGGACTCCTCGAAAGCGCTCAGCACCTTGTAGACCGCCGCGAACCCACCTGGCGTCCGCTCGGTGATCACCGAGCCACGCGTGACGATCCCGTAGCGATCCAGCAGCGTCTCCGCTGCCGCGTGGGCGCGTCGGGTCGCGTCCTCGTTGCGTTCCGGCAGCAACGACCATCGTCCGCCGGCTGTCGGTGGACCACTTCGCGCGGGCATCGCGGGCCGCCCTGGCCTCAGGGCCCGCCCGGGCCGTGCGCGCGGCGTAGTGCGGCGGGTCCGATGGGTGCCGCGACCGCCGCTGACCAGGGATCTGACGGGAGCCAAGGTGTCGTTGGTCAGATGTCCGGCCCAGACGAGATCCCACAGAATGCCGACGAGGGTCTCGTCGTCGACCACTCCTGCGGTGGCACCGACGACATCGCTCAGTTGCCGGAAGAAGAACGCGCCGCCGCCCGACAACGCGTCGAGCACGGCTTGATGAGTTTCGCCGAGCTCGAAGGATGGATCCGGATCGGGCATGGTGAGATCGCAGTTGTCCGCCAGGTGCAGCGAAACCCAGCCATCCGTGCCTGGCAGCGAACCGGACCCGGCCCACACCACTTCACCGGTCGCCGTCAGCTCGTCCAGCATCGACGGTTGATAGCCGGGCACTCGCGACGGCAACACGATCGACTCGAGCGCCGACGCGGGAACAGCACACCCCGCCAATTGTTCCACCGCGCCCAGCAGTACGTCGTATCCGCGTCCGCGGCTGCTCGTGATGCCCTGCCAGGCGGGCAGGAAGCGCGCGAGCGCGGATGGATCGACGGGCTCGACCTCTTTGCGCAGCGCGGCGAGTGAGCGGCGGCGGAGCAGGCGCAGGATCTCGCTGTCGCACCACTCCATCGCGATCCCGCCCGGCAGGAACTCGCCCTCGACCACCCGCCCGGCCGCGGCCAGCCGGCGCAGCGCATCGGTGATCACCGCCACGCCGGTGCCGAGGTGAGTCGCCAGATCGATCGCCCGGAAGGGACCATGGGTTCGCGCATAGCGCGACACCAGATCGCCCAGCGGATCCGCGACCGGCTCGGCATGCGCCTCGGCGATGCCGGGCGGCAGCGGGACGCCGAGCGCGTCACGCAACCGCGCTACGTCCTCGACCACGGCCCATCGGTGCTCACCCGCGATCCGTACGCGGACCACTCGGCGGGCCGCGGCCAGCTCGGTCAGCCAGGCTTCGGCATCCGAGCCGTCCACGCAACGTTGTGATGCCTCGGACAACGACAGTGCGCCGATCAGGCGTAGTACGTCGAAGAGCCCTTCGCCGTCGCGAGCGCGCCGATCCTCGGCGAGGCGTTGCAGCTCGGCCTCGGTGCGTAGCACGACCTCGGCGTCGAGGAGTTCGCGCAGCTCGGTGCGGCCGAGGAGCTCGGCCAGCAGGCCTTGGTCGAGCGCCAGCGCCGCCGCGCGCTTCTCGGCGAGTGGGGTGTCACCCTCATACATGAAGGCGCCCACGTAGCCGAACAGCAGCGACTTCGCGAAGGGCGAGGCCTCGGTGGTCTCCACCTCGACGACGGAGATCCGGCGCTCCCCGATGCCGGTCAGCAGATCCTTCAGCGCTGTCAGGTCGTAGACGTCCTGCAGCACCTCGCGCAGCGTCTCCAGCACGATCGGGAACGAGCCGTACTTGCTGGCCACGCTCAACAACTGCGCCGACTTCTGCCGCTGCTGCCACAGCGGTGATCGCTTGCCCGGGTTGCGCCGGGGGAGCAGCAACGCCCGCGCCGCGCACTCCCGGAAGCGCGAGGCGAACAGCGCCGACCCGCCGACCTCAGCGGTGACCAGATCCTCGATCTCCGCCGGATCGAACAACACCAGATCGGCACCTGGCGGCGGCTCGTCCGTCTCCGGCAGCCGCAGCACGATGCCGTCGTCACCTGAGACCGACTGCGCATCCATGCCGTACCGCTCGCGCAGCCGGGCGGCGATCGCCAGCGCCCACGGGCCGTGCACCTGCCCGCCGTGCGGGGAGTGGATGCAGACTCGCCAGTCGCCCAACTCGTCGCGGAAGCGCTCGACCAGGATCGTGATGTCGTCCGGCACCCGCCCGGTCGCTGCGCGCTGCTCACCGAGATACGCGACCAGGTTGTTCGCGGCGTACTCGTCGAGGCCGGCGTCCCGCGCCCGCTTGATCGCCTTCGCCGGCGGCAGCGCGGCCATCGTCCGGACGAAAGCACCGGTCGCCGCTCCCAGCTCCGCCGGACGGCCGACCGCGTCGCCCTTCCAGAACGGCAGCCGCCCCGGCTGGCCGGGCGCGGGGGAGACGAGCACCCGGTCGTGGGTGATGTCCTCGATCCGCCAGCTCGACGCGCCCAGCGTGAAGACGTCGCCGACCCGCGACTCGTAGACCATCTCCTCGTCCAGCTCGCCGACGCGGTGATTCGTGGTCTCGCCGACCAGGAAGACGCCGAACAGGCCGCGGTCCGGAATCGTGCCACCGCTGGTCACCGCGAGCCGTTGCGCACCGGGCCGGCCGGAGATCTCACCGCTGACCCGGTCGAACACGATCCGTGGCCGCAACTCGGCGAACTCGTCCGACGGATACCGCCCGGACAACATGTCCAGTACGCCGTCGTACGCCGACCGCGGCAAAGTCGCGAACGGGGCACACCGGCGTACGAGTGCGTAGAGCTCGTCCACGTCGATCGTGTCGAGGGCGACGATCGAGACGATCTGCTGGGCGAGCACATCGAGCGGGTTCGACGGGATGTGCAGGCTCTCGATCAGCCCGTCGCGCATCCGCTGGACCACGACGGCCGTGTCGACCAGGTCCCCACGGAACTTCGGGAACAGCACTCCACGCGAGACCGCGCCGACCTGGTGACCCGCGCGGCCGACCCGCTGCAGACCGCTCGCGACCGACGGCGGCGCCTCGACCTGGATGACCAGATCGACCGCTCCCATGTCGATGCCGAGCTCGAGGCTGCTGGTCGCCACGACACAAGGCAGCCGGCCCGACTTCAGGTCAGTCTCGATCAGGGCCCGCTGCTCCTTGCTGACCGACCCGTGGTGGGCCCGCGCGATCAGCGGGGGAGCGGCCAGCGACGCGCCCGACTGAGCCATCAGCTGGGCCGGCGAACCGGCCTCCGGCAGCTCGAGCTCGGCCCGCTCGGCGGCGATCTCGTTGAGCCGGGCGGTCAGCCGCTCGGCCAGCCGCCGGGAGTTCGAGAAGACGATCGTGGACCGGTGCGCCGAGATCAGGTCGAAGACGTGCTCCTCGACGTGCGGCCAGATCGACGCATGCCGGGGCGGCCCGGCGGCCGGCCCGGACGTCTCGATCTCGGTGTTCGCCAGCTCGGCCATGTCCTCGACCGGCACGACGACGCTCAGGTCCCACTGTTTGGTGAACTTCGGCTGGACGACCTTCACTGGTCGCTCGCCACCGAGGAATCGCGCGACCTCCTCGACCGGCCGCACCGTCGCGGACAGGCCGATCCGCTGGGCGGGCTTGGGCAGCAGCGCGTCGAGCCGCTCGAGTGTGAGGGCGAGATGCGCACCGCGCTTGGTGCCGGCGACCGCGTGCACCTCGTCGATGATGATCGTCTCCACGCCCCGTAGCGACTCCCGGGCCTGCGAAGTGAGCAGCAGGAACAGCGACTCTGGGGTGGTGATCAGTACGTCGGCAGGCTTCGTCGCGAACCGTCTGCGCTCGTTGGCGGGGGTGTCGCCCGAGCGGACCGCGACCTCGACATCGATCGGTGCCTCGCCCAGCCGTCGTGCGGTTTCCCGGATCCCGATCAGAGGCGCTCGCAGGTTGCGCTCGACGTCGACCGCCAGCGCCTTCATCGGCGACACGTAGAGCACCCGGCAGCGCAGCTTCGGGTCGTCCGGTGGTGGCGTCGTGGCCAGCCGGTCGAGCGCCCAGAGGAAGGCCGCCAGCGTCTTGCCCGAACCCGTCGGGGCGACCACCAGCGCGTCCCGGCCCGCTGTGATCGCGTCCCACGCCTCGAGCTGGGCCGGGGTGGCCGCTTCGAAGACGTCGCCGAACCACGCCCGGGTCGCGGGCGAGAAGAGGCTGAACGCGCTGGCTTTCTGCACGTCCCCCATCTTGCCCGGCCGCTCCGACAGTTTCCGGCCGGACCTTCCCGGCGGGCATTTTGTCTCCGGCTTCTGGAATGATCGGCGGCATGAAGAACCGCGTGCGCACCGCGCTCGTCATCATGGCCTGCCTGGTCGGTCTGACCGGCTGCGTGAAGTTCGATGGCGACCTCAAGGTGAATTCCAACGAGACCGTCACCGGCACGCTGAAGTTCGGCGTCGACAAGCAACTGATGACCAGCAGCGGCCAGTCGCTCGACGAGATCCGCCAGGAGATCGAGAAGGCGATCAAGCAGACCGCCACCGACGGTGTCACCTGTAAGGCCTTCGAGGACGACAAGTACGTCGGCGAGGACTGCTCGTTCGACGGCGTGCCGTTCAGCGACATGGGCAGCTCGACCGGGCAAGGCGTCAGCGTCCGCAAGGACGGCGACAAGTTCGTCGTCACCGTCAACCAGCCGAACCTGGGCACCTCGACGGCTGGCACGACACCGGTGGTGGACTTCAAGATCACCATGCCCGGCAAGATCATCGATCACGATTCAGGCGCCAAGATCAGCGGCCGCACTGCGACATACGACAGCCTCGACAAACTGGGCAAGGTGTCACTGACGTCGGAGGGCGGCGGTAGCTTCCCGGCCTGGGCACTGATCCTGGTCATCGTGCTCCTACTGCTCGGTGGGGGTGCCGTGGCTTTCTTCGTACTGCGCAGTCGCAAGGCCAAGGCGCAGCAATACGGCCAATACGGGCAGTACCCGGGGCAGCCGCAGCAAGGTCAGTGGGGTCCCCAGTACGGCGGCCAGCAGGGTGTGCCTGGTCAGTACGGTCCGCCGCAGGGCCAGCCCGGTGGGTACGGGCAGCCTGGTCAGCACGGCCAGGGTCCGTATGGCCAGCCAGGGCAGCCGCCGCAGCAATACGGCCAACCTGGTCCGGGGCAGTACCCTGGGCAGCCGCAGCCTCCGCAGCAGGGTCAGCCCGGCCAGTGGGGGCCGCAACAGCCGCCGCAAGGTCCGCCTCAGCAGGGCCAGGGTGGTTGGGGTCAGCCGCCTCAGGGACCACCCGCTCAGGGCCAGCCTCCGCACGGACAACCCCCACAGGGACAGCCTCCGCAGCAGGGTGGCTGGGGTCAGCCGCCTCAGCAGGGCGGACAGCAAGGCGGTTGGAACAGGCCGCCGGACAACGATGGGCAGTAATGAGACTGACGGAGTTCTGGGTCCGGATGGACAGCCATCTGGGCCCTGCCTACTCGCGAACGTGGGCCGAGACCCAGGCGCTGAGTGAGCTCGGCGGCCGCACGGTCGACGAGTCCCTGGCCGACGGCGAAGCCGCCAAGGACGTCTGGCGCGCCGTCTGGGCGCACCTGCAACTCCCAGCCAGCGAGCGCTAGGCGGCGTACTGGTGCTCGCCGGCGCGCCTGAAGTGCCGGCTGTCAGTTGCCGGCGAGGGCGCGTTCTGGTTCGGGATCGGCTGACGCCTCGGCGGGGGACGGGTCGCGCTTCTGGGCGAGTTTGCTCGGCCACCACAGATGCCGGCCGATGTCGAGGTTGAGCGCCGTGACCAGGACCGACCGGACGACGATGGTGTCCAGCAGGACGCCCAGGGCAACCGCGATGCCGATCTCGGCGAACGCGACCACCGGCATCGTCGCCAGTACCGCGAACGTGCCCGCCAGCACCAGGCCGGCCGACGTGATCACCCCACCGGTCGCCGCGACGCCGATCAGTGCCCCGCGCCGGGTCCCGTGCACCTTCGACTCCTCATGCACCCTGGTCATCAGGAAGATGTTGTAGTCGATGCCCAGGGCAACAAGGAAGACGAAGACGAACAGGGGTAGCGAACTGTCCGCGCCGTCGAACCCCAGCAGGTGATGGAACACCAGCGAGCTGATCCCGAGCGCAGCCCCGAAGGACAGCACGACGGTGGCCACCAACAGCACCGGCGCGAGTAGTGCCCGCAGTAGCAGCGCGAGGATGATCAGCACCACCGCGAGTACGACCGGGATGATCACCTTGTTGTCGTGGTTCGACGCCCGCTGCGTGTCCAGCACGATCGCGGCGCCACCGCCGGCCAATGCGTCGGCCCCGGCAACGGCATGGACGGCTGCTCGCGCCCGGTCGACAGTGTCCTTCGCTGCTTGAGTGTCGACGGCGTCAGTCATCGTGCCCTCGATGTAGGCGAGCCCGCCCGCTGTCTGCGGCTCGGCGACCGAGGCGATGCCCTGTACCGACGACAGCGCAGTACGGATCTCTGTGGCGTGGTCTGCTTTGCCTACGACGACCAGTGGATTGCCTGCGCCGGCTGGGAAGTGCGCTGCCACGACTTTCTCGCCGACTACGGAATCCGGCGTACCGGTGAAGGACTCCTCGTTCGACAGCCCATTGGCGTCGAGTGTGAGCATCCCGAGCGCTGCAGCGCCAAGCAAGACAGTGGTGGTGACCCAAGTGAGTCTGGGCCGTACTGCGATCCGTCGCCCGATCCGGCCCCACACGCTCGTCTCCGTGTGGTCGTCGGACCCGTATGTCGGCCGCAGCGGCCAGAACACCCAACGGCCGCACACCACCAGCAAGGCGGGCAGCAGCGTCAGCATGGCGAGCAGCGCGACCATGATGCCGACTGCGGCCACAGGACCTAGCCCGCGGGTCGAGTTCATCGAAGCAAGCAGGAGGCACAGCATGCCGGCCACCACTGTCGAGCCGGACGCGAAGATGGCCGGGCCAGATCGATGGAGAGCGACGGCCATCGCCTCATGCCGGTCCTGATGCCGGCGGAGCTCTTCTCGATAGCGTGCCACCAGGAGCAGGGCATAGTCGGTCCCTGCGCCGAAGACGAGCACTGTGAGGATGCCTGCGCTCTGGGCGTTCACAGTGAGGTCTGCCTTGGTCGCCAGCAGGTACACAACGGCCTGTGCGGCGAACAGCGCGATACCTGCTGAGATCAGAGGCAGCAGCCACAGCACTGGGCTGCGGTAGGTGAGCAGCAGGATGATGATCACGACAGCGGCCGCGGAGTAGAGCAGCTTGCCGTCTATGCCCGCGAACGCCTCCTGCGAGTCGGCAGCGAAGCCGCCAGGCCCGGTGAGATGGAACGACAGCCCATCAGGTCGCTCAGCGGCGACTCTGCGGATGTCATCCGCTCTGGCGCCGATAGTTTCCCAGCCACCGGAGCCCGCGTTGATCGGTACCAGGATCTGGAGTGCTTTGCCGTCCTCCGAGGGAATCGGCCCGATCACCTCGCGATCGACGTCCGGCAACTTCCCGTACTCCGCTGCGTGGCCGGCGACGGCTTGCTTGTCGGCCTCGGTCACTCCACCAGCCCGCTCGTAGACCAGTACGGCGGGGATCTCGTCCGGTGAGGAGAACTGAGCCGTTGCCTTCAGTACTTCGGTGGACTCCGCGTTGCCGGGCAGCCAGGACACCGCGTCGTTGTCCTGGGCGCCGGTCAGCTTGCCGGCCGGACTGAAACACACGGCGACCGCGATGATCCACAGCCCGAGCACGATCCACTTCGACACCTTGCCGCACGGCAATGCCGCCAGCCGCCCTGTTCCAGCCATCGGTAACACCCCCAAGTCCAGACTCGTGGCCGACTGGGCGCACGTCAACGAGCCCGGGGTAGTACTCCGATCACCGTCCGCAGGGGATTGCCCTGACGGCCCTAGGGCTCAGCTGCTCCAGCCGGTGCGTGCTGCCCACTCCTCGGCAGGCAGGTAGATCAGGTCGCACACGGGATCCTTCAGATCGGCGTACTCGCCGACTGACTCCAGAGGCAAGGTCGCCGCCCGACGCTTGAACTCCCCGTACGCCGCTGCGGTGTCCGGATGGGCACGCAGGTAGTCCCTAAAGAGCAGCGCGTACCGCTGGTTGGCGCGACCGGCTACGCGCAGGTGCAGGTTCACCCGGCGGCGGTACAGGGGCTCGACCACCAGCCGCTTGACCCATTGGAACTCGTCCTTGGGCAGACCGGGCACCGGGTGGTCGCGCCTGGGCGGCCTGTCCTCCCACTCGGCCGCCACCAGCAGCTGCACTGCGTCTTCCAGCTCGGACTCGGCGGCAACGGTCGCCTGGATATCCAGGATGTCCTTGGCGGCCAGGCCTGGTACCGAGGTCGAACCGATGTGGTCCACCCGCACTGCCTTGTCGCCGAGGATGTTGCTGATCACCTGGGCTGTCTTCTCGTACTGCGCTGCCCAGGTCGTGTCCGGACTGACGATGGCGATCGCGCTCATGGGGTGAATCATTGCAGCGGACCGCCGTCTCAGACAGTCCTTGCCGGGCAGGGTTTCACCGCTCACCCAGCGGGCTTCACCCGGAAAGCGCCGGTGCTGAGCAGCTCGGCAGCGGCGTACGCGGCCTTGCGGATGCCTTTGCGCTCGTCGAAGAACCCGCCGACCACTCCGACCGCCGGGAGCTTGCCGAGCATCCTGGCGCCGAGGCTGCCGCGTGGACGGTCCTCGAAGACCTCACCGGCCCCGCCGAGCAGCTTGCTGATCCGCCAGACCAGGCGAACACCCTTGCGGAGACCGGCCTCCTCCGTCTCGTCGCCCAGTCCCAGCTGCTGTGCGACGTCCTTGCCTGCAGCGGTCGGATCGTCGTACCGGAGTACGTCGTCAGGCGTGATCGGGCGGCCAGTGAGCACCCGGGCTATCACTGCGGTTCGGTCGGCGTGCGCCTCGACTCCGTACTCGCGGCAGACCGCTCCGATCACCATGGCCTGTACTGAGGCGCCGAGGGTGTCCTTGATCGGGAGGGCATCGGCGGCGGCACCACTGAGCCGCGGGAGGCCCGCCACCACCGCGGCGAACCCACCGAGCCGCTCTACCCACCAGTCGCAGCGCTTGGCCAGCGGTAGCGTCGGCCACTCGGCGTGGCCGGGCACTTTCATCCGCAGCAAGCGGTCGATCGCGAGAATCAGACCCTTCTCGGCCAGGTTGGGCTGCTCCTGGGCGGAGTACTCGGTCAGGGTGCTGCGGATGCCGAACGGGTCCTGGGTGCGGAGCGCGTCGAGGACGGAGTCGATGCCGAACTCGACCCGGCTGAGGGCGAGGACGACGGCGGAGTCGGGGACGTCGGGACGGTCGGTCACGTCCGTCAGGGTAGGGACTCGGCGGTCCACGACGATCTGTGGGGTCCATCGGCGTGTCAGTTGTGATTCGAACAGGTGTTCGGGCTAGTTTGTCCCGTACGAGTTCCACGGATCGGCCGGGTTTGTCCACAGATTCACTCCGGCACCGAAAACTGTCCGTCGGAACCCATACCGTCTCTGGCGACAACGAATTTCCTCCGGGCAGCTGTGACAGCGGCCCCGATAGTAGATGGGTTAGGTGGCAGTCACATGGCTGGTGCAGCGGCGAGTGCGGAACGCAAGGCCGGGGATCGCGAGAAGGCTCTGGCGACCGCGCTGACGCAGATCGAGCGGCAGTGTGGCAAGGGTGCAGTGATGCGCCTGGGCGAGCAGGAGCGCACGAAGATCGAGGTCATTCCGACCGGGTCGATCGCGCTCGACATCGCGCTCGGGATCGGCGGTCTGCCGCGCGGTCGCGTGGTGGAGATCTACGGTCCGGAATCCTCCGGTAAGACGACGGTCGCGCTGCACGCGGTGGCGAACGCGCAGAAGGCCGGCGGGATCGCGGCGTTCATCGACGCGGAGCACGCGCTCGACCCGGACTACGCGCAGAAGCTCGGCGTCGACACCGACGCACTGCTGGTCTCGCAGCCGGACTCCGGTGAGCAGGCGCTGGAGATCGCCGACATGCTGATCCGCTCCGGCGCGATCGACATCGTCGTGATCGACTCGGTGGCCGCGCTGGTGCCCCGGGCCGAGATCGAGGGCGAGATGGGTGACAGCCACGTCGGTCTGCAGGCCCGGCTGATGAGCCAGGCGCTGCGCAAGATGACCGGTGCGGTCAGCGGGACGAACACCACCGCGATCTTCATCAACCAGCTGCGCGAGAAGATCGGCGTGATGTTCGGCTCCCCGGAGACGACGACCGGTGGTAAGGCGCTGAAGTTCTACGCGTCGATCCGGCTGGACGTGCGCCGGATCGAGTCGCTGAAGGACGGTACCGACTTCGTCGGCAACCGGACCCGGGTCAAGGTCGTGAAGAACAAGGTGGCCCCGCCGTTCAAGCAGGCCGAGTTCGACATCATCTACGGCCAGGGCATCAGCCGTGAGGGCAGCCTGCTCGACCTCGGCGTGGAGCAGGGCTTCGTCCGCAAGGCCGGCGCCTGGTTCACCTACGAGAGCGACCAGCTCGGTCAAGGCCGGGAGAACGCGCGGAACTTCCTGCGCGACAACCCGGCGCTGGCCAACGAGCTGGAGAAGAAGATCAAGGACAAGATGGGCATCGGCGTGACGGTGGAGCCGGCGGCCGGCGCGAAGGCTGATGGCAAGGCTGATGCCAAGGCCGACGGTAAGGCTGCGGGCAAGGCTGCGGCCGAGGTCGATGTCGACTTCTGATCACCCCTCGGCTCCCGGCGCCGACCGTCCGGGCAGCTCCAGGCAGAGCCCTTCCAGGAAGGCTTTGCCGGAGCTGCCCGCGGGAGTCCGCCGGGGACTAGCGGGAATCACTCCGCCGAAGCATGCGGGGGTAAGCCCCGACCCGGATGTGGAACGAGCCCCGGTTCAACCTCTCCCGTGGTCATTGAAGGACGACCTTGTAGCGCCACGGAAGAGCTCCGGAGCCCGCTCCGGCAAATCCCGCCGCGCCAAGGCCGGCCGAATCGGTGGGGCGACCGATAGCTCACCCGAGGGCGGCGAGGTCACCGATCGTTCGGCCAAGGCCGGCTGGGGTGGTGCGGCAACCGACCGTGCGACCAAGGGCGGCAGGGGTGGTGCGGCAACCGACCGTGCGGCGAAGGGCGGCAGGAGCCGTGCGGCAACAGGTCGTTCGGCTGACGGCGGGGCGTTCGATGCCTTCGAGGGGCTCGCCGACGGGATGCCGGACTGGGCTGCCAACGAGTCCGCCGGCATCACCTCACCTGGCTCTGATTCGAACGCTGCAGGTAGTCCCGCGTGGGGCGTCGACGGTTCCTCTGGTTCGTCCGGAGCGGTCAACGAGCCGGCGGGCAGGTCTGTCGACAACCCGTGGGGCGAATCTGTCGACGAGCAGACGGGAAGATCCGCCAGCAAACCGTCGGCAAGTGTTGTCGACGACCCATGGGGCGAGGGTCCAGGCGAGCAGTCGGCGGGCCTGCCCAATGAGTCGTCGGGGAGTGCTGTCGAGGATCCGTGGGGAGAGGGCTCCGGCGAGCAGTTGACTGGGACACCCCGGAAGCGGTCGACAAGTGCCGTTGACGACCCGTGGGGAGAAGATCCCGGTGTGCAGTCGGCGGCGACGCGCGGTGAGTCGACGGCGAGTGCTGTCGGAGACCCGTGGGGAGAGGCCGCCGGTGAGCAGTTGGCGAGGACGCTCAGTGAGCCATCGCCAAGTGCTGTTGGCGTCCCGCGGGGCGAGGATCCCAACGAGCAGCAGGCGGGGGCAGTCAATGAGTCGCCGGCAAAGCTCGTCGACGACCCGTCCGGAGAAGATCCCGCTGAGCGTTCGGAGAGCGCTGTCGGTGGGTCGTCTGGAGGAGGTCTCGCTGGGCGTTACGAGAGCGCTGCCCGTGAATCGTCGGGAGTGGGCTCTGATGAGCAGCCTGGGGTAGCTGTCGGGGAGTCGTCGTGGGGTGGGGCCGGGCGGTCGTCGGGTGGGAGTGATCGCAAGCGATCGGGGATGCGAGCTAGTCGGCGGTTCGGGGGGCGGCGGCCGAGTGAGTCGGCTGATGCTGAGCTCGATCAGTCGGCGGATCCGCACTCTGCAGCGCGGACGATCCTGCTCGACAAGCTGAGTGGCCAACCCCGGACTCGCGCTGAGCTGGCCGGTCTGCTGGCCGAGCGGGACATTCCCGACGAGGTGGCAGATGAGGTGCTCGATCGGTTCACCGAGGTCGGGTTGATCGACGACGCTGCTTTCGCCACCGCCTGGGTCGAGTCACGCCATCGCGGCCGCGGTCTGGGCAAGCGCGCCCTCGCTCAGGAACTCCGCCGCCGCGGAGTCGACGACGAAATGGCCCGCGACGCCCTCGAAGAACTCGAGCCCGACCAGGAAGAAGCCACCGCACGCGCCCTGGTCCGCAAGAAGCTCCGTTCGATGCGTTCTCTCGAACGCCAGGTAGCCATGCGCCGCCTCATCGGCATGCTCGCCCGCAAGGGCTACCCCGGCGGCCTGGCAATGACCATCGTCAAACAAGAACTAGACGCCTCCGACGAAGAGCTCCCCCTCCTCAACGACTCCGGCCTCGAAGCCGAATAACCGACATTCCAAGGGGGCTCGGACACCGCTACCGCGCGCCAGTTGATCGAGTACGCCCACCACCACCACCACCGCTGCTAGGCGGTGGTGGTGCGGGCGTCGGCTGCTGCGAGTCCGGCGCGCATCGCGTCCTGCTCGCCGGGCTGCCACGGACCGGAGGCGGCCAAAGGGATCTCGGTCATGAAGCGACGCTCGGGTTCCGGGATCCGCGCTACGACGAGGTCGGGGTCTTTGGCGGCGGTCGCGTAGAGGCTCGGGCCGTCGGCGTAGAAGAGGTCGGCGACGACCAGTCGCCCGTCTGCGCCGCGCATGACGTTGGACGGGTTGTCGTCCAACGGGCCGCACCAGGGGAGTTCCTCCAGGGCAAGGGCGTGGACGCGGCGGATGACGTCTACGAGGTCGGCGACTTCCGGTGAGCGGGTGCTGATCGCTTGGTGGAAGGCGGCGGCTTCGGGTTGGGGGACGGGGTGGAGCCATTCCATGAGCTGGAGGTCGCCACCGCCCGTCAGACGCTGGTGTGCGAACAGTTCCGGGACCTGGCGGGTGTGCGCGGCCTCCCGGTAGAGCGCCGCGGTGTACGGGCCGGTCGGGTCGAACGGACTGATTCGCGCGGCGGCGGTGCCATCGGGCGAGCGGAGTGCGGTCGCCCAGTCGCCGGCTCCGCAGGGGGTCCACCCCGCGGCGAGGAGCGACTGTTCGGCGTCTCGGTGATCGGCCTGCTGGCCAATCAGCGCGAGGGCCTCGCGGTTCGGGCTGGTTTCCTCCGGCGTCATGCCGTGGAGCATAGGTGGCCACCGGTCGACTGCCGCCCGTGAATGAGGATCAGGCGAGCCGGGTTCGGCAAGGATCGGGAAATGCCGTTTGCAGATGAGCTCGGGTCGGGGGTTGCCGTTGTCGAGTATCGGCCGGAGCGGGCGATCGAGTTCGAGGTGCTGGCGGAGCAGTTGCGGTCGAAGCTGGGGAGTCTGGCCCTGACCGTCGATCATGTTGGCTCCACGTCGGTACCCGGGCTGGCAGCGAAGGACTGCATCGCCGTACAGGTTCGGACGGAGTCGCTGGAGGAGGGCGAGTTTGTCCGGGTTCGGGAAGCCACCCAGTCTGGTGGATGGGTTGTCGACGGCAACTACTCCGAGTGGATCCGGGCGATCGCCTGGGGCGCTGCCGACACGGTGGTGTGGCTCTCTGCGCGACCAGCTCAGCCGCGGCTCGGCCAGGTCGATTCGGCAGATCAAGCGGTTCCTGCGGTCGGTTCACTGTGAGGCAGGGGGATTGTGAAGTTGTGAAAGGGCGGCAAGAGGGAGGGCCTTGGGGTGGTAAGCAAGCCCTAAGTGGGGTGGCAGAAGGGTGCTGAGTGGGAAGGAGACGGGGGCGTGAGCGGCGAGGGACGTTGACGGGTGGGGGTTGACGGTGTCTGATCCGAAGTACGGATCGGTTTGTGTGGTCCGTAGGCTGGGATTTTCGTCCGATCCGCCCCTGACACCTCTCGGAGGGTGCAATGACCGATTTCCAGGAACAGGCTAAGAACTGGCTCCGGAATGTCGTCAAGCAAAACCCGGACAAGATCAAGGCAGGCGTGGAGAAAGCCGGCGACCTGATCGACAAGCAGACCGGCGGGAAGTACGCCGAGAAGGTCGATTCGGTGCAGGAGAAGGTCGGCAGCTATGTCGACTCCCACGCTGAGCAGCCCTCCAACGGGCCCGGGGCCACCTCGACCGAGCAGAGCAGTGAGAACACCACCGCTGGCGAGGCGCCGACGACAGGAGCCGACGACAGCGCTGCTGAGTCCGCCGATTCTGGCATAGACCAGTCGGCAGGCCCCGGTACGAGCGCCGCGGAGGCCGAGCCTGAGGCGGCGGACTCCAGCGCGAGTGAGCCTGAGCCCGACACGGCTGAGCCTGACACGGCTGAAGCAGCCGAGCCCGACTCCGGTGCAGAGGAGACCGTCGACGAGGCTGCCCCCGACGCCGTGGACGGCACTGTCGTCGGTGGAGAGACGCCGGACGTCGCAGGCAACCCGAGCAGCTCGGCCGGCTCCGGCACGGAAGGTGCGGAGACGGGCAGTACCGCAACCGGTACGTCGGATGGCGGGCTCCCCGGCCCGAGATAGCACTTCTCAGGACACTTCAACGACCCGGGCCACCGCCGTACCAGGCAGGTAGCCCGGGTCATTGAAGTGCCACAAGAGATGATGCGTCGCAGAGTGACTGGACGGTAACCATCTGGTGACCCGGTCCGACTTCGGGTCAAGGTCTCGATTTGGGCGGCGTTCCGGTGCAGGGGTGTTCGTCTTGACCCTGTCGTTACCCGCGCTTAGCCTCGGGAACAGCAAGGGATCACTCCATCGCAAGGTGGCGTACATAGCAGCGGCCGGCTGGACCGGCCGGACACCAACCCGGGCCATGACCGTGGCGCGGGGGACGCGAGACCAACGCTCGACCGAGCTGCCGCATAGGACGACCCGGTGCCGCCGGGAGTTTGCAGCACCGCCGAACCGGGCGGTGCTCCTCGTCGTACCGTCCTGCCGATCGCTGTCAAACCTCCCTTCGACGACGACAACGTCACGCCCCCGGGCGCGACTCGCAGAGGGGAGACGCCGATGTCACTCGCGGCATCAGTGGGGCTCGTTCTGATCGGGTTGCTGATCGTTGGTCTACTGGCCTGGATCGGGCTGACGCTGTCGCGCCGCAAGGTCGCCGACACGTCCGCGGCCTTCAGCGCCGCCGAGGCGAACGCGAAGCTCGAGGCGGCCACCATCACGGCCGGCGCCAAGTCCGCCGCCGAGCTCGTCACCCGGCAGGCGGAGGAGTCAGCCGCCGTACTCCGCGTCCGCGCCGAGGCCGCCGAGCAGCGTGCGGAGGAGATCCGGCGTGACGCCGAGACCCGCGCGTCCGAAGTACGGCGTGAGGTTGAGCAGCGGGCGTCCGATGTACGCCGGGAGGCCGAGGCCGAGGCGCAGTCGATCCGTGAGGACCTGCGTGAGCAGCGACTCGAGATGGAGCGGCGCGAGCACCGGCTGACCGAGCGCGAGGAACGCCTCGACGAGCAGCATCGCGGGATCGAGGAGCGCCAGGGCGAGCTCACCACGCAGCTCGCCGGGCTCGACCAGCGCAAGGCCGAGATCCGCGATCTCGAGGACGAGCGGCGCCGGATCCTGGAGGGCGTCGCCAACCTCACCACCGAGCAGGCGAAGGCCGAGCTGGTCACCGCGATCGAGGCGGAGGCGAAGCGGCACGCGCACACGATCGTCCGCGACATCGAGCGGCAGGCGCAGGACGAGGGCGAGATCAAGGCCCGCAAGATCATCACCGGCGCCGTCCAGCGGCTGGCCTCGGAGCAGACCAGTGAGTCGGTCGTGTCGGTCGTGCACCTGCCCAGCGACGACATGAAGGGCCGGATCATCGGCCGTGAGGGCCGCAACATCAGGTCCTTCGAGCAGACCACCGGCGTCAACCTGATCATCGACGACACCCCCGAGGCCGTGCTGCTGTCCTGCTTCGACCCGGTACGCCGGGAGACGGCGCGGCTGACCCTGGATTCCCTGGTGCTCGACGGCCGGATCCACCCGAGCCGGATCGAGGAGATCTACGAGCGCAGCAAGGGCGAGGTGGCCGAGCTGTGTCAGCGGGCCGCCGAGGACGCGATGGCCGATGTCGGCGTCACCGATCTGCACCCGGAGCTGATCCGGACGATGGGCCTGCTGCGCTACCGGACGTCGTACGGGCAGAACGTGCTCAAGCACCTGATCGAGTCCGCGCACCTCGCGGGCATGATGGCGGCCGAGCTGGGCCTGGACCCCAAGCGGTGCAAGCGGGGCGCGTTCCTGCACGACATCGGCAAGGCGCTGACGCACGAATCCGAAGGCAGTCACGCGATCGTCGGTGCCGAGCTCGCCCGCAAGTACGGCGAGGACGACGACGTCGTGCACTGCATCGAGGCGCACCACAACGAGGTCGAGGTGCGTACCGTCGAGGCCGTGCTGACCCAGGCGGCGGACGCGGTCAGCGGTGGCCGGCCGGGTGCGCGGCGCGAGTCGCTGGAGGCGTACGTGCAGCGGCTCGAGCGGCTCGAGGAGATCGCGATGCATCACGACGGCGTCGAGAAGGTCTTCGCGATGCAGGCCGGCCGGGAGATCCGGGTGATGGTGCTGCCGGACGCGGTCGACGACATCGCCGCCCAGGTGATGGCGCGCGACATCGCCAAGCAGGTCGAGGAGGAGCTGACCTACCCGGGCCAGATCCGCGTCACCGTCGTCCGCGAGTCCCGCGCCACCGAAGTCGCCAAGTAGGCGAGCAGCAGCACCACGCCCCCTGTCCTTCCTAACTGAGTGTATCCGCCAGGGTCCGTTCAGTCGCGGAGTTATCCACAGGGTCGTGCTGTGCGGCCACCTACTCCGCGTACTTCGCACGCCAGGCGGGCGGCTCGAACGGGGAGCCGTAGATGCGCGTCTCGCGGGCGATCCGGCCGTC
This sequence comes from Streptomyces sp. SID13031, assembly GCF_010548305.1. Taxonomy (GTDB): domain Bacteria; phylum Actinomycetota; class Actinomycetes; order Propionibacteriales; family Kribbellaceae; genus Kribbella. The sequence continues at coordinate 61,936 of NZ_JAAGLV010000027.1, forward strand.
GGTGAACTCGACCACGTCCGCCACGTAGTAGATCTCGCCGCCGTAGTCCGACCTGCCGAGGACGACGAAGTGGTCGCCCTCGCCGGTGATCCGCTGGATCTCGATCGACGGTGGCGCGGGGTACTCCCGCTGCATCGAGCGCATCTTGTCCCGGCCGATGATCCGTTCGCCGGACTGCGGCATCTCCAGCACGTAGTCCTCGGTGCGCAGTTCGTGCTCGGCCTCGGCCGACAACACGAGCTGCCCTTCCATCGGCCAGAGGCGTTCCAGCAGTGCACGGTTCCTGTCGGTCATCGCGACCACCCGCCCTTCTGAGAGCCAGTCTGGTCCGGCGCCTTCAGCCAGCCTTAAACCGCCTCCAGCTGGCGCGCGACAGCTGCCGGAATCCGCAGGCCGGTCGCCTTCACGTTCGCGACGAACTGCGCGACCAGTACGTCGCCCCGCCCGGCTGTCAGGGCGACGACATCCCGCGACTGCGGCGGATCGAGCCGATGGACAGTCCCCGCGAACCCAGCAGGAACACCGCTCACCGGTACTACGGCAGCGCCGAGCCCCGCCGCTGCCAAGGCCGGTGCCGACGTGGTCTGCCGGGTGCGGATGACGACCTCGGGCGACACGCGATGCTCGGCGAAGAGCCCGTCGAGCCAGCCGGCCAGGCCATGCGGACCGGCGTACTGGATCACGGGGTAGCCGTGCAGGGCGCTGATCGGGACGGGGCCGGGCTGGTCGCCGAGTGGGTCGCCGGTGCAGAAGACGATGACGAGCTCCTCGCTCGTGAGCAGCTCGACAGCACCGTCCCAACGGGTCGGGCGTGGACTGATCGCGACGTCGATCTCGTCGTCGGTGATCATCGTGGCGAGCGCGTCGGCGCTGTTCCGCTCCTGCAGGACGAGCCGTACGCGCGGATGACGCTTTCGCCAGGAGCGGAGCAGCGGTGCCAGCAAACCAGCGGTCATCGAGCCAGCACAACCGATCCGGAGCTGCCCTTCATCCAGCGCGGCAACCGCACGACCTGCCTGTACTACGCGGTCGGCGGCCTCCAGAGCGCCGCGAGCATGCCGCAACGCCTCCCGCCCGGCCGTGGTCGGTCGGATGCCTCGGGGGAGTCGTTCGAGTAGGGGAGAGCCAAGTTCGTTCTCCAGTACTGCGATCTGGTGCGAGAGCGCAGGTTGCGAAAGGTGCAGTTGCGCGGCAGCCCGCGTGATCGAACCGGCCTCGACGGTGGCGACGAAGCACTCCAGGGCTCGCAAGGTAGGCATAGAAGCAGTCTATGGGTTGCATCGAAAATCGGTCTTTGTGCTGATGGGTCCACCCGGCCAGGCTGGAGGCATGACAACAGCGACAGAACTCAAGGGCAAGCAGGTCCTCATCGTGGCGGGCGGTTCGGGGATCGGCAGGCAGTTGGCTCAGGACGCCGTTGACCGGGGCGCACTCGTGACGATCACCGGGCGCAGCGCCGACGCGGTACAGGCAGTGGCAGACTCGATCGACGGATCGGTCGCGACCGCGGTCGTTGATCTGGGCGACGAAGAGTCGATCGCCGAGTTGGCGACGGAGCTCGCTCGGAGGGACGTCGTCGTCGAGCACCTGATCTCGCTGGCCAACGCGCCGGCGAAGGGCCCGGTGGAGAAGCTCGAGCGGGAGGCGATCATGCGCGCGTTCGATGCGAAGGTGATCGGTGCGCTGCTGCTGGTGAAGCACCTGCGGCCGACGGTCTCCGTCACGCTCTTCTCCGGCATCGTCGCCTGGCGACCCAAGGCCGGGATGGCGGTCACGGCGACGACCAACGGCGCGGTCGCGTTCCTCGCTCAGGCGCTCGCGGTCGAGTTGGCGCCCGTCCGCGTCAACGCGGTCTCTCCCGGCATCATCGATTCGGGTGCCTGGGACGGGCTGGGCGCGGACAGGGACAAGATGTTCGCCGACGTCGCCGCGAAGAACCCGGCGCGTCGGATCGGCACGACAGACGACATCTCCCAAGCGGTCCTGAGTGCTGTCACCAACCCGTTCCTGACCGGCACCGTCCTCCACCTCGACGGCGGCGCCCGCCTGGTCTGACCCGGCCTGGTCAGACCAGGCGGGCGACGAGCACCCTGGCTCAAGTGGGTGGCAGGTGCATGTGGGTCGGGGTGACGTCGATCTTCTCCTCGATCGCGTACTCGTGCGGCTCGGTCGTGTACTGCTCCTCGACGGACGGCTTGATCAGCTCGATGTCCTCGTCGTGCTTGGCGTTCGCGAGCCGATACGAGAATCACAGCCCGAACGCTCCGCCGAGCATGATGATGATGCCGACGGCAGTGAGGTTGATCCGGCTCGACGTGCCACGGATGGCGAACGCGATGATCGCGCCGACCGCGATGAGCGCAATTCCCCCGTTGATCCTCATCGTCACCTCCAGGAGTGACTTTCTGTGGATAGTTGACCACGTTCAGTACCCAGATCGCCGAAAGTCATGCACCAGCGCTCGCTGAGCGCACTCCGCACGGTCAGCGGAAGGCGGCCTGGCCGGTGAGGGCTTGGCCGATCACCAGCTGGTGGACCTCGGAGGTGCCCTCGTAGGTGAGTACGGACTCGAGGTTGTTCGCGTGCCGCATGATCGGGTACTCACCGCTGATCCCGTTCGCCGCGAGGATCGTGCGGCACTCGCGGGCGATCGCGATCGCCTCGCGGACGTTGTTCAGCTTGCCGACGCTGACCTGCTCGGGCCGCAGCGCGCCCTTCTCCTTCAGCCGGCCGAGGTGCACGGCGAGCAGGATGCCCTTGTTCAGCTCGACCGCCATGTCCGCGAATTTCGCCTGCGTCAGCTGGTACGCCGAGAGCGGCTTGTCGAACACCTGTCGCTGAGCCGCATAGTCCAGCGCCGTCTCCAGGCAGTCGCGAGCCGCACCCATCGCCCCGAAGATGATCCCGAACCGCGCCTCGTTCAAACACCCCAGCGGACCCGACAACCCACGAGCCTCCGGCAAGAGCGCCGACGCAGGCAGCCGCACGTCGTCGAAGATCAGCTCCGACGTCACCGACGCCCGCAGCGACATCTTCCGGGTGATCTCCGGAGCCGAGAACCCTGGCGTGTCAGTCGGTACTGCGAAGCCGCGCACGCCGTCATCCGTCCGGGCCCAGACCACTGCCACGTCGGCCACCGACCCGTTGGTGATCCACATCTTCGATCCGTTGAGCACCCAGTCGTCGCCGTCGCGCCGGGCGTTCGTGCGCATGCCACCCGGGTTCGATCCGAAGTCGGGCTCGGTCAGCCCGAAGCAGCCGATCGCCTCGCCTGCGGCCATCCGCGGCAGCCACTCGTTCTTCTGCTCTTCGCTGCCGTACTTCCAGATCGCGTACATCGCCAGCGAACCCTGCACGCTGACCAGCGACCGCATCCCGGAGTCGGCCGCCTCGATCTCCAGACAGGCCAGCCCATAGGCCACTGGGCCGAGCCCGGCGCAGCCGTAGCCGGTCAGGTGCATGCCCAGCAGGCCGAGCGCACCCAGCTCCTTGGCCAGGTCGCGCGCCGGGATGCTGGCGGACTCGAACCACTCGGGCAGCTGCGGCCGCAACCGCTCGTCCGCGAACCGCCGGGCCGTCGCCCTGATGGCGACTTCCTCTTCGGTGAGCAGGGAGTCCACATCCACGAGATCCAGCGAAACCGTCATGCCCACACGCTAGCGGCAACCGGACCGCCGCACCCTGAGGAAAACCTCACTCCAGCTGCGGTCTACCTCACGCCAGGGAGGAGCTCACTTGCGATACCAAGGCCACCACCAGTGCCGCTTGCGCGGATGCCGGACGACGATCGAGCCGTGCTGAGCCTGTCCGGTGACGATCAGCCGGACCCCGCCGGCGGTCGGCGCGGTCGCCTTGTTCTTCGCGGCGCTGTGGACCATGTCCACGTTGTCGATGTCGACGCTCCAACCGTGCGGCACGACCATCACCACTGCGCTGTGCTTGGCGTGCGCCTCCACGTGCACCTCGCGCCAGCTGACCACCGCGTCGGTGAAGTCGAGCTTCACCGACGAGTGCTCGGCGATCGCGGTCACCCGCTCGGGCACGATCCAGGCGCCTTCGCGCTTCTGCGCGCTGTGCTTGGCGCGAATCGTCAGCTCGGCCGAATTGCCGCCGTGCGCGACCGGCACCAGATCCGCGGTGACGGTGCGCAGCTCGACCTCGGTCTTGGCCGAGTAGATCTGCGTCAGCCGCTCGTCCATCTCCTCGAAGTCCAGCCGGCCGTCACCGTGCGCCTCCTGGATCACCGCGGCGGCCCGTTCGCGGTCCTGATCGGATGCCCTGCGGGCGGGCGGCGGCTGTTCCAGACTCATAGGAGCAAAGGTATCGCTGCCGGGAGCCGACCGGGGTCCGGTACCTGTGACAATAGGTGGCGTGAATCAACGCACCGTCGTCATCCTCGGTTCGACCGGCTCGATCGGGACGCAGGCGCTCGAGCTGATCGGCCGGAACCAGGACCGGTTCCGGGTGCTTGCGCTATCCGCGGGCGGTGACAACGTCGGGTTGCTCGCGCGGCAGGCGCTGGAGTTCGAGGTCGAGGTCGTCGGGGTCGCCAAGGCCACGGCGGCGCAGGATCTGCAGCTGGCCTTCTACGCCGAAGCCCAGAAGCGTGGTTACGCGCAGGGGCAGTTCCGGATTCCCAAGATCATCACCGGGCCGGACGCCTCGACCGAGCTGGCGGCGATGGCGTGTGATGTGGTGCTCAACGGCATCACCGGATCCGTCGGCCTGCAGCCGACCCTGGCCGCGCTCGACGCCGGTACGACCCTCGCGCTGGCCAACAAGGAGTCACTCGTCATCGGCGGGCCGTTGGTGGTCAAGCGGGTCAAACCAGGCCAGATCATCCCTGTCGACTCCGAGCACAGCGCGATCACCCAGTGCCTCCGAACCGGTACCGCCGAAGAGGTACGCCGCTTGGTGGTGACCGCGAGCGGGGGACCGTTCCGTGGCCGCAGCCGGGCCGAGATGGCCGACGTGACCCCGGAGCAGGCGGCGAACCACCCGACCTGGGACATGGGCCCGGTCATCACGATCAACTCCGCGAACCTCATCAACAAGGGTCTCGAGGTGATCGAGGCCCACCTGCTCTACGGGCTGCCGATGGACCGGATCGACGTCGTCGTGCACCCGCAGTCGATCGTGCACTCGATGGTCGAGTTCATGGACGGGTCGACCATGGTGCAGGCCTCGCCGCCGGACATGCGGCTGCCGATCGCGCTCGCCCTGGGCTGGCCCGACCGGATACCGGACGCCGCACCCGGTTGCGACTGGACCACCGCGTCGTCCTGGGAGTTCGAGCCGCTCGACGACGAGGCGTTCCCGGCCGTCCAGCTCGCCCGCGAGGCGGGGGAGCGCGGCGGTACGGCGCCCGCGGTACTGAATGCGGCCAACGAGGTCTGCGTGCAGGCGTTCCGCAGCGGGCGGCTGCCGTTCCTGGGGATCGTCGACACCGTGGCCCGGGTAGTGACCGAACACGACGTACCCTCGTACGAGGAACTGTCCATCGACGATGTACTCGCCGCGGACGCCTGGGCGCGCGCCCGGGCCCGTGAACTGACCGGCACAGCGAACGACAGCGGCAACGAAAAGGCCCAGGAGACCCCACAGGTATGAGCGCACTCCTCACTTTCATCGGCGTGGTGCTGTTCGTGATCGGCATCCTGGTGTCGGTCGCGCTGCATGAGATGGGCCACATGCTGCCCGCGAAGGCGTTCGGCATGAAGGTGACCCAGTTCTTCGTCGGCTTCGGCAAGACCGTCTGGTCGACCAAGCGCGGCGAGACCGAGTACGGGTTCAAGGCGATCCCGGCGGGTGGGTTCGTCCGGATCATCGGGATGCTGCCGCCGGCCAAGGGGGAGGACCCGTCGAAGGTCCGCAAGGCCAACACCGGGCCGATCCAGTCGCTGGTCGAGAACGCGCGCTCCGCGGAGTACGAGACGATCGATCCCGCCGACGACGGCCGGCTGTTCTACCAGAAGGTGTGGTGGAAGAAGCTGATCGTGATGGCGTCCGGCCCGCTGGTGAACGTGGTGATCGCGTTCGTGCTGTTCGGCGGCCTGTTCATGTTCTACGGCGCCAGCGTCGCGCAGACCACCATCGCCACCGTCACCGACTGCGTGATCCCCGCCTCGGAGGCGGCCAGCGCCGACCGCACCTGCAAGACCACCGACAAGGAGTCGCCCGCCAAGGCCGCCGGCTTCCACGTCGGCGACAAGATCCTGTCCTTCAACGGCACCACCATCAACACCTGGGACGACCTGACCCCGCTGATCCGCTCGAACACCGACAAGCCGGCCACCATCGTGGTCGAGCGTGACGGGCAGCAGCAGACGCTGACCACCAACACCATCCTCAACCAGGTGGTGGAGAAGCCCGGTTCGGACAAGTTCGTCTCGGTCGGCTTCCTCGGCGTCTCGCCGGAGCAGAAGGTGGTCCGGCAGGACTTCCCGTTCGTCGTCGACAAGATGGGCGAGCTGACCGTCGCGACGGTCAAGGCGCTCGGCAACTTCCCGGAGAAGCTGGTCGGCGTGGCCAAGTCGATCGTCGGCGGCGAGCGCGACGAGAACAGCCCGATGAGCGTCGTCGGCGCCAGCCGGGTGGCCGGCGAGGTCGCCTCGAACCAGGACCTGACGCCGGGCGCCAGGATCGCTTTCCTGGTCTCGCTGCTCGCCTCGCTGAACCTCTTCCTCGCGCTGTTCAACTTCATCCCGCTGCTGCCGCTCGACGGTGGCCACATGATCGGCGCGATCTGGGAAGGCATCCGGCGCGGGTTCGCCAAGCTGTTCGGCCGGCCCGACCCCGGGTACGTCGACGTGGCGAAGCTGCTGCCGATCGCCTACGTGGCGGCCAGCGTCATAGTCGTGATGGGCGTACTGCTCGTCGTCGCCGACATCGTGAACCCGATCAGACTCTTCAACGGATAACTCTCAACCGGACAAAGGACAAATGAGCATCTCCCTGGGCATGCCCGCGCTGCCTCCGCCGACCCTCGCCCCGCGCCGCAAGACCCGCCAGATCAAGGTGGGCAAGGTGCTGGTCGGTGGTGACGCACCCGTTTCGGTGCAGTCGATGACGACGACGCTCACCTCGGACGTCAACACGACGCTGCAGCAGATCGCCGAGCTGACCGCCGCCGGCTGCGACATCGTCCGGGTCGCCTGCCCGTCGCAGGACGACGCCGACGCGCTGGCGGAGATCGCCCAGCACTCGCAGCTCCCGGTGATCGCGGACATCCACTTCCAGCCGAAGTACGTGTTCGCGGCGATCGAGGCCGGCTGCGCCGCAGTACGGGTGAACCCGGGCAACATTCGCAAGTTCGACGACCAGATCAAGGAGATCGCCGCCGCCGCGAAGGACCACGGCACCTCGATCCGGATCGGCGTCAACGCCGGCTCGCTCGACCCGCGGCTGCTGAAGAAGTACGGCAAGGCGACGCCCGAGGCGCTGGTCGAGTCGGCCGTCTGGGAGGCGTCGCTGTTCGAGGAGCACGACTTCCACGACTTCAAGATCTCGGTCAAGCACAACGACCCGGTCGTGATGGTGAAGGCCTACGAGCTGCTGTCCGAGGCGGGCGACTGGCCGCTGCACCTCGGTGTCACCGAGGCGGGGCCGGCCTTCCAGGGCACGATCAAGTCGTCGGTCGCGTTCGGCGCGCTGCTGTCCAAGGGCATCGGCGACACGATCCGCGTCTCGCTGTCCGCGCCGCCGGTCGAGGAGGTCAAGGTCGGCCTGCAGATCCTGCAGTCGCTGAACCTGCGCGAGCGCAAGCTCGAGATCGTCTCCTGCCCGTCCTGTGGTCGCGCCCAGGTGGACGTCTACACGCTCGCCGAGCAGGTCACCGCCGGCCTCGAAGGTATGGAGGTGCCGCTCCGCGTCGCCGTGATGGGCTGCGTCGTGAACGGTCCGGGCGAGGCCCGCGAGGCCGACCTGGGTGTTGCCTCTGGCAACGGCAAGGGCCAGATCTTCGTCAAGGGCGAGGTGATCAAGACGGTGCCCGAGTCCAAGATCGTCGAGACGCTGATCGAAGAGGCGATGCGGATCGCCGAGGAGATGGGCGAGTCCGGCGAGTCCGTCGCCGGCGGCAAGCCCACGGTCACCGCCGGCTGATTCCGTACTCCGCCGGCCGGCCCGTACTGCGCGTTCCGGCGCCCGTACTGCGCCGGCCGGAGGTAAGCGCGGCGTAATCGGCGCCGCGCCCATCCGGGGAGCGCCTCGGTCCCGAAGTACCAGCGACCTTTTGTTGCTGCCTTCGGATGGAGTGCCCGATGATTACCCTGGCTCTGATCGGACTGCTGGGTGGGTTGATCACGGGTGTTTCTCCGTGTGTTCTGCCGATGCTGCCCATCATCTTCTTCGCCGGTACGACCGGTGAGACCGAGGCGCAGCAGAAGACGACCGTGCGCAAAGGCGTGCCCAGCGGCGATGTGCTGGTCGAGGAGGTCGAGGTCGGCAAGCCCGCGCGGGACTGGCGGCCGCTGAAGATCATCACGGGCATCATCGTGAGCTTCAGCGTCTTCACGTTGGCCGGCTCGGTGATCTTGTCCGCACTCGGCCTGCCCGACGACTTCCTGCGCTGGGGCGGGCTCGTCATCTTGAGCGTCGTCGGCCTCGGGCTGATCTTCCCGGCGCTCGGGCACTGGATCGAGAAGCCGTTCTACCGGCTGCCGAAGATCAACCGCAACGACAACGGCGCTTTCGTCCTCGGGCTGGGTCTCGGCACGCTTTACGTGCCGTGCGCCGGTCCGGTGCTCGCCGCGATCACTGTCGCGGGCGCGACTGGCAATGTCGGCTGGCGGACCGTAGTACTGACGGTGTCGTTCGCGTTTGGTGCGGCGCTGCCGTTGCTGATCTTCGCGTCGGCGGGGTCGCGGATCTCGCAGCGGGTGAAGGCGTATCGCGATCACGCTCGTGGTTTCCGGATCGCCGGCGGCGCCGTGATGATCGCGCTTGCCGTCGCGCTCGCGTTCAACGTCACCGACGCGATCCAGCGGTCGCTGCCGAGCTACACGAGCGGCCTGGAGAAGAAGGTCGCGGAGAACAAGACCGTGCAGGGTGCGCTGGCGCCGGCGATCGGCAACGACGCCAGCGCCGACCTGGCCAAGTGCACGCCCGGTGCGGCTGAGTTGGCGTCTTGTGGTGCGGCGCCGGAGTTCCGGGGGACGCAGAAGTGGTTCAACACGCCTGACGGCAAGCCCGCGACGCTGGCCGAGCTGAAGGGCAAGGTGGTGCTCGTCGACTTCTGGGCCTACTCGTGCATCAACTGCCAGCGGGCCACGCCGCATCTGCTCGCCTGGGACAAGGCGTACAAGTCGCTCGGCCTGCAGATCGTCGGGATCCACTCGCCGGAGTTCGCGTTCGAGAAGTCGGCGGGCAACCTGCAGTCGGCGATCAGCCAGGAGAAGATCGGGTATCCCGTTGGTCAGGACAACAACCTCGCCACCTGGACGGCGTACCGGAACCAGTACTGGCCGGCGAAGTACCTGGTCGATGCCGGTGGCACCGTGCGGTCGATCAAGTTCGGCGAGGGCGACTACGGGCAGACCGAGAATCAGATCAGAGAACTGCTCAAGGCGGCCAATCCAGCGGCGAACCTGCCCGCGCCCGTCGACGGGACCGTGAAGGCCGACTCGATCGGCGCCGAGGGGACCACGCCGGAGACCTATCTGGCGTACTCCCGGTCGACCAACCTGAACGGCACCGGCAAGCTCACCCCGAACAAGACCGTTGCCTTCGGCCTCAACCCTCAGCAGCCGAACGACACCTACAGCCTCGGTGGCGACTGGGCGGTCGGAACGCAGAACGTCACCTCGACCAAGGGTTCCCAGGTGCGGCTGAACTACCAGGCCGCCAAGGTCTTCCACGTACTCGCCGGGCAGGGCACGGTGACGATGTCGATCCCAGGACGGCCGGACAGGACGATCACCGTCAAGGGCACTCCGAACCTGTACGAGCTGGTCGATCAGCCGCAGCAGGAACGGCAGACGATGACGCTGACCTACAGCGCCGGGGTCTCCGCGTTCACCTTCAGTTTCGGATAACCCGGTACCCTCGCCGCGTGACGGAGTACATGGTGGTCAGCGCGACGCGCGGCGAGGCTCGGTACGTTCCGGAAGGCATCCCGGTGGTCATCACCGGGGTCGGCAAGACAGCGGCGGCGGTGTTCACCGCGCAGGCCCTGGCAGGCCGCGACACCAGCGACCTGATGGTCCTGAACGTCGGTACGACGGGTGCGTTGCGCGACGGTCTCGCCGGGCTCTACCTGCCGAGTGAGGTGGTCAACCACGACCTCAACGCGGAGGCGATCCGGGCGATCGGCCTGGACCCGCAGGAGTCGCTGCAGATCGAGGGCGGCGACGGGACGGTGCTCGCGTCGGGCGATGTGTTCGTCACCGACCCGGCGGTCAGGGCGCGACTGGCCGAGCGGGCCCACCTGGTCGACATGGAGGCGTACGGCGTGGTCTTCGCCTGCCGCCAGTTCGGCGTACCGGTCCGGCTGGTCAAGCACGTGTCGGACTCCGCCGACGAAGCCGCAGTGGACTGGCCGGCCCTCGTGGACACGAGCGCCAAAGCCCTCGGCGAGTGGCTCCGCACCGAACTCAGCTGAGCAGTTCGAGCACCTCGGTCTCCCGCACCAGCCAACGCATCACCCCAACACCGCTCGCCAGCACCGCACGGTTGGCCTGCAGGGCATCCTCGACCGTGACCCAACAGGGCCTCAGCTCCAGCTCTGCCTCGTAGTCCTCGAGCTGCTGCGGTTCGGTGGGGGTCGCCTGGCTCGCACAGGTGAAGTAGTGCGAGGTCATCTTGAAGACTTCGTACTCCGCCTGGGCGGCCCGCATGTACTCGACCGTGTCCCCGAGCAACTTGCCGACCGTGACGTCGGGCAGGCCACACTCCTCGGCGAACTCGCGGTGCAGGGCCGCCTGGAGGGTCTCGGCGGGCTCGACTCCGCCACCGGGGAACTTGTAGTCGCCATGGCGTGAGCTGAGGAGCAGGAGCTGGTCGCCTCGGAAGAGCACGCCGCGGACGGCGGTCCGTTCGATGGTCGGGCCGGTGAGATCCAGTGAGTGGTCATGGGTGAAGGTGCCGAGGTGCATGGGCATAGTCTGACTTGACCTTGACCCTGGGGGCAGGGTTTAGCGTTGGGTGAAGGAGGCGGGGATGCGGATCAGTGACTTGGCGGTCGAGGCCGGTGTGACGGTCAAGGCGGTGCGGTACTACGAGTCTCAGGGGCTGTTGAAGCCGCGGCGGGAGGCCAACGGGTACCGGGCGTACGGCGCCGAGGACGTGATCGTGGTGCGCGAGGTGAAGGCGCTGCTTTCGCTCGGGCTGACCGCGGAGCAGACCTATCCGTTCATCGAGTGCCTGCGGGCCGGCAACGACCGGGCGGATGTCTGCCCGGCGTCGCTGACGGCGTACCGGGCGCGGATCGACGAGGTGGATCGGCGGATCGCCGAGCTGTCCGAGTTGCGGATCAAACTCGCCGGCCTCCTGACCGATGCCGAGAACTGGAGGACCAAGGGATGAGCGAACTACTCGAGGCCGACGAGACGAACTTCGACCAGCTGGTACTGGGCGCCGACAAGCCCGTACTGGTGGACTTCTGGGCGCAATGGTGCCCGCCGTGCCACCAGATCGTGCCGATCCTGACGCAGATCGCCGACGAACGCGCCGACCGGCTCACCGTGGTGAAGGTGAACTCCGACGAGAACCCGGCGATCTCCTCGAAGTACCGCGTGATGGCACTGCCGACCCTGATGCTCTTCCACCATGGCGAGCTGATCTGGTCGGTCGTCGGTGCCCGCCCGAAGGCCAAGCTGCTGAAGGAACTCGACGACGCTCTACTGACCGCGGTCTGAGCCGAGCCGCTCGATCACCGTCGTCATCACGTCCTGCCAGTGAGTGCGCTGGCGGGTGCGCTCATCCGCATCCGCCAGTCGCTCCTGGTGGAACCTCAGCACCGTCTTCGGCCCGGAGCCGGACAGCGCCAGCTGAACAGTGCTGTCGTGGGACCAATCGGCAGGCTGCCAGGTCACCCTGATCCGATCGTGCTCCCGGTAGCTCCGTACCTCGCCTGTAGTGCCGTCCGCGGTCTCGTACCGCGAACCGACGGCGAGCTCGGCGCCTTCACCCAGCCAGAGCGTTAGCCCGTTGGGGCTGGTGAGGAGGTCCCACAGCTCCGGTACGGAGTACTGGAGGGTCTTGGAGACGCCGACCTCCCAGCCGGAGTCCTTGGTCAATCCCGCGGTCGACATCAGAGCGCCGTCTGCTGGTGGAACACGCCGCGCCACTGACCGTCGACGCGCGTGTAGACGCTCGTCGCGTACGACGGGAGCTCCAGCTCGTTGCCGTTGACGAGCGCGGTGACGTCGACCCGGTAGGTGATCAGCGCGTTGCTCTCGTCGAGCTGGATGACCTGCTGGCCGGACAGCTCGGTCTTCAGGTACGGATTGTGGTTGGCCTCGATCACCGGGATGCCCTGGGCCTTGGTCATCACGCCGTACTTGCTGACCACGAGGGCGTCGTCACGCAGCAGGTCGGCGTAGAACGAGCCGTTGCCTTCGCGGTTGGCCTGCCACATCTCGTCTTCGAGGGCGAGTAGATCGTCGGTCACACTCATCAGGCTGGCTCCTCGGCTCGATGTAACTGGTTAAACAGGTGTGACACCGACTATAGTGGTTACATGACTTCGGGTGCAAGGCGATTGACGTCGCCGGATGGGGTGACCCACACGTTCGACTCGGGCAGCTTCGCCCTGGAGTTGCTGCTCTCGGGTGGGCCGCCGCCCTGGGATCGCTACGAGGCGTGGCACGCGCCCGAGGATGTGGCCGGCTGGATCGCCGGCTCGCATCTGGCGCTGGAGCTGCCGATCGCCAAGGAGCAGGTGAAGGTCGGTCCCGCCGAGCTCAAGAGGCTCAAGGAGTTCAGGGCAGTGCTCTGGCGGATCATCCCGGTCCTCGCCGACGGCAAGCCGATGCCCGGGGTCGTGGCAGAGCACGGCCTGTCACCGACGGGCAACGAGCTGGACATCATCAACCAGGCGGTCGGCCCGCTGCCACGGACCCGGTTGAATCCGACGGGCGTCAAGCAATGGCAGACACCGATCACCGGCACCCAGATCCTCGGCGCCGCGGCCCGCGAGCTGGTCGACCTGATCGGCACCGATCAGGTGAAGCGACTCCGGATGTGCGAAGGCGCCGACTGCTACCTGATGTTCCACGACACCTCCCGCCCCGGCAACCGCCGCTGGTGCTCAATGCAACGCTGCGGCAACCGCCACAAAGTAGGCACCTACCGCACCCGCCACCACACCCCCTGACCCCACGCTGCTCAAAGTGGATTGGGAGTGGACCTCGAGCCCCGACCGGCCCTCTCGCCCCGGATCGGACGACCACCGCGCCGTAGCCCCCGCTCCCGGGCACCTTGTGCACCAGTTGAGCGTCAGGCGGGGCGGAAAACGCTCACGTCGTGCACAAGGTGGCCCGTTCGCGGGGGCCGCGCCGCGCCGGGTCGGGTGGGCGCGGGTCGGCGCGGCGCGGTACGGGGACTGGCTGGCGCGGGATGTGGCGTCTCGTCCTCTTGGTGATTGCGGCCACTTTGTGCACCAGGTGAGCGTCAGACGGGGTGGAAAACGCTCACGTCGTGCACAAGGTGGCCCATCTGCGGGTCGGGCGCTCGCCGGTACGGCGTACTGGCGGGGCGGGGCGGGTCGGCGTGGGTGGGGTGAGCCGGGCTTGGCGTGGGTTTCGGGTGGCGGGGGATGGCTAGTCGGTGGTCGAAGTGGATGGTTGGCGCGGCTTGGGGAGGGGGTTGTTGGCGGGGGGCTAGGTTGCTAGCATCCTAGCTATGGGCGATGAGGGTGCCAAGAAGGCGCAGTTCAACGTGTATCTGCCGCCGGAGCTGATTCGCCGGGTCAAGCATCGGGCGATCGACGAGGGGGCGAGTCTGTCGGCGGTCGTCGAGCAGGCGTTGACGACGTATCTGGACGAGCGGGGGGAGGCGCGAGGATGAAGGACGTGGTGGTTCGCCCGCTGAGGTTCACCGATGACGTGCAGGCGATGCGCGCGTTCCTGGAGACGCTGGGGTTGCGGTCCCGGATCGAGTCGGAGAGCGGGGTCTGGGTCGACATGGTCGCGGGCCGCGGGATGGTCGCGCTGCATGACGCGGCCGGGAGTACCTCCGGAGCCGAACCGGGGGAGACGCGGCTGGCTTTCGAGGCCGACGACATCGACGTGTTGAAGGATCGGCTCAACGCCGCCGGTTACGAGGACGTCAGCATCTTCGACGAAGCGTTCGGGCGAGTGCTGACGGCGAGTGGTCCGGACGGTACCGAGCTCTGGATCGACGAGCGCAGCAAGGACCTGTACGGCTACAAGTTGCACGATGCGCACCCGGACGCGCGCTGGTCGGTGACGCCGTTGCTTGGTGTCTCGGACCAGGCGGCCTGGGAGCAGCTGCTGGGCATTCTCGGTGGGGACAACCCTGACCTGGTGGGATTCCGGCCGGCGGGCGAGTTCGAAGTACAGGTCGAATTGACGACGACGGAGAGCCTGGGCGAGGTCGCTCGGCGGCTGGCTGCGACCGGCTATCGACCGGACCAGGTCGAAGGCGGGTTGTCCGTAGTGGATCCGGATGGGCAGACCGTGCGAGTTCGCGGATGATCCGGGTCTGCAAGGCCGAACTCGATGACGCCGAGGCCGTCCGGGAGGTCGGGCTGAAGACTTGGCCGGTCGCGTACGACGGGTTGGCGTCGCCCGAGTTCGTCGTGGACGGGCTGGCCGAGTGGTGGTCGCCGGAGGCGGTTGAGCGCGGCATCACCAAAGGCATCACTCTCATCGCCGTCGACGGTGGTGAGTGCGTCGACGGCGATGAAGAGCGCGGTGGTGAGTGCGTCGACGGCGATGAAGAGCGCGGTGGTGAGTGCGCCGACGGAGATGAGAAGCGTGCTGGGGAGGGTGTCGGTGACGAGCGGGTGGTCGGGATGGTGGGGTTGGGGCGGGAGGGCGACTTCTGGGTGATGTGGAAGCTCTACGTGCTGCCTGAGTACCAGGGCAAGGGGATCGGCAAAGCCTTGCTGGACGGGGCGATCGCGGCTCTTCCAGCGGGTACCAGCCGGCTCCTGCTCGATGTGCTCGTGACGAATGAGCCGGCGATCGGCTTCTATCGCAAGAACGGTTTCGGTGCGGCCCGCAGTACGCCGGATCGTGAGCTCGGGGATGAGCTGATCTGGATGAGCCGCGACCTCTGATCGGAGCGGCTACCACCCATTGCGCGCCAAAGTGGCCGTGATCAGCTAGGTTCTGCGGCGTGGGCGTACGGGTACTGGGTCCTCGCGACCTCTCAGCAGCGAGGGCCGTCATCGCCCGCGATCCGGTGATCAACGTCTTCGTGGACAGCTTGGTGCAGGCCTCCGGGCTCGATCCGCGGCGTGGGGCGGAGGTCTGGGGGTACGTCGAGAAGGGCGAACTCGAGGCGCTCTGTCACGCGGGCGGCAACATGGTGCCCGTCGGGGCGGGGGAGGCCGCGTTGCGTTCGTTCGCGGCGTACGCGCTGCGGCGCGGCCGCAACTGCTTCCAGATCCTCGGACCTGCCCGGGCCGTCGATCAGCTGTGGACCGCGCTCGAGCCGCACTGGGGCCCGGCGCGCGAGATCCGCGAGGAGCAACCGTTCATGGTGATCGAGGACGCGCCGGCGATCGCGCCCGATCCACTCGTCCGCCAGGTCGAGCCGGTCGAGCTGGGGATCCTGTACCCGGCCTGCGTCGCGATGTACACCGAGGAAGTCGGCGTACCACCGCAGACCGGGCCGGACGGCACGTTCTACCGGTCGCGGGTCGCCGAGCTGATCCGGGCCGGTCGGGCGTTCGCCCGGATCGAGGACGGCAAGGTCGTGTTCAAGGCCGAGATCGGGTCGGTCGGCAGCGGGGTCTGCCAGATCCAGGGCGTCTGGGTCGATCCCGAACGGCGGGGTCAGGGCCTGGCGGCTCCCGGCATGGCGGCCGTCGTGGAACTCGCGCGCCAGATCTCGCCGGTGGTCACGCTCTACGTCAACGCGTTCAACACACCCGCGCGAGCGGCGTACGAGCGGGTCGGTTTCCGGACCGTCGAGACCTTCGCGACGATCCTGTTCTAAGGCTGAGCGCTGATTGTGATGGCGCGGTGACCGCTGGTGAGGTTGGCTGATCGGCAGCGCCGCCCCGCCCAGCCGAAGGAAAATTGAATGCGAAGACTAGCTGTGTCATTGGCCGGACTGGCCACCGTCGCGATCGCCGTCTCCGGCTTCGCGCCCGGTCCCTCCGCCGCCGCGCCGCAAATCGATCCGCCCCAATTCGATCCGCCCCGGACCGACAGCGCCCCGTCCTACTATTCGCTCAAGCTGCCCGCCGGCCTGACCGTCGCCGACCTGGTCCGCGACGGCTATGACATCAGCCACGGCCACGGCTCCCGCCCGACCCTCGTCGCGACGACCGTCGAGGCCGACCGCCTCCGCGACCGCGGCGTCATCCTCGGCAAGACCGGCAACGTGTACCAGCCGGTGATCCGCTCAGCCACAGCCGGTACTACGTACTACGGCGGCTACCACACGGCCGCGGGGCACGAGCAACACAACGCAGCCGTCACGGCGGCGCATCCCGATCTGGTGAGGCTGTACGACATCGGGGACTCGTGGAAGAAGACGAATGGCCAGGGCCAGGGCGGACACGACATCCAGGCCCTGTGCATCACCAAGCTGACCACCGGTGACTGTGCGCTGAACAGCACCGGCAAGAAGCCCAAGTTCGTGCTGCACGCCCAGATCCATGCCCGCGAACTGTCGACCGGCGAGTTGGCCTACCGCTGGATCGACCTGCTCGTCTCGTCGTACGGCAAGGACGCGGCGATCACCCAACTGATGGACACCCGCGAGCTCTGGGTGGTCCCGATGGCCAACCCGGACGGCGTCGACGTGGTCGCCTCCGTGCCGAGCCGGCCGATTCTGCAGCGCAAGAACCTGAACAACTCGGCCGGCGGCTGCCCGGCCGCCGACGCCGGGGTCGATCTGAACCGGAACTCGAACTTCCAGTGGGATCCGCAGGAGGGTGGGCCCTGCGACGAGACCTACCCGGGGACGAAGTCCGTCTCGGAGCCGGAGACGATCGCGATCCAGGGCCTGCTGGACAAGCTGTACCGCGACACCAAGGGCGGTGTCGGCGAGCCGGCCGCGGCGAACACGACCGGCGTCTTCCTGAGCCTGCACAGCTACGGCAACGACATCCTGGCGCCGTATGGGTACACCAACACCGCCGCCCCGAACAAGGCCGCATTGGTTGCCCTGGGCAAGAAGATGGGCGGCTTCAACGGCTATCCGGTATCGACCGGTGACGGCGGGGTCGGCTACTTCGCTCCCGGCGCCACCGACGACTGGCTCTACGGCACCCGCGGCGTACCGTCGTACACCTTCGAGGTGGGTGGCGGGTCCGGGAGCTGCGGCGGGTTCTTCCCGGCGTACTCCTGCATGGACTCGACCTTCTGGCCGAAGAACAAGGGCGCCTTCCTGTATGCCGCGAAGGCCGCCGCTACGCCGTACGGGACGTTGCCCTAGCCGCTTGACTGGATGCTTACCGGTGGGTAACACGATCCGCTAAGGTCACCGGTATGAGCAGACGGAGCAAGAGCACCACCGGGCTGGCAGTGATGTTCGGCGTGATGGGGGTGCTGCACTTCGTGAAACCGGAGCCGTTCGAGAAGATCGTGCCGCGGCAGCTGCCGCGCAAGAAGGAGCTCGTGTACGCCTCCGGGGTGGCCGAGCTCGCTTGCGCGGCGGGCCTGCTGTACCCACGGACGCGGCGGTCGGCAGGCCTGCTCAGTGCTGGTCTGCTGGCCGCTGTTTTCCCGGCCAACGTGCAGATGGCGCTCGATCTGAACCGGAAGGGAACGCCCTGGGCGAAGGCGATTGGGTTCGCCCGGCTGCCGCTGCAGATCCCGCTCATCCGGGCGGCGCTGAAGGCGTCCCGCGAGGGACGCTGAGTCGGTCCTGTGGAAAAGTGGTGAGAGTACTAGCCCCCGACGGATATCCTCTTTGCCGTCAGCAGTTTCGTCCACCACTTGTTCACCGCTTGGAGACTCCCGTGATTCTGCGCATGTCGTCGCTGTTCCTCCGCACCCTTCGCGAGGACCCGGCGGACGCGGAGGTCCCGAGCCACCGGCTGCTGGTCCGGGCCGGCTACATCCGTCGCGCGGCGCCCGGCATCTACACCTGGCTGCCGCTCGGGCTGAAGGTGCTGCGCAAGGTCGAGAACATCGTCCGCGCCGAGATGGACGCGATCGGCGCGCAGGAGCTGGTCTTCCCGGCGCTGCTTCCCCGCGAGCCCTACGAGGCGACCGGCCGCTGGACGGAGTACGGACCGAACGTCTTCCGCCTCAAGGACCGCAAGGGCGCGGACATGCTGCTCGGGCCGACGCACGAGGAGATGTTCACCCTCGTCGTGAAGGACCTGTACTCGTCGTACAAGGATCTGCCGCTGTCGATCTACCAGATCCAGAACAAGTACCGCGACGAGGCGCGGCCGCGGGCCGGGGTGCTGCGCGGGCGCGAGTTCGTGATGAAGGACTCGTACTCGTTCGACATCGACCAGGACGGCCTGCAGGCGTCGTACGAGCTGCACCGCAAGGCCTACATCAAGATCTTCGACCGGCTCGGCTTCGACTACGTGATCGTCGCGGCCATGTCGGGCGCGATGGGTGGCTCGGCGTCGGAGGAGTTCCTGGCGATCGCGGAGAACGGTGAAGACACTTTCGTGCGCTCGCCGGGTGGCTACGCGGCGAACGTCGAGGCCGTGGTCGTTCCGCAGGCTCCCGCCGTCGACGCGTCGGCCGTGCCCGCCGCCGAGGTGGTCGACACGCCGGACACGCCGACCATCGACTCGCTGGTCGACGCGCTGAACGCGAAGCACACCCGTACCGACGGCCGGGAGTGGACCGCCGCGGACACGTTGAAGAACGTGATCGTGATGCTGGTGAACCCCGACGGCACGCGCGAGCCGCTGGCGATCGGCGTACCGGGTGACCGGAACCTCGACGAGAAGCGGCTGGGCGCGCAGGTCGAGCCCGCCGAGGTGGTCGCGTTCGAGGAGTCGGACTTCGAGAAGAACCCGGCGCTGGCCAAGGGCTACATCGGGCCGGGCGTGCTGGGGTCGGAGAACAGCTCGAAGATCCGGTACCTGCTCGACCCCCGGGTCGCGGAGGGCTCTGCCTGGGTGACCGGCGCGGACAAGACCGGCTACCACGTGATCAACCTGGTGCACGGCCGCGACTTCACCGCCGACGGCACGATCCAGGCCGCCGAGGTGCGCGATGGCGACGAGGCGCCCGACGGTTCGGGTCCGCTGTCGTCGGCGCGCGGGATCGAGATGGGGCACATCTTCCAGCTCGGCAAGAAGTACGCCGAGGCGCTGGACCTGAAGGTGCTGGACCAGAACGGCAAGCTCGTCACCGTCACGATGGGCTCGTACGGCGTCGGTGTGACGCGCGCCGTGGCCGCGATCGCCGAGGGCAACCACGACGAGCTCGGCCTGATCTGGCCCCGCGAGATCGCGCCCGCGGATGTCCACTTGGTTGCCACCGGCAAGGATGCGGAGCTGTTCGCAAAGGCCGCCTCGATCGCCGCCGAGCTGGACTCGCGCGGCCTGTCGGTGCTCTACGACGACCGCGAGAAGGTCTCGCCGGGCGTCAAGTTCAAGGACGCCGAGCTGCTCGGCGTCCCGACCATCGCCGTCGTCGGCAAGGGCCTCGCCGACGGCACCATCGAGGTCAAGGACCGCCGCTCCGGCGACCGCACGGACGTCCCGGTCGCCGACATCGTCGACCACCTGGTCGCCGTCGTCCGCAGCTGACCGCAGAACCTTCAATCGCCGCTCCCACCTTCGGGTGAGGGCGGCGATTGTACGTCCGCGCCCGCGCTGGCGCGCCTTGTGCGTCTCAGGGGTTAACCCCCCGACGTGTGGGTTGCCCCGTGAGAATCCGGCGGTGCAACCCACCGTCTCGGGGGTTAACCCCTGAGACGGCGCCAGAGGTGGGGGAGGTGGTCAGCGGTTGGGGCGGGCTTCTATTTGGATCAGGGTTTGCTGGCCGGTGGCGATCAGGGATCGTTTGGGGCCTGTTGCTGCGTAGACCTCCAGGCGGCAGACGCTCAGGGTTCGGCCGGCTTTGAGGACCTCGCCGACTGCCTCCAGGTACTCGCCTTCGGCGGGGGACAGGAGGTTGATCTTGTACTCGACGGTGAGGACCGAAGTGTTCTCGGGGAACAGGGTGAAGGCCGCGTAGCCGCCCGCGCTGTCAGCGATCGAACTCGTCGCGCCGGCATGGAAGTACCCGTGTTGCTGGGTTACCTCGGGACGGCTCGGCAGGATGATGTGCACGCGACCGGGGCCGATATGACTCAGCCGAGCACCTAGGTGAGCCATCAGCCCCTGTCGCTCGAAACTCGACCGGATCCGTTCCTGGATGGCGGGGATTGCTTCTTCCAACGGATCCTCCTCGCGTGCTGATGATCAGCTTCGCACCCGGACAGTCCAGAGCCCGGCTGTGGCGCTCGCCACGCCGTACCGCCCGCTGTAAGGGTAGAGCGGAACTATGGGCTTACCAGAGAATGTTGGCCATGTCCCGATGCGCCCGTGTGTGGTTCTGCTGTGCCTGATGTTTCTTTGTGGACGATCGTTTTTCTGTTGGTGGCCGCATTCTCGGCGGGCTGGATCGATGCGGTGGTCGGGGGTGGTGGGCTGATTCAGCTTCCGGCGATGTTGTTGGGGCTGCCGAACGCATCGCCGGCGCAGATTTTGTCGACCAACAAGATTTCGTCGTTGTTCGGTACTACGACCAGTGCGATCACCTTCGGCGTCAAGGTGAAACCGGATCGGCGGACCGTGTTGCCGCTGGCGGGGCTGGCCGCGGTCGGGGCGGCGGGTGGTGCGTTGGTGGCGACGCAGATTCCGATGGCGTGGTTCAAGCCGATCGTGCTCGTGCTGCTGATCGGGGTCGCGATCTACACCTGGGTCAAACCCGACCTCGGGTCCGCGACCGTACTGCGCTTCGATGGTCGCTCCCATTACGTCGCGGCCGGGCTGGTCGGCCTGCTGATCGGGTTCTACGACGGCGCGGTCGGACCGGGTACCGGCTCGTTCCTGATTTTCGCGCTGGTCGGCCTGATGGGCTACAACTTCCTCCGCGCCAGCGCCAAGGCCAAGATCGCCAACGTCGCCACGAACCTCGGCGCGATCCTGGTCTTCGCCGCCCATGGCGCCCCGCTCTGGCGACTCGGCCTGATCATGGGGCTGGCCAACATGCTCGGCGGCCTCCTCGGCGCCCGTACTGCGGTCGCCCGCGGCTCGCGTTTCGTCCGGGTCATCTTCCTGGTCGTCGTCTCGGCCCTGATCCTCCGCCTCGGCTACGACGTCTTCTGGCCGCGCTGAAATTGGCCGCGCTGAAATCCTGGTACGTGCTCATCTGAGCGTCGGTAGGATCGGCAAATGGTGGACTACGACGGTCGGCTTCATCAGGTTTACGCCCAAGGACGAGCCCTACCGGCGGACAGTCTGGACACCTGGATGCAGACGGCCGCCGGATTCGCGCCGGTCACCCGCCCATTGACGGTCCTCGATCTGGGCTGCGGCATCGGGCGCTTCACCCCGTCGCTCGCCGAGACCTTCGGTGGTCCCGTGTACGGCGTCGAACCGTCAGCCGGGATGCGCCAGCAAGCTATCGAGCACGCGTCGCACCCCGACGTCACCTACCTCGAAGGCTCGGCTGAGGCGATCCCGCTGCCCGACGAGTCCTGCGACCTGGTCTGGCTGTTCCTGACGATCCACCACTGGTCCGACCCGCTCCAAGGCTTTCGCGAAGTCAACCGGGTACTACGCCCAGGCGGCACAGTCGTACTCCGGACCCAGTTCGGCGACCGGATGCCCGACCTCTACTGGTACAGGTACTTCCCGAGTGCTCGGCAGGTCGACGCAACGATGTATCTGCCCTTCGACGAGGTCCAGGCACTGGCAGCGCGGGCCGGGCTCATCGCCGAGAAGGAGCCACGCTGGGTCGACGCCCCGGAGGTGCGGACGCACCGGGCGACGTACGAGCGGCTGAAGTTGCGCGCCTTCTCGACCTTCGAGCACCTCGCCGAGGACGAGCTCGACCGCGGGTTTGCCGAGTTCGAGCGGGATGCGACCGCCGATCCCGAGCGCGAGGTCCCGGCTTTCCCAGCGGGGGTACTGCTGCTCAGGCGACCGTCCAGCTGACGTCGACCGCCGAGGGCTTGCGGAAGACCAGCCCCACCGGCGGGGGAGAAGTTGCCGAGAGCCGCAGGTCGGGCAACCGGGTGAGCACGGCGGTGATCGCGCTGACAGCTTCGAGGCGGGCGAGATGCATGCCGAGACAGATGTGCGGCCCGCTGGCGAAGGCGAGGTGGCGACGGGCGTTGCTGCGGCGTACGTCGTACTGGTCGGGGTCGGGGAAGACGGCTGGGTCGCGGTTGGCGCCGGCGAGGGAGACGCTGATGAAGTCGCCGCGCTTGATCGAGGCGCCCGCCAGCGAGAGGTCGCGGGTCGCGTAGCGGTCGACCACGGCGGCGGCCGGCTCCAGCCGGAGGGACTCTTCGATCGCGTTGGGGATCAGTGAGTGGTCGGCCAGGACCAGGGCCAGTTGCGACGGGTTGGTCAGCAGGTGCCACAGGCAGTTGGTGATCATGCCCTCGGTCGTCTCGATGCCGCCGAACATCAGCACGGCGGCGTTGGCGACCACCTCGTCGGTCCCGAGGCCGGACCCGGCCGCCTCGGCGATCAGAGAGTCGGAGTGATCGATGCTCCCGGCAACATGTTGGTGAAGTTTGGCGAACGCCGCGGCGCCCTCGGCGGTAACGGGCTGCCCGGCGGCGATCCCGCTGACCGACGACGAGATGTCCTGGTACCAGTCCAGTACCGTCGCGGCGTCGGTCCGGTCGAGCCCGAGCGAGTAGGCGACCACCGCAACGGACAGCGGCCCGGCGACGGTGGTCCGCAGGTCGGCAGAACCCAGCGGCGCGATCGCCGAGACGAGCCGATCGGTCTCCGCCGAGACGAACGACGTGAACCGCGCCCGCGTCTGCGCCAAGCTGAACGGATGCTCGAACGGCGCCCGGTGCTCCGCATGCGCAGAACCGTCCAGCGAGAGCATCGACGGCCCCACCACCTGTGCGGTCGAGAACCGCGGATCGTCCACCGTGAACGTCTCCGGATCCCGCATCACCTGCATCGCCAGCTCCCGGCTGCTCACCACCCAGCCACCGAGCGCCCCACTCCATCCAACCGGCCGGATCCGGGCCAGAAACGCATGCGGGTCCTGCTCGAGATCGGCCACGGTAGTCATACCAAGCAGCCTACAAATCGCCACCGACAGGCTAAGACCACTACCTACACTGGTATTGCTGCGACAGATCGGATCTCAACGACTCAGCGAGGCAGCGGGTTACAAAACCGTCAGCTTCGCCATCTAGGGTGTGGCCCATGTCAGTGTCCGATTCATCTCCCACCCCTCCGCCCCGGTCAGGGAACTTGGTGCTGCTCCCTGCCGTGGATGTGGCGGATGGGCAGGCTGTCCGGCTGGTGCAGGGAGAGGCCGGCAGCGAGACCTCGTACGGCGACCCGCTGGCCGCTGCGCTGGCCTGGCAGGAGGCCGGTGCGGACTGGATCCACCTGGTCGATCTGGATGCCGCGTTCGGTCGTGGCAGCAACCGTGAGCTGCTCGCGGAGGTGACCGGCAAGCTCGACGTACAGGTCGAGCTGTCCGGTGGGATCCGCGATGACGACTCGCTCGAGGCCGCCCTCGCGACCGGCGCCCGCCGCGTCAACATCGGCACCGCCGCGCTCGAGGACCCGGAGTGGTGCGACCGGATCATCGCGCAGTACGGCGACCGGGTCGCGATCGGGCTGGACGTCCGTGGCCGCACCCTGGCCGCGCGCGGCTGGACCAAAGAAGGCGGTGACCTCTACGAGGTGCTGGAGCGGCTCGAAGTGGCCGGCTGCGAGCGGTACGTCGTCACCGACGTCACCAAGGACGGCATGCTCCAGGGCCCCAACCTGGACCTGTACCGCGACCTGTGCGCGCGGACCGAGAAGCCGATCGTCGCCTCCGGCGGGGTCTCCAGCCTGGACGACCTGCGCGCGCTGAGCACGCTGGTCAGCGACGGCGTCGAAGGCGTCATCGTCGGCAAGGCCCTGTACGCCGGCGCGTTCACCCTGACCGAGGCACTCGAACTCACCCGTGGAGGCGACAAGTGAGCCTTGCCGACAAGCTGGCAGGCAAGAAGGTCCTGGTCACCGGCATCACCGGATTCGTCGGTGAAGCCCTGCTGCACCGGATGATCGGTGACCTGCCCGGTACCACCGTGGTCGCGATCATCCGTCCGAAGGGGTCCCTCAAGGGCACCGACCGGATGGCGCAGATGCTCAAGAAGGACATCTTCAAGCCGTTCTACGGCGAGGGCACCCCGTACGCCGACGCCGCCGAGCTGACCGCCGCCCGGGTCGAGGTGGTCGAAGGCGACCTGTCCGACGTACCGGCGCTGCCGAAGGATCTCGACATCGTCGTGCACTGTGCCGGCGACGTCTCCTTCGACCCGCCGATCCACGAGGCGTTCACGACGAACGTGCTCGGCACCAAGAGCCTGCTCGAGCGCATCGTCGAGGCCAGCGAAGGCCGTCCGGTGCACTACGTCCACATCTCCACCGCCTACACCGCCGGCCGTCGCCGCGGCGCGATCCCCGAGGCGCCCGTCGAGCACACCGTCGACTGGCGCACCGAGGCCGAGGCCGGGATGGCGATGAAGGCCCGGATCGAGGAGACCTCGCGCAGCGCCGCGATGCTGATCAGGTTCCGCAAGGAGTCGGAGAAGCTGCACCGCCGGGCCGGTCACCTGACCGCGGCGGCCGACACCGAGCGCCGGCGTACCGAGTGGGTCGCGAAGAAGCTGATCGAGACCGGCACCGAGCGCGCCCGCAGCCTCGGCTGGACCGACTGCTACACCTTCACCAAGGCGCTCGGTGAGCGCGTCGTCGAGGAGTTCGCTTCCAGGCTGCCGACCTCGATCGTGCGCCCGGCGATCATCGAGTCCTCGCTCCAGAGCCCGCACCCGGGCTGGATCGAGGGCTTCAAGATGGCCGAGCCGCTGATCCTGGCCTACGGCCGCGGTGAGCTGCCTGAGTTCCCGGCCAGCCCTGACTCGGTCGTCGAGATCATCCCGGTCGACCACGTCGTCGGCGCGATCTGCGCCGTGATGGCGACCGAGCCCGAGCTGTCGAAGCCGGAGTACTACCACGTCAGCTCCGGCGCCCGGAACCCGCTGACCTTCGAGCAGCTGTACGCCGGTGTCCGCGCGTACTTCTCCAAGCACCCGTTCGACCTGGGCGAGCGCGGCGCGGTCCGGCTGCCGGTCTGGAAGTTCCCTGGTGGGGACTCGGTCGAGAGCATGCTGCGGTACGGCGAGAAGGCGCACAAGATCGCCGACCAGATCATCATGCACGCGCCGCGCGGTGAGCGAACCCGCAAGTACGCCCGCGAACTCGACGTACAGAAGCGCCGGATCGACTTCCTCCGCCGCTACATGGACCTGTACTCCGAGTACGCGCAGGCCGAGCTGCAGTTCATCGACGACAACGTGCTCGCCCTGCACAACGCGCTCGAGGGGGACGACCGGGAGAAATTCTGGTGCGACACCTCGATCGTGGACTGGCAGCACTACCTGCAGGAAGTGCACTGCCCGAGCGTCACCGACTCGCTGCGCCGGCTGGACGTCGTCCGGAAGAAGCGGAACAAGTCGCTCGCGGAGTCGGCCGGCACCCTGAAGAAGGTGCAGCCGTCCGACGACGCCGAGATCATCGCCGCGTTCGACATGGACGGCACGCTGCTGTCGTCGAACGTGATCGAGACCTACCTGTGGATGCGGCTGCCCGAGCTCGACAGCCACCAGCGGGCCGGCGAGATCGGCGCGATGCTGCGCAAACTGCCGAAGCTGATCTCGGCCGAGCGCAAGGACCGCGGCACCTTCCTGCGGACGATCTACCGCCGGTACCAGGGTGCCGAGCTGGAAGAGCTGAACCACATCGTCGACGAGGTGCTCGCCGGGCACGTGCTCGAGCGGCTCAGCGGGGCAGCCGTCCGGCGGATCCGTGAGCACAAGGCGGCCGGTCACCGGACGATCCTGATCACCGGTGCCGTCCGGCCGTTGACCAGGCCGCTGGAGCCGTTGTTCGACGAGATCGTCGCCGCCGAACTGGCCGTCGACGACCGCGGCCGCTGCACCGGTTACCTGACCGGGCCGCCGCTGGTCGGGGAGTCCCGGGCCGCGTGGATCAAGCACCGTGCCCGCGGTACGAACATCGACCTGTCCAAGTCCTACGCCTATGCCGACAGCCACTCGGACCTGCCGATGCTGGCGACCGTCGGCAACCCGGTCGCCGTCTCGCCGGACGTGTCGCTGTTCCGGGCCGCCCGGGCCGCGCGCTGGCAGATCGTCGACTGGAAGACACCCGCCACCTCGTCGCGGCTGGAGATCCCCGGGGTGAACGCAAGATGATGCTCGCGCTGGAGATGTACCGCTCGCCGGCCAAGTACCTGGCCGCGAAGGCGGTCGGCGGCCGGATCCCCGGCATCCTGACCGGCCCGGCGGCACCGCTGCGACTCGTCACGATCAACGAGCCGAAGTCCGACAAGCAGGGCTGGGCCCGGATCCGGCCGATCCTGTCCGGCATCTGCGGTTCCGACCTCGGCATGGTCACCGGCCACACCAAGATGTACTTCTCGGCGATGGTCTCGATGCCGTTCGTCCCCGGTCACGAGATCGTCGGCGAACTGCTGGAGGACTGCGAAGACCTGCCCAAGGGCACCCGGGTGGTGATGGATTCTGTCCTGACCTGTGCCGCGCGGGGAGTCGAGCCGTGCGACAGTTGCTCGTCCGGCCGCTTCAACCTCTGCGACCGGATCACCGTCGGCCACCTCAAGCCCGGACTCCAGACCGGCTTCTGCCAGGACACCGGCGGCGGCTGGGGCAACGTGATGGTCGCTCACCGGAGCCAGCTGTACGCCGTACCGGATGGCTTGTCCGATGAGCGCGCGGTTCTTGCCGAGCCACTCGCGTGCGCCGTGCACACCGCGCTCAAGGCGAAGGTCGAGGCGGGCCAGTCGGTGCTCGTCAGCGGTGCGGGAGCGGTCGGGCTGTTCGCGACCCTCGCGTTGCGTGAGCTGACCCAGGCCGGCCGGATCACCGTCGTGGCCAAGCACGCCAAGCAGCGTGAACTGGCCCGTGCGTTCGGCGCGAGCGACGTGGTCGCACCCGACGAGGTCTTCCGCGGCGTACGCCGGGCTACTGGCGCGTTCCGGCTGAAGCCGGAGATGGCCAAGGAGTTCCTGCTCGGTGGCGTGGACGTCGCCGTCGACGCGGTCGGCAGCAAGGACTCGATCGACACGGTGCTCCGGGTCACCAAGGCCGGCGGCCGGGTGGTGCTGTCGGGTATGCCGTCAACGGGTGCGGATCTGTCCCCGGTGTGGTTCCGTGAACTGGAACTGACCGGCACGTACGCGTCCTCGAAGCAGGAGCCGAACGAGCGCCCGGCCTTCGAGACCGCACTCGAGATCGCCGCGAGGGCTCCGCTGGATGGGATCGTCGGGGCACGTTATCCGCTGTACCGGTGGCGTGAGGCGCTGGACCACGCGCAGTCCGCCGGCCGGCTGGGCACCGTGAAGGTGGCTTTCGATGTGAGGGCCTCATGACCGCCAAAGCTGCTGTTGCTGCACCGTTGAACGTACGACGAGAGAGGTTCTGACATGTCTCGGCCAGGGTTTGTGCTTGAGGTGGACGACCGGACGCCGCCGCTGCTCGTGCACAACGGTGAAGGCTTCCTGCTGGAGCGGTTCCCGCTCGGCACCCGGGTGGTGTACCCGCCGGAGTCGCTGCCGCCGGTGCGCGACGTGGAGGAGGCGATCCAGAACGCGCTGCTCAACCCGCTCGAGTCCGAGCCGTTGCCGGAGCTGCTGTTCGCCGGGATGAAGCTGACGATCGCGTTCGACGACATCTCCATCCCGTTGCCGCAGATGAAGAAGCCGGACATCCGGCAGCGGATCATCGAGCAGGTGCTGACGATGGCCGCCGACGCGGGCGTCGACGACGTCGAGCTGATCTCGGCGAACGCGCTGCACCGCCGGCTCACCCCGAACGAGCTGCGCGACATCGTCGGCGAGCGGGTCTTCCGGTCGTTCTACCCCGACGGCAAGCTGTACAACTTCGACGCCGAGGACGAGGCGAACCTGACCCACCTGGGTCAGACCAAGCACGGCGAGGACGTCGAGATCTCCAAGCGGGCGGCCGAGTCCGACCTGCTCGTCTACGTGAACGTGAACCTGGTGGCGATGGACGGCGGCCACAAGTCGACGTCGATCGGGCTGGCGTCGTACAAGTCGCTGAAGCACCACCACAACAGCCACACGATGATCCACTCGCGGTCCTTCATGGACCACAAGGCCTCGAAGATGCACCACTCGGCCTGGCGGATGGGCGAGATCCTGACCCAGCACGTCAAGGTCTTCCAGATCGAGACGACGCTGAACAACGACATCTTCGGCGGTCCGCTGGAGTTCCTGCAGAAGCGCGAGTGGGAGTGGTCGATCAAGGACCAGGCGGCCTACCTGGGCGCCAAGCGCGGCCTCGACCTCGCGCCGACCAGGATCAAGCGGAAGATCTTCCAGGACGTCCGGGCCAACTACGGCCTGACCGGCGTCACCGCCGGCAAGATCGAGCCGGTGCACGAGAAGACCATCGAGATGGTGCACCGCCAGCACAAGGTCGAGGTCCAGGGCCAGGCCGACGTCGCGATCATGGGCGTGCCGTTCATCGGCCCGTACAACGTGAACTCGGTGATGAACCCGATCCTGGCCGCCTGCATGGGCCTGGGCTACTACTTCAACTCGTACCTGGGTCAGCCGATCGTCCGCAAGGACGGCGCGGTCATCCTGTACCACCCGGTCGACTACGAGTTCAGCCAGCTGCACCACCCGTCGTACGTGGACTTCTTCGAGGAGGTGCTGTCGGAGTCGACCGACCCGGCCACCATCGAGGCGAAGTTCGAGAAGCAGTACGCCGAGGACCCGTGGTACATCCACCTGTACCGGACGTCGAACGCGTACCACGGCGTGCACCCGTTCTACATGTGGTACTGGATCAGCCACGCGCTGGACCACTGCGGCGACATCGTCTGGGTCGGCGCGAACCGCAAGACGGTCGAGCGGATGGGCTTCCGGTCCGCCTCGACGCTGCAGGACGCGCTCGAGATGGTCAGCCACTCGGTCGGCCGGTCGCCGTCGATCACCTACCTGCACAACCCGCCGCACCTGCTCGCGGACGTCCGCTGATGGGGGCGAACCTGGTCAGGTTCAGCCGGGACACCGCGCGGGACGTGAAACAGGTCGCGCGTGGCTTCCGCTGGGGTCGCCGCCCGCAGGTACCACGGTCGGCCGAGCCGTACGTGGTGAAGAAGGAGTCCTCGGTCTTCCCGACCAAGTGGGCTCGCACGCCGGCAGCGATCGCAGTACGGGAGGTCCTGCAGAAGGGCGCCCTGAACTCGGTACTGCGCTTCGAGGTGAACCCGCAGGTGAGCGGGCTCGACTCGTTGCGCAAGCTGCACGGGCCGGCCGTCATCGTGGCGAACCACTCGTCGCACCTCGACACCCCGCTGGTGCTCTGCACGCTGCCCGACGACATGCGTCGCAAGACCGCTGTCGCTGCCGCTGCCGACTACTTCTTCGACACCTGGTGGCGGGCGACCGCGTCGGCGATCGTGTTCAACACCTTCCCGATCGAGCGTCGCGGCGGCAAGCTCAGCGCGACCCCGGGCGACCTGCTCGCGGACGGCTGGAACGTCGTCGTCTTCCCCGAGGGCACCCGCTCGCCCGACGGCTGGATGGAACGCTTCCGGATGGGCGCGGCGTACATCGCCGTAGAACAAGGCGTTCCGGTGATCCCGGTCGGGATCAAGGGCTCCTTCGCCGCGATGCCGCGTGGCCGCGGCTGGCCGGTGCCCGGCCGTCCGACCGTCGCCGTCCGGTACGGCGACCCGCTGTACCCGGCCGAGGGCGAGAGCGCCCGCGATTTCGCGCCGCGCATCTCCGCTGCCGTCTCGGCGCTGCTGGACGAAGAGGGTTCGACCTGGTGGGAGGCCCGTCGCCGGGTCGCCGCCGGAGCATCGCCCTCGCAGTCTGGTCCCGACGCAGCGCGCTGGCGCCGCGTCTGGGAGTCGACCACTCCAGTCAAGTCGGCAGCCCAAAAACGCCGCGCCTGGAAGTAGTCACTTACGTCCGAAGAACTGGAGACACGTGTCTCCAGTTCTTCGGACGTTGTGTTCGAGCCTCAGTTGTCGTGGCGGTCGCGCCGGCTGGAATGGTGCTCGGCTTCAGGTCGCCTGGTCCAGTTCGAAGAGCCGATCCTTCAGGAGCGGCCGGATCTGCTCCATGGTCGCGCCGAGGTCGAACCAGGACCGTTCCCGCGCCTCAGGCTCGTCCATCCCGGCGACGGCCAGGCTGAATACGCCGGTCAGCACCTCCCGTTGGCCCGAGGGTTGCACCACCGCGAGGATGAACTGGACGGCCAGGCCGGTCCGGACCACCTGGATCCGGTTCGGATCGTCCGGGAACGGTTTGCCGCCGGTCAGGAACTCCGGCTCGTCGGTGAACCTCAGCCATTGGACCTTCGCGCCCTCGACCTGGTCGGCGAGCGTCAGCTCGATGCTGTCCCGCACGGTCTGGCCCGGGTCGTCGCCCAGCCAGCCGAGCCAGTGGTCGGGGTCGGTGAGCGCGCTGAAGTCGTCGCACGGCGGACTGTGCTTGTCGTTGGGCACGAACTCGCCGGTGATCCGGCCGGCGTCATCGACCTTCCAGCCGCCGCGGATCGCCTCGGGCGGCACATCGCCGTCCGGATCGTCGAGCCAGTCCTGGTCGATCTCGTAGACCCAGCCGCCGGGTGTCCGGGCCGCTTCCGCGACGAGTCCGCTCGCTGGCTTCTTCCTCCGCCACGGTTTGGGAGTTTTCACCCGGCCAAGTCTGGCCCACCGGGCGGGTCGAGTGGGCCGGAGTCGGTACCCTTTCCGCGTGAGCCTCGCCGTACGAGTCATCCCTTGCCTGGACGTTGATGCCGGCCGGGTGGTCAAGGGTGTCAACTTCGCCGACCTGCGGGACGCGGGTGACCCGGTGGAGATGGCCCGGCTGTACGACGCCGAGGGGGCCGACGAGCTGACCTTCCTCGACATCACCGCATCGTCGGGGTCGCGCGAGACGACGTACGACGTGGTCGGTCGGACGGCCGAGCAGGTGTTCATCCCGCTCACCGTCGGTGGCGGGGTGCGCGAGGCCGCTGACGTGGACCGGCTGCTGCGCGCGGGTGCGGACAAGGTCGGCATCAACACCGCCGCGATCGCACGGCCGGCCGTGATCGAGGAGATCGCGCACCGGTTCGGCAACCAGGTCCTGGTGCTGTCCCTCGACGTACGCCGGTCCGCTGGGCAGCCGAGCGGCTTCGAGGTGACGACCCACGGTGGCCGGAAGTCGGCCGGGCTGGACGCGATCGAGTGGGCGCGCCGCGGTGCCGAGCTGGGAGCCGGCGAGATCCTGCTCAACTCGATGGACGCCGACGGCACCAAGAAGGGCTTCGACCTGGAGCTGATTCGCGCGGTGCGAGCAGTGGTCGACGTACCGCTGATCGCCAGCGGGGGAGCGGGCTCGCCCGAGCACTTCCCGCCGGCCGTCGAGGCGGGCGCGGACGCAGTACTGGCAGCCAGCGTCTTCCACTTCGGCGACCTCCGTATCGCCGACGTGAAGAAGGCCCTCCGCGACGCGGGCATCGTGGTCCGGTGAGCGACATCGTGACCGAGAAGAACGTACACCTGCTCGCCGACGTCGAGCAGGAACTGTCCACCCTGTTCCGCCGCTCGCGCTCGGCCCAGATGATGATGGCCCGCCGGGTCCACCCGGAGATGGACGCCGCCGGCTACGCCCTGATCTCCCAGATCGAACTGGGCATCGCCTCCGGCCGTACCGGCGTCCGCGCCTCCGACGTCGCCCAAGCCCTGGGCCTGGACAAATCCACCGTCAGCCGAGGCCTCTCCCAACTGGAATCCCTCGGCCTGATCGAACGAGTAGGCGACCCCGACGACGGCCGAGCCCGTCTCCTCCGCCTCACCGAAACCGGCGCCAACCGCTTCGGTGCCATGCGATCCCAACGCCAAGCCGAATTCCGAGCCATCCTCGAACGCTGGGAAACCCCCGACCTGGCCGACCTGGCCCGCCTCCTAGCCCGCCTCAACCTCGACCTGAGCTAGTACTTCGCCCGCCTGGCCACCTTCTACGCCGGCGCACCCCTCACCCCGGGCTCCCACCCCCTCACCCGTCGGCTCCAGCTCCCGGCATTTCGGCGGTTAACCGCCAAGGTTGTGGGTTGGTCACCCCGGAACCAGGGGTGACAACCCACGAGGTCGGCGGTAACCGCCGAAATGCCGCGGGGGCGCGGCGGGGGCGCGGCGAGGGGTGAGGACGGCGGGGGTTAGGGGTGGGTGTGGGTGTGGGTGTGGGTGCATATGGTTGCAGAAGCCAACTAAATGTGTATATAGTTGGGGTATGCAACTAGTTCAGCGGGCCTCTGTCCCGGAGGTGGAGCGGGATGCGCCGGCTCAGGAAGTGCTTGAAGGGGTCAGTTCGCTGATCCGGGCCGTGCGGTGTATCGAGCATCGGCATCTGTGGCCCGACGGCGGACTGCGGCGGGCTGATGCGAGTGTGCTGGGGGTGCTGGCCAAGGATGGCGAGCAGCGGGGTGGTGAGATCGCCGGGAAGCTGGGGGTCGACGCCTCCGTGGTGAGCCGGCAGGTGAGTGCGCTGGAAGCCGACGGTCTGGTGAGCCGTCGGCCCGATCCGGCCGATGCCCGGGTGTCCCTGGTCCAGCTCAGTGAGCCCGGTCGCGACCGGCTGCACGCGCTCTATGCCGGGTACTCCCGGCAACTTCGCTCCGCGCTCGCGGACTGGGACGACGACGAACTGGCCGCGGCTGCCGCAACCCTGCGCCGTGTCGCCATCGCCATCACCGAGGCCGCTGAGTTCGCGAAGCACTCAAACCTTTCGACTGGAGACTGATGACTGTCACTGAGACCCGGCAGCAAGCTGAGGCTGCGCCGGAACTCACCCACCGCGAGATCCTCGAGATCCTGGTCGGGCTGCTCGCCGCGCTGTTCACGGCGATGCTCAGCTCAACGATCGTCAGCAATGCCCTGCCGACGATCATCGCGGATCTCGAGGGCTCCCAGACGCAGTACACCTGGGTACTCACCGCGAGCCTGCTGGCCACCACGGTGTCCACCCCGATCTGGGGCAAGCTGTCCGACCTGATGAGCAAGAAGCTGCTCGTGCAGCTCGCCATCACGCTGTTCGTGATCGGCTCCGCCCTGGCCGGCATGGCGCACACGGTTCCGTTCCTGATCGGCGCCCGCGTCCTGCAGGGCCTCGCGATGGGTGGCCTGATGGCGCTCGCGCAGGCGATCATCGGTGCGGCGATCCCGCCCCGGGACCGCGGCCGGTACTCCGGTTACATGGGCGCCGTGATCGCAGTCGCCACCGTGAGCGGCCCGCTCATCGGCGGCGTCATCGTCGACACCTCGTGGCTCGGTTGGCGCTGGTGCTTCTACGTCTGCGTCCCGCTGGCCGTGATCAGCCTCGTTGTCCTCCAGCGCTACCTGCACCTGCCGCTGTTCAAGCGTGAGGTGAAGATCGACTACCTGGGCGCGATCCTGATCAGCGTCACCGCCAGCCTGCCGCTGATCTGGGTGACCTTCGCCGGTCACGACTTCAACTGGGTTTCCTGGCAGTCCGCCTTGTTCGTCGGCGGCGCGATCATCTTCGGCGTCCTCGCCGTGATGGTCGAGAACCGCGTCGCGGAGCCGCTCGTCCCCCTCAAGGTGGTCCGGCAGCGCACCACCGCGCTCGCGATCGTGGCCAGCATGGCCGTCGGGGTCGCGATGTTCGGCAGCGCGCTCTTTCTCGGCCAGTACTTCCAGGTCGCCCGTGGCTACAGCGCGACCGAGGCCGGCTTGCTGACCATCCCGATGATGCTCGGCTCGTTCTTCGGCTCGGTCGGGGCCGGTCAGATGGTGTCCCGCTACGGCAAGTGGAAGCGGTACCTGATCGCCGGTGGCGTCCTGCTCACCGCCGGACTGGGGATCCTCGGCACTATCGACCACACCAGCCCGTACTGGTGGGTCGGCCTGGGCATGCTCTTGATGGGTATCGGCATGGGCATGATGATGCAGAACCTGGTGCTCGCGGTGCAGAACACCGTTGACGTCAAGGAGCTCGGGGCGTCGAGCGCGTCGGTGGCCTTCTTCCGGAGCCTCGGCGGCGCGATCGGCGTCTCGGTGCTCGGCGCCGTACTGGCCACCCGGGTCAAGGATCTGATGATCCAGGGGGTGCTGCACGGACCGGGTGGCGCCGACGCGGCCCGCAAGCTGCAGGAAGGCGGATCGGACGGTACCAGCCTGCTGGACGTCAACCACCTGCCCCCGCAGCTGGCCGAGCTCGTCCGTCAGTCGTACGGCGATGCCACCGGGCGCATCTTCCTGATCGCGGCGGCCTGCGCCCTGGTCAGCCTGATCGCGGTCCTGTTCATCAAGGAGATCCCGCTCCGCCGCACGGTCGCGAAGCTCGACGAGCCGATCGACCTGGACTAAGCAGCACCCCCCCACCGACGTCTGAGGGGTTAACCCCCCAGACGGCGGGTTGCCTAGCCAGAATCTCGCGGGGCAACCCACCAACTGGGGGGTTAACCCCAAGGCCGGTTAGTTAGGCGGGTTGGGGCGGTGTCAAGGCGGCGGGGTGTGGATGGTGATGCTGATGGTGGCTTGGTAGGTGGTGCGGTTGGTGTTGGCTGCTTGGGTGGGGTATCTGGAGG
>NZ_JAAGLV010000028.1 GCF_010548305.1 Streptomyces sp. SID13031
CGACCGTCGCGCCGTCAGCCGACGCTGCTTCCGCGGCACCTTCCACCTCTGATGCTCCCGCCCCGGAAGAGACACCCGTGGATCCGCACCCAGGGCGCTGGCCATGGGACGACGTGCCCGATGCCGACGACGACGGTGCCGACGAGCAGGCAGGTCCCGCCATGCCTGACGCATTCAGCGAAACTCCCGGATCCGATGACTCCGTCGCCTCCTCAGTGAAGGCGCCCGACTTCGACAGCGCAGCACGTCGGGAACTCATCGGGAAACTCGCCAACCTCAAACAGACCGCACGACGGCAAAACAACGGAACGACGCTCTACCTCCACATCACCGACGAAACCCTCCTCGCCGGTGAAGGCGTCGCGCGCGTCGAAGGATTCGGCCCAGTACTCGTCACCCGCCTGGAAGAACTCATCGGCCACCACCACATCA
The DNA here is from genome assembly GCF_010548305.1 of Streptomyces sp. SID13031. Classification (GTDB taxonomy): domain Bacteria; phylum Actinomycetota; class Actinomycetes; order Propionibacteriales; family Kribbellaceae; genus Kribbella. Next base: position 433 of record NZ_JAAGLV010000028.1, read on the forward strand.
CCCTCAAGCCCGTCATCGACCTCAAAGACAAGCTCGCCGTCGACTCCTACGAGATCCCCCAGCGCATCCGCGAACGAATCAAACTCCGCTACCCAGCAGAACAATTCATCTACGGCACCGGCGAAAGCAGCCACGCCACCGACCTCGACCACATCAAACCCTTCAAACCCAACGGCCCACCAAAACAAACAAACACCGACAACCTCATCCCGCTAAGGCGATTCAGCCACCGGGTCAAAACCCACGGCGGCTGGCAAGTACACCGCCTAAACGACGACGCCCTCGAATGGACCACCCGCCACGGCTTCAAATTCATCGTCGACCACCGCGGAACCCGCCCAGCCGACCGGCAGTGACCGGGCGAACCAGCGGTGTGAGAGGACTGTCGGGAAAGTGTGTGAAGCGTGTGAGGACGCGGGACTGCGAGCGCCGGGGGATCTAGCGTCGGTGGTGTGAGTACATCGACTGGTGATCCTGTCCCGTTATTCGTGCCTACCCGTACCGTCGGGGCGGTGGACGTCGCCGCTTTGCAGTGGGGCCGTCGGCCGGACGGCGTACGGGTGGGCATCGCGTTCAGCTCGGCCGGTTTGTTGCGGGCAGCAACCGGTCCGCGGCAGGAGTGGGTGCGGTTGCACGAGAGCGCCCTGCGGGAGTTGCTCGAGCAGTTCGGGATCAGCGTGATCCAGCTGGACCCCGTGCTGGTCGGCCCGGACGTCGCCCAAGACAAGTCCCAGGAGCAGGTCCAGAGCCAGCCCCGTACGCCGGAGATGGCGGGTCACCATGGCGGTTGAGCCCTATGACCCGCATCCGCACAAGGTACGGCGGGAGCGGTTCGATCCCGAATTCATCGCGATCGTCAGGATCATCCTGGTGACGGCCGTCCTGGCCGCCTTGCTCTACTGGCTGGGCTGATCAGTCACCGTTGAGCGGCGGGTTGGCGAAGGCTACGCCGGTCCAGCGGTAGTTCACCGGGTTGTTGTACGTGCCCGGCACCTCGCCGAGATTGTTGATCACGGTCGCCGTGCCGTTCGCCCGGCCGACGGCGTACAGGTGGGCGGATTTCGTGTCCTTGTCGATCCCGAGCAGCAGCGTGCCGTGCTGTCCGCAGCGTTCGGCGATCAGGGCCTCGAAGCCCTGCCAGGTAGAGGCGCGGACCTTCGTGACGATCGGCTTCAGCGGATTGCTGATCGGGATCCGGATCGTGTAGAGCGCTCCACCGCGAGTGTTCGCGAGGAAGGTGTCGTAGGTCCGGGTCTGGCTGATCAGCGCCATCGTCTTCACCGAGGCGAAACCGGGATACGAGCCGGCTGCGCTCCACTTGCCGCCACTCTCGCGCCAACGGCCGAGTACGCCGTCGTTGCGCAGCCCGTACTCGATGGTGTGGTACTGCGACCCGGGCACCGCGCCTTCGTCGTACCGGGACTCCTCGAAGAACATGTAGGTGTCCCAGCCACCGCCCACGCGGGTCAGTTTCACCGAAGGGCCGGCGGGCGGCAGGGCAAAAGTTACAAGCGGCGCTCCCAGCTGAGGTGGCCTTCGTCCATCAGGGCGTGTCCGTCGGCGCCGGCGGCGACGCTCGGGTCGTGGGTGGCGATGATGACGGCTGCGCCGCGGTCGGCCTCGGCTCGGAGCAGCTCGAGAACGCGCTCTCGGTTGGTGCTGTCGAGCTCGCTGGTCGACTCGTCGGCGAGGACCACCTTGCCGCGCTGGGCCAGCCCGCGGGCGACGGCGACGCGTTGCTGCTCACCGCCGGACAGCTCCTCCACCAGGTGGTCGCCGCTCTCCTCGAGCCCGACATCGGTGAGCGCTCTCTCGATGATCTCGTCGATCGACTCCAGCGCCTCCGAACGCTCCTGGTCGTCGGTGGGCAGCTTGTGCTCGGCGAGCAGCGGCATCGACAGGTTCTCCCGGGCGGTCAGTACTCGCGCGAGCCCGTTGCCCTGCGGGATCAGTACGACGCCATGCGCCGCCGCGCCCGGCCGGTCGACGATCTCCAGCCCGTCGACCTCGACCGTGCCCGACTTCGCCGACACCGCCCCGGCGATTGCCCAGAGCAACGAACTCTTGCCGGCTCCGGACGGCCCGCTGACCGCCAGCACGTAACCGGGCGGGACCCGGAGCGAGACGCCGGCCACCGCGACCAGTTCGCCGTACGCGACCGTGAGGTTGGTGACGGTGATCATGCCTGGTCCTCCTGCTCGACCGGGGTCAACCGGACGTCGCCGTCCTCGGTGGTGGTGACGCGCAGCAACGTGCCCGGCGGCAACAGCTCGGCGACATGTGGGGGCAACGGCAACGACCCGTCGGTCGCGACCACTGCGAACTCCTCGCCCGAGCGTCCCTCCGACGCGATCCGGCCGTCCTTGATCGTGATCGTCCGGGGCAGGACCGCGGCCACCTCGGGGTCATGGGTGATCAGCAGCACGGTCATCCCGGTCGCCTTGTTGATCGTCGAGATCGCGGCCAGTACCTCGTCGCGGGCCCGGTGATCGAGCTGGCTGGTCGGTTCGTCGGCCAGCAGCAACCCTGGGAAGGTGGCGACTCCGACCGCGACCGCGCAGAGCTGGATCTGGCCGGGCGTCAGCCGGTCCAGCGGCGTCTGCGCCTGTTTGCTCAGGCCGACGAGCTCGAGCACCTCCCGGGGAGCCGGTAGGGGCCGCCCCCGTACTGCGGCGCGTTGCGCGTACCGGACGTTGTCCTCAGGTGTCAGGTACGGGATGAGGTTGCGGCCGGCGCCCTGCAACACGATGCCGACGTCGCCGGCCCGCATCCGGTCGAGCTCGGATTCCGTCATGGTCGCGATGTGGTGGTCGCCGATCTGCAACCGCCCGGCGCTCGGGGTCAGCAGCCCACCGCAGAGCTGAAGCAGGGTTGACTTTCCGGCGCCGGACGGTCCGAGCAGGCCGACCAGTTCGCCGGCTCGGACGCTGATCCCGATCCCGGACAGGGCAGCGACGTCGTGGCCCTGGCTGCGGTAGATGTGCACCAGGCCGGTCGTCTTGATCGCGAGGCCGGTCATGACAGTTCCTCCCGGATCCGGGTGTAACCGGCTCGCCGGTTGACGCCAGTGCCGAGCAGCAGCGTGGTGGCGACCATCAGCGCCGTACTGATCAATGTGAGGATCAGTGCGACGGACCAGTTGGTGGTGAGGTCGAGGGGTACCGGTGACGGTTGTGAGGTCGGCGCGAAGAGCGGGATCATCGGCAACGCGACATGGGCACCGACGACACCGCAGGCCGAGCCCAGCAGGGCCGCCAGCGCGACCGGCCCGGTCTGCTCCCATCTGGCAGCCCGTCCGGTCGTCGACGCCGGTACGCCGGTGATCCGCAGGCTCGCGTAGTCCTGGGCCCGGGAACGCCACGAGGTGACGATCATGAGCAGCAGCACGATGATCGCCAGCCCCCAGCCGGCGACTCCGATCACCGGTGTGAGCTGGAGCGCGAGCGCACTGACCGAGCGGTCGTAGCTGTGCACCCGGTCGGATTTGCGGTCGAGGAGTGTCGCGGTGATCCCTGCCTTGCCGAGTCCGTCGATGATCTGGTCAGCACGGGCGAGGCCGTCCGCATTCAGCCAGAGCTCGAAGACGGCGGTCCGGTCCGCCAGCACGCCGCCCAGCCGGCGGACGGTTGTCACGTCGACCACCGCCACTTCGTCGGAGTAGCGCGGGATAGGGGACTGCAGCCGGTCGAGCTTCTCGATCGGGACAGCGAGCCCGTCGAGGCCGGGGACGGTCTGGGACTCGCTCGCCGCGAAATCCGGGCTGATCAGCGCCGGGATCGCGACCGGGATCCTGGCGGTCTGGAGGTCCAGGGGGCCACCCGTACTGGTCACGTCGAGGACCAGCCCGTTCGGCGGCCCGTCCGTCACCGTGATGGTGCCCACGGCAGCGGCATCGCCCGACAGCCGCGGTGAGTTCCAGTCCGCTGCCTTGCCCAGCGGTACGGACGGCTGGCTGTTCGTGGCCACTTTGCTGATCGTGATCTGACCCCGGAGCCCAGCCGAGTCGCCGAGTTCGCGGACCACACTCAGCCGGTTCAACCGGCAGGACTGCGCGCAGTCGACCTTCGCGCTGACCGCGATCGGCTTGCCGGACTCCAGGGGGAGCGGCGGAAAGTCGACGAGGCTCCGTATTCCGGTGCGGTCGTTGAACACGGCGGCGCGCAGGACGACAGACTTGGCCGGTGGGGTCGGTGGAGGCTCCTCGCCATCGCCGGTGGGTGGGTAGTACGGCGACATCGCGCCGAGCGTCACCGTCATCGTCAGCTGGTCACCCCGGAACGCGATGGCCGGCGGCTCGGCCGGGGCCTCAAGCGTGCGGAAGCCGTCGGCATCGGTGAGCTGATCGCCGTGGAAGGCCACCCGCCGGAAACTGTCCGGCTCGATCATCAGCGTGCGCAGACCGTCCGTGCCGGCCGGGGAGGCCAGCACGATCGGGGTCAGCCACCGGCGATCGTGATCCACCGCGTCGAGGGCCGCGTCGAACTTCGCCAGACTGCCGACCTTTATCGCCAGCACGCCGTCGGCGCCGACCTCGTACCCGGCCCGGTGGTCACGATTGCGGCCGGCGACGGACGAGGCCTGACCGGCGAAGGAGACCAGCGCGGTCGCCACCGCCACCACCGCGACGATCCTGGTGACCGCGGGGCGGCGAGCCACCTGCAGGGCGCCGAGCGCGAGGCCGAGGCGGCCGTTACGCAGGGCTCGCCGGCTGATCAGGCCGGACACCGGAAGCAACAGGTGGGCGAACGTCAGACCGACCGCGAGAGCAAGCAGGCTCGGCGTCAGTACCGGCAGCGGGCCGCGGCCGCCGCCGGTCAGCGCGGCCAGCAGACCGGCCGAGGCGACGACGATGATGACGATGTCGATCAGGCCGACGCTCCAGCCGCGGCGACGGGGCACGATCCGCCGGAGCAGGGTCGAGATCGGCTGCCGCACCGCGGTCCGGATCGCGGCGGCCACCACCCCGAGCCCGATCAGGGCTGCGAGAGCGACTGCCGCAGGTACGGTCCACGGCAGCTCTATCGGGGCCCCTCCGGCCAGCCAGGTTGCACGGACCACGAGCAGCAATCCGAAGCCGGCCAGGGCACCCACGAGGGTGCCGATCAGCACGGGCACACAGAGCTCGGCGGCCAGCGCCCGGCCGGCCCGCCGTGCGCCGGAGCCGCGCAGCCTGGAGATGGCCAGCTCCGGTCTGCGCTGGTCGACGACGGCCGCGAGCGCGAGGGCCAGCACCACGACACCGAAAAGGCCCACCTGCACCATCACCAGCGGGATGATCGTGACGGCTTGGCGCCGTTCGGCTTTGAGGCCGTCGACGACGTCGACAAGCGAGGACCCGTTGCGCGCATCGACCTCGGCGGCCTTGCTGCCGGATTCCTCGGTGGCCTGCCGGAGCCGCGGCAGATCGTCGACACCGGCCTTGCCCGGCAGCAGGGTGGTGTCCGAGGTCGTATGGGCGCCCCAGCCCTTCTCCAGGGTGTCCCGCCCGGTGAGCAGCTGGTCGGAGATCCCGGGCCGGCTGTCGCTGGGCGGCATCGAGTGACCGGTGGGTCCACGTCCGTACCAGTAGGGGTCGTTGTCGTCGGCCCGGTAGTTCCCGACGACGCGGACCAGTCCGCCGCCGGCGTAGCTGGTGGATGCCGTCTTGATCACGGTGCCGATGGTCAGGCCGAAGTTCTTCACGTCCTCGGTGGAGGTGATGACCTCGTTCGGGGCGCTCGCGCATCTACCCGCGGTCAGGACGATCTTTTCGCAGTACCCGTCACGCCAGGCCACCCTGCCCTCGGTCACCAGCTTCTGCTGGCCGACCCCCCACAGGATCGCGACCGTCATGCCGTACGTCGGCCGGCCGAACAGCGGCCGCAGATCGGCGGGCATCAGCTCGGCCAGCTTCTCGGGAGCTACTGCCGCGCTCGGTCCGCTGACCAGCGCGGGTGGGGAACCGTCCAGCTGCCAGCTGGTCGGGAGCCACTGGCTCGTCAGCGTCTCGGTGGTGACCGTCTGCTCGACCGCGCGGGAGAACCACGGAGCGAAGGTCGCGCAAGCGCCGATCAGCACGCTGACGCCCGCGAGCACCAGCATCTGGGACCAGCGGTACCGCAGCGCTTGCCGTAAAAACATCAGTCGCCCACCCCTGGACATTGGTTACTTCTTGCCGAAGATACGGAGATCGGGGTCCAGACAGATCGGCAGAGGCCAAATGACACAGAGTCGTTACGGCGGTATAGATTTCCTGGTGTGCGTGAATCCCAGCTCGGAGAACTGACCGTTTCCAGCCTCGGCCTCGGCTGCATGGGGATGTCCCAGTCCTACGGCGTGCAGAGCGATGACACAGAGTCGATCGCCACCGTGCACGCAGCGATCGACGCCGGCTGCACCTTCATCGACACCGCCGACGTGTACGGCGACGGCGCGAACGAGGAGCTCGTCGGGCGCGCCCTGGCCGGCCGTCGCGATGAGGTGGTGCTCGCGACCAAGTTCGGCTTCCAGCGCTCGGCGACGGATGCGGTGGCGCCGTCGGTGGTGAACGGCAGGCCGGAGTACGCGGCAGCCGCGATCGACGCGTCGCTGCGGCGGCTCGGCGTCGACCACGTCGACCTCTGGTACCTGCACCGGCGCGACCCGCAGGTGCCGATCGAGGAGACCGTGGGCGCGATGGCTCAGGCGGTCGAGGCGGGCAAGGTCCGGTACCTCGGCCTGTCGGAGGTGTCGGGCGAGACGGCGCGGGCCGCGCACGCGGTGCACCCGATCAGCGCAGTACAGAGTGAGTGGTCGTTGTGGACGCGGGATCCGGAGACCGGTGTGCTGCCGACGCTGCGCGAGCTGGGGATCGGGTTCGTGCCGTTCAGCCCGCTCGGGCGCGGGTTCCTGACCGGGCAGCTCACCTCGCCGGACGACTTCGAGCCCGACGACATGCGGCGCGGGCTGCCGCGGTTCAGTGGCGAGAACTTCCAGCGCAACCTGGACCTGGTCGCCAAGGTCCAGGCGCTGGCGTCCGAGAAGGGCGTCCTGCCGAGTCAGCTCGCGCTCGCCTGGTTGCTTGCTCAGGGCAATGACATTGCGCCGATCCCGGGGACCAAGCGGCGGACGTATCTGGCCGAGAACCTTGGTGCGGTGGACGTTTCGCTGACCGCTGACGAGTTGGCCGCGCTCGATGCGGCGTTCCCGCCGGACGCGGTGGCAGGGGATCGGTATGCGCCGACCGGGATGAGTCAGGTGGGCAAGTGATCGGACTGACCGGGTCCACTGGTCAGCTCGGCTCGCGAGTCGCCCGGCGGCTCGCGGCAGAAGGGGTGCCGCAGCGGTTGATCGTGCGGGATCCGGCGCGGGCGCCCCAGTTGCCTGGCGCGGAGGTCGCGCAGGCGGCGTACGGGGAGCATTCGGCGCTGCTGAACGCGCTCGACGGGGTCTCGACATTGTTTTTGCTGAGTGCAACGGAGTCGGCGGACCGGGTTTCCTTGCACAAGGCAACGATCGACGCGGCGGTGGCGGCCGGCGTCAAGCGGATCGTCTACACGTCGTTCGTCGGGGCCTCGCCGTCGGCGACCTTCACCTTTGCGCGCGATCACTGGCACACCGAGGAGCACGTGCGCGGTACGGGGGTGGACTTCACCTTTCTGCGGGACAACCTGTACCTCGACTTCATGCCCGGCTTCGTCGGCGAGGACGGGGTGATGCGCGGGCCGGCCGGGGACGGACGGGTTGCGGCGGTCGCCCGCGACGATGTCGCCGAGGTGGCCGCGCGGGTGCTCGTGTCGGCGGAGCACTCGGGGACGACGTACGACCTGACCGGGCCGTCGGCGTTCACGTTGACCGAGGCGGCGGCGCTGATGAGCGAGGCGTGGGGGCGCTCGGTGCGGTACGAGGCGGAGACGCTCGACGAGGCCTATCGGTCGCGTGAGGGGTTCGGTGCGCCGTCGTGGGAGGTGGCCGGCTGGGTCACGTCGTACGCGGCGATCGCCAGTGGTGAGCTGAGCGGCGTGAGCAGCGCGGTGGAGGATGTCACCGGGCACCCGCCGACCGGGTTCGCGGAGCTTTTGGCCAAGACCTGAGAGAATGGCTGGATGCCGCTCTATCGTGACGAGGCGATCGTGCTCCGGGTCCAGAAACTGGGCGAAGCCGATCGGATCGCCACGCTCCTGACCCGCGGCCACGGCAAGATCCGCGCGGTCGCCAAAGGGGTCCGCCGGACGTCGTCCCGCTTCGGCGCCCGGCTCGAGCCGTTCAGTCACGTCGACCTGCAGCTGGCGACCGGCCGGACGCTCGACGTGGTCACCCAGGCGGTATCGATCGCGGCGTACGGCCAGGGAATCGTCGGTGACTACGCCCGGTACACGACCGGTACGGTCATCCTGGAGACCGCCGACCGCCTGGTCGTCGAGGAGAAGGAACCCGCCACCCAGCAGCACCTCCTGCTGGCCGGCGCCCTCCGCGTCCTGTCCGCCGGTGAACGCGCCCCCGGCCTGGTCCTCGACTCCTTCCTGCTCCGCTCGCTGGCGATCTCGGGCTACGCCCCGTCCTTCGACGACTGCGCCAAATGCGGCGAACCAGGCCCCCACCGAGCCTTCAATCCGGCCGCCGGCGGCATGGTCTGCACCACCTGCCGCCCTCCGGCCTCGACCATGCCCGCACCCAGCACGGTCACCCTCCTGGCGGCGCTGCTGGTCGGCGACTGGCCCACCGCGGAAAGCACCGACCCGCGAACCCGGCGAGAAGCAGCCACCCTCGTCTCAGCCTTCGCCACCTACCACCTCGACCGCCTTCGCTCGCTCCGCCACCTGGACCTGACCACCGAATCCCCCCAGCTGAACCTGACCCAGCACCCCTCCGCCTCCTGACCGGTTCGCCATAGGAGAGGATTTGGGCATGTCTCCTATCGGTCGTCGTCGGGGTCGGGTCGAGCAGCGCAGGCGGGCGGAGGTGGTTGCTCCGGAGCCGCATCCGTCGGGAGCGCGGCCGCCGGCGATCCCCCAGGAGCTGGTGCCCAATCACGTGGCGATCGTGATGGACGGGAACGGGCGCTGGGCCAAGGCGCGGAACCTGCCCAGGACCGATGGGCACAAGGCCGGCGAGGCGTCGTTGCTGGACACGATCCGGGGTGGGATCGATATCGGGGTCAAGTACATCTCGGCGTACGCGTTCTCGACGGAGAACTGGGCGCGGTCGCCTGATGAGGTGCGGTTCCTGATGGGATTCAACCGGGACGTGATCCATCGGCGGCGGGATGAGCTGGACGCGATGGGGGTGCGGGTGGTCTGGTCGGGGCGGCGGCCGCGGCTGTGGAAGAGCGTGATCGACGAGCTGGAGAACGCGCAGGAGCGGACGAAGGACAACGACACGATCACGCTGCAGTTCTGTGTGAACTACGGCGGGCAGGCGGAGATCGCGGACGCGATGAAGTCGATCGCCGCGGAGGTTGCCGCCGGCAAGCTCAACCCGGACCGGATCTCCGAGAAGACGATCGCGAAGCACCTCTACAACCCGGAGATCCCGCCGGTCGACCTGTTCGTCCGGTCGTCGGGGGAGCAGCGGACGTCCAACTTCCTCGTCTGGCAGCTCGCGTACGCCGAGATGGTCTTCCTCGACACGCTCTGGCCCGACTTCGACCGTCGCGATCTGTGGCGCGCGATCGAGCTGTATGCCCAGCGCGACCGCCGCTACGGCGGCGCCGTCCCCAACCAGGTCGAGCCGACGGGTGAGCCCGGACAGGTCTAATGTCCATCGGTGAACTTCCGCCTGCACCCGAGCGAAGCGGGCCGCGGCAACGACTACAGCCGCTGAATACCTGCGCCGGTCAGCGGCGTGGGGAGGGAAGCAGGCCTCGTTCGATCGCGACGGTGACTGCGCGGGTGCGGTCGTCGACGTCGAGTTTGGTGAAGAGGCGTTGCAGGTGGGTCTTGACCGTTGCCTCGCCGATGAACAGTTCGCGGCCGATCTCCGCGTTGCTCAGGCCTCGGGCGACGGCCGCGAGCACCTCCAGTTCGCGCGGCGATGGTTGTACGGCGGCTGGCGCGGCCGGCGTACGGAGCCGCGACATCAAGCGGGCCGCGACCGGTGGTGCGAGGACCGTCTCGCCGCGTGAGGCGGCCCGGATCCCGTCGAGCAGCTCGGCATGCGGCGTGTCCTTCAGCAGGTAACCGGCAGCACCCGCCTCGACCGCATGCAGGATGTCCGTGTCCGTGTCGTACGTCGTCAGCACGAGCACCTTCGTGTCCGGGTATCCGGACACGATCGCACCCGTCGCCGAAACCCCGTCCCGCCGCGGCATCCGCAGATCCATCAGGACGACGTCCGGCCGGGTCGACTCGACCAGCGCGAGCGCCTCCTCACCGTCGGCCGCCTCGCCGACGACCTCGATGTCCTCGGTCACCGCGAGCATCCCGATCAGCCCCGACCGGACCACCGGATGGTCGTCCACCACCAGCACCCGAACCATCATCGATCCTCCTGCCCCGTCGCCGGGATGAGTACCTGCACCCGCGTACCACGCCCCGGCGCGCTGTCGACCGACACCGTGCCACCGGACTCCTCGACCCGCCCGCGCATCGCCGCGAGCCCGTACCCGCCGGACGGAGCAGAAGGCGAGAACCCCGACCCGTCATCGCTGATCTCGATCGCCACCCCGTCAGCCGACAGGCCCAGCCTGATCCGCACCCGAGTGGCCCCAGCATGTTTCCGTACGTTCGCCAGCGACTCCTGAGCCGCCCGCAACAACACCACCTGCTGCCCCTGCGGCAAGGCAGCGACCTCGTCGTCAGCCATGTCCAGCGACACCTGTACGTCGACCCCGGTCTCGGCCGCGAACCGCTCACCCTGCCTCTGCAGTACTTCGGCCAGCGTCGCCCCGCTCAACGCCACGGGCGTGAACGCGGCCACCAGCGCCCGAGCCTCGGCAAGATTCTCGCGAGCCGTGTCCTCGATCGCCGCCAACCGCCCGGCCGCGGGCTCGACAGCTCCGCGCGACAACTCGACCGCAGCCGTCTGCGAGAGCATCACGATGCTCGTCATCCCCTGCGCGAGCGTGTCGTGGATCTCGCGTGCCATCCGCTCCCGCTCGGCCATCACCCCGGCCGTGTGGTGTGCCTCGGCGAGCTCGTCGCGCGCGGCCTCGAGCTGCTCGATCAGCTCGGCCCGCTGCTGGCTCTGGGTGATCACCTTGTCGATCCAGATGCCGAGCAGCAGGCTGACCGCCAGGCTGATCACCATCCACGGGAGGATGTCCCAGAAGGCGTCGACCGACCAGCCGGCCGCCCAGAGCTGGGCCGTGCCGACCGCGAACAGCAGCAGGAAGCTGAGGGGTACCGCGTCGAGCATCCGGTCGCTCAGCAGCCAGATCTGCGGCGAGACGATGAACAGGATGAAGACCGACTGCGGGAACAGCGCGACGGCGCCGCTGACGCAGATGATCATCAGCGCGCGGTACAGGTGGGACTGCCACCGGCTGCGCGAGACCATCGCCGGCATCGCGAGGAACCGGTAGGCCAGGGCCAGCACCGCGACCAGAGCCAGGTAGACGATCCGGCGCGGGCTGGTCAGCTCGGACGAGAACAGTGCGGCGACCGCGGTCACGCCGAGCAGGCCGTAGAAGACCACGTGCCAGCCGACCAGGGTTCGCACCCAGACCGGCGCGTCGACCCGACCGCGGGAGAGCTCCATGCGCACCATCTTCCTCCAGAACCACCGGAGGTCGCTCAAGGCGCCTCCGGTGGCTGCGCTGGCGGGGGTGCCGAACATCAGCCCGCGTCTCGCCTGGTCCAGCGGAACACCCGCTGAGCGACGATCAGGCCGACGACGAGCCAGACGACGAGCACGATCGCGCCGAGGCCGAGGTGCCAGTCCTGGCCGGGCTCGGTCTGCACGAAGTTGTCCGGCAGGAACACCGACCGCATGCCCGAGGCCAGCCACTTCAGCGGGAAGACCGAGGCGAAGCCGCGCATCCACGACGGCAGGCTGCTGTAGACGAAGTACACACCGGACATGAACTGCAGTAGCAGGACGACCGGGGTGACGACCGCGGAGGCCGCCTTGCCCGACTTCGGTACGACGCTGAACGCGATCCCGAGCACCGACCCCGACGCGGTACCGAGAACGAAGATCCAGACGAAGTTGAGCCACTTGGACGGCTCGGTCGGCAGGTCGACGCCGAGCAGCAGGCCGGAGATCGCCAGCAGCAGCGCGACCTGCGCGACCGAGGTGACCAGGACCTGGCCGATCTTGCCGATGAAGTAGGCCTGCGGCGGCATCGGCGTACCGCGCAGCCGCTTCAGCAGGCCTTCGTCGCGCTCCAGCGCGATGCTGATCGCGAGCGACTGGAAGCTGCTCAAGAAGATGCCGGAGGCGATCATCCCGGGCGTGAAGTAGGTGGCGGCGTTGACCCCGTTGCCGAAGTCGGTGTCGCCGAAGACGGCCGAGAAGATGGCCAGGAAGATGATCGGGAAGAAGAAGGTGAAGATCAGCGCCTCGCGCTCCCGGAAGAACTCGCGCACCTCGAGCTTGGTCCTGGCCAGGCCGACTGACAGCGTCGACGGCAGCGGCTTGGCGGTGGAGTTGTGCGTGGTAGCCATCAGAGTGCTCCAGCTTCGATCGCTTCAGCGTCGGCGGTGGCCTTGCCGATCAGGTCCAGGTAGATGTCTTCCAGGCTCGGACGCCGTACTTCGAGCTCCGGTACTTCGCCGCCGAAGCGGGCCATCAGCGCGGCCACCTCGGCCGTCGGCTGGTCGGTCCGGAGCTCGTGCGGGCCGTCCGCGTCGGACCAGGAGACCCGCGCGGTCCGGGCCCCCCGCCCGCCGAGCGTCTCCGGCGTACCGATCTCGATCATCCGGCCGTCGGCGATCACCCCGACCCGGTCGGCCAGGTGCTCGGCCTCGTCCAGGTAGTGGGTGGTGAGCAGGATGGTGGTACCGCCGGTGCGCAGGTTCTCGATCAGGGTCCAGAACTGCCGGCGCGCCTCGGGGTCGAACCCGGTCGTGGGCTCGTCCAGGAACAGCAGTTCCGGGTTGCCGATCACGCCGAGCGCCACGTCGAGCCGGCGGCGCTGACCGCCGGACAGCTTGCGCGGCCGGGTCTTGCGCTTGTCCTCCAGGCCGACTGCGGCGATCACCTCGTCGGGGTCGCGCGGGTCGGGGTAGTAGCCGGCGTAGTGGTTCACCAGCTCGGACACCGTCGACTCGGCCTCGTCGCGCGAGGTCTGCAGCACGATCCCGATCCGGCTGCGCCACTGGCGGTCGGCCTTGGCCGGGTCCGTGCCGAGCACACTGATCTCACCCTCGTCCGCACGGCGGTACCCCTCCAGCACCTCCGTGGTCGTGGTCTTGCCGGCGCCGTTCGGGCCGAGCAGGGCGAACACCTCACCGCGGTGGATGTCCAGGTCGACGCCCGCGACGGCGACCTTGTCCGGGTAGCGCTTGACGAGTCCTCGGACCCGTACTGCGATGTCTGTGTCGGTCATGACTCAACCTTCGCCTCCGAGCGGGTCTACGGAGGAGCACCGGACGACGGACCGACTGTCCCCCGACCGGGGGACAGCGAGCTGTACTCCCTCGCTCTCCTTGGATAGCGTCGGCCCATGAGTCAGACCGTGCGTGGAGTCGTCGCCCTCCGCAAGGGTGCACCCGTAACCATCGAAGAAATCACCATTCCCGACCCGGGTCCGGGCGAAGCGGTCGTCAAGGTCCAGGCCTGCGGGGTGTGCCACACAGACCTGCACTATCGCGAGGGCGGTATCAACGACGAGTTCCCGTTCCTGCTGGGCCATGAGGCCGCCGGAGTGGTCGAGTCGGTCGGTGAGGGTGTCACCGACGTGGCGCCCGGCGACTTCGTCGTACTGAACTGGCGGGCCGTCTGCGGCAACTGCCGGGCCTGCCTGCGCGGGCGTCCTTGGTACTGCTTCAACACGCACAACGCGAAGCAGAAGATGACTCTTTCCGACGGTACTGAGCTGTCGCCCGCGCTGGGTATCGGCGCGTTCGCCGAGAAGACTCTGGTCGCGGCCGGTCAGTGCACGAAGGTCGACCCGGCGGTGAAGCCCGAGGTGGCCGGCCTGCTCGGCTGCGGCGTGATGGCCGGCCTCGGTGCCGCGGTGAATACCGGCAACGTCGGCCGTGGTGACACCGTCGCCGTGATCGGGTGCGGCGGCGTCGGTACTGCGGCCGTCGTCGGCGCCCGGCTGGCCGGGGCTTCCCGGGTGATCGCGCTCGACATCGACCAGCGCAAGCTCGACGTCGCTTTGGAGCTCGGTGCGACGCACACGATCAACTCGAAGGGCCTGGACCACGACGGTGTCGTCGAGGCCGTCCAGGAGTTGACCGGCGGGTTCGGTGCGGATGTGGTGATCGACGCGGTCGGCCGCCCGGAGACCTGGAAGCAGGCGTTCTACGCGCGCGACCTGGCCGGCACGGTGGTACTGGTCGGCGTACCGACGCCGGAGATGACGCTCGACATGCCGCTGCTCGACTTCTTCGGTCGCGGCGGCTCGCTCAAGTCGAGCTGGTACGGCGACTGCCTGCCGTCGCGCGACTTCCCGCTGCTGATCGACCTGCATCTGCAGGGCCGGTTGCCGCTGGACCGGTTCGTGTCGGAGACGATCGCGCTGGACGGGGTCGAGGCTGCGTTCGACAAGATGCACCACGGCGACGTGCTGCGATCGGTGGTGCTGTTCTGATGCCGGCCCGGATCGAGCGCGTCATCACGTCCGGCACGTTCAGCCTCGACGGCGGTACGTGGGACGTCGACAACAACGTCTGGCTGGTGGGCGACGACGAGGAGGTGCTCGTCATCGACGCCGCCCACGATGCCGCCGCGATCGTCGAGGCGGTCGGCGATCGCCGGGTGGTCGCGCTGGTCTGCACGCACGGCCACAACGACCACATCAACGCGGCCGGCGACTTCCGGGACGCCGTCAAAGCACCGGTCTGGCTCAACCCGGCCGACCGGATGCTGTGGGACACGCAGTACGAGGTGTCCCCGGACCACGACCTCGCCGACGGGACGACCTTCGAGGTAGCGGGGACGACGTTGCGCGCGATCCACACCCCCGGCCACAGCCCCGGCAGTACGTCCCTGTACGCCGAGGACCTGAACGCCGTCTTCACCGGCGACACCCTCTTCCACGGCGGCCCGGGCGCGACCGGCCGCTCGTACTCCGACAAGCCGACGATCCTCGACTCGATCCGCACCAAACTCCTCACCCTGCCCGGCGACACGATCGTCCACACCGGCCACGGCGACACCACCACGATCGCGGCCGAGGTCACGAACATCAGCTGACCCCCCGGACCGCCCGGCCTCAGGCTGTGGGGGTTTCGCCTGCTACCCAGGTCATGTCTGGGTAGCGGGTGCCGACGGGGGTGAGTTTGGAGAGGGAGGCGACGTCTTCGGGTGAGAGGGTGACGGCGAGGGCACCGGCGTTCTCCTCCAGGTAGGTGCGGCGCTTGGTGCCGGGGATCGGTGCGATGTCGTTGCCCTGGGCAAGTAGCCAGGCGAGGGCGATCTGCCCGGGGGTCGCGTCGTTGCGGGCTGCTACCGCGCGGATCTGCTCGACCAGAGTGAGGTTGGCTTCGAGGTTGTCGGCGTCGAAGCGGGGGAGGGTCTTGCGGAAGTCGCCGTCGGCGAGGTCTTCCTGGCCGGCGATCTTGCCGGTCAGCATGCCGCGGCCGAGTGGGCTGTACGGCACGACGCCGATCCCGAGCTCGCGGCAGACCGGGAGCACCTCGGCCTCGATGTCGCGGCTGAACAGCGAGTACTCCGACTGCACCGCGGCGATCGGGTGCACCGCGTGCGCCCGGCGGATCGTGTCGGCCGACGCCTCGGACAGGCCGAGATGCTTCACCTTGCCCGCTTGGACCAGCTCGGCCATGGCGCCGACGCTCTCCTCGATCGGCACCGCCGGGTCGGCGCGGTGCTGGTAGTACAGGTCGAGGTGATCGACCCCGAGGCGGCTCAGGGAGGCGTCGATGGCCGATCGGACGTACGCCGGTGAGCTGTCCAGCCGGATGAGCTTGTACGTCGCCGGGTCCATCACGATGCCGAACTTGCTGGCTAGCACCACCTCGTCGCGGCGGCCGGCGATGGCCTTGCCGACGAGCTCCTCGTTCGCGCCGGCGGCGTACAAGTCGGCGGTGTCGAGGAAGGTGATGCCCAGGTCGAGGGCGTGCTGGATGGTGGCGATCGACTCGGTGTCGTCGCCGGGGCCGTAGCCGAAGCTCATCCCCATGCAGCCGAGTCCGAGCCGGCTGACGTCAGGTCCGTTGGTACCGAGAATCATGATTTTCTCCTGGTTTCAGGCATGGCTCCGCCCGCTGACAGCCGCGAAGCGTGGTTGCCAGTCAGAGGGCGGAACGGGGGTTAGGGAGTGCAGTCGCCGCCGTACGTGATGATCTTGTAGTCGGTGACCGCGAGGGCCGCCTGCAGTTCGCGCAGCCGGCGCTGGATGGTGGCCCGGTGCTCCTGCATCAACGCGAGCCGCTCGGGAGCGGTCTGCTCGCCTTGGAGCACCAGATCCATGTAATGGCTGATCGTGCTGATCGACATGTCCGACAGCCGCAGCCTGGTGATGAACACGACCCGGGCGAGAGCCTCCTGGTCGTACTGCCGGTGGCCCGCCTCGTCGCGCCCGGCGACGATCAGGCCGACGCGTTCGTAGTACCGCAAGGTGTGGGCGGTGAGCCCGGTAGCCGCGGCGGCCTCCGCGATGGTCAGCACCTCGGGAAGCCCGTCCGGCAGTTCGAGCAACTGCAGCAGCTCAGGATCCATCGGCAATGAATCCGGAGCCTCGTGCCGCTCAGCCAACGCCTGCCGCCGATCAGCGGAGCTGAGGACACCCGTCGTGTTCATGTCTTCGACGGTACGGCTTAGAGCGCGCTCTAACGCAAGCCCGACGGTCAGACGGGTTTTTGGCAGTCGGCGCAGGTGCCGAAGATTTCGAGGGTGTGGCTGATGTCGGCGTAGCCGTTTTCGGCGGCGACCTTGTCGGCCCAGCGCTCGACGGCGGGGCCTTCCACCTCGACGGTGCGGCCGCAGTTGCGGCAGACGAGGTGGTGGTGGTGGCCCTTCGAGCAGCGCCGGTAGGCCGTTTCGCCGTCTGCTGTGCGGAGCACGTCGACCTCGCGTGAGTCCGCGAGTGCCTGCAGGGTCCGGTAGACCGTTGTCAGGCCGACTGCCTCACCAGCGCCCCGGAGTTCCTGGTGGATCTCCTGGGCCGTCCGGAAGTCGTCGAGATTGTCGAGCGCGGAAGCAACCGCCGCGCGTTGACGGGTCGAGCGTGTACCGATGGCCACCATGCCTCCTGTCATCCCTTCACCGCCGTTTTCCGCGGTAACCCGCCAATTCTCTCAGAAGTCAACAACTTAGTGCTCATCCCAGTGGTCCCCGTGTGCCGCGTGCAGGTGTCCGTCGTGAACGTAGTCGACGTGATCGCCGTGGTCGATCTTCGGGTGGCCGCATTTCGGGTCGTGGGCGTGCTGGTGTGCGCTGCTCACGACGTGCGGTTCCGGGAGCAGTAGGCCGCCCTCGGGCTCCTCGTCGTCCAGCGGGGCGAGGACGCCACGGCGGCGCCGTACCAGCGTGCCGGCGACCGCGGCGACGATGAAGCCGCCGAGGGCCAGGACGACGATCGTGGCGCCGGGAGCGACGTTGGCGTTGTAGGAGGTGATGATGCCCGCCAGGCAAGCGGCGACACCGATGCCACAGGCAGTGACGAAGGTGCTACGGAACGAGCGCGTGAACTGTTGAGCCGTTGCGACCGGCACCACCATCAGCGCGCTGACCAGGAGCAGCCCAACGGTCCGCATGGCGACCGTGACGGTCACTGCGGCCATCACTGCGATCAGCAGGTTCAGCAGTTGCACCCGGAGGCCCGTGACGCGCGCGAACTCCTCGTCCTGGCACACCGCGAACAGTTGCGGGCCCAGCCCGATCGCCACGACCAGCACGGTCACGGCCAGCCCGACCACGATGTACAGGTCGGAGGGGGAGACCGTGGTCAGGGAGCCGAACAGGTACGTGTTCAGTGTCGCCGCGCCCTGGCCTGCCAGGCCTATGAGCAGCACGCCGCCCGCTATGCCGCCGTAGAAGAGCAGAGCGAGCGCCACATCACCACTGGCCTTGCCGCGTGCCCGGACGAGCTCGATAGCGGTGGCGCCGGCTATGGCGACCAGTACTGCGGTAAGCACCGGCGCAGTGCCGGTCAGGAGACCCAGGGCGACACCCGTGATCGCGATGTGCCCGATGCCGTCGCCCATCAGGGACAGGCGGCGCTGCACCAGGTACGTGCCGATCGCAGGGGCCGACAGCCCGGTGAGCAACCCGGCGATCAGCGCGCGCTGCATGAACTCGAGCTGGAACAACGTCATGACAGCCACCCCGGCTCGTCTTCGATGGACCCGTGCGGGTGGACATGGGCGTGCGTCTGCGAGGCGTGCGGCGGGCCGTCGTACACGATCCGGCCGCGGCGCAGGACGACCGAGCGGTCGATCAACGCGTCCATCGGGCCGAGGTCGTGGCTGACCATCACCACCGTCGTCCCGCGGGCGACCCGCTCGCGGATCGCGTCGGCGAAGATGCCCTGGCTCGCCAGGTCGACCCCGGCGGTCGGCTCGTCCAGGATGAGCAGCTCGGGATCCGAGACCAGCGCGCGGGCGATCAGCACCCGCTGCTGCTGGCCGCCGGACAGTTCGGCGACGGCGTCCGTGCGGCGGTCGGCCATGTCGACGATCTCCAGCGCCTCGGCGATGGCAGCCCGGTCGGCCGCCTTCAACGGCCGGAACAGCCGCCGCTTCGACAGCAGCCCGGACGACACCACCTCGGCGACGGTCGCCGGTACGCCGCCGGCCGCGGTGATCCGCTGCGGCACGTAACCGATGCGGCTCCACTGACGGAAGCGCGGCACCGGCGTACCGAAGATCTTGACCTCGCCCCGCGCCGCCGGCAGCAGGCCGACGACCGTGCGGATCAGAGTGGACTTGCCCGAGCCGTTCGTGCCGAGCACGGCGACGACCTCGCCCGGGCGGATCTGCAGGTCGACGCCCCGCAGCACGAGACGACCGCCCAGGTCCACCGAGAGATCGGTGACCTGGACGGCCGGTTCCTGACCGGGGTGGTGGGGTGGGGTCAGAGAAGGCGGAGCAATGTCAGGAGATGTCACGCGCAGCTGTTCGCCTTCCGGAGCTCCTGCAGATTCTCGCGCATCAGCGAGAGGTAGGTCTCCTGGGAGTTCGCGTCCGACAGGCCCTCGATCGGGCTCAGGACCGCGGTCTTGACGTGGACGTCGCGGGCGATCGACTCGGCCACCTTCGGGCTGACGAGCTCCTCGTAGAAGATCGTGGTCACCTGCTGGCTGCGCACGATTTCCTGGACCTCCTTGATCCGCGTCGGGGTGGGCTCGGCGTCGGGGGTGAACCCGGCGATGCCGACCATCGTCAGACCGTACCGCTTCGCCAGGTAGGCGAACGCCTCGTGACTCGTCACGAAGGTTTTCAGTTTGCAGTCGGCCAGCCCGGTCTTGTACTCCGTGTCGAGCTTGCCGACCTCGCCGAGCAGCGTCGCCGCGCGCTGCTTGTACCCGTCCGCGTGGTCGGGGTCGGTCGAGATGAGCTTGTCCGTGACGGCCTGTACTACGGCGGCGTACCGGACCGGGTCGAGCCAGAAGTGCGGGTCGAGCCCGTCGGAGGTCTGCGCCGCCGGAGCGACGTAGGAGGCGGGCTCGACGGTGCCGCTCGGTGTGGCGGCTGCCTCGCCCTCCTCGTGCTCCTCGAAGTCGGCGCCGGTGGCCTCGAGCTTGGCCGCGGGCGCGATGTCGAAACCGGCGGCCTTGGCGTTCTGCGCGACGGCCTCGTCGACGGCCGGCTGCAGGCCCTGCTCGTAGACGACCAGCTTGGCCCCCGCGATGGAGCCGACCTGTTTCGGCGTCAGCTCAAGGTCGTGCGGCTCGACGCCGGGAGCGGTCAGGGTGGTCACGTTCACGGCGTCGCCCCCCACCGAGCGGGCGATGAACTCGAGCGGGTAGAACGAAGCGACCACGTCGAGCTTGCCGTCGGAGCCGCCCGCGGCGGTGTCGCCGCAGCCTGCCAGAGTTACCACTGCCAGGGCGGCGAGCCCGGCGACGACAGCACGCGTACTGGATCTCATGACAATCATTTTCATTTAAGTGGGGATGGTTGTCAAAACAGGGAGTTGACGAATGGCCAAGCGGACCGTAGGACGGCGGCGCGCCGACACCAAGTCGAACCGCGGGCGCCGGCTCGAAATTCCGCGCGGTCACGGGCACGGTCACGGTCATGGACACGGCTCGGAGGTGATCGACACGTCGGTCGTGGACGCCGACGCGGTGGTCGCCCGGCGCGTCCGGATCGTGGTCGCCGCGGTGCTGATCCCGCTGATCGCGGCCGCTGTGATCGCCATGATCGTGCTCTGGCCAGGGGGTGATCTGAGGGTCCCGGCGGCCGAGCAGCACGGCGCCAGCGGCACGGTGGTCGGGCTCAAGGCCTGTCCGGAGACGCCCGCCGACTGCGACGAGGCAACGGTGAAGCTCCGCGGCGCGCCCGACGGGGACAAGGGCAAGGAGGTCCGCGTCGAGGTCCCCAAGGGCAAGAACGCGGCCGTACCGATCAAGGTGGGCGACCGGTTGCTGCTCGGCGTACAGGTGGGGGCGCCGCTCGCGGACAAGTATCAGTATGTCGACCACGACCGGTCGATCCCGCTCGCCCTGTTGTGCGGGATCTTCGCCGTCGCGGTGATCGCGTTGTCTCGCTGGCGCGGCGTCTCGGCGTTGATCGCGCTGGGGGTGACGGCGCTGACGCTGACCCAGTTCATCTTGCCGGCCATCCTCAAGGGGTCGAACCCGCTGCTGGTGGCGGTGGTCGGCGGGTCCGTGATCATGGTGGTCGCGCTCTATCTGACCCATGGCATCAACGCGCAGTCGTCGGTCGCGCTCGCCGGGACGATCGCGGCGCTCGGGTTGACGGCGTTCCTGGGGTGGGCCTTCGTCAAGGTCAGTGCCTTCTCCGGGCTGGGCAACGACGGCTCGGTGATCAAGGCGTACGTACCGGGCGTCGATCTGGCCGGGTTGCTGGTGGCGGGCATCGTGATCGGGGCGCTCGGCGTGCTCGACGACGTCACGGTGACCCAGGCGAGCGCGGTCTGGGAGTTGTCGGCGGCGAACCCGGCCGCGAGCCGGTCCCAGCTGATCGGCGCCGGGCTGCGGATCGGGCGCGCGCATGTGGCATCGGTGGTCAACACGCTGGTACTGGCGTACGCCGGGGCCGCGTTGCCTACCCTGATGATGTTCGCGATCAGTGGGGTCTCGACGGGTTATCTGATCACGACGGAGACCGTGGCGGTAGAAGTCGTCCGAGGACTGGTCGGAAGCCTCGGAATCATCGCGGCCGTCCCGTTGACCACGGCGCTGGCCGCAATGGCTGTCGCCGATCGGTCCCGCGAGCTGGTCGGCGGACCGGAACGCGTTGCCGCGGCGGGAGAATCCGCGGATTCCGCCTAGTTCGGCGAATTTGGCGGTTGACACAACAAAGTCGGTGGCGGCATCTTCCCAAGCGGTCGGGAGGCGATCTAGAGTTCCGATCTGTCACGGACTGGCCGACCAAGATCACTTTCCGTGGCTGGACTCGTGAGGAGCCACGGATGCGTCGACGCGTTGGTGTCTGGCTGTTCGGAGCAAGAGGATCGGTCGCCACGACGACTATCGCCGGAGCGGCAGCGCTCAGCCACGGCAGCCCGCCCGCCGGGGTGGTGACAGAACTCCCCGCCTTCGCCGGCACGGACCTGGTCCCCCTGGACCACTTGGTCTTCGGCGGCCACGACGTCGTCGAAACCCCACTGGCGAAGCGGGTCGAGCAGTTGGTCGCCGGTGGCGTCCTCCCGGCCGGCCTGGAAAGCCTGGTCGCCGCCGAACTAGCCGAAGCCGACCGCAACATCGCCCTCCTCCCCGCCCGCCCCTTGGCACTTGCGGCCGAAGAAGCGGAGGGACGTCCTCGTCACTTCTTCGGACGTAACGAGGGGGGTGACGGCGAGCTTGTGCGGAGGATGGCTGAGGACATTCGCGCCTTTCGGCTGCGCAATGACCTGAGCCAGGTGGTGGCGATCAACGTGGCGTCGACCGAGGCGCCGTACGACGTACAGGTTGACGGGCTGGCCGAGTTGCGGGCGGCGATGGCGGGGACGGACGTGTTGCCGGCCAGTTCGCTCGGTGCGCTGGCGGCGTTCGAGGCGGGGGCCGCCTACGTGGACTTCACGCCGTCGACCTCGATCAGGCCGGCTGCTGTCCGGGAGTGGGCGGTGGAGAAGGGACTGCCGTACGGCGGGCAGGACGCGAAGACGGGGGAGACCCTGGTGAAAAGCGTCCTGGCGCCGATGTTCTCGACGCGGGCGCTCCCGGTGCACGCCTGGTCCGGGACGAACCTGCTCGGCGGCGGTGACGGCGCCACCCTCGCCGACCCGCGCGCGGCCGAGTCGAAGAGCATCTCCAAAGAACGCGGCCTCACCGAGCTGCTCGGCGACGTCGCGGGCGAGGTCCACATCGACTACGTCGACCCGATGGGCGACTGGAAGACCGCCTGGGACCACGTGCTGTTCTCGGGTTTCCTCGGCGTCCGTATGACGCTGCAGTTCACCTGGCAGGGCTGCGACTCCGCCCTCGCCGCTCCGCTCGTACTAGACCTCGCGCGCCTCTCCGCCCTGGCCCTCGATCGCGAACACGTCGGCGCGATGCCGTTCCTCGGCTTCTACTTCAAAGACCCGATCGAATCGACGGAGCACTCACTAGCCCGCCAGTACGACGAGCTGGTCCGCTGGGCCCGCTCATGCTGAGACTCGGCACCGCCGGACGCACCCGCCTGGCAGACCTGGCCGAGCTGGTCAGAGCCCCCGCCGCCCTGACCGTCCCAGGCGACGTACTGGCCGGCGCAGTAGCGGCAGGCAACCTCCGCCCTGCCCGCGTCGCAGGCCTGGCGGCCTCCTCGATCGCCATCTACTGGGCAGGCATGGCCCTCAACGATTGGTCCGACCGAGCACTGGACGCGGTCGAACGCCCAGAACGCCCCATCCCCTCCGGCCGAGTAACCCCTCGTACTGCGTTCACCCTCGCCTCAGCCCTCACCGCGACCGGCCTAGCCCTCTCAGCGCTCGCGGGCGGCCGCGCCTCCTTCCGTACGTCGGTAGTGCTGGCGGCAACCGCGTGGACCTACGACCTGTCGGCCAAGAACACCCCAGCCGGCCCGGCCGTGATGGCAGCCGCGCGCTCCCTCGACGTCCTGGTTGGCGCCGGCGACAACCGTCGCGCCGCGCTACCCGCCGCCGTGACCATCGGCACCCACATCCTCGGCACCACCTACATCTCCCGCGGCGAAGTCCACGGCAGCACTCCGACGGCAGCCAGGGCCGCCTTGGCGGCCACCACAGCAATCACCACGGCAACCGCCGGCAACAACTATGTGGTCGCCGCGTTCGCCGGCCTCTTCGCGCGGTCGGTCGGGCAGGCTCAGCTGGTCGCCGCCAAAGACCCCAGCGCCCAGAACCTCAGGAAGGCCGTCGGCGCCGGCATCCACGGACTCGTCCCGCTGCAAGCGGCCTGGTGCGCTCGCGGCGGTAAGCCGGTGGTCGGCGCGGGTTTGATGGCCGCCCTCCCGCTGGCAAAAGCCCTGGCCAGGAAGGTGTCGCCCACATGAGATTCGGCTACGGCACCAACGGCTTCGCCAACCATCGGCTGCCCGAAGCGCTCGCGGTGATCGCGGACCTCGGGTACGACGGGGTCGCGCTGACCCTCGATCACAACCACCTCGACCCGTTCGGCCCGGACCTCCGCCGGCGTACCGCCGAGGTGGGCAAACTGCTTGCCGAGCGCAACCTTTCCGTGGTGATCGAGACCGGCGGCCGCTACGTCCTCGACCCCTACCGCAAGCACGAGCCCACCCTCCTGCACACCAAGGGCGCCGAGTGGCGGATGGCCCTGCTCGAACGCGCCATCGAGGTCGCCGCCGACCTGGGCGCCGACGCAGTCTCGTTCTGGTCCGGCACCCTCCCGCCAGATGTCACCCAAGAGGTCGGCTGGCAGCGTCTTGTCGCCAGCTGCAACCAACTCGTCGTGTACGCCGCCGACCGCGGCGTCCAGCTCGGCCTCGAGCCTGAGCCCGGCATGCTCGTCGACGACCTCGCCGGCTACTTGAAGCTCCAGGCCGAGGTCGGCAGCGAAACCCTCGGCCTCACCCTCGACATCGGCCACCTGGTCTGCAACGAGCCCCAGTCGCCACCCGCCTGCATCACCGCCGCGGCGCAGTACCTGGTGAACGTCCAGATCGACGACATGCGCCGTGGCGTCCACGAACACCTCGAGTTCGGCACCGGCGAGGTCGACTTCCCACCTGTCTTCCAAGCCCTTCGCGAGATCCGGTACGAAGGCCTGGTGGCCGTAGAGCTCCCACGCCACTCCCACGCGGCGCCCACCGTCGCGCGCGAGTCCCTCGACTTCCTCCGCAAGGCGTCAGCGTGACGCCCGCCACGATCCTCGAAGAGCTCCTGCCGACTGCAGCCCGCACCTGGCTGACCGAGGCCCGCCGGCAACCGCTGGCAGTGACCTTCCCCGCGGCGGCCCGCAAGGTCGGCCGTGACCGCCTCAGTCCGAGCTGGACCACCGACCAGGCCACCCGCGCACTCCTCCTGGTCGGCGCCGAGCCGACCGACATCCTGGACGTCTACCGGTACGGCGACGCTGCCGAGAAGCTCGCCGTCCTGCACGCACTCTCCCTCGCGGACGTGGCGGACGAACTCCAGGACCAGGCTCTCCCCATCGTCGAGGACGCGATCCGCACCAACGACCAGCGCCTGGTCGCGGCCGCGCTCGGTCCGTACGCGACGCAGCACCTACCCCAGCACGCCTTCAGGCAGGCCGTCCTGAAGTGCGTGTTCGCGAACATCCCGCTGGCCGTGGTCGACGGCCTGCCGAAGCGGGTGGATCAGGAACTGATCCGGATGATGACCGATTTCGCCACCGAACGGAGCGCAGCCGGCCGGGAGATCCCGGCCGACTTGGAGGCGTACCTCACCAGTCCCCCCTAAAGAGGTGTCACGCCATGCGCATCTTCGATCCGCACATCCATATGACGTCGCGGACCACCGACGACTACGCCGCGATGGCGGCCCACGGAGTGCAGGCCCTGGTGGAGCCTGCGTTCTGGCTGGGTCAGCCGCGGACCAGCGTCGGCTCGTTCGTCGACTACTTCGACGCGCTGATCGGCTGGGAGCCGTTCCGCGCCGCGCAGTACGGGATCAAGCATCACTGCACGATCGCGCTCAACCCGAAGGAGGCGAACGACCCGCGCTGCCGCGAAGTCCTCGACGTCCTGCCGCGCTACCTGGCCAAGGACGGCGTCGTCGCGGTCGGTGAGGTCGGCTACGACTCGATGACGCCCGCGGAGGACGAGGTGTTCGCCGCGCAGCTGGAGCTCGCCAAGCAGTTCGAGCTGCCCGTGCTCGTCCACACCCCGCATCGCGACAAAGGCGCCGGTACTACCCGCACGCTCGACGTCGTCAAGGAGTCCGGTCTCGCTCCGCACGCTGTGGTGGTCGATCACCTCAACGAGGTGACGGTCAAGGAGGTCGCCGACTCGGGCTGCTGGATGGGCTTCTCGATCTACCCCGACACGAAGATGGATCCGGACCGCATGGTCGTCATCCTGCAGCAGTTCGGTACCGAGCGAGTGCTCGTCAACTCGGCCGCGGACTGGGGCAAGTCCGACCCGCTGCGCACGTACGCGACCGGCCAGGCGATGCTTGCCGCCGGCTTCACCGAGGACGACGTCGACCAGGTGCTCTGGCGCAACCCGGTCGCCTTCTACGGCCAGTCGGGACGACTCGACCTCGGGGACACGGCCCCGGCGGACACGTTCGAGGGCAACTCGATCCTGCGAGGTGTCAGGCCATGAGGTTCCGGCACCCCGACGGCTCGATCGTCCACCTCGCCTACTGTACGAACGTCCATCCGGCAGAGGACCTCGAAGGCGTCATCGCCCAGCTCGACGGCTGCTCCGCGCTCGTTCGCAAGGAGCTGGGGGTTCCCGTTCTAGGCGTCGGCCTCTGGCTCGCCAACACCCTCGCCGACCGGCTGGCCAACTCGTCGGTGGCGCTCAACCGGCTGCGCAGTGCCCTCGACCGCAACTCGCTCGAAGTCGTCACGCTCAACGGTTTCCCGTACGCCGGATTCCACGATCGCGTCGTCGGCAAGAAGGTGTACTCGCCCGACTGGACCGAGCCCGCGCGACTCCAGTACACCCTCGACCTGGTCGACGTACTCAACGAGTTGCTGCCCGCCGACGCGTCGTACGGGTCGATCTCGACCCTGCCCCTGGCCTGGCGTACGCCGTGGGACCGGACCCGTGACGCCGCGGCCCGCGACGCCTTCAACCGCCTGGAGTTCCGCCTCGCCCGGACCCAGGAAGCCACCGGTCGCCCGATCCGCGTCGCGATCGAGCCCGAACCCGGCTGCATCCTCGAGATGATCCCGCAAGCAGCCGACTGGCTCACCCCGTACTCCGCCCAGTCGCTGGTCGGTCTGTGTCTCGACACCTGCCATCTCGCGGTCCAGTTCGAGGAACCCGCCGAGGCCTTCGCCACCCTGCAACGAGCCGGCGTGGGAATCGTCAAGAGCCAGGTATCGGCGGCGCTGCACGTCCCCGCCCCGGAGGACCCAGCAGCTCGCGAGTTGCTGGCCGAGTTCGCCGAGCCCAAGTTCCTGCACCAGACCCGCGAGTACGGCGGACCCGGGATCGACGACCTCGACCTGATCGACCAGCTCTCCGGTCACGCGTCCTGGCGCGTGCACTTCCACGTCCCCGTGCATGCCAAGCCACGACCTCCGCTGACCAGTACGACGGACGTACTCGAGGAGAGCCTGCAACACCTTGTCGGCGGTTCCCATCCGCTGACCCACCATCTGGAGTCCGAGACCTACACCTGGTCCGTACTTCCCAGCGCCCCCAAGTCCCAGCAAGAACTCGCCGAAGGCATCGCCGGAGAGCTCGGTTGGCTCCGCGACCGCCTGATCGGCCTCGGCCTGGAGGAAATCAAGTGAGCAAACAAGTCATCGTCATCGACGTCGTCGGGCTGACCCCACGACTGCTGCGCAAGATGCCACGACTGCGGCAGTTGCCGTTGAACCGCGAGCTGGGGACAGTACTGCCCGCCGTCACCTGCTCTGCCCAGGCGACCTTCCTCACCGGCACGATGCCGTCGGAACACGGTGTCGTCGGCAACGGCTGGTACTTCCGCGACCTCGGTGAAGTCTTCCTCTGGCGTCAGCACAACAAGCTCGTCCAGGGCGACAAGGTCTGGGACGTTGCCCGGCGCAAGAACCCGCAGTACAAGGTCGCCAACGTCTGCTGGTGGTACGCGATGGGTGCGGAGACCGACCTGCTCGTCACGCCGAGGCCGATCTACTACGCCGACGGCCGCAAGGCACCCGACTGCTACACCCGGCCGGTCGAGCTGCACGACCGTCTGACCAACCAGCTGGGTGCCTTCCCGCTCTTCCACTATTGGGGGCCGACGGCATCGATCAAGTCGAGCAAGTGGATCGTTGCCGCGTCGAGGCAGATCCTTGCCCAGGACAACCCCGACCTGCTGCTCACCTACATCCCACACCTCGACTACGACCTGCAGCGGTACGGCGCTTCGTCGGTCGAGGCGACTCGCGCCGCGATCGAGCTGGACGCAGTACTGGCGCCGTTGCTCGACGATGCGGAGGCCAGGGGAGCGATGGTGATCGTGCTGTCGGAGTACGGGATCACCGACGTCTCGCGGCCGGTGGACATCAACCGGATGCTGCGCAGCGAAGGGCTGCTGGAGGTCCACACCCAGGACGGGATGGAGTACCTCGACCCGTGGGCGTCCAGGGCGTTCGCGGTCGCGGACCATCAGTTGGCCCACGTCTACGTGAAGGACCCGGCCGACCTCGATGCCGTCAGCAAGCTTCTCGGCGGGCTGCCGGGCGTCGCCGAAGTACTCGATGCCGAGGGCAAGCGTAAGTACGGGCTGGATCACGAGCGGGCCGGCGAGCTGGTCGCAGTTGCTGAGCCGGACTCCTGGTTCACCTATTACTACTGGCTCGACGACGAGCGAGCACCTGACTTCGCCAGGGGAGTGGAGATCCACCGCAAGCCTGGCTACGACCCGGCCGAGCTGTTCTTCGACCCGTCCGACCGCTTCGTGAAGCCACGCGCAGCGTCGTACCTGCTCCGGAAGAAGGTCGGCCTGCGCTACGCGATGCAGGTCGTCCCGCTGGACCCGTCCATAGTCCGCGGCTCCCACGGCCGCCTACCGTCCAATCCCGAAGACGGCCCGGTCCTCCTCAGCACCGACGCCCAGTTGGCACCCGAAGGAAAGGTGGAGGCGACGGCAGTACGAGACCTAATCCTCAAAGCAGCCCACCCCAACCCCGCCTAGCACCCCACCCCAGCGGGGTCAGGCTGATTCGCGGAGGATCAGGTCGGTGGGGAGGATGACGGAGTCGGCAGCGCCGTGGGCGAGGAGGTCGAGTAGGAGGCGTACGGTGCGCGCGGCCTGCTCGCCCATCGGGCTGCGGACGGTCGTCAGCGGGGGAGCGGTGTAGAGGGCTGCCTCGATGTCGTCGAAGCCGACTACCGCGACGTCGTCGGGGACGCGGCGGCCGGCCTCGCGCAGTGTGCGCAGGGCGCCGATCGCCATCAGGTCGTTGGCGGCGAAGACCGCGTCGAGTTGCGGATCATCTTGCAGTAGTTGGCGCATCGCATCGGCGCCGGAGATCCGGGTGAAGTCGCCCAGGGCAACGATCGACCGGCGGTCGGTGTCTTGCAGCGATTGCCGGTACGCGTTCAACCGCTCCTGCGCAGCCTGCATGTCCAACGGTCCGGAGATGGTGGCGATCCGCTGCCGCCCCTGGTCGAGCAGGTGCTGCACGGCCTTGGTCGCACCCCCGACGTTGTCGTTGTCGACGGACGGCATCAGGCCCGGTGTCGCGAGGCGCCCGTGCGACACGACCGGCAACCCGGTTCGAGCCAGTACTGCGGGCAGCGGATCCGAGCCGTCCATCGACACGAGCATCGCGCCATCCACGTGACCGGCTGCGAGGTAATGCTCGACGCGCAACCGGCTCTCGTCGGACCCGGCCAGTACGAGCGAGACCTGCTTGCCGGCGGCCTCCAGCGCCCGCGAGGCAGCGCGGACGACCATCGCGAACATCGGGTCGTCGGAGACCAGCCCGGCCGGCGGGTCGGAAACGATGATCGCGATCGTGTTCGTCTTCTGGGTGACCAGGTTGCGGGCCGCGCCGTTGGGCACGTAACCGAGCTCGGTCACCGCGGCCATCACGATCTGCCGGATCTCGGGCGCGACCGTCGGCTCGCCGTTGATCACCCGGGAGACGCTCGACTTCGACACCCCGGCCCGGGCCGCCACGGCATGCAGGGTCGGTCGTCGCACGCGTACCCCCTCAGATCGGCCTGCCAGGGAGCGCTCCCCACGACTGAGCATCCCGGCGGTTCCGGAACCTTGTCAAGGGATGCCGCTGTGTTACGGACAGGTTGCCACCGAGTGACCACGAAGCCTTGACACCGTTCCCTGAGCACGGTTTTCTCAGGCTTAGGGAACGTTCCCCCGCTCGATTCTCGACAGCGCAGTTCATCGTCCGCCCCAGGAGATGCCATGCCGTCCCTTTCCCCGCCCCTGCCCAAAGCCAAAGTCAGAGCCAAAGTCAGAGCGCGCTTCAAGATCGCGGCGCTCATCGCAGTAGCCATCAGCTTCGTCCTCGCCCTGGTGGTCAGCCCACCCGCCGGCGCCGCCGACACCCTGCTTTCCCAGGGCAAGACCGCCACCGCGTCGTCCACCGAGAACACCGTCTTCACGGCGGCGTCAGCGGTCGACGGCGATCCAGGCACCCGCTGGTCGAGCGCTCATGCCGTCGACCCGCAGTGGATCCAGGTCGACCTCGGTCTGACCGCCACCGTCAACCAGGTCCAGTTGAGCTGGGAGACGGCGGCCGCCAAGGCCTTCCAGATCCAGGTCTCCGCCAACGGCACCAACTGGAACTCCGTCTACACGACCACCACGAGCACCGGCGGCAACCAGACGCTGACCGTCTCCGGCTCCGGCCGGTACGTCCGGGTGCTCGGCACCCAGCGCACCACCCAGTGGGGCTACTCACTGTGGGAGTTCAAAGTCTTCGGTACTACGTCAGGCGGCCCTGGCCCCGGCCCGGGCAGCAAGCTGCTCTCCTACGGCAAGACCGGCGCTGCCTCATCGCAGCAGAGCGATGGCAACTGCTGGGAGTGCACCCCGGCTCGCGCCTTCGACCTCGACCCGGCCAGCCGCTGGGCGACCACGACCGACTCCGGCTGGGTCGACCCGGGCTGGATCTCCGTCGACCTCGGTGCCACCGCCCAGATCGACAAGGTGATTCTGCAGTGGGATCCGGCCTCGGCGAAGGCGTACCAGATCCAGGTTTCCAACGACAACGTCAACTGGACCCAGATCTACACCACCGCAGCCGGTCCGGGGTTCAAGGAGACGCTCAACATCACCGGCTCCGGCCGCTACGTCCGGATGTACGGCACGCAGCGCAATACGCCGTACGGGTACTCGCTGTGGGAGTTCCAGGTCTATGGCACCGGTGGCGCGCCGACCACGCCGCCGACTCCGCCTGCGGACCCGGCGAACCCGCCGCAACTGGTGTGGTCCGACGAGTTCAACAGCGCCGCGGGCACCAAGCCTGACGCCAACAAGTGGCGTGCCGACCCGGGCAACGGGCAGAACGGCGAGCTGCAGGTCTACACCAACCACAACAACACGCAGATGGACGGCGCCGGTCACCTCGTGCTCGAGGCGCGTCGCGAGGTCACGCCGGGTTCGGCCTGCCCGATCGACCCGGTCAGCGGGAGCGGCACCTGCCAGTACACGTCCGCCCGGATGAACACCGGCACCAAGTTCGACACGACGTACGGCAAGATCGAGGCGCGGATCCAGGTGCCGAAGGGCAACGGTCTGTGGCCGGCCTTCTGGATGATGGGCTCGGACTTCCTGACCGGCCGCCCGTGGCCCTACAACGGCGAGATCGACATCATGGAGATCCTCGGCCGCGAGACCACCAAGGGCTACTCGACGCTGCACGCCCCGGCCTACAACGGCGCGGGCGGGTACGGCGGGACGTACGGCCTGCCGGGTGGCGCCGACTTCGCGAACGCATTCCACACCTGGACGATGCTCTGGAACAGCACGAGCATCACCTACCAGGTCGACGGCACCACGGTGTTCGTCGTCGACAAGGCCCAGCTCGAGGCGACCAGGGGACCGTGGATCTACGACCACCCGTTCTACCTGATCCTCAACCTGGCCGTCGGCGGCGACTTCCCCGGCCCGCCCAACGCAGCGACGCCGTTCCCGGCTCGCATGCTCGTCGACTACGTGCGCGTCTACCACTAGGAGCTCTGATGAAAACTCAGCTGAAAGTCTCCGGTGTGCTCAGAATCAGTACTTTGTTCCTGACCCTCCTAGCCGTCCTGGCTGCCTATCTGGTGATCGCGAGCCGCCCGGCTCAGGCAGCGGAAACCTTGCTGTCACAGGGCAAACCGACGCTCGCCTCCTCGGTGGAGAGCGCCGCTTTCCCGGCCGCCGCAGCGGTCGACGGCAACAACGGCACCCGCTGGGCGAGCAGCTTCGCCGACAACCAGTGGCTCCGGGTCGACCTGGGTTCGTCCCAGGCCGTCAACCGCGTGCTCCTGCGCTGGGAGGCGGCGTACGCGCGCGGCTTCCAGCTCCAGACCTCCGCCAACGGCAACGACTGGGCGACGATCCAGACGACGACCAACGGAACGGGCGGCGAGCAGAGTCTCGTTGTCAACGGCAACGGCCGGTACGTGCGGATCCTGATCACCCAGCGCGCCACCCAATGGGGTGCCTCGCTGTTCGAGTTCCAGGTGTACGGCGGGACGCCGGGTGGTGGCCCGATCGTCCGGGTGGCCGAGTTCCTGGCCGACTGCCCGTACACGCACCGGTTGCCCGACGACCCGATCGTGTTCCCGAACATGCCGGGCGCCTCGCATATGCACAGCTTCTTCGGTGCGACCGTGACGAACGCCAACACGACGGTCAACGACCTGGTCAACTCGCCGACCTCGTGCAACCCGGCCGAGGACAAGTCGTCGTACTGGGTGCCCACCCTGTACGTGAACAACCAGCCGGTCGAGCCGACCGGGACCACCTTCTACTACCTGGGTGAAGGCGTGCGCGACGACGTCATCGCACGGACCCAGCCGCTGCCGTTCGGGCTGCGGATCGTGGCCGGTAACGCGAAGGCGACCGGGCCGAGCGACAACACCATCTCGCGGTGGTCCTGCCTGCATGCCGGTGACGCCGGTTCCGGGCACGACTTCATCACCTGCCCGGCCGGCACGATGCTCGAGTCCTATCTGGACTTCCCGCAGTGCTGGAACGGACGCGACCTGGATTCACCCGACCACAAGAGCCACATGGCCTACCCGGTCAACGGCGACTGCCCGGCCAGCCACCCGGTGCCGGTGCCGAAGCTCCGCCAGGTCCTGCGGTACCCGGTGAACGGCCCGACGGCCGGCTTCCGGCTCGCCTCAGGTGCTGGCTTCACCATGCACGGTGACTTCTTCAACGCCTGGCCGGTGGCCGAGATGGAGCGCCGCGTCAACGACTGCATCCGCCCGATCATCAAGTGCGGGGCCAACGGTCACCCCTAAGGAGTGTCATTCAGTTAGGCACTCGACAGCCGGGCGGGTCCCCGTCCCAGGACCCGCCCGGCCGCTGTTCGGACCGTACCGATCTCTGCTTTGCTGGTGGTGTCGCTTTCGAGGAGCTCTCCACCGCCCCCGCTTTTCGAGGAGTTCGTTCATGAAGGCCCTAACTCGTGCCGCGCTGCCCTGTACTGCCGTTCTGCTCGCCGTGCTGACCGGCTGCGGCTCGTCCGCCTCGGTGTCGTCGCCGCCACCAGCGCCTCCGGCCAGCGCGCCGACCCCGACGGCGAGCGTCACCAAATGGGATATCGACCCGTCGTTCAACGCGACCGACCTGGCCTGGATCGAGCTGATGATCCCGATGGATGAGCAGCTCCTGCGGGTGCTGGGGCTGGCCGAGAAGCAGGCGGCCGATCCCGCGGTCAAGAAGTTCGCGACCGAGGTGGCCGCCGGGCACAAGACCGAGCTGGCCCAGTTCGTCGCCCTGCGCGCCCGCTCCCGGCTGCCGGTCCGGAACCCGCACGAGGGTCACGACATGCCCGGCATGATGACCGAGCCCGAGATCGTCACCCTGGGCGGAACGAAAGACCAGGGGTTCGACCCGCTGTTCGAGAAGAACCTCCAGGAGCACCTCGACCAGTCGATCGTGCTCGCCCGCAGTATCACCACCGATGGCAAGGACGCCGCGACGAAGAAGCTCGCCGCGTCGATCATCGCCACCCGCACCACCCAGCTCCAACAGCTCGCCGGGCTCTGACCGACCTGGGGTAGCGTCTCCGGCGTGCCAGCCATGAAGATCGTCGACGCCTCTGTCGTCGTCACCAGTCCGGGGCGCAACTTCGTCACGCTGAAGATCACCACCGACGACGGCGTGACCGGCCTCGGGGACGCGACGCTCAACGGTCGCGAGCTCGCCGTGGTCTCGTACCTGCGTGATCACGTCGCGCCGCTGCTCATCGGACTCGATCCGCACCGGATCGAGGACACCTGGCAGTCGCTCTACCGGGGCGCCTACTGGCGGCGCGGGCCGGTCACGATGGCTGCGATCGCCGCAGTGGATGTGGCGTTGTGGGACATCAAGGCCAAGGTCGCGAACCTGCCGCTCTACCAACTCCTCGGCGGCGCGAGCCGCGATCGGGTGCGCACCTACGGCCACGCCAGCGGGCGCGACGCCCCGGAGCTGTTCGACTCGGTCCGGGCGCGGCTCGAGCAGGGCTACCAGTCGATCCGGATCCAGACCGGAATCCCTGGCCTGCAGCGGGTCTACGGAGTGGGTGGCGAGCCGGACGCCTTGCCGGACGGGCGGGTGCGGCCGCTCGTCGAGGACTGGGACACCGGCGCGTACCTGCGCCACATGCCTTCCGTCTTTGAGGCGGTCCGCAACGAGTTCGGCCCGGAGCTACCGCTGCTGCACGACGCCCACCACCGGCTCACGCCGCTGCAGGCAGCCCGGCTGGGCAAGGATCTGGAGCCCTACGACCTGTTCTGGCTCGAGGACTGCACGCCTGCCGAGAACCAGGAGGGTTTACGCCTGGTCCGCAGCCACACCACCACGCCGCTGGCCATCGGTGAGGTCTTCAACAGCATCCACGACTTCCGGACGCTCGTGAACGAGCAGCTCATCGACTACGTCCGCGCCGCCGTCACGCACTTCGGCGGCGTCTCGCCGATCAGGAAGCTGTTCGACTTCGCGGCCCAGCAGCAGATCAAGAGCGCCATCCATGGGCCGGAGGACATCTCGCCGGTCGGGATGGCCGCCGCGATCCACCTCGACCTGGCGATCCACAACTTCGGGATCCAGGAGTACGCCGGCTACACGGCTGCTACCGACGAGGTGTTCCGGCACGCGTACACCTTTACCGACGGCCACCTGCATCCCGGCGAAGCGCCAGGCCTGGGGGTGGAGCTCGACGAGGAACTCGCCGCCGCCCACCCGTACGCCCCGGCCTACCTACCGGTCAACCGCCTCGCAGACGGCACCGTCCACGACTGGTGACGCTTACGACCTGACCAGATCGGTTCGTGAACTGGCGCCAGCGGCTGATCGACTCAGTGGTTGGCGATCCGGGAGACCGCGAAGAGCAGGATGACCAGGACCGAGAAGATGCGCATCCAGCGGGCGCCGGTGGTGACCACCGGCCAGGACAGGAAGCCGAGCCAGGCGAGCAGTAGCGCCAGCAGGATGAGCGACGGGACGCCGACGCCGATCGGGGCGAACACTCCGACCAGGGCGAGTACCAGGGTGATACCGGGCAGTACCAGCTTTGGCATGGCGTGCAGCCTGGCGATGATCGGGTAGCTGGCCTTGGTGATCCGTGCCCGGAGCGGGCTGACCGGCTGACTGCTGGGTGTGCTGCTCATCCGGCCATTGTTCCAGGCTGTCGGAGCAGGTCTAGCCAAGCGGGCCCCAGGATGGCCGTCTGGGCGGGGTCAGCGGCCGGTGACCAGGGGTGACGCCGTAGGCTGTGGCGGGTGTTCGTGGTGATCAGGTTCCGGGTCGAAGAGGCTGCGCAGCCGGGGTTTATCGGCCGGCTGGAGACCGCCGTTGAGGTGCTGTCGCGCCAGAAGGGCTTCGTCGCGGCCCGGACCGGGCGCAACGCCGACGATCCCGAGTTGCTCGCGCTGAGTATGGAGTGGGTGAACATCGGCAGCTACCGTCGCGCACTGTCGCCGTACGAGGTCAAGCTGGCGGCCGTACCGCTGCTGTCGGAGGCGCTCGACGAACCGAGCGCGTACGACGACCTCAGCGAGTTCGCCCCGCACCGCTGACCCGATAGCCTGGTCCCTTCCCGTAC
Organism: Streptomyces sp. SID13031; assembly: GCF_010548305.1. GTDB lineage: Bacteria > Actinomycetota > Actinomycetes > Propionibacteriales > Kribbellaceae > Kribbella. The sequence goes on from NZ_JAAGLV010000028.1 coordinate 35,954, forward strand.
CACCACTCTGGAGTCGAAACGTGCCCGTGGATACCGTCGATGCCGTCGTCAGCCTCAGTAAGCGGAGGGGCTTCGTTTACCCGTGCGGCGAGATCTACGGTGGGACCAAGTCGGCCTGGGACTACGGACCGCTCGGCGTCGAGCTGAAGAACAACGTGCGGGCGCAGTGGTGGCGCTCGATGGTGACGAGCCGCGACGACATCGTCGGGCTGGACTCCTCGGTCATCCTGCCGACCAGGGTCTGGGAGGCCTCGGGCCACCTGCAGGAGTTCGTCGACCCGCTGACCGAGTGCCAGTCCTGCCACAAGCGCTACCGCGACGACCACCTGCGCGAGGACTTCGCCCGGCGCAAGAACAAGGACGCCGACGAGGTCAAGCTCGACGAGATCGCCTGCCCGAACTGCGGTAACAAGGGCACCTTCACCGAGCCGCGGATGTTCAACGGCCTGCTGAAGACCTACCTCGGCCCGGTCGAGTCCGAGGAAGGCCTGCACTACCTGCGGCCGGAGACGGCGCAGGGCATCTTCATCAACTTCGCGAACGTGATGGGCACCGCGCGGAAGAAGCCGCCGTTCGGCATCGCCCAGGTGGGCAAGAGCTTCCGCAACGAGATCACCCCGGGCAACTTCATCTTCCGGACCCGGGAGTTCGAGCAGATGGAGATGGAGTTCTTCGTCCCGCCGGGCGCGGACGAGGAGTGGCACGAGTACTGGCTGAAGGCGCGCTGGGACTGGTACACGGGTCTCGGGCTGAACCCGGACAACATGCGGCTGTACGAGCACCCGAAGGAGAAGCTGAGCCACTACTCCAAGCGCACCGTCGACATCGAGTACAAGTTCCACTTCGGCGGCAAGGAGTTCGACGAGCTCGAGGGGATCGCGAACCGGACCGACTTCGACCTGTCCACGCACTCCAAGCACTCCGGCGTCGACCTGTCCTACTTCGACCAGGAGAAGGGCGAGCGCTGGACGCCGTACGTGATCGAGCCGGCCGCCGGCCTGACCCGTAACGTGCTCGCGTTCCTGCTCGACGCCTACACCGAGGACGAGGCGCCGAACGCCAAGGGCGGTGTCGACAAGCGGACCGTACTGCGCTTCGACCCGCGCCTCGCGCCGGTCAAGGCCGCCGTGCTGCCGCTGTCGCGCAACGCCGACCTGTCCCCGAAGGCGAAGGACCTGGCCGGCGAGCTGCGCAAGAACTGGAACGTCGACTTCGACGACGCCGGGGCGATCGGCCGCCGCTACCGCCGCCAGGACGAGATCGGTACGCCGTACTGCATCACCGTCGACTTCGACACCATCGAGGACCAGGCGGTGACGATCCGCGAGCGCGACTCGATGAAGCAGGAGCGCGTCGCCCTGACCGAGGTGACGGGCTACCTCGCCCAGCGTCTGGTGGGCTGCTGACGATGCCTGCCCTGACGCTGCGGGGGATCTTGACGCCCGGACGGACGAAGTTCGGCGTGGCCGTCTTCGGGCTGAGTGCGCTGCTGGTGTTCCTGGTCGCGGGCTGCTCGGACACCGCGCCGGACGCTTCCGACAAGCCGTCGGCGTCCAACCCGACGTCTTCAGGCTCCACCGGGCCGTCGGCGCCCGGGTCGACCGCGCCGATCCCGACTGCCTCGACGCAGACGCTGACCCCGCTGCCCCAGCCGTCGAAGCCGTGGCCTACGCCTTCGGTCAAGGGTGAGCCGGCCTCGGACGCCCCGCTGGCGCAGCGGATCCGCTTCGCGATCTCCAAGCAGGCCCAGATCACCGCGGGCCGCGCGGCGACGACGACGGTGAACTGCCCCGGTATCGACCAGGCGGAAACTGCGGGCAAGCACACGCTGAAGTGCACGGTCACCTACGCCGGCAAGCCCTACACGGGCACGCTGACAGTCGACGCCAAGCAGTACACCGCGTCGTACAAGTTCACCTCCGACTCGGTGGCGATCGTGAAGCCGAAGGTCGTCGATGCTGTCCTGCGGACCGTGCCCGGCGCCGCCAAGGTCACCTGCACGATGGACGACGTCACTATCGTCAAGAACAGCTCCGCGGGTATTGCGTGTGACGTGACGACCACCGCCAACGCAGTACAGCCTTACAAGGCCGAGGTCTCCGGCAACGGCCAAGTCCTGGTTGCGAAGGCCTGATCATGCTCAAGCTCGGTAACCTGACGATCGATACGCCGGTGGTGCTCGCGCCGATGGCGGGGATCACCAATGCGGCGTACCGGCGGTTGTGTGCCGAGCAGGGGGCCGGGCTGTACGTGTGCGAGATGATCACGTCGCGCGGGATCGTCGAGGGGGACCAGAAGAGTCTGGACATGCTCACCTTCGACGAGCGGGAGACGGTTCGCTCGGTGCAGTTGTACGGCGTCGATCCGGTGTACGTCGGGCGCGCGGTCGAGTTGCTCTGTTCGGAGTACGGGGTGGCGCACGTCGACCTCAACTTCGGCTGCCCGGTGCCGAAGGTGACGCGCAAGGGCGGTGGCGCGGCCCTGCCCTGGAAGCGGAATCTGCTCGGCGCGATCCTGCAGGCCGCGGTGAAGGCCGCGACGCCATACGGGATCCCCGTCACGATGAAGACCCGGATCGGGATCGACAGCACGCACCAGACCTACCTCGACGCGGGCCGGATCGCCGAGGAGTCGGGTGCGGCCGCGATCGGACTGCACGGCCGTACTGCGGCGCAGGCGTACTCCGGTCAGGCGGACTGGACCAAGATCGCCGAGCTCGTCGAGCACGTGAACATCCCGGTCCTCGGCAACGGTGACATCTGGGAGGCCTCGGACGCGCTCCGGATGGTCGCCGAGACCGGTTGCGCCGGCGTCATCGTCGGCCGCGGCTGCCTCGGCCGCCCGTGGCTGTTCCGCGACCTGGCCGTCGCCTTCACCGGCGGCGAAGCCCTCAACCTGCCGACGCTCGGCGAGGTCGCCACGGTGATGCGCCGCCACGGCGAGCTGCTGGCCGGCCTGATGGGGGAGTCGCGGGGCCTGCGCGACTTCCGCAAACACGTCCCGTGGTACCTGAAAGGCTTCCCAGCCGGCGGCGAACTCCGCGCCGCCCTCGGTATGGTCGAGTCTCTGGCCCGCCTGGACGAGCTGCTTTCCCAGCTCGACCCGAGCGCCCCCTTCCCGGTCCAGGAGCTCGGCTCACCCCGAGGCCGCCAAGGCAGTCCGCGCGACCACGTCGTACTGCCCTACGGCTGGCTCGACGACACCGACGGCCTCAACACGGATATGGCCGACGCTGAAATCGGGGTCTCCGGCGGCTGACCGTTCGACGTCGTACGCTCCTGTCATGGCGAGCAAGCCGGATGAGGTGCGTGACGGAGTACCGCTGACCAATCTTGATCAGCCGCTGTTCGATGGGGCCGAGGCGACCAAGCGGGAGCTGGTGGACTATCTCGATGCGGTCCACGAGCAGATGCTGGTGGGGTTGCGGGAGCGGCCGTTGTCGGTGGTCCGGATCCGGCCGGGGCAGCCGTCGTTCATGCAGAAGAACGTGCCGAAGTACACGCCGGAATGGGTCCGGACGGTGCCGGTCTGGGCGGAGGCGTCCAAGCGGGAGGTTTCGTACGCCGTCTGCGACGACCGGCGGACGTTGCTGTGGTTCGCGAACCAGCGAGCGGTTGAGTACCACCCGACGTTGATGAGGCTCGATCGCCCGGACCGGGTCACCCAGCTCGTACTGGATCTGGATCCGCCCGAGGGAGACGAGACGTTCGCGCTCGCCGTACAGGCTGCCTTGCTCGTCCGGCAGGCGCTGGCCGACCTCGGGCTCGACGGCGCGGTGAAGACGAGCGGCGCCAAGGGCGTGCACGTCTACGTGCCGATCGATGACACCGCCACGATCGAAGACGCCGCCGCCGCGACGCGCGCGATCGCGGCACGAGCAGCGCGCATCGACCCGGCTCTCGCTACGACGGCGTACGTCAAGGAAGAACGCCACGGAAAGGTTTTCGTCGACTCCACCCGAGCCGGCGGCGCCACCGTCGTCGCGGCGTACAGCCCGCGCATCCGCCCCGGTACGCCGGTCTCGTACCCGGTCGGCTGGGCGGACGTCGAACAGGTCTCCCCGCGCGATTTCACGATCCGTACCGCGCCCGCGCTACTCGCCGCCGCAGTGCCGTGGGCCGACCAACTCCCAGCCCCGCAAGCCCTCCCGGCCGACCTGATCGCCGAAGGCCATGAGATCCCGATCGCCCGCGTAGTCGCGATGCACGAAGGCAAGCGCCGCAAGGCAGCCGCCCGCAAAGCCGCGGAGGACAGCTAGCCGCGGAGCTGTGCGATCCGCCGCCGAGTCAGCTTGGGCTGGTAGAACTGCATGGCGAAGGCCAGCGCGAACGCGGCCGCGGCCAGAAGACGCCACCAGTCAAAACCGTCATCGTCCAGGGCCAGGAACACCTGCGAGACGATGGCGCAGGCGCCGGCGATCAGGAGCCAGATCCGGACCCGGAGAAACCCGGCCAGCTGCCGCTCCGCGATCCCGAGCGCCGCCGCCCGGATTTCGGGCTGGGTCGGCACCGGCCCACGCCGAGCGGCCTTGAGTGCAACTCTGGCCGCCTCGGGCGAAAGGCCCTCCACTGCAGGCCGGAGTCGGCGCTGCGTGCTCAGGAGGCCGAGTCCGGCGGCCAGTGCTACTCCCACCGCGGCGACGAGCCCGGGGATGATCATCCAGAGCCAGGAATCCAGCTCGTCCCGGAAAGTGATCACGCTGATCGCGGCGAAGAACACGCCGAAGAACAGCCCGGCCGCGAGCCCCGCGAGCCACGGCTTGATGGTGAGTGGATCGATGCGCATGCCGAAGGATGACAGATCTCCGCCCGGCGCGCTCGGTCGTTGCACCAACTGACATCGACGCCTAGTACTCGTTGGCTGTTGTCAGGTCCAGCGCGGCGTAGCGGACGTCGGGTATCGGGTGATTGCGGAGGCTGATCAGCAAGTCGCGCCAAGCGGGGGACCAGGCTGTGTTGTCGGATGCGGCTGCCACCATTGCCAGGGCGAGGTGGCCGTCTACCGCGCGGCCGGTGGCGGCCAGTTCGGTTGCTGGGGTGAGGGTTTTGGTGGCGGTCCGATGGGCCGGGGAGTGCAGCCGGAAGCGGAGTTGCTCGGCGGCGACTGCGATCACCAGGGGGCGGTCGGCGATGAGGTCCGCGACAGCGGTGAGGCCCGCCATCGGCTCCGTCCAGTCGAGTGCCCAGATCAACGGGTGCACGCGAAGCGCCAGGTATTCGGGTGCCACCAGTTCAGCGGCCGCGTCGAGAAGCGGTTGCTTGGTGCTCCAGTCCACCGCCCCGCCCACCTTCGCCATCACCAGCGTGAGCCGCTGACGGGCGGGATGGTCGCGGTCGGATTCCGCATTCGGTACGCCGGGCTTGCTCTCCAGGCGGATCAGCAGCCGGACGACCGAGATCAGCTCATCCCGAGCCTGGCCGGCAGCGACGATGTCTGCCAGCGCAGTGGCCGCGTCGCTCCAGTTATGGCTTCGATTGGCCAGGTCTGTGATGAAGCCCGCGCACACCGGCGCCACCGCGGGGTTGTAGGGCGCCCACCCCGCCAGCGATCGCAGAGCTGCGCCCACGGTCGGTGTCTCCGGCCGATTGGTCGCCGCGATCAGTAGGTCCGCGTACCGCGACCTGTACTGCGTGGCCATACTCAACGGCGGCCGCTGGATCAGCATCGCCGCAGTGGCAGGCGAATCGTGTACCGCCTCCTGCAGCAGCGCCCAACTGGCCGGCTCGTGCAGGAGGTGCTGCGACGCCACACTGGTGATCGCCGCCCGCACATCCCGATGCGCATCCGCCCAGGCCTCCGCCAGTACTTCGCTGGCGCCGGGGGCACGAAGTACGCCGAGCAGCCGAGCAGCCTCCTTGCGAGACGTCACCTTCACGCCCTCACCCACGAGCACCGGCCGGAACGTCTCAACCAGGAGGCTCGGCCTGACGAAGCGAGCTGCCCGGCTAGCTGCGGACAGGGCGACTCGGGCGCGGTCGTCACCCGCATGAGCCAGCAGTACCGGCAACGCCAGCTCTGGCTGATCGGTCCACACCACAGCAGCAAGGGCCGCCTCTTGCAAGAGCACCGAGTCGTTGCTCAGGAACGGCTCGACAGCTCTCTGGCCGGCGCCGGGGATGCGGCCCAGGGTCGAGACGGCCTTCGCGCGAGTCCACTCGGGGATGCGGGTGTCGTTGGCGGCGGCTGCCACCAGTTCGGCGTACCGGCTGTGCTGGTGGGGGAGCCAGCGGCGCAGTGCGGTCGTGGAGACCCGCCAGGCCGGGCGGTTGCGATCGAAGCGGCGGGCCTTGTCCGGCTTGGCGAAGACGCGGTCGACGAGGTCGGTGCGGCCCTCGGTGACGGCAGCCCAGACGGAGTCCCACCGGGCCATCCCGACCTTGTAGTCGATGATCCGGCCGGTCCGCTCGGCCCGCGTTGCGGTCGGTTGCAGCCAGAGCTGGGTGGCCCGCTCAACTACGGACTTGTCCTTGGACCAAACCGCTTGCTCGAGTACGTCGTGCAGCTGCGTGTTCGTCCAGCCCCGCCGCCCGAAGGCCTCGGCGACCGCGAAGGCGAGCTCGAACTCCTTGCGGGCGGCGGCCGCCTCGACATGCGGCCGAAGTGCCTCGTAGACGGCCACCTCGCGGCCGCGCGGCAGTCCGTCGACCAACCCGTACAGCTCAACCTCGCCCTGGTACTCGGCCAGCCGGGCCTGCGCTGCGACGCCCCAGCCGAGCAACGCCAAGTGGTTGCCCAGAGCACCTTGCCGGATGGCGGTCTCGGCGAGGCTGTTGAGCGCCTCGCCGCTGAGCCAGGAAAGATCGCGGGCTTCGAGGGCATCCGTCAGCAGGGTCTGCAGTGCGTCGACGTGGAGGTCGGTCAGCTGCGACGGTGGCAACGAGGCGGCCGCGTCCAGTACCGCTTCCCGGACCGGATCCTGATCGTTGCGGACCCTGGTGGCCCAGGACAACGCCTGCTCGATCGATGCCGGTTCGCGCGAATGGCCTGCGCTGGTGATGACGGCACGGTAGACGACAGCGCGTGCCCCCGCCTCGGGCTGGTTGACCTCCGGCTCGAGCCTGGCGAAGGCTTCGGCGAAAGGCAGATAGGCGCTGTACTCCCACTGCTGCCGTGGATCGCGGTCCTGGAAGAGCTCGATCATGCGACGGGCGTACTCGTGCCGGAGCCGCCGGGGGAGGACGGCCAGCAGCTTGTCGGACAGCGCCGTCCGGCCGAGCTCGATCGTGGCGGTCACCCCTTCGAAGACGGTCGATCGCCGAGCGGGTGGGAGGTCGCTCAGCAGGCCGGCGACGTTCGGCCAGAGGTTGCGGCCGATGGCGACCAGGTCGTCGTCGGCGAGCCGGTACAACCTCCGCCGGAGCGCAGGAGTGAAAGCGCGCTGCAGCGCCGAGGCCCGGTCTGGCGCGGTCAGGAGTTGCAGGAGGCCGGCCGGATCGAGATCGGCGAGCTTCCCGATGACTTTGACGACGGGCTGCGGGAGGTCGTACTGCGGAGCCGCTACCCGGATCAGCTCGACAACACGCTCCGGGTACTGGTCGATCGCCTCGACCACCCCGTAGCCGACGCTGTCCCACCACTCGGTTCGGTAGATGCCTTCCGGCATCGTTCGAGAGGCGTGGTCCAGTACTGCCTCGGGATGCCGCGCGGCCAGGCGGGCCCATTCGCCTGACGTGAGCGTGTAGCCCAGATCGGGCAGTAGCCGGTTGACCGTGGCTGTGTCGGCGCTGCTCAGTAGGCCGGCGGCGGCGTGGTCGCCCCAGCGGTCGCGTTGCTCGTCGATCAACTGGACGGCCAGCGCCTGTCGCCGGGTGCGGCGGATGACGGTGAGGATTCGGGCGCGTAGGGCTGCAGGCGCATCGGAGTACAGGGCCTGTAACGCGTCGTCAGAGACCGGTACGCCGCAGCCGACGGCGGTCAGTGCACGCCCCTGGAGCTGTGGGTCGGTGAGGAGCTTGGTGATGTGCTCGACGTCGCCGGCGATCTGGGCGAGTTCGAGGCCGACGGTTCGGGCGAAGGTCTCGCCGATGTCGAGCTCGGCGATCAGCGCGGCCAGCTCGGCGGTACCACGGAGTCGGCGCGCGTGCTCGGCGATCAGCTGGACGCGTTCGCCGTACGGGAGTTCGCCGAGGGCGCTCAGCAGTTCGGTGGCTCGCATGCCGACATCCTGCCGAATCGCAGAGTCAGGAGGGCAGATTGGCCGCCATCAGGAGTTGTGCCGCTTCGCGGGCGCGGGTCGCCGGGGCAGCCGATTCGGAGAACACCGAGGTGGTGATCGCGCCTTCGCTGAGCAGGATCAAGTAGTCGGACAGCCGCTGCGGATCAGGAGCGCCGGCCGCCGCGGCCAGCTCGGTGAGCGCGTCACGGAAGCCCGCCTTGTGCTTGCGCGCCATCTCGGCGACCGGGGGTGAGACGGTGCCGAGCTCGCCGAAGGAGTTGATGAAGGCGCAGCCGCGGAAGCTCTTCTCCAGGAACCAGTCGTGCAGGAAGTCGAAGACGGCGAGGAGGCGCTCGCGCGGATCGGTCTCGGCCTCGACGTGCTCGGCCAGCATCGTCTTCCACTGCAGGTCGCGCTTGTGCAGGTAGGCCTCGATCAGGTGGTCCTTGGACGGGAAGAGCTGGTAGAGCCGCTTCAGCGAGACGCCGGACGCGGTCCGGATCGCGTCCATCCCGACCGACTGCACGCCGCGTTCGTAGAAGAGAGCGTCCGCCGCCGCGAGCACCTGCTGCTGCGCGGTCGCTGTGTCGATCGTCATATCGCCTTCCTCGGACTGGGCCTTGCGCTGAGAACCATCGTTCTCCTACAGTACTGGATATCGGCGGAGAACGTGCGTTCTCCGCATCCTGGATCTCAGTGGAGGAGTACTTCGATGACCGTTCTGGAGCCTGCCGCCCAAGCTTTCGCCGACGCGACGAGCGTCCCCCCGTTCCTGTTCCAGCTGCCGCCGGACGAAGGTCGCAAGGCCGTCGACGACGTGCAGACCACCGACTACCCGAAGCTTCCGGTCGACGACGAGTGGCTGACCGTGCCGAACGGTGACAGCACCGTGAAGGTCCGGATCGTCCGCCCGGCCGGCAGTACCGGCCCGCTGCCCGTGATCCTCTACATCCACGGCGCCGGCTGGGTCTTCGGCAACGCGCACACCCATGACCGGCTGGTCCGCGAGCTGGCGGTCGGCGCGGGCGCGGCCGTGGTCTTCCCGGAGTACGACCTGTCGCCTGAGGCGCAGTACCCGATCGCTTTGGAGCAGAACTACGCCGCGGCCCGCTGGATCGTTGCTTCCGGCAAGGACCACGAGCTGGACCCGAGCCGGCTGGCGATCGTGGGCGACTCGGTCGGCGGCAACATGGCGGCCGCGGTGACGCTGCTCGCCAAGGAGCGCGGCGACGTCAGCTTCAACCAGCAGGTGTTGTTCTACCCGGTCACCGACGCGTCCTTCGACACCGCGTCGTACCACGAGTTCGCCGAGGGCTACTTCCTGCAGCGCGAGGGGATGAAGTGGTTCTGGGACGCATACACCAAGGACGAGTCGCAGCGGAACGAGATCACCGCGTCGCCGCTGCGGGCCGGCGTCGAGCAGCTCCGGGGCCTGCCGACCGCGCTCGTGATCAACGCCGAAGCCGACGTGCTGCGCGACGAGGGTGAGGCGTATGCCGCCAAGCTCCGCGAGGCCGGCGTCGACGTCACGGCGGTTCGCTTCGGCGGAGTCATCCACGACTTCGTGATGGTCGACGCCCTCCGCGTCACGAACGCAGCCGAGGCCGCGATCACCCTCGCCGTCACGACCCTCCGCAAGGCTCTCGCCTGAAGGTCGCTAGCCGCCGACGCCTGAGCTGACCTTCTCCAGCTCGGCGTAGGCGGCCGCGAGCTTGGGCAGCGTGTAGTGCGCGTTCAAGCCACTCGGGTTAGGCAGAATCCAGACGCGAGTCTCACCGATCCGCCGCTCCTGCTCACCCATGGCGGCCTTCCGCTCGCCAAAAGCATCCCGGTACGCCGTAACCCCGACGACGGCAAGCCAGCGAGGCTGGTACTCGAGCACCTTCTTGACCAGGTTCTCCCCACCGGCAACCAACTCGGCCTTGCTCAACTCATCAGCCCGGGCCGACGGCTTGTCCACCACATTCGTGATCCCCAGCCCCAACCCCAGCAGGTCCCGCTGCTCATCCGGCCGAAACAACCGAGGCGTGAACCCGGCCTGATGAAGGGCCGGCCAGAACCTGTTCCCCGGCCGGGCGAAGTGATACCCGGTCTGCGCCGAAAGCAGCCCCGGATTAATCCCACAAAACAACACCCGCAACCCCGCCCCGACCACATCCCCCAACTCCTGCACCCCCGCACCCTAACCCCCGACACCCAAGGCAGCACTTTGTGCGCGACCTGAGTGTTTTGAGCGGTCCGCAACGCTCACGTGGTGCACAAGGTGGCGGCGCCCACCGACCCCGGGGCGGTGGGGCGGTGGGCGAGCCGTGCGGGCGCTGGGTGGGGCGTCCGCGGGTGGAGCTAGTCGTTCTGGTTGTTGAGGTTGGCGGGGAGTTGGGCGTTGATGCAGGCGCGGGAGACGAAGAGCCAGATGGTTTCGCCCAGGGCGTCCACCCGGATCATCGAGGCTCCGTTGTCGGCGGTGGTGTAGCGATAGCCGCCCGTGGTGGGGAGGGCGAAACCGGCCGGGTCGCGGAGGGCGCCGGTGGTGTAGGTGCTGTCGGTGAAGTAGTTGTAGTAGCCGGTGCAGGCCGACGGGTTGATCCGTACGACGATCGCGCCGTTGCCGGTGTGGGGTGCGACGTCGAAGTCGCGGCCGAAGGTGCGGCGGTGGACCAGGCGGTCGCTCGTCGCACTGCTGCAACTGTCCGCGATCGGCGTCGAGTGTGAGGTGTTGAGCGCGCCCGGGACGAGGTAGGCGCAGAAGCTCGAGCCGTCGCCCGCGCGCCAGCGGCCGAAGTGGAAGTTGTTCGGGGTCGTGGTGCTGACGTCGAAGCGGGTACCGGCGATCGCCGTTCCCATCACGTAGCCGCACGACTTGTTGGCCAGCCAGCCGCCGGCCGGCATCACCCCGTGGTTGTTGCAGGCGGCCGCGGGCTTCGGCACGTTGCCGATCGTCACGTACTGATTGATCGCCTGCGCGGGCTGGCTCAGCCCGACGACGGCCAGCCCACCGACGGCCAGAGCGACGAGCGCTCGCTTGATGGCAGAGGCGCGCATGTCAGCAGAACCAGCCGTCTTGGACCCAGCCGTTGTGGTTGATGGTGCCGTAGGCGAACCCGTGTACCCAGCCCGGGATGATCTGGTCGATCTTGAAGGTCTCGCCGCGGTGCAGCGTGCCGGCCCGGGCGCCACCCGGCTGGGTGCGGAACTGCAGGTCGTCGGCGCAGACGGTCTCCCGTACGCCGAGATGCCCGTTGGCGGCCTGCGCCTGGGACGTGTTGACGGCCAGCCCGACGACGACCAGCGCGGCGCCGGCGGCAGCGGTACGAAGTACTCGATTCATTGCGGTATCTCCTCTAAGGCGGGGCGGGGTTTCAGAGAAAAAGGGGAGGGGGTGGAACTCACCAGCTGTCGTAGCCGCCGATGCACTCGACCCGGATGAAGCCCCAGTCGTTCGGGCCGAAGTCCTGGATCGAGGCCCAGCCGTTGTAGACCGGGTGCTTGCCCGGCGAGTGGCCGATCTTGTCGCCGTAGCCGAGGGTGCGGATGTAGGTGACCGGGCCGGGGATCGAGAAGTTGTAGTTCTCGTACATCGTCGCGCTCTGGCAGATGTTGATCGCGTGCCGCGGGACCTCGACAGCGGTGGCGGTCGGCGCACCGGTACCGAGCGCCAGGCCGGCTGCGGCCAGAGCAGTGACGGCCAGCGCGATGGGAGCCTTGCGTGTCATCTCAACCTCCAAGGAGTTGTAATCTGAAATGACGGTAAGGCGTGTCGCCAGAGATGGCAATAGGTGTACTCAGTGGATACGCTGACCCGGTGAACAGCATCCGACCAGCGAGCGGCGAGGAGGCGGATCCGTACCGCAAGGGCTTCTACGGGATCGCCGAGATCGCCGAGGCGCTCGGCCTGAACCGGCAGCTGGTGACCGCCTGGCGCCGGCGCCGCAGCCATGGCATCCCGGAGCCGGACGCCGAGCTCTCGTCCGGCCCGATCTGGCGTGGCGAGACCGTCGAGCCGTGGATCGACAAGGTCCGCGACCGGCGCGATGCCACCGCCCAGCCGATCAGCGGCGAGTTCGCACTGAAGGCCGGCCGGCGGATGCTGCGGATCGCCGCCCTGCTCCTCGAGCAGCCGATCCGGCTCCGGCTGCTGAGCCAGGCGCTGGCCGAGGCGCGCGAACTGATCCCGCTGGTCGACGAGGCCGACGATGACCCGCTCGGGCGGGCCGTCAAACAACTGCTTGCGCCACTGCGCAAAGTTGGTGACGAACCCGCCGATCTGCTGGCTTTCCGCCAGCTCGTGCTCGCCGAGCTGGCACACCTGGAACCCCTGATCAGGATGGCAGCAGAATCCCTTCCGGATCCGGAGAGTGCGGGTTAGTGTGCGAGCCGTGATCGTCGAAGTCCCTGGCTACCGCCTGGCGGAGCCGCTGGGTGCGGGTGCGACAGGGGTGGTGTACGAGGCGAGCCGACTGGCCGACGGGCAGGCCGTCGCGGTCAAACTGGTGCATCCCGAGCTGGTCGACCCGCAGTACCGTGACCGGCTTGGCCGGGAGGCGCGACTGGCCGCTGCCGTCGTCCACCCCGGGGTGGTCCGGGTCCACGAGGTGGGCGGGGAAGGCGACCGGGCCTGGCTGGTGATGGACAGGCTCAGCGGCCCGGATCTCCAGCGCCTGCTGGACGACGACGGTCCGCTGTCGTCCGATCGAGCGGTCGAAGTGATGACGCAGGTGGCCGAGGCGGTCGACGCGCTGCATCGCGCGGGCGTCATCCATCGGGACCTGAAGCCGGCCAACATCATCCTCGACGGCGACCGGCCGATGGTCGCGGACTTCGGCGTCGCCCGGCAGTTGGTCAGCCTGGAGACGAGCACCGGTATGGACCTCAGTGGCGGCGTGGGCTGGCTGCAGAGCGGCTCGCCCTCCGGCCCGTCGCTCGGGGCGATCGCCGGAACCGTTGCCTACATGGCGCCTGAGCAATGGCGTGGCGACCCGACCTCGGCCGCGTCCGACGTCTACGCGCTCGGCGGGACGCTCTTCACCCTGCTCACCGGCGAGCGCCCCTTCAACCGCAGGACCTTGCCCGAGCTCGCGTACGCGGTCGCGATCCTGCCCCCGCCGATGCCGAGCCTGTACGGCGTACCGGCTGCCTTCGATGAGGTGGTGCGTCGAGCGATGGCCAAGGGACCGGCGGAGCGGTATCCGAGTGCATTGGCGTTCGGTGAGGCTCTCCAGGCTGCCCTCACGGATGCGCCGGCCAAGGTCAGCCGGGTACGCCGTCGGCGGGTTGCGTTGTGGGCCGCGATCGCAGTGCCGGTCGTGGCGGCCGGTGGGGTCGGCGCGACCGTGCTCGCCCAAGGCCATGAGGAGCCGGTGGGCAAGCTGACGGTCTGCGCGCAGGACGCGACGGTGCGGGATGCGCCGCGCAGCAAGACGGTGATCGCGAAGGTCTACCGAGGCGACGAGGTGACCCCGATCGCCCAGCGCGACGGCGATTCCTGGGTGCACGTCAAGCTCCCGGACGGCCGGACCGGCTGGGCGCTGACCGACTTCGTCCGGCACCAGTGCTAAGTCAACCCGCGGTTGACATTCACTGATCGTCAACCTAGCGTTGACGACATGACTCCTGGACCCGATCTTCAGCAACTCATCGACACGATCCGCGAAGACGCCGGCACCGACGACGTCCTCGATCAGCTCGGCACCGCCGCGAGCACGATCAGCGAACTGACCAGCACCAGCGACGCCGCCCTCGGGTACTTCGTCGACCGCGCCCGCGGCGCCGGCAAGTCGTGGGTCGAGATCAGCGCCGTGCTCGGCGTGAGCAAGCAGGCCGCGCACAAACGCTTCGCCGACTCCTGGACGGCCGCGGCGGTTCTCGAGCGGTACACCCCGCGCACCAAGGCGGTGCTGGCCGCCGCGAAGGAGGTCGCGCGCGGCCTGAACCACCCGTTCCTCGGCACCGAACACCTGCTGCTGGCGATCTTCAGCCAGCCGGAGGCCCTCGCTACCCGAGTCCTCGTCGCTCATGGCATCACCGAGGAAGCGGTCGCCGCGGCCGTCGCTCCGCTGAGCCCGGCGAAGGGTGCTTCGAAGGACGTCGAGGCGGCGCTGTCGGCCGAGAACCCGCCGTACACGCGCAAGGCGGCGCATGTGCTGCAGGGCGCGGTCGCCGAAGCGCTCGTCCTGGGCCACAACTACGTCGGTACCGAGCACCTGCTACTCGCCTTCTACCGCGACTCGGCTAGCGTCGCGACCGAGGTCCTGACCAGTCTCGGGCTGGACGAATCCGCTGCCAAGACGTCGATCCAGGCTGTCCTCGAGGAGCTGACCAAGGCCAGGTAGATGGCCGGGTGACCCCCCTCGGCTAATTGGCGCCGGCGACCTTGAAGGTCTGGTCGACGAAGATGTGGTGCGGCCAGTTGACGCCGATGTAGTGAACCTCGTACTCGCCGCTGCTCAACTGCACCACCCGGTCGACGACGCCGCCCGGGTAGGCGGCCAGTGCGGCTTCGGTCGCCTTGTCCGCCGTCGTTCCGCTGACGATGGTCCCCTCGCCCTCGGTGTAGTTCGCCGGGATCTGACCGTCCTGCTTCGCCGCGCTCTGCGCACCACGCTGGAAGGGCACCACCCCTGCGGCCGTGGATGCCGCGGCTCCTCCGCCGTCGGACGACTGCACGACGACCTGCGTGGCGGTGATCGTGGTTCCACTGGTCGTACCGAGCGCGAGGACGGTTGTCCCGTTGGTGATGGCGCTCGCGGAGGTCGCGCTCGTCCCGTTCAGGTACTTCGTCGACGACGTCGCGGTGACGGTCACCTTCTGGGCTGCGGAGGTCGTCATGGTGAAGCCCGAGGTGGTCACGCTGTCGACCGTGCCGATCGCTCCACCCGCGGCCGCCGCCGACCGGGCGTTGCTTCCCTCACCACCGGCCGTGCCGCCGCCGGGTCCGGGACGCTCCGCCGTCGACGACGATGACGGGGCAGGGTCCGTTGCCGAGGTCGACGAGGTGGAGCAACCGGCGACCAGCCCGGCTGCCGCAACCATCGCGCCGACGGCGATCCACTGACGTTTTCTGCTCATGAGGGCACTCACTCCTGCTGGGTTGGACGGCTAATACTTCCGAGCGTGCCCCGCGTTCTTGTGAGGTTCCTCCTAGCGGCCTGGGAGCGCGCTGTGACCGAGAGTGCTCGCTGCGGGATCAGCCGGAGTACGAGATAAGGCGTGTGGTCTGTGGGGTGAGCGAGCTAACGTCTTCAGGGTGACCAGTGCACCTGTTGAGCTTCCCCGTAAGGCCGGCGAGCTGCGCGCCGCCGGATTCGTCCCCCGTCCGGTCAAGGCCGAGATCCGCGACAACCTGCTCAAGGAACTGCGCGCCGGGCGCAACCCCTGGCCCGGCATCGTCGGCTTCTCCCGTACGGTGATTCCCCAGCTCGAACGCGCCCTGCTCGCCGGGCACGACGTAGTACTCCTCGGTGAGCGAGGACAAGGCAAGACCCGGCTGCTCCGCACCCTGATCGGTCTGCTCGACGAGTGGACCCCCGTGATCGAAGGCGCCGAGCTGCCCGAGCACCCGCTCGACCCGATCACGCCCGCGTCCAAGCGCCGCGCGGCCGAGCTCGGCGACGACCTGCCGGTCGCCTGGCTGCACCGCAGCCTCCGGTACGCCGAGAAGCTCGCCACCCCCGACACCTCGGTGGGTGACCTGATCGGCGACGTCGACCCGGTCAAGGTCGCCGAGGGCCGCAGTCTGGGTGACCCCGAGACGATCCACTTCGGACTCGTCCCGCGCGCGCATCGTGGCATCGTCGCGATCAACGAGCTGCCCGACCTGGCCGAGCGGATCCAGGTCGCGCTGCTCAACGTGATGGAGGAGCGCGACATCCAGGTCCGCGGGTACACGCTGCGCCTCCCGCTCGATGTGTTGCTGGTGGCAACGGCCAACCCCGAGGACTACACCAACCGGGGCCGGATCATCACCCCGCTGAAGGACCGCTTCGGCGCCGAGGTCCGGACCCACTACCCGCTCGACATCGATGCCGAGGTGGACGTCGTCCGGCAGGAGAGCCACCTCACCGCCGAGGTGGGCGAGCCGCTGCTGGAGGTGCTCGCGCGCTTCGTGCGGCACCTGCGCGAGTCGACCGCGATCGACCAGCGCTCGGGTGTCTCCGCGCGCTTCGCGGTCGCTGCGGCCGAGACGGTTGCGGCGGCAGCGCTGCGCCGGTCGGCGATCACCGGCGAGGAGCCGGCCGTCGCCCGCCCGATCGACCTCGAGGCTGTTCCCGCCGTACTGCGGGGAAAGCTGGAGTTCGAGCCGGGTGAGGAAGGGCGCGAGACCGAGCTGCTCGAGTACCTCCTGCGCAGGTCCGTTGCGGACACCGCCCGCGAGCGGTTCGCCGGGCTCGACCTGACCCCGCTCGCGGATGCCGTTGCCCAAGGCCACCTTGTGACCACGGGCGAGCGGATCCCCGGCCGCGACGTACTGTCGGCTCTCCCCGAGCTGCCCGTACTTCACGACGTAGCGGCAAGAGCAGGCGTCAACCCCGACGACTCACCCGGCCGAATCGCCGCCGCGGTGGAGCTCGCGTTGGAAGCCCTCTACTTATCCAAGCGATTGGCCAAGGACGCGGACGACGACACCACGGTCTACGGAGTCTGATATGTCCGTACTACCGGAAGGCTGGTCGTACGGGCCGTGGCACGACGGTCCTGACCCGCTCGCCCCGCCGGTGGATCTGCGGGACGCGCTGGACGAGCTCGGCCGCGACGTGATGGGCGGCTCGTCCCCGAGGTCCGCGCTGGAGGAGTTGCTCCGGCGTGGGACTCGCAACACCCAAGGGCTCGATGATCTGACCCGCAGGTTGTGGGAGCGGCGCCGCGAGATCCAGCAGCGGCACAACCTCGACGGCACCTTGCGTGACGTGCAGCGGTTGCTGGACGAAGCGCTCGAGGCCGAGCGGCATGACCTGTTCCCCAACCCGTCCGACGATGCTCGGTTCCGTGAGATGCAGCTCGATGCGCTTCCGTCCGGGACGGCGTCGGCGGTCCGGGAGTTGGCGAACTACGACTGGCAGTCGAGTGAGGCCAGGCAGAAGTACGAGGAGATTCGCGAGTTACTTGGTCGCGAGCTGCTCGGGTCGCGCTTCGAGGGCATGAAGGAGGCGATGCAGAACACGACGCCCGAGGACGTCGAGCGGATCAACGAGATGCTGTCCGATCTCAACGCGCTGCTCGCCGCCCACGCGCAGGGGCATCCGCAGATCGATCAGCTCTTCAGCGAGTTCATGGCCAAGCACGGCGAGTTCTTCCCGGAGAATCCGCGCAATGTCGACGAGCTGATCGACGTACTGGCTGCTCGTGCGGCCGCCGCGCAGCGGATGCTCAACTCGATGACGCCGGAGCAGCGGGCCGAGCTCGCCCAGCTCTCGCAGCAGGCGTTCGGCAATCCGCAGCTGTCCCAGCAGCTGGCGAATCTCGATGTTCAGTTGCAGGCGCTCAGGCCGGGCGAGGACTGGTCCGGCTCCGAGCGGATGAGCGGTGACGATCCGCTCGGGTTGGCCGAGGGCGCCCGGGCGATGTCCGATCTCGCGGAGCTGGATGCGCTGGCCGAGCAGTTGGCCCAGTCGTATCCGGGGGCGCGGCTGGAGGACATCGACCTCGACGCGCTGACCCGGCAGCTCGGCGACGAGGCGACGGTCGACGCGCGCCGGTTGTCGGAGCTCGAGCGGGAGCTGCGCAACCAGGGTCTGCTGGAGCGCACGCCTGACGGCACGTTGCAACTGTCCCCGAAGGCGTTGCGGCAACTCGGCCAGACGGCGCTTTCCGACGTACTGCGAACTGCCCGTGGCCAGTCCGGCGAGCGGGATGCGGCGTCGGCGGGTGCGGCCGGCGAGCTGAGCGGGTCGACAAGGCCCTGGCAATTCGGCGACACCCAGTCGTGGGACGTCTCGCGCACTGTGCGGAACGCAGTACTGCGGACTGCCGGTGCCGGCCGTGATGGCTCGGTCCGGCTGGACGTGGCCGATGTCGAGATCGCCGAGACCGAGCATCGAGCCCGGGCCGCCGTCGCGTTGCTGGTCGACACGTCGTGGTCGATGGTGCAGGAGGGCCGCTGGCTGCCGATGAAGCGGACGGCACTCGCCTTACACCAGCTGATCTCGACGCGCTACCGCAACGACGCCCTCCAACTGATCACCTTCGGCCGGTACGCCGGGGTGGTGGAGCTCCCGCAGCTCATCGGGATGGAAGGCACCTGGGAGCAGGGCACCAACGCGCACCACGCGCTCCTGCTCGCCGGCCGGCACCTGCGGCGTCACCCAGACGCCCAGCCGGTGGTGTTGATGGTGACAGATGGCGAGCCGACGGCACACCTCGAACCGGACGGCACGGCCGAGTTCGACTACCCACCCCGACCAGCGACGCTACGCAAAACGATCTTCGAGGTCGACCGCCTGGCCAAGCTCGGCGCGACGGTCTCGATCTTCCGCCTCGGCGACGACCCCCGCCTGAACCAGTTCGTCGACCTGCTGGCCCGCCGCAGCGGCGGCCGAGTACTGGCCCCCGACGCAGACGGCCTAGGCGCAGCCGTCGTCGGCGACTACCTGAGAACCCGCCGCCGGCTCTGATCGCGGAGCTCAAGCAGTACGGCGTGGGCCTCTGGAGATCGAGGTCTCGCGTCGGCAGCCAACTGAGACGACTAGGCCGGAATCAGGTAGACGACAGGTTCACCCCAGACAGCCCGGCTCACCTGATCGCAGTTGCTGTTGCCGGCGACCGGGATCACCTCCAGGCGCATCTCCAAGGCTTTGTTCAGCTGCAGGTCGACCTTGCGGCTGGTGCCCTTGCCAAGGGTGATCGGCGCCTGAACCTCCTTGTTGTCGAGGTAGATCCGGAACTGCACCTTGAGATCCGGAGCTGACGGATCACTGATGCCGATGGTCGCCACGAAGCGGTTGTAGTGTCTGGACAGCTGATAGCGCTGTGCCTTCTTGCCGTAGCAGCGGCCGGCGCTGGTCGTCGCGCTGTCCGCGTAGGTCACGCCGTTCACTTCGGCCACCTCCTGCTGGAAGAAGCTCCCTCCGGCCTCGATGTCGTTGATGTTTGCTGTTTGCCCCGCCGCCGGCGGCCCACTCGGCGGCGGCCCACTCGACGACGGACCACCGCTGGGACCGACCGTCTCGGTGATGGTCGGCCCGAGGGCAGTGGTCGTCACGGACGCCGTGCTCGTTGCTGTCACCGTCATCGTGGGCGGCGCCGGGTTCAACGACTCCGGCAGTTGGCCAGACTGGCCGAGCATGATGGTGACCAGTGCGCTGGCAATCACCGTCACCAACGGCCCTACTCCCGCCACCAGAGCAGGATGGCGAAGCCATCCGCGAGCAGCCTTCTCCTCCTGTGGCGCAGGCCCCGCCTCGTCTACCTCACCTTTGCTCATCTGTTCCCCCTCAAGGCGACTGTAGCGATCACCTCACCGTCGTGCGGGGAACTTGGTGTGGCGCGGATGAATCGTCCTGGGCCTTCTCCGGCTCGTCGGCAAATCCTCAGCAAAGCGACTGTCTGTCCTGCGTTGTCAATGGGGTAAGGGTTTTCCGGGCATCGGTATGTGGGCAGCATCACCGTCTCAACGTGAGACCAGTGGTCAACTGGACTGGTTTTCGGGCTTACCCTGAAAGGACGCCCTCGCCATCGGAGTCGTCGGGCCAGCGGTCACCAAGCCGCGACCAGTCGCTGTCAACACCTCGGGCCCACACCTCAGGGAGTCACCGTGTCGAAACTCGTCTACGACTTCGCCGAAGGCAACAAGTCGATGAAGGAACTGCTCGGTGGCAAGGGAGCCAACCTCGCCGAGATGACGAATCTGGGCCTGCCGGTCCCGCCCGGATTCACCATCACCGCCGACGCCTGCAAGGTCTTCCTGGCCACCGGTTCGGTGCCGCCCGAGCTCGCCGACGAGATCGACCATCACGTCGCCGCGCTGGAGCAGAAGATGGGCAAGAAGCTCGGCCAGGCCGACGACCCGCTGCTCGTCTCGGTCCGCTCCGGTGCCGCGGTGTCGATGCCCGGGATGATGGAGACGGTGCTCAACGTCGGCCTGAACGACGACTCGGTGAACGGTCTCGCGCACCACTCCGGCAACCCGCGGTTCGCCTGGGACGCCTATCGCCGGCTGATCCAGATGTTCGGCAAGACCGTGCTCGGGATGGAGGGCGACGTCTTCGAGGACGCGATCGAGGCGGCCAAACAGGCCAAGGGGACCAAGAACGACCTCGATCTGGACGCCGACGACCTGAAGGCGCTCGTCGACAACTTCAAGGCGGCCGTCAAGCAGCACACCGGCCGGGAGTTCCCGCAGGACCCGCGCGAGCAGCTGGACCTCGCGACCGAGGCGGTCTTCGGCTCCTGGAACTCCGAGCGCGCCATCCTGTACCGCCGCCAGGAGCGGATCGCCACCGACCTCGGTACGGCGGTGAGCATCTGCTCGATGGTGTTCGGCAACCTCGGGATGGACTCCGGGACCGGCGTCGCGTTCACCCGCGACCCGTCCAGCGGGCAGCCCGGCGTCTACGGCGACTACCTCCAGAACGCACAGGGCGAGGACGTCGTCGCGGGGATCCGCAACACCGTCCCGCTGGCCGATCTCGAGCAGATCGACAAGGCGTCGTACGACGCCCTGATGGCGATCATGGCCAAGCTCGAAGGGCACTACCGCGATCTGTGCGATATCGAGTTCACCGTCGAGCGCGGCAAGCTGTGGATGCTGCAGACGCGGGTCGGCAAGCGGACGGCGGCGGCAGCGTTCAGGATCGCGACCAGCCTGGTCGACGAGGGCGTGATCGACACCGACGAGGCGCTGCGCCGGGTGAAGGGTGCGCAGTTGGCGCAGCTGATGTTCCCGCGATTCGACGGCGACGCGGCGACAGACCTGGTCACCAAGGCGATCGGCGCCTCCCCGGGTGCCGCGTCCGGCAAGGTCGTTTTCACCTCGGCCGCAGCGGTCAAGGCCGCTGACGCCGGCGAGAAGGTCATCCTGGTCCGCCGGGAGACGAACCCTGATGACTTGCACGGCATGATCGCCGCCCAGGGCGTGCTGACCAGCCGCGGTGGCAAGACGTCGCACGCGGCGGTAGTTGCCCGAGGCATGGGAAAGACGTGTGTCTGTGGCGCCGAGGACCTCGAGGTCGACGTCGCGGCGCGCACGATCAAGATCAAGGGCAGGACGCTCGTCGAGGGCGATGTGATCTCGATCGACGGCACCACCGGCGAGGTCTTCCTCGGCGAGGTCCCGGTCGTAGCGTCGCCTGTCGTCCAGTACTTCGAGGGGGCGCTCGCGGCCGATGCCGGCGACGAGCTGGTCGCCGCCGTGGACCGGCTGATCACGCATGCCGACGAGATCCGGCGACTCGACGTCCGGACGAATGCCGACACCGGTGACGACGCCGCCCGGGCTCGCCGGTTCGGCGCCCAGGGCATCGGCCTTTGCCGGACCGAGCACATGTTCCTGGGGGAGCGCCGGGAGGCCGTCGAGCGGCTGATCCTGGCCGACTCGGCGGAGGAGAGTGACGCGGCGCTCGCAGTACTGGAGCCCTTGCAGCGTAAGGACTTCCTGGAGTTGCTGGGCGCGATGGACGGGCTGCCGGTGACGATCCGGTTGATCGACCCGCCGCTGCACGAGTTCCTGCCGCCGCTGACGGATCTGGCCGTCAAGGTCGCGCTCGCCAAGGAGCGTGGCGAGGATCCGGGGCGCGACGCCGTCCTGCTCACCGCGGTCGAGCGGCTGCACGAGCAGAACCCGATGCTCGGGCTGCGAGGCGTCCGGCTCGGCCTGGTGATCCCGGGCCTGTTCAAGATGCAGGTGCGCGCGATCGCTTCCGCTGCCGCCGAGCTGAAGAAGGCCGGCAAGGACCCGCAGCCGGAGATCATGATCCCGCTGGTCGGCGCGGTCCAGGAGTTGCAGTTCACCCGTGACGAGGTCGAGGCGGTGCTGGCCGAGGTCGCCGAGTCCGAGGGCGTGGAGTGGTCGACGCCGATCGGCACCATGATCGAGCTGCCCCGGGCCGCGGTGACGGCGGAGCAGATCGCCGAGGCGGCCGAGTTCTTCTCCTTCGGCACGAACGACCTGACCCAGATGACGTGGGGCTTCAGCCGCGACGACGTGGAGGGCTCGTTCTTCTCGAAGTACCTGGAGAAGGGCATCTTCGCGGTCTCGCCGTTCGAGTCGATCGACCGCGAAGGCGTCGGCGCGCTGGTCCGGATGGGCGCCGAGCGCGGCCGCTCCACCCGCCCCGACCTGAAGCTCGGCGTCTGCGGCGAGCACGGCGGCGACCCGGACAGCATCCACTTCTTCCACGAGGTGGGCCTCGACTACGTCTCCTGCTCGCCCTTCCGCATCCCGGTAGCCCGTCTCGAAGCGGGCCGCGCCGCCCTGGACTGACCTCCGACCACCGCACCACGATGTGTCAGAGGATGACTGCAGCTAGTCACACCTTTGAACGGGGACATCGTGGTGCGGTGGAAGCGTCTGTTGGTCAGCGATCGCGGCCGGGAAACCAGCTGGTGCGTGCTGCTCGTCGCGATCCTGGTGTTGCTCGTGGTCGGCGGTGTGCGGTTCTACCGTGAGTACGCCGCAGTTTCCGACTCCGGCGCGCCGCTCGACGACAGAGGCAGTGCCTACCTGTACTTCGACCAGCCGGGTGTAGCCGCCACCCTCGACGTCACCGTGCGGGACACCACCCTGGACTTCCAGCTCCAGGTCGACAAGTCGTCTGCCGGGTCCGCGGTCGGCTATCACCTTGTACTGACCGGGAACGCTGTCTACGCAGCCCACGGCGCCGTCGCGGACGGCTGCCCGGGCGACGCGGTTCGCAGTACAGGCAAGGTCCGGTGCCAGGTGGCGAGGCTCGATCCGGCGATGACGTCGGCGGCGCCCGAGCTGCCAATGGAAGCCAGCGTGGTGAGCGGGCAACTCGTCCGCACCGGGGACGCGTTGCAGACGACCATCGGCATCGACACCGGGCGGGACTTCTCGAGCGTCGACGGGAAGCGGATCTACTTCGGCCTGCCGGCCATCGGTACCAGCTACCTGCCGGCCGCGGATCGACGCGAGGTGAGCTTCCCGCTGACCGGCGCGAAGGTGCTCGTCCCGGAGCGCCTCACCCTCAGCATCGACTACGGCGAACTCCCGGTGACGAATCGCGCCGAGAACGTCAGCCCGGAACCACTCGTCGCCGGCACCCTGTTCTGGTACGAGGAAGACGTCTCGGCGATCAAGGGAAGAGGGTCGCTGGTCAATTCGCTGACCGAGGACAGCGAGCAGCGAACCCTCTTCCTGGTAGGCCTTTACGTCGGCCTCGCAACCGCCTTTCTCCCGTTGCTACTGCCCGCCCTCTGGCGCTCGGGTCGACGGCTCAGGGCCGGGCTTTCCCGAAGTACATGAGCTCCCACAGGGCGTCGTCGACATAGCTCTCGGCCAGGCTCTCGCCCTCGTAGCGCTCGATTCGTACTTCGCCGACGAAGCGCAGATAGGCGCCGTCGAACCCGGAGATCATCGCGGCAAGCTTCTTCGGTCCCTTGAGCCCGTCGACGAACTTCACTGTCGACAGGTCCGAGTGGCGCGTGTAGGTGACGACATAGCGCTCGTCGCCGTCGGTGTAGGTGTAGCGGGTGAGGTTGGCGACCGGCTTGCCGGTCTCGGTGTCGGTGTAGGGAGCCAGCTGCTCGAAGGTCACCTTGTTCTTGTCGTCGGCGATGAGCTTGCCGTCGCGGGCCAGCATGAAGACGGGCAGGGTGGAGTAGCCGTACTGCTTCTCCGCGGTGATGTAGGAGGCGATCACCGAGTACGGTCCGGCCGAGCCGCGAGCCCAGTACCAGTGGTGCATGAGCTTCAGCATCAGCGTGTTGCCCCAGTTGTGGTCGTGGTACCCCACGCCCGTGGTCGTGCTGGTCTTCCCGTCGATGCTGTACGTCGCCTCGACGCGACCCTCCGGTACGGACGGAAGCCAGGCGAAGATCTGCTCGCCCTCGTCGCCGAAGAGCCAGTGCCCGGACTCGGGTCGCCAGGCGGGCACGGTCCCGGTCAGCGTCACGTCGACCTCGACGCCCTCGGCCTTGGCGTGAATCGTGTACGTGTGCAGGTCGCCGGAGAAGACGTTCTCGCCGATCCGCACGTCGCAGGTCTCCGTGGCGGCGGTGAAGGCCCCGGCGTCGAACTCGGCCAGTTTCTCCACTGTGGTGCCGTCGGGCAGGGTGAGGTCGATCCGGATCATCGGGGCGAGCGGCCCGCCGATATTGGTGAACTCCTTGGTGAAGAAGACCACGACCAGCTTGGCGCCGTCGTCCAGGTGCGCGTCGAAGTACCACCATTCGTAGCTGCCCGGACCGCCGTCGGTGCGTAGCCCGTCCTCGTGCGGCTTGATCGCGCCGGGCTCGATCCCGAACCGGGCGTAGTCCTCGGGGGTGTTGCCCATCCTGGCGGGGGTGGTGTGCTCGCGTGCCATGGTCCGTCTCCTTGAGGGGTCTCTTGCCAGGGGTGTAGGTTTAATTACCAGCCGTCTATTTATCTCCAGCATGCGCCGACCGCCCGGTTTCGGCAAGCGAGGTCGTGGAAGGAACGGTGTGATGGTGCAGACACGAGGGCGTGGCCGCCCGCGCGCAGGTGAGGAACTCGACGTCGGCCAGCTGCTGCAGGGAGCTCTCGAGGCGTTCGCGGAGAAGGGGTACGACGGGACGTCCGTCCGCGAATTGAGCCGGCGGCTCGGCGTCAGCCATGCGTTGCTCACTGCACGGTTCAACTCCAAGGAGGGGCTCTGGTTCGCGGCGATGGACCATGCCCTCGCCGCGATGAGCGAATCCTGGCGGCGGCTCGCCGACGACCCCGGGCTCGACGACCTCGAGGCGCTGCGACAGGCGGTCGTCTCCCAGTTGATTTTCTCGGCGGCGCATCCGGAGGTACTTCGGATCATGAGCCACGAAGGCGCGACCGACAGCCCACGGATCCGCTACGTCGTCGACCATTTCATCACCCCGCTGCGCCCGCTGGTCGAGCAGCGGATCGACCGCCTGGTCGCGGCGGGCCGGATCCGGCGGGTCCCCTACGAGACCCTCCACTACCTCGTGGTCATCGGCGGAGGCGCCCGCTACGCCAGCCCGGTGGAGACCCAACTGCTCGGCGGTACCGCGGAGCACGGCGAGGAGGACATCCGCAGACACGCGGAGACAGTGGCCGACGTGATCGTCAGAGGTCTTGCCGGCTAGCTTTCGGCCCTCACCCCACCGGTAACGACCGCCGAACACCTCGATCTGCTCAATTCATATATTCAGGTCACCGGGCCTTGACTTCGCCCTGCCGTGACCGACCGTACGACTGTGTAAGCGCTCTCACCAACCCCGTTGGCAGGGCGATCACGGAGTGTCACCGGGCTCGACTGACCGCTGTAAATCGACTTAACCAACCTCTTGCATCCGGCTGCTGTGGTGGTCAAAATGACCGAGCGGGAAGGGCGATCACCGTCGACTTTAGGGTCCGACCTGAACCAGCCGCTGTGGCGGCTCGTGACTCCCTTCCCGCACCAACGTGAGAACGCGAGCGGGCTGTGGCCTCCCTGGATAAGGTTGAGGTCATGGCCCTTTTCGCGCTCCAGCTGAAGTTCACCGATCCGGACCGCCGGATGGAGGTCCGGCCGGCCCATCGCGAGTACCTGGCGGAGCTGTACGCCGCCGGCAAACTGCACGAGGCGGGTCCGTTCGCAGACCAGTCCGGCGCCTTGCTGATCTACGACGTCGCCGACGAGGCGGAGGTCCGCGAGATCATCGCCAAGGATCCCTACACCACGGCAGACGTCTACGAGATCGTCACGCTGCAGGAGTGGAAGCGAACCATCCCAGCGACCTGAGCCCGCCGGCCCGACGCCGACGGGACGTAGTACGGGTCCTCAGACCTCGGTCGGCTCCAGCTCCAGGTAGTCGACGTAGGCCCACAACCAGACGAGCGGGGCGAGCACCATCTCGGGCTCGCCCGTGTCGTCGTCGGCGACGAACAGCATCGAGGCGTCGCCGTTGGAGATGTCCTCGATCACGGCCGGGCAGACCGCGACCGCCGCCTCGAACGGCAGCAGCTCCGGCCCGTTCTCCCAACGCGGCGCGGGCAGCGGTAGTACCGGTGCTTCGTCGGTGCCGTCCATCTCGACCGACACCTTCTGCAGCATCTCGTAGAGGTCGAAGGAGATCAGCCCGGCCAGCGGGCTGCCGCCGATACCGATCAGGTAGGGATCGTCCACGCCGGAGCGGAATGCATCCCGGACCTCGGGGAACGCGGCCGGCAGGTCCGTCACCTCGATGTACGGCGCCTCGGAGCCGTCGTCTTCCTCGTCCTCTTCTTCCTCGTCCACGAGCTCACCGCTGCGCATCTGGTCGAACGAGTGCAGCAGATCGCTCAGCTCGTCGAACGCGCCGCCGCCAGGAGCCGCCTGCGCGCGGTGCTCCAGGTCGCGCAGGTGATCGACCAGGTCGTCCTCGAAGTGCAGGTCGAACTTCGGCAGGCCCGGCTGGCGGCCGGCGTTGAGCTGCGCGACGAGCTGGGTGGAGATCGGTCCGAGCCGCTCGGCCAGCACCTCCAGCGGCGTGGTCGGCTTCTCCTCCTCGTCGTGGGCGCAGGAGTCGTCGTCGGTCTTGCCCTCGCTCTCCATCGCGAGCAGGACGGAGAAGGCGGGGAAGGCGATCAGCGCGGCGGTCGCGAGCATCCCGTCGCCGATCAGCATCAGCGGGTTGCCACCGGCCTCGGTCCGGCGCAGATGGTCGGGCAGCAGTACCGCGGCCTGCTCGACGTTCACCTGGCTCGCCAGCGAGGAAAGGCCGTGGTCGGCGTCCACCCCGAGCTGCTCGACGAGGGTCTCGGAGCTCATGTCGAAGGTGGATCGCAGGTAGTAGCGCAACCAGCCGGCATCGACCGGGTTGCCCAGCAGTTCGGCGATCCGGGCGCGGAAGTCGGCGAGGTCGGCGATCGACAGCACGACCAGCACGGGCTGGTCGCCGTCGCCGATCACCAGCGGCCGGGTATCGCCGTTCTGGAAGCCGTCGATGACCTGGTGCAGGCCTTCGGCAGCCGCTTCCAGCGGCCAGGATTCCGCCTCGAACTCGGTCACACCTGCGGCGGTGTTGACGTCGTCGGGCATCGATGGTTCCTCTCCGGGCGGTCGGAATGGCTAAGACTATGACGCGGGGGATGCACCGGGGGTTGGCGGCCGGTGCGTCGTGACGTTGGCTACTGTGGAAGCGGTGGGTCGGTGCAGAGGTATCTCACATGTGAGATAAGGTCCGGCGCATGACTGATGACTACCTGAGCCGGATCGGCAATCTCATCCGGGATGCCCGTAAGCACCGCGGCTGGACGCAGACCCAGCTCGCCGACGTGCTGGGCACCAGTCAAAGTGCGGTGAACCGGATCGAAAAGGGTCATCAGAACCTCACTCTCGAGATGCTCGCCCGGATCGGCGAAGCACTCGATTCTGAGATTGTCTCTCTCGGTGGCGGTCCGGTCCACCTCCGTGTCGTGGGTGGACGCCAACTGTCCGGATCCATCGACGTGAAGTCCTCCAAGAACGCCGGTGTCGCGCTGCTGTGCGCCAGTTTGCTGAACAAGGGCCGGACGACGCTGCGCAAGGTCGCGCGGATCGAAGAGGTCAACCGGCTGCTCGAAGTACTGAACTCGATCGGCGTGAAGACCACCTGGCTGAACGACGCCGGTGACCTGGAGATCGTCCCGCCGGAGCACCTCGATCTGGCCTCGATGGACGCCGAGGCGGCCCGCCGGACCCGCAGCATCATCATGTTCCTCGGCCCGCTGCTGCACCGCGAGGACACCTTCGCGCTGCCGTACGCCGGTGGCTGCGACCTCGGTACCCGGACCGTCGAGCCGCACATGTCGGCGCTGCGTCCGTTCGGGCTGGAGATCAAGGCGACCGCGGGGGAGTACCACGCGCTGGTCAACCGGGCGATCACGCCGGGCAAGCCGATCGTACTGACCGAGCGCGGCGACACGGTGACCGAGAACGCGATCATGGCCGCCGCCCGGTACGACGGCGTCACCGTGATCCGCAATGCCTCGTCGAACTACATGGTGCAGGATCTCTGCTTCTACCTGGACCTGCTCGGCGTGAAGATCGACGGCGTCGGCTCGACCACGCTGACCGTGCACGGCACCCCGGATATCGACGTCGACGTCGACTACGCGCCGTCCGAGGACCCGATCGAGGCGATGAGCCTGCTCACCGCGGCGATCGTGACGAGCTCGGAGATCACCATCCGCCGGGCGCCGATCGAGTTCCTGGAGATCGAGCTGGCGCTGCTGGAGGAGATGGGCCTCGACTACAGCCGCACCGACGAGTACCTGGCCGAGAACGGCCGGACCCGGCTGGTCGACCTGACCACCCGGCCGTCCACGCTGCACGCGCCGATCGACAAGATCCACCCGATGCCGTTCCCGGGCCTGAACATCGACAATCTGCCCTTCTTCGCGGTGATCGCGGCGACGGCGACCGGCCAGACGCTGATCCACGACTGGGTCTACGAGAACCGCGCGATCTACCTGACCGACCTGAACAAGCTCGGCGGCCGGGTCAAGCTGCTCGACCCGCACCGGGTGATGGTCGAGGGCCCGACGCACTTCTCCGGCGCCGAGATCATGTGCCCGCCGGCGCTGCGTCCCGCGGTCGTCACGCTGATCGCGATGATGGCGGCCAAGGGCACCTCGGTCCTGCGCTCGGTCTACGTGATCAACCGCGGCTACGAGGAGCTGGCCACCCGGCTCAACTCGCTAGGCGCCCAGATCGAGACGTTCCGCGACATCTGAGTCCTGAATGGTGTGCTGGTCCTGAACGTAGGCCACGGCCTCGGTGATCACCTCAGGATCGATCATGATCCGGCGATGACCGAGGCCGTTGGTCTGCAAGAAGTGTGCCTTCGGCCCGTACTGCGCCAGCAGCTTCGGCGCCTGGGCGGGATCCACGACGTCATCCTCGTCGTTGTGAATCGCCAGCAGTTCGACCTCACCGGCTGACACGGAGTACCTCGTCCAGATCGTCTCGTCACCGTCGAACAACCCGCGCTCGATCGCCTTCCTCAACGTGCCGTTGACCTTGGGGCCCAGCTCCAGCTCCCGGCAGAACGCATCGACCAGATACCCGAAGTTCGCCGGCCCGCTGATCGTCACCACCCGCCTGGCCGCGACCCCTTCGCGGAGCGCGTACAACGCGAACGGGACGCCGAGCGAATGCGCGATCACGCCTTCGAACGCGCCATGGCGTTGCTCCAGCCCCTGGATGATCCGTTGATGATCGAGGATCGTCCCCGCCGGCAACGCGGTATCGCCGTGCCCGGGTGCGTCGTACGAGACCGGGCTGTACCCGAGCTCGAGCAGCCGCTCGGCAAACGCGTAGTACCGCGAAGCCCGCGACCGCCACCCATGAACCAGCAACACCGGCCGCTCGCCGTCACCCCACGCGTAGGTGACAACCCCGTCGACCACCTCGACCCGCGCCGCCTCGTGGACGCTGCGCTCGACTGCCCGCACCGTCCCGCGGGCCAACGGCCGCCGCCACAACTCGAACGCCACCCGCCCCGCCACTGCCGCCGGCAGCACCTTCAAGCTCGCCCGCACAATCTCGACGATCACGGATCGCTCCTTGATCCGGTGCAACTCGCCTTCGAGCTGAACGCCTACTACGACTCGGCGAACCTGGCGTCCCTGCTCCGCGCCGGCGATGGGGCGATCTACACCCGGGCGCGTCAGTCGATCCGCGCCCGGCTCGAGTCGGCGGCAACAGCCGGTACTGCGCTGCCCTGGTGATCCGGGAGATCGCGGGAGCGCCTGATTGGCGAGCAGAGGAGTACCAGGCCTGCTAGTGGGATGCCGGCTGTGGTGATCCATAGCGCGGTACGGAGTCCTAGTACTTCGCCCAGCGTGCCGCCGAGCAGGGCGCCGAGGGGGATCGTGCCGTAGTTGAGGAACGACGTACTGGCGGCGAGGCGGCCGCGGAGCTCGGGTGGGCAGTAGGACTGGTGGAAGGTCGCCTTGATCGTGTTGCCGGCGACCACGCCGACGCCGATGCAGAAAGCGCCGATCGTGTAGAGCGCCAGGCCTGCGCCCTTGGTGGTCAAGGGGATCAGCAGCGCCAGGGTCGGCAGGACGAGCTCGAACAGGAGTGTTGCGCGCGCAGTACCGACGGCGTTGGCCACGCGGCGGCCGAGGAAGGCGCCGACCACACCGCCGCTGCTCGCGATGGCGATCAAGGCGCCGACCATACCGGGGGAGACGCCGAGCTCGCGGACCAGGAAGACCACGATGATCGACTGGTAGCCCATCAGGCCGAGATTGGAGACGGCGCCGAAGATCGTCAGCGTCCGGAGCCAAACGTCACCGGCCACCAGACGGAGGCCGGCGAGTACCTCGGTGCCGAGTGGGATGTGCTCGACGTCGGGCCGGCGCGGTTCGCGGTACCGGATCGCGGTCAGGCAGAGCAGGGCGATCAGGAAGGTCGAGGCGTCGACGTACATACCGTTGACTGCTCCGGCCGCCTGAACGATCAGGCCGCCGCAGCCGACGCCGGCGATCTGTGCGGCCGAGGCGCTGCCGTGGAGTTTGGCGTTGCCCTCGGCCTGGTCCTGCGACGCCAGGAGGTTCGGCAGGTAGGCGGTGTAGGCGGTCTGGAAGAAGACGGCAGCGGCTCCGGTCAGTACTGCGACGGCGAGCAGGAACTCGATCGTCAGGAGCCCGGCGTGGGCCGCCAGCGGGATGCTCGCGAAGAGGATCAGCGAGATCGCCGAGGCGAGTCGCATGATCGGCCGGCGCGGCCAGCGATCGACCCAGGCGCCGACCGGAAGGCCGATCAGCAACCAGGGGAGCCAGGCTGCCGCGCTCAGGAGGCCGACCTGGAAAGTCGTTGCCTGAAGCACCGATACGGCGATCAGCGGTAGCGCGACGGTGGACACCGAGCTGCCGAACCGGCTGATCGTCTCGCCGGCCCAGAACCACCGGAAGTCGCGATGCCGGAGCAGCAGGCTCATGCGGGTCGCCGCGGGAACGACTGCAGTTGCACGATGACGGGCATCGCGCCTTCCTCGTCGGAGTCGCCCGTGTAGCGCTCGATGGTCGCCTGCAGCTCCTCGTTGAGTGCCACCAGCTTCTCCGGGGTCAGCTTCAAATCGCGCCAGTCGGAGAGGGCGGCCGCGTGTTGCCATTCGCCTGACCAGTTCTCGGCGACGTACCGGCGGACGCGGTTGTAGTACCGCTCGACCAGATCTTCCAGGTACACCTTCAGCGCGCCGCTCGTCTCGGGGTCGTCGCGGAAGTCGGCCGGGTTGAGCACCGTCGCGCCGCGCGGCACCCGCCACCAGCGCTCGCGTTTGGTGCCGCGGTCGGCCTCCTCCTCGATGTAGCCGTGCTCGGCGAGCAGCCGCAGATGCCAGCTGATCGTGCCCGTACTCTCGCCCAGCCGCGCCGACAGTCCGGTCGAGGTGAGCGGGCCGTCGAGCTCCAGGGCTTCGAGGATCCGCATCCGCAGTGGGTGCGCGAGGCCGCGCAGGCTGCGGGCGTCGATCCGGCGCATCGGGGTGTCCATAGCGGTCGAGGGTATCTTGCAGAGGAGTCTCTGCAAAGACTCCTCTGGAAATATTTCTGTCGGCGGGGCTCTCTAGGTTGGTGGGTATGCGGCCTCATGTGGTGGCTCAACTGGCAGTCTCGATCGACGGTGCGACGACCGGCTTCGAGGCGGATCAAGCGCGTTTCTACGCGATGGCGACGCTCTGGCAGGAGGACGTCACGCTCATCGGCGCCGACACCCTGCTCGCGCAGGAGAGCTCGATCCGGGCGGCGATCCGTTCCGGCCCGCGCGGCGCGGGTCCACTCCTCGCGGTCGTCGACAGCCGTCATCGCATCCACACCCTCGAAGCGCTCCGCGACCTCGGGTACTGGTCGGGCATCCTGGCCCTGTACTCCGAGCTGACGCCCGCGCGCTCACCCGACAGCACCATCCCGGAGCTCGTCACCGGCTACGACCACGTCGACCTGGCCGAGACTCTGGACCTTCTCGGCCGGCGAGGCGCCAAACTCGTCCGCGTCGACAGCGGTGGAGGATTGCTCGGAGCCCTGATCGACCAAGGCCTGGTCGATGAGCTCAGCCTCCTCGTCCACCCGGTCCTGGTCGGCGACGCGCCCCGCTGGCACGACTCCTTCAGCGCCCATCTCGACCTCTCCTTGGCGAACGTGGAGACCTTCCTCCCAGGCGTCACCTGGCTCCGGTACTGCGTGGCCGACAGTTCCCTGGAAGTTGGCGAAACTGTCGGTGGCGGTCGTTAGTGTGAGGGGTAATGAGAAAGCAGCACGAGTGGTATGACGAGCACGATGCGGAGCGCTGGGTCGCTGAGCCGGTCAAACGGCCCGGGCGTACTGCCTTCGCACGCGATCGTGCGCGCGTGCTGCACAGTGCGGCGCTTCGACGGCTCGCAGCCAAGACCCAGGTCGCGACGGCGGGCAGTGATGACTTCGTCCGCAACAGGCTGACGCACAGCCTGGAGGTCGCGCAGATCGGGCGCGAACTGGCCAGCACACTCGGCTGCGATCCGGACATCGTCGATGCGGCGTGCTTGGCGCACGACCTCGGCCATCCGCCGTACGGGCACAACGGGGAGCGCGCGCTGGATCAGCTCGCGGAGAAGATCGGCGGCTTCGAGGGGAACGCGCAGACGCTGCGGTTGCTGACCCGGCTCGAGTCGAAGACGTTCGACGCGGCCGGCCGCAGCGTCGGGCTGAACCTCAGTCGCGCGACTCTCGACGCGGCGACGAAGTACCCGTGGCTGCGGCAGCCGGGGGAGCGCAAGTTCGGCGCGTACGACGATGACGCGGCGGTCTTCGACTGGTTGCGGCAGGGCGTCGACGCGGGCGGCCGGCGCTGTCTCGAGGCGCAGGTGATGGACTTCGCCGACGACGTCGCGTACTCGGTGCACGACGTCGAGGACGGGATCGTCGCGCACCACATCGACCTCGGCCAGGTGGACGCCGAGCGGGCTCCGTACTGGGAGACGGTCCGGCGGATCTACTTGCCTGAGGCAACCGATACGGAGCTGGACGAGAGCTGGGCCCGGCTGACCGGGCTGCCGTACTGGCCTCGGGTGTCCTTCGATGACAGTCGCCGGGCGCTCGGCGGGCTGAAGGATCTGACCAGCCAGCTGATCGGCCGGCTGGTCACCGCGGCGGAGCAGGCGACGCATGCGCGGTTCGGCAGGTCGCGGCTGATCCGCTACGAGGCCGACCTGGTGGTGCCCGAGAGCATCCGCACCGAGATCGCGCTGCTGAAGAGCATCGGGATGTTCCACGTGCTGAACTCGCCGGAGCGCCAGGCCCGCCGCGCGAGTCAGCGCGAGCTTCTCACCGAGCTGGTCGAGGCGCTGTTGGCCTCCGCGCCGAGAGATCTGGACATCGCCTTCGCCGCGGACTTCACCGAGGCGGCCGACGACGACGCCCGCCTGCGCGTGATCATCGACCAGGTCGCCTCGCTGACCGACCCGTCGGCCCTCGCCTGGCATACCCGGCTGGTCCGCCGGTCGAGCTGAGTCCGCCGAGCCGGGTAGATACGTGATCGATGCCCGTCACCGGTCGCATACCACCGCGGCACGGCCCTGACGCCAAGAAGCTTGAACGATTAATGTCAAGCCATGACCGACTCGGAACGCATTGTCATCATCGGAGCGAGCCTGGCCGGCGCCAGGGTTGCGGACACCTTGCGCAAGGAGGGCTGGACGGGGACGATCGTGCTGATCGGCGACGAGACCGAGCTGCCCTACGAACGCCCGCCGCTGTCCAAGACCGTCCTGCTCGGCAAGGACCAGCCCGAGGTCGCCCAGTTGCACGACCAGGCTTGGTACGACGAGCGCAACATCGAGTTGCGTCTGGGCGTCGCGGCGACCGCCATCGACACCACTGCGCGCACGGTCACCTTGGCCGACGGTGCCGAGGTCGGTTACGACAAGCTGCTGATCGCCACCGGCAGCCGGGTACGCAAGCTCGACGTACCGGGTGCTGAGCTCGCCGGTGTGCACTACCTCCGTACTGCGGCGGAGTCGAAGGCGCTGGCCGACGCGTACGCCGCGAAGCCGCGGGTGGTCGTCGTCGGCGCCGGGTGGATCGGCCTGGAGGCCGCCGCGACCGCGCGTGAGCGTGGCTGCGAGGTCACCGTGGTCGAGCCGCAGCAGACGGCGCTCGCCTCGGTGCTGGGTCAACAGATCGGCGACCTGTACGCCGAGCTGCACCGCAGCCACGGTGTCGAGCTGCGTTTCGACACCGGTGTTGAGGGCTTCGAGGGCGACGACAAGGTCACCGGCGTCAAGCTGTCCAGCGGCGAGGTACTGCCCGCGGACCTGGTGGTCGTGGGCGTCGGCGTCCAGCCCAACACGGAGCTCGCCGAGGCCGCCGGCATCAAGGTGGCGAGCCGCGAGGACGGCTCAGGCATCCTCACCGGCCCCGACCTGCAGACGTCCGTACCGGGCGTGTACGCCGCCGGCGACGTGGTCCGCTGGGACCACCCGCTGCTCGGCTACTCGATCCGCGTCGAGCACTGGCAGAACGCAATGGACAGCGGCAAGGCAGCCGCCAAGGCGATGCTCGGCCAGGAGGTGTCGCAGGACGCCCTCCCGTACTTCTTCAGCGACCAGTACGACCTGGGCATGGAGTACACGGGCGACGTGCCCCGCGGTACGTCGTACCAGGTAGTCCTCCGCGGCGACCCAGCCTCAGGCGCCTACCTAGCCTTCTGGCTAGCCGACAACAACCAGGTCCTGGCCGGCACGCAGGTCAACAGCTGGGACACAATCGACGCGGTCAAGGCCCTGATCCGCTCAAAGAAGCCAGTCGACCCCGCTCGCCTCGCGGACACCTCCGTGGAACTCGCAGACATCTAGCCTCCCGGGACCCCGGACAGCCTCTACCCCGGGGTCCCACCCGCCAACACCCGCACACCCGGATCCGCAGCCTCGAGACTCTGAAGCCGGTCGGTTATCAAAAACCCGGCAACTCGAAGGCAGCGGCATGCTCGCTCTCGCTCAGGAGCAGGTCCACCTGCAGCGCCTGACTGTTCTTCCCAGCACACCAAACGCGCAACCGAATGCCCCGATAGCAGTCGCGCTCCCCGGGCACACAACAGATCGTCGCGATCCAAGTGCACCTACGCCCATCAGCCTGCAACGCCCGCAGTCTCCTCCTCACCTTTCCTTACCTCCTGATGCCCGGAGATCTCTGAGGTTGGTAGCGGCGATGGCGTGGCCGGCTGCGGCTGCTTGCGTGAACATCGCCTCGGCTTGCTCCAACTCACCTTGGGACTGGTAGAGCACCCCGAGGGCGTTCATCGCCGGAATCTCGCCGGCGGCAGCTGCTTTGGTCCACCCCTCCTCGGCGGCCTCTTCCTCGTCGCGCTCGTAGTGGACGTACCCGACGCCGTACATGGCGCTCGGGTGCCCGAGGTCGGCCGCCCGGCGTTCCCACTCTTCGGCCTTTGGCGAATTGCCTCGTCCACGGAAGATGCCGGCCAAGGAGTTCATGGCATTGGCATCGCCCAGGTCGGCAGCCCAGTGCCAAGCTGCGGCCGCTTGCAGTTCTTCGCCCTGTTCGAAGAGCACCTTGCCGAGCGCATTGGCTGCGGTGGCGTTGCCATCTTCGGAGGCGAGGCGGTACGCCGCTGTTGCCGCCGGCAGGTCGCCTCGCAGCTCGAACAGGTGTCCGAGGTTGATCTGAGCCGCAGGCTCGCCGGAGTCGATCGCTCTGCGGAGCCAGGCCTCCCCGCCATCGAGATCGCCAAGCTGCGCCAGGAGCGCACCCAACCAGCTCATCGCCCGCGGGTCGCCACCCTCGGCCGCGCCACGCAATGCCGCCTCTGTTCGGCGCAGCTCCTCCGGGTCGGGAGGCTGGGGTGAGCTCATGCAGGCGAGTATCGCAAGCCGGGCGTGTAGTGCGAACTGCTTTTTAGCTGGGGGCGACATGCTTGTTCACGTCGGTGAGCCAACAGCTGATCGGTCCGTTGGACGGCCGTTGTGGATCCGTTGTGTGCCGGCCTTCGGCTGGACCGTAGACTCACCGCGTGGCCGGCAGGATCAAGGAAGAGGACATCGCGCTGGTGCGCGAGCGTGCTCGGATCGACGAGATCGTCGGCTCGTACGTGACCCTGAAGAACGCGGGTGGCGGTTCGCTCAAGGGACTGTGCCCGTTCCACGACGAGAAGTCGCCGTCGTTCAACGTCACCCCGGCCCGTGGCTTCTTCTACTGCTTCGGCTGCCAAGAGGGCGGCGACGTGATCGACTTCATCCAGAAGGTCGATCAGATCACCTTCCACGAGGCGGTCGAGACGCTCGCCGCCAAGGTCGGCATCCAGCTGCGGTACGACGACTCGGGCGCGCCGATCCAGCGGTCGCAGAGTAACCAGCGGCCGCGGCTCGTCGAGGCGCACAAGGTCGCCGCGGAGTACTACTCCGAGCAGCTCTTCGGTGCGCCGGAGGCGATGCTCGGGCGGCAGTTCCTCGACAAGCGCGGCTTCGATCGCGATGCCGCGGTGGTGTTCGGCGTCGGCTTCGCGCCGCGCGGTGGCGAGTCGCTGGTGGCGCATCTGCGCGGTCGCGGCTTCACCAACACCGAGCTGCTCGCCTCCGGGTTGTGCTCGGACGGCCAGCGCGGACTCTACGACCGCTTCCGCGGCCGGCTGATGTGGCCGATCCGCGACGCCGGCGGCGATGTCATCGGGTTCGGCGCGCGGCGGCTCTTCGACGACGACAAGATCGAGGCGAAGTACCTCAACACGGGTGAGACCGCGATCTACAAGAAGTCGAAGGTCCTGTACGGCGTGGACCTGGCGCGTCGGGAGATCGCCAAGGGCAAGCAGGCCGTCGTCGTCGAGGGGTACACCGACGTGATGGCCTGCCACCTCGCCGGAGTACAGACTGCTGTCGCTACTTGTGGCACGTCGTTCGGTGAGGACCACTCGCGGCTGCTCCGGCAGTTGCTGCTGGATCACGACCAGTTCCGCGGTGAGGTGATCTTCACCTTCGACGGGGACAGCGCCGGCCAGCGGGCCGCGCTGAAGGCCTTCGAGGGCGACCAGGCGTTCGCGTCGCAGACCTATGTGGCGGTGGAGCCGGACGGGCTCGACCCATGCGATCTGCGGCTGCAGAAGGGCGACGCGGCGGTGCGGGAGCTGATCGGGCGGCGGGTTCCGCTGTACCGGTTCGTACTGTCCAACGTGTTGTCGAAGTACGACCTCGACCGGGCGGACACCCGGATCGACGCGCTGCGCGACGCGGCCCGGCTCGTGGTGAGCATCCGGGACCGGTCGAAGGTCGACGCGTTCACGCGCGAGCTGGCCGGGCATCTGGGGATGGAGGTGGACCAGGTGCGTACCGAAGTACATCGTGCTGCTTCTCGGCCTGCTCCGGCTCCGACTGCTGTGGTTGACCGTGGACCTGTGCGGGGGACGAGCGAGGCTCCTGTCGCGCCGCCGCCTCGGGTCGATCTGCCGTCGCCGCGGGATCAGCGGTTCGTGATCGAGTGGGATGTGCTGAAGATCGCGATGCAGTACCCGCATCTGATGGGGGTCGCGTTCGACGAGCTGGACGATCACGACTTCACGCATCCTTGGCTCGCAGCCGTGCGGGGTGCGATGGAGAAGATCGGCGGGCCTGTACGCGCGGCGCCGGGCGAGGCATGGGTGGTAGCGGTTCGGGAGGCGATGGGGATCGACCCGGCGGCGGCTGTGGTCAGCGCGCTCGCCGTCGACCCTGTGCGGCTCGATCGCGATCCTGACGAGATCTATGCGCGGGCGCACCTGGCCCGGCTGCAGGAGCTCACCTGCCTGCGCCGGATCGCCGACCTGAAGTCGAAGCTGCAGCGGACGAACCCGATCGACCGGGCCGACGACTACAACCGGATGTTCGGCGAGCTGATCGCGCTGGAGCGCTACCGCGCCGAACTCCGCGAACAGGCGATCAGCGGGGCGATCTGAGGGCTGTTATCCACAGCTTCTGAATTACAAGTCGGTCACCAGGTGTGATCGCGGCAGTATTCCTAGTGACAGAGGGAGACTGCCATGGCTGATCTGGACTGCGACCCGGCCGACCTGCACGCCTTGATCGCGTACCTCCGCGAAATCGGCCGCCACGAACTACTGACCACCGAGGAGGTCATCGCTCACGCCACCTGGATAGAGGCCGGCCTGCTGGCCGCCGAGCGCGTTGCACTCGAGCCCCCGGGTGAGCTCCGGGCCGAGCTGCAGGCTGTTGCCGGGCTGGGGGAGGAGTCGCGCCGGCGGATGATCGAGGGCAACCTGCGGCTCGTGGTGTCACTCGCCAAGCGGTACACGGGCAAGGGCATGTCGTTGCTCGACCTCATCCAGGAGGGGAACCTCGGGCTGATGCGAGCGGTCGAGCGATTCGACCACCAGCTCGGCAACCGCTTCTCGACGTACGCGATCTGGTGGATCCGGCAGGCGATCGGGCGGGCCATCTCGGACCGTTCGAGGCTGGTTCGGATGCCTGCTCAGGCGTATACCGACG
Organism: Streptomyces sp. SID13031; assembly: GCF_010548305.1. Lineage (GTDB taxonomy): Bacteria > Actinomycetota > Actinomycetes > Propionibacteriales > Kribbellaceae > Kribbella. Next base: position 74,667 of record NZ_JAAGLV010000028.1, read on the forward strand.
CCGGGCGGGTGACCGCGGTGCAGCGCGAGCTCACCCAACGGCTTGGTCGCGAGCCGACGACCGCTGAGGTGGCTGCTGACGCCTGCCTGACGGTTGCTCGGGTTGAGCGCGCCCGTGCTTGGAAGATCCGGCCTGAGTCACTCGATCTGGAGGAGACCGATCAGTACGTCGACGATGACTCGATCGTGCTGCGGGCGGCGCTTCGGCGTGATCTGCAGTACCAACTGGAGTTTCTGGACGATGTGCAGCGCGCGGTGGTCGGGCTCCGCTTCGGCCTCATCGGGCCATGCGCCGCCTCCGTCGACGAGACGGCCGCTGCGCTGCGGATCTCTCCTGACGAGGTCCGTGCCCTGGAGTCGGAGGCCCTGCGCGTGCTCCGCCGCCGCTGCGCGATCGGATTGCGGGAGTATGCCGCCTGATCGCCGTGACTGTCGTGATTGCTGTGACTGCTGTGACTGCTGTGACTGCTGTGACTGCTGTGACTGCTGTGACTGCTGTGACTGCTGTGACTGCTGTGACTGCTGTGACTGTCTTGGTTGGGGGCTGCGTGGTCTGAGTGCTGGACTGCGCGGTCTGGTAGTTGGGGCGAGCTGAGAGCATGGAGGTGTGCTGAGACTTCGTCGTACGTCATGGCCGCGCGAGCTGACTGAGGCGGTCGCCGTCGCCTCCAGGCATTCTCCGGGCGGCAAGGAGGACATCCTGGCCGCGGTTCAGCTGATCGACGGCAACTGGGTGGCCGGTAGCCGAGCGGCGGTCTACCTGCCGACGGAGACCGAGGGCGCGGTTCGCCGGGTCGGCTGGGAGAAGATCGAGCGAGCCGGCTGGGACTCCGAGGAGTCGGTCCTGCGCGTCTACGAGACCACCGCTTTCGGTACCCCCCTGCGCGCCACCGAGCTGAAGGTCGAAGACCCGGGCCGCTTCGGCCAGCTGCTGCGCGAGCGCATCGACGCCAGCGTCCTCGTCCAGCGCCACGTCGCCCTGGCCGGCAAGAAAGGCGTCCGCGTCGTCGGCCGCCGCAACCCGGCGGAACCGGACGCCCAGACCAGCTGGAACTTCGTTCTGGACAAGGGATTGGAGCCCACCGACCCCGGCCTCGTCGAGCGCGCCGAGGCAGCCCTGGCGGCGGTCCGGGACGAGTTCGGAATCTGAGCTGGAAGCGATCCCAAATCCCATTTTTGTAGTTGGTCCCAGTCCTGCTAACCTACTCAAGTCCTCGGGATCGAGGATGAAGAAGTACTTCGATCCCGCGTAGCTCAATTGGCAGAGCAGCCGGCTGTTAACCGGCAGGTTACTGGTTCGAGTCCAGTCGCGGGAGCAAGAAACAAAGGCCGGTTCCTCATCAGGAACCGGCCTTCCGCATCTCCGGGGCCTGCAACTCCCCAACCTGCCGCCCGCTGCAGACGAACTCTGCAGACGAGCGCCGGAGGCGCTAAGTCAGCGCCTCTTGTTCTCCTTGCGCTTCTCGATCGCCCGCTGAATCCGGTGCTGAGGTTGCCCGGTCAGCTTCGCGATCAACGGCACCCGGAACTTGTACGCCGCCACGGCACCCACCACGAGCACCAAGAAAATGAACCAGCCCATCGAACTTCCCTTCATCGGACTAGCCCCCATCATCCCCCACCCCCCCAACCAAACCCCCTCAGTCATCCCCCTGACCCACCCCTGGCTTCCACCCAAATACCCCACGCCCCCTCCGCCGCGACCTCCTCCGCCGCGACCTCCTCCGCCGCGACCTCCTCCGTCGCCCGAGCTCTGCCCGCTCCCACCACCCTCCTCGCCGCTCCTACATCGCGGTGACACCCCGGCACCGCCCACCATCCGTCGAACGCAGGCGCCTCAACCCGCAGGGCAGCGAGAGCGTGAAGCCCACCTCCCGCCGAGCCCGCTGCCCGCCACCTGCAAGCGCGGGGGAGACCTGACTCGCGAAGCCCACCTCTGTTCCAGTCCCGGCCACCCCGCCGACGATCCCCACAACTCCGGCAATCCCCGCGCGTCGCCGCCCGGCAACCCGATACCATCTCCGAGCACACCGGCACCCAAGCCGGACGCAACGGGGCGGTAGCTCAGCTGGTTAGAGCAAGGGACTCATAATCCCTGGGTCGTGGGTTCGAGTCCCACCCGCCCCACAGTAAGAAACCCCAGGTCAGAGGCTATTTTCGGCAGAATCAACGCTGACTCCGTGGCGGCCGTGACTCGCCTCGTGACGCGAGTGCTCCTATGGGTCGACGTCATGGCAGGCTGGCAGGGCGAAAGCGCCAACGTGGACAGATCGACGAACTTCCGTCAGAGGCCCTTCGGGTTCGTGTCTATGCGGGCATCGACCCCATCTCGAAGCGTCGGCTCGATCTGACTGAGGTGATCTCCGCCGGCCCAAAGCAGGCCAGGCCTGCCGAGCAGGCACGCACAACATTGCTGAACCCGGCCGACGAGAAGCGCAACCCGAAGACCAGCGCATCGATCGACCAAACTGATCGCCAAGTACTTCGAGGTCATCGACGTCGACACCCAGACCCTGCGCGGCTACAAGTCGAAGTACGAGAACCACATCAAGTCGCTCCTCGGCTCTCAGCAGCTGACCCGCCTCGATATCGAGATGCTGGATTCCTTCTACTCGATGCTCCGAACATGTCGCGCTCATTGCCGTAGACGCAAGTTCATCGAGCATCGGACCGACAGGCCGCACCAGTGCGACGAGCACGAAGGGACCGTTGCCCGCGCAACAATCCCCAGGACTGCGGTCGCTGCCGACGGATGTGCAAGCCCCACAAGTGCGAGGGTTTGAGCCCGTCGACGATTCGACAGATCCACTGGAACCTGAGTGGCGCATTGGATCGAGCAGTCGTTTGGAAATGGATCTCGGTGAACCCGGCCGAGCAGGCCGACAAGCCAGGCCTACCCATACCGAACCCACAGCCACCCATTCCGGACGAGATCGCAAAGCTCATCCTCGCTGCATGGGACGAGGACCCAGACTCGCGGCGGGAGCCGCGCAATGCGACTCAGGAACCGAGCCATCCCATCGACATGGCGCTATTCGGGCGCGTCACACCACTCCAGTTCTGTCGTACTTGACTGTGGTACGGGCTGGCCTCGACTGCAGGGCGGTTCGGGAGTAGGTTGCCAATTAGGTCGGTCTGTGTTAGCGGCCACCTTCGCGTTTCATATGTTTGATCTATTTCACCTATGGTCCGGGAATTAGGTGGCGAGTTGGTCCGGGCTAGTTTTAAGGATCGGGGAGCAGTGGCATGGGAATCACAGTCAGGACGGTTACTAACGGTCACAGGTTAACTACCGAGATTGGTGGTGGGCGCCACCTAGTGGTGATGTCAGGGACAGCGCATGCGAACTTCAAAGGGACGGGTGGATCCTTTGAAAGCGATGATTTCTACGTCAACATTGGGCCGGTCTGGCGTCAGGTCGATGACGTTGCTCCAATGGCCGCCCTCGCGGCATGGTTCAACAAAGGCAACGCGGTAAACGCGGGCGCCGCGGTTGACAGTTGCGGCTGGAAAGCGGAGGCCGTTGCGGAGCTCGACGAGCGGATAAGGCTCTATGTGAAGCTTGCGGTGAGCGACATTGACGGCTGGCTGTATAGGTTTTCCTATACAGCCACGGCGATAGGCATTCTTTCCCCGAATCAGTTCAGCGGCCCGACGGACTTCAGCTAGGTCTGGTGGGGCTGCGCGGAGCAAGGTCTCCGCGTCGAGTTGCGCGCGATGAGGTCATCCGCGAAGTCGTGGACTCCGTCAGGTCGTGAGCTAAGGATGGTGATCGGGGCAACGTGCAAAGTTGGGTGCCATCACGACCGAGCTGTCGCGGGCACTCAACGGGCTGGGACTCCACACCCGGCAGACCGGCCGAGAAAGGAAGATAACTCATGATTATTGGACTGTCCTGGCCGGTTCTCGCTCACGTCGCGGGCTGGGCGGTAGCTGCAGCCAAAACAGCCCGCAACAAAGAACAGCGACGAGTGGCAAACGTTGTTGAGCACGCCGGAATAATTGTCTCCGGTGCTACCAGGCTAAATACGATGCTTGTAGAGGTACTCAAACCCCTGCAGTTCTTCGAACCGAGTGAATGGGACACATCGCGGCGAGCAGCCCTCGTCAGCGAGATCATTATCCTCCCGGAAGAAAGTGTCATCGTGCCGCGGGTTCGTACTTCGAGTGTCGCCCTTGAGACGCACCTCGCGCACCTTGTCGATGTCGACCTCAGTCGGCCGGTCGGGGAGATTTGCGCGAGTTCGAAGCGTCTCTTCCGTGCGAGCGTTGTAGCCTACGATCCGCTCGTCGAAGAGGACGGCATGCTTCGCCCGCTACACGTCGATCCCGAACTGCTCGAGTCACGGTCTCTCTCATTGACTCGGGACACGGGAGCTCCATACGGTCCCGAGTGGGATCTGGGAACGGCTCTGCCGAAGCTCCTCCCGTTGATTCGAATGGCCGATACTCCAGGGGACGCAGTCTGTCTCCGAGCTATCGCGGAACAGTTAATCAGTGAAATGAGCACCGATCCATACGGCACCCTCATTGTGCCAGAGCTTCAGCTGAGCTTCGGTCATGTCATCGCTGCTCAGCAGCGCAGTTTCCCCGAAATGCCGCCGCCGGATTGGGTGTACTAGATTGATGGCTGCCTAGGCTGATTTGGATTCCTTCAGATTCCACTGTGGATCCGTGTCGCAGAGATCGGTCCCTGCGTTATCTGTGCTCTCGACCGCCCCTGCAAGCTAGTGCCTCGTCAAGCAACGTTGGGCAGGTAATCGGGTCGGCGGATTTTGGAGTCGACAGCGAAGCGTCGTTTGGGCTGGGAGCGTTTGTTGTGCCAGCGGACGTAGCCGGCGATCGCGGTCTCTTGGGCGGTGTGGCTGGGGTAGTCACTGCCGTCGA
>NZ_JAAGLV010000029.1 GCF_010548305.1 Streptomyces sp. SID13031
CCGGGTCGCCCTTCTACGTCGCCGCACTACCGCCACCCGCCCGAGCCCGCCGCTCTTGCGTCGCGCATGAGCGATCGCCGATCGGCCGCTCCTGTGGCAAGCCGTCTGAGGGGTCAACCCCTCAGACAGGGCGCTCGGGTGCGAGCCGGCCGCCTCTGGGGCTGTTGGAGGTGTCGGGTCGGCGACTTTGTGCACCACCTGAGTGGATTGCCGGCCCCGAAACGCTCAGGTCGTGCACAAGGTGGGCCGTCGGGGCTGCGACTTGAGCGCGTGTTGGGGCTTGGGGCGACTGGTTGGTGCTCGATTGGGATGTGCTGCCTGATTGGGCAGGGGTGGTTGCCCTGTCGTTCTATGTGCCCTCGGTGTGCGGGTGGTGGCGGTGTGCTTTCCCGTTGACCTGTAGGGGTTGTGGTGTTGCCATGGAGGGTCCGTGGAGGGCGGCTCCATGCTGGGGGGACGGGCATGTAGGGGGTAGAGGTGCGGGTTAGGACAGCACGAATAGCGGCGGTTTCGGCCGTTGCGCTTCTCGGTACGGTGCTGGTGGCGGCGCAGGCCGAAGGTACTGGTGGCCACAGCAGTCTCAAACCGGTGGTGACCGGTCTGAACGGGCCGCGTGGAGTCGCGGCCAACGGGTCCAAGATCGTCTACAGCCTGGGTGACGGCTCGGTTTACGAGGCGTGGGCCTATGGCACCAACAAGGGGATCAAGAAGCTCGGTACGGTTCCGGGCGGTTTCCCGCCGGCGGTCGACACCGACAGGTGGGGTACTACCTATGCGCTGACCGGTGCGGGTGGCGAACCAGGGCAGCCGTTGCCGCCCGGTAGCGCAACGCTGTTCAAGCTGCGGCCGGGCAAGTCGCCGGTCAAGGTGGCCGACATCGCGAAGTACCAGCTGAAGGATCCGGACCCGTACAACCTGGCGGACGAACCGACGGAGTCGAATCCGTTCGGCGTGGCCACGCTGCGCGACGGCACGGTGCTCGTGTCCGATGCCGCGAACAACGATCTGCTCCGGGTCTGGCCGAACGGCAAGATCAAGACGGTCGCCCGGCTCAAGCCGCGCGTCGTCAAGGCGCCGGCTGAGTTCGGTGGTCAGCTGATGCCGGCCGAAGCGGTCGCCACCTCGGTGACGGTCGGCTCCGACGGCTACTACTACGTGGGCGAGCTGCGCGGCTTCCCGGCCACGGCCGGGACCTCTGAGATCTGGCGGATCAAGCCCGGATCGGTCAACGCGGTCTGTGACCCGCTGAAGCCGAACAAGGGCAGCTGCCAGCGGTACGCCGACGGCTACACCTCGATCGTCGACCTGGCCGCGGGTCCGCACGGCACGATCGCGGTCGTCGAGCTGGCCAAGGCCACTTGGCTTGCGGCCGAACCTCCGGGCACGCCGGCGATTGGTTCGTTGTTCCTCCAGTACCCCGGCAAGCACCACAAGGCCGGTTACAAGAAGGAACTTGCCAAGGGCAAGCTGGTCCTTCCGGCGGGCGCGGCCATCAACAGGTACGGCGACGTCTTCGTCTCGTCACCGCTGTTCGGCCCGGGAGCCATCTACAGAATCAAGTAGCGGGTGTTCCACGTTCGCCGTAAACGGCTGTGACCAGGGCGATCAGCAATCCGGCGAAGAACATGTGGATCAGCACGAGCACCCACGGCAGGCCAGTGAAGTACTGAGTGAAACCGACCGCACCCTGTATCAGCTCCATCGCCAGCAACCAGGCAGCGAGTTTGCGCAGGGTGCGGGAGGTCGCCGTCACCCGGGTGGCGATCACCAGAGCGATCGAGACACCCAGCAGGGCGAACACGCTGTCGGAGTGCAGCTGGCTGATGATCTCCGGATCGAAGCCGTTCCGGCCCGTCTCCGGATCGCCTGAGTGCGGCCCGGCGCCGGTGACAACGGTGCCGAGGGCAACGGCCACCCAGACCGCCACCACACAAGCGGTTGCGAGCGCCCGGACCACCGGGGGAGTGTGCGGATAAGGACTCGTCCTCGACCGCCGCATCATCGCCACGGTCAACGTGATGATGATCGGCGACACCAGGAAGTGCGCCGACACGATCCACGGGTTCAGTCCGGTGAGAACGCTCACGCCACCGATCACAGCTTGCAGCGGGACACCCAGCGCGGCCGCGGTGGCGAGTCGCCGCAAGTCGGTACGCCGTGGCCGGTACCGCATCACCACGAGCCAGGTGCAGATCGCGACTACCGCGACCACGAACCCGAGCATCCGGTTGCCGAACTCGATCGCGGCGTGGAACCCCAGCTCGCTGTGCGGCACGTACGACGAGTCGGTGCACGACGGCCAGGTCGGGCAGCCCAGCCCCGAGCCGGTCAGCCGCACCAGCCCGCCGGTCACCACGATGCCGATGTTGACCACGACGGAGGTCCAGCCCCAGCGGCGGACGACGTCCAGGCTCGGCTCTGGCACCAGCCGCCAGAATCCGTTGACAGGCTCGGTCGGGTGGGTGGGGGCGTCCGTGGTCACCGGCACACTCTAGAGAAGGCCTTGCTCAGTCCCACCGGAAGGTCCGGGACACCAGGTATCCGAGCACGGCAGCCCACAGGGCCAGAGACAGTGCAGCGGCCCACGGCACAACGCCTTCCAGGGTGGAGTTCGCGAGCCCGTTGGCCAGCGCGGCACTCGGCAGCAGCCGTACTACGCCCTGCATGCTCTCGGGGTACTCCTCGACCGGCGTCATGATCGCGCCACCGACCAGCAGCAGCAGGTACAGGAGGTTCGCCGCGGCCAGCGTCGCCTCGGCGCGCAGCACTCCGGCCATCAGTAGCCCGAGCGAAGCGAAGGCCGCAGTACCGCACAAGACCATCAGTAGGACGCCGAACACCGCAGTAGGCCCGCCGACCGGCTTCCAGCCCAGGGCGAAGCCAGCGACGATCAGGACGGTCAGCTGGATCACCTGGATCGCCAGGACCGAGCCGATCTTCCCGGCCAGCAGACCGGTCCGGGACAGGGGAGAGGCGCCCAGCCGCTTGATCACCCCGTACCGGCGCTCGAAGCCGGTCGCGATGGCCAGGGAGGTAAAGGAGGTGGACAGCACGGCCAGCGCGAGCACCCGCGGTACTGCGAGGTCCACAGCCGGCCCGTCGCCGAGGGGGAGCCGGTCGCCGAGGCCAGTGCCACCCAGGAGGAGCAGTAGCCCCAGCGGGATCACCAGGGCGAGCAGCAACTGCTCTCCGTTGCGCAGGAGCAGTCGGAACTCCATGACTGCGTGCGAGTAGACCTTCCGGGGCCAGGGGGCGGAGCCAGGACGAGGGACATAGGTGGTGCTCACTTGCTCAGTCCTCACTTGCTCTCCCGAGCCGTCAGCGCCAGATAGACATCCTCGAGCGACTTGGCGCCGTGCTCGGTCAATACGTCGGGACTGCCGGAGGCGATCACCTTGCCGGCCGACACTACGTGCACCTGGTCGGACAGCTGCTCTGCCTCGTCCATCGCGTGCGTGGTCAGCACGACGGTCACGCCGTCATCGCGCAGATCCCGGATCAGCTGCCAGATCTCCCGGCGACCGTGCGGGTCGAGCCCGGTGGTCGGCTCGTCCAGGAAGACGATCTCCGGCCGCCCGACGATCGCCATCGCCAGCGACAGGCGCTGCTTCTGCCCACCCGAGAGGCGCCGGTACGGCGTACGGCCGCAGGTGCCGAGGTCCAGCCGCTCGATCAGCGCCGGGAGCTCCAGCGGATGGGCGTGCAGCGACGCGACGTACCGGAGCATCTCCAGCGCGCGGACGCCCGACCAGGCGCCGCCGTCCTGCAGCATCACGCCGATCCGGGGCATCAGCTCGTCGTGGTCGGCGATCGGGTCGAGCCCGAGCACCCGGACCTGCCCCGAGTCGGGCCGGCGGAAGCCTTCACAGCTCTCCACCGTGGTCGTCTTGCCGGCTCCGTTGGGGCCGAGCACGGACGTCACTGTTCCGCCGGTTACGGTGAGACTGAGCCCGTCCACAGCGGCCTTCTCGCCGTACCGGACGACGAGGTTGTCGATCTCCACCGCGACTGGCACAAGTGCAGAGTAGTAAACGCCTTGACGTGACGCTGCTCACGGTCACCCGAAGTGGCAGGCGCGGGGTGGCGAACCGGTTAGGGCAGCCTTATTTGAAGGCCTCCAGCAATTAGGTGACACTGTTGTTGTGAAAACTTCCGCACAGACCAGCCGAGTGCCCGAGGGCACTGCTGTCGCGCGGGACGAATCCACCCGGGACCGGGTCGCCCGCTCGATCCTGACCAACGGGCCGTCCAGCGCAGCGGTGCTGGCCGACCGGCTCGAGCTGACCCCGGCGGCGGTCCGCCGGCACCTCGACCACCTGCTCGAAGCGGGCCTGGTCGAGAGCCGCGAGGAGCGCGTCTACGGCCCCCGTGGCCGTGGCCGTCCCGCCAAGGTCTTCGTGCTGACCGACATCGGCCGGCACGATTTCCACCAGGCGTACGACGACCTGGCCGCGACCGCCCTCCGCTTCATCGCGGAGTCCGGTGGCGACGAGGCCGTCGTGGAGTTCGCCCGGCAGCGGGTCGCCGAGGTGGAAGAGCGGTACAGGGAGTTGCTGGCGGCGGCTCCCGAGAGTGACAAGGCGCAGGTACTGGCCAAGGCACTGACCGCGGACGGGTATGCCGCCTCAGCCCAGCAAGCCGGTGCCGGCGAGCAGTTGTGCCAGCACCACTGCCCGGTCGCGCACGTGGCCGCGCAGTTCCCCCAGCTGTGCGAGGCCGAGACCGAGGTGTTCTCGAGACTCCTCGGCCGGCACGTCCAGCGGCTGGCCACCATCGCCCACGGCGACGGTGTCTGTACTACGCACATTCCCGGTGCCCCGGCATCGGTTTCCCTTGTTTCCGACGGCGAATCTGCGAGGACTGCACGATGACGCAAACCGCTCACCCCGAGCTCGACGGGCTCGGCACGTACAAGTTCGGCTGGTCCGACAGTGACGCTGCCGGTTCCATCGCCAAGCGCGGCATCAACGCCGACGTGGTGCGGGGCATCTCGACGCTGAAGGACGAGCCGGAGTGGATGCTGGACCTGCGGCTGAAGGGCCTGAAGCTCTTCGACCGCAAGCCGATGCCGTCCTGGGGCGCCGATCTGTCCGGGATCGACTTCGACAACATCAAGTACTTCGTCCGCTCGACGGAGAAGCAGGCCACCAGCTGGGAAGAGCTGCCCGAGGACATCAAGAACACCTACGACCGGCTCGGCATCCCGGAGGCGGAGAAGCAGCGCCTGGTCGCCGGCGTCGCCGCGCAGTACGAGTCGGAGGTCGTCTACCACCAGATCCGCGAGGACCTGGAGGCCCAGGGCGTCATCTTCATGGACACCGACACCGGCCTGCGCGAGCACCCGGAGCTGTTCCAGGAGTACTTCGGCTCGGTGATCCCGGTCGGCGACAACAAGTTCGCCGCGCTGAACACGTCGGTCTGGTCCGGCGGCTCGTTCATCTACGTGCCCAAGGGCGTCAAGGTGGACATCCCGCTGCAGGCCTACTTCCGGATCAACACCGAGAACATGGGCCAGTTCGAGCGGACCCTGATCATCGTCGACGAGGACGCCTACGTTCACTACGTCGAGGGCTGCACGGCGCCGATCTACAAGTCGGACTCGCTGCACTCCGCGGTCGTCGAGATCATCGTGAAGAAGGGCGCCCGCTGCCGCTACACGACGATCCAGAACTGGTCGAACAACGTCTACAACCTGGTCACCAAGCGCGCCACCTGTGAAGAGGGCGCGACGATGGAGTGGATCGACGGCAACATCGGCTCCAAGGTGACGATGAAGTACCCGGCCGTCTACCTGATGGGTGAGCACGCCAAGGGCGAGACGCTGTCGATCGCGTTCGCCGGCGAGGGCCAGCACCAGGACGCCGGCTCGAAGATGGTCCACAACGCGCCGTACACGTCGAGCTCGATCATCTCGAAGTCGGTCGCCCGTGGCGGTGGCCGGACGTCGTACCGCGGTCTGGTCGAGGTCGCGCCGGGCGCGCACCACAGCAAGTCCACGGTGCGCTGTGACGCGCTGCTGATCGACACGATCAGCCGCTCCGACACCTACCCGTACGTCGACGTCCGCGAGGACGACGTCGCGATGGGGCACGAGGCGACCGTCTCCAAGGTCAGCGACGACCAGCTTTTCTACCTGATGAGCCGGGGAATGGCCGAGGACGAGGCGATGGCGATGATCGTCCGCGGCTTCATCGAGCCGATCGCCCGCGAGCTCCCGATGGAGTACGCGCTGGAACTGAACCGACTGATCGAGCTGCAGATGGAAGGGGCCGTCGGCTGATGTCAGCCACCGAAACCCTGGTTGCGACCGGTAACCAGGCGCACTCCCACGGGCCGGGCTCCCCGGTGCCGTTGCAGGCCCGGAGCGAGCGGACCACGTCGTACGACGTGGCCGACTTCCCGGTGCCGAACGGCCGTGAAGAGGAGTGGCGCTTCACCCCGGTCAAGGCCCTGAAGGCACTGTTCGCCGACGAGGCCGGCACCGAGACGCCCAAAATCGACGCGCACGGCCCCGAGGGCGTCGTCGTCGAGAGCATCGCCGTCGACGCCGTCAAGGCACTCACCCCGCAGGACCGGGTCGCCGCCATCGCCTGGAAGCAGGCCGGCGAAGCGCTCGCGGTCCGGATCCCGGTCGAGGCCGAGCTGACCGAGCCCGTGCACGTGAACGTCGCCAGCCTCGGCGGCCGCGGTTACGGCCACCTGGTGATCGAGGCCGGCCGGCACAGCCGGGCGACCGTGATCATCGACCACACGGGCAGCGGCGAATACGCGGCCAACGTGGAGATCGTTGTCGGTGACGGCGCCGAGTTGCGCGTCGTGTCGATCCAGCAGGGCGACCACGAGTCGATCCACGTCGGCCAGCACGACGCCGTGATCGGCCGGGACGCCAAGCTCAACCACGTCACGGTGACGCTGGGCGGCAAGATCGTCCGGCTCTCCACCAACGTCCGGTACGCCGGTCCGGGTGGCGACGCGAACCTGCTCGGCGTGCTGTTCGCCGAGTCGGGCCAGCACCACGAGAACCGGCTGTTCGTCGACCACGAGGCGATCAACTGCAAGAGCAACGTGCTCTACAAGGGCGCGCTCGCCGGTGACCACGCCCGCTCGGTGTGGATCGGCGACGTGCTGATCCGGGCCGCGGCCGAGGGCACCAACACCTTCGAGCTGAACCGGAACCTGGTGCTCACCGATGGCGCCCGCGCCGACTCGGTGCCAAACCTGGAGATCGAGACCGGCGAGATCGAGGGCGCCGGGCACGCCTCGGCGACCGGCCGGTTCGACGACGAGCAGCTGTTCTACCTGCAGGCCCGCGGCATCCCCGAGGACGAGGCCCGGCGACTGGTGGTGTCCGGCTTCTTCAACGACATCATCGGCCGGATCGGCGTTCCCGAGGTGACCGAGCACCTGCACGACGTGATCGAGCAGAAGCTGGCCCGGGCGGCTGAGCTGAGCGCGGCGGCCAAGGCCTGAGCATGAGTGACTCGTTCGAACGCGCGTGCGCCGTCGCCGACGTCCCCGACGAAGGGGTCATCGCGACGGAGGTGGGCGGCGTCGAGGTGGCGGTCGTGAAGAGCGACGGCCAGTACTTCGCCGTCCGCGACGAGTGCTCGCACGCGCAGATCCAGTTGTCCGAGGGCGACGTCGGCGACTGCGAGATCGAGTGCTGGCTGCACGGCTCGCGCTTCAGTCTGAAGACCGGCGAGCCGCTCAGCCTGCCGGCGTACGACCCGGTACCGGTCTACCCGGTGCGGCTGGACGGCGACGATCTGCTGGTCGACGTCAAGAACCCCCTGAACCAGGCTTCCTAGTAAAGACGGAGATAGAAACCCCCATGGCGACACTCGAGATCCGCGACCTGCACGTGTCGGTCGATACCGAGAACGGCCCGAAGGAGATCCTGCGCGGCGTCGACCTGACCATCGCCGGTGGTCAGACGCACGCGATCATGGGCCCGAACGGTTCCGGCAAGTCCACGCTGGCGTACTCGATCGCCGGCCACCCGAAGTACAACGTCACCAGCGGCACCGTGACGCTCGACGGCGAAGATGTCCTGGACATGAAGGTCGACGAGCGCGCCCGGGCCGGCCTGTTCCTGGCCATGCAGTACCCGGTCGAGGTCCCCGGGGTGTCGGTGTCGAACTTCCTGCGCACCGCCAAGACCGCGATCGACGGCGAGGCGCCGAAGCTGCGCACCTGGGTCAAGGACGTCAACAAGGCGCTCTCCGACCTGGAGATGGACCCGGAGTTCGGCACCCGGAACGTGAACGAGGGCTTCTCCGGTGGTGAGAAGAAGCGGCACGAGATCGTCCAGCTCGAGCTGCTCGACCCGAAGATCGCGATCCTCGACGAGACCGACTCAGGCCTCGACATCGACGCGCTGAAGATCGTCTCCACCGGCGTCAACCGGTTCGCGGAGAAGGGTGACAAGGGCGTTCTGCTGATCACCCACTACACCCGGATCCTGCGCTACATCACGCCGGACTTCGTGCACGTCTTCGTCGATGGCAAGGTCGCCGAAGAGGGCGGCCCGGAGCTGGCCGACGAGCTCGAGGCCAACGGCTACGAGCGGTTCCTGAAGACAGGCGCCAAGGCATGAGTGACGCCCGGACCTTCAGCAGTCCGCTGGACCTGCAATCGGTCCGGGCGGACTTCCCCATCCTGTCGCGAGTGCTGGCGAACGACTTCCCGCTGGTCTACCTGGACTCGGCGAACTCGTCGCAGAAGCCGGTTCAGGTGGTCAAGGCGATCGAGGATCACTACTTGATCCACAACGCCAACGTGGCTCGTGCCATGCACCAGCTGGGTGCCGAGGCGACCGCGGCGTACGAGGGTGGCCGGGACAAGGTCGCTGCCTTCATCGGCGCGACCAACCGGGACGAGATCGTCTTCACCAAGAACGCCTCCGAGGCGCTCAACCTGGCGGCGTACACGCTCGGTGCTTCGCTGAAGCCGGGGGACGAGGTGCTCATCACGGAGATGGAGCACCACAGCAACATCGTCCCGTGGCAGCTCGCCTGCGAGCGCACCGGCGCGACCCTGCGCTGGTTCGGCGTGACGGACGAGGGCCGCCTCGACCTGAGCAACATCGAGGAGCTGATCAACGAGCGCACCAAGATCGTTTCGCTGACCTGGGTCTCGAACGCGCTCGGCACGATCAACCCGATCACCGAGATCGCCGCGAAGGCCCACACGGTCGGTGCGACGGTCGTGGTCGACGCCTCCCAGGCCGTGCCGCAGTTCCCGGTCGACGTCTCGACGCTCGGCGCCGACCTGCTCGCCTTCACCGGTCACAAGGTCGTCGGCCCGACCGGGATCGGCGTGCTCTGGGGACGCTACGACCTGCTCGCCCAGCTGCCGCCGTTCCTCGGCGGGGGCGAGATGATCGAGATCGTGCGGATGACGGGCTCGACGTACGCCCCGCCGCCGGCGCGCTTCGAGGCCGGTACGCCGCCGATCGCGCAGGCCGTCGGGCTCGGCGCGGCGCTGGATTACCTGGCCGGCATCGGGATGGACAAGGTTGCGGCCCACGAGCAGGCCATCACGGCGTACGCGCTGGAAGGCCTGAAGACGGTGCCGGGGCTGAAGATCCTCGGGCCGAGCGACATCGCCGACCGGGGCGGAGCGATCAGCTTCGAGCTCGACGGCGTGCACCCGCACGACGTGTCGACAGTTCTGGACACTCGCGGTATCGCGGTCCGCGCCGGGCACCACTGCGCGCGGCCGGTGCACGAGCGGTTCGGAATGCAATCGTCGACCAGAGCGTCTTTCTACCTGTACACGACTCCCGAGGAGATCGACGCGCTCGTCGACGGGCTCGGGTTCGTCCGGTCATTCTTCAAGGTGGACTGATATGCAGCTCGACAGCCTGTACCAAGAGATCATCCTGGATCACTACCGCAGCCCGCACCACGCCGGGCTGTCGGACCCGTACGACGTGGAGGTGCACCACGTGAACCCGTCCTGCGGGGACGAGGTCACGTTGCGCGTCGAGCTCGACGGTGACACGGTGACCGGCGTGACGCACAAGAGCGTCGGTTGCTCGATCAGCCAGGCGGCCACCTCGGTGATGAGCGACCTGGTGATCGGCAAGCCGATCGCCGAGGGCATGGCGACGTACGAGAAGTTCCTGGAACTGATGCAGGGCCGGGGGAATGTGGAACCGGACGAAGAAGTTCTGGAAGACGGCGTCGCCTTCGCGGGTGTCGCGCAGTTCCCGGCCCGGGTGAAGTGCGCGTTGCTGGGCTGGTCTGCCTGGCGCGACGCGACCGCCCAGGCACTCGCGAAGAAAGAAGGAGCAACCAATGTCTGAGCAGACCGACGAGAAGATCGAGCTGCCCGAGGTAGACCTCGAGGCGGCGGGCAAGCCAGCCGGTACGACCCCGGTTGCCGTCGAAGACGTGACCGAGGCGCTCAAGGACGTCGTCGACCCCGAGCTGGGGATCAACGTCGTCGACCTCGGCCTGATCTACGGCGTGACCGTGGACGACAGCAACACCGCGATCATCGACATGACGCTGACGTCCGCGGCCTGCCCGCTGACCGACGTGATCGAGGACCAGACCCGGATGTCACTCGAAGGCCTGGTCAACGACTTCCGGATCAACTGGGTCTGGATGCCGCCGTGGGGCCCGGAGAAGATCACCGACGACGGCCGCGACCAGCTGCGCGCGCTCGGCTTCAACGTCTGAGCAGCACGTAAACGTCGGAGCACCCTAGTACTGCCGAAGCCCGGGTCAGGTGGCCCGGGCTTCAGCATGTCCGGATGGGCTAGCGTCAACGGGTGACCCGAATCGTCTCCATCGGCCCCGAGCGGCTCGAACGCTGGCTGGCCGGCTTCACCGAGCGCCACGGCGTCACCTCGTACGACGTGACGCCGACCCACCTCAGCGCATCGGCCGAGGACGGGTCGCGCGCCGACATCGAAGTACCGTTCGGGCCGCTCGAAGACCGCACACCGGCCGGGCTGGTGGCGCATGTGCTGACCGAGCGGCGCGTCGGGTTGTTGCTCGTACGCCGCGGTGGCTATGGCGCTGGTGTTTTCGCCGGCACCAAGTTGGTGGACTCCAAGGTCGGCTCCCGGCACGTGCAGGGCACCACCAAGGCCGGTGGCTGGTCGCAGCAGCGGTTCGCCCGTCGTCGCGACAATCAGGCGCGCGAGGCGTTCAACGCGGCCACCGAGGTCGCCGTACGGATCCTCGCGCCGGCCAAGCTCGACGTACTGGTCTGCGGGGGAGACCGGAAGGCGATCGACACCGTGCTCGAAGACCCACGGCTGAAGGCGCTTCACCCGCTGGTCCGGCCTCCCTTTCTCGGCGTGGCCGATCCCCGGCAGAAGGTGCTGGAGCAGGCCGGGGTAGACGCTCGGGCAATCCGGATCGAGCTCACCGACCCGCCCGGCTCAGACTGACGGGCCGTAGAGCGCGCGGAAGTCGTCGAGCGTGCCGCGGTAGTACTGCAGGTCGTCGACCAGCTTGCCGCGGGTGAGCATCTGCGGGTTCTGGGCGCGGGCCTGGGCGCCGAGCTCGGACCAGACGCCCGCCTCGGCGACATCTTCGGCACCCTCCGGCAGGAACTTCAGCGCCTCACCGACCGCGTCGGCGGCGGCCTCCCAGTTCAGCTCGACAATGGCCCGATCCTGATCCGGACCACCGCTGTAGGCCATGTCGGCCGCCAGCGCCCGGCGCGCGAACGTCTCCGCCACGAGCACCCACTGGGCGGCGTCGACGAGCTGCGAGACCCCGAGGCCGAAGCGCGCGCCGACCGTCCGGGCCGCCTGCTCCGAGGCGTACGGCACCGAGATCTCGCCCGCCGTCGTGGTCACCGTCCAGGCGTCCTCGCCCTCGGCGGCGTTCACGCCGGGCAGGATCGGGGCGGGCTCGGCGGCCGGTGCGGACTCGTCGGCCACCGTCGTCAGGCTCACGTAGACCTGGGTCTCGGCCAGGGTCCTTGCGGTCAGCATCGGTTATTTCGCTCCTGTTTCTCGGACGAGTTCGTGATACGTGTCGCGCACCACCAGCAGGCGGTCCAGCCGGAACCTCCCGGGTTCGGCCTCGAAGACCTGGCGGCCGTCCGGCGTCCAGAACTCCTCCGCCGGTACGACGGGCTGCCCGGGTGGCACGAACTTGATGACTTCCTCGACCGCCGCCCGCGCGATGGACAAGGCGAGCCCTGCCTCCGCCGGCTCGACGGGCACGTTGCCGGCTGCCTGGTCGGCCACCGCCAGCCACTGGCCGGCATCGAGCAGCTCCGAAGGCTCGGTACCGCCGAAGGTCGGCCAGGATCCCACTGGAGTCTCTTTGGCCGGCAGACCGAACAGGTACTCCCGCTCGGCCGCGCAGCCCGGACAGACCGCGGCGTAGCTGATGGTCAGGTCGCCGTCGACCTCGATCAGCGCGTGCTCCCAGGGCGCCTCGACCGAACCGCAGTCCGGGCAGGGGTGCAGCTCGAGATAGAGGTGCGCCTCGTCCCTCGTGCGTGCCATCGCGAAAGCCATGCCGTCCCTCTCCTCGTGTCGGACCATCATGCCCGGTATCCCGGCGCGGATAGGCCGACGCGTCACTGACCTGCCAGCGCGGGCCCATGGCCGGCACCGTGACCAGGGCCGTGACCAGCGCCGTGACTGGTGCCGGCGCCGCCGGTCGGTTGCCGCTCGCCCTGGCCCGCCGGCGCGCTCAGCTGCCGGGCAGTGGTCGAGTGGTCGAGGCCCTTCAGCATCGCGAGCGGTACGCCGTTGTGCTCGAGCGCCTCGGCCACCTTGCCGTTGAACGACTCCGACCGCGCGGTGCCGTTGTAGAGCGTGCGCAGGTCGACGCGTCCCTCGCACATCAGCGCGACCCTCGGGTGCAGACCGGCGAACGCCTCGGCATAGCCGGAGTCGTCGCCCACCTCTTTCAGCGATCCGTCCTGGAAGGCCTCATAGTGTCGCTCCGCCCCGCCGGCCTCCTGCACGGCCAGAGCCACTGTGCGCTTCTCCGCGACCGCCTGGTTCAGCGCGGTCAGCAGTGGCCGGTACGGCTGGTGAACATCGTTGCCTGCGGCATCTACTCCGTACTCCGTGGTGCGCAGCTCGGCCTTCGCGGGCTTGGGCCCGGCCGCCTCCAGCGCTGGTGCGGCCTTGGTGCCCGACTCGAGTTGCCGCAGACCGTCGAGGTACTCGTTCTGGAGCATCTTGAGGTAGTACACGGCGTTGGCGGTCTCGGGCAACTGCACGGAGCGCTTGACCTTCGGCAGGCCGCGGCCCGATTCGGCCACCTCGTGAACCGTCACGCTGAGGGCCATCGGCGCCTTCACGGTCGCCTGCTCGCCCTCCTTGAAGCGGCTCGTCTCCAGCCGGGTCGCGTGGGAGTCGGAGGACTGCTCCTTGACCTGTTCGCCGACCGAGCCGCCGACGTTGACCAGCCCACCACTCGCGCCACCGCTGCCCGTCACCGGCATCAGCCGGTTGCCGGTGACGGTGATGCCATTGCTCTCCATGGCCCGCCACACCTGGCCGCTCTGGCCGCCGGAGATGGGGTCGTCCTGCAGCTCCCAGCCCACCGGCCTGGCCTTGACGGTGACGACGAACTTGGTGTTCGAGTTGCCCCGGCCGGCCATCGCCGTCAGCTCCAGGCCTTGGTCGCTGGTCAGTCGCTTGAGGGCGGCCCGCAGCGCGGTCGGCGAGAGCTCGCCCTCCAGCGCGACGTCGTTCTCCCGCATCGCCGCTTCGCCCATGTCCTTGTGGGCAACCAGGTACGCCCGGATCTGCTGATGGAGCTGATCGACCTCCGGCTCACCCTCGCCATGCGGGATCATCGCCTCTGCGGTGGCGCCCTCCGGCACCTGTACGACGCGGTGATCGGGCTCGACCGCCGGAGCCGGAGCGTTCGGGGTTGCCTCCTTGAGCAGCTCGCGGGGCACCATCAGCGTCATCCGGGCCTGGACCTGCTCGGGTGTCGCGTGAGTCGTCTGCTCCGCGGGCAGGGTCCGGTTGAGCCGCCAGCGCAGGCCGGCCATCGTGGCTGCACCCGCGCTGCGGACCCGGGACACCTGAACATCGAAGGTGGCGTCCCGGCGGATCTCGGCCTGGTTGAAGTGCCCAGTCCGGTCCACGTGCGTGTTCTGGGTGCCGCGCTTGGCGGTGACGTTGCGGCTGCGGTCGGTCCCGATGCCTCCCGACAAGGAGGAGTCCTTCAGCTCAGCGCCCGCCGCGTACGTCGTAGTGTGCGAGACGGACTCTTCCTGGGTGCCGTAGTCGTAGTTCTGCTTGAGCCCGATCGCGTCGACCTCGGGGATGTCTGGCGTCCCGTCGACCAGTACTGGACCGTCGTACCGGGCCTTGACGCGGACGACGATGAGGTCGGGCTGAGGTTGCCCGGGGACCGGTACCTCCACCTCGGCGACGAAGCCACGGACGCCGTACATGTCGCCCAGGTGCCCCTGCCAGCCGTCGGTCCCGAGGTCGGTGGCCAGAGCGGCCCGCAGCATCGGGTTGGACGCCAGCAGTCCCGGGGCCAGCTTTTCGACCTGCTTGAGCGCGGGATTGAGGAGATCCACCTGTCCACCCGGCTGACCGATCGGGCTGATGTCCTCGATCTGCGCCGACGCCAGCCCGATGTCGTACTGCGGTGGCAGCCCCATCTCGCGCGGCTGGTCGGCGACTCGTGCGATGCCGATGACCGCGTCGTCGAACCGCTGCCGAGCCGACGGCGCGGTCGACTGGGAGGCCTTCGCGTGCTCGACGAGTCGCTCGGTCAGCCGCTCGTCGGTGTGCTCGGTGGCCAGACCTGTGGTGACACTGGCCTTCTCCTGCTTGTAGCGACGAACGAAGGCCGCGGCGTCTCGCGGGCTGATCTTGAGTTGGCCCTCGAGATATCGCTCGGCCGCGTCGCTGACGACCTCCAGCGGAAGGTCGAGCTCGCGTCGCCCGTACAAGCGCAGGGCACGTCGCTCCGGCGTCGTCGTCTGTACCTTGGCGTCCTGCAACGGCACGGACTGCACCACGGCGCCGTTGGCGTCGACGAGGTCGGCGACCAATTTGTACCGGTCGAGGAACTGGTGATGCGTGCCGATGTTGACCAGCAGGCCCTCTTCGCCGGTGGTCTGGCTGTTGCTTGTCGACTGCGACGTACCGCCGGTGCGCCCGAGGTTGGCGCCGCCCGAGAACGCGGAACCATCGGCCTCGACCGGGCCGGCACCGCCGTCGACGCCGACTCCGCCCGAGGTCGATCGGCCGGAGGTGAAGCCGGTGTCCTTCATGGTGAAGTTGATGTCGCCCGAGTTCTGCTCGGTGACCGCGAGGAAGGTGCGGTCGACCGCCTCACCACGGACCACCACACTGAGGCCACGCGGCAGCAACGTGCCCTGGCGAATCGCGTCCACGGGATTGCCCGCCGGCGGAACGATGGTCATCGGGAGCCGGTACTCGCCGTTCATCCACTCCTTGTGCGCGACCAGGCTGTCCGGCGCGAGCATGGCGTGCAGTTCGAGATAGGTGTTGGAACCCAGGTCGATCGCGTCCACCGCCGACGTGATCCGGTCGACGGGGTTTCCCGCGTCGACGTGCACCGGCATCGACTGCTTGACCGCGGCCGCGCTCGGGGCCTTGGGCTGGGCCGCGTGGACCGGCTCGGCCGCCCGCGCCAGCGCGTTGTCGACGAGGATCCGGGCGCTGCCCTTCGCGTCGGCGAGGGGAGCGGAGTCGCCGTCCTTGGTGATCTCGGTGACGACGACCCGGTGACCGGTCCGCAGGATGTCGACCGGCCCGGTGGTCTCGGTCAGCGACACCCGGTTGACCCGGCGGCCCGCCGACCAGTTGAAGCTCCTGCCGACCGCGCTCCGGCTGAGCTTCACCCCGATCCGCCCGGCCCAGCCGCGAACGCCTTCGGCCGGACCATTGCTGAGGCTCGCCCCCGCCGACAAAGGCACGCCCTTCGACCGCCCGCCCGAACGGCTGCTCGCATCGGAGGCGATCCCGAGCCGTACGACGTTGTCGGTCGTACTCGTCCCCTCGCCGGTGACGTCCGTGAAGTCCTGCTGAACGGCGATCCGGAACGTCCGGTACTGCGGCGCGTGCCCGGTCCGCTGGTCGATCAGCACCAGCGGGATACCGCTCTGCGTGGCCTGGTTGTAGCCGGCTTCGAGGCGCTCGGCGGCGATGTGCTGAACCGTCCGGTCGTAGTTGATCAGCTGCCCGGAACGCAGCCGCCGGTCGTCGGGCACGTCATCGAAAACGGGCTGGAGATTGGCGTCGAGGGGCGGCACGAGCCCTTCGCGGCTGAGGTTGCGCAGCGTCTGCTCCAGCGCTTCGCGATCGCCCGTGAAGTTCTGGACGAGCGCTTGCCCGCCGCCGCGCAGCTGATTCGCCCCGGGCCCGATCACGGGCGGCAGGGTCTGCACCCCGGTCGGCGGCTCGGGGTCGCCTCGCAGCAAGGCCCGCTTGTACTGATCCAGGCGAGCCGTGCCGTCAGGGTTACGCCGTACGGCGTCCTTGTCGACTCGCCCGCCCGCGCGGAGCAGATCGTTCTCGGGCACCCGGAGCCGGGCGTCGCAGAAGTCGGTCACCACGACCGGCTCAGCCGCTGGATCGTTGAGCTTGCGCAGAGTGGCCCTGACCCGGAGGCCGACCACGACGCCCTGCGTCGGGCCTTGGTTGCGGTGCACGACGGGAGTGATCGAGGTCGCGCTGACGCTCAGCCCGCCTTGCCGGGAGACGTTGCGCCCGGCTGACACGCTCGGGGAGACGTCCGCGGTCGTCGAGCCGATGTCGTTCAGCGCGGACGGGCTCGGGTAGTAGTCCGGCACCGGCTGCCCGGCCACGGCCGTGCCCGGGTAGGCCAGACCTACCGACGCGGATGCGGAGGAGCTGGAGCTCTGGTTTGCGCTGACGCCGTTGAAGTCGACCTCGACCTCCTCCTGCCAGAGGTCGGGGCTGGACTCACCACTGAGCTTCGCCGTACTCCAGATCGGCTCGACCTCGAGCTGCACGTGGTACACGGCCTCGCCGCCGCTGACGATCTGGCGGCCGTACCCGCCTGGCTTGCTCGTCTGCCGCAGCAGCCGGGAGACGTCCTCGGTGAGCAGGCCGTCGATCTGGGCGTATGCGACCCGGTCGATCTCGCCGAAGCGTTCGCGGCCACCCGCGATGATCCGGTCGCGGATGGAGTTGAGGCCTTCGATATTGGTGACCGTGTGGCGAGGGAACGCCGGGTCGACCTCGTTCGCCCGGCCGAGCTCGGCGAGCGTGACCGTTTCGCTGGCGGGCTTCACGGTGTAGGCGGCCGAGACCCAGGTCAGCTGGTGGCCCGCATCGAACGTCGCCGGCGCTGACCAAGGCTCCGTCGCGGAGGCGCGAACCTCGACCTCCCACGTGCCGGTCCAGCCGACCTGCAGCGATTCGCCCCGGTCGTCGTCGACCGCGCCCTGCTTGTCGTGCGAGCTGGAACCGCTCGTCTCGCTCTGGCCCCTGCCGGAGGACACATCGATCCGCGGAGCAGCGACCTGGGACAACGAGTGGACAGTGCTCCCGGGCGGCGCCATCGCCATCAGTGGTTGGGCATTCACCCCGAAGCTGAAGTTGGTCGAATGCGTCGCGGTGGTCGCGATGCTCTGACCGCCATCGCCGATCGTGCCCGACATCTGCTCGGCCAGCTCGTAGTCGCGATCGAGGTTCTCGCGGACGTCGCGAGGCCGCAGCCTCAACCGGACCTGGGCCAGCTTCGTGACGTCGGAGTCAGGGCTCCCACCGACGGTGAACTCCATCCCGTCACCTGACAGCAGCCGCCGGTACGCCGCAGCCGGCAGCGGTGGAGGCGCAGTGCTGTCGCCGAGCTGGGCGGAGATGCCGTGCGCGGCCAGCACCTGGTCGATCTGGCTGATGGGAGCGTTGAGCGGCTGCCCGTCCGGTACACCGGTGTGCAGCACGTCCTTGACCGGTAGAGCCGCCTCCGCCGCGACCCGGTACGCCTCTGTCTTCTCCACGGCGTTCTGAGCCAGGGTGGCGAGTGCTGCCTGCGGCTGGCGCGGGTCACTGATGACTGCGTTCAGCTCGGCCAGCAGGTCTCGCTGACCGGCCAGGGCCTGCTCGGCCGCGACCACTGCCTGCTGATAGCCACCGGCGATCTCTGTGTGCCGGGTGGCCTTCCGGGCGGCTCCGGAGGCCTCGACGTTGAGCACGCGGGCTCGTTCAGGCGCACCCTT
The DNA here is from genome assembly GCF_010548305.1 of Streptomyces sp. SID13031. Lineage (GTDB taxonomy): Bacteria > Actinomycetota > Actinomycetes > Propionibacteriales > Kribbellaceae > Kribbella. Next base: position 18,175 of record NZ_JAAGLV010000029.1, read on the forward strand.
GTCCTTGAAGCTGAGCTCGGCAGCGGCCTTCGAGGAGAGTTCTCGGGCTTCGTCGGTGGCCGCGGCGGAACTCGCCGTCTTCGCGTCAGCCAGCGTCTGCAGTTCCCGCACTTCCGACGCCAAGCCGCTGACTGCGCCGGCAACCTGCAGTTGCAAAGCGGCAGGCGTGTACGGCGCCAACCCGGCCGACTCGGCCCGTACTGCGAGCGCTGCGGCGGTACCGGCCGCTGCTGCCCCAGGAACGTGCATCGCGTCGGCAGCCCAGGGGAGTGCGGGCGTGACCCCGCCTCTCTTGCGGATCGAGGTCGCGAGAGCATCGAGATCACGCTCCAGCCCGGCGACGCTCTGGGGAGCCGCAGCCCGCGCCCGATGCCACGAGTCGGTGAGGAACTGGTACGACGCGTAGTCGGCGCTCAGCCTGCGATCGCGCTTCTCGTGGCTGAACACCGACCGCAGCTTGCCCAGCACTCCGGTCGGCCGCCCGGTGTTGGCCGCGTCGAGCTCATGGGTCAGCTGGCTGAGCTGGTGGACCCAGACCTGGGCCAGCTGGTCGTCGGCCAGGCGCGGCGAGATCCGTAGTACGTGCGGATCGTTCTCCGTGCCCGAGCGGAGTCGCCCTTCGGCGGCCAGACCTCGGCTGGTCGGCAGGATCTCGACCCGGAGGTGTTGCGGTGCGTCGCTCGTGGTGGTCTCGAGAACGGCCTGCTGGGTTTGGGGGTTGATCGCCGGACGGCTGGTGATCATGCCGCCGAGCTCCGCGCGGCCGAGTCGCTGGAGGGCCGCGAGAGCCGCGTTCTCGTTGAGATCCAGGTCGAGGGCCGGGCGGCCACCGATGCCGGTGACGAGTCCGGATCCACGGACCTGGGGCGTCGCGGTCCGGGCGTTCGAGACCCGGCGGTGGCGGGAGCCGACCTGCGATCGATGCCGCCCGCCTTGCTGCTGCAACTGCTGCTGCGGCGCGATCGGCAGCGCAGTACCGGAGGCTTGTAAGGAGGGGTTTGATGCCTGGTGGTTCAGCAGTAGCGCGTCGCGGCGGATCTGCTGTGCTGTGGAGACCAGCTGGGTAGGCCGTGCCTGCGGCGATCGGTCCGGCAGGCTCGCGAGGCGGGCCGCCGCTGTCTCGGACTGTGGGGCCGCGCTCTCCAGGACGATTCGCAACATCGCGTCGGCCTCGTCGCGCCGGGTCTGCTGCAGACCCGGTACGTGCAGGAGGCGGTCAAGTGCTGCGGTTGCGCCGTCGGCCGGTTCCAGCCCGCGGCTCCGGGCGACCTCGGCGCCGACCAGGGCGACCGACTCGGCCAGCAGACGCTCCTCGCTCGCTCGATCAGCTGCCCGGCGGGTGAGACGGGTGTCCAGCGCGGTGACGACGTGGGCAGGCAGAACCTCTTGTGCGTCCAGCCGGAAGCCGCCGTCGCGCAGGCGTACGCCGGACGGCGCGACCACGCCGAGGGCGATGCCGAGAGCCTCGCGCGCGCGGGCCCCGGCGAGATCGCCCTGCGTCGGACTGCTCATCCGGTCGGCTCCTTCGGCGTCGGTGAGGTGAGTGTGACCGCAAAGTAACCTTTGGGGTTCCCCCCGGACAACCGGCAAAAGATTTCAATCCGGCTACCGGTTAGGGTGCTGAGTTCCCACGAAGAGCGCGAGCAGGTCGCGGCCCGGGCACCGAAGAGGTAACAGCGTGTCCATTCGGTCCGGATGGTCCTCACCGACCATTACGGTAGGCGGGTGAGTTTCTCGTCCCCCACGCGTCCCTCCGCCCCCGGTGCCCGCGGTTCCAAGGCAGCGGGCGGTGGCTCGAACCGACTGCCGTCCAGCCGCGAACGCCGCCCCGCGCTCGCGGCTCTGGCGGTGATCCTGATCCTGCTGGGCGCCTCCGGCTCGGCCCTGATCGCCCTGCGCAGCGGCAATCGGCAGGACTACATCGTGATGGTGCCCACGTCGCTCCCGCCTGGGAGCAGGATCGACGAGGATGACTTCGCCCGCGGTGACCTGGCCGGCAAGACCGGCGCGCTGATCCCATACGCCCAGTGGAAGAAGTACGAGGGCCAGTACACGACCACCTGGCTGTACCGCAATCAGTTCGTCACCCCCCAGAACTTCACCACCGAACCGATCCCGGCCGGTGGCGCGCTGGTCGGTGTCAGCCTCGAAGCCGGCCGGGCGCCGTCGTCCAACCTCGCGGGCGGCGACATCGTCCAGGTGGTCCAGGTGCCGGCCTCCAACCAGGCTGGTGGCGTGCCCTCGATCCTGGTCACGGCGGCTTCGGTGACCAGCTCATCGGGCAAGGTCACCGATGACAAGACGAGCGCGAGCACCACGCTGAACGTGACCATCCTGGTGCCTGCGGCGCAGTCCACCGCCGTCGCCGCGGCCGCCGCGTCCAAGACCCTGGTACTGGTGAAGTTGCCGGCCGGCACCAAGCCCGACGTAGCGCCGATCCGGGCAGGCGGCTGATGGCACTCGTCGCATTGGCGAGCGCGAAGGGCTCGCCCGGAGTGACCACTACCGGCCTGGTGCTGGGCGCGCTCTGGCCGCGGCCGGTGCTGCTGGCCGAGTGTGACCCGTCGGGCAGCGATGTGGCGATCCGGATGTCGGCACCCGGTGGCCAGCCGCTCAACTCCGACCGGGGGCTGGTCAGCCTGGCCGCGGCCGGCCGTAAAGGTCTCGACGACGACGTCATCATGGCCCACAGCCAGCAGCTCGACGGCGGCCTGGACGTGATGGTCGGCGTTCGTTCGCCCGAGCAGATCGGTGGCATGGGTGGGCTCTGGGAGCCGCTCGGGATCACCTTCAACCAGATGTTCAGCGCCGACGTGATCGCCGACTGCGGCCGGATCGGTCCGTCCTCGCCCCAGCTGCCGGTAGTACAGGCGGCCCGGATGGTCGTCCTGGTCTGTACCGCGACCGGCTCGTCCGTTGCACACCTGCGCGAACGGCTCGGCCAGCTCGTCCACCACGTCGACGCCAAGCTCGGCGTGCTCGTGGTCGGCGACCCGAAGCGGCGCGAGGGCGTGAAGCAGGTCTGGTCAGTCCTGGACGCGATGTCCGTGCCGGTGCAGCACCGCTGGCATCTGGCCTACGACCCGGCCGGCGCCGCGTTCTTCGACGGCCGCGGCCAGGGCCGGCTGGACCGGACGCCGTTGATCCGCACGGCCGGCGACATCGCGGCCGAGATGGCGGCGGCGGTCGCGATGCCGACCCAGCACGACTTCGACATGGCTCAGGCGGCCTTCCCGCCCGGCTCCTCGGACGGCGCCTGGGAGGGTAGATGAGCACGGACCAGGAGCTCGTCCGCAAGCTCCGGGTCCAGGTCGCCGAGCGGCTGAACGAGCAGCGCCGGCGCGACCAGGCCAACGGCGTACCGCCGATGAGCGCCGAGGACGAGCGGGAGTACGCACGCTCGCTGATCGTCCAGGTGCTCGAGGACCACGCCCGGTACGAGCTGGCTGAGGGGCGCACGCCGCCGACGCCGGAGGACGACGCGCAGATCGCCGGCGCGATCCACTCCGCGCTGTTCGGCGTCGGCCGGCTGCAACCGCTGATCGACGACCCGGACGTCGAGAACATCGACATCAACGGGTGCGACCAGGTCTTCATCCAGTACGGCGACGGTCGCGAGGAGCGGCCGGGGCCGGTGGCCGACAACGACGACGAGCTGATCGAGCTGATCCAGGTGCTCGCGGCGCACGCGGGCCTGACCAGCCGCCCGTTCGACTCGGCCAACCCGCAGCTCGATCTGCGGCTGCCCGACGGGTCGCGGTTGTCGGCGGTGATGGGCGTGACGGCGCGCCCGTCGGTCTCGATCCGGCGATCCCGGCTCGGCAAGGTCTTCCTGCAGGATCTGGTGGCCAACGGCACGATGTCCGCCGAGATCGCGTCCTTCCTCAAGGCCGCGGTCGCGGCCCGGAAGAACGTGATGATCGCGGGCGCGACGAACTCCGGCAAGACCACCCTGCTGCGTGCGCTGGCCAACGAGATCCAGCCGCACGAGCGCCTCATCACGGTCGAGCGCTCGCTCGAGCTCGGGCTGGGGGAGTTCAAGGACCTGCACCCGAACGTGGTCGCGTTCGAGGAGCGGCTGCCGAACTCCGAAGGTGTCGGTCAGGTCGACATGGCCGACCTGGTCCGCCGCTCGCTGCGGATGAACCCCAGCCGCGTCATCGTCGGTGAGGTGCTCGGCGACGAGATCGTCACGATGCTGAACGCGATGAGCCAGGGTAACGACGGCTCGCTGTCGACGATCCACTCGAACAGCTCGATGGAGGTGTTCAACCGGATCAGCACCTACGCCATCCAGGCGCGTGAGCGGTTGCCGATGGAGGCGACCCAGATGCTGATCTCGGGAGCGCTCGACTTCGTCGTGTTCGTCCGTAAGCACAACGACTACCAGCACGGCGGCACCCTCAGCCGGTACATCGAGAGCATCCGTGAGGTGACCGGCTGGGACGGCCGGGTGCTGTCCGGCGAGGTGTTCGCCCCGGGCCCCGACGGCCGGGCCGCGGCGCACGCGCCGATCGCCTGTATGGACGAGCTCGAGCACTACGGCTACCAGCCGCTCGTGCACGGACGGTGGGCCTGATGAGCAGCGAGACCTTGCTGGCACTCCTGTGCGGCGCGGTGGTCGGTGGCGCGATCCTGCTGCTGGTCGTCGCGATCCGCGGGACGTTGCCGCGCGAGGCGACCCCGTCGCTGTTCCAGCGAGGCGGCAGCGTTGAGGGCCGTAAGCAACTGATCCGATTCGGTACCGGCATCGCAGTCGGTCTGATCGTCCTCGTCGTCACCCGCTGGCTCGTGCTGGCGGCTGCTCTCGGGCTGCTGGCGGCGCTGGCCGATCGCTTCTTCGGTGGTACAGGTGAAGAGCGCCGGGCGATCGAGCGGCTGGAGGCGCTGGCCACCTGGACCGAGGCGTTGCGCGACACGATCGCCGGCGCCGTCGGTCTGGAACAGGCGATCCCGGCCACCGCGGTCAACGCGGCCCCCGCGATCAAGCCGAGTCTGAACCTGCTGGTCGACCGGCTGCGGATCCGCGAACCGTTGCCCTCGGCCCTGATGCGGTTCGCCGACGATTTGAACGACCCGTCGGCCGACCTGATCGTCGCGGCGCTGGTGCTGAACGCGCGACTGCGTGGCCCGGGTCTGCGTGAAGTGCTGAGCGCCCTGGCCGACTCCGCCCGCGAAGAGCTCGACGTCCGCCGGAAGGTGGCCGCTGAGCGCCGCTCGACCCGGCGAAGCGTCCAGGTCGTCGTGGCGATCACGCTCCTGGTGGCCGCCGCGCTGATCCTGTTCAACCCGACGTACGTCTCGCCGTACACGAGTTTCATCGGCCAGTTCGTGCTCTTCATCGTCATCGCGCTGTACGCCGTTGGACTGGTCTGGCTGCGCAAACTGGCGAAGATCGAGGTACCGGAGCGGTTCCTGATCCGCAGTGACGACCGGCGGGCACATCGCAGTGGTGACGAGCGGATGGAGGTGGTGGGCGGATGACCGGCGCATTCATCGCGGGCGGCCTGTTCGGTGCGGGGCTCTACCTGTTGATCCGGATGTTCATCAGGCCGCGCGCCAACGTGCTCTCGACGATCGCGCGGATCGACGCCGGCCGCTCGGGGTATGTGAGTGCCGCGACCGCCAGCGCGGCGGGGGAGCGGGTGCTCGGCGGAGTGGACCGGGCCCGCGAGACACTCGGCCAGCGGCTGGAGGCCGAGGCGAACGCGCGCGGCTGGACGTTCGGCCGGCTGCGGCGGGACCTCGCGGTGATGAACCAGCCGTTCGCGGCGATGCTCGCCACCAAGGTGTTCTTCGCCCTGGGCGCGCTGATCTTCATCCCGTTCATCCTGTTCCTGTTCGCGATGCTGGGCTTCACCCCGCCCGGCGCGACCCCGGCGGTGGTCACGCTCGCCGCGATGACGTTCGCGTTCTTCCTGCCTGACCTGGCTCTGCGCCAGGAGGCGGAGGCCCGGCGGCGCGACTTCCGGCATGTGGTCGGCAGCTTCCTCGACCTGGTCGCGATGAACCTGGCCGGTGGCCGCGGTCTGCCGGAGGCGCTGATGACGGCCTCGACGATCGGCGACCACTGGGCGATGGCGAGGATCCGGCAGGCGCTGGCCAATGCGCGGCTGATCGGCATCACACCGTGGGACGCGATGGCCCGGCTGGGCGAGGACCTCGGGGTCGAGGAGTTGCGCGACCTGGCGTCGGCGCTGGCGCTGGCCGGTGACGAGGGCGCGAAGATCCGCGCCTCGCTGCTGGCCCGGGCCGCCTCGTTGCGGCGCAAAGAGCTCGCCGACGTCGAAGGCAAGGCAGGGGAGCGGTCGCAGTCGATGCTCGTCGCCCAGCTGGTGATGTGCGCGGCGTTCATGCTGTTCCTCGGCTACCCGGCCGGTGCGGCGATCCTGGGAAGTTAGTGATGGCCGCCACCGGGAACAAGGATCCATCGGGCATTGGTGTCCGTCAGACAGGGCATACTGAGCCTCGAATCGGGCTCAGGACTGAAGTGACGAGTTTCGGAGGGTTTACCGGATGAACGTGGAAACGCAGTTCGTGCGCGCGATGGTCGGCTACGCGCTGGCGCGGGCCCACACCCAGCGAGCCCGCGGCGCGGCCGCGAAGACCCGTGGCAGCCGCAACGAGCTCGGTGCGTCGGCGCTGGAATGGGCCATCATCTCGGCGATCCTGGTCGCCGCGGCGCTGGCGATCGGGCTGGTGGTCCGGGGCGTGATCGACAAGCGCACGGGCGAGATCCAGAACGGCTGAGGCGTTGTCGCGGTCACCTCGTCGCAGAGCAGCAAGTGAGCGTGGCCGCCGGGGCCGGCAGCGCCGGAACCGGTCGGAGCGAGGCGCGTCCTCGCTCGAGCTGGCCATCCTCGCGCCCTCGATCCTGGCGCTGATCTTCATCTCGATCCAGACTGCGCTGTGGCTGTACGGCCGGTCCGTCGCGCTGAACGCGGCCCAGGAAGGGGTCTCCCGGTTGAGGCTCGTCCAGCCGCCGCTCTACACCGGCGCGATCGGCGAGAAGGTCCGCGGCGATATCGAGGCCTACGCCCAGCAACTCGGCGGCAACACCCTCGGCGACGCCGTCGTGGAGCCGCCCGCCTACAACAACCCCGAAGGCATGGTCTCGTTCACCGTCACCGGCGAAACCATCTCTCTGGTCCCCGGCCTGAAACTGACCGTGAGCCAAACCGCCACCGGCCCGATCGAGCAATTCGAAGCCGACGACAAATGAGTGAGCGATGACTTCCATGGGTCCGCCCCACCCACGCACCCGACGCCGCCTGCCGCGGCGCGGTGAGCGGGGGACGATGGCTTTGGAGATGGTGATCCTGGCGCCGCTCCTGCTCATCCTGTTCATGTTCCTGCTGGCCTGTGGCAGGTATTTCCAGACGTCTTCGTTGCTGGAGAACGCCGCCCGGGACGGCGCTCGGTCCGCGAGCCAGACCCGGTCGCTGGCCGACGCGCAGACGCAGGTCGATGCGGCGGTCACCCGGACGATGGAGCAGGCGGTGACGTCCTGCAAGGACTCCGCGGGCGGCACCATCACCAGCGGGTTCGCGGCCGGCTCGGCGCTGTCCGTCGAGGTGACCTGCACGATCAACTACCGCGATCTCGGCCTGCTCGGCATCGGCGGCGACACCACGATCACCAAGCGGTTCAGCTCATCCGTCGACCCCTACCGAGGCGTCCGCGATGGCGACACTCCCTGACCCCGCCGCGGCCGACGACGCCGCCACCCGGGCCATGACCGATGCTGCCGACGCGAGTCCGGTACGACGTACGACGCCGTGGTCGCGGCTGGTCGCGTTCGTCCGGGTCGATGCCCCTGGCAACCATCGTGGCGCGCTCAGCCCGGCGGTCGCGATCCTCGCGGTGATGATCTTCACGCTGGCCGGTCTCGTCATCGACGGCGGCCGCCAGCTCGGCGCCAAGTCGCGCGCGGTCGGCTACGCCCAGGAGGCCGCCCGGGTGGGCGCCGCCACCATCCAGCTGAACACCGCGGAAGCCAAGATCGACACCGAGAAGGCCGGTACCGCGGTGGCCGCGTTCTGCGCCGAGGTCTCGTCCAACGACAAGGCCGTCGAGAGCTGCAACACCACCGAGCTCACCGACGAGGGCCTGAAGGTCCAAGTCGTCATCGGCAACAAGACCACCTTCCTCGGCATGGTCGGCATCGAGCACCTCGCCGCCACCGGCACCGGCGAGGCCCACGCCGAACAAGGCGTCCAGAAGGCCGACGACAGCCCCAAGATCCCGCCGATCGTGGTCGCCACCCGGACCGACGGCCCGGGCAACATCCCGACCATGAACACCGCTGTACCGCCGACGCTCGACATCCCCTGCCCGTCCAGCTGGACCATCGGCGTGACGAGCCCGATCTGGACGGTGACTTTCCCGATCCCGGCCACCTGCACCCCGAGCATCACTCCGTCGCCCACCGACGGCACCCCGCCGTCGACACCGCCGAGCTCGAGCCGGCCGTCCACGAGCAGCGACCCGACCCAGAAGCCGTCCACCACCAAGCCCGGCGGCGGCGCGCCCGGCGGCGTACCGCAGAACTCCCTGCCCCCGGGAGCCAACTGATGACCGACCTTCGAGGAGTCTCCTCCGTGCGACGTGTAGGCGTCCCAGCCGTCCTGCTTTCCGCGATCCTGGTGCTGTCCGCGTGCGGCAGCAAGGAGGACGGCGGCTTGGCTGTGCCAGTCGGCGACGATCCCGAACCGACGATCACGCTCAGCGGATCGCCCTCGGCCGGCCCCTCGTCGGCACCGACCGGCAATCCGTCCGCGCCCGCGACCACGGCAGCCAAGCCACCGGCGAAGGCGCAGGTGATCGTCGTACCGGGGAACTTCGCGGCCCAGCCCGCCGTCCAAGGCCTCGTGAAGAGCTACCCGGTCTACTTCAGTGCGCTCGTCGCCGGGGACTCCGACATCATCAAGAACAACTTCCCGGCCTACTTCTACGTGGACACCAAGGAGGGCATCGCCGAGGCCAAGCGCAACGGCTGGGTGATGAAACCGCCGGGCAGCGTCGTGGTGATGGGAACGTCGCCGCAGCCGCCTGACATCGTCAGAGTCAAGCTGTGCACGTCCCAGACCACGCAGTACTGGGACCCCAAGACGAAAGGCTGGACCGTGGCCGCTGCGAAGGGGGTCCCGCAGGCCATCGACGTCATCCTCACCGGCCTCGGCTGGCTGCCGTACCGGCTGGCTCCGACCGAGGGCATCAACTGCGCAAAGGTGCGCTTTCCGGCCTAGACCGCAGCATAACCATTTGCGCAACGGCGTGACGGAACACTTTTCACCGGGCATGATGCCCCTGGCTGAAGATAACCTGCGAGTAGCTGGACGAGACTCTGGAGTGAGGATGCGCAACCTGACCGGGGTGGTGGGGTGGGGTCAGCACCTGTTCCGAGTGAGCCGAGGGCTGATCACCCTGACCACCGTGCTCGCACTTCTTTCGGCCTATCCGGCCGCGACCGCGTCCGCGGACACGATCTCAGCGGGTAACAAGGTCTGCAGCATGTACGTGAACGCCATCGGCTTCGGCGCCTTCTGCAGTTCGGGTGAGGCCTACTTCCCGGGCTCGAGTGAACCGCCGCCGACCTGGAAGGTGAAGCTCGGCAACAACATCTTCATCCCTTGCCGGGACTTCGAGATTCCGAAGGGCATCAACCTGGGCAAAGCGCCGGCGGGCAAGACCTGGGCGCTGCGGGTGACGATCACGGACTACGACCTCAACACGACCAACGGTGGCAACAACGTCCACCTGGAGCGGGCGATCGTGCCGCTGTCCGACGAGGACCGGCAGCAGTGCCCGGTCGAGCCGTACATGGCGGAGTTCTGGGCGACGTTCGCCAGCACCTATCCGGCACCGGCGCTGCAGGTGATGCCGACCTACACCCCGCGGGTGAACGTGCCGGCCTACTTCTCGCTGACCCGCGAGAGCTCGCTGGTTCTCGAGGACGACCCCGAGAAGGGCGACCTCGACAGCGCGTACTTCGACCCGTCGCACAACCTGACGATGCGCGGTCTGGTCAGCTCGATGATCGTCGATCCGGGCGACGGAACGCCGCCCTTCACCTGCCAGATCGGCGTCGGCATGTACAACGAGAGCTACGACGGGTACGACGTCAACAGCGACCCGTTCCATCAGATGAGCACCTGCTCGCACAAGTACGCCAAGTCGAGCGCGAGCCAGCCTGACGGCATGTACACCGTGAAGCTGACGATCACCTGGACGGTCTCCTACTGGACCGGCCAGCCGAAGTGGCACGACATCGGCACGGCCGAGATCCACGCAGTACAACGCCTGCCTGTGCAGGAAGTGCAGTCGATCGGTGGGTAAGGGAGGGACGACGATGGTGAAGACGAGTGAGCCGGTGCGGAACGCGCGGCTGCCGCAGCGGCCGGGCGGAGGAGCCGGTGACCGGGTGCGAGGCCTGGTCTCGCTGGTGGCGATCGTTGCGATCGTCGTCGGCGTCCCGTATGTGCTGCTGCGCTTCTTCGGTACGCCGTGGCCCGACCAGCTACCGAACCAGGATGTGCTGACCGACGCGCTGACCGCCCAGACGGTGATCGGCATCATCGCCTTCTTCGTCTGGATCGCGTGGCTGCACTTCGTCATCTGCCTGATCGCGGAGGCGATCGCCGAGGTCCGCGGGCACGGCCTGTCGCCCCGGATCCCACTCGGCGGCGGCTCGCAGACACTGGCCCGCCGGCTGGTCTCGGGCGTCGTGCTGATCGCGGGCGCGGCCAGCGTGACGCTGCCGGTCGCCAGTGCGGTCACCGCCACCTCCGTCGGCAACCCGGCGTCGGTGAGCGTTGCCCAGAGCAACGACAACAGCTCGGTCGAGGCGTTCCGGCAGACCGAGCCACGCAGTTCGGTGCAGCTCGGCGTCGCGCCGGTGAAGCACACCCAGACCGGCGTACGGACGAACAACGACCATGCCGGTCAGGTCGTCAAGTACACCGAGGTCCGGCCGCCGCAGGGTCGCAACTACGACTGCCTGTGGGACATCGCCGAGCGCTACCTGGGTGAGGGCCGGCGGTACAAGGAGATCTACGACCTCAACCACAACAAGCTGCAGCCCGACGGCAGCCGGCTGACGAACCCGGACCTGATCCTGCCGGGCTGGCAGGTGCGCCTGCCCGCCGACGCCAAGGGCGCGGGCGTTCACACCGTGCTCGTCAACGTGGATCACCAGGGCGTAAGCAAGACCGTGCCGACGACGAAGCCGACGGTCAAGGCAACGGCGAAGCCGGCCGCCAAGGCCCATGCGACGAACGAGACCCGCACGGCCGAGCAGGGCGCCAACGCCACGGGCAGCCGCTGGTTCGAGCAGCAGCAGGCAGAGGCCGGTACGTCGATCGGGATCGCCGGCACCCCGGGCGCGAAGACCGCCGAGCCGGGTGTCGAAGCGGCGACGCCGCAGGGAACGGGTGACCCGGTCACCGCTGGTGCGAAGGTCGAGGCTCCGGTCGCTGATGGCGGGGTCGACGCCACGCAGGCCGGCATCTACGGCTTCGGCGCCACACTGCTCGCCGCTGGGCTCGCGATCGCGCTGAAGCGCCGTCGCGGCTGGGCGCAGGGTCCTGGGCCGAAGGCAGCAGGGCACCGGCAGACCGAGATCGGCCTGCGGCTGGCCTCCGACATACCGACTGCTCGTTTCGTCGACAACGCGCTGCGCTCGCTGGGCGCGACGCTGACCGGTGACGACCGGATCATGCCGACCGTGGTCGCAGCGCTGGTGACCGATCGCGCACTGACGCTCGTGCTGGAGCCGGGGCAGTCGCAGGCTGCGCCTCCGGGTCCCTGGCAGGCCATTGCCGACGGCACCCGCTGGGTACTGCGTCGCGCCTACGCGCCGCAAGGCGATGTCGACGCGCCCGCGCCGTACCCGACGCTTGTCACGCTCGGCAGCAACGCCGACGGCGCGACCGTGCTGGTCGACCTGGACACCGCTGACGGCATCGTCAGCTTCGGCGGTATCACCAACGCTTCTCGCGACGTCGTCGGTTCGCTGGCGGCCGAGCTGGCCACGAACCTGTGGTCCGAAGGCGCGCACGTGAGCATGGTCGGCTTCGGTGACGACCTGTCGACGCTGTCACCGAGCCGCTTGAGCTACTGGGTGAGCCTGGACGACGCGCTCCGCGAGGTGACGCGGCGTACGGACGCTCAGGTGCAGGCCTGTGGCCGGCGGGACGCCGAGACGGTCGCCGACGCCCGGATGGTCTTCCCGGACCCGCAACTGTGGGGTCCGGAGATCATCTTCGTGTCCGCACCGCCGTCGCCGGAGGAAGAGGAGCGGCTCACGCGGCTCGCCGGAGACCCGAAGCGCTGCGTCGCGGTGGTCGTCGTCGGTGACGTGATGAACTCACCGTGGCGGTTCGTCGTGGACGAGAAGAACCAGGCCGTCTGCCGGCTGCTCGGGCTCGAGGTCGATGCCCACAGCATCAACCCGGCGCAGTTCGCGGATCTGGTCGCGCTGTTCGGGGTGGCCGAGTCCGAGGCGCTCGACAAGCGTCGCAGCGAGCTGGACATGCCGGCGTACGAGTTCTCGTCAGCGGATCTGAGCCAGCCGGCGCCGGTCGAGGTCGACCTGCTCGGCCCGGTCGAGGTGGACGCTCGCGGTGAGCTCGACCCCGGTCGCGTCTCGCTGTCGACGGAGATCGTGGCGTTCCTGGCCAGCCAGGACTACGGCGTACACCCGAACGTGCTGGCCGGAGCGATCTGGCCGCGCGGCATCAGCGACGAGCTGCGCAACGCGGCGCTGGAACACACCCGCAACTGGGTCGGCGTGGACGCCATGTACGCCGACGAGTCCGGCCGCTGGCTGCTGAACCGCAGCATCGTCCGGGTCGACTGGGACGTCTTCCGCACGCTGGTCAAGCAGGCGTCGCTGATGGAGGACCCGCGCGGCCCGCTGTCGACGGCGCTCAGCCTGGTGCACGGGCAGTCGTGGTCCGACCTGCCGGCCGGCCGCTACTCGTGGCTCGCGGCGTCAGGTGTCGAGCGCAAGATGGCTGAGGCAGTAGTCGACGCCGCCCTGCGCCTCGCAGACGCCAGTCTCCGCCACAACGACGGCAACCTGGCCCGTACGGCCCTTCAGACCGGTCTGAGCTTCTCCCCGGCCTCCGAGGACCTCTGGCGGGCCACTCTGCGCCTGGCATCGCACTTCGGCACCACCGAAGACATCACCAACGTCGCTGCCCAGCTGTACGGTGCCCTGGCCAAGCACGGGGCCCCGCGCGGCGCCGAGCCCGAGACAGACGCCCTGGTCGACGAGCTCCTCCCGGGCTACCACCGACCCGCAGCGGTGGCTTAGTTACCCACCAACCGACTCATCATCGGTCCCTTGTGTCCCTCCAACCTTTTGCGGCCGGCTTGAGCATTGCGCGTGGGGAGGGACACAAGGGACCGATGATGAGTCGGTTGGGGGTGAGGGTGAGTGGTTAGAGGGGGTTTGCGGACCAGGTGTCGCAGCGGGTCAGGTCGCCGGAGTCCATGCCGGTCTTGAACCACTTCATCCGTTGCTCGGCGGTGCCGTGGCTGAAGCTCTCCGGGGTGACCTGGCCTTGGGTCTTGGACTGGATCCGGTCGTCACCGACCGCTGCGGCGGCGTCCAGGCCGTCGCCGATGTCGTCCTCGGTGAGCCCGGTGATCAGCGGTTTGCCGCTCTTGGTCGGCACCGTGGTCGCGTGGTTGGTCCAGACGCCGGCCAGGCAGTCCGCCTGGAGTTCGGAGCGGACGGAGTCGGAGTTGGCGCCCTGGCGGGTCTTGATCCGGTCGAGGATGCCGTAGAGGTTCTGGATGTGGTGGCCGTACTCGTGGGCCACGACGTAGGCCTCGGCGAAGTCGCCGCCGCGGGCCCCCAGATCGGTCTCCAGGGTCTTGAAGAAGCCCAGCTCCAGGTAGACCCGTTTGTCGGGCGGGCAGTAGAACGGCCCGACTGCCGCCGTGGCGGGACCACAACCGGTGTTCACCGAGTTGCTGAAGACGTTCATCGGCGCCTTGATGTACTTCTTGCCGCGCCGGGGCAGCTCGGCGGCCCAGAAGTTCTCGATCGAGTTCTGGTAGAAGACGAACCGGCAGTCCTTGTTGGTCGCCAGATCGGTCCCCTTCTTGCAGGAGTCGAGATTGCCGGCCGCGGTGTTACGGGCCGTCGGCTCGTCGGCGGCGCCTTCGCTGCCGCCCGGCAGACCGCCGTTCAGGAGCAGGATGACGACCAGCAGGATGATGCCGCCGATACCGCCGCCGACCGGGATTCCCATCCCGCCGGGAAGGCGTCCGCCGCCTCCGCCACTGCTGCCGCGGGTGTCTTCGACGCCGCTGGTGTCCAAGTCGGCGTCAGGGTTGAATTTCACAGCACATACACTAGACCTCGTCGCCGCAAGAGGCTGCCTTGTGACGCGGCGCTGCGGCCTTGCCCGCAACCAGCCGCTGCCGCCCGCCGACCCAGCCCGTTCACTCCCAACCTGAGGACATCTGCGCCGCCATGATCACTGCCACCAACCTCGAGGTACGCGTCGGGGCCAGGCAACTGCTCTCGCCTGCCTCTTTCCGTGTCGGCCCAGGGGACAAGGTCGGCCTGGTCGGGCGCAACGGTGCCGGTAAGACGACGCTGACCAAGATCCTGGCCGGCGAGGGCCTGCCCGCATCCGGTTCGGTGTCGTCCTCGGGCGAGATCGGGTACCTCCCACAGGACCCGCGCACCGGCGATCTCGAAATGCTCGCCCGGGACCGGATCCTGGCCGCGCGCGGACTGGACGAGGTGGTCCGGCGGATGCGCAACGCGGAGAAGGCGATGGCCAGCGCGGACGACAAGACGCGCGAGAAGGGCATGCGGCGGTACGAGCGCGCCGAGTCCGACCTGCACGCGGCCGGTGGGTACGCCGCGGAGTCCGAGGCGGCCCGGATCGCGGCCAACCTCGGCCTGCCGGACCGGGTGCTGGGGCAACCACTCGGCACTCTCTCGGGTGGTCAGCGACGCCGGGTCGAGCTGGCCCGGATCCTGTTCGCGCAGGCGGAGACGCTGTTGCTGGACGAGCCGACCAACCACCTGGACGCCGATTCGGTCGTCTGGCTGCGCGACTTCCTCAAGACCTACCCCGGTGGCGTGATCATGATCAGCCACGACGTGAACCTGCTCGAGGAGACCGTCACGCGGGTCTTCCACCTGGATGCGAACCGGGCCGAGATGGACGTCTACAACGTCGGCTGGAAGGTCTACCTGGCGCAGCGCGAGACCGACGAGCGGCGGCGGAAGCGCGAGCGCGCGAACGCCGAGAAGCAGGCGTCGATCCTGGTCGCCCAGGCGAACAAGATGCGCGCCAAGGCGACCAAGGCGACCGCGGCCCAGCAGATGCTGAAGCGGGCCGAGAAGCTGGTCTCGTCGCTCGAGGACGCGCGTGCGTCGGACAAGGTGGCGAGGATCTCGTTCCCGACGCCGGCACCGTGTGGCAAGACGCCGCTGATGGCCAAGGACCTGTCCAAGTCGTACGGGTCGCTGGAGATCTTCACCGCGGTGGATCTCGCCATCGACCGGGGGTCGCGGGTCGTCGTCCTGGGTTTGAACGGCGCGGGCAAGACCACGCTGCTGCGGGTGCTGTCCGGGATCGAGAAGATGGACACCGGCGAGGTGATCGACGGTCACGGCCTCAAGCTCGGGTACTACGCGCAGGAGCACGAGACGCTCGACGTGAACCGGACCGTGCTGGAGAACATGAAGTCCGCGGCCCCGGATCTGAACGAGACCCAGGCGCGCTCGGTGCTCGGCTCCTTCCTGTTCAGCGGTGACGACGCGGACAAGCCGGCCAGTGTGCTGTCCGGTGGCGAGAAGACCCGGCTCGCGCTGGCGACGCTGGTCGTCTCGGCGGCGAACGTACTGCTGCTCGACGAGCCCACCAACAACCTGGACCCCGCCTCCCGCACCGAGGTGCTGAACGCGATCCGCTCGTACCAGGGCGCGATCGTGCTGGTCACCCACGACGAGGGCGCCGTCGAGGCACTCGAGCCGGAGCGCGTCCTGCTCCTCCCCGATGGCGTCGAAGACCTCTGGACCAACGACTACGCCGACCTGGTGTCACTGGCCTGAGTGCTTCTCACCCGTCCGAGGCCCACGCACCGGACGGCTCTCCCGACCCGGGGGTTCGCCCATTGCTAGGCCATGGGCGAACCGCACCCTGAGGGGTGAACCCCGCAGTCGGTGGGTTGCCCGCTCAGGTTCTGGACGGGCAACCAGCCGTCTGAGGGGACAACCCCTGAGACGGCTGGCGGCAGTCCGCAGTCCAGGGCTGGTTACTGACCGGACAACGGCGTGCGGGGGTGACGTATGTTCCTGGCATGAGTGATCTTGGACTGCGGTTGTCGGTGGATGGGCCTGTTGCCCGGGTGGTGCTCGATCGGCCGGAGGTGCGGAATGCGCAGACTCCGGCGATGTGGGCCGCGTTATCGGATTTCGGGGCGGCGCTGCCCGACGATGTGCGGGTTGTCGTGGTGTCGGGGGAGGGGCAGTCGTTCTCGGCCGGGCTTGATCGCAAGCTGATCATGGGCGAGCCGGTCGACGGGCAGGAGCCGTTGCTCACGCTCGGCAAGAAGCCTGCCCCGGAGCTGCAGGAGCTGATCTCGCATTTCCAGGCCGGTTTCTCCTGGCTGCGCAAGCCGGAGATCGTCAGCATCGCGGCGGTGCAGGGCCACGCGGTCGGCGCCGGATTCCAGTTGGCGCTGGCCTGCGATCTGCGGGTCGTCACGCCAGACGCGAAGTTCAGCATGCGGGAGCCGGCGCTCGGGCTGGTACCTGACCTTGGTGGCACGCAGCCGCTGGTGCAGCTGGTCGGGTACTCGCGAGCGCTGGAGATCTGTGTGACGTCGCGCTGGGTCGAGGCCGAGGAGGCACTGCAACTCGGGCTGGCGAACATCGTCGTACCGGCCGAGGAGCTGGCGGGTACGGTCAAGGATCTGTCCGAGGCGGTGTTGTCGCCGCTGGTGGGCGCCGTGCGGGAGACCAAGGCGTTGCTGCTGGGCGCTGCTGACCGGTCGTACGAGGATCAGCTGAAGGCCGAGCGGGAGGCGCAGGCGCGCCGGCTGGCGGAGCTGATCGCGGCGTTCGGCTGAGCTGATCGCTCAGCCCGGTGATCGGCGCCGAGCGCTGTCCGTCCGAGTGATCGGCGCCGCCTCGGGAAGTTTCGGATGACCTCAAGTGTTGTCAAGGTTGACGAGTTGATTGTGGGGAGGGGCGCGGATGAATGCAGGGATGGGAATGGGCGGCGGCAGGGGCGGCGCGAGCAGCTGGCGGCGGCAGGACGCGTCGGTAGTGGATCAGAAGCTGGCGAAGGGCACCCTGCGGCGCATCCTGCGGTTCGCCAAGCCGTTCAAGTGGCACATCACCGCTTTCCTGGCGCTCGTGATCGTCGCTGCGTTCCTGGTGATCGCCTCGCCGCTGCTGTTCAAGAAGATCGTCGACGACGGCATCACCAAGGGCAACGCGGGCCTGGTGACCGCGCTCGCGCTGGTGGTCGCCGGGCTCGCCCTGGTCGAGGCCGCTCTCGGGCTGATGCAGCGCTGGTTCTCCGCGCGCATCGGTGAGGGCCTGATCTACGACCTGCGGACGCAGGTCTTCGCGCACGTGCAGCAGATGCCCGTCGCGTTCTTCACCCGGACGCAGACGGGCGCCCTGGTGTCCCGGCTGAACAACGACGTGATCGGCGCCCAGCAGGCGTTCACCTCGACGCTGTCCGGCGTCGTGTCGAACGTGATCAGCCTGATCCTGGTGATCGGCGCGATGCTATTGCTGAGCTGGCAGCTGACCCTGGTCGCGATCCTGATCCTGCCGGTCTTCCTGCTGCCGGCGCGCTACCTCGGTCGCCGGCTGGCCGCGATGACGCGGGAGCAGATGCAGCTGAACGCGGAGATGTCGACGGCGATGACCGAGCGGTTCTCCGTCGGCGGCGCGCTGCTGGTGACGCTGTTCGGCAAGCCTGCACTCGAGAACGAGCAGTTCGGCGAGAAGTCGGGCCGGGTCCGCGATCTGGGGATCCGGATCGCGATGCTCGGCCGGGTGTTCTTCACCGCCCTGACCCTGGTCGCCGCGCTGGCGACCGCCCTCGTGTACGGCGTGGGCGGCAACTTCGCCGTACGCCAGACCCTGACGATCGGGACCCTGCTCGCGCTGGTCGCGTTGCTGGGCCGCCTGTATGGTCCGCTGACCGCGCTGTCCAACGTGCGCGTCGACGTGATGACCGCGCTGGTCTCCTTCGAGCGCGTCTTCGAGGTGCTCGACCTGGAGCCGATGATCAAGGACGCTCCGCATGCCCGGGCGCTGCCGCCGAATGCGGCGTCGGTGACCTTCGACAAGGTGGCCTTCGCCTACCCGACCGCGGAGCAGGTCTCGCTGGCGAGCCTCGAATCGGTCGCCGTGCTCGACAAGCGGGCTTCCGCGCAGGTGCTCGAAGACATCAGCTTCTCCGTCGAGCCGGGGCAGATGGTCGCGCTGGTCGGACCATCCGGCGCCGGCAAGACGACCATCACCAACCTGGTCGCGCGGCTGTACGACGTGACGGGTGGCACGGTGCGGATCGGTGGTGAGGATGTCCGCGACGTGACGCTGGAGTCGCTGCACGACACGATCGGGTACGTGACGCAGGACGCGCACATGTTCCACGACACCATCCGCGCGAACCTGACCTATGCCAAGCCGGACGCCACCGACGAGGAGATGGTCGACGCGCTGCGCTCGGCCCAGATCTGGCAGCTCGTGTCGTCCTTGCCCGACGGGCTGGAGACGGTGGTGGGCGACCGCGGGCACCGGTTGTCCGGTGGCGAGCGGCAGCGGCTGGCGATCGCCAGGTTGTTGCTGAAGGCACCACACATCGTCGTACTGGACGAGGCGACCGCCCACCTGGACTCGGAGTCCGAGGTGGCGGTGCAGCTGGCGCTGGACACCGCGCTCGAAGGACGGACCTCGCTGGTGATCGCTCACCGGCTGTCGACGGTGCGCAACGCGGACCAGATCCTGGTGGTTGACCACGGCAACATCGTCGAACGCGGCACGCACGAGCAGTTGCTCGCCCTCGACGGTGAGTACGCGGATCTCTACCACACCCAGTTCGCGGAGTCAGGCTCAGCCGCAGGCGTCTAGTGCCCCGAGCAGGTAGCGTTTGTCTTGACGTGAGGGAGGGCCGCCGCATGATCAGGTTCGCGCTCGTGCTGGGCGCCGGTTACGCCGCCTACAAGCTTGCCTACCACTCAGAAGACGGCCGCCACTACGGCAAGGTCGGCGAGCAAGGCCTGCGAGCCACCCTGTCCCTGATCTTCGCCGCCCTGGCCGGTGGCTGCGCCTACGCCGCTCTCCTCATCCGCTGACCAGCACCAGATTGCGACGCACGCCCCGCTGACGCGCCAACGGAACCGGTGCGGGCGGCGGGTTCAGTGCCCGCAGCAGTCGCAGGACGTCATCGGCGGTGAAGCGCATCTCCGCGACGGGCGTGCCGGTCGTGCGCATCGGCGCCGCCTTGCCGGCCGCGACGAGCTTGTAGACGGCGTAGATCGAGACCTGCAGCATCTCGGCGACCTCGGCCGCTGGGTAGAGGGTCGTCACACCTCTCAAACGACGAGGGGTTACGGGTGGCTACTTCTCGTCCTGTTCCAGCAGGTGCAGGACCGGTACGCCGAGGTGCCGGCGGGCCGAGTTGGTCCAGTCGAGGTGGAAGAACTCGGCGACGATGTGCGGGCGGGTGAGGATGATGACTTCCCGGCCACCGACCTTGTCCACCGTCGCGGTCAGCGCGTCGATCGGGCGGTCGTGCGAGATACCGCCCTCCGCCTGCTGCCCGAGGTCGCGCAGTCGCTGGATGCTTCGCCCGGTGCAGTCCGTGGCCTCGCTGTCGATCGCCTTCTGCGCCTCGGCGAGGCCGTCGCGCTGGTCGGCCAGCCCCGGTCCGTAGAGATCGGCCGTGCCGAGCGCGCTGATCGACGCCTCGACTCCGGCCTCGGCGTTGTGACACGGCACGAGCACGTGGTACTTCACCGGCTCGGGCATGTCCTGATGGAGCTCGACCACGCGCTGGGCATCAGGTTCGGTCAGCTCCTGCTCGACGAGCAGTACGACGTCGTACATCTGAGTACCTCCGGTTCGTACCAGTCGGTATGCCCCCATCATGCCCCCGGTGCGCTCTTCATGGGGGCAGAATGGCGGAATGCAGCTACCCGTGATGCCACCGGTCCCGCCGATGCTGGCGAAGCCGATCAAGGAGATCCCCGACGGGAACGTCAGCTTCGAGCCGAAGTGGGACGGATTCCGCTCGATCATCTTCCGCGACGGCGACGAGGTGGAGATCGGCAGCCGCAACGAGAAGCCGATGACCCGGTACTTCCCGGAGCTGGTCGAGTCGATCAAGGCGAACCTGCCCGAGCGCTGCGTGATCGACGGCGAGATCGTCGTGGTCGGCGCGTCCGGCGACCGGCTGGACTTCGAGGTACTGCAGCAGCGGATCCACCCCGCCGCCTCCCGGGTCAAGATGCTGTCCGAGACGACCCCGGCCCGGTTCGTCGCGTTCGACCTGCTCGCGCTCGGCGACACCGACTACACCGGCCGGCCGTTCGCGGAGCGTCGTGAGGCGCTGGAGCAGGCGCTCGCCAAGGCCGCGGCGCCGATCCACCTGACCCGGACGACGACCGACAAGGCGACCGCGACGGACTGGTTCCACCAGTTCGAGGGGGCCGGGCTGGACGGCGTGATCGCGAAGCCGCTCGACGGCCTGTACGAGCCGGACAAGCGGACCATGTTCAAGATCAAGCACGTCCGGACGGCGGACTGCGTCGTCGCGGGCTACCGGGTGCACAAGAGCGGCGAGAACCGGATCGGGTCGCTGCTGCTCGGGCTCTTCAACTCCGAGGGTGTGCTCGCGAGTGTCGGGGTGATCGGTGCGTTCCCGATGGCTCGCCGCGAGGAGCTGTTCGTGGAGATGCAGGAGCTCGTCACCGACTTCGACGACCACCCGTGGGCCTGGGCGAAGCAGGAGGAGGGCAACCGCACGCCGCGCAACGCCGAGGGCAGCCGGTGGCAGGCCGGCAAGGACCTGAGCTTCGTGCCGCTGCGCCCCGAGCGGGTGGTCGAGGTGAAGTACGACCACATGGAGGGCGTCCGCTTTCGGCACACCGCCCAGTTTGTCCGCTGGCGCGAGGACCGGACGCCAGAGTCGTGCACCTACGAGCAGCTCGAACAGCCGATCAAGTTCGACCTGGCCGACGTCCTGACCGCCCGCCCGTAACCCGAGGCTGCTGGACAGGTGAACCCGCCGCCACGGACAATCCAGGCATGACGGCGGAACGGATCGAGCTGGCGCGTCCCTCGGACGCCGAGCGTGACCGCGCGCTGGCGATCCTGCGTGACGGTGCCGGGTCGGGACGCCTCTCGCACGACACGTTCATCCGCCGGATGAACTTCGTACTGCGCGCTCAGAGCCGCCGCGAGCTCGCCAACGCCACCCACGACCTCCCTGGCACCGAGCCGCGCGCCATCCAGCTCCTCAACAGCCTGCTCGCCCGCATCCCGCGCCTGACGCTGACCCCTCGCGCAGCGACGCCGTACGTGCGCCCGCAGGGCCTCGCGCTGCCGCCGCCTGGCTCACCCACGGTCCGGGTCGGCCGCGGCCCTGGCGCCACCTTGCGGATGGCAGACCTCTCCGTCTCGCGCTTCCACGCCGAGCTGCGGCACGTCGACGAGGGCTGGCTCCTCCGCGATCTGGGTTCTATGAACGGCACCCACCTCAACGGCCTCCGCATCACCACCCCGGTCCGGGTCCGCCCCGGCGACCACATCCGCTTCGGCGCAGTCACCTACCACCTGACCTGGACGGATCCCAGCTAGCCCTACCGCCGACTTTGAGCACCCACCAGTCGTCCGATCGGTGATTCGCCGGCTACCCGGTGCTCAAAGTCGCGGGCAGGATGACTGTCGGGTGGGCGCCGGGGTTGTCCGGCCACCAGGGGCGGGCCGCGGCGTGGGTGGCGATGGTGTGTTGGTACACGTCGGTGAAGGCTTGGTGGATGAGGTCGATGTCTTCCTGCGGCGTGCTGTCGGCGCGCCAGCGGAGAGTCCGGCGCCAGAGCAGCGGCTGGCCGATGATCGGCAGGACGATCGTGTTGGGGATCTCGCGGACCGTCGGCGCGCACAGGCTGATGCCGCGGCCGGCGCCGATCAGCTGCTCGATCTCCGAGATGTCGAGGTTCGCGTAACGGAACTCCGGGGTGAAGCCGATCGACTCGCAGATGCTGCGCAGATAGGCGAGATCGCCGTCCTCCTTGCCCGCCGGCGGGCAGATCCAGATGTCGTCGGCGAGATCCTCCAGCGCCACCGCATCTTTACCCGCCAGCCGATGGTCAGCGGGCAACGCGACTGCGAAGGGCTCCGGCCACACCATCGTCTGCTCGCGGATCCCGGGCGGACACGGCGGCGCATAGGCGTCATCGCACCGGCCGAGCATCACCACGTCGATCACATCGGCAGCCAGCAGATCGGTCAGTGCCGCACACGACGGATCCACCTGCGCGGCGATCTGGCGACCCGGCAACAACTGTTCGAGCCGCGACAACCACGCCCCGAACATCACCGTCCGGACGGCACCGAGCCGCAGTACCGAGGAGCTGGAGGTATAACGCCGGCTGCTCCCGACCAGCTCGTCCATGTCGGAGAGCATCGCCCGCGCGCGACCGAGAACGTGCTTGCCGAGTGGAGTCGCAACCACGCCGTACGGGCCGCGTTCGAACAGAACCCCGCCGATCGCGTCCTCGATTCTGTGCAGCTGGGCGGTCAAAGACGGCTGGGAGACGCCCAGCGCGGCCGCGGCCTTGGACACGCTGCCCGTGTCGGCGAGGCGGCAGACGACCCGCAGATGGCGTAATTCCAGCTCCATAGCGGTGAGGTTATGCCCTGCTGGGATATCACAGCCATAACTCGCAGGTGCCAATCTCTTCCAACAGAGGACGCCGGGAGTTCATCCACCTGCCCAGCGGAACTCGGCGGTATGCCAAACCCTGCGCGCGGCAGCCGCCAGGCATCCTCGCCCCCGCCATCCGCCGGCTGGTTGCAGCCCCCCGGCCGGTGGCGGGGGCTTCCGCCCCCCTCAGTGAGGAAGTGTCCAGTGAAGAGCACAGCCCTGCGCACTGTCGCAGCCGGTTGCGTGCTGAGCCTGGCGGTCGCCGGTACCGCGGTGATCGCCATGAAGATGCCCGCCGCCGACGCTCAGCAAACCCAGCCGCCCGTCAACACCCGGGCGGCGGCGGTGAAGACCGCCGACCGGCTGGTCCAAGGTCGCGTCGCCGAACTCAAGGCGAGCCCGAACGACCAGTTCATCCGCCAGCAGGAGATCAGCACGCCGTGGGGCCTGCAGTACGTGAGCTACCAGCGCACGTACCAGGACCTGGCCGTGATCGGTGGCGACTTCGTCGTCACGACCGATGCCCAGGGCAACGCCAAGGGCCTGACCGTGGCGCAGCAGAGTGTGATCGACGTCGACCGGACGCCGGTCGTGTCCAAGGCCGCTGCCAAGAAGGCGGCGCTCAAGTCCGTTGACCAGGGCAAGCCGGCTCCGGGCGAGCCCACGCTGGTCGTGTACGCCGGTGCGAAGAAGGCGGTGCTCGCCTGGGAAGCGATCGTGGAAGGTCGCCACGACGGTGAAGCGAGCCGGCAGAAGGTGTACGTCGACGCGCGCACCGGCAAGGTCGTGCACTCGATCGAGCAGGCCGCGTCCGGTACCGGTACCGGTATCTGGAACGGGTCGAACCTGACCATCGGCACCACCAAGTCGGGTACGACGTACTCGATGACCGACCCGGCCCGCCCCAGCCTGCGTTGTGGCGACCATTCGGGCGGTTCGACCTTCTCCGGTTCCGACGACGTGTGGGGCAGCACGTCGAAGACCGACAAGGAAGCCGGTTGCACCGACGTCATGTACGTCGCGGCCGGTGAGTGGGACATGCTGAAGGACTGGTACGGGCGCAACGGGCTCGACGGGCAGGGCAAGTGGGCCGACGCCCTCGTCGGCCTCGGCGAGGTCAACGCCTACTGGGGTGCGGGGTCCAACCCCGACGGTGTGGTCTTCGGTTACAACAACGCGCGCAACTGGATCACCGCGACTGACGTGGTCGCCCATGAATACGGCCACGGACTGGACGCCAACACCCCGGGCGGCATCTCTGGTCACCCGTCGCAGGAAGCGGTCGCCGACATCTGGGGGGCGTTGACCGAGTCCTACCTGAACAACCCGAACGACAAGCCGGACTACGAGGTCGGCGAGACGATCAACCTGACCGGCGCCGGCCCGATCCGGTACATGTACCAGCCGTCGAAGGTCTCCGGGCACCCGGACTGCAACTCCAGCAGCCTGCCGTCCTCGGTGCACGCCGCGGCCGGTCCGATGAACCACTGGTTCTACCTGCTTGCCGAGGGCACCAACCCCGGCAACGGGCAGCCGACCAGCCCGACCTGCAACAACACCACGTTGACAGGGATCGGGATCAAGGAAGCCGGCAAGCTGTTCTACAACGCGATGCTGAGCAAGACCTCCAACATGTCCTACGCCAAGTGGCGTACGACGACGCTCACTTCCGCCAAGAACCTGGATGCGAGCTGCGCCCTGCACGCCAAGGTGAAGGCTGCCTGGGCCGCGGTGTCGGTCCCGGCCCAGTCCGGTGAGGCCACCTGTGCCCCGACCGGTAACGACTTCAGCTTGTCGATCTCGCCGGCCAGTGGTTCGGTCAAGCCGGGAGAGTCCGCGACCGCCACGGTGAACACCGTGATCGGCAGCGGCTCGGCTCAGGCCGTCCGGTTCACCGCGACCGGGCTGCCGAGCGGCGCGACCGCGACCTTCGACCCGAGCTCGGTGCAGTCGGGCAACTCGTCGACGCTCAAGATCGCCACCACGTCGAGCACGGCCAACGGCACGTACGACGTGACGATCACCGGTGACGGTACGGACGTGGACAAGACCGCGACGTACCGGCTCACCGTCGGCGGTTCCACCCCGCCCGCCGGCGTACCGGATATCGACGTCGAGAAGGTCAAGGCGCACCTGGCCGCGCTCCAGCAGGCGGCGGACAACAACGGCGGCAACCGCCGGGCAGGGAGCGCGGGTCACACCGCGTCGGTCAGCTACATCGAGCAGAAGCTGCGCGACGCCGGCTACACGGTCGCCAAGCAGCGCTGCACGAACTGCCAGTACCCGTCGGACAACCTGATCGCGGACTTCCCGGGCGGTGACGCCAACGAGGTCGTCATGCTCGGTGCGCACCTCGACAGCGTCAGCGCGGGTCCGGGCAGCAACGACAACGGCTCTGGCTCGGCCGCCATCCTGGAGGTCGCACTACGGCTCGCCCAGGACAAGCCGTCGCTGGCCAAGCACGTCCGGTTCGGCTGGTGGACCGATGAGGAGCAGGGCCTGAACGGCTCGGAGTTCTACGTCGGCCAGCTGTCCTCGGCCGACAGGACGAAGATCAAGGCGTACTTCAACTTCGACATGGTCTCCTCGACCAACGCCGGGTACTTCGTCAACAACATCACCACCGACACCGGCAAGGTGCTGAAGGCCTTCTACGACGGCCTGAACCTGCAGCCGGAGGAGAACACCGAAGGCGTCGGCCGATCCGACGACGCCTCCTTCAAGGACGCGGGCATCCCGACCAGCGGCGTCGCCGCCGGTGCGAGTGCTCGCAAGACGACCGCACAGGCACAGAAGTGGGGAGGTACGGCGAACCAGGCGTACGACTCCTGCTATCACTCCGCCTGTGACAAGTACCCGTCGAACATCTCCTCGACGGTGCTCGACCGGAGCGCGGACGCCGCGGCGTACGGGCTGTGGAAGCTGGCGGTCGGCGATGCCCCGCCGACCGGCCGCGACTTCTCGGTCTCACTGAGCCCCACCTCGGGGTCTGTCGCCCCGGGCAGCTCGGTGCAGTCGACGGTCGGTACTACGACCACCAGCGGTGACGCGCAGTCGGTCCAGCTGTCGGCGAGCGGGCTGCCGGCTGGGACGACTGCGACCTTCGCACCGTCGACGGTGACGTCGGGCAGCTCCTCCACGCTCACCCTGGCGACAACGGCCTCAACGCCGGCCGGTACGTACCAGGTGATCGTGAAGGGTACCGGCGCGGTCAGCCACGAGGCGACTTACAGCCTGACCGTGACGGGCTCGTCGACGGGCACCGTGACGCTACAGAACCCGGGCAGCCAGAACGGGTTCGTCGGCTGGTCGTCCTTCCCACTGCAGATCCGGGGCACCTCCAGCGCCGGCCTGCCGATCACCTTCCGGGCGACGGGCCTGCCAACAGGCTTGTCGATCAGCGCGGCCGGAGTGGTGTCAGGTACGCCGACGGTACGCGGCTCTTACACGGCGACAGTGACTGGAACCGTCAGTGGTGGGGCAACAGGCAGCACCACTTTCGCGTACACGATCTGGTAAGCAGCCACGCGGCAAGCGCCCCGGTCCGTCCACCAGGCGGCCCGGGGCGCTGTTGCGTCCACCAGACTGCGTTCCTCGTAGGGTGAGGGCATGCCGATCCGACTCAGCGAGCGCCGGCCGGAGGTGAGTCCCGACCGGCTGTTGTCCGAGTGCGTGCCACCACCACGCTTCGCGGACGTGCGCTTCGACAGCTACCGGCCCAACCCGGGCGAGCCGAGTCAGTCAGAGGCCTTGGCCGTACTACGTGAGCGCGGGCTGGCGTTGGCGGAACCGCGCAGGGAGCGCTCTTTGTGGTCCCGGCTGCGTCGGGCGAAAGCGCTGTCCGAGGCCAAGCCCGGGATCTACCTGGACGGCGGCTTCGGCGTTGGCAAGACGCATCTGCTGGCGTCGCTGTGGCACGAGTCGACCGGCCCGAAGATGTACTGCACCTTCGTCGAGCTGACCAATCTGGTCGGCGCCCTGGGCATGCGCCCGGCGATCGAGGCGCTGTCGGAGTACCGGCTGATCTGTATCGACGAGTTCGAGCTGGACGATCCGGGTGACACGGTGCTGATCTCGCGGCTGCTCGGCCAGTTGGTCGCGGCCGGCGTCGGGCTCGCGGCGACGTCGAACACGTTGCCGGACAAGCTCGGCGAAGGACGGTTCCAGGCGATCGAGTTCCTCCGCGAGATCCAGGGTCTCGCCGCGCACTTCGACGTACGGCGGATCGATGGTCCGGACTATCGCCATCGCGGGCTGCCAGTCGCTCCCGAGCCCTGGCCGGACGCTCGGGTGGAGCAGACCGCTGCCGAGTTGCCCGGTGCGTCGTGTGACCACTTCGTTGACCTTTACAGCCAACTGGCCGAGCTGCACCCGAGCCGGTACGGCGCGCTGCTCGACGGGGTCACCACGGTCGGGATCACCGACATCCGTGAGCTCACCGACGAGAACGTCGCACTGCGCCTCGTCGTCCTGGCCGACCGGATGTACGACCGTGACATCCCGTTGCTGGCCGGGGGAGTGCCGCTCGACCGGATGTTCACACCCGAGATGCTGAAGGGTGGCTACCGGAAGAAGTATCTGCGAGCGCTCTCCCGGCTGATCGCGCTCGCACACGTCGGGATGGGCCCGCAGAGTTGAGTGGTCTTACTCAAGCCCGGTAGCCCGCGGCCGTGGTCTTCTGAGGTCATGTCCAGTCAAGAGCAACGACCAGTCACCGGCGCGGCGGCCGCCTCCCTCGGGTTGCTAGTCGTCGGTATCGCGGTGCTCGGCACCGGCCGATTCGTGCGGTTGGGTAAAACCGTGGGCTACGAGAGCGACGCGCGGATCCTGCCGCTGGGGTTCATTGCGGTGGTCCTGGCGATTGCTGCCATCGGGGTGGCCGTTCGTGACAGGACGGCACGGCTGTGGCTCGGTGGTGCGTTCGCCGTGCTCGACGCGGTCCTGATCTGGCAGAGCATCACCAACGTGTACTTCCGGTTCGGCTGGGGCGGCGACGAGGGCGAAATGCTCATCTTCGAGGTCGGGCTCGGACTGCTCGCCCTCCTGCTGTTCGCCACCGCTTTCCAGCCGGCGCAGCAGAACGGAGTCGGGGGCAGGGCCGAGGGTGGAGGCAAGGTCGGTGCCGGTCGCTGGCTGGTCCGGACAGTGCTGTACCTGGCCGGCATCGCGCTCGCCGTGATTGTCGGCTTCTTCAACGGCGTGGGCCTGTACGACATGAAGCGCTGCAGCTATGTCGACGCCTGCGCCGACGACGACCTGGGCGGTCTGGTCTGGGGCGTGAGCGGGAGCCTGATCGGGGTGGGGGTAAGCCTGGTACTCGTCGTCGTCCTCGAGCTGGTCCTGCAGAACCGCCGGCAGCGGCAGCGCAAGGTCGGTACGCCCGCCTGAGCCGAACCGGGCGACGGATGAGGCAGGATGGGCAGATGGCGAAGAACAAGACTCCGAAGCCGGACGACGTCGCGGGTGGCAGGCTGCTGGACCAGTTGCGGGTGCCGCAAGGCCCCGTCGACCTGAGCGCCTGGGACACCCGGGCGACGACCGGGTTCCCCGGCGGCAAGGACGAGGGCAAGCTCGCGCTGGACGCGATCGGCCCGGAGGTCTCCGAGTGGCAGGAACGGCTGTTCGCCGAGGGACGCAAGGGCGGCGAGCGCAGGGTGTTGCTGGTCCTGCAGGGGATGGACACCTCCGGCAAGGGCGGCGTGATCCGGCACGGCGCCGGGCTGATGGATCCGCAGGGGATGCGGATCACCTCGTTCAAGGCACCGACTGCGGCAGAGAAGCGGCGCGGCTTCCTGTGGCGGATCCGCCAGGCGCTGCCCGGACCGGGCATGGTCGGCATCTTCGACCGCTCGCACTATGAGGACGTGCTGATCGCCCGGGTCCGCAACCTGGTCGCCCCGCCGGTCTGGAACCGCCGCTACGAGCAGATCAACGAGTTCGAGGCGGAGCTGGCCGCGAGCGGCGTGACGGTGGTCAAGTGCTTCCTGCACATCTCGCCGGACGAGCAGAAGATCCGCCTCGAGGAGCGCCTCGACAACCCGACGAAGCACTGGAAGTACAACCCCGGCGACGTCGACGAGCGCGAACTCTGGCCCGACTACGCCGAGGCGTACCAGGCAGCCCTCGAGCAGTGCAACAACGCTGAGACCCCCTGGTACGTGATCCCCAGCGATCGCAAGTGGTACCGCAACTGGGCCGTCACCACGCTGCTGCTCGAAACGCTCAAGGACCTCAATCCAGAATGGCCCAAGGCCGACTTCGACGTAGACGTCGAGAAGGCCCGCCTAGCCGCCACCTGACAGCCCGTTCCGCGTTCGAGGCCAGGCCCTCTCGGCTCGTTCGTGACCTCAGACCTCAGGCTCGAGACCCTGGTCGCGGAGCTGTCGGCGGAGCCGGGCAACCTCTTCGCGCAGGCGTTCGTTCTCGTCCAGCAGGCTGGACACCTCGGCGATGAGGTGCCGGCGCCCGGACTGGGTCGCCCACTCGATGCTGCCGGCCGGCTCGTCGGACACGACGCCGGAGACGAGCCGCTCACCACGTTCCCGCCGCTCGAGCCGGTCGGTACGCCGGATCGCGCCGGGCCGCATCGCACCCCAGCACGCCCGCGGCGACCGCGAGTACGCCGGTACCTCCACGCACGCACAACCCCGCGCTCGGCCCGGCGGGCGGGCGGAGGCGGCTGGGAAGCGTGGGGGTTGTGCGTGCGTGCAGCTCCTGTGGATAACTTGAGGCAGGGGCAAGGCCTGGTGGCGCAGACTGAGCCGGTGGGCGAGGTGGTGGGAATCCTGCAGCGGGCCGGCGGAAGTGTCCGGTACGCCGATCTCGCGGCGCTCACCTCGGCGCGACAGGTCCGAAGGGCGCTCGAGGCCGGCGAGATCACTCGGGTGGCGAAGGGCGTCTACGCGCTGCCGATCAAACCGTCCGATCGCACGGTCGCTCTGGCCAACGGGGGCGTGCTGTCACGGCAGAGCGCAGCGCTGCACCATGGGCTGGAGGTGGTGACCCGGCCGCTGCTTCCGCACGTCCTGGTCAGCCGGACCCAGCGCCGACGCGAGACCGAGTTGAGTTGTGTGTTGCACCGCACGAGCAGTCCACTGCCGGACAGCGTGACAACACCTCTCCAGACGGTTCTCGACTGCGCTCGGCAACTGCCGTTCGGAGAGGCGCTGACGATCGCGGACTCCGCGCTGCGCCTGAAGAAGGTCGATCCGGTCGCCTTGGCCGAAGCGGCACACGCCTGCCGGGGCACCGGGCGGGCTGCCATCCAGCGAGTTGCCGCGTCGGCTGACCGGCGAGCGGAGTCGGCACTCGAGTCGATGCTCAGGGCGCGAGTGATGGAGGCCGGTTTCACGGGTTTCGTGCCGCAGTACAAGATCAGGGACCGGTCCTTCTACGCACGCGTCGATCTGGCGGATCCGTTGCTGCGCATCGTGCTGGAGGCGGACAGCTTCGCCCATCACGGCACCCGGGCTACCCTTCGCCGGGACTGCCGACGGTACGTCGAGCTCGCGATCCGCGGTTGGGTACTGCTGCGCTACTCGTGGGAGGACGTGATCCTCGACGAGAACTGGGTCGGTACGTCGCTCGCCGCCCTGGCCGCCCAGGTCCACCCGCCCGCTCTCCGCGTCGCCGCCTGACACCGCCCGGCCCGCAGTTCGCTGGGTGGGCGACCGAGGCAGGCGGGGATGGCCACGCACGCATAACCCCCGGGTGGGCCTGCGACACGCCGAGGGAAGCGGTTGCCGCTGGAGTTTGGGTGTGCGTGGCGGATCGAGCACCTGGTTGTGACGGAACCCCGCCGGGAGTGGTGCGTTCCGGCGGGGTTCCAGGGTGACTGTCAGGCCGTGCGGACCAGTTCCGGGCGGAGGAGGACCGGGCGGGGGGAGGGGGCGAGGGTTAGGAGGTCCAGGCCCGCTACGCCGTAGCGGAGGAGGACCAGGCGGGCTACTTCGGCGCTTACGCCGAGGGGGCGGGAGACGGCGACTGCGCCGGCCTTGCGGGACATCTGTTCGGCGCGGTCCGGTAGGACGCCGGGGGCCAGGAAGAACGAGCCGACGGCTACGTGGCGACGGCCTTCCAGGCGCCACTGGAGGACGGCTTCGGCCGGGCTCGGGGTGGCGACTGTGGTGAACGCGGCGGTCACCGGGAGCTTGTGACGCTGGCCCCAGAGCCTGGCGAGCCGGGTGACGGCTGCGTTGGCCTGGGCGTCGCTCGATCCGGCGCAGGCGAGCACGAGGGCGTCGAGTTCACGCACCCGGCCGTCCTTGAGTTCGGCGCGCATCCGGCGGTCGAGCACGTCGAGCAGCGTGTCGTCGTACCCGAGGACGTCGGAGGCGATGATCCGCAGATCCGGGAACCGGCTGCGCGACTCGTCGACGACGGCCGGGATGTCGACCCGCGCGTGGAAGGCGCTGGACAGCAGCAGCGGCAGGATCACCACTTCCTCGACGCCCTCAGCGGCGAGTTTGCCCATCACCTGGTACGGCGTCGGCGGGCAGTGGTCGAGGAAGGAGGCTTCGATCCGCAGGTCGTCCCGCATCTCGCGCAGGCACTTGACCAGCGAGTGGACGGTGGCGGCCGAACGCGGATCGCGGCTGCCGTGGGCGAGGACTATGAGCGCAGGTGCAGTCACAGCAGTTCCCCTTCTTCGTCGTCGATCATGCCTGCCGCCAGCGTCCACCCGTCGTGGGCGTCGATCAGCAGGAAGGATCCGGTGATGTTGTTGCTGGAGTACGGATCAGCGGCCAGCGGTGCGGCGATTTTGAGCTGCACCTTGCCGATGTCGTTCAGTTCGAGCCCGGTGGCATCGATGACTCCGAGCGTGTCCAGGTCGAGCGCACCGTTGATTTTGGTGACGATCGCCTGGGCAGTGGTGGTGGTGTGCTTGATCAGCAGCCGGGCGCCCACGGTCAGCGGGCGGTCCGACAGCCAGCACACGGTGGCCGACAACTCCCGGCGGGTGCCGGGAGAGGAATCGGCCGAAACGATGACCGACCCGCGGGCGACGTCGAGGTCGTCGGCGAGCCGGACGGTGACAGCTTCACCGGCGACCGCGGACGGCCGCTCGGCGACCGCGGTACCGGTGGCGCTGATGACCGCGCGGTCGATCCCGGACACCGAGGTACGGCGTCCGGCCGGCAGCACTATCACCTGGTCGCCGACGGAAACGGTGCCGGAGGCAACTGTTCCGGTGTAGCCGCGGTAGTCGCGGTACTGGTCGTCGGTCTGCGGCCGGATCACGTACTGGACCGGGAAGCGCAGTGGCCGGGCCGAGATGTCGTCACGGCCGGTCGCGTCCTCCAGGTACTGCAGCAGCGTCGGCCCGTCGTACCAGGCGGTGGCCTGAGAGCGCTCCACGATGTTGTCGCCGACGAGCGCGGAGACCGGGATCGCCTGGACGTCGCTGATGTTCAGCTGGTCGGCCAGTTGCGAGACGTCCTTGGCGATGCCCTTGAACACGGCCTCGTCGTAGCCAACCAGGTCGATCTTGTTCACCGCCAGTACGACGTGGGGCACCCGGAGCAGGCCGGCCACGGCGAGGTGGCGGCGGGTCTGCTCGAGTACTCCGTGCCGCGCGTCGACCAGGATGATCACGACATCCGCCGTGGAGGCGCCGGTGACCGTGTTGCGCGTGTACTGCACGTGCCCCGGGCAGTCGGCCAGGATGAATGAGCGCTTGTCGGTCGCGAAGTACCGGTAGGCGACGTCGATCGTGATGCCCTGTTCGCGTTCGGCGCGCAGGCCGTCCGTGAGCAGAGCGAAGTCGAAGTCACCGGTACCGCGGCTGGACGAGACGTGCTGAACGTGCGCGATCTGGTCGGCGAGGATCGCCTTGCAGTCGTGCAGCAGCCTGCCGACCAGGGTGGACTTGCCGTCGTCGACCGAGCCTGCCGTGGCGAGGCGGAGCAGTTGCCGCTGGAGAGGGGTGCTCATCAGAAGTACCCCTCTCGTTTGCGGTCTTCCATGGCGGCTTCGCTGGCCCGGTCGTCGGCGCGGGTGGCGCCGCGCTCGGTGATCTCGCTCGCGGCGACCTCGATGACGACCTGGGCCGGCGACGACGCTGTCGAGGCGACCGCGCCGGTGCAGGACATGTCGCCGACGGTCCGGTAGCGGACCACCCGGCGGGTGACGCCCTCACCGGAGCGCGGCTGCGAGTAGGGGCCGACGGCAAGCAACATGCCGTCGCGCTCGAAAACGTCCCGCTCGTGCGCGTAGTAGATGCTCGGGAGAGCGATCTCTTCGCGCTCGATGTAGTTCCAGATGTCGAGCTCGGTCCAGTTCGACAGCGGGAACACCCGGACGTGCTCGCCCGGCTTGTGCTTGCCGTTGTACAGCGACCACAGCTCGGGCCGCTGGTTGCGCGGGTCCCACTGGCCGAACTCGTCGCGGAGGCTGTAGATCCGCTCCTTGGCGCGAGCGCGTTCCTCGTCCCGGCGGCCGCCGCCGAAGACCGCGTCGAACCGGTGCCCGTTGATTGCATCGAGCAACGGAATGGTCTGCAGCTGGTTGCGGGTGCCGTCCGAGCGCTCTCTGAGCCGCCCGTCGGCCAGGTAGTCCTCGACCTTCGCGACCTCGAGCCGCAGTCCGAGCCCCGCGACGGTCGCGTCGCGGTAGTCCAGTACTTCGGTGAAGTTGTGCCCGGTATCGACGTGCAGCAACGTGAACGGAACCTGCGCCGGCGCGAACGCCTTGCGCGCCAGGTGCAGCATCACGATCGAGTCCTTGCCACCGGAGAACAGGATCACCGGCCGCTCGAACTCCGCCGCGACCTCGCGGAAAATGAAGATCGACTCGCTCTCGAGTGCATCCAGCTCGGTCGCTACTGGAGCATCTGACCGGGGCGGTGGGGTGGGCGAGGAATCAAACACAGTGGCGGTCATGTGTGCAGCCCGCATTCGGTCTTGCCCTGGCCGGCCCAGCGGCCGCTGCGAGGATCCTCGCCCGGTGCGACCTGCTTGGTGCACGGCTGGCAGCCGATCGACGGGTAGCCGTCGTACTGCAGCAGGTTGACGAGCACGCCGTTGTCGTTGATGTACCCGTCCAGGTCGTCCTGGGTCCACGGCGCGAGCGGGTTGAGTTTCACCATGTCGCGCTTCTCGTCGTACTCGACGATCTGGGTGTTCGCCCGCGTCGGCGCCTCTTCCCGCCGTACGCCGGTGACCCAGGCCTTGTAGCCCGAGAGCACCCGGTTGAGCGGCTCGACCTTGCGCATCGCGCAGCACTTGTCGGGCTCGCGAGCGAACAGGTCCTTCCCGTACTCCGCGTCCTGCTCGGCAACGGTCTGCTTCGGGAGGGCGTTGATGAGGTTGATCGGGAGCGTCGCGGCGACCGCGTCCCGGGTGCCGATCGTCTCGGCGAAGTGGTAGCCGGTGTCGAGGAACAGAACGTCGACACCAGGTGCCGCCTCGGCCGCCAGGTGGGGGAGTGCCCCGTCTGCCATCGACGCGGTCACGACCAGCTCGTCACCGAAGGTCTCCCGCGCCCATGCCAGCACCTCCAGCGCCGAGGCGTCGGCTAGTCGTTCGTTCGCCTCCTCGGCGAGTTCCTTCAAGGCATTCATTCGACGCTCACCCGCAGTCCGATCATCTTCAGCTGAAAGACCCGTGCACAAGGCCGGCACTCCCACGCGCCATGGCCCTCTTCAGAAGGACGCAAGTCCTCATCTCCGCAGTAGGGGCAGTACAACGGTGCAGCGCGCTCGCTCACTGAAGTGCTCCTTCCTCGGCACGGACGACCCACTGGGCGAAGCGTTCGCCCTCGGACCGCTCTTTCAGGTAGTTCTGGGTGATGCGTTCGACGTAGTCGGTGAGACCGGCCGAGGTGACCTTGTGACCGCGCAGCTTGCGGCCGAAGCCGGCGTCCAGCCCGAGGCCGCCGCCGAGGTGGACCTGGTAGCCCGACACCTGATTGCCCTCGGCATCCAGCACCAGCTGGCCCTTGAGGCCGATGTCGGCGACCTGGATCCGGGCGCAGGAGTTCGGGCAGCCGTTCACGTTCACGGTGATCGGTACGTCGAGATCGGGGATCCGCTCCTCGAGCTCGTCGATCAGCTCCGCCGCCCGGGCCTTCGTCTCAACGATGGCCAGCTTGCAGAACTCGATGCCGGTGCAGGCCATCGTGTTCCGCCGCCAGGCCGACGGCCGCGCCTGGAAACCGAGGTCGGCCAGCGCGGTGACGAGCGACTCGACCCGCGACTCCTCCACGTCGAGCACGATGAACTTCTGCTGCGCGGTGGTACGGATCCGGTCCGACCCGTGCGCCGCGACGACATCGGCCACCTTGGCGAGAGCGCTCCCCGAGACCCGGCCGACGATGGGCGCGACGCCCACGTAGTACCGGCCGTCCTTCTGCTGGTGCACGCCGACGTGATCACCCTGGACGGCGGGGATCGCGGGCGCGGGGCCGTCGATGAGTTTGCGGCCGAGATACTTGTCGCTCTCGAGGATCTCGCGGAACTTCTCCATGCCCCAGTCGGCCACCAGGTACTTCAATCGCGCCCGCGTCCGCAGCCGGCGATAGCCGTAGTCGCGGAAGATGCCGATGACGCCCTTCCAGACCAGGTGGACTTCGTCCAGCGGGATCCACGCCCCGACGCGCTGAGCGAGCATCGGGTTGGTGGACAGGCCGCCGCCGACCCAGAGGTCGAAGCCCGGCCCGTGTTCGGGGTGGACGACGCCGACGAAGCTGATGTCGTTGACCTCCGGCACCACGTCGTGCGACGGGTGGCCGGTCATCGCGGTCTTGAACTTGCGTGGCAGGTTGGAGAACTCGGCGGTACCGATGTACCGCTCGACGATGTCGTCGATGGCCGGGGTCGGGTCGATGATCTCGTCCGCCGCGATCCCGGCGACCGGGCTGGAGATGATGACCCGCGGGACGTCGCCGCACGCCTCGGTGGTGTATAGCCCGACGGCTTCGAGCTTCTGCCAGATGGCCGGTACGTCCTCGACCCGGATCCAGTGCAGCTGGATGTTCTGCCGGTCGGTGATGTCGGCGGTGTCGCGGGCGTAGGTGCTGGACACCTCGGCGATCACCCGCAGCTGCTCGGTACTGAGCTGGCCGCCCTCGATCCGGATCCGGAGCATGAAGTACTTGTCGTCCAGCTCCTCCGGCTCGAGCGTCGCGGTCTTGCCGCCGTCGATACCGGGCTTGCGCTGGGTGTAGAGACCCCACCAACGGAACCGGCCGCGCAGGTCGGCCGGGTCGATCGAGTCGAACCCGCGGTGGGCATAGACGTTCTCGATCCGGGCCCGGACGTTCAGGCCGTCGTCGTTCTTCTTGTTCTCTTCGTTCTTGTTCAGGGGCTCGCGGTAGCCCAGCGCCCACTGACCCTCGCCTTTCCCCTTGCGGGGGCGCGGAGCCTTCTTGGGCGGTGTGGCTTGCTGAGGTGAGGAGACGCCAGTCATCCGGAACGGTGTCCTTGTCCTAGAGACAGGTGCGTCCGCGTGAGGCTAGCTCGAAGCGTCGTCGATTCGATCTGGTCTGCGCGGTGCGCACCCAGCAGATGTTTCGAGCGGGGTGGCTGTCAGAGCATCGAAGGACGACAGATGGCGCTGCGCATACGACCGAGGTCGACGTGAATCCGACCTACGAGATGAGTCGAGCGGGCAGCGAGCATGGTGATAATGCTCAGCGTGATCGGC
This sequence comes from Streptomyces sp. SID13031, assembly GCF_010548305.1. Taxonomy (GTDB): domain Bacteria; phylum Actinomycetota; class Actinomycetes; order Propionibacteriales; family Kribbellaceae; genus Kribbella. The sequence continues at coordinate 54,746 of NZ_JAAGLV010000029.1, forward strand.
CGTTAAATCAACTCCCATTCCTGCATCGTGAGATGAGATCTCATGATGTGGATATCTGCACCAGTCTGCTGCTGATTGTTTCAGGCGTGAAATGTCACCAGCAAGAACTCTTGTGCAAGAAATCTTGTCAAAGATAGTCTCACCGTCATGAGCCCTGCGAACCGGCGGACGGCCGATACCTCCGTGATCGCCGCCGTCCATCATCCACTGCGCCGCCGGCTGATCGACCTGATCAGCGTCGAGGGTCCGTCGACCGCTTCCCGGCTGGCCGAGGCGACCGGCGAACTGGTCGGGAATGTCAGTCATCACCTCAAGGTGCTGGCTGCCGCCGGGGTGATCGAGGAGGCTCCCGAGCTGGCGAAGAACCGGCGCGAGCGGTGGTGGCGGAGCGCCCATCCGTCGCATCTGTGGTCCATCGCGGACGGCGCCGACGACCCGGCTGCAGAGCTCATCGCGGTCAGCGATGAGGAGGCGAGGCTGGCGCACCAGGCGGCGAAAGTGCGTGGCTGGTTCGAGGATCGGCAGCAGTACGACGAGCCTTGGATGCGGGCCGCGTTCTCGGCCGAGAGTTGGGTCACATTGACACCCGAACGGCTCGCCGAGCTGTCCGGGCGGATACAGGAACTGCTCCAGGAGTACTCCGATGAGCCGAGCTCCGGTGCAGACGCCGAAACGGTTTTCGTCTTCGCCCATGGCGTGCCGGCGCGGCCGTAGCGCGATCGGCTGCAGCCTGCCTTCGTCATCGCCTCCGCCATCGCCTCCGCCATCGCCTCCGCCATCGCCTCCGCCATCGCCTTCCCGTCGTCGCTCGGCTGCGCTAGCGTGTGCGCAACCAATAGGAAGGTTTCCTAACGGTTCTCGCTACAGGTCGTTGCGAGTCGTTTGCGAAGGAGCTCGCGATGGGGACGTTGCGCCGCGTCATGTCGATCACCCTGGCCGCCGGATTGGCGGTGACTCCCGTGACGGCTGCGGCCGGCCTTGCCACCCCGCAGTACTCCGGATTGATCCGGGTGAACCAGCTCGGCTACACCGGCGCGGCAGGCGAATCGGCGTACCTGATGACGGGTCAGGTGGCTGCGGGAGCCCGCTTCGAGGTGGTCGATCGACGGGGTCGCCGGGTGCTCACCGGGCGGGCTGGGCAGGACGCCGGCGCGTGGAACTCGACGTACAAGCATGTCTATCGGCTGGATCTTTCGGGGTTGCGGCGGCCCGGGACGTACCGGGTGAAGGTGGCCGGTGTGCCGACTTCGCCGGCCTTCGAGGTCGGGTCGGACACTCGGTTGCTCGGCGGCGCGAAGGACAAGGCGGTGACGTTCTTCACCGAACAGCGAGACGGCGCGAACGTCGTCAGCGGGTCGCTCGGGCGCAAGCCGGCGCACCTCACCGACCGGGCTGCGTCGGTCTATGAGACGCCGACCTTCGTGGATCCCGACACCGACCAGACGGTGGGGGAGCTGCGGAAGATCGGTGGTCCGGTCGACGTCGAGGGCGGCTGGTACGACGCCGGCGACTACCTCAAGTTCACCCACATCGCGGCGTACTCGGAATCGTTGCTCTGGGCATCGGCTCGGGACAGCCGGTGGCCGGATTCGACCGTACTGAAGGAAGCCCGGCACGGGTTGGCCTGGCTGGACAAGATGTGGGACGAGCGGACGAAGACGCTCTACATCCAGGTCGGCGCGGGCGCCGGGAACGTCGAGGAGACGTTCATCGGCGACCACGACATCTGGCGGCTGCCCGAGGCGGACGACCACGACAACGCGCCCGGACACCAGTTCATCAAGAACCGCCCGGTCTTCCGCGCGGCCGCTCCCGGCAAGCCCATCAGCCCTAACCTGGCCGGCCGGACGGCGGCAGCCTTCGCTCTTGCCGCCCAGGTCGAGGCCCGTACGTCGCCCGCGCTCGCTCGCCGGCACCTCGCGACCGCGGCGCAGATCTATGCGATGGCGCAGACGACGGACGTCAAGCAGCTGACCACCTCGCTGCCCTTCGCCTTCTACCCGGAGAGCGCCTGGCGTGACGACCTCGAGCTCGGCGCTGCTGAGCTCGCTCTCGCTGCGCAGAAGCTTCGTGATCCCCGTGCCAAGGGTTGGCTCAAGGCTTCGCAGTACTGGGCGGGGGAGTACCTGAAGCACGAGGCCGGTGGCGACACGCTCAACCTGTACGACGTGAGCGCACTCGCGCATGCGGACCTGATCCGCGCGGCTCGCTTCGATCGCTCGGTTGATGTCGCCCCGTTGAAGGCTGACCTCCGGGCGCAGTTGGAGATCGGGGTGAAGCGGGCCGCCAAGGACCCGTTCGGCGCCGGCGCGCAGTACGACAACTTCGACGCCGTACCGCACGCCTTCGGCCTGGCGGCGACCTCGCGCCTCTACCGGACGGCGACCGGCGACCGTCGGTACGACGCCTTCGGAGCCGGCCAGCTGAACTGGAACTTCGGCGCGAACCCGTGGGGCGTCTCCTTCATGGTCGGCATCGGCGAACCCGCCGAACGCTGCCCCCACCACCAGATCGCCAACATCGTCGACCGCCCGCTGATCGGCGGAGTCGTCAACGGCCCGAACTCCGCCGAGCTCTTCGAGGAAGGCCTCGGCGACAACCTCGACAACATGAAGCCCTGCCCCGCCAACGGCGTCGACACCTTCAACCAGTTCACCGGCCGAGGCTCCCGCTACGTAGACGACGTCCGCTCCTGGCAAGCCTCAGAACCCGCCGACGACTTCGCCGCGATCGCCGTCTACGCGCTCACCCGCTGAAACTCGCCACTTTCAGCGGGCTGGGTGGGTGGCGCGCCAGTTCTTGATCATTTGGTTGAGGTCTTCTCGGATGAACGCGAAGAACTCGGCGTTGTCGGTCAGGCGTTGGCCTATGACGGTGTCGGGGCCGAAGAGGTCTACGCCGGACAGTACCGATGATTCCCATTCGCCCAGCGCGTTGTTGCGGCGTTCGAGGATGGCGGCGAAGACGTCGTCGCGGATGCGGTAGTGGTCCTTGCGGGAGCCGGGCAGCCGTTCGCGGGTGATGAAGGAGACCTGGATGAGCTGCCGGACGGCTCCGGACACGGCCGGCTGGCTGATCTGCAGGGATTCGGCGAGCTCGGCGGCGGTCATCGTGCCGGTGGGGCTGACGAGCATGCGCGCCATCACGCGGGCCGACATCGACGGTACGCCGCTGTTCGTGAGCACCCCGGCGAAGCGCTCGACGAACTGGCTGACCTCGGCGGGCGTGGGCTCCGATGACATGACCAAACACTATAGGAGTCGAATCTATCGCAACTAGCAGAGAGTTCTGATAATTGGCGCCCATGACTTCCGTCTCCGCAGCCGAGGGGGCGGCCCCCTGACTGGCGGCCCCGCTTCGGTGTACTTTCCGCGCTCTGCCTCGCCGTCCTTGTGCTCGCCGCGCTCCTGCTCGCCGCGAGCCTGCTCGGCGACCGTTACGGACGGCGCAAGATCATCGGAAGGATTGCCCGCCCCGACTGCTGGCGCGGTCGAGAAGGGCCTCGGCTCAGGTCTCGCGGTGGCGGAGAAGACCGGTTCGACCGATCTGCTGGCCTCGGTGCGCGACTCGTTCCTGTCGAGTCTCACGACCATTGGGGGTGTCGGCGGGGCTGGCGCCATACAGGCCGCCGTACTGATGCCCAAGCGGGCTGCAAAGGCGGCACTGAAGGCGTTGGTTGGAATCGAGCAGGAGGCCAGAAAGGCAGCGTCCGCTCCCCAGCCGAGTGCGGACGCTGTCGGGTCTTTCAGGAAGACGACGTCGGCGTGGGCGTAGTGGTCTGCCGCGGCTCGGTTTGTGACGGTGGCGTCTTCTGTTCTAGGACGCCTTTACTGATCTGGCTCCACAATGTCACGGTGCCAGTTACGAGAGGTATTACCAGGAGCAAGGTGGGCAGCACTCGACCTAGGCCCAAGTAGCTCTGGAACAGCTTGAACGGAGACTCATGAGTGCGTTGGCCGGCTAGCGTTCTCAGGTCGAACATTAGGCCGACGACGAAAGTAATGAAGAAGACGAGCGTCGATCGGAGCGCGATGTTGAGCGACGAGGATTGGTGTAGCGCCTGATTGAGTGCGACATGCACTCCGAGGGGCACGGCAACGCACAGCCAGATGAAGAGGGCTCGGTTCGAGCCCCGGCGACCCACGAGTGAACTCCAGGCGATACCGAGGAGCATAGGCGGAATAATCCAGAACAGTACTTCGTTAACCAGGGAACCCAACAACCCGAATGACGGGTCGAGCCAATAGAAGGCGGCAAATGACTCACGTTCTGGAAATGTCGACTTGTAGGTGAAGTAGCACCCCAACGGAACGGCCACTATGGCACTGTACTTGGCGGCCGTGGCCACGTTTCGTAAGAGGTCAGTGGTGCCCAATGCCAATGCGACGTCCACTGGGTGGGCCCGGCCGGGGAGAGGCTCACCCGCTGGTCCGGCAGGCCCGCTTTGCTGTCTCCTCCCTCCGAAGCGGAGGCGTCTTCGCCGGGTGGTCGTATGGTCGGTGGTGGCGATTGGCCATCGATGCAGCGTTTCCATCTCTGTCTTGAGGCTCTCGCGCCAGTGCACCTGTTCAATGGTGAGAGGCTTTCCTTCAAGGGCCTTCAGGTCAGCGCTTAGCTCTGTCACGCGACGATCGGCGGTCAGTAGTTTCTGCTGGACCTCTTTCAGGCGAGTGGCCGGCGTGACGCCCAGCAGGTGCCGAAGCGATCGCAGCAGCACGAGATGCTGGGATGCAGTGAGGAGGAGGAATGTACTGGCGAAACCGACAACTGAGGCAACATTGAAATGGAGGCCGAGATACCATTGCGGCGCAGTCAGGAGCAGAACGGCGGCTACTGCCTGGGCGAGCAGGAAATGGTCGCGGCTCTCCAGAATTAAAGGCGCACGTCGATATCGGGTGGCCACTAAGAGAACGATTCCGACTATCGCGATCACCGGTAGCCACTGGCGAAGGACGCCGACCGAGTCAGACAGGGTCGATTCTCGGTAGTAGTATGCCGATGCCAAGGCGACTAGTGCGCTGACGGCAAGCGGAACGCTAGCACCGAAAGCTATCCTCCGGCTCAGGCGGGAGCTCTGGCTTCTGTGTGCGGTGAGCATCGTGATGGCGGCCGATGTGGTGACGAGCCACGCGAGCAGCAATGCGACTATACCTGTGAGTAGGCCAATGAATCCGGTTTGAAGGAGAAGTGCCCCGGCGGCCGCGGCGAGGATCAGCAGCGAGAAGAGGGGTCTCCTTCGCCTGCCAGACCGCCAGATCATCAACAGTGCCAGGGATGAGATCGCTGAGATGCCCACCCAACTGGAGTCGATGACTGGAAACGGGATTTGTGAGGCGATGTCGTATGTGATCTCGCTGAGAGCAAAGGCAGCGAGAATCAAGCTGATCATACGGAGAGTACGACGGCCGCGCTCGAACTCGATGCTTGAGCCCCTGGTAGCCCGTTTGGCGAGGGCCAATGCCATGATTCCCCATAGGAGGAATTCCTGAGCGTCGCGGGGAATGTACTGGCCGTATCCACCGGTCTCGAGATAGTAGACCGTGTCCAGGGCCCGCTCTGGGACCGCTTTAAAGGAGGGTTTCGCGAAGCCGGGGTTGGATAGCTCCAAATTCATCCACTGCAACTGGCTCGACTCCCGAGAGAATGAAGCGGGCAGGGGAGAGGGCTCCTCAAACCGAAAACCGAATGCCACCGCTGTGACGGTTTTCCATGGTACGGAGCTCTTTTGTTCGAGTGATGAGTCCAGAGTGACACTGAAATCCGAGCCTGTAGTGCTAATCCGCCACGGCGACAGGTAGACGGTTTCATATGCGCTGACGGTATCTTCGTCTCTGTATTTCAGAATGACGCGGTCATTGACAAGACTGACCTCCGCGAGCATGCCGTCCGCGTCGAAGAAGCACGAGACCGCTTCCGTGAACTCTTGGCTTGATCGATCCTTTAGGAGGTTTTGGGCATCGCCCCATATTGCCGGCACGCTGATCTGGACGGTGCTGACCCATCTCACGTCGTCGACGTGCTTTGCGTTCAACTCTAGGTTTACGGTGCCGTAAGTGCCCCGGAGTTTGTTGTCCGTACAGTTGCTCAGCGGCGTCGCCGCAGCCGGTATAGCCGATTGGCAAATCGCCCAGACGCATAGCGCGAGCAGCGCAGTTAACCACCTCACCGTTGTCCCCCACGAGCCTTCGGTGTGTCGAGGACCTAGGATGTCACTTTCCAGACTGTTGGCATAGCTCGTAGGCCAGCCTAGACAAAATAGCGCCCGCTCCCTGTGTTTGGGAGCGGGCGCTGTGGTGTGTGTCAGTTCAGGTCGAGACCCGGGTACAGCGGGTGCTTGTCGAGCAGCTCTGCCGAGGCCGCGCGCACCTTGTCGGCGACACCGTCGGCCAGCACGTACTTCGCCTTGGAGGCCGCACCGGTCGAGGTGGTCGTCGGCGTGACGCTGGACAGTACGTCCACCATCAACTCGGCGACCTTGTCGAACTCGTCGCCGCCGAAGCCGCGCGTGGTCAGCGCCGGCGTACCGATCCGGACGCCCGAGGTGTACCAGGCGCCGTTCGGGTCGCGCGGGATCGCGTTGCGGTTCGTCACGATGCCCGCGTCGAGCAACGCCGACTCGGCCTGCCGGCCGGTGATCCCGTACCCCGAGACGTCGAGCAGTACGAGGTGGTTCTCGGTGCCGTCGGTGACGAGCTTGACGCCACGCTTCATCAAACCCTCGGCCAGCGTGACCGCGTTGTCCGCGACGTTCTGCGCGTAGGTCTGGAACGAAGGCTGACGCGCCTCGGCGAGTGCGACGGCCTTGGCCGCCATCACCTGGCTGAGCGGGCCACCGAGCACCATCGGGCAGCCACGGTCGACCGCGTCGGCGTACTCCGGCTGGCACAGCACCATGCCGCCGCGCGGGCCGCGGAGCGACTTGTGCGTCGTGGTCGTCGTGACGTGCGCGTGCGGTACCGGGTCGAAGTCGCCGGTGAAGACCTTGCCGGCGACGAGTCCGGCGAAGTGCGCCATGTCGACCATCAAGGTGGCGCCGACCTCGTCGGCGATCTCGCGCATCTTGGCGAAGTCGACCTTGCGGGGGTACGCCGAGTAGCCGGCGATCAGGATCAGCGGCTTGAACTCACGCGCCGTCGCGGCGACCTTGTCGTAGTCCAGCAGGCCGGTCTCCGGGTCGGTCCCGTACGAGCTCTGGTGGAACATCTTGCCGGAGATGTTCGGCCGGAAACCGTGCGTCAGGTGACCGCCGGCGTCCAACGACATGCCGAGCATCTTCTGGTCGCCCAGCGCCTTGCGAAGCTTGGCCCAGTCCTCGTCGGACAGGTCGTTGACGTGCTTGGCGCCGGCCTCGGCCAGTGCTGGGGACTCGATTCGGTTGGCCAGGATCGCCCAGAAGGCGACTAGGTTGGCGTCGATACCCGAGTGCGGCTGGACGTAGGCGTGCGGCGCGTCGAAGAGCGCTTTCGCGTGGTCGGCCGCCGTCTGCTCGACGGTGTCGACGTTCTGGCAACCGGCGTAGAAGCGGTGGCCTACGGTGCCCTCGGCGTACTTGTCCGAGAGCCAGTTGCCCATCGTCAGCAAGGTCGCGGGTGAGGCGTAGTTCTCGCTGGCGATCAGCTTCAGCGAGGAACGCTGGTCGGCCAGCTCGGCCTTGATCGCGCCGGCGATGGTGGGCTCCACCGCGCCGATCACCTCGAGCGCGTTGCGGTACGCGGCCGACGCGGCTGCGGCGTCGAAGGTTTGAGTCATCTTCGTCTCTCTCCTGAGGTCGCACAGGGGTCCCCTGTGACAAGGTCGCGGCACCCAGGCGCACGGTGCCGGCGGTCTTTTCGCTCCCCGGTGGTCGATCCCACCTCAGCGCCAGTCGCGACGCGGTAACCCTAGCGTGTGGGGGAGCCGAGGCTGTCGCTTGCGTCCGAAGAAGTGAATGGGACGTCCCTCCAGTTCTTCGGACGTAAGCGGTCAGAGGATGCGGTCGAGGATCGGACCGTACGGCGTGGTGCGCGGCAGCGTGCCGAAGACGCCACCCCAGTCGCCGGCCAGCCGGGAGGCCACGAACGCGTCGGCCACTTCGGGTGTCGAGTGCCGCACGAGCAGCGATGCCTGCAGGCAGACGGCCATTCGCGCGGCTAACCGGCGAGCCCCTGCTTCGGCCCCCGCCAGGTCGGAGAGCGTCTCGAGTACGTCCGTCACGGCCGCGTCCAGGCGATGATCGGCGCCCTGGGCGGCACCGACCTCGAGCAGCCAGGCCTCGAGCGACTCGGGTCGCCGGAGCGCGCGGAGTACGTCGAGGGCGTTGACCGTGCCCGAGCCTTCCCAGATGGAGTTGAGCGGGGACTCGCGGAACAGCAGCGGGAGACCGCTCTCTTCGACGTAGCCGTTGCCGCCGAGACACTCAAGCGCCTCGGCGACGGTGAACGAGGTGCGCTTGCAGACCCAGAACTTGGCCAGCGGTAGCGCGATCCGGCGGAAGGCCGCCGCCTGCTCGTCACCGGCCAGCGAGGCATCCATTGCGGCGGCGAGCCGCATCGAGAGAGCGGTTGCTGCTTCGCTCTCGATGGCGAGGTCGGCGAGCACGTTCTGCATCGCGGGCTTGTTCTTCAGCAGGTCGCCGAAGGCACTGCGATGCGCGGTATGCCAGGTCGCCTCGACCAGGGCGCGGCGCATCAACGCGGCCGAGCCGAGCACGCAGTCGAGCCGGGTCGCCGCGACCATCTCGATGATCGTCCGTACGCCGGCGCCTTCGTCGCCCAGCCGGTAGCCGACCGTGGCGTCGAACTCGACCTCGCTGGACGCGTTCGAGCGATTGCCGAGCTTGTCCTTCAACCGTTGCAGGGCAAACGCATTCCGATTGCCATCGGCAAGAACCCGCGGTACGACGAAACAGGTCAGCCCGTCCGGCGCCTGCGCGAGTACGAGGAACACGTCGACCTGCGGCGCGGAGCAGAACCACTTGTGCCCGTTGAGCACGTACTCACCGTCGGCACCCGTCGGCGTGGCGGTGGTGAGATTGGCCCGTACGTCGGAGCCGCCCTGCTTCTCCGTCATGCCCATCCCGGCCAGCGCGCCGGCCTTCTCGGCGACGGGGAGCCGGCGGGCGTCGTACTGGGTGGCGGCGAGGCGGGGGATCCATTCCTCGGCGAGTGCCTTGTCCGCGCGGAGGGCCGGGACAGCGGCGTACGTCATCGAGATCGGGCAGCCGTGGCCGGGCTCGACCTGCGACCAGACGTAGAAGCCTGCCGCCCGGGTCAGGTGGGGTGACGGTCTGTCGCTGGTCCAGGGCGCCGCCTGGAGGCCGAAACCGACGGCCTTCTCCATCAGCCAGTGCCAGGAGGGGTGGAACTCGACCTCGTCGATGCGGTTGCCGTAGCGGTCGTGCGTCCGTAGTACGGGGGAGTTCTGGTTGGCGGGGAGGGCATGAGAGAGCGCTTCCTGGGTGCCGGCCAACTCGCCGATCGCGGTCAGCCCCGGATCGTCGATCAGGTCAGCGTGCGGCTGCAGAGAGTCACGAAGTGCCGTGTCCCGCGTGAAGAAGTTCACCCCTTGCAGTGGGGGAGCCTGATTCGTTGCAGCGTTTGGGTCCGCCATGTCAGTACGGTAAGCGCTATGGCACGCTCTGGGTCCGAGACCTCCGTCTCATTCGCATGGGCCCGACGACTCCCCGGCACGACGTGGCGGCTGCTGACCCAGACGGTCGGCACCTGCCTGCGCTACCGGGTGACAGGACTGGCCGCGGAGGCGGCGTTCTTCGCGATCCTGTCGCTGCCGCCGCTGATCTTCGGACTGGCCGGCAGCATCGGCTTCATCGCCGGCAGGTACTTCCAGGTCGAGACGATCGACGACATCAAGCTGCAGATCGCCGACCTGGCCGGCCGCGCGCTGACCGCGGACGCCGTCAACACCGTGATCGTGCCGACGCTGGAGAAGGTGCTCGACGACGGCGGCCGGCCGGACGTCATCTCGATCGGTTTCGTGCTGGCGCTGTGGTCCGGCAGCCGGGCGCTCAACGTCTTCGTCGACACGATCACGATCATGTACGGGATGGGCGGCCGGCGCGGCATCGTCCGCACCCGGGCGCTGTCCTTCAGCCTGTACTGCGCCGCGCTGGTGATCGGCGTGATCGTGCTGCCGCTGGTGCTGGCCGGCCCGCAAGCCGTCGACGCGCTGCTGCCGGAGCGGCTGGACTTCCTGAACCAGCTCTACTGGCCGGTCGTGACGATCCTTTCGGCGGGCTTCCTGAACACCCTGTACCACCTGTCGGTGCCGGTGCGGACGCCGTGGGTCTCGGATCTGCCCGGGTCGTTCCTGGCGCTGTCGATCTGGATCCTCGGCAGCTTCGTCCTGCGCTGGATCTTGCAGACCACCGTCGGCGGGACGTCCATCTACGGACCACTCGCGGCGCCGATAGCCGTGCTGATGTGGCTCTACATGACCGCGATCGCAGTACTGATCGGCGCGGCACTCAATGCGGTGGTGGACAGGATGTGGCCGCACAAGTCGCGCAAGCTGGCCGAGGCTTCCGAGCCGGTGATGAAGGCCGACTCGAAGGCGCACCACGAGGACGAGATCGCGCCGGACGACGAGCGTCCAGAGGTGAAGATGGCCAAGGCCATCGAAGCCCTCGGCGAGCACAAAGCCCCGGCCTCGCCCGCAGCTGTCGAGCCGCCCGCTGCTGCGCCTGCTGTCGAGCAGGTGAGCGAACCTGTGACTGAGGTTGTCGTCGAGCCAGTTGCTGAGCCGGTTGCTCAGCCTGCTTCTAAGCCGGCTTCTAAGCCTGTTTCTGAGCCGCCGGTCGCCGCTGGGGAGGCGGAAGCCGCGCCGGAGCCGGCGCCCGCGCTGCGGGCTCAGCGCGACGAGCGCAAGCCGGCGGTGGTCGGAAAACCCGGTGCGCCGACCGAACCCGACGACCTAGTCTGAATGCATCGTGAATGGACATGGAAGGGAGATGACGCAGCCATGAGCTTTTATCAGGCCCGCCGGGCCGTCGTCTCTTACTTCGTCCGTCCGCTGAGCTGAACTCGCGGCCGGGCCTCCCGAAAGGTTCGTCGCCAGATGTCAGCAGAACTTCAGGCCCTGGGGCTCGACACCCCGACGGCCCACTACTTCGCAACACTCTCCGCTGAGCTCGTACCGGGCCGCGTGGTCCGGGTCGACAAGGGCTTGTCGACCGTCCTCACCGAAGACGGTTCGGTCCGCGCCAGCTGGTCCGGCGCGATCCTGGCAGCCATTGCCACCGACCCGCAGGCAACTCCTTGTACCGGCGACTGGGTCGCCTTGCGCGACTGGCCGGACGATCGCATCACCGTCGAGGCCGTCGCACCACGCCGTACCGCGATCGTGCGGGCCGAGGTCGGCGGGAGTTCGCGCGGCCAGGTCCTCGCCGCCAATGTCGACGTGGTCGCGATCGTGACCGGGTTGCATCCAGAGCCCAACATCGGCCGGATAGAGCGCTTTCTCGCCCTCGCCTGGGAGAGTGGCGCCCGGCCGGTCGTAGTACTGACCAAGGCTGACCTTGTCGGCGACGCGGACTCCGTTGCCGAGGACGTGGCGACCGCTGCTCCTGGTGCTGACGTACTGGTCTGCAGTGCGACGACAGGGGAGGGCCTAGAGGCTGTGAGAGCGCTCCTCGAGGGCAACGCGACCATGGCCCTGCTGGGCACGAGTGGTGCTGGCAAATCGTCTCTGGTGAACGCACTGGCCGGCGTGGAACTCCTGGACGTGCAGGCGATCCGTGAGGACGGCAAGGGCCGGCATACGTCGGTACGTCGTGAGCTGATCCTCTTGCCTGGCGGTGGAGTTGTCATCGACACGCCTGGGCTGCGGGGGATCGGGTTGCAGGAGGCCGGTGAGGGGCTGGCGGCCGCGTTCCCGGATGTGACGGCTCTGGCCGAGCAGTGCCGCTTCACGGACTGCGTGCACGTGACTGAGCCCGGCTGCGCGGTGCGGCAGGCTCTGGATGAGGGAACGCTCTCTGTGCGGCGCTACGAGAGCTGGGTGAAGCTGCAGCGCGAGGCCGCGTACATGGCCCGCCGCGCGGACAGCCGACTACAGGCGGAGGCCCGCAAGGCGTGGGTCCGGCAGACCAAGGAGTACCGCCGAGACATCAAACCGCGTCAGTGATGGTCTTCGTACAGGAGAGCGAGGCCCGCGGTCGCGGGTGACCCGGGGGCTCATCCTCGGCAGTGCAAGACTCGGCGCCATGGATCGTTCTGTCTTGGTGACCGGCGCATCACGCGGTATCGGCGCGGCAACGGCAAGAGCCTTCGCCGCCGAAGGAGACCGGGTAGCCGTCCACTACAGCTCATCGCCGGACGCCGCGAAAGAAGTCCTGCAGTCCCTACCAGGCACCGGCCACGTACTGGCTCAGGCAGACCTGGCCGACCCCGAAGCAATCCGTCAAATGGTCGACGGTGCGGCAGCCGCACTGGGCAGCATCGACGTCCTGGTCAACAACGCCGGCATCTACGAACCCCACCCGATCCGCCAGACGTCCTACGACCAATGGCAGAACGCATGGACCAACACCCTCGCCGTGAACCTCATCGGCCCCGCCAACGTCACCTGGTGCGCCGTCCAGCACATGCCCCGAGGCGGCCGCATCATCAACGTCTCCTCCCGAGGCGCCTTCCGAGGCGAACCCAACCAACCCGCCTACGGCGCAAGCAAAGCCGCCATCATCTCCCTGACCCAGTCCCTAGCCAGATCCCTAGGCCCAGAAGCAATAGCCGTCACCGCAATAGCCCCCGGCTGGACCACCACAGACATGGCCGCAGAGGCCCTATCAGGAGACGGCTACCACCGCCGCCGCCTAGAAAGCCCCCTAGAACGAGTCGCCGCACCCAACGAAGTCGCCGCCGCCATCGTTTACCTGGCATCCCCCTTGGCAGAGTTCGCCACCGGCACAGTCTTGGACTTCAACGGAGGCTCGCACCTCCGCATGTAAGCCACATCAGGCGAGCGGACTGACGGGGGCTGGCCCTGCACAGCGCCACCGCGTAGAAAACTTCTATCTCGACCTGGATACTCCACTTATGGTGGGATGACCTCCTCGAAGGGCCGCGCGCGTCGGCCCCGGGTGAGGAGTTTCGATGCGCCGCACCGGTTTAGTCCTGGCCGTCCTGGTGGCCGTTCTCGGGGGGTCGCTGGTGACCGCGCCGACTGCCTCTGCCTACACACGGGAGTGGAATTCCGTGACCTCGGACGTCTGGATCAATGGCCAGGCCTGGTGCATGTGGCGGGTGCCGGACAGTCCGGCCATCGGGTGCTGGTTCCCCCAGGAGGATGACCTGCAGATCGCCGACCTGGCGACCGACAGCAAGCGGGTCGGCCTCCAGTGGAAGACCGACTACGGGCGGTTCGGGATCTGCGTGCACGCGAACGGCGCGGACAGCTATCTCGCCGGCGGCGGCCTGCAGGGCGGCAAGTTCTCCTGCAACCAGATCAACATCGCCGAGGACCACACGATCAGCTTCCGGGTGGGCACGTGCAACGGCAGTCAGGTCGACTGCGGCGTCATCGGCAACTGGGGCCAGTGGTCGGCCTGGTCGGAGCCCAAGCCCACCTGATCCCGCGCTGCCGGACGCGTTGCTCCAGCGCCTCCGCGCGTCCGGTTGGTCGGGCATGCCAGCACCAACGTGACGGACAAGACCTACCGGCACCAGCTGCGACCGTTGGGCAACTGACGGGCCAGCCCCAGCGGGTGAGGCAACTGACGGGGCCAACCCAAGCAGGTGAGTAACCGAGGGAGTCAGCCCAGGCGGTGAGTAACTGAGGGCGCCAGCCCAGGCGGGTGGGTAACCGAGGAAGCCGGCCGGGCGGGTGAGTAACCGAGGGAGCCGGCCCACGCGGGTGAACCGACTGACGGGGCCAGCCCAGGCCTTGGGGGGTGTGGGTGGCGAAGCCCCCACAACGCGGCAAGCGAAGCGCAGCCGCACAAATGACGAGAGCGACCCCCTCCGCCGAACCTGGCGGACATGGGTCGCTCATCGCTCTCGTGGACGATACTGGGATCGAACCAGTGACCTCTTCCGTGTCAGGGAAGCGCGCTACCGCTGCGCCAATCGTCCTTATTTACAAGGGTATTCGAGGTGGAGACGGGATTCGAACCCGTGTACACGGCTTTGCAGGCCGTTGCCTCGCCTCTCGGCCACTCCACCACAGAGTCTCAGCCTACCGACCTGTACCGAGCGAACGACCGGGTTCGAACCGGCGACCTCAACCTTGGCAAGGTTGCGCTCTACCAACTGAGCTACGTTCGCATCGCGCTGAGCTGTTCGAAGTTCTCCGAGCTGCTCGGTGCGAGAGCAGAACAGTAGCGCACTTTCCCGGCAGTGTGAAACTGAGTATCCCGGTGCCAGCGACACACCTTCCGGAGCGTGGATTCCGTCACTTCCGCCCCACTGGTTTCACGAGTTCTCAAGCTCCCTGCACCCGCCGCCGCCCCCGATCAGCGAGCTCTCGCGTGACCGCGGGGGAGCACCCCACGATCACCGCGATGTCGTCGAGCGGCATCGCAAACAGGTGATGCAACACGAACACCAGCCGCTCAACCGGCGTCAGCGTCTCAAGTACCGCGCATAACACAAGCCCGACCGATTCCGCCCGTGCCGTCTGGATCGAATCTGGCCGCAGCGCCTCGGCCGATCCTGTGAGCCAGTCGTCCCCACCCATTCACAGCCACCTTCCCGACCCGGCGACGTCACACCGCCGGCCCGGCATCCGTCATCAGACTGACGCCCCCGTCCGGCAAGATGTGACACCGACGAGATCACCAGGAGGAGCCCTCGTGACCCATCCCGCCGCACGCCTCGCAGAAACCCGCAAGGCCGACACCCTCCACCGCCTGGCCACCGACGTAGACGCCTGGGTCGCGACGGCCGCAGCAGACGGTACGCCGTACCTGATGCCCCTCTCGTTCCTCTGGACGGCAAACACTCTCCTGCTCTCCACGGCCCGCAACAACCCGACCAGCCGCAACCTCCAGGCAAACCCCCAACTCCACCTCTCCATCGGCGAAACCCGAGACGTAGTCCTCATCACCGGCACAGCCGAACTCCTCGATTCCCTCCCCGACGAGACAGCCACCGCCTTCGCCGAAAAAGCCGGCTTCGACCCCCGCCCCGCCAACTACCCGTTCTTCCGAGTAACCCCCACCCGCATCCAGGCCTGGCGAGAGGTAAACGAGATCAAAGCCCGAGACCTAATGACCAACGGCACCTGGCTGATCTAGCCCAGCCAGCCAGCCAGCCCGCCCGCCCGCCACCGTCCGTCGCCGCCAGCCGGACCGGCCGATCACCGCAACAGGTCGCGGCAGACGTAGTACAAGCCAACCCAAGCGGGTGGTAACTGACGGAACCAGCCCAAGCAGGTGAACCGACTGACGGAGCCAGCCCAGCCGGGTGAACCGACTGACGGGGCCAGCCCAAGCAGGTGAACCGACTGACGGAGCCAGCCCAGCCGGGTGAACCGACTGACGGGGCCAGCCCAGGCGGGTGAACCGACTGACGGAGCCAGCCCAGCCGGGTGAACCGACTGACGGGGCCAGCCCAGGCCTTGGGGGGTGTGGGTGGCGAAGCCCCCACAACGCGGCAAGCGAAGCGCAGCCGCACAAATGACGAGAGCGACCCGTTCCGCCGAACCTGGCGGACATGGGTCGCTCATCGCTCTCGTGGACGATACTGGGATCGAACCAGTGACCTCTTCCGTGTCAGGGAAGCGCGCTACCGCTGCGCCAATCGTCCAAGCATCAGGCTGTTCGAGGTGGAGACGGGATTCGAACCCGTGTACACGGCTTTGCAGGCCGTTGCCTCGCCTCTCGGCCACTCCACCAGGTGAGAAAGCGGGCCTGCCGACTTCTCTACCAGGAGGATGGCCCTCTCCGAGCGAACGACCGGGTTCGAACCGGCGACCTCAACCTTGGCAAGGTTGCGCTCTACCAACTGAGCTACGTTCGCGTTGCAACCGGGTTTTTCGTTCCCCTCGGTGCGAGAAGAACATTAGCGCACCTGCGGGCCAGTTCAAAAACGGGGGTCGCCTGCCGGCCCACTCGCGGTCATCGGCCGGTCACTCACGGACTCCGAAGCGGGCGCCGGAGGCCTTCGGCATAAGGTGTCCCCGGTTGGAAGGAGTACCCATGAACATCTGGCTGAACGGCGCTCTTCAGGATGAATCTGCCGCCGTCTCGCCGCTGGACCACGGACTCACCACGGGCGACGGGGTCTTCGAGACCCTGAAGATCGTGGACGGGCAGCCGTTCGCGGTCACCAGGCACCTCGACCGGCTGGTCGTCTCGGCGACCGGGCTCGGGTTGCCGGAGCCCGACCTGGCACAGGTCCGGGACGCGATCGCGACCGTCGTCAAGGCCGATCCGGACATCGCGTTCGGCCGGCTGCGGATCACCTACACCGGTGGGGTCTCGCCGTTGTCGTCAGATCGCGGTACGGCAGGCCCGACGTTGATCGTCGCGGCCCAGGCGATCGAGCACCCCGCGCCGACCTCGGCCATCGTGACCGTGCCCTGGGTGCGGAACGAGCGCAGCGCCGTCGCCGGGCTCAAGACGACGTCGTACGCCGAGAACGTCCTGGCGCTCGCCTACGCCAAGGCGCGCGGCGGCAGCGAGGCGATCTTCGCGAACACCGTCGGCGACCTGTGCGAGGGCACCGGCTCGAACATCTTCTGCGTGTTCGACGGCGAGCTCGTCACGCCCACCCTGGAGTCGGGCGCCCTGGCCGGCGTCACGCGCAGCCTGGTGCTGGCGTGGTTCGGGGGAGTCGAGCGCGACGTACCGCTGGAGCGCTTGGCCGAGGCCGATGAGATCTTCCTCACGTCGACCACCCGCGACGTCCAGGCGATCCATCGAGCGGACAACCGTGACCTCGCAGTACCGGGCGAAGTGACCGCCGCCGTGGCGAAGGTCTTCGCCGAGCGCTCGGCCGACGACCTCGACCCGTAAGGGCAGGCCGACGCGACCGTCGGCACCACGCGACGACAGCGCCTGCAGTACCCAGCGTTCGCCGGCACCACGCGGCGACAGCAGCCGCAGTACCGCAGCGTTCGAAGTACCGGCAGCGCTCGAAATACCCGGCAGCGTTCGAAGTGCCGAAATGACAGCGTCCGGAGTGCCAGTCGGTACTCCGGACGCTGTGTCGTCTACTCGCCGGCGGACTTGCGGCGTTCGCGGTAGGCCGCGACGTGCAGCCGGTTGCCGCAGGTGCGGGCGTCGCAGTACCGCTTGGAGCGGTTCCGGGACAGATCGATGAGCGCGTCGTCGCAGTCCGGCGCCTCGCAGCGCCGCAGCCGCTCGCGCTCGGCCGCCGAGATCACCTGGGCGAGCGCGATCCCGCACTCGACCGTGATCCGGCAGGTCAGCGACGAACCGTCGCGCGAATAGTGGATGTGCCACGGATGACCGTCGTGGTTCGTCAGCCGCGGTGTCGTCGTGCCGCTGGCGACGATCGCGTTGATCATCGCCGCCGCCTCGGCGTCCGACGCGGTCGTGAACACCGGCGCGAACAACGGCCGCAACTCGCGGACGTCCTGCAGGTCGGTCTCCGTCAGATTGCCCACCGCGCTGAACTCGCGCTCATGGACGAACTTCTCCAGGTCCTCGAGCGTTTCCATCGTGTCGACCTGGCTACTCGGTCCGGGCAGCGTGTTCACCAGCCGGACCAGCGTGCCGAGCGCGTGCTCGGTGTCGTGCGAGAAAGTCACAATCACGTCTCCAACGCGACGGGGTCTCCGTCTTGCAGCAAGAGTAGCCCGGCCCGATTCGTACGTCGCGGATCAATGCGCTATGGTTTCACCCGCAACACAGTACGACGCGCAAGCAGATCCGGGCGATTGGCGCAGTGGTAGCGCGCTTCGTTCACACCGAAGAGGTCACTGGTTCGAACCCAGTATCGCCCACGCGATCGACGAGCGACTCATGTCCGCCAACTTCGGCGGACCGGGTCGCTCGCGTCATTTGTGCGGCTTCGCTTCGCTCGCCGCGTTGTGGGGGCTTCGCCACCCACACCCCCCAATGCATGGGTCACCCCCGTCAGTCACTCACCTGTTTGGGTCACCCCCGTCAGTCACTCACCTGTTTGGGTCACCCCCGTCAGTTACTCACCTATTTGGGTTGCCTCCGCCAGTTGCCTTGCCTGCATGAGTTGGCTCGGTCAGTTGGCTCTCCGCCTGTACTGCGGCCGCGCACTCGCGCGCCTTTGTCGCGGCTTTGTGACCCGCGCACGCTCAGCTGACCCGCACCGGTAAGCGAGGCCCTGTCCTGGCCGCGCTGGCAATCCGGCGGCTGCCAAACCGGCGCGCTGTCATTTGTAGGCTCAAGCTCGACACCTCGGCCTGCGATCAGTCTTCGTCGTGTTTGCTGGTGGGCCGGACGGGCCTGAGGGGAAACTATTTGTCGGTGAAATCAGGTGGTGGTTGCAACGCTGGTTAGGTCGTTGATGAGCAAGCTAGCGAACATTTCGCGTGGGGTGTGGTAGCCGAGGCGTTTGCGGGGTCGGTCGTTGAGTTCGTCGGCGACGGCGG
>NZ_JAAGLV010000002.1 GCF_010548305.1 Streptomyces sp. SID13031
ACGTCGCCCAAGAACTCAACGCCCGACCACGCAAAACACTCGACTGGGACACCCCAGCCGAGCGCTTGCGTGATCTACTCACCACCTAGAAACCAAGGCGGTGTTGCAACGACCCCTTGAAACCGCCCAATTCGGCGGGCGCTCGACTCACTGGCCCGCGCGGCCGGGGCGGATGGCTGGCCGCGCGGGGGCTCAATAAATCAGGGGACCCAGTGGTTGTGGGAGGCCGTGATCATGACCTGCAGCTGGATGCTCGCCGCGTAGTAGCTGTCGGTGGCGATCGGAGTGGCCAGCATCTTGTTCCACAGGGCGTCCAGCCAGGCCTGGCTGCCGGAGTCGGTCATCGCCGTTACGGCGAACGGGGCGAAGTACGAGGGGTCGCTGCCGGACGAGATCTGGGTTCCGTTCAGCTTGTAGCCGATGGCGATGTTGCTGGGGTTGCCGCCGGCCTTGGTCTTGATCCAGGTGTTGAGCTTGCGGGCCGCGGCCAGGGACGCGCTGTCCCCGCTGGTGACCGCGTCGGCGCCGATCCGCCACGGGTCGCGGCAGGCGTTCCACCAGTACGCGCCGTCGTTCGGGTCCTCCAGGACCTCACCGGTGGCGGGTTTCGGGGTGGAGTTGGTGTTGATCACGAAGTCGGGCAGCAGGCCCGTGCTCGCGGCGTAGTTCGCCTGCAGGGAGGCCGTCACGCTCTGGTGCTTGGTGCGGATGGTGTCCCAGACCGCGTTGCCGGTGGCCGTCTTGAAGGCGCGGAAGTGGTCGACCATCCAGTCCGACGTACGGGACATGTTGTACGTCGCGTCGCCGGAGGTGCTCCAGTCGCCGAACGTGAGCAGGTTGGTGTTCGGGTTGATCTCGCTCGCCTTGATCGCGTTGATGTGCTTGATCGCGAGCTGCTTGTAGTTGTAGGTACCCGCGCTGCCCCACTGCTTGTCGGCCAGGAGCAGCCCGTAGGCGACGTCCATGTCGCCATCGGTCGCGCTGTCGGAACCGTTCACACTCACGCAGGACGTGTTCTGCTCGGCGGCCAGCAGGTCGGCGTTGTGCACCGAGGGGTGGGCCAGCATGTACTTGGTCAGGCCGTCGAAGATCGTCTTCGCGGCCGGGTCGGCGCCGGCCATGGTCGCGGTGATGACCATGCCGTAGCCCTGGGCCTCGGCGACGTACGGGTGATCGGCGTCGGGCGAGATGATCTGGTACCAGCCGTTGCCGCAGTTCTGCTTGACGAAGGCCGACTTCCACTGCTGGTAGTAGTCGATCACCTTCTGGTCGAGGGTGGCCTGGCTGCCCGTCGGCTTGAGGATCCCGGCCGCATACGGGAACTGGTGGCTGCCGAAGGGAACGGCCGGTCCGCCGCCGCCACCGGCCTGCGTGGTCGCGGTAACCGTGTTGCTCGCCCCGGACGTGTTGCCGTCGGCGTCGCGCGCCTTCACCGTGTACGTGTAGGTGGTCGAAGCCGTACGACCGGTGTCGGTGTACGTCGTACCGGTACCGGTGGTGGCAACCTCCGCGCCATTGCGAGAGATGACGTAGCCGGTGACGCCGACGTTGTCCGTGGACGCGTTCCACGCCAGCGATACGCTGCTCGAGGTGGTCCCCGTCGCCGCGAGGCTGCCCGGCGTACTCGGCGGCGTGGTGTCGCCGGTACCTCCGCCGATCGTGCCGTAGACCTCGAAGCCGAAGAGCGAGTAGCCGTACGCCGTGCCGCGAGCGGTCCCGTAGACGCGAACGAAGCGGCCGCTACCCGACAAGGTCAGGTCGTCGGTCGCGCCGTTGCCGGTCGTGGTCGAGAAGACGTCGGCCCAGCCCGTCGAGCCGTCGGCCGAGGTCTGGATCTTGTACGACTTACCGTAGGCGGCCTCCCAGCTGAGCTTGACCCGCGAGATGGTCGCGGTCGCGCCGAGGTCGACGCTGATCCACTCGGGATCATGGCCTTCGACGCTTGCCCAGCGGCTGGTGGTACTGGCGTCCACCGCCTTCGCGGCCTCGAAGCCGCTGCCCTCGACGGACGACGCGGTGGCGGGCTTCCCCTGGGAGAGCAGGGTGTCGGCGGCCACCGCAGCGGTCGAAGCCGAGGGCGTCAGTGCGGATTGAGCGAACAGAGCGGAGGCGACGACCGCGGCAGCGGTCAGCCCTCGAAGTAGATATTTCATCAGCGGTGTCCTCCGGGCGGTGGGGAAAGGCGCTGCAGCGGCCTTGATCGTTAGGAAACCTTCCTAACGATTAGCTGAAGGTAAATGTCCGCTCGAAGGAGTGCAAGACCTCAACCCGGATAGCAATGGGCGAATCACCTTTTAAGCAAGCGTTTGAAGCCGCCTTGGAGGGTGGGGGTTAGTTCGTGAGGCGGGTTCGGAGCGTTTCGACGTCTGTGGAGGTCAGGCCGGCTTGGGTCAGGTAGGCCAGCGGGCCGCCGTACTCGGTGTCCAGGTGGCGGAGGATTGCGACCAGGGATTCGGGGCGGGTGTCGCGGTATTCGATCAGGTGCGGGTGGCGGGATTCGTCTGGTTCGGCGGCCAGTTGTTCGGCCAGCAGGCCGGCCATACGGGATTGGGTGAGGGCGTAGTCGGCGATGATCTCGGGCTCAGGGACGCCGGCGATGATCAGCGCCAAGGCCGCGACTATGCCGGTCCGGTCCTTGCCGCCGAAGCAGTGGATGACCACCGGGCCGTCGGGGGCATCGGCGATGGCTCGGAGGGCGTCGGCGAAACGGTCCGGGTGGAGGTCGAGCATCAGGTTGCAGGACTCGACGATCGTGGTGTGGTCCTGGGGGTCGGCCGGGTCCTGGACCGGGACGTGCAGGCCGATCGGGTCGTTGGTGAAGGGGGTGGGAAAGGCAGTGACCTCACCAAGGCTGCGCAGGTCGATGATTCGGCTGACGCCGGTAGCTCGTACCGTCTCGATGCCTTCAGGGGTTAGGGATTGAAGGGAGTCCGTGCGGATCAGAGCCGCGGTGCGAATCACGCCGCCATCAGCCGTCGGGAGGCCGCCGAGGTCGCGGGCGTTGTAGCAGTTCGGCCAGTCGAGGTGACGGTCGAGGGTCACTGTGCCTCCAGAGTGGCCGTGATGCGGTCGTTGAACGTGTTCACCTTCGCTGTGATGCGCGCGGGGGTCAACGCCGATTCCTCGAGGACGGTGAAGCGGCCGGGGCGGGTCTGGGGTGCGTAGCCGACGATGGCTTCGAACTCCTCCAGACCGAAGCCGAGCTCCGCGGGGCGTACCGGCAGGCCGTGGCGGTGCAGGCACTTGACGGTTGCGTCGAACATCGCGAGGTCACCGCGCAGGGACCAGGCGAAGGCGGCTCCGACCCCGACCTGTTCGCCGTGGAAAGCCCGGCGCCCGGGATGCAGGAGGTCGATGGCGTGGGAGATCTCGTGGCAGGCGCCCGACGACGGCCGCGAAGTTCCGGCGACCACCATCGAGATCCCCGACAGGACCAGACCCTCTGCCAGAACACAGAGAAAGGCGTCGTCGGCGATCGTGCCCGGGTGGTTCATCACCGCCTGCGCGGCCGTCCGCGCCAGCGATACCGCGAGGCCGTCGATCTCCTCGCCACGCAACGCATGAGCGGTCTGCCAGTCGGCGATGGCGGAGAGGTTGGAGACGATCTCCCCGATCCCTGAGCGGACCGACCGCGGCGGCGCCTGCGCGATCAGGTCCAGGTCGACGAGGACGGCCAGCGGCGCCGGTACGCCGTACGAGCCGCGGCCGGCGTCGTTGTCCAAGGTGCTGATCGGTGAGGCGATGCCGTCGTGCGCGAGGTTGGTGGCGACGGCAACCATCGGCAGGCCGAGTCGCGCGGCGGCGAACTTGGTGACATCCAGGACGGTACCGCCGCCGATGCCGACGATCGCGTCGTAGCGTTCGCGGCGGATCTGTTCGACGAGTTTGATCGCCGTGTTGATGGTGCCGCCGTCCACGGTGAACCAGTCGGCCCCGGCCAGCCCGTCGCGGAAGGTCGCCTGCACGATCGGCCCGTACGTCGAACCGACCGCGATCGCGACCCGCCCCGACGTGGAGATCCGCTGGTCGGCCAGGATCGCACCGAGATCGGCCAGTGCTCCCCGGCGTACGTCGACGACCAGCGGCGCCGGGATCATCCGGGCTAGCAAAGGCATCTGGTTAAGCGAATCCGAGGATCGTCCGGGCCCGGGCGAGGTCATCGTGGTTG
This sequence comes from Streptomyces sp. SID13031, assembly GCF_010548305.1. Classification (GTDB taxonomy): domain Bacteria; phylum Actinomycetota; class Actinomycetes; order Propionibacteriales; family Kribbellaceae; genus Kribbella. The sequence goes on from NZ_JAAGLV010000002.1 coordinate 4,169, forward strand.
TCGATCTCGACCCAGTCGACCTTGCCGATTCCGGCGACATCGATGCGGAAGCCCTGGTCGACGAGGAGTTGGTAGCCGTCCTCGTAGTACAGGTCGGGGTCGCGCTCCCAGGTCGCCTTCAGCGCGTCGGCCAGCACGGCACCCGCCGACGGCTCGAGCAGGGTGACGCCGATGTACTCACCGGTCGCGGACAGTGGATCCATCAGCTTGGTGATCCGCTCGACGCCACCCGAGGCGGAGCAGATCACCTTCATCTCCTCGTCGGCCAACGACTTCTCGGTGTCGAGCGCGAGGATGATGGAGCGGTCCTCGCCGCGAGCATCGAGCAGCGCCCGCTGGACCGAGACGGGATGCACCGTGTCCCCATTGGCCAGCATCGCGCCCTGATCGAGCAGGTCGCGCGCGCACCACAGTGAGTACGCGTTGTTCCACGTCTCCGCCTTGTCGTTGTGCACCAGCGCGATCTGTACGCCGTACCGCTCCTCGAAGCCCGCCACCCGCTGCTCGATCGCGGCAGCGGCGTACCCGACCACGATCGCGACGTTCGTGATGCCCACCGCCGCGTAGTTGGCGAGCGTCAGGTCGAGCACCGTCGTCTCCGGGTCGATCGGGACGAGTGCCTTGGGCAACGTGTCCGTGTACGGGCGCAGGCGGCGGCCGGTACCGGCGGCGAGGACTAGTCCGATCATCCGCGCATCCTACGGGCCGGGCGCCCAATCCTCAGCATGAGTGTTTCTGTGCGAATATGATCGTTTGTGTGGTTAAATAACAATGAGAGTCAGGACGGCATCGATGGGAGCATCTGGATATGACATGGCTGGTGACTGGCGGGGCCGGATACATCGGATCGCACGTGGTGCGTGCCTTCCGGGCGGACGGGATCGACGTCGCGGTGATCGACGACCTGTCCAGCGGCAAGGCTGAGTTCCTGCTCGACGGCGTGCCGTTCACGCACGCGAACCTGCTCGACGGCGACGCCACCCGTCGCGCGCTCGAAGGCGCGACCGGGGTGGTTCACCTGGGCGGCTTCAAGTACGCCGGGGTCTCGGTCGAGCGGCCGATGCACACCTACACCCAGAACGTCACCGCCATGGTCTCCCTGCTCGAGGCGATGGCCGAGCAGGGCGTCGGCAACATCGTCTTCTCCTCCAGCGCGGGCGTTTACGGTACGCCGAAGGACGAGGTGGTGACCGAGCAGACCGTGCCCGACCCGCAGAGCCCGTACGGCGAATCGAAGCTGATCGGCGAGTGGCTGCTGAAGGACCAGGCCAAGGCGGTAAGCCTGAACCACACCGCTCTGCGCTACTTCAACGTGGTCGGCTCCGGCGACCCGTCGGTCTACGACGCGAGCCCGTACAACCTGTTCCCGATCGTCTGCGACCTGTTGAGCCAGGGCAAGATCCCGCAGATCTACGGCACCGACCACCCGACCCCGGACGGCACCTCGGTCAAGGACTATGTGCACGTCGCCGACCTCGCTCGCGCCCATGTCGCCGCCGCGCGGATCCTCGACGAGGGCACGTCGCTGGAGCCGGTCTACAACCTCGGCAGCGGCACCGGTACGTCCGTCCGCGAGATCATGGACGCGGCTCGCCGCGTCACCGGCATCGACTTCACCCCCACTGAAGGCCCTCGCCGCCCGGGCGACCCGTCCCGCGTCGTGGCCTCCGGCGAGCTCGCCGCCCGCGACCTGGAGTGGAAGAACACCTACACCGTCGACCAGATGTTCGCCACCGCCTGGGAAGCCTGGCCGAAGCCCTGAATCGAACAGCCGTGCGTCAACCCCCGGTGGGGTAGAGCTTCACCTCCGCCAGGGAAAGCGGGTTCGACGTGGACTCCAACTGGATCCGGACGTATCTGGCGGTGGTGTTCAGGTCGACCGTCGCCGGACTTCCGGCCGTCGCGGCCTGGCGGATCGCCGTCACCCCGGGCGCGGTGCGTGCCGCTAGCAACGAGTCGGCCGTGATCGGGTTCTCCGAGGTGATGATCCAGTAGTTGCTCAGCCGGTCGGAGCAACAGTCGGTCCGGTTCCACAGCGAGATCTGCGACAACGCTTCGGCCTTGCCGAGATCCACTTGCCACCAGGCCTCGTTGGATGGTTCGGCCGTGTGGGTGAGCGAGTTGTCGCCCCAACTACCGCTGGTGTTCCCGTCCACCGCGCGAGAAGCCTGCGCGCCGTGGGCGGTGGTGCTCTGCGTCGCGGGTTTGCCGCGGGCGAGGTTCACCCGCCACAGGCCGGTACCGGCTCGCGCGGACAACCGCCAGTCCTTCGAGGTCAGCTTCGCCACCAAGGAGAAGTCGCCTTCGCCCGAGCCCAGGGTCGGTGTCACCGTGAAGGTCACCGGGTACGGACGGCCGGGCCGCACGGTCGGCGTCTTCACTGAGGCGGGGCTGACCTTCCAGCCTTCCGGTACGTCGAGGGTCAGCTCGCCGGCCGGCAGGTTGCCAGAGAGCGCGACGACCGAGGCCGTGACCTCCACCGGTGTGAGAGCGACCGCTGCCGGTGCGGTGATGTCGAGCTGGGCCTTCGCGCGGACCACGTAGTCGCGCCCGGCCGACGTGGCGAACGAGACGGTGTCGGTACCGGTGCGGCGTACGTCGACCTTGCGACCGCGCTCGTCCGTCACCGTGTACGGCCCGGCGAAAATCTGATTGCGCAGGGCAACAGGTCCACCCTTGTCGGAGTGCAGCCGGATCTCCGTGGCAGCCGCGTCCTGCCAGGTCGCCCCGACCGTGAATGCTCCACGCGCCCGAAGTCCCTCGTACCTGCCCTGGTCCGCCCAGGCGTCAGGCAGGGCAGGCAGTACGTCGATCGGGCCGGCGTGGCTCTGCAGCAGCATCTCCGCGACGCCGGCGGTGGCTCCGAAGTTGCCGTCGATCTGGAACGGCGGATGCGTGTCCCAGAGGTTCTTCAGCGTGCTCGTCTTGAGGAGCTCCGACAGCATCTTGTGCGAATGGTTGCCGTCCAGCAGTCGCGCCCAGAAGTTGATCTTCCAGGCCTTGCTCCAGCCGGTGCCACCGTCGCCACGACCTTCCAGCGTCTTCACCGCGGCCGCTGCCAGCTCGGGGTTCTCCGCCGGGATGATCTGCCGGCCGGGGTGCAGGCCGAACAGCTGGGACGTGTGCCGGTGCTGGTCTGCCGGGTCGTCCCAATCCTCCTTCCACTCCTGCAGCTGACCCCAGGATCCGACCCTGGTGCCAGGGTCGAGGCGTTGCAGGGTCGACGTGAGCTGGTTGCGGAAGGCCTTCGACTCTCCTACCAGCGGACCTGCCTCGGACAGGTTGGTGAAGAGGTCCCAGACGATCTGCTGCGGCATCGCGGCGCCGGCGGAGTAGTCGCCGTGCTCGGGGGAGAAGCTCGGCGAGACGACCAGTTTGCCGTCGCGCGGGTCGACCTGCAGTTCGTCGAGCCAGAACTCCGCGAGCTCCTTCATCAGCGGATAGGCCCGCTCCTTCAGGAACGTCTTGTCCTTGGTGAACTGGTAGTGCTCCCAGTAGCTCTGGGCGAGCCAGCCGCCCGCGTCCGGCATCCAGAAGGCCCACGGATAGTCGATCACGCCGGTGAATCCGAACGGGTTCGTCTGGCTGTGCACCACCCAGCCGTCGGACCCGAACATCTCCTTCGCCGTCACGCGCCCGGGTGGCACGAGAGCGTCCACGAAGTCGAACAGCGGCGCAGTGGTCTCGGCGAGGTTGGTGGTCTCGGCCAGCCAGTAGTTCATCTGCAGATTGATGTTCACGTGGTAGTCGGCGCCCCACGGTGCCGAGGTCATGTTGTTCCAGACGCCTTGCAGATTGGCCGGTAGCGGCGAGTTGTCTCTGGATGAGGCCACCAGCAGGTAGCGCCCGTACTGGAAGTACAACCGCTCCAGGGCCTTCCTCGCCTCAGGACCAGCCGTTCCTTCCTGGTACTGCGTGAGCAGCTCGTCGGTCGGGATGTTCGGCATCACCTCGCCCAGTCGCAGGTCGACCCGGTCGAAGAGCTTCCGGTAGTCCGCGAGGTGCCGCGCCTTGAGTACGCCGTACGAGAGTCTGCCGGCCGCGTCGACGCGGCTCGTGATGCCTGCGTGCGGATCCGTACCTCGGTAGGTCGGGTAGACATCGGAGTAGTTGGTCCCGGAGCTGACGATCAGCACGACCGAGTCGGCGCCGGACACGGTCACAGTGCCGTCCGGGTTGTCGGTCCGGGTGCCGCCTGTGTTCAGGACCTGGAGCTGCGACTCATACAGCATGCCGTTGTCGAGCAGGGCGCCGCTGACGGTGATCCTGCCGCCGACGGCTTGCACTGTGCGGGTGCGGTTCGCCTCACCGGTGAGGCTGGCAGTGAAGCCGACCTTGCCCGCCTGGCTCGCGCTCAGCCGCGCGACGGTGACGTTGCCGGGCGCGCTGGCGAAGTACTCGCGGGTGTAGCGGATGCCGGCGGCCTCGTACTGGACGCCGGCCAGCGAGTTCTCGATGTCGAGGTGGCGGCGGTAACCGGTGACGTCGGAGGGAGCAGGCGTCATCGCCAGCTTGAGATCGAGCAGCGGCTGGTAGCCGCCGAAGCCGATCGCGTTCTGGGCGAGTGCGGTGGTCGCGGCTTCGGCGGGAACCACCAGGTTCTGGTCGATCTGGCCGCGGATATCCGCCAGAGCCGTCGGCCGGGGCGTACGCCAGTTGCCGAAGTCATAGCCCTGCGTCGAGCCGGGGCCTCCGGTCCACAGCGTCTTCTCATTCAGCTGCAGATGTTCGGTGCCGGGATCGCCGAAGATCATCGCACCAGTCGCACCGTTGCCGATCGGCAGTGCCTCCGACTCCCAGTCGGTGGCCGGCGCGGTGTACCAGAGCGAGAGGTCCCCGGGGCTCGAGGCCCGGACCGGGACGGGAGCCGCGGACGAGCCAGGCGGGGTGGTCAGTCCGGCCGCCACGGTCACGGCGGCGAGCACGGCGAAGCCGGTGGTCACGAGTCGCATCCTAAGTCCCCACGGTCCAGAGATCCGATGATTGCCGAAACTCTAGGTGCGCCACTTGCGGCTGTAAACAGCGAAGAGTCAGCAAACCTCTACTGTCTGCAGGCGGGAACATCCGATGTTTGCGCTGGACTCAGGGCTCAGGGCTCAGCCTAGGGTGCCGGCGATCAGCTGTCCGACCTGCTCGAGCTCGATCAGGAAACCGTCGTGGCCGTAGGGCGACTTGATCAGGTGCAACGGGCCCGCGTCGGGTCTGGCGTCGATGAGCTCGGCCGACAGGCGGGCCGGGTAGAGCCGATCGGAGTCGACGGCGGCGACGACGAGGCGGGATTTCAGGCCCTGCAAGGCTTTTGTGAGTCCGCCACGATCGCGGCCGATGTCGTGGCTGTTCATCGCGCGCGTCAGGACGACGTACGAGCCGGGGTCGAAGCGGGCGGCCAGCTTGCCGGCATGGTGGTCCAGGTAGGACTCCACGGCGAAGCGGCCGTCGCCTTGCGGGTTGCGGCCGAAGCGGGTGGCCAGCTCGTACTCCGAACGGTAGGTCACGTGCGCGATCCGGCGCGCGATCCCGAGACCGGTTGTCGGCGCTGTACCGGTCTCGTAGTAGTCGCCTTGCTGCCAGGCGGGGTCGTGCTCGATCGCGGCGAGCTGTGGCGCGCACCAGGCGATCTGCTCCGCCGACGCGTAACCGGTCGAGGCGAGGACGATCGCAGTACCGACCCTGTCAGGGAAGAGCAACGGCCACTCGAGTGCGCGCATCCCGCCCATCGAGCCGCCGATCACTGCTGCCCATTCGTCGATGCCGAGTTGCGTGGCCAGCGCTGCCTCGGCGGCGACCTGGTCCCTGATGGTGATGGCGGGGAACCTGCTGCCCCACGCTTTGCCGTCCGGTGCTTGGGATGACGGCCCGGTGGTGCCTTGGCAACCACCCAGTACGTTCGCGGCGACGACGTACCAGTCGGCCGGATCGACGTACCGGCCGTCGCCGATCAAGCCGTCCCACCAGCCCGGGGTTGGTTGCCCCGGACTGGCGGGACCGACCACATGTGCGTCCCCGGTCAGGGCATGACAGATGAGGACGGCGTTGTCCCGGGCGGCGTTCAGCCGGCCCCAGGTCTCATACGCGACTTGTACTGCGGGGAGTTGCGCGCCGGACTCCAGTGGCAGGTCGCCGATCGCTTTGAAGCGTCGGTTGGCCACTGGATCTCCGGTGCGCCAGCCACCGAACTCGTGGTCAGGACCGCCCGCTCCCCACGCACCGGCCACCTGACCTGGTGCGTGAGGAGCCCCCGGAGGCGTACTTCCGGGGTTGCCTGCTTCGGCGCCGATGTCCCGCCCCCGGGCATCGACTACTGAAGCAGGCGGGCGATCCTGGGTCATTGGTTTGGTTCTCAGACCGACTTGGCAGCGGCGAAACCGACCTCGAGATCGGCCAGGATGTCGTCGATGTGCTCGAGACCGACCGCGAGCCGGACCAGGCCGGGCGTCACGCCGGACGCGAGCTGGTCCTCGGTGGACAGCTGGCTGTGCGTCGTCGACGCCGGGTGGATGACGAGCGAGCGGACGTCACCGATATTGGCGACATGGCTGTGCAGTTGCAGCGCGTCGACGAATCGCTTGCCCGCGTCGACACCGCCCTTGATCTCGAACGCCACCACGGCACCGGCCCCGCGCGGCGTGTACTTCTGCGCGAGCTCGTAGTACTGGCTGGACGGCAGGCTCGCGTACGCGACGCTGTCGACCTCGTCACGGGCCTCGAGCCACTGGGCCACCTTGAGCGCGTTGTCGAGGTGGCGTTCGATCCGCAGCGACAAGGTTTCCAGGCCCTGGGCGATGAGGAACGCGTTGAACGGCGCCACCGCCGTACCGAGGTCACGCAGCCACTGCACCCGGGCCTTGAGGATGTAGGCCAGGTTGCCGAGGTCGGAGCCGACACCGAGCGCGGTCGCGTAGGTGAGGCCGTGGTAGCTGTTGTCGGGCTGGTTGAAACCGGGGAATCGCTCCGGGTTCTGGGCGTAGTCGAACTTGCCGGAGTCGACGATCACGCCGGCGATCGCGGTCCCGTGACCGCCCAGGTACTTCGTCGCCGAGTGCACGACGACATCGGCGCCGTGCTCGAGCGGGCGCAGGACGTACGGGGTGGCGACGGTGTTGTCGACGATCAGCGGTACGCCGAACTCGTGCGCGACGCCGGCGATCCCCTCGATGTCGAAGATCTCGCTCTTCGGGTTGGCGATCGTCTCGCCGAAGAACGCCTTGGTGTTCGGCTTGATCGCGGCCTTCCACGACTCCAGGTCGCTCGGGTCCTCGACGAAGCTGACCTCGATCCCCAGCTTGGGGAAGGTGTAGTGGAACAGGTTGTACGTGCCGCCGTACAGGCTCGGGCTGCTGACGATGTGGTCGCCGGCCTCGGCGATGTTGAGCAGCGCGAGCGAGGTCGCGGCCTGCCCGGACGACACGAGCAGTGCGGCCGTACCCCCTTCCAGGCTGGCGATTCGCTGCTCGACCGCGTCCTGGGTCGGGTTCTGGATCCGGGTGTAGATGTTGCCGAACTCCTGCAGCCCGAACAGGCTGGCGGCATGATCAGTGCTGTCGAAGGTGTACGAGGTGGTCTGGTAGATCGGCAGCGCCCGCGCGTTGGTGGTCGGGTCGGCGGTCTGCCCGGCGTGGATCTGCCGGGTCTCGAAAGACCAGCTGGGGGTGTTCTCGGTCATACGACGGTCCTGTTCTCGGGTACGACGGCAGCACCGACCGGCCCTGCTTCCGAGCAGGGCTAAGCGACCGGTATGCCAGGTGATTAAGGGTTTTCACTCACAACAGGTGCTAGCGGCAACAACACTCGGTCATAGCAGCTCCTGGAGTCCCCGGGCTGCCGCTGACGGACCGCCCTCGTACCAAAGACGATAACGTTGGTAGACATTCACCCAAGGTAACCGTCCACATTCTGAGCACCCCTCCCACCAACACCCCACACCCACACCCCACACCCACACCGCGCACCCGCACCCGCACCCGCACCCGCACCCGCACCCGCACCCGCACCCGCACCCGCACCCGCACCCCGCACCGCCCGCCTGGCGTCGCCCCCGGACCGCCACCACACACCAACCTCGCCCTCGTCCGCCCCGACAGGCTCACGGCGGCGCCGGAACACGGCATTCGCGGAGGTTGGTGTGTGGTGCAGGTCCGGGGCGCTGGACAACCGGCTCCGCAGTCGCCCGGAACTCGCCAGAGTTAAGCCATACCGGTAGTGATCGAGGTGCTATGGGAGCGAGGCTGGAGTTCGGCCGCCGGCCCGCATCCGGCTCATGAGGCTGGGCGTCACCGTCGCGGATTGGACGCGTCACGGGCGAAAGCCCCCATCGGAGAGGGGCCCCTTGGGCCTCCCGGCCGGCGCGCGACCGGCTCGTGACGCTGGGCGTCACCTCGTGAACGGGACGCGGGACAGGGGAGAAGAAGCCCCGCACCGTGGAGAGGTACGGCTAGGTGTCCGGGCCAACCTAGGTGCGGCTGACGCCGTCAGCCCGTCGTGCTGCTACTGATCGGCAGGTCATGGTGCCGGCCTCGGACCGCCATCACACACTAACCTCGCCGCCGTCTGGTCGGGCAGGCTCACGGTGGCGCGGGAATGCGGCATTCGCGGGCGTTGGTGTGTGGTGGCGGTCCGGAGGTGTGGGCATGTGTGCAACGGGGTGTTGCACGAATGCGGTTTGGGTTGGTTGGGGGTGTGCGCGGGCGGGCGCATGGGGGTTAGGTGGTCTTCTTCTTCTTTGATTTGGGGGGTGTGCGGAGGTGTTGGGTTCGGTAGAAGTTGTTGGCGATGTGGGCTTTCAGGGTGGCGTGGGTCCACTTGTTGTCGATGGATTCTCGGGCGTACCAGAGACGGTGGGTGCGGTTGGTCAGTTTTTGGATGAGGGTCAGGTGGTGGTACCAGGGGAGCCGGGCGAGGGGACCGCGGGCGTAGGCCTCCAGGGGCCAGGATTCGGCGAAGGTGATCATGTATCTGAGGTTGCGGGCCGAGAGTCCTTTGCGGGTGGGGAAGCGGGCGGTCAGGTCGGTGGAGAGGTGGTCGATGGCGCGGCTCGACCAGTCGGAGCTCGGTTGCCAGCGGAGGATTTCCTGACCGATCGACCAGTTGGTCAGGACTGTGTTGTTGTCGGCGGCGACGTGCGTCGCGACAGCTTCGAGGAAGGCCGGGTACCAGTCCGGCATCGACGGCCGGTCGGTGGGAATCACGTTCATGCGAGCCAGGATGGGACCGACGGTGGGTGCGACACGAAGGCCTTCGGAGGGCAGATTGGGGGCAGACCCGCAGGCCTGGTCAGACCGGACGGATCGGAGCACCTGAATCTGTCCAGTTGGCGAGGTGACGGTCAGCATCACCAGGCGGTGGGTCAGGTTGTTGGGTAGTCCTTGCGGAAGGGGCCTGAGGGGGTCAGGTCCAGCAGGCCGGGGCCGGTGAGGACTCCGCCTTCCACGGGGAGGGTGTGGCCGGTGATCCAGGAGGCGTCGGAGGAGGCCAGGAAGGCTACTGCGGCGGCTACGTCTTCGGGTTCGCCGACCCGGCCCAGTGGGTAGAGGGCTTTGAACTTTTCCAGGGTGTCGGGCTGGTCGTCCCAGTTCGGGGTGTTGATGGTGCCGGGGGCGACCACGTTGAAGCGGACGCCCATGCCGCCGTAGCGGGCGGCGAAGTTCTGGGTGATGGCGATCTGGCCGGCCTTCGCGGCGGCGTACTCGATGTTGCCGAAGGCGGCGAGGCCGTTGACCGAACTGATCGTGACGACATTTCCCTTGGTTTTCACCAAGTGGGGCAGGGATGCCTGGATGCACCGGGCGGCGCCGACCAGGGTCAGGTCCAACTGGCGGTGCCAGTCTTCGTCCGTGGTGTCTTCGGGGACCGCCCCGACGATGCAGCCGCCCGCGTTGTTGACCAGCACGTCCAGCCGGCCGAAGTGCTCGACCGTCGCCGCGACCGCGGCGTCGACCTGCGACCGCACTGTCACGTCGAGGCGGACAGCAAGCGCATCGCCGAGCTCGGCGGCGAGGGCGCTGATCTTGTCCTCCTGCAGGTCGGTGATGACCACCGACCCACCCTCAGCCGCGATCCGTCGCGCGACCGCCGCGCCGATTCCCTGCGCACCCGCCGTGACGAGCGCGACCTTCCCCTCGAAACGCTGCATTTAAAGGCCCTCCAGCACGCGATCGACCTTCTCGTCCGAGATCCGCCGATCGAGCTTCGCCGGGTCCAGGTTGCGGCAGAGCACGATTGAACCGCCACCCGAGATCACCCCGACCAACGTGCCGAGACCGGCCGGTACGACGAGCGAGGTGGTGGTGAGTACGCGGTCGGTGATCGGCTCGGCGGCCGCGATCAGGTCGGCGTGCGTCTGCTCGTCGTACGCCGCTGCGGAGGCCGTCGGCGGGTCGAACGGTACGAACAGATCCGGATGGTTGTAGACCTCGGCGCCGTAGTCGTGGATCCCCTCGGGCACCGGCTCGCGGAACCGCCCACCGAGGGGCAGCAACGCGGAAGCGATCGTCTCGCGCGATCCGCGGACGCGGAAGTCCGGACCGGTGATGGCCAGATCCCCCTCACCGGTGGTGACGGTCGCGCCGGCCGACCAGGTCGACAACGCCCAAACGACACCCAGCCAGTGCGGCGGCAGCCCGATGGCGACGGTCTCGCCGGCCTCCAGGTCGTACTCGTCGACGAGCAGGTTGGCCGTCTTCGCCACCCAGTTCGCGGTGGTGACCGCGCTGAGCTCGATTCGCTCGCCGGTGACGTCGTCGTAGTAGGTCAGGAACGGGTTGGCGCCATCCCGCCGGACTGCGGCGCCGAACAGCTCAGGAAGGGTCACGCCGCAACCCTACGTTCGCACCGAAGTACCTTGGACGAGGACACCGGAAAGAAGGATCGTCATGGCTTCACTACTGGCGCTGCCCGAGGGCGGCGAGTGGATCGTGCTGCTCGTCATCGTCGTGTTCCTCTTCGGCGCGAACAAGCTCCCCGACCTGACCCGCAACGCGGCCAAGGCACTGGTCGAGTTCCGCAAGATCAGCGAGAAAGCCCAAACAGCCGACGACCAGCCCACGACGGCCGAGAAACCCAAGCAGGTCGAGAAACCCCAGCAGGTCGAGAAACCCCAGCCGGTCGAGGAGCCCCAGCAGGTCGACAAGCCGCAGGCTTAGCGCGAGCCCGTACGCCGGCTACGACCTGGGGATGAGGTCCGGTCCCGCCCCGGGGGACGATGTCGGCGCGCCCAGGCGTCAATAGGTTCGAGGTAGTCGTTCGACGACTCGGTCCGGTTCATGGAGCAGCGGCTGGGGCGGTTCCCCGGCGTCCGGGCAGGGCGCGTACATCGCGCCGGTCGGCGGTGAGCTGGAGACCCAGGGCCTCACCTTGCTGTCGGCGGATCAGATGACCAAGGAAGGGTTCGAGAACAACGGTATGGACGGCGTCGTCCTGCACGAGGTCTCGCACGAATGGTTCGGCAACTCGGTCTCGCCGAAGACCTGGTCGGACTTGTGGCTCAACGAGGGGCATGCGGTCTTCTACCAAGACGCCTGGATCGCCGCCCGAGGTCTGCAGAGCCAGATCGAGCGCGCGTGGGTCCGCGACCATGCGAACGGCATCGGAAGTACCGAGGACTTCATCGCGACCGCCTCGAAGGTCGCGCGCACCGAACTCGGCCCGTTCCTCCGCTCCTGGCTGTATGGCACCAAGCTCCCCGCGATGCCCGGCCACCCGGATTGGAAGGCCGCCGCCTAAGTAGGAGTCTCCATTCGTCGCCAGTAGCCGCAGAAGTAGACCTGGAGTTTTTCCAGCCCGCGTTCGGCGACCAGGTGGCGGCGTACCGAGGTGACCAGGGAGGACTCACCGGCCACCCAGGCATAGGCCCGGCCGGTGGGGAGTGGGGTTTCGCGCAGGCGACGCAGTACGACGTCGCTGTTGCCGGGGCTCGTATCGCCGCGGTGCAGCCAGTGGAAGCGGACACCCGGGTGGCGGGCGATCGGCAGCTCGTCCTCGCGGTCGCCGACCTCGACGAAGGCCAGCGCGCGAGCGTCCGGCGGGAGTTGCTCGATGATCGAGGCGATTGCGGGCAACGCCGTCTCGTCGCCGATCAGCAGTTGCCAGTCGGTGTCCTCCGGCGGCTGGTAGTCGGCGCCGTCGCTGAGCAGCCCGATCCGGTCGCCACGGATGGCGTTCACCGCCCAGGTCGAACCGGGGCCGGCGTGCTCGCTGTGGATCACGAAGTCGATGTTCATCGTGCGCGCGACCGGGTCGAGGCTGCGCACGGTGTAGTTCCGCAGTACCGGCCGCTGGTTCTCGTCCATCGACTGCAGCTCGGGCCACCAGGCCTCGGTCTTCGGGAGTACCAGCTCCGCCTCCGGATGGGGCGGCAGGAAGACGCGGACCAGCTGATCAGGGCCGCAGTACTCGAACCGGTTGAGCTCCGGCGAGGTCACCGTGACCCGGATCAGCTGCCGGTTGAGGGTCTTGGTCTGGATCACCGTGCCTACGAATGGTCGCCGCAACATGTCCATGCAGCTTAGGTTAGCCTTGGCTAAGCTCGCGGTCTATGTGAGGAGACCCGCAATGTTGTGACCGCCGGATGAACCCCGCGGTCCTCCAGTAGTGGGAGTTCTCGTAAAGTCACTGCATGTTGATCGTGATCGGCTTGGTGCTGATCCTCGCGTTGACCGTTGCCACCGGCTACTTCGTGGCCCAGGAGTTCTCCTACGTCGCCGTCGACCGGAACAGGCTGCAGGCACTGGCCGACCGGGGAAACCCCGCCGCGGCCAGGGCGCTGAAGGTGACGTCCCGGCTTTCCTTCGTGCTGTCCGGCGCCCAGGTGGGCATCACCGTCACCGCGCTGCTGGCCGGGTATGTCGCACAGCCCTACCTGGGCGCCGGTTTGGAGGATCTGCTCGGCACGGCCGGCCTGCCGGCGAGCATCAGCCTGACGATCTCGGTGATCTTGGCGTTGCTGTTGGCAACGATCATCCAGATGGTCTTCGGTGAACTGGCGCCGAAGAACCTCGCGATCGCGCGGGCCGAGGCGATCGCCTTGCGGCTGTCGCGATCGACGCTGATCTACCTGACCGTCGCCGGCCCGCTGATCCACGTCTTCGACGCCACCTCGAACCGGATCCTGCGCCGGGTCGGGATCGAGCCGGTCGAGGAGCTCCCACAGGGCGCCACCGCACAGGACCTGGACCGGATCATCGCCACCTCGTACGAGCAGGGCCGGCTGGATCAGGACACGATGCGGCTGCTCGACCGCGGGCTCGACTTCCGGCACCGCAACGCCGACGAGGTGATGACGCCGCGGGTCGACGTGATCACCGTGCACCGCGACGCGCTGCTGACCCGGGTGGTGGAGCTGCTCGACACCGGGCACAGCCGGTTCCCGGTGATCGGCGAATCGGTCGACGAGGTGGTCGGCGTGATCGCGATCGGCGACGTCGTCGAGGTGGAGCCCGCCGACCGGTTCCACGTCCTGGCCGGCTCGCTGGCGTCAGAGCCCGTCGTCGTACCGTCCACGTTGCCGCTGCCCGCAGTACTGCAGGCCCTTCGTACTGCGCATCGCCAGCTGGCCATCGTGGTCGACGAGTTCGGCGGGTTCGCCGGGGTGGTGTCGCTGGAGGACATCGCCGAGGAGTTGGTCGGTGAGATCCGCGATGAGGACGATCTGCCCGAGGCGGAGCTGATCGAGAACGCCGACGGGTCGTGGACGTTGCCGGCTCGCTGGCGGATCGATCAGGTGGCCGAGGCGATCGGGGTCCAGCTGCCCGAGGACGAGGACTACGACACGGTCTCCGGGCTGATCATGGCCCGGCTCGGACGGGTTCCCGTCGTGCTGGACGAGTTGGTGGTCGAGCTGCCGCGCCGCTTCGACCATGACGGGCGGCCGGTGCCCACCGAACTCGTCCAGCTCCGGGTCCAGACCGTACTGCGGCATGTGCCCGGCATCGTCGTACTGGAGCGCCTCTCATGAGTACTACGGTGGCGTTGCTGATCTCGTTGCTGCTGCTGATCCTCAACGGGTTCTTCGTCTCGGCGGAGTTCGCGCTCGTCGCGTCCAAGCGGCACCGGCTCGAGCAGGCGGCCGCGTCGGGTTCGCGCTCGGCGCGGGCGGCGATCGCGGGAGTCAGCGAGTTGTCGTTGATGCTCGCGGGTGCTCAGCTCGGGATCACCTTGTGCACGCTGGGGCTCGGGTCGTTGTCGGAGCCCGCGGTGGCCGATCTGCTGCATCCGTTGTTCGAGTTGGCCGGACTGCCCGAGGACGTCGGACATGTGATCGCGCTGATCATCGCGGTCGGCGGGATCGGCCTGTTGCATGTGCTGCTGGGGGAGATGGCGCCGAAGTCGTGGGCGATCAGCGATCCCGAGCGCTCGGCGCTGCTGCTGGCGTTACCGTTCCGGGGTTTCACGTATGCCGTCCGGCCCTTGCTGATCGTGCTCAACGCGATGGCCAATCTGTGTCTGCGGCTGGTGAAGGTGTCGCCGCAGAACGAGCTGGCCAACGCCCACGGTCCGGACGAGCTGCGGTTGCTGATCGAGTCGTCGCGCGAGCACGGAACGCTCGAGGCGCCAGAACACGACCTGCTGACCGCGATGCTCGCGTTGCAGAACACGACGGTCGCGCAGGTGATGACGCCGACGGCTCAAGTGTCCACTGTGCCCGCGTCGGCGAGTGCTCGCGAGGTCGAGCTGACCAGCCGCCGCGAGGGACACTCGCGGCTCGCTGTGGTGACGCCTGGGACGTCCGCCGTCTGCGGGATCGTCCATGTGAGCGATGCCGCTCGCGCGACCACTCGTGGTGGGACGACGCTTCGGGCCTCCGAGTTGATGACGGAGCCGTTGCGGTTGCCCGCTGGTACGCCGGTCGCGGCGGCGATCCGGTTGATGCGAGAACGGCGGTCGCAGTTGGCCGTCGTCGAGGAAGGCGAGGTGCCGCTGGGCGTAGTCGCCCTGGAAGACCTCCTCGAAGAGGTCATCGGCGAATTCGACGACGAAACCGACCCCATCATCACCGCCTCCCGCCGCCCTGCCCAGCCGGGTCAGCCCAAAGCCGGTTAGTCAGGACGGGCATCACGGGTGTCAAGCGCATCCCAGCGAAACTGGTCTGGTGTGGCCGGGTGATTGGCGGTCAGCCGGCGCGGAAGGATCACTGGCTCGCCCGTGGTGGGATGCGGCCAGACCTCGACCTCGTGCTGGTAGACCTCAGTCAGCAGTTCGGCTGTCAGCACCTCGGCCGGAGCGCCGCTCGCAGCTAGCTGGCCGTGCGAGAGGACTGCGACTTGGTCGGCGTAGCCGGCGGCGAGGTTGAGGTCGTGGAGGACGATGACTACCGCGTCACCTTCAGTTGCTTGGCGGCGGGCTAGCTGGAGGACGTCCTCTTGGTGGTGTAGGTCGAGGGCTGCTGTCGGCTCGTCTAGCAAGAGGAGTTGGGATTGCTGAGCCAGGGCTCGGGCCAGCGAGACGCGGGCTCGTTCACCGCCGGACAGCGAGCTGAAGACTCGCTCGCCGAAGGGGACTATGTCAGCCAACTCCATCGCGGTGCGGACCACGTCTTCGTCGAGGTCGCAGCGATCAGTGCCGGACCACGGCGCACGCCCCATCTCGACGATCTGCGCCACGCTGAAAGGGAACGAGATCGTTGCCTGTTGCAACATCGCCGCGCGGCGCATCGCCATCTCGACGGCGGACCAGTGCGAGAGGGGCTCGTTGTAGAGAAGGGCTTCGCCGCTCTCGATCGGGAGGTCGCCGCAGAGCGCGCTGAGCAGGGTCGACTTGCCGGCGCCGTTCGGGCCGACCAGTGCGAGCACTTGGCCGGCCGAGACGTCGAGGGTGACGCCGTCGAGGATCTTGGTGCCGCCCAGGCGGACGTGGAGGTCGCGGACGGCGGCGATCGTCGTACCGGGGTCGAGGCGGGCCGGGAGGCGGCGCTTCATCCCCAGCCGCCCTGGCGGCTTCGGGTGCGGCGGAGGAGCCAGAAGAAGAACGGCGCGCCGACGAGTGAGGTGATCATCCCGATCGGGAGGTCGGCGTTGCGGATCAGGGTGCGGGCGATCAGGTCGGCGGTGATCACCAGCACGGCACCGCCCAGAGCGCTTGCCGGAAGCAACAACCGGTGGCCGGGCCCGGCGATCATCCTGATCAGGTGCGGGACGACGAGGCCGACGAACCCGATGATGCCGGAGAAGGCCACCGAAGCGCCGACGAGCAACGCGACCACGACGATCGCGAACAGGCGCAGGCGTTCCACGTCGACACCGAGGTGAGCAGCCGATCGGTCGCCGAGCGAGAGCAGATCGAGTTTGTGGGAGAGCGCGAAGGCGGCCGTCAGCCCGACGATCGTGAACGGCAGGACGGCGCCGACGGCCTGCCAGGTCGCGCCGTTGAGACTCCCGAGCTGCCAGAAGACGAGCTGCTCGCGGGCGCTCGTGTTCGCGATGAAGGTGGCGAACGAGATCAACGTGAAGGTCAACGCGTTGACCGCGATCCCGGTCAGTACCAACGTGACCACCGCGGTCTTCCCGCCGGCTCGCGACAGCACATGAACGAGCAAGGTGGTGATGAGCCCGGTGACGAAGGCGGCCGCGGCGATCGTCCAGTTGCCGAGGAAGGTCACCCCGGTGACGATCACCAGACTCGCGCCGACCGCCGCCCCCGACGAGACACCGACCACGGACGGCTCGGCCAGCGGGTTGCCGAAGATCCCCTGCATCAGCGCGCCCGCCGTCGCCAGCGACGCACCGACCAGCACGGCCAGCGTCACCCGCGGGAACCGCACCTTCCAGAGGGCGTTGTCCCCTTGCGGATGATGCGGCATCGGGCCGACGTCGAAGGGCAGGTCGAGATGCAGCACTTGTTCCAAGCCATGATCTAAGCGATGCATCACCGAGCCGACGATCTCGCTGGCGGGGATCGGCAGCTGCCCGGCCCCCGCGGCGACGACGGCCATGACCAGCAGTACTACAACGAGCCCGGTGACCAAGCTGAGTTTGCGAAGCCTCACGACTGCGGTGGGGTGTAGACCGCCTTGGCCAAGGCTTCCACGGTGCGGCCGGTACGCGGGCCGAAGCCCAGGAGGTCGGTGTCGCTCATGTCGACGACCCGGCGGTTGCGGCCGGCCGGGGTCTGCGCGATCCCAGGAAGCTTGACCAGTCCGTCCACGCCCTTGATCGACTTCAGACCTTCGGTCATGACGATGATTAAGTCTGGTTGGGACCGGATCAGCGCCTCGCTGGTCAACGGGACGAACGGTTTGGTCAAGCCGATGTCCGTACCGGTGTCGACGCCGCCGATGGACATGATCATCGCGTCGGCGCCCGACCCGGGACCGCTCATCAGGTAGACGCCGGCCGTGCCCCGGACGTACAGGAACGTCATCCGCAGCGGCGTCGTGCCATCCGGCGCGAGAGACAGCGCCTTGACGATCTCGCCCTGCGTACGGCGTACCAGCTGCTCGCCGCGCTCCGGTACGCCGAGCGCTGCCGCGACCGCGCGGACCTGACTCGGCAGGCCGTCCATCGTGCGCGCGTCGTCGAAGAAGACGACCGCGACCCCGGAGGCGCGGAGCTGCTCGAGTACCTCGGGCGGGCCGATGCTCTTGTCGGTCAGCACCACGGTCGGGTCGAGCGCGAGGATCGCCTCGGCGTTCAGGTCGTGCGCGGACGGCGTGACCTTGGGCAGCTTGGCCGCCTCGGGGAAGCCGGTGGAGGTGTCCCGCCCGACAGCCTTGTCACCGAGGCCGAGGCTGAAGACGATCTCGGCCAGCGTGCCGTAGAGGTCGACCGGGATGATCCGGCTGACGTCCTTCACCTGCACGGACTTGCCGTCGCAGGACTTCACCTCGACCGGGAGCCTGGGCTCCTGGGTGGACTCGACCGGGTGGATGCCATGGTCTGCCAGCGTCGCCGTCGACGGGCCGGTGAGGGTGTGCGGGTCCTTCGCTTCCTGCAGCGGGGTTTCCGTCGGCTTGGGAAGCGGCTTGCCGTCAGCATCCGCCGTGACGGCGAACCCCTTGACCGCGGGGCGGCAGGCGTCGGCTGTCGTAGTACCGGGTGATGCCGCGTCGGACGGGCCCGCGCAGGCGGTGACTGTGAGCAGGAGGATTGCCGCCAGGAGGGGACGGGTCACGAGGCGACCTGCGGGTAGTGCGGGAGCAGTTGCTCGGCTAGCTCGGTCAGCACCTCGACGTTGAGCCGGTAGGCGAGCAGTACCTCGTCGAGCACCTCGTCCTGCTCACGCTCGTCGAGGGGCGCGGCGTCGAGCAGAGCGCGGTAGTTCTCCTTGAACGGCTTGGGTTTGACGTTGTCGAAGACGTAGAACCGCACGCCGTCGCCGCCGGGTACCAGCCCGTACGCCGTCGCGACCTGCCGGCCGATCGCCTGGCCACCGGAGATGTCGCCGAGGTACCGGACGTAGTGGTGCGCCACGAAGCCGGCGGGCCAGCCGGCCAGCTCGGTCAGGCGTTCGACGTAACGGGTAGTGGCCTCGGTCGGCTCGGAGATCGGGATGCCGCGCGCTTGGAGGAAGGCCAGGTCGGCCTCCAGGTGTGGGCGGCGGGCGAGCTCGGGGAAGGCGAACTTGCCGGCGATCGGGTCGTCGGCGAAGGCGTCGCCGAGCTGTTCGAGCGTGCGGTAGATGACCGTGTGCTGGCTGACGAGTGCCGCGTAGGCGGTCAGGTCGAGCCGGCCGTCGGTCAGCGCGGCGAGATAGGTGCTTCCTCCGGTCTCTCGATGCATGAGGATGCTGCGTTCCCGGAAGCGCTGCGAGAACGGCGGCTGTGCGGTGGCCGGCGGGCCCGATTGTGGGGTCACGAGACTTAGGTTAGCCTAACCAACTGTGTGTTAGGTGAGGCTAACCTGCATAACCCGTGTCGTTCGTCAGGTGGCGCGACACGGGTTCTGCAGCTGGGGAGGGATGGATCTTGAGAAGGTTTTTGGGCCTGATCGGTGTCGCCGTACTAGCGCTGGTACCCGCGGGGGTCGCGCAGGCGGCGACGGGGCCGTCGGGGCAGGAGGTGACCGCCAGCCGCAGTACCGGGCTGGATCCGGCCGGTACTTCGGTGATCGTGCGCGGGCGTGGATTCGACCTGAACAAGGGGATCTACGTCGTGTTCTGCGTGAACAAGGGCGCTGGGCAGATGCCGTCGCCGTGCCTGGGAGGCGTCGACATGCAGGGGGCGTCGGGCTCGTCGGCGTGGATCTCGTCGAACCCGCCGTCGTACGGCGAGGGGCTGGCGAAACCTTTCACCAAGGTTGACGGCAAGGGCTCCTTCGAGGTGACGCTGACGATCAAGGCCAAAGACCAGTTCACCAACTGCCTGGACAAGAAGGCGGCACCGCTTGGCTGCGTGGTTGGCACTAGAGCCGACCACACCCGTACCGCCGACCGCAGCGCCGACGTCCTCATCCCCGTCACCTTCACCGGCGCCACGAGCAGCACTCCGACGAGCACCGCGCCAACCAAGCAGCCGACGCCCGGCGCGACCACGTCGAACAACAGCACCACTGTCCCGGAGAAGAAGCCCACCGGAAAGCTGGCCAGCACCGGCGGCATCCCCACCGCTTTCCTGATCGCCGCCCTGGCCCTGCTGGTAGCCGGCGCGATCCTCCTCATCACCACCCGCCGCCGCAAGACCGTCAAGGAGAACCACGCATGAGGCACCGCCTACCCGCCTCGGCCGCCCAAGGGGCGACCATCGGCCAAGATGTGCGGGGGATGGCCCGGCGAGGTATCGCGGCGCTGGCTGCAGTGCTGGTGGCGACGAGCGCCTTGGCCAGCACCGCCTCCGGCGTCTCGGCTTCTCCCACTCCTGTTGCGCAGCAGCAGGAGTGGGTGCCGAAGATCGAGGTTTCCAAGACCGCTGGTGTAGCTGAAGGTGAAGAGCTCACCGTCAAGGGGTCTGGGTTTGATCCGGTGGCCAATGCGAGTTTGCGGGTGCCGGTGACTCCTGGGCAGCCGGCTGGGGTTTATGTGGTGTTCGGGTCGTTTGCGGAGGGTTGGCGGCCGTCGACCGGGGCCGACTCGTCGACGCGGACGTTGCTGGATACCAAGTGGGCGTTGCCGCAGGTTTCGTTTGATCAGGTCAGCCGGGACTTCTCCAATCAGATCCCGCGGCTGGTCAAGCTGAACGAAGATGGCACCTTCGAGGTGAAGGTCAAGGCCAAGAAGGTTGCCGAGAATCCGCGCAACTACGGGGTTTACACCTATCCGGGTGGTGGCGCGGTCAACGCCGGGCATGAGCTCACGGTGCCGGTTGCGTTTGCGGGTGGTGGTGGGGATCCCGATCCGGGCGCCCCGCCCGTCGACACGATCGACTGGGGGTTGAAGCTCTCGTTCCGCAACTACATCGAGGGCAACATCGCGCACGGCTCGATCACCATGCGCCCGCCCACGACGCGGAACGCCGATGGCACCTTCCGCTTCCCGGTCGGTACCGGCGGCGCCTACTTCAAGGGTCACGAGACCCAGCCGGGCAACCCGCTGCTCGAGGTCACCGTCTCCGACGTGCGCGTGAAACTCAACGGTACAACGGGTTCCGTGGTCGCCGACGTGATCAGCAAGAGCCTGGAGAACGGCCAGCTGACCACGTACGACGATCTCGCGCTCGCCGACATCGACCTCGCCACCAAACCCGTTGTCATCAAGGACGGCGTCGCGACAGTCGTCGGCGCCGCCACCAAACTCACCGAAGCCGGCGTCCCAGCGTTCGCCAACTTCTACACCGCCGGTACTGCGCTCGACCCGATCAGCTTCTCGCTCAAGCAGACGCCGACGCCGGTCTGGGAGCCGAAGTTCGACCTCGTCGGTCCGGACGGCCAGCCGGTCACCGGCGTGCCCGCGGCAGGCCTCACCGTCACGGTTCGCGGCTCGGGCTTCGATCCGGCCGCCAACCTGTCGACCCGCCCGCCCGTAACGCCCGGCCTGCCTGCAGGCGTGTACGTCGTCTTCGGCAGCTTCGACGCGACCTGGCGTCCGTCCGAGAACGCGCCGGCCGAGTCCCGTCGCGTCCTTGACCAGAAGTGGGCACTCCCCGACGCATCCCGTCCCGGCGGCGCGAACCCGGCGTACGTGACCCTCAAACCCGACGGCACCTTCGAGACGACCCTCGCGGTCAAGCCGGCCGACACGGCCAAGGGCACCTATGGCATCGCGACGTACGCCGCCGGCGGTGCCGCACCGAACGCGGCCCAGGAACTCCTGAAGCCGCTCACCTTCACCACTCCCAGTACTCCGATCCTGACGGTCACGCCGAACACCGACGTCGCCGACAAGCAGGCCGTCACGGTCAAGGGCACCGGCTTCGCGGCCAACAGAGCCCTGTACGTCGCGCAGACGCCGCAGGGCAAGTCGGGCGAATCGAACCCGTCGCCGTTCTCGGGCGCCCAACGCGTCGTGACCTCGGCGACCGGCACATTCGAGGCCTCCGTCGAGGCGACGGTGAAGTTCAGCAACGAGGGCGCCGACGTGGACTGCGTGGCCGTGCCTTGCTATATCGCGAGCTTCAACTCACCGCTTGCCTCCGACAACGTCGAGGTCGACCGCCGCGGCGATCGCAGCCAGGACGTCTTCCAGGCAATCAAATTCAAGCCGGCCGGCCCGCAGCCGGTGCTACCGGCAATCACCACCCAGCCGTTGCCAGCAACAACCATTGCTGGCGGAAACGTGTCCTTCACGGCAATCGCCACCGGTACTCCGGCGCCGTCGGTGCAGTGGGAGCGCAGCGACGACGCCGGCAAGACCTGGACCCCGATCTCCTCGCCGTCCGCGCTGACGAGAACGCTGTTCCTGACCGCCGTCACGGCTGCCGACCATGACGCCAGGTTCCGCGCGGTGTACAGCAACGAGGCCGGGTCGGCGACCTCCGAACCGGTTGCGCTGACGGTCACCGTGCCCTCGGTCAAGGTTGCCCCGGGCAACGTCAAGCCCGGCGAGGAGCTCGTCCTCACCGGCACCGGCTTCCCAAGGGACCAGAAGGTGAAGGCGGTCGTCGATGCCGGCAAGCCCGCGGAGTTCACCTTCCGCAACGAGAACGGCCAGACCGTCATCGTCAGCTCGGCCGACGGCAAGCAACTGAAGGTTGTCAGCGGCAAGCTCCAGGTCGTCAGCGGAGCCAAGGTCAACGTTCGCGTGACGGGCCTGACCAACAGCAAGGCGAACACGACGGCGGCGCCGAGCGGGTTCTACGTCCTGACCGCGGTCGACAACGGCCCGGGCAAGCAGGCGTCCCCGGCGATCGGCGGTGCCGATATGACCGGCTCGTCCGGCGAATCCCAGTGGATCACGAACTTCCCGTACGCCGGCTCGGAGAACATCGTCGTACCGATCGGGGCCGACCTGGTCGCGAAGGCGTCGGTGAAGATCTCCGCGGCCGACGAGCTCACCGACTGCACCGAGGCGCGGACGGGATGCGTGCTCTATCTGCGCACCGACCACCGCTCGACGGCCAACCGGGAGTTCGACGTCCGGGTGCCGTTGCAGTTCGTGGCGACGGCCGGCCCCGACGAGGGGACGGTACTGGGAGAGCAACGGGCAGATGCCGATGGCAACGTCTCCTTCAGCTGGAAGGTACCCGCGGAGTTCGCTGCCGGCGAGCACACCGTGATGCTGTCGGCGGCCGTGAAGTACACCGCCACGGCGACCTTCACAGTGACTGCGAAGCCGACGCCCACGCCCTCCCCGACGCCTTCCCCGACACCGACGAACAGCTCGTCGCCGACCTCGTCACCGACGGCCACCACCACGGAGCCGCCGTTGACGAACGCACCGACTAAACCGACCGGCGCGCTGGCCAGTACTGGCGGTGCGTCCCTGTGGTTGCCGCTCCTCGGAGCGTTGTTGCTGATCACCGGTGTCGCCATCACCCTGGCGACCCGCCGACGGAAGGCCAAGGCATGACTGACCCGTTCGATCCCGAGATCGTGCTCGCCGTGCTCCGGCACATGAACGAGGACCACGCGCACGATTCGCTGCTGATCGTCCGTACGCTCGGCGGCCAGCCGACGGCGACCTCCGTCGTACTGACCTCGATCGGCCCGGATGGCGCCACCTTCAAGGCGATGCTGCCGACCGGCGACTCGATCGACGTCATCCTGGCCTGGTCGAGCACGATCCGCGAGCGGCCGCAGTTCCGCGGTGAGTTCGCACGCTGGTATCAGGAGGCGGTGACGCGTACCTCGTCCGGCGGGTAGAGCGGATAGAGCGGCAACCGGAGGGTGAAGGTGGAGCCTTCGTCGAGCGTGCTGGTCGCGCTGGTGGTGCCGCCGTGCGCCTCGATCAGGCTGCGCACGATCGGCAGTCCGAGGCCGCTTCCACCGGTATGACGGTTGCGGGACTGCTCGGCGCGCCAGAACCGGTCGAAGACCTTCGGCAGGTCCTCGGGGGCGATGCCCGCACCGGTGTCGCTCACGTCGATGACAACCTCGGTACCGTCGACGCGGCCCTCGATCCGGACGCTGCCCCCGGCCGGGGTGAAGCGGAGTGCGTTGGCGACCAGGTTGCCGACGGCTTGCCGCAGCCGGACCGGGTCGGCCTCCAGTTCGATGTCGCCGATGGTTGCCGAGGACAACGTGATGCCGGCGTGCTCGGCCTGGCTCCGGAAGGTGCCGGCCACCTGGTCGAGCAACAATCCGAGGTAGACCCGCTCGGGATGGATCCGCAGGTTGCCGGCGTCGGCGGTGGCCAGGTCGCGCAGGTCGTCGAGAATGTGTTGCAGCAGGGCGGCTTCCTCGCTGAGTGAGGCGATGAAGGTCGCGTCCGGCTGGGCGACGCCGTCCTCGACGGCTTCCAGCCAGCCGCGGATGTTGCTCAGCGGTGTCCGCAGCTCGTGCGCGATATCGCTGACCATTGCTCTGCGCAACGATTCGGTCTTGGCCCGGGCATCGGCCAGCTCGTTGAAGGCGAGCGACAGTTGGCCGATCTCGTCGGTGCCCCGCACTCGCACCCGGACGTTCTCGTCGCCGCTGGTCATCTGCCGAGAGGCCTTGGTCAGCGCTCGCAGCGGCTGCACGAGGCGGATTCCGCCGACCGCGGCGATCAGCACGGTGATACCGAGGATCGCGGCGGCGACCCCGGCGATCCGCTTCTGGTTGGCGGGCGACAGGTCGAGCTCGGCCGACGCCTCACTGTGGGTGCTCACGAACAGCAGCGCCGGCGGAGCGACGTACGGGGTGAGCTGGGCGCGGCGGGAGGCGGTCAGGCAGGCTTCGACGACTGCGGAGTCGGGCAACGGGGCCGCTGCACTGGACTTGACCGCCGGCTCTTCGCGGGGCCTGCTGGCCTGGGGCTGCAACTGGCTGGTGGTGACGCCGAGGAACGGTGTCCAGCTCAGATCGGCCTGGATCTTGATCGGGGTGACCGGTCCGCGTTTGGCCAGGCAGGTGTTGACCCGGTTCTGCAGGTCCGCGTACGCCTTGGCCTGCTGCGTGTCGATATCGTCCAGCGCGACCGTCCGGCACTCGTCCAGGTCGAACTGCGGCGCTCCCTCGATCTGCGGCCTGCCGGTCGGGCCGTAGGTGATCTTGCCGAGTCCGCTCGTGCGGTTCTGGACGCAGCTGAGGACTCGCTGGGCCACGCCGTCGAGTCTGGTCTTCTCTGCGTCGGCGAGTTTGAACGGGCCGAGTACGCGCGCATCGATCTGTCCGGCGGCGTCGGTCGGCGTACCGCCGAGGCCGGAGCTGAGGTCGAGCGGCCAGACGGTCGCGGACTGGACCTGGTTCGCCGGGACGGGCTGGCCGGCGAGGGGTTCGCGGTCGCGGGTGGTGAGGGAGATCTGCCGGCCGGTGTCGTGGCTGAGCTTGGAGATCTCCTTGCCGACGCCGGACCAGGTGCGGTGCGTCGCGGCGTACCCGATCAGGGTGTTGTAGATCTTCGCGTCGTCGGCCAGCGCCTGGCCCTGTTGCTGCTGGATGGCGACCGTCGTACTGCGGGCCGCGAGCCAGGCCGTCGCCGCGATCGAGCAGAGCGCGATCAGGACGGCGCCGGCCAGCAGCCGCACGAGCAAGCTCCGGCGGGCGGTCATCTCACCCGTCGGTCAGCTTGTAGCCGACGCCGTAGACGGTCAGCAGGCGGATCGGTTTGCGCGGGTCGGGCTCGATTTTCTTGCGCAGGTTGAGTACGTGGGTGTCGATCGTTCGGGTGGTGATGTACTGGTCGATGCCGTGCAGTTGCTCTAGCAACTGGGCCCGGGTGAAGACGCGATGCGGCCGGGCGGCCATCGTGGCGATCAGCCGGAACTCGCCCGGAGTACAGGTGACTTTGTTGCCGTCAGCAAACAGTTCGTGGCGTTCGGGGTCAACCGAGACGCCACCGACGCGGAGCATCGGGTCGGGCTCGTTCGCTTTGCCGCCGGTACTCGCGCTGCTGCGGCGGAGGAGGGTGCGGACGCGGGCGGCGAGCTCGCGCGGGCTGAAGGGTTTGGTCATGTAGTCGTCGGCGCCGAGGTCGAGGCCGAGCAGCATGTCCTCCTCTTCGGTCCGGGCGGTCAGCATCAGCACCGGGATATCGGACTCGCGGCGCAGGATCCGGCAGACGTCGAGGCCGTCGACGCCGGGCAGCATCACGTCCAGGACGAGCAGCTCGGGTTGCCGGCGGCGGACCTCCTCGAGCGCGGACCGTCCGTCGTGGACGACGATCACCGAGTGGTTCTCGCGTTCGAGGTAGCGCCGGACCAGCTCGGCCTGCTTCTCGTCGTCCTCGGCAAGCACGACCTGGGCACACATGTCCTCGACTATAGGTCGCAAGGTCTTTGCTTCGGGCGATGTCGGCGGAGCCGGGACAACTTCCTGACAATTGAGCTGTCTCGTCAATCTGAGGCCAGGGCTTCCGTTGGGGTGAGCAACGATGCTCTGACCGCGGGATAGACACCGGCCAGTACGCCGACGCTCACCGAGGCGCCCAGTCCGGCGAGTACCGCGGACGCCGGGATCACGATCGGCCAGCCCTGCGCATCGGCGTAGCCGATCACGCCGAGGACGCCGAGGACCGCGCCCATCAGGCCGCCGATCGCGCAGAGGACGACCGACTCGGTCAGGAACTGGCCGCGGATCTGCCGCCGGTTGGCGCCGAGGGCGCGACGGAGGCCGATCTCGCGGCGGCGTTCGAGCACCGAGATCACCATCGTGTTGGCGACGCCGATCCCGCCGACGAGCAGGGCGACACCGGCCAGGCCGAGGAACAAGGTGGAGAAGGCGTTCTGGGTGATGCGTTTCGCTGCGAGCGCCTCCGAGGGGCGGCTGACCTGGACCATGCCTGGTTGCTCGGGGCTGAGGGTGCGACCGAGCACAGCCCGGACGTCCTCCACGGCGGTGTCCGTCGAGCGGACGTACACGACTGATGGCCTGCCGTCGAAGCCGAGTGTGGTCTTTGCCGCGTCCCAACCGATCAGCACGGATTGCTCGACGTCGGGTGCGAGTGGCGAGGCGGAGAGGATTCCGATGACGGTGAACCAGGTGTCGTTGAGCAGGATCCGGGGCAGCGGCTGCCCGGCCGGGAGGTCGGTGATGCCCAGCCAGGTAGCGGATTTCGCGCCGAGAACGACGGTCGGGAACTTGTCGGTTGCCTGAGACAAAAACTTGCCCGAGTAAACCTTCGTGCCGAGCAGGCCCAGCAGATTGGGCGTGCCCGCGAGCACGGTGATCCCGCTGCTGTTGGTGGTCGCGTCGATCTTGTCGGACCGCCGAACGCTCGCGTGCACGTTGGCGACCCCACTGACTTCCTGCACCGGCCCGATCCGCGCAGCCATCCCCACCGACTCGGGCGGCAACCCGGTGGCCTGACTCGGGTCATTCGCATTCGGCACCGCGGCCGCCCGCAACAGATCAGGCCCAAGCGTCGACAGCTCATCCAGCACAGCCTGCTGACTCGACGCCGGAATCCCGGTCACCACGATCATGGTGGCGATCCCGATGGAAATCCCCAGCGCCGACAGTGCGGCCCGCATCGGCCTGGTACGCACCCGAGTAAGGCCGAGCAAGAGCAGGTCAGAGACGGGCAACCGCACTGGCTGAGTCAGCCGATTCGCGCTAGCGCGCGAACGTCGCAGACGGTGTCCGGCCAGGCGCAGCCGGCCAGCAGTGGGACGAGTCGCCTCCGCCTCCGCACGCTTCATTCGGCGCCCACCAGGCGGCCGTCGCGCATTTCTACCTGGCGGGGCATCTGGGCGGCGATCTCCCGGTCGTGGGTGATGACGGCGATCGTCGTGCCGGCGGTGTGGAGCTGGGTCAGTAGTCCGAGGACTGCCAGGCCGTTGGCGGTGTCGAGGGCTCCGGTGGGTTCGTCGGCCAGGACCACGGCGGGGCTGTTGACGAGGGCTCTCGCGATGGCGACTCGTTGGCGTTCGCCGCCGGAGAGTTGGTGGGGGTGGTGGTTCGCCCGGTGGGACAGGCCGACCTTGGCGAGTGCCTCCAGGGCGAGTGGCTTGCGATCGCGGCGCGGCGTACCGGCATACAGGAGGCCGGTGGCGACGTTCTCGGTGGCGGTGTGGCCGTCGGCGAGGTGGAACTGCTGGAAGACGAAGCCGATCGACCGGCCGCGCAGGGCGGAGAGCTCGCGGTCGGACAGGCCGGCGACGTCCTGGCCGCTGATCGCGACCGTTCCCGCGCTCGGGCGGTCGAGCGTGCCCATCAGGTTGAGCAGCGTGGACTTACCCGAACCGGACGGGCCGACGATCGCGATCAGCTCGCCGCGATCGATCCGCAGCGAGACGTCGTCCAGTGCACGGACGCCACCGGGATACTCCTTCACTGCATGGCTGAGCTCGACCACGGCGGTCATGAAGTCGTCACCACCTTCTGGCCGGCCTGCAGTCCGGCGCCGGAGATCTCGACGTTGCCGTCGGCAAACATTCCGGTCTTCACGCCGACCAGCGCCGACGTCGTACCGTTCACCACTTGAACCGCATAGCCGCCTTCCCGCAAAGCAAGCAACGCAGCAACCGGTACTACGAGCACGCCCTTGCGCGATGCCCCCGGAACTGTGACGGTCACCGGACCCGAGTCGACCCCGGTACTCGCGGCCTGCTGGTCGAGCGTGATCATCGCCGCCACCTGAGGCTTCTTGCCGCCATCGGCCGGATTGCCATCGCTCGGCGGCGCGGCCGCATCGGTGCCCACACTACGGATCGTGCCAGTGGTCGCTTTGCCGTTGGGCAGCGTGAGTTTCACCTTCGCGCCGACCATGATCCCTTGCGTGGAGTCGGCATCGACCGGCAGCGTGACAACCTTGTCGGTGGCGGTCACACCGAGGATGTCCGCCGTCGCGGGGTCGCCCAGCGCGACCTTGATCGAGTCGACCCGGACAGCGCCGGGCAGCACGATGACGGTCGCCGGATCGATCACCCCGGTCGCGGCCAGGTCGAGCGACTTCTGCCATTCCTTGATCGCCTTGGTCGTTGCCGCGGTCAACTTGTCGGTCGTTGTCTTGGGCAAGAAACCGAGCACGGTCAGGTTCTCCTTCACCACCCGCACGTCCGGACCCTCGATCGGCTTGTCCTTCGCCGGCGGGGCGCTGGGGGGAGTGGAGGGCGGCGGGGTACCAGGCGTCTTCGGCGGTGCCGCCGGCTTGCCGATCGTGCGGAACAGCGGCGTACCGCCGTAGAACAACACGACCGGCTTGTCGTCGACGCGGAACAGGACATCACCCTGCTCCAGCGCCGCGCCAACCTTGGGCAACCAGGTGATCGTCCCGCCCGCATGGCTCTTGACCGTCTGGCCGGCGCCGTACCCGAGTCGTCCGTTCAGATCCTTCGCCTGGGACAGGTCGGCCCGCACGATCTCCACCGTCTGGGCCGGATCCGGACCGTCCGCCGCCACCGCTTTCTCCGGCTTGTCGAAGAGCCGGAACCCGGCCACTCCGGCGCCGGCCACTACGACAGCCCCCGTGACCAGCGCGATGACCCGGTTGGAACGCTTGCTCACTTGCCGGCCACCTCGCGCTGGCACTCCGGCATCAGGTCCATGCCCTTGGTGATCGACTGCATGTCGTTCTGCGGTCCGCCCAGCGACGGCCCGACGATGCCCGACGAGGTGTCGGTGGACAGTTCGACGTACTTGACGCCCTTGTCCTTGAGGCACTGCACGACCTTCCGGCCGAAGTCCAGCGCGTCGGGGTTGTTCGCGTCGATCTCCCAGGCCGGCAGCGGCAGCTTCGGCTCGCAGACCTCGCCGGCGTTCTTGGCCTTCTTCGGGTCGGTCGTCGGCCCACTGCCGAGCACACCGGGCTCCTTGCTCCGCGCCGAGGTGTCGATGCCGTTGTCCTTCAGGCAGGCCATGTACGGCGCGTACAGGCGCTTGCGGTCGGCTTCGGTCATGTCGATCCGCTCCCGCGGCCGGCCGGCGTCCGGGTCCTTCGGCGTCGCCTTGGTGGTCGTCTTGCCCGACGGCGGCGGTGTCGTGAGGGTGGCGATCTCCGGGGCCTTGCCGGGGTCATTGCTCTGAGCCTGCTGATCGGCCTTCGCCGAGGAGCAGCCCGTCGCCACGGCGGCGAGCAGGACCAGCGGGGCCAGCCTGAAGAGCTTGGTGGTCGTCATACGCTCCACAGTGCTGACCGAATGTCAGGGAAATGTCGGCGAACGGTGGCGATCCGGTCTGCACGACATACGGTGGTCGGCAGCGTCGTACAGGAGTCGTACGGCGTAGTACCGGAGGAGTCGCACAGTGCCAGTCAGCCGTCTCGGCCTCGTCGTCCACCAAGCCCGTCCGCTCGCCGTCCATGCCGCCGGAGTGGTCCGCGAGTGGTGCAGCAAGAACGGCATCGGCTGCACCGACATCGACGTCTGGAAGGACCACGGCCACCGCCGCGGCGGGATGGCCGAGATGCAGCACGCCGGCAACCCGGACCTGGTCGTCACCCTCGGCGGCGACGGTACCTTCCTGCGCGGCGCCCGGATCGCGGCCAAGAACGGTGCCGCCGTGCTCGGCGTTGACCTCGGCAAGGTCGGCTTCCTGACCGAGGTGGCCTGCAGCGACGTCGAGGAGGCGCTCGAGGCGGTCCACCACGACCAGGCGACGATCGAGGAGCGGATGACGCTCACGATGCGCGCCTCCCGCCCGCTGGAGATCCCGACCGGTATCGAGGCCCTACTGCGGTACGGGCACGGCCCGGCGCTACCGCCGCCGGCTGTCCGGCAGGAGAGCCCAGAGGCCGACGGGTGGGGCGTTGCGCTCGACGTCACGGCGCTGAACGACGTAGTAGTCGAGAAGCTCGCCCGCGACCACCAGGTGAGCGTCGGCGTCTACCTGTCCGGCCGCCTGCTCGCGTCGTACTCCGCTGACGCCCTGATCGTCGCCACGCCGACCGGCAGTACGGCGTACAGCTTCGCGGCCGGCGGCCCGATCCTGTCGCCCAACATGGAAGCAGTCGTCTTCACGCCCGTCGCCCCGCACATGACCTTCAACCGCACCGTCGTAGCAGCGCCAGACGAACCAGTAGGCCTCCGAGTCCTCCCACACTCAGGCCAGGCTGCAGTGAGCATCGACGGCCAGCTCCGCGGCGTACTAGACCCAGGTGACTGGATAGGCGTCTACGGCTCAGTCCGCCGCCTCCGCCTGGTCCGCCTACGCCCCACCGACTTCTACGGCCGCCTCCGCGACCGCTTCCGCCTGACCGACGCCCCCGCCACCGGCATCGACGGCGACCCGGACCCCTTCTTCCGCCCCATCAGCCCAATCCCCCCAGACCTGGCCCACCTCCGCCTCCCGCCGCCCCCGGACCTCCGCCCCGAAAACCCCGCCTGCGAGGTAGCCCCCGCCACCGAACCAGCCGAGTAGCCCCAGCCCGGTAGGCTCCCTCTCCATGCGAAACGTGGTGATCCTGGCCGGCGGCTCGGGGACTCGGCTGTGGCCGCTGTCGCGAGCTGACAAACCCAAGCAGGTGCTGCCCCTGGCAGCGGGGAACTCGCTGTTGCGAGTGGCCTACGACCGATTGCAGGGACTGGTCGATCCGGCCAACATCTACGTCTGCACGGTGGCGGCGCACACCGAGCTGGTCCGCGAGGAACTGCCGGAGCTCGGCGAGCACAACATCATCGGCGAACCGGTCGGCCGGGACACGGCCAACGCGGTCGGCCTGGCCTCGGCCGTGGTGGCCCGCAACGACCCGGACGCGGTTCTGGCGATCGTCGGATCGGACCACCTGATCACGCCCGAGGACGAGTTCCGGGCGGCCATCGAGGCCGGCTTCGAAGTGGTCGAGCAGCGCCCCCGATCGCTGGTGACGTTCGGGATCGAGCCGACCCACCCGCACACCGGTCTCGGGTACGTCGAACGCGGTGACGCCATCGAGGGCACCCCGGCGTACGTCGTGGACCGGTTCCGGGAGAAGCCCGACCGCGCGACGGCCGAGGAGTACCTGGCCACCGGGCGGTTCTGGTGGAACTCGGGCATGTTCGTCTGGCGCGCCGAGACCGTCCTGAGCGTGCTGGACGCGCTGCTGCCGGAGTCGGCCGCGCAGTTGCGCCAGGTCGCGTCGGTCTGGGACACCCCGGAGCGGGACGCGACGCTGGCCGAGATCTACCCGACGCTGCGCAAGATCAGCGTCGACTACGCGGTGATGGAGCCGGCTTCGCAGGGCAAGGTCGACGCGGACGTGGTCGTCGTACCGATGCCGGTGCACTGGCTCGACGTCGGCTCCTGGGCGACGCTGGCCGGCACCTACGAGGTCGATGCCGATGGCAACCGTCATGACGGCGCGGCGCTCAGCTGCCTGCTCGACTCGCACGACAACGTGATCGTCACCGACGACCCGGACCACCTGATCGCGGCCGTCGGGCTGCGCGGGCACATCATCGTGCACACCCACGATGTGACGCTGGTCTGCCCACTGGCCGACGGCGAGCGGATCAAGGACCTGGTCGCGATCGTCCAGACCGACCACGCCGACAAGTACGTCTGAGCCCTGCACCACAAGAAGAAGCCCCGGACCTCGACTCGAGGTTCGGGGCTTCTTCGTGGGGCTGGGTGGTCAGCCGCCGTTGGGCTCCTGGGCGTCCAGGGACGGGTACTTGTCCATGAACTGCTTGAGGGCTTCGCCGGAGACCGAGCCGCAGAACTGGCGGTGGCCGAAGGCGGTCTTGCCGTCCTGGGCCATTCCGGACCAGTGCGAGAAGGCGATGTTCTTGCCGGCCGGCCAGGCGGCTCCGTCGGAGGCCTTGAAGGGGGCGGCGATGAACTTGCCGTTGGAGCTGTCCGGGAGCTTGGCCTTGGAGATCTTCTCGATCAGGGCGACCTGGTCGGCGTTCTTCATGGTCGCCTCGTTGTACCAGAGGACCGTGTAGCCGTGCTCCAGGTTGTGCACCAGGTTCGGTACCGGCGGGCGGTCGCTGTCGGCGTAGAACTTCTTCGACAGCGGGGCCCAGGTTTGGTAGTGCGGGCCCGACGACGGTGGGGACACCGCGTACGGGATCACGGTGCCGTCCGGCTTGTGGTCCTGGGTACCGGCGGCAGGGTCCTCGGTCGGCGTGTCACAGGACGCTGCCGAGGCGGCGACACCGAGGTCGGTGATCGCCTGGTTCCTGGTCCGCGAGTCCTGGATGAGCTTGATCGCCGGGTAGGCGATGATCGCGAGACCGACGACCATACAGGCGGCGATGATGAGTCGGGTGCGGACTTTGTCGCCGCGGGCCTGATCG
The DNA here is from genome assembly GCF_010548305.1 of Streptomyces sp. SID13031. Classification (GTDB taxonomy): domain Bacteria; phylum Actinomycetota; class Actinomycetes; order Propionibacteriales; family Kribbellaceae; genus Kribbella. The sequence goes on from NZ_JAAGLV010000002.1 coordinate 36,762, forward strand.
CGCTGCATCTTCTCGACGAGCTCGCGGCGTGACTGCTTCTGAGACTTACCCACAGTGATGGTCTTCCCGGATCAGGGGCGGTCTCGGAGCCGCCGTGCGGATGCAGTGTACGCAAGGTGCCTGAGAAGTTGCCTAGAAAACTAGCGAGACCGTGAGCCGAACGTGATCGTCGCCTCACTGTATTGATGCCGACCCCCACCCCACCGCCCCGGTCGGGCTGGGCCGGTCCGCACCTTCACCCCGTAGCCCTCCGCGTGCAGCAGGACGGCCAGCCGCTCAGCGACCATGCCCACTGCGACGGGGTCGCCGAGGGAGACCCTCAAGGCACCGTCGAGGAGCTCCACCTGGACGCCCTCCAGCGGTAGCGCGGCCCACAGCGCCGGATCGACCTCCCGCGGCCCAGCAGGCGCCTTCCGGTCCAGTACTGCGGCCAGCGCCGCCTCCCGGGTGCCGAGGCTGAACAGGTCCATCTCGGCGTCTCGCACGAGCGCCCGAGCCCCGGTCCCGTGCTCGCCGGCCGGCAACACGATGTCGGCCAGCCCACGCAGTACTGCGACCGGTACACCGTCCGCTTTGCCCTTCACCAGTTCGCTGGCGGCAGCGATCTCGTCGGCCAGCGCAGGCTCGGTGACAGCCAGCACGTTGCCGTGGCTGTCCGTAGTACCGCGCAGGTCTTCGATCACCTGCACTCCGGCGGCCCCGATCGCCAGGTCGATCTGGCCGTTGCGCCATGGGCGCCCGAGCGTGTCCGTGACGACCACGCCCACGTTCACGTCGTACCGGTCCTTCAGAGCCGTCCGCAGCGAGCGGGCGGACAGGTCAGGGTCGACAGGAAGCAGCAGGACGGTGCCGGGGCGAGTGTTGGACGTGTCGGTGCCCGCTGCCGCCAGCACCAGGCCGTGCCGGGTCTGGACGATCCGGGTGTCGCCACGCTGAGCGACGACGCGGACCAGCTCGGCGTCGATCGCCTCGTCCCGGGTGCCGGTGGTCAGCCGGCCCTCGGCCTTGCTGACGATCTTCGAGGTGACCGAGACCACGTCGCCGTCGCGCAGGTCGGCCGCGTCACCGATCAGCGCGGCCAGGTCCTCGCCTTCAGCGACCTCGGGCAGCCCGGTGACAGGGAAGACCTCCAGCTGCTTCCTCATCGGCGGACCGCCTCGGCCAGCGTCAACGCAGCGGAAGCGAGCGCGGCCGTGGTGTCCTCGTCGGTCATCCACAGCGGTACGGCCTGGGCGTGGATGCCGGCCGCCGCGATCGACTCCAGCTGAGCCGCGTCGGACGTGTCGATCAGCCAACCGTCCAGTACGCCGTCCGCCGCGCGCGAACCGTAGTGCCTGGCGACCGCACCGGCCGTCGACTCGACCCCGATCGCCGCGAGCACCTTGTCGGCCATCCCGCGGACTGGGCTGGTGCCGATGATGGGGGAGACCCCGATCACCGGCGCGGACGTCTCGCGGACAGCGTCACGGATCCCCGGGACGCCCAGGATGGTGCCGATCGAGACCACCGGGTTGGACGGCGGCAGCAGCAGCGCGTCGCACTCGGCGATCGCGTCCAGGACACCGGGCGCCGGCTTGGCCTTCTCCGAGCCGATCGCGACGATCTGGTGCGCGGTCACCTCGGCGTGCAGCCGGACCCAGTACTCCTGGAAGTGGATCGCCTTCTTCGTCCCCGGCTTGTCCGGGTCGTCGACCACGACATGCGTCTCGACCCGGTCGTCACTCATCGGCAGCAGCCGGACCGGCAGCTTCCACCGGCTGGACAACGCCTCGGTCACCGCGGTCAGGCCGTAGCCGGCGTCGAGCATCTGGGTCCGGACCAGGTGGGTGGCGACGTCGCGGTCGCCCAGGCCGAACCAGGTCGGCTCCACGCCGTACGCCGCGAGCTCCTCCTTGATCACCCAGGTCTCGTCCTCCCGGCCCCAGCCGCGTTCCTTCGAGATGCCGTCGCCGAGGGTGTACATCACCGTGTCGAGGTCGGGGCAGACCCGCAGCCCGAACAGGGTGATGTCGTCCGCGGTGTTCCCCACCACGGTGATCTCGGCGTCCGGGCGGGCCTTCAGCAGGCCGCGCAGGAAGGTGGAACCGCCGATGCCACCAGCAAGCACTGTCAATCGCATGAGGACAGTTTCCACGAGTCGTCAAAGCAGTCGACCACCGCACGACTATGCTGCCCAGGGTCCGATGTGTGTCACCTGTCAGTTGAACGGCCCCCAACATCCCGAGGAGCCCTCGTGGTCACCGACGCAACCAAGAAGCTCAGAGAGCCGGTCGCGTATATCTTGCTCGCCTTCGCAGGCCTTGTGGCGCTGGCTTCGCTGCTCCGGCTGTTCGTCGGCGGGGCGGGTTTCACCAACGCCGCCGGCCTCGTCCAGAGCACGCTCACCCCGCCCGGACTCACTGCTCTGGCGGTGCTGGTGTCACTAGCCGCATCGGTCTGGCTGGTGACCGAAGCCGGTGAGCGCACCCCGAACGCCCGCACCGTCGCACTGGCGGCACTGTCGATCACCGGGGTAGTCGTCCTGCTCGGGCTGATCGTCGCGTTCGCGAGCTTCAACGAGACCAGCACGACCGGTATCAAGATCACCAGCTTCCTCTACGCCCTCGGCGGCCTCGCGCTGTACGGCACCGCCGGGCTCTACATCCTCAAGACCTTCCAGGCACTGCCTGCTCCGGTCCGTGCGCCGAAGGCCGGCCCGCAGGGTCAGTTCGCCGGCCAGCAGGGCGGTCAGTACGGCGCCCAGGGGCAGTACGGCGCTCCGGGCGGCCAGTACGGCGGCCAGCAGGGCGCTCAGTACGGCCAGTACGGCGCCCAGCAGGGCCAGTACGGTCAGAACGAGCAGCAGAGCCAGTACGGCGCGTATGGCGCTGGTGCGGCCGGTGCCGCTGCTGGTGCAGCTGGTGGCTACGCCGCAGCACAGGGTGGCGAGCAGCAGTGGCCGCAGGAGCAGAGCTGGAACCAGGGCGAGCAGCAGCAGACCTGGCCAGTCACCGAAGGCGACGCGCAGCCGCAGGCTGACGCGCCGGTAGTTCAGCCGGGCGAGCAGGCCTGGTCGGCTGACGGTCAGGTAGCCGAGCCGACGCAGCAGTGGAGCCCGGAAGGCCAGCCGCAGCAGTGGGCCGGCCAGGAGCAGGGCCAGCAGTGGCCGCAGGAGCAGCAGCAGTGGGGCGGCGCCGACTCCGGTCAGCAGTGGGGCCAGGAGCAGTACGGCCAGCCCGCACAGCAGGAATGGCCCGCACAGGAAGCTGCTCAGCCTGAGCAGCAGGCCCCGCCGGCCGCCCCGCAGGCCGAAGGTTGGCAGCAGCAGGGCTGGCAGCAAGAAGGCCAGACCTGGCCGGCGGAAGAGACCCCGGCGGCCGAGCAGCCGGCCGAGGCGGCGCCCGAAGGGGCAGACGAAACCCGCGTGGAACCGCAGGTTTCCGACACCCCCAAGGCCGAAGAGGGCGAGCAGCAGCAGGGTCAGGCCGGACAGCAGGGTTGGTGGTCACAGCCTTCCTGACCAGGAAGCTTTCACCGCGTCAGCCCGGTTCCGATCGCCTGACAAAGTGCCGAAGTAGACCGAGAGGCCTGTGCAGACAGGCCTCTCGTTCTTTTGCAGCCATGTTGCGGATGATGCCAATAGCAGACCACGGCTTGACTTTCGTGGATTGCAGGAATGTAATTTCAACCGTGTCGTTCGTTGGACACTCGGTATCGGGGACCGCTTTCAGCACACAGAGCGGTCGAGGTCAGGCATGTGGGACCGCAAGCCCACATGTACAGGGGAACGAACAGGGTCGAGGAGGTCGTACCGTGACAGAAACGCTACTGGCGATTGTCGACGGTGAGGCGATCGAGGAGGAGCCGAACTGGCAGGAACGGGCGCTGTGCGCCCAGACCGATCCAGAGGCTTTCTTCCCGGAGAAAGGCGGTTCCACCCGGGAGGCCAAGAAGGTCTGCCTCGGGTGCGACGTACGAGGCGAGTGCCTCGAGTACGCGCTGCACAACGACGAACGCTTCGGAATCTGGGGCGGGCTGTCGGAGCGCGAGCGCCGCAAGCTGAAGAAGAAGGCTGTCTGATGGCTTAATTCATTGAGTTAATCATCAGGTCAGACAAGTTCAGACGAACATCGGCGTGAGGCCCCGGGCGGACTTTGTCCACCGGGGCCCGCTGCTGTGTACAGGGTGCATCTCGGGGTCGCGTAAGGTGAGGCCTCGCCATACCAGGCCGTCACTTTCCCCTGAGGTGTCACTGCTCCGCATGGAACCAGAAGCCCCGGCCGGCTGGGAGTTCTTCGACTCAGTCGACTTCCCCACCGACCTCACCAACGACCCGATGGGTCGCGCGCCGATCAGGCACGTCGTCACCGCGGTCGTGGTCGGCCACGAGGGAGCCGCCTGGCTGCCCCGGCTGACCGAGGCGCTGTGGGCACTCGGCCGCCGCCCTGAGCGGCTGATCGCGGTCGACACCGGTTCCACCGACGAGACCGCCGAACTGCTCGCCACCATGCCCGCCGTCGAACCGGTCGTGAGCCTCTCGGCCCGGACAGGTTTCGGTACTGCGGTCGCCCGCGGCCTCGAGACGGTCGGCTTCGCGCCGGTACCGTCCGCTGTCGGCCCGTACGGCGACGACCAGCACATTCCCGTGGTCGAGTGGCTCTGGTTGCTGCACGACGACTGCGCGCCCGCTCCGAAGGCGCTGGAGCAGCTGTTGCTGCAGGCGACGATTACGCCGGACACCGGCGTCTGGGGCCCCAAGCTCAGGATGTGGCCGCGCGATCGCGAGCTGCTCGAGGTCGGCGTCACGACGTCGCTCGGCGGCCGCCGCGACACCGGCATCGAGAACGGTGAGCTCGACCAGGGCCAGCACGACCAGCCGCGCAACGTGCTCGCGGTGAGCTCGGCCGGCATGCTGGTCCGCCGCGACGTCTGGGAATCCCTGCGCGGTTTCGATCCGCGGCTGCCGATGTTCCGCGACGACATCGACTTCGGCTGGCGCGCCAGCCGGGCGGGCTTCAAGGTCGGCGTCGCACCGGACGCCGTCGTCTACCACGCCGAGGCCGCCGCGACCGGCGAGCGCGCACTGGCCGGCACTCGTCGGCACGCCTACCAACTCGACCGGGCCCACGCGTACTACACCGTCCTGGCGAACGCCCCTGGCAAGCTGCTTCCCCTGCTGATCCTCAGATTCCTGATCGGTACCTTCGTCCGCTCGGTCTGGTTCCTGATCGGCAAGACGCCGTCCGGCGCCGTCGACGAGTGGACCGCCCTGCTCGGCACGTTGCTGGCCGGCGGCTGGACCCAGGCGCGCAAGGACCGCCGCCAGCTCGACCAGGTTCCGTACGAGTCGATCAAGTCTCTCTTCTCGCGCTCGGTGCACGCGCTGCGGCACAACCTCGAGGAGACCGGCGGCACGATCACCGAGCGCCTCCGCGAGGCCTGGGCCGACGAGCCCGAGGAGCAGGTCGTCACGACCGCTCGCCGGGCCAAGAGCACGGCACGCGTCGCGCAGGATCAGCCCCGCTGGCGCCGGCAGCTGATCCGCCGGCCCTTCCTGGTGACGTGGGTCTTCCTCGCCATCGGTACGTTCATCGCCGCTCGCAGCGTGATCGGCGGCGGCGTCCTGCGTTCCACCCTGCTGCTGCCTCCGCACGAGAGCCTCGGCGCGCTCTGGCATGCGGCTGCCGCGGCGCCGCCCGGCGTCACGCCACCGGCTTGGCTGGCTCAGTTCTGGGCCTTGGCCACGGTGACTTTCGGGCCGTCCGGCGCGACCAACGTGATCCTGCTCGGCGCGGTTCCCCTTGCTGCACTAGCCGCCTGGGCCTTGCTGCGCGCCTTCGTGGTCGACCGGGTCGCGCGAGCTTGGGGCGCGGCGGCGTACGGGCTGGCGGTTTTCGCCAACGGTGCGGTCACGCAAGGGCGGCTCGGGACGTGTGTGGCCGCGATCGCATTGCCGCTGCTCGGTGCTGCCGTGCACACGGTCGCTCGGCGTCGCCGCGTGATCATCCAGGGCAGTTGGCGAGCGGCCTGGTTCGCCGGCATCTGCCTGGCCGTCTTGTTCGCGTTCACCCCGGCAGTCGGTCTGCTGGTCGGAATCACCTTGGTGGTGGCCGCGCCGCTCGGCCTCGGCTGGCGTCGTCAGGGCCGGCAGTTGGTCTTCTCAGTCGTACTCGGCCTGGTGCTCGTGCTGCCTTGGACCATCGAGCTGGTGTTGCACCCGTCCCGGTTTGGGCAAGAAGCCGGCGGCCCACCGACCGGAGCGGTCGGCCCGGGCGAGAGCCTTCCCCACCTGCTGACCGGTACGCCGCTCGGCGCGCCCGTCCCGTGGTGGTTCGCAGTACCGCTGATCCTGGTCGCCCTGTTCAGCCTGCTGCGCGAGTCTCGCCAGCGGTACGAGCTGATCGGGTGGCTCGTCGCACTGGCCGGGCTGGCCGGCACGTTGATCGCCAGCCGCCTCGGTGGCGGCAGTGGCCCGCTGATGTTCCTGATGACGGCCGGCTGGATCGTCGCCATCACCGTCGCGTGGGACTCGGTCGGGAAGTCGCGCGAGATCATCGTCCAGGCCGTGCTCGGTCTGGTGCTGGTCGCGACGCTCGTCACGGCCGGCTTCTGGCTGGTGCGTGGTGACGACGGACCGCTGCGGCGTGGGCCCGCGCAGGATCTCCCGGAGTACCTGATGTCCTCGCAGGGGCCGCCGCAGAACGCGTCGATCCTGGTGGTGCGCAAAGAGGCGACGACCGCGATGCGCTTCGCCCTGGTGCGTGACGGCGGCCCGCGGATGGGCTCGCTGGAGGCCGCGCCGAAGCCCGAGCAGAGCAAGCCGATCACCGACATCCTGTCCGCCCTCGGCGGCGGTGGTACCGGTGAAGAAGGCCGCCAGTTGGCGGGGCTCGCGATCGACTACGTCTATCTGCCGTCACCGGTCGATCCGACGTTGATGGCCACGCTCGACTCGCTGCCCGGCCTGACCAGGGCCAGCGCCGCGGACGGCGACGCCTCCTGGCTCGTCGACCGCACCAAGATCGAAGGCAAGACACCCGTGCAGGACGACGTTCGCTCCTTCTGGCGGGTGCTCGGCATCATCGCCTGGATCATCGCGTTGATCTCCTGCCTGCCGACAGCCCGCCGTACGGTCGCGGTACCGCGCGGGACGCATGCAAGGAGGGTGTCGTGAGCGGCCTGCTATCGGACCTGCGGATCAGGGTCGGGGCCTGCGTCCTCGCCATGGCGGTGGCCGGCGGACTGGGCGTCGTCACGCATCCGAAGGAAGCGGTCACGCGTCCTGAAGGCACCGGCGGCCCGACCCGCACGATCGTGAACCGTACTGCGCTGAGCTGCCCGGCGCCCGGCCCCGGCGGCAAGATCCAGAGCTCGGTCGATGCCGTCTCGCCGTACCTGCCCAAGGACACCCCGATCGCCGACGGTGCGGCGACGCCGTTGTCGATCGGGCCGCTGCCGGCCACGTCGGACCCGATCGGCTCGGTCCTGGTCCGCGGCAAGATCGCCTCGACGGCGAAGACCGCGAAGCCGGAGCCGCTGGCCATCCAGGGCATCGGCCCGCTCGCGGCCGGCACCGTCGGTACCAGTACGACGACGTCGACCGAAGGTGTGAACCGGGGGATGGCGAGCGTGCCCTGCGAGATTCCGGGGTCGGAGTTCTGGTTCGTCGGCGCGAGTGGCGCGACCGGCCGGCGCGACATCCTGGAGCTGACCAACCTCGACAGCATCAACGCCGAGGTCAACATCACCGTCTACTCGGCCAACGGCCTGCTTGACCTGCCGAACGCGCGGGGCATCGTTGTACCGGCCCGTGGGTCCACCCAGGTGTACCTGAACCTCCTGGCGCCGAAGAGGCGGGACCTGGCGTTGCACGTCGAGTCCAGCGGTGGCCGGGTGTCGCCGGCGCTGCGCGACAATGCGACCAACGGCAAGAACCCTGCTGGCGTTGACTGGATCAACCCGTCGGCCCCGCCGGCCACCTCGCTGGTCGTTCCCGGGATCGCGCCGGGCAAGGGCACCCGGATCCTGACGCTGGCCAACCCCAGTGACCTGCAGGCGTCGGCAACGCTGACCGTGAACGGACCCAACGGGCCCTTCAAGCCGGCCAACCTGTCGACCATGCAGATCCCGGCGGGCACGGTGAAGTCGATCCGGCTCGACGCCGTACTGCTGGGAGATCCGTCCGCGGTGACCGTCAGTTCGGATCAGCCGCTGACAGCGTCCACGCGCACCATCGACGCGAGTGGGACGGACTTCGCCGTCATCGGTTCGGCCGAGGCGTTGACCGGACCGGCATACCTGGTGCTGCCTGCGCACACGGAGCCCGCGCAGCTGCAGATCACCGCACCGAGCAAGACGGCCAGCGTGCGGTTCGAGCTGCGTGACCTGGCCGGCAAGACCCTCGCGTCGCGCTCGCTCGACGTGGTCAACGGGGCGACCACGATGATCCCGTTCAAGGCGCAGCCGCGGCCGACGTACCTGATGGTCGAGCAGGTCAAGGGCTCGGTGGTCGCGGCGGTGACGTTGATGCCGCCGGCCAAGCCCGATGACGACGACGTGGCGATGGTGGCGGCGTGGCCGCTGACCACCTCATTGGTCTTCCGCGCTCAGCTCGGCGCGCAACCCGACGTACAGGCTGCCCTCAAGTAGCCCTGCCCTCGAGTAGCCCGGCGGTGGTTCAGTCTTCGTCGATGTCGAAGTCGGGATCGATCTGCTCCGGCGCCAGCGCCAGTACGTCGGCGAGCTCCAGCACGAGCGCTGACCGGACCAGCCAGGCCAGGCTGGTGCCGGACCGCTCGGCGCGCAGCTCGATCGGGCGGCGGAACACGACGATCCGGTAGGGCTCGTGCGACGTGCCGCCGGTGGAGTGGGTGAGCGGGATCTCGCCCGCGTGCAGGTCGAGGTTCGGAACGTCCTCGATCGCGAACTCGACCCGCGCGACGACCTGCGGCAGCCGCTTCTCCAGCCGGGTCACCTCGATCGCGACGACCTCGTCGAACTGGGCCGCGGCGGACCGCTGCAGGGGCAGTCCGCGCGGGGCGAAGCTGCTCGGCCGGCTGATCGGCCCGAGCATGCCGCGCCCATGGCGGTCGATGTGCCGTCGATGACGGCGAGCCTCGGTCACGCGATCAGCCTAGTGGGGGTAGCGTCTGGACGTGAGCATCGCCAGGATCTGTTCGCGCGCCGCCTGCCATCGGCCGGCGGTGTCGACGCTCACCTACGTCTATGCCGACTCGACCTGCGTGCTGGGCCCGCTCGCGACGTACGCCGAGCCGCACTGTTACGACCTCTGCGCCGACCACGCCGAACGGCTGACCGCGCCGAACGGCTGGGAAGTGATCCGGCTCGCTCCGGATCCGGCCGCCTCCGGTCCTTCGGACGACGACCTCGAAGCGCTCGCGAACGCGGTACGGGACGCTGCCCGGCCATTGCCACCGGCGCCTCAGCCCGCCCCCGGAGCTTCGGTCGAGGTGACCCGTCGCGGCCACCTTCGGGTACTGCGGGATCCCGACGCCTCACCGTCGGGACACACTGACCAAGGCTGACTCGTCGGCCGCTCCGGTCACGGAGTCATTTCTCCGCTCGCGGAGCCTGAACTCCATGCCGGCCTTCGCTGTCCCATGCCCCGAGGAGAACCTCACCAAAGGGATGGGAAGACATGAAGCGAATCGGCAAGTATTGGGCTGTGGCCGCCGGACTGTCGGTGGTCGGCCTGGTAGCAGGGGCGTCCGCCGCCACGGGCGCGACGACTGGATCCACTCAGGCCACGAACGCGTCGTCGGCCAGCGCGACGACACTGAATCGGTCGATGTTGCTGACCGTCGGCCAGGTGAGCCAGGCCGATCCTCGGCAGGGCTGGTCGGTTCAGCGCGATACCGGGATCCTGCCGCGGACGTTCTGCGGGCCGGCCTCGCAGGAGGGCAAGCTGGTCGCGCAGCGGCTGGCCCGCGGCTACTCCGACGACATGTCGAAGACCGGCGCGCAGTACCTGACCCGGTACAACTCGCCGGCCGCGGCGAAGGCGGCGTACGCCTCGGTGGTCACCGCGGTGAAGGGGTGCAAGGGCGCGAAGCCGCCGAGCCGCACGCACGCTCGCAAGCTCACCGTGACCAGTGTCAAGGCCGGGGACGCCACCACGATCCTGCGGTGGTACGACTACCCGCTGCCGAACGACCCGGGCAGCGAAGCAGGCACCTTCCCGTACGCCGTAACGCTCAAGGGCAACACGGTGTCGGTGGTGGCCTTCTGGGGCTACGGCGCCGGGGTCAAGCCGGCCAACTTCCAGAAGCTGGCCGTCGCGGCCGCGGCCAAGCAGCCTCGCTGACGTCGCCGGACCATTGCCCCAATGCTCGCCCGAGCACGGAGGCAATGGTCCGTTTCGTAGCGTGGGACGGGGTTGACCACGTTGTCAGGCAATGACAAGACTCGGGCTGTGAACGATCAAAAACTACGAGTCGGAGTGGTCGGTCTCGGTTATGCCGGACGGACCGCGCTGGAAGCGTTCTCGGAGTTGCCCGACGTCGAAGTGGTGGCGCTCGCGGGACTCGAGACGGACATCCTGAAGAGTCTCGGCGCCACCCATCGGGTGCCCAGCCTCTTCGAGAAATGGGAGGACCTGATCGCCCTCGACGGCCTGGACGCCGTCAGCATCGGTACGCCGACGCAGCTGCACGCGCCGATCGCGCTGGCGGCCCTGGAGCGCGGGCTGCACGTGCTCTGCGAGAAGCCGCTGGCCCGTACGGTCGCCGAAGGGACCGCGATGGTCGCAGCCTCGAAGAAGGCCGGCCGGGTGCTCAAGGTGGTGTTCAACCACCGCGAGCGGGGTGACGTCGCCACGCTGAAGCACCAGATCGACGAGGGGCTGCTCGGCCGGATCTACTACGCCAAGGCGCACTGGATGCGCCGCAACGGCATCCCGGGGATGGGTGGCTGGTTCACGAACCGCGAGCTGTCCGGTGGCGGCCCGCTGATCGACCTCGGCGTCCACATCCTCGATATGGCGCTGCACCTGATGAACGAGCCGAAGGTGACCACGGTCAGCGCGAGCACCTTCGCCGAGCTCGGCCCGCGTGGCCGGGGCAGTGTGAGCAGCGTGGTCCGGCCGACCGTCGACGCGCTCGGCGCGAAGTTCGAGGTGGAGGACCTGGCCACGGCATACCTTCGGCTCGAAGGTGGTGGCGCGCTGCAACTGGAGACCAGCTGGGCGACGTACCGGGCGCCGGGTGACAACTTCGGGATCGAGCTGTTCGGCACCGAGGGCGGCGCCAAGATCGACGTCCAGGACTACACGAACACCGACACGCTGAAGATCTTCACCGACGTCGGCGGTATCCCGGCCGAGGTCCGGCCGGCCACCGGACCTGGGCTCGGCCACCGCGCGGTGGTCAGCGAATTCGTCGCCATCGTGCTGAGCGGCGACTGGTCGGCCCACAACGGCTCGGAGGCGCTCGCGCGTACCCAGGTCATCGACGCCGCCTACGCCTCGGCGAAGGCCGGACGAGAGGTAGTACTCCATGATTAAGGTCACCGTCTGGGGCGAGAACGTCCACGAGCAAGACGATGCCGCGGTCCAGAAGATCTACCCGGACACCATGCACGAGACCATCGCCGCGGGGTTGCGCTCCTTGCTGGGTGAAGAGGTCACGGTCCGTACCGCGTGGCTGCAGCAGCCTGAGCACGGGCTGACCGACGAGGTACTCGCCGACACCGACGTGCTCACCTGGTGGGGGCACCGTGCGCATGGTGACGTCGACGACGCAGTGGTCGACCGGGTCCAGCAGGCAGTGCTCTCGGGGATGGGCCTGATCGTGCTGCACTCGGCGCACTTCGCCAAGATCTTCAAGCGGCTGATGGGTACCACCTGCTCGCTCGACTGGCGCTCCGAGAACGACCGCGAGCTGCTCTGGACGGTCGCGGCCGGCCACCCGATCGCGGCCGGCATACCGCATCCGCTGGTGATCCCGCAGGAGGAGATGTACGGCGAGCTGTTCGACGTACCGCAGCCGGACGAGCTGGTGTTCGTGAGCTCGTTCTCCGGCGGCGAGGTCTTCCGCTCCGGCTGCTGCTACCGCCGCGGTCAGGGCCGGGTCTTCTACTTCCGCCCGGGCGACCAGGAGTACCCGACCTACCACCAGCCCGAGATCCAGCGGATCCTCGCCAACGCCGTCCGCTGGGCCGCCCCGGCGACCGAACGCAAGCTCCCCGACGTCCACCACCGCGCAACACCCGGCTGGTTCGAAACAGCCTGAAACACGAGGTCGGGGTGGGGCCAGATAAGGTCCACGCATGGCTGATGTAGCTGCGATCTTCAAGGCGTATGACGTACGGGGTGTCGTTCCGGACGAGCTGGACGAGGCGGTGGCCCGGGCGACCGGGGCGGCGTTCGTCGAGGTCCTGGATGTCCTCGCCGGTCCTGGAGCCGTGGTGATCGGCTACGACATGCGTCCGTCGAGCCCGGGGCTGGCCGCCGCCTTCGCCGAGGGGGTGACCAGCACCGGGGTCGACGTGATCGACATCGGCCTGGCCTCCACCGACCAGTTGTACTTCGCCTCCGGGCGACTGCAACTGCCCGGTGCGATGTTCACGGCCAGCCACAACCCGGCCAAGTACAACGGGATCAAGATGTGCCGCGCGGGCGCCTCGCCGGTCGGCTCGGAGTCGGGCCTGCGCGATATCGCCGACCTGGTCGCCAAGACGCTGATCGACGGTCTCTCCCCGGTCCCGGTCCCCGGGCACGTCCGGCGCAAGGAGCTGCTGACGGCGTACGCGGACCACCTGAACGACCTGGTCGGCCTGACCGGCATCCGGCCGCTCAAGGTCGTCGTCGACGCGGGCAACGGGATGGGCGGGCACACCGTGCCGGCCGTCTTCGCCACCGGCCCGGTCGAGATCCTCCCGCTGTACTTCGAGCTGGACGGCAACTTCCCGAACCACGAGGCCAACCCGCTCGACCCGAAGAACCTGGTCGACCTGCAGGCCAAGGTGCGCGAGACCGGCGCCGACCTGGGGCTGGCCTTCGACGGCGACGCGGACCGCTGCTTCGTGGTGGACGAGAAGGGTGACGCGATCTCGCCGAGCGCGATCACCGGCGCCGTCGCCGTCCGCGAGCTGGCCAAGCACCCCGGCTCGATCGTCCTGCACAACCTGATCACCTCCAAGGCGGTGCCGGAGCTGATCGCCGAGCACGGCGGGGTGCCGGTGCGGACCCGGGTCGGCCACTCCAATATCAAGCAGAAGATGGCCGAGACCGACGCGGTCTTCGGCGGCGAGCACTCCGCGCACTACTACTTCCGGGACTTCTGGCGGGCCGACACCGGCATGCTCGCGGCGCTGCACGTGCTCGCGGCGCTCGGTGAGCAGGACAAACCCGCCTCGGAGCTGTTCTCGGTCTACGAGCGCTATGTGGCCTCCGGCGAGCTCAACAGCCAGGTCGCGGACGCCGCCGCCACGGTTGCGGCCATCGAGGACACCTATGGCGACCGTGAGGGCATTACCGTTGACCATCTGGACGGTCTGACGATCGACGCAGGTGAGTGGTGGTTCAACGTCCGTGCGTCGAACACCGAGCCGCTGCTGCGGCTGAACGTCGAGGCCGGGGACGCCGCCACCATGGAGCGTGTTCGCGACGAAGTACTGGCCCTGATCACCGGTGCACCGGTGGAGGAGAAGAACTAGATGCCTGTGAACCTGGACCCTGACCTGTTGAGCATCCTGGTCTGTCCGAAGTGCCGGTCGGAGTTCCGCGTGGACGACGAGGCGAGCGAGCTGGTCTGTACCAACGCGACCTGCGCGCTGGCCTACCCGGTCCGCGACGACATCCCGGTGCTGCTGATCGACGAGGCGCGCGAGACCAAGGATGCTGAGGCAGAAGAGAACCGATGAGCGTCTTCGACGATTCGCGGCTGGACGACCCGGCAGCCCTCCAGGCCTCCGACCACTTGCTGCGCCGGCTCGCCGGTGCGGGTGCCCGGGTGCGAGCCGAGCTCGAAGCCTCCGAGGAGGCGCTGTCCCAGCTGTCCACTGATGGCTTCCGCCCGCGGGCGATCGTCGCCGCCGGCCGGGACGCCCGGCTGGTCCGTGCGGTGCTGGAGCCGGTCTGCCCGGTGCCCTTCGTGGCCTGGCCCGGTCCGGGTCTGCCGGGCTGGACCAGCCCTCTCGACCTCGTCGTCGTGCTGGGCGGTTCCGACGATGATCCAGGAGCTGTGTCGGCCGCGTCCGAGGCTGTCCGGCGTGGCGCGGGACTGTTGGTCGCTGCGCCGCCGGACTCGCCGGTGGCACAGGCTTCGGCCGGCTCGCGGCACGCAGTACGGCTGCCGTCGCAGTCGGACGACCAGTTGGCGGCAGCTGTCGCAGTGCTCCAGGGGTTGCACCAGATGGACCTCGGCCCGGCCGTTGACGCCAAGGCCGTGGCGGAGATGCTGGACGAGGTCGCCATCGAGTGCTCGCCCAACAACGACCTGGCGTCGAACCCTGCGAAGGACTTGGCGCTGATGCTGGCTGACGCGCTACCCCTGGTCTGGGGTGGCTCTGTGCTGGCCGCTCGTGCTGCACGTCGGGTAGTGGAGGCTGTGCGGCTCGCCAGTGGCCGTCCGGCGCTCGCAGCCGACTGTGGCCACCTGCTGCCGGTGCTGGCCAACCAGCCGCCGCGGGACGTCTTCGCCGACCCCTTCGACAAGCCGGAGGAGCTTCGGCCCGGTCTGGTCATCCTGGACGACGGGGTGGAGGACGCCGGTGTCGCCGAGCACCGCCGCCAGCTCGTGGAGAAGGCCGAGCGTCACGACGTGCGCGTGCACGTGGTGACCCAGGCGAACGGGACGGACGTGGCCCGGTACGCCGCCCTGACGCAGCACGGCCGATACGCCGCGGCGTACCTGGGCATCGGTCTCGGCCGCTACGGCACCCCTCGGGACGACCAGGCTCCGGCGACTCCGGGCAACCCCGCGGAGGATCCGGCGTGGTAGTTCGGCTCCAGAACACCATCCGGGACTATGCCTGGGGATCGCGGACCGCGATCCCCGAGCTGACCGGGGTGGAGCCGGACGGCACGCCGCAGGCAGAGCTGTGGATGGGCGCGCACGAGTCGGCGCCCTCCGTACTGCCGTCGGGCGAGTCGCTGTTCGAGCTGGTGTCGGGGGATCCAGCCGGGGTGCTGGGGGAGGAGACCGCTGCTGCTTTCGAGGGGCGGTTCCCGTTCCTGGCGAAGATCCTGGCGGCCGAGCAGCCGTTGTCGATCCAGGCGCATCCCTCGCGGGCGCAGGCGATCGACGGCTATGCGCGCGACGAAGCGGCCGGGATTCCGCGGGATGCCGGTGACCGGAACTACAAGGACGCCTGGCCCAAGCCGGAGATCCTGATCGCGCTCGGACCGTTCGACGCGTTGGTGGGCTTCCGGCCACTGGCTGCTTCGATCGCGTTGCTCGAGGCGCTGGATGTGCTTGACGAGCTGCGGAAGCTGCTGATCGACGGCAAACTGCAGGAGGCGTTCACGACGTTCATGAGCACCGACCGGGACGCGATCCGTCCGTTGGTCGCTGCTCTGGGTGCTGCCTGCAGTGGGTACGAGGGTTCTGCTTTTGCGCTGGAGACCGCGACGGTGGCCCGGTTGTGCGAAGAGTTCCCGGACGACCCGGGCGTGCTCGCCGCGGTGTTGCTGAACCGGGTGCGGTTGGAGCGGTTCCAGGCCGTCTACTTGCCGGCCGGCAATGTGCACGCCTACCTGCACGGCACCGGGTTCGAGGTGATGGCCAACTCGGACAACGTGTTGCGAGGCGGCCTGACCCGCAAGCATGTCGATGTGCCGGAGCTGGTCTCCGTGGTCGACTTCGAGCCGCTGCCGTCGCCGGTGCTGGCCGGGACCGAGGTCGCACCTGGCGTGACGGCGTACGAGACCGGCTGTGAGTACTTCGCCGTCCGGCGGCTGGATCTGGTCGGCGAGGCGGTCGAGGTAGCCGCCGGTGGGCCGCGGATCGTCGCGTGTGTTGACGGATCGGTGACGGTAGGTGCCGATGGCACCGAAGACACCGTGGAGTTGTCCGCCGGACAGTCCGCGTTTCTCCGCGGACCCGAAGGACCCTGTACTCTGCGTGGTTCCGGCACGGCGTTCGTCGTGTCCGCTCGCTGATCCCCCCTGAACTGACCCCCTGAACTGATCCCTGAATCGTCCGGAGGACAACGGAAATGGCTGGTGGCGGTAACAAAGCCGTCGTCGCGGCGCTGCTGGCGAACACCGGTATCGCGGTCACGAAATTCGCGGCCTGGGGGCTGACCCAGTCCGCCTCGATGCTGGCCGAGGCGATCCACTCCCTGGCCGACGCCGGGAACCAGGTGCTGCTGCTGGTCGGCGCCAAGCGGGCCAAGCGGGACGCCGACGAGCTGCACCAGTTCGGTTTCGGCCGCGAGCGGTACGTGTACTCCTTCATCGTCGCGATCGTGCTGTTCAGCGTCGGCGGGCTCTTCGCGCTCTACGAGGGCTACCACAAGGTGCACGAGCCGCACGCGATCGAGCACTGGAAGTGGGTGCCGATCGCCGTCCTGCTGGCCGCGATCGTGATGGAGTCGCTGTCGTTCCGGACCGCGATCGTCGAGGCGAACAAACTGCGCGGTACGACGTCGTGGGTGCGGTTCGTCCGCAACGCGCGTGCTCCCGAACTGCCGGTCATCCTGCTCGAGGACTTCGCCGCCCTCGCCGGTCTGGTGCTGGCGCTGATCGGCGTCGTCCTGACCCTTGCCACCGGCAACGGAATCTTCGACGGCCTGGGCTCGATGGCGATCGGCGCGCTGCTGGTCTGCGTCGCGATCTTCCTCGCGATCGAGATGAAGTCCCTGCTGCTGGGCGAGTCGGCGACTCGCGAGGCGCAGCAGAAGATCGTCTCCGCGATCGAGAACACGCCCGGCGTCCAGCGCCTGATCCACATCCGCACCCTGCACCTGGGGCCGGAAGAGGTCCTGGTCGCCGCGAAGCTCGCCGTCGCCCCGGACGCCGACGCGGCCGCCATCGCCGAAACGATCAACGCGGCCGAACGAGCGGTCCGCGAAGCTGAACCGATGTCCCAGCACATCTACCTGGAACCCGACATCTACGCCGAGAACTACACGCCCGACGAGCGCCCGACGATCCCCGAGGCGCCTTCGCACTGACCCAGTTGCTACGCGCTGTTCAGCGCGGCCGGTTGTGCGGCGGGGGCAGCGTGCCGCTGCGGCCGAGCCAGCGCAGGGCGCGCTCGCGGTCGATCTCGGCCGCGCTCGGTGGTGCGCTGAGCCGTCCCGTGCGGTAGCCGAGATCGCGGAGGTCGGCGGCGACGGAGGGCTCGGCGAGGGCCTTCAGCGCGAAGGCGAGCGCCGCCGGCGTCACGTCGTACCGGCGTTCCAGTTCGAGCGCGAGGCGGACGGCGGCGAGGTCGCGGCCGTCGTACTGGCGCTGGGTGTTGCGCGCGGCGCGGGAGCTCGGCAGCAACCCGAGCGCCTCCCGGTAGCGGAGCATTCGGGGGGTGGTACCGAGGCTCTTCGCTGCTTCCGTGATGCGCATGACAGCAATCCTGACATTTCAGTGTCAGAAATGCCGACCCGGCGGTCCGCCACCCCGTCGGGGACCTCTAGGCTCATCACGGCAGCAAGCACCTATATCCCCAGGGGAGCGGCAACGGTATGACGTTCGACTACAAGGTGGCAGACCTCGGCCTGGCCGAGTTCGGGCGCAAGGAGATCCGGCTGGCCGAGCACGAGATGCCGGGTCTGATGGCGATGCGCGCGCAGTACGGCGAGAGCAAGCCGCTGGCCGGCGCGAAGATCATGGGCTCGCTGCACATGACCATCCAGACCGCCGTGCTGATCGAGACGCTGACGGCGCTCGGCGCCGAGGTGCGCTGGGTCTCCTGCAACATCTTCTCCACCCAGGACCACGCGGCCGCCGCGGTCGTCGTCGGCCTGAACGGTACTGCCGACGCCCCCGCGGGCGTGCCGGTGTTCGCCTGGAAGGGCGAGACGCTGGAGGAGTACTGGTGGTGCACCGAGCAAGCGCTGAACTGGCCGGGCGCTGACGGCCCGAACATGATCCTGGACGACGGCGGCGACGCCACCATGCTCGTCCACAAGGGCACCGAGTTCGAGAAGGCCGGCGTCGTTCCGGACCCGTCGACGGCCGAGTCCGAGGAATACAGCGTCGTACTGTCGGTGCTGACCCGGTCGCTGCAGGAGGACGCGCAGCGCTGGACCAAGGTCGGCCAGAACATCCTGGGCGTCACCGAGGAGACCACCACCGGCGTGCATCGGCTGTACGAGATGCACAAGGCCGGCGCGCTGCTGTTCCCGGCGATCAACGTCAACGACTCGGTCACCAAGTCGAAGTTCGACAACAAGTACGGCTGCCGGCACTCGCTGATCGACGGCATCAACCGCGCCACCGACGTCCTGATCGGCGGCAAGGTCGCGCTGGTCGCGGGCTACGGCGACGTCGGCAAGGGCTGTGCGGAGTCGCTGCGTGGCCAGGGCGCCCGCGTCATCGTGACCGAGATCGACCCGATCTGCGCGCTGCAGGCGGCGATGGACGGCTACCAGGTCACCACGCTCGAGGACGTCGTCGGGATCGTCGACATCTTCGTCACCACGACCGGTAACAAGGACGTCATCACCGCCGACCACATGGCGCAGATGAAGCACCAGGCCATCGTCGGCAACATCGGTCACTTCGACAACGAGATCGACATGGCCGGGCTGTACAAGACGGCCGGTATCGAGCGGATCAACATCAAGCCGCAGGTCGACGAGTTCCGCTTCCCGCCGAAGGCGGGCGATGGGCACAGTGCCGACGGGCACACCATCATCGTGCTGTCCGAGGGGCGGCTGCTGAACCTGGGCAACGCGACCGGGCACCCGTCGTTCGTGATGTCGAACTCGTTCACCAACCAGGTGCTCGCGCAGATCGAGCTGTTCGCGAAGACCTCGGAGTACCCGACCGACGTCTACGTGCTGCCCAAGCACCTCGACGAGATGGTCGCCCGGCTGCACCTCGACTCGCTCGGCGTCAAGCTGACCGAGCTGTCGAAGGAGCAGGCGGAGTACCTCGGCATCCCGGTCGAGGGTCCGTACAAGTCGGACGCCTACCGCTACTGAGATTCTGACCGAAGGGCGCCGTACCAGGATCTGGTCCGGCGCCCTTCGGCGTTCTCAGCGGATGGCGGCGAAGAGGTGCTTGTCGGCGACCTGACCCAGTACGGCGACCTCCGCGAAACCCGCCTTGCGGAAGCACTGGATCGTGTCGGTCAGCGTGATGTCGCGACCCTTCCAGCGACGAGCGAACCGGACCTCCCGCTCGCTCAGCAACTCGGCGAACGCCGGCTCCGCCGCGGCCGTGTCCCACCAGGCCTGCCAGTCCTCGACGCCACGCGCATGGGACTCGGTCGAGATCCTGTCGCGCAGCTCCACGGCGAGCGCGTCCAGCCGGGGCACCTCATCGGGACCGAGCCGCATCGTGTCGGCGTTGAGGAACACGCCGCCCGGGCGGATCCTCCGGCCGAGCGTCTGCGCGACCGCGTCGAGATCGGCCGGGTCGAGCCAGTGCAGCGCGGTGGCCGAGCAGACGGCGTCGACCTGATCTTCGCCCAGTACCGCGTCCCAGCCCGGCGTGCGCAGGTTCGCCTCGGCAAAGCGGACTCGCTCGCCGGCGACGGTCTGGCGCGCGATCTCCAGCAGGAACGGGTCCAGGTCGAGGCCGACGATCTCGGCCTGCGGGAAGCGTCGGGCGGCGCGCTGTGAGATCGAGCCCGGGCCGCAGGCGAGGTCCACGAAGCGGTCCGGCGTACCGGCGATGCGCTCGACGATCTCCAGCATCAGCTGGAACTGCTCCTCCCGGTCAGGCAGGTACCCCGCCTGCTGCTCGTCCCACCGCTGCAGCCATCCGGTCCACTCCACTTGATGCGACATGGTCGCAAGACTAATAGCAGGGCGTGGACGGTGTCAGGACCACTGGTCGGGCTCGCTGCCGGGGGCGTGCCAGCCCTCGGGGTTCACCTTGGTCGTCTCCCCTGCGGGCGCCGGGGGCGGCGGCCCGGGGTACGGGCGGCTCTGCGGCGGCGGAGGCGGGGTGTACTGCGCCGGCTGGGCACCATACGGGCTGGGAGGCGCGAACGGGCCAGCCGGAACGGAGTACGGGTTGGGTGGAGCGGCCGGGGCTGCGTACGGGTTGGGAAGTGCGGACGGGGCGGCGTAGGGGTTCGGGGGGCCGAAGGGGCCTGCGGGGGTGCTGTAGGTGGCTCTGGCGGTGGCGAGACGAGCCAGCTCGCGGCGGCGGCGTTCGGCCAGTACTGCGGACAGGAACGCGGGGGCGATGATCGGTACCGGCGAAGGGGGTGCCGTCACCTGCCCGACGCGGTAGGCGAGCGCGTCGCCGAGAGCGATCCGGGCATCCGGCTCCAGCTCCAGGTAGCGGGCCAGGTACTCGCGGGTCGTGTTCGCCAGGTCGTCCGAGAGCCGTGACAGCTCCAGCGACTGCGCCCACTGGACCAGGTGGCCCGGTACGAACAGCGGCGGCGACGCCATCGGCTGGTGCCGCTCGCGGATGACCACGGTGCCCGCGACCATGTCGCCGATCCGCTTGCCCTGCTTGTTCATCAGGCTCGCCACGATCCCCGGGCTGGCCGCGAACCACGGCGCGAAGTCGACGAACAACCACAACAGCCCCCGCACGAGCGCGTGCCGGAACCGGATCGAGCTGCCGTCGTCGCGGACCACCTTGAGCCCGAGGATCAGCTTGCCGAGCGTCTTGCCCCGGGTGAGCGTCTCCATCACGACCTTGTAGCCGACCAGCACCAGCAGCACCGTGATGAAAACCAGCGCGGCGCCGAGCGCCGGGCTCGCCTCGACGATCAGGAATCCGAGCAGGAAGCCGAGGATGGTCGCCAGCGCGATCGCCTGGATGACGAAGTCGATCGCACACGCCAGCGCCCGGGTCGGCATCCGCGCGATCCGCACCTGGAGGACGACCGCTTCCCCCGTGACCAGCTGAGACACGATGCCCCCTCCCTAGCCCTAATCGACACTCCGGACCGCTAGTCTGCCGCAGGGGAGAGCCAGTTGAGTCAAGGGAGGGCTGATGGACGTCGAAGCGTTCGTATCCGTGCATCAGCCGCAGTGGGATCGACTGGCCGCTCTGACCCGGCGGCAGCGCCGGTTGACGGGTGCTGAGGCCGACGAGCTGGTGTCTCTCTACCAGCGGGTCGGGACGCATCTGTCGGCGCTCCGGGCGAGTGGAGCCGACCCTGTCACCATCGGCCGGCTCTCCGGGCTCATTGGCGACGCGAGAGGCGCAGTGACGGGTGCGCAGGCACCTGTCTGGCGCGACATCTCCCGCTACTTCCTGGTGAGCTTCCCTGCCGCTCTGTACGCGTCCCGCCGCTGGTGGCTCACCATCGGCCTGCTGTTCTACCTGGTCGCCGCCTGGATGGCGTGGCGGGTTATTGCGCACCCAGAGGTGCTCGACTCGGTCACCACTCCGGCGCAGATCCAGCAGCTCGTCGACAAGGACTTCGCCAACTACTACTCGGAGAACCCGGCCCAGGACTTCGCTCTGCAGGTCTGGATCAACAACGCGACCATCGCGGCCGCAGTACTGGCGGTCGGCGTCCTGCTGGTCCCGACGATGTTCGTGTTGTGGAACAACTCGATGGACCTCGGCGTGATGGCCGGCGTGATGATCGGCCACGACCGCGCGGACGTCTTCTTCGGCCTGATCACACCGCACGGCTTGCTCGAGCTGACCGCTGTCTTCGTCGCATCGGCGGCCGGGCTGCGGCTCGGCTGGTCGTGGATCGCGCCCGGCCCGCGGACCAGGATGCACGCGCTGGCCCAGACCGGCCGCGCCACCGTCGGGATGGCCATCGGACTCGGCGTCATCTTGCTGATCACTGGTTTGATCGAGGCGTTCGTCACCCCGTCCCCACTACCGACCGCGATCAGGGTCGGCATCGGCGTACTGGTCGAGATCGGCTTCTTCGTCTACGTCTGGACCCTCGGCCGCCGGGCGTACAAGTCCGGTGAGTACGGCGACGTCGACGCGATCGACCGCGAGGCGAGCGCACCCGTCTCCGCCTGAGCCCGTTTCCGCCGCGGGTACAGGGGTTCAATGAGGACCGCCCAGAAAGCCCGGCAAAGCCGCCTGTATGACGTTGCGATCACCGTCGGTTTGATCGCGTACGGCGTGGTGCATCTGCTGATCGCGTGGATCGCGTTGCAACTCGCCTTGGGAAAGAGTTCGGGAGAGACCGACCAGCAAGGCGCGCTTCAGGAGCTCGCCAGTAAGCCCTTCGGTGGCTTCCTGCTCTGGGTCGTCGCGGTCGGCCTGCTCGCGCTGGTGATCTGGAAGGTGCTCGAACTCGTCTACGGCCACCTGGACACGGAGAAGAAGGTCTCGTCCGTCGGTCGCGGCGTCATCTACCTCGCCCTGTCCATCAGCGCCGCCAAGGTGGCCATGGGCTCCACCGAATCAAGCAGCAGCAAGCAGAGCGGGCTCACCGCGAAGCTGATGGAGAGCGGGCCCGGCCGGGTGCTGATCGTGATCGTCGGCCTGGTCATCGTCGGCGTCGGCATCCGCCAGCTCTACAAGTCGGTGACGAAGAAGTTCCTCGAGGACCTGACCGGCGGCGTCTCGGACTCCACCGTCCTGCTCGGCCGGCTCGGCTACGCCGCCAAGGGAGTCGCCTTCGTGATCGTCGGCGCCCTCTTCGCCTGGGCCTCGATCAGCTACGACCGGGAGAAGGCAGGCGGCCTCGACACCGCCCTGCACACCATCAGGGACCAGCCGTTCGGCTCGGTCCTGCTCACCCTGATGGCGCTCGGCATCGCCTGCTTCGGCGTCTACTGCTTCGTCTGGTCCCGCAACGCCAAACACTGAGGGCCAAGCATTGAGAACTGATCCCGGCCTCCCGGGAATAGATGCGCGGTCATGTTGTTGAACTGCATGCGCAGTCATGCAGTTCGCGGGCGCGCCAGAGGAGGTCGAGATGCAGTTCGGAGTGTTCACGGTCGGCGACATCGCGCCGGATCCCATCAGTGGGTACACCTACAGCGAGGCCGAGCGGATCGACAACATGATCCGGGTGGCCCGCCGGGCCGACGAGGTCGGGCTGGACGTGTTCGCGCTGGGGGAGCACCACAATCCGCCGTTCGTACCGTCGTCCCCGACGACGCTGCTGGCCTACATCGCGGCGCAGACGAAGAACCTCGTGCTGAGTACGTCGGTGACGCTGATGACCACCAACGACCCGGTGAAGCTCGCGGAGGACTACGCGATGCTCCAGCACGTCGCCAAGGGCCGGCTCGACCTGATGGTCGGGCGCGGCAACACCGTCCCCGTCTACCCGTGGTTCGGCAAGGACATCCGGCAGGGCGTGGCCCTGGCGCTGGAGAACTACAACCTGCTGCACCGGTTGTGGCGCGAAGACGTGGTCGACTGGGAGGGCCGGTTCCGTACCGCGCTGCAGGGGTTCACCTCGACGCCGCGGCCGCTGGACGACGTACCGCCGTTCGTCTGGCACGGCTCGATTCGGACGCCGGAGATCGCGGAGCAGGCGGCCTTCTACGGCAACGGCTTCTTCGCCAACCACATCCTGGCGCCGAACTTCCACTTCAAGCAGCTGGTGGACCTCTACCGGCAGCGGTTCGAGCACTACGGGCACGGCACCGCGGCACAGGCGATCGTCGGGCTCGGTGGCATGTCGTTCATCGCGAAGCGTTCCCAGGACGCGGTGAAGGCGTTCCGGCCGTACTTCGAGAACTATCCGGTGTTCCGGGGCTCCAAGCTCGAGGACCACATGGCCGGCACTCCGCTGACGGTCGGTAGTCCGCAGGAGGTCATCGACAAGGTGCTCACCTTCCAGGAGGGCTTCGGCGACTACCAGCGGCAACTGTTCGCGGTCGACGGGCTCGCCCTGCCGATCGAGGTCGCGCTCGAGCAGGTCGAGTTGCTCGGCACCGAGGTCGTCCCGGTACTACGTAAGGAGCTGGAGTCGCGTCGCGCGCCGGGTGTACCCGACGCCCCCACCCACGGCTCGCTCGTCCTGGCGAAGTACGGCGACGCGGAACCGCGCCAGCCGCGCCCGAACCCGAACCGTGGTGACAACCTGTCCGGCACCTCGCCATACCAGGACAGCGACCCGAACGTCGAGGCGAACTTCCCGGTGGCGTTCTGATGGACGGTACGACGCGACTCGCGAACGTGGCCTGGGAAGCGATGTTCCGCGCCCAGGCCACGCTGGCCCGCGAGTTCGAGCGGGACGGCGACTGGGGAGACCTGTTGCCGCGCGAGTACGGCGTTCTGTACGCCTTGTCGACGGCGGCCGAGGGACTGCGGATCATCGATCTCTGCGACGATGCCCTGCTGACCCAGGCGGGCGTCTCGCGGTTGGTCAGCCGCCTCGAGCGGCGCGGCCTGGTGGAACGCAGCCCCGATCCCCACGACGGGCGGGCCTCCCGTCTTCGCCTCACCGCTGAAGGCCGCGAGGTCCAGCGCCGGATAGGCAGGGTGCACGCGCGCCAGGTCACCAAGGCGATGACGCGCGCCCTCACCCCCACGCAACTCAAGACGCTGCACGAGCTCAGCATCGCCCTGCTGGAGCAAGCCGAAAGGACAACAGAATGACCGCCGGTACTTTCACCCTGGCCGTGATCAGCGCGGGTGTCAGCGACCCGTCGTCGACCCGCCTGCTCGCGGACCGTACCGCCCAGAAGGCAGTCGACACCCTCCGCGCGGCAGGCGTGACCGCCACCGTCAGCATCATCGACCTCGCCCCGATCGCGGTGGAGATCGCTCGCTCGATCGTCTCCGGCCTGCCGACCCCTGAGGTCTAGACGGCCATCGAACGGCTGGCCGCCGCCGACGCGATCATCGCCTCGACGCCGGTCTACAAGGCAGCGATCAGCGGCCTCTTCAAGTCGTTCATCGACTTGATCGACAACGACCTACTGGTAGCCAAACCGGTGATCCTGGCCGCCACCGGAGGCACAGCCCGGCACGCGATGGTCGTCGACGACCACCTCCGCCCGCTCTTCGCGTTCCTCCGTGCCATCCCGCTACCGACCTCGCTGTACGCAGCCCCCGAGGACTGGGGCTCCGCGGAACTCGGCCAGCGGATCGGTCGCGCGGCGAACGAGCTGACGATGCTCCTGCTGAGCGGCGCACCGAGCCAGATCGCCGACGCCAACTGGTCCGGCCACCAGCACCAGTTCGCCGGCAACGCCACCAGATCGGAACGCTCGGTCGAAGACGTCGACTTCACCACCGACCTGATGCGCCTCGCCACCGGCGGCTCATGAGTGGCTGAAAGCCAGGCCGTACAGGGTGGTCTGGCCGTAGTTGGTGCTGGCGCACGGTGAGGAGTTGGAGCAGTTCGCCTGGGTGTAGGCGCCGGCCTTGAAGTAGGCGCCGGTGAAGTTCTTGCTGATCGTGGTCTGCAGGGTGCCGTTGTAGTAGGCCTTGACCTTGCCGGCGTTGACGACGAACTTCGCCTCGTAGACGGTGCCCAGGACGTACGAGCTGGTGACCAGCTTGTGGTGGGTGGTGTCGCCGTTGGTGACGTAGAGGCTGGTGCCTTCCAGGCGGAAGACGGTGACGTCGTCATCGGCGTCGTGGATCTGGGCGCCGACCAGCGCCGGTTTGTCGGCCGGGAGATGGTCGAAGGACTCCCGGACCACCAGCGTGTGGGTGCCCGAGGTCGACGACCAGCTCGCGTTGCTGGTGCCGTTGTTGGCCATCTCCCGCAGCTCCGACCGCGGGTTGCTCGATCCGCTGGTCGTCACCCCGTTGACCGGCGCCCGGAACTGGACACCGTCACCTGCGACCACGAAGTACGGGCTGTTGGTGTAGCTGTCCAGGGCGGGTTGCTTGATCTCCGTGGGGCTGCCGGAAGAACCGGTCGGCAGGGTCAGCTTCCAGTTCGTCAGATCGAGCACATCAGCCGGTACGCCGCTGCCGGTACCGCCGTCAGCTCCCCAGACCTCGATCTCGGTGACGCTGTTCCAGGTGCCTGTACCACCGCTGTTCTCGACGTACCCGTGGCCGACGTAACGGACCTTGGACGCGGCCCGGTCGGTGAAGTCGAAGACCTGCAATCCCGTGCTCGTGCCACTGCTCTGGCCGTCGAACACCTCGACCCAGGCCGAGCCGTTCCAGAGCTGGAGCTCGAAGTCGTTCTTGCGGCTGTCGCCCTTGTAGACGGCGACTTTCAGGTGCGACACGGTCCGCGAGGCGCCGAGGTCGAGCTGCAGCCACGCGCCGTCGCCGTCCCCGGACCAGCGACTGGAGTAGTTGTTGTCCACCACGTTCGCCGCGACGTTGGCGTCGCTGGTGCTGGCGGTCACGGAACCGGCCGCCGGGGTGATCTCGACGGCGGCCGCCGCGGCCGGACCGGCGATCAGAGCGGGGGCGATCAAGGCAAGGGCGAGACTCAGGACGATCTGACGTTTCATCGGATCCCTCGGAGATCTGTCGAATTACCGGATCATCAGCCCTGTGATCATGCGGACACGCAGTGCAATCTGTCAATCCGCAACTCCACCGGCAAACTCGTCGTCGGCTGACCTCAGTCGGCGCCGGTTGTCTGGTGGGCGAGGTTCGATGGAGTGCCGCGGTGGAAGGCGCGGATCCGGTAGGACGCGGTGCGTTCGGCGGGCAGGGTGGTCAGCTCGGTGAAGGTGGAGTCGGGATCGATGAAGCCCGCCACCCGGTACGTCGGTTGGCCCTGGGGCTTGATCTCCAGGAGGTAGCCGTCCTCGTCGGTGGCGTTGTCCTTCCAGGTGACTCGTACTCCGTCCTTGCCGACCGACTTGGCGGCGATCTCGGTGGGGGAGTCCGGGGCGGTGTTCTCGCTCACCGAGTGGAAAATGGTTGCTGCGGGCAACTTGACTTCGACCGGGGTGGAGGCGGGGCCGAGGACCGGGGTGACCCGGTAGTAGAACGGGGTCTTCGGCATCAGGTCGGGATGCTTGTACAGCTGCTGGTCGGCGGAGACGAAGTCGAGGATCGTGTAGCGGCCCTCGGGTTCGGTGGCGAACTCGACGATGGTGCTGGTGGAGTCCGCCGGGGCACCCGACCAGGACAGGGTGATGTCGGTCGGGGTGTCGAGGGTGGCTGACAACTGGAGTGACGGGGCGTGGGTGCCGGCCGACTGACCGGTTGACGAGCAACCGGTCAGCGCGGCCAGCACCGTCGCCGCGATGGCGAGGTGCTTCAACGGGACGCTACTTCCGCCAGAAGTTGACGCCGCTCCACTGGACCGTGACCGGTCCCTTGCCGCTGTCGGTCCGGTAGGAGCCGAACTTGTCGTAGAAGCTGCCACCGGGGCTGGAGATGGTCAGCTTCAGCGAGCCGTTGATGTACGTCTTGTGCGTGCTGCCGACGACGTGCACGGTGTTCACCCGGACCGTCGTACCGACCGTCGCGCCGCTCGCGACGGTACCGGCGCCGACCCGGTAGAGCCGGCCGCCGCTCTCCACCGCGAGCATGAAGAACGGACCGGCCGCGCTCTCGTTGAAGGTCTGCTTGAGGCTGATCCGGGTACCGCCGGACATCGAGGTGATCTTGAAGTAGCCCTCGAACTGCCGGCTGCCGCTGGAGTAGGTGGCGTACCGGCGCTCGGCGCGCTGGTCGCCGCTGCCGGTGGAGCAGGTCAGCTGGAAGGTCAGGCCATTGATCTGGCCGCACCCGCGTTCCTGCTCGGAGAAGGACGGGGAGTAGGAGGTC
Organism: Streptomyces sp. SID13031; assembly: GCF_010548305.1. Lineage (GTDB taxonomy): Bacteria > Actinomycetota > Actinomycetes > Propionibacteriales > Kribbellaceae > Kribbella. The sequence continues at coordinate 64,468 of NZ_JAAGLV010000002.1, forward strand.
CAGCCACCGGGCTCGACCTCGGCGAAAGCGCTGGGGGCGGCGAGCGTCAGGGCGGCGGCCATAGCGGCGGCCGCGCTGAGCGCGCGAAAGCCCGTCTTTGGGGAATGCAGTTTCATGGATTTTACCTCATCGGATAGTTCGGGGCGTTAACTGTCCGCGTACGCCCGCTCACCATAAGGCAAACGCTTACCGGCCGACAGAGTCCTCCGTGGGAATTTATGGAACCGAGTTCCACGAAGGAATCAAGTCGGCAGATCCCGGTGCCGAAGACCGCTCAGACCGGCGGCGGCCAGGGCTGCGGCGATCAAAATCAGCGCGGTGATCGGCAGAACGTGCAGTCCACCACCAGGCAGCGACGGCAGATGCGCGAACGGCGACAGATCCAGCACCCACTGATCAAGCTGCACTGCGGCGCCCGCGATCCCGAGCAGTAGGCAGATCACCGGCCCGGCCCAAGCGGCCGCCGAAAGCCGTGGCAACAAGCCGAACAGCGCGATGGCGATTCCGGCCAGCACCCAGACCGCTGGCAGTTGGACCAGCGCAGCACCCATCAGCCGAGCCGTCTGGTGGCCGACCTCCCCGACCGTCGCGCCATAAGTCACTCCCGCGCCCACCCCGGCGGCGAGCAGCGCGGCGGCCGGTCCGAGCAGCGCGAAGACGAGATGACTCGTTGCCCACCGCAACCGACCGGTGGCGGTCGCGAGGACCGGCTCGGCCCGTCCACTGGTCTCCTCCACCCGCAACCGCAGCGTCGCCTGTACTGCGTACGCGGCGGCGATCAGCCCGGCGATCGTCAGTACGCCGACGAAGTACGAGTCGATCAGTCCGGCCTTGCCGCCGATCCGGGCGAAGAACTCCCGAGTCGCGCTGTCGTCGCGCATCATGTCGCCGACTCCTTTCGCGACGGCGCCGAAAAGCACACCGAGCAACGCGAACGCGACGACCCAGGCGGCGAGCAGCCCTCGATGGAGCCGCCAGGCCAATGCGAGCGGAGTACTCAAATGAGCTGAGCCGGCCGCAGGACCAGGTCGCGCGGGCAGCAGTCCGGAGCCGACGTCACGCCTGGCGGACAAGGCGATCGCGACGCCGACCAGGAACAAAGCAACCACCAGTGCGAGGACGGCCATACTCCAACGGTTGGCGCCGTACGGATAGAGCTTCTGCACCCAGCCGATCGGCGACAGCCACGACAGCCACCACAGCGGGCCATCCGCGTGCGCGCTGGTGTCACCCGCGGCGCGGAGCGCGTACGACGCACCGAGGGCGCCGAGCGCGAGCCCCCGAGCGGTACCGGCGCTCGAGGTGAGTTGTGCGGTGACAGCGCCGATGGCGGCGAAAACCCAACCGGCCAAGGCGAATTCGAGGCCGATGGCAACGGATCCCGCAAGTGCCAGGTCCTGACTGTGCATGCCAACGGCAATCAGTATGCCCAAGAGCAGGTTGGCGCCGAAGGTCGTGGCGAGCGCGGCCGCGAGCGCCGCATGCCGGCCGACGACGGTCGAGCCGAGCAGCTCGCGGCGCCCAGTCTCCTCCTCGACTCGCGTGTGCCGGATGACGGTGAGGATGCTGATCAGCCCCACCATCACCGGGACGAAACCGACCCGCCAGGTGACGAACTCACCGAGGCTCGTGTCCGGCAGTACGCCGTAGAGCGTGATGAACCCGGAGTTATCGGCGTATTGCCGGCGCGAGGCGGCGGTCGGGAACAGCTCGTTGAAGGACGAGACGTAGCTGACCGGGATCAGCGTGAGGAACACGATCCACAGCGGGAGGATGAGGCGATCCCGGCGCAGGATCAGGCGGATCAGGCCGCGGGTGCCGGTGAGGGTGCTCATCGAGAGGCCACCGGTTCGTACAGGCGTAGGAAGAGCTCCTCCAGGGTCGGCGGGTGGCTGACCAGGCTGCTCACACCGACGTCGGTGAGCTGCCGTAGTACTGCGTTGATCGCGGCGGCGTCGACGGCCAGGGTGACTAGGTTGCCATCGATCCGGACGTCGTGGACACCGGACAGCGAAGCGAGCTCGCCAGGCGGACCGGTCAGCTCGGCCTGGATCGTCGTACGGGTCAGGTGCCGGAGCTCGCTCAGGGTGCCGCTCTCCGCCGCGCGGCCCGCCCGGATGATCGTGACCCGGTCACAGAGGGCTTCCACCTCGGAGAGGATGTGGCTGGAGAGCAGAACCGTTCGGTCGCCACGCACTTCGAGGATCGTCTCGCGGAAGGCTTCTTCCATCAGCGGGTCGAGCCCGGACGTGGGTTCGTCGAGCAGGAGCAGCTCGACGTCGGAGGCGAGCGCGGCGACCAGCGCGACCTTCTGCCGGTTGCCCTTGGAGTAGGTACGGGCCTTCTTGCGGGGATCGAGGTCGAAGCGCTCCAGTAGCTCGGTACGCCGCTTCGGGTCGAGCCCGCCGCGCATCCGGCCGAGCAGGTCGATCGCCTCACCACCGGTCAGGTTCGGCCAGAGCGTGACGTCGCCGGGCACATAAGCCAGTCGCCGGTGCAATGCGGTGGCGTCGCTCCACGGGTCTCCGTCGAGGACGCGGGCGTCGCCGCCGCTCTTGCGGGTCAGGCCGAGCAGGATCCTGATCGTGGTGGACTTCCCGGCGCCGTTCGGGCCCAGGAATCCGTGCACCTCACCGGCCCGGACGCTCAGGTCCAGCCCGTCCAGCGCCCGGGTCGAGCCGAAGGTTTTCACCAGGCCCTCGGTACGAATCGCCTCAGCCATCACAGGCCTTCCTCTAGTCGGTCGAGAGCTGTCTGGAGTCTGGTGTTCTGCTCGGGGGTGAGCAGCGGAGTGGAGAACACCTCGGCGAAGGCGCGCTGCAACCGGAGCTGGCCGGCCGGGCTGTCGAGGTCCTCACCGAAGGCACGCGACAACTGGTCGCCGAGCATGAAGACGCCCATCTGCATCGCGACCAGCAGGGCGGAGTACGCGCGCACATCCCTGGTCTCGACCTCGGTCCGGGTCAGCCACTCCTCGCCGAGCCGTACCGCGTCGTCGAACAGCCCCTCGGCCGCTTCGGAGCCGTCTTGCATCGAGCGCACCAGGTAGCGCTGGAACACCATCGCGGCCGGGTGCATCGCGACCATGCCGGCCTGGTCGGCCATCTGGCCGTCGGCGAACATCTCGTCCCGGATCCGGTTCAGTCGCTCGGTGGCATAGCTGTCGCAGGCGTCCCGCAGCGCCTCCTTCGAGCCGAAGTGGTGCCGGATCAGGCCGGAGGAGACCCCCGCTGCGGCGGCGATGTCGCGGATCGAGGTGCCGTCGATCCCGCGCTCGGTGAACAGCCGGAGCGCGGCGTCCCGGATCCGGGCCCGGGCGGTCAGATCGCTATACATACCAGCAATTTACTACACAACTGTGTAGTCGGCATCACTGAGGGGCGTCAGAGACAACGGAACCGTGACAAAAGTGCGTAAATTGTTGACGGGAGATGCACTTATAGTGTGGTTTTCTCCCTAAACACCAGGGCGGAAGGTGCGTGGGGCGGATGCGGAAATGGATCGGCGCGGCGGCGGTACTGGGGATGCTGGCGCTGGGAGGACTGCCCGGGCTGACCGCTCAGGCGGCTGACCCGGCGACCCCCAAGGTGATCAGAGTCGGCGCCACCCAGGCGATGGACTCGATGAACCCGTTCCTGGCGGTCCGGGTGGTCTCGTCGCAGATCCACCGCTGGATGTACGGCTTCCTGGCCGTGCCCGACTCGAAGACGCTGAAGCCGAGCCCCGACCTGGCCGAATCGTGGACCACCACACCGGACGGCCTCACCTGGACGTTCAAGATCCGCCAGGCGAAGTGGTCGGACGGCCAGCCGATCACCGCCGACGACGCGGCCTGGACGTTCAACAAGATGATCACCGACGACGGCGCGAAGACCGCGAACGGCCCGGCGGTGGAGAACTTCGCCGGCGTCACCGCGAGCGGCCAGGACCTCACCATCAAGCTCAAGACCCCGCAGGCGTCGATGCTCGACAACCCGGTCCCGATCATGCCCAAGCACGTCTGGGAGAAGGTCGGCGACATCGCGAAGTACGAGGCAGACGACTTCCCGGCCGTGACGAGCGGGCCGTACATCGCGGTGGAGCAGAAGAAGGACCAGTACGTGAAGCTCAAGGCGAACCCGAGCTACTGGCGGGGAGCGCCGAAGATCGACGAGCTGCAGGTGATCTTCTACGACAACCCGGCGGCCGCGATCGTCGGGCTGAAGAAGGGCGACATCGACCTGATCGGCCGGCTCGCGCCGCCGGACTTCGACGCGCTGAAGGGCGACCCGAACGTCGTCCAGTGGAACACCGAGGGCCGGCGGGCGACCTACCTGCAGATCAACCACGGTGCGACGACGAGCGACAACAAGCCGATCGGTGACGGGCATCCGGCACTCAAGGACCCGCGCGTGCGGCTGGCGCTGCACACCGCGATCGACAAGCAGAAGCTCGTCGACGAGGTGCAGAACGGGCTGGCCAAGGCGTCCGACGGCTCGATCATCCCGCCGATGTACAAGGACTTCTTCTGGCAGGCCAGCGGTGATGAGAAGGTCAGCTTCGATATTGCCAAGGCCAACCAGATCCTCGACGAGGCCGGCTACAAGAAGGGCGCCGACGGTATCCGGACGATGCCGGACGGGTCGCGCAAGCTGCAGTTCCGGTTCAGCATCCACACCGACACCCCGATCGAGGAGAAGCTGTCGGAGTACCTGACCGGCTGGTTCAAGGAGCTCGGGGTCACGCTGACCACCAAGCGGCTCGACTCCAGCAAGTTCACCGAGGAGACCGGGACGACGGCGCTGTTCGACATCGCGATCAGCGGCTGGTCGGTGAACCCGGATCCGGAGGAGGTGCTCGCGACGCACCTGTGCAGCCGGCGTCCGACGGCATCGGGTGAGGGCGGCGGGACCGAGTCGTTCTACTGCGACCCGCAGTACGAGGCGTTGTACCAGCAGCAGTTGAAGGAGCTGGACCCGCCGAAGCGCGCCGAGATCATCAAGAAGATGGAGGAGCGCCTCTACACGGACGCCCCGGTGATCGCGCTGTACTACCCCAACAACCTCGAGGGCTACCGCAAGGACCGGATCGCCAGCATCACCCCGCTCCCCGAGGACAAGGGCATCTTGTACGGCGCCAGCGGCTACTGGCCGTTCTACACGCTCCAGGCGGTCTCCAAGGACGGTACGACCGCCGACGACGGCGGATCCAACACCGGCGTGATCGTCGGGGTGGGCGCGGCCGTCGTCGTACTGCTCGCAGCCGGCTTCTTCCTGACCCGTCGTCGCAAGAGCGTCACGGACGACCGCGAATGAGGTACGCCGGTGATCGGGTGGTGCGATGACGATCGCACCACCGGCGGCTGAGGCGATCGACGAGCAACCCACCCGCCGGGGGTTGCTCCGGTACGCCGCCGCCAAGATCGGCGGTGCGCTGCTCAGTATCGCGATGGTGATCGTCGCGACGTTCTTCGCCTTCCGGTTGCTGCCGGGCGATCCCGTCCGGGCGCTGGCGCAAGGCCGGAACATGACGCCGGAGCAGCTCGACCTGGAGCGCCGCCGGCTCGGGCTGGACAAGTCGTTGCTCGAACAGTTCGTGCATTTCGTCAACCAGACGGTGCATTTCGACCTCGGGATCTCCTACGAGTACAAGCGACCCGTCCTCGACCTGATCGGCGAACGCATCGGCGCGACCCTGCTGCTCACCGGTACGGCGCTGGTGCTGGCCGTGAGCCTGGGGATCTGGCAAGGAGCGCGCGCCGGGTGGAAGCCGGGCAGCCGCTTCGACAAGTTCTCCACCGGGGTGTCACTGGTGCTGTGGTCGGTGCCGACGTTCTGGCTCGGGCTCCTGCTGCTGATGGTGTTCGCCGCGGGGATCGGGCCGATCCCGGGCATCTTCCCGACCCGCGGGATCGAGAGCGTCGACGCGCCCGACGGGTTCGCCTATGTGCTGGATGTCGCCAAGCACATGGTGTTGCCGTGCTTGACGATGGTGGCGGTCGTCTACGCGCAGTACCTGCTGGTGATGCGGTCGTCGGTGCTCGACGAGGTGGGGCAGGACTACGTGACGACGGCGCGGGCGAAGGGGCTTCGCGACGATGAGATCCGGCGGCGGCACGCAGTACCGAATGCCCTGTTGCCGACGGTGACGCTGGTTTTCATGCGGATCGGGTTCGTGGTCGGCGGAGCCGTGACGGTCGAGGCGATCTTCAGCTGGCCGGGGCTGGGGCAGCTGTTCTACGAGGCGATCCGGGTGCCCGACTTCACCTTGATGCAAGGGACTTTCCTGCTGATCACGGTGTCGGTGATCTTGATGAACACGCTCGCCGACGTCGTGTACCACGTCCTCGACCCGAGGGTGAGGTCGGCGTGAGCATCACCTGGACGCGGCGGCGCCTTGCCCTGCAGCGGTTCTGGTCGGGCTTCCGGAAACATCGGGCCGGTGTCGCCGGGCTGGTGATCCTGCTGCTCGCCGTCCTGCTCGCGGTGATCGCGCCGCTGTTCATCGACGAGGGCGTGACGAACGTGGTCAGCGGGACCGGCGCGAAGCTGGCGCCGCCGAGCTGGGACGACCCGCTGGGTACGGACGAGTCCGGCCGGTCCGTGCTGCTGATGATCTGGTGGGGATCGCGGACGTCGTTGCTGATCGGCTTCCTCGCCGCGCTGCTCAGCATGGTGATCGGGACCGTGCTCGGGATCGCGGCCGGCCACTTCCGCGGCTGGATCGGCGCGATCGTCATGCGGATCACCGACTGGTTCCTGGTCCTGCCGTCGCTGGTGACAGCGCTCGTGCTGGCGGCGATCCTGGGCGGCAGCACGGTGACGATCATCGCCGCGATCGGCGTCACCTCGTGGCCGTCGACGGCGCGGTTGATCCGCGCGCAGACGTTGGCGGTGGAGGCGCGACCGTACATCGAACGCTCGCAGGCGTTGGGCGGCGGTCACTGGCACATCACCACCCGGCACGTGCTGCCGAACGTCGCACCGTTGCTGTTGGCAAGTACGACGCTGGAGGTGGCGAGCGCGATCGTCACCGAGTCGACGCTCGCGTTCCTCGGTGTCAGCGCGAACAAGACCTCCTGGGGCACGATGCTCCGCGGCTCGTACGACTGGGGCGCGGCCACGTCGGGCGCCTGGTGGTACATCCTCCTACCGGGTCTGTGCATCGTCATCGTCGTGCTGGCGTTCACGCTGTGCGGCCGGGCGCTGGAGTCCGTGCTGAATCCGCGGTTGCGGAGGGCCGTCTGATGAGCCTGCTCGAGTTGGACGACCTGTCCGTGACCTACCTTCTTGGGTCGGGCGAGGTGCCCGCCGTACGGGGCGTGTCGTTGACGCTGGAGGCCGGCGAGGCGCTCGGGGTCGTCGGTGAGTCGGGGTCGGGGAAGTCGACGCTGGCGATGGCGCTGCTGCGGTTGCTGCCGAAGGACGCCCGGACCTCGGGGCGGATCATGCTCGGCGGTGAGGACGTGCTCGCGATGAAGTGGGGGCGGTTGCGCGCGGTCCGCTGGGCTGAGGCGTCGATCGTTTTCCAGGGCGCGCAGCACGGGCTCAACCCGGTGCAGCGGATCGGCACCCAGATCGCGGAACCCTTGCTGGTGCACAAGATCTGCTCGGCTGAGAAGGCTCGCTCGCGAGTCGCTTCCCTGCTTGAGCAGGTGGGCCTGCCGGCCTGGCGGGCGCGGAGCTATCCGCACGAACTGTCCGGTGGCCAACGGCAACGAGTGATGATCGCGATGGCGCTCGCGTGCGAGCCGCAGTTGATCGTCGCCGACGAGCCGACCACCGCGCTCGACCTGATGGTGCAGGCGCAGGTGCTGACGCTGATCAAGGAGCTGATCGCGTCGCACGGGATCTCGTTGCTGATGATCTCGCACGATCTGTCGGTGCTCGCGGATACCTGCGATCGGCTGGCAGTCATGTACGCCGGCCGACTGGTCGAGACCGGTCCTTCCGGTGGTACGTTCCGGCATCCTTACAGTCAGGCGCTGGCGGCCGCATTCCCGACCGTTGGCGATCCTGCGTCCCGCCTTGCGCCTCGCGGGCTCGGGGGAGACCCGCCCGATCCGCAGCAGCTTCCGTCGGGGTGTGTGTTCCATCCGCGGTGCCCAGTGGCGCTCGACAGTTGCTCGACCGTTGACGTCGAGCTGCGGCCGGCGGGCGATCAGCGGACGGTTGCCTGTGTACTGGTCTTGGAGGAATCTTGCTAGAGGCAACTGATCTGGCGGTCGAGTTCTCCTCCCGCGGCCGGCGCGCCCGGGCGGTCGACGGCGTCAACCTCGCGGTCGGGGACGGCGAGATCGTCGCCCTGGTCGGCGAGTCCGGCTGCGGCAAGACCACGCTGGCCCGGACGTTGCTCGGCCTCGAGCGCCCGAGCTCGGGCACGGTCTCGTACGCCGGATCGCCACTCTCGTACCGGTCGAAGGCTTTGAAGGCCCATCGCCGGCAGGTCCAGCTCGTCCTGCAGGACCCGATGGGGTCGCTCAACCCGCGCCAGACGGTCTACGAAGCCGTTGCCGAAGGCCCCCGGATCCACGGTCTGGCCGACGAGGAGAAAGTCGTCGCCGAAGCCCTGTCGCACGCGGGCCTGCGGCCGCCGGAGCGCTTCTTCCTGCGCTACCCGCACGAGCTGTCCGGTGGTCAACGGCAACGAGTCGTCATCGCCGGCGCCCTCGCCCTCAACCCGAAGGTCCTGATCGCCGACGAACCCGTCGCCTCCCTCGACGCCTCCGTCCGCGGCGAGATCCTGGCCCTCCTGCTCCGCCTCCGCGACGACCTGGGCTTGTCGGCGCTGGTCGTCACGCACGATCTGGGCCTGGCCTGGAACATCGCCGACCGGGTAGCCGTCATGTACCTCGGCCGCATCGTCGAGTCCGGCCCCACCGAAGAGATCCTGAAGAACCCCCAGCACCCCTACACCCAGGCCCTGCTCTCGGTACTCCCCGAGTCGCCCAAACGCATCGTCCTCACCGGCGAACCCCCGGACCCGACCCGCATCCCCACCGGCTGCCGCTTCCATCCCCGCTGCCAGATCGTCGCCGCCGGAAACCCGATCGCGGAAAAATGCCGCACCGACCTACTCCCAATCCTCCCCAACAAAACCACCCCCCAAGCCGCCTGCCACCTGCTGTAACCCCCACGCCGCTTCGCCCGCTGGCTCCTACGCTGCTCACCCCTCACCGCTCCCACCCGAACAGAGCTCCTGCGTCGCTCGTACCTGCTGCTCCTGTGTCGCGTCCACGCGCTGCTCCTGCGACGCACGCTCGCGCGGGTGGTGCAGCGCGCACGTGCGCGCTGCTCCTGCGTCGCGTCTGTGACTCCGTGTGCCTCCGCCCGTGCTTCGCTGCAGGTGGAATTGCGCCGGGCCAGCTGGCCTGGTGCTGGGCCCTGCTGTCCAGCCCGGAAAGCTGGCCGGTCACTTAGGCTGAGCTGGTGAGAGTCGACTCAGTCCACTGCGACGACAAGCACCGGTTCAGCAAGCCCGCGGTTGATGAGATCCGGCTGATCGAAGGTGTCGGCGTGGACGGCGACGCGCACGCGGGAGTGACCGTGCAGCATCTTCATCTGGTGCGTAAAGATCGCACTGCGCCGAACCTCCGGCAGGTCCACCTGATCCCGCGGGAGGTGCTCGACGAGCTGGCGGTCAAGGGCTACGACGTGGCACCGGGTGAGCTGGGCGAGAACGTCACCACCGTCGGGCTGGAACTCTTCGCGCTCCCGACCGGAACGAAGCTCCAGCTCGGTGAGACCGCGACAGTGACGGTCACCGGGCTGAGGGACCCCTGCAGTCAGATCAACGGGCTGCGGAAGGGCCTGCTCAGGCAGGTGATGGGGAAGGCCGAGGACGGGACGATCGTTCGCCGGGTCGGGATCATGAGTGTTGTCAACGTAGGCGGCTTGGTGCGGCCCGGGGACAAGCTGACCGTCGTACTTCCGCCCGAACCTCACGAACCGCTCGGGCTGGTCTAGGACGGGTCCGGGAGCGCGATGGTGCTGGCCAATTCGTTCATTCGGGCGAAGCGGGCCAGTTGGTCGTCGTCGATCGGGGGGACCTCGTGGCCGGGGACGGCGGGGAGGGCATGGTCGGCGATCACCGTTTCGGTGCCGCCCGGGGTGAACATGAAGATCATCTTGGCGGCGTGGTTCGCGATGTTGTGGAAGCGGTGCCGGACGCCGCGAGGGATGTGGATGAAGTCGCCGGCCTTGGCGATGAAGAGGTGGTCGCCGTCGAGGAACTCGAGCTCGCCGGACAGCAGGTAGAAGGTCTCCTCCTCATCCGGATGCGCATGCGGCGGCGGACCGCCACCGGCCGGAACGGTCGCCTCGATGAAGCCGAACGCACCATTGGTCTGAGCAGCCTTCGCCTTGATCGTGTAGACGTCACCTGCGGCCCAGACGGTGGGGCCCTCACCGGACGGCACATACAGGGCCCCGCGCTTGAACCACTCCGGGTCGTCGTGAGGCAGGTCGGACCACGGGAAACTCATCAGGAAGGGCTCACAATCGGTACCGGGGAAGGAACACGGTCAGCCTGACGTTGCTGATGAACGCCGGCAAGAAGGCAGTTTCACCGCACCAGGTATTAAGGAAGGAACCCATGGGATCCGATGACGAGCGAATCGGCTCGTGTGAGCTGGTGCGGTCTACGCTGACGCTGATCGGCGAGAAGTGGTCGATGCAGGTGCTGTTCGAGCTGCGCAACGGCCCGGTCCGCTTCAACGAACTCCGCCGCATCCTCACCCCGGTCACCCAGCGCATGCTGAGCTCCAGCCTCCGGGGCCTCGAACACGACGGCCTGGTCACCAGGACGGTCCACGCGACGGTCCCACCCCAGGTCGAGTACGCCCTGACCGAACCCGGCCGCGCCCTCAACGCAGCCCTCCAGCACGTGGCCCATTGGGCCGAAACCCACGGAGAAGCCGTCGTCGCCGCTCGCGCCAACCACCTGGCCGTCACCAGCCGGGCACCCGCCACCTCGTAGCAGCCGGGCACCGCTGCCTTGTAGGAGACGGCCAACCGGATGGTCGTCTGCCGGCACCGATCGACGACGGCCTCGCACTCGGGGAGGTCGTTGGGGATGTGCGATTACTCCGTGAGTCGGTGGGTGCCCAGGTGGTCGACGCGGAAGGTGAAGCCGTTCGGGGTGGTCCATTGCAGTGCTCCTTCGCCGGACCGCTGGACCTTCCAGCGCCCGTGGGTTTTGACGCGGTGGTGGAACCGCGTTGCCGGTGTGAGGTTGCTGGTGCTCGTCTGGCCTGGTGGTCCGTGAGGGTCGTAGGGCTTGATGTGGTCCAGGTCGCTGCGGGCCGTGGTTTCTGCTGTGCTGTAAGGGAATCTCTCCACCGGCTGGGTGAGTCCGACGCGCTCGCGGATCCGGGTGGGGATCTCGTAGGCGTTGACGTCGACGTGCTGGTTGAGGTCGATGACGGGCTTGAGGATGACCCGGTCGTGGCCGAGCAACTCCTTGAGCTGGGCAGCGAGCATCGATCCGTGGTTCTCGACCCTGACGACGCCCTCACCGCTGAGCAGTGCCTGGTCGGTGAGATGGACGTAAAGGACGACGCGGTCGGCCCGGCTGATGCCGGTGGCGGCAACTGCGGCTGCCTTCTTGATCGCGGCCAGCTTGCCGGCCAACTGATGGCGTGAGAACGGGTCGATGGCTGCCTTCGTTGCCGCGGCGGGGCAGGCGGCAGGGTGCGTTGGCTGATCGCCGAGGTGCGGATCGACGACGTCGCGATCTGCTTCGTCGTCGAGACCGGAATCGTCCAGGTCAGGCTCACGGAGCTCAGGCTCGTCGGAGCCAGACCCATGAGTGCCAGATTCGGGAGAGTCGGGCTCGCGGTGGTCGGGCTCGCGGCGGCCAGGCTCGCGGTGGTCAGGCGTGTGGGGATCAGGCTCGCGGTGGTGACGGGCGTGGGAGTCAGCCTCGGCATCATCGAGAAGGTGTCTGGGAGCGGCTAGGTCCGGTGCCGCGGCAGTGGGCTCTCTGGGGGAGTCCTGGCCGTCCTTCGTGGGGGCTGAGTTATCGGGCTGGGCGGCCAGGTAGCGGGCTGCGGCCACGAGTTCGTAGGCAGCTAGTGGATCGGCGATCCAGCCGATTGCCTTCGCGCGACGAGCCTGGAGAGTGTCGGGGTCGCCGAGCATCTGCAGGGCCCACGCGAGGTCGTTGATGGTCGCGTCGAAGCGGATCACTTCACCGGCCGCGGCTTTGACCCAGATCGTCTTGGTGCCGTGATCGTCGGACTGCTGAACCCAGACGCCACGCTCCCGGGCGCGCTCTTCGGCGGCCTGCCGGGCGGCCTCAGGATCGGCTTCCTTGATCACCGCCTCGACGATCTTTTGCAGGCTGTAGGCCGACAGGGTGTCGATGACGGCGACGACCCGTTCGTCTACCAGCGCCGCAGCCTCGCGGGACAGCTTGAGGCAGGCCCGGGCTACAGCGCGGGCCCGCCAGACGATGGCTTGACCGTTGACCGTCTTGGCCCAGATCCGGGGCAGGCGGTGGCGAAGCGCGAGTGCTTCGCCGATGTAGGCAGCGGCAGCACCGCTGGACAGCTTCAGCAGCACACCGAACTCGGCCGGAGCGAACTCGGCGATCGCCGGGCAACCATCACCGCCGTACACGACGAGACGTTCACCTCCCCGCTTCTGCGAGGCTCGCCGGAAGGCCGGTGGCAGGCTGGCGTGGAGGTCGGCGAAGTGCAACGTCGCCTGGAGTTTGCCGAGCGCCGCCCGGTTCTCCTCCACGTCGAACTCGACGGCGGCGTCAAGCGTCGCCGCAGCGTCGAAATCTCCCCATCCATCATCGAACATGCATTCGACTTTAGCTCAAGAGTCTGTCGAGCGAAAATCGACGATGCCTCGATTCCCCTTATCCACAAGGGATCAACCTCACATCGGCGGTGGATCGAAAAGCGGATATACCTAGAGTCGGCCGGCCTTCTTCAGGGCTAGGTAGGTGTCGGCCAGGGCTGGGGCGATGTGGTCGGGGTCGGCGTCTACGACGGTGGCGCCGGCTCGGGTCAGGACGGCGGTTACTCGTTCGCGGTCCAGGCGGGTGCGGGCGGCTGAGGCGGCGCCGTAGATCTCGATCATGTCGGAGAGGGTCGATTCCATCTCCGTCAGGCGGGGGTCGGCGACGGAGGCCAGTACTACGACGTGGCGGCGCAGGAGCGGGCCGATGACCGGGAGGAGGGACTCCTCGATCACGGCTGGGTCCAGCCCGGTCAGGAGGACTACTAGGGAGCGCTGGCCCAGGCGCTCCAATACCTGCGACACGACCACCCGAAAGTCCGTCTGGACGAGTTGGGCGTCCACGTTGGCCAGCGCGTTGACGAAGGATGGCAGCACGTCCTGCGGGGCCGGGCGGCGGACGTCTGCGCGGACCTCGGAATCGCAGGCCAGCAGGGAGACCCGGTCACCGGCACGAGTCGCCAGGGCGGCCAGCAGTAGTGCTGCGTCCATCGCGTGGTCCAGCCGTGGCGCGTCCCCGACCCGGCCGGCCGACATCCGGCCCGAGTCGATCACGATGGCCACCTGCCGGTCGCGCTCGGGCCGCCAGGTACGCAGTACGACGGTGTTGCGGCGGGCCGTGGCTCGCCAGTCGATGCTGCGGACGTCGTCGCCAGGCACGTAGTCGCGCAGTGAGTCGAACTCGGTGCCCTGACCTCTCACCATCAAGGCGGTGCGGCCATCGAGCTCACGCAGTCGTGCAAGCCGCGACGGCAGGTGCTTGCGGCTGTTGAACGGCGGCAGCGCCCGCACCGTCCAAGGGACCTTGTGTGCGCCCTGCCGGCCAGCGAACCCGAGCGGCCCGATCGACCGGACAGTCACGCGATCAGCATGCCGATCCCCGCGCCTGGTGGGCACCAGACGCGTCGTCAGCCGCCGCCGCTCGCCGTTGGGCAGGTCGAGCTTGTGCGGCGGGTCCTGTACTCCGGCCGAAGGCGGCCAAGCGTCACGCAGCAGCCCCTTGACCCGGCGCCCCGGGTTGGCCACCAGCAGGGTCACGACAGCCTGCTGACCCAGCCGTACTGCGTTGTCGCCCTCCCGACTGAGCTGCAGCCGCCGAGGCGATCCAGCGAGCAGCAGGTCGACCAGGCACACCAGTAGGACCACAGCCACCACCAGGCCAACCCCGGCCCACCGCGGCATCACCACGGCGACGAAGAGGACCCCTGCGGCGGCTAGTACGCCGGCCCGGCCAGTGAGGACCATCAGCGTGGCACTGGCACCGTGGCCAGCACACTCTCCAGTACTGCGTCCGCCGTAACACCTTCCAGCTCGGCCTCGGGCCGGATCTGCACCCGGTGCCGCAGACAAGGACGGGCCATCGCCTTCACATCGTCAGGGATCACGTAGTCGCGCCCGGACAACCAGGCCCACGCCCGAGATACCGCAAGCAGCGCAGTAGCTCCACGAGGCGACACCCCGAGCTGCAGCGACGGCGACTGCCGAGTGGCCCGACACAGGTCGACCACATAGGCCAGTACGTCCTCCCGTACCGCGACCCGTCGCACCGCCGCCTGCCCGGCCAGCAAGTCCTCCGGCCCGGCCACTGGACGCAACCCGGCCGCAGCAAGGTCGCGCGGGTCGAACCCCTGCGCGTGCCGAGCCAGTACCGCGATCTCCGCGTCGCGCGGCGGCATGTCCAACGTGACCTTGAGCAGGAAGCGGTCCAGCTGCGCCTCGGGCAACGGGTAGGTGCCCTCGTACTCGATCGGGTTCTGGGTGGCGGCGACGACGAAGGGAACCGGCAGCATGCGCGGCTCACCGTCGACGGTGACCTGCCGCTCCTCCATCGCCTCCAGCAGCGCGGCCTGCGTCTTCGGCGGCGTCCGGTTGATCTCGTCCGCGAGCAGGATGTTGGTGAACACCGGCCCCTTGCGGAACTCGAACTCACTCGTCTTCGCGTCGTACACGAGCGACCCGGTGACGTCACCGGGCATCAGGTCGGGGGTGAACTGGATCCGCTTGGTCTCCAGCCGCATCGCCATCGACAGCGCCCGCACCATCAGCGTCTTCGCCGTGCCAGGGACGCCCTCCAGCAGGACATGGCCGCGGCAGAGCAGCGCGAGGACCAGGGCGGTCACCGCCGTCTCCTGGCCGACCACGGCCTTGCCGATCTCGTTCCGCA
Source organism: Streptomyces sp. SID13031 (assembly GCF_010548305.1). GTDB lineage: Bacteria > Actinomycetota > Actinomycetes > Propionibacteriales > Kribbellaceae > Kribbella. The sequence continues at coordinate 79,579 of NZ_JAAGLV010000002.1, forward strand.
GCTCGACCAGAGCCTGCCTGGCCCGTTCAGGGGTGACCTCGATAGCGGTCGTCACGGGTGTCGTACCTCCAGCGTCAGCACGTCTAGCTGATGGGATAAATACATGAGGGCGGAGTCGTCGAGCGGTGGTTGACCATAGAGCAGTTCGTAGAGCATTACCGGATCCCTGCCCGTGCGGGCGGCGATCGCGGCCACTACGGCGGTCGGCTCGGCCCGGCGGGGGATGCCGTGCGCCTTGTGGAGCTTGCCGAGGGCAGACTCTCGCAGGGCGGCCGCAGCACGGTCGCGGGCTCTGGAACGACGGTAGAGCCTCGCCCTGCCTTCAGTGGTCTCCGCCGCGTGCACGATGACCGGCAGTGGCTCCGGTACGACCGGGCCGAGCCGGCGGCCGCGCCAGATCGCCACGACGAAGGCGGCGAAGGCCAGTGCCCAGGCGATGTAGCGGACGTCCGGCGGGACCAGTGGTGGCCCGTCGGAGGTGTCGTCCTCATCGTCGAAGCCCGTCGTGTCGTACTGCGGCAGGTACCAGAGCAGGTCCGGGTGCGTGCCGATCAGGTTCAGTGCGAGCGCCGCGTTGCCGTCATCGGCCAGTTCGGCGTTGGTGAAGGTCCGTGGCGAGCCGACGACGTCCACGATCTTGCCGCCCGACTCGAGCCGGATGAGCGTGTGGTTGATGCCGTCGCCGTAGCAGGTGATGGCCGAGTCGGGCGCAGAGTACGAGACGCCGCTGACGGTCGCAGTACCGGCTTTGACGGCTGCCGGCAGGTCGCAGTCAGGGGAGCGGCTGTCCTCGGGCAGTGTCGCGCTCGCATCCAGTACGCCGGGGGCAACCACCTCGAGCGTTCTCGTGCTCGGCCGGATGAGCACTATGTGCCCCCAACCGGCTTTGGCGATGTCCAGCAAGTCGGAACGGTTCAGGGAGCCACCGGGAGCGATCAGCAGCGTCTGGCTGGAGTCGCCGTCGAGGGCGTCCTGGACGTCCTCGGTACCACGTACGTTGACCCCGTGGTCCCCCAGCAGGGTCGCAAGTGCTTTGGCGCCGGCCGGTTCCGCAGAGTCCGGGCTGAACGGCCCTGACGTCCGGGCGGCTCCCGCGATGAGTAGTACGAGCACGCCGAGCACGATTACCCCTGTGAGCAGCATGGGGAGACGCAGGGCCCGCCAGGCCTCGGTGCCGCTCCGGCCGACCGCCGTACTCATTCCTGCACCATCTGTCGCGTCGACACGTGCCTGGCAGCCTCATCGGCGGCAACCACTCGGGCATAGCGCTCTGCTGTCCCAGGACGGTTGCCGTAGACAACCTCCGTGAACATGAGCGCCGCCGGCTGCAGCGGCTCACGCAGAGCCGGTACCACGCGTCCCGCATCCGCCACTGCCTCGTACGCCGTCCGCCCGGGCCGCTCGTCGAGCACAGTGCGCTCGGTGAGCTCTGCAACGCAGGCACGGAAGCGGCTCCGTACTGCGGCCGTGTAGTCACCACTCGCCGCCTCGGCCTCAGCCTGGGAGCGGTACTGCGACGCGTTGCGCGGCCGATCGCTGTCGAAGACCGCCTGGTCCTTGCCGCTGCCGCGCGTGGTTCGCAGGACGCCGGCCCGCCAGAGGACGATGACCACGACGAGCAGGATCAGCCCGACGAGCATCGTCAAGCCCGTCTTGCCGTCGGGGGACTGGCCGGTCAGGTTGCTCAGCAGGTCGCCGATCCACTCCAGGATCTTGTCGATCACCCGGGAGACGACGTTGTCGCCGGCCTGGCCGTAGGCGGGCTTGGCCAGCTCCTTGGCGGCCTCCCGCGCGGCGTCTTCGCGACTGATGTCGACCGGCGGCTCGAGGAACACCAGCGCCCTCACAGAGTCTGCCCGGTCGGCCGCGGGGGTGACTGCGGTGCCTGGAGTGCGGGACGCAGCCAGAGGTCGAGTCCTTCGCGCCGGACCCGCAGGTCCAGGTAGATGAGCGCCTGGACGGCCGACATGAAGGCGAGGCTGGCGATCAGGGTCAGGATGGTCGCGAGCCCGGCGGCGACGCCCACGACCACCGCGACGACCGTTGCCGAGCTGTCGTCGCTCCCGTCGGCCCAGGCGCCGAGAGTGGCGACCAGGGTGCCGATCCCGAACTGCAGCGCGTAGCTGACGATGTTCACCACCAGTCCGCCGAACAGCAGGATGCCGAGCACTCGCCAGAACTTGCCGCGGACCAGTCGCCAGGACCGCCGAAGCGAGCCCCAGACGCCAACCCTGGCAGGGATGTAGAGCCCGATGTCCGGAGCGTGCTTGCCCTCCATCAGGACCACGGTGCCCGCCAGGACGAGCCGGATCCCGAAGATCAGCACCAGCACGCCGCCGGCCAGGACCAGCAGCACTGCGACCAGCCCGGCCGCCTCGGACGAGATCAGCGCGTCGGCGCCGGCGCCGAGGCCGAAGACGCCCAGACCCCAGCCGGCGATCACCACGACGAAGCAGAACGACTGGACGACACCTACAGCCGCCAGTGCGGGCAGCGACCGGCGTACCAGCTTCAGCAGCTCGCGCGGGCCGACCCGGTTGGCGAGCTGACTGCGCACTGCGGCCAGGGCGATGATGCCCGAGAGCATGCTCGACACCACGGCGAACAGGACCAGCTCCACCCCGTACATGACCAGCATGGAGATACCGGCCTGCTCGAACGGGGAGTCGGCGTTGAAGAAGCCACTGAGCCCACCTGGCACGGTGAGCTGGGTCAGACCGGCCTGTACTGCGGCCAGCGCGATCCCGGCAAGCACAGGGAGGCCCAACATGATCGCCTTGTTGTCGGAGATGGTCCGGGCGGCGTTGTCCAGCAGATCGGCCGGCAGCCACGGCCGCAACGGTTCGGAGTACTCCGAACTCTCGTAGACCCCGACGTCGTCGCGCATCCCGCCCCTCCCTCCCTGGTGGGCCGCTACCGGCCCCTGGTGGGTTGTCCCCGACCCCTGCAGTGCACCATGATCACAGCCCGGGCGGGCCATACCTGACCGGGGCGGTGGGGTGGGGTCAGGAATGACACCGCATTACTGGCGTCCCGCTCGGCGATCCGGCGTGTGTGCTGCCCCGGGAATGGGACACTATCCGTAGTGCGTACGATCGGCGCCCGCTGGGCGCAGCCAGATCCGGACCGGCCGTGACAGTACAAGGAGCAAGGCGTGGCAGAAGGTAACCGGACGATGCGGGGCCGAGTCCTCATCGTCGATGACGACACGGCGTTGTCCGAGATGCTCAGCATCGTGCTGCGCAACGAGGGCTACGACACCTATCTGGTCGCCACCGGCGACAAGGCGGTGCCTGCTTTCCGTGAGTTCAAGCCCGACCTGCTGCTACTCGACCTGATGCTGCCCGGGATGGACGGGATCGACGTCTGCCGCGCGATCCGGGCCGAGTCCGGCGTGCCGATCGTGATGCTGACCGCCAAGAGCGACACCGTGGACGTCGTCCTGGGTCTGGAGTCCGGCGCCGACGACTACGTCGTGAAGCCGTTCAAGCCCAAGGAACTGGTGGCCCGGATCAGGGCCCGGCTGCGCCGGATGGACGAGCCCGGGCCGGAGTCGCTGACCATCGGCGACCTGACCATCGACGTGGCCGGCCACTCGGTCAAGCGCAGCGGCGAGACGATCCAGCTCACCCCGCTGGAGTTCGACCTGCTGGTCTGCCTGGCCTCCAAGCCCTGGCAGGTGTTCACCCGTGAGGTGCTGCTCGAGCAGGTCTGGGGCTACCGGCACGCGGCCGACACCCGGCTGGTCAACGTGCACGTCCAGCGGCTGCGGTCCAAGATCGAGAAGGACCCGGAGCACCCGGAGATCGTCGTGACGGTTCGTGGCGTCGGTTACAAGGCCGGTGCGGACTGATCGAGTACGGACGCGACGACCAGTCGCAGGCGGACAAGCCGGCAGCCGAGCCGGAGCCCCGCGGAACCGAGATCGAGCTCAGCGCCGCAGGGTCCGACTGGCATGCCCAGCCGCAGCCGTTGTGGCGGACCCATCCGCGCTACTGGCCGGACGTCTGGCGGCGCTCCATCCAGGCCCGGATCGTCACCGGCACGCTGCTGATGTCGACGATCGTGCTGATCCTGGTCGGCTGGGTGATGATGAGCCAGGTCACCGACGGCATCCTGGAGTCCCGCCGCGAGAGCGCTCAGCAGGAGGCCGTCGCGCAGCTCGCGTCGCTGTCCGGCTCGCTCAACGCGCTCGACCCCGGCGCGATCCAGCAGAAGCTGTCGCAGCTGGTCGCGGGCTCCAACCGCCCCGGCCTGTACGAGGTCGTGCTGATCCCGAGTGACAAGGCCGACTCCAACGCGATCCGGAGCACCGGCCAGGTGATGAGCGAATCGATCCCGCCCGAGTTGCGCGCGTCCGTCAGCCAGGACCAGACCAAGCTGTTCGACACCTACATGGAGATCGACTACAACGGCCGGCCGAGTGAGCCGGGCCTGGCGATCGGCTCCCAGCTCCGGGTGCTCAACTCGAGCGCCCAGCGCTACGAGGTGTACTTCCTGTTCCCGCTGACGGCGCAGAAGGAGACGCTGGACGTCGTCCAGCGAGCGCTGCTCACCGCGGGGCTGCTGCTGGTCGTCCTGCTCGGCGCCGTTGCCTGGCTGGTCACCCGCCAGGTTGTCACCCCGGTCCGGATGGCCCGGCGGATCGCCGAGCGGCTCGCGGCCGGCCGGCTCGAGGAGCGGATGCAGGTCCGTGGTACCGACGACCTGGCCCGGCTGGCGGTCTCGTTCAACAAGATGGCCAGCAACCTGCAGCAACAGATCCGCCGGCTGGAGGAGTTGTCCAGGTTGCAGCGGCGCTTCGTCTCCGACGTCTCGCACGAGCTGCGGACCCCGCTCACCACGGTCCGGATGGCGGCCGACCTGCTGCACGAGTACCGCGAAGACTTCGACCCGATGGCCCGGCGCTCGGTCGAGCTGCTGCAGGGCGAGCTCAACCGGTTCGAGGGACTGCTTGCCGACCTGCTCGAGATCAGCCGGTTCGACGCCGGCGCCGCCGCGCTCGACCTGGAGGACGTCGACCTGCGCGACATCGTCTCCCGGGTCCTGGAGAACCACGAGACGCTGCTCGAGCGCAAGGGCTGTGAGGTCCGGCTGGAGATGCCCGAGCCGTGCCGTGCGCAGGTCGACTCGCGCCGGATCGAGCGGATCCTGCGCAACCTGATCGGCAACGCGATCGAGCACAGTGAGGGCCGGCCGATCCTGATCAGTACGGCGTACGACGACGAGGCCGCGGCAATGGCCGTCCGCGACCACGGCGTGGGATTCCGCACCGAAGAGGCCGACATGGTGTTCAGCCGGTTCTGGCGGGCCGACCCGGCCCGGGCCAGGACCACTGGCGGGACCGGGCTGGGCCTGTCTATCGCGCTCGAGGACGCCCGACTGCACGGTGGCCGGCTGGACGCCTGGGGATCGCCCGGCGACGGCGCGTACTTCCGGCTGACGGTGCCACGCCGGCCGGACATCACGCTGACCGGCTCGCCACTGCCCGCCCGGCCCGCGGACGCGGTGCGACTGGTGACCGAGCTGTCGCTGGTCGACGTCGGCGCGCCCTACCAGAAGCTCACCGGTGGTGAAGAGTCGTGAGATCCAGACTGCTGGCCGCTGCGGTGGCGACCGCGTTGCTCGTGGCCGGCTGCACGACCGTACCGACCAAGGGACCGATCCGGAACAGCAGCCAGGACGGGCCGGCGTCCAACAGCGGCGGCACCGGGGTCGAGGCGCAGCCACCCCGCCCCGGCGCGGAGCCGTTCCAGCTGGTGAACGGTTTCCTGGAGGCGATGTCGGACTCGACCGGTGTCGACGTGGCCCGGGAGTACCTGACTCCGGCGGCCGGCGCCGCCTGGAAACCCGAGAGCACCCTGGTTTACGACCAGAACCCCGGCTCGGGAGTGGTCAACTCGGCCGACGGCAAGGTGCACCTGTCCGCACCGCTGATCGCGACCATCGACGCCCGCGGTTCGTGGACCCCGGCCGCGCCGGGCACCCCGCTCAACTGGGTCTTCGACCTGACGAAGGTGTCCAACGAGTGGCGGGTGGCCAACCCGCCGCCCGGCCTCGTCTTCCTGGGCAGCAACCAACTGCCGTCCAAGCTGACCGCTCGCGCGCTGTACTTCTTCAACCCGGCCAAGCATCTACTGGTTGCGGACCCGGTGCTGCTGCCGTTCAACCTGTCCGCGGGGCAGGAGGCCACCCAGCTCATCCAGGAACTGCTGAAGGGCCCGACCAACCGGTTCGGCAACAGCGTCGTGTCCGCCGCACCACCTGGGACGACGGTGGACGTGTCCGTGCCGGTCGAGTCAGGCGTCGCGACGGTGGCCCTCAGCGACCCGGCCGCGTCACTGACCGACATAACCGACCGCGAGCAACTGGCCGCCCAGATCGCCTGGACGCTGCGCCCGATCACCAGGATCCGGATCACGATCGAAGGCGCCCCCCTGCTGCCCGAGCAGCTGGAGGTCTCGTACACCGACTTCGGCGATTACGACCCGTCCGTGCCGGGCGGCCGGCTGAAGGACCTCTACGGTCTGCGGGACGGCAAGGTCCAGCGGATCGAGGGCCAGGACGACGGCCAGACCATCGAGGCCAAACCGCTCGAGGACAGCCAGCTCTACGGGTACAACGCGAAGTCGTTCGCGGTGAACCTGCGCGCTGACGCCGGCGCGATCGTCACCACCACCAAGGGCGGCGGCAAGCCGGTCGTCGTCCTGGCCCGGCTGAGCGCGCCGAAGAACGAGGAACGCGAATCGCTGATCCCGACCGAGGGTGCGGTGCTGCGTCCCACCTTCGACGGTGAGGACAACCTCTGGATCCTGGACCGGGCGGACACCGCCAAGCCCAGGCTGCGGGTGCGCTCGCCGGACGGCAAGCTGTCCACAGTGCTGACCAAGTTCGGCGACTACGGCCGGCCGGTCGAGCTGCGGATGGCGCCGGACGGTGTCCGGGCGTTGCTGCTGATGCAGTCGAAGGGTGTCAACAGTGTGCTGACGGCGACCGTGGGGAGCAACGACGGCAAGCAGCTGGAGCTCGGCCGGTTCAAGCCGCTGCAGTTGCAGCTCGCGGACATCACGGACGCGTCCTGGAACAACGCGGGCATCCTGGTGGCGGGCAAGTCCCCCAAGGGGAGTCCGCCGCGGCCGTTCCAGGTCAATGTGGACGGCTCGCAGCTGAACGTGATCGCGGGCGCGAGCAGCCAGTTCGACGCCGTCCACGTGGCCTCGAACCCGAACCTCGACACCCTGCCCGCCGTCCAGGACGCCAGCGGGAAGCTGCACTGGCAGGGCAAGGACCTCAACTGGGTCGCCCTGGCCGATGGGCCCGAAGGCCGCATTCTGCCGGTCTATCCGGGCTGACCCCGGTTTTCCACAGGCCGGCGCTTTTCCACAGGTCGGCAGGATCGCGGTTGCAGTCCGGGGTCGCGATCGCGGATCGTGGTCCGGGTGGTTGCTGCGGGATGCGCTCGTCGATCTCGTGCTGGGTGGGCGCTGCGCGGGCTGCGACCGTCCGGGAGTCTCGCTCTGCCTCGACTGTGGCCGCGCGCTGGCCACCAGTACGCCGTACCGGGCCTGGCCTGAGCCGGTGCCCAGCTGGTTGCGGCCGACAACAGCTGTGGCGGAGTACGGCGGGGTTGTGCGCTCGATGATCCTTGCGCACAAGGAACACGCTCGGTACGGGCTGGCTCGCCCGCTGGGTGAGTCACTCGCTGTGGCGATCCAGGGGACGCTGGGGTCTGGGCGCGCAGCCTGGCTCTGCCCGGTGCCGTCCGCGCCGTCCACGGTCCGGCAACGCGGACACGACCCGCTCCGACGGATCACGGCGGCAGCGGCCCGGAGCCTCCGCCGAGACGGGTACGACGTCAGGACTGCCGACGCGCTGACCGCAGTACGGCGTCCGCAGGATCAGGCCGGACTGTCCGCTGAGCGGCGTGCGGCCAACCTGGCCGGGGCTTTCTCGGCTCGTTCGCGCTGGGCTGAAAGGCTGACGGATCAACCGGTGATCGTGGTCGACGACGTACTGACCACTGGATCCACGGTCGCCGAGGCGTGCCGCGCCCTGGCAGTACGGGGAATTCCGGTCCTCGGCTGTGCCGTGCTGGCCGCGACCCGGCGACGCGCACCATCCGGTTCATGAAACCTTCCCTACCGGTTTTCGCCGAAGCCGACTAGCGTTGGCCTATGACACCCGCTTGGGCTTGTCGGACTGGGATGTGGGCGAGGACCGGATCAGCCGGATTCCTTCCCACGGAGTTCGCCGGGCCGGACAGCGGGTTTCTTCGTTTCGGGCGTCCGAGCCATGGTTACGGGGGTCCGAAGACGTAACAGAGTCGTCGATCGATGGAGGTTTCCGTGGACGTCGTTGTCAAGGGTCATCACTGCGAGGTCAGTGACCGCTTCCGGCAGTACGTCGAGGAAAAACTCGAGCGGATCGAGAAGGTCGATCACCGGGTACTGCGATGCGAGGTAGAAGTCAGCCAGGAGAAGAACCCGCGACAGCACGACCGGGCGATGCGCGTCGAGCTCACGATGTACACCAAGGGACCCGTGGTCCGGGCAGAAGCCTGTGGTGAGACCAAGCAGGCGGCGTTCGACGTCGCCCTGGACCGGCTGCAGGCCCAGGTCCGCAAGGCCGCCGACCGCCGTCGGCTGCACACCGGCCAGCACGCCCCTGAAGGACTGCGGCACGTCGCCGCGAAGCAGTCACCCAACGGCGCCGACGCGGTGCCGGCGGAGACGGTCGCCGAGGACGTGGTGACCACCCAGAAGTTCGGCTCGCTGACGGTGACCGGTGACGGGCCGTTGGTGATGCGCGAGAAGACCCACACCGCGAAGCCGATGTCCCTGGACCAGGCGCTCTACGAGCTCGAGCTGGTCGGCCACGACTTCTACCTGTTCGTCGACGCCGACGAGAACCAGCCCAGCGTCGTCTACCGCCGCCGCGGCTACGACTACGGCGTGATCCGGCTGGCTGTCTGAGCCTCGGGAGGAGTCACAGAAGGCAGGAGGGTCAGGCGCCGCAGAGCGTCCGGCCCTCCCGCTTGTCCGGCTACGGCCGGTGCTGAGGAGAAGAGAAAGGACCCAGGGGAGCTGATCCGCCCGGGTCCTTTCCATCCTTCCCCTGTGAAGGTCTAGCCGTCGATCTGCGCCTGCAATGCGGTGGCGTAGGTGGCTACCTCGGCGTAGACGCCCGGATTGCCGGCGTCCGCGCAGCCGATGCCCCAGGAGACGACCCCGAAGAGACGGCCGTTCAGGACCAGCGGGCCGCCTGAATCGCCCTGGCAGGAGTCCTTGCCACCCTCCTTGAAGCCGCCGCAGATCTCACCGGCTGCGGTGTAGCCCTCGCTCGCGTACACGTCACTGCAGTAGGCGTCGCCGAGCACCGGGGCGTCGACCTTCTGGAAGGTGTCCTCCGGGCCGGTCTGCTCCGTTGCACCCCAGCCGTAGACGACCGCGGCCGCGCCTTCCGCGTCAGCCGCGGTACTGGTCTCAAGTGCCAGCGTCGGTACGCCGGTGAACGGGGTGGTCAGGGTCATGACCGCCACGTCGTGCCCGGGCGACTTGCCGTACTCCGGGTCCACCCAGATGCTGCTGATCTTGGACTCAGTACCGACCGACTTGTCGGTCAGTACGTCCCGGCCCTGGATCGCCGTGTAGGTGCTCGCCGCCTGGTCGGAGCAGTGCGCTGCCGTGACGATCTTGTTGGCCGCGACCAGCGTGGAACCGCAGTACTCCTTGGATGGGACGGGCGAGCCGCTGTTCGACAACTGGATCGCCCATGGGGCGTCGGCCGTGTGGGCGATGGTGCCGCCGACGATCCGGGTATGCGGGCCGTCGGGGGCCGGGGCGGCGGTCGCGGAGATTGCGCCGACGGACGCCGCGGTCAATGCACCAGCCGCCAGAACGGCGCGAACCAGCTGAAGTCTTGCCATGCCTCACACTCCACAGTGATAGGGGCTGCGCGGGCGGCGCTGCCTACCCGCACACTCTCCCGGCTACCCCTGGTAGCGCACCTCTCACTTCCGGTAACTCTGGAGTTATGACCACCTCGATCTCTACACTCTGACCCGATGGGGGAGGCCCGATGGAGACTGTCGGTTACGGCTATCCGCAGGAACCGGCTCGGCCGTCGATCTGGAAGCTGCTGGTGCTCAAGCTGCTCGGCGCTGCGGTGCCGATAGCGAGCGTCGGTCTGGCTGGATGGCTGATGACCGGCCTGGTGGCCATCAAGCGGCGCAGTGCGGCGCTCGGGCTCTCGGCACTGGCCTATCTGGCCACGACTGTCTTCTACATCCTCTACGTGCTCGAGCCCGACGCACCTGAGCTCAGCACCGGCCAGGTGCTGGCCACGCTGTTGTACGTGCTGGTCAACGTCACCTGCGCCATCCAGGCCGCGGTAGTCATCGGCAGCCCGAACAACCGGCGGCCGCAATACCAACCCCTGCAGTACCAGCCCCTGCAGTACCAGCCATTGCAGTACCGGCCACCGCAGATGGGCTACCAGCCCCCGCCCATGCCCTCGAACGACGCCCTACTCCGGAATCAGGCGCGCCACATCGCCGCCACCGAGCCCACTCGCGCGCGGGCTCTCGGGATCGGCCGCCCGGATCTGCCCCGGCAATTCGACGACGGCGGGCTGATCGACGTCAACGACGCGCCGGTCGACCTGCTGGACACTCTCCCCGGCATCACCGGCAGACAGGCCGCGGCCATCGTCGCCAGCCGGACCCAGCAGGGCCGGTTCCGCCTGGTCGACGAGCTCTGGACGCGCGAACTGCTGCCCACCCAGCTGGCCCCCCAGCTCGCCGACCGGCTGGTGGTCATCGACGTACAGGACTCCTAACCCCTTCGGCGGCTATAGGGTCGGGCCGGACCTGGGGAGGCTGGATGAGGGTGCGGTACGAGATTCTCGGGCCGTTGCGGGTGTGGCATGGCAACCGTGAGCTGAAGGTGCACCGGCCCGAGCTGCGGGCACTGCTCGCGACCCTGCTGCTCGACCCGAACCGGCCGGTGCCGGTCGCGCGGATCCACGCCACCGTCTGGCGAGGTGTTTCGTCCGGCCACCCGATCGGGGCGATCCAGCGACTCGTCGAGGAGCTCGACCGGCTCATCGACCCGGGTGTCACCGGGATGGACGGCGGCCGGCTGATCGGGCTGAGCAACGGGACCTTCCTGCTCGCCGTCGAGCCGGGCTCGCTGGAGGCGACGGAGTTCGTGGCCAGGACCGAGCAGGCCCGCCGGCTCCGGGCTGATGGCCGGTGGCACGAGGCCATGACGGTCCTCGAGCAGGCGCTCGCGATGTGGCCGCGCCGGTTGGGAGCGGAACCGCTGGCTGGTCTGGCCGGGCCGGCCTTCGATGCCGCCCGTGCCGGCATCGTCGCGACCAGGGGTGCCGCGGTCGAGGAGCTGGCGGAGGTACTGCTGGAGCTGCGCCCATCGGCGGTGGTGCTTCCTTTCCTGGCCGGTGCCAGGGCTGAGTACCCGCTCAGCGAGCGGCTCTGCGTGACCCAGATGCTCGCGCTGTACCGCGACGGCCGGCAGCCGGAGGCTTTGGCGGCCTTCGAGCATTTCCGTGGCCTGCTGGCGGCGGCCGGCGGGGCTCAAGCGTCGGGCGAGACGAGATTGCTGCACTTCCGGATGGTCCGGCGGAGGCTCTAGCCATTTTTGTCGGTGGGCTCGGGCAGACTTCCTCGGGTGACTACTGAGGTGTTGTCGACGGCTCAGGCCCGACGGATCGCGCTGGCGGCCCAGGGGTTCACCGACCCGCGCCCGAAAGGGGTGCCTGACCTGAGGGCGCTGACGCGCGTGCTCGGGCGGATCGGGTTGATCCAGATCGACTCGGTGAACGTGCTCAGCCGCGCGCAGTACCTGCCGCTGTACTCCCGGCTCGGGCCGTATCCGCGCGATCTCCTGGACCGGGCCGCCGGAAAGTCGCCGCGCAAGCTGGTCGAGTACTGGGCGCACGAGGCGTCGTTGATCCCGGTCGAGACGCATCCGCTGATGCGCTGGCGGATGGCCCGGGCGGCCACCGAGGCGTGGGGTGGGCCGCGGTCGATCGCGGTCCAGCGGCCGGACCTGGTGAAGCAGGTGCTCGCCGATGTGCGCGACCACGGGCCGCTGACGGCTCGCGAGATCGACGACGACGTTGAGCGCGACCGGAACAACTGGGGCTGGAACTGGTCCGATGTGAAGCGCGCGCTGGAGTTCCTGTTCTTCGCCGGTGAGATCACCGTGGCTCGCCGGAACCAGCAGTTCGAGCGGATGTACGACGTTCCCGAGCGCGTCCTGCCCGCCTCGGTGGTGGCGACGCCGACCCCGACCTCGGAGGAGGCGCACCGCGGGCTGGTGTCGATCGCGGCTCGCGCGCACGGGGTGGCGACCGCGCAGTGCCTGAAGGACTACTTCCGTACTGGGCCCGCTCCGACCGCGCAGGCGATCGCCGAGCTGGTCGAGGAGGGGGAGTTGCTGCCGGTCATGATCCAGGGCTGGAAGCGCCAGGCGTACCTGCACCGCGACGCCAAGCTGCCCCGCCGGGTCAACACGAGGGCGCTGGTCAGCCCGTTCGACTCCCTCGTCTTCGAGCGGACCCGCGCCGAGGTCCTGTTCGACTTCCGCTACCGGATCGAGATCTACGTCCCCGCCGAGAAACGGATCCACGGGTACTACGTCCTCCCGTTCCTCCTCGGCAACACCCTGGTCGCCCGAGTGGACCTCAAGGCGGACCGGACGGCCGGCGTCCTCCTGGTCCAATCAGCCCACGCCGAGCCCGGCGCACCCGCCGAGACCCCCGAGGAGCTGGCCGCCGAGCTGGTCCAGCTAGCCGGCTGGCTGGGCCTCGACCAGGTCCGGATGGCCGGCGGCGGCGACCTGTCCCCAGCCCTGAGCGTCGCCCTCCGCGGCAACTGAGCCTCGCCCGAGGCGCGCGCGGGCGCAGTACTGGAACTTTCCGGGCGGCTCACTCGTGGGTGGGGCAAGGGGTGAGCTACTCCACTCGCTGGGGTGACGCCTCGGGCCCAGTACCATGGGAGACGCCCGCCAGGCGGGCAGGCTGTGCCGTGCCCGTCACCGGGCTCGCACGGTCAGGCACCCGCCGCATTGAAGGCTGCACAGTCAAGGAGTGGACCCCCCACGATGAAGGCGTTCGACAAGTTACTGCGGATCGGCGAGGGCAAGATCGTTCGCAAGCTCGAGACCATCGCCAAGGTGGTGAACTCGATCGAGGACGACTTCACCGGTATGTCCGACGAAGAGCTGCGCGCTCAGACCGCCGATTTCAAGCAACGGGTGGACAACGGGGAGTCCCTGGACGGCCTGCTGCCGGAGGCCTTCGCGGTCGTCCGGGAGGCGGCCAAGCGGACCCTGCACCAGCGCCACTACGACGTCCAGATCATGGGCGGCGCCGCGCTGCACCTGGGCAACATCGCCGAGATGAAGACCGGTGAGGGCAAGACCCTGGTCGGCACCCTCCCGACGTACCTGAACGCGCTGTCCGGCAAGGGCGTGCACGTGGTCACGGTGAACGACTACCTGGCCAGGTTCCAGGCCGAGTGGATGGGCCGGGTGTACCACTTCCTCGGCCTCGACTACGGCGTGATCCTGCCGGAGATGACGCCGGCCGAGCGCCGGGTCGCCTACGCCAAGGACGTCACCTACGGCACGAACAACGAGTTCGGCTTCGACTACCTGCGCGACAACATGGCCAACTCGATCGAGGACCTGGTCCAGCGCGAGCACAACTACGCGATCGTGGACGAGGTCGACTCGATCCTCGTCGACGAGGCGCGGACGCCGCTGATCATCTCCGGCCCGGCCGAGGACTCGCAGCGCTGGTACGTCGAGATGGCGAACCTGGCCACCGTCCTGAAGCCGCGGTTCAACGACGACAAGGTTCCCGAGGAGCAGCGCCCGGTCGCCGACTACGAGGTGGACGAGAAGAAGCGCACCGTCGCCATCCTCGAGCGCGGGATCGAGAAGGTCGAGGACCGGCTCGGTATCGACAACCTTTACGAGTCGGCCAACACGCCGCTGATCAGCTACCTGAACAACGCGCTGAAGGCCAAGGACCTGTTCCGCAAGGACAAGGACTACGTGGTCGTCGACGGCGAGGTGCTGATCGTCGACGAGCACACCGGCCGGACGCTGCATGGCCGCCGGTACAACGAGGGACTCCACCAGGCGATCGAGGCCAAGGAAAAGGTCGAGATCAAGGAGGAGTACCAGACGCTGGCGACGATCACCCTGCAGAACTACTTCCGGCTCTACTCCAAGCTGGCCGGGATGACCGGTACGGCGCAGACCGAGGCGGCCGAGTTCTCCAAGATCTACGGCTTGGGCGTGGTGCCGATCCCGACCAACAAGCCGATGGTCCGGGTCAACCAGCGCGACCTGATCTACCGCACCGAGGAAGCCAAGTTCGAGGCGGTCGTCGAGGACATCGCCAAGCGGCACGAGACCGGGCAGCCGATCCTGGTCGGTACCACCAGCGTCGAGAAGTCCGAGCGGCTGTCGAACCAGTTGCGCAAGCGCAACATCGCGCACGAGGTGCTGAACGCCAAGCAGCACGCGCGGGAGGCCGCGATCATCGCCGAGGCGGGTCGCAAGAACGCCGTCACGGTGGCCACCAACATGGCCGGCCGCGGTACGGACATCATCCTGGGCGGCAACCCCGAGCACCTGGCCGACAAGGACCTGCGCGCTCGCGGCATCGACCCGGTGGAGGCCGCCGAGCAGTACGAGGCGGAGTACCCGAAGGTCCTGGAGCAGTTCGAGCAGCAGGTCAAGGACGAGCAGATCGAGGTCCGGGAGGCCGGCGGTCTGTACGTGCTGGGCACTGAGCGGCACGAGTCGCGCCGGATCGACAACCAGCTGCGCGGTCGTTCCGGCCGTCAGGGCGACCCGGGCGAGTCCCGCTTCTACCTGTCGCTGGAGGACGACCTGATGCGCCTGTTCAAGCGCGAGATGGTCGACTGGGCGATGTCGCGCAACGACGACGACACCGTGCCGCTGGAGAACAAGGTCGTCACCAAGGCGATCGCGTCGGCGCAGTCCCAGGTCGAGGCGCAGAACTTCGAGACCCGGAAGAACATCCTCAAGTACGACGACGTGATGAACCGGCAACGGCACGTCGTCTACGACGAGCGCCGCCGGGTGCTCGCGGGCGCCGACCTGCAGGACCAGGCGCTCGACATGCTCGACGAGACGGTCACCGGCTACGTCCAGGGTGCGACCGCCGACGGGTTCGCCGAGGACTGGGACCTGGACCAGCTGTTCACCGCGCTGAAGACGCTGTACCAGACCGAGGTGACCGAGGAAGAGCTGATCGAGGAGGCCGGCGGCGACCGCTCCGGGCTCACCCAGGACTTCCTGGTCGACCGCTTCGTCACCGACGCCCGCGAGGCGTACGCGCGCCGCGAGGAGGCGCTCGGCAGCGACGCGATGCGCGAGCTCGAGCGCCGGGTGGTGCTGAGCGTGCTGGACCGCAAGTGGCGCGAGCACCTGTACGAGATGGACTACCTGCGCGAGGGCATCGGCCTGCGCGCGATGGCGCAGCGCGACCCGCTGGTCGAGTACCAGCGCGAGGGCTACGACATGTTCGCCGCCATGATGGAGTCCATCAAGGAGGAGTCGGTCGCGTTCATCTTCAACGTCGAGGTCGACGTCGAGGCGATGCAGGCCGACCTGGCCGCGCAGGCGGAGCTGGCCGAGCTCGAGGAGACCGAGGCCGAGGACATCTTGGTACCGGGCGCTCCGGTCGCTGAGTTCCCCGGTCGCCAGTCCGGTGACGACGAGGACCGCCCGCAGGACGGCCCGCGTCCGCAGGACACCCCGAAGCTGCGCGCCAAGGGCCTGTCCACCGAGAGCCGTCCGCAGCGGCTGACCTACTCGGCGCCGACGATCGACGGCGATGACGAGGTCTCGGTGCACGCCGACGCGGTCGAGGGTGGCGCCCTCGAGTATGCGGGGACCCCGCGCAACGCGGTCTGCCCGTGTGGCTCGGGCAAGAAGTACAAGCGCTGCCACGGCGACGCTGCATCGGACGTCTACAAGAGCTGACAGCAGTACTCTCGAAGGCCCGCCCCGGATTCCTTGGGGCGGGCCTTTGGCTTGGGTGAGAAGGAGTGGACGATGGGCACCTGGTTGACGGAGACGTTCGGGCTGTCGGTACCGGTGGTGGGCGCGCCGATGGCGAACGTGAGCGGCGGGAAGCTGACCGGAGCGATCTCGGCGGCCGGCGGGCTGGGGATGCTCGGCGCGGGCTCCGCAGTGTCGGCCGAGTGGATCCGCACCGAGGGCGCCATCGCGGCGCAACACGGCAAGCCGTACGGCGTCGGCCTGATGGCGTGGTCGGTCAAGGATCACCCTGACCACCTCGACGCGGTGCTCGAGCTGAAGCCCGCACTCGTCTCGCTCAGCTTCGGCAACTACAGCCCGTACGTCGAACCGCTGCGGGCGGCCGGCATCGTCGTCGCCACCCAAGCCGGTACGGTCGCCGACGCCCACGTGGCGATCGCGGCCGGTGTCGACGCGATCGTCGTCCGGGGCGCCGAAGCGGGAGGCCACGGCCGCAACGCCGTCGCCACTCTCCCTTTGCTACAAGCGATCCTGGACCTCACCGACCTGCCCGTACTTGCGGGTGGAGGCGTCTCAGGCCCGCGCGGCCTCGCCGCAGTACTGGCCGCCGGCGCCGCGGGAGGCTGGATCGGCACAGCCTTCCTCACCTGCGAAGAGGCCCTGACCCCCGACGCCTCCCGCCAACGCCTCCTGGAAGCCGACGAAACCGACACCGTCTACGGCTCGGTCTTCGACGCCGCCTCCCGAGCCGGCTGGCCGGCCGAGTTCGGCGGCCGAGCCCTCCGCAACACCTTCTACGACACGTGGGAGGGCAAGGAAGACGCTTTGAAGTCGGACGACGACGGCCACAGCCAGTACGTCACCGCCACCCGCTCAGCCGACCCCACCTCAGCCTCCCTCTATGCAGGCCAAGGCGTAGGTGCCCTCAACTCCACCACCACTGCAGCAGAAGTCCTCGAACACCTCGCCAGCTACAAGACCTACCTCCGCGCAGCCGCCGACCTCGCCTGATCCGTCAGAGGGTGAGCCGAGCGCGGAGGGCGGGAGCAAGGTAGTTGCTATGGGCATCTACCAGATCATTCGCCATTGCCCAGATCTCCGGCACCGTCAAGGCGGCCGAGGTGGCCGGGTCGACCATCAGCGCTTGGCGGATTGCGCGCGGGTCTTCTTCGAGGGCCGCTTTGACCACCAGCTCGTTGACTCCGACGTAGGCGCGGTTCAGCGCCGCGCACTGGGCGGGGAGAGCGCCGACCGAGGTGGGTTGGACGCCCAGAGAGTCAACCAGACAAGGTACTTCGACGACCGCGCCCTCGGGCAGGTTGGAGATCAGGCCATGGTTGGGCACGTTGCCGTAGATCGTCCGGGGTTTGCCGGTGACGATGCTGTGGATGACCTGCGGCGCGTACTCCATCGTGCCCTCGACCGGCAACGGGTCGCCGGCCTTCAGGGCGTCGCGGGTGCCTTCGTAGAGCGCCACGTTCTCCTCGACGATCCGTAGGTAGTCACCAACCGGCAACCGCAGCCGCTCCACCTCCGACGCGTCGTGCAGGTACCACGGCACGTACTCCGACGAGTGCTCGCTCGTCTCGGTCGGGTAGTGCCCGAGTCGCCGATACATGTCCACCCGCACCCGCCGCGCCAGCTCCGGATCACGAGCGATCACCGCATCGAGCGCCGGATAGAGGTCCCGCCCTTGGTGCTCGAAGCGCAGCACCCAAGCCTGATGGTTCACCCCGGCAGCCAGGTAGGACACCTCGCCGTAGGGCACCCCGACCAGCGTCGAGAGGTCGTTCATCGTCCAGTAGACCGAGTGGCAAAGGCCGACGACGTTCCGCACGCCGAGCGCCGACAAGTACCAGACGTTCATCGCCATCGGGTTCGTGTAGTTGAGCAACCACGCGTCCGGGCAGATCTCGGCGATGTCGGCGGCGAGCCCGCGGAGTACCGGGAAGGTCCGGAGCGCCCGGAACACCCCACCGACCCCGAGCGTGTCCGCGATCGTCTGCCGCACTCCGTACCGCGCCGGGATGTCGAAGTCGATCCGGGTTCCCTCGTTCATCCCGACCTGGATGATGTTGATGACGAAGTCGCACCCGGCGAGTGCCGCCCGGCGGTCGAGGTGCGCGCTGATCTCCGGTGAAACACCCAGCGATGATGCGATCGACGCGGCCGCGCCGGCAGCAGTGCTCAGCCGCTCGGGATCGATGTCGTGCAAGGCGATGTGCAGCTCACCGAGATCGTCGAAGCCGAACAGATCCGCCAGCAGCCCCTGCGTGAAAACGACGCTCCCAGCGCCGATGAACGCGATCTTGGTCATCGTGCACTCTCCGCGGCGATCGTGAGTGCCCGCTCCCGCCCGAGCCCTCTCAGCATGGCTGCCACATACCCCGCATCGAAGCCGCCTGCCGCGGCATCCACTGCAAGCGCGCCGACCGTCCGCACCTTCGACCCATCATGTGCCAGCGCCCCGGCAGCACCGTCCCGTACCACCACCAGCGGCCCGCGCCGGGCGAGGATGCCGGCCGCATCCGCCAGCACGGGATGCCCGGTCAGCGCATGCGCCTCGGCCGCGTCGAGCAGCAGCACGTCGGTCACTCGCAACACCGCGTCGAGTACCACCCGATCCCACCGCCCCGACGGGTCGCCTCCGATGGCGAGAGATGTCGAGGCCTTGTTGCTCTTCGCCTCCTTGAAGAGCACGGCAAGCCCAGCAGCGAGCTCAGGCACTCGGTAGAAGGAGGTCGCGTGCACGTGCCGCGCAGACCGGAGCAGCTCACCCGGTACAGCGGAAGACGCCTCGACACTCAGCCCGAGCCGCGCCGCGCCATCTGCCATGGTTCCAGCGGTATCGCCAATTACCAGCAGATCGAAATCTCCCCGCCCCGCCTCCGAGCGAAGCGAGGGGGTGTTCCCCACTACCTCCGAGCGAAGCGAGGGCGTGTCCTTTTGTGTCTTCATATTTGTTTCAGCCTTTGAGTCCAGTAGAGGCCAGCGAGCGGATGAACGCCTTCTGGGCCAGCAGGAAACCCAGCAAGACGGGCAGGACGGTGATGACGTTGCCGGCCATCACCGCCGCCCACTGGGTGTGGTGCTGACCCTGGAAGGTCGTCAGGCCGAGCTGGAGGGTGTAGTTGGTGTCGTGGTTGATGGCGATCAGCGGCCAGGTCAGGTCGTTCCAGGTGCTCAGGAACGTCAGCACCGCGACCGTGCTGAGCGCGGGCCTGGCCAGCGGAAGTACGACGGAAACGAGGATTCGCAACCGCCCGCACCCGTCGAGCCAGGCGGCCTCTTCGAGCTCCCGCGGCAGCGAGACGAAGAACTGCCGGAACAGGAAGACCGAGAACGGCGTCACCAGCGACGGGATGATCAGGGCGCCCAGCGTGTCGATCAGGCCGAGCTCCTTCATCACCAGGAAGGTCGGGATCATCGTCAGCTGGAACGGGATCACCATCGTCGCGAGCATCAGCCCGAGCATCAGCTTCGACCCGGCGAACCGCATCCGCGCGAACGCGTACCCGCCCAGCGAGCCGAGCACCAGGTTGGCCGTCACCGCGACCGCCGAGACGATGAACGAGTTGAGGAACCAGCGCGGGAACAACGCGTTCCCGAGCACGAACCGGTAGCCGTCGAGCTTGATCCCGTGCGGGATCAGCGCCGGTGGGAACCGGTTGATCTCCGCGTTGCTCATCACCGAGCTGACCAGCAACCAGAGCAGCGGCAGCGCGAACAGCAACGCCAGCGGCGCGAGTACGAGATGCCAGGGGCTGAAGGGCAGTCGCTTCATCGCGCGGCCCTCCGGCGGTAGAGCTGCAAGGCCAGCCCGATGACGAGCAGCGCAACGGCCAGCGCGTACGCCGCGGCCGCGCTGTAGCCGGCGGTGAAGGTCTTGAACGCCTTCTCCCAGATGAAGTAGACGATCACAGTCGTCGAACCGAGCGGCCCGCCCTTCGTGGTGACGAAGACGAGATCGAACACCTGCAACGCGTTGATCGTCTGGAACAGCACCAGGAAGATCGACACCGGCGTCAGCGTCGGGAGGACAACGTGCCGCAGTACGCCGGTCCGTCCTGCTCCGTCGATGCGCGCGGCCTCGACCAGCTCACCCGGAACGCCTTGCAGAGCAGCGAGATAGACGATGACGCAGAAGCCGGTCCCGCTCCACAGCGAGATCGCGACGAGCAGGTAGAGTGCCTGACCCGGGTCGCTGAAGAATCCCTGCGCCGGCAGTCCCAGCTTGTGCAGCACCGAGTTGGCCGCGCCGAACTCGGGGTCGAGCACGAAGGAGAAGAGCACCCCTTGTGCGGCCGCGGAGACGACGAAAGGAACGAAGACCAGCGTGCGATAGATGCTGATGAACCGGATCTGCCGGTCCAGCATCAACGCGATCGCCAATCCGCCGACCACACTGAGCGGCACGTACAGCACCGTGTAGAGCAGCGTGTGCTCGACGGCCGAAGCGAACGCGGGATCGGCCGCCAGTGCCTTGTAGTTGGCGAATCCCACCCAAGAGCTCGGCGAGACCAGGTCGTTCGACTGGAACGACAGCAGCAACGACCACAGCACGGGCACGACGCTCAACCCGAGGATGATCAGCACCGACGGGCTGACGAACGCCCACGCGGTGGCACCTTCACCTCGCGTACGCCGCCGCTTGGCGGCCCGCCGTGCGCGAGGGTCGATCGTGAAGGTACCGACGACACTGGCCATTAGCTGAGCACAGCCAGGAGCGCGTTGCACTGCCTGACGCACTCGCCGAGCGCGTCACCGGGGGACTTCCTGCCCAGCAGCACGGCGACGGTCGCCTGACCGAGCTGCTGCGAGATCTTGGGGTACGCCGCGATGACCGGCCGGACTCGCGCGGTCTCCAGCGCATCCACGAAGACCTGCAACCCCTTCGTCGAGGCCGCGTGCTTCTTCCATGCGGGCAAGGCAGCGGTGGTGGTGCTCACCGGCAGGCTGCCGGCCTCGATGTCCCAACGGACATCCTGCTGGGGGTCGTTCAGCCACTTGACGAACTCGGTCGCCGCCTTGACCCGGGCCTTGCCGTTGTCGAACACGGTCCACGTGTCCGGCCCCGAGATGGTGACCGGCTTGCCGGAGTACGACGGCAGCGGAGCGACGCCGTAGTCGACACCCTTGTCGATCACGTCCGGCAGCTGCCAGGGGCCGGTGGCAACCATTCCCATCCGGCCGCCGAGGAACACCTGGTAGAGCTGCTCGCCGCCGGGTTTGGGGTCGATGTAGAGGGACTTGTCGGTCCGCAGCCGGTCGAGCGTGCCGAAGACCTGCTCGCCGACCTTGTCGAAGGCAACGGACTTGCCGTCCTCGCTGACCACATTGCCGCCGAGATCCCAGATCATCGGCCAGAGCCGCCAGACCGTGTCTTCGTCGCCGACGCCCGGCCAGCCGGTCCCGAAAACGCCCTTGGCCGGGTTGTTCAGCTTCTGGGCGGTACTGGTGAAATCGTCCCAGGTCCAGCCCGCCTTCGGTTCCGGCAGGCCGGCCGCGGCGAAGAGTTTCTTGTTGTAGACAACGCAGAGGGAGTCGAGCAGCGCCGGCGCTGCCCGGACCTTGCCCTGCACGGTGACAGCTTCGCGCGCGGCCGGCCAGCAGTCCTTGAGGTCCAGCGAAGCGGACAGATCGGCCACCTTGGGACTGCGGGTCATGCTGGCGAGGTCCGACCCGAAGATGTACGCGACATCCGGGAAGGACCCCGCCGCCAGGCCCGCGGTGACCTTCTGCAGCATGCTGTCCGCCGTCACCCCGCCACCACCGCCGACGACCTTGATCAACGGGTGCGTTTCGTTGAACTGCTTGATCAAGGCATCGAGCGCCTTCTTGCCGGTGTCGGTCTGACCGTGCCAGAGGTCGACGGTGACGACGCCACCGGCTTCCTCGTCATCGGACGATTTGCCGCAGGCAGCGAGGGTGCCGGCGGCGGCCAGAGCGGCAGTGAAGCGAAGGATGTCACGACGAGTTGGTGCTCGACGTATTGGTGATGGCATGGGTAACCCCTAGGACTTGGGTTGACGGCGTTGATTTAAAGGGGGTGGAGTGAATCAGCAGGTCTTGCGGACGTAACCGCTGGTACCGGCCGGGCGGACATCCACATCGCGCTGCACGATGCTCAACGTGGAACCGAACCCGGAACAGGCCTTGGTCCGGCCGCCGTTGGTGTACTCGATCACGATCACGTTGTTGCCGAAGGCATCGACATAGTCACCGCACTCCTCGTACTGGCCGCACTCCTCGGCGACGGCGAAGTCCAGGCCCACGCTGGTGCGGTAGCTCGCGAGGTCGACGGTGTTCTTCTGCGCGATGGCGAGGTTCTTGCTGTGGGCATGCGTCGCCAGCAGTTTGAGGTAGGCCCTGGCCTGGGAGGTGCTGATCAGGTTCTTCGAGCGCTCGTAGCTGTCGTAGTTGTCCGGCTCGATCGCTTTGTAGCCCTTGGTGGCGCAGCCGTCGATCCAGCCGTTGACCTTGGCTGCGACCCGGTTCTGCTTGTCCGTGGTGCGGATGTCGAGCAGTGCCTCGCCCCAGTCCTCGTCGATGACGAGATTGCCCTGGGCGTCGCGGAGCAGCAGGTCGGAGGGCCACTGGCTCTGCTCTCCGGGCTGGACCTGGAAGGCGTTCACGTAACAGATGTTGTAGACACCAGCGGCAGGGGAGGCGGTCCGGTCGCGGGTGACCACCTGAACGCCGGCGGGCGGCGTATAGGCCCCGCCGATCTGGTAGTCGAACTTGGCGTGGGTGGGCGGGAGGGTCACTGCGGCCTGAGCGGCAGTGGGGGTGAGGAGGGCGGCGGTTGCGACGGCGGCGGCCGCAGCGGCCACCATCACCCGAGAGGTGCGGAAACGGGACACGATTGCTCCATCGGTCCTGGGGACGCTACCCCGCCTCGGGCCGTCGCCCTGGCGCCTGGAAACCGGGCTCGAACGTGAGTTCATTACCGGCTGGGTGCGTCACTGCAGTGTGGGTCTGACAGGCCCGGCACTGATGGCTCAGTAAAGCGATCCGGTGCCGGACCGTCAAGGGAAACTGCAAACGAGTGCGCGGAAAGCATTGGTTAGCGCATTCCCGTGCATCGCGGCTGAACCCTTGACTACGAGTGTTTATACCGGTTTAGTGAGCGATTAAACCGGTTTAAACGCTCAATCGAAGGATGCCGATGAGCAAGGAACGACCGACGATCGCCGATGTGGCGACCCGCGCAGGCGTCTCCAAGGGCGCGGTCTCGTTCGCGCTGAACGGCCGGCCGGGGCTGGCCAGTACGACCGTCGACCGGATCCTGGCCGCCGCCGACGAACTCGGCTGGCGGCCGAGCAACCGGGCTCGCTCACTGTCGGTCTCGAAGGCGTTCGCGCTCGGTCTGGTGATCACCAGGGACCCCGGCGTGCTGTCGTCGGACCCGTTCTTCCCGGCCTTCATCGGCGGGGTGGAGAGCGTGCTCGCTCCTCGCGGGCAGGCTCTCGTGCTGCAGGTCGTCGCACCCGGCGATGGCGAGGAGGCGGGGTACCGGCGGCTGGCTCAGGACGGTCGCGTCGACGGCGTCTTCCTGTCCGACCTGCGCCACGACGATCCCCGGATCGACCTGCTGACCTCGCTCGGCCTGCCGGCCGTCACCCTCAACCGGCCCGAGGGGCCATCGCCGTTCCCCGCGGTCTGTCTGGACGACCGGCCCGGCACGATCGCGGTCGTCCAGCACCTGCTCGAGCTCGGCCATCGCCGGATCGCGCACGTGGCCGGCCCGCAGGACTTCGTGCACGCTACGGCCCGTACAGAGGCCTTCGTCTCCGCTCTCGCCGAGGCCGGTCTGCAACCGGCCGCGATCGAGACCAGCGACTTCACGGCCGTCGGGGGGATCGAGGCGACCAAGCGGTTGCTCGATGTCCCTGAGCGGCCGACCGCGATCGTCTACGCCAACGACCGGATGGCAATCGCGGGCATGGGCGCCGCGCAACAGGCCGGCTTGAGGGTCCCCGAAGACCTCAGCGTGGCCGGCTTCGACGACAGCGAGCTCGCCGAGTTCGTCCATCCCGGTCTGACCACCGTGCGCGCCGACCCCTACGCCTTCGGCGAGGCGGCCGCGCGCACCCTCAACCAGCTCATCGACGGCGACGGCCTTCTCTCGGGCACGGCAGTACCGGATGTGGAACTGCCGCCCGCTCGCCTGATCATCCGGCGGTCAACCGCCAACCTGGAGGACTCATGAAACACAAGCTCATGGCCGCGGTACTGGCCTTCGGCCTGGCCGGTACTACGGCTGCCTGCGGCAGCGGCGATGGCGGTGGTAGCGCCGATGCGGCGGCCCAGGCTCGCGGCGAGATCACCATCTGGATGTCGAACAATGCCGAGGAAGTGGCCTGGGGCAAGCAGATGGTGGCCGCCTGGAACGCCGCCCACGCTGACCAGAAAGTGACCGCGCAGGAGATCCCGACCGGCAAGAGCTCCGAAGAGGTGATCGGCGCGGCGATCACCGCGGGCAACGCGCCCTGCCTGATCTTCAACACCTCGCCCGCGTCCGTCTCGCAGTTCCAGAAGCAGGGTGGCCTGGTGGCGCTCGACAGCTTCGCGGACGGCAAGTCGTACCTCGAAGAGCGCTCCGGCAAGGTCGCCGAGCAGTACAAGTCGACCGACGGCAAGTACTACCAGCTGCCGTGGAAAGCCAACCCGGTGATGATCTTCTACAACAAGAAGGCCTTCGCCAAGGCGGGGATCGACACGGTCAAACCGCCGCTGGCGACGTACGACGAGTTCCTAGCCACCTCGCGCAAACTGGTCGCGGCGAAGGCAGCGAAATTCGCCATCTACCCGGCGCCGAGCAACGAGTTCTACCAGTCCTGGTTCGACTTCTACCCGCTGTTCGCGGCCGAGACGGGCGGCAAGCAACTCGTTGCCGACGGCAAGGCACAGTTCGCGTCCGAAGAGGGCAAGAAGGTCGCCGGGTTCTGGCGGACGATGTACGCCGACAAGCTCGCGTCGCAGGAGAAGTACACCGGTGACTCGTTCGTCGACGGCACCGCCGCGATGGCGATCGTGGGTCCCTGGGCGATCGCGACGTACAAGGGCAAGGTCGAGTGGGGCGCAGTACCGGTGCCGACTTCTGCCGGTAAGTCCGCTGCCGAGACCTACACCTTCAGCGACGCGAAGAACGTCGCGATGTACTCGGCCTGCAAGAACCGTGGGACGGCGTGGGACGTGCTGAAGTTCGCCACCAGCAAGGAGCAGGACGGCAAGTTGCTGCAGGGCACCGGCCAGATGCCGCTGCGCGCCGACGTGGCCGGCAGCTACCCGGAGTACTTCGCGAAGAACCCCGACTACAAGCAGTTCGCCGACCAGGCCGCGCGGACCGTCGAGGTGCCGAACGTGCCGAACTCGATCACCATCTGGCAGACCTTCCGCGACGCCTACTCCAAGTCCGTGATCTTCGGTCAGCAGGACCCGGGCGCAGCCCTCGACGGCGCCGTCCAGAAGGTCGACCAGCTCGCCGCCGGGTCATGAGCCGCCCCGTCTCGAGGCGCCGAGGGGTGCTTGCCGCAGTACTGGGCAAACAGCCGATCGGTACTGCGTTCGTCACCCCGTACGTGGTGTTCCTGGCGGTGATTTTCGCCTACCCGCTGGGATTCGCGGTCTACATGTCGTTCCACGACTACTTCTTCACCGCGCCCGGCGCGATCGTGGAGCGGCCGTTCGTCGGGTTGGCGAACTACGCGACGGTGCTCTCGGATCCGGCGGTCCGGCGGTCGTTCGTCAACGTGGGCATCTTCTTGCTGATCAACGTGCCGCTGACCGTCGTACTTTCACTGCTGCTGGCCTACGCGCTGAACGCGGCGATCCGCTGGCGGACGTTCTTCCGGGTCAGCTTCTACGTCCCGTACGTCGCCGCGAGCGTCGCCGTCGTCGGGGTCTGGCTGTTCCTGTTCAACTCCGACGGCCTGGTCAACCGGATCCTCGGCCCACTCGCCCCCGACCCGTCCTGGCTGGTGAACTCGAAGCTCGCGATGCCGACGGTGGCGATCTACGTGACCTGGAAGCAGTTGGGGTTCTTCATCCTGCTCTACCTCGCCGCGTTGCAGAACGTGTCGAAGGACCTGTACGAGGCGGCGTCGATGGATGGCGCCGGACGGTTGAAGTCGTTCTGGAACGTGACCGTGCCGGGAGTGCGGCCGGCCACCACGCTGGTGGTCCTGCTCGCCACCGTGACCGGCGCGAACCTGTTCACCGAGCCCTATCTGCTCACCGGCGGTGGTGGTCCGGACGGACATTCCGCTTCGCCGGTACTGATCATGTACCAGAAGGGAATCGAGCAGGGTAATCCCGATATCGGTTCTGCGATCGGTGTGCTGCTGGTGATCGGCGTGCTGTTGCTGGCTGTGGTCGAACGCAGGTTCGTGGGGCGGGAGGACCGATGAGGAAGAGTCCGGGACGCTTCGTCTTGTTGCTGGTCGGCGCCTTCGTTTTCCTGTTTCCCTTCTATTACATGCTGATCGGCAGCCTGCAGGCCGAGCCGGACCCGTCGGTGAAGGGCGCCTTCCCGTCGCCGGGCAACCTGACCTTTCAGAACTACACCGAGATCAACGCGGCGATCGATCTTGGCCGGTCGTTGCTGAATTCGGGGATCTTCACCGGCGGTGTCATTCTCGGCACTCTCGTCTTCGGGGTGCTGACCGGCTATGCGCTGGCCCGGTTGCAGTTTCGTGGCCGCGGTGCGGTGTTCAACCTGATGCTGCTGGTCCAGGTGGTCCCGTTCCAGTTGCTGACCATTCCGCTGTACGTGATGATCGTGCGCAGCTACGGGCTCGCCGACTCCTACCTCGGCATGATCGCGCCCTTCGCGATCAACTCGACCGCCGTGTTCGTGTTCCGGCAGTACTTCCTGCAGTTGCCGCAGGAGTTGTTCGACGCGGCGCGGATCGACGGCGCGAGCGAGCTGAACATCCTCTGGCGGGTGGCGATCCCGTTGGTGAAGCCGGCCTTGCTGACCGGCGTCCTGCTGACCTTCATCGGTCCGTGGAACGAGTTCCTCTGGCCGTTCCTGATCACCAAACAACAAGACCTGCAGCCACTCGCGGTCTCGTTGTCGAACTACCTCACCACCGTCTCGGCGCGCGCTGCGAACCCGTTCGGCGCAGTACTGGCCGGCGCCTGCGTGCTGGCCGCTCCGGCGATCGGGCTGTTCATCATCTTCCAGCGTCGCTTCATCTCGTCCAGCCTCGAGTCCGGGGTCAAAGGCTAGCTTTTGAAAGGGATTTCCGCTGTGACTGTTCCCTATACATTGACGCGTCTTGGTGTCGTGATGACGCCGGAGCCAGGCAACTCGCTCGAGTCCGGGGGTGTGCTCAACCCGGCCTCTGGGCACACGCCTGACGGGCGGCTCTACCTGCTGCCGCGATTGGTTGCCCCGGGCAATGTGTCTCGGATCGGGCTGGCGTCGGTGGTACTGACTGACGGCGTACCGACCGGGGTTTCGCGCGAGGGCGTCGTACTGGCTCCCGACGAAGGCTGGGAGCGTGGGCTGAACAACGCCGGGGTGGAGGATCCGCGGGTGACGTGGATTCCATCGCTGGGCAAGCACGTGATGACCTATGTCGCCTATGGGCCGCTGGGACCGAAGCCGGCGTTGGCGGTGTCGGAGGATCTGCGGTCGTGGACCCGGTTGGGGCCGTTGCACTTCGAGTATCAGGCCTCGCTCGATACCGATCTCAACCTGTTTCCGAACAAAGACACGGTGTTCTTTCCCGAGCCGGTGCCTGGGCCGGACGGCGTTCTGTCGTACGCGATGCTGCATCGGCCGATGTGGGATCTCGGCTGGTTCCGCGAAGGCGAGGGGGTGCATCTGCCGGCTGGGGTGACGGACGACCGGCCGGGGATCTGGGTTTCGTTCGTGCCCGTCGCGGAGGTGGAGCGGGATCTGCGCAACCTCGTTCATCTGCGGGAGCACCGGTTGGTGGCGATGTCGGAGTATCCGTTCGAGGAGCTCAAGATCGGTGCGGGGCCGGCGCCTTTGCGAGTGCCTGAGGGGTGGCTCGTCATCCACCACGGGGTGACGGGGGAGCAGCCTCAAGGGTTTGATCCCACCACGCAGAAGGTCAGCTATGCGGCGGGCGCGATGCTGCTGGATCCGTTGGATGTCACGCGGGTCATTGCTCGTACTGCGGAGCCGATCCTCGTTCCTGAGACGGAGGAGGAGCGGATCGGGACGGTCGGCAATGTCGTCTTCCCGACCGCGATCGAGGAGGTCGACGGCGTGCACTACGTCTTCTACGGCATGGCCGACGCCAAGATCGGCGTTGCCCGCTTGGACCGGTTGTCATGACGGTCACTCGCCGTACCGTCCTCGGTGGGTCCCTTGCGGCCGCTGCCGTCTCCAGCGTGCCGGGGGTCTCGGCGGCAGCTGCAGCTTCGACCGCTCTGCCTGGTTTGCCTGCGTTGACGAATCTTGCGCATCTCGACTATCTGGGGGCCTCCGTCTCGCCGCCTTCGGTGGCTGGGCATTCGACGTACGGGTCGGGGCCGGTCGGGGTGTTGTGGACGTACGCCGACCGCCGCGATGACGGCTCCTATGCGCGGGTTGGTGGCGGTGCGTACAACCCTTCAACTAACACTTATGGACAAGGTGCGTTCAACGCCGATGATTTAGCTCGGGCTGCCGTCGTCTACCTGCGGCACTACTCGATGCACGGCGACGCGCACAGCCGACAGGCGGCGTACGGGCTGTTGCGTGGGCTGACCTTCCTGCAGACGGCCAGTGGAGCCAACGCCGGCAACGTGGTGCTGTGGATGCAGCCGGATGGCACGCTCAACCCGAGTGCCGATCCGGTGGAGCTACCCGACCCATCCGACTCCGGCCCGGCGTACTGGCTGGCCAGGACGGTCTGGGCATTGGGGGAAGGGTATGCCGTCTTCCGCTCTGTCGACTCCCGGTTTGCCGCTTTCCTTCGCGGGCGGCTCGAGTTGGCGATCGCTGCGCTGGAGCGGCAGGTGCTGGTCCACTACGGCGTGTGGAATGTCGTCGACGGCCGCCGGGTCCCCGCTTGGCTGATAGTGGCAGGCGCCGACGCCACCTCCGAAGCAGTCCTCGGCCTAGCCGCCTACGTCACCGCCGACCGCGCTGCTGGCGCTGGTGCGGCCGGTGCTGGTGGGTCTGCTCGTGCACGGCGTGCGCTTGCTCGCTTTGCCGAGGCGATTGCTGCGATGGCTGCTGGAGACAGGCAGACGTGGCCGTTCCGGGCCCTGCTGCCGTGGGGTGAGTCGATCTCTGACTGGCACGCGTGGGGAGCTCAAATGCCTTCCGCGCTGGCGGCTGCTTCCGTCGCACTGCGATCGCCGCGCTTGCTGGAGCCGGCCATCGGCGACGCAGCCGGCTTCACTCCGCTACTGATGACTGCTGGCGGCCCCGACAACGGCTGGCTCCCTGCTCCGATCGACCGGACACAGATCGCGTACGGCGTCGATGCCCGCCTCCAAGCCCTCCTCGGAGTAGCGTCCGCAGCCAACCGCCCCGGCCTTCGTCAGGTCGCCGCCTTCGTAGGCGCCTGGTACTTCGGCGCAAACCGAGCCGGCACGCCGATGTACGACCCCACCACCGGGCGCACCTACGATGGCATCTCCGGCGACGGGATCGTCAACCGCAACTCCGGCGCCGAATCCACGATCCACGGCCTACTCTCCATGCTGTCCCTGGACGCGCACCCGTCGCTGGCCGCACAGGCCCGCACGCTAGGCCCCGCCAGCCGGACGCTCTCCGGCCTGCATACGATCGAAGCCGAGTCCGCAGTACTCTCCACCGGCGCCACAGTCATCACCCCGCCGTCACCATGGACCGGCGAATCCCAATGGAGCAACAACTCCTACGTAGCCTTCACTCCAGGCAGTACAGCCACCTGGACGCTACCGCCCTCGGACCAACCACAGCTCGCCCTACCCATCATCGACACCGTCACCGACCGCCACGCAGGCCAAACCACCTGGTCAGCCAACGGCAAACCCCTAGGCACCATCAACCACGGCACAGCCGGCCCCCAAGGCACCTCACCCACCCCCGGCGCCCTCCTCCCACACACCCTCCCCACCTACCTCCCCCCAAACACAACCCACCTAACCACCACCGCCACCCCACCCCCCGCCTCCACACCCCTCGCCTCCACCGTTCCCGGCTCCACGGCCTCCGCGCTCCGCGTGGACGCAGTACTGCTCCTGCCGTTGATCTCTCAGCTGCAGTTGACCTCGTCGGCAACCACCGCCATCCTCCTCACGAGCGTCGACAAGCACCGGCGCTCGCACCAGGTCACCGTCGCCTCGGCGCGGCGCAGCGTCATCTCCGCCTACGACGACAGCTGTTTTCTACAGGCTCACTTCGCCACGACGGCCCGGACCTTCAACGTCCCCGTCTCACCGGGAGGCTTCACCGTCATCCTTTGAGCGCCTCGGCACACCACTCGGCGAGAAAGCTGAGTGCAAGCCCGCGCTGCTGGAAGAGATGCTGACTGTCCGCCTGCTGGTGATACGCCTTGTGAGACGAACGGGACGCCTGCCCGAGCAACCCCGGCAACAACCACGCGTACTTGACCGCCGACGCCATCACCGCCCGCCGCACAACGTCCGGATCGCCTCGCCACCCACCCTCACGAAGCCCTTCGAGATAGCTGCTGACGCAGGTCTCGGCAAGCTCGGGCAACCGCTCGGCCGGCCAGAACAGATCGAAGACCGCATCGGGAATGTAGTTCCCGAGGTCCTCACCAAGCGCCCCATCTCCGCAGAAAGCCCAATCCAGCAAGGCGATCTCACCATCTGGCCGCCGGATCGCGTTACAAACCCACAGATCGAGATGACACCCTGCCCGCGGCGACTGCTCGACGATCGTCAGCAGTTCGTCGCGATGGGCAACCAACCGCTGCCAACCATCCCGTAACCCGGCCGGCCAGTTGTCGGCCACCAGCGGTTGTCTCCAGGCGGCATCGTCGTCGAGCAACTCCCACGGCACCTCGCGGGTAGTCGAGTAGTCCCGCAGGAAGCCCACCGAAGTCCACGGCCGCACCACCGCAGGCCGCGCCTGCCACCGCCCACAAGCTCGAGCCAGCGCTGCATGATCCTCCAGCGTGAACTCAGTCCCAGCCCGCCCCACGATGTCCTCCAGATAAAGCACCGCGCCACCGGCGATCTCCTCGACCTCCACCCCCGGCAACACCAGCCCAGTACCTTCCAGCCGCCCCCGCAACTCAGCGTCCCGATAAACCTCCACCTCCCGCCGCCAATAATTCCAATGCCGAACCACCCCAGAAGCCCCCCACCCCGCCCCAACCAACGCCCCCGACACCCGAGCCGCCGACGCTCCCGCCCCGGCCTCCGACACCCGAGCCGCCGACGCCCGCGTCACCGGCAGTCCCTCGGCTCCCGGCTCCGCATCCGTGGGCGGCCGCCCAGCCGCCGGCAGCCGTGGTCCAGCGGGCGACTGCCGTGGCGCCGTCGCTGGCAGCGGCTCCGCATCCGTCGGCTGCAGCCCAGTCGCCGACGGCCCTGCAGCCTGGGGCTGGGTCTCTGCTTCTGGCTCTGTCGGGGCTTGTGGTGTGTTCTGCGGGTCTCGTGTGTCGGTGGGCTGTTGGGGTGTGGGGTTGCGGAGTTGTTTGCGGATGTAGGTGGTGCCGTCTTTGCGGTGGATTCGTTCGACGGATGCGGTGACGGCGTTCAGGGGGTTGTGGCGCAGGGGTGTCGCCGAACCTGCTCGGTCGGTGCTCCGGGCCGCGCGGCGCGAATCGCTCATGGGGTGATTGTCAGGCCAGCAGGGTGCGCGGTGGCAGCCCGGTCAGCGCTTTCACGTCGCGGGTGAAATGAGCTTGGTCGGCATAGCCGGTCCGCGCCGCGACCTCCGCGAGGGACAGTCCCGCGCGCGCCTGATCCAACGCGAGATTCAGCCGTAGTACCCGATCCAGCATCTTCGGCCCATACCCGAACGCATCCAGGCACCGCCGGTACAACTGCCGCTCGCTCAATCCCACGCTTCCGGCCAACACCGGTACTGCGACGCCGCGCCGAACGCCCCGCAGCACCTGGCCCACCAACCGATCGGGCGCCGCATCGAACAACTCGCCCGCGACCTCCTCCAATCCCAACGCCGGATCAACCGCCCTCCCGATCCGATCCGCCAACCGCCGGCTCCGCGCGGGCGACCAGACGTCGCCCAACGGCACCAGTTGATCTAGCACCTCTCGGGCCGGCACCCCGAGAAGCCCCGGCGCAGTCCCCGGCGCAAACCTCAACCCCGTATACCGAACCCCAGCCTCGGCTGCGCCGACATGAGCCCGGCTATCGGGCCCAGCCACCGCCAGTTCACCCTCGATCCACAACAGATCCATGCACCCATCAGGCAACACCCGATAGGCGCCGCCATCCGAAGTACGAGCCCACAACACAGCCCCGGGCAGCACCGCCGCCCGCTCCCGGTAAACCCCTGCTTCCCAGCCCACACCTCAAGTCTGCAACCCCGCACCGACATTTCCAGCCAGCCGACCTTCCGCCAGCCGACGTTCCGGGTGCCGCACCTGTTCCGAGCCAGGTCGCCGAGCCAGGTGTCGCCGAGCCGGCCCGTCGGGGGTCAGCTCGCAGGCGGGTATTGGCGGAGGTCGACGTCGATGACGTTCACGCCGGTGGGGAGGTACTTGACCAGGGCCACGTTCTCGCGGATCAGTTCGTCCTCGAGCCGGGAACCGGTGCGGCGGTCGATGACGGTGCGCCAGATCTCGTTGCGGCGGAAGTACTCGCTGCCGGCCAGGAGGAACCGCTCCCCGCGAGCGAAGACCCGGTATGACGAGCGAGTCGGCTGCTCGGCCAGGATCTCGCCTTCCAGGTACCGTTCGCCGACTCCGACGCGGAGCTGGAACGTCTGGTCGGTGTCGTTGCGGAACTGCAGATCCACGTAGTTGTAGACGATGCTGCAGCCGACTCCCCACGGGAGCACACGGCCGTTGTCCGGGAACGGGTCGAAGCTGTGGTTCGAGCGTTGCGTCACGGTGAGCGGCGAGTGCAGGACCATCCAGTGCAGCAGGTTCGCGAGTTGGCAGATGCCGCCGCCGATCCCCGGCTTGGCCTGGCCGTTGGACAGCCGCATGCCCTTCACATAGCCCTTGCGACGGGTCGCGTTGCCGACC
The DNA here is from genome assembly GCF_010548305.1 of Streptomyces sp. SID13031. Classification (GTDB taxonomy): domain Bacteria; phylum Actinomycetota; class Actinomycetes; order Propionibacteriales; family Kribbellaceae; genus Kribbella. The sequence continues at coordinate 112,787 of NZ_JAAGLV010000002.1, forward strand.
AGCTTGTTGAAGGAGAAGGTCTCGCCCGGGCGGATCAGTACGCCGTCGACCTGTGCACACGCGAGCTTCAGGTTGGTCACCTTGTTGTGCTGCATCCACATCTCGGTCTCGCCGAGCTGGCGCAGCAGGAGCGACTTGTGCCGCTTCACCCGGATCGGGAGATCCTCACCCTGTTTGGCCCGCGCGTACGCCGTGTCGGACCTCATCCACTCGATCCGCCGCCGCGCGCGGTGATACCGGATGGCCATCGGATAGAGCGCGGGCACTCGCTGCGACCAGCGCCGCTCGCCGACTCGCGGCAACATCCGGGCCAGTTCGGCCGGTGTCAGCTCGTCCTGCTCGTCCAGTTCGTCAGCGCGAATGTCGTCAACGGTGTCGGTTGGGGTGGTGTCCACGAAGGACAGGGCGCTGGTGGTGGTGCTCTTCTGCATTCGTTCCCCCGGAACGGACTGGATCGATCCCCCTGACCGATCTCGCAACGCTACGCCCGGTCGTGCGACAGCTCCGTGACAGTGGATTCACGATCGGGTTGCACCGAGTACGACGTCCTAAAGGTCAGCCAAGTTCGAGGGCGGTGCAGATCCACCGGTTTCTGTGCACTTCCAGGCGAAGTGCCATCGCGCGGGAGCGGTCGCCGTACCGGACGTGCGCGCAGACTTCGGCGACCTCGGTGGCGGGCGTGAAGACGTGCACCGAGCAGACCGCACTGCGCTCTTTCGCGCTGCGGCCGGTCGCGGTCGTGGTCAGGCCGAGGACGCGGACCCGCCGGTTGAGGTCGCTGAAAACGACCGCATCCGTGAAGCGGATCAGCTGCCCGATCGGGCGATCGCCGGCCAGTACTTCGGCGACGGCCTGCACCAGGCGCGTCGCCCAGGCTTGGGCCTCGGGCAGCGATGGGCCGGTCGGCACCAGGCGCAGTACGGGCGGAGCCGGTGCCGGGCGGAGGTCTGGTGCCTCTTGGTAGCGCAGGGCCAAGGCGCCCTGCGTCATCGGGGTGGCGGCGTGAACGCGGCGTCGGGCAGGGTGGGTGTCCGTGGCCGGGAGGGTGCGGACGGCGGCGAGTGTCGGGTGGTTGCTCATGTCACTTCTCCTGGTGGGTTCGCGGCACGGGGTGGCTGAGTGCGGGTGGTTTGAGCACCTGACCGGGGTGGATCAGGTCTGGGTCTGGGCCGATCAGTTGGCGGTTGGCGGAGTACCACTGCGGCCAGCGGGCGGCGATGGCCTCGTCGGTCGCGTGGGGGCCGAGCTCGGCTGCGGCGATCGACCAGAGCGAGTCGCCTCGCTTGACCACCTGTGAGGCGGCACGGGCGAGCTGCCCCGACTGCAGATGCGTGTAGCGAGTCGGAGCCCCGCTGGTCGGCCGATCCGGCACAGCAACCTGCTCGACCGGCCCCTTCTTCGGTACTGCGGTACGCCCGGTCAGCTGAGCGCCTTGCCCCTTGCCCGGAGCCGGTCGGGTCCGCGACTCGGCTCCCGTTCGTGCCAAGGCCGCCGACGGTTCGCCGGAGCCGGTGAGCTCGATGGACGACGGCTTCTCGGTGGCTCGCCAATCACCGACTGAGCTGCCGGTCACCTCGACGGTCGAGCGGGGCTCGACGGCGCTCCAGGGGCGGTCGCCGGCGTGGGCCGTCACTTGGATCGTTGAGCGCGACTCTGTGGTGGTGAAGCCATGGCTGCCGTCGCCGGGGGCGGCTTGGGCGACGCCGATGGTGAGTGGCGTGACAGCGGCCACCCCGAGGGCCGAGCGGAGCAGAGTCCGTGAGGTCTGGGACGTGATGCGCGTAGCCACGAGCGAGGCACTGCGACCGATGACACCCGGGACTTGCTCGAGCACTGTCGCGAGCACGGCGACGACGAGCCAGCCGTAGGAGACCCAGGCGACCGCGCCGACCGCGACCGAGGCCATCGAGGTCAGGTCCTGGGCGCTGGCCGCATCGATCGAGCCTGCGGTCACCCAGCGCAGCAGCAGGCCGAGGGCGGCGAGTGCGCCCAGGGCGAGCAGTCCCTTCAGTCCACGGATCATCGTGTTCATCTGTTTTGACCTCCGATCTATGCGTTTGCTTGAGTTTGCGCTGGCTTGATCAATATAGCCCTGCCTAGACCGCCTTTGGCAAGTCGAAAAACGATGGAATCTGTCACGGAGTGTCGATGGGGTTGACGCAGAGTGCTGCTGACCGCTCGGGCGGGGTAGGTTCGCGGCATGCGTCTGGAAGCTCTGTTCGAGGACCTGGAGTCACAGTTCGAGGCCCTGCAGGACGGCGATCTGTACGGCGAGGTCGCGGACCGGATCCGCGCAGAGGTCGGCAAGATCACCGTGCTGGACCGCCTGCGTGGTGCCGTCGGGACGATGATCCGGGTGGACCTGAGGCGTGCCGAGCCCGTCCAGGGGACGCTCGGCCGGGTCGGCAAGGACTGCCTGCTGCTGGAGGCGGAGCGCTACGAGGAGTGGCTGATCCCCGCCGCCGCGCTCACCGGCATCCACGGGCTGGGCCCGTTCGCGGAGTCGGCCGAGGGGCCGTCGCGGCCAAACTCGGGCTGGCGCATCTGCTGCGCGGAATCGCCCGGGATCGTTCACCGGTGACGTTGTTCTGCGGCGGAAACCCGATCACCGGCACGATCGACCGGGTCGGCGCGGACTTCCTCGAGATCGCCGAGCACCCGCTTGACGCGCCCCGCCGGCGTACCGAGGTCTACAACTCCCGGCTGGTCCCCACTCAGGCGCTGGACGCCGTCCGGCGACGCTGAAGCCGGAAGACGCTAGAGCTGGGCTTCCTCGGAGGGAGCCTCGGCCTCTTCACCGAACGGGTGGGTGTCGATGAACTGCTTCGTCTCGGTGTAGAGGCGCTCGATGTACTTCTCCAGCTCGGTCGACTCCACCCGCCACTGGCCGCGGCCGCCGATCTTCACTGCCGGGATGTCGCCGCGACGGACCAGGGCGTAGACCTGGTTGGCCGAGATGTTCAGGACCTCGGCGACGTCGGACAGTTGGAGGAAGCGCGGAGCCGGCATGCGTGCTGGGTCCCTTCGGGTCGGCGGCGGCTGGTTGCTTCAGTTTGCCACGGTTAGCGCCCGAATGAGCCTGTTTGTCCCCAGCCTCCGCCGACCTGTGGATGACGGCGAACGCCCGAACCGCGGACACGGCAGAATGTCGCTCGCCAAGAGTGACCAAGCGTGACCAAGAATGATCAATTAGTAACCGAACTGGGGAGTGTTCCGAGTGGCTGACAGTCCTGTGCTGCGAAGTGGCTTCGCGGCGCCGTCAACGCCGACCCTGCGGACCCGGCGGGCCCGCTGGAAGGACGGCCGGCTGCTCCTCGGCGTGCTGCTGGTCGCGATGACCGCGCTGGCCGGCGCCAAGCTGCTGTCCGCGGCCGACGACACCACCGCCGTCTGGGCGGCCAAGCGCGATATCCCGATCGGCACCACGATCTCCGGTGACGACCTCACCACCATGAACGTCCGCTTCACCAGCAACGACGCCGCCGGCCAGTACGTCGCCGCTGACGCGGAGCTCAAGGGGCTGGTCGTCACCCGGCCGATCAACAAGGGCGAGTTCGTCCCGCGCGGTGCGGCGACCACCAAGGCCGACAACGAGCGCACAGAGTTGCCACTGTCGATCGCGGCGGGCCGGCTCCCGTCCGACACGGCTGTAGGCGACCAGGTAGACGTGTGGGTCGTTCCCAAGGACCAACCGGCCGCGATGCTTTGGGGCCAGGTCCGCGTAGTACAGATCGACGCGGTGAAGGGCGTGGCCGGCAGTTCGGCCAGGAGGCAGATACTGATCGGCTTGGAGAAGGAGGACCTGAGGAGGCTCCCGGCATCCCTGGCTCTGATCAGTAACGGCGAGCCTGTACTCATCCGGCGGGGCCGCTGATGTCGGTACCCGTCCTGCTTGCCGTCACCGGTGCGCCATGGGAGGCAGACGTCGTACGCCGGGCCGAAAGAGCCAACGGCATCCGAGTAGTCCGCCGATGCGTCGACATCGCCGACGTGATGGCCGCGGCAGCCAGTGGCCAAGCGCGGGCCGTGGTGCTCGCAGAAGACCTTCCCAGGCTGACCTCTGACGCAGTGGCCGCTCTCCATGCCCGCCGGATCGCAGTGGTCGCCCTGGTCGACCCCTCCGACAACGGTGAACCCTCCGGAGCGGAGGACCGCCTCAGCCGCATGGGCATCGAGCGGATCCTCCCGGCAGACGTCAGCGCGGATGACCTCGGCCGAGCCATCATCGACGCCGTGGAGTCGGGTCCACCCGCGACCGTCTCCCACTTCGCGGGCGGGTTCGTACCGTTCAACAGCGAGTCAGTGGCAAACCCAGAGGCGTCATACGGTCAAGGCGCCGGCCGGATCATCGCCGTCTGGGGCCCGACAGGCGCGCCTGGCCGCAGTACGGTCGCAGTCGGGCTGGCAGCAGAGCTCGCCGCGCGGAACATCCCCACCTTGCTGGCCGACGCCGACGTGTACGGCGGCACGGTGGCCCAATTGCTCGGCATGCTCGACGAGACGTCGGGCCTGGCCGCAGCCGCGAGGTCAGCCAGTGGTGGCTCCCTGGATGTAGCAGTGCTCGCCAGACACGCGAGGCAGGTCGGGCCGAACCAACTGGTCCTCACTGGCCTCAGCCGCGCCGACCGGTGGACAGAGCTGCGTCCCACTGCGATCGAGTCGGTCTGGTCGACCTGCAGGATGCTCGCACCCTGCACGGTGGTCGACGCGGGCTTCTGTATCGAGAGTGACGAGGAGATCTCGTTCGACACGCTCGCGCCGCGCCGCAACGGCGCCACCCTGGCCACGCTCGAGGAGGCCGACGAGGTGGTCGTGGTCGGGACAGCCGACCCCGTAGGCCTCACCCGGCTCATCAGATCCCTGTACGAGCTCAGGGCAGCCGTCCCGTCGGCCAACACGCGCGTAGTGGTCAACAGGGTTCGCTCAGGGTCGCTCGGGAGCTCCCCAGCCGATGCGGTGGCAGCCGCGCTCAGCCAGTACGCGGGAGTACAGGCTGCCGTGTTGCTTCCGCTCGACCAGGCGGCCTGCGACGCGGCGCTGTCGCACGGCCGGAGCCTCGTGGAGGCGGCCAAGTCCAGCAAACTCCGTAAGGGGATGCAGCAGCTCGCAGCCGGGGTTGTCAGGGATCTCCTCAGTTGAAGATCGGGGGTTAACCCCACCGACAACGCCCCGGGGATATGCCAGGGTTGACGCCAAGGCGCCAACCGTGGCGCCGGCAGCATCAGGGAGAGCGATGTCCGACGTCGAGGGCCGTCCGGCCGGCACGATGAGTACCGAGCGCCGCTATGGCATCGCGATCTCGGTAGCCCTGATCCTGGGCGGCGTCTACTGGGCGTTGACGAGTCTGAGCGAGGAAACCAAGACCAGCCACCAGACCTACCCGGTGGCGGGGACGGCGTTGTCGATCGAGACCAGCTCGACCGATCTCGAGGTGCGCTCGGGCGACGTCAAGGAGATCACCGTCGACCGGAAGTTCGAGCGCAACGCCCTCGGCTCGGACCCGAAGGACAAGTACGACGACGGCAAGCTGGAGGTCCGCGACACCGGCTGCGGGTTCCTCTCGTTCGGCTGCGACACCGACTACGTCGTGACCGTGCCCAGGGATCTCAACGTGACGATCAAGAGCAGCAGCGGCGATCTCTCGGTGACGGGTCTCGGTGGCAGCACCACGCTCGAGTCGAGCTCGGGCAAGATCGAGGTGCACGACCTGTCCGGCAACGTCACGCTGGAGTCCTCGTCGGGCGATCTCGAGGCGAACGGCCTGACGGCCGGCTCGGTCACCTCCAAGAGCAGCTCCGGCAGCATCGAGCTGACCTTCCGGACGGCACCGACGACCGTGGACGTGGAAACCAGCTCGGGTGACGCGGCCGTCCTGCTCCCGGAGGGCGACGAGACCTACAAGGTCGACACCGACAGCAAGTCCGGCGACGAGAGCGCCGAGGTCAAGATCGACCCCGCCGCCACCCGCACGATCAAGGTCCGGTCCTCCTCCGGCGACGCCGTGGTCGAGTACGACCGGTGAGCGGGCGGCCGGGGGCCGTGATCATGTCCTGAGTAGTCTTGCGCGCATGCCTGACGACAAGCCCGTACTGCGCGGCCTGCTGGTGGACTGGGGTGGAGTGCTCACCTCCGGCCTGGACGACGCGCTGGGCCGCTGGGCCGAGTTGGACGATCTCGACTTCAAGACCTACTACCGGGCGATGGTCGACTGGATGTCCGCCAGCCCGGTCGAAGCCGAGGTGAACCCGATCCACGCGCTCGAGCGCGGCCAGATCGCGGTCCCCGACTTCGAGCGCAAACTGGCCTCGATGCTGGTCCGCCGCGACGGCGGCCAGGTCCAGGCCGAGGGCCTGATCGAGCGGATGTTCGCGCACTTCGAGCACCAGCCGCAGATGTCGGCGCTGATCCGCCGCGCCCGCGGGCACGGGATCAAGACCGCGCTGCTCTCGAACTCCTGGGGCAACAGCTACCCGCGGGAGACCTGGGACGGCATGTTCGACGACATCGTCATCTCCGGCGAGGTCCACCTGCGCAAGCCCGAGCACGAGATCTACCAGCTGGCGGCGCAGCGGCTCGCCCTCCGTCCGACGGAGTGCGTCTTCATCGACGACCTCGAGCAGAACGTCGTCGCCGCCCGCGAGCTCGGCATCACCGGGATCCTGCACACGTCGTACGACCAGACGCGGCGCGAACTGGAAACCCTCTTCGGAGTAGATCTGACGTGACCATGACCTCGACCCCACCGAGCACCGACCGCCGCTGGCTGATCGTCGCCGTCCTCGGCTGCGCGGCCGTCGTCGCGCTCGGCGCCTGGGCCTACGGACTCTTCGACGGCATGATCGACCTGCGCGTCTACCGACTGGGCGGCTCGGTCCTGCTCGACCGCGCTTCCCTGTACGACGCACAGCTGCCGGGCTCAGGTCTGCCGTTCACCTACCCTCCGTTCGCGGCGATCGCGATGGTGCCGCTGGCCGTCGTGCCCTGGGGTGTCGCGCTGGTCGTCTGGACCACGATCTCGGTGCTCTGCATCGCGCTGATCTGGCGCGCAGCACTGCCCGCCAACGCGTGGACCCTGGTCCCGGAGCAGTGGCGCGACCGGCGGATCGCAGTACTGGCCGCGTTGACCGCGTTGTCGTTGCTGCTCGAACCGGTCTGGCAGACGATCCAGTTCGGCCAGATCAACTTGTTGCTCACCGCAATGATCTTGCTCGACCTGGTCCGGCCGGCCGATGCGCGGTGGCGGGGATTCTGGGTCGGCGTGACGATCGGCGTGAAGCTGACGCCGCTGCCGTTCCTCGCGTTCCTGCTGATCACCAAGCAGTGGCGGGCGTTCCGCAACGCGGTGCTCGGGCTGGTGGCGACGATGGCGATCGGGTTCGCCGTCGTACCGAACCAGTCGTGGGAGTACTGGACCGTCGTCATCCGCAACGCGAACCGGGTCGGCGGGTTGGCCTACACCGCGAACCAGTCGTTCATGGGCTTCCTCAGCCGGCTCGGCGACGAGGCGTCCTGGGTGGAGCCGGTCTGGTTCTTGCTCTCGGCGATCTTCGGCCTGCTGGTGCTCTGGCTGGCCCGCAGGTACTGGCTGGCCGACGAGCGGGTGACCGCGATCTCGGTGATGGCGCTGGCCGTGCTCTACGCGTCGCCGGTCTCGTGGAGCCACCACTGGGTCTGGATCATCCCGCTGGGCATCAGCCTGATCCGCGCCGTGCAGCGCGAGTGGGGCTCCCGGGTCGCCCTCGTCACCGGCATCGCCTGGTACGGACTGTTCATGCTCCGCTCGATCTGGTGGGTCCCGTTCCGCGACGACCGGGAACTCAGCTGGACCTTCTGGCAGTCCATCCCCGGCAACTCCCACCTGATCCTCGGCCTCCTGGCTTTCCTCACCCTCGCCTACACGAGCCGCTCCCTCCCCAAGCAGCCAACTGCCTAGGCGGTTCGGTCGTAGTAGCGGATCTGCCACTGCCCTCCGGCTCCCCAGCCAGCGATTTCCACCGGCCCCGGCGACTGCGGGGACCCGGGCGCCAGGTGGTTGCCCTAGGCACCTTGTGCACCGGGTGAGCGAATTTCCAGCGGCAAGGCGCCTACACCGTGCACAAAGTGGAGCCTTGAAGGCGAGCGAGGCGCCGCTCCCGCGCTTCTCGAGCCGCGACTTGGGAGCGGCGACTCGGGGTGGGCGGGAGCGGGCGACGGAGGAGCTCGCGTGGGGGGTAGTACTAAGCGGAGAACAGCAGTAGTAGGCCGCCGATGGTGTAGCCGACCATGACGATCAGTAGGGGGAGTTGGCCGGCTAGGGCTTTGTGGCGGGGGAAGAGGGCTACTGCTCGGTCGTGGGCTGAGACGACGCCCATCAGGTGGCCGGAGACTACTGCCAGGACCTGGATCACCGAGATTGTCGTGCTGTGGTTGGTGATGTCGGTGTTCAGGCCGAGGAGGCCGGTGCCGAAGATGTTGGCGCCGTTGGACAACGGGTCGCTGAGGTAGATCAGCGTCCGCTGGCCCTCCAGGATCAGCAGGGTCAGGTAGTGCGCGACGACGTACCCGAAGGCGATCGGTACGACGGAGTGCGCGAACAGCCCGGGCAGCGCCGTGCGGGAGCTGTCCGACAGTCGCCCGGCCAGCAGGGTCGCGCTCGAGTACGTGACCAGTACGAACAGGATGAAGGCGAGCAGCGCGAGCGTGCCGAGCGTGGTCATCGAGTAGTCGGTGTTCTGCGCCCAGCCGATCCAGGCCGTCGAGTTCGAGAACCCGTCGTACGCCGTGGAACCGAGCAGCGCCGCGACCATACCGACCAGCCCTGGTTGCGCCTTCAGACCGTCCAGGTTCTCCAGCGGCCGCCGGATCACAAGTTTGCCGTCGTCGCGCCGGCCCCACGGGGACAGCCGCGACATCAGCGTGGCGTAGACCTCGAACGGGTCGGCGGTCGAGAACCAGCGGTCGCCGAACAGGATCGCGCCGAACAGCATGATCACGACGTACAGCGCGAGCCACGCCTGCAGTACCGGCTGGGTGGCGCGGTCGGGCGCCACCAGCTCCAGCCAGGTGAACGCGAAGATACCGAGCGCCGCCGGCCACAGACCGAGCCACTTCGGCAGCGTGAAGAAGCCTTGCGAGGGCGGCTGACGCAACGCCTTGCTGAGCAGCAGGTGGATCGTGCGCAGCGGGTTCAGCGTGCGCCAGACCGGGCCGAGGACGAGCGAGATCGGCACCAGCCCGACCCAGACCAGGATGTAGATGAACCCGAAGATCGGGTTCGTCAGCCGGTCCACGCCGAACAGCAGCGCCACCATCGCGTACAGGAAGATCGCCAGCCCGACCAGCCGTACGAACCAGCGGAAGCCGGCCGAGTCGACCGTCCGGGTGATTGCGTCCGGCAACGGTATGCCGGACTTGTTACCCCGGTACTTCGGATTGCGCCAGGCCAGTCCGAGGACGACGAACGACAGCGCGATCGCGACGCCGGCGCCGCCGACCGCGAGGCCGAAGGGAACGGGCAGATCCTGCCGGCCGCCGATACCGTGCAGCGGCAGAAGTAGAGACATCACCGGCGGGTCAGGAGACGACGAGCTTGGCGACCAGCTTGCCGCTCTTGTGCGTCTCGACCTCGAAGGTGCCCTTCATGTTCGCGAGGAACTTCACCGAGGCGGGCTTGCCCGGCTTCAGCTCGAGCTCCTTGTCGTAGCCGTGGATGTGCAGTTCCTCGTCGGTGTCGCTGATCGCGGTGATCAGGACGGTCTGGCCGGCCTTCACCTTGATGCTCGAGCCGCTCGGGTTGACCTTGCCGTTGGCAACGGTGACGTTGACGGTCACGTCGGCCTGCTCGCCGGACGGGTCGGCGGTGTTCGACGGCGACTTGGTGTTCGGCGTACTGCCCGGGGTGCCGGTCGTCCCGGTCGGCGTCGTGGTCGGGGTCGCCGTGGGCGCGGTGGTGGGGGCGGTCGACGGACTGGTCGGGCCGGAGCCGCTGCCGGAGTCGTCGCCGCAACCGGCCAGGACCAGGATGCCGAGAGCGGGCAGGAGCGCGAGCGCGGTACCGCGGGAGAACGTCGAACGCATGAGACGAGGGGCCTTTCGAAGGGTCGAGATACGAACCGGGCGCACGACACGCCCTCTTGCCTGACGAACGTACGGCCCCGAGTGTTCCCGCTATGCACCATCAGTCGTGTCACGATCGCTGACAGCCAGGTTCGTAGTTCCCGCCCAGTGTCGCAGCCGACTGTCCGTGGACCCGGTTAGGGTGACTGAACACGAGACCTGAAAGCCAGACAGCAGAAGGAGGGCCCGCGATGCCGGACCGGTTGACCTCGCTGGACCTGACCTTCCTGAAGGCCGAGAGCCCGGCCACGCCGATGCACGTCGGCACCGTGGACATCTTCGAGCCGCCGGTGCACGGTGACGACGGGTTCGACTACGAGAGCCTGGTCGCCTTGATCCGGGACCGGATCGCCTTCGTCCCGCGGTACCGGCAGCGGATCCAGCACGTCCCGGGCCGGTTCGCCGGGCCGATCTGGGTGGACGACGAGGACTTCGACATCACGTTCCACGTACGCCGGTCCGCCCTGCCCCGGCCGGGCACGCATGCGCAGCTGCTGGAGCTGGTCGCGCGGATCATGTCGCGCCGGCTCGACCGGGCCAAGCCGCTCTGGGAGATGTACCTGGTCGAGGGCCTGCAGGGCGACCGGTTTGCGATCATCGCGAAGTCCCACCAAGCACTTGTCGACGGCAACAGCACGGTCGACATCGGCCAGGTCGTGCTGGACGCGACTGCGCACCCGCGGGACACCCCCACCGACACCTGGCAGCCCGCGCACCCGCCCTCGGCGCTGGAGCTGCTCGCCGGGGTGTTCGCCGACGCGACGCGGCACCCGACCGCAGTACTGGAGCTGGCGCGGGCCGAGATGGCCAGCCTGACCGGCTCGACCTCCGTGCGCGAGGTGCTCGGAGACGTCGTCGGCTCGGTGGTCGCGCAGCGGCACGTCCAGGAGAGCTCGCTGCACGTCAAGACATCCGGGCAGCGCCGATTCACCACGGTTCAGACCGAGCTCGAGGACTACCGGGCCGTCCGGGCGATGCACGGAGGCACGGTCAACGATGTGATCCTGGCCGTGGTGGCCGGCGCGCTCCGGGCCTGGATGATGACCCGAGGCGAGTCGGTCAGCCCGGCGCGCGGGGTGCGGGCCGTCGTACCGGTCAGCATCCGCGACGACGATGACGAGGAGCCGACGTCGCTCGGCTCGCGGGTGATCGCCTCGACGGTGAACCTGCCGGTCGGGGAGAACTCGCCGGTCATGCGGCTGCACCAGATCTCGTACCAGACCAAGGTGCACAAGGACACCGGGCGAGCCGTCAGCGCCCGCTCGCTGGTCGGCATCGCCGGGTTCGCGCCGACGACGCTGCACGCCCTCGCGGCCCGGGTCGCGACGGCGACCGTGCGGCCGATCGACGACGTGGTGATCACCAACGTGCCCGGTCCACAGTTCCCGCTCTACGCCCAGGGCGCGCCGATGCTCGCGTCGTACCCGGTGGTGCCGTTGATGCCGGGTCAAGGGCTGTCCGTGGGCGTCACGTCGTACGACGGGAAGGTGTCCTTCGGGCTGAACGCGGACCGGACGGCGATGCCTGACCTGGCCGTCTTCGCCCAGTGCGTCACCGACGCGCTGGACGAGTTGCTCGATACCACCAAGGGGAGCCGGAGCCGTGCGTCGCGCGGTCGCCGGACCGGGGCGGTGGGGCGGGGAAAGCAAGGAAAACAGCAACCTCGCAGTACCAAGAAGGCGGGCTCATGAGGATCTACATCCCAAGCACCATCCCCCTGCTCGACGCCGCCTGTCACGCGGGGGAGTTCGGTCCGGCGCCACTGACCGCGTACGCCGTGACGCCGGCGCTGCGCGAATGGTTCGCGACGGCCGATGACGAGGAGCTCGAGTACGCCGCGATGGAGCAAGCGGCGCGGGCATCGGTCGGACTGGTCGCGGCTGCCCCCGATGCGCCTCGCAAGCGGGTCGTGGTGGCGTGCGACGTCTCGGCGATCCCGCCGGCCGACGGCACCGTCCAGCTGGGCGACGCGCGACTGGAGTTGCACGTCGTGATCCCGTGGTCAGCCGTTGCGGCCGCGCATATCGACGGTGATCCCGCCGTCGAGGTGGTCGCCACGGCCGCGAAGCTGTGGGACGTCGCGCACGGAAACACCGCGGATCCGGGCCACGAGGAAGCTGTCTTCGCCCTCGACTCGTGCGAAGGTGAAGACCTGTTGTGGTACGCGACACAGGAGATCCCGGACTTCCTCGCGGCCGAGGGGCCGCGCGGAATCCGGGGCCGGGCGACGAGCTGACAGGGAGCTGATGGCGATGCAGGCGATCTGGAAGGGCGCCATCTCGTTCGGGATGGTGACGATCCCGATCAAGGTGTTCTCGGCGACGGAGGAGAAGGACATCTCCTTCCGTCAGGTGCACGTCGCCGACGGCGGCCGGATCCGGTACAAGCGGGTCTGCTCCGAGTGCGGCGAGGAAGTCCCGTACTCCGATATCGGCAAGGGCTACGAGATGGCCGACGGCCGGATGGTGGTGCTCGAGCCGGAGGACTTCGCCGAGCTGCCGCTGTCGAGTAAGAAGGTCATCGACGTGCTGGAGTTCGTGCCGGCCGACCAGGTCGACCCGCTCTACCTGGGCAAGTCGTACTACCTGGCTGCCGACGGCGGACCGGGCGCCAAGCCGTACGTGCTGCTCCGCGACGCGCTGGAGGGCTCCGAGCTGTATGCGCTCGTGAAGGTCGCGCTGCGGTCGCGGGAGAGCCTCGGGTTGCTGCGGACGCACGACAACGTGCTCGTCCTGCAGGTGATGCTGTGGCCGGACGAGGTCCGCGACTCGGCCTTCGCCGCACCGGACGAGGACGTCGAGATCCGCAAGCAGGAGAAGGCGATGGCGGAGTCGTACATCGACACCCTGCGCGGCGAGTTCGACCCGGATCAGTACCACGACGAGTACAGGCATGCGCTCGAGCAGGTGGTCGAGGCGAAGTCTGCCGGCGTACCGATGCCTGCCGAGACGGAGGAAGAGGAGACCGAGGGTGCCGAGGTGGTCGACCTGGTCGCTGCGCTCCGAGCCTCCGTCGAAGCCGCCAAGGCCCGCCGAGCTGCCGGTGGTACCGGCGGTGGCGGCCAAGGCAACGCGACCCCCGCCAAGAAGACGGCCGCCAAGGCACCGGCCAAGAAGGCCGCCGCCGCGAAGAAGGCCCCGGCAAAGAAGACCGCCGCCAAGAAGAAGTCGGCCTAAGGCAGAAACGTGGAACAGCCCGGTCCCTCCGAGGAGGGACCAGGCTGCCCGCAGTTGATCAGGACCACTGCATCGAGCTGATCTCGTCGTCCAGGCTGCCGAGGCCAGCGCGCTCCGGGTAGTCCCAGCCGAGGGCTGCGCCCTGGAAGCCGGCGTGCTCGTAGTGCTTGGAGTAGCAGGACGAGTAGTTGCGGAACGAGCCCATCTCGTCGTTCCACCAGTGGCTGAAGTCGTCCCAGTTGTTCACCCAGTAGATGACGTTGCCGAGCGGATTGGTCTGGCAACCCCCCGAGCCGGTCCACGTCCAGGTGGAGCCGCCGAAGTAGGAGTCTTCGTAGGCGATCTCGATCACCGTCGCGGACGGCGCGAACGAGCTGCCGGCGGCGGCGTTGATCTTGGCGGTGAAGCCGGAGTCGTTCTTGGCCTTCTGCGGGTCGGCCGGCGCGTCGGCGACGCGGTTACCGGTCGCCTTGGCGATGGCCACCGGGAAGCTGTCGTAGCAGCTGACCTTGGCCGTCGAGGCCGAGATGTCCGCGACACAGTGACGCGGCTTCTCGGTGGGTTTCTCGGCGGCCTGGGCCGCCGCCGGCGTGAGAGCCACGCCGAGTCCTACCAGTGCGGTGGACAGCAGTGCGAATGAGCGGAGTCGCATTTCGGTTTCCCCCTGTGTGAAGATCCGGCCCGATCGAGCCGGTGACCTCACAGTGGCAAGCCCAGTTGGGAAAGAAGCTTGCGGCAATCTTGCGGACCGGACACCATCGGTCACTGGGGGTGAGGCAGCGGTGGAGTTCCGCCTGTTCGGAGGGATCGACGTCATCTCGGCCGGTCGGCCGCTGGATGTCGGTACCCCTCGGCAACAGCTGGTACTGGCCGCGCTGCTCGTCGACCCGGGCCGCCCGGTCGCCATCGACACCCTGATCGACCGGGTCTGGGACGACGATCCGCCGGCCGCCGCGCGTAACGTGCTGTACTCGCACCTGAGCCGCATCCGCCGCGTCCTCGGCCCGGCCGTCAAGATCGAACGACGCCACGCCGGCTATCTGCTGCTGGTCGAGCCTGACCAGGTCGATCTGCACCGCTTCTGGCACCTGGTCGATCAGGGAAACAACCCCGAGTACGGCGCCCAGGATCGCGCGAGTCAGCTCGCGAAAGCGCTCGGGTTGTGGCAGGGAACCCCACTGGCCAACCTGCCCGGCGCCTGGGCCGCGCAGGTCCGCGATCGCTGGGACCGGCGCCGGCTGGACGCCATCGTGCAATGGGCCGAGTTCGAGCTCCGCCTGGGCAATATCGCCACGGTGATCGCGGAGCTGCCCGACCTGATCGCCGAGTACCCCCTGGTCGAACCGCTCGAGGCCTTGCTCATGCGGGCCCTGCACGCGGCCGGGCGGCCCGCCGAGGCCCTCGACCGCTACGCCTCGGCCCAGCGGCGTCTGGTGGAGGAGCTCGGCGCGGATCCGGGCATCGAGCTGAGCGAGGTACATCGATCGATCCTGCGTGGTGAGCCGCCGGTCCAATCGGCCGCGAAGCTCACCGCACCCGCCCAGTTGCCACCGGACACCTTCGGCTTCACCGGCCGGGTCAGCCGCTTGCGCCGCCTGGACGCCATCCTCGCGGACGGCGAGCAGAGCGGTGGGATCGCCGTGCTCTCGGGCACGGCCGGTGTCGGCAAGACCGCCCTTGCCGTGCACTGGGCGCATCAGGCACGCGACCGGTTCCCCGACGGTCAGATCTACCTGAACCTCCGCGGATTCGATCCAGGCGGTACGCCGGTCAGCCCGGCCGAGGCGGTCCGGACCATGCTCGACGCCTTCGCCGTCAAACCCGAGCGGATCCCCGCCGGGCTGGAGGCGCAAGTGGGGCTCTACCGCAGCCTGGTCGCCGGTCGCAAGGCCCTGATCCTGCTCGACAACGCGGCCGACGCGGATCAGATCCGGCCACTGCTGCCGGGTGCGCAGGGATGCCGAGTGGTCGTGACCAGTAGGAACCAGTTGAGCGGTCTGGTGACGGCCGACGGCGCCCAGCCGGTCACGCTCGACATCCTCTCGATCAGCGAGGCGCGCGCACTGCTGGCCCACCGCCTCGGCGCCGACCGGGTGTCCGCCGAACCGGCCGCCGTGGACGAGATCATCAAGCACTGCGCCCGGCTCCCGTTGGCGCTCGCGATTGTCGCCGCACGTGCCGCCACCTATCCCGAGTTCAGCCTGGAGGTGCTGGCGAGCGAGCTGCGGGCCGGCTTGGACGAGTTCGCCGGTGCCGACCGCGCGACCGACGTACGGGCCGTCTTCTCCTGGTCGTACTTGCGGCTCTCGCCGGACGCGGCCCGGCTGTTCCGGTTGCTCGGACTTCACCTCGGCCCGGATATCGGCCTGCGCGCGGTGGTCAGCCTCGCTGCCGAACCGCTTCGGCAGGTACGGCGGTTGCTCGGCGAGTTGTGCGCCGCGCACCTGCTGACCGAGCACGCGCCCGGCAGGTACACGTTCCACGACCTACTGCGGGCGTACGCCGCTGAGCTGGCGTTGGCGGACCACCCTGAGCCCGAGCGGCACGACGTACTGCGGCGGATGCTCGACCACTACGTGCACACCGCCTACCAAGCCGACAGCCTGCTCAACACCCGGCGCGACGACGATCCGACCGTGCTTCCGCCGGTATCGCCAGGAGTCGTACCGGAGAGCCTCACTTCGTACGACGAAGGCCTCTGGTGGTTCACCACCGAGCAGTACGTGCTGTTGTCGATCGTCCGGGCGGCGTCGGCCCCGGAGGCGGATCTGTGGCAGCTGGTCTGGACGATGACCAGATTCCTTGCCTACCGAGGGCTCTGGCAGGAGTCCCTCGAGGCACTCGGTGCCGCGGTCGCGGCCGCCGAGCGGTTGGGCGACGAGGCCCGGCTGGCCTTCGCGCACCGCTACCTCGGCTGTGCACAGATCCGGCTCGGGCTGTACGACGATGCGCGGCTCAACCTGCAGGCGGCCCTCGACCGGTACCTGGTGTCCGGCGACACGGTCGGCGCCGCCCACACCCATCGGCACTTCGCCTGGATGCTCGAACGGATGGCTGCCCACGCGGAAGCGCTGGAACACGCCGAGTTGGCGCTGGCATTGTTCCAGTCGGCCGATCATCGGGCCGGGCAGGCGCGATCGCTCAACGCCGTCGGCTGGTTCCACGCGCTCCTCGGCAACTACGCCGACGCCTTGCGGAACTGCGAGCTCGCCCTCGAGCTGCAGGCGAGTCTGGCCGACCAGTTCGGCCAGGCCGAAACGCTCGACAGCCTCGGGTACATCCAGCAGCGGCTCGGCCGGTTCGCCGAGGCGATGGACTGTTACGAGCGAGGAGTGGCGTTGTTCCAGGCGGTCGGTGATCGCTACAACGAGGCCGACACGCTCGCCTCGCTCGGCGACGTCCACCATGCCGCCGGTGACGACGGCGCGGCCCGGATCGCCTGGGCCCGGGCGCTCGGCGTACTGGAGTTGCTCGAGCACGCCGACGCCGACGCCCTTCGTGCCAAACTCGCGCCCTGAAAAGGCCTTGACTGACCGTGGCCGAGCGGGCACCGTGAATGACCTTGAGGCCGAACCTGGGGGAGACGATGGGCGAAGTGAATATCAGTGCCGACGATGTCGCGGGGCTCGTCACGACGTTGGACGCGCTGAATCTGCCGGAGCCGCAGCGGGTCCTGTTGTCGGGGCTGCTCGCGTTGGCCGCCGAGGTCGTCAACAGGGGTGAGCGGACGGCGACCGTCGAGGTGGTCGAGCCGGTACCGACGTTCGCCGACCAGTTCGCGACGGCGTTCACGCCGGGGGCGGTGGAGAGCCTCGACGCGGGTGGCACGGGTGCGGTCAGCTTCACGCAGTCGTCGAAGATCACCCGTTCCGGCGCCGAGTAGCTCCAAGCCGTCGGATGCGGACGGTCCTGGTGTCCATGCCGTTCATGGACGTCGATCGGCCATCGATCCAGCTCGGGCTGCTGAAGGCCGTCGCCGAGCAGCAGGGCCACGACGTCCGAACGCTGCACGCCAACCTCGACTTCGCCGCGCAACTCGGGGTCGAGCTGTATCGCAAGCTGTCCGAGCATCGCGGCCGGCTGATCGGGGACTGGTTGTTCTCGATCGAGGCCTTCGGCAACGATGCGCCCGATGCCGCGGGGGCGCTGCTGACGGAGTACGACTTCGGCTACCTGGCCGACGACGCCGAGCGACTGCTGCGCCGGATTCGCGACCACGAGGTGCCGCTGTTTCTCGACAACCTGCTGGAAACCCTGTCCTGGAAGGATATTCAGGTCGTCGGGTTCAGCTGTACCTTCCAGCAGAGCGTGGCGTCGTTCGCGCTCGCCCGGCGGTTGAAGGAGCGGTACCCGGAGATCGTCACGGTCTTCGGCGGCGCGAATTTCGACGGTGAGATGGGCCACGAACTCGCCAGATCGATCGATTGCATCGACTACGCGGTCAGCGGTGAGGGCGACACGGCCTTCCCGGCACTGTTGCACAAGCTTGCTGAAGGCGAGGACCTGGAGAACGTCAGCAGCCAGCCTGTGATGACCAGGATGGCAGACCTCCCCGCGCCGGACTACGACGAGTACTTCGAGCGATCGGAGCGCCTCGGTATCCGCGCGGAGGACTTGTGGATCCCTTTCGAGTCGGCCCGCGGTTGCTGGTGGGGCGCGAAACACCACTGCACTTTCTGCGGCCTCAACGGTACGACGATGCAGTTCCGGTCGAAGCCGGCCGAACGGGTCATCGCCGAGCTCGCCGGCCAGGCCAGGCGGTACCAGACCTCCCGCTTCGAGGCCGTCGACAACATCATCGACATGGCGTACCTGAAGGACCTCTTCCCGGCCCTCATCGACGCCGGCGCCGGCTACGAGTTGTTCTACGAGGTCAAGGCCAACCTCAGCCGGGCTCAACTCGAGCTCCTGGCCAAGGGCGGTGTCCGGGTGCTCCAGCCAGGCCTGGAATCCCTGAGCAGCAAAGTCCTGCGCCTGATGGACAAGGGCGTTCGCGCCGCGCAGAACGTGAACCTGCTGCGCTGGGCGCAGTACTACGGAATCCAGGTCGAGTGGAACATCCTCTGGGGATTTCCCGGCGAGACCGGCCAGGACTACGCAGACCAGGCGGCCGTCGTACCGCAGCTGATTCATCTCCGGCCGCCGTCGAGCGCGGCGCGAATCTGGATGGAACGCTTCAGCCCGCTCTTCTCGGGCCCCGGCCGTCGCTCCCCGGAGAGCAGCTACCGGCACGTCTATCCGGCCGACGTAGATCTCGGCAAGGTCGCGTACTTCTTCGAGTACGAGCTTCCGGACGCCTTACCCGACAGCGCGTACGACGAACTGCGGAAGTCCGTGAGCGAGTGGAAGACCGCCTGGACCGCCGACCGCCTCCCGACCCTGCGGTACTGGTCGTCACCCGGCCGGCTGCAGATCTACGACAACCGCCGGCCAGGCCACGAAGGCACGTACACCTTCGAGAACACGCTCGCCGACATCTATCTCGCCTGCAGCGACCGCCCGACCACCGCGAACGCCGTCCGGCGCAAGCTGGATCTCCCGGTCGAAGCCGTCAACGAGGCCTTCACCGGCTTCGCGGACCGCGGCCTGATGTTCCTGGACGAGGACCTCGCCGTCGCACTGGCCCTCCCGGACCCGGGCTCCGACCATTCGACCCCTTGGCGGAAGTAGTAGACCTGTCAGGTTCGTGGTTCTGGTTTGGACATGGCACCATGAAGGCGCCAGTTGAAAGGCGCCAGCTGAGATCCAGTCGAGCCGACCGAGGAGCACCGCACACCATGGATGCCGTCACCGCTGTACCCACTCCGATCAACGAGACAGTCCGTGGGTATGCGCCCGGTTCGCCCGAGCGGGGGAGCCTGGAGGCGAAGCTCAAGGAGTTCAACGCGGCCGGTGCGATCGACCTGACCTGCACGATCGGCGGCGAGCAGAAGCTCGGCGGCGGTGCGCGGATCGAGGTCGTCCAGCCGCACAAGCACGCGCACGTACTCGGCACCCTCGGTAACGCCACCGAGGCCGACGGCAAGGCTGCCGTCGACGCCGCCCTCGCGGCGGCCCCGGGCTGGCGCGCGCTGTCCTTCGACGACCGCGCGGCCGTCTTCCTCAAGGCTGCCGACCTGCTGGCCGGCCCGTGGCGGGACACGCTGAACGCGGCCACCATGCTCGGCCAGTCCAAGACGGTCCAGCAGGCCGAGATCGACGCCGCCTGCGAGTTCATCGACTTCCTCCGCTTCAACGTCGCCTTCGCGCGCAACATCATCAGCGACCAGCCGATCTCCTCGCCGGGGATCTGGAACCGGGTCGACTACCGCCCGCTCGAGGGCTTCGTCTACGCGATCACCCCGTTCAACTTCACCGCGATCGCCGGCAACCTGCCGACCGCGCCGGCGTTGATGGGCAACACCGTCGTCTGGAAGGCGTCGCCGACGCAGCAGTTCGCGGCCCACTGGACGATGCGGCTGCTCGAGGCCGCGGGTCTGCCGCCCGGCGTCATCAACCTCGTCACCGGTGACGGCATGGACGTCAGCAAGGCCGCGCTGACCCACCCCGATCTGGCCGGGATCCACTTCACCGGATCGACCAGGACCTTCCAGAGCCTCTGGGGCACGGTCGGCACGAACATCGCCGGCTACAAGACCTACCCGCGCCTGGTCGGCGAGACCGGCGGCAAGGACTTCATCCTGGCCCACCCGTCGGCCGACCCCGCAGTACTGAAGACCGCGATGGTCCGCGGTTCCTTCGAATACCAGGGCCAGAAGTGCTCCGCCGCCAGCCGCTCGTACGTCCCGCGCAGCGTGTGGAACAAGATCCGCGACGACATCGCCGCCGAGACCGACTCGCTCACGATGGGCGACGTCAGCGACCTGTCGAACTTCATCGGCGCCGTGATCGACGACCGCGCGTTCGCCAAGCACAAGGCCGCGCTCGACCGGGCCCAGCAGTCCGACGGTATCGAGGTCCTTGCCGGCGGCACCTATGACGACTCCGAGGGCTACTTCGTCCGGCCGACGCTGCTCGTGTCCGACGACCCGACCGACGAGATCTTCACCACCGAGTACTTCGGCCCGATCCTCGGCGTGCACGTCTACGAGGACGGCGACTACGCCAAGGTGATGCAGCAGATGGAGAGCGCGGCACCATACGGGCTGACCGGCGCGATCATCGCCCAGGACCGTACCGCGGTCGCCGAGGCGGCGGAGTACCTGCGCTTCGCCGCGGGCAACTTCTACGTGAACGACAAGCCGACCGGCGCGGTCGTCGGCCAGCAGCCGTTCGGTGGCGCCCGCGCGAGCGGCACGAACGACAAGGCCGGCTCGATGTGGAACCTGATCCGCTGGGCCAGCCCCCGGTCGATGAAGGAGACCTTCGCCCCGCCGACCGACTACCGCTACCCGCACCAGGGCTGATCAGACCGTCAATCCCCGTCTGACAGTGATGTAGAACGACGTCATGTCCTCGATCAGGGCTTCCACCTGGTCGGGGGCGTGGACGTCGGCGTCGAGCAGCCAGTCGGCGATCAGGTCGAACAAGCCGCCGATCAGTCCGATGGCGACCGCGTGGCGCAAGCGACGGTCCGGTTCGTCGGCCGGTTCCGGCTCGTCGTCCGGGTCGGGTGGGGTGTCGTACCGGTCCCAGATCTGTTCCATGAAGCCGGCCGCCCAGCGGCGATTGGTACGCCGTTGCCGCTCGACGGTCTTGGAGATGCCGCCGGCCTGACCGAAGGTGACGTTGGCGACCCGCGGATCGTCCAGCAGGGCGTGCGCGAAGGCCGCGATGATGCCCGGGACCGCCTGGCGTTCGTTGCCCTCGGCCCGTGCCGCGACGGCCAGCATGTCGGCCATCAGGCGCTCCGAGGTGCGCTGCAGCAGCCCGACGTAGCAGTCCTCGCGGTTCTCGAAGACCTCATAGAAGCTCTTCGTGCCGACGTAGGCCGTACTGCAGATCTGCTCGATCGAGGTGCCCAAGTACCCCTGCACGGCGATCAGGTCGAGCGCGGCGTCCAGGATCTGCTCCCGGCGCTCCGCCTTGCGCTGGTCAGCTGTCAGACCTCTGATCACTCGCCCCATGGCGTGACGTTACCCCCGGTTGGTAGTTGGTAACCAGTCGGCGCGTTATGAACACGAGCTCTTGTTCCTAACTCCGAGACGTGCTCCACTGTCGGTCATCCCGTCGTCACCGAACGACACTGCCCCTCGGGAGCCGTCATGAGAAATGTTCTCCGGCGTACCGCAGCAAGCCTGGTGGCCGCTGCGCTGCTCGCCACAACCCTCACTGCCTCGGCGCAGGCCGCAGCGCCCCGCTCCGGGTTCGACAACTGGTCCTGCAAGCCCTCGGCCGCGCACCCGAACCCCCTCGTGCTGCTGCACGGTCTGGGTGGCAACGGGCCGGGCAACTACTCGTTCCTCGGCCCGTACCTCGCGGCGAAGGGCTACTGCGCCTTCACCCTCACCTACGGCCAGGCGACGCCGCTCATCCCGGTCGGCGGCACGGTCTCGATCGTCCAGTCGTCGGCGCAGATCGAGGCGTTCGTCGACCGCGTCCGGTCGACCACCGGCGCCTCCAAGGTCGACATCGTCGGGCACTCCGAGGGCGCCTTCCAGAGCCTGTATGGCCCGAAGGTGCGCGGATACGCCGGCAAGGTCGGCAAGGTGGTCGCGCTCGCGCCGCCGACGCACGGTACGACGTTCGGCGGGCTGGTGAGCGTCGGCGACTATCTCGGGCTGCGGCTGCTCGTCGACCAGGTACTACGGGAGTTCGGCTGCCCGGCCTGCGACGAGATCATCGTCGGTGGCTCGGAGGTGGCGAAACTGACGGCCGGCCCGATCGCGCAGGCCGGTGTGAAGTACACGGTGATCGCTTCTCGCTTCGATGCGCTGGTGACGCCGCATGAGACGTCCTTCGTCCGCGAGCCCGGGGTGAAGAACGAGTTCGTTCAGGACACCTGCCCGCTCGACCCGGTCGGGCATATCGGGCTGGCCTTCGACCCGACGGTCGCGCAGCTGGTCGCGAACGCCCTCGACCCCGCGCACACGTCGCGCGTGATCTGCGGCTTCGGTCCGCCGCTCTAGACCTGGGGGTGGCGCGGATGTCGGCAGCAGGGGAGCCGGCATCCGCGCCATTTTTTCAAGCTGAAGTCCGACGAGGGTGCGCGTATTGGTCAGGCTGGGCCGGCGGGCCGATCAGGAGGGCTGACCCGCAGGCCACGCAGATCCACTCGTCTGCCAGGTCGTCGGTGGGATGGTCACCGGTTTGGACCAGTTCGAATGGCACGACGTCGTCGCACAGTACGCAGTACCGGGTGTCGTCGATCGGGCTGCGGCGTCGGGTACGCATCAGAAACCCACCTCCGATAGTCCTTTTCAGGTTGCCATCGGAGGTGGGTTCACCAGGTCAGCGACACGGTCTGCCGCAGAGGTAGTTGCCGTTCGGCGCAACGTCAGTTGGTGCCGTTGTGCCAGTCGCGGCCGAGGTCGTGCTCCTTCTGCAGCCCCTTGCGGATCGCGTCGACGACGAACGGCTCGATCTTCCGGCCGATCAGCGGCACCGAGACCTTCACGTCGAGCTCGATCGCCTGCACCGTCTCGCCACCGGTCGAGGTGATCGTGGCGGTGCCCTTGAGCGTCACCGGCGTACCGGTGATCTCACCCTTCACGTCGGCGTTCCGCGAGCCGTCTGCGTTCGCCGGGTGCCAGGTCTCGGTCTGCACGACGGTCAGCGTCCCACCGACGAACTTGCGCGCGATATCCGGCACATCGTCGGCCGGCATCTCCCGCTGCACCCGCACGACGGTGTCAGCACCGGACTCGCTCACCTTGACGTCGTACGACAACGCCTTGGTCTTCTCGCAGGCCTGCTCGCGGAAGGTGGCATCGGTGACGATCGCGAAGACTTCCTCCGGGGTGGCGTCATAAGACGCCGACATCTTCAGCTCCATGCCGCACATCATGGCATCCACCCGTACTACGCCACCCGCACCCGCCGCCGCGGTCGCCGTGACTAACTCAAGATATTGCGGATCAAATGTAAAAGTCACTGCCCTGCTCCCGAATGCGGTACGAATGAACGAGAACCACCGCCGCGAGCGGACGCGTCAGCTGGGCCAGGTCAGCCGGCCCGAGCGCAGCGCCGCGATGACACCTCCGTCGACGAGCAGGTCGGTCCCGGTGATGAAGCTGGACTCCGACCCGAGCAGGAAGGCCGCGGCCGATGCGATGTCGTCGGGCGTGCCGAGGCGGGCCGTCGCGGAGGCCTCGATCATCGCGCGCATCAGGTCGCCGCTTTCCGACCGCAGCTCCTGCTGCCCCATCGGGGTCGAGATGACGCCGGGGCTGATCGAGTTGATGCGGGCGCCGCGGTCGCCCCAGGTCGCGCTGGCGGCTTGGACCCGGAGGTGGTTGGCGCGCTTGGCGATCCCGTAGGCGATACCGGGGTGGCCGACCTGGTCCGCGTTGAGGAAGGGGAGTTCGAGCAGTTCGTGAGCGGGCGTGTTGGCAAGAGCGGCCTCCTGCTCCGAGGTGAGCGGCGCCAACTGTTGGTGGCCGGCCATGCTCGAGATGACCACCCCCGCGCCATCCGCCGCGACCACGCGGCCGAACTCTTCGAGGATCAAGGCGACACCGAGCAGGTCGACTGCGAGGATCGCCGGGGTCGGCGCCTGTGCGGGAGACAGGCCCGCAGTGTGCGCGACCTGGGTGACGCTGCCCAGCGCGGCGGCCGCCTCGGCGAGTTCCCTCACGGACTCGCCGGAGGCGACATCGACGCGGTGAGTGGTGATCTCGTGACCATCGCCGGTCAGCGCGTCGGCGGCCGCTTTGAGCGTCGTCTCGTCGAAATCGGCGAGCAGCACAGCCTTGCCCGCGCCCTGACGTCGGGCGATCGCACGACCCATGCCGCCGACGCCGATGACCACCAGAACATTCTTGTTTCTGTTCATGACTGATCCTCACTTACGAGAATTTCTGTCTCGTAAGTCGATAGTACGTCATCACGAACTAAGCTCGCCATGTGGGCGGAGAGCGAACCGGACGGCCGCGCAGCGAGAGCGCGCACGCGGCCATCCTGCAGGCGGCTCGGGAACTGATCGTCGAGATCGGCTACGCGAAGCTGTCGATGGAGCGCGTCGCCACGCGGGCCGGCGTGGGCAAGCAGACCGTCTACCGCAGGTGGACCTCGAAGGCGGCGATGGTGGCCGACGTCGTCTTGGACAGGTTCGGTCCGGTCGACCCCGCGCTCCCGCCGTACACCGATGACGTCGAGCGCGACCTGCGAAACTGGCTGCACCAGCAGGTCAGGTTTCTCAGCTCCCAGGAGAATGTCGCGCTGGCCCGCGCCCTGCTCGCCGCCGCGGCGGACCGCCTCGAGGACGCCGATGCTCTCTACCAGCAGATCAACAGACCGCACCGCGAGGAATTGGTGGAACGGCTGCGCGCCGCCGTCGAGAAGGGGCAACTCCGCGAGAACGCAGACCTCGACGCCGTGGCCGATGTCATAACCGGTGCCATCTCGTTTCCACTGCTGACCGGCTCGGCCGCAGCGCCGTCCATCGAGAGAGCGGATGGCCTCCTCGACGTGATCATGTTCGGGGTGCGAGCCGAGGACGGCGACCAGTCGTAGTGGTCACCCCGCGTTGAAGACACGGAAGACGTCACGAGAAGGTCGGGCGCCGTACGTCGGGCAACACCGCAGTACCAAAGGTTTGACGAAGTGCACTTCGATCTCGGGGGTGTCGCGTTGACCGGCAACAGGTAGCTGGCGAAGTCACCGTTGGCGAACCGGCCGTTGGGCTCGACGTCCAGCCGCCTCGTGCAAGCCTGCGGACACGCCCCAGATCATGCCGCCGGAAAGCTGACTGCGCGCGAGTTGCTCGTTGACGATCCGGCCCGCATCGAACACGCCGAGCATCCGCGATACCCGCGCCTCCCGCGTCAGCCGGTGCGCCCAGACCTCGACGAACTGGGCGCCCAAGGAACTGAACGAGCGCTTGGTCAGTCCTCACCGGGTTGTTTGACAGAGGCGCGACGGCGTTCTATCGTCGATATTCAGACGGATATCGTCTGAAAAGTTTGATTGGTCTTCTCCCAGCGTCGAGAGAGAGTCGGATGGACGCGATCGGTCGTTCCGCAGCACCTGCCGACCTGGCAAGTGTCGGCGTCCATGTCCTCGCAGCGGCCGAGCCTGACCGTCGGGCGATCATCACGCCGACCGGTGAGGTCGTGACGTATGGGCAGCTCGCCGCTCAGGCCAACCGTGTCGCGCGGGCGTTGCAGTCGCTTGGCTTGACCGCCGGTGACGTTGTCGCCGCCGCAGTACACAACGGGCGTGAGTTCGTCGAGCTCGTCATCGCGACGGCTCAGGTCGGGATGTACCTGGTGCCCATCAACACCCGGCTCACGCCGCCCGAGAAGAACTACATCGTCAACGACAGCGGGGCCAAGGTCCTCGTCGCCGACGCGGAGTACGTGACCGGCATCGATGCCGGTGTCCTCGTCGCGCGTTTCATCGTCGATGGCGCAGCCACGGGATGGCGGCCCTATGCCGAGCTCGGCTCTGGCGAGTCCGCAGACCTGCCGGAGCGGCGGACCGTGGGTACGATCATGGGCTATACCTCGGGAACCACCGGGCGCCCCAAGGGTGTCAAGCGGACCCTGCCCCCGATCGACCCGGAGGAGGGGATACGGCGATCGGTCGTACCCGCGATCGCCGCCTACGGCATGGCGCCCGGAGAAGGCGTGCACCTCGTCTGCTCGCCGCTGTACCACGCGGCCCCAGCGGGCCACGCGCTGACGTTTCTCCACGCCGGGCACATGCTCCTCATCCACCGGCGGTTCGACGCGGAACAGACGCTGCGCGCGATCGAACAGCACGGCGTGACCAGCAGCCACATGGTGCCGACCCACTTTCATCGACTGCTTCAACTGCCGCCCGAAACCCGTGCCCGCCATGACGTTTCGAGTCTGCGATTGCTGGTGCACGCCGGGGCGCCGTGCCCGGTCGAGATCAAGCGGCAGATGATCGACTGGGTCGGACCGATCGTGTGGGAGTACCTCGGGGCGACCGAGGGCCTGGTGTCCCGGGTCAGTCCCGACGAGTGGTTGGCCAAGCCCGGCACCGTAGGCCGTCCCGCCACGGGCGTGACGGTCAGGATCCTCGACGATGAGGGCCGCGAGCAGCCCGCGGGCGAGGTTGGCACGATCTACTTCGGACAGACAGGTCAGGCGCCCGCGTTCGAGTACCACAACGATCCGGACAAGACCGCCGCCAACCGTGTCGATGGCCTCGTGACCATCGGCGACATCGGCTATCTCGACGGCGACGGCTATCTGTTCTTGTTGGACCGGCGGACTGATCTGATCGTGTCCGGCGGCGTGAACATCTATCCGGCCGAGATCGAGCAGACGCTGATCCTTCATCCGGCTGTCCAGGACGTCGCGGTCATCGGGGTGCCCGACCCGGAATGGGGCCAGAGCGTGCTCGCCGTCGTCCAGCCTGTCGAAGGAGCGGCGCCAGGTCCGGACCTCGCCGCTGAACTGCGGGCCTTCAGCGACCACCGGCTCGCCTCGTTCAAACAGCCACGCCGCATCGAGTTCGTGTCCGAGTTCCCGCGGACGGAATCCGGGAAGTTGCAGCGCCGCGTTCTGCGCGACGCCTATCAGGGAGGTAGATGATGCGCGTAATTATCGAACGCGACCGCTGTGTCGCATCTGGACAGTGTGTGATGTTGGCCCCGACGGTCTTCGACCAGGACGATGACGGCATCGTGGTCTTGCTCGAGGCCCATCCTGACGAGGGGGAGAAGGCCGGGGTCGAGCAGTCGATCCGGGTCTGCCCGTCGTTGGCGATCTCGTCGGCCGAAGAGGTCGCGCGCGGATGAGAACACAGGCAGCAGTGCTGCGAACGGCGCATGGGCCGTTCACCACGGAGACCGTGGATCTCACCGGCCCTGGCCCGGGCGAAGTACTCGTCAGGGTGGCCGGCGTCGGCATGTGCCACACCGATCTGCTTGCGCGGCATGGCGCGCCAGTGACCCGCCCGATGGTTTTCGGGCACGAGGGCGCCGGTGTCGTGGAAGCTGTTGGTGCGGGCGTACGGACGGTGGTCCCGGGGGACCATGTCGTGCTGAGTTTCGATTCCTGTGGCTGGTGTCGCCGGTGTCTCACCGGTGATCCCGCGTACTGCGTCGAGTTCAACTCACGCAATCTGTCCGGGGTCCGCGCCGACGGATCGACCCCGATGCTCGATGTGTCCGGTGATCTGGTGTCGGCTCGCTGGTTCGGGCAGTCCTCGTTCGCCACTCACGCGATCGCGACCGAACGGAATGTTGTCGTCGTTGACCGGTCGTTGCCGTTGACGATGCTCGGTCCGTTGGGCTGCGGCATTCAGACCGGAGCCGGTTCGGTGCTGCTCGCGCTGAAGGTCCGGCCAGGATCGAGTATCGCGGTGTTCGGAACCGGCGCTGTCGGGCTGGCCGCCGTGATGGCGGCCCGCGTCGCGGGGGCAAGCGAGATCATCGCGGTCGACCTGCACGCTGGACGCCGGCAGTTGGCGCTCGAACTCGGGGCGACGCGGGCGATCGACGGTGCCGACCCGGACATCGCGGCCCAGATCGTCGGGTGGACCGGCGGGGCCGAGTTCGCCTTCGACACGACCGGGGTTTCCTCGGTCATCGCCACTGCGCTCGGGTCGATCCGCGAGCGCGGCGTGTGCGGCCTGGTCGGTGTGGGTGGAGACATCCTGCTGCCTGGCGGGGCACTGGGTGGCGGACGCGTGCTCACGTACCTGATGGAGGGTGACGCGGTCCCACAGCAGTTCATTCCGCAGCTCATCGGGTTGTGGCAGCGAGGCAGGTTCCCGTTCGACGAACTCATCCGCACCTACCCGCTCGATGCGATCAACGACGCCGAGCGGGACATGGCCAGCGGCGAGACGGTCAAGCCCGTCCTGATCCCGGACGGAGCGCAAGGATGAATCAGATCGTCGTGGTCGGCGGCGGCGCGGCCGGCCTGGCCGCGGTGGAGACACTTCGCCGAGAGGGTTTCGACGGCTCCCTGGACCTGGTGAGCGAGGAGACGACGGTGCCGTACGACCGGCCACCGCTGTCGAAACAGGTGCTTTCCGGAGCCTGGGAAGCCGAACGCGCGTGGCTTCGCCCACCTGGCCACTACACCGAGTTGGGCGTCCAGTTACGGACCGGCTGTCGTGCCACCGGTCTGGACATCGCGGGCAAGGTCCTGGAACTGGACCACGAGCATCGGCTGCCGTTCAACGGTCTGATCCTGGCGACAGGAGTGCGGCCGCGCCGATTGCCGTGGGGCAACGAGCTGGCCGGCGTACACGTCCTGCGCAGCGACCTGGACGCCGCTGCCCTACGCGCCGCCCTGGGAAAGCAGCCGCGTGTGGTCGTCATCGGGGCTGGATTCCTCGGGATGGAAGTCGCGTCCGTCGCCAGGACCATGGACCTCGACGTGACGGTGGTGGATCCGCTGTCCCAGCCCATGCTGCGTCAGTTCGGTCCGGTGATCGGCGAGAGGGTCGCCGAGCTGCACCGTGATCACGGGGTGAAGGTGCGGCTCGGCGTGCCGGTCACTGGTGTGCGGGGCAGTGGTGGTGAGGTGACCGGGGTAGAGCTGGGTGACGGTTCGGTCCACCCCGCGGAGCTCGTCCTTGTCGCGATCGGCGCGTACCCGGACATCGACTGGCTTCGGCCGGCCGGTTTGCCGCTCGGCAACGGCATCGAGTGCGATGAGTACTGCCGAGCCGCGCCGGGCGTCTATGCCGCAGGCGATGTCGCGTCCTGGCCAAGCCGGCGCTATCAGGAGCGGCTCCGCCTCGAGCACCGGATGAACGCCACTGAGCAGGGCACGGTCGCGGCGCGCAATCTCCTGCTCGGGGACACCCAAGTGTTCGATCCGCTTCCGTACTTCTGGACCGACCAGTACGAGGTGAAGATCCAGGCACATGGGCGCTTTCCGGGCGACGCCGAGATTGTGCCCGCTGAGGGCGCACTGACCGACTCCCGGTTCGTCGTGCTCTTCCGGCGAGCCGGGCGCACTGTCGGCGTCTTGGGCTGGAACCACCCGAAGGCGGCCCGCCACCACCGCCAGCAATTGCTTGACACACAGCAACCTATCGAGACACCAGCACCAGGAGGTGCATGATGACCGACGCGACCATCGCGAGTTCGGAGTCCACCCTCAACGAGCCCTTCCCCTGGGAACGGCCGCAGATCGACCCACCTGACGTGTACGCGTGGTTGCGCGAGGAGCGTCCGGTCGTGCGAGTGGTCATGACGGGCGGCACGCCTGCGTGGCTTGTCACCCGCTATGACGACGTACGCGCGGTGCTGTCGGACCCTCGGGTCAGTGCGGATAGTCGCAACCCGGGCTTCCCAGGGCGCTCAGCGGCAGGCGCGGGGGGTGACGATCTGCAATCCTTCCTGCGAATGGATCCGCCCGACCACACGCTCTACCGCAGGCTGCTCACCAAGAACTTCATGGTCAAGCGCGTCGAGGCGCTGCGGCCCCGCATTCAGGAGCTGGTCGACCGGACGATCGACGCGATGCTCGCCGGGCCGAAGCCCGCGGACTTCGTCCAGGCGGTCGCATTGCCGGTGCCATCGACTGTGCTGAGCTGGATCCTCGGTGTCCGAGAGGAGGACCGCGGGTTCTTCAACAAGACCACCGAGGAGCTGTTCAACACCGGCGAGGGGACTCCGGAAGAACAGGCAGCGAAGTCGGTTGCCGCGGCGAACTCACTTGTCGAGTACGTCAGTGGTCTCGCTGCGGAGCGCCGTAAAGCCGACGACCCTGGCGACGACATCCTCGGGCAACTGGTCCGCGCCGCCGCCGAGGGCACGATCAGCGAGCGCGACGTGATCAACACGGGCTTCGTGCTCACCGTCGCCGGTCACGACACGACCGCGAGCATGACCGCGCTGGGCACACTGACCCTGCTCCAGCACCCGGAGCAGCTCGCCGAGCTGCGGGAGAAGCCGGAGCTCATCCCCGCGGCGATCGAAGAGCTGCTGCGTTACCTCACCATCGTCCACCTGATCATCCTTCGGGTCGCGACCGAGGACATCGAGATCGGTGGCACCGTCATCCCGGCGGGCGAGGGCATCATCCCGCTGAACCTGTCGGCGAACCGGGACGACGCGCATTTCCCCGACGCGGCCAAGTTCGACATCCACCGCAATGCCCGCGACCACTTCGCGTTCGGATACGGCATGCACCAATGCATCGGCCAGCCGCTCGCGCGGGTGGAGCTGCACGTCATCTTCGACACTCTGTTGCGGAGGATTCCGACGCTCCAGCTCGCCGAGCCGGTGGAGCAGCTGCAGTTCAAGTCCCAGTCGCCGATCAACGGCGTGTTCCGGCTGCCGGTGACGTGGTGAAGAGTCAAGCGGTACTCGGGCGCAGCGCGACGATCAACGGCGAGCTTAGCCCGGCGACGGCGTTCTTCGACGTCGTCAACCCAGCGACCGGTAAGGTCTTCGCACAGGCTCCGGCCTGCGAGCGGGAACACGTCGACCAGGCAATGACGGCCGCGCGGGACGCCTTCCGGACCTGGCAGGCCGACGACGACACCCGTCGCGTGGCCCTGCGGGCGATGGCCGACACTCTCGACGCGGCGGTTGGCGAACTCGCTCCGGTCCTTACCGCCGAGCAGGGCAAGCCGCTCACAGAGGCTCACTGGGAGATCGGTGGGGCCGCGCAATGGCTGCGCTACTACGCGGACCTCGATCTGCCGCGGGAGGTCGTGCAGGACGACGACAGCGAGTTCGTCGAGGTCATCCGCCGCCCGTTGGGGGTGGTCGCGGCCATCACGCCGTGGAACTACCCGATCATGCTGGCCATGTGGAAGATCGCCCCGGCACTGCGGGCCGGCA
This sequence comes from Streptomyces sp. SID13031, assembly GCF_010548305.1. GTDB lineage: Bacteria > Actinomycetota > Actinomycetes > Propionibacteriales > Kribbellaceae > Kribbella. The sequence goes on from NZ_JAAGLV010000002.1 coordinate 143,942, forward strand.
ACACGATGGTGCTCAAGCCGTCGCCCTTCACGCCACTGAGCACGCTTGCGCTCGGTGAGATCTGGCGCGAAGTGTTGCCGCCCGGCGTGCTCAACGTCATTGCCGGGCCCGACCCGCTCGGCGCCTGGATGACCACCCACCCGATACCACGCAAGATCAGCTTCACCGGATCGACGGCGACCGGCAAACGCGTTGCGGCAGCGGCGGCCGATGACCTCAAACGTGTCACGCTCGAACTCGGCGGCAACGACCCGGCGATCGTCCTGCCGGACGCGGACCCCGCGCAGATCGCCGAGAAGCTGTTCTGGGGTGCGTTCGCCAACAACGGCCAAATCTGTATGGCGGTGAAGAGGGTGTATGTGTCCGAGAACCAGCGGGACGAACTGGTCGAGGCGCTGGCCGTTCTGGCGCGTGACGTCGTCGTCGGAGATCCGCTGAGCCCGGACACCAGGCTGGGACCGGTCAACAACCGGCCGCAGTTCGACCGGGTGTCTGATCTCGTGGCCGATGCGCTCGCGCACGGCGCGGTGGCGGCGGCCGGTGGTGAGGCATTGGACAGGCCGGGCTACTTCTACGCCCCGACGATCCTGTCGGGAGCCCAGGACGGGTCGCGGATCGTCGACGAGGAGCAGTTCGGCCCGGTCCTGCCGGTCGTGGGCTATCGGGACCTCGACGAAGTCATCGAGCGCGTCAACCGAGGCAACTACGGCCTCACGGCGTCAGTGTGGTCGGCGGATGTGGAGCGGGCTGCCGCGGTATCGGCCCGGCTCGACTGCGGACAGGTGACGGTCAACTCCCACGGCTCGGCAGCCCGGCCCCACCTCCCGTTCAGCGGGCACAAATGGAGCGGGGTCGGCGTCGAGAACGGCCCGTGGGGACTCTACGGGTTCACCGATCTGCAAGTCATCGCTCGGCCGGCTACGGCGAGCTCGAGTTCCGAATGAGGAGTACTGGTATGACGAAAATCTGCGCCGGCCGGGTGGCGATCGTCACCGGCGCCGGCCGAGGCATCGGCCGTGAGCACGCCCTCGAGCTTGCCCGGCAGGGCGCGAGCGTCGTGGTCAACGATCTGGGTGGGGCGACCGACGGTACGGGTGCGGACGCGAGCGCCGCGGAAGCGGTCGTCCGCGAGATCACCCGGGCCGGCGGCACCGCGGTCGCGAACTCCGGCGACGTGTCCGATTGGGACGGTGCGCGGGCGCTCGTCGACCAGGCCATCAGTGCTTTCGGCAGGCTGGATGTTCTGGTCAACAACGCGGGAATCCTCCGTGACCGCACCCTTGTCTCGATGACGGAGCAGGAGTGGGACGCGGTGATCAAAGTGCATCTGCGGGGCACTTTCGCCCCGTCACACTTCGCGGCTGCTTATTGGCGCGCACAGGCCAAGGAGACCGGCGCCCCGCTTGGCGCCAGGTTGATCAACACCAGTTCGGGGTCCGGCATCTACGGCAATATCGGGCAGTCCAACTACGGGGCAGCCAAGGCGGGGATCGCCTCGTTCACGATCATCACGGCGATGGAGCTCGCGCGCTACGGCGTGACGGTCAATGCGATCGCGCCGGCGGCGCTCACCCGGCTCACCGAGGCGCTGATGTCCGGCCACGCCGACATTCTCGGTCCGGAGCACATCTCGCCGCTGGTCGCTTGGCTCGCCAGTCCGCAGAGCGGCGACGTCACCGGGCGGGTCTTCGACGTGCGAGGCAGCGAGATCGGCGTCGCCGAGATGTGGCGGCTGGGACCGACGATCCGCAAAGACGGTCGCTGGGAACCGAGTGAACTCGGCGCGGTGATACCAGACCTCGTCGGCAAAGCGGCGCCGAACGTCGACATCAGTGGGCTGGCCCCACGGGAAGCGCGCTGAGATGAGCCTCAACCTCCAGATCGCCGGTCACGAATGGGAGTCGGGCGAGCGTTCGTGGACCTCGACCGACACATTGCTGTACGCGTTGGGCGTCGGCGCCGGTGCCGAGGACCCCCTGACCGAACTGCCGTTCACCACGGAGAACTCACACGGTGTCGAGCAGCAAGTCCTACCCACGTTCGGCGTCTTGCTCGCGGGCCCGTCGAGCGCACCCGACTTCGGTGACTTCGACCGGGCGAAGATCCTGCACGCCGGGCAGACAGTCACTCTGCGTGGAGCGATCCCTGTGGCCGGCACCGCGCGGACCGTGTCACGTGTAGTCGGGTTCTACGACAAGGACCCGCACGCGCTGATCGTCATGGAGCACACAGCGCTCGACGCGGACAGCGGACGACTGCTCGCCGAGTCCCGCACGACGATCTTCGTGCGAGGCGAGGGCGGGTTCGGCGGCGAGCGCGGTGAGACCCAGCCCTGGGTTGTGCCTGACCGCGCGCCCGACCATACCCAGATCTACCCGACGCGCGTGGACCAGGCACTGCTCTACCGACTGTCGGGCGACCGCAACCCACTGCACTCAGATCCGTGGCTGGCCGGGCGAGCCGGGTACAACCGGCCGATCCTCCACGGCTTGGCCACGTATGGGTTCGCCGGGCGGGCACTACTGCACGCCGTATGCGACGGCGATCCGGTCGCGTTCGGCTCGATGTCGGCCCGGTTCGCCGCTCCGGTCATCCCAGGCCAGGAGCTGGCGGTCCACATCTGGGACGAAGGCGGCACCTGCCTGTTCCAGACGCGGGTCGGGGACACGGTCGTCCTCGACCGTGGCGTGTTCTCACGGAAGGCAGCGTGATCAGGACATGACCGATCCAATTGTCCCGAAGCCCACACCGGAGACAGCTCCCTATTGGGACGCGGCCCGCGAGGGAGTGCTGCGGATCCAGCGGTGCGACAGCTGCGGCCGCCACTACTTCTACCCGCGGTCGTTCTGCCGCTATTGCACGTCGGTCAACGTGGAATGGACCGATGTGTCGGGGCGAGCTCGCCTCGTCTCCTACATCATCAATCACCGGCCGTTGCCGCAGTTCGCGTCCGTCTCGCCAGTCATCGCGCTGGTCGAGCTCGATGAGGGCCCGCGGATGATGACCAACATCGTCGGGATCGAACCCAACCCCGAGAATCTGCCCCTCGACATGCGGTTGAAGGTCGCGTTCGAGCAACGCGGAGAGATGACGCTGCCGGTCTTCCGCCCTGAGGAGGCGTCCGAATGACGATCATGCACGGCGGCAACATCGCCATCGCCGGTGCCGCCGAGACCGACGAGATCGGCACGCTCCCGCACATGTCGACGCTGGAGCTGCACGCCGAGGCGGCGCGCAGCGCCTTACGGGACGCCGGCCTCACGACCGCCGACGTCGACGGCATCGCGACCGCGGGCCCGCTGGCCATGGAGGTGTCCCACCACCTCGGCATTACCCCGCGTTGGCTCGACGGCACGATGATCGGCGGCGGCAGCTTCCTGCTGCACGTGCGGCATGCCGCCGCCGCGATAGCGTCAGGGGCCGCAGACGTCGTACTCGTCACACATGGCGAGTCCGGCCGTTCCGGAATCGGCAGCCCGGCCAGCCAGTCCAGCGCGGACTCACCCAACGGACAGTTCGAGTGGCCGTACGGCGCCGTGACGCCCTACTCCACATTCACCCTCCCGGCGTTGCGGTTCCTGCACGACCGCGGAATGGGCGTGGAAGACCTCGCACGGGTCGTCGTCGCGCAGCGGCAATGGGCGAGCAAGAACCCCCGGGCGCTGCGCCGCACGATGATGACCGTCGACGAGGTCCTGCAGGCACCGATGGTGGCGTACCCATTCACCCGGGACATGTGCTGCGTGGTCACCGATGGCGGCGGAGCGTTGGTGCTGACCAGCGCTGAGCGGGCCGCCGATCTGCCGTCGGCCGAGCGAGCGGTCTACGTCCTCGGATCGGGTGAGTCGGCGGAGTCGACGTTAGTGTCACAGATGGACGAGGTCAGCTCCTTCCAGTCGTTCCGCCGGTCCAGCGCGGAGGCCTTCGCCACCGCGGGGATCGGCCACGCCGACATCGACCACCTGATGTGCTACGACGCGTTCGCCCACCTCCCGCTGTACATGCTGGAGGACGTGGGGTTCGTCGGGCATGGCGAGTCCGGCGCGTTCATCGCGGAAGGACATACCGGACCGGGTGGCAAGCTGCCGACCAACACCAACGGCGGCGGCCTGTCCTACACCCACACCGGGATGTACGGCATGTTCGCCATCCTGGAAGCCGTCCGGCAACTCCGCGGCGAGGCCCCCGCCCAGGTCCCAGGGGTCAGCACCAGCTTCGTGCAGGGGGTAGGCCTGTTCTTCGCCGCGTCCACCAGTCTGATCCTGGCGAACGCCAGGCCATGACGGCCCGGCGAAACAGCAGGTCCGCCCGTGGCAAACTGTCGTGCGTGTCGCAGACGGGAGCAACGAGAGGCCGACCTCCTGACCCGGACATCGAGCTCCGGGTACTGGAGGCGACACTCGAACTCTACGGCGAGGTCGGGTGGGCCCGGCTGAACCTGGACATCGTCGCCCGCCGGGCCAAGGTCGGCAAGGCCGCGCTGTACCGGCGGTGGCCGACCAAGGAAGACCTGATGGCCGCCGTCTTCGCCGCACGGGCCCCGAGCCCTCAGTCACTCGACACAGGGGCGCTGCGCGGCGACCTGCTGGCCGTTGCCATCGACATGATCGAGCGGCTCTTCTCGCCCGACGGGCTGGCCTTCATGCGTGCGCATGTCGAGGCGAAGATCTACCCGGAGCTCATCGGTAACTCGGTCGAGAAACTGCGACGCGAGCAGACCGACATCGGTCGGCAGATCGTCCTGCGGGGGATCGACCGGGGCGAGCTGCCGGCGGGAACCTCGCCGGCGCTCATCCTCGACGCTATTTCGGGGACGATTCAGCACCACTTCCTGGCCACTCCGAACGACCGGCTCGCAGAATTCGAGGCGGAGAGCCACCAGTACGCCGAGCGGGTCGTCGACTTCATACTCGCGGCGGCCAAATACCGGCCGGTGGTGGGGCCGGCGAGCTGACGAGTTCTGCGTGGCCTAGGTCGGGAGGGTGAGGTTGCAGGAAGTTGCAGCGGGCAAGGCCTGATCGGGACCTCTTGCGTCGATAGGGTTTCCGGGTTCGGGGTGGGCCACTCGTGAGGAGTTCTTGGTGAGGTTATTCAGACCTGCTGTGCTGTCGACCGTGGTTGCGCTGGTCGGCGGGTTGGTTGTCGGTGCGGCCGCTGAGGGCGCTGACAGCAAGGTTGTTTCGTACCGTGGGTATGAGGTGACCGTGCCGGCGAGCTGGCCGGTTGTCGATCTGGAGAAGGATCCGACCGCCTGCGTCCGGCTCGACCGGGCTGCCGTCTACTTGGGCTCCAGTACCGCGCAGGCTGATTGCCCGGCGCATCTGGTCGGTCGCAGCGAAGGGCTGGTACTTGCGCCGCTGACCGCACCGGCGCGGTCGACCGACGGGCAGCTCGAGGTCGCGGTGGAGGGCGCCGGTGTGCTGGCGACTGCCTACTACGTGCCTGGCGCTGACCAGGTTGCTCGCAAGGTGCTCGGTACCGGCCGGGTGACCAGCAAGGCGAAGGCCGCGGCGGTTCCGGTTCCGCGGAAGGTGCAGGCGACGCCCTCGATCATTGCTACCCGCGATATCGGCGGTCCTGCCTTCGACATCTGTGACGCGCCCAGCCAGGACACGATGGACAAGTGGGGAGCGCCGAACACGCCGTTCCATGCGATCGGTATCTACATCAGCGGTGGGCTCCGCGCTTGCGGGCAGGCCAACCTGAAGCCTGAATGGATCACCGAGCAGGATGCCCACGGCTGGCAGTTCCTCCTGGTCGACGTCGGTCTGCAGGCGCCCTGCAGCGGCTTGAAAGCCAAGATGTCCACGGTCGCCGTCACTGCACTTGCCCAGGGGCGTGCCGCCGCGGCCGCCGCGGTCGTGGCAGCGCAAGAGCTCGGCTTCGCTCAGCGCAGCCCGATCTACAGCGACATCGAGCACTACCCCTCGGACCCGGTTTGCAAGGCTTCGGTCCTGTCGTACCTGAGCGGCTGGACGCAAGAGCTCAACTCCCGCGGCTACCTCGGTGGCGCCTACGTCAGCGCGTCTTCGGGTGGCGCCGACTTGTCCAGCGCCTACACCAGTACGGCGTACACGCGGCCGGACAACCTGTGGTTCGCCCACTGGGGCAACAAGCCTGATCTGACCAGCCGCTTCATCCCGGCCACGTCCTGGGCCAACCACCAGCGGGTGCACCAGACCGCCGGCAACGTCAGCGCGACGTACAACGGCGTGACCCTCAAGATCGACGAGAACGTGATGGATCTGTCGGCTCCGCCGGCCGCCGTCACCGGATTCGCCGCCACCGGTCGCAACGGGTCTGCCTTGCTGCGTTGGACACTGCCTCCCGCCACGACCGTTGGCGGGGTGATTGTCCGACGTAACACCGGTACTGTGCCGCCGGCTCTGCCGACGTCTGGTACTGCGGTCTACGCGGGACCGAGCGCTACTACTGCCTCAGCGACTGGTCTGGTGGGCGGCACCAGCTACACCTTCCGTACGTGGGCGATCAACAACCTCGGCAAGTACAGCCCAGGCGCTGACAAGTTCATGGCGGGTACTACGAGCACGGCGGCCGCTAGCGCGTCCTCGATCATGTACACGGGTGCTGTGACGTTGAGCAGCCAGGTGAAGCGAGTCGATACGGGTGCGGGGCTGGCGGGCGTACCGGTAACCCTGTACTCCAAGGCGATCAACGCGTCGAAGTGGACGGCAGTTGCCACGGTGACGTCGTCGGCCGCCGGTGCGGTGAGCTCGGTGCAGAAGCCGGCAGTCTCCACGTACTACATGTGGATCTACAACGGCACGACAGACGTGCTGGGCTCGGGCAGCGCCACCGTGACGGTCGCCGTGCGCCCGGCGATGTCGGGCTACCTCCCGGCCACGCTCAAGCTCGGCGCCACCGCCCTTCTCTACGGCTACCTGAACCCGCCGCACGCGGGCTCAACGGCCTACCTGCAACGCAAGTCCGGCACTAAGTGGGTCGCGGTGACAACCGGCAAGCTGACGGCCAACGGCAAGTTCGCCTTCAACATCAAGCCGACCGCCCGCGGCTCCTACATCTACCGCGTCGTCTGGTTCGCAGACGCAGACCACCAGGGCACCCAGACCCCCTCAAAGGCCCTCACCGTCAGCTGATCGCCCCTCGCCGTCCCGACCGACAGGACATACTCCGCCAAACTGCGTCTACTGCCACCCTCGTGAGCGTGGCGGGCAGCCTGACTGGCGACTATGTCCTGTCGGTCGGGACGACAATCGAGGCGTTCCAGCGCACCGGCCGGCTCACCCTGCCTGGGTGACCCGGCCGGTCCTTGCCAGCAAGGGCAGCGGTCAGCGAAGGCCGACCGCGCGGTTGATGGTCTGACTGATGCTGTTGCCGTTTCGCGCGACCGGCCAGGTCGGTGGCGATCCCGAAGTCGAGCTGGATCAACGGCAGCGTCTCCAGCGCCCGGTAGTCGGCGTTGTCGGACGTGAACCCCCAGCGGATCCCTGATTAAAGACAGGTCAGGACATGGAGTACTACTGACTTTCCTGGCGCAAAGAAGACACGGCCAAGACGGTCAGAGCCAGCCGCGTTCGCGGGCCTGCCAGCCGAGCTGGAGCCGGGACCGCGAGTTGGTCTGCTCCATCAACAACTGGACCCGGCGCGCGACGGTCCGCCGGCTGATCCCGAGTCTGGCGCCGGCCGCGTCATCGGTGAGTCCGGCGACGAGGAGTGACAGCAGGTAGCGGTCTTCGGCGGACATAGCCGCCTCGGCGGTCAGGTCGTCCGAGCCGGTCACCGACAACGGGCTGGCCCGCATCCAGACGGTCTCGAAGAGCGCGACCAGCGCGTCCAGCAGGCTGCTCGGATGGACCAGCATGGCCGCGTCATGGGCGGAGGTGGTCCAGTCCAGTGGCAACAGCGCCAGCTCTCGATCGGCGATCGCGAGCTTGGTCGGGAGTGCATCGGCGATCCGGGCCTGCTCGCCCGCCTGCACGTGGGTGACCGTGCTCGCGGAGAGCAATGGATCTTCCAGCGCAGTGCTGTCGTAGACGACTCGATAGGCCACGCCGGCGGCCTGGCGATTCAGCTGGGTCCGGTTCACCTCGGCGGAGGCCACATACGGCGGGGCGACGAGTCCGCGGAACTGCTTCTGCGCGGTGAGTTGCACCCGATCGTAAGCCCAGCCCACTGCGTCCTGGCCGGAGACGATCTCGATCAGCTCTTCGGTGCGCCTGCTGGCCGGCTTCCGGTACGCCGCGGCCGCCAGCCGCTGGGCTGCCTCGCGGGTCCGGATCAGCTCCTGCTCCTGCTGCCGGATGAACTGCTCGACCGCGAGGTCAGGCGGCACCGCGACGACCAGCTCCTGCGGTGGCGGAGTGCGATGGACGAACCCCTCGCGTTGCAGCGCCGCGACAGCTCGGCGTACCTGGGAAATGGTCAGCCCGACGCGTTCGGCGAGCTCGGCGACGGAGGCGCTGCCCTGCCGGACCAGCGCGAGGTACGTCGCTTCCTTGGTCTCGGGGAGGCCGGCCCCCTTCATGACATTCCTGGCGCCGTCGATGCGTGGATCAGGCCGTCCGCGTCGACGGACGGGTCGGTGATGATCGGGTTGCCCCAGACGAGCGCCTCGTAGTACGTGGTGTTCGGGATGGTCATACAGAGGTGCTGGTTGGGGACGCCCATGCCGTGGACCTCGGCGCGGAGGCCGAAACTCTCGGCCAGGTGGGCGATCCGCAGTGCGCCGGTGATGCCGCCCTTCAGACCAGAGGACGTGCGCACGTACGTCGCAGTACCGGCCTGGATGAAGTCGGCGGTGTTGAAGTGGGCGCCGTCGCTCGTCTCGCCGACGAGCAGTGGGATGCCGACGCGTTCGGCCAGCCAGCGGTGGCTGGTGATGTTGAACTCGCGCATGGGCTCTTCGTACCACCGGAAGTCGAGTTCCGTCAGTACTTTGCCGAGCCGGATCGCGTCCGGCAGGTCGAAACCGGCCGATCCGTCGTACATCAGCTCGACGTCGTCCCCGACGTGCTCCCGCAACCGCTGCGCCAACCGGGCATCCCGTACTACGTCGCCCCAGGCGTGCAGCTTGATCGCGCGGAACCCTCGCTCGAGGCACTGGTCGGCGACGTCGAGGTACTCCTCGATCGAGCCGTAGGTCACCGTCGAAGCGTAGGCGGGCAACGATGTCCGGTAGGTGCCCGCCAGCGCGTGCACCGGCTGACCGGCGAGCTGCCCGGCGATGTCCCACAACGCGATGTCGACGAGGCCCAGGAAGTACAGGGGGAACTCCTCGATCCGGTCGAGCTCCCACATCCGATGCCACAACCACTCGCGGTGCATGGCGTCCTGACCGATCAGGTCGTCGCGCACTCGCCGGTTCACCAGATCAGCGGCGATCACCCCACGCGGGGTCGAGGCCCGGCCGACCACGCCGTCACGCGTCGTGATTGTCAGTACGCCGCCCTGTAGTGCGGGCTCCGAGCCCGGCAGCCCGTCACGCCACCGGAAGGGATGCATGGCCGGGATGTCGACGAGCTCTACCTCGACCCGATCAATGAGAGTGCCGGTCACTGAGGCCCTTTCAGCCGGTCGCGAATGCGTTTCTCGAACTGTGCCTGCGTGGTGTCGATGTGCTGGATCATCGCGGTCGACGCCTTGTCCGCGTCGCCGGCCGCGATCGCGTCCGCGATGTGCACGTGTTGCTGCGCCGCGACCTCCAGCGAGCCCGGCAGTCCGCCGGCGAACAGTAGCCGGTCGGACTGCTCCTTGAAGTCCCGCAGCTTGGAGACCGCGGCCTGCAGGAACACATTGCCCGAGGCCTCGGCGACGGCGTCGTGGAAGGTCCGGTCATGCTGCCGGAACAGCTCGTGGTCCTGGTGCGCGGCGACCGACGCCTCGGCCGCTGCACGGATCGCGTGGACCTGGGCCGGCCGGGCCGACGTCGCCGCCAGCCGGGCCGACTCGCCCTCGATCAGCCGTCGATGGTCGAACAGCATCGCGACGTGCTGCAGATCGGTCGGCTGGAAGTAGCCGACCTGGTCGTCGGCCTGCTGGTTGGTGGGGACGGACACGAAGATGCCCGCTCCTCGCCGGGTTGCGACCCGGCCGACCGCCGCGAGAACCTTGATCGCCTCGCGCGTCACCGAGCGGCCGCTGCCGAGGATCTCGGCCAGCGCCTTCTCGGTCGGCAACCGGTCGCCGGGCCGCAGGCCCTGCTCCGCGATGTACGTGACGAGCTGCTCGGCGACGAGTTCGTAGCCGGGACGATAGGGATCAAGGTTCTCGGGCATTCAGAAACCGCCGTAGATCTGGAGTTCGTAGATACTGCCACCGTTGAAGTTGGAGCCGGTGACGGTCAGCCTGACATACCGCGCCGACACCGCGGCGGTCCGGATCGACGGATTACGCCGGACACTCGTGGCGACCGCGGTGTGGTCCTCGAAGACGGACCAGGTCGTCGCGTCGAGTGAGTACTCCAGCTTGTACTTGTACCCGCTCGGCAGCTCGAAGTTGGTGATGATGCTCTTCACCGCCGTCGGCGTACCCAGGTCGACCTGCAGCCAGGACGGGTCGGGCAGGCCCAGTCCTTGCGCCCAGCGAGTTTTGAGATCGCCGTCGACGGCCAGCGCCGGGAGGTTCGGTTCGGAGTACGACGAGACCGTGACCGGCTTGCCGACCGCGATGCCGGCCTCGGCCGGAGTCGTGACCGTCGTTGCCGGGCTGACCGGTGACGCGTTGAGGTTCACGTCGCGGGCGACGACCGTGTAGCTGTGCGTGGAGCCGGCGGCCAGGCCGTCGACGCGCAGCTGGTTCAGCGGGGTCGTGGCGATCCGCTGGCCGTCCTGGTAGACGACGTAGCTGGTCACGCCGACATTGTCCGTGCCGGTCGGCCAGCTGAGGTCGATCGTCGTCGGCAGCAGGACATCGGCCGTCGGCTTCGGTAGTACTGCGGGTGGCTGGTGGTCGTCGGTGATGGTGGCCGGCTTCCCGTACGCCTCGATCTCGTAGATGCTGCCGCCGTTGAAGTTGGAGCCGACGATGGTCAGCCGGAGATACCTGCCGCGCACCTGGGCAGCCGCGTAGTTGTCCGACTGGGTCGTCGCCGTCGAGGTGTGGTCCTCGAACATCGTCCAGTCGTCACCGTCGGGGGAGACCTCGAGCTTGTAGCGGTAGCCGTTGGACAGCTCGAACGTGGTGATCACGCCAGTCAGGTCGTACTGCGCGCCGAGGTCGACCTGGAGCCAGGACGGATCGGGGAGCCCGAGGCCCTGCGCCCAACGGGTCGACAGCTTGCCGTCGACGGCGCTGGCCGGGACGTTGGGTTCGGAGTACGAGGAGACCGTCACGTTCTTGCCGAGGGCAAGGTCCGTGCCGACCGGCATGGTTGCCGTGACGGCCTGGCTCTTGCCGGACTCGTTGCCGACAGCATCACGAGCGGTGACGGCGAAGGTGTAGCTGCGACCCGAGACGAGACCGGTAATCCTTGCCGACGGCTCCTTCGAGGCGCTGACGAGTTGACCGTTGGCATAGACGGAGTAGCCGGTGACGCCGACCGCGTCCGTCGAGGCCGGCCAGGTCAGATCGGCGATCGTCGGGAAACCGGGCTTCACGACCGGCGTGCCGGGCTTGGTCGGCGCGACCCGGTCGGCGGGTGCCGGCTGCGGGTCGAGGTACCGGTACGCCGGTTCGAGGCCGGCGTTGTTGACGATCGACGCAGGGATCTGCTCACAGCCGGGGATGACCGTGTTGTTGGCGATCGTCGAGTCGGTGCTGTTCGCCTGGGTCGCGGACCTGGGCTGGCTGGTGAAGTTGCGCTGGGCATCGATGTTCATGCCGTGGTTGAGGAACAGCCAGAGCGCGTCGACGTTGCAGAACGCGTTGCCGGTGGTGGTGAAGTACCGGCTGCCCTCGTCGTGGTAGATCGCGCCGTACGCCGGGCCGGGGGTGTTCTTGATGTAGTTGCCCGAGACAACGCTGCCCGGTTGCATGCTCAGCGTGTAGATCGCGCCGCCGTCGGCCTGGTGCTTCATGATGTCGCTGATCGAGTTGTCGCGGATGATGTTGTTCTTCGCCGTGGTCGGGGTGTCGTAGATCGGGATGCCGAAGTTGCCCGGGTAGTTGGTGTCGCCGCCGACGTCGGTGTTGCCCCAGCCCCAGCCGACCGAGATCCCGGAGTACGGCAGGTCGTAGATCTTGTTGTGCTCGATCACGGTGTGTTCGGTGTAGCCGGCCATGATCGCCAGCGAACCGCTGTAGTCGGCGGCCGCCTTGGTGATCACGTTGTTGCTGACCAGGGTGTCCTTGGTGATCGCGCGGGCGTCGGCCGGGTGGTGGTCGATGATGTCGGTGCCACCGACCTGGATACCGGTCGCGGCGACGTCGCGGACGATGTTGCCGCGGATCGTCGTCCCTTGCGAGCCGGTGTTGAGGTTCAGGCCGACCGCGCCCAGGTGGGTGAAGGTGTTGCCGGTGAAGGAGATGTTCCGGCTGTAGCCGACGTTCACCGCGCCCGGGGTCTTCTCCCAGTACAGCCGGGAGTGGTCGAAGTCGCGCCAGCCGGAACCGTTGATCCGGAAGCCGGCCTGACCCTCGACCATGCCGTCGTCACTGCTCGGGGCGAGCCAGGTGGAGTAGGAGAAGGTGATCCCGTCGAACTGGATGTTCTGCACGGGGTCGGTGATGGACCCGGTGACGTCTACCAGGCTCTGCACCTGAGGAACCACGACCGTAGCGGTGGTGGGGCTCTGGCCGGGTTTGGGCAGGTAGTAGACGTCACCGGTGCTTTTGTCGAGGTACCACTCGCCGGGCGAGTCCAGTAGCTCGTAGGCGTTCTCGATCCAGGTCGGGTTCTGGATCTCCTGGCCCTCGTGGAGGTTCGCGTTGTAGTAGCAGGGCTGCTGCATCGTCACCGTCGTACCGACGGCCGACTGGACCGGGCAGCGGTAGTGCATCCAGCCCCAGCGGCTGTCGACCTCGATATCGCCCTGGTTCTTGAAGTTGGCCAGGCTGCTGGTGGTGTCGGTGTAGCCGGTCGTCGTCTTCGACCAGCCGGGCGGGTTCTCCGGCCCGCGAGCGCGTTGCTGCCGCTCGCCGTTCACGTAGAACTGCCGGAAGTCGATCGAGCCGACGTGCGCCTTGTAGATGTTCTTCGCGGGGTCGGACAACGTCCAGCCGGTCACCAGCCGGCCGCCGTCGATCGTCACAGAAGTCCCGGGCAGGGCCTGGTAGATCACTTTGTGCCCGTTGCGCCCGGAGTCCTGGCTGGTCAGCTGGAACGTGTCGGTACGCCGGTAGTCGCCGGGCAGCAGGACGACCCGGATGTCACCGCGTTGGTGCTTGGTCAGCTTGCGGACCTGATCGCGCGCCTGCTCGAGCGAGGAGAGCGGCCGGGCAAGAGTCCCGGTCCCACCCTTGGCGTGAGCAGCAGGGGCGACGTACAGGGTGGTCGGGCCGGTCGCCTCGGCGGGCGCGGCAAGGAGTGCGGATGGGACGAGCAGACCGGCGAGGACAGCAAGCAGCCGGCGCGGAACGTTTGGCATTGGCGGGCCAATCGATCGACGGTGGACGGGACGTCGCGCGCGATGAATCAGATCTATCGCGGCAAAGAATCGCATATTTCCACCAAAAGTGGAAGATGAACCTGGTTCATCCATTCTGAGAGACTGATCGCCTCCCGACGACAACGGATCTCCGCGCGGTCCCGTATTCATCGGTGACGGACTGAGCGAGGGGATCTGGGGAATGGCAGGAGCTACCCGTGATGAGGAGTACAGCGAGTACGTCGCGCAGCGCCGGACGCAGTTGCGGCGGATCGCGTACCTGCTCTGCGGTGACGTCCACAAGGCCGAGGATCTGGTCCAGACGGCCCTGCTGAAGCTGTATGTCGCCTGGCCGCGCGTCCAGCGGGCCGGCAACGTCGACGCCTACGTGCGACGGATCCTGGTGAACTCCGGGATCGACGAGAGCAGACGCCCCTGGCGCCGGGAAGATGCCGGTCTGGAGGGCATCGAGATGCTGACGCCGGAGGTCCTCGACGTCGAGGACCGACGGGCACTGATGGAGGCACTGGCCAGCCTGCCGGCCGGCCAGCGGCAGGTGGTCGTGTTGCGGTACTTCGTCGGGCTGTCCGTCGAGGAGACCGCCGCCGACCTGCATTGCCGGCCCGGCACCGTGAAAAGCCAGTGTTCCCGGGCGCTCGCCCGGCTCAATGACTTGTTGACCGCCCAGTTCAGGGCAGTGGAAGGACTCGACCGATGATCGACGAAAAGGTGCTGGCCGATCGGCTGGCGGATGCGGCGACCGCGCAGGACAACTTGTTGCCCAGGGCGCTGAGTGACGACCTGGCGGCCGGGCGTCGCCGGTTGCGGCGGCATCGCGTGCTGACCGGAAGTGGTGTGATCGGCGGCGCGGTAGCGGTCGCGGCACTGATCGTCGGGGTGACCAGTTCGCTGTCGCCCAACGCCGACCCGCTCCCCGGTGATCCGCCGGTCGCCAGTGCCAATGCCGGTAAGACGCTTGACGAGTATCCGGACGCCTTCCTCGACGCCAAGATGCGGGGGCTGGTCGGCAAGCATTTCGATCCGGCCAAGAAGCACCTCACCTTCGAGACCGGTCCGTTCGAGTTCGACCGCCAGCCGGGTCAGCGGATGATCAGCGGTCGCGCCGGCTGGAAGATCGCCGGGCAGAAGGGCGAGGGGATGGTGTACGTCGCTCTGTACGGCTCAACCGCGGGAAACCGGTGCGGGGACTACAACAGTCTGCAGAGCTCCTGCCACAGCACACCGATGCCCGGCGGCCGAACGGCGACGATCGGGCGGAGCGGCGAGAAGGTGGAGATCAGCTACCAGCAACCCGATGGTGAGACAGCGTATGTAGCGGTGAGCCCGGTGTTCGCCAACAACACGACGGTTGCGGTCAGTGGGATGGGCATCACCGACGCGCAGCTGAAGGCATTCGTTGCCGACAGCACCTTGAACCTGCCGTCGATGAAAGCCGAGGAGGAGGCGGCGCAGCGACGATTGCTGCAGTACGCGCCCAGTGTTGGCGAGGTGAAGGCTCTCGCGGTCCGGAGTTTGCCCGGTGGCGAGGTGTACACGACTCGGATCGTGGATGATGCCGGGAGCTATCTGAACCGGCTGAGCTGGAAGAAGGGCGCGATCTCGGCGACGGTCTGGGTCGGTGTGGACGCAAAGCTGACAGCCAGCCGGTGTCAGGATCAGCTGTCCGTGCCCAACTGCACACCCCTGACCCTGCCGGACGGCAAGAAGGTCGGATTCTTCGAGGGCGCTCGGACCTACCCGGAAGGCCCGGAGTACGTGATGGGTGCCACCTACACCCAGCCTGATGGTGACCTCGCCTCGGTTCGCATTCTCTACCCGGGCGAGAAGTTGCCGGGCGGCGCCGTCACCAAGGAGCAACTCCTCGCCATGGTGACGGACCCGGTCCTCGACAAGTAATGGTCAACTGGCCGCCAGGACACCTCCGAGCGCGCTGGCCTGGGTTCGCCAGTCGCGGGGGTTGGCGCCCTGGCCGGCCCAGCGTTGGCCCAGGCGGTTGAGGGTGTCTCGATCGGACTGCCAGATGGTGTCGGATTGGCGTTGGGCGTAGGTCCGGTACGACGCTGTCCCGGTCGCGTCGGCCAGATCCATCAGGTAGCGCATGAACATGCCCTTGAACTGCTTCTGGTTGTCGTCGCAGCTCCCCGAGCCGGTGTCGCAGGACTCGGTCAGGATGCCGTTCGGGCTCAGGGTTGGGGAGGCGATGGCGGCGTCGGCGAGTTGTTTCGCCGACGTCAGCAGAGCGGCGTTGCCGGTGGCTCGCCACAGTTCCAGGGCGCCGCCGATCGCGAGGCCCTGGTTGTAGGTCCAGACGGTCTGACCGTTGTTGGTGCAGGAGTTCGTCAGGCCGTCGTTGACCAGTTTGGCCGAGTTGATCATCCCGCTCGCCTGGAACCAGTTCCAGCCAGTCGTTGCCCGTTGCAACCAAACGGTGTCACCGGGCAGCCGGTTGTGCAGGGCGGCGGTCATCCGGACGTACAACCCGTTGGTGATCGCGTTCTTGTAGGTGCGTTCGCGATCCCACCAGACGCCGCCACCGCAGGTACTCGTGTCCCAGTAGCCGTGCACATAGTTCGCGATCGTCACCGCCATGTCGAGGTACTTGCGATCGCCGGTCACGTCGTACGCCTGGATCCACGCGATCGCCCACCACTCGGTGTCGTCGATCGCCCGGCTGATGAAGTTGCCCTCGATCGCGTCGCCGCTCTTCGTCCCGGCCGGGAAGACGCCCTTGTTGACGGTGAACGTCCGGTCGATGATCCAGCGCAGGTCGGTCCGCCCGGTCCGCTTCTGGTAGTCCATCAGCGTGGTCACGGCGACCGCCGAGTTCCACCAACTCGACTGCCACCAGGCCAGGTCGGGGCGATAGTCGTACATCAGCGCGTCAGCGGCGGCACCGGCCCGATCGGACGCCGGCCGGGCCCACGCAGTACAGGCTCCGTTGGATCCTTCCACCGCACGACCACACGCCCGTACTGCGCCGCCGTACAGCTTGGACTTGGGATCCTTCGTTGCGTAGAGGGCGGTCTTGGTCGCGGTCGCGCCGGCCGGGGTACTGACGCGACCGAGTGAGGAGCCACCCGGCCAGGAGGCGCCTTCGTTCCAGGAGCGGTCGAGCCAGATCTCGTCACCCGCCTTGCCGGTGTCGACGGTCGCCCAGGCCATCCCGCGATTGTCGACGTGCAAGGCGATCCGCCGATTCGACAGCGTGGCCGCCGGGACCGGCTGACTCTCGCCGACCGGACCGGTCGACCCATCGCAGGCCGCGTCGCACACCTTGAGGTGAGCCCATTCGGTGCACGCCACGCCGTTGGCATCACCGCAGGCACGGATCATCCCGCGCCGATGACCAACGGGGTCGGCCTGGTTGTACATCAGCGTCCGCGTTCCGGTCCAGGAGGACGGGATGCTTGCCCTGCCCAACAATCCGTCCCAGGTCGCGCCGCCGTCCCAGCTCCGGTCGAGCCAGACCGCGTTGCCCGACGTCCCGTTGTCGATGCTGGCCCAGCCCATGCCGTCCTTGTCCGACACGTGCAGGACGATCCGGCGCCCGTTGACCAGCTTCTCCGCCACCGGGAACGTCTCTTCCTGTGCCTGCGACGGATCCAACGTGTCACACGCGACCGAGCAGACCTGGGCGGCTTCGACTTTCGCTTCAGCGGCCGGTGCTGGGATCAGTACCGCCAGCAAGACCGTGGCCAGCAGGATTCTCATCGTCAGCCTCCGAGTCCGGCCGTGTCGGCCCAGGTCGTGTCCGCGTCGTAGCTGCTCGCGCCGTCCCACGGATTGGCGCCTCCGGCAACGGCTATGTAGACCAGCTCGTTCGCGTGCCGCACATAGTGGGTCGGATAGTTGAACGACTGCAACGACACGTTGCCCGCTCCACCCGCTCGCGGCGGCTGTGCGCAGAACGTCGCGTCCTTCGCGTAGGTGGAGGTGCCGTCGTTCGGATCCTTGTAGAGCCGATAACCGCGATGCCGCAGGAACTGTCCCGGGAAGTTGCGCGACTCGAGCGAGTAGCAACTGCTCTCCGCCAACCCCGGGCGGATGATGAAGCTCGCGTCCTGCCGCGCCGTAGCGGGTGACGCCGCGTCGATGACATCAGTCCTGGCGGCGCCGTCCAAGTGGCGCAGGTACCGGTTGGTGTAGCCGGCCGTCGTCACCCGGAACGAGCGGCTCTGCCCGTCGGCCAGATCAGCCCCACTGCGCCACCAAGCCGGTACGACGTTCCAGGTGGCATCCTCGCGGAAGGAGCCGCCTGTATCGCGATCGATCCAGACCTCTGCGTTGCGATGCCGCAGGTAGTACCCGGGCAGGTTCTTCGACTCCAGCGACGTACCACCGCCGCTGAGCCCTTCGCGAGCACAGAAAGTCGCGTCGGCGTTGAAGCTACCGCCGGTGTTGGCCTCTCTCTGGATCCGGAAGTTGAAGTGCCGCAGGTACTGGCCGGGGAAGTTGCGCGACTCGAAGGAGTAGCAGGCCGCGTCGGCGAGACCGGGCCGGACCCAGAACGTGCTGTCTTGCTTGAGTCCCCTGGCGCTGGACGCGTTGACGACTTCGGTCCCGGCGACGCCGTTCGCGTGCCGGAGGTACCGCGTGGTGAGCCCGGTCGTGGTCACCCGGAGCGAGGCGAGTTTGCCCGTCGGCAACACGGTGCCCTTGGCCGCGGCGAGCACCTTGAGGTTGACCTCGCGGACCTTGGCGAAGTCCATCTTGCGGACCTGCCGGTCATAGGTGAAGAAGCCGTTGATCTCGTCCTCGACGTCGGTCGGCTCGGTGTAGATACTGGCGGACAGGCCGGAGCTGGTGATCAGGTCGGGAAGCTGACTGGTGATCTGGACGTACCGGTTCGTGAGCGCTTCCGAGGTCGGCAACATCTCGTAGGCGAAGGTGTTCCCGGTCGACCACTCGTGACCGGGCACGTGCAGACCGAGCCCGCCGTACTCGCCCAGCGCGAGGATCCGGGTCGACGACGGAGCTCTGGCGACGCCCGGGCCGACGTACATGTGGTCGTCGATGACATCGCCGTTGCCGGGGTCGGGATCGGAATCGCAGCAGTTCGAGCCGGAGTTGTGGTTGACCAGCCGGGTCGGGTCGAGACTCTTCACCAGGTCGGCGATCCGGCCCGCGTCGAACTCGCCCCAGCCCTCGTTGAACGGGACCCACTGGACGATCGACGTGATGCCCTTGTGGTTCTCGACCAGCCGCCGCAGTTCGGTCTCGTACCTGGCCTCGCCGGCCGCGGAAGCGTTGCGCCCGGCAACGAGTGCGGGCATGTCCTGCCAGACCATCAGGCCGAGCTTGTCCGCCCAGTAGAACCAGCGGGCCGACTCGACCTTGATGTGCTTGCGGACCAGGTTGAACCCGAGGGCCTTCTGCTGTTCGAGATCGAACCGCAGGGCCTCGTCGGTCGGCGCCGTGGACAGGCCGTCGGGCCAGTAGCCCTGATCGAGGGTGCCGAGCTGGAAGACGAACTTCCCGTTGAGGGTCGGGCGCAGCACGCCGCCGAGCATCGCCTTGCCGACCGAGCGCATCCCGAAGTACCCGCTGACGGCGTCACCGCTGCCCAGGGTGACTTTGAGGTCGTACAGGTAGGGATCGTCGGGGGACCACAGCCTCGGGTTGGGGACCGGGATGCGGAACTGGGTGCCCGTCGTTCCGTTCGCTTCGCCGACGACCTGGCCGCCGGACAGTACTTGGGCGCGAACGCTCTGGCCGGCCGTGCCCTGGACGGCCAGGTCGAGGGCGCTCGCGGCGACGTTCGGGGTGGTGTCGAGGCGGGTGATGCGGGCCGCGTTGGTCGGCTCGAGCCAGACGGTCTGCCAGATGCCCGAGGTCGGGGTGTACCAGATGCCGCCGCGGTTGAGCCGCTGCTTGCCGAGCGGGATGTCCTCGGCGTCGACCGGGTTCCAGACCCCGACGATGACCTCGTTGGAGCCCGCTCGCAGGGCTGAGGTGACGTCGTACGAGAACGCGTCGTAACCGCCTTCGTGGGTGCCGAGCAGGGTGCCGTTGACCCAGACCTTGGACTGCCACATGACGGCGCCGAAGTTGAGCTGCACCTGACGGCCGGACCAGCCCTGCGGGATCGTGAACGTGCGCCGGTAGTACATCCGGCTCTCGTGCCGCTCGAGGCCGGACAGGGCCGACTCGACGGGGTAGGGGACGAGGACCTCCTCGCCCAGGGTGGTGCCGATCGGTGGGGTGTTGAGGTTCGCGGTGGGCGCGAACTGCCAAGCACCGTTGAGGCTTTGCCAGTCCGGGCGGGTCAGCTGCGGTCGTGGGTACTCGGGCAAGGGGTTGGTGGTCGATACCTGGCTGGTCCACGGAGTGCTCAGCCGCGGCGGCTTCGGAGTGACAGCGGTCGCCGGAGCCGAGATGCCGGCCACGAGTACGGCGATGACGAGTAGGAGTCTCAACCGGATGGCTCTCATCCGACCGTCACCCCCGGCGCGACCTGGCCGAGGCTGACCCAGCCACCGTGACCGTCGCCGCCGATCCACTGGTAGACCACGGCCGCGTTCGTGCCGAGGTCGACCATCGAGTAGTCGGCGTTCCCGTCGCCGGTGAAGTCGCTGAACGCCACCCGGTCGGACGTGGTCGTCAGTCCACTCGCCGTCTTTCCGAGCCCGAGCCAGCCGCCGCGACCGTCGCCGCCGCGGTTGAGGTAGGTCTGGACGGATCCGTCGGCCGCGATGGTGCTGTAGTCCACGCGGGTGTCCCCGTCGAGGTCCGCGAAGCGCACCTTCGTCCGGTCGGTCGTCGTGCCGGTCGCCACCTGGCCGAGTGACGACCAGTTGTTGACGCCGCGGTTGAGCCACGCCTGGACTGCGCCACTCGCCGCGATCGTCAGGTAGTCGGTCTTCCCGTCCCCGTCGAAGTCGGCGAAGCGCACTGACGCCTGATCAGTCGTCACTCCCGCGGCCACCTGCCCGATCGCCGACCAGCCGCCACGTCCGTCACCACCGCGATTCAGCCAGGCCGAGACGGATCCGTTCGCGTTGATCACCAGGTAGTCCGCCTTGCTGTCACCGTCGAAGTCGGCGAACCGCACTCTCGTGGCGTCGGTGGTGACACCGGCCGCGACCTGCCCGAGCACCGACCAGCCGCCGCGCCCGTCGCCGCCGCGATTGAGGAACGCCTGTACTACGCCGTTGCTCGCAACGGTCAGGTAGTCCAGTCTCCCGTCGCCATCGAAGTCGGCCCAGCGCACCTTGCCCGAGCCGCCGGCCTCGTTGCCCGCATTGACGGCCGGCCCGGCGGCGATGACGCCGTCGGAGTACGCGCGATCGAGCACCGGGTAGATGGCGTTCGCCATCCGCTGGAAGCCCGCGTCGTTGGGATGCAGCCCGTCGGGCAACTCGCTCGCGGTCAGCGCGGGCGGCTCGACGTACCGGGTCTTCGGTGCTGTCAGCAACGACTTCACCGCGCTGTTGAAGGTGGCGACCTTCGCCTCGAGTCCGGGGGTGGTCGGGATCAGGCCGAGCACGATCACCGTCACGCCGGGCTTGTCGGCGATGATCCGGTCCACGAGTGCTTTGAAGCGGGTCGGTGCGTTCGGTACGTCGACGTTGCGGTTGAGGTCGTTGATGCCCAGGTGCAGTGTGACGACGTCGGGCCGGGCACCGGCCAGCCAGCCGTCGATCTCGGCCCGGACCTGGTCGATGATCCAGCCGCTGTGTCCCTCGTTGGACAGGTCGGCCAGATTCCCCGATGCCTGCGAGCCGACGAAGTTCGCGTCGTACCGGGACTGCCCGCTGATGAGTCCGGCCAGCGGCTTTCGGTAGGACGACATGGTCGGACTTCCGACCCCAGCGGTGATCGAGTCGCCGAGAGGCAGAACACGAAGGGTCGGCCGGGCCGGCACCGCGACAGCAGGCGCAGCTTGCACGACCAGCCCGGTGGCTATCAGCGCAGCCGCGACCACAGCAACAATCGCACCCCGTCCGCGCCCCGCCGCGGGCTTCCGTCCGCGCCTCATGGGGTTGCGTTCAGCAGGTCGAGGGCGCTCTGCTGGCGAGCAGCGCTGAGGGCGTCGACCGGGCCGTACCAGCGCAGACCGTACTGGTCCATCGCCGTCCGGTCGGTTGCGTATGCCCGGTCGGCCTGTTTGCGTAGATAGGTCGTGTAGGGGTGGTCGGAGAGGGCCGCGTTCAGTTTGCCGAGACCGCGTAAGTGCGCGCCCTTGAAGGATTGGCCGTCGCCACCGCAGTCGCTGCTGCCTTCGCAGGGTTCCCGCAGGATTCCGTCGGCGGTGTGGAGGCTCGACGAGGTGGTCGCCGCATCGGCGAGCTGGCGCGCCGTGGTCAGGTACGAGCTGTTGTTGGTTGCCCTGGACAACTCAGTGAGTGCCCCGAGCAACACTCCCTGGTTGTATGTCCAGGCGGTGCTTCCGTTGTTCTTGCAGGTGGAGAGGCTGATGCCGTCGTTGACCAGCTTGGACGAGTTGATCATCCCGGTCTGCTGGAACCAGGTCCAGCCGCTCTGGGCGCGTTGCAGGTAGGTCGCGTCACCCGCGATCCGGTTGTGCAGCGCGGCACTCAGCTGGATGTAGAGCGAGTTGGAGATCGCGTTCTTGTACGTCTTCGCCTCGCTCCACCAGACCCCACCGCCGCAGGTGTTGTCCCAGTACGCGGCCATGTGGTCGGCGTCTGCTCTCGCTGTCTGCAGGTAGCGGGCGTCGCCGGTGTAGTCGTACGCAGCGATCCACGCGAGACCCCACCAGCCGGTGTCGTCGATGTAGTCGTTGCGGAACTGGCCTTCGGCCTTGTTGAGATTTAAGTCGTAGGTGCGCCCGATCGCGTAGCGATAGCTGTTCATCCCCGAGATCCGGGCGTTGTCGATGACCGCGGTCAGCACATTGGCCGTGTTCCACCAGCCGGTGGTGTCGAACTGGCCGGTCGAGCGGTTGTAGAACTGCATCTGCGCGGTCGCCGCCGCGGTTCGCCGGTCCCACGCGTTCCAGGTGGTGCGCGCCCACGGCGTACAGGCGATGTCGGCGCGGTCGCCGGCCTTCCCGCAGGCGCGGAGCGCGCCGACGCCTTCGTTGTTCCAGTCGTCGACGTTGAACATCCCCGTCCGCCAGCCGTGCTGCGCGGCCGGTACGACGGTGTTGCCGAGACGACTGCCACCGGCCCAGCTGCGGCCGCCGTCCATCGAGCGGTCCAGCCAGACCTCGTCGCCGGGGTTGCCGTTCTCGATCGAGGCCCAGCCCATCGCGTCGTTGTCGTCGAAGTGCAGCCGCAGCGTGCGGCCGAAGATCGTCGCCGAGACGGGGGACCGGTCGCCCGGTGAGAGCGCCGGATCTCGGCCGTCGCAGTACTTGTTGCAGATGGTCGCGTTGGCCGACATCGTCACCGCCGGGGTGGAGGGCGGAGCCGGCGGTGGGGCTCCGGCGGGAATGGACAACGCTGTCAGGGCGACAACGGAAACGATTCCAACGATCATGGTGTTCTCCCTGGGGCGGTAGGAAGAGAGCGCTTTCACCGAAACTAGGACGCTGTGGGTGAGGCCGTCAATACGCCAAGTGATCGAAGCTGTGGGAAAACGTCGGACAGGCCGAACCGTTGACCCGGTCTCGCCGATCCACTTAGTGTGCACCGAAGGTGAACACTGTGTGATCTTGTTCGATCCTGAGGAGTGCGATGTCCGCCCGTCGCCTGAACCTGGTTCGCTGCGCTCGTTGTCCTGTCGGGAGTGTTCGTCGCGGTGCCGGGTGCTGCCGGCGCGGCCGACGGGCCGACCGACGTGCACACCTATCTGGAGGATCCCGGCAAGGTCGCCGAAGGACAGGTCGCGCCGCACAGCCGCCTCTGGCCGTACGCCGACGACGCGTCCGCAGTACGGGGTGAAGGCTCTCCGTATGTGCGGTGTGGCCGGACGCGCCGCCGAAGATACCGCGGGACGTGAACCCGACCGTCGCCTATCTCAAGACCTTCACCGTGCCCGCCGATGAGGCCGGCCGCCGGCAGTGGCTGCGGTTCGAGGGCGTGACGAGCGGCTACTTCGTCTGGGTCAACGGGGAGTACGTCGGCACTCGCAGGTGCAGTTGGCTGTCACTGATGCAGGTGACGGCAACGGCGCCGACCACGCCGACTGGGCGGCCGCGCGGCTTACTTGTTGAGGGGAGTGAGGGTGGCGCCCGTGCTCAGATGTGCGGTGAGGCGGGCGCGGGAGCTCGATGCTGGTTGGGCGACGAAGTTTCCCTTGTAGGCATGGCCGTTGAGGGAGATGCGGTCGACGCGGCGGCTGCCTGCGGCCAGTAGGTAGCCAGTGCCGGTCGGTGCCTTCCAGTAGGCGGAGGCCAGGACGTTCTGGTCGAAGCGGCTGCAGGCTGCGGTGTTGACGGCCGTGCCTGCCGGGAGTGGGCTGGCTCCGGGCGCCAGGAGGCGAGTGCTGGCCCAGCCGCTGCCCTCCCACGTGTCCGAGCGCGTGCAGACCCAGCTACCGACGCCGCCTCCCGGTAGTGGCTGCTCGGCGAAGATCCAGTTGTTGGCGGAGCGGACTCCCTGGCTCTGCAGCGTTAGCAGGCTGCAGGCGGTTTGGGCCCAGCTCAGCAGAGCGGTGCTGCTGGTCGCCTCGCGAGGAGATCGGGCGGCGCCACTCGATGGTGGCGGCATGTAGGTCAGGTGCACTGGGCTGAGGCCGCCCAGGTACGTCAGCAGGAAGGTGTGCTTCTCCGCGACTGTTGAGGCCGACCTGAGCTGGAGTGTCGGCCAGGAGGAGCAGGTGGGGCGAGCGATCTCGGTTGTGATGCCGTCAGTGCTGGGGAGGCCGGCCGACGGGGTGTTGGGCTTCACCAGGTCGCGCAGGGTTGCCGTGGCGATCCAGGGGGCAGTGAGGAAGCGGACGCCCTTGGCCGACTCGCTGATGACGACTGCTGCGGCCGTGGTCACATCGGAGTCGTCAGCTCTCGCTACTACGAGCCCGGCGCCAGCGGTGTAGCGGGCGAGGCGCTGACCGTCGTACAGGAGCACCACGGCCTTGCCGTCGACGTCTCCGGAGTACAGGAGCTGAGGGGCGAGGCTGGGCGCGGCGGTCGGCGTACCGGCTACTGCGATGACTCCGGCGCCGGTGGACCACGCGTTGAGGGCACTGGTCAGCAAGGCCTTGTCTGCAAGGCGATTGCCGCGTGGCGCCCAAGCGGTGAAGTCCACGCGGGCGGTGTCCTGCCACCTGTCGGCTTCGGTGCGCTGGAGGGCCTCTGCTGTCAGTTTGGAGGCCAGGACTAGCTGGTACTGCGCCTGTGGGCCCGCTGTTGGCTGGCTCTCGCCAGCTGTGGCGAGCAGGGAGATCAGGATCGCGGCGGCGAGTACTGCGGTGACCGCGATGGCCACTGCGCGTCCGCGGGCTTTGCGGCGGATCAGATCCGTGGGTGCCAGCCGCACGGCACAGGGGTCGAACATGGTGCCACTACTGGCGTCCTCGTCGAGCAGGGCGGCCTCATTGATCGCGGCTTGCGCGTGCTGGATGCCTATGGTCCGCAGGTACAGCTCGGCTTCGTCCACGGACAGTTGCTCTGCGCATACAAGAGCCCACACAGCCCGGGCCTCGGGGGTGAGACTGATGAGCGCTCGGTCGAGGGAGAGGTCGTCGGCGGCGCCCGATCGGGGGAACAGCCGGAGCCCCCAAACCTGCGGCAACCAGCGCAGCGGAGTACGGGATTCGGCTCGTTTGATGGCGTGCTGGACGACGCGGCGGCGGAGGAAGCCGGTGGCGTCGCTCTCGCCGGCCAGTTGCCGCTCGAGGCGACGGCGATCGGGGAGGGCGCGCTGGACGACGCCGTGGGCGGCGAGGATGCGGCGATGGCGGCCGAGAGAGGACGGCAGGATCAGGTAGGCGAGCCGGACGAAGCCCGGATAGCCGTCCAGGAGCGCCGCCTCGACGTCGGCCGGGCTGACGGTCTTGCGATCGGGCAAGACTTGGATGTCCACGGCGTTGCTGCTCCTCGGATCGGTGCTCACTCCCACCGACAGCCCAACGAGCGACATCGCCGGCAGTCACACCGCCGCCTGAGACGACATCGCGATCGCTTCCTGACAAGTCCCTGACATCGTCTTCATAGCCTTCGCGGGAGGATCACACCGGTCCATGGACAGGGAAAGGTCGAAACGTTGTCTACTCGCAGCTCGGCGATCATCGGCGTGGTCGCCCTCGCGGTGAGTCTGACCGTTTCCGCTCCGTCCGTGAGCTCGGCGGCCGGGCCGGTCACCGGACGGGCCACCGGTCCGGCCGCCACCGGCCCCTCGCTGGAGTGGATCAGCCTGGTCACCGGCGACCAGGTGGCGATCGATGCGAGCGGCAAGCTCCTGGCCGTCCGGCCCGCGATCGGCCGGGAGCGCATCCGGATCACCATCTACGGATCGGGCGGCCACCTGTACGTCGTACCGGCTGATGCCGCTGCTCTGGTCAGCAAGGGTGTTGTCGATCGGCGGTTGTTCGACGTCACGTTGCTGGCGCGGCCGGAGTACCGGCGGCAGAACGCGGGCGGGTTGGCGATCATCGTGACCTACAACGGGCACGGTGCTCAGGCTGTCCGGGCGGCTGACGGAGTTCGGGTCGAGCACACCTACACCTCGATCAACGGGGACGGGCTGCGGCTCGGCGATCCGGGCTCGGCCGACGCGTGGCAACGGCTCGCCGGGGCGTCGGGGGTCAAGAAGGTGTGGCTGGACGCAGTACCGGACTCTTTGTACTACTGAGGTCACCGGCTGTGATCGCGGTTATCCTCAGCCCGTGAGTGAGACGAGCGGGGTCCAGCCCAGCGGTGAAGCGGTGACCGGTCGCTGGGACGGGGTGGATGTCCACTTCGGCGAGGAGGGCGGGCGGCTCACCTACGGCAGCTATCTGCGGCTGGAGCAGCTGCTCGACCAGCAGCGGCTGGAGTCGGATCCGCCGGCGCATGACGAGCTGCTTTTCATCACGATCCACCAGGTCTACGAGCTGTGGTTCAAGCAGGTGCTGCACGAGATGACGGCGTCGCGCGACGCGATGCTGTCGGGGCAGCTGTGGAAGGCGCAGCATCTGCTCCGCCGGGTGCACACGATCGAGCGCACGCTCACCCAGCAGGTCGACATCCTCGAGACGATGACGCCGCAGGACTTCGGCGAGTTCCGGCACCGGTTGTCGCCGGCGAGCGGGTTCCAGTCGGTGCAGTTCCGGGAGATCGAGTTCCTGTCCGCCGCCAAGGATCCGTCGTTCGTGAAGCGTTTCCGCGGGCTGTCCGAGGCGGAGAAGGCCCGGCTCGAGAAGCGTCTCGCCGAACCGACGCTGTGGGATGCGTTCCTGGCCGTGCTCGAGCAGGCCGGCTTCTCGACGGCCCACGAGGACGACCTTCACAAGGCTCTGCAGACAGTGGCCGGCGACCGCAGTAGCCACGGTGAGATCTGGGAACTGGCGGAGGCGCTGATCCAGCACGACGAACTCGCCGCCGCTTGGCGGGCGCGGCACGTGGTGATGGTGGAGCGAATGATCGGCACCAAGCCTGGTACGGGTGGGTCGTCAGGCGCGGGCTACCTGCGCAGCCGGCTGGACCTCCGCTACTACCCGCTGCTCTGGAACCTGCGGTCTTCGCTCTAGATCTTTAGACCGTCACCGTCACCGTCACCGTCACCGTCAGCTCGTCCAGATCGGCGCGATGGCCTTTGGCGCATTCGGCAACGATCTCGACGGGGCTGCCGGTGCGGGCGTGGGCGTGGGCGTGGGTTAGTTGTCGGTGGGGCGGTTGAGGGTGTCGAGTAGGCGGGCTAGTACTGCGTCTGGGTTGGCGGTCCAGTCGCCGGTGAGGACGTGGTGGGTTCGCCAGCCGCCGGTGGTGAGGGCGCGGGGGTGGGTGGTCAGGCGCTCGAGGAGGGTGTCGGCGGCGATTCGGTCGGGGGTGTCTACCAGTACTGCGAGTTGGTGCCCGTTGTCATTGGGGCGGCGCAGGGCCAGGTCGCAGCGGAAGACCGATTCGCCGACCTCCGTTTTGACGACAACCCCTTCTGCTCGAAGGCGCTCGGCCAGTTGCTCGATCACCGCGGACTTCGGTGTCTTCGGATGGCCTCCTGCAAGCCTGGTCGGGCCAGTACCGGCAGGGCCGCCGCGGGTGAGGGCGGCTTGGGTGGCTTCGGGGTTGGCTTGGGAGACTGCGTTGGCGTAGGCGAGGAAGCGGCGCAGGGTGTTGGCGCCGTCGTTGTAGGTGTTGGTGATGGCTTCTGGTTCGATGCTGCTGACGATGACCATGTGCTGGCGGGCGCGGCTGAAGATGACGTTCAGGCGTTTCTCGCCGCCGGAGGTGTTGATCGGGCCGAAGTTCATCAGCATCCGGCCGTCGGGGCCGGCCGCGTAGCAGACGCTCATGATGATGATGTCGCGCTCGTCGCCCTGGATGTTCTCCAGGTTCTTCACGAACAACCCGGCGTCCTGCTCGTCGCGCGTACGCACCTGCTCGGCCTCGTACCGCGCGCCGAACTCCGGATCGCTGTCGGCCAACTCGTCCAGCGCCCGCTCGATCTCGCCCTGCTGTGCCTCCGAGAACGCCACGATGCCGAGACTCTTGCCAGTGTCGCGTGCCAGGATCTCGCGAACCAGCCCGGCGATCCACCTTGCCTCAGCGGGGTTCGTCCGTCGTACATAGATGCCGTCGGCAACCCGTACTGCGGTGATGCTGCCCGCGAGCATCCCGTCGACCACCTCCGAGACCTGGGAGGGCAGCTCGTCGCCGGCGCGGACTGTCCACGGTGGCGCGGGATGGGCGGGCAGGCGATCTGGGATAGTGGCGAGCCGTCCTTGGTAGAAGGCCGCGTTGCTGAACGAGATCAAGGCCTCGGAACGGCTCCGGTAGTGCCAGGTCAGCATGGTCGACGCGAGCCGCAGCGCGCTGATCGCCAGGAAGCTGTCGTCCGACAGCGCGACGCCGATGTGCTCGGCCTCGTCGTCAGGGTCCGCGGCCGGGGTGGTGACGCGGAAGTACTGGGTGGGCGGCAGCTGCATCTGGTCGCCGACGACGATCACCTGAGGTGCTCGGTGCAGCGCGGGAATCGCTTCCTCGATGGGGATCTGGCTCGCCTCGTCGTAGATCACCACGTCGAAGGAGGTGTCGAGCGGCAACGTGTCCGAGACCGACGACGGGCTCATCAGCCAGACCGGGCGCAGCCGTGAGACGACCTCGCCGGGGGCGCCGGAGGCGAGATCGCGGATCGACTTGTAGCGCATCACCTTGCCGAACTCGTGCTCCAGTTCGCGCCGCCCGGCGCTGAACGTCTTCTTCCGCGCGCGATCCTCCGCTGACATGCCCGTCACGCTCGCCTCGGAGTGCGCCAGCTCGCTCAAGAACCGCCGCCGCACGCCGCCCACTACCACGTCGGCGTTGATCGTCGTCAGCTCGTCGTACACCACACTCAACTCACCGACAATCGAGTCCAGCCGCGCCGAAGTCACCTCACTCAGCAACGGCGTCGCCGCCCGGGCCCGCTCCCATCGCAACGCACAAACCGCGTACTCCAACTGCTCAGGAGTAGCTTCCAGCCCCCGTACTG
Source organism: Streptomyces sp. SID13031 (assembly GCF_010548305.1). Lineage (GTDB taxonomy): Bacteria > Actinomycetota > Actinomycetes > Propionibacteriales > Kribbellaceae > Kribbella. Next base: position 172,983 of record NZ_JAAGLV010000002.1, read on the forward strand.
CGATCTGAGCCGATGCCGGCGTCTCGCTCAACCGCCGCATCACCGAAACCAGCCGCTGAACCACCGGTACCACCTCGGGCGACGCCAGCACTCCAACAATCTCCCGGACATCAGCGAGCGTCTGCTCGCAGTACCCCTCAACCAGAAGTCGCCCCGCGACCTCCTCGGCCTCCTGCAACACCCGAGCAACCCGAGCCAGCCCAGCCACAACTCCCACTCCAGCAAACGGCGAAGTCGCGGGAGAAAGGCGAGTCGTCCCATCCGTCCCCGCGGCTGGGGTCGGGGCGGCTGCGCCGCTGACATGCGCGGTCGCTTCACCCACGGTGGCGTTTGTGCTGCCGGGGTTCGGGGTGAAGGCTGCGGTGTCGGGGGTTGGGGTGGTTTGGGGTGCGGTCGGAATGGGGCGGGCGAGTGCGGGCGGGGTGGGGTTGGTGGGCTCGGGGGTTGTGGTTTGCCAGGGGGTGAGGGTTGGGTCTTGGGTTAGGGATTGGAGGGTTTGGGACAGGGCCGTTGGGTTTGGGGCGCCCCAGTTGTGGAGGGCTTTTTCGGCGTTTGCTGTGGTTGCGGCGGTGGCGTTGTGGGCGGCGACGAGGGTGGTGAGGAGTTCTGTTGCCGATGGGCGGATCGCTCGGTGGGAGGCGTCGAAGCGGTTGTGGACCAGGGACTTCACTCGTCGCCAGTCGCCGGAGAGGAAGGAGAGCAGGCCGCCTTCTTTGCTCTGGGCAACGGTTAGGGCTGAGCGGGCGTCGGCTGCGGACAGCGGGTCGGTCCAGCCTGCAGCCTCCTCCCAGGCAGCGCGCTCGGTTGCCAGCAGCGCCTCGTGCTCAGCCGCGACCAGACGGAGCTCTCGAGCCGCTGCGGAGCTGCTGTCGAGTGCCTCGCCCTTTCCGCGCTCGACGAGGGGGAGCATGACCACCCCGACCTCTCCGAGCCGGCGCACAACCGCGATCTCGACATTGCCCCAGCCGTCGGGGGCAGACAGACCGGTGGCTGTGAGGGCTTCGGCGACCGCCGACCAAGCGTCGCGGGCTTCCGTGGCGATGGCGGGGATCTCCGCGTCCGCACCTGGCGCCGACCAGACGGCAGGGGTGATGAGGCTCAAGGGGCTTCGGGCTAGGACGCCGCCGCTGGCCGGATCAGCGGCGGCCAGCCCGGACGCCAGCTCGCCGATGACTTCCCGTGCCTCCCACCAATCGGCCGGTGACGGGATCAGCTTGCGTTGCGACGGCTTCAGCGCTGAACCCCACTCGGACGAGCGCAACTCGGCCAGGGTGTTCACGACGGTCCGGAGCGAAGGTGACTCGCCCGCCAGTTGCGTCTCGAAGGCGCCGACGGTGGCGAGCAGGCGATCTACCCGGGCCACCAGCGCGTCTCGGCGTACGGTCAGGTCGTCGAGATCGTCCGAGGCGGCCAGCCAGGACTCATACGTGTTGCGCAAACCGTGCACGAAGGCCTTCTTGTCGGCCTGGGAGTCGTGGATCAGCGTGCACAGCCCGTCGAGCCGGCGGCTCACCAGCCGGGCGTGGACGACGTCGAGCGCCGCGCGCTTCTGGCAGACGAACAGCACCCGCTGACCGCGCGCCACGAAGTCCGCGATCATGTTGGTGATCGTCTGCGACTTGCCCGTCCCCGGTGGGCCTTGGATCACGAAGCTCTCGCCGCGCTGAGCCCGCGCCACCGCCGCCACCTGCGATCCGTCCGCAGGCACCACCAGATGCCGCGCCGCCGTCGGCAGCTCGGGCGGGTCGCTCACCAGCGGCCGCGGCCGATCCGAGAACAGTTGGTCGAACGACGGACACGACCGACCGGTCTGGAGCAGCTCGTCGTAGTCGCGCACGAGCCCGAGCGTCCGGTAGTTGAAGTTCGCCAACGCGACCGCGCATAGATCGACGTCCCACGAGTACGGACTGCCGTCGTCGCCCGTCTCCAGGACGTAGCTGTCGGTCTCGATAGCGCCCGGCCGGCGAGGCTGGCCCAACACAACACTCAGTGGCAACTCCTGCACGGCCAGCTGATTGCGGAAGATCTGCACTCCCAGCGGCTGGTAGTCCGGCCGCCGGTAGGAGTACGAGTAGTGCCGTCCGCCGAACTCGTTCGCCGTGTTCCCGTGCTGCCTCCGGCGGTAGTTCCGCAGTTTCACCATCGCGCGCTGGCGGACGAGGTCGATCCGCGGTTTCGCCCGCAGCTGCAGCTGCAGCCCTGGCTCCGACGCCTGAAGCTCGGCCCGCAACCGCTCGTGCAGTACGCCGATCGCGTCCGGCTCGCTGAGGTCGATCTTGTCCGGCAGGTTGATCCCGTAGAGCTGGTGCAGGTGGTGCCGCAGCGTCGGGTTGATCTCGGCGACCGGATCGGTGATCCGCAGCGTGTACGAATCGCGCACGCCGCGCTTCTTCGCGAGCTCTACCTTCACGAGCACCAGCGGAGAGGTCAGCCGGGTCGCCGGGTCGTTCTTCAGATCGTGCCAGCGCAGGAACGCCGGTACGAGCCGCAGCTGGTCCTGCCCGTACTCCGCGCGGTCGCGCCTGGCCGTCGAGATCAGCTTGTCCAGTGCGCCCGCGGCGTACGGGGCTTCGTCGTACCTGACCCATTTGCCGAGCGGATGCGCTTGGCCGTCGACCAGCTGAGGAGCGAGGTCGGTGTTCCAGGTGAAGAGCTGCTCGGCGCGGATGTTGCGCACGTCGAGCATCAGCGGGACGGAGACCTCGGTCAGGTTGACCGTCTGGGCGGTGTGCCGGAAGCTGACCAGGCGATTGCGCCGGGAGAGGTCGAAGAGCCTGTCCCGCAGGGATTTCAGCACCGCCTCGCGGCGATCCGCGGTATCGCGCGTGATCGCGTCGACGTCGAAGTCGAGCGGCTGATCCCGATAGTTCTCCAGCTGCTCGATCAGCGAGCGCAGGTCCTGGGCGCGGTGATGGCGGTCGGGCTCGGCCATCTGCGACGCCACCGAGACGATCACCGGGTGCAGTGTCCCGGTCAACCGGTGGAAGTTGCCTCGGGCATCGATCAGCCGGGCGACGTCCTCCGTCCGGGACAGGTCGAGCCCACAGCCGAGCCCGATCAGGAGTTGGCCGAGGCTGAAGATGTCGGTCAGTGGGTCGTGGTGGCCGAGCACGTGCTCCCAGCTCTGCCAACCTGGCACGAGGACCGGCGCGGTGATGGCCTCAGGCACCGGCTCGGTCACTTGAACCGAGCTGCGCCCGCCGCTCTCACCGAGATCCAGCTCGACCTCCCGGCGCGCGACGACCTCGACCGCCGACGCCCGATGCCCTTCCCTGGCAGCGATTTCGGCTGCCTGAATCAGCGGTCGCGACGCATCCTCGGGAGCGAAGCCGAGTCTGGTCCGGTCGTCGACGGTGATCCGCTCGAGCCCACGCAGGGGCGCGACCAGCCCGCGCTCGTGCACCTCGGCAGTGGCATGGAACAACGGCAGCACGGCCGCGAGCAACGCATCATTGCCGAGCCCGCCTTGGGAGACCGCCAGCGCGACGAGATCCTTCATGGCGTCACCGCCCGGGTCAGCTCGGCCCGCCGCTGATCGCTCCAGCCCAACTCGTCGTCGGCCAGATCGTCGTACTCCGGAAGCCCTGCGCGCCGGGCCAAAGCCATCGACGCGATCAGCCCGTCATCACCGAGCTCGGGATCGGCCGTCGCGAGATCGAGCAAGAGATAGCAGAGGTACTGCCGTGTCGCACCCGTCAACGCGCGCGGCCGGGGGATCGGCGCACCGTCGACAGGGCGGATCGCCAACGGTTCGTCAAAACGCGGAACCGCACCACCCGGTACGCCGAGAGGCCCGGGTGGATCCGCGAAGCCGGCCGCATAGGTGGCGACCGTGTCCGTGCGCAGGCCCTCCGTCTGAGCGATGTGCGCGGCGAAGTCCATGCTCAGCTCGCGCAGCAACCCGGCATCCAGCAGATCCGGCGCGTCCACGTCGAGCGGCCCGGTGAGCAGTACTTCGACGTCTTCCCCGGCGAGCCAGTTCTGCAGTGCCCAGGCGCGAGCAACTCCTTCGGGGTGACTCGTCCCGCGACTGCCGGTGCTCAAATCAAGCTCACCAGCTTGGCGGAGATAGGCGGCCGGGTCGACGGAACCCAGTCCCGTTTGGATCTTCAGCAGCGCGCGCACCGTAGTACTGAGGTCTCCGCAGGCGACGAGTGCGCCTCGGTCGGCGAACAGCTCACCCGCCATCACCCAGCGGCGATGGGTCTCCAAGTACTGCGCGGGTGTGCGTGCGTCAGCCGCGGCTGCGTCGAGCAATCGGTCGACCGCGAGGAAGGCGCCGTCCTCGAGAGTCCACAGCACTCGATGCGCCAGCTCGTGCCCGCAGACCGCGGTCAACTCATCCGGATCCAGCCGCTCCAGCAACGGGCCCTCGAACAGGATCACCGCCCGCGCCCCTTGATGCAGCAAGGAGGCGTTGGGCTGCCCGACACCCTGAGCCTGGAAGTACTCGATCTCCACCTGAAGACCGAGCGCCTCCGCAGCCCGCCGCCCCGCCTCGTGCAGCTCCGCGTGACTCGCCGCCTCCAGTCGGTACGTGTTCCGCAGCAGCGCGTCGCTCAGCTCGTCGTCGCTTGCCTCCCCGTCCCGCAAGGCCGCCCAGGCGCGCTCATCCACCCGGCGTACTTGCGAAAGCACGGCCCGGTGATACCCCAGCGCTCCAAGCGATATCTCAACCACAACGTCACCCTAACGAGCCCTACGGACAAAAAGTTCTCCAGCGGTTTCAGCCGCAGGATTTCAGTCAGGTCCGTAGTGGTGAAGCAGCCCGCAACGACCGGCCGGAGAATTTTGGCCGGCGGGTACGTTCGGTGACTCCAGGCGGCTGACGAAGGACGGATCCGGGTGCCCGAGCGACTGAACTGCGTTGTCGGTGACGTGAGCGGTGTCGAGCATCCCCTCGGGATCATCTGGCATACCGCGCCGGGAGCGGGCAGTGCGACCGCGATCGCCGCGGAGCCCGCGAAGGCACCGCTCGTCCGGCTGCCCGACGTGCTCGACCCGGCCGGGTCCTTCGCCGAGGTCTGGACGACGGGCCGGCCGGTCGTGGCGGGGGAGTTCGACGACGTGGTCTACGGCCACGACGGCGAGTACGCGTTCTGCGCAGTACAGGTTCCGCCCGCCGACAGGTATGCGCCGGGAGTCCGCGATGCCTACCTGAGCGCACTCCTCGCAATGGCCGATCTCGGCTATCCGCACGTGTTCCGGATCTGGAACACGGCCTCGCGGATCAACGAGTCCAACGCCGACGGCCTGGAGATCTACCAGGACTTCTGCCGCGGCCGCGCCGAGGCCTTCGACCTGTCGCCCATCCGGCTGGCCGGCCTGCCTGCCGGCACCGTAGTCGGCGGACATGGCGACGGCATCGTCCTCTATCTGTTGGCTCGCCGCACCAGCCCGCACCTAGCCATCGAGAACCCCCAGCAGACCCCCGCCTACCGCTACCCGCAACAGTACGGCCCTCGCTCGCCGGCCTTGGCGAGAGCGGCCCGGGACGGCGGTCAGCTCTACCTCTCCGGTACTGCGGCCATCCTGGGCCACGGAACCGTGCATCGCGCAGACATCGCCGCCCAGTGCCGCACCACCTTCGACAACCTGACCGCCTTGGTCTCCTCGCAAGGCGCCGACCTCTCCGCCCTGCGCACGGTCAAGGTCTACGTCCGCCACGAGTCGGACCTGGAGACCGTCCAAGGCCTCTGCCGGCAGACCTTCGCCCCCGACGCCCAGCTCGTCTACCTCGTGATCGATCTCTGCCGCTCCGACCTCCTCGTCGAGATCGAGGCCGTCGGCAACCTTCAGTGAGCCCGGATACCGCGCAGATAAACAGCCTGAGGAGTCCTCAACGCAATGATGTCGTTGGCCGGGTTGCCGAGGACAACCAAGAGGTCGGCATCCGAGCCGGGACTAAGGCGGCCCTTGCCGGGGAGGCTGAGAGCAGTGGCGGCATGAAGGGTGGCGGTGCTGAGCGCCGCGGTGAGTGATACGCCGCCGTCGACCAGGCCGATGACCGCTCCCGGCAGGGCGCCCAGTTCGCCGTTGCAACAGAGGTGGACGTGAGCGTCGATCAGCCCTGGTAGTACGGTGCAGCCGTCGAAGCGGATCAGCTCGCCGCCGGGCGGCGCAGTACCGGCTGGTCCGACGCTGACGATCCGCTCGCCGTCGACGACGACCATCACCCCGCCGCCCGAGTACTGCTCCCCGTCGAACACGCCGTCGGCGGCGATCGCGATCATCCACCGACAGTACTGGCGCCGTGCGTGTCAGGTCAGTCGGACTGGGGCATTGGAGGGGATAACCGATCGAGGAGATGACCCGTGAAGCTCTACTCCGATGTGGGTGTGCAGCGGTTCGGACAGGTGTTCGGGGACCTGTTGCTGCTGGGCTGGATCGCGTTCTGTACCGCACTCGGCCTGACCGTCTTCAAGATCACCAACGCGCTCGGGTATCCCGGTCGCAAGACAGCCGAGGCCGGCGACGGGCTGGCGGCGGACCTGCACAAGTTCTCGGAGCCGGTGGGCAAGGTACCCGCGGTCGGCGACCAGTTGCGGGCACCGATCGACGGCGCCGCCGGCGCCGCCTCGAAACTGGCTGAGGCAGGACGGGATCAGGCGCATGCCGTCGAGCAGTTGGCCTATCTACTGGCCGGGGTGACGATCGGATTGCCGGTCCTGTTCGCGCTGCTGATCTGGCTTCCTCGGCGGATCAGGTTCTCCCGCCGGGCGACGGCCGCGCGCAAGTTCATCGACAACGCCGCCGACCTCGACCTGTTCGCGCTCCGGGCGCTGGCCAACCAGCCGATGCACAAGCTCGCGAAGATCTCCGACGACCCGGTGACCGCCTGGCGCGAGGGTGATTCGGCCGTCATCACCCGACTCGCCGACCTCGAACTCCGCAGTACCGGCCTGAGATTGCCCCTGCCGGCGGTCGACAGCTGAGCCCCCGGACCGCCACCACACACCAACCCCGGGTCAGGCTCGCGGCCGCCGCCTAGCCCAGCGGGGAGGGGCGCGAGGGTCGGAGGTTGATGGGTGGTGGGGGTCCGGGCACTACGCTCGACCTCATGGCGAGGGTGTTGCTGGTCGAGGACGATGACGCGATCCGGACGTCGCTGAGCAAGTCGCTCACGGCGGCCGGGCATGCCGTCACGGCGCTGGCCAGTGGCGCCGAGGGGGTCGCGGCGGCCGCTCGCGACAAGCCCGAGGTGATGCTGCTCGATCTCGGGCTGCCCGATCTCGACGGCAGGGACGTGCTCGCGATGGTCCGCGCCGTCAGCGACGTGCCGGTGATCGTCGCGACCGCCCGGGACGACGACGCGAGCGTGGTGCGGCTGCTCGATGCCGGCGCCGACGACTATGTGATCAAGCCGTTCAGCTCCGCCCAGATCGACGCGAGAATCCGGGCCGTGCTGCGCCGGGGCGGGCCTGATCAGCAGGGCGAATCGATGCTCAGCCTCGGCGCGCTCTCCATCGACCCGCGCAGCCGCGAGGTGACCGTCGACGGCTTGCCCGTCGACCTGACGCGCAAGGAGTTCGACCTGCTGCTCGCCTTGTCGCGGCGGGCGGGCGCCGTCGTGACGAAACGCGAGCTGCTGGCCGAGGTCTGGGGCCTGCCCTGGGGAGGCGGCGACCGTACGGTCGACGTCCACCTCTCCTGGCTGCGCCGCAAACTCGGTGAGACCGCCGCTGAGCCACGCTTTCTGCACAGCGTCCGTGGTGTCGGCGTGAAGCTCGCGTCGCCGGAAGTGAGCTGACGATGCGCCGCCGGATCCTGCTGCTCTCGGTCGGCATGACCACGCTGGTCGTGCTCGCGTTCGCCATCCCGCTGACCATCCTGATGCGGAACGCGATCGCCGACGATTCCCTCAAGACCGCCCGCCTTCGCGCCGTGAACGTCGCCTATTACGTCGGCGACAAAGACCACACGGCGGCCGACATCCAGGCGTACATCGACGACGTCAAGAAGGACGGAGTAGGCAACATCTCCGTCCGGATGCCCGACGGTACGACGCTCGGCGATCCGCCGCCCGGTGGTGTCGCGGCGCCCAAGCCGACACCCATAGGAGACGGCGATGGCGATGACGGTGGCGAGCATGGCCCGCCGAAGGTGTCGGACGCGACGTTCCGCAGCGTCGGCAGCGGCAAGGCGACCGAGATCAGCGTCGGCAGTCAGGCCGGCCCTGCCTCGGTCTGCCTCTACCTGACAGCCGACGAGCTGTACGACGGCCTGCTGTCGCGCATCCTCATCCTGCTCGGCGGCAGCCTGCTCGTCTTGCTGCTCAGCGTCCTCGGCGCAGAACTCGTCTCCCGCCGCCTGGCCCGCCCGCTGGAAGAAACAGCCCGTACTGCGGAACGCCTGGCCAGCGGTGACGTGGATGCGCGAGCACCGACCACCGGGCCGGCCGAGGTGGCCAAAGTCGGCGCCGCCCTCAACGGACTCGCCGATCGCATCGACGAGGTCATCGCGGTCGAGCGCGAAGCCGTCGCCGACCTGTCCCACCGGCTCCGCACTCCGCTGACCGCGCTCCGGTTGCAGGTCGAAGCGCTGCCGGACCGCGAGCGGGCCGAGGAGCTCAACACCCAGGTCAACAGCCTCGAGCGCACGCTGACCGCCGTGATCAGCGCAGCCCGCCGGCCACAACGCGAAGGCCGCGTACCCCACTGCGACGCGGTCGAGGTGACCCGCGCGCGTGCCGCCTTCTGGGCACCCCTCTTCGAGGACCAAGGCCGCGACCTCGTACTGGACCTGGTTCAGCCGCCGGCCATGGTCCGGGCCTCAGCAGACGACCTGGCCGCAGCTCTCGACGCCCTGGTTGAGAACGTCGTAGCCCACACGCCGGACGGCACTCCAGCCCGCATCACGCTGACCCGCCAACCCGTTGGCAGCAGCAACGGAGTACTGATCGTCGTGACCGACGAAGGCCCCGGTATCCCACTCGGAGCAGGCGAACGAGGCCGCAGCGACCGAGGCTCCACCGGCCTCGGCCTCGACATAGCCCGCCGCTGTGCCGAAGCCGCCGGCGGCCGCCTGACCATCCACCCCAACCACCCCACCGGCTCCTCAGTCCACCTGACGCTGGCGGCCCCTAGATAGGGCTTTGCCGCCCTTGTTCGCCGTGCCGAAGGCGCCCGCCAGACGCTATTGAGGTCAGCCGACCGGAATCCGCTGCGCCGGCTTCCTGCTCGCCGATCGCGAGGCGGCGGACTGCTCGGCGCTGGACTGCTCGGCGTCGGACAGTTCGTTGGACAGTTCGGCGTTGGACAGGCGCTGCGAGCGGCGGGCGAGGATGATCATCACCGCGGGGATGAGCAGGTCGTAGATCAGGACTCCGCCGCCGTTGCCGGGTGCGTGGTTGCCGTTGGCGAACCATTGGTACAGGTGGCCGATCACCGCGCCCCACAAGAACATGCCGGCGCCGAGGCCGATGGTGATGCGCTCCCTGGCCGAGGCTGACGGCGACGCGGCGCGCAAGCCCATGACCGCGAGCGCGAGGTTGGCGAACGCGATCTCGAACTCGAACGGGGTCCGGTCGAAGCCGATCCCGGTGGCCATCACGTCCGGGATCGCGACGAACGAGATCGTCAGCCACACGCTCCCGCAGGTGAGCGCGCCGATGGCCCACCACCGTTGCCAGGTCTCCAGCGTCGCTCGGGCCGACGGGCTGTGCCGGGTGCGGATCAGTGCGCCGACGGCCGCCACCAGCAGCCAGAGCAAGGGAAATGCGGACTGTGCGAGGTACGAGAGTGTGTTCATGTGATCGAGTCTTGCATGGTTAATATTAACTGCGCAAGATTGAGGTATGCTCGGCACTGTGGATGACGGACTCGCTGACCTGCTGCATCGCGTGGTGTTCCTGCTCGGAGAGGCCGCGCGGCAGCGTGGTGACGATCCCGGCGGTCTGACCTACAGCCAGCTGCGGCTGCTGGGCACGCTGGAAGACATTCAGCCGGTGACCCAGCACCGGCTGGCGCAGGCCTTGCTGGTCTCCGACCCGGCGGTCAGCCGGGCGCTGGGCCCGCTGGAGGCGGCCGGGCTGGTACAGGTCCGCCCCGATCCCGAGCATGGCCGGCGCCGCCTGGTCACCATCACCGAAGCCGGCCGCAAAGCCTTCCACGATGGCGGAAAACCGCTCTACGACCAGCTCCGAACCTTCCTACTCGAAGCAGACTTCCCCTACGACCGCTACCTACGCGATACCGCCCAACTGGCCCAACTCCTCAAGCCCTCGTGAGGAAGAACCTCAACGCCTCCGGTGTGTCGACTGAGGCGGGCGACGGCATACATGTGTTCAGGCCAAAACAGGCAGCTCAGGACACCCCGTGCAGGTGTCGTCGATCTGATCATGCAGGAGCGGTCACCTCGCGCTCGGCGATGGGACAACGCTGCGGTCGTCGATCACTTCGCCGTCCTTGGGGAGTACGAGGAGTCGCCGCGGCTGGGGACACTGAGCGGTCGGCACCAGTACTACCTCGATGCCGGCGTCGGAAGAGCTCATCGCGACCACGGGGACGCCGCTTGTGCTTGCCGCGGCGGCAGCGCAGTCCTCGCCGAGCCGCTGCTCAAGCGCCGTCCTGCCGGGGGCAGTGAGGATCAGATGGGCCGCCACAAGCCGCTGCCCCACAACAACGTCGTCGGCTTTCGCCGGTGGATTGGCAGCCCAGGCGAAGGTGACGAATCCAAGAGCGGCCAGCACGGACAGGGCCAGGACGGTCCAGGAGGCGTTCCGATACCGCCGACGAGTCCTGAGGAACTTGTCCAGCTGGGCGACCCGCAACAGCGCCGTCCGATACTCCGTCAGCTTGCCGTCAACGACTTCGAGCTGCGCCTTGTACCGCGCGTGTTCTGCCTCCAGCTCTGTCCGCTTGACCTCGTCCGCCTCGCCGACCGAAGCCAAGTGAGTCTCGTACTCCTGGTCCTTGAGCTGGTAGAACACTTTGCGTAGTTTGCCGAGCTCGGCCGTCAGCCCTTCGAGACTTTCCCTACCACGGTGCAAGGTGGTGTCGTCGCGGACTTGGGCGCAGAGCTGAGCGTCCAGGCCCTTACGGCTATCAGTCGCGGCCAGCTTCATGAGTCGGCTGAAGTCGGAAGGCGCTCTGAGGCGCCGATGCTGCTAGGTCCAGACGATTTCTGACAGGCTTACCAGCGGAGGGCGCGGGCCGACTGCTTCGGGGAGCGCGGGGGCGGTGTCGGCTGAGTGGATGGCTGCGGGGAACTGCACGTCGGTGCGGTTCTCCAGTTCCGCGACCGGCAGCTGGAACACCCGGAACTCGTCCAGCTCCAGCGACTCCAGCTGATCGAGGTTCTGCGTCAGCAGGAACGCGCTCGCCTTCAGGACGCCGGCCTCGGCGAACACGATGACCTTCCAGAACTCCCGGGGGATCTTCACGCCGCGGAAGACCCGGTCGTCCGCTCCGAAGACGGGGCCGCCGTACACGCTTACCCGCAGGTCGTCGACGTCGACGTCGGCGAAGACCGCGTCCTCCAGCCTGCCCCAGAGCCCGTCCCGCGAACTCTGATTGAAGTCGTCCATCTGCGGGGTGATGTTGGTGAAGAAGAACGAGTCGCGATTGGCCTGCTCCGCCTCTTCCAGCGAGCCCCAGAGCAGATCGGCCCGGCGGGCCAGATGGCCACGGTCGAGGCGGTTGTCGCGGTAGAGCTCGTCGCCGTTCTGTACTCCGGCCGGCAACCTGGGGTCCTTGACGAACGGGATGCCGGTGCGGCTGATCTTCTTGAGATCGCCGCCGTCGACGTTCCAGGCCACCCAGTGGGCGAACCCGCGACTGCGGCTCATGGTCAGGGAGAAGTGGGTGTAGTCGATCTGCGGCGAGCCATCGAGCTCGACCGCGTCGGCACTGGCCGCCGGGTCGAGTCCGGGCACTGGCAGTGGGGAGCTGAGAAAGTTCGGGTCGAAACCACCCACCGCCCCTTCGGGCTTGGCGAGAGTGATCCCAAGCTTCTGGAACAGCGATCTGGGCAGGCAGGCCAGCGCGTGCTCGTCCGGATCGCTCGCCCCTTCGCCGGCGAAGTGGATGCCCGCCAGGACCTTGCTCGGCCTGCCGTTGGCCGACTTGAACAGCCAAGCCGCTCCCGAGTCGCCACCCTTGCTGACCTCGTCGTCACTGGGCCGTTTGCCGGGATCGACACCGATCTCGAAGCCGCCGATCTCGACGACCCCGATCTGCGCGCCGTAGTTGATCTTCGCGATGGTGTCGACCCTGCGGACGATGCCGTGGGTGACCCCGGTCGTGCGGCCGCTCTTGACCACCTTGTCGCCGAGTTCCGGATCGCCGAGTTCCTCCGGCACGACGTCGAGCTCGAGGACCGACGGGTCGAGGTCGCGGCCCTCAACCCCGGCGATGGCCCCGTCCCCCGCGATCCCGAGATAGGAGCGCAGCAGCGGGCCGAGGTGATTGCGGTCCGTACGGTTGTCGTCGAACGGCCCAGGCTGCACCACGATGTCGCCCGGTTGACCATCCTCACCCTGCAGCACATGCCAGTTGCTCAGCACACACGGCCGGCCGGTCTCGGCGTCGTACACGATCGCGCCGATGGTGCCGGCGGTGATCGTCTGATGCCCCACACTCACCCCTGGGCGCAGCGGATCGATGCGGACCTTCCGCTCGTCCTGATCGGCTTCGGGGACGACCCGGAAGTCAGGGCTGTAGCTGCGCTCGATCACATCGGTCGGGATTTCGGCGCCCGCGACCGTGATCGACTTGGGGAGCTCCACGGTGCTGAGCGCGCCGAGCGCCTCTGGTTCGGCCTTGCTGTTCACGGTGAACTGGATCGAAACTTCCTTGGTCTGCTTCCCGTCACGGATCTTGTAGCCGATCCCGATCGAGGAGACGTTCGGGTCTTTCAGGTAACTCGACCCGTTGGTCCGGATGAACTCACGCAACGCGGCGGACAGTTCCGCACTGGGCGCGTCGGTATCACGCTTGGCAGCCATGCCAGTTCCCCCTCGGACGGCGTTCGGACCCCCCTCACGCCGGTCCCTCGACTGTCCCCCCACCGTCACCGGCTGTCAACGGCCCGCAGCCCCGCCCGTCGAGGCACTCCCGGGGAGGGAGTCGTTCACCCCGGGTGAGGCCGGGCCGGCTGATGCGCGGAATGCTCGGTGGCGTGACAGAACAACCCGTACCGCGGTCACTGACCGGTACGCGCAGTACTCGCCACCCGAGCACCGCTGCTGCTGTCCAGGGGTGATCACAACCTGCGACCAACGGATTAGACGATTCTCGGTCGGGCTGCTGCCAGACTCTGCGTCCATGACTGTCCAGCAACCACCCGAGACTCCGCAGATGGCGACCGTGAGCAAGGTCGTCGCTGGTGCTATCAGCTCTGTTCCGGTCGCGGGCGGTGTCGTGGCTGCGTGGTTCCAGAACTATATGGAGGCCCCCTACAGCAAGCGCTTGGAGGAGTGGCAGAAGGTCATCACGGAGGTCGTGAACGAGCTCGCGGACAAGTACAACACTCTGCCCGACGACCAGGTCCTGCTTGACGCGATGGTCAATGCCACGCGGGCTGCCCAGGCGACGCATCAGAAGGAGAAGATCGCGGCGCTGAGGAATGCCATCGTCAACTCTGTCGCCCCTGAAGCGCCGGATGCCGACGAGCAGGCCAGGTTCTTCCGGTTGGTCGACCAGTTCAGTGCGATCCACATCGTCGTCCTCAGGTTCTTGGACGAGCCCGAGGTGGCATTCAATCAGCTGGGACTCACGTGGCCATCGGGTCCTCATGACTCCCATGCGCGTCTCGGCGAGCTGCTCGATCATGTGGTTGCGGATGGCGCCAGTCGGCACGATTGGCGCGACCTCGTGATAGATGACCTAGCCAGAGCGAGGGTCGTCCTCATGTTTAGCTCTGTGGACGACATTTGGGTCCGTCCTGAGATGTCTCAGTCCTTCGTGACGGAGCTCGGTAGACGATTCTTACGTTTCGTGTCTGAGAACGAGTGAGGGAAACGTCCATCGGACGGCTCTGCCAGCCAGTGACCGCATGGATCCTGCTCCGTCTGTGCTCCGTGGGACGTTGGCAGACGGTGGCTATTGATGCGAATTGGTCAGCGGCCTCGCCGGCGACTCGGGTGTTAATGCGAGCCGCCGGTCTCAGAACCGACGATCGTCAGTTCACGGCTGCATTTACCTCGGATTGGTGCAACTTGAGCCAGGCCTCGAAGGACTGCAGGTCCGGGTTGAGTTCGCGGACCAGGTTCAGGTCGCGGTCGCCGGTGAAGCGGGTTGAGTCTTCGGCGTAGTACTGGAACATGTTGGCCATTTCGACGGCCATCGGGAAAGCGAAGCCGCGGAAGTCGTCCCAGGTGTGGGGTTGGTAGGTGACCTGCTCGCCCAGGGTGGTGCTGAGGGCTGCGGCGTATTCGTCGCCGGTCAGGTGGTCGCCGGCGATGCTGACGGTTTTGCCGACGAACTCGTCGCCGCGCTTGAAGATGCCGAGGGCGGTTTTGCCGATGTCCTCGGCTGCTATCCCGGACAGTGGCTGGTCGGCCATCGGGAGGGTCAGGATGAGCTTGCCGTCTTCGCCGCGGACGGGGCCCATGCCCTGCTTGATCGCCTCGAAGTAGAAGGTGGTCTGCAGGAACGTCGTCGGTACGCCGTACTTGGTGAACAGCACGTTGGCCTCACCCTTGGCGTCGAAGTGCGGCACCTTGTACTTGCCGTCGTCGAGGCTCGGTACCCGGTCGGTCTCGCCGAAGTGGTCGCGGGTGTCTTCCAGGGTCGACCAGATCACGTGCGCGACGCCGGCCTCCTTGGCGGCCCGGGCGGCGTTGTCGGCCTGCTCGAGCTCCATCTCCGCACGCGTTCGGGCGGCCTCTTCCTCGGGGGTCCGCTCGACCCAGTAGTTCGTCACGACGAAGGCGCCGTGCGCACCTTCGAACGCCTTCCGCAGGCTCGACTCGTCGTCGAGGTCGGCCTCGACGACCTCGGCCCCGGCGGCCACCAGCGCCTTCGACTTCTCCGACTGCGCGTTCCGGGTCAGTGCCCGTACTGCGAACCGCTGCTCAGAGTCGGCCAGGATCGCCTGGACCAGCCCGCCGCCCTGCGAACCGGTTGCTCCGACCACGGCGATGAGCTTCTTGTCTGTCATCGAAATTCTCCCTCGAAGATTTGGGTTGATGTGTCAACCTCTTTCGAGAATAGCTCGTTAGGTTGATGTGTCAACCCCGTCCGCTAGGATGGTGCCTGTGGCGAACGAACCGTGGCTCGACGACGACGAGCAGAAGGCCTGGCGCAGCTATCTGCTGATGCGCCGGACGCTGGAGACGCACCTGGCCAGGCACCTGCAGCGGGAGTTCGGCCTGTCCGAATCCGACTTCGAGATCCTGGTCAACCTGTCCGAGTCCGAGACCGGCCGGATGCGGGCCTACGAGCTGGGGGAGGCGACCCAGTGGGAGAAGAGCCGGATGTCGCACCACCTGACCCGGATGGAGAAGCGCGGGCTGATCCGCAAGGAGGCCTGTGAGGCCCGCTATCCGGAGATCGTGCTGACCGACGAGGGGCTGGCCGCGATCAAGGCCTGTGCGCCGGGGCATGCGGGCCGGGTCCGCGAGTTCTTCATCGACGTGCTCGGCAAGGACCGGGTGGCGGCGCTCGGCGAGGCCGCCGAAGACGTCGTCGAGGCGGTCGAGAAGCACCAGCGCACGGACTGCCCGCCGGAGGTCCGGGGCTGCGGCTGAGAGGGTTTCTCAGCTGAGTCTCAGCAGAACTTGACTCCGGCTTGAGGTTCTCTTGGCGTGCGCCTGAGGCCCCCGCCGCGAGGCTTGAGGCATGGTCACCACAGCGATCGATCCTCACCCAGACCGCACCCGCTGGCTGCGCAGGTCGGCAGCGGCCGCTATCGCCACCGTTGTCCTCGGGGTCACCGGGACCGGCCTGGCCGTCGGCATCCTCAGCGCGCGCCAGCCCGACACCTCCGGCGGCACCCAGGCGTCGAGCAGCGACGACTCAGGCAGCTCCAGCGACAGCGGCTCAGGCAGCTCGAGCGACAGCGGCTCAGGCAGTTCCAGCGACAGCGGCAGCAGCGGTCTTGGCTCGGCTCAGCAGGACGCGCCGACTCAAGGCGGGAGCAACGGCTCATGAGCGCCTCGCGTACCTGGCAGGCCTGGAGCTGCACCGTTCGCCTGACGGTCGACGACCCCGTTGTACTCGGTGCGGCCGCGGGAGCTCTGAAAGCCCTGATGGATCGCGTAGACAAAGCAGCCAGCCGCTTCAGACCGGACTCGGAGCTGTCCGCGGTCAACACGCGAGCCGGCTCCATGGTCCCGGTGTCGCGCCTTCTGGTTGACCTGGTCGACGTCAGCCTCGTCGCTGCCTCCATGAGCGGCGGTGCCGTCGACCCGACCGTAGGAGCGGCGGTGGTCGCCGCCGGCTACGACGCCGACATCGAGACCGTACGAACCCGTCTACCCAAGCCCACTGGACCCGCAGCGCCCGCTCCTGGCTGGCAGCAGGTCAGGCTGAACCGCAAGGTGGCCATGGTCGGCATCCCAGAGGGCACCTCCCTAGACCTGGGCGCCACCGCCAAGGCCTGGACCGCAGACAGAGCGGCCCTGGTCCTCAGCAAGCGCCACGGCTGCGCAGTACTGGTCGAAATCGGTGGAGACCTCCGTGCTGCCGGTACTCCGGCCGAACCCTGGGTCATCCAAGTAGCAGAACGCGAAGGCGAGCAGGGCGTCGCAGTAACCCTGGCCCACGGCGGCCTGACCACCTCCACCCGTACAACGAGGATCTGGCTCACTCCAACTGGCCATGCTCACCACGTCATCGACCCGCGCACCGGACGCCCCGCAGACGGCCGCTGGCGAACAGCGTCGGTGTGGGCGCCGAGCGCAGTACGGGCGAACACCTTCAGTACTGCGCTCGTCGCCACCGGCGAAGCGGCACTCGGACGCCTGACCCTGGCCGGCCATCCGGCGCGACTGATCGCAGGCGACGGCGAGATCACTGAGCTGTCCGGCTGGCCATCGGCGAGCAGGGCCGCCTGATGACGCTGTGGTACCTGGCCCGCGCGGCCGGTGTGATGGCGCTGATCTTCTTCACCCTGGCGGCATCGCTCGGCGCACTCGGCTCCGGCAGCCGGGGACCGGAGCGACGGTTCTGGCTGCAGTACGTCCACCGCTCGGCCGCTGTCACCGGCCTGGTGCTCCTACTGACGCACGTGGTCGCGGTGATCTCCGACGCCTATGTGGACATCGGCGTATCGGTCATCGTCTGGCCGTTCAGCTCTGGGTATCGGCCGTTCGCGATGGTCGTCGGGGTGCTCGCCTTCTACAGCCTGATCGTCGCTGCGCTCGTCGGAGCGGCGAGAGGCCGGCTGACGCGATCCGAAGCATTCACCAAACGCTGGCGCTCGATCCATGTCGCCGCCTCCGTCGGCTGGCTCCTGTCGATCGGCCACAGCCTGCTGGCCGGTACCGACCGGGGTACGCCCTGGATGCTCGCGATCACTCTCGCCTGCCTGGCTGCGGTCGGCGCATCCGTCGCCGTACGCCTCCGGAGCAGGACCACAGTTCGCCTGGTGAGGACCTCATGACGATCTTGCAAGAGACCCCGACGACGCTGCGAGCGATCGGACAGCCCCGGCTGCTCGCCGGGCTGGCCGATGGTCGCGCTGACCTCCAGCGGCACCTCCAGGTGCATGGTCCGCTCCCGGAGCTCACCAGGGAGGCCTACAGCGAGCTGGCGACGGCCGTCGGGCTGAGAGGTCGAGGAGGTGCCGCCTTCCCGGTCGCACTGAAGCTCGCGGACCTCCCGGCCAGGGGTATCGAGGCAGTAGTCGTCAACGGCTCCGAGAGCGAGCCGGTCAGCCGCAAGGACCGGCTGCTCCTCACCATGGCGCCTCACCTAGTACTGGACGGCGCCACTGGGCTCGCCCGAGCGCTGCGTGCCCCTTTGGTGATGGTGGCTGTTCACGATGCGGCAGCCGCC
This sequence comes from Streptomyces sp. SID13031, assembly GCF_010548305.1. GTDB lineage: Bacteria > Actinomycetota > Actinomycetes > Propionibacteriales > Kribbellaceae > Kribbella. The sequence continues at coordinate 190,925 of NZ_JAAGLV010000002.1, forward strand.
GCTTCCGTTCGTGCCGCGCTACTAGAGCGTCAGGACGGAGTGGAGGTTCGGGTAGCCGATACACCCGGCCGCTTCGTCGCAGGTGAGGCCCGGGCTGTGTTGAGCGTGCTCGAAGGAGGCCCGTCGGTTCCACCAGGCAGGAAGGTACTGCCGACGAGGAAGGGCTACCACCGGCGGCCGACGTTCCTATCGAATGTCGAGACCTTCGCCCAGCTCGCGGTACTCGCCCGGCTGGGTGCCCATGAGTTCAGCAGCACAGGGCTGATCAGCGAGCCCGGTACCCAGCTACTGACGATCGCTGGCTCGGTAGAGCGCCCAGGAGTGGTCGAGACCCCGACCGGGACTCCGCTGGAGGCAGTACTACGTTTCGCCGGCGCATCGCCGGGGCCGGTCCTGGTCGGCGGGTACCACGGGAAGTGGCTGCCCACCGACATGAGCCGCCCGGAGACGTCCGGTGGCGCCGGCATCGTCCTGGCGCTCGGCTCCGACACCTGTCCGCTCGGCGAGGTCCATCGGGTCGCCCAGTGGCTGGCGAGTCAATCAGCCGGCCAATGCGGTCCCTGTGTCTTCGGCCTGGCGGCCCTGGTCGACGACTTCGGTCGCCTGGTCGACGGGGACCCGGCCGGCTGGCACGACGCACAACGGCACCTTGGCCTGGTACCGGGGCGGGGTGCCTGCGCCCACCCGGACGGGTCGGCCCGCTTCCTCGCCTCGGCGCTGGAAGTCTTCGACGACGACGTCCGCCAACACCTGGCTGGCGGCTGCGGCCGCGCAGTACACGGTGTGCTGCCAGTTCCCGGAGGTACCTGGTGAAGAAGCTCGAGATCGACTGGACCCGCTGCGACGGCCACGGCCTGTGCGGGACGCTGCTGCCCAACGACATCTGGCTCGACGAGTGGGGTTACCCGGTGCTCCGCGACCGCGAGATCACCCGCGGTGAACAGGCGAACGCGCGCCGCGCAGTACTGGCCTGCCCGGCGCTCGCACTCCGGCTGTCGGGGAGTGTTAAACGTGATTCGTAAGGCACCGGAAAGGTCCGTCCCGCCATCACACCAGTGACCGAAGTGGACTAATCTCTGAGGAAGGCGCACAACGTCGTGCGCCCGGCGCAGAGCGCCGCTTTGTCACGCGTGGAGACGGTGGGGAATGCAGAGCAAGCTGGACGTCCAGAAGGCGGATGTTCTCGCCAAGGCGGTGACCGCGGGATCGCACGGCAGTGAGGTCGATGCCGGCAAGTTGCGGACCTTCCTGGAGCGGTACTACCGATACGTCGCCGCGGAGGACGTGGCCGAGCGTCAGCCGACCGACTGTCTGGGCGCGGCCAAACACCACTACAAATCCGCGCTGTCCCGGCCGCAGGGCACCGCCAAGGTGCAGGTCTTCACCCCGACGGTGGAGGAGCACGGCTGGTCCGCGAACGGCCGGACCGTGGTCGAGATCGTGATCGACGACATGCCGTTCCTGGTCGACAGCGCCTCGATGGTGATCACCGACCACAACCTCGAGCTGCAGTTGCTGGTGCACCCGCAGTTCGTCGTCCGGCGGGACGTCACCGGCACCCTGCAGGAGGTGCTCGACGACGCGGCCGCCGCGGACGAGCACGACCTGGTCCGGGAGAGCTGGATGCACCTGGAGGTCGAGCGGATCGCCGACCCCGCGGAGCACCGCGTGCTGGAGCAGGCCCTGCAGCGGGTGCTCGGCGACGTCCGCGAGGCCGTCGAGGACTGGCCGAAGATGCACGAGAAGGCCGTCTCGATCGCCGAGTCGCTGGACCCGGCCAAGCTGCCGGTCGGCGCGAACGAGGTGGAGGAGGCCAAGGAGCTGCTGGAGTGGCTCGCCGACGAGCACTTCACCTTCCTTGGCTACCGCGAGTACAGCTTCACCATGCGCGGCGAGCAGGGCATCCTGCGCGGCGTCCCGGGCACTGGCCTCGGCATCCTGCGGCCGGACCCGAAGCAGGACGATAACGCCGGGCTGCTGCCGCCGGAGGTGAGCGCCAAGGCGCGGGAGAAGAAGCTGCTGATCCTGACCAAGGCGAACTCGCGCTCGACGGTGCACCGCTCGTCGTACCTGGACTATGTCGGCATCAAGCAGTTCGACGAGAACGGCGAGGCCGTCTCGGAGTACCGGTTCATCGGGCTGCTCTCCTCCACGGCGTACACCGAGAGCGTCATGCAGGTCCCGGTCCTGCGGCGCAAGGCGATCGAGCTGTTCAAGCAGACCGGCTTCGACCCGAACAGCCACAGCGGCAAGGGTCTGCTGGACGTGCTGGAGACGTACCCGCGCGACGAGTTGCTGCAGGCTCCGGTGGAGGACCTGCTGCCGATCGTGCAGTCCGTGCTGCACCTGCAGGAGCGCCGCGCGGTCAAGCTGTTCGTCCGCCGCGACGTCTACAACCGGTACCTGTCCTGCCTCGTCTACCTGCCGCGTGACCGCTACACCACGGCGGTCCGGCTCAAGATGCAGCAGATCCTCAAGGACGCGATCGGCGCCGAGTCCGTCGACTACGCCGCCTACGTGACCGAGTCCGTACTCGCCCGGGTGCACTTCGTGGTCCGGATGAAGCAGGGCTCGACCGTCGGGGAGTTCGACTCCGAGATCCTCGAGCAGAAGGTCGTCGAGGCGACCCGCGCCTGGCAGGACGACTTCAACGTCGCGCTGCACCAGAAGGGTGGCGATGGCGCTGTCACCAGGCTGGCCAGCCAGTACGCGACCGCGTTCCCCGAGGCGTACAAGGAAGACTTCGACGCCCGGGTCGCCGTCCGCGACGTGTCGATCCTGGATGGCCTTCCCGCTCAGGACGGCCTGGCCATGTCGCTCTACAGCCCCATCGACGAGGAGTGGGCCGGCGAGCGCCGCTTCAAGGTCTACAGGACCGGTACTGCGCTGTCGCTGTCGCAGGTGTTGCCACTGCTGACCCACATGGGCGTCGAGGTGATCGACGAGCGGCCGTACGAGATCCGCCGGCCCGCGGGGACGGCGTACATCTATGACTTCGGGCTCCGGGCGCCTCAGGGCTCCGAGGAGAAGGAGGAGCTGCGTGCGCTCTTCTCCGACACCTTCCAAGCCGTCTGGGAAGGACGTGCGGAGAGCGACGCGCTCAACGCCCTGGTACTGCGGGGCAGCCTCAGCTGGCGTCAGGTGTCGATCCTGCGCGCGTACCAGCGGTACATCCGCCAGGGCGGTACGCCGTTCAGCCAGAGCTACATCGAGAACACCTTCCTCAACCATGTGGACGTGGCGAAGCTGCTCGTCCAGCTGTTCGAGACGAGCTTCGACCCGGCGCGCGGTGCTGCCGACGACTCCGACCGGGTCATCGCGGTCGAGTTGCTGGAGAAGGAGATCGTCGCCGCACTCGACACGGTGAAGAGCCTGGACGAGGACCGGATCCTGCGCTCGTACCTGACCGTCATCAAGGCGACGCTGCGGACGAACTACTTCCTCCCGGCGACCGACGGCACGCCTCGGACGTACATCTCGTTCAAGCTGGAGCCCAAGGCGATCCCCGAGCTGCCGCAGCCGCGGCCGGCGTACGAGATCTTCGTGTACTCGCCGCGGGTCGAGGGTGTGCACCTGCGCTTCGGCGCCGTCGCGCGCGGTGGGCTGCGCTGGTCGGACCGGCGTGAGGACTTCCGGACCGAGGTGCTCGGTCTGGTGAAGGCGCAGATGGTGAAGAACTCGGTGATCGTGCCGGTGGGTGCGAAGGGCGGCTTCTACGCCAAGCAGCTGCCGGATCCGTCGGTCGACCGGGACGCTTGGCTGGCCGAGGGCATCGCGTCGTACAAGACCTTTATTTCGGGGCTGCTGGACATCACCGACAACATCGTTGCCGGTGACATCGTTCCCCCTGCTCAGGTGGTCCGGTACGACGGCGACGACGCCTATCTGGTGGTTGCCGCGGACAAGGGAACGGCGACGTTCTCGGACATCGCGAACGGGGTCGCCAAGGAGTACGGATTCTGGCTGGGTGACGCGTTCGCCTCGGGTGGTTCGGTCGGTTACGACCACAAGGCGATGGGGATCACGGCGCGCGGTGCGTGGGAGTCGGTCAAGCGGCACTTCCGCGAGATGGGCCACGACTGCCAGAACGCCGACTTCACCGTGGTCGGCGTCGGCGACATGAGCGGCGACGTCTTCGGCAACGGGATGTTGCTGTCGAAGCACATCCGGCTGGTCGCGGCGTTCGACCACCGGCACATCTTCCTCGACCCGACACCGGATGCGGCGACGTCGTTCGTGGAGCGGCGGCGGCTGTTCGACCTGCCGCGGTCGTCATGGGCGGACTACGAGTCGGCGCTGATCTCGGCCGGTGGCGGCATCTACCCGCGGACCGACAAGGCGATCCCGATCTCCGCGGAGGTCCGGGAGGCGCTCGGTCTGGAAGGGCACCCGGCCTCGCTCACGCCGAACGAGTTGATGCAGGCGATCGTGAAGGCGCCGGTCGACCTGTTCTGGAACGGCGGCATCGGCACGTATGTGAAGGCGACTGCCGAGTCGCACGCCGACGTCGGTGACAAGGCCAACGACGCGATCCGGATCAACGGCAAGGATCTGCGCGCCCATGCGGTCGGTGAGGGCGGCAACCTGGGCTTCACCCAGCTCGGCCGGATCGAGTACGCCGGCAAGGGTGGCCGGATCAACACTGACTTCATCGACAACGTGGCCGGCGTGGACACCTCCGACCACGAGGTGAACATCAAGATCCTGCTCGACAAGGTGGTCGCCGACGGTGACCTGACCGAGAAGCAGCGCAACGACGTGATCGCGTCGATGACCGAGGAGGTCAGCGCGCTGGTGCTCAAGTCGAACTACCGGCAGAACATCGGGCTGGCCAACGCGACCGCGCAGGCCGCGGCGCTGATGCACGTCCACCAGGACTGGGTCCGGCGGCTGGAGCGTGAGGGTCTGCTCAACCGGGAGCTGGAGTTCCTGCCGAGCGTCGCGGAGTTCAAGCGCCGCAAGCTCGAAGGGCGCGGGCTGACCTCGCCGGAGCTGTCGGTGCTGATCGCCTACACGAAGATCGTGCTCGAGGCCGAGCTGCTCAAGACCTCGCTGCCGGACGACGACTACCTGGCCGCGAAGCTGGTCAGCTACTTCCCGAAGGCGATCCAGGACCGGTTCGCCGAGCCGATGCAGTCGCACCAGCTGCGCCGGGAGATCATCACCACCCAGGTGGTGAACGAGTTCATCAACTCGTCCGGCATCACGGCGTACCACCGGTTGTCGCTGGAGACCGGTGGGTCGGTCGAGGACGTCGTACGGGCCAACCTGGCCGCGTCGCGGATCTTCGCCCAGCCCGAGCTGCTGGCTCGCAACGCGGAGCTGGACAACGTCGTCGATGCTGCCACCCAGACCGCGATGCGGTTGGAGACGCGGACGCTGGTGGAGCGGGCGACCCGCTGGCTGGTTTCCAACCGGCGTTCACCGGTCGACATCGCCGAGCTGATCGAGTTCTTCGCACCGGGGATCGCCAAGCTCACCGCTTCGCTTCCCGAGGTACTGCGTGGGCGCGAGCTGGCGTTGTACGAGCAGCGGCGCGAGTCGCTGGTCTCCAAGGACGTGCCGGAGGACGTCGCCACCCGGATCGCGGTGCTGCCGCCGGCCTACGCGGCCCTGGGCATCGTGGAGACGGCGGATCGCGACGACCTCGACGTACTGGAGGTCGCCAAGGTCCACTTCGCCCTCGGCGAGCGGCTGCACCTGGGGCTCTTCCTGGAGCGAATCATCGGGCTGCCGCGCACGGACCGCTGGCAGACGATGGCGCGGGCAGCGCTGCGTGACGATCTGCACGCGGTCCACGCTCGCCTCACCGCCCAGGTCCTGGCGACCACCGACGGGGCCGCCGAGCCCGAGGAGCGCGTCATCGCCTGGCAGGACATGAACGCGACGGCCCTTGGCCGGGCGGCCACGATGATGGAAGAGATCGTCGAAACCGAAGGCCCGGAGCTGGCCCACCTCTCGGTAGGCCTGCGCCTGGTCCGCACCCTGCTCAACAACCAGGCCTGACCTGACCTGGCCCTGTCCCGAACGACAGGACATAGTCGGGCATTCGGCCGGCCGCCACGCTCACGGGAGCGGCGGCCGGCCGGTTTGCGGGGACTATGTCCTGTCGGTCGGGACGGAGCCGGACGTTAGGCTTCGCCCGTGGCGACCCTTGTGGATCTAGTTGGCGGTAGTGAGTATCCGGGGCGTGGGGTGGCGATCGGGCGGGACGGCGATGGCGAGCCGTTCGCCGCTTACTGGCTGACCGGGCGGAGTCCCGAGTCGCAGCGACGCCAGCTCGTCGTGGCCGAGTACGAGATCGTCGTCCAGGACATCGGTGGCGGAGACTCGGATGAGCTGCGGCACTACACAGCCGCGATCCGCACCGAGGACTGGGTGATCGTCGGCAACGGCACCCATATCAGCGAGCTGGCCGGCACCCACGCCGACTGCGTGGACCTGCAGGTGGCGTTGCGGAACATCGACTACGAACCCGACCCACCCATCCGCACCCCACGAATCTTCGCCGGCGCGGTCATCGAAGGCCCTGAACTGTTGGACCTCGTCGTCGGGTCCGCCCGCTCGTACTCCGCGGACCAGGTCCAGCACCCGTCGCTCTTCCTGCGCCGCTCCGAAGAAGCCACCGCCGGCGTCGTCACCACGTACTCCGGAACCGCCGACGAGGTGGTCACCGATGGCTACCCGGTCGTCGTCTCCGTCGACGCCGAGTGGGAGACCCTCCCCGACCTCCTCTGGAACCGCCTCGACCCGGCCCTCCGAGTCGCCCTCGCCGTCATCCCCCTGAACGCCGAGACCTTCGAGGACGCGATCCTCCGCTCACGCTGACGCCAACCCTTACGTCCGAAGAACTCGAGGGACGTCTTGCCCAGTTCTTCGGACGTAAGGCTCTGGTGCTGACGGTCAGCGTTCGGAGACGATGACGTCTACGGAGTATTGGTCGGCGCGGTAGCAGTGGTCGCCGAATTCGACCGGGGAGCCGTCGGCGTCGTAGGCGCTGCGGGTCATCGTGACCAGCGGCTCGGCCTTGGACATGTGCAGGATGCGGCGTTCCTCGGCGGTCGCGTTGCGGGCGCCGATGCGTTGCCGGGCGACCGTCGGGCGGATGCCGCGGGCGCGCAGGACGGCGTACAGACCGTCGGTCTCCAGGAGTTCGGTGGTCAGGTCGTCCATTGCCGGGGGCAACCAGTTGCGGAGGATCGCGAGCGGCTGGTCACCGGCGTACCGGAGCCTGACGATCGCGACCAGCAGGGCGCCGGGTTTGAGGCCGAGCGCCTCGGCGGCGCGGTCGTCCTGCGTTGAACAGTTCAGGGAGAGCACTTCGGTGCGTGGGGTGCGGCCTTCGCGGATCAGGTCGTCGTACAGGCTGGTCAGCTCGGCTCGGCGGTGGACCATCTGGTTCGCGACGGTGGTACCGATGCCGCGGCGGCGGACGAGCAGGCCTTTGTTGACCAGCTCGGAGATCGCGCGGCGGACGGTCGGCCGGGACAGGCTGAGCCGGTCGGACATCGCCAGCTCGTTCTCGAAGGCGTCGCCGGGGCGCAGGGTGCCGTTGCTGACGGCGGCGGTCAGCTGCTCGGCGAGCTGGTGATAGAGCGGCACCGGGCTCGTCCGATCGATCTGGATCGGGAGGGCGGCCATGTCCGGATGTTACAGGAAGGAGGTTTGTATGTCCCGACGTGAAAATGTGCTTACAAAGTATTGACACCTCTGGCGTGGGCGGCAAAGCTGACGGGGCGAACCAGTGCCGCGAGTGGGCTGGTCCGGCGAACAGTCACGAGCCTTGACGAGAGGGAACCAAGGATGCGAATCGGGTTGGTCGGAGCCGGGCGGATCGGGGCGTTCCACGCCGCGACGCTGAAGGGCCTGGCGGCGGTGGAGCAGGTCGTCGTCACGGACGTCGACGCGAGCCGGGCGGAGGTCGTCGCCAAGGATCTCGAGCTGGAGTTCGCGGGTTCCGTGGACCAACTGCTGACCAGTGGGATCGACGGGTTTGTGATCGCCGCGGCCACCTCGGCGCACGCCGACCTGATCTCGAAGGCCGTCGCGGCCGGGATCCCGACCTTCTGCGAGAAGCCGGTCGCGATCGATCTCGGCGAGACCCAGCGGATCGTGGCGCTGGCCGAGGCCTCGGACGTGCCCGTGCATATCGGCTTCCAGCGCCGCTTCGACGCCGGCTACCGCTCGGCGCAGGAGCAGGTCGCCGGCGGTGAGCTCGGCTTCATCCACCACATCCGCGCCAACACCAACGACGCGTTCCCGCCGCCGCGCGAGTACATCCCGACCAGCGGCGGCTTCTTCCGCGACTGCACGGTGCACGACTTCGACATCATCCGGTTCGTCACCGGCCGCGAGGTGGTCAGCGTCTTCGCCACCGGCGCCAACCGGGGCGAGGCCTTCTTCGGCGAGTACGGCGACATCGACGCTGCCGCCGCGCTACTGACCCTCGACGACAACACCTTCGTCACGGTCAGCGGCACCCGCTACAACGCGGCCGGCCACGACGTACGGATGGAGGTGCTCGGCTCGCTCGGGTCGATCGCAATCGGCCTCGACGAGCACACCGCGCTGCGCTCGGCCGAGCCCGGCGTCACCTTCCCCGCCGGCCAGTCGCACGGCACGTTCATGGATCGGTTCAGGCCGGCCTACATCGCCGAACTGACCGCCTTCACCGAGGTGGTCGCCGGCACTCGCACGGTGCCCTGCACGGTCCGCGATGCCCTGCAGGCCTTCCGGATCGCCGATGCCTGCGAACTGTCCCGACGCGAGAACCGCGTTGTACTTCTGGAGGAGATCGGCCGATGAGCGACGTTGCCACCAGGATCGCCGGAGCGCCCATTTCCTGGGGTGTCTGCGAGGTCCCGGGCTGGGGTTGGCAGTACGACCCGGAGACGGTGCTGGCGCAGATGCGCGACGTGGGCATCGCCGCGACCGAGTTCGGGCCGGACGGGTTCCTGCCCGACGACCCGGCCGACAAGGCGAAGGCGCTGGCGGATCTGGGGTTGCGGGCGGTCGGCGGGTTCGTACCGGTAGTACTGCATGATCCGTCGCACGACCCCGCTCCGGAGGTGGCCCACGCGCTGGAGGGCTTTGTCGCAGCTGGGGCCAGCACGCTGGTACTTGCTGCGGCGACCGGGCAGGAGGGGTACGACGACCGGCCGGTGCTCGACTCGGCCGGCTGGGACACGTTGCTGGCCAACCTCGACTCGCTGGCCGGGCTGGCCGCCAAGCAGGGGATCACGGCGACGCTGCACCCGCACGTCGGCACGATGGTCGAGAACGCTTCAGATGTCGACCGGGTGCTCGAAGGATCGACGATCGGACTGACGCTTGACACCGGGCACCTGCTGATCGGTGGGGTCGACCCGGTTGCCCTTGCTTTGAAGCACACTTCGCGGATCCTGCACACGCACTTGAAGGATGTCGACGCTTCCTGGGCAGCCAAGGTGCAGGCCGGCGAGGTCAGCTACACGGACGCCGTACGGGCTGGGATGTACCGGCCGCTCGGTGGCGGCGACATTGACTTGGAGACGATCGTGTCCGCGTTGGAGAAGTCCGGGTATGACGGCTGGTACGTGCTCGAGCAGGACACGATCCTGGTCGGGCGGCCTGCGGATGACGGCCCACTGGCCGATGTGCGGGCGAGTATCGAGCATCTGCGGCGGATCGCCGAGGCGGTCTGATGGCCGACGACGTACTCACCATCGGGCGGATCGGGGTCGACCTGTACCCGTTGCAGACCGGGGTGCATCTGGAGGACGTCGAGAGCTTCGGCAAGTTCCTCGGTGGCAGCGCGACCAACGTCGCCGTCGCGGCGGCCAGGCACGGGCGGAAGTCGGCGGTGATCAGCCGGACCGGCAACGACCCGTTCGGCACCTTCATCCACCGGACGCTGCTGGAGCTCGGCGTCGACGACCGCTTCGTCACGCCGGTCGAGGGGCTGCCGACACCGATCACCTTCTGCGAGATCTTCCCGCCGGACAACTTCCCGCTGTACTTCTACCGGTTCCCGAAGGCGCCGGATCTGGTGATCAACCCGTCGGAGCTCGACCTGACGGCGATTCGCGACGCCTCGATCTACTGGTCGACGGTGACGGGGTTGTCGGCCGAGCCGAGCCGGACGGCGCACTTCACCGCGTGGGAAGCGCGCGAACGGCGTCCGTTCACGGTGCTCGACCTCGACTACCGGCCGATGTTCTGGGCGGACCCGAGTGAGGCGCACGAGCAGGTCAGCCGCGCGCTCCAGCACTGCACGGTTGCCGTGGGCAACCGCGAGGAGTGCGAGGTCGCCGTCGGCGAGACCGACCCGGACAAGGCGGCGCAGGCGCTGCTCGACCGAGGTCTCGACCTCGCCGTCGTCAAGCAGGGTCCCAAGGGCACGCTGGCACGGACCCGCGACGAGCGCGTCGAGGTGCCGCCGTTCCCGGTGGAGGTCGTCAACGGCCTAGGTGCCGGCGACGGCTTCGGCGGCGCCCTATGCCACGGACTCCTCGCAGGCTGGCCGCTGGAAAGGGTCATCCGCTTCGCCAACATCGCCGGCGCAATCGTCGCCTCCCGCCTCGAATGCTCCACTGCCATGCCCACCGAGGCCGAGGTCCTAGCACTACTGGAGCGGTCCGCATGAGCCCCACAGGAAACGCCCCGAACCGCTCCCCACTGGGACGAATCAAATGAGCGCCAACAGCAACAACCACACCGGCGCCAACCTGCCCGCAACCGGCACCTCCCGCGAGGCAAGCGGCAACGGCCCCCACACCGCAGCTGAGCCCAGCGTGACTGAACTGCCTGCGGGCGCGTCTGGAGCTGGCGGTCCTCGCGAGGCGGGCGGCGGATCCCATGGCGAAGGTGAGCCCAGCGTGACTGAACTGCCTGCGAGCGCGTCTGGAGCTGCCGATCCTCGCGAGGCGGGCGGCGGCGGATCCCATGGCGTAGATGAGCTCGGCACCGCCGGCGGATCCCGTGGCGTCGTTGAGTTCGGCGGCGCCGACCCGTCCGTGGGCAGGCCCCGAGCTGGCGAGACCGGTACTGGGAGAGACGGCATGGGTGCCGACGGCGACGAGCTCGGCGATGCCGGGCTGTACGCGAGCAAGCCTCGATCTGGTGGGGGCCGCGAGACCAAGGGCGGGGAACTCCGTAAACCAGGGCTCGGCGGTGGTGGGGTTCGTGAAGGCGGGCCTGGTGGTGGAGCGCGCGAGGGTGAAGTCGGTGGCGAGCCTCGTCAAGGCGAGGTTGGTGGTGGGTCCAGCGAAGGTGGGCGTGGTGGGGGTCCGCTTCGAGGTGGGGCGGGTGGCGAACTGGGGAGCGATGTGAATCCGACCGAGATCAGGGTGCGGTATCCCGAGCGGATCGCCGAGGCGTGGCAGCAGCGGCGTCGGCGGGAACTCGTCGGCGAGGATGGGCGGCTGCTGATCGTTGCCGCCGATCACCCGGCGCGGGGTGCGCTCGGTGTCCGGGATGACCTGATGGCGATGGCGAGCCGGCCGGCGCTGATCGACCGGCTCTGTACTGCGCTGCGGCGGCCGGGCGTGGACGGTGTGCTCGCGACGCCCGATATCCTCGAAGACCTGCTGTTGCTCGGGGCGCTCGAAGGCAAGGTCGTGATCGGCTCGATGAACCGTGGCGGGCTGCAGGGCGCGTCGTTCGAGCTGGACGACCGGTTCACGGCTTACGGTACGGCGGATGACATCGCCGGGCGCCGGCTGGACGGCGGCAAGATGCTGACCAGGATCTGCCTGGACGACCCCGGCACGGTGGCGACGCTGGAGAGCAGCGCCCGGGCGGTGACCGAACTCGCCGAACGCAAACTGATGGCGATGGTCGAACCCTTCTGGTCGGTCCGCCGCGACGGCCGGGTGACGAACCTGCTCGACCCCGACTCGGTCATCAAGTCGATCCACATCGCCGCCGGCCTAGGCGCCACCAGCGCCTACACCTGGCTGAAGCTGCCGGTGGTGGACGACCTGGCCCGGGTCATGGATGCAACCACCCTCCCAACGCTCCTCCTGGGCGGCGACCCAACAGTTGCCCCGGAAGAGACCTATGCCTCCTGGGGCAAGGCTTTGAGCCTCCCCTCGGTCCGAGGCCTGGTAGTAGGCCGAGCCCTGCTCTTCCCACCCGACGGCAACGTCGCCGCCGCCGTAGACCAAGCCTCATCCCTAGTACACGGAGGCGCCGCATGACGGCACAGGTCCCTGCACAGGTCACCGTGCAGGTCCTCGCACAGGTCCGCGTGCCGGCGCATGGTGTCGCCGGGATCAGCGCAGCTGTCCGTGCCGACGGAGGTATCGCATGACCGAGTGGTTCCGTCCTGCGGGCTCCACCGCGCGCGACGGCTTCGATGTGGCAGTCAGTCCGGGGGAGAAGGACTGGGAACACACCGGCCTGTGCGTCGCGACTCTGCGGCCCGGGCAGTCGGTGGAGATCGAGACCGGTGACTCGGAGTGGCTCGTGTTGCCGTTGTCCGGATCCGCCGAGGTGATTGTGGACGGTGAGACAGTCCCGTTGGGCGGACGTGCTGACGTGTTCGCCGGCGCGACTGATCTCGCCTACGTCCCACGCAACTCCACCATGGTTGTCGTCAGCGCGGGCGGGGCTCGGATCGCCTTCCCGCATGCTCGGGCGGCTTCGGACTATCCGTTCCGGCGGATCGGGGTCGAGCAGATCGAGACCGAGTTGCGGGGAGCTGGTGTCGCTTCCCGGCAGGTCCGGAACTTCGGCACGCCCGGGGTACTCGAGGCCGACTCGATCATCGCCTGCGAGGTACTCACCCCGGCCGGGAACTGGTCGTCGTACCCGCCGCACAAGCACGACGAGCACAAGCCTGGCAAGGAGAGTGAGCTCGAGGAGATCTACTACTTCGAACTCCAGCTCTCCGACGCCGCCCCTGAGGTTGTCAAGGGCAACGACCCGATCGGTTACCAGCGGGTCTACGGCACCGGTGACCGCCCCATCGACGTACTGGCTGAAGTGCGCAGCGGGGATCTGGTGCTGGTGCCACACGGTTGGCATGGTCCTGCGATGGCGCCTCCTGGCTATGACATGTACTACCTGAACGTGATGGCCGGCCCCGGCGCCGAACGCGAGTGGCTGATCAGCGACGACCCACAGCACGGCTGGGTCCGCGAACTGTGGAAGACCGAGAAGATCGACCCCCGCCTCCCCTTCGGAAAAAGCGAGTGATCGCGCCAACCAAGCCCCCACGACCTGCGGCGGCAGAGGTGGGCATCTGGTCGGCTCCGCGAGGGGCTGGTTTGTGGAGTTCTACCGTGCCGCAGTGCGGGCGCTGGCTGGGTAATAGTGGGTGGGGGTTCGCAGTGGTGGCTACTGGTTTTGGAGGAGAGTTATGACGGTGCGTCTGACGGTCGCGCAGGCGTTGGTGCGGTTCCTGGGTGTTCAGTACTCGGAGCGTGATGGGGAGCGGCAGAAGCTCTTTGCTGGGTGTTTCGGGATCTTTGGGCATGGCAATGTGGCTGGCGTTGGGCAGGCACTGTTGCAGGCCGAGCTCGAGGATCCTGAGGCGTTGCCCTACATCCTCGCCCGCAACGAGCAGGCGATGGTGCACAGCGCCTCCGCCTTCGCCCGGACCCGCGATCGCCTGCAGACCTACGCCTGCACGGCGAGCGTCGGACCCGGCTCGACCAACATGATCACCGGCGCGGCGCTGGCGACAGTCAACCGCCTACCCGTACTCCTCCTTCCTTCGGACGTGTTCAGCACCCGGGCGGCGACGCCGGTGCTGCAGGAACTGGAGAGCACGACCGCGGGTGACGTCTCGGTCAACGACGCCTTCCGCCCGGTCTCCAAGTACTTCGACCGGATCTGGCGCCCCGAGCAACTGCCCTCGGCCCTGCTGAACGCGATGCGCGTGCTGACCGACCCGGTAGAGACCGGCGCGGTCACGATCGCTCTGCCGCAAGACGTGCAGGCCGAAGCCTTCGACTGGCCCGAGGACCTGTTCGCCGAGCGCACCTGGTACATCGCCCGCCCGTTGCCGGAAGCATCTATTGTCGCCAAGGCGGTCGAGCTCATCCGGTCTTCGCGAAAGCCCCTGATCGTGGCTGGAGGCGGTGCGGCCTACTCCCGCGCGCAGGATGCGTTGCGAGAGTTCGCCGAGCAGACCGGCATACCGGTGGCGGAAAGTCAGGCGGGCAAGGGATCTCTGCGCTACGACCACCCGCAGTCGGTCGGCGCGATCGGGTCCACGGGCACGACGGCCGCGAACGCGCTGGCCCGCGAGGCCGACCTGGTGATCGGTGTCGGCACCCGCTTCGCCGACTTCACGACGGCGTCGCGGACGGCCTTCCAGAACCCGGACGTGCGGTTCGTGAACATCAACGTGGCGCGGTTCGACGGTGGCAAGCATGCTGGTCTCCCTGTCGTCGCCGATGCCCGGGAAGCCCTTGTTTCCTTGGCATCTGCACTCGGTGACTGGTCCGTACAGGATGATTACAGATCATTGACGGCCGAGCTCGCAACTCGGTGGGACGCGATTGTGGATAACACCTACAACCCGCCCACGGACGTGACCTCGAAACTCGCGGAAGGTCTGCTCACCCAGGGCGAGGTCCTCGGTGCCGTCAACGAATTGTCGGCGCCGTCTGATGTGGTGGTGTGTGCGGCCGGTTCGATGCCGGGCGACCTGCACAAACTCTGGCGGACCCGCGACCCGAAGGGATACCACGTCGAATATGGCTACTCCTGCATGGGATACGAGATCGCCGGCGGCCTGGGCGTCCGGCTCGGCGCACCCGAGCGCGACGTCTTCGTCATGGTCGGCGACGGGTCGTATCTGATGATGTCGAGCGAGCTCGTCACGGCCGTCCAGGAGAACGTCAAGATCATCGTCGTCCTGGTCCAGAACCACGGCTTCGCGTCGATCGGCGCGTTGTCGGAATCCCTTGGCTCACAACGATTCGGTACGTCGTACCGGCGGCGTAGTGGCGACGGGCGACTCGATGGGGACTACCTCCCGGTCGACCTGGCGGCCAACGTGCGCAGCCTCGGCGTCGAGGTGCTGGACGTGAACAGCCGCGCCGAGCTGGAGAAGGCGATCGGTACGGCGAAGGCCGCCGACGGCCCGATCGCGATCCACGTCAAGACTGACCCGCTGATCGGCGCGCCGGACAGCGAGTCGTGGTGGGACGTACCGGTCAGCCAGGTGTCCGACCTGGACTCGACCCGCGCGGCGTCGGTGAAGTACGAGGAATCCAAGCAGACGCAGCGGCCGTATCTGGCGCCCGTCGAAGGAGGCAACCGTGGGTAGCGTCAAAGTAGGCAGCGCGCCGGACTCGTGGGGCGTCTGGTTCGCGAACGACGAGCAGCAGACGCCGTGGGAGCGGTTCCTCGACGAGGTCGCCGGAGCGGGCTACACGCGGATCGAGCTCGGACCGTACGGCTACCTGCCGACCGATCCCGCGCAGCTGAAGGAAGAGCTGGACAAGCGCGGTCTCGAGGTGACGGCCGGCACGATCTTCGAGCACCTCCACCGGGAGGACTCCTGGGACTCGACCTGGCGCGACGTCTCGGCCGCCGCCGAGCTGGCAGCGGCGATGGGCGCCAAGCACCTGGTCGTCATCCCGTCGATGTGGCGTGGCTCGGACGGCGAGGTCGTCGAGCCGCGACTGGATCACGAGGGGCAGGCCCGGCACGGCAAGCAGGTGACCGAGCTCGGCCGGCGGATCGCCGCGGAGTACGGGTTGAAGACGCAGTTCCATCCGCATGCGGACGGGCACGTGGACAGCCAGGAGACCGTGGAGCGGTTCCTCGCCGAGACCGACGGGGAGTACGTCAACCTCTGCCTGGACACCGGCCACATCAGCTACTGCGGTGGTGACAATCTCGAGCTGATCCGGAAGTACCCGGAGCGGATCGGTTACGTGCACCTGAAGCAGGTCGACCCGGCGGTGCTCGCGCAGGTCGAGGCCGACGGCGTCGGGTTCGACGAAGCCGTCCGGCGCGGCGTGATGTGCGAGCCGCCGCTCGGCGTGCCCGACCTGCCGCCGGTGCTCGACGCGCTGGCCGGCCTCGACGCCGATCTGTTCGCGATCGTGGAGCAGGACCTGTATCCGTGCCCGCCTGACGTGCCGCTGCCGATCGCGGAACGCACGCTGGCATATCTGCGGACCCACGGGGGTGGTGTATCCGCTTGACGACCAGCAGAGTAATGCTCTCTGGTCACACTCACACGCCGCGGCGTTACCGCGGAACGTCTGAAAGGCTGGTTGGTTTTCATGGTTCGGTGGCAGAAGAAGGCGGTGGCCACGGGGGCGGCGCTCGTGCTGGTAGCGGCGCTGGGTGCCTGTAGTTCCTCCGGCGGCAAGCAGGAGGAGGAGAAGGCGAGCGGAGCGGCCGGCAACGTGGCGAACACGCCGCGGATGAAGGTTGCCTTCATCACCCATGCCGCCCCCGGCGACACGTTCTGGGACCTGGTCCGCAAGGGTGCTGAGGCGGCCGCGGCGAAGGACAACGTCGAGTTGCAGTACTCCGGTGCGCCCGAGGGTGCGGACCAGGCCAACCTGGTGCAGACCGCGATCGACCAGAAGGTCGACGGCATCGCCGTCACGCTGGCCAAGCCCGACGCGATGCAGGCGAACGTGAAGAAGGCGGCCGACGGTGGCATCCCGGTGGTCGCGCTGAACGGTGGCATCGACTCCTGGAAGCAGGCCGGTGCGCTCGGCTACTTCGGTCAGGACGAGCGGATCGCCGGTCAGGCAGCGGGAACGAAGCTGACCGAGCTCGGCGCGAAGAAGGCCGTCTGCGTGATCCAGGAGCAGGGCCACGTCGGCCTGGAGGCGCGCTGCCAGGGGGTGAAGGAGAAGTTCCCGAACACCGAGAAGCTCTACATCACCGGTACCGACATGCCGGGCAGCCAGACCACGATGACCTCGAAGCTCCAGCAGGACAAGAGCATCGACTACGTCGTCACGCTGGGAGCGCCGTACGCGCTGGCCGCGGTGAAGTCGGTCAAGGACGCGGGCTCGAGCGCCAAGGTCGGCACCTTCGACACCAACAAGGACCTGATCGGCGCGATCAAGTCCGGTGACGTGCAGTGGGCCGTGGACCAGCAGCCGTACCTGCAGGGCTACCTCGCGGTCGACAGCCTGTGGCTCTACAAGACGAACGGCAACACCATCGGCGGTGGCCAGGCCACGCTGACCGGTCCCGCGTTCATCGACAAGGGCAATGTCGCCGCGGTGGAGAAGTTCGCCGCCGGCGGGACGCGCTGAGGTAGATCATGGCATCCACGCTGACGGCGCCGTCGACTCTTGACGACCGCGTCTCGACACGTTCGCTGGGCGCGCGGCTGCTCAGCCGGCCCGAGGTGGGATCGCTGGTCGGCGCCGTGGTCATCCTGGTGTTCTTCCTGATCGTCGCGCCGCCGTTCCGGCACGTCGCGACCACCGGCACGATCCTGTACCAGGCGGCGCTGATCGGCATGATGGCGGTGCCGGTGGCGCTGCTGATGATCGGCGGCGAGTTCGACCTGTCGGCCGGCGTCGCGGTCACCACGGCAGGCCTGACGGGTGGACTGTTCTCCTACCAGCTCAGTACCAACGTGTGGATCGGCGTCCTGGTGTCGCTGGTCGTCGCGGTGGCGGTCGGTGCGTTCAACGGCTGGCTGTTGATGAGAACCGGGTTGCCGAGCTTCCTGGTCACGCTCGGCACCTTCTTCATCCTGCAAGGCCTGAACCTCGGGGTCACCCGGGTGCTGTCCGGCACGGTCTCGTCGAACTCGATCAGCGACATGGACGGCTTCAGCTCGGCGCACGCCGTGTTCGCCTCCGAGTTCAAGATCGGCGGGCTGACCGTGAAGATCCTGATCGTCTGGTGGATCGTGTTCGTCGCGATCTCGACCTGGGTGCTGCTGAAGACGAAGATCGGCAACTGGATCTTCGCCGTCGGTGGCGACGCGGCGGCCGCTCGCGCGGTCGGTGTACCGGTCAAGCGGGTGAAGATCGGGCTGTTCGTCACGGTCGGATTCTTCGCCTGGTTCTCCGGGATGCATCTGCTCTTCAACCAGGCCGTCGTGCAGTCCGGCGAGGGTGTCGGCAAGGAGTTCATCTACATCATCGCCGCGGTGGTCGGCGGGTGTCTGCTGACCGGCGGCTACGGCTCGGTGATCGGGTCCGCGGTCGGCGCGCTGATCTTCGGGATGACCCAGCTCGGTGTCGTCTATGCGGGCTGGAACGCGGACTGGTTCAAGGCGTTCCTGGGCGTGATGTTGCTGCTGGCCACCATCGTCAACCTCGTCGTCAAGAAGAGGGCGGATCTGAGATGAGTACCACCGAGAAGTTTGCGGAAGAGGCGAGCACCAGCCCGACCACGCCGGTCGTCCATCTGGAGGACGTCGGTAAGAGCTACGGCAACGTGCACGCGCTGCGGGGTGTCTCCCTGGCGGTCAGGCAGGGCGAGATCACCTGCGTGCTCGGTGACAACGGCGCGGGCAAGTCGACGCTGATCAAGATCATCGCCGGCCTGCACGAGCACACCGACGGCATCTTGTCGGTGAACGGCGAGGCCCGGAAGTTCAGTTCGCCGCGGGAGTCGCTGGACAGTGGGATCGCCACTGTCTACCAGGACCTGGCGCTCGCGCCGCTGATGTCGGTCTGGCGGAACTTCTTCCTCGGCAACGAGGTCACCAAGACGTTCGGCCGGCTCGACATCCACCAGATGAAGCGGATCGCGCGGGAGGAGCTGACCAAGATGGGGATCTCGATCCCCAACCTGGAGCAGCCGGTCGGGATGCTGTCCGGCGGTCAGCGCCAGTGCATCGCGATCGCCCGGGCGATCTACTTCGGCGCCAAGGTGCTGATCCTGGACGAGCCGACGGCCGCACTCGGCGTCAAGCAGTCCGGGGTGGTGCTGAAGTACATCGTGAAGGCCCGTGACGCCGGGCTCGGCGTCGTCTTCATCACCCACAACCCGCACCACGCCTACCTGGTCGGGAACCACTTCGTCGTTCTCAAGCTGGGCCGGGTCGCGCTCGATACGCATCGCGCCGACATCACCCTGGAGCAGCTGACCAACGAGATGGCGGGTGGCTCCGAGCTGGAGGCACTCAGCCACGAGCTCCGCGGGATCAACGCGGAGACCGTGGTGGTACGCCCGGCCGACGGGCCGGTCAAGATCCAATCCCCACTGGAGAGCACATGACCCAGGACCTCAGGATCGGCATCATCGGTGTCGGAGCGATGGGCGCCGATCATGCCGAGCGGGTTGCCCGGCGAATCTCGGGCGCCCGGCTGGTCGCTGTGTCCGACCCGGACACGGCGCGCGCGGCGACGCTCGCCGCGGCGTTGGACGGCGTCCGGGTGATCGGGGACCCGCTGGCGCTGATCGGCGATGCCGAGGTGGATGCCGTCATCATCGCCTCGCCGGGCTTCGCGCACGCAGAGCAGTTGATGGCCTGCCTGGAGCACGTCAAGCCGGTGCTCTGCGAGAAGCCGCTGACGATGGACGCCGAGTCGTCGTTGCGCGTGGTCGAGGCGGAGCACAAGGTCGGCCGGCCGTTGATCCAGGTCGGGTTCATGCGCCGCTTCGACCCGGAGTACGCGCGGTTGAAGCAGTTGCTGGACTCCGGCGAGCTCGGCCGGACGCTGCTACTGCACAACGTGCACCGGAACAAGACGGTCCCGGCGACGTTCCGCAGCGAGATGATCGTGCGCGATTCCCTGGTGCACGAGGTCGACGTGGCGCGCTGGCTGTTCGGCGACGAGATCGTCAAGATCACCGTGCACGCCCCCAAGCCGACCAGCCTGGTCGCCGAGGGAGTGCTCGACCCGCAGTTCGCCGTGTTCGAGATGGCGAGTGGCGCGCTCGCCGACGTAGAGGTCTTCGTGAACTTCCAGGTCGGCTACGAGGTGCGTTGCGAGGCCGTCGCCGAGAAGGGCAGCGCGACGATCGGGCTCGGGGTCGACGTACTGACCAAGCAGGCCGGACACTGGGGTGGTGCGGTGCCGGACGACTTCCGGGTCCGCTTCGGGCTCGCGTACGACATCGAGGTCCAGCGCTGGGTGAACGCCGCGGCGAAGGGCGAGATCGACGGCCCGACGGCCTGGGACGGGTATGCCGCCGCCGCGGTCTGCACGGCCGGCGTGCAGTCCCTGCAGGAAGGCCGCCCGGTGGAGGTCGAGATGGTCAGCCGTAGCGAGGTCCTCGGGTGAAGCTGAGCCTCGATCCCTACATGTTCCGCAGTACTCCGCTGCTGGAGCTGCCCGCGCTGGTGGCGTCACTGGGCTACGAGTGGCTGGAGCTGTCCCCGCGGGACGACTTCCTGCCGTTCTTCAACCGTGCCCGGGTCGACGATGCCGGGGTTGCCGCCTTCAAGCGGGAGCTGCGAGCAGCAGGGGTCGGAGTCTCGTCGGTGCTGCCGCTCTACAAGTGGTCCGGCCCCGACGAGGACGAGCGGCAGGCGGCGGTCCGGTACTGGAAGCGCGCGATCCGGATCACCGCCGATCTCGGCGTCGATGTGATGAACACCGAGTTCAACGGCCGGCCGGAGCAGGCAGCCCGGAGCGAGGCGCAGTTCTGGCGCTCGCTGGAGGAGTTGCTGCCGGTGTTCGAGAGCGAAGGCGTCCGGCTGGTGCTCGAGCCGCACCCGGACGACTTCGAGGAGGACGGCAAAGCGGCCATCGACCTGATCCGCGGCATCAACAGCCCGCTGGTCAGCTTCCTGTACTGCGCGCCGCACACCTTCCACATGGGCAACGATGCCCCCGGCATCATCGCGTACGCCGGGAGCCTGCTGACCAACGTGCACGTCGCGGACTCGTTCGACCACACCGGGTCGTCCGGGTTGCGCTACATCGTCAACCCGCCCGGTTCGACCGTCCGGGTGCACCAGCACCTGGACATCGGCCAGGGCGAGGTCGACTTCGACGAGCTGTTCGCGAGCCTGGCCACGGCCGGTTTCGACGGCACCGTCACCGCCTGCGTCTTCGCCTGGGAGGAACGTGCCCGGGAATCGAGCACGTTCATGCGGGACAAGGTCACCTGCCTCATTGATGACGCAAGACTGAACAAGCAAGGGATGCAGCTGTGAGCATTGAGCGAATCACCCACCTGATCGGCGGAACCCCGTGGACGGGAGTCTCCGAACGCACCAGCAAGGTCTACAACCCGGCCACCGGCGAGCAGACCGGCGAGCTCGACCTGGCCTCGGCGGCGACCGTCGACGAGGTGGTGAAGGTCGCCCACGACGCGTCGAAGGCGTGGGGCAAGATCTCGCTCACCAAGCGCGCGCAGGTGCTGTTCGCCTTCCGTGAGCTGCTGAACGAGCGCAAGGAGGAGATCGCCGCGCTGATCACCGCCGAGCACGGCAAGGTGCTCTCGGACGCGCTCGGCGAGGTCACCCGCGGGCTCGAGGTGGTCGAGTTCGCGTGTGGCATCCCGCACCTGCTCAAGGGCGGCTTCAGCGAGAACGTCTCCACCAATGTCGACGTCTACTCGATCCGCCAGTCGCTCGGCGTGGTCGCGGTCATCTCGCCGTTCAACTTCCCGGCGATGGTGCCGCTGTGGTTCGTGCCGATCGCGATCGCCTGTGGCAACAGCGTGGTGATCAAGCCGTCCGAGAAGGACCCGTCCGCGGTGAACGCGGTGGCCGCGCTCTGGAAGGAAGCAGGGCTGCCCGAGGGCGTGATGAACGTCGTGCACGGTGACAAGGAGGCCGTCGACCGGCTGCTGGAGCACCCGGACGTCAAGGCCGTCTCGTTCGTCGGCTCGACGCCGATCGCGCGCTATGTCTACGAGACCGGCACCAAGAACGGCAAGCGCGTGCAGGCCCTCGGTGGCGCCAAGAACCACATGGTCGTGCTGCCGGACGCCGACCTCGATCTCGCCGCCGACGCCGCGGTCAACGCCGGCTTCGGCTCCGCGGGGGAGCGCTGCATGGCGATCTCCGCACTGGTCGCGGTCGAGCCCGTAGCGGACGACCTGATCGCCAAGATCCGCGAGCGGATGGTGACGCTGAAGACCGGCGACGGTACGCGTGGCTCCGACATGGGCCCGCTCGTCACCGGACCGCACCGCGACAAGGTGATCGGGTACGTCGAGGCAGGGGTCGAGGCCGGCGCGGAGCTGGCCGTCGACGGCCGCGAAGGTCCCTTCGACGGCGGTGACGACGGCTTCTGGCTCGGCCCGACGCTGTTCGACAAGGTCACCCCGGACATGTCGATCTACACCGACGAGATCTTCGGCCCGGTGCTCTCGGTCCTGCGCGTCACGTCGTACGACGCGGCGCTGGAGCTGGTCAACTCCAACCCGTACGGCAACGGCACGGCGATCTTCACCAACGACGGCGGCGCCGCCCGGCGGTACCAGACCGAGGTGGAGGTCGGCATGGTCGGCGTCAACGTGCCGATCCCGGTCCCGATGGCGTACTACTCGTTCGGCGGCTGGAAGAACTCGCTGTTCGGCGACACGCACGCGCACGGCACCGAGGGCGTGCACTTCTTCACCCGCGGCAAGGTCATCACCTCCCGCTGGCTGGACCCGTCGCACGGCGGCCTCAACCTCGGCTTCCCTACTCACGATTGAGCCCGACGCGTGACTGAGCCCGACGCGCGAGTGATCGGGCACTCCTGAGTGGTGACTACCCCAGTCGAGTCACCACTCAGGGACTCAACCTAACCGGTGGTCGACTACTCAGAGTGAGCTGAGATCGAGCCCGGACGGAGTTGCAACATGGCCGGTTCGAGGGAGAGCCGGTGGCGCGGACGTAGTACTGGACGGTTCCGTGACCCCCGTGGAGGAGTTCGCGGCAAGCTACGAGCGCCTGCTTGCGCCGCTCGCGGATGACGGGGTCGGGCTGGTCCTCATCGAGCCGTTCTTGTTGCGGCGGCCTGGTTGTAGCTGGTCGAGTGACTGCCCTCTAGAGAGTCGTAGTAGGTCGAGGCTGGAGGCCGGCTTCGCGGTAGCACGCGTCGATGAGCTCCATCGTGGCGTGCGCGTCGTCGGCGTCTGTGATGAGCGGAGTGCCGTTACGGAGGTGCGCGGTGAAGGCCTCCAGCTGGTACGTGTAGGAGGACTTGGTGCCCAGCCGCTCGACCCAGGTGTCTTCCTTGGTCTTCACCGTCACGCGGTCGTCCAGATGGGGCAGCACGAAGCTGGGCGCGAAGGCCTCGCCACGGGTGCCGATGATCCGCAGGCTGAAGTCGACGTCCTCACCCGCCATGCTGGTCCGCACTGCGCCGGTAGCGCCGTTGGGGAACACCAGGTCGGCGTTGAGCCACTCGTCTACACCAGGAAGACGCTTGCGCTCACCTGCCCGGGCACTCGCCAGCTTGGGCACACCGCCACCCCACGGAGCCAGCATGCGCTGCGCGTGGAGTGCGTAGCAGCCGACATCCATTACTGCTCCACCAGCGAGCGACAGCGACCAGCGCGGGTCGTCGTCGGCAGGTGGCGGCATCACCATCGTCGCCTCGACGTGCTGCAGCTCACCGAGCTCGCCCTTGGCCAACAGCTCGTGCAGCCGCCGCGTCACCGGGTGGAAGACGTAGTGGAAGCCCTCCATCAGTACTACGCCCTGCTGGCGCGCAGAGTCTCGTACCTGCGCTGCCTCGGCCGCGTTGCTCGCGGACGGCTTCTCGGTCAGCACATGCTTGCCCGCGGCAATCGCCCGGAGGTTCCACGGACCGTGCAACCCGTTGGCGAGCGGGTTGTAGATCGCCTCGACCTCGGGGTCGTCGATGACTGCTTGATAGCTGTCCAGGACCCGCTCCACGCCGTGCTCGGCGGCGAACGCCTCCGCACGGTCGGTATCCCGGGCCGCGACCGCGACCAGTCGGGTGCCGGTCAGCCGGGCCGGTTCGGCGATCGCCTTGCCCGCGATCCGGGCGGCGCCGAGGATTCCGATGCGAAGCGGTTCCATGCGTTCTCCCTTGCTCAGATGTCAGCCGTACTGCGGCGTACGGTGTGCTCGTCGAGGGCCTGCTGCAGCCGGATGTCGGGCCAGTCCTCGGCGAGGGCCTGGCGGACCAGGTCGGCCTGGGTCTGTGGGGCGAGGCCGCCGATCGGCCGGTCCCGGTCAAGGTTGGTCGGGAAAGCGTATCCCTCGGCGCTCGCGGCGATGACGTTGTCCAGATCGAAGGGGTCATCGTGCCGCAGAGAGCGCAGTACGGGATAGAGGGTGACCGCCATCCGGACCCGGTCGACGCTTTCCATCGCGCGGCCGAACGCGGACGAGAGCTGCAGCAGGTTCGCCATCCGGAGGATGTCCGCCGAGTGGTTGCTGCCGGCCGCGTGGAACAGTGCGGGGTTGAAGAACACCGCGTCGCCCTTGCTCAGCGGTAACTGCACGTGATTGGCGACGAAGTGCGCGCCGAACTCGGGTTGCCGCCAGGCGAGGTAGCCCAGCTCGTACTTGTGCGAGTGCGGCAGGTAGAGGGTCGGCCCGCTCTCCACCGGCATGGCACAGTGCGCGACGGCCCCTTGCAGCGTCAGCACGCTGGACAGCTTGTGCACATGAGCAGGGTATTGAGCCGCGACCTCGTTCGACTGGAAGCCGAGGTGGTAGTCGCGGTGCACCGTCTGACCTTCACCTCCCGGATTCACAACGTTCACCTGCGATGTGACCTGGTACGCCGGTCCGAGCCAGGCCTTCGCCGCCCACGCGAGCAGGTCGTTGGAGTAGTAGGCGGCGAAGACCTCGGGTGCCCTCAGGGCGAGCTTCTCCAGCGCGTTCCAGACCCGGTCGTTGGCGCCGGGCTTGGCGAAGTGGTCGCCGATGGCTTGGCCGGCCCGGTGCTGGTCGTCGATCATCGCGGCGAACTCGGCCGTTGTGGCATCGACCACCTCCTTGCCGAAGGCCCCTTTCAGGACGACGATGCCGGGGCCGCCGCTGAGCGCCTTGGCGAACTCGGCCTGGACCTCGCGCGGATCCTCCTTGCGGAGGCGTTCGGCGTCGTACAGCGGTACCTGCTGCTCGATCGCGTCAGCGAACGGGTAGTCGGCCGGGTTGGTCCGGTCCTCGAGAACCTTGAGCAGGTCGGGCAGGTGCGCGTCATCGGGGTTCAGCCAGGTCATCGGTGGGCTCCTTCGTGTCCCGACCGACAGGACATAGTCGGTTCTGGAGGGTTTGCAGGCGGTGGTCTGAGCGTGCGGGTCGACCGGCCGGGCGAGCATGTCCTGTCGCTCGGCACGGCTACTTCGTGCGCACTGGGGCCGTGGTGGAGCGGAGGATGAGGGTTGGGGGGATGACTGTTGTGGTGGTGGTTGGGGTGTTGGTCAGGCGGGATTGGGCTGTGGTGATGGCTTGGGTGGCTAGGGCGGGGGTGTTCTGGGCGATCGTGGTGAGGCTGATGTGGGGGAGGGCGGCGATGGTGGTGTTGTCGTAGCCGATGAGGGAGAGGGCTTCGGGGACCTCTATGGACGACTGGCGGATGGTGTCCAGGAAGCCGGTGGCCAGGCGGTCGTTGAAGAGGGTGACCGCGGTGACCGGTGGGGAGTCGTTCAGGAAGGTTTTGGCGGCATCGGCGCCGTCGGATTCGGTGCGGCCGCCTGGCTGGATCAGGGGATGGAGACCGGCCTTGCGCATGGCGTCGCGGTAGCCGGTACGGCGTTCTGCGGCGCCGGGGGATTTGGCGCCGTCGATGTGCAGGATGTGCGAGTGGCCCAACGCCAGCAGGTGTTCGACGGCCAGGCGTGAGCCCGTGGTGTCGTCTGTGCGTACTACGTCGACGCCGGCCGCGCGGACCTTGCGCCCGACCGCGATCACGGGCTGCGACTCGGCCAGGGCCGACAGCGCGGAGGGGGACAGCTGCGGACCCAGCAGGATCAGCGCCTCGCACCGGTAGTCGAGCAATGACTGGACCGCGCGCGACTCGTCCCGCGACGGCGCGACAGCACTCAGCGCGAGGTCGTAGCCGGCCGCCTCCGCAGCGGAGTACAGGGCTTCGACCAGGTCGCCGTGAAAAGGTGCCCGTACGTCGAATGTCACGCCCAGCAATCGTGTTCGGGTGCGACCGAGGAGGCGGGCGCGATGGTCTGGGCGGTAGCCGAGCTCGCTGCCGGCGGCCAGCACGCGCGCCCGGGTCGCATCACTCGCGCCGGCTGCGTCGCGGTAGACGATCGAGACGAGCGCACGGGACACCCCGGCGAGCCGGGCGACGTCCTCCATAGTGGCGCGGGGCACCGATACCTCCAGATGGAACGAAAACGATTACGCGGCAGAACCCTTGACGGAACCCATCAAACCAGTGTTCGCTAGCTCGTGACTAGAGCGCTCTAGTAGATGTTGCTACTACTAGTAGTTGCTCGTCACAACGGGGTACACGACACGCGTCATGAGGAGATCGACCATGCGTACCGATCATGGGCTGCAAGTCATCCGGATCGCGTTGATCGGTGCCGGCCGGATCGGCACCATGCACGCCGGCAACATCGCGCGCCGGGTCCCGGCCGCCGAGCTGGCCGCCGTGGTCGACCCGCGCCTCGACGCGGCCGAGAGCCTGGCGGCGAAGTACGACGCCAGACCGGCCGGTGACATCGACGACGTGCTGAAGGATCCCGAGATCGACGCCGTCGCGATCACCTCGATCGCGATGGTGCACAGCGAGCTCGTCGTCCGCGCCGCCGAGGCGGGCAAGGCGGTCTTCTGTGAGAAGCCGGCCTCCCTCGAGCTGGCTGAGATGGACCGCGCGATCCAGGCGACCAGACAGGCCGGCGTCGTCTTCCAGGTCGGCTTCAACCGCCGCTTCGCCCGCGACTTCGCGGCCGCCCACGCCGCCGTGGTGAAGGGCGAGATCGGTACTCCGCAACTGCTGCGCTCGGTCACCCGCGATCCCGGCTGGCCGGGAGGGATGACGCACGCGGCCGGGATCAAGCCCTGGACGATCTTCCGCGAGACCCTGATCCACGACTTCGACACGTTGCTCTGGCTCAACCCCGGCGCCCAGCCGGTCGAGGTCTACACCCGTGCCGACGCGCTGGTCGCCCCGCAGTACAAGGAGACCGGGCTGATCGACACGGCCGCCGTGATGCTCAGCTTCGACAACGGCGCGATCGCGACCGCCGAGGCGAACTTCTCCGCCCTCTACGGGTACGACGTACGCGGTGAGGTGTTCGGGTCGAAGGGCATGGTGACGGCCGGCCGGCACGCGAGCAGCCCGCTGGTGCAGTACGGCGAGCACGGCATCAGCCAGCAGACGCTCAGGAGCGACGAGGAGATGTTCGCCGACGCGTATGTCGCGGAGGTGTCCCAGTTCGCCGACGCGATCCGTACCGGCTCGACGCCGCCCGTCACCGGCGAGGACGCGCGCAACGCCCTGCGCGTCGCGCTGGCCGCGATGAAGTCCCACGAGGAGCACCGGCCGGTGCAGTTGCAGGAGATCGGGTGAGGCTCGCCGTCTGCGCCGAGATGGTCTTCACCGACCTGCCCTTCGTCAGCCGGGTCGAACGCATTCACGAGCGCGGCTTCGACGTCGAGATCTGGAACCACGGTGGCAAGGATGTCGACGCGCTGATCAGTACCGGCGCGACGTTCTCGTCGATGACTGGGTACGTCCGTGGCTCCCTCACGCACGACCAGGACGACCTGCTCAAGACGGCCGAGCAGACGATCGAGGTGGCGAAGCGGCTGGGCTGCCCACGGCTCAACCTGCACGGGACCGAGCTCGGCGAAGGCGGGTTGCCCGTCCTCCCGCAGTACGAGGTGACCGGTGAGATGTGGCTGGCGGCCGCGAAGACCCTGACGAGGCTGGCCGAGCTCGGCGCCGCCAACGAGGTGATGTTCGTGCTCGAGAACCTCAACACCCAGGTCGACCATCCAGGCGTCCCGTTCGCGAAGGCCGCCGACACGCTCGCGCTCGTCGCGGCCGTCGACCATCCCAACCTGCGCCTGATGCTCGACCTGTACCACGCCCAGATCGGCGAGGGGAATCTGATCGCCCTGCTCCGCGAAGCGGCTCCGTTCATCGGCGAGATCCAGGTCGCCGACGTGCCTGGCCGCTGCGAGCCGGGGACCGGTGAGATCAACTATCCGGCCATCGACGCGGCCCTGCGGGAGCTCGGGTATGCGGGCACGGTGGGTCTCGAAGCCTTTGCCCACAGCGATAGTGAGCTCGCGCTTAAGCGGTTCGGCCGCGCCTTCAGTGGCGCCGCCAGATTGGAAGAGATCTGATCAAATCCCCACTCCGACTCGACGGTGCGCCTTCGACACCCCAAGATGTGCCCATGAGCACCGTCCAGGTCAGCGTTGATCGCACCAGTCGCACCCCGCTTCACGTACAGCTCGCGCAGCAGCTCGAAGCGGCGATCCAGGGCGGTGACCTCCCGGTCGGTTCCCGGCTGAGCAACGAGGTGGACCTCGCAGAGGCGTACGGCCTGAGCCGTCCTACCGTCCGCCAGGCCATCGCCCGGCTGGTCGACCAGGGCCTGCTGGTCCGCAAGCGCGGCGTCGGCACCCAGGTGGTCGGCAACTCGGGTCAGGTCCGCCGCAGCCTCGAGCTGACCAGCCTGTACGACGACCTGGCCGCGGCGCATCGCAAGCCCCAGACGGAGGTACTGCGCTTCGGTATCGCCCCGGCGACCCCAGACGTCGCCGCAGCCCTCCAGTGCGAGCAGGGCGATCGCGTACTACGCCTGGAGCGGCTCCGTCGCGCTGATGGCGAGCCGCTGGCCCTGATGCGCAACTGGCTGCCGCCGGAGATGCTCGACACCGACCCGACCACCCTGGCCGAGCGCGGCCTGTACGAGCTGCTCCGGGCCGAGGGGGTCCGCCTGAAGGTGGCGCACCAGACCATCTCGGCCCAGCCGGCCACAGCAGAGCAAGCCCGGCTCCTCATGGAAGAGCCGGGCTACCCGCTGCTGGCGACCACACGGATCACCTACGACGACCACGGACGCGCAGTGGAGTACGGCTCCCACCTGTTCCGCGCCTCCCGCTACGCCTTCGAACACACCCTCGTCCACCGCTGACCGTCCGCGGCGGACGAGGGACGGTCACTACTTGTCCCCGGTGCCGGGGAACTCCCAGTCCGCGTCGGTGGCCATGCTCAGCAGTTCCTCGGTGCTGAAGGCCGGCTTCGCCCGTGTGTGCTTGGTGTCCTTCTCCTGCGGTGCGTTGTAGCTCGTCATGGCGATCATCCGGCCGTCTCGGTAGTGGACCTCGACGCGGCTCGAGAGGACCCCCTGGGCGGCCTGCCTCGCGTCGGAGTACACGGGCTCGTCCTTCGACCAGGTGGTCAGCGATCCGTCCTCGCGCACCCGGCAGTGAGGCAGGCCCTCGCCACACTTGGTCACCGGCCGCTCGTACGTCACCAGCACGTCGATCCGGGACAGCCCTTTGCCGTCGTCGACGACGTACGCCGCTCCGTTGAAACCGTTGGCGCCGCCGCCCCACGTCTCGGACCTGGTGAACTGCAGGGGCTTGGTCAGCACGCTCTTCAGCGTCTGCAGGGTCTGCGCCACCGGGACAGTCGGCTTGCCGGTGCCTGGACCAGGTCCCGCGGGCTGGCCGTTGCCGGCAGCCGGCGGGTACACCCACTGCTGGTCGTTCGCCAGCTTGGCCAGGTCAGCGGCGGAGAAGAGCGGGGTCGCCCGGGTCTTCGGGCCGGCCAGGTCGTTGCGCGCGTTGTAGCTGTAGATGGCGATCGTCGTACCGTCGGCGCGGACGATGTCGACGACGGTCACCCGCACGCCGGCCGGGTTCTTGTCCAGCTCGTACGGGAAGATCAGCTCGTTCGTGTAGTGGCTGGTCATGGTCCCGTCCTTGGAGACCGTGCAGGTGCCGTGGATACCGGCGCAGCTGACCAGGTTGGGTTTGGCGTTCATCATCAGGACCTCGACCAGCGAGGCGCCTTTGCCGTCGTCGACGACGACCGAGGCCTTGAAGACGCCGTTGACGGTGCCGATCTTCGGTGCGGACTGCTGGAGGTTCGCCGGGACGACCTTCCGCAGCGTGGCCAGCGTCGTGGCCGGGCTGGCCGACTTCGAGACCTGCCGGGTGGCGGTGGGCGGTGCGGTGGTCGTCGTGGTGGTCGTAGTGGTCGTGTCGGCGGTACTGGCCGCCGGTGCCTGCTTCGCCGAGGCGCCGTCGAAGATCTGGGTGCCGGCGGCGATGATGCCGGCCGTGGCCAGGACCGCGGTGGCGCTGCTGAGGCTGATCAGAGCGGTCCGGCGGCGGCGCAGGACGGCGCCCCGGGCCATCCCGCGTTCGACCAGGTCGGTGGACTCGGGCTCGAGGTTCTCGGTGGCCCGGCGCATCAGCTCGGGCAGGGTGTCGTTCAGGTTGATCATCGGTTCCTTCTTGTCAGAGAGCGATCAGGTGGTCGACGTCCGTGCCCAGGACGGCGCGCAGCCGCTCCAGAGCTCGTGACGTCCTGGTCCTGATCGCACCGGCGTTCTTGCCCAGATCCAGCGCGACCTGCTCGACGCTGCGATCTTCGAAGAACCGCAGCACCAGCACCGCACGATCCAGGGGCGACAACTCGGCCAGCGCGTTCTGCAGCGAGATCCGCAGGGCCGAATCGTTCGGCCGGTCGGCCTGGTCCGGCATCGACGAGGTCGGTCGCTCGCTCCAGCTGCGCCGGCGCCGTTGCGAGATGAAGGTCCGGGCGAGCACCGTCTGCGCGTACGCCGGCGGGTTCTCGATCCGCTGCAGGCCCTGCCAGGCCCGGAACATCTTCGCGAGCGTCTCCTGCACCAGGTCCTCGGCGTGGTGCCGGTCGCCGGTCAGCAGCCAAGCCGTTCGATACAACTGCGGTGTTCGCGCTCTGGCGAACTCCTCGAAGTCGTCCGTGGTAGATCGCATCCCGGCCTCTCCGTCGTGGTCTCACCCTGTACGACGCCCCGTCCCGCCACCGGCGTTACACCCTGAGTCTCCCCGCCGAAGGTGTCTCACTGAGAGTTATCCACAGATCGCCGGGGTGGGCTTGGCGTCGAGGAGCCTTGCTTGAGAGACTGTCACTCAGGGTGATCACGTGATCGCCGACCGAGATGCTCACGGGGAGACGATGACAGCCGACAGAGTTGCCCCGCGCCGGTCCGGCTGGAGCGACGCGGTTGAGCTGATCGACGCCCAGGTCCGTGACTTGGTCCGCCGCGAGGGCATCGATCCACTGCGCAACCCCGGCGCGGTGAACACGATCGTGGCGACGGTCGTCAAGGAGTACGACGAGCGCAGCCTGACCGGCATCGTGCCGCCGATCGGCGACGTCGAGGCGGTCAGCCGCGAGGTGCACGACCGGGTGGCCGGGTTCGGCCCGCTGCAGCGCTATCTCGCCGACCCCGCGGTCGAGGAGATCTGGATCAACGAGCCGAGCCGCGTCTTCATCGCCCGGGAGGGACGGCACGAGCTGACCACCACGGTGCTGACCGAGGAGGAGGTCAGTGACCTGGTCGAGCGGATGCTCAAGACGACCGGGCGCCGGATCGACGTCTCGCAGCCGTTCACGGACGCGCGACTACCGGACGGCAGCCGGGTGCACATCGTGCTCGGCGGCATCACCCAACGGTATGCGGCGATCAACATCCGCAAATTCACCGTCCGCGCGACCCGGCTGGCCGACCTGGTCTCCTTGGGCTCGCTGACCCCGCACGCGGCCGCGGTGCTCGACGCCGCCGTCGCCTGTGGTCTCAACATCCTCGTCTCCGGCGGCACTCAGGCGGGCAAGACGACGATGCTGAACGCGTTGTCCGGCTCGATCCCCGGCAGTGAGCGGGTGATCAGCTGCGAAGAGGTCTTCGAGATCAAGCTGCCGATCCCGGACTGGGTCTCGATGCAAACCCGGCAGGCCGGTCTGGAAGGCACTGGCGAGGTCCGGCTGCGCGACCTGGTCAAGGAGTCGCTGCGGATGCGCCCGAGCCGGGTGATCGTCGGTGAGGTCCGCGGTGAGGAGTGCCTCGACCTCCTCCTCGCTCTGAACAGCGGATTGCCTGGCATGTGCACGATCCACGCCAACTCGGCCCGCGAAGCACTGACCAAGATGTGCACGCTGCCACTGCTGGCGGGGGAGAACATCGGCTCAAGGTTCGTACTACCGACTGTCGCGGGGTGTGTCGACCTGGTCGTGCACCTCGGGATCGCGCACGACGGTCAGCGCCGGGTGCGCGAGATCCTCGCCGTGAGCGGCCGGATCGAAGGCGAGGCGATCGAGACCGAGCATCTGTTCGCCACCGTTGACGGTCAGTTGCGCCGCGCCGAAGGTCAGTTGCCGCACCCCGAGCGCTTCACCCAACGCGGGTACTCGCCGGCCGGGTTGCTCACCGAACTGCCGCGAGGAGTGGCCTGATGGGACTCCTGCTGGGCCTGTTCTTCGGGATCGGCGTGCTGCTGATCAGCTGGGCCGTCATCTCGCCGCGCGAGACCAAGGTCAGTACGGACGGACGCCTGACCGCACGCAGCCGTGACCTGCTCGCCGCCGCCGGAGTCGAAGGGGTGACACCGGCCGCGTTCATCGGTGCCTGTGCCATCACCGGCTTTGTCGGGTTCGTCGTGATGTTCCTGGTGTCGGCCGCTTTGCCGATCGGGCTGGTCTTCGGGGTGATGGCCGGGAGCGTGCCGGTCGCCTTGCTGAAGAGCCGTGCCCGCAAACGGCTGGCCGAGTTCCGCGAGCTGTGGCCTGACGTGGTCGACAACGTCGCCTCCGCAGTACGGGCCGGGTTGTCGTTGTCCGAGGCGCTCGCCCAGGTTGGCGAGCGGGGGCCGTTGCCGTTGCGGGAGCCGTTCCGCCGGTTCGGGTCGGACTATGCGTCGACGGGGCGGTTCGCGGATTCGCTCGACCGGTTGAAGGCGCGGCTCGCCGATCCGGTCGGCGACCGGGTGATCGAGGCGCTGCGGATCGCCCGCGAGGTCGGCGGTGGCGATCTGGGCCGGTTGCTGCGGTCGTTGTCGAGCTTCCTGCGCGACGACGCGCGGACCAGATCCGAGCTGGAGGCACGGCAGTCCTGGTCGGTGAACGGCGCCCGCGTCGCCGTTGCCGCGCCCTGGCTGGTGCTGGCGATGCTCTCCTTCCAGGGCGACGTGATCCAGCGCTACAACTCACCGGTCGGTGCCTTGATCATCGGCGTCGGTGCTGTCGTCTGCGTCATCGCGTACCGGCTGATGCTGCGCATTGGCCGACTGCCTGAGCCAGAGCGGGTGCTGCGATGAGTCCGATGCTTCTGGGGGCTTTCCTCGGTGCGCTGCTCGGTGGCGGTCTGCTGCTGGTGCTGCGCCGCCTGCCCTTCTTGCGCAAGCCGTCGGTCGACGACCGGATCGGGCCGTACCTGCGCGACATCGGTGGCTCGGACGTTTTCCTCGGCGTGGTGAACTCGGGCTCGCCGTTCTACGCGATCGTCCGGTTGTTCGGTCCCTTGCTGCGGACCGGCGCGGTGCGGCTGGAGCGGATCCTCGGCGGGTCGGTGTCGATCCGGCGACGACTGGCGCGGGCCGGAATCGACCGTACCGTTGAGGAATTCCGGATCGAGCAGGTGCTGTGGGGCACGGCCGGGTTCGGCGTCGGCCTGCTGACCGCTTTGATCGCGCTGTCGCTGGGCTTCGGCAACCCGATCGGCCTGCTCGTCCTGTGCTGCTTCCTCGCGGTCATCGGCGTACTGGCCCGCGACACCTATCTGACCAGCCAGGTGAGCCGCCGCGAGCGCCGTCTGCTGGCCGAGCTGCCGACGGTCGCCGAGTTGCTCGCCCTGTCGGTGGCTGCGGGCGAAGGTCCTGCCGCCGCGCTCGACCGGGTCGCGAGATCGTGCCGCGGTGAGCTGGCCGACGAACTGCAACGAGTGCTCGCCGAGACCCGCGCGGGTGACCCGTTGGTGCGGGCGCTCGACGCGTTGGCGGACCGCAGCGGGCTGGTCGCGTTGTCCCGCTTCGCCGACGGTCTCGCCGTCGCGCTCGAACGAGGTACGCCGCTGGCCGACGTACTGCGGGCCCAGGCGGGTGACATCCGGGAGGCCAGCCGTCGTGAGCTGATCGAGTCGGGTGCCCGCCGGGAGGTCGCCATGATGATTCCGGTGGTGTTTCTCGTGCTCCCGGTGACCATTGCCTTCGCCTTCTATCCGGGCGCTGTCGGGATCCGGCTGATCGCCGGATGACTTGAGGAGATGCCATGTCCCTGCTGATGACCAGACTTTTCGTAGCGCTGGTGACCAAGCCCAGACCGGCCGCGAAGGAACGCGGTGACGTTCCCGGCTGGGTGCTGATCACCGTGATGACCGCCGGCCTGGTGGTCGCGATCTGGGCGCTGGCCGCCGACCAGCTCAAGGAAATGCTCGAAAAGGCCTTGGACTCGGTCTCCAACAAGAAGTGATCCCCTCCGGTCTCGACGCTCCGCCGCCGCTCCCTGGGCGCGACGCGGCGCTGAGGCCTGCCCTTGCGCGCCGGGATGAGCGAGGGACTGCCGTCGTGGACTTCGTCATGGTGGCGATGCTTGTCGTGCCGCTGTTCCTGGGGATCCTGCAGGTGGGGTTGTTCCTGTACGTGCGGAACACGATCGCGGCGGCGGCCTCCGAGGGAGCGCACTATGCGGCGGTGATCAACCGCGAGCCGGGGGATGGCGAGGCGCGGACGCGGGAGCTGGTCAACGGCGTGGTGCGCAACGAGTTGATCGACTCGGTCGAGGCGCAGACGACGGACGTGGACGGGCAACCCGGCGTACTGGTGGTGGTGAAGGCGCACATGCCGCCGCTGGGGTTGTGGGGGCCGGGGATCGACTTCACCGTCGAGGGACACGCGATCAAGGAGACCGGCGAATGACCCGCCGCGATCGAGGTGAGCACGGTAGTGCGGTGGTGGAGTTTTCGTGGTTGGCGTTGTTGTTGATGGTGCCGTTGATCTACGTGATGCTGGGCGTTTTCGACGTCCAGCGGGCTTCGTACGGCGCGACTGCCGCAACTCGGGCGGCGGGGCGGGCGTTCATCATCGTGCCGGCGGGACTGTCGGAGGAGGACGCCCGGGAGCGCGCCTTCGAGGCGGCGCGGTTGGCGATGAAGGACCAGGGGATGGACCTGACCGCCGACCAGCTGAAGATCACCTGCGACCCCGCGTGCCTGCAGCCGGGCTCCACTGTCACCGTCGAGCTCGATGCCGAGGTGCCGCTGCCGCTCATCCCCGACGCGCTCGGCGGGGAGCGCCCGGCGATCCACATCAACGCGTCGCACACCGAGCCGTACGGCGACTACCGCGAAGCCAAGGGCAACGGATGACACCGCAGCCGAACACCGCTGCCCGACGGTGGACTGGCGACGAGCGCGCACGAAGGCGGCGCGGCGAAGTACGGCCACGAGAGCGGCGCGGTGGGGAGAGGTCGTGGAGGAGGCGTGGCGAGGAAGGGCAGATGACGGTGCTCATCATCGGGTTCACCGCGGTGGTGCTGATGATGATCGTCGTCGTGACCGACATCTCGAAGGTCTTCCTGGTCCGCCGCGATCTCGACGCGACGGCCGACGGCGCAGTGCTCGCCGCGGCCAACGGGCTGGCGGCGATCTATGCGCAGCCCAGTGGCGAGGGCAATGCCGAGATCGACGCTGACCAGGCGCGCCGGCTGACCGCGGAGTACCTGGATTCCGTTGGCGCAAGCAACCGTTTCGACGGGCTGGACTGGTCTGCCGACGTCACCGGTACGACCGTGACAGTCACCTTGACCTCCACGGTCGACCTCCCCTTCGAGCCGCCCGGCTGGCAGGGCTCGGCCGACATCGCTGCCGATGCCGCCGCCGTAGTACCGATTCGGTGAGCACGCTTCGCCAAACGCCTAGGGCCAGCTCGGTGATCTGCCGCCGGTCTCCGGCGGCGGGTGCATGGCGTGGGGCACAGTAGATGCCATGGACATCGATCTGGCCGGGCGGCGTGCGTTGGTTTCGGGTTCCAGTCAAGGGATCGGGCTGGCGATCGCCACCGAGCTGGCGCGCTCGGGCGCAGCGGTCGTGGTCAACGGACGCGGCCAGGAGAAGACCGAGCAGGCCGCGGAGGAGGTCCGTCGGCAGGTACCGGATGCCGAGGTGACCGCCGTCGCGGCCGACCTGGCGTCGGGAGCCGGCGCCGACGAGTTGTTCGCTGCCGTCGGCGACCTCGACATCCTCGTCAACAACCTCGGGATCTTCGGCGCGAAGCCGGTGCTGGAGATCGACGACGACGAGTGGCGCCGGTACTTCGAGGTGAATGTGCTGTCGGCCGTCCGGCTGACCCGGCACTACCTGCCGGGGATGATGGAGCGCGAGTTCGGCCGGGTGATGAATATCGCGAGCGACTCGGCCGTGGTCACACCGCTCGAGATGGTGCATTACGGCGTCACGAAGACCGCGATGCTCGCCGTGACGCGCGGATTCGCGAAGGCAGCGGCTGGTACCGGCGTCACGGTCAACTCGGTGATGGCCGGCCCGACGCACACCCCTGGTGTCGAGGACTTCGTCGGCGAGTTGGTCGGCGACGAGCTGCCCTGGGACGAGGCGCAACGCCAGTTCATGAAGGAGCACCGGCCGTACTCGCTCATCCAGCGCCTGATCGAGCCCCCGGAGATCGGCCACATGGTCGTCTACCTGAGCTCCACCCAAGCCTCCGCCACCACCGGCGGCGCCATCCGGGTAGACGGCGGCTACATCGACTCGATTCTCCCTTAGTACTACCAAAGCTCAACTGGTGTAGACGGTTAGTACTACGAGAGGTCAGCTGGTGTAGACGGTCGGGTTGTCGTGGAGCCACGTGGTGAAGGTGCGGCCGGAGTGACCGGTGACGAGTTCGACCGAGGGCTCCACGGGGTGGGGGCTGCCGACCCGGGATGCCCAGTAGGCCATCAGTGAGGCGAGCTGGGCCGGGTTGCGCATGACGGCCGACATCTCTTCGAGGGCCTGGTCCGGAGTGAGGTCGACCGCTTCGATCGGTACGCCGGTGTGCTCGGTGATCAGCTCGATCTGGTGGCGCCGGGTCATCGATTCGGGGCCGGTCAGCGGATAGGCGAGACCGTTGTGGTTGCCGCTGGGACCGTCCAGCAGGACCTCGAGAGCCACGTCGGCGATGTCCTGCTCGTGGATCGGGGCTTCCTCGGCATCCAGGTACGGGATCCGGATCTGACCGGTGGCACGGACCTGGTACGACCAGTAGATCGCGTTCGACATGAACGTGCCGGGCTGCAGCCGGGTGGTGGCGTAGTCGCCGCCGGCGATGACTCGCTCGGTCGCGGCGTGCGGGTCACCGGCGGCGTGCTCGTTGTCGGCCTGGGAGGACAGTGACGAGAGCAGGACGACCTGCTTGACGCCTGCGTTCTCGGCGGCCTCGACGAAGAGCTCGGCGGTCGACGGATCGGAGTACAGGAAGACCTGGGAGATGCCGTCGAGGGCGTTGGCCAGGGAGACCGGGTGGGCCGGGTTGAGGGCGATGGCGCCGGGGAGGTCGGCGGGCTCGCGGCTGGCGACGCGGACGTCGCGACCGGCGGCGACGAGACCCGCGTGGACGGCCCGGGCGATCTTGCCGCGGCCGCCGGTGATCAGGATTTTCATGTACTAGCTCCAAGAATGTAGTGACTACAATGATGGATGAAGTAAAACATAGCCGCTAAGCTCTGTCCATGACGACGGAGGAGCCCGGGCGGCGGGAGCGGAAGAAGCTGCAGACGCGGCAGCTGATCTCGGACGCGGCGACCACGCTGTTCATCGAGCGCGGGTTCGACCACGTCACCGTCGCCGAGGTCGCGAAGGCGGCCGACGTCGCCGTCCAGACGGTCTTCAACCACTTCCCGGCGAAGGAGGATCTGTTCTTCGACGAGCAGGGCTGGTGGCTCGGGCCGGCCCAGACGATCCGGGAGGCGCCGCCCAGCACCGGGGCGAGTGGGGCGAGTGGGCTGGCCGACGTGCTCGAGGCGCTCGAGCAGCACTACCTGAACGGGATCCGGCTGCGACTGCAGTCCGGTCACCTGGCCACCTGGAAGGCCTTCTCCCGGACCATCGAGGAGAGCCCGGCGCTGCTCGCCCGGCGCCGCAAGAACGCCGAGGAGATGGAGACGCTGATGGTCGAGGCGCTCCAGGAGCGGGATCCGCGGCTGACCGGATTGCCCGCCCAGCTGATCGCAGCGCAGTACGCGGCGGCCCAGAAAGTACTGGAAGCAGAGCTCGCCCGGGTCCTGCCCGAGCATCCTGACAGCAGTCAAGTGGCCGATGCCGAAAAAGCTCTGGAGCAGGCCGTCGCCGTCGCGTTCGGCGCCCTGAAACACGGCCTGCAGGTCTGACCGGCCGCGGTCGGCGACAATGGATTCCCGGCCTGCGACGCCGAGCGGGTACGCTGCTTGGTTGTGGCTGGACCTGATTTCGACGCTGACCTGAAGCAACTCGACGCGACCCTGACCTCCATCGAGAAAGTTCTCGATCTGGAGGGGATGCGCCGAGACATCGCCGACCTCGGGGAGCAGGTGGCCGCGCCCGACCTGTGGAACGACCAGGCCAACGCGCAGAAGGTGACGTCGAAGTTGTCGCGCCTGGAGGCCGACCTCGACCGGGTGGTCAAGCTGCGTGGCCGGATCGAGGATCTGGGCATCCTGGTCGAGATGGGCCGCGAGGAGAACGACGCGGACACCCTGGCCGAGGCGGACAAGGAGATCCGGGCGCTGACCAAATCGGTCCAGTCGCTCGAGGTCCGCACCCTGCTGTCCGGCGAGTACGACGAACGCGAGGCGCTCGTCACGATCCGCTCCGGCGCGGGCGGCGTCGATGCCGCCGACTTCGCCGAGATGCTGCAGCGGATGTACCTGCGCTGGGCCGAGCGGCACGGCTACGGCACCGAGGTCTACGACACGTCGTACGCCGAAGAGGCCGGGCTCAAGTCGACCACGTTTGGCATCAAGGCGCCGTACGCCTATGGCACGCTGAGCATCGAGACGGGCACCCACCGGCTGGTCCGGATCTCCCCGTTCGACAACCAGGGCCGCCGGCAGACCTCCTTCGCCGCGGTCGAGGTGGTCCCGGTGCTGGAGCAGACCGACGAGATCGAGATCCCCGACGAAGAGCTGCGGATCGACGTGTACCGGTCGTCCGGTCCGGGTGGCCAGAGCGTCAACACCACCGACTCGGCGGTCCGGCTGACCCACATCCCGACCGGCACGGTGGTCTCCTGCCAGAACGAGAAGTCGCAGCTGCAGAACAAGGCCTCCGCGATGGTGATCCTGAAGGCGAAGCTGCTCGCGCTGAAGAAGGCCGAGGAGCGGGCCGAGATCGACTCGCTGCGCGGCGACGTCCAGGGTTCGTGGGGCGACCAGATGCGCTCCTACGTCCTGCACCCGTACCAGATGGTCAAGGACCTGCGGACGCTGTACGAGTCGGGCAACACCAGCGGTGTCTTCGACGGCGAGATCGACGAGTTCATCGAGGCCGGCATCCGCTGGCGCCGCACCGGCCAGACCGCCGCCGAGCAGAACTAGGGCGCTCAGCCGGCCGTGACCCGAGCAGACCTCCGCGCGGACTGCGGCAACTGCTTCGGCCTGTGCTGCGTCGCGTTGACCTTCGCGAAGTCTGCCGACTTCGCGATCGACAAGGCCGCCGGCGACCCCTGCCCGAACCTGCGCGAAGACTTCGGCTGCGGCATCCACAGCAAGCTGCGTGGCAAGGGGTTCCAGGGCTGCACGGTCTATGACTGTTTCGGCGCGGGCCAGAAGATCTCGCGCCAGGCCGGTACCAGCTGGCATGAGCAGCCAGGCCAGAAGATGTTCGAGGCGCTGCCGATCATGCGCCAGCTGCACGAGCTGCTCTGGTACCTGGCCGAAGCCCTCGAGCTCGAACAGGCCGGCCCGATCCATGCACAGTTGCTAGAGGCAACCGATCGGATCGAGAAGCTGACGCTGGAGCCGGATGTCACGAACGTGGACCTGCCGGGGGAACGCGAGCAGGTCAACGAGCTGCTGCTGCAGACCAGCGCGCTCGTCCGAGGCAAGCAGAGCAAGAAGAAGGAACGCCGCGGAGCCGACCTGTTCGGGGCCAAACTCCGCGGCGCGGATCTGCGGCAAGCCAATCTTCGTGGCGCCTACCTGATCGCCGCCGACCTCCGCGAAGCCGACCTCAGGCAAGCGGACCTGATCGGCGCCGACCTCCGCGACACGAGGCTGGAGGGCGCCGATCTGACCGGCGCCCTCTTCCTCACCCAGTCCCAGGTCAACGCGGCCCGCGGCGACGGCGCCACCAAACTCCCCGCCGCGCTCAACCGCCCACCCCACTGGGCCTAACGCGCCCTGAGCTGGTGCGTCACCGGCGTCATCAGCAGCGAGATGGCCGTGATCGCGAGCGCTACGGCAGCCAGTGCGCCGCCCTGTCCCCACGAAGTACCGGCCAGCGACAGGTACGCCGTACCGACGGTCGCCGCGCCAAGTGCGAGGCAGGTCTGCTGGCTGGTGAGCAGAATTCCGCTACCGAGACCCGCCTGGGTCGCCGGCACCTGGCCGATGACCACTCCCATCAGCGGCACCATGACCAAGCCGCTACCGAAGCCCGCGATCAGCATCGGGACCGCCAGCGTCCAGGGCGTCACGTCAGGCCACACGGTGAGCGCGACCACGGCCAGGGCGGCGTACCCGACGGACTGCACGATCCAGCCGCGCAGGATCAGCCCGGCGCCGTACCGCTGCTGCAGGCGTGGCCCGTAGATCGAGGTGATCAGGAAGCCGACCGACATCGGCAGCAGGCTCAGACCGCCTTCCAGCGGAGACATCCCGGCCTCGCCCTGGGTGGCCAGCGCGAAGACGAACATGAACCCGCCGAACGTGGTGAAGAACCCCACGGCCAGCAGCAATCCGATCAGCATCGGGCGCAGCCGTAGTACGGACGGCGGGATCAGTGGAGAGGTACCGGCCTTCTCGGAGCGATGCTGGTGTACGCCGAGCAGCGCGACGGCCGGGATCGTGGCGGCCAGGGAAACCCAGGTCCACGCGGGCCAGCCGAGGGGGCGGCCCTCCGTCAGCGGCAGGAGCAGTAGTACCAGCGCGAGCGCAAGCAGCCCGGCGCCGACTAGGTCGACCCGCTGAGCCTTGACGGCGCGAGTCTCGGGCAGCAACTTCACGGCCGCGGCCAGCGCTACGAGTCCGACCGGGACGTTGACCAGGAAGACCGCACGCCAGCCGAGGCCGAACACGTCGGCCTCAACGAGTGCGCCGCCGAGGATCTGACCGAGCGCAGCAGCCGAGCCGCCCGCGACGCCGAACATCGCCATCGCGCGTGCCCGGTGTTCGCCGGCGAGCAGGCTGCTGATGGAGGCGAGCACCTGCGGCGTCATTGCTGCGGCCGCCGCGCCCTGGAGAACCCGGGCAGCGAGCAGTACCCCGATGGTCGGCGCGATCGCGCAGATCAGCGACATCAGCGTGAAGCCGATCAGCCCAGCGAGGAACAGCCGCTTGCGGCCGAAACCGTCGCCGAGGCGGCCGCCGACCACGAGCAGGGTGGCGTTGGCGATGCCGTAGCTGCCGACGACGAGCTGGAGCTCGCCGGCGTTCGCGTGCAGGTCGGAGCCGATCGCGGGCAGCGCGACGTTGATGATGAAGAAGGAGAGCATCGGCAGAAAGGCGCCGAAGAGCAGCGTGGTGAGGGCGACGGGGCCGAGCAGTGGTGGGGTTGATGGCGGGGTTGCCACCGGAGCGGACTGGAGCTGGTCTGTCATGTGCACCAGCTTGCGGCCATTCGGAGCCTGGTGGTGAGAGCCTGGTTATCCTGGTATTGGCAGCACCTGGCACCAGCCTTTCGCAGCGCCCGTCCAGCCCGCACGATGGAGAGGTGAGCCTCCTGAGCAGCATGCCAGTCGCCACCGACAAGATTGCCGGCGGCAGCGTCGTCAGCGACGGCATCGTCAGCGACGGCATCGTCAGCGACAGCGTCGTCAGTGACAAGGACGAGCGGCGGCGTGAGTTGTCGGCGTTCCTGCGCAGCCGGCGGGAGCGGATCCAGCCCGAGGAGGTCGGCTTCGCGCCCGGCGGGCGACGCCGTACGCCGGGCCTGCGGCGCGAAGAGGTCGCCCAGCTCGCGGGTGTCGGCGTCACTTGGTACACGTGGCTCGAGCAAGGTCGCGACATCAACGTGTCGGCTCAGGTGCTCGAAGCGATCTCCCGCACGCTTCGGCTCGACCGGCTGGAGCGCAATCACCTCTACACGCTGGCGGGGATCGCACTCGGCCCGGGCAAGAGCGACTGCTCGGCACTCCCGGGATCCGTGCAGAAGATGCTCGGCCAGCTCTCGCCGTACCCGGCGCTCGTGCTCAACTCCCGGTACGACGTACTGGCGTTCAACGACTCCTATTGCAAGGTGATCCTCGACCTGGATGCGGTCCCGCTCGAGGAGCGCAATCTGCTCTGGCTGACCTTCGTGTCGGACGAGTGGCAGTGCTCCTTCGTCGACGGCGAGGCGGTCGAGCAGCACCTGGTCGCCGGCTATCGGGCGGCGTCGGCCGAGCACCTGAGCGAGCCGAGCTGGCAGGATCTGACCGAGCGGCTGCTGGCGAGCTCACCGTTGTTCGCCGAGCTCTGGCAGCGGTACGACGTGGCGGCGCCGAGCTCGAAGATCAAGGTGCTGGGCAACGAGCGGGTCGGCATCCTGCGAATGGAGTCCGTAAGCCTCTGGGTTAGTCAGGTCGCCCGGATGCGAATGATCACCTACACCCCGGTCGACGAAGAGACGGAATCCAAACTCCACACCCTGGTGAACTGCTGACCCGGCCGATGGACCCAGGTGGTGGTCCATCGACCGGTCTGGTTCAGCTGACGGGGATGCCCGGGTTGGTCAGGCCCCGGCCGCCGGTGACGGTGTTGGAGCGGTCGATGGTGACCTTGCAGGCGGACGTGTCGTAGTTGGTGATGTTGAACGCGTACCGGCCGGCGCCGGCGGCTCCGGTCAGGTCCGACTTGTTGTTGCGGAAGACCGTCCCGCACCCCCAGCCGGTCTGCTGGGTGTGCGTCTCGAACCCGTTGTTGGTGGTGTTCTTGCCGGTGTTGTTCTCGATCAGATAGTTGTTGCCCTTGACATCGATCCAGCTGTCGTCGAAGTTGGCGCCGGTCAGCCCGCGGCCGTCGAACTGGTTGCCTGCGACCCGGCCGCCCTTGGTGCCCTCCTTCAGGTCGATCGCCTCCCCGCCGACGTCCGGCCCGATCGTGTTGTCGAGGATCTGCACGTTGTCCGACTTGTCCGTGAGGCCGCCGGCGCTGCCGACGTAGACGCCTTCACCCATCCCGCGACCGTCGTTGCCGGTGTCGTAGATCTTCGAGTTCTTGAGCGTGCCGTAGGTGCTGCTGTTGCGGAAGTGCACGCCCTCCATGTCCAGGCCGTGCACGGTGACACCGTCGATCACGACGCGGGTCGCGGAGTCGATCATGATGCCCTTCTGGCCACCGGTGACGGTGATGCCCGACACCTGCCAGTAGCTCGCGCCGTTCAGGTGCAGGCCGTAGCCACCGCCGGCGGTGAGCACCGCTTTCGCAGTACCGGCGAGTTTGATCGGCGCCGAGGACATACCGGAGACGGTGGTCTTGAAGTTCCCGGTGTAGGTGCCGTCGGCAAGCTTGATCGTGTCACCGGCTTTGGCGCTGGTCAGCGCGGTCTTGAGTTGAGCGGCCGTGCTGACGTTGATCGTCGCGGCGTGGGCGGGGATCGTTGCCGTCAGCCCGGTTGCGAGCAGGGCGGTGCCCAGGACTGCGCCGAGTGCCCTCATGAGGTCGGGAAGTCGTCGGGGGTGCGGATCCGATCGCGGATCCAGACGCCGGCGGGCTTGAGTACCGACGTACCGGTGAAGGTGTTGCCGGCGCAGGTGCCTACCTTGAACACAGCACCGGAGCGCTCGTCATCGGAGAAGTTCCAGTTGGTCCAGCCGATCTTCTTGCTGGCCAGGAAGTCCAGGTACTTCTGCGAGTAGGCGAAGTCGTTGGCGCCCTCACCCTCGTAGTTCTGGGTGCCGAACTCGGTGACGAACAGCGGGATCTTGTCCGCGGCTCGCGACAGGGCGTTGAAGTACTCGTCGTGGTGCGACGCGGCGTAGAAGTGGAACGTGTACATGAAGTTCGTCGCGTTGACCGGGTTGTTGATCACGTCGGCCTCGGTCCGGCTGTCGGAGACGCCCAGCGAGGCCCATCCGTGGGTGCCGACGAAGACGACGCCGTCGGGGTCCTTGGCGCGGATCACCGGGATCACCTGCTCGGCGTACGACTTGATACCGGCCCAGCTGACACCGTTCGGCTCGTTGGCGATGTCGTAGATGATGTTGTTCTTGTTCTTGTGCCGCTCGGCGATCTCGCTGAAGAACGTCTTGGCCTGGGCCGTGTAGATGTTGGGGTCACCGGGGTTGAGCTGGTGCCAGTCGACCAGGGCGTACATCCCGCGCTTGGTGGCCTCCTCGAT
This sequence comes from Streptomyces sp. SID13031, assembly GCF_010548305.1. Classification (GTDB taxonomy): domain Bacteria; phylum Actinomycetota; class Actinomycetes; order Propionibacteriales; family Kribbellaceae; genus Kribbella. The sequence continues at coordinate 235,199 of NZ_JAAGLV010000002.1, forward strand.
GTAGCCGTGCACCAGGTCGGTGAACTTGCGCGGATTGGTCTCGTAGCCGTCCTCTCCGGCGGAGATGTACATCGAGATCCGCAGGATGTCGGCCTTCCAGTCGGTCGCGAGTGCGTCCAGCGACGCGGTCTTGATGCAGTTCGCGTACCACTGGATGCCGTGCGTGCTCATGCCTCTGAGCTGGATCGGCTTGTTGTACTGGTTGCAGAGCTTGGTGCCGCAGACGTGCAGCTGGCCGTTGATCGAGACCGGGGTGGCGCCGGGGCCGGGACCCTGGGCAGTGTCCAGGGTCAGCGAGTCGGCGTTCGGGCCGCCGTTCGCGGTGACCGCGGTGGTCTTGATCTTGTTGGTCCCGGCAACGAGTGTGGCGGTGGCGGTGACGGTCTGGTACGTCGTCCACGCGCCGGTGCCCTGGAAGGCCAGATCGTCGGCGGCGAGGGTGCCGTTGACGGTGACGTCGACCGGGCGGTTGACCGTCGTACCGTTGGCATAGCGGAAGGTGAGTGAGTACGAGCCGGCCGTCGGCGCGGTCACGGTGTACTCCACCGAGCTGCCGACGACGTTGTCGAAGTTGACGAACCCGGTACCGGTGAAGCCGGCGTGGTTCGACTCGATGACGCCTTGCGAGATGGCGGCCGCTTCGGATTCGTAGCGGACCGGGGCGGCGGAACTGGTGGTCGCGCTGGTCGTCACGAGTGCTGTCGCGGCGATCGCGACACTCGAAACCAGGGCGAACCATCGGGGGCGGTTCATGGCGGAGCCTCCTGCTGCGTCGGGGGCGGGGACGAGAGAGGGATACTTGTTAGGAAAGTTTCCTAATAGATTTCCGGGAAAGTTAACCCCGATGCAGCACGCTGTCAATCGATCGCGAAGGGCGACCGGGATAAATCCCGTGGGGCGGAACGCGGCCGCCCGACTAGGCCGTGTCGCGGGAGGACCAGCCGGCTTTCAGCGCATTGAGAGTGACCGCGATCGCCGGCCGGCGGGCGGTCGCGGTGCGCCAGACGGCGTACAGGCGGCGGCTCGGCGCCGGTTGGAGCGGGAAGGCGATCACGCGGTGTGGACCGGCCTTCGGCCGTTGCCTGTAGCAACCAGATCTTGCCTTGGTGAGCCCGTCTTACGGGGTTGATCGACGGGGATGGCTAAGGGGACTGGGACAGTTCGGCGCGGGCTCGCATCAGGGCGAAGCCCAGGAGGTTGAGGCCTCGCCATTGGTCGGGGTGTTCGGCTCGGGGGTCGTCGGCGGCCAGGCCGATGCCCCAGATGCGGTCTACTGGGCTGGCCTCGACCAGTACTCGTTTGCCGGTGTTGAGGAGGTAGTCGAGTAGGGGCTTGTTCTGGCGGAACTTGTGGAGGTTGCCCTCGATGACCAGCTCGGCGCGGTGGCGTTGCCAGGTCTCGGTGTCGAAGCCGGTGACTTGCCGGCCGATCGCCTTCGCCCGTTGGGGATGGCCGGCCGCGATCACCTTCGCGGCGGACTCGTTGTCACCGAACAGGCGTGCCTTGCCGGCCATCATCCAGTGCTCGGCGGTCGAGTAGCGGACGCCGTCGACGATGAACGGCGCGTGGTACCACTGGCTCAGGCAGCTCGCACCGATGCTGCCGTCGCGGTTCGGCGTATCGCCCCAGAAGAAGACGTACTTGTAGCGCTGCTTCTTCGCCAGACCATCGAGCAGGTCGGCGGTCGAGAGCGGAGTAGCGGCGGTCACTCGTACTGGTTGGCCGGCGCCGTCACGGTGCGGATCCCGGTCACGGTCATCGCGGCGACGTCGCCGTCGGCCCGCTTGGTCGGCTCGGCCCACTCGCCGGTCACGGTGATCCACTGGTTCTTCGGTGGCGAGGCCTGACCGCGGGCCTCCACCATGAACGCCATCCCGTCGGCGACGCAGCACGTCAGCCCGATCCGGGACACGTACCAGGTGCCGTTCTTGCCTGGCGTGACGAACCCGGTGAGCTGGAAATTGCGGCCCTTCATGCTCTCCTTCTCCCAGACGGCCCAGACGGCGTAGTCCCGTACCGCCAACGGTAGCGGTGCAGTGCTGCCGGCGCTCTGCGAGAGGAAGGAGTTGCCTTTCGGTGCGATCGGTTTGGCCGCGACCGGCGACTGGCGCTGGGCGGCGTCCGCGCCGAGGGCGGGCGGGTCGACGACTAGCAGCGCGAAGATCGGTATCACCAGCAGCCAGGCCGCACGCGGAAGCAGATGGCCGTGTCCGTGGCCGTCGTCAGCGTGCTCATGCCCAGGCGTCTTGCGGGTGTCCGCCAGTACGTCGGCGACGGCGAGCACGATCAGGATGACGCCGGCAGCGAGCAGCATCCAGCGCATACCGGGTTTCACGAAGCGCAGATAGGTGTTGGAGGTGGCCAACTGGACCACCGCGGCGCCGACGAACACGACGACCAGACCCGCGACATTACGCCTCACAGCAGCCACCACCCGACGAGAAGACTGGACAGGATCGCGACCACGAAGGTGGCCGGGGCGAAACGGATCGCGAACTTCGGCCCGAAGGTTCCGGTCTGCAGCGCGATCAGCTTCACGTCGACGATCGGCCCGACCACCATGAACGCGAGCCGCGCGGTGAGCGAGAACTGCGTCAGGCTGGCGGCGACGAACGCGTCGGCCTCGGAGCAGATGGCGAGCAGGACGGCGAGCAGGCCGAGCACTATGACGGACACCAGCAGGTTGCTCGCGACGTGGTCGAGCCACTGCCGCGGTACGACGACGTTGAGCGTGGCCGCAGCCGCCGCGCCGACGACCAGGAAGCCGCCCGCGTGCAGGAAGTCGTGCAGCATCGACGAGCGGAAGACCTCGAGCTTGGGAGTGCCGTCAGCGTGCCGGTTCTTCGGCATCTTCAGCCAGTCGCTGCCCTTGCCGGTCAGCAACCACAACCAGCCGAGAATCATCGAGACGGCCAGCGAGGTGATCGCCCGGGCGATCACCACCTTCGGCTGCCCGGGGAACGCGACGGCTGTCGACGCCAGTACTACGGGGTTGATCGCCGGTGCGGAGAGCAGGAACGCGATCGCTGCCGCCGGGGTGACGCCACGGTTCATCAGCGCCGCCGACACGGGGACCGAGGCGCACTCGCAGCCCGGCAGGACCACACCGGACATGCTGGCGACCGGTACAGCGAGGGCCGGGTGCTTGGGCAGCGCCTTCGCGAAGAAGGAGGCCGGGACGAACGCGGTGAGGGCGGCGGAGAGCAGTACGCCGAGGACGAGGAAGGGCATCGCCTGGACGGTGACGCCGACGAACATGGTCGCCCAGGTCCGGACGCCGTCGTCGGTGAACAGGCCGGCGAAGACCTTCCGCCCGAAGAGCGCAAGCGCGACCAGGACGACGAGGGTCAGCGTGAACGCGATCGACGGGCCGGCGGGGTCCTTGTCCTCAGGTTCTTCCTGAGGAGCTGTCGGCTCTGGGGGAGGGCCGACCGGCGCGGCGGGATCTGCCGTCGCTTCGGCGGAATCCCGCTCTTCCGTGGCTTCTGGCGTGCTCATGGGCGGCATCCTGACACAGCGGAACGCGCTCGGACGAGCACTCAACGCGCTGGCGAAATGAAAATCAGCGTCATTCCGCCGAATAGTCGCAATAGTTCCGGCCGACTACTTCATCGACCTGCTCGGGGACTTGCCGACGGGCTGTTCGGAGGGCTCGAGTGTGCAGAGCGTGGCAGGGTGGAGGGCATGGATGCCGACGTCGTACTGGCCGTCAACCACCTCACTTCGCGCTGGGTTCGGGAGTTGCCGCCCGGTACTACGGTCGTGTCCGGCCTCGGGGTCTGGCCGTTGCTGGCTCTCTTGTCGACGGCGGCCGATGAGCCGGGGCGTAGTGAGCTCGCGGAGGCGGCCGGGGTCGACGCCGTTGCCGGGGCTGCCAAGGCTGTCGAGTTGATGGCAGCCGTGGACAGTGCGGCTGACTTGCATGCGGCACTTGGGGTCTGGGTCCACGAGCAGCTGAAATTGAGTGAGTCGTTCGACTCCGTAGTACCGGCTGCTTTGAGCGGGACGTTGACGGGTGATTCGGCGAGTGACAAGGCGAAACTCGATGCGTGGGCCACTGAGCACACGGATGGGTTGATCCGGGAGATGCCGCTCGACGTGACGCCGGACCTGGCCGTAGTACTGGCGTCTGCGTTGTCGCTGCGGACGACCTGGGTCGAGCCGTTCACCGAGCAGGTCAAGCGGCAGAACGACGGGCCTTGGTCGGGTGGGTCGTGGCATTGGCTGGAGCGGACGGATCGCGAGCTTGACGCTGTTCGCGTGTACGACGGGCTGACGGTGGTGACCGTTCAGGGCGATGCCGATGTCGATGTGCTGCTCGGGATCGGGGACGCTGAGGCGGCGCAGGGCGACGTACTGGCTGGATTGCTTGCCGCGTCCGTTGCTTCAGGTGGTCTGGGTGGTCTGGGCGGCCTGGAATTGGTAGATCAGGGCGAGCCTGGGCAGGAGGTGGCGCCGGGGGTGACGATCGGGAAGACCGCGTCGGCGGCGGCTGAGGTGAAGTTGTCGCTGCCGTCGTTCAGCGTCGAGGTCGAGCATGATCTGCTGGCTTCGCGGGAGGTCTTCGGGCTGTCGACGGTGACCTCGGCGCCTCGTGGGGGTGGGCATTTCAGCGCGATCAGCCCGGAACCTTTGGTGGTCGGGCAGGCTCGGCAGACCGTGCTGGCGCGTTTCTTCGCGACCGGGTTCGAGGCGGCTGCGGTAACCGCGGTCGGGTTGATGCGGGCGGCGATGGTGGTACCGAAGACGCGGCGGCTCGAGGTCTCCTTGGACCGGCCGTTCGCCTTCGTCGCCGTCCATCGGGCCAGCCGGCTGCCGGTGGTGGCGGGCTGGATCGCTGAGCCCACCGAGCCTGCTTAGAGCGCGAAGAGCTTGTTGAGTAGGGCTGAGGCTTCGTCGACTCCTGCTTGATCGCCGGTCAGCAGGAGGTCGAACAGCAGTCCACGGGAAGCAGCGAGGCCGAGCCGGGCGTACGCCGGTGCCTGGTCTGCTGGGATGCCGGCGCGGATGCAGAGGTCGATCAGCGGGGGCAGCCAGACGTTGATCAGGTCAGCTTTGAGGGCCTCGGTGTGGGGCAGGTCCTGCATGGCGTGCGCGGACAGCTCGAAGAAGAGTGGACCGTAGATCAGCGCGGCCTCGGTGACTTGGCGCCAGAACTGCTCGGATTGTTCGGCGATCGGCAGGTCTTCGTCGCCGAGGGAGGCGAGCAGGTCGCGTTGCTGGGCCTCGACCGTGCGGACGACTTCGGCGAGCAGGCCCTCACGGGAGCCGAAGTGGTAGATCAGCATCCGGTGGCTGGTACCGATGCTGGTCGCGATCGAGCGCAGGCTGGCGTCGCCGATACCGTTCTTCGCGAAGTGCTCGACGGCGTCGGTGAGCAGTGACTCGCGGCTCACGCCTGCTCGCTGACCTTCTTCAGGCTCTCGCCCTCGAGCGCGATGTACTCCCTGGTCAGCTTGGCCATCAACTTGCCGAACACCCAGCCGAGCGGTCCCTGCTGGATGATCGTCGCGGTCACGACGGTGCCCTCTGGGGTGGTGGCGACCCGGTGGCCACCGGTGGTCTTGATGCCCGGCGCCTTCGAGACCCATTCGAAGTACTCGCCCTCGATCAGCTCGGTCACCTCCCAGACGGCAACCGGGAGCTTGGGCTGACTGACGCGGGTCCGGGCGCCGACGTGGATCCGGCCCTCGTCGAGCCGCTCGACTTCCGAGATGGTGGGCGTCCACTCGGGCCAGTGGGCGACGTCGCTGAAGATCGCCCAGACGCGGTCGGCCGGGGCCTGGACGGTGACGGAGTGATCGAAGCGCATGTACCAAATGGTACATGGATCTGCGCCACACACCAACGCCGCTACCGGGCGTGCTCGGGGTCGGCCGCTGAGCGTAAGAAGGGGGTCAGAACCCTGGTTGGTGAGTGCTGGCGGTCCGGGCGCCGGGTAGGGTCTGGCCCATGTCTGACCACACCCCCACGGAAAACGAGCAGGACCCGGGCGCGAGCACTCAGATGTTCCGCGCCTTCGTCAACGAGGCCGAGACCGAGCCGGCCCAGGCCCCGAAGGTGAACGGCCGCACGCTGGCAATCGCCGGCGTCGTCGTCGTGGTGCTCGCGATCGTCGCCGCGTTCCTCGTCCTCTGACTCCTTGATTTTGAGGTGACCACCGTCGACGTCCACGTCGTACGGGTCTTCAGCGACCCCTCTGGCGCCTACGGCAACCCACTAGCCATTGTCGACGGCACCCAGGTTCCGCCCGAATCCCGGCAAACGCTGGCAGCGTCCCTCGGCTACAGCGAAACCGTCTTCATCGACGACCCCACCGCGGGCGTCCTGCAGATCTTCACCCCACTGGCCGAAATGCCCTTCGCCGGCCACCCCACCGTCGGCGCGGCCTGGTGGCTCCACTCCCAGGGCTACGAAACCCCTGTACTCCGCGTGCCGGCCGGCGAAATCCCGGTGACCCGCGATGGCGACCTGACGTCGGTCCAAGCCCACTCCACCTGGGGCAGCACCTTCTCCTGGCACCAACTGGACTCTGCAGTTCAGGTCCTGGCCGCCAACCCCGCGTCGTACACAGCCGGCCACACCTACCTCTGGTCCTGGCTGGACGAGCCCGCAGGCACCATCCGCTCTCGGATGTTCGCTCCTGTCATGGGTGTCCCAGAAGACGAAGCCACCGGCTCAGCCGCCACCCAACTAACCGCCCGCCTAGGCCGCAACCTCCACATAATCCAAGGCACCGGCTCCCACCTCCACACCACCCTCCTGCCAGACAGCTGGACAACAGTCGGCGGCCGGGTAGTGGCCGAGCCATCCCGAGTTGTTGACCTACCGCCAACCCACCTGCTGGGCCCCGCGACCCAATGGCTCACCGAAAACCGCGAGCTCCTCGCCGCCCGCGGAGTACAACTCGAACTCTCCAGCGGCGCCCACGTGTTAAGGCCACCTTCATGAACCGACCCATCCCCTGTCATTCGAATCGCTCCGAGTAACTGCGGATCCCCTGCCGGCCATCGATCTGCGTCGGCTGCCTTCGCTCACCACCCTCTCGGCCGACTGGCCGCAGGTCCGCGCCACCATGAGCCACAGCGCCTTCCTCAAGCGCCTGCACCTCGGCCGGTGCTCCTAACCGAACCTGTTGCCGCTAGCAACCTCGCTCCAGACCCACCCGTACTCCCGGATCGCGACAACAGGCGGTATGCCGAGCTCCTGCGTGTAGTCGGACCGCTGGCGTGACAGTTGTGGCCTGCGACGTGCGAGGTCCCGGTAACCCTCGGCCGAACTGCGAGGAGCCGTTGAGGACTACCCCGTCCTTGGTCCCGGCTTGCGAGCGCCGGCCTCGCACAGCTGTGGCGAGATTACAAGCGATTGTTTGCCACATTGCCACTTGTTGCAGTTTCGTTGACGCGCTGCGGTGGAGCGGTCACTGTTGGTTCGCCATCTGGGGGACTGGCGTGACGACCTCTACCTACGACATCGCGGACCGACTGGTCTCGACGACCGATTCAGCACAGAACACTCTGGTCAACACCTACGACGCGCTGGACCGGAAGACCGGGCTCTACAAGGGTTCGGTGGCCGACGCCAACCTGTTGTCCGACTGGACCTATGACAAGCCCGGCTTGCTTGGCCAGTCGTACTCCTCGGCCAGTTATACGGCCGGTAAGAGCGGACCGGCATACCGGCAGTTGATCGTGTCGCGGAACGTGCTCTACAAGCCGACGCAGGTGGTCACGGACATTCCTGAGGCCGAGGGCGTCGAACTCGATGGCAGCTACTCCACGCTGTACAACTACAAGCCGGACGAGAAGACGCTGAGCAGTACGTCGTTCTCGCCGGGAGGTGGTCTGGGCGCGGACAACGTCATGTACGACTACACCGCGTCCGGGCTGCTGTACCGGATGTACAGCAGCCGTGGCACGTACGTGAACAAGGCGATGTACACCCAACTGGGCGAGCCTTCGGAGTACGACCTCGGCCCTGACCTGAGTATGGCGCTGACGTACGACTACGAAAGCGACACGCGTCGCCTCGCCCGCAGCAGCGGTGGGGGATCGACGATTTTCGCGGATCACAAGTACGGCTACGACTCTGCTGGAAACATCCTCAAGGACGAGGATCTGGTCCGGGGTGGGGATACACAGTGCTTCGACTACGACGGTCACCAGCGACTGACTGAGGCCTGGACACCGGCCAGCGCAGACTGTTCTCCCTCGCCGAGCGTTGGCGCTCTTGGTGGAGCCGCGCCGTACTGGCAGTCGTGGACGTACACGACCACGGGTCTGCGCAACACCCAGGTGGATCACTCGGTGGCGGGGAATCTCACCAGCACTTACGCCTACAACACGGCGCAGCCCCACACACTGGCGAAGGTGACGCAGACCGGCGCCGGGGCTGGCCCGGTGAAGAACCTCACATACGACTCCAAGGGCAACACGACGAGCCGGCCGGACCCCTCGACTGGTGCGCAGACGTTGACCTGGAGTCCGCAGGGCAAGCTCACCAAGCTGTCTGGTGCCGTCGGGGACACCGAGTACGTGTACGACGCCGAGGGGTCTTTGCTGGTTCGGCGGAGTCCGACTGAGACGACCCTGTTCCTCGGTGAGCTCGAACTGACCTTGAACAAGGCGACTCACAAGGTCCTCGGCAAGCGCCAATACTCCTTCGGTGGCCAGCCGATCGCGGTCCGCTCGAACGACGGCGGTACCGAGTCGGTCTTGTCCTGGCTGGTGAACGACTATCACCAGACGACCCACGTGGCCGTGGAGCAAGGCACCTTGACGGCCAGCATCCGATACGCCAAACCCTTCGGTGAAGCCCGGGGTACTCCACCGACCAGTTGGCCTGACAACCATGGCTTCCTGGGCAAACCAGAAGACAAAACTACGGGCCTCACCTCCATCGGCGCCCGTGAGTACGACCCCACCATCGGCCGCTTCATCAGCGTCGACCCGCTCCTCGACGCCAACGACCCACAACAAATGCTCGGCTACACCTACGCCAACGACAACCCAGTCACCGGCTCCGACCCCACCGGCATGATCAGCGAATGCCTGTCCTGCGGCGGCGGCAAGGCCGGCGGCCCCGACTACACCCCGCCCGGCCCCGACAAGCCCGAAAAGGAAACCTCCACCGGCAACGGTCAGAACCCTGGGAACGACGGCGGCTCCAACAACAACAACGACGACGACCACAAGGGCGACGACAGCAACAAGGGCCACGGCATCGGCGGGGTGGTTCAAAAAGCGCGTCAACGAAGTCAAGGACAAGGTCGACGAGGCCCACCAGTGGGCGGAGGACCATGCCTCGACCATCGGTACTGTAGTTGCGATAGGCGTCGGTGTTGTAGCGACAGCCGCGTTCTGTGGAGTCACCGCAGGGATTGGCTGCCTCATAGTCGCGGGGGCGATATCGGGAGCAGCTGGCGCCGGCCTCGGGTATGGCGCCCGAGTCGGACTTGATGAACAAGAGACGTTCAGTACTGCGAGCTTGGCCAAGGAGACCTTCGAAGGTGGCGCCTTCGGTGCCATTGGGGGTGGTCTCGGTGGTGTTGCTGGCCAGGTGGGGAAAGTCCTGGTGGCAAAGGCGGTGAAGAGCGCGGCTTCTTCGAGAGTCGCCGGAAGCATTGCCAACCGAGCCTTCAGGCCGAAGCCGAATGCTGTAGTCCGTGATCTGGAGGACATGCCTCTGGCGGAGCCGGGTCTTGTTCAACGGCCGGACATCGGTTCGCTTGACGATCATGAGTTGATGGAGTCGGTTTTCAAGCCCCGTCTGCGAGAAGGGTCAAAGAAACGCGAATATATGGCCACCTACCCCAACGATACTCTCGCAAATGGCCACCATCGACGGCTCGCTCTATTGGAGGCTGCGAGGAGTACGAACAGTTCGATTACCTTGGATGATAGGATATTTATCCTGGGATTCAAGAGTGCTAACTAATGGTAGAACGGCTGAAAATCTTGCGGAACTCACATTCACCTGGCATTCGTTTGGGCAAACGGCTTCAACGGCGGCTCAATCGCCGAACCTGGATTCAGGTCAAAGAGGTACCGCGAGAAGCGCTCGGCGGTTTGATGGTCAGCGACGGCCGCCGGCGAGTTGGAGCGGATGGGCGGCCCGCATGGGTCGCTGCGAATGTGGACCAGATCGAGCGGGTTGTACTGTTTCCAGAACATTTGGGTCCTGACGGGTCGGTCCGCTGTCACGTGAACATACTCATGACTGATGGATCGAGTTGGCTACTCCCGCTCGATCTGAAAATCGCAGATTATAGCCAGTTGGCGAATCTGTCCCGGAGGAAATGCATGACCTTGCTGCGGGATATGCTCCTCCGCTCTCCTGTGTTGTCGCCCGATGTGGAGGGTATCGAAAGCCGATAGGCGCTGCTACCGGAGCGGCATCTGAGATCGGTGGAGCTGCCGGCGGCCTCGCCAGTGCAGCAACGGGTGCGGTGGGAGGCGCGGTAGGCGGCAACTGGATTGGTGATCATATGGATCCTTCGCGCATTGCCAATGGGGCACCGCAGGTGCTGTACCCCCACTGTCAATCCTGTAGCAATTCCCAGGGTCTCTGGATCATCAACCTCATGCGGAAGGGGCTGCTATGACCGTGCTGGCCGAATTGACTGCTGACTTCCCGTGGGGGGTCCTGCTGGTTACCGATGCCGAGTCGTCTGAGCAGATTCCGGAGTGGTCATCGCCCCGGGAACAGGTTGCCAGTGCCTTGACAGCCTTGGTTGTCCGTGTCCGTCACGCAGACGAAGGGCCGGTGACGGTCCGAGTACTGAACGGCTCAGAGGAAGCTCGTGGCGTGCGGATCTACGAGGGTTCACTTTCAGTGCCCTCTGGTCTCCTCCGGGTCTCTGACGCGGTAGGGAGCGAGGCAGTCGAAGTTTCTTTGGCCGCAGGCTTGAGTCGATTGACGATCCACGCCGACGAACCGTCCGAAGCAACCTTTATCGAGGTGGTACTAGGAGGATCTTGACATTTCAAGCGACTCCAGTGCCGCTGCTTGTCAGTGGCCAGCCCGTGGAGGTCTGAATGCTGGGCGGTCGGATCTCAGTCTCAAGTCGGAGGAGACCAATTCCCAGAGCTACGAGGTTCAGGTGTTGAATCTTCCGGTGATGTAGCTCGTAGGCTTGGTGGGTGCGGTGATGCCGGCGGCGTATCAGTCTGAGCACTGGTATGCCGCCGAGCCGGTTTCCCGGAATCGTTGACTGGGGATGGTTGGCGGATGGAGCATGGGGGCTCGGCTAGGGAGGTCAGATGGCGGACGTGGTCAGGGCGGCGTTGGTACAGACGAACTGGACTGGGGACCAGGAGTCGATGACTAAGGCGCATGAGGAGTATGCGCGGCAGGCTGCTGCGGCGGGGGCCAAGGTTATTTGCTTCCAGGAACTGTTCTACGGGCCTTACTTCTGCCAGCTGCAGGATCCCAAGTTCTATGAGTACGCCGAGAGCGTGCCGGGGCCCACCACCGAGAGGTTCCAGGCGCTCGCCAAGGAGCTGGGCATGGTGATGGTGCTGCCGATGTATGAGCTGGAGCAGCCGGGGGTGTTGTACAACACGGCGGCCGTCATCGATGCTGACGGCAAGTATCTTGGGAAGTACCGGAAGAACCATATTCCTCAGGTGAACGGGTTCTGGGAGAAGTTCTACTTCCGGCCTGGCAACCTTGGGTACCCCGTGTTCGATACTGCGGTGGGCAGGATCGGGGTCTATATCTGTTATGACCGGCACTTCCCTGAGGGGTGGCGGGCGTTGGGGTTGGCTGGGGCGAAGATCGTGTTCAATCCGTCTGCGACCAGTCGTGGGTTGTCGTCTTACTTGTGGAAGCTCGAGCAGCCGGCAAGTGCGGTGGCCAACGAGTACTTCATCGGGGCGATCAACCGGGTCGGGATCGAGTCCGAGTTCGGGGACAACGACTTCTACGGGTCGTCGTACTTCGTGGATCCGGAGGGGAAGTTCGTGGGGGAGGTCGGGCACGACTATGACCCCGAGCTGATCGTCCGGGATCTGGATCTGGGGTTGCTCGATACGGTGCGGGACAGGTGGCAGTTCTACCGGGATCGCCGGCCGGATGCCTATGGAGACCTGACGAAGCCGTAGAGGGGACAAAGGATGTCGTTGCTGGTCAAAGGCGGGACCGTCATCGGGCCGACGGGCGCTCAAAAGGCTGATGTGCTCGTCGACGGTGAGAAGATCGTCGCGCTGTTCGATCCGCAGTATCGGCAGAGTGTGCAGGCCGACGAGGTGATCGATGCCACCGGCAAGTATGTGGTCCCGGGCGGGATCGACGCGCACACGCATATGGAGATGCCGTTCGGCGGTACGTCGGCCAGCGACACCTTCGACACGGGGACCCGGGCCGCGGCGTTCGGTGGCACGACCACCATCGTCGACTTCGCGATCCAGAAGACCGGTGAGGTGGTGCAGGACGGGCTGGACGCCTGGCACACCAAGGCCGATGGCAACTGTCACATCGACTACGCGTTCCACATGATCCTCGGCGGCGTCGACGACGAGTCGCTGAAGGCGATGGACTCGCTCGTCGGCGAGGGCATCACGAGCTTCAAGCTGTTCATGGCCTACCCCGGCGTCTTCTACTCCGACGACGGCCAGATCCTCCGGGCGATGCAGCGAGCCCGCGAGAACGGCGCGCTGATCATGATGCACGCCGAGAACGGCATCGCGATCGACGTACTCGTCCAGCAGGCGCTCCAGCGCGGTGAGACCGACCCGATCTACCACGGCATCACCCGGCCGGAGGCGCTGGAAGCAGAGGCGACCAGCCGGGCGATCGCGCTCGCCTCCGTGGCCAAGGACTGCCCGCTCTACATCGTGCACCTCTCGGCCAGCAAGGCGCTCGAGGCGGTCGCCGCGGCGCGCAACGACGGTCGCAACGTGTTCGCGGAGACCTGCCCGCAGTACCTGTACCTGACCTTGGAAGACCAATTGGGCGCACCCGGTTTCGAGGGCGCCAAATGGGTCTGCTCGACGCCACTCAGGAGTAAGCACGAGCACCACGCCAGGGACCTGTGGAAGGGGCTCCGGAGCAACGATCTCGCCGTCGTCTCGACTGACCACTGCCCGTTCTGTTTCAAGGACCAGAAGGAGATGGGCATCGGCGACTTCTCCAAGATCCCGAACGGTATCGGCGGCGTCGAGCACCGCGTTGACCTCGTGTACCAAGGGGTCGTGGACGGTCAGCTGAGCCTGGAGCGCTGGGTCGAGACGATCGCGACGACGCCGGCCCGGATGTTCGGGCTGTACCCGCAGAAGGGCATCATCGCGCCGGGCTCGGACGCGGACATCGTGATCTACGACCCCAAGGCGACCACCCGGATCGGCGTCGAGACGCATCACATGAACATGGACTACTCGGCGTACGAAGGGGTAGAGATCGCGGGCCGGGTGGGCACGGTCATCTCGCGCGGCGAGGTGATCGTGGCTGACGGCAACTACCATGGCCGCAAGGGACGTGGGAAGTACCTGAAGCGCGGGCTCTCGTCCTACTTGATCTAAAAGGGAGAACCGTGGACTTCGGAGTGGTGTTCCAGTGTGATCCGCCGGCGTCCGCGGTGGTGGAGCTCGCGCGCAAGGCAGAGGAGGCCGGGTTCGACTACGTCTGGACCTTCGACTCGCACCTGCTCTGGCAGGAGCCGTTCGTCATCTACAGCCAGATCCTGGCCGCGACCGAGCGAGTGATCGTCGGGCCGATGGTGACGAACCCGGGCACCCGCGACTGGACCGTGATCGCCTCGCAGTTCGCGACCCTGAACGAGATGTTCGGCAATCGCACGGTCTGCGGGATCGGCCGGGGGGACTCGGCCCTGCGCACGCTCGGCGCCAAGCCGGGCACGCTTGCCGAGCTGAAGCAGTGCGTCGAGGTGGTGCGTGAGCTGGCGGCCGGGCGGACGGTCGAGTACCGCGGGCAGCAGCTCAAGTTCAACTGGGTCGAGGACGGCAAGCTCGAGGTCTGGGTCGCTGCGTACGGGCCCAAGGCCCTGCAGGTGACGGGCGAGGTCGGCGACGGCTACATCCTGCAGCTCGCCGATCCCGACATCGCGGCCTGGATGATTTCAGCCGTACGCCGCTCCGCCGAGCAGGCCGGTCGCGATCCCGAGAAGATCACCTTCTGCGTGGCGGCCCCGGCCTACGTCGGAGACGACCTGGCCCACCAACGCGAGCAGACCCGCTGGTTCGGTGGAATGGTCGGCAACCACGTCGCCGACATCGTCGCGCGCTACGGCGATGACGGTGGCGTGCCGAAGGCGCTCACCGACTACATCGCCGGGCGCAAGAGTTACGACTACGCCGAGCACGGCCGGGCGGGTAACACCCACACCGACTTCGTGCCCGACGAGGTCGTCGATCGCTTCTGCATCCTCGGTCCGGTCGAGAATCACCTGGCCCGGCTGGAGGAACTGAAGGCGATCGGTGTCGACCAGTTCGCCCTGTACCTCCAGCACGACGCCAAAGTGGAAACCCTCAATGCCTACGGCAAGAACATCATCCCAGTCGTCAACGGATGATGTTGACCGTCACCGCCGTCGAGGTGACGTTGCCCGCGACATCGGTGGCGACCGCGGTCACCGTGTGCGCGCCGACCGACTTGGTCGCGCTCCAGCTGTAGTTGTACGGCGATGACGTGTCGGTCTTGAGCGTCGTCGTCCCGTCCCGGAAGACGACCTTCGCCACTCCCGATCCGCCGGTGTCGGTAGCGGTGGCCGCGAGCGGGACGCTCGCAGTACGCCGGTACGTCGAGTTGTTCGCCGGGCTGGTCAGGGCGACCGCCGGTGCGACCGCGTCCACGCGAATCTGCTGCGATTTGGTTGCTTCGACATGCCCGTCGACGTCGGTCGAGTAGTACTTCACCGTCTTGGTGGCGGTGAGCCCGAACGGTCCGGTGTACGTGACGGCCGTCGCGCTGGTCACCGGGTTGCTGCCGTCGGTGGTGTACCGGGTGCTTGCGATCGCCGAGCCGTCCGCGTCGGTGGCGGTCAGGTCGACGTTCACCGGGCTGGACAGGTTCCAGGCGGTGGTACAAGCAGCGCCGTTGCACTTGATGGTGGTGACCGGCGGACTGGCCGGCGCGGGTCCACCGCCGCCCATCACTTCACCGACTGTCTTGACGACCGTGCCGGACGCCTCGCGCGCCTTGAGCCAGTCGAGGAAGGCGTTGAAGGTCGTCGGGCTGAACGAGCTGTCACCGGTGCAACTGTCCGAACAGATGCCGTGGAAGCTCAGAACCACCCAGCCACCGCCGTGCGTCTCGGCCTGCGTGACGTACTTCTGCATGGTCGCCAGCGTTGTGCTGGACTCGGCGGAGTCGGGCCCGCGCAGCGCATAGGCGGCGTCCGGCGGGATCGTCTCGGCGTAGTCGCAGTCGTCGCAGTCCGGACCTCTGATGTCGCCGACGGTGCGGGCGCTGGAGTATCCGCAATTCTGGACGACCTGCTTGGCCGTGTTGTTGTAGTCGGCCTCGGGATAGGCGAACGAGGCCGGCGCCGGGAAGCCCTGGGCGATCAGGTTCGACCGGTCGTTGCAGACCTCGGTTGTCGCAGTGGCCTGGCTGACGTTGGTGAGATTGATGTGATGCAGCGTGTGACCGCCGATCTCGCTGCCGGCGTCGGCGATGGTGTGGATCTGCGGCCAAGTCATGTAGTAGGACGAGGTGCCGACCATGGCGGAGTTGATGTAGAAAGTGCCGCGCATCCCGCGGGACTGCAGCATCGGCACGGTCGTGACGTGTGAGGCCAGGCCGTCGTCGAAGGTCATCGTGACCACAGTGTTGGTGGCGGCCGCGGCCGGCTGCCCGATCGCGAACAGCGATCCGGTCAACAGAGCGAGCGCCCCGAGTTGCACGGCAAAGCGATGTCGCATGGTAAATCCCCCATTGCTCCCCGGTCCCCATTCTGCCCCCAGGGGACCCCCACGCGTCAGAGTACGGCCGCCCGCCGACGCCGACCAGTCCCAGCGGCGGTTTCCCCTGCGTATTCGCGGGGCTTCCCGTGAGCACCAAGTAGCACGCAGTACTACTGGGTGCGCAAGCCGCAGATTTACGCAGGGCCGTAGGGGAACAGGGTGTTCGGGTCGTAGGTGGTGCGTACCTCGGCCAGGCGGGCGAAGGTGTCGGCCGGCCAGGACGCTTCGTAGGAGCCTGGAGTGGTCAGGCCGCCCGCGTAGTTGATGGTGGTTTCGTCGGCCGTCCAGGGGCTGAGCGCGGAGAGGATCGCGTCGGCCGCCGGGGGCAGGACCGTTGCGAACAGGCTGGGATCCGGGGCTCCGGCCATGAAGAACGTGTAGGCGCCGCCCCGGCCGCCGACCGCGCTGCCTTCCGGTACGTCGCGCTGGGCCGCTCCGCCGAGGTGGCGGATCTCGATGGCGATAAACGGAACCTGCTGGTCCGGTCCCGCCACGTCGAGGAAGGTCTTGGCGAAGTCCGCGTCGAGCTCGTTCAGCAGCAGGCCGCGATCCCACGACGGGCTCGGATCGGTCGGGTCGTTGTGGATCGTCGCGATCGCCGTTGTCGGCATCTCGGCGACCGCGTCGATGATGGTGGGGCCGAGGTCGCGGATCGGCTGGAAGAGGCGCTCGCCCTCGGCAGCGTCGCCGACAAAGGCGAAGCGCACGCTGATCACCGTCTTGCCGCGCAACGGCTCGGGGATGAACTCCAGCGGCGGCAGCCGCAGAATGACGAACGACGAGGTCGCTGTCTCGGGCAACGTCTTGGTCCAGTCGATCCAGGCCGGGACCGCGCTCGCGATCTGTGGGGCGTCGAAGAACACCGAGCCGCCGTAGATGCTGGACAGCTCGACGAGCTCGAAGTCCATCGAGGTGACGATGCCGAAGCCGCCCTTGCCGCCGCGCAGCGCCCAGAACAGGTCCGGGTTCTCGGTCGCGCTGGCTGTGACCACCTCGCCCGAGGCGGTGGCGACGCGGAAGCCGCGGGCCCAGTCGGAGGAAAATCCGTACGTCCGGGCGAGCGGGCCGAGGCCGCCGCCCAGCGTGTAGCCGATTACGCCGACGTTGGCTGAGGCGCCGGTGATCGGGGCGAGACCGTGCTCGCCGGCAGCCTCGATCACTTCGGCCCAGCGACTGCCCGCGTTGACGTGCGCGATCCGCCGCTCGGCGTCGATGGTCACGCCGGTGAGTCGTGAGGTGGTGGCGAGGATGCCGTCTGTGACGGGTACGGCCGAGCCGTGGCCGGTGGCGAG
Organism: Streptomyces sp. SID13031; assembly: GCF_010548305.1. Classification (GTDB taxonomy): domain Bacteria; phylum Actinomycetota; class Actinomycetes; order Propionibacteriales; family Kribbellaceae; genus Kribbella. The sequence continues at coordinate 252,414 of NZ_JAAGLV010000002.1, forward strand.
CACGCGTACCGGCGTACCGGCTGCTGCCGCGCGGACGACTGCAGCGGCGTCTTCCTCGGAGGTGAGGCCGACGGCAATCTCGGGAGTGTGCAGGGTGGCGGTGTTCCAGGCTGCGACCTCGGTGGCGAAGTCGTCGTCGGCCGGGCCCAGGACGGGTCCGGCGACGGAGCTGCGGAGCTGGTCGATCAGGGTCATGATGCCTCTCTTTGGAAGGTCATTCGCTGATCCCCGAACGCTCGACGCCTTCGACGATCCAGCGTTGCAGGAACACGAACATCACCACCAGCGGCAGGATCGCGATGGTGGCCGCGATGAACAGCTGGGGGAGATTGATGGTCTGGGCGGTGAGGAAGGTGGACAGCGCGATCTGCACGGTCCAGGCGGACTTGTCCGGCGCGATCACCAGCGGCCAGAGGAACGCGTTCCACGAGCCGATGAAGGTGATCGTGGCGATGGCGGCGATGAAGCCCTTCGAGTTCGGTACGACGATCCGCCAGAAGGTGCCCCAGTACGCCGTACCGTCGAGCGCCGCGGCCTCTTCGAGCTCGCGCGGGAAGTTGAGGAAGTACTGCCGGAACAGGAAGGTCGCGAACGCCTGGAACAGACCGGGGATGATCAGCCCGCGCAGAGTGCTGACCCAGCCCAGCGACGAGACGAGCACGAAGCTCGGTACGAACGTCACCGCCGCCGGGATGAGCAGCGTGGCCACGATGAAGTAGAACACCGCGTTGCCGTAGCGGAACGGGATCCGGGCCAGGCCGTAGCCCGCCAGGCCGGAGATGACCAGGACGCCGATCGTCTGGACGACCGCGATCACGAGTGAGTTGAGCAACGATCTGAGCATCGGAACCGCTGGATCGTTGAACAGATCCGCGATGTTGCCCCACTGCAGCGACGACGGGAACAGCTTCCACGACGGCGACGTGATGTCCTGCTCGGTCGACAACCCGTTGCGGATCAGGAGATAGAAGGGCAGCAGGAAGAAGAGCGCGCCGACGCCGAGGACGACGTACCGCAGGACGCTGCCGGTCTTGTCGGCGCGGGACCGATGGATCACCGCCATCTCAGTCCTCCCTCCGGCCGAGGCCGAGAAAGCGCCCCTGGCCGAGGGCGACCAGCGCGATGAGCAGCGTCAGGATGACGGCGCCCGCGCTGCCGTGGCCGAAGTCCTGACCCTGACCGAGCGCCGCGTAGTACAGGTAGACCAGGGGTGGCCGGGCGTACGGCGGGTACTGACCGGAGCTGGAGAGCAGGTTGTAGAACTCGTCGAAGGCCTGGAACGCGTTGATCAGAAGGAGCAGCAGTACTGCGGTCGAGGTGGCGCGCAGTTGCGGGAGGGTGATGAAGCGCAGCACCTTCCAGCCCTTCGCGCCGTCGATCGCGGCGGCCTCGTACAGCGACGGCGCGATCCGCTGCAGCCCGGCCAGGAACAGGATCATGTAGAAGCCGGCCTGCAACCACATGCGTGCGGTCACGATCACCAGCCAGTACCACGGTGGCTGCGTCACCGAGAGCCAGGCGATCGGCTCGATGCCGAACCAGTCGAGCACGGTGTTCATCAGGCCGAAGCGGACGCCGGAGAAGATCGAGAGCTTCCAGACCAGCGCTGCCACGACGTACGAGCAGGCGGTCGGCAGGAAGAAGACCGAGCGGAAGAAGGTCTTCGCGAACCGGGCCCGGTTGATCAGCAGCGCCAGGCCGAGCGACGCGACGAAGGTGGTCGGCACGATGAAGAGCGCGAAGACGACGAAGGTGAGCAGGCTGGAGCGGAAGGCCGAGTCCTTCAGCATGTCCACGTAGTTGCCCAGGCCAACGAAGTTCGTGGGCGTCACGGTGTTGTGGGCGTCGAAGAAGCTCAGCCAGATCGACCACAGGATCGGGACGTAGACGAAGACGACCAGGCCGAGCACGAACGGGCCGACGAAGACGAGGAACCAGAGATTGCGGTCGTACCTTCCCCGCAGCCTCGTTGCTACGGTTGACATCAGCCCGCGACGCGCTTGAGTTCCGCCTCCACGATCGCCTTGACCGCCTTGATCTCGGTCGCCGGGTCGGTGCCGTTCTTGATGATCCGGTTGAGCGCGTCGGAGTACGCCGTCCCGGATTTGGGGGTCCAGAGCAACGGTGTCTGGGCGTGCCCGTTCTCGTTGACGAACCGCACCGCGTCGGCGGCCGGGCCGGACTTGAGCTTCTCCGCCTTCGCCGCCAGGCTCTTGCGGGCCGGGATGTGGAAGCCGTACGACTGGGCGAAGTCGAGCTGCTTGTCGGTCTGGTCCACCCACAGCCACTTGACGAACTTCTTGGCGGCGTCGACGTTCTTCGACTTGGCGCTGACCGCGGAACCGTACGCGCCGACCGTGACGCTCGGCGCGCCGGTGGTGCTGTTCAGCTTCGGCCAGGGCAGGGCGCCGAAGTCGTCCGGGAACGCCTTCTGGATCAGCGGGAACGTCCACAGCCCGGTGAACTGCATCGCGGTCAGGCCCTGGGTGAAGGCCGACGGATCGGACCAGTCGGTCGGTGCCCCGAGCAACAAAGCCTTGCTGGTGAACAACTCGCGCAGCTTGCGCAGCGACTCGAACGCCGCCGGGTCATCGAAGCCGAAGGTGTTGTCCTCCTTGAGGTAGTCGAGCCCGGCCGACCACAGCGCCGGGCCGCCGAGGATGCCGACGCCGCCGTCGTTGCCGACGAACAGGCCCTTCACCTTGTCGGTGGTCAGCTTCTTGGCCGCGGCGATCAGCTCGTCGACCGTCGTCGGCGGCTGGATGCCGGCGGCCGACAGCAGGCTCTTGCGGTAGACGAGCACCTGCATGTCCGTCACCTGCGGGATCGCGTACAGCTTGCCCTGGTACGTGTTCCGGGCGATCAGCGCCGGAGTGAAGTCGGACTTGGCATCGCCGAGCAGGTCGGTCAGGTCGACCACCTGGCCGCCCTTGATCATGTCGATGCTCGGGCCGTTGCCGTACTCGAAGACGTCCGGCCCGCCGTCGGTGAGCAGCGCCGAGGCGGTCTTCTGGTCGTAGTCACCGGGCGACCACTGCACGGTCACGGTGGCGTCGGTGTACTCCTTGGCGTACTTCTCCACGGCCTGCTGCGTGCCCGCTTCGCCGTACTGGTGGTACCACTGCGACAGCGCCGGCTTACTGCCGGAAGAGCCCGAGCCGCCGTCCGACGCCCGGCCGGTGTTGGAGCCGCAGCCCGCGACCGCCATCGCGGCCACCCCGCCACCCACCGCGAGAAACTTCCGCCGACCGAATCCGCTGCCACCCGACATCTGGACGTACCTCCGCGATTCCGGCGCGGTCCCACGAGCCGCGCACCGTCCCTCGACCCTACGACCGGTCGGGGTTGACGTCGTGCCTTTCCACACCGTGAAAAACCAACTGCCGAAGTCGACTTTGTCGGGTAAGCTCCGCGCCGTGTTCGATCCCCGTGCCTAGAGAGCGCTCGAATCCGAGCCAATTCACCGCACCCGCTCCGCTGACGGAGCCGGGCTCTCTAGGAGCGTCCTCGCATGCCTGGCACAACCCGTGCCGGGAGCTACCGTGACGTCCTGCTGCTGCCGCACGCGCTACGCACTTTCGTGCCCGCGTTGGTCGGCCGGCTGTCGTACGGTCTGCTCCCGCTGTCTGCCCTGTTCACCGTTCACCAATCAACCAACTCGTTCGCCACCGCCGGCGCGGCCGTCGCGGCATTCGGCCTGGCCTCACTCTCGATGCCACTGAAGGCTCGCCTCGTCGACCGCTTCAGCCAACGCCGAGTACTGCCGCCACTGGCCCTGCTCTGCGCACTCGGCTTAGCGCTAACGGCCTCAGCCCGTACTACGAACGCCACGCTCCTGGTACTTCTCGTCGGAATCACCGGCCTCTTCGCCCCGCCGCTCGGCCCACCTATGCGAGCTACCTGGCGACTCCTGACCGAAGGCTCAGACCTCAAGCAACGCGCGTACGCCCTCGACGCGATCTGCGAGGAGTCGCTGTACCTGGGTGGTCCGCTGATCGCGGGACTCCTGATCAGCTTCTGGTCCGCCCCCGTCGCGTTGAACTGCGCGGCCGTACTCATGGTCGGCGGCACCCTCGGCGGCATCGCTGGCAGGCAACCTGGTCGTGCTCGGAGTGGTGATGGCCGTCGGCGGCCTGGCGGTGGCCCCGCTCTTCGTCGTCACCTACCTCACGGCCGATGACCTGACCCCACCCCACCAGCGAACAGAGGCAAGTACCTGGATCAACACCATCAACAACCTGGGCAGCGCGGCGGGCTCCTCACTGGCAGGCCTGGCTGTAGACCGCACGACCCCTACCTACGGCTTCCTGGTCAGCTCGGTTTTGCTTGCGGCAACCGCCGCTCTCACGTCGGTTCGCCGCGGGAGAGCGGGCTGACAGGTGCCGATTTGATCACGAGGTATATCCGGGTATATATACGTCGACATATCCTCGTCTACATGAAGACGATGATCGATCTGGATGACGAGGCGCTGACACTCGCGGCGAAGGAGCTGGGGACCGTGACGAAGAAGGACACAGTGAACGCTGCATTGCAGTTCGTCGCCCGGCGGCGCGAACGCATCGAGGCGCTGCTCGACGACCCGTATGCGTTGGGTGTCGGACCGGACATCACAGATGCCGAGATCATGCGAGGAGCCGATCGTTGAGCACGGTGTCCGGTGTTGGCAAGCTCTATCTGGTCGACACGTCAGCGCAGGCGCGCAGTGGCCATCCTGCGGTACGGACCGTGATCGCAGGTCTGATCGTCGATCGCGCGGCCGCCACGTGTGTGACGGTTGATCTCGAGGCCGGCTACTCGGGGCGTGACCTGGAGGACGTCCAGACCATTGCAGCGCGCCGGAAGTCGCTGTACACGGTTCTGCCCATGACCGAAGCCATCGCGGAACGAGCCCGCGAGGTGCAGGTGCGGATGGCGGCGCGGGGGCATCACCGTGCCACCGGGGTGGCCGATCTGCTGACCGCCGCTGTCGCGGAACAGTACAACGCCGTGATCCTGCATTACGACGCAGACTTCGAGCACATCGCTGCGACTACAGGCCAACCTCATCTCTGGGTGGCGCCGCGCGGGACGCTGAACTGACTAGTGCCTGGCGTCAGGCGTCGGATAGGCGGGCGATGGTGGCGCTGGCCCGGCGGACTATCGGGACCGGGCCGGCGGGGAGGACGTCGCCGATGAAGGTGTAGTGGCGGAGGATTTCGGGGTCTACGTCGCCGGGGCGGGAGCGGCTGTGGTCGCGGACCCAGTCGATGATGTCGCCCCAGCCGGGGGCCGCGAGCGAGCCGCCGAAGTGCTGGACGGAGAGGCCGGCGCAGAGGTTGCCGAAGGCCAGGCGGTGGGCGAGGGGCCAGCCGCGCAGGGTGCCTAGGACCAGGGAGGCCAGGAAGACATCGCCTGCGCCGGTGGGGTCGTAGGAGCGGACCGGGAGGGCCGGGATGTGCTCCTCCTCGCCGGTCAGGGAGTCGATGGCCAGTACGCCGTCCGATCCGTTGGTGACGACGGCCAGGGGGACCCGCTCGGCCAGCTTGTGCAGGGCGGCCTTCGGGGTGTCGGTACGGGTGTAGGCCATCGCCTCGTCGGCGTTCGGGGTGAAGGCGTGGAAGCCGTCCAGTACCTCGAGGACCGCGGGTGACCAGACATCGGTCGGGTCCCAGCCGACGTCGCCGAACAGCAGCGCGCCGGACTCGCGGGCCTCGGCGGTCCAGCCCGGCAGCTCCTCGGCGACGGGCACGATCGCCGAGCGGGTCCGCAGGCCCGGGCCGACCAGCTTGCTCGGGTCGCCCGGCGCCTCGTGCGCGTGGGTGACCATCGCGCGGTCCCGGTCGATCGACATCGAGACCGTGACGGGGGAGTGCCAGTGGCCGATCCGGCGCGAGTGGGACAGGTCGACGCCCTCCTGGTCGGCGAGCGTGCGCCAGCAGAAGTCGGCGTACACGTCGTCGCCGAAGACGGCCGCCAGCCCGCTGTTCAGGCCGAGCCGGCTGGCGGCGATGGCGAAGTTGGCGACGCCGCCGGGGCAGGACCCCATCCCCTCGGCGAAGATCTCGGTACCGGTGGTCGGGGCGCTCTCCAGGCCGGTCAGCACGATGTCGAGGAACACGGTCCCCTGCACGAACACGTCGTAGCAGTCCGGCTCGTCCTTCAAGGTGACACTGCTCCTTCGTCGGTGACTTGTCGGTGGCTGGGTGGATGCTTGCTGAGCTGTTTCCTTCGTAGCATCATCGACCGGCCATCACCATGGATTTGGGAGGAACGCGATGAGTTCTGGGGTGTGTTCGTGATTCCGACCTGGATCGGCGTGATCGGGGTGATCGCCACCGTGCTGAGCCCGTTCATCGCGCTCGGCGGGGTCGCGCTGGGGGCCTACCTGACCCGCAAGTCCGATCGCGAGCTGGACACCTGGCGGCACCGCGAGGAGACGATGCGGATGGTCCGCTGGGCGGTCGAGCAGATCCTGGACGGCGACGAGGCCGGTACGGACGCCGGAGTCGTGACGCTGCGCTCACTGATGAGATCGGAACTGTTACAACCCGAGGACTACGACCTGGTCGCCGCGCTGACGGCGGCTGTGGCGATCGACCGGATCGGCTCGGCCGCGTACGCTGATATCGCGGAAGAAGACGCCGATGTCGTCGAGGGAGACAGTGCCAATGGGTGAGAAGAAGACCGTCATGGTCTCCCGCCAGGCAGTCGAGTTGGCGCGCCTGCACGTGGAGGCGGCCCTGAAGGCCGGCCGCAAGCCCGACGCAGGCGTGGCCCGAATCGCCGGCGCCCGGCCCGAACACAGTTCCGGCACACCAGCCACCGCCTGACCCCGGTACGACGTCCGCGGGCCTGTCGCCGCCAGGTACACCGGTTAGCGGACGCTGGGGCGCGTCGGGGCACGCCTGGTCGGACCGGCGGTTCGGAGCACCTAGACTGATCGGCGGCCGCTCCAGTGGCGTACGGTGCCTCCGTGGTTACCTGTGCGGCACTCCCTGTTCCCGACCACGGCCGGAATCTCACGTGATCCGCTTCGAGAATGTTTCCAAGACGTACGAGGGACAGTCCAAGGCTGCCCTGCTGAACGTCGACGTCGAGATCGAAAAAGGCGAGTTCGTCTTCCTGGTCGGTACCTCGGGGTCCGGCAAGTCGACGTTCCTGCGCCTCGTCCTGCGCGAGCACCGGACCACCAAGGGTCACATCATGGTGGCGGGCAAGGACCTGAACCGGCTGGCCAGCTGGCGGATCCCGCAGATGCGCCGGCAGATCGGAACCGTCTTCCAGGACTTCCGCCTGCTGCCGAACAAGACCGTCTCCGAGAACGTCGCGTTCGCCCTCCAGGTGATCGGCAAGCCGCGCTCGCACATCCGCAAGACGGTGCCCGAGGTGCTCGAGCTGGTCGGTCTGGACGGCAAGGAGGACCGGATGCCCGACGAGCTGTCCGGCGGTGAGCAGCAGCGCGTCGCGATCGCCCGGGCGTTCGTCAACCGGCCGATGATCCTGATCGCCGACGAGCCGACCGGAAACCTCGACCCGGGGACGTCGGTCGGCATCATGAAGCTGCTGGACCGGATCAACCGGACCGGGACGACCGTGGTGATGGCCACCCACGACGTCTCGATCGTCGACCAGATGCGCAAGCGCGTGATCGAGCTGGAGAACGGCCATGTCGTCCGCGACGAGTCGCGCGGCGTCTACGGCTACCAGCACTGACCACTGCGTCTGACCACTGCCTGACACTTAGGCTGATACAGGGACTGACTGACTGATGCGCTTGAACTACATCCTCTCCGACCTGGGGATCGGCCTGCGCCGGAACCTCTCGATGACGATCGCCGTCGTCGTCACCATCTGGGTCTCGCTGTCGCTGTTCGGCAGCGCGCTGCTCGCCCGCGAGCAGGTCGACCTGATGAAGGGCAACTGGTACGACAAGATCCAGATCTCGATCTTCCTCTGCACCAAGGACTCCGGTGGCCGCGGCTGTACCGGCGCCGAGGTGACCACGGAGCAGAAGAACCGGATCAAGCAGGCGATCGAGTCGAACCCGGACACCGCGGCGGAAGGCGTCTTCGGGGAGTCGAAGAAGGAAGCGTTCGAGCAGTTCAAGAAGCTCTACAAGGACTCACCGATCGTCTCCACGGTGACCGAGGACCAGATGCAGGAGTCCTTCCGGGTCAAGCTGAAGGATCCACAGCGCTACCAGAACCTGATCAGTGCCGTGTCGGGTCTGCCCGGCGTCGACACCGTGCAGGACCTCAGACAGTATCTCGATCCACTCTTCAACGCCCTGAACAAGTTGCAAGTCGGGGCGCTGGCGGCCGCCGTGCTGCTGCTGGTGGCCGCGTTGATGCAGATCTCCAACACGATCCGGCTGGCGGCGTACGCGCGAAGACGAGAGATAGGCATCATGCGCCTGGTGGGCGCCTCGAACTTCTATATCCAGCTGCCGTTCCTGCTGGAGGCGATGCTGGCGGCGCTGATCGGGGCAGCCTTTGCCTGCGGCACCTTGTGGCTCGGCGTCTACTTCCTGGTCCAGAAGCAGGCAGCGGAGACGTTCCGGGTCTGGCAGTGGATCGGCGCGGCCGAAACCTTCCGGGCCACCCTCATCATGGTGGTGGCCGGTCTGGTGCTGGCGATCATCCCGACATTCCTGACAACGCGGAAATACCTCAAAGTCTGACCTGGGTGACCTATCGTGCAGTAGCACGTCACTATCACCCATAGCAAGGGGTCGACTGTGGTCCCGCACTTCCCCGGTGCGAACCCGCGTAAGCGGGGGAGCATCAAGCGAGACGACAGCATCGGCGCCGCCGCCGTACCGAACGGGCGGTCCGTCAGGCAACGCCTGCGCGGTTCGCCGCATCGGCAGACGGTCATCGCCGCTTGCTGCGTCGTCCTGTCAATGTCCGCCGGAGCACTGGCGGTGGTCCCGTCTGCCCAGGCGGACCCACCGGATCCAGCCGCCAAGAAGAAACAGCTCGACTCGCAGATCGACGAGTCCCGCGCAGACGTGAAACAGTCCTACGACCAGGTTGCCAAGTCCGTCACCGCCTACAACCAGGCGGAGACGCAGTACAAGGCGGTGCAGGTCCGGTACGCCGTTGCGCAGGGCAAGCTTGCCGCCGCGAAGGCGGCCGATCAGGTTGCCGCGGGCAAGCTCCGCGAGGCCGAGCAGGCTTTGCGGACAGCGATCTCGGACATCGGCGACGGCGAAGCGGTGATCGTCAAGCAGAAGCAGGTGGCCGGCCGCGCCGCGCAGTCGGCGTACCAGCAGCAGAACAGCCTGGTCGGGCTGTCCATCGTGCTGCAGGGTGCCTCGCCGGCAGATGTTGCCAGCGGCATCCAGGTGCAGCGGAACGTGTTCAAGATCCAGGGCAACACGATCACCAAGCTGAACAACGCCCAGGCGCAGCTGGCCAACAAGCGCGCCAAACTGGTCGCGGCCGAGAAGATCGTGTCCGCCCAGCGGGCCGAGGCTGCGCGCACGGTGAAGGCCGTCACCACGCTGACGCTGCAGGTCGCCGCCGACAAGGCCCAGGCTGCGACGCTGGCCCAAGCCCGGCTGACGGCGTACCAGGCGGCGGAGCGGGACAAGAACGCCGAGCTGAACCAGTACCACGCGCTGGTCGCGGAGCGGAACCGGGTGCAGCAGATCCTGGTCGCCCGGGCGAAGGCGGAGAAGCTCGCGGCAGCCAAGGCCAAGGCGGCGCGGGAGCGGGCTGAGCGGGAGAAGGCGCGCAAGGAGCACCGGCCGCCGCGGGAAGTACCGGATGATCCTCCGGACAACTCGTCGGGGCTGAGCTATCCGATCAAGACCTACATCACCTCGCCGTACGGGATGCGTTTCCATCCGATCCTGCACATCTGGAAACTGCACGACGGTACCGACTTCGGGGCCGGCTGCGGTACGCCGATCCACGCGGCGGCGAACGGGGTGGTCACGGACAAGTACTACAACGGTGGCTACGGCAACCGGTTGTTCGTGTCACACGGCGTGATCGACGGCGCGTCCATCACGACGGTCTACAACCACCTGTCGAAGTACAACGTGCGCAACGGCCAGCGGGTGACGAAGGGCCAGGTGATCGGGTACGTCGGTACGACGGGCTACTCGACCGGCTGCCATCTGCACTTCATGGTCTACCAGGACGGCGACGTCGTTAATCCGATGAAGTGGCTGTAGGCGGTCTGAGATACTGGTCGGATGGTGAAACAGACCGGCCACAAACCGATCGCGCAGAATCGTAAGGCGCGACACGACTACCACATCGACGACGTGGTGGAGGCCGGGCTCGTGCTGACCGGGACAGAGGTGAAGTCCCTGCGGCAGGGTCGGGCCTCCCTCGTCGACGCCTTCGCGTCCGTGCGCGGCAGCGAGCTGTGGCTGCAGAACATGCACATCCCGGAGTACACGCACGGCACGTGGACCAACCACGAGCCGCGGCGGACCCGGAAGCTGCTGCTGCACAAGGACGAGATGCAGAAGCTGGTCAAGGCGGTCGAGCAGCAGGGCGTCTCGCTGATCCCGCTGTCGCTGTACTTCAAGGACGGCTACGCGAAGGTCGAGCTGGCCACCGGGCGCGGCAAGAAGGATTACGACAAGCGGAACGCACTGGCCGAGCGCCAGGCCGACCGCGAAGCGCAGCGAGCACTGAGCGACCGCCGCAAGGGGTAGTCGTCCCGCGGCGCTGGTGTCGCATAGGGGTCTGCCCAGGGGCGGGTCCGGGCCTCACCCGATGGGGTGGGGCTCCGGCGGGAGGCAGGCTGAAGGCATGTCCACTTCAGACCTGCTGGTGACGCCGGCCCAACGGGACCGCGCAGTCGAGATCCTGCAAGAGATGTTCGCCGACGGCCGCCTGGACCGTTTCGAGTTCGACACCAGGCTGGAGTTGGCGCTCAAGGCCCGGACCAGGGCCGAACTCAACGGCACCTTCAACGGCCTGGTCGCGCGCCCGGTCCCGACGTTCGCACCGGCCGCCTTCACCAGGCCGCCCCTACCGGCCAGGCAGTCCGAGGGGCGCGGGCTCGGGCTGGTCACACATTGGCTCGGGTTCCCGACGCTGTTCATCGGCCCGGCGCTGGTCGCGGCGAGCGCCGGCAAGCAGAACCCGGTGGTCCGCAAACATGCCGTCGAGGCGCTGAACTTCCAGCTGAGCGCCTTCGGCATCTTCTGTCTGCTCGGCATCGTGACCGGGGTGACTCAGGGCTTCACCGGCTTCCTGTTCCCGCTGGTCGGCCTGGTCTGGGTGGTACTGACCGGCATCGGCGGCATCGCGGCCCTGCTCGGCTCCGACTTCAAGTACCCGTTCACCCTCCGGATGATCCGCTGAGGGCAGAGCCGTTGAGGGAATCCGAGATGCGGGTGGCTGGTTGTGGTTGGTAGTATGGATCTTCTGCGGTCAGTCAGAGTGCTACCGGACCGCAGAGGTTTGACAACTCAACAGGGGGTGAACGGTTTCGACTTTGGCTGTACGTTTCGAGCGAAGCGGGCCGAGGATCCAGGGTTATCTCGTAAACGATCTCTGGAAAACAATAACTGCCAACACTAACGTGCGCAGTAACTTCTCTCTCGCCGCCTGACGGCCTGAGCTAAAAGAAGTGGTCAGCCCGGGGTTGCTTCCGACCCGGTTCCTGGCCTCAGCTAGGAAGCTAGCTTCGTTAACCCGGTCACGGGGTTGACGCGGGACATTTACAGTGACTGAGCTCGTCAGCAACCTTGTCTGTGGGAGTGCTGGAGCTAAGAAAAGCGACTAACAGACTGCGCCCGGAGAAGTCTCGAGTCGGCACTGAAGGACGCGGGTTCGATTCCCGCCACCTCCACCCCTGTTGAAGTGCCTGGCCAGAGCAGTTGTGGCCAGGCACTTTGTCGTTCCACGACCACTTGAGAACCACTTTGTGCCGCCTCCAACACGCGCCGTCCGCCGCCTCGCCTCAGCAGAGACGTCGGCCCTAGAGCTGGTCGCTTTGATGCTGCCGCACCGGCGTCTGGGCGCCGGCGTTGTTGGCGACGAAGGCGGTCAAGGCAAGTGCGGCTGTTGCCAACACCGCGCCGGCATACATCGCGGCGCGGGTGCCAGAGGCGTCGACCATCACCGCTCCGATCAGCGATCCGATGGCGATGGAGCTCTGGAAGATGGCCACGAACATCCCTGACCCGTTCTCGTTGGCTGCTCGAGGGTCGGCGTGGAACAGCCAGGTCTGCAGTGCGACCGGGACAGCGCCGTAGGCCAGCCCCCAGACCGCAATCACAATGAATGCTCCGGCTGTCCACGTTCCGAAGACCGGCATGAGCAACTGCGAGAGGGCGAGCACCGCCAGCACACACAGCACCGTCGGACGTAGGGCCCTGGCGAGAGCCGGCGCGGCGGCGAAGTTGCCAAGGATTCCGGCGGCGGCGAATACCAGAAGCAGCGCGCTGATCAAGGTCGGACTGGCTCCTGTGCGCTGCTGAAGGAAAGGCGCCACGAAGGTGTAGGCGGCGAACTGGGCCGTGATCGTCAGCAAGGTCATCAGGAGAGCGACGCGCGCTCGGCTGCTGCTGAGCAATGCGCCGAACGAGCGCAGCGTGACTGCCTTTGCCACTGCCAGCCTGGGGAGGAAGATCGCCTGCAGGATGACAGGCAGCAGGCCGAGAGCCGCCACGATGAGAAACGCTGCGCGCCAGCCGAACTGGTTACCAAGAAGCGGCCCGGCAGGTACGCCCACCACGGTCCCGATGGAGATGCCACCGAAGATTAGGGAGGTGGCCTGCTGCCCGAGTTGCTGGGGCACCAGACGGGTTCCGACGCCTACGGCGATGGCCCAGAATCCGCCGATGCCGATGCCCAGCAGGGCGCGGGCGGCCAGCAGGACGGGAAAGTTGGGTGCCAGGCCGGCCAGGACGTCGGCGAGCACGAACGTGAGGCTCAGGCCCAGAAGCGCTGCCCGCCGATCGATCCGCTGAAAAAGTACTGGCAGCGCGAGCGCTGACACCGCGGCGATGATCCCCGGGGCGGTGATCATCGTTCCTGCCGTGGCTTCGGACACGTGCAGGTCGGCCGCGACGTCGCTGAGCAGGCCGACGGGCAGGAATTCGTTGGTGACGAGGGTGAAGCTGCCTACCGCTACGGACAGCACGGCAAGCCAGGCCCTCCTTGAGGCTGTGGCTATCGGTGGCGTGGACTCTTCGATACTCATGGTGGTCTCTGCTCGTCTCACTGGATGGGTTGGTGTGGGCCGCCGGTCCTATGCGTGCGGTGTCCGTAGCGGGCGGAACAGGCTGGCCAGAGCGAGGGCGGCCAGGAGGATGAGGGCGGCGCCGTACTCGCGCGCCGCGCCGATCAGGCCCTGCCCGTGGACAGCCAGGAATCCGGCGGCGACCGCTGGTACAGCGAGCCCCACGTAGGAGGTGACATAGAGCAGCGAGAGCACCCCTGAACGTTCGTGCGCCTCGGCTAGCGGTACTACGGTGCGGACGCTGCCCTGGAAACCACCGCCGAAGCCGATACCGGAGATCACGGTGCCGAGGAAGAACAGCACCATGGACTTGGCGCTGAGTGCGCCGAGTGTGACCGATACGCCGACGACGAGCGCGAGGATGCTGGTCAGCATCACCGTCCGCGCCCTCGTACTTCGCAGGATGACTCCGGCAACCGCGGCCACTCCGGCGAGTACCGACAGACTCAGGCTGCCCAGCACGATCGAGCGGGTGCCGCTCAACGTGGAGACCAGCGCGGGGCCGAGCGCTCCGTAGAAGCCTGCCAGTGCCCAGACGGCGAAGAGGACCGGAGCGGCTGCGATCACCGAGGTCCGTACCGAGCGCGGCAATCTGACATCGGGACGCAGCGTGGCCAGCGCCCCGGGATTGCGGGTGACGGTCTCGCGCATGAAGGCGACCCCGATTGCCTGGAGCACGAAGACGCCGAGCATGAACAGGTAGATCAGGTGGGTCGGCGCCGGCAGGTAGCGCGCCAGCAGTGCCGACAGGAGTGCGCCGACGGCGGTGCCGGTGCCCGGGGAGACGGCGTTGGCCAGGGTTCCGCGTTTCGGGTCGACGTCGAGCATGCCCGCACCGATGGCGCCAAGCGCGGCACCGGTGGATAGCCCCTGCAGGACGCGTCCCACCATCAGGGCGGGGACTCCACCGGCTGCCGTGAACACCACCATCGCGGCGACCTGAGCGGCGAGCGAGGCGAGCAGGACCGGCCGACGGCCGACGTGATCAGACAGCTTGCCGAGGATCAGCAGCCCGGCGAGAACACTCAGGCCGTAGACGCCGAACACGACGGTCGTAGTGATCGATGAGAAGCCCCACCGCGCCTGGTAGAAGGCGTACAGGGCCGTCGGCGCGCTGGCGCCCGCCAGCATGGAGACGATGAGCGAGGCCAGCAGGTAAAGCTGCGGTGTCCCAGACAGTCGGCGCCCGCCGGCTCGCGGAGCTGCCTCGGCGCCGGACGCCGGCGCTGTGGCGGGATTCGTCTTCGTACGCCGTGTCACGGTCAACTCCTGGAATCAGTAGCCGTGGACGTCTGTCCACGTGGTGGGGGGGGGGCTTCAGCCGGCGATGAGGTCGAATTCGTTGCCTTCGACATCGGCGAAGGTGGTCCACCGGGCGCCATTGACCTCGACCACGTTGAGCTTTGTCGCCCCGAGCGCGAGCAGGCGCTCGGTCTCGCCTTCGTAGTCGCTGGTGATCAGGTCCGGGTGGAACCGGTTCTTGGCGGTCTTGGTCTCGGGGACCTGGTGGAAGGCCAGCCGAGGTCCGCTGCCGGGATCGTCGGCCTCCACGACGGCGTCCTGCTCGTCGGCCCCTTCGGCGACTCTGCGGTTCAGTGCCGCGGCCCAGAACTGCGCAGTGTGTGCGGCGTCGGCGGCGTCGAACGACGCGCCGAAGAAGGTGATGTTCATCGTCGTACTCCTTCGGAATGTTTGATTAGACCAGTCTGTCTAACGCGCGACGCTAGCGCAGATGCGACCATAGCGTCCAGCAAATCGCGCTAAATGTGGATGGCGGGTCGTCTCGACTTGACGAGAACGAGTCGGTCTGCTCAACTGTTGACCACGACAGACAGACCGGTCTATTCAATGGAAGGAAGCGATCATGACCGAGATACGCGTAGCTCTGGTGACGGGGGCGACCTCCGGTATCGGCCGGGCCGCCGCGCTGAAGCTCGCCGGGGACGGATTCAAGGTCCTGGTTCACGGCCGCGACGCCGGGCGCGGAGCCGCGGTGGTCAAGGAGATCGAGAGCGCGGGTGGAAGCGCGGAGTTCCTCGCCGCGGACCTGGCCGACGTCGCCGCCATCAAGCGACTGGCGGCCGCCGCCGGGGAGATAGATGTCCTGGTCAACAACGCCGGGTTCTCCTGGTTCGGTCCCACCGCCGACCTGGAGCCCGACACCTTCGACGCACTGTTCGACGCCAACGTGCGCAGTGCGTACTTCCTGACCGCCGCAATCGCGCCACAGATGGCCGACCGGGGGCGGGGCATCATCATCAACCTGGGCAGCATGGCCGGGCAGATCGGCCTGGCCGGCGGCGCCGCCTACAGCGCCACCAAGGCCGCGCTCGCCGCGCTGACCCGCTCGTGGGCCGCGGAGTACAGCCCGGCCGGTGTACGGGTCAACACGATCACCCCCGGACCGGCCTACACCGGTGGCTCACCGAGGGAAAGGCTCACCGCCCTGGGCAAGACCACGCTTCTGTCCCGCACGGCGGAGGCGGAGGAGATCGGGGACGTCATCGCGTTCCTGGCGTCACCGGCTGCCAGCTACATCACCGGCGCCGTCATCCCCGTCGACGGCGGACGTACAGCCGTCTGATCCGTCCAGCCGGCAGGCGAGCCCGCCGTCCGGCCAGCACCGCAGTCAACACGCTGATTCAAGGAGAAGCGCTGTAATGAACGACTACACCCACGACACCGCCCCGACCCAGTTCGTCGAGGCCGGCGGCATTCGCTTCGCCTACCGCCGGTTCGGCAATCAGGCCGGCGGCCTGAGCCCGGTCGTGTTCTTCCAGCACTACGTCGGCAACCTCGACGACCACGACCCGGCGATCAGCGACGGGTTCGCCACCGACCGCGAGGTCATCCTGTTCAACAACACGGGAGTCGCGTCCACCAGCGGCGTCGTACCGGACACCATCGAGCAGATGGCCGCTGACGCCGCGACGTTCATCGACGCCCTGGGCCTGACAAGTGTGGACCTGGTCGGCCACTCCATGGGCGGACTGGTCGTGCAGGAGGTTGCCATCCAGCGGCCGGACCTGGTGCGCAAGCTGGTTCTTGTCGGCACCGGCCCGCGTGGCGGCGTGGGCATCGGCGAAACGCCGCCGGAGACGGGCGCACTCTTCGGCGTCAAACTCCCGCGGCAGGAAGACATGTGGTTGCCGATCCTGTTCTCCCCGACCGAGACCAGCCAGCAGCTGGGGCGCAAGTACGTCGAGCGGATCGTGGCCCGCGAGGACCGCGACGACTCGCCGTTCGGTGGGCAGGTCTGGGCCGGCCAGGGCGCTGCGATCCACGCCTACGGCACGACGAAGGATCCCGCGTACGCGATCTTGAAGAACATCAAGGCTCCGGTTCTCGTGGTCAACGGCACCGACGACATCATCATCGCGACGATCAACTCGTACATCCTTCAGCAGTTCCTGCCGAACGCCGAGCTGATCCTCTACCCGGACGCCAACCACGGCTCGCACTTCCAGTACCCACAGCGGTTCGTCACCCACGCCAAGCTGTTCCTCGACAGCTGAGGAAGAGAACCAGCATGTCCAAGAAATTCCTGTCGAAAGCACTCGCAGGTGTCATCGCCGTGGCCGCCACGGCGGTCGCCTCGGTCACCCCTGCCCAATCGGTAGCGGCTCCGCTCTCCGATCCACGCATCCAGGTTCACTTCAACCTCAAGGCGAATCAACGGCCTGAGACGATCATCATCGCGCCTGACGGCGCCGCACTCGTCGGGCTGGCCGGCAGCAACCAGGTCGTCCGGGTGAGTCCGAGCGGCGAGGTGCAGACCCTTGGGACGCTCCCAGCCGCACCCGATGGCGGTGCCGGGGTTCCGATCCTCGGCTACTCACTGCTCACGGGCCTCGTCCGGACCAGCGACGGCACCCTGTACGTCGGCTACGTCACCGGCCGAGACGACCTCAACGGCATCTGGCGGATCCGCCCGGGCAAGTTGCCGCAACGGATCGTCGCCACCCCCGGCAACGGGTTCCCCAACGGTATGGATGTCGACGAGCGTACCGGCCAGCTCTACTTCAGCGACTCGGTGCTGGGACTGATCTGGCGGGCCCCGCTGACCGGCGGCAAGCCGACGGTGTGGCTGCGCGCCCCGCAGTTCACTCGCACCGACGTCCTGGGCGTCAACGGCCTGAAGATCCGCAACGGTGCCGTGTGGGCGACGAACACGGACCAGGGCACATTGATGCGCATCCCCATCCGGCATGGCGGACGCCCGGGGCCGGTACAGGCCAGGTCGAGCGGCATCCAGGGGATCGACGACTTCGCCTTCGTCGGCGACTCCGATTCCGTGATCGCCGCGGTCAACCTGCCCAACCGCGTCGACCTCATCCGCGCGGATGGCTCGCACTCCGCCGTGCTCGAGGCCAGTGACGGCATCAGTGGCCCGACCACCGTCGCGATCCGGGGCAAGTCGATCTATGTAGCCAGTGCGTCCTTCCTTCTCAACGAGGACCCGAACCTCCTTCTGGCAGCGCTGACCCCCTGACTTCGGCGCGGCGTAGGCACACTGGGCAGACGGAGCTGTCTAGGCGTGTTCTATCAGGTGGGGCTCGGATAGGCCGCCGATTGGAGCAGTAGACTGTACCGACAGTCCAGTAGAAGGAAGAGCTATGCCGAGCAATGTGACGACCTCGAAGCCGTCCGCGCGTGAACGGCTGCTGGCCGCCGCCGATGAGCTCTTCTACCGCGACGGTGTGCAGAGCGTCGGCATCGACCGGATCGTGCAACAGGCCGGTGTCGCCAAGGCATCGCTCTACAACCTGTTCGGCAGCAAAGAAGAACTGGTCAAGGCCTATCTCGACGCCCGCCACGCCAGCACCCGCGAACACGTCGAACGCACTCTGACCCGGTTCCGGACCCCGCGCGAGCGTCTCCTGGGAGTCTTCGACGCCCAGGGCCAGATCTTCACCGACCCCGACTTCAACGGCTGCGCCCACATCACGGCCAGCGCCGAGGCGCTGCCCGGAAGCCCCGTCGAGTGCGCCGCGGACCGCTACCGGTCCTGGGTCAGGACGATGTTCACGGACCTCGCGCGGGAAGCGGGCGTCGCCGACGCCGAAGGACTGGCCAGGCAACTGCACCTCCTGTACGACGGCGCCGGGGTATCGGCACGGATGGACCGAGACCCCTCGGCGGCGACCACCGCTCGAGAGGCCGCGGCCATGCTGTTCGACACCGCGGTCAAGGCGCCGAACTCCTGAAGCTGCTCTGAGCTCGTCTGTCCGGACGGCTGCCGTCTCCGGTTGGTGGCGGATGCATCGGGGTTGACGATGGATCTGGTGCGGTGGACATTCTCTGTGTGAGCACGGCTGAACAGAACGCTCAGGCGTTCGCTGATCTGTACCGCGAGGCGTACCTGCGGTTTCACCGCCGGGACGGCAAGCGGAACGAGTTGTCCGGCGCCAGCCGGGCTGTCCTGCAGCGCCTTTCGCAAACCGGACCGATGACCGTCGGCGACATCGGGCTGCACCTGGAGCGCGCGCAGTCGGTCGTCAGCGACATCGTGACCCAGCTCGAGTCCAAAGGCGTGCTGGAGCGTGAGCGCGATCCGGAGGACCGGCGCCGCACGCTGGTGTGGCTGTCGCCGAAGGGTTTCGCCGTACTGCGGGCTGATCGCGACGTGCTCAGCGTTTCCGCGCTGACCGAGGCGTTCGCCGCTGTGCCACCCGGCGAGCGAGCCGTACTGCTCACGACCTTGTCCGACCTCGTACGTTCGAACGGAGCCCGGCAATGACTATGACCACCACCTGCGAGAGTTGCAGCATGCCGATCGAGAGCGGCAGGTACTGCGCCCACTGTGTCGATGCCGACGGCAAGCTTCAGGACTTCGAGACCCGGTTCGCGTCGATGGTGTCCTGGCAGGCGCGCCGCAATCCGGCCGACCCGCGGGAGAAGATCGAGGCCGACACCCTTGCCTACATGGCGACGATGCCGGCCTGGCGCGACCATCCCCGGCTGGCCGGCGACTAGGCTGACGGACATGGCGGTGCCGGTCGGGCGGCGATGGGAAGTGGCCGCGTTCTTGGCGCTGACCGTGGCGACGGGTTTGGTCGACGCGGTCAGTTATCTGGCGCTCGGGCATACCTTTGTGGCGAACATGACCGGCAACGTGGTGTTTCTGGGGTTCGCGCTGTCGCCGGAATCGGGGTTCACGGTGGTGGCGCCGCTGGTCTCGTTGGCCGGGTTCCTGCTCGGCTCGTTGATCGGGGCACGGGCCGCGAGGGCTCTGGAGAACAGGGTGCATCGGTGGCTCGGGTTCGTGTTCGTGGCGCAGGCTTCGGTGATCGCCGTTGCCGCGCTGCTGGTGGGGACGGACGTACTGCACCGGACGGGCGGTACGTCACACGTGTTGATCTTGATGCTGGCCACCTGTTTCGGTTGGCAGAATGCGATCGTGCGTTATGCCGCGCCGAAGGACCTGACCACCACGGTGCTCACCCTGACGCTGACCGGGCTGGCTGCGGACGGTGTCCTGGGAGGCGGCAAGGATGCCAAACCACACCGCCGGCTCGGCTCGGTCGCCGCGATGTTCGCCGGTGCCGGCGTGGGCGCCTTGTTGCTGCAGGCAACCATGGCCGGTGTCCTCGGCCTCGCCGCCGTGGCCGTCGCCATCGCCGCGTCGATCTTCCTCTTCGGGCCGGCAGCTAGCTAAGATGCCTGGCGAGGCCGTCGACCAGGAGTTGGAGGCCGAAGCGGAACTCCTCGTCCAGGGAGTTGGGTAGGAAAGACGCTGAGGTCACGGTGGCGGGGTAGTGGGCGGGGTCGAGGGAGCGATAGAAATCGCTGAGGTCTTGATGTGTATCTGTGCTGTCACCGCCGCGTAGCTGGCCGGCGAAGCCGATGACGTAGTGGCCGATGGCGGTGTAGGCCCTGGCGGCGATATCGGGAGGGAATCCACTGGCGAGCAGGATGCCGATCGCGGCTTCTCGGCCGGCCAGTCCGTGCGGACCGAGCGGAACGTGGTTGTCGAAGAGCGGTACTACGTTCGGATGTTGCTGCAGGGTCCGGAACAAGGCCTCGGCGCCGGCGATGAGCCGCTCCTGCCAGGTCGAGTCGTCCGGCAGGTCGACAACATGCCGAGGTGCCTCGCCGAGTACACGATCCACAACGTGGATGAGGATCGCGTCCTTGCCGGCGAAGTGGCGGTACAGGGTGGCTGTGCTCGACTCCAGCCGTTGCGCCAGCACTCTCATGCTGAAGTCGGCCGGTCCCAGTTCGTCGACGAGTTCGACGGCGGCGTCGATGACGCGGTCGACCGAGATCGAGGGGCGCCCCGGGCGGGACCTTTTGTGCGGCATTGTGGCTACACTGTAGCCGAAACGTATCGACTACGGTGTAGCCACTATTCGGGGAGAAGTGCCGTGACCCATGACATCGACGTACTGGTGGTCGGAGCCGGCCCGGTCGGGTCCGCGCTGGCGGCCGACATGCTGCGGCGAGACCTGCGTGTTCGCCTGATCGACAAGGCGCCGCACGCGTTCGAAGGGTCTCGCGCCAAGGGAGTGCAGCCGCGGACCCAGGAGGTCTTCGAAGATCTCGGCGTGCTGGCCGAGGCGCATGCGGAGGGCGGCACATACCCGTTGCTGGGTATCCATCTCGGACCGATCACCGTGCCGTGGCGGATGCAGCGCCGGTACGAGCCGACGCCGGAGGTGCCGCACCCGAACATCCTGCTGCTACCGCAATCTCGCACCGACGCCATCCTGCACCGGCTGCTCGACCGGCTCGGCCTGCGGATCGAGTTCGGCGTTGCGCTGGAAGGCTTCGAGCAGGACGGCGACGGTGTGACCGCGACGCTGTCCTCGGGGGAGCGGGTGCGCAGCAAGTACCTGGTCGGCGCCGACGGCGGCGGGAGCGCAGTACGGAAGTCCGCCGGCCTGCAGTTCGCGGGGGAGACCGACCAGTCCGACCGGACGCTGATCGTGGACGCCACGATCGACGGGCTGTCTCGCAAGCGGTGGCACGTCTGGCCGCGTCCGGGCGGCCGGTTCGTCGGAGCATGCCCGCTGCCCCACTCCGAGCAGTTCCAGTTGATGTTCCGTCTGAAGCCGGAGGAGGCGCCGGAGGTCGACGAGGCTGCGCTGGCGGCGCGGTTCCACTCGCTCACCGGCCTCAGGCTTCGCGATGTCACCTGGACCTCGGTGTTCCGGCCGAACATCCGGATCGTCGAGCACTACCGCGCCGGCCGGGTGTTCGTGGCGGGCGACGCCGCGCACGTGCACACTCCGGCCGGCGCGCAGGGGCTCAATACCGGAGTACAGGATGCCTACAACCTGGGGTGGAAACTCGGCCAGGTCATCGCCGGCGCACCGGACTCCCTGCTCGACAGCTACGAGGCCGAACGGCGGCCGGTCGCCGCGCGAGTTCTCGGCCGGTCCACCGAGCTTTACGCCGGTCTCGACCAGCGCAAGCTCGCGAGCCTCAAGCGCGGAGACGAGGAACGGCAGATCGGGCTCTCCTATCGAGGTGGTCCACTCGCTCCCGCCGACGGACTGGCTACCAAGACCCTGCAGGTAGGCGATCGCGCGCCGGACGCGCCGTGTACCGGGCCTGGCGTCAGCAGGTTGTTCGACGCCTACCGGGGACCGCATTTCACCCTGCTGGCCTTCGGCCCCACAGCCATCGGGACGCTGCCGGAGCTGGCCTGGCCGGATGGTGGCGCCGAACTTCGTTGCTATGCGGTGCGCTCAGAGGGTGATGGGGATCAGAGCAGCCTCGCTGACACCACCGGCCAGGTCGCCAGAATCTATGGGATAACAGGCGACGTACTGATCCTGATCCGGCCGGACGGATACATCGGAAACATCATCGGGTCGGACTGGTCGGCCGGCTTCGCTGCCACAGCCAAAGGATTGGCGCCCTAGGCGGGTTCGAGTTGGAGCCAGGCTGGCGGCGGACCCAGGCCTATGTCAGGTCCAAGTGGCCTTGAAATGGCCCGGAAGTGACACGGAAAGCGATGTCCGGACGGTGACAACGTGATCACTTGGCGTGTTGGTGTCAGCGGCATTTCCGCGCCTTGCCGGGGAAATTGCGCGGGCATAGTGTCCGTCCGCGCGCTCCACCGGCGGTGGACGAAGGGGAGGGATCGCAGGGCGCCAGGTGGGGAGCCGGAGCGTTCCAGGCGGAAGTGGTGCGGCTGCCTGCCAGCCCGGCGGCGCGCGACCCGCCCAGCACTATTTTCGCGAAGGGACCACACCGATGGTCTTGTTCCAGCGTTCCCGTAAGCCCGCCACCGTTCTCGCGATCGCCAGTCTCACGGTAGCCACCGCTGCCGGACTGGGTACCACGGCCTCCAGCGCCGTGCCGAGTGCGGCACCACCGCCGAGGCCGACACAGGCCCAGTCGAAGGCGTTCGCGGCCCAGTCCGCGTCGTCGTTGGTGGCGGACCGTCCAGCCGGACTGCATGCCGGCAAGGGCGACAGCTTCATCGCCAAGCCAGTCATCTCCGAACCGTCCGGGCTGCAGTACGTCCCGTACGAGCGCACGTTCAAGGGCCTGCCCGTCATCGGCGGTGACTTCGTCGTCGTCACCGACGCGAGCGGCGCCGTCAAGGCCACCTCGGTCGCGCAGACCACCGCGATTCCCGAGCTCGCGACGAAGTCCGGAATCAGCGCCGCGACCGCCAAGGCGACCGCGACCAAGCAGCTCAAGACCGTTACGTCCAGCACCACGCCGACGCTGGCTGTGTACGCACTTGGCAGTATTCCGCGGCTGGCCTGGCAGTCCCGTGTCACCGGTAGTAACGGCGAGGAGCCGTCGAGCCTGTCCGTGTACGTCGACGCGGCGAGCGGCAAGGTGCTCGGTACCAAGGAGCACGTGCTGGCCGGCAACGGTACGGCCGCCTTCAGTGGGCCCAGCCCGCTGACCCTGGCCACCACGCTGACCGGCAGCACCTACTCGATGAAGGACCCCGGTACCACCAACCTGTCCTGCCAGGACTCGGCGAACAACCAGACGTTCTCCGGTCCGGACGACAACTGGGGCAACGGGGTCGGTACCAGCAAGGAAACCGGTTGCGTCGACGCGCTCTACGCCGCGCAGACCGAGAAGAAGATGCTCACCGACTGGCTCGGCCGCAACGGCATGGACGGTTCCGGTGGCGCCTGGCCGATCCGCGTCGGTCTGAACGACCAGAACGCGTACTACGACGGCACCCAGATCCAGATCGGCAAGAACACCGCCGGTGGCTGGATCGGTTCGGTCGACGTCGTGGCGCACGAGATGGGTCACGGCATCGACGACCACACCCCGGGCGGTATCTCGGGAGCGGGAACGCAGGAGTTCGTCGCTGACACCTTCGGTGCGGCGACGGAGTACTACAGCAACCAGGCGGCGGCGTACGACCCGCCGGACTTCCTGGTCGGCGAAGAGGTCAACCTGGTCGGCAGCGGGCCGATCCGGAACATGTACAACCCGTCGGCGCTCGGCGACCCGAACTGCTACTCGAGCTCGATCCCGGGCACCGAGGTGCACGCGGCGGCCGGACCCGGCAACCACTGGTTCTACCTGCTGTCGCAGGGCAGCAACGGCTCGCCGGCGAGCCCGACCTGCAACAGCTCGACGGTGACCGGTCTGGGCATCCAGAAGGCCATGAAGATCATGTACAACGCGATGCTGATGAAGACGAGCAGCAGCTCGTACCTGAAGTACCGCACCTGGACGCTGACCGCGGCCAAGAACCTGTACCCGGGCAGCTGCGCCGAGTTCAACACCGTCAAGGCGGCGTGGGACGCGGTAAGCGTTCCGGCACAGGCTGCTGACCCGACCTGTGCGACGGGCGGCGTCACCGTCGGCAACCCGGGCAACAAGAGCGGCGTAGTCGGTACCGCGATCGCGTCATTCACGCTGACCGCCACCGGCGGCACCGCGCCGTACACCTGGTCGGCCACGGGCCTGCCGGGCGGCATCACCATCGGCGCCTCCACCGGCACCATCTCCGGTACTCCGACCGCGGCGGGCACGTTCAACGTCACCGCAACGGCCGCAGCGACTGCGGGCGGCTCCGGTAGTACCTCGTTCACCTTCACCATCACTGGTGGTGGCGGGGGTTGCTCCGGCCAGGTGCTCGGCAACCCGGGCTTCGAATCCGCTACTGCGGCGCCTTGGACGGCCACAGCCGGAGTGATCGACAGCTCATCCGGTCAGCCAAGCCACGGCGGTGCGAAGAAGGCGTGGCTCGACGGCTACGGCTCGACTCACACCGACTCGCTGAGCCAGTCCGTCACCATCCCGGCCGGCTGCCACGGGACGCTGTCCTTCTGGCTGCACATCGACACGGCTGAGACCACCACGTCGATCCAGTACGACAAGCTGACCGTCAAGGCCGGCGCGACCACGCTGGCCACCTACTCCAACCTCAACAAGGCCGCGGGCTACACGCTGCGGTCCTTCGACGTCTCGTCCCTCGCGGGCACGACGTCCACCATCACCTTCACCGGTACCGAAGACAGCTCCCTGCAGACCTCGTTCGTCGTCGACGACACGAGTCTCAACCTGAGCTGACCTGACTAAGTGGCCCCCGGCAACCAACTGGTTGCCGGGGGCCTCGTCGCGTTCAACCGTAAGTCGCGTTCAACCGAAAGTCGCGTTCAACCGAAAGGATGAATCCGGATTCCACCGGATCGCTGCCGATCGATCCCGATGGACGACGCGCGGACCGGCGCCCGGACGCGACGATCGTCAGGTCGGAGCATCGATCGAAGGAGTCGTCGTGGTCAGTGGGATCAGTCGTCGGAGGTTGTTGGGAGCAGGGGCCGGGGTTGGGGCCGCTCTGGCTGTGGGGGTGCCGGCGTCGGCTCGTACTGCGGCTCGCGAGGAGGGGCGGTCGCTGGATGAGTTGTACGAGGCGGCGGTTCGGGAGTCCGGCAAACTGGTGATCTACGCGGGTGGAGACACGGCCACCCAGCAGGATGCGATGGCGGCGGCGTTCCGGGCGCGGTTCCCGAAGATCGCGTTGACGCTGGTAGTGGACTACAGCAAGTTTCACGATGTCCGGGTGGACAACCAGTTCGCGACCGGGACCTTGGTGCCGGATGTCGTGCAGTTTCAGACCGTGCAGAACTTCCCCAGGTGGAAGCAGCAGGGGCGCCTACTCCGGTACAAGCCGGCCGGGTTCGACAAGGTCTACGACCGATTCAAGGATGCCGACGGTGCGTGGGTCGCGGTGGGCGTGTACGCCTTCAGCTACAGCTACAACGTCGCCGGCGTCGGCGGCAATGTACCCACGTCGCCACGAGACCTGACGAATCCGCGGTGGCGCGGGCAGATTGCGTCGGCCTATCCGAATGACGACGATGCGACGCTCTACCTCTACAAGCGCTACGCGGAGGCCTACGGGTGGTCGTGGATCGCCGAGCTGGCCCAGCAGCAGGTTTCGTTCGCTCGTGGCAGCCATACTCCGGCCCTGGCCCTGAACTCGGGGCAGAAGGCACTCGGGTTAGGTGGCTCCGGCAATCCGCGCGCGACGTCGCCGACCAGGTGGGTGGTGCCGGCAAAGGATCCCTTCATGGCATGGGGGCAGCGTGCCGCGATTCTCGCGGACGCGCCGAACCAGACCGCTGCCAAGCTCTATCTCAACTGGCAGTTGACGATGGCACGCCAGGAGACCTCGTTCAACGGGTGGTCTGTGCGCACCGACATGGCGGCGCCCGCCGGGCTGCGGCCGATCTGGACCTACGCGAACGCCGGCCTGGACGGATTCCCCGCCTTCATGGGCGACCGGGCCGAGGTCGAGCGCTGGCGGCAGACGTTCGCCCTGTACTTCGGTGAGGTGGCGGGCGCGCCCACTCCGGGCTGGCTGGGACTACATCCTGGACGCTGAGGCCCGGATGGTCTGGTGACAGCTGGCTACACTCGACGATGGCCAAGGCTCGCGAAGGGAGCGGAAGTGTCCAGGAATACCGTGTCCCGCCTCGAGTTCGCCGTGCACGCGGTGTTCTTCCTCATCGTGATCGGCTCGTTCGCCCGGTTCCTCTCGCTGAACACCGCGCTCTGCGTCTACGTGCTGAGCTTGAGCATCCTGCTGTGCGGTGGCTATGCGACGACGGTCTGGGCGGGAGGCCGCCTTGGCCGCTGGCAGATTCCGCTGGTGGCGGCGGCGACGGGCGTCTGGATGCTGCTGGTCAGCACCGTGCCGGCGCCGTACGCGACGGTCTACAGCTGGCTGGCGATTCCCCTGGCCTGTCTGCTGTTGCGAGCTCTGCCGACGCGAGCAGCTCTGGTTGCCGTGGGCATCACCACCATCTTCCTCGTCGCGGCGCTCTACCGGCAGCCGGGCGACTTCGACCTACTGTTGCCACCCGCGGCCGCGATCTGGGCCACCGTCGCCCTGTACGCCGGACAGCAGCGGGACACCGCGATCCGGCAGCACCTGCTAGAGCAACTCCGCAGTACTCGCGACGAGCTGGCTCATCATCAGCATGAGGCGGGTGTCGTGGCAGAACGGGCCCGGCTCGCCCGCGAGATCCACGACACGCTGACTCAGGACCTGGCGGGCAGCCGGATGCTCCTGCAAGCGGCCGACCGGGACTGGGATGTCGCGCCGGAGAAGGCGCGACAACGGGTCCGCGATGTCACCGAAGGATTGGGGCAGAACGTAGTACAGGCTAGGCGGATCATCGCTGATCTGACTCCGGCGGAGCTCGAAGAGGGTGGGCTTGCCGTTGCCTTGGAGGAGTTGTGCCGGCGGGAGCAGCAGTACGGGCCGACCGTTGTACTGACGACGACAGGGTCGGCCAGGTCGATGAGCCCGGAGGCGGAGACGACGCTGTTGCGAACTGTGCAAGGGGCCTTGGCGAATGTCAGGGATCATGCCGGGGCGGATCGGATCGAGGTCGTGCTCGACTGGCAGGCCGAAGCCGTGCATCTCAGGATCAGCGACAACGGCACTGGTGTAGTGCCGGGGAAGCCCAGTCAGGACAGGGGATTCGGCCTGCCCGCGCTGCGGGAGCGGCTCCGCAACCTTGGTGGCACCTTGACGCTGGACAGTGCGCCTGGTCGTGGCACGGCGCTGACGGTCTCGATCCCGACCGCGGCGGCCGCGGGATGAGGGTGCTGCTGGTCGACGATCACGTGGTGGTCCGGGCCGGGCTGCGGGCGTTACTGGAAGGCGAGCCCGGGTTCGAGGTGGTCGGGGAGACCGGTGACGGCGAGGAGGCGATCCGGCTGGCTCTCGAGTTGCAGCCCGAGCTCGTCCTGATGGACCTGCGCTTGGAGAAGGGCGCGATCGACGGCATCGAGGCGACTCGGCGGCTGGCCGGAGCGGCACCGGGGATCCGGGTGGTCGTGCTGACCAGCCACGGGACGCGCACCGACGTGGCCTTGGCACTGGCTGCCGGTGCTCGGGGCTATGTGCTGAAGGCAGGGCAGCCCGAGGAATTGTTCCGCGCGCTCAGGACTGCTGACGCCGGTGGTACCGGCCTTGCGCAAGAAGCGGTGGGGTTGCTGGTCGAGGAGGTGACCACACCCGGCGGTGCTTTGAGCGATCGGGAGGTGGAGGTGATCCGCCTACTCGCCGACGGCCTCAGCAATCGTGAGATCGCCGCAACCCTCTACCTCAGCGAGGCAACGGTGAAGACCCACCTGGTCCGCACCTACCGCAAACTCGGCGCGACCAACCGCGCAGGCGCCATCACCGAAGCCCTTCGGCGCGGCCTGGTCCACCTAGGCTGAGGTACTGCGTGACGAGGCGGTTGGTGTACTTGCGGGGGACCGGCTCGCCGGTGACGAGGACGCGGTAGTAGATCGGGCTGACCAGTTGCTCGACCGCGAAGTCGACGTCGGTGTCGGCGGGGTGGTCGCCGCGGGCGATCGCTCGGAGGAGCGGTTGGCTGTCTCGTTCGCGTTGGTGGGTGAGGTGGTCGGCGCGGAGGCGTTCGGCTACCGCTGGGTCGTGTTGGGCTTGGCCTGCGAGGGCGCGGAAAACGGCGCCTGCGTCTGTCTGGGTGAGGAAGTCGGCGACCTTGGCGAGGTGGCGGCGTAGGTCCGTGGCGAGATCACCGGTGTCCGGTGGCGTCAGATAGTCAGCGGCGTCGTCGACGAACGCCTCGATCAGAATCTCCGTCTTGGACGGCCACCAGCGATAGATCGTCTGCTTGGCGACCCCGGCCCGGTTCGCGATTCCTTCGACCGTCAGGCCGGCGAACCCCTTCTCCACCATGAGATCGTCGGCCGCTTCGAGAACGGCCTGGCGCGCCTCTTCGCTCCGTCCATGCCTGTTCCCGTGATGCATCGCCGGCCTCCTCGTGTTCTTGTCTAGACTATACGTTGCGTCTAGTCTAGCCGTCATGACCAACACACTCGATAGTCCAGCTGTCCAGAAGGTCCTCGATCGCCTCTTCGCCGGAGCGGAGCGCGATGATGCTGCGCCGTCACCTTGGGTCGGCGGTCGTTCCTATGAGTCGGCTACCACGCAGGAGCGCGCCGATGCGCTGGCCGACATCTACATGCCGATCTCCGCCGCCGGCGGCCAACTGCTCTACTCATTGGTGCGAGCTGCCCGCCCGGCGACGGTGGTCGAGTTCGGTACGTCGTACGCGATCTCGACCATCTACCTGGCCGCCGCGCTCGTCGACAACGGCATCGGCGAGGTACTCACCACCGAGCTGAGCACAACCAAGATCGCCGCAGCCCAATCCAACCTCGAGGAAGCCGGCGTAGCCGCCCCCGTGACGATCCTGGCCGGCGATGCGCTGACCACCCTCGCCGACATCCCAGGCCCGATCGGATTGCTCCTCCTGGACGGCTGGAAAGACCTCTGCCTCCCGGTGCTACGCCTGTTGGAGGATCGTCTCGCCCCCGGCGCCCTGGTCGTTGCCGACGACATCAAATCCCCCAGCATGTCGGACTACCTGACCTACGTCCGCAACCCAGCCAACGGCTACGTCACCACCGAGTTCCCCGTCGAAGACGGCATGGAGATCAGCTGCCGCGCGTGAGCGGGCCCACCTCTGTCCCTAACGACAGGACATAGTGACGCCCCGCCCCACGCCTCCCGCCTGAGCACACGGCCTGACCGTCGGCAATCCGCACTATGTCCTGTCGCTCGGGACGCACAGGGGGCCAACCGCCTCGGGGGCTCTGACTGCTGAGTCACATGCCGGTTGCCCAGCCTTGCGGCGGCGGGCCGGCCATTAGTCGCTAGCTGCGCCAGCCGCGGTGGCTGGATCGCCAACCACGCGGGGCGGGGCCGGCGACTCGCTGTCGCCGAGTGGGCGACGGAGAGCCCGCGTACTGGGTGGGCGGGAGCTAGCGAACGCGGACGCGACGCAGGGCTGGCCGGCGGAGTAGGCGTCGGGTTTGCCCAACCACTGCAACCGCGCGGTGCCGGGCTCCCACCCATCGCTTTCACTGAGCGGGCGACGGATGAGCCCGCGTTCAAGGGTGGGTGGGAGCTGGTGAACCTGGACCGCGACGTTAGGAGTGGGCGTGGGAGTTTCCTGGGGTGAGGGATCAGTTCAGCGTCATCCGTGGTTCGCCGTTGAGCAAGCCGGTGCCGGCGATCGTGCAGGTACCGCCTCGGTTTTGGGTGTAGGTCTGGCGGATGCAGGAGCGGAGGGCTAGCTGGCCCCAGTAGTTGGGGTGGATGGATTCCTGGATGTAGTAGTTCGAGCCGACCGTGGTGACCGTGCGGATCTGGTTGATCCATTCGGTCTTGTCGACGGCGGTGGGCTGGGTCCAGGAGGTGAGGCCGACCTCCTCGTACAGGCCTACTGTCTTCTCGCAGAGGCGGCGGCCGTTGAAGGTGGATTGGAGCTCGAGCAGGCGGGTGTTCGTCAGACCGGACTGACCCATCGCAGCCCGGACGGTGCTGTTGATAGTCGGCAGTGCGCTCGAGTTGGCCCAGTCTGCGTCGGCGTTCCAGAAGCCGCAGCCGCCGGTGCTCTGCCGGGTGAAACCAGACTGGCCGTAGCGGAAGCCGCTCCCCGCCGGGATGGGCGACGGGTACGTCTGGACGAGCAGCGTCCACGCGTTGTCGCCGTAGCCGGCGTTGCGCATCGCAGTACGGATGTTCTGGAAGGCCGTCGCGATCCGGCCTCGTACTGCGGTGACGTTGGCGGTGGTGAAGTTGGCGACCACCGACGAGTCGTCGCGACAATAGTCGGGGTTCCATGACGGCGACAGCAGGAAGTCGGTCACGCAGGACTGCACGACCGAGGCGAAGTTGAAGTCGTTGCCGCCGATCGAGACGACCACCTGCTTGACGTTGTGGCCGGCCGCGAACTGCTGCAGGAGTTTCGCCTGGCCGAGGTGGCCGGCGCCGTCGTCGTAGAAGTCGAGCCCGGGTTTGAAGTCGTCGCCGGTGGACGTGCCGGTACGAGCGCCGGAGCAGGCCAGGTTGAGCCCGCCGACACCACCGCCGACGTACGCCTCGGCCGACTTGCTGCGGTGGCACCTGGGGATCGTCTCCGCGGTCCCGGCGGCGTTGTCGTGGTACGCGTGGCTGCCGAGCGCGTCGGCCGGTGCCTCGGAGTTGTTGGAGCTGCCGGCCCAGCGACCCGCTTCGCCGGAGATGTAGGAGTCGCCGACGGTCACGACATACGGCGTACCGGAGCCGGGGCCGTCCGCGTGGGCTGCGGGAGTGGTGACGACCAGGCTGCCGGCCGTCAGGGTGAGAGCGGTGATGGTCAAGGACAAACGACGCCAGTTGAGTTTTGCCGAGCGCGGACTGAGCACAGCAAGGCCTCCTCGCCAAAGGTCGGCGACCACTTGGACCCCGTGGTGGTCACCGTGCAGCGAGAATGTACTCCCGGGTAACAGCCAAGGGTAGACCGAGAGTGCTGGCACGTTTGCGCCCTGTCACTGCTCTGTCACCGCTGGGTCAGCTGGACGGAGGCAGCTCCTCGGTGGCGGGGTAGCGCTGCGGCCACCAGTCCTGCCAGCGCTTGCCGATCGCCGCACGCTCGTTGTCGCTGAGCTCGTAGAAGGTCAGTACGGCCATCGCGGCGCCGTTCGCCTTCTTGTCGGAGGCGCCGACATGGCTGAGCACAAGCAGCCCGTCACCCCACTGATCCACCGTCAGCCCGACCTGATGCTCGGACCGGAACCACACCTGCCCGGTCACCGCCTCACCGATCAGGTCAGCGGCGTAGACCGCACCGACCGCTGCGTCGAGTCCCAACTGATCGGCCGGTCCCGTACTGCGATCGCCGGCGCCCGAGTAGAAGAGCGTCCTGCGCGCATCGCCCGGGTGTCGCTCGAGCGCGAAGCGGAGTTGCTGGACGAACGTGATCCAGCCTTCCGTGATGTCGTCGTAGTACGCGTCCCACGCCGGGTCGTCGCCATGCGGCGCCCGGGTCAGGGTGATCTTCGAGCCGCCCTCCTGCGGTTCGACCACGAACCGGTCGCCGCCGTGCAGCTCCAGCGTGTGCGTCTCGCCGTCCGCGGTGAACCCGGTGAAGAAGATCAGGTCGATCTCGGCGTCCAGCCCCTCGTACTCCCAGCCGTGCCAGTGCTGGATCTTCTTCTTGTCCCGCAGGGCGTCCCAGACCGCCTCGACCGGCGCGGCCACGGTCACCACGATCCGCGGCGTCTCCTCGCTCATGACTTCTCTCCTCGTGGGCTGGCGGCTTCTGTACTGCCGGATCCGGTACTACGGGGCGCGGGGTGGCCGCCGGCGATCAGCCGATAGGGCCGGCCGCCCTCGGTGTCGAACGTCTCGACGACCTGCCGGACCGCCTCGGTCAGCGCGTCGGTGAAGCGATGCACGTCGCCGGGCTCGGCGAACCGCACCTCGGCCTCGAGCGTGAAGGTCAGCAGCCGCTTGCCATCGGCATCTGCCTTGCTCTGCATCCGGGCCACGTCGCGAACGGTGCCGGCCGCAACCTCCACCAGATGCTCGGCCGCGTACTGATCGCCGATCCGGCTGAAGCTCCGGCCCATCACGCCCGGGTCCACGACGAACGAGCCGGAGGTCGCGCGCAGGATCCGCTCGACGCAACCCCGCCGCTGACGCTCCTCGACCAGCTCCACCAGCCCAGCCTTCTCGAGCTCTCGCAGGTGGTAGTTGACCCGCTGTCGCGGCAGCTCCAGGGTCGCGGCCAACTGAGTCCCCGAGGCCGGCTCCTGCAGCAGTTCGAGCAACTGCCGCCGCAACGGCGACAGCGCGGCCCGCACTTTCGCAGGCTCCTCCAGCAACTTCATGCCGCCTACTGTTGTATTGACAGTCTAATTTGTCAATAAGGCGAGCCGGTCCGCCACCACACACCAAGTCGCCCCGGCCGAGGCTGGGCAGGCGGCGGTGAGCGGGGGAGGCGGGGCGGCGGGAGGTTGGTGGGTGGTGGCGGACCGGGAATCGGGGAGCATGGGCGGCATGGTGATCGAAGGGCCGCAGTTGCCGGTGGGGACGCAGGTGGTGTTGCGGGTCGAGCGGCGCGATGCGGCCGGCGGTACTGCGCAGCGGGGTGCGACTGGGCGGGTCAGCGGGGTGACGGCTGACGGGCAGTACGTCGTGCGGCTGGTGGATGGGCGTGAGGCGACGGCGAAACGCGATCAGTTGAGCCTGCGGACGGCATACCAGAGTGAAGCCATTGCGGTGGATCAGCCGGATGGGGATCGGCTGGTGCTCGAGCACACGATCTACGCGGCGGTGGTGGGGTCGCGGGCGTTCGGGCTGGACACGGATGCCTCGGACACCGATACGCGTGGCGTGTACGTCGCGCCGACGGAGGCGTTCTGGTCGCTCGGCAAGCCGCCGATGCATGTCGACGGGCCTGAGGACGAATGGTTCTCGTGGGAGGTCGAGCGCTTCTGTGAGCTTGCGCTGAAGGCGAACCCCAACCTGCTCGAGGTCCTTCACTCGCCGCTCATCGTGCAGCAGACGCCCCTTGGTGAGGAGCTCCTAGCTCTGCGGCGGTCGTTCCTCTCCCAGCTCGCCTACCAGACCTACTCGGGCTACGTGCTGAGCCAGTTCAAGAAGATCGAGGCGGACTACCGGCGCGACGGCGCCCCCAAGTGGAAGCACGTCATGCACCTCATCCGCTTGTTGCTAGCGGCCCGTACTTTGCTCACCGAAGGCGAGTTGGTCGTCGACGTCGGCCCCCAGCGCGACCGCCTGCTGGCGGTGAAGCGCGGCGAGCTGCCCTGGGCCGAGGTCGAACGCTGGCGCCTGGACCTCCACGCCCAACTCGAGGATGCCTTGCAGAAAACCGTTCTGCCCGCGGTGCCCGACGTGGCTAAGGTTGACGCCTGGCTGAGATCGGTCCGGAGAAGGAGCATCGGTGCGTCCATCTCCTGCCGGCCGGGGAAGTGGCCGGCCTGACGACTGGGCCGCGTTGTACAGGCGGATCTGCGCGAATTGCTCGAGCTGGCTGAGGCGCCGGTTTACCTGCCGGACTTGATGGCGGCCAAGGCGGAGGCCGAGTCGAAGCTGGCTGAGCGGTCCGCCGCCGATGCCGCACTGCACGATCTGCTCGTGCGGACGCGCCTTGCTAGCGCTGACTGATTGCGGTATTTACTTAACCAGGTGAAGCTATTGACACCCGCTCTGTTTGGGTAAATAGTTTCGTCCTGAAAACAATCAGAAAGCAGAGTGAATCAACAGTGTCGAACATCAAGGTGCTGCAGCTCCGCTCGGCGGGTGTCAGCCTTGTGCTGGATTGCTCCGGTCCGGCCCTTCCGTCCGTGCTGCACTGGGGTGCCGATCTCGGCCCGCTGGACGAGGCCGCTCTGGTTGGGCTCAGGCACGGGGTGGGAGCGGTCCAGGACGGCAACGGGCTCGACGACAACTTGCCGGTCGCGCTCATCCCGGAGTACTCCGCGGGCTGGTTCGGCCTGCCGGGGCTCAACGGGCACCGCGACGGGCAGGACTTCTCCGCCTCCTTCCAGCTCAACGAGGTCGCGCAGACCGGCAACACGGTCCAGGTGACCGCGGCCGACCCGCAGGCCGGGCTCAGCCTGGCGCTCGTGATCGAGCTGACCGCGTCCGGGCTCGTCCGGGCCAAGGCCGAGCTGACGAACGCCGGTACTTCGGCGTACACGGTCGACGGGCTGGTGCTCGCGCTGCCGGTGCCGACCGAGGCGACCGAGCTGCTCGACCTGACCGGCCGGCACATCGGCGAGCGGCACCCGCAGCGGCACGCGTTCACCCAGGGCGCGCACATCCGCGACAACCGCCGTGGCCGCACCGGCGCCGACGCGACTCTGCTGCTCATCGCCGGTACCCCGGGCTTCGACTTCGGCACCGGCGAGATCTGGGGCGTGCACACCGCCTGGAGCGGCAACCACCGCTCGTACGCCGAACGCGGTATGAGCGGGTTCGCCGTGATCGGCGGCGGCGAGCTGTTGCTTCCCGGCGAAGGGCGCCTGGCTCCGCAGGGGACGTACAGCACGCCGTGGATCTACGGCTCGTACGGCATCGGCCTCGACCAGCTGTCGACCCGCTTCCACGAGTACCTCCGGGCGCGCGAAACGCACCCGAAGACCGACCGCCCGGTGGTACTGAACACCTGGGAGGCCGTGTACTTCGACCTGGACCTCGACAAGCTGAAGGCGCTCGCCGACGCGGCCGCCGAGGTCGGTGCGGAGCGCTTCGTGCTCGACGACGGCTGGTTCCGGGGCCGTCGCGACGACCACGCGGGCCTCGGCGACTGGTACGTCGACGAAGGCATCTGGCCGAAGGGTCTGCACCCGCTGGTCGACCACGTCACCGGGCTCGGGCTGCAGTTCGGCCTCTGGGTCGAGCCGGAGATGGTCAACCCGGACTCCGACCTGGCCCGCGAGCACCCGGACTGGATCCTTGCCACCGGCAACCGGATGCCACCGACCGCGCGCCACCAGCAGGGCCTCAATCTGGGTATCCCGGCGGCGTACGACTACCTGCTGGAGCGGCTCGACAGCCTGCTGAACGAGTACGACATCAGTTACCTGAAGTGGGACCACAATCGCGACTTCGTTGACGGCGGCAACCAGCAGACCGGTACTGCGGGGATCCACGAGCAGACACTGGGCGTGTACCGGCTGCTCGACGAGCTCAAGCGCCGCCACCCGGCCTTGGAGATCGAATCGTGCTCGTCGGGTGGTGCCCGGGTCGACCTCGCCATCCTCGAGCGGACCGACCGGGTCTGGGGCAGTGACAGCAACGACGCGCTGGAGCGGCAGAAGATCCAGCGCTACACCCAGCTGCTGCTACCGCCGGAGCTGATCGGCTGCCACGTCGGCCCGCCGAAGGCGCACACCACCGGTCGTACCCAGAGCCTGGGCTTCCGGGCTGCCACCGCACTGTTCGGTCACTTCGGGATCGAGTGGGACATCAGCGCGGCATCGCCGGAGGAGCGCGAAGAGCTGGCAGGGTGGGTCGCATTGCACAAGGAGCTGCGGCCGCTGCTGCACACCGGCCGGGTGGTCCGTGCCGATCGTGGCTCGGACGACTTCCTGCTGCACGGTGTGGTCGCACAGGACGGCTCCCGCGCGGTCTTCTCCGCAGTACAGCTGGCTCAGTCGATCACCTCCGACCTGGGCCGGGTCCGGCTGCCGGGTCTCACCAAGGACCGGGTCTACCGGGTCAGCAAGGTTGCGACCCCGGGCCCGGAGCTGCGCAACTCGGCGCCCTGGTGGGTCGACGGCGGCACGGTCGAGCTCAACGGCGCCGCGCTGGCCTCGGTCGGCGTACAGGTGCCGGCGCAGTGGCCGGAGAGCGCTGTTCTGCTGGGAGTCCAAGCGATCGACTGAAGCCGTCCGACGGACGGCGCCTACTGAGGAGGAGATCGTCCCCGTGACCACGACGACGAGTACGCCGGACGGCGTACGACGGAAACGACGAAGGTACGGGGATCTGAAGGTCGCGATGATCTTCCTGGCCCCCGCGACGCTGGGTTTCGCGGTGTTCTACGTCTGGCCCACGTTGCGGGGTGCCTACCTCAGCTTCACCGAGTACAGCTTGCTGTCCGCGCCGGACTTCAACGGGCTGGACAACTACGACCGGATGATCCACGACAGCTTCTTCTGGAACGCGCTCGGCGTCACCGTCGAGTACGTCGTGATCAACATCGGCCTGCAGACCGTCCTCGCGATCGGCATCGCGATGCTGATGTACCGACTGACCCAGTCCATCACGGTCCGGGCGGTGATCCTGGCGCCGTACCTGGTGGCGAACGTCGTGGTCGCGCTCGTCTGGTACTGGATGCTCGACTTCCAGATCGGCATCGTGAACCAGGGCCTGACCTGGATCGGGGTCGACCCGGTCGCGTTCTTCGGCGACTCGCACTGGGCCATCCCGACCATCGCCGGGATCAACGTCTGGCGGCACATGGGCTACACCGCGCTGCTCGTCTTCGCCGGGCTGCAGACGATCCCGAAGTACGTCTACGAGGCGGCCGAGGTGGACGGGTCGACCGAGCTCAAGACGTTCTGGCGGATCACCCTGCCGTTGCTGCGGCCCGTCCTGGTGATGGTCCTGGTGGTCACCATGATCGGCTCGTTCCAGATCTTCGACACGGTCGCGGTGACGACCCAGGGCGGCCCGGTCAACGCCACCCGGGTGATCTACTACTACATCTACGAGCGGGCGTTCACCCGGTTCGACTTCGGCTACGCCTCCGCGATGGCGATGGTGCTGTTCGCCATCCTCGCGATCGTGTCGCTGCTCCAGCTCCGCTTGCTGCGGGCCAAGGAGAGTGACCTGTCATGAGGAAGCCGCTGAATCCGGGCCGGATCGTCGCCTGGGCCTGCCTGATCGTCCTGATGATCCTGACCCTCTTCCCGTTCTACTGGATGCTCCGTACTGCGCTGTCGAACAACACCCAACTGGCGGGCCACCCGAACTCGTTGCTCCCGGTCGAGACGACGCTCGGTGCCTTCAAGCGGGTACTCGGCCTATCGACCGTCGCCGAGGCGCAGGCTCAAGGTGGCTCCGGCGCCTCGGTCAACTTCTGGCTGTACCTGCGCAACTCGTTGGTGGTGGCAACCATCACGACGGTCTGCCAGGTCTTCTTCAGTGCGATGGCGGCGTACGCGTTCGCCCGGTTGCGCTGGCCTGGCCGGGACAAGGTGTTCGCCTTGTTCCTGGCGGCGCTGATGGTGCCGCCGATCTTCACCACGCTGCCGAACTTCGTCCTGATCAAGAACCTCGGGCTGCTGAACAGCTTCGCCGGCATCATCTTGCCGAGCGCGTTCATGACGCCGTTCGCGATCTTCTTCCTGCGTCAGTTCTTCCTCGGGATCAGCCGTGAGCTGGAGGAGGCGGCGATGATCGACGGCGCCGGCCACCGGCGAATCTTCTTCGGGATGATCATCCCGATGAGCGCGGCGCCGATCGCCACGCTCGCGATCCTGACCTACATCAACTCCTGGAACGACTACTTCTGGCCGCTGCTGGTCGGTCAGCAGGAGCAGGTCCGCGTCCTGACGGTTGCCCTCGGCATCTTCCGGTCGCAGACCCCGCAGGGCGGCCCGGACTGGGCCGGTCTGATGGCGGCGACGCTGATCGCCGCGCTGCCGATGATCCTGCTCTTCCTGGTGTTCGCCCGCAAGATCACCAACTCCATCGGTTTCTCCGGGATCAAGTGAGGTGGCCTCGATGAATCTGTCCCGACGTACCTTGCTGAAGGCCGGTATCGCGGGCTTGGCCGCGTCGGCGGTGGCCGGTTGCAACAACGGCGCCGCCGACCGCCCCGACGGTGAGGTCTCCTACTGGCTGTGGGACTCGGCCCAGCTGCCGATGTACACCGAGTGCGCCAAGCTGTTCCAGCAGCAGAACCCGCAGTACTCGGTGAAGATCGAGCAGAACGGCTGGGGCGACTACTGGAACAAACTCGTCATCGGCTTCATCTCCGGTACCGCGCCCGACGTGTTCACGTCGCACTCGGCCAAGTACCCGCTGTTCGCGGACAAGCTGCAGGTGCTCGCGATCGACGACTTCGTCGCCAAGGACAACGTTGACCTCGGCATCTACCAGAAGACCCTGGCCGACCGGTGGATCGGTGCCGACGGCAAGCGGTACGGCCTGCCGAAGGACTTCGACACCGAGGCCTACTTCTACAACAGCGCGCTCACCGAGGCGGCTGGGATCAGCACCGGGCAGCTGAATTCGATGACGTGGAATCCGCAGGACGGCGGCACCTTCGAGCAGATCGTCGCCCGGCTCACCGTCGACGGCAAGGGGCGTCGCGGCGACCAGCCCGGCTTCGACAAGAGCAACGTGAAGGTCTACGGACTCGGCTTCGGTGACGCGGGTGGCGCCGACGGGCAGACCAGCTGGAGCTGGTACGCCGCGACGAACGGCTGGAAGTACTCCGAGGGCGAGCCGTGGGGGACCAAGTTCTTCTACGGCGACCCGAAGTTCACCGACACCATCAGGTGGTGGCGCGGACTCATCACCAAGGGGTACATGCCGAGCTTCGCGCAGGCGAAGTCGGGAATCGACAGTTCGGCGACGACGGCCTTCGGCGCGGGCAGGTACGGAATCACCCCGAACGGGTCGTGGATGCTCGGTACCTACGCCCAGCTCAAGCAGGTGAAGACGAAACTGGCCCGGTTGCCGCAAGGCCCCAACGGCAAGCGGATGTCGATGATGAACGGCCTCGCCGACAGCATCTGGGCCGGCACCACCCGCAAGGAGGCGTCCTGGGCGTGGGTGAAGTTCCTTGGTTCACAACAAGCCCAGGACATCGTCGCCAAGGCCGGCGTCGTCTTCCCCGCGGTCACCGCCAGCATGCCGGCCGCGAAGGCATCCTTCGCCAAGGCAGGGTGGGACATCACTCCCTTTCTCGAACCCGTTGAAGCGGGCAACGTCTTTCCCTACCCAGCCAACCCCAACGCGGCCGACGTCTCCGCGGTGATGACCCCGGCGATGGAGTCGGTGCTGGGCTTCCAGTCCGACCCCACCTCCCTCATCAAGGCCAACAACGACGTCAACCAGATCCTCTCGGCCAACTCCTGACCGGCTAGCTGGCGCTGCTGTAGCGACGACTGGCGACCTGCCAGTGCAGGACGGTGAGCAGGAAGCCGGCCGTCAGCAGCAGCGCAGCAGTTGAGAGAGCGGCGGTGGTACCGGTCAGGACTCCGACCGGTACCGCCGCGATCAGCCCGGCCGGCACGATCGTCGCCAGGACGAGCTGAACGGATTTGGGGAAGTACGTCTGCGGGTACTTCCCGGCTTCGCGGGCCTGGAGTGCGACGTCGTTGATGGGTGCCGCGCTCTCCGTCCAGAACGCCACGTACGCGAGGTTCGCCCAGAGCAGGCTGTAGCCGATGAAGCCGGTGGCGGTCCAGATCGCGGCTTGAGCCAGCAGCGCTGGGTCGATCGACAGGTGCGCCGCGTGTGCGCCGGCCGCGGCCAGGGCGAGTCCGGTGATGACCCGCCCGAACTCCGCGGGCTCCATCCACCGCAACAGCGCGAAGAGCTGGGCGTTCACCGGGCGAATGAGGATCAGGTCGAGCTCGCCCTGCCGGACGTAGTTGTCGATGCGTCGCAGGTTCGGCGTGACGAAGCAGTCCATCAGGCCGGTGCAGGCGCCGTACAGGCCGACGACCACGAGCGCCAACGGACTGTTCCAGCCGGTCGCGGTGGTCGACATGCCGGCGAGGACGAGGACCGGGATCAGCCCTAGTACCAGCTCGGCGGCGGACGCGATCGCGTTGATGATCGTCTGGCTGCGGAACTGCAGGTCGCGCCGGATCGCTTGCTGCAGGCAACTCCACCACAGCCGCCCGTACCGCCTCATGCGCCGGCGCCTTGGTAGCTGCGCAAGCCGAGCCGCCAGGTGAGGACTGCCGCTCCGAGGAAGGCGGCGAACCAGCCGGCCTGCCAGGCGAAACTGCCGGCCGACGGGTCGCCCAGCAGAACCTCCAGCGGAAACGATCGCGAGTGATGCCGAGGACGGCACGACGATCGGGGCCGGCTACAGCAACAGCTATTGATCCGTGGAAATGGATCGTTCTATAGTTCTGGATCATGACGGAGCTGACCACCAAGCCGCTCGATCCGGGCACCTGGCCGGACTTCGCCCGGCTGGTCGAGGATCACAAGGGCGTCTGGGGTGGGTGCTGGTGCATGGGCTTCCATCCCGACGGGCTCAAGGGCAAGACCGCGGAGCAGAACCGGTCGGAGAAGGAAGAACGGGTGAAGGCAGGCCACGCGCACGCCGCGCTCGTCTTCGACGGGGATGACTGCGTGGGCTGGTGCCAGTACGGGCCGACGGACGAGTTGACCAGGATCAAGCACCGGAAGGCGTACGAGAAGGAGCTGGCCGCGCTGCCCGACTGGCGCATCACCTGCTTCTTCGTCGCCAACAGCCGCCGACGCAACGGCATCGGGTCAGCGGCGCTCGCCGGTGCCCTGCAGCAGATCGAGGCGGCCGGCGGCGGGGTCGTCGAGAGCTACCCCGAGGACACCACCGACCGCAAGACCTCCGGCTCGTTCCTCCACAACGGCAACCTCGCCATGTTCGAACGCCAAGGCTTCACCCGCGCCCGCCAGATCGGCAAACACGCCTGGGTGGTCACCAAGACGATCACCTGAGGAACCAGCGGCCCGGTGGTGTCGTCTACTGGGGGAGATGAACGACGACCACCGCAAGGCCGCAACCACTTCCGTACCCCGGAAGGTTCTGGGCGTGCTGATGATCCTGGCGTCGCTGGCGATCATTCCGGTGGGGATCGGCGCTGGTCTGCAAGCACAGCACCTCGCGAGCTCCGGCTCGGTCCAGCAGACCGTCGTGGTCTCGGTGGAGAAGGTCGAGGCGTCCAGGTCGCACGACGTGACGGTCAAGGTCGCCCGGCCGGGTGACGGGGCGCGGTGCGAGCTGTCCCGCCGACCTGGACTGCACCGACAACGCCGACCGGATCATCACTGCGCTGAAGACCAACTAGCGCCCCGTACTAGGACACGCCGTACTTGAGCCCGTCGACCATCAAGCGCACCAGCCGATCGGCCCGCTCCTTCGATCCCGGCGTACCGACCGAGAGGCTGAAGCCGCTCAATGCGCCGGCCACGTCGTCCACCGGTACGTCGGAACGGAAGAGCCGCGCCTCGACGCCCGCCTCGAGCAGGCTCTCCAACGCGCCATAGACCCTCAGATGACTGACCCGTACTGCGTCCGCGTCGGTGGCCATCACGACCGCCTTCACCGCCTGCGCCATCCCCGGTCGGTTCGACACGTACCCGATGAACTGCTGCATCCAGGCCACGAGTGCCTCGTCGGCCGGCATTTCGGCGAGCAACTCCTCGACCCCGCCGGCCAGCGTGCTGATCTCCTGCAGGTAGGCGCCGGTGATCAACGCTTCGCGGGTTGGGAAGTGCCGGTACAGCGTCGCGATCCCGACCTTGGCCCGGCGGGCCACCTCGTCGAGCGCGATGTCGACCCCGCGCTCGGCGAACACCTCGACCGCCGCCGCCAGGATCGCGTCCCGCTTGGCCCGCGCGTCAGCTCGCACCGTCCGGACTCCTTCTGGCTCACGACAGGGTTCAACTGGAGGATCACTCCGGATCCTACGGGAGCAACTGTCGCCGCGGCCGTCAGGTGCAGAAGTGGAGGCAGCCCTGGCTGTCGTGCTGACGGGCGCGGGGTCAGTGGGTCGACAAAATGCTCAAATAGTGAGATCAGGCCGAACTGGTTGCTCTTGACAACAGTTGGCGGCTCGTTCGTTCGCAGCGGGCCCGGTTGAGGGCGGCGATCCGCTCGCAGGCCGCGTCGATGGCGGCCCGTTGCGAACCGTAGTACCCGTACCAGTAGGGGTCGTCTGGCTGTGGATCCGCGTGGTCATCGATATCGGCGTACCAGTCGCAGCCGGTGCGGAAGACGCGCGCGTGCAGGTGGATCTCCGTACCAAGATCGCTCATCGCCCGCATCCCGTGAGTAGAGAAACCGTGCGTTGCCGATCTCCATCATGAAACGGCTACAGGCCGAATCCCCTACTCGACACGCGGGTCGTTTCAAAGCACGAGGACGGTGATCCGCTGGGCCGAGTTGTTCGCGAAGCCGCCGCGGTTCCAGGGAGCCTCGATCGGCTGGACGCGTCCGCTGCGGTCGTGGGCGCGGACCGTCAGTACGTGCTCGCCGGCGCCGGCGTCCCAGTCGAAGGTGAAGCCGCGCCAGGACAGGTCGTTGCTTTCAGCATCGAGTTTCGCGTCGCTCCAGCTGACCCCGGCGTCGACGCTGACCTCGACCCGCTCGATCGGCGCCCAGCCGGACCAGGCGCGCCCCTGCAGGGTGACGGATCCCGCGGTGACGAAGCGGTGCCGGCTCATGAAGTCCGGGTGCCCGGGCGGGATCAGCAGCGCGCGCGGCTCGATCCGGGTGAGCCCGACGCCGACCTCGTCGGCCTCCTGCCTGATCCGGTAGGCGACCGCGTTCTGGTAACCGGTGAACTCGTGATCGATCAGCTCGATCGAACGCAACCACTTCACACTGGCCATCCCGTACCAGCCTGGCATGACGAGTCGCAGGGGATACCCGTGTTGTGGCGGCAACGGCGTGCCGTTCATCTCCCAGGCGACGATCGCGCCGGAGTCGAGCGCCTCGGTCACGGTCAGCCCGCGCTGGTAGTCCTGCTCGACACCCCGCTCGAAACCGTGGTCCGCGCCGGTGAAGACCACGTCGATGGCGTCCTTGCGGACCCCGGCGGCGCGGATCAGAGCGGCCAGCGGCACGCCGGTCCACTCCGCCGTACCGACCGCTTCCATCAACCAGGGCTGGCTGATCGGCCGCGGCTGCAGGCCGGCCCGGCCGTTGCCCGCGCACTCCAGCGTGACCCGGACGGTCTCCCGCCCCATCGCCCGCAGCTCCGTCATCCCAAACGACAATGGTTGCTCAACGCAACCATCAACCGTCAGTCGCCAGGTCGCCGCGCTCGCGGCGGGAATGTCGTAGTGCACCAGCACGTAGTGCAACCCGGGCGGCGTCAGGTCGTATCGCAACGCCTCCAGCGGGATCCCGTGGTTGCGAGCCGCCAACTGCAACTCGTCCCCGGTGATCCCTTCGCCGGTATCGGCCAACCGCC
Source organism: Streptomyces sp. SID13031 (assembly GCF_010548305.1). Classification (GTDB taxonomy): domain Bacteria; phylum Actinomycetota; class Actinomycetes; order Propionibacteriales; family Kribbellaceae; genus Kribbella. The sequence goes on from NZ_JAAGLV010000002.1 coordinate 295,551, forward strand.
CCTTGGCACTGAACTGCTCGATCGACATGTCTGATCCCCTTCCCCCACGCGGCAGCCTAATTCACGCGCGGGTTGGAGTCATCAGAGCCAGCCGTTGTCGAGGGCGATCCGGGCGGCCTCGGCCCGGGTACGGGCCCCGGTCTTGCCGATGGCGGCGGACAGATGGTTACGGACCGTGCCTTCGGACAGGTGGAGCTCGCGGGCGATGTCGGCGACGGTTCCGCCTTCGCGGGCAGCGCGGAGTACGTCGGATTCGCGGGCGGTCAAGGGACTGGTGCCGGCGACCAGGGTTTCGGCGGCGAGTGATGGGTCGACTACGCGCAGGCCCTGATGGACCCGGCGTACGGCCTCGGCTAGCTGGGCAGCCGGAGTGTCCTTGACGACGAAGCCGGCGGCTCCGGCCTCCATGGCCCGACGCAGGTAGCCCGGCCGGCCGAAGGTCGTCACCATCAGCACTCGAACCCCCGGTGCTGCGCGGCGCAACGCGGCCGCCGCCTCGATCCCATCCAGGCCGGGCATCTCGACGTCGAGCAGCGCCACGTCGGGTTTCGTCGTCCGGACCGCTTCGACCACCTCGTCGCCGCGGCCGACCTCGGAGACCACCTCGAGGTCGGGTTCGAGATCGAGCAGCGCGGCCAGCGCGCCACGGACCAGCGCCTGGTCGTCAGCGATCAGCAGCCGTATCGTCACGGGCCAACTCTGACAGCCAGCCGGAAGCCGCCTTCGGGCGCGGTCCCGAGCTGCAGGCTCGCCCCCGCCTCGTCGGCGCGCTCGCGCAGCCCGACCAGCCCGTGTCCCGACGCTCCGCCACCGGGCGCCGGCCCCTTGCCGTCATCCAGTACTTCGATCTGCCGCGCGCTGAGCTTGATCGTGCACTTCTTCGCCCCGGAGTGCCGGACCACATTCGTCACGCCCTCGCGAATCACCCAGGCGAACAACTCGCGATTCGCCTCCGGCACCTCGTCGACCACCGTCGGCAGGTCGGCCTTGATCTCGGCCGCCTGCAACGCGGTCCGCGCCGACACCAGCTCGCCGGCCAGGCTCAATTCCCGGTACCCGGCGACGGCGGCCCGTACGTCGGCGAGCGCCGCTCGGGCCAGTTGCTCGACATCCGCGACCTCGGTGGCGGCGCGCTCCGGATTGGCCTCGATCAGCCGCCCGGCGAGCTCGGCCTTCACCGTGATCACCGTGAGCGAGTGCCCGAGGATGTCGTGCAGGTCCCGGGCGAACCTGTTCCTTTCTTCCTGCACCGCGAGCTCGGCGAATTCCTTGCGGGCCGCCGTCAACTCGATGCTGCGCAGCATCGCCCGGCGGATACCGAACACCGCGAGCCCGCCGAGCACGATCGCCAGGCTGTAGCTGCCGTCGTCACTCCACCCCGGAACCGTTCGCATCACGATCTCGGCGATCGCCAGCAGTCCCACTCCGAGCGCGACGCCGACCCGTAGCGGCAGCACCATCATGCCCATCGCCTCGGCGTACACCAGGGTGGTCAGCGAGCTCTCGCCGGCCGCGGGCAGCATCAGCGCGCCGAGCGCGAGCAGGGTCAGGACGAAGGCGAGCCGGAGCCCGAGCGGCGACTTCACCCGGGCCATGTTCTTGGAGCGCGCGTACCAGAAGAACGACATGTAGGCGACGACGAACAGGAACACGGCGGCCAGTCCGAGGGCCCGTTCGGTCAGGTCGTCGTGCCGCAGGATGTCCTCGAACGGCTTGTTCAGGAAGAACAGCCACACTCCCACCGTCAGCCAGCCCCAGCGCCAGGCCGGGCGCCCGCGAGGGTCGTCGACAACGGTGCCGGGTGCCTCGTACTGGTCCTGGTTGCTCACGGATTCACGCTAGCCGTTCGGTGCTCAGGCGCGGGCGGTGTCGGCGCGGAATCGCCGCAGCGCGATGCAGCCGAGGACGACGGTCCAGCCCAGCACGACGTACACCGCGTTCAGGTCCAGCCCGTTCTGCGACAGTGCGCTACGGGAGCTCTGTCCGGTCCAGTACGCGGGGGTCAGCTGGGCGATGTGCTTCATCACCGACGGCATCGAGTCGACCGGCAGCCACAGTCCGCCGAAGGCCGCGATCAGCATCGTGCTCAGGCCGGTGATCGGCTGCACGCTGTCCGGCTTGGCGACGTACCCGATGACCAGACCGATCGCGGCGAACGGCAGCGCGCCCAGCCAGGAGACCAGCCCGACGGAGATCCACTGGGAGGCGCTCAGGTGCACGTGCCCGGCCGTCATACCGAAGAGGAAGACGACCACCAGCGGCGGGATCGCCAGCAGCAGCGACAGGATCACCTTGCTGATCACGTAGGCCTGCGGCTTCAGCGGGGTGAGTCGCAGGGTGCGGTTCCAGCCGCCGTCGCGTTCGGCGGCGATGATGCCGCCGCTGCTCATCGCTGCCGACATCGAGCCGAAGATCGCCATACTCACCATCACATAGGCGATCGCGGAGATCCCGCTCTGGCTGGCGTCCTTGGGGATGGTCAGGCCGAAGATGGCGAACAGGATCACCGGCATCAGGATCGCGAAGATCACCACCCGCCGGTTCCGCAGCGTGCGCCTGATGTCGAACTTCAGGTAGTCGAGATTCATGCGAGTGCCTCCTGCTCGGCGCCGAGCGCCAGGACGGCGTCCTCGAGGTCGGCCGAGGTCACCTCGATGTCATGGGCGGGGGTGTTGCTCAGCAGATAGCGCAGCGTGTCGTCGGAGTCAGCGCACTTCAGCAGTACCACGTCGCCGCGCGTCTCGACGTTGTCGACGCCAGGCAGCGACGCCAGCATGGCCAGATCCGCACCGGGGATCGTCGCCCGGATCGTCCGGCCGGACACGCTCGCCTTGATCTGCGCGGCGGTGCCGTCGGCAACGACCTTGCCGGACCGCATCAGCACCACGCGGTCGGCGTACGCGTCGGCCTCTTCCAGGTAGTGGGTCGCGAACAGTACGGTCCGGCCGCGCGCGGTCTCGGCGTGCATCGAGGCCCAGAAGTCGCGCCGGGACTCGACGTCCATCCCGGTGGTCGGCTCGTCCAGCACGATCAGGTCGGGCTGCGGGATGATCGCCATCGCGAACCGGACGCGCTGCTTCTGCCCGCCGGACAGGCCCTTCATCTTCCGGCCGGTCAGGTCGGCGATACCGGCCCGGTTGAGCGCTTCGGCGACCGGCATCGGGTCCTGGTGCAACCCGGCGACCAGGTTCAGCAGCTCGCCGACCTTGGCGTCCTCGATGATGCCGCCGCTCTGCAGCATCACACCGATCTTGCTCGCGGCGATCGCCTCGGCCGGGGTCGAACCGTAGACCTCGACGGTGCCCTGGTCCGGCCGGACCAGACCGAGCAGCATCTCGATCGTGGTCGACTTGCCGGCGCCGTTGGGGCCCAGCATCGCGACCACCTCGCCCGTCCGGATGGTGAGGTCCACCCCCGCCACGGCCTGTACCTCGCCGTACCTCTTGGTCACGCCGCTCAGGGTGACCGCAGTCGTTGTCGTCATACCGAGAAGACTGCCGCCGGACGGCGGACCGGCCCTGGATCGGGCGTCACGACCCAGCCATGACATCCGTCAGCCATCGCTCAGGGTCGGTGATCAGGGTCGTCCGGCAGTGTCGTCTCAAAGGGAGAAGCTCCCCGCCAGGACGGCGGGGAGCTTCTCGGGGTGGTACAGGTCAGGCAGGAAGGGTCCAGAGCTGGTTGGCGCTGCCTGCGCAGGTCCAGATCTGCAGCCGGGTGCCGTCGGCCGAGCTCTGGCCGGTGGCGTCCAGGCACTTGCCGGACGACGGGTTGAGCAGGTTCCCGTTCGACTGCGCCTGCCACGACTGGGCGCCGGTGCCGTTGCAGTCGTACAGCTGAACCAGTGAGCCGTTGGCGGTACCAGCTGCGCTGACGTCCAGGCACTTGCCCAGGGCCCGGATGGTGTTGTCGGTGCCGACCGTCCAGGTCTGACCGGCGCTGCCGTTGCAGCCCCACAGCTGGACTGCCGTGCTGTTCGCGGAGCTTCCGCCGGCGACGTCGACGCACTTGCCGGCGATGCCCTTGATCGGGCCGGTCTTACCGGGCTGCGGGGTGGTGGTGCCGCCCGCGGCGTCGAAGATCGCGCTGACCAGCGAGGTACTGCCGGTGGTGTCCTGGGACAGCTCCCAGTTCATGATGCCGCCGGCGTTGGCCACTGCCCAGGTGGTCTTGCGCTTGATCGTGGGGATGCCGTTGTAGCACTGCTGGCCGCCGCTGTTGATGCAGTCGACGTTCGCGTTGGCCGGGTTCATCGCGACGATCTGCGCGTAGGTCAGGTAGCCGGGCCGGCTGTAGAACGGGACGCCGAGCACGGTCTTGGCCTTCGGCAGACCACGGTTCTTCCAGAAGTTCGCCGAAGCGATCGACCAGTCGTAGTTGGCGTGCGGGCTGCCGCCGTCGTACGCCATGATGTTCAGCCAGTCGACGTAGCCGAAGACGGCCGGCTGGACGCCGTTGGCGGTACCACCCTCGGAGACGACCGCGGCGGTGAGGAGCTTGCCGTTGGCGTGCAGGGTGTTGCTCAGCTGCTGCATCAGCGCGGTGTAGTTGTTGCCGGAGGTGCCCGGGTCCGGGTACTCCCAGTCGATGTCGACGCCGTCGAGACCGTACTGGTTGATGACGCCCATCACGCTGTTGACGAAGGTGGTGCGGGCGCCGGAGTTGCCGGCCAGCGTCTCGAAGTTCGAGTCGTTGCCGTCGTTCCAGCCGCCGATCGCGAGCGAGACCTTGACGCCGTTCTGGTGGCCGAGGCTGACCAGCTGGGACAGCTTCGCGGTGTTCTCGATGCCCTGCAGGGTGCCGTTGGAGTTCGGCAGCGCGAACGCGTAGTTGATGTGCGTCAGCTTGCTGTACTGGATGGCGGTAACGCTGCCGGACCACGACGGCATGTAGCCGACGCTCTTGAAACCGGCGGGCAGCGCGGCGGCGGCGCTGGCGGCAGCGGGGGCGGCTGCGGCGGCCTGGGACGCGTCGGCGTGAGGCGCCGGCGCGAAGGTCGCGATCAGGCCGGCGGTGCCGGTAGCCAGTGCGAGGGCCGCGACGGCCACTCGACTTCGGAGCTTCATCCTTGACGACTTCATGGGGGCGGTTGTCCTTTCGGATGGACCCTCGCGCCGCACCCGGCTGGCTCAACAGATCGACGAAAGCCGTCCGGTCGCGGCAGGCGCGAACAGACGGTGTCGTCTTCTCAAGCACCTTCCGGGGGCGGCTGTTGCGAAGGTGAATATAGAAGAGATCTGACCGAAGTCATGGCAAGTTTGCTCGGATGTCTCACCGTCGTCAAGACGTCGCGAGAGGTAAGAATGCGCATTCTCGCGGTGGAGATCCCATGAATTAGATATCCGGTGCCTCTGACCTCGATGTCCTGGTGATCGCGATCGAGGCGGCCACGACACAGGCCATGCCGGCCAGCTGGATGGCTGCGAGGCGCTGGCCGAGGATCAGGAAGCCGGCGGTGGCGCCGACCGCGGGCTCGATGCTCATCAGGATGCCGAAGACGACAGGCTTCATCCGGCGCAGCGCGAGCGTCTCGAGCGAGTAGGGGAGGACCGACGAGAGGACGGCGATCGCGAGTCCGATCGCGAGGGAGTGCCAGTGCAGCAGTTCGCTGCCCGCGGTGATGAGACCGGCTGGGGCAGTGATGAGCGTGCTGATGACCATGGCCAGAGCAAGGCCGTCGAGCTGGGCGAACCGCCGGCCGGTCTCGGCGCTGAGCAAGATGTAGCAGGCCCACAAGGCGCCGGCGAGCGCGGCGAACCCGACGCCAAGCCAGTTGACCGCGGACAACTCGTGCCCGTTCACCAGTACTACGCCCAGCGCGGCGCCCGCGACGGCGAACACGTCTCTTCGCTTACGCGACATCGCTGCGGCCAGGCCGAGTGGCCCGATGAACTCGATGGTGACGGCGACACCCAGAGGGAGCCGCTCCAGCGAGAGGTAGAAGGAGAGGTTCATCAGGCCGAGGACGACGCCGAAGGCAACAACTGCGAGGAGGTCCCGCTTGGTGCGGTTCCGCAGGCTGGGTCTGGCGATGAGCAAGAGGATCGGCACCGCGAGCGCGAGGCGGAGCGAAACGGTGCCCGCGGCCCCCAGGTCCTCGATCAGCTTGGCGGCCAGGGCACCGCCGAACTGCACGGACACCACGCCGCCCAGGACCATCGCCGTCGGGGGCGGCCGGAATGTACGCACAAACGGAATCACATCACGCCGAACCGCCAGCCCATCAACCGCGGGGCTCCGTGGGTGGCGGTTCGGGGCCCTACCCGCGGAGTGAGTCGAGGCCGCGCCAGAGGAGCTCTTGGAGGGTGCGGGCGAGCTTTTCGGCTGAGGGGGTGCCGCCGTTGCGGGTGCGCCAGACGGCCAGGCGTTCGGTGGCGCCGGAGACGCTCTGGGCGACGATCTGGATCTCCTCCTCGTCGACCGGGCGGCCGGCGGGCAGGTTGAGCCGGACCATGGTGGCGATCAGGCCGACGAACTCGGCGCGCACCTCGTCGGCGGCCTGCGCGGCCGGGCCGGCCGACAACATGCCCTCGTCGACCATCACCGACCAGGTCCGCGGGTGCTCGTCCAGGAAGGTGAACCAGGCGACGAAACCGGCGTACATGGCCTGTTCGGCGTCCGGGGCGGCGACGATCGCGTCGGAGACGGCGTCCAGGAGCTGGGCGCGCAGGCGGGACAGGCAGGCGAGGAAGAGTCCGTCCTTCGAGCCGTAGTACTGGTAGACGAGCGGTTTGGAGACGCCGACCGCGGCGGCGATGTCGTCCATCGAGGTGCCCTGGTAGCCGTGCTCGCCGAAGATCCGCTCGGCCGCATCCAGGATCTCCCGCTCGCGCGCCGCCCGATCCCGCCGGCGCTTCACCGGCACCGCGCTGCCGTTCGCCGGTACTGCGCTGTCCGTGGTCGAGGTCACTTGCACACTCTAACTGACTCGGAGTAACTTACTGGGAGTAAGTTCAAGTCGTCGGCCTCTGGAGGGTTCCTCATGACCGCTCAGCACCGGATCGTGGTGATCGGCACCGGGTTCGCCGGGATCGGGATGGCTGTGCGGCTGAAGCAGGCCGGCTATCACGACTTCGTCGTACTGGAGCGCGCCGACGACGTCGGTGGGACCTGGCGGGACAACACCTATCCGGGCTGCCGGTGTGACGTGCCGTCGCACCTGTACTCCTTCTCATTCGCGCCCAACCCGGACTGGTCCCGCACGTTCTCGCCGCAGCCGGAGATCGAGGCGTACCTGCAGAAGGTGACCGACGGCTTCCGGGTCCGCCCGCACATCCGCTTCGGGCATGCGGTCGAGTCGGCGCACTGGCAGGGCGACCACTGGCTGATCCACACCAGCCAGGGCGACTTCACGGCTGAAGTACTGCTATCCGGGATGGGCCCGCTGGCCGAGCCGTCGATCCCCAAGCTGCCCGGGATCGAGTCGTTCGAGGGCGAGGTCTTCCACTCCGCGCAGTGGAACCACGACCTGGACCTGAGTGGCCGCAAGGTGGCGGTGATCGGGACCGGCGCGTCGGCGATCCAGTTCGTGCCGGCGATCCAGCCCGACGTCGAGGAACTGCACCTGTTCCAGCGGACGCCGCCGTGGCTGATGCCGCGGCCGGATCGCAAGATCACTGCCCTCGAGCGGCGGATCTACCGGGCGTTTCCCCTGGCGCAGAAGGCGGCCCGGGCTGCCGTCTACTGGAGTCGTGAGTCGACCGTGCTCGCCTTCGCCAAGCTGCCCCGCCTGATGAAGCTGGGGCAGCGGGTCGCCGAACGGCACCTGCGCGAGCAGGTCCGCGATCCCGAGTTGCGCGCGAAGCTGACGCCGGACTTCACTCTCGGCTGCAAGCGGGTGCTGCTGTCCGCCGACTACTACCCGGCCGTCGCGCAACCGAACGTCGACGTCGTCACCGATGCGATCACCGAGGTCACCCCGACCGGGATCGTCACCGACGACGGCGTGAAGCACGAGGTCGACACGATCATCTACGGCACCGGCTTCCGGGTCACCGACCTGCCGGTGATGGACATGCTGCACGGCCGTGACGGCAAGACGCTGCGCGAGGCGTGGGTCAACGGGATGGAAGCGCATCTCGGTACTGCGATCGCCGGCTTCCCCAACTTCTTCCTGCTGATCGGGCCCAACACGGGGCTCGGTCACAGCTCGATGGTGTTCATGATCGAGTCGCAGGTCGCCTACATCCTGGACGCGCTGCGCACGATGGACGCTGACGGGCTGCGCGAGGTCGAGGTGCGGCCGGAGGTGCAGCGGGAGTTCGTCGACGGCGTCCGGTCGTCGATGCGCAACACGATCTGGACTCGCGGCGGCTGCACGAGCTGGTACTTGGACTCCGAGGGGCGAAACACCACCCTCTGGCCGTCGTTCACCTTCAAATTCCGGCAGCTGACCAGGCGCTTCGACCCCTCGCAGTACAGCACTCGCTGAGCGGCGCCCGGCCCGCTCCAGCGAGGTCTCGCTATGCGACATCGAGCGTGTTACATTCGATCGGTCAGATAGCGAGTCGATCGGAGGCGCCGTGGCGCTGCTGCTGCTCCCGCTGCACGGCGTCGGTGGCCGGGGCGACCTGCCCGTACCGCTCTGGCTGGCCAGCTACTCGGCCGCCGCCGCAGTGGCAGTCTCGTTCTTCGCCCTCGCTGCCTTCTGGTCCAAACCACGCTTCGAACTCACCGCCGGTACGCCGTTGCGCGGGCTGACGCGGGTGGTCGACGCCCGGCCGACCAACTGGTTGCTCGAGGCAAGCGGATTGGCGGCGCTGGCACTGTTGCTCGGGGCATCGTGGTTCGGCAGCAGCTCGCCCGGCCTCAACCCGGCGCCGACCTGGCTCTACGTCTGGATCTGGGTCGGCATCATCCCGGTCTCCCTGCTCTTCGGGCCGGTCTGGCGCCTCGCCAACCCGCTCCGCACCGTCGCCGGGCTGGTGCCGCGGACGTCGTACCGGGCACTGCCGGCCGGGATCGCGTACTGGCCGGCCGTTGCCGGCCTGCTCGGGTTCCTCTGGCTTGAGCTCGTTTTCCCCGATGGCTCGGAGCCGCTCGTCGTCGCGATCTTCGTGACCGGCTACTCGCTGGTGAATGTTGCCGCGGGCATCATCTACGGGCCGCGCTGGTTCGCGATCGGTGACAGCTTCGAGGTGTACGCCGAGGTGCTCGCCAAGCTCAGCCCGCTCGGCCGCGACGCCCAGCACCGGCTCGTCCTGCGCAACCCGCTCGCCGGGCTCGCCACGATCCCGCAGGAGCGTGGCATGGTCGGGCTGCTCTGCCTGCTGCTCGGATCGACCGCGTTCGACGGCATCAGCCGTTGGTCAGCGTGGACCAATCTGACCGGTGAGCTCGGCCGGACCGCGCACCTCCTCGTCTACACCCTCGGCCTGCTGGTCGCGGTCGGTGTGGTCTCGACGCTCTTCCTCCTTGCGGCGCGGGCGACCGGCTCGGCCAGGATCCGGCCAGGCGGGCTCGGGAACGCCGGTCTGCCGGGTGCGTTCGTGCATTCGCTGGTGCCGATCGCGATCGGGTACGCCGTCGCGCACTACTTCTCGTTCGCGATGTTCCAGGGGCAGGAAGGGTTGCTGCTGGCAACGGATCCGTTCGGCCGCGGCTGGGATCTGCTCGGGGTCGGTACGACGCGGATCGACTACGCCTTCCTGGGTACCGGTTTGATCGCGGCCGTCCAGATCGGCGCGATCGTGCTCGGACACGTCCTCGGGGTGGTGTCCGCGCACGATCGCGCGACCCATCTGTTCAGGCGGCGTCAGTTGCGGCGGGCGCAGTACCCGATGCTGGCGGCGATGGTCGCCTTCACCGCGGGCGGGATCGCGCTGGTGACGGCCTCATGATCGCGCTGCACCTGGGCGGGGTGCCGGAGCTGGCGATGTTCCTCGGGCCGATCCTGCTGATCATCGCGTTCGTCCGGATCGCCCGCCGCAACGACGCGAACGCGGTCGACGACGAGGACGACTGGGATGCCGACCTCGGCGACCTCGGAGACGTGACCAGCTCTAGCGGATCTTCACCGCGACTGCCGCACCGCTCCTGACGTTGCGGCCGTCGCTGACCTGGACGCGGTAGCTCACGGTCTTGCCGCTCGGCAGTCTGGTGTCGCTGAAGGTGGTGACGGCAGGCTTCACCCAGGAGTACGAACTGCGCTTCCAACTGGCGAGCTTGGTGGAGCCGCGGAAAAGCGTGTAGGTCAACGCGATGTTGTCCGCGTCCACCACGGTCGGGAAGCTGACCGTGGCCTTGCCGGCGCGCGTGCTGGACGCAGCCGGCGCCGCGGGGAGCGTCGGCCGAGCGCCACCCGGGGTGTTGGTGAAGCGCGTGAGCCCTTGCTGGGCGCCGCCGTTCACGCGGGTGAAGTCGCCGCCGACCCAGAGGTCGTTACCGCCTGAGGCGAACGCGAGCGGGCCGACCTCCGTCTCGCCGCCGTAGTCGGTGTTCGGATACCAGGGCCCGAGCTTGCCGGTGGTCGTGCTCTCGACCAGCAGGTGGTGATTGCCGGTACCGTCCTTGAAGCCGCCGTCACGGCTGCAGTCGTGCGCGTGGGAGCCCTTGTAGAGCCAGTTGCCGATCGCCTTGATCGCCTCGGTCGCGCCCAGGCAGTTGTTCTGCCAGAGCAGCTTGCCGGAGGTGGCGTCGGCGGCCAGGACGCCGTCGTAGCAGCCGCGGCCGCTGCCGGCGTTGGAGACGAAGACCTTGCTGCCGAGCGTGTCGATGTCCTTGACCCGGCTCTGGCAGTCCAGGTCCGGCTCCGGGATCGCCGCGGCGGCCGGCATCGTGTAGGCGTCGCCGGTCGTCGTGTTCACCATCGCCAGCGCGTAGTGGTCGTTGTTCTTGAGCTCGCTGAAGCCGCCGCCGACGAAGACGCGGGTGCCGTTGTCGGACAGGTCGATCGCGTAGACGTCGTCGTCCGCGTCCGGATCCCAGGGCAGCAGAACGCCGGTGGACAGCGTGACCGCGGCCACGTTGTTGCGCTCGGTGTTGTCGACCCGCCCGAACGAGCCACCGAAGTACACGCTGTTGCCGCCGATCGCGATCGCGGAGACGCGGTAGGCGACCACCGGGTCCCAACCGGCGACGAGCTTGCCGGTGGCGACGCTGAACATCGCGAGGTGGCTGCGCTTGACGCCGTCCACGGTGGTGAAGTCGCCGCCGATCACGACCCACTTGCCGTCCGGGCTGGTCGCGATGGACCAGACCGGCCCGTTGAGCTTCGGTGCGAACCTCGTCGGCACCCCGGTGGTCCGGTTGAAGGCGGCGATGTAGCTCCGGGCCGCGTCACCCTGCCCGAGGGGTTGACCAGGCTGCCGGATCCGGGTGAACAGCCCACCGGCGTACACGGTGTTTCCCGCGACGGCCAGCGCGTTCACGCTCGAGTTGGTCTGCCACGACACCTGCTTGACCGCGGACAGCGCCGACCCGAACCCGGACGTCGCGGCCTCCACCGGACGTCCCGACGGGATCAACGCCGCGGCGATCACGGCCACAGCGGTGACCAGTACCAGTACTGCCTTCTTCATCAACGTCCTCAGAACCGAGTCGACCGATCGTGACATTCTGCGACCAAACGATAACTCTCGGCGTGGGCGGAAGTTACGGCGGCTCAGCTCAGCGGCTGATCGCGCCACTCCTGCGCCCGCAGGGCGAAGACGAGTTCGTCGCACCACTCGTCTTTGAAATAGACGCTTTCGACCAGGTGGGCCTCTTGGCGCAGGCCCAGCCGCTGCAGCAGCTTGGCGGAGGCGGCGTTGCCGTTGATCACGTCGGCGTAGATGCGGTGCAGGCCGAGATCTTCGAAGCCCAGCCGGAGAACGGCCCGAGCTGCCTCCGCGGCCAGGCCGCGGCCGTGGTACCCGGTGTGCATCGCGAAGCCGAGCTCGCCCTGGCGGCTGGTGTCGCTGGCCCATTTGAGGAGTACTTCGCCGATCACCGTGCTGGTTTCGCGGAGTTCCATCGCCAGCACCAGCCACTGGCCGGGCTCGGTCAGGGCGTCCTGGGTCAGCTTCGCCTCGAGCGCGACGCGGGTCTGCTCGCGATCGCGCACCGGCCACGGCACGTACCGGACCACGTCGGGGTCCGAGTGGAAGGCGAGCAGGTCATCCAGATCGTCCATCCGGTGCGGCCGGAGGTCGAGGCGGTCGGTCTTGATCGGGTAGGCGGGGTGCAGGGACACCGGTACGCTCCTGTCTAATGGCGTTAGGCAGTCAACATACCGGAGGGGTCGCGGTGCGCGATGCGTCGTCCCATGCGGCCGCGGGGATCTCCGTCACGGCGATCGTCGCCGCGGCGCTGGCGGTGATCCGGGAGCGCGGGGTCGAGGGGCTCACGATGCGCTCGGTGGCCGAGCGGTTGAAGGTCCGGGCGCCCTCGCTCTACCACCACGTCCGGAACAAGGACGAGTTGCTGGAACTGGTTGCCCGCAATGCGTTCGATTCGTTCGAGGGCGACCGGCTCGCCTATCAGCAGGTCGAGACGCTCGACGACTGGATCGCGGTGACGACGGCGGGCTCGCTGCGGCTGCGCGAGTTCTACGCCGGCCATCCCGGACTGGCAAGGCTCATCCAGGCCAGGGCCACGCCGTACCGGGATGAGGGTGACGGCTCGCGCTCAGCCCTGGTTCGCGCTCAGCTGGATGCGCTGGTCACCCTCGGCATCCCTGAGCCGGTCGCGCGCCAGATCTTCGAAACCTGCGCCCGCTGGACGATGGCGGCAGTCGCCGCCGAACCCCTCTCGGGCCCTGACCTTTTCCCTTTTGGCTTGGAGCTCTTCCTGCGAGGTGTCCGGGCTTACCTTCAGCCGGTGGAAGGTAGCGCGTCCGGGGCGAGGCCCAGCTCCTCGTAGGCGACGACCTCGATCTCGCGGCCCATCGACTCGCGGAAGGCGGCGACCAGCGCCTGGCCCGCCAGCGGGATGATGTTCTCCAGGGTGCGCTGGATCTCCGGCCAGCCGTCGGCGGGCAGGCCCGCGTTGGCGAACTCGCGCCAGACGGTACTGCGGAACAGCTCGACATAGATCTTTGCGACCGCGTCTGCGTGGCTGAACAGCTTCGGCAGCATCTCGAAGATCGCCTCCAGCGGGACGCCGAGCTTGATCACCTCGAGGCCGGTGCGGAGCAGGTCCGGGTTCGGGATCCGGAGCCGGCCGTCGTCCTGGCGCTCGGCGATGCCCAGCTCGACCAGCTTGGCGATGGTGTCCTCGTTGTGCGGGATGCCCGCGCGCTCGGCCAGCTGCTGCTCGGTGATGATCTCGGGCTCGGTCGGCGACCAGGGGCTGACCAGCGTCTCGAAGACCCCGAGCGCCAGCGCGCCGTCGGGCAGCTCGCTCATCATCCGCTCGACCGCCGCCAGCGTGTAGCCCTTGTCGAGCAGCTCGCGGACCAGGGTCAGGCGCGCCACATGGTCGGCGCCGTAGTACCCGGTGCGGCCGGCGAGGCGGGGTGGCGGGATCAGCCCGCGGCCGGCGTACGCGCGCACGTTCCGCACGGTCATGCCCACCTTCGCGGCTAGCTGATCGACCGTGAATTCCTCGTCTGGGCCCGACTCGGCCGGCATCTGTCCTCCCACCCTTGACAGTCTTCCAGACTCCACGTTACATATCTTATGTAACATCACTCATGGCGTATGCCTGTCCTGCCGCGCCGCCCTGGCTCGAACGAAGGAGTGCCGTATGACCGTCCCCTTGGCGGCCAGCACCGGAACCGCGTCTTTCGGCCAGATCGCGATCGTCACCGGGCTCGTCTCGCTGATGTATCTCGCACTCGCCGTGTTGCTGTGGCGGGAACGCACCGGACGGGTGACGCTGGTAGGGCGCCTCGCGGACACCATCGGGAGACTGGACGGAGTCCCCCGATGGGCCGCGCTCACCCCCTACCTGCACGCCGTCTCGCTGCTCGCCTGCGCGTTCGGCGTCTGGTGGGACATCGCGGTGCACATCGACAAGGGCCGCGACACCGGCCCGTTCGGGACGCCGGCCCACTACCCGATCTTCTTCGGCATCCTCGGCGTGATCATCTCCGGCGTGCTGCCGATCGCGCTGGCCCGCAAACCGCTGCCGGCCCGGACGATCAAACTGACCAAGGGCTGGCGGATCCCGTGCAGCGCGGCGCTGGTGACGGTGTGCGGCACGTTCGCCCTGGTCGGCTTCCCGCTGGACGACGTCTGGCACCGGCTGTTCGGTGAGGACGTCACGCTTTGGGGGCCGACCCACTTGCTGATGATCGGCGGCGTCGTCCTCTCGATCTTCGCCCGGCTGCTCGCCTCGGCCGAGGTCGAGCAACTGGTCGGCCTCAACCTGCGCCGGCGGGCTCAGGAGATCATCGCCGTCGGCGCGCTGTTGATCGCCTGGGACCTGTTCAGCACCGAGTTCAACTACGGCGTACCGCAGTTTCCCTTGATCCTGCAGCCGATCCTGATCGTCTTCGGGTCGACGCTGGCCTTCACGCTGCTCCGGTCGCGACGCGGTCCCGGTACGACGTTCGGCGCGCTGGCCACCTATCTGGTGATCCGCGGCGGCATCGCCTGGGCGGTGGACCAGCCGCTCGGCCAGATCCTCGGCCACTTCCCGCTACTGATCGCCGAAGCAGTCCTGGTCGAATTGACGGCACTTGCCCTGGGCAACAGGAATCGCTTCCGGCTGGGACTCGTCGCGGGTGCGCTGATCGGTACCGTCGGCGTGGTCGCGGAGTACGGGTGGAGCCAGCTGTGGATGCCGATCCACTGGCCTTCCTCGATGCTCCCGTCGGCGCTGGGCTTCGGGCTGGTCACGGGTCTGGGCGCTGGGCTCGTCGGCGCATGGCTTGCCACCCGGTACGCCGAGGTGGCGGGCGAGGTGCGCCACACCCCACCGGTTCGCTTGACGCATCAGCTCGGCGCGGTCGGGCTGGTCGCAGTACTGGCTGCGCTGTTCTTCTGTGTACCTCGCTCGGCTGACCCTGGTGTGACTGCAACGGTGTCGCTGGAGCCGGTCGCGACCGGGTCGGAGCCGACGGCGTACGTGACGGTGAAGCTGCAGCCCGGTGATGCGGCTGACGGAGCGCGCTGGTTCGAGGCGCTGGCGTGGCAGGGTGGCGGGCAGATGACGCACGCGATGGAGAAGGTTGCTGACAGCACCTATCGCTCGACCGAACCGCTGCCGATGTACGGCAAATGGAAGTCGATGATCCGGCTGCACCGAGGTGCGCGGGACATGGTCGCGATGTGGGTCTACGCACCCGAGGACCTGAAGATCGAGAAGCCGGCCGTCCAGGTCTCCAACGGGGAGACGGTCGACTTCATCGCCGAGCAGCAGACGCTGCGGCGCGAGGAGCGGACCGACGTACCGCGCTGGATGTGGAACGGCGGCTACGCACTGCTCGCCGTGGTCGGGTCACTGGAGCTCGTCGGGATCGCCTGGCTCGTCGGCCGCGGCGCTCGCGGCGGGCGGCTCCGCGCCGCACACTTGGAGGCACAGGGTTCTCGGCGTGAGAAGGAGACCGCATGACGGGCAGGGCTGGTCTGCGCAAGGGTCGCGCTTGGGATCTGCGCGGCAAGAAGGCGCTGGTGACGGGTGCCGCCGGAGCGTTCGGGTCGGCGACGGTCGAGCAGTTGCGCGCTCGTGGCGCCGAGGTGATCGGGCTCGACCTGCAGAAGAGCGAAGACGTCATCGAGTGCGACCTGACCCAGCCGGACCAGATCCCGGGTGCCGTCGCTGAGGCGATCGAGCGGCTCGGCGGGCTGGACCTGCTGATCAACAATGCGGGCATCGGCGTACCGGCACTCGCCGGGGAAGTGCCGGATGCCGTTGCCCGCAAGGTGATCGAGGTCAACCTGTTCGCCGGCTGGGGTGTCACCGCGGCGGCTCTGCCGGTACTACGGGCCGCACGCGGCCGGGTGATCTTCGTGTCCTCCGGGCTGGCGTACGTCACGCTCCCACTCGCCGCGTCGTACCTGGTGTCCAAGCGGGCGATCGACACCTACGCGGACGCGTTGCGAATCGAGAACGGCCGCGCGATCGACGTGAGCGTGATCTATCCGGGCTATGTGCCGACGCCGATCCATGACGCGTCGCTCGCGCGTGGAGTCGACCTCGGACTCTTCGTGCCGGCCGAGAGCGTCGCGCAGGTGGTCGGGACGATCGTCGACGTGGCCGGGGCTGCGCGACCGCCGCGGAACCGGGCTTCCACCCGGTCGACCGGATTGGCCGTCGCTGTCGCGCGGCACCTGCCGTCGGTGGCCGACCGGGTGGTCCGGTTGCGGACGAACCAGCAGCGCCGCAAGGGTGGGCTGGGCGAGTGGAAAGACCGACTGGGGAAGATATGACGGTGCAAGCAGAGCTGGCCGGGGACGATGAGACGAAGCAGATGAAGCGGTCCGAGGGCGAGAGGGCGCGGCAGGCGGAACGCTCTGCGGTGGTCACGCCCGACGGGGTGCGGCTGCATGTCGAGACGACTGGATCGGCGGACGCGCCGGTGACGGTCGTGCTCGCCCATGGCTGGACCTGCTCGACACGGAGTTGGCATCACCAACTGGCCGGGCTGCCCCGGGTGCTGGGTTCGTCCGACGTGCGGGTTGTCGCCTATGACCATCGCGGGCACGGACGGTCGGAGGCCGCGCCGGCCGGCACGACGCGGATCGAGCAACTGGCGGACGACCTGGCCTTCGTACTCGACGAAATCGTCGGCGACGGGCCGGTGGTCTATGCCGGGCACTCGATGGGCGGAATGACCTTGATGGCGCTGGCCGAGCGGCGGCCGGAACTGTTCGGCTCTCGCATCGCGGCGGCGGCTCTGGTCGCCACCTCGTCGGGTCAGCTGAGCTCGCGGGCGTTCGGACTGCCCGCCCGGTTCGACGGCCCCGCGTCGGTGCTGGCCCCTCGGGCGATGCACCTCGCCGGAAGGCGGATGGAGCGGCGTGCGGCCGGCGCAGTACGAGCGGTGTCTCCGCAAAGCGCGTCGTCCTGGTTGCAGGGAGCATCGGCTGCCGCGCGGCGGCCGGCGCTGCGGCAACTGGTGTTCGGGAAGAAGGTCGATCCGGCCGAGGTCGACATCCTGATGGCGGATCTGGCGGTCTTGCCGGGGGCGTCCTTCGGTGGCTTCTTCGAAGCGATCGTGCGGCACGACCGTGGGCACGCGCTGGCGGTGCTCGACCAGATCCCGGTGGAGATCATGCACGGCACCCGCGACCGGCTGATCGCGCCGCGGCACGGCAACCGGATGGCGCAGCTGATCCCGTCCGCGCGACTGTGGATGTACCCAGGCGCCGGCCACATGCTGATGCAGGAACGGCCCCGGGACGTGACCCAGCGCCTGGCGTCCCTGGTGCGGAAGGTCCGCGCCTAGAGCGCCCGCATCCGGTTGTTGCGCGCGTTGTGCTCGACCTCGGCGAGCCCGAGCGCCTCGAGCACCGGCGGCACGTAGTTCGCGAACCGCCCGCGGAACCCCTTCTTCACCCCGTACCACCCACCGACGGGGTTGTCTTCCGCGCGCGCCCACGCCTCCACGGTCCCCGGCGCCGCGGGCTTCTGCTCGTCCGCGTTCCCCAGCAACATCCAGTCACCGTGCTTGCTGAGCATCGCGTGCAGATCCTCGACGCACCGCGCCTGATAACTCAACCTGGTGCTCCCGACCTGACAGACCAGCAGGTCGTCCTCCCGATGCATCTGGTACTGCGACCCGCCGGGCGGCGTACTCAACACCCACGGATCGTCCTTGGTCCCTGTCCCAGTGAACGCCATCACAACCCCCTCGTTTCGTGGCCCTTGAGTCGCAGGCTACGCCTAGGGTGAGCTGGTGCAGAACCTTCTGTCTGACCTGGTGGTTGTGGATCTGACTCGGGCGTTGTCGGGTCCTCATGCGGCGATGATGCTGGGGGATCTGGGCGCTCGGGTGATCAAGGTGGAGACACCCGCCGGCGGGGATGACAGCCGGGGGTGGGGGCCGCCGTTCGTGGCGGGGGAGTCGACGTATTTCTTGTCGGCCAACCGGAACAAGGAGTCGGTGACGGCGGACCTCAAGTCGGCCGAGGGCAAGGAGTTCCTGACCAAGCTGGTGGGCAAGGCCGACGTGTTGCTGGAGAACTTCCGGCCGGGGGTGCTGGATCGGCTCGGGTTCTCGGTCGAGCGGTTGCACGAGCTCAATCCGCGACTGGTGATCTTGTCGATCACCGGGTTCGGGCACGACGGGCCGGAGGGCGGGCGCGCCGGGTACGACCAGATCGCGCAGGGCGAGGGCGGACTGATGAGCATCACGGGTGCCGTCGAACCGACCAAGACCGGCGTACCGATCGCTGATCTGCTGGCCGGGATGTACGGCGCGTATGGCGTGCTCGCCGCGTTGCACGAGCGAGGCGTCACCGGGCGCGGCCGGGTGGTCCGGACTTCGCTGTTGGCGTCGGTGGTCGGAGTACACGCCTTCCACGGCACCAAGTGGACCGTTGCGGGGGAGTTGCCTGAGCGGGTCGGCAATCACCACGCGCAGATCGCTCCGTACGGGATGTATCGGACCAAGGACGACATCGTGCAGGTCGCAGTCGGCAGCGAGTCGCAATGGCAGACCTTCGCTCCTGTGGTCGGGCTCGACCCTGCTGACGAGCGCTTCGCCACGAACCCCCTCCGGGTCGCCCACCGCGACGAGCTGACCGCCGCCATCGAGACCGCCTTCAGCACCGAGCCCGCCGACGAGTGGCTGCGCAGACTCGGGGAGACGGGCATCCCGGCCGGTAAGGTCCGCGACTTCCAGCAGGTCTACGAATGGGAGCAGACCCAGTCGCAGGGCCTGCTCATCGACGTCGACCACCCAACCCTCGGCCGCATCCAGCTCCCCGGCCCGCCACTGCGCTTCGACGACAACCCGTACGCCGGCGCGCGCGAAACCAACCTGCCCCCACCCCGCCTCGGCGAGCACGACGACTCCGTCCGCGCCTGGCTCGAGGAGTAGCCGCGCGTCGCAGTACCGGCGCCTCCTTCTGCACTTTAAGTACAGAACCTCCGGGCCTTACCAGTGACGTGAGAGGATCACCCGCGTGACTGCCTTGCCGAGCGTTTCCTACTCCATCACCGTCCGCCTCGAGGTGCCTGCCGGTGGCTCCACGGTGAGCAAACTGACGACCGCGGTCGAGCAGGCCGGTGGCCTCGTCACCGCGCTCGACGTGACCGCCTCCGGGCACGAGCGGCTGCGGATCGACGTGACGTGTGCCGCCGCCGACACCGAGCACGCCGGCCGGCTGGTCGAGGCGATGCGCGCCGTACCGGGCGTGGAGATCGGCCGGGTCTCCGACCGGACCTTCCTGATGCACCTCGGCGGCAAGATCTCGATGGAGGCCAAGCACCCGATCCGCAACCGTGACGACCTCTCGATGATCTACACCCCGGGAGTCGCGCGGGTCTGTCTGGCGATCGCCGCCAACCCCGAGGACGCCCGCCGGCTGACCATCAAGCGCAACACCGTCGCGGTCGTCACCGACGGATCCGCCGTCCTGGGCCTGGGCAACATCGGTCCGGAGGCCGCGCTGCCGGTGATGGAGGGCAAGGCCGCGCTGTTCAAGCGCTTCGCCGGGATCGACGCCTGGCCACTGTGCCTGGACACCCAGGACACCGAGGGGATCATCGCCGTGGTCAAGGCGATCGCTCCCGGGTTCGCCGGGATCAACCTGGAGGACATCTCCGCGCCGCGCTGCTTCGAGATCGAGGCCCGGCTGCGCGAGGAGCTCGACATCCCGGTCTTCCACGACGACCAGCACGGTACGGCGGTGGTCGTCCTGGCCGCCCTGTTCAACGCGCTGCGCGTGGTCAACAAGGACATCAGCGAGGTGCGGGTCGTGCTGTCGGGCGCGGGCGCGGCCGGTACGGCGATCCTGAAGCTGCTGATCGAGGCCGGTCTGCAGGACGCGATCGTGGCCGACATCGCCGGCGTCATCCACACCGAGCGCGAGGGGTTGTCGCCCGAGCTGCGCTGGATCGCGGAGAACACCAACGCCGCGAAGTACAGCGGCGACCTGAAGGGCGCGCTGGCCGGCGCCGACGTGTTCATCGGCGTCTCGGCGCCGAACATCCTGAACGGCGCCGACATCGCGACGATGAACAAGGACTCGATCGTCTTCGCGCTCGCCAACCCGGACCCGGAGGTCGACCCGGCGGCGGCGCACGAGCACGCGGCCGTCGTCGCGACCGGGCGCAGCGACTTCCCCAACCAGATCAACAACGTGCTGGTCTTCCCGGGCGTCTTCCGCGGTCTGCTCGACGCGCAGTCATCGAAGGTTTCGATCCAGATGGAGCTGGCGGCCGCGAAGGCGCTGGCCAGTGTCGTCACCGACGATGAGCTGAACGCCGACTACATCGTGCCGAGCGTCTTCCACCCGGAGGTGCACACCCGGGTCGCGCACGCCGTCCGCGACGCGGCCGGTGGCAAGGCGCCGGCGGCGGAGATGTTCCCGGACGACTCACCCGGCGCGCTGATTTGAGTCGTTTGCTTTGATTGACACCATCTTGACCTCAACCGAAGTCCGTACTTCCCGCAGTACGTGGGTGTGGCGGGCCGCCTTCGTGGTGGCCTGCCTGATCCACCTGTACGGGGTGTACTCGCCGCATCAGGCCGGCTCCGACGTGGACTTCCCGTACTCGGACAAGCTCGCGCATCTGTTCCTGTTCGGATCCGTGGCCTATTTCGGCCTGCGCAGCGGCGTACCGGCTCACTGGTTGCTGCCGGTGATCGCGGCGAACGCGGTGATCAGCGAGGTGGTCCAGTACTTCTGGCTGCCGTTCCGCAGTGGCGATCCGTTCGACACCGTGGCCGACCTGTGCGGGCTGGCGCTGGGCGCCTGGCTCGGGTTCCGCGCGATCCGTGCCCAGCTTCGTGTGCCCAAAAAGGTGCCGGGCACGCCATGATGGGTGCATGACGGCCACGACCCTGACCGGCTCGCTGCTGGTGGCGACCCCGTTGCTCGACGAGCCGCCGTTTCGGCGGTCGGTGATCCTGCTGCTGGATCACGACGAGGATGGGGCGCTGGGCGTGGTGGTGAACCGCGCCGCCGACCTAGAGGTCGATCGGGTGCTGGCCGACTGGTCGGAGACGGTGAGCGAGCCCGGCGTGCTCTTCATGGGCGGCCCGGTGGGCACCGACAGCGCCCTCGCGGTCGCCGAGGTGATCGAGTCGGCCGACCCGCCCGGGTGGCGGGAGTGCTTCGGCCGGATCGGGCTGATCGATCTCGACGTACCGCCCGCGCTGCTCGAAGGCGCCATCCAGCGGATGCGGATCTTCGCCGGCTACGCGGGCTGGTCGAGCGGCCAGCTCGAAGGCGAGATCAGCGAAGGCGCCTGGTACGTCGTACCGTCCGAACCCGACGACGTCTTCAGCCTGCAGCCGGAGGGCCTGTGGCGACGCGTCCTGCGCCGCCAGCACGACCAGCTGGCCTACCTGGCCACCTACCCCGACGACCCGACCCAGAACTAGAGCTGGAGCGCCCCGCGTTCCTGGAGCGCTCCGAGCTCTCGGGGCGGGTTACTCCTTGTCGCCTTCGCCGTCCCCGTCACCGGGGTGGAGGGTCTCCCAGATCTCTTTGCACTCCGGACAGACCGGGAACTTCTGCGGGTCGCGACTCGGCACCCAGACCTTGCCGCACAGCGCGACGACCGGGGTGCCCATCACCATCGCCTCGGTCAGCTTGTCCTTCGGCACGTAGTGCGAGAACCGCTCGTGATCGCCCTCGTCCAGCGACGGCATGGTCCGCTCGTCGATGACCGTCTCTGCGCCGGGGCTCAGCTGAGTACTCATAGCCACGAGTGTAGGTCGCCCGACCGTCCAACTCCCAGAACTTCTCCACAGCCGGCCGCCGCAGATTGCCCTGTGGACAACTGGGGAAGCCCAGGGCAGATGACGGCACTTTGTAGGTATGGACCACAAAAGGAGGCACCATGGCAGTCATGGAACCCGAGCCGCAGTACCCGCCGCCTTGGCGACGGAGCGGGCCGCTGACCCGGGACGATCTCGACCGGATGCCCGATGACGGACACCGCTACGAGCTCATCGACGGGGCGCTGATCATGACACCGGCGCCCTCGATCCGACATCAGGATGTGGTGCTGAATCTTGCCCTCGAGCTCAAGGCCGCATGTCCCCCCGACTTGAAGGTCATGATCGCGCCCACCGATGTCGCCATCAGCCAGGACACGATCATGCAGCCCGATGTGCTGGTCGCGCGGCGTGAGGACTTCACCGAGCGGGATCTGCCGCAGGCGCCGTTGCTCGCCGTCGAGGTGCTCTCACCGAGCACTCGCCGGATCGATGTGATGCTGAAGTTCTCCCGGTTCGAGGCGGCCGGGTGCCAGTCCTACTGGGTGATCGATCCCGACACGCCGGAGCTGATCGCGTGGGAGATGCGGGACGGGGCATATGCGCAGGTGGCGAAGGTCGTCGGGGACCAGGTCGTGGAGCTGTCGTTGCCGTTCGTCGTCTCGGTGGCGCCCGCCGATCTGACCTTGTAGGGGATCTCGGGTAACGTTCCTGTACGGCCGACAGTCGACTATCGGGGGAGTATGCCGTCCGTGGATTCGCACGTGCCTGCAGCACCAGCCGTGCTACCTCCGGCCTACCCGGACCGCGCCGCGTGGGGAACTGCGAGCAAGCTGCGGGCCTGGCAGGCGGAAGCACTCCAGCTCTACTTCGACAAGCAACAGAAGGACTTCCTGGCGGTCGCGACGCCGGGTGCCGGTAAGACCACTTTCGCGCTGACCGTCGCCGCCGAGCTGCTGCATCGCCGGGTGATCGACCGGATCACCGTGGTGACGCCGACCGAGCATCTGAAGGTCCAGTGGGCCGACGCCGCCGACAAGGCCGGGATCGCGATCGACCCGACGTTCTCCGGTGGCAAGGGCAGGACGAACAAGGACTTCCAGGGCGTCGCTGTCACGTACGCCGGGGTCGCGGTGAATCCGCTCGCCTTCCGGGTCCGGACCGAGAAGTTCCGCACCCTGGTGATCCTCGACGAGGTGCACCACGGTGGTGACGCGCTCAGCTGGGGCGAGGGCGTGCGGGAGGCCTTCGATCCCGCGACCCGCCGCCTCGCGCTGACCGGTACGCCGTTCCGCAGCGACGACAACCCGATCCCGTTCGTCACCTACGAGTACGGCCATGACGGGGCCGCGCGCAGCCAGGCCGACTACACCTACGGCTATGGGCACGCGCTCCGCGACCACGTCGTACGGCCGGTCATCTTCATGTCGTACTCCGGTGAGATGCGCTGGCGCACCAAGGCCGGTGACGAGATCGCCGCCCGCCTCGGCGAGCCGCTGACCAAGGACCTGACCGCCCAGGCGTTGCGGACCGCGCTCGACCCGGCCGGCGAGTGGATGCCCGCAGTACTGGCTGCCGCCGACAAGCGGCTGACCGAGGTACGCCGGCACATGCCCGACGCGGGCGGGCTGGTCATCTCGGGTGACCAGAACACGGCCCGGGCCTATGCGAAGGTCCTGCGTGAGCTGACCGGCGAGGCGCCGACCGTCGTACTGTCCGACGAGAAGGCGTCGAGCAAGAAGATCCAGAAGTTCTCCGACGGCGAGCAGCGCTGGATGGTCGCCGTCCGGATGGTGAGCGAGGGCGTCGACGTACCGCGGCTGGCGGTCGGGGTCTACGCGACGCCGACCTCGACGCCGCTGTTCTTCGCCCAGGCCGTCGGCCGGTTCGTCCGGGCCCGCAAGCGGGGTGAGACGGCGTCGGTGTTCGTGCCGTCGGTGACCCGGCTGCTGAGCTTCGCGGCCGAGATGGAGGTCGAGCGCGACCACGTGCTCGGCCGGAAGAACTCGAACGAGGACGGCGACATCTTCGGCCTCGAGGACGACCTGCTGCGGAAGGCCAACGAGGCTGAAGGCGCGAGCGATGACCTGGAGGGCAAGTTCGAGGCGCTCGGGTCGGACGCGAGTTTCGACCGGGTCGTCTTCGACGGCGGCGACTACGGCACGGGTGGTGATATCGGGTCCGACGAGGAGCTCGACTTCCTCGGCCTGCCCGGTTTGCTGGAGCCCGACCAGGTCCGCGAGCTCCTCCGCACCCGGCAGGCGAAGTCGCTCGCCCGGCAGAAGAAGTCCCAGCGCGGCGACTCCTCGGACCGCGAAGACCCGACCCCGGTCGAGCTGGCCACCCACGAGCAGGTGGCCCTCCTCCGCCGCGAGCTCAACGGCCTGGTCGCCGCCTGGCACCACCGCACCGGCCAGCCGCACGGCGTCATCCACAACGATCTCCGCCGCAAACTGGGCGGCCCCGCGGCAGCCCACGCCTCCTCAACGGAACTCCGGGACCGGATAGAACTGATCCGCGACTGGGCCACCCAACGCCGAGCCTGAGCCACCCACCTCGCGCACCACACACCGAGCCTGAGCCACCCACCTCGCACGGACGACCTCGGCCGATGTGCCGGCTGCCGACGACTTATCGGGCGACCTTGAACACCAAACGGTGGGCTTGAACAAGGTGTGCCCTGGGCGGTTTCAAGCCCGCCGTTTCCTGTCCGAGCCCACCACTGGTGGGCTCGTGAGGGACTGGGTGCCGACGACCTCCAGTAGGCGGATCGCCTGGTCGGAGGGGGAGCCGGGGTCTGCGGTGTAGAGCACCACGCGCTGGTCGCGGTCAGGGATGACGAGCACCTCGCAGATCACGTCTATCTGCCCGACCGTCGGGTGGAGAATCGTCTGGCACATGCTCTGCTGCGTCGCGACCTCATGTAGCGCCCAGATCCGCGCGAACTCCTCGCTGCCCTCGACCAGCTCCCGCACCAGCGCAGCGATCGACGGGTCCTCCGGATAGCGTCCGGTCGCAGCCCGCAGATCCGCCGCCGACTCCCGCGCGAACTCCACTGTCTGCGACTCCCCGAACCGCTCCCGCTGCCGCGACCCGGACAGGAACCGCAGGCGCAACAAGTTCCGCTGCCGCGGTGGCAGGGCGGAGAAGTCGGCGATCAGCGCCGCCGCCAACGGATTCCACGCCAGTACGTCATATTTCGCGTCGAGAACTAAGCCGGGAACATCGAGCCGCGCCAGCATCCGCAGTACTCCGGTGCGCACGTCCGCGGGCGGACCCGGCGGAGGCGCGGGCTGCTCGCCAGCGAGCCGGAACAGATGAGCCCGCTCGTCGTCGGACAGCCGCAACGCCCGGGCCAGCCCGGTCAGTACCGGCCGCGACGGTCGCGGGCCACGCCCCTGCTCCAGGCGGGTGTAGTAGTCCGTCGACATCGTGGCGAGCGAAGCGACCTCCTCGCGCCGTAGGCCCGGAGTGCGGCGCCGGAGCCCGGCGGGCAGGCCCACATCGTCGGGATGCAATCGCTCCCGCCGGATGCGGAGGAACTCCGCCAGCTGTGCCCTGTCCATGACCCCAGCATCTCAAGTCCGCCGCATGCCAACCAGGGACCGCCGGTCCCAGGTTCGGCCCGCTCTGCCTGCGACGGTGAAACAAGGCAAAGCTCGAAGGCATGAACCAAGCCATGAACCAAGTCGCACTCATCACCGGAGCCAACAAGGGAATCGGCAAGGAGATCGCCCGCCAGCTGGGCGAGGCCGGCTACACCGTGCTGATCGGCTCCCGGGATCACGCCCGCGGTGAGCTGGCGGCCAAGGGACTCGTTGCTGACGGCATCAAAGCCGAGACGATCCAGCTGGAGGTGACCGACCCCGTGTCCGTACGCCAAGCCGCCGCCCGGATCGCGGCCGAGCACGGGCGGCTCGACGTACTGGTGAACAACGCCGCGATCATCCCCGACGGCGACGCGGGCGTGACGGAGGTTGCCGCCGACGTACTGCGGGCTGGCTTCGAGACCAACGTGATCGGCCTGATCGAAGTCACCACCGCGCTGCTCCCGGTACTGCGAAAGGCGCCCGCCGCGCGGATCGTCAACCTGTCCACCTCGCTCGCGTCCTTCACGCTCGTCGGCGACCCCGAATCGCGGATGTCGACCGTCCGTACGCTCGGCTACAACTCGTCCAAGGTCGCGGTCAACATGGTCACCGTGATGCTCGCCAACGAGCTCCGCGGCTCGGGCATCCTCGTCAACGCCGCCGATCCGGGCAAGTGCGCGACCGAGATGGGCGGCTGGGACACGGCCCGTACGCCGGCCCAGGGTGCGGCCGTCGCCGTCCAGCTGGCAACGCTGGCTGCTGATGGCCCGACCGGTCAGGTCCACGCCGAGAGCGGCCGCCTGCCCTGGTGAGACCCGGGCTGCTGTGTTGAGGAATAAGTCGTGACATAAGTTCAGCTCCGTGGCCCGTCTGCTGACCGATATTCGTCCGCTCAAGGAATCGGCCGATTTCCGCCGGTTATGGATCGGGTCGACGGTCTCGCAGCTCGGTCAGCAGATGACCGCGGTGACGGTCTCGATCCAGGTCTACGCGCTGACCCACTCGACCTTCTCGGTCGGCCTGGTCGGACTGTCCGCGCTGGTACCACTGGTCGTCTTCGGCCTGTACGGCGGCGCGATGGCCGACGTCATCGACCGCCGTACGCTCGCCCTCGCCTCATCCGGTGGCCTCTGGCTGCTCTCGATGGTGCTGGTCGCCCAGTCCGAGCTGCACTGGAACCAGGTCTGGCTCCTGTACACCGTGGTCGCCGTCCAGTCGGCCTGCTTCGCGGTGAACAACCCGGCGCGGTCCGCGATCATCCCGCGACTCATCCGGCCCGAACTGCTGCCGGCTGCCAACACGCTCAGCCAGGCCGCGTTCAACCTCGGCTTCACCGCGGGCCCGCTGCTGGGTGCCGTGGTGATCGCGTGGCAGGGGTTCGGCGCGGCGTACCTGGTCGACGTCATCACCTTCACGGCCGCGCTCTACGCGCTGTTCCGGCTGCCTCCGGTGCCGCCGACCGGCCTGGTACGCCGGGCCGGCTTGCGCTCGGTGTTGGAGGGCTTCACCTTCCTCCGGTCCGCTCCGGCGCTGCTGGCGACCTTTGTCGCCGACATTCTCGCAATGGTGTTCGCCCAGCCGCGGGCGCTGTTCCCGGCCGTCGCGGGTGCGTTCTTCGCGGGCGGCGTGAAGACGGTCGGGTTGCTGCAGGCCGCGCCCGCGATCGGAGCGCTCATCGGCGTGCTGTTCTCCGGCTGGGTGAGCCGGGTCCGGCGGCAAGGAGTGGCGATCGTCGCGGCGATCACCGTCTACGCGGCCGCGGTCGGGCTGTTCGGGTTGTCGCGCACGATCTGGCTCGGCGTCGCGCTGCTGGCGTTGTCGGGTGCGGCGGACATGGTCAGTTCGGCGTACCGGAACACTGTCTTGCAGTCGGCGGCGCCGGACGCGATGCGCGGGCGGCTGCAGGGGGTTTTCATCGTGGTCGTCGCGGGCGGGCCGCGGCTCGGCGACTTCGTGGCCGGTACTACGGCGTCGCTCAGCACCCCGACGATCGCGCTGCTCGGCGGGGCCGGGGTCTGCATCGTCGGCCTGCTGATCCTGCTCGCCTGGAACAAGCCCTTCCGCCGGTACGACTCGCAGGTCCGCGCGTTGCGCTGACGCCCCTGGTACGACCCGCAGGTTCGCGCGTTGCTGACGCCCTGGTCCTGTGCTCAGGACCGCTGCGCTGGGCTCAGCCGCCGGTCGCGAGCTCCTTCAGCACCGTGCCCCAGGACGGCAGGTCGGGGTCGATCTTGGGGATCGGCTTACCGTCGACCGTGACGATCGGCCGGTCGCCGACCGGCTTCTTGAGCTTGATCGTGATGACCTCGATCTGGCCGTCCGGCGGGCACGGCTCGGTGTTGTCGATCACGGCGGTGATCTTGTCGTCGGCCTCCGTCACCTTCAGATCGCTCGAGCAGTTGAAGCCGACGCCGAACACCAGGCTCACCCCGTCCCGCTTCGGCGGGTTCTGGATCCACTTCAGGTACGTCGGCTGCTTGCCCTTGACCACCTGGTAGCCGGGAACAGGCTGCTGCGAATCCTCCAGGACCTCGCCGTTGCCGTCGCTGAGGAACGCGCCGAAGATCTTGTCGACGCACGGATCGGCGTCCTTCTTCCGGTCGTCGGCGGCACCCCACGCCTTGGCCACCTGGTAGCAGCCGTTCGCCTCCCGGTTGAGCGAGACGTTGAAGCCGATCAGCGCCAGCGCGCCGAGCACCAGGGCGCCGGCGAGCATCCGCCGGGAATGGATCTGCTTCGGGCCGAGCGGGGCCGGCTCCTCGGTTTCGTCGCCGCCGGGGAGCTGCTTGAACAGGCCCAGGATGCTGCTCGTCCACTGCGGATTGACCAGCGTCGGTACGGCGTACAGGAGGAGGAGGCCGACGCAGATGGCGATCGCGGGGAGCAGCGCCCAGTAATTTCGCACGGCAGCAAGATACGGGGACATCGGGCCGCGGCCGAAAAAGGTTACGCTTCGCCTGTGCCCGCTGAGACGTCCCAGACGCTCGACCGGGGACTGACGGTCCTCGAGTTGCTGGCGGACGCCCCGGACGGCCTCTCGATCACCGAGTTGGCCGCCTCGCTGGGCGTCTCCCGGACGGTCGTCTACCGCCTGGTCAACACGCTGGAGCTCCACCGCCTCGTCCGCCGCGACAGTGAAGGCCGCGCCCGCCTCGGGCTTGCGGTACTGCACTATTCCCGCCGCGTTCAGCCGACCCTGCGCGACGCCGCTCTCCCCGTACTGCGCTCGCTGGCGGAGGACACGGGCGCGACGGCTCACCTCACCGTGGCCGACGGTGACGAGGCACTCGCGATCGCGGTGATCGAGCCGAGCTGGACCGACTTCCACGTCTCCTACCGGATGGGCTCCCGGCACGCACTCGACCAGGGCGCCGCCGGCAAGGCGATCCTGGCCGGCCGCCGCAAACCAGACCCAGCCGGCCGCCCCTTCGTCATCACGGCCGGCGAACTCCAGGCCGGCGCCCAAGGCGTCTCCTCCCCGGTCCTCGGCGTACCAGGCGTAGAAGCCTCCATCGGCGTAGTGGTCCTAGGCAAACTAGATCGAGACTTCGTAGGCCCCCGAGTAGCCCGAGCCGCAGTAGAAGTAGCCAAACGCCTCGCCTAACCGCCCCCTACGACGTCAGCGCCTACGAGTACTAACGACTGGCAGCGTGGAGTAGCGGGAGGACTCGGTGGGGGACCTGTTCGGCCAGGGCGATCACGGTTGAGGCTCGTTGGATGCCTCGGACGATGACTACCTGGTCGATCACCCGTTGGAGGTCGGCGTTGGAGCGGGCCACTATTCGGCACCAGAGGTCTTCTGCGCCGGTGATCGTGTGGACCTCCAGTACCTCCGGGATGGCGGCCAGTGCGGCGGCGACCGTCTTGTGGCCTGAGCCCTGCTCGATCTGCAGGGTGGCGAAGGCCGTGACCGGGTAGCCGATCTGGGTCGTGTCGACGTCCGGGCCCCAGCCTCGGACCACGCCGTCGCGGGAGAGGCGGTCCAGGCGGGCCTGGACCGTGCCGCGGGCGACGCCCAGGCGGCGGGAGGCCTCCAGGACGCCGACTCGGGGCTCGGCGGCGAACAGGTCGAGGATGCGGGCGTCGAGCGCGTCCACTCCGGGCATGGGGTCCTCCAGGGGTGGTCAGGGTGACCAAATAGTCCAATAGAAGGCTGAGAATACTAGTCAGACTGTTCAGAGAAAAACGGATCTGTTGCGCAACCTGTCCTGACCCGGAGAAGCTCACCCAGAAGCCGACACCAACCGGGAGGACCCCGATGACCAGCACCGACCTCACCCCTGCAGAGCTCGACGCGGATCTCGACCTCGACCAGTTGAAGCAGCTCGTCGGGCTGGTTCCGTACGACGAGAGCACCGACCCGTTCCCCGTCACGGCGATGGATGCCGTGGTGTTCGTGGTCGGCAACGCCACCCAGACCGCGAAGTATTACCAGCTCGCGTTCGGGATGGACCTGGTCGCGTACTCCGGTCCGGAGAACGGCAACAAGGACCACAAGGCGTTCGTACTGAAGGCCGGCTCGGCGCGTTTCGTCATCACCGGCGGCGTGAACCCGGCCAGCTCGCTGAACGAGCACCACCGCAAGCATGGCGACGGTGTCTCGGACATCTCGCTCGAGGTGCCGGACGTCGACAAGTGCATCGCGCACGCCCGCGCCCAGGGTGCCACCGTGCTCGAGGAGCCGCACGACGTGACCGATGAGCACGGCACGGTTCGCCGGGCCGCCATCGCGGCGTACGGGGACACCCGGCACTCGCTGATCGACCGCAGCAAGTACGACGGACCGTACCTGCCGGGCTTCGTCGAGGCGAAGACCCTGGTCGTCCGGCCCGAGGGGCACCCGAAGCGGCTGTTCCAGGCCGTCGACCACGTCGTCGGCAACGTCGAGCTCGGCCTGATGGACGAGTGGGTCACCTTCTACAACAAGGTGATGGGCTTCGTGAACATGGCGGAGTTCATCGGCGACGACATCGCCACCGACTACTCCGCGCTGATGAGCAAGGTGGTGGCCAACGGCAACCACCGGGTCAAGTTCCCGCTGAACGAGCCGGCCATCGCGAAGAAGAAGTCGCAGATCGACGAGTTCCTGGAGTTCTACGACGGCGCCGGCGCCCAGCACATCGCGCTGGCCACCAACGACATCCTGCGCACCGTCGACATCATGCGCGCCAACGGCGTCGAGTTCCTGAACACGCCCGACTCGTACTACGAGGACCCGGAGCTGCGGGAGCGGATCGGCAACGTCCGGGCGCCGATCGAGGAGCTGCAGAAGCGCAAGATCCTGGTCGACCGCGACGAGGACGGCTACCTGCTGCAGATCTTCACCAAGCCGATCGGCGACCGGCCGACGGTGTTCTACGAGTTGATCGAGCGGCACGGCTCGCTCGGCTTCGGCAAGGGCAACTTCAAGGCGCTGTTCGAGGCGATCGAGCGCGAGCAGGAGCGCCGCGGCAACCTCTGAGGCCGCAACGACCTGCCCTTCACCCTCTCGGGGTGAGGGGCAGGTTTCTTATACCCACTGTGACACGCCCGCGACACACCGTACGGACGCGTATGTGCGTCCGATTACCGGATTGACTGTCAGGTCAGGGGAGGTTCGCGTACTGTGCCCAATGAGTGTGCGTCGGGGCGTACGCTCAGGAAGGGTTTTCCGATGAAGACACTGGGCATTGTGCTCAGCACCGCGGGACTGGCCGGGGTAGGCGTGATCGCCTTGGCCACATCAGCTCAGGCGGCACCAGCCGCGAGCTGCCGGGGTGCGACATCCATCTCGTCCGCAAGTATCTTGCGCGACCACCGACCACCCACCTGGGGCAGTGTCCGGCTCGTCCGCGACAGCTGTTCGCAGTACTGGGCCGAGATCACCATGAACCCGCGGCTGAAGAGCAACCAGAAGGCGAACGCCTACCTGGTCCAGTACGGCGGCAACAACGCCGGCCGCTCGCTGTCGTGTGACAGCAGCGGTGGCAACGGCGCCGTGACCGCCGGGCAGCGAACCTGCCGGACGCCGAAGGTGAAGTCCACCGACGGTGGCGTCACGTTCGTCTCGATCGCCCGCGAGTTCCAGAACTACGGCAGCGGCTTCACGGAGATCTCGGAGAACGCCACCTCCCGGACCCGCTGAGCACCTGCCACACAACAGAAAACCGCCTAGGCTCGGTCATATGAACGATCTAGTCGAGCGTCTCCGGCAAGCGCTGCCGCCGGAGGCGCTGGTGACCGATCACGACCGGATCCAGAGCTATCGGTACGACCGGGCGATGTTCTGCCCGGCCGGCGAGCCGATCGCGGTGGTGCTCGCGCGGGAGACGGCCCACGTCCAGGCGGCGGTGAAGATCGCCGCCGACGCGGGCGTCCCCGTCGTGCCCCAAGGTGCCCGCTCGGGGCTGTCGGGCGCGGCGAACGCGCTCGACGGCTGCATCGTGATCTCCCTCGAGAAGATGGACAAGATCCTCGAGATCGAGCCCGTCGACCGGTATGTCGTGACCCAGCCCGGCGTGTTCAACGCCGTCCTGTCGCGCGCGGTCGCCGAGCAGGGCCTGTTCTACCCGCCCGACCCGTCGAGCTGGGAGTTCTGCTCGATCGGCGGCAACCTGTCGACCAACTCGGGCGGGCTGTGCTGCGTCAAGTACGGGGTGACCACCGACTACGTGCTCGCGCTCGAGGTGGTGCTGGCCGACGGCCAGATCCTGCGAACCGGCCGGCGCACCGTCAAGGGCGTCGCGGGCTACGACCTGACCAAGCTGATCGTCGGCAGCGAGGGCACGCTCGGGATCATCACCGAGGCCACGCTCGCGCTGCGCCCGGAGACAGCCCGGCCGCGGACGATGGCGGCGCTGTTCGACTCCGGCGTCGCGGCCGGCGAGGCGATCGTCGAGATCATCCGCAGCGGCGTCTCGCTCTCATTGCTGGAGATCATGGACCGGACCACGATCAAGGCGGTCAACGACTACAAGCGGATGGACCTGCCGACCGAGGCCGCGGCGATGCTGATCGCCCAGTCGGACGCAGGCGGCGAGGCAGGTGCCGCCGACGTGGCGACCGTGGCCAAGCTCTGCCGCCAGTACGGCGCGATCGAGTGCATCGAGGCGGACGACCCGGCCGAGGGCGAGCTCCTGCTGGAGGCTCGGCGGGCCGCACTGGTCGCGCTGGAGCAGCTCGGTACGACGATGATCGACGACGTGTGCGTCCCGCGCTCCCGGCTGGCGGACTTCATCGGCGCGGTCGAGCAGATCGCGGTCGACCTGGACATCACCGTCGGCGTGCTCGGCCATGCGGGTGACGGCAACATGCACCCGACCGTCGTGTTCGACGCGGACGATCCCGACCAGGCGGCGCGCGCCCAGGTGGCCTTCGACAAGATCATGGAGGTCGGTCTGGAGCTCGGCGGCACGATCACCGGCGAGCACGGGATCGGGATGCTCAAGCGCGACTGGCTGGTCCGGGAGATCGGTCCGGTGGCGGTCTCGGTGCACCGCGCGATCAAGGCCGCGCTGGACCCGAAAAACGTCCTGAATCCGGGCAAGGTCGTTTCGTGAGGGTTCTTCTAAGTTCTGTGACTCAACCGCAACGCAACTGCCGAGGCCATTCGACGTTCACGGCCGTCGAATGTGACGTGCCGGCCGCACTATGGAAGGCAGTTGTCTGAAACCGGGGGAGATACCGTGAGGCGAGGCTGGAGGTCACCCATGCGAGCAAGGCAGTTGCTGCCGGCCGCGCTGGCGCTGACCGTCCTCGTCGTGCTGTCCGGCTGCGCGAACGGCAGTGGCCTGCGGGTCGAGGGCGCCGAGCCGGCCGCGACCCCGGCGAGGCCTTCGGTATCGACGAACCGCGGCTTCGGGCCGGCCCAGACGCCCACGCCCACGGCCGCGCCGACGCCCGCGGTCAAGGTCGCGGAGTCGAAGATGACGCTGCCGCAGGTCCGCAGCAGCCTCCAGGCCGACACGGCCCTGGACCCGTTCTTCAAGACCATCGTCGCTAAGTGCACGATCGTCGAGCGCTGCCTCACCCGGGGCGCCTCCGTCGACGTGTTGAAGAGCGGTCAGCCGCAACTGGTGGTGCTGATCCACACGGTCGAGAGCTTCGTCGTCGGGGCCGTTCTGATGGCCGACTCGCCGAAGGGACCGCGGCGGGTTTGGAGTTTGAAGGCCGAGCAGTTGAAGATCATTCCCAGCCGACAGGGCGATCTGGTGGCCGAATCGGAGATATTCAACCCGGAGGACGCGCCTTGCTGTCCGTCCGGACGCCTGGTCGAGGTCTACCGTTGGGCCGGTGGGCAGGTGACCAAGGTGAGCACGAAGGAACAAAAGGGAGACTGAACTTCAGTGGTACCGGAAGAACCGGCAGCGCGCATCCTCATGGTCGAGGACGACGCGGTGATCCGTGAGGCGACCCAACTCACCCTTGAACGCCATGGGTACGACGTCACGACGGCCGAGGACGGCCTCGAGGCAATCGAGAGTTTCGAGAAGATCCATCCGGACGCGGTGATGCTCGACATCATGCTGCCCGGCCTGGACGGCATCTCCGTGTGCCGCCGGATCCGGGAGACCAGCACGGTCCCGATCGTGATGGTGTCCGCCCGCGGTGACGCGCTGGACGTGGTGCTCGGCCTGGAGGCCGGCGCCGACGACTACGTCACCAAGCCGTTCGACACCCAGGTGCTGGTAGCCCGGTTGCGCGCGGTGATGCGGCGTGCGGTGGCCGATCCCGAACGGCCGACCCAGGCGACCGGCGCGAGCGTGGAGTCGTTCGGCGATCTGGAGCTGGATCGCGAGGCGCTCGAGGTGCGGCGGGCCGGTACTACCGTCCAGCTAACCCCGACCGAGCTCAAGCTGCTGATCGAGTTCGCCAACAACCCCGGCGTAGTGCTGAGCAGGTCCACCCTGCTGCAACGCGTCTGGGACTACGAGTGGGGCGGCGACGGCCGATTGGTCGACGTCCACCTGCAACGGCTCCGGACGAAGATCGGCGCGGACCGGATCGAAACCGTGCGCGGATTCGGATACAAGCTGCGGGCCTGATGTGGGCCTTAGAAGCAAACTAGGCCTGATCTTCGTTCTGGTTTCGTCGCTGGCGATTTTGGTGTTGTGCGTGGCGGTCTATACCCAGGCCCAGTCGGCCCGGCTGGACCGTACGCGCAGCTTCGCCGACGAGCGGATCCAGGCGGCGGCGCAGAGCTACGAAAGCAACGAGATCCCGGTGTTCGGGGCGCGGCTGGACGATCCGGATCTGCCGCCGTCGTTGCGGGACGCTGTCATGAACGGTAAGCGAGCGACCTTCAAGACGGCGTCGCCGAACGCCAAGATGTGGGCGGCGGTGGGCGTCAAGGACGGCAAGATCCTGTCGATCGTCCAGGACTACGACGCCAATGACCCGTCGATGAACGCGCTGCGCCAGGCCCTGATCCTCGGTGGCATCGGTACGGTCGCGCTGGTCGCCCTTGGCAGCGTCATCGCGGCGGGCAGCCTGTCCCGGAGGATCGTCGCCGTCGCCGGTACTGCGCGCCGCATCGCGGCGGGGGACCTGGACGCCTCGGCCGCGGGCGCCGCGGGTAAGGGCAAGGACGAGGTCCAGGCGCTGGCCACGGCTCTCGACACGATGGCCAGTTCGTTGCGCGGTCAACTGGAAGCCGAGCGGCGCTTCACCGCGGACGTCGCCCACGACCTCCGGACGCCGGTCACCGGCCTGCTGACCGCCGCTGAGCTGTTGCCCCCAGGACGCCCCAGCGAGCTCGTCAGGGACCGCGCCAAGGTCCTGCGGCGGCTGGTCGAGGATCTGCTCGAGATCGCCCGGTTCGACTCGGGCGTCGAGCAGGCCGATCTCGAGCACGTCGGGATCGGCGCCTTCGTCGGCTCGGCGGTCGGCCGGTTGCGGATGCAGCAGTCGCTGGCGCCGGACAGCGTCGTCGTCCACCGGATCGGCCGGGAGGAGACCATCTCGACCGACTCCCGCCGGATCGAGCGGATCCTGGCGAACCTGATCGTCAACGGCCTGCGGCACGGCAAGCCGCCGATCGAGGTGACCGTGCACGGCCGGACCATCGAGGTGGTCGACCACGGCAACGGCTACCCCGAGGAGTTGATTGCCGAGGGCCCCCGTCGGTTCCGGTCCGGGATGGCCGAGCGCGGCGTCGGCCATGGCCTCGGCCTGACCATCGCGGCCGGCCACGCGAAGGTGCTCGGCGCCGAGCTGACCTTCGGCACGGCACCCGGCGGCGGTGCCTGTGCGCGGCTGGTTCTGCCCGATAGTCCTGAGATGGAGTCGTAACACAACCTTTCGCGAAGTGGCGGCGTCTCCCATGATGTCGGGTTCACCAGAACCCCATACACACGAGGGGAAACCACCACATCATGCGCACTCGCTCTCAGGTCGTTCGCCGTTCCGCCGCCGTCGTCGCGGGCATCGCTCTGGCCGCCGGTGGGGTCGGCATCGCCGGCGCCCTGCAGGCCAACGCGACGCCGGACACCCACGTCGGTACCGTTGCCGCCGGCACCGTCGCGGCCAAGCCGGCGATCACGATCAAGTCGGACAAGGCCACCGCGAAGGCGTGGGCCAAGGTCTCCTTCACCGGCAAGACCACCGGTATCGCGAAGAACTCGGTCGTCCAGGTCCAGCGCCTGCAGGCCGGCAAGTGGGTCAACTTCCCGGCCACCACCAAGGTGACCAGCAAGTCGACCTACTCGGTCTGGGTGCAGAGCGGCCGGGTCGGCGTGAACAAGTTCCGCGTCATCACCGCCAAGGCCACCAGCGCTGCGGTCTCGGTCAACATCACCAAGTGATCCCAGTGCAACAAGGGAAAGCGGCGCCACCCTCGGGGGAGATGGCGCCGCTTTCCTCGCTTCCGGTTACTTGACGCCGTAGACGTTCAGCTCGGCCGCGGAGCCGAAGACGGCGCCGTTCAGCGAACTGGTGCCGACGAACTTCAGGTACCGGCCGGGCTTCGCGGTGAAGTCCACCCGCTGGACCGCGGTGGAGTTGGGGAACTGCCCGGTCTTCACCGGCGCACCCCAGTTCTGCCCGTCCGTGCTGACATAGAGCTCGTAACCCTTGAACATCCCGTTCGTCCCACTCTGCCGGGGCAGGTAACTGAACCCGTTCACCTGGTACGTCGTACCGAGGTCCAGCGTGATGTGGTGCGGGTAGGCGGCAGGCGTCGAAACCTGCGACCAGGCCGAATGCCAAAGTGTGGAAGGGTTTCCGTCCAGTGCTTCGGTGGCGGCGCCGTCGGTGGCGACGTCCTCGCTGCTGACGTCGGCCACCTTGATCCGGGACTGCGGGACGATCCCCGGCGGCAGCAGGGTCGCCTCGGCTGACGTGGTCGCCTGGCCACCCGTTGCCGTGAGCACGTACTTGCCCTCGGGCGTCCCGGCAGGCGGAGTGACCGACCACGAAGTCGTGACACTGGTACCAGCGGGAACCGTCGCGTGCGTGGCTGGAGTGGTCGCCTCGACCGTCCAGCCGGCCGGCGCGGTGAGCGCCAGCGTGATGTTGTCGACGGCAACCACGTCGTTGTTGGTGAAGGTGCTGACGACGGTGTTCTCCTCGCCGGAGACCATGCCGTTCAGACCGGCGCCGGCCAGGCTCAGCGAAGTACAGTCTGCTGCTTCGCTCGATGCGCCCAGGTCGGTGACGGCGAAGTCGTCAAGCACGAAGTCGGCCTGGTCGCCGCCCGAAGAGAGCTTGCGGAGACCGACCCAGTAGTCGCCGCCGCAACCGGCCACGAACTCCTGGCTGAAGGTCGCTTTGGTCCGTTGCGCACCGATCGGAGTCGCCTTCACCTCGACTGACTGCGGCCGGTCCACGCCCTGCACCCAGGTGTACTGACCGGCCAGACCACTCTCGTAGTCGAAGCTGACCTTGTACTTGTGGCCCGGAGTGAACGGCACGGTCGCCGGGGTCGTCCGGTAGACGAGCCCCTCGTTCTCCTCATGCGACTTCAGCGACCAGTCGCCGTCGAGCGCGTCGTCGACGAGCTTCCCGTTCCAGCCGGCCTGCGTGTACGGCGCGTGCTTCTTCGCCAGGACGGTCCGGGGATCCGTGGTGCCACCCGCGTCGCCTTTCGTGAACGGGCCCCACCCCTGGTCGACGTTCTCGAAGTCGTCCACGAGCCCGGCACCCGGACGCTTCGTCTCGACCACGCGTACGTCGTCCAGACGTACCTTGGCCGCTCC
The DNA here is from genome assembly GCF_010548305.1 of Streptomyces sp. SID13031. GTDB lineage: Bacteria > Actinomycetota > Actinomycetes > Propionibacteriales > Kribbellaceae > Kribbella. The sequence continues at coordinate 333,074 of NZ_JAAGLV010000002.1, forward strand.
GCTCACCGCACCAAGGGTCAAGTCGGCCGTCGTGCCCTTGGCTTCGAAGACAACCCGGGCGCGTTGGTAGTACAGGCCCTGCTTGTCGTCGGAGGCGACCCGGTTCATCGCGGTCGACCGGTTGACGACCACCGAGGTGCCGTTGACGTCGAGCGTGGTCTGACGGGACTTGCCCGGCTCGACCTCGATCCACGCGGAGGCGCTGTAGGTGCGGCCCGGGGTGAGGTCGTGGATCCGCTGGTTGAGCGTGGTCTGCTCCGGGCCGAGTTCGGCGACGTGCTGACCGTTCTCGAGGGTGGCGATCGACGCGTTGCCGGTCGGCTTCCAGGCCCTCAGGTCACCGGCGTTGAACCCGGGGTCCTCCAGGTGGCTGCCCTCGCCCCACTTCGCGTCCGCGAGACGCGGTGCCTGCTCGGGGTACAGGACGTACGGCTGGCCGGCGACGGCGGTCAGCGTCACGGCGCCGTTGCGGACGGGCGCAGTGCCGATCCGGACGCGGCCGGTGTCGGTCAGCTTGTAGACGGTGAAACGGTCCGTGGTGAAGGCCGCCGGGACCTGCCAGGTGGTCGTGCCGCCGGCGGGGTTGTAGTGGTAGAGCTTCTTGTTGCCGTCCCACGGCAGCAGGTACTTGTCGCCGTCGAGCACCTTGGCAGAGCTGACGCTGAGGCTGCGCTTGCCGTTGGCAACAGCGCCGCTGACGCCGCCGGTGAAGCTGATCTGGTTGGTGTTCCAGTCCAGGATCTGCTGCTGCTGCAGGAACTTGGCCGGCAGGTTGCGCTGCCAGATGTTCTGGTAGAAGGCGTTCCAGTCGGTCTCGCCGGTCCAGCCCTCGAACTCGACGATCGACGACTGGCCGAGGATCGGGTCGGCGTTCCAGACGTCCTTCTCGTGGTTGCGAACGAACCGGATGATCTGCGAGTTCAGCCCCTTGTTGGTGGGACCGCCGTAGTCCAGGTCGTTGGCCCAGTGCGACCACAGCGAGGTGCGCTCGTGCCGGTCGGCCCACTCGGTGGCGATCTGCCAGCCCTGGCCGGCGAGCTGCCGGGTCAGGCCGTCGGCCAGCCAGCCGGACTGGTAGTACACGTCGATGTACAGCTCCTGCAGGTTCTTGTCCGTCTCGTCGCGCAACTGCTGGAACCGCTGGACGATGTTGCCGGAGGCAAGGTCAGGGCGCTGCTTGATGTAGTAGCTCTGGTTCAGCCAGTTCCAGCCCTTGCTCGTCTTGTCGACGAGGTCCTCGCTGAAGGCGTTGGCCTCGGGGTAGGACTCGGTCGCGTTCACGTGCACGCCGAACGCGGCGTTGTAGCCCTTGCCCTGCTTCAGCAGCGTGTTGAGATCGGTGAGACCACCGGCGCGCACGTTGTAGTTGCCGCCGTAGTCCGGGTGCGCCGAGTCGTGGCCTTCGGACCCGTACCCCTTGAGTACTGCCAGCTGCCCGAGGCCATCGGTCGCCAGCGAGATCCGCTTGACGTCGTCCAGCGTGCGCAGGAACGGGTGCGTCGCCTGGCTGGCGAAGTTGAACGGGATGTGCGTGATCACCCGGTCCTTGACCTGGTCACCACCCTTCGGCTCGACCATGATCGAGCGGAACGCGATCGCGCCGTCCTGCCAGTCGACGGTCTGGTCGGCGTTGGCGTCCGGTGTCACCACGACCTTTGCCCACGGCAACGGTTCTGTGTACGGCGAGGTGTCGGCGCGGTAGGTCCATTGACCGCTCCAGACGCCGACCCGGCTGGTACCGTCGGCCGCCTTACGGGCCCGGTGCCAGAACCGCGCGCCGTCGTCGACGGACTGCCCGGACGGCTTGTCGTAGGTCGAGTTCGACTCGATACCGGCGGCCAGGCCGCTCGTGTTCACGAACGCGTACGCCGCTCCGGTGGCGGCGGGCTCGGCCGCGGTCGCCGAAGTCACCGGGGTGATCTTGTCGGCGGTCCGGGTCGAGTCCGGGTCGAGCGTGGTGAACGCGGTGGTCGCGCCCGGATCGCTGCTTGCGACGGAAACCAGGTCGTGGTCGGGGATGTCGATCGTTTTGACGCGGGAGGCCTCGGTGTCGCGGACCGCGTCGATGCTGAAGGTGGTCACTCGTCCGCTCAGCGCGAGGCTGGCGTCGAGTTCGACGCCGGGCAGCGCGTCGAAGGCGAGCCGGTACTGCGCCTTGCCGGTGGCGACCGTCGGCGGGCCGGTGAGGTGGGCGGCTCGGGCGACACCGTTGACGGTGACGGTCGAGATGGCGTCGGGCTGACCGCCGAGCGCCTTGCCGGACGCGTTGTCGGCGTACCGGATGACGCGGGGGAAGTCGGCGGCGACGGTCACGGTGAGCTCGGCTGAAGCCAGCGTGAGGTCGGCCGCCGCTGTGCCGGCCGCTGAGGGCCCTGCGGTGGCCGCGGACGGCGGGACGGCGACTAGCAGGCCGGCAGCCAGCGCGGCTGCCGCCAAGGACGGAAGTACGGGTCGGGACACGGTAGGACTCCTGACGGGCGGGTCACTGTGCCACGGATTCTGCGTTCGTAACCGCTAACAAGTCAAGAGAAACGAACACTAATGAACAAAATTGGTGAACGATTAAGTAGCTCAGTCGCTTGAATGATCCAGTGCTTGCACGACTCAGATCGCCGGGAGGATCCGGCCGGTGACCGAGCCGAGGCCGATCGTGGTGCCGCCGGGAGTGGCGGCGGTGGCGGTGATGGTGACCTCGTCGCCGTCGGCGAGGAAGGTGCGTTCCTCGCCCTTCACGGTGATCGGCTCGCGGCCGCCCCAGCTGAGCTCGAGGAACGATCCGCGCTGGTTCTTCTCCGCGCCCGAGACGGTGCCCGAGGCGAACAGATCGCCGGTCCGGACCGAGGCGCCGTTCACGGAGAGGTGGGCGAGCATCTGCGCGGCCGACCAGTACATCTCCCGGTACGGCGGGCTGCTGACCAGCTCGCCGTTCCAGTAGACCTCGAAGGTGATGTCGAGATTGGTCAGGCGATCGTTCGCCAGGTACGGAAGTACGGCGGGCTCTTGTTTGCCCAGGGCAACCTCGGCCGGTTCGAGTGCCTCCAGCGAGACGACCCACGGGGAGATCGAGGTGGCGAAGGACTTGCCGAGGAACGGGCCGAGCGGGACGTACTCCCAGGCCTGGATGTCGCGCGCCGACCAGTCGTTCAGCAGGACCACGCCGTACACGTGATCCTTGAAGTCGTCGACGGCGACCCGGCTGCCGAGCGTCGACGGCACGCCCACGACGTACCCGAGCTCCACCTCGATGTCGAGCCGCAGTGACGGCCCGTACGTCGGGTCGCTGTCGGCAGGCGCCTTGCGCTGACCGCTCGGGCGGATGATGTCGGTGCCACTGGCAACCACCGTGCCGGCCCGGCCGTGATACCCGACCGGGAGGTGTTTCCAGTTCGGCAGCAGTGGCTCGGCGTCGGGGCGGAACAGCTTGCCGACGTTGCTCGCGTGGTGCTCCGAGGCGTAGAAGTCGACGTAGTCGGCGACCTCGAACGGCAGCTGCATGGTCACCTGGGACTGCGGGATCAGGTGTGGCTCGACGGCGTCGCGGTTGTTCTCGTTGCGGACCAGGTCGAGCAGCCACTCCCGGGTCGCGTGCCAGGCCGGCCGGCCGAGTGCGAGGAAGGCGTTCAGCGTCGGCTCGGCGAAGTGTGCGCCGTCGAGCATCTGCGCCGACGCGACCGGGGCCAGGTCGATCACCTGGTCGCCGATCGCCGCGCCCATCCTGGGCTCTTCGTCGCCGACCCGGAAGATGCCCAGCGGCAGGCTCTCGGCGCCGAACTGGGAGTTCGCGGGGATGTCGATCCAGGTCACGGGGTCTCCAGCAGCTTCAGTGCGGTCAGGTCGTGGCGGGGCTCGTCGATGCTGCAGGAACCGAAGCTCGTGAACCATCGCCTGGTCCCGTTCGCCTGCTCCTCGGACAGCTCCGCCGCCGTCGCCGCCAGGGTTTCACCCTCGCGGCTCTCCAGTACTGCGGCCACCTCGTCCTGGCCGGCGCCATCGAGGGAGGCGCGGGTGGCGAGCAGCACGTTGAGGAAACCGTGATGCTCGAAACCGGTGTCCGTGGCGGTGTGGCGAACGGCATTGTGCAGGCCCGCCGTGCACTTGAAGGCGACTTCGCGATCGAGGCAGGCAGTGATGAAGGCTGCGATCTGGCCGGCTGTCGGGAAGAGCGACGCGTCGAGGCCGCCGGTGCGCAGTTTGGCGGCGTACCCGGCGTCGGCGACGACGTCGAGCGCGCGCTCCCAGGCGCCGTTCAGACCGATCTCGACGAAGGCGGTCTCCTCGTCCAGGCAGTCGTCGCAGGCGCGAACCACGCGCAGCGCGTTGCGGGACAGGTCGTCCTCGTCGCGCAGGCGCACCTCGATGGTCTTGACGACGAGGTCGGCCGAGCGGTCGCCGTACCGGATGGCCGGCTCGATCCCGCCGGCGCCGCCGGTGATCACGACGGCGACCTCGAGCGGGGACCCGCCCTTGGCGGCCTCGGCGGCGACCTTCATCAGGTTGTCGTCGGTACAGATCAGGGGACCGACGAGATCGGCGTACGGCGCCTGGCGGTGGGCACGGTGGGCGGCGACCGCCTCCACCAGCGGGAGGTCGCCGGGCGGGAACATCGCCGCGTCGTCGACCAGGTGCCGGAACAGGGCAGGGATGGTTGACATGGCCCCGAGCCTAACGGATGCTTTCGGTAAGCGGACACATGTGTTCGATAATCGGAGCCAGAAGACATTTAGCGCAGGGGAAGTAGAGGCATGGCGTTCTACCGGCAGGCAGGGCAGATTCCGCCGAAGCGGCACACGCAGTTCCGCAAACCGGACGGCGGGCTGTACTACGAGGAGCTGATGGGCGAGGAGGGGTTCTCGTCGGACTCGTCGCTGCTCTACCACGCGGGTGTGCCGTCGGCGATCGTCGACTCACAGATCTGGGAGCTGCCCGACCTGGCCACGACGGCGAACCACCCGCTGACGCCCCGGCACCTGAAGCTGCACGACCTGTTCCTGTCCGGTGAGGGCAACAACGTGGTCGAGCATCGCCGGCTGGTCCTCGGCAACGGCGACGTCCGGATCTCGTACGTCATCGCCGCCGCCGTCTCGCCGTACTACCGCAACGCGATCGGCGACGAGTGCGTCTACATCGAGCGCGGCTCGGCGACCGTCGAGACCGTCTTCGGCGTCCTGGAGGCGGCCGAGGGTGACTACGTGATCATCCCGCGCGCCACCACGCATCGCTGGCTGCCGGGCGCGGACGGCGTACAGGCGTACTGCATCGAGGCGAACAGCCACATCGCCCCGCCGAAGCGCTACCTGAGCCGCTTCGGCCAGTTCCTCGAACACGCCCCGTACTGCGAACGCGACCTGCACGCACCGGGATCGACGTTTGTTGTCGATGGCAACGATATCGAGGTGCTCGTCAAGCATCGCGGGCACGGCGCGAGCGGCATCGTCGGCAGCCGGATGACGTACGCGACGCACCCCTTCGACGTGGTCGGCTGGGATGGTTGCCTCTACCCCTACACCTTCAACGTGAGTGACTTCGAACCGATCACCGGCCGGATCCACCAGCCACCACCGGTCCACCAGGTCTTCGAAGCCAACAACTTCGTCATCTGCAACTTCGTCCCCCGAAAGGTCGACTACCACCCGCTCTCGGTTCCGGTGCCCTACTACCACTCCAACGTCGACTCCGACGAGGTCATGTTCTACTGCGGCGGCGACTACGAAGCCCGCAAGGGCTCCGGTATCGCCCTAGGCTCCATCTCCCTCCACCCCGGCGGCTACGCCCACGGCCCCCAGCCGTCAGCCATCGAAGCCTCCCTCGGCGCCGAATCCTTCGAAGAGCTAGCAGTCATGGTCGACACCTTCCGCCCCCTCGAACTAGGCGAAGGCGGCGCAGCAGTAGACGACGGCGTCTACGCGTGGACGTGGGCCGGCCGCCACCTGTAACAACCCCCACGCCTGCCGCAACGCTCGCGCCTGCGTCGAGCTCGCGAAAGTCGCCACCCACACCAACCTGTCAGCCCACCTTGTGCGCCACCTGAGCACCAGCAACCCCAAAAAACACTCACGCCGTGCACAAAGTCGCCGGTTTCAGAGGTCAGCGGGCGACGGAGGAGCCTGCGCTCGGGTGGGAGTCAGTCGCGGAGGGAGCGGCGTAGGAACGGGCGTGGGGAGTATCAGAGGGTGAGGAGTTGTAGGTGTCGAGGGGCAGGCGGACCTCGGGGCTGAGAGGGTTGGGGGATGAGCGATCAAGTTCCGGTGCAGACGTTCGTCGTCAGCATCGATCGGGATGCTGTGGTGCAGCGTCGGGCCGTGGTCAGTAAGGTGCAGCGGCGGGGGGCGTGGGCGACGCTGGTGATCGGGGCCTTGGGCATCGGGCTGGCGCTGTTCGCGCTGATCGCCTTCCGGGGGGCCGGGATGTGGCCGTTCTCGTTGTTGTTGATTGCGGCAATGGTCCCGCTGGTGCTCAGTACGCTGCTGGCGCTCAAGCTGGACAAGGAGCGGCAACACTGGTTCGCGGCGAACGAGTTGCCGCCGGTGGCGATGCGGATGTCGCCCAAGGGGCTGGAGCTGGCCTGCGAGGGGGCGGCGTACCCGGTGATCTTGCCGTGGACTGCGGTCAAGGGGTTCAAGCAGGTGAAGATCTTCGGGCAGTTCGTGCTCGAGTTGCAGTTGCAGCCGGGGATCGGGGCGACCACCGCCGGCGTACGCGGGCTCGATCAGCCGGCCGTCCGCTCGGTAGTCAAGCCGAGCCCGCTGCTCAAACCGACCGGTCTCTACCTGGTGAAGTCCCTCGACCAGCCGGTCCATGTCATAGATCAAGCCTTGAAACACTTCTCCGGAGGCAAAGCCTCAGTCGCCAGCTAGAGCCAGCTAGCTAGCTAGCAGGGGAGCGCGCGGAAGGTGTAGCCGCGGGCCGTCAGCTGGGTCAGGGACCGCTCCAGCGCCGCGACGGTCTCGGCGCGGTTGCCGCCGCCGTCGTGCATCAGGATGATGGCGCCGGGGTAGGCGCCGCGGAGGATCGCGCGCTCGATCTTGGCCGCGCCGGGCTTCTTCCAGTCGTTCGTGTCGACGTCCCAGAGCACCTGCCGCTGGTGGTTGGCCGTGGCGACTGCTTCGACCAGCGCGTTCGTGTCGCGGTACGGCGGGCGGAAGCACTTGGACTTCACGCCGCTGAAGATCTCCTCCTTGACCCGCTGAGGGGTCAGGTGGGTGAGCATCGGGTGGTCCCAGGTGTGGTTGCCGACGTGGTGCCCGAGGCTCCGCTCGATCTCGACCAGCTCCGGGTGAGCGGCCGCCTCCCGGCCGAGGACGAAGAACGTCGCCTTCGCGTGGTGCCGGGCCAGCACGCTAAGCACCTTCGGCGTCCATTCCTCCTGCGGCCCGTCGTCGAAGGTCAGGTAGATGACCTTGCCGTCGTTGCCCAGCGTCCAGTCGTCCGCGGTGGCCGCTGTGCCCGTCCGCTGGTTCTTCCGCCCAGCGGCGGTGGTCCGGTGCCCGCGCGTAGACGTCAGCTTCTGCCGCGAGAACTTCGCCGAAACCAGCTTCGCCGGCGGCTGCCCGGCCGGTCCGGAGGCGACCAACCTGTCGCCGGACGTCTGCGGTGACGATGGGGTGGCCGCCTGGGCGAGGGCGGCTACGAACAAGATGGCGGCAACGAGAAAGAGTTTGCCGGGCGGCAAGGTCATTGCGGCATCCTCTCGTGACCGCGGGGCTATCCCGGCACCACCCCCGGCGCGCCGCACGTATCGTGCCTCTCGGGGCATCCCGCGCACGCTCACAGGCACGCCGGCCGCTCCAGCCAGAACCCGACGACGCGTGAGGCGACAGATGACGGACAGCGACCAGACGACAGCCGGTACTGGGGCCGGCGGCCCGGCGAACCAGGCAGATGGAGCAGTGGACCGGGGCATGGGCAGGCGAACGGTGATCGGTGGCGCCGCCGCGGCACTGGCAGCGGCCGGCTTCCAGGCTGCGCCGGCGTACGCGGGCAAGGGCCATGGGCCCAAGGAGCCGGAGGTGATCCGGCTGAGCGTGATGGGCACGACCGACCTGCACGGCAACGTCTTCAACTGGGACTACTTCAAGAACACCGAGTACGACGACGCCGCCCACAACGACATCGGGCTGGCCAAGATCGCCACCTTGGTGAAGGCCGTCCGGGCCCGGATCAAGGCCGAGCGGCACACGCCCGACCCGCTGATGATCGACGCCGGCGACACCATCCAGGGCACCCCGCTGGCCTACTACTTCGCCAAGATCCAGCCCATCACCGGCGGTCACCGGCACCCGATGGCCGCGGCGATGAACGAGATCGAGTACGACGCCGCCGCGCTCGGCAACCACGAGTTCAACTACGGCCTGGACATCCTGCGCAAGTTCCAGAGCCAGCTCCACTTCCCGCTGCTGGGCGCCAACGCCCAGGACTGGTCCACCGGCCTGCCGGTCTTCCCGCCGTACGTGCTGAAGAAGGTCCAGGTGCACGGCCAGGGCCCGATCACGGTCGGCATCCTCGGCCTGACCAACCCCGGGATCGCGATCTGGGACAAGGCGAACGTCGAGAACAAGATCAAGTTCGGCGGCATCGTCGAGCTCGCCAAGGAGTGGGTCCCCAGGGTCCGCGCGGCCGGCGCCGACGTGGTGATCGTCTCCGCGCACTCCGGGATGGACCTGTCCTCCTCGTACGGCGACGCGCTACCGGTTCCCGAGAACGCCTCGGTCCTGATGGCCGAGACCGTCCCCGGGATCGACGCCGTACTGGTCGGGCACGCGCACCTGGAGATCCCGCAGCGACTCGTGACGAACAAGACCACCGGCGAGCAGGTCGTGCTGACCGAGCCGCTCAAGTGGGGTATGCGGCTCTCGCTGATCGACCTCGACCTGCAGAAGGTCGGCGGCAAGTGGAAGGTCCTCGGCCGGCACAGCCAGGTGCTCAACGCGAACACGGTCGCCGCGGACGCCAAGGTCGTCCGGATCCTGCAGGAGGACCACGACAAGGTCGTCAACTACGTCAACTCCAAGATCGGCACCTGCACCGAGGCGATGTCCGCCGCGACCGCGCCCTGGGAGGACACGGCCGCGCTGGACTTCGTCAACTTCATCCAGGCCGACGCCGTGAGCAAGGCCCTGGTCGGTACGCCGCAGGCCACACTGCCGGTACTTGCGATCGCCGCGCCTTTCAACCGCGCGGCGGCGATCCCCGCGGGTGACGTCTCGATCCGCGACGTCGCCGGGCTCTACATCTTCGACAACACGCTGCTCGCGGTCACGATGACCGGCGCTCAGGTGAAGGACTACCTGGAGTTCTCCGCGCAGTACTTCAAGCAGGTCAGCGGCCCGGGCCCGTTCCCGGCCGACCAGGTGACCAACGCCGTGACGCCGACCGCTCCGGGCGGTACGCCGGACTACAACTACGACATCATGGGCGGCCTGACCAAGCCGATGGCGTACAAGATCGACATCGCCAAGGCCCCCGGCTCGCGGATCACGGACCTCAGCTACGACGGTGCGCCGGTGGCCGCAGACCAGCAGTTCGTCGTCGCGGTCAACAACTACCGGCAGTCCGGCGGCGGCAACTTCCCGCACGTCAAGACCGCTCCGGTCGTCTACAACCGCCAGGTCGAGATCCGCCAGTTGATGATCGACTACGTGACCGCCACCGGCGAGGTCAACCCGAACGCCTTCCACACCACCGACTGGTCGCTCATCTCCAACGGCAGCCCAATCGTGGTCAACGGCTAGCCCCCGCCTCGGCGAGTCCGGCCAGACTGCGTCGCTCTCCCCACTGGTCGCCTAATCCGCGCCAGAGCCGGAGGGCGTCGCCGAGGTGCCGGACCGAGTCGTCGGTCCGGCCCGCGCGCAGGCAGGACTCGCCGAGCTGGGTGAGAGCGTGGCCGAGCATGTGTTCGTAGCCCTCCGCACGAAGCAGGGCGACGCAGCGCAGGCCACGCTCGATCGCTTCGTCATGCCGCCCGAGGCTGGACAGCACCGCGCCGAGGCTGTCCGCCACCGAGGCTTCGACGAAGCGATTGCCGCGCTGCCGGGCGAGCAGCATCGCGTCCTCGAGCAGGGGCAGTACCTCCAGGTGGCGGCCCATCATCGAGTACGCGACCGCGAGGTTGCTCGCGATGACCTGGTCGCCGCCGGCCTCGACCTGGCCGGGATCCAGCTCGAGATCGGTGAGGATCTCGATCGCGGCCTCATGACCCGCGACGGCCTCCTCCTGCTGCCCGAGGAAGTGGTGGACCAGGCCGGCGTCGTTGGCGAGCCTTCCCTGGCTCAGCCGATCACCCGACCGCCGCGCGGCGGCCTGGCCGATCTCGATCGCGCCGAGCCACTCCGTCCACCTGCTCGTGCTGTGGCAGAGCGCGCCCAGCGCAGTGGCAAGGTCAGCCGCACTCTGGTCGAACCCACGATGGGCAGCCATACGTAGTACATCGATCAGAGCCGTGAGATGGCCGCCGGCCCATGTCATCGCCTCGTCATACGTGAGCCGTACTGCCGCCTGTACTGCCGCAGTGGAGCTGATCTGGCCGAGACCGGGCGCCAGGATCTCCCGGGTGCGGACGGCGGCCGCGAGGTACCAGCCGATGAGGCGCTCGATGGCGGCGCCGGCGCTGGAACCGGGCTCGTCCAGCCCGGCGCATTCGTGGGCGTAGACGCGCAGTAGGTCGTGGAAGCGATAGCGATCGCGGCCGACCTGCTCCAGCAGATGCCAGCGGACCAGGCTGTCGAGCTGCCGCCGGGCAGCGGGTTCGTCGATCGCGAGTAGGGCGGCCGCATCCGGTACGCCGACCTCCTGCGCCGGATGCAGACCGAGCAGCCGGAACGCCTGGGCGTCGGCCGGTTTCAGGGCCCGGTACGACCACGAGAAGACCGCGCGGACCGCTGACGACTCGTCATCCGGGGTCGAGAGGCTGTCCAGCCGGTCGCCGTCGACGCGCAACTCGTTGACCAGGTCGCCGATCGAGTAGTGGTCGCTGCCCGCGATCCGCTCGGCTGCGATCCGCAACGCGAGTGGAAGGTGGCCGCAGTACGCCGCGAGCTCGCGCGCGAGCGGGACGTCGGACTCGACCAGCTCGGCGCCCAGGACCTGGCGGAGCAGATCGAGGGACGCATCCGGCGCCAGTACCTCGACGCTGACCCTGGTGGCGCCGTCGCGGGCGACCAGGCCGGCCAGCCGATTGCGGCTCGTCACCACGGCCAGACATCCCCGCGATCCGGGAAGCAACGGACGTACCTGCTCGACGTCGACCGCGTTGTCGAGCACGACCAGTACTTTGCGCCCGGTGAGCAGCGAACGGTAGAGCCCGGCTTTGGCGGTCGCGTTCTGCTGAAGCAGTTCGGGATCGGCACCCAGCCCTCGCAGCAGGTGCTCGAGTGCGTCGCCGGACGTCAGGGCGGCGGCCCGGGGATCGAAACCCCGAAGGTCGAGGAACAACTGACCGTCGGGGAAGGAACCCGCGACCTGGCGGGCAAGCTGCACGGCCAGGGCTGTCTTGCCGACTCCCGCGGGGCCGTCGATGGCGAGGATCAACACGAACCCACCGAGCGCGTCGCTGGTGGCTGCCTCGCACAGCTCGGTGGCCCGGCGCAGCTCGCCGTCGCGGCCGGTGAAGTGAGCGACCTCGTGGGGGAGTTGAGCCGGTACTACGCCGACGACCGGCGGCTGCGGGCGGCGGCTCAGGTTCTCGGCCTCGGCTGCTCCGCCGAGGACCCGCTCCTGCATCTGCCGCAGGGCCTGGCCTGGTTCGATCCCGAGCTCGTCGATGAGCCGGCGGCGAATGCTCTGGTAGACGTCGAGCGCCTCGGCCTGCCGCCCGGTCCGGTAGAGCCCGAGCATCAAGAGCTCGGAAAGCCTTTCGCGCAAGGGATTCGCGGCCGACAGTACGGCCAGGGCGCTGACTGCGTCGGCGGCGCTGCTCGTCTCGATCAGCGCGGCGCAGCGGATCTCCTGGACATCGAGCTCGAGCGCCTCCAGCCTCGCCCGTTCGGCGGTGACGAGAGGGCCGATGGCGCCGCCGAGGGCCGGTCCCTGCCATTGCGCCAAGGCGAGGTCGCAGTGTGCCAGCGCCTGCGAGAAGTCGTCGACGGACCAGCGCCGCCGGGCCTCGGCCGCGGCCTCCTCGAATCGGCGGACATCGATCGACTCCGTTGGCAGCAGCAACGAATAGCCCGCTCTGCTGCTCGTCAGCAGGCGGTGCGGGTGGCCGCGGGTCCAGTCCGGCTGGAGTGCTTTGCGCAGCGCCGAGACATAGGTGTAGACGCCGCCCTCGGCTGTCTTCGGCACTGCCTCACCCCATAGGGCATCCACCAACTGGTCCAGGGTGACCGTCGCATTGGCCCGCAAGGCGAGAACGGCGAAGAGGGACCGTGGGCCGGGCGCGCCGAGCTCGATCTCGGCGCCGGCCTCGAGCACACCGACCTGCCCGAGCAACCGAACCGATGTCCTGGTCTCGCTCCTCGAACCACTGGCTGAGGTCATCATTCTTCCGGCCACCTCGGAACTGAAGATCCCCCGGGACGACGGGTCTCACTATGACCGGTCAGCTGGTGGCTGCCAAGGTCTCGTTGCCCCGATCATCGACCCTCGCCCCGATCGCCGACCGGGCTGCGGCCTCGGCGATCCGCCGAAGCCAGAGCACTGTCTGGCCACAGTCGGCGAGCGATTTCGCCTTCGCCGTCAGCACCACCGGCGGTCGGCCTGGACCGAGCGGCAGCGCAACCGCGAGACAGCTGATCCCGTCCACTTCGGCGATTGCGAACTGGCGGCGCCTGATCCGCAGCAGCTCGCTCTGCATCGCCGTTGCCTCGCCGGCTGTCAGTCCCCAGGTCTCCGCAAGGTCGCAGACGGCCCGCGGATCGTGGCTGAGCAGCATCCGGCCGGCTGCGGTGCTGTGGGCGGCCGCACGGCCGGAGTCGTCGCTGGCGGTCCGTGGATTGTCGTGACCGTAGACGCGATGAGCGAACACGACGTCAGCGCCGTCGAGCACTGCGAGGCTTGAGGTCAGCCGCGTCCTCGCCATCGCGTCCCCGGCGTACGGCGCGAGCCGGCGCAGCAGTTCCGGCCTGCTCCTGTCATGACCGTGGTTCCCCAGCCGGGAGACCGTACTGCGTGATCGCTCCGCTGCCGCGTAACCGATGCCGAACCGGACCACGACCCCGGCGGCGATGAGTTCGCCGAGCAGCCGATGCGTCGTCGACTTCGGTAGCCCGGTGGACCTGCTCAGCTCGGACAGCCGCATCGCCGGGCAGGCGGCGCGCAGCGCGTCGTACAGGGCGAAGGCCTTGCCGATCGCCGCCGCCGGCGTCTGGTCGTCCGGCCGGGCGAGCTCGGGTGCCGCGGAAGCTGTCATGAATCCAGGCTCGGGCAGGCGTCTCGGCGATTTCTCGATGATTTCTCGAGACGCGGAAAAGCCTGTGGGTGCCCAGGCAGATCTGGGCACCCACAGGCCTCGAAGTACGGAGGGGTTACGGACAGGCGCGGCTGCAGACCGCCATGGACTGGCCGTCGGGCGAATGCACGAGGCTGACCGCGAAGCCACCGACGGCGAGGGCGCCGAGGGCGAGGGCCGCGGCGAGACGGTTCTTGTGGAGCAGGGACTTGATCATGTTTTCCTCCTGGGGGCACCGGAGCGATAGCCGGCCGGGCTGACCGGCTGCCCAGAAGTAGAGCAGCGGCGAACACGCCGTGGACCGCCCTGTTCCGTCGGCCGGAACACTTTCCAGATAAGGAAGGACGTCGCCCCCTGAGGTCTCACCGGGTGCCGGTGACGACCAGTATCTCGCACGGGCCCGCAAACCCTTGTGGGCCGTCGAACTGGGCGAGTTGCTCGGTGACTTCCTGCCAGGCCGCAGCTTTGGCGTCGTCGTCCAGCCGGGAGAGCATCTGGTGCAACGCGCCGAACGACTCGCGTTCGAACCGGACACACTCCGCGGCACTTGGCAGCCGGACGGGCGACGGAACGGTCGTCACCGTGATGTCGCGGAAACCCGCCGCCGAGAAGGCCTTTTCGGCGACCCCTGGTCCGCCGAGGCTGAACGGCCCGGGCTGATCTGGCACCGGTGGCGGCAGTTCCGCCCGGCGGCGAATGATGCCCACCGGGATCGAGAAGAAGCCGTTGCGGTCCGGCGTCGAGTAGACGATCGCGGAAAACTTCCCGCCCGGCCGCAACGCCCGGCGGATCCCCGTGAGGGCGGCCTGCTGGTCGGGGAAGTAGATCAGGCCGACCCGGGAAATCGCTGCGTCGTACTCGCGCCCGGCCAGCGCGGAGAGGTTCTCGCCGTCGGCCTCCAGGGTTTCGACCGTCTCGATCCCAGCCTCGGTCGCGGCGCGGGCGGCGTACCGGAGGATGGCGGGGGAGATGTCGGTGGCCAGTACGCTGCCGCCAGGCCCAGCCAGTCGCGCGGCGGCGAGGGTCTGCCCGCCGGCCCCTGCGGCGATGTCGAGCACGCGGTCGTCCTTGCCGATCCCGGCCGCCCGGAGCATGGCATCGGTCGCCTCGCCCAGCCAGTCGTCGATGGTGGGACCCCAATGGCTCCATGCCTGCGCGGCCTCTTCCCACTGGGCCCGCGTTGTCTGCTTGAACACGATCGGATCGAAACTGGTGGTCATGTTTCCCCCTCGGTTTGATGAGGGTTCCAGCGCAACACCGGCGTGCGATGCTTTCTAGTACAGGTTCTGGACTGCCCTGGTACAAATCATGGACCGAGCGCACAATGAACCCGTGCGAGACTACGGCCAGTACTGCCCCGTGGCGCTGGCCAGCGAGGTGCTGGCCGACCGGTGGACGCCGTTGATCGTGCGCGAGTTGGTGCTGGGCAGCCGGCGGTTCAACGACATCGATCGTGGTCTGCCGGGGATCTCCCGCACGCTGCTGAAGCAACGCCTGCACCACCTGGAACGCAAAGGCGTGCTGGAGCGCGTCCCGGTCGCTCGCGGGCACGAGTACCAGCTCACCGCGGCCGGTCGTGACCTCGAAGGTGTCATCATGGCGATCGGCGAGTGGGCGGTGCGCTGGATGTTCTCCGAGCCGCAGCCGCGCGAGGTCGACCCGATCACCCTGACCTGGTGGATGTCCCGGCGGATCGACCACGAAGAACTTCCCCTGCAGCGGGTCACGGTCGAGTTCGACTACCGGGGCGACGATCCGACCCGGATCTGGCTGGTCCTCGATCGGGAGGAGGCCTCGGTGTGTACCACCCACCCGGGCTTCGACTGCGATGTCGTGGTCACTACCCAGCCGGTCGACCTGATGCGAGTGTTCTCCGGCATCACCACGCTGGCCCAGGCCCGCATTGACGGCGCGGTCGTTCTCGCCGGGCCGCCTCGATTGCTTCGGATGCTGCCCGCGTGGTTCCTCTGGAGCCCGTTCGTCCCTGCCGTGCGGGAGCGACTGAGCTGACCTGGCCTGAGGTCTTGACCCTGGGAGAGAGTAAGTGATTTAGTCACTTTGTGACTTACTCAACGGTGGGTGTGACGCCGAGCTTGTCGGACCGGCTGACCGAGGCGATCCTCGGCATCATCCGGGACGCCGAGCTGGGCCCGGGTGACGCGATCCCGTCGTCGCGTGAGCTGGCGAAACGCTTCGAGCTCACTACCCCGACGATCCGCGAGGCCCTCCGCAAACTGGAGGCCACCGGAGCCGTCGAGTTCCGCCACGGCTCCGGCACCTACGTGGGTCCGACCATCAACAATGTGGTCCTCGCCAACCCCCATCGCCCGCCGATCACCAAAGAGTCGGTCCTCCAGTTGATAGGGGCCCGCCTGCTGATCGAGCCGGCAGTGGCCCGCGAGGCCGCGACTTCCCGTGCGGCCGAGAATCTCGAGCGGCTGGAGGCTGCGGTCACCAACGCGCTCACCCCGCCCGGCGGGCCTGCCTTCGCCTTGAACTTCCATGTGGAGCTGGCCGCAGCCTCCGGCAACCCGCTCGTCGAGGAACTGCTCGCCTCGCTGCTCAAGGTGCGCGTCCGCGAACAGCAACAGATCCGGCAGCTGTACGACAATCGCACCCGCGACCATGAGGAGCACCGAGCCATCGTCGACGCGGTCCGGGCCGGCGACGCGGAGGCGGCCGAGCGGTTGACGCGCGAGCACCTCGACCACATCCGGCAGGCCATCGAGGCGGTCGACTTCCTGGAGTTGCCATGAGCAACAAACTTGCGGAGATGACGACCGATCAGGCGCGCGACGCCGTCCGGCTGGCGCCGCTGGTGATCATTCCGGTCGGGGCGCAGGAGCAGCACGGCGGTGGGATGGCGATGTCGACCGATACGGTCCGCGCCGAAGGGCTCGCCGACTTGGTCGCCAACAGGCTGGATGGTCGCGCCGTGATCGCGCCGCCGCTCAACTACGGCGTATCCCCACATCACATGGCCTTCGCGGGCACCGTGACGTTGTCACCGGCAACCTTCCAGTCCGTACTGCGTGACCTCGTCGCCAGCCTGTACCAGCACGGCTGGAAGCAATTCCTGGTGATCACCGGCCATGGCGGCAACAACGCCGCGCTCTCCGTACTGGCCCAGGAGTACCTCTTGCAGCCCGACCTGACGTTCGCGTGGACACCCATCACGCCGCTCGTCTCCGACCTGATCGCCGGCATGGAGGTCAGCCAGGTGCACGGTCACGCCGGCGAGGCCGAGACCGCCCAGATGCTGTACCTCGCGCCCGAGCTCGTCCAGGCAGATCTCCTGGAGCCCGGCGCGACCCAGTTCGACGAACTGTCTCCGAAAGCCCGGCTGTCCCGGCAGGCCCAAGGTCCACGCCTGTCCGTCGGGTTCGACGCGTATCACAAGCGTGGCGTCCTGGGTGATCCCCGACGTGCCACTGCCGAGGACGGCCGGCTCCTGGTCGAGACCGCCGCAGACCGCATTGCCGCCTTCGCCGACGAGTTACTGACGGCCTGACCCACCAGTACCCCTTCACACTGGACCGCCAGATGCGTTCCAGGCGCGAGCCTGCCCGCCCGCAGGCCGCCGGCCCGAGGAGGCACCCCTGATGAACCTCGCACGCCCGAAAACCCTAGCCACCCTGCTGATGACGGCCGGCCTGGTGACCGCCGCCATCACGTTGCCCACGGCAACCGCTGCCACCCCCGCCGGCAGTACCGCGGGGTGCGGCAAGCAAACGGCCCCGACCGGCGACTACTCGCTGGTCAGCGGCGGCCTGACCCGGGCATACCGGCTGCACGTGCCGGCGAAGTACAAAGCCACCAAGACCTATCCGTTGATCGTCGTGTTCCACGGGCGCGGCAAGACCGGTGCGCAGACCGAGGCGTTCTCGGACCTGTCGAAGCTCGACGCGGTCGTTGCCTACCCCAACGGTGTACTCGGCGACGAGAACAAGCAGGCCTGGCAGGGCGCGCCGTACGCCGCCGACGGGGTTGACGATGTGAAGTTCACCAGCGACCTACTGGACGCCCTGGAAGCGCAGTACTGCGTCGACACCCGGGCGATCTACGCGACCGGCAAGTCCAACGGCGCCGGCTTCACCGGAATCCTCGCCTGCCAGCTGGCCGACCGCATCGCCGCGATCGCTCCCGTCGCCGGCGCGTTCTATCAGCAGGGCAAGCGGTGCAAGCCGAGCCGCCCGGTCCCGGTGCTCGACATCCACGGCACCGGTGACACCACGATTCCGTACGACGGCGACGGTGAGCGCGACCTGCCCAGCGTGCAGACGTGGGTCCGCGACTGGTCCGTCCGCGACCACTGCGACTCCGACCCGCGGGTGAGCCAGTTGGGTGACGATGTCCTGATCACGAAGTACAAGGGTTGCAAGGCTGACGTAGTACACGTTGCGGTGACGGACGGCGGGCACTCGTGGCCTGGGTCGGATGCTGCTTCCGGGCCTGGTTACGTGACCCAGACGTTCGAGGCGCACGAGCTGATCGGTGCCTTCTTCGCGGCTCACAAGTTGAGGACCTGAGATGACTACGACCGCTACCGAACCGAAGAAGGACCTGCCACGCCTGGTCCGCGGCATGGCTGTGATCGAGCGGGCCGGCAACGCGTTGCCGCATCCGTTCTGGTTGTTCTGGATCCTGTCCGCGATCCTCGCCGTGGTGAGCGCGATCCTCGCGGCGCTGGACGTCTCGGTGGTCTCGCCGAAGGACGGCAAGGTCGTCGCGGTACAGAACCTGCTGTCCGGCGACGGCCTGCAGATGGCTGTCTCGACGGCGATCTCGAACTTCGCCGAGTTCCCGCCGATGGCCACCATCGTGGTGGTGATCATGGGCGTCGCGCTGGCCGAGCGGACCGGGTTCCTGCAGTCGCTGATGAAGGTCAGCGTGTCCCGGGTGCCGACCTCGATGGTGGTCTTCGCGGTCGCCTTCGCCGGCACGATGGCGCACGTCGCCTCGGCGGCGGCGTACATCATCCTCGTGCCGCTGGGTGGGCTCGCGTTCCGCGCGGTCGGCCGGTCGCCGATCCTCGGCATCGTGGTCGCCTACACGGCGATCGCCTCCGGGTACGACGCCAGCCCGATCCCGACGCCGAACGACGCGATCTTCGCCGGGATCACCGAGGCGGCGGCCAAGACGATCGACCCCGGCGCGTCGATCTCGCCGCTGTCGAACTGGTTCTTCAACATCGCCTCGTCGGTACTGCTCGCGCTCGTCATCACCCTCGTCACCCGGTTGGTGCTGAGCAAGCGCGACGACCTGGACGCGGATCCGGATGCTCCCGGTGACGATCCGGACGCGCTGACGCTGTCGGCGCGGGAGCGGACCGGGTTGCTGCGGGCAACGATCGTCTTCGGGATCGCGGCGGTCGCGATCATCGCCGTACTGATCCCGCACGGCTCGCCGCTGCGGGGTGAGAACGGCAGCATCGTCGACTCACCGTTCCTGGACGGGATCGCGGTGGTCGTCGCCGTCCTCTTCGGGCTGGTCGGGATCACCTACGGCGTGACGGTCGGCGCGATCGAGAAGGGCGGCGATGTGCCGAAGCTGATGGCCGAGGGGATCAAGCAGATGGCACCGGTCCTGGTGCTGTTCTTCGCGATCGCGCAGTTCCTCGCGTACTTCAGCTGGAGCAAGATCGGCGAACTGCTGTCGGCCGAATCGGCCCGCTGGCTGGGCGATCTGGGCGCCCCGACGGTGGTGATCTTCCTCGGCATCCTGGTGTTGCTGACGCTGATCAACATCCTGGTCACCAGCGGCTCGGCGATGTGGTCCCTGACCGCGCCGATCCTGGTCCCGATGATGCTCCTGCTCAACGTGCCCGCCGAAACTACCCAGGCGCTCTTCCGGATCGCCGACTCGGGCTCGACCGCCATCACCCCGATGAGCCCGTACTTCGTGATGGCGCTGGGCTTCTTGCAGCGGTACCGGAAGGACGCCGGCGTAGGCACTCTCGCGTCGTACACCGTGCCGCTGGCGATCTCTATGACGATCGCCTGGACCCTGCTCTTCCTGGCTTGGTGGGCCTTGGGCATCCCACTCGGTCCCGGAGCGCCGGTCCGCTAACCCTCCCCACGCAGCTCCTCCGTCGCAGCTCCCGCCGCCGCTTGAAAGCGGGTGGTGGCTGGGGTGTCGCGCACGGGTAGGTGGTTGCCTGGGCAACTCGGGTGGAACCCGCCCACCCAGGCTCCTGTTCGGGTGCTGGCCAACCCGGATCCTCCGTCGCCCAGGCTCTGGTTCGGTGGTGCTGCCAACGACCGTGGCGGAAATGCGGCGCGCCCAGTCGACGGCGCTGCTCTCAGGAGAGAGCAACGCCAGCAGCGCGCAGATCCACCAAAGTCTGTTCGGTGCTCCCCGGTGCGACCCCAGCGGTAAGGCCGGTCAGCACCGTTGTGCCGAAGCCTTCGCGGTGGGAGTCGAGGGCGGTGGCTCGGACGCAGTAGTCGGTGGCTATGCCGCAGACGTCTACCTGGGTGACGCCCTTCTCGCGGAGCCAGTCGGCCAGGGGTTTGCCGTTTTCGTGGCATTTGCCTTCGAAGCCGGAGTACGCGGCTGCGTACTCGCCTTTGTCGAAGATCGCGTCGAAGGGTTGCGGGTCGAGGTTCGGGTGGAAGCCGACGCCGTCGGTGCCGGCGACGCAGTGCACCGGCCAGGAGTTCACGAAGTCGGGGGTCTCGGAGAAGTGGTCGCCCGGGTCGATGTGGTGATCGCGCGTCGCGACGACGTACGCGTAGTCCCGGTCGTCGGGCTCGGCCTCGTGCCAGCGGTGCAGCAGCTCGCCGATCCGGAAGGCGACGTCCGCACCACCACCGACCGCCAGGCTTCCACCTTCGCAGAAGTCGTTCTGCACATCGACCACGATCAGCGCCCGGGTCATCACAACACTCCTTCTGGGTGTCTTCCTGAACCCACGGTACAAGCCTCAGGCCCTGTCAGCGGTGAGGTTTGCCTGCTTTGAGGATGGTGTCCAGCGCTTCGGCAGGCGGCGGTGGGACCGGGAGCGCCGGTCGATCGGTCGCGCGCAGGCCGTCCAGGATGAGCGCCAGATAGCGCCGCCACAGGTCGGGGGAGACGTCCCGGGTCATCTCGTACGCCGGTCCGAGCAGCGCGAAGATGGCCGCGATGTCCTGTGGAGCGGCGTCGGCGCGGACGAGTCCGGCCTCCTGAGCGCGAGAGAAGATCGCGGTCACGTCCGCGACGATCCCGGGCCAGATCTGATCCTGACGCTCGGAATCGCCGAGCCCGGTCAACTGCTCGTAGAGTCCTCGATCAGCAGCCTGCCGGGCGCCGTTGCGCTCGAAGAACGCGACCAGCGCATCCCAGGGATCGTCCATCGCCAGGGCTTCGCGCGCGTCCGCGGCGATCTGCTCGGTGGCATCGGCCAGTACGACGGCCGCCAGCGCCTGCTTGTTGGGGAAGTGCCGGTACGCCGTACCGACGCCGACCCCGGCGTGCCGGGCGACGTCGTCGAGGGTGGCTCCGAAACCCCGCTCGGCGAACACCGCCCGGGCGCTGTCGATCAACCGGGCCCTGTTGCGGACCGAATCCTTGCGCGGGCCCTTCGCGTCACCAGCCTCACTAGCGGCACTCACGAGTACATCAGATCACTTTCCAGTCGAGCAGGCTGCGCCCGCAGGCGACCACGGTCTCGGCGGCCGGCCGGGCCTTCCAGCCGAGTACCCGTTCGGCTTTGGCGGTGCTGTGCAGGTTGCGGCGGCCCAGTGAGACGACGATCGAGCGCAGCGGCTTGTCGAAGACCGCCGAGAGCTTCACCACGAAGTCGGGCAGTTGCCGGGTCTTCACCTTGGCGCCGTCCGCGCCGAGCCCGTTCTTCAGGTCCATCGCCATGTCGCGCATCCAGGTGAACTCGCCGGTCGCGAGGAACCGCTGCCCGGCTGCCTCGGGTGCCGTCATCGCGCGGATGTGGATGTCGGCCAGGTCGCGGACGTCGACGATCTCGAGCCCGATCCGCGGCGTACCGGGCATCTTGCCGCCGACCATCCGGGCGATGATCTGGACCGACCCCAGGTTGCCGGTGCTCAGGATCGGCCCGAAGACCGCGCCCGGCAGGATCGTGGTCAGCATCGACGTCTTGCCTTCACCCTCGACGAAGGACCAGGCCGCCTTCTCCGCAACGGTCTTCGACCGCCGGTAGGGGATCAGCGTCGGGTCCTCGGGGTCCGTCCACAGGGTCTCGTCGGTGGTGCCCTCCTCGCGGTAGTCCGAGGGGCTCGCCGCGTTCGCCGCCGACGTCATCACGACCCGCTTCACGTCGGCCTTGGCGGCGGCGCGTAGTACCCGGAGTGCGCCGTCCCGCGCCGGGGTGACCAGGTCTTCCTGTCCGGCCTCGGTGCCCAGCGGCGACGCCACGTGCAGTACGTAGTCGACGCCGGCGACCGCTGCGTCCCAGCCCTCGTCGGTGGTCAGATCCGCGACCGCGAAGCTCAGCCGGTCACCCGGATCGACCACCGTTCCCACCGCGTCCCGGACCGTCTGCTCCTTCTTCAGGCTGCGCACGGTCGTCCGCACGTCGTACCCGCGTTGCAGCAACGCCGTGATGCACCAGCCCGCCACGTATCCCGTACCGCCGGTGACCAGCACTGTCTCGTTCATGTCGACCCTTCTCAGTTAACGGAGAGCCAATCTCCGGTTCTCTTCGAGAGTACACCCGAAAAGGAGACTGGATCTCCGTTTATCGTCTGGCCGGCCGCATCGGCAATCGATTCCGGCGTGCCCAGATCCATCGGTACCGCGAAAGCTTCCGCGCCCGATGATGTGATCTCCACCGCTACCTCGTCGGCGGCCTCTTTGCGTGAGCGGTACGTGATCGCGACCCGCGCGCCCTCCCGGGCGAAGGCCAGCGCGGTCTCCCGGCCGATGCCGGACGACCCACCGGTCACCAGTACTCGTTTGCCCTGCAATCCCAGCTCCACAACGACTCTCCTCGCGGCAGAGTCGACTCATTAGCCGACTAATGAATAAACTTGGCCGACTAACTATCACCGCACAAGCTACCGCGCCGAGCGGCCGGTGGCGCCGGGGGAAGCAGGAGAGGCTAACCTAAATCGGAAGCTTTGCAGCACCTTTCCTCACGGCGTGAAGAACCGCCGATGAGCCGCGGACCCACCGCTGGTTTGCCGCATTCTTTTAGGTTAGCCTCGCCTAACCGAGTGCAAGGAGAGGACTGGCATGGTGGGGTTGGCGGCACAGGCGGGACATCCGGTGTACGACGTCATCGGGGTCGGGTTCGGTCCGTCGAACCTGGCGCTGGCGATCGCGGCCGGTGAGCGCGGAGCGGCGGGACCGCGGGCGTTGTTCCTGGAGCGGCAGGCCGAGTTCGGCTGGCACCGCGGGATGCTGATCGAGGACGCGACCATGCAGGTCTCGTTCCTCAAGGACCTGGTGACGTTGCGGAACCCGGCGAGCGAGTTCAGCTTCCTCACCTACCTGCACCAGAACGGCCGGTTGATCGACTTCATCAACCACAAGACGCTGTTCCCGCTGCGGATCGAGTTCCACGACTACCTCGAGTGGGCGGCCGGCAAGGTCGGCGACGTGGTCCGGTACGACCGCGAGGTCCAGGCCGTCCGGCCGATCCGTACCGACGGCGTGATCGACGCCTTCGAGGTGACCTCGGCCGGTCAGCACGGCACCTCGGTCGACCGGACCCGGAACCTCGTCCTGGGCGTCGGCCTCAAGCCGTACCTGCCCGCCGGCATCACCCGGTCGGACCGCATCTGGCACAACCAGGAGTTGCTCACCCGGGTCCGCGAGCTCGACGGCCGCACCCCGGGCCGCTTCGTCGTCGTCGGTGCGGGGCAGAGCGCGGCCGAGGTGACCGCCTTCCTGCACGAGACGTTCCCGAAGTCCGAGGTGTGCGCGGTGTTCTCGCGGTTCGGCTACAGCCCGGCCGACGACAGCCCGTTCGCCAACCGGGTGTTCGATCCGGACGCCGTCGACGAGTTCTACTCCGCGCCCGAGGACGTCAAGCAGATGGTGCTCGACTACCACGGCAACACCAACTACTCGGTGGTCGACGCCGAGCTGATCGAGGCCCTGTACAGCCGGATGTACCGCGAGCGCGTGCTGGGCACCGAGCGGCTACGGACCTTCAACGTGTCCCGCGTGGTCGACGTGCTCGACACCGACGAGGAAGCGACCGTCACGGTCGAGTCGCTCAGTAGCGGCCAGAAGGCCCAGCTGGCGGCGGATGTGGTCGTGTACTGCACCGGCTACCGGCCGGCGGATCCGGTGGCGCTGCTCGGCGAGATGGGTGAGCTCTGCCGCCGGGACTCCGAAGGCCGGGTCAAGATCGGCCGCGACTACCGGGTGCAGACGACCGGTGAGCTGCAGGCGGGCATCTACCTGCAGGGCGGCGGTACGGAGCACAGTCACGGCCTGGCGTCCTCGCTGTTGTCGAACACGGCCGTCCGGGCGGGCGAGATCGTCGAGTCGATCGTGGACTCCCAGGCGGCTCAGGCCGTCGAGCGGCCGACCGCAGTACCGGATTTCGCCGGCTCGCACTGAGCTCGTAGCTTCTGGAGCTCCTCCAGTTCGGCGGTGACCGCGGCGACGCGGTCGCGGTGACCTGCCTGGTACTCCGCCAGCTCGGCGGCGGTCTGGTCGGCCTGCTTGCGCAGCCGCTCGATCCGCTGGGCCGCGTCGGCCTGCTCGGCTGAGTGTTTCTTGCGAGCCTTCGCGTAGTTGTAGCCGGCGGTGGCGATGATCACGAGGCCCACCACGGTCCAGAACGAGTGCAGCAGCAGACCGAACGCGACCGCCACCACCAGTCCCGCCGCGGCGATCGCGACCGGCCCGCCGAGCTCGCGGACCGACAGCGGCTGCACGGTCGCGCTGATTGCGGCCTCGGCGGCGGCCAGCGACTGCCGGTCCGGACCGTCCGACGACAAGATGACCGGCCGCCACTCGATCTCCTTGCTCACCGTGCCGGGGCTGAGCGTCCGCGCCGTCTGGGCCAGCGCCTCGGCATCGGCCAGCACGCCGGCGGAGACCACTCGCAGCGCCGTGGCCGCGAGGTGTGGTTCGTCGGTGTTGCGCAGATCGGCCATCAGCAGCTTGTCGATCGCACCGGCGGGGTCGTCGATCGCACCGACGCCGGTCGCGGTGCCTCCGGTGATCTGGGTCCGCAGCTCGGCGACCCGGGCCAGGGCTCCCCGCTCGGCCACACTGCCCTCGGAGATCAGCAGGCGCAGTACGGCGGAGGTGCTGTCCGGGTCGGGTTTGTCGCCGGGGACGTAGGCCAGGTCGCCGTCCGGCTCGAGCACGCTCGTGTCGCCGGCAATGGCCGCGACTGCCGTCCGCAGCCGGCTGAGGTCGGCGCGGGCCTTGGAGTGGGTCGCGATCTCAGGAAAGGCCGGCCCGTTGACGAGGACCCTGGCGACGCGCTCCATGACTGGAGTCGCCCAGCGCTGCGCCGCGGCCGTGCCCGGCACCTTCAGCCGCGTGACAACCGCGGTCAGCCCTTCGATCCCGAACCCGCCGCGCGCCGCAGTCGTCCACAGCGCCCGCTGCACGCGGGTCACGGTGCCGTCGTCGGCCACCTTGCCGAATGCGGTGTCCAGCCACTGAGCCCGGACCTCGTTCCGCCGGCCGAGCGCGGCAAGCGCGAGACACAGGAAGATCGACGTCCGGAACTCGTCCCGCTGCAGCGCCTCGGCCAGCACCGCCTCGTCCGGAGCATCGGCGATCAGACTGCGAACCGCTTCCACCGCAGGACCGAGCCAGTACGCCGGTACGTCGCGTCCTGCCGCCGGCGGCGTCTCGCCGGAAGCCAGCGCCGACAACACCTGCCCTGCGTGCCGGCGGACCTCGGCGGCGTCCGCGAAGCCGATCAGGTCGAAGCGGATGTCGGACAGCTCGACGAAGGCGTCGAACGCCGTCGTGAGCCGCTGCAGCCGCGTTTCCATGCTGCCCTGGACCTGTGACAGCCGGGTTCGGAGGTTCGAGGCCTCGTACGCCGTCGCCGCCATCTGGTCGCGCAGCTCGTCCAGCTGCAGGTTCTGGCGTCTCTCGGTGTACCAGTCGGACATCGTGACTCCCGGTCGATTGGTGATTGCGCGGAACAGCATCCCGTGCGTGTGGGGTCAGGGCCTGACCAGGGTGGTACCGGGTGGGCTGGCAGGCCTCGGTGCCGCACTCTGGATCGGAAGGGCAGGGCGCGCGAGCTTTGGGGCAGGAACTGATGGCACCGGGCGCGAGTGGGATGCGTCCGACCCTACGCTCGGGGTCATCGACATGAAGGGGGACTGGCATGCGGAGCGAACTGTTCGCCGCGACCAACCAGGAACAGGAGTCGGCGCAGGCCGGCCTGCGGCTGCAGAACTCGAAGCTGCTCAAGGTGGAGCTGCGGGGTGAGGTCTTCGCCCGGCAGGGCGCGATGGTCGCCTACCAGGGCAACGTGCAGTTCGCGGCCCAGGGATCCGGGGGGATCGGCAAGTTCCTGAAGCAGAAGCTGACGGGTGAGGGCATCCCGTTGATGAAGATGAGCGGGCAGGGCGATGTGTTCCTCGCCGACCGGGCGTCGGACATCTATCTGATCGACCTCGACGGGCCACACGACGGGCTGAGCATCAACGGCGCGAACGTGCTCGCCTTCGAGTCGACGCTGAGCTGGGACATCAAGATGGTGCAGGGCGCCGGGATGATGTCGAACGCGGGCCTGTTCAACTGCAACTTCGCCGGCCAGGGCCGGATCGCGATCACCTGCAAGGGCACACCGGTGGTCCTGAACGTGGACCAGCCGACGTTCGCCGACCCGCAGGCGGCGGTCTGCTGGTCGACCAGCCTGCAGACCGGGTACCAGCGTGCCGACCAGCTCGGCCTCGGCACGCTGCTCGGCCGGTCCACCGGTGAGGGGTTCACGATGAGCTTCGCGGGCCAGGGATTCGTCGTCGTCCAGCCGTCCGAGGAGCCGCCCGGCGGCATCATCGGCGGTACCGGCGGCGGCCAGCAGGCCGGCCAGGAAGGTGGGGTCGCCGGCATGCTCGGCGGGCTCCTCGGCGGCCGCTGACCGAACCCCCGGCGCCGGCCCCCCAACGCCGGCGTCGGGCCGGTAGTACCCAGCCCCGCGTCAGTACTGACGCGGGGCTGCTGGCTACTCAGTGACAGCAGCTCTTTGCGGCGAGTGACGATTCCCCTCCCGGTCCGATGGCCGACTACCTCGGATATGGTGCGCAAACGCTGACTTCAAATGTACGGACGACTATCACCCAGGCTTTTCCGAGGCCGTCGCGCGCTTTACTGGGGGCCTACCGCAAGGAATCTGGGTAGTGATTACCCATTGACTGTTTTCCCCCGTGTGGGCAGGCTTCCTGAGCGGTACGAAGTGGGTCGCCTGCTTCACATAATGCCCAGAAAAATACAGTCAAATGCATTTCCCGGACTTATTGGAATTAGTTGTCACGGGTGCTCTAATGATCGCATTGCGGCGCCGCCGCAATGCGATGACAGCCAAGTACTTTGGAGGAAGTCATGGAGCAGAAGGCCGAGGTCCGCGAGCCGAGGAAACTCCTCGTTCGCAAGCTGGAGAACCTCGAGACGACCCTGATCATCACCGACCCGGGCGGCGGCGGTGGCGGCGGCGGCTGCCGCGACGCCACATGCGGCTAGTCAGCTAGTCGGCCGGGGCGCGGGAGACCGCGCCCCGGCCCACCAGGTCTGGACGGGATACGGGAGGAAAGCGATGTTGCGGCCACGGATCAAAGGCATCCACAAGCCCGTCCGGCTGACGCCGACGCTGATCAACATCGGCGGCCGGCAGCTCGGGATCGGCGCCGAGATCGACGACGAGGACGGCGACCGCTGGCTGTTGATGGGCCTGATGGACGGCACCCGGACCCGCGAGGAGATCGTCGCGACGGTCATCGCCGTGCACCCTGACCTGTGTCCGGCCGAGATCACCGACTCGATCCAGGGCCTGATCGACGCCGGCTACGTCGAGGACGCCGCCGGGCCACCTCCCGCCAACCTCAGCCCGGCCGAGATCGAGCGCTACGACCGCGCCACCACCTACTACTCGTGGGTCGACCTGACCCCACGCCCCAGCCGGCACGACGTACAGAGTCGCCTGAAGTCCAGCAGCGTCGTGGTGCTCGGCCTGGGTGGTACAGGGTCGGCGGTCGCCTCGTCGCTGGTGGCAGCCGGCGTCGGTACCGTGCACTGCGTCGACTTCGACACCGTCGAGGTCGGCAACCTCACCCGCCAGCTGCTCTACACCGAGGACGACCTCGGCAAGCCCAAGGTCCCGGTAGCAGTCGAGCGACTCAGCCGGATGAACCGGCATGCCGTCGTCACCGGCGAGGAGAAGCAGGTCTTCAACATCGAAGACGTGGCAGCTCTCATGCACGACCGCGACCTGCTGGTGCTGTGCGCCGACCAGCCGCAGAAGCTGATCCGCGAGTGGACCAACGAAGCCGCGCTGCGCACCGGCACTCCCTGGATGCTCGCCCAGTACGCCGGTCCGATGGCGGTGATCGGACTCTTCATCCCCGGAACCACCTGCTGCCAGGCGTGCCTGGCCAGCATGACCGACGTGATCCGGAAGCGGTACGGCCAGGAGCCCGAGGACCTGTTCCCCTTCGACGGCCACGCGGTGATCGCACCGACGGCGAACCTCACCGGTCACATGGCCGCGATGGACGCCGTCTATCACCTCGGCGGGATCCCGACCAGCACGGCCGGCCGGATGTTCCACCTGAGCCTCACCGACCTGACCTACCACTACGTCGTCACGCCCAGGTCCGGGGAGAAGTGCGACACCTGCGGCTGGGTGGGCGAATGACGCTGGCCGCCCTCGACGCGACGAGCCGGCCGAGTGTTGGGCACCTCCTGGTGCGTAAGGAGGACGAGGACGAGTTCGTCCTCGGCAATCCGGCGACAGGACGATTCGTCGTCGTACCGGAGGCAGGCGCGCGGCTGATCGAGTTGCTGGCCGCCGGGCAGACCGTCGCCGAGGTGGCCGACGTGCTGGAGCTGGAGCTCGGCGAGCCCGTCGACGTGGTCGACTTCGTCGAGATGCTCGTCGAGGCCGGCCTCCTGGACGAACGCGAGGCCGCTGGGGAGGCCGCGGCCGAGCGGGTCGAGGAGGCCGAGCCGGGCAAGAAGGTCAAGTACTGGGTGGTCTCGAAGATCCCGCCGTGGGTGGTGAAACCCCTGTTCGGCAAGGCCGCCTGGACGTTCTACGTGGGCTGCCTGGTCGCGACGCTGGCGATGTTCGCCACCGATCACTCGCTACTGCCGAGCTATGAGGACGCCTTCGTGGTGACCGACATCCTGCTCAGCGTGATGATCACCAACGTGGTCGTGATGGGCCTCGCCGTCGTGCACGAGATCTGGCACGCCTTCGCCGGCGCGGCAGCCGGCGTACGGTCGCAGCTGCGGCTCGAGCGACGTGGCATCTTCACCGTGCTGGAGACCGACCTGACCGGTCTGTGGGCGTTGCCGCCCGCCAAGCGCTACAGCCCCTTCCTGGCCGGGATGGCGTTCGACTCGTTCGTCCTGTTCGCCGCAGTCGCGCCACGGTTCGCCTGGTCGCGCGGCTGGATCGACCTCAATCCGAACCTGGTCCGCTTCCTCGCCATGCTGGTGCTCAGTCAGGTCGGCAAGCTCGCCTTCCAGACGATGGCGTACCTGCGGACCGACATGTATCTGGTGATGGCCACCGCGACCGGCTGCAAGAACCTGCATCAGGTCACCCGCCTCGGCCTCAAGAGGCTGATCCGCAAACTCACCCCGCTGGAGCAGAGGCTCCTGCGCGAAGCTGACGCCAAGGATCTCCGGGTGGCGCGCTGGTACCGGCTGCTCTATCTGGCCGGGATCATCTGGATGGGCTGGTTCGCCTGGACCTTCATCCTGCCGGCCGCCAAGGTGACGCTCGGCTGGGCGTCCGGCGTGATGGTCGGCGCGCCGGTCTTCAGCTTCTACTGGTGGGAGGGCATCGCCTTGATCGCGTTCGCCGTGGTCAACCTGACCGCGCCGCTGATCGTTGCTCTGCGCAACAGGATCCGGGCTCGCCGGGCGGCCGCTGTGGTGGCTGCCGAAGCAGCGGCGGTGCCGGCCTGATGAAGACCACGCGCAAGTGGGGGCTGCTGATCAGCGCGATCGTCGTCGGCCTGAGCGTGCTGACCATGTCGGGGCTCGCGTTCGGAGTCCTGTTGGGGTCGTTCGCCGACAAACCCGCGCTGGCCTGCGACCAGGTCCCCGGCACCCCGCAACCGTTCGAGGGCAAACGCCACATCGCGTACGACGGAGAGGCGCACGACCCGTATCGCTCGATGCCGCCGACGTCCGGGCCGCACTCGCCTCGCGTGGTGCCGCCGGGCATCTACCGCAAGCCGGTCGCGGAGGAGCTGCAGGTCCACGTACTCGAGCACGGACACGTGTTGCTGCAGTACGCGCCCGACGTACCGGCCGAGGTCGTCGACGACCTGGAGCGGCTGGGACGGAAGTATCCGCGCGACGTGGTGGTGGCGCCGTATCCGAAGCTCGGCCACGGCATCGCGCTCAGCGGCTGGCAGCGCTCGCAACGCCTCGACTCGCTGGACGAGGCGGCGATCGTCGCCTTCGTCACCAAGGTGCCCGGCCGCTACAACCACCAATGGCGCAACGGCGCCACCGACTGTCTGCCGCCCCATCCGCCAGACGAGAACTAGCCGGCAGACGGCGAGAACTAGCCACCGAACGGCGAGAACTGACGACGGGTAGGCCCTGAGGAGGCGCCTACCCGTTCATGTCGCTGGTTACTTACGGCCCTGTTTCGTCGGCGGGATGATCGTGCTGTCACCCGAGGCCGACTTCGGCTGTTTGGGTTGCTTGGGTTTGCGGACTTCGCGTCCGCCCTTGTTCTTCGCCATGGAATGCTCCCGGGTGAGGATGTCGCGTGGGCTGCCTGAGCTCAGAAGAGCCTCGTGCGCCGCGGAACTCCTGGTCCCCGGTGGTTACCCCTGAAGGTACACCCAGCACCGCAGCAGCTGTTGGGTTCGTTACGACGCAAGAGTGGTGAGCTGGGCCGCGCATTCTGCGGCGAGGGCCTTCGCGAGGGACTCGGGAGTGTCGTCGTCGGGCTCGGGGACGACGCGGTGGACGGTGCCTGTCGCGTGCAGATCCGTTGCGGTGATCCGTTGGGTCGAAGCCATCGCGGCGGCGTGGGTGGTGTCGCCGTACATGATCGTGCTCGCGCCTTCGGGTGGGAGGGGTGCGAGCCAGGAGTGTTCGGCGGCGATCACGGTGCTTGCGGGGAGCAACGCCAAAGCGCCGCCGCCGGTGCCCTGGCCGAGCAGGACGGAGATGGTCGGCACGTCGAGGGTGGCGAGGGTGGCGATGCATCGGGCGATCTCCGCGGCGACTCCGCCTTCCTCGGCGGCGGGGGAGAGTTCCGCGCCGGGGGTGTCGATCACGGTGACGAGGGGGAGGCCGAGGTCTTCGGCCAGGTGCATGCCGCGACGGGCCTGCCGCAACGCGGTCGGTCCCATCGGCTTGTCCTGCGAGCGATCCTGGCCGACGAGGACGCACGGCTGTCCGTCCAGGCGGGTCAATGCGACCAGGATGCTCGCGTCCGGTTCGGTCAGCCGGACGGTGCTCGTTGCTCCGTGGCGCAGGAGTTCCCGGACGCCGATGCGATCGGGGCGCCTGGTTCGCAGTACGGAGTCCCAGCCATCGGCCGGTCCGGGTATTCCTGTACGTCTGGTCAGTACGGGCGCGGTCGGGGGATCGACCAGGACGGCCAGTGCTCGGTCGAGGAGGACGGGCAGGTCGGCGGCCGCGACGACGCCGTCGATCACACCGTGCGCGGCGAGGTTCTCGGACGTCTGTACGCCGGCCGGGAACGGCTTGCCGTACAGGGCTTCGTAGACCTTCGGTCCGAGGAAGCCGACCAGCGCGCCGGGCTCCGCGACGGTGATGTGCCCGAGCGATCCCCACGAGGCGAACACGCCGCCGGTGGTGGGATGGCGCAGATGCACGAGATAAGGCAACCCGGCTGCCTTGTGGGCCATCAGTGCGCGCGAGATCCGTACCATCTCGACGAAAGCGGGCGCGCCCTCCTGCATCCGGGTCCCACCGGAGGCGGTCGACGCGAGGATGGGCAGTCGCTCGGCGGTCGCGCGGAGTACGGCGTCCGTGATCCGCCCGGCAGCGGCCCGGCCGATCGACCCACCCAGGAAGGCGAACTCACTCGCCACCACCGCAACCGGCCGACCGCGCATCAACCCTCGCCCGGTCAGTACCGCCTCGTCGGTCCCCGCTCGCTTCGCAGCCGCTTCAAGCTGCTCCCGGTACGACGAACCGCTGGACGACGAACCGCTGGACGACGAGCCGGTGGACGACGAACTGCTGGACCGCGACTCGTCGTGCCCGGACTCGCGCTCGATCGGCCGGTCCCACGACTCGAACGATCCCGGGTCGAGGACCACCTCGATCAGTTCGCGCGCGCTCATCGCAGCCACTCCCTGATCGCGTCGCCGTGCTGGTCCAGCGTCGGGGGAGCAGCATGACCAGTCTGCGTCGTCTCCGCGTCACCCTGGAAGAAGCGCAACGGCGGACCCGGCAGTTGCAGCGCGCCGAGAGTCGCGTGCTCGACATCGATGAGGAGGCCTTGGCTCGCTGTCTGGTCCCATGCGTAGACCTCATCCAGCCTGCGGACCTTGCCGGCCGGGATCCCTGCCTCGCTCAGCTTCTCCAGCAACGCTTCCGCGGTCCACTCCGCGAACGCCGTCTCCACCACTTCGATGACCCGCTCGCGCTGCGCCACCCGCTCGGCGTTCGTCGCCAGGCCTTCGTCGGCGATCCCGAACGCCGTACAGAACCGTTGCCACAGGCCAGCACTTCCCACGGCGATCTGCACGGCTCCATCGGCGCACCGGAACAGCCCGTACGGCGCGATCGACGGGTGGTGATTGCCTTGAGCAACCCCAACCTCGCCGGCCACGGTGTACCGGGTGCCCTGGAACGCGTGCACGCCGACGATGGCCGCGAGCAACGAAGTACGGACGACACTGCCGACGCCGGTACGGTCGCGTTCGTGGAGTGCGGCGACTACTCCATACGCGCCGTACATGCCGGCCAGCAGGTCCGCGATCGGCGTCCCGACGCGTTGCGGATCGTCCGGTCCCGAGCCGGTCAGCGACATCAGCCCAGCCTCGCCCTGCGCGATCTGGTCGTAGCCGGCCCGGCCGCCCTCAGGTCCGTCGTGGCCGAACCCGGTGATGGACAGGACGACGAGCCGGGGGTTCCGTTCGCGCAACTCGGTGATGCCCAGACCGAGGCGCTCGAGGACGCCGGTACGGAAGTTCTCGACGAGGACGTCGGCGCGATCGATCAGCTTGAGCAGCAGGCCGTGGTCGGTCTCGGCCTTGAGGTCGAGCGCGATGGATTCCTTGTTGCGGTTGGCCGACAGGAAGTACGTCGACTCTCGCGGCTCACCCACGAAGGGGGGACCCCAGCTGCGGGTGTCGTCGCCGGTTCCGGGCGCCTCGACCCTTGATCACCCGGGCGCCCAGGTCGCCGAGCATCATGGTCGCGTGCGGACCTGCGAGCGCGCGGGACAGGTCCACCACGAGTACGCCGTCGAGCGGCCCGGCCATCCCGGTCACCATTCCGGCAGTACCAGCGCGGCCCAGACCAGTAGTGGTCCGACCACCACGACGACCGTGCTGTAGAGGAGAATCTGCCGGTAGTAGACGGGTTCCGGGATCGAGTCGGGTCTGTTCGCGAGCATCAGCGCGCCGTTGGTGGAGAACGGGCTGACATCCACGATGGTGGAGGCGATCGCCAGCGCCGCGACGAAGAAGCCGGCGTGGATCCCGCCGTTGGCGATCAGCGGCACGGCGATCGGGATGATCACCGGCAGCAACGCGGTCGACGATGCGAACGCGGAGACCACCCCGCCGACGTAGCAGAGGATCAGCGCGCCGATCGCCGCGGCGCCGAGCCCGGCCGCCCACTTCCCGACGAACTGCGGCGAGCCCGCCTGGGTCAGGATCGCCGCGTAGGTGCTGACGCCGGCGACGAGCAGCACGGTCGGCCAGGCGATCTGCTTGACGGCGTCCTTGTGCTCCTTGGGCGCGAGCATCGCGAGGATGACAGCGGCCGTGATGGACACGAACCCGATGTTCTTGTCGAAGACCAGTGCGACCAGGGCGACGCCGACGAAGGCGATCAGCGTGAGCACCTGATCCCGCCGGACGCCGAGCGCCTGGGTGCCGGTCGGCGCGGTAGTACCGGTGCCCCGGGCCGGGACGGTCGCGCCGCCGCGGTGGAGATCGTCGGCCAGCGTGTCCGGATCGTTCGGGTCGACGCGCTGGGCCATCAGCTTCCGGCCGCCGAACAGGACGAACAGGATCGTCGCCATCACCAGGTTGACGCCGAGGCTGGCCAGGAAGACGGTCAGTTCGCTGGAGGGCAGGTTGTTCTGCTCCATCACCGAGTTGGTGATCGTGCCGTAGATGCTGATCGGCGAGAAGCCGCCGCCCTGCGCGCCGTGCACGACGAACATGCCCATCATCAGCGGATTGATCTTGTACCGCCCGGCGAACCCGAGCGCGATCGGGCCGATGATCGCGCAGGCGGCCGGGCTGGCGGCGCCGATCGAGGTCAGCAACGCGGTGACGGCGAACATCACCCAGGGGATCAGCGCGACCCGGCCGCCGACGGCCTTCACCGCACTGCTGACTATCAGGTCCACGGTGCCGTTGTTCTTGGCGATCGCGAACAGGTACGTGACGCCGATCAGGGTCAGGACCAGATCACCGCTGACGCCGGCCAGGATCTCCTTCTCGCTCAGGTCCAGCGAGTACATCCCGACGAGCCACGCCGCGACATACGCGAGCGCGCCCATGTTGATCGGCAGCAACGTGCCCAGCACGAACAGCGCGACAAGCGCGAGGATCGCTACCCACTCTGGTCCCATGATGGTGGTCCTTCACTCCGGGGCGGAAGTATGTCTCCAGCGTTTGAGCTGGATCACTGGCCTAGCCAATAGCTCAATGACCCAATTGTCAATAAGCTCTCTGTCATGGCAGACGATCGCTTTCCCCGTCCGGTACTGCGCACCCGTCTGTACGAGCAGGTCGCGGAGCAGATCACGGCCTGGATCGGATCGAACGGACTCGGCGCCGGCGATCGGCTCCCCCCGGAGCGTGAACTGGCCGTCCGGTTGGGGGTGAGCCGGGCGACTCTGAGCCAGGCGCTGGTCGCGTTGGAGGTGATCGGCGTGGTGGTGGTCCGGCATGGTGACGGGACCGTGCTGACTGATCGGGCCCGGACGGGTGCGGTGATCGACGCGATCCGCGCACATGCGGACCGGCTGCCCGAGATCATCGAGGCGCGTGACGCGCTGGAGTCGAAACTCGCTGCGCTGGCCGCAGTACGGCGTACCGACGCAGATCTCGCCGCCATCCGCGCCGCGTTGGAGGAGATGGAACGCGACATCACGGCCGGCGGACGCGGGGTCGAGGGTGACGAACTCTTCCACGGAGCCGTCACCCGGGCGGCCCGATCGGAACTGCTCGCACAGATGATGGGCGCGCTGGAGGACCTGATCAAGGAGACGCGCCTGGAGTCGCTGTCCCAGCCAGGTCGCCCCCGCGAATCCCTCGCCGGCCACCAGCGAATAGCCGACGCAATCGCCGCCGGCGATCCACAAGTAGCAGCCGTGGCCATGCACGAACACGTCATGCTGGTCAGTGATGTAGCCCTACTCCGCGAGGAGCTGTGACGGGGCTGGAGCACCTTGCGATCATCGGCGCCGGACTCGGCGCTGGCCTGCTGACCTCGACCGTCGGGGTCGCTTCGCTGCTGAGCTTCCCGGTGTTGATTGCCCTCGGCATCCCACCGGTGGTCGCCAACGCATCGAACACTGTCGGGCTGATCCCTGCCGGGCTGGGCGGATCGCTCGGCTACCGACGAGAGCTCCGAGAGCAACCGCACATCACCTGGTTCGTCGTACTGACCTGTGCGATCGGCTCCATCGGCGGCGCCGTCCTACTCCTGGCGTTGCCTTCCGATGTCTTCGAAGCAGCCGTCCCCTGGCTGATCCTCTTCACCTGCCTGCTCGTCGGCGCCCAGCCCTGGATCTCCAGCTGGCTCCGCTCCCGCAAACCGGCCGACCACGGCCCGCGCACCAAGCTCTCTCCCGCCACCACCTTCTTCGCTGCCCTGACCGGCGTCTACGGCGGCTACTTCGGCGCCGGCTCCGGTGTCATGATGATGGCCGTCCTGAGCCTCGGCCTTGACCTGGAACTCCGCATCGTCAACGCCCTCAAAACCCTGGCCATCCTGGCAGCCAACGTAGTCGCGGGCCTGATCTTCGTCTTCGTTGCCGACCTCAACTACACCGCCATCGGCCTACTCGCCGCCGGCTCCCTCATCGGCGGCTACACCGGCTCCCACATCGGCCGCCTCCTCCCGCCCACCCTCCTCCGCATCCTGATAGTCCTGGCCGGCATCACCGCCGCCGTCACCATGCTCTGAGCCGCGGCACGGCTAGCCCACCTGCTCGCGGATAAGCCGTCGCACGGCCTCAGCCCGGCAGCGAGCGGAGTGGCTGTACACAAGGGCAGGAAGTAGTCGGGCGTTCGGCCTGGCGCCACGCTCACGGAGGCGGTGCCCGGCCGCAGTACGGGCACTACTTCCTGCCGTTATGCACGCTTTTGCGCTCGCTGTGCAGCCGGGCTGATCAGAAGACCAGTTCGCCGAGGCCGCGGAGGAAGATCAGGCTGATGATGATGCCGTTGATCCATTTGTGGTCGGCCAGGACGGCGATGAACTCGCGGATCGTCGCGCTCGGCCAGAAGTAGGCGGCGGTGGGCGAGCCGAGCACCTGGCCGTTGACTTTCGCCTTGCGGGCGGTGAAGGCGGCGCGCAGCGCGTGGTAGTTGTTGGTGACGATCAAGCACCGGTACTTCGGCTTGAGCTCGGCCATGATCGCGCGGCTGAAGGTGAGGTTCTCGAAGGTTGACGTCGACCGGTCCTCGCGGAGCACCTGGTCGGCCGGTACGCCGTGGTCGACCAGGTACGCCGCCATCGCGTGCGACTCGGGAATGTCCTCGCCGGGACCCTGTCCGCCAGAGGTGATCAGCAGCGGGGTACGGCCTTTGGTGCGGGCCCGCTGCCAGGTTAGCTGCGCGCGGTCGAGCCGGCTCGCCAGCAGTGGCGGGACGCGGGTGCCACGGATGCCGGAGCCGAGGACGACGATGAAGTCGACCTTGCGGGAGGCCCGGATCCGCGCATAGACGAACGAGTACGCCAGGAAGCAGACGAACAGGAACGAGATGTAGGTGAGCACCGCGATCAGCGTCTCCCGGATCGTCTCCAGCGCCGGCGACGCCAAGGTCTGCACCGCCACGCTGAACAGGACGAACGCGATGATGCCGAGACCCGCCAGCAGCGACAGCAGGTTCGCCGGCCGATGCCCTTCGCGTCTCCACATCGTCACGCCGTTGGCGGTCAGGAAGATCGCGAGCAGGAAGATCGCCACCGGGATGGCAACCAGGACCGCGACCACCAGCAGTCGCGCCGCGGGCTCGTACACCGCGTCGATCGCGAACACCGTACCGATCCCGGCGAACATGATCGTGAGCACCAGGTAGACGCCGTTGCGCAACACCCGCCGGTCCCGAATCCAGGTCACCAGAAACAGTAGAAACCAGATCCCGGCGATCCCGAAAGAGATGATCATCAGCTGGTCATCAAATCATGGTCCGCAATCAGGGATCCGGCGACAGGCCGGGACTTGCGTTCATCGGTGCCTGGAGGGCTGCTCGGCGGAGCGGCCGCCGGCCTGGTCGACCAGGCCGCTCCGTTGGCGGCGGTGTCCGTCAGGCGGGCTTGGTCAGCGAGGGGATCGTTGCCTTGTGCAAGCTCTTGATGACGTTCAGGGTCTTCGGGTCGCCGGCGCGGCCCTTGTCGTTGAACTTGCCTGACCAGATGTAACCGCCGTAGCTGGTCAGGAACGACGCGCCGTAGACCTTCCGCTCCGCGCCGACCGGCTTGATGTACGGCGTACCGGCCGCCTTCATCGCGGTCTTCAGCGTGGACAGCTTGTACTTCCGGATGCCGTTGGTGCTGCCCTGGACGAATGCCCAGCCGTTGCTGGTGGTGATCCCGCCGCCATGCGTGGCGTCGATCGCGACGACGCCGACCGTCTTGTTGGTGGCCGGATCGATCCCGATGATCTGCGAGCGCGCACCCGCGCGGTACGCCGTCACGAGTAGCAGGCTCTTTCTTGCCGTTCCAGTTGAACCAGGTGCCGATGCCCTGCGGCGTGTAGCTGGCCAGGTTCGGCACCGCGGCGCTCGCGCTGAAGCGGGCGTCGTAGACCTTCGACCGCGGACGGCCCGTCGTAGAAGTCCTTGCCGCCGACCGCGGTGCTGCAGCTGATCGCCGCGGCGGTCGCCCGACAGTAGCTACTTCTGGAGGTCGCCGGCGAAGCGGTTGAGGACGATCGGGTCCAGATCGTCTGTGTAGGCGACGTAGTTGGGCTGGTCCCAGCCGTCGCCGCCGAAGGGGAGGTAGTGCCCGCCGGCTTGCTGCACGATGAGCTGGGCGGCGCAGACGTCCCACGCGCTGATCCGCGTACCGAGCGTCGCGTCGGCCCAGCCGGCCGCCACATGCGAGATGCTGAGGGCGGCACTACCCGGCCGCCGCAACGTCCCGTAGGCCTTGACGAGGTCGGCGAAGCCGGACAACGCGGCCTCCGAGCCGGGGCCGAGGTCGCGCGCGGCGGGGTAGCTCGTGAGCAGCATCGCTTCGGCTTCCTGCTTGGCGCCGGACGAGCGCAACAAGTTGCCGTTGAGCCAGGCGCCGGACAGATCGGCGGTGAAGAGGTGACCGGCCATCGGGTCCAGCACAGCGCCGGCGATGACGCGCCCGTCGAGGACCGCGCCGATCGAGGTACAGAAGAAGGCGAGTCCGCGGGCGAAGTTCGCCGTACCGTCGATCGGGTCGACGTACCAGGTCACCTCGCCGGTGCCCTCGTGAGCGCCGTCCTCCTCGCCGACGATGGTGCTGCCGGGGAAGCGGTTGGTGAGCAACCCCGAGATGGCCTGCTCGGCCCGCCGGTCGTGCACGGTCACCGGATCGTGCTTGTCGCGCTTGAACTCGATGTCCATCCCACTGCGGAAAGCGAGCCGTAGATCATCGGCGACCAGCCGCGCGGCCTCGGCGGCGGTGGCGGACAGCTCCTGGGCGTAAGCGATCAGGTCATCGTCAGAGGGCATGCGCCTCAACCTATCCGAGGCCGTATGGAAGGCTGCGAGCAGACGAGCGAAGGGCAGTGGGGCGGATGACGACGAACTGGGCAGGCAACATCACCTTCTCGGCGGAGGTCCGGACGCCGCGGACCTTGCCCGAGCTGCAGGAGCTGGTGCGGTTGTCGGAGCACGTGCGAGTGCTGGGCAGCGGGCATTCCTTCAACCGGATCGCGGACACCACCGGCACGCTGGTCTCGGTCGCGGGCCTGCCCAGGATGGCCGCGCTCAACGCTGAAGACGACACCGTGACCATCGCGGCCGGCCTGCGGTACGGCGAAGTGACGGCGTATCTGCAGGACGAAGGGCGGGCGCTGCACAACCTCGGCTCGCTGCCGCACATCTCCGTCGCGGGCGCGTGCTCCACCGGTACGCACGGCTCCGGCGACGCCAACCGCCCACTCGCGGCCGCTGTCACCAGCACCACCTTCATCGCCGCCGACGGCGAACTCGTCACCCTCACCCGCGACCACCCCGACTTCCCCGGCTCGATCATCTCGCTCGGTGCGCTCGGGGTGACCGTCGAGCTGGAGCTCGAGACGCAACCGTCGTACGAGATCAGCCAGGTCGTGTACGACGGCCTGCCGGTGGCGCGCCTCGGTACGGACTTCGAGGAGATCTTCTCGAGCGCCTACAGCGTGAGCGCCTTCACCGACTGGGTCGATCCGGACGTGATGGTCTGGCGCAAGATGCTCGCCGGTACTCCGTACGAGCAATCCTGGCTGGATGCCCGCGTCGCCGATGGAGCCCGCCACCCGATCAAGGCGATGCCCGCCGACTTCGCCACCCAGCAAGGCGGCCTGGCCGGGCCATGGAATGAACGGCTCCCGCATTTCCGCCTCGAGTTCACCCCGAGCAACGGCGAGGAACTGCAGTCGGAATACTTCGTACCGCGAGCAGCCGCAGCCCAGGCCTTCGAGGAGTTGAAGGCCCTCGGCCGGCGGCTGGCCCCGGTCCTGCAGATCTCCGAGGTTCGTACGATCGCCGCCGACGACCTCTGGCTGAGCCCGAGCCAGGGCCGCGACACCGTAGCCTTGCACTTCACCTGGATCCAGGACGAGACAGTGGTCCGCCCAGTCGTCGCCGCACTCGAAGAAGCCCTGCTGCCGTTGGGCGCGAGACCACATTGGGGCAAGGTCTTCACAGCTGACGCAGCCACTCTTCGCGAGTGCTACCCGAAGGTCCCCGACTTCATCGAGCTCGCCGCGAAGTACGACCCCGAGGGCAAGTTCCGCAACGACTACGTGGACACGTACCTACCGTCACAGATCCACTAGCCGAAGCGGCAGATCCTCGATCTCATAGGTTGTCGAAGTTGCCTTGAGCAACGTGCCGCTGACGTGCCGGGCACTGTTGCTCAGGACAACTCGGCCCTGGGCGTTGACGATCGCCATCGTGCGACCGGCCGCGCGCAGGCAGGGGAGAACGGCCTTCTCGAAGGTGAAGACCTTCAGGTCCGCGCCGGCGACCCCGACGAACTCATCGCCATGATGGATCGGCACCGTGAACGTGAGCGTGTAGTCGTCGGTGCACAGGTAGTCGACGTACGGCCCGGTGATGTGCCGGCGCCCGGTGCCGCGCGGTACGTCGTACCAGGGCAGGGATTCGTAGTCGTAGAAGTTCTCGCCGCGCGGATCGGTGTCGACGACGAGTCGCTCGGGCGTGCCGTTGCGCAGCATGAACCACTCGAGCCACCAGCGTGAATCGGCCAGCGCATCAACAGCCGCGACATACCCGGCGCCCTGGATCCGCCCGTCCGGATCGGCCAGGCCCGGCAGCACCAACGCACCGACGCCGGCCAGATCAGTACGCCGTACCGCCTCCTGCCGGCCGAATACCTCTGTCACCTCGGCCGCGATCCGGGTGGCCAGGCCGAACGCCTCGCCGGCCACCGTGCCGACCAACTGCTGGATGGCCGCGACGCCGGGATCCTCGGCGAGCGCGACGGGATGCGTCACCTGTTCGCTCACGGTCCGTCCTCCATGCCTCACGGTCAGTCTTCCAGAGTCAGTCTGAGGTCGATCAGTCGTGCCGTCGAGTCCGCCACGCGTTCCTCGGCCGCGGCGCGGGCGGCTTCGCTGTCACCGCGTCCGATCGCGGAGACCACTTCGCGGCAGCTCTGCACGGTCAGCCGGTGGCTCTCGTCGTCGCCGAAAGCCAGCCAGAGCAGGGTTCCGACCTCGGCCTGCAGGCTGACCTCGGCGCGGTAGAGCCGGGTTGACTGCGCCGTCGCGGCAACTTCGATGTGGAACTGGGCATCGGCCCGACGCCTGGCGCCCGCGCCTTCGGCATGCTCCAACGCGTCGCAGACCCCGGTCAGCCGATCGACGTCCTCAGGCGTCGCGCGCTCGGCCGCGAGGCGAGCGGCCGTACCGGCGATGGCGGAGTAGTGGTCGCCGAGGTCGCGCAGATCGGCGAGGCTCAGCTCGTCCAGCCGGTCGCGGACGATCTCGGTGGAGATCTTCTCCTGCGCCCGGACGAAACTGCCGCCGCCACGGCCGCGCCGGGTGTCGATCAGCCCGCGCAACCTGAGTGACGACAGGGCTTCGCGGATGGTCGTGGTCGAGACGCCGAAGATGCCGGCCAGGTCGGCCTCGCCGGGGAGTTGCTCGGCATCGGGCAGCAAACCGAGCGCGATCGCGTCGGTGAGCCGCCGGGCGACCAGCTCGGACCGGCTCAGCGACTCCAGCGGCGCGAACACCGCCGCCGCCCCACTCCCGTAGAACCGCAGCGCCACGCCCCCACCTCCCAGCAACAGCTCCGACACGTTTCCGGAGTATTCAAGCCGATCGCTTGAACTTTAACATCTGATTTCATATGTTTAGCGCCCTGAGTCGGAGGAGCGTTCATGCGAATCGTTCGGAATCTGATCAACGGGACACCCCGGGACGCGCTCTCAGGCGCCACCAGTGAACTGGTCGATCCGGCCACGGGTAAGGCGTTCGGGACGGCGCCGCTGTCCGGAGCCGAAGACATCGACCTGGCTTACCGCGCCGCCGCCGACGCCGCGCCTGGTTGGGCCGCGGCCACGCCATCGGACCGGCAGCGCGGCCTACTGAAGCTCGCCGACCTGATCGAGGCTCGTGGCAACGACCTCGTCATCGCCGAGTCGCAGAACACCGGCAAGCCGCTCGAGCTGACCCGCACCGAGGAACTCGCAGTACTGATCGATCAGCTGCGCTTCTTCGCCGGTGCTGCCCGAATGCTGGAAGGCAAGTCGGCTGGTGAGTACCTGGCCGGGCATACCTCCTATGTACGGAGGGAGCCGATCGGCGTCGTCGGTCAGATCACGCCGTGGAACTACCCGATGATGATGGCGATCTGGAAGTTCGCCCCGGCCCTTGCCGCCGGCAACACCGTCGTCCTCAAACCGGCTGAGACGACCCCGGTGAGCACGGTGATGCTGGCCGAGCTCGCGGCGGAGATCCTGCCGCCCGGAGTGCTCAACGTCGTCTGCGGTGACCGCGACACCGGCCAGTCGCTGGTCGAGCACCCGACGCCACAGCTGGTCAGCATCACCGGCTCGACCCGCGCCGGCATGCAGGTCGCGAGTACCGCGGCGCTCGACCTCAAACGCACCCACTTGGAGCTGGGCGGTAAAGCACCGGCGGTCGTCTTCGAGGATGCGGACCTCGCGGCGGCAGCCGAGGCGATCGGCGTCGGCGGCTACTTCAACGCGGGCCAGGACTGTACGGCGGCCTGCCGGGTGCTCGTGCACGAAAGCCAGCACGACGCGTTCGTCGAAGCCCTCGCCGGCTGGGCGCGCGACAACGCGAAACCGGGGTTGGCCGATGACGAGGATGCGCTGTTCGGTCCGCTGAACAACGCGATGCAGCTCGAACGGGTCCGTGGCTTCCTGGCGCGCAAGCCCGCGCATGCGTCCGTAGTACTGGGTGGTGAACGGTCGGGTGGTGCGTTGGCCGACGGGTTCTTCCACGACGCGACGATCGTCACCGGGTTGCGGCAGGACGACGAGATGATCCAGGACGAGGTGTTCGGGCCGGTGATCACCGTGCAGACCTTCGCTGACGAGGCCGAGGCGCTGCGGATGGCCAACGGCGTGCAGTACGGGCTGGCGTCGAGTGTCTTCACAACCGATCACAGCCGGGCGCTGAGGATGTCGGCGGCGCTCGATTTCGGGTGCGTGTGGATCAACACCCATATCCCTTTGGTGGCCGAGATGCCGCACGGTGGGTTCAAGCATTCGGGCCATGGCAAGGATCTGTCGATGTACGGCCTGGAGGACTACACCCGGGTCAAGCACGTGATGTCGGCGATCTGAGATGACAGTGACCGAGACCAAGACGGCGACCGCGATCAGCCTGCGCGGGCTGACCAAGACCTTCGGCGACGTCACCGCCGTCGACGGGATCGACCTGGACCTGGCGGAGGGCGAGTTCTTCTCGATGCTCGGGCCGTCCGGTTCGGGCAAGACGACCGTCCTGCGGATGGTGGCCGGCTTCGAGACGCCGACGGCCGGGCAGGTGCTCCTCGGCGGAGTCGACGTCACCGCGCTACCGCCGTACGCGCGGGATGTGAACACGGTCTTCCAGGACTATGCGCTGTTCCCGCACATGAGCGTGCTGCAGAACGTCGAGTACGGGCTGCGGGTGAAGCGGGTCGAGCGTCGCGAACGCCGGAAGCGAGCGGTGGAGGCGCTGGAAACCGTACGGCTGCAGGGGTTTGCGGAAAGGCGCCCTCATCAACTATCCGGTGGTCAACGGCAACGAGTCGCGCTGGCCCGCGCGCTGGTCAACCGGCCGAAGGTGCTGCTGCTGGACGAGCCGCTCGGCGCGCTCGATCTGAAGCTGCGCCGGGAGATGCAGATCGAGCTGAAGGCGATGCAGCGCGAGGCGGGCATCACCTTCGTCTTCGTCACCCACGACCAGGAGGAGGCGCTGACGATGAGCGACCGGATCGCCGTCTTCAACGGTGGCCGGATCGAACAGCTCGCCGCACCGGCCGAGCTCTACGAACACCCCGCGACGGCCTTCGTCGCGGGCTTCGTCGGTACCTCGAACCTGCTGGAAGGGGAGGTCGCGGTCGCAGTACTCGGCACCGCCGGGACCTTCACCGTCCGGCCCGAGAAGATCAGGATGCTGCCTGTCTCCGCTGTGGTGGAGACAGATGGCTGTACGGCGACCGGGGTGGTTCGTGAGGTCGTCTATCTGGGGTCGGCGACGCAGTCGGTCGTCGACCTCGACGCGGGCGGAACGCTGCTCGTTCTGGAGCAGAACGCGCAGGGCTCCGCCGAGGGCAGCCTGGGCCGCCGGGGGGAAGCAGTCCGGCTCAGCTGGCGCCGTGAACACGCAGTGTCCATCTCCGACCAAACCCCTATCTCCTCAGTCAGGGAGCTCCGATGAAGAAACTCACTCTGCTCGTGGGCCTGAGCGCCCTCACCTTGGTGGCAGCCTCCTGCGGTACGTCGGACGACAGCTCCGGCGGCGCCCAGAGCGACGCCGGCTTCACCGCGCCGGACCTGCCGAAACTCGACAAGCTCGGCGCCGGCGAGGGCAAGCTGAGCGTGCTCGCCTGGCCCGGCTATGCCGAGGACGGCTCGAACGATCCGAAGGTCGACTGGGTCAGCTCGTTCGAGAAGAAGACCGGCTGCCAGGTGACCGTGAAGACGTTCGGTACCTCCGACGAGGCCGTCAGCCTGATGAAGACCGGCCAGTACGACGTGGTGTCGGCGTCGGGCGACGCGTCGCTGCGGCTGATCGCCGGTGGCGTGGTCGAGCCGGTCAACACCGA
Organism: Streptomyces sp. SID13031; assembly: GCF_010548305.1. Classification (GTDB taxonomy): domain Bacteria; phylum Actinomycetota; class Actinomycetes; order Propionibacteriales; family Kribbellaceae; genus Kribbella. Next base: position 377,471 of record NZ_JAAGLV010000002.1, read on the forward strand.
TCTCGTGCCCAACTACTCCGACGTCTACCCGTTCCTGAAGGACCGGCCGTGGAACTCGGTGAAGGGCCAGATGTACGGCATCCCGCACGGGTACGGCGCGAACCTGCTGATGTGGCGGACCGACAAGGTCACCACTCCACCGACCAGCTGGAGTGCGGTGTTCGAGGCCGATTCGCCGTACAAGGGCAAGGTGACGGCGTACGACTCGCCGATCTACATCGCCGACGCCGCGATGTACCTGATGGCCAAGAAGCCCGACCTGGGGATCAAGAACCCCTACGCGCTGGACGACACCCAGCTGCAGGCGGCCGTCGACCTGCTGAAGCAGCAGAAGACGTTGGTGTCGGAGTACTGGTCGGACTACCTCAAGGAGGTGCAGGCGTTCACCAGCGGCAATTCGGTGATCGGCACCACCTGGCAGGTGATCGCGAACGTGGCGACCGGCGAGAAGGTCCCGGTCCAGGTGACGGTCCCGACCGAGGGCGTCACCGGCTGGTCGGACACCTGGATGCTCAGCGCCACCTCGAAGAACAAGAACTGCGGCTACCTGTGGATGGACCACATCGTCAGCCCGGAGGCGAACGCGGCCGTCGCCGAGTACTTCGGTGAGTCGCCCGCCAACGGCAAGGCCTGCGCGCTGACCGCGGACAAGACGCACTGCACCACCTTCCATGCCGGTGACCAGGCCTACTCCGAGAAGATCTGGTACTGGACCACCCCGATCGAGCAGTGCCTCGACGGCCGTACCGATGTCAAGTGCACCGACTACGGCAAGTGGACCCAGGCGTGGACCCAGATCAAGGGCTGAGCACAGGGCTTGCCAGTGGGGCGGTACGGCGCGGCAACGTGCTGTACCGCCATCCCAGGCTCCGGCTGGGGTTGTTGCTCGGGCCGCCGATGGCGTGGCTCGGGGTGGCGTATCTGGGTGCGCTGGCGGCCTTGTTCGTGACAGCGTTGTGGTCGCAGAACAGTTTCACCGGGGCGATCGAGCGGGACTGGTCGCTGGACAGTTTCCGGACGCTGTTCACGGTCGAGGTGTACCGGACCATTGCGCTGCGGACGATCGGGGTCGCCGTCCTGGTGACCGTGATCGACGCTGTGGTCGCTTTTCCGATCGCGCTCTACATGTCGAAGGTGGCGCGGCCGGGGTTGCGGCGGTTCCTGCTGGTCGCCGTTCTGATGCCGTTGTGGGCGAGCTATCTGGTCAAGGCCTATGCGTGGCGCGGGATGTTCTCCGAGGGTGGGCTGGTGTCGTCGCTGTTCGGCCTGGTCGGGCTGGACTCGCCCGGTTATGGGCTGACGGCAACGATCGTCACACTGTCCTATCTGTGGTTGCCGTACATGATCCTGCCGATCTATGCCGGGCTGGAACGGTTGCCCAACTCGTTGCTGGAGGCATCGGCCGACCTCGGTGGGAGGACCGCGGCGACGGTACGCCGGATCGTGTTGCCGGTGGTCTTCCCGGCGGTGGTGGCGGGGTCGATCTTCACCTTCTCGTTGTCGCTGGGTGACTACATCGCCGTCCGGATCGTCGGCGGCACCAACCAGCTGCTCGGCAATGTCGTCTACGACAACGTGGGGGCGGCGAACAACCTGCCCTTCGCGGCGGCGGTGGCGACCGTGCCGGTCGTGGTCATGCTGGTCTACCTGGCCGCAGTACGGCGTACCGGCGCGATGGAGTCGCTATGACCGCAACGGAGTTGCTCTTATGACGCTGTCCCGGCCGACCAAGATCTTGTTGCGCGTCTTGACCGCGTTGATCCTCGGCGTGATCTATGTACCGCTCGGGTTGGTGTTGATCAACTCGTTCAATGTGAACAAGACGTTCGCGTGGCCGCCGCGCGATCTCACCCTGGAGTGGTGGAAACGCGCGGCCGAGAGTCAGGGCGCGCTGGACGCGCTCTGGGTGAGTGTGCGGGTGGGGATCGCCGCGACGGTGATCGCGCTCGTGCTCGGCACGATGATCGCGTTCGCCCTGCAGCGGTACAGCTTCTACGGCCGCGACGCGGTCTCGCTGCTGGTCATCCTGCCGATCGCGCTGCCGGGCATCGTCACCGGGATCGCCCTGAACAACGCGTTCCGGACGATCTTCGGCTGGCAGCTGGGTTTCATCACGATCGTGGTCGCGCACGCGACGTTCTGCATCGTGACGGTCTTCAACAATGTGATCGCGCGGCTTCGGCGTACCGGCGTGCAACTGGAACAGGCATCGGCGGACCTCGGCGCCTCAGCCTTCACCACCTTCCGCCTGATCACCTTCCCACTGCTGCGCTCGGCTCTGCTGGCAGGCGCGTTGCTCGCCTTCGCCCTCTCCTTCGACGAGATCATCGTGACGACCTTCACGGCGGGCGCCCAGCAGCAAACCCTCCCGATCTGGATTTTCAACAACCTCTTCCGCCCCAACCAGGCCCCGATCGTCAACGTGATCGCCGCCGCGATGATCGTGATCTCGATCATCCCGGTCTGGCTGGCCCAGAAACTCTCCGGCGACCCCGAATCCCTGGGCGCCGGCCGCTGACGGTGGAACAGAAGCGGATGCCGATGGCAACCAGTTGCGGAATGGGAAAGTGTGCATAACGGCAGGAAGTAGTGCCCTTACTGCGGCCGGGCGCCGCCTCCGTGAGCGTGGCGCCAGGCCGAACGTCCGACTACTTCCTGCCCTTGTGTACAGCCACTGCGCCCCAAAGGCGGGTCCGCCTTTGGGGTCAGCCGGGGAGTTCTTCGATGTTGCCGGTGATTGTCCAGAGGAGGTTGCGGAGGTGGCGGCGGTCTTCGGGGGTGATGTTCTGGCAGGCCCGGTCGCCGGCCTGGGTGTGGAGTCGGCCGACGGTTTGGGCTACCTCGGTGCCGTGCGGGGTCAGTTCGATGCTGACTTTGCGGGCGTCGGTGTCGTTTTTCAGGCGGCGGACGAGGCCTGCGGCTTCCATGCGCTGGGTGGTGCGGGTCGCGGTGGGGACCTCTACGTCCAGGACCTTGGCGAGTTGGGCGACCGGGAGGGAGCCGTGGTGGAGCAGTTTGGCGAGGACGATCTCCTGGCCGGTGTGGACGCCGGTGCCTGCTAGTTCGTCGCCGATGGCCTTGCGGGCCGCGCGGTCGGCGAAGCGCAGGGCGATCAGGATGTCGCTGCCGCTGGCGGGCGCCTCCGGGTCCCAGCGCGGGGCGGCGGCGGGCGTAGTACCGGCTGCCTCGGGTCCGGCGGTGCTCATCTGTTGCTCCGGGGCGCGAACGGGTTGCGGGCGGTGAGGTCGCCGATGTATTCGGTCGGGATGGCAGGCTCGCCGCGGCTGAGCTGGCTGGCGCTGCGGGGGAGCTCGTCGCGAACCTTGAGGTGGTGCGCCTGCGACTCGGCTGGCGTGGTGCGGCCGATGATCTTGCCCGCCTCGACCAGCGGCTTGAGGAGTTCGCGGTCGTCGCCGTCGTCCACCGGCGGCTGGCCGACGCCGATCAGCTCCACTTCGGCGACCCCGGCCGCGCTTCGCCGGCGTAGTGCGTACTTGCGGCCGCCGATCGAGATCTTGTCCGGGCTCTTCTTCGCCACCGGCACCATCGTGCCGCCGGCGTCCTCGCGGGCGACCAGCTTGTAGACGAAACCGCAGGTCGGGTAGCCGCTACCGGTCACCAGCGACGTGCCCACGCCGTAGCCGTCGACGGAGGCCGGGGCGAGCGCGGCGATCTGGTACTCGTCGAGGTCGCTCGTCACGATCACCCGGGTCTTGGTCGCACCCAGGGCGTCGAGCTGCTCGCGCACCTGACCGGCCAGCGACGGCAGGTCACCGGAGTCCAGCCGTACTGCTCCCAGCTCGGTGCCGGTCACCTCGATCGCGGTCCGTACCGCTTCGGTCAGGTCGTAGGTGTCGACCAGCAGCGTCGTTCCCTTGCCGAGGGCATCCACCTGGGAGACGAACGCGTCCCGCTCGGTGTCGTGCAGCAGCGTGAACGAGTGGGCGGCGGTACCGGCGCTCGGGATGCCGAACCGGCGGGCCGCCTCCAGGTTGGAGGTGGTCGCGAAGCCCGCGATGTACGCCGCGAGCGCGGACGCGACCGCCGCCTCCTCGTGGGTGCGCCGCGAGCCCATCTCGATACAGGGCCGGCCGCCGGCCCACCAGGTCATCCGGGAGGCGGCCGAGGCGACCGCGGAGTCGTGGTTCAGGATCGACAGGAACACGGTTTCCAGCAGCACCGCCTCGGCGAAGCTCGACTCCACCACGAGGACCGGCGAGCCCGGGAAGAAGATCTCGCCGTCGGCGTACCCGACGATGTCGCCGGTGAACCGGTAGTCGGCCAGCCAGTCGCGGGTAGCCTGATCGACGATGCCCCGGTCGGCCAGGAAGGCGATCGTCTGCTCGTCGAACCGGAACGCCTCCAGCGCGTCCAGGAGCCGGTTCACGCCCGCGACCACGCCGTACCGGCGTCCGTCGGGCAGGCGGCGGGCGAACAGCTCGAAAACCGAGCGGCGGTGCGCCGTGCCGTCGGCCAGGCTGGCCTGCAGCATGGTCAGCTCGTAGTGGTCCGTCAGCAAGGCTGTCGTAGCGTTCACAAGGGCAGCCTATTGCGAGCCGAGAACCCATGATGGAGAGAATGGCCCAGTGACCACCGCACCGAGCGAACTCGCGAGCCCCGAAATCGACGAGGCGATCGAGTTGAGCCCACCGTGGGTGACCATCGTCTGGAACGACCCGGTGAACCTGATGGACTACGTCACCTTCGTCTTCCAGACCCATTTCGGCTACTCCAAGGCCAAGGCGGAGAAGCTGATGATGCAGGTCCACGAAGAGGGCAAGTCGGCCGTCTCGAACGGCAACCGCGAGGCGATGGAACGCGATGTCGAAGCCATGCACCACTACGGCCTGTGGGCCACCTGTGAGAAGTCGTGACGAGGTTCCGTAAGCGCAAGAAGACCGTGATCGTCAGTTTCGCCGACCACGAGGCGGACATCCTGGCGAACCTGCTCCGCAACCTGGTCGAGCTCCTGTACGACGGGATGCCACCGCGCGCCGCCGAGTCGAGCGACCCGCTGGCCGCGCTGCTCGACAACGACGGGCCGACCTCGCCGCCGGAGGACGTAGTACTGCAGCGGCTGCTGCCGGACGCGTACAAGGCCGACGACAACGCGTCGGCGGAGTTCCGGCGCTTCACCGAGCGCGGCCTCCGCGACAACAAGGCCTCCGACGCCAAACGCGTCCTGGAGGCCCTCGAGGCGCATCCCGAGGACGGCATCCCGCTCGAAGGCGACGACCAGCTCGCCTGGCTCCGGGCCCTCAACGACCTCCGCCTGGCTATCGGCACCCGCCTGGACATCAAGGAAGAGGACGACTACGGCGTCTGGGAAAAACTCCCCGACGACGACCCCCGCCGCCTCACCTACGACCTCTACGACTGGCTCGGCTACCTCCAGTCAGCGCTTCTCCACAACATCCGCTGAAAGGCAGAAGCGGGGAGGTGGCGAGGCTCGGCTGACACTTGTCCACAGCGTCGGGTAATCGTCGAGCGCCGGTGGCGGCGACCCGCATACCATCGGCGAATGAGCTACCCCAAGGCCGGCAAGACCCGACTGACCGCGAGTCCGGAGTTCCCGCAGCTCGAGCGTGACGTGCTCGAATACTGGGAGACGGACGGGACGTTCATTGCGTCGGTCGAGCAACGGGCGGCTGGTACGGACGGGGCGAACGAGTTCGTTTTCTATGACGGGCCGCCGTTTGCCAACGGGCTGCCGCATTACGGGCATCTGCTGACGGGGTACGTGAAGGACGTCGTGCCGCGGTACCAGACGATGCGCGGGCATCGGGTCGAGCGGCGGTTCGGGTGGGACACGCATGGGCTGCCGGCCGAGTTGGAGGCGCAGCGGGTGCTGGGGCTGAAGACGAAGGCCGAGATCCTCGAGCTGGGGATCGAGAAGTTCAACCAGGCCTGCCGGGACTCGGTGCTCAAGTACACCGGCGAGTGGCAGGCCTATGTCACCCGGCAGGCGCGGTGGGTCGACTTCGGGAACGACTACAAGACGCTCAATCGCGACTATATGGAGTCGGTGATCTGGGCGTTCAAGACGCTGTACGACAAGGGCCTGGTGTACGAAGGCCTCCGGGTGCTGCCGTACTGCTGGAACGACGAGACGCCGCTGTCCAACCACGAGCTGCGGATGGACGACGATGTCTACCAGCCGCGGCAGGATCCGTCGGTGACCGTCGCGGTGGTGCTGGAGACGGGCGAGCGGCTGCTCGCCTGGACCACCACACCATGGACGCTGCCGAGCAACCTGGCGATGGCGGTCGGGCCGGACATCGACTACGTCGTCGTGAACGATGCCGAGGGCCGGCCGACCGTGCTGGCCGAGGCGCGGCTTTCGGCGTACACGGAAGAACACGGCGGCGTGGCCGGCCTCGGCGACGAGGTGGTCCGCCGGTTGAAGGGGGCCGAGCTGATCGGCCGCCGGTACACGCCGTTGTTCGACTTCTTCGCGGACGCCTCGAAGTGGGGGACCGGGAACGCCTTCCAGGTGATCGCGGCCGACCACGTCACCACGGAGAACGGCACCGGCGTGGTGCACATGGCTCCGGCGTACGGCGAGGAGGACCAGCTCGCCTGCGACGCGGTCGGCATCCCGACGCTGCTGACGGTCGATGACGGGGCTCGCTTCACCACCGTGGTTCCGCCGTACGCCGGGCAGCACGTGTTCGACGCGAACCGGCCGATCATCCGCGATCTGCGTGCCGCCGGGGCACTCGTTCGCGAGGACAGCTATGTGCACAGCTACCCGCACTGCTGGCGGTGCCGCAACCCGCTGATCTACAAGGCGGTGTCGAGCTGGTTCGTCGAGGTGACCCGGATCCGGGACCGGATGGTCGAGCTGAACGAGCAGATCACCTGGGTGCCGGAGCACGTCAAGCACGGGCAGTTCGGCAAGTGGCTGGAGAACGCGCGTGACTGGTCGATCAGCCGGAACCGGTTCTGGGGTTCGCCGATCCCGGTCTGGCGGTCGGACGATCCGGCGTACCCGCGGATCGACGTGTACGGCTCGGTCGAGGAGCTGGAGCGCGACTTCGGCGTCGCCGTACCGGACCTGCACCGCCCGTACGTCGATGAGCTGACCCGGCCGAATCCCGACGACCCGACCGGGCGGTCGACGATGCGCCGGGTGGCCGACGTCCTGGACGTCTGGTTCGACTCGGGGTCGATGAGTTTCGCCCAGGTGCACTATCCGTTCGAGAACACGGACTGGTTCGAGCATCATTTCCCGGGCGACTTCATCGTCGAGTACATCGGCCAGACCCGCGGCTGGTTCTACACGATGCACATCCTGGCGACTGCGCTGTTCGACCGGCCGGCCTTCTCGTCGTGCCTTTCGCACGGGATCGTGCTCGGCAGCGACGGGCAGAAGATGAGCAAGTCGCTGCGGAACTACCCGGACGTGCGGGAGGTGTTCGACCGCGACGGCGCGGACGCGATGCGCTGGTTCCTGATGTCGAGCCCGATCCTGCGCGGCGGCAACCTGGTCGTCACCGAGCAGGGGATCCGCGACGGCGTCCGGCAGGTGATGATCCCGCTGTGGAACGCCTGGTACTTCTTCGGGCTCTACGCGAACGCGGCGTCGGCCACGGCTGTTCGGTCCGCGTCATCGGAGGTCGAGCTCGACCGCTATCTGCTGGCCCGGTTGCGGGTATTCGTCGGTGAGGTGGAGGAGCGGCTCGATCGGTACGACATCGCGTCGGCGTGCGAGTCGATGGTCAGCTATCTGGAGGTGCTGACGAACTGGTACATCCGGCGGTCGCGCGAGCGCTTCTGGGATGACCAGGGCGCGACTTTCCAGGACGCCCTGAACACCCTCTACACGGCGCTCGAAGTGGTCACCCGGACGGTGGCGCCGCTGCTGCCGCTGACGGCCGAGGAGATCTGGCGCGGGCTGACGGGTGGGCGGTCTGTGCATCTGACCGACTGGCCGTCAGTGGACGAGCTTCCATCAGACGATGCTTTGGTGGCACGGATGGAGCGCGTGCGGGAGGTCTGCTCGGTCGCCTCGGCCCTGCGCAAGGCCGAGGGCATCCGCGGCCGGCAGCCGCTGCAAACGGTGACTGTCGCCACGCCTGATGCGAAGTCGCTGGAGCAGTTGGTACCGATCCTGCGCGCGGAGATCAACGTGCAGGACGTCGTACTGACCGAGATCCACGAGGTGGACGCCCCGGTCTCCCAAAAGCTGACCGTGAACGCCCGCGCCGCCGGCCCGAGGCTGGGCCGTGAGGTTCAGTCGGTGATCAAGGCATCGAAGAGCGGTGACTGGTCGGTCTCACCCGACGGTGTCGTGGTGGCCGGCGGCATCACCCTGCAGGAGGGCGAGTACACCCTGGAGACCGTCCTCGCAGACGGCGCCGACCACGCCCAACAGGCGAGCGGACTGCTGTCCGACGGCGGTTTCGTGATGCTAGACCTCCACCTCACCCCGGCGCTCGAACGCGAGGGAATCGCCCGCGACGTCATCCGCCTGATCCAGCAGGCCCGCCGCGGCGCAGGCCTCGACATCACCGACCGCATCCAGCTGCGGCTGAGCGCGGATGCCGCAACCCGCGAGGCGATCGAGGAGCACCGAGAGACGCTGATGGCAGAAACCCTGTCCCAGACCCTCGATGTCACCGAAGGCAACGAGCTCGCCATCACACTGGCCAAGACCTGACCCCACCCTCCGTCGAGCGAAGCCCGACACCCCGGCAGGCGAGCAGAGCCGGATTCCCCGCCCACCCCGCCCGGTGGAGCCGCTTCTATCCACCTACCGCGGCGCATAGGGTTGACGGTATGGAGAAGCGGACGTTAGGGCGTACTGGGCGTGAGGTTGGCGTGGTCGGGCTTGGGGCCTGGCAGTTGGGTGCTGACTGGGGTGAGGTTGACGAGAGTGACGCGGTCAACGTGTTGAACTCGGCGATCGAGGGTGGGGTCACCTTCATCGATACGGCTGATGTGTACGGCGACGGGCGGAGCGAGCGGCTGGTCGGGCAGGTGCTCAAGGAGCACCCGGAGCTGACCGTGGCGACCAAGATGGGTCGCCGGGTCGAGCAGCGGCCGGAGAACTACAACCTGGACGCCTTCCGCGCCTGGAACGACCGCTCCCGTGAGAACCTCGGCGTCGACACGATCGACCTGGTCCAGCTGCACTGCCCGCCGACGCCGGTCTACTCGACCGACGCGGTCTTCGACGCGCTCGACACGTTGGTGGCCGAGGGGCGCATCTCGGCGTACGGGGTGAGTGTGGAGACCTGTGAGGAAGCGCTGACCGCGATCGCCCGGCCGAACGTCGCATCCGTGCAGATCATCCTCAACGCCTTCCGCCTCAAGCCCCTCGACGAGGTGCTCCCCGCCGCCGAGCGGGCCGGCGTCGGCATCATCGCCCGGGTCCCGCTGGCGAGCGGCCTGCTGTCCGGCAAGTACGACGAGAACACCACCTTCGGCGCGGACGACCATCGCAACTACAACCGCAAGGGCGAGGCCTTCGACGTCGGCGAGACGTTCTCCGGGGTCGACTTCGAGACCGGCCTGGAGGCGGTCAAACGCCTCATCCCGCTCGTTCCCGAGAACGCCACGATGGCCCAGTTCGCGCTCCGCTGGATCCTCGACCAGCCCGGCGTCAGTGTCGTCATCCCCGGCGCCCGCAACCCGCAGCAGGTGGCCGGCAACGTCGGCGCCGCAGCCCTGGCCCCGCTCACGGCAGGCGAGCTGAAGGTCGTCCAGACCGTGTACGACGAGCTGATCCGCCCGCAGGTCCACGACCGCTGGTAGTCCACATACTGGACGCGCCCCCCTGGTTGTCAGGGGGGCGTCAGCCCGCTCCGTATCGTGGAGGCGTGCTCACCATCGACCAGGCCACGTACGACGAGATCGTGGCGCACGCGCGCCGGGACCATCCGGACGAGGCCTGTGGCGTGGTCGCCGGGCCGGCCGGGTCGGACCGGCCGGAGCGGTTCATCCCGATGCTGAACGCGGCGATGTCGCCGACGTTCTACGAGTTCGACTCGGGTGACTTGTTCCGGTTGTACAAGGAGATGGACGAGCGCGACGAGGAACCGGTCGTGATCTACCACTCGCACACGGCCACCGAGGCCTATCCCTCGCGGACCGACATCAACCTGGCCGGCGAGCCCGGCGCGCACTACGTGCTGGTCTCCACCCGCGACGGCGCGGACTCGCCGTCGTACGACGGGCCGGTGCAGTTCCGGTCGTACCGGATCATCGACGGCGCGGTCACCGAAGAAGAGGTCAAGGTCGTGGCGGACCACAGCAACCAAGGAGACAACTGACATGGCGATCGAGCTTCGCGTCCCGACCATCCTGCGCACCTACACCGGGGGCGAGAAGGCGGTGAACGGGGACGGCAGCACGCTGGCCGAGTTCCTCGACAACGTGAACGGCGCCCACCCGGGCCTGAAGGAGCGGATCGTGGAGGGTGAGCCGGAGGAGCTGCGCCGGTTCGTCAACGTCTACGTGAACGACGAGGACGTCCGCTTCACCGGCGGCCTGACCACCGGCGTCAAGGACGGCGACGTGGTCGTCGTACTGCCCGCGGTCGCCGGCGGCTGACCGTGCGTTTCGACAACCTGCTCGACTCGGTCGGCGGTACTCCGCTGGTCGGCCTGCCGAAGCTCTCGCCCTCGGGTGACGTGCGGCTGTGGGCCAAGCTGGAGGACCACAACCCGACCGGGTCGATCAAGGACCGGGCTGCGCTGCGGATGCTGCTCGACGCCGAGAAGGACGGCCGGCTCCGGCCGGGCAACACGATTCTCGAGCCGACGTCGGGCAACACCGGCATCTCACTGGCGATGGCGGCCAAGCTGCGCGGCTACCGGATGGTCTGCGTGATGCCGGAGAACACCTCGCTGGAGCGCCGGCAGATCCTGCGGATGTGGGGCGTGGAGATCATCTCCTCACCCGCCGCGGGTGGTTCGAACGAGGCGGTCCGGGTCGCCAAGCAGGTCGCCGAGGAGCACCCGGACTGGGTGATGCTCTACCAGTACGGCAATCCCTCGAACGCGGCCGCGCACTACGACGGCACCGCGCGCGAGATCTTCACCGATCTGCCGTCGGTGACGCACTTCGTCGCCGGCCTCGGCACCACCGGCACGCTGATGGGCGTGGGCCGGTTCTTCCGCGAGCACAAACCCGAAGTGCGGATCGTCGCCGCCGAGCCCCGGTACGGCGAACTGGTCTACGGCCTGCGCAACCTGGACGAGGGCTTCGTCCCCGAGCTGTACGACCCGTCGCTGATCGACGCCCGCTTCTCGGTCGGCCCCCGGGACGCTGTCCGCCGGGTCCGTGAACTCCTCGACAACGAAGGCATCTTCGCCGGTATCTCGACGGGCGCGATCCTGCACGCGGCGCTGGGCCAGGCAGCCAAGTGCATCCAGGACGGCGAGAAGGCCGACATCGCTTTCGTGGTCGCCGATGGCGGCTGGAAGTACTTGTCGACCGGCGCCTACGAAGGCACCATCGACGAGGCCGAAGACCGCCTCGAAGGCCAGCTTTGGGCCTAGCGGCTGGGCTTGGCGGCTGCGCTTGGCGGCCGGGCGGATCCGTCCGGCCGCGGGCGGGCGGCGGCGGACGGGGACGAGCTCGGTCAGGTCTTGAAGAGCACTTTTCTTCCTATCCGGGGATGGACGCCCCGGCCCTTGCAGCTGCTGCAGGGACGCTGGGCGTAGCTGAACACGTAGCCCTTGTGCCGGCCGGCGCCGTTGCAGCGATTGCATTTCGCGTTCGGGTGCAGGGACAACGAGACGAGGTAGAGGGCGAAGGCGGCGAGCGCGACCAGTAGCAGCAGGCCTATCGGGCCGATCGCCGACGCGAGGTCGGCGCTGGGACTGGACGTGTTCGTCTCCACAGCCTGACCGGCGGCAGAGCCTGCCACCGCGGCGTTGCTGGGGTGCGGGTTCGGTGCACCGGTGGTGGTGTGAGCCACCGCGATCTGGACCACCAGGTTCATGGCATCGCTAGGGGCGGTTGGAAACACATCCGATAAGAGTGGCCTGCGTCACGTCACATTGCAATTCCTGAGAGTAAAGATGTGGATAACTCCGGCGTGTCGTTCTGCGAAGCTAGGTAAGCCTTACTTCAACTCTGCCCGGTAACGGCATTCCAGGCCTGCAGGGCTAGAGTTCGGAGCGTGGCAGACGCACCGATCGGCATCTTCGACTCAGGGTTCGGCGGGCTCACGGTGACGCGGTCGGTGCTCGACCAGTTGCCGCACGAGCCGATCCTGTACCTGGGTGACACCGCCCGCCAGCCGTACGGCCCGAAGCCGATCGCCGAGGTCCGCGAGTACGCGCTGGAATGCCTGGACCACCTGGTCGAGGCCGGCGTGAAGATGCTCGTGATCGCCTGCAACTCGGCCAGCGCCGCGATGCTCAGGGACGCCCGCGAGCGGTACGACGTACCGGTGGTCGAGGTGATCCTGCCGGCCGCCAGGCGCGCCGTTGCGGCGACCCGGAGTCAGCAGGTCGGCGTGATCTGCACGCAGGCAACGGCGACATCCCTTGCCTACGAGGACGCTTTCGCCGCCGCTCCCCAGGTTCACCTGCTGACACAGGCCTGCCCGAGCTTCGTGGACTTCGTCGAGGCCGGGGTGACGTCGGGGCCGGAGCTGCTCGCCGCCGCCCACGAGTACCTCGATCCGCTGGTCGAGGCCGGCGTCGACACGCTCATCCTCGGCTGCACCCACTACCCGTTGCTGACCGGCGTCATCTCGTACGTGATGGGTGACAACGTCAGCCTGGTCAGCAGTGCGGAGGAGTGCGCCAAAGATGTATACCGTGTGCTCACCAAGAGCGGGCTGCTCCGGCCCGACGACCTCCCCGCGCCCCGGCACCGGTTCGTCACCACCGGCAGCCCGGAGGAGTTCGCCTCGATCGGCACCCGCTTCCTCGGTCCGGTGATCTCGGGCGTCGACCAGTTCGCCTGGGTCCGCTGACGATGCGGCCGGCCCGCCAGAGGATTTGGTTGCCCTCGGCGACGCTCTGGTCGCTCTGCGAAGTCGGCAACCCGCCGGTAATGTTCAAGATATGAAGCTCACTGTGCTCGGCTGCTCCGGGTCCGTCCCCGGGCCAGACTCGCCTGCTTCGAGCTATCTGGTCACCGCCGACGGGTTCAACCTCATTCTCGATCTCGGCAGCGGCGCGCTGGGCGCGCTGCAACGCCACCTGTCCGTGCCGGAAATCGGCGCGATCGCCTTGTCCCACCTACATCCCGACCACTGCATGGATCTGTGCGGGCTGTACGTCGCGGCGAAGTACTCGCCGTCGTCGCCGCTGCCCAGGATCCCCGTCTACGGCCCCCCGGGGTCCGCTGAGCGGATGGCGCTCGCGTACGACCTGCCGCTGGATCCGGGGATGGAAGAAGAGCTGGAGTTCCATACCTGGCAGGACATCCAGCGGATCGGGCCGTTCACCGTCCGCACTCTGCCGATGGTGCATCCGGTACCGGCGTACGCGATCCGCGTTGAGTACGGCAACAAGTCCATCGTGTACTCCGGCGACACCGGCCCCAACGACGGGCTGATCGAGCTGGCCCGCGGAGCCGACCTGATGCTGTGCGAGGCCGCGCTGCGCGACGACGACCCGAACAACCCACCGGACCTGCACCTGACGCCCGCCGACGCGGGCGAACACGCCAAACGCGCCGGGGCGAAACGCCTCGTCATCACCCACGTCCCACCCTGGTTCGACCGCGAAACCCAGGGAATAGGGGCCCGCCGCACCTACCCGGGAGAGGTTCTCATCGCCACCCCGAACGCCACCTTCGAGATCTAGTGGACCTCGTCACCCTGTCTGACGGCATCCGCCTGCGCACCTGGACCACCGGCGTCGCAACCAAAACCCCGCCGGTGGTCCTGCTGCACGGCGGCCCCGGCCTCTGGGACTACCTCGAGCCAGTCGCCGCCATGCTGGACGATCTGACCATCGTGCACCGCTTCGACCAGCGCGGCTGCGGTGGCTCCGATCCGTCCGGGAACCAAACGATGCAACGCCTTCAGGACGACGTCGAGGAGCTCCGGCGGTACTGGGGATACGACCAGATCGTTGTCCTCGGCCACTCTTTCGGCGCGAAGCTCGCGGTGAACTACGCTGCCGCCCACCCGCAGCAGGTCGCCAAGGTCGGCCACTTCAGTGGGGTCGGCATCGGCGACTGGCACACGCTTTACTACGAGGAGCAAGGGCGCCGGATGACCGCCGAGCAGCTGCAACGGCTGACTGCGCTGCAGCAGAAAACGCGAACCGCCGCAGAGGAAACCGAGTTTCGCGCCCTGAGCTGGTTCACCGATCATGCTGATCGCAGGAGTGCGTGGGCCTGGGCTCTCGAGGATGCCGACGTGCCGTTCCCGATCAACTTCGCCGCGAACCGGGCGCTCAGTGGCGAGGCCGACGCGGTGCCCGACGACGAGTTGGCCGCTCACGTCAGGGGTCTGACCATGCCGGTGTGGTTCATCCACGGCGCAGGGGACCCGCGCCCGGTGAGCGCAGTACAGGAGCTTGCGAAGCACGCACCGGGTCATGAGTTTCGCTTGATCGAAGGCGCCGGCCACTCGCCTTGGCGTGAGCGGCCGGACGCGCTTCGTCAAGTATTGAAGGAATTTCTCGCCGGCTAGTGAGCTAGCGGGTCTGGCCGCGGTCGAAGTACTCGATCAAGGCCGGGTCCAGCGGCGGGACGTCGATCGGGGCGCCGCCGGTGCGGAGCGAGGTGGTCGCCGCATAGCCGGCCGCGACCGCCGCACGCGCCGCGACCGCCGAGGTCAAGGTGGCACCGCCATCGCGGACGAAGCCGATGAACTCCGCCACCAGTCGCGGGTCGGCCCCGGCGTGACCGCCTTCGGCGTCGGGGATCTCGACCACCTGGTCGGCGTCCTCGCGGTAGCCGGAGCGCCTGCTGTTCCACACCTTGACGACGTCGCCCGGTCCGTCGCCGAAGTTCTCCAGCCGGCCCGCCGTGCCGATCACCGTGTAGTTGCGCCAGTAGTCCGGCGTGTAGTGGCACTGCTGGTAGGTGAGGAAAACGCCGTTGTCCAGTTGGAGATTGGCCATCGACAGGTCCTCGACGTCCATCACCGGCGCCATCCCGGTCTGCGACAGCGGCGGCCAGTTGTCCTCCGAGACGAACTCCGAGAAGCGTTGCCCGGAGCGATCCTGGCGGTCCTCGATCCCGCCGTACACGGTGAGGCCGCCGAGCGCGTTCGCCCGGGTCGTGTAGCCGCCGGCCAGCCAGTGCATCACGTCGATGTCGTGGGCACCCTTCTGCAGCAACAGGCTGGTACTGC
Source organism: Streptomyces sp. SID13031 (assembly GCF_010548305.1). GTDB lineage: Bacteria > Actinomycetota > Actinomycetes > Propionibacteriales > Kribbellaceae > Kribbella. The sequence goes on from NZ_JAAGLV010000002.1 coordinate 392,748, forward strand.
GCCTGCGGTCGGCGTGCCAGTCCTTGAAGTAGAAGTCGCCACCGTGGCCGACGAAGTGCCGGCACCAGATCGCCTTGACCTCACCGATCGCGCCGGCCTGGATGAGGTCGCGCATCGTCAGGACGACGGGCATGTGGCGCATGTTGTGTCCGACGTACAGGCGGGTGCCGCTCTCGTACGCCGCTTGCAGCACCCGGTCGCAGCCCGAGGTGGTGATGGCCAGCGGCTTCTCCACGAAGACGGGGACGCCGGCCTGGAGGAAGTCGATCGCGGGGTCCTCGTGCAGGTCGTCGGGGGTGGTGATGAAGACGCCGTCCAGCTTCAGATCGAGCAGGTCGCGATGGTCGGCGTACGCCTGCGCTTCCGGGTACTCCGTCAGCGCGGCCTCCCGTTGCCCCTCGACGGGATCGCAGAGCGCGACGATCCGGGACCCCTCGCCGGGGGAGTGGGCGTGCTTGGCGAGCCGGCTCCGGGCGCCGAGCCCCACCACGCCGAACCGAAGGTCTTCTGAACTCATGCGAGCAACTCCTGCACGTAGGTGATTGCTAAACCCTATGTCTGAACAGTTCCGATCTTCAACACCCCTCTGATCCCGAGGTGTCAACCAAGCGGTCATCTCAGGCTCACGCAGACATCGGACAGCACCGTCACCATGATGGAATGTGAGCCTCCACTATGTGGCACTGGGCGACTCGACCACCGTGGGTGTCGGGGACCCGATGAACGGCAGTACAACCGACCTATCCGGTGCCGGTGCGCGCCCGGGGGAGGGGTGGCGGGGCTGGGCCTCGCTGCTCGCCGACTCCCTGGGCAGCTCCCACCGTGTGACGTTCTCCAACTTCGCCAAAAGCGGCGCCACCGCGCCGATGGTGGCGGCCGACCAACTCCCGTCGACGGGCACCGGCCCGATCGACCTCGCCTCCCTGATCGTCGGTGTCAATGACACGATGCGATCGGGCTTCGACCCGGGCCAGATCCGCGACTGCCTCCAGCACTGCGCGGAGCAGTTGACCGGGCGCGGCGCCACCTTGCTGACCGTCCGGTTCCACGATCACGGCCAGGTGTTCGGCCTGCCGGCGTGGTTGCGCCAACCGCTGTGGCGCCGGATCGAGCAGGTCAACGCCGTGTACGACGAACTGCACGCCCGGTACGGCGGAATCCGGATCGACATGGCCGACTACCCCGAGGTCTACCGCCGCGACTTCTGGAGTGTCGACCGGCTACACCCCGGCGAACGCGGTCATCGCCGGCTGGCCCGGGCCTTCGCCGACGAGCTGCACCGACAGGGGCTGCCGATCGCAGTACCGCCTGCGCTGGATTGTGTGGGGCAGGCGCCGTCCAAGTGGGCGGATGCGGTCTGGATGGTCCGTGAGGGCGTTCCCTGGCTGGGCCGCCGGGCCGGTGACCTGACGCCGTGGGCTGCCCGGATGGCGCTCAGCCAGTTCCGGCCCGTGGGCTTATCCACAGGCCAGGCTGTCGATGCGGAGGTGGAGCGCATTCGGGCATAGGGTTTCCGGCATGGCTCGTATCGATGGACGTACCCCTGATCAGCTTCGGCCGGTGACCCTGACCCGCAAGTGGCTCGACCACGCCGAGGGGTCGGTGCTGGTGGAGTTCGGCCGGACCCGGGTGCTCTGCGCGGCCAGCGTGACCGAAGGCGTGCCGCGGTGGCGCAAGGGGTCCGGCCTGGGCTGGGTGAGCGCGGAGTACGCGATGCTCCCGCGCTCGACGAACACGCGCTCGGACCGCGAGTCGGTGAAGGGCCGGATCGGCGGCCGGACGCACGAGATCTCCCGGCTGATCGGCCGTTCGCTGCGCGCCGTGATCGACTACAAGGCACTCGGCGAGAACACGATCCTGCTCGACTGCGACGTGCTGCAGGCCGACGGCGGCACCCGGACGGCCGCCATCACCGGCGCGTACGTCGCGCTGGCCGACGCGGTCTCCTATCTGCGCGACCGTAAGGCGCTCAAGGGCGAGCCGCTGACCGGCTCGGTCTCCGCGGTGTCGGTCGGCATCATCGACGGCGCCCCGATGCTCGACCTCTGCTACGAGGAGGACGTCCGGGCCGAGACCGACATGAACCTGGTGCTCACCGGCGACGGCAAGTTCATCGAGGTGCAGGGCACCGCCGAGGGCGCGCCGTTCGACCGCGAAGAGCTGAACAGCCTGCTGGACCTCGGTATCGCGGGCTGCGCCGACCTCACGAAGCTGCAGCTGGAGGCGCTCGCGTGACCAAGGTGCTACTGGCCTCCAACAACCAGAAGAAGCTCGCGGAGCTCCAGCGCATCCTCGCGCCGATCGTGCCCGGCATCGAGGTGCTCGGGCTGGGCGACGTCGCGGCGTACGACGAGCCGGCCGAGACCGAGCCGACCTTCGAGGGCAACGCGTTGCTGAAGGCGCATGCAGCGCTGGCCGCGACCGGCCTGCCGTCGATCGCGGACGACAGCGGCATCTGCGTCGACGCGCTGAACGGGATGCCCGGCGTCCTGTCGGCCCGCTGGTCGGGCCCGGCCAAGGACAACCACGCGAACAACGTACTGCTCCTCGGCCAGCTGGAAGACGTTCCCGACGAGCGCCGGGGCGGGTCCTTCGTGGCCGCTGTCGCGTTCGTCCAGGAGGGCGCCGACGACGTCATCGTCCGCGGCGAGATGCCCGGTTCGGTGATCCGCGAGCTGCGCGGCACCGGCGGTTTCGGCTACGACGTGCTCTTCCAGGCGGAGGGGTACGACCGCACCACGGCCGAGTTGTCGGTCGAGGAGAAGGACGCGATCAGCCACCGCGGCAAGGCGCTGCGCGAACTGGCACCGATCGTGGCGAAAGCACTGGAGGCTTGACATGTTGTTCGCTGGACCAGACAAAGACGGCGTCGAGGCCGGCAAGATCACCGCGGCGTACCGGCGGTGGGCCGAGGCGCGCGTCGTCGAGGGCCGGATCTACCGGACCAACGCCGGCCGGATCGAGATCAAGAGCGTCCGGGAGGTCAACCCGGACCTGATCTCCGACTACGACGACGACATCTTCGCCGCCGACCGGCAGAACGCCAGGGACGTCCGCCGCCGGCTGCGCGGCAACGAGGACTGGCCGACCTTCCTGATCAAGTTCCACCTGGTCGAAGGCGCGGACCCCCGCGAGGAGCTGGCCGCCACCGCGGAGCTGACCCCCGAAGACCTCGAGGACCTCCGCGCCCGCCTGGCCAAGCTCGACGAGCTGAGCCGCCACGGCGTCTGGACCACCGCGATCCTGCAGAAGATCCAGGCCAGCCCCGCCACCCGGGCCGGCGACCTGGCCGCCGACTTCGGCCGCGACACGGCGAGCTTCAAGCTCGACGTCCGCAAACTGAAGAACCTGGGTCTGACCTACAGTCTCGAAACGGGCTACGAGCTCAGCCCCCGAGGCGCGGCCTATCTCGCCTCGCTCTGACCAAGCGTCACGATCCAGCCCAGCTACTAGGCAGCACCAACACACAGCGTTACCGTGACTCCCATCCCGAGGGGGCTCGGGGACGAGGGGAGAAGCATGTCTCAGGAGTATCCGGACCAGCCTTACGGGGAGCGGGACCGGCCGCAGGACCAGTCGGAGCAGGCACCGCTGCCGCAAGCGCCGATTCTTCCTTCGCAGGCCGAGCAGCCGGGCGGTCCGCAGTACGGGAACTACCCGGTGCCGCAGCAGCCGAACTACCCGGTGCCGCACCAGCCCGGCTACCCCGTGCCGCAGCAGCCCGGATACCCGCCGCAACCCGGATACCCGCAGCAGCCGGGCTACCCGCCGCAGGCTGGTTATCCGCAGCAGCAGATGTACCCGCAGCAGTACGGCGTGGGCTACCCGCAGCAGCAGGTAGCGGCGAAGAACCCGGGGCTGGCGCTGGTCGCGTCGTTCTTCATCCCCGGCCTCGGCTCGCTGATCAACGGCAACGTCGGGATCGGGATCGCCATCATGATCGCCTACTTCGTGTCCTGGCTGCTCGTCTTCGTCCTGATCGGCATCCCGATGGTGTTCCTGGTCTGGATCTGGGGAATGGTCGACGCCTACCAGAGCGCCAAGAAGTGGAACATCGCGCACGGCATCCTCAGTTAGCGAACTGCCGGCTTGTGCCAGAGGCGGGACACCAGCACGAATCCGCGGCATACCTGCGCAATGCAGGTAGTCATGACGGTGAGATTAGCAGCGAATCGCTCTGACAGCGCGGCCGTGCCGTCGCCCTGTGGAGGGGTGCGTGCTGGGTGTCGAAGCGTGTTCGATCGACGCCCAGCGTGGCTCAGTTGCCGGCGAGAGGGTGCGGTTCGCCGGTGAGGGCAGCAAGGGCCGTCGCGATCTCGGGAAGACTCGCGCGAACGTAGGTAGCGGTGGCTCCGGCGTTCGCGTTGTCGGAGTGACCTGCGTAAGCGCGGGCTGTTGCGTAGCCGAAGTTTCGTTCGACCCAGGTGAGCGTTGTGTGCCGCAGCCAGTGGGTAGTGATCTGCTGGGTGGCCACCCATGGCAGGTGCTTGCCGACTCGGCTCCAGAGGTAGTCGTAGCGGCGCTTGGTGATCGGTCTGCCGTTTGCGTAGCGCAGAAGTTGGCTGTCACGGGGTGTCGCACGGGTCTGTGCGTGGTGTTGCAGGTGCGCCATCAGGGTGGGGGAGACGGGCTGCCAGCGGACAGTGTCGCCCTTCTCGGCCAGTCGAACGAGGCACGGGCCGGGGTCGAGATCGGCGGGAGTGATGGCGAGTGCTCCACCCCTTCGGCAGGCAGTCTCGGTATGGAGTCTGAGGATGAGCGAGTCCAGGGCAGGATCGTTGCCAGTGGTGGCGGTGATGTGGTTGATCTGGGCGAGCTGTCCGTCCGGGATCGCTCGCCGAGTCGAGGCGAGCCTCCGGGGCTTGGCAACCTTGAGAGCTGGGTTTGTCCCGGGCGGGAGATAGCCGTCGTTCTCAGCGTGACGATAGACGCAGCGGAGTGCGGCGATCAGGTGTTCAGCCGCGGAGCGACCTCCACGTGCGTTCCGGCGGATGACGGTGCTCGAGCGGATCGTCATGGCGAAGTGTTCAATCTCGCTGGGCAAGGGCTCGTCGAGGCCGCGTTGTCCCCATCGTTCGGTGATGCGATTCCAGTACGACGAATACGCCTGACCGGTGCCGACCGAGACGGTCGCTCTGACGACCGGGATGTACTGGGCGAAAGTTGGGACCGTCGACAGGGGTACGTGCTGACTCTGCAGGAGCTGTTCAGGGGTGACACCGAGGCGCGCGAGCACGTGGCGGGCGGCTTCGATGTCGGCGCTGCTCACCCTCGCCCTGGCGGCGCCGAACCGCTCAGGATTTCGGAGAGCAGATCCATCGTGTAGACCGTCAGGCCGTGCCCTGGCATGGCCGCGACAAGCAGCCGGTCCCCGGTTGCGATGCGGCACAAGTGACGGAGATACGCAGGGATGCGGAGGTGGCCCTGCCGGGTGACGGCGTTCGGGCCACCAGGCCGTACATCGATGATCTGACGACCGTCATGAGGGACGGCGGTGATGCTGATCGGATGACCCGGTGCCAAGCCGAGAAACCGGGCAGGGGAACTATCGGCGAGCCGGCCGCGCGCGTCGATAGGGGTGACGACGCAGTGGAGCAACACGGGCACCGTCAGCGGCTGCAAGGCGACCAGCGGTAAGTTGCTGATGGCCATGACCTGCCAGCCAGCGTGCATGTGAGGGTAGGGGGTGATGGAGTCTCGTCCAGTGGCGTTCATGCTCCTCGCTCCTGCGTCACCGTCATGAAGGTTCTTGTTTGTGGCGCTTTGTCCTACTCAACGAGCTAGCTCCGAGCTCTTTGCAACCGCTGCCTTGAGCTCAGCCGCGACAAGGAGCTCCGCTCGAACGCTCTCCGGACCGTCGTGCGTGATCACATCGCGCCGCTGCTGAGGGAGGCTGGCTTCTTCCGGTCCGGTAACCGCTTCATGTTGACCGCGGCTGATGGAGGCCGAGCTCGGGTCCAGGTCCGCTCCTTCAAGCCTGGTTGGCGCGACGCCGAGTTCCAGGTGGATGCAGTCCTCAGGCCACCCGGTGTGGATGCGCTGGAGGAAGGCACGGGCTTCACCATGGGGAACGGATGGTCGTACCGGATGGGCGACCCCGATGACTCGTTGGCGATGTGGCGTTTCGATCTCGGCGACACCGCGACGATCACCGTCGTCCGCTGCGCGCTCCGCGAGTTGCGGGATCAGCTCGTCCGGTCCACTGCCGAGCGACAGAACCTGGTTGCCCACCTCCGAGACCCTGCCAACGGACTGTATCCCCACGGCAGGGCGTGGCTGATCGCGGTCGCGCTGTATGCCCGCTCGGGTCGTCAGCTGATCTTGAAGCGGCGCTGCAGGAGTGCGAGGTGCGCTTTCCAAGGCACCGCGGTACGGCCTGGATCCGGCAACAGTTGGGCGATCCAGCGCGTTCCGGTCTCCCGCAGTGATAGATGGGCCACGACAAACTTGAGGTCGATCAGCAATGTGTCTGGATGTCCTATGAATGAGTTGTGAAGGTGTCGTGAAGGTGGTTCATGACAGGTTGCACGTGCCGGGCAGCCGTGTGGTGCGCGTCAGGGTCGACGATCCATTGCCCGTGAGGAGACACAGATGCGTGAGTTCACCGTTCCTGCTGTGATCGAGTCCCCGATGATCGGTGGGCTCGCCGACGTGGTGTGGGCGAACGCGTCCTCGCATCCTGACGCCGTGGTGTTCAGCCGGCCGGTCGAGGGTGCCTGGGTCGACGTGTCCGCGGCCGAGTTCGCCGGTCAGGTGGGCGGGGTGGCGAAGGGCCTGATCGCGATTGGGGTCAAGCACGGTGATCGGGTCGCGTTGCTGAGCGCGTCTCGGTACGAGTGGAATCTGATCGATTACGCGATCTGGAGCATCGGTGCGATCACGGTGCCGATCTACGAGACGTCGTCGGCGTCGCAGATACAGTGGATCTTGGCTGACTCCGGGGCGGTCGTCGCAGTCGTCGAGAACGCTGCGCAGTGCGCCGTCGTCGAATCTGTCCGGGCCGAGACACGGGCGCTGCACGAGGTCTGGCAGATCGAGTCCGGCGCAATCGATGAACTCACAGTGCTCGGCCAGAAGACAACCGACGCCGAGTTCGACCGGTGCCGTGCTGCGGTGGTCCCCGGCGACCTGGCCACGCTGATCTACACCTCCGGCACCACCGGTCAGCCCAAGGGTTGCATGATCAGCCACGCGAACTTCATGGTCGAGGTCGGCACTGCGGTCATGGTCCAACGGGACCTGTTCGCCGTCGACGGCGCGTCCACCTTGGTGTTTCTGCCGATGGCGCATGTGTTCGCCCGGATCATCCCGATCGGTTGCATGATGATGCGTGGCCGGGTTGGGCACACGGCGGACGTGAAGAACCTGGTCGCGGATCTGGGCGAGTTCAAGCCGACCTTCATCTTGAGTGTGCCGCGGGTGTTGGAGAAGGTGTTCAACAGCGCGAGCCAGACTGCGCATGCGTCCGGTAAGGGCAAGGTTTTCGATGCCGCTGCCGCGGTCGCGGTCGCTTATTCGCGGGCGCTTGACCAGGGCGGTCCCGGTTTCGGGTTGAAGGCTAAGCATGCGCTGTTCGATCGGCTGGTGTACTCGAAGCTGCGCGACGTGCTGGGCGGCAAGGTCAAGCACGTCATTTCGGGTGGTGCCCCGTTGGGTGAGCGCCTCGGTCACTTCTTCCGCGGTATCGGCGTACCGGTCCTGGAGGGGTATGGGCTGACCGAGACCACGGCCGCGCTGGCCGTGAACCTGCCTGACGACATCCGGGTCGGTACTGTCGGCAAGCCGCTGCCGGGGGTCACGGTCGGCGTCGCCTCCGATGGCGAGCTGTGTTTCAAGGGTGGCCAGGTGATGCTCGGCTACTGGAAGAACGGCGAGGCCACTGCGGCTGCGTTCGACTCGGACGGCTGGTTCCACACCGGTGACCTCGGGGAGTTCGACAGCGACGGGTTTATCCGGATCACCGGCCGGAAGAAGGAGATCCTGGTGACGGCGGGCGGCAAGAACGTGGCCCCCGCAGTGTTGGAGGACCGGATCCGGCTGCACCCGCTGGTCAGCCAGTGCATGGTCGTTGGCGACGGTAAACCCTTCATCGCCGCCCTCGTCACCATCGACCCCGAAACCACCGGCGACTGGGCCAGCAAACACGGCAAGCCCAGGTCCTTGTCGGCCCTGGCGACCGACAAGGACCTGATCGCCGAGATCCAGCTGGCCATCGACGACGCCAATACGACTGTCTCCAAGGCCGAATCCATCAAGAAGTTCACCATCCTGGAAAACGATTGGACCCAGGAGAACGGCGAACTCTCCCTCAAACTTTCGCTGCGCCGCCATATCGTCATGAAGAGACACGCGGCAGATGTCGAAGCACTGTACGCGCATAGAAAACGAGAGGAACGATGATGGGTGCTTCTGGGTGGGACTACCGCACGCCGCATTCGACCGACCTGGCTGAGGCTCTCCGGACGCTGAGGCAGAAGGTGCTTGCTGAAGGCAACTATGTGTGGGATGACGCCGAGCCCCGTCCCGAGAATCTCGAGAGCTTCGACGAACTGTTGGAGGATGAGGAGTTCTGGGAGGAGGGCACCCATTCGATCCTCGACATCAGCAGAGTGTCCGTCGATCCTGAGAGTGAGGCGAGCACCCTCCGGCTGCTCTCCCCGGAGGAGACCAGTGATCTGTTCGGTGCCGACCAGCCGACCGTCGCCGACGTCGAAGGGAAGGACCTGTTCACCATCTACATCGAACCCTGGACCGGTGTAGCCGCAACCGTCTACGCCGACGGCGAGCCGTCCGAATACCTGATCTGGGGAATCTCAGGCGACTAGGCAGGACGGGCTGAGCGGAACGGAGTTCTCCTATTGTTTGCCAGCGTTCGAGGCGCGATTGATACGCGTCCGTCGGTGCCCGCTTTCGCCACGCGCCCGGTCGCCGGTATAGCGCTGCTACTGGCGACCGTGCTCACCGCGTTGTCTGGGCGGTACGGGTTCCATCGCGACGAGCTGTATTTCCTCGTCGCAGCGGACCACCTCGCCTGGGGATACGTCGACCAGCCGCCGCTCACTCCTCTGCTGGTCAAGATCTCCACGACGATCTTCGGCAGTACCCCGATGGGCCTGCGGGTGCTCTCGACAATCACGTCGGCACTTACTGTGGCGGTTGTCGCGCTCATGGCGCGGGAGTTCGGGAATGATCGCCGCGGCCAGGTCTTCGCGGCGCTTTGCGCCGCGCTGTCAGGCTTCCTGATGGGCGTCGGTCATCTTGCCTCCACCGCGACGTACGACCTGCTCGCCTGGATGGTCATCGCGTTGCTGGCGATCAAACTCCTTCGCACGGGCGGGCGCTGGTGGCCGGCGCTCGGGCTTGCTGTCGGCGTTGCGTTGGAGAACAAGTACCTGGTCGTACTACCGCTGGGGGCGTTGCTGGTCGCAGTACTCGTCCTTGGCCCTCGCCAAGTACTCCGAAGCTGGTGGCTGCCGGCCGGTATCGGTGTCGCTTTGGTGATCGCCGCCCCGAACCTGATCTGGCAGGCGACCAACGGCTGGCCCCAACTCACTGTCGCCGGTGGGATCAGCGAGGACGACGGTACAGAGAACCGGATCATGTTCGTCCCGCTGCAGCTACTGCAGATCTCCCCGTTCCTTGTCCCGATCTGGGTAGCCGGCTTCCTCCGACTCTGGCGCCTTCCCACCCTCCGTTGGGCCCGCCCGGTGGCTCTTGCCTACCCGCTACTGTGCGTTGTAGTACTGGCCCTAGGTGGCAAGTCGTACTACGCCCTGCCACTTGTGCTGGTCCTGCTGGCAGCAGGCGCCCAGCCGACCATCGACTGGATCTCCCGCTCCCGCTCCCGCCGCACGACGCTGTCTGTCGGGCTGGTCCTGACCGCTTTGACCTCGGCGCTCTTCACGCTCCCGGTCGTCCCGACTTCTTCGGTGAACATCGTTATCCCTGTCAACAAAGAACAAGGCGAACAGGTCGGCTGGCCGGAGTTGGCTGAGGCCGTATCAGCAGCGTGGCAAACCATCCCCGCAGACCAACGCCCCCAAGCCACTCTCTTCGCCGGTAACTACGGCCAAGCGGGAGCTCTACTCAAGTACGGCCCTTCCCATGGCCTGCCAATCACCTACTCAGGCCATATGAGCTTCTACGACTTCGGTCGCCCCGCCGACACCCAAACCGGCCCAGTCCTCCTGGTCGAACAGCAACGCACCCCCGAGTACGAACGCCACTTCAGTAACTGCCACCAGGTCGCCACCTTCGACAACACCCTGAACGTAGACAACGAAGAGCAAGGCGCAGCCATAGTCCTCTGCTCCGCACCCACAGTCCTGTGGTCCACCCTCTGGCCCAACGTTCGCCGCTACTACTGACTAGGCATCGAGGGTCGGCCGATCACCTATCCGCAGAGGACGACCCTCGCCTCAGCCGAACTGCTGCGACGGCTCATCGTCGCCGCATGCCACAGGTCGGCGAGTGCTGGTCAAAGCTTGCGGGCGATGTAGGACGACCACGCGTGATCGTCGCAGTCCACATGCCGCTCGTGCCGCTCGATCGAGAATCCGGCGCGGACCAAGCGCACACTGAACTCATCGTGCGGCCAACACACCATGCGGTAGTCGCCAGGTAACTCGCCGTTGCTGTCCTGGATGGACACGTAGAAGGATCCGCCGGGGCGGAGAGCGGCTGCGATCTTGGTAAGGGCAAGGTCGGTCTGACGCTGTCGTACGTTGATCAGGACGTACAGGGCGAGGATCGCGTCGTACGGCCCGCCCAGGTCGTCGGTGGTGACGCCCAGCGGATCCACCATCCTGCCTCGGGTGGCCTGATTCTCACGGATTGCCTCGGTCCGCCGGACTCGGACCCCGCAGCCTTCAAGAAAGTCGGCTTCCCTGCCAGGTCGCGATCCGAGGTCGAGAACCAGGCCGCCGGGCCGGGTCAGAGTGGCTATCCGGCGCAGAGAGCCTTCAACGACCGGCTCCAATTCGGGCCCCGACAGTAGGTCGTAGTGTGCCGCGAGGTTCTCGTAGGAAGCGAGCGTTCGGCGACTGTATTCGGTACCTCCAGGGGGACTGGTCATAGCTGACACTCCTGTGGTCTGTTCGGAAGGTACTCGACCACGGTCGGTCTAAACCGCCTGGAACGGCATGAGGCGATCGCCCTATTCTTACCGGCAGCCTGACGAAACACTGGACGGCCGGCGCCTCGGCTGACCACAATTTCACCTGAATGCTCCAGTCGAAGAGAATCCACCGCGTGATCGCTTGTATTCCAGCGACCGCGAAGGAATCGCAGAATGGTTCCGGTGCCTCGGTGGAAGGCTGAGTAACACCAACTCGGGAGGTCGAATGCTCACCTTGCGGTTGAACGGGGTGGATCTGAGTCATACTTCGGTGCGGTCGAAGCCGTCGGCGACGATGGAGCTTGCGGCTGCGGGTAAACGGATCACGCAGTCGTTGCCGGTACCACCGCATCTGGCGACCTGGGCGGCGGCCACCCGGGCGGCGATCCGGCCGGTGATGGCGCCGTACCTGCAGTTGTGCGGGATGCCGCGCTGGATGCCGGACTTTCTGACGCCGACCTCGAGCGAAAGCGATTTCGCGACTGCGCTCGAACAGATGCTGGCCACACCGCCGGAATTGTTGTTCGCAGAGCTTCGGGCGCCCATTGAGAGTGGGGCGCTGCCGGCCCGGACCGCCGACCTCGCCGCTGGTGATCCGGCTGCCTTGCGGAGGCTCGGCGTCGCTGCCGAAGCCTTTCATGCGATTGCCGTCGGCCCCTATTGGGCGGAGATGGTGACCGCGGTGCACGCGGATCGGGCAGCGCGTGGTCTCACCTTCGTCGACCAGGGGATCGACCGGGTGCTGCACACGCTCAGCCCTCAGCTGCGGTGGCAGTCGTCCACCCTGTCGTACGAATGCCCAGGCGGCGCCGACATCGTCATCACCCCGGCCGGCCGAGGCGTCACCCTGGTTCCCTCGTACCTGGTACCGGTGCCGAACTTCGTGGATGTCGGGACCTCGCCGGTGATCCTGCATTACCCGATCGAGAAACGTCCGCCGGAGTTGACCTTCCGGGAGCCGCTCAGCGATCTGCTGGGACGGACCAGGGCGGCAGTACTGTCGGCGACGACCGGCGGACGTAGTACCAGTGAGGTTGCCGAGGCCGTCGGAATCTCGGCCGGATCTGCCAGCCAGCACGCCTCCGTACTGCGCTCGGCCGGGCTGATCACCACCCACCGGACAGGCTCATCTGTCCGGCACCTCGTGACGCCGCTCGGGACCGACTTGCTGCAGAGTGTCAGGAGATCGCAGGTACCTGGGTCACGGTGAAGGGTGGGGTCGATGGGTTGCCACCGAATTGGCTGTTGACCCATAGCAGGCGGTGACCGTCCCGTGCGATGGCGGTCGGTGCCTGCGAGCGCGGGGCAGTTCCCGATCGCCGGACCAACTGCATCGAGGTTAGGTCGGCGTTCAGCACCGCGAGGTCCACCGAGTAGGTCCAACTGCCGTGACCATCGGGGAAGTTCACGGTCGCGTAGAGGCGGTTCCCCTCAAGCAGTAGGCCGTCGGGTGTGGTCAGGTAGCCGCCGGTGACGGTGACTTCGGAGACCTGACGCTCACGCAGGCTGACCCGGTACAGATGGGCGTCCCCAGGCTCGCCGGATCCGGTGCCGCCGTCCCCGACGAGCGCGACCCGGTGGTCGGGGGTGACGACGATCCCGTTCAGGAAGCCTGGCGTGACGGGGAACTGCGACGGTGAGATCCATTCGGTCAGCGATCCGATTCGGGAGCCGTCGACCGAGGCGCGCCACAGGATCCCGGTCGCCGAGTCGGTGACGTAGACCGCGTCGTCGGTGACGACCAGGTCGTTGAGGGCGGCAGTTGCGTTCGGCGCGACCCGCTTGGCGACCAGAAAACCGTCCGGGTTGTAGACGAACAGGGTGTGGGTGTCGTAGCCCGCGATGTAGACCCGCCCGCGCTTGTCCACTTCCACGCCCGCCGCACGGGTCCGGCCGTCCGATCCGGCGGGGAGGAAGGGTTTCATGGTCGGCGTACGGGTGTTGCCGCGGTAGACGGCGCCGGTGCCGAAGCTCGTCACGTACATGGTTCCGTCGCGACTGACAGAGATGCTCTCCGGCAGGACGCCTTGGTCCTGGGAGACGACATAGGTGGTTGGCAGTGCTCCGCCGGCGAATACGGGGGCGTGGGAGGTACCGGCGACGACGGCGAGACCTGCGGCGATCGCCGCGATGAGTTTCTTCATGAGCCGACAATGCAGGGGTCTGCTGCCGCGGCCAACGCCATTTGGTCCTGGCCGAAGGGACCGTTGCCGCTTGGTCACGACGGTCGGACGCGTGGGTCGATGAAGGCGTAGGCGATGTCCACGATCGCGTTGGCGAGGACGACGAAGACGGTCACCACCAAGACGACGGCCATGATGGTCGGCAGGTCGATGCCCAGCACCGCGTCGATGGTCAGCCGCCCCATCCCGTAGATGCTGAAGATCTGCTCGGTGATGATGGCGCCGCCGAGGAGGTTGCCCAGGTCGAGGCCGAAGACGGTGATGATCGGTGCCAGCACGGCGCGGAGTCCGTGCCGGTACACGACCCGCCTCTCGCTGAGGCCTTTGGCGCGGGCCGTGACGATGAAGTCCTCGTTCATGACGTCGATCATGTGGGCTCGCGTCATCCGGGTGTAGAGCGCCGCGTAGACCATCGCCAGGGTGATCCACGGCAGCAGGTATGACTTGAGCCAGGCTCCCGGCCCGGCGGCGGACAGTTCGAAGTTGGCCGCGTCGGGATTCGGAAGGAGTTGGAGCTTGACCACGAAGGTCAGGTACAGCAGGTTGCCGATCACCAGCGTCGGCAGCGATGCGCCGATCAGGGCCAGGCCGACTGCTGCTTTGTCGACCCATTGACCTCTGCGGAGGGCCGCGGTGACTCCCAGCAGTACTCCGCTGGTGACCCAGAGGACCGCGCCGCCGGCCGCGAGCCAGAAGGTCGGCCAGAAGGCGTCGGTGATCGAGCCCCAGACCTGGATACCGGTGTGGATCGAGCGGTCGAAGCATGGCCAGTCGCACTGTTCCTTCGAGCCTTCACTGCCGAGTTGCCTGCCGTGGGGGTTGACCAGTCCACTCATGTAGGTGCCGTACTGAACGATCAGCGGTTTGTCGAAGCCGTAGGTCCGATTGATCTCGGCGAACCGCGCGGTGTTGCAGTTGTAGTTGCAGATCTCCCGGGCGGGCCGGACGGGGGACGACCAGAACAGGGCGAAGGTGATGATGCTGACCAGCCAGGCCGTCAGCACCATCTGCAGCAACCTGCGGACGATGAAGGAGATCATCCGCGTGCCCACCCCACTGACGCCGGAGTAGCAGCCGTTACCGTCGAGGTCACCGGCGGCGAGCGGGTGATCGAGGTAGTCACCCGCCTCGGGCCCCCTCGGGAACGGTGAGACTGAGATCGCGAAGATGATTGCGGGCTCTGGCCAGCGGCTGGTGAGTCATCGGGATGCCTCCGTCAGGGGCTTCGGACCGTGGATGAGCTTGTACGTCAACCACGATCTGCGTAAGCCACTGGGAACCGCATGGGGCAATCGACCTATCTGTCGCTGCCGGCGGCGGACGAGTTGCCGTCCATGCTTGAGGCCTTACAGCAGGTGGTGCCGGTGGGCTGCGCTGGTAGCAGCAGCGCGGGTCGGCACATCGAGCTTCCTGAGGATATTGGAGATGTGGACGCCCGCTGTCTTCGGTGAATGGTCAGGGCCGCCGCGATCTGCCGATTGCTGAGCCCTCCCACGAGGAGGCGCAGGACCTCGCACTCGCGCTCGGTCAGACCGAAAGGTGCTCTGGGCACCGATTCGTCATCGATTCCCAGCGAGATTCTGGCTTGCCGCGCGACAGTCGCTATCCGGTCGGTCAACGGGCGGGCCGAGAGATCTCGCGCGAGCTGGGCGGCTTCGACCAGGACGGGCTTGGCGGCTTGGCGGTTCTCAGCCACGACGAGCGCCGCAGTTGCGCGTACCAGCGTTTGAGCCCGGTTGTAGGGCTGCTCTAGATCGAGCCAACTCTGAGCCGCGGCAAGCCAGCGCTCAGCCGCTTCAGGGCAGGTCGGCGCGAGAGCTGATGCCGAAACAGTGTCCGCGTAGGCGTTCTCGAGTGGGCTCAGCCGTCTCAAGGAGCCAGCTGTCGCTTGCAGATCCTCGCGAAGGCGCTCGGATCCGGCAATGCTGTCGATCGCGAGGGCGGCTGCCATGACGGCCGGCCAGGCGTCGCCGGAGTCGGCATTCGGAATCAGCTCTGGCAGTCCGGACGCGAGCTCGAACACGTCATCGATCCGCCCCTCTGCCGTGGCCAGTTCGATCAGGAAGCGCATCCGGCCCATGCGGTAGGAGCCGTCATCCGCATCCAGGCCAAGCGGCGGTTTCAGTTCTCTCACCACGCGCGGCTGTGCCGAAGTCACCCCGGCCGACTGCGACGATGCCGCTCCAGACCAGCAGTTTCATCCGCTCGTTGAGCGTTGGCCGCATCAGTAGCGCGGCGTCTATCACCTCGATAGCCTCGTCCCACCGGCCGATCGCGACGAGTGAGTTCGCGAGTTGATTGGCCACGATGGGGCCGGCGTAGCGGGTCCGTCCAAGCTCGACGACCCGCCGGAGCGCCACCCGGCCGTGGTCGATCGCGACTGGATGCTGGCCGCGGCTGCAGAGAGCGCGCAGAAGGCAGAGATAGATCAGGATCTCACCGTCCCCTGCTCCCTGCGCCTGCGCGTCCGCCAGTGCGGTGGCGAAGGTGGTCTGGGGATCGCCGCCGTCACGGGCGGCCAGAGCGGCCGAAGCGATCGTGCTTTCAAGTCGCGGTGCGGCCGACGAAAGCCGGTCCGCAAGCTCGGCGAGTTCGGCACAGAAGGGCCTGGCCTCATCGTGGCGGCCGCGCACAATCAGGGCGCGAGACAGTTGCCCGAGTAGCTCTGCACGCAGGGTGCTGCTCAGTCAGCTCGGCAGCCGCCTCGGCATGATGGCGGCCCCCTTGCTCGCAGTCCTCACTCTGAACGCGACTACTCTCCAGGTCTCCCTGCTCCGCACCTGCGAGACCGCCGCCTGGCTGTTGATCGGATTGTTCGCCGGCGCCTGGGTCGACCGGATCCGCTGCCTGCCCGTGCTGGTCTGGACGGATCTCGGCCGGTCGCTGCTCTTCGGGTCGGTACCCGTCGCCGCTTGGTTCGGAGTACTCAGCCTCACGCAGCTATACGTCGTACTGGCTCTGGCTGGATTGCTGACCGTGTTGTTCGACGTGGCGCACAGCGCGTATCCCCCGCGGCTGCTGGCTCCAGACCAACTGTTGCCGGGCAACGCGAAACTGGCCGCGAACCATTCGGTCGCAGCGGTGATCGGCGCGGGAGCGGGTGGATTCCTGGTCCAGTGGCTGACGGCTGCGGTCACGCTCGGGCTCAACGCGGTCGGCTTCGGCTGGTCAGCATTCTGGCTTCGCTCGATCCGTACTGCGGAACCTCGGCCTGCCGTCGCGGACAAGCCCAACCTGCGCAGGGAGATCGGCGAAGGCCTGAGCTACGTCTTCCGGAATCTGCTGCTGCGGCCGATCGCGCTGAACACGACCACGACGATGCTGTTCCAGGCGGCGAACGGCGCGGTGATGGTGGTCTTCCTGGTCCGGGAGGTCGGGCTGTCCCCGAGCGCGATCGGGTTGCTCAGCATGGCCGGGCTGGTGGGGGCACTGGCGGCGTCCTGGTTCACGGAACGACTGTCCGTCCGGTTCGGCGACGCGCGGACTCTGCTGCTGAGCGCGATCGGCATCGGAGTCGCCTTCACCCTCCAAGCGCTGACAGGCCCGGGTTGGCGACTGACCTGGTACGTCGGCGCCACGCTGCTAGCCGCGATCTGCATCATCGTCGGCTACATCCTGCAGATCAGCATCCGCCAACGGCTCTGCCCGGCCGATCTCCAGGGCCGGGTCAGCGCCACGATGAGCTTCGTCAGCTGGGGAGCCGCACCCATCGGGAGTCTTCTCGGCGGTGTTCTGGGCACCGCGTTCGGACTCCGCCCCACCCTGTGGATCAGCGGAGCCGCCATCCTGCTCGGCTCCGCCTTTCTCCTCTTCTCTCCGTTCCGCACCCTCCGCCAGGTCCCCGAGGCGGAGGGTGCGGACGCGCCCACCACTCAACCAACCCCTGATCGGCCGACGGAATGATCCTTGGCCGAGCGTCATCCCAAGCGAAGAATGTTTCTGTCTACCCACTCGGTGTGCCACCGAGGTGATCTGCGATCACCCCCCTTCCGAAAGGATCTGATTGAGGAAGCCGAGCCTGGCCTGGAATTCTGGGTCGCTTCCAACCTCTTGAACATGCAACCAGGCCCTCTGGTCATATAGAGACCGCTGGCTTCGAACGAGTCTGTTGGCCCCACGGGAACGAGTCCTCGGGTCCGGTCGGCGATCTTCCGCACCTGGTGTGAACGAGTCGACTGGCCCACTCTGAGGCACCCAGGGTTCGTGCGGACGCAGAGCGTCTCTCGCGCTCTGCCCAGGTTCGCCCCTTGGCACTGAAGCGGATCAAGGGCAGGGTGGGGATGTGATCATCCCCTTCGTCCACGACGGTGCTGCAGGATCCGTAACGGTGGCTGTAGAGCTCGTTGATGAGCCCGAAGTGGTCGGTAAGCCCCCAGAGGCCGGCGGTTTCCCGTGCTGTAGTGCCGTTGTCGAGCACCCTGCCCAGGGGTATCGCGCGATGTTCGGCTGGGTCCAACTAGTCCGGTCGACGGACAGCCCCTCCAACGGGACGGCCTTCGAGATGGACCCGTTCTTCCTGTTCGAGGACGCGCCTTCCCCCTATGCCTTCTTCGGTGTCAGACCCACCCTGTTCGACGCACCGTCAAGGGACGAGCGTAAGCCGCTGGCGTGGCTCGCTCACAGCTTCCTGGCCTGGACTCCATTCGAGCAGGTTGAACGGCATGTCGTGCCGTTGACCGGCTTCTCCTGGGGGTTCGACATCGACAACACCGGCCAGATCACCTCACGGCGCGCGCGTGCATTGGCTCCCGGTGACTGGGACACGCATCGTCCCCACTTGAGTGCTTGTCATCCCAGCTGGTCCTTCGATCAGTGGTAGCCAGGAAAGCAGGACGCTCGGGGTCCCGTCGCAGTGGCGCGGGCGGTTGCCTGGCGCTCGGATCGGTGACCTACGTCAAGGCGCCAGTCACCTGCAGGTCCGCGTTCATTCCGACCGCTGTAGATCTGGCGGACAAGAGCAGACCTTCGAGGCGATGGAGACGCAGGATGTCGTCGCTCGTTGTGCCATCGGAGAGTTCGTCCTTCAGCCTTCGACGCGTCGTTTCATTGACATGCGGCTGGACAATGACGATCTGAATCTCGTCGGATGCGTCCATGGCCGGCGCGTCGAATGGTTTCGACGCCGCACCGGTGGTCATCGCATTCCGGTGCTGTCAACCTGGGAGCAGCCGCGCTCCGACGGCGCAGCGCGGCGTGGCCGATGTTTCTCGGCTCCGGCCACCTGGTACTGGCTTCAAATTCAATCGTTGCTGAGCCAGCAAGCCGCGTACGTTTCACGCCTTCGGTATCGGCGGGCACTGGCCACCCTGAAGCGTTTGGTCGCTCACCAGTTGACCGCGGCCGACGACAACCGCGCGTCCGGAAGGCTGCGCGGTGGTCATGCCTGGGCCAGGCCGAGGAAGTCGGTCTCCCGCGGCTCGGGTGCAAGCCGTCGATTGGGCTGAAGGCGAGGTGAAGGCGTTGTATGGCACCGTTACTGAGAGGTCGCCGCGGGCAGGATGAGCATTGTTCCCTCTTCTCGCGACAGTCCGCGGCGTGCCCACGGATCAAGGTTGCGGTCTCCGAGTTTGTCCGTGCTGAACGCGTGCTCGCTCGGCCCGTTGATGGAGGCAATTGTGGCATTGGCCGCGCTCGAGATCATCATTCCGCACTCGGGCTGACCAGGGCGTGTGTCGTCGTTTCGGGCGCGCCGAGATGGATCCCATTCCCGTTATCGCTCGGCTCCATCAACACACTGAGAACATCAAAGGACACAAACAATGACCGGAAGCCTCAGCCAATCCGAACGGGAGACCTTTCTGGCCCTACCCCACGTCGGCGTCCTCAGCGTTGCCACCGGCAACGAACGACCTCCCCTCACCGTGCCGATCTGGTACTCCTACCGACCGGGTGGAAGGCTGACGTTCTTCACCGGTACACAAGGCCGAGTGGCCCGCAAGGCGGGTCTACTCGAAGAGGCCGGGCGGTTCAGCTTCTGTGTCCAACAGCCGGAGTTCCCGTACAAGTACGTCACTGTCGAATGCGCGGTGGTGCGCGCGGAGCGGTCGCCCGCCATCGAAGACGTCGTCGCAATCACGTCTCGCTATCTGCCCGCCGAAGCAGCGCGGACCTTCGCCGAAACAGAGATCGCCAACCCGGCCGGCACCTTCGTTCTCTTCACGGCCCGCCCGGACCGCTGGATCACCTTCGACTTCGGATAGCGCGGCGATGCGGCTCTGAATGTAACAAGCACCATTGAGCCGCGTCGTGCGCTGCGTCGGCTGACAGACTGTCCGCCGACGTGGTGACCACCGGGTCGGAGGCGTTAGTTTGAAGCCAAGCACGCCCGGGGTCGCGGTCGAATGGGGTCGAGGCCGGATCGCTGCTCGACGCGAATCAGCACCCAGGAACGGCAGCGCCGCTCTTGCCGGAACGCTCCGGGCGATATGCAGGCTCAGCCTCTGATTCCTGGATGGGTCCGGTTGGTGCGATCCAGCTGCGGCTCAGAGCCAATGCGGCCTCGGTCAGTGATGGTTGAATAAATCAACCGTCCTCCCTCGAGACTCCAGCCGGTATCGGTCGTGCGGCCTTCGTTACGTACAAGGCTCGCGGGCTGCGGCCTCAGATCGCCTTCAGAGACTCGAATGGACCCCTCAAGGAGATCGGCCTGACGGTAGGGCAGAGAACCAGAGTCGCTGCTCCGGTTTGTTCTAGATCGGTTCTCTTCACCGTTCAGCGTCACTCCCATGTCGGTGTTGAAGCTGCTGCCGTGGGAGGAGTAGACCGGCACGGTCCAGCCCTTGCGTGTCCAGAGGTCGACGATCTTCGGGTAGGGAGCGGCTGCGACGAAGCTGGTGTCGCGCGCGTGCAGATGGTCGAGACGTCCGACGTCGTCCATCCGGCGAGAGCATCCACCACACGTGTCGGTCCAGTTCGCGCCGTACATGAAGTGGTAGACGATCAGCTGCCTGCGGCCGTCGAAGAGTTCGGTGAGGCTGACGTCTCCCTCTGGACCGTGCAGGATGTAGCTCTTCTCGAGTCGCGTCATCGGCAGCCGACGGCATTTGGCGGCGAGGGCGTCCAGGGTGTGAGTGGCCTGCTTCTCCTCGACGAGGAGCAGTGCCCGGGCGGTCGCCCAGTCTTCAGTGCTGGTGACCGGTGGCATCGGGTGATCGCCCTATCTGCCGACGCCACAAGTCGGAGCGTTGCCGCTTGCCTTCGATGGGTTACAGGAGGTGATGACGGTGGGCTGCGCTGGCGGCAGCGGCCCTGGTTGGGACGTCGAGTTTCCTGAGGATGTTGGAGATGTGGACTCCTGCGGTCTTCGGCGAGATGGTCAAGGCCTCTGCGATGTCCCGATTGCTGAGTCCGGCTACGAGCAGGCGTAAGACTTCGCATTCGCGCTCGGTCAGACCGAAAGGTGCTCTGGGCACCGAATCGTCATTGACGCCCAGAGAGATCCTGGCTCGTCGCGCGACTGTGGCTATCCGGTCGCTCAACGGGCGGGCTGAGAGATCTCGAGCGACCTGGGAGGCCTCGATGAGGAGCGGCTTGGCGGCTTGGCGTTCCTCGGCCGCGGCGAGGGACGCAGCTGCGCGTACCAGTGTCTGTGCCCGGCTGTACGGCTGCTCGAGGTCGAGCCAGCTCTGAGCCGCGGCGAGCCAGCGCTCGACCGCGTCGTTGGACGGCGGGGAGAGGAGGGATGCCGAAACAGTGTCAGCATAGGCGTTCTCGAGAGGCCCCAGCCGTCTCAGAGCCGCAGCCGTCAACTGCAGTTCTTCGCGAATGCGCTCGCATCCGGCGAGGTTCTCGACAGCCAGGGCTGCCGCCATGACCGCCGGCCAGGCGTCGCCGGGGTCGGTGTTCGGAATCACTGCAGGTAGTAGGGACGCCAGCCCCGCCACGTCGTCGGGTCGCCCCTCGGCTGCGGCGAGTTCGATCAGGAATCGCATGCGGCCCAAGCGGTATGAGCCGTCATCGGCGTCCAGGCCTGCCGGTGGTTGCAGCTCCCGCACCACGCGCGTAGCTGTGCTGAAGTCACCACGGCCAACGGCGACGATGCCGCTCCAGACCAGAAGCTTCAGCCGTTCGATGAGCGGTGGCCTCATCAGTAGCGCGCCGTCGATGACCTTGTCGGCTTCGTCCCATCGTCCCATCGCAACCAAAGAATTCACGAGTTGGTTGGCGATCACCGGACCGGCGTAACGGGTCCTACCAAGATCGACAGCCAGTTCGAGTGCGGCACGGCCACGGTCGATCGCAACAGGATGCTGACCTCGACTGCAGAGAGCTCGCAGAAGGCAGACGTAGGCCACGATCTCGTGGTCCCCACATCCGTACGCCTGCGCGTCGTCGAGCGTGCCGGCAAAGGCGAGCTGGGGATCGCCACCGTCACAGACTGCCAGAGCGGCCGACGTGATTTGGCTTTCGAGTCGTGTTCCGGCGGAGGGCAGTCGATCGGCAAGGTCGGTGAGCTCGACACCGAGGGGCCGGGCCTCGTCGTGGCGACCGCGCACGATCAGGGCGCGAGACAGCTGGCCGAGTAGTTCGGCCCGCAGGGTGCTGGTTTGTCCAGCCAGCCGTATGCCTTCCTGGAGGTCGTCGACTTCTCCGGGAACGATCATCATGCGCCGCATGATGGCGCGCTCCTGCAGCAGTTCGGCGCTCCGCTCCGGGGCCGGTTGTTCCGTCAACTCCTTGAAAGCCTCCTCGACCAGAACGAGCCCTCTCGCACTCTCGCAGGCCCAGCAGGCCGCGCCGGCCGCCAGTTCCAGTACGTCGAGACGGCTAGCTCCCGCTTTGTCGGACGGTTTGTCGACCCGGTTCCAGAGGTCGAGAACCATCTCGAGCATCTGCAACTCTTCGTCGACACCGATCTGCTCGTCCTTGCTACGGCAGGCGGACCAAGCGGCGTCGAAGGCGCGGGCGGGCTCACGGGCCGCCAGCCAGTGCCGGGCGATCGCTGCCGACTTCCAGGTCCGGGAGTCGTCCAGGGCTGTCGCAGTCAGAACCTCTGCGTACCGGCGGTGAAGCTCGATGGTCTCCCCAGGCAGCAGGCCGGCGACGATCGCGTCACGGATCAGCCCGTGGCGGAAGGCGTACCCGTCTCCGGCGCCGAGCAGAACCTTCGCCGTGACTGCCGGGCCGATCGTGGCTGTGAGCTCCGGCGTCTCCTGTCCGGTGACCTGGGTCAGCAGCTCATGCTCGACTGCCGTTCCGCCCACCGCTGTCGCTTTGAGGAGCTGCTGAGTCTCGGCCGGGAGATCCTCGACCATTCTCAGCAGCAGACCTCGTAGCGACTCCGGCAGTGTGGTCCGGACCGAGCCGTCAGGTCCGATCAGGGCTTCGGTGAACAGCGGAACACCCTCGCTGACCCGATGCACCGCAGCTGCCACCTCGGGCGACGCTGGTTCCCCGAGAATCCCGTTCAGTTGCTGGGCGACCTCTGCCTGCGTGAGTCCCGCAAGGTCGATACATATGACCTGGACGAGGCGGCTGAGTTCGGTAAGAATCCGGCGGAGCTGGTTCGCCGTCTGGGCCTCTTCCGTGCGGAAGGACACCAGGATAAGGAGTGGGAAGTCGGCCAGAGTGGCGACCAGATAGGTCAACAGATCCTGAGTCGCCCGGTCTGCCCAATGTGCGTCTTCGATGACGAGGACACATGTTCCACCAGCGCAGATCGCCTCGATCAATGACCGGAACGCTTCGAACATCCTTGCCTTGGCCAGAGCAGCGTCGTCCGCGGACGGGGTAGCGCCGAGAGCCGGAAGAAGCCGGGCGAGCTCGTTGCGGCTCGGGTCCCCGATCAAGGCAGCGATCCCGGCTCCGCCGTACTCCCGCTCCAGATCACGCAGCATGGACCGGAAGGGTCCATACGGGAGGCCCGCATCGCTCTGGTCGAGACAGGCTCCGGTCAAGGACCGCGCTCCGGAAGGCAACCGGTCGAGGAATTCGCGGATGAGCCTTGTCTTGCCGACGCCGGCTTCACCGCTGACCAGCACTGTTCGGGTGCTTCCCTGGCCGGCGTCCTTGAACGCGTCGGTCAGCAGGACCAGCTCGGTCTGGCGGCCGGCCAGTAGGGGGCTCACCCGGCGATTCAAGGCACACCTCCTCCAGGAAGGCGAACGGCGGGAGACGGCGCCGGTTGGTAGGTCTCCATGAAGGGTAGCGCCCGGCGGTGTCGTGCACAGCTCTGGCTTGCGAGGTCACGGCGGTGAACCATGACGGGTCATGCCCTGGAGGCCACCCGGTAGCGGCTCGCGGATAGGGCGGATGCCCGATGTGCGGGGAGGTGGTTTACGGCCACTCTGCTCATGACAGGGCGCCGCGGACGGGGATCAGCGCGCCGGGCACCGATGGTGGAAGAGGTCGTGCGGTGGGATCAGGCGATGCACCCGTGCACCAGGCCGCGGAGGCCACAGACACGACGCCGCAGGAAGAGGTGATGACGAGTGCTTGGGCAAGCAAGGGATTTCGGTGGTTGTGGACCGGATCGGCAATCTCCTCGTTCGGCTCCGAGGTCGCCGAGCTCGCGTTGCCGCTGCTCGCGCTGGTCACGCTCTCGGCGAGCTCGGGCGAGTTGGGAATGCTCCGCGCAGCCCAGTTCTTGCCATTTCTGCTGGCGACCCTGCCGATCGGCCTGCTTGTCGACCGCAGCCGGCGCCGGCGCTTGATGATCGGTGCCGACCTGGGCCGCTTCGTCCTGATCGCTCTGATCCCGCTGTCGGTCTGGTTCGACCTGGTGTCCATGGGATTGCTCTGTGGCGTGATCTTCGGCGCAGGCGTGCTCACGGTGCTGTACCAGATGTCGGACTTCACCTTTTTGCCCTCGGTGACCACCGTGCACCAGCTGTCCGATGCGAACGCGAAGATCGCCGCGACGCAGTCGGCGATGGAGATCGGTGGCCGGGGGATCGGCGGCGTCCTGGTGCAGTCGCTGACCGCGCCGATCGCGATGGCGGTCGATGCCGTGACCTACCTGCTGTCGGCGATCAGTCTGAGCCGGATCAAGGTGGACGAGCAGACTCCAGCACGGACGAGCCGGTCACCCTTCCGCGAGGTCGCCTCCGGCTTTCGCGTGGTCTTGTCCAACGCCTACCTGCGCGCTCTGCTGGGAGGAGCGATGACCTTCAACGTGTTTCAGGAGGTCTTCACCATCGGGTTCATGCTGTATGCGGTGCGTGATCTCTCGATCTCGCCTGCTGGTCTGGGCGCGATCCTGGTCGCCGGTGGGGCCGGCTCCTTTGTCGGTGCCTGGTTCGGCAGCCGGCTGACCGCACGGTGGAGCTACGGCAAGGTGCTGCTCGCAGCACTTGCGCTCGGCAACACAGCGCCGCTGGCGTCTGCTCTGGCCGCCCCAGCCTGGGCCTTCGAGCTACTGATGGCCGTGTTCTTCGTGATGGGCATCGGCATCGGGATCTCCAACGCGCACGCAGTCACTATCCGGCAGGTGGCTGCCCCGGTCGAACTGCGCGGCAGGGTCAACGCTGCCTATCGCCTGATCACTTGGGGTGGCATCCCTGTTGGGGCCTTGAGCGGTGGCCTGCTGGCAAGCCAGCTGGGCAACAGGGGAGCTATGGTTCTCGGCGCGGCGGGTCTGGCGACTGCGACCCTGTGGATACTCTTCTCGCCGATCCGCACGCTCCGTAGCGTTGGTCATGCAACACCTGACCACCTGACGGCTTGAGGCAGCCATGGCCGAGGTAGAAATCCGGCTCCTGGGGCCGTTCGAACTGCTGGTCGACGGGAGACCGGTCGACCTGCCTGCCCAACGGCTTCGCGCTGTGCTTGCGGGTCTGGCTGTGCGGCCACGGGAAGTCATCGGAGCCGACAGCCTGGCATCGGTCGTCTGGGAGGACGCCGAGTTGCCGCATGACGTGCGGTCAACTCTCCAGGCCTATGTCGTGCGCTTGCGCGCTGTCATCGGCCAGGAGCTGATCAAGACGGTCGGTGAAGGATATCTCCTCGAGATCGACGGGGATCAGGTCGACGCCTCGAGATTCGCGCGGCTCGCTGGTCTGCGCATCGACGATCGAGCCGCAGCGGTGAACGTCCTCGCCCTGTGGCGCGGTGATCCTTTTACCGGAGTCGGATCTGCCTTGCTGCTAGAGGTAGCGGCACCGCCGCTGGTCGAGACCCGCCTGGCGGTGGTCGAACGGCTGACCGATCTGGACATCGCGGCCGAGCGACATGGAGATGGTCTGGCCGAGCTCGAAGAACTCGCCGAGTCGTATCCCCTGAGGGAGTCCTTGTGGGCAAGGCTGATCGTCGTACTGGCCCGGAGTGGCCGTCGGGCGGATGCGCTCGACCGCTATAGCCGTATCCGCCGCCGGATCGCGGACGAGCTCGGGGGCGAGCCTGGGCCCCAACTCAGACTGATCCACTCAGAGCTGCTCCTGGCCGAGACACGTGATAGCGCGAGCACCTCCGGTGCCGTTGACCGCTGGCCGGTGCCGCGCCGGCTTCTTCCCTGCGACCCGTGGTTCACCGGTCGCACCGAAGAGTTGACCAGGCTGGACAAGGCCCTGGCGGAAGGGGTGCGGACGGTTGTGATCCACGGTGTGGAAGGAGCTGGCAAGACCGCGCTGGCGACTCAGTGGGCTCACCGCGTGCTTGATCGGTTCCCCGGTGGCCAGCTCTATCTCGATCTCGGACGGTACCGCTTCGGGCACAGGACGTCCGCGGAGGAGGCTGCGGAGATCCTCCTCGGCGGCTTGGGGTTTCGGCCGGATCAGCCACCGGCCGGCTTCGCAAGGCGGATGACCCTGCTCCGGTCGACCTTGGCGTCCAGGCGGATCCTGCTGGTGTTGGACAACGTGATCGATGTGGACCAGGTCCGGCCGCTGCTACCCGAGACCTGCAGTCTGGCCGTGGTGATCAGCCGCAGCCCACTGAACGATCTCCTGGATGGCAACGGCAAGGCCTCGCTCCGCCTCGGTTGTCTGTCTTTCGGTGACTCGCTGGAGCTGCTCGGGCGAGGGGTTCGGCCGGTCAAGGACTCGTCCGACGGTGTTCTGGCCGAACTCACCGAGCTCTGTGACCGGCTGCCGCTGGCCCTGGTCATCGCAGCCGAGCAGGTTGCTGGACTGACCGATGCCCAGATTCGGCACCTAGTGGTCGAGCTAAGGGTTGAGCAGACCAGATTGAACTCCCTCGGGACCGGAACGGACAGCCCGACGAGCGTTCGCGTCGTGTTGTCTTCCTCGTACCGGGCGCTCGACGGTGAGACGGCCCGGTTGTTCCGGCTGCTGGGTCTGCATCCAGGTGTGTCGTTCAGCTTGCCGGCCGCCGCGGCGCTAGCGAGTCTCTCTGTCGCCGACGCTGCGCGCTCCCTGACCCTGCTGGTCGAAGCGCACCTCCTGCAAGGGGTGAGTATCGGCCGGTTCGAGCTGCACGATCTGGTCCACAGCTTCGCCATGGAGATGGCGATTACGGTCGAGCCGCCGGCCCAGAGAACTGCCGTCGTACGCCGAATCCTGAGCTGGTACCTACACTCGGCCGAGTCGGCTCAAAGCATGACCATGACCGGGAAGGATCCCGCGCCGCTCGAAGTTCCGGCGGCCGGCCTTGTCCCGCTCAGGTTCGACAGTGAACGGCAGGCTTCGGACTGGTTCGAATCGGAATACGCGACCCTGGTCGCCGTCGTCTTGGACGCTGTCGGGAACGGCGATCACGGACTGGCCGGTGCGCTGGTTGACCGCATGCACGGATATCTGTCCGTGCGGAGGTCGCCGGCCGATGGCCTTGAACTTCAGGAGGCTGCCATGACGGCTGCCGTTCTGAGGGGCGATCTGCGTGCTGCAGGCGTCGCCTCGAGCAGTCTCGGATCGTTCTACGGCCACGTCGACAGCTACCCCTCCTCGGGGCGTCGGTACGAACGCTACCTGGCCCGGTTCCGGAACGCGGGCGCTATCGTGACGAAGGCAGTTGCCTTAGGCAATCTAGGGATGGCCGAGGAATTGCGCGGCCAATGGCTCTGCAAGCCGACCAACAGACCATCGGCAGGTAGGGAATGATCTCCAGGCCGATACCTCGCCAGCTTCAGTTCTGCGCGCCGAATTCCCTTACCGCCTCAGGCTTTGCGGGCGATATAGGACAACCAGGCATCGTCGTCGCAGTCGACATGCCGCTCGTGCCACTCGACGGACAGACCGGCACGGATCAGTCGTGCGGCGAACTCCTCGTGCTGCCAATACACCATGTGGTAGTCACCCTCTTCCTCGCCGCTGCCGTCCCGAACGGACATGTAGAAGACACCGCCGGGGCTCAAGGAAGCGGCGACCTTGCGCAGGACGAGATCGGTCTGACTCCGTCTCACGTGGATCAGGACACACAGGGCCACGACTGCGTCGTATGGCCCACCGAGGTCATCGCTGATGACGTTCACCAGATGTACGGTCCTGCCTCTGCCGGCCTGGATGTCGACGAATGCCTGGGTGGCGTCGGTCCGCCGGACATGGATGCCGAGTTGTTCGAGAAAGTCTGCCTCGCGGCCGGGACCGGACCCGATTTCGAGGACCAGGCCGCCGGGCTGGACCAGCTTGGCGATTCGGCGCAGAGCGCTCTCGATATTCGGCTCCAGTTCAGGGCCCGAGAGGGTGTCGTAGTGCGCAGCGAAGCCCTCGTAGGCGGCGATCGTTCGGCGACTGTACTCGGGTACTTCCATGGGTGTGGTCACGGCTGACGCTCCGGGTTCGATCGAGCAGATACATCCAACACAGTCGGCCTAAACCGCTGGGAACGGCATCGGGTGATCGACCTATTCCGGGCATCGTCACAGCGGGGTGAACTGGCGGCGCAGTTCCGAATGGAGTTGCGCTAACAACGAGCTGTATCCGGGCCGGTTGTTGCACCGATCGTGTGCTGCAATGGCATTGATGGATTGGCGGGAGGTCAGAGCCTTGAGTTTTAGCTTGGAAGTCAGGCTGCTCGGTCCGTTCGAAGTACTGGTGGACGGTCAGCAGGTGGCGATGCCGGCCGGGCGGCTTCGTGCCCTGCTGGCGGCTCTGGCGATGCGCGCCACGGAGGCGGTCCCCACCGACGGGCTGATAGCGGCGGTGTGGGACGACCACGAGCTTCCTTCCGATGCGCGCCGAAGTCTGCAGATCGCTATCGTGCGGTTGCGGGCGTTGATCGGTGCCGAACGGATCGAGACGCAGTCCGGCACCTATATGCTGACCTGTCCCGCGGATTGCGTCGACGGTCTGCGGCTGCTTGGCGCCACGGCGGATGCAGCAGCGGAGCTCGATCTGCTAGACGTTCTTTCCCTCTGGCGTGGTGAGCCGTTCCAGGGCGTGCCGTCACCATTGCTCAAGGCAACAGCAGGAATCCGGTTGACGGAGGCCTACCTGACGGTCTTCGAGCGCCGGATCGACCGTGACCTGGCCGAGGGCCGGTACGGCGGCCTGGTCACGGAGTTGCGTGATCTCACCGGTAAGTATCCGCTCCGCGAGTCGTTGTGGGAGCGGTTGATCGACGTACTGGACCGCAGCGGGCGCCACGCAGAGGCGCTGGAGTGCTATGAAGAGGTCAGGACGCGGGTTGCCGACGAGCTCGGCGTCGACCCGAGCCCGGCTCTGCGAGCGTTGCACACCGGGCTGCTCAGGGCGGAGACCGAGCCGCCGCAGGTGCGGGCTCGGACGATGCCGAGACAGTTGCCCGGAGATGTTCGGCAGTTCATTGGTCGCGCTGAGCAGTTGACAGCCCTGACCTCGGCTCTGGCCGACCACCGGGAGACAGCCGCCGTGGTCACGAACGTGCACGGGGCCGGCGGGGTCGGCAAGACGAGTCTGGTCGTGCATTGGGCACGCCAGATGTCCGAGTCGTTCCCGGACGGGCAATTGTTCATCAATTTGCACGGATACGGGCCTGGCGAGCCGCTGAGTGAGGGAGAGGCCCTGGACTTGTTGCTGCACGGTCTTGGGCTCCCGGCCGCCCAGATTCCTCCGAGCGCCGACGGCCGCAGCGCGCTGTTGCGAACGACGCTGGCGGATCGACGGGTATTGCTCGTGCTGGACAATGCGCGAAATGCCGACCAGATCAGGCCCTTGCTCCCCGGTACCGGGATGGTGGTGGTGACGAGCCGGAGCCAGCTACGCAGCTTGACCGCTCGCGAGGGTGCGATCCGGATCGCGCTCGACAGACTCACCCGCGCGGAGTCGCGGGCCATGCTGAGCAGCTCGCTTCCGGAATCCACGCGGAGCGGGTCGGAGGTCGACGAGCTCGCTCAGCTGTGTGACCATCTTCCGCTGGCGCTGGCCATTGTCGCCGAGCGAGCCGCACGTCTCCCGCGCCCCTCGATCGACGACCTGATCGAAGAGTTGCGTGGTGAGCAGCGCCGCCTCGATTCGTTCGACACCGGCGACGACCAGTTGACCAGTGTGCGCACCGTCCTGACGACGTCCTATGCAGCACTCCCGCCGCAAGCGGCTCGGCTGTTCCGTTTGCTCGGTCTCCACCCAGGTCTGTCGGTAAGTGTCCCGGCGGCGGCCGCCCTCACTGGGACGAGTGTGTCAGCCGCGGCCAGATTGCTGGATCGCCTGGAGGATGCACATCTGGCCCACCAGACGGCACGGCGGCGGTACGAGCTGCACGACTTGGTGGGTTCCTTCGCGGCAGAGTGCGCGCTGGCTGAGTCCGCCGAGGAACGCGACTGCGCCTCGGTTCGGATCATGGGCTGGTATATGCACTCGGCGGAGGCCGCTAGCGTCAAGCTGGGTCAGCGCCACACGCCCACTCGCCGGGACGAATCGCCGTTCGGGGTCGAGGCGCTGACCTTCGACGACAGCAGGCAGGCGATGGAATGGCTGGATTCGGAGTACCGGACTCTGCTCACGATCGTCCGTGGCGCTGTCGCCGGCGGGCGAAACCAAGTCGTGTTCACCGTTGTACGGAGCCTGTTCAGATATCTTCTGACCCGACGTCCGCCGGCGGAGGCGCTGGAGCTGCAACTCCTCGCCGTCGACGCCGCACGAGCCGACGGTGACGCGCTGGCAGAGGCGGTGGCTACGAACCAGCGGGGGAGCTCCTACGGCCGACTCGGCGAGTACGAGCGTGCGACCGATTGGTTCGAACAGGCTTTGGATCTGTTTCGAGCGGCCGGTGATGTGGACGGTCAGGCCACGGCGCTCGGGAATATCGGTATGATCCACGAACTCGACGGGCGTCCGGAACTGGCGCTGGCCGCGCAGGAGCAGGCGCTCGCCCTGGCCGGACAGACCGGCGAACCGGCCGCTGTGTCGTCCATTCTGAACAACCTGGCGACTACTCAATTGCAAATGACCCGGTTCGAAGCAGCTGCCCAGTCTGCCGCCAAAGCGATGGAGATCAACCGCAGGCAAGGCGATCTCACCGCGGAAGCGATCTCGACGGACACTCTTGGCCTGGCCAAGCTGGCACTCGACCATCATGATGCGGCCATTCGTTGCTTCACTCGCGCGATCACCATCCATCATCGGATGGGCAGCGGGTGGAGCGAGGCCTTCACCCTGCGTAATCTCGGCCGGGCGGAGTGTGCCATGGGCAGGCTGGACGCTGCTCGCCGGAGCTGGGAATGCGCCCTGCAACTGCTCGACCGTGACGAGGCGCCGGACAACCCGCAGCTGAGTCGTAGCGAGCTCCGTTGTCTGCTCGGAGGACTGTGATGAACAAAGCTGACCTCGCCGGCCCGCTCAGTCCTCGATTCTGTGGGCGCGCGGCCGAGCTGGCTGCCTTGAATGCGGCCTACGACGACGCGGCTGGCGGTGATCCACGGGTAGTGCTGCTCGGCGCGGAAGCCGGCGGGGGCAAGTCCCGGCTCGTCCAGGAGTTCGTTGCGCGGATCGACGACAGGGCGCTGGTACTGGTCGGCAGCAGCGTCGAACTGAGCGAGGCGGCCCTCCCGTACGCGCCATTCACGGCTGCTCTGCGTGACCTGGTCCGCGTCCGCAGTGTTGACGCGGTCAGCGAGCTGGTCGACGGCGCGACGGAACTGGCCTGGCTGCTACCGGAGTTCGGCACTCCACCTGTGAGCAGCGCAGGCCCCGAGATGGCCCGTGCTCGGCTCTTCGAGGTGTTCCTTCGGCTACTCGAGAAGCTGGCGGGGGAGCAGCCGGTCGTGCTAGTGGTCGAGGATGCTCACTGGGCGGACGACTCCACCCGGGATCTGCTCAGCTTCCTGACCGGCAACCTCCGCCACGGCGCGTTGCTGATGGTCGTCACCTTCCGGTTCGAGGAGCTTCGCCGCGGTCATCCACTGCGTCCACTGCTGGCCAGGATGGCTCGATCAGGCGGCGTCATCTCGGTGACTCTGCCGCGGTTGACCCGGCTCGAGGTGGCCGATCAGCTCGAGGGCATCCTCGGACGGCCCGCGTCGGCCGCCGTCGTCGAGTCGATCTACGACCGAGGCGACGGAGTGCCGCTGTTCACCGAGGCGATGACGAAGGCGGACGGTACTGTCCGGGCAGACCTGCCGTCGTCCTTGAGTGACCTTCTACTCGAGATGGTGCAGGGACTACCTGACGAGAGTCAGCAGGTTCTCCGTGCCGCGGCGGTGGGCGGTAGACGAGTGGGACACGGGCTGCTGGCCGCGGTCACCAGGCTGGACGAGGCGAGCTTGACCGAGGCTCTTCGGCCTGCCGCCGCGGCAAATGTGGTGATCAGTGACGCCGACGGCTATGCGTTCAGGCACTCACTGATCCGTGAGGCGGTCAGTGCCGACCTGCTTGCTGGTGAGCGCGCACGCTGGCATCGCGCGTTCGCCGAGGCATTGGAGGAGACCCAGACGCTCGCGGGCGGCGTCGGGAGTGCTTCTCGATTGGCTGTCCACTGGCAAGGTGCGCACGATGACGAACGTGCATTGCGCGCGGCGTGGACCGCCGCCGGTGAGTCTCGGCGTGGCCTCGGCTATGCCGAGCAGTTGCGCATGCTGGAACAGGTCCTGCGACTTTGGCAGAGCGCCCCGGCTGCCGCTGCTGACACTGGTGTCGATCATGTCGGTGCGCTCGAACTCGCTGCTGACGCGGCTCTGTGGGCTGGTCGGCCGGAGCGCGGTCTGACCTTGGTCGAGATCGCGATCGGCGAGTTGGGTGGCTCCGGAGGCGAGCGGCTCGCCGCCCTGTTACTACGGCGTGCCGAGCTCCGGCAGGAGCGCCTGCAGCCTGGTCAGCTCGATGACCTGCGTGCGGCGCTACAGCTCGCTTCGCACCCGGGCCGGATCCGCGCACAGGCGCTCGGCCAGCTGGCTCGCGTGCTGATGCGGCACGACCTACGCGAGGAGGCACTGCCGTTGAGTGTTGAGCTGTCCGACCTGGCAGACGCGGCCGGCGACGACGAGATTCAGGCAGAGGCGCTGATCACCCGGGCGCACCTGGGCACCCGCGAAGGCGAGGATACGATCGGCCTGCTCAACCGGGCGCTGGAGCTGGCCGGCCGTTCCGGCTCGGTCCGGCTCGAGTTGCTCGCGTACGTCGGCCTGACCCATGCGAACGAGAGCCGTGGAAACCACGAGGCCGCGATCGACGCCGGCCGGGCGGGCCTGCTCAGGACCTCTCAGCTGGGATCCGCCCGCTACGTCGCGGAGTTGATCGCCCAGAATCTGGCCGAGTCGCTCGTTTCTGCTGGGCACTGGGACGAGGCCCTCGAGACCGTCCAGCGCGCGCTCGATCTGGACCCTGCGCCGTACGGACGGGTGAACCTGCTGCTCTGCCGTGGCCGGATTGCCGTCGCTCGCGGCGAAACCGCTGTCATCGATCAGACCTTCCAAGAGCTGGCGGCGCTCTCCGATCCGCGTGCCGAGGCTCAGCAGACTCTGCCGAGGGTCCAACTCGAGCTCGAGCAGAAATCTGCAGATGGGGACCTGGCGGGTGCTCTGACGGTGGCGGCGACCGTCCCGGACCTCGGACGGGGTGCGGATCCGCGCTACGTCTGGCCGCTCCTTGCCGCGTCTGCGCGGATCTGTGCCGAGTCAGGCTCGACAGAAGAGCTCGAGGCGGTCGCCGCCGCAACCTCCACGCCGTGGCCGGTGGAGAAAGCCCACGCACAGGTGTTCGCGGCCGAACTGACGAGTGCGCCCGACCCCTCGGCGTGGGACACCGCTGCAGCTGCCTGGGGCGTGCTGTCTCGGCCGTATCCGCAGGCTTACGCCCTGATGCGATCCGCGATTGCGGCGGCCGCGCTGGGCGACCGCCCGGCGGCGGCGGACTCCTTGCGCCAGGCTGCCGCTCTTGCATCCGGTATCGGTGCACATGTACTCCATCAGCAGGTCTCAAGGCTGGCCGTCCGGATGAAGGTCGACCTGGTCGGTTCGCCGGGGGGAACAGCTGTCGATGAGCCGTTCCATCTCACCGAGCGTGAGCTCGAGGTACTGAGATTGATCGCCACCGGCCGAAGCAATCGCGAGATCGCTGGCGAGCTGTTCATCTCGCCCAAGACCGCCAGCGTCCACGTATCGAACATTCTCGCCAAGCTCGGCGTTGCCTCCCGCGGTGCAGCCGCCGCCACAGCGCACCGGTTGCGCCTGTTCGACCTCGGCTAGTTGCACCGCCCAGCAGAGACTCCTTGCCAGGAGTGTTCCTTCGGCCCGGCCGCGCGTGGGATCCAGTGAGCTGATGCGACGCGTCTTGAGTTCGCCGGTCTCTCGTTTGACGGCAGAAGATAAGGCATCTGCCTCATGTGGCGGTTGGTGCCTTAGCCGGAGAGTCGGAGGTACAACAGACCGATCCGCTCGGAGGAAAGCATGACGAACCTGACCATCGAGTCATACGAACGCGACGCCCTCGACTACGCCGCCCAGATCGGCGACTTCCCGCCACCGGTGATCGAAGGTGCGTTGCTCCGACTGGTCGAGGCGATCCCGCCGGGCGGTCGGGTGCTGGAGGTGGGGTCCGGCACCGGCCGCGATGCCGACTTCATCGAATCATGTGGAGAGTCGGTACGCCGTACCGACGCCACCCGGGCGTTCCGGGGCCTGCAGGTTGCCAGGGGCAAGCAGGTGGAGCCGCTGGACGTGATCAGGGACGATCTGGGCGGACCGTACGACGGGATCCTCGCGCTGTGCGTGTTCATCCACGTCGATCGGGACTCGACACTGTCGGTGCTCCGGAAGGTCGCGGCCGCGCTGCGGCCGGCGGGCGCCTTCCTGGTCTCCGTTCGCGAGGGATCCGGCGAGACGAACGGCGCCTACCTGATGTCGTACTGGGATCGGGCGGAGTACGACGCCTTGCTGGCGGAGGCTGGGCTCAGGGTCGATTGGGACCAGCGGCACACCGACTGCGATGGCGACACCTGGCTGACCTTCCTGGCCCGCAAGGCCCACTGAGCGATCGTAAAGGACACCATGATGAAGAACATCGAAGGACTCTCGCTGGTCGATCTGGCCCGGGCTCTTGCTGTCGGCGATCTCTCGGCGACCGAGGTGCTGGACGCCTATCTGGAGCGAATCGCAACCCATAACGAGGCGTTGAACGCTGTGGTGTCGCTGGACGAGGACGGTGCCAGGGCACGGGCAGCGGAGGCCGACAAGGCCTGGGCCTCCGGCAACCCCATTGGGCCCCTGCACGGCGTACCGCTCACGCTCAAGGATGCGCACGACGTGGCCGGTTTGCGAACCACTGTAGGAACCTCGGATCTCGACCGAGTGGCGGGGGCCGACAGCACGGTGGCTGCCCGGCTGCGGGCGGCCGGTGCCAACCTCATCGGACACACCAATGTGCCGGCCTGGCTCGCCGACTACCAGAGTGACAACGCGATCTTCGGCCGGACCAACAACCCCTGGGACCTCACCCGGACGCCCGGTGGTTCGAGCGGTGGGCCGGCCGCCGCGGTCGCGGCGGAACTGACACCCGGAGAGATCGGATCGGATCTGTCCGGCTCGTTACGGCAACCAGCGGCGTTCTGCGGCGTGTACTCGCTGAAGCCGACCGAGCACAGGGTTCCTCTCACCGGCTTCCTCCGTACGCCGGGGCCGCGGCCTGTGCGGGTGATGGCCTGCATCGGACCGATCGCGCGCAGCCTGGACGATCTCGAACTACTGATGTCTGTTGTCGTCGGCCCGGACGGGTACGACGCGGAGGTCTCGCCGGTCCCCTTCGACCATCGGCCTGAGATGTCACCGGGGGAACTTCGGCTGGCGGTGGCGCCGACGATTCCGGGTGCGCCGATCGCCGGCGTACTGAGTGACCGGGTTCGCGAAGTCGCCAAGGGTGTGTCAGACGCCGGCGGTCGTGTCGCCGAGGAGTTGCCCGACGTCAACTGGGATGAGCAGCTGGAGCAGTTCGGGGATCTGCTCAACACACTCACTGGCAATCCTGACGATCACCGGCTAAGTGACTACCTCACTGCGTTGCACAGGCGAGACATCCTGATCGCTACCTGGGACGCGTTCTTCGGGGAGTACGACGCACTGCTGATGCCGGCTGCGGCCACCGTGGCCTTCCCCCACTCCGACGGTGACGTACTGGATATCGACGGGCAGAAAGTCCCGTATTACCAGCAAGGATTTCTGTACGCGTTCTCCAGCCTGACGGGCCTGCCGGCTCTGACCATTCCGGTCGGGACGGACACGGCCGGGCTCCCGGTCGGCCTGCAATTGATCGGTCCCCGCTGGTCGGAAGCGACACTGCTGGCTGTTGCCCGCGGACTCGAGTCCACCGGCATCACGCCGGGCTACCAGCGGCCGCCACTTCTCGGCGTCGGCTGATCGAAATGGCGGTCTCAGGGCTGGAGGTTCGTGTACTCGGGCCATTCGGCGTGACCATCGACGGCCGCCCGGTCGAAATCAGCTCAACACGCTTGCGCGTTCTGCTCGCGACGCTCGCGATGTCAGCGGGGGAGGTCATTTCGACGGAGCGACTGGCGGCGATGCTGTGGGGCCAGCAGGTCCCCGCCGACGAGAAACGTGGCCTGCAGACCACCATCTCTCGCCTGCGAGGGCTGCTCGGGGCCGGCATCGTGACCAAGAGCGCGTGCGGGTACCTGCTCCGCTGCCGACGTGAGCAAGTCGACGCGCTGCGGTTCGCCGAGCTGGCGGCGATACCGCCGGGTGACGAGCACGAACGGATCCGCTTGGAGCAGGCCCGCTCGTTGTGGCGAGGCACGCCTTTCCACGGGATCGACTCACCTCGCCTGGTCGAACTCGAGTTGCCCCGAATCACCGAGACCTACCTTGCCGTCCTGGACCGGCGAGCCGATTTCGCCATCGCTGAACAGCGGGACTCCGAGGTGCTGCTGGCGGACCTCCAGGAGGCGTGCGCACACCATGCGCTGAGGGAGACCACCTGGGCGCGGTGGCTACTCGTTCTCGGGCGAAGCGGACGGCGGGAGGAGGCGCTGGACAGATACGAGGAGGTCAGGGCCCGGATGGCCGATCAACTCGGCGCTGACCCTGGCCCGGAATTGCAAGCGGCCAGGGCAGAGCTGCTGGCCGCCGGGGGAATGGGTGCGGTGGTGACTTCGAATCGTGCTGCGGTCCCGCGCCAGCTACCGGCGAACGTCGTACGGTTCATCGGGAGGGCAGCGGAACTCACCCGCCTGGATCGGTCACTGGCCGATGGCCGGCCGAGGGCGCCGATGATCGCGGCCATTCACGGTACGGGCGGCGTGGGCAAAACGGCCTTCGCCGTCCATTGGGCTCATCAGGCCGCCCGGCTGTTTCCCGACGGCCAGATGTACGTCGACCTGCGCGGCTATGCGCCTGCGGACCGGCCACGGTCAGCCGCCGAGGCCCTCGATCTGCTTCTGCTTGGTATCGGCTTCGAGGGGAATCTGGTCCCTTCTGACCTCGATGGTCGCAGCGCGCTCTGGCGAACTGCATTGTCGGGCCGACGAGTCTTGCTCCTACTGGACAACGCGCGCGATGCCGGCCAGGTGCGACCGTTGCTGCCCGACCGGGGTAGCAGCCTCGTCCTGGTCACCAGCCGCGATCAGCTCCGGTCGTTGTCCTCGCCCCGTCGAGTAGAGCGGATCGTCCTGGACCGGCTGGCAGCCGAGGAATCGAGGGAGCTGGTGTCGCGGAACCTCGAGGCCGAGGGCATTCGCTGGCCGGCAGCATCCGTTGCTGAACTCGCCGCCTTATGCGCCGACCTTCCGCTGGCACTCGCGATCGCCTCGGAGCATGCGGTTCGGGATCCGGCCGGTTCCGGGGAAGAGTTGCTCGACTGGCTACGCGACGAACAGGATCGGCTGGACGCACTCGAGACCGGTGGTGATCCGCTGGCCAGTGTGCGGGCGGTCCTGACGGCATCGTACGAGGTGCTCGATACGGAGGCGGCGCGAACCTATCGGCTGATCGGC
The DNA here is from genome assembly GCF_010548305.1 of Streptomyces sp. SID13031. GTDB lineage: Bacteria > Actinomycetota > Actinomycetes > Propionibacteriales > Kribbellaceae > Kribbella. The sequence goes on from NZ_JAAGLV010000002.1 coordinate 430,293, forward strand.
AGCCACCCTAGTGCGGATCTCGGTGTCCCGGCGGCGGCCGCGTTGACCGGCACGACCTGTGCTGTGGCCCGAAGTCTGCTGGACCGCCTGCAGAACATGCACCTCGTTCAGGAGCGCGAGCCTGGTCGCTACTCGATGCATGACCTGGTCCGGATCCACGCGATCGAACAGTCGGCGAGACTACCGGCCGATCGGGATCTTGCCCTCCTGCGCGTCTTTGACTGGTACCTGCGATCGGCACTCAACGCCCGGGCGCAGATGGGGTTTCCAGAGCTGCCGACCGATTTCGACGAGCCCCAGGCAGGAGTCCTGCCAGCGACCTTCGAGCTCGCGAGCGATGCTTCAGGCTGGTTTGATCAGGAACGATCAGCGCTCGCCGCGACGGTGCATGCGGCGAGCCGGGCTGAACACCCCGCGGCCTATCGGATCACGCAGGCGGCGAACGGCTACCTGTTTCACCGCGGCATGCTTGATGAGCTTTTCAGACTGCATCACCTCGCGATCAGCGTCGCTGAGAAGCTCTCCGACAGCTGCGCTGTGGCGCTATCGCTGAATCAGCTCGGCAACGTCCACAATCGCCTGGGAAAGCACGGACTGGCCAAACTGCACTTCGAGCGCGCCCTCGATCTCTTCGAAGGTGTGGGCAATATTCGTGGACAGTCGTCCGTGTTGAGCAACCTCGGGTCGACTCTGCGAATGCTCGGCAGAGCCGACTCGGCCGTCCGACGGCATCGCACGGCGATCGAGATCGGCCGCCTGCTCGACGATCCCGCAGAGGAGGGAAGTAGCTGGAACAACCTGGCCATGAGCTACGTCGAACTCGGGGCCTACGAGGCAGCGTCCGACACGGCCCAGAAGGCGATCGAGCTCTGCGAAGTGGCCGGGAACCAGTGCTACGTCTCGTTCGCGCGAGACACACTCGGGCAGGCACTGGCAGGACAGGGTAGATATGCCGAGGCGATGCTTGAGTTCGGGCAGGCGATCAGCTTCGCCTCCGCGGCCGGCGACCAGTGGCACGAATGCACCACCTTGGCGCAGGCAGCTACTGCACAGGCCGGGGCTGGATTGATTGTCGAGGCGAGGCGCAGTGTCCTTCAGGCATTGGAGATTCTGGACGAGATTGGAGGCGGGGACACTGGCGAGCTGCGACGGGACGACCTCAAGACACTGTTGGCTACGTTGCCGGACAGCTGAAAGATCGCTCGTGCTGCCATCTTGTAGCTGCCCTGATGGCGACTGTCGATGCCCTCGACCGACGGCGGGGCCGCGTGCTCCATTGTTGCGGACGGCAACCAAGGCGTGCTCAGGTCTTGGGGAGACCTGGGAGTAGATCTTTCAGAATGTCATGTACTACGGAGCGGGCGGCCTTACCGGCCAGGTTGTCGTAGACGACCACGAGCTGGACTACTACCCGGCCGACTCGCATGAAGCCGGAGCCGCTCCTGGCCACAATGCCTAGGTCGGCCTGGTCGCCCAGGCCGGGCCAGTTCTGGTCGGCGGCCAGTTGTTCGCTTGCTTCGGCGACTGTTTTGAAGGCGAAGACATTGAGGACCATACCGCGTTTGGTGTTGACGGTTGCTACGCATTGGGATCCGCTGATGGCGGCGTCGGCTACCTCTGGGAAGGCGGCGAATTCGGCCCAGCCGGCGCTCTTCGGGGTCTTCTTCTGCTGGGTGGCCAGCCACTTCTGCCCGCCCATCTGCTGGATGAAGCGCACCTTGCGCAGGTACGGGCATGGGTTCGCGAGGATGGGGAAGTCGGTCAGCGGGGCAGCGCCACCGGTCGGCCTGGCCAGGCCCGACGTCGGCGACGCGATCGAGGTGGGTGTCGGAGTGGGCCTCGGCGTCGGTGTGGGCGTCGGGGACGGCGTGCTCGAGGGGCTGGGAACAGCTGCCGGGTCGCCGGACGAGCATGCGCTCGCGAGCCCAAGGACCCAGAACCGCCACCGCGATCTTCGCGAAACGTATCATGCGGTTGAGAGTAGAGCCGCTGGAGTTCATCGACCCGGGTTTCCTGAGGGTTGCGCCGTATCTCCTTGCAGACAGGCGGTCTGGCTTTCAATCGATCGCGATAGTTGCTCCAGGCCACGAGTGCGGCGTGAGTGGTTTGAAGGCGCTCTGTAGGCACTTGTCCGCATAGTTGGCGCCACAAAGCCTGCAGGTTGCCGACGCGGATGTTCTCGCCCGCGGCGGCTCCTGACTGTTCGTGAAGTCCGCCCCAACCTCACTTGTTCGATGGAGGAGTCGTGACCGCGCGGCTGCCGCCACGACTGGCCGAGATCGTTGCTGCCCTACCAATCAGTCCACAGGACCGCATCCTCGAGATCGGTTGTGGCCCTGGTGTCGCAGCGCGGGCAATCGCCAGACGCCTCGACACCGGGCACATCCTGGCCGTCGACCGATCGGCAGCAGCGATCGAGCAACTCCGTGCGCTCTCGGCACCAGAGCTCGGCTCTGGACGTCTGAGCGCTCGCCAAACAAGCATCGAGGACTTCACTCTGGACAGTGGTGAGGATCCGTTCGACCTCGTCTTCGCTGTCAGGGTTGGTGCTCTCGACGGCCGGCACCCTGCCGAGGGCAAGATCGCGCTCGAACGCATCGCGGCGATCACCAGCCCAGACGCCCGTCTCTTCATCGACGGCGGGAGCCCGCCTCGCGAACCCCCGATCCGCTGCTGAGGCGTCACCCGACGTCGACCGCGACTGCCTCGATCTCCAGCAGCCATGCCTCGTCGTAGATGTCGCAGATGATGATGGTCAGCGCGGGGCAATGGTCGCCGAGGATCTCTTCCCGCAGCGTGCTGCTGACGTCGCGGAAGCGGCGATCGGCGAGGTACATGTTCACCTTGGCAAGGTTGCGAACGCCCATGTCGGCTTCGGCGAGAACGGCCAGGACGTTGCGCCAGACGGTGCGGTACTGCGTCTCGAAGTCCGACGGGATCTCACCGTTCTCGTCGGACCAGTTCACCTGACCGCTGACGAAAACCGTACGCTGCGCCTCGGTGACCAACGTGCCGTGCGTGTAGTTGCCGGTCGGCACGGGTAGCCCGGCCGGGTTCAGTTGGGCGATGCCCATCACTTGCTCCTCAGATTGATGTTGCCGCGTCAACGTTCTTCGAATGTTGCGGCGGGTTCTTCATGTAGTCCTATGGTGCTCGTGCCCCGCGCCCTCTTCTCCGCCGATCTTGGTGCCTCTGTCACCTGCAGCCTGGCCGTAAACCAGTCCTCCGGACATCGGCCATATGCCCTATCCACAGCTCTCGTCGTCCGGTCTCACCAGGGGTGCAGTCGATGCAGACCGCACCTGGTGGAGGCATGAACCTGGTGCCCGGCTTCGGCGCAACCCCAAGCGCAGTGGGAAAACGCACTGATCGCCGTCTGCTCGGTCGTGTTGCCGTCGGCATCGACCAGGTTGACCTTCAACGAGACTGGGCCACGCCTGGCTGTCGCGAAGGTCGCCTTGTATCCTGGCCAGTCGGCGATCGCGTGGTAATGGCGCAGCGTCCGGGACGTAACCCCCGAATCACGCGCGACCTCTGCAATCGACCAACCAGGCAAGATCTACGATGGAGCTGAGTGCTACGTCAACTTCAAGTTGTTAGTGGGGGCCGGAGGCTGATCAGTCCGGGAACCGGCTGCGCAGGGATTCTGAAGGCGGCGTCCGGCAGCCGGCCGATCATGGGTTCGTTCACTGTCAAGGGGAGCAGATGGCAGTTCTTCATGGGGACGAGGCGCCGAGGTTCCAGTTGCCAGGTGTGGAGTTCATAGTGCTGGCTGCGCCGAGTCTCGGTTCAGCCGGCATTTGCACCTGGCGAATGGCGTTCGAACCCGGGTGCTCGGCAAGGATCCGCACACGCTGGACCGCGACGAGGTCTTCATGGTGCTGGCGGGCACAATCCAGATCACCCCGAACGGCGAGAAGTTCGGCCCGGGGGACGCGGCTGTCGTACTGGCCGGGGGGCAGGCCGCGGTCTTCAGTCTGGGTGAGACCTCGGCCGAGCTTCAGGTAGCCGTGACTGCCGTTTTACCGTCACCGGGGGCGGACGGCTCAAAGCTGCAACCACCGTGGGCACAGTAACGGCTGAATAAATGTTGGATGTCTAGCCGTCAACGAACACTTCACAACGCTTCTGTGAAGGCGTCGCCTGGCAGCGTGTGTTCGGTACTGGTGCAGGCCATCAGGTCTGGACCTGCTGACGATCGGAGAATAGAGAATGCAGAGGGCTTGGCGCGCTGGCGCAGGCTTGGTATCAGCAGCTGTTGTCTTCGGTAGACTCGTCGCACCGCAGGCGCGTGTCTTCCTCGCCCCGGCCTGTACCGGTCTAGCGTTTCCCATCTACGGCGTCCCCCAACGCACCCTGCGCCAGACCCTCGTACCACCACACCTCCTGGGCCCCGCCACCTCAGCCTGGCGAACCCTCGGCAGCTAAGCCATCGCGGCCTCCTGACAACCGCCCTGGGCACCAGGACCACTCTCGCCATCACCACCCCGCTGACCCTGCTCGCCCTGGCCCGAGCCTGCTGGTCGCCGCTTCGTCAGGATCCAACCACTCAGCATTTTGTGGCCTGAGACGTCTTCATTGGTGTTGATGTCGACACAAGGAGCCATCCCCATGCATTTGATCCGTCCAGTCGCCTTGCTCGCCAGCCTGGCGCTGCTACTGACCGCCCCACCCGGTGCCGGCGCAGAACCGGTCCGGGAGTCACGCAAACAACCCACCCGACCACCTGGTACTGCGATGGTCACCCTGATCACCGGCGACCGGGTCGAAGTCGAGAGCACACCTGGCCAGCCGGAACGCGTCAGCTTCCGCGGTGGTGGTGCCGCCACCGCCGCGGTCATCTCGCGGACCGCCGAGCACACATATGTCATCCCGACGGAAGTCTTGAGCGAGGTCGCCAAGGGCCGCCTGGACCGTGCCCTGTTCGACGTCAAAGGACTCATCCAGCAAGGCTACGACGACGCACACCGCAAGACACTGCCGGTGATCGTCCAGTACGCCGGCAGCCCGGCCACCGCGCGGACCCAAGCCAAGAAGGACACTTTCTCCGGTACCACGAAGTCCCGGCTCCTCACCTCGATCGGCGCCCGGGCAACCCAGGTCATCAAGGGCTCGGCCTTCTGGGGCTCGATCAGCGACCCGGTACCCAGGACCAAGAGCCACCGGGTCGAGCCCCAGATCCGTACCATCCGTCTGGACCGCCGGATAAAGGCCGCCCTGGACCAGAGCGTCACCCAGATCGGCGCGCCCGCCTCCTGGCAACGCGGCTACACCGGCAAGGGCATCAAGGTTGCCGTCCTCGACACCGGCATCGACAAGACCCATCCCGATCTCGAAGGCCGGGTCGGCGCCCAGGCCAATTTCTCCGACAGTCCCGACACCCTCGACCGAGTCGGCCACGGCACGCACGTTGCGGGCACGATCGCGGGAACCGGCACCGCCTCCCAGGGCAAGTACCGCGGCGTCGCCCCGGACACGACCCTGCTCAACGGCAAAGTCCTCGACGACGACGGCTACGGCACCGACTCCAGCATCATCACCGGCATGGAATGGGCCACCACCCAGGGTGCGAAAGTGGTCAATCTCAGCCTCGGCGGCGAGCCCACCGACGGCACCGACCCGGTGGCGCAGGCGGTCAACACGCTCAGCCGGCAGACCGGCGCACTGTTCGTGGTCGCGGCCGGAAACTGTTTCGACAAAACACCTGGCCAGATCGCCTCGCCGGCCTCTGCCGAGGCGGCGCTCGCCGTGGGCAATCTGACCCGTGACGGCGGCATCAACGAGACCTCCTGCCCCGGCCCGCGGCGCCGGGACGGCTCGCTCAAGCCCGAGATCTCCGCGCCGGGAACCGGGATCATCGCGGCCCGTGCGGCCGGTACGGCGATGGGCGAGCCGATCGACGACCTCTACACCGCTGCCTCCGGTACGTCGATGGCCACCCCACACGTTGCCGGTACTGCGGCACTCCTGGCCCAGCGGAACCCCGACTGGACCGGCGAACAACTCCGCAACCACCTCATCGCCACCACGGACCCACAATCCGGCAGCAAAGTTCTCGACCAGGGCGCCGGTCGCGTCGACGCCGACCAGGCCACCGAAAGCACCCTGACCCTTGATACGCCGGAGCTGGACTACGGCTACCTGCCCTGGCCGCACCCGAATCCAGCCCCGGTTACCAAGAAGGTCACCTACCGCAACTCCGGCACCACTCCGGTCTCCCTGAGGCTGGACAGCAGAGCCGATGAGGGCAGCGCCCCCGTCCGGGTCAGCGCCACCGACCTGCTGGTACCGGCCGGTGGTCAGGCCAGTGTCGAGGTCACGGCCGAGTTCGGCGGCGCCAACGGCTCGCATAGCGGGCGGATAGTCGCCAGCCCGCCCGACGGCGGCGATCCACTGATCAGCACCTACGGCTGGTACCTGGAACCTGAGATGTACGACGTCACTGTCAGCGCTACCGGCCTCGACGGCAACCTGGCCGATTCGTACGTCCTGATCGGGCGCCGAGGCGACGGCTTCTCCGACTTCCAGGAACTCCCGAACGGACGCCGGACCTTCCGTCTGCCGGCCGGGAGCTATGCGATGTCCACGACGTTCCTCCAGGCCGCCACCGACACCACGCCCGACATCGCCACGCTGGCCGCCGAATCGAACATCACCGTCGCCGGCGACCGCACCGTGGCACTGGACGCCCGCAAGGCCAAGCTGGTTCGGATCGAGGTCAAGGGCAAGCCTGATCTGCGTCCCCACAACGTCGACATGGTTCTGACGCTCAAGGACGCCAAGGGCTACTACCTCGGCCGGGATGCCTTCACCGCGGTGGGACAGTCGTGGGAGCTGCGGGCGACGCCTACGACGATGCCGACGACGGACCGGTCCACGTTCGCCGTCGGCGCCCCACTCGAGGCGCCGCCCTATTGGGTCCGCATCGCCGGTACCGGTCGCGAGCTTCCCGTCAGCGACTTCCTCTACGCGCCCCGATTCTCCGGCACGAAGACCCTGGTACCGGTCGATGCCGGCACCGCCGCTCCGGACGACCTGACCGGTGACCGAGTGAAGGGCAAGCTCGCGCTGGTCCGGCAGTCGGTCGGCGCTGAGGCACACCAAGCGCTCGCCGCCGAGCAAGCCGGTGCCACAGCGGTGATGTTCTTCGATCCGGATCGGCCAGGCCTGGCCCGGGCGATCTTCCCGTTGTCCTCCGGAGTCACGATCCCAGTGCTCGCCACGGACCGGGTGACGGCCGGGCAGGTCCTTGAGCAGGCCAAGGCGCTGCGGATCACCGGCGTCGCGTTCGGTTCGTCCGTCTACCAGACCGCCGAGATCTGGCCGGGCCGAATTCCCGCCGATCCGTCGGTTCGCAAAGCGCCCACGGACTTCGCCGCCGTTCAGGAAGAGTTCGGCGCACCGACCGGTGACGGGATAATTTCGTCGAAACGCGCCGGCTACGGCACGGAGTACCTGGAGGGTGCTGTCGGCGAGAGTTGGGATCGGTTGCTCCCGGCGCCCGGACGCCACACCACCTACCTGACTGGTTCGCTGACCTGGGTCCACAAGATCGTTGCGACCGACCGGAACTTCGCAAGTGCCACCCGCTGGTTCGGTGAACCGCGGCTGTACAAGGCCGGGGAACAACTGAAGGAGCGGTGGTTCGCGCCGGTCGCGATCTCCGGCCTGCCCCGGCACTTGCCCGAGGAGATCCACGGCACGTCCTTCGTCGGCTGGGAGAGGGACATGCTGATCGTCGCGATCCCGCCTTTCGCGCACGGAGCGTCGCGCACCGAAGAATGGCCGTACTCCGTCGGGGGTCTGGTCGGGACCTACGACCTGGTTGTGCGGCGCAACGGGTCCGAGATCGGAAGGCACGACCAGCCGGCGTGGGGGTTCTTCGACGTCCCGACGGAGGCGGCGTACTACCAGATCTCCCTCGATGCCCAGCGGCAGGAGACCTGGTGGCAGTACTCCACCCGGGTCACGTCGAACTGGTCATTCCGCTCCCGGGGCGGCAAGCCCGAATTCATGCCCCTGATAGTCGCCGACATCGACGTGCCGGGGGCAGACCTGCGCAGCCAGGTCAAGGTCGGGCGGCCGACCCGGATCGACCTCGGTCTGCGGCACCAAACCCGGAGCCAAGGTTCCCGTTTCACGAAGGCCAAACTGGAAATGTCCCAGGACGGGAAGAACTGGGTCGAGCTCCCACTTCGTGCCGGGTCCGGTAACAGCTACTCGGCCACGGTCACCCACCCGGCCGAACACGCCGGCAGGCCTGTGCACCTCCGCCTCGAGGTAGCCGACGCAGACGGCGGCCGCCTCACTCAGGAAGTGACGCGCGCCTACGGGCTGACCAAGTAGCACCGCAAGACGCTGCCAGTCATCGTCCAGTACGCGGCGCCCGGCCACCGCCCGTAACCTGCGAAGCAGGACTCGGTCGCCGGCATCGCGAGGTCCAGCGTTCCTGAACTCGCTCCTTCCGAAGCGCTGAAACTGGCCGGCGGACCACGACAGGACCACTCACTCGAGGGTGATGGTCCTGTCGTGGTTCGGTAGCGGGCTGTATGGCCGGGCGGTGCTCAGGTTTGTTTGCGGCCGTTGGCCCGCCGGGGGAGCAACGTGCGTGGCTGCGAGGACTTTGAGGGATGCTGCGACGTCCGGGTCCGTGCTACTGGCGCAGCGGCCGGCGGTGGCGCCGCGGCTAGCTTGTAGTTGATCGCTTTCCGGGTTGCGTACGCGGTGTGGAGGGCGTCCTGGAGTTGGAACGGTTTCCCGAGTTCTCCTTCAGCTCGGGTGATCTCGTCGATCCACTCGTGCTTGGCGGCCAGTTTGCGGTCGAGCCTGCGGAGTGCGTTCTCGAAGCGGACGACCAGGCCGGCTAGGGCACGGGCGCCCTCGGCACGTTCGTTGTGCAGGCGGCCATCGACGTGCATCCGGACCTGTCGCTGCGGGTTATTGACCCGTCGTGCGATGACGGCCTCGAGGTGCGGGATCTCGCTGCGGAGCATCGCGAGCTGCTTGGTGTCTTCGCGGATCCGGTGACCAGCATGCTCTGGGCTTGGCTGTTGCCCCTTCAAGCCGGACCAGGCGTGAGACGTCCGCGTCGGCCTGGGCCTTCTCCATCAGGAGCGGGTTGCCACCGGACAGCGCTTTGACCTCGGTGGCTGACAGGGTCATCTCGCCGATGTCTTCGATCTCGCGGGAGTCGAGTCGTCCGCTCATGAACTGGCCGATGAACCGGGCCTTGCGCTCGACGGTCTGCCAGGAGTAGGTGTCGAAGGTTCCCGCGGTGACGTAGCCGACGATTTCGAGTTCGGGGTTCTGGTTGTGCTGCCGGCGGCCGCCGCCGCGTTGGATGATGTCGGCTGGCGGCCAGGGGCAGTCGACGTGGTGCAGTGCGACGAGGCGGTCTTGTGCGTTGGTGCCGATGTCCATCTTGGTCGTCGATCCGAGGAGCACCTGTACCTGACCGGTCTTGGCGGCGTCGAACATCGCGGCTTGTCGCGGCAGTTCGAGCAGTCCGCCGGGGGTGTCCGGCTTCGGCGTGAGCGGCAGCCGGACGGCCTGCGACTCGATCGTGATGCCGCGTTCGCGCTCGATGTCCATCCGGTCCAGGTACTGGGCCCGCATCTGGCGGCAGTCGACACCGGTGATCTGCAGCATCCGGTCGGCCAGCGTCGACCTACCGTGGTCGATGTGGGCGATGATGCAGAAGTTCCGGATCAGCGACGGGTCGGTGCGACCAGGCTGCGGCAGGGTCGTGGGGCCAACGCGCACAGAGAATTCCAGTTCGTCTCGAAGCGGGCAACTGATCAATCACCCCACGCCACACCACCGGGTTTCGACCAGCACATCGTCACTGTTGGCCATCGATGAACCCGGCCGGGTGATACCACAGCGTTTCGGAGTCCGGCGCGTCTCTAAGGGTGTGACGAATCTAGTGGTGAGCATCCGGCATCCTCACCGGGCTGCGGCAGACGACGCGGGTACGGCCGTCTCGGAGCTCTACGGGCAGCACTGGCGCGGCCTCGTGCGCTTGGCGGTCCTGGTGATCGATGACCGACAGACAGCCGAAGACATAGTCCAGGAGGCTTTCGCCCAGCTGTACCGGCGGTGGCCACTGAAGGACTCCGACAAGGCGCTGGCGTACCTGCGAACGATCGTGCTCAACGCGAGCCGGTCGGCCCTGCGACGGCGAAGGGTCGCGCGGCTCTACACGCCGCCGCACCAGGCGCCCCAGGACTCCGCGGAGAGCACCGCGGTACTCGGCGAGGAACGCCTCGAGGTGCAACGGGCACTCCAGTCGCTGCCCACCCGGCCGCGCGAGGTCCTCGTACTGCGCTACTACCTCGACCTCCCGTTCGACGAGATCGCGCAGATCCTTGGGATCAGCGCCTCCACCGCGCGGGCGACCGCGTCTCGCGGCCTGACCGCCCTGACCAAGAAGCTGAAGGAAGTCCGATGAACGACACCAAGAACCGCCTGCGCGACTACCTGCAGACCAAGGCCGGCACGGTCCCGGACGCGGCCCAGGGTCCGGGCCTGCAACTGGACGCCACCGGCACCCCCACTAAGCGTGGCTGGATCCCGATCGTCCTGGCCGCCGCCACCATCGGCGCGGTCCTGGTCCTGGCCGTACCCTTCCTCACCCGCCTCGCCGACAAGCAGCCCACAGTGGCCGACTCTCCGGCCGCAATGCCGACCGGCCCCGTCTCTACCGGCGCTCCGCGGATCCCGTACGCCGTCACCGTCCACAACAACCCGGACAACCCGCTGGACACCTGGTGGGCCGTCATCCAGGACGGCAAGCAGAAGGTCAAGAATCCGGGCGTCAGGGGCGAGGTGCTGGCTCGGCTGGGCGGCGGCTGGCTGGTCAAGACCGGCTACCCCGACCCGAAGAAGTCCCAGGCCGCGATCGTCGACCCGAAGGGCAAGGTCACGCCACTCGGACCGACCGGCGCCACCTATCCCGTCATCTCCCCCGACGGTCGGCAACTGGCCGTCGCGGTCGCGCCGTACGGGGCCAAGGACAGCCGAGTGGTCGTGGTGAATGTCGAGGACGGCAAGGAAACGGCCAGACTCGACCTCCCGATGCCGAGCATCAGACTGATCGGCTGGAACAAAGACGGCATCTGGCTGACGCCGGAGCTAGTGGATTCCCGGCCGGTGTCCGTCTGGCAGCCCGGAGCGGACCAGCCGCGGACGGTCGAAGAGCTCGGCCTCCGCGGTGAACTGCAAGTGGTTCGGAGCAGCGACGTGGTCGTGCAGTTGAGCGGCAACGGCATCGACGGCTACTGCGCCAAGGCCGCCACCCTCGGCGCGAAGGGACTCGAACTGAAGCGCGAGTACTGCTTCGAAACCGTCGAATCGGACCAGGCCGCGGCTTACGTGGCACTGTCACCGGAAGGAAGGACGATGGTCCTCAGCACCCGGGTCGCCGTCGACATCGCCACCGGCAAGGCCACCAAGCTCGGAATCCCGGCCAAGTTCGGCGGCTGGACCTGGAACAGCGCGGTGTTCGAAGACCCGGCGACCGTGATCGTGCTGGCCGACACCAGGGGCGTGAAGCCGCTGGCGCAGAAGATGTTCCGCTGCAGCGTCACAACCGGCGAGTGCAAGGCGATCCTGACCTCCAAGTCCAATGAATCTCTGGCTGCGGTTCGTCCCTGATCGCGCCGCAAACAGACGCAGCGGCAGCCGATGACTGGCTGCCGCTGCGGCTTGCTCCCAGTAGGTACCAGCTGTCCACGCGGATCAGCCGCAGTACGAACTTGCCCAGCTGCTCGCTGGGCGATCCAGGGCTTGAGCGCGTCGCAGTAGTGCTGCACGTGATCGACCTGGAACCCGCTGCGTGACAGCGTGCGGAGGATCACCGGCAAGAAGTCGACCAGGAACGAACGCGGTCACGTTGGATGTCGTCGCCGGCGTACCGTCCCGTTCAGCCAGCTCGGTCCACACCGCCGCGGGGATTCGGCCCTGGGCCTCCTGCACCTGGCCGTGGTAACACGCGACGGCCAGCACCAGCCAGGCGTTCAGCTCCGCCAGCGTCATTACCGCCTTGCCGTCGCTGTCGTAGGCGCCACGCTGGGCGACGTTCGAGAACGTCGTACCCGGCACCTCGTCGTGGACCAGGCGCATCACCGTCCCGATTACCCGCTCCACCGCGTACGGCTTTCCGCTCATCGGGTAGCCCGCCCTCCACCGCGGCGACGCCTACCGTGTCCAGCGCCGCCAGGCGGCTGACCACCGCAGCCCGTCGTACAGCGACTTCCCACAGCTCATCCGACGCCGTCAACACACCGCGTTCAGACACCATGTCCTGGCCCAAAGCCGAGTCTCCAAACCCGAGAAACCCTGCCGACCGGGTCGCGCTGCTGAGCGCGTCGCGGTACGAGTGGACTCTGATCGATTACGCGATCTGGAGCATTGGCGCGATCACAGTGCCGATCTACGAGACCTCGTCAGTCTCGCAGGTGCAGTGGACTCTGACCGACTCCGAGGCGGTCGTCGCGGTCGTCGAGAACGGGCCTTCTTCGCCGCGTCCATCGACACGGGCCGCACGCCAGGTCGACGTAGAACTCGTACTCACCAAGCTTGAAGGATGGGCGAGTGTCCACGCCCGGTCCCCGCTTGCCGCGGTCGGGCTGAAGCGATGACCGGACCGGGAGATCCGGTACCACGGGGGGCCATGGATCCGGCTCAACCGCCATGAGGGACCAGCCGTGGTGTGGGTGCTTCGCTCGATCCCGCGTCGGCTATTGGGTGATGGGATGGCTGGGGACCTTTGGGGTGTCAGACTGGGATGGTGGACGAGCGGACAGATCAAGCGGCTGCGGCGCCCGAGCCTGGACACGCTGGGGTGGTGCGGAGGTTGTTCGACATCGACACCTTTTTTGGGGCAGGTGGGTCGAGGTGGTTTCGGTGGTTCGTTGCACGACTGGTCTTGTTTGCGGTCGGCAATGGGATTGGCGGTGTCCTCTGGGGGCTCATCAGCGATGAACCTGCCGGCGATCGGTCGCTCCCTGAGCGGTTCATCACCAACGCCTACATTTGGGCTTGCCTTATCGCCACTGGGCTCTTCGCTCTCTACGACCGGCAGGCAAAGCGTCAGCGCACCGAAACCGACTGACACTGCACGGATCAGGGGCCGCCGGGAGGCGATGGACCACGAGTGCTCGCTGTAATCGCGCCCTGATTGTCCTTACGCCGTTGAGGCGCAGTCAGTACAGCGACGGAGGCTTGGTGCTCCGGGCGATATGCAGGCTCAGCCGCTGATTCCTGGATGGGGCCGGTTGCTGCGAGCCAGCTGCGGCTCAGGGCCAATGCGGCCTCGGTCAGTGATGGTTGAATCAACTGTCCTCCTCGAGACTCCAGTCGGTACGGGTCATGCGGCCTTCGGTACGTCCAAGGCTCGCGGGCTGCGGCTTCAGATCGCCTTCAGAGACTCGAAAAGGCCCCTGGCGACCTGCTCTTGGTAAAGGCGATGTAGTAGACGGCGGCGGCTGGTTTGGAGGCTTTGTCGACTGGGCGACAAGGGTTGTGGATTCCTCGACTTGGACGCCGGCCGGGGAGGGCTAGCGTTTCCCGAAGGCCGCGCCGAGCTCCTTCAGGTAGGCATCGATTGTGCCGAGCCCGACGGCGGCCCGGCGGATGTCGACCATCGCCTCGTCCTCGATCGCTGTTCGCGGCTCGGGCTTTCCTGCGGGGCTCTTTCCCCATTGGGTGCCGTAGAGCTGCGGTTCGTTCGGGGCCACCAGGACCCGGTCTACCAGGTACGCGAGGTCGCTTGGGGTCGGCGTTGTTGGCTGTGACTGCGTCCTTCATCAGTGCGAGGCCACGCTCCTGCAATGGAAGGTCGAGGTCCGCGTGCTGGATCAGGACCCATGCTGCGTGCGCACCGTTGCTCCCGACCAGATCCCAGCCTGGCGAGCCGTGCTCGTCGAGGATCTTGGTCATCCGCTGAGTATTGGCGCGGTCTGTCGCGTCCCACGCTGCGGCAAGCTCTTCCGGCGTGCGTTTGTCACCTGGCGGCGGTGTACCGGTCCGGACCGCCTGGTCTTGCGCAAGCATCGCGAGCAGCTCGTCGCGCAGCGCTGGCTTGCCGACCGACGCATCGGGCGGAGGCTTGTCGATCTTGATCGGGGCCGGTGCCGGCGACCGGGTCGGCGATCCTGTGGTCGTGGAACTGGGGGAGGTGACTGTGGACGTGGTGGTGCCGGGATGCGATCCCTCGACGCCGTTGGCTGTGCACGCTGTGATCAGCCCGGCGGCGGCGATGGCCGGCACCAGCCAACGCAGTACTCGCATCGTGCTTGCCCAAGCACTCGTCACCACCTGGACTGCAACGCCGCGTCGGTGGCCTCAACCGGCTTCTGCACAGCTGCATCGCCTGATCCCACAGCACGACCTCTTCCCAAGGGGCATTCGACACACCATTGGTTGTGCCCGGCGGTACTGTCACCACCAGCGTGGCCGTAAACCACCTCCCCGGACATCGGGCATCCGCCCTATCTGCGAGCTTTTCTTAGCCGTTAAACAGTGATGTGAGTATGGCTCCGCAGCCGGCCGTACTAGTGCTGAGCCATCGAGCCCGGCTAGTAGGTGTTGACGAGGCAACCATCAGGTTGGCCCGAATGCCAGCTCCGATTCAGCGCCCTGGTTTGACCGTCGGCCGGCCTTGGCCTTGTCGACCTTCAACGCCGCGCCACGGACAAACGGTAGTTGTCGCGTCGGACCTGTGCCCGGTCGTGCTCGCCGTTTCGCCTAGACCTGGTAGGTGCTGAACACGACCTCGCGCCGATCCTGGCCAGGGCTGACGGAGATGCGGCAGTGGACACCGCACCTGTCGCCGGTGCGCTCGTCAGCTGTTCGCGGCCAGTTGTTGCCGGATCCAGGCGGGGAGGCGGTCGCTCGGATTACGTTGCTCGATGGACCTCAGTGCGGTCTCCAGCTCCTCCGACGGTCCGAGGTCGTACGACGAGACCGCGAGCAACCGGTCCCTGGGGCCGCTGATGGATCGGACGCGGGCGGCTGGATCGCGGAGGAGGGCCAAGAGGTTTTGCCGGTCGGCGACCAGGTGGGCCAGGTGGTCTCTCAGGTCTCGCAGCGCGTCCTTGAAGATGGCGATGGTTGCGGTGTCGTCGAGGTCGAACTTCCACATCTGCAGCGAGTCCCAGGGGTCGCTCATGCGTTGGTCCAGAACGCTATCTCCGATGGGTACCTTGGCTTCTTTGACCGCGTCCAGCGAGCTCGGCCGCACACCAGAGTCGACGTGGAACTCGGCGTCGTACTCACCAAGCTCGAAACGATGGGCGAGTATCCACGCCTGGTCCCCGCTTGCCGTGGTCAGTGTGAAGCGGGGACCGGACCGGGCGAAGCCGGCTTCCTTGAGCAGCGGTGCCATGTGATCGCTGACGACGGCGCGGAGTGCATTGGGCCGAAGGTCATCTCGCTCGACCGGGTACGTCGGCCCTGCGGGATCGGCCCAGTTACGACCGAGCTTCATTCGGATGAGACGGTCGTGTCTGTCCTGCTCGACGAGCGTCTGTACGAGGTCGCGCTTCCGTGCCAGCAATTGCTCGATCTCGGCGGCGTAGTGCGTGCGCACGTCGCCGGCGCCATGAGGTTGGTCAGCGCGGGCGATGATGGCGCCAGCCAACGTCACTGCCTGCAGAACGCCATCCGGGTCCTCGCTGCGAGTCTGGTCGAGCAGCCAGGGGAGTACGGCGAAGCTGGCCGAGTAGACGATGCCGCCGCCGCACAGCATCGACCATAGAACGTCCCAGTGCGCAGGTCCCCGCTCCGCGGTCATCCGATCCAGGATGTCGGGAAGACCACCTGCGGATCCGTGGGCGTGGCGAAGCGTCGACCAATCAGCCGGCTGGTGATTCATCGGGGTGCCTCCGGCAGGGTCGACGGGCGTGGACGTACTGATATGCCGACCATAATCTGGGTAAGCCGATGGGAACTGCATAGGGCGATCGACCTATCCGTCACCGAGGTGGAACCCGGGACGGGGATCCGGACATTGGAAGGGATGAAGTCCAGACACAGTGTTCTCGCGTCCGTCCTGTCCCTTGCCTTCCTCACCCCCCGCTCGCCGCCGGAGCCGGTGCGGCGTCGACGGTGCCGCTGCCCCTGGATGTGGCAAAGGGGTTTACGCCGTCCAAGATCAAGAAGGTGCAGGTCCAAGTGTCCGGAGACGAGGTAAGGCCTGGCGGCCGGCGGTCGTAGCGCGGGCTAGTGACCGGCTTTACAAAGCCGTCTTCGCGAACACCTGCCAAGGCGAAGTCCGTGTCTCTGCGAACCCAGGTGATCGATGCCGACGGCAACACGACCGACCAGGCGACGATCGTGGCCTACTTGCAGCAGCGTTGACCTCTGCCGGCGGCGTAGCGTTCGGAAGTGTGCCGCCATGAGCGCAATTTCGGTCCCGGATGCTGACCACGCCGCAGCCATATCAGCGAACACCCGGGCCGGGGTGTCCATCACCGCTAGGTTGGCGGTCAGATCCCAGTGGACTGGGATCGGGTGATCGTCCAGGCGCTGGATGATCGCCTCGGTTCGCCATCGCTTGGTAACGCTGACCGTCAGCGCCTCGATCGCCGAGGCCACGACGTCCGCTACCAACGGCGTGTGTCGGATTGACGGCTGCCACCAGATCGCCAGCGGCGCCGCGAGCGCGCCGGAATCGCGAGCGCCACTCCCACTAGCCGGCGCATCCCGTTCCACCCCCGGGACAGAGGTTTGCTGGGCAACCATATGTGCGCGCGGTATGCAATGGGTGACTGAGAGTTCGGTGCTGCGGCCCTGTCCCGAAAGGGTTGACGTTGGTTCGGTCGCGCGCTTGAGTGCGGGGGTGAACGTCGTGGGTTCTTACATCGAGCGGCCGCCCTTGCCTGCGTTGGCAGGGGTGGTGCGGACAGTCTGGATCCAGCGGACCGGGGCGGCGGCGTACCTGCAACGGCACCTGCCGACGGGTGGGGTCGAGATTCACTTCCCGATCGGCGGTCGTCCTCAGCTGGTCGGTCCGTTGACCGGTCCGGAGATCGAGGTCATTCCGGCGCACACCACCGTCGTGGGTGTGCGATTCCATCCAGGGACCGCGCCGCCTCTACCGACGGTGCTCGACGACCTGGTGGACCAGCGTCTCGGCCTGGCGGAGCTGTGGCGGAGTTCGGCGGACCGCCTGGTGGAGGCGATGGCGTTGGCCGGGACGCCCGAGCGGGCGCTCAGGTACCTGCAAGTCCATCTGTTGCAGGAGTTTCGCAGTACGGTCCGGGTGGATCCGTTGGTGGGCGAGGCCGTACAAGCGCTGATGCCCTGGCGCCCGGTCAACATCGACACCCTGGCCACCCACCTGGCGCTCTCCCCGAGCCAACTGCGCCGCCGCTGCCTGCACGCGGTGGGGGTGAGTCCCAAGGTCCTCCAGCGAACGTTGCGATTCCAGGGATTTCTCGCACTGTTTCAGGCCGGCGCCACCGCACCGGGCCGGCGTGGCGCGGACGGCCTGGCGGGATTGGCGGTTGACGCGGGGTACGCCGACCAGGCACACCTCAGCCGGGAATGCCTGCGTCTGACCGGCCTCACTCCGCGGGAGTTCGTCGGCGTCAACGTCGATCGGTGCGCCTGCGACCACGACCACTCCGCGTCCTATCAGTCCTACCTAGACAGTCGTAGCAGGCAGCCGCTCGTAGTCTGACCCTTGCGCGATTTGTTCAAGACCGGCCGGTCACCCCGCTCCTAGTTTGAGGTCGTGCCTGATCTTGCCGAACTCGCCCAATCACTCGACGGAGAGTTGTTCAGCCCTGACTCGCCGGGCTACGAAGCGATCCGCCGGCCGGTCAACCTGGCCTACCGAGAGGTGCGTCCCTGGCTCATCGTCATGTGCCGCTCGGTCTCGGATGTCGTCGGCGCCGTCAGGTACGCGACTGCCACTGGGGACCGCATCGCCCCTCGTGGCGGCGGGCACTGCTTCGCGGGTCGATCTTCGACGGACGGGATCGTGCTCGACCTGTCCGGCCTCGACGGCATCTCCATGGCGGCGGACGGGATCGCCACGATCGGCGCCGGTGCCCGCCTGGAACGGGTGTACGCGGCGCTTCACGCCTATGGCCGGACCTTGCCGGCCGGGTGCGGTCCCACTGTCGGCATCGCAGGCCTCACTCTCGGCGGCGGGATCGGGCTGCTAGGCCGCAAGTACGGACTGACCTGCGATCGCCTCGTCGGCGCACAGGTCGTACTGGCAGACGGAAGCGTCGTGGACTGCGACCACGACCACGAACCAGACCTGTACTGGGGTCTGCGCGGCGCGGGCGGAGGTCAGTTCGGTGTGGTCACGTCATTGCGATTCGACACCGTCCCTGAGCCGTTGACCACCCGCATCGAGGCGCACTGGACGATGGGCCTAAAGGAACTGGTCTCGGCCTGGCAAGCCTGGGCCTCGGCCGCGCCGGACGAGCTCACTGTCAACCTCAGCCTTGCGTCCGGTGTACCTGTCGAAGCCACCCTGTTCGGCGCCTCCACTCTGGAGGAGGAACCGACCCGGGAGTTGCTGCAGGAACTCATCGATCGGGCAGGCGTGGCTCCCGCGATCGAGTTGCGCGCCGACCTGCCGTATCACCAACTGAAGAGCACCTTTGCCGATCGGCGGGATCTCCCCGAACGCGCCGTGCGGCTCAGGTCAGAGTTCTTTGCCCACTCGATGGCCGACGGCACCCTCGCCTCGCTGTTGACCCAGCTTGGCGATCCAAGGGCCCGCGGGCAGCTCAACTTCACCGCGATGGGTGGGGCCTACAACCGGGTCGCCGAGGACGCCACTGCCTTCGCCCATCGCGCCGAACGCTTCCTGCTCGAGCACGTCGCCGAGGATGGCGATCCCTGGGTCGACGCTTCCTGGGCGACCGCCCACGCCGATGGGTCAGGACGCGTCTACCCCAACTTTCCCGACCCGGCGCTCGACGACTGGGCGGCGGCGTACCACGCGGGAAACCACCCTCGGCTGGCAGCGGTCAAGAAGGCCTACGACCCGGGCCGTTTCTTCGACTTCCCGCAAGCCATCTGATCACCAGCAAAGGAGAGCCATGAGCAAGGTCATCAGCGCCCACGCCGTCTCGGTCGACGGCTATATCAGCGGTCGCACTCCCGACGGCGCGGAGGAGTTCGGACGCGGTCTCGGTGACGCGGGCATGCTCTTCGACTGGTACACGGACGGGGACACGCAGAGCCAGGAGTTCGGCGGATTCAAGCTGCGCGAGCCGAGCGCCCGGTTCTTCGACCTCCTCGCGGCCCGAGTCGGGGCGACCGTGGCGGGGCGTACCACGTACGAGCATTCCAGCCATTTCGGAGGCGGTGGGCCGCACCCGACAGCGCCACTCTTCGTCCTCAGCCACCGGCCCGCGCCCGAGATCAGCGAGAAGCAGACGCTCGTCACCACCGGCATCGAGGACGCGATCGCGGCGGCACGCGAGGTCGCCGGCAACAAGGACGTCGTCCCCAAGCACGTGAAGCTCCGTCTGCTGGAGGCCATCTCGGTACCCGGCATGACCCACCTCCACTACGAGGTACTCCGATGATCCTCGTCACCGGAGGGTTGGGCATGATCGGCGCCCACACCGCTCGCGCGCTCGTCGACCTCGGACAACAGGTCGTCGTCACCACGCACCGCCGGGCCGAGGTCCCGTCGTTCCTCACCGGCAAGGTCACCGTGGAACCCCTCGACGTCACCGACCGGGACGCCTTCCTAGCCCTCGCCGACCGCCACGCCGTCACCGACATCCTCCACCTCGCCGGCAGCATCCCCGGCGAGAATCCGGTCAGCTTCTTCCGCACGGACCTGACCGGCCTGCTCAACGCACTGGACGCCGCCCGTGCTTGGGGCGTCCGCCGGTTCGCGGTGGCGAGCAGCCTCGGCGTTTATGGCGGCCGGTCCGAGATCCCCTGGCACGAAGAGCTCGACCTGCCCACCGCGGAGCTACCGCACCCGATCATCGCCTTCAAGAAGGCGGTCGAGCCCCTCACCACCAACGGCCTCCAGGGCAGCGGTTGCGGCGGCCCACCGCATCGGCAGCGGTGGTTCCGCGATCGGCGCAGGGCGCTGCGATTCCGGTGGCGCCTCAAGCAGGGGATTCGGACAGCGGCGGGGGCTCTGTTTGACGCCGGCCATCACCGATCCCTTCCCAGCACCGTCGACAACGCCCCGGGGTGGTATCCGGCAAGGCCGCCTGGTTCTTCTCGGTCCACGGATGCGACACCGACCCCGGGGACGACGCCACCGAAATACAGCCTGAGCGGACCGATCGGTGGCATCGCCCCCGGGGATCAGAAGCAGAAGCACCTTCTGCGGCTGAAGGAAGCGGCCGAGCAAGCCGACAAGGACAACGGGCTGGGCAGTGGCCTAGCCTTCACCCTCGCTCCGGCCACCACCCCTGGCGTTCACTGCCCCCACGCCACGCCTCACAGTGGTAGGGAGCGCCGGGTGGGTTCGTTGGAGTTCATTCGTCAGCAAGGCTGCAACGCAGTAGTCCATCGTGCCGGAGTATCGACTGCCCCAAACCAGCTGGCATTTCTATGCACTGCGCTCCGTTGGATTGGCCGCCCAGCCCTCACCGGATCGTGGTAGTAGCGGTAGAGATGCACTGCGACGATGTCTCCATGAGCCTGACCTACGTAGAGCCCTAGCAGGTTGAGCCGTCGTTGCGCAGCCTGACCAATGGGGAGTAGTGCACAGAGGAGGTCACAACCGAGGATCCGGCGTATCTCCATGTCGTCGTCGCCTGGCCGATGTAGGAGTAGCAAGCACGGATGCCGGGGTTCTCCCAGGCCTGCCAGGTGCCCTGACGTGAGACGCCGACGTAGCCCCAGGACGTCGACCGGTTCGCGGCCACGAACCATGATCCGGACGCGAGCTTCCACAGCTTGACGTTGACCTGGACATCGTAGACCGGGCCCGTACAGTATGTGTCGTTCGTCGCGAAAATGACTCCCGAGGGGGCATATGCGTATGGGTTCCACGCCAGTGCCTTGCATCCACTCGCAGCGGTGGCGCTTGCAGAGGTCGTGCTTGCATGCGTGGGCGTCATCATGGAGCCGAGGCCGATGCAGGCCAGCAGGACAACGAGCAACGATCGTCTGACGGTAAACATAGGGTCCCTTTCATGTGGTGAAGCGCTGGATGCCAGGTCGGACAATGGCGGGCGGGGGACGTTCATAGCTTTAGCGATGCAGCCCTTGACCAGCAGCACACCTCGACGCGTCACCTCATGTTCCAACCATGGAAGGTCGCGGCGTAGCCGCCACCCGTCCAAACGATCGGACTGCTGTCGCCCTGCGGTTGCCACCAGCTCGACCGGTAGCTGCAACTGCCGACGCTGCACCATGTGACAACGATCTGGAACTGGGTCCCCGGCGCAGATAGCGGGCACTTGGAGGTCGCCGTCTTGCCATCCGAGCTGACACTGTAGGTGCATCCATAGTTGGGATCCTGTGCACTGGACGCGGGTGTATCGATGCTCCGGGCGGAGGCCGGGTAATCCCGATGGTCGCCAGTGCGGCGACCATCGCAAGCAGGGGTGTGAGGATTCTGAGTCGTCGGGTCATCGTGCCTTTCCCTTCTCTACAAGGACACGGCGACTGTATGGTCACCCGCCTTCAGGGCGCCTTCCGAAGGCCAACACGGGGTTTGTCTACTTCGCAAGCTGACTGTGGAGCGCGCGACCAGCGCCCGAGCCTGCTCCAACGTCTACTCGCCTCTCCCGCCCTACCCAGTTTGTGACCCACTCGCAGTCCCATCGGGGTACACCGAGCTTTTTACAGTCCCTCGATGATGGTGGGATGAGTAAATCGGGTCCGAGAGCTGGCGGTCCGAGACCTTGACGGACGTTCACCCGGCGGAGAAGCTTCGCATCTAGCGGCGTATGAGTGGCCTGTGAAGAGGGCCAGGGTGATGGATGTCTGCGGCGTGAGGGGCTGCATTCGTCGCAGATCACCGAATGGCGCAAGCTGCGTGATGGTGGCGTTCTGGAAGGGCGCCAGCCTGGTGCCAAGGTTGGACGTCTCAGCGCTGAGCAGGCCGAGATCGCCCGGTTTGCGGGCCCGGCTGACCAAGGCTGAGCGGCGGCTGGCTCGGACCGAGGTGGCGTTGGAGACCACGGAAAAGCACACCCGGTTTCAGTGTTGCCTTCGGCATCGGACGCCGGGCAACGCAGTACACCGGATCGCCTAGAACTCCCGCGTGCGCGGCAGCGTGAGCGAATGCGGCGTGAAGGCGCTATGAAAGCCACCCGTGCAACCGTCGTCTCGTCAGAACCACAGAACCATCGATCGGAGTCGAGATGCTTGCGAAGCTCAATGCGCTGGGCGATCGGATGCTCAGTACGGTGCTGCCGACGGCGACTGCGCAGGCCGTCTGCAAGGGCCGCTGGATGGGCCGCTTCGGAGACTGCAACTTCTACTGCTATGCGATCAACATGAACCACACACAGCAGCTCCGCTATTGCGTGGGCGACGGCCTCGGCTGCGTGCACCTCTGCTACGACTGCTGTTGAGCGACGCGGCAGGCTTTCGCTGCCGTGACCGAGCAGCTGATGCCGTCGACCCGCGCAGGGCTCGTGATGGCTGCAGTCCTGACGATCGAGAGGGCGACCGTTGCCTTGGTCGCTGTACCGGCTACGGTCGTTCCAGGTATGGTCCTCGCCTTCTTGCTGTTGGTCACGTTCAGTGCTGCCATCAGGTCCGCGTTGCAGCGCGGTGTTCGGGGATCGTGCCACTGCTTCGGTCTCTCCTCAGCTCCGCTCGACTCGACCGAGTTGGTTCGCAACGGCCTTCTGCTGTCGGTCTGCGCGGTGGGTGTCTGCGCCGACCTCGCGTCGTCCTCAACCGCTCCCCATCCACCCGGCGTGGCCGTGAGCATGACCGTCGCGGTAGTGCTCGTGGTGCTGCTGATCTTCTTTGACGACATTGCTGTACTCGGGAGCAGCGGCGGATCGCCCCACTGACCGGAAGGACGTCCATGTCATACCTCGTTGCCGCAGTGATCGTGGTCGGAGCATTGTGCGGCGTTGACCTGCTGCTCACGGTGGCTCTGATACGCCGGCTCCGGCAGCACCTGGAGCAGGAGTCCGAGACGTCGGGACCGATCGGCGGTCTCGTTGCCGAGGGCACGCACGTGGCGCAGTTCACGGCGGTCACAGCCGATGGTGAGGCGATCGGCGCCGACATGTTTCGCTCGGGTGTGATCGCCTTCATGTCGACCACGTGCAAGGCCTGCACCGATCAGCTTCCCGCATTCATCGGCTATCTGTCCGACTCCGGACCTGGCCGCGACCGTACGTTAGCTGTTGTGGTGGGCAGCGACACCCCGGACGGGGATCACCTCGTCGCGGAGCTTGCCCAACATGCTCATGTCGTTCGCGAGGAGCTCGACGGCCCAATCGGCATCGGCTTCAACGCCCGCGTGTTTCCGGCCTTCTACCTGCTGGACGACCGCTTGACGATCGCAGGGAGCAGCATCGACCCGGCCCGGCTGGGCGTCGTCCTACCGACGTGACCGGAAGCGGCGGTCCCGCCGACACGGCCAAGGCCGGTCGGCTGATCCGGCGCGCCGCGGCCGGGTGTTCGCTGGCCCGGCGGGCAAGTCCGGCCGGTCTGGCCGCCTGTTGTGTGCTCAGTCTCGTCGACGGTGTCTGGCCTGTAGCTATGGCTTGGCTGACAAAGGGTCTGCTCGACTCGCTGACGGGCATGGCGCAGCCGGCCACCGCGCTCGTGATCGGTCTCGCCGCCGCGTTGGCTTCCGTCGGTCTGCTGGCTGCGGTGGTGCCCCAAGTGCGGCACTACGTGGAAGGCCAGTTGCGGCGTCGCACGGACTTGGTCGCGCGCGACGAGCTGTTCGCCGCACTGAACAGATTCACCGGTCTAGGGCGCTTCGAGACCCCACAGTTCCAAGACCAGTTGCAGTTGGCTCAGCGCGCGGGGCAGGCTGTTGTCAGCCAGATCGTTTCGCCGGTGCTCGGTACCGCCCAAAGCCTGGTCACCGTCATCGGATTCCTGGTGACTCTGTCATTGCTGAGTCCTGTAATGACTGGGCTGGTGATCCTCGCAGTTTTGCCTGTCGTCTACGCCCAGTTCGCTCTTGCCAGGCAGCGGGCGAGGTTGGCGTGGCAGGTCAGCCCTTCGTTCCGGCGCCAGATCTTCTATGCGGGGCTGCTGACAGACGCCGGCACTGCGAAAGAGGTGCGCCTGTTCGGCTTGGGCTCCTTCCTCCGGCGTCGTCTGATCGCCGAGTTGCGGTCGGCCAATGAGGCGGAGAGCGCGATGGATCGGCGGACGATGAGGGTCGAGACCGCTCTGGTCGCGATCGGGGCGGTCGTCGCGGGTAGCGGACTGGTCTGGATGGTCGCCGGCGCTGGCTCCGGCCAATTCTCGCCAGGTGATGTGACCGTTTTCGTTGCAGCTGTCGCTGGCCTCCAGACGGGGCTCGGCGGCATCATCGGTCTGCTCGCCGGTACGGCCGAGTCGCTGCTTGTTTTCGGCCACTATTTGGAGGTCGTGAGGTCCGAACCCGATTTGCCGGTGCCCGATCAGCCGACGCCCCTGCCGGCGTTGAGCGGTGCCGTTGAGCTGCGCGATGTCTGGTTCCGATATGACGACCAGCACCCCTGGGTCCTTGCAGGGGTGAACCTGGTGATCCCCAAGGGACAGGCTGTCGCCTTGGTGGGACTGAACGGTGCCGGGAAGTCAACGCTGGTAAAGCTGCTTTGCAGGTTCTACGACCCGCAGCGTGGCACGATCCGATGGGACGGAGTGGATCTGCGTGATCTCGATCCTGCCGATCTCAGGAATCGGATCTCTGGTGTTTTTCAGGACCACGTCGGGTACGAGCTGACCGCGGCGGAGAACATCGGCGTCGGCGAACTCGCTTCTCTCGGTGACCGCGGTGCGATCCGGGAGGCTGCCGATCGAGCGGATATCGATGGATTGCTGAGCGGGCTTCCGAGCGGGTACGACACCATGCTGAGCCGTGTGTTCATCAACCACGCGGGGGCCGACGACCCGGGTGCCGGAGTGATTCTGTCCGGTGGGCAATGGCAGCGTGTCGCGCTCGCCCGGGCTTATCTGCGGGCGGGACGGGACCTGCTGATCCTGGACGAGCCGAGCGCCATGCTCGATCCGGAGGCCGAGCATGCACTGCATCTCGATCTCATGCGATACCGGGCCGGCCGCTCGAGCCTACTCATCTCTCACCGACTCAGCGCAGTCCGCGACGCCGACACCATCGTCGTACTGTCCGGTGGCCGGATACTCGAGACAGGTACGCATGATGAGCTGACCGCCGCCGGTGGCGAGTACGCACGGCTCTTCTCACTCCAGGCGAGTGGATACGCGGCGCCAGTCAGGCCGGGGCAGTAGCCGGCCGGACGCGGCGGACGACGACACCAAGAACGCGATCCACCGGAACGAGACCCCATTGCCGCGAGTCCGCACTATGAGGTGCGTCTCCCCGCACAACGAGTCGTCCAACTGGTACCCGCGACTCAGCTCCGGTGCCGAGCACCCCTTGCACTTCCTCAGGCACCGGGTCGGATGGGACTGCGATCACACGCTTTATCAACCAATCATGGCTGGCCAGGCCAGTTCTAGGTATGGGGTCCGTGCTCCAGCCCCAGCCATCGCGGTGGTCGGGGTGCGGGCCTTGTAGTACGACAATCTGTCCGGTACGCAGCCTCCGTGCGCCGATCTGATCGACTAGGACGCGGTCACCGGAGCTGAAGGTGGGGAGCATGCTGCCGCCTTGCACGGTGATCAGTACCAGCCGTCGCCGTACGGTCGCAGCGATGACCATTAGGGCTATTCCGAGGAGAACAAACGTTCGTGGCTTCAATTGTCGACCTTTCGTATCGACGCCCAGAGTGCCCAGAGGATACCCTTCAATTCATCACAGTGAAGGCTAGGGATAGCGCGCCGACGCTGCTGCGAAAGCGTGCTGAAGGCCGACCTTGGCGCCCTGAGTCGACGGCAACCACGGGATTCAGCGGGGCGACGGCAAACGAGAACTGGCAGCAGGTGTTGTGAAGGCGATGTGAAGGCGCCGAGCGTCATCGTTGGCAGTATGAAGGCACTCCCGCAATCGCGGTCTGGTGGGTCGCGTGGAACCGGGCGATCGTGGCGTGATCAGGCTGCTGGTTCGCACCAACAACCCGGATCGCCATGTCCTCGACCAGCCGCTTCTCGATCCTGCGGCTGGACTGTTCCCCCAACGCAGTAGGCGTAGATGAGCACACCGAGCATCATCTCCGGGTCGTAAGCGGCTCCGCCCCGACCATCAACGCGATAGCCAGCCAGGAATCCCGACAGGTCGAGCTCAGCCACCACGTCGACCACGAACCACGCCAAATGGCCCTCAGGCAACCAATCCGCCACTGACGGCGGCATCAAACATCAACTGCTCACGATCCACCCGCGTGACGTTATAAGCCACACAACGATTCTCCCGGCAACGACCCCACCATCTGATCGCGAAACGCCCGCAGCAGCCTCCGATTCGTGCGACAGCCGCGACACCGGCCACCACGCCGAATGTGAAGCCGTCCCCGCCTTCAAAATCTCGACCGTGCGCTCCAGCTCAGCGTTCTTCCGCTTCAACTCACGAATCTCAGGCGCCGACTCCGACGACACCCCGTCGGCCTGTCCCGCGTCGACCGCGGCCCACTCAGAGTCGTAATCCTGAACGTGCTCGGTGACCAGCCGGACCGCCTTGGCCCTGGTCTGCTCGTCGTACTTGCTCGGCATAGATGCCACCTTCCCAACGAAGGAGGTGTGCATCAAACCCGGGGTGGTTCATTTCCT
This sequence comes from Streptomyces sp. SID13031, assembly GCF_010548305.1. GTDB lineage: Bacteria > Actinomycetota > Actinomycetes > Propionibacteriales > Kribbellaceae > Kribbella. The sequence goes on from NZ_JAAGLV010000002.1 coordinate 457,119, forward strand.
CTCACCGTCGCGACGAGTACTGGTGCTGCACATCAAGCCGTTCTGGAGGCGGTGAGCTCGTCACTGGTCGTCCTGCAATACGCGCCGACCGAGACCGGGACGGCGCTCGACGCGGAGGTGCTACGCCGGAGTTCAACTCCCGGACGCAGTACGCCGTGGCACTGTCGGCACTCAGCCCGGATGCTCGGCCACCGAGATCTACCTGGAGATGCGGCGCCTGCTGAGATCCGGTGAGGAGGAGGCCGGGATGGATCTGCACCGGCGGTTGTTGCCCTACATCTCCTATTGGATGTTGGACACCGAGCGGATCATCGCCACGGAGAAGCTGATCTCCGTCCGGCGTGGACGGGTTCGCCGACCTGCTGCCACCTTGAGGTGGCGCTGTAGCGGCGCCGAGTCTCGGTTCTGCTGGGCTGTGCACCTGGCGACTGACGCTCGAATCCGGCGTGCGCGGCAAGGATCCGCACACGCTGGACCGCGACGAGGTCTTCATGGTTCGCGTCCGTGAAGGCGTTGTGAAGGCGTCGCCTGGCAGTGTGTCCGGTACTGGTGCAGGCTATCGGGTCTGGACCTGCAGACGATCGGAGAATCGAGAATGCAGAGGGTTTGGCGCGCTGGCGCTGGCGTGGTGTCAGCAGCTGTTGTCTTCGGTGGACTTCTCGCGCCGCAGGCGCAGGCCACGAGTTCTAGTGCTGCGTCGGCGCAAGGCGAGTGCACCCGGTCGCAATATGGCGCCAGTTGCAGGACAACAAGAGGCTTCACCACCGCCATCCTGAACATCAGATACGACCCCGGCGGCAGAGTGACAGCGGAGAGAGGGGCTCGGTGGTTGGACCGGAGCCAGGACTACGGTCGGACTTGGGCGACGCTTGGGAGTTCTGTGGTCCTTCTCAACGGTAGCTATCGCGCGTGTGGGTACGACGGCTACGTCGGCTACGTCTGCACGCCTTGGTGGAACTGACAGACCTCTATCGGCAGCGTTGGATGCCGCACTGGTGTTCAACGCTGCCGTTTCTGCACGGGGAGGGGGTGTTCTAGTTGTTGCGGATCCATTTCACCGGCCAGGATCTGGCCCGGACGACCCTTGCCGACGAGCCTGACCCGCTCTGGGAGTTGCTGCTCAGCTTGCACCAACTCCAGGGCCGGGATGGCGCGGGCCACTACGGGAGATGGCGTTTGAGGACCCGTCGGCAGCTTCCCCGGCCGGGCGAGCGGCTGCTGCAACTGGCTCCGCCGAGCGGCTACTCGCCCGACTTCCTCACCCCGGCCTACGCCGCCGGGTCGTTCGATGCCGCTGTCGAGCGGGTCCAGTCCACCTCCCGTCAGCGGATCCGGCACGAACTGGAACTGGTCCGGCGGCCCTCTTCGCAATGGACCAAAGATCTGGCCGAGGGCCGGGCCGATGCAGTCAACGAACTCGGCCAGGCGCTCAGGACCTACCACCGGTACGCGCTGGCGCCGTACTGGGAATCCATCCGGAGCCTGGTCCGCGCCGATCTTCGGCGTCAGACCAGTCACCTGTACGACGCCGGCATCGACGGCCTGCTGGGCAAGCTCCACGCGACAACGCGGTGGGAGGCACCGGTGCTGGAGGTGATGGGACTTCCCGACCAGGACCTCTACCTGGAGGGCCGGGGGCTCCGCCTGCAGGCGTCCGTCTTCTGCTGGCAGTTCCCGACCAAGCTGATGGATCCTCGGTTGACGCCGGTCCTGGTGTACCCCGTCCATCACAGCCCGAGTGTTCGGCTCGAAACCCCCATAGAGTCCCGAGGCGAATCCCTATCCGCTCTGCTCGGTTCGACGCGCGCCGTCGCGTTAGAAGCCATCGCTGAGACGTGTAATACGACGGAGCTGGCCAGGCGCTGCAAGATCTCCGTGGCCGGGGCGAGCCGTCAGGTGAGCATCATGCGCGACGCGGGTCTGATCAGCAGCCGTCGAGCGGGTCAGGCCGTGCTGCACGACCTGACCGACCTCGGGCGTGCGCTGCTCGACGGCCCGCAGCACACGGCCCAAAGTCTCGAAAGCTAGCGTTCCTTGGTGCGCACGACAAGGGCGGCGACGAAGGAGTCCCAGAGGGGGTGTTGCACCTCGTGACCGGCGTCGGGGAGTGGGTGGAGCTTGGCACCCGGGATCTGGGAACAGAGGGCCTGGCCGTGCTCGATCGGGGTAGACGTCAAGGATCCCGAGCGGGTCCTCGGCCGTGTCGGTGATGCTGTACGGCGCGTTGCCCGGACGGGTAGTCGGTAGACCGACCGGTGTCGCGGTTGTCGTAGCGGATGACGAAGCGTCCCTGAGCGGCTAGCTTTCGGCACAGGCCCTCGTCCCTCCAAAGCATCGAAGCGCATGCCCCATGAATCAGCAGGATCGCCGGATCGGTGTTGTCGCCGAAGGTCTGGGTACACGGGTCCACACTGTTGGTGTGAATGACCTGTTGTCATTCGTCACGTTCTGATCCCCATCCGTAGGTTGGTGATTGGGGCCACCCGTCGGGGGAGTCCTCCCAATCTTCTTGGCGGCCGTACGGGGTGAGGTCGAGCAGTTGGCGGAATCCGGCCGGCTCGACCCCGCGCCCGGACGTGAAGTACGTTCGGTAGACGTCGTCCGCCTCGCCGCGGAGATAGACGCTGAGGCCGAAGTTCTCTTCACCGTTCAGCGTCACTCCCATGTCGGTGTTGAAGCTGCTGCCGTGGGAGGAGTAGACCGGCACGGTCCAGCCCTTGCGTGTCCAGAGGTCGACGATCTTCGGGTAGGGAGCGGCTGCGATGGCGACAAAGCTCGTGTCCCGCGCGTGCAGATGGTCGAGACGCCCGACGTCGTCCATCCGGCGAGAGCAACCACCACACGTATCGGTCCAGGCTGCGCCGTACATGAAGTGGTAGACGATCAGCTGCCTGCGGCCGCCGAAGAGTTCGATGAAACTCACCTCTCCCGCTGGACCGTGTAATACGTAGGCGCGCTGGAGTTGTGTCATCGGCAGTCGTCGACGTTTGGCGGCAAGTGCGTCCAGGGTGCGCGTGGCCTGCTTCTCCTCGACAAGGAGAAGCGCCCGGGCGGTCGCCCAGTCGTCGATACTGGTGACCGGCGGCATCGGCTGGTGGGTCATCGTGCTGCCTTCGTCAGGGTCGGTGGACCGTGGATGAGCTGGTACGTCGACCACGGTCTGCGTAAACCCCTGGCAATCGCATCGGGTGATCGACCTATCTGCCGGCGCCGCAAGTCGGAGCGTTGCCGCTCGCCTTCGATGGGTTACAGCAGGTGATGACGGTGGGCTGCGCTGGCGGCAGCGGCCCTGGTCGGGACGTCGAGTTTCCTGAGGATGTTGGAGATGTGAACACCCGCGGTCTTCGGCGAGATGGTCAGTTCCGCCGCGATCTCCCGGTTGCTGAGTCCGCCCACCAGCAGGCGGAGTACTTCGCATTCGCGTTCGGTCAGACCGAAGGGTGCGCTGGGCGCGGACTGGTCCTCGGTGCCGAGCGAGATCCGGGCTCGTCGCGCGACAGTCGCTATCCGCTCGGTCAACGGCCGGGCTGAGAGATCTCGCGCCAGCTGGCTAGCCTCGACCAGGATGGGTTTGGCGGCCTGGCGTTCGTCGGCCGCGACGAGCGCCGCAGCCGCGCACACCAGCGTCTGCGCCCGGTTGTATGGCTGCCCCAGGTCGAGCCAGCTCTGGGCCGCGTCGAGCCAACGCTCAACCGCGTCTGTGCATGTCGCAGAGAGGACGGATGCCGAAACCGTCTCTGCAAATGCGTTCTCGAGAGGTCCCAGCCGTCTCAGAGCGGCCGCCGCCACCTGCAGTTCCTCGCGAAGGCGCTCGCCTCCGGCGAGGCTGTCGACAGCCAGCGCGGCTGCCATCACCGCCGGCCAGGCGTTGCCGGCGTCGGCGTTCGGAATCACCGCAGGTAGTCCGGACGCCAGCCCCGCCAGGTCATCGGCTCGCCCCTCGGCCACGGCGAGTTCGATCATGAATCGCATCCGGCCCAAACGGTAAGAGCCGTCATCAGCGTCCAGGCCCGTCGGCGGTTTCAGCTCCCGCAGCACGCGCGCGGCCGCGTCGAAGTCACCACGCCCAACGGCGACGATGCCGCTCCAGACCAGCAGCTTCAACCGCTCGATGACAGGTGGCCTCATCAGCAGCGCGCTGTCTATCACCTCGACAGCCTCGTCCCACCGGCCGATCGCCACGAGTGAGTTCACGAGTTGATTCGCGACCATCGGGCCGCCGTACCGGGTCCTGCCGAGATCGACAGCCCGAGCAAGCGCTACCCGGCCGTAGTCGATCGCAACTGGATGCTGACCTAGGTTGCAGAGGAAGTGCAGAAGGCAGAGGTACGCCAGGATTTCGGCGTCCCCATACCCGTGCGCCCGCGCGTCGACGAGAGCATCGGCAAAGGCGAGCTGGGGATCGCCACCGTCGTGGAGTGCCAGAGCGGCCGACGTGATTTGGCTTTCGAGCCGTGTCTCGGGCGAAGGCAGACGATCGGCAAGTTCGGCAAGCTCGGCGGTGAAGGGCCGGGCCTCATCGTGGCGACCGCGCGCGATCAGAGCGCGAGACAGTAGCCCGAGTAGTGCGGCACGCAGGATGCTGGGCTGGCTGGCCAGCCGTACACCGTCCTGGAAGTCCTCGACTTCTCCCGGAGCAACCATTTGACGGCGCATGACGCCGCGCTCCAACAGTAATTCGGCGCTCCGCTCAGTGGCCGGTTGTTCCGCCAGTTCCTTGAAAGCCTCCTCGACCAGGACGAGCCCTTTCTCGCTCTCGCAGACCCAGCAGGCTGCGTCGGCCGCAAGTTGCAGTACGTCGAGTCGGCTCGCTCCCGCTTTGTCGGACGGTTCGTCGACCTGGTTCCAGAGGTCAAGGACCATCTCGAGCATCTGCAGCTTTTCGTCGGCACCGATCTGGACATCCCTGCTTCCGCAGGTGGACCAGGCGGCGGCGAACGCACGGGCCTGCTCACGGGCGGCCAGCCAATGTCGTGCGACAGTCGCAGCCCGCCACGTCCGCGGGTCGTCAAGGGCTGTCGCGGTAAGAACCTCCGCGTACCGCCGGTGCAGCTCGATGGTCTCACCAGGCAGCAAGCCGGCGACGATGGCGTCACGGATCAACCCGTGGCGGAACGCATACCCGTCGGCGGAGCCAACCAGAACCTTCGCCGCGATCGCCGGCCCGATGGTGGCTGTCAGGTTTGTGGCCTCGGGCCCGACGACCTGAGCCAGTACTTCGTGCTCGACGACCGTGCCGCCTATCGCTGCCGCTTTGAGCAGTTGCTGGGTTCCGGCGGGGAGGTCCTCGACCATTCTCAGCAGCAGACCGTGGAGTGAAGCGGGCAGGCTGCCGCGGACCGTACCGTCCGGCCCGATCAGGGCCTCGGTAAACAGCGGAACGCCTTCGCTGATCCGGTGCACCACGGCTGCCACCTCGGGCGGGGCCGGTTCGCCAAGAATCCCGTTCAGTTGCTGGGCGACCTCAGGCTGCGTAAGTCCGGCGAGGTCGATGCGGATGACCTGCACGAGGCGGCTGAGTTCGGTGAGAACCCTGCGGAGGTGGTTCGCGGTCTGGGCCTCCTCGGTCCGGAAGGACACGAGGACCAGGAGTGGGGAATCGGTCAGGGTGGAGACCAGGTAGCTCAGCAGGTCCTGAGTGGCCGGGTCGGCCCAGTGCGCGTCCTCGATGACGAGGACGCAGGTTCCGGTATCGCAGGTCGTTTCGACCAGCGACCTGAACGCTTCGAACATCCTTGCCTTGGCCAGGCCGGCATCGTCGGTGACCGGAGTAGCGCCTAGAGACGGGAGAAGGCGGGCAAGCTCGTCACGGCTCGGCTCTCCGATCAGGGCGGCGATCCCGGCTCCGCCGTACTCCCGTGCTACGTCACGCAGGATGGACCGGAAGGGCCCGTAGGGCAGACCCGTGTCGCTCTGGTCGAGACAGGCTCCGGTCAGCAAGCGCGTTCCGGACGGCAACCGGTCGGCAAATTCGCGGATCAGCCTCGTCTTGCCAACACCGGCCTCACCGCTGATCAGCACTGTTCGGCTGCTTCCCTGACCGGCGTCCTTCAACGCCTCGGTCAGCAGGGCCAGCTCGGTCCGGCGTCCGGCCAGCAAGGGGCTCACTCGGCGGTTCAAGGCACCTCCTCCAGAAAGGCGAACGGCGGAGGGCGGTGCCGGTCGGCAGGTATGTAGGCAGGCTAGCGGTCAAGGGGCTCGTGGATAGGGCGGATGCCCGATATGCGGGGAGGCGGTTTACGGCCACCCTGCTGGTGACAGGGCTGCCGGGGACGACCAACGGCGCGCCGGGCATCCATTGGAAGAGGTTGCGCTGTGGGATCAGGCGATGCATCTGTGCACCAGCCCGTGGAGGCCACTGACCCGGCGCCGCAGGCAGAGGCGGTGACGAGTGCTTGGGCAAGCAAGGGTTTTCGTTCGGATCCGAGGTTGCTGAGCTCGCCTACCGCTGCTCGCACTGGTCACGCTGTCGGCGAGCCCGGGGAACTGGGCGCGCTCCGCGCAGCGCAGTTAGGGCATTGCCGGTGGAGCGCCGCCGGGTGAGCGCCTTGGCCACTTCTTCCGCGGCATCGGCGTACCGGTGCTGGAGGGCTACGGGCCGACCAAGACGACTGCGGCGCTCAGCGTGAACCTGCCGGACGACATCTGGATCGGGACGGTCGGCAAGCCGCTGCCCGGTGTGACTGTTGGCGTTGCCGATGACGGCGAGCTCTGCTTCAAGGGCGGGCAGGTCATGCTCGGCTACTGGAAGAACGACGAGGCGACCGCGGCGGCCATCGACTCCGACGGCTGGTTCCACACCGGCGACTTGGGCGACTTCGACGCCGATGGGTTCATCAAGATCACCGGCCGGAAGAAAGAAAGTCCTGGTCACCGCTGGCGGCAAGAACGTTGCCCCTGCAGTCATCGAGGACCGGATCCGCCTGCACCAGCTGGTCAGCCAGTGCATGGTCGTCGGCGACGCGAAGCCCTACATCGCGGCGCTGATCACCATCGATCCCGAGACCATCGGCGCTTGGGCCGGCAACACGGAAAATCCACGGTCATGTCGGCCCTGGCGACCGACAAGGACCTGATCGCGGAGATCCAGATCGCCATCGACGACGCCAACACCACCGTCTCCAAAGCCGAAGCGATCAAGAAGTTCAGCACCCTCGAAAATGACTGGACCCAGGAAAACGGTGAACTCTCCCTCAAACTATCGCTGCGCCGACACATCGTCATGAAGAAGCATGAGGCAGACGTCGAGGCGCTGTACCTGCACTAGGACCCCATGCCGATGACAACTCCGGCCTGCTTCATTGTGGCCGACGCAATGGACGGCCGACGACCACCCGTTGCTGTCTGAAAGGGAACGATGGACATCACGATCACGGTCGACATCACGCTGGGGAAACGCCTGCAATACGTGCGCGAGCGGACGTTCTGGATCGGCTGGATCGCGAGGCTGATCGGTCTCGGCTTGCTGGCCCTCGGCATCTTCGTCCTGAACTTCGATGGGTTCTTCCTGGTTCTCGGTGTGGTGTACTTTTTCGGTCCCGAACTGCTGGCCGTCATCGGGCACTTTGCAACGCGGCGATTCGGCAAGACCTACACCTACACGCTGACGGAGTCTGGCATCGAGGCGACGACAGCGGTCAGCACGACCCATCTCGCCTGGGCCGCGTTCAAATCGATCCGGCAAAGCCACAACAGTTGGCGCTTCGGAGTGTCGGGGATCAGCGCCATCGTTCTCCCGAAGTCCGACTTCACCCCGGAACAGGCCGCCGAATGGCAGACCTTCGTCACCACCGCGGGCCTCATCAAGGCCTGATCACCCGATAGGGCGACATCGTCGGAGCCGTCGAGAGACTCTTCCACTTCGGTCTCTGCCGCGGATGCGCCGCGCACCGACACCTGACGAAGGTGCTGCCAGACAACCCCGAACTCGCGAGGCTTCTGCTCAAGCACAGCCCGGGACGCCTCCTGCGTTACCTGCGTGAATCACCCACTGCTCGCCAGATACTCACCGACGTCGGAACCGGAGCCTGCGCACTCAAACCCACGAGGCACTCGACGCCCGAACGACAAGCCAACGCGACCTGGCCGTTGACTACCTGCGCGAGCTGACAGAGGACTGTATGCGAAATGAAGGAGCCGTCTGTTTTGGTGTTGGCAACAGAACCAAGCTGACACAAGGAGGAGCACCATGTCGATGCGATTTTCGGCCTCGGCCGGGCGACGGTCTCGACGCAGCACCGGACGGTTCACTCTGCGCACATTGATGGCTGTCTGCCTGGCATTCGGCGTCCTACTCAGCGGCTCCACGACAGCGGCTTTCGCTGCGGAACCGATTACGGAGGCACTCGAGCGCGTTGCCGACGGTACCTACACCGCCGCCGACCTCGATCTACTCCGGTCTTATCCAGAGATCGCCGCACAGGTGCCCGACCCGACAGCCAAGGTGGAGATGGGCTCCGATACCAATGACAACCGCACGATCCAGGCCATATGCGGTGCGTGGGTCGACGTATGGTACCGCCACCGAAGCCTGACGGGCTCCACAATTTACCAGTACCACCAGCGCGTGGTCTACTGCCGCGACGGGACTCGCGTGACGTCATGGCAGAGCCGCTACGACTACCTCTCGTACCAACAGAGCATCGTCAACTGGAAGGAACAGACCGTCAACCAGGAGTGGGGAATCGGGACATCGTCGGCATGGTCACACATTCAACGTCATATCGAGCTCTGTATCCCAACAAAGTGCTACGCGCACGTGTATCCCTGGATCAAGATCGGCGTTCGGGGTAACGGGACGTACGAATACACCGGCTCCGCGTCGTAGCCGTTAGAACGGCACATACTGCCGGCGCCGACGAGGTCGGTGGTGACACATCCGTCTAGCGAACCCGTATAGGCAGGCCCGAAGCGACCGTTGGCCGGCCTGCCTCCGAAGGGTCAGAAGTCAACAAGGGCGACCCGAGCGGGGCTGCAACGGCCCTCGCCGAAGCCCAGGAGCTGTTCACGGAGATGTCCGCGACTGCATGCCCTCGGCGCGATCCAGGCTGCCTCCCATCACCGTCCGCATGCTGAGGTGCGACGCCAGCAGTAATGGCGCCTCTCCGAATGCGAAAACCTGCTGACTCGGCGAATTGGTGTGAAGGCCATGTGAAGGCGGCATCTGGCAGCGTGGCTATCCGTCAACGAGCCTCGGCTCTCGCTCAATTGGAGGAACATGGTGCACTACGTCCGGCACGTCACCGCTCGCCTGCTCGGAAACACCCGAATGGGTGGCTTCTACAACTATTGGGACATCGCGGACTGATGTCGCACCGGCGGCGGGGCGTCTTGCCCCGCCCCGGGTTCCGATCACTGCGGGAGGATGCGTTGAGCACCAAGACGAGTTTGCGCCCACCCGGACCGAAAGGCCGCCTGCTGGTGGGCAATACAGTCGAGTACGACCGAGACCGGATGGGGTTCCTGCGCCGCACCAGCGCCGAGTACGGCGACGTGTTCTCCTTCGACAGCCGCACGATCGTGGTGTTCGAGCCCGATCTCGTGCACGAACTGCTGGCCAGGACCAACGGCGACTTCTCCAGCGAAAGCTCGGCGGTGGCCACCCGCTTCGACGCCGAGCGCAGCGCCGAAGACGCCGAGCTGTGGATGGCAGCTCGACGCGCGGGCTGGCGCGGACTTAACCGCGCCACTGCTCAGGCGCACGCAATCCGACTGGGCGCGCTGTTCGAGCGCACGATTGAGGAGACCTTGGGCCAGCCCGTCGACGTACTGGCGATGATGAAATCCTTCTCAGGCCGGGCAACCGCCGACTTCTGTCTCGGGCCCGATGCTGGCGGGATGCCGGAGGTCATCGCGGAGAACACAGCCGCGATCGAGCCGCTGTCGGGCAGTTCACAGCTGTTCCCGGCATGGCTTCCCTCCAAGAGGATCGCCCGCTTTCGGCGCGCTCGCGATCACACGCTCGACAGCATCACCGCACGGATCCGCCGCCGCGCGGCCGAACCAGCGCCCGCTGAGGCGCGCGACCTGCTCGATGTGCTTCTCGCGGTACCGGGCCTGTCCGAACTGCAGGTGCAGCGCCTCATCCGCGGGATCCTGCTGGCGGCCTTTGGGGTCCCGGCTGCGGCGATGACGTGGACAGTGTGGACGCTGACCACGCGACCTGATCTCTGGGACCGGGTCGCCACCGAGGCGTCCCAATGGGATGGTGCGAGCGTTCCTCCGCTATCCGCCCTGCCTCAGACCGAGGCGGTGGTCAAGGAGGTATTGCGGCTTTGGCCACCCACGTGGCTGATGGGCCGCATTGCCTTGCGGCCCACGACGCTGGGGCAGTGGGCGCTGCAGCCGGAAGACCAGGTGATGTTCAGCCCGTACCTGATCCACCGCGATCCCCGCTGGTGGACCGACCCGGACGAGATGCATCCGGAGCGCTGGCTGGACCCGGCGATGACCCCACGTAGGCATTCCTACCTGCCCTTCGGCGCGGGCCCGCGGGTATGCGTGGGTACCCAGCTAGGAATGCTCCAGCTCACCCTGGCCACGTTCTGGCTGGCACGGAACTACCAAGTGTCCGCCCCTGCCGCAGCCAGGTCCGGTCCGGAGTTTCACAACCTCTTGGTGCCCACGGGTTTCACCGCGTCATTCCAGCGGTCGTCCTAGCTGACTGCTGGTTGAGGGCGGCGGACTTGCCCCTGGCAGTCGTGGTGGAGGCAGTGTTCGTTCGCACCACCTCTGCCGTGCGTGTGGCTGCCGGAACGCAACGCACTGTAGGAGGGGGTACCAGAAAAGTGGCGGAGCATGGCGCCTTGGGGGTGCGCACCTGACGGGAACTAGGCATTTGCCTTATGTATTTGGCGCCGGCTTACGGCAACCGTGGGAGACGCCGAATCTGGTGAGAACAGGAGGCACACCATGTCCGCGACCGGGAGCACCGAGTCGACAAGTCACGCGTTCCGAGGTGCGATTCAGCGGAATCAGCGAACAGTCGCGGCCTATGAGGGCGAAGCACGAAACTACGCGCGCCTGTGTGGATCTGAGCTGCCCGCCCAGAGCGAGAAGACGTTGCGCACCTTCGTCGCCGCGCTTCCGCGATTCGGCCGGATTCTTGAGGTCGGGTCTGGCACAGGCCATGACGCGGACTTCGTTGAGCACCTCGGGATCGAGGTTCGACGGACGGACGCCACTCGCGCCTTCTGCGAGATTCAGGCAGAGCGCGGGAAGCAAGCCGAGCTATTGAATGTCATCACCGACGATTTGGGCGGTCCCTACGACGGTGTGATGGCACTGTGCGTTCTGATCCATGTGGACCCGGTACAGTTCGAGGCCGTCCTCGGTCGGATCCGAGACGCGCTTGCGCCAGATGGCGTGTTCCTTGCATCGATGCGGGAGGGCACGGGCGCCGAGGTCTCAGGCCCGTGGTTCACGGCACTGTGGCACGAGCAGGACCTCACCGCTGCGTTTGAAGGAGCCGACCTGCAAGTCGAGTGGACATCGTTCCACATCGATGGTTCCGGGGATCGGTGGCTTACCTACATGGTGCGCCGCACGGAGTCGTCTTGATGACGCGACGGGGAAGGATACTGTTCGTCGCCCTGGGGCGGCGGTGGATCAGGTCGGTTTTCAGGGTGGAGAAGAACGATTCGGCCACGGCGTTGTCCCAGCATTGGCCTCGTCGTCCGACCGACAAGACGACGCCCAGATCCTTTGCCAGGTTGGCGTATTCGGTGGATGTGTATTGGCAGCCGCGGCCGGAGTGGAACACCACCTCGGGTGCTGGGCGGCGCCGGTTGACCGCGTCGGTGAGGGCATCGGCGACCAGGTCTGTGCGTAGGTGGTCTGCGACTGCCCAGCCGACTACCCGGCGCGAGGCGGGGTCGATCACGGTGGCGAGGTAGAGGCAGCTTTGCCAGGTGTGGATGTAGGTGATGTCGCCGCACCAGCGGGGTGTCCAGGGCTGCTGGCTGGTTGGGGTCGATGGCGAAGTCACGGCCGATCAGTCCGGGCGGTGGCGGCGGCCGGGTCGGCGATGGTGGTCTTCTTCCATCGTCGTGGGGTGCGGCCGTAACGGTCGATCTGGCGCATCAGGCGCGCTACCTGTTTGCGGGAACACCGCTGCCCCTGGTCTGGCAGTTCGTGGTGGACTCGCGGGGAGCCATAGGTCTGTTGGGACTCTTCGTGGATCTCGACGATCTTCGCGGTCAGCTCGACGTCGCGTCGGGCATGGCGCGATCCGGGGTCGGCATAGTAGGCGGAACGGGAGACCTAGAGCAGCTCACAAGCCCTGGCGACGTTGTGATTGCCGGCCTTTTCCGCCTCGATGAACGGGTAACAGTTCACCGGGTCTCCGACGTCACGTTCAGCCTGCTTCAGCTATTCACGCACCGCGGTCTGAGCCAGATCGAAATCCTTCGCGACCTGACCCACCGACCGATCACCGCGCTGACACAGCCCGACGATCTCGGCCTTGAAGTCAGGTGTGAACGAACGACGAGGCCTTGGCTTCGTCTTGCCCATGGACTCCATGATGAACATCCCTCCGGAGCAACCGCTCCTGATCTCGGATGTCCGTCAAACGGGGTAGACCCATCTCGGCAGTCCACGTCGATCACTTCCACTTCCCTGTGGGGACGGGTTCACCCGTGGTGACGGACCAGTACCGGGGTCATGACGTGGATTCCGCAGAACCGTCCGGGCGCCGGCCCAACGGCGTGACAGGCTCCGAAAATGGGCGGGAACCGGATTCGGCCGAGCGGGCAATAACAGGTATGCACCCATTTCAACCCGCCACCGCGGAGGCCGGCCCGATCGTGCCCGTCCTCGCGGGCAGCTTCTTGCCCAAGCTCGGTCCTGAACCCCCGACGGATGCCGAGCAGATCCAGGTCGGTGAGGCGCCCGACGACTTCGCCCATCTGTTCGACCGGCATGCCGTCACCATCCACCGGTACCTTGCCCGCCGGCTCGGCAGCACCGAGGCGGACGACCTGCTCGGCCAGACCTTCCTGATCGCCTTCGAACGAAAACACCAGTACGTCGGTTCGGCGGCCGGCGTGCAGGCCTGGCTCTACGGCATCGCCACCAACCTGATCCACCGCAGACGCCGCGACGAGGTCCGTCAGTACCGGGCCTACACCCGCTCCGAACCGGCCGGCTTCGACCAGCACGACGACCCGCTCGCCACGGAGGTCGCAGCGCGAGTCGATGCCGCCTCAGCGTCCCGGGTTCTTACCGGCGTACTGGCCAACCTGCGACAGGCGGAGCGCGACGTACTGCTGCTCTATGCCTGGGAAGACCTCAGCTACGCCGAGATCGCCGAGGCCCTCAACCTGCCCATCGGGACCGTCCGGTCCCGCCTCCACCGAGCCCGCCGAGCCCTCCGCTCCGCGCTCGGCCCCGACTTCGAGGAGAACCTCTCATGAACGAACTCGACCTGCTCAAGCAGGTACGCAACGACGTACCGGACCCCGATCCACTAGCCCTGGCCCGAGCCCGCCAGCGCCTCCTGACCTCTCCCCCGGTACGCCGCCGCGCTACGCTACCGCGCGTCCTGGTAGCCGCCAGCCTTGCCCTCACCCTGGCCGGCGCCCTCCTGGCCGCCGACGTGGTCCGCCACGACAGCAGCCCTCTGCCCGGCACGGTCGCCGACGCGAGCACCTTCCTCGCCGACGCCGCCAGCTTGTCCAGTGCCAATCCCGACGCCCCGATCCCGGCCGGGCACTACCGCCAGACCACGATTCAGATGGTCCGGATCGATTCGTTCGGAACCAACCCGGGCCAGCGGGCGTCGCTGTACACCCGGATCGACAAGTGGATCCCGGCGGGCAAGAGCAGGCAGTACCCGACAAGGGTCGACGAGAACTTCAAGGTGGACTTTCCGACCCCCGAGGCCCGGCAGGCGGCCCTCAAGCTGGCGTCCTATCTGTTCGTGGACGAGAAGCCCAAGTTCTACCTCGACCAGCAGTGCGGGAATCCCACCCTCGTGGTCTCGAGTAAGCGGCCGGGCGGCGCCCGGGACACGTTCTGCAAACCCAGCTGGAGAAACCCGACCCCCGAGTTCCTCGCCCGCCAGCCAAGGAATCCGGATGCCCTGCTGACCGCGCTGCGCAACAACACCGAGTCGGGGGCCGGGACGCTCGAGCCCGATGAAAGAGCCTTTTGGCACATCTCCACCGGCCTGGGCACAGGACTCGTACCGGCTGACCTGCGTGCTGCCCTCTACCAGGCGGCCCGCAAGATCCCGGGAATCCAGCTCCAGGCCGACGTACGTACCCTGGACGGCAGACACGGCCGCGCGGTCGGCTTCGAAAGAAACGGGTACCGCAGCGACATCATCATCTCTCCATCAGACGGCAAGGCCATCGGCTACCGACTGGTCGTCACTCGAGACCACCCAGGCAAGCCCACCACCGACAGCGCAGGCCACCCCTACCAGGTCCTCCGCGCCGGCGACATCGCCCTCGAGACCTCCATCCTCACCCGCATCACCCCCATCCGCCCGCCCACAAAGTGAACCCACCACACGCCGCCCACCCACTCCCGTCATACGGGGTGGGTGGGCGGCGAACTGCCCTAGGCTATGGCAAGGCCTCCGGGGCTCTGTGATGCCTGGCGTGACCTTTCAGCTGCTCGAGAACCGCCCTTCGACCTGAACAGCTGGACTGAGTGGAGTTAGGTCGCCGGACCCATTCTTCTGGCGAGCTGCCGTACCGGCGGTGCTGATCGCTTGCCTCGGTGGAGGAGGTCCATGACGAGTTGCCGGGCCATGGGCCGGTTGTGCACGTGGGCCGGAGCGAGCCGTTCGGCGGTGAGGAGAGCATCGGGTGCCGCGTCGTCTCGGTGGACCATGGCGAGGCTGCGAGCGCGGCAGGTCCAGTCTTCTGCTACGACAACGGCCGCCAGATAGGGCTAGCCGTCAACCGAACCGAGGGGCAGTCCCGTCAGCAAACCTCGAATGGAGACCCCGATGAAGCGACGTGTCATTTCGGCGGCTGTAGCAACAGCGGGATTGCTCGGCAGTGCCCTGGCTAGGACGGCAGCCGTAGTTCGTGATCTGGCGGTGTGGCGGTCCCGGACGTAGCGCGGCCACCGTTTGATGATCTCGGGTTGTGTGGGCTCAAGAAGATCTCGCGGTGGCCGCGGGGCAAAGCATAGAGCCTGGTCGTTGGCGGGTGGAGTTTGTTGGGTTGATGGTGCGGATCGCGTCTCGGTTCGCGCGAGTGGAGTTGCGGCGGCTGGCGCGGGATGGGGTCGCTGGGTTGATGTCAGGGTTGGCAGTGAAGAACTGCTGGACGCTGGCGGAGCGGCGAAGCTGCCGGTCAAGAGCAACCAGCGTCGCCGTGCGGGTCTTCGCCGTCGCTCTTCGACGGAGAGATCTCCCCGGATGCTCGGGTAGATGAGGCGCAGGAAACCTGCCAGGCTGCGGCAGATGAGTGGAATCCCACCTTCTCGAAGAGCTGCATCCGGCACGGCTGCAAGACGTTCGACGGGGCGGCAGTCTCGATGAGCGACCTGAGGCCGGGATGTAAGCGAATCTCTGCTGTGGGGATATGAGGGTGTGAAGCAAACAACACCAGGCGGGCAGTTCGAGCAGCTGTACCGGGCGAACTACGAGGCCGTGCTGACCTACGTCGTCCGCCGGACGGTGGGCGTGGAGGCGGCTCGCGACGTTGTCTCGGAGGTGTTCGAGATTGCGTGGCGACGCCGCGACGAGATCCCGGCCCAACACGTACTGCCGTGGCTGTACCGGGTTGCGGCCAACCGGCTCGGACATCGGTACCGCAGTGACCAGCGCGAACTCCAAGCGCTGCGACGGCTCGCCACCGAGACCGCCACGGACAGTGCCACGCGAGGCCCCGCGGAGCAGGTGGAGGCGGCACATGCGCTGGCCGAGGTGACCACGGCGCTCGGCCGACTCGGCCTCAAGGATCAGCAGGTCCTGCTGCTCAATGCCTGGGAAGGTCTCTCCGGCCACGAGCTGGCTGTCGCGCTCGGATGCTCCACCACGGCGGCCGGAGTTCGGCTGCACCGTGCCCGGCGACGGCTCAAGTCCGCCGTCGGTACCGATCGTGAATCTTCCACCCCGCCGGTAGTCGGCCCCGCGCCCTCCGTCGACGGACCCGTTCAGAGAACAGGACACAGCTCATGACGCGTATTTCGAGGATGGACACACTCCGCAGCAACGATCCCGCCGCCAACGCGGCACCCTCGCTCGACGCCCGTGCCGAGGCCGACCTCCAGCGAATTATCGGCATCCCAGCCGAGGGGGGCTCAGTCGGTGACGTCCGGCAACCCAGTCCGGTACGGCGGTCGCGGAGGCGTCTGGCCGTCGCCGTCGCGGCGGGTGGTGCCCTGGTGGCCGGCATCGTGGTCGCCGCACCCCTGGTAGGTGGCGGGGAGACCGCCTCACCGGCGTACGCGGTGACCGACGCCGGGAACGGCAAGATCACGGTCACCATCTACCGGGCCGAGGATGCCGACGGACTGGAACGCCGACTCGCCCAGGCCGGGCTCCGGGCCGAGGTCGTCTACTTCCCGCGCGGCATGCGTTGCGAACGGTCGCCGCGGGGTGTTGGGTTCGACGGCCAGTGGAGCAGCGCCGACAACTGGGACGGACAACGGTCGCACGGAATTTCGTACACGCTCAAGCCGTCCGAGTTCAAGGACGCCACCTTGGTGATCGAGCAATCCAACTCGAACGCAACGGCGCCAGGGCAGCCGACCGTACTCTTCAGCAACAGGATGGGCTTCCTGAAAAACGGCACCTTCGGCCCCTGCGTTCTGACACCGATGCGCTGACCGTTGCCGGACAGGCACCAGTCGTCCTCGCCGGCATCCTTGGGGAGGCGGGCGATCACGACTGGTGCCTGCTTGGTTGGAGCGACGTTGCAGTCCTGCCCCGTAGTTCGTCGGCGTTCGGCGTGTCGACGACGAACCGCTCCGGCAGATCCGCCCGGCTAGTACGGCAGCCGTAGTTCGTGATGTTCATGCTGGTCAGCCAGCCCGACAGGGTCTTGATCTCGGGGTCCTGTGCGGCCTTGATCGCGGTGGAGAGCTTCTTGACCTCGGCTGTGGTCGCCTTGCGGGCCGCCATCGTTGCCATCTGCACGGCTTGCTGGTGGTGGGGGATCATCTGGGTCGCGAACGTGACATCGGCGTCGTTGAACCCCCCGGCCGGCGCGGGGGCCGGCGGGAGCGAGGTGCTCGGGCCGGTGGCTTTTGAGCCGTGGTTCGCTCCCGACGCCGACGAGCGGATCATCGTGCACCGCACCGTCGACGGTCTGGTCCAGACGCTGGAGGACCGTGGCGCCAAGCGGGTCTACGCCGACGGCGGCCGGGTGATCCAGACGTTCCTGCGAGCCGGCCTGCTGAAGGAGCTGACCATCACGGTCGTCCCCGTCCTGCTCGGCCAGGGCATCCCGCTGTTCGGCGAGCTCTGCGCGCACGTCGCCCTCACCCACAACGCCACCCGCACCCTCGGCGCCGGCCTCACCCAGTCGGACTACACCGTCAAACGCTAGAAGAGCGCCCAGCCGACGGCGATGCCGAGAAGGCTGTGGGTCTGGAAATAGCCGGTGGTGCGGGAGTCAAAGCTGGCGGTGGGGTTGTCGCCGAGCAGGACGAGTCGGCCGGCCGGTACTACGTCGTCGGGGGCGTCCCGGAGAGCTGCTACTTCGTCGCGTGGCACCGGGTCGCCGGGGAGGGCGACGAGGCGTTTCACCAGCCACTCTGGGTCGCCGGGTATGGCGGACGGGTGGGCGACCACGATGATCTGCCCGCGTTGCAGCTGATCCGGGCCAGCCCGTCGTACCAGGATCCGCTCGCCGGCTTGGAGGGTCGGCGACATGCTGGTTCCGACGACTCGGACGCTGACATAGCGACGGCGTACCGCGAGTACAACCGCCGCCAACGCGACCACAGTGCCGAGGCGCCACGGGCTCATCATCTGGTGCTCACGTCCTGGTAGCCCTCCGACTGAAGGCTGAACAGCCGGGCGTACTCGCCCTCGCTGCCGATCAGCTCGAGATGTGTGCCCTGCTCGACCACCCGGCCCTCCGCCAGTACGACGATCCGGTCTGCGTCGCGAACGGCTCCCAGACGGTGCGAGATCAGCACGCTGGTGGCGTCGGCGCGGTGCTCGCGGAGTCCGCGATGGATCTGGTGCTCGGCTTCGGCGTCCAGCCCGGAGCTGGGCTCATCGAGGATCAGCAGGTCGCGGCGATCGCGCATGAACGCCCTGGCCAACGCCAGCCGCTGACTCTGCCCACCGGACAGCATCGTGCCGACGCCGGCTTCGTCCTCTTCCGAAATGAAGGCCCGGGACAGCAGGGTTCGATAGCCGCGCGGCATCGCCTGGACGGTCTGGTCGAAGCCGGCGCGGGTGGCAGCAGCTTGGACCCTGGGCTCGTCGGTCAGAGCCGGCAGGTCGCCGATGCCGATATTGTCCGCAACGGTCAGGTCGTAGGTCATGAAGTCCTGGAAGACCGCGCCGATCCGGTCGCGCAGGCTTTCGACGGACAGCTCCCGCAGCTCCTGGCCGTCCCAGGTGATCGTGCCGCGGTCCGGGTCATAGAAGCGGCAGAGCAGCTTCACCAATGTGCTCTTCCCGGCTCCGTTGAGACCGACCAGCGCCAGCGACTCACCGGCCCGGATGGTGAGGTCGACGCCACGCAGTACCCACGGCTGGTCGGGTCCGTAACGGAACCAGACATCCCGCAGCTCGATCGCGGTGCGCAGTTCCGGGACCGGCCGGGCGTCAGGCGCTGACGTGAGATCCGGTTGGATTGTGATCACGGCTTGGTAGTGCTCGTGGGTGATCAGCGATTGGTTCAGGAAGCCAAGTTGCCCGACCAGGGCGCCGGTACCGGCCAGCACGCCGGTCAGCGCCGCGACGAAGGCGGACACGTCGCCCACGCTCAGCTGACCATTGCCTGCAGCAACGATTGCCCAGAGGACGCCGGCACCGCTGACCACCGCGGACAGGATGCCAAGCAACACCTGGGCCCGCAGCTCACGCCGGTCCAGGCTGCGGCGCTGACCGTCGGCCTTGCCGAGTTCGGTCAGCATCCGGAGGCGGAAGAAGTCGCCCAGGTTGAGCAGCCGCAATTCCTTCGCTGCCGGCAGCTCGAGTTGTAGGTCGGCGTAGAACATCTCCCGGCGCTCGACCGGACTGATCCGCCAGAGCATCGTGGCCCGGCTGCGACTCAGCCTGAGCTGGGCGATGAGAGAGGGCAGACCACCGACCACCGCGACGGCGGCGAGCATGGGACTAACGGCCACCAGTACTGCGACCAGGCCGATCAGCGTGATGAGGCTTTGAGCGACCGCCAGTACGCCGTCCACGGTCTGCGCCGGGCCGGATCGACCCGCCTGTTGCGCCATTCTCAGCCGGTCGCGGAAGGCGGGATCCTCCATGCGAGCGAGGCCGGTCAGCCTGCCGGTCGCGAGGTAGAGGTCGGACAGCGCACGACGCCCGGTTCGCCTGCCGACCTCGTTGTGGAGATAGCGCTGTGCGGGCGGCAGCAGCGCGGCCAGGAAGCCGAGTGCGACCAGCCCGATCCCGCTCCAGGGCACACCGTCGCCGCCGAGCGCGAGACGGTCGAGGAGCCGCTTGAGGAACCAGACCGACGCCACCGGGAGCAGCGCGCTCACCACCGTGATCCCGAGATAGCCGATCAGCCGCACCCCCGAGGCAACCCACGCCAGCCGGTACGCCGTACCGATCCCCGCCACCCACCTGAACCGCCGGCCGGCCCCGGATGCAGCCGCTTCGTCGGGTGGGGCTGAGCTGTCTGGCGGGCCGAGCGCGTTGGGTGCGGCCTGGTCGGGTGGGGTCAAGGGCGGAGGGCCGAGACCTGGAAGTCGGTCGCGCGCAGGTCGCCTTCCTCGACGATCGCGAACGCCGGGAACCCCTTGATCCCGAACGCCTTCTGTACCGGCCCGTCCTCGTCCTCGCGGATCACCAGCACCTCGGACCGCCCGGCCAGCAGCTCCTCGACGTACGACGATGCCGCATCGTCATCGGGGCCGGCGACGACTGCCAGCACCTGAACGTCGGCAGGCTCGCGCTCGGCGGTGACGACGAAGGGAATGATCTGCTCGCGACAGGTCGAACAGCTCGGCGAGAAGAACCCGACCAGGCTCCGGCCGGCGACGGGCAACTGGACCGCAGTACCGTCGATCGTCACGGCGTCGACGCCGGCGACCTGTTCGCCGAGCTCGAGGGTTGTGGGCCGGACGTCGTTCGCCGGGATGCCCTGGTGGGGGTGCGGGTGCTGGCTCGCCGGTTGCTCGCGCAGTCTGCGGATGACACCGAAGGTCAGCACCAGGTTCAGCAAGCCGATCAGACCGACCAGCACGACGGCAGCGGACAGAACGGACACTTCAGCCTCCTCAGGCTGGGGCGGGGTGGAACAGTTCGGCCAGATCCTCCAGCCGGATGATCAACAGCGCACCGATCGCACCGGCCACGAGCCCCACCAGCAGACCTCCCGGTGACGACGCCTGACCGGATACGGTCGATGCCAGAACCGCAATGACCACCAGGGCGCTGTTCCGTGCGACGTGCAGTCGCCCGAGCGGACGGTTGCTCGCACCGAAGCAAGCGCAAGCCACCTTGCTGTCCCGCGCGACCGCGATCGCGACCCCGGCGGTCAGGATCGCCAACAGCACCGCTGCCGCGAGAGCTGCCCATTGCACGACGGCCAAGGTGCCTGGGAGCTTCGCAAGGCCTCCCGCGATCGCCCAGAACATTGCCGCAGTCAGCCCCACCTCCGTCGCCGGCAGCAGCACGGCAACCGGCCGGACCCATCGCGCCGGGAGCAGCGGCCGCAAGGAGAACGCAAACGACCGCCACGCGACCGTACTACGAACCTTCCCGTACGCGGAGGCCGCGAAAACCGTGCCCAGCAAGGCGATCAGGGCCATCGAGGTGCCGGTCAAGGGTCAGTCCGCAGTACAACCGAGGTGTCCTGAGGACACGGTGCGGTTCATCAGTCAGCAGCTGACGCAGCCGATGCTGGTGGTCCGGCTGCAGTCACAGCTGGTCCGGTAGAGGTGCGCTCTCCGGCTACCGCACCCGCCGCAGTAGCCGACGTACGTGTCGCCACAGGGGCACGCACCAGCTGTCGCCTTCGGAGCCACCGCACTCACCATTCGGTCGGCCAGCCGTTGCACTGTCTTGCGCATCGATCTCTCCTTCCTGACCCACCGCCGATCTGGCGGCGTCCCGGCGAGAGTCTCACAGCGCGTTGCCGCCTGAAAACACTGTGAAAGCACAGGCTCAACAGTTCCCGGTGAGTCAAATTCGCTTGCCTGGGCGGGGCGGCGCGAGCAGAATCGATTCTTGTGCCTGGGCCGCGGAGTTTGTTCGCCGATGTGAGCCCGTTGCGGGAGTCGGTGGAGTTCCGGTGGTTGTGGGCCGGTCAGTCGCTGTCGTCGATCGGCAGCATGATGACGATGGTCGCGGTCGCCATCCAGACCTACGACCTGACCGGCTCGTCGGTCGCCGTCGGCCCGATCAGTCTGGCTTCGCTGGTGCCGACGCTCGTGCTGGGGTTGTTCGGCGGGTCGATCGCCGACGCGGTCGACCGGCGGCGACTCGTGCTGCTGACCGGCAGCGGGTTGAAGGCGGAGGCATCGCCGATCTCGAGGAGGATACGGGCTGCGGTCCTGACAGCGATGCCGGGCACCGAGATCAGGGCCTGGTCAAGAGGGTGCGCATCAAGGACTTCCTCGACCTCAGCCACGACGGTCTTCCTTTGTGCCAGGACGGTTTTGAGGCTCTCGGCCAGTCGCGGCAGGACGGCGCCGGCAGCGATGGTGCCGGGAACGATGACGGACTGTTGGTCGATTGCGGCGAGGATGTCGTTGACGAGTTGGTACCCATCCGTGGGCGTGTTTGGTCGCGATCGCGATCAGCTTGCGGCAGATGGCGGTACGGATGCCGGTGGGTCCGCCGCACCCGACGGGGGTTTGCCAGTACTACGGAATGGGTGGCTTTCGGGCCTAGCGCGCTCGCTCGAGGGCGGGATGGATGCCGGTGAGCAACCCGCGGATGCCGCTGCTGATCCGGGTCGCGTCGGCGGCCAGGTCGTCGTCATAGCCGACCAGCACGTCCAGTTCGGCCAAGGCATCATCGCCGGTGTCGAGGCGGCGCAGCGCGTGCGGCAGGGTGCGGGTCGATGGATACCTTTGGAAGTCACACAATAATGGAGGTTCCTACGGCGCTCCCTTCCCACCGGAGGCCGGTCCTTGCCGTATCTGAGTGAGCACAAAGATGCCATCGAGGTCAATCAGGAACGTAGTAGGTACGTCGAAGGTAGCGCCGCGCCCGGGCCTTGTGGTGTCGGGCTAAGGCTGGGTACGGCTTGAGTAGCGGTCAGGTGGCCCCGTTCGCCAGTCAAGCTCGGCGAAGCCGCTGGGCGTAAAACGCTCGATGAGCGTGCTTAGAGAGTTGCTCGACGATGACACGACGCAGCTGGCTGACGACCTCGGTCATGATGGCGCGACGCAGCCTCGTTGAAGGCGATGGTCCGTATCTTCTGGTGTGTTCGGCCGCGACGCGGTTGCCGAACCGGAGCTGGGGAGGTGCCAATGGCCGAACGCGAATGGTAAGCAGGATCTCGAAGCTTGACACGGCAGACTTGTTTGCCGCTGGTCCGAACTCAGATACGACTGTTCAGGCGGATGGATGATTCGCAAACAGGCGCGCGTCGCTGGCAAGCTGTTCTGGATCGCGCGACGGTTGAAGAAGATCTGCTGCGAAACGAGGAAAGGCGCTCGACCGGGTAGTGCCGGTCGGGCGCCTTCCTGCGCTCACGAGATGCAGTGCACGATAGTGGACTTCTCATAGCCCATAGCCCATAGCCCATAGCCCAGATCTAGAGATCGCGGTCAGCCATCGGAGGAACCTTTCTCTTGGGGAATCGACAATTGAACATATGATGGCCGTCACCGCTTTCAAACCGCCTTCATCCCGTAGGTGAGATGAAGGCGGCGCTGCTTACCATCGGCAGATGGCCAGCCGCCGTCCAATCGTCCGCGAGGTAATGAGCATCGCCGAGTTTCGAGCGTTGTGGCTCGCGCACGCGCAATCTCGGCTCGGGGATCAAATCGGCCGGGTGGCGATCAGCATCCTCGTGTTCGAGCGGACTTCCTCGGCAGCGCTGACGGCACTCGTGTACGCCACATCGCTCTTACCGCCGCTCATCAGCGCACCTCTGTTGACTGGGCTCGCGGATCGTTTTCCGCGACGGACGCTCATGGTGGTGACCGAGGTCTGCCGTGCGGCTCTGATGGCCGTCATGGCCATTCCCGGGCTACCACTCGTCGTGACGGCCGGATTGCTGGCCATCGTGGTCAGCGCTCAACCGCTCTACAGCGCTTGCCGCAACTCGATCCTGCCATCGGTACTCGCGGGCGAGCGGTACGTCGTTGGCGTCGGACTCACAAGCGCGACAGACAGTCTGGTCCAAATAGTCGGCTTCGCCGGCGGAGGGTTGCTGATCGGGCTGACCGGTCCGAATGCGGCGTTAGGCCTCAACGCGCTCACCTTCCTGATCTCGGCAGGTCTGGTGCAGAGTCGCGTCGGAATCCATCGTCCAGATATCGCCATGCCGAGATCCTTGAGTCGTTCTCTGGCTGAGGGTGTACGGCTGATCTGGGGCGATCGTCGTTTGCGCTGCCTTCTGGGACTGCTGTACCTGTACGGCTTGTATGTCGCCCCCGAAGGGCTGGCTGCGTCCTTCGCTGCCGGCGAACACGCCGGTCGTCACGCCATCGGCATCTTGATGGCGGCCGATCCTATCGGCGCGATGATCGGATCCTGGCTGGTGATCCGCGTGATTCCTGCGGAATGGCGTCACCGGATGCTAATGCCTCTGGCCGCAGCATCTGGAATCCCATTGGTGATGAGCGCTCTGTTCCCCTCGGTGCTTGGTGCCGTCATTCTGTGGACCCTTGTCGGCGTCGTGTCGTCGTACACCCTGATTGTGCACACGATGTTCGTCCGCATGGTCCCGGACGGTCAACGCGGGCAGGTCATCGGCCTGGCTTCTGCGGGCCTCCAAGGCGCCCAGGGTTTGGGAATCCTTTTCGCCGGAATTCTCGCCGACCTGACCACCCCAGCGACTGCAGTAGGTATCGTGGGGGCAGTAGGCACGCTCCTGGCCATTGTGATCGGGCTGGTTGGTCGCGGCCTGTTATCGGCGCGGACATGAATGCGACCAGATGGGGCCTTTTGGTGGTCTGTGGAGATAGGCGCGAGGCTGACCGTATTGTCCAGGACGCATTCTGCAAGCTGTACCTGGCCTAGCCGAAAGGTGCGACGGCTATGGAATCCGTACCTGTACTTCCGACTGACGGTTGTCAACTCAGCCTATGACCGTAGCCGCCGCCCGTGGAGACGAGACGCCTCGACGGCTGAGGTGCCGAATGCCCTCCACAGCCCCCAAGCCAACGCGTCTTGCGCGGTCCTGAGGTACTACGAAGGCTCGTCCGTCAGGCAAGACCGCGGAGATGCTCGGAGGGGCACGGCGAAAGGCCAGACAGTACCTACTTCGACAAGGCGGGAAGGTCGTCAAAGTGATCGAGACAAAGTGACCTTCGGGCAACGCCCCCTTCGAGCAACGCCCCCTTCGGGTCGAATAGGGCGATTGACCTATGCGATCCGCCGTGGTTTACGCACAGCATGGTCGAACAACGTGTGCATCCGCACTCGTGGACCGTTGTCGGAGGCATCCCGATGAATCAGCCGCCAGATTGGCCGACGCTTCGCCACGCAAACGGGTCCGCAGAAGATCTGCCGGTCATCTTGGACCGGATGTCGTCCGCGAGCCCGAGGGATTGGGATGTCCTCTGGTCGATGCTGTGCGGCCACGGCATCGTCTACTCGGCGAGTTTCGCCGTGCTGCCCTGGCTGGCGGACTGGATCGATGCCGAGGATCCCGATGATGTTTTGCAGGCGGTCACGCTGGCGGGCGCGATTATCGCGCGAGCGGACCAGCCACATGGAGCGGCCGACGTCCGCACGCAGTACGCGACCTCGATCCGACGTCTGCTGTCCCGCGAGCACGACCTGCTGCAGTCGCCCGCCGCTCGGCAAAAGCACGATCGCCTGCTTCGGGGCAGGATCGGTCCCAACTGGGAGAATCCCGCCGTACCTGAGTGGGTCGAAAGGAACACCCCCCGAGACCCCCCCCGAAACGCCCTCCGAACCGTCGTGCGCGATCACGTCGCGCCACTGCTCAAGGAGGCCGGATTCGCCCGGTCCGGGCACCGCTTCACGTTGACCAGAGACGACGGAACCCAAGCGTGGGTGACTGTTCGTTCCTACAAGCTTGGTTACTACGAGGCCGAGTTCCACGTGGATGCAGGCATCTGGCCGGCGGGACTGGACGCGCTGGAAGAAGGCACGGGCATCACGATGGGGAACACCTGGACTCATCACCTGACCGAGCTTGGGGATTCGACGGAGACCTGGGGTCTCGATCTCGACGACACCGCTTCGATCGTCGTTTTCCGCGACCTGCTCTGTGGGCTGAGAGACCGCCTGCTCTGGGCGACTGCTGATCGACGGAATCTGATAGCCCTCCTTCGAGACCCCGCCAACCGCATGTACCCCCGCGAGCGGGCTTGGCTGATCGTCGTGGCGCTCTATGATCTCGGGCCGTCAGTCGATCTCGAGGCTGCGCTGCAGGAGTGTGAGGAGCTCTCTCCAAACCACCGCGGCCTGCCCTGGATCCGCCGGCAATTGGCTGACCGAAGGTGACTCCTCCATCTCAGCGAACGGTTGATGTGGAACGTCGTGATGGCGGGATGGTAGCCACGTTGGTTTTGTCCCCGCTCCTCTTGACTGCCTATGGCCTCGTCCAATGGATCGACGGTGCTGACGGCGAGTACGGGCCCGGTCCGGCCTGGACGGCAGGGCATCTGTTGTTCCTCGCCGGGTTCCTGCTGTTCGCCGTTGTCCTTGTCACCATCCGCCGGATGGTGATCAGCGCGCGGCTGGTCGCGTCGATCGCGCTAGTGGCCGGACTACTCGGGGTGCTCTCCTTCGTCAGGATCATTATGATCGACCTGCTGGTGGCCTTGCGATCGAGCGATCACCAAATGATGTCCGATCTCCGTGACGCCTATGATCGCTGGCCTGGCGATCTCGGCGTCTATGACGCGCTCTACCCGGTCGGACCGCTCCTCTTCTTGTGCGGACTCCATGCCCTGATGGTCTTGCTTGTCCTGCAGGGTCGGTTGCCACTCTGGTCTCCGGCCGTACTTGTCCTCGGCGTCTCCGCTATCGTCGCGGGCCTCAACCTGATGCCGCTCAGCGGCGCACTAATACTCGCGTCGCTCGTTCCTTTACTGCAAAGCGCTCGAGCCCAGCACAAAGCCCCCTCGGAGGCGTCGTGAAAGTGATCCCTGTCGACGACACGTACGCCGTACTGCGATGGGCGAGTGAGCATGCTGAAACCCTGGCCTCGATCCTGCGTTGTATCCCGGTTGGTGGCATAGGGCGGGGCGGAACATCGCTGCCGCGCTGGCATTGCGAGGTGGGGCGAGCATGGCCCGCAGCCGCGACCAGAACATCCAGTGCGCGCTGCGCCTCCTCGAGGTTGGCGTCTCGGTCGAGCAGCACCAGTGGCCCTGTACGTTCCACGGCTCGCAGACGTTTCTGTCCGCCGAGATCTCGCCACGGCAGATCGCGGGCCTCGGTGCGATCTTGCGTCGAGGAAGTAGCGGATGAGCGGTGACGGTGCTCTGAAGGTTCCGTGAAGGCGATCCGTGACACGCTTCCCGCGAGATCGGAACCGACAGATTGAAGAGATGGCGGCAACACGGATGCGTGAGTACACCACCCCTGCTGTGATGGAACGCCGTATCCTCATCGTTGCCTGACGCACCCTGAGCGCGCGCGCAGCTGAACTCGCTGTTCGGGCCATCATCCAGCCACCCGCGAAATGGCGGAGTTCGGGCGCGATCGCCCATCTCACATAAAGGGTCCGTCGATTTGTCCGGTGGGCGGGGGCTATCCGTACATTCCAAGGTTGTGGCCGCGATGCTGACTGGGTGCGGTCATGATGCGGCTTCCCTCGCTGAGCTCTTGTCGACGGCTGTCTGGTCAGGGTAGACCCCTCGTGTGACGGACGGTCTTGCCTTCCCCAGCGACCGGGTCCTCGACACGGTTTACGGACTGTGCTGGCGGCTGGAGCAGGGGTGAACGGCCAGTTCGAGACGCCGGTTCGTGCCGCACGTACCGGCAGAGGCTCCACTCGATTGCCCGTCGCCGGAGGGGCACCAAGGCGGCGTCGAGAGTCGTCGGCCGCCGCGGATGACTTGGAGAGTAGCCTGACGTCGAGGACGCTGTCGCCCTCACCTGTACGGTGCTGGAGAGCACCGACTGGGACACCTGGAACGGCGGGGCGCTTGGCGGTCATCGAGAAGTGCTCCCTGTCTGGATGGGGCCTTGGTATGGCTGACAACCCACGGGCTTTCTGAAGTGCCTGCCTCACCGACAAGTCAGCCGCTGCTCCTGACGTACAGCACATCCTGGTCTCCCGGCGGCGACCCCGCTGGATGACACCATCCGGAACATGAGTCAGTTCGAGCTGGAGACCCGATACCACCTGCACTCGCCGGGTGGCGCAGTGCGGTTGGCAACGTATCGGGCCACGGCGTTCGCAACGGTGGTGGGGCTGCTCGTGCTGCTCGGCTCCGGCTGGGTCGACCGCCGGGTGATCAAGTCGTCGCCGGACGGACTGACCGATGAGCACCTCCACCGCACCGGGCTGGACCTCTACCTCCTCGAGCCCCTGGTGCTCGTCGTGTATCTGGCTGCTCTGGTCCTGGCCGTCGTCCGGCCACCGGAACGGTGGACCTCACTGACCGCCGGAATCGCGGGCCTGATGATCGTCCTCCTCACCCTGCCGCTCGCCATCGACGATCACAGCATCGGCGACACCCGGTACGACGACACCTGGTCGCCCGCTATCGGATTGGTAATCGGCCTCTGGCTGGTGCTGATCGGTATCGCGATTCAGGCCCGCCGGACGGGGAACTGAGGCTCAATCCGGGATTGATCCGGCGGCGGCGCTTCTCCTCGTACATGCGGCTGCCGACCTCGCCGAGGAGCTGGGAGTTTGGGGTGCCGTCTGTGCTGGAGCGTGACCAATCTTCAGCCGCAGCATCGCGGGCCATGGCTCGGCCGCGGCGGCGATTGCCACACCCGGTCGGCGGCCGCGCGGATGCGTTCGACCAGCTCCCGGGCGCCGCGCTCGTCGGGTTGGTCGAGCACTACGACCAACGCGTCACCGCCGGCCCGGACAACCACGTTGGCCGTCGAGATAGCGCGTACGTCGAACCTCGTCGCCATCAATGAAATCCACGAAGCTCTCCTGCCATAATCACCAGCTGCTCCGAGCAAGACGATGCTCTGAACGTCAGGGCCGGAGAATCCAGTCGCCGCCTCCGGTCCGACGCCGCCAGGGGCTCGAGGTCCGGGAACACCACCCGCCACCGCGGACCCTGCTCGAATGCCACCACTCTACCCAGCTCATTACCTTGCACCGCCACACCGTCTCCAGCAACGCAGACCGTGCTGGAGGGCCGAGTCTTGTGGCTTGGACTTGTGGGTCAGCTGTTGGCCAGTGGGTGTGGTTCGCCGGTGAGGGTAGCGAGGGCTTGGGCGAGTTCGGGGAGGGTGGCTTTGACGTAGGTGGCGGTTGTCCCTGCGGCGGGGGCGTCGGTGTGGCCGGCGAAGGCGCGGGCGTAGCCGCAGTTGCGTTCGACCCAGGTGAGGGTTGTATGTCTGAGCCAGTGGGTGGAGATTTGTTGGGTGGCTACCCAGGGCAGCTGTCGTCCGATGCGCTCCCATATGTAGTCGTAGCGGCGTTTGGTGATGGGACGGCCGTTGGAGTAGCGGAGGAGTTGGCCGTTTGGTGGTGCGTTGCGGGATTCGGCGTGGTGGAGGAGGTGGGACATGAGCGTGGGGGAGACCGGTTGCCAGCGCACGGTGTCGCCCTTCTCGTTGAGCCGGATTAGGCACTGGGTGGCATCCAGATCGCGGGGAGTCAGGGCGAGCCCTCCGCCGCGTCGGCAGGCGGTTTCGGTGTGGAGTCTGAGGATGAGGCTGTCGAGGGCGGGGTCGTTTCCGGTCGTGGCTGCGATCTGGTTGATCTCGGCCAGTTGTGCGTCGGGGATTGCTCGTCGCGTTGAGGTGAGGCGGCGGGGTTTGGCGACCTTGAGGGCCGGGTTGGCGCCGGGACTGATGAGGCCGTCGTTCTCGGCGTTGGTGTAGACGCAGCGGAGGGCTGCGATGAAGTGTTCGGTTGCGGAGCGCCCGCCGCGGGCATTGCGGCGGACGGTGACGGCGGTTTTGAGGGTTTCGGTGAGTTGCCGGATTTCGGTGGGGGTGGGTTCGTCGAGGCGGCGTGCGCCCCAGTGTTCGACCAGGCGGTTCCAGTAGGAGCTGTAGACGCGGCGAGTTCCGGCTCCGACGGCTGCGCTGACGATGGGGACGTATTCGGCGAAGGTAGGAACGGCTGTTGGTGGGGCGGCGGTTGCCAGGAGGTCGGCGACGCTGACGCCTAGACGTGCGAGCAGAAGGCGGGCGGCTTCGATTTCGGCGCTGCTGGTTTGGGTCATAGTCCAGCTCCGCCAGCCAGGAGGGTGTCGAGGGTGGCTGGTGGGTAGATCGTCAGCAGAGAGGTAGTCGGGTCGGCAGCCAGGAGAACTCGATCTCCGGTGGTGAGTGCGCAGAGGTGCCGCAGTGGTGCAGGGATGCACACATGGCCCTGTGACGTGAGGTAGAAGGATCCAGTGGGTTCAGGTCTGAGCAGAAGGACTCCGCGTACCGCAGTCAAGGTCAGCGCGAGGTCGTGCGACCAGGCCAGCTGACGCATGATGCGGGCGTCGGTTAGGCGACCGCTGTGATCGATCGACGACAAGCCGTAGATGGTCGCCGAGGTACGTCGTGCGGCCAATATGGGCAGGGGAAGAGGGCCGCGGTCAGGCAGTGAGGAAGGGGCCAACTTGCCTGCTGCTGCAGGCATTCGAAGCGCCGGGATACGCAGGTCGACCGGGGCGCTCATCGGGTGGCCCCCAACGGCCAAACGCAGGACGGCTTCGTGAAGCACCGAAGCGCTTCACGAAGCCGGGTTACTTGATACTTCTCGTAGCGCAGGTATGCGCAGCGTGTGTGCCAGAGGCGGGACTTGAACCCGCACGCCCGAGGGCACCGGCACCTAAAGCCGGCGTGTCTGCCATTCCACCACTCTGGCCAGGAAGGATCGGCGTCCCCCCGGGAAACATCTTAGGGGGACCCCGATCCTTCAGTTCAGCGGCTCTGCAGGGCGCTGATGAACACGTTCCGCAGGTCTTGCGGGTTCTTCGCCACGTAGCTCTGGCCGCCGGTCGCCGCGGCGAGTGCCCGCAGCTCGTTGGCGTCAGCGTCGGGGCCCATGCCGAGCGCGATGATCCGGACCGGCCGGGCCGGGTCGCGCAGACCTTCCAGCGTCTGCACTGTCTTGGCCAGACTGAGGCTGCCCGGGTCGTCGTTCTTGCCGTCGGTGAAGAGCAGGACGGCGTTCACGGCGCTCGAGTCGTAGCCACTGCGAACCGCCCGGACGGCGGCGATCGCGGTGTCGTACAGACCTGTTCCGCCACCCTTGATCGGCTTCTGCACCGCCAGGGCGGTGGTGATCTTCTGTCGCTGGTTGGGGGACAGTTTGCCGATCGGGATGAGCTCCTTGAAGTCGGAGTCCAGCGGCCCGATCTTCGTCGAGAACGTCCACAGGCCGAGCGCGGCGTTGTCCGGGAACAGCCCCAGGCCGCCCACCGCCGCCTCGATGGTGAGCTGCATCCGGGTCTTGTTGCCGACCATCTCGGCCATCGAGCCGGACACGTCGACCACCGCGAGCGAGTGGGCCGACAGTGACAGCCGGGTCCAGTCGCCGAGCACCTTGTTGATCGCAGCCGTCGCCGGCGCGGTCAGCCGGGTGATCGTTCCGACGCCACGTCCCGCGCCGAGGTCACTGGCCACCGAGTCGCGGAAGCCGGCGTCGTCGCGCGCCTGGGTGGACGCCGGACCGCTCACCTCGGCCGCCAGCGCCTTGGCCGCCTCGGAGAACGTCTCGTCGTTCGACTGTGCGGTGACCACGATCGGGTAGTCGAGCAGCAAGGTGCCGGTCCGCGGCACGACTGCCTTCAGCTCCGAGTCGGGGTGCTCGTCCTGGAACTTGACGAAGCTCTGCTCCGACGCCGGTACGACCAGGTTGCTGCCGGCCTGCGCGGCCCGGCCGAACAACCCGTTCACGTCCGTGTAGGGCTTCGCCATCGACCCGAGCTTCTGGGCCGTCGGCACGATGACCTCGCTGACGTCGGTGTCGGTGGCCGACGTCTTGGTCCGCTCCGCCTGGATGGCCAGCAGCGCCAGCGCGCCGGGCGACTGGGTCAACGGGTCGAGCAGAGCTGGTGCCGCCTTCGTGAACGCGCCCAGCCAGGACGCGGTGTTGGCGAAGTTGGGCGGCAGACCGACGAGCACCAGGGGCGAGCTCGCGATCGACGGAACGGCGACGGCCGGGATCTTCTGGCCGTCGTCGGCCTGGGACACCCACAGGGTCGAGTCCGGCACCCACAGATCGGGCCGGCCCTCGGTGCTGTTCGCGACGTCCCTGGCCACCTTGGACGAGGGGGCCGCGGTGATGCTGAACTGCAGGCAGGCGGCGGTGCTGTCGTCCTTCTTGGCCGCCAGCGATTTGGCCGCAGCCTCCAGCAAGGGCTGGAGCTCGGGCGTGGTGCTGAGCCGGACCTGGGTCGGGTCGTCACACGACTTGCCACCCAGGAATCCGTCACTGCCCGATTCCGATCCGAAGGAGCGGACCACAAAGACGGCGCCCAATGACAGCACCAGTAGGCCGACGGCGGTCAGGTACAGCGGACGCCGGCTGTTGTTGCTGGTGTTACTTTTTGTCACCGCAGAGGAGTGTTTTCCCATCGCGGCAGATCCCTCCCTCCCAGAGGCAAGACTGCGCGCGCAGATTACCCGGTTTGCACTGGTCAGGGCGAAGAGCGACGCCGAAGTTCACGCCGTGGATGGGGGGTTGTAATTGAACTCCGACTGGGCTCGCGGTACTACTCGTCCCTCAGAGGCCGGGAAATGTGACGGAACGTAGTGTTTCCGCTGCGAACAGGTGAGAACCTGCTGTGATCCAACTCACACGGCCGAGTCGTTGAAGCGACCGTTCAGTGGGCCGGGGCCATGAAACGGTACGGGTTTACCTTCGCGAAATGTCCTGACAATCAGTCGAGGCCGAGATCGCGGCGCAACTTGGCGACGTGGCCGGTGGCCTTCACGTTGTACTGCGCGACGGCGACCTTGCCGTCCGGGTCGATCACGAAGGTCGACCGGATCACGCCGGTCACCTTCTTGCCGTACATCGTCTTCTCCCCGAAGGCGCCGTACGCCGTGAGCACCTCTTTGTCCGGGTCGCTCAGCAGCGGGAAGGTCACGCCGTCGCGGTCGCGGAACTTCTCCAGCTTGGCCGGCTTGTCCGGCGAGATGCCGAGCACGGCGTACCCGTGGGCCTGCAGCGAGTCGAGCGAGTCGCGAAAGTCGCAGGCCTGCTTGGTGCAGCCCGGCGTCATCGCGGCCGGGTAGAAGTACACGATCACGCTCTTGCCGCGCAGCGACGCCAGCGAGACGTCGTTGCCATCGGCGTCGGGAAGGGTGAAGTCAGGTGCGGCGTCGCCGACGGACAGACGTTCGGACATCAGGTGCCCTCCACGGAGCGGAACGGAGCGGTTCGGGTGATTGTCCGACATTCTGCCGTACGCCGCCGACAAGCGTTTCAGGGCCTCGTGCAAGCGCTTGTGTTACACGGATGCGGTTCGCTTGTTACGTGCGGGAAAACTGACGCCCGATCCTGGTGCGAGGCGGCCGCCGGTGAGTGAAGATGCGGAGATGAGCCGCGCACCGATCCGCCCCGCTGGCCCACAGTTGTTCGACGGCTACCTCGATCCGGGGCGGCCGCATGCCGACGCGTACGACGAGATGTTCGACCCGGCGGAGGAGGTCCGCCCGGCGTACCGGCGCCTGCACGAGTCGCTGACGCCGCTGCTGCCTGCCGACCTCACCTCGCGCTCCGAGGCGCTGGACCGGGCGCTGGTCGACCAGGGCATCACCTTCTCGCTGTCCGGGGAGGAGCGGCCGTTCCCGCTCGACCTGGTCCCGCGCGTCATCACGGCCTCGGAGTGGTCCCGGCTGGAGCGCGGCATCGTCCAGCGGGTCCGGGCGCTGGAGGCGTTCCTGGCCGACATCTACGGCGACCAGCAGATCGTGGCGGACGGCGTACTGCCGCGCCGCCTCATCACCTCCTGCGAGCACTTCCACCGCCAGGCGGCCGGTATAGCCCCGCCCAACGGCGTCCGGATCCACGTGGCCGGTATCGACGTGGTGCGCGACGAGCAGGGCGATTTCCGGGTGCTGGAGGACAACCTGCGCAGCCCGTCCGGGGTGTCGTACGTGATGGAGAACCGGCGGACCATGGCCCGGGTGTTCCCCGACCTGTTCGCCAAGCACCGGGTGCGCGCGGTCGGCGACTACGCCGTCCACCTGCTCCGCTCCCTCCGCGCGTCGGCCCCAGCTGGTACTACGGACCCGAACGTGGTCGTACTGACCCCTGGCGTCTACAACTCGGCGTACTTCGAGCACTCGCTGCTGGCCCGGCAGATGGGCGTCGAGCTGGTCGAGGGCCGGGACCTGTTCGCCCGCAACAACGTCATCTACCTGCGGACCACCGAGGGCGAGCAGCGGGTGGACGTGATCTACCGGCGGATCGACGACGAGTTCCTCGACCCGGTGCACTTCGAACCCGACTCGGTGCTCGGCGTCGCGGGCCTGGTGAACGCGGCGCGGGCCGGCAACGTGGTGGTCGCCAACGCGATCGGCAACGGCGTCGGCGACGACAAGCTGGTCTACACCTACTTGCCGGAGATCCTGAAGTACTACCTGGGCGAGACCCCGCTGCTGCCGAACGTGGACACCTTCCGCTGCTGGCTGCCCGCCGAGCACGACGAGGTGCTCGACCGGCTGGACGAGCTCGTCACCAAGCCGGTGGAGGGCTCGGGCGGCTACGGCATCGTGTTCGGCCCGGACGCGTCGGCCAAGGAGCTCGCCGCCCAGCGCCGCCGGATCAGGAGCAACCCACGCGGCTGGATCGCGCAGCCCGTAGTACAGCTGTCCACTGTGCCGACCAAGGTCGGTGAGCGACTGCAGCCGCGACATGTGGACCTGCGGCCGTTCGCGGTGAACGACGGCGAGTCCGTGTTCGTCCTGCCCGGTGGCCTGACCCGGGTGGCGATCCCGGAAGGCAGCCTGATCGTGAACTCGTCCCAGGGCGGCGGCTCCAAGGACACCTGGGTGCTGGCGCCCAGGGCGTCTGCGGGGAACGCCGAGCTGCGCGGCCGTGGCCTGGCTGCGGCCGGTCTGCGCTCGGACGAGGCCAGTACTCCGGAGCAGGGCCCGGAGCTCAACGTCGCCCAACAGCAGCAACAGTGATGGGGAGGTGCTGACGATGCTCGCACGCAATGCCGAGTCGCTGTACTGGATCGGCCGGTACGTCGAACGCGCGGACGACACGGCCCGGATCCTCGACGTGTCGGTGCACCAACTGCTCGAGGACGCGACGGTGGACGCCGACACGGCCAGCCGAAGGTTGCTGGCGGTGCTCGGCATCGAGCCGCCCAAGGGGACCTCCCTGGACGTGTGGACGCTGACCGAGCTGGTCGCCATGTCCCCGGACCGCTCCGGCTCGATCGTGTCGTCCATCTCCAGTGCCCGCGAGAACACCCGGGTGGCGCGGGAGGTCGTCTCCAGCGAGCTGTGGCACTGCATCAACTCGATGTGGAACGCAGTACCCGAGCGACAGCGCGCTGCTCGCCGGGTGGGGCCGCACGAGTTCTTCACCTTCGTCGAGGACCGGGCCGCGATGTTCGCGGGTCTCGCTGACTCCACGATGAGCCGGGACGACGGCTGGCGCTTCCTGGTGCTCGGGCGGTCGGTGGAGCGCGTCGACATGATCGTGCGGCTCCTGATGTCCCGGGTGGGCGACAAGCCCACGTCGCCGGGGTGGGTGACAGTACTGCGCTCTGCGGGTGCTCACGACACCTACCTGCGGACGTACCGGGGTGCTCTCGACGCATCCCGCGTGGTGCAGTTCCTGCTGCTGGACAGGTTGTTCCCGCGGTCTGTGTTCCACGCACTGACCAAGGCCGAGTCCTGCCTGGAGGAGCTCGACCGTGGCCCGTCCGCTCGCATCGGAGCGAGCGCGGAGGCGAGTCGGCTGCTCGGCAAAGCCCGGAGCGATCTGGAGTTCCTGCGACCGGCAGAGCTGCTCGACGACCTCACCGGGCGCCTGCAGGCTTTGCAGACGACAGTGAAAGAGGTCGGCGAGGCTGTCTCGCAGCAGTACTTCCATACGGTGCCCTGGGTCGAGTGGAACAACGCGGAGGTGAACCTATGAAGTGGCGCCTTCGGGTCGTGCACACCACCGGCTACCGGTATGCCACAGCAGTAACGCAGTCCTACAACGAAGCGCGGCTCACTCCACGCAGTGACGACCGGCAGAACTTGATGGTCGCCCGGTTGGAGACAGTCCCGGCCACCCGGTCCTACCGCTACACCGACTACTGGGGTACCGAGGTCAACTCCTTCGACCTGCACGCTCCGCACACCGAGCTGAAGGTCATCGCGGCCTCGGTCGTCGAGACCACCGCCCAGCCGACCCCGGAGGAAGAGGCGACCTGGGCGGACGTCCGCTCGCCCCAAAGCCTCGACCGGTACGGCGAGTACCTGGAGTTCGCGGAGTACGTCCCCAAACACAGGGAGCTCGCCGCTATCGCGAGAGCTCTCCGCAAAGGGCTCAGCCCGGCCGAGACGGTCCTGGCCATCTCCAAGTGGGTGCACGGCACCCTGACCTACCAGCGCGGCACCACTGGCGTGCACTCGTCGGCAGTAGACGCATGGCAGGCCGGTGAAGGCGTCTGCCAGGACTACGCGCACCTGACGCTCGCGATGCTGCGCGCTGTCGACGTACCGGCCAGGTATGTCTCCGGCTACCTGCACACCAAGGCTGATGCGGCGGTGGGGGAGACCGTGGTCGGTGAGAGCCACGCGTGGATCGAGGCCTGGACCGGCGGCTGGTGGGGGTACGACCCGACCAACGACATCCCCATCGCTCACCGGCACGTCTGGGTCGCCACTGGTCGCGACTACGGCGACGTGTCACCACTGAAGGGCATCTACTCGGGAGGAGCCGCCACGGCAATCGATGTCACGGTGGACATCACCCGGCTGGCCTGAGCCGTCAACTGACAGTGTCAACTGGCCTGATTGGGGCAGAGTGGTCACATGCGGGCGATGACGGTGGTGCCGGGCAAGGCCGACTCTGCGTCGGTCGGCGAGGTACCGGAGCCGCCGGAGTCCGACGGCTCGATCTTGGTCGAGGGACTGCTCGCGGGGATCTGCGGCACGGACATAGAGCTGTGCAGCGGCCTCTTCGGCAGCGGCCGCCCCGGCGCCGACAGGCTCGTGATCGGCCACGAGTCGCTGGGTCGAGTCCTAGAGGCCCCTGCGGGCTCAGGCTTCGCCAGCGGCGACCTGGTCGCCGGCATAGTCCGTCGCCCCGACCCACTGCCCTGCCCAGCCTGCGCCCGCGGCGAGTGGGACTTCTGCCGCAACGGCCGCTACACCGAGCGCGGCATCAAGGAGATGGACGGCTATGGCGCCGAGCGCTGGCGGGTCGACCCGTACTACGCCGTACCGGTGCCAAGGCAGCTCGGGCGCCTCGGAGTCCTGATCGAGCCGGCCAGCATCCTCACCAAGGCGTGGGACCAGATCGACCAGGTCGGCGCACGATCCTGGTACGGCCCGGAGCACGTACTGATCACCGGAGCCGGCCCGATCGGCCTGCTGGCCGCACTGATCGCCAAGCAGCGCGGCTACACGGTCCACGTGCTCGACCTCGCCACCGACGGCCCGAAGCCGCAGCTGGTGCGAGACCTCGGCGCGGAGTACCTCAATGACCTCTCCGACCTGGCAGTGGCGCCTGACGTCGTGCTGGAGGCGACCGGCGCCGGGCAGCTCGTGTTCGACTGCGCAAAGCTGCTGCCACCGGCCGGAGTGATGTGCCTGACCGGGATCTCGCCCGGCCCGGCGTCCATCGACGTCCAGCTGGATGCGCTGACGCGGCAGCTCGTAGTACGGAACGCTGTGCTGGTCGGGACGGTGAACGCGGCCAAACGGCACTACGCGGAAGCCGTGGAGGTCTTGCTGGCTGCTGATCCAGCCTGGCTAGAGCGGCTCCTCACCCGGTCGGTGCCGCTGTCGAACTGGCCCACCGCGCTGGTCAAGAAGCCCGGTGACATCAAGGTGGTCGTCGATCTCCAAGCCTGACCTGCAAAGATGTGATCAAACACTGTGAAGGGAGCCCTGGTGTCGGACACGCAGGCTCGGACCACCGAGCAGATCGAGGCGGATATCGCCGCCACCCGTGCACGACTGGCCTCGACCGTCGACGAACTCGTCGACCGGGCGCACCCGAAGAACGTCGCCAAGCGGCAGGTCGAACAGGCCAGGGCCCAGGTGTTCGACGAGCGCGG
This sequence comes from Streptomyces sp. SID13031, assembly GCF_010548305.1. Lineage (GTDB taxonomy): Bacteria > Actinomycetota > Actinomycetes > Propionibacteriales > Kribbellaceae > Kribbella. The sequence goes on from NZ_JAAGLV010000002.1 coordinate 494,763, forward strand.
GCAGCTGCGGACGCAGAAGCTGGTCGCCGTCGGTGCCGCGGCGGTGGGCGTCCTCGGCATGCTGATCATGATCCGCAAGCTGGTGGGTCGCCGGTGACCGCTCGCAAGAAGCTGTCCGACGACAAGCTGCCGATCCGGATGCTGCACGACCGGGTCCTGGTCTCGATCGAGACCGAGGGTGAGCGCAGGTCGTCGTCCGGCATCCTGATCCCCGCGACCGCGCAGATGGGCCGCCGGCTGGCCTGGGCGAAGGTGGTCGCGATCGGCGCCAACGTCCGGACCGTCGAGGTGGCCGACCGGGTGCTGTTCGACCCCGAGGACCGCGCCGAGGTCGAGGTCCGCGGCGACGACTACGTCCTACTCCGCGAACGCGACCTCCACGCGGTAGCCGCCGGCCGCCTAGAAGACGGCCAAACCGGCCTCTACCTGTAACTCCCCTCCCGCGCCATTTCGGCGGTTAACCGCCGAAATGGTGGGTTGTCCCCTCTTTGCCAGGCTGGTCGTGAGTCAGTTCGCGATTGGTGAGGAGCACGGGTGACAACCCGCAAGCTTGGCGGTTGACCGCCGAAATGTGGAGGGTCAGAAGCTGTTGGGGCCGAAGCGGAAGATTGCTACGACCAGGGCCAGGATCAGCACGATGGTGTTGATGCCGATCACCGGGTACTCCTTGCGGCGGGCGTGGGTGATGATCGCGCCGGCCATGATGATCGCCAGGCCGGACGCGGCCAGCGGGACCAGGATCGGCGCGATGTCGAAGGCGCCGGGCAGGATCAGGCCGAGCGCGCCGAGCACCTCGGCGGCACCGATCAGTTTGAGCGTTCCGGCGGAGAAGTCCTTGGTCCAGCCCATCTGCGGGTTCTCGCCGAGCTTGGCCTTCGACTGGCTCAGCTTCGTGAAGCCCGCGCCCAGGAAGAACGCGGCCAGCACGCCGGCGACGATCCAGAGGAACACATTCATCAGTGACGATCCGCTCTCTTTATGTTAGTTGATGTATCAACACAAACGGTAGACCTAATGACTTGAAGCGTCAACTAACTCGGTTAGAGTTGTGACCATGACCGCGGATGACGAGGTGCGCTGGCTGGAGCCGGACGAGCTCGACGCATGGCTGTCGCTGGCCGCATTGATGTTCAAGCTCCCCGCGGCGCTCGACTATCAGTTGCAGCGCGACTCGGGGCTGACGCACTTCGAGTATCTGGTGATGGCCGGCTTGTCGGAGTCGCCGGATCGATCCCGCCGGATGAGCGACCTGGCCGGCTTCGCCAACGGGTCGCTGTCCCGCTTGTCGCATGTCGTGAAGCGACTCGAGAAGCGCGGTTTCGTCGTACGGCGCCCAGATGCCGAGGATGGCCGGATCACGGTCGCCGAGCTCACCGGCGCCGGGTATGAGCAGGTGGTCGCGGCGGCGCCCGGACATGTCGCCGCCGTTCGCGAGTATGTGATCGATGCGCTCGCGCCCGAGCAGCTGGCGCAGCTCAAGGTGATCGGTGATCAGATCCACCGGAAGGTCGATCCGGGCAAGCCCTGCTGAATCGCCTTGCCATGGTGCGAACGATCGTGCTTTTATTGGTGGCGTGAGCAAAGGCGAGGAGACGCGGGCCGCAGTGCTGGAGGAGGCGGCCCGTCAGGTCAGCCTGGCCGGGCTCGGCGCGCTCACCATCGGCGTGCTCGCGGAGGCGACCGGGCTGTCCAAGAGCGGGCTGTTCGGGCACTTCCGGTCCAAGGAGCAGTTGCAGGTCGCGGTGATCGACTGGGCCGGCGAGCTGTTCGCCGAGCGGGTGCTGCGGCCGGCGCTGAAGCTGCCTCGCGGTGAGCCGCGGTTGCGCGAGCTCTTCGATCGCAAGCTGCGCTGGGACAACGGCGATCTCGCCTTGCCCGGTGGATGTTTCTTCACGAGCGTCTCGGCCGAGCTGGACGACGCTCCGGCCGGTCCGGTCCGCGATCGGGTGGTGCGGATCGAGCGCGACTACATCGACACCATCTCCACCGTCTTCCGGACCGGGATCAGTGAGGGACAGTTCCGCGCCGACGCGGATCCCGAGCAATATGCCTTCGACATCCGCGGTGTGCTGATGTCGTACCACCTGGCCAGCCGGTTGCTGGCCGACCCCAAGGCCGAGGACCGGGCGCGCACGGCGTTCGACGCGCTGCTCCAGGCCGCCAAACTCTGAAGATCCTTTCCCCTGTCAGGAGTGGCGATGTCGGCAAAGAAAAGCACGAACGGTCGGTCTCAAAAAAGACAGCAGCAGCTCTTCAGGCTGTTCGAGCGGGTCGCGCCCGCGCTGGGCGGGAAGCTGCTGGACTCGATCTGGTTCCGCCTGCCGCAGGTGTCCGACAAGGCGAGGCGGCTGCGGGTGGAGCTGCCCGAGGCGACGCAACTCGAGCTGCCCTTCGAGAACGGCGTCATCCGCGGGCGCAGCTGGAGCGCCACCGGGCGCAGCCCGGCCGACGGCCCGACGGTGTACCTCGTCCACGGCTGGGGTGGTTGGGGGCTCCAGCTCGCCGCCTTCATCCCGCCGCTGCTCGACGCAGGCTTCCAGGTCATCGCTTTCGACGCGCCGAGCCACGGGGAGTCCGCGCCCGGTCGTGAAGGCGCTCAGCGGTCGAACCTGCCGGAGTTGGCTGATGCCTTCCAGGCTGTCGTCGCTGCCTACGGACCGGCGTACGGGGTGATCGCGCACTCGCTGGGCGCGCCCGCGGTGACGCTGGCGCTGCGCGACGGGTTCAGCGCGCGGCGGATCGTGTTCCTCGCGACGGCCACCGACTTCCGTGACGGGTTGGATCAGTACCAGGCGCATCTCGGCTTCGGGCCGCGGATCCGGGCGAGCTTCCTGCGGCGCTTCACCCGCAAGTTCGGCCCGATGGAGAGCTTCGCGGTGACGCCGATGATCGATGCGCTCGTCGAGGAGCGCGAACTGCCCGCCCTGCAGGTGTTCCACGATCGCTCTGATCGCGAGACGGCTGCCGCCGGCAGCGTGCGGCTCGTCGAACTCTGGCCAGGTGCTCGACTCCGCCTCACCGACGGCCTCGGTCACAACCGGATCCTCCGGGACCCGGCGGTAGTCAGCGCGACCGCTGCCTTCTTATCCACAGAGCGGGCGGTCGGTGCCGGCGAGCAGGCGGTACAGGAGACAATGCAGGGGTGACCTTCGCACCCACCTCCAGTCGTCTGCCCGACTTCCCCTGGGACAAGCTCGCCCCGTTCAAGCAGAAGGCGGCAGCGCATCCCGACGGCATCGTCGACCTGTCGATCGGTAGTCCGGTCGATCCGGTGCCGGAGCTGGTGAAGAAGGCGCTGGCCGACGCGGCCGATGCACCGGCGTATCCGACGACCATCGGTACGACGGCCGCCCGCCAGTCTGCCGTCGACTGGCTGGCCCGGCGGCTGGACGTGCCGAACGTCGACCCGCAGACCGGCATCCTCCCGGTGATCGGCACCAAGGAGCTGATCATGCTGCTGCCGACGCTGCTCGGCATCGGCGCCGGTGACACCGTGCTCATCCCCGACCTGGCCTACCCGACGTACGAGGCCGGCGCGGCGCTCGCTCGCGCGACGAGCGTGCCGGTCGCCGACCCTACGCAGTACGACGGCCCGGTGCGGGTCGCCTACCTCAACTCCCCGCGCAACCCGTCCGGCCAGATCACTCCGGCCGACGAGCTGCGTACTGCGGTCGAGTGGGCCAGGGCGAACGACGTACTGCTCGTGAGCGACGAGTGCTACGCGGAGTTCGGCTGGGACTCGGTGCCCGTGTCGGTACTGCACCCAGACGTGTGCGGCGGCAGCTTCGACAACCTGCTCGCGGTGCACTCCCTCTCCAAGCGCTCCAACCTGGCCGGCTACCGCGCCGGCTTCGTCGCGGGTGACCAGGCAGTGGTCGCCGAGTTGCTGGCAGTCCGCAAGCACGCGGGCCTGATGGTGCCGTCGCCGATCCAGGCCGCGATGGCCGCCGCCTTCGCCGACGACACCCACGTGGACGAGCAGCGCGCCCGGTACCTCCGCCGCCGGACCGTACTGCGGGAGGCGCTCACTGCTGCCGGCTGGGAGATCACCCTGTCGAACGGCGGCCTCTACCTCTGGGCCTCGCACCCGTCGTATGACGCCTACGAGTCCGTTGCGGCTCTGGCCGATCGCGGCATTCTCGTGGCGCCGGGAGCCTTCTACGGCACGGCGGGCGAGCGGCACGTGCGGGTCGCGCTGACCGGAACCGACGAGCGGATCGACGCCGCCGTCAAGAGATTGCACGAATAGTCGAACATTTTGGGTCAGTTGTGACGTCTTCCTGGGTACAAGCCTCTTAGTAGGTGAGAGGAGGGCTGGGGTGGCCCTCCCGATGTGGGGAGGACTGACCCATGAAGCCTCGCGCTTTGGGATCGGCTGCTGTGGTGGCGGCGCTTTGCCTAGGACTGGCGCCGACGACCGCCACGGCAACGGAGACGCCGCCACCGACTCCACCGGCCGCAGTGATCAGTACTCCGCCCGCGGTCACCACGCCGGCCCCGGCTGAGCCACCGCCGACGCCGACGCCGACACCTACGCCCACCCCGACGGTCACGCCCGGGATGCTGCCGATCACGCTGAACCAGCCGGCCGCCACCTGGGAGGACCGCCCGATCACCTTCACGGGCCGGCTCGAGACGGGTCTGGTGCACTCGTACCTGACCCTGTGGGAGAAGCGGCCGACCGGCTGGGTGCTGCACGGCTCGACCCGTACGGTCGCCAACGGCGCGTACAAGTTCCTCTACACCGCCCCGAACCCCGGCGCCGCCACCTTCCGTGTGGTGATCGGCGCCAAGTTCCCGAGCACCGTCGGCAACACCCCGGACCGGATCGTCACGGTCCTCGACCGCAAGCTGGTGATGACCAAGCCGGCCGCGTCGTACATCGTGGTGACCGGCGTGAAGATGACCGGCAAGCTCACCCCGCCCGAGCCGGGCAAGAAGCTGGTCGGCCTGCAGGACCGCTACCACGGCAGATGGCGGACGCTGACGAGTGCGTGGATCGCGCCGAACGGGACATTCGCAGTGCCGGTGCCGGACAGCCTGCCTTCCACCAAGACCGTGCAGGTCGTCACGCTCAACGTCGCATCCACCGCGGTCGAGGCCTCCGCGTACGCCGTCATCACGATCAAGGCCCTGGTCAACGCCAAGGTGTCGCTCATCTCGGCGGCGTCGATCAACAAGACCTATCGGGCCGGCTGCCCGGTGAAGCCGTCGCAGTTGCGCTATCTCACCTTGAACTACTGGGGTTTCGACGGACTCGTGCATCGCGGCGAGCTGGTCGTCCGGGACGCGGCGGTGGCGAAGATGATCACCGTCTGGACCGCGTCCTTCAACGCGAAGTTCCCGATCCGGCGGATGCAGCGGGTCGACCTGTTCGGCGGCAGCGACATCAAGGCGATGGCGGCCGACAACACCTCGGTCTTCAACTGCCGCCAGGTGACCGGCAACCCGTACGCGCTGTCCCCGCACTCGTACGGCTGGGCGATCGACATCAACACCGTGGAGAACCCGTACCTCGCGGCGAACAACGTCTGGTACCCGTCGAACGGGCTCGCCTACCGCAACCGCACTGTCGTCCGTCCCGGCATGTTGTTCAGTACGAGCGTGCCGACGAAGTCGCTGCGCGCCGCGGGCTACTTCTGGGGCGCCGGTTGGCGTAAGCCCGACTACCAGCACTTCGAGCCCTGATGAAAGCGCAGCTAGCGGCTGCTCGCCTGCTGGTCGCTGGGGTCGGGCTACTGGCTGTCGTAGCCGGCTGCAGCTCCAGCCCAGCGGCAGGGCCGTCGTCGTCGCCGCCGACTACGGCTGCGTCGGCCGGAGGCACTGTCCCCATCCCGACCAACACACTGAGCACAGTCGCGCCGACCGACGCCGCTCAGCCGCCAGAGCTCCCGGAGCAAGCAACAGCACCTCCACCCGCCGCGGCCGGCCCGGTGTCGTCCAAGAACCTCCCAGCTCCCGCCAAGCTCGGTACCGGCTGGAAGACCTACACGGACCCCGGTGGCGCCGAGGCCGGCTTCGTGGGCAACGAGACCTGGACCCGCAGCCGTGCACCCCAGCAGGCTGCCTACGAGGCTCTCCCGGTCGGCTGCGGCAATCCGCTGCCGACTAGCTCCCTGCCGGTCCCGGAGCACGCACTGCAGGGCTCCTACCTCACCGGCGCCGGCAAGCCGGCCACAGTCCTCGTACTGCGCTTCGCCGACGCAGGGCGGGCTAAGGGGTACTACGGCGGCTATCAGGCGCGGATGGCAGCCTGTGGAGCCAAGGGCAGCCTCCAGGTGAAGCAGCTCTGGTCGTCGTCGGAGGCGGCCGCGTCGGTGCGCTCCTACGAAGATGCTGAGTCCTTTGTCGAGGTTTCTGCGCTTAAGGGCTCTACCGTGGCCTTGTTGGCACAGTCCTCGACCACCCCCGACACCCAGGCTGCCTGGGCGCGGAGCGTCGTACCGGCGCTGGAGGCTGTGATCGATTTGCCGTAAAGATGTACTACCTTTCAGTATTTTTTGGACCTAAGCTCAGGACATGGCTGACTTCGACAGGTACACGCGACTGACGGCTGAGCTGGAGCCGCCGTACGCGGTGGTCGACCTGGCCGCGTTCCGCCGCAACGCGGACGATCTGGTCCGCCGCGCCGCCGGTACGCCGATCCGGGTGGCGTCCAAGTCGGTCCGGTGCCGCGCGCTGGTCAAGGCCGCGCTGGACCGCCCCGGGTTCCACGGCGTGATGAGCTATTCGCTGCCCGAGGCGATCTGGCTGGCCCGCGACGGTGTCGACGACATCCTGATGGGCTACCCGACCGTGCACCGGGCGGCGCTCAAGGAGCTGGCCGGCGATGCCGAGCTGGCATCGCGGATCACGCTGATGATCGACGACTTCGAGCAGCTTGCCTTCATCAAGTCGGTGACCGGCGGCGGTGAGCCGATCCGGGTCTGCCTCGACGTGGACGCGTCGCTGCGGATCTTCGGTCAGCATCTGGGCGTCCGCCGATCGCCGCTGCGCACACCTGAGCAGGTGATGGACCTGGCTCGCCGGGTGGTCGCCGATGACGCCTTCGAGCTGATCGGCGTGATGTTCTACGAGGCCCAGATCGCCGGGCTGCCGGACACCTCGCCCGCCGTCCGGCTGGTCAAGAAGCTGTCGGCCAATGAGCTGTCCGACCGCCGCGGCCTGGTCGTCGACGCGGTCAAGCAGGTCGCGCCGCTGCGACTCGTGAACTCCGGTGGTACCGGCAGTATCGAGGTCAGCAGTGCCGATCCGGCCGTCACCGAGGTCACCGCCGGGTCCGGCCTCTACGGCCCGACGCTCTTCGACAAGTACGACGTCTTCCAGCCGGAGCACGCGGTCGCGTACGCGCTCGGGGTGGTCCGCCGCCCGACGCCGCGGATCGCGACCCTCTTCGGCGGCGGTTACATCGCGTCCGGCCCGGCCAAGAAGTCCCGCCAGCCGTCGCCGAGCTGGCCGCTCGGCTTGAGTCTGCTCGGCACCGAAGGCGCGGGGGAGGTCCAGACACCCGTCGCCGGCGAGAACGCGCGCGGACTGAAGATCGGCGACCGGGTCTGGATGCGCTATGCCAAGGCGGGCGAGATGCTGGAACGATTCGACACACTGCACGCGATCGACGGCACCGAGCTGACCGAGCTCGTGACGTACCGGGGTGAGGGGAAGAACTTCGGATGAGCACCTGGCGCAACTGGGCCGGTACCGAGTCGGCGACCGGCGTGGAGCTCCTGCGGCCGTCCTCGGTCGACGAGGTCGCGGCGATGGTCAAGACGGCGGCCGAGCAGGGCAAGCAGCTCAAGGCGGTCGGCTCCGGCCACTCCTTCACCGGTTGTTCGGTACCTGAGCAGGTGATGGTCCGGCTCGACGGGCTCGCCTCGATCACGAGTGCCGACCAGGCGTCCGGCCGGGTGACACTGGGCGCGGGGACGGGGCTGGCCAAGCTCAACGCCGGGCTCGCGTCGTTCGACCTGGCGATGGCCAACCTCGGCGACATCGACAAGCAGACCATCGCCGGAGCGATCTCGACCGGCACGCACGGTACCGGCGCGAAGCTCGGTGGACTCGCGACGCAGATCGTCGGGCTCGAGCTCGTCACCGCCGACGGCTCGGTGCTGCACTGCTCGGCCGAGGAGAACCCGGACGTCTTCAACGCCGCCCGCGTCTCGATCGGCTCGCTCGGCGTGATCACCGCGCTCACCCTGCAGACCGTACCGGCGTACCTTCTCCGCGCGCAGGAGATGCCGCTGCCGCTGGACGACGTCCTGGCCGGCTTCGATGAACTTGCCGATGGCAACGATCACTTCGAGTTCTACTGGTTCCCGCACACCGGCCTCGCGCTGACCAAGCGGAACAACCGGGTCGCGGACGGCGTCGGCGCCTCGCCGGTGAGCCGGCTGCGCGGCTGGGTCGACGACGAGCTGCTGTCCAACCGCGTCTTCGAGCTGACCAACCGGTTGGTGACCCGGCGGCCAGGGCTGACGCCCCGGATCAACCAGTTGGCGTCGCGGGCATTGTCGGCGCGCGAGTACGTCGACTCGTCGTACAAGGTGTTCTGTTCGGAGCGGAACGTGGTGTTCCGCGAGTCGGAGTACGCCGTACCGCGGGAGCACGTGGTCGAGGTCGTGCAGCAGTTGCGCGCGTGGGTCGAGCGGTCGGGGGAGCGGTTGCCGTTCCCGATCGAGGTCCGGGTCGCCGCTGCCGACGACATCTGGCTGTCGACGGCGTACGGGCGAGACACCGGGTACATCGCGATCCACCAGTACCACCGGCTCGCGCACGACAAGTACTTCGACGCGTTCGAGCAGATCGCGGGTGCGTTCGGCGGGCGGCCGCACTGGGGCAAGTTGCACACGCTCGGCGCCTCGGACTTCCGCGAGCGGTATCCACGGTTCGACGACTTCCTCGCTGTCCGTGACCGGCTCGATCCGCAGCGTGCGTTCGCGAACCCCTACACCCGGCAGGTCTTCGGATCCTGAGGTTCTTCTGGGCTTGATCCGGTCTTCCGGGGCAAAGCGTTACCCCGTGGAGCCGTCGCGGTCGTAGCCTTTCGCCATGACTGCACCGGAGCCGCTCGAAGCGTTGCCCGAGGACTGGACCAAGGCCCTCGCAGTTGTCGCCCACCCCGACGACCTGGAGTTCGGCGCGGCTGCGGCCATCGCGCGCTGGACCGGGCAGGGCAAGGAGATCATCTACGTCCTGCTCACTTCGGGCGAGGCGGGGATCGACGGTGTCGCGCCGGCCGAGTGCGGGCCGCTGCGGGAGGCCGAGCAGATCGAGTCGGCCCGGATCGTCGGCGTCTCGGTGGTGGAGTTCCTCGGCCAGCCCGACGGCACAATCGAGTACGACGTGGCGCTGCGCCGGCTGATCGCGGGCGTCATCCGGCGGTACCAGCCGGAGATCGTCATCACGAACAACTTCCACGACACCTGGGACGGCGACGCGATACTGAACCAGGCCGACCACATCAACACCGGCAGGGCGACTCTGGACGCCGTCCGGGATGCCGCGAACCGGTGGATCTTCCCCGACGACGGCGAGCGCTGGGGCGGCGTCCGGCAGGTGTGGGCGGGTGGCTCACCGACCAGCAAGCACGCCGTCGACACGACCGGCACCTTCGAGGTCGGCGTCGACTCGCTGAAGGCGCACAAGGCTTATATCGACGGGCTGAACTGGCCGCACTTCGATGCCTCCGAGTTCCTGGAAGGGATCAGTCGCGCCCACGGCACCCGGCTCGGTACGACGTACGCGGCGGCTTTCGAGGTGTTCACCGTCTGATGCTGTGAGCCGGTGACATTGCACCGGCCTCTGCTCCGTGGGCAGCCCCGTCCGGCGGCTTCCGGAGTACCGAATTGAACCAGCCACTCACCCCGTGCGTATCTACGGAGAGGGCGGCTGCGTCCTGTCAGTCTTTGGGGAGATCGAGTGAGGCGTTCAAGTGCGGCGGATTGGGCAGCGGGTTGCGGGGTTCACGGTCCCCGCTGAGGTCGGGACCGGGCGGGTTGCCGGGGCCGGTCCAGGAGCGGACCAGGACAGGTCCCTTGCGGGACAACCGGAGCAGGTCGAGTTGCAGGACCTGGCTGGCCGGGATGCCGAGCTGGGCGAGCGTCCGGTTCGCCATCAGCGCCGCCTGGTCCTGCTTCCGCGGGCTGAACTTGTGCTGCAGAACGAGCGCGACCCGGCCGTCGGGCAGGTCCTCGATCCGGCAAAGGTGCATGCCGTTGTCGAGGCGCCCGGAGAGCATGGCCAGGGTGAAGTAGGCGGACGTGGACTGGTGCTGGTCGACGGCGGCGCGGGCGATCACTTCGTAGCGAGCCATGTTCCGATCATGCGTCGGCAGCCGTCCGTTTTCCAGCGATCGGTCGGGCAGGTGCCAGACTCGAACAGGCGGGCCCAGCCGACTGAGGAGGCGATGGGCGTGACGCAAGAAGATCCCGCCCAGAACCCGGCGGATCCCGCTGATCCCTGGCAACCGCCTTGGTGGCTGCTCGCCTTCGCGCCATTCTGCTGGCTACTCATCGTCGCGCTGGTGCTCAGCCAGCGAGGCTGGCCGGTCGCCCTGGCGGTAGGCGGGTTGCTGGCGCCGATCGGGATGCCGATCCCCGTGGTACTGCGCTGGATCAACAATCACCCGCGAGTCGCCGGCTTCTACGCAGCCCCACTGACCTTCGCCGCCATCACCCTGCTGACCGGCCTCCCGCTCTGGCTCTGCGTGGCAACCACCGTCGCCACCACCCTGCTGGCCCTCGTCATCACCACCATCCGAACCTTCGCCCAAGCCGACTAACCGCCCCCGAGCCCGGCACCTCGTCGACCACCCTCGCCGCATTCCCGAGACACCCGTCCCCGCGACTTTGAGCACCCAGCCGGCGCGGAGCCGTCGGTTAGAGAGCGAGGGCGCGGTTGGCGTCGGCCAGTACTGCGGGGGAGGCGAGGGACTGCCAGCGGGGGATCTGTTCCTGCAGGAACGCGTGGAGTTTGGGCTTGAGGTCCGGGGCGTGGTCGAGAACGTCGAGCTCGTTGACGATGGTCAGATCGACGAAGTCGCGCAACTCCTTCGACGTCAGCTCCTCCGCCGTACCGGTGAAGCGATCGGTGACCGTGCTGTGCTCGGCCAGATCACGCCAGCTGGTCTCGCGATCGCAGGAACCGTAGCGGTAGACGAGCAGCTCCGCCTCCGGCCCGATCACGGCCTCGAGCACCGGACGTTCCTCTTGCCAGTCGAACAGATGCGTCGGAAACCCATCCGTCCCGTACGCCGCGTGCGCGAGCCCGGCCAGTACCAGCGTCTCGGAACCCCCGAGCGAGCCGAGCCGCTTGGCGACCCGATGCAGGTGCACATACAACGTGCCACCCGCGTGCTCCAGCTCATCGGCACCACGAACGAGCAACAACGATCCCAGGTCTTGGAATGTGCTCATCTGACCTCTTCTGTTCGGAGCGGTCAGGGCCCGATCGGACCGGCCCAGGCAAACAAGGTACGTCGCCCGTCACCGCTTCGCCCAGCGCAACGGCGTGCCGGATCGGTCACACCCCGTTTCACCGCAGTACACCTCCATGCCCCCTCAACGGGCGTGAAGGATCCGAAAGCGATCGAAGTGCGCCGGGTCTCGATCAACAACTTGGATCGGCGCCTGAGCCCATTGCCAAACGCTGATGCCTGGCACCCGTGAGAACTGGATCTGCCCACGAGTCCCTTCGACCGCAACTTGCGGCCAGGCTTCGGCAATGCGCGCCCGTTCCGCGCCATCAGAACGCAGCGCAGCGGGAGTCGTTGCCGCTGCCCACCCGACAACCTCGGCGAGTACGGCGACCGTGTCGTAGCCCTCGAACGCAACGAAGGAGGGCGCTGCGCCCAGCCGCTCACGCAGCGCCGCCTCGACTCGTTCACCGAGTGGGCTCAGGCGCTCAGGCAGGTAGCGCAAGAACGGAATCGCGGCGCCGTCCTCGCCCAGCAGCGTCGCCCATTCAGCGAACTCCGGTTGCCCGGCCGGAGCACCGATCATGATCCCGGCGAGGCGCCGGTCATGGCGGACAGCCTTGACGATCGACACCGCCGGCTCCGGATGACCGGCCAGAAGAAGCACGGCCGTCGAACGATTGTCGACGAGTTCGTCGCACACCGCCGAGGGGGTGAGCACGCCCAGATCGAGCTCGACGACGCTCCCGCCGCGTGAAGCGAGGTAGTCCCGCAGAATGCGAGTCCCAGCTGCCCAATAAACACTCGACTGGGAAGCGGCGGCGATCCGGCTGTGCCCCGCGCGGAGCAGAAAGTCTGCATAGACCTGCCAGCCACGAGATTGCGGCGGAGCGAGCCGCGCAACCCAGTCCGTCGGCTGCTCGGTGAGCGCGTCAAGAACCGCGGACGAACAAAGGAACGGCAGCCCAAGAGCATCGGCCCTGGCAGCAACAGCACGAGCGACAACGCTGTGATACTCCCCAGCCAGGGCAGCCACGCCCATCCCAGCCAATTCATCTACAGCCGCCGCGGCCCTCTGCGGATCAGCTGCGGTATCCCGAACGACCAGCTCAAGCGGCCTCCCGCCGATCCCACCGGCCTCATTGACCTCGCGAACAGCCAACTCAAACCCAGCAAGCAAATGCCGCCCCGCCTCACCCCACCCAGGCCGACTCAACGGAACAAGAACCCCAACCCGAACAACCGCCCCGTCAGCCCACTCCACGCCGGTTGACGACGGTGACGTACTCATACGTTGGTACCGGCGCAGATGACTTATTCCGTTCGTGTCGTATTCGGCGGCTTGCCAATCGCCAGCCACTCCTTGACTCCGCGGACAACCGCTGCAACGGCTGGCCAGAGGCCCGATCAGTCGCGCTTGGCTTAGAGTGCGACTCTGGAGTCCCCCGGGGAGCCAGTCGGCGTGCTCCAGTAGGGGATTCCGCCAGTTAGTCACCGGCGCTCAGAGCGCAGGCGGCAACACTCACGATGAAACATGCGTGCCCTGTCCAGAGCGCTAGCCTCTCCTTCAGTGGGCACGGAATCACTGATCATCGTCGTCCTCGTCCAACGATTTGAGTACGGCGACCGTGGTCGAGTCCATTAGCTGAGGTCTTCCACGCTAGCCCACGTTTGCTGGCCGACCATGAGTTCCGTACTTCGCCCAGGCCGACAGTGAACCGGGACTGGTTGCCGTCAGCTCCGAAGGAGTCCGGGCGGTGCTGTTCTTCCGGTTCGACGAGGACGACCCGTCATGACGGTCGAACAGTTGAGGGTGGTCGGACACGACGTTCGCGTCCCGAGCCGCCAGAGCAAGGCGAGGCCCGGAACAGAGGATTGGACACCTCGGTGTGTGTTGCTCAGTTGATGACCGGTTCGAGGAGGAAGACGGGGAGGATCCGGTCCGTCTTCGTCTGGTAGTTCGCGTAGTCGGGCCATGCCTCGACCGATCGCGTCCACCACAAGTCGCGCTCCTCGCCCTCCAGTTCCCGGGCGACGAACTTGCTGGTGACTTCGCCGTCCTGCAGTTGGATTTTCGGCTCGGCCTTCAGGTTGTAGTACCAGACCGGGTGCTTCGGTGCGCCGCCGAGCGATGCCACTACGGCGTAGTGGCCGTCCTGCGCGACCCGCATCAACGGGACCTTGCGGATCTTGAGGGACTTGGCGCCGCGCATGGTCAGGAGCACGACGCCCTTCCCATGGTCGATCACCGTGGTCGTTCCTGCTTGCTCGATCTTCTCCACCATGTCCGCGACGAACGACGTCGGGCTGGGGGCGTACTCGGTATTTGATGACATGTCACCACCATACTGGTGACGCGTCATCAATACCATCAGCAGCTCCGGGTGACCGCCCTGCTGCATTTCACTTACCTGTCGAAAATTTGACGCAGATGGTTGACGGCGCTCCACACCGGGCGGATCATCTCAACCACGCCACACTCGCTCCGGGCCGATGGGGGCTCAGGGCACGGCGACCAAGAGAACTGAGGACGAAGATGCGCGACACATGGCTCGCCGGCCAGGAGGCCTGGAGCGGCAAGATCTACAGCGATGGTTGGCGGCTGCCCGGCGACGGGAGCATGGACGTCACCGAGAAAGCCACCGGAGCCAGCCTCGGTGAGATCGGCGTTGCGTCCAGCGGCGACGTCGCTGCCGCAGCTGCCAGAGCGCGTGCTGCGCAGGTCGAGTGGGCACAGGTCCCCGGTCCGCTCCGCGGCGATGTCCTGCGCGACTTCTCCCGGCTTGTGCTCGAGCGTGCCGATGAGATCGCCGAGCAGATCGTCCGCGAGACAGGTTCCATCGGACCGAAGGGCCAGTGGGAAGTTCAGATGACGGCGCGCGAGTCTCTCGAGGCGGCCAACCTGGGGAGCGAGCCCATCGGCATTATGGCGGCGACGGCGGAGGTCGGGCGCCGTAGCTTCGCGCGGCGCGTTCCTATTGGCGTGGTCGGCATCATTACTCCTTGGAACTCGCCGTTCCTGCTAGGAATGCGCGCCATCGGGCCGGCCCTCGTGACGGGAAATGCGGTGCTGTTGAAGCCGGACCCCCAAACGCCCGTGTGCGGTGGTGCGATCTTCGCCCAGTTGCTGGCGGAGGCCGGCCTGCCGGCGGGGCTGTTTCACGTGCTGCCGGGCGATACTCCCACTGGTGAAGCGGTGGTGAGCGAACCTCTCGTGGACATGGTCAGCTTTACCGGGTCCACACGTGCCGGACGGCTCATCGGAGCCGCAGCCGGCGGGATGCTCAAGCGGGTGTCCCTGGAACTCGGCGGCAACAACCCGTACGTCGTCCTTCCGGGGGTCGACATCGAGGCGGCGGCCAGTGCGGGCGCCTGGGGATCCTTCTTCCATCAGGGGCAGATCTGCCTCACGGCCGGTCGCCATCTGGTACACGAGAGCATTGCCGAGGAGTACGCCCAAGCGCTCGTCAAGCATGCGTTGAGTCTCGCCGTTGGTGACCCGTACGCCGGGCAGGTCCATCTCGGTCCCATCGTCAACGAGCGGCAGGCGGCCAACGTCGACCGGGTCGTCGCCGAGACCGTCGAGCAAGGCGCGACGATCCTGGTGGGTGGCGATCGCGACGGCCTGTTCTTCAAGCCGACTGTGATGACCGGCGTCAGGCCAGGCATGCCGGCCTTCGACGAGGAGATCTTTGGACCGGTCGCACCGATCGCGACGTTCAGTACCGA
This sequence comes from Streptomyces sp. SID13031, assembly GCF_010548305.1. GTDB lineage: Bacteria > Actinomycetota > Actinomycetes > Propionibacteriales > Kribbellaceae > Kribbella. The sequence continues at coordinate 509,905 of NZ_JAAGLV010000002.1, forward strand.
CGACGAGGCGATCGACCTGGCCAACCGGACCAGCTACGGTCTCGCGGCCGCTGTTGTCGGACCGGACCTGGCCAGGGCCCAGCGCATCGCAGACGGCATCCATGCCGGAATCGTCCACATCAACGACCAGCCTGTCCTGCACGAGGTCTACGGCCCCATCGGCGGCGTTGGTGCCTCTGGCAACGGCTTCAACCACAGCACCCTCACGAACGCTGACCAGTTCACCGAGTGGAAGTGGATGACCGTGCGCGACGAGATCGCCTCGTACCCGTTCTGAGCGCGCCCGAGTTCGAAAGGACATCCCATGCCGGAAGCGCGCAGAGTCGCGGTCGTCACCGGAGGTGCACAGGGCTTCGGCCGCTCGATCAGTGTCGGTCTCGCCGGAACCGGCGTCGACATTCTCGTAGTCGATCTCATTGAGGCGAAGGAAACCGCCTCCGAGGTCGAGACATATGGCGGACGCGCGGTCAGTCTCGTCGCCGATGTCGCTGATCCAGGCTCCACCGAGAGGGTAGCTGCCCTTCTCCAGCAGGAGTTCGGTCGTTGCGACATCCTGGTGAACAACGCCGGCATCTACCCTAACGTCGGCATCGACGAGGTGGACTTCGAGCTCTGGCGGCGAGTGCATGCGATCAACCTCGACTCGCAGTTCCTGATGGTAAAGGCCGTGCTTCCGCTCATGAAGCAGGGCGGCTGGGGGCGCATTGTCAACATCACGTCGAACTCGATCGGTCTCGTCATCCCGGGCCTCGCGCACTATATGTCCAGCAAGGCCGGCGTCATCGGCTTCACCCGCGGCCTGGCCAACGATGTCGCCGAGCATGGCATCACGGTCAACGCCGTCGGCCCGACTGCTTCCAAGACGCCGGGAGGACTGGCCATCATCGACGAAGAACACATCGACGCACTAGCTCAGGCTCAGGCGATCAAGCGTCCGGGGACAGCGGAGGACGTCGTCGGGACTGTGCTGTTCCTGGCGGGCGACAGCAGCGGCTGGGTGACCGGCCAGACGATCATGGCTGACGGCGGTCTCGTCCGGCTCTGAGCTCCCAGCCGCGGAGTGGCATCCGTTGACTATATGACGGTAATGTCAGATACTTGACACTATCGTCGGAATATGTCGAACGGAGAAACCGTGTCCGCTCTGAAGCGTGTTGGCCTCGTCGTTCCGAGTTCGAACGTCACTGTCGAATCCGAGCTGCCACGTATCCTGGCTCGCTCCACGGAAGTGGAGTTCACCTTCCACTCGAGCCGGATGCGCATGCACTCGGTGACTCCTGAGCAGCTACGGGCCATGAACGCCCAACGGGAGCGCTGCGTTCTCGAGATCGGCGACGCCGGTGTAGACGTTGTGTTGTATGCCTGCCTGGTTGCCATCATGGCTTCCGGTCCCGCTGAGCATCGCCGTACCGAAATCGCCATCGCCGAGCAGCTGGCGACCGGGGGTTCGACGGCCAAGGTGCTTTCCAGCGCCGGTGCCTTGGTCGGCGCGCTGCATGCGATGAACGCGTCGCGAGTCGCGCTGGTGATGCCTTATCTCAGGCCGCTCGCGGAGCAAGTGGTCGGCTACCTCGAAGCGGAGGGCATCGAGGTAGCCGACTGGCGCGCTCTCGAAGTGGCCGACAACAGCGATGTCGGCTGTATCCCGAGGGAGCGGGTGATGGCTGCTGCGCGCAGCCTCGACCTGGCCGACGTCGATGCCTTGGTTATCTCTTGCTGCGTCCAGATGCCGTCGCTTGATCTGGTGCAAGCAGCCGAGGACGAGTTCGGGGTCCCCGTGCTCTCTGCCGCGACAGCGGGCGCCTACTCCATCCTCCGCAGCCTCGGTCTGCCTGTCGACATTCCGGATGCCGGCTCATTGCTGCGCACCGACGCGCCGCTCACCGTGGCCTGAGGGGTCATTGATCGCTTACTTGCTAGGAGATGGTCAACATGACAGTGCAGAAGGAACACCGGGTCCAGGGGGTCGACCACGCCGCCTTCCCCACGTTCGACCCCGTGGCGACCGTTCGCTTCTACCGCGATGTGCTGAAGTTCCCGGTCGTTCACTCGATCTGCGCGGCCGGCTGGGGACCAGACAAGCACCCCGACTTCATCCACTTCTTCTTCGACATCGGCAACGACGACCGGATCGCCTTCTTCTACTACTTCGGGCTCGAGCCGTTCGGCGATCAGTCGGCACCCGGCGACGCCTGGGGCCGCCTCGGCCACGACACGCCGGACTTCTTCGTCAACTCGCGCCACTTGGCCATCCACGTCGGCAACGAGGACGACTTGATGGAGTACCGCCGCCGCCTCGACGATTCCGAGTGGCCGGTGGAGATGCAGGTGATGCACGAGACCATCGAGTCCATCTACACCCACGACCCCAACGGCTACATGATCGAGATCACCCGTGCGCTGCGTCCGGTGACGCCGCAGGAGGATCTCGACGCCGCGCTGACGATCGACGCTCTGTGCGAGGTGGCATCGGGCGACGATCCGACCATGGACAAGCTGCTGACCCGCAAGGCCGAACTCATCGTGGCGCGAGCAGCCGCCTGGGAGGACGGCCAGGCAGGCCTGCGTGACCGCGAGCCGGTGAAGTCGTGACCGCCCGGATCTACGTCCTGGACGTGCCGGAGAACGAGAGCATCGTGAAGGTGGCGTCTCGAGACCCGATCGTCGCCATCGACAAGCTGGGGCCCTACTTCCGGATCAGTGCCCAGGACGACCTGGTGATCGACCGGCAGGCGACGGGGTGCCGTCACGCGGTCTGGTACAGCGTTGTCGCCGGTCTAGAGCGGTCGATCATCGTGCAGCACGACAAAGATGCGCTACGGGTCGCGGCACGATGACGTCGGACCAGAAAGAGCGCCTGGGCGCGGGCCGGTACATCGCTTCGGCCCGGATGCCAACCAGTACGGTGACGTCCGCGCACGAACTGACGACTCACGACGGTGCCGGCGTCAACGGCCTGCTCAGGGTCGTGCCGGGAGCCACGACAGTGGCCTTCCTGATGCATCCCCGGCAGGACTTCTCACACCACATCCTGGTCCCTGAACTGCTCAACGCGGGCTACGCCGTGTGGACGCAAGGCTCGAGGTCCATGGGTAACGACCTTACGTTGCTGCACGAACAAGCCGTACTCGACATGGCCGCAGGGCATGCCTTCCTTCGTCGGCGCGACTTCGAGTCCGTGGTGTCCGTGGGCCATTCGGGCGGCGCATCCTTGGCTGCCTTCTACATCGAGCAGGCTGCGCTCACCTCGTCCGCTCGGCTCACGGCGACGCCGGGCGGCAAACCGGTCCCGCTGGCCGAGGCGACGATGCCGGTGCCCGACGGGCTGATGCTGATGGCGCCACACCCCGGGCAGGGCGAGCTGCTGCTGCGAGTCATCGATCCCTCGGTGGTCGACGAGTCAGACCCCCTGTCGATCGATCCGAGGCTCGATCCGTATGCCGAGGGCAACGGATTCGTCGTCCCGCCGGCGTCCTCGAGTTACTCCGGTGACTTCATCGCGGAGTATCGAGCGGCCCAGCAGCGCCGGGTCGATCGCATCGACGCCTTGGCCTATGAGCGGGCCGCGGCCGCGGACGCAGCGCGGCGGCGCTACTCGAGCAGCAATGACCCGGGAGACCGGCGGGAGGCGCTGGCGTCCGGCGTGATCGTCGTACACCGAACCGACGCCGACTTGCGTGGCGTCGACCTGTCCCTCGATGCCAACGACCGTCCGTACGGATCGCTGTTTGGGGGCCGTCCGGATCTCACCAACTACGGCGTGATCGGGTTCGGCAGGTTGACGACACCTGAAGCCTGGTTGTCGACCTGGTCCGGCCGGTCGAGCCGGGCGGCCCTGCTGCGTTGCGCCCCTTCGGTCCGGGTGCCGGTTCTGCTGGTCGAGCTGACCGGCGACCAGGCGTGTTTTCCGGCGGACGCGCAGGCAATGGTGGCGGCTTTCGCCGCCGCCGACGTGACCCATGTGCGGGTCGAAGGCAAGCACTTCGGAGCTCCGCTCACCGAGGGAGCCACCTCTGGAGCCACCTTGGCGGGCCAGGCGATGGCGCACTGGCTCGGCACCCGATTCCCCGCGTCCGCGGGGGGCGGGCACCGGTAGGAGTCAGTGCAGCAGGTTGGGGTCCGGCCCCATCCGCGCGCCGCGGTCAAGGGTGTCGATCGAGGCGACGTCGGCCGGGCTGAGCTCGAAGTCGAACAACTTGCTGTTCTCCACGATCCGGGCCGGCGTGACCGATTTCGGGATGACGGGCCGTCCCTGCTGCAGATGCCAGCGGAGTACCACCTGAGCGGGGGTCCGGCCATGCTCGTGCGCGATCCGGTTCACGACGGGGTTGCCGAGGATCCTGGAATGCGCCAGCGGTGCCCATGCCTGGGTCAAGATCCCGTACTTCGTGTTGGCGCTCCGGCCATCACTGTTCGCGAAGGTGGGATGGACCTCGATCTGGTTGACAGCGGGTACCGTCAGGCCCAGATCGGCGATTCGTTCCAGGTGCTCAGGAAGGAAGTTCGACACGCCGATCGCGCGTGCCAGGCCGCTACGGTGCAGCTCGTCCATGGCTCGCCACGATTCGGAATACAGCCCATTGCGGGGCGCGGGCCAGTGGATCAGGTAGAGGTCGACATAGTCGAGGCCGAGATTGCTCAGGCTCTGTTCGAAGGCGCGCATTGTCTCGTCGTGGCCATGATCGGCATTCCACAGCTTCGTAATGACGAACAGGTCCTCTCGCGGTACACCGGACGCGGCGATCGCCTGCCCGACACCATGTTCGTTGCCGTAGATCGCGGCGGTATCGACACTGCGGTAGCCGCTGGCAAACGCCGTCTGCAGTGATCGGGTCGCGATTGGGTCCGGTACCTGGAACGTCCCGAACGCCAAGGTGGGCATCGTGACGCCGTTGTTGAGCGTCACAGTGTTCAATTCAGCGGCCATGGGAGAGATCGAGGACGAGCTTTCCGCGCAGGCCACCCGCCTGGGTCTGCTCGTGGGCCGAACGAGCCTGGTCGAGCGGCACGAAATCAGCAACCCTGCTGACCAGGCTCCCGGCGGCGATCTCGCCCGCCAGGCGGGCGAGCAGGGCGGCGTCCGGCCGCGACTGCACAGCGCTCACCTGTACGCCACGTTCGGTTGGTGGCGCCGCCGGGGCAGCCGGCGCCACGAAGGCCCCGCCGTCCTTGACCGCCGGCAGAATCGGACCACCAATCGCGGCAGCGTCGAAGAGGGCGTCGACACCTTCCGCGGCGAACTCCTTCACCGCTGTCAGCATGCTTGCCGCTTCCGTGCGGGTGATGACCTGGGCGCCAAGACCGGCAACGAAATCTTCGTCTCCTGCCGAGGCCGTGGCGAGCACTCGAACTCCGTGCGCCGTGGCGAGCTGGACCGCAAATGCTCCCACCGCCCCGGACGCGCCGGTGACGAACAGGGTCTGTCCCGGTTCGAGTGCGCCGAGCTCGAGAGCTTGACTGGCGGTCAGGGAGTTCAGCGGAAACGAGCCGGCGATCTCCCAGGCCACCTGGTCGGGCAGCGGAGCAAGCCACGTCGGGTCGACCGTCACCACCTGGGCGTTTGATCCGTGCCCGGGGTCAGCGAACCACGGGATCATGCCGACGACTCGCTGTCCCTCCACCAGGCCCGCGGCGCCATCCAGCAGTACGCCGGCCACATCGAATCCCAACACGAACGGGAGCTGGAGGTCGGGCGTGCGGGCGGCCATCAGGCCCTGCCGGATCCGGCAGTCGGCCGGGTTCACCGCTGCGGCGTGCATGCGGACCCGAACCCGCCCTTCCACCGGAGGCGGGTCGTCGCGGTCGACGACCTGCAGTACCTCGACCCCGCCATACGCGGTCACGTCCAACGTCTTCATATCTGTCTCTGTCCTTGTCGGTCCGGAGGAAGGACGGCCTCGCCGTCCAGCGGGTTGTAGATCAGTCCGAGGTGAAGGCCGTAGAGCCAGTGAAAAATCAAGACGCTCAGCACGTACTCCCACCCGGAGTGAAAGGCGATCAGAGCGTCATGGACACCCCTTGCCGGCCCGAACACGAAGGGAGCAGTGACCAACAACGCCAGGACTCCAAGCACCGTGCCGAAAAGCAGGGCCTTCCCCACGTTGCCCATCGCTGTAGCCGGCAAGGGCAGCCGGGGCGCGATCGCGATCGCGAAGATCACGGCAAAGAGCACCCCGTCGACGTAATGGCTCAAGCCGCCGACCAGGAACTGCTGCAGGTGCGTGCCATCCGGCAGATAGACCATGCCGTTGGCGGTGTTGTAGTCCAGGCGGGTCAGGCCGAAGCCACCGAACCAGAAGCCCAGCAGGCTGGCGATGTGAACGCCGGCCAAGCCTCCAAGCATCGCAGCCGCCACCCGATGCCTGGTAGCCCATCGCCTCCACGCATGCATGGTTCCGACCTGAGTTGCTTCAGGTTTCTCCGGCAAAGCATCCAGCCGTGCTGCCGAACCTGTCTCGATGGACATCATGGCTCGCCTCGTTCCGTGCCTTGGAGAACTTGCGAAGGGCACGCAGCCACCCTGACAGGGAATGGACGCTAGTGTCAATAATTCGACACTCGTGATTTTCAGCTGAGGCCGCCGGACCGATCCGCCCGCCTCGCTGACGTCGCCGTATGCGATCAGGCCGTTCTCGGCGGGGAACCCCAGAAACCAGCTCTCGATCTGGGGCGAACATCATGGCCTCGACTGGCGCCGCACCGCCACCGAGAGCCCACTGTTCTACTCCTGGGGAGCGTCAGGTCCCAGCGGTCATGGCCGGACGGTGACGGCGGAGCCGTTCATCACGCCGGACCTGTCCTCCTCCATGCCTCCCGAACTGCGCGCGGACCTGCGCCTCCTGCAGTACTACCGTGGCGCGTCGCCCCGGCGCGTGCATGAATTCGTCCGCCTGGCGAGCCGGATTCGGGACGTCCAGCTTCATCCCACCGGGGCTACGCCCGGACTGCGGCGAGCGCAGCGCTCCAGGACACCACTTGGTCGAGCACCCTGCCGACGGCGTCGGTTTGCTGGGCGGCCGGGTTGAACTCGCTGAAGTTGACGAAGTCGGTGAACAGCGAGAGCGCGACCTGCGCCCGGACGTCGGCGACCTGCAGCTCGCCCATGATCAGGCGGAGGTGCTCGACGGCACGGGTGCCGCCGGCGCTGCCGTAGCTGACGAAGCCGGCTGCCTTGTTGTTCCACTCGCCGTAGAGGAAGTCGATCGCGTTCTTCAGTGCGCCGGACGTGGAGTGGTTGTACTCGGGCGTGACGAAAACGTAGCCGTCGAAGGAGCCGATCTTCTCGGCCCATGCCTTGGTGTGCGGGTGCGCGTACTGCCCCAGCGACGGCGGGACGGCTTCGTCGAGGTGCGGGAGGTGGTACTCGGCGATGTCGACGAGCTCGTACTCGGCGTCGCCGCGCTGCTTGGCGACCGACCTGTGAACTCTGAATCACTGCACCTCCTTTGCGTTCCAGGACGGTCCCGACGATGTCGTCCGCCGGTCTGCTCAGTGCTCGCTGTCGAGGTCCTTCATCTGGAGAGCGGCATAGCGCGTGCCTGCGGCCACGCCACTGGGGATGGCCTTTTCGATAACAGCCAGGTCCTCCGGGGTGAATGTCACCTCTATTGCGCTGAGTGCTTCAGTGAGGCGGTCGCGGCGCCGAGCCCCGACCAGCGGCACGATGTCCGCGCCTTGGGCGGCGACCCAGGCGATCGCGGCCTGCGCCACCGTGATGCCCTTTCCTTCGGTCACGCTGCGCAACGCGTCAACCAGGGCCAGGTTTCGCTCGAGGTTTTCGCCCTGGAAGCGTGGGCTGTATCCACGGAAGTCGTGATCGGTCAACTTCTGGTAGGTGTTCCAGTGGCCGGACAGCAGTCCGCGGGACAGCACCCCGTAGGCGGTGATCCCGATTCCCAGTTTCCTGGCGGTGGGCAGGATGTCGGCTTCGATTCCCCGTGAGAGCAGGGAGTACTCGATTTGCAGGTCTGTGATCGGGTGCACCGCCGCGGCCCGGCGCAACGTGTCGGAGCTGACCTCCGACAGGCCGATGTGACGGACGTGGCCGGCCTGGACAAGTTCCGCGATGGCGCCGACGGTGTCCTCGATCGGCACGTGGGGATCCAGTCGTGCCGGGCGGTAGATGTCGATGTAGTCGGTGCCGAGGCGGCGCAGGCTGTAGGCGGCGAAGTTCTTCACAGCCACGGGCCTTCCGTCGTAGCCCGCCCAGCCGCCGCCAGGGTCGCGCAGCGCGCCGAACTTCACGCTGATCACGGCGTGGTCGCGGTTGCGGCCCCGTAGGGCGTCGCGAGCGAGGAGTTCGTTGTGGCCGATGCCGTAGAAGTCGCCCGTGTCCAGCAGCGTGACCCCGGCGTCCAGGGCGGCATGGACGGTGGCGACCGATTCGGCCTCATCGGCCGGCCCGTAGAACTCTGACATTCCCATCATGCCCAGACCCAGAGGCCCGACCAGCGGGCCGGTGGAGCCCAGGCTTCGCGGCGTGTAGAAGTTCGGGATTGTCATCGTGGTGCTCCGTTCAGTCCCCGGGCCGAGGACCCGGTATCAGTCGTGCTACTCCGCTTGAAGATCACCTCAGACGTAAAGATCAACTCCGAGGTGCTCTCGTCAGTACGGGTACGCCGGGATCTCGGTGCAGGTGGTGACAGCCGCTATAGGGGCCGAAGACCTCCTCATCGAACGCGGGCATCCTCGGCGTGACATCGACCATTACGGTCGGTGGGTTGAAAGGGCCGTCGCGGGTCCCTCCCACGAGGCCTTTGCGCCCAGCCGGCAATGATCCGGTCCACATTGGCCGCCTGGCGCGCGTCCACGATCGGCCCGAGTTGGACCTCCGCCTCGGCCGGGTTGCCGACGGCCAGCTTGCGTGCCCTGGTCACCAGGGACTCGGCATAGGCACCCGCGATGCTCTCGGGGACGAGCAGCCGGGGCATCTCGGTTTCGATCGTCACGTTGGAGCTCGGGGCGACCAGGCCGATCCGGACCGGTGCGGGCATCGCCAAATCCTCTCGCGTCGACACTAGTGACTAGTTTTCGACGACAGAGTCAAATTGTGAAGGCTTCCGGCCGGGCCGGGCCTCAGCTGCCTTCGAGCATCCGCTCCAACCGGCCTAGGTCGTCGCGCAGTAACCCGATGACGTGTGCAACACCGTCGCCACTCGCCGTTCGCTCGCTGAGCACGCCTTGCAAAGCGATGTCGGCCAGACTCGCCGCCAACCGCTCGGGCTCTGCGGCTCCCGCACCCTCAGGCCGCGGATACCAGAAGGCGACCCAGTTGGACACTCCGACCAGCGCGAACGCAGCCAGTTCGGGGTCGACCGGCCGGCAGGACCCCTCCTTGATCGCCTGCACCATCAGCTCCTCAAGCGCGGCGAGCGTCTCCCGTCGAGCCCGGCGATACTGCTTCGCGAGCGGCTCGGGGAACGCACCCTCACTGGTCAGCAACAGCCGGAAGCGCTGCGGATGCTGGGCGACGATCAACGCCATGCCGGTCACCGCCTCACGCAGCCGATCCATCGCCGAGCCGGTGTTCGACGCGGCCAGCCTTCGCAGATCGCGCGCAGTGCGCAGCGTGAAGCCCTCGACCAGGGTTTCGAGGATGTCTTCCTTGCCACGGATGTAGTGGTAGATCGCCGTCCGGGTCAGTCCGACCGCGTCCGCCAGCTCCTGCAACGAGGTGCCGGCCACGCCCTTCTGCGCGAACAGCCGTTCGGCCGCCTCCATCAGCTGATTCATGACCAGCTCGCGGCGAACCGGGGTCTTCGTCGTCGGTTTCGGCATGAGGCATTAGAACCCGCGTGTCGCCGGAGGGCCAAGCCGACACTGCATTGACGTCTGCGTCAATACTTCTACATATCTGTGGACAATGAGCGTCGACGAGAGTAATTTGTCGCTCATGTCGAAGACCATGGCGAGTTCGGTTCCGGACCACAGAGTCGACGACGCGGGACTCGTGCCGTATCCGGCTGACGTGCGCGCCCACTACCGCGCCAAGGGGTACTGGCGTGGTTTGTCGCTGCCCGCCGAGCTGATGGGAGCAGCCGCGGCCCATGCCGACCGGACCGCACTGATCACGCCGGAGCTTCGCTGGTCGTATCGAGAGCTGGCCGAGAACGCCGAGAAGTTCGCCGCGGGTCTGCTGGCCAAGACCGGGCTGGAGCCGGGCGACGCGCTGATGTTCCAGATGGGGAACGTCGCCGAGACGGTGGTGGCATACCTCGGCTGCCTGCTGGCCGGCATCCGTCCGGTGTGCACCCTGCCGCAGCACGGCGTCCACGAAGTCGCCGTACTCGCTCGCCACGTCGGTGCGCGCGGCCTGATCATCCAGGCCGATTTCGGCCGCGGGCAGTTGCCCGGCAATGCTCGCACCTTGCTGTCCGACGGGGCGATCGAGAAATTGATCGTCGCTCGCGGCGCGACCTTCGGTCCGGCCCTCGGATATGACGAGCTCCTCGGGCACGACAGTAATCCCGCCGAGCTGCCATATCGCACGATGGACCCCGAGCAGATCGTGGCGTTCCAGCTCTCCGGCGGGACCACCGGGCTGCCCAAGGTCGCGCCCCGGCTGCACGAGGAGTATGCCTACAACGCGAGGGCCTGGGCGAACGTCCTCGGCTGGGGTCCAGGCACGGTCGTGCTGTACCCGCTGCCGATCATGCACAATGCCGGCGTCTCGGTGGCCCTGCAGCCCGTGCTGCTCAGCGGCGCGACCCTTGTACTGGCGCCATCGGCCGACGTCGGCGTCGTGCTCGACCTGATCGAGTCGACCCGGCCCGAGACCATTCCGCTTGTGCCTCCGGCCCTGGCGATCAGGTTGCTCGACGAAGTGCGCAGCCGCGACGTCGACCTGTCCTCCGTGAAGGACTTCGTCGTCGGCGGTCAGAAGCTGCCGATCCACATCGCCGAGCGCCTCCGTGACGAAATCGGCATCGCCATCCGGCAGAAGTTCGGGATGGCCGAAGGGATGTTCCTCGTGACCCCGGCGGACGCCACCGAGGACGTCCGGCACCACACAGTCGGCACTCCCATCTCCCCCGGTGACGAGGTTCGCATCCTTGAGCCAGGCGACGACGTCGAGGTGCCCGACGGGCAGCTCGGTGAGCTGTGCGTCCGCGGTCCCTACACGATCCGCGGCTACTACCGAGCCGAACGACACAACTACCAAACCTTCACCGCCGACGGCTTCTATCGCACCGGCGACCTCGCCCGGCGGCACACGATTGCCGGAACCCACTACTACTCCATCGACGGCCGGATCAAAGACGTCATCAATCGCGGCGCCGAAAAAATCCACGCCGACGAAGTCGAGGAGCTGGTGATGCGCCATCCGGACATCACCGATGCCGCGCTCGTCGCGATGCCCGACCCGGTACTGGGCGAGCGGGTCTGCGCCTACCTCGTCATGGCCCCTAGCGCCGAGGTCCTGACGGTACGATCCCTCGGCGAATTCCTCCTGTCCCACGGCCTAGCGAAGTACAAGCTCCCCGAACGCGTCGAGCTCAGGACTGCTCTTCCGTTGTCCAATGTGGGCAAGGTGTCGAAGAAGGAACTGCGACAGGACATCCAGCGCAAGCTCACGGACGAAACCACGGCCGCCGGTTAATCACCCTGGCGAACCGCCCCGCCATCTTGGCTGCCCGACGCCTCCAGCTTGGTCGAGCGAGCCGATATGGGTGGGTCCGTCTGGGGAGCGAGGCAGAGTCCTGTTGGGTCCCTACCGCGGCCTCCTGTTGTTCTCGGCGTGTCATGTCTTCCCGATCTGACGCGCAGGTTCGGCTAACCTCCTCGGCGCCCGGCGGTTTCTCTTCGCCACGGGCCGTACTGGGTCAGCAGCGGGAGCGGCGTGTGCTGGTTGTCGGCCTCGAGACCAGTCACGAGAATGACGGATGCGACCACTACAGCCCGGGGCCAGCGGGAACCACCGCACATGGTCCAACTGTGAACGATCCAAGACATACACGGCGAAACACCAGTCTCACGCCACCCAAAGGAAGGACAGTCACCGACGACAGGTGGGTCGCCGCTAGTGGCCAGCACCCGCCGAATCGACGTCTCACGCGGACACCCGTCACGCGAACTGCAGCTTGTCGCAGAGACTGTTGGCAACCTCGTAGGCGCCCCGTCACAATCCTGGGCCCTAGCCATGCGGTTGATTGATACTCGGCGGCTGACTGGTGCAGTCAGCAACGGGCCGGGGGTGCCCCGCGTAGGCCGGGTCACCTGGCTCGGCGAAGTTTCGGCCTTGCGGCCGGAGTCGAGACAGGCCGGCTGCTTACCGGCCATTCAGTGTCGTACGTCTTTGATCGGGCGAACGTCGTTTCCCAGGACGAGGCCGACCACGCCGGATGGGTCGCGGAATTTGGCGTACCAGGCTCCGGTGCCGGTGTCTCGCCCCCAGGCTTCTATCTGGCCTTCGGACCAGGTTGCGCGGCGTACCGGCTGTGGGATCGGGAGGAGCCGCACCGAGTCGGCGGAGCGTGGGCCGTGGCGTCGTACTGGATCTCCAGCTCGACTGCCTGCTCGGCTGCGGTGAGTTCGTCTTGGAGCCCGCGGGCTCGCCAACCGCCCACGGCGCCGTCCCAGATCGCATAGCACCCTTCGGGCGCACCGTGAATCGTCCGAACATGCCACCACGGAACTCATATTCGAAGATGCGTGCGACTGTCCTGCCAGGTTTCCTTGCGGTCTGGGTCATCGTTCGGCGATGTAGGTGGTCCAGTCGGTCTTGGTTTGGCGGGCCCAGCTGATAGCGGTGGAGACATTGATGCCGAGCAGGTCGGCGAGCACGGACGCGGGTAGCTGTTCGGCCAGGGCGCGTCGAGCGGTGTTCCGGGCGGCGATCGCGGTGATGCCGTGACGGTTGAGTTTGCAGGTGAGGGCGATGGGGTTGCTCGGCCGGCCGGCGATCATGCCCGGAACAAGTACGGAGTAGGACCGGTGGCGTGACTGGCTCCCTGGCTGACGGCGGCCGGGTCGTGTCGCTCGTCGAGCAGTTGCAGGATGAGGCCGGCGAGTGTGGGTGGCAAGTGGACAGGGGCCGTTCCCGAGCGTCAGGCGGAGTTGAGGGCCGCTCTTGTCGTTGATGTTGATGTCTTTGGTCGTGAGGGTGGTGATCCGTGACACTGGCACGCCGAACAGCAGGATCAGCGCCCCGGCGACGCGGATGTCGAGGGGCAGGGCGGTGTCGTGGATGCAGCGGTGCAGCTGGGCGGTCTGCTGCTGGGGGTCGAGGAACGGTCCAGGGGCCTTGGTCCGCCGCATGGGGACGGTGAGTCCAGCGCCAGGTGCAGTGAGGTGGCGGCTGGTGGCCCAGCGCAGGAACAGGGCGGCGTGGTAGCGGCTCGATGGTCCTGTGCTGAGCCACTGGTCGATGTCGTGCTGGTCGATGCGGTCGAGGGTGGTGTCGTGGTCGTGGATCCAGTTGAGTAGGTCCAGTGCCGCACGCACCTGGGCGCGGGGCGTTTGCGCCGAGTAGGTGGTGAATGGGCGTTGCCGGGCTCGTCGCCGGGCACGGGGGAGCAGGTACCAGTGGGTGAAAGGCCGGATGAGGTGGGCATGCTGTGGCTGCTCGATCAGGAGCCGGTCGGCCCATGGGCCGATCCGTTCGAGGTGTTCGTCGCGTTCGGCCAGGACGCCGGTGCGTACGAGGATTCCGCGCAGGTAGTGCGCGGCCTGGGTGTGCGGGGATCGGTCGAGGTGGTCGTGATTGATCAGGTCGGGTTGCTGGGCGAGCGCGACCAGGAGCCGCGCGGCGGGGCACCTCTTCAGCCATTTCAGCGTCGACCGCGGCCGCGGGACGGCCTGCAGCGCTTGATGAAGCGGCTCCAGGCGGGCATCGATAGTGTCATCAGGCCCGGTGAGGAGGTCGTCGATGCGCTCTTTGAGCAGGCAGCGGTCGCAGGTGCCCTCGACGTAGAAGTCGCCTGGTTGCTCGCAGGCCCGGCAGGTGTAGTCGATGTCGACTCCCGCGCACGGTCCACAGATCCGGTCACCGGCGGGGGTCTTGCCGATCAGGACACGGACGGTCGTGCAGTCCGTGCAGGGTGCGGGGGTGGCGCGGACGGTCTGGTAACACGCTCTGCAGGCTGCCCCGGCTGGCCAGAGAGCTCGGATGCGTCTGGTTCGGTGACAGAAGCTGCACAGCTGCTGGGGTTCTGGGCGGCAGCCATCGCAGACCAGGTCGCCGGTGGAGCGGTTGCGGCGGCAGAACCGGGTGCGGTCGCAGACGGTGCACGCTGCTTCGATTCCCTGGTAGCAGTTGTCGCACAGATCCGGCGTGTGGGCGGTCGCGCGGTGGTAGATCCGCGCGGTCTGGCCACACGCGCCGCAGGGACGTTCGGGGCGGCGGTAGCAGGTCTCGCAAACGGGTCCCTGCTCGCCGATCTTGTGTGCCGGAGCAGTCGCGCCGCAGCCGCTGCACACATACACGCGTCTCGGGCCACATGCCTGGCACAGTCCGGAACCGTCCGTGAGGCGGTGGGCGATCCGGCGGGTGCGTCCACAGGTAGCGCAGGGTTCGTGCTTGGACGGGTCGGCCTGGTGGCAGCGGCTACAGATCCCGCCTTCCGGGCGGCGTGCTTCAACACGCTGGAGCCGGCCGCACCACGCACACGGTTGCTTCTGGACCAACCCTTGCGCGCATCGCTCGCACAACCGGCCACCCGTCCCGTCGACCGACGCCAACCTCCGCTTGGCCTCGCCACACCTGGCACAGATCGGCAGTGCGACGTCATGCCTGCCGTGACCGCGCAGGGCATACGCCAGCTTGACCAGCGCCGTCGGGACCTGAGATGACGCCGTCAGCAGCGACTCCGGGAACTCGCCCAGGTGCTCATTCAGCACCTTCAAGCGCTGCGGCGTATCGCAGCTCGCCGACTTGAGTGCATCCGTCGCCTGCTGAAGAGTCAGCCCAGGCAGATACTCGATGAGGCGTTCCACCCCCTGGCGCCGTACCGCGTCCTGGTCGGCGCCCAGACTGGTCACGACACGTTCGGGCGGCGGATCGTCGTACGGCGCACTGCCGGTGCCGGCCTGGCCTGAGGGCCTCGGGACCTCCCGGACGACCCACGGCCCCCGTGACAAGCCACGCGATCCTCCGGGACGACCCACAGGACAGACCGGGCGAGCTATGGGACAGGACAAGGGCGGGCCGGATCGGTCGCACTGCGTTCGGTCGCAGGCAACCGACCCGGCACCTCCTCATCACCTTCTCCGACGTGCCGCACCGGACGCCTCTGGCGCAGCGCATCGAAGAAACCACCCGACGATCAGCACAGGGAAGGTGCCGACCGCCAGGCGAGTCAATTTTCAAAACAGTCCAACAACCGCCACCACGCAACCGCAGCACCCCACCGCCCACCAGCAACGAGCCGAGCAACCACCATCACCACCGACGAGAGCAGCAACCCACCAACAACCACCGGCGGGCCGAGCAAACCAGCAGCAGCGAGCCGGGCAACGACCAGCACCACCGACGAGTCCAGCAACCACCTGCGAATCGAGCGACCACTAGCACCGCCGACGGGTCCAGCAGTCACCGGCTGAGCCGAGCGATCAGCAGTACCGCCGACGAGTTCAGCAACCACTCAGCCTCGGTTCTGACGGCGCTGCGATTGCGGGGACAGCTCGTGCAAGCACCTACCTCAACCGCCCAACCGCCGGGGTCAACGGTTCGCTTTCACCTAGTGGGCGACAGAGGAGACTGCGCCTGGGCGGGTGGGAGCTAGTGCCGTGCGAGCGATGGAGGAGCGAGCATGGTGTCGGTGTGGGTGAGTATCGCGAGTGGTTGGCTAGTGCACCCGCCAGCCCGCCGGGGCGAGCCGGGCGGGTGGCGGGTGGTGCCTGCTGGTGATGAGCCGGCAGGTTGGGGGAACTAGTCGTCGAGTTCGGCGAGGGCCTTGCGGGCTGCTTCGAGCTCCGCTTCGAGGGCGGCGACCTTGGCGGCCTGCTGCTCGCGGGCGGCGTCGATGACCTCGTCGATCGGGCCGGACAGGTCTTCGTGCAGCTCTTTGGCTGCGCGGGAGACGGCTGCGGCGGCGACCAGGAGGTTCTTGGCGATGTAGCTGTTGCCCTGCTTGAGCTCGGCCTTCCACTCGCCGTCGGCGGTGCCGGTGACGGTCAGGGTGAGCTCGAGGGTCTTGGTCTTCTTCGGGGCGGCCTTCTTGGCCGGTGCCTTCTTCGGCTTCTCGGCGGCGACCGGGCCGGACTCGGAAGCGGAGTCCGAGTCGTCGGCCGGGCTGTCGACCGGCGCGTCGGTGACGGCTGTGTCAGCGACGGCTGAGTCGGTCGCTGACGCGGAAGGCGCGTCGGTCGTCGACGAAGAGTCGAGCGCCGCGTCGGGAGTGTCGGCGGCGTCGGTCTGAGCTTCTACTGCAAAGGTGTCTACAGTCATCGTTGCGGCGATCTCCCTGGGTGACATGTCCCCGCCGAAGCGGGCTGGCGCTGAGAGTCTATTAGAACATACGTTCGACCCTCAGCGCCAATCCCACGCCGCATCAAGCCATCAGGCTCCAGCCCCCAGGCTCAAGCCCCCAGGCTCAAGCCAGGCTGGCTCAGGCCGAGTGCTCCTTGCGATCCCCCGACCAGTCCAGGTGGAACGCACCCTCCCGGTCGATCCGGTGGTACGTGTGTGCCCCGAAGAGATCCCGCAACCCCTGGATCAACGAAGCCGGCAGTCGCTCAGCCCGCAGCCCGTCGTAGTACGACAGTGCAGCCGAGAACCCAGGAGCCGGTACGCCCGCAGTCGCCGCCGTCGCAACCACGCGCCGCCAAGCGTCCTGCCCGGTCACGATGGCCTCCTTGAAGTAGTCGTCAACCAGCAACGACGGCAGCGCCGCGTCCCGGTCGTACGCCTCCTTGATCCGGTCCAGGAACCGCGCCCGGATGATGCACCCGCCACGCCAGATCTTCGCCATCGCACCAAGGTCGATGTTCCATCCGTACTGGTCCGAAGCCGCCCGGATCGCGTCGAACCCCTGCGCATACGCAACAAGCTTCGACGAGTACAGCGCGTGCCGCACGTCCTCGATGAACGCGTCCCGATCGACCGACACCTTGCCCTCGGAAGGCCCAGCCAGTACTCCGGCCGCCGCCTCCCGCCGCACGACATCGCCCGACAGCGACCGCGCGAAGACAGCCTCAGCCATCCCGCTGACCGGGATACCCAGGTCCAAAGCGACCTGTACGGTCCAGCGCCCGGTGCCCTTCTGCTCTGCCTGGTCGAGCACGATGTCCACGAACGGCCCACCGGTCGACTCGTCGACCTGGCTGAGCACCTCCGCGGTGATCTCGATCAGGAACGACTCCAGGTCGCCGGTGTTCCACTCGCGGAACACGTCGGCAATCTCCGGGGCGCTGAGCCCGAGCACGCTGCGCAGCAGGTCGTACGCCTCGGCGATCAGCTGCATGTCGGCGTACTCGATGCCGTTGTGCAGCATCTTCACGAAGTGGCCGGCGCCGTCCGGGCCGACGTGCACGCAGCACGGCTCACCGTTCACGTGCGCGGAGATCTTGGTCAGGATCGGTCCGAGCGACTCGTACGACTCCACCGATCCGCCCGGCATGATGCTCGGGCCGTTCAGCGCGCCCTCCTCGCCACCGGACACGCCGGCGCCGACGAAGTGCAACCCCTTGGCCTTCAGTGCGTCCTCGCGCCGGCGGGTGTCGGCGAAGTGCGCGTTACCGGCGTCGATGACGATGTCGCCCTGGTCGAGCAGCGGCACGAGCTCGTCGATCACCGCGTCGGTGGGCTCGCCGGCCTTGACCATGATGATGATCTTGCGCGGCTGCTCCAGCGCGGCGACGAGCGCGGGCAGGTCGTCGGCCGGGGTGAACTCACCCTCGTGGCCGAACTCCTCGATCAGCGCGTCCGTACGAGCCTTGGACCGGTTGTGGACGGCGACGCGGAAACCGTTGCGGGCCAGGTTCCGGGCCAGGTTGCGGCCCATCACCGCGAGTCCGGTGACGGCGATCTGGGCTGGAGCAGAACTCATGGATTTCTCCTGCGGGTGAGTGCTGGAAGTCTGACTGCGAGACCCAGTCTGCTGCGCGAAGCAACACGGCGGTCCATCGGGTGGCCAACTGCTGGGACACGGTTCCCATTCCCGCGAACACTTCTCAAGCCCTCCGAATCGGTGATGAACAGCTGAGAAATCGATTTCCCAGACCGTAAGGTCCGCCCATGATCTGGTTCACTCGCGACGAGGGTGATGTCCGCAAGACCGGCCGGGTCGAACGCCCGGGCATCGACGTCCAGCCCGAAGGCAGCGAGCTGCACCCGCAGCCGGGCGACGTGGAGATCGTCAAGCGCACGGTCGGCGCCTTCCACCTGACCGGCCTCGACGGCATCCTGCGAACGCGCGGTATCAGAACCGTCGTACTGGCCGGGATGGCGACCAATTTCGGCGTCGAGTCCACTGGCCGCGCTGCTGACGAACACGGCTACGACACGGTCTACCTCACCGACGCGATGACCGGCCTCGACGGTGCCGCGCATGACTTCGCGGTCTCGTACATCTTCCCGAAGTTCGGCATCACCTGTACCGGAACGGAATACGTCGCCGCCCTCAGCCCGGCCTGAAAAGTCATTCTCTCCTTCTGCGACTGAGTCGCAGTCCTGTTCATGCACCGCTTCGGCGTGGTTCACCACGCGTTGTCTCCCACCGGTGACTCTCCAGATCTGATCACTCTGGGGGAGAGAGCAGAAGGGGAGAAGGGGAGAAGGGTGGGGGTGAGGATGCAGTTCCTCGAGAATCCGCGAGGAGGTGATCGCGGATGGCGGCTGCTGTCGGGGAACAACCGGCCGCTGGCCATGGGCCGCAGTACAACGATGTCGCCACGGGACGAGCTGCTCGCAGTACGGCGGCTGGTCCGGGAGGCGGAGCCGAAGTTGCGGCGTGACGCGGAGGGGCGTTGGCGCTGGGAGCTCAATTCGGCAGGCGGTCCCGACGTGCGCTGTCCCGGGGTGTTCGCGCGCCGGATCGACGCACGCCGGGCATTCCATCGTTTGACCCAGGCAGTCGAAGAAGCCGAGGTCACGATGGCCGGTCACCGGGAGACCACCCGGTGACCACCACCGCACCCCCGCCACCGGCCGGCGGCGACGCGAGCACTCCGCCACCCGCGAACACTCCACCACCCCCACGCCGGTTGCGTTCCTCGCTGGCGCCTTCCGACCTGATCTTCCGCTGGGTCGCCCGCGGCGGTGGCGGGCTCGTCCTGCTGATCACCGGCGGGATCGGGATCTTCCTTGCGTACCAGGCGAAACCGACCCTGCAGACGTACGGCTGGAAGTTCTTCACCGAGCAGTCCTGGAACCCCGAGGCGAACCAGATCGGCGTCGCCGCGGTCCTGTTCGGCACGATCGTGATCGCCACCATCGCGATCGCCATCTCGTTCCCGGTCGCGCTCGCCACCGCGCTGTTCATCACCGAGTGGGCGCCCAAGGGCCTGAAGAAGTCGCTCGTCGCGCTGGTCGACCTGATGGTCGCCGTCCCGTCGATCGTCTACGGTCTGTGGGGATTCTTCCTGCTGCAGCCGCGGATCATCCACCTGTCCCGCTGGATCACCGACTGGTTCGGCTGGATCCCGGTCTTCAGGGTCGACACCGACCCGGACGCCGCGATCTTCGACGGCGCGACCTATGCGTCCTCGGCGTTCATCGCCGGCGTCGTGGTCGCGATGATGGTGATGCCGATCGCCTGTGCGGTGATGCGCGAGGTCTTCGACCAGACGCCGATGGGTGAGCGCGAGGCCGCGCTGGCGCTCGGCTCGACCAGCTGGGGAGTGGTTCGCGCGGTAGTACTGCCGTTCGGCCGCGGTGGCATCATCGGCGGCACGATGCTCGGCCTCGGCCGCGCGCTCGGCGAGACGATCGCGGTGGTGATGATCGTGTCCCCGCTGTTCGAGATCAACTGGCATGTCCTGCAGTCCGGCTCGATCACGATCTCGTCGATGATCGCCCTCCGCTACGGGGAGGCGTCGGGATCCCAGCTCAACGCGCTGATGGCCGCCGGCCTGGTGCTGTTCATCATCACCTTGATCGTCAACCTGGTCGCGGGTTTCGTCGTCTCCCGCAGCCGCAGCGGCGCCGGAACGGAGATCTGAACCGTCATGAGGACACTGCCCTCAACGGGACCCCGGTACGAACCGCCGCGACCCGGCAGCGGCCAGAGCCCGTTCCTGCCGCCGCTGCCCTCGAGCCGTACGGCAGTCGATGGTCTCCCGGACGAGCCGCTCGAGGAGCTGGCTCTGCAGCCGGAGCCGGAGCCCGAACGCCGGCGGCTGCGGGTGGTCGACGTCGAGGATCGGGCCTGCCTGTTCGGCTCGGTCGCTGCCGGGCTCGGCCTGACCTGGGTGCTCTACAGCCGGATCCTGCCGACCGAGGGGACGCTCGGCTTCATCGTCTGCTGGTGGATGTCGTTCACTGCGCTGTACACCCTCATCACCGGTCTGCGCCGCGGCCGGGTCGTGCTGGCCGACCGCTTCGCCGTGATCATCGCGCACAGCGCCGCCGGCCTGGTCGGGATCGCACTGACCAGCGTCATCGGCTACACCCTGATCCGCGGCAGCAAATCGCTGGTCCACTGGAACTTCTTCACCAAGGACCTCAGTACCGCGGGCCCGCTGGAGCCGCTGACGAGCGGTGGAGCCCTGCACGCACTGGCCGGCACCATGATCCAGATCTCGATGGCGATCGCAGTCACCCTGCCGCTCGGTGTCCTGTGTGCGGTCTACCTGACCGAGGTCGGCGGCCGCGCGTCCAAGCTGGTCCGCTCGGTGGTCGAGGCGATGACCGCGCTGCCGTCGATCGTGGCCGGCTTGTTCGCGTACGTCGTACTGCTGATCGGACTGGGTTTTCGCCTGTCGGGCTTCGTCGCGGCGATGGCGTTGTCGGTGATGATGCTGCCGATCATCGCGCGCTCCGCCGAGGTCGTACTGCGCCTGGTGCCGAGCGGATTGCGCGAAGCCTCCCTCGCACTCGGGGCGACCCAATGGCGAACGGTCTGGTCCGTGGTGCTGCCGACCGCACGCCCCGGCCTCGCCACGGCCCTGGTGCTCGGTACCGCCCGCGGAATCGGCGAGACCTCCCCGGTGCTCCTGACGGCCGGCTACACGACGTACCTGAACCTGAATCCGTTCTCCGGCCCGATGACCTCACTGCCGCTGTTCACCTTCAAGATGTCGCAATCACCCGAGGACAACTACATCAGCCGGGCCTTCGGAGCCGCCGCCCTCCTGCTCCTGCTGGTCCTGGTGCTGTTCGCCTTCTCCCGCTGGATGGCCGGCCGCGGCCGGTCCGGCTCCCGCTGATCCACCTTTTGATCACCCTCTGAGAGGACACACTCATGCGACGACCGACCCTCCGCGCCGGGAGTCGGCTCCGCAACCTCGTGCCCCGAACCGGGGCATTGGTGCTCGCGTTGCTGCTCACCTGCGCAGCAGCGCTGGCCGGTACTGCTCCCGCCAACGCCGGGAGCACTGCCTATGCCCCGATCTACGGCACCGGTTCCACCTGGTCGCAGAACGCGCTGGACCAATGGATCCGGGACGTCGAACCGCTTGGGATGCGGGTCGAGTACGGCGGTGGCGGATCGTCGCGCGGCCGGCTCGACTACGCCAACAAGCTGGTCGACTTCGCGATCAGCGAGATCCCTTACCAGGGCAAGGATCCGTTCACCGGCAACCTCGACACCTCGGCCGGCCGGCCGTATGCCTACATGCCGATCGTGGCCGGCGGTACGGCGTTCATGTACCAGATCAAGGTCGCCGGCAAGCTCTACCGTGACCTGCGGCTGTCCGGCGACACGATCACCAAGATCTTCACCGGCAAGATCACCAACTGGAACGACCCGCAGGTCACCCGGGACAACAACGGCAAGGCGCTGCCGAACAAGAAGGTCATCCCGGTGGTCCGTTCGGACGGTTCGGGCACGACTGCCCAGTTCACGCTCTGGATGAACACCCAGCACAAGGCGGTCTGGGACGGCTTCTGCCAGTCCACCCAGGGCCGCAAGTGTGGCCAGACCTCGTACTTCCCGACGACGAACTTCCCCGCGGTGAAGGCCCAGGGGGGCTCGAGCCAGATGGCGGGCTACATCTCGGCGAACTACGCCGACGGCGCGATCGGGTATGTCGAGTACTCCTACGCGCTGGGCAAGGACTACCCGGTGGCGAAGGTCAAGAACACGGCGGGCTACTACACGCTGCCGACGGCGTACAACACCGCCGTCGCACTGACGAGAGCGCAGATCGAGACCAAGCCGGGTCTGCTGTACCTGACCCAGAAGCTCACCGGCGTGTACAACCACACCGACCCGCGGACGTACCCGCTGTCGTCGTACTCGTACATGATCCTGCCGACCGCGAACCTGAGCGCCGACAAGGGCCAGACGCTGGCCGATTTCGCGTCGTACTTCCTCTGCAAGGGACAACAGAAGGCCGCACCGCTGGGCTACTCGCCACTGCCGCTGAACCTGGTGCAGTCCGCGTTCGGCCAGGTGGCCAAGATACCGGGCAGCCCGACCACGTCGACCGATATCAAGAAGTGCGGCAACCCGACCTTCGACGGCAAGAACCTGAACCGCAACCTGCTCGCCGAGGTCGCGCCGCAGCCACTGCCGTGTGACCGCGACGGGGCCGGCCCGGCGGTGAACGGCGTCTGCGTGAAGGCGCCCAGCCAGCCGAACCCCGGCGGCCAGGTCACCACCGTCAACCCGGCGAACCCCGGCCAGAACGGCAACAACGGGAACAACGGCGGCAACAACGGGAACAACAACAACGGGAACAACAACGGCAACACCAACAACCCTGGGGTGAATCCGAGCACCGGCCAGCCGACCCCGGGCGCCCCGCAGACGTCGATCGACCCCGAAACCGGCCAGGTCGTCCAGGCCGGCGGCAGCAACGGCGCCTACGAGCCGACCGGAAGCGTCACCGAGTTGAACTCCAACCGCGGCGGCGGCAACATGCTGCGCAACCTCGGGCTGCTGACCGCCGCAGAGATACTGCTGTTGCTCCTCATCCCGACCATCGTCTCGCGCTACCTGCAACAGAAGCGGGCAGGCAAGTGACGGCGATCGGTACCGCACCTCCCGGCACTGCGAGACCCTCGGTTCCAGCCCGGACGGTGGCCCGCGTGCAGGCGAAGGTCAAGGGTGAGATCGAGCTTCGGCCGCAGCTCGTTTCCGACGCGTTGCGCCTGTTCGCACTGGGGATCGCGGCCTTCCTGATCTATGTCCTGATGCTCGGCGCGCTGCAGTACAACCGCGCGCAGGACGTCTCCTACGACAAGCTCCGCGGCCAGCTCGCCGAGGCGACCGCGCCCCTGGGCCCGGGGATCGTGCCCGGCGATCCGGTCGCAGTACTGGATATACCGGGTCTCGGCATTCGGCAGGTGATCAAGGAAGGAACGACTGGCGCCGTCCTGCAGGACGGCCCGGGCCATCGATCGGACACCGCGTTGCCCGGCCAGGCCGGCGTCTCGGTGATCTACGGACGCGGCCTGACCTTCGGTGCACCGTTCCGTTCGGTGCCGAAGCTCGCTGTGGGCTCGCGGATCGACGTCGTCACCGGCCAGGGCCAGTACGGGTACCGCGTGATCGGCGTACGCCGGGCCGGCGACCCGCTGCCGGCTCCACCAGCAGACGGTACGTCGAGACTCACACTGGTCACGGCCGAAGGTAAGCCATTGCCCTCAGCAACTGTGTATCTGGATGCCGAACTGTTCGACGGTCAGGTGCAACCCGACCCGGGGCAGCGGGTCTCGCGAGTGCCCCAGAGCCAGCAGGCGCTCGGTGTCGACCTGTCCGGCGTACTGCCACTGGTGCTCTGGCTGGAGGCGCTGATCGTCGCCGTCGCGGCGATCGTGTGGTTCCGCAGCCGGGTGGGCAAGTGGGAGTCGTACCTGCTCGGCGCGCCGATCGTTCTCGCGTTGCTGTGGAGGGTCTTCGAGCAGGTGGCGGGACTCCTGCCGAATCTTGTTTAACTGGTCATTCCCATTACCTGAACAACCTTACGCAAAAGGCTTTTGCGGGTGCTTTCTCCTTAGCATTTGGAACGGGTTCGCTGGGGGTGGACCTGCTCGGGGGTGGTGCCGGCCGCGGGTAATTCCGCCTGCGGCCGTGAGCTTTCTGGGAGGAAACTCAGCATGAACCCAAGGATCAGGCGCACGCTGCTGGCCACGTCGGCAGTCGTCGTCGCGGTCGCCGTCTCGGTGCAGGGCGCCTCCGCGTCCACGACGAGCGGATTGAACTACAACGAGAACGAGGCGGCCGCCGCCGCCGGCCAGAACGACACCATCGCGAAGCAGCAGAACCTGGGCGCGTTCGGCACCGGCTACGGCAAGACCGGCACGGCCACCGTGCACGGCACGCTGTCCCCGGCGCCGGTCGCGATCGCCGCCGGTGACGAGGACAACGGCTCGATCCCGCTCGCCACGGCGACCGGTATCGGTACCGGTGGCCGCAAGGCGATCACCGCCACCGGCCAGCTCGGTGACGGCCCCCACGGGGCCCTCGGCGACAAGACCGGCGACTTCGACTTCTACAAGGTGACCGGCGTCGCTGGGCAGACGCTGACCGTCAGCACGGACGGCTCGTTGGCCAGCACGAACACGGTCGTCGCGGTCTACAACGCGGCCGGCCAACTGCTGGCCTCGGACGACGACGGCGGCTTCGGCCTGCAGGGCAAGCTCGCGTACCGGTTGACCGCGGGCGGCGACTACTACGTCCTGGTCACCGGCAAGAGCGCCGTGAACGACTTCCCGACCGACCCGAACAACTCGGCTAGCGGTCCTGGCGACCCGGACGCGGGTGCCTACCAGGTACTGATCGCGGCGGCTCCGGTCGACAAGGACTACTACGGCGTCTACCTCAACAAGGGTGACGTTCTCGGTGGCAGCTTGGCCGACTCCGGTAAGCGTCTCACTGTGATCCAGCCGAACAACAGCGTCGCGATCAGCACCGACCTCAGCGCCACCTTCTCGGTGCCGGCCGTGTCGCCGCTACCGCGCGGTGACGTCGACTTCTCCTACGTCGCCGGCAAGGCGGGCTGGTACACCGTCGCCGTCACCGACGGCTTCGGCGCGTACGACCTCAACCTGGTCTCATCGCGTCCGGGCACGCAGACCGACCCGGTCGGCCCGCAGACGTTCTTCCTCGACTTCAACGGCGGCCAGGTCGACACCGCTCCGCTGGGTGGTACCGGTGTCAGCCAGCTGTCCGGACTGTCGTCCTTCCTGCCGAGCTGGGGCCTGACCGCCGCGGACGAGTCCGCGGTGATCAGCAAGGCCGTCGCCGTCGTCAAGGAGAACGTCAAGACCGACCTGATCAACAAGGGCCTCAACCCCGACGTCGCGGTGAACCTCAAGAACAGCCGTGACGACGCCGACACCTTCGGCGCCACGAACGTCTCGCGGGTCGTCGTCGGTGGTACTCCCGCCGAGTCCGGCCTCGGCACGATCGGTACGTCGCAGTCGGTCGATCCGGGCAACTTCGCGCACGAGGAGACCGCGCTGGTACAGCTCGATCTCGTGAGCCAGCCGGACGGACCGTACAGCTTCAACCAGTACCTGACTCCTGCGAGCAACCGCGTCGCTTTCGTCGGCCAGGCGCTCGGCAACCTGGTGTCGCGCGAGATCGGCCACCTGGTCGGCAACTTCGACACCGACCCCGACAACGCCGTCACCGACCTGATGGATGCCGATGGCAACTTCCCGGCCTTCTTCGGGGTCGGCGCCGACGGCATCGGCGGGACCGCTGACGACAAGGACGTCGACTTCGGCAAGGACGCGTACTCGCCGGCGACCGGTCTGACCGGCACGCAGGACACGCTGAACGTCGCCGCCTGGGGTCTCAGCAAGCCTTGCTGAGACCCTGATTGGACATCGTGAGAAGCAGAGTGGTGCTGATCGGCGTCATCGCCGTTCTGCTGATCGCGACGACCTTCCTGATCGTGGCGCGCCCGGGCTCCGGGCGCGCCACTTCCGATGCTTTGGTGGTTTCGGGTGGGGTGCCGCCCGAGCCGCCTCCGCCTGTACCGATGCCCGCTGCCGGCCGGGCGGTGAAGGCGGACAGTTGGGGTGCTGCCGGTCGCTATCGCGAGTGGGCGGATCGGGTCGGTGGCAAGGTTTCTGTTGAGCCGCGTGCGCTTGCTGCCTATGCGGTTGGGGAGCAGTTCGGGTCGTGTGGGCTGAGCTGGGTGACCCTTGCGGCGATCGGCTCGGTCGAGTCCGCGCATGGGCGCTTCAATGGTGCAACTGTCGCAGCGGATGGGACTAGCAGTCCGGCGATCATTGGGCCGGCGCTCGACGGCAGGCCCGGCGTACAGGCGATTGGTGATACCGATGGCGGGCAGTACGACGGGGATACTCGGTGGGACAGGGCGGTTGGGCCGATGCAGTTCCTGCCGAGTACGTGGCGGCGTTGGGGTGTGGACGGTGACGGTGATGGGGTGGCGCGGCCGCATGACCTCGACGATGCTGCGGCTACTGCTGCTGTTTACCTTTGCGCGTCAACGTCGACGATGAGCACCGGCGCCGGCTGGTGGGCGGCGATCACGACGTACAACCGCTCTTCGGAGTACGCGCGCGACGTACTCGAGCGCTCGAACCAGTACGCACAAGGCAGCCTGCGTTGAGGTTCGGCGTTGGATCCGGCTCGCGACGCCTGCTGCGCTTCCCTTCGCCGGAAGTGCGTTGTGGCTGCTGTGGTTGGTGTTCAAGCCCACCAGATATGGGCTTGAACAGCTCAGTCTGGGTTCTTGAGGAGGGTGCGGACCAGACGGAGGGTACGGCTGAAGGCGTGCTGTTTGGGAAGGGCCGCGCTGGAGTTGCCCTCCACGGCCCTGCTTCTCTTCTGGCCTGGCTCTTGCTCCTCTCATCCGGCCGTTTGTTTTTTCCTTCTGTGGTGGGGGATTGGGCAGGTAGCGCCGTTTTTGGCTAGCCATGAGGCCATGTGTGGTTCATCTGGAGG
Organism: Streptomyces sp. SID13031; assembly: GCF_010548305.1. GTDB lineage: Bacteria > Actinomycetota > Actinomycetes > Propionibacteriales > Kribbellaceae > Kribbella. The sequence continues at coordinate 536,871 of NZ_JAAGLV010000002.1, forward strand.
CCGGGCCACGGTGGCGTTGCCACGATGGATTGGGGTCGTTGCCGCCAGACGCGGCACCGCGGTCCACAAGACCGCGTAAACGCAGGTGAGGAAGGAAACTCCCGAGATGCGTTTCACCCGTACCGTCCGTACCGCCGCCATCGCCGCTGCCGCGGTCGCGCTGGTCGCCACCTCCGCCCTGTCGGCTTCCGCTGACCCCTCGTTCGCTCCGGATGCCGATGACATCGTGCAGGTCGGCTCGGACACCTCCGAGTTCGTGCTGAACGACCTGTCGGCGCTGTACAACAGCAAGACCCCGACCCCGGTTCGCAAGCTGGCCTCGTTCAACGCGACCGGCACCGCCACCATCACCATCCGCCCGGGCGTCTCGATCAACCGGCCGAACGGCTCCGGCGCCGGCATCACCGCGCTGTGTGGCAGCACGAACATCGACGTCGCCCGCTCGTCGCGCCCCAAGGGTGCTTCGGACTGCGCCGACTCGCGCTTCCTGAAGTTCGCCACCGACCAGCTCCGCTGGGCCGCCAACACCAGCACCGGCTCGGTCGTCTCGCTGACCGACGCGCAGCTGACCGGCATCTACAACTGCACGATCACCGACTGGAACACGATCAACCCGGCCATCCCGGTCGGCACCACGATCAAGCCGCTGATCCCGCAGATCAACTCCGGTACCCGTAACTTCTGGGCCACCCAGGTCGGCATCAACGCCACCACGCTGCCGGCCTGTGTCAAGGACGTCTACGCCGGCGCCCCGATCCAGGAGCACGCCTCGGCCCCGATCGCCGGTACGCCGAACTCGATCGTGCCGTTCTCGGTCGGCCGGTACAACCTGCTCACCCCCGCGCAGAAGACCGGTACCTACCTGGGTGCCATCCCGACCCCCGACTCCACCTCCTACGACCGCACGCTGTTCCAGGTCGTCAAGGCCGTCAGCGGTGTGATCCCGTCGTACCTGTCGGCCGTGTTCGGCAACGGCTCCGGCACCACCTCCACCGGCGGCGTGCCGTTCATCTGCACCCGCTCCGACACGAACCCGGCCACCACCACGGCCGGCGACATCATCAAGGCCAACGGCTTCCTCGAGCTCGCGCTCGGTCAGTGCGGCCGGATCTGATCTCGCAGTCGTAAACACGCAGTGGGCCGGGGACTCGTTCCCCGGCCCACTGCCGTTTCGCCTTCCACCGAAAGGAAACCCGGATGCGAATCGTCGTTTCTGCCATGGTCGCGCTCACCCTGGTCGCCGGCTCCACACTCCCGGCTGCCGCCGATGCCCCGTTCACTCCGGATGCCGACGATCTGGTGATGGTCGGCTCGGATACCAGCCAATTCTTCGAGAATGACCTGGCTACGCTCTACAACAGCCAAACACCGGCGTCTGTCCGCCGGCTGGCGTCGTTCAATGCCACCGGTACCCCCAACATCACCATCCGCCCGGGCGTCACGATCCCGCGGCCGTATGGCTCCGGCTCCGGCATACCGGCGTATCTGTCGGCCCTGTTCGGCAACGGCTCCGGCACCACCTCAGTGCGGCCGGATCTGACGACTCATCGCGCAAACTCCGGGACGCCGCAATACGGCTGAGACTGCCGCAGTAACCCATCCGGTAGGTGGGGAGCGCAAGCTCTCCGCCCACCGGTTCATGTCCAGTTCACCCCACCGTGGGGTCCGAGCATCGGGACCCGGCGACCATCGACTGTGTCGTCCGCCCGGGCGCTGAATATCTGGAGGTCAACGTGAGGCTGATCCGCCGCCGACGCAGCCGAGGTGCTGCGCTCGTCCTGGTCGCGATCATGGTCGCCCTGTCCGGTACCTCGGCGCTGGCCGCCCCGCCTCGCGAAGCCGGGACGCGGGCCGTGGTCGCGGCCGACGACCCGGAGAATCCGCCGGTACCGGTCGATGAGGCCTTGGTGGCGGAACCGTCGAGTACGAAGGTGACGCTGACCCGGGGGAACAGCGCCGTGTCGGTATCTCGGACCGGTGGCCTGACGCGGCAGAGCCTGAACGTCTCCTGGACCGGCATGACGCCGACCGAGGCGACCTCGTTCCCGATGGCCGTGATGCAGTGCCGGGGCTTCGCGCCCACCCGCGAGGACTGCTGGATGAGTAGCGAGATCGGGAACTGGCCCGGCGCCTACCGGGGTAGCAGCTATGCCCCGAAGGAAACCTCGCAGTGGCAGTTGTTCCCTGGCAATGAAACCGGCACCCTCTACACCCTCCCGTTCCGGAAGAAGGACGGGACGTATCACACCGCTCACAACCCCGAACTGGAGCCTGACGTTCTCGGGTGGATGGGAACCGGGCTGTCGGAGGTGCTGCCCACATCCAGCATCGACGACTACACCCCCGGCACGGCCAACCAGCGGGTCGGGTTCACCCGACCGAACGGCACCGGTGAGGTGCAGACCTGGGCGAACACCAAGGCCGAGAACGCTTCACTGGGGTGCACGCAGAACGTCCCCTGCTCGCTGGTCATCGTACCGATAACGCAGCACCCGTGCCTGCCGGCCAGCGTCATCGGCGAGACCGAGCGCGAATATTGCGCCTCCGAGTCGGAGTTCAAGGTCGACGCGCAGGTGAACTACTGGCCGCTGCTGGCGAACTGGTACCAGCGTTACGTCTTCAAGTTGTCGTTCGCGCCTCCCGGGTCGCTGTGCCTGGATCGCAGCGACTCGGCCAAGTTCATCGGCTCCGAACTGATGGCCGAGGCGATGCGTCGCTGGGTGCCGGCCCGTTGTGCGAAGTCCAGCCCGTCGAGTCTGGATTTCACCCGCGGCTGGGAACCCGAATCGCGTCGCCAACTCAGCCAGACCGATCCGCTCGCCCCTTCTGGCTACGAATCCGATGGCGCGATCGTGACCGAGCCGTCGGCTTCGGACGAGCGAGTGGTCGAGAAACGCAAGCCCGCCTACGCGCCGGTGGGCATCTCCGGCTTCGCGATCGGCTACAACTGGGACAAGTCAGAAGACGCCGGTGGCGGGCAGGTTCCGGAGATCAAGCTGAACCAGCGGCTGGTGGCCAAACTGCTGACCCAGTCCTATCCGGGGAAGTACCGGGTCGGCGGCACTGACCCGGTGAATCCGAACGCGGGCACCAATCCGCCGAACCTGCTCAACGATCCCGAGTTCCAGCAGCTGAACCCGGATGCCCGGACATGGACCGGGTTGACCAGCGCCCAGGGCACCCAGATGGTTGTCCCGCCGTTCAAGACCGATGTCCTGCTGGCGCTGACTCGGTGGATCTGGGCCGATCCCTCCGCCCGCGCCTTCGTGCAGGGCAAGACCGACCAGTGGGGGATGACAGTCAACAAGACCTACAAGGGCTGGCTGATGCCGCGCGACGAGTACCAGCTCAACGACGGCTGGAAGGTGCCGGCCGACCAGGGAGTTTACTCGTTCTTCGCTCCGCAGGAGTTGTGGTCGCAGGCCTCGAACTCCTGGTCGCAGGCCGCCGACGTACTGCTGACCGCGTGGCCGTTGAGCCAGGCGCCGTCGCTGCCGACCACCGGTGGCCCGATTGTGCCGAAGCGGGAAGAGGCCCAGAAAACAGGCTTCCGGAACCTGCTCGCGTTGACGACCACGTCCGAGCTGGAGAAGTCCGGTATGTCCAGTGTCAAGCTGCAGAACTCGGCGGGTGAGTTCGTCGCGCCGACCACCGACAGCATGTCGTATGCGCTGGACGGTGCGACAGCCGACAAGGCGACCGGGGTCTGGCGGATCGACCAGGCCAAGATGGACAAGCGCGGCTATCCAGGCACGATGATCAGCTACGCCGAAGTACCGACCGCGACGCTGAAACCCACCGAGGCGACCCGGTACGCAGACACGATCCAGTGGCTGGCGACGGAGGGACAGCTCTACGGGCAGGAGGCCGGTGAGTTGCCGGCCGGGTATCTCGCGCTGACCGGCCCGATGCAGGACCAGGCGGCGGCTGTTGCCCTGGCGGTGCGGAACCAGACCGGGACGCCGCCGATTCCGCCGGACGACCCGGTGCCGGACACGCCGAACCCGACGACGAACCCGCCCGCGTCGCAGGCGCCGAACCAGAACGGCAACAACAACCAGCCGACGGCGCCGAACAGCAACAACGGCGTTCCGACACCGAGCGGTGCGCCGACCACACCGGGTGCCCCGACGCCCAACCCGACCAAGGCGCCACCGCTGGCCAGCGGCAGCATCAAGCCGGTTTCGCAAGTCACCCAAGGGGAATCGCTGGGCTGGCTGGCGTGGGGCATCCCGGCGCTGCTCGTCGCCGGGCTCGCCGCCGGTGTCGCTTCGCCGGGGATCCGGATCATCGCTCAGCCAGGACATCCGGTACGCCGTGCGCTGGCAGGGCTGTTCCGCCGGCGCAACTTCTGACCCGATCGCACCCATCCGTAGTACAAGTTCGGAAGGAACTCCTTGATGACAGCGGTACTGCCAACCGTCCCGGCGATCGCGGATGACGAGACCACGGTGTTGCCACCTGTCAGTGGTGGCAGTGTGCTCGAGAGCGATCGGGTGGCCGCCTGGTTCGGCAGTCACAAGGTGCTCGAGGACATCTCGCTGCGGATGGAGTCCGGGCAGGTCACCGCGCTGATCGGCCCGTCCGGTTGCGGTAAGTCGACCTTCCTGCGCATCCTCAACCGGATGCACGAACTGGTACCGAGCGCGTCGCTGGCCGGTAGCGTCCTGCTCGACGGTGACGACATCTACGAGCCGCAGCGGCGGATCACCGACACCCGCAAGCGGATCGGGATGGTCTTCCAGAAGCCGAACCCGTTCCCGGCGATGAGCATCTCCGAGAACGTCATGGCCGGCCTGAAGCTGACCGGCACGCGGGTGGCCGGCAGCGCGCGCGGCACCTTGATCGAGGAGTGCCTGACCAAGGCGGGCCTCTGGAAAGAGGTCAAGGATCGCCTCAACCAGCCCGGCGGCGCGCTGTCGGGTGGTCAGCAGCAGCGGCTGTGCATCGCCAGGTCGCTCGCGGTCCGGCCGGACGTCCTGCTGATGGACGAGCCCTGCTCGGCGCTCGACCCGACCTCGACCCGGCGGATCGAGGAGACCATCCACGATCTGCGCCGGGAGGTGACGATCGTGATCGTCACGCACAACATGCAGCAGGCCGCCCGGGTCTCGCAGACCTGCGCCTTCTTCCTGGCCGAACAGGGCACGCCCGGGGTGATCGTCGAATCCGGGCCGACGGCAACGATCTTCTCCAGCCCGGCGGACCGGCGAACCGCCGACTACGTGGAAGGCCGGTTCGGGTGAAGAAGTTCAGCGCGGGGGACGCCTGGCGGATCAAGGTCGTCGCGGGCTGGGCGTGTCTCGCGCCGGTCGGCGCGATGGTGCTGGTCATCGCGCTCGGTGGCGAGGGCGCGGCGAACGAGTTCGTGGTCGATGCGCGAGCGATCGGGCCGCGCCCGGACTCCGTCTTCGACGACCTGGCCGCCGAACTGCCGAGCGGTACCGGGGTCGACGGCAGCATCCCGACCGAGCAGAGGTCGCAGGTCGAGGTGCCGGTCACCGGTACCACGGAAGGCCAGCCTGTTGTGCCTGGCGGCACGGAGGCAGGTACTACCGTCGTCGGCAACCCCTCTGGGATCCCGGGTACCGTGCTCGCGGCGTACCAGAAAGCGGCGAACGATCTGGCCGTCGCCGTGCCTGGATGCGGGATCACCTGGCCGTTGCTGGCCGGGATCGGCAAGGTCGAGTCGGCGCATGCGAGTGGCGGCCGGGTCGACGCGAACGGGCTCACCCGCGGCCGGATCCTCGGGCCGACGCTCGACGGCGGGCCGGGGATGGCGGCGATCTCGGACACCGATCAGGGCGTGTACGACGGTGATACCCGCTGGGATCGGGCGGTCGGGCCGATGCAGTTCATCCCGGGCACCTGGAAGGCTTTTGGTGCCGATGGCAACGGTGACGGGGTGAAGGATCCGCACAACGTCTTCGACGCGGCGCGGGCGGCGGGGGACTACCTCTGCTCGGGCGGCGCGAACCTGAAGGATCCGCAGGGCCTCGTGCAGGCCGTACTGCGGTACAACCACTCGATGGACTACGTGTCCACGGTGCTGCGCTGGATGCAGACCTACAGCCAGTCCGCGATCACCGTGCCCGACACGGATGGCGTGATCAGCCCGCCCGCCACTCCGACTGACACTCCGACGGACCCCCCGAGCTTGCCCACGACGACGCTGCCGCCACCGGTTCAGCCCGTCAAGACCCAGCCGTCGACGGTCAAGCCTCCGTTGGTGCTGCCGCCGACCCAGCCGACGGTCCCGGCCGTACCGCCGCCGAGCGGGAGGCCGACGGGCGGCGTACCGGGCGGGAAGCCGACCGCCGTACCGCCCAAGTTCCCCGAGCCGCCGCCGCTGCCGCCGCGCAATCCGGGCGGGCCGACGACGCCGACTCCCAGCCCGACCCCGACGCCCGAGCCGACCCCGACGCCCACGGACACGCCCACGCCTGAGCCGACGGACACGCTCACGCCGACGCCTGCTGGGTCGACCGGCACACCGGTTCCCCAAACATCCGGTGAAACGGTGGCGAATCCCTAGCGAAAAGTATCCATCTGATTACTTTCTGCGAGATCAGCGCTTGGCCGACAGAAAACTCGCGCCGACCGTTTGCGCGCCCGGGGAAAGTAAGAGCACGCTAGGGGCATGACGAAGCCGGCCACGCTTGGTGCCGAGAGCTCCGCCCCTCCCGTTGCGCAGTACCCGCACTCCAGAGACGACTGCGCCGAATGCCACGGTCATGATGCGGACGTGGTCGCGCTCTGGCCCAACCACGAGGCGCGCTGGTGCCACCGCTGCACCGGCGTCGCACTCGCCCTGGTGGTCAACCTCGGCTACGAGGTCACCGTCCGCTCCCTCGACCGCGTCGACGTTTAGCCCGTAGCCCCGCCTGAGCCCCTCGCTGTAGGCCTTCGGTCAGCCGAACAGTCCCGCGTTCTCCCGGGCCCATTCCTGCAGGGTCCGGGCCGGGTGACCGGTCACTTTCTCGACGGTGTCCGTCACGGTCGTCTCGTCGATGATCCCGTCGCCGAAGAACGCCTCGATCGCCTCCGCGTACTGGGCCGGCATCGACCCGAACAGCTCCTCGTGCGTCTCCGCCCGGCTCAGCTCGTCGGCCCGCAACGGCCGTCCGATCGCCTCGGCCACGATCGCCAACTGCTCCGCCGGCCGCAGCGCCACGGGACCGCTCAGCCGGTACGCCGTCCGCGCGTGCCCGTCCGTGGTCAGCGCGGCGACCGTCACGTCGGCGATGTCGTCCGGGTGGATCGTCGAGATCGGTACCTCGGGGAACTGCAACCGGACCACCTCACCCGCTTCGAGCTGGTCGAGCCAGCGCAGGGTGTTCGACATGAACGAGTTCGGCCGCAGGAACGTCCACTCCAGCCCGGACTCCCGGACAGCGGTCTCGGCAGCACCGTGGTACTGCGCGATCGCGTTGTCTGTATCCGTGCCGACCACCGAGCTGCTCGACAACAGAACAGCTCGGCGTACACCGGCCTCTACTGCGTTGGCCAGCAACTCGTCCATCCGCTCGTACCCACTGAGCAGGAACAGCCCGCTGACCCCATCAAACGTCTCGACAAAGGTGTCCGGCCGATTGAGATCACCAACCACAGCCTCAACCCCCGCGGGCAACTCCACCGCCTTCCGCACAAGCGCCTTGGCCGGAACCCCCTTCGCGACCAGCGCGCGAACCACCGCTCCACCCGCATTACCCGTCGCCCCGGTTACCAGAATCGTCACGCGCTCCCCCTCATCAAAGCGACCAGTTGGCCGTTGTCGGTGACGCCGGCCCCGTTCGGCCCGGTCAGCATGTCCTCAAACCCGGCCCGCAGCCCGTAGCCGCGCGAACGCGCCCACTCCAGTACAGGCCAGGCCCACTCGGCCTCCCCATGAACCACCAACTCGAAGCCCGCCGGAAGTACCGCGAGCGTCGCCTTGGCTGCCGCGACTCCGTCCTGGCCGGGCGAGATCCCCGGCAACGCCTCGACCAGCACGCGGACGACCGGTCCGCGCCAGGCGAGGAACTTCCGGGCGGCGTCGGGGGTGAACAGTCCGGCCTCGATCCCGATCCCTCGCTCGATCAGCAACTCGGCGACCCGCTCCGCGCCTTCCTCGTGCCAGTTGACGCTCGCGAAGTCCGGCCCCGCTTCCCACTCACCGAGGAGGGCCAGCCGTGTCTCCAGGTCGGGCTCGATCTCTTCCCGAGTCGCCACACCGAGCGCCAGCCCAGGACACCGAGCCCGTACTGCCTCCACCGCCGGTCGCACATCGGACCATCGCAAGCTCTCCCGCTCGTCCGCCCCGCGCGGATGGAAATGCACCGCGACGGCACCCGCCTCGGCAGCCCCGTCCGCGGCGAGCGCGATCTCCGCCGGAGTCACCGGTACGGCGGGGTGCTCGGCGCGCGAGCGGGCGCCGTTCAGGCAGGACTTCAGGGTTGGTTTCATCGGCGCCCACATTGCCAGACGAAAGGGTGATCCCGAACCGGATCGGCGGCGTACTGGGTGCAGAACTGGGTGCATTTTCAGCAGGAGGGAACCAGTATGTCTGTCCAGATCGATCCGGCCAACGCGGATCAACTGCGTGCTTGGGACACCGGCGAGGGGGTGTTCTGGGCTGAGGAAGCCGATCTGTTCGAGCATGCGTTGCATCGGTACGACGAGGCGCTGCTGCGGCAGGCGGGGATCCAGGACGGCGACAGGGTGCTCGACGTCGGTTGCGGTACGGGGAGCGTCACCGAAGCAGCAGTGCGGTTGGCCGGCTCCGGTACTGCGCTCGGTGTCGACCTGTCGTCACCGATGCTCGCGATCGCGGCACTGTCGGCGGCGGGGTCGGAGAATCTCGCGTACGTGCAGGCTGACGCTCAGGTCCACCCGTTCGCCGACGGGGAGTTCGACGTCGTTCTCAGCCGGACCGGGACGATGTTCTTCGCCGACCAGGTCGCCGCCTTCAAGAACCTCAGACGGGCGACCCGGCCCGGTGGACGGCTCGCGCTGCTCAGCTGGCGATCGGCCGCGGAGAACGAGTGGTTCTTGTCGTTGACGACGGCTCTGAGGGCGGGCCGCGAACTGCCGTCGCCGCCTCCGGGTGCGCCCGGGCCGTTCTCGCAGGCCGATCCCTCGGCTGTTGCGGAGGTGCTGACCGAGGCCGGTTTCGCCAAGCCCGGGTTCGAGGCGCTGGACGAGCCGATGTACTTCGGCCCTGATGTTCCCGCCGCCGAGCAGTTCGTGCTCGGCGTACTGGGGTGGCTGCTCGTCGGGCTGGACGACGAAACGCGCACGCGGGCGCTCGAGGCGTTGCGTGCGGATCTGGAAGCTCATCAAACCGCCGGGGGAGTCGCCTATGCGTCCTCTGCCTGGCTGATCGGGAGTCGAGCGGTATGAATCGGGAAATGAAGAGTGGACGGCGGCTGGCGCGGATCGCGGGAGCCGTCTTGCTGGCCGCAGTACTGGTCACCGGGTTGGCGTCGACCGCCGATGCGGATGGCTATCGCCCACCCGGCAAGGTGGTGAAGATCGAGCAGTTGCCCGAGAGCTTGAGGCTGCCCGGGGCGGCGAAGGCTCAACGCCTGTACTACACGTCGACCGGCTTCGACGGTCGTCCGACGGTCGTGTCAGGTGCGCTGTTCGTGCCGCCGGGCAAGGCGCCGAAGGGCGGTTGGCCGGTGCTCAGCTGGGCGCACGGCACCGTCGGCATCGCGGACAACTGCGCGAACTCGGTCAACGGCCGGTCGCAGCGCGACGTCGACTACCTGACCAGCTGGATCGCGGCCGGCTATGCGATCGTCGCCTCCGACTACGAAGGCCTCGGTACGCCGGGCACGCACCCGTATGTGAACGGCAAGTCCGAGGCCTATGGGCTGATCGACATCGTCCGGGCCGGACGCCAGGCCGACAAGTCGCTCGGGCGGAGGTGGGTCGCATCCGGTCAGTCGCAGGGTGCGCAGGCGGTGTTGTTCGCCGGTGCGTTGCAGGACAGGTACGCGCCGGAGCTGGACTACCGCGGCACGATCTCGACCGCGCCGATCTCCCAATGGCGGATGACCTTCGCCGCGGTCCACCCGTTCACCGCGGACACCCCCGCGAACCCCTTCGTCATCCTCCTGCTGGCCGGCACCAAGGCGTCCCACCCGCACAGCTTCGCCCCTGGCCGTTATCTGACGGACTTCGGTAAAGACCTGTACCAGAAGGCGATCACCACCGAGTGCTACACCGCCATCGCCCAGCTGGCCGCAGGTAAGAAGAGCCAAGACCTCTACGACGTGGACACTCCCGAGGCCGAACGCCTCCTGTCCCTCTTGGTCGCCGACGCCGAGATACCGGTGGAGCACCACGCCGAACCGATCTTCCTCGCCCAGGGCACTGCCGACACAGTCGTCTACGCTCCGGCCACCACCACGACCGCCGACAAATTACGTGCTGCAGGCAACAATCTCACCTACAACATCTACCCAGGTATCGACCACAACGGACTGATGGGCGCAGCCAAGGCCGAGATCCTTGCCTGGACTGCCGCCCGCTTCCAGCACGACTAGATACCTGCTGCGAGGACGGCGGCGCGGATCTCGTCCGTCGGGTCGCTCTCGTGGTAGATGCGCTCGCTCGGCTCGATGTTGTCGAGGAAGCGTTGGTAGGTGAGGGCTCCGAGTACGTGGATGAGGATGCTGATCGGAGGGAGAGCACGGAGGGGGTCGCTGCCTGGTAGGTGTTGTTGCCAGGCAGCGACCCACGTTTGGATCGCCAGGTCGCGCTTCTCCTCCGGGAGCCAGTTGGCCAGGCGTTGGAGGTCGGTGGCGGGGTGGCCGAGGTAGCTGTCGGCCCAGTCGACGATGACCCGGTCAGTACCGTCCGAGCGCCAGTTGCCGGGGTGGAAATCGCCGTGGACCAGGGTGTTCGGGAGGCCGGCTGCTTTCAGGTCGGAGATGATGCCGGGGAGTTGGTCGCGTAGTACGTGGGCCTTCGCCAGTTCCGCGGGCGAGAGGCGCTCGCTCACTTCACCTGCCAGTAAGCGATCCAGCTCCGCCGGCAGATCCTCCGGGAGGAGCTTGGGGACGCGCAGTTCGTCGCCCGCGATGGACGCCTGTACTGCGACCCAGCGGCTGACGACGTCTTGCACGGTCGCCGGATCTGGTGTCCAGCAGTCGATTCCGGGCGCATGCGCAAGCAGCGACCATCGGTTCTCGAGGTCGACCCCGAGAACGGCCGGCGCGAGCGCGACGTCGTACTGGTGGACGTGGTTGATGACGTCGGCATCGACACTGCAGAAGCGACCGGTCGCCTTCGCCCACGCGCCACCGCCTGCCGCAGGCAACTGGATCAGGCAGGAGAGGTTCCAGGTTTTGAACTGCATCGGCTTGCCCACATCGGCGCTTCCGATGATGCCGGTCGCCCAGTCCACGATTCGTTGCGGGCCGTCGATCTCGGCCCAGGTGGCACGCAGAGGATGCGGCTTGATGATGTCCGGCCAGTCGGGACGCGGCGTCAGATCGAGTACGCCGGGACGCGGCTCGCCCGCCGCCTGGACGTGGAACACGACTCGCCCGCCGCGCATCGTCCACGCGCTGTCGGCGGATACCAGGCGCAGTACGAACGTCGGTACTCCGAGCAGTTCGTCGAGGTGCCGGGTGATGCCCTCGACCTCCGACCACCACGGCCGGTCCACCTCGAAGGCCGGCACCATTCCGGCGTACCGGTCCCCGACGCTGACGAGCGCCTCCACGGTCATGGTCTCGGGCAGTGGCTCAGACAGTGGCTCAGACACGGGCCCGGACGATCCGGTGGAAGGTGCGGGCGCCGGAGCGGAGGGTGAGGGCCCGGTCGAGGAGGACGCGTCGGTCATGGCTGAGCACTTTCTGATCGTCGATCGAGACAGCTCCCTGGTGGATCAGGCGGCGGAGTTCGGAGTTGCTCAGCTCAGGACGCGCGGCCTGCAGCAACTCCAGAACGGTTGGTTGCGACGTCTCCACTGTCACCTCCGGAAGGTCGGTCGGGATGCTGCGATGGCTGAACTGCTCGGCGAACGCCACCCGTTCGGCCTTGGCGACGTTCGCGCCGTGGTAGCGGGTCACCACCGCGGCGGCTAGCTTCAGCTTGGCGTCGCGGGCCGCCGGACCGCCGTGCGCGACGGCCTCGCCGAGCGCGGCGACGACGTCCGGCGGAAGTTCGGTGTAGACGTGTGCGTAGGTCTGGACAAGGGGGTCCGGCAGGCTCATCAGCTTGCCGAACTTGTCCTTCGGAGTATCCGTCAAAGCGATGTAGTTGTTGAGTGATTTAGATTGCTTCGGCCCGCCGTCGATCCCCGGCGTGATCGTCGTGATGACGACTGCCTGCGACGGAGCGCCCAGCCGCTGCTGGAAGTGCCGGCCGAGCTGCTCGTTGAAGAGCTGGTCCGACCCGACGATGGTGAGATCGCTGTCCATCGCGAAGCTGTCGTAGCCCTGCAGTACCGGGTAGATCAGTTCGTGCAGCGCGATCTCCCGCCCAGCGGCGACCCGATCGCGGAACATGTCCCGCGCCATCAGCTGCGCCTGCGTGACCTGGCTGAACAACCCGAGCAGGGTCGCGACCTCCATCGAGCCGTACCACTCGGAGTTCCGGCGTACTTCGAAGAGCTCCGGCTCGGTCCGCAGAACGAGTGAGACCTGGTCGAGGAACGACGCCGCATTCGCTTCGATCTGCGCGGGCGTGAGCGTCGGGCGCGTCTCGGAGCGGCCGGTCGGGTCGCCGATCCTGGTGGTCAGGTCGCCGAGCAGGAAGACCACCTGGTGACCGAGGTCCTGCAACTGGCGCATCATCCACAGGTTGACGGCGTGCCCCAGATGGAGATCGGGCGCGGTGCAGTCGACGCCGTACTTGATCCGCAGTTTGCGACCGGACGTGAGCCGCTCGATCAGGTCGTCCTCGCCGATGATCGCGTCGGTCGTCCGCCGCAGCCGCTCGAGCACGGCCGGTACTTCGTTCATGTGGTTCCTCTCAAGGGCGAAGAGGCACCCGGGTCAAGCGCCTCCGGCAACGGGAAGAGGCAGGAACCATGACGGTTCCTGCCTCGGAGGCTCTGGGCGAAGCGAACTACAGCAGGCCGGCTCGTCCCAGAGCCGGTCGATACTGCGCGAATCGCTTGATCACCTTTTGAGGCTAACAGCCCCGAGCTCGACCAGGTACCGAGTTAGTTCCAGTCGCTGATCCACCAGCCGGGCCAGCTCGTCCGTCACCGGTTCGGCCAGCCGGTCCAGCGGCAACGACATGAACGCGTTCCGAAGGACCAGTGCGCCGTCCAGACCGGCCCGTACTTCGTCCTCGCTGATGTTGCCACGGCCTTCTGCCACCAGGCCGGCGTGATAGCGGGGGATCACCAGCTCACGCAGCTCGGCCAGCTCGTCGACCGAGAGGTCACCGGAGTGCGCGCGACCGATCAGCAGCTGCCCGAGATCATCGCCGGCGGCGACGAACCCGCTCAGCGACCAGTCGATCCCGACGAAGGTGTCCGGGGCATCGGCCGGTACGAGCAGGTTCTGCGGGCAGGCGTCCCCGTGGCTCATCAGCTGCGGGCGCTGCGCGAGTTCGTGCAGCGACTGCGGGATCCGGCCGGCCAGCTCGATCAGGTCGTCGCGAAGCCGTGACCCGGCCAGGAGCGGATGCTTCCAGGTCTGCGGAGCGAGCAGCGGCGGCAGCGCGAACTGCTCGACGAAGCCAGTGACCATCAGCCTGGTCAACCGCCCGGGCGACCGGTCGGCAGCGGGTGGCAACGCATCGTTCCTCGTCAGCCTGACGTTCAGGCGGCCGAGGAGTTCCGCGGCGCGTCCGTAGCGCTCGCGGTCCCATGGCAGTTCCGTAGTACGGACGTCTTCGAGCACCATCACCAGGTGGTCGTCGTCCAGTAGGTCGACGCGGTACAGCGCCGGCAGGCGAAGTTCGGTGGGTAGCGAGTAGGTGAGGCCGTCCAGGTAGACGTCTGCTTCGTACCGCCAAAGGTCGCCCGCCAGTGCCATCGCCCGGAACTCGCCGGGCAGCAGGTCGAGCGGAGGCCACCGCTTGTACGACCGCAGCACCTTGACGAACCTCGAGTCATCGCCGAGCCGCAGCCGGTACAGGCCGGCGGTGGTCGGCGAGTTCGCCGCGTACTCGACCTCCTCGAGCGTCCATCCGGTCATGCCCCACCCAGGTAGCCGGCGGGCCAGGCGTTGCGTCAGCTCTGAATCCTTCGTGCTCCTCTTCACCTGACCTTTGTAGGTGGCGGGCAGGGGGCAGGGCATCGGTAGTGGTTGCCCATCTTGAAGCGGTTAGGCTCAACGGATGGAGACGGAGCGGGTGGTTCTGGTCGACGAGTCCGGCCGGGCGATCGGGACCGAGGACAAGGCGACGGTGCATCACGCCGAGACGCCGCTGCACCTCGCGTTCTCCAGCTACGTGTTCGATGCGCGTGGGCGGGTGCTGCTGACTCAGCGGGCGTTCTGCAAGCGCACCTGGCCGGGCGTGTGGACCAACAGTTGTTGTGGTCATCCGCTGCCGGGTGAGTCGCTGGAATCCGCCGTACGGCGTCGGCTGGCCGATGAGCTCGGGCTGGTCGCGGCCACGGTGGAGCTGGTACTTCCCGAGTTCCGGTATCGCGCGGAGATGCCCGACGGCATCGTCGAGAACGAGTTGTGCCCGGTGTTCCGCGTCACGGCTGCGGGGGAGCCGGTGGCCAACGAGACCGAGGTGGCGACGTACGAGTGGGTCGAGTGGTCGGAGGTCGCATTGCGGACCGATCTGTCGCCCTGGTGCGTACTGCAGTTGACCGAGCTGACCACGCTCGGGCCGCGACCGCTGGAGTGGCCGGTCGCCGATTCCGGGCGGCTGCCCGCGGCGGCCCAATTGGGCACCTCTGGGCAGGTTGATAGGTAGGGCTTACCGATGCCCCGGTAGGTGGTTCACCCGAACTCTGGAGAGGAGACCAGAGGAGGGTTAGGGATGACACCGGGGGACGCAGAGTCTTTGGGGGCACGGTTCCAGCGCGGGGAGGATGCCGCGCTGCACGAGATGTACCAGCAGTACGCAGGTCCGATGTTCGTGACCGCGATCAGCCTGCTCGGCGATCGCGAGCAGGCAGCGGACGCCGTCCAGCGCGCGTTCGTGCAGGCATGGCGGGCGGCCGACGGATTTGATCCTGAGCGCGAACTGAAGCCGTGGCTGTACGCGATCACGCGGCGCGCGGCTGTCGACGTGTATCGGCGCGAGCGGCGTACGGCGAATCAGGTATCGCTACAGGTGGTCCGCGAACTGTCGGACGAGGGACCGTCGATGGAGCGCATCTGGCGCTCCTGGCAGGTTCGTGACGCGGTCCGCCGACTCCGCGCGGAGGAGCGCGAAGTGCTGGAGTTGGCCTACTACCACGGCTACACCCAGACAGAGGTCGCAGCCGAACTCGGCCTGCCCCTCGGCACAGTCAAAAGCCGAACCGCCCGAGCCCAGCGCCGCCTGGCCGACCTGCTCTCCCACCTCCGCGAACCCACCGCCGTAGCGAGTTGAGGGACAGCTGAGAAGCGGTTCAGGCGGAGATGAGGCTGAGCAGTTCGGGGCCGGGGATCGCCGTGGATCGGCCGGTTTCGGCTGCTCGGATCAAATCGACCAGCTTGGTGTTGATCGGGGCGGTGCGACCCAGCGACTCGGCCAGGCGGATCACCTCGCCGTTCAGGTAGTCGATCTCGGTACGGCGGCCGGCCTGGAGGTCTTCCCACATCGAGGTGCGGGCGTGCGGGTCGATGGCGAGCATCTTGCTGGCCAGGCGCTTGAAGAGGAAGTCCGGTAGGCGCAGTACGGCCGGCATGCGGTGAGCTGGCAAGGCGGTGAGTTGGGCCGGGGTGATTCCGGCAGCCTTCAGGAGGGAGAGGGTCTCGCTCTGGGCGGCGGCCAGGCAGCGGCGGTAGGAGCGCTGGGCCAGTTCGTCGCGCAGGGGGAGATCGGACAGTGCGTTGACCGGGTTGTTGAGGTTGAGCAGCAGCTTCGCCCACTGGACCGGCAGGATCTCGTCGTGCTGCTTCAGCGGGAGCCCGGCCCGCTCGAAGGCCGCCTGATAAGGCGAAAGGGCAGCATTCTTCTGTACGTCGAGCGCGCCCTCGGTCCCTTGGTGGAACGCACCGCCACCGCGGTTGAGCACGCTGAACGGAACCATCCCGGTCAGCACGGTGTGCTCCGGCAACCGCTCCTGCAGCACCTCGCCGTTGCGGAGGCCGTTCTGGAAGCTCACCACCGTCGCCCCCGGCTTGAGCACCGCCTTGAGCTCCTCGGCGGCCGTCGCCGTACCGGCCGACTTCACCGTGACGAGCACGAGATCGGCCTCAGCAGCCGCAGCCGGCGTCGTCTCGTACCGAACAGCCGGTACTACGAGGTCCGCGCCGAGGTAGTCGGTCAGGTGCAGCCCATGCTCGGCCAGCTCACCGGCGAGCCGCTGCCGCCCGATGAACACAACCTCCGCTCCACCGGACACCAACCGCCCGCCGACATAACAGCCGATCCCACCCGCGCCATACACCGCAATCGTCACAACAACCGCCTCCTCCTCACCAAATCAGCCAGCCACCACTCATACAACCGGATCAACGCGGATCAAGGTTCGATCGGGCAGGGGTGTCGTCTCGCCGGTGAGTTGCTGGAGTATCGCCCACAGCTGGTCGAAGCGGTCGCGTCCGAGGTCGCGTTCCCAGTTGTCGAGTACGTCGGCGATCGCGTCGTGGAGTTGCCGCTCCAGCCTGCGGCCGGCCGTGGTCAGCCGGAGCCGGCGTGCCCTCGTGTCGGTCGGATCCGGCTGGCGCACCAGGTAGCCGTGCCGCTCCAGGTGCGTGACGAGCTCGTGCATCGACTGCTTCGTCATCCCGGCGTGCGCCGCGAGCTCGGCCGTGTGCGACCCGTCGATCCCACCGAACCTGAACAGCTGCACGTGAGCCGGCCGCAACGCGGGATGCCGTGGCCCTACCTCGGCCAGTACCGCCGCCAGCGCCTGGTCGAAGGCCACCCGCAGCAGCCCGAAGTACCGGGGGATCTCTGTTGACATGAAGGTCAGGCTACCTTACCGTCATGGTCAGGTAGCCTGACTCTAGGGGGAAGCGTGGTAACACCGAGGCAGCAGTTGATGGAGTACTTGACGGCGAAGTGGGTGCCGCCGGTGCTCGCCGCCCTGGCCGAGCTGGGCGTGGCCGACGAGCTCGCGGAGAAGCCTTGCGCGGTCGAAGACTTGGCGGAACGGGTCGGCGCGCAACCGCGACCGCTCTACCGGCTGCTGCGTGCGGCGGCGAGTGTCGGCGTGTTCCGCGAGAACGCCGATGGGCACTTCGAGCTGACGGAGACCGCGGAGCTGCTGCGTGCCGACGTGCCCGGCTCGTTGCGGTCGGCGGCGATGATGTTCGGCCTGGAGCCGTTCTGGTCGCCGTACGCGCAGATCGTGCATACCGCGCGGACGGGTGAGCCCGCGTTCGACCGGATCTACGGCAAGAGCATCTACCAATACCTGCAGGAGAATCCGGGTGAGGCGCAGATCTTCGGCGCCGCGGCGGCGGGCTTCCACGGCCAGGCGCTCGCGCCGATCGTCGCGTCCTACGACTTCTCGAAGTACGGCGAGGTCGTGGACGTCGGTGGTGGTTCGGGAGGTCTGCTCGTCGAGCTGCTCAAGGCCTATCCGGAGATGCGCGGCGTGCTGTTCGAGCTACCGGAGGTGCTCCCGGCGGCCGATGAGGTCTTCATCGCCAACGGTCTGCAAGGTCGGGTCGAATTGGTCGCCGGTGACTTCTTCGCGGAAGTCCCGCCCGCCGACGCCTATTTGATCAAGAGTTGCGTGCACAACTTCGACGACGAGCGCGCGATCGAGCTGCTCCGCGTACTACGGCGCGGTGGCGCGCCGGTGTTGCTGGTGGAGACGATGATCCCCGCGGGCAACGAGCCGCACTACTCGAAGTTCGACGATGTCGAGATGATGGTGATTGCCGGCGGCAACGACCGTACGGAGGTGGAGTGGGCGGCGCTGGTGGCCGCTGCCGGCTTCCGGCCCAGCCGGGTGGTCCGCTGTGACGATCGGTTCTCCCTACTGGAGGCGATCCCCGCCTGAGTCGGAGTCGGCCTGGCCGATCAAGAGGTCGGTGAGGGTGTTGCCGAGCCAGGTTTCGTACTGGTCCCAGGTCCAGCCGCGTTCGTTGACCAGGCGGTGGGCCAGGTCGGAGCCGTTGATCGACCAGAGCTGGTCGGCCGCGGTGTCGGTGTCCAGGCCGGTGCGCAGGCCGAACTTCTCTGCGAGGCGCCCCGCCATGTAGTGGCAGCCGAACTCGAGCTCGGCGTCGAGGGTCTTCAGGTACTCCGTCAGATCCCGGTCGCCCGTCGCTGCCTGGGCGCGGGCCATCCGGATCAACGGCGTGGTCCGCTCGGAGATCTGCCGGGCCAGTGAGGCGTACAGCAGGAGGCATTGCCGCGGATCGGTGGCGGCCCCGATCGCCTGGTAGACCGGCCGGTCGACCATCGGGATCGGCTCGTCGTCGCCGGCCAGTGCGACGTCGTACACCGCCTTCAGGACGGCGGGCTTGCCGCCGATCACGTTGTAGACCGTCTGCACGCTCACGCCGGCCTCCGTGGCGATCGCCGCCAGCGTCGTCCCGAGATACCCACGATCGAGGAACAGCGCCCCGGCGGCGGTCAGGATCCGGGTGCGCGCGAGCTCGGTCTGCTCGCCGCGCAGGGCGCTGGAGTAGCGGCGCTTCTCGGTCACGGTGACAAACTCCTTGACAGTTCGTTGGAATCAGCTTCAAACTAATTGCATGTAGTTCAACTCTACGATTTCGGGGGACCGGATGAAAGCCGAACTGGACGGGATCTTCGCGGTGAAGCTCCCGGTGAAGGACCTGGCGCTGAGCCGGGAGTGGTACGAGAAGGTATTCGAGCTGACCCAGCTCTTCGAGTTCCCGGACGAGGACGGGGTGGTCCGGGGAGTCGCGTACGAGCTGGCCGGGCTGGGCGACTCCGGCTTCGCGCTGCGGGAGCGGCCTGACATCGCAGGGCTGTCCGGGTTCGACCCGGTGCTGTTCGGCATCAAGGATAAGGAAGCGGCCGACGCCTGGCAGGACCACCTGACGGACCTGGGCATCAAGTACGAACTGGTCCTGGCCACGATCGGCTGGCTGGTCATCTTCCACGACCCCGACGGCCTGGAGATCCACCTCTACAGCCGCGCGGGCCACGGCGAAGAGATGGCTGGTACGCCAGGCCGCGGCCGAGCCGTGGCATGAACCCCCGAAACGTGGTGCGGGCTGCTGCTGAGCGGGCGTTGGGCGGGACCGGAGCTGTGCTGCTGGTCACCGGCGAGAGCGGGCTCGGCAAGACCAGTCTGCTGCGGGCCTTCGCGGCCGAGTTGGAGGGGAGCGGGCCGCCGGAGCAGCATGCTCGTCGGCTGGGTGGGGAGTTCCGGGTGCTGGCGGGGGCTTGTGACGATGTGGCCGAGCCGCCGCGGTTGGGGCCGTTGCGGGAAGCGGGTTGGCCGGTCGACCTGGGCTACCAGGAATCGCTGGCTCGGTTGGGGGAGTCACCGACGGCGTTGCTGATCGATGATCTCCAGTGGGCCGACGACGCCACGCTCGACCTCCTCGGGTATCTGGCTCGCCGCGTCGCCGGCCACCCGCTGGTCGTAGTACTGACCATGGCTGACGACAGTCGGCTGCCTGAACGTCTGCATCGCTGGCTCGGGGGACTGGCGACCGCAGGTGCCCGAAGGTTGCCGTTGGCACCTTTGGGGCTCGACGAGGTCCGTCGGCGGGTCGCCGGTTCCGAGGCGGAGCAGCTGTATGCGTTGACGGGTGGGAATCCTTTCTACCTGTCGGCGATGCTCGCTGCGCCCGGTTCCGGCGTACCGGACGTGATCCGCGACGCAGTACTGGCCAAGACCGCGCGACTGTCTGACGAATGCCGGTCGGTCGTCGAGCAGTTGGCCGTGGTGCCGGGGACGATCGACCTGACGTTGGCCGAGCAGTTGACCGGTGGCGATGCGGAGTTGCTGGCCGAGGCCGAGCAGTACGGGGTGCTGGAGGCGCGGCACGAGGGAATCGGCTTCCGGCACGAGATCGTCAGGCTGGCGATCGAGCAGGGGATACCGAGGCTGGCGCGACGGGCGTTGCATCGCCGCGCGCTCGACGTACAGGCACAGGAAAGCGACCGGTACCTGGCCAGGCTCGCGCATCATGCGATCGCGTCCGGTGAGGCAGCGGCGGTTGCGCTGTATGCGCCTCGAGCCGGTCAGCAGGCGGCCGCGGCCGGTGCGCGGGACGAGGCTTTGCGGATGTTCGAGGCTGCCTGGAAGCTCGGCGTGTTACCGGCTGAGTTCGCTGGTCAGTATGCGTGGGAGCTCTTCAACGCGTTCCGCTTCAGCGAGGCGGTCGCGGCAGGACTGCCGACCGAGCTCCACTACTTCGCGGACGCGTCGGCGGATCGCATCGACCCGCTCGAAACGCTGTACCACGAGCTGCGCTGGGACGAGCTGGATCGTCTTGCGACCCCTGACAACCTTCCGGACCAGCACCGGCTGGAGATAATTCGTTGCCTGGTGCAACTATGTCGAGGCGACTGGGCTGCGGCCGAGGCAACCCTCGCCGCAATGCGACCCGGCGCAGGCAACTACCTCCAGGCACGCATCGAACCTCTCGCGGCCCGCATCCTCGTACGCCGGGGAGCCACGGCCAACCCGCAAGGCGTGCCGTCGTACGCGGTGCCGGCCCTGATCGAGCAGGCATTTCTCACTGGAGATGTCGACCGGGTCGCGGCCCTGCGCGACGAGTGGCGTGAGCTGGAGTCGACACCGGTCTGGCCCGAGATCCACCGGTACTGCGTCCGCGCGGGCCTGGAGCCGGCGACCGGCGACTGGGCGAGTGCGGCGCAGGAGTGGGCGCGGCTGGGCGACACCTATGAGCAAGCCTTGGAGCTGGCCAGGTCTGGTGAGACTGAGCCGACCCTGGAGGCGTTGCGGTTGCTCGACGAGTTGGGCGCGCGCCCGGCTGCCGAACTGGTTCGCAGAAAGCTTCGGAAGCTGGGGCTGCGAGTCGTTCCGCGTGGACCGGCGCCGGCGACCCGTGCCAACCCCATCGGCCTGACCGCCAGGCAGGCCGACGTATTGGAACTGATCGCCGAAGGCCTGACCAATGCCGAGATCGCCGAGAAGCTCGTGCTCTCGGTCCGCACAGTCGACCATCACGTCTCGGCCATCCTCAACCGTCTCAACGTCTCGACCCGCCGCGAAGCAGCGGCCGCCACAGCCTGCGCAGAACGGACCGTCGCCTGAGTCGGCGACGGTCCGCGCTGGATCGTTCAGCCATCAGTTGCTAGGAGCAACCTTTGGACGTCGGTGCGGACTTCGGGGAGATGGGGATAGAAGGAGTCGCCCGGGCAGGCCGTCGCTGACCAGTTGCGGTGGCCCGCGATCGCCGGCACGGTTCGCGTCGCACCGCTGATCGGGTTGACGTAGTTCACCTGGCCGAGCGGATCGACCCCCGTCGATCCGGCCAGCGCGGCCAGTACCCGGACCAGACTCGCTCGGGCCGCCGGAGTCGGCAGCGAATCGGTGAAGTCACCGAGCAGCGAGACGCCGACGTTACCCGCGTTGAAGCCGCCGACATGGGCGCCGTTGCACATCCGCGGCCCGTCGCCGAGCCGTCCGTGGAAGATTGGCACCGGGTCCGGTCCGGAGTACCGGCCCTCGTAGACCGTGCCGTTCTGGTCGATCAGTAGGTGGTATCCGATGTCGCCGAAGTCCTGGCTGACCGTGTGGAAGAAGTAGATCGCCCGGACGGTCGAGGGCGGGTCGGGGTCGAGGTTCGCCGTCACCGTGTGGTGCACGGTGAGCGTCTGGACGCCGAAGTAGGCCTGCGGGAAGATCTCGCTGCCGTCCGGGGCGAACCGCAGCTCCTCGTCCGCACCCCACCCCGCCCGGCTGACGAACCGGAAACCCCGCAGTTGCCTGCTCTCGGCCGGCTGCGCGACGATCGGGCCGTCGGTGGTGTTGATCGCGACCGTCTGGACGTCGACGGCTCCGGGCGGCGGGGTCAGCTGGTAGCCGACGGCTCCGCCCGCCGGCAGGAGCGCAGTACGGCGGCCGCTGTTGGATGGATCGCCTGGCCTCAACGGCAGCCACGGACCCCAACCCGTCCGGACCCGCCGGAGCCGGAACGACCCGCCGAGCCGAGGGCCGCTCCAACTGACGCCGAGATGGCCGATCGGGAAGTCCGGCGTGGCGAGCAGCCGGCCGGTCCCGGAGAAGGCAGCGAGCGTCTCCGGGATGCCCGCCTCGGCCGGCGGCGCCCCGAACGCCGAACCGGGCGAGGACGCGGCGCCGGCAGCCCCGGCGGCGAGCAGCACTCGGCGACGTGTCATGGTCATCAGAACGAGACCAGGTCGCGGCTGTCCGCTCGCAACACCGACTCCTGCTCGAACAGCTTCTTGTACGACGCGCGGATCTCCTCGATCTCGCGGTTCGCCGTCTGATCGATGACCGGGTAGAGAAGGATCAGCACGAACGACCTCTCCTCGATCGGGCCGGTCGAGCCGAGGAACTGGCCCTTGCCGGTCAGCTGGGTCAGGCCGTCGGGGAAGCGGGGCGTGACGATCTGGTCGACGAACCGGTCGAACTGGGCCGGGCTCACCTGGCCTCTGGGTTTCTGCGACCCGAAGTACAGCTCGGTCCGGAGAAAGGTGGTGCCGGGCGCGCGGTGCAGGGCGGCGACCTCGCTGACCGCGCTGGTGGGCGGGCTGAGCTGCGAGTTGGCCGGAGCGGTGGTCAGGCCGACGGCGGCGACGAGCACTCCGCCGGCGAGCAACCGGGGAAGAAACTTGGGCATCTGACTGCATCCTTTGCATTCGTTGGTCTCGTAACCTTCCGCGACCACCCAGGTGCGGGACATCGGTAACCACTGCCTAAATCCCCACCACCCCTGCCCACTGATCGCTTAGGCTGACCAGATGGCGGAGGGACATCTCCCCGTCCGGCTGTCCAGTTTCATTGGGCGGGAGTCCGAGCTGGCCGAGCTCGTGGATCTGGTCCGCAGGCACCGGCTGGTGACGCTGACCGGACCGGGAGGCGGCGGAAAGACCAGGCTGGCGTTGACGCTGGCCGATCGCCTGCGCCCGGCGTACGACGACCGGGTCCGCTGGGCCGGGCTGGCCGACCTGACCGGACCAGCCGCTGTACTGTCCGCCGTCGCCGATGCGCTGGAGTTGCCCGAGGCAACCGAGCAGGCGATCACCGGAAGGCTGGCCGGACAGCCGATCCTGCTGGTGGTCGACAACTGTGAGCACCTGCTCGACCCGGTCGCGCGCCTGATCCGGCGCTTGCTGCGGGCCTGCCCCGAACTGACCGTGCTGGCGACCAGCCAGCAGCCGCTCGGCAATCCCGGCGAGCTCGTCTTCGCCGTACCGCCGCTGGGGGCCGAGGCCGGGACGCTGTTCGTGGAACGCGCCCGCGCCGCGTCGTACGGGTTCGAGCAGACCGACGCGAACGCAGCCGACATCGCGCTGATCTGCCAACGGCTTGACGGTGTCCCGCTCGCGATCGAGCTGGCGGCCGCCTGGGTGCCCGCGTTGTCGCCGGCCCAGATCGCGCACCGACTGGATGACAGCCTACGCGTGCTGACCGGCGGTGATCGCGAGGCGATGCCGCGGCACCGAACCCTGCGCGGCGCGCTCGACTGGAGCTGGAACCTGCTGGCCGAGCCGGAGCAATCCCTGCTCGCCCAGCTAGCAGTCTTTCCCGGCGGCTTCACGGTCGACGCCGTCGAAGCGGTGGCCGATCTGGGCGAGGCGGATGTGCTGCATTCGCTGTCCCAGTTGGTGAATCGGTCGCTGGTGATGGTCCAGCAGGGCGACGAGGTGCGGTATCGGTTGCTGCAGACCGTTCGCCAGTACGCCGCGGAGCAGTTGGCCGGCGACACCGGGCCGGCGCGCCGTCAGGCGCAGTACGTGCTGGAGCTGACCGAGCAGGCAGCGGGCAAGCTGGAAGGCGAGGAGCAGCAGGAGTGGCTGGATCTGCTCGGTCTCGAACGGCAGAACATCTGGGCTGCTCATCGGTGGTTCCTCCAGAGCGGTGAGGTCGAGTCCGTCGCCAGGCTGGCGGTCGGAGTCTGGTGGGCGTGCTACCTCCTCGGCCGATACGGCGAAGTGCGCGAGTGGCTCGAGGAGGTCCTCCGGCTGCCCGCGGAGTTGCCGATCACGGTGCGGGCCGAGGTGCTGGTCGCGGCCGGGACGCTGGCGCACCTGCAAGGCGACGCGGCGCACGCCGAACGACGGTTGCGCGCGGGCTTCGCGGCGTACCGGGAAGCTGGCGATCCTGCGGTCGAGGCGATGGAGCTGCACTGGCTCGGTGGGGTGGCGATGCGCCGCGGGGAGTACGACGAAGCGCGGCGGATCGGGGAGCGGTGTCTGGAGCTCTGGCGCTCTATCGGCAACGAAGCGAAGTACTCCAGGGCCCTTGATTACCAGGGGATGCGGGAGCTGCTGGCAGGTGAGCTGGATCATGCCGAAGAGCTGGTTCGGGAGGCGCGGGCGCGGTACGACAACGATGGGGACAGTGAGGGGTTCGGCTGGGCGACGATGCTGCTGGGCGGCGTCGCGCACTATCGGGGTGAGCGGCAGGTCGCGCGGGCGTTGCTGACCGAGGCGCGCGAGCGGAGTGAGACGACTCGGCAGCTGACGACGCTGGCCTGGTCGTTGCAGTTGCTCGGCGCTGAGGCGTTGCGGGACCGGGAGCTCGATGAGGCCGACCGGTTGCTCGACCAGAGTCTGCGGCTGCACAACGACGCCGGGAATCGGTGGCGGGTTGCGAGTTCGCTCGAGGGGCTCGCTGGTGTGGCGGTTGCCCGGTCGGAGGTTCAGCGGGCGGTTCGGTTGGTGGCGCACGCGGCGCTGATCCGCGAGCGGCTCGGCGTACCGGTTCCGGCGGTCGAGCGAGCTGACGTGTCGGCGGTGATCGAGGCAGCGCGCGAGGCGGTACCGCCGGCGGAGTACCGGGGGTTCTGGGCGGAGGGGGAGATGGTCACCCTGGAGAAGCTGCTCGGTGAGGAGCCGACCGCACGCCCGGCGGCCGCACCGCTGACGATCGCTGAGTCGCGGGTGGAGCCGTTGCGGATCGTCGCGCTCGGCGGTTCCGAAGTACGGCGGAACGAGGCCGTGCTGGACGCTGCCGACTGGGGGTATGCGAAGCCGCGCGAGCTGTTCTTCTACCTGCTGGGGTCGGGACCGGTCCGCAAGGACCAGATCGGCGCCGAGCT
Organism: Streptomyces sp. SID13031; assembly: GCF_010548305.1. Lineage (GTDB taxonomy): Bacteria > Actinomycetota > Actinomycetes > Propionibacteriales > Kribbellaceae > Kribbella. The sequence goes on from NZ_JAAGLV010000002.1 coordinate 562,127, forward strand.
CTGGCCGGACGCCTCGGCGACCTCCCTTCGCAACAGCTTCCACAGCTGCCTGCACCAGCTCCGGCGGACGCTCGGCCGGCCGGACTGGGTGACGTTCCGGCGCGGGCGGTACGAGTTCAACCACTCGCTGGACCACACGTACGACGTCACAACCTTCGAAACCACCACCGACCTGCAGCAGGCCATCGACCTGTACCAGGGCGAATACCTAGCCGACCTCGGCGGCTCCCTCTGGATCGAAACCCGCCGCCAATCCCTCCACCAACGCTTCGAACAGGCCTTGTTCCAGCTGGCCCAAACTCACACCTCCGCAGGACACACTGCGGAAGCCATCACCCTCTACGAACTGGCCATCACCCACGACCCCCTCCTGGAATCCGCCCACCGAGCCCTGATCGAACTCCACCTCACCGCCGGCAACAGAGCCCAAGCAGTCCGCCAGTACAACCTCCTAGCCACCCACCTGGCCGACGAGCTCGACACGGTTCCGTCCGCTCAGACGACCGCACTGATCCGTCCCTAGCAGTTCCCACAGCAGTGCCCTGGAGGGTTTGGGGTGGGGAAGATTGTTCGCGAGGTGGAGGTAGTGGCGTGGGGGACGTTCGGGGGCGGCTGTGGGAGCGGGATCAGGCGGTGGGGGAGCTGCTGGGTGCTGTTGGTGATGTGCGGGCTGGTACGGGGTCGCTCGTACTGGTGACGGGGGAGGCTGGGGTCGGGAAGACGAGTGTGGTGCGGGAGGTGCTCGGGCGGCTGGAGGGGGACGTCCGGGTACTGCGGGGTGCGTGTGACGACATGTTGGCGCCGCCGCCGTTGCAGCCGTTGCGGGATGCCGTCCGCGGGTCAGGTGGCCCGCTGGACAAGGCGCTCGCCCAGGACGACAACGGCTTGCTGTTCGAGGCGATCGTCGCGGAGTTCAGTACGCCGGAACCGACCGTGCTCGTGATCGAGGACGTCCACTGGGCCGACGACTCGACGCTGGACCTGCTCCGGTACCTGGCGCGCCGGCTGCAACGGGTCCCGGCCGTCGTCGTACTGACCTATCGCGCCGACGAGATCGACCCCCGCCACCCGCTGCGCGCACTCCTCGGTGCGCTGACCGACGTCCGGGTACGCCGGGTCGCCCTCGAACCGCTGTCGGTGGACGCGGTCAAGGCGATCGCCGGCGACTCCGGGCGAGACGGTGGCGAGCTGTTCCGGCTGACGGGTGGCAACCCGTTCTACCTGACCGAGGCACTCGCCGGGCCGGCGGACGCAGTACCGGCGACCGTGGTCGACGCGACGCTCGCGCGCCTGCACACGCTCGATCCGGAGAGCATGACCGTGGTCGAGCTGCTGTCCGTGATCCCGACGCCGGTCGCGCTCAACCACCTCGATCCGCTGGTGCAGGGGCGGCTCGACGCGGTCACGCGAGCCGAGCAGCGCGGCGTACTGGAGAGCGACGAGGACGGTGTCCGCTTCCGGCACGAGCTGGCCCGGCGGGCGGTCGAGCAGTCGTTGCCGGCGATCCGGCGACGAGCGCTGAACGCGGCGATCGTCAAGCTGATCCTGGGCTGCGACATCGGCAGCGAGCTGTACGCCCTCGTCCACCACGCGGTCAAAGCCGGTGATGTGGAGACGATCGTCCGCTACGCCCCGGAGGCCGCAGCCAAGGCGACTGAGGCCGGCTCCCACCGGCAGGCGCTGGCACACTACGAGGCCGTCATCCCGTACGCCGACCAGCTACCGGCGGGCGATCGTGCGTCAGTACTGGCCGGGTTCGCGTGGGAGCTCCACATCGCTCATCGCTTCCCGGAGGCCATCGAGCGTTGCCGGGAAGCGGTGGCGCTGTTCGAGCAACTGGCCGACCAGGTACCGCTCACCGAGTCGCTGATCCAGCTGTCCCGGCACTGCTACCTGGCCGGCGAGACCGACGCCGCGCTGGCCGCCGTGGACCGCGCTCTCACAGTTGCCCAGGGCAACGAAGAGGTGTTGCCGGCCGCGATCGGCTGTCACGCGATGATGCTGGTACTGACCGGCTCACCGGCGGCGGCGATTCCGGCCCTGGAGCAGGCGCACGCTCTCGCGCTGCTGGCCGGCCGGACCGATCTCGCCGCGCTCTGCCTCAACTACGTCGGCCTCGCCTGGTGCGACCTCGACCAGCCGGGTGGGCTGGAGAACCTCAGGATCAGCATCGACGCCGCGCTGGCGACCGGCGACTACGAGGCGGTCGCCCGCGGGTACACGAATCTCGTCGAGATGCTCTACCGGGCAAGGCGCTGGGACGAGTTGGAGGAGACGGTCGCGGCCGGGCTGGAGTTCACCCGGGAGCGCGGCTTCGGCTCGCACATCTACAACCTGGAGACCCACCGCGCGCTGCTGACGATGCGCCGTGGCGACCTCGCGGACGCTGCGGCACACCTGCGCTGGCTGATCGACACGGTCGAGGAGCCCGGCATGCTGTCGGTCCTCAGCGCGTCCAGCCTCGGCCGGGTGCTGGCGCGGCAGGGCGACACCGGCGCGGAGCAACTGCTGTCCGATGCCTGGGAGGAGGCTCTACAACAGCGCTCGGTACTGGGCCTCGCGTACGCCGCGACCGGGTATGTCGAATGGGCCTGGCTCAACGACCGTGCTGACATCGCCCGAACGGTCGGTGCGGAGTTCAGCGCCGAGTCGCTCACGACCCCGGCGTACCGGGAGTTGGCGCGGTATCTGTCGCTGGCGGAAGCGGCCGCCGGCTGGGATGGCAGCTGCAACGGGTTGAGTCACACAGACCCTTGGGAGGACACGCCGTACGAGAGTGCGCTGGCGCAGGCGGAGTCGGGTGATCGCGACCGGATGCTCGAGTCGCTGCAAACCCTGCTCCACCTCGGCGCGGCACCGGCGGCGGCGCTGGTCCGGTGCCGGCTCAAGGAGCTGGGGGTTGCGCGGATCCCACGCGGCATCCAGGCAAGCTCCCGGAACAACCCAGCCGGCCTGACAGACCGCCAACTGGACGTCCTGATCCACCTCACCGAAGGCCTGACCAACGCCGAAATCGCCGAGAAACTGGTCGTCTCCGTCCGCACGGTCGACCACCACGTCTCAGCCATCCTCTCCCGCCTCAACGCCCGAACCCGCCGCGAAGCAGCCCGAACCGCCAAATCCCTAAACCTAACCCCAAGCCCCCACCGCCAACCCGCCTAACCATCCGCCCCTGACCTACCCGCGCCTTGACCTCCCCGCGCATGAGGCCTGCCTTCCGGGAACGGCCGAACCTCAGCGGCAGCCGGCCTTGGCCGGTTGCCGCTGAGGTTCGGAGTATTGGTCAGACGATCGGGTGGTTGCCCCGGATGACCGCCTGCGGGTCGACGCGTTGCTTGACCGCTCGCAGCCGGTCCCGCACCTCGGGCGCGAAGATGTCGGCGAGTGGCTCACCGGAGGCGAAGTTCAGCAGCGTCCGACCGGAGATCCAGGGCGCCAGCTTCGCCTTCACACCCTCGATCGCGGCGGCGACCGCCCCGGCCAGCTCAGGGACCGGCACGATGCCACCGAAGAGCAACAGATAAGGCTCCTCGAAGGACCCAGCCGCCCCATGCCCTTCATCCGCACGGGCGAACGCGCCACTCAAGTGACGGATCTCGAAGAGGAACAGCGGCGACGCGCTCCCCGGCGCGGTAACCTCGAGCAGCGCGTCCAGCGCCTCCTCGTCAAAGGAGTTCAGCAGCACCGACTTGAGCAGACCAGGAGTGGGGTCGTCCGGCTCCTGCGCGATCGTCCCCACCGCGCTGAGCGGCACCGACGCCAGCCCGTCGTCGAGCGGCTCGGCGATCGCCCGCAGCGGGGTGAGCAGCTTCTCCGCCTCCTCCTCGTTCCCGAGGTACACCGCGTCGACCGCCGTCACCCACTTGCCCCGCAGCGGCTCGGGCACGAAGGGCAGATCGGGCAGGTTCAGCAGCCAGGCCCACAGCGTCAGCTCATCGGGAGCATTCGCGGTGATCTCGGTGAACGCCCGCAGTACGTCGCGAGCGTGTTCGACCGGCCAGACCATCCGCCCGCCGTAGATCTGCGGCGCGAGCACCAGTTCCAGCTCAGCCGAGACGATGATGCCGAACTCGCCGCCACCGCCACGAAGCGCCCAGAACAGCTCCGGATCCGCCTCCCGGGTGACCCGCTGCTGATACCCATCGGCATTGACCAACTCGAACGCCCGGACCGTGTTCGCCGCCTGCCCGTACTTCCGGCCGAACCAGCTCAGCCCGCCACCAAGCGCATACCCGACGACAGTCGTGTCCCCGTTGCTGCCCGGCAGACTGCTCAGACCTGTACCAGTGAGCGCGGCGTTGAGATCCCGCCACCGGACACCCGCCCCGACCCGTACTACGCCTTCGGCGAGGTCCACGTCGATCGAGGTGAGATCGCCCGTCCGCAGCAGGATCGTCCCGTTGATGGCGTCCGTCGCACCGTGCCCACCCGGCTGCGCGGCAACGGCGTACTCATGTTCGCGCGCGAACCGGATCGTCGCGGCGATGTCGTCCGCGTCGGTGACGTGCACGATCGTGGCCGGCCGCTGGTCCACCAGCAGGTGCCAGGCGCTGCGCTCGGCATCCCAGTCCGGATCGTCGGCCCCGACGACCCGGCCGTCGACCAGTTTGCGCAGCTTCTCCACCTGCGCCGCTGAGAGCGTCATTCAGTTTCCCCCTGGAAAGAATCGATCCGGGCTCCAGACGGAACCCGGCGACTCTTTTGTACGGCGAACTGCCACCCCGGCTCATCGGCAAGACCTGCCCATATCAAGCCGCCAACCCACCTACATCAGGCCGCGGGGTAGCGCCAGCTCTGGTCGGCCTGGAGCCAGCCGGGGTAGCGCAGCGGCGTGCGGCTGACCTCGTCCAGCTCCACGGCGGTACCCCCGCCCCACCGAAGGACATGGCGCCCAGAGCGATCCGGGACACGTAGAGCCCGGTCGCACCGAGCTGAGCGAACTTCATCGAAGTCTTCCTTTCGTAGTCTGATCACCACGCTAGGAGGATGACGGGGGATACTCCATGAGTAGACGTCCGGACTACTTGATCGATCGTCTGAGAGGAGTCATCGGGGTGGATCCGCTGTCGGAGATGCTTGCCTTGCTCAACATCGAGGCCGCTCTCCCGTCCCGGTTCGAGGCCGCAGGCGACTGGGCCCTGCAGTTCGACGGGTAGGCCGACATCAAGGTCGGCGCTGTCCTGGCCGGTAGCTGCTGGATCACCGCGGCCGACAGCGAACCGTTGCATCTGGCAACGGGTGACTGCTATCTGGTGGCCAGCGCCCGGGCGTTCGGGGCGGCCGCCGGCCTCGAAGTCGAGCCGGTCGACGGGCACGCCGTCCTCGAAGCCGGCGGCTACCCGGACACCGTCCGCTACAACACCACCGCTGCTGCTCCGGATCGAACCGTCATCGTGGGTGGCGCCGTCAACTTCGACGAGACCACCGCCGCGCTGCTGCTGGACCATCTACCCACCACCGTCCGGATCCCCGCCGACAGCAAGCCCGCTGCCGCGCTCCGCCCACTGCTTGAGCTTCTCGGCGAGGAGTTCGCGCACGCCGAACCCGGCGTTGCCAACGTGCGCGACCAGCTCACCAAGGTGCTCTTCGTCCAGGCGCTCCGGGCGATGATCGCCTCCGACAACCGTCCGTCCGGCTGGCTCGGCGCACTCGCCGACCCGAGCATCGGGCCCGCGCTGGAGCTGCTCCACCGCGAGCCCGGCCGCCACTGGACGGTGGCCGAGCTGGCGGAGAAGGCCAGCATGTCCCGGAGCACCTTCGCGCTCCGGTTCAAGACCCTGATCGGGATGTCCCCGCTCGACTACCTGGCCCACTGGCGGATCCAGGCGGCCGGCCGCGCCCTGCGATCCACCGACCGCACGGTGTACTCCGTCGCCCAGTGTCATACTGCCCCGCCCCACCGCCCCGGTCAGGGATTCGGCTACGGCTCCGAGAGCGCATTCAGCAACGCCTTCAAACGCGTCACCGGACAGTCGCCCGCGAAGTACCGCCAGCTCGTCCATTAGTGCAACCGGACCCGCGGGTCCAAGGCGGCGTACGCGATGTCGACCAGGATGTTCGCGACCACGACGGCCGCCGACGCGAACAGGACGATCCCGATGATGACCGGGAGATCCTGCTGGTTGATCGCCACGATCGCTGTCTGGCCGAGGCCTGGCAGGCTGAACACCGTCTCGATCACGACCACGCCGCCGATCAGCTGACCGAGGTCGATACCGAACTGGGTGACCACCGGGGTCAGCGCGCTGCGCAGTCCGTGCCGCACGATCACCCGGCGCTCGCGGATACCTTTCGACCTCGCAGTACGGATGTAGTCCTCACCGAGTACGTCCAGCATCGCTCCGCGGGTCAGTCGCGTGTACGTCGCCGCGAGCAGGAGCGCCAGCGCGATCCAGGGCAGCAGCATGTGCTGGAACCAGGACCCGACGCCTTGGGTGATGCCGGTGTAGCCGCCTGCCGGGAACCACTTGTACCCAGCCAGAGTGAGCTGGAAGTACAGGAAGTACAGCAGGAGCAGGCCGAGCAGGAACGACGGGAACGAGTAGAAGAACAACGAGAACAGCGTCAGGCCGCGGTCGGCCAGCGAGCGTGGATGCACCGCGGAGATGACCCCGTTGAACACTCCGAGCAGCAGCCACAGAACGGACGCGCCGAGCGCCAGTGACACCGTGATCGGCAGCGCCTGCCCGATGATCGACGTCACCGCGACCTGGTGGTAGTAGTCGTAGCCCAGGTTGCCCTGCACCGCGTTCTCGACGAAGTGCAGGTACTGCTTCCAGATCGGCAGGTCGAGCCCGAGCCGGTGCTTGATCAACTCGATCGTGTCCGGGGTCGCCTGCCGGCCGGCCAGCGTCTGCGCGACGTTGCTGGGGGCAACGAAGAACAGACCGAAGACGGCCAGTGAGATCAGCCAGAGCACCAGGATGCCGTGGCCGATCCGGCGGAGCAGGAACAGTGCCATCGCGGACTCCCTTCAGCGCAGCCGGTCGGCCCGTGGATCGAACGCGTCCCGTACGCCGTCGCCGAACAGGTTGAAGGCGAGCGTCGTGACGAGCAGCGCGATCCCGGGGAAGAAGATGAACCACCAGGCGGTCGTGTAGTAGTTCTGCGAGGCGCTGATCATGCCGCCCCAGTCGGCCGTTGGCGGCGGCAGACCGAGTCCGAGGAACGACAGCGTCGCCTGGGTGACGATCACCACCGGGATCAGCAGCGTGGTGTAGACGATCACCGGCGCGAGCACGTTCGGTAGTACGTCGACGAACATGATCCGGCCGTCACCGGCGCCGAGCGAGCGAGCCGCTTCGACGAACTCGCGTTCGCGCAGCGACAGCACCTGCCCACGGACGATCCGGGCCACCGAGGCCCAGCTGAAGAAGCCGATCACGCAGACCGTCACGGTCAGGCTGGGGCCGGTCACCGACACCAGCGCGATCGCCACCAGCAGGAACGGCACCGACAACACGACGTCGATCAGCCGGGCCAGGATGGTGTCGACGATCCCGCCGAGGAACCCGGCCGCGAGGCCGAGGACGACGCCGATCGAGACGGTGATCGCGGTCGCCAGTACGCCGACGAGCAGCGAAACCCTGGCCCCGTAGGCGATCCGGACCAGGATGTCGCGGCCGAGGTCGTCGGTGCCCAGCCAGAACGTCCCGTTCGGGCCCTTGGGCAGGCCGTCCGGCGTCAGGCCGAGGTCGCGGTACTGCTCGTTCGGCGGGTGCCCGGTGATCGCGGCGAAGACCGGCGCGAAGATCGCCATCAAGATGATCAGCACGATCACGGCCAGCGAGATCATCGCCACCTTGTCCTTGCGCAGCCGTGCGACCGCGAGCACCAGCGGACTACGCCCCTCGATCGCAGCCGCTGGTGCCTCGATCGCCTCCAGCGCTGCGGTCATGATGCCTTCAGTTCGGGTACTGCGGCCGACAGATCCTCGCCGACCGCCAGTGGGAAGAAGCACGCGGTCCGATGCGCCGGATCGTCATTGAACGCGGGCTCCAGGCCCGGCTCGGCGACCGCACACTGCGCTCGGGCCTTCGGGCACCGGGTGTGGAACCTGCACCCCGCAGGCGGGTTCGTCGCCGACGGGATGTCACCCACGAGGATGATCTGCTCCCGGCTGTCGGCGGTATCCGGGTCCGCGACCGGCAAGGCGGACAGCAGTGCGCGGGTGTACGGATGCCTGGTCTGCTCGAACAACTGGTCGGTCGGCGCGACCTCGACGATCTTGCCGAGGTACATCACCGCGATCCGGTCACTCACGTGCCGGACCACCGACAGGTCGTGCGAGATGAACACGTAGGTCAGATCGAACTCGTGCTGCAGATCGGCCAGCAGGTTGATGATCTGCGCCTGGATCGAGACGTCCAGCGCCGACACCGGCTCGTCGCAGATGACCAGCTTCGGCCGCAGCGCGAGCGCCCGGGCGACGCCGATCCGCTGCCGTTGCCCACCGGAGAAGTCGGCCGGGAACCTGTTGTAGTGCTCGGGATTGAGCCCGACCAGCGCCATCAGGTCCTGCACCTTGCGCTTGCGCTCGGCGCCGGCGGAGATGCCGTGGATGGCGAACGGGTCGCCGATGATCGAGCCGACCCGGCGCCGCGGGTTCAGCGAACCATACGGGTCCTGGAAGATCATCTGGATCTCCCGCCGCAGCGGCCGCATCTGTCGTCGCGACAACCCGGTCAGGTCGGTCCCGTCGAACCAGACCGAGCCCGACGTCACGTCGTACAGGTGGGCGATGCAGCGGGCGAGCGTCGACTTGCCGCAGCCGGTCTCGCCGACCAGTCCGAGCGTCTCGCCCTTGCGCACCTCCAGCGAGACGCCGTCGACCGCCTTGACCACCTCCTTGCGCTGGGTCGGGAACTCCTTGCGGACGTCCTGCACTTTCAGCAGTGCGTCCGCGGATCGCTCCAGGGTCTCTGTCATCAGGCCACCGCCTTGGTCACGTCGTGGTCCAGCCAGCAGGCCGACTGGTGCCGCGGATCACCCTGTACATCGGTGAGCGGCGGCGTCTCGACCCGGCAGCGGTCGAAGACGTGCGAGCACCGGGTCGCGAACGGGCAGCCGGCCGGCAGGTTGATCAGGCTCGGCGGAGTGCCCTGGATCGGGGTCAGCCGTTTGCCGCTGTGAGCCGGCAGCGAAGCCAGCAGCCCTTGCGTATAAGGGTGATGATTGCGATAGAAGATGTCCCGGCGCGGCGCCCGCTCCATCACCGCACCGGCGTACATCACGATCACCTCGTCGGACATTTCCGCGACCACGCCGAGGTCGTGCGTGATCAGGATGATCGCGGTGCCGAACTCCTCCTGCAGTTTGCGCATCACGCTCAGCACCTGCGCCTGGACCGTCACGTCGAGCGCCGTGGTCGGCTCGTCCGCGATCAGCAGCGCCGGGTCGAGGGCCATCGCCATCGCGATCATCACCCGTTGCCGCATCCCGCCGGAGAACTGGTGCGGGTAGTCGTCGATCCGCTCCGAAGCGCGCGGGATGCCGACCAGGGTGAGCAACTCGGCGGCCCGGCGCCGGGCCGCCTGCTTGGAGATGTGCCGGTCGTGCGCCTGGATCATCTCCACGATCTGCCAGCCGATCCGGTACTGCGGGTGCAGGCTGGACAGCGGATCCTGGAAGATCATCCCGATCTTGGCCCCCCGCAACCTGCGCAGGGTCGACGCATCGGCGGTGATCAGGTCCGTGCCGTCGAAGTACGCCGTACCGGACACCTGGGCGCCCCGGGTCAGACCGGTGATGGTCTGGGTGGAGACGCTCTTGCCCGAGCCGGACTCGCCGACGACGGCCAGGGTCCGGCCGCGCTCGACGTCGAAGGACAGCCCCCGGACGGCGCGGACGGTGCCGTCCGGGGTGTCGAACGAGACCCTCAGGTCTCGAACCTGTAGCAAAGCGTCCGAGTTCGGCACGGGTCAGCCCTGCTTGTCCTTGGCCAGCCACACGTTCGTCGGGTCGTAGTTCTGCATCGACGGGACGTACACGGCGTTGTGCACCTGTGCGGCGTGGTAGTTGGCCTGCTTGTTGTTGGTGAGCGGGTAGAAGGCGGCCTGGCTCATCACCTGGGCGTCTGCCTTGGCCCACAGCTCGGCGGCCGCGTCGGTGGTCGGCGCTGCGATGGCCTGCTTGATCAAGGCGTTGGTCGCCGGGTCGTTGAAGAGACCGAAGTTGCTGCCGATCGGCGGGAACGACGGCGCACCCGAGAACAACGGGTTGAAGAACGAGAGCGCCGCGTTGCCGTACCAGTCGGCGCCCCAGCCGGCCAGCGACAGATCCCAGACGCCGCGCTCGGCGACGGTCGGTACCTGCAGGTACTTCACGTAGAAGTCCGCGTTCGGCGACGGTACGCCGGTGACCGTGATGCCCACCTTGGACAGGTCCTGCTGGATCGTCTGGAAGGACTTGCTGCTGCCCTCGGTCGCGTTGCGGTAGAGGAACTTCAGCGTCAGGTTCGGGTAGCCGGCCTCGGCGAGCAGTTGCTTGGCCTTGTCCGGGTTGTACGGATAGGGATCGATCTGTTTCGAGCCGACGATGACGTCCGGCAGGACGTGGGTCAGCGGCGGGTTGAGCGTCTGGCCGCCGAGTACCTGCAGGATGTGGTCGCGGTTGATCGCGTAGCTGATCGCCTGCCGCACCTTGGGGTTGGCCAGCGCCTTGTTGTTGTTCGGCGAGGCGGTGTTGTAGATGACGTACGGGTTGGAGCCCGCGGTGTCACCGATGGTCAGGTTCGGGTCCTTCTTGGCCTGCAATGCGGGCAGCTGCGACGGCGGGGGAGCGACGTCCCACTCGAGGTCGGCACTCGGCGTACCGGTCTGCAGTTGCTGCTGGACCGAGTCCTGGCTGACCGTCTCGTCCACCACGATCTTGTCCACGTAGGCCTTGCGGACCGGGTCGGTCGACGGGTCCCAGGCCGGGTTGCGGGAGTACGTGATCGACTTGGTCGGCACCCAGGAGTCGACCTTGTACGGGCCGTCGGAGGGGTAGTTGTTGCCGAGCTCGGTACTGGCCGGCAGGTACTTGAGCGACTCGACCGGCGCGGGCGAGAAGGCCGACAGGGTCAGCATGTCGACGAAATACGTGGCCGGCTGGGTCAGCTTGAAGACGACGGTGGTGTCGTCCTTGGCGACCACGCCCGGCAGCGGCGTCTTGTCGATGTAGCTCTGGATCGCGGCGACCGTCTTCGGCACCTTGGCGAAGCCGTCGGCGAAGGCCTGGTACCCGACGATCAGGCTGGCGAAGTCCGGGATGCCGCCGAACGGCTGGACCGGGTTCGCGGTCCGCTTGACCCCGAGGACCATGTCGGCGGCGGTCACCTGGCGGGCCGGGCTGGTGTTCCACTTGGCCCCGGGCCGGATCTTGATCGTGTAGGTCTTGCCGTCGGCGCTGATTCCGCCGTTCGCGGCGGTCGGGATTTCGGTGGCGAGGTCCGCGACCGGGGTGGTGTTCTTACCGCCGGCGTCGGCCGGGTAGGTGAACAGCTGCCTGCTCCACATCCGCAGGTTGATGTAACCCACCGAGTAGTAGCTGACGTTCGGGTCCATGTAGTCGACATCGCCCTTGCCCAGCATGTTCAGGGTGCCGCCGGTGACCGGCGTACCGCCTGAATTGGTGTCCGTACCACCGGATGTGGTTCCCTGGTCGGCGTTGCACGCTGCCAGCGTGAGACTCGTGACGGCGACGATCGCCACCGCCGCGAGCCGTCTTCCGGAACTGGCCATTGGTCCTCCTCCGAGACATGCTCTGTCTGTCGTGATAGGGCCGAAACTAGAACTGGCGGGCGGTCCTGACGGCCCGGTCACGGAACCGTCAACGTCTTGTCATCAACCGCCCGGCGGCCAGATGTCGAATACATGACAGTCGTCACCTACCTCAGGGGATTGGGAGTAGGCCCCATGTCGAGCGACACTGGTGACGTGGCGCACAGCTTGTTATTGGTCGATGACGAACCGCGCATTCGGCGGGTATTGCGGCTTGCCCTCGAGGACGAGGGTTACGAGGTCTCCGAGGCAGCCAACGGGTTCGACGCGTTGACGGCGCTGCGGCGCGAGCCACCGGACGTCGTGCTGCTCGACATCATGTTGCCGGACCGGGACGGATTCACCGTCTGCCGGGAGATCCGGCGCACCAGCGACGTACCGGTGATCATGGTGACCGCGCGGACCGACAGCCACGACGTCGTCGCCGGGCTCGAAGCGGGCGCCGACGACTACGTAACGAAACCGCTGGTAGCCAAGGAGTTATCGGCGCGGATCAGGGCGCTGCTGCGCCGGGTCGAGCCGAACGGCACGCCGGTCCTGGAGCAGTTCGTCGTCGGCGACCTGGAGATCGACGTACCGGCCGCCGAGGTGGTGCGGGACGGATCGGTACTGCCGCTGACCCGGACCGAGTTCAAGCTGCTGGTCGAGCTCGCCAGCCTGCAGGGCAAGGTGTGCAGCCGTGAGCACCTGCTGTCGAAGGTCTGGGGCTACGGATACTTCGGTGACAGCCGAATCGTCGATGTGCACATCCGGCGGCTGCGGCTGAAGATCGAGCGCGACCCGGCCACCCCCAAACACCTCGTCACCGCCCGGGGTCTCGGCTATCGACTGGTGAGTTGACGTTGCGGCGGCGGTTCGGGCTGCGCGACCGGGTGATGCTGGCCTATGGGCTGCTTGCGCTCGGACTGTCCGGCGTACTGGCTCTGGTCACCTGGAGCGTGGTCTCCAGTTATCTGACCGACCAACGGATCTCGTCGGCGATCGTGGAGACCTCGGACAACGCGGCGACGCTGCACTACGCGCTCTACGGACTGACCGCTTCCTGCGGGCCGGTACGCCGCCTGAATGCCGAGCCCGAGTGCGGGACGATCGACTCGCTGACGTCGACCGAGGTGATGAACCTGGTCGAGGCGCTGCCGTCCACGGACTCGGCGGCGATGCTGATGCGCTACGACAGCGCCTGGTACACGATGTCGGCGTCGGCGGACCAAGTACCGACCGACATGGTGGAGACCGCTCGGAACGGGCTCGAGGTGCATCGGCGGATCGAGGTGGGCGGGAATCAGGTGCTTGCCGTCGGGGTGGCGCTGGGGCGTCCGGGCGAGGCCTTCTTCGAGCTGCATCCGTTGAACCGGCTCGACAACACACTGCGGACGCTGAAGCTGACGCTGATCCTGGCCGCGATCGTGACCGCGTTGCTGGGGCTGGCGGTCGGGCGGCTCGCCAGCACGGTGGCGTTGCGGCCGCTGGCCAAGCTGACTTCCGTCGCGGCGGCGGTGGCGCGCGGGCGGCTCGACGCGCGGCTGGAGGCGGAGAACGATCCTGATCTCGGTGGGCTGGCGCGATCCTTCAACCAGACCGCGGCGGCGCTGGAGAAACGGGTGGTCGCCGATGCCCGCTTCGCCGGCGACATCAGCCACGAGCTGCGAACACCGCTGATGACGATGATGAACTCGATGCAGCTGATCCAGAACCATCGCGCGGAGCTGCCGGGGTCGGTTCGCGAGCCGCTCGAACTGCTCGGCGACGACCTGGACAGGTTCCGTCAGCTGGTGATCGACCTGCTGGAGATCTCCCGCGACGACGGCGGCGACCAGGGCACTCGCGAGACGGTCCGGATCGGCGACCTGGTCCGCGCCGCCGCGGACGCGACCGCCGGCCGGGAGATCACCGACGTCGCACCGGACGCCGCCGACCTGACGATGGAGGCCGACAAGCGCCGGCTCGAACGCGTCATCGCCAACCTCGTCGACAACGCCGAACAACACGCCGGCGGCTGCAAGGGCGTCAGCGTCAGAGCAGGGGGCAAGGGCGTCATCATCTTCGTGGACGACGCCGGCCCAGGCGTCCCCGAAGCCAACCGCGAACGCATCTTCGAACGCTTCGGCCGAGGCAACACCTCCCCCGACAGCCGCACCGACACCCAACGCGGCGGCATCGGCCTGGGCCTGGCCATCGTCGCCCGCCACGTCGAATGGCACCACGGCACCATCCAGGTAAAAGACCGCCCCGAAGGCGGCGCCCGCTTCATCATCGAACTCCCCGCCAAAAACCCCTGACCGCGTCCCGACCGACAGGACATAGTGCGCCCTGGCAGCCGGGTTCCCGCTGACCCGAGCCTCAGCGCGCCCGGCGTCAGCCACTATGTCCTGTCGCTCGGGACAGGCCTGCCCATAAATCGGCTGACGGGCTGGCGGTGGCGACCTACCCTGGAGGTATGGCTACCAGCCTCTGTGTCTAGTTGCGGACTCGCTTTCGTACCCGAAGTGCGTCCGTTAGACATCACAGAGAGTAACCATCATGATCACCGTCCGCGGTGTAGATATTCGCGTCGGCGCCCAGCTGCTGCTGTCCGACCTTTCGTTTCACATCAGCCCGGGTGACCGGATCGGTCTCGTTGGCCGTAACGGCGCGGGTAAGACAACCCTGATGAAGGCGCTGGCCGGGGATGAGCGGCCGGCGGCCGGGAGTGTCGGGGTCACTGGGTCTGTCGGCTATCTGCCGCAGGATCCGCGTGCGGCCGATCCGGCCATCACTGCCACCTCTCGGATTTTGTCTGCTCGTGGGCTTGATATCGCGGTGCAGCGGCTTCGGAAGGCCGAGGTGGCGATGAGTAGTGCCGTTGGCGAGGCGCAGGAGCGGGCGATGGCTGCTTATGCGCGCGCCGAGGCGCAGTTTCAGGCTGGGGGTGGGTATGCGGCTGAGGGTGAGGCGGCTCGGCTTGCGGCTGGGGTTGGGTTGCCTGCAAGGGCTCTCGACCAGCCGGTCGGGGAGCTGTCGGGCGGCCAGCGGCGGCGGGTCGAGTTGGCGCGCATCCTCTTCGCCGAGCACGACACGTTGTTGCTTGATGAGCCGACCAACCATTTGGATGCCGACTCGGTCGGGTGGCTGCGGTCGTTCCTGCTCGGCTACAGCGGTGGCCTGGTGGTGATCAGCCACGATCGAGAGTTGCTCAGGGCAACGGTCAACCGGGTGTTCCACCTGGATCCGCAGCGCACGACGATCGACGTCCACAACACGGGCTGGAAGAAGTACCTCGAACAGCTTGAGCTCGACGAACGCCGTCGTACCAGGGAACGCCACACGGCCGAGCGCAAAGCCGCGGTCCTGCACGCGCAGGCCGACAAGATGCGTGCCGGAGCCTCGACCGCCGTCGCCGCCAGGAACATGGCGAGGCGAGCCGACAAGCTCCTCCACGACCTCGAGCCGGTACGCCGTACCGCCCGCGTCGCCAAGATCCGCCTGCCCGACCCGGCCCCTTCCGGTCGTACCCCGCTGACGGCCGCCGGGCTGACCAAGTCGTACGGCGGACTGCAGGTGCTCAAGGGCGTCGACCTCGCCGTCGATCGTGGCAGCCGACTGGTCATCCTCGGCCTCAACGGCGCGGGCAAGACCACGTTGCTACGGATCCTCGCCGGCCGGGAACAGCCGGACGGCGGCCACGTCAACCATGGCCACGGGTTGCGGCTCGGGTACTTCGCGCAGGAACACGACACGCTCGACCTGGCCGGTACAGTCCGGCAGAACCTGGCGTCCGTCGCGCCGGGCCTGACCGATGGCGAGGTACGCAACGTGCTCGGGTCGTTCCTGTTCACCGGCGACGACGCGGACAAGCCGGCCGGCGTACTGTCCGGCGGCGAGAAGACCCGGCTGGCCTTGGCCGGCCTGGTCCACTCGGGCGCCAACGTGCTGCTCCTGGACGAGCCGACCAACAACCTCGACCCTGCTTCCCGCGACGAGGTCCTCGGCGCGGTCGGCAGCTACCCGGGCGCGATCATCATGGTCACCCACGACGAGGGCGCCATCGAGGCACTCCGCCCCGACCGAGTCCTCATCCTCCCCGACGCCACCGAAGACCTCTGGACCGACGACTACCTAGACCTCGTCTCCCTCGCCTGACGTGCCGAGCCCACCACTGGTGGGCTCGTCGCGTCAGTGCAGGCCGAGCTGGGTGCTGACCCAGGTGAGGCGGTCGGTTTTGGCTTGTTGGTCGAGGAAGTGGTCGGCGTGGTCGTAGAGGGTGACGGTTGCCTTCGGTTTGGCGGAGCTGAAGGCGGCCTGTACCTCCGGTGTGACGAAGATGTCGCGGCCGGCCCACTGGAAGTAGACCTCGTGGGCCTGCGCGACGTTGTCGACCGGGTCGAGCCCGGCGAAAACCTTGCGGTAGGCAACGGTCTGGTCGGCGGGCAGGCCGAGCCAGAACTTGTCGAACCAGTTCGCCCAGGTGGCGTCACCTGCCATGAAGACGAGCGCGTGCGCGCGTTTGGCCAGCAGCGACGCGTACATCGCGCCGTAGTCGTGCCCGATCACCGCCGTCCGCCGTGGATCCACGCCGTCCTGGTCGAGCAACGCCCGGTACGCCGCTTCGACGGCGGCGAGCTGGTTCGTCACCTTGGTCCGATCGGTCTTGTCGCCGACCGGATCGCCCGCCCACGGGAAGGTGAGCTGCGGCAGGATCGCGACCGCGCCCTTGCTCGCCAGCGCGATCGCCTCGGACAGGAACTCGGTTCGGTTCTGGGTCGAGTTCGGCGGCTCGAACCAGTGCAGGTAGAGCGCCCCCGCGAGCGTGTCGTGTTTCTTCGAAGAAGAAGCCGGCCGGACCAGGTACGCCGTCACCGGCGCCTGCCCGTGGACCGGAATCTGGATGTCCGTGACCACCACCGGCTCGGATTTGTGCCCGCGACCGGTCTGATCGGCTACCGCCGTCGTCACCCCGCCGGCCGCGAGCACCAACGCGCCCACCACCGTCGCCACCACGAATCTCTTCATACCCACCCCTCAGCTCAAATCAGTTGTTAAACTCCCTTAACAACTGACGACGGTAGAGCCGTGCGGCCAAGCGGTCAAGACGGGGGAGGATGTGCGAATGAGCAGCGTGCCGGCCACCGACCCCTGGCTGGGCTTCGTGCTGGACTTCTGCAACTCGTACGACCTGCTGGAGAACCCGCGCGACCGGCTGAGCATCCCGCTCGTCACCCGGCTGGCCGCGCACCACGAGCTCGCGGACCCGGAACTGACCGCCGCGGATCTCGAGCCGGTCCGCGGCGTGCGTGGTGAGCTGTACCGGGTGTTCGCCGAAGAGGATTCGCAGTACGAGGTGCTGAACGAGATCTTCACCCGATACGGCGCGCAGCCGCGACTGGTCGCAGGCCCGCGACTGGCGGCGACGGGGGGAGCCGACCCGGTCGCACGGCTGGCGGTGTCAGCAGCGGACGCGCTGGCGCGAGCAGTCGCGGACGGCGCCGCCGACCGGCTGCGAACCTGCGCCGGCGATCCTTGCCGCTGCGTCTACGTCGACCGCACCAAGGCCAACCGCCGCCGCTACTGCTGCGAACTCTGCAACGACCGAATGGCCTCAGCCGCCTACCGCAGCAGAAAGAGCTAACGGCGCGCGTGCGTCTCCACCCACGGGTTGAGGTGGAGATCCATCCGGGTCACACCTGGAGGCCGACGAACCCGAAGCCCTTTCCGAGGAGTGTTCTCAGTAACAGAACTCCTCGGAAAGGGAAGTGTGATGTCGGTCAATCTGCTGCTGGGTATCGTGATCGGAGCGTTGGTCGTGGTCCGGGTGATGGGCCGGCAACTGCGGGGCTCGATGGTGACGCAGAGGTCGCTGGTGGTGGTGCCGCTGGTCCTCGTCGTCATCGGGCTCGCGTCCGCCCGCGGGGAGTTCGACACCGCATCGGCCGGCGAGCTGGCGTTCTTCGTCTTCGACGTCGCGGTGCTGATCCTGATCGGGTTCGCCCGCGGCGCGAGCACTCAACTGTCGACCCGTGACGGCGGCCTGCACCAGAAGGGCACGGCCACCACCCTCACGCTGTGGCTGCTGACCATCGGTATCCGGGTAGGCGCTGGCTTCGCCGGCGCGGCGATGGGCCTCAACGGCTCCCTCACCACAGCTGCCCTGCTGCTGACCTTCGGCCTGAGCATCGCCGCCCAGAACGTCGCCGTCTACCTCCGCGCGCAGCGCCTGCGCATCCCGTTCGCCGTCGAGCGGGCATGATGATCGTATGACCGAGCGGGGCTGGGGGGCCGAGGCGTGGCGCCGGGTGGCGATGCTCTGGAGCTCGTCCCTGGCGACCACAGCCTTGCGGTTGGCGCCCACCATTCTGGTGGTCGCGACGCTGATCATCTCGCGCGGTGCGGCGGATCCCGAACGGTTGCCGCTCCCCCTCGTCTTGTTGCTGGCGGCAATGGTTGTCGCGAGCAACGTGCTGATTCTGCGGTACGGCGAAAAGTCGCCGGTACGGACGGCGGCGCTATTGGTGTTCGTGGTGGCGGGGTCCGTGCTCTGGTATGCGCTGCCGGAGAGCGTGCTGGCGGTGTTGCCGTTCTGGGCGGTCCGGGCAGCCGTCCGGTATCACCTACCGGGACGGGCCGAGGTTCTGGTGGTGGTGCTCGGCATCCTCGGTGCCAGCGTGCCGCTGCTGCTGGTGACCGGTTCGGTCAGTTCCGCGATCGGGATCGCGGTCGGCGTGATCGCGATCTTGCTTGCCTCGATCAACCGCCGGGCTCGCGAGGAGCAGCTCGACGAGCTCCAGGTCTCACTCGCGCGCAAGCAGGCCGCGATCGAGGAGCACAGCCGAGCGGCCGCCCTGGCGGAGCGGGCCCGGATCGCGCGGGACGTGCACGACGTACTGGCTCATTCGCTGGCCGGCTTGTCCCTCAATCTGCAAGGAGCACGGCTGATGCTCGTCCGCGACGGCGCGTCGGAAGAAGCGATCGAACAGGTGACCAAGGCACAGGGGCTCGCGGCGGAGGGGTTGTCCGAGGCGCGCAGAGCCGTGGCGACGCTGCGAGAGGACTCGGTCCCCGACGCCCGCGCGATGGCCGACCTGGTCACGGCGTACCGGCTGGAGAGCGGGGCCGAAGCGACCTTCGAGGTCACCGGAGTATCGCGCGATCTGCCGTCCGAGGCGATGGCAGCCCTCTACCGCGCCTTGCAGGAAGCGCTCACGAACACCCGGAAGTACGCGCCGGGAGCACCGGTCGACGTCGTACTCCGGTTCGAAGACGCAAGGACCGCGCTCACGGTGGAGGATCACCCCGGCAAGCCGCCGGCTCACGTTGTCGGCGGGGGCTACGGTTTGCTCGGGATGCGGGAGCGGGCCGAGTTGATCGGTGGCAGCCTGGAGGTCGGGCCGACGGAGGACGGATGGCGCGTTCGATTGGTGATACCGGGATGAGCGATCTGCGAGTGGTGGTCGCCGACGATCAGACGGTGGTGCGCGACGGGCTGGTGACGCTGTTGCGGTTGCTCCCGGGGATCGACGTCGTGGCAGCCGCTTCCGACGGCCTCGAGGCCCTCGAGTTGGTCGCGGAGTACGCGCCGGACGTCCTGCTGGTGGATCTCCGGATGCCGCGCTGCGACGGCGTCGAGACCACGCGGCGGGTGCGCGCGGAGCATCCGGGCACCGAGGTCGTCGTGCTCACCACCTACAGCGACGACGATTCGGTGCTGGGCGCGCTCAAGGCCGGCGCCCGGGGGTTCCTCACCAAAGATGCCGACGCGGAGTCGATCGGCCGCGCGTTGCAGGCCGCGGCCGCCGGCCAGTCGATCATCGACGGTGACGTGCAGCGAAGGTTGATCGAGGCAACGACCACCGTACCGGCGCCCCAGCAGGCGGACGGCCTGACTCCGCGCGAGATCGAGGTCCTGCGGCTGATCGCGGCCGGCCTCTCGAACACGGAGATCGCCCGTCGGCTCGTCGTCAGCGAGGCCACGGTCAAGACGCACATCAACCACCTGTTCGCCAAAGCCGGTCTCCGCGACCGCGCCCAGGCCGTCGCCTATGCCTACCGCCGAGGACTGGGCTAGTGCCCTGCGTCCGAAGTTCTTTGGCGCTTGCGGCGCCCAGGCACGCACCTCGCGGCAGCGGAGGAACGGCCACGATGGAAAAACATCGAGGCCGCTCCCCCGCCACCGCGAGGCACGCACCTGACCACCGCAATCACTCAAACAACTTCGGACGCAGGGCACTGGGCCTGAGAGGATGGTGAGGTGACATCTTCTCTGGCGATCCGGGCTGGCGGGCTCGACGACGTTCCGGCGGTCCTGGTTCTGCTCGACAAGGCGACCGAGTGGCTGGTCGCCAACGGGCGGACCGGCCAGTGGGGGACCGAGGCGCACTCGACCGACCCGCGACGGGTAGCCCAGATCGAGGGCTTCGTGGCAGGCGACGGGCTCTGGATCGCCGAGCTCGACGGGCGGGTCGTCGGTGCGCTCGCGGTGGGCGACGCGACGTCCTACGTTCCGCCGGCCACCGAGCCCGAGCTGTACATCCGGCTGCTCGTGACGGATCGGGTGCTACAGGGCACCGGCATCGGCACCGACCTGCTGGAGCACGCGCGCACGCTCGCGCGGGGGCTCGGCGTGGAACTGCTCCGAGTGGACTGCTTCGGGGGCGGCGACGGCGCGCTCATCCGGTACTACGAGAAGCAGGGGTTCACCCGCGCGGAGCCGTTCGGCGTACCGGTCAGTGATTCGGAATGGCCGGGTCAGGTCCTGTTCCAGCGGCTGTGATCTCAACGGGGCGATGCACAGCGCCGTGCGCATCGCTGCAGTGAGCAGCCTGTACGTCGCCTGACGCGTGGTCGACCTGCAGCGTCGAGTGGGTCAGGTGGTGCCGCTCGGCCAGCAGCGTCTCGATCTGGCTGCGGATCAGGTGGCAGTCGAGCCCCTCGCTGACCAGGATGTGCGCCGACGCGGCCGGCTCGCCGGAAGTGATCTCCCAGACGTGCAGGTCGTGCACCTCGACCACCCCCGGTACTGCGCACAGCTCGGCGCCGACCGTGGCCGGGTTGATCCTGGCCGGAGCCGCCTCGAGGAAGATCCGGCCGGAGTCGCGGACGAGGCCGATCCCCGCCTTGAGCATCAGCGCGGCGACGATCAGCGCGGCGATCGAGTCGGCGCGGGCGAAGCCGGTGAGCAGCACGACCAGACCGGCGATCGCGGTCGCGACGAACGCGAACAGGTCGTTGAGGATGTGCTGGAACGCGCCCTCGACGTTCAGGCTGGTGCGGTTCGCCTTGCTGATCAGCCAGGTTGCGAAAAGGTTGACCACGATGCCGACGACGCCGGTGATCAGGACCAGCGCGCCCTGGACCTCGGGCGGGTGGATCATCCGGTTGACCGACTCGTAGACGAAGAACGCCGCGAGCAGCAGCAGGGTGATCCCGTTGGCCTGTGCCGAGAGGATCTCCACCCGCTTCAACCCGTAGGTGAAACCACCCGCCGGCGGCCTGGCGGAGAGCCGGATCGCGATCAACGCCAGCGCGATCGCGGCGGCGTCGGTCAGCATGTGCGCGGCATCGGTGATCAACGCCAGCGATCCGGCCGCGAAACCGACGACCACCTCAGCGGCCATGAACGCCAGGATCAGCGCCAGCGCGCCACTGAGCAGCTTCCGGTCAGCCTCGGCGCTGACGCCATGACCGTGACCGTGCCCGGCACCCATCAGCCACGCTCCGGGTGGATCGCGTCGGTGTGCTCGGTATGAGCGACGGCGAGGTCGACGAGCATCCGCACGTGCGCGTCGTCGAGCCGGTAGTAGGCCATCCGGCCATCCCGGCGTACCGAAACCACCCGATGGGCGCGCAGCAACCGCAACGCGTGCGACGTGGACGACTCACTCATCCCCGTCACGGCCGCCAGGTCGCAGACACACAACTCCCCGTCGAGCAGCGCGACCAGCAACTTCAACCGCCGCGGATCGCCCAGCAGCCCGAACACATCGGCCGTGTCGATGACATCCTGCTCAGAAGGCATCCTGGCATCGACGGCCGCCACCCGCTCCGGATCGACCAGCCGGACGTTGCAGCTGTCGATCACCGCCGGGGATTGCACATCTGCAGAACTCTTCATACGTCCACTGTAGGCTAGCCACCATGACTTTGGCCAGGATCCTGACTCCTGATGACTTCGACCCCGTCGCCTGGCGCAATGGGGCCGGCTCCACGCGGGAACTCGTCGACGATCCGGCCGGCTGGCGGCTCAGCGTCGCCGATCTCGAGGCGGACGCGGCCTTCTCGGACTTCCCGGGCGTCGACCGGACCTTCCTGCCGCTGGTCGACCTGGTCCTGCGCATCGACGGGGAGTATCGGCCGGTGGCTCACTACAGGGCCACCTCCTTCCCCGGCGAGGCGAGCGTCACGGTGGAGCTCGTCGCGGGAGCTGGTCGAGCAGTGAACCTGATGACGACCCGTGGCCGATGCGCCGGCGCCCTCACAGCGATCTCGCGACCGGATTGGGAGCAACGCGACCACGATCAGCCGGGACTGTTGGTCGACCTGGGCGACATCCTCGTCGAAGTGCAGATCTATTGAGTGAGGGCGGACGTCCGCGGCTAAGGCACCTCTTCGATCCCCTGCAGACGCAGGGCTTCAAACTCATCGGGACTCGGCGAGGCCAGTCCGGCCACCAGTCCTGAGCCATCCCACTCCACGTGTCGCGCCGGATCTCCAACCATGCCGGGGCGGCAGCCGTCTGGAACGAAAGCTGATGTAGGTGGTCGATGCCGACGGCAACGTTACCGATCAGACGACGATCGCGGCCTGTCCGCTGGGCTGACCGAGCTCGAGCTCGTACTCGACCTGTGCGAGTGGGGTGCCATCACCGAAGTCGCGTTCGGTGGTGGCACCCGTCTCGGTGAAGCCCGACTTGGCGTAGAACCGGCGGGACTGCGGGGTGTCGCGCAGGGTCCAGAGGTGGACCGTCGTGAAGCCGTCGGCGCGCAGTTGATGCAGGGTCTCGGTCATCAGGGCTGCCGCGACGCCGGTGCCCCAGCCGTCGGGATGCCCGTAGAAGCTGTAGATCTCGGCGCGCTCCGCCGAGGAACGCATGCTCCAGGAGAAGGCCAGCGCGCGCCCGTCGACGGTGGCGAGCATGATCAGGCCCTCCGGCGAGGCGACCCGGTCATGCCAGCGGGTCAGCCTCGACTTGATCTGCTCCGCGGAGAACGATTCGTCGAAGAACGGTGCATAGGCAGCCTCCCAGGAGGCTGCATGCACGACCCCGATCACTTCGCCGTCATCCGCTGTCGCGCGCCGCACCTGGATCATCAGCTCAGCCCGCGAGCGCCTTCAACGACAGGGCCAGTCGCTCGGTCATCCAGTCGAGGTCGCCGGTGGTGATCACCAGCGGGGGTGACAGCCGGATCGTCGAGCCGTGGGTGTCCTTGGCCAGTACGCCGTGTTCCGCGAGCTTCTCGCACAGGGCGCGACCCGTGCCGAGCGCGGGATCGAGATCCAGCCCCGCCCACAGACCGTGCACCCGCAAACCCACCAGCCCCTGAGCCTGCAGCGGCTCCAGCCGGTGGCGCAGTTCCTGCTCCATCGCCAGTGCGTGCTCCTGCAGGTCACCCGGCTCGAGCAGCTTGATCACGCCCCGCCCGATCGCGACCGCGAGCGGGTTCCCGCCGAAGGTGCTGCCGTGCGTACCGGGCGTGATGACGTCCATCACCGCGCGGTCGGTGACGACGGCCGACAGTGGCATGATGCCGCCGCCGAGCGCCTTCCCGAGGATGTAGACATCCGGTACTACGCCCGCTCGCGAGCTCGCGAAGGTGGCGCCCGCGCGGCCGAGGCCGGACTGGATCTCGTCGGCCACCATCAGCACCCGGTTCTTGGTGCAGGCCTCGCGGACGGCGGCCAGATACCCCTCGGGCGGCACGACGACGCCCGCCTCGCCCTGGACCGGCTCGAGCAGCACGGCGACGGTGGTCTCGTCGATCGCGGCCTCCAGCGCGGCCGCGTCGCCGTACGGGACCGAGCGGAAGCCGGGGGTGTACGGGCCGTAGTTGTCGTGCGCCTCGGCGTCGCCGGAGAAGCTGATGATGCTGATGGTCCGGCCATGGAAGTTGCCATCAGCAACGATGATGGTGGCCTGGCCGTCGGGCACACCCTTGATCAGGTAGCCCCAGCGACGGGCGAGCTTGAGCGCCGTCTCGACCGCCTCGGCGCCCGAGTTCATCGGTAGTACCGCGTCCTTGCCCGCGAGGGCGGCGAGCTCGGCGCAGAACGGGCCGAGCTGGTCGTGGTGGAAGGCGCGGCTGGTCAGCGTGACGCGGCCGAGCTGCTCGGTCGCGGCGGCGATCAGCGCGGGGTGCCGGTGGCCGAAGTTGAGCGCGGAGTAGCCGGCCAGGCAGTCCAGATAGCGCTCGCCCGAAGTGTCCGTGATCCAGACACCCTCCGCCGTCGCGACGGTCACGGGCAGCGGGTGGTAGTTGTGCGCGCCGTACTCGTTCTCAAGCGTGATCGGGTCGGTCACAAATCTGCCTTTCGTCGCGAGGGGCTCAGACCAGGCGAGCTTAGAGCCTGGCTTGCGCCGCCTGAACCCCCACCCGCGAATTGTCCGACATTCGGGCAATCGGAGCGGTCAGGCCTGGAGCCGGGCGGTCCACTTCTCCTCGATCCGGCCGTACTTCCAGATCGCGAAGGCGGTCAGCCAGGTGAGCACGAAGAGGGCGACGATCGCGTAGCCGACGTAGTTGAGGTCGACGCCGGCGATCGCGGCGAGTGGCCCGTGGGTGATACCGAGCTTGTCGGTCAGGATCGAGTCGAGCTCGATGCTGCCGATCAGCAACGCCACCGCGACCGAGAGACCGGTGATCGTCAGGTTGTAGTAGACCTTGCGGACCGGCTTGGAGAACGCCCAGCCGTAGGCGAAGTTCATGAAACAGCCGTCGAGCGTGTCGAGCAGGCTCATCCCGGCCGCGAACAGGATCGGCAGCGTCAGTACGGCGTACCAGGGCAGGTTGAACGCGGCGGCCCCGCCGGCCAGGACGAGCAGGCTGACCTCGGTTGCGGTGTCGAAGCCGAGTCCGAAGAGCAGCCCGATCGGGTACATCTGCCACGGCCGGGTGACCGCCTTGGTCGCGCCGCCCAGGATCCGGTTCATCAGGCCGCGCTTGTTCAGTTGCTCCTCGAGCGCTGCCTCGTCGAAGTCGCCCGCCCGCATCCGCCGGAACACCTTGAGCACGGCGAGCAGGATGATCAGGTTGAGGATCGCGATGACGTAGAGGAAGACCCCGGACACCGCGGTGCCGATGATCCCGGTGAGCTGCTGCAGCCTGGACGAGTCGTCGGCGACCTGCCCGGCCAGCGCCCGGACGCCGATGCCGAGCAGGAAACAGAGCCCGAACACCACGCTGGAGTGGCCGAGCGAGAACCAGAAGCCGACCGAGACCGGGCGTTTACCGTCCGCCATCAACTTACGGGTGGTGTTGTCGATCGCGGCGATGTGATCGGCGTCGAACGCGTGCCGCATCCCCAGCGTGTACGCCGTGACGCCCAGCCCGACGCCGAAGACCCCGGCCGATCCGAGCTGGTAGTGCTGTGGCGCGATCACGAGCGCCAGCAGCCCCCAGCCGGCCACGTGGAGTAGTGCGATGAACGCGGTCATCCCGCCGAGCGAAACCCATTCCCCACGTGTCAGCCTCACGCCGAGCATGCTATGCGACCCAGTCGCACAAGGCACGGTGGGATGGGAAGGAGGACCGGGACCAGCCTTCCGACAAAGACTGGTCCCGGTCGGTCAATGAGTGGTCAGGACGGAAGGCCGTCCCGTACCTCGCGCGCCGCGCCGACGAGGTTCTGCAACGAGTCGCGAACCTCCGGCCAGCCCCGCGTCTTCAGCCCGCAGTCCGGGTTGACCCACAGCCGGTCGGCCGGGATCGCGTCGAGCCCCTTGCGCAGGAGAGAGACGATCTCCGGCGTACCGGGCACCCGAGGCGAGTGGATGTCGTAGACACCCGGCCCGACCTCGCGCGGATAGCCGGCCGAGCCCAATTCGTGCGCGACCTGCATGTGCGACCGCGCTGCCTCCAGGCTCGCCACGTCGGCGTCCATCTCGTCCAACGCGTTGAGGATGTCGCCGAACTCGACGTAACACATGTGGGTGTGGATCTGCGTGTCCGCCCGCACCCCGCTGGTCGTCAGCCGGAAGACCTCGGTACCCCAGGTCAGGTACTCCGCTCGATCGGCCCGCCGCAGCGGCAGCGTCTCTCGCAGCGCCGGCTCATCCACCTGGATCACCGCGGCGCCGGCCGCCTCCAGGTCGTTCACCTCGTCGCGCAGGGCGAGAGCCACCTGCCGAGCGGTGTCACTGCGCGGCTGGTCGTCGCGGACGAATGACCAGGCGAGCATCGTGACCGGCCCGGTCAGCATGCCCTTGACCGGCCGATCGGTCTGCGACTGCGCGTACTTCCACCAGCGAACCGTCATCGGCTCCGGCCGCGAGATGTCACCAGCGAGCACCGGCGGCCGCACATACCGGGTGCCATACGACTGCACCCAGCCGTGCTGCAGCGCTAGATACCCGTCCAGCTGCTCGGCGAAGTACTGGACCATGTCGTTGCGTTCGGGCTCGCCATGCACGAGCACGTCCAGCCCGGCCTTCTCCTGGAACGCGAGCACCTCCCGGATCTCCGCTTCGATCCGCTCGTCGTACTCCGGTACGCCGATCCGCTGGGCGCGCAGCTCGGCCCTTGCCGTGCGCAACTCGTTGGTCTGCGGGAACGACCCCACGGTGGTTGTCGGAAGCAACGGCAACCCGAGTCGCTTGCGTTGAGCCGCGCTGCGTTCGGCGTACGGGATGGAGCGGCGGCTGTCCGACTCGGTCACGGCGGCGACCCGGTCGCGGACCTCGCGGCGGTTCGTCAGCGCAGAGGCGGCTCGCGACTCCAGCGCCGCGCGGTTGGCGGCGAGCTCGGTCGCGATCGCTTCGGTGCCCTCGGTGATGCCACGGGTGAGGGTGGCGATCTCGGCGGTCTTCTGGCGCGCGAACGCCAACCAGGGCAGGACCTCCGGGTCGAGCCCGGTCTCGGCCGAGACGTCCAGTGGGACGTGCAGCAGGGAGCTGGACGAGCTGACGTCGACCTGCCCGGCGAGGCCCATCAGCGTCGCCAAGGTGGCCAGCGACTTGGTGAGGTCGTTGATCCAGATGTTGCGGCCGTTGACGACGCCCGCGACCAGGCGCTTGTCGCGCAGCCCGGCGACCGATGCGAGGGCGTCGAGGTTGGCCGCGGCCGGACCGGTGAAGTCGATCGCGAGGCCTTCGACCGGCGCCTTCGCGAGCACGGGCAACGCCTCGCCGAGCCGGTCGAAGTACGAGGCGACGAGCAGCTTTGGGCGATCGGTGAGTCCACCGAGCGTCGCGTAGGCGCGGGCCGTGGCGTCCAGCTCGTCAGGCGTGCGGTCCTGGACGAGTGCGGGCTCGTCCAGCTGCACCCACTCGGCTCCTGCCGCACGCAGGTCGGCGAGCACTTCGGCGTACACGGGGAGGAGCTTGTCGAGTAGCGAGAGCGGCTCGAAGGTGTCGGCGACACCCGGAGCGGGCTTGGCCAGTAGGAGGTAGGTGACCGGGCCGACGAGGACCGGGCGGGCTTTGAGGCCGAGGGCAACGGCTTGCGCCAGTTCGGTCACCTGCTTGGCGGAGTCGGCCGTGAAGACGGTGTCCGGGCCGAGCTCGGGGACCAGGTAGTGGTAGTTGGTGTCGAACCACTTCGTCATCTCGAGCGGCGCGACCTCCTGGGTGCCGCGCGCCATCGCGAAGTACCCGTCCAGCGGGTCCGCCTCGACGGCGGCGCGGTGGCGCTCGGGGATCGCGCCGACCAGGACGGTCGTGTCGAGTACGTGGTCGTAGTACGAGAAGTCACCGGTGGGGACCTCGTCGATGCCGTCGGCGACGAGCTGCAGCCAGTTGGCCTCGCGCAGCTCCTTCGCGGTCTGCCGGAGGGCGTCCGCGCTGACGCTGCCCTTCCAGTAGCCCTCGATGGCCTTCTTCAGTTCACGGTTCTGACCTTGCCGGGGGTAGCCGTACACGGTGGCCCGTGCTGCCGCGGCTGCGGACTTGCTGGTCAAGCGTCTCTCCTTCGTGAGCGCGTCTCGAAAGACCAGGCAACTCGCGGAAGGGGACAGCAGGCGCAGGCCCAGAGCGGCCATGCGCACGCAGACCTTCCCACGAGGTCACCGAGGTCATCCACGAGCGCTGGGCGCACGTGGGCAGTGGCAGGTCTTCGGACTCATGGGCACGCCTGTTGCCAGACACCTACTGGCCGTCGCTTCCCAAACCCTTGCGGGCCCAGTGCGTATGACGGCGGTCGTTCCCACTCACCGCTGCGGGGCAGTCCCGGATTCACACCGGGTTCCCTCTTACGACGTCCTACCTGGCGAGCAGGACGAACCAACTGCGTCCACCACCTTACTTGCTGCGCTCGCCGCGCGCTCGGCAAGCTCCGCGATCTGGGCGTCGGTGATGACCAGCGGCGGCCCGAACAGGATCAGGTCGCCGCTCACCCCGTCGGCACATCCGGTGGAGTGGTACAGCAACACGCCGTTCTCCTTACCAGCGGCAACGATCCGTTCGGCGACGCGATCGGCTCGCGGGTACGGCGTACGGGTCTCCCGATCGGCGACGAACTCGACGGCGCACAACAGGCCGAGACCGCGGATGTCGCCCACCGCGGGGTGGTCGCCGAGGGCGTCTTCCAAGGATGACTTCAGCAAGGCGCCCTGCCGCTCGGAGGCGGCGATCAGGTCGCGCTCCTGCAGTACCTTCAGGACGGCATGTCCTGCGACCGCGCCGACGACGTGGTGCGAGTAGGTGAAGCCGTGCGTGAAGCCGGCGATCTTCTCGTGCACCTCGCCACTGCAGGCGGCGAATCCGAGCGGCCAGTAGCCGGACGCCGCGCCCTTCGCGGCGACGAGGATGTCGGGCCGCACATCCCAATGCTCACAGGCGAACCAGCGGCCAGTGCGCCCGAAGCCGGTCATCACCTCGTCCGCGATCACCAGTACGCCGTACTTGCGGCAGACGGCCGTAATTGCGGGCCAGTAGTCGTCTGGCGGGACACAGGCGCCGAGTGCCGCACCCGACACCGGCTCGGCGATGAAGGCCGCGACGTTCTCGGGGCCCTCGGCAACGATCAGCCGCTCCAGCTCGGCGGCGTGCCGGGTGCCACAACCGGCCGGGTGGGTGTCGGGGAATGGACAGCGGTACTCGTACGGCGTCGTGGTGTGTCGCGCCGATCCCAGCCAGGGAAGGTAGGGCGCTCGCAATCCCGGCCGGCCTGACACGTCCAGCGCACCGCGAGTGTTGCCGTGGTAGGCGCCCTCGCGGCCGATCACCACGGACCGGTCCTCGCCGCGCGCCAGGTGGTAGGCGCGAGCCATCTTCAACGCAGTCTCGACCGCTTCGCTGCCGCCCGAGACCGGATAGATCCGGGCGTCGTCCAGCGGCAGCAGCGGGGCGAGCGCATCCGCATAGTCGGTCAGCGCCGCCGAGCTGAACACGGTCCCATGCGCATAGGCCACGAGCTTGGACTGCCGCGCGATGGCCTCACCGACCTCTTCGACCCCATGGCCGATGCCGACGACGATCGCACCGCCCGAGCCATCGAGGTACCGGCGGCCGGCGGTGTCGAAGAGCAAGGCGCCGGTGCCCCTGGCAACCACCGGGAGGTCGTTGCCAGGGGCCCGTGAGAAGACGGTCATCCGGGCAGCGTCATCCGGCCAGGGCGGCGGCGAACAGCTCCAGCGCGGTCCGCGCCTGAGCCTCCGTCACCACGAGCGGCGGCGACATCCGGATCGAGCTCTCGCCACACTCGAGCACCAGCAGCCCACGCTCGAACGCCCGCTGCTGAACGGCGTTGGCCTGCGCGGCGGTCCGGAACTCGACGCCGATCATCAGGCCGAGCCCGCGCACGTCGACGATCTGGTCGGAGAACTTCTGCTGCAGCTCCCGCAGTCCGGTCATCAACTGTCGGCCGATGATGTCGGCGTTGGCGAGCAGCCCCTCCTCCTCGATCACCGCGAGCGTGGCAAGGCCCGCAGCGCACGGGATCGGGCTTCCGCCGTACGTCGAACCGTGGGCGCCCTGCTTCCAGCTCTCCATCAGGTTCGCCTTGGCGATGAAGGCGCCGAGGGGGAGGCCGGAGGCGAGACCCTTGGCGGAGATCAGCACATCGGGCTGGACGCCGAGGTGCTCGATCGCCCACATCTTGCCGGTCCGCCCGGCGCCCGACTGGACCTCGTCGGCGACGAGCAGAATGCCGTACCGGTCGCAGAGCTCGCGCAGTCGCGCCATCCAGGCGGCCGGCGGGACGATGTAGCCACCTTCACCCTGGATCGGCTCGACGAAGATCGCGGCGACCTCGGTCGGCGTCACCTGGTACCGGAAAAGCACGTTCTCCAGGTAGTCGAAAGTCGCGTCCTCGTCGTGCACCGGCGCCCCGGTGATCGGGTCACGTCCGTTGAACGCGTACGGCGCGTGCAGCACGCCCGGCAGCAACGGGCCGAAGCCCTGGTGGTACTTCGCCTTCGACGCGGTCAAGGTGACAGCGCCGTAGGTGCGGCCGTGGAACGCGCCGAAGAAGCTGATCACGTACGGACGGCCGGTGGCGTATCGGGCGAGCTTGAGAGCACCCTCGACGGCTTCGGCGCCGGAGTTGCTGAGGAAGACCCGGACCGGGTCGTCCATCGGCGCGGTGGCGGCGAGCGCCGAGCACATCTCCGAGTAGATCGGCAGGTAGAAGTCACTCGCCGAGTAGTGCAGCAGCGTCTCAGCCTGCTGCTTGACCGCCTCGACCACGCGCGGGTGGCAGTGGCCGGTCGAGTTGACGGCGATACCGGCGTTGAAGTCGAGGAAGAGGTTGCCGTCGGCATCTTCGATGACGCAGCCCGTGCCGCGCTGGGGGACCAGTGGGTAGGCCCGGGGGAGCGAGGGGCTGGTCACTGCGACGTCGCGGTCGACGATCGCCCGGGACAGCGGGCCTGGCAGCGCCGTCTGCACATCGGGGACCGGGCGCCCGGCCAGCCAGTCCGGCCCGGCTGTGCCGTCTGTTACGCCCTGAGTTGCGCCGCGGGTGGCGTCGGCTTGGGTCGAGGGGATGGTCGTGGTCATCGGGTTACCACCGTTCGGGATTGTTCGCGGAGGAACTGCTGGACGTAGTACAGGCCGCCACCGGCCTTGCCGGAGGT
Organism: Streptomyces sp. SID13031; assembly: GCF_010548305.1. Taxonomy (GTDB): domain Bacteria; phylum Actinomycetota; class Actinomycetes; order Propionibacteriales; family Kribbellaceae; genus Kribbella. Next base: position 593,086 of record NZ_JAAGLV010000002.1, read on the forward strand.
GCCGGAGCCCTTCCAGCCGCCGAAGGGCTGGACGCCGGGCCAGGCGCCGGTGGTCGCACCGGCTGCGCGGTTCACGTAGACGACGCCGGCCTCGATCCGGTCGAGGAACTCGTCGACCTCGCCGTCATCGGCCGAGAAGAATCCGGCGGTGAGGCCGAGGTCGGTGTCGTTGGCGAGGGTCAGCGCCTCGTCGAGTGAGTCGACCGGCACAACGGCGACGAACGGGACGAAGAGCTCGTCCCGCAGCAGGCGATCGTCTTTGGACAGGCCGGTCACGACGGTGGGCTGGACGTAGTTGCCCTCGATGACGTTGCCCCCGGCCACTACCTTGCCGTGCTCGCGGGAGTGCGCGACCGCGGCCAGGAACCGCTGGACGGCGTTCGGGTCGATGACCGGGCCGACGAAGGTGTCGCGGGCCGTCGGGTCGCCGACGACCGCTGCCTTAGCCTTCTCCGCCAGCGCGGCGACGAACGGCTCGAACACCTCGCGCTGCACGTAGACGCGCGAACACGCCGAGCACTTCTGGCCGGAGAACCCGAACGCGGAGCGGGCGATCCCGGCCGCCGCGAGGTCGAGATCCGCCTGCGCCGACACGACGGCAGGGTTCTTACCGCCCATCTCGCAGACCACCGGCTTCGGGTACGACGTGGCGAAGCTGCGGTAAATCGACATACCCACCTGGTAGGACCCGGTGAAGGTCAGCCCGGCGACGCCCGGGTGGGCCACCAGCAGACCGCCGACGGCATCCCCACCGGGGATCAGGTTGAACACGCCGGCCGGCAGCCCGGCGTCACCGAGGCACTCGGCGAGCTTGGCAGCGGTGAACGACCCCTGCGGGCTGGGCTTGAGCACCACCGTGTTGCCGGCGACGAGCGCTCCACCGGCCGGCCCCGCGGCCAGCGCCATCGGGAAGTTGAACGGGCTGATCACACCCCACACTCCGTACGGACGCAGCACGCTCGTCGTCTGCTCGCGGTCGGAGAGCTGCTCCATCGGGCGGATGAAGCCGTCGTTGTCCTCGACCTGGCGGCAGTAGTACCGGATCAGGTCAGCGGACTCCTCGACGTCGCCGAGCGCCTCGAGGCGGTTCTTGCCGACCTCCAGGCTCATCAGCGCGGCCAGTTCGTTGGAACGCTCGCTGATCAGGTCCGCGGCGCGGCGTAGTACCGCGATCCTTTGTTTCCAAGGGGTTGCGGCCCAGCCGGGCGCGGCGGCTGTGGCGGCGGCGACGGCATCGTTCACGTCGTCGGCGACCGCACTCTTGACGGTGCAGAGCAGCAGCGACGGGTCGCCCGGACTCGTCACCTCGAAAGCTTCTCCGCCGGGCCGGGCGATGCCGTCGACGATCGGGGTAAGGGTGGTACCGAGCCAGCTACGGGCCTCGTCGAGACCCTTGTCGTAGGCGGCGTGCAGGTCTTCGTTGTCGGCGGTCAAGGTGGCGTAGGTGACGCGGAATTTCTCGGTCATGAATGCTCCTTCGCGGAGTGGCCGGGCGATCGGGGACGCGCAGAAGCCCACCGACCAGGAACTGGTCGATGGGCTGCGATGAGGGCCCTAGCCGGGGGGAAGCAGAGTGAGCGGCTTGAGGGAACCAGCGAGTCGCATTGGACGGTCCCCTTCCTGATAGCGCCTGCTCATCTGTCCGGGCCTTTATAGCACCTGACCCGCCGGCCTCGTCCACCTGATGAGTGACGAAGGTTTCTTTCGAGCGGCAGAAGATCATCGCGAACTCTTGTTGCCCGCAGCGGAGTGTGCGCAAATGTAACTGCACGTAACTAGCCGTAAGCCGTGGGGGCGAATGGGCAATGGTCGCAGTGGTGGGGGAACAACCCGTCGGGGAACAGCCGGTAGAGGTCGCGGCTGCGGGGGAGGAGAAGGCGCCGAAGCCTGCTGATTTTCGGTGGGTGGGGGCGATGCTGGCCGGGCTGGGGGCGGTCTGGCTGGCGATGAACGAGGTCAGCCTGTTGGGGGCGGGGTTCCTCGCCGAGGGCGGATCGTCGTGGTCGTTCAACGGGATGAGCGGGCCCGCGGCCGCGTCGGAGTACGGCGGCTGGCACGGCAAGTTCACCAGTGAGCAACTGAACGACTGGTTGCCCTTGCTGGCGATCTATCTGCTGCTCGACCTCGTCTTCATCGCCATCTATGTACCGGCGTTGAGACGTTTCGTCGCCATCGGTCCGGTGCTGGTGCTGGCCGGGCTCGACGTGCTCGAGAACCTGATGACGTACTGGCTCGGCACGCAGCGTTGCGCGGGAGGCAACTGCGTCTCGGACACCTGGGCAGTCGTCCTCATGGTGATCACCATGCTCAAGTGGCTCGCCTTCGCCGCGGTCCTCGTCCTGCTGGTCAGCGGTCATTGGCCGACGATCAAGGCCGCAGTACCGCGGATCCGCCGTGCCCTGTGGATTCAGCGCTTCAGCATGCTGGCCTTCCTGCCGCTGGCCCTGCTGACGGTCGTGCCCGGCACCGACGTCCTCGACCAGCTCCCGGACGTCCAGCGCAGCTGGCTCGACACCGGCACCGGCGTCGGTCAGGCGCTCATCGCCGCTTTCCTGTACTACGCCGTGCTGCTGCCCGTGATCTTCTTGCTGGGCAGGCTTCGCGCCGACTGGGCCGTGCGGCGAGTGCGCGGCGAGAGCCACGGCTGGCCCTTCTACAACAAGGAAGGAAAGGACCGCCGGCAGAACCTGATGCTCTGGATCGTCGGCCCGATCCTGTTGCCCCTGGTAGCAGTCGGGATCGCGCTGTCCGGCCAGGGTGAGGTCTTCAAGCGACGGCTGCTCGTGTTCTGCCTGATCCCGTTGCTGGTGCTCGGCTTGTCCAAGCTCCTGCGTGACAAGGCGGAGGTAAGGCCGAAGGCGCTGCGCAAGGTCGGCAGCTGGTTCCCGCGTGACGTGATGATCGCCGGTGACATGCTCGCGGTGACGGCGGTCTCGCTGGGTGGTCTGGGCATGGTTCGCGCGTTCGCCGGGCTCGCGGCCGGCGACGCCGTCGGCCTGTTCGATTCGTCGTACGTCGTGCACCCGTCGGTGGCGCTCGTGATCGGCGTGGTGCTCGGGGTCGGTCCCTGGCTCGTTTCCTGGCCGGTCCTGAAGGCGATCCAGAAGTGGGGGCGTCCGGAGTCGACCGGAGTACTCGGCTGGTACGGGCGTCTCGCCACGCCTGGCGTGAACCCGGACGGTGAGACGGCGGTCGACGCCATCCCGCGGAGCAAGGTGCGGGCCGGGTTCGTGCTCGGTGCCAGCTTCGCGATTCTCCTGCTGGGCTCGTTCCCGCGACGGTTCGCCGACGTTCTCGGCGTACTGGCGGCGACGATGCTCGCGCTGGCGACGCTCGTGGTCCTGGTCGGCGTCATCGTGGCCTATGCGCAGGAGCGGCAACCGCCGGAGATCTTCCAGACCAAGTGGCTGCGGCTGCGCGCCACCCCGATCCTCGGCATGCTGATCTTCGCGATGGTGGCGACGAGTCTGATCGGCGGCAAGACCGAAGTGCACCCGTTGACGGCGAACACCGCCGCTGCGGGCCTGCCTGAGCGGCCGACCATGCAGGCGGCTTTCGACGCGTGGGTAGCGCAGCCGACGAAGTGCACGGTCCCGCTGGATGGCGGGCTCAGCCTGCGGCCGATGCTGATGGTCGCGGCGGAGGGTGGCGGCATCCGGGCGACGTACTGGACCGCTTCCGCGCTTGAGAAGATCAGTATGACGGGCAACAAGTGCGCCAAGCACGCGGTGCTGTTCTCGGGTGGTGCCAGCGGGGGCGCGTTCGGTCTGACCGTGGCGCGCTTCACGGATGAGCCGTTGGCGGCGGTCAAGGCGATGGCCGGGCATGAGGCGCTCGGGGCAGCCACGATCTCGTTGATGTCGAGCGATCTGCTCGCCAGCATGGCCGGGCTGCGTTTCGATGCAGCCGCGGAGTACCGGACGCCCGCGCGCCAACCACTGGATCGGGCCGGGCTGATGGAGACGGCGTGGGAGCGCAAGGTGCCTAAGCTGCGCACGCAGTTCTTGCCGGCGGACGGTAAGGCCGAGGAGGCGATGACCGGGCAGCTGATTCTGACCACGACCGCCGTCCGCAATGGCTGCCGCGCGCTGGTCAGCCAGGTCGACCTCAGCGAAGGAGCCCGTACCGCGGATGGCGCGCCGGTCTGCGGGGCCGGTGTCGCCGGGGCGCACGACTACGACCTCTTCGGCGCATTCGGGCCGAAGACGGGTCAACAGCAAGCCGGCTGCGTCGGCAATCTGCAGGCGTTGACCGGGGGTCTGCTGGCCAGCCGGTTCCCCTATGTGACGCCTTCCGGAGTGATCGGCGGTTGTGGTGATCTGAAGGCGGCGCAGTTGGTGGACGGCGGTTACACCGACAACACGGGGATCGGGACGATCGTGGATCTCGCGCCTGCGTGGGGTACCGCCGTCCGCGAGCACAACGACGAGGTACTTGCCGCGGGCACCGGTGAGGTCGTCCTCCCGCTGGTCGTCTACATCGAGAACGGCACCGGTAAGGACTACAGCGTGGGCAACGACGACCCGGTGGACGGGATCGGGAACACGTTCAAACCCGGCGCCGAGCTGTCCTCGGTGCCGGAGCTACTGGTGCCACCGGCAACCAAACTCGTCACGGCCAAGGAGGACGGGACCAAGGATCGCGCCCTGCTCCGGGAAGCACGAACGGCAGCGGCCGCTCAGCTCTGCACAACCTCGGCCGCCTGCGCCACGCTCCGTACCAAGCTGCCGAACTCGGTCTACGTGATCAGCCAAAGCACCCAGCCGTCCCTGTCCGCCCCTCTCGGCTGGACTCTGTCAAAAGCCAGTCAGAACGACCTCGACAACGACCTGGCATTACAGGCCGACAAGCAGTGCGCGCCGGATTGCCGTGGCTACGGAACCCTGCACGACCTGCTCGTCACCCTCGGCCTCAGTTGAGACCACCCCTCCACGGCTTGTGTGGTGGGTGCGTGCGTGACTGTGGATCCGGGGTTGCTGCGGTAAGGGTGCTGTGGATTGCGTCGCCGGGCTGCGTGATGGTCCTGGTCGCGGCTATCCCGGAGCCGCTGGAAAGACTGGCCACGACGAATTGATCCCCACCATCGTGAGGCCAGCCACCATCCGGGGCCGTAGGCGCTTGCGGTTACCCGGCCGGCCGCCTGTTGGCCGCTGGGCGGGTGATCGTGCTGGACGAACGCTGTTTGTTGTACCGCTGGCGTGCTAGGTCACGCCAGCGGTACAACAACCCGACAGTCGAGCCCGGATCCCTTTGGGGGAAGGGGTTCGGTGGAAACAAACTTGCACCTGGCGACCAAAAGTTTCCCACTGAAGCCCGCCGGGCACGACTTCCGGCGGATTGCGCGTCAGTGGGCACGTGGGTTGCGCAGCCCGGCGACGCAATCCACAGTCGCCCTGGCAACGGCACCCCGAATTCACCCATCATCGCCACCTGAGAGTCATCCACAGGGTGAAAACGGGGCCGAATGAACGCGACGGTTGGGCGTGGCTAGTTGAACGTGTCGGCGAGTTCGGGCCAGCGGTCGGCCTTGCAGTAGACGGGGACGATCTCCAGCGGGACTTCGCGGGTGACCAGGCCGTGGGGGACTGGCTCGCCGGTCCAGACGTCGATCCAGTCGCCTGCTGGGAGGTACGTCGTCCAGGTGGTGGCGGCTGGTTCGAGGACCGGGTTGATCAGGAGGTCGTTGCCCAGCAGGTATTGGTGGGGGTGGTTCCAGATCTCCTCGTCGGCCGGGTAGTCGAAGAAGAGTGGGCGCATCAGCGGGCGGTCGGTGCTGATGGTGAGCGCGGCCTGTTCGGTCAGGTACGCGACCAGGCGCTCGCGAAGTTCGGCGTACCGGCGGAAGAGGGGGACGACGCGTTCGTCGCCGGTGGTCTCGCCGACGTACCACGGGGTGCGGTCGCGGAGCGGGAGCTGGTGGTGGTTGAACTCCGAGTGGTACTGCATGATCGGCATGAAGACCGATGCTGCGGCGGCACGCAGGTAGAGCTCGGCATCCGGCACCGGGCCGGAGAAGCCGGCCAGATCCCAGCCCCAGTAGACGATTCCGCACGACGCGGCGGTGAGCCCGGCCGTCACCGAGGCGCGGTATGCCTCCCAGGTTGAGTCTTCGTCACCCGCCCAGAAGATCCCGTGCGCCTGGGAACCGGTGAAGCCGGCGCGCGAGAACGTCACCGGCGCCTTGCCCACCGACCGGAGCAGATCGCCGAAGGCACGCGCGTAGTGCACTGGGAAGAGGTTGTTGCCTTCGTCCCCACGTTTGCCGTCGGCGTACTGGAGATCGTGTCCCCAGGCGTGCTCGCCGCCGTCGGTCTTGAAACCGTCCACGTCGAGGTCGTCGACGAGGTAGCGCCGCTTCTCAGTCCACCAGTCTCGGGTGCGCTGGGTGGACAGGTCGGGCATCAGCGCCTGCGGGAACCACCAGCCACGGTTGTGGTACGCCGTACCGTCCGCCTCCAGCACTGCGTGCCCGTCGCGGACCATCGCCTCGGCATCGGCCGCGACCTGCCCAGTACTGAACTCTGTCTTCTGCAACGGGATCTGCCAAAGAATGACCTTGATCCCGCGCGCGTGCAGCTCGTCGATCATCGCCTTCGGATCCGGCCACACGCCGGCTCGATACTCAAAGTCCTTATTGCTATGGGCACCCCCATCGGCGGTCACCTCATACCGAGCGTCGCGCCAGATGGTGATGCCCTCTTCGTCGCTCCACGCCTCGATCACCACCGCGCCGACCGGGATCGAGAGGTCGCGATGCGCGTCCATCCGCGCCATCACCAGCTCCTGGGTGTTCCACTCGTTGCCTGAAGCCCACAACCGGAACACCCAGTCCGGCAGCTCCTCAGCCCGGCCGACCTCGTCCAGGAACTGCTTCAGCACTTCGTCCGCCGACCCCTCATAGATGCCCAGATCAACGACTGCCTCGTCGCCCAGGGCAACCTCCACGGTGAGCCGGTCACCCTCCGACGAGTACCACGTACGCCGCGAAGTACGGACGTGGAAACCCCACCCGTCGCCACCCACCACGTGCGCGAACGGCATCGGCAGATACGTCCGCCCATGCACCCCTTGCGACTTGTACTGCTCGAACACCACCGCATCGAGCTTCTTCCCCCGCTGATCCAGAGAGTCGTACCGCTCCCCGAATCCCACCAGCCGTTCCCCCTCGGCCAGCGGCAGCGTGAACCGCGCGCGGTGGACGCCGACCGCGGAGACGAGCCACTCGACACTGCTGACGCGCTCACCACCACCCCGCACCTCACCGTGACCGGTGACCCAGGCGGCCGGCGCAACCTCGAACCACTCCGTGCTCTCCTCGGTATCACCGAAACCATGGAAGCGATACTTCACCGGCTCCGTCAGCGGCGGGGTGACCACCGACCAGCCACCATCGCCACCGAGCGCGGTCGCCTGCGCCTCGGCCAGGTGGCCCTCGCCTCCAGCCAACGCCGCGGCATCTGCCGCGTTGGTCTCAGCGGGAGCCAGCGTGAGTTCGGCAGACCCCCACTCGCAAACCACTCGCTCGACATCGGGGGAGACCACCACACCCAGGTGGACCTGTTGCCCGGTCAGCGGTTGGACCGGGATGCGTTGGTCGGGGGAGGTGGCGTAGGGGTGTTCGATGCCGTACGGCCGGTGGGTGAGCATCAGGCGTCCTTCTCAGCGGTGGTGATGCCGAGCTCGTCGGCGAGGATCAGGTACATGCCGTGGGACCACAGGAGCGGGCTGGCGACCGTTCCCCAGCGGGCGATCCACTCGTTGCGGGAACCAGGGTGGAGCAGGTGATGCGGGACCTGTTCGGGGAGATCGCCGTGGACGTCGACCTGGTCGGCGATCCACTTCAGGTGCCGTAGCGCGCCGGCGGTGTCTCCCGCGGCCGCCTGGTTCCACCCGAGCAGCGCCGACAGCAGGATCCACTGACCACCGCCGTAGAACACATCGGCCGTGAAGCGATGCACTCCGCCGTCGAAGTCCAGATCCTTGGCGACCGCCGCCCGGGTCATCGCGGCCAGCGAGTCATCCGGAGCGACCAGCCCGAACGGCACGATGCAGGCCGGCAACGACCCGTCGACCGCCGAGCTGCCGAGCCACTTCACCAGATGCCCGTCGACGATCCCCTCGGCGGTCACCAGCGAACGGATGTCGGCGGCAACCTTCAGCGCCGCCGCCGACCAAGGGGCCGATCGCAACGCCTCACAGGTGCCGACGGCAACCAGCCCGCCATGGATCGCGCCGAGCGTCGACACGTGCCGATGCTCGACGTGCTCCTCCCACCAGTCGTAACAAGGCCGGTCCCAGAACGCGACCAGGTAGTCGACCGCGATGTCGATCCCCTCCCGCCAGCGCGACAGGTCGAGCCCGTGGCGCGCGGCGTGGGTGACCACCGACCACAACCACATCCCGTAGCCGTCGGTCTGGAAGTCCCACCAGGGATCCGAGCCGTCCTCACCGTCGAAGGTGAACCGCGTCGGCAGCATCGCCTCGTTCGACGGCACCTCACCCCGGGCGAGCGCCGCGCGCAGGTTGTCCACCTGCGTGCGGCGACGACGCAGTACGCCGTCGACCCAGTCGTGGTACCGGCCGGCCGAGGCGACATCGCCGTAGCGGGAGATGCCTTCGGCGGTGAAGGAACCGTCGCGCAGCCACGCGTATCCCTTGTACGCCGAGAAGGTCGGCGAGGCGGGGTAGGCGCCGCCGGCATCCTGGTGCTCGGTGATGACGGCGTGACTGTGCTCGGCGAGCGCCCGCAAGCGGGTCAGCTCTTGCAGATCCAGGGCGGAGGAGATCATCGATTCCTTCACTTCTTCAGCAGGCCGTTGACCTTGGTCTGGGCATCCGCGAGCGCCTTCTCGACCGGCTTGCGACCGGCTGCGGCGGACGTCAGCTCAGCGGTGACCAGGTCCTGCATCTCCTGCTGACGCTCGATCACCGGAGGCAGCACGGTCTCCTCCAGTGCGGTGAAGACGGCCTTGCGGTTGGCGGGCTTCTTCTGGTCCAGGTACGGCGCCAGCTTGGCGTCGTCGGCCACCGGCGGCAGCTCCCAAGAGGTGGCCAGCCGGGTCTTGGTGGTGTCGTCCGAGGAGGCCAGGAAGGTGACCCACTTCTGCGCGGCCTCGGCGTTCTTGGAGGCGGCCGACACGACCAGGCCGTTCACGAACATCGCGGACGCCTTCTTCGTGTTGCCCGGCTCGACCACGACATCCCAGTCGAACGGCGCCGCGGCCATCGCGCTGAACATCCAGATCCCGGTGTGCCACATCGCCAGCTTGCCCGACTTGAACAGCTTCGAGTCGAAGTCCGGCGTACCGGCGCCGTCGGCCTCGGTCGGCATCGTCTTGCCGACCTTGTCGATCAGGAACTTCGCCGCCTCGACGCCCTGCGGCGAGTTGAAGGTCGCCTCGGTCCGGTCGGCGTTCAGGAACTCGCCACCGTTCTGCGCGAGCACCTTGTAGAACTCGTTGTACGAGACCGGCTGGTAGTCACCCCAGACCTTGGCGCCCTTGTCGGTCAGCTTGACGGCCGCCGCCTGCTCGTCCTTCCACGTCCACGCGTCGGTCGGCTCGGCCACGCCGGCCTTCTTGAACAGCGCCTTGTTGTAGAAGAGCACGACGTTGGAGAACGACTCCGGTACGCCGAACTGCTTGCCGCCGTCGTTGAACGCGTCGACCAGCGACTTCTTGTAGGCCGCCGTGTCGACGTTCTTCAACTCGGCCAGCGAGCCGTTCTTCGCGTACGTGACGAAGTTCTCGTAGTTCAGTTCGAAAGCGTCGGCCGCGGTGCCACCAGCTACCGAGGTCTGCAGCTTGGTGAAGTAGTCCGCGTACGGGACGGTCTCCACCAGGACGGTGATGTTCGGGTTGGCCGTCTGGAAGGCGTTGACGATCGCCGTCAGGTCCTTCTCGTGACCGTCGTTGGAGGAGAAGTTCATGTAGCGCACGACGGACTTGCCCTCCGGCGCCGCGGCTTCCTTGGTGGCTGAGCCCTGCCCACAGGCTGTCAGGGTGAGTGCGAGCGCGGCGGTCAGGCCGAGGCCCACGGTCTTGAGATGGCGCATGGCGGTTTCCTTTGCTCTCTTACGATGCTTACTTGATACCGGTGTGGGCGACACCGGCGATGATGTGGCGCTGCGCGAGCAGGTACACGATGGCGATCGGGACGATGGAGACGACGGAGCCCGCCATCACCACGTCCCACTGGGTGGTGAACTGGCCCTGCAGGGTGGACAGGCCGAGCGGGAGCGTCATGAACTCCGGCGACCTGATCACCACCAGCGGCCAGAGGAAGCTGTTCCAGCTGCCCATGAACGCGAACACGGCGACGGTCGCGAGCGCGGGCCGGATCAGCGGCAACACGATGGTGGTGAAGATCCGCAGGTGGCCGGCGCCGTCGATGGTGGCCGCCTCGTCCAGCTCCAGCGGTACCGCGGTGACGGCCTGGCGGAGCAGGAACACCCCGAACGCCGAGGCGATCGTCGGCGCCAGCAGGGCGAAGTACGTGTCCTGCAGGTTGAACGTCTTCATCTCGATGAACAGCGGCACGACGAGTACCTGCAACGGCACCATCAGGGTCGCCAGGTAGAAGCCGAACACGACGTTCTTGAGCGGGAAGTGCAACCGGGCGAACCCGTACGCCGCCATCGAGCCGGTGATCAGCTGGAGCACGGTCGACAGGATCGCGATCCCGAGCGAGTTGACGATGATCCGCCAGATCGGGATCGCGTCGACGAGCGTCCGGTAGGCGTTGAGCGTCGGGTTGTCGACGACGAGCTTCGGGCCGTCGGCGAGCGAGCCTTCGGGGGTGATCGAGGTGATCACCGTCCACAGGAACGGGAACAGCATGATCGCCGCGCCGACCAGCACGGCGGCGTACAGGGCGAGCCTGGCGGGGAGGGATCTGGTGTCACGCATAGTGCACCCACCGGCGCTGGCCGCGGATCTGGAACACGGTGATCAGCAGGATGACGGCGAACAGGATCCAGGACAGCGCGGACGCTTCACCAGCGCGTCCGTACCGGAACGTGAGGTCGTAGATCTGGCCGACGACGACCTGGCTCGAGCCCTGCGGGCCACCGCCGGTCATCACGTAGACCTGGTCGAAGACCTGGAAACCGTTGATCAGGGAGATCACCACCACGAAGAAGGTCGAGGGCGAGAGCAGCGGGAGAGTGACGCGCCAGAACCGTTGCCAGGCGCTCGAGCCGTCCACCTTCGCGGCCTCGTAGATGTCCGACGGGATCGACTGCAGGCCGGCCAGCAGGATGACCATCACGAACCCGAGGTCCTTCCAGGCCGAGCTCAGGATGACGGCAGGCAGGGCCCAGTGGGGGTCGGTCCACCAGCCGGGCTCGGGGAGGCCGACGGCACCGAGCACCTGGTTGACGAGACCGTTCGTCGGGTTGAGCAACCACTTCCACACCAGCGCGACGACGACCCAGCTGGTGACGACGGGGAGGAAGTAGATCGCCCGGAGGAACGAGCGGCCCTTGAGCTTCTGGTTGAGCGCGAGCGCGAGGCCGAGCCCACCGGCGTACACGAGCGGGAGGTAGCCGGCGACGTAGATCAGCGTGTGCAGGAAGACCCGGCGGGTCATCTCGTCGGTGAGCAGGTTCTTGTAGTTGCCCAGACCCACCCATTCCATCGGGGAGATCAGGTTCCACTTGTGCAGGCTCACCCAGAGCGAGGAGACCATCGGCACGAGCGTGAAGATGAAGAGTGGAACCGCGCTGGGGAGCAGGAAGAAGAGCACCCAGCCGAGCCGCTTCCCGCCGCCGGGCCGCCTGGTTCGGCGGCGGGTAGGGGTCGCGTTGGCCTTCATCGGGCCTCCAGCCGGGCGCGGACGAGGCGGCTCTGCTCGCCGCCGTTGCCGGCCGAGTCGAAGGGGGACGAGAGCACGAGGGACGCCGCTCCGCGAGCCCACTGGTCCTCCGTCCACGGCTCCACCACGACCGGTACCGCGCTGCGGGCCGGTAGCAACGATCGCCGGAACGACGGCTCGAACCCGGTCTGCCAGAACTCCCATCCATCCACTCCCTCACCCATCAGCACGACGACCTCCGGGTCGACCGTGTGGATCACGCCGGCGAGCGCCCGTCCGAGGATCCCGCCGGCCTCTTCGAAGATCTGTCGCGCCGCAGTGTCACCAGTGGTTGCCGCCCGCAACAAGGTGGCGAGTGTGCCGCGCGGGCCGACCACCTTGCGGGCGCGGCCCGTGCGGGCGATCCCGGCCGCACCGATGTACGCCTCGAGGCACCCGGTCGAACCGCAGGTGCAAGGCGGTTGCTCGGTGCCCGGCGACCAGACCGGGATGTGCCCGATCTCGCCTGCGCCACCGTTCGCGCCGCGGTAGATCCCGCCGTCGAGGACGATGCCGCAGCCGATGCCGCGCCCGATCGTGACGACCAGGTACGACGAGTGGTCGCGGCCGATCCCGTAGAGCCGCTCGGCCGCGGCCAGGGTGTTGACGTCGTTGTCGACCAGGACGGGCGTGCCGATCGCGCTTCGCAGTACCGGCCCGACGGGAGCGGACCGCCAGCCGAGCGTGGGCGCGTCGACGATGCCGGACGCCTGTGAGTCGACGGCCCCCGGTACGCCGACGCCGACCCCGAGCAGCCGGTCGTCGAGCTCGGCCACCTGCTTGGCCAGGATCTGCCCGAGTCGCTCGATCGCGTCCTCGGCCCCTGGGTCGTAATCGAGCTCGGTGGACGACCTCACGGTGCCGTCCAGCTCGACGGTCACCACCGCGACGTGGTCGGCGGTGACCTTGGCTCCGAGGGCAACCCCCGCGTCGGTCACGAGCCCCAGCAAGCGGGCCGGCCGGCCGCCCTTCGACGGCACCGACTCCAGCTCTTCGACCAGCCCGCGGGCGATCAGATCCTTGGTCACCTGGGTGACCGTCGCCGGACTCAGCCCGAGCCCCTTGGCGATCTCGGTCCGCGAGGTCGGCCCCTGGGTGCCCAGCAACCCCACGATCCCCGAAGGCACCAGATCGCCCCGGGGAATCGGACCCTGACCACTCGCCACGTGCACTCCCGACTTACTTCGCTACTAAATTTAGTCAGAAAGTAAGCCCAGTTCGAAGGGTCCGTCAAGAGGCTGCGTCCCGGAGGACAGGTAGTACTCGCCCGAACGCCGTAGGTAGTCGGCGGGCTGAGCGTGCAGCGGGCTGGGAAACGGCACTATGTCCTGTTGGTCGGGACGAGGTGCCTTGACGGGGCGTGTCGGCGGGGACGAAGTGTTGACGGCGGTCGGGTGTCGGGGTTAGCTTCCGGAGACTTCCTTCGGTGACCTTAGTAAGGGTGGTGGGCGGGTGCAGCCAGTGCGGGCAGGAAGCAAGGAGCTGATCCGGGAGATCAACGCATCGCTCGTGCTGGGGGAGCTGCGGGGTGCGCTGGTGTCGCGGACCGAGCTGGCCAAGCGGACCGGATTGAGCCTGCCGACCATCTCCGAGATCGTCGGCGAGCTGATCGGCTCCGGCGTTGTCGAGGAGCGCGAGATTGCGTCCTCCGGCGGTGGCCGGCGGCCGGTGTTGCTCGGTTTGAAGCCGGACGCGGGATATGTGATCGGCGTCAAGGTCACCGAGACGAGGGTGATCGCCGTGCTCACCGACCTCAACGCCGGCATCGTCGAGCGGGCCGCCGCGAGTATCGCCGAGGACGACGTCGCGACCGTCGTGCGGGCGATCGCGGGCCTGGTCAAGCAACTCTGCGCCGAAGCCTCACGCCGCTCGGCGGACTCAGCCAGCCTCCGGTCTAGCCGGTCGGTGGCGTCAGCCAGCGTCCGGTCCAGCCGCTCGGCGGGGTCGGGCAGCGTCCGGTCCAGCGGCTCGGCGGGGTCGGGCGGTGGGGTCCGGTCGAGCCCGGTGTACGGCGTCGGAGTTGGGCTCGCCGGCGTTATCGACCGGGCCACTGGGCTGGTTCGGCATGCGACGTACTCCGACTGGCATGACGTCGACCTGGCCGGGTTGCTGACCAAGCGCACCGGGTTGCCCGTGGTGGTCGACAACGACGTCAACACCTTGGTGGCCAGCGAGCAGTGGTTCGGCGCCGGGCGCGGAGTCTCCGATGTCGCCGTGGTGAGCATCGGGCGTGGTGTCGGGCTCGGCATGGTGCTCGACGGACGGCTGTACCGCGGTGCCGGTGGTGGCGCGGGCGAGTTCGGGCACACCAAAGTTGTTGCCGACGGCCCGCTCTGCGACTGCGGCGGGCGCGGCTGCCTGGAGGCCTTGATCGGGGAGCCGGCCATCCTGGCCGCGACCGGGAGCAGCACCATCGAGCAAGCCGCCGAGCGCGCCCGCGCCGGCGAACAAGCCGTGAAACAAGTCTTCGATCAAGTCGGCCGCACGCTGGGGACGGCCGTCGGCAATCTGGTCAACCTGCTCAATCCCAAACTGATCGTGCTCGCGGGTGAGGGAACCCGGGCGAGCGATCTCTTCCTTCCCGGCTTCGACGAAGCCCTGAACCAAGCTGTGTTCGACGGACTCCAGCGTGACCTGGAGATCGTCGTCGACGACTGGGACGACGAAGCCTGGGCGCAAGGCGCCGCAGGCCTGTTCCTGGGAGAACTCTTCCAGCCGAACCTCCGCCCAGACGAGGCCAACCGCCCGTCTTTAACCAAGCGCTCCGCCTGACCCTGCTCTCGGTGTGAGGCCTCGCCCTCACACCGCCTGTTCTTTCCTTTCTGAAGTGAGGCCCCTAGATGAGGTTTGTCTTGACGCCGTCGCGAAGGCGGTGGGTCGCTGCGCTCCTGGTGCTCGCAGCGGTCCTCTTCCAGTTCACCCCGACCGCTGCCTACGCCGGCACGCTGACCGGCGTCTTCCACGCCCCGTACGGCGCCGACGAGCTCTACAACACCGCCCTGACCGAGCGCGCGCCCCGCGATCCGATGGCCGGCCAGGCCGTCGAGGTCAAGGCCAACACCTGGCCGATCTCGTCGGGCCAGACGGTCTGGATCACCTGGACCAAGAACGGCGTCAACCAGACGCCCATCGGCGGCGCCTTCGACTACAACAGCGGCGGCAACACGTACTGGAAGGTCCCGCTCGGCACCTTCGCGCGCGGTGACCAGATCACCTACACGGTCAACGCCGACGTCGACGGCGCGAACCAGAAGACCACTGGCCCGTTCTCCTTCGCCGTCACGAGCTACTCCGGCACGGGGAACGTCTCCGGTTTCGTCAACAACGGCACCAGCGTCGACGTCACCACCGGAGACACCGCCGGCAGCTTCACGCCGAAGGTGCGCTTCGCCTTCCCCGCGATCGATCGCTTCCACGTCCAGGTCGCCCCGACCGGGAGCGGTCTCAACATCACCGGCTCCTCGTCGTACACGGTGACCGACAGCGCGGGCACATTGCAGATCGCCACCACCAAGGTCGTCCTCAAGATCCAGAAGACTCCGTACCGCGTCGCCGTCTACAAGGGCGATGGCACGACGCTCATCGCCCGGCAGTACGACCCGGCGACCTTCCGCAACACGGGCTGGGCGAGCGACGGCAGCACGACGGTGACGAAGGTCGAGGACCACTGGCTCTCGCCCGTGGCTGAGCGCTTCGAGGGGCTCGGCGAGCGGTACGACTCGCTGAACCAGCGGGGCAAGGACGTCCACAACTTCGTCTACAACCAGTACCAGGACCAGGGCCCGACGGCTCGTACGTACCTGAGCGTCCCGTTCTTCACGAACTCGGCCGGCTACGGCATCTACGTGCCCAGCACGCGGTACTCCGTGTTCAACCTCGGCACGCACCTCAGCGATATGGCGGGGTTCACCGTGGACACCGGTGGCGCGCTCAACTCGACCGTCGACTACTACTTCTTCACTGGTACCCGAGCGGAGATGCTCGACCAGTACACCGCGACGACCGCCCGCCCGAAGCTGCCACCGAAGTGGTCGTTCGGGCTGTGGATGTCTGCGAACGAGTGGAACACTCAGGCCGAGGTGAACGCCGAGCTCGCCAACGTGACGTCGAACAACATCCCGCACAGCGCGATGGTGCTCGAGCAGTGGAGCGACGAGGCGACCTTCTACCTGTGGCACGGCGCGACGTACACGGCGAAGCCGGGCAGCCAGGCGCTCGCCTACAGCGACCTGACCTTCCCGGCCGGCACTGCGTGGACCAACCCGAAGGCGATGGTGACGGCCGCCCACGCGCAGAACCTCAAGATGATCCTCTGGCAGATCCCGGTGCTGAAACAGGACTTCGACACGAATCCACCGACGGCTCCGCAGCAGCACGTCAACGACCGCGACTATGCCGTTGCCCAGGGCTACGTACTCGGTGACGGTGCCGGTGGCGCCTACCGGATCCCGGCTGGGCAGTGGTTCGGCAACAGCACCGTGCCGGACTTCACCAAGACCACCGCCACCAACTGGTGGATGAGCAAGCGGTCCTACCTCTTCGACGACGTCGGCATCGACGGCCTGAAGACCGACGGCAGCGAGGCCGTCTTCGGGCGCAACGTGACCAGCGGTTCCGGTCGCAAGGGCGACGAGCTGCACAACGCCTACCCGAACGAGTACACCCGGGCGTACAACGAGTTCGTCACCACCAAGAAGGGTGCCCAGGGCACTTTGTTCAGCCGGGGCGGTACGTCGGGGGCGCAGGCGAACTCGATCTTCTGGGCCGGCGACCAGGCCTCGACCTTCGATGCGTTCCAGCAAGCGGTCCGCGCCGGGCAGAGCGCCGGGCAGTCCGGCGTCCCGTTCTGGTCGTGGGATCTGGCCGGGTTCACCGGCACGTTCCCGAGCAGCGAGCTGTATCTCCGATCGGCGGCGCAGGCGACCTTCTCGCCGATCATGCAGTACCACTCGGAGAAGTCGAACCCGGGCGTCTCCGAGGCCCGCACGCCGTGGAATGTGCAGGCGCGCTCAGGTGACACCACGGTGATCCCGAAGTTCCGCAAGTTTGCCAACACCCGGATGAACCTGATCCCGTACCTCTACACGGAAGCCAAGAACGCCTCCACCACGGGATTGCCGATGATGCAGGCGATGAGCATCGCCTATCCCGACGACGCGACGGCGGCGGCGCAGGACCAGCAGTACATGTTCGGCCGGCAGTTGCTGGTGGCACCGATCACCACGCAGGGCGCAACCAGCAAGAGCGTCTACCTGCCCGCGGGCGAGTGGTACGACTTCTGGAACGGCGGCCGGGCGCAAGGTGCCGGCACCAAGGTCTACAACGCCGACACCGGCACGATCCCCGTCTTCGCCAAGGCCGGCGCGATCGTCCCGCTCAACCTGAACGCGAACTACGAGCTGGGCGGGAACATCGGCAACAGCGTCGACACCTACACGAACCTCGCCTTCCGCGTCTACCCGGCCGGGACGACGAGCTACGGGTACTTCGAGGACTCGGCGAACCAGACCAGGACGGTCACCTCGACGGAGAACTTCGCCGGTCACCAGGTCACCGTGAGCGTCCCGCCGCTCGCCACCAAGAGCACGCTGCAGGTGGCGTCCAGCAAGCCTTCGTCGGTGACGAAGGACGGTGTGACGATGACCGCCCACGCCACGCTCGCCGCGCTGCAAGGCGCGACGGACGGGTGGTACTGGGATCCGGTCCAGCAGCTCACGCTGGTCAAGACCGCATCGAGTGCGGCGGCGCGGAGCGTAGTACTGAACGGTGTCGACAAGGCTGCTTATGAAGCCGAGTTCGGCAGCAACACCGGTACTACGACGAACACCGACCACCCGGGCTTCACCGGCACCGGTTTCGTCGATGGGTTCGAGACCGCTGGGGATGCTGTTCAGGTCGACGCCAACGCGGCGGTTACCGGCAGCCACGTGATCAAGCTCCGTTACTCCAACGGCGCTGCGACGACGGCTACCCGCACGATCCAGGTGGACGGAGTCAGCGTCGGGTCGGTGAACCTGCCTAGTACTGGTAACTGGGACACCTGGGGAACCGCCAGTCTCACGACCAGCCTGACCGCCGGGAAACGTGTGGTGAAGGTGGTCTATGGCAGCGGCGGGGTCAACCTGGACAACATCGGGGTGGTGCGGCCATGAAACGGCTGATGGCATTCCTTCTGTTGTTGCCTTTGCTGGTGGTGCTGCCGACTCAGGCAGCGCAGGCGGTGGTGCAGCGGGTGCAGTTCACTGCCGGGGGCAACTATCTGGTGGTGGAGTTTCTCGATGACGATCTGGTGCACTTCGAGATGGGGGCAGGGGCCGGACCTGGCACCGGCTCGCCCATCTTCACCACCACGCAGATCGCCAAGACCAACTATCCCGGTCCGACCAGCCTCAACCAGGTGGGCGGCGTACTGACGACGCCTGGCATCAAGGTGGACGTCAACACGAGCACTCTGTGTGCGACGGTCTACGACACCACTCGCACTCCGCAGCTCTTGCTCAACACCACCTGCCCGCGCAACCTCAGCCAGGCGTGGAAGGGGCTGAGCTTCACAAAAGCGTCCATGCAGAACGCGTACGGGCTGGGCGAGCAGTTCTTCATGGGCGGCAGCGCCGACGGCGACTGGGTCGGCCGGCAGCGTACAGGCGGTACCTACGGCAACGCGATGCTGTACGACACGGACAACGGCCCGGTCGGCAACGCGCAGATCCCGGTGCTGTTCGCGGTCGGCGCCAACACCACGAACTACGGCATGTTCGTCGACCAGGTCTACAAGCAGCAGTGGGATCTGACCGGCGACCCGTGGACGATGGACACCTTCGGCGATCAGCTCCGCTGGTACGTGATGAGCGGACCCGACCTGCCCGATCTCCGCAAGGACTATCTGGAGCTGACGGGTCGTCCTCCGGTGCCGCCGAAGAAGGCATTCGGGCTGTGGATGTCGGAGTACGGCTATGACAACTGGAACGAGATCGACACCACGCTGACCGGGTTGCGCGCGAACAAGTTCCCGACTGACGGCGTGATGCTCGACGTCAACTGGTTCGGCGGCGTCACCGCGGGCTCCGACAACACCCGGATGGGCACGCTGGAGTGGGATCCGGTCAACTTCCCCAACCCGGCGACCAAGCTGGCGACGTACAAGAACACCAACGGCGTCGGCGTGATGACGATCGAGGAGTCGTACGTCGGCAAGAACCTGCCGGAACACACGAGCATGGCGAGCGCGGGCTACCTGATCCGCGCGGGCTGCTCGAGTTGCACCCCGGCGTACCTGACCGGGAACGACTGGTGGGGTCGCGGCGGGATGATCGACTGGACCCAGCCGGCCGCGAGCGCGCAGTGGCACAACACCCAGCGGCAGCCGCTGATCAACGACGGCGTGATGGGCCACTGGCTCGATCTCGGTGAGCCCGAGATGTACGACGCCAACGACTGGACCGCCGGCCTGCTCGCGGGCAAGCACGCGCACTCCGACTACCACAACCTCTACAACCTGGAGTGGGCTCGCGGTATCGCGAAGGGATACACGGACAACGCAGTACAGCAGCGGCCGTTCATGCTCGCCCGATCGGCAGCCGGTGGCATCCAGCGGACCGGTACTGCGATGTGGTCCGGCGACATCGGCTCCAAGCTGACGGCTCTCGCGTCGCAGCAGAACGTCCAGATGCAGATGTCCATGTCGGGGATCGACTACTTCGGCTCGGACATCGGCGGCTTCCGTCGCGAGATGCTCAACACGGACCTCAACGAGCTCTACACCCAGTGGTTCGCGAACTCGTCCTGGTTCGACGTCCCGATCCGGCCGCACACCGAGAACCTCTGCAACTGCGCGGAGACCTCACCCGACTCGATCGGTGACGTCCCGAGCAACCTCGCCAACCTGCGCCAGCGGTACGAGCTCACGCCGTACTACTACTCGCTCGCGCATCGCGCCAACACGACCGGCGAACCGCTGATCCCGCCGCTGGTCTACCAGTACCAGAACGACTCGAACGTGCGGGAGAACGGCAACGAGAAGCTGATCGGCAAGGACCTGCTCGTCGGTGTCGTGGCCGGGGCTAACCAGCGCAAGCGGGACGTCTACCTGCCGGCCGGCACCTGGTTCGACTACTACACCAACACCAAGACGGTCAGTACCGGCCAGAACCTCGTCGACGTACCGCTGTGGCGCAACGGCAAGTTCCAGCTGCCCGCCTACGCCCGGGCCGGCGCGATCATCCCGAAGATGACCGTCGACGACCAGACGATGAACGTGGTTGGCAAACGCGCCGACGGGACGACCCGCAACGAGCTGGTCGCCCGGGTGTACTCCGACACCACGTCGTCCTCGTTCACGCTCGCCGAGGACGACGGGTCGACCATCGGTTACCAGACCGGGGCGAAGCGGACGACCGATCTGACCCAGTCGAGGTCAGGCAGCACGGCGACGGTCGGTATTGCCGCGTCGTCAGGCACCTACACCGGTGCACCCGCATCGAGGCAGAACGTGGTCGAGTTGGTGGCCGACACGCAGGCTTCGGGCGTCACGCTCAACGGGTCCGCGCTGACGCAGTACGCGAACAAGGCGGCCTTCGACGCGGCGGCCAGTGGCTGGTACAACGCCGGCGGCAGCCTGGTCGTCGCCAAGTCGGCCTCGCTGGCGACGAGTACGGCGAAGTCGTTCGTTTTCACCCTCGGTCAAGCGGTCGTTTCGAAGACCTTCAGCTGTGCCAACGGGACGACGACGACTGGCCAGTCTGTGTACGTCGTGGGCAGCGCGCCGCAGTTGGGGGCCTGGTCGGTGGCGAGCGCGGTGAAGCTGGCACCGTCCGCGTACCCGACCTGGACGGGGACCATCAGTAACCTGCCGCCCGGCACGACCGTTGAATGGAAGTGCATCAAACGCCAGGAAGCGAACTATCCGGCGACCGCCGACCAGTGGGGCCCGGATCCGAACCTCTCGTTCACGACCCCCGCGAGCGGCTCGGGAGGGACCACCGCCGGCACCCTCTGAACCCTCGCGGCAACGCGCTCTCCGGTATCCGGAGAGCGCGTTCCGGGTTCTGGACGGTCGTCCAGTTCCTGGCACTGTGATGCCAGTGTCACCGGCTGTCGCGCGCTCTGAGACCATCATCACGCGCAGGTATGTCCTGAGTAAGGACTGTGTGAAGATTCGGTGCTGACGGCTCTCTGGAGGTGGCTCGCCGCCCCGGGAACCGTAAGTTCGTAGAGGTGTCAGCCGAAGTCAGGAGTGAGCGAAGTGCAACGGGGCAGTCCGGTCGTGCCGTCGGCATGCCCGCCAGAACTGGCATCCGTAGGGGTGCCGGCATGACGGCGATCAACAAGGTTCTGATCTTCGCCGGGGTGACGCTGGTGCTCGCCGGCGTGGGCCTCGGCTTCCGCTCGGTCTCGGCCGGTGGGGCCACATGCGGGTCGGTGTTCCAGCCGGCCGGTGGCATCACCCCGATGGCCTGCGACGGACGCCTGAACAACTCGGGCACCCTGGTCACGCTGGTCCTGGTCGCCGGTGGCCTCTGCCTGGCCGCCGCCTTCACCGTCAAGGTAGTCCGCGACCGCGTCGCCGCCTGACGACTCCTCCCAGTCCGGCCCCGGCAGCTGAGCCGGCGAGCCGCCGCTGCTCTGCCTCCGCCCGTCGTGACCTGGGCGTGACCGGCCCGGTGTGAGTGGCCGGACGGCGGATCTACTGACCCGTACTGCGAATTCCTACGCTGGCAGCGCTCAGTGAACGGGGATCGGAGGGGGCCGGATGATCAGGTTCGAGGTAGGGGTGGACGACCTGGCGCAGGTCAGGTTCACGACGGACGCGGTCTGGGAGACAGCCGCCAGCCTGGGGGTTCTCGTGCACCCCCGGTACCACGCGCTGCATACCCGATTGCGGGAGCGGCTGCCCGGCTCACCGCGGTTCGATCTGCGGCTGCTGCTCGAGTTGATGGCCAACAGCAGGTGGACGCCGGATCTGCTCGCTCCCCAGCCGGGGGCCAAGCCGCCGTCGCCACTGGAGCAGTTCGATCGGTTGCGCTGGACCGATCCGGCCGTCGCCGGCCGCGATCTGGGGATGTTCCGGCGGCTCGTCCCGACCGGCCGGGTCGCGCGGATGAGCGTGCATGAGCTGATCGAGCGAACGACGGTCGCGCTGACGGCGTACTGGCGGCTGGTGCTCGAACCGCTGTGGGAGCGCATCGACGCGATCGTCGGCGCCGACATCGCCCGGCATGCGGGGGCGCTAGCGAACGACGGGTTCGGCTCGGCGGTCGGCGGGTTGCATGACGAGCTCAGCTACGAGAGCGGCGTACTGCGCGTCGACATGCCGAGTACTGAGCTGAAGGTGCCGTGCAACGGGCAGGGCCTCTGGCTGGTCCCGTCGGTGTTCCGCTGGCCGCGGGTGGCGGTCGATCCGATCAGTCGCGTGCCGGTGATCAGCTACCCGGCTCGCGGGGCCGGGCTGGTCTGGGAGGCCAGGGACTCTGGGTGCGGCCGGCTGCCCGCGCTGCTCGGGCGCTCTCGGGCGGCGATCCTGCAGCAGCTGGACATCCCCCGTAGTACTACGACGCTGGCGAACCTGCTGCGACTGGCTCCGGGGACGGTGAGCGATCACTTGTCGGTGCTGAGCTCCTCCGGGCTGCTCACAGCACGCCGCGACGGGCGACGGGTGCTGTACTCGCGGACGGGGCTGGCGGCGGCGCTGCTCGCTACCGAGTCCACGCTCGATCGCGACTCGGCGATCTCCCAGCAGAGCTGAGGCGTCCTGCATCGGTACGTTGTGTGGGTGGACCTTCGGATCGAGCTGGACGGGCGCGGGGACCTCGCCGGTCAGCTCTATCGGCAGATCGTCGAGCTGGTCGCGGGCGGATTGCTCCGCCCGGGCGAGGTGCTGCCGTCCAGCCGCGAGCTCGCGGGCCGGTTGTCGGTCTCCCGCAACACGGTCGCCGCGGCGTACGAACGCCTGTTCGCCGAGGGCTTCGTGCAGACCCGGGCCGGGGTGGGCACATTTGTCAGCCACCACGTCGAGCAGGCCGGACCGCCGCTGCCGGCCGGCGAATCAAGACCGCCGAGGACAACTCGGATTCGGCCGGTGTGGGCGGAGCTTGCGGAGCCGCCGGACTTGTCGGCGGCGACGCCGCGGTTCGACTTCCGGGCGGGGATCCCCGATGTGCGGGCCTTTCCGTTCGGGGCGTGGCGGGCAGCGGTGGCGGACCAGTTGCGGGCGGGGGCGGTCGGATCGGGTGCGCATGGGGATCCGGCGGGGGATCCGCGGTTGCGGGCGGCGGTGGCCAGGCACGTCGCGGTGTCGCGGTCGGTCCGGTGTGGGTTCGAGGACGTCCTGATCACCAGCGGGATCCAGCAAGCGATCGACCTGATCAGCCGCGTACTGCTCGAGCCGGGCGACGTGGTGGCGGTGGAGGATCCGGGGTACGGGCCGCCGCGGGTGCTGTTCCGCTCGCAGGGGATGCGCGTCGTTGGCGTACCGGTAGACGGCGAAGGGCTTGTCGTCGACGCGTTGCCAGATGATGCGCGGCTTGTCTATGTGACGCCGGCGCATCAGTTTCCCCTCGGCATACCTATGTCCACGCCGCGGCGGCTGGCGTTGCTGGAGTGGGCGGCGCGGACCGGCGCGACCATCATCGAAGACGACTACGACAGCGAGTTCCGCTTCGGCGGGCGGCCGCTCGAACCGCTGCAGAGCCTGGATCGGCAGGGATCCGTCGTCTACGTCGGCTCGTTCAGCAAGGTCATGCTCCCGACGATCCGGCTGGGCTTCGCCGTCGCGCCGGAGCCGCTGTGGGGTGCGCTGCGGAAGGCGAAGTGGGTTGCGGACTGGCACTCGGTGCAGCCGATGCAGGCAGCGCTCGCGAGCTTCATCGACGACGGCCGGCTCGCGCGCCACCTCCGCAAGATGCGGCGCATCTACGCCGAGCGCCACCACCATCTGCAGGCAGCACTCCACTCCACTTTCGACGGCGTACTCCGGCCGCTCCCGAGCCTCGCCGGTCTGCACGTCTCGGTCGTGTCCGACGATCCCGGCTTCGACGACCTGGCGATGGCGCGCCGGGCCGAAGAACTCGGCGGTGAAGTGATGGCTCTCACGTTCCACTCGGTCACCGACATTCCCCGGGTTCGCGGCCTGATCCTCGGGTACGGCGCGCTGCCGGTCGAGCAGATGGACGAGGCCCTCGCCGTGCTCCGCGGCCATCTGCCGTGAACTGCCTTGAACTGCCTTGAAAACAAGGTGCATCGGCTCGACCTGGTAGGGGAGGGTGTTGCCATGAGCATCGAACCGTTCCGCGTGGACATCGCGCCGGCCGAGCTGGACGACCTGTACGCCCGCCTCGACCTGACCCGCTGGCCGGAGGAGCTGCCCGGAGTCGGCTGGGCGTACGGCGTACCGCTGAACCACCTGAAGGACCTCGTCCAGTACTGGCGCCACGACTACGACTGGCGCAAAGCCGAGGCCGAGCTCAACGAGTGGGAGCAGTTCACCACCACGATCGACGGTGCTCGCGTGCATTTCGCGCACGTCCGGTCGCCCGAGCCCGACGCGACGCCGTTGCTCATCACGCACGGCTGGCCCGGCTCGATCGTCGAGTTCCAGCGGATCGCGGGACCCTTGACCGACCCACGCCGGTACGGCGGCGAGCCGGGCGACGCGTTCCATCTGGTGATGCCGAGCATCCCCGGCTTCACCCTCTCGGGGCCGACCCGCGAGACGGGCTGGGAGGCGATCCGGGTCGCGCGCGCCTTCGCCGACTTGATGGAGCGACTCGGGTACGACCGGTACGGCGTACAGGGTGGTGATTGGGGTGCGGTGATCTCGCGGGAGCAGGGGCGGCTCTATCCCGAGCGCGTTGTCGGCGTACACCTCAATCTGATCCCGGGTGCTGGAGTGACCTCGGAGCCGACGGAGGCTGAGCTGGCCGCGCTGGATCCGAAGGAGCGCGCACGCACGCTCGCGTCGTGGCACCGGTTCGAGGCCTGGCTGAAGGACAAGCAGGGGTACGCCGATCTGCAGGCGACCCGGCCGCAGACGCTGGCGTACGCGTTGACGGACTCACCGGTCGGCCAGCTGGCGTGGATCGCGGAGAAGTTCGAGGAGTGGTCGGGGGAGGCCCCGATCGATCGGGACCATCTGCTGACCAACGTGTCGCTCTACTGGTTCACCAGGACCGCCGGCTCGGCTGGGCGGATCTACTACGAGCGCCACCACGCCGCCTACTGGGGAAGCCCGATCGAGCCGTCCGCGACGCCGACGGCCTTCGCGGATTTCCCCGAGGACAACTTCATCCCACTACGGCGGATCGCGGAACTGACGAACAACATCGTCCGCTGGACCGAGTACCCCCGCGGCGGTCACTTCGCCGCACTGGAAGAACCGGATCTGCTCGTCGCCGACATCCGCGCCTTCTTCCGGGGCGTCAGCCAGGTGTGACGGCCGGCCGGTGATCCGGGTATCGCCTGCGCCTTACGGGCGTAGTACGAGTTTGCCCGTGGTGCGGCGGGCCCGGAGGTCTTCGTGGGCTTGGCGGGCTTCGCCCAGCGGGTACTCGGCGACGACCGGTTCCAGTTTGCCGGTGGCGACCAGGTCGAAGAGCTCGGCGAGGGGCTCGCGGTAGTTGCCGGGGAGCTTGAGGGCGGGGCGGAGCCAGAAGCCGGCGACGGTGAGGTTGTGGTTGGCGAGCAAGGCCGGGTCGAGCAGTGGGCGACGGCCTTCGCGGCCGGCGTTGCCGTAGGTGACGAGCCGGCCGAACCCGGCGAGTGCTCCGAGGGCGGCGTTGAAGGTCGCGCCACCGGTCGACTCGAGGACCACGTCGACGGGACGATTGTTGTTCGCGGCAACGACTCTGGCGGCGTACCCGTC
The DNA here is from genome assembly GCF_010548305.1 of Streptomyces sp. SID13031. Classification (GTDB taxonomy): domain Bacteria; phylum Actinomycetota; class Actinomycetes; order Propionibacteriales; family Kribbellaceae; genus Kribbella. Next base: position 618,794 of record NZ_JAAGLV010000002.1, read on the forward strand.
CGGGTCGCTGTCGACGGCGATGTCCGCGCCGAGCGAGACGGCCAGCTTGCGCTTGTCATCGGTCGACGCCACCGCGATCACCCGGCCTGCGCCGAAGTGCCTGGCGAGTTGCACGGCCAGCGTGCCGACCCCACCGGCGGCGGCGTTCACCACGACAGATTCACCGCGTGACAGGCGAGCGCTGTTGCGCAGCAGGTGCCAGGCGGTGAGTCCTTGGACGAGCAGGGCGAGGGCCTCGGCGTCTCCGACCTTGCCGGGCACGTCCACTGCGTCGGCGGCGGCGACCAGCGCGAGTTCGGCGTACCCGCCGCCTTCGAAAGTGGGGGCGAGGACCCGGCGGCCGTCCTCGGTCCGGCCGATGACCTCGGAGCCGGGGACGAAGGGCAGCTCGGTGGCGGTGGTGGAGGAACCGTCGGTGCGATGGGTGTCGGCATAGTTCACTCCCGCGGCGTGGACCTCGACCAGCAGCCGGCCCGCGACCGGGACCGGCGCCGGCACCTCGGCAGGCACGAGGACCTCGGGTCCGCCGAACCGGCTGACCTGGATGGCACGCATGGAATGGTTCCGTTCTTTCGATGGGGGTTCCACCGTAGGGCCGTAAACCTCCCGCGCCGCAGAGTTGCAGCTTGTTGCAATGCCGCGCTCACTCTCAGCCGCCACCGGCTCACCGAGGGCTCGCGCCCACCCTAGGCGGCGGTGGTCCGGCTCCGGCGAACTATCGTGGCCGCATGAGTTTCACCGGCTTTCCGGCGGCTGCGCTGGACTTCTACGACGATCTCGAGATGGACAACAGCAAGACCTTCTGGACGGCGAACAAGCAGGTGTACGAAGAGTCCGTGCGCGCGCCGATGGTCGCGCTGCTCGCCGGGCTGGAGGAGGAGTTCGGAGCGGCGAAGATCTTCCGCCCGTACCGCGACGTCCGGTTCGCCAAGGACAAGACGCCGTACAAGACAGCCCAGGGCGCCTTCATCGCCCTCGGCCCGTCAACCGGGTACTACGTCCAGGTGGCGGCCCCCGGCGTCCGCGTCGGCGCAGGCTTCTACGAGGCCCCCGCCGACCGCCTCGCGCGAATCCGCACCGCCATCGATGAGGACCGCCGAGGCAAGGAACTCGAGAAGCTGCTCGCCGAACTCCAGTCGGCCGGCTGGGACCTGGGCGGCGAGAAACTCAAAACCACCCCTCGCGGCTACAACGCCGACCACCCCCGCATCGACCTCCTGCGCCACAAGTCGATGACCCTGGGCAAGTCCTACGGCTTCGAGCCGATCATCCACACCGCCGCCCTGGCCAACGAGATCCGCCAAGCCTGGCGAGCCACCGCCCCGTTCCTGGACTGGGTCACCACCAACGCCTGACCGCCGGACCGGAACCGGTTCAGGTGAAGTCGTGGAGGATCGCGGCCAGTTTGTCGCGGGTTTTGCTGGGTGGGGGTGCTGCCACGCAGAGGGCTTCCATGGTGGCTGTGTACTGGTCGAGGTCTTCGAGCTTGTCCAGGTACAGGGCGCTGGTCAGGTGCTCGATGTAGACGATGTCGGGGAGGTCCTGCTCCGGGAAACGCAGGATGCTGTAGGCGCCGCCGGTGGCTGCATGGCCGCCGGAGTCGAAGGGCATCACCTGGAGCGTCACGTTCGGCAGGTGGGAGGCCTCGATCAGGGCTTCCAGCTGGACCCGCATCGTTTTGAGGCCGCCGATCGGGCGGCGTAGTACTGACTCGTCCACTACTGCCCACAGGCGGACCGGCGTCGCTCGCTGGAGGATCTCCTGGCGGTTGACTCGCAGGGAGACGCGGCGCTCTACCTCTTCGGCCGGGAGCAGCCCGCGGCCGAGCTGGACGACGGCGCGGACGTACTCCGGGGTCTGCAGCAGACCGGGGACGAACTGGAGCTCATAAGTACGGATCAGCTGCGCGGCCGACTCGAGCCCTAGATAAGACTGGAACCAGCTGGGCAGTACGTCGCCGAAGCGGTGCCACCAGCCGGGGTTGTTCGCTTGGCGGGCCAGCGCCAGCAGCCGCTCGCGCTCCTCGCCGTCGTCGACGCCGTAGAGCGTCAGCAGGTCGCGGACGTCGCGCTCCTTGAAGCCGACCCGGCCCAGCTCCATCCGGCTGACCTTGGATTCCGACGAGCGAATCTCCCAGCCCGCGTCGGAGCGGGTGATCCCGCCCGCCTCACGCATTCTCCGCAGGTGCGCGCCGAGGATGATCCTCAGCGCGGTCGGCCCGCTTTGAGCGCCCGACTCCGTCACACTCACCTCCGACGCCCCAGCTCGTTCCCAGATGGCGGTCGTTCCACCCCGACCGAATCATCTCACGGCCCGGCCCCGATCTGTCGAAGTTCTTACATAAGACTCGTGGGTGCTGTCCGGCGTCCGGCATCGATGCCAGCCGATGTCACCGTACGTGATCGCCGGCCCGAGGTGCCGGGCCGGCGCCCGAAGGTCGCGTAGTACCGGTAATCGCTTCCCGGTCAGCGTCTTCGGGCCGTTTCGCGCTCAGATGAGCTTCCGGAGACCCCTCGCTGAGCCTTCAGTTGGTCACAAGTCGAAAACGTGCGGATGCACGTGCATCTGGCGCTTGCATTCGTTTCATGCGACCGCCATGATTGATCCATGCACAGAAGGTGAGCTGAATCTCGCAAAAAGTGACATCGCGTGATTCGGCAGGCCGGTCCTACAGACCCGCCGGGCGGTGCGGCCGGCATGACTGGTTGGGGAACCCGAGTCGATGAATGACGACGACACAGACGCCGTCGAGTTCGCTGCCCGCCCTTCCGGCGAGCGAATGCCCGGCGAGCTGACCGAGCGGGAGATCCAGGAACTGGTGGCGCGCTGCCCGGAGCAGCAGCGCTGGGCCTTCGAAGGCTGGCTCCGCGGGGAGCGCCTGCTGGACGGCGACCCGATCGTGAGCCTGGGATGACCACTGAACGAGCGGGAGGACGGAAAATGGTGCGGATCTGGTTGGGCGACCACCTGATCGCCGAGTACGTCGCGGAGCCCGACCGGGCCTCGCGCTACCAGCGGGTGATGACGCCCAAGTTCACCGGTCTGCGGATCACTGTGGACGGTGCGGCGACCACTGGCGCCTCCGAGCTTCCCAGCGAGCAGCTCTGGCCGCTCACTGTTCAGTAGTAGCAGCAGTAGCAGCAGTAGCAGCAGTGGCAGTAGCAGTTAGGCAGCTGTAGCAGTACTGCAAAGAAAGGCCGGCCTCCTAGCGGAAGGCCGGCCTTTGCCGTTCCCGGCCGGGCCTGATCAGGCCCGGCCACGTTAAGAGGCCCCCTCACCACTCGCCTGGTGAAGGGGCCTCTTGCTCTTGCGGTTGATCAGGCGAGGTCGTCGAACTCGCCGTCGTGAACGCCACCGAGGAATGCTTCGATCTCGGCCTTGGTGAAGACCAGCGCCGGTCCGTCCGTGTGACGCGAGTTTCGCATCGCCACACCGCCGCCAGGAAGCTTCGCTACCTCTACGCAGTTGCCTTGGGGGCCACTCCGCTGACTCTTCCGCCAGGTCAGCTCGTCCACCGAGTCGCCGGGCATGCCGTTGTAGACAGCAGTCATCAGCTGCACCTTCCGTACGTCTTTGGCATATGCACGTGCATTTGGGCTTGCATTTGCATCGTACACGTTTGGGGGTCTCGTGTCTGGCTGAATACGCAGCGTCGTCAAACGCCTGTTGGGTAGGTCTGTCAGATAGCTTTCCGTGACCGATTTCGGCCCTCTCGAGGGCTCGCGCGAGCCGGTGTCGGGCGTTCGGGCGACGGCCGGTGGGCCGTTCGGCGTAACCCGGCAAGGGGTTGCCAAGTTGAGGAATCAGGCAGGTGTGCGGGCTTCGTTAAATCGGCTCTCAGACACTCATCGCAGGGCCACACCAGGCTGCCGCTGGTATGCAAATGCACTACGATGGCGGCAACGATTCCCTACCAGACAAAGGCTGCGTCGATGGCGACTCCCGACAGCCCGGATCCCGCTCCGGAGTTCGACACCTCCCAACCGACCATCGCTCGCGTCTACGACGCTTTGCTCGGTGGCAAGGACAACTTCGCCGCCGACCGCGAGGGTGCGGCGACCTACCTGAAGTACGTGCCGGACGCCGGTCGCTGCGCGATCGACAACCGGGACGCGCTCGTCAAGGGCGTTCAGTACCTGGTGCGTTCAGCGGGGATCGACCAGTTCCTGGACATCGGCAGCGGCCTGCCGACGCAGAAGAACACCCACCAGGCGGCCCAGGAGATCAACCCCGAGGCCAAGGTCGCGTACGTCGACAAGGACCCGATCGTGCTCGCCCACGGGCGCGCGCTGCTGGCGACGAACGACAGCACCATCGTCGTCACCGCGGACCTGCGCAAGCCGCAGGAGATCCTCGACAACGACGAGATCAAGGCGCACCTGGACTGGAGCCGCCCGATCGCGCTGCTGATCGTCGGTATCCACATGCACTTCCACGACGACGAGCTGCCGGACGAGTGGGTCCGCGCGATCATGGACACGCTGGCCCCGGGTAGCTACCTGTTCATCACCGACTTCGTCGACACCGGTGAGCCGCTGCAGAAGGCGATCGAGCAGGCCGGCCTGGAGAGCCTGGGCAACGGCTGGATCCGGACCCCGGAGCGGATCACCGAGCACTTCCTCGGTCTGCCGCTGGTCCCGCCGGGTCTGGACTTCCTCGCCCGCTGGTTCCCGGAGGACCCCGAAGGCGACGTACCGGACGCCGACGACCTGCAGCCGTACCAGCGCATCCTGATGGCAGGGATCGCGAAGAAGGGCTGACCTCAGTCAACCGAAGGCGTGCACCTCTCTTCTAGGGGTGCGCGCCTTTTGTCTGTCCGGCGGTCAGGAGCCACGGACTCTATTGTGATGACATGGAGCCGTTGCCAGACCCGCTGTCCGATGTGTTCGCAGCGTTGAACGTCCGTACCACCGCGCTGTGCGGGTTCGAGGCGACCGGCTCCTGGAAGCTCTGGTTCCCCGTTCGCGACCACATCAAGATCGGCGTGGTGCTGTCCGGCTCGTACTGGCTCGCTGCCGACGGCGGCGCCCCGGTGGAGCTGCGGGCCGGCGACTGCTTCCTGCTCGCCGCGCGCGACACGTTCGTGCTCGCCACCGACTGGGCGGCCCCGGCGGCCGACGGTGAGCAGCTGTTCGGCGATCCGAGTTCGGCTACGCCACCGAGAGCGCGTTCAGTACTGCCTTCAAGCGCGTCACCGGGGTGCCGCCCGCCCGCTACCGCGATGATCCGCTCGCGGCGGTACCGATTGACCGGCTGGACTGGGTCGCCGAGCAATTCCGGGCCGCGACGAACGCGCAAGTTTCCTAGACGCCACGAGATGGTCCGCCGGCCCGCGGCTTCGTACCGTCGACAAGGTGGTGCGAACGGCGCACCCGGCGGAAGGCGGACCATGCAGTACACGCAACTCGGCGCCACGGGGATCTTCGTCTCGCGGATCGCCCTGGGGACTATGACCTTCGGTGGCGGGACCACGCCCCCTGGTCGATCCTGGGCGCGCTGGACGGCAAGGCGGCCGACGAGCTCGTCGGTCTGGCGCTCGACAGCGGCGTCAACCCTCATCGACACCGCGGACTTCTACGCGAACGGCGAGTCCGAGGAGATCCTCGGCCGCGCGCTGGGCTCCCGCCGCCGCGACGGCGTACTGGCGACGAAGCTGTTCGCCCGGATGGGCCCTGGCCCCAACCAGACGGGCCTGTCGCGGTTGTGGGTGACGCAGGCGCTGGAGGACAGCCTTCGCAGGCTCGGCACCGACCATATCGACCTCTACCAGATCCACAGCTTCGACCCGCTCACCCCGGTCGAGGAAACCCTGGGTGCGCTGGACGACGCAGTACGGGCCGGGAAGATCCGGTACCTCGGCGCCTCGAACCTGGCGGCGTGGCAGATGATGAAGTACCTGGGCGCCGCCGACCTCCGCGGCCTCAACCGGTTCGTCTCCCAGCAGGTGTACTACTCACTGGCCGGTCGCGACGTCGAGCGCGAGATCATGCCGATGGCCGTGGATCAGCGGCTCGGCACGCTGGTCTGGAGCCCGCTCGCCGGAGGATTCCTGTCCGGCAAGATCGGCCGGACCGGTACCACCGACGAGACCGCGCGGAGCACGCAGTTCAGCTACCCGCCCGTCAGGAACACCGGCTGCCCTTGAAGGTGTGATCGGACGCGTGCCGATTGTGACTCAACGCATCGGGTACCGGCACAATGAGGAGTTGATAGTGCCTCTAGCAACGGAGTACTGACGTTTCTGCGTTCCGGATGATCAGGACGGTGCCCGCCGACGCGGTGGCCATCGTGCGGTTCTACCCGCCGATGGTGATCTGCTTCGCGGCCGCACTGGCCGGCACCGCGCTCGTCTTCGACGTCTTCTACCTCCTCGCCAACCCCGGCCTGACGCTGGCGATGGTCTACACCGTGCCGGTGCTGGCCGGGCTGATCGCCGGCCTGGTCGCGGCGGCCGACGACGTCGAGCTGGAACGGCGGGTCCTGGTCTGGACGATCCTGGCGACCGTCGCCGTCGGCATCACCAACGTCCTCGTGGTCGCGATGGTCGCCGCGATGCGCCGGACCGGGACGTCGAACTGGAAAGCAGGCGGCCAGTCGATCCTGTTCGCCGCCTGCACGGTGCTAGCGGTGGCGATCATGGTCGTGGTGATCAGCAGCCTGATCACCACTCTCGGGATCGACATCAAGACAAAACTCCCGCAGAAGAAGGCCTATGTACCACCGCCCGTCCTGGCCAGGCCGAAACCTCAGGTGAGCAAGGAGGCCGCTGCCCGGGCGAAGCCGGCCCGCTCCGACTCCTTCGCCGACGACCCGGACGACCTTGGCGACGCGCTGGCGAACGCCTCGGGTGACTACTCACTCGAAGAACCGGCCGGCGAATCCGGACGCCGACCAGAGCCGGTCCCAGCCCTCACCCCACCTTCCTTCCTCCCGCCCCTCCCGAAGGTCATCGACCTCGACGAGGCCCGCCCGGTAGCCCCTTCCTCCGAAGGCACCGGTCACGCCGACCGCCGCACCCCCCGCTCCCGCCGCATCCCGGCAGTTCCACCGTCTCGCCGCCCCGGTCGCCGAGGCGGTCGCTGACCCGACCAGCGCATCGACACGGCAGAGTAGAAGTAGCCTGCCTGGGTGATCTGGGATTTGGTGGTGGTCGGTGCCGGTCCGGCCGGGGCAGCGACAGCGTTGGGAGCTCTGGCGGCTGAGCCGGGGTTGTCGGTGCTGTTGCTCGATCGGCACGACTTCCCCCGGGACAAGGCCTGCGGTGACGGGATCGCGCCGCAAGTCTTCGATCTGCTGGCCTCGGTCGGGGTCACTGGGCTGGTTGACGACCGTACGCCGGTCCGCCGGCTGTCGTTGCGGCGTGGATCGCTCGGCGTCGACCGGTTGATGGCGCGGCCGGCCTACGTGGTGCCGCGGACCGTGTTCGACGAGCGGCTGGTCGAGGCTGCTCAGGCCGCGGGCGCGGTACTGCTCAAGCAGCGTGTGGGGCGGGTCGAAGTGCAGCCGGCGTCGGTGCTCGTCGATGAGCTTGAAGCGCGGATGGTGGTTGGTGCGGACGGGGCGTACTCGCTGGTCCGTGGGGCGCTGGGGGTTGAGGCCGGCCCCGTGGCGCTGGCGTTGCGAGGGTATGCGCCGACGCCGGTGGATCGGGCCGGGCAGCAGGTGATCGTGTTCGGGACGGCACGGCAACCGTCGTACGCGTGGTCGTTCGATCGGGGTGATGGCTGGTCGAACGTCGGGTACGGCGAGCAGCTACGGGTGGGGCAGGAGCGGCCGACCCGAGCCGGGCTGTTACGCGAGCTCGACGAGTTATTGCCGCAGGCAAGTGTTGGCGGGACTGATTGGCGTGGGCATCACTTGCCGTTGGCAACGTGGTCTTGGCGACCCGGGCCTGGTCGGGTGATGCTCGTCGGGGATGCCGCCGGGTTGATCAACCCGATGACGGGTGAGGGGATCTACTACGCGATCGCGACCGGGATGCTCGCCGGCAAGGCGGCGGCTGAGGCCGTTCGGCGGGGCTCGGGCGATGCAGGCACGGAGTACCGGCGGGCTGTGGGGGCGATGTTGGGCCGTCACCTTCGGGATACCGCGTTCGCCGCTCGACTGACGCGGTCTGGGACGGTACTGGATGCGGGGATCAGGGCATCGGCGGCTGATCAGGGAGTGTTCGACAACCTCGTCGAGATCGGGTTGGCGGAAGGGGTGTTGCGGGCCGGTTCGCTCCGGCGGATCGCTCGGCAGTTGCTGGGGGCAAGCCGTTCGCGCGGTAGCTGAGGGAGTCAGGTCGTCTTTCTCAGTGCGCGGCGCTGAGCGTCCGTGAGGCGGGTGACGGTCACGGTGTAGGTGCGGGGGGCAACTTGCTCCACGGCCAGTGGGTCGGTGAAGGGCTTGTAAGCCTCGGCGGTGGTCAGGGCGATGGTGACTCGATCGACCGGCCAGCCGAGGGCTTTGGCCAGTTGCTCGGCGGTGAGCGGCCGGGCGGCGTGGATCAGGGCGGCCAGGAGGGTCGCGGTGTCCTCGGCGACGTCCGGATCGGGGCCGAGGCCGGACATGTCGTCGCTGAGTTGCTGGAAGAACTGGCTCATCCGGGCTAGCCGCTCGCCGGCGGGAGTCGCCGGGTCGAAGAGGTCGGCGCCCTTGCCCGCGACGCCGGCCCAGTTCGCGTTGGCGCGCGCGCTTGTGCGCCAGGCCTGGATCCAGATGTCCTCGGCAATCAGGTAGTGCTCGTTCCGCTTGCCGCCACCTGGTACCGATGCTGCCGGCTGGCGGCGGACCAGCTCCAGGCCTTCCAGGTAGCTGATCGCCTTGGAGATCGACGCGGGACTCACCTGCAGTTCGCGGACGAGCTTGGCGGCGGTGAGGCTGGGGGAGTCCGCGGTGTAGAGGTAGGCGAGGACGCGTGACGCCATTCGGGGGAGACCGGTCTCGACCATCGTGTCGGCGAACAGTTCGGTGTACGCGCGGACTGTTACCCGGTCGCGACCGTAGGCGTCGGTCGTCGGTGTCGAGGCCGCAGGGGTCGAGGGTTTGCGGCGGCGGGCGCGGGAACCGGTGGCGAGCTGGGCGTGCTCGGCGCGGTAGCCGGCGCGGCCGCCGTTGCGGGTGACCTCCCGGCTGATCGTGGAGGTCGGGCGGGCGAGCTCGCGCGCGATCTCGGCGTACCCGTGCCCTTCTTCCAGTCGGGTGGCGATCAGCCGGCGGTCCTGCTGGGTCAGCCTGCCTCCCGGCATCGACGCCTCCCTCGGTTTGCGTTCGCACTCAAAGTCATTGCAACTCTAGCCCAGATTCCGCTGTTTTGTGGAGCTATGAGCACTTCCCAGTGTTGCCGACTCTGGAAACGCAACGTAGCTTCCGGAGCATGACCACTGAAGTTGTTCTCGAGGTCGACGGGCTGCGGATGCGGTACGGCGCGCTCGACGTCCTGCACGACGTGACGCTGCGGGCGCACCGGGGCGAAGTACTGGCGCTGCTCGGTCCGAACGGCGCGGGCAAGACGACCACGATCGAGATCCTGGAAGGGTTCCGGTTGCGGTCGGCTGGGCGGGTCGAGGTGCTCGGCGTGGACCCGGCCGAGGGCGACGAGCGATGGCGCGCGCGGCTGGGCGTAGTACTGCAATCCTGGCGGGATCACGGCAAGTGGCGAGTGCGGGAGTTGCTGGCGCATCTCGGCGAGTACTACGCGCCGTACTCGACCGCCGAGCGACCCCGGCCGTGGGATGCCGATGAGCTGATCGCGGCCGTCGGGTTGACGGAGCATGCGGGTCAGAAGATCAAGACGTTGTCCGGTGGGCAGCGGAGACGGCTGGATGTCGCGCTCGGGATCGTCGGGCGGCCCGAACTGCTGTTCCTGGACGAGCCGACGGCCGGGTTCGATCCGGCGGCGCGGCACGAGTTTCACGAGCTGGTGCAGCGGCTCGCGGCCGAGGAGGGGACGACGGTGGTACTGACCACCCACGATCTCGACGAGGCGGGCAAGCTCGCCGATCGGATCCTGGTCCTGGCCGCGGGCCGGATCGTTGCCAGCGGCACCGAATCCCAGCTGACCCGGCAGATCGCCGGCCAGGACGAGGTCCGCTGGACGGTCGACGGCCGGCGCTTCACCGAGTCCACGACGGAGTCGACGGCCTTCGTCCGCGAACTCTTCAACCGGTACGGCGAAGCGGTGGCCGGTCTGGAAGTGCGCCGGGCCACCCTCGAGGACACCTACCTGACCCTGGTCCGGCAGAGCGAGGTGGCGTGATGAGCCCGCGGATGATGGCGATCAAAACCGGCTGGAAGCGCGGGCTGATCGAGTTGCGGCAGTCGTTCACGAACCCCGGCGAGCTGGTCAGTCACTTCCTCTGGCCGGTGCTGTTGCTGATCGCCCTGTACTTCCTGCGGAACCGGTCCTTCGGGTCGACCGGGTTCGGGCTGGGCGCGCTGGCGTTGCCGAGCATGCTCGGGATGAACGCGGCGATGGGCATGATCAGCATGAGCCAGCAGTTCACCGCCGATCGCGAGGACGGCACGCTGCTGCGCGCGAAGGCGACGCCGAACGGAATGGTCGGGTATCTGGTCAGCAAGGTCGTCTCGGTGGCCGGCGGATTGCTCGCGGACCTGGCGATCCTGCTGATCCCCGGCCTGCTGATCATCGGCGGTCTCTCGGTGGATCGCCCCGGGGCCTGGCTCACGCTGCTGTGGGTGCTGGTGCTCGGGTTGCTGGCGACGCTGCCGATCGGCGCGGTCCTCGGGTCGGTGTTCACGAGCGCGCGGTCGCAGGGGTTGATCCAGTTGCCGGTGCTCGCGCTGATCGGGATCTCGGGCATCTTCTACCCGCTCACGGCGTTGCCCGGCTGGCTGTCGGCGGTGGCTCAGCTGACGCCGATCTATTGGCTCGGGCTCGGGATGCGGTCCGCGCTCTTGCCGGGGGACGCGGTTGCCGTCGAGGTCGGTGAGTCCTGGCGACACCTGGAGACGATCGGGGCGCTCGGGGTCTGGGCGGTGCTCGGGTTGGCGATTGCGCCCGTAGTACTGCGAAGGATGGCGCGGCGCGAGTCGGGATCGAGTGTCGCCGGCCGGCGCGAAAAGGCGCTCCAGCGGATCGGGTGACGCTGGCTGCCTTTAGAGGCAAGAGGGTTGGGTGCGGTGGCGACGCCGATGCGGGCGAAGGACTTCGCCGGGGTGGTGCGCGACTTCACGCCGGACGAGATCATGACGCGGGACGTGAAGCTGAAGCTCGGGCCTCGGCTGCCTGGGGTCGGGTTGGCCCAATGGACCAGCAGCGCGCGCCGGGCCAACCTCTTCAAGCACGAGCACGAGTACGAGGGCCGGGAGCTCGGTACGGACGTGTTGTTCAGCGTGGATGCGCAGCTCGCCTACCTCGCCGTCGAGCTCCGGACCGGCTATCCCGGCGTGCACGCGGTCGTGTCGGCTCCCGGCGTGACGCTGGTGGACGCCAGCGACATCGTCTACCGGTTCGAGATCCCGGGCTCGATCCTGTCCGGGGGCAAGAAGCTGCCGCGCGACGATCCCAAGGTCCAGGCGGTCTTCAAGCAACGGCGGGTGCACGGGGTCAAGGCACTAGCGGAGTACCAGGGTTAGTACGTGTTCGGGAGGCCCAGCAGCTCGAAGTGTTCGGGGCCGATGAACGAGGTCAGGCCGGCGATCTTGTCGCCGCGCAAGGTCAGCACGGTGATCGACCAGGCCGTGTGCTCGCTGGCGGCGCTCAGGCCCAGATAGCAGGCGATCGCGGGCTGGCCGTTGGCCTCGGTCGCGAGGTTGCGCCAGCTCGGGCAGCGGGTCAGCGGGATCTCGGTGGCGAAGTCCATCACCGCGGTGATACCGCTGTACCAATGGCCGAGGGGCGGCATCGACCAGGTGACGTCCTCGGTGAGCAACGCGACGAGGGCGCCGGCGTCGCCTTGCTCGAGAGCGGTCGAGTAGCTCGCGACGAGCTCCTGGACGCGGCCGTTGCCGATCTCCCGGATCGTCTGTTGCTGGCTCGCGGCCGGGACCTTGTCGGCGACGATCCGGCGGGCGCGTTGGAGCGCGCTGTTCACCGAGGCGGTCGAGGTGTCCATCATGGTGGCGATCTCGGCTGCGCTGAAGCCGAGTACTTCGAACAGCACGAGTGCTGCGCGCTGGTTGCCGGGCAAGTGCTGGAGGGCGGCGACGAAGGCGAGCTCGACTGCCTCGCGTTGCTCGTACTGGGCGACTGGGCCGCTCGTGTACGGGCTCAGCCAGGCGATCTCGGTGAGTGGCGGATCTTCCAGTACTGCACGGTCGCTCGACGGGCTGAGGTCCATCGGCAGGGCCCGTCGGCCCCGGCTCTCGACCAGGTCGAGGCAGGTGCGGGTGGCAACGGTGTAGAGCCAGGAGCGGACCGTACTGCGGCCCTCGAAGCGGGCGATCCCCTTCCAAGCGCGGAGTAGAGCGTCCTGCAGGGCGTCGTCGGCGTCGTGGGACGAACCGAGCATCCGGTAGCAGTGGGCGTGCAGCTCGCGGCGCAACGGCTCGACCAGGCGGGTGAAGGCAGCGTCGTCGCCCTGCTGCGCTCGGGCGACGTCCGCATCCGCCTCGAGGGAAATTTCGCTCACACCGATGAGTCTGCCTCATCGGGGGAGTCCTACCTGCGTACGACCTACTACGACCGAGTCGAACTCAATGCCAAGGAGGCAACCCGATGAACGACGTACTGAGGTGGGTGGAGGCCGAGCGCTTGTCTTTCGCCGAGTTGCTGGAGGATTTGAGTGACGACGAGTGGGCGGCGGACTCGTTGTGCGCTGGGTGGACGGTGCTCGACGTGGCGGCGCATCTGACGCTGTCGACGCGGATGACCCGGGGGATGAGCGTGTGGGGCGCGATCAAGGCGCGGGGGAGCTTCGACCGGATGGTCGCCGAGCTGGCGCGGCGGCGCGCTACGCAGTACAGCCGGAGTGAGTTGACCGGTCAGATCCGCGCCACGGCCGGATCGGATCGTCGCGCGCCCGGCGCTGGTCCGCTCGACCCGCTGCTCGACGTACTGGTCCACGGCCAGGACATCGCGCGGCCGCTCGGTCGTGCGCGGGCGATGCCGATGGAGCCGGCGATCGCGGCGCTCGAGCACGTCCGTACGAGTGCCTTCTACGGCGCCCGCAAGCGCTTGCGTGGATTGAAACTGGTCGCGACCGACGCAGCCTGGTCCGGCGGCGACGGCACCGGCGAACTCCACGCCCCCTTATCCGACCTGATCCTCCTGGCCACCGGCCGCCCCGCCGCCCTCCCCAACGCCTCAGGCCCCGGAGCAGCCCGACTCCGCCTCTGAAACCGGCCGGCCGAGGTTGCGGGCGAGCGCGATGTCGGCGACTTTGTGCACGGCGTGAGTGTTTCTCGGGGCGGCTGGTGCTCAGGTGGTGCACAAGGTGCGCCGGCGGTCGGCTGTGGGCGCTGGGTGGGTTAGGACTTGAAGAGGGCTGAGTAGGCGTTCAGGGCTGGTTGGCCGCCTAGGTGGGCGTAGAGGACTGTGGAGGTGCGGGGGATTTCGGTGGTGCGGACCAGGTCGATCAGGGCGGCCATTGACTTGCCTTCGTAGACGGGGTCGAGGATCACGCCTTCCAGGGAGCCGGTCAGGCGGATCGCGTCCAGGGTGGATTGGACGGGGATGCCGTAGTAGTCGCCGGCCCAGCCTTCGAGGACGGTGATCTCGTCGTCGCGCAGCTCGCGGTCCAGGCCGATCAGGGCGGCGGTGTGGCGGGCGATCTTCTCGACCTGGGCGCGGGTTTCGCCGATCTTGGCGGAGGCGTCGACGCCGAGCACGCGGCGCGGGCGGTCCTGGCCGGCGAAGCCCGCGATCATGCCGGCGTGGGTCGAGCCGGTCACCGAGCAGACGACGATGGTGTCGAAGAAGACGCCCAGAGCTTCTTCCTGAGCCTGTACTTCGGCCGCCCAGTTCGCGAAGCCGAGACCGCCGAGCGGGTGATCCGAGGCGCCTGCGGGGATCGCGTACGGGACGCCGCCCTCGGAGCGGATCTCTTCGAGCGCGTTCTCCCAGCTCTCCTTGAAACCGATGCCGAAGCCGGCCTCGACGAGTTCGAGCTGGGCGCCCATGACGCGGGAGAGCAGGATGTTGCCGACCCGGTCGTTGACCGCGTCGGGCCAGTCGACCCAGCTCTCCTGGATCAGGCGCGCCTTGAGACCGAGAGAGGCGGAGACCGCCGCGACCTGGCGGGTGTGGTTGGACTGGATCCCGCCGATCGTGACGAGGTGGGTCGCGCCCTGGGCGAGGGCGTCGGGCACGAGGTACTCGAGTTTGCGCGTCTTGTTGCCGCCGAACGCGAGCCCGGAGTTGCAGTCCTCCCGCTTGGCCCAGATCGCCGCCCCACCCAGATGCTCCGACAACCGCTTGAGCGGGTGCACCGGGCTCGGCCCGAACGTGAGGGGATGACGGGGGAAGTCACTGAGGCTCATCGATAGCTCCTGTTTCGGCGAGGACGGGCTCCAGGGTCAGCCAGTTCTCGCGGGCGGTGAGGGCGGCGGCTTCGGCGTCGCCGGCCGCCGAGAGGGTGACGATCTTGTCGTGCAGGGCGGCCGACGCCCGGCCGGTCAGGGAGGCGAAGCGGATCCGCTCGATCCGGCGGAGCATCGGCGTCACCTGCTCGAGCACCGAGCGGATCATCGGGTTCGCGCACGCCTCGACCGCGACCTCGTGGAAGTCGTCGTCGGCGGCGAGGGCGGCGTCGACGTCGTTGGCGCGCAGCGCGGCCCGGAAGCGCCGATTCGCGCCGCGCATCGCCTTGAGCTCGTGCTCGGACATCAGCGGCACGGCTTCGCGGACCGCGAGCTCATGCATCGCGGCTGCCACCAACTGGGCGTTGCGGGCCTCGCGCACGTTGAGCGGGCTGACGATGGTGAACCGGCCGGGTTTGGTCTGCACCAGCCCGGACTGCTCCAGCCGGGCGAGCGCCTCACGGATCGGAGTACGGCTGATGCCGAGCCAGGCGACCAGATCGGGGTCGTTCAGCCGCTCGCCGGGCGCGAGCGTGCCGTCGACGATCGCGTCGCGGAGCGCCCGGTACGCGTCGTCGCGGAGCAGCGACCTGGCGACAACACCTTGAGACTCTGGAACCGGCATGCAATATATTGCACGCGAAACATCACAAGATGTCAACCTGCTCCCGTACTACGGGAGTCGCCGTGACCGTCCGTGGGCGGTGAAGACCGACCAGCAACCCGGCGATGACGAGCGCGACTCCCGCGAGCTCAGCCGGCGCCGGCAGCCCGAACCCGAGGACCAGCGAGGTGATGATCGTGCCGACCGGGATGATCCCGGCGAACAACCCGGCCCGATCGGCGCCGAGCATCGGCAGCGCTCGATACCAGAGCAGGAACGCGACCCCGCTCACGAGCACCGCGAGGTAGGCCAATCCACCCAGCTCGGCCAGGCTCGGCATCCGCAGGAAGCCAGACCCATCGGTCGCGAGGCCAAGGCCGATCAGCATCGGCACCGAGGTGGCGGCGGTGTAGGCGGACACCCGCACCGGTCCCAGCCTCACCAGCAGCGGCAGCGCGAGCAGCGAGAAGCACGCCTCGCAGGCCAGCGCGCCCACGGAGTACAGGATGCCTTGGAGATCGGACGTCCCGAGCCCGGACACCACACCGGTGCCGGCGACAACGATCGAGGCGGCGACGATGATCCGCCCGGACGGCCTGGTCCGCCGCATCAGTGGCCCGGCGAGCGCGAGCACGATCGGGACCGTACCGACGATCGTCCCGACGACGGCCGGGTTCGCGTGCTTGGTCCCTCCGATGACGAAGAGGTTGAAGAGCACCAGGCCGGTCGCGGCGAGCGCGATCAGCAGCAGAGTCTCGCGCCCGGTCGGCCGGATCAGCGGGATGCGGCGGGCCCGGGCGACGGCGAACAGCAGCGCCGCCGAGACCAGGTAGCGCGCGGCCTGACCGCCGAAGAAGGGGTAGTCGTTCACGACCCCGGAGACCGCCGCGAGGCTGCCGACGAGGAACATCGCGCCGCCCGCGCGGCCGTAGACGGACCAGGAATGGTTGCTCATCACCCCACCGTACGGGCGTTCTGGCCTTCCGCAGTGGTCCATAAAGGAAGCATTGAGCTGGTCCATAACTTGCCTCTTGCCCTCGGCTGATCCGCCGGACATAGTCGGCATGGTGCCGGTGGCGTTGGCCTGTGCTGCCGCAAGCGTCTGCTTGATGTTCAGTCGCTATGTCCCGGGGCCGCGGGAGCGAGTTTGAGATAGGCGCGCCAGCCGCCCAGTTCGGTGATCTCGCGCGATGGGTCGGCAGCGTCCGCAGTACAGAGGAAGCCGAGTACTTCGGTGCCGTCGGCAAGTTCGAGCGGGCCGATCGCGAGGGGTGGCGCGACCGTGGAGAGGAAGCCGGCCAGCTCTTCGGCGGGGAGACGCCAGACCTCGACCTCGATGCCGGGACCGTCCGCCGGTGGGGTGGTTCGGGTGAGGCCTGGCCTTGGCAGTGGCCCTTCCACCACGTACATCCGGTAGTCGCGAGCCGTCGTCGTCTCGAAGGCCAAGGTGGCGCCGCGTCGTACGAGCTCGTCGTTGAGTGGCTGGCCGGACAGATGTGCGCCCGCTACGGCCAGCAGGACACCTGTTGGTTGCTCACCGCACCAAACTTCGGCGAGGTCGATGACGAGGTGGTCGTGCCCGGCCGGTGCGAGAAGCTGTACGCCGAAGGGCAATCCGTCCGTGCGCATCGGCCCGGGGAACGCCACTGCGCAGAGGTCGAGCAGGTTGACCATGTTGGTGAAGCGCCCGAGCCGGCTGTTCACGCCGATCGGGTCCGCGGCCACCTCGGCGAGGGTCGGGTGGGTCTCGGTTACGGGCAGCAGCAGGGCGTCGAGCTGCTCCCAGAGCGGCTCGGTCCGGCGCCTCAATGCGGCCAGCCGATCGAAGCCGGCGAACGCGTCGGCGGCCGTGATCGTTGCGCCTTTGCGCACGATCTCGCGAACGGTCGGATCGACCGCGGGGTCGTCGTCGAGCTTGTCACCGAAGGCGAGCCAGCGTTCGGCCAGCCACGGACCGGAGTACAGGAGTTCGGCGGTGTCCAGCAGGGCGGTGATGTCGACCGGTACGACATCGCCGAGTTTCGCTGCCTGGTCGAGGGCTTCGGCCCACGCCTGCTCGTGCAGGGGATCGAGGCCGAGCGGGCGATCCGGTACGCCGATGCGGCGCGTGCCCGTCTTCGTCGGCTTGGGCAACCTGCGGGAGTACGGGTCGTCGGCGTCGTAGGCGGCCATCACCTCGAAGGCTCGCCGGGCCGTCTCGACGGTGCGCGCGAAGACCGTCACGCAGTCGAGCGAGCGGCAGGCCGGTACGACGCCGCTGGTCGATACGAGGCCCTTGCTCGGTTTGATCCCGATGATCCCGTTGAACGCCGCGGGCACTCGTCCGCTGCCTGCGGTGTCGGTCCCGAGCGCGAAGTCGACCTCGCCGGCGGCCACCGCGACCGCGCTGCCGGCGCTCGAGCCGCCGGAGATGTGCTGATCGGAGAAGACGGAGTGCGGCGCGCCGTACGGCGAACGGGTGCCGACCAGGCCGGTCGCGTACTGGTCGAGATTCGTCTTGCCCAGCGGTATCGCGCCGGCCTCGATCAACCGGTCGACGACGAACGCGTTGGTTGCCGCCGGCATCGTGTTGCGGGGGTCGCCGGCGGTGGTCGGTACGCCGTACAGGTCGATGTTGTCCTTGAGGGCCATCGTCAAGCCGTGCAGGGGACCGGGGAGTGGTTCGGTCGGCTCGACCCTGGTGATCCAGACGGTCATGCTCCCCACCTCGCCCGCTCGGCGTCGAACGCGGCCCGCCTCTTCGCGCGCAGACTGACGATGTCCATCGGTGCCTCCTGTTCGATCCGCCGGACGTCGGCGATCGAGAACGTCGCGGGTGTCACCTGCAGATCCGCGCGGCCGGCCTTGATGTCGGCGCGTTGCCGGTCGAGTTCCTCGGTACTGACCGGGGTGAACCTGATCCGGTCGAACTGCCTGAGCAGCCACGGTTGCTCGTCACGCTCGGACAACCGCCAGACCGGGACGGTGCGGCCGACGAGCTGGTAGCCGCCCGGTCCTTCCATGCCGTAGATGCACAGGTAGATGCCGCCGATGCCGACGGCGTTCTGCGGGGTCCAGGTGCGGGCCGGGTTGTACTTGGTGGTGACGAGCCGATGCCGCGGATCGATCGGCACGGCGACGGGCGCGCCGAGGTAGACGTCCCCGAGCCCGACCACGAGATAGGTCGCCTCGGCAACGATATCGAACACCTCGGCCCGCTCGTCGAGATCATTGACCCGCCGGATGAACTCGACATTGTCCGGACACCACGGCGCATCCGGCCGCACGGACGCCGCATACCGCCGCATCGCCTCATGAGCCAACGGATGATCGAACGCAATCGGCAACACCACCTCCCGAGCCGGCAACACCACCTCCGCCGGATCCGCCAACCCATTAGCCAGTACTACGA
Organism: Streptomyces sp. SID13031; assembly: GCF_010548305.1. GTDB lineage: Bacteria > Actinomycetota > Actinomycetes > Propionibacteriales > Kribbellaceae > Kribbella. The sequence goes on from NZ_JAAGLV010000002.1 coordinate 637,252, forward strand.
GATGCGCCGCCAGCTCCTCCAACTGGAGCCGGGCCGAATCCACTGCAACCAGCACCGACCGAACTCCTTCGACGATCTCGGTCACCCCCGCAGGCAGGTCAGCCCGAAGAGCCTCAGCCAGCAGATGAATCCAGACCCGCACAGTCAGATCAAGCTCAAGAGACCCAGCCTCCACCAACAAATGCCGCTCCCCAGCCAACCTGATCGTGTACCTGGGCGTGCTATCGCGACGTACCTGGGCAGGGAGGGGGATAGGGCGGTTGGGGGTTGGTGTGTTCAGGGCGACGGGTTGTTGGGGTTGGCGGAGATCTGCCAGCCACCGGCGGCGAGCGTTCATCGCCTCGGTGGCTTCTGCAGGGGTGACTGGGTGGAGGTGGAGGGTGTCGCCGGGGCGGAGTTGGCCCAGGAGCCAGCGGTCGGCCTCGATGACTACTGCTGGTACTACGAAGCCGCCGAGCGATGGGCCGTCTTTGCCGACGATGACCGGGGTGTCGCCGGAGAGCATGATGCCGCCGACCGGGTAGGCGGAGTCGTGGACGTTGGAGGGATGGAGACCCGCCTCGCCGCCGTCCGTGCGGGCCCATCCGGGGATCGGGCCGACCAGCCGGATGCCGGTGCGGTCGGAGCGGTGGTCGATCTGCCAGGTGGTGGAGAAGAAGGTGTCGACGCCTTCAAACGTGAGGTGCTCCGGGGCGCCATGGGGTCCGGCGATGACTCGGAGAGTCCACTCATGCGTCAGCACCGGCAACGAAATGGTTGCTGGCGGCACCAGATTCTCGCGCCGCCCCAAGGGCAGGAGATCCCCGGCGACGAGCGCCCGGCCGTCCAGCCCGCCGAATTCACCGAGTACGAAGGTGGATCGGCTGCCGAGCACCCGCGGCACGTCGAGTCCGCCTTCGACAGCGACGTACCCGCGCATGCCAGGCCCGTCGAGCGGCCCCACATCGAGGGTCGCACCGGCGACCAGCCGCGCGACCGTACCAGGGCGAAGGTGGTACCCGTCGATGGTCGCGCGAGTAGCGGCGCCGCCGACGCAGACGAGCCTGTCCTCGCCCAGCCGCAGCACCGGGCCGGCCACCACACACTCCAGCCCGGCCGCGTTCGAAGGATTGCCGACCGCCGCGTTCAGCAGCGCGAAGGTCAGCTCGTCGACGGCTCCGGACGGCGGTACTCCGACATCCCACAACCCTTGCCGACCAGCCAGGTCCTGCACGGTCGTCTGCATGCCGGGGGCAACGATCGTGACGCCCGCCATCAACTCCACCAGCCCAGCAACTGCACGGGGGTGGGATTCCAGCCGTTGCACGGGTTGTTGATCTGAGGACAGTTGCTGATCAGCACGAGCACATCGCGCGACGCCGTCAGCTCGACATACTTCCCGGGCGCCGACAACCCGTCGTCGAACTTCAACCCACCCTCGGGAGTCACCGGCACGTTCATGAAGAAGTTGATGTTGTGCCCGAGCTCCCGCTGCCCGATCCCAGCCGCAGCCCCGTACCGGAGGAACGTCTGCCGGCAAGCATGCTGATGCCGAGTCTGCTCGCCGTACCGAATGACGTTGCTCTCCTGCGAACACGCGCCGCCGACCGTGTCATGCCGCCCGCAGGTGTCATCGGTGATCACCGCAAGCTCATCCAGCCGCGTCGACAGCAACCGCGAACCGGTGGTCAGGAAGACAGCACCTTGCGAGCGCATGGTGTCGAAGGCGGAGTACCGATTCGCGATGTCAGCAGCGTCGTAGAGCAACGTATCGACGGCTTGATTGCCATGTAGATCGACGATCCGCAGCCGTCCGCCAGCCGGGACCGGAACGAGCGCCCCGTCCCCAGCGGCGACGGTCACGTCAAAGGCCGCCGTCATAGCGTCACCCGCCGAGCCATCTCGAGCGCCCGGACAGCCTCATCACGAGCCGGCGCCGGGCTCGGACCAGTCGCCACCGAGACCTCGACCGCGACCCCCGCGGCAGGTTGCCCGGACAACGGATGCGCCGCCGTCGAGACGAAGAGCAACAGGTCCAGTTCAGTGCGCAGTACGACGTTGTCGCCGGCCGCCGCGTGTCCCGGGACGAACGCCATCGAGGCGTTCGAGTCACCGGCGATGCCGACCTTGGAGAAGAAGTTGATACTGCCGTGCAGATCAGCCTCACCCAGCCCGTACTTCGTCAGCTCGATCACCAGGCCGGCCCGCGACCCGAAGCCGCTCAGGCAGTCGTGCCAGTCGAGGCTGGACCTGACGACCGAGGCCAGCGCGAGCCCACGATCGGACATCAGCACCAGCCCCGGCCGGATGCAGGCCGACATCTGCGCCTTCAACGTGTCCGGGACATTGAGCCTATCGACCCGATCCGCACCGATCAGCAACACGGTCGCGTTCGCGTCGGCGCCGAGTGCGGTCAGCTTGATCAGCCGATCGGCGCGGACCGGTGTGGACCAAACGGAGTCAGCGGGGATGTCGTGGCGGTAGCTCATGCGTTCTCCAGCACCGGTTGAGCGATCGCAGCGTGGTACCGGGTCCGCTGCACTCGGTACGTCACAAGGCCCGCTCCCGCGGTGATGACGAGCGTGAGCAGCGGAAGGTAGTGGAGGTACCAGCCTTCGCCGGCCGGGTCGTAGACCTCCGCGCGAGGCCACGCCAGGTTGATCGCCATCGCGAGTCCATAGAGCACGGCGATCCCGTTCACCAGCAGCCCGAACCGCCCGAGCGAGAACAGCTTCTTGCCGTCCTCATCGACACCATCCGGCACCGGGTCACCCGTGAGGCGGCGGACGAACAGCGGCAGCGTGACCATCAGATAGGCCAGGTAGAGCAACATGATGCAGACACTCGTGAGACCGAGGAACAGCCCGGCGTTGCCGACGTTGACCAGCAGGCAGACCGCGGCGCCGACCCCCGGTACGAGGGTCGCGAGCAGCGGCGTACCGGTGCGGCCGGAGACGCGCCGCAACTGGGCAGAGAACGGCAGGACATTGTCGCGCGCCATCGAGAAGATCATCCGGGCCGCGGCGGTCTGGATCGCGAGCGTGCAGACGCAGACCGCGAAGGCGACGTCGAGCAGCAGGAGCTTGCCGGTGGTCGAACCGAGGCTGCTGGTGAGCACATACGGCAGACCGCGCAGACCCAGCTCGCCGTCGGTGACGGACGGCGCGGCCATCAGGGCAGCGACGATCAGGAACGCGCCACCGATGCCGGAAGCAACGACCGCGCGGATGATCGTGCGCGGCGTCGTGGCGCGCGGCTTGTGCGTCTCCTCGGACAGTTCGCCGGCGCTGTCGAACCCGACCAGCACGTACGCCGCCATCAGCGCGGAGATGAGCAGCGGTACGACGTACCCGGTGGTGTTGTCGAGGCCGGTGGTGTGCAGGACGACGGATGGGCCGCGCTTGGCGTGACCGGTGAGCAGGATGACCATCAGGACGACGCCGATGAGCTCGCAGGTGACGCCGACCGAGTTCACGATCGCGGTGACCCGGACGCTGACCGCGTTAAGCGTCGTGGTGACGATCAGCAGTAGACAGCCGAGCAGTACTGCGTTGGAAGCCCCGTCGCGAGAGGCCAGTGAGGGATCGGTGCCGATCAGTTGGAAGCCGCTCCAGACGGCGGGCAGCACGACCTGGAGCGCGATGGCGGCGGCCGCGACGGTGATGATCTGGGCGACGATCATCGTCCAGCCCGCGAACCAGCCGACGACGGCGCCACCGAGCCGTCGCGACCATTGGTAGATCGCTCCCGACAAGGGGTAGCGCGCGGCCAGCTCGGCGAAGCAGAGCGCGACCATGAGCTGCCCGGCGAGGACGGCCGGCCAGGTCCAGAAGAAGGCGGTACCACCGAAGCCGAACCCGAGGCCGAAGAGCTGGAAGACCGTGGTCAGGATCGAGACGAAGGAGAAGCCCGCGGCGAAGGACGCGAAGGTACCGACTCGCCGGGACAGTTGCTGGTCGTAGCCGAAGCTGCCGAGGTCCTTGGCGCTGGCCCTGTCATTCACACTGTCTTTGACTCTGTCGACCGCGGCGGGGTCGAGCGTTGCTGACATTCCGGTCTCCGAATGCTCAGCCCGGAACGCGCACGGCAGCCCGGGGCCATCAAGGCCTCCCGGGCTTTTGTCCCGCCGTGGAACGGAGCCACCGGCTCCGTCTCCCCTCTCGGACCAGTCCTCCCACAAACACCAGGAGCGGAACCCTAGGGGCGCCCCGCCTTCGTCAGCGGGTCGTCAACCAGTCCACGACACCCGTGTTTCACCCTCCGCAGCCGTCCGTAACGTCCTGATGAACACGACCTCACAGCGCGCCGCCGCCTGAGCAGCCACTTGTGAGGACGCTGACGTACACCGACAGCGTCATCTGACGGGCGCGGAGGAGCCGGCAGGGCTCCTACCTTCCAGTTATGGACATGAAGCTCGAGGTATTGGTTATCCCCGTCAGTGACGTCGACAAGGCGAAGGACTTCTACGTGCAGCTCGGCTGGCGGCTCGACGCCGACTTCGCCACCGAGAAGGGGTTCCGGGTCGTGCAGGTCACGCCGCCGGGTTCGGACGCCTCCATCATCTTCGGCGACCAGGTGTCGGCGAGCGCGCCCGGCTCGGTACAGGGTCTCCAGCTGGTCGTCAACGACATCGAGGCGGCTCGTGCGGAGCTCGTCGCCAAGGGTGCCGACGTCAGCGGGGTCTGGCACGACGCCGACGGGGTCTTCCACCACGCCGGGGAGGACAACCGGGTAGCGGGTCCGCACCCCGACCGCGCCAGCTACGGCTCTTTCCTCTCCTTCAGCGACCCGGACGGCAACGGCTGGATCGTTCAGGAAGTCGTCACCCGGCTGCCGGGTCGCTGACCGGATCAACGAGAGAGGACTGCGACGATGGACGCGGTGGAAGACCAGACCGGGATCATTCTCGACGTGCTGCAGCGGGCTGCGGCAGCGCACGGAGTACACGAGGCGGAAGAGCTCGGCGGCAGGTTCGACGAGCAGTGGCCGCAGTGGTACGCAGCGCACATGACGAGGACGCTGGCGGAGAGTGGGTACCGGATCATCCGGACCACTGACGACGACAAGTAAGGCGGAGCGGGCGATGGGAACGACGGAGTACGACGTCATCGTGCTGGGGGCCGGCGCGGTGGGGGAGAACGTCGCCGACCGTGTGGTCAAGGGCGGCCTGACCGCGGTGATCGTGGAGAGCGAGCTCGTCGGCGGCGAGTGTTCCTATTGGGCCTGCATGCCCTCGAAGGCGCTGCTGCGGTCAGCGCAGGTACTGCGCGCTGCGCGGCGCGTGCCCGGCGCGGCCCAGGCGGTGACCGGTGAGCTGGACGTCCAGGCTGTGCTCGACCGGCGCGACGGGTTCACCAGCCACTGGGAGGACGACGGTCAGGTGAAGTGGCTGGACAGCGCCGGCATCTCGCTGGTCCGCGGCCACGGGCGGATCACCGGCGAGAAGCAGGTGACCGTCGGGGACCAGGTGCTGACCGCGCGGCACGCGGTCGTGGTGTCGACCGGCTCCGACGGGCTCGTGCCCGACATCCCGGGGCTGCGCGACGCCGACCCGTGGACGAGCCGCGACGCGACCAGCGTGAAGACGGTCCCGCGGAGCCTGGCGATCATCGGTGGCGGCGTCGTGGCCGTCGAGATGGCGTCGGCCTTCGCGGGCTTCGGTACGACGGTCACCGTGATCGCCCGCAGCGGACTGCTCGAATCGATGGAGCCCTTCGCCGGCGAGCAGGTGGCCGACGGGCTGCGTGAGCTGGGCGCCACCTTGTTGCTCAACACGGAGACGAAGAGCGTGAAGCGGCTGGACGACCAGGTCGCTCTGGAGCTGAGCGACGGCTCGACCGTCTCGGCTCAGGAGGTACTGGTCGCGACCGGGCGCACGCCGCGCACCGGGGACATCGGCCTGGAGACCATCGGGCTCGAGCCCGGCAGCTGGCTCGACGTCGATGACACTTTGCTGGTCCGCGGCTACGACTGGCTGTACGCCGGGGGCGATGTCAACCATCGCGCGCTGCTCACCCATCAAGGCAAGTACCAGGCGCGCGCTGCCGGTGACGTGATCGCCGCCCGCGCGCACGGCAAGCCGGTGTCGGACGCGCCGTGGGGGACCCACGTGGCGACGGCGGATCACGAAGCCGTACCGCAGGTCACCTTCACCGACCCCGAGGTCGCGTCGATCGGCCTGACGGCGGCCGGCGCGAAGCAGGCGGGTTACCAGACCCGCGTCGTCGACTACGAGATCGGCAACGTCGCGGGCGCGAGCGTGCACGCCGACGGCTACCAGGGCACCGCCCGGATGGTCGTCGACGAGCAGCGCAAGGTGATCCTCGGCGTCACCTTCGTCGGCCCGGACGTCGCCGATCTGTTGCAGGCGGCAACCGTCGCGGTGGTCGGCGAGGTCCCGCTCGACCGGCTCTGGCACGCGGTACCGGCGTACCCGACGATCAACGAGATCTGGCTGCGTCTGCTGGAGACCTACGGCCGACCGTGAACTTCAGTTGAGGTTGGTGTTCCTTCTGGTCGCCAGGATCAGCGCGGGCAGGGTGACGGCCAGGGCCAGCAGGACGGTGGTGCTCGGTTGTGGGTGGAAAGCCCGCAGCGTCGAATCGGTCAGGATCGCCTCGGTGCGAGCGATCGCGAACGCGGCGACCGGGATCGTCCAGCGGTAGTCGCGGGTGATGATCGTCGCCCAACCGGCGGCGATCACGGTCGCGACCTCGACGACGAACTGCCCGCGCTGGAACCACGGGTCATAGGAGGCGACGTGCAGGCCGCCGGCCACGAACATGGCGAGCACGACCGGGATGAGCCAGCGGTAGGATCGCTTTCGCCTTGTGCTGGAGGCCGCACAGGCGGCCGATGCTGCCAGCAACAACACTGGAAGAAAGATGTCGTGGGCAAGGATCGGTGCGCCTAGCCCGTAGTAGCTCGCGCCGCCCACACCCTGGTCGCCGAAGACGTTCGAGGTGCCGACGGCCGCGCCGGCGTAGATCATCGCCGCCGCGGCCGGTACTGCTATCCACGCCCGGCCGCGCAGGATCGCGATGAAGGCGATCAGCGGGAGCAGCCCGTAGGGGAGCAGGCGGGTTCGGGTGCCGTCGCCGATCGCCCAGGGGTACCAGCCGTTGAAGTGGAAGTTGATCGCGTGCGGCGACGGGTCGATGTGCAGCGTCCAGTTCCAGACGTCTTGCAGATAAGGGGTCAGTGCGAGGAGGGCAAGCCAGAGCGCGGCCAGTTGCAGGCCGTCCCGCCACCACGGCCCGCCGTCAATAGCTTCCCTGACTCGCGCCTGGAACGCGCCGCGGAGCAAGGCGATTGCCTCGCGCAACGGTGGCCACTCGCGGCCGGGATGGGCTTCGCTGAGACAGGCCAGCAGTTCGTCGCCGTGGGTGTCGCGGTAGGCCTTGGGATAGGCGAGCAGAACGAGACGATTCACGCTTCGGCCGTCCGGGGGCGGTCGATGACGACGTGTGCCGCCTGCTGCATGCGCAGGGCTTCGCGCTGCAGGGCCGCGTTGCCGTCGTCGGTCAGGCGGTAGTACCGGCGGGCGCGGCCGTCGACGATCTCCTCGTGGTCGGCCTTGACCAGACCGGCGCGTTCGAGCCGCTCCAGGGCTCCGTAGAGGGTTCCGACGGCGAGCCGGAGCCGCCCGTCGGTGGCTTGTTCGGTGGCTTTGATGATGCCGTAACCGTGCAGTGGGCCGTCCAGAAGGGCGGCCAGCAGGAAGTACTGCGACTCGGTCAACGTCGGCTGCTGGATCCTCACGATGGCGAGTATATATCGGCCCGCGAAGCATGTCGGACGGTGGGGGCCTGGCCATTGACGACGGATTATCTGTTAGGTAACTTTCCTAACAATTCTCCAACCGCCCCTGGGAGTCGGTCTTATGTTCAAACGCTTGCGAAGTTCGGCAGTCCTGTTACCACTATTGATCGTGGCCGGCCTCGGTGTCGGCAGTGCGACCGCCGGGGTCACCGCGGATGTCCTGTTGTCCCGGCAAAAACCAGTCATCACCTCCAGCAACGAGAGCACCTCGCTGGCCGGCGACAAGGCCGTCGATGGCAGTACGACGACCCGTTGGGCGAGTGACGAGGGAGCGGATCCGCAGTGGATCCGGGTCGATCTCGGGCAGCCGGCCTCGGTCAAGCGGGTCAAGCTGAGCTGGGAAGCCGCCTACGGCAAGGCGTACCGGATCGAGGTCTCCGATGACGGGACCAACTTCACCTCCATCAAGTCGGTGACGAACGGCAACGGTGCGACCGACGACCTGACCGGCCTCGACGGCCACGGCCGGTACGTCCGGCTGGTCGGGACCCAGCGAGGCACCGCGTACGGCTATTCGCTGTTCGAGCTGGAGGTCTACGGCACCGCCGACTCGAGTGGCGACACCCAGGCCCCGACGGTGCCGACCGGCCTGACCTCCACGGCCGTCACGGCGACGACGGCCGCGTTGTCCTGGACCGCGTCGACCGACAACATCGGCGTCAGCGGGTACGACGTACTGCGCGACGGCGTTGTGGTCACGACGGTCAGCACCACACAGTTCAACGACACCGGGCTGACGGCCAACACGTCGTACCAGTACTCCGTGCGCGCTCGTGACCTGGCCGGCAACGTCTCCGGGGCGAGCGCCGCGATCACGGTCAAGACCAGCGTGGGTGGTACAGGGGGCTTCGTCCTCGCCGCCGCCGGTGACATCGCGGACCAGTGCACCGCGTCCTCCAGCGACTGCATCCACCCCAAGACCGCGAAGCTGGTCGACTTCATCAAGCCCGCGAACGTGCTCACGATGGGCGACAACCAGTACGACGACGCGCATCTGTCGGACTTCCAGAACTACTACGACAAGTCGTGGGGCAAGTTCAAGTCCATCACCAAGCCGGTGCCCGGTAACCACGAGGGTTACGACGAGCCGGCCTTCAACGGGTACGACAAGTACTTCGGCGCGGCGATCGCGAAGCCGCAGGGCAAGCGGTACTACAGCTGGGAGAAGGGCAACTGGCACTTCATCGCGATCGACTCCAACGACTTCGTCACCCATGACAAGGCCGCCGAGCCGGCCCAGATCACCTGGCTGAAGGCGGATCTGGCCAAGAACACCAAGGGCTGTGTCGCCGCGTACTTCCACCACCCGCGCTACAGCTCGGGTGACCACGGCGACAACATCGACAGCATCGAACTGTGGAACATCCTGGTCGATGCCAAGGCCGACCTGGTGCTCAACGGTCACGACCACCACTACGAGCGCTTCCTGCCGCAGAACAAGAACGGGCAGCTCGACCCGAACGGCCCGGTCCAGATCATCGGTGGCACCGGCGGCAAGGACCTGTACCCGCCGAAGACCGCGCACCCGGCCACGGCCAAGCTCCTCGAGACCTTCGGCGTGCTGAAGCTCTCGATGACCGACACCACTTTCCAGAGCCAGCTACTCGGTCTCGATCAGCAGGTACTGGACAGCAGCCCGACCTACACCTGCCACTGACGGGCTGAGCCATGTACCTCGCCGAGACTCGTAGTAGTGGCCCGTCGAAGCAGGTCGACCGCCTGTGGCGCCGGGTGCCGGCCAACGTGCTGGCTCTCGGCGTGGTCAGCCTGGTCACCGACATCTCCTCCGAGATGGTGACGGCGATCCTGCCGCTCTACCTGGTGATCGGGCTGGGCCTGAACCCCTTGCAGTTCGGTTTGCTGGACGGGCTCTACGCCGGGGCGACCGCAGTACTGCGACTCGTCGGCGGGCATGTAGCCGATCGCTGGCGGCGGCTCAAAGCCGTCGCCGGCATCGGCTACGGGTTGTCAGCAGTTTGCAAGCTCGGGCTGCTGGCGGCCGGTTCGTCGGTCGCCGCGATCGGCGGCGTGCTTGCCGTCGACCGGGCTGGAAAGGGCATCCGTACTGCGCCGCGCGACGCGCTGATCTCGTTGAGCAGCAAGCCGGAGACGCTGGGACGGTCCTTCGGTGTGCATCGGGCCCTGGACACTTTCGGCGCCTTTCTCGGGCCGATCGTCGCTGCCGGCGTCTTGTGGGCGAGCCTGGGAGACTTCGACGCCGTCTTCGTCGTCAGCTTCTGTATCGCAATGTGCGGCGTGCTGCTGCTGGTGCTCCTGGTCAAGGATCACCCGCGGTCGGGGCCTGCCGTCGCCAGGTCCTTGCGGAGCATGCTCGGGTTGCTGAGCATCAAGGCCTTCCGGCGGTGTTGCGGCTGGGCCGCCATGCTGGGGTTGGTGACGATCACCGACTCCTTCGTCTATCTGGCATTGCAGCGTCGGTGGGACGTCAGCACCACGCTGTTTCCTTTGCTGCCCATCGGTACTGCGGGGACCTTTCTGCTGCTGGCCGTTCCGTTGGGGCGGCTTGCTGACCGGGTTGGGCGGTGGAAGCTCTTCCTGGCCGGGCATGCGGCTCTGGTGCTCGCGCTGCTGCTCTTGTGTGGTCCGGTGAAGAGTCCTTGGCTCGCGGTTCTGGCGTTGGCGTTGCATGGTGCCTTCTACGCCGCGACTGACGGAGTACTACCTGCTGCGGCCGGTCCTTTGCTTCCTGAGCACTTGAGAGCGAGTGGGATGGCGCTGCTCCAGACGGGACAGGCCTTGGCCCGGATGGTGTCGGCTGTGCTCGTCGGCCTGGTGTGGACGCTGTGGGATCTCCGGCCGGCGCTGCTCGTCACCACGGCCGCACTGCTGGTGGTCACGATCGCGGCCGCCGTCGTCCGACCTTGGGAGGAAGCACGATGAAGAAGGTCCTGGTCGGTGCCCTCGGCATGATCTTGCTGCTCGGGGCGGCAACCCTGTACGTCGTCCAGGCGCGGGGTGGCGGCCCAACGGTCAACGCCCGGCCGGTGGTGTCCGGGCAGCTGACGCTTGCCCCCGGCAACCTGTACTTCCGGAATCTTGCCGAAGGCCCCGATCAGGGGAAGCTGGCCGCGGTGTCGGTTGCTGATCCCGATGGTCCTCGTCAGGTCGGTGATCTGCACTGCGATCGGTTCGCGACCGCTCGTGGTACGAGCATCTGTTTGCGCACCAAGCCAGGGTCGCTGCCGCCGTACACCGAGATGCTCGTGCTCGGGCCGGAGCTCGCGATCAAGCACCAGGAGACGCTGCCCGGTACGCCGAGCCGCGCGCGGGTCTCGCCGGACGGGAAGATCGTCAACTGGACTCTGTTCGTCAGCGGTGACTCGTACTCGGCGACCGGGTTCTCCACGCGCAGCGGCCTGTACCAGGTCGACAGTGGGCAGTTGGTGAAGAGCATCGAGGAGTTGCCGGTGTTCGTCGACGGGAAGCGCTACTTCGCCTCGGACGTCAACTACTGGGGTATCACCTTCGCCGCCGACGGCAACCGCTTCTACGTCACGCTGGGGAGCAAGGGAAAGACCTACCTGATCGAGGCGGATTTCCGCGAGTACCAGGGCGAGGCCATCCTCCAGAACGTCGAGTGCCCGTCGCTGTCACCGGACGGCCGGCGGATCGCGTACAAGCAGAAGAAGCCCGACGGGAACTGGCGCCTCGCAGTACTGGACCTGGCCACCCGCCACGTCACCCACCCCGCCGAGACCCGCTCAGTCGACGACCAGCCCCTCTGGCGCAACGCCACCACCCTGCTCTACACCCTCCGCCGAGACACCAACACCTCCGACATCTGGTCAACCCCAACAACCCCCACCGGCACCCCCACCCTCCTAATCCCAGACGCAGCCTCACCCGCCCTCCGCTGAACCTGCCGTTCTGAGGGAACCTCGGCCTGCTGTCATCCTGTCTATCAGGTGTGAGGGTGGGTGAGGTGTGAGCGGGGACGAGGACTTCAGCGACTACGTGGCGGCGCGGTGGCCGAGTTTGGTGCGGGCTGCCGTGTTGCTGGGGTGTTCGTTGCCTGAGGCTGAGGATCTTGTTCAGACCACCCTGGAACGGTGCTTGCTGAAGTGGGACAAGGTGCGGGTGGCCGAGGACCGGAATGCTTATGTCCATCGGGTGCTGATCAATCAGTTCATCTCCGCCCGCCGGCGCCGGTGGACCGGTGAGAAGCCGGCGGCGGTACTGCCCGATCAGCCGAGCCTTGACCAGACGATCGGGATCGACGACTCCGATGCGGTGATGCGGGCGCTCGACCGGCTGACCAGGGAGCAGCGCGCTGCCGTCGTACTGCGGTACTACGCCCACCTGAGCGAGCAACAGATGGCATCGGTGCTCGGGATCGCTTCCGGCACCGTGAAGAGCCGGCTGGCGCGGGCGTTGAAGACGCTGGCCCAGGACCCCGACCTGGCAGAACTGCGAGGAATCTGATGAACGAGTCACAGCTGACCGAGCTGCTGGAGCGGGCGGGCGAGCGGATAAAGGTGAGGCCGGCGCTGATCGACGCGATGCGCGCGGGTGCCACCCGGCGCAGGCGGCGTCGTACGGCGGTGATCTCGCTCGCTGCCGTGGTGGGCGTGCTGGTGGCTGCCGGTGGAACCGCGCTGCTGGTTGCCCCTGGCATCAACCCGGACAGGACACAGGTGCCGGTGGCAACCAAGGGGCCGATTCCGGTGCCGACAGCAACCAACGGCAACGGCAACGGCAACGGCGTACCGGCCGGGATGCGGCTGGTCGGTCTCGGACGGGTGGCGATCGCGGTGCCCGCGGGGTGGGGAACGAACCAAGTCCACTGCGGGACACCGCAGAGCGACACGGTCCTGATCGACGAGTTGTTCGTGACGTTGTGCGCGACGCGCCGACCCGCTGGGGTGGACAGCGTGAGGGTGGGGATCGGTGTGGCCCAGGTGCAGTACAGCTACAACTTCCACGCCGACGAGACCTTCGAGATCGACGGGGTCCGGGCTGAGCGGCAACGCACGACCTGTGGGCCGGGCATGCTCGGCGGTCACGAGATCTGCACCGGGATCGTGCTGGTGCCCTCGCTGGGGACCTGGTTCGTCGCAGACTCGTCGACGAGTGCCGAGGAGGTCGATCGCATCCTCGAGCGCATCGTGGTGGTTCCCGATCGGGTCGGCGTACCGGAGTCCGGGCCTGTTGTTTCCAAGGGCGGTGGAAGCTCCGGCCGGAGGTACGCTGAGCTGCTCCGCAGCCTCGGGCTCGAGGTCGAGACCAAGACGCTGAGCAACCCGGACTACGGACCAGGGGCGCTCCTGAAGGTCTCACCCTTCCCGGGCACGATGCTGAAGCCGGGATCGACCGTCACGATTACAGTCGTCGCGAAGCGCTGATCCTGCGAAAATAGAGGTATGGCTGACTTCGTCCCGGGACTCGAGCTGAGCAGGCTGTTCTACTCCGAAGCCGTCCGGCCGATCCTGGAGTCGAGATTCCCAGGCCTGGAACACAGTGCGGCGCTGATCGGGCGCGGCTCGGAGGTGCTCGGCTTCGACGACGAACTGTCGACCGATCACGACTGGAAACCACGCGTGCTGCTCTTCCTGCGGGAGGAGAACGCGGCGGTCGGGGAGACGTTGCAGCGGGAGTTGCCCGCGGAGTACAGGGGAAGACCGATCGATTTCGCCGCGCCCGGCATCCTTGGGTCGGTCGAGGTGCATACGGTCCGCAGCTACTTCCAGGACAACCTGAGCCTCGACGTGGACGGCGAGATCGCGGCCTTCGACTGGCTGACCTTTCCGGAGCAGGGGCTCCGGACGTTCACGGCCGGCGCTGTCCACCACGACGAGGTCGGCCTGCAAGCGGTCCGCGACCGGCTCGCCTACTACCCGCACGATGTCTGGCTCTATCTCCTGGTGGCCGGCTGGTGGCGCGTGCACCCGGAGATGAACCTGGTCGGCAGAACCGGCTCGGTGGGGGACGAGGTCGGGTCGGCGGTGCTCGGGGCGCGGCTCGTCTCGGACCTGATGCGGCTTTGCTTCCTGATGGAGCGGCAGTACGCGCCGTACTCGAAGTGGTTCGGCACGGCGTTCTCCCGACTCGAGTGCGGCCCCGAGCTCGAGCCGATCCTGTCGAAGGTGCTGCATGCTGGGACCTGGCAGGAACGCGAGAGCGCCCTCGTGACGGCGTACGAGAAGGTCGGCGCGATGCACAACGCGCTGCAACTCACCGAGCCGGTCAGTATCGGCGTCGAGCAGATGTGGGACCGGCCGTTCAAGGTCGCCTGGGCCGACTACCCGGGCCTGCTGGCGGCCCAGATCCAGGATCCGGCCGTGCTGAGCCTGCTGAAGAGATGGCCCGTCGGCCCGGTCGACCAGTTCCGTGAGCTGATGTGGCGACCGCACAACCGCACCCTGCTCCTGCGGGTCCTCGGAGAGGAGGAATGACAAAAGCCCAGGTCGAGTGACCTGGGCTTCTGCCGGTACTACGTCTTCGTGGTGCTCAGTGCATCAGGCGAAAGTCACTCGCCGATGAGCTGGTAGTCGCCGGTGTACATGAAGTGCACCGTCGCGTCCTGCGGCAGCGCGACGCTACCGATGGTGTTGACGACGGTCGCCGCGCCCTTCGCCCGGCTCATCGCGTACACGGTGGCCGTGTTGTTCGCGTTGTTGAAGCCGGTGAGCAGCGTGCCGCCGTTGTTGCCGCAGCGCTGGGCGATGAGCTGGTGGTAGGCGCCGAAGCCGGTCGTGCGGACCGCCTTGAGGGTGCCCTTCAGCTGCTGCGTGATGGGGAGGTGGATGGTGTAGATGGCGCCGGTCTTGGTGATCCCGAGAAGCGTGTCGTAGGTCGCGGTCTCGGCGATCGTGGTGATCGACTTGAACGACTTGTAGCCGAGCGCGCTGCCGGCGGCCGAGACCGGGCCGGTCGTGCCGTTGATGCTGTAGCGGTACAGCGTGCCGTTCGTGTTCAGGCCGTAGAGGAACATGTGTCCCGCGCCGGTCGACTCGTTGTAGTAGGTCGAGCTCGCCAGGGAGGTGAAGCTACCCCAGCCGGTGCCGAGCCGCTTCGAGCTGACCACCGGAACTGTTGTTTGCGGGGTCTTGTACGACTCGGCGGTGGCGTACAGGCTGCCGCTCACCAGGACGAATCCGGCGTAGTAGTGGGTGGTGCCCGAACCCTGCCAGTCGTACCAGGTCGAGCTGGCGCGGATACCGAACAGCTTGTACGGCTTGTACGGCGGCGCGGTCACCGGCTTGGTCGCGATGATCCGGTAGCCGGCGTTCTGACCGGCGGCGGTCACGGCGCCGACCTCGACCTGGCAGGCCCCCGCAGCTGCCGGCGCCTTGGCCTGCGGCTTTGCCAGCCCCTCCGCCAGCGACTGGCGACTCGGCTGGGGCTTGCCCTGCACCTCTGCGGTGGCCTGGTTGGCCGCCACAGCCCCCGTGACCAGGCTCAGCCCGGCCACTGCAAGAGCAAAACGACGAATTCTCATCTGCAGACTCTCCCTAAGTACTCGATGTCCCCCGGGGGCTTCTCGCACCGACGAATGTCCCGATCACCGTAGCGACTCAGGGGTCCATACCAGAAAGTCGTTGCAACAACCTGCAACCAGCGTGTCGAGTGTTGCGGGCCGGGCAGCCGGCGTGTCGGTCCGCGTTCATCTGCGCTCCATCCAGGGAAAAGACGCTGGGGTCCGCCCCGTCGGTACGCCTCCCGTCCGATCCGTCCGAGGGACCTTGATGCATGCCGTCAGTCGTGTCGCTGTAGTCCTGCTGCTTGCCGCCGTCTCCACCTTGGTCGGCGCGCAGAGCCAGGTCGCGGCCGCGGACGCCTCGTGGGAGGTCAAGCCGGCGGCGACCATCTTCGGGTCGAACCGGCCGAGCTACAGCTACACCCTGCCCCGCGGCGGCCAACTCAAGGACGCCCTGGTCGTCGTCAACCGGGGCAAGACGCCGCTCGTGCTTTCCCTGTACGGCGCCGACGCGTTCACCACCGACGAGGGCCAGCTCGAGTTGCTGGGCAGGGACTCGAAGTCGACCGACATCGGCTCCTGGGTCCAGCTCAGCCGGTCCACCGTGAAGGTCCCACCCGGCCAGTCGGTCGATGTACCGTTCCGGGTCGCCCTCCCCGACACCGCTGCGCCCGGCGACCATCTGGGCGGGATCGTCACGTCAGTGCGAGGAGCCGGTACTTCGGAACAGCGAGTCGGGATCAAGATCCGGCTGCGAGTAAGCGGTGAACTCAGGCCAGCCCTGGCTGTCGAGGACCTGAAGGTGCACTACTCAGGTACTCCGAATCCCTTCGGAACCGGCAGCGCCACGGTCACCTACACCGTCCACAACACCGGCAACGCGATCGTCGCGGCCCGCCAAGCGGCCTCTGTCACCGGCCCCTTCGGCCTCTACTCGGCACACCCGACCCAACTCGCCGACTCTCCTCAACTCTTGCCAGGCGAGTCTTGGAAGGTCTCCACCCCGATCCACGGAGTCCCGCCCGCCATCCGCCTGACCGGCACGGTCTCCGTAGTACCGCTGCTGAGATCGGCTGCCCAACCAGCCAGCGCCGCCACCACCCACACGCTGACGATCCCTTGGACCTTGCTACTCCTCATCGCCGCCTGCACGGCAGCAGCCGCCTTCCTCATCACCCGCCACCGCCACAGACGCCGCCCCGCCCACGCCCGATGACCGTCTCGGCAACAACCTGACATCTCCACCCGCTGCTCCGGTGGTACCAGCAAAATCGGAGGGTGATCCCAGCAGTCAGCTACCTCGCTGTCACCGGAGTACTGGCCGCCGGGTTGCGTGATCGGCAGGACAACACTCCCTTGCACCTGGCGTACTACTACGAGAGTCAGGCGAGCATCGACCGGCTCCGGGAGTCGGGGGCCGACGAGTCGAGGCTCGGGCGCCGGACTTGCCGTCCGCCGGCTTCGAATCGTCGCTCGCCCGGAGCAGTACGACCGCGCCGATCGCGATCACGACGACCAGTACCAGCCCGAGCGCGCCGATCAGGATCAGCAGCCCACGACTCCGCTTCGGCGGCGGTCCGTACTGCGGCGGCCCGTACTGCGGGGGCCCTCCGTACGGCGGCCCGCCCGGCGGTGGCGGCGGGAACTGATTCGGTTGCGACATGCCAGCAGATGCTACGCGGCACCGGGGGGACCGACCCGCTATCGTGATTGTTAACCGGTTGACTATCGGTTATCGTGCGAGTCATGGATGGAAGGAGACCGGTGTGAAGCTCACCATGCGGGTGGTCACCGTGCTGGCGGCGTTGAGTGGGCAGCCGATCCGGTTGTCGAGCGTCGCGGCGCCGGACAGCGATCCCGACAGCGTCGTCATCGCTCCGGACCCGCGGGTGCAGATCAGTCCCGGCCGTGAAACCCGTTCCCACAAAGGGATCCCGTATGCCGGGCCGTCGAGCAAGTTGCGGATGGACGTTCTCGTCCCGCCTGGCAACGGCCCGCATCCGGTCGTGCTCTATCTGCCCGGTGGGGGATTCGTGTCGGCGCGCCGGCAGATGGCGGGCAAACAGCGCCGGTACGTCGCTGAGGCCGGCTTCGTGGTCGCGAGCATCGACTACCGGACGACCGCGGTCGGAGCCACCTACCGCGATGGGCTGATGGACGTCGGTACCGCGCTCGACTTCCTCCGATCGCACACCGCCGAGTACGGCGTCGACCCGACTCGCGTCGCCGTCTGGGGTGAGTCGGCCGGCGGCTACCTGGCCTCGATGGCCGCCACCGAACCGGAGTGCAAACTCAACGCCGCCGTCGTCTTCTTCGGTGCCTCGGATCTCAGCTCGGTCGCCGAGGGGTTCGACGCGAAGGCAGTCGCCGCCCACAGCGGGCCCAAGGCAGCAGTAGCCAAGTACGTCGTCGGTCCCGGTCGCTCGACGGCCGACCAGCTCGACGAGTTCCGGCAGGCCGATCCGGCCAACCGGGCGACCGCGGAGACGCCGGCCTTCCTGCTGCTGCACGGTGACGACGATCGCGTCATCGCGCCGAACCAGACCGCCCGCCTCCACCAGGCCCTGCTCGCGGCCGGGGTCGACAGCACCCGGTACGTGCTGAAGGGCGCCGGACACGGTGAGCTCTCGGACAATCCGGAGCCGTGGAACAGTACCGACCTGCTGGATCGAGTGGTCGACTTTCTCAAGACCCGGCTGGCCGAACGAGGGTAGAGTTCCCTGCCGTGAGACTGTTCGGTCGCGACGCCGAACTCGCCCAGCTCGACGCCTTCATCGGTACTGCGGCAGCCGACGGCGCAGGGTTGCTCCTGACCGGAGACCCCGGCGTCGGCAAGTCGGTATTGCTCGATGCCATCGCCGCGTCGGCGACGGGCGCAGGTGCACGCGTCATCCGGGCCGCGGGAGTCGAATTCGAAGCGGAGATGAGTTTCGCGGGCCTCCATCAGGTGATTCATCCGCTGGTGGAGGAGCTCGGCCGGCTCGGCGCTGGGCATCGCCGGGCACTCGAAGTCGCGGCCGGGCTGGACGACGGGACACCGCCGAATCAGCTGACGGTCTCCACCGCGATGCTCGCCCTCCTCACGCAGACGGCTGCCGATCAGCCTCTGCTGGTGATCGTCGACGACATGCCCTGGCTGGATCGCGTCAGCGCCGTAGTACTGGGGTTCGTCGCTCGCCGCCTGGCCGGTAGCGGGGTCGGGTTCCTGGCCGCGTTCCGGTCTGACGAGGTCAGCTTCTTCGAGCGCGGCGGTCTGCCGGAGCTCGAAGTCCGTCCGCTAGACGACCAGGCCGCGGCCGCGCTGGTCGACGACCACTTTCCCAAGCTGTCACCGCGGATCCGGCAGCGTCTGCTCGAGGATGCGCAGGGCAATCCGCTGGCCCTGCTCGAAATGCCGATCGCCCTCAGCGGTCATCGGCCCGCCTGGACCTCGTCGACGCCACCGCCGGTCAGCCGGCGCCTGCAGTCTCTCTTCGCCTCGCGGATCAGCAACCTGCCGGAGGCGACCCGTGGGCAGCTACTACTGGCTGCGCTCGATGGCTCCGGTGAGCTGCGCATCGTTCGCGACGCAGCGGCCGCCGTGTGGGGGACACCTGCGCTGGACGCGGCCGAGAGGGCGCGACTGATCCTCGTCGACGGCGGGGCCGGGCGGGTGGCGTTTCGGCATCCGCTGACCCGTGCCGCGGTCGTCGAGCTGTCGACCAATGAAGAACGCAGCCGGGTGCACCGAGCCTTGGCCGAGCAGTTCCCGGACGACTCCGAGCGGCGTGCCTGGCATCTGGCCGAGGCCGCGACCGGTCCGGACGAAGAGGTCGCGGAGCTGCTCGAACGAGCCGCCGCCAAGGTGCAACGGCGAGGCGATCCCGTCGGCGCGATGGTCCTGCTGCTGCGCGCTGCCGACCTGAGCCCAGACGTCGAGGACCGCAAGCGGCGATCGGTGATGGCTGCCTATATCGGCGTCGACGTCACCGGCGATCTGCGCAACATGCTGGCCGTTCTCGAGCCGGGTGTACTCCGGGAGCCACCGTCGCTCGTCGTCGCCCTGGCCGGTGCGGCGTACTTGCTCCAGCGGCACGGCGCGATCGACACCGCGTACCGGATGATCCTGGGTGCGATCGAGAACTCGCCCGATCCCACCGACGCGAAGGACGAGATCCTCAACGAGGCGTTGTGGGTGCTGCAGGCGCTGACCGCGTTCGGGTCGCGGCCGGAACTCGTCGAATCGTTCCAGGCAGTGCTGGCGCAACTGCGACCGGAACCACCAGAACTCATCCAGCTCCTGGCCAGTACCTACGTGGAGCCCGCCCGGTTGGCGTTACCGGTGCTCGACCGGCTCGACGACGTGGTCGCCGCGCTCGACGAGCAGTCCGACCCGGGGTACATCATCCGCGTCGGGGTCGCCGCCCTGTACGCCGACAGGTTGCCGTCTTGCCGCACCGCACTCTGGAGAGCGGTCGAGCACGGCCGGGCCGGTGGCGCCATCACCGCCGGGATCGAGGCGCTGCTGCTCCTGGGATGCGACGACCTGCTCTCCGGCGACTGGGACGAAGCGTCCCGGCTGGCGGGCGAAGGGCTGGCGCTCTGCGAGGAGCACAATTACCAGCTACTCGCCTACATCTTGCGCTTCCAGCACGCGTGGATCGCCGCCGCCCGTGGCGACGAGGCCACGGTGAACACACTGACCGACGAGATGCTCCAGTGGGCCGGCTCGCGACGCGTCGGGTTCGTTCTCAACTACGCGCATCACGCCAAGGGGCTGGCTGCGCTCGGCCGGGCCGACTACGAAGCGGCGTACCAGCAGGTGTCGGCGATCAGCCCGGCCGGAACGCTGGTACCTCACTCGGCGCATGCTCTTTGGGTCATTCTGGATCTCGTCGAGGCCGCCGTACGGACCGGCCGGCACGCCGAGGCGAGGGCGCACGTGGCCGCAGTACAGGCTGCTGGTGTGAGTGGGATCTCGACTCGGCTTGCCCTTGTCGCCAGTGCTTCGGCGGCGTTGGTCGCGAGTGAGCCAGAGGACGGCAGGTTGTTCGAGGAGGCGCTGGCTACCCCGGGTGCTGAGTGCTGGCCGTTCGAGCAGGCGCGCGTTCACCTCGCTTATGGCGAACGGCTGCGCCGAGCCAAGAGTCCGAGCCAGGCGCGCAGTCAGCTCACCGCCGCCCGCGACATCTTCCACCGCCTCCGCGCCGACCCCTGGGCGAAGCGGGCCACCAGCGAGCTCCGCGCCACCGGCCTACCCGCGACCCACGCCGATGCCTTGAAGAAGATCGACACCCTCACGCCGCAGCAACGCGAGATCGCCCTCCTCGCGGCAGCGGGCCTCACCAACAAACAGATCGGCGACCGGCTCTACCTCTCACCCAGAACGGTCGGCACCCACCTCTACCAGCTCTTCCCCAAACTAGGCGTCACTTCCCGGGCCGCCCTCCGAGACGCCCTGGCGGATCACCCGACCAGTTGAACCCTCCACATCGTCCCGGCCAGCCGCCAGTTGCCCCGGGCGGGTGAGTCGAGCTGGGCGAACGCCGTTCGTTCGGCCGCTGACGCTCCACAGAATTCGAGGCCGAGCGGGGTGGCTGTACACAAGGGCAGGAAGTAGTCGGGTGTTCGGCCGGGCGCCACGCTCACGGAGGCGGCGCCCGGTAGCAGTACGGGCACTACTTCCTGCCGTTATGCACACTTTCCCATTCCGCAACAGGCTCCACAGGTCGCCAGTCATTGCTATTGGCAACCAAATCCGCGTCTGGTGGCTGCTCCAAAGCCAATCCGCACCCAGAAGCTGGCCGCCCGGGCCGCCATTGGCCGATCTCATGAGCTCGGGGTGGGTCAGCAGGTCTTGCGGAGGTAGGCGGCGGTGCCCGGCGTGGTGACGTCCAGGTCGCGCTGGACGATGCTGAGTTTGGCGCCGTAGGCAGTGCAGGCCTTGCGGAGACCGCCTGGGGTGTACTCGATGACCAGCACGTTGTTGTCGAAGGCGTCGGCGTAGGTGGCGCATTCGTCGTACTGGCCGCACTCTTCGGAGACCGCGAAGTCGAGGCCGACGGTTGCGCGGTCGGTGGCCAGGTCGGCGGTGTTCTTCTGGGCGATGGCCAGGTTGCGGGTGTGCGCGTGGGTGGCCAGCAGGGTGAGGAACTCCTTGGCCTGGTCGGCGGTCAGGAGGTTCTTCGAGCGGGTGTAGCTGTCGTAGTTGTCGGGCTCGACGGCTTGGTAGCCGCTCGTGGCGCAGCCGTCGATCCAGGTGTTGACCTTGGTGGCGATCCGCTGGCGTTTGTCGGCGGTACGGAGGTCGAGCAGGGGTTCGTCCCAGTCCTCGTCGATGACGAGCTTGCCGGCGGCGTCGTGGAGCAACAGGTCCTGGTCCCAGTCGTCCTGCTCGCCGGGCTGGGTCTGGAAGGCGTTGACGTAGCAGACGTTGTAGAGCCCCTTGGCGATCGGCGCGGTGCGATCGCGGGTGACGATGCCGACGCCGGCCGGTGGCGGGTACGGCCCACCGAGCTGGTAGTCGAATCCGGCGTGCTGTGGTGGCAACGTGAGCGCATCAGGTGCCTTCGGCAACGAAGGTGACGGCGTGGAGGTCGTCGCATCCGGCTTGTCCGTCGCGGCGGGCTCGGACTCCGGCGACCGATTCAGCAGTACGACGAGACCGGCGATCACCACCGCCCCGCCCAGCAGACCGATCAGCAGATAACGAACGCGCGGACGAACAGGGGACACGGAGACTCCATCGATCGGTCGAACCCAGTATTGCGTCCAGACGATGCTAGGAGTGATGACCCCACAGACTCGTTAGATTTGCCCTGTCGCGGGCGCTGGGGTGCCGTGGCGGCAACCTGGGGGAGGGTTCACGTGCGCGTTGTCGGTGTGGGTGTTTCGATCGCGGTCCTGCTGTGCAGCGTCGGTTGCACGGTCGTTGCCGGAGGCGCGGAACCGCCGCCGGAGGTGACCGGCGAACCTGGCAAGACCATCTCGATCGGTGCCCCCGGCCAGAAGAAGCCGGGCGAGCGGGTCATCCTCGACGGGCAGGAGTTCAGTGCGCCGCCGGGGCTGGAGTTTCCGGACGGGAGCAAGGTGAGCAAGGCCTCCTTCGACGTCGACGAGCAGACGGTCACGCTCAGCGCACCGAAGAGTTCCGAGGTCCTGAAGCACTTCGACAAGCGCCTGCCGCGAACCGGGTTCGCCGTCGCCGAGTCAGCCGGTACGCCGAACGAGCGGACCTTCGACGGTAAGGGCTGGTCGGGGTCGATCACCGCCACCTCGGCCGACGAGACGGTCGTGAAGTTCTGGCAGTACCGGCCGGACCCGATCTCCGCCAGCGCGCTGAAGCTCGTCAACGTGCCGTTCTTCCTCAAGTTCCCCGGCGGGACCAAGGCGGCCTCGCTCAGCGATCCGAAGACCGGCGCCAACCTCCGGTTCGCCTCGCCGTCCCCGCCCGAAGTACTCCGGTACTACCGCGACGCCGCGGACGGCCCGTTCTGGGACATCGTCAAGGACACCACCACCGGCGGGACCACCACCACCCTCGTCTTCACCGACGACGACGGCTGGACGGTCACGATCACCACCACCGCCACCACAGCGACCCTGGCCACCCGCGCACCCTGACCGCCGGGAAGTTCCGGAACCGGGGAAGGGGTGTGCAATGCGTCGCGGAACAGTAGAGTCCCGCTCGATGCAAGCGCTTTCCCGCCCACCCCGAGGAGTCATCGTGAGGCGATCCATCAGCGCGGCGGTCGTCATCGCCGCAGCGGCCGGCAGCATGCTGGCCGCCGTCGGCCTGCCCGCCACCGCAGGTCTGCCTGCCACATCAGGCCGGCCCGACCGCGGCGCCGTCGTCACCGGTACCTATTCCAGCGGAGCCGCCCAGACCTGGCAGCCGCTGCCCACCAGCTACGTCGGACGCGATGACGGCGGCCCCGCCGACGCCACCGTCGTGATCGACCCGAGCACCCTCCGGCAGCGCTACACCGGGGTCGGCTTCTCGCTCGACGAGACGAGCGT
Source organism: Streptomyces sp. SID13031 (assembly GCF_010548305.1). Classification (GTDB taxonomy): domain Bacteria; phylum Actinomycetota; class Actinomycetes; order Propionibacteriales; family Kribbellaceae; genus Kribbella. Next base: position 660,488 of record NZ_JAAGLV010000002.1, read on the forward strand.
CTCCAACCTCTGGAAGCTCACCCCGGCCGAGCGAGACCGCGCGATCCGGCTGCTGGTCGACCCGAAGACCGGCGCCGGCCTCGACCGCTTCCGGCTGACCATCGGCAGTCCCGACCTGATCGAGCACCTGCCGTTCTGGTCGTACGACGAACTGCCGGCCGGCGTCGCCGACGACTTCGCGCTCAAGCACTTCTCGATCAAGCGCGACGTCGACACGCACATCGTCGACACGGTCAAGCTGATCCAGCGCTACAACCCGCGGGCGACCTTCTTCGCCTCCGCGTGGAGCGCCCCGGCCTGGATGAAGACCAACAACCGGTTCACCGGCGAGGTCGCGCTCAAGCCCGGCAGCACCACGTCGTACTACCAGGTCGGCAAGCTCCGCGACGACTGCATCGACGTCTTCGCCCGGTACTACGTGAAGTACCTCCAGGCGTACGCCAAGCAGGGGATCAAGGTCGACGCGCTGACCCTGCTCAACGAGCCGGGCATCGACGTGGTCTACCCCGCGATGGACATCAGCGTCGAGCAGCAGCAGAAGCTGGCGGTCGCGATCAAGCGCGAGGTGAAGCGCGCCGGGCTCGGTACCGACCTGTACGTGCACGACTTCAACTTCTGGGACTGGCGCGACCCGAACAGCACCGAGACGAAGAACTACTACCGGATCTTGAACGACCCGAAGGCCGACAAGGCTGCCGACGCGATCGCGTTCCACCCGTACTGGGGTGACCCGACCGTCATGCGGGACGCGTACGAGCAGACCGGCAAGCCGGTGCACATGACCGAGACGAGCGATCTCAACCCGGCCACGATCCTGAACTACTTCCGGCTGGACGCCTCGTCGTACGTGATGTGGGCGCAGACCACCGACCAGGACGGCGGCACGCTGCACTGGACGCCGCTGCGGGACAACAACGTCGACTGGGCCGAGATCGGCCGCACGACGAAGTGGCCGAACCGCCTGGTCAAGGTCGACACCACGGCCAAGACGTTCACCGTTCGCGACGAGCTCTACGCGATGGGCCAGTTCGCGAAGTACCTCGGCCCGGAGCACACCCGGGTCGAGTCGAGCGCGACCGCGAACGGCGTCGGCAACGTGATCTTCAAGGACCGTGACGACCACTTCGTCGCCATCCTGGGCAACAGCAACCCCACTCCGACCACGGTACGGGTGGTGCTGGCCGGCAAGTCGTTCACCGCCACGGTGCCGGCGAACTCCTACGCCACGTACCGGTGGAAGGGCGAGGTCCCGTCCCAGCACCACAACCACGCGCCGGTACTACGCCCTGTGGCGAACGTCGTCGCCGACCAGTACGGCACCACGCAGGTGCAGTTGTCGGCGACCGACCGGGATCGCGACCGGCTCGCCTACTACGCGATCGACCTCCCGGCCGGGGTCAGCGTGGACGGGCGCACTGGCTTGGTGACACTGCACCCGACCGCAGCCGGCGTCCAGGACCTGAAGTTCCGGGTCACCGATGGAGCGGCGAACGATGAGGTGACCGTCCATGTGACGATCCAGCCGCACGGCACACCGGTCGGCGAGAAGGTCGAGGCCGAGTCGTATGTCGCTCAGCACGGCTGGACCGATGGCGGCGCGAACTTCGTCGAGAACAACGCGTCTGCCAGCGGTGGCAAGAACGTCGGCTGGACGGCCGCGGGCAACTGGTTGCAGTACCGGCTGGACCTCACCAAGGCCGCGACGTACGACGTGGAGCTCCGGGTCGCGAACGGCACCGGCGCAACGGCCCCGGACGCGATCTCGCTGCGCGACGCGTCAGGCGCCGTACTGGCGAAGGTGTCCGTCCCGAGCACCGGCGGCTGGGGGACCTATCAGTCGATCCACACGCAGATAACTCTGCCGGCTGGGGACCAGCAGCTCACCCTGTACTGCGAGTCCGGGGGCTTCAACATCGACTACCTCCGCCTGACTGAGTAGTACTGACCGCCTGTTGTGTGCCGGTGCAGATTGCGCCGGCACACACCGGCTAAGAGCTCAGTCGCTCGTGGATACCGCGCAGCGCTTCATAGGACAGCCGATACACCTCGTACTGCGGATCGAGGCCGGCCGCCGGGGTGAAGGTGCGGTCGACCCGGACCGTTGCCGCGGCGGCCGTTTCGACGTCCGCGAAGATTCCGTTGCCGACGGCACCCAAGAGCGCGGCTCCGAGGGCGGCGCTGTCATGGACGAGCAGTCGCTCGACCGGTCGGCCGAGGACGTCGGCGTGGATCTGGGACCAGAGGTCGTCGCGGGCGCCGCCACCCGAGAGGGTCAGCGTCGACAAGGTCGCACCACACGCCTGTTCGACGGCTTCGAGGACGTGCCGGCCGGACATGGCGACGCCTTCGAGTACTGCGCGGGACAGGTCGGCTTGGGTGGTACCGGAGCTGAGGCCGAGGAAGCTGGCGCGGACGTCGGGATCCCACAAGGGAGCGCGCTCTCCGGCCAGGTACGGCGTGAAGACCGGGCCGGTCCGGCCTTGGCGAGCTGAGGCGAAGACGTCCGCGACGGACAGCCCCGACACGCTGCCCCACCAGCGGATCGCGTCGCCGGCCGCCTGGGTCGGGCCGGCGTGGACGGACAACCCGTTGCGAGCGGGGAAGGTGACAATGCCTGCCGAGGGCAACGACTTGCGCGAGGCACCTGCGACGACGAGCGACGTACCGCAAGAGATCATGCCGCGGCCGGGCTCCGTGGTCCGGCTGCCGAAGATCGCGCCGTACGCATCCATCGTGCCCACGACGACCGTCCCCAGGCCATGCACCTCGCCCAGCACGGATTCCGGCGGGTGGATCGGCGGCAAGCGTTCGGCCAGCCCGTCGGCGAGAGCGACGGCCTCGGTCAGATAGCCGTCAGGCCTGCTGATCCGGGTGCCGGACATCATGTCCGTCGCGACCTGGCCGGTCAGCTTCGCCAGGACGAAGTCCTTCGGGCTGAGCACCCAGCGCGTCCGCGCCCACTTCTCCGGCTCCTCGCGAGCGAACCAGACCGCCCGCGCTCCGGCGAAGGAGGCGTCCAGCACCACGGGCCCGCCCCAGATCCGTTCCTTGTCTGCCGCGCTGAGCCGCGCATCGAGTTCACTCGCGACGGCGGCACACCGCTGGTCCTGCCAGATGATCGCCGGCCCGAGCGGTACGAGGTCGTCGTCGGTGAAGACGTGCGTGTTCACCTGGCTGACGACTCCGGTCGACTTCACCGCACCGACCGGTACGCCATCGAGCACGGCGCGGATCCCTGCCTGACACCCCAGCCACCAGTCGAGCGGATCCTGCTCGGCCCACCCAGGCTGCGGTCGCCGGATCCCGTACGCCGTCGTGTGTGCCCGAACGGGCCGCCCGGCGGGATCGAAGAGGATCACCTTGACCGCCGTAGTGCCGATATCGATCCCAAGCATCAACTGATCCACATCCCCGACCGTACTGTGGAACCTGCCGCCCATCGGCCATCCCCTATCGCCTCTCGCTCTTCGCCGCCGCGGCAGGTGCGGAAGATGCCGAAGGCAAGCTCCCGCGACTCGGCCCCGCTCGCGACGACAGATCATCAGCTCTGGACCGGCCTCTACGCGTACTTCGCCGGCCGAACCCCGTTCTACGACTGGTACTTCGAGACCGCGGCGGCCGAGGGGTGTCGCCAGCTCGTCCTGGTCGGAGCGGGGCTGGATGCTCGCGCGTGGCGCCTGCCGTTGCCGACCGGCGCCGTGGTGTATGAGCTCGACTCAGCGCAGGTGCACAACTTCAAGTCCGAGGTGCTCGACCTGATCACCTCCGTCTCGGCGCCGGGCAGCCGGTTCGCGGGCGAGTACTTCAACCGCCGCTCCAGGCTCAGCGAGGTGCCGATCTCGGATCCTGCCGACCAGCTCGTCGCCGAAGCGTTGCTCTTCGCAGACACCGGCAGCGCCGCCGGCCCCTTCCTGATCGCCGCCGCGAGCCGGCCTCGCCCCCGCAGTACTGTTCATGGACCTCACCGGCTGGGCGGCCGCGACCGCGATGAAGTACTGGATCCCGCCACGGCCCGATCATCCGGACCGCTGAGAGCCTGCTCCACGGCGCTCCGATTTCCACAATTCGCTGCCTCCTGGGGATAACCTGGCCAGTTCCTGCCAATCACAGGAGCCCTTGAAAATAAGGGCTTCCGGATCGGAAACTGTCGGTGGTCGCGTTTAGGCTCTAGGGTATGGAGATCTCGGAGCTGCGTCCGGCGTGGTCGCAAAGCGGCAGCGAACTGCTGACCACTTTCGACACGGTGCAGGCTGCCCGCTCCGCCCTGGACACCTACCAGTTGGACATCATCGCCCGCATCGACGAGACCGGCCTGGCCAAAGAACTCGATGCCCGCGACACGATCGAACTGTTGTCGCTGCGGTCTCGCACGAACACCAACGACGTCCGCCGCGACCTCGCCTTGGCCACCAAACTGTCCAAGTACCCGGTCGTCGCCGCCGCACTGCCCGACCCCTACGCCCCACCCACCACCTCGGACGACACCGTCGATGCAGGCTCCGCCTCCGACGACGCAGACTCCGACGATGCTGGTGAGTGGCCGGTCATTCATCCGGGCCAGGCCAAAGCGATCGTCGCGGCGCTCGAAAAGGCGCCTTCCACGGTCGCGGTCGAAGACCTCGAGGCGGCCGAACGGATCATGGTCGAAGCCGCCCGCTACCTGCCTCCCAGTGACCTGACCGTTCTCGGTAAGCAGATCCTGGCCCGCCTCGACACCGACGGCCCCGAACCCGCCGAGAACGACGCCTACGACCGCGAACGCCTCCGGCTGCGCCGCGTCGACCACGGCGTCCAGTTCAGTGGGTTCCTGGCCAACGACCGCGCCGAACTGCTCCAGATCCAGATCGACAAACTGTCCAAACCCCACAAAACTGTAGACGGCGACCACGACCCCCGCTCCTGTGACAAACGCCAGGCCGACGCGTTGACCGCCATCTTGGAACGTGCCGCGGGCAGTACCGCCCCCGGCCCCGGCGTCCCCCACATCACCGTCACCATCGACTTCGACGACCTCAAAGCAGCCACAGCCGAAGCCCGCAATTGCGGCAATAGCCGCACGGATCGCACGGATGGCGGGGACTGCGGGTGCGGGGGCGGCGGGTGCGGGGAGGGCGGGTGCGGGGAGGGCGCGGGCGGCGGGGACGATGGGCTGTTCGGTGGTGGGGGTTGCGGTGGGGTGGGTGAACTGGTGTTCGGTGAGAACCTGTCCGCCTCCGCGGTTCGCTTGCTAGCCTGCGACGCGCGGGTGCTGCCGATCGTGCTGGGTTCGGATTCACGCCCGCTGGATGTCGGGACGTCGAAACGGTTCGTCACCGACGCCATTCGCAGCGCCCTGATCAAACGCGACAAGGGCTGTGTGATCTGCAAAGCCCCACCCTGGCAGTGCCACGCCCACCACCGGGTGCATTGGGCCGACGGTGGCCCGACCAGCCTCGATAACCTGGTCTTGGCCTGCAGCCCTCACCACACCGCGATCCACGACGGCCAGTGGATCGTCACCATCACCCACGGCACCGTCGAGGTCACCCGCCCCAGCTGGGCCGACCCGGTAGCCCGAACGCTGGCCGACCTCACCAACCTCAAAGACACCACCAGCGCCCCCTGGCCACCACCCACCAGCACCAGCAACAGCAACGTGAATATGAACGTGAACGTGGACCCGATCCACGAACAGCCCACCCGGCCACCCGCAGCCGCCAGCCTCACCCGTGCACCCACCACGACAATCGCAGGCAACGAGCTCCGGTCCTGGCTAACCCCACAAGCCACCGCCCAACTCAACCCCTGGGGCGACACCCCCTCCGCCGACCCGTAACACCACCCCGGCCCAACAACCCACCGCCCGAAGCCCCGCGCGCTGCCACTCGGCAGCCCGGACGCTGCCCGATGCCCAGCGCCCAGCGCAGGCAGCCCGGCAACCATGCGAGCCATCGACGCTAGCCGCCGCGGCACGCCAGCTCCCAGCGCCCACGCTCCGTCCCAAGTCCGCGATCCGCGACGCAGCCAAAGCCCTCGGCTACTCGACCGGGCAGCAAGATGCCTGGTCGAAAAACGTCGATGGCTGGTCTGCGGATATCGCGGCCGGCGGCGGGGGAGACGGCGACATCCCGCCACGCGTCACGGCCCTCGCGGCCCAGCCGCTGAAGTTCCCACGGCACCTCGGGATCCACTCTGGCGGGATGGTGCTGACCGAACGACCGGTCGGGGAGGTGGTGCCGATCGAGCACGCCCGCAAAGCCAACTGGTCGGTGTTGCAGTGGGACAAGGACGATTGCGCCTGGATGGGCCTGGTCAAGTTCGACCTCCTCGGCCTGGGCATGCTCGCGGCTCTCCAGTACTGCATCGACCTCGTCCGCGTGCACACCGGTGAGGAGTGGTCGCTGCACACCATCCCGAAAGAAGAAGCCAGCTTCTACGACCAGCTCTGTCGTGGCGATTCGGTCGGGGTGCTCCAGGTCGAGTCCCGCGCCCAGATGGCAACCCTCCCGCGCTTGTTGCCGCGCCGGTTCTACGACCTGGTCACCGAGATCGTGCTGATCCGCCCCGGCCCGATCCAAGGCGGGGCCGTCCATCCCTACATCCGTCGCCGCACCGGCGAAGAACCGATCACGTACCTGCACCCGAAACTCGAGCCGGTGTTGGAGCGGGCCCTGGGTGTGCCGTTGTGCCAGGAGCAGTTGATGCAGATGGCGATGGCCGTCGGCGGGATCGACGGCGACGAAGCCGACCTGCTGCGCCGCGCGATGGGCTCCAAACGCGGCGTCGAGAAGATCTCGTCGCTGAAGACGAAGCTGTTCGAGGGCATGGCGGTCAACGGGATCACTGGTGACCTGGCGGAGGAGATCTACGACAAGTCAATGGTGACATGATCATCCGCTATCGCGGCCTGCGATCGCACGGTAAGAGTGCAGAGCTGCAACTTCCTGCAAGTCTCCACGTGTGCGACGAGAGAGGTGGACATGCCAGAACCGTCTCGATCAGGCTCGGACACGACCGATCGGCAGTTGATCCAGAGTTGGATAGACCGCCATCCCGATACAAACGCCCGTCTGGAAGATGTCGCCGACCCCTACCGACCGGGTCGTCGCCTGCTGATTGTCAGCGTTCCTGACCACGCGGGGATGGTCCGTGCTCGCCAGGAACTTCAGCATCTGGTCGGATCTCCTGAGCAGTTGCGTCTTCGGCGGTGGCGACCGAGTGCCGAAGAGGTAGACCGAGTGATGAAGTGGGTCGAGGAGAACGGAAACCCGTTAGGTGGGCCGCGCACTGCGGTCACTGGGCTGGGACCTTACCCAGAGACGGGACTGTTGGGAATTGACCTCGACAGGGTCGATCCGGAATACGCGGCGGAGTTGGAGGCTGCTACCGATGGCCTCGCTTTTGTCCGACCAGAACCTGACATACCAGTTGCCCCAGTCGCACATGGCGTTTGTCCGGAGATATGCCGATCAGAAGATTGAGAAGAAGCTGAGCCGGTCGAGCCGCGCCCAGTCTTTACGGCTGGAGAAGTCTGGTAGGGCGTTGTGGAGGGCCTCGCCGAGTCACCTAAGGACAGGCGCTGGCCGGAGTCGTAGGCCCACTCATCGAGGTCCCGGTCGTGATCGCCGTGCCATGCCGCGCAATACAGTCCCCAATGAAGGCCAACGGACCTTGAATGTCATCTATGCGGTGACATTCGGGCAAGGCTCGCGAGATGTGTTCAGGCGATCGACCGTCGACGGTCGCGGAATCCGAGGCTCGTATAGGCAGCGGCATAGAGCAGTAGGGCGATCGCGAACGAGGCGCCTGCTCTCTTGGCCGCTCCGGTCAGGACACCTTCGGCGCGTGTGCCCCAAGGAGCCGTCACCGTCGTCTCGGGGTAGGTCGTGTCGGTCAGACCGTTGCCCTGGGCAACGGTGATCGGACGGCTGTAGTCCACCTCGGTCACGGTGCGGTGGTCGTTGTAGTCGGCGTGGGCGAGAGCGGCCGCGCCCAGCAGTGGGGCCGCGATCAGCAGTACTACCACCACTCGCCGCATCGTGGCGCCGAGGTGGCGAGTCCTGTCATCGGCGCTGCGAAGCTGGGCGCGTCGCTTCCACAGGAACCAGCCGACGACGACCAGGCCGAATGCCGTGCTCGCGTACTGGAGCAGGCGGGAGGGTAGGAAGTCGACCTCGGTCAGTGCGTCCCACACAACGTGGGTGGCGACACCGATCAGAGCGGAAACGAGCAGCCACAGGACGTACCGGCCCTTGGCGCTCGGGCTCCCCGGCCGCTCAGGCTCCGGCAGGCCCAGGCCAGAGGGGAGCAGCGCCGAGATCGGTGCTCGCATCACCCAATAGACGGCCGCCAGCGCGACGGCGTACAGCAGGTCGATCGGCAGGCCGCTGAGTCCGTGGCTGTGGGTGGCGTTGAGGAACGGCCCGTACCAGTCGCCGGCGCTGGTCGAGGTGACGCCGGCGGCGGTCAGGAAGTACGGGACGTCGGGTGCCATCGAGCCGGCGACCAGGGCTGCTGGGACGAAGGGTTTGCGCAGCAGCGGCAGAACCGCGGCGGGATGAGCCAGGGTGAAGGGCATCTCGAGGGTCTTCTCTGCTCGGCGTCTCGGATAGTACGTTGCAGAGAATACTCACTTCAGCGGACTATTGCGAACCAGTCGGTCGTAGCGGCGTGAGCGAGGAAGAGTGGTGAGGCCGCAGCCACCGCTCCGAGTTGGCGCAGGCCCCACGGTCGGGCGCGAAGGGTGAGGGCGGCGCCGGTGAGAACGAGAGTCAGCAGCGGCCAGCTCCCGTAGTCCGTACTCACGATGAAGCTCCGGGTCTGAACCAGGGCAACGGGAAACCAGGCGATGGCGGCCATGGCTCCGGCTGCTGCCGACAAGCGCCGGTCGCCGCGTCGATCGGGCGGGCAGGCGAGTACGACGGCGGCCGTCAGCACGGCCGCGATCGGCTCGAACGGTCCATCGCCGTACAGGGCCGGCGCGATGGTCCACAGGGCGGCGAAACCCAGCAACCCGGACACGGCCAGGATTGCGCCGAGCGTCCAGCGCTTGAGCAGAGCGGCGATCGCGCCGACGCAGGCCATCGCCAGGAACAGCATGTTGAGCGTTTGCGGTCCGTCCATGGTTGCGAGATGGCTCCACGTCGACCCTGGCGAAAGCGCGACTCCGGCGTACCAGCTCATCAACTGAATCCCGCTGTACGCCGCGGCGACCGCCAGGGCGAACGGTGCCGCCAGGGCGAAGAAGCTCCCGCCGGGCGATGCGGAGTCGAGGCCCAGGCGAACTCGCAGGGCGTGCGCGACGAGGTCGGCGTCCGCGCGCAGCCGAGCCGCCCGCGGCAGGTCCATCGTCATCTCGCGATGGACGTCGAGGATCTCGTGTCCGTAGGCGGCTCGGTAGGCGGGCGGATACAGCCGGAGAAGGGGGTCGCTCACGTTGCGGGTGCGGTGCCGGCGGCCAGACGTCGCCGGACCTCGCGCGCGGTGGCGGCCAGCCTGTCCGCCTCTGCTTCCAGGCGCTCCCGCCCGGCGGGGCTGAGTGCGAAGATCCGGCGCGCCCGGCCGCCAACGACCTCTTCGCGCTCCACCTGGATCAGGCCGTCGGTCAGCAATCTGTCCAATGCTCCGTACAGCGCTCCGGTGCGCGGCGTCACCCGGCCGTCGGTGATGGTCTTGACCTCCTGGGCGATGGCGTAGCCATGCCGGGACTCGTTCGCGAGCGCGGTCAGCAACAGCAGGGCGAGCTCCTGCATCCCTCGATCGGTCATGCCACCAGAGTATTCCGTCCAACGGACGATAGGCGACCCGGCGCTAGCATCGGCGGAATGAAGCGTGCGGAGCAGGCCGAGCAGACCAGAGCGAAGGTCGTGACGACGGCTCGGCGGTTGTTCAGTGAGCAGGGGTACGACGGGACCTCGCTGCAGCTGATCGCGGACACGATGGGTGTCACCAAGGCGAACGTCTACTACTACTTCAAGACCAAGGCCGAGATCCTGGAGGCGATCACGGCCGGCTCGCAACGCGAACTGGCGGCCGTGTTCGACGCGGCCGAGAAGGTGCGCGGCCGGCAGGCGCGGCTGGAGTTCGTCATCGACGGCTTCATCGACCTCGTGGTGCAGCAGCGCGCGGTGATGCCGCTGAACGAGGACCCCGGAGTACGGCGGCAGAAGCGGTTCGCGGCGCATGCGGAGGAGCTCGGCCTGCGCGGCCTGCGGCTGCTGTTCGGTGACGAGCCGACCGTCGAGGAGCAGGCTGGGTACTTCCTGGTCAGCGACCTCCGGCCGGTACTGCGCCGGTTCCCGGACCTCTCGCCGGACGAGCTCCGCGAAGTACTGCGGAACCTCTGCCTGCGCGTGATCCCACCCGCCAGGAAAGCTGACCGGTAACCGCTCGCGCCTCCGGGTCGGCTTCGGGTGCGTTACCTGCTGTAGCTGTGAGCTATTTCACTAGCCGTTCGGCTAAGAAGTCTTGCCGAACTGGAAGATTGCTCCGTATGTTAACCGGATGAATCTTCCATATCAGCTAGCGAGGAGCTGAGCGGTCATGGCACTGCCGGAGCAAGTTCACTCATCACCGCGGCCCGGTCCGCTGGGACGGCTGGGCGGTTTCGCCTTCCGTCACCGCGGCAGCGTGGTGCTCGGCTGGATCGCGGCCCTGGCGCTCGCGATCGGGCTGTCGTCGGCGTTCGGTGGGGAGTTCACCGTCGACTACTCGACCTCCGGGTCGGACTCTCAGGCGGCCCAGCGGCTGCTGGAGGAGCGGTTCCCGGCTCAGTCCGGGGCAACTGTGACGGTCGTGGCCCATTCCGACGCGGGGATCGCCGGATCGCGAGTAGATGTCACCAAGCTGTTGACCGAACTGAAAGGCGTACCGCACGTGGTGAGTGCGGAAGACCCGTTCGTGACACCGGGCGGAGTCTCCGCCGACGGCCAGACCGCGGTGGCGCGGTTGCGCCTCGACGTGGTCAACCCCGCTGACATGCCGGTCGAGGAGAGCCGGAAGCTGATCGACCTGGTCGAGGCGCAGAACTCCGGCCGGCTCGGTACGGCGATCGGCGGTCAGGCGATCAACCTGGCCGACACCGGCTCCATCGGGTCCGAGGGCCTCGGCCTGGCGGCAGCGGCGATCATCTTGCTGCTGACCTTCGGCTCGGTGGTGGCGGCTGGTCTGCCGATCATCGTCGCGATCATCGGTCTGGTGGTCAGTGGTGCGCTCACCGGCTTGGTGATCAACCTGGCCGATGCGCCCGAGTGGTCGACGTCGCTGGCGACGATGATGGGGATCGGCATCGGGATCGACTATGTGTTGCTGATGGTGACCAGGTTCCGCGAGTGGCGATTGGCCGGGCTCGATCCGCAGGCGGCCACGGTGGCGACGCTCGACACGGCCGGCCGTTCGGTGGTCGTTGCCGGTAGCACCGTCGTGGTCAGCCTGCTGGGCCTGTTCGCGATGGGGATCCCCTACATGCGTGGCGCCGCACTTGTCACCATCACGGCAGTACTGGTCACGGTACTGGCCAGCGTCACCTTGTTCCCGGCTCTGCTCGGGTTCCTGGGCAAGCATGTCGAGCGACTCCGGTTGCCGCTGGTTCGACGGAGGCCGGCCACCAGCGTGACCGCCGACGGGCACGTGGATCCCAGTGGGTTCTGGCTCCGTTACAGCCGCTTCGTCGAACGGCACCGGATCGTCGCGGCCGTGGCTGGTATCGGCGCCCTGGCAGCGCTGGCCCTGCCGTTCTTCGGGGTGCAGTACGGATTCCCCGATGCCGGTAACAACCGGACCGAGACGACCACCCGGCAGGCCTACGACCAGATCTCCAACGGCTTCGGTCCCGGTGTCAACGGTCCGCTGCTGCTCGCCGTCGAGCTTCCTGAAGGCCTGCGAGACCAGTCGGCGCTGCCTGCTCTGGCTCAAGCGCTGCGGGAGACGGAAGGCGTTGCCTCGGTCAGCCAGCCGCAGGTCAACCCGGCTGGTGACACGGCGGTCCTGACGGTGGTACCGAAGACTGGTCCGCAGGACGCGGCCACTGAGGATCTGGTGCAGCGGATCCGTGAAGAAACGGTGCCGAAGGCAACTTCCGGGACCGATCTCGAGGTCCGCGTCGGCGGCGTGGTGGCGAGCTCGATCGACAGTACCGAGGACCTGGCCAGCCGGATCCCGTTCCTGATCGGCGGCGTCGTCCTGTTGTCCATGCTGCTGCTCCTGGTCAGCTTCCGCAGCGTCGCCGTGGCGGTGAAGGCGGCGGTGATGAACTTGCTCTCGGTCGGCGCGGCGTACGGCGTGGTGTCGCTGGTACTGGATGGCGGCTGGCTCGGTCAGCTGGTCGGGATCGACACCCACACACCGCTGCCGCCGTTCGTACCGGTACTGATGTTCGCGGTGCTGTTCGGGTTGTCGATGGACTACGAGGTGTTCCTGGTCAGCCGGATGCGCGAATCGTGGGTCAGAACCGGGGACAACCACCGTGCGGTCACCGACGGACTGGCCGGTACGGCCCGGGTGATCACGGCGGCGGCGCTGATCATGATCGCGGTGTTCATCGCGTTCGTGCCAAGCCCGGACATCATCCTCAAGGTGATCGGAATCGGGATGGCGACCGCGATCCTGCTGGACGCCACCATCGTCCGGCTGGTGATCGTGCCGGCCGTGATGCACATCCTCGGCCGGGTCAACTGGTGGATGCCGCAATGGCTGAGCAAGCGGCTGCCCGAACTGCACATCGAGGGCCACGCGGATCACCACCTGCCGCCGAAGCCCGCCACCGAGACGCCGGAGCCCGTCCTCGCATAGCGCAGGTCTCCGGTAGGCCGGCCCATCGTCTCGATCCCCCCGGGCGGTGGGTCGGCTCGTTGGAGCTAGTCCAGCGCCTCGATGCAGGCGAGGAGGTCATTCAGTAGCCGGTCCTGCTGGGGGTTGGTGAATGGCGTGAGCATCCGCTGTTCGACGGCGCGTACGGCGGTACTGGCGGCGTGGAGTTGTTTGCGGCCGGCGGGGGTGAGTTTGCTGGGCAGGGCGCGGCCGTGAGGGGCGGTCTCCGGGCGGGTGATCAGTCCCCGGTCCTGGAGTCCGCGGAGGACCAGGTTCATCGACTGGCGGGTGACGAACACGGCTCGGGCGAGCTCGGCGTTGGACAGCCCGGGCTGCTGGGAGAGGACTTCGAGGCACGAGTACTGCGGCACCGTCAGGTCCAGTGGCCGTAGGGCGGAGTCCATGGCTGTGCGCAGTGCTGTAGCCGCTCGTTTCAACGTGTAGCCCACCGCCTTCTCCAGGGGGCCGACCTGCTCGCCTTGACTCATGTCAACATCCTGACATACATTCTCTATGTCAACACACTGACATGCAACCCGAGGATGAACATGACTGTGACCGGACCGGACTTTCTTGCCCTGCAGGTGCGCGACCTCGACCGTGCGGCCGAGTTCTACGAGACCCACCTCGGGCTGCGCAGGCTGCCGGCCAATCCGCCTGGTGCGGTGGTGTTCGACACCAAGCCGATCTCGTTCGCGGTGCGGGAGCCACTGCCTGGCGTCGATCTGGACGCCGCATCCCCGCGCCCGGGGCTGGGGGTCGCGCTGTGGCTGCACTCCACTGACGCGCAAGCGCTGCACGACCAGCTGGCCGACGCGGGCGTCCCGATCGTCGCAGCTCCGTTCGACGGGCCTTTCGGTCGTACATTCGCCTTCTCCGACCTGGACGGGTACGCCATCACGATCCACGACAAGGCCTGATGGTGGTGGCGCGTCACGAGGTGACCGTCGAGGTGCTCGGGCCCTGGTCGCTTGCCACGAGCAAGCAGTTCTGGGAGGGGTTCGCGCCGGCTGCATTACCTTCGCAGCGCGAGGCGCGGGAGATGTGGACGGTGTTCCGGGTCGAGGGTGACTGGAGCAGCGCTGAGGTGCGAGTCACCCAGCAGGGCAGCGCGGCGCGGATCGTCGTCGAGGGTGATGGCGATCTTGACCGGGCGGCCGCCCAGGCCTGCCGGTTCCTGTCGCTGGATGTCGACGGGCGTGGCTGGCCCGAGGTCGCCCTGCGGGACGAGGTGATCGCCGATGCTCAGAATCGGCTGCCCGGTCTGCGGCCGTGTGGGTTCCATTCGCCGTACGAGGCGGCGGCGTGGGCTGTGTTGTCCCAGCGGATACGGATCGTCCAAGCCACAAAGCTCCGCGACGATCTGGTTCGTGATCACGGCGACAGCGGCGCGTTCCCTGCTCCGGACCGGTTGCGTGGCCTCGACCTAGAGCTTCCTGGCCGCAAGACCGAGTACCTGCACGCCGTCGCCGAAGCCGCAATGGACGGCCGGCTGGACGGCGACAACCTGCGTGCAATGGGAGTCGAAGACGCGGTGCGCGTAGTACAGGAGGTGAAGGGCCTCGGTCCGTTCGCTGCCGAGTTGGTCGTCATTCGTGGAGCCAATGCGCCAGACGCGATCCCACACAACGAGCGTCGCCTCGACGATGAAATCACTTACCGGTATGGCGCCGGCCGCACCCTCGCCGAGGTCTCCGAGAGCTGGCGCCCGTTCCGCACCTGGGCAGCCGTCCACCTACGCACCCTCCGCGAAGACCGCACCCAGGAGATCAGCGGACGCCGGCCTTGATGACCCGCTCCCGGAAACCCGACTGACGGCCGTGCCCAGCTCGTGACGTCACCGACGCAGGCAAGGAAACCATGGATGTAAGCCGGCTACATCGGGAGTGGTGCCACGTAAGTGCGTCGGCGGCGTAGGTGTAACCGCATCAGCCGCAGGCGGCGCAACTCGCGGGAGCACAGCGCCACCTCGCCTGCGAAGCGATGGTCGTTCTGCTCATACACCTGCACGAAAGCGAGCCGGGCTTCGTTCATCGCGCCCACCGCCGCGCCCCTGCTTCGCTGCGCTTCGAGGTGGTGAGCGTAGTCGTACAAAGCCCGCGCCAGTTCGCGTTTGTGCCACAGGCTGTGCGGAACCACTTCCCGGTATATCTCCACGGCCATCCGCATGTTCTCGACTGCCGCGGCGTAGCGTCGGGCCGCGTAGTCATCCCTCGCCTTGTCCGCATGCGATTCTGCCTGCGTCAGCTTGGCCTGCCGTTGCTTCCGCTTCTCGTTGTCACTCCGTGCAGCCTGCCGGGTGAGGCCCTCCGCTGCGACAGGCTGGGAAGTCGCGTCGGCCGGGTCGTGGCCGGCAAGCAGGTCGACCACCGCCTGGCGCCCGGCCGCCACTTGATCGGCCTTGACCGCGTACCGGTCGCTGAACCGTGCCAACTCCCGGAAGGTTCCGAGCGCCACCTCCGCCAATCGCCGCGCCTCGGCTGCTCCAGTCCTGGCCTCGTGTTCGGCGATGAGCCCGGCCAGAACCAACTGCACCTCCGCGGTCTGGGCATACAGCCACGCGAACCGATCCTTGAGCGGGCCGGGCCCGGCGGGGAAAATCACCGAGTCGTCACCCAGCATCCGACTGACCCGCTGAGGATTGTCCAACTCTCGATCGACTATCGAGTGCACGTCCAGCGCCTTTCGCGCCGCCGACAGCGCTTCACCGCTGTCTCCAAGCGACTCATGGATCTGGCTCTTGGTGGTCAGAGCCTGCGCCAGCAGCACAACGTCGTCGTCCTGGTCGGCTATCGCCACTGCCTCTTCGGCCGCGGCCACCGCAATCTTGCTGTGTCGCAGCGCCGCGTCCCAGCGCCCACTCTGCACAGCGCCCGTCGCCTGCGCCTGCGCTCGGGTTGCCCGCACACGAGAACCTGCCGCCGACCTCTGCGCCATCCTGCCTCCCTCGCAACCTCCACCAATGATCTACCAGACAGCCTCGGCAGCCCGCCGCCCCTTGGCCTGTTGCGGCCACGCTCAGCGATTGCGTCGGCGGCCGGCGACGGACTGCTCGCCTTGGTAGACGTCACTCGTCAGCCGACGTGGATTCCTGGTCGCTGGGCTGGGTCGGGTTCGTGTTGGCGGATGATCTCGCGGACGACGGGGGCGGTGTCGCCGCGGCCGAGGATGAGGTAGCGCAGGAGGTGGCTGAGGGGGTTGCCTTCGGACCATTCGAAGTGGCAGTGCGGCGTGATGCCGGTGGTGTCGCGCAGCCCCAGCAGGATCGCGGCGATGGCGTTGGGCACGGCCGGGCTCTCGGCGCGTAGTACGCGGTGGCCCTCGATCTCGACTCCTTGCACCCGGAGTACCTCGCTGAAGGTGGAGGGGTCGACGACCTCGATCTCGAGGAAGAGGATGTCCGTCCGGCGCGGCACGGGGTCGGTGGCGCGGACATCGGCCTCCTTGGCGGCGTACTCGGCGGCGTCGCCGGCCTGGCGCTGGTTGGCGATCAGGTTGAGGATGCCGTCGTTGCGGATCGAGTCGGTGAGGAAGCGGCGGGCGGTGTCGTCGAACTCGATCCGGTCGGCGCGCAGTTCGGTGGTACGGGAGACCCGGGAGATCAGCGAGACGACGACGATGCCGGCGATGAAGAGGCCGGAGATGGCGATGCCGTCGGGTTTCTCGATGATGTTCTCGACCAGGGCGTAGAGCAGTACCAGCGTGAGGACAGTGAAGGCGATCGCTGCGCGCCGCTGGCCCTTCCGCGCGGCGGAGATGGTGACCGCGACGGCGCCGGAGACCATCATCACCAAGATCCCGGTCGCGTAGGCGCCCGCCTGGGCGTCGACGTCCGCGCCGAAGGCGATGGTGATCGCGACGCTGATGGCGGTGTAGACGAGCACCACCGGGCGGACCGCGCGGCCCCACTCGGGCGCCATCCCGTACGCCGGGAGGTAGCGCGGCACGATGTTGATCAGGCCGGCCATCGCCGACGCGCCCGCGAACCAAAGGATCAGCACGCTGCTGAGGTCGTAGACGGTGCCGAAGACTTCGCCGAGCTTCTCGTGCGCGAGATAGGCCAGCGCGCGGCCGCTCGCCGCACCGCCGGGCTCGAACTCCTTGGCCGGGATGAGCACGGTGGTGATGAAGCTGGTGGCCAGCAGGTAGACGCTCATGATCAGCGCCGCGACGGTCAGCAGCTTCTTGGTGTTGCGGACCCGGCTGGCCAGCCGCTCCTTGGCGTCCTCGCCGTCGGCGGCGACCAGCGGCATCATGCTGACGCCGGTCTCGAACCCGGACAGACCGAGCACCAGAAGTGGGAAGGCGACGACGGCCGGTCCGATGACGCCACCGAAACCTTCCCGGCCGTCGGTGAGAGCATCCACCCAACTGGAGAACGCGCCGTTGGTGGTGGCGACGTCGTACAGACCGACAACCACGATCGCGGCATTGAGGACGAGGAAGATCCCCACGAGGGGGATGGCGACGCCGACCGCCTCGCTGAATCCCAGCAGGAACACCCCACCGAGGATCAGCAACAGCACGACAGTGACCGCTACCTCCTGCCCATGCAGGAATTCCGGGGTGTAGGGGTTCTCGACCAGGTGCACGGTCGCGTCGGCCGAGGACAAGGTGATGGTGATGATCCAGGACGTCGCCACGAAGCCGAGCAGGACCAGGACGAAGATCTTGCCGCGCCAGAACGGCAACAGGTTCTCGAGCATCGCGATCGAGCCCTGACCGTGCGGGCTCTCCTTGGCGACCCGCCGGTACATCGGCAGCATCCCCAGCAGGGTGAGCGCGACGATCAGCAATGTCGCCAGGGGAGACAGCGCACCGGCGGCGAGCGCAGCGATTCCCGGCAGGTACGACAGGGTCGAGAAGTAGTCGACCCCGGTCAGGCACATCACCTTCCACCACGCCTGAGGCGTCGCATGCGTGTCGTCGGCCTCGGGCCCCACCGGCTGCACACGGTGTTTCAGCAGCCACGCTGCCGCGCCTCGCGGTGTGCTCGTGGCCTTGCCCGGCCCGTCGATGGTGGCCGGCACGGCGAGCTCGTCAGACGTAGTCACCGGACAAAGGATGCCCGACTACCCAGGCCATGTCGGACATCGCCCTGAAGGGCGTCATCGCACCTGTTAGAGAGCTGTGAGAATCCCCCTGCTTACGACGAACAGCAACTATTGTGCGCCGTCCTGGTGACCGGCGATGCCTGCGTAGGCGCTCAGCGTGACAGGGTGGAGCCTTCAAGCGGGCTGCAGCCAGCCGGCTAGGGCGGTGGCGATCTGGGTGGGACGGTCCTCGGGGAGGAAGTGCGTGCCGGGGCCGACGTGGGTGATGGTCAGGTTCTGGCCGTGGGTTCTGCACCAGTCGACCTCGGTGGGGCCGATGACGGCTCCGGGGGTGGCGTGGATGAGGAGCTTGGGGATGGTCGGGTCCGCGATGACGGCCTGGTTGGCGATGACGAGGGCCGTGACGTCGGCCGGTTCGCCTTCGATGGGGATCTCGCCTGGCCAGGCGAGCATCGTGCGACGGTCGAGCGGGTCGAGGAAAGGCGCACGGTAGGCGTCCAGCTCCTCGGTGGTCAGGGTGCGGAGGACGCCTGAGGGAAGTACTTTCTCGATGAAGAGGTTCTGTTCCAGGATGAGTGGTTCGGCGAGGTCCGGATTCCTGAGGCGTTGGAACAGGTCGCGGCTGTCTTCGTCGAAGTCTTCCCAGTGGGTGATCGGATGGATGTGTCCTTCGAGGAACGCGACTCCACGGACTTGGTCGGGGCGGCGTCGCGCCCGGTCCAGCGCGAGCACCGCGCCCCAGTCATGGCCGACCAGCGTGAACCTGTCGAGCCCGAGCGCCTCGATGAAAGCGCCGAGATACGCGATGTGATCGGCGAGCCGGTAGTCCACGTCGGGTCTGCCGGACTTGCCCATGCCGATCAGGTCCGGAGCGATACATCGCCAGCCGTGCTTCGCGACCGGCTCGAGGACGTTGCGCCACAGGTAGGACGAGGTGGGATTGCCGTGCAGGAAGACGACAGGCTCACCGAGGCCGGTCTCGGCATAGTGAATCCAGCTGTCCAGTACATCGATCGTCGGCATCGGCGGCCAACCAGCGCCGTGGCTTAAGCGTCGGTGCTGGTCAAGGACCGCAGGCGATGCTTCGCGGCGCGTTCTACGAACAACGGAACGAAGTCGCGGATCGGATTGCCGTCGAACTCTGGCTGGCTCTCGGTGACGGCACGTTCGACGGTGTCGGGGGAGAGGCCAGGGAACGTCTTCGTGAGTCGCTCGGCTGCCTCGGCTATCGCGCGATCTTCATCTGAGCGGTCCATCTATCCAACGGAACGCGGCCGGCCACGTTGGCACAAGGCTGTTAACGAAGTGTTCATCTGACGCGCTACGCCAGGATCGTGGTCGTGATGGGTTACCGGTCCGGCGGCCACCGAGGTCATCGGCGGACAGCTGTCCGAGCCGCACGCCGCGTACGAGACCTTCGCCGCGGCATTCAAGAAATGCGTCGAAGAGGGCGTTGGCTGGCAGAGGGATACCGGTCGAACCCAGTCGCGTCTCAGCGCACGCTTCAGGGGACGTAGGGAAGTGTGGGCGGTGAGCTGTGTAGCTGCATCATGATCTGGCGTGCGGTCTCGGCGGGATCGAGTACCTCGTCGGATCCCTCTGGAGTTCGGAAGATGAGGCTGAGGATGACGGTGGCGACCCTGGCGGTGAACGCGATGTGCAGGTCGTCGGGAGCGGCGCCGGTTCGTTTGAGGAGGGCCTGCTCCAGCAGGCGTTCCTCGTCTCGGTACCACTCGAGCACGAGCGCGAACGGTTTCGGATTCTCGGTGAGCATTTCCTTGAGTTGCGTATGGACCTCGAGGGCGGCTTGGTACTCGAGCAAGGCCATCACGGCATTGCCGACTACCAGGGCGACGTCCTCGTCCGCCGGGCGCCGGGCCGCCGCTGCCGCCATCACGCCCGGAGCGCCGAGGGGTTCCATGGCGATCGATTCCTTGTTCAGGAAGTAGCGATACAGGGTCGACGAACCGATATCGGCGTGCTGCGCGATCTCCTCCATGGTCGTTTCCTCATAGCCCTGCCGCACGAACAACTCCATCGCCGCGGCGAAGATGACCTGCCGTGTTCTGACCGCATTGCGCTCACGAAGCCCCACCAGGCAAGTGTATCGCTCCGATGGTGACACCCAACATGACTTGATCTACAAAGTTGGGATACTCTCCCATCGAGGCAGAGTGCCTCACGGAGGGAAGGGGTTGTCGTGGCCAGGCTGCTGTACAAGATCGGTCGGTGGTGCTTCGGTCACCGCATCGTCGTCATCGCCGGATGGCTGCTGGCCCTGGCCGCCACCGCCGTGGGTGCCTCGACGCTGTCCGGCCCGACCCAGGACTCGTT
>NZ_JAAGLV010000030.1 GCF_010548305.1 Streptomyces sp. SID13031
AAGCCCTACTGCTGCATTTTGCTGCTGCACTCGACGACAAAGGCCCTCCCCGATTACTCGGAAAGGGCCTCTGACCTGGGTGGAGCTGAGGGGATTCGAACCCCTGGCCTCCTCGTTGCGAACGAGGCGCGCTACCAACTGCGCCACAGCCCCAGGTTGTCGCTGTGTTTCCTTGCGACCGCGAAACTCTAACACGCGATCGGTCGCTGTCTGAAACCGGGATCACCCCGGCCCGGGAAGGGGCTTGCGAGCTGCTCTGGCAGGTAAAAGGACGCAGCCCCGAGGCTGGCTCGGGGCTGCGGTCGAGCGATGGGCAGGCGATAGTCCAGCGGTCGATCAGTCGCCTACGGCGCGGCGGATTTCGGGTTCTTCGATCGGGGCCGGGGCGGGCTCCGGTACGACGGGGGCCGCTTCCGGCTCGGGGTCTGCGGTGCGGGCTGAGGAGAAGACCTCGGGGCCGGACAGGCTGATCGTGCGGACCGTCCGGTCGGGGGCCTTCTCCTTCATCACGTACGTCGGCAGGGTGACGGGCACCGGGTCCCACAGGCCGTCGGTGCGGGGCTCGGGCCTTGACGGCGCGACCTCGGGCTCCGGGGCGACCGGGAGCTTCACCTCGATCGTCAGCTCATGGTCCTGGGCCGCGAGCGATGGTGCTGTCGCGGGGCCGCGATCGTGGTGGGCATCCGCCCGGGCCCGGGCCTCGGCAGCGACCGACGCACGCTCGCGGGCCTGGCGACGGAGTTGCACCCGGGTGAGTACGACGAAGCCGACGATCAGTGTCGCCGGTACTGCGAGAGTCCACCACCCGACCATCTGGAAGCTCGCCAGCGCCGTGACTGTCAACAGTGAAAGGGTCAGGATCGACAGCACCCGCCGGCGGCGCATAGCGGCCACCCGGCGGGCTCGGTTCGGGACGTGCCGCGCAGGCGGCGACGGATCCTCAGTCCCTATCTCAGAAGGCACCGTGTCAGTGCCTGTGTCAGGCGACGCTGTGCCAGGCGAGCCTGGGGGTCGTACGACGTACCGCGAGCGCGCCTGTACGTCCGACTGCCGCGACAGCACGCGGGCAGCCGACGACGAGTACTTCTCCGCCGAGCGGCGCGCGCTCGCCTCGTCGTTGCGCTTCAAAAGCATCGGGACGAGGTATGCGGCCCACGCGGCGACGATCGCCACGTAGATCAGCCCTGTCGTCCCCATGCGACGACGCTAAGACCCCGGGCGGGTCAGGTCCGGTACGTGAGCCGGTGTGTCGCAAGAAGACTCGTGTGACTGGTGTGAATAAGCACGCAGCGTGATCAGGGCAGACGTGCTACCAGGCCGGGACCGACTTCTTCGGCGTTGAGGGCGAAGATCCGATGGTCGCGCCACTCGCCGTCGATGTGCAGGAAGCGCGGCCGGTCTCCTTCATAGCGGAAGCCGAGCTTCTCCACCACCCGCAGACTCGCCTTGTTCTCGGGGCGGATCGCGACCTCGAGGCGATGCAGCCCGAGGGTGAACCAGCAATGATCGGCAGCGAGAGCAACAGCGGCCGGTACGATCCCACGGCCGGCGTACTGCTCGTCGACCCAGTAGCCGAGGTTCGCCCAACGCGCTGAGCCGTAGGTGATACCCGACACCGTCAACTGGCCGACCAGCGGCCGCTTCGCGCGAGCACCAGCGCCCGCGGCACCGGCGTACGTGATGACAAAGGGCAGCATGCGCCCGTACCGCGCCTGCCGATTCCAGTCGCGTGCCATGGCCCGGAAGGTGCGAGCACCGTCGTCTGCACCGGGCGGCTGCGTCGCATCCCAGCGCCGGAGCCAGCTGATGTTCCGCTGGCGGGCGGCGCTCCACTCGGGGCCGTCAGTGGCCTTGAGGGGTCTGAGCCCTACCTGCCCGTGCTGGAGTTCCACGGGCCAGTGCACGACGGCCATCAGTCCTGGTCCGTCCGAGGGTGGTCTCCACCGCGTACCTGGTCGACCGCATGCCGCAGTAGTGGCTCCAGCACCGTCAGGCCGTCCTTGACGCCACCACGCGAGCCCGGCAGGTTCACGATCACGGTCTTGCCGGCCAGCCCGGCCAGTCCTCGCGACAGCGCCGCAGTAGGCACGCCCTGCGCTATTCCATAAGCACGGATGGCCTCGGCGATACCTGGGATCTCTGTCTCCAGTACTGCGCGCGTCCGCTCGGGCGTCTCGTCCGTAGGAGAGATGCCCGTGCCACCAGTCGTCACTACGACCTCGTACGCCGCAGCGACCGCCTTCACCAGCGCCTCACCGACAGGAGCCCCATCGGGCACGACCTGCGGCCCGTCGACGGTGAAACCCCAGCTAGCGAGTCGCTCAGCGATCAGTGGTCCAGTGGTGTCCTCGTAGACGCCAGCGGCGGCGCGGTTCGAGATGCTGACGACCAGAGCCCTCACGGCCGCTCCCAGTGCCCGGTCTTGCCGCCCTCTTTCAGCTCCACCCGCACGTCGGACAGCACAGCCGCCGGATCGAGTGCCTTCACCATGTCGATGAGGGCGAGCCCAGCCACCGCGACGGCGGTCAGGGCCTCCATCTCCACCCCGGTCCGGTCAGTGGTCTTGACGGTGGCAACGATCAGTACTGCGTCGTCCACCACCTCCAGGTCGACCTTGGCACCGGTGATGGCGATCGGGTGGCACAGCGGCACGAGGTCGGGCGTCCGCTTCGCGCCCATGATCCCGGCGATCCGGGCGACCGCCAGCGCATCACCCTTCGGTACGCCGTCGCCGCGGAGCGCCGCGACAACCTCGGCCGACACGAAGACCTTGCCAGAGGCAACGGCCCGCCGGGCGCCGGCCGACTTGTCCGAGACGTCGACCATCCGGGCGGCACCGGAGGCGTCCACGTGGGTCAGCCCCCCGGCAGGTTCCGTCATCCGGTCTCCTCGTCCAGCAGCCAGAGCTCCGCTTGGTCGCCGGCCCGGACGGCGGTGACGTCCTCGGGCACCACGATCAGCGCGTTCGAGCGGCTCAACCCACCCAGCAGGTGCGAGCCGTGGCCGCCGACTGTACTGGCCATCCAGCCCTCATCGCCGGAGGTGGCCGCTGCCCGGACGAACTGCCGCCGCCCGGCCGGGGACGAGAACCCGTCCAGTACGACGCCACGGACCGTCGAGCGGCGGTACGGCATCACACCCATCAGCTTGCGCAGCGCGGGCCGGACGAACACCTCGAACGACACGTACGCCGACACCGGGTTGCCCGGCAGCGTGAAGATCGGCACCTCGTCATCACCCATCACGCCGAAGCCCTGCGGCTTGCCCGGCTGCATGGCGACCTCGGGGAAGTCGATGGTGCCGAGCTTGGTCAGCACCTCCTTGACCACGTCGTACACACCCTTGCTGACGCCGCCTGAGGTGATCACCAGGTCAGCACGGACCAGCTGGTCCGACAGGGTGTCCATGATCTTCTTCGGGTCGTCGTCGACGATCCCCACGCGGTAGACGATCGCACCGGCTTGCCTGGCGGCCGCTGCAAGCGTGTAGCTGTTGGAGTCGTAGATCTGCCCGTCCCCCAGCCGCGTGCCTGGCTCGCGGAGCTCGGCGCCAGTGGAGACGACTACTACTCGCGGCCGCGGGCGGACAGTCACACGGGCGCGGCCGACTGCGGCTAGTACGGCGATCTGGCGCGGCCCGAGCACGGTGTCGCGGTCCATCACCTTGTCGCCGGCCTCCAGGTCCTCGCCAGCACGGCGTACAGAGGCTCCTAGCGCCGGCTCCTGCGCGATCCGGACGGTGGCGGTTCCCCCGTCGGTCCACTCGACCGGTACGACGCTGTCGGCGCCGCGGGGCATCGGTGCGCCCGTCATGATCCGCACACAGGTCCCTGGAGTCACCACGATCGGCCCACTCCGCCCGGCGGCGATCTCGCCGACCACAGGCAGGGCAATCGGGTTCTCCTGCGAGGCACCGGCCAGGTCGGCGGCCTGCACTGCGTACCCGTCCATGGCGGAGTTGTCGAAACCAGGGAGGCTCACTGGCGAGACAACGTCCTCACAGAGCACCAGCCCGAGCGCCTCCATCAGCGGCTGCTCGAACGGCGGCAGCGGCCTCACTCTGCCGAGTACTGCTTCTAAATGCTCGTCAACGCTCCGTCTCACGCAGGCGACTCTAGTCGCTTGGCGCAGCCGTCCTGGACGACGCACAGGTTCGTCAGTGCAGGAGGAACTCCGCGACGGTCTGCCGAACAGTGCCCGCTCCGTTGACCTGCAGCGAATGACCACCGTCCGGTACTACGACCAGCCGCGACCCCGGGATGTCCCGTTGAGCCTCACGCGCCCAGACCAGTGGCGTACCGAGATCGCGCTCGCCGTGCAGCAGCAGAGCGTTGACACCGCACAGTGACAGCCCGCGGACCTCGGGGTCCTTCACCTTGGGCCAGTTCTCGCACATCACCATCTCGCCGTTCCCCCGCGCCGCTGCGGCGTTGTAGGGCCACAGCTGCTCGGGAGACATCCTGCTGACGGCCAGATCGGCCTTGCGGGCCCTGCTGTGCTCAGCTGACTGGGCACCACCCCACGGGAAGTCCAGATCGAGGCAGAGGGTCGCCGCCTGGATTCCCTGGCTGTACTGCGATGCCGGCGCGCCGCTGAACTGGTCGACCAGCGCAAAGAGGTCGCGCAGCCGGGTGTTGTCGCCGCCAGCCGCCGCATGTAGTGCCTCAGGGGTGAACAGGAAGCGGGCCGGGTCGACGTAGCTCACCATCGTGACAGCCTCAAGCAGCTTCGGTCCCAGGGCGGGGTCTTGTCGCACTACTGAGGCCAGGTCCGCGGCCGGGTCGCCGGGGCAGTTGCGGCCGGGGGCGGCGCAGACGTCGCGTAGTACTCGCGCGTGGTCGCCGAAGGTCTCCACCAGCTCTCCTCGGAAGGAGCCAACCGGTACTACTGAGTCGAGCACGAGGTGGGTGACTCTGGCCCGGTGCGCGGCGGCGTACCGCTGGGCTGTGTAGGTGCCGTAGGAGACGCCGTTGACCGCCCACTGGTCGACCTTGAGTGCTCGCCGCAGGTCCTCGAAGTCGGCGACCGAGTCGGTCGTCGCGTAGTGCTCACGGTCGGCGCCGAGCGTCGCTGCGCACGCCAATACTGCGGCTCGGCTCGGTACGCGGAGATCGTTGCCGCCGCGCTCGTCCTGCAGCTCAGGGCAATTCAGCGCGTTGGCACCGGTTCCCCGTTGGTCGAGCATCACGATGCGGTAGTCGTTCTTGATCCCCTCGAACGCCCGCAGCACTCGCGGCGCCAGAATCGGGCCTGGCTGGCCAGGTCCTCCGGTGAGCATCAGCATCGTGCGCTGCGCCTGCGGATTGCCTGCCACGAGCACCGGCAGGTCAAGAGTCCTACTCCGGCGGTCAGCTCGATCCAGCCTGACTGTCAAGTCCCCGCACAGATAGGCGGTCAGCTCAGGCTGCACACACGGGCTCAGCCCGGTCCACCCCGGACCACTGGCCTGGGCTGTACTTCCGCCGAGCAGGCCGGCGATCAGCGTCGCCGCCGTCAGCAGGATGGATGTGCGGTGTCGGCGCATCGTTGGGCTCCAAACCGGTCGGCGCTGTTGGCACACCTCACCCCGCCTGCGGCTCCGACCGCCATCTATTCGAGACTTTCGAACTCTCCCGGCCGACCCCACCACGAGCGATGATGTAGCGCGGGAGGACTGAGATGATCCGGCTCGGCCTTAACGACCACCAGTTGTCCACATTGCGTTTCACGGTGTCACCGCTGATGCAGCTCATCCACGCCGTGCTGTGGATCCAGCAGCGCCCACACCTGCCACCGACGTGGCTGCCACAGCGCTGGTCGCGGGTCTCACCAGCGAGCCGCACGCTGCTCCTCGACCTGATCGACCCTGCGACTCACTCCATCCCGGACTTCCTCCTTCCACTCACCGACCGGTACCGCCCGACTATCGAGACCGAACTGGCGGTCATCGCCGCCACCCCGCTCAACGACCTCCGTGCGCATCTACGCCTCACCTACCGCCTAGGCCCGGTCGACGAAGCGTTCGCAGGCCACCTGGGCGTAGTACCGGCTGTAGCGGACAGTTGGCGCAAGGAGCCGACAGAGCTTGTCGAAGCGGCTTGGGCAGGCCAGTGCGATCCGTTGCTGGATGCCGTCCAGCAAGCTCTGGCAGAAGCGTGGCAGGTGCTTCTAGCGCCAACCTGGCCGGTGATCCGAGCAGTGACCGAGACCGACGTCATGTACCGCCTGCATCTCGTGAAGACGGCCGGAATGTCCTCTGCGGCCCTCGAACTCGTCGACGGTGAGGCGTGGGACGGCCAGGCCGCACAGCTCGATTCCCCGCTCGAACTCGATCTGACCCGCTTGCGCCATCGCATCGTGCTGGCACCCGCGGTACTACTCGACCGTGGCCGGGCTGTCATCGTCTCCGGCGACGATCTGGTGGTCGGCTACCCCTGCCGCGGCCGCGCTGTCGTCGTCGGCCCCCACTCAACGGGCGACTCTCCCGAGGAGACCACGTCCGAAGGGCTAGGCACTCGCCACCGACTGATCGCCGCCCTGGAGATCCCCCAACCGGGCCACAGCCTGGCCGCCCGTCTCGGCCTGTCCAAAGCGACCGTGTCCTACCACCTAGGACGACTACACAGCAGCGGCCTGGTAGAGCGCCGCCGTCTCGGCCGCGAGGTGTACTACGCCAGGACCCCCGCCGCTGACCGGCTCACGCCGTCGCTTCGGGATGTGCGCCCCACACCATCCTGATGTCAGGCACCCGCTCCTCGTTGTCCGCGCCGTCGGTACGCCGTACCTCCGTGAACCCGTGCCGGCGGTAGAACTCCTGGGCCTGGGTGTTGCTCTGGAAAGTCCACAACGCGAGTCCACCGGGCCGCAGGTCCTTGGCCAGGTCGACCAGCGTCGAGCCGACTCCCTGGCCGGCCAGCTCCGGCTCGACGTACAGCTGGTCGAGGTCGTCACCGTCCAGCGTGAGTACGGCGACGATCCGCCCGTCGTCCATCGCTACCCAGGTCTGCCCGTCCGGTAGCAGCACCTCGGCGAACCAGCCGCGCACCTGTTCTTCAGAGTGGATCGCCGGTGGCAACTGCGAACCCTCAACATGCCGGGAGCGCCACCAAACCGCTGCGGCCTCGTCCGTGTCGTACGGCTCCAACGGCCGGATCCAGACATCATCCACGGAGCTCGGTCCCGTCGGGGATCTCCCGCCGTTCACCGGCGGGCGCCTCGACCTCGACCTCGCCGACCACCACCACATCCTTGCCGAAGGCAACATCGCCGCGGACCTCGAGCCGGTCGGCCCGGAGCAGCGACGGCGGTCCGGCCGGGAAGTGCTTCTCGAAGTCGGCCAGGATCCTGAAATGCTCCGGGTCGAGGTCGACGTACGGTTCGTCGCCCTCGTGGTTCGTGGTCAGGTCGCCCGAAGCGCTCAGGTCGTACACGTCGGAGCGCAGGACGAGCAGGTCGTTGGTCGTCTTCACCGGCTTGAACCGGCTCCGGTCGACGATCACGGCCTGCGAGCCCTCGAAGGTCTCGATCGCCGTCCCCATCGCCGTCTCCAGCTGGATCACCTTCGGCGAGGACGAGTCGGCCGGGTCGACGGTCTTGCGGTTGACGATGATCGGCAGCCCGAGCACGCCGTCGTGGCCGTCCATCAGCTCGGCGAGCCGGTCGAGATCGATCCACAGGTTGTTCGTGTTGAACGTCTTGTGCCGGGCGACGTCCTGGAAGAACTTGTCGTCGTCGGCGTGCACCTGAGCGCTGTCCCGCAGGATCAGCCGGCCGTCGGCCTTGCGGACGGCGACGTGGCCGCCCTTGCGGTCCGACCTGGTCCGGCGGCAGACCTCCATCCCGAACGGGACGTCGTGCTCGGCCATCCAGGCGGCGATCCGGCCGTCCGGGGTGGCGCCGAGGTTGTCCGCGTTGGAGATGAACGCGTGCCGGAAACCCTTCTCGCGCAGCGCGTCGAGGGTGCCGGACGCGACCAGCGCGGTGAACAGGTCACCATGGCCGGGCGGGCACCAGGCGAGCTCCGGGTCCTCGGGCCACTCGGCCGGAGTGAGGTCGCCGGCGAGGAGCTTCGGCTCCATGTTCTGCTGGAAGTCGAGCGGGATCCCGTCCACCGGCAGGTCGGAGTACTCGCCGAGGATCGCCAGCGACTCCTTCTTGGTGCGGAAGGAGTTCATCAACACGAGCGGCAGCGGTACGTCGTACGCCCTGCGGGTGGCCAGGATCTGCCGGGCGATGATGTCGAGGAAGCTCAGCCCGTCCTTGACCGGCAGCGCCGACTTCGGCCCGGTGACACCCATCGACGTCCCGAGGCCGCCGTTGAGCTTGATCACCACGGTCTCGGCGAGGGCCGCCCGCCGCGACTCCTGGTCGGCGTCGAGGTGTTCCAGATGGGGCAGCTCACCCACCGGCTCGATGTCGTCCTCGCGGATCGTGCCCTGCTGCCCCGACTCGAGCAACCGGTAGTAGTGCGAGAAGACTTTGATGGCGACGTCGGCGGCGCCGGCCGCGCGCATCTTGTCCTGTGCTTGTTGAAGACCTGCCTCACTCATGACCCAACACTAGGGTAGGTCCCATCACCGCGACGTTAGCTGCGTCACTATGCGTCTCTAGGATCACGCTGTGTTCTATTCCAAGGCGGCATTGCGTTCGCAGCTGTTGGCCGCCCGGCAAGCCTCGACCGCTTTGTCCGGACCTGGGTTGCTCGCGGTGGCCCGCGAGCAGGTCGAGGTGGTCACGGCGCGGACGATCGCGGTCTACGTCTCGATGGGCAGGGAACCGCAGACCGGCCCGCTGATCGACTGGCTGCTGGCCTCCGGCCGCGAGGTGCTCCTGCCGGTCCTGTACGCCGACAACGACCTCGGCTGGGGTATCGCGCCAGGCGCGGCCGACCTGGTTCCGGGGCGGCTCGGCCTGTCGGAGCCGCCCGTGGATCTCGGCGCGGACGCGATCGCCGACGCGGAACTGGTGATCTGCCCCGCGCTCGCGGTCGACCTGCACGGAGTACGACTGGGTCGTGGAGGTGGTTCGTACGATCGGGCGCTCGCCCGCGTCTCCCCCGGTACGCCGACCTGGGCCGTCGTCCACGACTCCGAGATCCTCGACTCGATCCCGGCCGATCCGCACGACCAGCCGGTCAGCGCAGCCCTCACCCCGACCCGACTGGTCCAGCTCGGCGGCTGAGGTTCTTGCTTGCACTCCCCCGATTCGGTTAGTTCTCGGGTTTGGTGAAGGTCTGGGTGTGTTCGCGCTTCGCCTCGACCGCGCCCCGGGTGAAGGCCCAGGGCAGCGTCTCGCCGCGCGCCCACAGCTCGGTCTGGTCGGTGTAGTTCGAGCTGAACGCGTGCCCGGAGATCCCGGTCAGGTTGATCCAGCGCGACTTGTCGAAGTCGGACAGGTCGACCACCATCCGCATCGACGGCGCCGACGTCACCGTGTAGTCCTCCGCCGCGTTCCACGAGGTCGCGTCGACCAGCGACGATCCACCGCCCAGCTCGTACGGGCCGCGGTTGAACAGCTTGTCCACCGCGCCGATCCCGGACTTGCCCAGCGTCTGGTTGGTCAGCGTCAGCTTGTGCAGCCGGCCCCACTGCCAGTTCGAGGGCTCGCGGGCCATCTTGGTGGTGATCTCGGACCGGGCGTTGACCAGCGCCTCGCGCAGGATGTCGTCGCGGCTCTCCCGCTGGGTGGTGTTCAGGTTGTCCCACCAGGTGCTGTTCGGCTGCATGATCAACTTGCGCATCACCTCGAACCAGCGTGATCCACCGTCCGGCCAGGCGCTCTCCGGCAGCTGGTCCCGGAAAGTGAGCTCCAGCAGGTTGCGCCAGACGACGTTGAAGTACGCCGCCGGGGCCGAATCGGCCGGCTGGGTGAAGTCCCAGTTGCGCAGCGTGTCCTGGCCCTGCCGGTCGAACTCGTCGTTGATCTGGACCTGCAGCAGGTACGGGACGAGCACCTCGGCGTTGCGGTTCTTGGTGTCGAGCTGGATCGAGGCCATCGCGTTGGCGTCCAGCTTGCCCGCGGCGCGGATCCGGTCGAGGATCTGCTGCGACCGGTAGCCGTAGTCCCAGTCGTCGGTCAGGTGGTACGGATAGGTCTCCGGTACGACCGCCTGGTTCGCCGTCACGATCACGCCGTCGTCGGGGTCGGCCTCGGTCGGCATCGCCTCGAACGGAACGTAGCCCGTCCAGCGGTACCGCGCGTCCCAGCCCGGTACCGGCCAGTCGCCGTCGCCGACGTTGCGGATCGGGACGCGACCGGGGGCCTGGTAGCCGATGTGGCCCTCGCGGTCGGCGTAGACGAGGTTCTGCGAGGGGACCTCGAACAGCGACGCGGCCGCGCGGAACTCCTTCCAGTTCTGCGCCCGGTTGATCGCGAACAGCGCGTCGGCGGTCCGGCCCGGGGTCAGCGCGGTCCATTGGAGGGCGACGCCGTACGCCTCGGTGCTCTTCAGCCGAGTCGCCGCCAGCTCGCCGGTCTCGCGCTCGTCGTCGCCGACGTCGGAGATGATCGGGCCGTGCCGGGACTCCCGGACGGTGATCTTCTCCTCGTTGTCCTGACCGGCGACCTTGAACGTCTCCTCGCGCTTGGACAGCGCACGGACCTTGTTGTCGTAGACGACGGCGTCCGGACCGCTGAACTTCTCCAGGTACAGGTCCATCACGTCCGGGTTGAGGTTGGTGAAACCCCAGGAGATCGAGCCGTTGTGGCCGATCACCACGCCGGGCAGACCGGAGAAGCTGAACCCGGACACGTCGTACGGGCAGTTGGTGCCGACGTTGTTGCAGTGCAGGCCGACCTGGGTCCAGACGCCCGGCATGGTCGCACCCAGGTGCGGATCGTTGGCCAGCAGCGGCTTACCGGTGGTCGTGTGATCGCCCGAGACGACCCACGCGTTCGAGCCGATGCCGTCACCGCGGCCGAGCAGCTCGGGCAGGCCCTTGGCCACCTTGTCGACGGTGTCGAGCGACTTGAGCAGATCCTTGGTCAGCATGCCCCGGCGCGCTTCCTCGTCGACCGGTGTGGCAGTGGTGAACGTGCCGCCCTTGGTCACCGCAGCGGTCGCGATGATCGGCTCGTTGCGGTCGTACGGGTAGTCCGGGTAGAGGCTCTCGATGTTGGAGACCGGGTACTTCGCGGCGAGCTTGGTGCGGGTGATCTCGTCGTCCATGTTGCCGCCGAGGTCCCACGCCATCGCCTTCAGCCAGGCCAGCGAGTCGGCCGCGGTCCACGGCTCGGGGCGATAGTCCGAGCCACCCAGGTCCTTCAGCGACAGTACGGCGTACTCGAGGCTGAGGCCGGAGCCGGCGTGCGTGCTCAGGTAGGCATTGACGCCGCGGGCGTAGTCCTCCAGGTACTGCCGAGTGCTCGGCGTGAGGAGCCCGAGCTCCTGCTCCGCGACCCGGCGCCAGCCGAGCGTGCGGACGAACTTGTCCGTCTCCAGCGCATCCTTGCCGAACAGCTCGGCCAGCCGGCCGGACGTGACGTGGCGGCGGAAGTCCATCTCGAAGAAGCGGTCCTGGGCGTGCACATAGCCCTGGGCGGCGAACAGATCACCCGGTTTGTCGGCGTAGATCTGTGGGATGCCGTTGCCGTCGCGGACCACCTCCACGTCCGCGTCGAGCCCGGTCAACTCCACCGTCCCGCCGTACCCGGGGATGGAGTGGCGGACGACGAAGACGCCGGTCCCGGCCACCACCAGGAGCAAGGCGGCGAACACGATTCCGGACAGGATGATGACACGCAGCAGGCGACGCACGGACCAAACCTAGAGAATGCGGACGCACACCCCAAATGCCGCTCCCCCCGGCTGTGGACAAACCCTCACGAATTCAGCACCGTCTGCGTTCAATACGCATGATCACCGAGCCCAGGTTCGGTCGGTGACTGTGTTCACTCGGGCACGGAACGTGATCGCCGGGGTGCTTGGGCTTCCTTGCGTGGCACAGAGTGGCCTAGACCGGGCGGCCGCCAGGCTGGAGTTGGAATACTTCGGGCCCGTGACGCATTATTAGCAGTCGTGTAGTAAGAGTGCCAGCGGCCTGAAGGGGAATCACGTGCCGACGTACCAGTACAGGTGCACCGAGTGTGGTAACTCGCTCGAGGTCCGCCAGAGCTTCACCGACGATGCGCTGACGGTCTGCCCGGAGTGCCAGGGCGCCTTGCGCAAGGTGTTCAACGCCGTCGGTGTCGTCTTCAAGGGCTCGGGCTTCTACCGGACCGACAGCCGCGCGTCCAACAGCAGCACGGTGCCGGCGAAGAGCGAGTCTTCGTCCTCGTCGTCTTCTTCGCCGTCGGATTCTTCGTCGTCTTCGAAGTCGGACTCCTCGAACGGGTCCTCGTCGTCGGGCTCGTCTTCCTCGGGATCCGGGTCGTCCGGGTCTGGGTCGTCCGGGTCCTCTGGGTCTGGCTCCGGGTCGTCTGGGTCGTCGTCGAGCAGCAAGTCCAGCGCTGCCTGAATCTTTCCTTCGATCTGGCTGGATTCCCTTGTGGACAACGAGGGAACAGCCCTCGAAGGCTCGTACTTTCTCTGGTATGAGCCGACCTTTTCTCCGTGACCTGCTGAAAGCCGTCCGCCGGCACCGCCGCCTCCTGGCCGGGATGTCCGCGGCGGCAGCCGTGTACTGCGGGATGACCGCCCTTTCCCCACCGGCACCACCGACCGTGGCCGTCTTGGCCGCCGCCCGCGACCTGGCCGGCGGCTCACCGCCGACGGCGCGCGACCTTCGAACCGTGCGACTACCCGCAGCGGTCGTGCCCGTGGGCGCTCTCCAGCCGGGCAGCGACCTCACTCGACGCGTCCTCACCGGGCCAGTGCGCTCCGGCGAGCCACTGACGGACGCCCGCTTCCTGACCCCTGGGGCACTTCCGGCCGGGCAATTCGCCTACCCCGTGCGCATCGACGACGCCGACTTCACCAGCCTCCTCCAGCCCGGCGACCGAATCGACCTGTACGCCGCCACGAGTACACCCGGCGACCCCGCGACCCCTTTGGCGAGCGGGGTGCGGGTGATCGCGTTGCCCACCTCAAGCGCGTCCGCCGCCGGATCCTCGGGTGCCTTGGTCGTGATCGGCGCCGGCCGCGACGTGATCGGCAGAATCGCCCAGGCCGCGGCGAACACCCGCATCAGTTTCGCCCTGACCCCCGACACGAGCTGACCGCCTGCCGCCGAGGCACTGACCGGCTGGCCACTGATCGACTGGTCACTTGTCGGACGGGACTGGCAGCGATCCGTGGTGCTGCGGCGCGGTCCCTCGCCATCCGCCGAGCTGGGTCCTACGTTTTGCGGGTAACCCAGCCGAGGGTCCGTCCGGGCCCCGCATCGTGGAGGCAACGCAAAATGCTCGAGGGCTTCAAGAAATTCCTTATGCGAGGCAACGTCCTCGACCTCGCCATCGCGGTCGTGATCGGCACTGCCTTCGCCACCGTGGTGAAGACCGTCGTCGACAACCTCGTGTCCCCGCTGATCGCAGCGATCGGAGGCTCGAACGTCAACGGCCTGGCGGTCCAACTCAACGACAAGAACGACAAGACGATCATCGACTTCGGTGCCATGATCAACGCCCTTGTGGTGTTCTTCCTGACCGCAGTCGTCGTCTACTTCGTCCTGGTCGTCCCGATGAAGAAGCTCCAGGACCGCCGCGCAGCCAAGCTCGGCACCGCCGAAGCGGAGCCCGAGCCCCTCACCATGGACCAAGAAATCCTCATCGAGATCCGCGACGCCCTCCGAGCCCGCCAGTAACCACAGCCTGTTGCCCCGGTCGGCTGCGTCATCTCCACCAGCAGCCGGCCGGCCTGGCCCCAGCCAGGCAGCCGGCCAACCAATCGAGAGCAGACACCTGCCTTGGTACCAGCCGAGAGCAGACCGCTGCCTTGGTACTGGCACCAGGTTGGGTCAGGGCTGGGGTTGGGTTGGGTATTGGAGCCAGGTGTAGTCGATGGGTTGGGGTTCGTTCCATTCGGCTGCGAGGGCTTCGGGGACTGGCTGGAAGCCTGCTCGGAGGTAGGCGCGGATGGCTGGGGTGTTGTCGGGGCGGACTCGGAGGAAGATGTCGGCGTAGCCCGCGGAGAGGGCCG
Source organism: Streptomyces sp. SID13031 (assembly GCF_010548305.1). Classification (GTDB taxonomy): domain Bacteria; phylum Actinomycetota; class Actinomycetes; order Propionibacteriales; family Kribbellaceae; genus Kribbella. The sequence goes on from NZ_JAAGLV010000030.1 coordinate 14,053, forward strand.
GAGCTAGTAGAGCTCGAACGAAATCGGTGCCGATGCCCTTGCCTCGCAGGTCGGGCGTGACGATGAGCCGGGCGAGTTCCACTTCGTCCTCTTCGCCGTCGAGCCAGAGTTCGCCGTACGCGATCGGGGTGTCGCCGTCGAAGTACAGGAACGCCTGGATGTCGGCGGAGATCGCACGCCAACTGCTGAGGATGTCCGCGGGGAACGGGTGCTCGTCGCGTCCGGTCAGCAACAAGACCTCTTGGGCCGAGCTCGCCCAGCCCGCCACGGCCGCTGTGTACTCGTCCTCGAAGGACCGTAGCTCCATCAGATTCCCTTCAACACCGACACTGACACCGACCGACATCCTGAGCGGTACCACCCACCGTCGCCACCACACCGAGTCCGACGAGCTTCAGTACGCCGTACTTTCCCCGGCTGGATCGAGGAAGGTGGCCAGTGTCGCGACCAGGTCGTTCTTGTGGGGTGGAAAGTGTGGGGTGGGTGGTTCCGGGCAGCCGGAGAGTTCGCGGCTGCGCGGGATGAGGGTCAGCAAGGCATCGACTGTTTTGCGTTGGTGGGAAGGATTCTCCGGCAGCGACGGGAGCACGGCTACCGGCATGCCCAACCGGGCAAGGTCTTCGTCCCGCACGCCGCGCAGGGTCCCGGCGGCCAGCAATTCGTCAGCCACACCCTCCGACGCACCCCTGGAGATGAGGCCGGCCCGGGCGCGACCGTCCACCACAGGATCAGCGCCAGTTGCCGGCCAGGCCAGGACAAGTCGCTCCACCGAGTGCGGGTACGCGACTGCTAGCAGGGCAGCACCCGAGCAGCCGTTGGAGGCGCCGACCAGCATGACGGGCTCGGCCGGGAGGAGCTTGCGCAGTACGGCGACTTCTTCGGACCAGCTCGCCGGCGTCGGCGGGCGGTCGGGTGCGAGGACGGTGAAGCCGCGCAACTCGAGGCCTGCGACGATTCCCGGGGTACGCCAGAAGCGTTGCGCGTTCATCGGGTCCCACAAACCACCGTGGACCAGGAAAACGGTGCCCACCGGACGGTCAGTGGTGTGGCGGAACCTCGCGCAGGATCCGCTCGTCGTCGTCGCTGCTGTCGTTCTCGCCCCAGCTGCGGGGGTCGTCGTCCCGGGTCTGTTCCGGCAGCAGCGGCTCGTCGTCTTCGTACGGGCTCGTCATGCTTCCAGATTACCGAGCCCCGGGGGCAAACCGGAACGGCCCGCGGATCGCCGCGTTCCGGCCGGCAGAACAGGCCGCACGCGTTACAGGATTGCCACTTTTGCGCCTCGATCCGGCTCGTGACCAGATAGACGCCGTGCCGTGACAGTTCTGCCACGACCAGTGAGATCCTCCTCGACCATGATGGGTGTCCTTGCCCAACCGGAAGGACCGAGTCGTGAGTGCATCAAGGACACGGGGCTTCATCGGGGCGACGCTCGTCGTGACAGTGCTCGGATTTACCGCCGCCTGCGGTAACGAGGACTCCACCGGCGCCGGCGCCCAGCCCAGCCAGACGCCGACCCCCACCGGCACAACGCCCGATCAGCCCACCCCCACACCGAGCGGCACCCCCAGCGGTACTCCGAGCATGGACTGCCCGGAGACGATCACCGCAGTCCGCACCGCAGTCGGCAAGGCCGTCTGGGGCAAGGGGACCGCGAAGTCCCTGTTCCAGCCGGTCAGCGTGACGATCTGCCAGTACGACGCGCAGGCGACCGGCCAGGACTATGCGACCGTCACCACCAAGCGGACCGCCCAGCAGGCGACCGACCTGTTCGCCCTGGTGAACAGCGCCACGCCGGTGGCCAAGAAGCCGAACATGTGCACCAAGGAACTGGGGCCGACCTACGTTCTGCGGTTCACCGACAATGACCGCGGTGTGCTCTCGTACACCGCCGAGGTGTTCGGCTGCCGCCAACTGGTGGCGACCTCCCTCGAAGGAGCGGGCAAGCCCGGCGAGCTCGCCGCACCTCGACAGGTTTCTCCCGAGCTCGTGAAGGCGCTCGGCCTGCGCTGACCCTGCCCCGGGCGAGCCCCCGAAGCCGTCCGGGCCGGGGTCACCCCGCCCGTCTTGCGAGTCACCTCCGGGTTCGACCCGCAAGACGGGTGGCAGGGCCTGCCGATCTCAGCAGCGTCCCGCGCCCGCGCAGCCGCTTTGGCGGCCGTAGTACGGGCTCGGCAGCCTCCCGCGCAGCGTTCTCGCCGCGGTGAGATGGAACTGTGTGTGAATCTCTGCAGCACCCTGGGTAGCACACTGCGTCTAATAGGTGTGAGGTGTTGTACGCCCAGTTGGGGAGTTGCGAGTGGAGTTCGAGGAGTACGCGTCCGCGCGCGGGCAGGAACTGGTGCGCCTCGGTTTCACCGTCTCAGGCGACTACCAACGGGCGGAGGATCTGGCCCAGATCGCGCTGATGCAGGCGTTCCGGTCCTGGCGCAAGGTGCAGCGGGCCGACGACCCGCATCACTATGTGCGCCGGATCCTGATCAATTCCTACCTGTCGATGACGCGTCGCCGGTCCTTCACCGAGGCCCCGGCGGCCGACCTCGACACCGATCGCACGGTGCCGGATCCGGCCACGGACATCGTGAACTCCGACGACCTCTGGCGAGCCCTCGCCACGCTGTCGGCCCGGGAAAGGGTCGTCCTGGTGCTGCGCTACTACCAGGACATGGACGACCGGACGATCGCCGACCTGCTCGGCATCAAACCGTCCTCGGTGCGCGCGACCGCGAGTAGAGCCCTCGCCGCGCTCCGCAGGACGAGGCAGTCCCACCGTGTTGATGAGAGGTTGTCGTGAGCAAGACAGAGCTAGAGGCAGTGTTAGAACTAGAGGACGGCCTACGCGCCACCTTCGAGCGCGCCGCGGCTTCTGTACCGCCGACCGCCGACCTGGCCGACCGGGCCACCACAGGCGTGCAACAGGCACAACGCCGTACGTGGCTGGTCTCCGGCGCTGCGGCTGCCGCGGTGGCCGTGATCGCCGCCGTCGGCTTCAGCCTGCACGGCGCCTCACCGTCGACGCCACAACCGGCTGCGGGCAATAACCCTGCGTCTACTGTCGCGACGGCCGAGGCTCGCGCGGCCACGGCGCAAACAGTGGTCGGGAGCTGGCGTCCGGTGCGGCTCAGCGGCTTCACCACGCTCAAGACGGCGCGCCCGGACGATCCGATCATCACCTTCAATGCCGACGGCACCTGGATCGGCTCCGACGGCTGCAACGGCCTGAGCGGCACCTACTCGATCGGCCAGCGCGGCGAGTTCACCAGCAAGTCGAACGGCCAGCGCGAGGCCGGCTGCGAAAACGTCCCGCACACCGCGGTACTGGCGGCCGCCAAGCGGATCACAAGCACCAAGACAGACCTGACCTTCTACGCCGGCGACGGGCGAGAAGTTGCGAGATACGCTCGCGCACGGTAGTCAAATTTGCTTGCGGACGGTGATCGGCTATTGACTATGAGCAGTCCCTAACCGGACGATTCACGGAGGCCGTCCACCGATTGGGGAGCTCAGTGCGACTCTCAGCTACCGTTCCGCTGCTCGCTCTTAGCTCAGTGTCACTGGTTGCCGCATCACTGTCAGCGTTGCCGTCGATGGCTGCACCGACGGCTGTGACAAAGGTCACGGTCTGCAATCACGCGGACCCGACGACGACGTCCTCGGACGCCACGCGACTGTCCCAACCCGTCTCGTCGAAGGACTCCCGGCCACTCGGCCAGGCGATCGGCGAGGGCGTGACGACCGCAGTACGGACGATCGAGGCGCTCGATGCGACCGGGCGGCCGACGTCGGGTCTTCCGTACGGACTGAGCCAGGGCATCGTCGGCGTACTGGGGTCGCCGCAGACCGGCTACAAGGTCGTCGTCGACGACTCGGTGGTCGACGAGAAGAAGTACCAGGCCGCCGTCTCCAAGAACGTTCCGGCCGCGGGCCTGAAGATGCTCGGCCTCGAGCGCAGCTGCCGCTCCGCGCGTTCCATCGCGGACGCCTGGAACCGGGTCGGCGCGCGCTCATGGACCGACGCCGCCAAGACGACCTACAGCGCTGATCTGGACCCGGCTTCCGAAGACGTCGTCGTCGAGTACGACAAGGCGACCACCTCGGACGCCTCGGTCGAGGCGCTGGAGTCGCTGGACGGCGTACGGGCGTCGGCGGGCAGTCTGCAGCGGACGTCACGGGTGAACGACACCCCGACCGGCGGCCACTGGGGTGGCGCAATGATCAAGTCTGCGTCCAAGTACTGCACGGCCGGCTTCTCCGTCGTCAGGCGGTCGGACGGCAGGCGCGGCGCGGTGACCGCCGGCCACTGCGGCGGCGTCGGCACAGTCTGGAATTCAGGCACGAACTACTACGGCACCACGACAGGCCGCACCAACTACCCCGACTACGACCAGTCGCTGCTGACCGGCAGCTCGTACGGCTCGAAGATCTGGACCGATGGCCCCGGCGACTCGCTGGACACCCGTACCGTCAAGGCCGCCGGCGACCCGTCGCTCGGCTCGTTCATCTGCCAGTCCGGCTACAAAAGCCTCTCGATGTGCGGCCTGACGGTCAAATCCCTGAGCGCCAAGTACTGCGACACAGACGGCTGCACCACCTACGTCATCCGCGCCACCCGAGGCAACGCAATCGCCATCCGCGGCGGCGACTCCGGCGGCCCCATGTACACCACCTCATCCTCAGGCGGAGCCACCATCCGAGGCCTGGCCTTCGCCGGCGGCGGCTGCACAGCCTCCAACTGCACCACCCTCTACGCCGAGCGCTACGCCTCCATAGCCGGCCACCTAGGCGTCACCGCAATCACCGGCTAACGTCCGCTACGCTTACCCCGGTCCACAACGTGCGCCCCCGTAGCTCAGGGGATAGAGCGTCGGTTTCCTAAACCGTGCGTCGCAGGTTCGAATCCTGCCGGGGGCACAAACGGCCGCTGACCTGGGATAGACAGACTGTTTCCAGGTCAGGGCCGGACTCCCTCGGCTAGTAACCAAGGCCATGCACACACATTTTCGGGTAAGCGGATCGGTCCGCCGAGACCCGAGGAGCACCAGCGCATGAGCACCGTTCCAAGCCGCGCACCGCACCGACCAGCGCGCACTCTGCGAGCCGTCACCGACACTGCGGGCCAGGCATCCACCCGGCGCTGACCTTTTGGCCGAGCCTGTACGACCTACTTGAAGTCCACGGTCATCTCGGGGCGTCCGAAGTCCGCTGGCTCGACCCGGACCCGTTCGAGGATCCTGCCGGCTCCACGGCCGAGACTTCGCAGTGCCACCACCTGCGCGGCGTGATCGTGAAGGCAGGCAGGCGGCCCATCTAGACCGGCGTGGCTGACGTGCCGGTGCCTTGTAGCCCGCGTCAGCCGCGCCTTCCAACCAATGTTCAGCGGCAGTTCTGGTTGTACTCGATGGCCGCGTCGGTCTGCTCCGACGCGACGTTACCGTTGTTGTTGGCTACCAGCAGTAGCGCGGTGCACGCCTCTGGCGTGTATGTGTCGTCCGGCCCGCTGCTGCTGGACCCCCCAAAACAGGAGCCGATGAGCGCGAGCACGCCAACTCCGATGACAATCAATTTCCACATGACGGTTCCCCCCGTTTGATGAGTCCCCCGGTCTCAGCCTCCCCAACGGCACCAGGGGGCTTGGTGTGGCTGCTAGCGCGGGCAGAACATCGGCCCGACCTGGCAGTTGTAGTTGTCCTGCTCCTGCTGCTGCCGCGCTCGCTCCTCGGCTTGCAGCTGGCGCATCCGCTCCTGCTGGTCATACTGCTGCTGGTTGGAACCGGAGGTGTCTCCACCCTGGTCGTCGGTGACACCCTGCGCCTCGAAGGTCGCGCATGCCTCCACGCTCTGCTGTGCCCAGTCAGGCGCACCCGCACCACACCCCGCGTAACCATCCGACCCGCCCGCATGGTGCTGCACGACCATGCCGGTCATGAAGACGGCGACCGCCGCCACCAGCACCAGGCCATACCGGATCAGTACCGACCGATCCATGAACCAAGCCCTCATCGCGATTCTTCCCCCGTTACTCCCCCCGCGTGTCGCGGCGTGCCATCCCTCGACTGTGAATCGGATCTGACCACGGAGCGTTACAAGGATCGGCTCACGAACGCATCACGATTACGGTGTGACGGTGACCTGCCGGATACCCTTCGTCGGATTCGGCACCCCGAACCCTCGTTGATCCACTGCGCCCCGGACATGCCGGTAATGGTCCGGAACACCGCATTGGTGTTGCCGGGATACACCTCGGCCGGGAACTGCCCCTCGAAAGGCGAGGTCGTCACTACGGCTGGCATGGCTGAAAGTCCTTACGTGCAAGGCAAAACGCTTGCCCTGCACGTGGCTGTACAGCACACCGCTCCGGCCGGTCGGCTCTGTCAGCGCCACCTGTCAGCCATCATGGCAGACAACTCCACGGCCCGATTGCGCTCAAGTACGGGATCCTCGTCGGCCAACAGTCCGAAGTCGTCACTGCACCGCAGCAGCAGGACCGCTACCGCGACGATCGCCGTACGCCGGTACCAATCCCGCTCGGCGCTCACGCGGTGCGCCTGGCGTCTATACCGGCCTTCTCGCCCGTCCGGCGCCTCAGACATCGTCGCCCTCCGCGTCGAAGTGGCCGGTGCTGTCGAGGTGGTGCAGGTTCTCGGCACGGCCATCCGGGTCCACCACCACGATGACGCAGGGGTAGCGATTCGCAGTCATGTTGCCCTGAGCATCGACCTCGATCTCGGTAACGGTTGCCGTCGGCGTTCGGCTCGATGTGGGTTGTCAGCACCTTGGGCTCGTCGCCGGTCACGGTGTCTCCTCGATCATCCGTAGGGGGTGTGTCCCATCTGTCCCATGTGCCCCTTTCGGGCTCATGCCCTCGTCCATTGGGATAGGGGCGTATAGACCGCGTGCCGGCTTCCGGATCGCCCCGCTTTCCTCGGCGCGGCTGAGGTACCGGCGTACGTCGCCGGTCTCCCCGAGTGCCTCCTCCACCTGCTTCAGGCTGATGCCGTCCGGGTGCTGGTTGACCAAGGCGACGATCGCTGCCATCCGGTCGCCCCGGTTCGCGTCGATCACCGGGCCGTCTTACATCTGCCAGCAGGGGCCGAACCGGGTCAAGCCAATCTCGCGCTCCTCGGCCTCGCGGCTGGTCAGGTGCAGAACCGCATCAGCCTGGCCACGAGCACGGCGCAGCGACATGACCACATCTGCCGATCCGGCGAGCCCGTTCGTGCCGGCCACGTCGTCCACGAAGTCCTCACCAACAGCCTTGCGGGTGTGGTGGCAAACCAGGATCGCCACACCATGGTGGGCGAACTCCTGCAAGCTGCCGAGCAGCCGGTAGTCCTCGTCATACCGGTTCTGGCCCGGTGCCCCTCGCGGCCGAATCTTGCCCAGAGTGTCGATACAAATCAGGCCGCACGTCTGGGTAGCGCTCGATGTAGGCCGCCATGAAGCCGAGCACGCTGGTGCCCTTCGGCAAGCGGGTCCCGTAGCAGAACTCCGGGGGCAGCGCCTCGTCGTCGTACACCAACCGAGTCCGTGCCTTCATCCGTCAGTCGCCGTCTTCCAGGGCCAGGTACAGGACCGACCCTTCTCCACCGGCTGGTTGCCCAGAGCAAGACCACCACGAGCCACGGCCCACTCGGAACGGGCCACGATAGACCGGCGAGGCCGGGCGATGCGGGGGCGTCGAGGTCGAAGAAGTAGCTGCGTTGCCGGACCAGGAAGTAGACGGACTCATAGGTCAGGCTGAAGCGGTCGGACACGGAGCTGGGCAGCGAATTGGTCTTGGCCCAGACCAGGTTGTTGCGCACGATTCAGCCATCGTCGGCGAGCGCCAATAGCAAGCGTTCTGGAGCCAGTAGCAAGCCCTTGGCTGGCGCGCCGTACTTCGGATGGCGAGAGAAGCTGTCACCGAGGTTAGGGAACAGGGAGCCGCTGGGGACCAGGACGCGGGCACCTCTTGCATGACCGCCTGGAGGTTGGCGACCCATCCGCCTACATCCGACTCCATGCCGAGCTGACCATCGGCGTGGTAGTCGCGCAGGGCTAGTACGGAGGCGAGGTGACCACGCAATCGACGCTGGAGCTTGCTAGCTGACTCAACTGGTCGCGGGCGTCCCTGATGAGGATGGTGTTTCGAGGTGTCGCCGTCATACATGCGCCCCCTGGGCGATGCGCGACACCGCCTCGTCAACAGGGCGACTCTGAACAGCGACCAACTGACGGCGGGCTACGTCGATGATGGCGTCTTTGCGCCTCTCAGACGGCCACGATTCACGTCGTTCTGCTCGCTCTCGTAAGCGGGCATCTCATATTGGAAACCCGATGAATTTCCCACTCCAAAAACACTTACGACCGCCCATCTGACAGAGCATGATAATCCGCTACCCCCAGCCATCCTGGCTAAGGGTAACGGATTAGAAGTGTGAGCACAAACGCGGCGGGAAATATTGCAAGAGGAGTCGCGGCGACTAGCAGTATGACCTCTAGGCCAATGAATAGAGCTACACCATAGCCAACATCAATTGGCCTCGATGATAGGGCAGCTCTTGCACCGGAGTTACCATAGAAAGTTGCGCTTGATATCTTACCGCACACGCATGCCCTAATAGACCTATCTGCAGTTTTCAACCTTCTTACCTCGCCTTATCGCTTCTTGACGAAGCTTTTAATCAAATACCTGCTTACATTATATAGTCCCCTTGGTCGAGATCTAAGAGGAACTTGCCAGAGTAGGCTGCCGCGCGCGGGGCTTATAAAGCCAGTGATCCCGCAACCCGTTCCTATGACCACTCCACACAGCGCCCCAGATGCAGCGTTCCTAGTAGATCTACCGGCCCATGAGATAGCGCTTCTGGACTTGTAACTTGCATTGCTCGATCCTTTCTGCGCCAATCCGTAATGTGCGGCAGTTCCCGCAACAGCAATTGTCGTCACCGCGAGAATTCCCACTCCAACTCCACATGCTACAGATGCGATACACGCTACTGTTGCCGCTGCAGCTCCTACCCCAATTGCCTTGTCGATGCCTTTATGTGCCCAGCCCTGAACCTTGTCGCTATTCCATAGGTATTTCCACGCCGATCTTCCATCCAAATCGAATTCATTAACTGGATCCGTGACATAGACGTAGTTATTAGGAGTCCCACCCTCCACTGGGTCAACAGATAGGAACCGGCCAATGCTTGCGATATAGACTCTCGCGCCCATCTGGGTTGGGGCGAGAGCTAAGGCCGACTCGGTGTCCTTCTCGTGTTGACCTACCCAGCCGTAGGTGGAGCCGGTAGCGGTGTTGTTGGGGCTGGTTGCTACAGGGTTGCCAAACGGGTCGTAGGTAAAGGTGCCGGTCTGAGCGCCGGAGGCGTCGGTGGTGGCCATGACGTCACCGTGGACGTTGACGAGGGAGAAGACTGTGCTAGCGGATCGCTTGGTGAGGAGGACGCCACCGGGGAGCTGGAAGTACTTCTCGGTGATATTCCAGTTGGAGTCGCGAGTGAAGTCCGGGGTATCGCCTGCACCAGTGAAGCCGTACCAGGTGGAGCTGGTGTTGGTGCCGCTAGTGAACCGAGAGATGATGCGGTTCTGGACGTCGCGGTTGTAGTCGACCTGCTCCTGGCCCCAGTTTTGGCTGATGCGGCTGTTGCGGTCGGACGAGTCGTAGGTGAACTGAGTGACAGTCCCGCCGCCCCAGCTGGTACCAAGTTGGGTGGTGTTGCCGTGGGCGTCGTAGACCGGCACATCGATCTTATTGGTGGAGCTTTGGGCTAGCTGGTCGGCCTGGTCGTAGCAGTAGGTGGTGGTAGCACCGTTGATGGTCTGGCTGGTGCGATTCGAGTTCTTGCCTGCGTTGGCGTTGTAGGCGCCCGAGCAAGCCGTTGGCGTACCAAAGGCGTAGGCGTAGCTATTGGCGCCAATCGTGGCAGCGGTCAGACGACCGGCCTTGTCGTAGCTATAGGCCTTGCTAGCGCCAAGCTCAGTACCAGAGATGATCTGGCCAGACTGGCTGCGGGTGATCGTGTCGGTTAGATGCGTTGTGCCGTTGCCCAGCGTGTAGTCGGTGCCAGTGGTACGGCCAAGGGCGTCCCGAGAGATGGTCAGCGCCTGGGACCCGGCGGTTGGGTATGTGACGCCCGACAGCCGCCCGTAGGCGTCGTAGCCAGGGGTGGCGATCACTACCGAGTCGAGCTTCTGGCTGGTGAGTCGGTTGAAGTTGTCGTAGACGAACACTTCTGCGCCGAGCGGACCGGAGCGGGAGCTGAGGCGTCCGAGTGTGTCGTAGCTGGTCGTGGTGGTGTTGCCCTGGGCGTCGGTGTAGCTAGTAGTGCGGCCCAAGAGATCGCTGGTGGTAGTGATGGTGCCGTTGGCGTCGCTGGAGCTAACCACGAACGGGTTGGCGCCGACCAACCAGTTGTTGGTGACGGTGCGAGCAGGAGCGCCATTGAAGGCCGGGATAGCAACCGTAGTGACGCGGCCGCGGGTGTCGTAAGTGGTGCAAGTCCAGGAGTCTGCGTTGTAGCGGGTAGCTACGACCCGGCCGGCGTCGTCATAGATGGTCTCGGTGGTGCGACCGGTCTGGGCACCAGCCCCGTCCGGGTCAGCTTCAGTCTTGAGCTTGAGCATTCCGGCTTGTCTGTAGGCCTCAGTGGTGCCGGTGGTGCAGGGGTTGTCCTTCGTATCGGTGGCGACGTAGTAGGCGTAGTTGGTGACCGTGCCACCAGGGAGAGTCTTGGACAGCTGGCGGAGATAGCTGCCCGGTCCCGGAGTCTCGTAGGTGCTCGAGCTGGTGTAGTTGAGACCAGTCGAATCGAGCGTGCTGGATTGGGCTAGGCCGAGCTCAGGGTTGGCGCCGTAGTTAGTGGTGGCGGTGACGTTGGTTCCTCCGCCGACGGCCGTGCTTGAGTCATACGTTGTTTGGCTGGTAGCCAAGCCATAGTGCGGCTTCAGGAACTGGCCAATGGGGATGTTGGAACCGCCAGGCGGAATGATGTTGACGTCGATGTGAGCATCGGTCTCGGAGGCTAGCTTGTTGTAGTAGTCGACCCGGATGCGGTGATACGAGTCGCCCTGCGTGTTCACGTAGGTGTGCGAGCCGGGGTTGTTGCGGAGGACGCCATCGTTCCAGTCGCCGACCACGAGCGTGTCATCGACGAAGAGCCTCAGACCGTCGTCTGATGCCGTCGGGAAGGTGTACGTGCCGTTGGCTGTCAGGTGAACATCCGCGGTGATGGTCATACCCCAGCCTTTGCCGGCGTCGACCGTGACGGGACTGGTTGTCCAAGACTTGTTGAGGTCGCCGTTTGCTACGCCGATGCCGGTGGCATGTAGCTTGGGCGCTCCCTCCAATACCTTGGTGGCGACGCCGGTACCATTAGTGGCGGTGCCAACTTGGAAGTACGCGACGGCTGCGGCTTGGATCGATCCGTCATAGCCGGTCTGGGTGTGTGGCATTTGAGCGTCGTTAGCCGCCAACGGCTTCCGGTCTGCGCCGAACCACGCACTGGGGGCCGGACCATACTGATCAGTCGGACGGTCGGCGTAGTCGTAGAGCGTGGCGGATTTGAGGCCAGTCGGATCCGTAGACGACAGCACCAGGTCCTTGCGCGGTGCACCATTGGCATCCACGTCCCAGGCCGTCGTAGAGGTCAAGTTAGCTATGTCGGTATCGGCAGTGGTACGGAACGTGCTGTCGTACGCCACCATCCGACTAAACCCGTTAGGCTCCGTGGCATTTGCAACATGGGTCTTGGTGGAGCCAATTTGGTAATCGTAGGTGTGTGCCTGCCGGGTCGCGGATGCCGTGGCCGCAGGCATAGTGATGCTGGTGGTCCGACCAAGCGCGTCGTAAACGATGTCGGTTTTCTCGTCGGTGTTTTGCGTTCTCAAGCCCGCCGCTATGGCGTCATTGGCCAGAGAGTCACGCATGCTGCTGAGGCAGCCAGGGCAAGAGTTCGTGCCGTTATCGGGTAGGTAGCCGTAGTCGGTGATCTCGCCGCCAGGAAGCTCTACCCGATATAGCCGCGGAATATTGGAGGGGTCGTTGGCGTAAAGGAACTTGGTGTACTGGCCGTCTGAGGTAGAAGCTCCACAGATCATGCCCGCCGGCGGGGCAACGAAGCCGCTTGGCACGCTCGGGCAGCTCGCGTCACCCGAATACCACAGCTTGGCCCATCGGTTTGGATCGACCTGATCGGTGATTTGCGTCAGGTGTGCCGGAGACCCACTGTAGGCGTATTGGAGCGCCGCGGGAGTGCGATCGTCTGCCGGGTTGGTGCTGAGCTTGAGAGTGCCATCGGAGTTAAAGACGTAGGTCCGGCCATCGCTGTCTTGCAGGGTAACCGTGCCATCGCCATTGCGGACCATCTGGCCGCTCTCGTTGACAGGTGGAGTGAACCCGCCATTAGCAAACTTATACTCGTGGGTCTCACCCGTTGAGTCGTTCAATACCACACTGTTCTGACCGATGACGGCGAAGTCGTAGCCCAGGTCGCCATCGGCGTCGATGCCCAAGTTCCAGCCGTCTGGCAACACCTGGGCCTTCGGCAGAAGCCAAGCACTCGGCACCGGAAGGGCCTTGTCGATACCTGGTCCATCGACGTGCAGACCGAGGTTGGCCGCACCGCCAACCTCCTTGAACTCAACGGTGATCGGAATCGTTTGCCCGGCGGTCATCGAGATACCACTGGCCGCCCAGACAGGGCTGGAGGTATTGGTCGACCAGCTGTCCACCTGGGTGCCGCCGTTGTTGGGCGCAATGATCTTGATGCCATCATCTGCCCACCCGCCAAACTTGTAGCTTCCGGCCTGAGGAGCCTTGAAGTACCCCTTCCACCGCACCACGAAGTTGTCCTTGGGACCGTTTGGTACGGGCGAATCGCCACCCCAGTTTGCCGAAGGTGTCGGGTCCGTGCGTGACAAGAACTGGGTGCTTACGTCCGTATCACTGGCCGGGAAGGTGCTGCCGGTGTAGTAGCGGCCGATCAGACCATGAGGCGTAGCGACTGGACGGACACCGGTCTGGAGCCAGTCGGTTGGAATCACCCTCGACGTGATCGAGCCGTCCGTAGTTTTTACCAACATCTGGGTACTTGAGTTGCCCGTCGCTTCGAAGTATTCAAAGGTGACTGGGACTACCTGGCCGGCGGACAGTGCTACCCCCGTGCCAAACGCGTTCGTCTGCGAGCCAGCCCAACCATCGTAGTTGAGTGTGTTGTTCACGTAGATGCGTGAGCCGTCATCGGAAGTCGCACCAAATTGGTAGGTCCCAGCTTGCGGTGCGACGAAGTAGCCGCTCCAGCGCGTCAAGAAGTTGTCTGTGGAGACGACACCGGTGTATGGGCTATTGCTGCCCCAGTTGAAATCAACATTGGGGTCAGCCCGCGTAATGGCTGGCGCTGTGCTCGGGAAGACGCGCGTCGCTCCCGGGTCGTTCCAATACTGACCGACGAGACCGGGCCGTGAACGCTGAGGCGAGTTGTAGTCCAGGCTGACACCAAGACTGCCGCCAAGTGCTGCGATGGAATGGGTCTTTGCGCTCGTCGTCAGGTTGCCCGTTGCCAGATCAACACTAACCGGCCCCATGCCGTCAAAAGCCTGGGTGCTGTCTTTGCCGTTACGCAGGTCGACCTTGAAGGAGTAGACCGGACTAAACGTCGTCGCCGCTCCAGGGTAACCATCTGACGTTTCAACCTGCCAATAGTAAGTGGTCCCGTCCTGGAGGACATTATCCGGCGCAGTCCAGCTCGGTGTGGTCGTAAATCCTGAGTTGGCCAGCTGGCCTCCTAGGCTCGTGCTGGTCCCACCTCCGGTGCCGGTCTTACTCGTGGCGATGGTGTAGCGGTAATTGATCGGCCCAATTCCTTCAGCGTCGGTATCTGTAGCAACCGTCGACTTGAGAGTTGGCTGGTTGGTGACAGAGATCCCGTCATTGGCCGGAGACACAACCGTGCTGGGGTTCGGCAGGCCCTCATAATTGAACCATACCTGGGTACGGTCGTAGGCAAACAACTTATATGAGTAGTAGTTGTTGTAGGCTTCTTCACCGCGCACGATTTGCCAGTTGCTGAGGTCGTTACCCTGGACCAAGTAGCGATACAGCGAGCTGAGGTTGATGTCGTAGCTCGATCCGTTCCACTGGTTAGTCGATGGAGCGTTGGGGTCGATACACCAAAAGCCCATGCAGTTGCCGCGGTTGACCTCAATGTAGTGACCGCTACAATTGCCGTAGCTAGGGGTCGAGCAGTTGGGCATCTCAACGTGGAAATTGGCTTCCACGACGTACTTGTTGGCCATGGGACTCAGATCGACGTGGTACATGAATCGCCACCACTTGTTGCTGACGCTGCCGGTGCTATTCCCGCAGCCTTGTCCCGGCCAGCAAACAAAGCCGTCCGACTTGTAGTTCACGTAGGAACTACTCGGGCCGCTTTGCGATACATAGGTTGGATCAACGATCACAGGGAACTCATCTGTTTTGAGCTCGCTCAACCACTTCTGACGGACGGCAATAGTCAATCGGTTGCCACTCAGTGATTGGATGACATATGGATCGGCTCCTACAACTCCCTGCTTCTGCGTGGCGACGGTTGGGGCAGCGATAGAGAAATCACTCAACTCGCCCGTCAGCTTAAACCAGCCGGGGCGATCAGGATCCGACACAATGCCAGTGCCGCTCATGTCGAAGCTGAAACTAGTGGCGGCAGCCCGGCTCTTAATGATGATCGCTTCTTTTAGTTCGGATCCGGTCACGGTGTAGGCCAGGTCGATGCCTTGCCAGACGTTGCGATAGGTGACTATCTGATCCTTGCCCTCGCCCGACACCACCGGCTTCACCGACTGCCCGCCGACCGGCTTAAAGCTCAATCGCTGCGCGGCCTTGATTAGTTCTACGCTGGCGTCGTCGCCGAATTTGCCCTGCCAAGCATTGGCTTTGCTCTTCCAGGTGCCATCAGCCGTATCCCGCACCAGGGTACTATCAATGTCTTTCCAGTGGCCGTTTTCCCGGTAGCTAGTAGCTTCCTCCAGGCTGTACTCCAGGGTCTTGGTTCCGTCTGCATTGAGATAGGTCTTTCGATTCCCGGTACGGTTTTCGTCTAGCGTTCTTACGTGACGCTTATCTCCAACCTTGCCATTCCGAGAGAGCTGACGATCCAGATCGAGTTGCTTCGCCAGTGCATCCGTGACCGGACTGGCCTTGGTGCCCACATCGACCGACGCATCGGCAGCCGGAGCGCCGGTCACCTGGACATCGCTAGCCAGAGGGCGCGGAATTCGCGCCTGCTGCTCATTGTAGGCACCACTAAGATAAGGAGGACCCAAGGCGAGGGTATGAAGCATAAGGGCGCCGACCATAAACGAATGTAACGAGCGACTGTTGATCGCGCGCCTTACGGCTTTGACAACCATTTGAACCCCCACGATGCAATATTGAACGCTACATGAGACCTACTGCCGAACCGCGGATGATGCTCCCGTCGCTCAATGTCCCGTGGTACGGGGGTTGCCAGCGTGATCCACGGACACGGTGCAGCGCTAGTAGACAGAGGTGGATCTTGAAGCACGGCAGACCTACAACAAAGTCGTATCTCGACGTGGATAGGCGGTCCGAGAAGTCGATGTCAGGCAGTGTGCTGATGTACAGCGACCAAGCCTGGACCGGCCCGGCGACTCGGAACTAGCCGTATGGACGGAGTTTGGCTGCCACCGCTGCGCGCTGCCGTACCCCAAACTTGTCCAGGACGTGAGTTACGTGGGTCTTCACTGTTGGCACCGTGATTCCCAGCTCATTCGCGATCTCCTCATTGGTGAGGTCGTCGGCCATGAGAAGCGCGACCTCCTGCTCGCGTGATGTGAGCTTGTCCAAGAAGATCTGAGCTTCAACTGACGGCCTCATCAACAGCTCGTTCATCTCGCTCTGCGCGCGCTCGCACATGTCCCGCAAGCCGCTGACCTCACGCAGTACAGCCTCCTGGTCGGATAGGTCGTTCTCTGTGATGCCGATGATCTTGCTGCGCAGCTGCTCCAGCCGGTGGCCAAACGCTTCGACGACATCTACGACAGACATAGGCCCAACGCTCAGGTCGCCACCGCCAAACAACCTGGTCTCCTGAGCGACATCCTCCCGTTCTCGCGCTAGTGCCCTGACCACACTCTCGGCTAGCCACTGAAAGGCTCGGGCGATCTCCTCGTTGTAGACGCCAGACTGGTAGCACTGCATCGAGGCGAGCCCGATAACAGTTGGTCCGTCGACGGACGGCTCAAGCAGAGGAACCGCGATGGCGTCACGGGACAGTCGTTCCTGATCGCCGAACGAGTGGCCCCGGTTGAGTAGCTGTCCGTCGTCCATGCCGTACAGATAGGGCTTCGCGTTCTTCTTTATCCAGGCTGCAAGCCGATCCGGTCCATATGTCTGATGCCCTGGAGGTTCCTCTTTCGGCGTGTCGAAAATATAGGGCAGGACCAGGTACTGGTTGTCACGGAAGAACGCCACGTAGAAGCTATCGACTGGCGCAATGGTCCCCATCGTCACCCGCCACTGGTTGTAGAGCTTGCGACGCTGGCCTGCAGGCAGGTAGCTCACCGTCCGGTATGCGTCACGGAGGATCTCGGCCAGTTGCGGCGAGAACTGATTGAGGTCAGACATCGACACCTTCCTCGACGCGCTCGAGGGGCCCGCCGCTGCGGCCCTTCTAGACACTGTGGGGGTGCAAATGGGAGCTGTATGTCAGATCATCCGCCAATGCAGCCGCCGGCGACAGCCCACGGGCACATCGCGGATGCTCAGAGGTCGGTAGCGTCGATGAAGTCTGGCTCATCGAAGTCGAAGGCCTGCGTGCGCTCAGAGCTGCGACTGAAGCGCTGTCTCAAGATCTTCGCGTGCGATGCCTGGCCAATCCTTGGCGGGAGTGTTTTTGGCGTCTACAGGCTTTTTCTGGAGCTTTGGCGCTGCTGGGCGCGCCATACGTTGTAGTGCCCTTGACTGGCGAACTTGCGCCCATGGCCCAGGCTGCGACCACAGCCGCACTGGAAGACAGGGACTTCCGGGCCAGCCGACGCCTCCCTGCCCGAACGAAGGGAAGCCTTGGCGCACGCTCTGTCCAGATCTGACCGGAATTGGGGTGTTCGTAAGACGTTCGGCTAGGGGCACCCACCGCGATGAACCTCTCCATGTAGCTCCTCTGTGGGTGCTCTTGGTCTTTCGGCGTGGTTGCTGCGGCTCAGGTGTGAGGGCCGGGGTCAGAGTGGTTGTCGGGGTGTTGGGGCAGAATTGGGGTGTGAAGAAGCCTGAGGCTGAGCCTGTGGTGGCGCGTAATCGCAAGGCTGCGCACGAGTACCACCTGGGCGAGTCCTGGGAGGCGGGGATCGTGTTGCAGGGGATGGAGGTGAAGGCGCTTCGTGCCGGGCGGGCGTCGCTGGTTGGCGGCTTCGCTCAGGTCGAGAACCGGGAGATCTGGCTGCACGGCGTGCACATCCCGCAGTACTCCCAGGCCCGCTGGTTCAACGACGGCTCACGCCGCAAGCGGAAGCTGCTGCTGCATCGGGCGCAGATCGACAAGATCGAGCGCAAGGTCAACGAGAGCGGGCTGACGATCGTCCCGGTGGTCCTCTACTTCAAGGACGGTCGCGCGAAGGTGGAGATCGCCCTGGGACGCGGCAAGAAGACCTGGGACAAGCGGGACGCGCTCGCCGAGCGCGAGGCGACCCGGGAGACCGAGCGTGCGGTCAGCCGCCGATTGAAGGGTCACCGGGACTGATCAGCGGTGCGCGCGGTCTGCGACAGCTGCGGAAGCGGCGAGTTGCTCACTGGACAGCGGGACGGTGAGCGCCGGCGGAGACCATCTGCTGCGGACGGTGATCTCGCACGTGCCGCGGAGGGCGACCACGTCCGGTGAAGTCGCGGGCGGCGCTTTCGAGCCTGGGCAGGTGAAGCTCAGCAGCTCGATGGTGGTTCGGGCATGGCCGGTCGAAGGACCTGGCGCCGAAGGGTCCAGCCTGACCGGCGACCTCATCATCGGAGACGGGCTGTACTGGACCCACTACGTGTCGGCAGGCACCGGCGCGGCGGGCCCCGACCCGATACGGATCGGGGGTGGTGGGGAAACATAATCGCGTTGGAGGAGGCCGATTACCAAGGCTCGGGCCAGACGCACACGTCACCCGGCGCAACCTCTACGCACTGTGCAACGATGGCGTCCTGCTGCGCTGGACCGTCGTCAAGGGCAAGTTGCTGAACAAGGTGTCCGCTCCCGGGTTCGCCTCGATGAAGCCGATCGTCAAACTGGTCCGCAGCACCGGCTGGCAAGGGTTCGAGGCGATGCACGCCCAGAAGTGCGGCCAGCTCGGCACCATCCTGCTCGGCATCGACCGCGACACCAAGTCCAGCTACCTGTACGCCCTCGGCCACGCCAACGGCAAGGGCACCGTCATCCAGTCCCTCGGCAAGGTCCCCGCCGGCTACACCTTCCCCGGCCCGGTCTACTTCCGCTGGAAGGGTCTCGGCACCCCACTCACCGGAGAGTGAAACAAACGGCGCCACCGGACCTGGGTGGCGCCGTACGCGCGGGAGGCCGCATCGCGGTGACTGGCGACGGTTCGGGAAGATGAGCACATGAACGTAGACAAGGACTCCCTGGCTGAGCAGGCGCGTCTCAGGGAAGCCGAGGCCGAGGCCGAACGCATTCGGCAGGAAGTCGAAGGTGCCGTCTCCGACCCGGCGACCCAGGAGGAATGGATTCGTCAGTCCAACCTGGTCTACGGCGGACTGGCGGCTGCCGGGCTGGTGGTGGTGCAGCCGTTCCTGACTGAGGACTCGCTCGACCCGGCGGCGATGGTTTGTGTCGTTGCGTTCGCCGTCTCTATACCGTTACTCGCCGCGCTTCTGGTGCTGAATCGGCAGGAGGCGTTTCGTCGTCGGGCGAGCAAGTCACCGTTCGTCGGGGTGGCCAAGGCAGTCGCACAGGGCTCGGCGTTCGTCGGCATCACGGCGGCCTTCTGGCACATCTCCCTCGTTGCGGGGATCGTGTTCCTGACGATGGGGTTCGTCGCGGTGGGAGTGCACTCCTCGGGATTCGTGCAGCTGGAGTACGACTCGAAGTTCCGCTCGAGATTTCGTCGCGGCAAGTCACCCGGGGAGTAGCCAACGCTGACGCCACGGATTTAGGTGGCGGGGGTCTTCTTGCGGGTGCGGGAGGCCCGGAGGTTTGTGATGTTGCCGCAGGTGCGGACGTTGTGCCAGACGCCGCTGCCGTTGCGGGAGGTGTCGTAGAAGGCGGAGCGGCAGCCGGGCTCGCGGCACAGCTTGACGCGGGGCCAGGTGCCGGTGCGCTGGGCCAGCAGGATCTCCGACCAGACGGCTGACGCGAGCCAGTCTGCGCCGGTGCCGACGGGGATCATGGCGACCCGGTCGAGTTCGTCGGTGACGAGTTGGACCTGGGCGCGACGGGTGACAACCGATGGTGCGGCGGCCGCGTCGGCGGCGCGCTCGTCGGGAGGGATCGCGAGCATTTCCTGCACACTCGCCTGGAGCTCACGCAGCGCCTGCAGGTCGGACTCGGGCAGGGTCGAGTCGGGTGATTCCAGGCCGCGATCGGCGGCCCACTGGCGACTGGCCTCCCGTAGCCAGCGCTGTGCAGTCGCGTGATCGGCGAGCAGGTCGGCTCCGTCGCGTTCGACGGCATGGGTGTTGACCAGATCCTGTACCAGCGCGAGGCCGCCCGGGCCTGAGCGTGCCTCGAACCTCTCGGTCGCCGTCCATGACATAGCCAAAGACTACTTGACTTCAGTCAAGGAAGCCAGCATGCTTGACAGAGGCAAATAGCCTTACGCCTCGGTCACAATGGGCCGAGCGCGCTCATCGAACGGAGTACGAGATGGCAACCGTCAGCGGAGCGACCGTCCTGGTCACGGGTGGACAGCGAGGCCTGGGCAAGGAGATCGCGCAGGAGCTGCTGCGGGCGGGAGCCGCGAAGGTGTACGTCACCTCGCGCACGCCGTCACCGGACACCGACCCGAGGATCGTCCCGCTGGCGTTCGAGCTGGAGGACCCGCAGGCCGCCGCTGAGCTCGCCCGGGTCGCTACCGACGTCAGCGTCGTCGTCAACAACGCCGGCATCATGACGTTCGGACCGCTGCTGCAGGACGATCAGCAGGAGGTCGAGCGCGTCTTCGGGATCGTGGCGTTCGGGCCGCTGCGCGTCGCGAAAGCCTTCGCGCCCGTGCTGGCCGCCAACGGCGGTGGCGCGCTCGTCAACCTCCACTCACTGACGGCATGGATCGCCGGCTTCCCCGGGTCCGGCGTGTACGGCGCCGCGAAGGCCGCCCTGATCTCGATCACCAACACGCTGCGGGCGGAACTCACCGCACAGGGCACGCAGGTACTCGGCGTTCAGCTCGGCCTGACCGACACCGAGCTGGTCAGTCAGATCGACGGCGCCAAGAACGATCCGCGCATTGTGGCCGCGGATATCGTTGCGGCACTGGAGAAGGGCGACTCCGAGCTGATCGCGGATGACTCCAGCCGGCACTTCAAGGCCGCGCTCTCCGGCCCGGTCGAAGCGCTCAACGTCTCGAGCTGAAACGGCATGCGCAGTACTAGTACGCAGGAGCGCCTGCTGGCCGCTGCTGACGAACTCTTCTACAGCGAGGGCGTCCAGACAGTCGGCGTCGATCGCATCGCCAAGCGTGCCGGCGCTTCCAAGAAGTCCCTCTATACGGTCTTCGGCAGCAAGGAAGCGCTAGTGCTCGCCTACCTCGGGGCACGGCGGACCGCCATCGAAGCTGCCATCACCCAAGGGCTGTCCCGCTTCGGTACTCCGCGCGAGCGGCTGCTGGGGATCTTCGAGGTACAAGGCGACGTGTTCGCCACACCGGGCTACAACGGCTGCCCCTTCCTCGCCGCCAGCGCGGAGGCGGCACCCGGAAGTCTTGTCGAGCGTGCACACGCCGACTACCGCACGTGGGTTCGCGCTCTGTTCACGGAGCTGGCCGCCGAGGCCGGCGTACCGGATCACGAAACGGTCGGGCGCGAACTACATCTGCTGTACGACGCCGCGAGCGTGGCGGCGAGTGCGGACCACGATCCCTCGGCGGCGACTGTCGCTCGCACTGCAGCCGCCGCCATCCTGGCTAGTTCTGGCCGGGCTTGAACTGGTCCGTTGCCTGGTCGACGACGCCCTCCGTGGGGACGTCGATGCCGGTGGTGCCGGCGAGTTGGTCGCCGGCCGTGTCGGCATAGCCCTGGGCGGATTCCGTGAGGCCCTCGGCGGATTCGGTGGCCTGGTCGGCCACGCCGCCGAGGTCCACGCCGGTGGCTTCGGTGACCTTGTCGGTGACGCCGCCGAGGTCTACGCCGGTCGCGTCGGTGACCTTTTCGGTGGCGGTTTGCAGTAGTTCGGACGCCTTGTCTTTCAGGCTGTCGAAGATGCCCATCAGATGACCCTTCAGTCGTCGTCGGCTAGGAGGGAATTACCCACCGTAACAAAGCGCTCCAAACGGTCGGCAAAGAAGTTGCCAACAGCAACGGATTCGGAAGCTTCGGCTGACGGGGAAACTGAGAGTCGGCTAAGGGTTCCGGCCGGAGGTTGCAGGTCCTTGGGTGGTGGGCGTTCGCGATATATCGTCGGATTATCGTGATGGCTCGGTGAGGAGTGATTGGGATGGGTGGATCGGCGTACGTCGGTGGCTGGCCCGGGTTCGGGCGTGGATGTGTGGGATTCGAGGAAATCAAGGAAGAGTTGCGGGCCGCGATGACCGGGCGGCGCGGCGGCGGGCAGCAAACGTTCGGTGGGCAGCATCCCTGGGGCATGTTCGGCGGTCCTGGGTTCGGTGGGCCGCCGTGGGGTGGGCCGCGCGGGTTCAGGGCTCCGAAGGCGCGGCGGGGCGACGTACGGGCGGCGATCCTCGCAGTACTGGCGGAGCAGCCGATGAATGGTTACCAGATCATTCAGGAGGTGGCCGAGCGCAGCGGTGGGGTCTGGAAGCCCAGCCCTGGTTCGATCTATCCGACGTTGCAGCAGCTCGAGGACGAGGGGCTGGTGACGGCCGACGCGGCGACCGGTCGGCGGACGTTCACGTTGACCGACGAGGGTCGCTCCTATGTCGCCGAGCACGCCGACGAGGTTTCGGCTCCCTGGGAAGCGATGTCGGCGCCAGAGGAGGACGAGAACGGCATCAAGCCGATCCTCGGGCAGGTGGCGACGGCGATGTGGCAGATCATGGCCGCGGGCTCGCCCGAGCAGCAGGCGAAGGCGCGCGACGCGCTGATCACCCTGCGGCGCTCGCTGTACTCGATCCTCGCCGATGACGATGACGACACCGGTACGGATGCCCGGGGCCGGTCATGAGCGAACACCTACCGGAGCGACGCGACCCCGCTTGGGGTGGTCCCGTCCAAGGCGGTTCGCTGCGGATCGGTGATGCCGAGCGCGATACGGCCGTCGAGGAGCTGAGTGAGCACTTCGTAGCCGGGCGGTTGACGCAGGACGAGTTCGAGGAGCGCAGCGACCAGGCCACCAGAGCCCGGTACGCCGATGAGGTCGAGCTGCTGTTCGCCGACCTCCCGGAGTTGGTGGCGAAGCAGCAAGGCCGAGGGCGGCGCCATCCCCGCACCCGGGCCGGCGCACCGCCGCCGTTCCTGTGGATCATCCCGGTACTGATGCTCGGGCTGGTCGTGTCGTCCGTGCTCCTGGTCGCTCCCTGGCTGCTGTGGATGGTGTTCTGGGTCGCCATGTTCAGCGGGCCGGTACGCAACGGTCGCTGGCAGCAGGGCGGCCGCCGTGGTTAGGGACGGCGGCTAGGCTCTGCCTGCATGAGCTCCAGAAGACCACGCCGGGCACTCCGTGCGCTGATCGTCATCCTGCTGATCGTGGCCGGCCTCGGTGTCGCCGCCGACCGGATCGGCGAGTCGTTCGCCGAGGACCGGCTGGCGACCGCCGCGGCCGACGAGGCAGCGCAGTACGACGTGCGCGCGGCCGACACGTCGGTGGAGATCGGCGGTTTCGGCTTCCTGCCGCAGGTGGCCAGGAGCGAGTTCGACCAGGTCACGATGACGATGAAGGAGCCGACGATCGAGAAGGTCGCGGCCGAGGACCTGACCGTCCAGATGCACAAGATCCACGTACCGCGGGAGCTGCTGACGGGTGGCACCGGCGCGGCGGTCACGGTGGAGAAGGCCGATCTCAGACTGCGCCTCTCGCCGGCCGCCCTGGCGAAGCTCACCGCCAACACCAGAGGTATCGACGCGCTCACGCTGCAGATCGTCGGCGGGAAGCTGCTGGCGAAGGCCACCATCCAGGGCATCGACGTCTCTGCGACGGTCCGCCCGGAGGCGCGCGACGGCCGGATCGGGCTCGTCGCCGACCAGTCCACCCTGGAGGAGATCCCCGAGGCCCTCCGCGGCGCGGTCAGCGCGGTGCTGGCCCGCGGCATCGTCGTACCGGAGCTGCCGTTCAAGGCGACCATCCAGCAGGTCGCCATCGAGGGCCAGTCGGTCGTCCTCACCGCCGTCGCATCCAACCTGGAACTGTCCGCCTGACGATGATCCTCAAGAACAGCTGAACCACTTCGCGAAAGTGCACGTGAGCTTGTGTATCGGGGGTACGGCGGGCATACGCCGGCCCATGGAAGATGGAGACACAAGTGGCACTTTTCATGGATTCACACACGATCGAGGGTGGCGTCTCGGCGGCCGATGTGGCCGCCGCCCACCAGGCCGATCTGGCCACCCAGGGGGATCACGGGGTGAACTACCTGAAGTACTGGGTGGATGAGGCGGCGGGCAAGATCTTCTGCCTGGTCGACGCGCCTGACGCGGAGGCGGCCAACACCGTCCACCGCGAGGCGCACGGCCTGGTGGCGCAGGAGATCTTCCCGGTCACCGAGCACGAGTGAGTAGCCTGCTGGGAGAGATGCGCAGCTCTCCCAGCAGCGCCAACAACACCAGTAAGGCCCAAGTCAGCTGCGAGCCGCGAGGGCGTCGACCGCAGTGGCGATCTCGCCCGGGTTGGAGATCGGCGTCAGATGATTGGCACCAGGGATGATCGTCGGAGCCGGCGCACCGATCCGGGTGGCCGTCTCGTCCGCGTTGCCACCCTGCGTATCCAAAGCACCGAAGACCACAGCAGTAGCAACCGGTACGTCGCGCAGCCGCGCCAGCCGATCAGCCGGTACTGCGGGGATCCCGTGAGCCGTCATCTCCCAGACAGCCTTCTCGGCGCCGGGCTGACGGAACGGCCGGACCCATTGGTCGACGTCCATCGCCGGGCACGACGGCCCACACGTCGCCTTGTAGATCCGCCGGAGCAGCCAGTCGGAGCCGAGCACCATCCGGAACAAGGTCGTCCGATACGGCGGAACGATCAACGCCGTAGGAGGACCGCCACCCGGAAGCGGCAACCCGTCGCCATCCAGGAACATCAGCCCGCCGACCCGCGCCGGCGCTTCCAAGGTCGCCTCGGCCGCGATACCGGCGCCGAGTGAATGCCCGACCAGGATCGGACGTGGTTGCCCAGGGCCCCCTAAGTGCATGGCATCCAGGAAGCCCAGCAGTTGCGCGGCGAGATGCTCTACCGTGTACGGCGCCTTGCGCTCGCTGTACCCGTATCCCGTGATGTCGTACGCGTAGACCCGATGCTTCGCGGCCAGCAACGGCACGAGTCGCGACCAGGTATCGACCGACTCCACCGAACCGTGCACCAGGACCACCGGCGTACCGGTCGTACCCCAGGTCTCGTAGCGAGTCCTGACGTCTCCCGCCTGCACGAACTTGAGCCCGTCCGGCGCTGAGGCCGTGCCACTGGTGAAGGCGTTGTAGCCGAACGACCCCGCGGTGATCACCACCAGGAACACGACGACCACGATCAGGACCCGCCGGAGGAACCGTTTCACCGGCCAAGTCTGACCGACGCGTCCAAGGCGATCGCCGACGGCCTTCCCGAAGTACCGGCCCAGGGGCGATGCTGACCGGATGGGGATTGTCGGGCGGGGGCGGGAACTCGAAGCGTTGCGTGGCTGGCTGGTCGAGGCGCAGGCGGGCCGGGGCCGGGTGGTGGTCTGTGCCGGCGAGGCCGGGATCGGCAAGACGCGGCTGGCTCAGGAGTTCGCCGGCAACGCGCTGGCGGCCGGCGTCGCCGTCGTCTGGGGGCGTTGCGTCGAGGGTGAAGGAGCGCCCGCGTACTGGCCCTGGCGGCAAGTGCTGCGGGGCCTGAAGGCCGATGCCGACGAGGTACTCGGGGCCGGCGACCGGTTCCGGTTGTTCGAGGCGGTCACCGAGGTGATCGCCGGGGCCGCGGGCGCCAACGGCCTGCTGATCCTGCTGGACGATATCCATCGCTGCGACGAGTCATCCCTGCTGGTACTACGCCACCTGGCCGACCAGGTGGCCGGGCTGCCGGTCCTCGTCGTGGCGACCTGCCGGCCCGCCGAGCCCGGGAGTTCGCGCCGGCTCGCCGAGCTGCACCGGTCGACGGATCGGCTGGAGCTGCACAGCCTCGACCTGGACGCCGTCCGGGAACAGTTGCCCACAGCAACGGCTGAGCAGGTCCAGCACGTCTTCGGCGTCACCGGCGGCAACCCGCTGTTCGTGACCGAGGTGGCCAGGGCGATCGCCGACGGCTCCTGGCAGCCGGACCGGCCGCCGCGGACGGTGCTCGACATCGTCACCAGCCGCCTCGAACGCGTCTCCGGCAACTGCCGGCGGATGGTCCAGGCAGCGGCGATCGTCGGCCGGGACTTCCAGCTCACCACCGTCGCCGCAGCGCTGGGCACCGCGCTCGACGAGTGTCTGCCGCTGGTCGACGAAGCCGTCGCGCACGGATTCGTGGACCAGTCCGGCGGCAGTCTGCGGTTTGTCCACGCGCTCACCCGGGACGCCGTCGCAGCCTCGCTCGGCACCGCTGAGCGAGCTACTCTCCACCGCCGCATTGCGGAGGTACTCGAACAGCAATACGCAGGCGACCTGACCGAACACCTGGCCGACATCGCCCGGCACTGGGCCGAGCTGGCGCCGTACGGCGAAGGCGCGACGGCTCAGCGCTGGCTGCTGCTCGCCGCCGACGACGCCGTCCAGCGCCTGGCTTATGAGGAAGGCGTGCGACTCCAGGAGGCAGCGTGGAAGATCGCGCCGACAGCACCGGAAGAACGTTGCTCCAGGCAAGTAGCGCTCGGCCGCGCAGCCTATCTGGCCGGTGATCTGCAGACCTGCGTGAAGGCTGCGGACGCCGCGGCGGCGGCCGCCCTGACTCCCGAAGACCAAGCGGCGGCAGCCCTCGTCCTCGAGGCCGTCCCCGACCCCGGAATCAACGCGATCGCCAAACGTCTCTGTGCGCAGGCCCTGGCCGGCCAGGTTGACGACGCTCTGCGAGCCAGGCTGAAAGCCCAGCGCAGCCACCTCGCCTTCTACGACGGTGAGCAGGACCGGATCGAGGGGCTCAGCCAGGAGGCGCTCGACCTGGCCCGGCGTAGCGGCGACGACCAAGCCCTCGCCGCCGCGCTCGAAGCCCGGCAGGAGGCCTGCCCCGGACCGAAGGGCCGCGCCGAAAGACTCCTACTGGCAACCGAGATGCTCGAGCTGGCTCAACGGACCGGCAGCCCCCGCGCGGCGATGTGGGGCGAGCTGTGGCGACTCGATGCGCTGATCGAGAGCGGCAGACTCGCCGCCGCGGCCGAGGAACTCCCTGCCCTGGCAGTCGCCGTCGACCGCGTCGGTGGCCCGGTCAGCGCCTGGCACCACGATCGCGTCGCCGCCTGTATCGCCCAGGCGCGCGGCCGGTACGCCGAGGCGGCCGCGATCGCACAGCGAGGTTTCGACCGGATGCGCCCGATCGAGCGAGCGCCCGCAACCGGAGCCCACTTCGCCCTGTTGGCTGCCCTGGCGGGCCACGTCGGCGTCAGCGACGAGGTGGCCAGGCAAGTGTTCGACCCGCCGCCACGTTTCGCCACGATGGCCCACTTGTCCCGCGCCTACCTGCAGAGTTGCCTCGGCCTCAACCAGGAGGCGACAGCCGCGTACCGGCGAGCAGGCCCGATCGAGACCTGGTCGCTGCCCGCGTTCTTCATCCTGCCCGGCTACGTGTACGCCGCTCTCGCGTGTGCCGGCATCGGCCGGTACGACGACCTGGAAGAACTCCTGCGACGGCTGGAGCCGTTCCGGGGTGAGCACGCCGTCGGCAACGGAGTCGCCTATCTCGGCCCGGTCGAGCTGACTCTCGGCCGCGGCGCCGCAGTACTGGGTCGCCTGGACGACGCCATCGAGGACCTGGCCACGGCTGTCCAGCAGGCCGACCGTGCGGGTGCACCTGGGTTCGTCGCCGAAGCGCAGTACCACCTCGCACGGGCGCTCCTCGATCGCAACGAACCAGGCGACCGAGCCAGAGCCGAACCCCACGCCCAGGAGGCGGCGCGGCTGTTCGACTCCCTCAACATGACCGCCTACCTCAGCCGGTCCGGCCCGAAGACCGTCCTGAGCGTGCGCGAGACCGAGGTCGCCGCGCTGGTCGCCGACGGCCTCACCAACCGGCAGATCGCGGGCCGGCTCGTCATCTCCGAGCGCACCGCGCAGAACCACGTCCAGCACATCCTCACCAAACTCGGTTTCGCCACCCGGGCCCAGATCGCCACCTGGGCGACCCGCGAACAGCTGAGTACCGCCATGAGTGATTCGGCGGATTCGCGCTCGCAGGCTGGTACCTAGCGTTGTTCCTGCGGCCGGAAGAGGTCGTCCGAACAGAGGAGACAGTCATGCAATGGATCGCGATCGCCACCCCGCCGTTCGCCTCGATCGACCAGTTCGACCGGGTGATGGACAACCTCGGCACCGAGCCGGACGGCCTCGAGGCCCGGTACGTCGGTTCGGCGGCGGACGGCCTCCGGGTCGTCACCTTGTGGGAGTCGAAGGCACACGCCGACCGCTTCTTCGCCGAACGCCTCGGACCGGCGCTGGCCAAGGCCCTCGGTCCCGAACCGGCCGGCAGCCCTGCCGTCATCGGTATCGACGTGGCCCGCACCTATACCCGGTGATCAGAAGACGAGGGTGATGCCTTCCTCGGCGGCCTGCTCCTTCGTGTAGGAGATGCCGTCGACCTTGAGGCCGGCTGGGTCCAGCAGCGTCAGCGTCCCGCCGCGATTGCCCAGCTGGATAGGGGCTGTGAGGGGGATCCGTACAGCCTCACCGGCCGGCAGGTCCAGAGCAGTGAGCGGCATGCGCTGTCCAAGGCGGTCCAGCAGCGACCAGCCGTCCAGATCGATCAGTGCCGAGCCCGGGTTGAGCAGAGTGACCGTCTCGGGCTCCGGCGAAGGCCCGACCGGGTTCACCAGTGCAGCGACGATGCGGAGCGTGCGGTGCGGGTCGGTCGGGCTGGGGACCGGCCCCGGCTCACCGGGCAGCGCATGGCCGGTGGCGTCATCGGTGTGCCAGGCCTGGCTCTGGAAGGCGAGGAAGATCGCCACCCATTGGTCGCCGAACCGGAATAGCAGCCCGCCGTCCTGCCACACCCCGTCGTCCTTCTTGAAGGGGCCGTTGTTGCCCTGGTTCATGTGGATGTCGTGCACGCCGTTGCCAGGCGAGAACCCGAAGATCTTGTCCGGTACGCCGCTCTCCGGCCCCCACCGCTCGCCGATCGCATAGATCCGCGCGGTGGGGTCGGCGAGCGCCCGAGCGGTGAAATGCTCCAGCTTGTCGGCCAGATCGTTGTCGGGCCCCGGCACCGTCGACGGCATCGGCCGCAGCTCGGACCGGTCGAACAGATTCCCCCGGATGTAGTCGAGCGCCGCTCCCCCGCTGGCACTGTCCACATCGCTGAACCCATCCGGCACAGCCCGCAGCGACTCCAGCACTGGGTGCTTGAAGTCCTCCACCGCCAGATAGAGCAGCTCCGACGGCGCCTGCTGCGACAACACGTTCACAGCCACCCGGTACTCCGTACCGCCGCCGCGCACGTGCAACTGAAAGTGCGGCGACTCCATCCCGCCCTCGGCCCGCCGCCCCACCACGGTCCCCACCAATACGCCGTACCGCTTCAACGCCATCGCGATCCCCTCCCCTTGGCAGCGTGGCCTCGGAAGGCGAACGGCACAAGGGTCAGTCGGTGAAACCGTTGGAGAACAGCATCGCCGTCGTACCAGCGTCGACGAACAGCTCGATGCCGGTGATCGCCCGCGCCTCGGCAGAGACCAGGAAGGCGACCGCATTGCCGATGTCGATCGCCTCAACGGCAGCCGGCAGCATCTGTCGGGTGGCGACGAACTCGTCGAGCAGGTGCTCGTTGCCCCGGACCTCGACCGCGCCCGGATGGACGATGTTGCAGCGAATGCCCCGCCGCCCGTAGTCCCGCGCGGTCCCCTTGGTCAACGCGGCCAGCGCCGCCTTGGTCGCCGCGTACAGGGTGAACGTCTCGGCCGCACCGGCCGCATGCACCGAGCCGATGTTGACGATGCTGCCACCGCCGTTCGCGAGCATGACCGGCAGTACTTCCTTGATGCACGTCCACGGCCCCCGGTAGTTGATCGCGTGCACCCGATCGAACTCCTCAGGAGTCGC
Organism: Streptomyces sp. SID13031; assembly: GCF_010548305.1. Lineage (GTDB taxonomy): Bacteria > Actinomycetota > Actinomycetes > Propionibacteriales > Kribbellaceae > Kribbella. The sequence goes on from NZ_JAAGLV010000030.1 coordinate 43,568, forward strand.
CTCAGCCCCAGGCTTTCGCAGCCCGACACCAGCACTGTTGACGAGCGCATCGAGCCCCCCGAACTCGGCAACCGTCGCGGCCACGACCCGCCGAACCGAATCCGCGTCGGTCACATCAAGCACCATCGGTACTGCGCTGCCGCCCGCCGCTCGTACTTCGTCGGCGACGGCCGTCGCAGCCGCCAGGTTCTGGTCGGCGACCACGACCGTCCATCCCTTCACCGCGAGCGCACGGCAGATCCCGCTCCCGATCCGCGGACCGCCGCCGCCCGTGACGATGCAGACCGAATCCTCAGTCATCCCGGCCACCCTCTCCATCGATTGTCTCGATGGAGAGGGTGCCATCAGGTGCCGCCGGGGGAACTACTGGCCCGTGAAGGTGAAGCTCGAGCCTGGTTCCTTGAAGATGTCGCCGTCGCGGGAGTTGGTGACCGTGACGTTGGTGAGGTTGGCGTTACCGCGGGCGCCGCCCATCGCGAGGATGCCGGAGCCGTTGTTGGACTTGTCGATCTTGACGTTGGTGATGGCGACGTTCGGCATCTCGCCACCGCCGGTCTTGAACTGGATTCCGTCGTAGGTCGAGTCGTAGATGTCGGTGTCGCGGATGGTGACACCTGGGATCGGCAGGTTGGACGGGAACAAGGTGATCGCGCCGAACTCCTGGTCCTCGTTCCAGAACGCGCCACCGCAGCGGTACAGGCCGTTGTTCGCGATCAGCGTCGTGCCCGAGAACGGCAGCGGGTCGTGGTCGGTCGCGAGCATGATGCCCGGGTAGTTCATCGTGTCGTAGATCAGGTTGTTCTCGATCTTGTTGCCGTACCCGCCGTAGATCGCGATGCCGTTCGCGCGCCAGGGCAGCTGGACGGTGTTGTTGGTGAACGAGTTGTCGTGGCCGACATCGACCGCCTGGTCCTTCACGTACTTGTTCGCCCAGACGGCCAGCGCGTCGTCCCCGGTGGTCCGGAAGGACGAGTTGAAGACCTTCGAGTTGCGCGAACCGTTGCTGAAGTTGATGCCGTCGGCGTAGGTGTCGCGGATGCGCATCCCGCTGAACTCCAGCCCGTCGGCCGGACCCCACAGAGCGGGGATGTTGTCGTAGTCGCGGCCGACCCAGACACCGACGTTGGCGTGCTCGATCCAGACGTTGGTGATCTTCGTACCGGTACCGAACCGGCCGTTGAGCCCGACGCCGCCTTCCGCGTTGCCGTCACCGCCCCTGATCCGGCCGGAACCGAAGATCGCGATATCCGAGATCTGCGTGTTCTTGTCGATGTCGAAGCCGAAGTTGCCCTCGTGCGGATGGTTGATGCCATTGGCGTTCTGCGGCTCGATCGTGGAGTAGAGCTGCGAGTACCACATGCCGGCACCCCGGATGGTGACGTTGCTGATCCCGACCTGGTTGTACTGACCCCGGTTCAGCGGGTCGTCGGTGAGGATCTTCTTCTCCTGCCGCCACTGGCCGGCCGGGATCCAGACGCAGCTGATCACGCCGTTCTGGTCGTCGGTGACGGCCCGCTGGATGGCGTCCGCGTCATCGATCCCGTCACCGGCGACAGCACCGTACTGCGTGATGCTGGTACAGCCCGCGGGCTGGCTCGAGGGTGCTGCCACCTGCTCGAGGTCGATCGTGTCGATGATGTAGAACGACGCGGAGTCGCCCGAGTCGCGCTGCAACTTGAACTTCGTGCCCGGCGGGTAGGACTGGGACAGCAGTGCGTGCGACTCGTCGAAGAGCCGGCGCGCGTCGCCACCGGGGGTGTTGGTCAGGGCTTCCGGTCCGTCGCTGCTGCCGTAGAGCCAGCTGTAGTGCGAGGACAGGTTGAGCTTCTGCGCGAAGGTGCCGTTGACGTAGAGGCTGATCGTCGCGTCCAGACCCTGGCCGTTGGCCGAGTCCGGGATCGAGTTGCGGACGACGATCGAGTTGGACTGGTTGGTCGAGGTGAACTCGACGAACTGGCCCTGGCTGTTCAGCCGCACCGACGAGCGGCCCGAGGACTCGGTCGCGAAGTTGGTGTGGCCGAAGGTCCGCAGCGCGTCCGTGGTCAGCAACGTGCCTTGGTAGTTGGCGGCCTCGGCCTCGTAGGAGACCCACGGGACCGCTGCTCCCCGTCCGACCACGATCGACCGGGCCAGCGAGTTGTTCGTCTCGTTCGTCTCGGCGATCACGTTGCCCGAGTCGGCCGTCGCGGTCAGAGTCGCTCCACCGCTGGTGGCGGTCCAGCTACCACTGATGGCGACGTTGGCGGTGGCACCGGCGGCGATCGCGCCAGTGGCTCCGGTGAGCGTGGTGCTGCCGACCACGAGCCGCGTAGTACTGGCTGCGGCTGAGGACGTACCCCGGTTGTTGACCGCGACGCTGAAGGTGACCTGGGCTCCGACGGCCGGGTTCGGCGGGTTGGAGGTGATGCTCAGGACCTGCAGATCGGGACCGGGAGCCTGCGCAATCACCAGTTGCGTAGGTGCGGTGAAGGTGTTGTTGGCGTCGTTCTGCTCGACGACGGTGTTGGTCGGGTCGATCACCGCGGACACGCTGTACGTGCCTTCGGCGCGCGTACCGGCGTTGAAGGAGACCGTGGCCGAGGCGCCGGCGGCGAGTGCGCCCACCGGGACGGTGCCGACGACGGTACCGCCGAGGTTGAAGTTGAGCGTGGTCGCGCCCGCTGCTGCCGAGCCGATGTTCTGGACGGTCGCGGAGAGCGTGATCGGGGTGGACTCGCTGGGCGAGGCCGGGGTCCAGCTGGCCGAGGTGACGACCAGGTCCGGGTTCGGCGCCGGCGTACCGATCACCTGGAACTCGGCGGCCTGCCCACCGGGAGCACCGGTGTTACTGAAGACCTGCAGCCGTACGTCGGCGACGCGGCCGGCGACCGGGATCTCGATGCTGTTACCCGAGGCCGGGCTGAAGTCGTAGTTGGCGCGCGCCTTCAGGGTGGTGAAGGTGGTGGCGCCCTGGTCGCGGCCGAGCACCTCGATGCTCTGCGTGCGCGGACCCCAGGCCTGGTCGGGGTTGAGCTTGACGACGACCGAGCTGATATCGGCGTTGGAGCCGAGCTTGACCGTCAGCGTGGACGGGAAGCCGTTGGACTCCCAGTAGGTGGCGGTGTTGTTGTCGTTGGCGTTCGTCGCGACGAAACCGAAGACCGCGGACGATGCCTCGATCGGCTTGCCGTTGGCGAGGTTGGAACCGCCGCCCTGGCCGTTGCGCCGGACCCGGTTGCTGTCGGCCGACTCGTTGCCGGCGGCGTCGCGGGCGCGGACGTAGTACTCGACCGTCGCCGTGGCAGGCTGCGACTCGGTGAAGGTGAGGACGCTGCCGGCGACCGTGGTGACGGCGGCGTTGTTGCGGTAGACGGTGTAGCCGGTGACGCCGATGTTGTCGGTCGACGCGGTCCAGGCGAGCCGGATCTGGCCGGCGGCGGGCTCGGTCAGCGCGAGGTTGCCAGGGACGGTCGGCGCCTGGGTGTCACCGCCGGTGTCCGGGCCGTAGAGCTCGAACTCGGACAGCTGACCCGCGGCCCAGCCGGTGTTGCCGGTGATGTTCAGCCGGATGTAGCGGGCGGTCGCCGGCGCGAAGGTGATGGTGACGGTGTTGCTGCTCGCGGGCGCGAAGTTGTAGCCGGCGCTCGCGACGACATCGGAGTACGTCGTGCCGTTGGTGCTGGTCTGGACGGCGAGCGTCTGGGTCCGTGCACCCCAGCCGGCCGGGAGCTTGAGGACGACGCGGTCGACCGTCTTGGCACTGCCGAGGTCGGCGCGGATCCACTGCGGGAAGGCGTTGTTGGTGCTCTCCCAGTAGGTGTTCTGGTTGCCGTCGCCGGCGTTGCCGACCGGGTAGTCCCCCAGCGAACTGTTGGCGGTCAGCGTCTTGGTCAGGACCGCCGTGGCGGCGGCGGAGGCGACGGTCGGCACGAGGCCGGTGACGATCAGGGCGGCCGCGAGAAGGCCGCCGAGCAGGCCTGCGACCAGCCGCGGGCGTGGCTGCTTTCGTTTCATGAGAGTCCTCAGGGCGGAGGGACGATGGACCTAACCACCGCCTCGAACCTGCAGGCAACTCTTTGTAACTTGCGTCGTTTCTGCAAGCTTTTTGCGAGACGGTAGCCAAAGGTTGCAGCCCCAACAGCTGTTCGTCAACGGCTCGTCACTGATGGAAAAGGGAGGTTGGCGCCAGGAAAAGGGAGGTGGGCGCCAGGTACGGACGGACGAGGGAGGTCAGATACGGGTCGGCGCGGTGGCGGAGTTCGGCCGTGGCGAGGTGGCGGGCGGCACCGGCGAGAAGGTCGGCCAGCTGAATCCTGGGATCGGTCCGCGAGTCCAGCATCGTCAGACCGAGCAGGGGCTCCGGGGCCGGCGACGCGGTCCGAAGGAGGGCTTGCACCTGCGCGACCCGATGGGGAGTCAGCGCACTTTGCTCGTCATGGAGGATCGTGATCGTGGCGCCGTCGGCCGTCCACAGGCGAGCGGTTTCGAAGAGCGCCGGGATGAGCGGTTCCAGCGGCGGCGGCACCATCGAGCGATCGTCCTGCAGTTCGGTGAGTACCTGGAACAACTGCGGGCGCGCATCGCGGAGCGTCTGCAGGATGGGATCGAGCCGCTCCGACCGCATCCCGTCCAGGGTCTGCAGGAAGCCGGCGACCCAGGGACCGTCGATCCCGCGATACCGCTTGTGCCGCATCATCGCGACGAATGTGGCAAGGAACGCGCGCCACCTCGGCGTACCGAAGACCACTGGTCCGGCGCGATGCAGGGTGCGGGCGACCGGGCGCAGGTCGAGCGCGAGGCTGGTACCGGCGGCGTAAGTCGGTTCGCCGATGAGCAGGTCGACCAGGCGGGTCACCGTGAAGTAGGTCTTGTCGGTGAGGTGCACGGTGGCGCGGCCGGACAGCGTTCCGAGCAGCCACTCGACCGCTAGGCGATTGCGGAGGAGCTGACCGGCTTTGTACTCCGTGGCCGAGTAGCGGTGGAACCGCTGGTGGATGACGGCGACGTACTCCGTCGCCGTCTCGTGGTCGAGGTTCAGGCCGACGTGGGTGATGAGCTCGAAGTCGGGATCGAGCATGTTCGTGCCGGTGAAGCCGGACTCGTCACACGCGATCTCGAGGGGTCGAGACATGCGGCCATCATCGACCGCCAGGGCGGGGATCCGCCACCGGTTTACTCAGGGCTTGCGGGCGAGACCGGCCAGGATCAGGTGGCTGGCGCCGGTGGCCGTCGCGGTCGGGGCGGGCCACCAGTCGCCGAGGCTGACCAGGCCCGGATCGAGCAGCTCGAGGCCGTCGAAGAGTGAGGCGATCTCGTCCGGCGTCCGGAAGGTGACGGCCTCGAAGCCGATCCGCAGCTTCTCCTCCACGCCGGTCGCGAACTCGGCCCGCCGGCTCCCGTCGCGCGGGTTGCACGGGTGGGTCAGCGCCAGGTATGACCCCGAGGGCAGCGCGTCGAGGTAGCCGGTCACGATCTCGCGGGCGCGTTTGGTGTCGCGGATGTGGTGCAGTACGAGGCACTGGATCACGGCGACCGGCTGGTCGAGGTCGAGCGCCTCGGTGACGACCGGATCGGCGAGCACCGCGGCCGGGTCGGTCAGGTCGCCGGCGGCGAAGAAGCTGTGCCTCTCGTCGGCGAGCAGCGCCTGGCCGTGCCGGATCACCGTCGGGTCTTTGTCGAGATAGACGACGGTCGCCTTCGGGTTCACCCGGCCCGCGATCTCGTGCGTGTTGTCCACCGTCGGCAGACCGGAGCCGAGATCGAGGAACTGGACCACGGCCGCCTCGCGCAGCAGCCGCTCGACCACCTCTGCGAGCCAGCGCCGGTTCGCCTGGAGCAGCTCGGGCATCTCCGGAGCGACCTTGAGGACCTGTTGGGCGAGCTGGCGGTCGATCTCGAAGTTGTCCTTGCCGCCCAGCAGGAGGTCGTACACGCGGGCGTCGTTCGGCCGCTGCATGTCGACGTCTGGCGCGGTTCTGCGCCGGCCGTCAGCCCCCTCGTCCATCTCCACCGCCCGTAATCCGAAAATCGCGATTACCGGAGGCTATCGCAGCAATTCGCTCCGTACACCGTCAGCACACCCTTACCTGCGATCTGCCCTTGAACTGCCCCGCGCTGCCCCGGTCTCCTACCTGACGGAACGATGATGGAACCAGGTTCCGGCCCACGGGACATCCCTCGCCGACACCCCGGCAAGCGCTTGCCGAGACGCCTGGCGCCGCCGCAGACTGAGCCACCAGCCGGGCCAACCGGCTGCTCAGTTCGTGACACCCGGATCACCGCCCCGACCGGAGGACACCATGGATCGAAGGACCTTTCTCACCAGCACTGTGCTGACCGGTACCGCGCTCGCCGCGCTACCGACCGGCTTGGCCAACGCCTCTCCAACCTTGACGAGAGCCCGCGCCGTCCGCGCCACCACGCTCGACGGCCTGCGGCAGGCGATCGCGGCGGCCAAGCCCGGCGACACGGTCATCCTGGCCAACGGCACTTACGCCGTACCGTCCGGACGGCCGATCGCGATCCAGGGCAAGCACGGCAGCGACGGCGCGTCGATCATCGTGCAGGCCGAGTCGGTCGGCGGCGTGACGCTCACCGGCAGCCAGGGCTTCACGTTCGCCGACTCGTCCTGGGTGACGGTCAGTGGGTTCAAGTTCCGGCAGAGCACGATGATCGACCTGACGACCAGCTGCAACCACCTCCGGATCAGCCGCAACGACTTCCAGCTCGCCAACACCGAGGGCCTGAACTGGCTGATGGTGCGGGCGGAGTACTCGAAGGTGGACCACAACCACTTCCACAACAAGTCGTCGCTCGGCGTCTTCCTGTGCGTCGAGGGACCGGGCTCCGCCGGGATGTCGCGCGGTGTGCACATCGTGCGCAACTACTTCTCCGACCACACCTTCGGTGGCTCCAACGGCGGCGAGCCGATCCGGCTCGGCCTGAGCGGGCGGTCGCTGAGCGACGCCGGCGCGATCGTCGAGCAGAACCTGTTCGAGCGCGCCAACGGCGACCCGGAGGCGATCTCGGTCAAGTCGTGCAGCAACACGATCCGGGACAACACGGTCCGCAACAGCCTCGGCGGGATCGTCCTGCGGCACGGCAGCAGGTCCCGGGTCGAGGGCAACTTCATCCTCAATGGCACCAATGGAATCCGGATGTACGGCAACGACCACCTGGTGGTGAACAACTATGTGGAGAAGGTGACCGGCGCCGGGATCGTGCTCGGCAGCGGATCGGTCCGCGACGACAAGCCGTCGGACTCGCCGGAGAGCCGCAAGGGCAACGACGCTCCGGACCGGGTCACGATCGCGCTCAACACCGTACTGTCCTGCGGTACTGCGATCGCGGGCGAGACGATGCGCACGCTGCCCCCGCTGGGCTGCACGATCTCCGACAATCTCCTGGTGGGTGACTCGGGTCGTCAGCTCGTCGACATGCCGTTCCAGCAGGGCATCACCTGGTCGGGCAACCTCCTCTGGGGCGCTGCCGGCAACGGCAACATCCCCGCCTCGGGCTTCACCCGCAAGGACCCGCTGCTGGCCACCGGCTCCGACGGGGTCCGCCGATTGACCTCCGGCAGCCCCGGGATCAACGCCGCCAGCAAGACCTACTCCACCGTCACCCGCGACCTGGACGGCAACACCCGCTCAGGCAAGGCAGATGTCGGCGCCGACGAATACAGCACGACCGCGCCCGTCAACCGCCCACTCACTCCCGGTGATGTGGGGCCGCAGTCTGCTTGAGCAGCAGTCTGCGTGAGCTGCTCCCGACCCGCTCCCGCCCCGCTTCGGGCCGGGAGCAGCCCGCGGGCCGCGATGACTTTTCCCGGGCTCGCTCGCACCGATCATGCTCGGCGACGGCGTCCGCCTCTTCGACCACCCGGGCGGCCACCTGGTCGAGCTGGAACGCCTCAGCGCCACTTCGGTGCCCTTAGCAACCAATCTGTGGTTCCGGGTTGCCTGAAAAGGTAAAGCGGGCGACTCGGCACCGCCCTGCCGGGTAGCGCGCGCTATCGTCGGACCGGGCCGGTCGACTCCCTGACGACCAACTGCGGCACGAGGGACACCTGCCGGCGCGGGGCCTCGGGGTCGGCGAGTCTCGCCCTGAGCAGCTCGACCGCGGTCCGCCCGACCTCAAGTTTTGCTGGGGAAACCGCGGTCAGCGGTACTTCGGACAGGTCGGCGACCTCGTCGTCGTAGCTGATCACCGACAACTCCCCCGGTACTTCGATACCTCGGGCCAGCGCCGCATTGAGCAGCAGCGTCGCCTCGCGGTCGGCGAAGCAGAGGACCGCGGTCGCCTTCTGGCGCAGTACTTCGTCGAGGAACTCGTCGGCGCCCGCGGTCGTCCAGCGGTCGCGCGACTCCATCAGGACGGGTACGTCGCCGAGCCCGGCTCGAAGCTGCGGGGCGGTGTGCGGGCTGCTGCGTTCGAGGTACGCGATGCGCGTATGACCCAAGCCGCGCAGGTGTTTGAGGGCGGCGCGCGCCCCTGCCGCATGATTGGTGCCGACGAACTCGTGCAGCGTCGCGGGATCCTCCAGGCCGCGCTCGACCAGCACGATCGGGAGCTCCAGGTCCTCCAATTCCGCGAGCCCTGACGGCCCGTCGGGTGCGAGGATGAGCCCGGCCACCCCCGCGCCGATCAGCCCGTCGACGGCCAGCCGCTCTTCGGCCGAGTCCCACTCCGTACTGCGCAACAACATCTGCGCACCCTGCTTGGCCAGCTCGCGCTCGATCCCGACGATGATCCGCGGGTAGTAATACGTCATCGACGGCACCGCGACGCCGATCAGCGGGCCGGTCTCGTTGTTGGCGATGTACATCCCGGAGCCCTGCCGCCGGTAGACCAGTCCGTCCTGGACCAGCAGATCGACCGCCCGGCGCACGGTGTTCAGGCTGACGCCCTGCTCGCCGGCCAACTGCTGCTCGGTCGGCAACTTCCCGCCCGGCCAGCGCAACTCGGCGATCCCCCGCCGCAACTCCGCGGCAAGATGCCGGGCCTTCTGCCCCCGGACCGCCTCCGACGCGCTCATGCAGGGACTCTACCTGGAAAGTCATTCGCATGAATCTCTTGAATTAGAGAATGACTTGCCACAAACTCATCCGAACAGCCCCTCCTCAGTGATCCGCCTCTCTGAAGGAACCCGCCATGCTGAAACGTCGCACCTTCCTGGCCGCCGGTACCGCTACCGTCGCGGCGATGCACCTCGGACTCCCGACCACTGCCGCAGCCGCACCTGCCGACTTCGCCGCGCTGCGGGCCAAGTGGGCCGCCGATCTGACCGGTGGCGAGTCCCTCGACCCCGCCGACCCCGACTACGCCGCCGCACTGACCCGGCTCGACAACGGCGTCAAAGCGTCCCTCGCCAAGCTCGACCGCTCGCCGACGCGCAACGCGGTCTTCACCGACTACCCGCTGGCACAGGACCCGTCGATTGCCAACACCTACGTGCGACTCGAGCAACTGGCGACGGCCTGGGCCACCCCCGGTTCGGCGTACCACTCGGACCCTGCCCTGCTCGCCGACCTGCAGGCCGCGCTGGAGTCGATGGACCAGCTGATCTACAAGCCCGGCACTGTCGAGTTCGGCAACTGGTGGTCATGGGAGATCGGCGCGACCCGCCCGCTCGCCAACACGATGATCCTCCTGTACGCCGAACTGGCGCCGGCCGCGCGCGAACGGTACTGCGCAGCCATCGACCACTTCGTCTCGGACCCGTACTGGATGTTCCCGCCCGAGCGCGGCAAGGTGCTCTCCACCGGGGCGAACCGGGTCGATCTTTGCCAGGCGATCATCGTGCGGGCGCTCGTCACCGACGACGAGGCGAAGCTGACCCACGCGCGGGACGGTCTCAGCGACACCTGGCAGTACGTGACGACCGGCGACGGCTTCTACCGCGACGGCTCGTTCGTGCAGCACACCTGGGTCGCCTATACCGGAACCTACGGCCACGTCCTGCTCAGTGGCATCGGCAAACTCCTTGCCCTGTTGGCGAACTCGCCCTGGCAGGTGACCGACCCCAAGCGGCAGATCCTGTTCGACTCGGTCGCGAAGGCCTACCTGCCCGTCGTCCACGACGCCCGGATGATGGACTTCGTCCGCGGCCGCGCCGTCTCCCGCTTCAACGCCTCCGACCACAACGACGGTTACACCGCGGCCGAGGCGATCCTGCGCCTCGCCCAGGGCGTCGACCCTTTACTGGCGGCACAGTGGCGGTCGGCGGTGGCCGGCTGGCTGCAGCGCGACACCTTCGGGAACATGTTGTCGGGGGCAACAATCCCGCGAGTGGCACTGGTGAAGTCGCTGCGCGGCGTGACGGCGGCTCCCGAGCGCGACGGCCACACGCTGCTCGCGAGCATGGATCGCTCGGTGCATCGCCGCTCCGGCTGGGCGTACTCGATCTCGATGGCCAGCAGCCGGATCGCGTACTACGAATCAGGCAACGGCGAGAACGAGCAGGGCTACCACAGCGGCTCCGGGATGACGTATCTCTACGACAGGGACAACGGCCAGTACGCCGATGCCTTCTGGCCGACAGTCGACCGTACCCGGCTTCCCGGCACGACAGTGGACAAGCTCCCCCTTCCACCGAAGGCAGGTGGCGAGTGGGGCGCCGCCCGCCCGACAGCGACCTGGGTCGGCGGCAGTACCCTCGACGGCTACGCAGCGATCGGCCAAGACCTCCATGGCCCGGTGTCGCCCATGCGGGCTCGCAAGTCCTGGTTCTGCCTCGACCAGTACGTCGTAGCGCTGGGTGCCGGCATCACGGGCACCAGCGGCCACCCAGTGGAGACAGTGATCGAGAACCGCAACCTGCACAGCGACGGGGTCAATGCACTGACCGTGGACGACGTACGTCGCGTCCCCGCGCTAGGCGACTCAGCAACGGTCGACAACGCCCGCTGGGCTCACCTGGACGGCGTCGGCGGCTACATCTTCCCCACTGGCTCGCGTCTGCAGCTCCGGCGCGAAGTACGGACCGGCTCCTGGCGTGACATCAACACCGGCGGCCCCACCACCCCGATCACTCGTCGCTACTTGACCATGTGGCAAGACCACGGCGTCAACCCCAGCGGATCGGCGTACAACTACGTGGTGGCACCCGGAGCCTCGCTGGCGCAGACCAAGCAGCTCGCCCGTTTCCCCAGCTACCTCGTACTACGGAACACCGCTGCGGCTCAGGCAGTGCTCAATGTGCCGCAAGGCCTGACCCTGGCCAACTTCTGGCAGCCCGACCGGATCGCGGAGCTCCAGGCGGAAACCCCGTGCTCGGTGATCGGCCGGCTCCGTGGGCGCGAGTTCGACCTGGCGATCTCCGACCCGACCCAGCTGGCAACCACTGTCCAGCTGACCGTCCTGCTGCCCGGCCTGCGGGTAGTGGACGCCGACCCAGGCATCACCACCGTCCGGACGCTCCTCAGCACCAAGATCACTGTCGACGTCACCGGCGCCGCCGGTGCTACGCGTCGGCTCACTCTGCGGTTCAGATAACGCCGAGGGGACCCGCGCCACACATCACCGGGCGGATCTCCACCGCAAGGCCGTCGATCCGTACGTCGGGGAGCAGGCCGGCCAGTTCGAGGGCGCGCTCCAAGTCGTCCACGTCGACGAGGTAGTAGCCACCCATGTACTGATCGACCGCCCGGGTCGGCCCGGTCGACACCACGGGCCGACCGCCCCGGCTGCGGACCACCGTGCTCCTCGAAGGATCGGCGAGCGCCTGCGTACTGATCAGCTCCCCCGCCTCGGACGCGATCCGCTGGAACTCCCGGTGCCCGGCACTCACTGCCTCGCGCTGCTCGGTCGTCAACTGTTCCAGCGCCCCGTCATCGACCAGCAGAATCAACATGTACTTCATCGCCCTCCTCCGCCCTGGCCGCTCATCGCGACCCTCACCACAGGTACGCGGCAGACCTGCCCTTCTTGACATCGTGTGGCGCGATACTGGGTGGATGATCACCACCGAACGACTGGAGATCCGCCGCTTCCGGCCCGAGGACGCCGAAGCCTTCGCCGCCTACCGGTCGATACCGGAGGTCGCTCGCTACCAGTCCTGGGACGTGCCGGTCACCCTGGACTCGGCCCGGACGTCGGTGGCCCGCTTCGCGGCCGGGGATCCGTTGCAGGCGGGCTGGTTCCAGTACGCGATCGCCCTCGACGGTCTGCTCATCGGCGATGTCGCGCTGAACACCTTCGACAACCTGATGCAGGCAGACCTGGGCTTCACCCTGGCACCGGCGTACCAGGGCAAGGGCTACGCCACCGAAGCGGTCGGCGCGCTGCTCGAACACGTCTTCACCGAACGCGACCTGCACCGCGTCTCGGCCGAATGCGATGCGCGCAATACGTCGTCAGCTCAGTTGCTGGAGCGGCTCGGCTTTCAGCAGGAGGGGTTCCGGCCGTTGAACACCTGGTTCAAGAACGAGTGGACCGACGATCTCCTGTTCGGCCTGCTGCAGAGCAACTGGCGGTCAGCTCGTACCGCGAGCTGACCAGGCACGAGCGGTCAACTCGATCGAGCCGTCGGCCTTGGTCGGCAACCGCGACTTGACCAGCGCCCTGAGCTGCTCCTGAGCATCAGCGTCGAGACTGCGCAGGTAAGCAGGCGCAACCCCTTGCCCACCGAGGAACGGCGTCCAGTACGCGTCGAATGACTCGAACACGGTCGGTACGACGATCGCGCCGGTCTCGATGTCGCTGAAGCCCGCCTGGGCGAAGAGCCCTTCGAGCCCGGCGGGATTGCAGAACGGGAACGTCTTGCCCTCGTCGAGCTCCCGGTCCTGCGGCCGAACGTCTGCGGCCGCATCCCAGAAGTACTTCATCAACTGCATGCCCTCGGCGTAGTCCCAGACGTAGACGGCGACGGTCGTGCCGATCTCCCGCATCGAACGCAGCGCCTCGATCCGCTCCGGAACGAAGTTGAGCACCAGCCCGGACACCACCACGTCGAACTCCCCGCCGAACGTCTCCCGGAACGTTTCGCCGCCCAACTCGGCCGCCGACAGCACCCCGAACCGCACGCGCTCGTCCGTCACCGCGCCCCGAGCGAACCCGACGAACCCCTCCGACGGGTCCACCGCCACCACTTGCCTCGGCGCGGCGCTCGCCAGTACCGCGCTGGTCAACGCGCCCGTCCCGCACCCCACATCAAGCCAGCTCAACCCCCGCGACTGTTCCAGCCACCCAACGAACTCCGCAGCGACGAGCCGGCTCCATCGCCCGACGTACGACTCGTAGATCTCCCCCTGCGACCACTCACTCATCTCCGCACCATAGGCGTTTCTTCGCGCACTCACACGACCCGGCTCGGCAGGGTTACCCCGGTGAGGCGCTCGGCCTCGAGCCAGAGTCGTGCGTTCGTCTGCTCGTCGAGGGATCGTCGGGGAGCCTTGGCCTGCTTGGTCGGGCCGACCAGGCCGAATGCCTTGCTCGGGCCGTAATAGGCGCCGGCCACCGCCTCAGGGCTAGTCGCCGCGAACAGCAACGGCTCCGCGCCCTGCTCGACGCCCTGCGACGGCAGCGGGTTGTGGCGCTCGAAGAACCGGACCATGCGAGGCGTCTTGTCCAGTCCGAGGCTCGGCCCGGTGGATTGGAGGTTGGTCCGGGTGAACCCCGGGTGGGCGGCAGTGCTCATCAGGTTCCAGCCGCGCTCGTGGGCGATCGCGGCGAGCTGGTGCGAGAACATCAGGTCGGCGAGCTTCGACTGCGCGTACGACGAAATGGGCCGGTAGCCCTTCTCCCAATGGAGATCGTCGAACTTGATCCGGCCGAAGTTCGCCGTGCCGCTGCTCATCGTGGCCACTCGCGGCGCGGGCGCGGCCAGCAGCAACGGGAGCAACCGCAGCGTCAGCGCGAACGGGCCGAGGAAGTTGCTGCCGAACTGCAGCTCGAAACCGTCCGCGGTGGTCATCCGGGCCGGTGGCGCCATCACGCCGGCGTTGTTGACCAGCAGGTCGATCGCCCGACCGCCTGAATTCAGGCCGTCGGCGAACTCCCGGACCGAGCCGAGGTCGGCGAGATCGATCCGGCGGATCTCCAGCTGCGCCTCGGGGTACTGCGCCAGGATCTCCGCGCGAGCCTGCTCGCCCTTCGACGGAGTCCGAACGGCCATCACCACCCGGGCGCCGGCCGCGGCCAGCCGCCGGACAGTCTCCTTGCCGGTACCACTGTTCGCACCGGTCACCACTGCGTACTTGCCGGTCTGGTCCGGGACGTCGTACATGAGCTGCTCCTCCGATAAAAGACTGTCGGTCTGTTACGAAGAAGCTATCAGACCGGCGGTCTGATGACAACAGACCAGCGGTCTGTAGACTGTGAATATGACGAGCTTCCAGCGCGCCCGCAGCGAGGAGCAGCGCGCCGAGCGCCGCCGGGCGATCCTCAGCACCGCGGCCACGATGCTGGCCGAGCTGCCGGTCGCCCAGCTCAGCCTGAACGAGCTGAGCCGCCGCGTCGGCCTGGCCAAGTCGAACGTCCTGAACTACTTCGACTCCCGCGAGGCCGTCCTGCTGGAACTGCTCGACGTGGAGACGCGGGACTGGATCGACCAGCTCGACCAGGAACTCACCGCGACCGTCGACCCGTCCGCACCGGTCGGCGATCGCGCCGGTCAGCTGGCCGACGCGATCGTCGCGACGCTGGAGTCACGGCCGATGCTGTGCGCACTGACCAGCGCGCAGGCCGCAGTACTGGAGCACAACATCTCGGTCGAGATCGCGACCGAGTTCAAGCGCAGCTCGATCGCGAACTACGGCCTCCTGATCCAGCACGTCAACGCCCGGGTCCCCGAGCTGGGCGAGGACGGCGCCGCCCGGTTCATCGCGGCGGCCGTGATGCTCACCGGCGTCCTCTGGACCCACTCCCACCCGTCGGCCGCGATCCTCGCGGCCTACGAGGCGGACCCCGCGATCGCCAACTTCCGGATCACGTTCGGGCCCGCCCTGCGCGAGATCCTGCAAACCGTCCTGACCGGCGTCCTCCCCCGCTGACCGCTCGTGGGACGCGTCTTCGCGCCGTGAGCTCCCGGGCGGGCCGCTGGTCGATCAGGGCAGGTAGTAGTTCGGGTTCGGGAGCTTGAAGGTGCGGTCGGCGTAGCCGCCCTTGAGGTCGCTGAACTGGTCGCCGAAGTTGGCGACGATGTCGTAGCCGAGGGACTCGATGTGGGCCCGGGTGGCGGACTTGTAGTGGATCGTCGTGCAGGCGCCGTTCGGGTCGCTCGCGCAGGCCGTCTTCAGGTACGCCGGGTAGTCGGCGAGCGCCGGCTTGGTGAACAGCCCGTCCTCGCCGTTGGGCAAGCCGGTCGGCTTCGGGTAGCCCGCGTCGACGCCCACGCCGTCAGCGGTCAGGTTGCCCAGGGTCGCCTGCTCCTGGGCCGCGCCACGACCGGTCAGGAAGAAGATCGCGTACCCCTCACGCTCGGCCGACTTGACCAGGTCGACCATGCCCGGGACCGCCGGGAACCGCTGCTCGGTCACGAAGGTGCCGTTGGTACCGGGGTTGAACGCCCAGTTGCTGGCGATCTCGTAGTTCCAGGTGGCCAGCGAGGTGTCGTCGACGTCGAGCAGGATCGCCCTGGTACCGCGGGTGTGGTGGCGGCCCGCGATGAAGCGCTTGCCGTCCGCGGCGACCGAGCTGGCCTCCTTGGCGTAGTTGCTGTCCGCCGCGAAGTTGCCGCTGCCCAGCGGATCGCCGTAGTAGTTGCGGAGCTGCTGGCGCAGGACGTCGATGTTGGTGACCTGCTTCTCGGACCGGGGCGTCGACGTCTGGATCGCCGGCTGCTGGGACGCCACCCCCGCGGAGTACGCGGCGCCGCCGGCCACGGAGGCGACGGTCAGGGTGGCGATCCCGGTGAGGATCAGCCGGCGCGACGGACGGCGCCAGGAACGGTTGAACATGCTCTCTCCCATGAACGGGGCCAAAATGCTTGCAAAAGCAAACTAACCCCGGCTCCACCTGTCGCCACCCAGGTGGTGCCAACTTCAGGGGAAACCTGCGGCTCCGGTCAGTGGTAGAAGTACGGGTCGAGCACCCGGACCTCGGTGATCTTGGTGACCGGCAGGCCGTTGGTCTCGGCCGCCGCCCGGATCGCCTCCGGGGACGGGCCGTCGTACACGCAGTACGTCGTGCCGTGGTCGGGCGACACGTAGGAGTGCACCCAGGTGACGTCGTGCTGCGCGTTGCCGTCGACGACGTTGAGACACGCTTTGGCGCCTCGGTCGTCGATCGGGATGGACAGACCCTCGGGGAAGTTGCGCTCCACCAGGTAGCGAGTCATCAGCAGTGCCTTTCGCGAGTCCGGAGGCGCCTTTCGCCTCCCATCACGAACTCTGCCGATCAGCGGCCGCCGGGCCATCGGGAGCAGCTCCCTATGTTCGGGCCGCCAGCTCCCCATCTTGGGCGACCGCCACCAGGGCCTTGACCAGGTTGCCGACCTCGGGCGACGCCAGCTCATAGCGGACCGTGCGACCGCTGCGCTGACTGGCGACGAGCCCGACGGACCTCAGGACGGCCAGGTGGTTCGACACGTTCGGCTGGGTGCTGCCGGTGTGGCTGACCAGCTCAGTCACCGTCGCCTCACCGTCGGCCAGCGCCGTCAGCAGGGAGAGCCGGTTCTCGCAACTCAGCGCCCGGCCGACCTCGAGCATCAGCGGCAAGGAAACACCTTGACCTCGTATCATCCCTCGATGATATCTTATCGACTCATCACCAGTCGCTGATATATCCCTGGGAGTCGAAACGATGAGCTGCGCGACCGATCTACCCACCGTGGTTGCACCGACCCGCTCGCCGTGGTCGCCGAACTTCCGCCTGTACTTCGGGGCGCGCACCACCTCGTTGCTCGGTGACGCGATGCTGCCGGTCGCCTTGTCGGTCGGCGTGCTCCAGGCCGGGTACGGCGCCGCCGGGGTCGGCTACGCGCTCGGTTCCTGGACGGCCGCGGTCGCCCTGTGCATGCTCGTCGGCGGCGTCCTGGCGGACCGGTTCACCGCCCGCCGGATGATGGTGATCGCCGACGTTGTGCGGTTCGTCATCCAGGCAGGCATCGCCGTGCTGTTCGCGCTTGGCACGCCGACCCTGGCGACGATCGTCGTACTGCAGTTCCTCAGCGGCATCGCGACCGCGATGTTCCAGCCGGGCGTGGCCAGCATGGTCCCGCAGGTCGCCGACGACGTGCAGCGGGCCAACGGGATTCTCCGGATCGCCGAATCGATGGCATTCGTGCTCGGCCCGGCGGCGGCCGGAGTACTGGTCAGCGTGTCCGGGCCCAGCGTCGTGTTCGCGATCTACTCGGGCACCTATGCGATCAGCGCGCTCTGCTTGTTCGCGCTGAAGTTGCCGGGCGCACAGCCGGCGGCGGGAGCGCCCTTCCTGAGTCAGCTGGTCGAAGGCTGGCAGGAGTTCCGGGCCCGGCGCTGGTTGTTCAGCGTGATCACGATCTTCTTGCTGTACGGGTGTTTCGTCGTCGGAGTCTCCCTGCCGGTCGGTGCGGACCTGATCTTGTCGACACTCGATTCGGCCGCGCTGGGCATCGGGCTGGCCGCCTTCGGCGCAGGTGGAGCGATCGGCGGCACACTGGCGATCCGGATCCGTCCACGCCGTCCACTCGCCGTCGGCTCGGCCGGCTGGGCGCTGTTCGCGATCTACCCGCTCATCCCCGCGTTGCACCCGAGCCTGACCACGCTGATCATCGGCTGGGCCGTCGCCGGAGCCGGGCTCGCCTTCTGGTCGGTCATCTGGTCCACCACAGTCCAGACCCAGATCCCAGCCGCACTGCTCAACCGCGTCTACGCGTACGACGTCGCCGGCTCACTGGTCACCATGGCACTCGGCCGGACGCTCGCTGGGCCCCTGGCGTCGCTGACCGGAGAACGGCCGCTGATGGTCTTCGCCTTCGGAATGGGCCTGGCCTGCGCGGCCCTCCTGCTGATCGTGCCGGCCACCCGGAAGCTGCAGATCAGGTAGCCCGCCGAACCCACTCGGCCGCTTCCTGCCGCGACGAGACACCCAGCTTGCCGAGGATCGACGACACGTGGTGATCCACAGTCTTCGGAGAGATGTGCAGCCGCGCACCGATGTCCACGTTCCGTAGATCCTCAGCCAGCAGGGCCAGTACTTCGGTCTCGCGGTCGGTCAGATGCGCGGGGTTCTCCCGAGTAGTCCCGCGCGGCCGGCGCGGCAATCGCTGAACCCCGTTCTGGCGCAGACTTCGCGCCACGATCTCAGCCGCGGGCCACGCGCCAAGCTGCTGCAGCTGGAACAACCCATCTACCTGCTGCTCAGGATCCTCACTCGCCGCCAACGCCAGAGCCGCTTCGTACGGGCACCCAAGCTCCCGCCATCCCTCCCCAGTCAGATAAGGCTGAGCAACGTACTCCGGCAGCTCGGTCTCAACCCCACCAAGCCGCAGCAGGTATGCCAACTCCCCCACCGCCCATGGATGCCTCAGCACCAGCGCATGCTCATAGGTCCCCGCAACCAGCCCCTCGATCAGCTCAGGACTCCCAACCAGCCAAGCGTTCTCGGCCAGCGCCGCAGCCGCCGGCCACAACCGCTGCAAATCCCCTGTCTGTACTGCGAGTTCCCACCCGCGTCGCAACGGTGTCTCCGCATCCGGGTCACCACGGCGAGCCCGCAGCCGCCCGAGCACAGTGTTGGCCACGATGTGCGACGGCACGTGCTGCGAATGCACAGTGAGCACTTCACTGGCCTTGGCCGCCGCCTCGGACCAGTTGCCCTGCTCGAACTGACTCCGGCCCTGCCACGCCTTCGCATAAGCCAGCGAGGCATCCAGGTCGCGTGCGGAACACCACTCGATGGTTGCCGCGAGCCAGTGGTCGGCCACCGCGTACCGGCGTACCTCTCCCGCGCCGGAGCCGAGGTTGGTCATCGCCAAGGCCGCGCCCGCCTGGTCCTCGGCCCTGCCCGCCGCTTCCAGGCTCGCCAGCAGCAGCTCCACCGCCCGCTCTGGATCCGTCAGCCAATGCGCACTGCCGACCGCGTTGAGAGCACGCCCGAGCGTCTGGATGTCACCGAACTGTTCGGCGTACTCCGCTGCCCTGGTACCGAGCGCGATCGCACCCGGCATGTCCCGGCCAAGCATGAGCAGCCGGGCCAAGGCTGCGTACGCCGTGGCGAGTCCTGGCCCCGGCGGGCCGGCCTCGAGGAGTGCGACTGCCTCCCGCGCCTTCGCGTGTGCCTCGGTATTGCGGCCCGCCTTCCACAACACGTGCGAGCAGCGGGCCATCACTACGCCCTGCTTGTCCACCTCACCCATGGAAGCCCAGAGCGCAGCAGCTCGCTCGGCGGCATCGACCGACTCGGACAGGTAGCCGCTGTTGTCACACGCCTCCGCCCTGTCCTGCCACAGCTCGGCCTGCAGCTCAGCTGGGGCTCCACTGACGTGCCGCAGCGCCCGTGCGTAGTGCTCTGCCGCTTGCCGGTAGGCACCGACCTCGGCTGCCCGCCGACCGGCCAGCGGCGCGTAATGCAGCGCTGCAGCACGATCCCCAGCCGCCTCCGCGTGGTACGACAGCCGCGCCAGGTCCACGTCCTCCACCCCGGTCAGGTAGTCCAGCACCTGCCCATGCAGCACAGGCAACCGCACAGCCGGTACGTCGGACTCGATCGCGCGCCTGGCCAGCTCGTGCCGGAAGCGCACGGTCCGCCCTTCGAGCAGGAGCATCCCGGACTCGATGCACTCCTCAACGCCACTGCCGGCCAGAGCGAGCTCGGCCCGGTCCGGTACGAGCGAGACGACATCCAGCACAGCTCGAGCCTCAGCCCCGAGCCTCGCGGCTCTAGCCAGTACGGCATCGCGCACGGTGGCCGGTAGCTCCTCACCCGGCGCACTGAGCGCCTCGGTGACGAAGAACGGGTTGCCGCCGGTCACTGCGAACAACTGATCAGCGTCCAGCTCGAGTGGCTCAGCCAGGGCCGCCACTGCCGCCGGAGTCAGTGCGGGCACCTGCAGCCGGCGTACAGGTCGGGCGGTGGCCAGGTCGCCTAGTACACGGCGCAGTGGGTGGTCGCGGCCGACCTCCTCCGAGCGGTAGGTGACCAGGACGAGTGCAGGCAGCTCGTCGATGCGGCGGCCGACGAAGAGCAGCAGGTCGAGTGTCGCCTCGTCTGCCCAGTGCGCGTCTTCCACGACGATCACTGAGGGTCCGGCGGCCAACAGGTCGAGGAATGCGGTGAAGAGCGTGTGCCGGTCGGCTCCTGCCGCGAGCAGGCCGGCCAGTGCGGCTCCAGCCGGATCGTGGCTCGCCCGAGCGATGTCATGCAGCGGGCCGAGGGCTCTCGGCGTACCGAGGGCGTCACAGAAGCCGTAGCGCACCACCGGCCGGTCCGCGCAGAAAGCGCGGACCAGCGAGGTCTTGCCGATCCCGGCCTCGCCCGCGACGAACACCATCGCCCCAGGCTCGATCTCCCGCAGCGTCGCCAGCAGCGGCTCACGCTCCAGGAAGTCCATCTAGATCTTCTTCACGTACCGGTGACACGGCACCGGGATGGGCCTGTCGTCGGTACCAGCGGGATAGTCGAAGGCGCCACCGTCCGCCCAGCCACTGCGTTCGTAGAAGCGCCGGGCCCGGGCGTTGCCGGTGGCCACCGCGAGCCACGCCTCGTCATGACCGTTCGCCTTGACCTGATGCTCGGCCTCGGCAATCAACGTGCCCGCGATCCCCGACCCGCGGTGCTCGACCGACACGTAGACCTGCTCGACCTCGTCCCCCACCACCATCACGAATCCAGCCACCTCGTCACCGGCAAGCGCGATGGTCGTGTCGGAGATCCGCCCCGGCACCCGCTCCCAGAACGACTCCTTGGTACGGACCGCGACCAACTCGTCCGGCACGTTCCCGATATGCCCGTCGCCCCAGCCGGAGTACCAGATCGAGGCGATCGCATCGGCATCAGCCTCGACCGCGGCGCGCAGCATGACCGTCATCTGGTCACTGTAGATCGAGGAACGCTGCTGGAGCCCGCCTTTAATCCGGGTCGTAGGCGAGGTTGGGGCGGAGCCAGCGTTCCAGTTCTGCCAGCGACATGTTGCGTCGCTTGGCGTAGTCGGTGACCTGGTCCTTGCCGACCCGGCCGACGCTGAAGTACTTCGCCGACGGGCTCGCGAAGATCAGGCCGCTGACCGCCGCCGCGGGCGTCATCGCATAGGACTCGGTCAGCGCGAGACCGAGCTGGTCCGCTTCGAGCAGCTGGAAGAGCAGTTCCTTCTCGCTGTGGTCCGGGCTCGCCGGGTAGCCCAGGGCCGGGCGGATGCCGCGGAAACGCTCCGCGTGCAGGTCTTCCAGCAGCGGCTCCGCGTCCGGCTCGAACCAGCCCTTGCGCGCCTCCAGGTGGATCCACTCGGCGAACGCCTCGGCGAGCCGGTCGGCCAGCGCCTTCACCATGATCGCCTTGTAGTCGTCCTGCAGTGCCTCGTACTTCGCCGCCAACTCCTCCGCGCCGTGGATCGCCACAGCGAACCCACCGAGATGGTCACCGGCCGGCGCGATGTAGTCGGACAGGCAGCGGTTCTCGCGGCCCTCGGGCTTCTGGGTCTGCTGCCGCAGCATCGGGAACGACGCGTCCAGGTCGTCGAGGATGATGTCGTCACCCTCGCTGTGCGCCTTCCAGTACGCGTACGCGCCCTTGGCGGTGAACGAACCCTCGGCGATGATCTGGTCGAGCATCGTGTTGGCGTCGTCGAAGAGCTCCCGCGCGACCGGCTGCTCCAGGATCGCCGGGTACTTGCCCTTCAGCTCCCAGGCCAGGAAGAGGAACTGCCAGTCGACCATCGCCCGCAGCGTCTCCAGGTCGGGTGACACCTTGCGCAACCCGACGAACTCGGGCACCGGGATCTCGCCGTAGTCGACGGTCTCCCGGTTGGCCCGGGCCTGCTCGACGGTCAGCATCGGCTTGCGCTGCTTGTTCGCGTGCTGCTCGCGCAGGATCTCCTGGGCCGCACGGTTGCTGACGGCAAGCTCTTCGGCGCGATCGTCGTCGAGCAGGTCGGAGACCACCCCGACCACCCGGGACGCGTCCAGCACGTGCACCGTCGTGTTCTCGTACGCCGGTGCGATCCGTACCGCGGTGTGCTGCTTGGACGTCGTCGCACCGCCCACCAGCAAAGGAAGTTTGAGCCCGCGCCGATCCATCTCGGCGGCGACGGCGACCATCTCGTCCAGCGACGGCGTGATCAGCCCGGACAGGCCGACCACATCGGCGCCCTCGGCAATGGCCGTGTCGAGGATCCTTGCCGCCGGCACCATCACGCCGAGGTCGATCACCTCGTAGTTGTTGCAGCCGAGCACCACGCCGACGATGTTCTTGCCGATGTCGTGCACGTCGCCCTTGACCGTCGCGAGCACGACCTTGCCCTGGCCGCGGACGTCCTCGGTCCGCCCCTCCAGCCGGGCCAGCTCCTTCTCGGCCTCCATGAACGGCTCGAGGTAGGCGACCGAGCGCTTCATCACGCGCGCGCTCTTCACCACCTGGGGCAGGAACATCTTGCCCGCGCCGAACAGGTCGCCGACGATCTTCATCCCGTCCATCAGCGGGCCCTCGATCACCTCGAGCGGCCGCTTGCGGGTCAGCCGGGCCTCTTCGGTGTCGTCCTCGATGAAGTCCACGATGCCGTGCACGAGCGCGTGCGACAGCCGCTCCTCGACGGTGCCCTCGCGCCAGGTCAGATCGATCTCGCGCTGGGTGCCCTTGCCCTTCACGTTCTCCGCGAAGCTGACGAGGCGGTCGGTGGCGTCGTCGCGCCGGTCGAAGATGACGTCCTCGACGAGTTCCAGCAGGTCCGCCGGGATGTCCTGGTAGACCGCGAGCTGGCCGGCGTTGACGATTCCCATGTCCAGGCCGACCTTGCCCGCGTGGTACAGGAAGGAGGAGTGCATCGCTTCGCGGACGATGTCGTTGCCGCGGAACGAGAAGGACAGGTTCGAGATACCGCCGCTGATGTGGACGCCCGGACAGCGCTGCTTGATCAGCGGCAGCGCCTCGATGAAGTTCTTCGCGTAGCCGTTGTGCTCGGACATGCCGGTGGCGACGGCGAGCACGTTCGGGTCGAAGATGATGTCCTCGGGCGGGAAGCCGAGCTTCTGCGTCAGCAGGTCGTACGCGCGACCGCAGATGGCCACCTTGCGCTCGACGGTGTCGGCCTGGCCCTGCTCGTCAAAGGCCATCACCACCGCGCCGGCGCCGTAGTCTCGGATCCGCTGGGCGCGCTCGAGGAACTCCTCCTCGCCCTCCTTCAGGCTGATCGAGTTGACCACGCCCTTGCCCTGCACGCATTTCAGCCCGGCCTCGAGAACGGACCACTTCGAGCTGTCGATCATGATCGGGATCCGGGCCACCTCGGGCTCGGTCGCGACCAGGTTGAGGAAGGTCGTCATCGCCTGCTCGCTGTCGAGCAGGTCGGCGTCCATGTTCACGTCCAGCAGGTTCGCGCCACCGCGGACCTGCTCCAGCGCCACGTCGACCGCGGCCTGGTGGTTGTCGGACTCGATCAGCCGGCGGAACCGCGCCGAGCCGGTCACGTTGGTGCGCTCGCCGATCATCACGAACCCGGTGTCCGGCCCGATCGAGAACGGCTCCAGCCCGCTGAACCTGGTCTGCTCGTACGGCGCGACCACCTCGCGCGGCTTCATCCCCTTGACCGACTTCGCGATCTGAGCGATGTGGGCCGGCGTCGTACCGCAGCAGCCGCCGACGATGTTGACCAGGCCGGACTCCGCGAACTCGCCGAGCATCCCGGCCGTCTCGTCCGGCGTCTCGTCGTACCCGCCGAAAGCGTTCGGGAGGCCCGCGTTCGGGTGGGAGGCGACGTACGTGTCGGCGAACCGGGCCAGGTCGGCGACGTGGGGGCGCATCTCGGCGGCACCGAGCGAGCAGTTCACGCCGACGACGAGCGGCTTCGCGTGCTCGACCGAGCTCCAGAACGCCTCGACGGTCTGGCCGGACAGCGTCCGCCCGGACAGGTCGACGATCGTCACCGAGATCCACAGCGGCAGCTCGGGCGCGACCTCGCGGGCGGCGGCGATCGCGGCCTTGCAGTTCAGGGTGTCGAAGATCGTCTCGACCAGCAGCAGATCGACCCCGCCCTCGGCCAGCGCGGAGATCTGCTCGGCGTACGAGTCGCGGACCTGCTCGAAGGAGACCGCCCGGTATGCCGGGTCCTCGACCCGTGGCGACAGGGACAAGGTGACGTTCAGCGGGCCGATCGAGCCGGCCACGAACCGGCCGCCGGCCTCGTCGGCGGCCTGCCTGGCCAGCCGGGCGCCCTCGAGGTTCATGTCACGCACGAGCGACTGCAGGCCGTAGTCGGCCTGGCCGATGCTGGTCGCGGTGAAGGTGTTGGTGGTGGTGATGTCGGCGCCGGCGTCCAGGTACTGCCGGTGGACGTCCAGGATCACGTCGGGGCGCATCAGGTTGAGCAGGTCCGGGTCGCCGGTCACGTCATGGGTGTGATCGAGGAAACGGTCACCCTGGTAGTCCTCGGGCGACAGGTTCGCGCCCTGCAGCATGGTGCCCCAGGCGCCGTCCAGCACCGCGACCCGCTGGTCGAGCAGGGTGCGCAACTCGGTCTGACGATCCGTCACCTTCGGCCACCTCCAGAAGAGTTTCCGGAGGCGCCCTTACTCGGTCGAACCAGACCGAGCGTGGCGAACCCCTCCGGGCCCGTCGCAGCGCCTCTCGACCTGGACCGCAATCTTACTGATCGAGACGCCCGAAGCAGAATTCCTGCCCGATTACTGAGATTGCCCGACAACCCGTGAGACGCCTGTCCTCCCAGGGTAGGCACCCAGTCCCACGAGATGGGCAGTTGCCACCGATGTCTGCGGGTGCTTCGGCGACCAGGGTTGGGGGTGAGTCTGAAGGGGGAGCCATGGTTTGGAGAATCGTTGCGCTCGGGGTGGTCGAGAACTACACAACCGGTTGGGTGCTGCACTACGTCTATCTGCCTGATCAGCAGCTCGCCGCGGGTCCGGTCGGCGAGCATGCCGGCCACGGCGGAGCTGAAACACCTCACACGCTGAGTCCTTTGCTGCATTTCTTGCGGGACTCGACGCTCGCTTTGCCGGTGACGATCGTCGTCCTTCTGATCGCCGCCCTGGCTGTCCGGGCGCTGTGGCCCGCCGACACCGCCCGCGTCCGGATCGGGTACGCCGTCGCAGCCGCGGTCGCCGCCGGGATCGCGAGTGTCCCCGAGGTCCTCGCGCATGGCTGGCTGTTCGACGAGCAGGTCGCCGGGTCGCTGGCCTCGCACCTGACCGGCGTCGCCCTGGTCACCGTTCGCTACACGTTCGCGCTCACCTTGATCGCCGCCGTCCTGTTCGGCGTGCCCTGGCGAGCACCCCGCAGTACCGGTCGAATCGGACTGCCCGTTCACGGAGAAGCCTGATGCCCAAGAGAAGAGACGTCCTGAAGTTCGGCCTGCTCGCCGGAGCAGCCGCGGCGCTGCCGGTCGAGCGGCTGACCAGCGCGTTCGCCCGGCCCGCCGTCGCCGCGACGGCACCCGCGATCACCCTGTTCGACACCGCGCTGGTGGTCCCGCCGGTACTCAAGCCGACGCTCACCATCGCCGGTACCGACTACTACGACATCACCATGCGGGTCGCGAAGCAGGAGATCGTACCGGGCCTGAAGACGCCCATCTGGGGTTATAACGGAGTCTTCCCCGGCCCGACGATCCGCACCCGGCGGAACCGCCCGATCGTGATCCGCCAGCGCAACAAGCTGCCGGTCGAGGCGGCGGTGCACCTGCACGGCGGCAACGTCCCGTCCAGCTCGGACGGCCTGCCGGGCCAGGAGATCGCCCCGGGCAAGGACCGCTTCTACCTGTACCCGAACCGCCAGCAGGCCACCACACTCTGGTACCACGACCACGTCCACCACCACGAGTCGTTCAACACCACCCAGGGGCTGACCGGGCTCTACCTGATCACCGATCCGGCCGAGGACAAGCTCGGGTTGCCCAGTGGCAAGTACGACGTACCGCTGGTGATCCAGGATCGGTCCTTCAACGCTGACGGCTCGTTCCGGCTGCCCGATCCGAACCTCGGCGAGTTCGCCGGGGAGGTTGCCGTGATCAACGGCCGGCCGAGTCCGTTCTTCGCCGTCGAGCAGCGGCGCTACCGGTTCCGGCTGCTCAACGGGTCGTCGGCGGACTGCCTGCACGAGCTCACCCTGGGCTCAGGCGACACCTTCCACGTGATCGGCACCGACGGCGGCCTGCTGGCCGCGCCGGTACCGGTCCAGAAGTTGCCGTTGGCACCGTCCGAGCGCGCCGAGGTGATCGTTGACTTCAGCAAGTACCCGGTCGGCTCGCAACTGGTGCTGAACAGCTCCGTCTTCGGTACGCCGATGCAGCTGATCCGCTTCGACGTGACCAAGGCCAAGAGCCAGCAGACCCCGCTACCGCCCAAGCTGGTCCCGATCCAGCGGCTGAAGGAGTCGCACACGAAGGTGCACCGCGACTTCCAGCTCAACCTGGACCTGGGCAGCGGCGAGATGGTGATCAACGGCAAGAGCTTCGACCCGGACCGGATCGACATCCGGCCGAAGCTCGGCAGTACCGAGGTCTGGACGATCTTCAACGGCGAGACCCCCGACCTGCCGATCCCGCACGTCTTCCACACCCATCTGGTCCGCTTCCAGATCCTGGACCGCGACGGGCGGCCGCCGGCGCCGTTCGAATCAGGCTGGAAGGACAGCGTCACCGTGATGCCCGGCGAACGCGTCCGCATCATCCTGCGCTTCGCCGATTTCCCGGGCCGGTTCCTCTACCACTGCCACCTGCTCGGCCACGCCGACGCCGGCATGATGGCGACGATGTTCGTGACGCCCTAGCACTCGGAGCACTAGCCGATGAGCGACTGGATCCCGGGGGCATAGAGATCCGCGATCAAGGAGGGGTCGGCCGTGGCGGTCGGGCCCTCCTTGTCAACAGCGATGGTGGCGCCGAGGCCGAGGAGGTGGGCGACGATCAACTCGGCCCGTACTGCGGTGCAGTCGCCAGTGAGGCGTTGGGCGAAGGCTTGGACCACCTGGTCGCGGAAGTGTTCGCGGAGGAGTTTGCGTTCGTCGCCTACGCCGATGGCGAAGATGACCCGGAGCAGGAGATCGGTCTCGGTTTCGCGGCGCCAGCGGATCAGGGTTTCGACGGCGTGCCGGCCGAGGTCGGCGTCCGGTGCTGCCAGTAACAGGGCGGCGGCGTCACTGAAGTCGGCCACCTGGTCGAAGAGTGCTTCTTTGCCGCCGAAGTGCTTGATGATCAGCGAGGCGCTCACGTTCGCGTCGGCGGCGATGCCGCGCAGGGTGACCGCGGCATAGGGCTGGCGGGCGAAGGCACGCCGGGCGGCCTTGAGGATGGCCGGGCGACTGGCGTCGGTCACGTCGTACGACCTGCTTCGACCAGCTCCGGGTGCCTGGCCGGTACCTCGCGACGGGCCGGGATGAGCAGCGACAGGCCGACCGCGACCAGCGCGCAGACGCCGGCGATCACGAAGACGATCAGGTACGCCTGCAGGGTCGGCGCGGTGACGCCGGCGTGCGTGGCGACCACATTGGTCAGCACTGTCACCACGAGGGCGCTGCAGACAGCCTGGCCGATCGTGCGCATCAAGGTGTTGAGTCCGTTCGCCGCGGCCGTTTCGGTCACGGGCACAGCATGCATGATCAGGGCGGGCAGTGCCGAATACGCCACGGCGGTTCCGGCCGCGACCACCGTGGCGCCGGCCACGATCGCGGCCAGGTTCTCGCTCGTGAACAGCCGGACGATGTACCCGAGCGCCATCAGTCCTGACGCCACGGCGAGCGTGAACCGCGGCCCGCGGGCCTTCGAGAGTCGCGCCGAGACGGGTGAGAGCAACGCCATCGCGACACCACCGGGCAGCAGACACAGCCCGCTGAGCACGATCGACCCGCCGAGGCCGTAGCCGGTCGACTTGGGCTCCTGTACGAGTTGCGCAGTACTGAGTGAGTTGGCGTAGAAGGCGAAGCCGATCAGCAGGGCCGCGAGGTTGGTGAAGAGCACAGCCGGGCGGGCCGAGACGCGCAGATCCACCAGCGGCGTCGCACTGCGCAGCTCGTACGCGCCCCATAGCGGCACGATCACCACGGCGCCGACGAACAACCCGACGGTCGCGGGCGAACCCCAGCCCCACGCGCTCCCCTTCGACACCGCGAGCAGCAGGCAGACGAGGAACCCACTCAGCCCGAGCGCGCCCACCGCGTCGAACCGCCCGCTGCTGCGAAGCGACGACTCCGGGACGACGATCAGCACGGCCAGAATGTTGAGCAGCCCGAGCGCGAGGCAGATCCAGAACATCGCGTGCCAGTTCGCGTACTCCACCACCAGCGTCGCCGCGGGGATCCCGAACGCGGCCCCGACGCCCAGGGTCGAGCTCATGACCGCGATCGACGGCATGATGCGCTCCGCCGGCAGTTCGTCGCGCAGGATGCTGATCCCCAGCGGGACGACGGCGACCGCCGCGCCCTGGAACGCGCGCCCGAGGAGCAGTACGGGCAGGTCCGAGCTGACGGCGCAGAACAACGACCCCAGGACCATCGACCCGAGCGCGATGAGCAGCACCCGGCGCTTGCCGTACATGTCACCGGCCCGGCCGAGCAGCGGCGTGAAGACCGCGCCGGTCAGCAGCGTCACGGTGACCAGCCAGCTGACGTCGGCCGGCTTGCTGTGGGTCAGAGCGGGCAGTTCCGGCAGCAGCGGGACGACGATCGTCTGCATGACCGCGACGAGCACGCCGCAGGAGGCGAGCACGGCCAGCACCAGGCGTGGGTGAGCAGCAGGACGGACGGTCAACAGAGGTCCTCACGAGACAACGCGGTCGGGCGGCCGCTTAAGGTGAACAATCGTTCACCCTAAGAGTAAACGACCGTTCACCATCATCCGGAGGGAGGGGGCCAACCCCGCCGGCCAGCCGACACCCACCGCCGTTTGAGGGGTTGACCCCAAGGCCGGTTAGTTAGGGGAGTTGGTGTGGTGTCAAGGGCGTGTTGAACGTGGAGCAGCGGAGCTCCTTAGGTAGACAGGTTTGTCCTCGCGAGACAACCAGCTACCA
>NZ_JAAGLV010000031.1 GCF_010548305.1 Streptomyces sp. SID13031
CCACATCCCCGCGCGCCCTGGGTGCCCGGCGGAGCCGCACATCGAGGACAAGCCATCGACCTGCGAGGCAGCGAAGAAACGAGCGAACCCTGCCAGGCACCCGGATCATGGCATTGACGCGAAGAAAGCCGTGGCACGCTCCAAGATGTCGACGTCTTCGCGCAGCCGACGGTTCTCCCGCCGCAACGCCGCGAGCTCGTCCTTTCGCTGCTGGTCACCCCGCCGTCGCCGGTGCCTGCGTCGCGTTCGGCCTGCTTCAGCCACTCACGCACCGCGGTCTGAGTCAGATCGAAGTCCTTCGCGACCTGACCCACCGACCGATCGCCGCGCTCACACAGCTCAACGATCTCGGCCTTGAACTCAGCAGTGAACGAACGACGAGGCCTTGGCTTCTTCTTGCCCATGGACTCCATGATGAACATCCTTCCGGAGCAACCGCTCCTGATCTCGGATGTCCGTCAAAACGGGGCAGGCCCAGTGGCGATCAGGTTACGACCCGGGAACGCCGGATCGAACACTGCCGCCGACCACCTCACCGTGGTCAGTGACGCCCTCAAACAACTCCCCGGCCACCGGGCGGGGAGCCGACCCGGACGTCGGGTGCTGATCCGTACCGACTCGTCCGGCTGCACCCACGAGTTCCTCGACTGGATCGTCGGCCAGCGGCTGTCCTACTCGGTCGGTTCCCCCCTCCCCCGACGATTTCGCGGCCAAGCTGCCGCGGATCCGAAGCAGGCGTGGACACCAGCGATCGACAGCAATGGCCGGGTCCGTGACGCACCTGGGTCGCCGACGTCACAGCCCCTGCTCAACCTGTCCAAATGGCCGCCCGGGATGCGGGTGGACATCCGCAAGGAACGTCCCCACCCCGGCGCCCAGTTGCGCCTCACCGACATCGACGGCATGCGGGTCACCGCGTTCGCGACCAACACCGCTCGCGGCCAGCTCGCCGATCTCGAACTACGCCACCGTCGCCGGGCCCGCGCCGAAGACCGGATCCGAACCGCCAAAGACACCGGACTCAGAACCTCCCGTTACACGACTTCGGCCAGAATCAGATCTGGTGCGCGATCGTCGCCCTGGCCTGCGAACTGACCACCTGAATGCAGCTACTCGCTTTCACCGATACCGACGGCACCACCCACTAGGCGCGCCGCTGGGAACCAAAACGCCTACGACTGCGACTGTTCTCCACCGCCACCAGGCTCGCCCGAACCGGCCGCCGCACCGTCATCCACCTCGCCCGCAACAGCGCCCGGACCACTCTGCTACACCGGCCTCACCCGACTCCAGGCCCTCACCGCACCCAGCTGAAAACACCTCCACCCGTCACTACGACCCGAAACAAGCCCGGCCCGTGGAACCGACGCCCACCCGAGCGGCACCATGACGATCGCTTGATCAGTCTCGCTGTACCGAGCCAGTATCCTCGCTTGGGCGGTCGATATCGGCGACTCGAACAGCGGAATCCCAACGTACTGCTTCTTCGTTGAACGACTGAGCTCTTCGATCACCATCGCATCCGTCGGGCTGTCGCAGATGACAGGCGTTGCGCCGTTGTGGAGCAGGTCGATCTGTTCTTGCAGACCGACCAGGGCGTTCGACGGGCGATGCAGTGGAGTCTCCGGCGTGAACGAGTTTGTCCGTCCCTCCCGATCGATCCCCGACGAAGCCCACCGGCGCCAATCGCTCGTCGCGTGAGATGAACATCATCCGATCACGATGCCGATCGATCGGCGCACCACCATCGGTCCAGCTCGTCAGCCGTGTCCGCACCAGAGTGAGGTGCCACGAACCTCAGAGTTACGGACGAGAGTTCGGGAACAAGTTGCGAAGCAATGCCCGATAGTCAGATGGCATCCAAGTGTCTCTGCCCACGATACTAGTCGCCGCAGATCGGGCCGCGCGAGAACTGATGTTCTTGATATACGCAGGGTTCGGAAGGATTGTTCCTGCTCTATTATACCCGAGCGCGTTTCCAAGCAGCGTGACGTCAGTAATTGTACCGTCCAGATTCTGCACGCCGAAGTGGGCAATGGGTAGGTCGGGCATGAATGCATCAGCTGGCTTGCTCGGCCGCCCAACACGCAGAACCTT
This sequence comes from Streptomyces sp. SID13031, assembly GCF_010548305.1. Classification (GTDB taxonomy): domain Bacteria; phylum Actinomycetota; class Actinomycetes; order Propionibacteriales; family Kribbellaceae; genus Kribbella. The sequence continues at coordinate 2,098 of NZ_JAAGLV010000031.1, forward strand.
AGATCCCGGGTTTGCTTCGGCGATCTGCATTGACATCCTATAGCACGCGCCGCCGGCACCGCATTGACCGCCGGCACGAATTAGCGAGCTCGACCTAGGCATGAGTTGCGGCATGATGGGCAGGACAGCGAGCATGGCGGAAAAGAGGGCGGGGTCGTCGTGGCTAGAGACGGCGAGGATGCGGAGGGGGGTGGCGTTGATGGCGGCGCCGATTGCGTCGGGTTCTGGTTCCCAGACGGTTCCGCCTGGCCCTGCTCCGCCGGTGCCGTCGCTGGTGGTGCCGGCGCCTTCTGCTCCGTCGTTGGGTCCGGCGGGTAGTTCCATTTGGGCTTGAGACCAGATGTTGTGGCGGTTTGCGTAGTCTTGTGCGTCACTGTTTTCGCCTTGGGCGGCGATTTCTTTGGCTGTGCGTGCGTCGGTCGCTGTGGCCCCGGTGTAGGAGCCGCGGTCGGATTTAGCGGCTGGTGGCGGCGCTACTGGTGTGTCAGGTCCGAGGCAGATGGTTGTGCAGGTTTCGGTTGTTTGGGTGTTTTCGGCGTTGCTGAAGCTGGTGCAGATGGTGCTGCAGGTTCCGGGGCCTTCGCCGAGGACTGAGTAGCCGGTGGGGTCGGTTCCGTTGGTGGGGTTGTTGTTGATGTAGGCGTAGGGGCTGAGGGGTGCGCTGTTGAGTGGGTCGGGGGTGGTGAAGTGTTTGAGGGTGGGGTCGTAGAGGCGTCCGTTGTAGTTGATGAGGCCGAGTTCGGGGTCGTGTTCTTGGCCGGTGAATCCGTTGTGGATGGTGGAGGGTGGGGTGGTGAGTTCGGTGCCGTCGGGGTTGGTTCGGTTGCCGTAGGGGGCGTAGTAGGTGTGGTCGATAGTGGTGTTGGTGAGGGTGGTGTTGGTGAGGGTGGTGTTGATGCTTCCAAGGCGGTCGGTGAGGGTGTAGGTCGTGGTGGGTGCGCCGGCAGGGTTGTAGGTGATCTGGGCGACGGGTCCGTCGGGGCCGGTGATGTGGAAGACGTGGCTAGTGCCGGTGCTGGTCTGGCGTTTTTCGTAGAGGTCGCCGATGTAGGTGGTGATGTCGGGGCCGGAGGCCTTTTTGACCCGTTGGCCGTCGGCGTCGTAGGTGAGATTCCAGGTCCGGCCGCCGTTGGTGATGGTGCGAGGTAGCAGGTCGAGGGAGTTGTAGGTGAGGGTGCGGTCGCGGCCCGAGGTGAGCCGGCCTTGGGTGTCGTACTGGTAGGCGACGTTGGGTCCGGTGGTGGGTGTGGTGAGGGTGAGGGTGTGGGGCCGGGTTCCGCTGGTGCCGTAGATGTTGTTCTCGGTGACGGCGCTGTTCGTGGTGGTGGCGGTCAGGTTCCCGATGGGGTTGTAGACGTAGCCGGTTTTGGTGGTGGTGCCTCCGTGGGTGAGGGTCCAGTCGGTCAGGCGGAGCATGCTGTCGTAGTCGTAGGTCTCATCACGTCCGCCGGCGCTGGTGTCGGTGCGGTGTTTGACCAGCCCGTTGTCCCAGTACTGGTAGCCGATGTTCATGACGGACACCCCGGTGGGGGTGTTGGCGGTGATGGAGGTGAGCCGGCCCGTGTCGGCGGAGTAGCCGCGGTTGGTCCGGTAGTCGTTGCCCAGGGTCGCCTGGGTCAGGTTGAAATCGAGATTGCGGCTGTCGGCGTGCCAGAGCCTTGCAATGTGGCCGGGGGTGATGTCGCCGATCTCGGTGAGGTTCCCTTGGTCGTTGTAGGTGTATTGAGTGGTGACACGGGTCCCGCCGGGGGTCATAGCCGGATATGTGACGGTGTCGACTTTGCCGGTGTCGTCGGTGTAGGTGGTGTCCGCGCGATAGACCGGGCCGGTAGGACCGTCGGTGTAGTCGACCCTGGCCGGCCGGCCGGCTTCGTCATACCAGTAGGCGGTGGTGACGTTATCGACGCTGGTCGCCGAGGCGATCTGGCCGATTCCGTGGTCGCCACTGTCATAGACCCGCTCGGAGTGACCGGTCTGGATCCGTGTTCCCGAGCTCGTGACGTTGTATTCGGTTCCGGTCGTCATCCGGCCCAGGTCGTCGAACACTGCGCTGCGGGCCTTGAGCGAGGCGGGGTGGTATTCATCGCGAAGCTCGCCGAAGCCGGTGTAGCGCAGCTGGCGGATGCCGGTGTCAGGGTCGGAGACCTGGGTGGGTCGCCCGAGCGCATCATAGACGCTCGAGGTGATGTTCCCGGCGTCATCGGTCGTGGACTTCAGCAGGTCGAACGGGTCGTAGGCGTAGCGGGTGATGACATCAGCCAGGACACCGCTCACCTTCTTTCCATCGACGTTCACGTTCTTGATCGGGCGATCGTTCACGTCGCTGGTGGCGACGGACTTGTTGCCCTTGGCGTCAGTGGAACGGGTCTCGAACAGGCCCGTATAGGTGCGGCTGCTGAAGGTGTCGTCGGGAAGTTCGGTGTCCAGGGGTCGGTCGAGGCTGTCGTAGGTGGTGGTGGTGAACCGGGTGGGCTTGGAGGTCGCGGCGATGACCTGGTAGGGGCGGCTCTGTTTGACGATCCGTCCTAGGAGGTCATAAGAAGTGGTCACCGCCTGGGTGCCGTCGCCGTTGAACATGTTGTTCATCTGTGACACCGGTCGTCCCAGCACGTCGGTGACGGTCTGGGTGACTTCGCTGCCCCGCTGGGTAGTGGTGATGATGCCGGTCGCGCCGCCGAAGCTGTCCTCACGCTTGGAGTAGGCGGTGGTGATCGCGGCTTCGCCGGGTACCTGGGACTTAATCGGCCGGCCCAGATCGTCGTGCTGGACACTGGACTGGGTTCCGTTACGGTCCACGTTCTGCAGCGGCTGCCCAGTCGCGGGATCGGTCAGTGTCCACGTGCTCGGCTGATAGGCCGCCAAGCTGTGCGGCGACCACACCTGCGTCGGGTAGATCCCTTCATTGGCCCAGCCCGTGATCAGCGGCTCGAACTCATACCGGGTCTCCCGGTCGAGAACACCGCTGCTGTCACTGTGATACCGGATCGACCGGACCTCCCCCTTGTCGCCATACCCCATTGTGGTGACCGCACGAAGGTCGGGGTCGGAACTGCCGGGCTCGGTAAAGATCGTCTTGACCCGGCCCTTCTCATCATGGTCGAACTCCAGATGACGGGTGGTGCGATGGGGAACCGCCAGGGTGTCATCGGCCTCGATCTGCGTCACGTAACTGGTCTCGGGCACATGGATCAGCCAATCGTCGATCCGCCCCGCCGACAGGTCGAACGTCGCCGCTGAGTCCTCACCGACACCACCAGCGACCTGCCGCTGGCTGCGGGTCACATTCCCATAGTCATCACGGGTGCTGGCCAAGACCGTCACCTTGTCCGGCGACGTCGGCACCGACAGATTCGTGAGATGCGCGCGCGGGGACGGGTTGGCCGGGTTGATCAGCTCCCAGTCGATGGCGGCCTTCTGCTCCCATTCCTTCACTGTGGTGTTGCCTGAGGGCAGCACCACGTTCTTCGGGATCACCTCACGCGTGGCGCCACCGAAGTAAGACCGCGTCTCATACATCTGGGTGGTCTGGCGCACCCGGGCGGTCACCTTCACCGTCCGAACCTCGACCTGAGGCGTGGTCAGGATGGCGGTGGCCGTGGTCACGGTCGAAGGCAGCCCCGCACTGGCGTAGGAGCCCCTGTGACCCGCACCCGCGATCCGGGTGTGATTGTCGAAGTCCGTCACTGTCTCCGACGGCCGGTGCTTGTTCCACGTGAACGTCTTACTGAAGCCCAGGAATCCTCGGCCCCACACATCAGAGACCGGATTTTCGTAGGCGTACTCCGTGACGTGCGCGCCCTTGCGCACGGCCGCATCATCGGCCGGGTCGAGCAGATGCGCACGGGAGGCGACACTGCGCACTACCGTCATCCCGCGGTGGCGTCCGGCCATCGTCGGGAAGGACACCGCAGGAACAGCGGTCACCCGCGGCTGGTTCGACCATTCCGTGGAATAACTGATGTGCTCCAGCGGCCACTTGCTGTTGGAGCTGTCCCAGACCTTGGTCAGCAGATCCCCGCGGATCGCGCTGGCGGGATCTCCGAGGGCGTCCTCAACATCCGAGGGCTTGTCCACATACACCATGAGCTGATTGGCGACACCGTTTCCCTTATAGGTGACGATGTCGAGGAACCCGTCGCCGCTGAAGTCACCGATCTTCGACAGGCCCCAGCCACCGTTGTGCAGGTCCCCGTCGAAGTCGTGCAGCTTGTCGGGATTAGCGGCATCGACCAGCGTCTTGAACCCGCCACCGGCATACAAGATCGTGATACCGGCGATGTTGGTCGCCGAACCGCGCCAGACCCGGGGTGCCACCGGCATCGCAGTCGCCTGCTCGTGGAACAGCACGAAGTCGTCTCGGCCATCGCTGTTCATGTCGGCGATCTTCAGGCCTTTATCGCCCCACATACCCTCCACAGGCCAGTTCGGCAGCTCGGTGAAGACCTCCTCCGGCGCGAACCCGTTCCCGGTGTTGTAACGGACCGTCATGCAGGGGCCCGCGCACGGGCCGCCCGCGCTCACCCACCGGACCTGGGCCGCGTCCTGCAGCCCATCACCGTTGAAGTCACCGAACTCCAACTGGTTATCGCCCGGGGCCAGCGCCTCGGAGTCGAACTCATCTGCCGGGTAACGAGACCCGCTAAAGGCCGCACCGGCCACGTAACCGTCGTCACGCAGCGACGCCGTCACCCCGACCCCGTCACCACAGGAATCCAGGTAAGGCGAACTCGTGTTAGTCCGCCCCGCGAACACATCGATCCGGCCATCACCATCGACATCGACCATCGACCGCTTGCAGTCCGAGGTCAACAACGGCCGAACGCTCCCAAACCCCGTACCGGCATTGAGCTGTAAACCCCACTCGGTGACAAATGAATCACCATAAGGCACGTGACGGATACTCCCCACCGCGTCCAGCAGCCCATCGCCGTTGAAATCACCGAAATCCGGCTCGGCCGGCCCGTTGTAGGTAAATGTACCCCGGCTCGAACCATTCGAGAAACGATTCGCCGCGCTATCCCAGTGCAGCAGGTCGACATGGGTGGTGTCACTGCCATCCCGCGCCTCGTGCAACGCCACGAGCTCCGGCAGCCCATCCCCGTCTAGGTCAGCCGGCCTGCTCTGCGCGAGCGTCCGCGTGTCGTAATTACCCACGCCGGTCAGCAGACGCTTGTCCTGCAGCGCCGTGATCAGACCCGACCCTGCGGCCTTCACTCCCAGCCGGATGTAGTCATTACCTGACCCCGGCTCATGACCGAAACTGTAGATGTAATCATCCGCGCCATCGCCGTTGAAATCTGCGACCTGCATCGACGGCATATCGAACTGAATATCGGGATACCGCAACTCGAAACCGGACTCCAGCACCGATCCGGCGTAGGAGGAAAGGCCTGCGGAATACGTGAATTTCTTCGACCAGGTGCAGCCACCCTTGAACCCGCACCGCGTCACCTTTGCCAGTCGGCTCCGGCCCGTGCTGCCCTCGGTATTGTAGTCGAACGAATACTTCCACACCAGTGCCGTGTCTTTCGGGTTCGGTGCGAACATCTCCAGCGATACCAATCGCTTCCGGGTCTGCTTCCGTACACCCGACTGCCACGAGAATTCCACATCCGGACGATCATCTGAGTAATTGAACTGAACATAACGACGCTGCCCGGCACCCGATACGGTCGAATAGGCGATCTTATCGACCACGACCTCGACACTCTTCGCCCCAGGAACAGCAAGTCCCGCAATAGGCTCGAAGACCTGACTGTAAGAATACGTCATCACGTTCCCCGAACGATCAGACTCACTCTTCAGTACCCACGAATCACGGACCGTCGCCGTCGGCATGATCCCGCCACTGCTCGTGGTGTAACGCATCGGATCAGCCGAGGCTGCTGCCTCATACCGCTGATGGCGGCCATCGTCCGTCCATACCTCGAACCACTTGGGCCCCCCAGCATCAGAGTCCCGCGAGACCACCTTCGTCCGGCTCTCCGCCTCCGTGTGATATGTCGTCCACGACGCGCCATAAGAACCTGGACCCACCACCACCAGTTTCTGCCCATTCAAACAAAAACGATCGGCGTCCCCACCCGACGCTGAATCTGAATTTACGTACTTCACCCCCGTCGTCTTATCCTCGACCGACAACGATTTCCCACAACGAGACACCGATGACAACGCCCCTGAAACAGACCATCCCACCCCCAGCAGACCATTCCCACCGCCATTGGTATACCCCAACGACAACCTCGGCTGCACACCCCCCGGGCCGGCCGGCACCTCCAACGGCACCTCATAAGACGCAGCACCCGAACCCGACACGGACAAACCACCCGGCAACAACCCCGCCGGAGCAGCGACCTCCGGCACCGGCGGGTCAGAGAACACCACACCCCCCGGCAATCCCGGCGGAGAACCCTCCTCAGGCACCGCCCACCCCACACCCCCCGGGACCACCCACACCCCACACCCCACCAACAACACCCACGCCAGCAACCACCGCAAAGGACGACCCGCATCAACCCTCATCACACACACCCAATCAAGAATCAAACGAACAAACTTGGATGATCGCCGGGTCTCAGGGTCGCCCCAATCCAGGTAGTGGACATCGTGGTCTGCCCGGAGTGGCCCCCCTAAAGTTGGCCTCTTCGGCAAGTTCAAAAGCTTCGCGTGGAGGTCGGTGCGAGTGGCATGATCTGTCGCAGATGACGTGCAGCTCACGCGCGTGTCGGTCTTCGCCAAATGCTTGAAAGGCCAGGAGTTCGACGTCACGGATCGCGGATCTTCCGTTCCAGATCAGGATCGGCGAAGAACTGGAACGCCCCGACCCGGAGCGGTTGGATCTTCCACTTCCGGCCACGTGCGGGTCGCCATGGCGAACGAGACCCTCAACCGCTGGCAGCCACCGGGGCGACCCCTCGCCCAGCGATAGGCTTTCTGCCCACTCGGCTCCGGATTCGAGGGGACGGGACTGCCCCGGATGCAGTTGACTCATGGAGTTTTGAGGCTGGCGGCGTCCATTCTTTTGGGGGGATGGGTGGGGGTTTGCGCTGATGTGTGGTTGGGGGTTGGTGGGGTGAGGTAGGTGTCAAGCAAGTGTTGCGTCGATCGCTGGAAACCGCCCGGCCTGCGCCGGGTCCACGCCAGGAAGTTCCGCGGAGCGATCTTGCCACGCACACCAAGCACCGGGCAGATCGAAGCGACGCCGAACCGATCCTTCTGCCCGGCATCGAACCGGCAAATCAGCGAGATCGCGGGGCGCTCGCGCTCGCGGGGGAACTCGTCGCCGCCTCGAAGGTCTCGATGGTGCGTTCCAGATCGGCCCCTACGCTTCAACTCCCGGTTGTCCCCACCACCTTCGGGACTCCCGGAGCCTCACCGGCATCGACTGCGGCCTGGCGAACCCACCGGCGCGATGGTCTGGCGTCATTCCCGAACAGCACGCGACCCATGGAGATTCCTCACAATCACCGGCGTAATCGCGCGGTGCTCGGTCAACAGCCGGGACCGTTGAGGCCGAGATCAACGGACGCGCCCTGTCAACTAGATCCAGACCAGCGGCATGTCGCTCCGTGTCACGCCGACCGCCATTGGGGGTGTGATCGCGAGCAGATGGCGCCACGCGCCCGGCCGCTGATATCGGTCGGGCCACAGCCCTTCGCCAACCGCCAACCGCCAACATCTTGCACGCATCGAGCGATGGCCATGAGGCAAGGTGCTTTCATCAGTGCCGGACGCGTGACCTTCGTCGCTTGATCAATCCCCGGGTTAGCCGTAGTTTCGTCCATCCAGGAGCTGTCTCGTCGAGGTGGGGCGGGGGTGGCCTTCGTGCGCTCAGCGGGCGGAGGGTGGACGATCGGTGAGTGGATCGCCTCGCGGCACGGCATCGGATTTGTCGGACGAACAGAGGAATTGTCCCTGTTCGATCGGGCGCTGCAGGGTGAGTCAGGACCAATCGTGATCTATGCGCACGGTCCCGGTGGCAGCGGGAAGACCGCTTTGCTGCGCGCGATGCGTCGCCGGGCCGGCGAGGCCGGGCGCCGTTCTTGTTGGCTGTCCGATCCGACGGCCGGCACGACCTTCGCGTGGTCGTCGGACGGACTCGTGGTCTTCGTCGACAAGCTCGACCGATTCGAGTCCACCGGGTCGCTGCGCGACATCTTGTGCACCTTTCCCGCGAACGCCGTGGTGGTCGTCGCGTCCAGGCATCCGCCCGGCGTGGAATGGCGTCGGGACGGCTGGGAGCATGTGCTGACCGAGGTCAAGCTCGCACCTTTGTCGCAGGACTACTCCCTGACCTTGCTCCGGCGGCTCGGCGTACCGGCCGCGGCCGCTGACGCCATCCAGCGCTGGGCAGCAGGACTTCCGTTGACGTTGGTGCTGGCAGCAACCATGAGCGTTGCGCGGGGAGCTGTGGCTCGTGAAAGCGAGATAGCGACCAAGGTCGCCGCTGTCGTCACCGATGGCGAACAAGACCTGAGGTTTCAAGACGCATTGCATGTCTGTGTCATCGCTCGGACCACCACCGCGGAACTGCTGAGTAGTGTCTTGGGCACCGACTCGGATTCAGCGTTCGACTGGCTTGCGGGGCGCTCGTACATCGAGAGTAACGACGACCTGCTGACCGTGCACGAGCTGGTCCGGCCATCGCTGTGCACAGCGATGGCCACCGCGGCCCCGGAGCGGGACCAGCAGTTGCGGCGACGCCTCTGCGATCACTACTACCGGGATGCGGTCGCGGGCAGCAGAACGGCTTTGGCAGACCTCGCGCACCTGGTGAGCAGCCCAAGGGTCCAGTGGGGATATCGACTCAGCGCCAATGCTTGCTATTCGGCGACCTCGGTACGGGAAGGCGATGCGGCCATCGTCGGTGCGAGGCTAAGCGGCCACGGCTTCCGGGATTGGTGGGGACTGAGCCGCGGGTACTACCACTATTCCGGGGCCAACGTGGTGGTGGCGCGGGGTGGTGACGGCGCTCCGGCCGGCCACGCTATCGGCTTCGTCCCGGCGACGGCGCCGCGTGAGTTGCTGGCCGGTGATCCGATCGGCGCCGGCTGTGCGGCCTATGCCCAGCAGATCGGCGCGGCGTCGACGACTCTGGTATGGCGAGACACCATCATCCTGCCCGGCGGCACGCAGGGCGCTGCTGATGCCGGGCTGTACAGCCTGCTGAACTTCTCGTTGGTACAACGGGCCGAGATTCCACGGCTTCGCCATGCCCTCATTCTCGCGTTCGACCGCAGTGAGCGAGTGCGGGAATTCTGCCAGGAGATCGGCGGCCGCGCCGTACCCGGCCTGCGCTGGGTCGTGGACGGGCGGACGCTCGGCTGCTATCACATCGATCTGGGCATCGGCGGACTTCTGTCAGCGCAACGAGACGTGGTGTATCGGGAGCTGCATGTGCCGCCACCGAGCCTGACAACGACCGCAGCCGACGTCCGGCGCGCGCTGGATGCCTTCGGTAGTGACGACGCGCTGAGCAGCAGCCCGCTTGCCATCGGACCGGCAGGCCCCGGCCGGGCGGAGTCGGTGCGTGCCCAGCTGCGCGCCGCCGCCGAAGCGGCTCTTGCCGGATCCCCGCACGCCACCCAATTGACGACGATCGTCGATCGACGCTTCCTGCTCGGTCGCGACGCACATGACACGATCGCCAGATCACTGGTGGTGAGCCGGGCAACCTACTTCCGCAGGCTCACCGAGGCCGTCGACCGGATCGCCGCTCATCTCCTGGCTCAAGACGGCTGAGACCTGCTGAGACGAGGTTGAACCCGCCGGCGCCTTGTTCGACGGTCTCACCTCACCGACCATCGGAACCCACCGACGCGACATCCGATGACGCGAGGTTCTCGACCCCCAATCCGCCCCGCTCTGCTGTGCTCTGCACATGGAGGCGTCATGCCCTGGAAGACAATCACCACCGCGCTGCTCGGCATCCTCACCGCGACCCTTTCTCCGATGGCCGCGAACGCGGAAACAACCGCCGTTTCCTACCACGATCCGTCCTTCGGCTCGTCGTGCCGATGGCATCGGTTCGGTGAGGGCGAGAAGCCCCCGTGGTACCTCTACGCAGAGAATCCGCTGTGCGTGGAGTACAGCAAGCGGGACATCACCATCGACAACGGCGGGGCTCTCGCCTTTCTGCTGGCAGAGCCGTCCCGGTTCGCTCTGGCACTGCCGTCCTGCCGGTACTGGCAACTCGATCACTGGAGTGTTCAGAACCATCCGGGCGACGTTGCGTATGTCAGCTGGAACGGAAGCTACTGGTTCGACAAGGACACCGGTGGGGCTGGAATCCTGCTCAAGGACTTCCGGATCAACGGCATGACCGTCGGCGTCGGTGACGTCGTTGAAGCACTACGGCCGACATTCCCTGCTCTGGCTGAAGTCCTGGCGCGTTACGGCAACGAAGCCGGCCAGACCGGACTCAGCATCGACATACCGACTGCCTGGTGGTGCTAGGTGGACCGGCGAGCGGTCATCCGTGGTCTGTTGATCGCGATGACCTTGCCGTCTGTCACTCTGCCGACGACAGCGTCGGCCACCGGTGACAGCGTCACTGTTTCGGCCACCACCTCGACGCTGGAGGCCTTTGCGGACACCGTCGTCCCGGGCGCGAAGCGGTATTCAGGCGATGCCGCCGTGGCCGGTGTGGCCGGCCCGCCCGGCGGGGCCGACATCGGATTCCTCGATCTGCTCCGACACCCACTAGTTGCCCTGGGCCCGCTTCTCCCCGAGATGGCGGCCGGACTCAATGTCGCGGCCACGGCGTACGCGGTGGCCCACCTGATCCCGCTCCCGTGGGGCCTACCACCGTTCGTCGGATTGGCCTTCCCACATCGAACCGCTGTCTTGACGGACCTGTTCCAGCGCGATCGACCTGACCGGCTCATCTGGATTTTGCTGGCATTGCTGGTGTCTGCCGCATTCGATTCTGCCCCGCACCGACACACCGTCGAGGCTTTATCGAACGGCCATCCGGGGCTGAAATTCCTGGGCTTCCCAGCGGTAGGGCCGGATGGCCGATGGCGGTGCGCCGAGTTCTCCTACGGCCGCCAACTCGCGAACCCCCACCCTGCCACCACGGCGAAAGGGAGTCCGTCGTGACCGTAGAGACAACAGACGTCGTGGTGATCGGCAGCGGCTTCGGCGGCGCGATCCCCGCCTTCCACTGCGCAGCCGCAGGCGCTCGAGTCGTCGTTCTCGAGCGCGGTCCGAGGCTCGCCGCCAATGACCTCGCTCAGGACATGGCGCTCGGCTCCTACACGAGAAGCATCGACGCGATCATCGGGGACGGTATGACGGTGATCGCCGGCAACTGCGTCGGCGGCTCCAGCGTGGTCTACTTCGCGGCCTCTCTGCGCACACCGGGCTTCGTCTTCGACCGGCGGGGCAGGTCAGGGCAACGGATCTGGCCGAGCTCGCTGAGCCGCGCGAGTCTCGACCCCTGGTACGACAGGATCGAGTCCGCCCTGCCGGTTGCTCAACAGGACTGGTCCCAGGTCTCGTACGCCGGCGGCGTGTTCGCCGCGGCCTGCAAACACGCGGGCCGGACCTGCAACCCGGTACCGGTGGCAGTCGATCTCGAGCGATGCACCAACTGCAACTGGATGCTGTCTGGCTGCGTCTTCGACGCGAAACGCTCGATGCTGCACAACTATCTGCCGGCTGCGGAGTCCGAGGGGGCCGAGATCCGGCCGCTGCACGAGGTACAACTGATCACACCCGCTCTCACGCCGGGCTACAGATACCGGACCACTTCTCTGTGTTACGCCGACGGTGCAGTCCCCTCAACGGAATGCATCGAGAGCAAGGTCGTGGTCCTCTCCGCTGGCACGGTCGGAACGCCGATCATTCTCCAGCGATCCGCCTTACTACTCGGCGGCGTCCCCGCAGCGGTCGGTCGCAACCTCTCTGGAAACGGCGATCGGGTCAGCGTCGCGGTAACGAACGACGACCGCGTCCGCGACGTCCTCGGCCTCTCGCGTGCTCCCGGCGTGGGCTACCAGGCCCTCCCGATCGGGAAAGCGATCACCGCCATGACGTTCGATCACCTGGACGGTGGTCTGGCGGAGTTCGAACGCTTCTCCCTGCAGCAGATCTACTTCCCAGCGATGACGAACATACTGGCGGCTGCCCCCGGCTGGTGGGGAACGGGCAAGAAGGAGATGCGCAGGCGCTGGCGCTCGTGGCTGACGATGCTGGCCATGACCGAGGACGAGAACGAGGGCACCTTCGGCGCTCCGCCACCGGTCGGCAGCTTCACCAGACTCGCCCCCGCCCTTGCCAGCGGAACGATGCGCTACCGGCCGACAGCGAACACCAGACGTGGCTGGGCCGTCGCCGATGCGGAACTCAAAAGCATTCTGGAACGTGATGGCTTGTCGACCGTCACCCCGTGGCACGAGGAGCCGGCCGGAGTTGTCACCGCTCATCCGCTGGGCTCGTGCCGGATCGGCGACGACCCATCGACCTCGGCTCTGAACGACCACCACGAGTTGCGCGGCCACCAGGGGCTGTTCGTCACCGACGGTGCTGCAGTACCGACCGCGCTCTGCGTCAATCCCTCGCTCACCATTGCCGCGCTCGCTGAACGAGCCTCCACCTTCGTTCAGCAACGTCTGGCCGCCTCCGGAGTCGATCTCCGTCCAGTCGGCACCCGCCTCACCTAGGAGTGGTCGACATGCCCCTTCCCCGACGTACGTTCCTCGGCGCGGCCGCCGCAGTCATCGGCGCGACCGTAGTACCCGCCGACTTCGCAAGTGGCCAGCCAGTCGGCCCGTTCTTCGCCCACGGAATCGCATCAGGCGATCCCCTCCCGGACGGGATCCTGCTCTGGACTCGAGTGACGCCGACCGCCGACTCGATGCCCGGCTCCGCAAACGGCCCGATCGTAGTCGTGCGATGGCAGATGGCTACCGACGCCACGTTCGGCACAATCGCAGCGGCAGGGGCCGTGACCACAGGTCCGAACCGCGATCACACCGTCAAGATCGACGTGAGCGGTCTCCAGCCCGCGACCGACTACTGGTACCGGTTCCTACTCAGTGACGATGCGGTATCGCCAACAGGCCGAACTAGAACTGCCCCCGCACGTTCCGCGCAGCTCGACCACCTACGGCTCGGCGTTGTCTCATGCAGCAACTGGGAGGCCGGCTATTTCAGCTCGTACCGACACCTGGCGCAGCGTGGAGACATCGACCTGATCGTGCATCTCGGTGACTACCTCTACGAGTACCGCTCCGGCGAGTTCGCCAACCGCGGCCGGCCGGTACGACCCTGCCAACCCGCCAACGAGCTCCTGACGCTGGCCGACTACCGGATCCGGCATGCGCAGTACAAGACAGATCCAGATGCTCAGGCCTTGCACGCCGCCCTGCCATGGGTCGTCGTCTGGGATGATCACGAGGTCAGCAACGATGCCTGGTCTGGCGGCGCCCAGAATCACGACCCCGCCACCGAGGGGCCTTGGGCGGCACGCGCGGCGGCAGCGCACCAGGCCTACACCGAATGGATGCCGGTCCGCTTCGGCGCAAACGGACAGATCTACCGACGACTCCAGTTCGGCAACCTGGCCGAGCTGTCCATGCTGGATCTCCGCACCTACCGATCTAAGCAGGCGGCCGGAACCGCCGTCGACGACCCCGACCGCACCATTACCGGCGACGGACAGATGAGCTGGCTGAAGCAAGGGCTGGCTGCCTCGACGACGCGGTGGCGACTGATCGGCAATCCGGTGATGATCTCCCGGCTGGATTTCGGTGCCCTTCCAGCCTGGCTCCTCGGACCGCTCGCCAAGCTACTCGGCATCCCCAGCAACGGTCTGGTCCTCAGCCCTGACCAATGGGACGGCTACAACGCCGACCGCAACGAACTGGTCGACTTCATGCAGAGCAACAGCATCGGCAACGTCGTCTTCCTGACCGGCGACATCCACACATCTTGGGCGAACGAGCTGACCACCAAGAGCACCGTGCTATCCCCCACCGCCGTCGAATTCGTGGTGCCATCGGTAACCAGTGACAACCTCGACGACTTCCTCGACGTTGCCCCAGGCACCATTTCGCCGTATGCCGCCGACCTTCTCCGAGCCTCGAACTGGCACGTGAAATGGGCCGAACTGGACCGCCACGGGTTCGCCGTCTTCGACATCCGCCCGCAGCGATGCCAAATGGACTGGTACTTCGTCTCCGACCGCAAGGACCGCAATGCAACCACACGCAGGGCCGCCAGCTGGCAGGTCAGCAACGGCTCCTCCCGACTGCGAAAGGTCTGAGATGCTTTCATCCGTAGACGACCTGATGGCTTCCAGATGGCGTGGACAGCCAGGCAGACTCGAGGTCTGGTACACGACGCTCACCGATCCCCTGACCGGGACCGGAGTCTGGTTGCACCACGAACTCGTCTCGCCGACCGACGGCAGTGCCGTCCGGGCACACGGGTGGATCGCGATCTTTCCTGCCGTCGGCCCACCTGTCCATCGACGCTTCGGACCGGCCGGCTGGTCGACGAGCGAGTCCGCGATCTTCACGGCCGGACCCGTTGAAGTCACCGGAAGTCGACTGGCCGGCAGCGCCGATGAGGCCACCTGGGATCTGCGAATGACACAGCATGGCCCCCCTCTGTTCACTTTTCCCGCCTGGGCATGGCATCGGGGAATCTTGCCTGCCGCGCAGATCGTGCCCTGTCCGGCGGCCAGCTATTCAGGGATCGTTCGCTATGGAGGGCAGGAGCTCACCGTTGTCGACGCGCTCGGTGCGAACGCCCGCATCTATGGCCACGGCAACGCCCAACGATGGGCCTGGCTGCATGCCGACCTCGGCGACGGGAACCTCATCGAAGTAGTCGCCGCAGTCTCCGGAAGGCCAGGCCTGCGGCACCTGCGCCCCCTGCCGTTGGTCCGACTGCGGCTGGACGGAGAAGACTATCCGCGAGGTGACACTCTGCTCGCCGCCAGGCGTCTGCGCGCCGAGTTCAGCACACTCGACTGGCGAGTCCACGGGCGCATCGGTCACCACATGATCAACGTCGAGGTCCACCAACCCGTCGAACAAACCGTCACCGTCTCCTATCTGGACCCCGACGGAACACAGAAGATCTGCCGTAACAGCGAGCGTGCGACAGCCGACATCACCTGGACCACCGCCAACGGCAAGACCGAGCGGCGCTGGCGCATCGACTCCACTGCACACGCAGAGGTCGGCGGATTGGCCTGACGATCCATCACCCGTTGAAAGGACCACCATGAACCGAGTCCACCGCTATCCGAGATCTCTGCTTGCCATCGCAGTTCTGATTGCCGCTGCAGTTGTCGCACCGAGCCCTGTGCAGGGCTCAACAGTCGCGAACGCCACGACCACATTCCCCAGTGTGATGACCTACAACCTGATGCTGCTGCCGAGTGGACTGACCGACTGGGAGCCCGACCTGCGCGCTCGACTGGTGGGCGACTCTGCGGTCCTGCGGGGATCCGACGTTCTCGTACTGACCGAACTGTTCGACAACAGCGCGACCGACGACTACCTCTTTCCCCGCCTCGCCCCTCATCACCCTTATCGCACGCCTGTGGTCGGGCGATCTACATCCGGGTGGAACCGCACCACAGGCGGTTACATCGGTACGCCGTTCGAGGACGGCGGCGTCGCTATCGCCAGCAAATGGCCGATCCGCCATCGGGCCCAACACATCTTCACCGATGGCTGCGGAGCGGACTGGTGGTCCAGCAAGGGCTTCGCCTACGTCATCCTGGACGTCGCCGGGACCCGCGTCCACCTCATCGGTACACACCTGCAGGCCAACGATTCCAGCTGCGACCCTGGCGAGCCAGCAAGTGTCCGCGCGCGGCAACTGGCGACGATCAACTCCTACCTCCGAGCTCTGACGATCCCGGCGGCCGAACCGGTACTGATCGCTGGCGACCTCAACATCCGCTACGGCAGCAGCGAATACAGCCGGATGCTGAGCCTCCTGTCCGCGGATGGTCCTACCCGTCTGCTCGGCCAACAGGCCAGCTACGATCCGGCGACCAACTCGATAGCCGCCTACCGCTCCCCGGGCGGCTCGCCCAGCCGCCTCGACTACGTCCTGCCGCGCCGCGGCCACCGCACACCCACGTTCGGCTGGAGCAACACCATCACTCCCACACACTCGGCGCCCTTCACCATGCGAGGTCGCACCTTCACCGACTTCTCAGACCATTACAGCGTCATTGGCCGACCTGCTAACTGAACGCTCAGAAATTGCAGCAGATGACCTCGAGCCGATTCGCGCGCTACTCGCCCATCCCACATACAACCGAGAACCGGTATCTTCGGAGACTGTGACCATGCTCCAATCGCGGGCTCTGACCAGGTCGTCAAGCCGGCCCGCACCAGAGTCGCCAACTCGAATCCCCGCTTCTGCAGATGATCCGTCAACTGCGACCAACTGTCGGGCGCGTACCCGACCTTCCAAGTTGCCTCAGTACTCAGGGTGTCCTTCAAGCCGCGATCCCTGAGGAACTCCAGCGGCCACCCACCAGTTGCCCGAAGCAACTCACGCCGGAAGACCTTTCCTGCCTCCTCGACGGCTTCATGCACCCACTGACGTTCTTCCTGAGCAAGAACGAACCCAGGGTCGAGGATCTCACTCATCACAACCTCCGAAGAACAACCGACAACTGTCGAACTCGAACATCGCCGTCCCACCCCGAGGTCAGAACCCGGGTCGGGATATCAAGGAGTCACAACTCGGGGCCATGATCAGGTACATCGGGACGTCCCAAAGATGGTGACCGTTCTCGACGGCTCTCACCTCCTGATCACGGAACGCGCCCGCGACACCAAGTTGCGGGGGCGTTCGGTTTCCAGAGCGTCAGTATCGATGGCCGGCAGGCATCAGAAGTAGGTCCCGCACCATCCGACATCCACCGTCGCGAAGACGCGGTCCGCGTGTGCGGCCGCCGCCGGATCGGCGACTCGAGCTCGGCCGATCCCCGCCAGAGTCGACGGCCGATAAGTACCGAGGTAGATCATGGCCAACGACTCGGCATCGACGATGAGCTGAGGTGGATCGTCGACCAAGGTGACCTGGCCACCTGCCAATCGGTAGCGACCGGAATTCCTGGGCAGACAACGGTCGATCACCTCGATCACCAGTGGCCCCGGATCCCCGTACGTTCGGCAGGCAAGCGCCAGCCGAACATCCACCAGCCGCAGCCAGAGTTCTGCATCGGAGCTCTCCTTGGTCATCGCACGAGAGTCAGTCAGCATCGCGGAAAGTGGCTCATCGACCGGCCTGCTTCGCACCACCAACTGCTCGACCATGTCTATGTTGAGCAAGAACCGCCAGAGTCCATTGGCCACTGCAGCGTTGGCAGCCTGGAAGTCGTCCACCTCCAAGGTCGCGCCGCCTGCTGGATCCACACTCAGCGTGGGCCGATACACGACGAAACCGTCGTCACCGCCCGCGCCACGGTGAACCGCGATCCGCAGGTACTCTCCGAGGCCGACCGGCCGGTCGTAGTACACAGCCCACCACGGCCGCGGCCTCATCAGAGCACCCGTCCGCAATTGCCTCATCCGTGAGTAGAGCCCGGGAAGACTGCGCACCGCTTCCGCTGGGTCGATCAAGCGCACCTCGCCGGCCAGCGGAAGATCTGCGCGGAGCTCCGCGCGTGCCGTGTCCAAGTACGTCGTACGCGCCTGGGTGGCCACTCCGTATCCAAACCGGCCGTAGATGCCCGGTTCGCTGGCGTGCAACCCTGCGAATGGTTCTCCCCTGGCCGCGATCTCTGCCAGCTGCTCACGCATCAGCGCTGAGAAGACACCGCGCCTGCGGAAATCCGACCGCACACCGACTCTAGTCACAGCGGCCATAGGGCATACGGTCCCACCCGGCACGGTAACCGCTGAAGTCCACGCCAGTGCGGTGCCAACCATGCAACCTTGCGTGTAGGCGGCCAAGGTGCGGCCGGGCTCGAAACTGTCTTGTACGAACGCCCATTGATCATCAGAGGTCGGCGGCATGTGCAGTGTCCCGCGAAACAGTGTGTGTGCCGCACGGGCTTCGCTGTCTTCGATCGGCCGTACAGTCAGCTCGCTCAAGGGCCCTCGAGAGGGGGTCGCGGGGTGCTCGCCGATCACAGTGGTCCTCCTCGGCTGGTCTCGTCCACCACCGACCGGCAAGCCGGCGAGCAGATCGGTATCCCGACGCCGTCACTTGCCATCAGGCACATGCTGTCTGGCTGGGATCTTGAAGTGCTGTCGAAACTTCTTGTGCGCATCGCTCGCCGGATTCGACCGCGCCCTCCATATAGCCGGTCCATTGAGTCGCAGTCTCCGTACCTGCCCAATGCAAGGGGCCAACGGGCGCGCGGAGCGCGGATCCGTATCTCGTCAGCGTCATCGGCACAGCGAAAGCCCCATAGCAGCCTCGGCTGTACTCCTCGAGCGCCCAGTCCTTCTCGATGTAGTCGATCGGGTTCGCTGCCCTTGGACCGAAGTACCCGGCAAGGTCCTCAAGGACGAGGCGACGGCGCTCTTGAGCGGACAGACGTTGAGCTGTGTCGGCGAACACGCCATCGAAGAACCCGACGAGGACACCAGGAGCATTGGACGGTGGCGTGTTGTCGAACACTGTGCCGAGCGCTCTGCGATCGCTGTTGGCCTGCCCTGACAGACCCGCCGCTCGCCAGAACGGTTCGTCATAGACGACGTTGACCTTGATGACGCGTCCCATCGGCATTCGCTGGAGCAATTGGTCGCGATCTCCCGTCAACCACGGGGAGAAATTGATACGGACAGCCAACGGCGGCGGAACCGCTACGACGACCCGCTGTCCGCGGTATTCGACGCCTCCAGCGATCACGGCTGCTCCCGTCGCGGACCAGGCAATCTCTACCACGGGCCGGCTCAGATGGACTCGATCGCCAAGGCGGTCGGAGAGCGCCAGAGCGACACGTTGGGACCCGCCCAGCACGCGTTCCTGTTGAGCTCCGCCTGAGGTCTCGATCAGTGCATCGAGGCCGCCTGCCGCGCCGATATATGCGTGCGCCCAGAGCGCGGAGACATCCTCAGGCTCTGCACAGAAGATGGATTCGGTCGCCAGACGAAGCAGCGCCCTCCCGGCTTTGGTGCGCAGGTTCGTCCGAACCCAGGTCGCGAATGTCTGGCCGTCGAGTTCATCGGCATTGGCAGCAGTCCACGGGGCATCTGCAGGGACTTGCAAGGCAGATCGATCCAGCCTGCTCTGTCCTCTGGCGATGTCCGCGAGATTGACAACACCCAACTTGGGGATCCGCCCGGCGTACTCCAGTCGCTTACCTTCGATCTCCATGACCTTTCGGCCGTCGTCAAACGTCGGATAGGTTCCTAGCCCCAGCTTGCTGATGAGCGAATGCATCCGGTCCTGAGTCGGCCCGATCCACTGGCCGCCGACCTCGATCGGCCCGCCATCGGGCAACTTCCCGTTCAACAGCCTGCCGCCGACGCGGTCACGCGCCTCGACAACCACGACGTCGTGGCCCTTCGCCACCAGCAAGTCAGCCGCCACCAAACCTGCGAGTCCTGCTCCTACAACGACGACCTCAGCAGCTGTCATGGTTGCCCCTCCTTACTGGTTCCGGCACCGGCAGCCGTTCGAAAGATCATTCCAAAACCGGTCAGCACGAGATCGACATCAGATCCTGAGGCACCGATCAGGTCGATGAGTGCCTCCGGCGCCAACGCAGCCGCCAGCACTTCGACGGAACCTGCGACGCTGTGGCTCCTAGAGAGATCCGGCCTGGGAAGTCGACTGGGCACTAACGTGGTCGCAACCAACGCGCATAACAATCCTGTCCGGGCCGGTCCAAGCCAGCGCGGGCGCTGAACGCCACAGGCGAGGATGTCCGCCACATCGCGAGGTATCACGTCGGTCAACGACGCGCCGCGCGGTACTTCGGTCATCAAGTTCTCCCAGGCGCGTGTACTACTCAATCGTCAGGAGCAGACTGTCTACCGGACCCTCCCATTGACCACGAGCGCGCGCATGGTGGTTCTCCCCAGCCTCGAACCCCAAGAATGCGACTTACTGACATCAGTGGTCAGCCGTGCCTGACTGCGGCGTACACCTTGCCCAGTGGCCACGCTTGTCCGCGTAGGCGCCGACTCCGCAAACTGCTGCCCGCGGAGCCGGCAGGGGCGCCCCCAGAAGCGATCAGTAGCCAGATACAGGTCGCCCTCCAATCCCACGGTGTTGGGAGTCAGTAACGCGGTGATCGGGTAGTTCGCGGTTACGGCGGTGTTGACGGTCCCGCTGTACGCGTTGACCTGAGGGAAGTAGTCGTTCAAAGGACGCCGCGCCGAGTCGACGGCGACAAGGTCGACGCCAGGCCCTGATACATGACTCGCTCCCAGTAGTGCGCTCGGCGCCCGGCGGTCGTACAGAGCGAGTCAAAATCAGCAGCTACTCCGCCGGCAACGCCAGGGCGCACCGCTAACGACAGACCCATCCGTTGAGCAGCGTGTTGTAAACGAAGTTCCGCAGCGCCAACTATTCGGACGGCCAACACGCTCAACGTTAGGGGGTCTGACAAGGGGTCAACCCCGTCACTGATCTGGCACTCACCTGGTTGCCTGGGTGAGCTTCACCCCAGATCGCAATCGACTGACCCATCGCGACTGGCTACATCGGGAGACACCGTTTTGAAAAGACTGTTGGATCTGAGCCTGCTGTTCAAGCTTGTTGCGATCCTCGAACTTGCCTACGCACTCACCGGTCTACTGCCGCCGGAGATCCTCAGTTCGGTCACCGGCTGGCGGCTCAGCGCGGACGGGCAGTGGGTTACGAAGCTCTTGGCCGTTGCCTTGGCCGCCCAGGCGTGGGTCGCATGGACACTGCGCCGCCAACCACATGTCGGCGTCGCAAAAGGCTTGGCCTTCTACCAAATCGGCAGCGCGACCGCGGACTGGGTGATGTGGCTGGTCCTGGCCGACAATGACGTCTTCTCCACCCCAATGGCAAAGGCGCTGGTCATCTTCGCGATCCCTACTCACTACTTGCTCGGATTCCTGATCATCGCCGCCACCAGAACCCCGGCAGCGCGGCACAGCATGACCTGATCGACCACATCCGAGGTACCGGCCGAACCGGACGTGCACGGCGGGTCTTGCATGGGCATCCGAGGTCACGAGCCTGCCGCCGGCCAGATCACGGGGGCAGATACCTGTCGCGCTCAAGCCGCCTGATGCGTCAGTCGATCGCTGATACGTGCCAGCCGATCAGTAGGCTTCAAGCCTTTGCGTAAGGCGGCGATCTTGTTGCACGCAGCATCTATGGCCTCATGCTGCGATCTGAAGTAGCCAAACCAAATCGGATCGTCTGGTCTCTGGTCGTCGGCATCATCGATATCGACATACCATCTGTGATCCGACGGAGCCCCCAGGTACCGAAAGACTCGCACGTGCACACGGGTCTCGATGATCGTCATCAGGCAACCTCGGATCTGATCTATGCTTCACGACACCCGCGGCACGGCACCTGCGGTGCCTCACCAGCGGCGGCGTCGTCCAATGTTTCATGCAACGATCCGCTTTCAGCCCGCCATCGACACTGAGGCGCACCCCGAAACAATCCCCCGACGTTCTCTCCGCCGCCGCGCTCATGCCGGGTACCGGACGGCAGTAGCCGTCGACGGCGCCAGCACACCATTCAGACACCGTCGCTGGGCGATGGCGGGGACGGCAGGGATGACACGGGCGCGTCCTGACTGTTGCTTGCCGCCACAGAGGGGCTCGGTGTCGCAGTCGGAGTCGGCGCCCCAGAGGGGCTAGGCGTCACGGTCGGAGTCGGCGCCGCTGACGGACTAACCACGACCGGCCCCGAGACTACTGGCGATCTCGGCACTACGGACGGCCCAACCACAGCCGGTCTTAGCACCGCCGGCAAACTCGGCTTTGTTGTCTGTCTCGACACACCAGCCCTCGAATCCGAGGTCATGCTCGACACCGCGGTCAGACCCGGCAGCGTCGCATTCAGACTGCGCTTCGCCTGCCGACGGTCAGTCTTCGAAGGCTCTGCTGCCTGAGCTGCAGCAGGACGAACTGCGATGGCGAGCTTTGACAGCCACATACGGGCAACGCGGACGACATCGCGGCTCTGTGGTGCATGCACCACCATCCCGTCGCCCAAGTACATCGTCACGTGGTGCACCGTCTCGAGATCATGGACATCGTAGGCATAGAACAAGAGGTCACCTGGCAGCAGCTCATCGATGGCGACCTGAGTACCAAATCTCGCTTGTTCCCTCGATGTGCGTGGAATCGCCTCGCCTGCATGAAGGTAGGCCTGTTGGGTGAGCCCCGAGCAGTCGAACGCGGCAGGCCCTTCCGCTCCCCACCGATAGGGCTTACCGACCTGGCTGAGAGCAAATTTGACTGCGACACGAGCGACGTCAGCCGGCCGCAGCACTCCGGACGAAGCCACTCTGCCCGATCGTGGCCTGGCCACCACCGCCTCCTCGCGAACTCGGGCGGGGACACTAATGGCTGTCCGGCCACGCTGGTCAACTTGCCGGTCTTGTGACACAACCTCAACCGACGGTGGCCGAGTTTTCCTCTCAGCTGGCTTGCTCGTCCTACCCGCAGGCGAAGCCGCTGTCACAGCAAACCCACCGCTTGAATGCGGAGCATCTAAACTGGAGGTGTTGATCCAGACTGCTCCGCTGGCTGCGAAGACAACAAAAGCCGCCGTCCGATACCAACGCAACCAGCGGCAGATGGTCGGGCCGAATGATGCGTACGCCGTCAACTCCGCCTGGCAGTCCGTGCTGAGACGGGGATTAGCATTGGGTCTTTCCATCCACGTGACACCCTTCGGAGCCTGTTGAGCTCGAGCTTGGGAGCTCTTCAACACTCTGACGGTGAACGTCGCTGGAGGCGTCGTGGCCAGCCCGCTGGTGAACCCCCAGCATTTACGAGTAGCCAGCCTCCGTTAGCACCAGAGGCCGCCACTTCGCCCGAACCTTCCGATGTGGGGACAGCGGGCCATGCGCGGACGAGTGAGAGCATCAGCCATATCCTGGCGTTCTGCCCGAGCAGGCTGCGGGAGAACTCCTAGTGTCGCGTAAACGATGTTCTTTGACCTGAGGTGGCGTGGTCAAGGATGTCGTTGGCGGTCTTGGTCCAGGTGAATGGTTGGCAGCGGTCGTTCCAGCCGTCGATGAATCGGCGGATTGCTGTGGTGAGTTCTTTGACGCTGTTGAAGCTGCCGCGGCGGATCGCCTGGCGGGTGATGATCCCGAACAAGATCTCGACCTTGTTGAGCCAGGAACCGGACGTCGGGGTGAAGTGCAACGTGATCCGAGGGTTCTTCGCCAGCCAGGCTTGCACGTTGGCGTGTTTGTGGGTGCGGTAGTTGTCGCACACGAATTTGCAGCCGGCGGCGGGGGTAGGCCTTGGCGACCTGCTTCAAGAACTTGAGGAACTCGGTGTTGCTGTGCCGCGGTTAGCAGATATCGACGACCTTGCCGGTAGCGACCTCAAGCGCTGCCAACAGGGTGGTCGTGCAGTGGCGGACGTAGTCATGGGTCTCCTTCTCGGGAATCCCGGGCCGCAGCGGCAGGATCGGCGCGGTCCGATCGAGGGCCTGGGTCTGGGACTTCTCGTCCACCGACAACACGATCGCGTTCTCCGGCGGGTTCAGATACAACCCGAAGACATCGCGGACCTTGGCTTCCAGCTCGGGATCGGTGGAGAACTTGAACGTCTCGACCCGCGACGGCTGCAGACCCCACTGCTTCCACACCTTCGCCACCGTCACATGCGACAACCCCAGCTCGACAGCCAGCAGCCGCGACGACCAGTGCGTCACCCCGAACCGCTCCGGCGGCGACTCCAAGGTTGCCAGCACCACCTCGACATCATCGATCTGCTTGCGACGCCCCGGTTTCGGCCGATCATCCACCCTGCCAAGCCCCTCAGCGATTTAGCGCCTCTTCCAGCCAATCACCGTTGGCTTGGACACCCCGACCCGCTCTCCACGATGTCCTTCACCGCAACGCCATCTGCAGCCAGATTCCGAAGAACCGGCCCGCAGTAAAGCTACTTTACTAACGCGACATTAGTGTAATGAAAGCGCTCACCTCACGGCCGCTGGTGGGCTTGGCGCTGCTCATTATTTCCTCCGCCGGCCGGAGATGCCTCGAGTCTTGCCCAAGGATCCCGCACGCCCGTCCATTCACCTCTTTTCTGGCGGCGAGGCGCAGCCGAGGTCGCCTCAGAAGCCGACCCTCGAGCCGCGTAGACGCCCTACATACACCGGCTATCCCCCGCCGGCGGTGAGCGCGCCGTGAACCGTTTCTGGCCGCGGCTGCGCGGTGTTCCGATCGTTTGGCAGGCGGGACAGTGCGTGCAGTACACCGGCCCTGAGTTGATCGCCAGCCCGGACACCTGCGCCCTCCGCTCTCATCCGCCCCAGCGAAGGCTGACGCCTGTGCTCGTCGACAAGGTCGGCTACCTCCCTCTTCGAACGCGAGGGATGGACTGTGCGGAAGGAGGCATGGTCGTTCCGAGAACGAGCATGAACCGCGCTCACGCCGCTCAGGTGGCCGGGTCGGGCGCTGAAAACTGGGGGGCCTACCCCGACGTTCAGGACGTTCCAACTTTCTACCGTCTGACTTGGACGGATCCCTCAAACGAGCCGCCCGTCGGCTCTAGCAAGCGAGCGAATCGCCGAGCAATGTCGCCCACGCCTCATACGGGCGTGACATACCCGCTTCAACTATTCCACCCTGAGGACCCAGCCATGGCTTCGTATGAACCAACCGCCGGACAGGCCAGTCGGCCAACGCGGATGATCAAGATCCTCACTCGTGGAGTAGCCCTGGTGTTCATGTGGGCGCTAGCGGCGATGGTGGTTTTGTTGGGACAGGGCGATCGCGCCTCGGCCGAGGAGAATCTGCCCAACACTTCGACAGGTGCATGCCAGCTCGGTGCCTTCTCGGGTCCGTCCATGGCTTCTTTCGCCGATCTCTGGGCTCTGAGGGCGGGAGGGCTGAGCGAGGTAGGGGCGGCCTGGGCCGCGTTGTCCGACCATGACATCCGCAAGGGTCCTGCCCAGGCGAACTATGGCTTCCCATGGTCGACCCAACGCACCTGGCGGCCGGAGGACATGCCGCAGGGGTCGTGGACGCTTCCGGCTGGCGGTCGGATCGAGTTTCCCGTGACCTACGTGGACAAGGACGGCGCAAGTAGGCCACTGCGCGGCGTTCGGGTCGCGATCAAGGGTGCACAACCGCTACTGCACCCTGGGCAGTCTCCATTCACCATCGCCACAGCCCATCTGGACGACGTTGGTCAGATCACCATCCACGAGGCAGCTCCGTTATCCCGGCCGGAGGCGTACGAAGTGGCGACAGACGGGACATTCGGCCCCAGCCCGAGTCCGTCCGACAGACCGCAGTATGAGTGGGACCTATGGTTCGAGTACACGCTCGATGACAATGCGTCAGTTCAGGTCACCAACACCGCCCCTA
Organism: Streptomyces sp. SID13031; assembly: GCF_010548305.1. Taxonomy (GTDB): domain Bacteria; phylum Actinomycetota; class Actinomycetes; order Propionibacteriales; family Kribbellaceae; genus Kribbella. Next base: position 27,584 of record NZ_JAAGLV010000031.1, read on the forward strand.
ATGGCGTGACTGCGGATCCAATTGTGCTAGCCACAAAGAAGATCCGCATGCCCGCTATCCCAGAAGACCATGAAACCGGCGATGACAACGTGGTGACCAACCATATCGGTCACAGTTGTGCATGGATGGTCCCTGGTTTGATCGGGGGCGTCGGCGGTTCGGCAAAGCTGGACTTTGGCCCTGGCCCACGTCCCCTCAGTGATTCAAACCTGAAGGCACTCGTCGCTTATGACGCCATCCGCGAGGCGCACGCATTCGCTCAGGATCTGACCAGTCGCACACTGTCCCCCGTTCAAACACAGGTACTGATGCCCGACGATCCGGCGAACGGCTTTCGGGCTAACCATACAAACTACACGCCCGCCGGGCCAATTCGCATCGGTGTGGATCGTGGATTCGACTACGACTTTATCCAGCACGAATATGGCCACTACGTCGGTTACAGTCTCGGCGTTGACTATTTGACAAGCGTCGCCCCCTATGATCCAGACCTGCACGCGACTGGATATAGCAGTGTGGCCACTGGAGGGGTGGAGATCAAGAAGTCCGCTGCACTCAAGGCGAATCTGCACGAGAGCTATGCGGACTACTTCGCTATGATCGCGCAGGAATATACGATCAAACAGCACGGATTCTACGGTGACTTTCCCTTCGGTGCCGGCACACCGCTAACAGGCGACGCGCAGATGCACTTCCCATTCTCGTCAAAGCCGATGAGCTTTACCGACGGTGGCGCTGCGGCTGCCTATCCGAGCTTAGGTGAGGACAGTCGCACAATTGGACGCCTTTTGTACCACCTGGGAAAGCTCCCGCGTTCAGATGGGCGCGATCCGAACGTAGCTCTTGCAGACGCTTACTACGACGGCGGACTGACACATGATAGGCCTGTTAGCATCTCGGACCTATATAAGTCCGCAACGCTCAGCACCGGTATCGCGACCACGTATCAGCGCAAAGTGGATTGCCTATTCACCGAACACGGCATCGCTCCCGAGATCATGGTTCCTACAGAAGGTGCGTTGGTCGGCGGTGACCCCGGTGAGTTCACGGTCAAGCCGGGCAATGATCGGCTGGACGCATACGGTCGGGCTCCTGCTCGGAACGATCTGCTCACGATCGAGGTATGGAGCGACGACTACACCCAGCTATACGCCGAGCTGCCCGATTGGGGCACCGACAGTTCGGGAGCCATGGAGGTCCCGACTGAATTGTGGCAGCCGGTATGGCGGGCACACAAGGGCGAGCGCGTCCACGTCACGGTCCGCGGTGTGGCACCAGCGGAGGGCCCTGGCCAAACCCTGGATGTGACGACGGGTCCGTACCGGTCGTGTGCGCGAACGGTCACCCTTGCGCCGGACTCGACTGTCGATGTCCGGTACCAGCCGAATGAGACCTTGCTTCCTGGCCTCGGCCAGGGCTCTGCTGGCGTCCCGGCACGGCAGGTGCAGGCGAAGCTGACGCAGTGGTTTGCGAATGCGCCCGACGTGCCAGTCGCGACGTTCACCAGTGACGAGACCGGAACGGTCCGTGTCGACTTCAGTGGAGTCGGCATCATCGACCCAAAGGGCTTCAATACCATCCCGCTATACCTGGAGATTCAAGCGGCGGGCGCGTATGGCGAGGTCGTCAATGCTTCGGGCGACACCTACGGGCGCAAGAGCCGCCTTGTGCAGGTGCGCTCGGGTGAACCGCTGTTGCCCAGCACAACCGTGCCCGACCCGATCGACTTCACCAACCCCTCCATCACCGAGGTAGTTGACTCGGAAGTGCCGGACGCCACTGATCATTTGTCGTGGATCTATGAAAACGCAGTGCGGGATCGGGACTCGAGCGAGGATCGCCGGCCGCACACCATCGTGATCCACCAGGCCACCCCTGCCGGACCGGCGCCATCGGATGAGGCCGTGATCGCCGACACTCGCGACGCGTTCGAGACCTACGACGCTCTTGTCAGCGCGGGCCAGTTCATCGAGTCACGAGAAGGGGCCCTTCCGACGAATTCTCCTGTGGCACGGATGACCGCTGGCACGCCTGCTATCGCCGATGGCGAGATTCTGGTGCACGCTGGTGCGCCTGGTCCGGGTGCCGGCGTCTCATGGGACGAGGTGCTCCACTATTACGCGAAGTGGCTGCTCACGCAGCGCGGATTCTCGGCAAGCCAGGTCAATGCCGTCCCGGATCCGGCAGCGAACCTGGCCTCGGCTGGCAAGACCTCGGGCATCGGTCAGGCATGGGTGGATGGGTTCGCGGACTTCTTCGCTGTGACGGCGCGCCGGGAATTGGCTCGCGCTGACGCCCTGCCGCTGCTCGCGTTGTCCCCCGAGACTGCAGCAAGTAGCACGGTCGATACGACGTCGTACATGTATGACCTAGGTTCAGTCGAGGGCGGATCTAGTTTGGGTGAGGATAACGAGCGCTCCACGGCTCGAGTGCTATTCGGCATCGCACAGCAACGTGGTGTGGCCGCTGCGTGGCAACTGGCGATGCGATCCGGCGACTCGGTGTCGCCAGCAGCTCACTTGGCCGCGTTCGACGAGCGGGTCCGCACGACCGGGTCAGCGATGTCCAGCGTGTCTTACGCGCAGTACAGCTGTGTGCTATCCGAGCAAGCCATCGCGCCCAAACTCGCTGACGGGACACAGCTGGACCTCAGCCAGGATGCTCCGGCGAGCGTGTCATTTGCCCGGGGCGGGGCGGGGGCTTACCTCAATGATCAGTTCCGCATCCAGGTCTTCAACTCAGCTCTGGCCACTGAACTAATCGCCGCTGTAACCATGTCAGCGTCACCCTCCGATGGCGCGACCATGTCCTATCAGTTCACGCCGACGGAGTGGGATGCGTTGCAGGCGGCTCCTGGGACGCTGGGTCAGGTGCGGGTAGTTGTGTCGGGTCGGCAGAACGCCGCGCCGGCCACGCCATCGACCACAGCCTGGTATGTGGGGTGCCCTTCTCGAGGTGGTGAGCTGACTGGTGACGTGGTGCTGACCTTGGAGATGCCGAACGACTTCCAGGAGGCCGCTGGAGACGCAGTTCGTACGACGGTCACCACTGCCGCAACTGAGGTCTTCAAGTCAGCGGGCGCACGGGTTTCGGTTGTGTTGTATTCGGACTGGGACTGCGAACGCACTGCATTGCACTGGCTGCCTGTTGCTCCTGGCTCCAATTTCCCCTACTACAGCACCCGATTTGACTTGCTGGATGCGAGTCCGTCGTGTGCTCCGTCGGTCGTTGCTCCGTTCCAGACCTCTCTGGCCGGAGTACGAGCCGCACTCGATAGCGCTCTGTTGAAGAGCGCGTATGAAGCCTGCGCGGCCATGCCGGCTGCTCCCGCTGGCGTCCCCGGCCTGCCCTATATGTGGACAACCGCCGGTGACCGTGACACGTTCCTCGCAAAGATGGCCTGCTTCGAGCAATGGAACCGCACGGTCCCGCTCAACGAGATCACACGCGGGCCCGATGCTGTGTTCCTCAATGGTGTGGGATACGCCGAGGCCTGGGCGAACTACGTCCAAGCCAATCCACAGTGGATGGAGAAGGCGGCGTTGTCCGCGCAGCGGCTGGCGTTGCAGCAGCCGTGGCGAGCTGACCCGACGATTCCGCGGCATGTAGTGCTGCTGCACACCGTAGGCATCAAGAACCCGGAGGTCCTGCCCAGCGGGGAGATTCTGAGCAGTCAGGACATTATCGATCTGGCTGAGGCGGGTGGTGTCGAGACGAGTCCGATTGCACCTTTGTCTGCAGGGAAGAAAGCTGCGGCGAAGTCGGCGGCCAAAACGATGCTTGGTGCATTGATTACGGACGCTGTGCCGTCCGTTCGCCTGCACGAGATCGCAATGGGCGGGGCTGCGGTGGATCCGGTCGCAGTGGATGAAGCCCTGGCGACTGGTGGAACAGTGCAACAGGATGGAGGAGACCTCAGCGCGGCGATGGGGCGTTGGGCTGCGTTTTTGGTGACGGGTGTGGGTGGTCCGTTGGGGACGGTTTCGGGTGTGGCGCCGCCGGTGGTGTCGATTGTGACGTCGCAGGTTGATCGGACGAGGTCGGTGTTGCCTGCGATGGTTGGGTTGTCGGCTTCGGTGTCGGCAGGTGCGACTGTTGAGTGGGATTTTGATTTTGATGGTCACACGTTTGATGTTGAGGCGTCTGGTTTGTCGGTGTCGCGGTCGTTCAGTTCGGAGTTCAACGGGAGGGTTGCTGTTCGGGCGACGTCTTCTGGTGGTACGGCGATCGCGTCGGCTGGTGTGTTGGTGAATGCTGCGCCGCGGGTCTCGGAGCCGGTGTGGCCGCGGCAGGTCGCGGTGCCGGGGACGGGCCGGTTCGAGGTTCCTGCGTGGGATCAGTCGGGTGTGGTGCGTTGGGAGTGGGATTTCACTGGCGACGCGGATGACTCGTTTGTGGCCGAGCAGGTTACCGAGACGGGTTCGGTGGAGCATGTGTTCACTGTGGTCAGCGCGCCTGGCGCGGTGGTCAGGGCCCGGGTGTATGACGCTTTGGGTGGTTCGGTCGAGGTGAGTATGCCGGTGGAGGCTTACCGGGCGCCGCAGGCGGTGATTTCTGGTGGGCCGTTCACGGCGACTGGGCATCATGCGCGGTTCACGATGGATGGGTCGGCTTCGGTTGCGGGGTCGGGCGGTCCGATCGTGGCGTGGGAGTGGGACTGGAACAACGATGGTCAGGAGTTGTTCCCGGGGATCGACATCCCGGCGAGTGCGGATGCGGCTACGGCGACGTCTGCCTGGTATTTCGGTGATCATGATGGTTTGGCGAAGTTGACGGTTGTTGACGCGGCGGGTCATCACGCATCGACGACGGTGCCGGTGAGTGTGGTGTCGCAGCCGCCGGTGATCACGGTCAATGGTGATTCTGGTACCGGTGGTGTCGTGTTGCACGGCAAGGTTGGTGAGCCGCTGGTGATCGAGGCGGCCGCGACGGATCCGAACGGGACCGTGACGGGTTTCGCGGGTGACACCTATGCCTATCTGAGTGTCGGTTCGATCGATGCGGTGCAAGGAACGTTGTCGGCCACGGGCGGGACGTATGTCGCTCGTGCGTGGGCTCCGGGGCGGATGCAGTTGCCGTTGCGGGCCTATGACAACGAGTCGCCTCGCGAGGTCGGGTCACGTGTGGTCACGGTGGTGTTCGAGGACCAGTTACCCTCGGACCACCCGGCCGCGACCGTGGCGATGGCGCCGGCGGGTGATTGCACGTCGCTGCCGTGTGTGAAGACGTTCACCGCGGCGCCGGCCGGGTCGGGGTTGTCGTATCGCTGGGACTTCGACGGCGATTTCCGGTTCGATGCGACGGGGGCGAGTGTGTCGCGGACGTGGAACGCGCCGTTCAACGGCGACATTCTGGTGGAGGTCACGAACGCTCAGGGCCGGCGCGGCTACGCCCACCGTCATCTGGCGGCGGCGAACCCGGCACCGGTGGCTGTTTTGGCGACACCGGCGGATCCGCGTTTCCTGCTGCCGATGAGCCTGGATGCGTCAGGCTCGACCGATGACACGGGGATTGTCGGCTACGACTGGGATCTTGATGACGACGGCAAGTTCGAGCGGACCTCGACCTCGCCGGTGATCTCCCACATCATGTGGAGCGAGTTCGAGTCCCGCCGGATGACGGTCAGGGTCCGTGACGCTTTCGGTGGCACGTCCCAGGCGACGATCTCGCCGACGGTGCGGCAGCCGGAGCCCGCTACGCCGGTGCCGGCGGGCACGTCGCCGACGATGCGGCCGATGCCGGGCGGTCCGTACAGCGGCCTGCCGGGTGACACCGTGACGTTCGACAGCTCCGGGTCCAGCGTGGACGCTGCGGGTGTGTCGATCGTGGAGCGCGCGTGGGATATCGATGGTGACGGTGTGCTGGAATACACCGGAACTGACCCGACGTACAGCCACACGTTCTCCAGTGGCGCAGCGGGCAAGACGTGGCTGCGGATCAAGGACTCGTTGGGCCGCTATGCGGCCAGGCAGGTCGACCTGCGGGTCAATTGGCCCGAGCCGACGGTGGAGCTGGACGGTGGCCCGTTCACCGCGCAGACCGATCCGGCCACTGGGCGCAAGTCGTTCACGTTCGACGCCTCCCGGTCACGCTCACACGCTCCGGGCGGCCAGATCGTGAACTACGAGTGGATCTTGGAAAGCGACGACCAGATCCGTACCGTGCCATGTTTCCTGTTCTACTCCTGCGACGCCTATTGGGAACCGGTCGCGGTGGGCGCGGACAAGTCGAGCATCACCAAGACGTTCACGCCGGACACGGTGCGCGGCTCGGTCAAGGTGACCGACTCGGCGGGCCTGACCGCAACCAAGGAGTTCGACGTGGTGGTCACCGATGGCACCCCGCCTGCGGTGAACACCGGTGGTCCCTACACGTGTAAGGCGACGTCCGGGGGCTGCAAGCTCACCGGCCCGCTGACGGTGTCCATTGATCTGCCGGAGGCCGATCTTGCGGTGGCCGACTACAACTGGCTGCTCATGCCCTCTCTTCGCCACGATGCGTGGTGGCGCACTACGTGCGAGAACAACATGGGTACCTGCCCGGCCGGTGCCCGACCGGATTGGGCCGAGCGCACCGGGCCGGTCTACACCCCGCCATCCTCGAGCATCGTGGAGCCCACGATGCTGTTCCGGACGCGGATCCCGCACAGCCGCAACACCGTGTACGCCCCTGCCCACGTCGACCAGGTTCCCAACGTCGACACAGTCAGGTTCATCCCCCGCGGCGGCAGTGGCTCGGTGCCCGGTGGCACCTACACCGGCCAGGCCGGCACCGCGGTGCAGTTGACCGTCGCCCCGGCAGAGGTCCTTCTCGCCCGAACCAGTTATGACTGGGACGTCGACAACGACGGCACCATCGACGCGACGACGACCGGACCACAACTGGACTGGGTCTATACACAAGGCGGGTCCCATGTCGCCAAGGCCACCATCCACACCCGTCAGGTCGGCGACTTCGGTCAGCAGAAGGGGGTGGTGTGGACCGGCAGCGTGTCCGCGACGATCCCGGTCGAGGTCGCCGCGACGCTGGCCGCGAACGCGGGTACCGACCAGACAACCCATCTGGGTGAGACCGTCGCGCTGACCGGAACCGCCACCAACGGCACCGGCATAGCCTTCACCTGGACCTTCGACGACGGCACCCCCGCCCAGACCGGTGCCACCAGCACTCACGTCTACACCACCCCAGGAGCACACACCGTGACCCTGACGGTGCTCGACGCCCTCGGGCGCACCGCCACGGACACCATGACGGTCACCGTCTTGACCACCCCGGTCGCCGATGCCGGCGCCGATCGCGATGTGGCGCAGTTCTACAACCTGACGCTGACGGGCAGTGAAGGAGTGACGATCCCCAACGGCACCGTGTTCCATTGGGACTTCGGCGACAGCACCAGCGGGGACGGCCGGCAGGTCAACCATCACTGGACCACACCCGGCACCTTCACCGTCACCCTGACCGCAACCAACACTGCCGGGGAGTCGGCCTCCGACACCGTGCAGGTCACGGTATGGGCCGCGCCGGTGGTCAACGCCGGACCGGACCAGAACCGCGCCGAGGTAGGTGCGCCGGTCTCCTTGACCGGTGCGGCCTCCACCGGGCACGGCCTGACCTACCACTGGACCTACGACGACGGCGGAATGGACCCCGCCACCACACAACCCACCACCACCCACACCTGGACCACCCCCGGCACCAAAACCGCCACCTTGTGGGTCACCGACACCTTCGGCCGTAACTCCGCCGAAGACACCGTCACCATCACCGTCGCACCACGCCTCACCGTCGAAATCGCCATCGGCACCTCGACAGCCCCCGCCGTGACCGTGTCACAAGGTGCCTCCACGGCACTTCGCGCCGCCACCACCGGCGGCACCGGATTTGGCTGGGCAAACATCGCGTGGGACATCGACGGCACCCCTTACCACCCCGGCGACCCTGTCTACCCCACGGTTAAGTGGATGACCGCAGGAACGTTCCAGGTGCGGGTCACCATCACCGACTCCCTCGGAGTGACCGCCACCGACACCCTCACCGTCACCGTCAACCCACCCCCACCAGCCTGCGGCTACTGCAAGGAGATGCAAGCCGACTACACCGGCGCCTGGTGGCGCCTCAACGAAACCACCGGCACCACAGCCACCGACGCCACCGCAGGAAACCGGCACGGCACCTACACCGGCACCACCCCACCAGTCCTGGGCCAGCCCGGCGCCCTGTTCGGTAACACCGCCGCCCAATTCGCCGCCGCCGGAAACAGCCGCGTCGACCTACCCAACATCAACCCCTCCAACCAAACCAACATGACCCTCGAAACCTGGGTCAAAACCACCGAAACCCACACCCTGCGCTTCCTCGGCGACTACGTCTCCACCAGCAGCTCCGCAGCCGGCGGCACCTACCTCGGCATGGGCACCAACGGCCGCCTCATCTACGCAGCCAACCTGCCCACCCCCAACAGCACCACCACCACAACCAACCCCGGCACCACCTACAACACCACCCACACAGCCACCACCCTGCCCGTCATCAACGACGGACAATGGCACCACGTCGCCGCCGTCCGCACCCCCACCAACCTCACCCTCTACGTCGACGGCACCCCCCAACCCATCACCACCTCCATCCCCCGAAAAACCATGACCGGCACCTACCTCGGCGCCCGCTACAACATCACCGGCGCCACCGGCACCTACACCCTCGACGAACCCGCCACCAACATCTACGCACTCACCACCACCCGCATCGCCGCCCACTACAACGCCGGCCTCACCTCCGCCAACTTCATCGCCGACGCCGGCCCCGACGACATCATGCCCTTCAACTGCAACACCCGAATCTTCACCGGCAAAACCACCAACGGCACCGGCCCCTACACCTACACCTGGAACTTCGCAGACGGCACCCCCACCCAAACCGGCCAAGTCATCGAACACACCGCCCCCAACGGCCTCTACACCATCACCCTCACCGTCACCGACACCACCGGCGCCACCGCCACCGACACCGCCAACATCAGATTCGGAGGCGCCCCACCCAGCGCCTGCAGCCCCTTCGACCGATAACCCCCACCCCACCAACAACCCCACCCAACAACAACCGGTCGGGCCAGGCACACAAACACCTGGCCCGACCAGCCCACCGACCACCACCACTGGTCGAGCATCAGCGCGCACTCCTCTGAGTTCCGCCCGCTGACGCGCCTCCGGAGGCAAGTCAGATGATCTAGTGGCTTGATGCATACTTCGACTCATGGGCCCTGAGATCCTGCTAGAGCGTTCTGCCGAACTCGATGTCCTCGGTGGCGCACTCGATTCCGCGATGGCGGGACGAGGAAGCGCCATCATGATTTCTGCGGCTGCCGGTCTGGGAAAGACGAGCTTGTTGCGGAACCTGAGACCCACAGCAGCAAAGGCAGGGGCTCGCGTACTGGTAGGCCGCGGCTCCGAGCTGGAACGAGAGTACGTATACGGAGTCGCTCGTCAGCTGTTCGAACCGCTTCTGGCCGATGCCGGCCCCGCAGACAGGGCGCTGTGGCTTGCGGGAGCAGCTGCTCCGGCCGCTCAGCTCGTGGAGGGGTCCCCCTCCACACAGCCGGATGTGGGCGGTTTCGCCGCGATGCACAGTCTGTACTGGCTGGCCGCGAATCTCGCTCAAGCGAGACCACTGGTCATCATGATCGACGACCTCCACTGGGCAGATGGTCCATCAGTCAGGTTCGTCTCGTACCTACTAGGGCGACTCGAAGAGCTGCCGCTGCTGCTTGTGACGGGCGCTCGTCCTGCGGAGTCGGTCGGGGTAGGCGAACTGCTCGAGCACGTTACCAACGGGTACGGGAGTAGGCACCTGCAGCTGTCACCACTGAGTCCAGCGGCCACCGTCGACTGGCTCACCACAACATTCGGACGGGTGCCAGACAGCGATTTCGCGATCGCGTGTCATGAAGCGAGTGGCGGGAATCCACTACTGCTCAGCGAACTGGCTCGCGGGCTCGCTGCGGAACAAATGCCTCTCACTGCCGATAATGCGACCCACGTACTGCAGGTTGGGGCTCAGGCCGTAGCCCGGCGCGTTTCCCTGAACCTACGACGGTTAGGCACCATCCCAACCACCGCGGCCGAGGCCGTCGCTGTTCTAGGTTCGCGTGCCGACGTCGCCGTCGTCGCGGAGCTAGCCAGGTTGCCCGTCGACGAGGCGACCGATGCGATCGCTGAGATCGAGAGTATGGATCTGATCAGGCGAGTTGATGAGACCACCCACCCTGCAACGTACGAGTTCGTGCATCCCATGGTGCGAGAGGCGATCTACGACCGGATCACCGGCACACGACAGATCCGCTATCACTCCGAGGCAGTAGCCGTTCTAGGCAAAGTGGGCGCGCGCGCTGAGGAGTTGGCCGCCCACCTGCTGCGAATCCCGGCGCCCACGGGAGCTGAAAGCGTCACGGTACTGCGGCAAGCTGCCCGCGACGCCCTCGTTCGTGATGCGCCAGAAGCCGCCCATACCTACCTGCGGCGTTGCCTTGCCGAGGAGATATCCGAGGCAGACAAACCGGATCTGTTCCGTGAGGCAGGACACGCAGCCCAACTGGTCGACACCGCCAGCGCGGCCGACTACCTCGAGGTCGCGGTGTCGTTGGAGACGGACCCTCTCCGCCGTGCCGCCATCGCGGCAAATCTCGGCGATCTGTATCTCTACCTCGGACGGAACGAGTCGGCAACATCTGTTCGATCCGAGGCGCTGCGCGCTCTCCCCCGCAGCGAAAATGACTTGTCGCGGAGCCTGAATGCGGGGCAAGTCGTGCTCGCGCTGCTAGAACCGGACCGACCTGACGTCTTTGCGACCGCCCACCAACTGAGAGACCTTCCGATCGCCGACACGCTGGGCGGTCGGGAGTTGGCTGGCGTGTTGTCCGCGATCAGCTGTTACGAGGCTGATCCGGTAGCGGTGAAGCTCGCGAGGCACGCTCTCGAGGACGACGTTCTCATCCAAGAAGCGCCGGGGCGGTCCGCGCTGGTGTCCGCTTGGCTGTCGCTGGTGGTGGCTGACGACGAACGCGCAATGGAGAGTATCGAGAACGCCCTAGCAGTCGCGCGCGCACGAGGCGCGGTCCGCGAGCAGGTTGGTGCGCTCAGTTACCAGACCTTGGCCCGCTTGCGTCGTGGCGACCTCACAGACGCCGAGGCGGACGGACCCGAATGCATGTGGGCGGTAGACGCGAGCAGGATGCACATCGCCCGCTCGTACCTCGGTCCCTGGCTCGCCGAAGTGCTGATAGAGCGCGGCCGGCTCGATGCCGCCGAGCAGGCGATGGATTGGGTGCATATGGCTGACCCGCTCCCTGAGAGTGGGGCGATCATGCATTACCTGCATGCGCGAGCGCGGCTACTGAGGGAGCAGGGCGACCACGCCGGCGCATTGAAAACCGCGATGCTCACTGGCCGCCGCTTCACGGCGCTGGGTGGTGACAACCCCGCGATCGCCCCCTGGCGCTCGGAAGCCGCTCTTGCACTGTGGGCACTTGGTGACATCGAACAGGCCCGGGCGGAGTCGCTGGCTGAGGTTTCCATAGCTGAACGCTTCGGTGCGCCAGGCGCACTTGGCCGTGCTCTCCGAATCGCCGGCCTGTGCGTAGGACGCGCGGATGGCCTCGACTTGCTGGAGCGCGCCGTAGACACAACTCGTGACAGCACAGCTCGCCTCGAACACGCCAAGGCCCTCGTCGAGTACGGAGCGGCCCTGCGGAGATCGGGAAAGCGGACCGAGGCTGTCGAGCATCTGCGAAGTGGCGTGGAGATCGCCAGCAGGTGTGGCGCCACCCCGCTGGCGGATCAGGGCGCCCGCGAGATGCGAGCCGCGGGTGTGCGGCGGCGATTGACTGAATCTGGTGGAATCTTTGCGCTGACACCCAGCGAGCGCCGTGTGGTCGAACTAGCTATCGACCACACGAATCGAGACATCGCACAGCAGTTGTACGTCACGGCGAAAACGGTCGAAGTACATCTGAGTAACGCTTATCGGAAGCTAGGAATAGCCAACAGGCGCCAACTCACGCGTGACCTGCTCGCTCAGGAGCGACCGCATCGGCGCGGTGGAGCAGCCGGCTGACTAACTCACCGGCTCTTGCTCGGTACCGTCACAGGAGACTTCGACGATTTCGGGGTCTTGGATGCAGGCGGTGACTTCGGTGCGGCGGACTTGCTCGGGTTGGGCTGGGTGGACTGTTCAGCCGACGGCGTGCTGATATCACAGTCGTCCTGAGCAGACTTCATGATCGCCTTGGTCGCGGCAGTCATCTCAGGCGTCTGCAAGGTCTTGTACTGCTCCGGCGTAATTTTCGTACTGTCGAAGCCGACCTTGCCGACGTCGACCACAAATTGGTGCAGTCCGGTCGAATAGGTCTGCACCGCACCTCGAATGGGTCCCGGCGCGTCAGCAGCGAGCTTGGCGGCCAAGGCATCCACCCGCGTGAACGCCTCCTCCCCCGGCTTGGAAGATGGCGGCTGCATGATGTCTTTCAACGTCTGACAGTACTTTGCCGTCGAGGCGTGGTCGGAGGGACCGGCAAGAGCGATGGCGCCCGCAGCCAATGCAGTCACCGTCACCAGGCCCACTGCGGATGACAAAAGTACTCGAGATCTACGCATCACATCACCGTTGCTCATAGGGGTGGCAGGCCCCAGCTCAGGCTGCGACCATTTCTGTAACCGTAGGGTCGCGCGCCTGCGCGATGCCCTAGGTGAGTACCCCAACAACACCCCAAATGTTCTTGTCACGCTGCTGCGTCCTGATCGCTCCGCCAAGAGGATGCCTACAGCGTTATCGACGGTTGGCCGCTGGTCGCTCGCCGGAGCCCCCACATGCAACCCCTAGGGCCACTTATTGGGGGTCTCCCCAGTGGCTGAGCCGACCGCCGCATAGATGCTTGATTCACTTCGATCGATCCACCACACATCAATCCACCGCGAGGTTCACCGTGGCCACTGCAGCGACCCTCTTCGACCGCGATCGTGAGCTGGCACAGCTCGTCGATCTGATCGGGCGCGGTCTTGCGGGTTCCGGTGAGTTCGCCGTCATTGAAGGCCCAGCCGGCATCGGGAAAACCCGACTGCTGGACGAGGCGCTATCGACGATGCCTCGGTCAGCCGCAGCAGTCCTGCCCGTGCGCTGCTCGCAGCTTGAGCGGGACGCCACCTTCGGTGCCGTTCGGAGACTGTTCGAGCCCGTTATCGCAGCATCTTCACCATCGCAGCGGCGAGATCTGTTTGCCGGCGCTGCAGCACCCGCGGCAAGTCTGGTCGAGCGACGAACCGCGAATTGGGATGTGGCCAGTGAGTTCGTTGCATTTCATGCTCTCTACTGGATGGTGGCCAATCTGTGCCAGGAAGGGCCACAGATCATCCTCGTAGACGACCTCCACTGGTGTGACGGGCCGTCCCTGCGGTTCCTGGCCCATCTGATCCATCGCTCAGCGGACATGCCACTCACCGTTCTGATGACTGCTCGCCCTGCCGACCCTGGCGCCGAGACTCGGCTGCTCGACCACATCGCCACTGAACCGGGCTGTCTCACAGTGCGCCTGGGCCCACTCTCGGAGAAGGCTGCTCTTCAGCTGCTGATGGTTGAGCTCGGCGCCCACGCCGACCGCGAGTTCCTGACAGCCTGCTACCTGGCGACCTCAGGAAACCCGCTGCTGCTACTCGAGCTGACCGACATGGTCGCCAGTGCCGGCATCGAGCCGACGACCGGCAACGCCGACGCCGTGAAAGCCATCAGTTCACACACCGTGGCGCGCTGGGTACGCAACAGACTCTCGCCCTTGGACCCGAACCTGATCGCCGTCGCCCGGGCAATCGCCGTTCTCGGAGATGCGGTGGACACACGGGTCGCCTACAGCGTCGCTCAAGTTCCGGTCGACGTGGGGCTGGACGCCACTGATTGGCTGTGCCGGGCAGATATCATCAGACGCAGCCCGAGCGACCGATACGACGGCGTCGAGTTCGTTCACCCCCTCATTCGCGAGACGGTCTATAACGAACTGGATCGGCTCACACGTAGCCGGATGCACGCTCTGGCCGTCGAGCAGCTCACTGCAGTGGGTAGCGATGTTGAGCAAGTAGCTGCACACGTGCTGCTGACCCAGGAGATCACTGACCCGCCGGCACACCAAGTACTGCGAGCTGCCGCGCAACAGGCAACGTCGCGGGGGGCCCCAGAGGGCGCGGTCGTATACCTACGTCGTTGCTTGCGTGAAGGTTTGTCCGTTGCTGAGCGGGCCGGCCTGCTCGCAGAACTTGGCGCAATCGCCCAGCTGGTCGACCTGCCTGCGGCTGCGGGCTACCTACGGCAAGCAGAACAACTCGATGGAGCCGGTCCCCGTTCGGTAGCGATGTCTGGTCTGCTAGCGGGAGTTCTGCTTCAGATGGGCGACTCCGTCAACGCGGTAGACACAGTTACCAAGGCAATCGCTGCGACTGACAACGAGGATGCGAAACACCGTCTGGAAGCGCTTCTGCTCAACGTACCGATCCTCGAACCAGGCTGGCAGCATCTGGTGCCGGCTTCTCCACCGCACGGCGAGGTCGATCCCAGCGCCGGGACGGGCAGGCGAATGGTCGACGCCGTCTTCTCACTGCACGAGACGTTCGCCTGTGACCCCGCCGGGCCGGCCAGAGCCGCAGCGGCGCTCTCCGACGATGTCCTCATCCGAGAGATCAGCGGCGAAGGGGCGTTGGTATGTGCTTGGCTCTCGATGTTGGCTGCCGATGATCACTCGGTAATGGCCAGTCTCGAAGCCGCGATCGCCTATGCCCATCGTTACGGATCAATGCGGGGTGTTTCCCCTGCCTACGCCCATCGAGGGCTCGCGTGGCTGTGGCAGGGACAGATCACGGAGGCCGAAGCCGACTTGGTGCAGGCCCGCAAAACGGTCGACACCGGCAGCATCACCATCGGCAGATACTTTACCGGCCCCTACCTCGCTGAGGTCTACATCGCGCAAGGCCGGCTGGCCGAGGCGCGAGAAGCTCTGGATTGGGTGACCGGCGGGGCTGGTCAACCGCCCGACGGGCCGTCCTACTTCTATCTGCTGACTGACGCAAGGCTCCTGCGACTCAGCGGAGACGCGGAGTCAGGCCTGGTCGCGGCGCTGCGCTGCGGCAACCGATACGCACTGCACGGTGGCACGAATCCTGCCCTGGTGCCCTGGCGGTCCGAAGCTGCTCTGTGCCTCGATCGCCTTGGGCGATCTGAAGAAGGTATCGAACTGGCTCAACAGGAGGTTTCGCTGGCTCGCCGCTGGGGGGCGCCGCGGGCACTCGGCCGATCCTTACGCGTGCTGGGCATCCTGAAGAAGGGGGCCGAAGGCCTCATCTGGCTGCGCGAATCCACGAAAGTACTGGAGCAGTCGCGAGCTGACCTTGAACGAGCGAAGAGCCTGATCACTTATGGATCACGCCTCCACCACCTCCACCAGTCCGACGACGCCAAGGACTTCCTGCGAGAGGGGCTGGAACTCGCCGAGATCTGTGGCGCCGAAGCCCTGGTGACCGCCGGACGTCGCGAACTCAACGCGACGGGAGCACGTCCGCGACGGCTTGCCCTGACCGGCGTGCGATCTCTCACTCCGAGCGAACACAGAATAGTCGAATTGGCAGCCGAGGGACGCACCAATCGTGAGATAGCGCAGGCCCTCTTCATCACCGCCAAAACCGTCGAGATTCACCTGACGGCAGCGTACAAAAAACTCGATGTCCACGGCCGCGACGGACTTGCCGCCGTGCTGAACGAGTGAGGCTCAGCCAAGCGCCTCTCGAGGCTGGATGAACCACCCCGGGTTTGTTGCACACCTCCTTCATTGGGAAGGTGGCATCTATGCCGAGCAAGTACGACGAGCAGACCAGGGCCAAGGCGGTCCGGTTGGTCACTGAGCCTGTCGCGGATTACGACTCTGAGTGGGGCGCGATCACGGCGGTGGCGGGCCGGTTGGGGATGACACCGGAGACGTTGCGTCGCTGGGTCCGCCAGGCTCAGGTGTATGCGGGACAGGCCGATGGGGTGATGTCTGAGTCGGCGCGGGAGATCCGTGAGTTGAAGCGGAAGAACGCCGAACTCGAGCGCACGGTCGAGATCTTGAAGGCCGCGACGAGTTTCTTCGCGTCAATGCCATGATCCGGGTGCCTGGCAGGGTTCGCTCGTTTCTTCGCTGCCTCGCAGGTCGATGGCTTGTCCTCGATGTGCGGCTCCGCCGGGCACCCAGGGCGCGCGGGGATGTGG
>NZ_JAAGLV010000032.1 GCF_010548305.1 Streptomyces sp. SID13031
GACCACGCATCCGCGCCCGCGTCATCAAACGCGCGATCTCCAAATACCGCGCCGCCACCCGCACCCCCGACCGCCGCACCCGCGACGCCACCATCAACATCCAGATCCACAACTTGACCCCCGAAGCAGACACCTAACCGAACGGCGTTGGGGTTAACCCCCCAGAGGGTGGGTTGCCCCTCCAGATTCCGGCGGGGCAACCCACACTCTCGGGGGTTAACCCCTGAGACGTCTCGCTAGCGGGGTGGGTGGTTGGCGCGTTGGTTCTGGGTGGCGAGGGTGACTGTTTGGGTGATGCGGCGGGCTCGGGTTTCGGGGCGTTTGGCCAGGGCGATCCATTCGAGGATCCGGCGTTTGGAGGAGGGCGGGAAGGCGGCGAAGTGGGTGGCTGCCTTCTCGTTGTGGTCGAGCTCTGACTGGAGGTCGGCGGGGATCACGCCGTTCTGGGCTTCGGCCAGGCAGTCCCAGGTGCCGGTCTTCTTGGCGAGGTCGATCAGTTCCTGGCCGGGGGCGGTCATCAGGCCTTCGGCGAGGAGGCGGTTGACGCGGTCTCGGTTGACCTGGCTCCAGGTGCTGCGGGGGTTTCGCGGCGTGAAGGTCTGGTAGGTGCTGGAGGCGTCGCGGGGCAGCGTCTTGCTGTCGATCCAGCCGAAGCAGAGCGCATGCTCGACCGCCTCCGCGATGTCGATCCCCGGGCCGCCCTTGCGGTGGACGACGAGCCAGACGGAGCGCTGGATGCGGCCGTACTGCGCCAACCACTCGCGCCACTCCTCGACCGTGGCCGGGGCGAACGCCTCGTCGTCGGTGACTACCTGCTTGACCTTGGCCTCTGTGCTCATGGGAACAGCATGCACTCGATAAGTGCTCACCTAGTGAGCACTTAGATTCTGACCCTCCCGAGCACCTGATCCGCCGAGATGTAGCCGTGCTGACGCGAGTCGACACTCGAACGCGGGTTGTCGCCGACGACCACCAAGCTCCCAGCCGGTACGACCGAACCCTCGGCATGCCCCGGGATCGCGAACGGCAGGCGCTCCCCCGCGACCGCCGCCACCCTCTTGATCACCCGGTGCCCGGAACCGCCGCTCCCGGTGAACGCCGGTGGATCCTGCGCGACCGCCACATACGTCCGCAGCCGTCCGATCAACTCCGCCGCCGCCTCCGCATCCGCGTTCGGTCCCTCGAAGACGATCACATCCCCGGTCGCCAGCCGGCCCGGGTCGACCCGGCGAGCCAGCACCCGGTCCCCTGACTCGAAGGTCGGACTCATACTGGCCCCGGAGATCTCCACCCGCAGCCAGACCCGCCGCGCCCACCACAGCCCCGAACCAGCGATCACGGCCGCCAGTACTACGAACAGCAGCGCGTGCCAGCCGCTCACGACGGCTCCGGTACCAATGCCTGGTACCCCTCGGCCTGCAGCTCGAAAAGCCTGGCGTACAAGCCGCGCCGGCCGAGCAGCTCGTCGTGACCGCCTTGTTCGACGATCCGCCCGTCGTCGAGAACCACCAGCCGGTCGGCGCCACGCAGCGCCCCGAGCCGATGGGAGATCAGCAGACTCGTCCGGCCGTTGCGGTGCTCGGCCAGACCACGATGCACCTCGGCCTCGGCCTCCGCGTCGAGACCGGAGCTCGGCTCGTCGAGGATCACCAGGTCCCGGTCGCCGCGGGCATAGGCGCGGGCGATCGCGATCCGTTGCCACTGGCCACCCGACAAGGTCACTCCAGCGGTCCGGCGGCCGGACAGGTCCTGGAAGAAGACCCGCGACAGCAGCGTCCCGTAGGACTGCGGCAACGCCGAGACGAAGTCGTGCGCGCCCGACCGGCGCGCGGCCGACTCGATCATGGCCGGCTCGAAGGAGCGGTCCAGGTCGCCGAGCCCGATGTTCTCCGCGGCGGTCAGGTCGTAGTTCATGTAGTCCTGGAAAACCGCCCCGATCCGGTCCCGCAGCTCGGCCGGGTCGACCTCGCGCAGATCGACGCCGTTCCAGTGGATCGTGCCGCGAACCGGGTCGTACATCCGGCAGAGCAGTTTGATCAGCGTGCTCTTGCCGGCCCCGTTCCGGCCGACCACGCCGACGGTCTGGCCGGCGCCGATGGTGAGGTTGATCCCGCAGAGCACCCACGGACGGTCCGGGCCGTAGCGGAACCAGACGTCACGGAACTCGATCGTGTCGGTCAGCGGCGGGACCGGGCGCGGGTCCGCACGCACCGGCAGATCCGGTTCACCGTCCATCACCTCGAGATAGCTGCGGAACATCAGCAGCTGCCGATGCGCATTGCCGATATCCCGCATCAGCCCGACCACCGCCGTCTGCACCCCGGCGATCGCGGCCACCAGTAGCGAGATGTCGCCGATGCTGATCCGGCCGCTCCGCGCCGCCAGCACGGCCCAGACCAGGGCCGAACCGGCCAGGGTCGCGGTCAGTAGTCCGGTACCGCTCTGGATCGCCAGATCCCGCAGGTCGATCCTGGTCTGCCGGCCGTTCGCGTCCCGGCGCTCGCCCGACATCCGGTCCCGCAGGAAGGCGCCGATCCCGAACAACCGGATCTCCTTGGCCGCTTGCACGTTGGTGAGCAGCTCGCGGTAGAAGAACTCGCGCCGCTCGATCGGGCCAAGCTCGTACTGAACGGTCGCCCGGCCCTTGGCGACCCAGAGCTCCGCGAGCAGGACCGGGATCGACGACGCGAGCACCACCAGCGGGAGCCAGGGCGACAAGATCAGCAGTGAGCCCAGGAACCCGGCGGCCATCAGCACGGTACGGGTCGTCGACAGTGCCGTCCCGACCAGGATCCCCGGCGTGGCACCGCCGTACTGCTGGGCGAGCCGGAGCTTGTCGAGGAACTCCGGATCCTCGAAGCGGGCCATCCCGGTGTACCGCTCGGTGGCGCCGAACAGCCGGTCCTGCGCCACCAGACCGATCCTGCGCTCAGTCTCTTTCTGTGCGTACTGCGTGGAGAAAGGCACCAGGGTGGTGAGCAGACCGGCACCGCCCAGCGCGAGGCCGATCCACAACACCTGGCCGAGTGGCGCCTGGCCACTGGTGAGCAGGTCGAGCAGGCTCTTGGTCAGCCAGGCCGTGGCCAGGGCCGGTATCGCCCCGGCGATCGTCAGTACGACGTACAGGCTGGTCAGCGGCCGGCTGGTCTGCCAGGTCAGCTTGAGCGCTTGGGCGATGCCGCGCACGGGTCAGACCCCGACCAGGCTCAGGTCGAGATCCTCGAGCGCAGTACCGGACGACAGTACGGTGCCGTCGGCGTCGAAGAGCGCGAAGGCCGGGTAGCCGGTGACGCCGAGCGCCTCGGTGATGCCGATGCCCGGGCGTTCCTGCAGCGCCAGCCGGGCGACGGGCTCGATCATCGCGCGTTCGACGGACAGGTCGGCGTCCTCGCTCCCGCTGACCAGCACGGCCAGCACCCGGTCGCGTCCGCCGGGGAACCTGCTGGCCAGCTCGACGAACTCCGGCCGCCGTTCCTCACACGACGTACAACCGTTGGCGAGGATGCCGACCAGTGTCCGGCCGCCGGTGAGGTCGGCGTCGCTGATCAGGTCGCCGTCGACGGTGACGGCGTCGAAGGGCTTGGACCGCTCCCCCGGTCCGGCCATCACCTTGACCGTGACCTGTCTGGGCCGGTTCGCCAGCAGTTCGGTGTGTTCCCGCAGCCGGCGGATCACGCCGATGGTGAGAGCGAGGTTGAGCACGGTCAGCAGACCGACAAGAATCCCTACTGCGATTGCAGGTGACATCTGAAGCCTCCTAGTGGTTCGAGCGGAAGAGATCGGCGATCTCGTCGGTGAGCAGGACGGCGGCGGCCGCGACCGCGCCGGTGAGAACAGCACTGGTCAGCACGCCGACGCTGGGCTGCGCGTAGCCAGGCCCGAGCGCCGCGATCAGGCCGACCGCGGCGACCAGCAACAGGAACCCGTTGCGGACCACGTGGGCCGGCCCGACGGGAACCTTGGAGGCCCCGAAGCATTGGCAGCTGACGCTCTGCTGCTGCCGGATCGCGTGCACGATCCCGGCCGTGAAAGCGATCAGCAGGAGCACCGCCACGGCGAACCCGAGGGGGGCGGTCCCGGGGAGCACCATCGCGACGATCACGGCCGCCTCGCCCGCGATCACGGCGGGCGCGGCCAGCCGGACCGGGATTCCGGGCGCCAGGCCGGGCACGGCCGCCACGAAATCGGCGTACCGGCCGCGGCTGCGGGTCTTGCTCAGCAGCGAGACCGCGAAGACGACGCCGAACACCAATCGACAACAGATCACCGCATATCCGGACATCCCCGGCACCTCGCAAAGGTCTAGGCTTTCGAGTACGGGTGCCGCGCCCTGTTCCGTAGGGCGCGGCACCCGCTCAGTTCATCGGCTGACGAATCAGCAGCCGCAGCCACAGCATTCGTAGTCGGTGTGCTGAATGCCGTTGCAGTCCCAGACGTGGGCCCGGCGCCACCACCAGAACGGGCACGCCCCGTTGCAGTAGGAGCGAAGTTCGACACAACCCTGGGTCTGCGCGTGGGCGGTGACGCCCGGCACGACGAATCCGACCAGCTTGTCGCTGAGTCCGGTGAGGACGGTTCGCATCTGTTGCCTCCATTTCGAGCTGTCGGTGATCAGCGGCGATTGCCACTGCGGCAGAACGTAGGCGGGCCGGGCATCAGCCCGGCATGCGCGCTGCATGGCCAGTACTTGCGGGTCACGGCGGAACCCTCTTTGTCCTGATCGAAAGGTTGGCGCGGTGACCCCGCGGCTCCGCAGAGTGGCTAGTTGTCCGGTGACCGAGACACGACCTGGGGGATGCCACCGTATGCAGTTCAGGATGCTCGGCCGGATCGAAGTGGAAGCCGCCGGCGGCGTGACGGACGTCTCTTCGGCGCCTGTCCGCGGTTTGCTGGTTGCTCTGATGCTCGCGGAGGGACGGTGTATCCCGATGCATCAGCTGCTGAACTCCCTGTGGGACAAGCCTCCTCGCTCGGCCCGCAACAACCTGCGGCTGCACGTGGCCCGGTTGCGCCGCCAGCTCTACGCGACGTCTCCGCTGCTCAAGGACCGGCTGGCGATGGAGCCCGGCGATGGTGGCGCGAGCTACCGGCTCAGAGCCGAGCCGGAAGAGCTGGACGTCTCGATCTTCCGCCGGCTGTCGCTGCGCGGCGAAGCCGAACGGCAGGCGAACCGTCCACAGGAGGCAGAGGTGACGCTCGCACAAGCCCTGGCGCTCTGGCGCGGGCCGATCTGCCAGAACTGCACCGCCTCGGAGGAGCTACGGCGTCAGGCCGAGACGCTCGAGGAACTCCGGCTGACCGTGCGGGAGCGACTGTCCGCGGTCCGGCTCACGCTGGGGCACACCACCGATCTCGTCCCGGAGATCCACGATCTGCTCCGCGGCGCGCCGTTTCGCGAGCTGTCCTACGCCAACCTGATGCGGGCCCGCTATCTGGGTGGCGACGTCGACGGCGCGCTGCGGACCTGCGCCCGGGCCGAGAAGGTACTGCGCTGCGAACTGGGCATCGACCTGTCGGCAGACCTGCGGGATCTTCGGTGCGCGATGCTGCGGCGGGACACGGACTATGTCCGCCGGACCGGGACTTTGTTCGCCGGTTGAGGGAGGGCTCAGAAGAGTACGTCGGCTCGTTCGTGGTCCAGCAGGCGTTGTTTGCGGTCCAGGCCGCCGCCATAGCCGGTCAGGCTGCCGGTCGAGCCGATCACGCGATGGCACGGCACGATGATGCTGACCGGGTTCTTGCCGTTGGCGAGGCCGACGGCTCGCGAGGCGCCCGGCACCAGCCCGAGGGTGGCGGCGAGTTGCCCGTACGTCGTGATCTCGCCGTACGGGATGTCCTGCAACGCCTCCCAGACGCGTTGCTGGAAAGGCGTCCCGGCCAGCTTCAGCGGTACGTCGAAGGTGGTGCGCTCGCCGGCGAAGTACTGCTTCAGCTGCTGCTGGACCTCCGGCAGGATGGAGTCGTCGCGCAATCCGAACGTCTCCATCGCCGGGCGGTGCCGGTGTTGCTCCATGTAGAGGCCGGCCAGCTCGCCGGTGTCGGCCGCGACCAGCGTGAGCGGGCCGAGCGGGCTGTCGATCACTGCGTAGGCCATCGTCACGCCTCCCACTGCGCGCGGGTGATCCGGTAGAGCACGTGCCGCTGCAACCGATGCCCGGCAGGCAGCCGCGGGTGGTCGAAGTCGTCGGCCTCGTCGTGCGTCATACCGAGCCTTTCCATCACCCGCTGGGACGGCTTGTTCGTCGTCGCCGTGAACGACACCACCTCGTCCAGCCCGGCTTCCCCGAACCCGTACGCCAGCGAGGCGCGCGCCGCCTCGGTGGCGTAGCCGTTGCCCCAGGCATCCTTCGCGAGGCGCCAGCCGATCTCCACACAGGGCACGAACGGCGCATCGAGGATCGGCACCGACAATCCGGTGAAGCCGATGAACCGCCCGGTCTCCCGGACTTCGACCGCCCAGAATCCGAAGCCACGCTTCTCGATCGACACCTTGACCCGGTCGATCAGCTCGTCGCTCTCCGCCCGTGTCAACGAGCGCGCGAAATGCTCCACCACAGCAGGGTCGGAGTTCAGCGCCGCGAACGGTTCGTAGTCACTGTCCTTCCATTGTCTGAGCAGCAGGCGTTCGGTGGTCAGGTCGCTCATCTCACTCCGCACTCTCTACTACTGGGATCTTGTTGATGGCGTGGTCTCCGGTCGCCCAGAGATACTGCACCGCGTACGCCCGCCAGGGCCGCCAGGCCCGCGCATGCCCGATCAGCGCTTTGGGAGCCTCGGGCAACCCGAGGTCGCGGGCGGCGTACTTGATACCCAGATCGCTGGCCACGAAGGCGTCAGGGTCGCCCAGCGCGCGCATCGCGATCGACTCGACGGTCCACGGACCGATCCCGGGCAGCGCCGCGAGCTGCTCGCGCGCCTTGTCCCAGTCGCTGCCGGCGCCCAGGTCGATCTCACCGGCCGCGAGCGTCGCGATCAACGTGGTCAGCGTCGTCCGCCGGGACTTCGGGAAGGCTAGCGCCTCGGGATCGAGCCCGGCGAGCGCTTGCATCGTCGGGAAGAGGTGGGTCAATCCGCCGAGCGGATCGTCGATCGGTTCGCCGTACGCCCGAACGAGCCGGCTCGCGTGAGTCCGCGCGGCAGCCGTCGACACCTGCTGCCCGAGCACGGCCCGTACTGCGAACTCGGCGCCGTCGACCGTATGTGGAACCCGTCTGCCTGGCGCCTTCTCGATCAGCGGCGCGAGGACGGGGTCGGTACGGAGCAGGTCGTCGACGGCGACCGGGTCGGCGTCGAGGTCGAGCATCCGGCGGCAGCGGCTGATCGCGATCGACAGGTCGCGCTGGTCGGTGAGCGAGAGCTGGCAGGCGATGTGGTCGGGCATCGGGCGGAGGGCCACCACGCCGTGACCGTGCGGGAGGCGCAGAGTTCGCCGGTAGGCGCCGCCGGACCACTCCTCGACCCCCGGTACGCCGGTGGCGATCAGGTGGCCGAAGAGGTTGTCGGGCGTCAACGGCTGGCGGAACGGGAGGCGCAGCGAGATCGTGCCTGGCGCGGTGGACGCATCGCCGCGTTTGGCCCGGGTGCGGAGCTCGCTCGGCGAGAGGGCGAAGACCTCCTGGACCGTCTCGTTGAACGTCCGCACGCTGGAGAACCCTGCTGCGAAAGCGACATCGGCCATCTGCAGCGAGCTGGTCTCGATCAGGAGCCGCGCGGTCTGGGCGCGCTGGGCCCGGGCGAGAGCCAGCGGCCCGGCGCCGAGCTCGGCCTGCAACTGCCGCTGCACCTGGCGAACGCTGTAACCGAGGTGGGCCGCGAGGCCTGGTACGCCGTCGCGGTCGACCACGCCGTCGCCGATGAGTCGCATCGCGCGGGCGACCAGGTCGGCGCGATCGTTCCACTCCGGCGACCCCGGGCTCGCGTCCGGGCGGCAGCGCTTGCAGGCGCGGAAACCGGCCTGCTGGGCCGCGGCGGCGCTCGGGTAGAACCGCATGTTCTTGACCTTGGGCGGAACCACCGGGCAACTCGGCCGGCAGTAGATCTTGGTGGTCAGTACCGCGGTGAAGAACCAGCCGTCGAACCGGGCGTCCTTCGACTGGACCGCTCGCACGCACCGCTCGACGCATTCATACACTCCCCCAGCATCCCCGCCCCCGCCGACACTTTCTAGCGAGTTCACGACATCGAGGTGGGCAGCGCAGTAGCGGAAAGGCGACATCAGGAGCCCGGGTCGTATTTCCGCCAGCTCGGCGGGGGCGGGGCGGCTGAACTAGGAGGAGTAGAAGCCCTGTAGGACAACGAGAAAGTGAAACGATGACTGAGCTGATGGGGAAACTGGCGCTGGTGACGGGCGGGAGCCGTGGGATCGGGGCGGCGGTGGCGATCGCGCTGGCTTCGCGTGGGGCCGATGTTGCGATCACGTACAACAGCTCGCCTGAGGATGCCGCCGGGGTGGTCAAGCAGATCGAGGTTGCCGGGCGGCGTGGCTTCGCGATCGAGGCGGACGCCGCGGATGCGGGGGCGGTCACGGCGGCGGTCGCGCGGGCGTACGAAGTACTAGGTGGGCTTGATGTTCTCGTCAACAACGCCGGGGTCGGGGCGGTGGGGATGATCGGCGACGTGACGGTCGAGGAGCTCGATCGGGTGCTGGCGGTGAATGTCCGGGGCCTGTACGTCGCGGCGCAGGCTGCGGCGGGTCTGCTGGCTGACGGCGGGCGGATGATCCACATCGGGAGTTGCATCGCGGATCGGAACACCGGGCCGGGGATGAGCCTGTATGCGATGAGCAAGGCGGCGGTGGTCGGGATGAACAAGGGGCTGGCGCGCGATCTCGGCGCGCGCGGGATCACCTCGAACGTCGTCCAGCCGGGGCCGATCGACACCTCGATGAACCCGGCCGACGGCCCGTTCGCGGCGACGCAGCGGTCCTATCTTGCGCTCGACCGCTTCGGGACGGTGGAGGACGTCGCAGCCGCGGTGCTCTACCTGGCCGGGCCGGGTGGCTCGTATGTGACCGGCACCGAACTGAGCGTCGACGGCGGCCACGCGGCCTGACATAACTTGTCGGTGGGGGTGGCTAGTTTGAGGGCATGCGATTTTCGGTGACGTTCGGAGCGGTAGGGGCGGGGCGCGATCCGCGCGGGCTGGCCGAGCTTGCGCGGATCGCGGAGGACTGCGGGTGGGACGGGGTGTTCCTGGAGGACTATCTCGTCTACCAGGGCGAGGCCTCGCTGCCGACGTACGATCCGTGGATCTGTCTGGCGGCGATGGCTTGTGCGACGTCGACGATCAAACTCGGTACTACGGTCACGCCGGTGCCCCGTCGCCATCCGTGGAAGCTGGCCGCCGAAGCCGTTGCCCTCGACCACTTGTCGGGCGGGCGGATGATCCTCGGGGTGGGGATCGGGGATCCGGGCGACCCGTTCCTGTCCGGCGAGCCGCGCGTCCTGGCGGAGATGCTGGACGAGTCCCTGGAGATCATCGCCGCCCTGTGGACGGGTGAGCCGGTGCACTACGCCGGCAAGCACTACCGGCTCGACGGCGCTCAACTCAGCGCGGTCCCGGTGCAGGAGCCGAGGATCCCGATCTGGGTCGGCGGCAACTTCCTCGTCCCGTCCGTGCGACGGCGAATCCTGCGCTGGGACGGCAGCGCGGCCTACAAGGGGGCGACGGACAGCCCCCAGCAGATCACCCCGGAGGACGTCCGCGAACTGCTCGCCGAGCGTGGCGAGACGGACGGCTTCGAGGTGAAGGTGAGGCTCAGCGATGGCGATCCGCGCGCGTTCACCGAAGCGGGGGCCACTTGGCAGGGGCGCTGGATCGCGCCCGGTCCGCCCGCTGAAGCCCACGAGATCCTGCGCGCCGGCCCACCCCGGATCAACTGACCGTTGACACGGCAGGGGTTCGGCGGTGAGACTGCGAGTGCATTTGAACGTTAAAACGACTGTCCTCGGGGGAGGCGGGAGGTAGTTCGTGGCTACGCTGAAGCAGGTTGCCGCTCATGCTGAGGTGTCGGTGCAGACCGTTTCCAACGCCTTGAATGCGCCTCATCGACTGCGGCCGGACACCTTGCAGCGGGTGACTCGATCGATCCAGTTGCTCAACTACCGCCCCAATCGTAACGCGCGAAGTCTCCGGACGAGCGCTGTCGAGCTGATCGGGTACTGCGTTCCGAGCTGGCCCGGCGGGCAGGCGCATCTGGTGATGGACCAGTTCCTGCACGCGCTGTGTGCTTCGGCGGAGAGCAGTGGGCGGCATATCTTGTTGTTCACGGCCCCTGTCGGGGTGGTGGGAATGCCGGTGTACGAGGACCTGCATGCGCGCCGGCTGGTGGATGGGTTCGTGCTTTCGCAGACCGAGACGCATGATCCGCGGCATGGGTGGTTGAAGGAGCAGCAGATTCCGTTCGTGTCGTTCGGGCGGGTCTGGAAGGAGTCCACGCAGCCGGGGCCTTGGGTTGATGTCGACGGCGCCGGCGGGTGCGCGGCCGCGGTTCGGCATCTGCACGAGACCGGTCGCCGGCGGATCGCCTTTCTCAGCTGGCCGAAGACGTCCGGACTCGCAGAGGATCGGTTGAGCGGCTGGCAGGTGAGCTGCCGCGAGCTCGGGCTGCCCAGCTCGAGCGAGCTCGCCTTCCGCTGCCAGGAGGACTCCATCGACGAAGGCGCTCGCGGTACTGCGGAACTGCTCGACGCCGACCCCGCCATCGACGCGATCGTTGCCATCAGCGACATTCTCGCGCTCGGCGCCCTCCGCGAACTCGCTCGTCGCGGCCTTACCGCCGGAGTCGACGTCGCGGTCACCGGTTTCGACGACTCGCCGCTCGCGTCGGTCGTCTCCCCCGCACTCACGAGCATCCGGCAGCCGATGGACCAGATCGCCACCGAGCTGATCGACATCCTCACCACCCCGGCCCCGAACCGCTCCACCGAACGACTCCTGCAACCCGAGCTAGTAGTCAGGGGCAGCTCAGCCCCGGGCTGATGCAGGCGGTGCAAAGCCACCGCCAGAAGGAGGAAGCGTCATGACACCCCGCCCTGTCGGACGAACCGCACGAACCGCACCAACTGGAAGAACCAGAAGACCGACCAGACGCCGGTACGCCGGTGCGGCCGGCCTGGTCGCCTCAGCCACGGTCCTCGCGCTCAGCGGGATCCCCTCCATCGCAGCCGCTGGACAACCCGCTCTCCGGCCAAGCGCAGACGAGAACGCGACCGCCGCAGCGCAGGCGGACGGTGAGTTGTCCGAGGCCAGGCGGTTGGCGGATCGACGGTCGCTGGTGGTGGGTGATCGGGCCTATGCGATGGGTGATGAGACCGGGCTCTATCCGGCAACCGGGTGGCATACGCGGGGTGAGATGGGTGGGATCTGGACTCCCCCGCTGAAGTTGCTCGACGGGATCTGGTTCGGGGTCGACGGGGCCTGGCTCGGCAAGGATGTCGCGGCCGCGAAGTACACGAGTGGTCATGGCTACCAGCGGATCAGCTACCCGAGTGACGTCAGCGTCGAGCGCACCGACTTCGTGCCCGACGGTGTTCGCGCGACGGTCGTCGGGTTGACGCTCAAGTCCACCAAGGCGAGGACGGTCAAGCTCGACGTCGACGCGCATTCAGAGCTCATGCCGACGTACCCGTGGGGCGGCACCACTCCCAACGCCGGCCAGACGAACCTTCCCGACAGCGGCTCGTACGCCGATGGCACGCTGCAGTTCCGCGACCAGGGCACCCCGCCAGTGCCCAACGCCGCCAAGCACGACTACAACGCGATCGTCGGCTCGTCCCTGCGGCCGACGACTCATGCGCTCAGCGCGAACAACCGCGGCCCGCAAGACCCAGCCGTCATCTGCCCAGCCGACGGCGATGCACCGAAACACTGCGACGACACCGCCTTCGGCAAGGGCACCGGCGGGCGGCTGACCTACAGCGTCGACCTCAAGCCCGGCCGGACGACGACGGTGTGGTTCGCCGTCGCCGGCTCGGACGAGGGCCAGGCCGCGGCGCAGCGCGAGTACAAGCGCGCCATCGGCAACCCCGAGAAGTTGCTGCAGGCAAAGAAAGAGAGTCGTGCCGCGATCGACGAGATGTCCGCAGTGGACCTGCCTGGTGACCGGCTGCTGCAGCAGAGTGTCGAGTGGAGCAAGCAGAACCTGGCCGACTCGGTCCAGGAGGCGCACAACCTGCAGATCCGCGACGTCAACGAGGGCAAGTCGTACCCCGCACCCAGCGGCACGGTCGACGTCGCCCGCTGGTTCGGCGCCGGCTTCCCCGACTATCCGTGGCTGTTCGCGACCGACGGCGAGTACACCTCGTACGCCGCTGTGGCGGCCGGCCAGTTCGACACGGTGAAGGCGCATCTGCGGGCGCTGCGCGACGTGAGCGACCTGCTCAACGACCGCAGCGGCAAGGTCGCCCACGAGGTGACGCCGACCGGTGACGTGTACTTCGGCTCGAACACGAGCGCGGGCAACACCGACGAGACGGTCAAGTTCCCCAGCATCGTCGCGCTGTTGTGGCGGTGGACGGGTGACGACCGGTTCCGCGACGAGATGTACGACTTCAGCGTGCGCAACCTCAAGTACGTCTACCGGGAGCTGGACAAGGACGGCGACGGCTGGCTCGAGGGACTCGCGAACGTCGAGCGCAGCGGGATGGGCTCGGAGAAGCTCGACAGCACCGTGTACCTCGCCCGCGGCCTGCGCGACCTCGCCGATCTGGCGGCGTCCAGGCACGACCGGGCGACGCAGCAGTGGGCGGCCGGCAAGGCTGATGATCTCGAGCAGCGGTTCGAGACGCAGTGGTGGGTCGGCAAGGCCTTCGGGTACGCCGACTCGGTCGACGACCCGGCCAACCCGGCGAACGACAACACGCCGATCTTCCAGCGGCACTGGACCGGCGTCACCCCGATGGAGGCCGAGCTGGTCCGCCCAGGTCAGCCGACCACTCCCCTGGCGTCGATCGAGCACGCCAAGACGGCACTCGACCAACGCGAGAAGCCCTGCTACACCGGGGAATTCGGACTCTTCCACACCGGTACCGGGCCGACCTCGGACCCTGCCGGAAACCCGGGCGCGACGTGCGACGACGTGATCTCTGGCGTGAAGAGCGAGCGCAGCATCTTCTCGCTGAACACGTCGATCATGGCGGTTGCCGAGGGCAACTTCGGTCGGCTCGGCCAGAACCAGCAGCAGGCCTACACGACCGGCAATGCCCGGATCCAGCTCGACCTCGAGGTCTGGGAGACGCCCGGCGGCATGCCGGAGATCGCGCCGTCTCCGGACTCGCCGGCGAACATCGACCGGGCGTTCACCGACCGCTCGATGACGATGCAGGCGTGGGGCACGTACGGCGTGCTGTGGCCGGTCGTGCACCAGCAGTTGGGTGTCGACCCAAATCTGGGGCACGGGAAGGTGGCCATCGTCCCGCAGATTCCAGGCGGCCAGCAGAAGGTGGCCGGTAGCAACATCCGGCTGGGTCGCGGATCCGTGGATGTGTCCGCATCCCTTGTCGGCAAGGAACTTCGGACCGAGGTCCACACTAAGGGGCTGGCGGCAACCGTTACGGTCGGTGCCGTCCTGCCCGCGGGAGCGAAGGTTCGTACGGTGACGCTCGACGGGCGCGCAGCGCAGTACAAGCTGGTGACGACGGCTCGGGGCACCGAGGTGCGCGTGACCGCTCGCGGGTCGCACTCGACGGTGCGGATCACTCTCCGCTGAACGCTCTACCGAACAGGCCGGCCGGTGCACTTGGTGCACCGGCCGGTTCCGTTATGTGCCCGAAAAGCGGGCCCCTCCGAGTATGAGTCGGAGGGGCCCCCGTACAGCTGAAGGAAGGTGACGTCTCCAGCCTCCCGAACGGGTCCGTCGGGTCCAGCAGACCCCGTCACCGGTCTACTTCAGTGGGGATCCCCACTGCGAGGGTCCTCGGTATCCGTCCGACCCGCCGCTCCCGGAGGAACAGCGTGTCGACATTTCTACCCCCCGGGCCGGTGCGCGCACAACCCTTTCCCACAAAGAGGTTCGGAGATTCCGCGAGCCGCCGCGTGTCGTCCACAGTGAGTACGCAACCATCCACAGAAACGGCCGATGTTATGCACACCCCCTGTGCATAACCCAGTTCTTTCCCGGCCGGAAGGAACCTCATTCCCAGCGGAAGAAACGCGCCGCCAGGCCGATACAGGCGACGGTGACGGCGAGGAGAGCGACGAGGTGTTCGAGACCCGGCCAGTGGCCCGACCAGGCGTCTTGCATGCTGGTCATACCGGCGCCCATCGGGGTGATGTCGCGGACCCAGCGGAGGGCGTGCGGCATCAGGTCGCCGGGGGTCCAGACGCCCGCGAAGAACATACTCGGGAAGAAGAGCAGGTTGCCGACGATACTGGCGCCCTTCGCGGTGGAGACGAGGCCGGCGATCAGGACGCCGATCGAGAGTTCGGCGACGGTGTAGAGCAAGGCCGAGATGACGAAGGGTAGCGGGGAGCTCGGCAGCTCGGCGCCGAAGACGAGGGTGCCCAGGCCGAGGATGAGGGCGATCACGAGGATTCCCGCGGCCAGGTGCAGGAGCAGCTGGGCGATCAGGAGTTTGACCGGGCGGACCGGGGTCGTCGACATCCGGCGGAGGACACCCTTCTCGCGGTAGCCGGCCAGGATCATCGGCAGGGTCGCCATCCCGAGGATGCCGATCCCGATCCCGATCGCCATCGTGGGCAGGAAGCTGGCCGGAATGCCGTCGGTCGGCGCGCTGCCGTCGTCCAGCAGCGAGAAGATCGTCAGCAGGCCGACGGGCAGCACGAAGACGAAGAACAGCCCGGTCCACTCGCGCAGGAACAGCTTGCTCTCGATCCGGGTGAGGGTCAGGGTCTGGCTCATCGTTCCGCTCCTTCGAAGTTCCGGCCCGCCAACGCGAGGAAGGCGTCGTCGAGGGTGGTCTGTTCGGTGTGCAGGTCGAGCGGCGCCTGTCCTCGGCCGGCGAGTTCGGTGACGACCGCGACGAGCAGGTCATCGTTGCCGGTGACAACGATCCGGTCGCCGTCGCGTAGTACGGAGTTGACCGCGGGCAGGGCTTTCAAGATCGCGTCGTCCAAAGAGCCGGGCACCCGGAAGCTGATCCGCTGGTCGGTGCGGGCGGCGTCGACCAGGCCGGCCGGGGTGTCCAGGGCGACGACCTTGCCGCCGTCGATGATGGCGATCCGGTCACAGAGGTACTCGGCCTCCTCCATGAAGTGGGTGACCAGGATGATCGTCACGCCCGAGTCGCGGATCTGCTTGACCAGCTCCCAGGTGTCGCGCCGCGCCTGCGGATCGAGGCCCGTGGTCAGCTCGTCGAGGATCGCGATCTTCGGCTTGCCGATCAACGCTAGCGCGATCGACAGCCGCTGCTTCTGCCCACCGGACAGCTTGGCGAAGGCGGTGTCGCGCACCTTGGTCAGCCCGAGCCGCTCGAGCAGCTCCGCCGGGTCGACCGGGTCCGGGTAGAACGACGCGTACAGCTCCAGCGCCTCGCGGGTCTTGATCCGCTCGGGCAACTCGCTGGCTTGCAACTGGACGCCGACCAGCGAGGTGATCTCGGTACGCCGCTTGCTCGGCTTGAGACCGGCGACCCGGACCGTACCGGCGTCCGGCGTACGCAGCCCGGCGATCGACTCGACCGTGGTGGTCTTGCCGGCGCCGTTCGGGCCGAGGATGCCGAAGATCTCGCCCTCGCGGACGGTCAGCGAGACGTCGTCGACGGCGACGGTCGCGCCGTAGGTCTTGCGGAGGTGATTGACCACCACAAGGTCGTCAACCAAAGTGTTTTCGGGCATGGCGGAGCCTCCCTAACTGCTACAGGGTTTACGGGGTGTCAGCTCTTGGCGGGTTTGAGCGCCATCGGGCGGAGCAGCAGGTAACCGAAGTACAGGCCGAGTGCGCTGACCGCGAGCACTCCCGGTACGCCGATCGCCAGTGGTGGACGGTGGTAGCCGGTGTTGCGCAGGGCGTCGGCGAGCCACTGGGCGACCAGCAGGAGTTCCGCGGCGGCGGCCGGCACCAGACCCAGCGGCAGCAGCAGGAGACCCTTCCAGAAACCGAACCGGTAGAAGCTGATGCCGATCAGCCAGCCGGCGGCCTCGTGCGCGATGATCAGCAGGAAGAACTCGGTGAAGATGAGCCCGACCTGGGTCGTCTTGGTGAACAGATGCGGGTTGTCCAGCGCCTGGGTCAGCCCCGCCCAGTCGTAGATGACGCGCTCCACCTGGTAGGAGAACACCCAGAGCAGCGCGGTCGCGGCCGCGGCGCCGACCAGCAGGATGCTGCCGGCCAGGGCGAACATTCGCCGGGTGACGCCGTGCGCGATGAGCAGAGTGAACAGTGCCGGCGCCAGGGTGATACCGATCGCCGAGGAGAAGTACTTCGGCGACTGGGTGCCGTAGTCCCACATGCTGTGGTCGAGACCGCCACCGATCCACTGCGTGATCAGCCCGCCGATCAGGAACGTCACGGTCATCACGAGCCAGTAGCCGACGATCATCGGGCGCAGGCCGACCGCCATCGAGACGAGCACGCGCTTGAGCCGGCCGATCGAGGTGATCCCGCCCGGCAGGACCGCAGTACGGGCCATGGACTGAGTGGTCATTCGGAGGCCTCCTTTGCGCGCGTCGTACCGGTCAGGTGGACGAACAGTTCCTGCAGGCCGACCGGGCCGATCTCGAGGCCGGCCGACTGCGCCTTGGCGAGCAGCGCGTCGTCCAGATCGCCGAGCACCGTGGCGGACTTGGTACCACCGAGGCGTTGCTCGGCGAGCACCGTGAGGTCCGCGGTGAGCTCGTCGACCGCCGCGGCGGGGCCGACGATCGAGGCGCCGCGACCGCGCAGGGCATCCACCGGCGACTGGGTGACGAGCCGGCCGTTGTCGAGGATGACGACCTCTTCGAGCAGCGCGCTGACCTCGCTGACCAGGTGGGTGGACAAGATGATCGTCCGTGGAACCTCGGTGTATTCGGCGAGCAGCGCGTCGTAGAAGAGGTTGCGCGACGGCACGTCCATGCCCAGATAGCTCTCGTCGAAGATCGTCAGCGGCGCGCGGCTGGCCAGCCCCAGCACGACGCCGAGCGCCGACTTCTTGCCCCGCGAGAGCTTCTGCACCTTCTTCTTCAGCGGTACTTCGAACTTGTCGAGCAGCTCGCCGGCCAACTCGTCGTTCCAGTACGGCCGCAGGTCGCGCGCCAGCCCGAGCACGTGCTTGACCGCCGCGGAGCCGACCAGGTCGCCCGACTCGCGGATCAAGCAGATCCGGCTCGTCACGACGGCGTCCTCGTACGGCTCGAGGCCGCCACCCAGCTCGTCGCCTTCGATCAGCACCCGGCCGTCATCGGGCTTCCGGAAGCCGGCCAGGACGGCAGCCAGCGTGCTCTTGCCGGAGCCGTTGCGGCCCAGCAGGCCATGGATCTTGCCCGGCGCGAGCCGCAGGTCGAGCCCGTCCAGGGCCGGCAAGCCGGAGAACCTGACAGTCAGGTTCTCCGTCCTTACTCCCAGGCCGATGGAAGTCACTGGTGCTCACCATCCTTCTGGATGTGCTGGACGACGTCGGTCAGCGGTACGCCGATCGCCTTGGCCTCACGGATCATCGGGTCGACCACATCGGCGAAGAACGAGTCGCGCCGGCCGGTGCGGAGGAGGTCGCGGGCGTCCTTGCTGACGAACATGCCGATACCGCGCTTCTTGTAGAGCACGCCCTCGTCGACCAGCTGGGCGAAACCCTTGGCGGCGGTGGCGGGGTTGATCCGGTAGAACGCCGCGTACTGGTTCGTCGACATCACCTGCTCGTCCTCGCCGAGGGCGCCGGTGACGATGTCGTTCTTGATCTGGTCCGCGATCTGGAGGTAGATCGGGCTGCGATCGTCGAACACCGTGACCCCCTCCCGCCCCTGATGGTTCTTCGGTTCATAGGTTCATTACTTGACTAATGAACCGTAGCACCAGTTCGGGGCAGTCGGCAACGCGGCGAGGGCTAGGACTCTTCTTTGGACGGGCGGCCCGGGCCGCGCATCTTGCCGACGTCGCCGGGGAGGCGGCCGGCGTCGGCGAGGGCGCGGCGGAGCAGGAACTCGATCTGGGCGTTGGTGCTGCGCAGATCGTCGGCCGCCCACCGGGCCAGCGCGTCGTGCACCACGGGATCCAGCCGGAGCAGGATCTTCTTGCGTTCAGCAGCCACGAGCAAGCCCTACTGGTAGAGCGAACCGGCGTTGACCACGGGCTGGGCGTCCCGATCACCGCAGAGCACCACGAGCAGGTTGCTGACCATCGTCGCCTTGCGCTCCTCGTCCAGCTCGACGACCTGACGCTCGGACAACCGGGCCAGCGCGAGCTCGACCATGCCGACCGCACCCTCGACGATCTGCTGCCGAGCGGCCACCACCGCACCCGCCTGCTGGCGACGCAGCATCGCCTGGGCGATCTCCGGCGCGTAGGCCAGGTGGGTGATCCGCGACTCGATCACGTGCACGCCGGCCGCGCGCACCCGGGCGCCGATCTCGGTCGACAGCTTCTCGGTGATCTCGTTTGTACTGTCGCGCAACGACATCCGGTCGGTCTGGTCGTGCACGTCGTACGGGTAGCTGTTCGCGATGTGCCGGACGGCGGTCTCGGTCTGGATCGCGACGAACCGGACGAAGTCGTCCACCTCGAACATCGCCTGCGCGGTGTCCTCCACCTGCCAGACCACCACCGCGGCGATCTCGATCGGGTTACCGTCGGCATCGTTGACCTTGGCAACGGCCGTTTCGTGGTTGCGGATCCGGGTCGAGACCTCCTTGCGGGCGGTGATCGGGTTGACCCAGCGCAGGCCGTCGGTACGGATCGTCCCGGCGTACCGGCCGAGGATCTGCAGGACGCGGGCGCGGCCGGGTGATACCGGGGTGAGGCCGGCGGCGATGATCAGCGCGACGACGAAGGCGACGATGCCCACGATGACGAGCGCGATCTGATCACCACTCGCCCCCAGCACGAACAGCACGATCCCGGCGAC
The DNA here is from genome assembly GCF_010548305.1 of Streptomyces sp. SID13031. Taxonomy (GTDB): domain Bacteria; phylum Actinomycetota; class Actinomycetes; order Propionibacteriales; family Kribbellaceae; genus Kribbella. Next base: position 18,996 of record NZ_JAAGLV010000032.1, read on the forward strand.
CCCCAGCACGAAGGCCAGCCCGGCCATCGGCCAGCCACCCAGATCCCCGGCCGGCCGCTCACTCACCTTCGGCTTCGGCATCTCCACCATCACGTCGCTATCCGAACTCATCACAATCCCCTACTTCCCACGAGAACCACTGTTATCTCAACGGTATCATAGTGATATCAGTTTTAGATAGCACACGAACAGCTCGATCCACGGGCTGGCGGTTTATCCGACCAATGGCGTCCTGTGGAGCCTGTTGCGGAATGGGAAAGTGTGCATAACGGCAGGAAGTAGTGCCCGTACTGCGGCCGGGCGCCGCCTCCGTGAGCGTGGCGCCCGGCCGAACGCCCGACTACTTCCTGCCCTTGTGTACAGCCACTCCGCCCGGCGCCGAATTGTTTCGCACCAGAGCATCCCGCCGTAAGCCAACCTGGCATCAACCGCCCCACGGGTCCCCGATCGCCACCGCTCACCGCTTCTTGCCCCCAAACCCCAAATCGCAACAGGCTCTGCAGCACGCTAGCGGTCGGATAACGCGCTAGTGGCTGAGGAGTCGGGGTCGCCGACCCGGTCGAACGCCGGTCGGGGTGGGGCGAGAGGTCAGATGCCGGTGGCGAGTCCGAGGAGGGTTTGTTGCCAGGGCTTGGAGCGGGTGAAGGGCAACGGGTCGATCGGGTCGTGGTTCCAGGCTTCCACCGGGCGGATGCCGTGGAGGGCGTTGAGCAGCCAGACTTCCGTGGTCGCCAGGTCTGCTGCAGTGCGAGCGCGTTCGGCTACTTCGATGTCTTCGGCAGCGGCGATTCGGCGGACCAGTTCGGAGGTGACTGAAGGGAGGTAGGCGCGGGTGGTGGGTGGGATGCAGAGGGTGTCGTCTTCCCACCAGAGGACGGCTGAGTAGGCCGCTTCGACTACCACGCCGTCAGGATCGGTCAAGAGGACCTCATCGGCACCGAAAGCCTTGGTGGCTTGGGATTTCAGGGCACCCAAGGCCTCCAGGTCGGGGCCTTTGACCAGTGGTCTCGTGCGGGGATCGGGGCCGTCGTGGACTACGACGCGGATCCGGCCGCCTTGGGGTAGGGCCGGGCGGAGGTGGACGGAGAGGTTGTCGTCGGCATCCAGTTCGAAGCGGGGGAACCAGCGGCCGAAGGCGGGCAGGCGTTTCACCTGGTCGTCGAAGTACTCGCCCGCCTCGACGCCGAGCGCCGCGCACGACGCGGTGAAGCGGCGCCGGTGCAGGTCGAGACCACGGACTTTGCCGTTGGCAACCAAGAAGGAATCCGCCACCTGCAAGGAAGTCATCCTGCCACCCCTGTCATCCTGCCACCCCTGTCATCCTGTCCGCCCCTGGATCGTCGCTGTTGCCTTGAGCACCATTTCGTCGTACTCCGCGACCGGGTCCGAATCGAGCACGATCGCCCCACCCGCCCCGACCACGGTCTCCCCCGGAGTCATCACCGCGGTCCGGATCACCACGCTCAGATCGGCCCGGCCGTCCACGGTCAGGTAGCCGAGCGCCCCCGCGTACACCCCTCGCGCCGACCACTCGAGCTCGTCGAGCAGCTCCATCGTGCGGATCTTCGGCGCCCCCGTCATCGACCCCGGCGGGAAGCACGCCCGGACCGCGTCGATCGCGTCCACCCCCGCCCGCAGCTGCCCGCGAACCGTCGAGACGAGTTGATGCACGGTCTGGAAACTCTCCACCGCCATCAGCTGCGGGACCTGCACGGTGCCCGGCCGGCTGACCCGGCCGAGGTCGTTGCGGATCAGGTCGACGATCATCAGGTTCTCGGCGCGCGTCTTCTCGTCCTCGGCGAGCGCCTTCGCGACCAGCTGGTCCTGGGCGGGGTCGGGCGAGCGTGGCGCGGTCCCCTTGATCGGGCGGCATTCGGCCCAGCCGTCGCCGTCCACGGTCAGGAACCGCTCGGGTGAGGAGCTCGCCACCGCCAGTTCGCCGTACCGGAGGAAGGCGGAGTACGGCGCGGGGTTGCTCTGGCGTTGCCAGAGGTAGAACTCGAAGGGGTCGTCGATGGCGGGCAGGCGGACGCGGTTCGTCAGGCAGACCTCGTAGGTCTGGCCGGCTTCGAGGGCGGCCATGCAGGCGTCGATCCCGGCCAGGTAGGTGGCGCGGTCCTGCTCGAGGTGCGCTTCGAGGTCGAGCCTGGCGATCGGGGGCGGCTCCCGCCAGCCCAGGTACCAGCTCGCGGCCGCGGACTCGGCACGGTCGAGCCAAGCGCTTGCCGAGGCGTCGCCGGGGGCGTGGACGGCGACGAGCAGGGTGCGGTTCTCCTCGTGGTCGAGCACGAGGAAGCGGTTGGCCCAGATCCACAAGGCATCCGGAGTCGGCGCTTCGTGCGCCGGGGCACCACCGGTGAGCGCCTTGAGCTCGTAGCCGAAGTACCCGACGTAGCCGCCGCTGAAGACGTCCCGTAGCTCAGCCGGTACTTCGTCCAGCTCGGCTGATCGCGCGCTCAACAGCTGCTGCAGCTCGGCGAAGACGTCACCGTCGGCGACATCCCGGACGACGACGTCCGCGCCGTGGCCCGTCGACGTACCGAGGACCGAGACGCGGCGGGCGTCCCGGTCGGTCAGACTGCCGTCGAGCCAGAAGGCTGCCGGCTCGTCCGCGAGCAGCTCGCGGTAGATCCGCTCACCGTCCAGCGCGCGATCGAGCGCACGAATGGACCAAGTCAGAGCAGACACAGCATGAACGGTACCCATGACCGGTCAGCTAGTCGCCCTGTGCCCTGCACTGGTCTGGATGACGGATCAGGCGAGGGCGACCTTCGTGCGCATGGCCGTGATGCGGCGGACCGGGATGGCGACCTGGAGGCCGTCCTTGGTCTCGGCGCGTTCGGCCAGCCAGACGGCGGCGGCCTCGCGGCGGGAGTCCGACGTACCGGGCAGATAGAAGGCGCCGACCAGGCGGCGGGCGTCGTCGAGGGAGCGGACCGTGTACGCGTACCGCTCGCGCTGAGACTCCATCACGTCGAAACCGGCCGCGCGCAGCTGATCCTTCAGGTCCTTGATCTCACCGCCACCCGGGAACTGCGGCGTCGAGCGCAGCCGCGTCGTCAGGCTGGTGAGCGTGCGGATGTCGCCCCGGCGCAGCGGCCGGACCGCCGGGACCGTCGCGGCCAGCACGCCGCCGCGGCGCAGTACGCGAGCGGCTTCGGCCAGTACTTCGGGCAGCGGCTGCAGTACCGCGAGGCCCATCGAGCAGGTGACGACGTCGAAGGCCTCGTTGGCGAACGGCAGGTGGAGCGCGTCCGCCTGGACCTTCGGGCCGGGGGCGCCGGCGAGCTGGGCGGCGTTGTTGTCGACGCCGACCACCCACCGGCCGTACAGCTCGCGGGCGACCGGGCCGTTGCCGCAGGCCAGGTCGAGGACGCGTCGCGCCTCGCCGGAGACCGCGCGGACCAGCCAGCGGTAGGGCGTGTGGTCCCCGGCCACCGCACGGGACAACAGGGCTTCAGTGCTGCCCGGGGCCGCGGTGTGGAACTCCCGCAGGTATCCCGGCCAGTCGATATCGTTCTCAGGCATCGCGGACAGACGTTACTGCCTGCGCACTCTCAGTACAGCATCGAGAGCTTTGGGTGCGGATTCTTGGTGCAGTCTTAAGCGAGGCTGACGAAGATGTGACCGGCGGTCTCGTCGCTGATCACGCCGCCCGCCTCACGGCTGCCCACCAGGACACCCTCCGCGTCCAGCATCGAGTCGACCTCGCGACCGGGCAGCGCGCCCGCGCGGCGCAGCACCGACATCGCGTCGTCGTCGCTCTGCACCGGCTCGGCGATCCGCCGGACGAGCACCCGCACACTGTCGCCGGTGGCCTGGTCGAGCACCTTGTCGAGCGGCTCGACGCCGATCCGGAACTCGCCGATCGGGGTCGCGAGGCTCTCCTTCTGGAGCTCCTCCAGGCCCGGGATCGGGTTGCCGTACGGCGACTCGGTCGGGTTGTCGAGGATCTTCAGCAGGCGCAGCTCGACCGCGTCGCTCATCACGTGCTCCCAGCGGCAGGCCTCGGCGTGCACGTCCTCCCACTCGAGCCCGATCACGTCGACCAGCAGCCGCTCGGCCAGCCGGTGCTTGCGCATCACCCGGGTGGCCTGCATCCGGCCGACCGCGGTGAGCTCGAGGTGACGGTCACCCTCGACCGTGACGAGTCCGTCGCGCTCCATCCGGGCCACCGTCTGGCTGACCGTCGGTCCGGATTGGTGGAGCCGTTCGGCGATCCGCGCGCGCAGCGGCAGGATGCCTTCTTCTTCCAGCTCATAGACGGTCCGCAGGTACATCTCGGTGGTATCGATCAGCTCGCTCACGACATCCATTCTCACCTACTGAGGCAAGCCTTACCCAATCGTGTGTTCGATTTCTGCGGAGTGTCGCTCAAAGTTGTTCATCGGCGACGATCTGGGGATGGCTACAGCGGTGATGTGGTTCCGGCGGGATCTGCGGTTGGCGGACCACCCCGCGTTGCTCGATGCGGTCTCGGCAGGCGGGGGCAGGGTGGTCGGGCTTTTCGTGGTCGACCCTTTGTTGTGGGATCAGGCAGGTACGCCGCGGCGGGATCACCTCATCGCGTCGTTGCGGAGTCTGTCCGGCGCGCTCGACGGCAGGCTCGTCGTCCGGCGAGGTGATCCGGCGACCGTGGTTCCGGCCGTCGCCGGTGAGGTCGAGGCGGCCAGCGTGCACATCTCGGCCGACTACGGGCCATACGGGCAACGGCGTGACAGCGCGGTCGAGGAAGCGCTTGGCTGCCCGCTCGTCAGGACCGGATCCCCGTACGCCGTTGCGCCGGGGCGGGTGCTGACGCAACAGGGGTCGTCGTACCTCGTGTTCACGCCGTACTTCCGCAGCTGGCTCGAACATGGCTGGCGACAGCCCGTCGACGCGCCGGCGTCGGTCGAGTGGGTCGAGCTCCAGGGTGAGGAGTTGCCCGAGGTCGAGGTGGTTGCCGGGGAGGCGCTCGCCCGGAAGCACTGGGAGGCGTACCTCGACGAAGTCGCGGAGTACCGGGACGTCCGGGACCGGCCGGATCTCGATGCGACCTCGCGGATGTCGGTGCCGCTGAAGTACGGGGAGATCCATCCGCGAACGATGCTCGCCGACCTGGCGCAGAAGCGGAGCGCCGGGGCCGAGGCGTACCGGCGGGAGCTGGCCTGGCGCGAGTTCTGCGCCGATCTGCTGACGAACAACCCGGACGCGGCCTGGAAGCCGCTGCGGGCGGAGTTCGAGAAGCTGGAGTACGACGAGCCGGGCGCGGGCTTCGACGCCTGGTGCCGCGGGCTGACCGGGTATCCGATCGTGGACGCGGGCATGCGGGAGCTGGCGGAGACCGGGTTCATGCACAACCGGGTGCGGATGGTGGTGGCGTCGTTCCTGGTGAAGGACCTTCAGGTGCACTGGAGGTTCGGGGCGCGCTGGTTCATGCAGCACCTGGTGGACGGCGATCTGGCGTCGAACTCGCTGAACTGGCAATGGGTGGCCGGCTGCGGCGCCGACGCCTCGCCGTACTTCCGGGTCTTCAACCCGAGCACGCAGGCGAAGAAGTTCGACCCGGACGGCGAGTACCAGCGCCGCTGGATCCCCGAACTCGGCACCTCCGACTATCCCAAGCCGATCGTGGACCACGCCGAGGCCCGGCTCGAAGCCCTGCGACGGTACGACGCGATCCGCTGATCCCCTTGACGTCTTGCCTCATCTAGGTATTGTACTAGTTAACTAGATGAATGGGGCTAAGGATGATCGAATTCCATCTGGACGGGCGCTCGGGGGTGTCGCCGTACCAGCAGATCGTTCAGCAGGTGAAGAACGCGCTGCGGCTGGGGTTGTTGCGGGAGGGTGACCAGCTGCCGACCGTGAAAGACGTGGTCGGGCAACTGGCGATCAACCCGAACACCGTGCTGAAGGCGTATCGCGAGCTGGAGCACGAGGATCTGGTCGCGGCCCGGCCGGGGCGCGGCACGTTCGTCACCCGGACGTTGACCGACCACAGCCTGGCCGCCCACGGACCGCTGCGGCGGGACCTGCAGCTCTGGCTGTCCAAGGCAAGGAAAGCCGGCCTGGATGACGAGAGCATCGAGGCGTTGTTCCAGACCACCTTTCGGTCCAGCGCTCAGGCGGACATAGCATGACCGCCGCACTGCGGGCCCAGGGTCTGGGCAAGAAGTACGGCCGTCGCTGGGCGCTGACCGATTGCACTCTGGACCTTCCGGCCGGCCGCGTGGTCGGCCTGGTCGGCCCGAACGGCGCCGGCAAGAGCACCCTGCTGAACCTGGCCGTCGGCATGCTGACACCGACCGCCGGGAGCATCGAAGTCCTCGACGCCCCGGTCGGCGGACCGCAGCTCGCGAAGGTCGGGTTCGTCGCGCAGGACACTCCGACGTACGCGCGGCTGAGCATCGCCGATCACCTGAAACTCGGCGCCCGGCTCAATCCCGGATGGGACGATTCGCTCGCCCAGGCGAGGATCCAGCGCCTCGGGCTGGACCCGAAGCAGCGGGCGGGCAAGCTGTCCGGTGGTCAGCGCGCCCAGCTCGCACTGACTCTCGGCATCGCCAAGCGACCCGAGCTGCTCATCCTCGACGAGCCCGTGGCCGCGCTCGATCCGCTGGCCCGGCGTGAGTTCCTGCAGGACCTGATGGAGGCCGTCACCGAGCAGGAGTTGAGCGTCATCCTCTCCTCGCACCTGGTCTCCGATGTCGAGCGGTCCTGCGACTACCTCGTCGTCCTGGTCGACTCGCGCGTCCAGATCAGCGGCGACATCGACGCCCTGCTCGCCACCCACTACCGCCTGGTCGGCCCGCGGCGGGACGAGAAATCGATGCCGGACAGCCAGCACATCGTCTCTTCCAGCCACACCGATCGCCAGTCGACCTACCTGGTCCGCACCGACGAGCCGATCCTCGATCCGGCTTGGACGGTCTCCCAGCTCACGCTCGAGGACATCGTGCTCGCCTACATGGGCCGCTCGACCTCGGCGCCGCAGAACAACCGCCCCCTGCTGGAGGTACAGCGATGATCTGGCTCACCTGGCGGCAGTTCCGGCTGCAGGCGTTGGTGGTGATCGTCGCCGTCGCAGTCCTCGCCATCTTCCTGACAGTGACCGGCCCCGGCCTGGCCGACGACTACCAGCAGTACGCCGGCGGCTTCCTCAAGCAGATCCAGTTCGACCGGATCAACACCTACCTCTACACCGTCGGCCAAGTCCTCGTGTACGCCGCTCCGCCGGTGATCGGCGCGTTCTGGGGCGCACCGTTGATCGCTCGGGAGCTGGAGGCCGGCACCCATCGGCTGGTCTGGAACCAGAGCATCACCCGGACCCGCTGGCTGGTCACCAAGCTCGCGGTCACCGGTCTCGGCGCGATCGCCGTCACCGGCCTGCTCAGCCTCGCGGTGACGTGGTGGTCCGACCCGATCGACGACGCGATCGGCACCGGCCAGGCAGCCGGCATCTTCAACGTGCCGCGGCTGTTGCCCCCGGTCTTCGGCGCTCGCGGTGTGGTGCCGATCGGCTACGCGGCCTTCGCGTTCGCACTGGGGGTCGCCGTGGGTCTGGTCATCCGGCGCAGTGTGGTCTCGATCGCCGTCACCCTCGCGGCCGTGATCGCCGTCCAGGTGCTGTCGCCGCTGTTGCTCCGGCCGCACCTGATGACGCCGGTCGAGGCGAACGTGATCGTGACAATCGAGAACATGCGGGGCTTGCAGCTGTCCGGGCCGGACGAGAATCCGACGGTGATGCGGATCGAGGCGAAACTCGAGGGCGAAGGCAACTGGAAGCTGTCCGAGCAGACCGTGAACTCGGCCGGCCAGGCCCAGAAGACCCTGCCGAGCTACGTCGCGGAGTGCGGCCCGCCACCACCTGGCGAGGAGCGGGGCACCCGCCCGCCGCTGAGTTCCTGCTTCCAGCGGCTCGCGGACGATGGCTATCGGCAAGTGATCAAGTACCAGCCGGCCAACAGGTTCTGGGATCTGCAGTGGCGTGAGACCAGCCTGTTCCTCTTACTGGCAGCACTTCTGACCGGCTTCTCCTTCTGGCGGGTCAAGCGCGACCTGACCTGATCAAACGGCTTTCAGCAGGCCCAGCAGGCGAGCTACCTCGGCCGCGACCGCAGTACGGGCGGGGCCGAGGTACTTGCGGGTGTCGACCAGGTTCGGCTGGTCGGCCAGGACCTGGCGGACCGTTGCCGTGAAGACGTTGTTGAGGTGGGTCGCGATGTTGACCTTCGTCATCCCGGCCTCGACCGCGCGGGTCAGATCGGCGTCCGCGACACCGGAAGAACCGTGCAGAACAAGAGGAACCGGTACTGCGGCGCGCAGCGCGGCGATCAACTCGAAGTCGAGCTCGGCGTTCCGCTCCGTCATCGCGTGGGACGAGCCGACGGCCACGGCCAGCGCGTCGACGCCGGTCGCCTCGGCGAAGGCGAGCGCCTCGGCCGGCTTGGTGCGTGCTCCGGGCGCGTGTACTCCGTCCTTGCCGCCGACCTCGCCGATCTCCGCCTCGACGAAGACGCCGTGGTCGTGGCAGAAGTTGGTCACCTCGGTGGTGGCCGCGACATTGTCGGCGTAGTCGAGCTTCGATGCGTCGTACATCACCGACGTGAAGCCGAGCGAGACCGCCTCGGTGACGAGGTCGCGGTCCATCGCGTGGTCCAGGTGCACGACGACCGGGACCTCGGCGGCGGCCGCGGCGGCCAGCGTGGCGACGGCGATCGGCTTCAGCGAGCCGTGGTACTTCACCGCGTTCTCGCTGATCTGCAGGATGACGGGCGCGCCGAGCTGCTCGGCGCCGGCGATCAGCGCGGTCGCGTGCTCCAGCTGGATCACGTTGAACGCGCCGACCCCGCGTCCGTCCTTGGCGGCACCCAGCACAACCTCGGCCCCGGAAACCAGCGGCATGACTTACTCCCTTTTTTTAAAAGCCTTTAAAGACTTTGGACGGCCACCAGCGGCTGCCACCGCCGGTAGGCCTCGAGATCGATGTCCCCGGCGACGGGGGTCAGCACGGCGGCGGCCGAGGCGGCCACGGCCGACTTGAGCACCAAAGGCCAGTCGGGCTCAGGGGAACTCGCAACGGCGGCCGCGACCACCGCAGTACAGGCATCTCCTGCGCCGGTCGGGTTGCCCGCGACCCGCTCGACGGGCAGGGCGCGCCAGGCGCCTTGCTTGCTAGCAGCAACCATTCCGCGGGCGCCGTCCGTGATCACCGCGGCGGTCGCGCCGGCGCTCACCAGTTGCCGTGCACCCTCCTCGACGCTGAGGTCACCCAGCGCTTCGCGAAGCTCGGCGGCATTCGAGCGAACCACGGCACCGGCCTTCGCGGCCGCCACCAAGGCAGCGCCGCCGACGTCGATCACCGTCAGTACGTCGTGGTGCCGGGCACGGACGGCGAGCTCCGCGTAGGCATCAGCGGGCAGACCCGGCGGCAGACTCCCCGAGCACGCGAGCACGTCCAGCCTCGCCCATGGCATCCGTTCGTAGAAGGCGCGCCACTCGTCCTCCGTCACCGAAGGCCCGGCCTCGTTGAAGATGGTCGCGTCCCCGTCGACACCGTTGACGATGGCAACAGTCCGGCGCGTCTCCGCCAGGATCGGCGTCAGCAACGCGGTCAGCCCGGCGTCGAACAGCTCCTCGGCGACGATCTCGCCGGTCAGCCCGCCGACGAGCCCGAGCGCGAGCACCTGGTGCCCCAGCGTCGCGGCCACCCGGGCGACGTTCACGCCCTTGCCACCGGCCCGCTGCTGCGGCGAGGCGACGCGATGGCTGCCGCCGACCACGAGCTCGTCGACGCGGTACGTGACGTCGAGCGCCAGGTTGAGGGTGACGGTCCCGATCAGTCCAGCCACGAACCGGCCCGCATCACCTTCTGGACTTGGTAGTCCTCGTCCAGCACGACCAGATCGGCCCGCTTACCGGTCTCGATCCCGCCGACGTTGTACCAGCCGAACGCCCCAGCCGGCGTCGTCGACGCCATCCGCGACGCATCGACCAGGGACACTCCGGCCAGGACCGCGTTGCGGTAGGCAACGTCCATCGTCAAGGTGCTGCCGGCAATCGAATGGGAGCCGTGGGCAAGCGTTGCGAGGCCGTCCTTGACGTCCACTTCGAGACTGCCCAACATGTAGCGTCCATTGGGCATCCCGGTGGCGACCATCGCGTCGGTGATCAGCGCGATGCGATCCACACCGGCCGCGGCGAGCGCGACGCGAACGACCTGCGGGTCGAGGTGCATCCCGTCGTTGATCACCTCGAGCAGCAGCCGGGGATCGTTCAGCGCGGCACCGACCGGGCCGGGATCGCGGTGATGGAACGGCCGCATCCCGTTGAACAAGTGGGTCGCCACCGTCGCGCCCGCGTCGGCGCCCGCGATCATCTGCTCGTACGTCGCATCCGTGTGCCCGAGCGCCGCGACCACGCCGGCGTCGACGACCTGCCGGATCGCGTTCAGCCCGCTCGGCAGCTCCGGCGCGATCGTCACCATCTTCACCGCGTCGCTGAGCACCTTGGCCACGTCACCCTCGACCGGGTCGCGCAGCAGCGTGGGCTCGTGCGCCCCACACCGGGCGGCCGACAGGAACGGCCCTTCCAGGTGCACGCCGGCGATCACACCGTCGGTGACCAGATCGGCCAGGCAGGCGGTCTGGGAGACGAGCTCGTCGAGCGGCCCGGTGACCAGGCTGGCCATCGTCGTCGTGGTGCCGTGCTTGGCATGGAAGGCCGCGACCTTGCGTGCCTCCTCGGGATCGGTGGTCGAGTACGTCGACCCGCCACCGCCGTGCGTGTGGATGTCGACGAAGCCCGGTACCACGGTCACATCGCCGAGGTCCTCCGGCCGCTGACCATCGGCCGGCATCCCCTCGGAGCGTCGCCCGAAGGAGTGGATGTCGCCGTCCGACACCTGCAGCCAGGCGTTCTCGAGGACATCGTCCGGGGTGACGAGTCGCCCCACCCGATACGTCGTCATTGCGTCTCTTCTCCGCTCTCGTCGGCAGCCACCCGGTCCCAGGCCATCCAAGCGGCGCCCAGGCAGCCGGCCTCTTCACCCAGTACCGCGGCCACGATCTCCGGCTCGCGCTGGAACGTCAGTCGCGCGTGAACACCTTCGCGCAGCGGGGCCAGCAAGGTCTCACCGGCTCCGACCAGGCCACCGCCGAGAGCGATCCGCGTCGGCGCGACCAGGGTCGTGTAGAGCACCAGCGCGTCGGTCAACGCGGCCAGCGCCTCACGCCACACCACCGCGGCGTCGGCGTCGCCCTGCGCCAGCAACTCGAGCACCTCACGCGCTCCGTCGACCACCCGGCCGGTCCGGACGGCGTACCGGCGGGCGAGTGCGGCCGCGGAGGCGATCGTCTCCAGGCAGCCCCACTGGCCGCACGCGCACTGCTCGGCGGACGGGCCGTGGACGAAGCGGGTGTGGCCGAGCTCCCCGGCGTACCCGTCGCCGCTGACCAGCGATCCGTCGACCACCATCGCGGCGGCGATCCCGGTACCGAGTGGGAGGAACAGCGAGTTCGTCGTACCGGTGAGTGCTCCTTGGCGGAGCTCTGCGTAACCGCCGGCGCGTACGTCGTGTGCAAGCAGGACCTGCTGGTCGGATCCGATCGCTGCCTTCAGCGCGGCGAGCACCGGCAGGTTGGACCAAGCCAGGTTCTCCGCGCTGACCGTCCCGTTCTCGGCGTTGATGATGCCCGGTACGACGACGCCGACCGCGCGCACGCGGTGGCCGTCGGCGGCGGCCTTCTGGCCCAGCTCGACGACGGTTTCGAGCAGGGCGTCGAGCACGGCGCGGCCCCCGGCCTCGCGCGGCGTCGGCCTGGTCTCCCGGTGCAGCACGGCGCCGTCGGCGGCGACCAGGCCGCATTTCATCCGGGTTCCACCGAGATCGACGGCAACCACGACTTCACAGGGATCCACGGAGCGCCATTATGCAGCGTTACCTGCCGGTTCGAACATCCGTGAGCATTTTCTGGACAACCTGGAGCAGACCACCTGGTGCCCTGGCGTCAGGGCACCAGGTGGGTTCAGGGCCGCAGGCCGCGGTCGAAAGCTGCCACCAGGAAAGCGATCAGGTTGTCCGCGAGCCTGCCGGGATCCTCCTGTCCGTCGAGACCGGGCTCGGCGCCCGGCGGTCTGGTCAAGGCTTGCGACTGATGCAGAGCCAGTAGGCCGAGCATGTTCAGGTATCCGAAGGCGACCGACTCCGGCGCCGCTGTCGGCAGCGCCACCTGCAAGGCGGTCAGGTAGCGCGCCTCGACCGGATCCGACTCGGCCGCATACAACTCGCGAATCCGCTGACTCGGGTCGAACGCGACCCGCCCGATGAACCGGGCCACCACCGGCCCGCGCTCGCCGCGGCGTAGTACGAGATCCAGTCCCGGCTCGATGAAGGCGCGGATCAGTTGCTCGGCGCTCGGTTCCCCCTTCGCCTCCAGTTGATCCAGCCGGCGCCGCCGCTCGGTGTTGACCGGCGCCATTGCCCGCGCCACCGCCGCGCGCAGCAGCGCTTCCTTCGAGCCGAAGTGGTAGTTCACCGCCGCGATGTTGGCGGCCGCCGCGACCGTGATGGCGCGCAGCGAGGTCCCCTCATAACCCCCCTCGCCGAACCTCTGCTCGGCGATGTTGAGCAGTCTCTCCCGGGTTGATTCCACGGGTGTTTCCACAGAGTTCTCCTTCCCCCCGGCCACCGCTCGCTCAGGCACCCCACCTGCTCACGCGCCGTAGCCTGGCCACAGCATAGTTCAAACGGACGTTTGAATGAGAGTGGTCAGACCCGTAAATCTGGAAAGAAGCTCAGAAAACACGGGAATCCCCGCGCTCCGGCGCTGCGCGGGCGGGCCGTAAGGTCTCCAGGCATGACCACGATGCGGATCGCGCCGCGCTTCAGAGGCCCTGCTCAGTCGGGCAACGGGGGCTATGTCGCAGGTCTGGTCGGTACTGCGCTGGCGGCCGTCGCCGCCGCGGACACGGCACCCCGGGTGCGCCTGCTGGTACCCCCGCCGATGGAGACCGACCTGGAGCTCACGGTCGAACCGGCCCGGGCCCAGCTGACCGGGGCTGTCGCCGTTGCCGAGGCTGTTGCGGTGGATGCGGACACTCTGGCCGACGCGACGGTCGATCCGGTCGATCCGGACGAGGCGCTGGCGGCGGAAGCGCAGTACAAGGGGCTGGTCGACCATCCTTTCCCCGGGTGCTTCGTCTGCGGTCCCGAGAATCGCGAGGGGTTGCAGTTGAAGCCTGGGCCGCTGGGTGACGGCCGGACGGCGTGCACCTGGCACCCCGCCGCTGACCTGGCCGGCTCGGACGGGCTGGTCGACCCGGTCTTCCTCTGGTCGGCACTCGACTGTCCGGGCGGCTGGGCGATCGATCTGGAGGGGCGCCCGTCGGTGCTCGGTCAGATGACCGCCTGTATCGACGCCCGGCCGCAAGCAGACGAGCCCTGCGTCCTGATGGGCCGGATCCTCGGCGAAGACGGCCGCAAGACCCACACCGCAAGCACCCTGTACGACTCCGACGGCCGCGTCCTCGCCCGCGCCCGCCACACCTGGATCCTGGTCGACCCGGCGCTTTTCAACTGAGCCTGGCGCCAGGCCCTTCGCCTAGACGGCCTTGGCGGCTTCGAGGGCTCGGACGATCAGCTCGTTGCGGGCGTCCTGGCCGAGCCGGGTTGTGTGCACGCCGTCGCGGAGGTACCGGTTCTGGCGCTTGGGTTCGGCGTCGATGAACTCCGCCCAGTGGACGATCCGCAGATTCGGGTGCCGGCGGGTGGCCGCGGTTAGTTGCCGATTGACCCAGGCACTGTTGGACCGGTCCGCGGCGCGCGACTGGCGCCGTGAGACCAGCACATTCACCCAGACGACGGTCCGCGTCTTGCCGACCAAGCTCATCACCCGGTCGATCTGCCCGGCGACCACCGGCGGGTTGAAGATGTCGTTGCTGCCGGTCGCCATCAGGATCCGGCCCGGCAGCCCGTAGGTCCGCGCCCAGGCCGCGAGGGCGTCGGCCGCGGGTCCTGTCGGCCGGCCCGACCAGTTGTGCAGGGCGAGCGCATCTTGCGTGCGGCCAGCGAGCCGCTGCGCCAGCGCCGCGCCACCTGCCACCCCGATGCTGTCCGCGAACATGAACACGCCATCGGTGCGGACCGCACACTCGATGTCCTGCGGATCGGAGATCAACCGGCTCATCTTCTGCCAAGGCATCAGCACCCCGGAACCGAACTTCCCCGGCGCCGGCGCCGGCGCCGGTGTGGTTGTCATGGGCGCGGTCGGCTTGGAGGCAGTGGTCGTTCTGGGGGAAGTCGTGGGCGTGACCCCCACCGCAACCACCGCGACTGCCCCCGTGAGCAAGACCCGCCGAGATACCCCGCCCCAGTTCTCCATACCTATGACACACCGTGGGCACCTGGTTCTGATGCCTCGGTCTCGCCATTTGCAACTACTTGCAAATGTCAGGAACGACGCAACTCAACGGGTTCTGGCTGCGTGGGCGCGGACCTTGGCGCGGTTGCCGCAGGTTGCCATGGAGCACCAGCGGCGGCGGCCGTTGGGGTCCAGGAACAGCCAGCCGCAGTTGTCGCCAGGGCACAGGTGGATGTGGTCCCTGGATGCGCCAGTGAGCAGCTCGGACGCAAGCAGGGCCAGCTGATCCAGCGGGAGCCCCAGGTCTTCCGGTAGCTCCCAGGACGCCCGCACACCAAGCCCGTCCGCCGGTACCGCGCTCAGGTGACGGCGCGCGGTGGCCCGGTCGACCGCGCGCGCCACTGCCTCGAACGATCCGGCTGCCGCCTCTTCCGTCAGTACGTCGTACAGGTCGGCCCTGAACTCGCGAACCGCGTCCAGTCGCCGCGTCGCGTCCGTCGGTTTGAGCGAGGACTGCTCGATCAGCCGGAAAACACTCGCGTCGGACAGCAGCCCGACGTACCCGTTCCAGATCACGAAGGCCTCGTACGACGTGAGCCACTCGCTCGCCGCCGGACCGCGGCCGGCGAAGTCGGAGCGCGTGTTGAGGAAGTCCAGCACCGGGTCGGCGCCGACCGGCCTGGGCAGCACGATGCCCTGCACCAGTTCGAGGTGGGAGGGGAGGGCCATGCCCTGGATTTTGCCCCACTCACGCTGTCGGCGAAAACCGGTTGAACGCGCTCGGGCCGCGACGTAGGTTCTGAGTACACGCGAAGGGAGGTGGTCCACCGCATGAATTGCAATCGGACTCGTGAGGTGATGGCGGGCTAACCCCGTCAACCACTCTGTTTGGTGGGCATGTGGCTAGCCAGTACTACGCCAGTCACCGGGCCCGCGGGTAGTCAGGAAAGTCCGCCTGACCCTTGGTTCGACCACCCGGTCGTGTCCCAGGAAGCGCCCGCGGGCTTCTTCATGCCCGGTTCACTCTTTCGGCGTTGACGCACGGTAGCGAGGCGATTACTTTGACGGCCCGCCCCCTCCGTTTCTGAAGGAGTATCCGTGAGCAAACTCCGCCGTCGTCCGACGCAGATCTTCGTGGCAACACTGCTGGCCGCCACCCTCCTGGCCCCGGCAACCGGTCAGGCCGCCCAAGCCGCCGACAACCCGTACGAGCGTGGCCCTGCCCCGACCACCGCCAGCATCGAAGCCGCCCAGGGGCCTTTCGCCACCGCCCAAGTAGGAGTCGCGTCCTCCAGCGTGCGGGGCTTCGGCGGCGGCACCATCTACTACCCGACCAGCACCAGCGAAGGCACTTTCGGCGCGGTGGCCATCTCCCCCGGTTTCACGGCGACCCAGTCGAGCGTCGCCTGGCTGGGACCACGGCTGGCCTCGCAGGGCTTCGTCATCATCACCATCGACACACTGTCCCGCTACGACTCGCCGGCCAGCCGCGGTGACCAGCTACTGGCCGCACTCGACTACCTGACCTCCACCAGCTCGGTCCGCAGCCGAATCGACGCCACCCGACTCGGCGTGATGGGGCACTCAATGGGCGGTGGCGGTTCGCTCGAGGCCGCCAAAGACCGGCCGGCACTGCAGGCAGCCATCCCGTTGGCGGGCTACAACACCACCAAGAACTGGTCCCAAGTATCCGTGCCGACCCTGGTGGTCGGCGCCGAGAGCGATACCGTCGCCCCGGTCAGCAGCCACTCCGAGCCGTTCTACACCAGCCTGCCCGGCACACTCGACAAGGCCTATCTGGAGCTGAACAACGCCAGCCACTCAGCGCCCACGTCGCCGAACACGACAGTCGCGAAGTACAGCATTTCCTGGCTGAAGCGCTTCATCGACGACGACACCCGCTACGAGCAGTTCATCTGCCCGGGGCCGGGGGCCGGCACGACGGTTGAGGAGTACCGCTCGACCTGCCCGTTCTGATCTCACTGCCCGCCCGCGGGGACTCCGGACTCCGGGGGCGGGCAGTCCAGGCCGAGGGCCTCGCCGATCTCGAAGAGCTGGGCCTCGAAGTAGGCGCCGGCGTCCTCGAGCGCCCAGTGCAGCTGACCGAAGACCTCCATGCAGATCAGGCCGTAGAGCCTGGTCCAGTAGGTCAGTGACAGGTAGACCGCGCCGGCCGGCATCCCGTCGAAGAACTCCGAATTCTGCTTTAGCTGCGCGACCAGCTCCGCTCCGAACTGTTCCTCCGCCGGGTGCGGGAACGGCTTCTGGCGGTAGATCTGCGCGACCAGGTCCTTGAAGACCGCGCCGAACCGCATCGCCGCGAGATGACCGGCGGTCAGATCGTGGTCGTCGGCGTGCGGATTCGGCACCGGGGCTCCGAAGAGCAGCCCGAACTCGGCCGGATGCGCCAGCGCCCAGTCGCGCAGTCCCCCGGCGACCAGGAACAGCTTGCCGCCGAGATCGGCCTCCGGGTCGCCGTCGCGCAACTCGATCAGCGCGTCGGTGAGTTCGTCGTACAGGTCGGCGATCAGCGCGGAGATCAGGTCCTCGTGGCTGCCGAAGTACCGGTAGAGGGCGGGGGCGCTGAGGCCGAGCTCGCGGGCGACCGCGCGCAGGCCGACGGCCGACGCGCCGCCCTCGACGAGCAGCTTGCGCGCCGCGGCCTTGATCTCGGCGACCGTCGCGGCCCGTTGCCGGTCGCGCCTGGTCGTCGGTGTGCTGAGGTCCACGTCCGTCCTCTCCCTTGACAGGCAGACCCTAGTGCCGCTTACAGTTTACACCGTTAACTGTTAACGGTGTTCACCTAGGCGATCACTGTTCAATTTACGCCCCGGGAGGGCTTTCGTGTTCGAGACACTCGGCAGGTTCACCTACCGGCGCCGCCGCCTGGTGCTGGCGCTGACCGGCGCCTTCGTGGTCGCCGCGATCGCCTGGGGCACCGGCGTCTTCGGCTCGCTCGCGAACGGTGGTTTCGAGGCGCCCGACACCGAGGCGTACCGGGCCGTCCGGACGATCGAGCAGACCGTCGGCCGGACCGGTACCGACGTGATCGTGCTCTACCGCAGCGACTCGCAGACCGTCGCCGACCCTGCTTTCCGGCAGACCGTCGAGAGCCACCTCGCCCAGCTCCCTGCCGCCGAGGTGCTCCGCACGACGACCTTCTGGGGCAGCAAGTCGCCCGCCTTCGTGTCGAAGGACCAGCACTCGACGTACGCCGTGCTGACGCTGGCCGGCGCCGATCCCGAGGAGCGGCTGGCCACCTTCCGCAAGATCGCGTCGCAGGTCAGGACGGCGCCTGCGGGGCTGGACGTCAAGGTGGGCGGCGAGGTCGCCGTGTTCGACGAGGTGAACAGCCAGGCCGAGCACGACATCGTCCAGGCCGAGTCGATCTCGCTGCCGATCGTGCTGATCCTGCTCGTGGTGGTCTTCGGTGGCCTGGTCGCGGCCAGCCTGCCGCTGTTCGTCGGCGGACTGGCGATCCTCGGCGCCTTCGTGGTGTTGCGCGCGCTGACTACCTTCACCGACGTCTCGGTCTTCTCGATCAACATCGTCACGATGATCGGCCTCGGCCTCGCGATCGACTACGCGTTGTTCATCGTCACCAGGTTCCGCGAACAACTTGCGCTCGGCAACGATGTCGAAACGGCCCTGTCGGTGACGATGCGCACGGCCGGCCGGACGGTCGCCTTCTCCGGCGTCACCGTCGGGGTGGCGATCTCCAGCCTGGCGCTGTTCCCGGTGATGTTCCTGCGCTCGATGGCGTACGGCGGTGCTGCCGCGGTCCTGGTCGCCATGGTCGCGGCCCTGACCGCCTTGCCGGCACTGTTGGCCGTGCTCGGTCATCGGGTGAACAGCCTCCGACTTCCGTTCTTGCGACGGGGTGGCGGCCTCGGCTCGAGCGAGCACGGCGCCTGGTACCGGCTGGCCCACAGCGTGATGCGCCGCCCGGTCCGGTACGTCGTCGTGCTCGTCCCGCTGCTCCTCGTCCTCGGGATCCCTTTCCTGCAAGCGCAATTGGGTGGGGTGGATCATCGCGCGCTGCCCGCTGGGTCTGACAGTCGCACGGTGACCGAGGTGCTGCAGAGCGACTTCGCCGGCGCGGGCGGGTCCGACGTTCTGGTGTCTGCCCGAACGTCGTCGCCCGACTCCTTGGCGCCTTATATTGCTGAGCTTCGGCGCGTGAAGGACGTCGCCGGGGTACAGCTGGGCGGCTTCAAGGATGGCGTGGCTTCTGTTGTCGTGCACACGCACTACACGTCGCAAGAGCTTCCGGCTCGTGACGTGGTCGCCGGGGTTCGGGCGGTCCAGCCGCCGGCGGGAGTCACGGTCGAGGCCGGTGGCGATACCGCTGCCCTCGTCGACCTGCTGCACGTGCTGCGGGAGCGGTTGCCGTGGATGGCCGGGTTCATCGTGCTGGTGACGTTCATCCTGCTGTTCGTTGCCTTCGGCTCCATCGTGTTGCCGGCCAAGGCGTTGCTGATGAACGTGTTGTCGCTGTCGGCGTCGTTCGGCGCGATGGTGTGGATCTTCCAGGACGGCAACCTGTCCGGGTTCCTCGACTTCACTCCGGCCGGCTTCCTCGACGCGACCAACCCGGTGCTGCTGTTCGCCGTCCTGTTCGGGCTGTCGATGGACTACGAGGTGTTCCTGCTCAGCCGGATCCGGGAGGAGTACGACCGGACCGGCGACAACAGCCAGGCCGTCGCGCTCGGCCTGCAACGCACCGGCGGCATCATCACCAGCGCTGCGTTGCTGCTGATCATCGTGGTGGGCGCGTTCGCCACCTCGGGCATCGTCTTCGTCAAGATGATCGGCATCGGGCTGGTGATCGCGATCGCCATCGACGCGACCGTGGTCCGCGCGCTGCTGGTACCGGCGACGATGCGGCTGCTCGGTCGCGCCAACTGGTGGGCGCCGGCGCCGCTGGCGCGGTGGTGGAAGCGGTACGGGTTCCGGGAGACGGGGCCTGCCTTGGAAGAGCCTGCTGAGGAACGCGAGCTGTCCAGGGCTTAGGGCTGGAGTCGTCGCAGTTGCCAGGAGTCGCCGGTGCGCTGGTACTGCAGGCGGTCGTGGAGGCGGCCGGTGCGGCCCTGCCAGAACTCGAACACCACGGGCTCGATTCGGTAGCCACCCCAGAAGTACGGGGTGGAGATCTCGGTGCCCTCGGGCCACTGCCGCTCGTACGACTCGTACTGCAGGTCGAGCTCTTCACGCGAGTCCACCGGCTGGCTCTGCTGGGACGACCAGGCACCCAGTTGGGAGCCGCGCGGCCTGCTGGCGAAGTACGCGTCGACCTCGTCTGCCGGAAGCTTGCTCGCGGTGCCCTCGACCCGGACCTGGCGTTCCATCGCGAGCCAGGGGAAGACGAGCGCGCAGGCCGGGTTGGCGGCGAGGTCGTCGGCCTTGCGCGACTGCTGGTTGGTGTAGAAGACCAGCCCGCGCTCGTCGAGCCCCTTCAGCAGTACGGTCCGCGCCGACGGCTTCCCGTCCTGGTCGGCCGTGGCGAGCACCATCGCGTTCGGCTCGTGCACCCCCGCCTCGGCCGCCTGCGCCAGCCACACCCCGAACTGCTTCACCGGGTCGGCATCCACCTGCTCCTCGAGCAGCTCACCCAGGCCGTACGTCTCCCGCATCTCTCCAAGATCCACGTGGCCGAGCCTAGTTGTCCCCCGGCCCGTCTCGCACAACAGCAGGATCCCGCCGAACCGGTCACAGATCTGTCCGTGCGGTCAGGCGGAGAACTATGCTGCCTGAGCGCCTAAATCGGACAAGATCGGACAAAGGAGTCTCACGGAATGTCAGATCCAAAGGTCGACGTCCAGCACGGTCTCGAGGGTGTGGTCGCTTTCGACACCCAGATCGCTGAGCCGGACAAAGAAGGTTCGGCGCTTCGCTATCGCGGGGTGGACATCGAGGATCTGGTCGGCCGGGTGCCGTTCGAGAACGTCTGGGGCCTGCTCGTCGACGGCGCCTTCACGCCCGGGCTGCCGCCCGCGGAGCCCTTCCCGCTGCCCGTGCACACTGGTGATGTCCGGGTCGACGTCCAATCCGCGCTGGCGATGCTCGCCCCGGCCTGGGGCCTGCGCCAGCTCTACGACATCGACGACGTACAGGCTCGCGACGACCTGTCCCGCGCGGCCGTGATGGCGCTGTCCTACGTCGCTCAGGCCGCTCGTGGCATCGGGCAACCGATGGTGCCGCAGCGCGAGGTGGACAGGGCGAGCACGATCACCGAGCGGTTCATGATCCGCTGGCGTGGCGAGCCCGATCCCAAGCACGTCAAGGCGGTCGACGCGTACTGGACCTCCGCCGCCGAGCACGGCATGAACGCCTCCACCTTCACCGCCCGAGTGATCGCCTCCACCGGCGCGGACGTCGCTGCAGCCCTCTCGGGTGCTGTGGGCGCGATGTCCGGCCCGCTGCACGGTGGCGCGCCGGCCCGGGTGCTGACGATGATCGAGGGCGTCGAGAAGAGTGGCGACGCCCGCTCGTACGTGCGGGGTCTGCTGGACGCCGGCGAACGCCTGATGGGCTTCGGCCACCGCGTGTACCGGGCCGAGGACCCCCGCGCGCGCGTACTTCGGCGTACGGCGCAGGAGCTGGACGCGCCGCGCTACGAGGTCGCCCAGGCGCTGGAGCAGGCCGCGCTGGCCGAGCTGCGCGAGCGCCGGCCGGACCGGGTGCTGGAGACCAACGTCGAGTTCTGGGCCGCGATCGTGCTCGACTTCGCCGAGGTGCCGCCGCCCATGTTCACGTCGATGTTCACCTGCGCCCGTACTGCGGGCTGGAGCGCCCACGTCCTGGAGCAGAAGCGCACCGGCCGCCTGATCCGCCCGTCCGCCATCTACTCAGGCCCAGCAACCCGCCCCGCCACCTCGATCGAGGGCTGGAACGAACTGTGGGCCAAGGAGCGGGGGGCCTGAGATTCATTTGCGGACTTGGCCCGGGGATATGCCAGTGCGGTATTTGTACTGGCGGCTGAAGTACGCGATGTCGGTGTAGCCGAGCGCAGCGGCGACCTGGGTGACCGTCATCCCGGTCTCCGTCAGGAGCTGATGCGCTCGCTCCACCCTCGCCTGGATCACGTACTGCGCGGGCGAAGTACCGTGCTGTGCGACGAACCTCCGGGTGAACTGCGCCCTGGAGAGCACTGCCTGCGCAGCCATCTCGGTGACGCTCCAGTCGCGACTGGGGTCCTGCCTGATGGCTTGGGCGACCTCCTGGATCGCAGTGTCGGTGGCACTCGGCTGCGGGCTGTGCGCTGCGTCCCAGATGAGCCCGAGCAACTGCTCCAGACACAGCTCGGCCTGCCTACGCCCTAGCGCGTCACCCCGCCGGTACGCCGTGTCCGAGCTACGGGCGAGCGCTCCGAGCAGTACCCGGTCTTGGACTTCTGCCCAACGCTCCCCCGGTACTACGCCCTCCGGGCTGACGGCGAAGTGCATCCCGAAGACCAGCAACCGCCGGCGTGGATCGTGGCTGGCCGTGGGGGCGTCCCCCGGCGCGAAGACGGCGCAGACGCCGGGACCCAGCTCGCGGGTGCTGCCGTTGAGTTCCAGGCGGCCGATGCCGTCGAGCACGCACCAGAGCAGGTGATCCTGTTGCGGCGGAGACACCCAGGACCAGGCCGGCTCGCATCGCCAGAAGGTGGGTGGCGAGTGCAACTCGAGCTCGACCGGGCCGGCGAGAACCGGGTGATGCGTCAAAAGGTCAACTCCTTGAGTGGATCACCCGTCGCTGTGGATGGCCATCCAAGCGGAGAATCTGAGGGTCAGCCTATCCAGTTGGGAGCTAGCCGTGAGCGTTTCGTTCAAGCAGGAGTTCGACACCGCGGGGTACACGTTGGTCCGTGGGCTGTTCGGGGCGGACGAGGTCGAGCGGCTGCGGGACCACTACATGGAGTTGCGCGGCCGGGGCTCGTACTCGGGCGACGTGGTCGGCGTACAGGCTGGGAGCCGTGATCCGCTGCGGCGGTATCCGCGGATGGCGCAGATGCACCGGTGGGACGAGTTGTCGCTGCAGTGGATGGTCGACGGCCGGCTCGACGAGGTGATGACGGGGTTGCTCGGGCGGTCGCCGTACGCAGTACAGACGATGATCTATTTCAAGCCGCCGGGGTCGCGGGGGCAGGCGCTGCACCAGGACAACTTCTATCTGAAGGCCGAGCCGGGGACGTGTGTGGCGGCCTGGATGGCGCTCGACACTGTGGATGTGGAGAACGGCTGCCTCGAGGTGGTGCCGGGCAGTCACCGCTGGCCGATCCTGTGTACCGAGAAGGCCGATACCAAGGTGAGCTTCACCGACGTGACAGTGCCGCTGCCGGAGCCGGGCGCGGCAGTACCGGTTGAGATGGCGCCTGGTGACGTGTTGTTCTTCCACGGAGCGCTGGTGCATGGCAGTGCGCCAAACGTCAGCTCCGACCGGTTCCGGCGGGCGCTGATCGGCCATTACATCCAGGGCGAGGCTGAACTGGTGGCCGAGTATTACCACCCGGCGCTGCGGATGGACGGCACGCCGCTGTCGTTGGGGACCTCTGAAGGCGGCGGTGCCTGTGGCGAGTGGGTGCCCGGCGAGGACGGGCCGGTCGCCGTGATGACCGGCCAGGAAGTCACCACCCGCAAGCACGAGTAGGCGGGCTGAGACCCGCGGCGGACGGCGTGGGGGGATGTGGAAGACTGTTGAGTGCTGACAGCGTCGTCGGCGGGATCTTCTAGCAGACGACGAAGGGAACCGCTGGTGACCAGCGACATCACTATCCCCGCAGAGCTCAAGCCTGTTGACGGCCGCTTCGGCGCCGGTCCGTCCAAGGTGCGCCCGGAGGCCGTCCAGGCCCTGGCGACCGAGGGCATCAAGCTGCTCGGCACCTCGCACCGTCAGGCCCCGGTGAAGAACCTGGTGGCCCGCGTGCAGCAGGGTGTCTCCGATCTCTTCCAGCTGCCCGACGGCTACCAGGTCGTGCTCGGCAACGGCGGCTCGACCGCGTTCTGGGACATCGCGACCTTCGGCCTGATCCGGGAGAAGAGCCAGCACCTGAGCTTCGGCGAGTTCTCGTCCAAGTTCGCCAAGGCCGCCCAGCTCGCCCCGCACCTGGGCGACCCGACCGTGATCAAGGCCGACCCGGGCAGCCGCCCGGCCGCGGTCGCCGAGGCCGGCGTGGATCTGTACGCCTGGCCGCACAACGAGACCTCCACCGGTGTGATGGCGCCGATCAAGCGCGTCGCAGGCGCCGACGAGGGCGCGCTGGTCGCGATCGACGCCACCTCGGGCGCCGGCGGCCTGCCTGTCGACATCAACGAGGTCGACGTCTACTACTTCGCACCGCAGAAATGCTTCGCCTCCGACGGCGGCCTGTGGATCGCGCTGATGTCGCCGGCCGCGCTGGCCCGGGTCGAGGAGATCACCGCCTCCGGGCGCTGGATCCCCGCGTTCCTGGATCTGGCCACGGCGGTGGACAACTCGAGCAAGAACCAGACGTACAACACCCCGTCGCTGGCGACGCTGTTCCTGATGGCCGAGCAGACCGACTGGATCAACAGCCAGGGCGGCCTGGAGTGGAGCGTCGGCCGCACCACCGACTCCAGCAACCGGCTCTACACCTGGGCCGAGAAGTCCGACTACGCGACGCCGTACGTCGAGGACGCCGACGCCCGGTCCCTGGTGATCGGCACCATCGACCTGGACGACTCGATCGACGCCGCGGCCGTCGCCAAGGTGCTGCGCGCCAACGGCATCGTCGACACCGAGCCCTACCGCAAGCTCGGCCGCAACCAGCTCCGGGTCGCGATGTTCCCGGCCGTCGACCCCGACGACGTCGAGAAGCTCACCCAGGCCATCGACTACACCGTCGAGAAGCTCCGCTGACCCAGCCTCGGCTCGGCGCCGTCTCAGGGGATAACCCCTGAGACGGTGGGTTGCCCGTCCAGATTCTGAGGGGGCAACCCGCCGTTTCAGGGGTTAACCCCAAGGCCGGTTAGTTAGGGGAGTTGGTGTGGTGTCAAGGGCGTGTTGAACGTGGAGCAGCGGAGCTCCTTAGGTAGACAGGTTTGTCCTCGCGAGACAACCAGCTACCAGAAGAGGCTCCGCT
>NZ_JAAGLV010000033.1 GCF_010548305.1 Streptomyces sp. SID13031
CCAACTCACGCACGAACACCTCAGGCTGTCGAGCCATCACCACCTCCGACAGCCAGCCTCCAAAACCCACACCGCCCAGGTCAAGCCGACACGATTACAACGCCAACGTTGCTTGACGAGGCACTAGCTGCAGGTTGGGGATACCGCGACGGCGGTTGCGTTGCTGTCCGAACCAAGCGGGGCGTGAGCGATGAATTGCTTCGTCGACGTGTCGAGGACCTCTAGCCTGTCCACGTTTGCCACGTAGAGGTAGGCCCCACTTGGGTGGATGGCGATGCCCTTTGCCAGTGTGGTGGTGGTCGGCAGGGCGATCGGAACCGACGCAAGCCCGGTTGCGGTGTCCACTGCCTGAACATTGAAGTTGTCGTTGAGGTAGAGCAACCCGCCATTCGGGTGCACAACAATGTTCTTGGCGAAGAGAGTGTCAATCGTGCCAGTGATAGAGTTCGTCCTCACATTGATAATCGATACAGTGTTGCGTGTTCCGCTTGTGCTGCTTACATATACGTAGCCGTTGCCGGGGTGTGCCGCGATAGCGCCGCCGCCGCCCACATCGACCGGGATGGTCGCAATTACCGAGTTTGTTGCTGTGTTAATTACCGAGACCGTGTCGTCAGCGTAGTTGGCGACGTATACTCTGCTGCCGTTCGGCAGGACCGCGACTCCGCGCGGATTACGACCAACGGGGATTGTTGCAATATTCGTGTTGGAATAGGTGTCAATCACCGACACGTCATTTGACATACCGTTGGATACGTATGCCCGTGGCGAGACCTGGCTGGCGGCCAGCCCCGCTGGTAGGGCACCGACGCTGATTGTTGCCATTGTCGTGTTGTCGCTGGTCCTTGTCACCGTCACGGTGCCGTTGCCGCGGTTGGCGACGTACACGCGTCCTGGCGCTGTGGCAACCGCCACCGGTGCCGGACCAGACGAAACGGTAGTGATCGCCGACACGCTGCCCGTGTCGATGGCTGTGACCGCGTTTGCCGACATCCGCGCCACGTAAGCCGGATAGCAGATGGTGGCCCATGCAGCGGGAGCGGCGTTTACCGCAGCCGCCGTCGTCACGCACATCGCGACGGACGCGATTGTCGCCAGTCTTCGGTGAAATTTCATGGCTTGCTCTCTCCCTGTGGCGTCTGAGTGGCGTTTCGCACTCTCCACGCGACGAACGGCCCGGACATCCGGGAGGAGCCCCGCACGACTCCCCAGAGTTCTGTACTACTGCCTCCGGATGATCTAACTTTGCCCAGCCCAGACGAGCAGACCGCTCGGATGCGACACTTCCCTTGATCTTGGAGGTTGTGTGGTCTTCACCTCGTCGTGGGAAGAAGGGGACGGGGTCGTCGGCTGCAGTCGGCCAAGCGTCAATGGTTCATGGAGTTACGTGGTCGTGGGTAGAGCATCCTGGCCGCGGCTGGTGAGGTTGACGTCTCGCGGACGACCGGGAACAACTGGTCGCGTGGCTACAGGCCCTACCGCGGTGGGAAGGCTGTCGGCTTCGCGGCGGCGCTCGACCGGTTGGCTGTGAGCGAGATCAGCACCCGGTTCCTGTCTGTCCCAGGACGAGCGGATCGAGGTCGCAGATCTGCGTCGGGCCGGCCTGAGCAACAAAATAGGCCACAAACCGCGGTGGTTCACCTGCCGTCCCTACAGGCAACAACACCTCCCGCGCAGCACCCGCCACCCCCGACCACAGATCCAATGTGGGGGATGTGGTCAGGGGGCCGCCCTAATGCCAGGCGATAACTGTGGAAGCAAGACTGACTTGCACCTGCGAACCTCCTCTATCGATCTGCTCCGTCGCTGCTCCGTGGGACGTTGGCAAAGGATGCTCAGGGTTGAGGACGGATGAGAACAAAACCGCAGGTCAGAGGGCAGATCGGCCGTGATAGCCGACCTGCCCCCGCCTGTACCAGGAAGATCACCCAGTGTCTCTCGATAAGCGGGCGTCGGCCGCTCGATTCGCGATGGCACAAGCCGCAGCGCATTAAGGTCCGAGACGCCGAGGCGTGACCACCATGTCGACGCGTCACTGACCCCGTTTCCCCACCCGGGATGTGCCGGATCGAACTCCACAGCGGTTAGTGGGACTGCCGTGATCGCCGATTGACCCTCCCGCGGCGCGTGCTCGATCACTACCCCGAGCAGCCGCCCCGCCACAAAGACCGGCGCGCCCGACATGCCTGACCATTCCGACTCGGCGAGCCTCACCGACTCCGGCGGCAACGCGCGGGGCGAAATAGACACCTGCACACTCAGCATGCCGGCGGCCCGCGCCTTCAGCAATTCATCGCGCAGTACTGCGATGGCATCCGCCAAGCCGATGAAGATGCCAAGGCCTCGTCGTTCGTTCACTGCTGAGTTCAAGGCCGAGATCGTTGAGCTGTGTGAGCGCGGCGATCGGTCGGTGGGTCAGGTCGCGAAGGACTTCGATCTGACTCAGACCGCGGTGCGTGAGTGGCTGAAGCAGGCCGAACGCGACGCAGGCACCGGCGACGGCGGGGTGACCAGCAGCGAAAGGACGAGCTCGCGGCGTTGCGGCGGGAGAACCGTCGGCTGCGCGAAGACGTCGACATCTTGAAGCGTGCCACGGCTTTCTTCGCATCAAGGAGACCCGGTGAACTGTTACCCGTTCATCGAGGCGGAAAAAGCTGGCAACCACAACATCGCCAGGGCTTGTGAGCTGCTGAAGGTCTCCCGTTCCGCCTACTACGCCGACCGCACCAACCCCGGATCGCCTCACGCCCGGCGTGATGTCGAGCTGACTGCGAAGATCGTCGAGATCCACGACGAGTCTGAACAGACCTACGGCTCCCCGCGAGTCCACCACGAACTGCCAGACCAGGGCCAGCGGTGTTCCCGCAAGCGGGTCGCGCGCCTGATGCGTCAGATCGACCGCTACGGCCGCACTCCACGGCGGTGGAAGAAGACCACCACTCCCGACCCGGCCGCGACCCACCGCCCGGATCTGGTCGGCCGTGACTTCGCCATCGACCCCGACCAGCCGGCAGCCCTGGACACCCGCTGGTGTGGTGACATCACCTACATCCACACCTGGCAAGGCTGGCTCTACCTGGCCACCGTGATCGACCTCGCCTCGCGCCGGGTGGTCGGCTGGGCGACCGCGGACCACCTGCGCACCGACCTGATCGCCGACGCCCTCACCGACGCCGTCAACCGGCGCCGCCCAGCACCCGGAGTAGTCTTCCACTCCGACCGCGGCTGCCAATACACATCGACCCAATACACCAACCTGGCAAGGGATCTAGGCGTCGTCTTGTCCGTCGGACGGCGGGGCCAATGCTGGGACAACGCCGTCGCCGAGTCGTTCTTCGCGACCCTGAAAACCGAGCTGATCCACCGCCGCTCCTGGCCGACCCACAAGGCCACCACCAGTGCGATCTTCGACTACATCGAAGGCTGGTACAACACCCGCCGCCGGCACTCCACCCTGGGTTACCTCAGCCCCGCCGCCTACGAATCAACCATCAACATCAGCACCGAACAGGTAGCGTGAACCAGCCCCACATCAACCCTGTCCGTCAAAACGGGTCAACCCCACACTGGCAAACTCGACAAGGATCCGCCCTCTTCCGGTCAGTTCCGCTCCAAGCGAGAACTCTCCGTCGAAGAGCAGTTGCTGCTGGTCCGGTAGGTGCAGGGGGTATGCCGGAGTCAATGGTGCCGCCCCCTGAGCGGGCCTGCTGCGACTAACGTCCATAGCCGACCTCTCGCGTTATGTGTGCTGTGGACCTACTGGAATCCGCGCCCAGACGATTCAGGCGTCGACGGCGAGAAGGCGCGGAACATCAGCCAATGTCCCGTCCGCTTGGCCATCTCCTCGTAAATCCAGGTCTCCGTCAGTTGGCTATCCTGAATTGCCTCGACCACCAGATCGAGTGACACGCAGGGCCGGCGATGCCCGGTGCAGTTGACGAAACTCGTCGGATCCGGAGTGATCTCGGCGCCCGAGGATGCTCGCGAGCTCGGCCAGGGTGGCGTCGCCCAGCATGGCGGGGTTGGTTGCCATTGCCTCGAGCAAGCCCTTGACCTGGTCGGCAGGGAGCTCTGCCAACCCCGCAAGGCCCTCGCCGTCGACGATGCGGGCACTAGTTACGAGCCGCATCTGTTCGTCGCTGTACGCGCGGGCAGCGAGGGCGGCAAGGTAGCGAGCCTGCGCTTCTGCACTCGACATGCTGGGGAGATCTTCTTCGGACGCCTGACATAGTTCCTGTGCCGGCTCGATAATCCCCTCGATAGTTGTGCTCTTCTGCGCCTTGCCGTGCGACCTACGCTCACGCCTCTTGGCGATCTGGGCGCCAATGGCCGGACGAGCCGTTTTCCGCCACCATTGCTCTGCGAGGGGCTTGGCCTTGGCGATCGCCCGGTCGATCAAATGGGAGACCAAATCAGCAATGGCCTGCTCGAGTTCTTGCTCTTGGCGCGTTCGGCGCCGCTGTTCGATGGGGACGTAGACCGTTTCGGTGACGACAAGAGGCTCAGTATCCTTGCCGTCGTCAGGGACGAATCGAGCGCTGCCCTTGAGAACCCCATCGCTGTCGTAGAGGTTCTGGTGGAGGCCGCCTTCCCTCTTTTGTCCAGGTGTGAGGCCGGAGTTGTCCCACTCGTAGTGCCCCTTGATGCGCTCCATACCGCAGAACTGTAGTTGCTGTTCCACCACGGTTCCGTAGCTTCTCCGCCCGCTGCCTTGAGTCGGCGGTTTCTGGAGGCGGGATGATCTGCTGCGTGGTCTCCGACCCGTCGGTTAGGGGGCCGATGGGGGAGTGCAAGCGCGGCTTCATCTCGACTCGCGGAGGAGTCTCTGCTCCGTCACTGCTCCGTGGGACGTTGGCAAACGATGATCAGCGGTGAGAAGCGATGAGGATAAAACCGCAGGTCAGAGGGCAGATCGGCTGTGGTGGCCGACCTACCCTCGCTTGTACCCGCAAGATCCTCGACATCTTCAACAAGAACGCGTCGAGGAGGCCGAGATCAGGATGTTCGGACGACTGGCCGCTGCGGTGGCATCAGAATCTCTAGAGCTCAGGGTCTTCGAAGGCTTGTTGGATGGCGTTGGTGGCGGCGGGGTTGGGGGCTGTTCGGTCGAAGTAGTTGTCTTGGGTCATGGAGACTCGGGAGTGGCCTAGTTGGTTGGCTGCGCCTCGGGCTGATTGGCCGGCGTTGTCGAGGGCGGTGGCTACGGTTTTGCGGAAGGCGTGGGAGGTGATCCAGGTGAGGGTGTCTGTGGGGACGGGGGCTGCGGCTTCGTCTACTTGGGTGAGTAGGGCTTCGGTGGTTTCGGGGGTGGGTTTGTAGGTCCATAGGAGAGTGGTGGCCAGGGGGCGGTCGACTTTGATGCGGCCGGATTCGACTAGCTGGATTCTGTTCTTGGGCCAGTTGAGGGTCTTGGTGACTTCTTCGCGGGTGAGGCCGGCTTTTCGGCGGGCGGCACGGAGGGCCAGACCTAGATTGCGGCGGGCGGCGCCACCGACAGGGGCTAGCGCGTTGCGCAGGGAGCGGCGGGTGTTGTTGGGGTCGCGGTAGCCGCCGGTGGTATCGGTGAAGATCGGGTCGTCGAGGCGGATGCCGGCGGCGGCTCTGCTGCGGAGGGTTGCGATCAGCCAGTTGGGGAGGCCGAGCTGGCGGTTGCTTGCCGCGGATTTGCCCACCTTGCGGATCAGGCCTTCGCCTTTGATGCGGACGATGGTGTGGGTCACGTCGACGGTGGCGGCGTCAAGGTCAATCTGGGACCAGAGGACGGCGAGGGATTCGCCGATGCGGACACCGGTGCCGAGCATGAAGGTGACTAGGTCGGGGAGGTCCGCCTGGACTGCTGCCTCGTCGGCCTTGAGGTGCTTGCGGAGGAGGGTGATCTCGTCGGCTTGGATGGCTCGAGCGGGTTTCTTGGCGGGGTGTTCGATGCTCTCGACTTCGCGGACCGGGTTGACGGTGATGGCTCCGTAGCGGACGGCGAGTTGCATCATTCCGGAGATGATCGCTCGGCAGGTTTTGGCCGTCGGCGGGCCGGTGTTCTTCTTGATCTTGGAGATCACAGTGTCGACGCGGGGTGTGTTCAGTTCGCCGATGCGGAGCTCGCCGAGGGCGGGGCGGATGTGGTTCTTGATGGCGCGTAGGTAGGTGTCCAGGGAGGTGGGGGATCGTGTGCCGTCGGCGATCTGGTCCTTGAACTTTGCCTCCCAGAGGTCGAGGAGGTGGTTGATCTTGTGCATCGCGGTCAGGTCGCTGCTGTGCCCGGTCTTGGCGCGGTCCTGGAGCTTCTTGAGCACGGCACGCTCGGCGGCCGTAGCGGTCGTGGCGTAGGCCGTCACATCGCGGACCTGGCCGTCGTGGTCGCGGAAGTTGGCCTTTGCGCGGACGCTGACTGCCTTGCCCTTGTCATCGGTCTTCATGACCTTGGTGGAGATCCGGCCCCAGCTTCCGATGGGCAGCGGTGGTCTCGCCATTTCAAGCCTCCAACCAGTTCGATGGTTGGCTACTCAACGGCTGGCTTGATGGAGCTTCGGTCGTCGCGAGAACGATGCGAGACGATGTGAGGTGACACACAGTCACGATCAGATTAAGGCGTGGGTAACCGCTGTGGTGAGTAGCGGAGGGTGCTGGTTCGGTCGCTGACAACTCGGTGAGGAGCGACGTCCGGCAAAGAGGGTCGTAAGAGGGTCGTGAGCAACACAAAGGCCCCAGAACAGATTGCGATGTCTGCCGGGGCCTTCGTGTTGGTGCGCCGCCAGGGACTTGAACCCCGAACCCGCTGATTAAGAGTCAGCTGCTCTGCCAATTGAGCTAGCGGCGCGTGTTTTGTTGTGTTGCGGTGTTGCCTTCGAACGAAGAGGATCGTAGCAAAGGTTCGGGGCGGAAGTGAAATCGGTTCTTCAGGGGCGGAGGTCGAGGACGGCCATTGCGGCGTTGTGGCCGGTGATGCCGCTGACCGCGCCGCCGCGGCGGGCGCCGGAGCCGCAGATGAGGAGGTTGGCGACGTCGGTCTCGACGCCCCAGCGGCCGGCCTCGGACTCGTCGTCGGTCCAGGGCCACTGCAGGTCGCCGTGGAAGATGTGACCGCCTGGCATGCCGACCGATTCCTCGATGTCGACGGGGGTCTTGGCCTCGATGCAGAGGTTGCCCTCGGAGTCGCGGGCGATACAGGGCTCGAGTGGCTCGGCCAGGTAGGACTCCAGGCCTGCCAGTACTCGGCGGACGGACTCTTCGCGGGCCGCGTCGTTGTCGTCGGCAAACAAGCGGGTGGGGAAGTGGACGCCGAAGACGGTCAGCGTTTGGTGGCCGGAGGCAACTAATGCGGGGCTGAGGATCGACGGGTCGGTGAGGGAGTGGCAGTAGACCTCGGACGGCGGTACTGCGGGCAGGGAGCCGGCTGCGGCCGATCGGTACGCCGTCTCGAGCTGGCTGTAGTCCTCGTCGATGTGGAAGGTGCCCGCGAAGGCCCGCGCCGGGTCGTCACCGGAGCGCAGCCGGGGGAGCCGGGAGAGCAGCAGGTTGACCTTCAATTGCGACCCCTCGGGCTTCTCGCCGGCAGGTAGCCCGCGCAGCCCGGCCAGAACAGTCGGGGCGACATTGGCGAGCACGTAGGAGCAGTCGACAGATCGCTCACCGTCACCACCGAGCCACGTCACGGCCGCGCGCGTGCCGTCGGCCTCTACAGATGTCACGGAGGCGTCGACGACCAGCGAGGCGCCTGCGCGCCGGGCAGCGTCGGCCAGGGCGTCGGTGACCGCGCCCATCCCGCCGACGGGTACGCGCCACTCGCCGGTGCCGTTGCCGATCAGGTGGTAGAGGAAGCAGCGGTTCTGGATCAGCGACTCGTCGTGCAGCCCGGCGAAGGTACCGATCACCGAGTCGGTCGCCACCACACCACGCACGGTGTCGTCCGCGAACAGACGCTCCACGACCTCACCGAACGGCCGCTCGACCAGTGCCTCCCACAGGGCTGGGTCCACCTGCTTGCGGAGCGTTGCAGCCGAGCTGAGCGGCTGCAGCAGAGTCGGCGCGACTACACCCGCCAGCGACGCGACAGAGTCGTAGAAGGACGTCCAGGCCTCGTACTCCGAGTCGCTGCCGGTCAGGGCCGCAAAGGAGGCTCGGGTGGCCGCGCCCTCGGGTCGCTCGACCATCAGGCCCAGGTCGCGCCCGTCCCGGCGTACCGGCGTGTACGACGCTACTGAGCGCGAGCGGAGCTCCAGGGACAGGCCGAGGTCGGCCACGATCTTGTCGGGCAGCAGGCTGACCAGGTACGAGTACCGCGACAGCCGCGCGTCTACGCCCGGGAACACCTGCTGGCTGACCGCTGCGCCGCCCGTATGGCCCTGCTGCTCGAGTACGAGCGTGCTGAGCCCGGCGCCGGCCAGGTACGAGGCCGCGACGAGGCCGTTGTGGCCACCGCCGACGATGACGACGTCGTAGAAGTCCTTCATCAGACCGGCCAATCCAGTTCGCGGTACGCGGCGTCCCAGAACATCCACTCGTACCTGGTGGTCGTGGAGAAGTGCCGGTGGCAACGGTCGCGTTCACCCGGGCCTACCTCGGCGCCGAGCCGGTCTGTCACCGCCAGGACCGACTCTACGACTGCATCGAACTCTTCGGATCCGTATGCCGCGATCCACTCCGCGTAGACCGGGTCCGGCGAGGAGTGCTTGAGCAGCTCTCGCCCCACCTCGCGGTAGATCCAGTAGCAGGGCAGTACGGTCGCCACTGCTTCCGCGTAGGTCCCAGTGGCGCAGACGGCGGTCAGATAGGACATGTATGCCGTAGTGGTCGGCCCTGAGCCGGCTGAGTCGACGTCGGCGGAGGTGAGGCCCAGCGAGCCCAGGAGCGAGCCGTGGAGCTCCCGCTCGACCTCGATCGCGTCGGCGGCGTGCCGGGCGAACATGCTGACCGCGTCCTCGTCGACGGCCCGGGCGGCGACCAAGGCGAGCGCACGGGAGTACGAGCGCAGATAGTGACTGTCCTGCACGATGAAGTAGCGGAAGGCGCTGTGCGGCAGCGTCCCGTCGGTTAGCCCGGTGATGAAGGGGTGGCGGACGATCTCGGCGTACACCTCGGCGGCGCCGGACTCCCACAGCTCCTCGGAAAACGTCATCCCCAGCTCCTCGCGCTCGACTGCGTCCGACCCTAGCCGCCGCACTGTCAGGCCTGACACGACGAATGTCACTTACCGGCCGTACCCTGACGCCATGACGACGCAGGGGGACCTCTCGACCAGCACGGCTGACGCCGGCGCCGCTGACACCAGCGCTGCCGGCAGCCGGGCGTTCATGCCGCCGGACACCCCGCTGCTGAGCCGGATCCGCGCGTCGGTGATCGGCGACGACCAGGTGATGCCGGGTCCGTACGGGCCGCGCCGGGTCACCTACGCCGACTACACCGCGTCCGGCCGCGCTCTCACCTTCATCGAGGACTTCATCCGCGAGGAAGTGCTGCCGCGGTACGCGAACACCCACACCGAGTCGAGCGGCACCGGCCTGCAGACCACCCGGTTGCGCGAGGACGCGCGCAAGATCATCCACGACAGCGTCGGCGGTGACCACGAGACCGCGGTGATCTTCTGCGGTTCCGGCGCGACCGGCGCGATCGACAAGCTGATCGGCGTCCTCGGCCTGCGCATCCCGGCCCAGCTGGACGACGAGTACCACCTGACCGACATGATCCCGCCGGAGCAGCGACCGGTCGTCTTCATCGGCCCGTACGAGCACCACTCGAACGAGCTGCCCTGGCGCGAGTCGATCGCCGATGTCGTCGTGATCGGCCAGGACGCAGACGGGCACATCGACATCCCCGCGCTCGAGGCCGAGCTGGCGAAGTACGCCGGGCGCCCGCTGAAGATCGGCTCGTTCTCGGCCGCCAGCAACGTCACCGGCATCGTCAGCAACACCCACCGCGTCTCCGCGTTGCTGCACCGGCACGGCGCCCTGTCGTTCTGGGACCTCGCCGCCGCCGCGCCGTACGTCGAGATCGACATGTACGGCGGTCGCGGCGCGGATCCGCTGGCCTACAAGGACGCGATCTTCCTCAGCCCCCACAAATTCATCGGCGGACCGGGCACACCCGGCGTACTCGTGGCCCGCCGCGAACTGCTCCGCAACCGCGTCCCCGACGTACCGGGCGGCGGCACCGTCGCCTTCGTCAACCCCACCGAGCACCGCTACCTCGAAGACCCGATCCACCGCGAAGAAGGCGGTACTCCCGCCATCATCGAGTCGATCCGCGCAGGCCTCGTCTTCCAACTGAAGCAGAAGGTGGGCATCGAGGTGATCCGGGCCCACGAGGACGCCTACCTCCGCCGCGCAGTGGAAGCCTGGCGAAACGAACCGGGCATCCAGATCCTGGGCAACCTGGACGCAGAACGCCTCTCCATCGTCTCCTTCGTGGTCAAAGCCCCTTCAGGCCGCTACCTCCACCACAACTACGTAGTAGCCCTCCTGAACGACCTCTTCGGCATCCAGTCCCGAGGCGGCTGTTCCTGCGCCGGCCCGTACGGCCACACGCTCCTCGACATCGACCTGGCCCGCTCGGCCGAGTTCGCCGAAGAAATCGTCCACGGCTGCGAAGGCATCAAACCCGGCTGGATCCGAGTCAACTTCAACTACTTCATCTCCGAAGCAGTCTTCGAGTACGTAGTAGAGGCCGTAAAGCTGGTGGCCCAAGAAGGCTGGCGCCTCCTCGGCGACTACCGCTTCGACCCCGCCACCGGCCTCTGGAAGCACTACCGAGGCCCCGTAGAACCCCCGATGCGCCTCTCCCAGGTCGGCTACGACGCCGACGGCAAACTCCGCTACCCAAGACACGACGACACAGCCCCCGAAGAAGCCCTCGTCGGCTACCTGGCAGAAGCCCGGGAACTCCTCGCAGCCTGCCAACACGCAGGCACCGACCCCGAAGCCACCGTCAACGAGGAATTCGACCACCTCAGATGGTTCGACCTCCCCTCCAGTTGCCTGTCCCCGACCATCCGCTGACCGCGCGCCTGGTTGGTCCACGGTTGTGAGGCTGGAAGGATCCCTGACGTGAAGGCCTCAGGAAGCGTCTGGTTCGGATACGCCGTCGCAGTAGCAGTGACCTTCGTGGTCGGAATCCTCGCCTTCAGCATCTTCGTACTGTCAAAGGTGTTCGGTTCGTCAGCGCCAGAAGAAAAGCCGCCCGCAGCTCCGCAGGCGCTCTCCAGCCCGAGTACTTCGTCGACGCCACGCATCGTGAAGCCGACACCCGCCGGCACCATGGCGGTCCAAACCGTCAAGGCAAACCGCCGCCAACTGATCCTCATCGTCGCCACCCCCACAGGCTGCGCCCAAAAGGTACAGGCAGTCCCTTACGCCGAAGGGGCAGGCGCCGTCGCAGTGCGCATCACCCAGAGGACCTACAGGGGTGGATGCCGCTGGAAGGCAGAGCCAGTCTTGGTAACAGCCAAGGCGCCA
Organism: Streptomyces sp. SID13031; assembly: GCF_010548305.1. Taxonomy (GTDB): domain Bacteria; phylum Actinomycetota; class Actinomycetes; order Propionibacteriales; family Kribbellaceae; genus Kribbella. The sequence continues at coordinate 11,445 of NZ_JAAGLV010000033.1, forward strand.
ATCAATGGCCGCACACTCCTACTCAACGGAGTCCCTTGGACGATAGGAGCCGACGGTGAGTACGAAGAGGCATTGAGGACTGCCACCTCTTAGCCAGCACGCACCCAGGCCAGCCCAGGCAATGGGGGTGCGGGTGGCGAAGCCCCCGCCTGCGCCAAGCGAAGCGCAGGCGCACAAAATGCCGAGGGCGACCCGGTCTGCGGAACTTCGCAGACACAGATCGCCCTCGTCCGAGGGTGAGTAACGGGACTTGAACCCGCGGCCCCCTGGACCACAACCAGGTGCTCTACCAGCTGAGCTATACCCACCATGTTCGGCCGCCTTGGTTAGCGCGGCTCGGCAATCATAGCGATGAAGCTCAGATACCTGAAATCGGGGCGGTGACCTTGCTCGCGGCCGCTTTCGCGGTGTCCGTGTCGGGCCCTGGCTGGGGCACGAAGACGGTCTGCCGGTAGTAGCGGAGCTCGGCGATGCTGTCGGTGATGTCGGCCAGCGCGCGGTGGTTGCCGTTCTTGGCCGGTGTCGCGTAGTACACGCGCGGGTACCAGCGGCGGACGAGTTCCTTGATCGAGCTGACGTCGACGTTGCGGTAGTGCAGGTGGGATTCGACCTTGGGCATGTCGCGGACCAGGAAGGTGCGGTCGGTGCCGACCGAGTTGCCGGCCAGGGCGGCCTTGCGGGGCTCCTTGACGTAGCCGGCGATGAAGTCGAGGACCTGCTGCTCGGCGTCGGCGAGCTCGATGCCGGTGGGCAGTTCCTCGAGCAGGCCGGAGCCGGTGTGCATGTCGCGGACGAAGTCGCCCATCTGTTCCAGCGCAGCCGGTGGTGGTGCGATCACCAGATCGATCCCGTCTCCGAGCACGTTGAGTTCGTAGTCGGTGACGAGCACAGCGACCTCGATCAGGGCATCCTTTTCGAGATCGAGTCCGGTCATCTCACAGTCGATCCACACCAGCCGGTCGTTCATGGGCACCCACCCTACGGCGTTGCCCGGCCGTCCCGGGACACCTGTCCCCGCCGTGCCGGGCAAACCTCCCGGCAAGTTCAGGGCTAACACTGTTGCGGTCTCACTACCGACGGTGCTGTCCTGTCTTAGTGCTCGGGGGAGCGACAGAGAGGGTGGGCTATGCAGGGGACCGTCGCGCGGCCGCGGCTGACCAAGCTGTTGGGCGAGGGCTCTCGTCGCCGCTTGCTGACGGTGGTGGCCGACGCCGGGTTCGGCAAGTCCACTCTGCTGAGCTCCTGGGCCGCCGAGTGGCCCTGCGCTTGGTACACCGTCCGCGCTGAGGACCGCTCGCTCGCTGCGATGGTCACTGGCCTGGTCGACGCCCTGCACCGCCAGGTGCCCGCACTGTCGGCCGTACTGGCCGCTGAGCTCCAGGGGCCGCGTGGCCCCGACGCCGACGCCGAGCAGGGCACTAGAGCTCTCGCGTACGCCGCACTGCTCGCCGATGCGCTCGAGCAGAACCTCAAGGGCGACCTGGTGCTCGTGCTGGACGATTTGCACGAGCTCAACCCGGGTGACCCGGCAACGAAGTTGATCGAGGGCCTGGTACGAGTTGCGCCGCCCTCGTTGCACCTGGTGGTCGCGTCTCGGACGGCGATGCCCTTCGGGATCGACCGGCTGCGTGGGCGGGGTCAGGTGCTCGAGATCGACGCGACGGCGCTGGCCTTCACGGTGCAGGAGACCCGCGCGGTGCTGGACGTAGTACTGGGCGACGGCTCTGAGGAGCTTGCTGAGCCGTTGCAGGCCGCAGTACAGGGCTGGCCGGCTGCTGTGCGGCTGGCAGTCGAGGCGTTGCGCACAGTGCCGGCTTCGGAGCGGCAGGGCCGGTTGCGGCGGGCTCTGCGGTCGGATGGCCCGCTGTACGACTATCTGGCCGAGGAGGTCTTCGCAGCAGAGCCTCAGTCCGTACGCCGATTGGTTGCCGCGGTGGCCGTATTGCCGAGGTTCAGTGCCGAGCTCTGTCAGGCCGTAGGGCTCACTGAGAGCGCGGAAACCCTGCAGCAGCTGCGGATCCGGGGCCTGCTCGTCTCCGCTGGAGAGGTGGATGGCTACGAGCTCAACCCGCTCGTACGGGACTTCGCCATCGACCGGTTGTTCGCGGACGAGATCGGGATGGCCGAGCTGACTCTGCAAGCCGGGCAGTGGTTCGAGTCCGTCGGAGACCACCGGGACGCGCTGGCCTGCTACCAGTCGGTCGAACCGTCCCAGGTGGCCCGGATGCTCGCGCAGCGAGGGCATCTCATGGTCAGCGGCGGCCTGGCCGAAACAGTGGTGGCGGCCGTCAGCTCCCTGCCCGGGCAGCTACGAGACGCAGCGATGGACCAGCTGGAAGGCGAAGCGCGGCAGGTGCTCGGGGACTGGCAGGGCGCGGAGAACTGCTTCGACCGGATCATCGAGCCGGCGGGCGAGATCCCCGTCGCCATCGCCTGGCGACTAGGGCTGATCCATCACCTGCGCGGCAGGACCGACGTAGCGGTCGCCGTGTATCGCAGGGGGCGGATCGACGGGCAGCACCCGGCTGACGAGGCCCTGCTGCAGGCCTGGTGGGCGTCTGCGCACTGGTTGCGTGGGGAGTTCGACGAGTGCCGTGAGCTGATCGCAGGGGCGGAGGTCTCGGCGAAGACGTCGGGTGACGACCGGGCGCTGGCGATCGTCCACACGGTGCTGGCGATGCTTGCTGCCGTCGACAGCGACCCGGTCGGCAACGCCTCCCACTACCTCCGCGCATTGGAGTACGCAGAGCGCGCGGGCGACATCCTGCAGTCGATCCGCATTCGGGTGAACCGTGCGTCGCACCACATCGGCGAGGGCGACTACGTGCTCGGTCTGGGCGAGCTGGAGATCGCACTGGAGCTGGCCGATCGCTCCGGCTTCGCCGTGTTCCGTGCATTGGCGTTGAACAACAGAGGTCAGGCGCTACTGCGGATGGGCCGGCTGGACGAGGCCATCGGGGAGCTGGAGGCTTCGCGGGCGCTCTACCAGAAGCTGGAGTCGAAGCAGATCGCTCTACCGCTGACTGCGCTCGGTGAGGTCTACCGGGAGCGAGGGGACCGGGCCATGGCCCGAGCTTGTTATGAAGAGGCGATAGCCGTTGCTGACTCCAAGGACATGCAGTCCGTGGTCCCGTCGCTGGCGGGGCTGGCACGGGTCCTGGCAGTGGAGGAGCCGGAGCGGGCTGCCGAGCTCGCCGGCCTCGCTCGCCAGGCGGTGGCCTACGGCCCAGTCCTGGGGCTGTCTGGTGCACTGGTGGGGCTGGGGTGGGTGGCGCTCCACGCGGGTGACAAGGACGAGGCTGCCAACGCTGCGATGGAGTCGGCCGCGCTCTGCCGCCGACGCCGCGATCGGGCGGGACTGGCCGATGCACTCGAGCTGTACGCGGCTGCTGACGGCGGCGAGGTGCTGCACGAAGTACTGAACATCAGGCATGAGCTGGGCGATCCGCTGGGGCAGGCGCGTGCTGAGTTGATGCTGGCTGGGCGCACGCAGGGCAGCGAAGGCCGTGAGCTTGCACTGCAGGCTCACCAACAGTTCCTGGCTGCGGGAGCGACACGCTACGCGGCAGCGGCGCTGGCCGCCAGTCAGCAGACGGGCCCGGCTCCGGTGCGCATCGAGTGCCTAGGCGGCTTCCGCGTACTACGGGATGGCAAGGCGATCCAGCTAGGGGAGTGGCCGTCGAAGAAGGCCCGTGACCTACTGAAGATCCTGGTCGCCCGCCGCTGCCGTCCTGTCGCGCGGGTGCAGCTCCTGGATTTCCTCTGGCCGGACCAAGGCGAGTCGGTCGCTTCACCGAGACTGTCGGTCGCACTGTCGACCGTGCGCTCCGTGCTCGACCCGACCAAGCGCTACTCGCCCGACCGCTTCGTCGGAGCCGACCGGGCCACCATCTGGCTGGACAGCGACCAGACCTCAGTCGACGTCGAGGGCTTCCTCCAGGAAGCGCGAGCCGGGCTGGACGGCAACAACATGCCCCTGCTGCGCGCGGCCGAGGCGGGGTATAGCGGGGACTTCCTGGAAGAGGACGTGTACGCGGACTGGGCCGCGGGGATGCGTGAAGAGGCCAGGGCGCTCTATGTCCGGGTGGCGCGGGTGCTTGCTGAGCGCGGCAAGGGTGACCCGGACGCGGCCGCCGGGTACCTGTTGCGGATCCTGCAGCGCGACCAGTACGACGAGCGCGCCCACCTGGGCCTGGTGACCGCCTTCCTAGCGAGCGGAGCCCATGGCGAGGCTAGGCGGGCGTACCGGACGTATATCCAGCGGATGGCCGAGCTGGAGGTCGAACCGGCTCCGTACCCGGCGTTGCCGGCCAGGGTCTAGTTTCTGGCTTTAAGACTGTCTGAAGGTTTGCCAGCACTCTCGTCCCATGGCAGCTCCGGTACACAACGCGGACGTGACCTGCGAGTTCGGGGTCGCAGGCGACGAGCAGCACGGCTTCCACCGGGGCCGTGACTACCGCGCCGCCCCCGGTACGGCGATCAGGGCCACCATGGCCGGCGTCGTTGTCCGGGTGTCGGCGGAGCAGGTCGTGGTCGAGTCCAATGCCATCTGGCATCTGTACGACCACCTGGCCGGCCCGGAGGTGCGCCAAGGCGACACGGTGGAGACGGGGGATCGCCTCGGCCTGGCTGCTGGGCCACATCTGCACTACGAGGAGCGCGTCACGCCGTACGGGCCCGGTGACCACCGGAACCCGCGGTTCGACCTGCATCCGAACACGCGGCTGCACACGTAAGGGGGAGGTGGCGTTGGGCGGGCCGGTCGTGGAGGGAGCGACCGAGCCGCTCGCCGCTACTGTCAGCAGGATGATCGCTACCAGGTTCACCACCGAGCGGTCGGTGCTGCTGCCGCTGCGCGCCGAGTACTCCGAAGCGATGGCGAAGGTACTCGCGGATCCGGAGCTGTACGCGTTCACCGGTGGCGAGCCCCCGACGGCAGAGGCGCTCGCGGAGCGCTACCGGCGACAGGTGGCCGGCCCGGGCCGCCCTGGGGAGTCGTGGCTCAACTGGGTGATCAGCGTTACGCAGTACGACGAACTGGTCGGCTACGTCCAGGCCACGGTGATCGGTGACGAGGCGGAGATCGCCTGGGTGCTGGGGACGGCCTGGCAGGGGCACGGCTACGCCAAGGAGGCGGCTGTCGCTCTGGTCGCCTGGCTGCAGGCTCACGGGGCCGGGCGGGTCGTCGCGCACGTGCATCCCGAGCACCTCGCGTCGGCCGCCGTCGCCGCTGCGGCCGGGCTGCACCGGACGGACCAGCTCGACGACGGCGAGTACCTCTGGGTCCGGTAGAAAAAGAACAAGCCCGGCCGAGAACGGCCGGGCTTGCTCAAGCGGTGGTTCAGACCGGGCGGACGTTCTCCGCCTGCGGGCCCTTCGGGCCCTGGGTCAGGTCGAACTCGACCTTCTGGTTCTCATCGAGCGAACGGTAGCCGTCCGCCGCGATCGCCGAGTAGTGCACGAAGACGTCGGCGCCGCCGCCGTCCTGAGAAATGAAGCCGAAGCCCTTTTCACCGTTGAACCACTTCACTGTTCCGCTGGCCATGATCTGCTCCTTGTGTGGGGCGGGTAACAGGTCCCGACGGTCGTCGGTCCCCTGGTTGCTGAACGAGCCCTCCCACACCGGACCGAGGCCCAGAAATGAGAAAACGCCCTGCGGATCACAAATCCGCGGGCGTTTCTAAAAACAAACCGGGAACTGCAAAACTGCAACCGTCAGAAACGGTAGCACATCGGGGGCCGGTCGCAACTAGCCGCGACCGGCCCAGCCTGTCGCTATTTGCCGGCCTGCTCGACCGCCCAGGCCAGGGCACGGTCGGCGACCTCCTCCCAGCCGGCTTCGGCGGGCATCAGGTGGGCGCGGCCCGGGTACTCCTCGATCTCGGTGACCGTCGAGGGCGCCTTGTAGTGCCTCGCGTTCGAGCGCTGGACCGACGGCGGCATCAGGTGGTCATCGCCGCCGGACAGGAACAGCAGCGGCTTGCGGGCGTCGTTCTGGTAGTCCACCCAGGTGTCCTGATGACCCGGCAGCAGGTTCGCCAGTGCGCTGTCGAAGAGGATCCGGCCGGAGGCGGGGATGTGGTACCGCTCGTACAGCCGCCGGGACTCGTCCTCCGGGAACGTGTTCGTGAAGGCGTAGTGCCACTGCTCGTGGGTGTAGCCGACCGCCTTGTGCCGGTTGGCAGGGTTGCTCAGCACCGGGAAGGTCGACCGGATCTGGCTGAACGGCACCACCGGTACGCCCTCGGTCGGCGCCGAGTTGATCGCCACCCCGGCGGCGCCGAAACCGTGGTCCAGCAGGATCTGGACGAACGCGCCACCGGCCGAGTGGCCGATCAGGATCGGCGGCTGGTCCAGCTCACGGATCACCGACTCGAGGTGCTCGATGATGGCCGGCACGGTCACCTTCTCGATCGGCGACGGGTCCGCGTTCAGTGCCTCCACCTCGACCTCGTAGCCCGGGTATGCCGGTGCGATCACCCGGTAGCCCTGCCGTTCGTAGCGCTCGATCCACTGTTCCCAGCTGCGCGGCGTCACCCAGAAGCCGTGGACCAGAACGATCGTGTCGGGGTTCATCTCAGTACCTCCAAGTCGCGGGTTGATGCCTCGATTCTTCGGCTCAGGCACCCCTGCGCACGCCCCGATCCGGGCCATACTTGCCCCAGATCGGGACAGCGAGGGGGTTGTTGTGAGCGATGCAAGACATCGGGTCGCCGTCGCCGTGCTCGGCGACAAGCTGACGCTGGATCTCGCTGTCGCGGTGCAGGCCTTCGGGAACCGGCCGCCGATGTTCCAGAAGATCCGCCCGGAGCCTGAATCGCCGTACGACGTCGTGCTCTGTGGCAAGCCGTCCAACCCGCTCAGCGCCATCATCGGCGAGCTCCGGCCATTGCAGGAGCTGGCCGAGGCCGACACCGTCGTCGTGCCCGGCGTGGTCGATCAGGAGTCGGCCGAGAACCCGCAGGCACTCGCTGCGATCGCCAGCGCGGGCGCTGACGGCGCCAGGCTGGTCTCGCTCTGCACGGGCGCCTTCGTCCTTGGGTACGCCGGTGTGCTCGACGGGCATCGCGTGACCACGCACTGGGCGCTGGCCGAGGAGTTCCGGGCGGCCTTTCCCCGCGTGGAGCTGGCCGAGCATGAGCTGTACATCGACGACGGGCAGGTACTGACGTCAGGCGGCATGCTCGCGGCGGCGGATCTCTGCTTACACGTACTCCGGTCAGATCTCGGCCAGTCGTATGCCAACGACGTCTCCCGGCTGCTGGTGAGCCCCCCGCATCGGGCCGGCGGGCAGTCGCAGTACACGAAAATCATCGACAAGCCGCTGACCGGGTCGCTGGCGCCCGTGCTCGCGTGGATGCTTGAGCACCTCGATGAGCCGCTCACATTGCAGGCGGTCGCCGATCAGGCCCACATGAGCGGTCGCACGCTGGCGCGGCGGTTCCGCGCGGAGACCGGGCAAAGTGTCCTGGACTGGGTCGTGATGCGCCGGGTCGAGCGGGCTCGCGAGCTGCTGGAGGAATCGGATCTGACCGTCACCCAGATCGCGTACGCCGCCGGCTTCGGCTCGACCGAGTCTCTCCGCCGCCACTTTCTCCTGAGCGCCGGTACGAGCCCGGGCGCCTACCGAGCGACCTTCCGGCTGGCGGCCGAGCCTGCCGTCTGAGCTACCAGGATCCGCGGTGGTCCGGGACGAGCAGCGTGAACGGGATGATCAGCACCAGCACCGCGGCGAAGATGACGAAGCTGTACGCCTGTGCCAGGCCGCCGTTGGCGGAGTGCGACAGCAGGGCGGTCGTGACCGACACGGCGACGATGCCGCCGGACTGGCGGAACATGCCGCGGAGGCCGGCGATCGCCGAGATCTGGTCGGGGGCGAGTTGCAGGCTGGCGTTGTTGGAGGCGGGGATCGACAGACCCATCCCGACGCCGGTGATCCCGGCGGCGAGCGCCAGCCAGCCGTACGGGGTGAGGCCGTGCGGGGCGATCGCCATCAGCGTCATCCCGCCGGCCACGAGCAGGAAGCCACCGATCATCGGGGCCCGGTAGCCGGTACGCCGAAGCGCGAAGACGGCGAGCCCGGCGACGCAGATCATCCCGACGGCCCTGGCCGTGAGCAGCGTCCCGGCCTGCAGCGGCTGGATGCCGTAGCGCGATTCGGCGTACAGGGGGACGAGCGCGCCGAAGCCCAGTACGGCCGCGCCGAAGAGGAAGTTGATCGCGTTCATCGCGCCGAAGCCGCCGCCGCGGAGCAGGTTGACCGGGATGAATGGCGCCGCGTTGCGCCTGGCGTGCCGGACGAAGAGCAACCCGAGAGTGACCGCAATCACCTCGGCGGCGATGAACAGCGGATCGGCCGGTGACGCTCCACTGCTCCCGAGCGAGCTGATCCCGTACATCCCGAACAGGATCGTCAGCGTGAGCAGCACGGCGCCGACGGTGTCGACCCGGCCGGCCGGTTTGGGGGTGCTGCGCGGGATGAAGCGCAGGCCGAGCCCGATCAGCAGCAGGCCGATCGGCACGTTGACGATGAAGATCTCCCGCCAGGACCAGTACGTGACGATGACGCCGCCGATGATCGGGCCGAGGATGCCGCCGATCGGGAAGATCGAGGTGAACATGCCGATCGCCCGGTCCCGGTCGCGGCCGAACTGCTCGGACACGATGCCGGTCGCGGTCGGCATGAACGCGCCGCCGCCGATCGCCTGGAAGGCGCGGAACACCACCAGCAGGTAGATGTTGTCGGCGAGGCTGCAGCACAGCGAGGCGACGGTGAACAGCACGGCGGCGCCGAGGAAGACGCGCTTGCGGCCGAACTGGTCGCCGAGCCGGCCGGCCAGCGGCATCACGATGATCTGGCCGAGCGCGTAGATGGTGATCGTCCAGCCGCTCCAGTTCAGCTCCGCGTGCAGGTCGCCGCGGATGGCGTTGAGCGCGGTCGCCACTATGGTCTGATCGATCGAGGCCATCAGCAGGGCGATCGAGACGATGCCGAAGACGATCCGCCGGTGGGCCAGCGGCTCATCCGCGGCCGGTTCGGCAAGCTGAGAAGCTGAACTCGACGGTTCCATCGATGAACAGACTACATTGCTTGCCAGCAGGCAATAAAGGCCGAAGAGGGATACAGGACATGACCGACACCGAGACGCTGAGCAAGCTCCGCGCCGTGATCTCCCGGCTCGCGCGTGAGCTCAACGCCACGGCCACCGGCGAGGGCCTGACGCCGACCCAGGCCTCGGTCCTCGGCCTGATCGCCTTCCGCGGCCCTCTCGGCCTGACCGAGCTGGCGCAACTGGAGGGCCTCAACCCGACCATGCTCTCCCGCGTGGTCGGCAAGTTGACCGAGCTCGGCCTGATCCAGCGCGATCCCAATCCGGACGACCTCCGCGCCATCCGGGTCGAGGCCACCGACGCCGGCCGCCACCTGCACGAACGCGTCAAGCTCCTCCGCACCAAGACCATCGGCGACTGTCTCGACCAGCTCCCCGCCGACTCGGCCGCGACCATCATCGACGCCCTCCCGGCCCTGGAAGAACTGGCCCAGGCGATGCGCGCCGCCCACGCCTGACAGGTGGTCCGGTCAGCTCATCGCTGACGCCTATCAACTCATCGGAAATGTGACCTGGGTCATGTCTTGACCGCCTTCTGGGCCCGGCCTACTGTATGCGGTATACCAAGCCCCTCCGGAAGGTGGGACCAATGGCGAGACCGCGTTACGCCGTCAACTGCTCGATCCTGTTCACCGAACTGCCTTTGCTGGAAAGACCGCAGGCCGCCCGGGATGCCGGGTTCGAGGCGGTGGAGTTCTGGTGGCCGTTCGACAGCCCGCTGCCCGGTGACGCCGAGGTCGACGCGTTCGAACGCGCGATCCGCGACGCCGGCGTCCAGCTGGTAGGGCTCAACTTCGCCGCCGGTGACCTGCCGGCCGGCGACCGCGGCCTGGTGTCGTGGCCGCAACGATCGCTGGAGTTCCGCGACAACATCGCGGTGACGCTGGGGATCGGCGAACGGCTGGGCTGCCGCGCCTTCAACGCGTTGTACGGCAATCGCGTCGACGGCGTCGCCCCCGCCGAGCAGGACGAGCTCGCCGCCGAGAACCTCGCCCTGGCCGGTACGGCGGCCGGCTCCTTCGGCGCGACCGTCCTGGTCGAGCCGGTCAGTGGCGCCCCGAAGTACCCGTTGCTGACGGCAACCGATGCCGTCGAGGTGATCACCCGGGTCGAACGCGAGTCCGGCGTGACCAGCCTCGGGTTGCTCGCGGACCTCTACCACCTGACCGTCAACGGCGATGACGTCAGCAAGGCGATCACGACGTACGCCGATCGCATCGCGCACGTTCAGCTCGCGGACTCGCCCGGTCGCAACGAGCCCGGGACCGGTGAGATCCCGATCGCGCAGTACCTCGGTGAACTCCAGCAGGCCGGCTACGACGGCTGGATCGGGCTGGAGTACAAGCCCAGCACCACAACCCCCGACAGCTTCGCCTGGATCCCTCGCACCTGAGCCAAGGAGCCCTGTATGCCCCGAATGACTGCCGCCCGCGCGGCGGTGGAGATCCTCCGTCGCGAAGGCATCACGAACCTGTTCGGCCTCCCCGGTGCGGCCATCAACCCCTTCTACAGCGCGGTTCGCGCGCAGGGTGAGCTCAAGCACGTGCTCGCCCGGCACGTCGAAGGCGCCTCGCACATGGCCGAGGGCTACACCCGCGCCAAGGCGGGAAACATCGGAGTCTGCGTCGGTACGTCGGGTCCCGCCGGCACCGACATGATCACCGGCCTGTACTCCGCCAGCGCAGACTCCATCCCGATCCTGTGCGTCACCGGCCAGGCGCCGGTCGCGAAGCTGCACAAGGAGGACTTCCAGGCCGTCGACATCTCCACGATCGCCCAGTCGGTCACCAAGTGGGCGGTCACTGTACTGGAGGCCGCGCAGGTGCCGGGTGTCTTCCAGAAGGCGTTCCAGCTGATGCGCTCCGGTCGTCCCGGACCGGTGCTCATCGATCTGCCGATCGACGTCCAGTTGACCGAGATCGACTTCGACCCCGACCTGTACGTCCCGCTGCCGATCGCGTCGCCGCGGGCCACGGTCGCACAGGCCGAGACGGTACTGCGGATGCTGGCCGAAGCCGAGCACCCGCTGATCGTCGCGGGTGGCGGCATCATCAACGCGGATGCGGCGGACCTCCTGGTCGAGTTCGCCGAGCTCACCGGCGTGCCGGTGGTGCCGACGTTGATGGGCTGGGGGGCGATCCCGGACGACCATCGGCTGATGGCCGGGATGGTCGGGCTGCAGACGTCGCACCGGTACGGCAACGAGACGCTGCTGGCCTCCGATCTGGTGATCGGGATCGGCAACCGGTGGGCCAACCGGCACACGGGTTCGGTCGCGACGTACACGAAGGGTCGCAAGTTCGTCCATATCGACATCGAGCCGACCCAGATCGGGCGGGTGTTCGCGCCGGATCTCGGCATCGCGTCGGATGCGAAGGCCGCGCTCGAAGTACTGATCCATGTCGCTCGGGACGGCGCTCCGCTGAAGGATCGGTCGGAGTGGTCGGCTGCTTGCCGCGAACGGAAGCGGACGCTGCTGCGGCGTACCGACTTCGAGGACGTGCCGGTGAAACCGCAGCGGGTCTATCAGGAGATGAACAATGCCTTCGGGCCGGACACCCGGTACGTCTCCACGATCGGGTTGTCGCAGATCCAGGCCGCGCAGATGCTGCATGTCTATCGGCCGCGGCACTGGATCAACGCCGGGCAGGCGGGTCCGCTCGGCTGGACCGGACCGGCGGCTCTCGGTGTTGCGGTCGCCGATCCGGAAGCGACCGTCGTGGCGCTGTCGGGCGACTACGACTTCCAGTTCCTGATCGAGGAACTCGCGGTCGGCGCCCAGTTCAACATTCCCTACATCCACGTGGTGGTGAACAACGCCTATCTCGGGCTGATCCGGCAGGCGCAGCGGGGGCTGGAGATGGACTACTGCGTCCAGCTGTCGTTCGAGAACATCAACGCGCCCGAGCTGAACGGGTACGGCGTCGACCACGTCAAGGTCGCCGAAGGCCTTGGCTGCAAGGCGTTGCGGGTGTTCGAGCCGGACGGCATCCTGCCCGCGCTGGAGCAGGCGAAGAAGCTGATGGTCGAGCACCGGGTGCCGATCATGGTCGAGGTGATCCTGGAACGCGTCACCAACGTCTCGATGGGAACCGAGATCGACAACGTGATCGAGTTCGCTGAGCTCGACGGCGTCCAGAACCCGATCCCGACCGCCTCCGGGCTACGAGACTAGGAGTCCGCGGATGAAGGTTGCGATTCTGGGCGCCGGTGCGATCGGCGCATACGTCGGTGCCGCACTGCATCGGGGTGGGACCGAGGTGCATTTGGTTGCCCGCGGCCCCCACTTGCAGGCGATCCGGGCCAACGGCGTGCAGGTACTGAGTCCGCGGGGTGACTGGGTCGCCCGTACGCCGGCCACCGACGACCCCGCCGAGATCGGGCCGGTCGACGTCGTCTTCCTGGGACTGAAGGCGAACTCGTACGCGTCCTGCGGGCCGCTGATCGAGCCGCTGCTGCACGGCAAGACGGCCGTCGTGGCCGCCCAGAACGGGATTCCGTGGTGGTACTTCCACGGTCTGCCGGGGCCGTACGAGGATCGCCGGATCGAGTCGGTGGACCCGGGTGGTGAGGTGACCCGGGTCCTCTCGCTCGAGCGCGCGATCGGTTGCGTCGTCTACTGCTCCACCGAGTTGGAGGGGCCGGGCGTCGTCCGGCATCTCGAAGGCACCCGGTTCTCGATCGGCGAGCCGGACGGTGTCCGCTCGGACCGGTGTCTGGAGTTCAGCGAGGCGATGGTCGCCGGCGGACTGAAGTGTCCGGTCGAGGAGGACATCCGCAACGACATCTGGATCAAGCTGCTCGGCAACGCGGCCTTCAACCCGATCAGCGCGCTGGCCCGCGCGACGATGGTGGAGATCGCCCAGCACCGGGGTACCCGCGCGATGATCCGGCTGATGATGGAGGAGACGCTGGAGGTCGCGGCCGCTGTCGGGTCCACGCCCGACATCTCGGTCGACAAACGCATCGACGGCGCCGAACGGGTCGGCGAACACAAGACCTCGATGCTCCAGGACCTGGAGAAGGACAAGCCACTCGAGCTGGACGTCATCCTCGCCGCAGTGGTGGAGCTGGCCGACCTGACCGGCACCAAGGCCCCGACCCTCCGCGCGGTCCACGCGGTGACCGACCTCCTCTCGACCAAGGTCGGCATGACCCCCATCGCTCACGCCCCGACAGCAGCGAGAGCCGTCTAGCCAGACGGGCCCGGAGCCGAGCGCGCCCTGCCAGGCCCCCTCCGGACCCGTCTGTTCCACTCAGCTACAAATCAACAGGACCGAGCGAAGCGCCAGTGGTGAACTCAGCGGTCCGAGAGGCCATCGTGTCGAGCTCCAGGACGACCAGTTCGTTCGCCCCTCGACGGATGACAGGCCCCGGTACATACAGCGCGTGCTGCGGGCCGCGATGCCAGTAGCGCCCGAGGCAGAAGCCGTTCACCCACGCAAAACCCTTGCCCCAGGCATCGGTCTTGAGGAAGTGATCGACCGGACCGTCGGCGTCGAAGGTCGCTCGCCAAGCGGTCGGGCCCGGGGCCACCACGGCCTTCTCGCTGACGGACTGCCACGAAGAGGGGACGGCGTCGAGGTCGATGACGCAGGTCGACCAGCTCGTGAGCGGGATCGAGTCGAGCAGAACGGCACCGGTCAGGCCCTTCGGTTCGCCGATCCGGGGACCGTAGTTGACCCGCCCCTGATCCTCGACGACCAACTCCAGCCGGCCGCGGCCGTGCGGCAGGAGGATGGCGCGATCGTGGTTCTCGCGTTCCAGGATGCCGACCGGGTGGCCGTCGAGGAAGATCTGGGCGCGATCGCGGACCTCGCCGACCTCGAGCAGAGCAGGCCCCTCGACCTCGATCTCGGTCCGGTAGATCGCGAGCCGGGCGCCCAGCCCGTCGAGGGTCGGTAGCGACGCGTGCGTGGTCCACCGCCCCCGCACGGAAACAGGCTCGCCCAGTGGTACCGAGAACTCCGGTGCCGGCTCGACCGAAGCCGGAGTCATCGGCGGCACCGTTGCGTAGCGGGAGATCACCTCCCGGAAGGCGTGGAACTTCGCGGTGAAGTCCCCCGCCTCGTCCAGCGGGGCGTCGTAGTCATACGACGTGACTGTCGGCCGGTAGACGCCCTTGTCGTTGGCCCCGTTGGTGAGGCCGAAGTTCGTGCCGCCGTGGAACATGTACACGTTGACCGATGCCCCCGTGGCCAGCAAGATGTCCAGCTCCGAGGCCGCGTCCTCGACCGAGGTCGTGTGATGAGGACCGCCCCAGTGGTCGAACCACCCATCCCAGAACTCCATGCACATCAGCGGACCCGACGGTTGATGGGCCCGCAAGGTGCGGAGCCTCTCGGTGCTGCGCGAGCCGAAGGACCCGGTCCGCAGTACGCCGTCCAGCCCACCCGCCGCGAGCATCTCGTCCACCGGCTGATCCACGGTCACGAGCGGCACCGTGATCCCGGCTCGGCCGATCAGGTCGGCCAGCGCCTTCAGATAGACCTGGTCGGTACCGAAAGCGCCGTACTCGTTCTCGACCTGGACCAGCAGCACTGGTCCACCGTGATGGACCTGCAGCGGCTCCACGATGCGCAGTACCTGCTGGAGATACTCCTCGATCGCGGCCAGGAACCGCGGCTCGTGCCGGCGGACGCCCACGCCTGGCTCCTGGAAGAGCCAGGCGGGGAGGCCGCCGTTGTCCCACTCCGCGCAGATGTACGGGCCTGGGCGGACGATCGCGTACAGGCCGGCTTCGGCGACCAGCCGCAGGAACCGCCCGAGATCGAGCATCCCTTCGGTGTCGAAGACCCCGGGCCGAGGACTGTGGGCGTTCCACGGCACATAGGTCTCGATGGTGTTGAGTCCCATCAGGCGGGCCTTCTCGATCCGGTCCGCCCAGGACTGCGGATGAACGCGGAAGTAGTGCAGGGCGCCGGACAGGATCCGGAACGGCGCACCGTCGAGGAGGAAATCGGACTCACCGATCGTGAAGTCGGACATCATCCTGATCGAGGCACATCGGCTCGACGAGGCAGATGTCCGGATGCCCGAAGGGATGCCGGTCGTGGTGATCGACTCGAATGCCGACCTCGACTACCCGGTCGTCGATACCGACCAGGCCCAGGGTGCCCGGCTGGCGACCGAGCACCTGCTCGACCTCGGACACCGGACGGTCTGGCATCTCGGCGGCCCGGAGGATTCCTACGCCGCCTCGCGCCGGCTGCGATCGTGGCGGCAGACTCTGACCGACCGCGGGTGCCCGGTACCGCCCGTGCTGACCGGTGACTGGTCGGCCGGCTCCGGGTACGAGGCCGGCCGCGTGCTCGCCGCCGACCCCGAGGTCACCGCGGTCTTCGCGGCCAACGACCAGATGGCCCTCGGCCTGCTGCGAGCCCTGCACGAGCGCGGCCGGTCAGTTCCCGGGAACGTCAGCGTGGTGGGCTTCGACGACATGGAGGAGGCCGCCCAGTTCTGGCCTCCGCTGACGACGATCCGCCAGTTCTTCCCCGAGGTCGCTCGCCGCAGCGTCGACGCCCTGATCGAAGGGATCCGGACAGGTGAGCACCACCACCAGCCCGTCGCCGTCGGCACCGAGCTGGTGGTCCGGGCCAGCACTGCTCCACCAGCTGACCTCGAACAACTGGTGCGAGACCCGCCGGCAGGCAATCATGCGCTATGAACAACCGCGAGGAGCTGTCAGCTCCTCTATCTACCTCGGCGGCTGCGGCGGCGCATCCGGCAGCTCTCTTGACTTCAGGATGAACGGCCGGACAGCGACTCGATGACGGCCAGCAGGGATGAGTGGTCGTCGGAGCCGTGGCCGGTGGCTCGGGCTGCGGCGACCAGTTGGGCTACTACGCCGGTGACGGGCAGGGAGACGCCGGCGGCACGAGCCGACGCCAGGGCGATGCCCATGTCCTTGTGGTGCAGGTCGATCCGGAAGCCGGGCTCGAACTGACGGGCGAGCATCGAGGCCGACTTCAGGTCGAGGATGCGGTTTCCGGCCAGACCGCCGGCCAGTACTTCGAGCCCGCGCTCGCCGTCGACACCGGAAGCCTCCAGCAGCACGATCGCCTCGCTGACCAGCGCGATGATGCCGGCCACCATCAACTGGTTGGCCGCCTTCACCGTCTGGCCGGCGCCGTACCCGCCGACGTGCACGATGGTCCGGCCGAGGTCCTCGAGGATCGGTCGCGCCGACGCGAAATCCTCGGCACTACCACCGACCATGATCGACAACGACGCCTTGATCGCACCTTGCTCACCACCACTCACCGGCGCATCCAGCACCCGTACTCCGCGCGCCGAACCCTGCGCCGCAACCGCCAGCGAGGTCTCCGGCGCGATCGAGCTCATGTCGATCAGGAGCACGCCCGGCGCGGCCGCCTCGAGCACCCCGCCCGGCCCGAGGACGACCTCCGCCACCTGCGGTGAGTCGGGCAGCATGGTGATGACCACCTCGACACCCGACACCGCCGAGGCGATGTCCGGTGCGGGCTTGCCGCCGGCCTGCAGGAGTTTGTCGACGGACGCCGGTACGACGTCGTAGCCGGTCACCTCGTGGCCGGCCGTGATCAGGTTCGCGGCCATGTGCGAGCCCATGATGCCGAGCCCGATGAATCCGATCTTCGCCATGCTGCTTGCCCCTTCTGAAGGACGAGGAGTTGGTCGGGAGTTGGTGGACGAGGAGTCAGTGGACGAGGAGCCGGTCGAGCGCCTCGCGCATCAGCTGGGCGGTCTCGCTCGGCGTCTTGCCGACCTTCACGCCGACCGCTTCGAGCGCTTCCTGCTTGGCGGCCGCAGTACCGGACGAACCGGAAACGATCGCGCCCGCATGCCCCATCGTCTTGCCTTCGGGAGCGGTGAACCCGGCGACATATCCGACGACCAGCTTGGTCACGTACTCCTTGATGAACGCCGCCGCGCGCTCCTCGGCGTCGCCACCGATCTCGCCGATCATCACGATCGCCTCGGTCTCGGGGTCGTCCTGGAAGGCGCGCAACGCGTCGATGTGCGTCGTCCCGATGATCGGGTCGCCGCCGATCCCGATCGCCGTCGTGAAGCCGTACTCGCGCAGTTCGTACATCATCTGGTAGGTCAGCGTGCCCGACTTCGACACCAACCCGATCCGGCCGGGACCGGCGATGTCGGCCGGGATGATGCCGGCGTTCGCCCTGCCGGGGGTGATCAGGCCGGGGGAGTTGGGCCCGATGATCCGGGTGCCCGTGGCCTGCGCGTGGGCGAAGAACGCGGCAGTATCGTGCACCGGCACGCCTTCGGTGATCACCACCACCAGTGGGATCCCGGCGTCGACGGCCTCGATCACCGCGCCTTTGGTAAAGCGCGGCGGCACGAAGACGATCGAGACATCGGCGCCGGTGGACTTCACCGCGTCGGCGCACGAGCCGTAGACCGGGATCGACCGCCTGGCGAAGTCGACCGACTGGCCGCCCTTGCCCGGCGTCACGCCACCGACGATATTGGTGCCCGCGGCAAGCATCCGCGAGGTGTGTTTCTGCCCCTCGGCCCCGGTCATGCCCTGAACGATGACCCGGCTGTTCTCGGTCAGAAAGATTGCCATCTCACTAGCTCCTCAGAGTCCGGTTGCGGCCAGTTCGGCGGCGCGGTCAGCAGCGCCGTCCATGGTGTCGACCACCGTCACCAGCGGGTGGTTCGCCTTCGCGAGGATCCGCCGGCCCTCGTCCACGTTGTTGCCGTCCAGCCGGACGACGAGCGGCTTGTTCGCCTGGTCGCCGAGCAGTTCGAGCGCCTGCACGATGCCGTTCGAGACGGCGTCGCACGCGGTGATCCCGCCGAACACGTTCACGAACACGCTGCGCACCTGTGGGTCGCCGAGAATGATGCTCAGTCCGTTCTTCATCACCTCGGCGGACGCACCGCCGCCGATGTCGAGGAAGTTGGCCGGCTTCACCCCACCATGCGCCTCACCCGCGTACGCGACGACGTCGAGCGTCGACATCACCAGCCCCGCGCCGTTGCCGATGATGCCGACGGAGCCGTCGAGCTTGACGTAGTTCAGCCCCTTCTCCTGCGCCGCGACCTCCAGCGGATCGCCGGCGGCCTTGTCGTCGAAGGCCGCGTGATCGGGATGCCGGTACGCCGCGTTCTCGTCCAGCGTCACCTTCCCGTCGAGCGCCTCCAGCGAACCGTCGGCCAGCTTCACCAGCGGGTTCACCTCGACCAGCGACGCGTCCTCCTTGATGAACACGTCCCATAACGCCTGTACTACCGACGCAGCCTCACCAGGGAAGCCCGCGGCGGCGACGATCTCGGCCGCCTTCGCCTCGTCGACACCGGTCACCGGGTCGATCGAGACCTTCGCGATCGCGTCGGGGTTGGTGTGCGCGACCTCCTCGATCTCGACGCCACCTTCGGTGCTCGCGATGCACAGGTAGTTGCGGTTCGCCCGATCCACCAGGAAGGAGAAGTAGTACTCCTCGGCGATCTCCGCGGCCGGCGCGAGCAGAACCCGGCGGACGGTGTGTCCCTTGATGTCCATCCCGAGGATGTCGCGGGCGCGCTCGGTCGCCTCGGCCGGCGTCGTGGCCAGCTTGACGCCACCCGCCTTGCCCCGGCCGCCGGCCTTCACCTGGGCCTTCACCACGACCCGGCCGCCCAACTCTTCCGCGGCCGCCGCGGCATCGGCAGCGTCCTCGACCACCCGCCCGAGGGTGACCGGCACCCCGTGCCGGACGAAGAGTTCTTTGGCTTGGTACTCCATCAGATCCACAGAAGGCCTCCTCGATACGCGTTCTGACGACTGTATTCTGTATGCACGAACGTCACAAGACCCGCTCAACTCTGGACAAGCGGTAGCGGAGAGGAGTACCAAAGACCACATACGGTATGCAGTAGTCAGGAGACGCTGATGACAGCACGGGACGTGCGTGACGTGTACGGCCGCCAGTACCGGGTCGGCGAAGAGGCCCAGGAACTCACCGGGCATCCGCGGCGCTGGCAACTGTGGGCCGCGTGGGCCTGCATGGTTGCGATCAGCCCGCTCCAGTACTCCTTCGGCTCGACCGCGCTCGACCTGCAGGCTGGTCGCGGCTGGGGTTTCGTCCAGACGATGTGGCTGCTGGCCGTTTTCGTCGCCTGCCAGGCGCTCGTCGCGATCCCCGCGGCATGGCTCCAGCGCATCCGCCGGGCCTCGCCGACGCAACTCGTAGTACTGGGTGGGGTCTTTGCTGCTGGTGGTCTGGCGACGCTCGCGCACTCTGGCAGCTACGCGGCCGTGATGGTCGGCTACGCGTTGATCGGCGGTATCGGAGCCGGACTCGTGTACGCCGCGTGCATCACGACGGCGGGCCGGTGGTTCCCGGACAAGCGGGTTGCCACGATCGGGTTCGTGACCGGAGGCTTCGCCGTCGGCGCGGTGCCGAGTATCGCGTTGCTGACCATCTTCGACTCCTCCGGCGGGCATCGCCTGGTCTTCGATCTCGCGGCTGCGGTGGCGCTGCTGGTCGTACTGACCGCCGGCGGCATCCTCAAGGACCCGCCGCGGCATTGGTGGCCGGCCGCGCTCGATGCGCAGGCCTGGGCCGTCGACCGCAAGCTCAACCGCAGCATCCCGAACAACATCCCCGCCGCCCGGCACTATCGTCCTGGCGAGGCGATGCGCACCGGCGCGCTGCCGCTGATGTGGCTGACGCTCGCACTCTGTACTGCGCTGTCGTTGTTCGGCATCGCCTTCGTCGTCAGCTATGCGATGCAAGCGCAACTGGGCCTGGCCGTCGCCGGCTTCGCGGCCGGATTGCTTGCCGCGGTCAACGGTCTCGGCCGGTCCTTCGCCGGCCGTCTCTCGGAGCAGTTCGGCCGTCGGCGGGTGCTGGCCGCGGTATTGATGATCGAAGGGCTGGCCCATGTCGGACTCGTAGTAGCAGGCGAGTCCGGCGCGGGCTGGGCGTTCGTGTTCTGCGCGATGTTCGCGGGCCTCGGCGGTGGCGCGTTCTACGCGATCATGGCGAACCTGGTGCTGGAGTTCTTCGGCGAGAACAGCCTGCTGCAGAACCACGCCATCCTGTATTCCGCCAAGGCGGTGGGCGGCCTGGTCGGCATCGGCGTGACGGCGAGCCTGGTCGAGGCGATCGGCTATCGACCGGTGTTCCTGGTGGCCGGCTTCCTCGGTCTCGCCACGGCGCTCACGGTCCGTTTCCTGAAGCAACCCGGCCGACCGTCGCTGACGGTCCGACGGCAGTTGGGGACTCCGGTCGCCGGGATAGTACGGCCGGGAGAGTGACGTACGGGCGGGTGGCGCGACCCGAACCGTGCGTACTGGAGCTGGTCTCCAAGCTGGCGAGAGAGCCCTGGACGGATCGGCCGACCTGCGTCCATCCGGTCCTCGGCTCGATCGCCAGGATGGTCCACGACCACAGTACGAAGGCCGGGCGCCGGGCCTTGTTGCCGCTAGCCCCGGACTTCCTGCAGACGGCGAGACCAGGGTTCGAGGGATCGGCCCGGCTGGTTGCCCTCTGCGTGTCGACGGCTCTCGCGACCGAAGGGGAGCTGACTGGCCAGGAGCGGGTGCGATTGTCCAACGCGCATCAGACGGCGATGTATCTCCTGGATGCCGAGGAAGATCCGGGTGGGACGGCCCGCTGGTGGCTGCCCGTCCTGGATCGGGTCGGGCTGAGTGAGTCGTTCTATCGCACTTTCGTTGCCACTGAGCACGCTGCCGAAGCCGTAGCCATCACCGCGCGAGCGGCGGACGACATACAGCTCCGGCGGCTGCTGAAGCAGTGTCTGTCGATTCAAGGGGCTCGGCGGCCTGGTGCGCCCAGCCCCTCGTGGTCGGCGGCGCCGGTGGCCCACAAGCTGTGGTCGTAGTCGTCGTCGGGGATCACGACCAGCTCGTGCCGGCTCGGCGTACCGACCTGTTGCTCTAGTCGCTGCAGGTCCGCCGAGCACCTAGCCACGTCATCGATCAGGCGTAGTACGTCGAGGTGCGCGCCGAGCTGATTCCTCAACCCTGCAAGAGCTTTCTCGAGGTTCTGTACTGCGCGCCGAGTCTGGCCGAGTTCGTCCTGGATCGTCATGGCAACTCCCTGCTGAGCTCTGGACAAGGGGATCGGCGATACGGTATGACTACGACTACCACATACGGTATGCAATCTACAGGCTGATAATCCAGAACGGCCTTCCTCCGAGGAGATGACTGCCAGATGGCCCAGACAGTGTCCGAAACGAAAGCGGTCGCCCAGGTGACCGAGCCGGAACCGAGCACCGCCACGATCTCGGGCGGGCACCTGGTGGCCAAGGCCCTCAAGGCCGAGGGGATCGACGTGATCTTCACCCTCTGCGGTGGACACATCATCGACATCTACGACGGCTGCGTCGACGAGGGCATCGCCGTCGTCGACGTCCGGCACGAGCAGGTCGCGGCGCACGCCGCCGACGGCTACGCCCGGATGACCGGCAAGCCCGGTTGCGCCGTCGTCACCGCCGGACCCGGTACCACCGACGCCATCACCGGTGTCGCCAACGCCTTCCGGGCGGAGAGCCCGATGCTGCTGATCGGCGGCCAGGGTGCGCTGAACCAGCACAAGATGGGTTCGCTACAGGACCTGCCGCACGTCGACATGATGACGCCGATCACCAAGTTCGCCGCCACGGTGCCGAGCACCGCCCGGGTGGCCGACATGGTCTCGATGGCGTTCCGCGAGTGCTACAACGGCGCCCCCGGCCCGTCCTTCCTGGAGATCCCGCGCGACATCCTGGACAACTCCGTCCCGGTGGAGTCGGCGACCATCCCCGAGGGCGGGCGGTACCGCGGATCCACCAAGAGCATCGGCGACCCGGCCGACATCGAGGCGCTCGCCGACCTGCTGGCCCGGGCCGAGAAGCCCGTCGTGCTGCTCGGCACCCAGGTCTGGACCGCGCGTGGCAGCGACGCGGCGATCGACTTCGTCCGGAAGCTGAATATCCCGACGTTCATGAACGGCTCGGCCCGCGGCACCCTGCCGCCCGGCGACCCGAACCACTTCCACCTGTCCCGGCGGTACGGGTTCAACAACGCCGACCTGATCCTGATCGTCGGCACCCCGTTCGACTTCCGGATGGGCTACGGCCGCCGGCTGCCGAAGGGCGCGACCGTGGTCCAGATCGACATGGACTACCGCACCGTCGGCAAGAACCGCGATATCGACCTCGGCCTGGTCGGCGACCCGGGGGCGATCCTGGCGGCCGTCACGCAGGCGTCGTCCGGGCGGATCGCCAAGGCCGGCGACCGCAAGGCGTGGTTCAGCGAGCTGCGCGCCGAGGAGGATGCGGCGTACCAGAAGCGGCTGCCGCGGCAGCTCTCGGACGCCAACCCGATCCACCCGCTGCGGCTCGCGCACGAGATCAACGAGTTCCTCACCGAGGACTCGATCTACATCGGCGACGGCGGCGACATCGTCACCTTCTCCGGCGGCGTGGTACAGCCCAAATCGCCCGGCCACTGGATGGACCCGGGTCCGCTCGGCACCATCGGCGTCGGCATCCCGTTCGTGATGGCGGCCAAGTACGCCCGGCCCGACAAGGAGGTCGTCGCGCTGTTCGGTGACGGCGCCTTCTCGCTGACCGGCTGGGACTTCGAGACGCTCGTCCGGTTCAAGCTGCCGTTCGTCGGTGTCGTGGGCAACAACTCCTCGATGAACCAGATCAGGTACGGGCAGGAAGCCAAGTACGGGCATGAGCGCGGCCGGATCGGCAACACGCTCGGCGACGTCAAGTACGACCAGTTCGCCAAGATGCTCGGCGGCTACGGCGAGGAGGTCCGCGACCCCAAGGACATCGGGCCGGCCATGCAGCGGGCCCGCGAGTCGGGGCTGCCGTCGCTGATCAACGTGTGGGTCGATCCGGACGCGTACGCGCCCGGAACGATGAACCAGACCATGTACAAGTAGCGGAGGACCGTTATGCCCAAGGCCCTTGAAGGTGTTCGCGTACTCGACATGACCCACGTGCAGTCAGGACCGTCCTGCACCCAGATCCTCGCCTGGCTTGGTGCGGACGTGGTCAAGCTCGAGGCGCCCACCGGTGACATCACCCGCCAGCAGCTGCGCGACCTGCCCGACGTCGACAGCCTGTACTTCACGATGCTGAACTGCAACAAGCGCAGCATCACCTTGAACATGAAGTCCGAACGGGGCAAGGAGATCTTCACCGACCTGGTGAAGGACTCCGACATCCTGGTGGAGAACTTCGCTCCCGGGGCGATCGACCGGATGGGCTTCACCTGGGACCGGCTGCAGCTGATCAACCCGGCCCTCATCTTCGCCTCGATCAAGGGTTTCGGCCCCGGTAAGTACGAGGATTTCAAGGCCTATGAGGTGGTCGCCCAGGCGATGGGCGGCGCGAT
This sequence comes from Streptomyces sp. SID13031, assembly GCF_010548305.1. GTDB lineage: Bacteria > Actinomycetota > Actinomycetes > Propionibacteriales > Kribbellaceae > Kribbella. Next base: position 34,905 of record NZ_JAAGLV010000033.1, read on the forward strand.
GAGCACGACCGGCTTCGAGGACGGCCCGCCGCTCGCCACCGGAGCTCAGATCGGTGACTCGGGCACGGGTATCCACCTGGTCGCCGGCATTCTCGCCGCGCTGTACCAGCGGGTCGCCACCGGCAAGGGGCAGCGGGTCAGCGTCGCCATGCAGGAGGCGGTACTGAACCTCACCCGGGTCAAGCTGCGTGACCAGCAGCGGCTCGCGCACGGCCCGCTGAAGGAGTTCCCGAACGACAACTTCGGCGACGAGGTACCGCGCTCCGGCAACGCGTCCGGCGGCGGCCAGCCGGGCTGGGCGGTCCGTACCGCGCCCGGCGGCCCGAACGACTACATCTACGTGATCGTCCAGCCGCCCGGCTGGGCCCCGATCGCGAACCTGATCGGCAAGCCCGAGCTCGTCGACGACCCGGACTGGAACACGCCGGCCGCCCGGCTCGACAAGCTCGACAAGATGTTCGCGCTGATCGAGACCTGGACCGAGCAGCACACCAAGTTCGAGGTGATGGAGAAGCTGAACGCGCTGAACGTGCCGTGCGGCCCGATCCTGTCCACCAAGGAACTGATCGAGGACGAGACGCTGGCCGAGCTCGGCGCCGTCGTCGAGGTGAAACACCCGCAGCGCGGCACCTTCAAGACCGTCGGCTGCCCGATCAAGCTGTCCGACTCGCCCGTCCAGGTGGAGACCTCACCCGGCCTGGGCGAACACAACTCCGCAATCTACGGCGCCCTCGGCATCGACACCGCCGAACTCGAATCCCTGCGATCCGCCGGCGTCGTCTAGCCGTTACGTCCGAAGAACTGCGCAGACGTCATCGACAGTTCTTCGGACGCAAGCAACAGCCATCTCGCTTCGGAGGAGCTTCAGGCATGACTTATGACAAGGCAGCTGTCCAGACCATCCTCGATCAGGCTCTGGCGGAAGGCCGCACCTCGCTGAGCGCACCCGAGGCCAAGCTGGTCGCGGACGCGTACGGTATCCCGACCCCGGGTGAGGGGCTGGCCACGACTGCCGGCGGGGCCGCGGTGCTGGCGGCCGAGATCGGCTTCCCGGTCGTGCTGAAGATCGTTTCGCCGGACATCCTGCACAAGACCGAGGCGGGTGGCGTGGTGGTCGGCGTCGACAGCGCCGAGGCAGCGGTGACGGCGTTCGATCGGATCATCGCCAACGCGAAGGCGTACCAGGCCGACGCGGCGATCACCGGCGTACAGGTGCAGAAGATGCTCGTCACCGGCGGTGACGTGCAGGAGGTCATCGTCGGCTCGGTCACCGACGAGACGTTCGGCAAGATCGTCGCCTTCGGTCTTGGTGGCGTCCTGGTCGAGGTGCTCAAGGACGTCACCTTCCGGCTCGCGCCGACCTCGCCCGAAGAGGCCCGCTCGATGGTGGACGGGATCAGCGCGCACGAGATGCTGAACGGCGTCCGCGGCGCCAAGCCCGTCGACAAGGATGCGATCGCCGCCATCATCAGCAAGCTGTCCGACCTGGTCGAGGACTTCCCGCAGTTCGCCGAGGTCGACCTGAACCCGGTGCTGGCCGGGCCGGACGGCGCCACCGCGGTGGACTTCCGGATCATCGTGGACGCCGAGGCCGGTAAGCCGGTGGAGCGCTACACCCAGGACGAGATCCTGACCGCGATGAACCGGATCATGAAGCCCCGCGCGGTGGCCGTGATCGGCGCCTCGAACGAGGACGGCAAGATCGGTAACTCGGTGATGAAGAACCTCGTCAACGGCGGGTACAAGGGTGACATCTACCCGATCAACCCCAAGGGTGGCGAAGTACTCGGGCTGAAGGCGTTCCCCTCGATCACCGACGTTCCGGGTGACGTGGACGTGGCCGTCTTCGCCGTACCGGCCAAATTCGTCGGTGGCGCGCTCGAGCAGTGCGGTCAGAAGGGCGTGGCCGGGGCGATCCTGATCCCGTCGGGCTTCGCCGAGACCGGTGAGCAGGAGCTGCAGGACGAGGTCGTCGCGATCGCGAAGAAGCACAACGTGCGCATCCTCGGGCCGAACATCTACGGCTACTACTACCTGCCCGAGAACCTCTGTGCGACCTTCTGCACACCGTACGACGTGCGGGGCAGCGTCGCGCTGTCATCGCAGAGCGGCGGGATCGGGATGGCGATCCTCGGCTTCAGCCGGTCCAGCCGGATGGGCGTCTCGGCGATCGTTGGGGTAGGCAACAAGGCCGATATCGACGAGGATGACCTCCTCACGTTCTTCGAGCAGGACGACAACACCAACCTGATCGCCATGCATCTAGAAGATCTCAAGGACGGCCGGGCCTTCGCCGAGACGGCCGCACGGGTGTCGAAGAAGAAGCCGGTCGTCGTGCTCAAGGCCGGCCGCACCGCCATGGGCGCGAAGGCGGCGAGCTCGCACACGGGCGCGCTGGCCGGGAACGACAAGGTCTACGACGACATCCTGCGGCAGAGCGGCGTGGTCCGCGCGCCGGGGCTGAACCAGATGCTCCAGTACGCCCGGGGCATCCCGCTGCTGCCGACGCCGAAGGGCGAGAACGTCGTCATCATCACCGGCGCGGGCGGCTCGGGTGTCCTGCTTTCGGACGCCTGCGTCGACAACGGGCTGCACCTGATGACGATCCCGCCGGACCTGGACGCCGCGTTCAAGAAGTTCATCCCGCCGTTCGGGGCGGCCGGCAACCCGGTCGACATCACCGGCGGCGAGCCGCCCTCGACGTACCGGAACACGGTCGCGCTCGGCCTCGAGGACGACCGGATCCACGCCCTCATCCTGGGCTACTGGCACACGATCGTGACGCCGCCGATGGTGTTCGCGAAGCTCGTCTCCGAGGTGGTCGAGGAGTACCGGGCCAAGGGCATCGACAAGCCCGTGGTCGCCTCGCTGTCGGGTGACGTGGAGGTCGAAGAGGCCAGCCAGTACCTGTTCGAGCACGGCATCGTCGCCTATCCCTACACCACCGAGACCCCGGTCGAGGTCCTCGGTGCCAAGTACCGCTGGGCCCGGAACGCGGGTCCGCTCGGTTCGTAGCAGTCCCCAGCCAACCTTTTCCTAGAGAGCGGTGATGCGTTTGGTGCAGGGGGAGTGCACGGGGGAGCGATAAGTCTCGTCAGCTGGCGTCGATCTAAGGAGTCCGCCTTGGACGTCACAAGCAAGACCTCAGAAGTACCCGAAGAGCCCGCGGCAGTGGTTGCCACCGAGCGGGTCTGGAAGGCCGGCCGGCTCGAACCGATGCCGATCCGGCCGCTGCCGCCGGCTCCGCCTTCCCTGCACATTCTCGGTCCGACCGTCTTCCTGGTCGCACTGGGTGTCGGCATGGGCGAGTCCTACATGTGGCCCCGGCTCGTCCTGGTGTTCGGTCCGGACATCCGCTGGTTGTTCATGATCGGTGTCACCCTGCAGGCGTTCGTACTGCTGGAGATGGCGCGCTACGCGATGGCGACCGGAGAGAGCATCTTCTTCGGCGCCGCGCGGGTCTTCAAACCGTTGATGTGGTTCTTCTACGTCGCGGCCATCCTGATCTACATCTGGCCAGGGCACCTCTCGGCCGGCGCGGCCGCGTTCGAGGAGATATCAGGCATCCCCTGGCAGGTGACGGCCTGTGTCGCCCTGGTCTGCGTCGGCATCCTGTTCAGCATGCTGTCGGTGATCTACAACTTCCTGGAGAAGCTGCTCGGCCTGCTGATCGGCTTCCTGGTCGTCGGTACCTCGATCATCGCGGCGATCGTCGGCAGCTGGGACGACCTGGCCCAGACGCTGTCCGGCATGTTCGCGATCGGCTTCCTGCCGGACAAGGCCCTGACGGAGGCGTGGTTCCCGATCCTGGTCGGATCGATCGCTTTCGCCGGCCCGTCGGGGATGCAGCAGATGTGGTACACCCTGCAGTTGCGCGACTCCGGCGCGGGCATGGGTGCGCACATCCCGAAGATCCGCGGTCTGCGCTCGGCCGACGAGGCGGAGGCGATGCCGTCGCGGGGCTACATGTTCGACACCGAGGACCCCGAGGAGATGAAGAAGTGGAGGGGCTGGCGCAAGTGGGTCACCTTCGACGCGATCTTGCTCTTCTGGGGCATCACCATGCTCGTCACGATCTCCTTCACGGTGCTGGCCATGTCGGCGGCGCGGGAGAATCCGAACGTCGGCGGGCTGATCGAGGGTGGTGACCGGGAGGCGGCGCTGAAGGCGATGTCCGATGCCTTCTCATCGGCCGGCAGCCCGATCCTGGGGACGTTGTTCTTCGCCTTCATCGCGTTGATCGGCCTGAACGCCACGCTGGGGCTGTTCGACTCGTTCTCCCGCGGCCAGGCGGACATGACGTACTACTTCATCCCGGGCGCCAAGCGGTTCTCGATGTCGAAGTTGTACGCCGGGTTCCTCTGGGGCGTGATCACGTTCGGCATCCTGATCTTGCTGTTCGGGCCGGCCGACGGTCCGGCGGGGATCCTGGACATCCTGGCGTTCCTGTCCACCTTCGCGATGGGCGCGTACTGCATCGTGTTGCTCCTGGTGAACAACAAGCTGCTGCCCAAACCGATCCGGCCGGGTCCGGTCCGGAACCTGATCATCGGGTTCGGCGCGGTCTTCTATCTGGGCATGTTGTTCTACAGCCTCATTCGCTTCGGCGTGGTCGTGGGCTGACATGAATCTCACGATGGATCGCGCGAAGGTCCGGCAGCTGGCGGAGTTCTCCGTCCCCGCCGCAACAGTGGGAGTCGCCGCCGGTTTCGTCGCCGGTGGGTTGGCCGCGTTCGTCGGCCGGCCCATCGGCTGGGCGCTGGTGACAGGTCTCGGCCTGGCGGTCCCGCTCATCGTCTTCGGCGCCGGGTACGCCGTACTGCTTGCCCTGGGCAAGCTTCCGGCCGGGGTGTTCGCCCCGGCGGCGGTCTACTGGGTGATCGGCTTCCCGCTGGCGCTGCTGGTGCACTCGGTGGTGACCGAGTGGACGGTCACCGGTACGCCGGGCCTGCCGGTGGAACCGTGGAAGTTCCTGGCCTTCCGGGCCCTGCTCAGCATGGGATTCGCGATCGGTTTCCTGTGGATGCACGAGCAGCTCGGTCGGCACTGGTGGCCGAGGATCATCGACCACAACGTCTACGCCTACACAGTCGTCGAGCAGTACGTCGAGCTCGCCGACTCCCTGGCCGCCCGCAAGGCGGCCACCGTCCGAGCCCGGAAGAAGACCGGCGCAATCCCCCGAACACGCTAACTCGCATCCCACAACCCACCGTCTGAGGGGTTAACCCCAACGCCGTTCGGTTAGGCAGCGGAGTGTGTGGTCAAGTCGGTGTTGCGGCTGGTGATAGGAGTGCAGCCCTTGTAGATGTGGTCCGGTCCTCCAAGACTGGTCCAACTCCACAAG
>NZ_JAAGLV010000034.1 GCF_010548305.1 Streptomyces sp. SID13031
CCGCCGTCGCCGACGAACTCAACGACCGACCCCGCAAACGCCTCGGCTACCACACCCCACGCGAAATGTTCGCTAGCTTGCTCATCAACGACCTAACCAGCGTTGCAACCACCACCTGATTTCACCGACAAAAAGTTTCCCTTGAACCCGCCCGGCGCTCCCCCGACTGGCAGACGGGTCCGAATGAGCGGCAGGCGTGGGGAGTTTCGTACGTCAGAGGAGGAAGTCGCGGAGGCTTTGGACCAGTTCTTTGGGGGCGTTTTCGGCTATGTGGTGGGGGGAGTTGATGCCGTGGCCGGTGATTTGGGGGCACCAGGGGCGCCAGACGTCCAAGGGGTTGCCGTAGAGGTCTTCCATGTCGTCTTGGGTTGACCAGAGCATCAGCGTGGGGCAGGTGATTTGGCGGCCGGCGGTGCGGTCGGCCTCGTCGGCTTGGCGGTCGACGCCTAGGCCGGCTCGGTAGTCTTCGAGCATTGCGTGCACGGTGGCTGGGTTGCGGATGGCGGCCAGGAAGTCGGCGTGGTTTTCTGGGCCGAGGTGGTCGGGGCCGTTCGAGGTCCAGGCGTTGTACCAGGTCTCGGGGTCCGCGCAGATCACTCGCTCGGCCGGCTTGGCGGTCTGGGCGAAGAACCACCAGTGCCACCACATCGCGGCGAACTTGTCGTCACAGCGCTCGAGCGCTTCGACCACCGGTACGCCATCCATCACGACCAGTTGGCTGACGCGGTCGGGATGGTCGAGCGCGGTGCGGTAGGCGACGTACGAGCCGCGGTCGTGCCCGACGACGGCGAAGCGCTCGTGTCCGAGTTCGGTCATCAGTCGTACGACGTCCTGAGCCATGGATCTCTTCGAGTACTGCGTATGCGCCTCGTCCGCGGCGGGCTTGTCCGACTGCCCGTACCCGCGCAGGTCAGGGCAGACAACGGTGAACTCCGTCGCCAGCGCGGGCGCAACCTGGTACCAGGTCGTGTGCGTCCGGGGATGACCATGCAGCAGCACCACGGCTGGACCCGAGCCGCCGTGGCGCACCCGGAGACTGACCTCGCCGACTTTGACCCGCTCCAGCTGAAACCCATCGAACATACAAGGCTGGTACCCCGGTCGATGCACCGTGTAGCTATCCGGTGAGCGGGCACGGGGAGGCATGACTGTCTATGGTTTTCACGCCTCTCACGAACAGGTCCCGCCCGCCGACCTGCTGGCGGCGGTGGTGCGGGCCGAGCAGGCGGGTTTCACGGCTGCGATGTGCTCGGATCACTTCAGCCCCTGGAGTGAGCGGCAGGGGGAGTCCGGGTTTGCGTGGGCCTGGCTGGGGGCCGCGTTGCAGGCGACCGGGTTGCCATTCGGTGTGGTGAACGCTCCTGGGCAGCGGTATCACCCGGCGATCATCGCGCAGGCGATCAGCACTCTCGCCTCGATGTACCCGGGCCGGTTCTGGGCGGCGCTCGGTACCGGCGAGGCGAGCAACGAGCACATCACCGGCGAGCGCTGGCCTCGCAAGTCCGAGCGCAACCAGCGCCTCGAAGAGTGTGTCGGGGTGATCCGGAAACTGTTACAGGGCGAGGAAGTGAGTCACGACGGGCTGGTGACGGTCGATCGGGCCAGGCTGTGGACCAGGCCGTCGGCCCCGCCGAAGCTACTGGCCGCCGCGGTTTCCACGGAGACAGCCAAGTGGGCTGCGGGTTGGGGCGACGGGCTCATCACGATCGCCGCCGACGACGATCACCTGCGCCGGATGATCTCGGCGTACAAGGACAATGGTGGACGTGGCCCGGTGAATCTGCAGGTGCATCTGAGCTACACCCGGGACGACGACGAGGCGCTGCGGATCGCGCATGACCAGTGGCGGTCCAACGTGTTCGCGCCGCCGTTCTGCTGGGACACGGAGACGGCGGAAGGTTTCGACCAAGCGGCCGAGCACGTCGCGCCTGACGCGATGCATCAGGCGGTACGGATCTCGTCCGATCCGGGGCAGCATGCCGAGTGGCTCAATCGGTACGCCGGACTGGGGTTCGACGCGATCTATCTCCATCACGTCGGGAAGGAGCAGTCGGAGTTCCTCGACGTCTTCGGCGAGAAGGTCCTGCCGCAACTGGAGGTGACCCGCCCGTGAGGCTGACCGAGACCGCGGACGTCTGGTGGAAGAACGCCGTCGTCTACTGCCTGGACATCGAGACCTTCTTCGACACCGACGGCGACGGGCGGGGTGACCTCCGCGGGTTGTCGCAGCGGATCGATCACCTGGCCGAGCTGGGGGTGACCTGCCTGTGGCTGATGCCCTTCTATCCGACGCCGGATCGCGACGACGGGTACGACATCACCGACTTCTACGGCGTCGACCGGCGACTCGGTACGCACGGCGACCTGGTCGAGCTGATCACGCTCGCGCAGGACCGGGGGATCCGGGTGATCGCGGACCTGGTGGTGAACCACACCTCCGACCAGCATCCGTGGTTCAAGAGCGCTCGGGCGTCGCGCGATTCGAAGTACCGGGACTGGTATGTCTGGCGTGATCAGCCGCCGGCGGATCAGCACGAGGGGATCGTGTTCCCCGACCAGGAGGACAGCCTGTGGCAGTACGACGAGCAGGCGGGGCAGTACTACCTGCATCAGTTCTACAAGCATCAGCCCGATCTGGAGGTCGCGAATCCTGAGGTGCGCGAGGAGATCCTCAAGATCATCGGGTTCTGGCTGCAGCTAGGGCTGTCCGGGTTCCGGGTGGACGCGGTGCCGTTCCTGCTCGACACGAAGGGTTCTCCGGATGCGGCGAAGCTGCCCGATCCGCATGACTACCTGCGTGATCTGCGGGCGTTCATGAGTCGTCGCAATGGTCAGACCGTTCTGCTCGGCGAGGTCAATCTGCCTTATCCGCAGACGCGCGAGTTCTTCGGTGACGAGGACGGTGACGAGCTGACGATGTGTTTCGACTTCATCGGCATGCAGAAGATGTACCTGTCGCTGGCGCGGTCCGACCCGGCCGAGCTGGTGAAGGCGTTACGCGAGCGGCCCGCTCCGCCGGAGGAAGCTCAGTGGGGCACCTTCGTGCGCAACCACGACGAGCTGACGCTGGACAAACTGACCGAGGACGAGAAGCAAGAGGTCTTCGCCGCCTTCGGTCCGGACGAGGACATGCAGCTGTACGGTCGTGGGCTCCGCCGGCGGTTGCCTCCGATGCTCGGCAACGATCCGGCGCGGATCAAGATGGTCTACAGCCTGCTCTTCTCCTTGCCTGGCACGCCGGTGCTCTTCTACGGCGAGGAGATCGGCATGGGGGAGAACCTCAAGGCGGAAGGACGGAACGCTGTACGTTCGCCGATGCAGTGGACCAGCGGACTCAACGGCGGCTTCTCCACGGCGGACCCCGATCGCCTGGCCGGCCCGGTCGTCGAGGGCGACCTCTCGCCGGAGCACGTCAACGTCGCCGACCAGCGCCGGGACCCTTCATCCCTGCTGAGCTGGATCAAGCTGCTCATCCAGCGGTATCGCGAGACGCCTGAGCTCTCCTGGGGTGACTGCACGATCCTGGAGCTCGATTCACCGGCGGTCTTCGCCCATCGATCGGACTACGAAGGCGGCTCGGTGATCGCGATCCACAACTTCTCCGCTACTGCCGCATCCGTCACCCTCCCCATCGCGGGCGCCAGCGCGGGCCTCCGAGCCGCCGACCTCCTGACGGGCGAGACCTTCCCGGTCGCGGTAGACGGCACGCTGAAACACCAGATAGCCCCGTACGGTTGCTGCTGGCTACGAATCTTGCGCCCCGAGGACCGGTACCTCATCTAGGACTACGGCAGCGGTTGCGCCGTACCAATGAGCAGGTGCATCACGCGATCGATGCGGGGCGGCGCCGTGCTGACGAGCGGTGACGCGGTTCAAACGGTCGGAGCGATTGACTTACTGAGGAGCTGCGCGGTTACCAGCGAAATCGAGACGTGCTCGCCGTGCGGTAGGCCCTGCTCCTGGAACCGCGACTGGAGGAGTTTGTAGAGGGTGTGAAAGGTCAACGCCTGCCCGGGATCGGTCAGTCGATGCCTGTCTGCCTCGGTGAGGCCCCAGAGCTCTAGCGCTCTGGTCAGATTGCCCGCCGCAGCCTCGGGGGCGCCCTCGGCCGGGCTCGGGATACTGGCGGTGCTCGTCGCCTCGACCAGGCGATCTACAGAGAAGCACTGAATCTGGTCCAGCGTGTTGATGTGCTGCAGGTAGTCGTCCGGATGAGACGAATCGATCTTGCGTGATGCGGCGTACCAGGCCCAGTCGAACGGTTCGGCTTCGGGGGAGAACATGGACGAGCCCTCAGTCGCGCTCAGGAGTTCCGTGCTGAGCGACTCCGCATAGTCCTGAAGTTCGGGGCTGAGGTCATGCAGGAGATATTCAGCTCGGACACTGGCCGGCGGGTGAGTGCAGCCGCGGCGGACGAACAGCGCGCGCTCGGTGGAGTGGATCGCCATCATCGCTATCAACGCGCCGGTGATCGCGGCAGGGTCGTCCGCCGATGCCGAACCTGGACGATCGTTGTGAGCGGCGCGTTGGACCGCCCGGTACGCGAAGTCGTCGGCGTCGAGCTCCAACCGCTGATTCCCCGAACAGACCGGCAGATGTTCACCGGGTGAGAATCCGCTCAGCGCCGAGTCGTGACCGAGTACGTGGTGGCTCAGCTCGTGCGCGAGGACAAAGCGCAGTGCGTGGACGCCGGTACGGCTCGTCCTCGACGCTCCCCGCGGAGTACGCCATCCCAGCTTGCCGGCCACGCCGAAGACGCGCTGGTGCACGTTGTAGTAGCGCAGGAGCCCGGTCAGGACCTCCGTGTTGCCACGGTCAGTTGTGCCGCGGTCAGGCCCGAACTTCTTTGGCTGACCAGGCGACGGATCAGCGAGCACCGCGCCGGCGTACTGGCTGTAGTAGAGCACCAGGCTGAGTACCGCATCGGACATCACCGCCAGACCAGAGCCATCGCTGAAAGGCGTCATCTGAGCCGCCACATCCTCGCGGAGCGAGGAGCCGACGAAAGCACTGGCGACCTTGTCCTGGTCGGCACCGATCTCGATCATCGCCTGTTTGACGCCCAACGTGCTCGCCTGCAGCATTCCGTTCATGGGGTTGGCGAAGCGGCCACGGTCGAACAGTTTGAATCCTGCCTCCATCAGCTTCAGCCTTCTGAGTGAGCGGCGATCACCGAGCCTGGCCAGCTCGGCCTTCATCTGCTCGAGTTGTACGGCACGGTTCGGCTCGAGAACCCGGTACCGGCGCTCGGCCATCGTCTCGGCGCTCATGACTTCGGCGGCGCGGTCGCGCAGAAGGCCCCGAGACCGACTCGGGCGATCAGCACGGCGAGCACTGCTGCATTGACGGGATCGTGTCCATTCTCCTGCAGCAACTCGTACACCGCCGCGGCATCGATGATCCGATCTGATCTGGATGTGCCGAGCAAGCCCTGCATCACCTCGGCGTGGCAAACGATCTGCTGCAAGTCACGCCGCTTGTTGGCGAACCAGGTCATACCGAACCGGCGATGGCTCTCCTGTTCGTCTGGTGAGATTCCTAGACCTTCGCCGAGCAGCCCGGCTCCCAGGCGTGCGAAGAGTTCGTCGTCACTGCTGTCCCAGAATGCCTCGACGGTCATGACTTTTCCCTCAGCAGTTGAGCAGCTGTCTGGGGCAGTGCCGTAGGCATTGGTCGAGCAGAGTGATTCTGCGGCATCGATTCCCCCGGCTTGAAGATCAAGCGACCTTTCGACGTACTGGCGACCGTGTCACCAGCGCTGCGTTCGCGCAGCCTGACAGCAGCAGCAGTTCGGGGTCAATGCCCTGGCTTGATCCAACGGTTCGATGCGGCGGGCGTGGGAGTGCCTGAGATGAACCGCCTGCCACCGGGGAGTTCGGAGGCAGGCAGGGGTGGTCAGACGTCGATGCGGGAGCCCATGATGACTACGCGGTCGCGGGGGAGGGCGAAGTACTCGGCGGCGTCGGCGCTGATGCTTGCGGTGGCGACGAAGAGGCGTTTGCGCCAGCGCGTCATGCCGGGGGCGTCGCCCAGGCCGAGCTCGATGGTCGAGAGGAAGTACGAGGTGTCGTTGGGGTCGGGGGACAGCTCGGGGCTTTGCTCGGCTGCCAGTTGCAGGGCCGCTGGTACGTCGGGGGTCTGCATGTAGCCGAAGCGGGCGGCGACGTGGATGATTCCGTCGTCGAGATAGCCGAGGTCGTCGACGGTGACGCTGTTTGCCGTCGCGACGTACGGGACCGGCAGCGTCTCGATCGACAAGATGACGACGTGGCGGTGCAGGATGTGGTTGTGCTCGACGTTGGCGCGCATCGCGAGCGGGACGCTGGATTTGCCGCGGTTCAGGAACACCGCCGTACCGGGCACCCGCTGCAGCTGTGGCGAGGACTCGTGGAGATGGTCGACGAAGTCGCGGAGCGGGCCCTCCTGCTTCTCCCGTCGACGCGTCACCAACTCCCGGCCGCGCTGCCAGGTGGTCAGCACGGTGAACACCGTGATCCCGATCAAGAGCGGTAGCCAGGCGCCATGGGCGAGCTTGGTCAGGTTGGCCGCCAGGAAGAGCAATTCGACGGTGAGGAAGACAGCGGCCCCGCCGATGACGAGCCAGAGTGGCGTACGCCACTGGCGCCGGGCGATGTAGAAGAAGAGCAACGTGGTGATGGTGATCGTGCCGGTGACGGCCATACCGAAGGCGAACGCGAGTGCCGCGGAAGTCTGGAAGGCGAAGACAAGCGTGAGAACCGAGATCATCAGCGCCCAGTTGATCCACGGCACGTAGACCTGCCCGATGGTCTCCTCGGACGTGTGCTTGATGCGCAGCCGGGGCAGATACCCCAGCTGGACCGCCTGGTGGGCGACCGAGAACGCACCGGTGATCACCGATTGCGAGGCGATCACCGTCGCGGCGGTGGCGAGCAGGACCATCGGCAGGCGCGCCCAGTCCGGTACAAGAAGGAAGAACGGGCTGCTGATGGCGGTGGGATCTGACAGCACCAGCGCGCCCTGACCGAGGTAGCTCAGGATGCAGGCCGGGAACACCATGAAGAGCCAGGCCCGGCTGATCGGTCCCCGGCCGAAGTGGCCGAGGTCGGCGTACAGGGCCTCGGCGCCGGTGATGGACAAGACGACCGCGGCCAGGGCGAAGAACGCCATCGAGAAGTGCCCGGTGAGGAAACCGATCGCGTACGTCGGTGACAGCGCCTTGAGGATCTGCGGGTGCTGAGTGATACCGCCGATACCGGCTGCGGCGATCACGGTGAACCAGACCACCATCACCGGGCCGAAGGAGCGCCCGATCCGCGCGGTGCCCAGTCGCTGGACCGAGAACAGGACCAGGATGATCGTCGCGGTGATCGGTACGACGAGGTGGTCCAGCCCGGGTTCGACCACCTTGAGGCCCTCGACCGCGGACAGCACCGAGATCGCCGGCGTGATCATGCTGTCGCCGAAGAACAGCGAGGCGCCGAAGATCCCGAGGCCGGCCAGGATGACCTTCGTCCGGGTACCACCGGGAACGGCCCGGCCTCGGATCAAGGTGATCAGGGCCAGGATGCCGCCTTCACCGTCGTTGTCGGCACGCAACACCAGCAGCACGTACTTCACCGTCACGATGATCGTCACCGACCAGAAGATCAGCGAGATGATCCCGAAGACGCTGTCGGTCGACGCGGCGACCGGGTGCGGATCGCTGGGGTTGAAGACCGTCTGGATGGTGTAGATCGGGCTGGTTCCGATGTCGCCGAACACGACGCCCAGGGCGCCCAGCATGAGGGCCACCTTCGCCGTCTTCACGGCGGGCCGGTGCTCTGCCTCTGCGGTCTGTGTCACCACCGCATTGAACCATCCGAACGTGAGCCGACGACGAAGGCGCCCTGCGAGTGGTCAGGCTGGCGAGGTAGCGGCCGTTGACCGGCTACGGGTGAATCGCTCCAGGGCCCGGGCGAAGTTTTCGGGCTCCTCGAGGTGGCCGAAGTGGCCGCTGTGCTCCAGGATCGCCAGCTCCGAACCGGGGATCAGCTTGTGGAGCTCCTCGGCCCACCGCAGCCCGCAGATCGGGTCGTACCGGCCGACGATCACCAGGGTGGGAAGGCTGATGGACCCCAGTACCCCGCGGTCGTCGATCAGATCCGGTACGCCGTGCTCGTCGACTCCCGAGATGTAGGTGCCGCTCACCTGCGCTCGCAGCGGGACGAACTCGTCCTGCCGGTTCCAGTAGTCGGCGACGTACAGCGGGATGATGCCGGCGAGTGCAGCGGTCATCCCCTCGTCGGTCGAGATGGCAGAGATGGACTTCAGCGTGCCCAGGACCTCCGGAAGATCCGGGTTGCCGGCATTCCTGGCGAGGAACGTTTCGACGTTGCGCATCAACTCGGCGCCGTGCTCAGGCCCAGTGAGCGGCGCGCTGTCGTACAGGATGATCCCGGCGAGCCGCTCGGGGTGCTTGAGCGCATAGCGCTGCACCACGAACCCGCCATGCGAGTGGCCCAGCAGATAGACCGGGCCGGTCCCGAAGTGGTCGAGCAAGCCGTCCAGAGCTTCGGCGTACCGGTCGCGGGTGTACCCGTTGGGGTGGCTGGCGAGGCGCCCGGAGCCGCCGGTGCCGATCGGCTCGACGTAGACCATCGTGAGGTGCTCTTCGGCCTGCGGCATCCGCAGGTACTCCCAGAAGACGCCCGGGCCGCCCGAGTGCGCGACGCACACCGGGCCGGTGCCGTGGACGTGGTACCGCTGGGTGATGCCGTTCAGTTCGATGGTGTGCGTGCCCGTCGCGAGCGGGTTCGAGTCAAGGTTCGTCATCACAGCTCCGTCGGTGGTGGTCATGAACACCGACAGGACGCGGACGCGACGGCGAAGTTCAAACCCGCCGCTGTGACCTGCGCCACCAAGGTCAAGCGACGGGGTGGTACAGCCTGAACTCCCGGATCAGCCCGCCGTCGAGCGTCATCAGCCAGGTGGCGGCCGGCGGGCAGTGCTCGGGATCGTCCGCCGGGCTGATCAGATCCGTCTCCCAGATGACGATGTCGCGGCTGGCGACGACGTGCCGGAGGCGCTGATGGACGCCGGCCTCCAGATCGCCCTCCATGCCGCGCAGCAGGAGGTCGTACCCGATCATCGGTTGGATGCCACCGAACCGCAGGGCGACCGTCGGCGACCATCGCTCAGCCAGCACATCGCCGAACCGGCCTCGCTCGGCCTCCGCCAAGGTCTCGAGCCCCTCCTGCCGGCTGGCCTCGGTCAGCGCCGCGGCATCCCCGTACGCCGAATCCGCGGTGGCCCGCAAAGCCTCAGCCAGCTTGGCTCTCCCCTGGCTGAGCCGGCTGCGAATCGTGCCGACCGGTACGCCGCAGGCCGCCGCGATCTCCTGGTACGACGTGACGCTGGTGCTGAAATGCCGCAACATGACCGCCATCCGGATCGGCGCGGGCAGCTCCTCGATCGCGCGCCAGATCCAGTCCTTCAAGACGTGCCGATCGAGGAGTTGCTCGGGAGTCGGGTCGGTCGAAACCAGCGGCAGGTTCTCGATGGACTGCAGCGGATGAGTGGAACGCAGCCGGGTCCGGCAGGTGTTGCGGACGATCATCCGCAGCCAGGGCCCCACCGCGGCCGGGTCGCGCACATCTCCGATCCGCCGCAATGCGAGCAGCGAAGCGTCCTGGACTGCGTCGTCCGCGTCGGGGCCGAACCCGAGCAGGCTCAGCGCCACCGCCCGCATCCCGGCCTGGTGCCGCTGAAGGAGTAGCCCCAGAGCGGTGACGTCCCCAGCCTGTGCGCTGCGGGTGAGCTGCGAGTCGCTGCTCTCGACGATCAGGCTCATGGAGCCAATTGTCGCAGTCCACTCAATCCATGCTCACGGCAACGATCGCGAGGGCCTTGGGGGAGCCTGCCTCAAGCCTGCTCGGGCGCGGCTCGGCGGAGAGCCTCCAGGACGGCCAGTACGGCCGGGCGAGGCGGCGCACCCCGGCGTACGACGGCAGTGATCGCCCGGGGGACCGGTACTACGAGGGGCCGGGTGGCGACGCGATAGCGGGGATCGACCGCGAGGCTGGGCAGCATCGCGATCGACAGGCCGGCCTCGACGTGGCGCAGCAGCGTCGAGTAGTTGCTGAACCGGCCGACCACCCTGGGCTCGAACCCGGCCTGGCGGCAGAGTCGGGTCGTCAGGTTGGACATGTACGACTGGGGACGGTCGAAGGCCCACGGCTCGTCGGCGTACGCCGCGAGGTCGGCCGGTCCGCGGCCGGCGGTCGGGTGGTCCGGCGGGATGACGAGCACGATCAGGTCGGTGGTCAGCGGGACGAGATCGAGATCCGGCCCGAGCGGCGCCTCGACGAAGTCCGTGGTGGTGACGACGAGATCCACGTCGCCGCTGCGCAACGCGGGCAGGCTCTCGTGCGGCTCCAGCTCCAGTACCTGGATCTCGAGGTGCGGGTACGACTTGGCGAGGCGAGTCACCGCGGGGGTGGCCAGCGTGTGGATCGCGCTCTGGAACGCGCCGAGCCGGACCAGGCCGGCCGGTTCGGTGCCGAAACTCCGCAGCTCGGCCTCGACGGCGTCCATGTGGTCGAGGATCGCCTGCGCCCGGCGAGCCAGGATCAGCCCGGCCGGAGTGAGCCGGACCCGTCGCCCGGTGCGCTCGAGCAGCTTGGTCCGGGTCTCCGTTTCGAGCAACGCGAGCTGCTGGGACACGCTCGAGGGGCTCAGATCGAGAGCCGTGGCGACCGCGCGGATCGTGCCATGGGTCTCCAGCCGGTTCAGCAGCCGGAGCCGCCAAGGGTTGAGCGTCATACCGGTCATTCTTGTGCAGTTTTGCCGAACAGCAAGTGCGGAAACGTGTGCTGGACCTGACGGTGGAGTGGAATCTAGCGTCGAGATATGACAGAAATCGACCGGTATCTCGTTCGCTACCAGGGGCCGGGGGCGTTCAGCCCCGACCTCATCGACCGCGCGGCGGGCAGCTTCCTCTACACCGAGGACGGCCGCCGGATCCTCGACTTCACCTCCGGCCAGATGAGCGCCATCCTCGGCCACTCACACCCCGACATCGTCGCCACCGTGCAACGCCAGATCGGCACCCTCGACCACCTGTTCAGCGGGATGCTCAGCCGGCCGGTGGTTGATCTCGCGCGCCGGCTGGCCGAGTCGCTTCCCGACCCGCTGGAGAAGGTACTGCTGCTGACGACCGGCGCGGAGTCGAACGAGGCCGCGATCCGGATGGCCAAGCTGGTCACCGGCAAACACGAGATCGTCTCGTTCGCCCGATCCTGGCACGGGATGACGCAGGCGGCCGCCAACGCCACCTACAGCCACGGCCGCAAGGGGTACGGGCCGGCCTCGCCGGGCAACTTCGCGATCCCGGCGCCCAATACGTTCCGGCCCGACTTCACCACCGCGGACGGCTCACTCGACTGGAAGCGCCAGCTGGACTTCGGGTTCGAGCTGATCGACGCGCAGTCCGTCGGCAGTCTTGCCGCGTGCATCGTGGAGCCGATCCTGAGTTCGGGCGGGATTCTCGAACCACCCGTCGGGTACCTCGCCGCACTGCAGCAGAAGTGCCGCGAGCGGGGGATGTTGCTGATCCTCGACGAGGCGCAGACCGGGCTCTGCCGGACCGGGACCTGGTACGCGTTCGAGCGCGACGGCGTCGTACCGGACATCCTCACCCTGTCGAAGACGCTCGGGGCCGGTCTGCCGATCGCCGCCGTGATCACCAGCGCCGAGATCGAGGCGGCCGCGCACGAGCGCGACTTCCTCTTCTTCACCACCCATGTCTCGGACCCGCTGGTCGCGGCCGTCGGCAACACCGTCCTCGACGTCCTGATCCGCGACGGCCTCGGCGAGCGCGCCGCCAAGCTGGGCGCCTTCCTCCGCCAGGGCCTCGACACCCTCGCCGACCGGCACTCCGTCATCGGCGACGTCCGCGGCCGGGGGCTGCTGGTCGGCCTGGAGTTGGTTGCCGAAGGCGCCGATGAGCTCGGAGCCGAGGTCACCCGCCGCTGCCTCGAACTCGGCCTGCATATGAACATCGTCCAGCTCCCCGGCATGGGCGGAGTCTTCCGCATCGCTCCACCGCTGACTGCCACCGAAGAAGAGCTCTCGCTCGGCTTGGAGATCCTGGACCAGGCTCTGACCGACAGCGGGCGAGGCTGACCTGAGCGCCGGCCTTCCACATCAGCTGAAGCTCTTACGGCCCCGGCTCTTACGGCCTCGGTCGGGCGGACTATGCGGGTCCGCTTGGCTGGGGTCGGGTACTGAGGACCACGAAGGCCACGGTGGCGAGGGTGGTCAGGGCAGCCGGTACGAAGAAGACCTGGGGGAGGCCGATGGCTGCCACGCCGATGCCGCCGATCGCGCCGCCGATGGCTGAGCTGACCGGGATGGCGCTGAGGAAGACGCCGGAGGCGGTGCCGACGCCTTCGGGGTAAAGGCTTTGAGCGATCGACACACCGAGGGCGCCGACGCAGGCCCAGAGGCCGGCGGTCAGTGCTTGGCCTAGGAAGAGTGTGGCGACCGAGTGGCTGGTTGCGTAGGCGAGGTTGCCGGCCAGACCGAGCGCGGCTCCGCCGGTCATGACGGGCATCGCGCCGAATCGGTCGGCCAGGCGGGCCACCACGGGAAGCAACAGCAACTCCAGCAGAGGCTGGATCCCGATCACCGCGCCACGCATCGAGTCGGACAGGTGCAGGTCTTCGGCCATGTAGATGGGGAGATAGCCGAACTTGATCGTGTCGCCGGTCATCGCCAGCACGCAGACCGCGGTGAAGACCAGCAACGGCATCATGTGGTCGATCCGGCGGCGGCTCACGGGTCGAGACGGGAGGGCCAGGTCCTGGTACCGCTCGATCCGTTGCCGGCCGAACGGGATCAGCTGCGCGAAGCCACAGACAGCGGTCCCCACCAACAGCGCGCGCAGCCCGAAGACGCCGCCGAACCAGCTGCCTAGAACAGGGCCGACCATCCACCCGACTGTGAAGGCCATCCGGATGGCCGCGACGACGCGGTTGTCGGCGGACGTCGGATGCCGGCTCAGCTCGTCCCGGCAAGCCGCGAACAGTTGCGCCATCGCCCCACCGGAGATACTCAACGCCAGCGCACTGATCACGAACGGCAGCCAGACGGTCTTCGCCGACGCCATCGCAAGCCACCCGACGGCCCCGATCACCGCGCACACCCGGAACCAGACCAGCCGATCAGGAGTCCGGTCAGACCATCGCCCGACCAGGTATCCGGCTACCGGCGCGGCCAGGTTCGTCACGTAGTACAGACCGGCGACAGGCAGCGGAGTACCGAGCTCACGCACCAGAAACAGCGTCAGCTGAGGCGTCGCCGCCGACACCCCGATCCCGGAGATCAGCAACGACAAGAACGCCGCCCGATAGAACGGCGACCGAGCAACAATCCCCAGCGCAGACCCGGACCGCTCGAACATCAGCTTCCCTCAACAGCCCGACAGTCCCCAAACCCTATCCGCCCACCCACCCGCCAATTCCACCGTCTCGCCGTCCGAACCGGCACCCACGTACTCTGGAGGAGTGCGTTCCCGCCCCACACTGACCTGGTCTCCTGGTGCTGATGTCCTTTCCCTAGGGCCCGGTACTACGGACGTTGCGCCCGTCGTCGACGTGGTTCGTAATGGGGGAGTGGTGGTGCTCAGTGGGGCGGGGATCTCGACCGAGTCGGGGATTCCTGATTACCGGGGTGAGACGGGGAGTCTGCGGACCCACACGCCGATGACGTACGCCGATTTCGTCGGGAGCGAGTCCGGGCGGCAGCGGTATTGGGCGCGGAGCCATCTGGGGTGGCGGACGATCGCTCGGGCCGACCCCAATGCCGGCCACCGAGCGGTTGCCGCGTTGCAGGCCCGGGGGTATCTCGACGGCGTCATCACCCAGAACGTCGACGGGCTGCATGGCGCGGCCGGTGCGCGAGACGTCATCGAGCTGCACGGCAACCTCGACCGGGTGATCTGTCTGGCCTGCCGCGATACGACCCCACGCGAGGAGCTGGACCGCCGGTTCCGCGACGCCAACCCGGTCTTCGAGGGCGAGGCGACCAGGATCAACCCCGACGGCGACGTCGAACTCCCCGAAGAGGTCGTGAAGGACTTCCACCTCGTCGACTGCACCAACTGCGGCTCATCGTTGCTCAAGCCGGACGTCGTCTTCTTCGGCGAAAACGTCCCCAAGCCCCGCGTCGAGCGCTGCTACTCGTTGATCGACAACTCCCGCGCAGTACTGGTCCTCGGCTCATCCCTCACCGTGATGTCCGGCTTCCGCTTCGTCCGCTACGCCGCCAAGGCCGGCAAACCAGTCCTCATCATCAACCAGGGCCTGACCCGAGGCGACCCGTACGCCGCAGTACGGGTGAACCTGCCTCTGGGCGAAGCCCTGACCACCCTGTCAGGCACTCTCGCCTGAGGCTGACGGTTGCCGACGCCACAGCTGGTGGGAACCTTTCCGCTCTCTCGGACACAACCCGGATACAACGCAGTCGGGTTCGATACGAGATGGGAGCGCGGATGCGCGGCAATCTGACGGGAACCAGCCGGTGTTAGCCCTGCAGGCGGGGCACGATGGTCTGGCTATGGCGAAGAGCAGTGACCGGAATCTGTGGGAGCGAGCCGCCGAGGGTGACTCGGCGGCTTTCGCTCAGCTCTACGATCGGCATTCCCGGCCGATCTACAACTTCCTCTACCGCCGGACCGCTTCCTGGAGTGACGCCGAGGACTTGACCTCGGCGGTGTTCCTGCACGCTTGGCGGCGGCGTAGCGAGGTCGTCCTCGACCGCGACTCCGCTTTGCCCTGGCTGTACCGGGTGGCGGAATACACAGTGCGAAACGAGTGGCGCTCCAAGGCCCGGTATCGCCGGGCGATCGCGGCCGCCGGCCTGCTGACCGAACACGTCCGCGACCATGCCGACGAAGTGGCCGGCCTGATCGACGACGACCAGCGGATCCGCGTCGCTCGCGAGTCGCTGAAGCGGCTGCCCAAGCAGCAGCGCGAGATCGTTGAGCTCTGCATCTGGGCCGGCCTCGACCAGCAGGCGGCCGCCGTCGCGCTGGACGTCCCGATCGGCACGGTCAAGTCCCGTTTGTCGCGAGCCCGCAAGCACCTGCGAGAGCTCAACCTAGTTCCCTCCGTGGAGGCTCAGTCATGAACACCCAGCTCACTCCGCCACCGGACCACGACCTCCGCCCGGCCACTCGCAACCGGCAGCGCGACGAGTTGATCGCCATCGTCGATCATGAGTCTGCTCAGGCCACGCCTCGCCGTCGGCTCGTCCCGCTCGCCGCCGCCGCGGCAGTCGTCGCGGTCACCGCCGGACTCGCGATCGGAGTACCGGCTCTGCGCGGCGACAAGGATCAGCCGCCGGTGTCCGGGGCGGACGCCGGCCCTGCGAAACCAGCCGTCGAGCCGCTGACCGCTGCCGAGCAGAAAAACTATGTCAAAGCATGCCAAGGCCCGGAGGGCAAGGATCCCTATCCAGCCCGGGTCTACACCGTGGCGGACGCGTTCAAGTGGGTGAATCCTCCCGCCGGCACCCATGCGACCGCCTGGGTTGTCCTCAACTACAAAACCAGCTTCAGGGTCTGTGGTTTCGGTGCCACGGGGAAACCGACGGAATGGATCCGGGCCAGCGGCGACCGCAGTTGGGTCATGAGGGAACAGGTCGACAAGGGTGCCGTCGGCGGAGGGACCTACACCAAGTCCGTAACTCGCGTCACTGTCGCATCTGACGGCGGACCGGGCACCGAGGCCATTCTGCGGAACGGGTTCTTCTTCGCCCCGATGAAGCAGGGCAAGCCCACTGTGGGGGAACCCAAGCCCGATTCACCGCAGCAGTCCACCGTTCAGGGCTACGACGCGAGCGGCAAGCTCGTCTTCGCGACCCCGAAGACCTATCGGGAAGAGCAGGCGCGGATCGACAGCTGCTACACCAACCCCGAAGGCACAAAGGTCGTCTACTCCAACGCCGAGAAGCCCAGGCCCACGCCCAGCCAGTGCAAGCGCGGGTTCGCCTGGGGCTGGTGATCGCCCGACGATGAGCTCTGGGGAGTACAAAAGCACCGGACCAGAGCCCCTTGCGTGGAGGGGTCTGGTCCGGTGTCCGCCGTACGGATTGGAAAGGGTCAGCGTTGCGCGCTGGTCCGTAGGCGGTCCAGGTAGGCCTTGGTGGCCGGGTTGGACTTGGTCTTGGCGGCCTTGCGGCTGACTTCGCGAGCTTCCGACGCCCACTGCGCCTGCTCGGCCGGTGTCACCGTCTCCTTGTTGCCCGTCAGCTTCTTGTAGGTCAGCGACGCCACCGCAGCCTGACCCTCATACCGAGGGTGGTAGTTCAGCGCCCGGAGCAGGTTGATGTCCTTGCCCTGGATCCACGCCTCCCCATCAGGAGCACACGCGTCATGCCCGGTCGACGGCCCGAAGGTGTCCACATAGACAGCTCCACCAGCCTTCGCCGCACCTTCGACCGCCTGGTTGAGCTTCTGCTCGACCGAGTACAGATAGGCGTAGTCGCCGTCCGAGAACGGCAGGATCGAAGGACAGACGCCCTTCTCCGGCGCGATCTTCGGATACCCGACCAGTACTACGGTTGCGCGCGGCGAGCGCAGCTTGATCCCCTTCACCACCTCGGTGATCCGCGCCTGCGTCTGGACGATCTTCGTCGCCAGCGTGTCGACCCCATCGACGGTGAAGTGCTTCTTGCAAGGCGATCCGGCCGGGTCCGCAGCTCGCAGCCCCGGGCACGTCCCGGTGACGTCGCCGAAGACTCCGAAATCGTTGCCACCTATCCCGACGGTAACGAGATCGGTGTCGGACCTCAGCGCGTCGAGCTGCGGTGGGAAGGTGCCCAGCGGAGTTGCCTGCGGCTGCGTCATGTTCGTCGTGTCAGCGCCACCGCAGCTGACGTCGGCGAACGACGTCACCCGCAACTGGGCCGCGAGTTGCTTGGGGTAGTTGTTCGCGGACCGCAGGCAGCCCAGCGACAGGATGTCGGGCAGCGGCACCAGCGGCGCCGAGGAGTAGGAGTCACCCAGTGCGACGTACTTGCTGAAGGTGACAGGTGCGAAGGAAGTTGGCGCGAAGGCAGGGGCGGCAGCCTGAGCGGTGCTCGTGACGGACATCGAACCGGCGAGTGCCACCGAGGCGCAGGTGGCGACGAGACGCTGAACTCTCACAAGACCTCCGAGGGTGCGAAAGATTGCGGCCCCACCCTAAGTTGAGTCACCGGGTGATTACAAGGGGTGACGATGGGACCTGTTGCACGAGGTCCCGACCGAACATGGAATCCTTCTCTCATGCATGTCTGGCGCGGCTTGGACGAGGTGGACCCGGGTTTCGGGCCGTCGGTCGTCACCATCGGCAACTTCGACGGCGTGCACCGCGGTCACCAGGAGGTACTGCGGCACGCCAAGGCGCGCGCTGCCGAGCTGGGTGGCCTGCCGGTGGTCGCGATGACTTTCAACCCGCACCCGATGTCGGTACTGCGGCCCGGGCACGCCCCCGCGATGCTCAGCGAACCCACCCAGCGCGCCGAGCTCCTCGGCGCGGCCGGCGCGGACGCGGTACTGATCCTGCCGTTCGACATGGACGTCTCGCACTGGTCGCCGCAGGAGTTCATCGACAAGGTGCTCGTCGGCGCCCTGCACGCGAAGGCGGTCGTGGTGGGGGAGAACTTCCGCTTCGGCCACAAGGCCGCGGGGCACGTCGACACACTCGTCGCGGCAGGCGCGGCCGCTGGCTTCCAGGTCGAGGGCCTGAGCCTGGCGGGCGACAAGCAGCCCTGGTCGTCGACGTACATCCGTGAGCTGATCGCCACGGGTGACGTCGAAGGCGCCGCTGAGGCGCTCGGGCGGCCGCTCAGGGTCACCGGAGTCGTCATCGAGGGCGACAAGCGCGGTCGCGAGCTCGGCTATCCGACGGCCAACATCCCCGCAGTACCGGGCTCAGCGGTCCCGCTGGACGGCGTGTATGCCGGTTGGCTGACCGTGCTCGACCCGGCGCCCGGCGCTCCGCAGTACGCCGAACCGCTGCCGGCCGCGATCAGCGTGGGCAGCAATCCCACCTTCGACGGGGTCGACCGCCGGGTGGAGTCGTATGTGCTCGACCGCGACGATCTGGAGCTCTACGGCTCCCGGGTCGCGATCGATTTCGTCACCCGGTTGCGTGGCAGCCAGATCCGCTTCGACACCATCGACGACCTGCTCGTCCAGATGAAGCTCGATGTCGACGGGGCACGCCGACTTCTTACCTCGTGACCCCTAGCGGGTGTCGCGTCGGCACTGAAGCGACACCCGCTAGGGGCCACCGAATTAGGGATCCGTCCACAGGCTGATATCCTTGGCGCTGCCGTCTGAACGGCCGCGGATCGAGAGTGCCCGGGTGACATAAGCCCCGGTGCGCCGCGCAACGGACATCGAGAGGATCACACGTGTCGTCAGCCAATCCTGAGGCAAAGAAGAAGATCATCGGCGAGTACGCCCTGACCGAGGGCGACACCGGTTCCCCCGAGGTCCAGGTCGCGCTCCTCACGCACCGTATCGCGGACCTGACCGAGCACCTGAAGGAGCACAAGCACGACCACCACAGCCGTCGTGGTCTGCTCCTCCTGGTCGGTCAGCGCCGCCGGCTGCTGAACTACCTTTCGAAGAAGGACATCAACCGCTACCGGTCCCTGATCGAGCGGCTCGGCCTTCGCCGATGACCTCGTGAGAAGCGGCCTCCCGCATTCGGGTGGCCGCTTCTCGCGTATCCGTATGTAGGCAGTACGGATCCGTACGGAAGTACGGGACAACTGAATATTCAACGACAACGAGACGACGCGAGACGCGTACCGGCCGACGACCGGTCCTCGGTAGTGGCCTTCGGGACAGCGCTGCAAGACAAGAGCGCGGCACCCGCGGGCCTCGATCGAAGACCGGCACACCCCCGGGAGACTCGCGCCTCACAGTCGTCTCAAGTGACGAGAGGGGTATCCCGTGTCGGGATCCACAAACGCGCCCATGGAGGGCGCAGAGTTCGCTGAAGCCGTCATCGACAATGGCAGCTTCGGCACCCGCACCATCCGCTTCGAGACGGGCCGTCTGGCCCAGCAGGCCGCCGGCTCCGCCGCCGCCTACCTCGACGGCGACACGATGGTGCTTTCGGCCACCACGGCCAGCAAGAAGCCCAAGGACCAGTTCGACTTCTTCCCGTTGACGGTGGACGTCGAAGAGCGGATGTACGCCGCCGGCCGGATCCCGGGTTCGTTCTTCCGCCGGGAGGGCCGCCCTTCCGAGGAGGCCATCCTGACCTGCCGGCTGATCGACCGCCCGCTGCGGCCGTCGTTCGTCTCCGGCCTGCGCAACGAGATCCAGGTCGTCATCACGGTCCTGGCGCTCAACCCGGACACGCTGTACGACGTACTGGCGATCAACGCCGCGTCGATGTCCACCCAGATCGCCGGGCTGCCGTTCTCGGGCCCGATCGGCGCCGTCCGCGTCGCCCTGATCGACAAGCAGTGGGTCGCGTTCCCGACCCACACCGACCTCGCTGACGCCGTCTTCGACATGGTCGTCGCCGGTCGTGTCACCGACGCCGGTGACGTCGCGATCATGATGGTCGAGGCCGAGTCCACCCCGGGCACCTTCGACGCCGTTGCCGCCGGCAAGCAGGCGCCGACCGAGGAGGTCGTGGCCCAGGGCCTCGAGGCCTCCAAGGCGTTCATCAAGACCCTGGTCGACGCGCAGTCGGAGCTGGCGGCCAAGGCCTCCAAGCCGACCGGCGAGTTCCCGGTCTTCCCGGACTACCAGGACGACGCTTTCGCCGCCGTCGAGTCCGCCGCGACCGAGGAGCTGACCCAGGCCCTCACGATCACCGGCAAGCACGACCGCGATGACGCCACCGACGCCGTCAAGGCCGCCGTTGTCGCCAAGCTGGCCGAGGCCTTCGAGGGTCGCGAGAAGGAGCTGTCCGCAGCCTTCCGCTCGCTCACCAAGAAGCTCGTCCGCAACCGGGTGCTGACCGAGAAGGTCCGGATGGACGGTCGCGGTCTGGCCGACATCCGCCCGCTCAAGGCCCAGGTCCGGGTGCTGCCGCGCGTGCACGGCTCCGCGATCTTCGAACGCGGCGAGACCCAGATCATGGGTGTCACCACGCTGAACATGCTCCGGATGGAGCAGCAGCTCGACACGCTCTCCCCGGAGACGCGCAAGCGCTACATGCACAACTACAACTTCCCGCCGTACTCGACCGGTGAGACCGGCCGGGTCGGTTCGCCGAAGCGTCGCGAGATCGGCCACGGTGCTCTCGCCGAGCGCGCCCTCGTGCCGGTGCTGCCGTCGCGTGAGGACTTCCCGTACGCGCTGCGTCAGGTGTCCGAGGCGCTCGGCTCGAACGGCTCCACCTCGATGGGTTCGGTCTGCGCCTCGACGCTGTCCCTGCTCTCGGCCGGTGTGCCGCTGAAGGCCCCCGTCGCCGGTATCGCGATGGGCCTCATCTCCGGTGAGGTCGACGGCAAGCTCGAGTACGTCGCGCTGACCGACATCCTCGGTGCCGAGGACGCCTTCGGCGACATGGACTTCAAGGTCGCCGGAACCAAGGACTTCGTCACGGCCCTCCAGCTGGACACGAAGCTCGACGGCATCCCGGCGAGCGTTCTCGCCGGCGCGCTGACCCAGGCCAAGGAAGCCCGCCTGACCATCCTCGACGTGATGGCCAAGGCCATCGACGCCCCGGGTGAGATGAGCGAGTTCGCGCCGCGGGTCATCTCGGTCAAGGTCCCCGTGGACAAGATCGGGGAGGTCATCGGCCCGAAGGGCAAGATGATCAACCAGATCACCGACGAGACCGGCGCCGACATCTCCATCGAGGACGACGGCACGGTCTACATCGGTGCGACGAACGGCCCGTCGGCCGAGGCGGCGCGCGCGATGATCAACTCGATCGCGAACCCGACCATGCCGGAGAAGGGCGAGCGCTACCTGGGAACGGTCGTCAAGACGACCAACTTCGGTGCGTTCATCTCCCTGCTCCCCGGCAAGGACGGTCTGCTGCACATCTCGAAGCTGCGCGGCCTGGCCGGTGGCAAGCGGGTCGAGGCCGTCGAGGACATCTTGTCCGTCGGCCAGAAGCTCCAGGTCGAGATCGCCGAGATCGACGATCGCGGCAAACTGTCGCTGATCCCGGTCGTCGAAGGCGAAGACAGCGCCGACGAGAAGTCCGATGACGCAGAGGTCGCTCCCGCCGAGTGACACGTGCCATCACCAGCACGTTGCTGAGCCCGGAGGAGGGCGGTCCGGTCAAACGGACCGTCCTGCCCTCCGGGCTCCGCGTGCTTTCCCAGTCCGTACCGGGCTTCCGCTCGGTCACTTTCGGCGTGTGGGTCGGCGTCGGCTCGCGCGACGAGCCGGTCCACCTGTCCGGCGCGACGCACTTCCTCGAACACCTGCTGTTCAAGGGCACCGAGCGCCGCGACGCGATGGAGATCTCGGCGTCCCTGGACGCCGTCGGTGGCGAGATGAACGCGTTCACCGGCAAGGAGTACACCTGCTACTACGCCCGCGTGCTCGACTCCGACCTGCCGCTGGCGGTCGACGTGATCTGCGACATGATCACCTCGGCGACGCTGGCCGAGGCGGATATCGAGAGCGAGCGGGACGTCATCGACGAAGAGATCGCGATGCACGCCGACGAGACGTCGGACCACATCCACGATCTGTTCGCCGAACAACTCTGGGGTGAGACCCCACTCGGCCGCTCGATCACCGGTACGCCGGAATCGGTGGCCGGCCTGACTCCTCGCCAGGTGCGCGGCTGGTACCGCCGTCGCTACCTGCCCGAGAACATCGTCGTCTCGGTCGCCGGCAACGTCGAGCACTCCGACGTGGTTCGCCTTGTCCGCAAGGCCTTCGAGCGCCACTGGGTCAACACCGAGGCAGAGCCGACGCCGGTACGTCCGGAGGCGAAGCGCCGCGTTCCGACGTACGGGGGAGTGGAAGTCCACCACCGCGACGTCGAGCAGGCGCATCTCGTGCTCGGCATGCCCGGGCTGGTCCGCAACGACGAGCGCCGGTACGCCGCGGGCGTGCTGCACGGGATCGTCGGTGGCGGGATGTCGTCACGGCTGTTCCAGGAGGTCCGCGAGAAGCGTGGCCTCGCGTACTCGGTCTTCAGCTTCGGATCGGCGTACGCAGACTCCGGCATGGTCGGCGTCTACGCGGGCTGCCTGCCCAAGAAGGCGCCCGAGGTGCTCGAGGTGGTGCGCGCCGAGCTGGCGAATATTGCCAAGGGCAACATCACCCCCGACGAACTGCTCCGCGGCAAGGGCCAGATGCGCGGCTCGGTCGTCATGGGCCTGGAAGACACCGGCGCCAAGATGACCCGCATCGCCAAGGCCGAGCTCGTCTACGGCGAACTCCCAACAGTCGACCAGATCCTGCACCGAATCGACGCGGTCACCCTCGCCGACGTGGCAGACCTGGCCGCCGAGCTCTACGCCGGCGACCAAACCCTCACCGTCATGGGCCCCTTCGACAACAAGTCCCTCTTCACCGTCTGAGTTTCACCTGCTCAGGCGCGAGGGGTCTCCGCTTGGGTCCTGGCACCTGCTTCGGAGCGGGTGCCAGGACCAGAGGACTCAGAACGGTGCGAGGTTCTTGCTGATCATGTAGGCGATCGTGCCGTCCGAGAGGTAGACCTGGGCCCACCAGTAGCCATCGGCGTAGACGTGCTGCCAGTGGTTGCACGGGCCGGACACCACCTCTCCCTTGTACTTCACCCGGAGGATGCGACCGCTGGTAGACGGGCGGCTGCGAACGTTCGTCTCGGCCTGGACCTCGTAGAAGCAGGTCGCTGCGGCGACCCGGGGGGATCCTGCTGCCTGAGCGGTGGGCTGGGGTGCGGCCTGGGCACTGGCCGGCAGACCGAGCAGCGCGGTGGCGCCCAGGGCTAGGGCTGCGACGGTTGGGATCACGCGGAGCGGCATGACTGACCTCCTGTGGGCGGCGCCGCCGCGGCCGCGGCGACTCTGCTGGGAAGGCTTGCTTATCGACCCGGCTCGCGGCGGCTGATTTCCGCGGTTGCTGACGCTGTGCAAGAGGTCTTGCACTTTCTGTGCTTCGGTGCTATTTCTGGTCGCTCCGACGCAGAGGGACGAGATGACGCAGTGGGGGAGAGCGGGAGACCTGACATCGCGCCGGCGCATCGGCTGGCTGCTTCGGTCTCACCGGGTGCTCGGCGCCGACCGGACTCTGACGGCGTTCGCCCGGGTGCTGGCCGGCCCGGGCCGGCCAGCCGTCGCCGCCTCGACCATCTCCCGGTGGGAGAGCGGTGCGGTCGCCGTTGGCTACGGCGCCGTACGCCGCTACGAGGTGGTCCTCGGTTTGCCGCGCAATGGTCTGGTCGCGGTGATCGACACCGTGAACCGGCATTGGTCGAACACGATCGTCAGCGCCCCGGCATTGATCCGCCGGGTCCGGACCGACGCGGTCGACGACCTGCTGGACCGGGCCTGCTCTGGTGCCATCATGCGGGGCAGCGACTGGGACCGCCTGACCTACGCGCTCACGAGCAACGGCCAGGCGACCTACCTGCCACGCTCACTCTGGGCCCAGCTCTCCGATCGGCTCCTGGCTGAACTCCAATTGGCCGACGGATTGCGTTGGCACGAGCGGTACGAGGCGATGGGCCGGCTGCTCGCGTACGCCGGGTCGCGCCCGGCCGCCATCGACTCCTGCGTCCAAGCGGCCCTGGATTCCCGGAATCAGATGGCGATCGAGGCGGTGAGTGCGCTCGACGGCAGCGATCACCACGACGCCAGCGCCGCTGTCTTGCGCCAACTGGAACGCCCGACCAACTCCGGCGCCCAGGCCGGGGCTCTGCTCGCATCCGTCCGCAAGATCCGGGCCGGCCATTTCGGTCCGGACCAGCGTCAGCGGATCGCCATCGTTCTGCACGACCTGCGCGACTGCCCGGACTCGGCCGGAACCATCCGACTGGGCCGAGCCATCCTGCGGGACACCAGTCGGGCCCGAGCGCTGCCGGTCCGGGCCCAGTTGAAGCACTCCAGCTTCGACCACGAACGCCGTACCGTCATCCTGCGCCGGGTGATGACCAGGATCCAGGCGCCGCTGGAGGTCCCGGCCGAGGACGTAATCCTGACCCAGCTCGTGTCCGAGATGCTGTTCTCGCTGTGCCCCGGAAGCCGGTTGTCGGCGGCCAGCACCATCGCAGCGTCGCCGTACCGCGCATCGGCGGCGGCCGCGGTGGCGGCGGAACTCCGGCACCCCAGCGGCCTGCGCCTGGGCTGGGCGACTGCGTTGCTGGATGCGCTACGAATCGTCGGAGGCAGCGCCGAGCGCCGGCTCGTCGAACGGCTGACAGTCTCTCCCGAGATCCCCGAGCCGTTGGCCGCGACCGCTGCCTATTCGTTCTGCCACCTCGGCGGACGCACCCCGGACGAGTTCTGGGCTTCCGCGATCGCCGCGCAGACGGTGCATCGATCGTCTGCGCCGAGGGTCGCTGTGCTGCGAGGTCTCGTCTACAGCGCCGGGATGACCGGTACCGCGCCAGTGTTGGCACGGCTGCGCGAGGACCCCACTTCGCCGGCTGTTCGCACTGCCGCCGGGTGGTGGCTCGACCTTCCGGCCTCGATCCTGAGCAGTGCACGCCAGTAGAGGGATCGCGCAACTACAAAAAGTCACCGACCTCGCTGACGTCTGATGACTTGGGGTAGGAGGCGCAAGTTCTTGACTGTGGTGCGCTTGGTGTGCCCGGGGTGCTCTGAGGTCTCGTTATGGTAACGCGTTTGTTACGTGGATCTGGTTTGTCGCTGACAACGTTGACATGGCCAGTTTCGACCGGCCAACATGGCGGCTATTCCGCCTACCGGCCCTCCGCCGAGGAAGTTGGTTCGACGTGCGACGTGTCACTGGTGTTCTGGGGGTGACGCTCGGTCTCGCCCTGGTGCTGAGCAGCTGTGGTGACGGCAAGGGCAGTGGCAACGGCTCGGGAGCCGGTGGGGCCAAGAGTGAGGTGATCGCGCTGGCCGCGGATCCGCTCGACTTCATCAACCCGCTGAACGAGAACAGCAGCCCGGGCATCCAGGTGGCGCAGGCGATGTTCGCCCCGCTGGTGGCCACCGACCCGAACACCGGCAAGGTCGTCAACGTGATGGGCGACTCGGTCACCCCGGACAAGACCAGCCAGACCTGGACGATCAAGCTGAAGGCCGGCAACAGCTTCCAGAACGGCCAGCCGCTGACCGCGAAGGACTACGTCGACAGCTGGAACCTGACCGCCGAGGGCGCGAACGCCTGGGACAACAACGGCTTCTTCGCCAAGGTCGAGGGCTACGACGCGCTGAACCCGCCGACGCCCGAGGGCGCCACCCCGAAGCCGACCTCGGTGAAGGCGCTGAGCGGCCTCAAGCAGGTCGACGACCTCACCTTCACGGTCAAGCTCAAGGTGCCCTTCTCGCAGTTCGGCCTGACCCTGCAGTACCTCGGTCTGGCGCCGCTGCCCGAAGAGGTTCGCAAGGACCCCGATGCCTACAAGCGCAAGCCGATCGGCAACGGCGCGTACAAGCTGGACGGTGACTGGAGCGCCGGCGGCGACATCAAGCTGGCCAAGTGGGACGGGTACAAGGGCCCGAACGCGCCCGAGGCAGACGCGATCACGTTCCGCTTCATCCCGAACGGCGACACGGCGTACAACGAGTTCCTGGCCGGCACGGTCGACTTCGTCGATGTCCCGGCGACCAAGATGAAGACCTTCAAGACCGACGCTCCGGACGGCTGGGTGACCGGTGAGAGCTCCGGCGCCAACTACCTGGTGATGCCCGCCTGGGACCAGCGGTACAAGAACCCCAAGCTGCGGCACGCGTTCTCGCTGGCGATCGACCGCAAGGCGCTGGCCGGCCTGGTCGGCCTGGCCACCCCGTCGAACGGGCTGATCTCGCCCGACATCGACGGCTATCGCGCCGACGCCTGCAAGTACTGCGGTTTCGACGTCACCCAGGCCAAGGCGTTGCTGGCCGAGGCAGGCGGCTTCCCCGGCGCGGTGAACATCAACTACAACACCACGTCGGCGACCGGTCAGCTGTACGCGGAGGCGATCGGCAACATGATCCGGCAGAACCTCGGCCTCGAGGTCAAGTACACCGGCAAGACGGGATCCGAGCTCACCGAGCTGGCGCAACAGCGCAAGCTCGACGGCTTGCGGCTCGGCGGCTGGGGGCACGACTACCCCTCGATCGAGGACTACCTGACGCCGATGTTCAAGACCACCGGTGACGCGAACTTCGCCCACTACAGCAATCCCAAGCTGGACGACCTTCTCGCCCAGGGCGACGCACAGTCGAACCCGGAGGCCGCGATCAAGCTGTACCAGCAGGCCGAGGACATCGCCCTGGAGGACATGCCGCTGCTCCCGCTGTACGCCAAGCAGAACGCCTACCTGCACTCAGCCAAGATCCAGCCGCGGGTGTCGAAGTACACCGGCGTCCAGGCGCTCTACGCCACGTTCAAGTGACCCGGTTCGTACTGCGCCGCGTCATGGCGGCGGTGCCGATCGGGGTGATCGTCACGCTGGGGGTCTTCGCGCTCGTCTTCGCGATGCCTGGGGACCCCCTGCGGGAACTGGCCGGTGACAAGCCGATCCCGGCCGCCGTGATGGCGGCCAAGCGGGCCCAGTTCCATCTCGACGATCCCTTCATCGTGCAGTACCTGCTGTCGATGAAGGACATCCTCACCGGCGACTTCGGGACGACGTTCGCCGGCGCCGACATCGCCGCGCAGCTGCAGCTGCGGATCCCGGTGACGCTCAAGCTGGCCTTGACGGGCCTGGTGATCCAGTGGATCGCCGGCCTGCTCTTCGGCCTGTACGCCGGATTCAAGCGCAACGGAGCCGTCGACCGGGTGCTCCTGCTCGCGACGCTCTTCATCCTCGCGGTACCGCTGCTGGTGGTGTACTTCGCGGCGCAGTACGTGTTCGGCGTCGAGCTGAAATGGCTGCCGGTATCGGGGATCGCGCACGGCTATCCCACGTCGTACCTGCTGCCCGCGTTGTGTATCGGCCTGACCGGGTTCGCCGGCCTGGCCCGGCTGACCCGGACGTCGATCGTGGAGACCGCGAACGCGGACTTCGTGAAGACCGCGCGGGCCAAGGGGCTGGGGGAGCAGCGGATCCTGTGGGGTCACGTGCTGCCCAACGCGTTGCTGCCGATGGTGACCTTCATGGGGGTCGACGTCGGTGGCATCTTCGCCGGCGCCTTGCTTGCCGAGAGCATCTTCAACCTGCCCGGGCTCGGCCAGTTCATGTTCCAGGCGATCAAGCTGAAGGAGGGCGGCGTGGTGGTGCTGCTGTCCACGCTTGCGTTCGTGATGTTCATCGCCGTCAACCTGCTCGTCGACATCATCTACGGCGCGATCGATCCGAGGGTGCGCAATGTCTGAGACCCAGCAGATCCTGGCCGCCGAGACCGAAGACCTCGGCGGCCAGACGCTGTCCAACCGCGAACTGCTGCGGGCGCTGCTGCGCAAACCGCAGTTCGTGCTCTGCACGCTGCTCGTGTTCGCGTTCTTCCTGATGGCCGCGGTGCCGCGGATCTTCGCCTCGGTCGATCCGCGGTTCTGCGAGCTGGGCAAATCGCAGCGCGGCCGCGAGCCTGGGCACCCGTTCGGTTTCGACATCCAGGGCTGCGACTACTTCGCCAACGTCATCTACGGCGCGCGACCGTCGGTCCTGGTCAGCGTTGTGGCCAGCCTCGGCGGCTTCCTCATCGCAGCCGTCCTCGGCCTGCTCGCCGGGTACTTCCCGGGCTTCGTCGACAACCTGATCTCCCGTACTGCGGACGTGCTGTTCGCGCTACCCGGGTTGATCGCCCTGATCGTCGTCCTCAACTCGGTGCCGGACCGGAGCATCTGGATCATCGTCGGGGTCATCCTGCTGACCTCCTGGCCGCTCGGCATGCGGCTGATGCGCTCGACGGTCTTCTCCGTGCGCAACCGCGAGTTCGTCCTGGCCGCGCGGTCGATCGGCGTACCGCCGCTGCGGATCCTGCGCAAACACGTCTTCCCGAACGCGATGGCGCCGTTGCTCGCGACAACGACCCTGGGCGTCGGCGGGCTGGTCGGGCTGGAGGCGATCCTGACCTTCCTCGGCGTCGGGTTGCAGCCGCCGTCGATCTCCTGGGGTTCGCAGTTCGGCGTCGCGGCGTCGTTCCGGGACACCCCTCACTTGTTCATCTGGCCGGCGCTGTTCATCTCGACGATGACGATCTCCTTCATGATCATCGGCGACTCGATCCGCGACGCACTCGACCCGAAACTGATGCGATGACCCAGGACAGCCCGAAGCTGGGCGAAGTACTGCTGAAGGTCGACGACCTGAGCGTCGAGTTCGACACCCCGCACGGTCGGGTCCGGGCCGTCGACGGCGTGTCCTGGCAGGTCCGGGCCGGCGAGACGCTGGCCATCCTTGGGGAGTCGGGGTCGGGCAAGAGCGTTTCGACCCAGGCGCTGACCGGGATCCTGGAGATGCCGCCGGGGCGGATCGTGTCCGGCACCGCGAAGTACCGGGGTGAAGATCTGATCGCGATGACTGTGAAGGAACGACGGAAGATCGTCGGTGACCGGATCACCATGGTGTTCCAGGATTCGCTGTCGGCCTTGAATCCCGTGCAGTCGGTCGGCAAGCAGATCGCCGAGTGCTATCGGGTGCATCGTGGGATGTCGAAGTCCGATGCGATGAAACGCGCGGCGGAGATGCTCGATCAGGTGCGCATTCCGGCGGCGGCCAAACGGGTCCACGATTATCCGCACGAGTTCTCCGGTGGGATGCGGCAGCGGGTGATGCTGGCGATGGCGCTCGCGCTCGATCCCGACGTGCTGATCGCTGATGAGCCGACGACCGCGCTGGACGTCACCGTGCAGGCGCAGATCCTGGAGCTGATCGAGGATCTGCAGGCTGAGCGGGACATGGGCGTCGTGCTGATCACACACGACCTCGGGGTGGTCGCCGACGTCGCCGACAACGTGGTGGTGATGTACGCCGGGCACGTGGTCGAGCGGGCTGCCACTGCTGACGCGCTTGAGCGTCCTGTTCACCCTTATACAGAAGGGCTGCTGGGCTCGATGCCGTCGGCTGACCTGAAGGGTCAGGAGTTGCCGACGATCCCTGGTACGCCGCCGTCGCTGCGCGCCGTCCCGTCCGGGTGCGCCTTCCGGACGCGCTGCCCGCACGCGATCGAGGACTGCGCCGTACTGGTACCGCCGTTGCTGACGGTCGCGCCCGGGCGAGACGCCGCCTGTATCCGCCGTACGTCGATCCCTGTGCAGGAGGCGGTCTGATGGCCGACGAGTTGCTGGTGGCAACGGATCTGGTGAAGCACTACGACATCAGCCCGGCGTTCTCCTTCGGCCAGAAGACTGTCGTGCGGGCGGTCGACGGGGTGGACCTGGTACTGCGTCGTGGCGAGTCGCTCGGGATCGTCGGCGAGTCGGGATGCGGGAAGTCGACGCTGGTCCGGCTGCTCGCCGCGCTGGAGAAGCCGACGGCGGGGTCGGTGCTTTATGGCGGCGCCGATGTCAGCAAGATGGGTGGCCGGGAGCTTCGGCGGTGGCGTCGGAACGTACAGGTGGTCTTCCAGGATCCGTACTCGAGTCTGAATCCGCGGATGCGGGTCGGGGAGATCATCGCCGAGCCGCTGGAAGTACATCCGGATGTTTCCAGAGGTAAGGACAATCGTTCGCGAGTGCGGGAGTTGCTCGAGCTCGTCGGGTTGCGGGCTGAGGACGAGACGCGGTTCCCGCACCAGTTCTCGGGTGGCCAGCGGCAGCGGATCGGGATCGCCCGGGCCATTGCGCTGAACCCTGATGTACTGCTGTGCGATGAGCCCGTCTCGGCGCTTGATCTGTCCGTTCAGGCGCAGGTGGTCAACCTGTTGATGCGGTTGCAGCGGGAGCTGGGGCTCAGCCTCATCTTTGTCGCGCACGACTTGTCGGTGGTGCGGCACGTGTCCGACCGGGTCGCGGTGATGTACCTCGGACGGGTGGCCGAGCTGGGCGAGCACCACCAGGTGTACGACGTGCCGGCTCATCCTTATACGCAAGCCTTGCTGTCGGCCGAGCCCGGCCTTGCCCGCCAGGGCCGCAAGCGGATCGTCCTCGCCGGCGACCCGCCGTCCCCGGTCTCGCCGCCATCAGGCTGCCGCTTCCACACCCGTTGCCTCCGAGCCGAAGCCCGTTGCTCCGTCGAGGTTCCCGAACTCCGCGAAATCCCCTCCGGCCAAACAGTCTCCTGCCACTTCGCCGAAGACGCCCAAACCACCTACTCCACAGCCCTCAGATAAATACCCACGCCGGCACCACGCTCGCTCCGGAGTGGAACGATCAACTGATGCGCAATCGCGGGCGTGCCTCGCGGCGCCGAGCCGTCTAAGCTTCGGCGGTGAGCGACAAAGTGGTTGCCAAGAGCAATGAGACGGTCGCGGTGCGTCACCGCGGTCTCCTCATCGTGCTGCTCGTGGTGGCTACTGCGGTGAGTCTGACCTGGATCGTCACGGCTGCGCGGACAGTGCGCTACGGGTTCGACATCACCGACGAGGGCTACTACCTGCTGTCGTACCGGTGGTGGAGCGGCAATCCGCTCGCGCTGACCGGGATCCAGTACATCTACGGCCCGATCTTCGAGCTGCTGCACTGGGACATCGTGCACCTGCGCATCTTCCGGCTGGTGACCCTGATCGCCGGGCATCTGTTCTTCGGCTGGAGTTTCATGCGCTGGTTGCGCGTGCGCCGCCCGGAAGCGCCGAAGACCAGGTTGTGGGAAGCCACCGGGATCATGGTGATCCTCGCGGCCGGCGGCATGAACTACAGCTGGCTGCCGACCAGCCCGGCGTACAACGACGTCATCCTGCTCGGTTCGCTCACGGTGCTGTCATGCGTACTCTGGGTCGCGACTGCCATCGAGCGCGACCGGAAGCCGCCGATCTGGGCCTTCACGCTGGCCGGGCTGGTGATGGGCACGATGGTGCTGGCCAAGTGGTCGTCGGTCGTCGTACTGACCGTCATCATCGCCGCCGCGATCGTCGTCCTGAGCGCCCAGGGCGCGGAAGCAGTTGCCCGAGGGATCGTCTGGGCGCTGGCCGGGGTGGTCGTGGTCGCGGCCACTGTGCACCTCCTGGTGGCCCCGTTGACCACCGTGATCCCCGGCATCCAGGCGGTCAACCGCTTCATCGCCGGCAACTCCTACAGCCCGTCCAGCCTGCTGGAGATGTATTGGAGGACCGGCAGCAAGCTGGTCGGCCAGACCTTCGAGCAGCACGTCCTGCTTCTCGTCGCCGCAGCCTTCGCCGTAGTCGCCCGGCGTCCGGTACTACGGATCGCCGCCTGGCTGCTCGTCGCGGCCACCCTCGTCTTGTCGATCGTCCGAGCCATCGACCAGGACGGGCTGGGCGGCGGCGCCGTGAACAACGGAAAGTTCCAGATCGTCCTGCTGGCGGCGGTACTGGTCGCCGTCGTCACCACCATCGCCGCCCTGATCACCAAGCAATGGTCGGGAGGCAAGGAGAACCTTCGTACCTGGGTCATCCTCACGGTGCTGACTGTGTTTCCGATCGTCCAGGCCTTCGGTACCAATACCGCGCTCTACATGATCGGCTTCGACGCCTTCGCCGCGTGGGCGGCGCTGATGATCGCCGTCGTGACCAGCATCGACAAAGCCCCGGTCGTCGCCCGTACGACGGTTTCCCTCGTCACCGTCGCTGCGCTGGTGGCCGTCGCTGCGATCTCGTACGGCGGTCTGATCCTCAACCCCTACCGATCCGCGCCGCACCGGGACCTCACCACCGCGACCAGTCTCAAGCCACTCGGTGAACTCAAGCTGACCGCGGACACAGCCAAGGACTACCAAGCGCTCGACCAGCTCCTGATGCCGTACACCTCGCCGTCCGGCCGCCCGATCATCGGCTTCGACAAGATGGCCGGCATCGTCTTCCTGCTGCGCGGCCGTCCGTTCGGCGAGGCCTGGACCTCCCCGAAAGAACGTCAGCGCACAGCAGCCGGTATCACCGAGGTCTGTTCCGGCAGGCAGCCCAGACCTGGCGACCGCCCGCCGTTGCTGATCTTCAACCGGCGAGTCACCCAGCTCGACGTCGACGCGCTGCGCACCTGCGGCCTGGACTTCAAGGCCGACTACATGCTGATCGCCCCGCCGGCCACGATCATGAACCTGCAGGTCTACGTCCCGACCGCCGAACTGGCCCTCCATAACCCCTGACGACACCCCAGTGAGATCCTTGCCCAGGACGGTCGCGCGCTAGGAAAGGGTACGGATGATCAAGGTTGCGGTGCTGGGTGCCAAGGGAAAGATGGGCGCTCAGACGTGCCAGGCCGTGGAGGCCGCCGACGATCTGGAGCTGGTCGCGGCGCTCGACCAGGGTGATGAGCTGTCCGGGCTGACCGATGCGGGCGCCGAGGTGGTCGTCGACTTCACCCGGCCCGAGGTCGTGATGGACAACCTCGGCTGGTGTATCGAGCACGGCATCCACGCCGTCGTCGGCACCACCGGTTTCACCGAGGACCGCCTGGCGACCCTGCGCACGCAGCTCGACGCGAGCGCCGGCACCGGTGTGCTGATCGCCCCCAACTTCTCCATCGGCGCCGTGCTGATGATGCAGTTCGCCGCCAAGGCCGCGCCGTACTACGAATCGGTCGAGATCATCGAGCTGCACCACCCGGACAAGGTCGACGCACCGTCCGGTACTGCGCAGCGCACCGCGCAACTCATCGCCGAAGCCCGCCGCGAAGCCGGCTCGGGCCCGATCCCGGACGCCACCAGCACCGGCATCGAGGGAGCGCGTGGAGCCGACATCGAGGGGATCCGCATCCACGGCATCCGGTTGCGCGGGCTCGTCGCGCACCAGGAGGTCCTGCTCGGTGACGTCGGCGGGACGCTGACGATCCGGCACGACTCGATTGATCGCGAGTCGTTCATGGCCGGCGTGCTGCTCGGCGTACGGAAGATCGCGGATGCGCCCGGGCTGACCATCGGCCTGGAGCACTTCATGGACCTCAGCTGAAAATGTCCCCACTGTGTTGAATCCAAAGGGTGCGGTAGCAGTGATCGCGGTCGTCTTCGTCGCGTACGCCGGTCTGCTCGGCTGGCGTGGAGTGCTCCTGATCGGCACGGGCGATCCGGTGGCGATCGGGCTCGGGACCGCGGTGCTCGTGATCCCGCTCGTCGGGCTGTACCTGGTCTGGCGCGAACTCCAGTTCGGCCGGCAGACCGAGCTGCTCGCGCGCGAGCTGGCCGAGTCGGGCGGGCTGCCCGTCGACGACCTGCCGCGACGGCCGTCGGGACGGATCGACCGGGCCGCCGCGGACACCGCCTTCACGAAGTACAAGGAAGAAGCCGAGGCCGCGCCCGGCGACTGGCGGGTCTGGTTCAGACTGTCGACCGCGTACGACGCGGCAGGTGACCGTAAGCGAGCACGCGCCTCGATGCGCACGGCGATCGCGAACCACAACGCCAGCGGCCCCAACCCACCGCGCACCGTCTCAGGGGTTAACCCCTGAGACGGTGGGTTGCCTAGCGAGATTCTCACGGGGCAACCCACCGTCTGCGGGGTTAACCCCTGAGACGTGCCGAGGGCGGGCGGGCAGGCCGGGGTGCATCCCTACCGAGGGGTAGCCGTGAGTTTCCTGTGAGTTGGCTGGCAACGGCACAGTGTGGCCTGACAACGCGGTGTGG
>NZ_JAAGLV010000035.1 GCF_010548305.1 Streptomyces sp. SID13031
CAGCAACCGGGGCAACTGGCAATGGCCAAGACATGCCGGGCGCGACCTTCGTTCAGCCTTGAGTGACGCCTGACGACCGTGTTGCCCCGAGTTCGCAACGAGGAGGCCAGGGGTTCGAATCCCCTCAGCTCCACCCAAGGTAAGAGGCCGGTCTCCCGTTCTGGTGACCGGCCTCTCGTATGACCTGAGTGACTAACGATGTCGGGGCAGGATCACGTCCATCGCTTCGGCTCCCTCGGTTAGCACCGGCCGCAGCTCGTGCCGGTACGCGGTTTCGGTTACCCGGGTGCTGCCCGACCAGCTGCGAAATCTGTTTGATCTGTACGCCACTGACGCTGAGCAACGACACGAATCTGTGTCGCAGCTCGCGAGGCTCCAGTCCGCCGCGGCCAGTCCGGGTGTCATGGCAACGACACGACGGAATGCGCGCCGGACGTTCGCAGCGTCGCGGAAGAGATGAGGGCCTAGGATTAAGCGCGTGTCCGGAGCCTCACCAACCGCCGCCTCATCGAGCTCGCTCTATCCGTCTGAGTCCGACCTCCTTGGCGTCACAGAGCTCCCCACGTGGATCGACCGCAACTTCTTGCGGATGGACCCGTACGCGTTCGACTCGCCTGCGGGCAACCTCTTCCCCGAGTTTGTGCACGACGCAGCGCAAGGTTTCGGGGTCGACCCCAATGGCATCTACTGCATCGGCTCAGGCGCGATTGGCTTGTCGTGCAACCCGAACAACGTCCAAGAAGGACACTTGAAGGCGTTCGGTGCCGGTTCGGACCTGGACGTCGCGGTGATCTCACAGTTTCACTTCGACCAGGCTTGGCGAGACCTACGCGTGCTGGCACACACGGCCTACACGCCGCCCTCGAGCAAGAAACTGCGCCAGAAGCTCGACCACCAGCGGTCGCGGCTATTCGACGGTGCGATTGTTGCCAACAAGCTGATGGACCGCCTGACCTTCGGGCCGCACTGGAGCCCCCATCGAATTAGGCTGCAACTCGAGTGGCGTGATCGCCTAGCCCTGAGTAGCAAGATGAACCTTTGGATCTACCGGGACTACTGGAGTGTCCGGAGCTATGTGGCCGAAGGCATGCAGAAGTGCGTAGAGAGGTTGAGGAGCTTCGATGACGACTCAGTTTGACCCGCAGCTTGCAACCGCACCCCTCGCGTACAAGGTCAATGCCTTCGTCAAGGCATGGACAAGTGACCCGCCGAGTCTGGTGCTTCGCCCGGCGTTCCAGCGCAACATGGTTTGGAATGACAACCAGCGCAGCTATCTGGTCGACACCATTCTGCGGGGCCTGCCGGTACCCGAGGTCTACATCCAGAATGACACATCGCCTGACGGCGATGACCAGATCGTCGTCGTCGACGGCCAACAGCGAATCAGTGCCTGCGTCGACTTCGTGCTCGACGGCTTCGCCCTGACTACAGACGAGGAGATCGACCCTGAGTGGCGGGGCAAGAGGTTCTCCGAGCTCAGCGACCCCTTGAAGGCGCGTTTTCGCGGATTCGTATTCGTCGCGCGCCAACTTCCCAACCTGGGTGACGCAACGCTCCGCGACATCTTCCGCCGGCTCAACCGAACCGTCGAATCGCTCGAGCCGCAAGAGCTGCGCCACGCGGCGTACACCGGCTCCTTCATCCAGTTGGTGGAGCGCGTTGCCGCGAGCGATGGTCTCGATGAGCTCGGCGTATTCAGTGCTCGTGACACGCTGCGCCGCCGTCACGACGAGTTCGTCTCCGAGGTGTCGTTCGCCGCTCTACTAGGGACGCTGCCGAACAAGAAGGAGGGACTAGACGAGAGCTATATGACCTACGAGCGGCAGGGCTTTCCTCCTGATGTCCGCGACGACCTCGCTCGGCGATTCGGTCGTGTTGACCTGTTCTTGAAGCGCAACGGCGGGTTACTCAAGCGAACGCGATTCAAGAACAAATCCGATGCCTACTCGCTGCTCTACTTTCTCCTGCGTCACGCGGACCAGATCCCGGCGGCCGACAGTGTCAATGAGGAAGTGTTCATCGATGCGCTCCGCAGCTTCTCCGAGCAGGTCAACCAGATCAAGCGTGCGGAGTCTCTCGGCAATTCGACCGAGGAGGTCCTCACCAAACCCCACGGTAAGGACGCGGCGAAGTATCTGCGCGCCGTTGAGCGCGCTGCTAGCGACCGACTCAGCCGCGTGCGGCGCAACGAGGCGTTGGAGGCAGTTCTGGGACCTCTCGTGGCCGAGTACGCGGTAGTGCCCCTCACTGCCGACGACGCAGCCTGGTTAAACGGTGCTGCAGAGGAACCGTTGAGCCCCGAGGAGCGAGCTGAACTTGACGAGGAACTGGAGCAGGCCCAGCGCGTGATCGCCGACGAGGCCGAGGACTGACCGGTCGGTCGGGCACGACTGGACGGGATCACCGTATGGACGTTGCGCATAATCAAGCCGTCGCGCCCGCGGTAAACGCATCGGCTGGACGCGGTGAAGGCAAGGCGGTCAGGACTATCTCGTGTCGAGTCCAGCTTGACCGCCGAGCGTAACACCTACCCAACTTTCCGCGATCACCTAGAGAAGTTAACAGTGCTATAAAATGCAATCTTGCGCGTCGACCGGCTGCTTTTGACCATCCAGATTCGACTGGCGAAGTATCTGCCGGAGTTTGCTCCGGTCCGGACACCGAGCAGGCGCACACCGAATCGCCTACCAGAGATCTGATGCGCCGTCATCCGTATGCAAACCCGCGCCGCAATGTGGGCGCGGGGATTAGTCTATCTGGACCCCATCCATATTGAGCTTGCTGCAGAGCACCTTAACGATGTGAGACGGTGTAAGCGGTTCATGTCGCCGGGCAAATGGGTGAGGCAATGTCGCGCCTCTCGGGTTTTGTCGCAGAATATCTGTCTCTAAACTGCCCCAATCTGTCGATGCCATCCGGATTCCTCCCCAGATGGCATTATGGGCAAACTGGGCAATGTGCCAAGACGGGACACCTTGTTCATTGGGGAGCGCTAGGATATTCGCTGAGCGCTCACCGGGCTCGGGAATCTCGTCACCCTTCAGAACGAAGATGCCAATGATGAGGGGGTTCGATGAAGCTGGCGGTGTAGCTTCGAGTTGGAGCCAGAGCTTGCGATCGTCCGCTGAGAGTGACCACTGAGTCTCGCCGTCACTCTCAAGTTGTGAATCGGGCACGATCCGCTTCGCGAGGGCGGCAGCTTGTGTCCAGATGCCGTTCAACGCCAGTGTCGCCTGCCGCTGAAGGTCCGTAATCTCTGTGAGCTGCTCGGTCTTAGCCTGTCGTTCAAGAGATCGCAGCTTTGCGCGGGCGTGAATCTCTTGTAGCTCTACCTGAGCGGCGCTGAGGCCCTCTTGGCCTTGAAGCTGTAGCAAGATCTCTCTTGCGTCAGTCCCACGAGCACCGGGCTCCTTGGCCAGGAGTTGGTAAATCAGGCTGCTGAGTCCAGGATCCATGTTATCCGGCAGTGTCGGCGTAAAGCTCGCGTGCATCGATGCATAGTTTGGTCCGGGGAAGGCAATCCTCCCTGTTGCCAGTTCGTATGCGACGCAGCCGAGTGCGTAGAGATCGCTTAAGAATGTCGATGTCCATGTCTTGAAGACTTCTGGTGCTTTATATTCCAGTGTGCCACCACCCGTGAATGAGTGGGAAGCGGTGCCAACG
The DNA here is from genome assembly GCF_010548305.1 of Streptomyces sp. SID13031. Taxonomy (GTDB): domain Bacteria; phylum Actinomycetota; class Actinomycetes; order Propionibacteriales; family Kribbellaceae; genus Kribbella. Next base: position 3,664 of record NZ_JAAGLV010000035.1, read on the forward strand.
TCGGAAAGGCGGGAGATTCCAAAGTCTGCAAGGATCCATCTACCGTTGTATTCAAGGATGTTGTGTGGCTTGATGTCTCGATGAACTACCTTGCTCCGATGGAGCTCGACAAGGCCGTTAGTGATATCAATGAATATTCGCCGTGTCTCGTTGGTGGGCAGGCCCGTCGGTGCCCTCGCAATGAGATCCGCGAGGCTTCGTTCCGCCTTTGGCATAACGATTAGCAATGCGTCATTGACGTATGCCCAGTCGATGATTGGCAGCAGGTATTGGGCGCCAACCCCCGAGAGTCGCTGAGCGACCTCGATCTCACGGTTTACCTGTTTTCTCTCGACCGCTTCTTTCGTAGGCGTGTCTGAGCTGAACTCAACGCGCTTTACTGCCAAAGATCGGCGTTGCTCATCCGTCCCCGAGTACACCGTGCCATAACTTCCAGGACTACCTAGGCGGCTGGTTGGGTCGTACCAGAACCTCGTTCCGCTTTGGCCCTGGAACTCAATGAGCACGGTTGAATCTGGATCATCCGTGCCATCGGCGGCCTCTAAGGTCCTGATCAGTTGCTCTTCGAGGAGTTCTCGTTCAGAGTTCACTTCTCGATACAGTTGATCAGGTGGCACGTTGTTGGCGACGAGATCTCGGTGGCGTCGGGATTGCGATTGAGCCACTGAAGTCCGACTGACCCCAAGTGCGACTAGCACCTCTTCGGCCTTACTCCGCCAACTGAGGTAGCTCTGTAGTAGCTGTACCGCGGCAGCCGGCATGGGGCCAACCTGCTGTAGTTCGTTTTGGCCTTGCTGGATGACCGCTTTCGCCCGGTCGGTGAGGTATGTCGCCGCAGGATCTTCGCTTGGACTCACTGGGGTAGTTTGACACTGTCCGCCGACAATCTTCTCCCGGCCGGCCATGCTGGTGTGGGAAGAGCGCAGCTCAGGCAGGATGGCAGCATGGAGTTTGACGACGAGCATGGCGCATCGGCCTCTTCGAGCGACCCAGCGAACGCCATCGATCTGATCGAGCAGTTGGCGGCGAAGTTGGTGGCCGCTGCGAACCCGCCGAACATCAACGATAGAGGTGATCCTGCTGGGTACAGCCGGATGCATCGCCGCCTGAATCAAACGCTTAGCCCAATGGGGGTTAGGAATCCGTTCCCGTGGCCGACATTGGTTGAGGGCGTGGCTGCTGCGAAACTGAAGGCGACCGGCGTTGGCTCGCACAGTATCCGGAAGGACTACTTCCTCCAACGTGCCCAAGTAGCCATAACCGCCCTTGAGAAACGAGCGCGTGATGACGCCGCCGGCGACATCCGCAGGGCGATCGAGACACTCGGGAGCGAGGCCGCTGCGGTTCTGCGTGACGTCTCGGCGATCAGAGCTGAGCTGGTCCGTATCGAAGGGTCTTTACTGTCAGACCCTGCAGTTGCGATCGGCAAGGCCAAGAACCTAGCTGAGTCTACGGCCAAAGTCGTGATGCGTGAACGTGGTCAGCTATTCGCAGACAAGGATGATGTCGCAAAGCTCGCACGAGGTGCAATGGTTGCTCTTGGAGTCGACCGAGCGACGCTGGCAGTCCAATTCAAGCCGCAGGCCGAGGTCATGCAGGGCCTGCTTGGCCTCGTGCACAGCCTAGGACACTTGAGGAATAAACTCGGTGATGGCCACGGCCCCGAATCGGCGGATCCTGGCCTCGATCTCAGGCACGGACGCCTTGCGGTCCGTGCCGCTATCGCTTGGTCTGCATTCATGATCGAGACGCTTCAGGATGACTTCCGGTAAATCTAGCTGAAGGATCCGCCTCGTTATCTGGCGGTGGTGCGCCGCACTAGTCGAGCATCTTGATGTCACGTACCGGTATCTGACGCACGATTTCTAAGCTATCTTGGTCGATCAGTCGACCGCACTTGAAGCACGCGTAGAGGCTGGTTGTCCACTTGTCCAGCGCAGGTTCGACTTCTTCATTCCGGTCGTTGATTGGATAGAACCCATGTTCGCTCGGGTTGTTTCCGCATAGACACTCGAAGCCACCTTGTTTCCGTGTGACTCTATCTGGCGTTTGCGTAGGTGATGCTAAATTCATATAATTCAATTTTAACATCAATTGCATATATGTGCAGGCCGACGAGTGAGCGCGATGCAGTTGGCAGCTATTAGTAACTGTTGCTCGTCAGCGACCCTTGATGCGTCGGCTCGCCGGCATGGTCTTCGTATCGCGGGGTTTGCCGATGCTGGGAACGCGCCAGTGGTTGAGCGCGCAAAGTTCTATCGCCGAGACCTTGGCAACTGAGCGTGCTCGGTGCATAGTGCCTGGATAGTTGGCGGGCTAATCGCTCGCCGCCGCGCCGAGTCCTGTGGGGGACGCTCATGGCCGCGAACAACGTTGGAAGCCGCCGTGGCGAGGCAGGGGGCCTGTTGAAGTCAGAGTTGGCATAGTCGTTGCGCACAAGAAGCTGTCGGCGAAGCAAGTGACGGGCCGCCTGAGTATCTACATCGACAGGGGTCCCACTAAGTGACTCATCCCTGCGCACCTCTGATTCGCACTCCATTTCTCCGCAGCGTCCTGACGATCTTCGTTTCGTTGAAGCCCATCCGATACGCGCGACGACCGGTCGTCGAGGCGGGCAAGTCGAGACCGATCGGTTGATCGCTGTCGTACTAGCGCGACTTCAATCGATGATCCGACGTCCACAACCATGATGATGCCTTGAACGTGACCGCTATAAGAGTCATCGATCAACACCACCGAACGACTTTTTGCAGTATTGTGTTTGACGCGGCACCTCCCGTGATCAACCTGCGACAGCAAGCCTGTCGGCGGTCCGCGAGAGCGGTGTGACAGACGGCGTCTGCCTTGTCGTGTTCACCTGCTTTCCCACTCAAGGGGGAAATTAAAATGCGAATGGTCGAACCGGACGAAGCAGCAGCAATAGGCGATGGCCCTCTTCCCGTTCACGTAGCCATCGTGATGGATGGAAACGGGCGGTGGGCTACCTATCAGGGACTAGACCGCACCAAGGGACATTTCGCAGCGAAGCAGCCAGCATTCGACTGCATAAACCTCGCACTTGACCTTGGGATACCTTGGCTATCGATCTACGCATTCTCGCTTGAGAACTGGACGCGGCCAGCTGAAGAGCTAGATGTTCTGCTCAGCTATCCACAATGGGCATTCACCCGAAAGACCGTGGACTCGTTAAAGACGAGGGGGGTCAGGTTCCACTTCATCGGCGATCTGGCCGATGAACGCGTCCCGCCGGAAGCGCGTGCATGGTTCACTAGGCTTGAGCAAGAGACATCACACAATGACGTGCTTGAATTGGTGGTCGCATTTAACTATAGCGGCCGAACGGAGATAGTCGAAGCTGCAAGGCGCGCAATTCTGGCTGGTGTAGCGCCAGAAGACCTCGATGTAGAATTGCTTTCCAGTTTCATGCACCTGCCGAACATGCCTCCAGTGGATCTTTTGATTCGAACGAGTGGCGAGCAGCGAATCTCCAATTTCCTCTTATGGCACATCGCATATAGTGAATTTGTCTTCTTTGATACGCTGTGGCCGGATTTCAAGCGCGGTCACTTCCAATCTGCACTTGCAGAGTTTCAGGTACGACATAGGCGATACGGTGGCCTTCCATGGCTGGCTCGAAATCCGGCAACGCGGAGTCAGGAGCAGGCCACGTAGTAGAAAGAAGGAAGCCAATGGGGAAGATAGTCGTCCTTGGCCAGTTGACCGCGTGTCCAGCGGAAGTGTTTGGACCGAAGGCAAGCCGGCTGCACGACCTGCTACTCAGAGGCTCGCCAACTGTTGGCGGGTTCGCGCTAGCGGCTGAGGAGCATGTACGTCATCTGAAACGAAACAACCTGAGCCCGGAGGCTACCTGCGACGAGGTTGAGCAAACGTCGCTAGAGATGCACCTCGCGCGGGAACTTGGTTACGCCGCTGTCGGACTCGGAGGGAGGCTGGCAGTACGATCTTCGGCACTGAACGAAGATGGACCGTCTCAATCGCAGGCGGGCAAATACCTCACACTTCTGAACGTCGAGCCGAATGGACTGATGGAAGCAATAGTCAAAGTCTGGGCATCCGCACACAGTCCGCGACTACCAGCTGGTCAGAAATTCGTGCCTATGGGCATCATTGTCCAGCCAATGTTGGTGGCTGACGCATATGGTGTGGTAGCGGGCGCGAATCCGCTCACAGGCGGGACCAGTGCCGTGATTGAGATTGGCGCCATGCCAATGACGGTCACATCAGGCCAGGCTGTAGATGAAAGGTACGAGGTGCGTCACGATCTGACTGTCGATCCTGAACCGACAGCTGACAGTCTGGCGTCGCTAAAGGCATTGCGCAGCGCGGCGACTATCGCGTGGAAGATGCGGGACGACGAGCATCAGGAATTTGAACTTGAATTTGGCTGCACCGACGAAGGAATCATGATCCTTCAGGCGAGGCCGATCGGAATACCTGAAACGAAGGCCACGTTGGATCCCCCTCCACCGCCTGGCAACTGGATCCTTGATCCAGTGCACTACCCGCGACCCCTCACGCCTCTGTTTGAATCGATCTTTGCCCCCCTTGTGAGCAAAGTCAGCGGAGAGGTATTTGCGGAATATGGCGTCTTCGCGCGTTCAATTGAACTGAAGAGCATATATGGATGGCCGTACGTTCGAGTAGTCCCACTTTCAGATATCGCTGCACCGTCCCTGCCTGGTGCCCTAATTGGCCTCGCCACCAGAGTCCACCCGCAGCTACGAGATCGCACGTCCGCGTCAGAGTTTGCCCTGACCAGGAACCTGCCGGCCAAGCATGTAGCTGATTGGCAACAGACAGTGGCGCCTACGGCGCTGGCGTTCCTCTCGAACCTGAGCGATCAGCGTATCCAATCATTCAGCAACGATAAGCTGAGGGGCTCTTTAACTGTAGCTTTGGAGCAATTGGAATTGGTCATGGTCTCAAATTATCAGACGGACTTCGCGCATCTAATTCCTCTTGCACGATTTGTCAACATGATGCGACATCATCACGGGTGGGATGACGCAACGTCATTAGTCCTGGTGCATAGTGGCGCCGATTCGCGTGCGCTCTACCCGGCCGCTATGGAGAACCTCGCGTCGGAGTTCGCGCAGAATGACTCAGTAGAAGAGCGGCTACGGTCGGTCGGTAGCGGCGGACTCGATTGGGTGGCCGGCAGCGACGAAAATGCCCGCCGAGTCTGGGAAGATCATCGCAAGCGTTGGAGCTTCACCCTACTCGGTTATGACCTGGACGAACCAACCCTCGGTGAACTGCCCGCGCTTGAACGACGCACGCTCATTGCGATTCTTGATGGCGCGAGAGAGCGTCCGAGGAAGGCATTGGGTGACTCGACTGCCCTCTCGAATAGCGAGAGAGCGCAGTTGATAGATGCGCAGAAATGGTTCCACATTAGAGAACAGGGCGAGTCGGTCAAAGCGGGTGTCCTCGGGGCGATTCGTGTTCTCGCTCTAGAGATTGGTCGTCGGCTAGAGGTGGCTAGCGTGGTGCCACATGCTCAGACCGCGCTATATTTCACAATTGACGAACTGAGATCTGCCTGCCTAGACGCGACGGCCGTTGCAGGCTCAATCCCATCCGATAGAGAGAACGAGCGGAAGCGTCGGTCTGCAGAGACTCCAGAACGAGAGTTTGGAAGGCCGACGAAGAGAGATCCCGATCTAAGGTGGTTGCCGAAGGCTTCCCGGGACGTCCACAGCGCCGTAATGCTACTCGGTCAGAACGAAATTCTGCCGAGCATCATAGGTGCGGTCGACACGCTTCTGGGTCGTGCCGCATCGCCTGGCACTCACACGGGGAAGGTGCGCATTATCAGAGACGCGAGCCAATTGAGCGGTGTAGAGGACGGGGACGTAATCGTTGCCGCTTCAGCCAGCTCCACTTGGTCTAGCGGCTTCTGGGTAGCTGGCGCGCTGGTTACCGAGGCGGGGGGACTACTCTCCCACTCGGCGATCGTGGCCCGCGAGATGGGTATCCCTGCAGTGATCGGCGTGGAGGCTGCCACGACCAAGCTCCATGACGGTGACCTCATTACGGTTGACGGGGCAGCCGGAAGGATCATTCGGCGCCTGAGCGCGGGAACGGATGGCCCGATCGAGGAATAGAGGCCACTATCACTTTGGGCGGGTATTGCTATCTCTGTCGCGGATACCATTTCGAAGTATGCTCAGGGTATGGGCGGCCCACCGGGATCCGGGCGATGCGATTGAGTTGGCACGTGAGCGAGGTTTGCCAACCTGTCCTGTAACGCTCCATGGCGAAACTGATAAGCGGCACCGACTTGCCGCAGTACGCCACGTGCATAGGCATCGTCGAGGAAAGTCATGAGAGCCCATGGCAATTTTCCACGTAGCGTCGGCCATACTCGACCTATTGTGTACGAGCCCCAGGAGCTAGTGAATGCGAGAGCAAGGGAGATCTCCAGCCATAGCCAGAGTCCGCACATGATCGCGAGGCCAGAATCCGAGGCATCGCTCTGTGATGTCGAGAAGCCGGCTAGTGCGCCGCCGAGCGGTCCAAGAAGCACGCCTACAGCGACACCAATCAGGGGTCTGGTTCTGAGAGCAACGACGACGGTCGAGCCTAGGGCGACGGCCAATCCAATCACCACGCCGACCCTAACGTCCCGTTGCAAACCCTGCTCGCTGTACAGCCCAATCGCTAGGCTAACAGCAATCCCACCGAGGGGGCCCACGCCCAGAATGCGGATGAGAAGGCCGGCACGATCGGACGAAAGCAGGGATCTCGGGTTCGCCGCTTGTTTGGTATCGACCGGTCGCTCCAGAAGGAATTCCAAACCGGACGCGAGGCCGCCGGCTGTTCCTACTGCAACACCTGCGATTAGTGCGGCGCCTTGGGGTAGGCGAAGTAGAAATTCGAGGATAATACCTATCGCTAATCCGATAGTAAAGCCAGCAATGAAGCGCGGTGCGCCAGCCTTAATGCGCACCTCCACGCTGCATGGATGGCTGACACCTATGATCGGGGCGAGAAGCGGAGCTGCTAAGGTGGTCACCCCTCCCACAAATATTGCAGACCGTGTGCCTGAGAGAATTGCAAAAGAAACCGCGCTGATCGTCCCCGCTGATATGCCGAACAGTATCCAATACAGGGGTGTTGGTATAAGCCTTCCGAACTCCCACCACGCAATCTCGTTGGTTTGTCTATGTCGAAGATGGTGGGCCAGGTAGCGCGACCAAACTTGCACGTCGTGCCTCCGCCATTGGTGGCGCACCGATGAACTCAATGCCTCATCATAAACCGACGGTACGAGTTGATCCAATAAATAGCTTTCGATCATACTGCGGTCAACCAGCAACGGATCAAGGAGGTCGTCCGGATCTCTGCCCGCGAGGCTATATGTGTCCCGTGCCAGAGCGGTCATTAGTGGCGTCGAGAGGGCATTCGCCAATGCGCCATCTGGGCTAGAAGCTAGCACTGACATAACTGCATCCCATTTATGGGCTAAGCGATCGGGGGTGGCGTGTATGAGGTACGCCATTACTTCATTTGTACCCAGTGGCCGCAGTTGGATTACTGCCGCTCGCGCCAGCGGCTCGGCTATTGGCTGGCCTTTCTTAGTGTTGGTAGCGTTTGGCGAATCGGCCGGTGCAACGATAGATGCGTATTCTGTCGTACGGCAGGTAACGACGATTGGAGCTGCTGTCTCCCTGCCCGGAGCGGCCATCGCATGGTTCAAGGAGTGGATGGTCGACGGTCGCAGATATTCGGCAACCTCGTCCAAGCCATCTAGCAAGGGCATAATCTGTCCAGTTTTCAACATCCAGAGTGCGAGAGAGGTACCCGGCATCACCGACGGAACTCGTAGCCAGATATAGGTCTCTTCGAGCCATGCCGCCATCCAACTTTGCAGATGTTGTTTGCGCGGATTCCAAGAAGCGATAGGGAATAGCACCGGAACGGAATCGCCGTTGCTTCTGCGCCTAAGTAATTCAAGTGTAAGTAGCAATGCTACAACGGTCTTTCCGGAGCCAGGCTCACCAAGTACGACGAGTCGGCGTGATGGTAGCTTCTCGAACACATTGGCGATCTCCGGGAGCCGCCCTGTCAAATATTTGCGGCGAGCCTTAGCTTCACTGCTGATCTGGTAGGCGCCAGACACAATTGCTGATAGGCGATCGGATAGCTGCGGATCTGCCGCCGACCATTCGACCGCTAGTGGAAGAGGGCGTAAGAGTCCGCGTGCCTCCGCCTCCTCCGACCATTGCACCTCAACTGCATTAGCCAACTGCTCAAGCATGTGATTGTTGGGAAGTTCCGCGCTGTTTGTCCTTGCCTTGGTGGACCATGGGATGAGGCTGATCAAGGCAATGATTCCCGCGATGGTTCCCCAGACCGCGTTGAGGCCTTCAAGCTTGTGTCCGTTCTTACTCCAAACCCAGGCCGAGACACCGACTGCGCATATGGCTACGGCAGCGACAATAAGGCGGCGGAGAGGAATCATGCCGCTATGATGGTCGATCCCGGCTTGATGCGGAAGGGTTGACGCCGATCCGCGGCCCGAAAGTAGTCGCCGCCTAAGATCGGTCTTGAGGTGCCAGTCGTGTGCCTCGAGACGAAGAGGGCCTCGTTCGGACGGGTCGAGTGGTGAACTACCTACAGGGATACCTGCTCCGCCGCCGGCCGGCCAACCGCGCTTTGCAGACAGGTTCACCATCGGTTACATGCCGCAACTTGATTGCGCCGGAATGGTCGCAGACATCTGAAGCCTTTTGACGCGATCTACATTGTTCGAGTAGTGATATTATAGACGGATGAAGGTGTCGGTTGTTGTTCCCGCGCATAACGAAGCGTCGACCTTATCTGAGTGCTTAAGCAGTTTGGCTCGCCAGGAGACTAAGCATTCGTTCGAGGTTATAATTGTTGATAACGCATCGACTGATTCGACGGCTTCAGTTGCCAATTGTTGGCGTGACCGCTTGTCTCTGCGCGTGGTGACGGAACCTTGTAAAGGGCGTGGTGCGGCTCGGTGTAGCGGATTCTTAGAGGCTCATTCGGACATTATTCTCTCCACAGATGCTGATACGGTGGTCCCTGCCGATTGGGTGGATCGGCTTGTAGATGCACTCATGGAAGTCCCGAAGGCTGCTGCAGTAACAACATCTTGCTACATTACCGATGGGACCAGGTTTACAAACTGGGCAATGAGAGTCGGCATGCCTATTTCGTTGCGCCTGTATCGGGTGGTTGTGGGTCATTATCTCCTTACGGGTTCGACTTTCGCTATTTATCGTCAAGCCTACGAAGCTGCTGGTGGGTTTGACCGATCTATCTCAATGCTGGAGGATGTTGATCTAGCTTTTCGTGTATCAAGAATTGGAGTCATCAGATATTTGCCGACGCCAAGGGTTAGAACCGAAGGAGATGTTTTCCGGCGAGGCTATCTGCGCGGATTTTGGCATTACTTCTTGCCTTATTTGAAACGATATGTCTTTCCCCGGATCGACTTAAGACGCTGAGTGAGGCGCCAGATGAGTGTCCCGTGATCCATGTCAGTGACAGTTGTCGGCAACCGGCCGACCAACCAACAGCGGCAGCCTCGCCCCGTCCAGACGAACAGGTCAACCGCTTACTGAAAGACTAGGGCTAGCTGGATCTACCATGCTGATCTCGCAGGCTGATGCCTCGACTGATCAGTGACTTGCGCACTGTTTCGCCATCGACGCCGAGTCGCTCACCGACGCGCTTCAATGACAGTCCGGTCGCATATAGTCGTTCAGCCTCCGCCTCCTGCGTGGGCGGGAGTCCCTTGGGGCGCATCTGGATCCCGTGCCTCCGCAGTATCGAACCAGCTGTCTGTGGGTGGATACCAAATCGCGTGCCGAGCTCACGGAGCTTGGCTCCGGCTTGGTATCCGGCGATCAGTTGAGTTATCTGCTCGGTGCTGAGTTGCCTAGCTGTCCGAGGCCGTCGTCGCGGTCTGGTGGCTGGCTCTGGTGCTGAGTTCGGCTTCGGGAGTTGTTTGATGAGCCGTTCTAGGTCCCTGAGCTGCGCGTTTGTGTTGTAATACGGTCCCCGCAGGTCCACCCAGAACCACAAGGCCGGTCTCCCGCTCGGGAGCCGGCCTTCTGCGTTAGGTTCATCGTTCGCTTGTGGGGAATTCGAAGGTGACGTCGGTCAACTGCTCGGACTGGGTCCATAGGCGCGCGGCCAGTTCTGGATTCCCGCTGTTTTGTGGTGGTGACACTACGACGGGTCGGCCGAAGATGCCGAGCTTCGGTCCGTAGTACTGGCCGCCGAGTGCATCCGGGTCGGTGGCCGCGCGTATGGCCGGGCGTGCGGCACGATCCTTTCCCTGGATGGGCAATGGCAATCGGAACTTCGGCGGCCGGTTGATCCCGGGGCGAGCCGGGCTGAACGGGTTCAGACCGAGGCCGGGATGCGCCGCGATGGCGCGGACGTCCACTCCGGACGCCCGCAATCTGCGATCGAGCTCGAAGGCGAACAGCAGGACTGCGTGCTTGGACTGGGCGTACGCCTTCTGCTGTGTGTAGGACCGCTCGCTCTGCAGGTCTTCAGGGTCGAACTTGGCCAGCTTGGTCGTGAGGCTGCTGACGAGGACCACTCGGCTGCCTGGCGTGGCGGCGAGGATCGGCATGGTCTGTGCGGCGAGCGCGAAGTGTCCAAGGTGATTGGTGCCCACGACGAGTTCCAAGCCCTGGCGCGTGGTCTGGCGCTGCTTTCCTGCGGTGATGCCCGCGTTGTGGATCAGCCCGTCCAGGCGGTCCCGTTTGGACAGTTCAGCCGCGGCCGTGGCGACCGAGTCCAGGTCGGCGAGATCGAGCGGCAGGGTGGCGGCGACTGCTTTGCCGGTTTGGTTACGGATCGCGTCGGCGGCGGCCCGGGCACGGTCGGCGTTCCTGGCGAGGATCACGACGCCGGCGCCCGCGGCGGTCAACTGTTCGGAGATGAAGTAGCCGATTCCGGCGTTGCCGCCGGTGACCGCGTAGGTCCGGCCGGTCAGGTCGGGCGTTTTCCAGGTCATCACAGGGCCCATCTGTCGGAAGCCATCTTTCGGGCAAGCGCCGGCCGCCTTATTCAGGGTCGGGGAGCATGATCCCTCGACCCAGTTCGGCGATGATGGGCATGCGGCGGAGCCACTCCTCGTCGTCCAGACCCGGGACGGGTTCACCGGGCCTGGCCGGCTCGGCATGGTCGGCGATGATCTGCTCCATCCCGGCCGGGGTGAACATGAAGAGCATCCTGGCGGCGTGGTTGCCGACGTTGTGGAAGCGGTGCCGGACGCCGCGGGGAATGTGGATGAAGTCGCCGGCGACGGCCAGGAAAGTGGTGTCACCGTCCAGGAACTCCAGTTCGCCGGACAGCAGGTAGAAGGTCTCCTCCTCGTTCGGGTGCGCGTGCGGCGGCGGCCCGCTGCCGGCCGGCACGGTCGCCTCGATCAAGCCGAGTCCGCCATTCGTCTGCGCACCGGTGGCCTTGACGGTGTAGATGTCACCGGCCGCCCAGACCGTCGGGCCCTGACCGGAGGGGACATAGACAGCGCCGGGCTTGAACCAGGCCGGATCGTCGTGCGGGAGGTCGGACCAGGGGAAGCTCATGTGGTCACCCTTCACTGATCGGGTTGGAATGGAGCTACCGGATCAGCCTGCCGCTGGTGACAATGGGTGGCAAGAACGCACTTCTCCGTTACCTGGTATCGCGGAAGGAACCGACGATGATGAAGGTGACAGTTCCCGGGCAGCCGCCCGTGTGGACTATTGACGGCGTGCCTGCCAAGCCGGAGCGGTGCGACCTGATCCGGTCGATGCTGGCGTTGCTCGGTCAAAGGTGGCCGGTGCTCGTGCTGCAGGTGCTCGTCAGTGGTCCGCTTCGGTTCAACGAGCTGCGCCGGGCGGTCGCGCCGGTCACGCAGCGAATGCTGAGCGCGAGCCTGCGTGGTCTCGAACGCGACGGGCTGATCACCCGGACGGTGTATCCGTCCGTCCCGCCGAAGGTCGAGTACGAGCTGACCGAGGCCGGGCGGACCCTGAACACCGCCCTTTCCACCATCGCGGACTGGGCCGACCTGAACCTTGAGACGGTGACCGCGGCCCGCGTCGCCTACGAGGCGGTTTAGTGCCAATCTCTCACTCCTGGGGTGAGGGGTGGGTGGTTGAAAGCTCATCCGGTGGGGGATGGGCGGGGAGTGCGGAGAGTGACAAGGTTGGCTTTGGGGGGATGGAGGAGACCGGTGGTTCGAGGGTCCGGGGTTGGCTGTTCTGGTGGGGGCACTGGGAGCGGCGGGTCTGGGCGTTCGGGCTGGTCTCGGGAGTTGTGGGCGTGGGTGCTGGTGGACGGTGCGACTGGGGAGTTGCAGGGCTCCAGGTTGGGGATGCGTCGTAAGGGCTGGGATGGGCTCAACCAGGTGGTGAGTTCAGGCCGGTCGGTCGCCGCGGTGTGCAGGGGCAGCACACCGCGGGGATCGCGCATCTGCTGGTCGCGCAGGGTTCGCCACACCCGCGTTCACACAGTCGGGAAGGTGAAGTGAGTGAGGTCGGCTGAGGCCGTTCGTGAGGTCGTGGTGGTTGATCCCGTTGATCTGGAAGCGATCCGGGAGACCGCCAGGCAGGCCGGGGTCGAGTTGGCCGATGTGCCTCCGTTCCGGGGGATACAGACTGTGATGGCTTCGGTGCTGGTGGTTGGCGACGTGGGGGCGGTCGACCTGGTGCGGGAGGAAGTCGAGCGGCGCCGGGGTGGGCTGGTGTTCGATCTGCGGGCGGGGGCGTTGCGGCCGATCCACCGGAGCCGGGCGCTGCGGCACGGGGAGCTCGAGGTGGTCGCGGTCGACGGGGTGTTGCGGATCGCGGACTGCGACGGCGAGCTGATCGCCGCGCTGACCAGGCTGGCGTCCGGGCGGGGCGAGAAGACGGTCGCGATGGTCGAAGAGACTGCGGTGAGCCCCGTTCGGTGAGCTCCGTCGGTGAGAGAGTCGGGGCGTGAGCCTCGTCGAGATCGCCTGCGACGAGTCCGGCTATGAGGGTGAGAAGCTGGTCGGCGGGGTCACCGACGTCTTCGCACACGCCGCGGTCTCGCTCGATGAACTGACGGCCGCGGAGTGCGTCGCGGAGTTGCGCGAGCGCATCCGGTCGCCCGCCACGGAGTACAAGGCCAACCATGTACTCCGGTCCAAGCACCGGCCGGTACTCCTGTGGCTGCTCGGTCCCCAAGGCCCTCTGCTCGGGCATGCCCAGGTGCAGTTGATGGACAAGGCATACTTCCTCGTCTCGCAGGTCACCGGTCAGCTGATCGGGGAACCGGGCGACGAGTTGTACCACGCGGGTCGCGGGGCCGGCGGCTGGGGAGATTTCCTGGAGGCGGCCAACAACCTGCTGCGGGCCAGAGCCGACACCAGCACATTCCACGCGGCCCTGGATCGGCTGGAGGTCGACAGCCCGACGGTGAAGGCGCTGAGGAAGGCGGGTCCGCGGGCCGGGGAGCCGGCGGTGATCCCGCCGCTCGACCCGTTGATGCGGGCGATCGCGCGGGCCGTCGAGTACTGGGGTGAGCGCGGCAGTTGGGTCGCCATCGCGCATGACCGCCAGACCACCTTGTCTCCGGAGCGAATCGCCCAGCTCCAGGTCGGTACGAAGCTGGCGCGGCTGGAGCTGGTGCACTCGTTCACGGACTCGCGCATCCAGGTGGCCGACTTCCTGGCCGGGGTGGCGCGCAAGATCGCCTCCGACCAGCTCAAGGGTGAGGACGACGCCGAGCTGACGGCATTGATCCGCCCGTACGTCGATCCGCGCTCCGTCTGGGGAGACCAACCCAGCTGGTTGCGGCTGGCATCGTAACCAGTTGCAGCTTTTGTCATCGCACTTGCTACGCAGCGAACTCTTGGCAACGGTCCGTAGCGGACGGCATAGTGCTGCCAGACAGTTCGAGCTACAGGGGGACCGCCACCGGTGGAAGCGGACAGGCCTGCACCGCTGCGGGTGGATGCCGAGACGGCGATCATCCTGCGCGAGGCGTACCACAAGATCGAGTCGCTGTATCGGGGCGATCACTACGGGTTGTACGACTACGTCCGCGCGGTGGCCGGCAAGATCGCCACCGTCGACAGCTTCTACGTCGGCTTCCTGCACGGTACGAATCGGGTGCGTTACCCGTACGGCTACGACTCCGGCCGGTACGACGATCCGGCGACCCACATCTTCGGCCCGAACGGTCAGACCGCGTGGCTGCTCAAGCAGCGGCAGACCTATCGCTTCGCCTATGACAACGGCGCCGTCCTCCATGCGGGGATCCCCACCGGGGATCTGTCGCGCGAGTCGGAGGATGCGGTGACGGTGCCCATCTTCCGGCCGGCCAAGGACGGGCGGGACCAGCTCTTCGGAATGCTGTCGATGCACAGCTACACCCCGAACAGCTACGACGACAACGCGGTCCGCGCGTTCGAGTGGTTGTGCGCGGTGGTGGAGCGGGTGCTGACCCGCGAGGACGAGGACAAAGATGCGTTGCGCCGACTGCCGGCCGGAGACGAGAGCCCCAACTTGCTGACCTCGGACCACGTGATGGAGTACATCGGCCATCGGGTCGCCGCGCTGCGGGAGATCGCGATCGAGGCGATGGATGAGCCGGACGTGGCCGACTCGCCGGTCGCGGGGCATCTGCGGCGGCTGATCCGCGCGACCGAGGAGATGCAGTCCGAGCTGATGGAGATGATGCTCGCGACCGACCAGGCGCCGGAGCTGCGCTTCGCCACCCTCACCAAGGCTCAGCAGGGCGTGGCCGTCCTGCTCGCCGACGGTCTCGACAACGACCAGCTCGCCGCCGAACTCGGGATCAGCCTCAACACGGTCAAGACGCACCTCAGCGCGATCCTCCGGAAGTACGGCATGGCCAACCGCGCCCAGGTCGCCGACGACGTCCGCAAGTACCTCGCCCGCTAGCCGAGCTGCCTGGCCAGCCACGGCTCTACCACTGGGAGGATCTGGGCTGCCTGCATCGCCTGCAGGTGGTCGAGGCCGTCCAGGAGCTCGACTGTCCAGCCGAGTTGCTCGAGCAGGGTCTGGTTCTTCGCCACCGGGGTCCCGATGCTGACCAGGGTGTTGCCCCAGCGTTCGCCGTACTGGATGTTGTCCGCGCTGCCGACGATGCAGAGGCGCGGGATCGTTAGTTGTACCGCGTGGTCGTCAAAACCCTTCAGTGCTTGGTAAAGCGTCAAGAACTGTTGGGTCTGGTCCTTGCTCAGAGCAATCTCTGCGTTGTCCCAGTCGCCAGGCTCGACGAGCTTGTCGCTGACCGGCTTGCCCGCCTCCGAGTGGGTTGCCGCAGTCACTGCCAGCATCGCGTCGTACGGGCCGTCGAGGGGTGGGTAGCCGCCCATCACCAACGCTGACAGGCGGGAGGTGCGGATGGCGAGCTGGAGGCCGGCCATGCCGAGCCAGCTGTAGCCGTAGTACGCGAAGGTGTCGGCGCCCGCGGCATCCGCGACGGCGAGCAAGTCGGCGACCAGGTTGTCGGGGGTGAGAGTGTCCGGCTTGGGGTTCGCCTGGAGGTAGCCCTCGTAGTCGAAGGCGATCACCCGGAAGCGCTTGCTGAACCCCTCGACCAACGTGTGGCCGAGCCCCGGATCCGCACCCCAGGCGCGCATCTGCTCGGCCGCCGGACCCTCGACCGGAGCGGCCGGATTGACCGGCAGCAAGAGATTCGGCCCCGCGCCATGGATCTCGAAGTCCACCATGAGAAACTCCTTACGTTGTATAGTCGGACGATAACACTTTACGGCGTAAGGAGTAAAAGAGTGGCAGATCCGGGACGGACGATCGCTCTGCTGTGGGGTCGGGTCGCGGAGCCGAAGCGTGGGCCGCGGCAGGCCGTCAGCGTGGAGGAGATCGTCGCGGCGGCGATCCGGATCGCCGACGAGCAGGAGTTGGTCGACGTCACGATGCGGGCCGTCGGCGCCGAGCTCGGGCGGACGGCGATGTCGCTCTACACCTATGTGGTCAGTCGCGACGTGCTGATCGAGCTGATGTACGACCGCGCCCACGCGGAGATGGGCGAGGTCCGGCCCGGCGCCGATTGGCGAAAGGCGGTCTCGCGGTGGTGCGTGAAGCTGCATGAGCTCTACCTGGCACACCCGTGGCTGCTCGACGTTCAGACAGCGCGGCCGACACTCGGGCCGTATGAGCAACAGGTGCTCGAGTCGCTACTGCGCATTCTGGCGGCTGCCGGTCTCGCCATCGATGACAGGCCGGCCGTGACCAGTGCGCTGTTCAGCATCGTCCGGGGCGCGGCCCGGCAAGCGGTCGACGCCAGGGCCGCCGTCACCAAGTCCGATGTCGAGTGGTGGGCGGCCCGCGGCAGGGCGCTCGCCGAGGTGGTGCCGGATTTCGCGGAGCGCTTTCCGGAGGCGACCGCGATCGCCGCTCGGCAGCGCAAGCACGGCGCCCAGCCGTGGGTGACGGCCGCCGATCAAGCGTTCACGCGAGGCGTTGGGCTCGTGATCGCCGGCATCGACAAATTGAGGGATTGAAGTAAGTCCTCAGATCTGCGTTAATTACGAATTAATGAATTAATGCCCTCTCTCGCCGTCCCTTGGGAGTACTTCGTGACGTCTGACCCCCTGTCCCGCCGGACCTTCCTGGCCTCGACCGGCGGAGTTCTCGCCGGCATCACGCTGAGTTCGGCTCTCCCCACCGAGGCCTTCGCCGCCCAAGCAGCCGCCCAAACGGACCTGGCGCTCTACCGCCCGGTCCAAGCCTCTTCCACGGCGTACGCCGCGACGCCGCCGCAGTTCGCCGTCGACAACGTCACGGCCACCGGGGTCAGAGGCTCGGGCTGGCGGGCAGCGTCAGCGGATCCGCAGTGGATCACGGTCGATCTGCAGGCCAAGTGCCGAGTCGATGCGCTCACCCTGACGTTCGAAGGCAAGGCTGGTGACCCTACCTTCGACCTGTCCGGCGGCAATCCCTACGGCCAGACGCAGGGCCAGGAGATCCTCTCCAGCTCGCCGGCCAACTTCCGCATCGACGTCTCCACCGACGGCAACTCCTGGCTCAACGTCCACCAGGCGACCAACAGCCCGGGCGGCGTCGTCGACATCACCTTGCAGACTCCGGCGACGGCTCGCTACGTCCGCCTCACCGGCACCAAGCAGGCCAACGGCAACCCGCTCGGCCTCAACGGATTCCAGGTCTACGGTACGGCCCAAGGCTCCCGCCCGGCCGCCACCGGCTGGACCTCGTGGGGCACCCACCACGGCACCCCGCCCGCACTCGTCAAAGCAGCTGACGGCACTGTCCCGCTGGAAGATGGCTGGACCCTCACGATGGACGACTTCGCCGGTACTACGGATGGCGCCGTCCTCTCCGGGCCGGCCCAGGACACCTCGACCTGGTTACCGGCCATCGTCCCGGGCACTGTTCTCGCGACCCTGGTCGAGCAAGGCCACTTCCCGGAGCCCGCCGAGGGCATGAACAACCTCGAGATCCCGGAGGCGCTCAGCCGCCACGCGTGGTGGTACCGCCGCGCCTTCGATCTGCCCAAGGGCCTCGACACCAGCGCCGGCCGCCGGATCTGGCTCGAGTTCGACGGGATCAACCATCAGGCCGACGCCTGGCTCAACGGCGTACAGGTCGGCATGCTGAAGTCGCCGTTCGCGCGGGCGGCGTTCGAGATCACCGCGGCGCTCAAGGCCAAGAACGCGCTCGCGGTCAGGATCACGCCGATGCCTCATCCCGGGTCGCCGGGCGACAAGGGCGACGCGGGGCAGGCGTTCGTCCAGTCGGGCAAGCTCTGGCTGGACTCCCCGACGTTGCTCTCGGCATCGGGTTGGGACTGGATGCCCGCGGTACGGGACCGGGCGGCCGGCATCTGGAACCACGTCCGGATCCGGTCCACGGGCGACGCCGTCCTGGGTGACGCGCGCGTGGTCACCAAGGTCCCTGACGCGAGCAAGGCGACCGTCGCGGTGACCATCCCGGTCCGCAACGCGGCGACGGCCGACCGGACGATCACGGTGAAGGTGGTCTTCGACGGCAACACGCTGACCAAGACCGTCACGCTCAAGGCCGGCGCAAACCAGAACGTCGCCTTCGACGCGGTCACCGTCACCAACCCGAAGCTCTGGTGGCCGAACGGCTACGGTGCGCCCGACCTCCATCAGCTCACCTTCAGTGCAGCGATCGGCGGCAAGGTCAGTGACAGCCGGACGACCACCTTCGGCATCCGCGAGTTCGGCTACAGCTACGACCTGCCGATCAAGATCGACCCGACTACGAACAGCGCGCAGCAGACGGTCGAGTTCCCGAAGCAGACGAAGCGCTACCTACGGATCCAGGGCGGCCGCCGCGCCACCGGCTGGGGATTCTCGCTCTGGACGCTGTCGATCAAGGACAAGGCGAACCCGGACGTCGACCTGGCCCGCGCCGGCACGGCGACTGCCTCGTCCGACGACGGCAGCGTGGCCTCCAACGTGATCGACGGCAACGACCGGAGCAGGTGGTCGTCGCAGTACAACGACAACGAGTGGATCCAGATCGATCTCGGCGACGCGAAGGCGTTCGACCAGGTCGTGCTGCTCTGGGAGACGGCGTACGCGCTGACCTTCACCGTCCAGGTCTCCGACAACGGCCAGGACTGGACCGACGTCAAGGAGGTCAGCAACGCGCCGGTCCCGCTGAAGATCAGCGTCAACGGCGTTCGGGTCTTCTGCCGCGGCGGCAACTGGGGGTACGACGAGTTGCTTCGCCGCGTCTCGCCCGAGAAGATGCGCGCGCTGATCGGCATGCACCGGGACATGAACTTCACCATGATCCGCAACTGGATCGGCTCGAGCACCCGCGAGGAGTTCTACCAGGCCTGCGACGAGAACGGCATCCTGGTCTGGAACGACTTCTGGGAGGCCGGTGAGTTCTCCGACGACCTGCCCGGGTACGTCGATATCGCCCGCGACACCATCGTCCGGTACCGGACGCATCCGAGCATCGTGATCTGGTGCGGCGCCAACGAGCAGCACCCGCCGGGCTCGATCAACCAGGGCCTGATCGACGCTGCCGCGCAGGAGGACGGCGAGATCCTCTACCTGCCCGACTCGGCCGCCGGATTCGTCTCCGGGCATGGCCCGTACTACTGGGTCGACCCCACCAAGTACTTCGACAAGAACACCTATGACACCTTCAACTTCGGCTTCCACACCGAGATCGGGATCCCGACCATCCCGGTGATCGAGTCGATGCGCAATCTCGTCGGCGACAAGGACCCGGGCTGGCCGATCGGCACGCCGTGGTACCACCACGACTGGTCGACGCACGGCAACCAGCACCCGGAGACGTACCTGGGCGCGATCGACGACCGGCTTGGCTCGTCCAGCGGGCTGGAGGAGTTCACCCGCAAGGCGCAGCTGGTGAACTACGAGAACATGCGGGCGATGTTCGAGGCCTGGAACGCCAATCTCTGGGAAGACGCCAGCGCGTTGTTGCTGTGGATGTCGCACCCGGCCTGGCACAGCACGGTCTGGCAGACCTACGACTACGACCTCGACGTGAACGGCAGCTACTACGGCGCCCGCAAGGGCTGCGAGGCCATCCACGTGCAGGCCAACCAGAACGACTGGAAAGTCGTTGCCATCAACCACACGACGACGGCCCTCAAGGCCACCGTCACGGCTGACCTCTACGACCTGAAGGGCGCCAAGCTCGCAGTGACCCAACAGCAGGCGGTCAGCGTCAACGCCTCCGGCAAGACCGACAGCTTCGTCGTGGCCTTCCCGGACACCCTGCCTGCTCTGCACCTGCTGCGGCTGAAGCTCACTGATGCCCAGGGCAAGGTCCTGTCGGAGAACACCTACTGGCGCTACCGCGAGGCGACGGACGTCCAGGCGATCAATGCGCTCACCGCAGCCAAGCTGAACGTCAGCAGCACCACCAGTAAGGGGAAACTCACCGCGACGATCCGCAACACGGGCAAGACCGTGGCCGCGCTGACCCGGCTGTCCCTGCGCGACCGCAACGGGAACCGGATCCTCCCGGCCCTGTACTCCGACAACTACTTCTGGCTGCTGCCCGGCGAATCCCGCACGGTCACGGTCACCGCCAACACGACGACCTCGAACCTCAAACTGCAGGTGGAGCCGTACAACAGTTGATCACCCAACACGACGCCGCCACTGTCCGAGCCACGGACAGTGGCGGCAACTCGCCTTAGGAACAGTCGTCCGGGTCGCCGAGGGTGATGCCCAGGGCCTGGGCCATCGCGACGGTGACGGCGAGGGTGTCGATGGGGGAGGAGTTGGCGATCGTCGCGCCCGCCAGGCTGCTGATGCCGCGGGTGCCGTCCCAGGTGCAGTCGACGAAGACGGCGCCGGTGGTGGTCGCCTGGGAGAACTCGACGGAGGTCAGGTCGCAGCGGCGGAAGACCGTGCCGCTCAGGTCGGCCGAGAGGAAGTCGGCGTTCTGCAGCCGGCAGTCGGTGAACTCGACCTTCACGAACTTCGCGAACCGGAACGAGCTGAAGTCCAGCACCGAGTCGCGCACGGTCACGTGCTGCAGGTTCACCCCCGGCCCGGCGAATCCGGTCAGCCGCGACGACGAGATCGCCAGCCGGGTGCCGGACGCGTCCGCCCAGCGCGCGTTCGCCAGGTCGCAGTGGTCGAGCTCGAGGTCGACCAGGATCAGCTTGTCCAGGTCCGACCCGCCGAGGTTGACCCGGGTCAGCCGGCAGCCGCTGAGCTCGACGTGCTCCGCGAGCAGCCCGCCGAGATCCTGGTCGGTGAGCGCCAGATCGGTGAGCCGGTCCTCGTCGCCCACCTCGTCCGCGGTCAGCGCCTGCTCGTCGAGCTGCGTCCGCAGCCGGGGAGTGGCGATCTTGGCAGCGCCTTGACGAGGTCGTGCAGCGCGAGGAGGCATACCAGTCACCGTAGCGACCGCCTCCGTCAGTTTTTCTAGCCAGGGCCGGTACTGCGCTCGAAGTGCAGGGCTGCTCCGATCAGCGCGGAGTGCTCGGCGTCGGCGGTCGCGCTGACCGGGAACGGGAACACCTCGGCCACTACGTCGAAGGCGCCGGCGATCGACCCGCCGAGCACCACCCGGGTCGCGCCGAAGCGGGCGAGCCAGGGGGCGAGCGCGTCGGCGAGCACCTGGAACGCCTCGACCAAGGCGCTCTCCGCGACGGCGTCGCCGGCCCGGGCCGCCTCGGCGATCTCCTTCACGCCGGTACTCCGCGGCGGGGGCGTGCCGAGCTTGTCGGCGTACCGGCGCAGGATCGCGCGGGCGGAGATGCAGTCCTCGATCGGCCGGCCGTCGAACGATGTGCGGTAGAGCTCGCCGCCGGGCGGGACAGTGTCACCGGTACGGATCGCGCGGCCGTCGTCGAGGAAGGCCGAGCCGATCCCGGTGCCGATCGTGATGCCGACACACCGGTCGAGCCCGCGCAGCTCACCCGCGAACCACTCGCCGATCGTGAACGCCTCCGCGTCGTTCATGAACACGATCCGCTCGAGCCCGAGCCGCTCCCGCAGACTCCGGCCGAGATCCTGACCGTAGAGCGCGGCGAACTTGTCCAGCTTGTACCAGGCCACGCCGGCCGCGAAGTCGAACGGACCGGGCAGCGCCACCGCCAGACCGCTTGCCAACGGCAACTGCCTGGCCGCGTCGCACAGCTCACCGACGATCGACTCGGCCGAAGCCTTCGAATCCAGCCCGGCCCGGTGCACCCTTTCCACCAGGCCCGCCGAGACCATCGCCGCCGTCACGTGACTTCCACCGATCTCCAGGACCGGAACACCCGAACTCATGGGGCCCATTATCCCTGACGGAGCCGGTCAGGGAGTCGCCTCGACGAGCAACTTGCCGGAGGCAACGTACCTGCCAGCTCGCTACGGGCGCGGTCGGGCTATCAACAAGGCCGGTTGCCTGGTCGGTCAGACTGGTTTCATGTCAGAACTCATCGTCGATGGTGTGAAGGTCAGCTACCACGTCGCCGGCTCGGGGCCGGTCTGTCTCGTCCACTCCGGTGGCCCTGGCATCCACTACGACTACTTGCGGATGCCGGAGCTCGAGCAACGGCTGACGATGGTCTACATCGAGCCCGTCGGCACCGGGAGTTCCGACCTGCTGCCCGACGGCGACTACAGCGTGCCGAAGTACGCGTACTACGCCGATCAGGTGGCCCAGCACCTCGGTGAGGAGAGGGTGTTCTTCCTGGGCCACTCGCATGGCGGGTTCGTCGCTGTGCAGTTCGCGCTGGACTATCCCGGCCGGCTGCGTGGCGTCATCGTCTACGACGGGATGGCGTTCAGCGGGAAGGAGCTCGGCGAGGAGGCCGGCCGGCAGCTCGCGGCGTACGTCGCGCGCAGGCCCGCCGGCGATCCGCTCGCGGCCCAGGTGCAGCAGGCCTGGGAGGAGGACTCGGACCTGCCCGACAACCGGGAGGCCCACCTCGACAACCTGAGCCGGTTGCTCCCTGTCTACTTCAAGGACTTCGAGGAGATCGCCCCGCGGCTGACCGACTGGTTCCCGCTCGTCGACATCACCATTGACCCGAACCGGCAGCCGTCCCCCTGGGACGTCCGCGACCGGCTGGGCGAGATCGCCGTACCGGTACTCGTCATCGTCGGTGCCTACGACTTCATCTGTGGCGAGAAGTGGGCGCGTCAGCTGCACGACGGGATCGTGGGCTCCGAGCTCGTCGTACTGGCCGACGCCGGGCACTTCGGTCACCTGGAGGAATCCGGGGAGTTCTTCGGATCCGTACTGCGTTTCGCGGCAGCACACTGAGAGGGGGACACGGGAGCCGCTCGACCGTAGAGTTGTCTGGAGCGCGGCCCGCCCACCGTCGGTCACGCTGCCATCACTGCGAATGACGAAGGTGAGCCGGAGTTGCGTGCCGAGACCAGTGCGACCTCCGCCGTCGCGACGCTGAGCGTCGCCGTGGCGGTAGCCGGTCACGTCCTGGTCGGTGGGTTCGCGTCGGTCGCGGTGGTTCCGCAACTCCTGGCCCTCGCCGCGATCGCCTGGCTCCTGGGCGAACACCTGACCGCCCGCCGATGGCTCTCCATCGGTGTTCTCGCGGCGATCCAGCTGACCACTCACCTCATCCTGGACTCCGGTCATCGACCCGCACCGATGGACCCCGCACCGATGGACCACGCGGCAATGGTCCACAGCTCGATGCACGACATGGCCGGGATGACCATGCCGATGCCCGAGCCGGTGGTGACCGAGCAGGCGGCAGGCGGGCACGGAGGGCTTGCCTCGGCGTTGACGATGTCGGCCGCGCACCTTGCGGTGTTGCTGGTCGGCGTTGCGCTGGTCACTCAGGCGCACCGGTGGGTCCAGCGGGTGCTGCGGATTCTGGCGCGCCTCGTTCCGCAGGTCCCGGCCCTGGCGATTGCCCTGCCTGTTGTGCGCGCAGTGCTGGCCGGCGTACCGGAGCGGCCGCAGCTCACCCAGCGCTGGCTGACCTCCAACGTGTCGCGGCGTGGGCCGCCGGAGTACGGAGCTTTCGCAGCTCTGTACTGACCCCGCCCCACACGTTGCCCTAGAGAGGGTTCCCAGTCATGCCCAACAAACTTGTACTGCGCGCTGCCGCGATCACTGCCGCGACTGCGCTCGTCCTGGTCGGAGCCGCCAACTCGGCCTCTGCCCATGTCACCGTGTCGTCGCCCGACGCGAAGCCTGGCGGCTACGCCAAGCTGGTGTTCCGGGTGCCGAGCGAGTCCGAGACCGCGAGCACGACCAAGCTGGTCGTCTCGCTGCCCAAAGATCACCCGTTCGCGCACGTCGGCGCGCAGGTGAAGGACGGCTGGAAGGTGGTCAAGACGACCGAGAAGCTGCCGCAGGCGGTCAAGGTCGGCGACGTCACCCTGACCGAGGCGATCACCACCATCACCTGGACCGCCGCGGCCGGCGGCGTACCGCCGAACGACTTCGACGAGTTCGCGCTGTCGGTCGGCAAGC
This sequence comes from Streptomyces sp. SID13031, assembly GCF_010548305.1. Taxonomy (GTDB): domain Bacteria; phylum Actinomycetota; class Actinomycetes; order Propionibacteriales; family Kribbellaceae; genus Kribbella. The sequence goes on from NZ_JAAGLV010000035.1 coordinate 27,606, forward strand.
TGCCCGAGGGAGTGGACTCGCTCAGCTTCCCGGCCGTGCAGACCTACAGCGACGGCGAGGTGGTCAAGTGGGAGCAGGTCGCCAAGGACGCCTCGGACAAGCCGGAGCACCCGGCCCCGGCGCTGAAGCTCACGACGGCGATCACCACCGTCGCGGCCACCACGTCGCAGAACCAGGGCGACTCGTCCGACTCGCTCGCCCGGGTGCTCGGTGGAGCAGGGTTGCTGCTCGGTCTGATCGGGCTGGCGCTCGGTCTGCGCGCCGGACGGACGCGGAAGGCGACGCCGTAATCGTGCGCCGTTTGTTCGCTCTACTGGTGGCGTCGCTGCTCGTCCTGGTGGTCTCCACCGGGACGGCGGCGGCGCACGCCAAACTCGAATCGATGACGCCGGCCGACGGCTCGACCGCGGCCGCGCCGCCGACCGAGGTGGTGCTGACCTTCAGCGAACCGGTCGGCACCGCCGGCGCCGAGGTCCAGGTCGTCTCGCCGAAGGGCACGAACGTCTCCACCGGCAGGCTTACGTCGATCGACAACACCATCCGTCAACCGGTCGACGGACTCGTCGACGTCGGCAGGTACACCGTCGACGCCCGGATCGTCTCGGCCGACGGCCACCCGATCACCGTCTACGGCAGCTTCACGATCACCCACGCGGGTCATCCAGCCGTACCGGTCGCGGCGACACCGCCGACGGCGAGCAGCAGTTCCAACCTGGTGGTGATCGTCGCGATGGTGCTGGTGATGCTGGTCGTCGTCGCGCTGGCCGTAGTGATCGTCCGTCGCCGCCCGGCACCTCGATGACAGTCGAAACGGCGGCGCCTCGGGTCTCGGGCAAGGTCCTCGGGCTGGGCGTTGTCGCCGCGGGTTTCGTCGTACTGGTGGTGGCTCTCCTCGCCGCGGGTGGTGCTCCGAAGCCGCTCCCGGCGGGCCTGACCGGAGCCGGCATCTCGGTGTCGTGGGCCGTCCCGGTACTACGGCTGCTCGGCGATCTGTCCGTCATCGCCACCGGTGGTGCCGTGCTGGCCGCCGCTTGGTTGCTTCCGGCAACAGATGGGAAGCTCTCAGGGCAAAGCCTCCGGGCCTGTCAGGACGCCGCAGTTGCGGCCGGGGTCTGGGCGGTCGCGAGTATCGGTGGGTTGCTGGTCACTGCCTCGGTGATCCTCGGGGTACCGCTGACTCAGTTGGGTTCGCGAGCAGGGGATGCGGGATCTCTCAGCCAGGTAAGGGCTCTCGCGGTCGCCGTCGTACTGACCGCCGTGCTTGCAGTGATCCTCTCGGGGGCGCGCACGGTTGCGACTGCTCGGGTTGCGTTGGTGCTGACCGCTGCCGCCCTCACCGGTCCGTTGTTGACCGGGCATGGTGCGATCGAGCGGACGGCGTTCTGGTCGGTACTTGCCACTACCTCACTTATCGTGCACGTGTCCTGCGCGACTGCTTGGATCGGTGGGCTCGGCTCGCTGATCCGGTACGGCCGCGAGCAGGCGGCTGCGGTGGAGAGGTTCAGCCGCCTCGCCCTCGTCTGCGCGGTGGCGATCGGACTCACCGGGCTGCTCGCCGCCGAGATCCACCTCGGCGGGCGCGAGGACGGCTTCGGTCTCATCACCCAATGGGTGACCACGGGGTACGGCGCCCTGGTCTTCGCCAAGGCGGTCGCGTTCGTAGTACTCGTCTGGATCGGTTGGCGGCACCGTCAGGTGACCCTGCCGGCCCTGGCCGCCAACGAACCAGCCGCTTTCTGGCGCCTCGCCGCGGTCGAACTCCTCGTCATGGCCGGCACCGTCGGCCTGGCGGTCGCGCTTTCACGTACCCCGTAGCGCGGCCGCTGCCGATCAGGCCGGCAGCGGTTCCCGCGAACTCGACCAGAGCCACACCGACAGCCAGCCGACCGCGACCGCGAGGAGCAGGAGTCCTCCTTGCAGAGCAGCCTCCGGCACCGCGGCGCGAAGCGAGACGGGCACCGCGCCGACGGCGTACAGGAGCAGAGCCGGGCGCGGCGGCCCCTCGCGACGCCACAACGAGGCCGCGAACACGGTCGTGCTGACGAGGAAGAGGATCGAGCTCACCGTCAGCGCAACGCCTAGCGGCCCCGCGCGGAGTGAATCGACGGTGGCGTCGTCGACGTGGGGGAAGACGAGGTTGAGGACGAACTCCACACCGACGAGCAAGGCGATCGCGGCGAAGTTGAGCCCGAAGGCAACCGCGCCGAACGCGCCGGCCCGCCGACCGGTCCGGGCGAACAGAGCCACCACCAGACCCAGTGCCAGCACCTGGGCGAGTGGCGCGAGCAGCTGGGTCGCCGCGGTGGCTGGGATCACCTCTGCCCGCTTGGCCGTGTTGACCAGCAGGACCGCGCCGCTGGTCAGTCCTGCCACAGCGGCCGATCGGTACAACGTCGACAACGTCATCACACGCCTCCAGATTTGGATAACAGCTGTTATTGGATAACAGTTGTTATAGTGAGCGTGGCGGTCCGGGGATCACAAGGGCCGTGACCCAGTTGTGTCCTCCGGAGTGGAAGCAGATGGCTCGCACCACCGATCAACCAGACATCCGGGAGCGCCTGCTGGCCGGCGCTGCCGAGGTCCTGTCGACCGACGGGGTCGAGGGACTGACCGTTCGCCGCGTGGTCGAGGCGGCCGGGCGGTCCACGATGTGCGTCTACACCAAGTTCGGCGGGCGCAGCGGCCTGATGAATGCCGTCTACGAGCAGGCCGCGGACAGCCTGTACGCCGTACTTGAGCGCTCGCGGCCGGTCGACGGGAGCGCGGCGCTCGGACTGGCGGCGGCGTACCGGCGTTTCGCTCTGGCCAATCCCGGGGCCTATGCCCTGCTCTTCGATCAGGCGCTGCCGGCGCTGGGCATCGACGAGCCTCTCCGAGGTGACGCCATTGCCCGGGTCGGGGCGTTCCTCGCGGCGGCCGGTGAGTCCGAGGCGTTGCGGTTCTGGGCCTTGATGCATGGTCTGCTGGCCCTCGAGCGGTCACTGCCGAGGCCGCCGGCGGGGGACTGGAAGGGGTTCTATCTGCAGGCCCTCGGCGCGCGGCCGGGCGAGGCTCGGTGACATGTCAACAGCTGCACGTAAGATGGGTGGATGACGGAGACGCGATGGCTGGATGCGCGAGAAGCGCATCTATGGCAGTCGTACCGTGACGCCTACCGTGAGTTGACCACCACGCTGGAAGCGCGCTTGGTTCGCAACTCCGGTTTGTCCGGAGCGGACTACGCCCTCCTTCACCCGCTGTCCAGCGCCGAGTCCGGGGTCCTGCGGACGCGCGATCTCGGCCGGGTGGTCGGCTGGGAGCGCAGTCGACTGTCGCACCAGGTCAGCCGGATGGAGAAGCGCGGGCTGGTGGTCCGCGAGGAATGCGAGTCCGACGCGCGTGGCTCGATGGTCCGGCTGACCGAGGCCGGCCGGGCGGCGATCGCGGCCGCCGCTCCGGATCACGTCGACGCGGTCCGTACCCACTTCCTGGAGAAGCTGACTCGCGAGGAGCAGGAGCAGCTCACCAAGATGCTCGACCGCGTCATCGCGGATCTCCCCAAATCCGACTGCTGAGACCACTTAGGTTGACGCGTCATCTTAATCTGCTACTTTTGGTGATGCATCACCAAAATACCCCCACTTCGGTAAGGAACGACATGCCCAAGATCGCGATCATCCTCGGCAGCACCCGGCCCGGCCGCAACGGCGAGGCCGTGGCCAAGTGGGTGCTGGATATCGCCAAGCAGCGCAGCGACGCCGAGTTCGAGCTCGTCGACATCGCGGAGTACAAGCTGCCGCACCTGGACGAGGCGATTCCGCCCGCCGCCGGGCAGTACTCGCAGCCGCACACGCTCGCCTGGGCCGAGAAGATCGGCTCCTTCGACGGGTACGTCTTCGTCACCCCCGAGTACAACCACTCCACCTCCGGCGCGCTGAAGAACGCCATCGACTTCCTCTTCGCGGAATGGAACGACAAGGCGGCCGGCTTCGTCAGCTACGGCTCCGTCGGCGGCACCCGCGCGGTCGAGCACCTGCGCCTGGTGATGGGCGAGCTCAAGGTCGCCACCGTGCGCTCCCAGGTCGCCCTGTCGCTGATGACGGACTTCAAGAACTTCAGCGAGTTCGCCCCCGCCGACTACCACGAGGCCGCCGTTACCACCACCCTCGACCAGGTCATCTCCTGGAGCAACGCCCTCGCCACGGTCCGCACCGCCGCCTGACCCGCGCCTGCCCCCGCCACCCTGCCCGCGACGTTTGAGGGGTTAACCCCAACGCCGTTCGGTTAGGTGTCTGCTTCGGGGGTCAAGTTGTGGATCTGGATGTTGATGGTGGCGTCGCGGGTGCGGCGGTCGGGGGTGCGGGTGGCGGCGCGGTATTTGGAGATCGCGCGTTTGATGACGCGGGCGCGGATGCGTGGTC
>NZ_JAAGLV010000036.1 GCF_010548305.1 Streptomyces sp. SID13031
AGTTGGACCAGTCTTGGAGGACCGGACCACATCTACAAGGGCTGCACTCCTATCACCAGCCGCAACACCGACTTGACCACACACTCCGCTGCCTAACCGAACGGCGTTGGGGTTAACCCCTCAGACGCGTCAGCGTCAGTGTCGGGGTGAGCGGGGTGAAGCCGGCGGTGGCCGCTAAAGCCGGTATGTGAGTTGGCTTGCACTCAGGTGCACTGCAACGGGTTGCATAGGTATGGTCGGCGGTATGGCTCTCGACCACGCGATCCTCGTCTCGCTGACCGAGCGCGCCGGGTCCGGCTACGAGCTGGCCCGGCGGTTCGACCGCTCGATCGGCTACTTCTGGCCCGCGACCCACCAGCAGATCTACCGGGTACTGCGCCGGATGGGTGACGCCGGCTGGGTCACCCACACCGACGTCGTCCAGGACGGCCGCCCGGACAAGAAGGTCTACGAGGTGTCCGAGGCCGGCCGCGAGGAGCTCACCCGCTGGCTCGCCGAGCCCATCGATCCGGTCATCCTGCGCGACGGGCTCGGCGTGAAACTGCGCGGCGCCTCCCTGGGCGACGCGTCCGCAGTACTGCGAGAAGTCGAGCGGCACCGGGCCGAGCACGCTGCCCGGCTGGAGATCTACCGCGGCATCGAGCGCCGCGACTTCCCCAAGCCAGACCAGCTCAACGGCCGCGAACTGCACCAGTACCTCGTACTGCGCGGTGGTTTCCGCGCGGAGGAGTCCTTCGTGGCCTGGTGCGACGAAGTCATTCAGGCACTGCGATCGGAGCGCACCCCATGAGTGAGTACCCGAACCTGCTGGCCCCGCTGGACCTCGGCCACGTCACCTTGCGGAACCGGGTGATCATGGGCTCGATGCACACCGGCCTCGAGGACCGGGCCAAGGAGCTGCCGAAGCTCGCCGCGTACTTCGCCGAGCGGGCGCGTGGCGGTGTCGGCCTGATCGTCACCGGCGGCTACGCGCCGAACCGGACCGGCTGGCTGACTCCCTTCAGTTCGAAGCTGACCACGCGCCGGGAGGCCCGCGGGCACCGGATCGTCACCGATGCCGTGCATGCCGAAGGCGGCTTGATCGCGCTGCAGATCCTGCACGCCGGGCGCTACGCCTATCACCCGTTCAGCGTCTCGGCGTCGGCGCTGAAGGCGCCGATCAACCCGTTCAAGCCGCGAGCCCTGTCGGATCGCGGGGTGCGGCGGCAGATCGCGGCGTACGTCGACTGCGCCGCGCTGGCTCGCGAGGGCGGGTACGACGGGGTCGAGGTGATGGGGTCCGAGGGGTACTTCATCAACCAGTTTCTGGCCGAGCGGACCAACAAGCGGAAGGACCGCTGGGGTGGCAGCGCGGAGAACCGGCGCCGGCTCGCCGTCGAGATCGTCCGGGGTATCCGCGAACGGGTCGGGCCGGACTTCCTGATCATCTACCGGCTCTCGATGGCAGACCTGGTCGAAGGCGGCCAGGACTGGGACGAGGTCGTTGCGCTGGGCAAGGAGATCGAGGCGGCCGGGGCGTCGATCATCAACACCGGGATCGGCTGGCACGAGGCGCGGGTGCCGACCATCGTGACGTCGGTGCCGCGCGCGGCGTTCACCTCGATCACCGCGTCGTTCCGCCCGCACGTGCAGATCCCGGTGGTCACCTCGAACCGGATCAACCTGCCGCAGGTCGGCGAGGAGGTGCTGGCCCGCGGCGACGCCGACCTGATCAGCATGGCCCGCCCGTTCCTGGCCGACCCGGAATGGGTGCTCAAGGCAACGACTGGCCGGGCGGACGAGATCAACGTCTGCATCGCCTGCAACCAGGCCTGCCTGGACCACGTCTTCGCCAAACGGCACGCGAGCTGCATGGTCAACCCCCGTGCCGCTCGCGAGACGGAACTGGTCCTGCTGCCAACTCGGCGTACTCGCCGCATTGCCGTGGTCGGCGCCGGACCGGCCGGCTTGTCTGCCGCGGTGACGGCGGCCGAGCGCGGGCACGAGGTCGAGCTCTTCGAGGCGGACAACGAGCTCGGCGGCCAATTCGGCATCGCGCGCCGGATCCCCGGCAAGGAAGAGTTCGCCGAAACCATCCGGTACTACGAACGCCGCCTCGAGCTGACCGGCGTCAAGGTCCACCTCGGCCACCGTGCCGTCGCCACAGACCTCGAAGGCTTCGATGAGATCATCCTGGCCACCGGCGTCGTCCCCCGGATCCCCTCCATCCCCGGCATCGACCACGAGAAGGTCCTCTCGTACGTCGACGTAGTACGCCACGGCCGCCCCGTCGGCAAAACAGTCGCCGTGATCGGCGCCGGCGGCATCGGAGTAGACGTCAGCGAATTCCTCACCACCGTCGACTCCCCAACCCTCGACCTCGCCGCCTGGAAAGCCGAATGGGGAGTCACCGACCCCCGGACAGCCCCCGGCGCCCTCACCAAACCGCACCCTGAAGCATCACCGCGCCAGGTCTACCTGCTCCAGCGCAAACCCGGCAAAGTCGGCGCCGGCCTGGGCAAAACCACCGGCTGGGTCCACCGCGCCGCCCTGAAAAGCAAGCGGGTCGAGCAACTGACGGGCGTCAACTACGAACGCATAGACGACGAAGGCCTCCACCTGACCTTCGGCCCCAACCACGAGAACCCCCGAGTACTAGCCGTAGACACCATCGTCATCTGCGCCGGCCAGGAACCAGTCCGCGACCTGGCCACCCCCACCACCCACCTGATCGGCGGCGCCGACCTAGCCACCGAACTAGACGCCAAACGAGCCATCCTCCAAGGCACCGAACTAGCCGCCACCTTGTAGAGCGAAGAACAAGTCGCGCCGCGGGCGACTGCGGATGAGTTGGGAAGGAGGTGCTTGATGAGTGATGCGTTCTACTCGGATGCGAGATTGTATGACCTGATGTTCCCGGGTGGCGGGCCGGCGGTTGACTTCTACCGGGCCGAGGTCGATCGGCAAGGTGGGAGCGTGGTGGAGCTTGGGTGCGGGACGGGGCAAAAGCTGATTCCCATCGCGGCTGATGGGCATCCGTGCGTCGGGGTGGACTTTTCGGCAGAGATGCTGGTTGAGGCTCGGCGTAAGGCGGGCGAGCGCGGTGTGGCGGTGGAATGGGTGCAGGGTGACATGCGGGACCGCGCAAGTCACCCGTGGGACGTGGTACCTCTCGACTGACTCCGAGCCCGACTTCGTCGTCGCGCCGCTCGCCATCAGGAGCATCTTCCCGCAGGAGCTGCCGCTGCTCGTCTCGCTCGGGGGCCTTCGGCTCGTCGAGCGCTTCGGTGACTGGTCCGGTCGACCATTTGCCGTAGATGCGCAGCTTCAGCTCTGCATCTGCGAGTCCACGTGATGAAGGGCCTGCGAGGATTCGGTGATGGAACAGGTATTGAGTCGGCCGGAAGCGTCGGAGGCGGTTCTGGACTCTGGGTGGCGGTTCTTGCTGGGGGCCTTGCGGGCGTCGGTTATGGTCAGGTCGTTGGCTCGGGCGGTTGGCTTGGCGGCGGATGCTGTTGCGGTGTGCGGCGACGAAGCTGACGGACACCTTCGGGTTGATGTCCGCGCCGATCGGGTCGTCTTTACTCTGCAGTCGGTGGAGCACGCAGCGGTTACCACCCGGGATGTTGAACTGGCGCGAAAAATCTCCGCCGCCGTCGACAGGTCCGGGTTTCTGACGGAGCCCGAAATCGGAACGGGGGCCCCGCGATCCGTCCAGGTTCTGGAGATCGCGATCGATGCGCTGGACATCGCCGGGATTCGGGGGTTCTGGAAGGCGGTACTGGGCTATACCGACGAGGTGGGTGCCGACGGACCGGAGGATCCGCTCGTCGACCCGGTCGGGCAAGGTCCCGCCATCTGGTTCCAGCAAATGGACCGGGCGCGCCCACAGCGCAATCGCATCCACTTCGACGTCTGTGTTCCGCACGACGAGGCAACACGCCGCGTCGAGGCCGCACTGGCGGCCGGGGGCCATCTCCTGTCCGCGGCACGTGCCCCCGCTTTCTGGGTTCTCGCCGACCTGGAGGGCAATGAAGCCTGCGTAACCACCTGGCAGGGCCGGGACGGCTGACCAAATAACGACCCCCGGTCACGTAAAGCGCGGCCGGGGGCGTCATTGCAGGGTGGGTCAGATTTTTGGTTTGCCTGGTTGGTAGAGCCAGGTGTTGAAGAAGGTGGTGAGGTCGCGGTGGGTCGATCGTTCTACGAAGCGGATGAAGGTTTGGGTTGAGACGTTGCTGTGGCGGTAGGTCGTCGGCCAGTGCTTGAGGATGCGGAAGAAGGCGCGGTCGCCGATCTTCAGGCGCAGCGCGTGCAAAGTCATCGCGCCGCGGTTGTAGACCAGGTCGTCGAAGATCTGGTCCCGTCCGGGGTCGGCAACCTTGCCGGTCCAGTCTTCTTCGCCGGCGTAGGTGTCTGCGAAACTCTTGGCCACCGGGATCTTGTTGAACTTCTCCTGGTACAGCCATTCCGAGTAGGTGGCGAAGCCTTCGTTGAGCCAGATGTCCGACCAGCGCACCGGAGTGAGACTGTCGCCGAACCACTGGTGGCCGAGCTCGTGGGCGAGCAGATCACCGCTGACCTTGCTGCTGCGCTGGTCGTACACCGGTCGGCCCTGGGTCTCGAGGGCGTAGTGGACGCCGACGTCGCCGATGATGCCGCCGGTCGAGCCGAACGGATAGCGCCCGTACAACGACGACTCCCACTGGACGACCTGCGCTGTGGTCTGGTTGAAGACCTTGCCCTGACCGGCCAAGGTGTCGATCGACTGGCCGATGGCGGTGATGTTCGGGAGGCCGTCGGCGGTCACACTGCGAGTGACGTTGTACTTCCCGATCGCGAGCATGGACAGCTCGCTGGCCATCGGCTGGTTCATCTGCCAGCGGAAGGTGGTCTGGCCGTTGTGCTTGGTGGTGCGCCCGGGTTCACCGTTGGCCAGCACGGTGAGACCGGTCGGCACGGTGATGGTCTGGCTGTAGGTCGCCTTGTCGTTGGTGGTGTCGTTCACCGGGTAGTAGGTCGCCGCACCGATGGGCTGGTTGAGTGCGACCGCGCCGTCCTTGGTGGCGGCCCAGCCGGAAATGCCCAGTGCCGGGTCGTCGATCTTCTGCGGGACGCCCGCATAGGTCACCGAGACGAGAAACCTGCTCCCGCGCCGCAGGCCGTGTGGCGGGGTGATCACCAGTTCCTGCGCGCCGCTGCGGGTGAAGGATGCGTTCCGCCCGTTGACCGAGAGCTTGCTGATCTTCAGCGGTCCCAGGAAGTCCAGGTTGAAACGGGACAGATTCTGGGTGGCCCGGGCGAGGATCGTCGTGGTCGCGTTGATCGCCTTGGTCTTGGGGTTGAACGCGAGCCGGATGTCGTAGTGGCTGACGTCGTAGCCGCCGTTGCCCATGTCGGGGAAGTAGGGATCCCCGGCGCCCGGTGCACCGGGTGAGAACAGCGACGCTCGTCCTGGCGCGGCAGACGCCGTCGGGTTCGTCGCGGCCACCAATCCCAGGGCCACTGCGCCGATGATCAACAGACCACCGCGGCGACGGTCGGCACGTCCCATAACTCCTCCTTGGCATTCCTTCATTCAGGCTGGGGCAACCAAACTAGACGGTGGGCCTTCGCCACTCTCACCCGCGGTTGGCCGGTCAGCTCTTCCCGCGGCGGGTAGCCAATTCGCTACTGATGGTGAGGCTGACACCTGTACTTAGGTGAGGCTATCCTTCGGGCCATGCAAGAGTCAGTGGGGCTGGCCGGAAACGGGCTGTGTCTCGGGTATCACGGCAAGCAGGTGGTGGACGGTGCGACGCTCGAGATCGCGGCGGCCGGCGTCACCGCGTTGGTCGGCCCGAACGGCAGCGGCAAGTCGACGCTGCTGCGCGCCCTGGCCCGCTTGCACAAACCCGATCGAGGCGAGATCAGCTTCCCCGACGGCGAGTCGGCGCTGACCCTGTCCTCGAAGGACTTCGCCAGGAGAGTGACCCTGCTCTCGCAGTCCCGCCCCACCCCGAACGGCGTCAGCGTCCGCGACGTCGTCGGCTACGGCAGGCACCCGTACCGCGGCCGCTGGCGCCACGACGACCCCGATGGCAACCGGGCCATCATCCACGCCATGGACGTCACCGGTGTCACCATGATGGCCGAGCGGGCCGTCGACGAGCTGTCCGGTGGTGAGCTCCAGCGGGTCTGGCTGGCCACCTGTCTGGCCCAGGACACCGGCGTCCTGCTGCTCGACGAGCCGACCACCTTCCTCGACCTGCGCTACCAGATCGAGATCCTCGACCTGATGCGCGACCTCGCCGACGACCACGGGGTTGCCGTCGGCGTGGTCCTGCACGACCTGAACCAGGCCGCCGCCGTGGCTGACCGGATCGCGCTGCTCGACCAGGGCGTGATCCGCGCGACCGGTACGCCGGCCGAGGTACTGCAGGCGGATGCGCTGTCCGAGACCTACGGAATCCGGATCGAGGTCAGCGTCGATCCGTCGACCGGGCTGGTCACCACGCAACCGGTCGGCAAACACCTGCAAAGACCAACCCTCAATAAGCCGACACAGCACAGACCGACGCAGCAGACGACAAACTGAGGTCCCTGATGAAACGAGTCACCGCACTGGCCGCCGCCGCACTGGCGCTGGTCCTGACAGCCTGCGGCACCAGCGAGAACGTCACCCCGGAGGCGAACAGTTCCACGCCGACCAACCAGCCGGTCTCCATCACCGACGCGCGGAACAAGAAGGTCGACCTCAAGGCGCCCGCCACCAAGGTGGTCGGCCTGGAGTGGGGCATCGTCGAGAACGTGCTCACCCTCGGCGTGATGCCGGTCGGTGTCGCCGACACCAAGGGCTACACCGCCTGGGTCTCCGCCGAGAAGCTCGACGCCTCGGTCAAGGACGTCGGCACCCGCGGCGAGTCCAGCGTGGACGCGATCGTCGCGCTGAACCCCGACCTGATCATCACCACCACGGACGAGTCCCCGGCCACCATCACCCAGCTGGAGAAGGCCGCGCCGGTCCTGGTCGTCCGGGGCGCGGACGCGAAGAACGCGATCCCGCAGATGAGGAAGAACTTCGAGCTGGTCGCTCAGGCCCTCGGCAAGACCGAGCAGGCCAAGACGATCCTCGCCGATTTCGACAAGAAGCTTGCCGAGGGCAAGCAGAAGATCGCCGACGCAGGCAAGGCCGGTACGCCGTACACGATGGCCGACGGCTACAAGGAAGGCAGCACGATCGCGATCCGGATGTACACCGCCGGCTCGCTGCTCGGCGCGGTCACCAACGAGCTCGGCCTGAAGAACGCCTGGACCGCCGCCGGCGACCCGGACTACGGCCTGGCGCCGACCGACATCGAGGGCCTGACCAAGCTGAAGGACGGCGAGTTCCTCTACATCGCCAACGACGACGGCGGGGACGTGTTCGGCGGCGACCTGGCCAAGAATGCGATCTGGAAGAACCTGCCGTTCGTGAAGAGTGGCAACGTGCACCGGCTCGCCGACGGGATCTGGATGTTCGGCGGACCGAAGTCGACCGAGCAGTTCATCGACGCGACGGTGCAGGCAGTCACCTCTTGACCCAGCTGACCGCCCAGCGGCCCGACCTCGCCACCGCGCCCCTGGAGCCTGTACGCCGGGTGCGGGTGGCGGGCGTCTTCGTGATCGCGCTCGTCGCGGTCGTGGTGCTGGCGGCGGTCCACCTGACCCAGGGCACGTCCTCGGTGAATGCCGGGGACCTGCTCAAGCTGGCGATCGGCCAGGGCAGCGACAACTCCGCGAACGTGCTGGTCGCGTCGCGGCTGCCCCGGCTGCTGGCCGGCGTACTGGTCGGGCTCGCGCTTGGAGTCGCCGGCGCGGGGCTGCAGTCCCTGGCCCGGAACCCGCTCGCCTCGCCGGACACCCTCGGTGTCAATGCGGGTGCCTATCTGGCGGTGGTGACCTTCGCGGCCTTCGGGATCTCGCTCCCGACCCTGCCTGCGGGCGGCGTCGCGTTCCTCGGGGGACTGGCCGCCGCAGTACTGGTACTGGGGTTGTCGGCCGGTGGCACGGCCGGGCCGACCAGATTGATCCTGGCCGGTTCGGCCGTCGCGATGGCGCTGGCCGGGCTGACCACGCTGCTCATGTTGCTGTACCAGGAAGAGACGATCCGCACTTTCGCCTGGGGCGCGGGGACGCTCGTCCAGACCGATCTGGTTGCGGTGCAGCAGATGGCGCCGATCGTTGCCCTCGGCATCTTCGCGGCGATGATGCTGGCCCCGAAGCTGGACATCCTTGCCCTGGGCGACGACACGGCCTCCGTGCTCGGGGTCAGGGTCCGCCGGACCCGGGTCTGGATCACCTTGGTGACGGTGCTGTTGTCGGCGGCGGCGGTCACCGTCGCCGGGCCGGTCGGCTTCGTCGGGCTCGTCGCGCCCGTGATCGTCCGGCTGGTCGCGCCGCTCGTCCCCGGGCTGATGCGGCATCGGGTCCTGCTGCCGCTCTCGGGCCTGTCCGGCATCCTCGTCGTGCTCGCGTCGGACGTCATCCTCCGGGCCATCCTCGGCGGCCAGGCCGGGGTGGAGATCCCGACCGGCATCATGACCATGCTCGTCGGCGCGGTCGTGCTCGTCTGGCTGGCCCGCCGGTTCCGCGACTCCGGTCCCAGTCGGCAGGCCGGCGGCACAGGTAGCGGTCTGCGGACCAGGCGTACGTTCTGGATCGTCACCATCTCGCTGGCCGTCCTGCTCGTCGGCGCCCTCGTCTTCGCGATGCTCGCGGGTGACGCCTTCCTGCGCACCGGCGACATCGTCAACTGGATCAACGGCCGCTCCGGCCGCGCGATCACCTTCGTCCTCGACACGCGCTTCCCGCGGGTGCTGTCAGCCGTCCTCTGCGGAGCGGCGCTCGCGATCGCGGGCGCCACCGTGCAGGCCGTCTGCCGGAACCCGCTGGCCGAACCTGGCATCCTTGGTATCGAGGGCGGTGCCGGAGTCGGCGCCGTCGTCGTTTTGATGGCGGTACCGTCGGCCGGGATCTGGCTCCTGTCCGGCGTCGCCGCAGCGGCCGCACTGGCCACCTTTGCGCTGGTCTATCTGGTCTCCTGGAGGGGTGGGCTCAGTTCGGACCGGCTAGTGCTGATCGGGGTCGGCGTCTCAGCGGCGACGACCGCGATCATCACCTTCGTCATCGTCTACACCGACCCCTGGAACATCAGCCTGGCGATGACGTGGCTGTCCGGCAGCACCTACGGACGGACCCTGCCGCAGGTGATCCCGGTGGCGATCGCGCTCGTGGTCCTCACCCCGGTGATCGTGCTGGCCCGCCGCGAGCTCGATCTGCTCGCGCTGGACGACGACATCCCGCGCATCCTCGGCGTACGGCTGGAACGGACCCGCCTGGTCGCGCTGGTCGGCGCGGCGCTGATGACCGCTGCCGCCGTTTCGGCGATCGGGGTGGTCGGCTTCGTCGGCCTGGTGGCTCCGCACGCGGCCCGCGCGCTCGTGGGTGCACGGCATGCCCGGTTGCTGCCGGTTGCGGCGCTGCTCGGCGCAGTGCTGGTGAGTGTCGCGGACAGCCTCGGCCGGACGCTGCTGGCTCCCGCGCAGATCCCGGCGGGTCTGCTGACGGCCCTGATCGGCGCTCCGTACTTCGTATACCTCCTCTGGCGGACCCGAGCCGTAAAACTCTGAACAGTCCGGGCTGAACCGGTCCAGATCGGCGCCTTCACGCGGTGTTCATTCAGTGAACACCGCGTAGTGCTTTCCGGGGTGGTTGCTGATTGTGCTCAGCCCGCTACTTTGCTGTGCACCAGCCTGATCCCCCAACGCCCCGAGGTGGAATCATGAGCGTGCTCAAAAGGCCGTCCCGCCGTACTGCGATCGCCGCCCTCATCACCGGCGGACTGCTCGCCGGAGCCTTGACCGTCATCGCCGCCAGCCCGTACGGCGACGCGCGGCCGGCCGCCGCGGCGGTGCAACCCCAACAAGACGCGACCCAGCAGCAGGACACGATCGTCGCCGGTGAGCAGCTCCAGCTTGCCGAGACCGGCGCGAAGACGGTGGCGATCAAGACGGCCGCCGCCAAGGCCGGTACAAGTCAGCAGGTCTGCGCTGCGGCTGACTCCCGCTGGGTTCGAGTCCGCTTCAAGGAGTTGTCCCTGACGGGCAAGGACACGGTCACTGTCACCGGATCAGCCGGCGGCAGTTACACGCTCAAGGCAACCAATTGGCAAGGAAAAGCCTTCTACACCAGGGCTTTCCAGGGCAATTGCGTGACCGTGAAGCCGAGCTTCAGCTCGGCCGCGAGTAGCTACCGGGTGGACGCCTACCAGGCCGGGATCGCGGCGACCGTCATTGTTGCGGCTGCCGGCGACATCTGCGGTTCGGCGTGCAACCAGACGCGTCCGCTGGTGGAGAGCATGAATCCGGTCGCCGTGATCACCGCGGGCGACAACGCCTACGAGAGTGGCACGCTGTCGGAGTACAACAACAGCTACAACCCGCAGTGGGGGGTCTTCAAGAGCAAGACCTACCCGTCGGCGGGCAACCACGAGTATCAGACGTCCGGCGCGAAGGGGTACTTCGACTACTTCAACGGCGTCGGTCAGAACACCGGCCGGGCCGGCGAACGCGGCAAGGGCTACTACAGCTACGACGTCGGCGACTGGCACTTCGTCGCGCTGAACTCGAACGTCGCCAAGACCGCCAGTAGCGCCC
This sequence comes from Streptomyces sp. SID13031, assembly GCF_010548305.1. Classification (GTDB taxonomy): domain Bacteria; phylum Actinomycetota; class Actinomycetes; order Propionibacteriales; family Kribbellaceae; genus Kribbella. The sequence continues at coordinate 10,656 of NZ_JAAGLV010000036.1, forward strand.
AGGTCCAGTGGCTGCGCGCCGACCTGGCCGCGAGTACCAAGCCTTGTACTGCGGCGTACTGGCACCACTCGCGCTTCGCCGCCGGCAACTACAGCGACAATACGTCGGTACAGCCGTTCTTCCAGGCGCTCTACGACTACAAGGCCGACCTGGTGGTCAGCGGGCACGACCACAACTACATCCGGTTCGCGCCCTCGAAGCCCGACGGCACCAAGGACGCGGTCAACGGAGTACGGCAGCTGCTGATCGGTACCGGCGGGCGCGCCCTGTACGGCGCCGGCGGCACCACGAAGGCGACCATCGAGAAGAAGGACTACAGCACCTTCGGCGTCGGCAAACTCACCTTGACGGCCACCGGCTACACGGCCGCCTTCGTCCCCGTCGCCGGCCGAACCTTCACGGACTCGGTCCAAGGCACCTGCCACCCCAAGTGATGTACCTCTCCAGCACGCGGGCGGCCGACACCGCCCGCGTTGCGGCTGGCTCCCCTCCCGACACGAGTCGCGGGGGCCGCAGGGCCGCGCGGCGAGTTTCGGGGACGGTTGTGGCGCTCGGCTTGGTGAGCCTCGTGACCGATGCTTCGGCGGAGATGGTGACGGCGATTCTGCCGCTCTATCTCATGTACGGGCTCGGCCTCGGCTTCCTGCAACTCGGGGCGCTCGACGCGCTCTACACCGGCGCGACCGCGCTCCTCCGCCTGGCGGGCGGTCACGTGGCCGACCGGCTGGGCCGACCCAAGGCAGTTGCCGTGGCGGGGTACGGGCTGTCGGCGTTGACGAAACTCGGACTGCCCGCAGTCGGTGGATCGCTGTCCGGGCTCAGCTCCGTGATCGCGGTCGACCGAGCAGGCAAAGGTATCCGTACTGCGCCGCGCGACGCGCTCATCTCGCTGTCCACGCCGGTCGAGGACCTCGGTCGCGCGTTCGGCGTGCACCGGGCGCTCGACACGGCGGGTGCGCTGCTCGGCCCGTTGCTCGGGTTCGCGATCATCACCGCGATCCCGGGCGGGTACGACGTCGTGTTCAGTACGAGCTTCTGCCTCGCCGCGATCGGCGTACTGATCCTCGTCTTCTTCGTCACCCAACCGCGCACCCTGGTGAGCCGCGCGACTGTCAGCGTCCGCGCAGGTCTGGCGGCCGCGACCGCGCCAGAGCTTCGCCGGCTGATCCTGGCGGCGGCCCTGCTCGGCCTCGTCACCGTCGGCGACATGTTCCTGTACTTCTCGGTCCAGCGCACCGCGGGTTTGCCACCGGCAATCCTGCCGCTGTTGCCACTCGGTACTGCGCTGACCTTCATGCTGGCCGCGATCCCGTTCGGGCGACTCGCGGACCGCATCGGCCGCTGGAAACTGTTCCTCCTCGGCCACGGTCTCCTGCTGGCCGCATACCTGCTGATCGCCGCCGACGCCGAGGGCCGCCTGGTCGCGGCAGCGGTCCTGCTCCTCCACGGGCTCTTCTACGCGGCGAGCGACGGCGTACTGATGGCGTACGCCGGACCGCTGATCCCCGCGCCTTTGCGGGCGACCGGAATGGCGGTGGTCCAAACCGCACAGGCTCTGGCAAGGGCGGCCGGCGCCCTGGCCTTCGGGGCGATGGCAGCTTGGGTACAGCCGACCTTGACGTTCGCCCTGTTCGCCGGAGCACTGGCTGCGGCGATCGCTGCCGGTGCGTGGCTCTGCCGCCAGCAGGTGACGCGATGAGCCGAAGCCGGATCGTCGCCGGGGTCGCCCTGATCGCGGTGTTCGTTGCTGCGGGCATCGGTTACCTGGGCTGGCGGGTCGCGACGACACAGCAAGCGGCGGCGCAGACCGGAATCCAGCTCGATCGCTCGGGCACGATGCTCTACGTCGAGCCAGGGAGCAACCGAGTCCGGCAGGCGCCGATCAGCGGCGGGAGCGGTGGTGGCGACGGCGGTGGTGCGGTCGGCGCGGGCCCGATCTGCCAGCGGGTCTACGCGAGCGGCGGCACGATGGCGTGCTTGCGCGCGACCGCCGTGCCGATGGCCTCGGAGGTCGACCTGAGCGACTCGACCGGGAAAGTGCTCAAAACCCTGCAACTGTGGGGAAACCCGAGCCGCGTCCGGGTTTCGCCATCGGGACACCTGGCGGCCTGGACCGTCTTCCGGTCGGGTGACAGCTACATGATGGCCGGCGCATTCTCCACCACCGCAGGGATCTACGACTTGCGAAGTGGGACGCACTACGGGTCGCTCGAGGACTTCACGACGTACGTCGACGGGAAGCCGTATCGGTCGGCGGATGTGAACTACTGGGGCGTGACGTTCGCAGCCGATGACGTCACCTTCTACGCGACGATGGCGTCGAAGGGCAAGACCTGGCTGATGCGCGGCGACCTGCAGTCCCGGCGGCTGACGGCGGTACGGGAGAACGTCGAGTGTCCGTCGCTGTCACCGGACGGGACGCGGATCGCCTACAAGTTCCGGGAAGGCAAGACGTGGCGACTCCATGTCCTCACGCTGGCCAGTCAGGCTGACATCGCCTTGAGCGAGACGAGTCAGGTCGACGATCAGCCGGCCTGGTTCGACGGCATGGTTGCCTATGGCAAGCAGGATGGTGGGCAGTCGGGCGTGTTCGTAGTACCGGCTGATGGGAGTGGGCAGCCGCGCAAGCTGGTCGCTGGTTCTTCACCGGCGGCCTGGTAACGCGATGGGGCATCACCACGGGCCTGCTGGTCGGGTGGCGCGGCGGACCAGGCTGCTGGTGTTCGGGTTGTTGCTGCCGCTGCTCGGCCTGACGATCGTGCTTCTGGTTGTCCTGCGACCGGGCGGCGACCTCAAGGTGGACGCGTTGCAGAGCGCGAAGGCCAGGGGAGTGGTGACGGCCGTGGTGCCGTGTCCGCTGGCGCCTGACGAGTGCGATCGGGCGACCGTGAAGCTGACCGATGGCGTCGGCGCCGGGACAGTCGTGACTGCGCGTGCGGTCAAGCATCCGCTGGTCCCGCGGGTGGAGACCGGGCAGCGGATTCTGCTGGGTGTCGTGGAGGAGGCTGATCCCGCCGATCGCTACCTGTACGTCGACCAGGACCGGAGTCGCCCGCTGCTACTGCTGGCTGGACTCTTTGCGGTGGCGGTGATCGCGCTGTCCCGGTGGCGCGGAGTCGCGGCGCTGGTCGCGTTGGCGGTGACGGCGGTGGTACTGACGCAATTCGTGCTGCCCGCGATCCTGTCGGGCTCGGATCCCTTGCTGGTGGCGGTTGTCGGCGGTACGGCGATCATGGTGCTCGCGTTGTACCTGACGCACGGGGTCAGCGTGCACACGTCGGTGGCGCTGCTCGGCACGATCGGCGCGCTGATACTGACCGCTGTGCTCGGCGAGGTGTTCCTCCGGCTGGCGCGGATCAGCGGGCTCAGCTCGGATGGCGCGTCCGAGGTCGCGTCGTACGTGCCTGGGGTGGATCTGAAGGGGCTGCTGATCGCCGGCCTGGTGATCGGCGCGCTCGGCGTACTGGACGATGTCGCGATCACTCAAACGGCTGTCGTGTGGGAACTGGCCGCCGCCAAACCGACTGCCACCAGGCGGGAGCTCTTCGGCGCCGGGTTGCGAGTCGGGCGGGCGCATGTGGCGGCGGTGGTGAATACGCTGGTACTTGCGTATGCCGGGGCGGCGTTGCCGATGCTGATGTTGTTCAGCATCAGTGGGGTGCCGGAGAGCTATGTGCTGTCGACCGAGCGGGTGGCGGTCGAGGTGGTGCGGGCGCTGGTCGGCGGGTTGGGCATTGTGGCCGCAGTACCGATCACCACTGCCCTGGCGGCGGCGGTGCTAGAACCAGTGCCAGGCGAGAGTGTGGATGCCCGGAGCAGGGTCGAGGACGGCGAAGGCGGCGGTGTGGCTGGCGCCGACGGTGAGGTCGGAGACGCTGTCGCTCTCACTGACCGAGGACCGGTAGCTGCGGCAGATCCTGGCCGGTAGTACCGACGGGGCGAACGAGACCTGCATCGAGAAGTCGCGCATCGACTGCTGTACGCGCTGACTGTGCAGGGTGTCGGGGAGGTCGGTCCGGACGTTGTAGTGGAGTACTGCGAGTTCGCCGATGCGGAGTGGGCGATCGAGGAGCAGTTCGAAGGTGGTGAAGCCGGTCGGCGCGTCGTGCCGCTGGCGACCGACGCGGCAGCCGCGGGTGCTGGTGATGTCGAGCGGTTCGGCTGTCCCGGCGTCGCTGCGGACGGCGACGATCTTGCGGTCGATGCCGTCGACGTCGGCGCGGGCGACCAGGTGATAGCTGATCGACTCGAGCTTCTGCTCGGCATCGACGCTCAGGTGGAGATGCAGCCCGAGCTGCGCGAACTGGTGGAACGCGTCGAGCGTGCTCCCCATCCGCTGCAACGCCCGCGCCAGGCCGTCGGGACGCGCCCAGGCCTGATCGGGCCGCAGCGCTCCCGGCTTCTGGACAAGCCACCGCCCCCGCGGTCGCGGCGGCCCGAGCAGCGCGGCCAACGCGCCGGCGTCGAGGCCGAGGATCTCCTCGATAGCGGTCAGGGCGAGCAACGACTCGGGCCGCTCAGGCTGGTTGCGCCCGTGCTGCCAATAGCTCAGCGCCGTCTTGCTGACCGGCGTCCCACGCTCCCGCAGCTTGAACTGCAACCGCTCGAGACTCAACCCGCTCTCCCGCACCGCCAACCGCAACGCAAGACTGAACGGCCCCCGAGCCACCGCTTCCGAAAGCCGCACCCCACCCGCGCCGCCGCGCCCGCTCTGACGTGTGGGTGGCGGGTCGGCTGGCATTGGTGGTTGGCCGAGTCAGCCGACGGGGTTGTCTTGCTTGTCGCGTTTGGCGGCCTTCTGGGCCTTCTTCCACTCGCGGACCTTGGCGAGGGACTCCGGGCCGTCGATGTCGGCCACCGACCGCGGGATGTCGTCACCGAACTTGCCGGCCGCCTCGCGCCAGCCGTCGGGGGCCACCCCCTGGGTCTTGGCCAGGATCGCGACGAAGATCTTCGCCTTCTCCTCGCCGTACCCGGGCAGCGCGTGCAGCCGCCGGTACAGCTCGGCGCCGGTGTCGACACCCTTCCAGAGGTTCGCCGCCTTGCCGCGGTACTCGTCGGTGAGCACGACGCAGACCTGGTGGATCCGCTTGCCCATCGCGCCGGGGAACCGGTGGATCGCCCGCTTCTCGGAGCAGACCGCGACGAACTCGTCGACGTCCATCGCGGCGATCTTGCGAGCGTCCAGATGGCCGAGCCGTTCCTTCAGCTTGGCCGGGCCGCCGAACGCCCACTCCATCGGAACCTGCTGATCCAGCAGCATTCCGATCAGCAGTGCGGTTCCGTCCGAGTTCAGCAGACGGTCAGCGGCCTTGTCACCTGTGATGTAAAGCGTCCCGGGCATGCGCTCAGGCTACTGGTTTCAGCCGGTCCGGGCGTAGTACCGGCTGCGGGTTAACCCGTGCGCGATCCCGGATCCACGCCGGAAAGCGGGCGGTGCGGGGCTGACCGGCTTATGCTCGGCGAGGGCAGGACGACGTGGAGGAGAGCGGATGGACATCCGGGATCTGGATCGGCGGGCCGGCGCGCTGCTCGGCGAGGTGGTCATGCAGGTGCGCCCCGAGCACCTGTGGTTTCCCACCCCCTGCCCCGACTGGACGGTGCGCGGCCTGCTGCGGCACATCGTCAGCGAGAACGAAGGTTTCGCCGCGGCGGCGATCGACGGCTCGGCCCCGGTCCAGACCTGGACCGGCGGACGGCTCGGCGACAACCCGGCGGGCGCCTACCGCCGCTCGAACGTGCGCGTCGCCGAGGCGTTCGCGGACGGCGGCGCACTGGACCGGCCGATGGAGGTCCGCGAGTTCGGCACCTTCCCGCGCCGGATCGCGCTCACTTTCCGGCAGCTGGACTGCGTGGTGCACGCCTGGGACCTGGCCCGCGCGATCGACGCGCCGTACGACCCACCCCAGGACATGGTCGAAATGGCTCTGACGCTGGCCCACCGAATCCCCGACACGGCCGCCAGCCGCGGCCCCGGCGCAGCCTTCGAACGCAGCCTCAAAGCCCCCGGCGAGGCTTCCGACCTGGCCACCCTCCTGTCCCTCCTCGGCCGCAACCCCGACTGGATCTCCCCGCTGGACTAGTCGAGAGAGGTCACCCCGGTCGTGTGGAAGCGCGCCCGGTACGTGCCGGGCGTCGTGTTGAGCACCCGGGCAAAGGCCCGCCGCAGTGTCTCGGGTGAGCCGAGGCCGACCTGGCGTGCGATCACGTCGAGTGGGTCTGTGGTTGCTTCCAGCAACAGCTGTGCCGCCTCCACCCGGACCTTCTCGACGAACCGCGCCGGGGTCGTGCCGACCTCGTCATGGAACAACCTGGTCAGATGCCGAGCGCTCACTCCGGCCCGCGACGCCAGTACTTCGAGGCTGTGGTCGCCGGCCGGGTCGGAGGTGATCGCGTCGAGCGCCTTCCGGATCAGCTCATGCCGCGCCTGCCCGGCGCTCAGCCGCACGCTGAACTGGGACTGCCCGCCCGGCCGTTGCAGGAACACCACCATCTGCTTGGCCACCAGCCGAGCCGTTTCGGCGCCGAGATCCTTCTCCACCAGCGCGAGCGCGAGATCGATCCCCGACGTCACCCCGGCCGACGTGATCACCGGGCCGTCCTGGACGAAGAGCGCGTCGCTGTCCACCTCGACCAGCGGGAATCGCCGGGCCAGCTGGTCCGCGAGCTCCCAGTGCGTCGTGGCCCGCCGTCCGTCGAGCAATCCGGCCGCGGCCAACGCGAAGGCTCCGGCGCAGACTGACGCAGTACGGGCCGATTGGCCGGAGAGGCGGCGGATCTGGTCGAGCAGGGCGGCGTCGCTGATCGTGTGCAACCAGTTGGGACCACCTGGTACTACGAGGGTCGCGCCGCGGGCGTCCGCCGACGAGAGGCTGAGGTCGACGCCGAGGCGGGTGCCCGTGTTCGCGACCACGTCGCGGCCGTCGGGCGAGGCCAGGCGGGAGTGGTAGTCGCCACCCTGCTCGTTGGCGACCGCGAAGACCTCCAGCGGCCCGGTCACGTCGAGCAGCCGGACTCCGTCGTAGACGACCACCAGAACCTCGGGCACCCCTTGAGTATGGGGTGGTGTCCGGATCGGAGGGATACCGGTCCGGAACGCGCCAACCGCCGGTGCCTCCCGCGCGCGAGGCTGGACATCCACTGAGGGAAGAGGAAGAAATGTCCAGCATTGCCGGCATCGAGATCCCGGACAGCAAGCTCGTCCTCGAGGCGACCGAGCTCGTCCGGGACGTCACCGACGACCTGATCTACCACCACTCCCGCCGGGTGTTCCTGTTCGGCTCGCTGAACGGCAAGGAGCTCGAGTACGAGCCGGAGCTGCTGTACGTCGGCGCGCTGTTCCACGATCTCGGGCTGACCGGTGGGTATCGCGAATCGCAGCAGCGGTTCGAGATCGACGGCGCGGACGCGGCCGCCGACTTCCTCCGCTCGCACAGCATCGGTGCCGCCGAGACGCAGCTGGTCTGGACGGCGATCGCGCTGCACACGACTCCGGAGGTCCCCGCGCACATGGCGCCCGAGATCGCGCTCGTCACGGCCGGGGTGGAGGCCGACGTCCTCGGGCTCGGTCTCGACCGGATCTCCGCGGCCGAGCGCGCCGCGATCGTCGCGGCGCACCCGCGGCCGGACTTCAAGAACCAGATCCTGCACGCCTTCACCGAAGGCATCAAGCACCGCCCCGCGACCACCTTCGGCAACGTGAAGGCCGACGTCCTCGACCGCTTCGTCCCCGGTTTCGAGCGCACCAATTTCGTCGACATCATCCTCGGGTCGTCCTGGCCCGAGTGACCCCGGCGCTCCACCACACACCAACCCCCGGCTTCCCTCCTTCGGCCGCCGCGGCCAGGCGCGGCACCGCCTGCGCCGCGGTGGTTGGTGTGTGGCGGCGGTCCGGGGTCACCGGGTGACGAGGGTTTCGTAGGGCTTGAGGGCGATCGCGTCGGGCTCACCGGCGAGCTTGGCGAGCAGGCCGCGGAACGGGCGGGACGTCAACAGCCGGGTCGAGGCGTCGCGCAGGCGGATACCGGTTGCCGTCATGGGCATGGCCATCTTGAGTCCGCCCGGTGGGAGTTGCAGGCGCTGGTCGACGTACGGCTGCAGCTCGCGCTGGTACGCCGCGAACGCGCGCACGTGGTCGCCGTCATGCGCTGCGAGTTCCCCGGCGAGAACGTAGGCGCCGACCAGGGACAGCGCCGTACCGTGGCCGGCCAGCGGGGAGCCGCAGTAGCCGGCGTCTCCGAGCAGGACGATTCGGCCGCGGGACCACTCCGGTACGACGACGCGGCTCGTGGTGTCGAAGTAGAAGTCGTCCGTCTCCTGCAGCTGCTCCAGGACATGTGACGCGTGCCAGCCGACGCCCGCGAATGTCTTTGCCAGCAAGGCTTTCTGGTCAGCCGGCTTGAGTCGGGGGAGCAGGGGAGAGCGGAAGTTGAGCAGGGCTTTCGCGTACTGCGGGTCGTGGTCCGGCCGCAGCCCGACCCAACGGCCGCCCGGTGCGGTGTGGATCTTCATCCAGCCGTCGAGTGGTTCGGGCGTCTTGACGGTGAAGAAGGAGCCGTAGCCGCCGAGGTGTTCGACGTACTGCGCCTCCGGCCCGAAGGCGAGCGACCGGACGCGCGAGTGCACTCCGTCGGCGCCGACGGCCAGGTCGAACCGGCGCTCGGTGCCGCTGCTGAAGGTCGCGAGTACGCCGTTGTCGTCCTGGTCGAGGCTGGTGATCGAGTCGCCGTAGATGTACTCGATGTTCTGGCTGGTCGCGTCGAGCAGGATCTCGGACAGGTCGCCGCGGAGGATCTCGAGCTCGGTGACCGGTCCGGCGCCATGGAGGAGCTCGGTCGGGAACGCGGCGGCGCGGCGGCCGTCGGCGCGGACGTACTCCATCCCACGTTCGTGCATGCGGCGGTCGCGGATGGTCTGCAGCAGGCCCATCCGCTCGACCACGTCGCGGGCGATGCCGCGGATGTCGACGGTCTGGCCGCCGGGGCGCGGGGTGGGGGCGAGCTCGACGACGGTCGGGTGGAAGCCGGACCGGTGCAGCCAGTAGGCGAGCGCGGGGCCGGCGATTCCGGCGCCGGAGATGAGGACCTTCATGGGGTGGTTCCTTCCGGTGGGTAGTGCACGTACGGTGTACACGTACAGCTTCACGGCAACTTCCGCGTGGCGCATCGGTGCACTAGTTCGGAGGGCCATGGCAGCGCCGTACCAGGAGATCGCGACGGAGTTCCGCCGCCTGATCGCCAGCGGAAAACTCCAGCCGGGCGATCGGATGCCCTCCACGCGTGCACTAGTGCGCGAACACGGGATCGCCATGGCAACCGCCACGAAAGTGCTCACCACCCTCCAGCAGGACGGCCTGATCCACGCCCGCCCCGGCGTCGGAACGGTGGTCGGCCCGGCCGGTTCCGCCAACCGGGCGGCGGGAGGAAGTACAGGCGGTGTGCTGCGCGGCGCCCCTGTTGGCGGGGACCCGGGGGTGCTCAGCAAGGAGCAAGTGGTGCGGACGGCGATTCGGATCGCTGATGGGGAAGGGCTGGGGGCGTTGTCGATGCGGCGCGTCGCCGCCGAGCTCGGGTTCTCGACGATGGCGCTCTACCGGTACGTCGGGGGCAAGGATGCGCTTCTGCTGCAGATGGTCGACACCGCGTTCGGCGACTTCCCGCTGCCGGGTCGGCAGCCCGCGAGTTGGCGGGCGGGGATCGAGGCGGCGGCGCGGGCACAGTGGGCGGCGTACCGGGCTCATCTCTGGCTTGCGGGTGCGGTGACGATCGGGCGGCCGCAGGTGTTGCCCAATCTGTTGCCGCACACGGACGCCGTACTGCGTGCTGTGAGCGGCTTCGGCGTTGACGCCAACACGTCCATGTATGCCGCGATCACCGTGTTCGGGTATGTCCGTGGCGTCGCGCTAAATCTGGAGCCCGAGGCGCAGGCCGAGCAGGACACCGGGCTGACGGCGGACGAGTGGGCCGACCATCAGACCGGGCGGCTCGCGGCGCTGATCGTCGAGCAGGATCTGGCCGGGTTCCGCGCGCTCGGTGAGCCCGACGGGTTCGACTTCGACTTCGACCTGGACCAGTTGTTCGAGTTCGGGCTCGGAATCGTGCTCGACGGGCTGGCGGTGAAGCTGCAACGGCTGCGCGCGCCGCTACGCTGAGTATCGACAGCTGTAGTGACAGGGAGGTCCGATGGGTCCCGAACCGGTGTTCGCGCCGGACGTGCCGGTGGAGGTCCGCCGGCTGTTCGAGCGGAAACCCGAGCTGTTCGTGCCCGCGAGCGGCCCGAAGCCGAAACGGCAGACCTCCTGGTCGACCGAACCGGCCGCGACCTTCGGCTCGCTGCTGGTCTGGCTCGCGGTCTGCGTCGGCGGCTGGATCCTCGCGCTGATCATCTTCGCGCTCACCCTGCCGACGGCCGTCGCGGCGTGGGCGGCGCTCGTCCTCGCGGTCGTCGCCGTCGTCACCACGGGCGCGGTCGGTGTCGGCTCGGCGGTCGAGAACCGCAAGCAGAAGGCGGTGCGGCTGCAGCACGGTCAGTACCTGCTCGCCGAGGACTTCGACGAGGAGTCGGGCCGGTTGCTCGCCCGCGGCCAGCGCGCCGTCAAATCGGTGCTAGAGGCAACAGTTACCCGGCGCGGCCTGCTCGACGACGTCAAGAACGACCTTGTCCTGCCCGAGCAGCTCTGGGACATCGGCCAGGTCCTGCACGAACAATCCGTACTCCGCGCGCGCCAGCGCGAGGTCGCCCGCGGCATGGCCACCGCCGAGCTGGAAGCGGTCCTCGGCCCGCAACGCCGCGCCCTGACTCGCTCGGTGGACGCGATCAAACGCAAAGTCGACCTCCTGGAGCGCTACGCCGACCGAGTCCGCTCCGCCGACGCCGCCCTCCGAGCCGAGGCAGCCCTGGAAGACGGCGACCGCTACATCGAGCTCCTAGCCCGCACCGAACCAGCCGGCGACACCTCCGTAGTACAAGGTTTCGCAGACGAAGCAGCCGCCCTGCAAAGCACCCTCACCCACACCATCGCCGCAGCCCGAGCCGCCGGCCGAACCCTAGCTCTACCGGAATAACCTCGCTCCGCACTGCGGTCCGTGCGTGGGGAGATTAGGGTGCGGGTATGACTGGGACTGTGGTTGTTGCTGGGGGCACCGGTGGGCTTGGTGGGGCGGTGACGGCGGAGTTCTTGGCGGCGGGCTGGCGTGTTGTTGTGCCGGGGCGGTCGGAGAAGTCGCTTGCCGAGCTCGGGTCGGCCGAGGCGCTGCATACGCTTGTCGTCGACGTCTCGGATCCGGCTGGTGTCGCGGAGGTCGCGCGGGTGGCTGCCGCGGATGGCGGGGCGCCGGTGAGCGCGTTGGTGAACCTGGTTGGTGGGTTCTCGTCGGGGGCGCGGGTGCATGAGACGCCGATCGAGGAGTTCGAGGCGCAACTCACGCTCAACCTCCGCCCGACGTACCTGGTCACGCAGGCGATCCTGCCGTTGCTGATGGCCGCGGGTGGCGGCTCGATCACCTGTGCCTCCAGCGGTTCGGCGGTCAAGCCGTTCTCGGGGGCCGCTGGCTACATCACCGCCAAGGCAGGGGTGCTCGCATTCGTCGATGCGCTCGCGGTCGAGTACGCGAAGGACCACATCCGGGTGAACGCGATCCTGCCCGGCACCATCGACACCCCGGCGAACCGGCGCGCGATGCCGACCGCCGACACCGCCAAGTGGACCCCACCTGCCCAGATCGCGACCGTACTGCGCGTGCTCGCCGAGACCCCCGGCATCACCGGAGCCCACCTCCCCGTCTGATCCGATTTGGCTAGTATTCGAATGTATGTGGCTCTCCTCGGGCTTCTGTGGGTCTGCCGGTGACCGAGGAGGGTCTTTTTGTTGTCTGGTTGGGCTTTGCGGTGTGTTGGCCCGTGAAATGAGCGACGCGCACGTGTTCGCGCTTTAGGTTCGG
>NZ_JAAGLV010000037.1 GCF_010548305.1 Streptomyces sp. SID13031
CCCCACCCAAGCAGCCAACACCAACCGCACCACCTACCAAGCCACCATCAGCATCACCATCCACACCCCGCCGCCTTGACACCGCCCCAACCCGCCTAACTAACCGGCCTTGGGGTTGACCCCTCAGCTGGTGGGTTGCCCGCTCGGGTTCCGGCTAGGCAACCCACCGTTTGAGGGGTTAACCCCTCAGACGTCTCGGGGGACGGGTTAACCCCTCAGACGTCTCGGGGACGACGATCGGGCCCGGGCACTCCCGGGAGGGGGAGAGTGCGCGGGCCCGATCGGGCGGTTCGCTGCGCGGGGAGGCGTCAGCGGACCGGGCCGGTGGTGAGCTCGATGGTCTTGGTGTGCTGCTGGCCGGCCGTGTCGGTCCAGGTGACCGAGACCTTGTCGCCCGGGTGGTGCTGGTTGAGCTGGGTCGAGAGGGCGTCGGGCGAGTCGATTGCCTTGCCGTCGAAGCTGGTGATCACGTCGCCGGCTGCGAGACCCGCCTCGGCGGCCTTACCGTTCGCGACCACGTCGTTGATGACCGCACCGGTGCTGCCGTTGGCGTTCGAGAGGACGGAGATGCCGAGCATCGCCGAGCTGCCGATGTGGACGTCCGCGGAGGCCGTGCCGGACTCGATCTGCTCGACGACCTGCATCGCTTCGTTGATCGGTACGGCGTACCCGGTGGTCGTCTGGCCACCGCTCTGCCCCTGCCCGTCCCCTTCACCCTGACTCGGATCGCCCGGCTGACCCTGACCCTGACCAAAGCCGTTGCCGTTGCCGAAGCCCGTCCCGCCACCCGTGCCGTCGCCGTACGCCGTGAGTGCGGCGATCGCAGTACTGGGGGTGCTGCTGTTGTTGACGTTGGGGTTGTAGCCGGTCTGGCCGGAGCTGCCGCTGCCCGGGTTGCTGGTGCCGCCCGCGGTATCGACGCCGATCACCTCGCCGGCCGAGTTGGCCAGCGGTCCGCCGGAGTCGCCCGGCTGGATGTTCGCGTCGGTCTGGATCAGCCCGGTCAGGTTCTCCGGGTTGGCGCCGGACTCGTCGGTCGCGGTGATCGCCTGGTCGAGCGCGGTGACCTTGCCGGCCGCGTAGCTCGGCGTACCACCCTTGCCGCCCGCGTTGCCGATCCCGACCACCTGGTCGCCGACCTGCACCTTGGACGAGTCGCCGATCTTCGCCGTCTCCAGCCCGGAAGCGTCCTTGAGCTTCAGCACCGCGATGTCGTGCGCCGTGTCGTAGCCGACGACGGTGGCCGTGTAGGTCTTGCCGTTGCCCTTGTCGGTGACGCTGATCTCGGTCGCGCCGGCGATCACGTGGTGGTTGGTGAGGATCTCGCCGTCGGACGTCAGCACGATGCCGGTACCGGCGGCCTGAGCACCCTCATACCCGAGCACGGTGTTGACATCGACCAGTCCGGGCGTGACCTTCGCGGCCACCGCGGCCGGAGTCATCACCTGCGACATCGTCGAGCTGTTCGCGTTCGACTGCTGATCGATGCCCCAGGCAACAGATCCGGCCGCGAGCACGGCCGCCAGTCCCAGCGCCCCGATCACCATCGGCAACCGCTTCCGCTTGTGCGGCGGCTGCGCGTGCATCCCCGGCCCCCACTGCGGCCCGTACATCGGCGGCCCATACTGCTGCCCATACTGAGCCGGCCCAACCGGCCCATTCCCATAGGGCGCGTGCCCGTAAGGCCCTTGTCCATAAGGCGCCTGACCCGACTGCGGCTGACCTTGCTGCGGCTGCCCCGACTGCGGTCCCTGCTGCGGCTGCGCCGACTGCGGCCCTTGCTGCGGCTGACCTTGCTGCGGCTGGCCCTGCTGGGCATTGCCGAGATAGGCCGGCCCGTAGTGCGGCTGCCCGTCAGGGACCCAGCCCTGCGGCGGAACTCCCTGCCCTGGCTGGGGATTGCCCTGTCCTGGCTGGGGATTCCCCGAAGGCGGCGCCATCCCCGGCGTCTGCCCCTGCGGTGCCGCCGGCTGCACGCCTTCAGTTGATGCCGACTGCTGGTTGCCCGGCTTCTGCCCGTCCGGGTTCTGCGCGCCCGGCTTCTGCTCGCCCGGCTCCTGCTGTCCTTCGGTGCTGTTCATTCCCGTTGCCTCCTCAGCCCTACCTGCCTGACATCGAGTAGACATCGGCAGTCTGAGAACTCCATCGGCTGAAGCGATGAATCACCTGAGAATCTCAAGTGACCTGGAGCACCCCGATGAATTACCGGTGAAGAAGCAGTTCGACCGCCCTCACAACCGCCTGCCGCCGCTGGGCCCGAGGCGGCTGAGCCGCCTTGTACTCCGGGTTCATCGTCGACCAGCTGGTCGCGATCGACTGGACCAACGACAGCAACGTCACCGGCGTGAAGTCCGGCGACACCTTCCCCGCCGCCTGAGCCTCCTGAAGAGAATCGAGCCGATCAGCATTGACGGCGATCACCGCGTCGAGCTGCGTACTCTGCGGCCGCTCCAACCGGTACCACGTCGCCAGCCGCAGGTGCCCGGGATTCTGCTCGAAGTAGTCGAAGACCCGACCCGCATAGGTCGGCAGATCCGCCGCGTCGAAACCCACCTGCGCCAGATACCTCTCCACGTAAACCGTGAAGGCCGCGTCGAACAACCCATCCTTGTTCCCGAAGTACGCATAGAGCATCGCCTTGTTGCACCCCGCGACCGTCGCGATCCGGTCCACCCGCGCCCCGGCGATCCCGCGCTCGGCGAACTCCTCCATCGCGGCCGCCAGGATCTGCCGCTTCGTCCGCTCCGCGTCTCTCTGCATACTCCCCATCCTAACCAACCAACCGGTCAGTTGCATATCGGCGGCGAGCGAGGTTTGATAGAGGTATCCAACCAGTCAGTTACCTAGACGGAGAGAGAACCATGAGCAAGACCTGGCTCATCACCGGTAGCTCCCGCGGCCTCGGCCGCGAGCTCACCCAGGCGGTCCTCGCGAGCGGCGACCGCGTCGTCGCGACCGCCCGCAAGCCCGAGCAGCTCGCCGACCTCGTCGCCCGGTACGGCGACCAGATCCGCGCGGTAGCCCTCGACGTGACGGACCCCGAAGCGGCCAAGCGCGCGGTCCAGACTGCCATCGACGAGTTCGGCGGCCTCGACGTCGTCGCCAACAACGCCGGCTACGCGAACAGCGCTCCGATAGAGGAGACGCCCGACGACGACTTCCGCGCCCAGCTCGAGACCAACCTGTTCGGCGTCGTGAACGTCACCAAGGCGGCGCTCCCCCACTTCCGTACCCAGCGCGCCGGCCACTTCCTCCAGTTCTCGTCGATCGGCGGCCGGGTCGGTGGTACGCCGGGAATGGGCGCCTACCAGACCGCGAAGTTCGCCGTCGAAGGCTTCTCCGAGGTGCTCAGCAACGAGGTCAAGCCGTTCGGCGTGAAGGTGACGATCGTCGAGCCCGGCGCCTTCCGGACCGACTGGGGCGGCTCGTCGATGGCGATCGCGGCGGTCGGCGCGGACTACGAGCAGACCGTCGGCGAGCTCAACCGCTACCGCGCCAAGGTCGACGGCCAGCAGCCCGGCGACCCTGCCAAGGCGGCCAAGGCCATCGTCGACATCGTGACCGAAGCAGAGCCGCCGCTGCGCCTGCTGCTCGGCAAGGACGCCCTGGAGCACGCCGACCGTGCCTCCCGCTCCCGCGCCGAGGAAGCAGCCCACTGGGCCGACGTCACCACGTCGACCGACTACGAGTGACCAGCGACAAACTCCTCGATCAAGGCGTTCACCTCGTCCGGGCACTCCAGCGCGGCGAGGTGAGCGGCCCCAGGTAGTACGACGAACCGCGAGCCCGGGATCGCATCAGCCATCACCCGGCCCTCCGCGACCGGGAACGTGGCATCCTCCGAGCCCGCCACCACGAGCACCCGCGTCCGGATCCGCCCGAACAACTCCCGCTGATCCGGCCGCCGCAGGACGACGCTGCTCACGGCCCGGCGACCCGAGCTGATCACCACCCGCCGGACCGACTCGTTGACCACGGCAACCACCGACGGCCGCTCGCGGAAGGTGGTCGGCCCGAGGAACGCGTCCAGGACTGGCTTCACCAACGGCCCGCGAATCCCACCCAGCAGCTGGGCCATCCGGGTCAACGCGGCGAACTCGACCTTCTGCCGCCGGCCGGCCGGTGAGGCGGTCGCGTTCATCAGCACCGAGACGCCGACCCGCTCCGGATAGGTCGCGGCGAAGGTCCCACCGATCATCCCGCCCCACGAGTTGCCGATGACGTGGACCCGATCGACGCCCAGCGCGTCGATGATCTGCACGATCACCTGAGCGCACTCGTCGAAGCCGAACCCGCGGGTCAGCAGTTCGGACCCACCATGCCCCGGCGGATCGACCACGATCACCTGATAGCGATCGACGAAGTAGGCAGACTGCGCGGCCCACAGCGTCCCGTCCATCAGCAGGCTCGGCCAGAACAGCATCGCCGGCCCGGATCCACCCACCCGCAAACGGATCCGCCCGAGCACCGTCTCGACATACCGGTCCTCCATCAAAGACCTACTTCCGTACGGCGGCAATGGCTTCCGCGAGCAAGTCGATACCTTCGGCAACGGCCGGTTCGGTCAGGCCGCCATAGCCGAAGACCAGACCCTCAGGACCGGCATTCTGCACCCAATAGGGCCTGAGCCCATAGAGCCCGACCCCGCGTTCGATTGCGGCCTGTGTCACGTCCCGCTCGGTCAGGTCCGGTGGCAGCCAGGTCATCACGTGCAGCCCGGCCGACACCCCGATCGGCCGCAGGTCCGGTACCTTCTCGGCCAGCCGCCCGACCAGGGCGTCGCGCAGCACCCGGTACCGCGGCCGCATCCGGCGCAGATGCCGGTCGAACTCACCTCGCGCGACGAAGTCCGCGAAGGTCAACTGGTCGAGCACCGGCGACCCGCGATCGTCGGCGAGCTTGGCCGCCGCCATCGGTTCGACCAGCCGCTCCGGCAGGATCAGCCAGCCCAGCCGCAACCCCGGCGCGAGCGTCTTGCTCGCGGTCCCCGCGTAGGCCACCCGATCTGGCGCCAGCCCCTGCATTGCCCCGATCGGCTCCCGGTCATACCGGTACTCCGCGTCGTAGTCGTCCTCGATGATCAGCGCATCCCGCCGGGTCGCCCACTCGATCAACGCCGCCCGGGTCGCGGCTGACGTCACCGCCCCGGTCGGGAACTGATGCGCAGCCGTCACCAGTACGACGTCCGCGCCGGAACGCTCGAGCGCCTCCACATCCAGCCCGGCCTCCAGCACCGGTACGCCGACCGCCTCGAGGCCGGCCGCCGCCGCAACGCTCCGAAGCTCGTCATCGGACGGATCCTCGACGGCCAACCGCCGATACCCGGCAGCGGCGAGCACCTGCAGCAGCAATCGGGATCCCTGCGCGAAACCGTTGCAGATCAGCATGTTCCCGGCTTGGGCCGACGTCCCACGGACCCGGTTGAGGTAGTCCGCCAGCGCCTCACGCAACGCCAAAGCGCCCTGACCGTCCAGATAGCCCAGCGTGCGATGCGGCGTCTCGTTCAGCACCTTCCGGATCGAACGCAACCAGGCGGCCCGCGGGAACTGGGTGACGTCGGGACGGCTGTACTTGAAGTCGATCCGAGGCGGTCCAGTCGGCGCAGACCTGATGCCGGCAGGAGGCGACGGCACCTGAGCGGCAGCCGGCGCGACCTGTGTGTAACCACCCTCCCGGCTGACAAGGTAGCCCTCGGCCACCAATTGCTGGTACGCCTCGACCACCACGCCCCGGGACAGCCCGAGGTCCGCTGCGAGCGCCCGGGTCGCCGGCATCACCGTGTCGGCCCGGAGCAATCCTTGCCGGATCCGCTCCCGGATCCCGCTCTCCAGCTGCTGGTGCAGCGGCACGGCACCGTCCCGGCGAAGCTCGACCAGCAGCTCACCGGCACCAGAATTGGTCCTGGATCGGCTCATACAACTGGACCTTATCCGGGTACCGCTTCGCTGTCAGGGTGGTGATACCAGGAAATTTCAGCAGAAGGAGCAGCGCGATGACCGCCACCGATACCCTCACCCTGCTGCGCCCCGGCGACTCCGGCTACGACGAGGCGCGCACGGTCTGGAACGCGATGGTCGACCGGCACCCGGCCGCGATCGCCCGCTGCCGCAGTACGGCGGAAGTCGCCGCCGCCGTCCGGTACGCCCGGGCCAACCACCTCGAGCTCGCCGTGCGCTGCGGCGGGCACAACATCGCCGGCCTAGCCGTTCCCGAAGGCGGCCTGATGATCGACCTCACCCCGATGGGCGAGGTCGCGGTCGACCCAGACGCCAAGACCGCGCGGGTCCAAGGCGGCGCGCTGCTCGGCGAGCTCGACCGGGCCGCCCAGAAGTACGGGCTGGCCACGACCGCGGGCAACGTCTCGCACACCGGCGTCGGCGGGCTCACCCTCGGCGGCGGCATGGGCTGGCTGGCCCGGCAGTTCGGGCTCGCCAGCGACAACGTCCTCTCGTACGAGCTGGTCACCGCCGACGGCGACGTGGTCACGGCCTCCGCGCACGAGAACCCGCAACTGTTCTGGGGTCTGCGCGGTGGTGGCGGCAACTTCGGCATCGTCACCGAGTTCACCTTCCGCCTGCACCAGATCGGCACCCGCGCACTCGTTGCCGACTTCACCTATCCGGCCGCCGAGGCGTTCCCCGTACTGCGGGCCTGGCGCGAGCTGAATGCCTCAGCCCCGCGGCAAGCGACCTTCACCGCGAGCATCAACGCCGACCAGGTGACCGTCGGATTCGTCTGGGTCGGAGCACCCGGCAACCCGGACGCCTTGGTCGAAGCCTTCAGGGCACTCGGCAACGCGACCACAGAGACCGTCGAGGAGCTGTCCTACCTGACGCTGCAGACCCGGGACGACAGCATCCAGGGTCACCGCTATCGCCGGTACTGGAAGGGCCACTACTTCAAAACCCTTCCTGACAACGCGATCCGCGCCCTGCTGCGCAACCCCGGCGTCGGCGCGAGCCTGCAGGCCTACGGCGGCGCGATCTCCGAAGTACCAGATGAGGATGCGGCGTTCAGCCACCGGGACACGCTGTTCGAGTTCGTCACCGCCACGCGCTGGGAGGACCCGGCCGACGACGAGGAACGCATCGCCACCATCCGCGCGTACGCCGCGACGCTCGACCAGTACGCCGGTGGCGCCTACCTCAACACCCTGAACGGCGAGACCGTCAGCCGCGCCTTCCCACCCGCCAAGCTGGCCCGCCTGACCACGCTGAAAACGATCTGGGACCAGGCGAACGTCTTCCACCTGAACCAGAACATCAAGCCGGCGGGACACTAGCCGTTCCTGCTGCCGCCAGGCGGGCGGCGAGCACCCGTGAGCGCTCGATCAGCTCCGGCGGATCCTGGATGGTGAAGTCGTAGCCGAGCGACCCCGTGTGCATCAGCAGATCGTCCAGCGAGTTCGCCCCGACGCTCAGCAGGCAACTCGTGGCGTCGATCGACTCCACGGTCCCGACCGTGCTCGGGATCCGGTCGGCGATCTGCTCGGCCGGCGCCTCGACGACGAATCGCGCCTGGTGCCGATAGCCACCCGACGCGACCCCATGCATCGTCTGGTTCAGCTCGGGCGCCTCCCGCGGCGTGAAACGAGGGCCGGCGGGGATGCGGGGCTCCAGGCGGTCGAGGCGGAAGGTTCGCCAGTCGTCGCGGTCCAGGTCCCAAGCGACCAGGTACCACCTTCGCCCGGTGTGGACGAGGCGATGCGGTTCCGTAGTACGGACTGTGGAGGTGCCGTCGTGGCTGCGGTAGTCGAAGCGGAGTCGTTGGTGATCCCGGCAGGCCGCCGCGACCGTCATCACGACCTCGGGTGACACCGAGGCGCCGACAGCCGGCGCGACCGCGACGTCCTGCAACAGCCTCACCCGGTAGCGCAGCCGGGACGGCAGGACCTGTTCGAGCTTGGTGAGCGCCCGGACCGACGACTCCTCGATCCCCGCCACGCTCCCGCTCGCGGCCGCGCGCAGCCCGATGGCGACGGCGACCGCCTCCTCGTCGTCGAGCAACAGCGGCGGCAGCGCGGCTCCAGCGCCCAGCCGGTAGCCGGCGACTCCTGGCACGGCGTCGACCGGGTAGCCGAGGTTGCGGAGCTTGTCGACGTCGCGGCGGACGGTCCGTACGCCGATGCCGAGCTCCTCGGCCAGCGCCGTACCGCTCCAGTCGCGCGGGGACTGCAGCAGGGAGAGCAGCTTGAGGAGCCGCGCCGAGGTTTCCAACATGTCCTGCAGTCTGCCATCCAGCTAGGACAGAAGCTGTCCTAACACCGTGACAGGGTCGGAGACATGAAGCCCTTCACGATCGACATTCCGCAGAGCCAGCTCGACGACCTCAAGTACCGGCTCGACCACAGCCGGCTGCCCGCCGCCCTGCCGGGCGACGACTGGGACACCGGCGTACCGGTCGGCTGGCTGAGCGAGCTGGTCGAGTACTGGCGGACCGAGTACGACTGGCGCGCGGCGGAGAAGCTGCTGAACAGCTTCCCGCAGTACACGACCGAGATCGACGGTCAGCAGATCCACTTCCTGCACGTGAAGTCGCCCAACCCCGACGCGCTCCCGCTGGTCCTGACGCACGGCTGGCCGGGGTCGGTCGCGGAGTTCCTGGACCTCATCGGCCCGCTGACCGATCCCGCCGCACACGGTGGCGACGCGGCCGATGCCTTTCACGTCGTGATCCCGTCGCTGCCCGGCTTCGCGTTCTCGGGTCCGGTCAGCGAGAGCGGCTGGACCAGAGCCCGGATCGGCCAGACCTGGGCCAAGCTGATGAAGGAGCTCGGCTACGACCGGTACGGCGTACAGGGCGGCGACATCGGTGGAGCCGTCTCGCCGGAGGTGGCCCGGTCGGCGCCCGAGCACGTCGTCGGCGTGCACACGAACGGCGGGCCCAGCCTGCCGCCGATGCAGATGTCGGACGAGGAGATCGCCGCACTGACTCCCCTGGAGCAGGACCGGGTGGCGCGGATCCAGGGGTTCATGCGGGAGGAGTTCGGCTACATCTCGATCCAGTCGACCCGGCCGCAGACGATCGGGTACGGCCTGGTCGACTCACCGGTCGGGCAGCTCGCCTGGATCATGGACAAGTTCCGCGAGTGGACCCACCCGCGGGCGACGCTGCCCGACGCGATCATCGACCGGGACCGGCTGCTCACCAACGTGATGCTCTACTGGCTGACCGGTACGGCGAGCTCGGCGGCGTACGTCGGCTACGCGATGAACTCGTGGGGTGAGAAGCCCGCGAACTCGGGCGTCCCGACGGGCGTGATCGCGTTCGCGCACGACGTCTGCATCCGCAAGTACTGCGAAGAGGCGAACACCATCACCCGCTGGACCGACGTGGACCGCGGCGGGCACTTCGCGGCGCTGGAAGAGCCGGAACTGCTGACCACCGACATCCGCGAGTTCTTCCGCACCCTGCGCTGAAGTTCAGCCGGGCACTACAAGATTGATGCCGAGGGCACGCAAAATGTACGTGCCCTCGGCAACCTGTTGCCTGGCTCTCTTGTGATCACCGAGCGCCCGGGCGGCCAGACCGAGCGCGAGATGGCTGTAGCCCTGGGACATCCAGTCGCCCTGCCGGACCGCCGAGGCAAGCGCGAGCTTCTCGGTGGCGATCACAGCCGGCCAGTCGAGGGCCGCCGGATCGACCGAGTCGTTGCCGTCGACGACAACTTCCAGAACACTCAGTGACACAGCTGCATCTTAGAGTGATCGCATCCCGGTCAGATCACAGCCAGCGCCCAAAAATGCTACTGGCGTTCGAGGATGACGATCGGGATGATCCGGTCGGTCTTCTTCGTGTACTCGTTGTAGTCCGGCCAGACCTCGGCCATCTTCGGCCAGATCGCGGCGCGCTCCTCGGCGGAGGCGATCCGGGCCTTGGCGGCGAACTTGTCGGCCTTGATCTGGACCTTCACATTCGGGTCGGCCTCGAGGTTGAAGTGCCAGTCCGGGTTCTTCGGCGCACCGCCGTAGGAGGACACGATCGCGTAGCCGCCGTCGACCTCGCGGAAGATCAGCGCGTTCTTGCGCTCCTCACCCGACTTGCGGCCGACCGTGGTCAGGACGAGGATGTGCGCGCCGTGGTCGCCCCAGTCGAAGCCCTCGGCACCGTCGGTCTCCTCGTAGCGCTTGATGTGTTCTGCTCCGTACAGCATGCGATCTCCTTGCTCACGCGGGTAATAGGACCTAGAACCATATTCCAGCACGCGTTGTTCCCCGTACCCAACCGAGGGTGACCTATTCAGCGGCGCGCCGGTACCGGCGTACGGGCCAGGTCCGTGGCGACGACGACCTCGCCGGAGAACTCCTCGGCCGCTTCCTCGTGGAAGCGCGCGAGGTCGGTGTAGCGCTGGGAGAAGTGGGTGAGCACCAGCTTGCGCACCCCGCACTCCTGGGCGACCCGGGCCGCCTGCCGAGCGGTCAGGTGGCCGAAGTTCCTGGCCAGCTCGGCCTCCGAGGACAGGTACGTCGACTCGATCACCAGCAGGTCGGCCTGGTCGGCGAGCCTGAAGACGCCGTCGCACAGCCGGGTGTCCATCACGAACGCGAACCGCTGCCCCGGCCGAGGCTCGCTCACCTGTTCGATGGTGACCGTGCGCCCGTCGACGACCAGTGACCCGGCCTGTTGCAGCCGACCGACGGCCGGCCCGCTGACGCCGTACCGGGCGAGCTCCTCGGGGAGCATCCGTCGCCCGTCGGGCTCGATCAACTGGTAGCCGAAGGACTCCACCGGGTGCTCCAGCCGCCGGGCCCAGAGCTGGCCGAACGTCCCGACCGAGAGCAGCCCGTCCTCCTCGATCGGCTCCTCCCGAAGCTCAGCCCGCTCGAAGAACGAAGCGGCGTACCGGAGCCTGGTGAAGTATTCCTGCCCCGACTCCGGATAGTGCGCGTGCACCGGATGCTGCACGTTGTCGAGCGACAGCCGCTGGATCACACCCGGTACGCCGAGGCAGTGGTCGCCGTGGAAATGCGTGACGCAGAGCCGGGTGATCGCGGTCGCCGGGACACCGGCGTACAGCATCTGCCGTTGGGTGCCTTCGCTGGGACTCGAAGAGGAAACCCTCCGAGTCCCAGCGCAGGAAGTAGCCGTTCTGGTTGCGTTCCCGCGACGCCACCTGACTACTGGTGCCCAGCACAACCAGTTCTCGCACAGGGTCAGGCTAGTGCAGTTCGTTCGAAGGCCTCCAGGAAATAAGCGAGGTGCTCGGGCTCCCAGATCAGGGGTGGGCGGATCTTCAGCACTTCGCCGCCCGGTCCGGTCGTGCCGACCAGTACGCCGTTCTCGCGCAGACGCTCGGCCACGACGGGCGCAGTACCGGGGCGGGCGGACAGGTCGACGCCGACCATCAGGCCTTGCCCACGGACCTCGACGTCAGCCGGGACCAGGTCTGTGAGGCCGGCCTTCAACTGAGCGCCGATCGCACCGGAGCGCTCGACCAGGCCGGTCTGCTCGATCACGTCGAGCACGGTCAGCGCCGCGACACACGAGACCGGGTTGCCGGCGAACGTGCTGAAGAACTCGTCGACCTCCGCGAACCGCTCGGCGATCTCGCGCCGGGTGATCAGCGCGGCGATCGGATGCCCGTTGCCCATCGGCTTGCCGAGCGTGACGAAGTCCGGCGTGAGCCCGAAGTCGCTGAACCGCCACAGGTTCCGCCCACCGCGCCCGAAGCCCGCCTGGACCTCGTCGGCGAGGAACAGGCCACCTTCGGCGCGCGCCTCGTCCCGGATCCCGCACATGAAGTCGTCTGACGGTGTGAGGATGCCCGCGCTGCTGAAGACACTGTCGACCGCGAGCAGCGCGAGGTCGTGCCCGTTGGCCCGCAGCTCGGCGGCGGCCGTCCTGACTTCGTAGACGGCGGTCTGGCGGCTGTCCGTTCCCCTTGGCGCCTCGAAGACCGCGACATGCGCCGGTCTGGCGTCGGCCGGGTAGGTGTTCGTCGACCAATCAGCGGTCGCCTCGCTCACCCCGTGGTACGCGAGGTCGGCGACGACGGCACCTGACCTCGCGGTGAAGACCTTCGCCATCCGCCAGGCCAGGTCGTTGGCCTCGCTGCCGGAGTTGACGAAAACACAGGTGTCCAGGCCGTCGGGCATCGACGCGGTCAGCCGCTCGGCGAGCTCGATCGCGTTCGGATGGAGGTAACGCGAGTTGAGGTTCAGCACCGCGGCCTGCCGCGAGATCGCTTGTACTACGGCCGGATGCGCGTGCCCGACCACCGGAACGTTGTTGTAGGCATCGAGATAGCGGCGTCCGTCAGCCGTGTGCACCCATGGCCCCGTGGCCCGGACCACCTGCAACGGTTCGCGATAGAACAACGGCGACAACTTCCCACCCAATGCCGTACTCCGTCGCTGCGCGAGCGTCGCGTCAGGTTCTTGCGCAGAGCTGACGCGAGAGGTCCCGCACAACCGATGGAAGCGGGCGGCCAGGTCTTCGGGTGCCGACGCCGACCACAGGTCGAGGACCTGCCAGCTGCCCGCGACCAGGCTGGTGAGGTACTCCTCGTTGTCCGGGTAGAGCGGCGCGCGCCAGGCCGACATGAGCACGCTTGCCGCACAGCGAGCCAGCACGAGCTCACCGATCAGCTCGACCTCTTCGGGCTCCAGCGGTAGTACACGTTGGTAGCCGTCGAGGAACCGGCCGGCGGCCTGCCACGGGTCGTCGGACTCGCGCAGCAACGAGGCCAGGCTGATCGCGAGATCGGCGACGCGCGCGGTGTGGTGCATGTCGCCGAAGTCGATCACCCCCGAGATCCCGTCGGCGTCGAGCAGGACGTTGCTCAAGGTGATGTCGCCGTGCAGCACGAAAGCCGGCAGCCTTTTGGTCGCGTCCGGCAGGCCCTCGAAGCGGTCCAGCAACCTCTCCAGCGGCTCCCTTCGGGCTGGATCAGGGACGGCCTGCGCAAACTGCCTGAGCGTCGTGACGAGCCGGGGATCCCAATCCAGGTGGCGATCCGCGGCGGGATGGGTGAACCCCTGCATCGCGCGCGTCAGCCGAGCGGACACCGCACCGAACTCCCCCGCGAACCACTCCGGCAACACCGCCAGATCACCGACGGCGCCGGGCATCACCGTCATCACCCGGACCTGATGCCTGCGCCCGTCGGCCGCCGTCAGTATCAGCACCGACGAACCGTCCAGCGCCTCGACGATCCGCGGGATGGGCAGCTCCGGATCGACGGCCGCGACGTGCCGCATCGCCGCGCTCTCCATCTCGATCTGCGCCGGATCGTCGCCCGAGTTCGACACCTTCACGATCAGCCGCCGGCCATCGGCGGCGGTGGCGAGGAAGTTCAGGTCGCGCTCGCTGCGCAACGCCTCCAGCTCGGCAGTCACCCCGTACTGCGCGCGCAGGAACCCCGTCACTTTCGACGGCTCCAGTGCCGGTGGCTCTTCGATCAGGCTGGACGTCTGCCCCACGGACTTCTCCACAAACATCTCCTCCGGCGTGACGGCGTTCAGATGGCCAGCGCATCGACCAAGGTGCTCGACGAGATGTTGCCGCCGCACGACACCACCGCGACCCGCTTCCCGGCCAGCTCGGTACGCCGGGCGCGCGCCGCGGCGAACGCCATCGCGGCCGAGCCTTCGATCAGTTGGTGCTCGGTGTCGATCACCATCCGCAGGGCCTGCCTGATCGCATCCTCGCTGACCAGGACCCAATCGTCGACCAGTTGCCGGCACAGGCCGAACGTGATGCTGCCGGGTTCGACGCTGCCCGCAGTACCGTCCGAGAGCGTTTCTCCACCGTCGACCGCGATGATCCGGCCCGCCGCGACCGACGCCGCCATCGCCGCATCCCGCTCGGGCGAAGCGCCGTACACCTTGATATCCGGCAGGTGCTTCTTGAGGACCGCAGCGACGCCACTGACCAGGCCGCCACCGCCGACCGCGACGACCACCGCGTCGAGCTTCTCGCCGGCCAGCTGTTCGAGGATCTCCACGCCGGCCGTGCCCTGACCGGCGATGATGTCCGGGTCGTTGTAGGGCGAGACGTAGGTGAGGCCGTGCTCGGCGGCGTACGCTCGCGCCTTCGGCTCGAGTACGCCGGAGTCGGTGCCCTCGGCGCGGATCTCCAGGCCGAACCGGCGCAGGGCGGCGACCTTGCTGGGTGAGGCGTTCTCCGGTAGGTAGACGATGCCGCGACCACCGAGGGTCGTCAACGCGTTGCCGACGCCGAGGCCGTGATTGCCCGTCGACGCCGTCACCACACCGCGCTCGCGCTGCTCGTCGGTCAGGGTCAGGATCTTCGCCATCGAGCCGCGCGCCTTGAACGAGCCGGTGCGCTGCAGGTGCTCACACTTCACCAGCACCTCCACGCCCAGCTCGTCACTGAACGCGCCGTACCGCTGGAGCGGCGTCAGGGGCAGGTGCTGCCGCAGCTTCGGCGCGACCCGCTCCGACCTGGCCGCGATCTCCGCGGGTCCGTCGGCGAGCTCTTCGGTCATCCGGATCTCCTCTCAGACTTCTTCGGTGTGCTCGGCTGTGTCGTATCCGGGTCGGCAGGCGCTCACCGGTCGCCAGTATCGTCCAGAGCCCGGTTCAGAGCCCGGTTCAGGGCTCGGGCGGAACTGTCGGTGGGGTCCGCGATGATGAGGCGATGACAGGATTCGTGCGACTCGGACTCGTGTTTCCCCCGGCGTTGCCGCCGGAGTCGATCAGGTCGGTCGCGGCGTCGGCGGAGGCCGCCGGGCTGGACGACTTCTGGGTGTCGGAGGACTGCTTCAAGGAGAGCGCCGTCGCGAGCGCGGTGGTCGCGCTGGCTGCCACCGAGCGGGTGCGGGTGGGGATCGGGCTGCTGCCGGTGCCGCTGCGATCCGTGGCTCAGGCGGCGATGGAGTTCGCGACCATCGATCGACTGTTCCCCGGGCGATTCGCGGGTGGCATCGGGCACGGCGTACAGGCGTGGATGGGGCAGGCCGGCGTACGGGCCGAGGCGCCGCTCACCTTGTTGCGTGAGTTCGCGACTGCCCTGCGACGGCTGCTGGACGGTGAAGAGGTCTCGGTCTCCGGGCGGTATGTCGTTCTGGACGAGGTCGCGCTCGCCTACCCACCGCTGGAGCCGGCGCCATTGCTGATCGGCGCCGCCGGGCCACGATCGCTCGCCGCCGCGGGCGAGCTCGGCACGGGCACCTTGCTCTCGCTCGGCCTCGACGTCGCCGCAGTGCGGGAGTCGACGGCAGCCACTTTGGCGACGGCCGATCCCGGGCATGAGGTGATGGCGAGTCTGATCGTTGCGACGGGGCCGAACGCCCGCGCCCGGGTCGACTCGGACTTGGGGAGCTACGGCATCCCCGGTGGACCGGACGTCGGCGCGGCCGGCGACGCTCGCGCCATCGCTGACCGGATGCTCGAGCTGGCAGCTGCCGGAGTGACCGGCATCAACGTCCAGCCATGCGCCGACGAACCGAATGTCCGTGCCTTCGCGCGCTTCCTCGGCTCGGAGGTCAGACCGCTGCTGCATGGCTGATCACTCCCCCGCCGAGTCGAGCTAGGACGTAGGGCAGGACGCCGCCGGCGCGGTAGTACTCGTGCTCGCGCGGGGTGTCGAGCCGGATGCGCAGCCGGTATGACCTGCCGGCTGAGGTCGCGGTCGCGTAGCCCTCTCCTTGGCCGTCGTCGGTCAGTGTGATGTCGATCGGGTGCTCGCCGGTGAGGTCGTCGCCTTCGCCGGGGAGAAACTCGAGCGGGAGGATGCCCAGGCCGACGAGGTTCGATCGGTGGATGCGCTCGAAGGATTGGGCCAGTACTGCGCGGACGCCGAGCAAGGCGGGTCCTTTGGCGGCCCAGTCGCGGGACGAGCCGGTGCCGTAGTTCTGGCCGGCGACAACCACCACCGGGACGTTCTCGTTCCGGTAGGCCATCGCGGCCTCGAAGATCGTCAGCAGCTCGCCGTCCTTGCGGGTGACACCGCCTTCGATGCCCCCGGCCAGCGAATTGCGTAGCCGAAGGTTGCCGAAGGCCCCTCGCATCATCACCAGATGGTTGCCTCGCCGTGACGCATAGGTGTTCAGCTCATTGACGCCCAGTTCCCGGAGATAGCGGCCGGCGACGCTGTCCGGCGGGATCGCCCCGGCCGGCGAGAGATGATCCGTCGTGACCGAGTCTCCCAATCGGACCAGCACCCGGGCGCCTTCGAGATCGCCGGGGGTCGCGGGCAGGTCGAAGTACGGAGGTCGTCTGAGGTAGGTGGACTCCTCGTCCCAGGCGAAGGTCTCCGCCCTAGCGGCCTCGGCGAGGCCCTGCCAGCGCTCGTCCCCCTCGAAGATCCCGTCGTACGCCTCGGCGAACATCTCCGGTCGCAGAGCCTCGCGGATGACGGCGTCGATCTCGCTCGGCCGGGGCCAGATGTCCTTCAAATAAACGGGTTTGGCGTTGGTGCCGAGCCCGAGCGGCTCGGTGATCAGGTCGACGTCCATCCGGCCGGTCAACGCGTACGCGATCACGAGCGGCGGCGACGCCAGATAGTTGGCGCGGACATCGGGCTGGATCCGCCCCTCGAAGTTCCGGTTGCCGGACAGCACCGCTGCCACCGACAAACCCTTCTCCCGAACTGTTTTCGCGACGTCGTCGATCAGCGCACCGGAAGCCCCGATACACGTCATGCACCCGAACCCGGCCAGATGAAACCCGAGCTTCTCGAGGTACGGCGTCAGCCCTGCCTCCCCGAGGTACCTCATCACGACCCGCGACCCCGGCGACAAGGTCGTCTTCACCCATGGCCGGCTCACCAACCCACGCTCCACAGCAGCCTTCGCAAGCAACCCGGCCGCCACCATCACCGCCGGGTTGGAGGTGTTGGTACAGGAGGTGATGGCCGCCACCACGACAGCCCCGTCCGACAGCCCGGCGCCGGTAGTACCGACAGATTGCTTGACCTCGGCCAGGTTGATTCGCTGATCCGGACGGCTGGGGCCGGCGATCGACGGAACGACGGTTGCCAGGTCGAAGGTGAGGTCTTCGTCGTACCGGAGGGTTGCTGTGGGGTCGTGCCAGAGGCCTTGGGTTTTGGCGTAGGTCTCCACCAGTCGGACCTGGGCGGTCGGGCGGCCGGTGAAGGTCAGGTAGGTAAGGGTTTGGTCGTCGATCGGGAACCAGGCGGCGGTCGAGCCGAATTCGGGGCTCATGTTGGCGATGGTGGCTCGATCGGCGACGGGGAGGTCCGTCAGGCCGGGGCCGTGGAACTCGACCAGTTTGCCGACCACGCCGTGGCAGCGGAGGCGTTCGGTGAGGGTCAGAACCAGGTCGGTGGCGGTGGCGCCGGCCGGGAGGGAGCCGGTCAGGCGGACGCCGGCCACGGGCGGGATCATCATCGAGATCGACTGGCCGAGCATCGCCGCCTCGGCCTCGATGCCGCCGATCCCCCAGCCCAGGACGCCGAGTCCGTTGACCATCGTGGTGTGCGAATCCGTGCCCAGGCAGAGATCCGGGAACACCACACCGTCGCGCTCCTCGACCACCCGGGCGAGATACTCCAGGTTGACCTGGTGCATGATGCCCGATCCCGGCGGCACCACCTTCAACCCCTTGAACGACTGCTGTCCCCAGCGCAGGAACCTGTACCGCTCGGAGTTGCGCCGATACTCCAGCTCCACGTTCCGCTGCAACGCGTCCGGCCGCCCGAAGACGTCCGCGATCACCGAATGGTCGATCACCAACTCCGCGGGCACCACCGGATCGACCGTCGACGGATCGCCACCGGCCTCGATCACGGCATCCCGCATCGCCGCCAGATCAGCCAGCACCGGTACGCCGTTGGTGTCGTGCAGGAACACCCGCGACGGATGCACCTCGATCTCACCCGTTGCCCCCGGCACCCAGTTCCTCAACTCCTCGGTGCGGGTCCCGTGCCGCAGACCGTTCTCGAGCAGGATCCGCAAGGTCCGGGGCAGGTGCGCGGGAGCAACTCCGGCCAGTGGGTAGAGGTTCATGCTGTCTCGATCGCGGCCACGACGGCGGCGGTAAAGGCCTTGGTACTGGCTGTGCCACCGAGGTCCGAGGTGCTGATGCCGGCGCGGACTGTGGCCGTCAGGGCGGTCTCGATCAGCGTGGCGGCACGACGGGTGGCGGCGTCGGCGCGCTGGGTGCCGAGCCAGTCCAGGAGCATGGCGCCGGAGGAGATCATCGCGATCGGGTTGGCCAGGCCGCGGCCGGCGATATCGGGGGCCGAGCCATGGGCGGCCTGGGCCATCGCGCGGGTGTGGGAGGCGTTGATCGACGGGGCGATCCCGAGTGAGCCGGCCAGTTCGCCGGCCAGGTCGGACAGGATGTCGCCGAACATGTTCTCGGTGACGATCACGTCGAACGCGGCGGCCCGGCGTACCAGGTGGACCGTCATCGCATCGATGTGGAAGTCGTCCAGCTCGACGTCGGGGTAGTCCGCGCCGATCTCGCGGCAGATGTCGAGGAAGAAGCCGGTCGTCATCCGCAGCACGTTCGCCTTGTGCACGACCGTGACGTGCCGGCGCCGCCGCCTGGCCAGCTCGAACGCCTGCCACGCGATCCGCTCGATCGCGGGCCGGGTGAAGATGCCCATCGCGATCGCCACGTCCGGCGTCGGCATGAACTCGCCGGTGCCGCGATAGGTACTGCGATCCGCGTAGAACCCCTCGGTGTTCTCCCGCACGATCAGCAGGTCGATCCCGGGCAGCAGTGCTTTGGTGCCCTCGAACGCCTTCGCCGGCCGCAGGTTGGCGAACAGGTCGAAGTGCTTGCGCAGGAACCCGCTCGGGTTCAGCTGCAGCCGATGCTCCTCCGGGTACGCCGCGCTGTCGTGCGGGCCGAGCAGCCAGCCGTCCGACTCCTCGAGCGCCTCGAGCGTCTCGGCCGGCAGCGCGCTGCCGTGGCTCTCGATCCCGGCGGCGCCGACCGGCAGCGGTACCCACTCGATCGGCTTCGCGCCGGCGGCCGCTACGGCCGCGTCCATCACCTCGACGGCCGCGGGCACGATCTCCGGCCCGATGCCGTCTCCGGGCAGGACGCCGAGGCGGTAGGTCTGCGGGTCTTCGGTCGGCACGGGAGTCCTCTCATCGGTGATGCGGCTACTGTCCTTCGTTATAACCTGCTCCGTCAAGTGATTGCCCTGGATCATTTTTCGCCTTCATTCGGGGAGATCTGGGTTACTCGTGCGTTATAACCTCTTTGCGTCATGATTGAAGGACTGTCTACCGGCGGCAACCGATCACCGGAGAGCTGCGGTAGGTTATAGCCTCGCCGCCCGCGGGAGGAGGATCGATGGACGACCGGAACGGCAGTCAGCTGACCAAGGCCGAGCTCGCCTACGGCCTGGTTCGCGAACGGATCCTGCGTGGCGACCTGGCCCCCGGATGCGTCATCCAGCAGGGACAGCTCGCCCGCGACCTCGGCATCAGTACTACGCCCTTGCGCGAAGCCCTCCGCCGCCTGATGAGCGACGGCCTGGTCGAGCTGGACGCTCACCGCGACGCCCGGGTGAGCACGCTGACCGCCGAGGAGGCGCGCGATCTCGTCGAGCTGCGACGGTCACTCGACCCGCTCGCGGCCGGGCTCGCAGCGGAACGGCGTACCCGCGCGGATCTCGAGGCGATCCGGGCGGCCGCTGCCGTGCTGACTCCGCTGCGCGGTGCCCCGAAGGCCGAGGAGCTGGGGACGCACCGCCGGTTCCACCACGCGATCTACTCGGCATCCCAGAACGAGCTGCTCACCCAGACCCTCGACGGCCTGTGGGACAAGGCGGATCGGTACCGCCGGCTCGCCCTCGAAGCCGACCGGACCAAGGCCGACCTCGACCGCACCCACGCCGAGCATCTGGCCCTGGTCGACGCGATCGCCGCCGGCGACGCCGAAACCGCCGCAGCGGTGATGCGCGACCACGTCAACGCCAGCCTCGGCGCGAAGGCGGCAAGCCGGCTCGGGACCAGTACACGGGCGGCAGTGGAAGGGGTGGTGCGCAGTGGGAAGTGATCCGCTCTGGACCGGCTACCGGCATCGAGTCGTCGACGCCGACGGCTGGCTGACGTTCTGGCGACTTGATCCGCGCGAGCAACCCTTCGAACTCCACGACTGGCTCGGCCGACCGGAGCGCCCAGGCCATCGCCTGTGGTCCCGCGCCGCAACCCCCGCCGGAGTACGGGCCGGCTGGCGTACGACGGCGTCCTCGGTCACCCTGGAGATCCGCGCAGCCCTGGACATCTACTCAGAGATAGCCCCCGTCGACTTCCTCGTGAACGGCGAGCTCCATCGGCGGCATCCGGTCGAGGTCGGTGAGCAGACACTCACCGTCGACCTGCCCGCCGGGCCGGTTGAGTTGGAGATCTGGTTGCCACAAGGGGGTGCGATCGAAGTACGGGAGGTGGTGTTCCACGGGGAGGCTCAGGCGTTGCCTCCGAGCGGGCCTCGGTGGATCACCTACGGCAGCTCGATCACCCAGTGCACCGGGGCGTACGGACCTTCCGAGACCTGGCCGGCGCTGGTGGCGCGGCGGCATGGGTGGGATCTGGTCGCCCTCGGGTTCGCCGGTGAATGCCATCTCGACCCGATCGCCGCGCGGACCATCCGGGACACCCCCGCACGCCTGATCTCGCTGTGCCTGGGCACCAACATCTACGGCGGCGAAACCTTCGGCGGCCGAACCCTTCCCGGGCAGGTCGAGGCCTTCATCTCGACCGTCCGCGACGGTCACCCGCACACCCCGATCGTCGTGATCACCCCACTGCCCGCCCCGAGCCTCGAAGGCAAACCGAACGCCCTCGGCCTCACCCTCGACGACATCCGCGCCTGCGTAGAACTAGGCGCCCGCACCCTCCGCGACCCCGACCTCACCTTGATCGACGGCCGCACAATCCTCAGCACCGAAGAAGCCCAGGCCCTGTACGCCGACGACCTCCACCCCAACCCCGACGGCTACCGCCTGATAGCCGACCGCCTGGCCCCGCTGCTGACCCTCCCGCTCTAGCCACTCATCCACAGTCTCGTCCTTCCTGTGGACAACCTGGCCAGTTCCTGCTGTTCGTCGATCCCTTGTAAATAAGGAGTTCTCGGCTTTGAAAACTGTCGGTGGGGTCGTCTATCGTTTCGGGTATGGAGATCTCGCAGCTACGACTGCCGTGCCTGCAAAGTGACAG
>NZ_JAAGLV010000038.1 GCF_010548305.1 Streptomyces sp. SID13031
TCGACGGCAGTGACTACCCCAGCCACACCGCCCAAGAGACCGCGATCGCCGGCTACGTCCGCTGGCACAACAAACGCTCCCAGCCCAAACGACGCTTCGCTGTCGACTCCAAAATCCGCCGACCCGAATACCTGCCCAACGTTGCTTGACGAGGCACTAGCCCTGGCTTTGCAGTCACGATGTGATCGGGAGGCGACACGCGTCGTGGATGTAGAGAAATGCCTTACCTGCAAGGGATTCTGGACTTGCCTAGGTCTCAGAATGGCCCGAGAGGGAAGGCGCTTCGTAGGTGGTGCGACACGAGGTTGCATGCGTTAAGTGGCGCGTTGGTTGGAGGTCGGCGGTGTTGTCGATGACGTAGCCCGGGCAGTGTTCGTGGCTCGTCCCCGCCCTGACGTGCGTCGCTGGTAACGGCGGGGTGCGAAGCTCAGGGGAAAGCCCAAGTTGTCCTCGTTCCATCCGGGGGTGGCAGGTGAGGGGAAGGCCGGACGGGTGAACGTGAGTGAACCGCTGATGACATCTCGTCAAAGTGAGCCCCGGATAGGTGGATGCGGTGCCGGGGTGCAGGGCTGGTCGCTGTGAAGCGGCAGGCGGCGACCGGGGGCACCTAACCGGTCGTGTGAACACCGCCGGCCCCGGGATATAGGCGGCACCCTCCCCGGTCGTGTCTTGCGCATGTGGAACGTGGAAACCCCGCTTTGGTCCGGGCCGGTGGTTCGGTGGGTCGACCGTGAGGAAGACCGAACGCCTGGGCGGGAACAGGATGGCCCAAGAAGCTAATGCCGGTGGCCGAAAGGCAGCAGGAAACCACGCCCAGCAGGCCGCTCCTTCAGCGGTGGGGTTTGGATAACTGGCCGGATACCGGGTGCTGCCCGGACCGACATTGGGTGGCTGACGTGGGCCAGGTGAGCCTTTGGAGAAGCGACGATGGCAACACCGGTACTTGCGGGCAAGTTGGACACCGATGTGGTGAACGGACCGCGAGACGACAACCTCGACTGGGACGCGATCTGGTGGCGCTCGGTCGAGGACGACGTAGGGCGGTTGCGGCGACGGATCTTCAAGGCGTCGCAGGATGGGGATCTCAAGCGGGTTCGCAACCTGCAGAAGCTGATGCTGCGGAGCCGGTCGAACACGCTTCACAGCGTGCGGCGGGTAACGCAGCACAACGCTGGCCGCAAGACGGCGGGCATCGACGGTGAGGTCGCGTTGATCTCACGAGACAGGGCGGCGTTGGCGGTGGACCTCCACCGACACACCGCGCCCTGGCTGGCCCGGCCGGTCAAGCGGGTCTATATCCCGAAGGCGAATGGGAAGCAGCGTCCACTGGGGATTCCAGTGTTGCGGGACCGGGTGCAGCAAGCCCGGGTCGCGAACGCTTTGGAGCCTGAGTGGGAAGCGCGGTTCGAGCCGCGCTCGTACGGGTTCCGGCCCGGACGTGGCTGTCACGACGCGATCGAGGCGACCTACTGGACGCTCAAGGGCCGCTGGGCCAAGCGGCAGTGGGTGCTGGACGCGGACCTGTCAGCGGCGTTCGACCGCATCAACCACGACCGTCTCCTAACCCATCTGGGTGGGTTCCCCGCGCGGGGACTCATCGCGGGCTGGCTGGCTGCGGGCGTGGTCGAGCGGGGCCGGTTCACCCCGACCGAGGAGGGCACTCCACAAGGCGGGGTGGTCAGCCCGATGCTGCTCAACATCGCGCTGCACGGGATGGAACAAGCCGCCGGGGTCCGGTATCTGCGTCACGACACCTACGGGGTCGAGACGAGGCCGGACTCGCCAGTGCTGGTGCGATACGCCGACGATTTCGTCGTCATGTGTCACACCAGGCACCAGGCCGAACAGGTCTGGCAGCGGCTGGGTGAGTGGCTGGCCCCACGAGGCCTGGCGTTCAACGAGGACAAGACCCACATCGTCCACGTCGAGCAGGGTTTCGACTTTCTGGGGTTCAACATCCGCCGCTATCGCGGCAAGCTGCTCATAAAACCCAGTCCGGCGGCGGTGAAGCGGATACGGCAGCGGCTCGCCACTGAGGTGCGCTCTCTTCGGGGAGCCAACGCCGAAGCGGTGATCCGGCGACTCAACCCGATCATCCGGGGCTGGGCCGCCTACTACCGCAGCGCGGTCTCCAAAGAGGTGTTCTCCACGGTCGATCATCACCTGTGGGGGCATCTCTACCGGTGGGCATTGCGCGCCCACCAGAACAAGCCGAGGCGCTGGGTCGTTGACAAGTACTTCGGTATGTTCAACCCGTCCAGGCAAGACCGGTGGGTCTTCGGTGACCGCGACAGCGGCATCTACCTCCGCCGGTTCGTCTGGACAAAGATCGTCCGTCACCGGCTGGTCATGGGCACGGCGTCGCCAGATGACCTGCCCTGGACCAGTACTGGGCGCAACGGCGCCGCAAGACCTATTCACTGCTGGGCGGATCCACCGCGTCCCTGCTGCTACGACAGCACGGACGTTGCCCAGTTTGTGGGATGTTCCTGCTGCACGCCGACAACGGTCCACAGTCCCCGCGCGAGTGGGAACAGTGGCCCCGGACCATCACCAGAGCACTCCGCAAGGATGCACTGGCTATGGAACGTCTCGACGATGACGACGATCTGACCACGCACCGCCTCATCCACACCCGTTGCCGACAGCAACGTCCAGGCGACGGGTCCAGCAGCAATCAGCAAAAAGACGCCCTCGGGGCTTGCTTGAGCCGGATGCGGTGAAAGTCGCACGTCCGGTTCTGAGGGGGCCCGGGCGCAGCAATGCGCTCGGGCTACCCGACAAGAGACACGCGGTGTCGGGGGGACTGCCCCGGGTGTGTGCTGGCGATCGGTTGCAACCGCGACGTGGTCACGGCGGCCGGCAGATTCCGGACCGATCAAGCGGCCACGCTGATTCCCCGGCACGCCTGGCGTGCAGTACTCCTGCGGCGACGGCGCCAATGACCCCGCTACAACGACTGAGCCTAGCTGGCCATCGACCCCGACCTGCACGGGCGCCACAGCCAGCTGGTGCGGCGCAACAACCGCACCGGCGAACCGGCCGGGAACAACACCAGGTCCGCCGCCGGACCTCACGGCACCGCGCGACCATACCGTCGATGCCCGCCCACGCCTTCCTTACCGTCCTCACCGCCACCGAACACACCCACAGACCAGCCCCGACCGGCTGGATCCAGCTGACCTGCAACGAAATCCGGAACCTATCCACCACTGGGCTCATCACACCGATCCGCGACATCACCCACCTGCTCCACCGCTCAACCTGGCGACGACAACACCAACACCGCACCGAACGATGCCACTACCAGCGACGTCTCAACCGCGACAACCCAGACCCCCAAATCACCGGCTCAACCCAACATCACAAACTCCGGCTGCAGTACTAGGGGGCGAGACATGGGGACCTTCCCAGGTGTCTCCAGCTGGTGAACCTGGCGACCCTGGATCTCGACACTCCATCTTCCCTAGGGCGGATTCGTGAAATTTCTGGTTGGATCTCCTCATAGCGAGGGCGCAGCTGTTTCCGAATTAGCCTCGTGGGCAAGCGAGCAAGTCGGAATAGCGGGCGACCGATTTCGCGGCACCGTTGACGCTTGCGACATAAATGAACCTTCAGCGGACAAGCGTGCGATCACCACCAGGCATTTGCAGATTGACCCAGAGCCGTACAGGTTGCCGAATGGCTGGATTCCGCAACGGGTTGTCGCCTACGGCTCCACCGATCCGTTCATCGACAACAACCCGCTTGTGGCCGCGGCGGCCAGCGACTTTGTTGCGGAGATCTTGAAGACGACGAACAGGCTTGCGACCACCAACGAAGCCGTCCTGACCTATCTTTCATCTTGCCGGCCCAGACGGGGAAGAAGGCCTACTGTCGTTACAAAAGGACTCATCGACCTCGATCCAGGTTTCGGTCGGTGGATCCAGTCTCTACCCGACGCGGAGCAGTTGCGTGTCGTTGCACAGCCATGGTCGGACACGCCAACGATCCTGCATAACAAACGTGACGGAGGAATCGTCGAGCTTCCAAACTCGAAGTTCTTGCGTGCACTCACCGGCGGCGCCAATGATGGCTGGGGTGTGCGCGAACGCGCTGCGGAGGAAGCCGAAATAATCCGCAGCCACTTAGCCGAGAACGCTGCGATGTTCAGGCGTGGCCCGCTGCGGATCGCGAGCGTTGGCTCCGGTACTGGGGAGCCAATGATGGACGCCGCCGCAGCGGCCCTTCTGCAAGAATTCGGCACTGCCAACAGTCCGATGATCACGGTCTACGGTGCAGACCTCAATCCATCATCGCTTGCTGTTGCCGAGCATCTCGCGTCTACGCGATTTACTCAGCTGAAGTTCAATAGCGTTCGCACAAACTTTCTGAACAAGGTCGACCTACGTTCGTTTCTGTCCAAGGCTCGACCTCATGTAGTCGAAATGATGGGAGTTGCTGAGTATATTCCCGCAGAGGGTGCGCGTGTCGAAACGGAGCGACGGCAACGTTCATTGATGAGGAAGGTAGGGCTAATGTCCGCCGAGGAATTTCACGCGACGATCTATGACTCCCTGACCTCTGGCTCCATCTTCGTCACTGGCAACATGTCTACTGACAGCCCGGAAGTCGATTTCGTTCAGCACGGCCTCGGCTGGAAAGGGATCATCCCTAGATCAACAGCCGACTATCTTCGCGTTCTAGCCGACGCAGGAATACCAGGAGCGGCTGTCGAACTACATGTTCCAAACCCGGGCGATTCTTCGGGCGTCTATACGATGGTATCCATCAAGCGTCTCTAGCGGTGTCTTCGAAGTCAACCGGCCTGATCGAGCCACCCGGCGCCGCAAAGGCGAGAGCGATCCAATCGACGGTAACCCTGACCGGCTCCACAGCGACGCCGCCCCTCGCAGCTCTGTGCGGCACCAGGCGAAATTCGGCGACCAGCGACACCGGTAAGGCGGCAGCCGCAAGGACACACTCCGAGCCCTCAAGCGCTACATCGCCCGCGAGACCTTCTCCATCATCCGAGCCGCACTGACCACCGAACACGCTCTCGCCAAGGCCCCTTGACATAGGGCCTCAACGCCCTGGCCGAGACCAACATTCGGCTCTACAAGACCGAATCCATCCGCGACGAATCACCATTTCGCCACGGTCTGCTGACCAGCCTCAGCCACGTTGAGACCACCACCGCCGACTGGGCGCATTGGTACAACACCAGCCGGCCTGTGGCTCCATGGCTCGCCCCTGTCACCTCCCTTGGTTCGCTGGGTTGGCCTTGCGGTGGATCGACTTGTAGGTCACGTACGCCGACAGCCCCTCCACGCCGTACTCCACACCGAGGCCGGAGTCATGCCGGCCGCCGAAGGGCGCGCTGTGGTTCGACGCGAAGAAGTTGATGCCGACGGATCCGGTGTCCATCCGCTCCGCGACCGTCAGCGCGTTGACCGGGTCGTCGGAGAAGACCAGTCCGCCGAGACCGAAGCTAGTTTCGTTGGCGAGCGCGATTGCCTCGTCCAGCGTCTCGTAGCGCAGGATGCTGATCACCGGCCCGAAGATTTCCTCGCGCGCGATACGCATCCGCGGCGTGACATCGGCGAATACTGTCGGCTCGACGTAGTAGCCCTGCTTCACATCTGCCGCTTGGCCGCCGGTGGTCGCGCGAGCGCCCTGCTCGTGAGCCGACTTCAGGAAGCCCACCACCGTGTCGAATTGCGCTTTGGTCGCCACCGGTCCGAACACCGTGTCCTCGTCGAGCGGATCACCCAGCTTCGCACCTACGACCACCCGGGTCACCATCGCGACGACCTCGTCGTATCGCTCGGCGGGTGCCAGGATCCGCGTCGAGATGTAGCAGGTCTGACCGGTGTTGCGAAGACACGAGCGGATGAGCACTGCCGACATCGCATCCAGGTCGGCGTCGGGAAGCACGATGGCCGACGATTTCCCGCCCAGTTCGAGTGTTACCGGGCGCAGCAGTTCGCCACAGACGGCCGCGATCTTCCGCCCAACCGGGGTCGAACCGGTGAAGGCGACCTTCGCCGTGAGCGGGTGCCGGATCAGCGCGTCGCCGACCGCACCCGATCCAGTGATCAGGTTGACCACCCCAGCGGGCACACCGGCAGCGTCGATCGCGTCGACGACGAAGCGGATCGACAGCGGTGTCGGCGAGGCCGGCTTGATCACAACGGTGCAGCCGGCTAGCAGCGCGGGGGCGAGCTTGATGACCACCAGGCTGATCGGGAAGTTCCATGGTGCGATGAGGGAACAGACACCCACGGGATCGCGCCGTACGAGCGACTCGGCCCCACCGCTCGGGAACGGCCGGACGTCTTCGCGCTCAAGATAGTCCGCGAGACCAGCGAAGTAACGGAAAACCCCAGCCGCGTTTGCGGCTGCGCCTTTCGTCTCCGCCAGTGGCGCGCCGTTCTCGCGGCTGTTGGTGAAGGCGAGCGGCTCTGCACGATGCTCGATCTCGTCAGCGATCCGGAGCATGTATGTCGCCCGCTCAGACGGTGTCAGCCGCGGCCACGACCCCGAGCGGAAGGCTAGGTCGGCCGCAGCCATCGCCGCGTCAATGTCGGCCAACGTCGCCTCCGGGACTGACCCCCAGACCTCTTCCGTCGAGGGATCGACGACCTCGGCGCGGCGGTCGCCAGTGGATCTGCGCCACTCCCCGTCGATGTAGTGATCGTCGACATGGGTCCACGGCAGCTTGAGGGAGATCCGCCGGTTCATCGCAGCACGCCCGTCTTGAGCAGGGCCATCGACCGGACGAGAGCGGCCGTGGCCATGGCGATGCCGGCCTCGGTCAGGAGCTCCGGGACGATCTCGGCGGCAAGCCGGTCGCAGTACGTCGCAGGGTCCATCCCGAACCAGTCGGATGCAAGCGCGATCCCGGCCTGGTCGAACCGCCAGAGCCGGTCTGCATCCCGGACGAGTGCATCCTCCAGTGACCTGGCCTCGTTGCGGGTGTCATAGCCGTCGATGATCGCGCAGACGTCCTCGATGAACCGTTCGCTGTAGCCCAGGGGCGGCATGACCTCGCGAGCGATCAGGCAGCCCTGCTTCTCGTGCTCGTAGCGGATCGCGGCCCTGCGCCAGGCACCGCTGAAGCCCTCGCTGATGATCCGGGATTCATCGACCCGGCCCCAGCCGGTGTCATGCAGCAGGATCGACACCCTCACCAACAGCGAGTCGGCCTTGGGATAGCCCGCGCAGAGCCGCTCGGCGTAGGCCAGCGAGATCGGCAAATGGATGTCGTTCGCCCGAGCGCGAGTCTCGGGCACTACCGCCGCCCAGACAGGGTCGAGGTCGTCGCCGTAGGCCGGGGTCAACGCGATCGGCGAGGTGTCCACCGGATGCGGTGTAGGCACCGGCGTCGGCGGAAGAGGCGAGGTCATCGCGAACTCCTTTCCGGTCGGATGGTCAGGGCTCGACGGTGATGGACTTCAACGGTGTGGCCGGGTCGGCGGCCGCGCCGTACGGGATGGCGGCGCCCATGGCGAGCGCGACTTTGACCGCGATGAAGTCCAGCGGTGTGTTCACGCAGTCGGCGGCGATCACGTTGTCGCCGCGGTAGTACAGGACCGAAAATATGCCCGCGTCGTCGTCGCGGCGGACCAGCGTGCGGTCGTGGCCCGCCGACAATCCGACGATCTGAAGCTTGAGTTCGCCTTGGTTGGACCAGAACCACGGGATGCCGACGTACTCTTCCGGGCGGCCGGTGATGGCGTATGCGGCCACCTTGGCGTGCTCGATGGCATTGTTGACGCTCTCGAATCGGACCCGATCGCCCGCCGGTGCACCCGGCACCGGGTTGGGCAAGTTGGCGCAGTCGCCGACGGCCACCGTGAAGCCGTCCGTGGCGACCGCGTACTCGTCGACGCGGATGCCGTTGTCGCAGTCGAGCCCTATCGACTCCGCGAGTTCCGTGTTGGGTACGACCCCGACGCCGATGAGAAGGATGTCGGCCGGTATCAGCCAGCCGTCGGCATCGACGCCGCGGACCGCGTCCCCCTTCGCGATGATCCGCTTGATCTGGGAGCCGAGGAGAATGTCGATCCCCTGCGCAGCGTGGTACTTGAGGAGGAACTCCGAGGTCTCCGCTCCGACTGCCCGTCCGATCAGGCGTGGGCCGGCTTCGACGAGCGTGACATGCTTGCCCATCTTGTGCAGGCTAGCCGCCGCCTCGATGCCGATGAAGCCACCGCCCACGACGACAACGTCGGATGCCGACTGCGCTCGCGCCCTGAGCTCGAGCGCGTCATCGGCGTTCCGCAGGTAGAGCACGCCCGGCAGGTCCGCACCCTCGAGAGGCAGCCTGCGGGCGCGGGCGCCGATGGTCAGCGCAAGCCGGCCGAAGGCGAACTCCCGCCCCGACCGTGAGCGTGCAGTTCTGGAACCGTCCGGCTGCTTGTCGATCCTGATGATCCGCTCGTTCTTAACGACGGTGATCCGGTGCTCGTCCCAATAGGCCTGTGATCGGAAGATCAACGACTCCTTGGTGATCGCACCCTGCAAGAACTCCTTGGATAGCGCCGGCCGCTGGTACGGCCGGTGGTTCTCTTCACCGAGCAGGGTGATCGGCTCGGTATAGCCCAGAGCCCGCAGTGAGACCGCCAGTTGCACGCCCGCCTGCGAGGCACCGACGATGAGCAATCCGTCGGCCATCTTCACACCTGCGTCTCAGGTGTCGTCACATGGAGATCCATGCTGTCGGTCACCCGGAGCTGGCAGGACAGACGGGAGGTGTCCTGGCGGTCGCACGCCGCGCCGTACAACATCTCGTCCTCCATCTCCTCCATTGCTGGCAGCGCAGCCAAGTCGTCCTGGGCGACGTACACGTGGCAGGTGGCGCATGACAGGGAGCCGCCGCATTCCGCGACAATGCCGGGCACACCGTTGCGAACCGCAGTCTCCATGACCGAGTCGCCCACGGTCGCTTCGAGTGTGCGGGCGCCGCCAGTGCTGTCGGTGTAGGTGATACGAGGCATCTAGGAACTCCTATCCAAGGTCAGACGAACTGACGTCCGCCGTCGACGACGAGCGTCTGGCCTGTCAGATAAGAGCTGTCCCCGCCGGCGAGAAACAGCGCCGCGCCGACGATGTCCTCCGGCTGGCCGGAGCGACGTAACGCACCACGCTCCACGCCATAGCTGTCTGCGTCCTCGACCAAGCCATAGCTCGCCTCAGTGAGCGTGAAGCCAGGAGCGATGGCATTCACCGTGATCGAACGCCGTCCGAGTTCCTTGGCCATCACGCGGGTGAGTGCGATCACGCCGCCTTTGGAGGCGACATAGTGCAACCAGTCCTCCGAGCCGCTGTAGACGGTCGCGGAGGACAGGTTCACCACCCGCCCTCCTTCGGGAAGGTAGGGCGAGCAGGCCCGGACGCACAGCCACGGGCCTTTGAGGTTCACCGCCATCACCTGGTCCCACTCGGCCGGGTCGATCGCCTCCAGCGGGGATCGGGTGACAGTGCCGTAGACGGCCGCATTGTTCACCAGTACGTCGATGTGCCCCGCGCCGAACTCCGCCACCGCTGCTGCCGCCGACCCGATGGAGGCCGCCGACGTGACGTCGGCCAGGCCGTGCCACACATGCGCCCCGGTGTCCTTGACCAGTCGAGCAGTCTCCTCGACCCCTTCGGCGTCGACGTCGCCGACTGCGACCCGGTAACCGCGCGCAGCAAAACCGAGGGCGAAGGCCCGCCCCAGACCGCCTGCCGCGCCGGTGATGAGAACTGTGCGGCCGGCGCCCTCCAACCGCACCGGAGTCATAGCGCTCAGGCCTCGAGGATCTCGACGCGGCCGGCGGTCCCGTCCACCCGGAGGAGCTGGCCGGTCGTGATGGTCGTGGAGCCAGTACCGGTACCGGTGACAGCGGGCAGGCCGTACTCACGACAGACGATGGCGGCGTGACTCATCATGCCGCCGATGTCGGTGACCGTCGCCTTGATCTTGCCGAAGATCGGGCCCCACGACGGTGCGGTGATGGTGGCGACGAGAATCTCGCCCTCCTGCACCTCCCCCAGTTGATCGGCATGCGTGATCACCCGGGCGCGCCCCTCAACAACGCCTGGCGAAGCCGCCATGCCCCTGATGGATCCGTCATCGGTGTCCTGGTCCGAGCCGAGCCACTGGCGCACCTGCTCGGTGGTGATTCCGTAGAGCATCATCGTGAACGGCTCGGTGATCTGCGCCGGAGGCGTATTCAGCGCCGGCTGCGGACGCTGACTCGACAGCGCGTCGATGATGCCCCGCCGACGCTCGACTTCTTGGGGCCAGTAGTGGGGTCCGGTCGGCTCAGCCCCGACGGCCCAACCGGTGACCAGGTCGAAGAGCGCGTCGCGGACCTCGTTGCGGGTCAGGTAGAGCATGTCCTCGGGGGCCGCCCAGAAGTCGGCGACGGCGAAGACCTTCCCGAGTTCGCGAACCTTGCGCCAGAAGACGCCCATGGTCCAGTGCTCGATGTAGAAGTTGTGGTTCTCCACGTACGGGTAGGCCGTGGCTGCAAGCCCTCGCTTCGCATCGAACTGCGCCTGCTGGTCAGCACCGACCAACTCCCGGTACTCGGCGACGACTCGGTCCCGCTCGGCCACCAGCGCATCAACCGGCCGCATGATGTCGTGGCCTTCCTCGACGCGGCGGATGTAGTCCTTGATGTACCCGAGCGGGATCTCCTGGTGGTCGATCCAGTACTTGTCGTGGCCGTAGAAGCCGTTGCCGACGGTGAAGTTGAACCAGGGATCCTGCGCACCGAGGTAGGCATCAGCCCACTCCTGACCTCCATCTGCGGCTCGTACCCGGTTGAGCGTTCCCGCGACGTCGTCGGTGTCCTCGAAGGCACTCTGAAGACCGAGCTCAACCGCTAGCACTGCGAGCTTCTTCAGCTCGTCGTCGGGCCGGAACAACTCCATGTCCACGCCCTGCACCATCTTCGCAATGGCCTGGTCGGGAATGCCGGGGAACAGCTCCTTGCAGAAGCCGAAAAAGTCCAGGTAGGCGAGGTAGCCGAGGTTGAGGAACTCGAAGTGGTACTGCCAGTTCTGGTAGCAGAGCTGGATCAACCGGTCGTAGTTCTCCATCAGAACCTCGGAGCCGTCCTTGGCCTTGCCTGCCACGATGTCCTCGAACGGCACCACGTCCGGGAGCGCGGTGAACGAGAGCGACTCCATCTCGTCGATCGTGCCGAGCACCTTCGCATGCCAGCCGTCGAGCAGGCTGTCCCAGTTCTGGAAGTAGTGCCCAGCCCGCCGCTCGAACTCGGGAACCCGAGCGGCGATCTCCTCCTCTGCCACCGGCACAGGACTCATGTACAGGTAGCCCAGATGAATCTTGAACTCGATGCCGTTGGCCGGCGGGATCAGCAGATGCCTGGTGTTGTACTGCCCGAGACACTTGACCGCGAACTCGCCGCCGATGGTCTCGAAGGGCTTGAAAACGGTCGGCCAGTGCTGGCTGTCGCAGAACCAGAACTTCTCGTCCTCGGCGCCGCCGAGGTTCTGGAAGGCCAGGTTGTACGGGTACAGCTTCTCCCAGCCCTCGGCGCCCGGCGGCACCGTCAGTTCGGACGGCTTCGGGAAGGACTTGATCACGGGCTGGCTGGTCATGGTGGTCTTCCTGTCGGGGAAAGTGGTCATGCATTGCATGTGCTCGGACGGATCGGCGATAGCGTCAATCGAGGAGGGCTGAAGGTGAGCTCGGCTGAAATTGAAGCCTCCCGGTACTCCGCGCTGGAGCGCTGCCGGTGCGGGTCGGGCTGCGCCTGGCGATCCGCCCTGACGACGTACGACGGGGTCGGCTGCGCCAGGTCGCGCTCCATCGCGTCGAGCCGGCCGACGGCGTCGGCGTACGACTCGTCGACGCGCTCGTCGGAGTCGTCCCAGTTGACCGCGTTCGCGATCAGCCAGATCTCGCCGGTC
Organism: Streptomyces sp. SID13031; assembly: GCF_010548305.1. Taxonomy (GTDB): domain Bacteria; phylum Actinomycetota; class Actinomycetes; order Propionibacteriales; family Kribbellaceae; genus Kribbella. The sequence goes on from NZ_JAAGLV010000038.1 coordinate 11,911, forward strand.
TCGTGGTCGAGCGCGGCCAGATCGGTCGCGAACAGGAAGGTCAGCTCGGGCAGGCCGAGGTCGTCGGTCGTTGTGTCCGGCAACTTCTCCAGCCGGCGGACGGCGTCGTACCCGAGGAAACCGACCATGCCGCCGGTCAGCGGGGGCAGGTCGGGCAGGCGTGGGGTGTGCAGGATCTCCAGCGTCTCGCGAAGCGCCTGCAGCGGGTCACCGGTCTGGGGCAGGCCGACGGGCGGGTTGCCGGTCCAGATCGCCTGGCCGTCCCGCTCGGTCAGCGTGGCGGCGCTGCGGACGCCGATGAACGAGTACCGCGACCAGACGCCGCCGTTCTCCGCCGACTCCAGCAGGAAGGTGCCTTCGCGCTCAGCCGCAAGCTTGCCGTAGACGCCGATCGGGGTCTCCGCGTCGGCCAGCAGCCGGCGCGTCACCGGGATGACGCGCCGGTCCTTGGCGTAGTCGCGGAAGGTCTCCAGGTCCGATGTGACAGGACGCGGCACTGGCCGATCCGAGCCGACCTTCGACGCTGCTCTGCCATCTCGCGTTTGGGGCGGGCCTAACACCCTCACCCTCGCCTATTCCAACGAGTCACCTCATCAATTCCTACGATTGGCAGGCACTGGTGGCGGCATTGACCCAGTGCCATTGACAATACTGCATACGCATATGAAGTGTTTAGCATAGGATGCTTTCATCCGGAATTTGTCAATATCTCTGGGCGGCTGAGACTGACCAATGTGAAGGTGACGGGTTGCACAGGCCTAGTCCTCAAGCCGCGGTCGCACCGCCGAAGCTCGAGCGACGGTTGGTATCTTGGCTGACTTGAACTCGCACGCCTCGCCCCAAGACCAGCTGTCGGCGGACGCCTCGCATATCAACGTGAGAAGGATAGATTGGGCCGTCAATGGCAGCGCCCCATAACATTGCCTCGTAGTGGGAGCCTTGGACCTCGACTACAATGTCGCCACCAAGCTGAATATGCACTTGATAGGCAGTGTCGGCCAGTTCTGGATGGAACGCAATCAGGCGCTCAACCATGGCCACGTCGGCTGCCATATTCTGCAACTCAGTGTTCATTGCGCTCCATTTGAACTTCTGGACGCCACTCTCTCGAGCGAGCTACTCAGCGAGTCCCGCTCTCACAGATCGGAATGTTGACTGGGTTGGGTGCAGCCAGCCTTGTCGGGGCGATAGAACTCTATTTGAGACTCGTTCATCAGGCGTGCAGTCACATCCGCACCAACCCCCAGTCACGCCCCCTAAACTTGGCCGCGGTAAATCTTGACTACATAGAGGTCCGGGTTCGGGCCGGGCTTCCACCCATTCCAGCGCCCCGCCGGGCAGTTCGCCGGCCTACTCCCCGGCCGAACACAGCACGTGCTCAGGCATGGTCGGCCGAACCTTGAGCCGCGGCCGGGTGGAGCAGACCCAAGCGGCGGTAACCCTCGTTCAGTCGGGCCCAATCTCGGTACACATGCGAGTCCGGAGCCTGGTCCATGTATGCCTGCGCCGCCGGACGCCTGGCTTCGGGGCTTGGGTAGCTCTGCTTGGCTTGTAGGGGTCAGCCGGAGTTTGATGAGAGGTGGCGGGCGGAGCCTTCGCAGCAGGGGTGTGGTGGCGACTGCGCGACCACTTCGAGGACATAGCCGTCTCCAATATCCGCGTGGAGCAATGCCCAGCGCTTGGCGTTGCCTCGACCGTAGATATGAGCGGTAGCCCTAGGCGCCTGCCCGATGGTGAACTCGTTCTTCCCGCAGCGGATGACTCCTGCGTAGCGCGCGGGTCGGTGAGGGGCACGATCTGGGCTGCCGGCAACAGTTTCTCGCCGCCACACTCATTGCCCTGCGTAGCCGAACGGCGCGGACGGTAACGAGCGCAAAGCTTGGGGTCCAACCTAAGGGGGTTCCCTGAGTCTCGGTGGTCAACTCCAACCCCACGCTCACTACACGAGTGTTGAGGTGCCACGTCTGGAGTCGGCATGGGTTACGGGCAGAGCGTTTCCGATAAGACATCGGCAGTGCCGACGATGAAGGCCGATGGATACTACGCACTCCATACGGCAGGAGCCAGGGCGGTCATCGAGGCAACACGCCCTATGCTCTTGAAGGCGGCCTCGCATGTCCCGATCGCACTCAGTCGGCCGCTGGTTATCGCCGACTACGGCGCAGCAGACGGGCAGAATTCGGGCGACGCATTCCGTGCAACCATAGGATGTTTGCGATGGCGTTCGCAGAACGTCACCGTGCAGGTCGTCTACAGCGATCAGCCTGAGAACGACTACTCAGCGCTCTTTCGTTGGTTGCACGATGAGCCTCCTACGGGCGGCGGTTTGCCGCGCAGTCTGCTGGCGGACCTCGACGAGGTCTATGTGACTGCGGTGGGTGACACGTTCTACCGTCAAGTATTGCCGGCGGAGAGCGTGACGATCGGATTCAGTGCTACCGCTATGCATTGGCTGAGCCGGACACCTCGCGCGATCCCGGGCCACATACACGCGGTCAGTGCTGGTGGCAGCGTACTCCAGGAATTCCGCGACCAGGCGCGAGCCGACTGGGACACGTTGTTGCGACACCGCGCCCGAGAGCTCGTTCCGGGTGGCTTTCTGATCGTCGCCAATTTGTGCGTCGATGGACACGGGCGTTATGTGGGCAACACTGGCAAAGCCAACGTCCTCGACACGCTCAACAACGTCTGGAGATCGTTGTACCGCGACGGCCTGTTGTCAGACCAAGAATGCGCGGCGGCGACTTTCCCGCAGTATTTCCGGACCATGGCAGAGATCCAAACACCGTTCTCCGAACGATCGAGTGCGCTTCGTGGGCAACTCACTCTGGTGAGCAGCTCAACCAACATTGTTCGATGCCCCTATGCGGCCGCGTTCCAGCGTCATCGGAACGCGGCGCTGCTCGCCGACGGGCTCGTTCCCGCCGTTCGCTCATGGAGTGAAGGAGTGTTCATGATCGCCCTCAAAACCAAGCAGCCGGCCGAGCGCGCCACCATCGTCGACGAGCTGTACCGACGCTACCGCAACCTAGTGATCGCGAAGCCGAAAAATCACAGGCTGGACTACGTGCACGCATATCTGCTGCTCCGACGCGAAGAGACGGATGGGTCATGCGCCACCTGACACTGCCGCCGGGCCCACGGGGGCTGCCAGTGCTGGGGAATTTGTTGGATGTGCCCCTGCATTCTCTGAAAGATCTCAGTTCTCTGTCACAACGCTACGGCTCGGTATTCTCATTGCGACTGGGGTCCCGGACAGTCGTCGTGATCACCGATCCTGATGTCCTCGAGGAGGTCTATGTCAAGCATGCGGACTCCTGCGGCGCGCGGCCGAGTTTCGTCAACACGGATGTGATTAGCGGGGGTGGACAATCGACGCTCCTCGGAAATGGAGCGGCATGGCACGCTCGCCGCAGACTGCTCATCCAGGGATTTCTCCAGCCGCGACACCTTCCCGACTTGGTCCCGGCTCTCAACGAGGAACTCACGGCGATCACGGATCGGATCGAAGCAGCGAGTGCCGCATCTACTCCATTGCAACTATTCGGGGACCTGCTGCAAGTGGAGCAATTCGCCATCGCAACGCGGTTGCTCACCGGGGCGCCTCCTGCCCAACACAGCTCCGTACAGATGAGACTGCGCGCCGCGGTCGAGGCCGAGTCCAGCCATTTCGGGCCGCAACTGGCAGACTTCCTTCCCCTGCTGCGGCCGTGGGCACGTGTCAGACTCTGGACAGTACGACGCCACGTCCGCTACTTCCACCGGTTCTTCACCGCTCAGATCCGCCTACGGCGCGACGCCCTGGCGGGTGGAGCCCAGCCAACTGGCGTGCTGGACTCGCTGCTACGTAAGCGCGACCACATGATCACGGCCGAACAAGGCAAGATGGGTGCGCACTGCAGCGACGAGACCCTGCCCTACATGATTTACAACATCTTTGGGACAATGAACCCGACGCATATCACCGTGATGCGCGCGCTGGTTTTCCTCCTGCGGAGTCCGGCGGCGCTGGATCGGACAGTCACAGAGATCGACAACGTTCTCGGCACTCGGACCGCACCAACCGTCGCCGACCTCGACCGTCTCACCTACTTGAACGCGGTCATCAAGGAGGCTATGCGACTGCGGCCACCGACACCCTCGCTCGTACCGCGATTGGTCACCGAGGACATCGTTACCACCCAGGGGCACCTCATCCCTAAGGGCGCCATTCTCATGGCGAATATATCGGCCCTCGGTCATGACGAGAAATACTGGGAGAAATCGAGAGAGTTCCATCCTGAACGATTTCTCGATGGCGATGGTGCAGGCGAGCGAACCAACACCGACAACTTCTTCCCGTTTGGAGTGGGCCCCCGTGCGTGCCCAGCGCGTCTACTCGGTACGACGATAGTCAGTCTCTGGTTGGTGCATTTGCTTCGACGATTCGACATCAAACTAGTGGAATGTCCCGCCGACTCCGAGAAGTGGCACCCGGGCAGGCCGCCGAAATCTGTAGGTGCACAAGTATTCAACGATTTCCCCGACGATGTTCGCGTCTTCTTCACAGCGAGAACACGAAGGAGCGGACAATGATTGGCAAGCTGGACCGGGCCACCCGGTCGTCGATTTGGGTCGACCTGCTCTTACCAGGATTCCACCGCTGGCCAGCGGCTCCGCCGAACCGTGACCACCTGGCGTACCGCCATCGGCATCACTTCTTGATTCGCGCCGAAGTCATGGTCGAGCATCATGACCGTGACGTGGAGTTCATGTCCCTGACCGAGGATGTGACTCACTGGTGGGGTGCTGGCGATCGAGAGTTAGGTGAAGCGTCTTGTGAAAACGTCGCGGAACAGATTGGGACTGATCTCCGCGGCCTCGGGTATTCGGCAATTTCCGTTTCAGTCGCCGTGGATCACGAAGGCGGGGCGAAGGTCGAATGGGTCACGAAATGACGCACTCCGTGACTGTCCGGCACAACTTTGAAACTGCTCACCGGATCCCTGTACTGGGCGGGAAGTGTCAGAACCTCCACGGTCATTCCTGGTGGTGTGAGATCACTGTATCGGCGTCGGAGACCGCGGACGGCACCGTCATTGAGTTCGGTGTCCTCAAGCGCGAGATCCGGGCCTGGATCGACAGCTGGCTCGATCATGGCGCCATGCTCGGCTACTCGGATCCGCTCTACACCGCACTCTCAGCCGAAGGTTGTAAGGTATTCCGCTTCGGAGCGGGAGCTGCGAGTTCACCGCCAGAGCGATACGCGCTGGATTTGGCATGGCCGACTGTAGAAAACGTCGCCCAGCTCCTCGCCAATGTAGCACGCGACATCATTACTTCAGTCCCGCACGCGGCATCATCATGGCTAAGCGCTGTCAAAGTCAACGAGACACACGTGAACGCCGCAAGCTGGACCGCACCGCTGCGGAACTCTATGCATAACGAACAGAGAAACCAAATCAACAGAAATCAGTTATGGCCATGATAGATAGTCTTGGGCGGGTACCGCTCCGCGATTCTCCCCTCGATTCGGCTCCCGAAGAAGTCTCTGTCGCGGCCTCCGCTGCGCGGGCGATGCTAGCGGCGCTAGGCCTGCCGTGTGCCGACGAGTCGACCATCGAGACGCCGCGTAGATTGACCGAGGCCCTGCAAGAACTTATGTCCGGCTGCCAAGTCGATCCGAAGCGCCATCTCCGTGTGACCTTCCCAGCAGAAGGGGAACCCGCTCTGATCGCGGCAGTCGGCATCCCGATCGTGTCCGTCTGCGAACATCACATGCTGCCCTTCGTCGGCCACGCTACCGTGGCGTACCTCCCCCACACAGGGCAGCCTATTGTCGGACTGTCAAAGCTAGCCCGCATCGTGCAGGAGTACGCTGCCAGACCTCAGATGCAGGAACGCATTGGGAACCAGGTCGTGACTGCCCTCAACGACTGTTTGCAACCACAGGGGGCAGCCTGCCTTATTAGGGCGGCCCACACATGCATGACGATCCGAGGCGCCTGTGCATATGGAGCTGAAATGATAACCAATCACTTCAGCGGTGCATTTCGAAGCGACGAGCTCTTGCGCGCAGAGTTATTCGCCCGCGCGATTCCGCACCCTTAGTAGAGGCGTCTGCTGGGTTCGATGTTTGGTCTTTGAGTGAAGTTTTCGTCGTAATCTCATGCAAGACGCCATAACGTCTGCGGGCTAGCCTCGGCGTTTCACAGAAATTAGTTCGACACGTGACGTGAAAAGGCGAGAGCGCCTTGCCTGTAAGGGGAAGTGGGTTTTGCGAAAAACCAATGATCTCGAACAGGAAGGCACTCTCGGTGCAGTTTAGCAAGGGCACGGCCCGGTTCAAGATGTCGGCGGATGGTAAGAGCCGCCTGCCGCCACTGCACGCGCCCGGCCAGGTGCTGGTTGATCTCGCGGTCACGATCGCCGATGGCGGCGACGCATTGCGGCATCTGCGGACACTGCGGGACCAGCCGCGCCTGTTCGGGCTGGTCGCCTCCGACACGACCGCGTGGCGAGTGGTCGACAAGGTCGACACAGAGCCCGGCTGGACGCATTGCGGGCGGCACGCGTCGAAGCCCGCGAGCGGGCCTGGGCAGCCGGCGCGGGCCTGGACCTGTCGAAAGAGGTGTGGATGCACTTCGACGCGACCCTGCTGACCGCGCACTCAGACAAGGAAGACGCCCCACCAACATGGAAGAAGAGCTTCGGCTGCCACCCATTGCTGTGTTACCTGGACCGGCCAGACATCTCTTGTGGTGAAGCCCTGTCTAGGCTGCTAAGGCCCGAGAACGCCGGCTCAAACACCGCAGCCGATCATGTTGCGGCGCTGGACCTGGCCATCGCCTCGCTACCCAAGGACACCCGGCCCCGACCGGACGAGGTCGACGGGCCCAAGGTGATGGCCAGCGCCGATTCGGCCGGCGCGACCAACGTGCTCGCAGCCGCGCTCCGCGCCCGCGGGATCGGGTTCTAGTGCCTCGTCAAGCAACGTTGGGCAGGTAATCGGGTCGGCGGATTTTGGAGTCGACAGCGAAGCGTCGTTTGGGCTGGGAGCGTTTGTTGTGCCAGCGGACGTAGCCGGCGATCGCGGTCTCTT
>NZ_JAAGLV010000039.1 GCF_010548305.1 Streptomyces sp. SID13031
CTGCTGCGCCGCCGGCTCTCCGATGTCGTCTTCACCGCCCTGCGCACCGAACGGCAACACGACACCCAGGCCACATCGCCAGCAGCCATGGCAGCCTGACCAGGGAGCCACTTGACATAGGAGCATCCGGGAGAGCGACCCGCGATCTCGGTGATCTGCCGGTTCATCGCCGAGCACAAGGCTCGGTTCGGGGTCACTTCGATCTGCCGTGAGTTGAGCGCGCACGGTTGCAGGATCGCTCTGAGGACCTATTACGCCTGGGCGGTGCGGGCGCCGTCCAAGCGGGCGCTGCGGGACACGACAGTGACCGCGGTGCTGGCTGGCTACTACGAGCCCGACGAGCACGGCCGGCGCCTGCCGGAGGCGTTGTACGGGTCAGTGAAGATGTAGGCCCACCTGCGCCGCGAAGGGATCGAAGTGGCGCGGTGCACGGTCGAGCGGCTCATGAAGGCCAACGGCTGGCACGGCGTGACCAGGGCCAAGAAGGTCCGCACCACAGTCACCGATCCGGCCGCGACCCGGGCGCCGGACCTGGTCAACCGGCAGTTCACCGTGGCGGCACCGAACACGTTGCTGGTGGCCGACTTCACCTACGTGCGTCTGGTGAGCGGTTCTTTCGTCTACACAGCGTTCGTGATCGACGCTTTCGCAGGGCGGATCGTCGGCTGGGAGTGCTCGACGTCCAAGCACACCGCGTTCGTCCAACGAGCCATCACCCAGGCCGCAGCGTTCCGCGCCAGACAGGGAAATCCCCTGCAGGACAAGGCGATTCGCCACTCCGATGCCGGGTCTCAATACACTGCCGTGCGCTTCACTGAGACCCTGCATCGCCGACGGCATCGACCCCTCGATCGGCACCGTCGGCGATGCCTACGACAATGCTCTGACCGAAACCTCCATCGGGCTCTACAAGACCGAATGCATCCGCGACGACTCACCGTTTCACCGCGGACCACTGACCGGTCTCAGCAGTGTCGAAGCCATCACCGCCGACTGGGTCCACTGGTACAACACCAGCCGGCTCATACACCGCCTCGACCGACGCCCACTCGTCGAAGCCGAGGCTGACTACTATTCACAGACCCGCGACGACCAACCAGTCGTTCGCACATAACCGAAGGTGCATCAAACCCGGGGCGGTTCAATTCCAGGATACAAGTAATCAAGCGGCGACATCCCGGGGAGGCCTACAGGAAATATCTCCGCAGCACCGTTCTAGGCTTGCCGCACTCCATGTATGTAAACAGAAATGACGGTTTCCTCGCCGGGTTCTCGATCCGCCGCTACCGGGGAGATCTGCGCCTGAATACATTTCCACGCGCCATCTTGATACAGATACGTATCAGTATAGGTCGACATTCCAGCCTCATCTTGCCCGTCGCAGCGAATAACGTGACGGTTGGTCGAGCGGACGAGAGCCACATTCTCGATAAGAGTGATGAGCTCATCACGTACATCCCAATAGATGACGACATCGGGGTCGAAACCCGTTGCCCAGGCCTTCAAGTATGATTCACGATTGATACGTGCGCCGTTACTCCGAACGCAGATAAATTCAGGGTGAAGAATCGCGTCATGCGACTCGACGTCATTCCTGATGAAATTCTCGATGAACCGCGCGTTGAGCGTGCGCAAGTCCTTCAATGCCTCCGGCGATTCCAAGTATCCAGCCGTCATTATCCATCTCCGATTGCTTCTTCAGCCGATCAATTTCACCTGTAGCCTAAGCTTTGCAGGTGCGGCCGTGCTCCTCACAGAGGCCTTACGCTCATAGCGTCGCCCGGCCTGTCGGCGGCCGAAATGGGGGACCACCCCAACATCGACCCCTAAAACGACGGTTACTCTCTCTAGCGCGTTAATCCGGGTCTTCGAGCATGAGCGGGCCTGACGGCCGAATTGGCGTTGTCCGATGTTGACGGAGACCACGACTCGCTGTAGTCATGTTGATGTCGAATCAATCTGATCTTTGAGCACCACGCTGCATCGAAATCCTTGTGCGTATCGACGCCTAAACGACTTCTTGCTATTCCACACCAACGACTTGAGGTACTACTGGCCCAATCACATGGTGGGCCTAAGGCCAGGTTGCCGCTCGGCTAGTCATCCGCCTATAGCGAATTGTCTTTGTGCCCCTGCTCCGCTGGTGGCTCCGACAGCCGTGGACCAAGCCGTGTGTCCGGGCTATCCAATCAGAATCCTCGGATGCATCTTCGGGTCCAACCACCGCAGAATTTGCTGCATGTTCGCCTTCGGCACGCTCACGCAGCCGGCCGTCGCACCACGCCCGTTGACATGGAGGAAGATTCCCGAGCCTCGGCCACGGACCGGACTTGGCCGGTTGAAGTCGATCACCACCGCGGCTTCGTATTGCCGCGAATAGTTGGCCAACCGCTCCGACCCGTCTTGATTGCTTTCCGGAAGCCACCATTTGAACCCGCCGGCCCAACGGCCCCGCAATGTATTGTAGTAGGCGCTCGAATTGTCCTGGACCCAATAGTCATCGGCGTTGATACGATGATAGGGAAGCTTGGACCCGGCTGCTGCTGATGTGCCGAACGCCTCGGTGAGAGCGAAAGAGCCGGCCGGAGTCGTGCCGGTCCCCTGCCGTCGACGATCCACCGACACGATGCCGCCGGATCCCACCCTGGCATCGTCGGTCTGCGGTAGAGCAGGAACCCAACTGTCCTTCACACGATTCCACATGGTGACAGTCGCGTACGTGCCCCTCGCTTTCACCGCGATGAGCTGTTGTGAGTCTCCGATGTAGCCCTGCACCGGCAGGGTCGGCGCTTTCGCAACGTCGGCTGGCGGGCCGGGCGGCATGGAGGGAGTCAAGACCTTCGGGACGGTTGGGGAAGCCGGCAAGGCAGTCCTCTTCGCACCTTCTGGGACGGGCACGGATGTAGGGCGTGCGTGCGACGCTGCCTGCTTCGTCGCGCCAACCGTGGCATGAGGTGCGGGATCTCTATGAGGTGCAGGATCTGTCACGCGTTGGTGAGGACGTTCGGTGGGCCGGACACCGCGCTGAACGGTCTCGGATGGTTGGGGTGTGCCGATCGCAGTCACCGTCGAGGCCAGGGGTGCACTGGTCAACCCCATCACCGCGACGGCGAGCAAGCCCGCGCCGATTACCAAGTAGGACCACACCTTGACCTTGGGCCGAGGTCGAGCACTGGGCCCTGGGGTGGCGACGCGTCGGGCGCTACGGGGAAAGATCTCAGACTCCTTCGGATGGGAAGTTCTATCGCTGGTGAGAGTGCGCAGCAGACGGTGGTCTTATGCCGGCGGCCAACTCGCATCTCGAACCGATCGCGGGTTGCTCCCGCGGCCACAACCCATCCAAGTCGGTAGCGAAGGCAGGTTTCCAGGAGGACAGCCCCCGATCCTGCCCCCTAATTGTCGTGAGGCGGCTCGACGGTCGGGCCGCTCGGAGTTCATGACTGCCGCTGTTGTCTTCGCCGTAGGTGAACGCTGCTCTGGCCGACGTTGCCGACGTTGCCGGTGATCGCCAACGACATCGCCCCAGAACACGTTCGCGGTCGGCACAACGGCGCATTCAGCCTCGCGCCGACCACCGGTTCATTGTCGGCTCATTGCTTTCCGGTCTGGCGCTTACCAGCGGGCATGCGGCACCGCTACTCATCGGTCTCGTCGGCGGGTGTGGCACCGCCGCGATCGCCGGTCGTGCACTGGAACGAACTTTGCCAGTGCACATCAACCTGATCCCGCGTGCGACCTCCGAGGGTGCCGAGAGCTCCGCGCAGAGCCTTACGCCTCCTGGCACACCATCAGGCGATTGACCGGCCGTTGCTCGCCTGCCGCGGCCGATCGGCGAGGCCGAGGGGCTGGCGGTGAAGGACAAGTTTTGTGGTGTGTGTTGCGTAGGCTTCGGGGGCATCTTCCCAGTCCGCCAAGACGCTGGTGACCAGCTCGGCGGAGAAGTTGCTTCGAACAATGAAATCGAGGAGCTCCGGTAGATGCGGCCGAACGTGCGAGACTCCGACCTTCAGCGTGGCACTGGTGGCATACATGTCCATGATCGGCACCTTGATGCCCGATGCAAAGTAGTAGCCGGTCGCCGTGCAGATGCCACCTGGGCGCAGAGCACGCAGCGCCGCCGCAAGACCCGCACCCTGGGCCGACGCCTCGACAGCGACGTCATAGCGGTCGCGAACTGCTGAATCCAGCGACTTACGTTTGGTGCCGTCCAGCTTGTGCACGACGGCTCCGTACGCCGCAGCGACGTCCAGGCGCGACTGCCGGTCATCGTAGTAGTCGACGACCGACGCACCGTACGCGATCGCAAGGCCGGCCGCGTACAAGCCGATGCTCTGAGCACCTCCGCCGATGACAAGCACACGCCCGCCGGGTCGTTCACGAAGTGGCGGGGCAATCGCCCGCCATGCATCCGCGAGGTTGTCGCTGGCAGCAGCCACACGGAGCGGGTCGACACCGTTCGGAACCTTGACAAGCATGTGGTCCGCGTAAGGGATGCGTAGAGAGTCAGCAACCATTCCACCCCACGGCCCCGAAGACGATCCGAAACCGAAGGCCGCCAGTGTCTTGCCCGGGCTGGTCGTCGCTGTAGTCGAACACTTCGCCGTCAGGCCCCGCATGCACTCGGGGCAGGTGCCACACGAGACGGCCCACGGGACAATGACGATGTCTCCAACGTGAAGCTGGGTCACTTCCGGTCCCACCTGCGTTACTTCAGCCACGCACTCGTGCCCGATCGCAAATGGTCCCCGGAACGGCACAGCGCCGGCAATCGAGCCTACGGCCGGGTCGATCAAGCCCACCCTCAACCCCAACTGCAGGACGCGCGCTACTGGCCGATGGATCGGCAGAGTGTCGCCGTCGCAGCGGCTGGCCACGAACGGCCGCACCAAGGCGTCGGTCGGGTCAATCACCGCAGGGTCGGGCTTGTCGCGCCACTGCAAGAGGCCGGACTTGATGAAATTGAGCTCACGCATGAAGACTCCTTGTTATGCTAGGTCGCATAACATACTGGACGCTCACTGGAGGTCGGCAAGTGGGAGTGACCACCGACACACGAGAACGAATGATCATCAGCGCGGCATCATTGCTGCGCGATCGAGGAGTCGCCGGCACCTCGGTGGCCAAGGTTCTGGATCACAGCAAGACGCCACGAGGGTCGGTCGGTCACCACTTCCCCGGAGGTCGTACTGAACTGCTCACCGAGGCACTTCGATGGGCAGCTACGCGAGTCACGGTCGCCCTGGAGGCGGCGTACGAGCGTGGCGATAGTCCTGCCCAGGTATTCGCCATGATGTGCAACGTCTACCGACGCCAGCTGGACGATTCGGGCTTTACAGCTGGCTGCCCTGTTGGCGCAGCCGCCCAGGAAGCATTCAACGATGCCGAGCTAGGACCGGTCGTGGCCGAGATTCTCGCAAGCTGGGTCGGCTCCTTCGCCGGCGTCTTCATCAAGGCCGGCCGGAAGGCCGATGAGGCTGACGAGCTTGCCACGCTGTGCATAAGCGCCCTTGAGGGCGCGATCATGGTCGCCCGCGTACAGCGATCCTCTCGTTCACTGAAGGCCGTCGAGGAGCGCCTGTCACCACTCCTGTGACGACAATTCCTCCGGCATTCCGCGCTCAGCACACCGATGACGTAGAAGACCTGTCGCCCGCCTTGGTCAGGCGGGAGCCTGATGGACCTCGAGGTGCTCGTGCAATTGCTTTCGCTGGGTGATGCCGAGTTTGCGATAGGCAGCCGACAGATGGACCTCGACGGTTTTGATCGTCACGAACAGTTGCTGGGCGATCTGACGATTGGTCAGATCCTGGGTTGCCAGGTCGGCCACCCGCCGTTCGCTCGTCGTCAGGGATTCAGGGCCAGTGGTCGTCAACCGCCGCGGTCTAGCGCCGGCGGCCCGCAGTTCCATACGGGCGTACTCCACCACTGGTGCCGCCCCGCATCGATAGGCCAACTCCAACCCGGCCGCCAAAGGCGCCCGGGCCTCCACTCGCGCGTTGCTTCGCCGTAGCGCAGCACCGAGGTCCACCAGCGCCTTCGCGTGCTCCAGCCTCGCCGATGACCCGTCCAAAACCTCAACTGCCTCACGCAACAGGTCGAGGCCGGCCTGCCCTCGCGTTAGGCGACCCGCCACCCGCATCGCCCGCCCCAGTGCGAACGGCGCTCCCCACCGCCGAGCAACCTCGATCTCGGCCGAAACCAGGTCCATTGCCTCCGCCGTCCGACCGAGCGCATGCAAAGACATCGCGGCCTGTGACCGCCACGCGACCACCGCGGGGTTGCTCCCGTTTCCGTGCTCGGCGAATCGCGCACCCGAAGCAAGCGCCGACTGCACGGCCATCTCGTGCTGTCCGCGGGCAGCAGCCACCCGCGCCATCGACAGCAGCGGGTAGAAGTACAAGCCAACGACCGGTAAGGGAACTTGCATCTCCACCTGTGCCAACAAAGCCTGCGCCTCATCGACCTTGCCGACCTCAATGAGTGTGTCGGCGAGCAGGGCATTGATGACGGGGGGAGCCAGCACCGATCCCGTCAAGGCCGCCAAGCGTTGAGATTCGCGCAAATCGGTCTCCGCCTCGGCGAGTTCCCCTTGCTGAAGCCACCCGAGTCCGCGGTATACGAGGGCAGTGGTGAGAGTGGAGAAAGCCCCGCCAAGCCTGGCATCGGTGATCGCGGCGGTGTATCCGGCCATGCCTTCAGCGGCTCCCGCGACGATCAGCGCCCAGAATGGCAAGGTGGCCAGGATGACTCCCTGACCCGCCGCGCTTCGAATGGCTGGATCGACAGAGAGCTTCTTGGCGCTCGCAATCGATTGTGGGTCACCGACGTACGCGTCGGCACCGCCGATCATCCCGTCGAGCAGCCGGCCCCCCAGACTGTTCAGCGGCGGAAGCGCCCGGGCGTCCTCCGTCTTGGTGACGGCTGCGGTTACACCCGTCGCCACCAAAGGAGCATCGATCAGGACAGCTCGCAGGGTACGGACGAGGTCTTGCTCCGATGCCGGGACATCCGCGATCGCGTCGCTCAGTACTCCGATAGCTTGTTCGACCTTGCCCGTGAACAAGTAGAGCATTCCCAGTATGTGTGCCACCTCGGCCCGCGCCACCGGGTCAGCTTGGTCACGCACCACCGCCTCGAGGTACTCGGCAGCAAGAGGAAGGTCTACCCGCGCTGCCGCCATTCCCGCCTCGGTCAGCAACTCGACCCGGATCGCAGCGACGGGCGGCTCGGCCAATGCACGCCGCAGATAGGCGACTGCCGCCTCCGGCGCGCCTCTGATCAATGCGGCCGCAGCGGCCTGGCGTAGCGCTGTCACCGTCTTGGCGTCTGAGTCAGGCGGCAGCCGCAGCAAATGCGCCGCAATCTTCTCTGGCGCTGCGCCGGCCTCGGTCATGCCGCGCGCAGCCGCAGAGTGGTACGCCGCCCGCTTACTGGCCATCACCTGCTCGTACACAGCGGTCTGCAGCAGTGGATGAACGTACCCGTACAGCGTGCCGTAAGGGAGCTGCTCCTCATGCCGGATCAGGTGTGCTGACTCAAGTTCGTCGACGCCACTGATTGCTTGCTCGGTGTTGATGCCCGCCAGTCGAGCGGCCGTGGCAAGGTCCGCCCCTGGGCCCAGTACGGCGAACGTCTCGGCAAGGCGAACTGCTTCTGGATGCATACGGCTCAGCTGCAGCGAGGTGCGCCGACTCAGACTCAGTGCGCCGCCTCGAAGGATCGCCTCCTTGTTCTCTATGACGGGTAACAGGCCATCTGCCCGAGCCGTCCTGGCCAGCTCCCCGAGCATGAACGGATTGCCACCGGTCGCCTGATGGCAGGCAAGACTGACCGCCTTGTCGGGGTCGCGCCCGAAGCACTCGCCAAGCAGCGCACTCGCCGCCACCTCACTCAGTGGGCCAGGCAACAAAATGGTGCTCGCGGCATCGATCGTGATCAGGTCGAGCAGGTTTGTCGCCGCGCCTGGTTCGTCGGGGCGCATACCCAGCAGCAGAAGTACCCGCAGATCCTCCAACCTCGGTAGCAGATAGGCGATCAGCCGCAGCGAAGGTTCGTCTGCCCAGTGAAGGTCATCCAGCACCAGTAGCAGAGGTCCGGTTCGCGATAGATCCGATGTCAGCCAGAAGAGGCTGTGCAGCGCGGAGAACTCACCGAGACCGCTCCCCTCGGAGGTGGGTAGAAACGCGTCCTTGGCCTGCCTCGCCACGTCGGACAAGCGAATGCTCGGGTCGTCACCAGCAACCAGCAGCGGCTCGAACAACTGCCGGGCCATTCCGAACGGATACTCACGCTCGAGCGGTGATCCCCGGCCGGCAAGCACGCGAAAGCCCTGTTCTACCGCAGACCTCCGAGTCCGCTCGATCAGCTGGGTCTTACCGATGCCCGCGTCGCCGCAGACCACAACCACGGCACTACCCCCAGCGCGCACCTCGTCAATCGCCGCTTCAAGGACGCTCAGCTCAGCGTCGCGCTCATATACAGGAGGGTCGACCATGCTAAGAGTCTCGTCCTAGCTGACGAAATGAGGCAAGGGGCGCACGCACAGCGATCGACCTCCTGCCGGTGCCGTCGACAAAGATTCAAGGCCGACTGCAGACCGGTGGCCGATGACAACGTTCGCCCCCTGTCTTCTGGAATAGTCCGGAGAGCTTGAGAACTCCGCTCAGTGACTTATGGTAACCAGTTGTTGCTCACTGACACGATCTCCGACCACTGACGCACCGCGGCCCTGGTGCCAACAGGCATGAGCCAATCATTAGCGTGCGAGACAGGGGCACGCGCCCCGTGCCAGGCCCTCCTGTCTGCGCTCATCCTCGAGACACCAGGAGTACGTCTTCGGAGGTCGAGAATGCCCACAAAGTCATCGCTACAGAGGGTTCGTGCCGGAGGCATCTCGGCCGATCGCCCAGAACTGCGGCGATACCTGACACTGGTCGAGGCGTGGGCACGCAAAGCGGAGCTTGACGTTCTGGTGGACGATGACGTGTCGGGGTGGAGTCCAGACATGTCAACGGCCAGCCACACCGATGGACTCAACCCGACGTTCGATGTCACGCGAAGCCCGCTTGATGCCGAGAACAGTCTGTGGATCAAGCTGTTCGATGTCGTCGGCTGTATCGCCTGTCGAACACTTCAAACGAACGACCTCGCCGAACTGATCCGCTCGATGCGACTGTGGTTCGACCCGGTGCCCGCTGATCCGCAGGTCGCCTCACGCTGCGTCGTCGCACTTTCCCCACATCTCGGGCAGGGTGGGGCACGTCGGAGGACTGTGGTGGCGCCGAGCCTCCGCGGGATCGGCGCCGGCCAGATCCTTGCCCGCCTGGCCAGAGCCATGGTCGTCGACCGGTTCGAGGCCGACTGGGATACATGGGTCTCGTTTCAGGTCGTGACCAACAACCCCAAGTTGACGGCAGCCTACGGACAGGCGACCACCGTGCGCTGTGTCGACGGCTTCTTCCTGCCCGCCGGACGAGATGAGCGCCTGTACCTGAGCTACCTCCGCCACAACCATACGACGGCCATCCCGTTCCACCTCGAAGAGGGAGGGCTCAATGAATGACCATCGCCTCGCCGAGGCAGTCGGGCCGCTGAGGGCCGAACTGGTCGCCTACCTGGAACGCAAGAAGGCGACCTGCCGGCCCAAGACGGTCTCGGCGATGGCCACCCGCCTCAAGCACATCTACGACGCGTGTCGACCCCCGCGATCACATCCTTACTGCAACCCAAGGGTTAGCTCCTTGGCCAACAACGAGATCACCATCTCGTCCACTCCCGACAGCCGCTTCTGCCGCTTGGCGACGATCCTCGGCTCGAAGCTCGCGTCCCGGTCCCGCGGCACGTCGATGTCCACCTCCCCGACATCGGTCAGCACAGTCTTGGACCGCACACCGTTGCGAGAATTCCCCGTTCCACGACCGGCCGGATCATGCTTGTCATAGCCCAAGTGATCGGTGATCTCGCCCTCCAGCACCGACTCCTGCACCCGCTGGCTCAGCTGCTGCAGCACCCCACCCTCACCGGTCAGCTTCAGCCCACCCGCCCGGGCCTGTCTCAGCAACTGCTCGACAAGCTGCTCACCCAGACCATCCAGCCCCAGCCCCAGCCCCAGCCCCAGCCCAGGCATCGACTCCTCAACGTGCTCCACGCCAGACATCATCTCGGTCATCAGATCTACTTCCACGATCGGGAGTTACACCGAACTTCTTATAGTCCCGCCGGTCGCCGGCCGATCCCTCACTCCCCACAATGGCCCACAGTCCCTCCACTGCCACAGACCAATGGCTACTGAATAACCAGGGCTAGATTCGTGGAGACACCCGAACTACAGCAACTGAACCCCCAATCTGCGGTCAGTTGTCGGTAAGCTTTTGAGACATCACCGGCCGGAGCGGCGCGCGACTTGAGCCGCGAAGACGGTCACCCGCATGGAGGACCAGGTTAACGTGCTAACGGGGGTTTCACACGTCATAACCATCACGGTTGAGGCGAGTCAAGTCGCTGCGCATCGGACCGCTCGACTTTAGGTGAGTCTGGACGTGCACCCGACCGTAATGGCTTTGGTGTACCGAAATGTAAGCGCACTGTAGGTTTTCGACACGGCGATGGTTCGACAGTAGTACAGTCCGTGGCCTGGGACTGTAGCGTAGTTATAAGCGGCCGCGTCCAGTTCGCTTGCAAGCACACCGGCGATTGATCGATCCCAATCTCCCCACACCGGGAGCCCCTCTTGAATGACATTCTCATCGAAACATCTAGCCGGCATCGGGTACGGCTGCCCAACACATTTCCGATTTATGTTTCGCAGAGTCAAAAGATACTCTTCGACTTCGTTTGACTCGGTGAATTTCACTTCGAAAGCAGGCCAGCGGGCGCCTTGATCGATTCGTGCCTGATCGAGGACACGGAGCATTGTACTCCGTTGCGCTGCTTCTGTCACTGAGCGTCCAAGCGCCCCAGTTCCGGCGCCCTTTTCCACATATGCACCTCCGGGCGCCTTGTAGTCGATCTTCCACTCCGCGGCAGGGATGGGCTGAGTAGCGATCTCCACATGGAGATTATCGCGTAGCGCGGATACACCGTGAAACCAAATCGTGTGACCGGTATCAGAAGCGCCTACCAGGATCCCGTGTGCGACTACCGCGTTTGCCGAAGCGTTCGAGTAGATCGGTGCACCAGAATCTCCCGGGGCCGCCAATACGGCTGAAAAATTCGTAGCGGACATGAGATTTCGTGTCCACCCGTCGGGTTGGTGCATGTCGGATCTAGCCGGTTGGACTGTTGCATTGCATTGCGCCCCAAAATTCGTTCCGCTTACGCAGATCAAAGAGCCCGGGGCGGGATCCACCGCTTCAACGACCGGACCTTGGCGAGCGATATTTTTACCAGCGATGACGGGAGGGCCAGAGTAAATTCTGGCCGCATAGTCACCACCATCCTTGATGGCGGTCATGTCAAATTCGGGATAATTCGATCGCCCTCCCGAGATGCCAAAGAACTCGGAGCCAGACGTGACGGCTGTGTCATTCTCGAAACAGTGCCCGGCAGTAGTCGACCCCAATTGTCCGTCAGGGAACACGACCGTAAGCCCACTGGTGCACCGAAACCCTGCGCCGTGGATACTGGCGCCGCCGAAGTGAGGCGCCGCGTCTCCATCTCGGCCACCGGAAAGCAGAGAGATGGGGCTGTATCTCACCTCAACGCTGCTGCCTAAGTGCCTCTTCAGCGCGTCTCCAACCTCTTTCTCCTTCGGCTCGAGGTTGACGATATATCTCTTCCCGCTTGGCTCTGGGGTCACGGAGAATGTCGCATGACGGGCACGGGGGTGCCAGTCGGCAGCATCAATCACGTCGCGAGCGTGCTGAAGCGAAAGATTCATCGGGTAAGAGTGTTGGAATTGCTCGGGATCTACTTGAGTCGCGTGAGCTACGCTGCCACTCGAGAAAAGTAGGAGAAATGCGATTGCTAGCCCACTGTTCCTTACCTTGTTTCCCATTTTACTACTCCATCCTTGTGCGTGTCTTACACATATCCCCCTGAAGCTATTATCGGTACAGGTTCGCCAGAATAACACCCTGAACTAGACCCCAGCCTTTGCCTGTGGAAGCGATTCATTCGACTCTGCCGTCCAGAGTTCACTCTCGCTGAGAACGCTAGAAGGGTCGCAGCGGCGCTTCGGAGTTCGCTCCTGGTCGTGAACTGCTGCCTCGCGTCACTCTCGCAGACGGTGTGAACATCCGAGAGCTCGCCGCCTACCTCGGCCACGGAGATCCCGCATACGCCCTCCGCCTCTACACCCACATGCTGCCCTCCTCGCATCAACGCGCAAGGAAGGCCATTGACTGGCGACTTCGTTCACTATTCGCGTCAGCCTCTGACGGAGCAAACCCTGGCACAGCGGCTTGAGACCCGCCGAGCATCGGATTGATGTATTGATCATGAGGGCTGTTGACAGCGTGTCGGGTTGAGATGTGGAGAGACCTCCGGCTGGGCGTGAGTTGCTGACGCTCACATCCGATCCACCGGAGGTCTCTGGCGCACCGTAATGCCCGGCTGACCGGGCGCGGCCTTCGACTGCTGATCAGGCGTGTTGTGGTCGAGGGCCGCTCAGTCGCCCACGTAGTGGGGAACTGTGGTGTTCCCGGGCGACCGGCTACAAATTGCTGACCCGGTGGCGGCTCGAGTGCGACGCAGCCTGGCTGACCGGTCCAGTACGGCGTACCGGTTGCCGCGCAAGACCCCACCGGAGGTGGAGCAGCGGGTCTGCCGACTGCGCACCGAGCGCAAGCTCGGACCCCGCTGGCCGGGCCCACTGCCCGGCGTGCCAGCCTCGACCGTGCACGCGGCCTTGACCCGCCACGGTCTGCACCGGCTTGCCTGGCTGGACCGGCCAACTGGTCCGCCGTAACGAAACGCGACACCCCCGGTGAGCTGATCCACGGGGGACGGGAAGAAACTCGGCCAGCTCCGCGACGGCGGAGGCTGGCGAGTCCTGGGCCACGACAGCCCCGAACACCGCCGCTCCCGGAACGCCCCCCAGGGTCGGCTACGTCTACGTGCACTGCGCCATCGACGACCACACCCGCCTGGCCTACGCCGAAATCCACCCGACGAGAAACCCACCACCTGCGCCGGATTCCTGCGCCGCGCCGCGCAGCACTTCGCCGACCACGGCATCACCGGATTCGAGCGCGTGATGACCGACAACGCCCTGGCCTACCGCCGCGGCCACCGAGCCCTGACCGACCTCGGCGCCCAGGCCCGCTTCACCCGCCGCTACCGACCCCAAACCAACGGCAAAGCAGAAACGCTTCAACTGCATACTCCTCGACGAATGGGCCGCACAGCCATTCACCACCAACCAGCAACGCGCCGACGCTCTACCCCGCTGGCTCCACACGTACAACTACACCTCACTCGACGGCAAAGGGACTGCCCCCGGTTCGGTTGACTCCTGATCTGTGAGGACTTGGGTCCTTGCTGGAAGGATGTCTGTCATGCCGAAAGCGTTTCCGTTGGAGTTCCGTCGCGATGTGGTCGCAGTTGCCCGCAAGGGCGAGGCGCCGATCGCTCAGGTCGCGAAGGACTTTGGAATCTCGCAGGCGTGTCTGCGCCGCTGGCTGAAGCTGGCCGATATCGAGGACGGCAACAGCCCCGGAGCGACCAAGCAGGAGTCCGAGGAGTTGCGGGAAGCGAAGAAGCGGGTCCGGCAGTTGGAGCAGGAGAACGAGATCCTGCGCCGGGCTGCTGCCTACTTCGCCCGCGACGTCAACCCAAAATAATCTACCCGCTGGTCCTCGACCTGGCCGCCGACAGTATCCCTGTCGCGGTGACCTGCCGGGTGCTCAGCTTCAGTAAGCAGGCCTTCTACAAGTGGTGCAGAAACCCTGTCACACAACGCGATTGGGATGAAGCGCACCTGATCAACACCGCCCGGGCCATCCACGCCGACGACCCGGCGTTCGGGTATCTGTTCATCGCCGACGAACTCACCGACCTGGGTCACAGTGCGGGCGAGAACCGGGTCTGGAGGTTGTGCAGCCAGGAGCGGATCTGGTCGAGCCACGCAAAGAAACGAGGCCTGAACCGCAAAGCCGGCCCGCCCGTCCATGACGATCTCGTGAAGCGGGTGTTCACCGCGCCGGCACCGAACCTGGTCTGGCTGACTGATATCGAGCGCCACGAGGCGCTGTTGAACCGTGCGGTGGTGAAAGGACACCGCCTCCGGTCCGTCGCAG
>NZ_JAAGLV010000003.1 GCF_010548305.1 Streptomyces sp. SID13031
CGTAACCGAAACCCCCGCATCCACCAACCGCAACAACGCATCACCGTGACACTCAAAGTCCTCCACAAACGACATGGCCGCCGCAACTCCTCAAATCAAGGTGTTGCGACGACCATGAGAACCCGCCGTAGTCGGGGGCCCTCAGTCAGCTGGCGAAGAGTTGGGTGTCAGCTGGTGGCGGGTCAGCTGAGTGCGGCGGCTTCGGCCTGTTCGGCTCGTAGGGAGCTCTGCAGGGAGGAGTGCAGGATCTTCAGGGTGCTGGCGGACTGCATCAGCGCCTCGCGCTCGTCCGGGTTGCGGTTGGCGAGCGTGGTGATCTCGTGGATGCTCGCCTCGATCCGGGCGATCCGGTCGGCGACGGTGCCCTCACCGCTGCTGGCCCGGCGAACCGCCTCGGAGGTGACGGTCCAGACGTCTTCCTTGTCGTTGGTCCGCCGGGACAGGTCGACCATCTGGCCGAGCGCGGCCAGATCGCTGTCGATCTGCGCGCGCTCCACCGGCGTGGTGATACCGGCCGTCCCCTGCCGCAGCCGGGTGACGTGACCGGACAGCTCCGACCAGCTGCACTTGCCGCTCTTGATCTTGTCCAGCACCTTCGTGTACTCGGTGTTGAACTCGTCGTAATTCACGATCCTTGACTCCTGCCGTTCGTGGGTCGACCAAGACTGTAAGGCGTGCGGACCCGAAACACGGTAACCACACGATCGCAGATCGTGAACGTGTCGGCCAAATTGCAACCTTCGGCCGGGTGAAAACAAAAGCCGCCTGGAACGTGAACGCGTTCCGGGCGGCTTTGTTACTCCGGGATCACCCGGAGATTGTGTCAGTCAGGTCAGGCGACCCGGTTGGAGGCCGAGTTGAAGGTGTTGCAGCGGTTCACGTAGGTCTTCGTGCTGGCCGCGTAGAAGCCGGCCGTCGACCACCAGTTGTGGTTCGCGATCGAGCCGTGGTCACGGACGCCGCCCGGCTGGTCGCCGGAGTGCGAGACGACGTACTTCCACTGCGTGTAGAGACCGCCGGACATCGGGTAGTAGCGCTTGCTGGCGCCGAGCATGGCCGAGCCGAGGCACGAAGCCTGCAGCTCACGGCGACGGCTCTCCTCGAGCTTCGCGGCCAGCGTGGTGAAGGCGTACTGACGGCTCCAGGAGGCGCTGAGGATGCCGCTCTGGTACTGAACGTGGTGGCCGTACTCGTGCGCCAGCGTGTTGGTCGCGTAGGCCCGGGCGTAGGTCGGGCTCTGCTTCCACAACGACGCGATGTAGCCCCACGGGATGTAGATCTCCGACGCGGCGCCGTGCCCGCAGAAGTACGAGGTCGGCGAGCTGATCACACCGCAGTAGGTGGTGGCCTTGGTGTTGTAGATGATCAGCGTCGGCTTGTTCTTGTAGTTGTAGCCGGCCGCGTTGAGGGTGGGCGCCCAGGCCTGCCACATGCAGGTCAGCAGTTGCTGGTCGTAGGCCTTGACGCCGGCCGCGGTCCGCAGCGAGACGTTGACCTCCTTGCACTTCGACGCCATGATCGCGCCGGTGTTGTACAGCTTGTTGAAGCGAACGATGTTGGTGTTCGAACTCGCTGCCTTGGCCGTCGCCTGCTGGCCTTGAACCGCGACCTCGGCGGGCTTGCCCTGGACGGGCGCCGGGACACCGCCAGAGGTCTGGACGGCCTGCGCCGGCATTGCCAGGGCTGCGAACCCGGCGACGGCGGCGACGCCGGCCAGAACACGCAGTTTCTTGCTGGAGAGGTTGACCATAGCTCCACTCTCGGTGAATCGGGGGACCTTGCGGTGTCCATCCTGGGTGACCATGAGGTTCATCCGGACGTGAACACGGGACTCGGACGCTACCGATCGCGAGGAAGTTCCGCTAATCGGAGATTTTCGTACCGAGGAAGGCCAACTGCCCATCCAGCATGCGCCGCCAGTAACCGTTCGTGTGCGCTCCGGCCTGGATTCCACCGTCCGCACCGAGCTCGCCGCGCAGGTCCCGTACCGCCCCGGCAAACGGATCGTCGCGCCCACAATCGATGCGCAAGGCAACATCTTTGAGATCGGCGGCGCGGCCGAACACCTGGTGCTGCTGGAAATCGTCCGGCCCGTCATAGGCGCCGGCCGCGGCCTGGGAAGCCTTGTGCCACAGGGCCGGACTCATCGCCCCGGCCGCCGCGACCCGCGTCGCGCCTTGCTCGGCCGCGAGCAGCAGAGCCCCGTAGCCACCCATCGACCAGCCCAGCACGCCGAACCGCTCGGTCCGCAGGCCGCGTTTCTTCAGCAAGGGAAGGAATTCCGCCATCAACATCCGCTGCGGGTCGTCACCGGATGCGCGCCGATGCCAGTAGTTGTCGGGCCCACCGTCGACGGCTGCGAGCGCGAAGGGCACAGTACCGGCCTGTACTGCGGCTGTGAGGTAGCGGTCGGCGTTCAGGTCGTTGATGGACGACGTGTGGTCTCCACCACGTCCGTGCAGCATCAGGACGACCGGCAGTGCGGCGTCGGGTTGCTGGCCGTTTGGATAGATCACTGACCAGCCGACCTTGGTACTACGTGCAGCCGACTCGAAGCTGCCCGACTCGACCGGGCCGGGCTCAACGTCAGGCGCGACGCCGTCGTCACCAGTCAGGCCCAGTACGTCGTGCAGCCGCGTGCGACCCGGTACTGCGCCCGTCTCCACCAGGCCGACCGCTGCGACCCCTGCGACGCCGGCCGCTGCTCCGGTGAGCAGGAAGGTACGGCGGGACAGCGAACGCGTCATGAGCGCATCATCGCCGCGTCAGGGGTGCATCAGCACATCAGCGCAGCAGCTGGGCGACCACGACGACGACGGCGAGTACGGCGGCGATGGCCAGCTCGGGCACGGCCCAGGTGGTGACGATCCCGGCGTCGGCGGAATCCTTTCCGCCGTACAGGTCGATGTGGTGGTCGACCCGGCCGACGACGAACTCGGCGCGGGACATCGAGGTCTCCGTCTTGCGCTTGCGGGTGCCCGCGCGTTCCTTACGGATGTCCCGCATCACCAGCTGGACACCCGGGCAGCGCAGCCGCCGGTCCGCGGTGTGGATGCGCAGGATGTCGGTCACATCCGCCTCGGTGATCATGCTCCACGGCACGACGTGGTTGCGAACGTGGTTACGGATCAGCAGGCTCTCGGGGCGGAGCGTGACGGACGGGCGGAACAGGCCGACATACGAGGCGACCATCAGCAGGGCGATCACGGCGGCGACCTCGAGACCGCCGAGCGTGCGCCACTCCACCGCGATGTCGACCTGGCCGGCCACGCCGATCACCATCACGATCACGGCGGTGATCCGGTTCGAGGCGGACAGGTACTGCTCGTTCTCCGAGACCTTCGCATTCACCCGGACAACGTAGCCGCAAGCTGTCCACAGACCCAGAATCGGGCGGGCCGAAACACGATTAGACTGCCAAGGGTGACCACTACCGACACTGGCGTCGACAGTCTCGCCGACGTGACCTCGTCCGAGGACCGGCTGCGCCGGTTCCTGCTGGGCCTGCCGGGCGTCGACCAGGTCGGCGCCGAAGCCCGGGCCGCCGCCCTGAGCACCCGGTCGATCAAGACCACCGCCAAGGCGTACGCGCTCGATCTGGCCATCCAGATGATCGATCTGACCACGCTGGAGGGCTCGGACACCCCGGGCAAGGTGCGCGCGCTCTGCGCGAAGGCCAAGCGCCCGGATCCGGCCGACCCGACCGCGCCCTCGGTGGCCGCGGTCTGTGTCTACCCCGACCTGGTGGCCACGGCGAAGTTCGAGCTGCGCGGTACCGGGATCAACGTGGCCAGTGTCGCCACCGCCTTCCCCAGTGGGCGTTCCAGCCTGGCGATCAAGGTGCAGGACACCAAGGACGCGGTCGCCTCGGGTGCCGACGAGGTCGACATGGTGATCGACCGTGGCGCGTTCCTGTCCGGCCGGTACGGGCTGGTCTTCGACGAGATCTCCGCGATCCGCGAGGCTGCCGGTGACGCGCACCTCAAGGTGATCCTGGAGACCGGCGAGCTGGTCACCTACGACAACGTCCGGCGCGCTTCCTGGCTGGCCATGCTGGCCGGCGCCGACTTCATCAAGACCTCCACCGGCAAGGTCTCCCCCGCGGCGACCCTCCCGGTGACGCTGGTGATGCTGGAGGCGGTCCGCGACTACCACGAGTCGACCGGGCTGCACATCGGCGTCAAGCCGGCCGGCGGGATCCGGACGGCGAAGGACGCGATCAAGTACCTGGTCACCGTCAACGAGACGGCCGGACCGGACTGGCTGGACCCGGAGCTGTTCCGCTTCGGCGCGTCCAGTCTCCTGAACGACCTGCTGATGCAACGCACCAAGCTGGCCACCGGGCACTACCCGGGCCCCGACTACTTCACGCTGGACTGAGGGCATTGAGCAGATTCGAGTACGCACCCGCGCCGGAGTCGCGCGCGATCGTCGACATCAAGTCGTCGTACGGGTTGTTCATCAACGGCGCCTTCACCGAGGCGACCGACGGCAAGCCGTTCAAGACGGTGAGCCCGGCGTCGGAGGAGGTGCTGGCCGAGGTCAGCGAGGCCGGTCCGGCCGACGTCGACCGCGCGGTGAAGGCTGCGCGCAAGGCCTACGAGAAGGTCTGGGGCCCGATGGCGGGCCGCGACCGGGCGAAGTACCTGTACCGGATCGCCCGGCTGATCCAGGAGCGGTCGCGCGAGCTGGCCGTGCTGGAGTCGCTCGACAACGGCAAGCCGATCCGCGAGTCGCGTGACGTCGACCTGCCGCTGGTGGCCGCGCACTTCTTCTACTACGCGGGCTGGGCCGACAAGCTCGAGTACGCCGGCGCCGGTGCCGACCCGCAGCCGCTGGGCGTCGCCGCGCAGGTGATCCCGTGGAACTTCCCGCTGATGATGCTGGCGTGGAAGATCGCGCCGGCGCTCGCGGCGGGCAACACCGTCGTGCTGAAGCCGGCCGAGACGACGCCGCTGACCGCGCTGGCCTTCGCGGAGATCTGCCAGCAGGCCGACCTGCCGCCGGGTGTGGTCAACATCGTCACCGGCGCCGGCCGGACCGGGCAGGCGCTGGTCGAGCACGAGGGGGTCGACAAGGTCGCCTTCACCGGCTCGACCGCGGTCGGTCGCGCGATCGCCAAGTCGGTCGCCGGCACGGACAAGAAGCTGACGCTGGAGCTCGGCGGCAAGGCGGCGAACATCGTCTTCGAGGACGCGCCGATCGACCAGACGATCGAGGGCATCGTCAACGGCATCTTCTTCAACCAGGGCCACGTCTGCTGCGCCGGTTCGCGGCTGCTGGTCCAGGAGAGCGTGTACGACGAGGTACTGGCGCGACTGAAGCGCCGGATGTCGTCACTGCGGATGGGTGACCCGCTGGACAAGAACACCGATATCGGCGCGATCAACTCGGCCGAGCAACTGGCCCGGATCCGCGAGCTGTCGCAGATCGGCGAGGACGAAGGCTCCGAGCGCTGGTCGCCCGAGTGCGAGCTGCCCACCCAGGGCTTCTGGTTCCCGCCGACCGTCTTCACCGGCGTCTCCCAGGCGCACCGGATCGCCCGCGAGGAGATCTTCGGGCCGGTGCTGTCCGTCCTGACCTTCCGGACGCCGGCCGAGGCGGTCGAGAAGGCGAACAACACGCCGTTCGGGCTGTCCGCCGGGGTCTGGACCGAGAAGGGCTCGCGGATCCTCTGGATGGCGAGCCAGCTCCGGGCCGGCGTCGTCTGGGCCAACACGTTCAACCGCTTCGACCCGACCTCGCCGTTCGGCGGCTACAAGGAGTCGGGGTACGGCCGCGAGGGCGGCCGTCATGGTCTGGAGGCCTACCTTGCCCACTAAGGACTCGTCGCAGCGCCTGGATGTGCGCAAGACCTACAAGCTGTACGTCGGCGGCGCCTTCCCGCGCAGCGAGTCGGGCCGGTCGTACGTGGTTTCCGATGCCAAGGGCAAGTTCCTGGCGAACGCCTCGCAGGCCTCCCGCAAGGACGGTCGCGACGCGGTCGTCGCCGCCCGCAAGGCGTTCGGCGGCTGGTCGGCCCGGACCGCGTACAACCGTGGCCAGGTGCTCTACCGGATCGCCGAGGTGATGGAGGGGCGGCACGAGCAGTTCAGCTCCGAGGTCGCCTCGTCCGAGGGCTTGTCGATCAGCAAGGCGCGCGCCGTCGTCGACGCCTCGATCGACCGCTGGGTCTGGTACGCCGGCTGGGCCGACAAGCTGGCCCAGGTGGTCGGCTCGAGCAACCCGGTGGCCGGACCGTACTTCGACTTCTCCTTGCCTGAGGCAACTGGTGTGGTCGCGGTGCTCGCGCCGCAGGACTCCAGCCTGCTCGGCCTGACCAGCGTGATCGCGCCGGCGATCGTCTCGGGCAACACGGTCGTCGCCGTGACGTCGTTCGAGCGCCCGTTGCCCGCGGTGACGTTGGGCGAGGTGATGGCGACGTCCGACGTACCGGGTGGCGTGGTCAACATCCTCACCGGCTCGGCCTCGGAGATCGGCCCGTGGCTGGCGTCCCACTCCGACGTCAACGCCATCGACCTGGCCGGCATCAGCGACCACGAAGAAGCGACGGCGCTGGAGGCTGCCTCGGCGGAGAACCTCAAGCGGGTCCGCCGCCCGGCCGAGGAAGACTGGACCGAGTCGCCGGGCCTCTCCCGCCTGACGCAGTACCTGGAACTGAAGACGGTCTGGCACCCGATCGGCCTGTGAGGGCTGGGATCGATCGGCCGGTGAAGGTTGGGCGCGCTGGTGATGCTGCTGTGGAGCGGGGACCGAAATCGGGGCGCTTTCCGGACCGGCACTCTTGTAGTTTGAGCGCATGTTGTTCGCGCGGAAGCTGGTAGCCGGGGATCGGGTAGCCATCGTCTCGCCCTCGGGCGGGTTGCCGGAGATCTTCCCGGGGCCGCACGAGCTCGGCCTGGAGCGGATCCGGGAGTTCGGGCTGGAGCCGGTGGAGTATCCGACGACGCGGAAACTGGGCACGACGCCGCAGGAGCGCGCTGCCGATCTTCATGCTGCCTGGAGTGATCCGTCGATTCGTGCGGTGATCTCCTCGATCGGTGGGGACGATCAGATCACGGTGCTGAAGCATCTTGATCCGGACGTGTTCCGCGCCGACCCGAAGCCGTTCTTCGGGTACAGCGACAACACCAACCTGCTCAACTACCTTTATTCGCTGGGGATTCCGGCCTATCACGGGGCTTGTGTGATGGTTCAGTTCGGGCGGGGTGGCGCGATGCATCCCGACACCGAGCGGTCGGTGCGGGCCGCGCTGTTCGGCTCCGGCGAGTTCGAGCTGACGCCGGCCGCCGGGTGGACGGATCAGGATCACGACTGGGCCGTACCGGAGAACCTCGCGTCGGAGCCGCCGCTGTTCCCCTCCACCGGGTGGAGCTGGTACGGCCCGCGGACGCCGGTGAGCGGGCGGCTGTGGGGTGGTTGCCTGGAGATCATCGACTGGCAACTCGGCGCCAACCGCTGGATGCTGCCCGTCGAGGAGTACTCCGGGGTGCTGTTCCTGGAGACCTCCGAGGACCAGCCATCCGCCGACCAGGTCTATTGGATCCTGCGCAACCTCGGCGAGCGCGGACTGCTGGCCCGGTTCGACGCCGTCCTCTGGGCCCGCCCGAAGGCGTCATCGCTCGACCGTCCGTCGACGCCTGCGGAGTCAGCCGCTTACGTCGAGGCGCAATACGGTGCCGCCCGCCGCGCGCTCGCGGAGTACAACCCCGATGCTGTGCTTGTCACAGGCGTCGACATCGGCCACACCGACCCGCAACTGGTCATCCCCTACGGCGGTACCGCAAGCATCGACCCGGCGGCTCAGCGCATCTCGGTCATTTACTGATGTTGGCGTCGGCTGCGCTTGCGCGAGCCCGGGCTTCCGGGGTGTAGGCGTCGCCGAAGTCGTCTGCCTCGAAGATCTGGCGCAGATCGACGCCGCGCGAGTTGCCCATGTCAGCCTCCAAGCAGCGCGAGGCCCACTCGATCGCCTCCTGTTTCGAGGCCACCTGGATCAGGCAGTAGCCGGCGATCAGCTCCTTCGTCTCGGCGAAGGGGCCGTCGACGATGTGACGCTGACCGTCCCGCACCTCCAGCCGGATCGCCTTGGAGCTCGGGTGCAGCCCGTCGCCGCCGAGGAGCACCCCCGCGGCCGCCATCTCGGCCATCAGCGAGGTCATCGCGGTGATGCTCTCCTCACTGGGCATCTCGCCGTTCTCGTACTCCTCGGTCCCGCGAAACGTCATCATGAAGCGCATCCCCCCATCATGCCCGCCACACAGTCCCACCCACCCCGCCCGCCCATGCGCCGTCCCACCACCCCTTAGAGCACCGCGTAGTCACCGGCCACGCCACATCCGCCCACCTTGTGCACGACGTGAGCATCCCGGCGCCGGGGATCCACTCAGGTGGTGCACAAGGTCGCGAGAGGGGCGGGCCGGCGCGATGGGCGCCGGTGCGATGGGCGCCGGTGCGATGGGTGCCGGTGCGATGGGTGCCGGTGCGGCGGGTTGGTGGCTGGGTGGTGCGCGGGTCAGCGGATTTGGGTTTTGGTGAGGGCGGGATTCGGGTCGGGGTAGCAGGCGATCGGGGACTTGATGGTGATGAACTTCCACTTGATGGTGGCCTGGAGGTTGAGGCCGGGGTTGTCGAAGCTGGTGCCCTGGAGCTTGGTTTCGATCACGCGGCCGCGGGCGCCGGCCTTCAGGCGGACCGATAAGGACGGCAGTTGGTACGACGCTCCGCCGGGCACCGGGCCGCCGACGCGGACGGTCAGCACTCCGCCGTTGCGTTCGAGCGTCGGAGTGGAGTTGAGGCCTGATCCGCCGGTGAGGTACGCGCTGACGAACGAGGTGTTGGCCGGGACCGGGATCCGAAGCGAGAGGTCGCGCACCTCTTTGAGCTTGAACCCCTTGACCTCACCGGGCAGCGAACCCGGCTTGAGGTCCACAGCGACGGTGAACCGCTGGCCGGCATGCACCGTCGCCGGCGCCTTCGCGTCAACACCTTGCCGGAGGGAGAAGGTGTGCCGGCCGAACTTGGCGTCCGCCTGGCAGGCGTAGCTCGCGGTGGGCGCCGCCGCAGCCGCAGTACCGGCGGCTGGTACCGAAAGCAGTAGAGCGATGCTGAGGATTGATGACTTGCGCAACCACATCTTGATGCAGTGAGTAGCCATACAACTACCCTATGTGATCATCGGCCGAAGAGGAACCAGCCTCCGGCGCCCGCGAGCACGAAGAGGACCGGCAGCGCCCCGAGCAGCCACCCGCGGCGGCTCCGGCGGGCCTTAGCCGGCTGCGCGACCGTCGTACGGACCTCGTCTTCCTGGCTGAAGGTCGTGCGCTGGGCGGCGAGCAGCGGGGCTTCCTGCTCCAGGCGGTAGGCCTCGGCCTCCAGGCGCTCGGCCAGGGTGTCCGCGCGGCTCCAGCGGTCGCCGACGCGGAAGGCGAGCGTCCGGGCGAGGATCTCGTCGATCTCGCCGACCGAGTCGTGCAGCAGCGGTTGCAGGCTCGGCGGGTTGCTGTCGGGGTCGCGGGAGATCACGTCGGTGATGGACGAGGCCGCGAACGGCGGCCGACCGGTCATCAGCGCATAGGTCACCGCGCCGACGGCGTACACATCGGCGCGTTCGTCGAAGCCACCGTCACCGCGTCCTTGCTCCGGAGCCATGTACGCCGGGGTGCCGACGGCCTGCGTCAGCCCTGACGCCTCCGCGGCGCGTTTCGCCAGGCCGAGGTCGGCCAGCACGATCCGGTGCGTGCCGCCGCCCGACTCGAGCCCTTGGGAAGGCCGGAGCAGCAGGTTCGCGGGGGTGATGTCGCGGTGGACGACGCCCTCGTCGTGGAGTGCCGCGACGGCCCGGGCCAGGTCTGCACCCCACCAGAGCGCGTCGACCGGATCGAGCGGCCCATGGGCCAGCACTTCGGCGAGCGAGCCGCCGGGGACGAAGTCCATCACGAAGTACGGGCGTCCGTCGGGCAGTTGCCCGAGGTCGAAGACGCGCACGACCCGGTCGCTGGCGATCCGGCGCATCAGCCGGGCCTCCGACAGGAAACGCTCGCGAACGTCCGCGCGGGACGCCCAGTTGTCGGCGAGCACCTTCACGGCGACATCCACGTCGAGGTCGTCGTCATACCCTCGCCAGACCGTCGCGAAAGCGCCTGCGCCGATTTTCGACTGCAGCCGGTACCGTCCGATGACATCCATCCCGGGCTATTGTCGAGCACTGCAGGGATCAAGGCGAACACATAACGCCATGGCGAGTGCCGTCGTTGCGAGCTGGGAGAGAATGAACGAGGAACTGGAAGGCCTCGCGGCCCGCGCGGCAGGCGGTGACGAGAGCGTCATTCCCGAGTTGCTGCAGGCGATCCGGCCGCAGGTACTGCGGCGCGTCGCGAAATTCCTGCCCTTCCGGGAAGACGCCGAAGAGGCCGCGCAGGACACGCTGCTGACGGTCGCGACCAAGATCCACACCTTCAAGGGCACCGGCAGCTTCGCCGGCTGGCTGACCGTGGTGGCGACGAACTGCGCACGGCAGACCTACCGCTCGCTCAAGCGCCGCGCCGTCGAGCAGTCGGCCGAAGTCCTGCCCGAGTCGGTCGACCCACGCACCACCTCGGTGATCGCCGGCTCCCGCCTGGACCTCCTGGAAGCCCTGGAGTCCCTAGAGGCGAACCACCCCCAACTGGTCCAGCCCCTGGTCCTCCGAGACCTAGGCGCGATGACGTACGCCGAGATCGCCGAAGAGCTCGCAGTCCCCCTCGGCACCGTCAAGGCCCGCATCCACCAGGCCCGCAAACAAGTAGCCGAGCACCTCACCATCCGCTGACCAACGCCAGCCGCGCACGTGCCGGCCCCGGGCGACTTGCGCCCGGGGCTTCGTAGTACCGGCTAGCGGAGGCCCTGGCGTTGGGCGCCCGGGTCGATGGTGTTGGTCCTGGTTTGGGCGACTGCTGGGTTGACCGTGACACCCATCCACTTCTGCAAGATCTGGGTGGCTTCGGTGCGCTGGGCTGCCGGCAGGCCGCCGATGCTGGAGCCGTGGTTGCCGTTCGGCTGGGTGTACCAGTGCGAGTCGCGGGTACCCCGCCCCGGCTCGAACTTCTCCGCGCTCCACGGATCGTTCTCGCCGTAGACGAACAGCAGCCGCTTCCCCGACGTCTTCAGCCACAGATCCACGTCGGCCATCGCGAACGGCTCATGCTTCGGCTCGATCGCATCCGGTACTCCGGCCGGCGCGTCGCCCGCCTCGCGGTAGTGCAGCAACCCCTTCAGCCAGGTCGTCTTGCTCGCCACGTCCGGCCAGTTCAGCTGCTGGGTCGCCTGGAAGTAGTACGGGATGTAGTCCGCGATGCCTTCGTCGGAGTAGAACGACCAGCCCGAGATCAGGTCGATGAAGTCGAACAGTTGCTGGTCGGTCGCCGCAGCGGTGCCCGGCACCTCCGGGCAGCTGTCCTGCGTGCTGTACTGCCAGAAGGCGAACGGCGTGTCCAGCACGGCCGCTTCGAGCGCCCGGTCGGCCGACCCGAAGGTGTCCTCGTAGGTCAGCCCGTTCTGCGCCGCGAACTCCTTCAGCTTCGCCACCATCGCCGGCCTGCGCAGCAACGTGTTCCGCTGCAGGTTGCGCAGTGCGAGGTTGCAGGCCGGGTCGGTGCCGGCGTCCTGGATGAAGCCGACGTACGAGTCGCGCCGGTTGTCCACGTCCTGCGGTGCGACGTAGGCGACGGTCGCGTCCACGTCGTTCGGGTAGAACCTGCGGTGGTACACGGACGTCATGCCGCCCTTGCTCGCTCCGGTGGACACCCACTTACCGGAGTACAGGGCTTTCTTGAACGCCTGGACGATCTCGTGGTGGTCGGTCGCCGCCTGCCAGATGTTGAGCTTGGACCAGTTCTTGCTGGCCGGCGTGGAGGTGTTGAAGAAGCGCTGCTCGACGTTCAGCTGGTTGCCGTCGACGAGGCGGGTCGGCTCCGCGGTGAACGCGCCACCGACACCGCCGTACCCAGTCGTGTGCAGCACTGTCGGCCGGTCGAAACCGCGGTGCCAGAGCGTGACGCGTTGCTCGAACTTCTCGCCGCGAGCCTGCTTATGATTGGCCAGTTTGTGATCAGCGGCCTGGGTGTACCAGAGGACGAAGAACGGCTTGCCACCCACGACGCTGCTGCGCTCGATCCGCAGGCCGGGGATCGTCTGCAGCTTCGCCGTCACCTCGGCGACAGGATCGGCAACTGGTGCTGCGGCAGTCTGTACTGCGGGCGCAGCCGCCGCTGTGGTGACCACAGATCCCGCGATCAGGGTTGCAGCCAGGGCTGAACGGATGAACCGGCGCACGGTCGAACTCCTAGGTGTGGGCGACACTCCTGCAGAGCCTAAGCGCCGCCACCGACAACCGCGACCCCCTTGACAACGGGGTACCGTGCGGGCCAGGGGCTCTAGTCCAGCCCGTAGGTACGTCGGACGGCGAGTGCGCGGCGCAGGTCGTCGGTCTGGTCGGCACTGGTGCGGCGGATGCTCGGGGCAACCGTCTCGTCGGCGATCAGAGCCTCGGCTTGGCGGACCGCTGCCTCGTCCACGGCGAACCTCGGGAAGATCCGGGCCACCGTCATCGCGACGGCCATCCCGGCACGGATCTCGCCCGTGTGCGCGATCTCGGTGAAATACCGCTCGACGTACGGCGCCGTCAGCTCGGCCTGAGCGGGATCCCAGAACCCCTCGCAGGTAGCGAACAACTCGCTCACACCGACCGACCCGTCCGTCATGATCCGCTGCCAGGCCGCTTCCCTGCCGTCAGCGGTAGCGGCCAAGCATCGGGCCGCCTGGACGGCACCTTCCGTCGAGCGGTCCTCTGCCAGCT
Organism: Streptomyces sp. SID13031; assembly: GCF_010548305.1. Lineage (GTDB taxonomy): Bacteria > Actinomycetota > Actinomycetes > Propionibacteriales > Kribbellaceae > Kribbella. The sequence goes on from NZ_JAAGLV010000003.1 coordinate 12,836, forward strand.
CGGCCTCGACCTCCTCCTTGCCGTAGGCGCCCAGCTGGATCAGGCGTAGTACAAGAGACCACCGGAAGTCCGTGTCCACCTGCAGGCCTTCGGGAACGTCGCTGCCGTCCAGCCAGCACTGCAGGAGCTTGGCGTCGTCAGTGGTCGCTACTAGGCCGCGGGTGATCGCCAGCTGGAGGCTGCTGCCGGCAGGGGTCTCGGCGAGCCTCGCCGTGAGCGCAGCGGCCGCCTGGCCGCGATACGGGTCCTGCGGCAAGTAGGCGCCGAGCAGGCGATCCTCCAGCCAGCGCAGGAGGGAGCCGACGGCGATGTCGCTGTCCTCGGACTGGATGGCTTCGAGCAGGATCGCGAGCGCCTGCCGCGGATCGAGCTCGGCGTCGGTGACGGCGTCCCGGATGCTGTTCCAGATCACCGCGCGCGTGGTGCCGTCGGCGATTTTCGGCAGTACTGCGGGGAGGTTGGCCAGGCTGGTCGCGTCGAGGCGGATCTTGGCCCAGGTGTCGTCGGCCGCGTCGGGCACGATCACGGCCGCCAACGGATCGAGATCCACGTCGACGACCTCTTGGTCGAGCAGCACCTGCACAGAGGTCGCGCGGCCGCTTTCGTCGTACGCGCCGACGGTCAGCTTGTGCGGGCGGTTGGCGGGGTGGTCCGCCGGCGTACTGCGGTGCAGCCTGATCCCCGTCGCGGTACGCTCGGCGCTGATCGTGTCCAGGCCCGCCGTCCGCAACCACTGCTCGGACCAGTTGGGCAGGTCCTCGGCGCCGGCCTCGGTGAGCTTGGCGATGAACTCGTGCAGATCCGCGTTGCCGAACTCGTGCGCGTCGATGTGCGCGTTGACGCCTTTGAGGAAGACCTCGTCACCGAGGTACGCCGCGAGCTGCTTGAGCACTGCGGCGCCTTTGGCATAAGAGATCCCGTCGAAGTCGTCGAGCGACTGGCGGGCGTCCTTGCCGGGCTCGGCGGCGACCGGGTGGGTGGAGGTCCGCTGGTCGGCCTGCAGCCCCCACCACTTGCGCACATAGGCGAAGTCGATCCAGTGACCTTGGTGATCGGTGACGTCGTGCGAGACGCGGTTCGCCATGTACTCGGCGAACGACTCGTTCAGCCAGAGGTCGTTCCACCACTTCATCGTGACCGCGTCGCCGAACCACATGTGGGCCATCTCGTGCACGACGATCCGGGCCCGGAGACTGCGCTCCGCATCCGTCACCGTGGACCGGAAGACCAGGCTGTCGGCGAACGTCACGCAGCCTGGGTTCTCCATCGCGCCGAGGTTGAAGTCGGGTACGAAGACCTGGTGGTACTCGCCGAACGGGTAGCGGTAGCCGAACAAGCGGTGGTACTCGTCGAAGGCCTGCGCGGTGACGGTGAAGAGGTCGTCCTTGTCCTTCTCGAGGTGTTCCTTCAAGCTCTGCCGGCACGCGAGGCTGAGCGGGATGCCGTCATGCTCGTTCTTGATCACGTGGTACGGCCCGGCGACCAGCGTCACGAAGTACGTGGAAAGCGGTTTGGTCTCTTCGAGTTCCCAGCGGCCGGGCGCGGTTCGGATCGCGGCGCCGTTGCCCAGGACGATCCACTCGTCGGGGCATTTGACCGTCATCGTGTACGACGCTTTGAGGTCCGGCTGGTCGAAGCATGCGAAGTACCTCGGCGCCGACTCCAGCGACGACATCCCGTACAGGTAGACCCTGCCGTCGCCTGCGTCGACCGACCTTTGCAGACCTTCCCCGTCGGCCGAATACCTCATCACCGCATCGACCACGAGCTCGTTGTCTGCCTGCAGCCCGTCGAGCCACAACCGCCCGTCGTCCAGCCCGCGGGTGTCGACGCTGCGGCCGTTGAGCGTCACCGCGGCGAGCTCCTGCGGCTTCACATCCACGAACGTCCGCTCATCGGTCGCCGAGAACCGGATCGTGCTGACGGCCCGGAACACCTCGTCCCCAACGGTCAGATCGAAAGCGATCTCGTACGAGCGGACGGTGAGGGTGGCGGCCCGGGTACGGGCTTCTTCCACAGTGAGAGCGGGCATGCCCCCGACGCTACCTAACCCGGCGGCAGCCCGCGCCGCTCACGCTCGTGGCGCAGGTACAACCCGGCCGCCGTCGACACACTGGTGAACAACCAGACGCCGACCCCCGCATCGTCCGCGATCCCGATGATCGGCAACAGATCGGGAAGGATGTCGATCGGCGAGATCAAATACACCAAACCCACCAACCACAAGGCCTTCTGGCCCCCCGAAACTCCCCCATACCCCTCCGCCTTGGCAGCCCGCAACAACCGAGGCAAGGCCCGAGCCCGCTCGAACACATCCCCCACCGGCACCGGCTCGCCCCGCGCAACCTTCCGCTTCCACTTCGCCCGCCTGAGCAACCCGAGCCCGGCAACCACGGCCCCGATCACCAGGAAGGTGCCCCCGATCCCGGCAGCCGGAATCCCGATCACCTCACCGTCGCGAAACACCAGGGTCGCCAGACCCACCAACCCCAGCAGCCCACCAAAGAACACCATCCACCAACCGTAGCCGTCCCCCGGCGCCTACGGACGGACCTCGGACCAAAGCGCGGAACGGATCATGGTCAACACCTGGAAAGCCTCAAAGGCTACGGTGGCCGAGGTGCCGTGCGTCTCTCGGCAGAGGTTGCCTGGCGCAACATAGACCTGACGCGCTTTCCGTCACCCGGCTGCGATTGATTGGATGCGAGTGGCGTGAACAGACGACAGACTTTTGTGGTGGACAGGGACGGGTGGAGCCACACCGAGATGGTCGAGGCGTGCCGGCTGGTTCTGAACGCCGTACAAGGAACAGTGACCGAGTACGAGACCGACGTGCCTCTCACCGCCCCCGACTGGCCCGCGGAGGTGGTGGCAGCGGCCGATGTCCTACGCGGCGTCGCAAGCCGAACCGGGCGGGTTGAAAAGAGCGGCTACGCGGAGACCGGGCTTGTCCGGATGGCCTCTGATGAGCTCTGGTCGGCATTCGTGACCTTCGCCCCCTGGGCGTACTCCGCCACTGCCTCGGATGACAGCGGACGGGTCGTGTCTCTTGCCGATGAAAGCCAGTCGATCGTCGTGTACCTGGACGGGCCCCAACTGGAAGTCCTCCGCCAGGTGATCGAACCCACGAGATTGGTTCCGGAAAAGGAATGGCGGGCGGTACAGAAACAACGTCGCAAGCGCTGAGTGGCCCGCCCGGCATCAGCCCTCGGTCACGAGTACTGCGGGCGACGTGGACCGAACCACGAGAGCGGCAGCCGCCAAACTGGTGCCGGAATGATCATCAGTGGCAATGACGCAGAGCCGCGCAGCACTCCCATCCCGAACCGCAGACCACCTCTGAACGCTCTCGAACCAAACCTCGCGGCCCGGGACAGGTAGCGACCCGCATGGCGCTTCGCACGTCCCCAGAGGTGGCGCCCGAGCGCCCTGAACCCTTCACGCGCGCTGAAAGTGCTTCTTCGATCCGGACTTGTTGAAGTGCCACTTGTTGTCTTTGTCCCACTCGATCGCCCGGATCCCTTGCCAGCCGACGAATTGACAAGAAGCCCGGCCAGCTGTCTCCGCATGTTCAGGCGAAGAAGCCCTGCAAAAGCAGGCGGTCGACCCGCCTCGCGACAGACGCGAAGTGGTCGCACAAGCATGAGATACCCCACAGGCGGACGGGCTCAGATTGGGTTCAGGCGTTGGCTGCCAGGCGGATGTGGTTGGCGAGGGCTTTGATGGGTGGGGTGGTTTGGGGGGTGGCGTAGCAAATGAGGTGGGAGCGGGTGGCCCAGGGGTCTGTCAGGCGGGTGATGTCCAGGGCTGGGTTTCCGTCTACTGAGCGGAGGGGGGCTACGGCTAGGCCTACGCCGGCTGTGGCGAGGGTTATCAGGGTGTGGAGGGTTGGGACGAGGGTGCGGTAGCGGGGAGCCGGGGCGTGGGGGCCTAGGCGGCGGTCCATCCAGGTGCGGAGGGTGGAGCCTAGGTCCAGGCCGATCATGGGGTGTTCGGCTACCTCGGCGTACGTCATCGTCTTACGGCCGGTCAGTAGGCCGCCTGCCTGGCCGATGACTACCAGGGAGTCGTCTACCAGGGGTTCGGTGCGCAGGGTGGTGCCGGTGGTTTCGTCGTCGTCCAGGACTATGCCCAGGTCGGCTTTGCCTTCCGCGAGCAGGCGTAGGGAGCGCGGAGTGCGCTGCTCCGAGACGGTTACGTCGTGTTCTGGGTACTCACGTAGGAAGGATGCGAGGGCGGCTGGGACCACTCGGTGCATGGCTGAGCCGCCGGAGACCAGGATCAGCGGGCGGGAGCGAGCGGCGGTGTAGCTGGCGACGGCGCTGTCCAGGCGGGCGGTTTGGGCCAGTACTTCGCGGGCGTGGCGGGCGAGCGTCGTACCGGCTGGTGTTGGGCGCACTCCACGGCGTTCGCGGATCAGCAGCGGGACGTCGGCGTGGGCCTCGAGTGCTCTGACCCGTGCGCTGGCCGAAGGCAGGCTCAGGTGCATCTGCAGGGCGCCGGCCGTGATCGAGCCTTGGTCCACTACTTGGACAAACAGTCGCAGGTCGTCGAGGTCATAACGCATACCCGACAGCCTACGTCTCAGGCAGAGGCTGGCTGAGGCAAAAACGCATTGTGCTCCTTACCCGGCTCCCCGATGCTCGGAGGGTGACCGCCCTGCTGATCGTGCTGCTCGCCGGGATCGCGGCCGGTGCGCTCAACTCCGTCGGCGGCGGTGGGAGCTTCGTCGCGTTCCCCGCGCTGGTGGCGGTCGGGGTCGGCGCGGTCACCGCCAACGCTGCGACCACCGTCGCCCTGCTGCCCGGCGGGCTGGCCAGCCTCTGGGTCTACCGCCGCGATCTCGAGCCACTGCCCAGTACGTCGATCCGCGTGCTGACCTGGACCAGCGTCGTCGGCGGCGCGCTCGGCGCGGTACTGCTGCTCGCCCTGCCTTCCGAGTCCTTCGACGCGGTCGTACCGTGGCTGCTCGCCTTCGCCACCCTCGTACTCGCCTTCGGCCGCCGGGTCGCCAAGTCCTTGAAGACGAGGATCGCCGGCCGCCCCACGATCATGGCCGGCCAACTGTTGCTCTCGATCTACGGCGGGTACTTCGGCGGCGCGTCCGGGCTCATGATGGTCGCGTTCTGGAGCGTTGCCGCGAGCATCGACCCCGCCCGGGTCAACCCGCTGCGAATGGCCCAGATGGCGGCCATCTACCTGACCGCCGGGGCCGTCTTCCTGGTCGCCTCGGACGTGCTCACCGAGGCGGTCAAACTGCTCGTCATGCTCACCGGCGCGATCCTCGGCGGCTTCGGTGGCGCCACCATCGCCCGCAAACTGCCCACCCCCGTACTCCGGGGGATCGTGGTGACCTCGGCGGCCGCGATGACCGTCGGGTACTTCGTGGTGACGTCGTGATCAGCGAGGAATCCCTGGCCCGCCTGGCGATCGCGTGGGAGGCCTGCCAGCTCGCCGAGACAGCGCGCACCGCCGTCACGCTCGACGGCGACCTGATGGCGCAGGCGCAGGTCGTACTGCAAGCCGCGGAGCGCTACGCGGCAGCCGTCCACGCCTTCACCTCCCGGGAGGCGGCCGGGTCGGTGCCCGGGTGCTGGGGTGGCAGCTTGCGCGAGTACGCCGAAGAGGCGGCTGCGGATCTGGACGACTGGGTGATCCGGCACAGCGACGGCGATGATCCAGGACCCGTACCGATCTCCGGCCGACTGGCAGATGCACCGTGAACCACAACGTCCGGAGAACCCGCTAGCTGGGTTCTCCGGACGCTGTCGTTCTCAGTCGATCAGGCCTTTGACGATCGTCGTCATCCGGTCGACCGGGATGGCGAAGCCGATGCCGATGCTGCCGGAGCGAGACGATGTGCCCAGCGTCGCGATGGCGGTGTTGACGCCGACCACCTGACCGGCCGCGTTCACCAGCGGGCCGCCCGAGTTGCCCGGGTTGATCGCCGCGTCGGTCTGGATCGCCGACTGCCGGTTGCCGTTGTCGCCGAACCGGGCCTGCCGGTCGACAGCACTGACGATGCCGGCCGTCACCGTTCCCTCCAGCCCGAGTGGTGAGCCGACCGCCAGTACCGGGTCGCCCACATGGAGCTGCGAGGACCGGCCGAGCGTGAGCGCCCGCAGTCCCTCGACGTTGCCGCTGACCTGGAGGACGGCGAGGTCGTTGTCGGCGTCGACGCCGATGATGCTCGCGTCCACCGCTCGCCCGTTGGACAGCACCAGTGACACATTGCTCGCTCCCTCCACCACGTGCGCGTTCGTGACCACGTGGCCTTGCTGGTCGATCGCGAACCCGGAGCCGGTCGCCTGGCCGGCGCGCACCGACACCACGCCCGGCAACACGCTCGCCGCAGCCGTCGCGATCGAACCCTGCTCAGTACCGGCCGACGGTGCTGCTGCTTGGGGCAACTCAACCGAGGCTGTCTCCGACGGCGAGTCGCCCCAGTTGCCCGTGACCGCTCCGGCTAGACCGCCGGCTAGTACGGACAGTGCGATACCGGTGGCGAGTACACGGCCAGTACGACGTACCGGCGGTGGTGGGACCGTCACCCCGGCCCGAGGTACCGCGGCCGGAGAGGGGGGAGCCAGCCAGGCGGGGGCCGGGGTGACGGTGAAGGGGACGCCCGGTACGGGTCCATCGGGCAGGGCGGTGGGCGGAGCAGTGGGCGGGGCGGTCGGCGGGGTGCCGGGCTGGTAGTGCGGCCCGCGGAAGGGGAAACCGAGATGAGGGCTCACAGGAGGGCTCCAAAGGAGTTAAGGCAGTCGCGAGAACCACAGCAGCGACGCCAGGCCGGCCAGCAGTGCGACGGCCAGGGCGATTCCCGCCACCAGGTTGGTGATCTCGCGTTCCTCGGTGGTCCAGCCGATCGACGACTGGAGGTCGGAGTAGACGGAGCGCAGTTCCTCGTCACTCTCCGCGGAGTAGAAGGAACCGGAGGTCGCGTCGGCCAGCCCGCGCAGCGAGTCGGAGTCGGCGGGGACCGGGATGTTCCGGCCATCGAGGTTCACCGTGCCATCGGGCGTGCCGTAGGCGATCGTCGTGACCGGTACGCCGGCCTGCGCGGCGGCTTGGGCGGCTTCGTCGATCGGGCGGCCCGCCGTGTTGCCACCGTCGGACAGCAGCACGATCCGGCTCGGCGGCGGGTCGGTGGCCGCGTCGGCGTCCAGGTTCTTCACCGCGGCCAGGCTGGTCAGGACGGCCTCGCCGATCGCGGTGCTGTCAGTCATCGTGAGGCGGTTGATCGCATCGATCGTCGCCTGGTGGTTCGTGCTCGGCGGTGCGACGACGTTCGCAGTACGGGCGAAGGAGACGAGCCCGACGTTGAACTTCTCGGGCAGGCTGTTCACGAACTCGGTCGCGGCGCTCTTGGCGACCTCGAAGCGGTTCGGCTCGACGTCGGTCGCGGCCATCGAGTTGGAGATGTCCATCGCGACCACGATGGTGGCGCGTTCGCGCGGTACCCGGACGTCGGTGACCGGGCGGGCGATCGCGATCGTCAGCACGGTCAGCGCCGCGAGGAAGGCGAACGCGGGCGCGTGCCGGCGCCACCCCGGGCTCTTGGGTGCGACCTTCTCCAGCATCGGCAGGGTCGCGAACCGGACGGCGTAGGTGCTGCGGCGGCGTTGCGCGAAAACGTACGCCACGACCAGAGCCGCGACGATCAGCAGCAGCCAGAGCCACAGCGGTTGCTCGAATTTCATCTGATTCCGGTCCTCCCTCGAGGGCAACGGCGGGTGCTGGCGCGACGCCTTGCGGTGGCGAAGGCGGCGACGTCGCGGACCCAGTCGGTGTCCGTGCGCAGGACGAGATGCGCTGCGCCGGCGGCACGGATCGCTTGGGTGGTGCGCTCACGGTGATCACGCATCGCAGCGGCATACCGCTCCCGCAGCTTGCGGTTGCTGGTCTGTACTTCGCGCCGCTGGCCGGTCTCCGGGTCGACCAGGGTCAGGAGCCCGACCTCGGGCAGCTCGAGTTCCCGCGGGTCGAGGATCTCGACGGCGATCACCTCGTGCCGCGCAGTCAGTCGACGGAGGGGGACTTCCCAGCCTTCGGTGTGAAAGTCCGAGACGACTACCCGCAGCCCGGGTCTCGGGTGCTCGCGGTTGAGGCGGGTGATGGCGTGCGCGAGATCCGTGGCGGGGTGCTCACCTGGCGTTGCTCTAGGCAACGACAACAGCGCGCGCAGGGTACGCCGGAGAGCCGCCGTGCCGCTCACGCCGGGGATCCTTCGTACTTCGTTGCCCAGCGCAACCCGCACGCCGAGGCGGTTGCCGGGGCGGTCTGCCAGCAGGCCTACTGCGCCGACGATGGCGACGGCGAGGTCGCGCTTCTCGGAGAGCGCAGTACCGAAGTCCATGCTGGCGGAGGCGTCGACCAGCGCCCAGGTCTCCAGCTCGCGCTCGGCCAGTGGCGCCCGGACGTGTGGCTCGAGCGATCGCGCGGTGACGTTCCAGTCCATCCGGCGGACGTCGTCCGCGCCGGCCTGGTACGGCCTTGCCTCGTTCGGTTCGCTGCCCGGGCCGCTCCGCAGGCCGGTGATCTCGCCGTGCAGGAAGCCTTCCAGCTTCCGCCTCACCGAGAGCTCCAGCGAGCGGAGCGCCCGCTCCCGCCCGGCCAGCAGGTCGGGACCTGTCATGCCGCTGACCCCTGCTGCTGCTGCGGGGTCTGATCAGCCGGTACTACGTGCGGCTGCTCGATCGCCTGCAGCACCCGCGACACCACGGTTCGCGGATCGATGCCGTCGGCAAGCGCATCGAAGGTCAGCACCAGGCGATGCGCCATCACGTCGTGCGCCACGTCATACACGTCAGCAGGGAGCACGTAGTCGCGGCCGCGCAGCAGAGCGAGCGCACGACCCGCCGCGACCAGGCCCAGCGTCGCCCGTGGGCTCACGCCGAACTCCAGTACACCGGCGAGATCGTTGATCCCGTACTGCTGCGGCACTCGCGTCGCGTGCACCAGCCGGACGACGTACTCCGCCACGGCGTTGTGCACGAAGACGTCTTCCGTTGCCTCCTGCAACTCGGTCACCATGGCCGGCGTCAGGACCGCGTTCGCATGCGGCCGGTGCGAGCTCATCCGCTGCAGGATCGTGAGCTCCTCCAGCGGCGTCGGGTAGTCGACGGTGATCTTCAGCAGGAACCGGTCCCGCTGCGCCTCGGGCAACGCGTAGACGCCCTCGGACTCGATCGGGTTCTGGGTGGCGAGCACGATGAACGGCTCGGGCAGCGGGTAGCTGACGCCACCGATGCTGACCTGGTTCTCGGCCATTGCCTCCAGCAACGCCGACTGCACCTTGGCGGGGGCGCGGTTGATCTCGTCGGCGAGCACGAGGTTGGCGAAGATCGGGCCGAGCTCGGTGTCGAAGCTCTCCGCGGACGGCCGCCAGATCCTGGTCCCGACGATGTCACCCGGTACCAGGTCAGGGGTGAACTGCAACCGGGCGAACCGGCCGCCGATCACCTCGGCCAGGGTCCGGACGGCGAGCGTCTTGGCGACGCCGGGAACGCCTTCCAGCAGACAGTGGCCACGGGCAAGCAACCCGACGAGCATCCGCTCCACCAACTGGTCCTGCCCGACGACGACCCGCTTCACCTCGAAGAGGGCGCGCTCGAGTACTGCGGTCATGCGTTGCTCTGCGGGTTGGCCTGGCTGTCCGAGCCCTGCTCGGGCTGGCTGGGCTGAGCGCCCTGCTGGCCGCCCGAGCCGGCCTTGTCCGGGCAGTCCTTGCCGTCGCGCGCCGTGCCGTCACGACCTTGCGGGGCGGCGCTGGATCCGTCGCTCGGCGTGGTGCTCGGCGTACCGGCCGACGGGCCTTCCTCCACAGTCACATAGCCCTGGTCGGGCGCCGGGTCATTGCCGGCGGCATACGCGACGCCGCCCACACCCAACGCGGCGGCGGCGATCGCAGTACCGAGCAGGAGGCGCTTGCCGGGGAGATTCATGCTGACTCCTTCGAGGTCGAATGATGGAACCAATTCATCAGGTGGCCCCGAAAACGACCGGAAAGCAGAGCGAAAGTCCAGCGAAAGCGCACCCGGCTTTCCGCAGCCTGCGCCGCTACCTTGGACTCGTGCGATTACTGGTGGTGGAAGACGAGGAAGGCCTGGTCAGCGCGCTGCGCTCGGGTCTCGGCCGGGCCGGCTACGCGGTGGATGCCGCGCTGACCGGCGCCGAGGCGGTCGAGAAGCTCGCCACCACGCCGTACGACCTGGCGATTCTCGACATCACGCTGCCGGACACGAGCGGCCTCGACCTGTGCCGCGCAGTACGGCGTGGTGAGATCGAGGTCGCGTCCGGGCGCGAACTGCGGGTGCTGATGCTGACCGCGCGCGCCTCGCTCGCCGACCGGGTGCGCGGGCTCGACGAGGGTGCCGACGACTACCTGACCAAGCCGTTCGCGCTGGTCGAGTTGCTGGCCCGGATCCGTGCGCTGTTGCGTCGCGATGTGACGAACGGGACGACGCAGCTGCATGTCGGCGACCTCGTACTGGACAGCTCGCGTCACCTCGCGACTCGCGCCGGGAGGGAGCTTCCGCTGACGCTGAAGGAGTTCGGCGTACTGCGGTATCTGATGTCGCGGCCCGGTCATGTCGTGTCGGCCGAGGAGCTGCTGGAGCACGTGTGGGACGAGAACGCGGATCCGTTCACCCAGAGCGTGCGGGTCACGGTCGGGACGTTGCGGCGCAAGCTGACGCTGGAGGGCGAGGATCCCCTGCTGGAAACGGTGATCGGGCGCGGTTACCGGCTCAGAGGTGACGTATGAGAAGGCTTGCCCGGCCGACGCTGCCCAGCTGGACGCAGACGATCCGCTTCCGCTTGACGCTGGCCTATTCCGCAGTACTGATCGGACTGTCCGCACTCGTTCTCGGCAGCCTGTACTTCGCGCTGTCGGCCTACCTCGACCCGAAGCCGCTCAACCCGATCACCGTCAAGAAGGTCTACCACGACGAGCACGGCGAGCTGAAGGTCAAGGACGGCCAGACGATCCAGGCGGCCGACCTGTCCAGCATCCAGTCGGCGGTGAACTTCGAGACCCTGGAGACCCTGAAGACCTACTCGGCGGGCGGCATGGGCGTGCTGCTGGTCCTCAGCCTCGGGACCGGCTGGTGGTTGTCGGGTCGTGCGCTGCGGCCGGTACGCCGGATCACCGCGACGGCTCAGGACATCTCGGCGACCGACCTGTCCCGCCGGATCGCGATGGACGGTCCGCGTGACGAGCTGCGGAGCCTCGCGGACACGGTCGACGACATGCTCGAGCGGCTGGAGTCCGCCTTCGTCGCGCAACGGCAACTGGTCGACGACGCGTCGCATGAGCTGCGCAATCCGTTGGCGGTGATCCAGGCCAATGTGGACGCAGTACTGGCTCATGACGACACGACCGCGGAGGATCGGGCGCAGGCCACCGCGATCGTCTCGCGCGCGATCCAGCGGATGACGCGGCTGGTCGAGGACCTGCTGGCGTCTGCTCGCCGGTCGTCGCCCGCTTTCGTCGACGCGGATGTGGATCTGGCCGCGATCGCCGGCGAGGCGGCGGAGGAGTACGCGCTGCTCGCCGCTGATCGCGAGCTTCGGCTGGTACGACGCCTGTCGCCCGGGCCGATCGCCGCCGGGGATGCTCAGGCGCTCCGCCGGGCGGTGGACAACCTGCTCTCCAACGCGGTCCGGTTGGCACGGGGTGGGAGCGAGCTCGTGTTGGCCGTCGGGAGTCGCAACGGCTGGGCCTGGATCGCCGTACGGGACGAGGGCCCGGGGATCGCCGACGAGGACACCGATCGCGTCTTCGACCGCTTCTTCCGCTCCGGCCAACGCCAGCCACCCTCGACCGTCCCACTCACCGACCCCTCCAGCGGTCCGTCAACCAGCCAACGCCGAGCAGGCCTCGGCCTGGCCATCGTCCGCCAGATCGCCGAATCCCACGGCGGCACAGTCGCCCTGCACTCCGAGGTAGGCACCGGCTCAACCTTCATCCTCTGGCTCCCCGAACGCTCCCTCACCAACACCACCCGCAGCTCCCCCACCCCACCCACCGAAGACCCCCTCGGCCCCCGCCCCTAGTCCTCCCCACGCGTTCCTCCTACGCCGCGCAGCCCGACCACGATGGTGCTCGCCGGCCGATGAGGAGGGCAGCCGCGATCAGGAGCAGGAGTGCGCCGAGGCCGCCCAGGAGGTATGAGTCCGTCGATCAGCGGTACTCAGCGGCGAGGAGCGGACGGGTTCCGGCCAGTACAGCGGCGTAGCGCCCGCGGACCGCGGCAGCTTCGTCATCGGTCATCACCTGCGACTCTGGCTTGCTCATAGAGACATCCCAGGTAGGCAGGTTGCCCGAGACGGCCCAGGCGGCCTGGCGAGCCGCGCCTAGCGCGACGTACTCGGCTGGCTCAGGTAGTACGACCGGTGCACCCAGTAGAGCCGGCGCTAGAGCCTGTACTGCGCGGGAGCGCGCCGCTCCGCCGAGGAGCAGGACCCGGTGGACGGGGAGCCCCTGGGCTCGGAGGGCGTCGACCGCGTCGGCCAGGCCGCACAGCATGCCCTCGACCGCGGCGCGCGCCATCGTGGCGGGCTGGGCGGTGGTACGGGTGAGGCCGTAGACGAGGCCGGTCGAGTGTGGGAGGTCTGGGGTCCGCTCGCCGTCCAGGTAGGGCAGCATGACGAGGCCGTTGCTGCCGGTGGAGGTCAGGGCGGCCTCGTCCAATGCGGCCAGGTCCAGGCCGAGCAGTTGGGCCGTTGCCGAGAGCACCCGGGCCGCGTTCAGCGTGCAGACCAGCGGCAGGTAGCCGCCGGTGGCGTCCGCGAAGCCGGCGACGAAGCCACTCGGGTCGGTGGTCGGCGCCGCAGACCGAGCAAACGCAGTACCGCTCGTACCCAGCGAGACAGCCACATCGCCAGGCTGGAGATCAAGGCCGAGGGCAGCAGCCATGTTGTCGCCAGTGCCGGCAGCAAGAGCAGCACCGAAGGCGGTCTGGCCGACGATCTCGGAAGGGCCGGCGACGCGCGGCAGCTGCAGTGAGCGGCCGAAGGCGAGCTCGACCAGGTCGGGCCGGTAGTCGTTCAAAGTCGGCGACCACCAACCGGTACCGGAGACGTCACCCCGATCCGTCGTCAGATCGGCGATGCCCGACCGGTCAGCGGCGAGCTGGTGGGTCAGCCAATCGTGCGGCAACGCAACAGCCTCGGCCCGAGCGGCCGCATCCGGAGCAGCGCCACGCACCCAACGCAGCTTGGTGACCGTGAAGCTCGGCACCGGCACGGATCCAGTCGCCGCGGCCCAAGCCTCGGGGCCACCCAACTCAGAGACCAGTTCAACCGTCGCATCTGCCGAGCTGGTGTCGTTCCACAGCACCGCCGGGTGGACGGCCACCCCCGCGCCGTCCAGCAGGACCATGCCGTGTTGCTGACCGCCGACCGACAATGCGGAGACTCCGTCGAGCAGTCCCTCGGACGCGAGAGACCAGGCTTTCCACCACTCGGCCGGGTCGACCTGGGTGGCGTCGGGATGCGGCGCGCGGCCCTCCCGTAGTACCTCTCCGGTGTCTGCGTCGCACACGACGACCTTGGTTGCCTGAGTCGAGCAGTCGACTCCGGCAACCAGTCTCGGGTCAGTCATCTAGAGATCCTTTGCTGTGTGGTTTCTGCCCCGCCCCCGCCGCCCCGGTCAGGAATCAAGGTGCCGCAGAACATCGCGGGCGAGGTCGGTCGTCGTCACCAGGGTGCTGACCAGGCCGGCCCGGACCGCGGCGATCACCGCCGGGGCGCGATGGGTCCCCGCGGCCAGCGCGACCCGCTCCGCCGGGCGGCGCAGCTGGTCGACCGAGACCGCGATGATCATCTGTTCCAGCGGTGACTCGACCAGTCTGCCGTCCAGGTCCAGAAGATGCCCGCTGACTTCGGCGATTGCTCCTCCGGCCAAGCCTTCTGCCCGGAGCTCCTCCGACACCGCGTCCCAAACCGTCGAGCAACCCGCGCGCCACGCACCGATGGCGACGACCGAGATGTCCAGGCCGTCGGCCAGTGCCAACGTATCGGCGATGCCGGGCTGCCTGCGCAACGCGGTGACGGCCGCGATGTCGTCAACGACTAGTGGTGCGTGGACGGCGTGCGCAGTACCGCCAGCTAGTGCAGCGGCTCGGCGGGCTAGGTCCATCGTGCTGCCGCCACCTGAGGGTGAATGCAGGGAACCGGCCATCTGGATCACCGTGCAGGCAGGCAGTACGTCGATGTGGTCGACCATCGCGTCGACCGCCCGGCTCCAGGTCAGGCCGAGCAGGTCGCCGGCGCGGACCAGCGGCGCGACCGTCCGTGCGGCCGCCTCGGCCACCTGGTCGCGGACCTGCTCGGGCGATCCGGAGGTGTGCGTGGCGACGCAGTGCGGGATGCCGAGCGCCGACGCCAGCTGGTCCGACAACCCGCGATCGATCGGCGACGGGTTCTTGATCTGGATCTGGACGATGCCCCGGCTGCGCGCGTCCTCGAGCAGCCGGGCGACCTTGAACCGGCTCAGGTCGAGCTGCTTGGCGATCTCGACCTTCGAGGTGTTGTCGAGGTAGTAGCGGCGGGCGACCTCGGCCAGCAACTGGTCGTCGTCATCGCCCTCTCCGAGCAGCTGTCCCCGGCTGTTCACCGTCGCCCCGCCACCAATCCTTCTCCCGTGATTCCCCGGCACCGTAACGGTTCAAGGCCCTTGCCGCGAGCCCCTGTTCAGGTAGTCCGCGCTTCGAGCGTTGCTCGCGCTCCGTGCTCGTGCAAGGAGGCCAGCGCCGAGGTGTAGGCCTGCACGAACCGCTCGTCGTCGACGAGGTCACCGAACAGATCCCGGTCGGACACGAAGAGCAGCGGTTCCTCGCGATTGTGCTGCGCCCGCGCGACCAGTTTGTCCCGCAACCGGTCCACTACCTCGATCGGTTCGCCCTGCTCGTCCACGCCCTCGGCGTACCGGGCCCAGGAGGCGATGACGAGTGCGGCGTGCTCGATCCCGCGATCCGCGGCGAGCTGCTCGCGGACGACGGGCACCAGCCATTTCGGGATCCGGTCGGAGCTCTCCGCGCACAGCCGGGCGAGCGTGTCGCGCACCTCGGGATTCGCGAACCGCTCGATCAGCTGGTGCTTGTACCGATCCAGGTCGACCCCCGGTACCGGCGGCAGCGTCGGCGTACCTTCGGTGTCCATGTAGCCGAGCAGGAAGTCGACGAACAGCTTGTCCTGGCAGACCTCGTGCGCATAGCGATAGCCGGCCAGATACCCCAAGTAACAAAGGGCTTGGTGGCTCGCGTTGAGCAGCCGCAGCTTCATCAGCTCGTACGGCTCGACGTCCTCGACCAACTGCACACCGACATCCTCGTACTGCGGCCTGACGCCACCGAAGTCATCCTCGAGCACCCACTGGGTGAACGGCTCGCACACCACCGGCCAGCCGTCCTCGATCCCGTACTGCGTCGCCAGCGCCTCGCGATCCGCGTCGGCCGTGACCGGCGTGATCCTGTCGACCATGCAGTTCGGGAAGCGCACCTCCTGCTCCAGGAAATCCGCCAGTGCCGGGTCCTTCAATCGAGCGAACGCGGCGAGCATCTTGCGCGCCACATGCCCGTTGCCGGGGATGTTGTCGCACGACATCACCGTGAACGGCTCGACGCCGGCCGCCCGTCGCCGGGCCAGCGCCTCGACGATGAAACCGAACGCGCTCCCCGGCAGCGCGCCCGGCTCCAGGTCCGCCGCCAGGCCGGGGTCGGAGGCGTCCAGCTCCCCGGTCACCTGGTTCACGTGGTACCCGCCCTCGGTGATCGTCAGCGAGACGATCCGGGTGGTCGGGTCGGTCAGCCGGGTCAGTACCGCCTCGGGGTCGTCGGGCGCGAACAGGTAGCCGACGATCGAGCCGATCACCCGCGGCTCCAGCGTCCCGTCGGGGTACTTGACCACCAACGTGTACAGGTGATCCTGGGCCGCCATCACGTCGGCCATGTGCCGGTCGTGCGGCAGTACGCCGACGCCCACGATGCCCCAGTCGAGTGCCTTGCCCTCGTTCATCAGCTTGTCGAGGTACATCGCCTGGTGGGCCCGGTGGAATCCGCCGACCCCGAAATGGACGATGCCGGGGCGTACCGAAGTACGGTCGTACGCCGGTACGCCGACCCGCTCGTCGAGGGAACCCACGCTGGCCGCGCTGAGTTGCTGCACCCTGCCTCCTTTGGCGGACTGCTCCGTCACTTGACCGCCCCGAGCGACAGGCCCTGGACGAGCTTGTCCTGGGCCGCGAAACCGGCGATCAGCACAGGCAGCGAAACCACCAGGGAGGCCGCGCAGACCTTCGCGAGGAACAGGCCCTGACTGGTGACGAAGCCGGTCAGGAACACCGGCGCGGTCTGCGCCACGGTACCCGTGAGGACCCGGGCGAAGAGCAGCTCGTTCCAGCTGAAGATGAAGCAGATCAGCGAAGCGGACGCGATGCCCGGCATCACCACCGGTGCGACCACCGAGCGCAGCGTCCGGATCAGGCCGGCGCCGTCGACCTGGGCCGCCTCCAGGATCTCGACCGGTACTTCGGCCAGGAAGCTGCGCAGCATCCAGACCGCGATCGGCAGGTTCATCGACGTGTAGAGCACGATCAGCAGCCAGATGTTGTCCAGCAGCCCGGCGAACTGCGCGAACAGGTAGATCGGCAGCAGACCGGCGACCACCGGCAGCATCTTGGTGGACAGGAAGAAGAACATCACGTCCGTCCACTTCTTCACCGGCTTGATCGACAGCGCGTACGCCGCCGGGAACGCCAGCAGGATCACCAGCAGCGTCGACAGGATGCTCGCGGTGAGCGAGTTCGCGATCGACGGCCAGGGACCGGAGTCGAAGAACGAGCGGAAGCCGTCGAGCGTCAACGGCGCCGTGACGTCCGGCGGGTTCTTCGCCGCGTCCGTCTCGGCGTGGAACGAGGTGAGCGCCATCCAGAGCACCGGGAGCACGAACAGCACGCCCACGATCCAGGCCAGAAAACTCAGTGCCATCCCGCCGCCGCGGTTCTTCTTGCCCGTCACGATCGTCACTTGACCGCTCATCGGCCCTCCTCCTTGAACAGGGTCGAGACCGACCGCAGTGCGAAGGTCGCGATCAAGATGGTGCCGATCACGACGATGACGCCCGCGGCCGAGGCCCGGCCGTAGTCATGGGCGGTGTAGAAGGTCTGGTAGATCGTGTACGGCAGGTTCGCCGTCCCGAGACCGCCGGACGTGATGGTGAAGACGGCGTCGAAGTTCTGCACGACGTAGATCGAGCCGAGCAGGGCGCTCAGTTCGAGGTACTGCCGCAGGTGCGGCAACGTCATGTACCGGAAGATCGCCCACTTGCTCGCGCCGTCGATCCCCGCGGCCTCGATCACGTCGAGCGGCCGGCTCTGCAGACCGGCCAGCAGGATCAGCATCATGAACGGCGTCCACTGCCAGACCAGCGCGAAGATGACCGACCACAACGGCTGGTTGCTGATCCAGTCCGGCTGCGGCGCGTTGTCGCCGAAGATCCACTTGAGCACGCCATTGAAGAGCCCGTACTCCGGGTTGTACAGGGCGTGCTTCCACAGCAGGGCCGCGGCCACCGGTACGACCAGGAACGGCGTGATCATCATCGTCCGGACCGCACCGCGACCGCGGAACTTGCGGTCGAGCAGCAGCGCGATGCCAAGACCGAGCAGCAGGCTGATCAGCACTACGCCCGCGGTCAGCAGGATGGTCACCCAGATCGCCTGCCGGGTGTTCGCATCCGTCAGCACCCGGCGGAAGTTGTCGATCCCGGCGAAGCTGCGCTCGTCGGGGTAGTAGGCGTTCCAGTTCATGAAGGACGCGATGATCGTGACCACGAACGGCAACTGGGTGACGATGATCATGAAGACCAGCGCTGGCATCAGCGGCGCCCGCCGGGCCCAGTCGCCGGTACTGCGCAGCAGGGTGCCCGGCTTCTTGGGCGGGGTGGCCGCGTGGCGGCCCGGACGTACCTCGGTGTCGACAGACATGTCAGCCCCTCACTTCGCTTCTCTGGCGCGATAGCGCTCGGCCACGTCGTCGGCGAGTCCCTGCCCGCGTTTCAGCGCCTCGTCGACGCTCATCCGGCCGGCGATCGCCGAACTGACGTCCTGGCTGACCTGAGTGCCGAGATCGGGGAACTCGGGGATGTCGACGAACTGGATCCCGATCGCCGGCCGCGGCTGGACACCTGGGTTGCGCGGGTCGGCGTTCTCGATCGCCTGCTTGGTCGGATCCGCGAAGGCCGACGCCTCCTTGCGGTAGTCCGCGTTCTCGTACGTCGAGGCGCGCTTGCCGGCCGGTACCCGGGACCAGCCGAGCTCCTTGCCGACGAGCTCCTCGTACTGCTTGCTGGACGCCCAGGAGATGAACTTCCAGGCGTTGTCCTTCTTCTTGCTCGCCTCCTGGATGCTCCACGACCAGGCGTACAGCCAGCCGGAGCTGGCGGTCTTCACGACCGGCGCGGGGGCGTACCCCATCTTGCCCTTGACGGGTGATCCCGGCGCCTCCAGCGAACCGGCGGCGGAGGTGGCGTCGTACCACATCGCGACGTTGCCCTGGACGAGGTTGTTCAGGCATTCGGTGAAGCCGGCCTGCGGTGCGCCGAGCTCGCCGTGCTCGCGGACCAGGTCGACGTAGAACTTGGTCGCCTCGGTGAACTCCGGCGCGTTGACCTTCGCCTGCCAGTCCGCGGTGAACCAGGTGCCGCCGAAGGTGTTCACCACCGTGGTCAGCGGGGCGAACAGCTGACCCCAGCCGGGCTGGCCGCGCAGGCAGATGCCGCGCATCCCGGGCTCGGCGTTGTCGACCTTCGCGGCGATGTCGGCGACCTGCTGCCAGGTCGGCTTGGCCGGCATCTCGACGCCCTTGGCCTGCAGGATGTCCTTGCGGTACATCAGGAACGACGACTCACCGTAGAAGGGTTCGCCGTAGATCTTGCCGTCGTCGGCCGACATCGACTGGGTCATCGGCTTCAGGACGTCGTCCTGGTCGAAGGCCGAATCCTTGGCGATGTAGTCCGAGAGCGGCGCGATCCACTTGCTCTTGGCATAGATCGGGATCTCGAAGTTGCTCAGCGAGGCGACGTCGTACTGGCCGGCCTGGCTGGAGAACTCCTGGCTGATCTTGTCGCGGACGTCGTTCTCCGGCAGGACCGTGTAGTTGACCTTGATCCCGGTCTCTTTGGTGAAGTTGTCCGCGGTCAGTTTCTGCAGGTCGACCATCTGCGGGTTGTTCACCATCAGCACGTTGATGCTGTCGGCGCCACCACCTCCCGCACCGCCACCCCATCCGGCGCAGCCGCTCACTCCACTCACCAGAAGGAGTGCGACGACTGCACCCCCGATGCGCTTGCGCTGTTCCAGCACGGGCTGCTCCTTCGCGATCGGCGGTCACGCTCATATGAGCAGCAGGCTGCTCATCGTTGAGTGAACCTAATGTTTCCGGGGTGTGTCAAGAGTTCGGGTGACAGCCGAGCGGATCGTTGCTCGTTTGAGCGATCTAGCCTGATCGCGGTCCAGCCGCCACACTGTGCCGTGATGCCTGAGGTCGAGACCCGCCTGCTCGGCGGCACCGCCAACCGTGGCCTGGTGGTGCGGGTCGGCGATACCGTGCGCCGCCCGCTGCGGCCGAGCAGCCCTGCCGTGCACGCACTGCTCGACCACCTCTCCGCTGTCGGGTTCGAGGCGGTACCGGAGTTCCTCGGCGTTGATGCGCAGGGGCGTGAGGTGCTGACGTACGTACCGGGCGAGACCGTGACGGCGCCGTACCCGGCCTGGTCGATGACTTTCGGGGCGCTGGAGAGCGTGGCGCGGTTGCTGAGGCGGTATCACGAGGCGGTGGCCGGGTTCGATCCTGCTGGACATGCCTGGGCTGAGGCTGTGCCTTCCGCGTATGACGATGGGCTGGTCGGCCACAACGATCCGAACCTCGACAACATCGTCTTCCGCGATGGGGTGGCGGTGGCTCTGATCGACTTCGATCTGGCCGGGCCCGGGTCGGCGTTGTGGGATGTCGCGGCCGCGGCTCGCCTGTGGGCGCCGTTGCGTCCCGACGCCGACATCCTGGACGCTCGCCAGGGGCAGAACCTGGCCCGCCTTCGCCGATTCGCCGACGCCTACGGGCTCACTGACACCGACCGCAACCGTCTGGTCGACGCAGCCGCCGCCAACCACATCTGGTGCATGGACTACGTCCGCCGGGGCGCCGAATCCGGCCATCCGTGGTTCCACCAACGCTGGACCACCGGCGAATCCACCCTCACCGACCGAACCAACCACTGGTTCACCACCCACCACGCAACCCTCACGGAAGCCCTGGCCTAGCCCCCTCCCGTCAGCATTTCGACGGTTAACCGCCGAAATGCCGACGGGGAGGTGGGGCTCTTGGCTGGGGTGGGGTTGGGGGAGAATGCGCGGGTGAGTGCTCGGGTGGTATTGCTGGCGGGGCCTTCGGGGGCTGGGAAGTCGCGGTTGGCGGAGGTTGTGGGGTTGCCGGTTGTGCGGCTTGACGACTTCTATCGGGATGGGGACGACGCGGCGATGCCGCGGTCGCCGTTGGGGATCGTCGATTGGGACGATCCTGGGTCCTGGGACGGGGACCGGGCGGTGGCGGCGCTGGAGGTTCTGTGCGCTACGGGAGCCTCGGACATGCCGGTCTATGACATCGCCGCGGACGGGACCGTCGGGCATCGCCCTGTGGAGACAGGGGGATCGCCGTTGGTGATTGCCGAGGGCATCTTCGCTGACCAGGTGGTCGGGGCGTTGCGGGAGCGCGGGTTGCTGGCGGCGGCGATCTGCGTCCGGCACCACCGGATCGTGACGTTCGTACGCCGGTTCCAGCGCGACCTGCGTGAGCGTCGCAAGCCGCCGTTCACCCTGCTGCGACGAGGACTGCTCTTGCTCAAGGACGACCCTCGGGTGGTGAAGCGCTGCGTCGACGCCGGCTGCGAACCCCTGCATCCCAAGGCCGCCCGCCGCCGCATCACCGAACTGCTCGCCGCCGCGACCGCAGGCTGAATCGGCCCTCTGTGCTGGGGGCAATTATCACGTTATGGTCCGGTTCCGCGTGAGCTACGTCATGAAGGGCTAGGGATTTGCCTGGTGTTCACCTTTGTCTGGTGGGCTCACGGCGTAATCCCCTGACCCCTGCGGAGGAATCGTGAGGCGAGTTGCGCCCGGTGTTGCCGCTGCGGTGTGTGTTGGGTTGGCAGCGCTGACCGGCTGTGGGAATGACGCCGGTGCCGCGACCACCCCGGTAGCGGCCAGTACGCCGTCTGCGCCGGCTGATGTGGCGGCCCCGGCTGCCGCTGGTGGCTTGGCTGGATTGGCGGTCGTACCGGGTGGGTTTTTGAAGGGTGATCCCGCTGAGCCGGCCCAGGTGAGCGGGCCGTTCAGCCGGCAGAGCTTCGTCGACACGTTGTCCGCTTCGCCTGCGGAAGACCTTGCGCTGTTGCTGAACGCGGGTTGCAAGGAGGGGTACCAGACCTTCCGGCTCAGCCCGGACCGGCACAAGCGCGTCACGGTGCAACTCTTCAAGGCGGCTTCGAAAGCCAAGGCGGATGACCTGCTCAAGGGCTTCTGGGCTCAGGAAGAGCACACCAAGCCCTTCGCGGTGAAGAACCTGCCTGGAGCGCTGACGGATGCACGGACCGAGGTCGCCGGCGTGACCGGGCAGATCGAGGCGATCGCGGAGGCGAGTATCGCGGTCGGCGGGATGGTCGCCGAGGTCACGGTCAGCCAGACCGGCACGCTGGAGAAGCCACCGGTCCCCGACACCAAGCTCGCCGGCACGATGATCCGCCTGCAGCAGGTCCGCCTGACCACCAAGGCAGGCTGATTCCGCGGCACCCCTGCCCGGGGTGGTGGTCTGCGGTCAGCCTGCCCGGGGTGGTGGTCTGCGGTCAGCCTGCCCGGCGGGCACGGCTTGCGGCGGCCGGCAGCAAGTCCTCGATCAGTGCCTCGGTCTCCGGGCTGAGCAGCAGGCCGTGCGCCTGGATCCGCTCGCCCAGCGCCGACACGACCTGCTCGGCCGCTGCCACCCCGCCGTACCGGTGCTCGGCCATCAGCAGGTCGCGCCAGAGCAGGTCCGAGCTGCCGGCCAGCCGCAGGCCGGCGCGCGCCGCGCTGACCGCTCCAGCCGGGTCGTCATCGCCGGCGCTGAGCTCCCAGAGCCGGTGTGCGGCGTCGACGACCAGATCCGGCACCAGCCGTTCCAGGTGGACCCGCGCGATCCAGGAGTAGCTGCCACGGGTCCGCCCGCTGAGGAACGGTCCCCGGACCAGGTGCAGGCTGCGACGGAGCAGTTCGCGCTCGTCACGCTGGGTCTGCGCGGTCCGGCTCCGGCGTACCAGGTCGCAGAAGCAGTCCCAGTCGACCGCGAGTTCGGGGCCGAGCAGGAGCCTGCCGCTCGCGTCCTGGAGCAGGTGATGATGCCCGTTGCTGTCCGCGCCGAGCCACTCCCGAACCCGCGCGACGGTGGTGTCGCGGACCTCGGCGGTCACGCCGCGCGGCCACAGGGACGCCGCGAGCACACTCGGGTGGACGCCACCGGGGTGCAGGGCAAGGAATGCGACGAGCTCGGTGGCCAGCGGGATCCGCTCCGACTCGAGCCGGTTCATCGCCCGTACGTCGACCGGCCCGAGGACACCGATGCGCACGTTCGCCGTCGACCAGTTCGAGTCGTCGCCGAGCCGGCCGCTGTTCGGCACCCGGATCCGGTTCTGGCCGGTCGGCATCGGTACCGACGTCCGGGCCGCGTCCAGCAGCTCGGTCAGTAGCTCGACCGACGGCTCGCTGAGGCGGCTGGCCGACAGGGTGAGCCCGAGCGCCGGGATCCGCAGGGTCCCGGTCTCGTCCACCTGCAACTGCCACCGGGCTCCTGGAACGGTGCCGGCCACCAGCAGGCCGAAGCCCGCCCGGTTGCGGCCAGCCAGGGCGGTCAGCCTGTTGGCCGTCTCCTCACTGGGCGGCGCGCCCAGTACGACGTACTGCGGTGACGCTTCGGCAGACCGGCTGACCCGGCCGGACAGCACCTCGGTCTCGATCCCGCCCGCTTCGAATTCGGGGATGACCAGGTCGATGTCGCCGACCACCCGCAACCGGTCGGCCAGCACCTCCGCCAGCGCGTCCGGCAGACCGGAGGTGGTGACCCGGAGGAGGTCGGTCCAAGGATTCGTAGCCAGCTGGACGGCGACCGAAGTGGCGACCTCGCGGGCCACGACGGTGTCACCCTGCAGGCTCAGGGCACCGCTGGCGGCCTCGAGGTCCACCAGCACGTCACGCTCGTACTCGTCGCGGCCGAGACAGACCAGCGCCGGGAACGGCGCGGGACCGGACCGCTCGGCGGGAATGTCCGCCCGCTCGATCCGCCACCGGCGACCGTCGTCGAGCGCCTGCCACGGGGCGGGCACCTCGCTCTGCGCCGGTGCCAGCAGAAGCTCGATACCGCCTTCGTCGACGAGAACACCGAACAGCGGCGGCAGCGACATGCCCGCAGCCTCACACTGCCCGACCAGCCCGCGCATCGCCCGGTCGAGCGCCCCGGCCCGCTCCGGATCCGCACCAACCCGCAGCGCCACCTCCGCCGCGGCAGCCGCCGCCTCCGGATCACGCCCACGACGCCTGTACCGCTCCACCAGCAACAGCGTCAGCACTCCGGCGGCCACCAGCCCACCGCCGAGCAGGTCCGTCGGCAGCCGCCAGCGGGAGTCCTGCGTCTGGCCGCCGTCCGTGACGTGCTCGCCGCCACCTCCGCCGCCGCCGTTGGGCCCACCCGGTCCCGTGTGACTGCTGCCGGTCTCCCCGGTCGTCGGCGCCTGGACGACGGGACCTTCCTCGTGCTCCGGCGTCGAGGTCGTCGTGGTCGTACTGGGCTTCGCCACCGCGGTCGGGGTCGCCTGGTGGACCGGCACCCGATCCACCCCGACAGCGTCCTCGGGCATGATCAGGTCCCAGCCCGGCATGATCAGCCGGGCGAGGTGCAGGTGCTGGCCGTCGGGCTGCAACCGCTCTTTGTTGAGCTCGTAGATCTCCTTGTACCGGCGGCCGTCACCGAGGTGCTTCTCGGCGATCTCCCACAAGTTGTCGTGGTGGTGCCCGACCGGCGCCTTGACCGTGTAGATCTTCTTGCCGGCCAGCGGATTGGCTTTGTTGTGCGCCCCGTCGAACATGGACGGAGCCCGCTGATCTTCGGCGGCCACCCCCGCCGTCGCGTTCACTGTGGTGGTGGTCGTCGTCGCGGTGACGGACACCTGGGAGCGAGGCTCCGGCGCTCCGCTGCCCGCACCAGTCGCCGCGGCGGCCTGGCCGACCGCGATCCCGGTGAGCAGCAGCGCGCTGACCAGGACCCGCGCCAGCCGTTGGCTGCCACCGCCGAGCGGCACCGCCCGGGGGACGCCGCGGCCGTGGGCGGCGCTGGAGAACTCGGCGACCACGCAGGCCACGAAATGCAGCCAGGCCAGCCAGACGACGGCCCGCAGTACGGTCAGCAGGGCCTCGACGCCGATCGGCGCGGTCAGATCCTCCCGCGTCGGCCAGCCGTGCGGGTACGGCGGCGGACCGCTCAGCACCCACAACAGGACCGGTACGCCGAGCAGGAGCAGGAGCAACGCGAGCGCGGCCACAACGGCCTGCCCCGGCGACCGTCGTACTGGTGGCTGCGCGTCCTGCTGGAAGCGGCCCGGATCCGGTGGCGCTTCCAGGAACCGCCGTGCCCTGGACTCCTGCGTCATGCCTGTCTCCTAGCCGATTTCGGGCTCGGCGACAGCTTCGCCGTGCACGGTGAAGCTGTCGATCCCGACCAGTCCGAGGATCGCGGTGTCGACCGAACTGTCGGCCGAGGCGGTGACCCGGTTCCCGTTCACCGTCACCGAGATGTTCGTGTAGCCGCGGGCGCTCAGGAAGTCCGTGGCCACAGCGCTGGCCTGTCCTTCGTCGATCACCACTTCGTTCCGGTCCCGCAGGACCGCGATGTCGATCGCGCTCGCTCCCGCCCGGGCCGCCTGCTCCGTGTCGTCGGTGAGCTGGCTGCGCTTGTTCAGCGCCAGGCCGCCGTCGACCACCAGACCCGCGCCGACCATCAGTACGGTCGCGAAGCCGAGGACGAAGACCGTCGCCGATCCGCGCTCGTCACCGGCCGGCCGGAGCCGCTTCCAGCAGCGTTTCATCAGCCGGTCCTCCGGTACACGTCGATGGGCGCCGAACTGCTGATCGTGATCCGCTTGGTCCCCGGCAGCCCGATCAGGCCCAGGCCGTCGTAGGAGACCTCGCAGGTGAGGGTGACGGTGATCATGCCGCCCGAGACGAAGTTGCCGCTGAGCTCGGGGTCCTGGCACTGGTCGGGATGCTGCAGCGCCGCGATCGCCGTATCCACCGCGGCTGCCTGGGCCGTGCCGACGTCGCGCTCCAGGGACGCCGCCCGGACGGCGTCGCGGCTCGCGGCCTCGATGTCGCCGCGGACCGCGACGTACCGGCCGCCGGCCACCACCAGCATCATGAAGGCCATCATCACCGGGGCGAGCAGCACGATCTCCACTGCCATCGAGCCACGCTCGCCGCGGCGCTCAGTTGTCCGCACGGAATTCCTCCAGCGGTCCCTGGACGACCTGGGTCACGGTCGGCGGATCGATGAACGGGGTGATCTTCAGGGCGTGGCCGCGGACCTCGACCCGGACCTGGTCGGCGCCGACGGGGGTGACGATCACCTGGACGTCCTCCAGGATCCCCTTGCCGACCTTGCCCGTGTAGGCCACCCCGGCGGCCTCGGCCTGGTTGCGGTCCAACGAGGTCCGCGCCACCCTGGCCGACTCCCGGGCCGCCGCGGAGGCGACCTGGTTGCCCAGATAGATCAGCGAGAACTGGATGGTCAGGAAGATCGCCAGCATCAAGATGGGCATGTAGAGGACGAGCTCGACGGTGCTCGCGCCGCGCTCGTCATGCTTACGCCGGAATCTCCGGGCCCACCTCGCCGTTGCCATCGCCTGAGGTCAGCCCAGATCCAGGTCGTTGGCCTTGCCGGTGAGCTTGTTCAGGATGATCGCGCCGACCGCGATGGCGACACCGATCAGGAGCGCCGAGATCAGCACCCACTCGACCGCGGAGGCGCCGCGCTCCGATCGCCGGGCGCGGTCGATCCGTCCGCCGAGCAGGACCCGCAGGAACACGATGGTCTGGTTGGTCGTGGTGAACATGGTCATCCTTCCTCGGCCGGGTGGTGGCTCACAGCCCCATCACCCGGGCTACTGCTGGATAAGTCAAGAAGAGCAGGAAGCCGACGCACAGCAACATCTGCGCCATCAGCATGGACTGGGACTGGGCCTGGGCCCTGCCTTCGGTGTCGGCCAGCTCACGGCGCCGCATCGACACCGCTCGCGCGACCAGCGAGTCACGCACCTTAGCGCCGTCCTCGGCGACCAGCGCAAGCGCCGCCGACAGGTCCCGCAGCTCGTCGATCGAGACCTCGTCGCCGAGCTCACCGAGCGCTGCCCACGGTGTCACACCTTGTAGCCGGGCAGTCTCCAGTGTGTCCCGGATCCGGACGAACGCCCAACCGTCACTGATCCCGGCCGCCGACGACAAAGCCTCCGGCACACCGCGACCGCCGGCCAGGTTCATCGCGACCAGGTCGAGGAACGAACTGACCACGTGCCGGAAGTCCCGCCGCCGATCGGCGGCCAGCGTCCGCAGCTGCACCGTCGGCAGGAGTGCGCCGACGAGTGCCCCGATAACCCCGAGCCAGACCGGAATGAAGCCAGGCAGGCTGCCGCTGACGATGCTCAGCGGCAGGAGCATCAGGAACGGCGCGACAAACCCCGCCAGAGCTCCGACCAGACTGCTCGCCAGATGCGTCTCCAACGAGCGCCCGGCGATCCCGAGATCGGCCCGGATCGATACCGGCAGCTGCATCCCGCGGGCATCGAGGGCACGGCGCAGGCCGGCCCCGAGCCGGCGCATCCGCAACGACTCCTGCTGGTGCCGCCGGTCAGCGGTCAGGGTCACCTCGTGGCGGTACCGGCGCAGGTCGGCGTCGAGCTGCATCAGCCCGCTCGCTCCGCTCGGAGCCGATCGGGCGAGCAACTGGACGACGAGCAGCAGGCCGACTCCGACCAGTGCTCCGCCGAGCATCACCAACGTCATTTCTGACCCCCGGTCGAGGCGGCGGTCGGCAACCGGTCCCGGGCGTGCAGGAAGCGGGCGGGGGTCTCGAAGCTCGCCAGCCGGCGAAGCCAGAAGAACCCGGCCGCGAACAGTCCAAGGATGACCAGCAGCACCAGCTGCCCGACCGCGGTCGAGTACGGCGCGACGTACGCCCGGTTGAACAACGAGAGTCCGAGCACGAACGCCACCGTCACGACCATCACGATCTGTACGCTCCGGCGGGTACTGCGCCGGCCGGCGTTGACCCGCTGACGCATGTCGAGGGCGGCCCGGGCCGACTCCGACAGCGAGGTCAGCACGTCCCGCAGGCCGGGGCCACGCAGCCTGGCGTTCAGGATCAGGCTCGCCACGATGAGGTCCACGCTCGAGTCGTTCATCTCGTCCGCGAACTTCTGCAGGGCCTGCGACAGTGGCACACGGACCCTGAGACGGTCCGCCAGCGCGGTCAGTTCCGTCGAGATCGCCGGTGCGGCGGCATAGGCCGTCGCGGGAATGGCCTGCTCCAGGCCGACGGCACCGGCCACGGTGTCCCGCAGCGACTCGGTCCACGCCGCCAGGGCCTCCAGCCGGGCGATCGCCTTGGTCTCCGCCCCGGCGCCCCCGAACAACGCCGGCCAGGCGAACACCAGCGCTCCGGTCGCCACCGCGGCGACCGGCCAGCGGGTCAGCAACAAGATCAGCAGGGCGACTCCGATGGCGATCGGCACCCGGGCACCGGCCTTGCGCAACGACTCGAGGAGCGGCGACGGAGCGGACACCGTCTCGGACTCCGGCTGCGGGATCAGCGCCCAGATCAGCACCAGCGCGGCGCCACCCACGATCGCGCCGAGCAGAACGATCAGCAACAGCGTCGGGGACGGTGTGGTCATGACGCCCACCCCGCCGGTGCGGTACCGCGGTAGCCGACCGCCTGGAGCTCGGCCAGGCACGAGATCGGGGCGGCGGGCTGGGCCATACCGTCCGGCCCCGCCTCGAAGATCTCGCTGGACAGCACCCGTCCGTCGACGCCGTTGACCTCACGGACCGAGGTGATCATCCGGCGCAGGCCACCGCCGGCGGAGAAGTCGTTGCGCCGCTCGACGAACACGACGAAGTCGATCGCGCCCGCGATCAGCATCATCGTCGCGTCGGCCGGCAGCCGTTCGGCCGACTGGATCGCGTAGGTGCAGATCCGGTTGAACACCTCCAGCGACGAGTTCGCGTGGATGGTCGACAGCGAACCGTCGTTGCCCTGGCTCATCGCGTTCAGCATGGTGACGATCTCGTCGCCGAGCACCTCACCGACGATCACCCGGCTCGGGTTCATCCGCAGACTCCGGCGGACCAGTTCGGCCATGATGATGGATCCCTGGCCCTCGGAGTTCGGTAACCGTTCCTCGGTGGCCAGCACGTTGGGGTGCAGGTCCTCGAACTCCCCCAGCCCCAGCTCGAGCGACCGCTCGACCGTGATCAGCCGCTCCACCGGCGGGATCTCGTTGGCCAGTGCCCGTAGCAGCGTCGTTTTCCCGGCGTTCGTGGCGCCGGCGATCATGATGTTCTTCCGGGCCGCGACCGCCGCCGACAGGAACGACGCGAGCTCGGGCGAGAGCGTGCCGTACCCGATCAGCATCTCCAGGTTGACCCGGGACAGCCGGGCCCGCCGGATCGACACCGACGGCCGCGGGCAGACACCCATCAGCGCGGACAGCCGGCTGCCGTCGGGCAGCCGCAGGTCGAGCTGCGGGTTGGCCGAGTCGAACGGCCGGCTGGCCAGTCCGGAGTACGCGGCGAGGGTCTGGATCAGCTCGACCAACTCGTCGTCGGAGTCGGCGATCGGCTCACCGATCTCCTCGTGCCCGTCGGCGAACCCGACGAAGACCCGGTCGTACCCGTTGATGTCGATGTTCTCCACCATCGGGTCGTCGAGCAGCGGCTGCAGCCGGCCGACCCCGAACAGCGCGGCATGGATACCGTCCGCGAGTTCCTGCTCCTCGCCGGCACCGGGCGGAGTGCGCCCGGCGGCCATCTCGGCGCGGGCGTGGTTCTCCAGCACTCGCCCGACGACCGCCCGGGCGAACTGGCGTTCGTCCTCCGCGGTCATCTGGGGCAGTCCGTTAGAGGTGTCCTCCCGGCGTTGCCGGGCCAGCACCTCGGCGACCTCTTCGCGCAGTCGGCGTACCAGTGACTGATCCATCAGGCGACACCCCACTCCGCGTTCTGCGACTGCGACACCGGCCGGGCCAGGCGATGCAGGCGCTCGGCCACGGCAGCACCGGAGCGCAGCAGCAACGACTTGGCCGCCCGGCGGCCGTCACCGACCCGGATGGCCTCGGCGGCCTTCTCGTCCTCGGCGAGGATGCCGAGCACGGTCACCGGCAGCCTGGAGCGGTCGAGGATGGACTGAACCTCGCCGACCACCCCGCCGTCGCGGTACGACGTCACCAGCGCGACGCCGGTCGGTACGGCCTCGTGAGTGCCGAACTGGAGCGTCTCGGCGAGACTGTGCAGCCGCTCTCGCAGGTGCGACAGCCCTTCGAGCGTGGGGCGGGCGAGCATCAGCACGGCATCAGCGTGCTGCAGCACCGGCACAGTGGCCGATCCCGGCATCAACCGGCCACAGTCGGCGATGACATCGCGATCCGGAACCACCCGCATCGCCCGGGCAAGATGCAGCCAGGCCGGGCCGAGACCCTGCACCTGGCTGGGCGACGTCACGCCGGCCAGCACCTCAAGGCCGCCGGACACCCGCTGCACGTGATCTGCGAGCCGTACGTCGCTGTTGCCCCGGCGCACCGCCGCTCCCAGCGACAGCAGGCCGCGCTCCGGGTCGAGGGGAGCGCCGGCCTCGTCGCGGTAGCGCAGCGCCACATCTCCACCGGCCGGGTCGAGATCTGCCAGCACGGGCTCGACCGGCCAGGCCCCGGCCAGTACGACAGCCGAGGTGGTGACGCCGGGCGAGCCCTTCGCCGAGGCGACGACGTACAGGCCCACTACTTCTGCCCCAACGAAGAACCCCGGCTCAGCAGGGCGACCGCGATCCGGTTGTTGCCTGAGGCATCCGTAACGGCCATCACGTCCTCGCGATCGACGAGCACGGTCGCCACCAGCGCGCTACTACTCGACTTCTCACCGAGCGAGCTGCCCTTGTCGGCGGCCACCGGCGGCTTGAGCACGACGGCGTCGCCGATCAGCACCGGCGGCACGTTGCCCTGACCGATCCGGACCAGCTCGACCACATCCCCTCCCCGCAGCCCCAAGGCAGGCGTGCGGCCGTCGACGAGGACGATGCCGACCGCGGCCTTGTCCTTGCTGATCGGCGCTTCGTCAGTCAGCAAGGACGCCTCGAGCAGTTGCCCCTTGACCAGGTTGACCGCCGCATACTTCTTGCCGATGAGCAGGCGGGCCTGGTCGGCCGGGATGGTGTTCAGCGCGTCGCCGGACACCCGCGTCTGAGCCAGCAGCTCCTCGGTGATCACGCTGCCGACGTTGATGTTCTGCTTGACCTGGATGACGGCGACCCGCTCGTCCATCCGGACCGCGAGCACCCCCGCGATCAACGCGCCGCCGACGATCAGCAGCGCCGCGAGGGCAGCGATCGCCGGGCGGCGCCGCTTGGAGGCCGCGGGCAGGCGACCGCCCGGCTTGCGCCCGGCACCGCCTGCCCGGTTCGCTCGCTGCCGTTGACTGTCGGCCGTCTCTGTGCCGATGGTGGACATCTGACCCCGCTCCTTGAAATCCACGGGGCAACTCTGCCGGTACGGCGCAGTGGCCCCCGCCTGGCGTCGGGCCGACCCTACCGTCTGCCAGGGGTCAGAATCTCCGGCGACCCGGGCCTCCCCGCCTGCCGGTGATCCATCGCACGTTGCAACAACCTGCAATTCGGCGCAGAAGCTGCCGATTTCCGGGCTCCGAGCCCTCCGGATGCTCGAATGGCGGGATGGAGGAAGACGTCGAGCGTTTGAGTGCCGGCCGCGAAGCCCGGCAGGAGGAGCGGGGCGTCAGCCAGGAGGTGAACAGACTGCAGCGCCAGGTTGATGCCCTGTACGCCGAACGCAGGCACTTCGCGGGCCGGGTGGACCAGCTCAGGGCCGCCGAGGACCATCTCAAGGCCCGGTCCCGCTCGTGGATCAGCTCGTTGTTCTCCCGTGACCTGGCCGCGCAGTTCGAGGCCGCGCGGGAGGAGACCTTCGATGCCGAGGACCGGCTCGACGAGGTGGAGCGCCAGTTCGAGGCCGCCCGGGTGGCGCTGGCAGCGGCTCGCGGGCACCAGGAGGCGATCGCGGGCGTCACGTCCGATTACGAGGCCGCGCTTGATCTCAAGGAGCGCAGGCTTCTCGACGCCGGTGATCCGTGGGCGGAGCGCCTGCGCGAGATCATCGCCGGCCTCGGACAGCAGGCCGAGGTACTACGGGAGACCGACGACCTGCTCACCAGCGTCGGCTGGTCAGACCGGGCGCTGGACACCCTCGAGCACCTGGTCGGCCGCGCGCGCCAGTCGGCCCTGACCGACCTCGCCGACGGCAGCTTCCTGAGCAGCAAGGCCAAGTACGACGAACTCGGTGCCGTCGGCACCGCAGCGGCGTACGCGGAGAGGTGCCTGGCGAAGCTCAAGGACGAGCTGCGGCTGTACGGCGAACGCCGGCCGTTGACAGACGGCCCGCAGGTGGACGCCCGCGCCAGGTTCCTGGACAGCTGGATCGACTCCCCGTACCGCGATCTGCGCAGCTTCCTGGCGATCATGAAGACCCAGAACCGGATCCCCCGGACCCGCAGCCTGCTCCAGCAGATCGGCGACGACCTCCGCCTGCGCCGGGCCGAGATCCTCACCGCGACAGACACCCTGACCGCCGAACGCAGGACATTGCTGTCCCGCTGACCGTTGCCCGGGTCACGTATCGAAGCGCTGTGACGATGTCAATGGCTGCAGTCCGGGGGGCGAATCGGACAGATGAACCCTCGACATGGTTACGTTGGAGGACAGGTGGTGCGGACCGCACCCGGACGAGATGGGGAGATCTATGAACGACATGGTCGGCGGTAGCCTGCCGGAGATGGAAGCTCTGAAGAAGAAGCTTGCAGAGTTCCAGACCGAGCTTGGTCAGCTGAAGACCGCGTCCTCCGGTGTTGTCACGAGCACCACCTGGAAGGGCAAGTACGCGGACGACTTCCGGGGCGCCTGGGAGCAGTGCAAGAAGAACATCAGCAACATCGAGACCGACCTGCAGAACGCGTCGTCGGCCGTCGAGAAGAACCGCCAGGCGATTCAGACCGCCACCGGCGGCTGATCGACCCGGCGAATCGCCTCCAGGAGCCGGCCGGACCGCGAGGTCCGGCCGGCTTCTGTGCGTCTATGGGCGTCTATGGGCGTCTATGGGCGTCTATGGGCGTCTATGGGCGGGCCACCTGCACCGGCTCGTAGCGACCGCCGGTGACCATCAGAGCGCGCCCTGGCGGGGCGCCGCCGGCCATCCCGCGGGGCAACTGGAGGCCGAAGATCTCCGCGTCGTCGTACTTCTGCGGGCTGAGCACGAGGCCGGCCCTGGACTTCTTCATCGACACCACCGGGCCGCGGTACATGCTGGTGAGATCGGGTCCGGTACCGGCGCCGATCATCAGGTTGCCGGTGTCTCGCAGCAACGCGACCCTGGCATCGATCAGCTCGGCCAGCGGGCTGTCCTGCCCGAGCAACTCCAGGTCGTCGACGACCACGGCGAAAGGACTGGTCAGGCCGTCGAGGACCTCCCGCACCATCTCCGCGTCCGCGTCCGCACCGAAGACGCAGGCCACACCGGGTGCCCCGACCAGGTCTCGCAGCGGGCTGCGCCGCGGCGCCACGGCCACCACCTGCCAGCCCTGGGAGGTGACCGAGTCGATCATCGTCATCAGCGTCGTACTACGGCCCGAGCGCGGCGGCCCCACCACGACCAGGCCGGGCCCGTGCTCGAACGCGTCGAACGCCCGTACGTCGAGGTCGTCGCCGCCGACTCCCACCAGGACCTCGGTGGGGCGCAGCGGCGCGGCGGCGAGCTCGAGTGCGGCCGCGACCTCGATCGACGCCGGCAGCGCATCGACCCGAAACGGCCGCAACTGGCGCGGAATCTCCGACTGCGGCGTCGCCTGCGCCCCGATCTGGTGCAACGCGGCCACCTGAGCCGTACCGTCGTCGTCTTCGGCCAGCAACGCGACCTGCGTCTCCAGCAGGCCCTGAGACCGGAAGCCCCGTCCGGCCGGGAAGTGGTCCGGCACCTCTTTGGTCGGCATCCCGATCATCAGGAAGTCCGACGGGTCCGTCATCCGCAGTACCAGCCGGTCCTCCATCAGGGTGGAGATCCGGCCCACCAGCGCGGACCGGTCCGCGGTCATCACCACCTTGACGCCCGCACCGGCGCCCTCCTGCAGGATCTGCAGCCAGGCGTCGACCAGCCGGCCGCCGTCGACCGACTCGAAGGCCGCGACGAATCCCTCCCAGCGGTCCAGCAGGACCACGATGTAAGGCATCCGTTCGTCGGCCGGCACGCTGCGGCGCTGCTCGCCCAGATCGGCGAAACCCTTCGCCGCAAGGTCCTGCTGCCGTCGGCCGATCAGTCCCTGGATCCGGGCCGTGAGCCGGCTGAGCCGGTCCACCTGGTCACGCGACACCACGGCACCGGTGTGCGGCAGGCTGACCATCGGGATCAGGGCGTTGTTGCCGCAGTCGACACCGTACAGATGCACGTCCTTCGGCTCGATCAGCCGCCCGATGGACCCGGCGATGGCCCGCAGGGTCGCCGAGCGCCCACTGCGTGGGGCGCCGATGATCGCCAGGTGGCTGGACGAGCTCAGGTCGTACGTCGCCACCGACCGCGCCTGCTCGGCGGGCACGTCGGCCAGCCCGAACGGGATCGGCGGCAACAGCCCGTCGTCGCCCGGCTTGTCCCCCTCGAGCTCCGCCAGCGTGACGATCCCGGCCAGCGGCGGGAGCCAGGGGCTCGGTGGGGTCTTGACGCCGGCGACCTTGGCGGCCTCCTGCAGCGACTTCACCAAGGTGGCCAGGTCCGTCGGCACCATCACGTCGTCCTCGGCCTCGGCGCCGTCGAAGTACACGGGGCGGCCCAGGTCCTGCCAGCCCACCGGCCGTACACCGATGCTCGCGGCAACCAGTCCCGGCGGGCGGCCGCCGACCCGTGAGGTCTGGAACGGGATCAGCGACGAGTGCCCCAGCCGGGCATAACCACGGCCCGGTGTCGCCTTCGAGATGTGGGCGGCGTCCGCTGCCTCGATCACGTCCGAGCTGTCACCGGCATCGGTCACCCGGAGCGCGATCCGCAGGTTGGTGTTCGCCTTGATGTCGTTGGTGACGACACCGGCCGGACGCTGCGTCGCCAGGATCAGGTGCACCCCCAGCGACCGCCCCCGGCGGGCGATGTCGACGATCCCGGTGACGAAGTCGGGCAGCTCGGAGACCATCGCGGCGAACTCGTCGATCACGATCAGCAGCCGTGGCATCCGCTCGTCGTCCGGGCCCATCCGCTCGAGGTACTCCTCGATGTCCTTCGCGTTGGCGCCCTTGAGCTGGTACTCGCGGCGGTGCAGTTCGGCGGCCAGCGAAGCCAGCGCCCGCGTCGTGAGGTGCCCGTCGAGGTCGGTGACCATACCGACGGTGTGCGGCAGGTGGTTGCAGTCTTTGAACGCCGCGCCGCCCTTGTAGTCCACCAGGACGAACGTCATCTCGTCCGGCCTGTTGCCGATGGCAAGCGATCCGATGATCGTCTGCAGCAGCTCGGACTTACCGGCGCCGGTCGTACCGGCGACCAGGCCGTGCGGACCGTCCCGGACGATGTCGATGCTGAACGGGCCCTCGGCCCCTTCCCCGATCACCGCCTGCGTGGTCCGGCCGCCGGCTGCCCAGTTCATCGCCAGCCGCTGCGGATCGGGCGTCTCCATCCGCAGTACGGTCAGCAACCGGCTCGCGGCCGGGATCGCCGTGGCGCCGTCGCCGCCGGAGACGTCCTGGATCGGGGCCAGCGAGCGGGCCAGCCGGTCGAGCCACTGCGGGCTGACCAGGTCGGGCCGGATGCCGTCCACCGTCGGCGCGCCGGTCTGCCGAAGCCGCCACCACGCACCGTGGGGAGCCAGTACCGCGTGCGCCTCGTCGGGCAGTTGGCGCTCGTCCCCGTCCAGGCAGATGAACCTGACACCGACCGACGGGCCGTCCTTGAGCAGGCCGACCACGCCCGGCAGCAGCCGCAGGCGGCGTGCCCCGTCCATCACCACCACGATCTGCTCGGCGAACAGGGCCGGCTGCGGTGTCGGGTTGGAGGCGTTGAGCGCCTTGCGGCGGGCCTCGACCAGCTTCGCCAGCTCGGTGATCCGGCGCATCGTGGTCTCGTCGTCGTTGCCGAACGAGCCGAGGAAGCCGTCGTCCTCGCTCCCCCGGACGTGCGGCAGCCACCGCATCCACTGCCAGATCGGCGCCGCCTCACGGGGGCACAGCACCATCAGCCGAAGGGTTCGCGGGCTGTGCAGAGCGGCAAGCTGCCCGGCCAGCCAGGCGCCGAGCTGCTGCGCCGATCCGCCGGTACCGGCCACACCGAGCACTCCCACCGAGACCAGCGGCACGGTGGCCGGTACGTCGGGGGCGGTCCAGGTCCGCTTCCGCAGGTGGGCGTCCACGGTCTGGTCCTCGACCATCACCTCGCTCGGCAGGTCACCGATGCCGAGGCGGAGCTCCAGCCAGTCGGGGTCGGTCGGCCTGCGCTCCCACAGCCTCGACCGTGGGCCGGTCGCGAACAACAGCACCGCTGCCGGGTCCGGTACGTCGCGCCGCCGGGCGTTGCGCTCGACCACCAGGGCCCGGCGGGCGTCTCGCTCGACTCTGGCCTTGCGTTCCTTGTACTTGGCGAGCTGCTCGCGGTACGTGGACTTGCCCTCCCGCTTGCTCTGGAAGTACTGGCCGATGTACATGAGCGGGGTGAGCAGGCCGAACAACAGCATGCCGGGCTGCTTGAGGATCAGCGCGAGGGCGACCGCGCCCACCATCGGCAGCAGCATCACCAGCAGCGGGAAGGTCGGCTTCTGGCCCTTCTCCGGCTCGGCGGGCAACGCGAAATCCGTCAGTCGCGGTGGCGGCAGCAGTCTCGGCGGCCGGTTGAAGTCGACCACCCCGCCGGCCGGGTTCGGCGACAGCGAGGCGTCCGGCGGCTCGATCGAGGCCAGTGTCAGCATCACCGGTCCGACCGCGAGCTGCATCCCGGGCTTCCAGTCGATCCCCGCCCACTTGCTGCCCGACTGCAAGGCCTTGCGATCCAGCTCGACCAGCGCGGGCCGCTGGCCGGGCTCGAGGACGTACGTCGTCTCTTCCTCGCCGGTCTCGTCGGGGATCACGATCGGGCCGGCCAGCGGATCGACCGGCCGCTCGGGGCCATTCAGATCGCCCAGCTCGGCCGACCGGATGGAGACCTCGCCGGAGACGTCCACGGTCAGCGTCGCGACCTCTGCGGGAATCCCTTGGCCGACCAGCCTGACGCCGGCCTGCGGCGAGTTGCCGATCGTGTACGTGCCCATGCCCAGCCGGTGGACGGCACCTGCACCGGGCCCGCCGACGATGCGGACCTCGACAACCCCGTGCGGTTCAGGTGGTACGCAGCCGCGTGAGTCACCGACGCTGACCAGCGTGCCCTCTCGCAACGGCGAGTCGGCCAGCGTCACGGCGGGATCGACCGGCCGCCCGTCGACAAAGATCGTCGGCAGGTAGTCGGCGGTCGGCGCTGGGTCGTACAGGTTGATCACCTGGGCCGACCCCGGCCCGGCAACCGGCCGACCGACCGCCTCGATGAGCCGAGGGGTCAACCCGCCAACGGTCAGCCCAGGCTCAGCATCGACGACGACGTCAACCTCGACCCCACGCGCCGGATCAACCACCGTGAGCACGAACCGCATGCAGACATCCCCATCTCGTCGTACAAAACTGTCAGACCGAGGCTACGGCGCACCGCCCCCACTTTGTCCGGCCCGGCCGCTTTCGACCCGGCCGCTTTCGGCTCAGGCCGGCGTGACCTTCACCCAGACGTAGGCGCGTTCTCCCTGCTGGATCGCGGTCACCAGGATGGTGTGGCCTTGCACCGTAGCCTTCTCCCCGACTCCGAGCGTGAGAACTTCGGCCATCTGCTGCCCCTGATGCACGGACAGCATGGCCCGGTCCGGGTTGGTCAGAACGCCGCCGACGCCGACAGTGACACCGTTGACCGTCGGTGCTGTGCCCTGAGGAATCTGCTCGGATCCGTCGGTCGGCGTGGAGAAGGCGCTGGTCGGCCCTGCGGGGCCGGGCTCGTCCTTGGAGCCACAACCTGCCGTCACGAGTGCAACCACCAGTACCAGCGCAGACCACCTCATCGGGTCGCCCCTACCGGCGCGACATCGATCCGCGCGACGTCCAGGCCGCGCTCGTCCTGGATCTCACGCAGGGAGATCCGCCACTCGCCGAACTCGGAGGTCTCGCCGACCGTTATCGTCAGGTAGCTCGCCTCCACATCGTCCCGCCGGTCGGACACCGACAGCATCGCCCGCAGCGGATCGAGCATCACTCCGCCGAGGCCGATGACCAGATCGCCGGCGGTGAACCTGGTGCCCTGCGGTACGAGCACCTCGACCACGCCGTTGCCGCTCTCAGTTGACATCGACACCCTCCACCTTCGTCCCGTACTTGCGTAGATCGTCGATGTGGATGCGCGTGATTCCTTCGCTGCTTCCCCAGGGGTTCTGCAGCAGCACATAGTCGCCGTCGGTGCCCATCACGGTATACGCGTGCGGTCCGAAGAGCGGCCTGGGCTTCAGATCGTTCATCCCCGGATGGTCCTTCGGGCTCTGGGTGCTGAAGGTCACCGCCTGGCCGGCGTCGAGACGCTTCTGGATCTCGCTGGTCGATCCGACATCGCCCGCGTCCGTACGGTCCGAGTTCTGCCCGGTGAGCTCCTCCATCCAGTCGCCCGGCCAGCGGCCCTGGATGTCGTTGTACCCGCCCCTCCATTGGGCAGCAGCCTTCTCGACCACCACCGCCCACAGCTCCGGCGAGGTACCGTCCGGTCGGTCGCCGAAGCCGGTGATCGGCGTACCGTCCGGCTTCCTGAGAACCTCAGGCTGGACGACGATCTGCACCGGCTTGCCGTCCTGGTAGAACGTGACGGTGTAACTGCCGTTGGCGTTGGTGGTGACCATCTTCTCGAGCAGGCCGGGATTCTGCTTGGCCAGCGCTGCCAGCGTCGCCTGCAGACCACAGTCACCGATGCTCATCTGGTCGACGTCGGTCGGATCGGCCCCGCCGTTCTCACCCTTGCCCTGGGCAAAGAGCGTGCCGGTGATCGGGTCCCACCGGTACTCGCTCAGATTGCCACCGACATCCTTCAGACTCGGGCGGAAGTACCCGTTCGCCCACTCCGAGACCTTGCACATCCGCTGGACCACCGGAAGCGAGACCTTGGAGCCGAACAGGTTCAGGAGCTCGCGCTCGCCGTTATCGTCGAGGCCGCCGTCCAGCGCGCCGCCGTCCTTCATCCGGGACAGGAACGCCGCCAGCTCCTTGTCGTTCAGGTCGGCGAGCACTGCCTCCAGCTCGGCCGGCGTCAGCCCGCCCAGCTGTCCCATCACGTTGTCGATGTCGCCCTTGGACAGCAGCAGGAAGTCGTCGAGAACGCCCTTGACCGCCTTGGTCGCGGCATCCACCTTCGCCTTGTCCACCGGGCCCATGTCGTTGAACCAGGTCTGCGGATCCGGGGCCGGCTTGCCGTCCTTCATCGCTTGCATCATCTGCTCGAAGCGAGTCACCCGGCGCAGGTACGCCTGGGAGGAGTCCGTCGCAGCCCCGGCCAGTCCGCGGAGTTGCCCGGACGCGCCCGATCCGAACGGCAGGTTCTCGGTCACCAGCGGCATCGGGCTCCCGCCGGAATCCACCCCTTGACCGATCAGCTCCCGCACCCGGGTCCGGAGCGCCTCGGACGCAGTACTGGTCGTGCCAAGCTCCTTGACCAGAGCCCGGACGCGAGCGGGCGTGATGGAGACGTACCCGGTCATCTGGGACCTTTCTCCTTCTCCGCCTTCTCCTTCTCCGCGCGCCGCTGATCGCCCGCCTGCACATCCAGGTTGTTGGCATCCCGGTCGAAAGCAGTCGCGGCATCCAGGATCGCGGTCTGCGCCGCACCGGCCCTCTTCGCCCAGTCGGTCAACGTCCCACTGAACTCCACGGCAACCGGCCCCTGCCACGTCTCATCGGTATGCAGGTCCTTCACCGGCCCCAGCAACCCACTCACCTTCGTGGCCTCTCTCCGCAAATCAGCCGCAATCTCCCGAAGCCTGACGGCCTTCGCCTCAAGCCCCGCCGGCGTCGTCATCTATTCCTCACCCCGGCATAATGCCCGACCCACAGGGTCGCCCGCCCTCTCCGGTCAGGACGTCGGAGCAGCAGCCGGCCGCGGAAGATGCTCAGACCTCGGCAACCCCAACTGATTCACAACCTGCCGCAACAGAGCCACCGCATCAGCCACCGCATCCCGCCCCTCGACCCTGGGCGTGATCTGCACGAAGTACCTCCAATCACCCCGAATCAGCTGGGCGACAGCAGCTTCACGTCCTTCTTCACCTGCCTGGCCATACCCCTGGCCTTCAGCCGCAGGAAAAACAAAGGTCGACTTCCCAGCCGCCAGCGCCGCCACAACCCTGCTGTAATCCGCCGGTGACGAACCGAGCTGGCTGACAGTGATCGTCAAAGCCGTACCGGGCGCGCCCGTGTAGAAACGACAGCCAGCCAGATTGAGCTTCGACCCGTCAGCATTCTTCATGACTCCAGGCAGATCCTGCTTCGATCCACCCACCGAGAACTTGGTAGTCCCCAACGCAGTGGTCGCACTCTCCTTCGAGACAAATCCGCACACCAGGTCGCCTGGTGCTTTGGTCGGCAAAGGGGCGGTGTCTTTGCTCGAATCCGGTGTGCACCCAGCCAGGAGAAGAGGCACCATCACCAGTACCCCTAGACGCCCCAGGGTCTCAGAGCGCGCCGCTGAGATCGGCGGACACATCAGGACGCCGCCGCCGGCCTGGAGGGAACCAGGTTGTCCCATCTGGCGACCGCACCAATCAGCTCGACCGAGACGTCAGGCGCCTTGAGCGACGCATCCTTGGTGTACGCGCTACAGCCGGCCGTGTTCAGCTTCGACCCATCCTTGTTCTTCGCACCGCCATGCAGATCCTGCTTGGTCCCCTGCAACGAGAGGTCACCGGTACCGAACGCGGTCGCAACAGTCTGCTCGGAGACGAACCCACACACCCGCTTCCCCGACACACTTGCCGTCGGCAACGGAGCCCCGTCTTCGGTCTCGGACGAGTCGGGCGTGCACCCCGCTAGCAGAGCCGACACCACCGGCACCACGACCAGACTTCGTCGTACCCTGCTGATATCCATGCCCGTCATCATCCACCAAACAAGGGGAACTCGTCGCGATAACCATCGACGATGGTGTTCTGGATCCACTCCGTCAGCGCCTGTCCGCCACGCTCACCCTTGTCGAGAACGCCTTGCTCTCGAAATCGAACTCCGGCGGCATGCGCGGCATGCCATCGGCGCCCTTCTTGAACGCCTCCGGCGGCGGGACGACCTTGCTCGGCCGCGGTGTCAGGATGTTGGTGTAGGGGTTGGTCGGGGAAGCGTCTCGACGCTCGGCAGGCCCAGTTGGTTGACGACCTGGCGGACGATCGCCACCACGTCGTCCACCGCGTTCCGGCCCTCGGTCGGCTTCGACAGATAGACGAGGTAGTACCAGTCACCGCGGATCAACTGTGCGGTCGCGGCCGCCTCGCCCGGCCCGCCGGCCACAGCAACTCCTTGGCCTTCCGCCGCGGGGAAGACAAACTCCGCACCCCCGGCCTTCAGCAGGCTCGGAACGGCTCTCTCCTCGTACGGTGGAATCCCGATCAGTTTCACCGAGACATCCAGCCTGTGGTCGTCCTTGGCGAAGAACTCGCACCCGGCCAGATTGAGCTTCGACCCGTCAGGATTCTTGGCGGTCCCAGGAAAGTCCTGTTTCAGTCCGTTACCTGAAAGACCGGACTGACCAAGCGCGATCTCAGCACTTTGCTGCGAGACGAACCCACACGCGTCCCCTACCGCTTGAGCAGGCAACGGCTCTGTGTTCTGCACTGTCTTGTCCGGAGTACAGCCCACCGCCAGCGTTACCCCCAAGACGGCCCCCGCCACCCGGAGCGCGATCACCGGGTCGGAGTACTAGCCGGTCGCGGAAGATGCTCAGACCTAGGCAACCCCAACTGATTCACAACCTGCCGCAACAGAGC
The DNA here is from genome assembly GCF_010548305.1 of Streptomyces sp. SID13031. Lineage (GTDB taxonomy): Bacteria > Actinomycetota > Actinomycetes > Propionibacteriales > Kribbellaceae > Kribbella. Next base: position 54,288 of record NZ_JAAGLV010000003.1, read on the forward strand.
CACCGCATCAGCCACCGCATCCCGCCCCTCGACCCTGGGCGTGATCTGCACGAAGTACCTCCAATCACCCCGAATCAGCTGGGCGACAGCAGCTTCCCGTCCTTCTTCACCTGCCTGGCCATACCCCTGCCCCTCAGCTGCAGGAAAAACAAAGGTCGATTCACCCGCAGCCAACGCCGCTACAACCTGGCTGTCGTTAGCCGGCGATGCACCCAGTTGGCTAACAGCGATCGTCAACGCCTCACGCTCGGCATCCGTGCTGAAGCTACAGCCAGCCAGATTGAGCCTCGATCCGTCAGCGTTCTTGTGGGACCCGACCAAATTCTGCACCGACCCTCCCACCGAGAACTCCGTCGTTCCCAACGCGATCGATCCACTGTCCTTGGAGACGAATCCACACACCAAGTCGTCTCCCGCCTTCGTCGGCAAGGGACCGGAGTCCTTGCCAGTGTTGTGCGAAGTACAACCCGCCATGAGCAAGACCGTCGCGGCCGCCACCACCAACCGCCGCAATCCAGCAACCGTCATGACGTCACCCCCCGAACAATGGGAACTTGCTGCGGTACGGGCCGACCACATTCTCCTGGATCCAGTCATATGGCGCTTGACCACCACGCTCACCCCAGTTGATATAAGCATCGCTGGTGAAATCGAACTCCGGCGGGTTCAGCGGTTTCCCGTCCGGCCCCTTCTTGAGTGCCTCCATCGGCGGCGGCACGTACTTGTCGGAGCCTGGTTGGTTGGCGGCAGCATAATGCTTCGGGTCGAAGTAGCCACTCACAAGCAGGTTGTTGAGCGTCAGTTTGGTCAGGCTGTCCTGCGCGTCGCCTGCTGCCGAGTTGTAGAGATTCTTCGCGTCCTGGCTCGGACCCTTCGCGATGGCATCGAACGCAGCCGTCTTCGCCTGATCGAGCAGCAGACCCGTCCACTTCCCGGCGGGTACCGGGATCATCGGCAGCTTCAGAGCGACCCCCAACGCCTTCGAGATATTCTCCGCCCGCTTCTTCTCGAAGGCCTGATCCTTGCTGTCACCCTGGAAGCCGTTTGTCATGATGAATCCGAAGGTATTGCTGAGTTGCTTGGCAGCACCGTTGATCAGTGGCGACTTGTCGCCACCCTGGATCATGTTGACCGCCGCATTCGGATCCTTCTTGATCGCCTCCGACAAGGCGTAGCTGTACATCAGCTGACCGGCCGCCATCACACCTGTCGACACGATCGTCAGATTCTTCTGGTCCTCGCCCACCACACCCATGAGCTTCGCGATCAATTTGTTGTCCATGACGGCACCGAACGGCCCACCAGGAGGGAACAGCACGCCGGCCTCAGCGGTCCAACTACCTCCCAACGGGTCAGCCTTTCCTCCGTCCGGACCTGCAACCCGAACAAGATCCGGGCTGTAGCTCGCCAGCATCTCCGCGAGGCTGTCGCGCATGCCGTCGCTGGGCTTCCAGCCCTCGTGCGAGCCGATCCCGAACAGACCTCCGTCCGACTTGCCGTCGCCGGCCTTCTGGCCCAGCAGGGCGAAGGTCTGGCTGGCGATGACGGCGGAGATTCGGCCGTTCTCGGAGCGGTCGCGCCAGGTGGTGGTGGCGGACTGGAGGGCATTACCGAGGCCGTCGCCGTTGTCGTACTTCCAGGTCCGGTCCTGGAGCAGGTACTTCATCCGGTCGTTGACCTGGAACTTCTGGCCGTTGATCTCGACCTCGGACGTCTTCGCGTTCTTGTTGCCGACGTCGAAGAAGTTCTGCGAGGCCTGCGGGTTGTGGGACAGAGCTTCCATGATGTTCGCCAGCGGATCCGGCATGATCCCACCGTCGGGCATGTAAGCGCCGGCGAACGTGTGGTTCGGCTCGTAGTAGCTGCGCGGCTCCCAGACCGGGTGGTCCTTGCCGTGCTCGCGTTCGTAGTCGTAGACCGTGCTGCTGACCGTGTCGAGGAAGGGCGTCGAGTACTGGCCGTAGCGCATCAGCATGGTGAGCGCGGACGCCTGCCCGTACTTCACCGGATCACCATCGCCCGGCCCGCTGCCGCCTTCGGTGATCGCCGCGGCGTAGTTCTTCGCGTAGTCCGCCGGGAGCGCCAGCTCCCCGGTGTTGCGAGTGGCCGTGCCGATGGTCGTGCCCATGCCGGACACGAGCGCCTGGTAGTTGACCTTCCAAGCCTCGAAATCCTTGTTCATATTGGCGGTCGGATTGCGCAGGATCTGGTCGCGTTCGCGCGATGCCTCGAGCAGTGCGTCCGACAACTCGGTCGGCGTCATGTTCTTGGCGAAGCCGGCCGCGAAGTACGGGTCGTTCTGGTACTTCGTGATCTGCGCGATCAGAGCCGGATCGAGTTTGCCGTCCGACTCCTTGAGCTTGCGGGCCGCCTCGACGCCGTCGGCCTGCGCCTGGTCCGGCGGGATGTTGGACAGCAACGCCTCGTCGATCGAGACCGTTGCCTGCGGCCCCTGCGTCTGCGCCTCGATCTGCTGGGCCAGCGCCAACCTCCGGCGCAGCCCCGGGATCTGGTCGTTGACCCAACCGGCCGCCTGGGTGATCTTGACCGACTCCGCCGCCGTACCCCAGACATGCGTGCTGTTCGACTTGATACTCCCGGCCGAATCGGTCAGCGTCTTCGAGGCCGCCGTCATCTTCTGGATCAGGTCGGCCATCGCCGACAGACCGATGCTCGACATCACCATCGCCAGGACCCCCGTCCGCTCGTCACAGATTGTGCCAGTGGATCTGCCAGGCGTCCGGCTCGACCTTGTCCGGCTCCTTGTTGTAGATCGTCTCGAGCTCCGTCACACACGCGTCCGCCCCGGCCTTCGCCGTACCGGCCCGCCCGGTCAGATCAGCCGAGAACGCATCCGACGTCCCCCCGGTCCATGCCCCGGCCGCAAAAGCCTTCTTGGCCCCATCCAGCGCCGACGACGCACTGGTCGCCTGCCCCCGAACGGTGCCCAAGGCACGCCCCACCGCAGACTTATACGGATTAGGTACCTCACCAGCCATCGTGCCCTCCCCGAAAACTCGACCCAACGGATCGTAGTACCGCCACGGTCCACCACGCAGCGTAACCGCTACCAGCCCCCACCCGTCCGGGCGGATGACAGAAGAGCTCGACTGGTCGAAGCAGCCACCGAGCAAGACGATCGACCCCTGAAGCTTGCTCGACCTCGGCCGTGGCGGTCAGGGTCCCGCCCAGCTTGTCCCCATCCTTGGTTTACGTCCCAGCACTCGGCCCGGCGACAGTCTTCAGCGAGGGATCATCGGTGCTCGCACCAAGGACACAATGGCTCAGCGGGTGCCGATCGCCTCGATTTCGCGGACAGCGATGTTGGTCACGTCGGTCGCGGGGGCGAGCGGGTCCGGGATCGGCCCTTGGGTCGTGCCGTCAACCGACCAGGTCGCCGACCACTGGGTCGTTGCCCTCACCGGCGAGGTGCCGCCCGTCGGGCTGGAGCTGGTGAAGGTGATCGCACACTCGCCGGTGGCTCCCGCGGCATAGGGAACGCCGCCGTCCTTGCAGTCCGCGGAACCGGCGTTCGGCGCTGATACCGTCATCGACTCCAGCGCCGCGTCCACCCGGACCGTGTTGCCTCCAGCGGTTGCCTCGACGTACCGGTTGGTGTTGCGATCGGTCAGCCAGACCCAGGTATCGAAGTTCACCAAGGTTCCCCCAGCGGCCTCTTTCACCTTGGGGTTCCAGTCGATCTTCGGTTCCGGCAGAGTCATCGCCTTCGTCGCGGCCTCGCGCAGCACCTCGGGCGGAATCGGCGGAACCGGTGGCTCGACACCCACCGGCACGTAGACCGATTCGTGCTCGGCGAACCACTTGTCGGAGAACGCGAAGAACTCCTTCAGGTCCTCGAAACCTTCAGATGAGCAGGATCCGCCGTACCAGTGGCCCTTGTCGTCATCCTTGTACTTCTCGTACCCGGGCTTGGGTTTGAACGGCCCGTTAGCGCCGCCACTCTGGTGATACCAGTCCCTGTTCGCCTCACCGGAACTCACCCACTCGTAGTATTCCTTGCCTGTGTAGCCCGCGGTCATCCAGCAGGGGGAATAGACAACCACAGGCGCTCGGCCAGCCTTCCCGGCAGAGCCCCCCTTCACACCGGTACCGACTACGGTGATCGTGACGGTATGCCCCTGCCCGCCGGTAGTCGGCGGCGGTGGTGGCTTGGGTGGATCCCAGGCGAACGCGGTACTCGACACCGTCAGCAATGCCAGCGCACCAATGGCCACGGCACCGGCCAGGGTTCTTGCCGTCAGCATTTTCCATCCCTGAACGCGTAGTCCGAGATTTTCCAGATTCCGGTTCCTCTGGAAAGCGTCATGCGCACCGGAAGGGCAGGATTCCGGCCGATGCTTGGGTCGACGAAACGGCTGCCGTCGGGCCTGATCGTGACGACCTTCGACTGGTTGAAACAACCATCGACCACGGCCAGCGTTGTGCCTGGCTGCACCTTCGTCACGCTCACGGTGAGGGTCCCACCGGCGTGCTGCTTCGCCTTACGGTCAGCTGCAAGAATTTCGTTCAGATACTTCACCGCGGACGGATCCGCAATCTTGGACAGTTCGGCCGGCGCAGACTGCCCGCCCGCCATCACTGCGAACAGTTGATGCACTTGCTGGAACAGCAAAACGATGGGTCCCGCTTTCGCGTCCACTGCGGCGGGGCGATTCAGCACCAAAGTCAGATCGCGGTACTTCGCTGTCGTCTGCGTAGGCACCGCGGTCGGCTTGGTCGGTGTCGGCGAAGCGCTGGATGGCGGCGTCGACAAGGTACTGCTTGACGACGGTGGAATGGTCGGCAGGTCGGAGGATTTGTCGTCGTTGCCGCCGCAGGCTGCGAGGGTGAGCAGCAGGGTCGGGGTGACCAACAGCGGCCAGAGACGGGACCTGGTCATGACGTCGAACTCCTCAGCACGGGTGACAGCTAGCAGTCAGTCACGGTAACGGATCAGCACTTGCCGTTGACCAGGTAGTACTCGTCTACTCGCCAGGGGCCGGTGGTGTTCGAGAGGACGGCTCGCATGGCCATGGTTGGGTTCTGCCGCTGCGGCTTCAGTAGATCGTTGAACCGCTTGACGGTCACGGCATTCGCCAGTTGCGAGAACTCGGCCGAGGTGGGAGCACCGGCGATCATCGACGCGAACAGGGCCTGAAACCGTTGCAGGCGCTCGAACGCCACGCTCGCTTTCCGGTCCAGCTTCGCCGGGCGTACCAACTCGAGCGTGAGATCCTGATACTTGGTGACCGCCACGGTCGGCGCGGCCGTCGGCTTATGCGACGTGGATGGCGTACTCCGCGCAGGCTGTGTCGGGGCGCTCGAGCTGCTGTCGCTCAAGGTCGGCAGACCGCCGTCATTGTCGCCGCTTCCACCGCAAGCCGCCAGGACAGCCGTCAGCAGGCCTGCCAGTAGTACAGCAGCGAGACGCGAACAACGCACGGCAACCTCCGGTCGAACTCCACGACAGACCTCGTGAAGCTACCCCAGGTCTGACCCCTCGCGGCCGAATTTGCTGGAAGTTGCAATGCCCTCAGGCGGTGATGCGGTCGATGATGAGGGGCGTGGGTTCGTACTGGGTGTCGTTGGTTTCCACCGCGTCCGTCAGGGCTTCCAGGGCGCGGGCGAAGCGCGTCGGGTCGTCGGCGTGGAGGGTCAGGAGGGGCTGGCCGGCGGTGATGGTGTCGCCTGGTTTGGCGTGGAGTTCTATGCCGGCTACCGGGGAAACGGGGTCTTCCTTGCGGGCCCGGCCGGCTCCTAGGCGCCAGGCGGCTACGCCGATGGCGAGCGCGTCCAGTTTGGTGAGGGTGCCCGACAACGAGGCGGTGACCACGTGGGTTTCGGGGGCTACAGGTAGCGGGGCATCGGGGTCGCCGCCCTGGGCGGAGATCATTTGGCGCCAGGCGTCCATGGCGGAGCCGTCGCGGAGTTTCTCGGACGGGTCGATGTCTGTGACGCCTGCTGCGGCGAGCATCTCTACCGCCAGAGCGACAGTCAGTTCGATGACGTCGGAGGGTCCGCCGCCGGCCAGGACCTCGACGGATTCTCTGACCTCCAAGGCGTTTCCGGCGGTCAGGCCGAGGGGGGTCGACATGTCGGTCAGCAAGGCGACCGTGCGAACGCCGGCATCGGTGCCCAGGGCAACCATGGTGGAGGCGAGTTCGCGGGCGTCGGCCAGGTCCTTCATGAAGGCGCCGGTGCCGACCTTTACGTCCAGTACCAGCGCACCGGTGCCCTCGGCGATCTTCTTGCTCATGATGGAGCTGGCGATCAGCGGGATCGCCTCGACCGTGCCGGTCACGTCGCGCAGCGCGTAGAGCTTCTTGTCCGCCGGAGCGAGCCCGTCACCCGCGGCGCAGATCACTGCGCCGACATCCTCGAGCTGCTGCATCATCTCGTCGTTCGAGAGCGCCGCCCGCCAGCCCGGGATCGACTCGAGCTTGTCGAGCGTGCCGCCGGTGTGACCGAGACCGCGGCCGGACAGTTGCGGTACGGCGACACCGCACGCCGCCACCAAAGGGGCCAGAGGCAACGTGATCTTGTCGCCGACGCCGCCGGTCGAGTGCTTGTCAGCCGTCGGGCGGGACAGCTTGGCGAAGTTCATCCGCTCGCCCGACGCGATCATCGCGGCGGTCCAGCGGGCGATCTCGCGCCGGTTCATCCCGTTCAGCAGGATCGCCATCGCCAGCGACGACATCTGCTCGTCGGCGACCGCGCCACGCGTGTAGGCATCGATCACCCAGTCGATCTGACCGTCGCTCAGCTCGCCCCGGTCGCGCTTGGTACGGATGACGTCGACGGCGTCGAAGCTCTCGGTCACTTGTTCTTCTCCAACTCCTCGGGCCCGAAGGCGTCGGGCAACAGGTCGCTCAGCGGCCTGATCCCAGTTGTCGTCTCGAGCAAGAGCCCGGAACCACCATGCTCCTGCAGCAACTGGCGGCAGCGGCCACAGGGGGTCAGCAGGTCACCGTGACCGTTCACGCAGGTGAAGGCCACCAGCCTGCCACCACCGGTGTTGAGGAGCTCGGACACCAGCCCGCACTCAGCACAAAGACTCAACCCGTACGACGCGTTCTCCACGTTGCAACCGGTGATGACCCGCCCGTCGTCCACCAGCGCCGCCACCCCGACCGGGAAGCCGGAGTACGGCGCGTAGGCGCGACCCATCGCCTCGACCGCGGCCGACCGGAGAGCCGGCCAGTCCACGGACGAAGCGTCAGTCGGCATGGGAGCTAACCCGCCTGACCGCGTCGATACCTGACCCCGTCGGCGGCAGGCATCCGGAGCCGCTGGGCCGCCAGCCCGAGCACCAGGATGGTGGTCACGTACGGCGTCATCCGGGTGAAGTCGCCCGGTACCTCGTCGGTGGTGAAGAACCAGACCGCGAAGCCGATGCCGATCACCAGCGAGGTGATCGCGGCGGCCCGCATGCCACGGCGGTACTGCAGGACGGCGACGCCCAGCAGGATGACGGCGACGATGATCAGCAGCGCGTGCACCGCCTCACCACCGGCCCGGAGCTGGAGGGCGTCGGTATAGCCGAACAGCACCGACCCCATCACCAGGCCGGCGGGACGCCAGTTGCCGAAGATCATCGCCGCCAGGCCGATGTACCCGCGGCCGCCGGTCTGACCGTTCTGGTAGATCCCGGACGAGACGAGCACGATGAACGCGCCACCGATACCGGCGATCGCACCCGAGGTCAGGACGGCAAGGAACTTGTACCGGTAGACGTTGATGCCCAGCGTCTCGGCCGCCATCGGGCTCTCACCGCAGGACCGCAGCCGCAGACCGAAGGCGGTACGCCAGAGCAGCAAGGCGCTCCCGACGATCAGGACGATCGCCAGCACCGTCAGGGTCGACAGGGACGTGGTCACCGCCGCGACCACGGAGGCCAGGTCCGAGACCACGAACCAGTGCTTGTCCTGCAGCGTGTTCATGGCATCCGAGATACCGGGGATCGTGATCGCCAGCGGTTCGTCGAGCGGCGGCGACTGGGTCGGGCCACCACCTTGCAGGCCGGAGAAGAAGGTGTCGGCGAGGAAGGCCGCCGCACCGATCGCGATGATGTTGATGGCCACACCGGAGACGATGTGATCCACCCCGAAGGTCACCGTCGCCAGCGCGTGCAGCGCGGCGCCGATCATCCCGAAGAGCATCGCGCCGACGACGCCCGCCCATGGTCCGTACCAGTAGCCGAAGTAGCCGGCCCCGATCGTGCCGAGGATCATCATGCCCTCGAGGCCGATGTTCACCACGCCGGCGCGTTCCGACCACAGACCGGCCAGCGCGGCCAAGGCGATCGGGACGGCGGCGTTGACCGCCTCTCGCATCGTTCCGGCGGAGTCGACCTCGTGGGCGCCGGTCAGTACCCGGACCAGTGAGAGCAGGGCGAACCCGGCCAGCACCCAGATCCAGATGCTGATCCGCCTGCGCGGTACCAACGCCTCCGCCGGCGCTCCGGCCGGCCGGAGCTCTTCGGGAGCCATCGTCATCGGGTCGCCTCCGAGGTCGCCTCGGCCGGAGCCGAGCTGCTGAGTACCGCTGCCACCCGGTGTTGCTCAAGCGCCGTTCTGTACCTGCGCACCACCTCGTAGGCGATGACCACGGTCAGGACGATCACGCCCTGGGTGATCGAAACGATGTCGGGTGAAACCTGGGCCTTGATCTCGAGCAGGTTGCTCTGCTCGGTGAGGTAGGAGAACAGCAGCGCGCCGACGGCGATGCCGAACGGGTTGTTGCGGCCGAGCAGCGCGACCGCGATCCCGGCGAAGCCGATACCGGTCTGGAACGTCGTGCCGTAGCTGTGCGAGCTGCCGAACAGCAGCGGCAGGCCGATCAGCCCGGCCACCGCTCCCGAGATCACCATCGAGACGACGACCATCCGGCGTACGTCGATGCCGCTGGCAACGGCTGCACTGGCCGACGTGCCGGTGGCGCGCAGTTCGAAGCCGAACCTCGACCGGTTCAGCAGTACGCCGTACGCGATACCACCGACGACGGCCAGCAGCGACAGGCCGAGCAACTCGTTGGGAGCCGAAGGCAGGAACGGGATGCCGGGCACCCAGCTGTCCTTCGGGAGTTCCTTGGTTGCCAGGTTGCTGCCGGTGGTCACCCCGAGCTTGCGCAGCAGGTACGCCGTCAACGACACCGCGATGGCGTTGAGCATGATCGTCGAGATCACCTCGCTGACGCCACGGGTGACCTTCAGCAGACCGGCGATCGAGGCCCAGACCGCGCCCACCACCATCGCCAGGATGATCGCGACCACGACGTTCAGCGCGCCGGGCAGCCAGCCCTGCGAGGCGAAGACGGCCGCGGTGAAGACCGCCACCCGGTACTGCCCCTCGACGCCGATGTTGAACAGGTTCATCCGGAAGCCGATCGCGGCCGCCAGGCCGGACAGGTACAGGATCGAGGCGTTGTTCAGGATGTTGATCACGTTGCGCTCGGCCGGCGCGGTGAAGATCGTGCTGAGGAAGCCCGAGACGGAGCTACCGGCCGCCAGCAGGATCACACAGGTGATCAGCAACGCGACGACGACGGCCAGGACCGGGGCGGCGAGTGCCAGCCCGATCCGGCGGGGGTCCAGCCTGGTGCCCATCACTCCTCGTTTCCAGCGCCGGTCATCGCGGAGCCCAGCTGCTCCGGAGTGACCGTCTCAGGGTCGAACTCGCCGACCAGCCGGCCGCGGAGGATCACCTGGATCTGGTCCGACAATCCGATCAGCTCGTCCAGGTCGGCCGAGATCAGCAGAACGGCCAGGCCCCGCCGCCGCGCGGCCCGGATGTGGTCCCAGATGGCGGCCTGGGCGCCGACGTCGACGCCACGGGTCGGGTGGGAGGCGATCAGCAGGACGGGGTCGCCGCTCATCTCCCGGCCGACGATGAACTTCTGCTGGTTACCGCCGGACAGTGCCCTGGCGGTCGTGTCGATGGACGGCGTGCGTACGTCGTACTCCGCGACGATGCGCTCGCTGTCCTTGCGGGCACCGGCCTTGTTGATCCAGGGACCGCTGACGCTCGGCGCCCGGTCCTGGTGACCGAGGATCCGGTTCTCCCACAGCGGGAAGTCCAGCAGGAGCCCATGGCGATGCCGGTCCTCGGGGATGTACCCGATCCCGGCCCGCCGCCGGGCCGCGGTCGTCCAGCCGGTGATGTCGTCGCCGCCGAGCAGAACGTGCCCGGACGTCGCCGTCCGCATGCCCATGATCAGCTCGACCAGCTCGGTCTGGCCGTTGCCCTCGACACCGGCTATGCCGAGCACCTCGCCGCGGTGGATCCGTAGCGAGACCGTGTCCAGGAGCGCCCGGGTGCCCGGTCCGGCCAACGTGACGTCCTCGAGCGCCAGCTGCACCGTGTCGGTCACGGTGGACTCCTCGGTACTGGGCGACGGCAGCTCGGATCCGACCATCAGCTCGGCCAGCTGGCGCGCCGTCACGTCCTCGGGCTGGACGGACGCGACGGTCGTACCCCGCCGCATCACGGTGATGTCGTCGGCGACGGCGAGCACCTCGTCGAGCTTGTGCGAGATGAAGAGCAGGGTGAAGCCCTGGGTCTTGAGCTCGCGCAGGTTGTCGAACAGCGCGTCGACCTCCTGCGGGACCAGTACTGCGGTCGGCTCGTCCAGGATGATGATCTTCGCGCCGCGGTACAGGACCTTGAGGATCTCGATCCGCTGCCGCTGCCCGACGCCGAGGTCCTCGACCAGGTCGTCGGGGGACAGCCCGAAACCGTAGGTGTCCGACAGTTCCTTGATCTTCGCCCGGGCCCGGTCGCCGATGCCGTGCAGCTTCTCGGCGCCGAGAACGACGTTCTCCGCCACGGTCAGGTTGTCGGCCAGCATGAAGTGCTGGAAGACCATCCCGACGCCCTGTTTGATGGCGTCGGCCGGTGAGTGCAGGGTGACCGGTTCGCCGTTGATCTCGATCGTGCCGTCGTCCGGCTTCTGCACGCCGTACAGGATCTTCATCAGCGTCGACTTGCCGGCGCCGTTCTCCCCCACCAGCGCGTGCACGGTGCCGCTGCGGACCTCGATGTCGACGTCGTGGTTGGCAACCACTCCGGGGAATCTCTTGCCGATTCCCTGGAGCCGGACTGCCGTCGTCTGAGTCCTGGTGTTGATGTCACACGCTCCCAGATCCCCCGGCGACCCCGTTGTCGGCCGGAACGAGCCTCGGGCCCGGGCGAGAACGCTACCGCGTCACCGGCCGAGCCCGAGGTCTGTTGTGGTCAGAGTTTCGAGGGAGCCTTCAGCTCGCCCGAGATCAACTTGGCCTTGTACTCGTCGATCTTCGGGGCGACGTCCTTGAGGAAGTCGCCGCTGGTGGCGTACCCGACACCGTCGCGCTTGATGTCGTACACATCGAAGCCGGCCTTGGTGGTGCCGTCCTTGAACGCCTTCACGAAGTCGAAGACGGCCACGTCGACGCGCTTCAGCGACGAGGTCAGGATGTGCTTCTGCTGCTCCGGGGTCGCGCTCAGGTACTGGTCGGCGTCGACGCCGATCGCCCAGATGCCGTCGGGCTTCGTCGCGACTGTGTCGAACAGACCGCCACCGGACAGGCCGGAGGCGTGGAAGACGATGTCCGCGCCGCCGTCGTACAGCGCCGTGGCCGCGGTCTTGGCGCCCGCGGGGTTCGCGAAGGCCTTCGCGTTGCCCTCGTCGGACAGCCACTTGATGGCGACCGTGATCGTCGGGTCGACCGCGGCGGCTCCGGCCTTGTAGCCGGCCGCGAACGGATCGATGACCGCACCCGGCGCGCCGCCGATGAAGCCGAGTTTCTTGGTCTTGGTCTTGAGCGCGGCGGCGACACCGACCAGGAACGCGCCCTGCTCGGCCGAGAACACCAGGTTGGTGACGTTCGGAGCCTCGCCGAAGCCGTCCACGACCGCGAACTTGACGTTCGGGTACTCCTTGGCGACCTTCACAACCTCTTCGGTGTAGACGAAGCCGACACCGATGATCGGGCTGTAGCCCTGGTCGGCCAGCGTCCGCAGCCGCTCTTCCTTGGCGGAGTCGGGCTCGCCGTCGGCCGCCTCGGCCTCCTCGCAGGTGGCGTCCAGGTCGTCCAGGGACTTCTTCACGCCCGCGGCGGCGAGGTCGTTGAACGAGTGGTCACCGCGACCGCCGATGTCGTAGGCCAGGCCGATCTTGGGGCCCGCGCCCGTCTTGTCGGCGCACAGCTCGTCGCTACCGGCGGCAGCGCCCGTGTTTTCCTTCTTCGCGCAGCCCGTGACGATGAGTGCCACCGTGACGGCGACGGCCGCCAGCTTGGTCGTGTGCCGCAAGATGCCTCCTCGATCTCTGATCGCCCCGTGCAGGCGTTCGCAGCGACACGATAGACCGCGATTCACCCCCCAGCCACCGACGATGCGCCGGAAGGATGCTCGTTACTCAATCGTAGTTTCCGGGAGTGACGCTCTGACAGAGAGTGATCGCGCGGGGTGAGACGGCTGCGACCGGATCCGTCCGGCGGGTGCCCGGGGTCAGGCCGCCACCGGAGTCTGCCTTCGGCGACTACTATCTGGAGTATTTCATGTCGACCGAATCAGTCATCTTCAGTGGCGTCGGCCCGGACGCCGACCCGTGGCACCCCCTGCCGGAGACGAGCGCGCGGCTGGCGGGGGTGCTGGCCGAGCTCGGGCCCGTGCACACCGTCAGTACGCCCGACGAACTCGCCAAAAGGCTCGACCAGGCGGCCGTACTGGTCGTCAACGCCAGCGCGAATCGCACCGGCCCGACGCCTGCTGACCAGCAGTTCGGCCGGCTGCTCGAGGGCTTCCTGGCCCGCGGTGGCGGCCTGCTCGCCATCCACAGCTCGACCATCGCCTTCCCCGGCCTGCAGAGCTGGCACCAGGCGGTCGGGGCGATCTGGGAGCAGGGCAAGACCTTCCACCCGCCGCTCGACCGCACCCTGGTACGGCGTACCGAGGTCAAGCACCCGATCGCCGACGGCCTGGGCGACTTCTGGGTCGAGGACGAGCGCTACAGCGACCTCGATCTCGCCGACGGCAGCGCGATCGAGGTCGTCTACGTCCATACCCACGACGACGTGACGCACCCGCTCGTGTGGGCGCGGGAGTACGGCGGAGGCCGGGTCGTCTACAGCGCCTTGGGCCATGACGCGCGCTCCTACGAGTCGTCCGACCACGTCGAGCTGCTGCGGCGCAGTACCGAGTGGTTGAAGGCGGCAAGGAGCTAGTCCTGGTTCGCCTGCTGGATCAGGGATGCAAGGATTGGTAAATGACGACTTCGCACGAGCTGCGGCTTGCTGACGTGAAGGCTCGCGTCGACGAGGTGCGGAAAGAAGCGGTCGCAGTACGCCGTGACCTGCACACCCACCCCGAGCTCGGCTGGCACGAGGTCCGTACGACGGAGCTGCTCGCGCGGCGACTCACCGAGGCCGGGCTCTCCCCCCGCGTACTGCCGACCGGGACCGGACTGATCTGCGACATCGGGTCGGGCGACACCTGCGTGGCGTTGCGGGCCGACATCGACGCGCTGCCGGTGCCGGACATGGTGGAGGCGCCTTGGCGCTCGACCATCGAGGGCCAGGCGCACGCCTGCGGGCACGACGTACACACCGCTGCTGTGCTCGGAGCCGGTCTCGTGCTGGCGGGCATGGCCAGGGACGGCCTGCTCGACCGTCGCATCAGGTTGATCTTCCAGCCGGCCGAGGAGGTCATGCCGGGCGGCGCTCTCGGAGTGATCGCGGCTGGCGGGATCGATGGGGTACACCGGATCTATGGGCTCCACTGCGACCCGAGGCTGGAGGTCGGGCAGGTCGGGCTGCGGACCGGCGCACTGACCGCCGCGGCCGACCGCATCCTCGTCCAGCTGACTGGCCCGGGCGGACACACCTCCCGGCCGCATCTGACCGGCGACCTCGTCTACGCGCTGGCGACGCTCGTCACCGAACTCCCAGCCGCTCTGTCCCGTCGGGTCGACCCGCGAGCGGGCATGTCGCTGGTGTGGGGCCGGATCACCTCAGGGTCGGCCGCCAACGCGATCCCGGCCCGTGGCGAGGCAGAGGGCACGCTGCGTTGCCTCGACGTCAGCGCCTGGCGGCTCGCGGCCGAGCTGCTCCCCACGCTCGCGGAGCAGCTCGTAGCGCCGTACGGCGTGGAGGTGGACACCGAGGTCACGCATGGCGTCCCGCCGGTCATGAACGACGCGCTGGCGATCGACGTCTTCCGGTCAGCCGTAGAGCAGACGATGGGCTCGGGTGCGATCGCCCAGACCGACCAGAGCATGGGCGGCGAGGACTTCGCCTGGTACCTCGAACACGTCCCCGGCGCGATGGCCCGCCTCGGCGTCCGCCCGGCCGGCCTCGAAACCGCCCCCGACCTCCACACCCCCGGCTTCAACCCTTCAGAGGAAGCCATCGCGCTCGGCACCGGAGTACTAACCGCCGCCGCCCTGCTGGACTAGCCGGCTACAACTGATCCCTGAAACGAAACCGCCGGCCGTCCGAGGAGGACGACCGGCGGTTTCGTGAAAACGACGTGGGTCTCAGCGGTTCGGAACCTGGATCTCCGCCACCGGGACGACGACTGTGGTCGAGCGGGTCAGCGTCGCGGTACCGGTCTGCGGTCCGCCTGCGTCCTGGCCGGTCCAGTTGGCCACCCAGTTGACCGTCGCGGTGACCGGCCAGCCGGCATTCGACCGGTCGAAGATCACCGTGCAGGCGTTCGCCTCGGACTTGCCCTGGCCGTAGCCGTACTTCGCCTGGTCGACCGGACAGCTGTTGGATCCGGCCGCCGAGGTGATCGCCACGTCGCCCGACTTCGCCACCAAGGTCATGTTGACCGGGGTATTGGGCACGGAGGCGTTCAGCGTCAGCGTGCCGTTGTCTGCCAGCGAACCGTCCGGGTTCGTCACCCAGAACCAGGTGGGCAGGTTGACGATGGATGCACCGTTCCTGTCGGTCACCTTGGGGTTGTAGTCCAGCGTGGGAGCCACGATCTGCGCCTGCGCCTCATCCCAGAGCACGTCGGCGAGATCGTCGACCGCGACCAGTGGCTCGGGAACTTGACCGGGGAGGAAGGCGCGGTAGGAAATCCCGATCCGTGTCCCCATGAAGGTGCCACCGAGGCTCGTATAGCCCTCGTCCAGCGCGTTGAAGCCGTCGGCACAGTCAACCGTGTACCACTTGTAGGCCTGGCCCGCCTGGTTCGCGGCGACGACCCGGGCCATCTCCTCTCCCGACGGCCGGGCCAGCATGCCCGCCCCGGCGTGCCCCTGCAGCGGGTTCTCGTTCATCCACTTCTCGAAGTCCTCGGGCTTGCTCGCGTCGGTGCCGTCGATGGTGAAGGAAGCCGGCTTCCACCAGCACTTCGCGGGGACCGAGTACGTCCTGGAGCCGCCCGTCATGATCTTGCCGGAGGAGCTGGTGACGACCACCTTGACCGCGACCTTGAATCCGCCGCCGTCGTCCGTCTTGCCGCCGGTGATACCGCCTGCTCCGGCTGACGGAGCCGCCACGACGACAGCCATCATCGCCAGAGCGGTGATCGAGATCGCTCGCTTCATGAGTTTGCTCCCCAGACTGCGGTCAAGGTGGTCAATGGTAGTGGGACGGGGGTTCAGCCGCTTTATGACGCAGCAGGCGTCACTTGCAGCGTTGCTCCACGAATGAGATGTTGCTGACCACCCAAACGGTTCCGCCGGCTTTCTGGAGCGTGCCCGTCGCGCTCAGGTAGGGCACCAGGTCCTCCACCGGTTTGCCCGCCGCGTCGGCATCGAGTGACGTGTTGTCCATGCAGGACTTCAGCGTCGCGGTCGAGCCCTTCACCGCGATCGACGAGATGTCCACCCAGATCTCACCGATCGCGTGATGCTTCCTGGACTTCAACTCGGTCACATAGGAAGTCACCTCGGTGAGCGCCTTTCCGGAAGCGACCCGGCCGAGGGCGTCCACATCGACGGAGGCCTTGTTGTAAGCCGTCAGGCGGACCAGCAGGTAGTTCAGGAAGGCGTCGGCCGCCGCCTTCTGCTCCGCTGTGGTCGCCGTCACCTTCCGTCGATGAACGGCAACCGTCTTCGACGGCAACCCGGCCGGTGGCGACGTCGGGCCGGTGGTAATAGGCGTCGTCGGCGCCTCGGTGGGCGCCGACGTCGGCGCCTCCGTGCTGTTCGAATCCCCGCCCAGAGTCGGCAGGCCCCCATCATCGGACCCACCAGAGCAGCCGAGTGGCACCACCAGGGCAACCATCATCACGCCGGTCACCACGAGCTTCTTCATCGCCGAACCTTTCAGGCCGAGGTCGCCTGATGCTACCTAGAGACTCGGGCCACGCCGCGGTCTAGAAGGTGTCGGCGGGGACGTAGGTGCCCCAGACCGCGCGGAGGGCGTTGGAGACCTCGCCTACGGTGGCGCGGGCCTTGAGGGCTACTTTCATTGGGTAGAGGCAGTTGTCGTTGCCTCGGGCAGCGTTCTGGAGATCGGTGAGGGCCTTGTCGACCGCGGCCTGGTCGCGTTCGGCGCGGAGGTTGGCGAGGCGTTCGACCTGCTGGGCCTCGATCAGGGGGTTGACCCGGAGCGGCTCGTAGGGCTCTTCCTCGGCGACCCGGTACTTGTTCAGGCCGACGACGACCCGCTCGGCCGAGTCGATCTGCTTCGCGATCCGGTACGCCGACTGCTCGATCTCCTGTTTCTGGAAGCCCTTCTCGATCGCCGCGACGGCGCCGCCGAACTCCTCCACCTGATCCATCAGCTCGCGGGCGGCCGCCTCCACCTCGTCGGTGAGCGACTCCACGACGTACGAGCCGGCGAACGGATCCACGGTCGCGGTGATGTCGGTCTCGTAGGCGAGCACCTGCTGGGTGCGCAACGCGAGCCGGGCGGCCTTCTCGGTCGGCAGCGCGATCGCTTCGTCGTACGAGTTGGTGTGCAGCGACTGAGTTCCGCCGAGCACGGCGGCGAGCCCCTGGATCGCGACCCGGACGAGGTTGACCTCGGGCTGCTGGGCGGTCAGCTGGACGCCGGCCGTCTGGGTGTGGAAGCGCAGCATCAGCGACTTGGGGTTCTTCGCGCCGAACTCGTCGCGCATCACCTGCGCCCAGATCCGCCGGGCCGCGCGGAACTTGGCGACCTCCTCGAGCAGCGTGGTCCGGGAGACGAAGAAGAACGAGAGCCGCGGCGCGAAGGTGTCGACGTCGAGGCCGGCCGCGACCGCGGTCCGGACGTACTCGATCCCGTCGGCGAGGGTGAAGGCGATCTCCTGCGCGGGCGTCGCGCCGGCCTCGGCCATGTGGTAGCCGGAGATCGAGATCGTGTTCCAGCGCGGCAGCTCGGTCTGGCAGTACGCGAAGATGTCGCTGATCAGCCGCAGCGACTCCTTCGGCGGGTAGATGTAGGTGCCGCGGGCGATGTACTCCTTCAGGACGTCGTTCTGGATCGTGCCGGTGAGCTTGTCACCGGACACGCCCTGCTCCTCCGCGACGAGCTGGTAGAGCAGCAACAGCACCGAGCCCGGCGCGTTGATCGTCATCGAGGTGGAGACCTGGTCCAGCGGGATCCGGTCGAACAGCACCCGCATGTCGTCGATCGAGTCGATCGCCACGCCCACCTTGCCGACCTCGCCGGACGCGATCTCCGCGTCGGAGTCGTAGCCCATCTGGGTCGGCAGGTCGAACGCGACCGACAACCCCATCGTGCCGGCGTCGATCAGCTGGTGGTACCGCTGGTTCGACTCGGCGGCAGTACCGAACCCGGCGTACTGACGCATGGTCCACGGCCGTTGCGTGTACATCGTCGGGTAGACGCCCCGGGTGAACGGGTACTCCCCCGGCGCGCCCAGCTTGGTTGCAGCGTCGAACCCTTCGAGCCGCTCAGGTCCGTAGACCGGCTCGAAGTCCCATCCCGACTCGGTCTGATGACTCATCCCCCAACCGTAGGCCGTACCACCCCACCACTGGTACGCACCAGGCTGGTGACATCCAGCACTCTCGGTGACCAAAGTCTCGTGGTAGCAATCTGACTGCCGGATTCCTACCAGGAGGCAGCGCCGTGCGGCTCAGATCCAAGGGACAGCTGACAGTGCCGATCGAGGTCCGCGAACATCTCGGACTGCACGAGGGCGACGAGGTCAAGTTCGTTATCCAAGGCGACGCCGTGCAGATCGTCCGGGCGAAGGCCAGCGCCTCGCCCGGACGCCGGGTAGCGGCCCGGCTCCGTGGCCGCGGGTCGAGCGGGATGAGCACAGACGAGATCATGAACCTGCTTCGCGGCGAGGACTGACCTCAGGCCGCTCCTGCGGCGAGCTGGTCACTTAGAGCACGATGAAGCCAAGCTTGGCGGCCACTTCCGCCTGAGCCGAGTCCCGGCTCGCAAATCCGCAGGCCTCTGGGGACGACAGCGGCAACGCGGCCAGCTCTGCGACAGCCAGGTGCAGGGCGTCCAAAGATCTGATCGCGTGATCGCGGACGATCTCGATTGCGCGAGCCTCGATCGCCACTGCGTCCGGACGAAGCAGAGTGACGGGTCCATCGACGGCGGTGTCCGCTTCAAAAGCTGCCAGGAGGTCGTCCAGGTTCGCCCGGCCGCCTCGGGCCGCACGGGTCAGAGCGCTGGTGACCTCGACCAGAGTCCAGGTGGAGGTCACCAAAGCGTCTTCACCGATCAGCAGGTCGTTCGCAGCAGTGTGCCCATGCTCGTCCGGCAAGTAGGCACGTACCAACACGGACGAGTCGACGTAGATGATCACTCAGCGACCGTCTTCCAGGATTTCATCGATGACCCGGCCCAACCCACGGGCCGAGTCGAGCGCGGCTCGCCGCTCTGCCGGGGAAAGCATCCGGCGTGGCGCATGTGGTTCCGCCAGCACGCCCAACTGATGGGCTCGGGCTCGCAGCCTTCGCCGTACCGACGCAGAGTCCTCCTCGATCACGTGGTCGAGGAGCTCGGTGGCCAGCGCGTTGACCGACTGTCCCTGTTCCTGGGCACGAGCCGTCAGCCTGGCATGCAGGTCGTCGGGGACACGGAGCAGCAGCTGTCTCATGAACAAATGATATCAACTCTCGCCATACAGTGCTATCACGCGTCGAGAATCTCAGTGTTTGTGTTTTGGGGGCTGGGTGGTGCCGGCTGGTTGCTTGGTGGTCATGTGTTGGTCGGGGATGCGTCGACAGGGGATCGACGCGGTGTTACGGGAGTGTCGCCCAGGGTTCATGCGGGGTCGGGAACCTCACAGTGTGCGCATAGTGATGGTCGCCGAGTCCTTCCTGCCGCAGATCAATGGTGTGGCGAACACAGCTCGCCACGTCGCCGATCGGCTGCTGGCCCACGGGCACCAGCTGCTGATCATCGCCGCCGGGCCCGGTCCCGACAGCTATCAGGGCATCCGGGTGATCCGGGCCCGGAGCTTCGGGATCCCCGGCTACAAGGAGTTCCCGGTCGGGCTGCCCGACCCGGCGATCGAACGGGCGATGGCGGACTTCAAGCCGGATCTCGTTCACCTGGCGTCTCCCTTCATCATCGGCGCCTACGGCCTGCGCAGCGCGCGCCGGCTCGGGCTGCCGACGGTGGCGATCTTCCAGACCGACCTGGCGGCATTCGCCCGCCAGTACCCGTTGTTCGCGAAGGCGGACCGGGGCATCCAGGCGTGGATCCGGCGGGTGCACTCCCGCGCGGACCGCACCCTCGCCCCGTCGTCGGCCTCGGTCGCCCAGCTCGTCCAGGCGGGTGTCCCCCGCGTGCACACCTGGGGCCGGGGCGTGAACCTCGACCTGTTCGACCCGGCCAACCGCGACGAGCAGTGGCGCCGGGAGATCTCGCCGGACGGCAAACCGATCGTCGGGTACGTCGGCCGGCTGGCCGCGGAGAAGAAGGTCAAACGGCTGGCCGAG
Source organism: Streptomyces sp. SID13031 (assembly GCF_010548305.1). Taxonomy (GTDB): domain Bacteria; phylum Actinomycetota; class Actinomycetes; order Propionibacteriales; family Kribbellaceae; genus Kribbella. The sequence goes on from NZ_JAAGLV010000003.1 coordinate 74,139, forward strand.
CTGGCCGATCTCGACTGCCACCTGGTCGTCGTCGGTGACGGACCGGATCGCGCCACCCTGGAACACACGTTGCCCAGCGCAACCTTCCTCGGGATGCGCCGCGGGACCGACCTGGCCTCGATCTTCGCCGGGCTGGACGTCTTCGTGCACACCGGTGAACACGAGACCTTCTGCCAGACCATCCAGGAGGCGCAAGCATCCGGAGTCGTCACGGTCGGCCCGGCAGCGGGCGGGCCGCTCGACCTGATCCACCCGGGCGAGAACGGGCTGCTCTTCGAGCCCGGCCAACCTGGTTCACTCCGCCAAGCGGTCGCCCAACTCCTGGACGACCCGGTACAACGCCAAGCAATGGCAGCCAAAGGACAACAAAGGGTGCAGACAAGGACGTGGCCGGCAGTGGTAGACGACCTGGTCAACAGGCACTACGCCGAAGTACTGCAAGAAGCCCGGCAGGTTCCCGCTCGTACGACGTTCCCGCGGCGCGTCGCATGAGCCTGCGGATCGCCCAGCTGGCCAACTTCGTAGGCCCGACGTCCGGCGGCATGCGGACCGCGATCGAGCACCTCGGTCAGGGGTACTGCGAGGCCGGCGCCGAGCGGATCCTCATCACCCCCGGCGAGCGCGACAGCGTGACCGAGACCGAGGTCGGCACGATCGTCCGGATGAAGGCGCCCAAGGTCGGCGGCGGCTACCGCCTGATCACCGACCCCTGGCGGGTGATCGAGACCCTGGAACGCTTCCGCCCGACCACCGTCGAGATCTCCGACAAGTCCACTTTGTTGCCGGTGGCAAGGTGGGCGCGCAGGAACGAGATCGGCTCGGTGCTGTTCAGCCACGAGCGCCTCGACGCGATGCTGTCCTTGCGCACCGGTCGCCAACTGGGTGTCGCCGCAGGCGTCGGCGCGCTCTACCGGCTGCTCAGCCGCACGTACGACGCTGTCGTGGTGACCTCGAGATATGCCGCCGCGGAGTTCGACGAGGTCACCACCCCACTCGTCCGGATCCCCCTGGGTGTCGACCTGGAGACGTTCCACCCATCCAGAGCCACGCCGGCAGACGACGGCGTGCTCAAGCTCGTCCACGCCGGTCGCTTGTCCCGCGAGAAGAGCCCACACCTAGCCGTCGCCACCGCTGTCGAGCTGCACAAGCGAGGCGTCAACCTGCGAATGGACGTTTACGGTTCGGGCCCGCACCTCGACGAGCTGATCGCGATCGCGGCCAGCGCGCCGATCGTCTTCCACGGGTACGTCGACGGCCGGGTCAAGCTGGCCCGCCACCTCGCCGAGGCCGACATCGCCCTCTCGGTCTGCCCGGGCGAGACGTTCGGCCTCGCAGTACTGGAAGCATTAGCAGCCGGTACGCCGGTGGTCACCGCCGACACCGGTGGAGCACGGGAGCTAGTCGACGAGACCTGTGGCCGCTGGGGACGCCCGACCCCCGCGGCGCTCGCGGACGCAGTACTGGACCTGATGAAGCAGCCCGGTCGCAGAGCCGCGGCCCGTCAACGGGCCGAGCTCTACGACTGGGACTCCTGCATCCAGCACATGCTCAACTTGCACACCAGATTGGCATTGAAGAGGCTGGCCGCCTAGGTCAGGTGGTCGTAGTCGCCGCGGGCCCACGCTGCGTGCCGGTCGGCCGAGAAGCGGACGACCGCGCGGGCGTCGACCGGGATGGCTCCGCCGAAGTTGCCGTAGAGGCGGTCGTACTCGAACACGTCGAGCGCCTTGGCGACCCGGTCGACCACCGCGCCCGACAACGGGATGCGGTTCGGGTAGCTGCGCATGAAGCTCACCGACGTCCGGTCCGGGTTGGCGAAGAGGGTGTCGCCGGCCAGGATCACTCCCTTGCCCTCGGCGCCTTCCGCCCAGTGCACGACCGCGCTGCCCGGGAAGTGCCCGCCAGGCTGGATCAGCGTGACGCCGGGCAGCAGGTCGAGCGTCCCGGACCAGAGCTTGATCGCCTCGTCGTCCCGCGCCACCCACTGTTTGTCGGCCTCCGACACGAACACCGGTACGCCGCCGAGCCGCCTGCTCCACTCGACCTGTACGCCGTACATGTGCGGGTGACTCGCGATGATCGCGGCCACGTCGCCCAGTGCGCGCACCTGCTCGACGGCCTCGTCGTCCAGGTAACCGATCGGGTCCCAGAGCAGGTTGCCCGCGGCGGTCTGGACGACCATCGACTGCTGCCCGATCCCCGCACTCGGCGTCGAGGTGACGCCGTACAGGCCGGGCTCGACCTCCTTGACGTCCACCTTGTAACCCGCGCCGGCCAACTGCTCGAGCGTGGTCCAGTGCTGCCCGTCGGCGGGCACCCACTGCCGATCGTCGGCGCAGATCGCGCACACCTCGACCTGCTCGGAATGCTCGACCGCGCAGGTCTCACAGATCCAGAAACTCACTGTCGTCCCCTCTCCCTCCGGCTACACCGGAACACTTCGTCGCTCACCGACACTAAGACCGGAAAGGCCCCTCGGCCTGGTCCAATCGGCCGCGGTCACGCCGGGCCAATCCGAAGCTTCCGGGTTCAAGGACGGTTGAAGTCAACAGCCACCAGCGCCTTACCGACCTCGTCGGCCTCGGGAGCCTCCACTGCTGCGAACATACGCTGCGCGGAGGTCCATCGATCCCGTGCTTGCGGCAGATTTCCGGTGGCAGCCGCGACCGCTCCCAGCCCCTGCAGAGCCCGCGCGTACTCATACCGGTCGCCGGCCGGCTCGACCAGGTCCTTCGCCAGCCGGTAGGCGTCGCCGGCCTCGGCGTACCGGCCCAGGAGGACAAGCGTGTCGCCATAGCCGTTGTAGGCCGCCGCCTCCACCTGATGATCGGTGCCGAGCACCAGGTTCAGTGACCGACGGTGGTGGCGCAGAGCGTCACTGTCACGCCCTGCCGACCTGCAACTGACCGCTAGCGCCGTGAGCACCCGGCCCTCGCCCGCGCTGTCCCCGATCTCGGTGAAGACCTCCAGTGCCCGCTCGTGCCAGGAGATTGCCTCCAGTGGCTGCCCGGACGCCTCCTGAACAAGGCCGATCCCCGTCAGCGAGCTGGCCTCGCCGTCGCGGTCACCCAGCTCGATCCGGATGGCCAGCGCCTCCTTGTAGTGGCTCAAAGCAACATCGAGCCGTCCCAGCCGAAGCAGCGCCTGGCCGAGGTTGTCCAGAGCGACCCCCCGGCCGTACCGGTCGCCGAGGTCGGTGAACTCCGTCAACGCCTCCCGGTAGCTCCGGACCGCTACCGACGGCTTCCCTGTGCGCAGGTGCATGGTGCCCAGGTTGTTCACCGAGCGTGCGTTCCCATAGCGATCACCCAGCTCCCGGCTGATCGCCTGAGCCGCACTGAACAGGCTCGCGGCCGAGTCATAGCTGCCTAGCCGCTCATGGACGAGACCGAGGTTGCTGAGGGTCGCACTCGCCCCCGCCTGGTCGTGGATCTCCTGGCGGATCCGCAACGCCTGTTCGTACTCCTCACAGGCCTCGTCGTACCTCCCCAGCCGGTACGACGCGATGCCCAGTCCGCCGAGCATGAATGCCTCACCCCGGCGATCCCCGATCTCCAGACACGCCTGCCGCCCGTACTGCAGGATCACCCGGATCTGGTCGTACTGCCCGGACATCTCGAGACGCCTCCCGATCGTCTTGGTGAGATCCCGGACAAGTAGCGGCCAGTCACCGACCGCAGCGATCTCGATGCAGGCGAGGAGGTTCGCCTCTTCGGTCTCGAGCCAGTCCTTGGCATGGGCGGGCCCGGTGAGGTCCGGGCCGGTGCCCTCCCTGGTACTGGGATGCCGTCGCCGGTCGCCTGGGTGCAGCAGTTCCATCGCCTCGACAGCGCCATCCAGGTAGTGCCTGAGCAGCCGTACTGTCGCGCGATCCCGCTCCTCCTTCGGCAACTCGGCTGCCTGCTCGACGGCGTACGCGCGCAGCAGCTCGTGCATGCCGAAGCGGTGGAGGGCAACCTCTTCCCAGAGGTTGGCCCGGACCAGGTCGGTGATCACCTGAACCGGCTCGCCAGTGTCGATCATGGCTCGCACGGCGGCGAAGCAGAACTCGTTTCCCGGTGCGAGTCCCCCGATCACGAAGGCCTTGCGCGCCGCCTCGGGCAGGTTGTCGAGCGACCAGGAGAGCACGGAGCGCACCGAAGTACGGGGGTCTCCGCCTGCGGACAGGCTGTCGAGCACATGCCGGTCCAGCTCGGCCACCAGCTCCTCGAGAGGCACCCGCGATCGCGTGATCGCCAGCTCAGCAGCCACCCGTACGGCGAGAGGCAGGCGGGCGCAGCGATCCGCCATGGCGATCACAGCTGCCGCGTTCCCTACCGCACGGCCGCCGACGAGCCCCTGGAACAGCTCCACAGCGTCCTCCAGCGGCAACCGGTCGACCTCGACCCGCACAGCGCCGTACCGGACGACCAGTCCAGCCAGGTCTCCCCTACTGGTGATCACCGTGCAGCAGGAGTCCCCACTCGGCAGGAGGTCGGTGACTTGCTCGATCCCGGCCGCGTTGTCGAGCACCACGAGCAACCGCCTCTGAGCCGTCAACGCGCGGTAGCGGGCGACCCGCTCGGCGTAGTCCGACGGCAGCACCGCATCCGGCCCCAGCAGGCGACGCAGCAGCTGGTCGAGCGCCTCTGCCGGCCGCAGTGGCTGCTCCGGGTCGAACCCGCGCAGGTCAACGAACAGCACCCCGTCGGGGAACTTGTCACGCACAGTACGAGCCCAACGAACCACCAGAGCCGTCTTACCAACCCCTGCCGTACCGGAGACCACTACTAGGCGCTCGAGGCGGTCAAGCTCGCCCAGTTCAGCCTGCCGGCCGGTGAAGCCCGGCACCTCGCCAGGGAGGTCCGCCAGCGCGACGCCCCGATCGTCAACCTCGCGGGAGCTCTTCACCCGGTCCCCTTCAGCTGATTCCAGCTTCGCCGCCCGCCCCCGGCCCGCGGTGATCGGCTGATCACGTCCAGCCATCATGCAACCCCTTGCGCCGCGAAGGAACCGATCCGGCCACGAATTCGCCGGGCTGTCGATTGTCCGGCCGGAGGGGCGGGCGTCGAGAGCGAAGTCACACCTGTCAGGACAAATCGGCCACGAGGGCAGCGATAGCATCAAGAACGGCCTGGTTCCCTGCCAAGCCGAGCCGATCGTGGTCCCCTTTGCTGATCTGACGCCCCGGAGGGTCTGCGCTGACCGGCTCTGGTCCGTCGTCCGATCGGAGGATCGGTTTGCCCAGCAAGCCAGTCGGCACGCTGTACCGCGGCCACGAGGGCATGTGGTCGTGGGTGGCGCACAGGATCACCGGCGTCGGGATCTTCTTCTTCCTGCTGGTGCACGTGCTCGACACCGCGCTCGTCCGGGTCTCCCCCGAGGCGTACAACGAGGTGATCGGCACCTACAAGAACCCGATCGTCGGACTGATGGAGGTCGGCCTCGTCGGCGCCATCCTGTTCCACGCCTTCAACGGCATCCGGCTGATCCTGGTGGACTTCTGGGCCAAGGGCCCGCGCAACCAGCGCAAACTGATGATCGGCGTCGGCGTCGTCTGGGTGCTGCTGTTCGTGCCGTTCGTGATCCGGCACCTGATGCACGTCTTCGGCGGGGAGTGAGCATGTCCGAGATCGCAGCTCCGCGCTCCTCCAGCCGGGCCCGCTCGCTCAAGGGCGGCGGCCGCAACCGCTCCGGCCAGACCAACTTCGAGCTCTACAGCTGGCTGTTCATGCGGCTGTCCGGCCTCGCCCTGGTCGTCCTGGTGCTCGGCCACCTGTTCGTCAACCTGATGCTCGGCGGCGGGATCACCGCGCTCGACTTCGGCTTCGTGGCCGGCAAGTGGGCCAACCCGCTGTGGCAGGTCTGGGACCTGCTGATGCTGTGGCTGGCGATGCTGCACGGCACCAACGGAATGCGCACGATCATCAACGACTATGCCGAGAAGGACCAGACGCGGTTCTGGCTGAAGAGCCTGCTGATCACCGCCTCCATCGTGATCGTCGTGCTCGGCACCCTGGTCATCTTCACCTTCGATCCCTGCCTAGACCCGAACAGCACGCTGTCGGTCTGCAAGTAAGGAAAGTTCAAGATGCAGCGGCATCAGTACGACGTAGTGATCGTTGGCGCGGGTGGCGCCGGTATGCGCGCCGCGCTGGAGTCCAGCAAGCGGACCCGGACGGCGGTGCTCACCAAGCTCTACCCGACCCGGTCGCACACCGGCGCGGCCCAGGGCGGCATGTGCGCCGCGCTGGCCAACGTCGAGGAGGACAACTGGGAGTGGCACACCTTCGACACCGTCAAGGGCGGTGACTTCCTGGTCGACCAGGACGCCGCCGAGGTGATGTGCCGCGAGGCCGTCGACGCCGTACTCGACCTGGAGAAGATGGGCCTGCCCTTCAACCGCACCGCCGAGGGCAAGATCGACCAGCGCTTCTTCGGCGGCCACACCCGCAACCACGGCGAGGCGGTCGTCCGCCGCTCCTGCTTCGCCGCGGACCGTACCGGCCACATGATCCTGCAGACGCTGTACCAGCAGTGCATCAAGCAGAACGTCGAGTTCTTCAACGAGTTCTACGTGCTCGACCTGCTGATGGTGGCCGGCCGCGCGACCGGTGTGGTCGCCTACGAGCTGGCCACCGGCGAGCTGCACATCTTCAGCGCCAAGTCGATCGTGTTCGCCTCCGGCGGCTTCGGCAAGGTCTTCCGCACCACCTCGAACGCGCACACCCTGACCGGCGACGGGATGGGCATCGTCTGGCGCAAGGGCCTGCCGCTGGAGGACATGGAGTTCTTCCAGTTCCACCCGACCGGCCTCGCGGGCCTGGGCGTCCTGCTGTCGGAGGCCGCTCGCGGTGAGGGCGGAATCCTTCGCAACAGCGACAACGAGCGCTTCATGGAGCGGTACGCGCCGACGGTCAAGGACCTCGCGCCGCGCGACATGGTCGCCCGCGCGATGGCGAACGAAGTACGGGAAGGCCGTGGCTGTGGGCCCGACAAGGCCTACGTGATGCTCGACCTGACCCACCTGGAGCCCGCGCACATCGACGCGAAACTGCCGGACATCACCGAGTTCGCGCGGACCTACCTCGGCGTCGAGCCGTACACCGAGCAGATCCCGGTGTTCCCGACCGCGCACTACGCGATGGGCGGCATCCCGACCAACATCAGGGGCGAGGCGCTCGCCACCAACGAGGACGTCATCCCCGGCCTGTACGCCGCCGGCGAGGTCGCCTGCGTCTCCGTGCACGGCGCCAACCGGCTCGGGACCAACTCGCTGCTCGACATCAACGTGTTCGGACGACGGGCCGGGATCGCCGCCGCGGAGTACGCCGAGACGGCCGTTTTCGAAGAGTTGCCGGAGGCCCCCGAAACCTTCGTGGTCGACCTGATCGAAGGCATGCGCAACGCCACCGGCGAGGAGCGGGTGGCCGCGATCCGCGGCGACCTGCAGGCGACGATGGACCTGAACGCGCAGGTGTACCGGACCGAGGGATCGCTCAAGCAGGCGCTCACCGACATCGAGGCGCTCAAGCTCCGCTTCGCCGACGTGGCCGTCCAGGACAAGGGCAAGCGGTTCAACACCGACCTGCTCGAGGCGGTCGAGCTGGGCTTCCTGCTCGACCTGGCCGAAGTACTGGTGGTATCGGCGCTGGCCCGCAAGGAGTCCCGTGGCGGGCACTTCCGCGAGGACTACGCGACCCGGGACGACGTGAACTTCATGCGGCACACGATGGCCTACCGGTCGGTCGATGCTGAAGGCAACGTCAATATCCGGTTGGACTACAAGCCGGTCGTACAGACCCGCTACAAGCCGATGGAGCGGAAGTACTGATGGACGTCAAGGTCAAGATCCTTCGGTACAACCCCGAGGTCGTCGACGAGGCCGAGTGGAAGACCTACTCGGTCACCCTGCAGCCGACCGACCGGGTGCTCGACGCGCTGCACAAGATCAAGTGGGAGCAGGACGGCACGCTGACCTTCCGGCGGTCCTGCGCGCACGGCGTCTGCGGCTCGGACGCGATGCGGATCAACGGCCGCAACCGGCTGGCCTGCAAGACGCTGATCAAGGACCTGAACCCGGAGAAGGAGATCACCGTCGAGCCCATCAAGGGCCTGCCGGTGCTCAAGGACCTGATCGTCGACATGGAGCCGTTCTTCGACGCGTACCGCTCGATCATGCCGTTCCTGGTCACCGACGGCCACGAGCCGAGCCGCGAGCGGATCCAGTCGCAGTCCGACCGGGAGCGCTTCGACGACACCACCAAGTGCATCCTCTGCGCCGCCTGTACGACGTCCTGCCCGGTCTTCTGGTCCGACGGCCAGTACTTCGGCCCGCAGGCGATCGTCGGCGCGCACCGATTCATCTTCGACAGCCGCGACGAGGGCACCGAGCAGCGGCTGGAGATCCTGAACGACAAGGAAGGCGTCTGGCGCTGCCGCACCACCTTCAACTGCACCGAGGCCTGCCCCCGCGGCATCGAGGTCACCAAAGCGATCCAAGAGGTCAAGCGAGCCCTGATCTTCCGCCGCGTCTGACCCTCCCCCGTGCTGTGATCTGAGTCACAGCACGGGACGCCGGCAACCAACCTCTGTCCGCCAGGAGTCACTTCCGGACAGAGGTTGACTGCTGTTCGGGGAGGATCCGATGGGCGAGGACGAAAGTCTGCGCGAACTCTACGAAGGGTGTTACCGGCGCATCGTCGGGCAGTTGTTCGCGATCTGCGGGAACCGGGGTGAAGCCGAGGACGCCGTCCAGGAGGCCTTCGTCCGGGCGGTCGAGAAACCGCGGCGGTTCGCCCAGGTCGACAACCCGGAGGCGTGGCTGCGTACGGTCGCGCTGAACGTACTCCGCAGCCGGTACCGCCGCGCCACCCGGTTCCACGGGCTGCTCTCCAAAGCAGCCCCACCGCCCGCCTCGACGGCCGGCCTGTCACCCGACCGGGTGGCGCTGGTCGAAGGCCTGCGGCAACTTCCGTACGAGCAGCGCGAGGCGATCGCGCTGCACCACATCGTCGATCTCCCGGTGCGCGAGATCGCCGCGCAACTCGGCGTACCGGAGGGAACCGTGAAGGCCCGGCTGTCCCGGGGCCGGGCGCGACTCGCGCCACTGGTCCGCGAATTCGCCGACGACGCCGAGGAGGTCGGTCATGTCTGAGCTGAAGGATCTGTCCTGGGAGATCCAGGAAACCGTCGAGCCACTGCCGTTCGAGGACCTGCAGCGCCGCGGCGTCCGTCGTCGCCACCGCCGCCAGGCCCTCGCCGGAGCGGGAGTCGCCGCAGCCACCGCCATCGCGGTACTGGTCGTCCTGCTGCCGTTCGGCAACACCCCCGGCACCGAGAAGCCGCCGATCGCGACGTTGCCGACCGCACCCGTATCGGTTCCGGTGGACCAGGCAGCCTTCGCCCTGGCGCACGCCAAAGGCTCGCACCTGATGTCGATGACACTGGCCTCGCCGAGTCGCTGGGCAGCCGGCTGGATCAGCGCGTCCTGCGCGACCGGTACCGGAGGCTGTACGTCGGTCGCGGTACTCACCCGGGATGGAGTCAAGGCGTTCGCGCCAGTGCGGGTCAGCCACTACGCGACCGTGCAGGACGGCGACGAGGTGATCGCGGTCGCGGGACCGGAGAACCTGGATCAGGGCAAGAACGACCCGTCCTGGTCCAACGCGACGATGGTCCGGCTGACCGACCAGGGCCTGGTCCAGAAGCCACTGCGCTGGGCCGCGCCGACGACGACCTTCGCCCCCGGCGAGATCCTGATCGACACGATCACCCAGACCGGCGAGGTGATGGTGCTGAACCCGGGGCAGGGGACGCTGCGCCTGCTCCGGATCGACGGGACGAACTACGCCGGCTCGCCGACCCGGGACGACACCGGACGCTGGTGGCTGGTGGCCGGCAAGAACGACCCACCGACCTCCGAGATCCGCTGGACCGACGACGGCAAGACCTGGAACCGCAAGGAACTGGACCCGGCGAACGGCGCCGCCAAGATCGCCGTCAGCTCCGACGGCAACACCATCGTCGCCAGCTCCGGCGGCGACGGGGCCACCCCGGAACCGATCATCAAGATGCTGATCTCCACCGACCGCGGAGCCACCTGGCAGCAGGTGACCTCGACCCCGTGGGGACGGGTCGGCGGGCCGGTCGTCTTCAACGACCGCTCGGCCGTCCTGCTCGGCCAGCCGAGCGCAGACGACCCGGAAGGCACCATCCCTTCGATCTACACCATCACCGGCAACCGGGCGAAGACGCTCGGCAAGGCGCCGGCCCTGCTCCAGGACCTGACCGGCAACGAGCAACTGCTGTACGGCATCACGCTCGGATCACCGAGCGCCACCCAGGTCGCCAGCAGCACCGACCGCGGCAAAACCTGGGAGTTCGCCGAACCGCGCTAGGAATGCTTTCGCGAAGGCCCTCGGTTTCAGCCGAGGGCCTTCGTCAGCAGTTTCAGCAGGGTGCTGCGTTCGGTCGGCGACAGGCTGCCGACCGAGGCGGTCAGGACGGCGGCGAACAGCTCGGCGCCTTCCTCACGGATTCGCTCGCCTTCCGGGGTCAGGCGGTGGCGGATGGCTCGGCCGGGGCCTTCGAGGCGTTCTATCAGGCCGCGGGCGATCATTCGGGTGGCCAGGGAGCCCATTGATTGGTCGGTTTGGAAGGTTAGTTGGGCCAGGTCGTGGAGAGACGCGTCCGGCACTTCGTGCAGGCGGCGGAGGACGTCCCACTGCGGGAGGGAGACGCCCAGGTCTGCCAACTGCTTGCTCGCCTCGGTGTGGTGCAGCCACTGGAGCCGCTTCACCGCCACGCCGATCTCCTGAACCGATGCTTCCATGGCGCGAAGATTACCAGGTTGCTTATATAAGGATGCTGATCTAAGGTTCCTTATATGACTTCTTATACCGCTCAAGGCACCGGCCCGAACATCCTTCTGCTGCACGGCGGCGGTGGGCCGCAGACCGTGGCCGGCTTCGCCGAGTTGCTCGCCGTCGATCATCACGTCGTCACGCCCACCCACCCCGGCTTCGGTGGTACGCCGCGGCCCGAGGGGCTGACCACCGTCGCCGGGCTGGCCGAGCTGTACCGCGATCTGCTCGACGAGCTTGACCTCGACGAGGTGACCGTCGTGGGCAACTCGATCGGCGGCTGGATCGCCGCGGAGCTCGCGTTGCTCGGCTCCGACCGGCCAGGACTGGATCGGGTGGGCTCGATCGTGCTCGTCGACGCGGTCGGCATCGAGGTCGCCGATCACCCGGTGGTGGACTTCTTCGCGCTCGACTTCCCGACCATCGCCAAGCTCAGCTACTTCGACCCGGAGAAGTTCCGGATCGACCCGGCCGCGCTGCCGCCCGCCGCGCAGGAGCTGATCGCCGGCAACCGGGCCACCCTCGCCGTCTACGCGACGGAGATGACCGACCCGACCCTGCGCGACCGGCTGGCCGGCATCAAGGCGCCGACGCACGTCATCTGGGGTGACTGCGACCGGATCGTCGACCCCGAGTACGGCCGCGCCTTCGCCGAGGCGATTCCCGGCGCGACTTTCGAAGTACTGGCCGAGACCGGTCACCTGCCGCAGCTCGAGAGCCCGGAACTGCTCGCGTCAGCAGTACGGCGGGTTGCTGGTGATCGCGGTCGCGACGCGTAGGAACAGGTTGAACAGCCGGTACAGGTCCGGCATCGGAGCTTCGACGGTGACCGTGCGGTCGTCGGTGCGGGTGACGCCGGGGATGGCCGGCAGATGCGAGGCGACCGAGGCGTTCTGCCACCGCACGGCCAGCCGGTGCGCCGACGGGCTGGCAGCCGGAGTGGCCCGCGCAGTACGAAGGGCTGACTCGACGCCGCTCTCGATCGCGGCGCGAGCCTCGGCGACCGGTACCAGCTGGGCGGCGAACCGGTCCTTGGCGAACTTGACCGGCACGGTCGCCACCGACGGGTCCCATCCGGTCATCTCGGCGCAAGCACTGTCATCGCCGGTCAGCAGAGCCACCGGTACGCCGTACGCCGCGGCCGTCGCGTGCAGCAGCCCGATCTCGCCGGCCGGGCGGTCGTCGAGCCAGATGTCCTCGATCTCGTGGCCCATGAAGCTGTGGCTGAGCACCCCGAGGATCCCGGCCCGCGCGTGGAAGCCGACGCAGACGACGGCGTCGTACTCCGGGGTCAGCCCCTCGATCATGCCCATCGGCTTGGGCCGGCCCTTGATCAAGGTGACCCGCTGGTCGAGCTGGTCCGGCAGCAGGTTGCGCATCGGACCGTGGGCGTCGTTGACCAGAACCGTCGACGCCCCGCCCGCAAAGGCCCCGCGAACGGCCGCGTTGACGTCCTCGGTCATCATCACCCGGCCGCGCTCGTAGTCGCGCCCAGCGGGCTGGACATCCTCCGCGTCGACGAGTCCGGTGATGCCTTCCATGTCCGCGCTGACGTAGACCTTCATCCCCTGGGCGTCAGTCCGTCGCAGCTGGTGCGGTCTGCGCGGTCCGTGCGGTCTTGAGGGCTTTGATGCCCCACTTGCCGAGCACGGCCGCGATCGCCAGGTTCACCACGATCAGCACCGAGTGTGCGATGTAGTACCCCTTCGGGCGGCCTTCGGTGCCGGCCAGGTTCTTGATGAACGTCACGTAGGTGACGACGTTCCAGACGGCGATCCCGATCAGGACCAGGGCGTGCTTTCGCTCGAGCTTCACGCCTCTAGTGTCCGTTGCGGTCGACCGTGCGGAGCAGTTGGGTGCGGTTGGCGACGCCGAAGCGCCGGTAGAGCCTGGTCAGCTGGGACTCGACTGCCTTGACGCTCAGGTAGAGCGCGGCCGCGATCTCCCGGTTGGTCGAGCCGTCGCGGACCATCGCGACGATCTGCAGCTCGTTGTCGGTCAGCTCGGACGGCTGCCGGCTCCGGCTCGGTACGTCCAGCCGCGCGAGCTCCGTCTCGGCCACCTCGCGCCAGGCGGGAGCGCCGTACGCCTCGAACTGCTCGATCGCGTCCAGGAACGCCGTCCGGGCCACCGAGCGGCGGCGAGCCTGCCGGGCCACCCTGCCACGGGTGAGCTCGCAGCGCGCCAGGTCCAGCGGGTAGATGTGGTCCCCCGCGGTACTGATCGTCTTCTCCAGCAGCTCCAGCGCCGCGGCCGGGTCGCCCTGCTTGGCGATCAGCAGCGCCTCGGAACGCGCCAGCCCGATCAGCACCACGCCCCGGTCGAGCGTCTCGGCCCGCTCCCGGATGTCCGCGATCAGCGCCGCAGCGTCGTCCAGCCGGCCGGCGGCGACCAGGGCCTCCGCGTAGTCCGCGTGCCACGGGATCACGGCCGGGTCGTACGGCATCGCGCCCTCGCCCGACTCGGCGATCGCGTCGAAGGCCTCCACCGCGCGCTGCGGGTCACCGGTCAGTACGCCGATCATGCCGATGCCCGAGAGCGCCGGGCCGGTCCACTCCTCGTTGCCGACCAGCCGGCAGCCTTCCAGCGCCGCCTCGGCCAGCTGGCGTGCCATCGGCGCCGTCCCGCCGGCCCACTCCGCGCGGCAGGCGACGACCAGCCCGACCTCCGGCTCATCGCCCAGATCCTGCGTCAGCTGGTAGCACTCGTGGCCGGCGGCGAGTGCGTCGGCGCCACGACCGCTGCGCTCGTAGATGGCTGTCGCGGAGATGAGAACCGAGGCCAGCCAGCGGACCGCACCAGCCGTCCGCACCTCGTCGACCAGCGCGGTGATCTGCTCGATCGCCTGACTGGTACGGCCGCGGAACAGTTCACGCATCGCCGCCATCTGCCGGGCGCCCACCACGGACTTGGTGAGCGGCAGGCCACGGGACAGCTCTGCGGCCTGCTTCAGGAGAGCATCGGCGCTCTGCTCGCCGTCACGGGCCATCTGCACGTTGCTGGCCGCGCTCAGGGCGTCGACGAGCGCCTCGGTATCGCCACACTCGCGTGCAAGCTTCTCAGCGGCCTGTGCGTCGACCTGGGCGTCGTCGAGCCGCCGGTCGAAGTACGCGCTGTTGCTTCGCAGGATCCGGACCCGTGCCTCGAGCTGCGCGTCCCCGACCGCAGCTTCGAAGGCCTCGGCGAGCAGGGCGAGCCGCTGCTCACGATCAGGCCAGGCTGTGTCCACCAGCAGTAGCAGCGCAGCCACCTTGGTGTCAGGACGAGTAGCAGCCTGTATGGCGAGCCGCGCCATCTCGGCGGACTCCACCAAATGCCCGGCCGCGGCTGCCGCGTCTGCTGCGGCTGTGAGCCGCATGGCCCGGTCGTCCTGCTCGTCAGCGGGCGTGCGCTCAGCAGCGAGTCGCCAGAGGGTTGCTGCAGCTCCGAGCGCGCCCCGGCCGCCGGCGACGACTGCTGCGGCCTCGATCGTGGCAGCGAGGTCGGTGTCGGCTTCTTGCGTCGCGAGTGCTCTGTGCGTGGCGTTCTCGACCGGCTCATCCACCACTGCGGCCAACTGCGCGTGGGCCTGCCGCCGGGCCGCAGAGGTGGCCTCGGCGTACACGAACTCTCTGAGCAGTGGGTGGGAGAACCGCAGCCGCTCGGACGACACATCGACCAGCCCGAGCGCCTCCGCCTCGGCCAGCTCGGCGTCGACGGGCCGGTTGAGTGACTGGGCCAGCTGGTTGGTCGTCGGGCGCGGCGAGGAGGCAGCGAGTAACAGCAGCTCGTACGTCGCCGGGGAGAGGTCGGCGAGCCTGTCCCCCAGGAGGGTCTTGAGTCGGCTCGACACCGGCAGCGGATCGTTCGGCGAGACGCCCTGCGGGTGACGCAGGATCGCCCGGCCCAGCTCCAGCGCCATGAACGGGTTGCCGGCGCTCGCGGTGAAGATACGGCGCGCAGTACGGACCGGGAGTGGGCTGGAGAGTCTGTTGCGGAGTAGTGCCAGCACGTCGGGCTCGGTGAGTGGCGGGACTTCCAGCTGCAGCACCGGCTCGGGGCAGGCCTCGGCCATCACCGGGAGGTCGCCGTCGGCCACCTGCTCGGTGGCGAGCATCTGGACACCTTCGGTGAGGCGTCGCGCGCAGAAGGTCAGCACTTCGAGACTGGACGGGTCGACCCACTGGATGTCGTCCACGACCAGCAGGACGGGGCCGGAGGCCGCTAGGCGGCGCAGTACGTGCAGGACTGCGAGGCGCACGGCCAGCTCGTCGCGGACGGTGTCAGGGGCGCTCGCCTTGAGCAGCGCCACCTCGAGCGGCTGGCGGAGGTGGTCGGGCAGGACCTGCCAGGCGAGCTCGAGCTGGTTGGAGAGGAGGTCGAGGAGCGTGACATACGGCAGGCCGGCCTCGCTCTGGGACGGCGCGGCGCTCAGCACGCGACAGCCGGCCCGGGCGCGCTCAGCGACCAGTGCCCGGCCGGTGGCGGACTTGCCGATGCCCGTCGGGCCATAGAGCAGCACTGAGCCACTGGTCTCGAGCTGCTTCTTGGCACGCTCGACCAGTCCGGCGCGCCCGACCAGCTCGTCGTCAGTCATCGATCCACATTCTCCCCGAAGGATTACATTCGCCGACATCACAGTCGAGTGCCAATGGACACGGCGAGTGTCACATATGGAGATCGAACGGCCATCACCTCGTCACCTGGCTGTTCAAACGGCCAACTAGTCCATAGTTGCGCATTTCCCCGGCGTGTCGGGCAAAACTCGCCGAAAAAAGACCATGGCACAGCAGTGCCTCGACACAGTCCCGCCCCGCTCACCCTCGCCAGACACCGCCGCGTCCCCGCTCACCCCTACCCCCAACCGACTCATCATCGGTCCCTTGTGTCCCTCCTCACGCGCAATGCTCAAGCTGGACGCAAAACGGTGGAGGGACACAAGGGACCGATGATGAGTCGGCTGGAGGTGGAGGTGGGCGGGGGGTTGGGGGGTTGGGGGGTTGGGGGGTTGGGGGGTTGGGGGGGTTGGGGGCGAGGGGGTGGGGGTCAGATGGATTCGAGGTCGCGTTCGATGGCGGCCAGTTCTTCTTCGGAGCCCTGGACCTTGGGGCCGGTGAACCACTTGCGGGCGGAGAACAGCCACCAGAGGCCGGCGAAGCCGAGGACGACCAGGACGGCGATCGGGGTGTAGTTGAAGTTGCCCTTGGCGACCGGGCTGACCGTCGGGAGCATGAACAGGATGGTGATGAAGATGACCCAGGCGACCGCGACGATGCCGATCGGGCGGCTCCAGCGGCCCAGGTGCCACGGTCCGGGTTCGAACCGCTTGCCCTGCAGCAGTCGCAGGAAGGTCGGCAGCACGTAGGCGATGTAGAGCCCGATCACGGCGATCGAGGTCACCGCTGCGTACGCCGTCGCGTTCCACAGGTACGGCAGGCCGAGCAGGAAGGCACCGCCGCCGGCCAGCCAGATCGCGTTGGTGGGCGTCCGGGTCTTCGGGTTGATCTTGTGCCAGAACCTCGAGGCCGGCAGCGCGCCATCGCGGGAGAACGCGTAGATCATCCGTGAGTTGGCCGTCATCGACGACATCCCGCAGAACAGCTGGGCGCCGATCACGACCAGCAGCAGCACCTTGCCCAGCGAGGCGCCGACCGCGTCGATGAAGATCTGCGCGGGCGGTACGCCGATATCGCTGCCGAGCGCGCCGTCGTAGCTCTGGATCGCGAAGGTCAGGCCGATCAGCAGCACCCAGCCGGCCGCCAGCGAGACCAGGATCGACATCACGATGCCGCGCGGGCCCGAGCGGGCCGCGTCGTGCGTCTCCTCGGTCATGTGCGCGGACGCGTCGTACCCGGTGAAGGTGTACTGCGCGAGCAGCAGGCCGAGCAGTGCGACGTAGAGGGTCGAGCTCCAGCCGGTGTTGTTGACGAAGTGCCCGAAGACGAAGCCGGCCGACTGGTGGTGGTCGGGCACGAAGGCGAGGATCGCGACGATGAAGACGACGCCGACGATGTGCCACCAGACGCTGATGTCGTTGAGCCGCGCGACCAGCTTGACGCCGACCGAGTTCAGCAGCGCGTGCACGAGCAGGATGCAGCCGAACAGCAGGATCGTGTGCCCGGGGGTCGCGCTGAAGCCGAACTGCAGGTCGAGCAGCGCGTTCAGGAAGAAGGCCGCGCCGAAGTCGATCCCGGCGGTGACGGCGACCTGGCCGAGGAAGTTGAACCAGCCGGTGAACCAGGACCAGGCCGCGCCGTTCGACGGCGCCAGCTTGGCCGACCAGTAGTACAGGCCGCCGGCGGTCGGGAAGCTCGAGCAGACCTCGGCCATCGCGAGCCCGACCATCAGCGTCATCAGGCCGACGATCGGCCAGCCCCAGATGATCATCACCGGGCCGCCGGTGTTCATCCCGAAGCCGTACAGGGTCAGGCAGCCGGACAGGATCGAGATGATCGTGAACGAGACGGCGAAGTTCGAGAACCCCGACATCGTTCTGGACAGCTCCTGGGCGTATCCCAGCTGGTGCAAGCGCTTCTCGTCGTCGGTCAGGTCGTTGCTCACGAGTGCCTCCCAATGGTCTTCAGACAGACCTTTGCGGACCATTGAGACATGTGCCACACCCGCTGTCAAGGAATCAGGTGAGGAAGCCCCGCAGTAGTGCGGCGGTACCGGACAGGTGCTCCTGCATCGCCTGCCGGGCGGCGGCCGGGTCGCCGGCCAGGATGGCGCTGACGATCGCGGCGTGCTGGTCGTTGGAGTGCTCCAGATTGACCGCCAGCAAGGGAATCGCGTCGAGCAACTCGTTCAGCCGCATCCGGACATCAGCGGTGGCCGAGGTCAGCGACGGCGAGCCGCTGACCTCCGCGATCGCCAGGTGCAGGCGGGAGTCCATCCGGCGATAGTCCGCCAGCTTCGCCGCCGCAGTATCGGCCAGGCAGCGTTGGAGGTGGTCGACCTCGCCCTCGGTCAGCGCCCGTGACGCCGCGGCTTCGGCTGCTCCTGTCTCCAGTGCGGACCGGAGTACGAGGGCGTCGTCGACGTCGGCGCCCTGCTCGCGGGTGAGCTGCTTCACGCTGGTACGACGGGGTTTGGGCAGTCGCTCGTTGACGAAGGTACCGCCATACCGGCCACGGCGGGACTCGACGTAACCGGAGTCGGTCAGCGCCTTGATCGCCTCGCGCAGGGTCTCCCGGCTGACGTTCAGCCGGGCGGCCAGGTCGCGTTCGGCGGGCAGCCGTTCGCCCGGGCCGACCACGCCGAGTTTGATTGCCTGCAGCAACCGTTCGACCGTCTCCTCGAACGGGTTGCCGGCCCGGACCGGCCGGAACACCGCCTCGTCCGCAGTTGCCACCCCGCCACCCACTCTCCCCGTAGCTTCCCTCACCTTAAATCCCTTACGTCCGAAGAAGCGGAGGGACGTGCCACTCACTTCTTCGGACGTAAGGGAATTAGAGCGGAGTGACGTACGCGCCTGAGATGCCGCCGTCGACCAGGAAGGTGTTGGCGGTGATGAAGGACGAGTCGTCGCTGGCCAGGAAGGCGACCGCGGCGGCGATCTCCTCGGGTTCGCCGAAGCGGCCCATCGGCACGTGCACCAGGCGCCGGTTGGCCCGCTCCTCGTCCGTGGCGAAGAGTTCCTTCAGCAACGGCGTGTTGACCGGGCCGGGGCACAGTGCGTTGACCCGGATGCCCTGCCGCGCGAACTCGACCCCGAGCTCACGGCTCATCGCGAGCACGCCGCCCTTCGAGGCGGAGTACGAGATCTGCGAGGTCGCGGCGCCCATCACGGCCACGAAGGACGCGGTGTTGATGATGGAGCCCTTGCCCTGGCGCTGCATGTAGGGGATGACGTGTTTGCAGCACAGGTACACCGAGGTCAGGTTGACCTCCTGCACCTTGCGCCACGCCTCCAGGCCGGTCTCCAGGATCGAGCCGTCCTCGGGCGGTGAGATACCGGCGTTGTTGAAGGCGATGTCGACGCTGCCGAAGGTGTCGTAGGCCTGCTTGAACAGGTTCTCGACATCCGCGTCACTGGTCACGTCGGTCTGCACGAACAAGCCGCCGACCTCGTCCGCGGTCGCCTTGCCGGCCGCCGGGTCGACGTCGCCGACGACCACCTTCGCACCCTCGGCCGCGAGCCGCCGGACCGAGGCCAGGCCGATCCCGCTGGCGCCGCCCGTGACGACCGCTACTCGCCCGACCAGCCGGGTTGCCTGCACGTCTGTCATTTCTCAGTCCTCTGTGGAGATGTAGATGTTCTTGGTCTCGGTGAACGCGTCCAGCGCGTCCGGCCCGAGCTCACGGCCGAGCCCGGATTGCTTGTAGCCGCCGAACGGCGTCGAGTAGCGCACCGACGAGTTCGAGTTGATCGACAGGGCGCCCGCCTCGACACCACGACCGACGCGCAGCGCGCGACCGACGTCCCGCGTCCAGATCGACCCCGACAGCCCGTACTGCGAATCGTTGGCGATCCTGATCGCGTCGGCCTCGTCCTCGAACGGGATGACCGTGACGACCGGCCCGAAGATCTCCTCGCGTGCTGCCCGGTCATCGGGCGACACCGGCGCGAGCACGGTCGGCGCGAACCAGTACCCCGGCCCGCTCGGCGCGCTACCCCTGAACGCGACGGGCGCGTCGTCCGGCACATAGCTCGCCACCCGCTCGAGTTGCCGCGCGGAGATCAGCGGGCCCATCTCGGTCGCGGGATCACTCGGGTCGCCGACCTTCACGCCCTGCACGGCCGGCTCGAACAGCTCCATGAAGCGGTCGTACGCCGTCCGCTCGACCAGGATCCGCGAGCGGGCGCAGCAGTCCTGCCCGGCGTTGTCGAACACCCCGTACGGCGCCTGCGCGGCCGCCTTGGCCAGGTCGGAGTCGGCGAAGACGATGTTGGCCGACTTGCCGCCGAGCTCGAGCGTCACGCGCTTCACCTGGTCCGCGCAGCCGGCCATGATCTGCTTGCCGACCCCGGTCGACCCGGTGAAAACCACCTTCCGCACGGCGGAATGCGTCACGAACCGCTGTCCCACCACAGTCCCCGCACCCGGCACGATCTCCAGCACTCCTGGCGGCAGCCCGGCCTCCAGCGCCAGCTCGCCCAGCCGGATCGCGGTCAACGGGGTCAGCTCGGCCGGCTTCAGGACGACGGTGTTGCCGGCCGCCAGCGCGGGCGCGAAACCCCAGCCGGCGATCGGCATCGGGAAGTTCCACGGCACGATGATGCCGACCACGCCGAGCGGTTCCTTGAAGGTCAGATCGATGCCATCGGCAACCGGGATCTGCCGGCCGAACAGTCGCTCCGGCGCGGCCGAGTAGTAGCCGAGCACATCGCGGACGTTACCGGCTTCCCAACGGGCGTTGCCGATCGTGTGCCCGGCGTTCTCGACCTCCAGCTGGGCGAGGTTCTCCAGGTCGGCGTCGACCGCGTCGGCGAATCGTCTGAGCAACCGGCCCCGATCAGCCGGCGCCACCGCGCGCCAGGTCCTGAACGCCTCGGCTGCCCGGGCGATCGCGGCATCGGTGTCCTCGACCGAGGCCAGCTCGACGCTCCGGACGACCTTTTCGGTCGCGGGGTTGATCACGTCGTACGTCACCGGCCGGCGCTCCTTTTCTTGCCTTCAGCAACAAGTGCGGCGATCAGCCGCAGGTCTTCGGGGTTCTCCTCGGGATGCCACTGCACTCCGAGTGCGAAGGTCTTTCCGTCGACCTCGACCGCCTCCACGGTGCCGTCGCCCGCCCGGGCGGTCACCCGCAGCTCGTCGGCGACGACGTCGAGCGCCTGGTGGTGGTAGCAGTGCACGGTCGTGCTCTCACCGAAGAGCCCGGCGGTCAGGGTGTCCGGCTCGATCTTCACCTCGGTCCGGCCGAAGACCGCGGGCGACGGCCGGTGCTGTTCGTCCGCACCGGTGTCCGGCAGGTGCTGCTGCAGCGTCCCACCGAGCGTCACGTTGAGCATCTGCAGACCACGGCAGATCGCGAGCAACGGGAGGTCTGCGGCCAGAGCCGCCGCGATCAGGATGGCTTCGTGCTCGTCCCGCCCGGGCCTGGTGTCGACCGTCTCGGGGTGCGGCACAGCGCCGTACGAGGCTGGATCGACGTCGCAGCCGCCCGCGATGATCAGCCCGTCGAGCAGTTCCAGGACCGTTGGATCGGTGCCGACCGGCGGGAGCAGCAGCGGTACGCCGCCCGCCGCTGCCACCGAGTCCAGGTAGACGCGCGGCAGCAGGGCCGCGTCGCGCTCCCACACTCCCCAGATGATCGGCTCCAGGTAGGTGGTGATGCCGATACGGGGCCTAGAGGCGTTCGAAACCACGGATCCGCTCCCAGTCGGTGACGGCGGCGTCGTAGGCATCCAGCTCCACCCTTGCCGCGTTGGCGTAGTGCTCCACTACCTCGTCGCCGAACGCCTCGCGGGCGATCCTCGATCCGGTGAACAACGCTGCCGCTTCGCGCAACGTGGTCGGTACGTGCGGCTTGTCCGAGGTGTAGGCGTTGCCCTCGAGCATCGGTTCCAGCTCGAGCTCGTTCTCGATGCCGTGCAGGCCGGCGGCGATCAGCGCGGCGACGGCGAGGTACGGGTTGACGTCGCCGCCCGGCAGCCGGTTCTCCACCCGCAGCGACTCGCCATGCCCGACGACGCGCAGCGAGCAGGTGCGGTTGTCGATGCCCCAGGCAACGGCGGTCGGCGCGAAGCTGCCCGGTACGAATCGCTTGTAGGAGTTGATGTTCGGCGCGAGCAGGTAGGTGAGCTCCTCCAGGCAGGCGAGCTGGCCGGCGATGAACTGCTCCATCAGCTCGGAGAACCCGTACTCCCGGTCACCCGCGAGGACCGCCGCACCGTCGGTACTGCGGAAGCTCAGGTGGATGTGGCAGGAGTTGCCCTCGCGCTCGTCGAACTTCGCCATGAAGGTGAGGCTCTTGCCGTGCTTGACGGCGATCTCCTTGGCCCCGGTCTTGTAGATCGAGTGGTTGTCGCAGGTCGCCAGCGCCTCGTCGAACCGGAACGCGATCTCGTGCTGGCCGAGGTTGCACTCGCCCTTGGCGGACTCGACGTACAGGCCGGCGCCCTCCATCGAGTTGCGGATGTCGCGCAGCAGCGGCTCGATCCGGGCGGTGCCGAGCAGCGAGTAGTCGACGTTGTACTGGTTGGCCGGGGCGAGGTCCTTGTACGTCTTGGTCCAGGCCTGCTCGAAGGTGTCGTTGAAGACGATGAACTCGAGCTCGGTCCCGACGTACGCCTTCAACCCACGCTCGGCCAGCCGGTCGAGCTGCTTCTTGAGGATCTGCCGCGGCGAGGCCGGCATCGGCTCACCGTCGAGCCACTGGATGTCGCAGAGCACCAGCGCGGTGCCCTCGAGCCAGGGCAGCAGCCGCAGGGTGTCGAGGTCCGGCGCCATCAGCAGATCGCCGTACCCGCGCTCCCAGGACGACATCTCGTAGCCGTCGACGGTGTTCATGTCGACATCGACGGCGAGCAGGTAGTTGCAGCCCTCGGTGCCGTGCGCGAGCACCTCTTCGACGAAGTACCGCGCACCACACCGTTTGCCCTGCAACCGGCCCTGCATATCGGTGATCGCCACCAGCACGGTGTCGATCACACCGGCTCCAACCTGGTCCCGGAGTTCCTGCACGGTCAGCCTGCCGGTCTTCGAGCTCACGGTCGCTCCCGGATTCTATTGGTCTGTGGTCAGTCCATTGACGCAAGCCTAGGCGCCGATGTCAATGTGGGCCCGGCTTCCGGCGCAGTACTGCCTTGGCACCTTTCGGACAGGGAACTGCTTTCCACCGGGCCGGGATGGCGCTCAAAATCGGCTGATCCGGCCGCCCGCCCAGCGGCCATTGATCCGAGGAGCGCTTCCATGCGATCTCTCATCACCCGCCCCCGCGTCCTGGCCGTCCTGCTGGCCGGTTCGGCGCTCGCCTTCAGTCCGCTCGGTGGTCAGGCCACCGCGCAACTGCCGGTGGACCAGTTGACGAACCCGTGTTTCACCCCGGAGAACCCCACCTCCGCGCGTGGCGGCCAAACCGCCGACCACCGCGAACTGTCGCCGGCCGAGCAGAAGTCGATCGACGCCAAGACCGCTGCCCTGGTGGCGGCCAAGCAGGCTCGCGGGCTCGCGCCCAAGGCCGGCAAGCTGGCTGCGGCCAACGTTCCGGTCTACATCCACGTCATGCGCAGCAGCTCCGGCGCCGGTGACGTGACCGCTACCCAGATCAGCCAGCAGATCGCCGAGCTGAACCAGGACTTCGCCGGTGGCGAGTCGTCGGCCGCGGCGAACACCGGCTTCACCTTCACCCTGGCCGGCACCTACCGGTACAACAACAGCACCTGGCACACCGACGGCCAGAGCACGACGTACCGGGCGCAGACCCGCAAGGGTGGCAAGAACGCGCTCAACATCTGGCTGGTCAACTTCTCGTACCTCGGGATCGCGACCTTCCCGTGGGACTACGCCAGCAACCCGGGCATCGACGGCATCCGGGTGCAGTACACCTCGCTGCCCGGCGGTTCGGCCACCAACTACAACCTCGGCAAGACCGCGACCCACGAGGCCGGTCACTGGTTCGGGCTGTACCACACCTTCCAGGGTGGCTGCACGAGCACGAACGACTCCGTTTCGGACACCCCGGCCCAGACCAGCGCCACCTCCGGCTGCCCGGCCGGCCGCAACTCCTGCTCGCTGCCCGGCGTGGACCCGATCTACAACTACATGGACTACTCCTACGACTCCTGCTACAACCAGTTCACCCCGGGCCAGAGCACCCGTATCTCCAACGCCTGGACCGCCTACCGCGCGTGACTGTGAGCCGCAGGCCGTCTAGAGTGCCGCCGATGCGTGTCCTCCTGACGGTCTGCGCCACCGCGGTAGCCTCCACGGCTCTCGCGGTGACCGGTCCTCTAGCTGCGACCGCCGTCGGCCAGGGTGTCAGCACCCCGGTCGGCGGCGCCCAGCTGACCACGGAGCCGACGGTTGTCGCCGCTGGGGCGACGCCGCCGGCCGTGCAGGCGTCGGCGTACGTCGTGGCCGACGTGGACACCGGCAACGTACTGGCTGCCAAGGCGCCGCATGCCAAGCTCCGGCCGGCCAGCACACTCAAGACGCTCACCGCGCTGGTGCTGCTGCCGCGGCTCGACAAGGCCGACCAGGTGGTCGGTACGGACGAGGACGCGCGCATCGTCGGGAGCAAGGTCGGGGTCTACCCCGGTCTGCGCTACACGGTCGACCTGCTGTTCCAGGGCATGTTCCTGGCGTCGGGCAACGACGCGGTCCACGCGCTCGTGTGTCACGACCAGGGCGGCGTGCCAGGAACCATCCAGCGGATGAACCAGAAGGCCGCGGCCATCGGGGCGCTGGACACCCACGTGACCGACCCGACCGGGCTGGACGCGGATGGGCAGTACTCGAGCGCGTACGACCTGGCGCTGTTCGCCCAGGCGGGCCTGGGGATGCCGGACTTCGCGAAGTACGCGTCGACGAAGTACACGAACTTCCCGTTGGCCAAGAAGGGCGGCAGCTACCAGGTCGCGAACCAGAACAAGCTGCTGTTCAACTACGACGGCGCGCTGGGCGTGAAGACCGGCTACACGTCGCTGGCCCGCAACACGTTCGTCGGCGCCGCCCGGCGGAACGGGCACACGCTGGTCGTCACGATGATGAACTCGCCGCACGGCATCACCGAGGACGCCACCAAGCTCCTCAACTGGACCTTCAGCTCGTACTCCGTCCTGACGCCGGTCGGCAGCCTGGTCAAGCCGGCGGCCGCCGCCCCGCCCAAGACGGCCGAAGAGAGCACCGAAGGCCCCAACACCTCGAAGAAGGCCTCGGCGCTCCCGCCCCGCCGCACCCGCGCAACCCAGGTTGCCGCCGCGATCACCGAGTCGGTCGCCTACCGAATCCCGGTCTGGGCGTATGCCGCCCCGCCGCTGCTCCTCCTCCCGCTCTTCCTCCGCCGCCCGAAGGCCCTCCGCCCACGCGCCAAAGCCGCAGCCAAAGCCCGCCGCCACTGAACCATTTCGGCGGTTAACCGCCGAAATGCGGTGAGGGAGGTTAGCGCTTCAGGGCGCGGGCGGCTCGGCCGAGTTGGACTGCGATGGCTGTGGCGGTGACGCCTAGGAGGGCACCGGCGGCTACTGCGACCGTGTCGGCCTTGCGGGCCGGGATGGGGATCACCTTGTACTTCTTCCCGGGCGGGCCGGGCAGGAGGCCATCCGCGTCCGGTGCGGCTGTACGGGCTGCCGTCGCGTACGGCGTACTGGGGGCGGCCTCGAAGGGCATTGCGGCCCGAGCTGGCTCCTCGGCCTCGCCGGTGTGCCAGCGGTGGTCCAGGGTGGCTTCCTTGGTCCAGGCGGCGATCAGCATGATCACTCGCGTCATCAGGTAGATCCACACCAGGAGAGCCAGCGGCAGCGCGAGGGTGCCGTAGGCGGCGTTGTTGCCGATGACATTCTTGACGTAGCTGTTGCCCAGGCGCTGGGCGACGTAGAAGACGATGCCACCGGCCAGCGCCGCGATCAGCATCACCTTGCGCGGCAGGATGATCCGCGGCAGGGCGGTCTGCAGGTACAGGAAGAGCACGGCGCCGGCGGCGACGCCCACGACGATGCTGATCAGCTGGATCCCCCAGCCGGCCAGCCAACTGCCTTCCAGGTCGAGCCAGCCGACGATCTTGTTCGACAGGCCGACCAGCAGGGACGAGGCGCCGGTGGCGATCAGGCCGATCACCCCGAGCCCGATCAGCGCGCCCAGGTCGGTGACCTTTAGCTTGACCGGGTTGCCGGGCTGGTCGTCGAGCTCGTGCATCGACCGGATCGAGGCACGCAGCGAGTCGATCCAGCCCAGGCCGGTCAGCAGCAGCGACGCGCCGGAGATCAGGCCGATGGTGCCCGCGTTGCTGATCAGCGAGTCCAGGTCGATCTGGTCGCCGATCCCGGGCAGGTTCGTCTTGATCGCGTCCTTCAGATCGCCGACGGCCTTGGCGTTCAGGAACTTGCCGGTCACCGCCGCGGCCAGCACGATCAGCGGGAACATCGACAGGAACCCGAAAAAACTCGTTGCCCCGGCCAACCGGTTACCGCGGCGATCGCCGTACCGTTTCCAGGCCCGCCACAACTGCGTGCGACTGAAGCGTGCCCAGCCGGCTTTGGCCCGATCCTTGATCCCCATGTGACTCCTGTACCCCGGGTAAGGGGTCCTAGCCTGCCAGCGGGAACGACCGCTGCGGCCGCCACACGCCGTCGGCGCCGTGCTCGTACCGGCTGAAGGCCGCCACGTCGAAGGCGCAGTCGTACTCCGACAGGGCGTCGTACGCGAGATCCAGGGCGTCCTTGTCCAGATCGTGCGCAACGGTCACGTGCGGGTGGTACGGGAAGCGCAGCGCGACGTCCAACGGTCCTGAGCGCACCTGCGACTGGAGCACCTCGCAGGACGAGATCCCCTCGGCCAGCGGCACGAACACCACCGGCGAGATCGGCCGGAAGGTCGCCGTACCGCGCAGGCGGATCCGGAAGCTCGGGAAGCGCGCCGCGACCGCCAGCAGGTGCTCGTCGACGATGGCCAGGTCGTCGTCGGCCACCTCGGTCGGCGGCATCAGCGTGACGTGGGTCGGGATCGAGGACGCCATCGGATCGCCGAACTCGGCCCGGTACTTCTGCAGCTCGGCGCCGTAGGGTTCCGCGATCGGGATCGCCACACCGATCGTTGCCATCCGGCGCCTACCGGCCCTGCACGGAGGCTGACCCAGGGCCGGGCACGAAGCCGAGCCGGTCGTAGACCCGCTGCAGCGTCGGCTCGGTCACGGCGCGAGCGCGCTCGGCGCCGGCGGCCAGGATCGCGTCCAGCTGGGCCGTGTCGTCCAGGTACTCCATCGTCTTCTCCCGGAACGGGGTGACGAACTCGACCACCTGCTCGGCCAGGTCCTTCTTGAAGTCGCCGTACCCGCGGCCGGCGTACTCGTCCTCCAGTTCAGAGATCTTCTTGCCGCTAAGTGCGGAGTAGATGGTCAGCAGGTTGGCGACGCCGGCCTTGTTCTCCGGGTCGAAGATGACGTCGCGACCTGAATCCGTGACGGCTGACCGGATCTTCTTCGCGCTCACCTTCGGGTCGTCCAGCAGCTCGATGATGCCGGCCGGCGAGGAGGCCGACTTGCTCATCTTCGCGGTCGGCTCCTGCAGGTCGGAGATCTTCGCGGTCTCCTTGACGATGTGCGGCTCCGGCAGCCGGAAGGTCTTGCCGAACCGGTGGTTGAAGCGCTGCGCCAGATCGCGGGTCAGCTCCAGGTGCTGGCGCTGGTCCTCGCCGACCGGGACCCGGTCGGCCTGGTAGATCAGGATGTCCGCGGCCTGCAGGATCGGGTACGTGAACAACCCGACGGTGGCGCGGTCGGCGCCACCCTTGGCCGACTTGTCCTTGAACTGGGTCATCCGGCTGGCCTCGCCGAAGCCGGTGATGCAGCCGAGCACCCAGCCGAGCTGGGCGTGCTCGGGCACGTGCGACTGGACGAACAGCGTCGACCGCTCCGGGTCGATCCCGGCGGCCAGCAGCTGCGCGGCCGAGCGACGGGTGCGCTCCCGCAGCACCTTCGGGTCGTACTCGACCGTGATCGCATGCAGGTCGACCACGCAGTAGAACGCGTCGTGATCCTCCTGCAGCGCCACCCACTGGCGAACCGCGCCCAGATAGTTGCCGAAGTGGAAGGAGTCCGCGGTCGGCTGGATACCGGACAGAACACGCGGACGCCGCGGACTTCCGGCGGCCTGCACAGGGGTGTCCCCAGGGACGGCTGCTGACATGCCCCCGATTCTGCCAGCGACCCGGCTCTTCACCACACCCGGGAGCCCCTCACCGGCCATAAGCTCAGAATTATGAGCTCTCGCGAGGCCATCATCCTGCCGGGCGGCCAGTTCGGCCCGCATACCCCACTGCTGATGTTCGCCGCCGACGCGGCCGAGCACCGCGGCGCCCGGCTGACGCCGGTCTCCTGGGACGATCCGGACGGTCTACTGACGCTGTCCCCGGAAGAACTCGGTCCGTGGGTGCTTGGCCAGCTCGACCGCGCCGCACCGTCGCTCCGCTCGGCGGACGAGAGGCCGCAGGACTCAGCGACCCTGCTGATCGCCAAGTCCTTGGGGACGCATGCGGCGGTTGTGGCTGCCGAGTTGGGGTTGCCGGCGGTGTGGTTGACGCCGGTACTGACGAGCCAGTGGGTTGTCGACGGGCTGCGGCGGGCTACTGCGCCGTTCCTGCTGGTGGGTGGGACGGGTGACCGGCTGTGGGATTCCGGGCTGGCGCGTGAGCTTTCGCCGTACGTGCTGGAGATAGCGGAAGCCGACCACGGCATGGGCTGACACTTTCGTGACCCAATCGTCCTCGGCAAAGCAAGCGGCCCGCTCGTCACCGAGGTGACGGGCGGGCCGAGCTCGCGTCTTGTTACTTCACGCCTCCGGCGGTGACGGAGACCTGCAGTTGACGCTGGAAGATGATGTAGACGACCAGAACCGGCGCCACCGTGATCACCACGGCCGCGAACAGCGCGCCGAAGTCCACCGCATAACCGGCTTGCGACGCGAACGAGGCCATGCCCTGCGAGAGCACGTAGTTCTTCGAGTCGGTGTTCAGGGCAACGGGGAGCAGGAACTGGTTCCACAACCCCAGGAAGTTGAAGATGGCGACCGACGCCATCCCCGGCCGCGCCATCGGCAACATCACCGAGAAGAACGAGCGCCACTCACCGGCCCCGTCGATCTGCGCCGCCTCGTACACCTCGCCCGGCAGCTGCTTGAAGAAGCTGTGCAGGAAGAAGACGGTGAACGGCAGCGCGAACGCGACGTAGGTGATGATCAACCCTGGCAGGGTGTTCAGCAGCGACAGGTTCTTCAGCACGAAGAACAGCGGCACGATCGCCAGGAAGACCGGGAAGGTCAGCCCCGCCAGCATGGAGTAGTAGATCAGCCGGTTGCCGGGGAACGAGAACCTGGCCAGCACGTACGCGCACATGGCACCCAGGATCATCACCAGCACCAGCGCGGAGGTCACAACGATCACCGTGTTTGCGAAGTAGCGACCGATGCCGGCTGTCGTCCAGGCGGTTTCGTAGTTGCTGAAGCGCAGCTTGCCCGGCAGCGACAGCGGGTTGCCCAGGACCTCCTGCGTCGACTTGAACGAGGACAGCACCGTCCACACCAGCGGCAGGATCACCAGCAGCGACCAAAGGATCAGCGCGATGTGGGCGGCCGTGGCAACGCCCCTGCCCTCCTTGGCCCGCTTCTGGGGCGCGCGGGACCCGGCGACGACGTCGTCGACCCGGTCGGCGGCGGTGGTAGTCATCGGCGTCCCTTCGCAATCCGGTTACTTCCGCCGGTCAGAGCGTTCACTGTGAAGACCACGAGCGCGAACAGCATCGTCACCGCGGCCAGGACCACGCCCATCGCCGTCGAGTAACCGAACTGCCCCTTGGCGAAGGCCGTGGTGAACAGTTGCTGGGGCATGACCAGGGTCGAGTTCTGCGGCCCACCGCCGGGGTTCAGCGCCTGCATGTAGACGAAGGCGTCGAGGGCGGCGATCCCCAGATAGATGTAGGCCGTCTGCACGTTGTCCCGGATCAGCGGCACCGTCAGGAAGATCGCGGTCCGGAATCGGCCGGCGCCGTCGATCCGGGCCGCCTCGAACACCTCGGGGTCGATGCCCCGGATGGCGGCGATGAACAGCACCATGTAGAAGCCGACGAAGCCCCAGACCATCACGAACATCGAGGCCGGCATCGCGGTCCGCGCGTCACCGAGCCACGCGTAGTTCGCGAACCCGTCCAGCCCGATCTTCGACAGCAGCGCGTCCAGCACGCCCGAGGTCGGCGTGAACACCTGGGCCCAGATCAGGCCGATCACGATCGCGGGGATCACGTACGGGAAGAACGAGACGATCCGGTAGAGGCCGGAGTTGCGCAGTCCCCGGACGGTCCCGGTGCCCGAGCCGCCGATCGTCACCAGCGTGGCCAGGGTCAGCGCCAGCACGATCGTCACGATCGGCACGACGATCGCCAGCTCGACGTTGTTGCGGACGGCCCTCAGGAAGATGTCGTCGTGGAACAGCTTGACGTAGTTGTCGAAGCCGACGAAGTTCATCTTCGAGCTGAAGCCCGACCAGTCGGTCAGCGAGTACCACAGCGCCTGCACGAACGGCGAGACCACGAAGATCACGAAGACCGCCAGCGGCAGGCCGAGGAACACGACCATGAAGCTTGCCCGGTCGAAGGTCAGCGGCCGGCGGCGCCGCCGGGCGGCGGACCGCTTGGGTCCACCGCCCGGCACGACATCTTGCGTCATGGTCACTTGGTGACCGGGATCTTCTTGACGGAACTGTCGTTACGCACCTTGTCGGTGATCTGCTGCAGGCCCTTCGTCAGGCCCGCCGCGTCGATCGCGCCGGACAGGAACGAGTTCCAGACCACGAGCTGGTCGGTGTTCATGCCGTACAGGCCGAAGACCTGGTAGTCGAAGATGTTCGTACCGGCCGCGTCCAGCATCGCGGTCTGCGACTGCAGTGCGGTCGAACCGAAACCGTCGGCGGGAACGAGACCCTTGACGATGGTCGGCGCGAGCCGCGTCTTGGCGAAGTTGGTCGCCGCCTCCTTGGACAGCATCGCCCGCAGGAGCTCCTTGCCGCCGGCAACGTTCTTGCCCTTCGCCGGGATGATGAACGGCTCGCCGGCCGCGCTGCGCAGCGACTCGTACGGCAGCTTCGGGCTGGCGGTGAGCGTCGGCTCCGGGATGCCCTTCATGTCGAAGCCCGTCTTGGTGGCCTTCTTCATCTCGTTCTCGATCCACGAGCCCGAGGGGTAGAGGATGGCCTGCTGGTCGTTGCTCCACTTCGCCTGCGCGGCGGTGAACTGGGTGCCGGCGCCGCCGGGGACGAAGTACCCGCTCTTGACCATGGTCTCCATGGCCTTGAAGACGCCCTGGAGCTGCGGCAGTGACCAGCAGTTCTCCTTGAGGTTCTCCAGTGCCAGCCGGACCTCGTCGCCACCCTCCTTGATCGCCGAGTCGACGGCCAGGGTGTGGTAGTAGGTCGCGGCTTCCTTGCCCCAGACGAACAGGTACTTGCCCTTCGCCTTGGCCTTGGCGCCGAGGTCGAGCAGGTCGTCGTAGGTCTTCGGCGGCTCCCAGCCGTTCTCCTTGAACAGGCTCTCGGAGTACCACAGGCCGTAGAGGGTGAGCACGTAGTTCATCGCGACGAACTTGCCGTCGAAGGTGCCGGGGATCTTGGCGCCGGGGTACAGCGTGTCGGCGATCTTCGTGCCCTCGTAGTTGTTGGCCTCGAAGACGTCGTCCAGCGTCACCAGCTGGTCCAGGATCGTGTTGAAGCCGATCTGGTTCGCGCCCGAGTTGTCGATCAGGTCCGGCGGGTTGCCACCGACGAAGCGCGGCTGCAGCTGCTGGGCGATCTGGGTGGACGGGGCGACCTTGAACGTCGAGCCCGCGAACTTCTTCTGCGCGATGTCGGCCGCGAACGTCACATAGTCGAAGCCGTACCCACCGTTGAAGATCACCGCGTCAACGGTTGCCTTGTCCGCCAGGCCGAACGGGTTTTCCGCGGACTTGTCGGCGCCCCCACCGCTGGAACCGGTGTCGTCGCTGCCGCTGCTGGCGCAGGCCGCGAGAAGCGTGCTGCCGCCGGTGGCCAGCAAGGTGCCGACCGCCGCGCGCTGCAGGAACAGCCGCCGCGACAGGTTCTTGGGAGTACTCATTGGTCCCGCCTTCCGAGAGTGTTTCAAGCAGTACGGCGGATCCGGCCGACGTACTGTGCTTCAAGGGCATGGTTGTGGTCGTCGCCGCCCGGGATGTTCGCGGACAGGTAGACCGGTGGCTTGTCGCCGGCCTCGGTCAGCCGGCGCAGAACCTCCGCCACCAGCATCTGCGCTATCAGGGCCGCAGTGATGGACGACACGGCGCAGACCTTGCCACCATCGGGCAGATCGAGCACGGAGTCGCCGTACGGAGCGTGGTTGTCAAGCACCACGTCGGCGAAGTCGATCAACTTCTTGCCCGACGGGTGCCGCGAGTCCACCCCACTGGTGTGCTGCAGCGAGGTGATCGCGATCAGGGGGTGGCCCTTCTCCTTCACCACCGAGGCGAGCTCGACGATCGAGCCGTTCACGCCGGAGTTGGAGGCGATCACGAACAGGTCGTTCGGTTGTGCCGCGGACAGTTCGTAGAGCTTGCGGGAGTACTGCGGGTCGCGCTCGAGCTCGCCGCCACGCAGCAACTCGGGCGATTCGCCGCCGAGCAGGACCAGGTCGCGCAGGGCGATCCGGTTCGTCGCGATCAGGCCACCCGCGCGGCCGGCGATCTCCATCGCCAGCGCCTCGGAGTGGCCGGACCCGAAGGCCTGGATGACGCCGTTGGCGCGCAGGGAGGTGGTGAACAGGTCGGCGGCCTGCTGGATCGGACCGTCGATCTGCGCGGTCACGGCGGTCATGATCGGAGTGAGTGCGTGAACAAACGCCTGCGCGCTCAAACCGCCTTCATTCCCACCGGCAACCTGCCCGCTGCCGTCTGCCGTGCTGGCCATCAGAGGCCCCACCCCTCGACTAAATTGATCGCCGCGACACACCTGATGCCGACAAGTGCGCAAGTTTGCGGTTTGCTGGACAGAACTTTTCTCACCTGGCAGCTAAAGTCAAGGCTCATCTCACTCTTCCTCCCAGATCGGGACCGTTGCGTGACCTTGTCCGTTGTTGTTCAGGAGTAGACCTTTTCGAGCAGTTTGGAGCATTGCTTATGTCGGTCGAACGCCCACTCGCGCAACCAAAGGAATCAGTGGTCTTGATGCCAGCATCCACACTGGTCCTGGGCGGCGACCTCGGCGGCACCTCCACCCGGATCGTGATCGCGGACCCTGAGGGCAACGTAATCGGCCGCGGGGCCGCGGCCGGCGGAAATCCGACCAGCCACCCCGCGACCGCCGCGGCCAACTTCGGCCAGGCCGTTCACGCGGCCCTGGAAGGCGTCGATCCGGCCTCCGTCCGAGCCGCTGTGATCGGTACCGCCGGCGGCTCGGCGCTCGGCCGGCCGGACGTGAAGGCGCAGTTCGACGCCGCTTGGTCCGGGGCCGGACTGACGGTCGAACCGCGCTTCATCGGCGATCTCGAGGTCGCTTTCGCCTCTGGTACACCGGAGCCGGACGGCACCGTGCTGATCGCGGGCACCGGGAGCAACACCGGACTGGTCCGCGACCACGAACTGGTCCGGACCGCGGGCGGCCACGGCTGGCTGCTCGGCGACGACGGCTCGGGCTTCTGGCTCGGCCGGGAGGCAATGCGCAGTGTGCTGCGCGGGATCGATCTGGGCGAGCCGCTCGGCGTCCTCGGCGAAGCCGTCGTCCAGGCCGTCCTGCCGGACCGCGATCCGGCCGTCAGCGCGGAGCGTGAGGGCTACGATCTGCTCCGTGACGACCTGATCCGCACCGTGAACTCGCGTCCGCCGGTCCTCCTGGCCGAGCTCGC
The DNA here is from genome assembly GCF_010548305.1 of Streptomyces sp. SID13031. Classification (GTDB taxonomy): domain Bacteria; phylum Actinomycetota; class Actinomycetes; order Propionibacteriales; family Kribbellaceae; genus Kribbella. Next base: position 107,459 of record NZ_JAAGLV010000003.1, read on the forward strand.
CCGTCCGGTGGTCGCGGCGTACGACCAGAACGACAAGACCGCCCATGCCCTGGTGAAACGCGCAGCCGAACTGCTCACAGAAACGGTCAGCCGACTGTGGACAACGTCGGACAACGGCCCGCTGGTGCTCGCCGGCAGTGTCGCGGGTGAATCATCACCGGTCGGCCGGTTGCTGCGGCAAAGTATTCACGAGCACTTCGACGGCGAGGTACTGACCGCCCGCGACGGTGTGGGTGGAGCGACCTGGCTCGCACTCGGCGTCCTCGACCCCGCCCTGGCCACCCGCTCCAACCACGCCCGTCTGGTCAGCTAGCCTCAGTTCTTACCCCAGTACTAGCTAAGTACTGGATCAGTCGAGCACCGCGATCGGGCGGAGCTCGACAGCGAAGAACTGCGCCTCGGGGATCCGGGCCGCGATCTCCTCGGCGCGCTCGGGGCTGTCGACGTCGACGATGAAAACGCCGGCCAGCTGCTCCTTCGCCTCGGAGTACGGGCCGTCGGTGGTGGCGCGGACGCCGTCGCGGACGCGGACGACCTTGGTCTCGCGCGGGGCGGCCAGCGGTTCGGCGACGACCAGCTCGCCGCGCTCACTCAGCTCGGTGAGCAGCTTGTCCAGCTGCGTGGACAAGACCTCGAGGGCGGACTTGGACAGCTTCTTGCCCTCCTCGGTGTGCAGGAAGCTCGGATGTCCCCAGGTCACCGGGTTGCTGTGGATCAACAGCATGTACTTCATGGGTGGTTCCTTTCGGTCGTCTGGATCCTCGCAGCACAGGTCGGAGGCCCGCTGCCCTTCTCGACATTTCCGGAATGTCGAGCGGTTCCGCACCGGTCCGACGTACCGGCTGAGACAGCGGACCCGAAACTAAGGTGAACCCCATGAACGAGACGGATCTCCAGCTGAGCGACGGCCGGACCCTGCACGTCTACGACACCGGCCGTGGCGGCCTGCCCGTCTGCTGGCACCACGGCACCCCCAATCTCGGTGCTCCGCCGGAGCCGCTGTTCGAGGTGGCGGAACGGCTCGGGCTGCGGTGGTTCTCGTTCGACCGGCCCGGGTACGGCGGTTCCACGCCGGCGCCCGGCCGGACGATGGCGTCGACCGCCGATGACCTCGCGCAGGCCGCCGACTCCCTCGGGTTCGACCGGTTCGCAGTCGTCGGGTACTCCGGCGGCGGGTCCTACGCATTGGGCAGTGCGGCAACCCTGGGCGATCGGGTGCGCGCCGTCGTCACGCTCGCCGCCATCGCGCCGTACGGCGTGGACGGGCTGGATTGGTTCGAGGGGATGGTGCCGTCGGGGGTGGCGTCCTTGCGGGCGGCGCTCGGTGGGCGCGCGGCGAAGGAGGCGCACGAGGCCACTGGGGTCGAGTACGACCCGGAGTTCACTCCTGCTGACCACGCGACGTTCGACGGCCCGTGGGGCTGGCTGGGCAAGGTTGCCGGGGGTGGGCTCGACGCCGGACCGTACGGGCTGATCGACGACGACGTCTCCTACGTCACCCCCTGGGGCTGCGAACCGGCCACGATCACGGCGCCGACCCTGCTCCTGCACGGCGACCGGGACGGGATCATCCCCAGCTCCCACGGCCGCTGGCTCGCCGCCAACTGCCCGACCGCCGAGCTACGAAGCTTCCCGGACGACAGCCACTTCACCATCGTCAAGCACGCCGAGGCCGGCCTCGACTGGCTGACCACCCACTCCTGACCCTGCATTCCAAGCAAGGGCTTGACATCTGGTTGACGCCTGGGTCATATTCCAAGCATGTCTTTGGAATCTTCGGACGATCCTCGCCGCCGGCGGTTGCTGGACGACCCGCTGGCGATCAGGGCGATGGCACACCCGGTGCGGCTCGATCTGCAGGCGCTGCTGGGTAAGGAGGGTCCACTGACTGCTGCGGATGCGGCGCGGCGGTTGGGGATCAGCCAGGCGCTGGCGTCGCATCACCTGCGGCAGCTGGCGAAGTACGACTTCGTGGAGCCGGCGCCAGGCAAGGACAACCGCGAGCGGCCGTGGCGGCTGGTCTCCACGTCGCAGTCGTGGCGTGACGCCGAGCTCTCGCCCGAGGCTTCCGCGGCGGCCGACGTGCTGGAGCAACTGCTGGCCGAGCGCGCCTTGGGGGACCTGGCCGACTGGCAGCAGCGGCGCAGTGCCGGGGACCGGATCTGGTGGGAGAACTCGGGGATCGGACATACCGGGATCTATTTGACCGGCGAGGAACTGGCCGAGATCGAGGCGGCGATCGTCGCGCTGCTCCAGCGGTACGTCGACGAGCGACCGATCGACGACAAGTCCACCCGGCCACCGGGAAGCCGGCTGGTCGACATCACCCGGATCGTCACCGTGCACCCCGAGGAGGAGCAATGAGGAATCTGTGGGAGGTGCTCGCCCAGCGACGGGACTACCGGCTCGTGCTCGGCGCCGGACTGGTGTCACTGACCGGCGACTGGATCCTGCGGATCGGGCTCGCGTTCCATGTCTACGCGTTGACCGGCTCGACCCTGGCTTCCGGCGGACTGTTGCTGGCATCGTTCCTGCCGCTGGTGCTGCTGGGCTCGCTGGCCGGCGTCTTCGTCGACCGGTGGGACCGGCGGCGGACGATGATCATCACGAATGTCCTGCATGCGTTGGTGTTACTGCCCTTGCTGCTGGTCCGGGACGGCAGCACACTCTGGGTGATCTATCTCGTCATCCTCGCGCAAAGTTGCCTTCAGCAATTTTTCCAGCCGGCCGAGCAGTCGCTCGTCCCCACCCTGGTCGAGCCCGGGCAGCTCGTCACCGCGAACTCACTGAACAGCCAGGCCGGCGACATCGCCCGACTGGTCGGCGCGGGGCTCGGCGGGGTGCTCGCGGCGGCGGGCGGCCTGCCCTTGCTCGCCTTGGTCGATGCGGCGACCTACCTGATCGCGATGGCTTTTCTGTTCCGCGTGCGGCAACGGCCCGAGCGGGTGCAGGTGGAGCGCGCCGGCGGCCTGCGGCCCGCAGTACAAGGGCTGAAGGACGAGTGGGTCGAGGGGATCCGGATCTGCGTGAGCGGGCCGGCGATGCGGCTGGTGTTCGTCTTCGGGCTGGTGACCGGCGTCGGGCAAGGGGTGATGAGCACCTTGTTCGCGCCGTTCGTCTCGGCCGAGCTGGGCGGCGACGGTACGGCGTACGGGCTGATCACCTCGTCGCAGGCGATCGGCGGGATCGCGGGCGGGCTGATCGCGGCCGCCATCGGATCGCGCTTCCCGGCGGCCAAGCTGTGGGGGTACGGAGCGGTCGCGTTCGGGCTGATCGACCTGGTGATGTTCCTGTATCCCTTGTTCTGGAAGGGTTTGGCGCCCGCCTTCGCCTGCATGATCGTCGTCGGCGTACCAGGTGCCTTCATGATCGCCGGGTTGATGACGGTGATCCAGCGGCTCACCGACGACGCCTCGCGCGGTCGCGTCTTCGGTGCGCTCTTCGCGGCGGAAGGCGCCGCGCTCCTGGTGGGCATCGCCGCCGCGGGCGTGCTCGGCGACGTGGTCGGCATCATCCCCCTGCTGGTCATCCAGGGGCTCGGCTTCTCGGTCGGCGGCCTGGTCGTGCTCAGCCGGCTGCGGATCCTGACGCCGGCTCCGGCTGAGCCCGTCGCTGTCTAGTCGATGCTTGCCTGCTCCGAGTCGCCTGCTGCGACGCGGTGGACCCGGACGCGAGCCACCCGGCGGCCGTCCATCTCCGTCACGGTGATCTTGTAGCCGTCGACGCCACCCTCGTCGCCGACCGCGGGGACCCGGCCGAGCTGGGCAGCGACGAAGCCGGCCACCGTCTCGTACGGGCCGTCGGGCAGTTCGACGCCGGTCTCGTCGGCGAAGTCGTCCAGGTTGAGCAGGCCGTCCACCTCGACGTCGCCGCTGCGCAACCGGGTCGTCTCGGGCGACACCTCGTCGTACTCGTCCTTGATGTCGCCGATCAGCTCCTCGACGAGATCCTCGAGCGTGACGATGCCCGCGGTACCGCCGTACTCGTCGAGGACGATCGCCAGGTGCGTGCTGCGCCGGCGCATCTCGGTCAGCGTCGGCAGCAGCTTGGCGGTGTCGGGAAGCATCAGCACTTCGCGGGCCAGGTCGCCGACGCGCACCGACCGGGTGGCGACCGCCGGGTCGAACAGGTCGCGGACGTGCACGAAACCGACGATGTCGTCGGCCGAGCCGTTCATCACCGGGTAGCGCGAGTGCGGCCGCTCCGCGGCGAACTTCACCGCCTTGTACGCCGGCATCTCCGCGTCGACGAAGTCCACCTCGGTCCGCGGCAGCATCAGCTCCCGGAGCTGGCGTCCACCCGCCTCGAAGACGTCGTCGACGATCCGCCGCTCCTCCTCGCCGAGCGACTCGTGCGCGGAGACGATCTCGCGCAGCTCCTCGTCCGACATCACCTCGCGGTTCGCGTTCGGGTCACCGCCGAGCGCGCGGACGACCAGGTCGGTCGACCTGGACAGCAGCCAGATCACCGGCCGGGCGCCGGACGCGATCCGGTCCACCAGCGGCGCCAGGCCGAGCGCGAACGTCTCGGCCCGCTGCAGCGCGAGCCGCTTGGCCGCGAGCTCGCCGATCACGATCGAGACGTAGGAGATCGCGATCGTGATCAGGATCAGGGCGACCGTGTTCGCCACGCCCTCCGGCAGACCGAGGTCCTGCAGGTGCGGCGAAAGGCTGTCGGCCAGCGTCGCGCCACCGAAGGCGGCCGACAGGAAGCCCATCAGGGTCACGCCGATCTGTACGGCGGACAGGAAGCGGTTCGGGTTCGCGGCGACCCGGGCGACCGTCTCGCCGCGCTTGCCGCGCTGGGAGATCGACTTGAGCTGGCTGTCCCGCAGGGAGACCAGCGCCATCTCGGCGGCGGCGAAGACGCCACCGATGAGCACGAAGATGAAGATCAGGACGATATTGAGCAGGGTTTCGTTCATGGCTTGCGGATTCCTAGCGCCCTCTCCGGATAGACAGGAGAGGACGCGACCTTAGGGCGACGTCCATCGATCAAGAGTACCGGTGGCGGGTCTCACGATGCATGTTCGAAATTGTTGGTTTACGATGGTTAACGACTGCATTTGTCACAAGAGGGTCGATTCTCGGCCTACTTCGGGAAAGGTCGGTTGATGAACACCACCCCGCGCGGCACTCGCCGGACAGACGCCACCCTGTCCGACGGCCGGCAACTGATCTACTACGACCCGGCCGACGCGCCGGTCCGGGTGCCGCTCGAGGACAGCCGCGGCCTGCCCGAGCCGAAGCCGCTGGCGGAGTTCCGGATCGACCCGCTGACCGGCGACACGATCACCTTCGCCACCCACCGCAACACCCGGACCTACATGCCGCCGGCCGACCAGTGCCCGCTCGACGCCAGCAAGCCGGGCAACGCGACCGAGATCCCCGACCACGACTACAACGTGGCCGTCTTCGAGAACCGGTTCCCGTCGTTCTCCGGACCCGGCCGGTGCGAGGTGGTCTGCTTCACCAGCGACCACAACCAGTCGTTCACCGAGCTGTCCCAGGGCCAGGCCCGGCTCGTCGTCGACGCCTGGGCCGACCGGACGGCGGAGCTCAGCGCCCGCCCCGACGTCGAGTACGTCTTCCCGTTCGAGAACCGCGGCCGCGAGATCGGCGTGACGCTGAATCACCCGCACGGCCAGATCTACGCCTACCCGTTCCTCCCGCCGCGGATCAAGACGCTGATGGCGCGTGCCCGCGAGCACCAAGAAGTTGCCGGGAGCAACCTCTTCGCCGACATCCTGGCCGCCGAGCGCAAGGACGGCCGCCGGGTCGTGGCGGAGAACGGGAACTGGACCGCGTTCGTGCCGCAGGCGGCCCGCTGGCCGGTCGAGGTCCACCTGTACCCGCATCGCCAGGTCGCCGACATCGCCGGGCTGACCGTCGAGGAGCGAGACGACTTCGCCCTGCTGTACCTCGACGTACTGGGCCGTTTCGACGGTCAGTACGACGACGACCTGCCCTACATCGCGGCCTGGCACCCGGCGCCGGTCCGGGCGGATCGCGAGCTGGGCTACCTGCACCTGGAGTTGTTGTCGATCCGGCGGGCCCAGGACAAGATCAAATACCTCGCGGGGTCGGAGTCCGGGATGGGCGCCTTCATCTCCGACACGCTGCCCGAGGACGTCGCCGAGACGCTGCGGAAGGTTGGCTCGTGAGCAGGTTCGTGGAGTACTTCGGAGTCGAACCCGACGGGTCCTGGCGCGCACCCGGCCGGGTCAACCTGATCGGCGAGCACACCGACTACAACGACGGCCTGGTGCTGCCGATCGCGTTGCCGAACCAGATCACCATCACCGCCTCGGCCCGGACCGACGGCCTGATCTCGGTGGCGTCGGCGGGACAGGACGGGGTCATCTCGTTCTCGCTGGACTCCCTGGCTCCTGGCTCCGTGAAGGACTGGGCTGCCTACCCGGCGGGCGCCGCGTGGGTGCTCCTGCAGGACAAGTACGAGATCGGTGGCGCCAACCTGCTCGTCGAGTCGGATCTGCCATCCGGTGCCGGCCTGTCCTCGTCAGCTGCCCTGCTGTGCGCGACAGCCGTTGCCCTGCTGGGACTGCACGACATCGAGGTCGACCCGGCCGAGGTCGCGCGGCTCGCTCAGCGCGCCGAGAACCAGTACGTCGGTGCGCCGGTCGGCCTGATGGACCAGATGGCGTCGATGTGCTGCACGGCCGGCCACGCCCTGTACTTCGACATCCGCGCGATGACGACGGACCAGATCCCCTTCGAGCCCGCGGCCGACGGTCTCGCCCTGCTGGTCGTCGACGTGAAGGCACCGCATCGCCTCGTCGACGGCGAGTACGCGGCCCGCCGCAACTCCTGCGAACAGGCCGCCGCCCAACTCGGCGTACCGGCCCTGCGCTCGATCGCCTTCGAAGAGCTGGACGATGCCCTGGCGAGGTTGAGCGACGACGTCGACCGCCGCCGCGTACGCCACGTTGTCACCGAGATCCGCCGCGTCGAGGACGCCGTAGCCCTCCTGCGCGCAGGCAACCTCCGAGCCGTCGGCCCCCTCTTCACCGCCTCCCACGCCTCGCTCCGCGACGACTTCGAAATCACCGTCCCCGAACTGGACGTAGCCGTAGACACCGCCCTCGCCGCCGGCGCCCTAGGCGCCCGGATGACCGGCGGCGGCTTCGGCGGCTGCATCATCGCCCTGGTCGAAGCCTCAGCCACCGACACGATCCTGACCGCCATCGACAAGTCCTTCGCCGACCACGGCTTCACCACCCCGAGCGCCCTGGACGCAACCCCTTCAGCAGGCGCCTCCCGCATCTCCTGACGCCGGCGAGGGATGACGAGGAGCGCCGGGCCGGATGTGCTGCTGCCCGGCTTCGGCTTTGAGCGCGTCGACCAGCGGCTTGGGGAGGCGCAGCAAGGTGGTGACCATCGGCGGATCAACCCATTCGCCGCCGCTCATCTCCGAGCCGGTGTCATGGCCGGCGTAGTGCTCAGCCAACGTGACCTCGCACCCGAATTGAGCTCACCGAAGTTGAGGCACCTGCGAGGTCGCCGGAGGCGGCGAGCCTTGAACCGGCGGGGTGGGTCAGGTGGTGATGATCAGGTCGCAGCCGGTTTCGCGCATGGATTTTTTGGCGGACGGGGGGAGGCCGGAGTCGGTGATGACCACGTCCAGGTCGGACCAGGTGGCGAAGGTGCTCAGGCCTACGGTGCCCCATTTGGTGTGGTCGGCGACGAGGACCACCTCGCGGCTGGCGGCGATGAAGGAGCGGTTGGTCTCGGCTTCCATCAGGTTCGGAGTGCTGAGGCCGTGTTCTGCGTCTACGCCGTGAGCGCCGAGGAAGAGCATGTCCAGGTGCAGTGACTGCAGGGCGGCGGTGGCGATCGGGCCGACCAGCGCGTCGGACGGCGTCCGGATTCCACCGATCAGTACTACGGTGCGGTCGGAGCGGCCGTTGCCGTGGAAGACGTCGGCGATCCGGGCCGAGTTGGTGACGACGGTGAGGTTCTCGACGCGGAGCAGCTGCCGCGCGAGCGCGTAGGTCGTCGTACCGGCGCCGATGCCGATCGCGCTGTCCGGTTGCACCCGGCGGGCGGCCTCGACGGCGATCGCGTGCTTGGCGGCCGACTCCTGGGTGAGTTTGGCGTCGAAGCCCGGCTCGTGCGCGCTGCGCAGCCCGACCGAGGTCGCGCCGCCGTGCACCTTGTGCAGCAGGCCGCTGGAGTCGAGGGCGTCCAGGTCGCGCCGGATGGTCATGTCGGAGACACCGAAGCGGTCGACCAACTCGGCGACCGTGATCGCGCCGCGGCTGTTGACCTCGGCAACGATCGTGGCCTGCCGCTGGGCGGCGAGCTGACCGCCCCGGCCGCGGGACGGTTCGGTGGGTCCGGCTGCGTTCACATCTGACAGCCTAAGGTCTGGACTGCTCGATCGCAGTCGGAATCTGTTGATTTGTGTGCCGCTCCTTGTGACAGCCGGTGAAATGGCGTTGCCGCCACGGTCTTGGCTTGTCAGGCTGGGCTATGCGATTCCCCGAGGACGTCCCCACCCTGACCGACGATGGCGTCACGCTGCGTGCACACACGGTGGCGGACGTCCAGCCGGCGTACGAGATCTGCCAGGACCCGGAGATGCAGCGCTGGACGACGATCCCGGTGCCGTACGTGCTGCAGGATGCCGCGCACTTCCTGACCGAGCTCATCCCGGCGGGTTGGCGCGAGGGCAACACCTGGGCCTGGGCGATCGAGTACGACGGGCGCTACGCGGGCACGATCGATCTGCGCCCCGAGGACGGCAACGTCGGCGAGGTGGGCTTCGCGATGGCGCCATGGGCGCGGGGCAACGGCGTGATGACCCGCGCACTGGGTCTCGTGGTCAGGTACGGGTTCGAGCGGGGCTGGGACCGGGTGACCTGGCGCGCGTACGTCGGCAACTGGGGCTCCCGGCGGGTCGCGTGGAAGTGCGGCTTCCGGAATCTGGTGACGATTCCAGCCGGTGGCGTGCAGCGTGGGGTCCGCAGGGACGAGTGGGTCGCGTCGATCGCCCGGGACGACGTACCGGAGCCGCAGGGGAACTGGTGGCGGGTGCCGGCGATCGAGGCCGATGGCGTGCGGCTGCGGACGCTTCGCAGTACCGACGCCAAGCGCCTGATGGAAGCCTGCAACGACGCGCGGACCCAGGAGTGGCTGGCCGGCCTCGCGAAGCCTTACCAGCTGGAGGATGCCGAGGGGTTCATCGAGAGCCGGCAGGAGAATCTCGCGAGCGGCGAAGGCGTCACCTGGGGGATCGCCGACCCGGACACCGACGAGTTGCTCGGCAACGTGAGCGTGTTCGACCTGAAGAACCGGATCGACAAGACGATGGGCGAGGTCGGCTACTGGGCGCACCCCGACGCGCGCGGCCGGGGCGTGATGAGCGCCGCGGTCCGGTGCGCGATCGGGCACGCTTTCACCCCGGTCGAGGACGGCGGCCTCGGCCGGCGCCGGCTGGTGCTGTTCGCTGCCGAGGGCAACACCGCCTCCCAGCGCGTTGCCGAGGTCAACGGGTTCACCCGGACCGGGCGTGAGCGCGCCGCCAGCCCGGGCCGGGACGGCACCTTCCGCGATCTGCACGCCTTCGACCTGCTGAGCACCGACCGGCTGCCGGGTTCGGGCCGGTGAACGGCCGTGAAAAGTCGTTCGCGGAGGTAACGAATCCGCTCTTCTGGGACCAGTTAGTGACTGACGACACATCTTCCCCTCGCCGTGGAACGTTCTGACTGATTGAATCGACGAGTGAGAGATCGTGAGGAACTCGTCCGCCGCTGGCAGGCCGGGTGGTCTGTATCGCGGGGCTGGACCACAGTCGAGGATGACAACGACGGGATCCTGACCGTCCGCGCGGGTGAGGACAACCGCGCGATGGAGTACGTCGTCCTGGACGCGGACGACAAACCCGAGCGCGTCGAGCGCGCGGCCGAGCTGGCCAGAGCCGCGGGCAGCGGCCGGGGCGCCGGCTGGGTCACCCTCGCCACCGACGACCGGGAGGCGCGGATCGAGCAGCTCGAGGATCTGGGGCTGGAGGTGCAGCGCGACCAGGACTGGCTGATGACCATCCAGCTGTCCGAGCAGCCCGCCCTCAAGCTGAACGAGCGCTACGCCCTGCGCACGGAGCTCGAGGACGACCTGATCATCACCCGCGCCACGCTGCACGGCGGGGTCGTCTCGAGCGGCCGGATGGCGGTGGTCGGTCAGGACGCCGTCGCCGACCGGATCGAGACCGATCCGGCCCACCGGCGCCGCGGTCTGGGCAGCGCCGTGATGGCCTCACTCGTGGAGACGGCCGCGACCCAGGGCGCCAAACGCGGCATCCTGATCGCCTCGATCGACGGTCTGCGCCTCTACCGGAGCCTCGGCTGGAAGGTCATCGCCGACATCGTCATCGCCCGGTCCTGACGGTCGCCGTCAGCACCGCCTCGGTGCTGACGGGAGTGATCCCGAAGGTGTTCTGGGCGTCGGTGGAGTCGAGCACGAACGTCGCCCGGAACTGATACTGCAGCTCGCGGATCTCCTTCGCCTGTTTGTTGAACAATCCACCCATCCAGAGCACGGCCGGCGGCATCGCCGACAGCCGGGGAGCCTGTACTCCGGCCAGCGCTGCCGCCTGCGTCGCCAGCTCGCGGATGGAGACCGGCGGCGGGGTCGGCACGTGCCAGATTCGGCCCAGCGCGGTGTCGTCGGAGGCGATCGCGACGAGCGTCCGGGCGACGTCGTCCACAGCGGTCCAGCTGTGCAACGCGTCGAGATCAGCCGGTACCGCGGTCTTCTTGCCGGCCAGCACGCCGGGCAGCACCCCGATCGTGAAGAACGACGCCGCTCCCGCCCCGAGATAGTCGGAGCCACGGACTTCCGCAGTACGGATCTGGCCGGCCTGATGCGCGGCGAGCGCGGCGGCCCAGAGCTTCGCCCGGACGTGGCCCTTCACCGAGTTGGGCCGATCGGGATCGCCGTCCCTCATCGCGCCGGCCGGTTGCCCATAGCCGTAGAGGTTGCCGGTGGTGAGCAGTACGGCGCCGGTCGCCTCGGCCGCCTTGACCAGCGAGGCGCCCAACGGCGGCCAGTCGGTGACCCACTTGTCGTACGCCGGTCCACCACAACTGAACACCGTTTCGGCACCGTCGGCGAGCTTTGTCAGTACTGCGGGGTCGCTGGCGTCGGCCTGCACTTTCTCCACACCGTCAGGCCCGCTGCCGCTCCTGGTGACGAGTCGAACCTGCTCCCCGCGCTCGACGAGCAACCGCGCCACCGCAGTACCGACCGGACCCGAACCGACGACGACGCGCACTGTTTCCCCTGTCTTGGTAGAGGTCTAGAACACTACGGGCTGTCGGTAAAAGGTTCGTCAATGCGGGCGTGAGGTATGCCGCAAGGGGTCGTGGTCCGCACTGAGATCCGCTAACGTCCGTGCCGCAACGACCTGGGGATCACGGGGATCGACGCAGGACGACGAGAGGCTCGCTGGCTCCATGACCGACGCACCAAACGATCCCTTCTACTCACAGAACAACGAGCCGCCCCGCTCGCACAGCCGCAAACCGCGGCGTGGTGGGGTGGCCGGACCGATCCTGGGCGCGGCGGCAGTGCTGGCCTTGCTGGCCGGCGTCGGCTGGTACGTGACTCGTGACGACTCCCAGCCGACCAGCCAGAACGAGCCGCTGACGGTCAAGGGCAGCTCGCTGGTCACTCCGACCGACGACGCGAGTAGCCCGGCCGACACGCCGGTACCGACCCCGACGCCCACCCGGACTCCTTCGGCCACGCCGTCCAAGACGCCGTCGAAGACCCCCACGGCGACCCCGACCCGGTCGACCAGTGCGCCGAGCCGTCAGGGCACCCGCTCCCCCAAGCCGTCGACGAAGCCGACGCCGCGACCGACCCACACCGCGACCCCGAAGCCGCCGACCACCAAGCCGCCGGCGCCGAGTGGTGGCGCCGAGTCGCAGGTACTGCAACTGACGAACGCTGAACGCGCCAAGAACGGCTGTGGTCCGCTGCGGACGAACAGCGCGCTGACCAAGGCCGCCGACCTGCACGCGACCGATATGGTCGCGCACCACTTCTTCGACCACAACAGCCAGGACGGCCGGTCGCCGTTCGACCGGATGAAGACGGCCGGCTTCAAGGGTGGCGCGATGGCCGAGAACATTGCCGTCGGCTACAAGAGCGCGGCGGCCGTGGTGGACGGCTGGATGCACAGCGAGGGCCACCGCAAGAACATCCTGAACTGCGACTACACGATGATCGGCATCGGCTATGACAGCGGCCAGGTCAAGCCCGAATGGGGCAATGGAAGTTGGGTCCAGGACTTCGGCGGCTGACCCGGAATGCTCCGAATCTAAGGGATTCGTTAAGACGTTTGCTTGAACCGTAACAGTGACCATGCGTGTCGGTTAAGGTCACTGTTCGGTAACCAGGGGGGCTGGCTACGAACATGGCAACGAACACGCGCGGGGAACGACGGATTTCCGGTAGTACGACGAACTGAAGAGGACTCGCCCACCCATGACGGAAACGCCTACCCCTGGGCGGCACCGCAGCAGAAAGGCACCCCGACGCCGAGGCCTGATCGGCCCGGTCGTGAGTGCCCTGTCGGTGCTACTCGCCATCGGACCCGTGGTCTGGGTGATGTCGGCCCGTGACGGTTCCGCTGTCGCCGACGACACCAAGGTTCTGAACGTCTCCGAGGACAACTCCGGTCCGGCCGCGGTCGAGGGCGGCAGCGCCGGTCTCGGCAAGCCCAAGATCTCCGTGACCAAGACGCTGCCGAACGGCCAGACCACCACGATCACCCCGACCGGTACGCCGGCCCTGGGCTCGGCCGAGTCGACCTCCAGCACGAGTACGTCGGCCACGCCCGGCGCACCGACGACCGTGATCACCACCGGTCCGACCGGCGGCATCGAGACGGTCACCATCACGCCGACCGGTCCGGTGCAGACCGCCAACGACCACGGCCAGCCGACACCGAAGCCGCGTCCCTCGACGACGCGGCCGACCAAGCCGAACGAGCCGTCGAAGACGCCGACCAAGACGGTCACCAGCGAACCGCCGCCGGATGACCCGCCGGCGCCACCGCCGGGTGGAGGCGGCACCAGCGCGACAGAGCGTGACGTCCTCGACCTGACCAACCAGGCGCGGCGCAGCCAGGGCTGCAGCCCGCTGAAGCTGGACAGCAGCCTGGTCGAGGCCGCCGGTTCGCACGCCTCCGACATGGTCCGCCGGCACTACATGGACCACACCAACCCCGACGGCGAGGATCCGGGCGACCGGATGGCCCGCGCGGGGTACAGCGGCTCCGGCTGGGGCGAGAACATCGCCGCCGGCTACAGCAGTGCGCAGAAGGTCTTCAACGCCTGGATGAACAGCGACGGCCACCGGGCGAACATCCTCAACTGCAAGTTCACCAAGATCGGCATCGGGTACGACCCGGGCCAGGTCAAGTCCGAATGGGGACCGGGCAGCTGGGTGCAGGACTTCGGTCGCGGCTGACCGTCGGCAGGTAGTACAGCGGTCGGCATTGTCCGCCGGGCACCGAGTTCGTCACAGGCACTGTGGCGAAGCGACAACGGAGGCCCGATTGGTCGCCGATCGCCGCGGGTAGATCCGTCCTTGCGATGCCACCGGGCGCACCTCACAGCGCCACGGTGAGACGAATGAGGCACGTCTTGGGGGCGCGACCGTGAAGGGAACACGCACGTAATGTCAGAGCGTTCAGCCGCCGGACGGCGGAGTACACAATCAGGCCGGCCGGAGTCTCGCGCCCGCCGGATCGCGGTGGCGATCGGGACCGTCATCCTGGTGATCACGCCGATCTCCTGGATCCTGCTGCACCAGCCACAGTCGAACGAGGCCGACGCCTCCGTTCCCTACGTCACCCGCGACGACGACACCTACATCAAGACCTCGACCAAGCCGGTGGTGGCAACGCCGTCCGCGACGACACCGGGCAGCACACCGTCCGGTACTCCGACCAGCGCGACGCCGACACCCACCGACACACCCAGTACCCCGGGCCAGACACCGTCGACGACCCCCACGGACGGCCCGAGCACCACGCCGACCAGCGGGCCGACGGATGGCCCGACGGCCGGACCGACCGACGGCCCGAGCACGCAGACACCACAAGTTCCCCCGAACAGCCAGCAGCCGACGAACACCCCCAGCAGCACGCCATCCAGCACGCCGAGCACCAGCACCCCGCCACCACCCACGGACGACGGCGACATGTCCGGCGAGGAGGTCGAGCTGTTCTCGCTGGTCGACAACCAAAGGGTCGAGAACGGCTGCGCACCGCTGCGCCGCAACAGCAGCCTGAGTGGCGGCGCGGGGGCCGAGGCGGACGATCGGGCCGAGAGCAACAGCTACTCCAGCGGCTCGTCGAAGGCCTCGACCGGCGGCAAGGACATGACCGCGAAGACCGCGTTCAGCCGGCTGATGGACAACAGTTCCGGGACGCTCCTCGACTGCGGTTTGCGTGAGCTCGGCGTCGGCCGGGGGGACGCGAAATTCTGCAACGCCTTGATCTGTCTCGGCAGCGTCGGCCAGGCGACCCGCTACGCGTGGGTCGTTGACTTCAAGTAACGAGCAGTTCACCGGAACGGCGGCTCGGCGGTTCGCGGGCCGCCGTTCTTGGCTTCGGGGTGGGACGATGGGGAAAGGTGCTTGAGTCGACCCGCGGGGCGGGGTTAGCTTGAGCCTCCACCGATCCTTCGGGAGGCCGGGATGTACGGCGAGCGCGACGATCTCGAACCGGCCCGGCCTGCGCCGTACGGCATCCCACCCGATGCGATCGCGGACGAGCGCCCGGACCGCCGGCCGGAGGACGCCAAACGGATGGGGCTGAGCCGGCACACCGAGGAAGGCGCGGTCGTGCACTTCGTCGCCAACCTCGATCGCGCCAAACCCGGGCACAAGATGATGGCCTGGATCCTGCTCGTCACCTTCGCCGGACCGGCGCTCTACACCTTGCTCCTGCTGCTCTAGTACCCCGAGTTGGTCCAGCACTTCCGGCGGCATTGTCACGCTGCGTGGTGCGAGGCCTTGACGGATACGGAGGGTGACTTTATCGTTCAACCCGCCGGGGGGAATCGGCAGTCAGCAGTTCACCGGGCCGGGGGGAATCGGCCCACAGCCGGAGGGAAATCCGTGTTCGTACGTCGCTTCAGCCTGCCCATCGCCGCCGTCGCCAGCGCGCTCACCGCAGTCGTCGGGTTCGCCGTACCGCTGCCCGCGATGGCGGCCAGCACGATCGTGCTTTCCGGGATCCAGTACGACCCGGCCGGGACCGACACCCGGACCAACGCGCACCTGAACCAGGAGTTCTTCACCATCCGCAACCTGAGCACGCGGCCGATCAACCTGACCGGGTACATGGTGAAGGACGTCGCCAACCACACCTATGTCTTCCCGCGCGGCTACGTGCTCAAGGGCCGGACGACCGCGATCATCCGGACCGGCAGGAACCGCAACACGGCGGTCACCCTGTACTGGAACCAGGGCAACTACATCTGGAACAACACCGGCGACACCGCCCGCTTCATGACGCCGGCCGGCAAGACCTTCGACACCTGCTCGTACAAGGCCGTCACCGGCCGCACGCGCGTCGCCTGCTAGCGGCTCGACCCGCTACCGCTCGTCGGGCACTGTGAGGTGCCCGCGGGCGGCTGCGATCGCCACCCAAGGGACGGCGGACAGGGTCCCGATCCCCAACAGGAGCAGGGCCGGTCGCAGGCCCAGCGTTGCGCCGAGCAGGCCTCCGACGAGTCCGCCGAGCGGCCCGGTCCCCCACTCGACCAGGCGGATCACCGAGCCGACTCGGCCGAGCATTTCGGGTTCGACCGTTCGTTGCAGCATGGTCGCCCGGACGATGATCAGGTAGACCACCCCGAGCCCGAGCAGCAGTTGTCCCAGGCCGATGGTCGCGATCACGAGGAGATCCGGACCGCCTGCCAGCGGGATGAGCAGGTTGCCACCGAGCAGGATCGCGGCGATGACCGAGGTCCAGGTCGTACCGAACCGCCGGCTGACCGGGGTCGTGATCACGCCCGCCAGCAGCGGGCCGAGTCGCGACGGCGATCACAGGGATCGCGAACTCGCTGACCTGCGTACCGGCGTTGGAGAGCAGTTGGGCGGACCAGAAGAAGGCGAACGGCCGGTTGCGTCGTAGCGGCACCAGGCCGACTGTCTCAGACTCGGACCGTGTCACGCGCTCACTATCGCCTTGCGGCCCAAGCACCGTCCATCAGTTTATCGAGTGGGCGTCCCAAAAAGCAGTCAGGTCGGTGCGGGTAGCCGCCTGCGCAGCGGCCTTGAAGTCTGCGACCGTCGAGACGCCGTACCAGTGGGACTTCGTGTAGGCGCGGAGCATCGTGGCCATCGCGGGACTGCCCAGGACGCGTTCGAGGTCGTGCAGCATGCACGCGCCGTAGGTGTAGACGTAGCGACTCCAGCCGGCGCCGTACCTCTTCCAGTAGCCCATGTTGTTCGTGATCGACACGTCGAGCGTCCCCGGCCAGCAGCCTTCGGCGGTATCGCCCGTGTGCAGGTCCGTGGAGTAGACGGCGAAAGCCTCGTCCAGCCAGGGATCGGCGTACTCGTTGTTGCCGACGATCCCGTACCACCACTGGTGCGCCAGTTCGTGCACGACCGGGCCCTCCTCGGCCCGCGGCGCGATCAGCAGCACGAAGCCCGGATACTCCATCCCGCTGAAGGAGCCCCACTGGTCGTTGAGCACCAGATCGACCTCGCCGTACGGGTACTTCCCGAACCGCTTGCCGAAGTCATCGATCGCGGCAACACCCTTCGTCCGCGCGTCGGTGACAGCG
This sequence comes from Streptomyces sp. SID13031, assembly GCF_010548305.1. GTDB lineage: Bacteria > Actinomycetota > Actinomycetes > Propionibacteriales > Kribbellaceae > Kribbella. Next base: position 124,290 of record NZ_JAAGLV010000003.1, read on the forward strand.
CCTGCGGTGACCGCGCCGGTCCACCAAGTGCGCACCTTGATCCCGCCCGGCGAGGTGACGACGGATTGCCTGAACGGCCCGGCCGCCCAGGCGAAATCCCTGACCTGCTTGGCGATACTGACCGACGACACCTGCTTGCCCCGGCGCACGGTCGAAGTCAGCCCGGTCGCGGGCACCTGCACCGCGGCGGGATGATCAAGCCGTACGACGAAGTCGGCCGCGAGCGCGTAGTAGCTCTCCCCGATCCCGACGTCGGGCTCGAGATGCCAACCGGCCGCGTCCCGAACCGCCAGCACCGGAAGGGCATTGCCGAAGAAGCTGTAGCCCCCGGACCGCCCGAAACGGTCCGGCCGCTCGGGCGCGGTCATCGTCAGGTCGAACGCGATCGAGGTGCGCTTCCCAGCGGCCAGCGCAGCCGGCAGTTTCACCTTCAGCGCCGTGCAATTCACCGACAGCCCGGCCGGTACGCCGCCGCTGAAGTTGCTCACCTTGACCGGCTGCGCGCAGCCGTCCCAGCCGTTGCCCCACAGCCGCAGATACACCTCCGCCATCGGCATGCCAGAGGTGTTCGTGAAGGCGATCCGCTCGCGCCCGGTCCACGTCCGCCCGGTCGCGTCGCTGGTCAGCTGCACGTCGTACGCCGCTCCGCCTGGCCCGCGCGCAACGTTGCCCACAGCAACCGATGGCGCGACACCCACTGCGCCGAGCCCCAGCACGAACAGGAGAACGAAGATCCGGCGCACGGCGACTCCCCAACGTCGAGGTGGAGTCTCGAACGCTAGCGCGTCGCGGGGGCGGGATCTGCCCCGTCTGGAAGCCAGTCGTGTACCAAGATCTCATCGCCGACCGCGACCGCGCCCGGGGTCAGGACGGCGGCCTTCATCCCGAAGCTGACCCCGCCGCCGTAGCCGGGCTCACGCCGGTACTTCGCCAAAGTGCGCGTCGGCTCGGGCCCGCGCTTCTCCCCCGTGGCCTGGTCTACCGTCGGTACGGCGCAACGAATCGCGCGGGCGGCGTACCCGAAGGAGAGTGCGCCCGCCGACGCGCGCAGTACTCGATCCTCGGTGTGTGCATCGGGCCAGCCCGAGACGACGATGTTGGCGCGGAAGCGGTTCATCGGGATCGGCTCCCCGCCGGCCTCCACGATGCGCCCGTTGAGGCCGTCGAGCGAGGACAGCGACGTGATCAGCAGCGCATGCGCGTCGCCGAAGCCGGTCAGCCCCTTGTGCACACCCCAGCCCGGCCGCTCGTGCTCCGGAGTGACCCGGACCAGCGCGACCGGCTGGCCGAGCCGCTCGGAGAACCACTCCTCGGCGGCGGCAGCCTGCACCACCCCGGCCCCGAACCACTTGCCGAACAGGCTGACGTCTCGCCGCTTCCCGTCGTACGCGACCGGTACCTCGAGGTCGTCGGCCCCGTCGGCGGTCAGCCGCAGCGAGTCACCATCAGCCAGTACTTCGACGCGCAGCGCCGCCATCGCCGGCGTGGTGCGCTGACTCAGGAACGTGCCGTCGCCCGGGTTGACCAGCATGAAGCTCCGGTCGTGCCGCAAACCGGTCGCGAGCACGTCGGCGCGCTCGACGGAAACCCCGGTGAGACCCTTCACCGGGTAGTACGTCAGCGTGGTGACCCTGGCAGCAGACACTCGCCCAAGCTACCCGCGGACAGTCCGACCGGCCGCTCCCTTTGGCCGAAGCTGACCGTTAATTGTCCAGTTCAATCCACCTCGGCCGTCGCGCAGGTTTCCGCGACATCACTTCGACCAGGCTTGGGATCACCTTACTCAGCGGCCGAAAGTGCCCGCCGGCGCCGCCGGGGAGGCGAATCCCTCGGCATCCGTCAGCGGCGCCGCCTTGCCCGCCAGCTCGGCCAGCGGCACCACCTCGTACGGCGGTTGCGCGCGCCGCCCGACCGGGGTCAGGTCGGGGACCGGCTGAGGTGAGCCGACCAGGACGACGTTGCCGAAGCCCTTGCCGCGCAGGACTTTGCGCTCAGCCAGTGCGACGCCGTCGCCGAGGCCTGCCCGGACAGTCGCCGCCACCCGTCGGACGAATCCCAGCCCGGCAGATCCGTCGATCAGATTGAGCACCAGGACCCCACCCGGACGCAGGATTCGGGCGCACTGGGCGATGAACTCGACGGTGACCAGGTTGGCCGGTACCGCCTCCTGCAGGAAGGCGTCGACGATCACGACATCGGTCGAGTCGTCGTACACCTCGGTGATCCCGGCCCGGCCGGTGACGCCGCGGACCTTGATCCCGGCGCGCTTAGGCAGCGGCAGCGTCTCGCGGACGAACTCGGTGAGGTCCTCGTCGGGCTCCAGCACGATCTGCCGGGAGCGCGGCCGGGTGACCGCGACGTACCGGGCGAGGGTCAGCCCGGCGCCGCCGATGTGCACGACGGAGATCGGCTGCTTGCGCGCGGCGGCCAGGTCGAGCACGTCGCCGATCCGCCGGACGTACTCGAACGCGAGGTTGGCCGGATCGGCCAGGTCGACCTGGGACTGCAACGACCCGTCGACGCGGAGCAGGAAAGTACCGTCCGGCTCCGCCTCGACCGTCGCAGTCCCAGTGCCTACCTTTCGTTCCATCCAGTCATCTTGCCAGCCTGATCAGCGCGACTCGGCCTCCGCCGCGACCGCGATGTCGGTGTTGTCGGAGAAGAGACCGTCGATCCCGACCTTGCGGTACGCCGCGATCTCGCCGAACAGGTTGCCGGAGTCCGACGCCACCGTGGAGCTGTCGAAGTCGGCCGGCAGGAAGTTGTTCTCGACCCGGAACGTGTACGGGTGCACGACGAGCCCGGCGCGGTGGGCGTCGCGGACGAGATTGGTCGGCGTACCGAGCTTGCCGGTGGCGTCGAGCGGGATGATCTGGTCCTTCGACGGGCCGACGCCATCGGCATACGAGGCGACCTCTTGCAGACCCTTGGCGGACACGATGTCGGCGTAGGTGCGCTTGTCACCGCTCGCGACGAAGTCGTACGGCGCACCGACCGAGCTGGTCAGCTGGACCAGCGGCACCCGGAGCTGCTTGTCGAGCGCCTTCAGGTTCGCCACCTCGAACGACTGGACGAACACCTTCGCGTCCGACCGGTTGAGGTTGTTGCGGGTGAGCGTCTTGACCAGCTCCGGCTCGAGCGCGAGGCCCTGCTGCTGGAAGTAGGTGGGGTGCTTGGTCTCGGGGTAGATCCCGATCGGCCGGCCGAGCTCGCGGGACAGCCGCTTGGTCAGATCGATGACCTCCTGGAAGGTCGGGATCTGGTAGTGCCCGTCGAAGACGGTGTTGTGCTGCCGGATCGCCGGGATCCGCTCCTTCGCGCGGAGCGTCTTCAGCTCCTTCAGCGTGAAGTCCTCGGTGAACCAGCCGGTCAGCGGGGCACCGTCGAGCACCTTGGTCTTCTTCCGCGCCGCGAACTCCGGGTGCGCGGCGACATCGGTCGTACCGCCGATCTCCGGCTCGTGCCGGGTCACCAGCACGTGATCCTTGGTGGTCACCAGGTCGGGCTCGATGTAGTCGGCGCCCATCCGGGCGGCCAGCTCGTACGACGCCAGCGTGTGCTCGGGCCGGTACCCGGAGGCACCGCGATGGCCGACGATGACGAAGTCGTCGTGGTGCTTGGCCTCCGCCAGCCGGGCCGCCGGAGCGAGCGAGGCCGAATCCTGAGCGGTGGTCTGCGGGGACGAGGTGGACAACTGCGGGACGAACACCGAGGCGCCGACGGCAACAGCCGAGGCGGCAACTGCGACGAACCGGCGAGGCAGCACCGAAATCATCGAACTTTCTCCTTACAAGTCAGGGACTGTGCACACCATCCGGTCAGCAGAAGGCGGGATGGCATCCGGGTGATGAACGGGTGGTGTGGATCACCTGACCCACCGTCGCCTGTCCGGCGGGGACTTGCTAGCGTCCGAAGGGAGTCCGTCGTTGAATCCTTTGAGGAGCGTGTCGTGAGCAAAACCCCCGTGAAGGTCGCCATCACCGGCGGCGCCGGTCAGATCGGATACAGCCTGCTGTTCCGGATCGCGAGTGGCGCGCTGCTCGGGCCGGACACGCCGGTCGAGCTGCGGCTGCTGGAGGTCACCCCGGCGCTGAAGGCGCTCGAGGGGGTCGTGATGGAGCTCGACGACAGCGCGTTCCCGACGCTGGCCGGCGTGGAGATCGGCGACGACGCCAACAAGATCTTCGACGGCGCGAACCTGGCCCTGCTGGTCGGCGCCCGTCCCCGGACCAAGGGGATGGAGCGCGGCGACCTGCTGGAAGCCAACGGCGCGATCTTCACCGTCCAGGGCAAGGCGCTGAACGAGCACGCCGCCGACGACATCCGGATCACCGTGACCGGCAACCCGGCCAACACCAACGCGCTGATCGCCCGCAGCAACGCGCCGGACATCCCGGCCGAGCGGTTCTCCGCGCTGACCCGGCTGGACCACAACCGCGCGCTGGCCCAGCTCGCCAAGAAGTCCGGCACGCACGTGACCGACCTCAAGAAGCTGACCATCTGGGGCAACCACAGCGCCACCCAGTACCCGGACATCTTCCACGCGGAGGTGGCCGGCAAGAACGCGGTCGAGGTCGTGAACGACCAGGAGTGGCTGGAGAACGACTTCATCCCGACCGTGCAGAAGCGCGGCGCGGCGATCATCGAGGCCCGCGGCGCCTCCTCGGCCGCCTCGGCCGCGATGGCGACCGTCGACCACGTGCGCGACTGGGTCAAGGGCTCGGCCGACGGCGACTGGCTGTCGATGGCGGTCGTCTCCGACGGCTCGTACGGCGTACCGGAGGGTCTGATCTCCTCGTTCCCGGTGACCACCAAGGACGGGAACTACGAGATCGTCCAGGGCCTGGAGATCAACGACTTCTCCCGCGCCCGGATCGACGCCAGCACCAAAGAGCTCGGCGAGGAGCGCGACGCAGTCAAGGCGCTCGGCCTGCTCGGCTGACCTACCCACCGCGCAAAGAACCCCGGGGAGCCTCTCTTCCCGGGGTTCTTACGTCCGAAGAACCCAGCAACACGTCCCTCCGGTTCTTCGGACGTAAGCGATCAGCTCAGCGGGTAGGCCGCGATCACCGTCTGGTCGGTCGTGTTGCCGGCCACGTCGGCGACCTGCGCCCTCAGCGAGACCTTCGCACCGGCAGGCGTCGCGAAGATCGCCTGGTAGCCCGCCCCGGACCGTACGACGGTCGCCGCCTTCCACGTCTTGCCGTCATCGCCCGACACCTGGACCGCCACCTTCTTGACCGCCGGCAAGGTCGCGCCCGGCGTTCCGTCGAGAACCAGCGGCAACACCGTCACCGGCGTGCGCTTCACCGTGTTCCGGCTGTCCACCGCCGGCTGGTACCGGACCGTGCGAGCCGGCAACGCGGTCTCCTGCGCCGTCGCCGCCGAGCTGAACGTCAGCGTCAGGTCGGTCCGCCCCGAGTACGCCGTACCACTGCGCATGCCCGTCGTGACCAACTTGTACGACGCATTCTCGGCCGGCAACCCTTCGGCGAAGACGAACCCGAACGAACCCGAGGAAGCGACCTGCTCGCCGTTTCGGTAGAGCGTGCTGCTCGCCGAGTCGGTCCGCTCGATGCCACCGTGCCCGTCGGCGTCCCCGTGTTTGCCGATCCCGGCGTACAACTCACCACCGGTGCGGCTGAACTCGCTGACCTTCGGGACGAAGGACGCGGCGTTCCAGCGTTCGCGATACGTCCGGCCGGCCCGGTACTTCACCGGCGCGCCCGTCACGATGGAGGCCCCCCACCGCGACTCCTCGGTTGGTTCGAACACCTCGCCGAACCAACCGCCTGGTACCTCGTCCAGGTAGTACCGGATCGTCCTGGGCAGGTTGGCGGGGATGATCCGGACGAAGACTCCGCCGACGCCAGGCATCACGGGTGCGATCGCCATCCCCATCAACTGATCCGTTGTCGCATTCATCGTCTGGTCGACCACCGCCAGCTCTGCTGCCTTCGCGGTCCGGTGGAAGCCGGTGCTGAACTCGCCCGGTTGGTAGGCGGCGATCCCGTACAGGTACGGCGTGTTCAGGAAGGAGCCGTCCGCACCGGGCACACCCCACTCGGAGAAGACGTGCCCGGTCATCTGCGCGGCCGGCAGAGCCGGCCCGGCGCTATAGGTGAAGACGGTCTCGAGGTTGAAGCCGAGCAGGTTGGAGAGGAGAGCCCCGCGGCCGTCGGGCGCGGACCTGGTGTAACCCACATCTGCGAAGGCCTGCTCGGCCTCCGGGTTCGGCACCGTCGTACTGACCGCCTTGGCCTTGCGTGCGTCCAGCACGACCGTCTGGTCCGAGGTCAGTTTCACGCTCGGCGCGACGAGCTTGTAGAACTGGTAGTCCTCCTCCGTGACGGCGAACTCCTGGAAGTCGTCCAGCAAGTACTCCCCCTTCGGCAGTCTCACCTTCACCGTGCCACTCGGGTCGTAGAGCTGCTGGAATGTCTCGTTGTCGACGCCCGCCAGCAGGACCGGTCCCATGTCGTCAGGAGTTCCGTCCTTGCGAATCGGCTTGACCGTCAGCGTGTAGGCCTCGCCCTCCTTGGTCACGCCGACCGGTACTACGATGGTGGTTTCCCCGGCGGTCGCGGTGATCTGGCCGGAGTACTCGCCGTCCGGCCCGCTGTGGTTGGTCTTCGAGATCGCCTGCACAGACGCCGTACCGCCGGCCGGAACCGTCACGGACGAAGCGCTCAACGTCAGCGCATCCGCCGGAGCAGCGCTGCCACCGGGTGCAGTCAGCGACGCGGTCAGCGAAAGGGTGACCGGCTGGTCGCCGAGGTTCCGGTAGGTGACGTCCTTGGTCACGGGCACGTCGTCCGCGTGCGGGTAGGAAGCCACGCCGTACGAAACGGATCCCGGCTCGGCGATGACCGTCTGCTTGATCGCCTTGGTCAGGTCGATCCGGCCAGCGCCCTGCTGGAACGCGGTCTGGCCGGTGGCGACCTTGGCCGAGCCCATCAACGTGCTCTTGAGCTCAGACGCCTTCCAGGACTGGTGTTCCTGGACCAGCAACGCCGCCGCACCCGCGGTGTGCGGGGTCGCCATCGAAGTACCGTCGAGCCGGAGGTACTGGGCGCCGACGGGCTCGCCGATGCTGGAGTTCTTGGCCTTCGCCGCGACGATGCTCACCCCGGGCGCGGTCACATCGGGCTTGACCGCGCCGCCGTCGAGACTCGGCCCGCGGCTGGAGAAGTCGGCGAGCTGATCCTGCTTGTCGACCGCACCCACCGTGAGCGCCGCCTCGGCACTGCCCGGCGACTCGATCGAGTTCGGACCGTACTGCGCGCTGTTGCCGGCCGCGATCACGAAGAGCGTGCCGGTCTCGGCCGTCAGCCGGTTCACGGCTTCCTCGAGTGGGTCGATCTCCGGGGTGTTCTGGCCGCCGATGCTGAGGTTGACGATGTTCGCCTTCACCTCGTTCGCGGCCCACTCCATGCCCGCCAGGATGACGGACTCCTCGCACCCCCAGACCTCACAGATCTTGCCGTCGTACAGCCTCGCGTCCGGGGCGACACCCTTGTACTTGCCACCCGACGCGGCACCCGTGCCGCCGATCGTCGACGCCACGTGGGTGCCGTGACCGACCACATCGTCGGCCGATTCGCCGGTGAAGTTCTTCGCGCCGATCACCTGGGTCGCCAGATCGGGATGAGTGGCGTCGATGCCGGTGTCCAGGACGGCAACAGTCACGCCCTTGCCGGTGTAGCCCGCCTGCCAGGCGGCCGGGCCGCCGATCTGCGGCACCGACTGGTCCAGCAGGAGCTTGCGCTTGCCGTCCAGCCAGATCTTGGCGACACCACTGGCCGACCGGGCCTTCGCGCTACCGGTCAGCGCTGTGCCGGTCAGGTACTTCCCGGCGGTCTTCTTGTCCACCCGCACAGCGGCGCCGTCGATCGTGGGCAGCTGCCGGGTGACGGTGCCACCCACCGGAGCGGACCGCTTCGCCTTGCCCTGATAGGTGACCAGCAACGGAATCGTGCTGCTCGCCTTGTCGTCGTAGCCGCCCTCGACGAGCCCGGCGACGTCGAACAAGCGGCGATCCAGCTGCCCGGTCGCGACCTGGAGCCGGACGTCGGACGGGATCACGTACGACGCGTCCTTGGTCCGGTAGCGGTTGAAGACGATCTTCTCCCGGCCGGGTCCGGGCTCGACCGTCGCCTTGCTCGCATCGCCTCCACGCAGGGTGACCCGGTCGCCGGTGATCAGCGTGACGCGCACGTCTGCCGGAGTACCGGCTGTTGTCCTGGTGGTTGGGGCGGCCGGGCCTGGCGGGGCCGCTACCGACTGGCCGACGCCGGCCAGTCCGAGGCCCACGACCGCCAGTGAAGCGACGGTGGGCAGGCCGAAGCGTCTCGATCTCGAGCTGAAAGCCACGATGGGCTCCTCCAAAGGGGGTGCGGAAAAAGTCCTCACTACGCACTGCCTAAAACGGCATCAGCTGCCGTTCGGGTTGCACCCGCACTGTGTCCGGAACGCAGAAACAGGTTCCGGGATCGCGATGAGGATCCCGGAACCTGTTGTGGTGTCAGCGGATCAGCGGAACTGGTAGGCCCCGATGGTGGTCTGGTCCGTCGTGTTACCGGCGGCGTCGACCAGGTGTGCCTTCAGCGAGACCGAGCCGCCCTTCGGCGTCGCGAAGATCGCCTGGTAGCCGGAACCGACCCGGACCACGGTGGCCGACTTCCAGCTCTTGCCGTCGTCACCGGACACCTTCAGATCCAGCTTCTTCACGGCCGGCAGAGCAGCGTTGCCGGGCTGTGCCGTCAAGTGGATCGGCAGCACGGTCACGGCCGAACGCTTGACCGTGTTCTTGTTGTCCACGGCCGGCTTGTAGCCGATCGTCCGCAGAGTGATCGGCTGGACCCCGTCCGCCCCCGCCGACCGGAAGGTGAAGGTCAGGTCGATCTTGCCCGACTGCTTCGCCACCGAGGACCGGTCCAGCGAGGTGACGTACTTGTACGTCGCCTCGGCCGCCGGCAGGTCCTCGACCACCAGGTCACCGAACCAGTCGGACTCCCCGGCGAGCTGGCCGTTGCGGTAGAGCTTGCTGCTCTGAGTGTCCGCGACGGTCACCCCGGCGTTGCCATCGGCATCCGTGGTGGAGAAGAATCCGAGCTCGAGCAGGTTGCCGGTGCGCGTCGTGTAGAACGGCGTCGGCGCGAAGACCGCCGCGTTGAAGCGCTCCTGGTACGACTTGCCCGCCCGGTACGTCTTCGTCGGACCGGTCAGCCGGGTGATGGTCTGCGGGAACGGGTCCTCCGGATCGGCACTCGGCATCAGCTCGGACACCTCGGTCGACCAGTTGACCGGCGCGTGGTCGAGGTACAGCGTCGACTTGACCGGCAGGTCATAGGTCACGATCGGCGTCCAGCCACCGCTCAGACCAGGCGCGCCCGCCGTGACGATCCGCTCGGCCTGCCGGTCCGCGGTCGCGTTGATGGACTGCTTCACCGTGGCGAGTTCCTTCGCCCGGGCGTTGCGCTGGAAGCCGGTGAAGAACACGTCCGGCTTCACGTTCACCAGGCCGTACAGGTACGGCGTGTTGCTGTACCCGCCCTCCGGGGTCAGCTGGCCCCAGTGCGAGTTCACGTGCGAACTCATCTGCCCGGCCGGAGCAGGTCCGCCCAGGTTGGCGGAGTGCAGACCGACGAAGTCGAAGGTCAGGATGCTCGAGCTCAGGCCACCGGTCTCCTCGGTACCGAGCCGGTCGTACCCGAGATCGCCCAGGAAGACCTTCGCGTCCTTGTTCGGCACCGTGGTGGTCACCGGCTTCGTAGTCCTGGCGTCGAACACGACCGTCTTGTCACTCGTCAGCTGCAGCAGCGGCTGGACGATCGTGTACGAGTCGTAGGCTTCCGAGCCCGGCCGCTGGACGGCCTGGTCACCCTGCAGCAGGTAGTCACCCTTGGGCAGCCGGACCTTCGACGTGCCACTGGGGTCGCCGTAGAAGTCGAACCAGGGCGCGCTGACACCGAAGACCAGGCTTCCGCCGCCTTCAGCCGCCGGCTTGCCGTCGGTACCGACGTGGTTCATCGTCAGCGTGTAGCTCTCGACCTCCTTGGTCACCGCGATCGGGGAGACCACGGTCGCACCCGCCGAGGAGGCGGTGATCCGGCCCGAGTAGATGCCGTCCGGACCGTTGTGCTTGGTGTCCGAGGTGGCCTCGACCGTCGCCGTACCACCGGCAGGAACGGTCACCGACGCAGCGCTCAGCTTGATCGAGCCGGCCGGTGCCTGAGCACCGGTCGAGTCCGTCAGGGACGCGGTGAGCGCCAGCGTGACGGCCTGGTCGCCGAGGTTGCGGTAGGTGACCGTCTTGGTCACCGGGGCATCGTCGGTGTGCGGCCACTGCGCCGTCCCGAACGAGACACTGCCCGGCTCGGCGATGACGGACTGCTTGATCGCCTTCGCGACGTCGATCCGGCCCGCGCCCTGCTCGAACGAGGTCTGCCCGGCAGCCACCTTGGCCGACGCCATCAACGCGCCCTTGAGCTCGGTCGCCTTCCAGGCCGGGTGCTGCTGGGCCAGGATCGCGGCGGCGCCGACGGTGTGCGGGGTCGCCATCGAAGTACCGGACAGCCGGAGGTACTTGTCGCCGACCGGTTCGCCGATCACCGCGTCCTTGGAGCGCGCGGCGACGATGTCGACGCCGGGTGCGGTCACGTCGGGCTTGACCGCGCCATCACCGATCCGCGGTCCGCGGCTGGAGAAGTCGGCGAGCTGGTCCTGCTTGTCGACCGCGCCGACCGTCAGCGCGGCGTCCGCGCTGCCCGGCGACTCGATCGTGCTGTCCCCGAAGTACCCGCTGTTGCCGGCCGCGATCACGAACAGCGTGCCGGTCTCGGCAGTCAGCCGGTTCACCGCTTCCTCGAGCGGGTCGAGCTCCGGGGTGTCGCCGCCGCCGAGGCTGATGTTGACGACCTTCGCCTTCACCTCGTTCGCGGCCCACTCCATCCCGCCCAGGATCGCCGACTCGGTGCAGCCGTTCAGCTCGCAGACCTTGCCGTCGTAGAGCTTCGCGTCCGGAGCGACGCCCTTGTACTTGCCGGCCGACGCCGCCGCCGTACCGGCGATGGTCGAGGCGACGTGGGTGCCGTGGCCGACCTGGTCGCCGGCGGCCTCCTCGGTGAAGTTCTTCGCGCCCGCGACCTGGGTGGCCAGGTCCGGGTGGGTGGCGTCGATCCCGGTGTCGAGGATCGCGACCGAGACGCCCTTGCCGGTGTACCCGGCCTGCCAGGCCTCCGGTGCGCCGATCTGCGGTACGGACTGGTCGAGCGAGATGTGCCGCTTGCCGTCCAGCCAGACCTTGTCGATCCCGCTCGCCGACCGCGCGGACTGCGCGCCGGCCAGGCTCGTGCCGCTCAGAAAGGCCGCTGCCTTCGACTTGTCGACCTTGAGGGCCGCGCCGTTGATCACCGGCAGGTTCCGGCTGACGGTCGCGCCTGCGGGAGCGGACCGGTTCGCCTTGCCCTGGTAGGTGACGACGAGCGGGATCACCTTGCTCGACTTGTCGTCGTAGCCGGCCTTGATCAGCCCCGCGACGTCGAACAGCCGGCTGTCCAGCTTGCCGGACGTCACCGCCGCGCTGACGTCGGACGGGATCACCAGCAGTTGGTCCTTGTGCTTGGTCGCGCGGAACGTCACGCCGCTGCGGCCCGGTCCGGGCTCGATCGACGCCTTGGCCGGATCGCCACCGTGCAGGGTGACGCGGTCACCGGTGACGAGGGTGACGACCTGGTCCGGCGCGTTGACGGCCGGTCCGGTCTTGCTTGCTGTCTTGGCGTTCGTACTGCCGGCCGGTTCCGGCCGGCTCGCCTGTGCCTGCCCGACGGCGGTGACGCCCAGGCTCAGCACGGCCAGTGAAGCGACGGCGGTCAGCCCGAGTCGCCTCGATCTGGTTCTCGCTCTGCTTGTGGTTCTGGTTGGCACGATGAGTCCCTCCCAATTCGGTTCCTCAACAGGTGCCGCCTCGACGCCTCACGGTGCGGATGCGCGGCGACACATACGGTGAGACGCAGAGCCCTGCCGAACCGTTGCTCGGCCGGGAATCATTTGCACGAAGATGCAAGTGGCTCCCGGCCTCTTGACCTGGAACGGTTCAGCCCCGTACGCCGAAGGCGCGCAGTACGGTCGGCTCCGCCGTGGCGCCGTCGGCACCGATCTGCGGGAGGGACTGGTCCAGCGGTCAGTTAGGGATGATGAGGCTCAGGATGCCGATGGCCGCGCCGACGCCGAGCAGCAGGAGGATGTCGAACATCCGGCCGCGGACGCGGAGCAGGCCGGCCGCGGAGTCGCTGAGACCGGCCCGCAGCAGGGCGGCGAGCAGGACGCCGCCGGCGAAGATCAGACCGCCGTTACGCCAGTCGTAGAAGGTCAGGACGACCAGGCCGGTGATCGCCACCAGGCCAGACAGCACCAGCGGCCATTCACTGCGCCGCTCTGATGTCACAGGGTCCGCTGCCATCAACCGGCTGTGCCTTGTCGGGCCGATTGGGCCGCCTCGGCCGCCTCGACGACGTTGGTCAGCAGCATCGCGCGCGTCATCGGCCCGATCCCGCCCGGCATCGGCGCGATCCAGCTCGCCACCTCGCGGGCCGCGGCGTCGATGTCGCCGACGATCTTGCCCTCGGCGTTGCGGCTGGTGCCGACGTCCAGCAGGACGGCGCCCGGCTTGACCATGTCGGCGGTGATCAGCCCGGCCGATCCCGCGGCGGCGATCACGATGTCACCGGTCCGCACGACGGCGGCCAGGTCCTTGGTGCCGGTGTGGCACTGGGTCACGGTCGCGTTCTCGGTCCGCCGGGTGAAGAGCAAGCCCATCGGGCGACCCGCCGTCACGCCCCGGCCGACGACGACCACGTGCGCCCCGGCGATCGGTACGTCGTACCGGCGGAGGATCTCCACGCAGCCCTTGGGGGTGCAGGGCAACGGCCCGTCCTGGCCGAGGACGAGCTTGCCGAGGCTCATCGGGTGCAGCCCGTCGGCGTCCTTGACCGGGTCGATCAGGCCGAGGATCTCGTTGGTGTCGACGTGCTTGGGCAGCGGGAGCTGGACGATGAAACCGGTGCAGTCCGGGTTCTCGTTCAGCTCGACCACCTTGGCCGCGATCTCGTCCTGGGTCGCCGTGTCGGGCAGCTCGACCTGGATCGAGGAGATCCCGACCGCCGCGCAGTCGCGGTGCTTACCGGCCACGTAGGCCCGGCTGCCCGGATCCTCGCCGACCAGGATCGTGCCGAGCCCAGGCACGACGCCCTGCTCGGCCAGTTTCGCCACCCGGACGGCGAGCTCGCTCTTGATCGCCGCCGCCGTCGCTTTTCCGTCCAGAATCTCCGCCGTCACAACACCGGAGTCTGCCAGGCCCGGCGGCGGTGACGTGAACTGGAGCACAATACTGACCGATCGGTTGAAAACTGGCCGCGCGGTCAGGAGGATGGGTTCCATGGCAGCTACCACCGTCCGGGATCGGACCCGGCGCGAGATCGTCCAGCAGGCGATGGCTCTGTTCCAGAGCAACGGCTACACGGCGACCTCGCTGCAGGACATCGCGACCGCGACCGGCTGCTCCAAGGCGACCGTGCTCTATCACTTCAACGGGAAGGCCGCGGTGCTCGCCGCGGTCCTCGAACCGTCGCACGCCGGGCTGGTGAAACTGCTCGCCGAGGTGTCGCCACTGCCCGCTGCCGAGGCGCAGCGGATCGCGATCAAGCGGTTCGTCGAACTCGCCGTCGAGTTCCGGGGAGTGATCAGCGTGCTGCAGGACGTGCTGCCGACGATGGACGAGATGCCTGAGTTCACAGATCTGATCAGTAGAGGCATCCAGCTCACCGTGATCATGGCCGGCGGCCCGGACGACCAGCTCGAGCTCGGTCTGACCAAGTTCGCCGTCAACGGGTTGCTCGCCGAATGCCGGCATTCGGGCGAGCGCACCGATGCCGAGTTGCAGGCGTTGTGCGACACGGCCCTGCAGCGACTACTTCGGCTACCCAGCTGAACCCCCGCCCTACTCCCCTGCCTGCCCGCACCAGTGAAACGGACGCATCCTGATGGCCAATCTCCTGTACCGGCTCGGCCGGTTCTCCTACCAGCGGCGGCGGCTCGTCGCGGCGATCTGGACCTTCGTCCTGGTCCTGCTCGGTGTGGGCGCGCTGACGCTCGGCGCCGGGACCACGAACGCCTTCTCGATCCCCGGGACCGAGTCGCAGCGGGCACTGGACGCACTGCAGAAGGACCTGCCGGCCGCGAGCGGCGCCTCGTCCTCCGTGGTGGTGAAGGCGCCTGACGGCAAGAAGCTGACGGATCCGGCGGTGAAGGCGGCGGTCGGCGCGACCGTGGCGAAGGTCGCGCAGGTTCCCGAGGTGATCGCGGCGATCGATCCCTTCACCAGCAAGGCGATCAGCCCGGACGGGACGACGGCGCTGATCAGCGTCCAGTTCGACAAGGCCGCTGACGAGCTGTCCAAGGAAAGTACCGAGGCTTACGACAACCTGGCCTCGCTCAGTACGGGTGATCTGCAGGTCGTACCAGGCGGTCAGATCGTCGGCGGGCCACCGGCGATCGGTTCGACCGAGGCGATCGGCGTCGCGGTCGCGGCGCTCGTCCTGGTGATCACCTTCGGGTCGCTGGTCGCGGCCGGGATGACGTTGCTGACCGCGCTGCTCGGCGTACTCGCCGGGATGGCCGGGTTGTTCATCGTCACCTCCTTCGTGGACGTCTCGTCGACCGCGCCGATCCTGGCGCTGATGCTCGGGCTCGCGGTGGGGATCGACTATGCGTTGTTCATCAGCTCGCGGCACCGCACCCAACTCGCCGCTGGGATGGATGAAGAGGAATCCGTCGCACGGGCGACCGCGACGGCCGGGTCGGCGGTGATGTTCGCGGGGGCGACCGTGGTGATCGCGCTGGCCGGGTTGAGCGTGGTCGGCGTTCCGTTCCTGACCGCGATGGGGCTTGCCGCGGCGGGAACGGTGCTGACCGCAGTACTGGTTGCGCTGACTCTGGGGCCGGCTCTGCTCGGCTTCATGGGCCGGAAGGTTCTGCCGCGCAAGATCCGGAAGACGGCTGCTGCTCCTGCGGCCGAGGGCTTCGGGTTCCGCTGGGCCCGGTTGGTGACGCGGTTCCGGATCCCGATCGTTGCCGTGGGCATCATCGGGCTCGGCGTCCTGGCGATCCCGACGCAGGACATGCAACTCGCACTGCCTGATGGCGCGACGGCTGCGGCCGGCACGAACCAGCGGGTGGCGTATGACTTGTCCGCGGCCGCCTTCGGTGCCGGCTCGAACGGACCGCTGGTCGTGGTCGTGAAGAGCGGCGACGCGGCGACGTCCGGCGCTGTCGTCGAGCAGGTGATGGGCAAGGCCAAGGGGCTGGCCGACGTGATCGCCGTACAGCCTGGTCCGGCGAGCAAGGACGGCGCGACCCAGTTGGTCACCGTGATCCCGAAGAGTGGGCCGGCCACGGAGCAGACCGCCGACCTGGTGAAGGATCTGCGGGCAGCGATTCACCCGCTGGAGACCGGTGGGACGACGGTCTCGGTCACCGGGAACACCGCGGTCGGCGTGGACGTGTCGAACAAACTGACCGCCGCGCTGCCGGTCTACCTGCTGGTCGTGATCGGGTTGTCGTTCCTGCTGTTGCTGCTGGCGTTCCGGTCGATCCTGGTCCCGCTGAAGGCGACGCTCGGCTTCCTGCTGACGATCGGCGCGACCTTCGGGATCACCGTCGGCGTCTTCCAGAAGGGCTGGGGCGCATCCCTGCTCGGCATCGACTCGCCCGGGCCGCTGGTCAGCTTCCTGCCGATCATCATGATGGGCATCCTGTTCGGGCTGGCGATGGACTACGAGGTGTTCATCGTGTCCCGGGTCCGGGAGGAGTTCGTGCACGGCAAGCACGCGACCGAGGCGACGATCCAGGGCGTCGGTCACGGCGCCCGGGTGGTGACGGCGGCGGCGCTGATCATGGCGGCGGTGTTCGCCGGCTTCATCCTGGTCGAGGACCCGATCATCAAGACGATCGGCTTCGGGCTGACCATCGGCGTCCTGATCGACGCCTTCGTGGTCCGGATGTCCATCGTCCCGGCGGTACTCTCCCTCCTCGGCGACCGGGCCTGGTCCTTCCCGAAGTGGCTCGACCGGATCACCCCGAAGGTCGACATCGAAGGCGAGTCCCTCCAGATCCCCCCGAAGCCGACCGAGAAGGAACTCGTCACCGTCGACTGACGGCGAGCCCACCACTGGTGGGCTCGTGGGTTCAAGGGAACCTTTTGTCGCCAGGTGCAAGTTTGTGTCCACCTAAGCCCTTCCCTCAAAGGGATCCTGGCTCGGCTGGCTGTCCCGAGCGACAGGACATAGTCGGCCGTTCGGCCGGCCGCCACGCTCACGAAGGCTGCGGCCGGCGGCGGTACAGGCACTATGTCCTGTCGGTCGGGACACCGGGGACAGAGCGCGAACCCCAGGATCCATCTCCCAACAGGCTCTGGTGGGTTTGCGGCGCTTGGAATGCCTCAGGGGTTGCCGGGGTTGAGCTGGGTAGTTTATTCTTTAACTATCCCGACCAAGGAGCCGACCATGCCCGCCGTCACCGTCAGCGACATCACCGTCCTGCCGCGCGTCCACCAGCCCGACCCGGCCGTCGCGAACGAGCGGAAGGTCCGGTCGGTCACCTCTGCGCCGAGCGGCTACGAGGGCGAGGGGTTCCCGGTACGCCGCGCGTTCGCGGGCGTCGACATGTCAGACCTGGACCCGTTCATCCACATGGACCAGATGGGCGAGGTCGAGTACGCGCCGGGCGAGCCCAAGGGCACCCCGTGGCACCCGCACCGTGGCTTCGAGACCGTCACGTACATGCTTGACGGGATCATGGAGCACCAGGACTCGCAGGGTGGCGGCGGCGTCATCTCCAACGGCGACACCCAGTGGATGACGGCCGGCAGTGGACTGCTGCACATCGAGACCCCACCGGAGCACCTGGTGCTGAGCGGTGGGCTCTTCCACGGCATCCAGCTCTGGGTGAACCTGCCCAAGGCGCAGAAGTGGGCAGCTCCGAAGTACCAGGACATCCGCGGGGGCGACTCGGCACTGCTGTCGACGGCCGACGGCGGCGCGCTGATCCGCGTTATCGCGGGCACCGTCGACGGACATGAAGGTCCCGGCTCGACCAATACCCCGATCACCCTCGTACACGCGACGGTCAGCCCGGGCGCCGAGCTGGTCCTGCCCTGGCAGCCCGACTACAACGCGCTCGTCTACGTGCTCGCGGGCCAGGGCACGGTCGGCGCCGAGCACCGCCCGATCCGCAAAGGTCAGCTCGCCCTCTTCGGCCCCGGCGACACGATCCGTACCGCGGCCGCGCTGTCGCAGCCGTCAGCGGAGCCCAACCTCGACGTCCTCATCCTCGGCGGCCGCCCGATCCGCGAGCCGATCGCGATGGCCGGCCCGTTCGTGATGAACACCCGCGAAGAGGTCATCCAGGCCTTCGAAGACTTCCAGGCCGGCAAACTCGGCTCCATCCCCGCCGTCCACGGCCTCGGCACCGACCTCCACGAGTCCAACTGACCCGTCGAAAGCGTTGCGTCCGAAGAACCCGAGGCACCTGACCCCAGGTTCTTCGGACGCAACGTAGGTGGAAGCTCCGAGGGTCAGCCGGCCAGGCTGTAGACGGTGGAACTACCCACGGTCTGGGCGGTGAAGTTGGCGGTGACCCAGGCGAGGATCTCGGTGCCGGACGAGGTCGAGCCGCCCTGGCCGCCGCCACCCTGGCCGCCGGACACGTAGTACGAGATCTTGCCCTCGGCAACGTATTGCTGGAACTGCGCCAAAGTGGGCGCGTCGTCGCCACCGCTCCAGCCGCCGATGCCGATCACGGCCTTGCCGCTGGCCAACTCCAGGGTCGCGGCGGATTGCGAACCGTTCGTCGCGGCAGCCCAGGTCGACGTCGTCTTCGACAGCAGCGAGGCCAGCTCGGAGTCGGCCTGATCCCCGCCACCCCCGCCGCCGCGTGCCGTCCCCTGCTCACCCGCCGTGCCGCTCGTCTCCTGGCCCGACGCGGACTGCCCCGCATCAGACTGCCCCGCATCAGATTGGCCCGGCGCGGACTGGCCCGAGGTGGATTGGCCGGGACGCGTGCCACCGAGGCCGCCGGTTCTGCCTGCTCCGCCCGGAGCCCCGCCGCCGCCCGGGCCGCCGCCACCGCCCATGGCGCTGGTGGATGGTCCTGAGGTGGGGATGGAGCCACTGTGCACCTGCGACGCGGTCGATACGGCGTACGCGGAACTGCCCACCCCGAGCGCCAGGACGACTGTGACAACCACAACTGGCACCAGACGTCCCAGTCGCCGAACGCCGACGGCAAGGACCGCAGCCGCCACCAGCCCGAGCGCCAGTACTACGAATCGCAACCAGGGAAGGAAGTCCGGCGTACGACCGAGCAGCACGTAGTCCCAGACTCCGGTCGCTGCCGTCATCGCCGCCAGGATGAGGCGAGCCACCAGGTCGGCACGGCGTTGCCAGCAGAGCCGCACGCCGGTCCCGATCAGCCCAGCGATCGCAGGAGCGAGCGCGACCGCGTAGTACGGGTGAGTGGTGCCGCTCATGTAGCTGAAGACGAGCGCTGTCACCACTAGCCAGCCGCCCCACAACAGCAGGCTCACGCGAACCAGGTCGGTCCTAGGCGCTCGGCGGGTGAGCCACAGTCCGCCGACCAGGGCAATCAGGGCTGCAGGCAACAACCAGGAGATCTCCGTGCCGAAGGAGTCCCCGAACATCCGGGTCAAGCCGGTACTGCCTCCGAAGCCCGTGTTCCCGCCACCTCCGCCACCACCACCACCGCCACGGTTGCCGTCGCCACCCAGGATGCGACCCAGTCCGTTGTAGCCGAGCGCCAGCTCCAGCAGGGAGTTGTTCGTGGATCCGCCGATGTAGGGGCGACTCGCTGCCGGCCACAGCTCGACCAGGGCGATGTACCAGCCGGCGGAGACCACCACGGCCGCCAGAGCGCCCACCAAGTGCAGCAATCGCTTCCGTACAGGAGTAGGCGCAGCGACCAGGTACACCAGGGCGAACGCGGGCAGTACCAGGAAGGCCTGCATCATCTTTGCCAGGAAGGCGAAACCGATCGCGACACCAGCCAGAGCCAGCCACTTCGGGCCGGCCTTCTCAACAGCCCGCACGACGCAGTACGCGGCGGCAACCATCAACAACACCAACAGCGCATCAGGATTGTTGAAGCGGAACATCAGGACGGCGACGGGGGTGACAGCGAGTACCGCGCCCGCGAGCAGGCCGGCGACCGCCCCGGAGGTCCGCTTGACCGTTGCATAGAGCAACGCCACTGCCGCAACACCCATCAGGGCTTGTGGAGCCAGCACGGAGAAGCTGGAGAAGCCGAAGAGCCGGGCGAACGCGGAACCGACCCAGAGCGCAGCCGGCGGTTTGTCGACGGTGATCGCGCCGCCGGCATCCAGGGCACCGAACAGCCAGGCCTTCCAGCTCTGGGAACCAGCCTGTACCGCGGCTGCGTAGAAGGTGTTGCCGTAGCCAGAGGCAGTCAGGTTCCACAGGTACAGCACGGCCGTAATGACCAGCAGCCCGAAGGCGGACGGCCGCGCGAAGCCAGGCTGGTCCGCCGGCCCGCGGATCAAGCGTCGGATCCGGCTCGGCGGCGGGGCGGACTGCTGGTCAGCCGAGGTCTGCGACGGAACGAGCAGAGCGGTCATTGGCGTTCTCCAAGTGATGACGGATGGCCCTGAGGCCTGATGGTCATACCGGGAACAATGACAAGCGGGACTCCGTCAGCCCTGGCAGCTAGCTGGGATCCTCCTGTGAACGCAGAAGGACCGGCTCGGTGTTGGGGGCGCCGAGCCGGTCCTTGTCCTGCGAGGTGCCTACCGCAGGTTGCGGTGCAGTGCGGTGATCAGTTCACCGGTCGAGGTGTCGCCGTCGAGGGACCAGATCATCGCGCCGCCGAGGTTGCGGTCGGAGATGTACTTAGCCTTGCGCTTCATCTCGGTCGGGTCGTCCCAGGTCCAGAAGGTGGTGCCGTCGAAGAGCCAGGCGAAACCGGCCTTCGCGTCGCGGTGCACGGTGAACGCGCTCGCCTTCGTCTTCAGGATCCGGTAGTCCTCGTAGCCCGCCTCGTACGTCGCCGGCGCCGGGCCGGTGGCCGGCTGGAAGAGGCCGTTGTTCTGGTTCGTGACGCCCGTCCAGCCGCGGCTGTAGAACGGCACGCCCATCACGATCTTGTTCCGCGGCGCACCCCGCTGCAGGTACGCGTCGACCGTCACCTGCGAGCTGAACTCCGCCGTCGACGGGTCACCCTTCGGCCCGTCGATCGAGGATTGCTGGTTCGTGATCGGATCCCACGCGCCGTGGTAGTCGTAGCCCTGCGTCGTACCGAAGGTCAGGTCCTTGAAGACCTGCTTGACCTGGTAACCACGGTCGAGCTGGACCGGGTCGGCCGGCAGGAAGGCGGACAGGTTGTACCGCCCACTGAACGGCCACGAGGCGCGATCGAGCTGCTTTCGGTACTCGTGGACGAACCCGGTGAAGTTCTCCCGGTCCTCCGGGCGGATGACGTTGCCCGGGTTGCCCTCGCTGGCGGGCCACTCCCAGTCCAGGTCGATGCCGTCGAAGACGCCCTTCGCGGCGCCGGCGGGCGCGCCCGGCAGGTTGCCCTTGATCCACATGTCCAGGCAGGACTTCACGCTCGCGGCCCGGTTGGCCGGGAGGGCGGCGTCGGAGAAGTACTTCGAACCGGTCCAGCCGCCCAGCGAGATGCTGATCCGCAGCTTCGGGAACTTCTTCTTCAGCTCCTTGAGCTGGTTCAGGTTGCCGGACAGCGGCTGGCCGGCGACGTCGGCCTGGCCGTTGACGCTCTGCTCGGCGGTGAAAGGCCGCTGGTAGTCGGCCCACGGGTCGCTGCTGATGCACTTGCCCTGCGCGTCCAGGAAGCCGAACGCGTAGTTCAGGTGGGTGAGTTTGGCGGCCGTACCGTTCTTGACCAGGTCACTGACGAGGAAGTTGCGGTCGTAGCCGCTCCACTGGGTGTAGTAACCGACAACACGCTTCTGACTATGGGCCTCGGCGGGCACCGCGACCAGCCCCAACGGGACTGTGACCGCGGCTGCCACGAGCAGCGCGAGACTCCGACGTTTCACCGACATGCTTCTCCCCAACGGGCGGGTGGAGGGACAGATGCCTCACCCTAGGTCGGCCCTAGTTATTTAGGCAACGTCTCTAACGAAAGCATTTTCCTCCCTCTCCATCCCCCAAGAGAGCGCTTTCTTACCCCATCCCCTGGGGCAAGTCAGCGAAAAGCCCCCGCCGCCCGGAAATCGGCGGCAGGGGCTTCGTCGCAGTACTAGTGGAAGAAGTGCCGGGTTCCGGTGAAGTACATGGTGACTCCGGCCTTCGTGGCGGCCTCGATGGCGAGGTCGTCGCGGATGGAGCCGCCGGGCTGGACCACTGCCTTGACGCCGGCTTCGAGCAGGACCTCCAGGCCGTCCGGGAAGGGGAAGAAGGCGTCGGAGGCCGCAACCGAGCCGGTGGCGCGCTCGCCCGCTCGGGAGACGGCCAAGCGGCAGGAGTCGACGCGGTTGACCTGGCCCATGCCGACGCCGACCGAGGCGCCGTCGGAGGCGAGCAGGATCGCGTTGGACTTGACCGCGCGGCAGGCCTTCCAGGCGAAGGCGAGGTCGGCCAGGACCTCGTCGGAGGCGGCTTCGCCGGCCGCCAGCGTCCACTTGGCCGGGTCGTCGCCCTCGGCCTGGAACACGTCCTTCTGCTGCATCAGCAGGCCACCGCTGATCGCACGGAACTCGACCGGCTGGCCGAACTTCTCCGGCGGGCAGACCAGCAGCCGGATGTTCTTCTTGGCCTGCAGGATCTCGGCCGCGCCGTCTTCGTACGCCGGTGCGACCAGTACCTCGGTGAAGATCTCCGCGACCTGCTTGGCCAGCTCGACCGACACCGGCCGGTTGGTGGCGATCACGCCGCCGTACGCCGAGACCGGGTCGCACTCGTGAGCGCGCCGGTGCGCATCGGCGATGTCCTTGCCGACCGCGATGCCACACGGGTTCGCGTGCTTGATGATCGCGACGGCCGGCTCGCTGAAGTCATACGCCGTACGCCGGGCCGCATCCGCGTCGACGTAGTTGTTGTACGACATCTCCTTGCCGTGCAACTGCTCCGCGGAAGCCAGACCGTTGCGGCCGTTGCTGTAGAGAGCAGCCGGCTGGTGCGGGTTCTCGCCGTAGCGCAGTACTGCCTTCTTGTCCCAGGCCGCGCCGACCCAGGCCGGGAAGCCCGACCCGTCGGTGCTGTCGGTCAGCACGCTGCCCATCCAGGAGGCGACGGCCACGTCGTACTCAGCCGTGTGCACGAACGCCTTGAGGGCGAGCTTCTGCCGCTCCTGCAGCGAGAAGCCGCCCTCGTCGAGCACGGTGTAGACGTCGGCGTACTGGTCCGGCGAGGTCACCACGGCGACGTTCGCGTGGTTCTTGGCCGCGCCGCGGACCATCGACGGACCGCCGATGTCGATCTGCTCGACACACTCGTCGACCGAGGCGCCGGACGCGACGGTCTGGGTGAACGGGTACAGGTTGCTGACCAGCAGGTCGAACGGCTCGACCCGCATCTCGGCCAGCTGCTCGACGTGGTCGGGCTTGCGGACGTCGGCGAGCAGCCCGGCGTGCACCTTCGGGTGCAGCGTCTTGACCCGCCCGTCGAGGCACTCGGGGAACCCGGTCAGCTCCTCGACCTTGGTGACCGGTACGCCGGCGGCCGCGATCCGGGCGGCGGTGGAGCCGGTCGACACGATCTGGACCCCGGCGTCGGACAGCGCCTTCGCGAGCTCCTCCAGACCGGTCTTGTCGTAGACGCTGATCAGCGCCCGGCGGATCGGCCTGCGGTCGGTGCTCACTTCAGTCGAACCTTTCGTCCGGTGATGGTCCAGCCGGCGCGGACCAATCGGCCGACCCACTCCACCAGCTGGCGGCGCTCGACCTCCTTGATCCGCTCCGTCAGGGTGTCTTCGGTGTCATCGTCTTCGACCGGTACGACGACCTGGCCGATGATCGGCCCGGTGTCCACCCCGCCGTCGACGAAGAACAGGGTCGCGCCGGCCACCTTGACGCCGTATTCGAGCGCGTCGCGCGGTCCGTGGATACCGGGGAAGGCCGGCAGCAGCGCGTTGTGGGTGTTGATGTAGCGATCCCCGAAGCCGGCCAGGAAGTCGTCACCGACCAGCTTGAGGAACCCGGCCGAGACGACCAGGTCGGGTTTGTACTGCGCCACCGATGCTGTCAGCGCGCGATCCCAGTCGGCCCGCTCGGCGTGGTCCTTGACCTTGTGCACGAACGTCGGGACGCCGGCCGCCTCCGCCCGGTCGAGCCCGGCGATACCTTCGCGGTCGGCGCCTACGGCCACCACCTGGGCGCCGTACGCCGGATCGGCGCACGCGTCGAGGAGGGCCTGCAGGTTCGAGCCGGAGCCCGAGATGAGCACCACGAGGCGCGCGGGCTCAGGAGTGGGCGCAACCGGGTCTGTCACCCGGCAAAGCCTAGCGTTCGGGGTCGGTCCCGCTCTCCACCGGTCGCCTTGCAGCGATCACAGCAGCGGTGATTGCAGCGCCGATCGCCATCCCGGCGATCAGCACACCGGCCGCTGGGATCGCGCCTGAGATGCCGACCTGAGCCATCCGGCCCGGCCCGGCGGCGCCACCCGCCAGCACCATCAGGACCAGCAGCGCGATCCCGGCCAGCAGAGCCGCTATACCGCCGCGCAGAGCGAAGGCGTCCCAGCCCAGCACATCCGCGTCCTCCGCAGTCAGCCCACGCCGGGCAACCACCAGCCCGGCCACCGCCCCAGCCGCCAGCGGCACCAGAGCCGTCAGTACGAGCAGGTACGTCGGTGTGGCGCCGTCAGCCGGTACTGCGGCCAGCAGCGGCAGCGCAGGGAGGTTGCCGACGTCCACCCCGGTCGGGGCAATCGACGTCCCGACTCCCAGCTGGAATCCGGGTCCTGCGAGGAACGCCACGACGTACAGGATCAGGTTGGGCAACAGCATCAAGCAGATCGCGAAGAGGACCACTGAGCCGACCACACCGGCATCCAGCAGCTCCAGCATCGAGGTGACCCGGGAGAAGTGGATAGCCAGCAGTACGGCGTACAGGAGGCTGGCGACGGCCACGATCGTCAGTACTGCGGCCGCAGCGGCAGGGAACACGTCACGCAGGCCCTGTGGAGTCGCCTCGGCCATGTCGGCAGCGGCTCCCGACTCCACCAGCACCCCCGCGGTACCCGCGATGAGCGCCAGTGTGGCTGCACCGAGGAAGGCAGTCACCGGCGAGACCTTCACAGCTCCGTCGGAGGTCAGGAGCGCAATGATGAGCGCACCCAGCCCGTAGGTGACTGCGAGCACCCCGGAGGCCAGTGCGAGATCCTTGGTCTGGTCTGCTCCGCTGACTCGGGCGGTGAACCGGCCGCCGCGGTACAGACACCAGGCGAGGAACAGGGTCAGCCCCAGCGGAGCGATAGTGAGCCTGGCGTCACCGAGAGTGGCACCAGCCTTGTGCGCGACCAGCCACACAGTGGCACCGGCCCGGACTGCACCGGACGCACCACCGAAGGCTGCAGCGAGCCAGCCGACCACTGCGACGACAGCACACACCAGTAGACCGGTGAGCAGACAAGCGCCTGCTCCAATCACCGCCGAGACGATCACCGGCTTGGTCGGTGCGGTGGCGTCGGGCTGGGCGGGCCCGGGCGCCTGGTGGGATCCGCCGTCACGGGCGCCCGGACGGCTCAACATGTCGGTCATCTGCCTCCATCGTCACTCGCTGCCTGGACCTCGCTCGTTCTGACACGCCGGATATGGAAGACTTCGGCCCTGCTCGGCTGTGTGTTCTTACATTTGCTTGCTCGGGGTGGAGACGACGGACCACCAGGTACCGTCGGGTGGAATCAGTCTGGAGGTCAAGAACTAGTGACCGGTTCCCACCGCGCCCCGCGGGGCGGCAGTCGTGCCGACGCCCGGGAGGCTCGCCGTCAGCAATCGCGCCGACGGAACCAGTTGATCGGCGCCGGAGCCGCCGTAGTACTGCTCGTCGGCGGTGGTGGTATCGCCGCGGTGAACGCCTTCGGTGGCAGCGACTCCCCCGGTGACGCCAAGAACTCCGACGGCGGTTCGGGCGGCGACGACTCGAGCCTGCTCGGCGACGCAGCGGTCCTGCTCGACGGTACGGCGGTCAAGCAGCTCGCCCCGGCCGCGGGCGCCTGGGTCGTCGCCAGTACCGACAACGGCAGCAACGCCCCGGACAAGGCCTTCGTCTGCCAGTCGCAACGCTTCGCCGACCCGGCCGGCATCCGGACCTGGATCCGCACCTTCCAGAACCCGTCGACCAAGGCGACCGCGGTCCAGTACGTCGAGGTCTCCAACGACGAGGCAGCGGCCGGCAAGGCGTACGCCACCATCACCGGCTGGCTCAGCGCCTGCAACACCCCCCAGCTCCGGCTGATCTCCAGCTACACGACCGACGGGCTCGGCTCCAAGGGCGTGGTGGCCGTCTTCGGCCAGCCCGGCCCGAAGACGAACAAGTACCGCACGATCAGCGTGAGCACCGCGGGCCAGACGACGATGGTGGTGGAGTACGACACCGCCGGGACGACGCCGCCCAAGCCGGACACCATGCTCGCGACGGCAGGTGCCGGGCTGAAGCGGATCTGCGCCCAGGCCAAGTGCACGACCGGGACGCCGACGGCCAAACCGGGGCTGCTGCCGACCACCGAGCCGGCCGGTTTCATGGCGCCGATCGATCTGCCGGTGCTGCCGAGCATCGACAATCCCTGGGTCAGCACGTCCAGCGCCGCACCGAAGGGCAGCGGCTGCGAGACCGACAAGCTCGACGTGAAGAAGGCCAAGCCCAAGTCGTCCAAGTCGCAGACGTACGTCGTACCGGAGGCGAAGGTGCCACCGGAGTTCGGGCTCGACACCCTGGTGGTGGCCTTCGCCAGCCCGAACGCGGCCGCCAACTACGTGGCCGCCATTCGCAAGGCTGTGGACAACTGCAAGAAGACCCAGTCGAACGCGACCGTGAAGGCGACCGGCGACATCGCCGTGGGCAGCAGCATCAGGGGTGAGAGCTGGCGGGCGTCTTACGACACCGGCAACGGCAAGATCTTCACCTACCGGGTCGGGATCGCAGCGGCCGGCTCGCGCGCCGTCTACGTCCTCTACCCGGTGCTGAAGGACCTGGACATCACCAACCCCGCCTTCAACGAGGTCCTGACCCGCGCCGCGGAACGCTCCGCGGCGTACAAGTAGCCCTGCTGTACAACGGAGACGGCCCCCAGGATCACCTGGGGGCCGTCTCCGTTGTCGTGCGGTGTTACTTGTTCAGGTTCTGCATGATGCCGCGCATCAGGTTGGCGGTCTCGGTCGGCGTCTTGCCGACCTTCACGCCGACGGCCTCGAGGGCCTCCTGCTTGGCGGCCGCCGTCCCGGACGAGCCGGAGACGATGGCGCCGGCATGGCCCATCGTCTTGCCCTCGGGAGCGGTGAAGCCGGCCACGTAGCCGACGACCGGCTTGGTGACGTTGTCCTTGATGAACGCCGCCGCGCGCTCCTCGGCGTCGCCGCCGATCTCGCCGATCATCACGATCGCGTCGGTCTCCGGGTCGTCCTGGAACGCCTGCAGCGCGTCGATGTGCGTCGTCCCGACGATCGGGTCGCCGCCGATGCCGATCGCGGTGGAGAAGCCGAAGTCGCTCAGCTCGTACATCATCTGGTACGTCAGCGTGCCCGACTTGGAGACCAGGCCGATCCGGCCGGCGCCGGCGATGCTCGCCGGGATGATGCCGGCGTTGGACTCACCCGGGGTGATGATGCCCGGGCAGTTCGGGCCGATGATCCGGGTGGTGCCGGAGGCCTGCGCGGCGGCGAAGAAGGCAGCGGTGTCGTGCACCGGTACGCCCTCGGTGATCACCACGACCAGCGGCATACCGGCCTCGATCGCCTCGAGCACCGCGTCCTTGGTGAACTTCGGCGGTACGAAGATGACCGAGACGTTCGCCCCGGTCTCCTTGATCGCCTCGGCGACCGAGCCGAAGACCGCCACCGACTTGCCGTCGAACTCGGCCGACTGGCCGGCCTTGCGCGGGTTCACCCCGCCGACGATGTTGGTGCCGGAGGCAAGCATCCGGGTGGTGTGCTTGGTGCCTTCCGAGCCGGTCATGCCCTGCACGATGACCTTGCTGTCCTTGGTCAGGAAGATAGACATTTCAGCGATCCCTTACTTCGCAGCCAGCTCGGCGGCCCGCTTGGCGGCGCCGTCCATCGTGTCGACCCGCTCGAGTCCGGCCAGGCCGGCCTCATCGAGGATCCGGCGACCCTCCTCGGCGTTGTTACCGTCCAGCCGGACGACCAGCGGCTTGTTCACGGCCTCACCGCGGGCGGCCAGCAGCTCGAACGCCTGGACGATGCCGTTCGCGACCGCGTCACAGGCGGTGATACCGCCGAAGACGTTCACGAAGACGCTCTTCACCTGGGCGTCGGAGATGATGATCTCCAGCCCGTTCGCCATCACCTCGGCGGACGCGCCGCCACCGATGTCGAGGAAGTTGGCCGGCTTGACGCCACCGAACTCCTCACCGGCGTAGGCGACCACGTCGAGGGTGCTCATCACGAGGCCCGCGCCGTTGCCGATGATGCCGACGGAGCCGTCGAGCTTCACGTAGTTGAGGCCCTTGGCCTTGGCCGCGGCCTCCAGCGGGTCCTCGGCCGACGAGTCGGCGTAGTCCGCGAACTCCGGGTGCCGGAACTCGGCGTTCTCGTCCAGGCTGACCTTGCCGTCCAGCGCCTCGACGTTGCCGTCCTTGAGCTTGACCAGCGGGTTCACCTCGACCAGCGTGGCGTCCTCGGCCAGGAAGACCTGGTACAGCTTGACGATCTCCGGCGCGACCGCGTCGATGATGTCGGCCGGGTATCCAGCTGCCGTTGCGATATCCCGGGCCTTGGCCTCGTCGACACCGGAGGCCGGGTCGATCGAGATCTTGGCGACCGCATCCGGGTTCGTGTGCGCGACCTCTTCGATCTCCATGCCGCCGGCGGCGGAGGCGATGCAGAGGTAGTTGCGGTTGGCCCGGTCGATCAGGAAGGAGAAGTAGTACTCCTCCGCGATCGCCGCGGCCGGCACGATGTTCAGCGTCTTGACGACGTGACCCTTGATGTCCAGACCAAGGATCTCGCGGGCGCGCTCCTCGGCCTCGTCGGGGTTGGCGGCGAGCTTGACGCCGCCGGCCTTGCCACGACCACCGGTCAGCACCTGGGCCTTCACCACGACTGTGCCACCGCCGAGCTTCTCGGCCGCCGCGCGGGCTTCCTCGGGCGTGTGGACGACTTCACCCACCGTCGTCCGTACACCGTGCTT
Source organism: Streptomyces sp. SID13031 (assembly GCF_010548305.1). Classification (GTDB taxonomy): domain Bacteria; phylum Actinomycetota; class Actinomycetes; order Propionibacteriales; family Kribbellaceae; genus Kribbella. The sequence goes on from NZ_JAAGLV010000003.1 coordinate 152,707, forward strand.
GGCGAAGACAGCCTTCGCCTGGTACTCCATCAAGTCCACGACTGTGGTCCCTCTCTCGCCTGTTCGAGTTAGGCCGCGGCAGGCTGCGGTGCTAGAGAGGCACGGTCGCCGGCGCGTTCCGTCGGGCTGAGACTAGCCACCTCCGTACCCCGCGCGACAGTCGGGGTACACGCTGAGACGACCGTCACAGGCCGCTTGCGCTCGCGTGAAAGGCTGGTTGCCATGACAGAACAAGCGACCAGACCAGCTGACGACTGGTGGCGTAGTGCCGTCGTCTACCAGGTTTACCCTCGGTCGTTCGCGGACGCGGACGGTGACGGCACGGGCGACGTGAACGGTATCCGCTCCCGGCTGCCGTACCTGGCCGAGCTCGGCATCGACGCGATCTGGATCAGCCCGTGGTACCCGTCCCCGCTGCTCGACGGCGGGTACGACGTGTCCGACTACCGCGACATCAACCCGGAGTTCGGCACCCTCGCGGACGCCGACGCGCTGATCGCCGAGGCGCACGCGCTGGGGATCCGGATCCTGATCGACCTGGTCCCGAACCACTGCTCCTGGGACCACCCGGCGTTCAAGGCGGCGCTGGCCGCGCCCAAGGGCTCCCCCGAGCGCGACCTGTTCTGGTTCCGCGACGGCAAGGAAGGTGGGCTGCCGCCGACGAACTGGCCGGCCGCCTTCGGTGGTGGCGCCTGGCAGCAGATCGAGGACGGCCAGTGGTACCTGCACATGTTCGACATCTCGCAGCCGGACTGGAACTGGGACAACCCCAAGGTGATCGAGGAGTTCGACTCGATCCTGCGGTTCTGGTTCGACCGCGGTATCGACGGCTTCCGGATCGACGTCGCCGACTCGATGGCCAAGGACGCGTCGCTGCCGGACGTACCGCTGAAGGACGGTGAGCCGACCCGGGACAAGTACGTCGGCAACCCGTTCTACGACCAGCCCGGTGTGCACGCCATCCACCAGCGCTGGCGGGCGGTCGCCGACGAGTACGCCGGTACTCCGCAGGGGCCGCGCGTGTTCGTGGCCGAGGCGTGGCTGTCCCCGGCCGAGCGGCTGGCGCAGTACGTCCGCTCGAACGAGTTGCACTCCGCGTTCAACTTCGACGTACTCCGGTCCGCCTGGGACGCGAAGGAGCTGCGGCAGGTCATCGACTACACCACCGAGAGCCTCTGGGCTGTCGGTGCGCCGGCGACCTGGGTACTGAGCAACCACGACACCGTCAGGCACCGCACCCGCTACGGCCGGGATCAGCAGCAGGCATTGGAGGGTGCGGGCGTAGTACCGGTTGATCTGGCGCTGGGTCTACGTCGGGCCCGGGCGGCGGCTCTACTGGAGCTGGCGCTGCCCGGTGGCGCCTACATCTACCAGGGCGATGAGCTGGGCTTGCCTGAGGTGGAGGACCTGCCGGAGGACGTACTGGACGACCCCACTTGGGAGCGCTCGGGTCATACCGTCCGCGGGCGCGACGGGTGCCGTGTGCCCATCCCGTGGAGCGGTAGCGAGCCGCCGTACGGCTTCGGCACTGGTGACAGCCAGCCCTGGCTCCCGCAGCCGACGGACTGGGCGCCCCTGACCGCAGAGTCCGAGGTGGCCGACCCCAACAGCCACCTTGCTCTCTACAAGGCAGCGCTGCACATCCGCCGCGAGGAAGAGGCACTCGGCGAGGGCCGGCTGGCCTGGGACACCGAAGCACCCGACGGCGTCCTCTCCTTCACCCGCGACCCCGGCTTCCGCTGCGTGGTCAACGTGAGCGAGCAGCCGATCGACCTCCCCGCCGGCGAGGTACTGCTCGCCAGCGAGCCCCTCACCGGCAACAAGCTGCCGGTGGACGCCACCGTCTGGCTGAAGGTCTGAGCCAACGCCGAGGGCCCGGATCCTGATCGGATCCGGGCCCTCGGTCACTTGGTCACGTCGGTCACTAGGTGCGGTCAGCTTTGTCGCGATCCCGCCGGTCCTGCTCTTCCCGGGCGCGACGCTCCTGCTCTTCGCGGTCCCTGCGTTCCCGGTCCTCTTGATCGCGCTTGTTCCGGTTATCTCCGTAGCTCACTTTTCACACCTCCAAGCGGCTAGGTCTTCGACCATACGCCGATTGAAGGCACTTACTTCACGCCGCCCGCGGTCAGGCCGGCGACGATGCGGCGCTGGAAGAGCAGCACCGCGATCACCAGCGGAATCGTGACGATGACGCCGGCCGCCATCTGGCTTCCGAACGGCTGGTCCCGTCCCGACGCACCGGCGAACTGCGAGATGATCACGTTCGCGGTCTGGTGATCCTTCTTCTGGACCATCGCCAGCGCGATCAGGAACTCGTTCCAGGCCGCGATGAAGGTGATGATCGCGGTCGTGAAGACGCCTGGCGCCGCCAGCGGCAGGATCACCTTGCGGAACGCCTGCGCCGGGGTGCAGCCGTCGACCATCGCGGCCTGCTCCAGCTCGCGCGGCATCTGGCGGAAGAACGAGGTCAGGGTCCAGACCGCCAGTGGCAGGGCGAACGACAAACTCGGCACGATCATCGACTGGTAGGTGTTGATCCACTTGATGTCGACGAACAGCTTCAGCAGCGGAACGATCAGCGAGATCCCGGGGAACATCGACGTCGTGATGATGATCGCGAGGACGAGATTCTTGAACCGGAAATCCAGCCGCGCCAGTGTGTATGCCGCCACCAGACCGATCACCAGGGTCAGGATCGTCACCGTCCCGGCCACCAGCAGGCTGTTCGCCAGACCACGGCCGAAGCCGGTGCCGGACTTGAAGACGTCCTTGATGTTGTCGATCGAGAACGGCCTCGGAATGATCGAGTTGTCGAACTGGTCGCTGGGCCGCCGGAGCGCGGACACCACCATCCAGTAGAACGGCAACAGGCAGTAGAGAACGATCACGGCGACGCCGAGCAGGGGCGCGTACCTACGGAGCGGGCTGCCTTCAGCCCTGATTGTCGTAGCCATCACATACCTCCGGCTGACAGTCCGGCCAGGCCGGCTGTGCCTACACCGGGCGGTGCGGCATCGCCCGACGACTTCTTCTTCTTCTTGGGCTTCGCGACGTCACCGACGACATCGGCGCCGAGCAGCTTGACGAAGGCGAACGCCACCACCGCGACATAGATGAAGAGCAACGTCGCGTAGGCCGCCGCCGGACCGTATCTGGTGTTGAACGCCTCGTCGTAGGCGAGCATCGAGAGCGTCTCGACCGAGTCCTTGTGTGGACCGACCAGCACGAACGGCAGGTCGAAGATGCGCAGTGTGTCGAGCATCCGGAACAGCACTGCGACCAGCAACGCCGGCTTCACCAGCGGAAGCGTGATCATCCGGAACTGCTGGAACGGAGAGGCGCCATCCACCTTGGCAGCCTCATAGACCTCGGCCGGGATCGTCTGCAGGCCCGCCAGTACCAGCAGTCCGATGAACGGAGCGGTCTTCCAGGTGTCGGCGATGATGACCGAGGCCACCGATTGCCAGCCCTCCGTGGACCAGAGGATCTGCGTGCCGAGGACCGAGTTCATGACACCGTCGGCCTGGAAGATCCATTTCCACAGCAGGGCGGAAACCACAGTAGGGATCGCCCAGGGGACCAGGATGCTGGCCCGGACGATGCCGCGGCCCCTGAACGCCTTGTGCATCACCAGGGCCATCGCGACACCGAGCACCGTCTCGAGGACGACGCAGGTGATCGTGAAGAACGTGGTGTTGTAGAACGCGTTCCAGAATCGATCGGCGGTATCGCCGCTGAAGATCGCCGTGTAGTTGCCGAGGCCGACATAAACGTCGCCCTCGTTGACGAAGCCGGTCTCGGGATCTACGCCGCCCGGCTTGTACAAAGACGTACGAAGTGCCGAGACGATCGGGAAAGCGACGACCAGGCCGAGCACTAGCAGCGTCGGCGACAGCAGTAGCGCCGCAAGCTTCCCGGTGCCCTCGTCGTGACGTCTCACCTTCCCCGACTCCGGGGGTTCATTCACCGGTCGTGACGCGACCGGGGCGGGTGCACTCACCTCTGCCTCCTTCTGGCTCCGGGCAGAACCCGGGCTCTGACAGGTAGGGGTCGGTACGCAGCGTTCCGCTGCGCACCGACCCCATCCACTCGGATCATTGAGTGATAAGGCTGCTCAGCTTGGTCTGCAGGTCGGTCAGCGCCTGCTTCGGCTGCTTCTTGCTGGTGAGAGCGTCGTACGCCGCTTCCTGGACGGCAGCGGTGACATCGCCGTACTTGACCACCGAGGGACGCGGCTGCGCCTTCTCGATCGACGCCTTCAGCGGCGCCAGGTACGGGAACGTCTTGTTCAGCGCCGGGTCGTCGTACAACGAGGCCCAGCTCGGGGCCTGCGAGGACGCCTGCAGGTTCGCGCGCTGCCGTTCCTCACTGGCCATGAACTTGATGAAGTCGGCCGCGGTCGCCTTGTTCTTGGCGAAGGCGCTGATCGCGTAGTTGTGACCACCGAGCGTCGAGACGCCCGGGCCGGTCTTGCCCGGCAGCGGAGCGACACCGAACTTGCCCGCCACCTTCGACGAGCCGTCGGTCTTCGAGGCCAGCGCGTAGACGTACGGCCAGTTGCGGTGGAAGAGCAGCTTGCCGTCCTGGAAGGCGCGGCGGCCCTCTTCTTCCTTATAGGTGATGGCGGCCTTCGGAATGGCTCCGGACGCGAAGCCCTTGGTGAGCTCCTCGAGGCCGGCCAGCGCCTCCGGGGTGTCCACGTTCGGCTTGCCGTCCTTGCCGACGACGACGCCGCCCGCGGAGTTGACCGCCTCGGAGAAGTTCACCGTCAGGCCTTCGTACTTCTCGAACTGACCGGCGTAGCAGTTCACGCCCTTACCCTCGGGCAGTGCCGCAACCTTCTGGCAGGCGGCGAGCATCTCGTCCCAGGTGGTCGGCGGCGTCACACCGGCCTTGTCCAGCAGATCCTTGCGGTAGTAGAGCAGCCCACCGTCCGACGTGATCGGGACCGCGTACAGCTTGTCCCGGTACTTCGCGGTCTCGACGGTCGCCGGGATCGCCTTGCCGAGGCTGGGGAACTGGTCTTGTGGTAGTTCCAGAATCCACCGGTTGGCGGCGAACTCCGCGGTCCAGACGACGTCCAGGTTGAGGACACTGAACGAGTCCTGCTTGTTCTGGGCGTTCTGGACCATCTGCTGCCGCTGGCCATCGGCCGACTCCGGCAGCTCGGAGACGGTGACTTTCTCATCCGGGTGCTGCGAGTTCCAGGCTGCGACCTGGTCCGGCAGGAAGCCGGAGGTGTCCTTGCCGGTGGCAAACGTGATCGGGCCCTTACCCTCGAGCGCGGCAACCCCGGTCGTCGCCCCACCGCCGCTGCTGCTGTCGTCACCGCCACACGCGGACGCGAGCAGCAGGAGGCTGCCGACGACCGCCGAAGCGACCGCCTTGCGTGTGTGTGATCGTTCAAACCTCATCGTGTACCTGCCCTCTCCCGATGCGAACTCCTGGTCCTGCGTCGGTCGTCCACAGACCCCACCACGCTGCGAGCCGGCCTATCCGGACAGTAACCGAGATCGGGGGCGATGTGTCCTGAGCCACACATCTTGCCGATCCCGGTGCCATGAACGGACTTAACGCATGGCTGTATGCGACCGCGATTCCACACCGTGCACAACCAGGTGTTTCTTAACGATTAGGTATTACCGATTAGTAACATGCGATCCGTGGGCAGGACGGACCGGATCGGCTGCACAAAGTCGTCGGCACGCTCCGGAACGGATCCGCCGCTCTCGCGCCGGCGTTGCGGAGGGCAACGGGTGAGAGGAGTCCCCGGCCTGGTGTTCAGGCCGGTGTTTCAGGCCGTCGCGGAGGCGTCGCCGACGTGGCCGCGGACCCACTCGACGATCTCGGTGGTGGTCGCGCCGGGAGTGAAGATCTTGTGCACGCCGAGCTCGGCCAGCGGTTGCATGTCGGCCTCGGGGATGATCCCGCCGCCGAACACCACGATGTCGTCGGCGTCCCGCTCGGTCAGCAGCTCGCGGACCTTCTTGAACAGCGTCATGTGCGCGCCGGACAGCACCGACAGGCCGATCGCGTCGGCGTCCTCGGCGATCGCCGTCTCGACGATCTGCTCCGGCGTCTGGTGCAGGCCGGTGTAGATGACCTCCATACCGGCGTCCCGCAGGGCCCGGGCGACCACCTTCGCGCCCCGGTCGTGGCCGTCCAGTCCCGGCTTGGCGACGACTACTCGCAGTGGGCTGGCGACAGACATGAGCACTACCTCTCGATCCGCGGACGCGGCATTGCGCCAGGTGACCATCGCAGGCTATCCGAGCGAGATCTTACGGATAAGACACGGTGCCGTGTGTTCCCGGCCACGCGACCTGGGAACCGGTTACCGTGAGAAGAGATCGGACCAGTTGTACGGGGGGTCTGATTGGGAGTGAGGAGACGCGATGACCGCTGACGGCATCCGGGAAGCTCTCGAGGGACTCAAGTACGGCGCCCGCTCGGTGCTGTCACCCCGCGGTCTGCAGGGTGCCGCCGTCGAGCTCGGCTGGCTCACCACGCATCTGGCCATGTACCCGCTCGGCCTGGTCAGCGGCTCCGGCGCCCGCACCGAGCGGCTCAACCTGAGCGGCCTGACGCCGGCCCAGCGCAGTCTCCTGGTCGGTGACGTCCGCGCCGCCGGTACGCCGATCCTGCTCGCTCACGGCATCATCGACAACCACACGGTCTTCGCCCTGATGCGCCGCCAGTTGCTCCGCCGTGGCTTCACCCGGATCCAGACCTTCTCGTACTCACCACTGACGCTCGACGTCCGTAGTACCGCCGAGCGGATGGGCGCCGAGATCGAGCGGCTCTGCGAGGAGTCGGGCTCGGAGCAGATCCACATCGTCGGACACAGCCTCGGCGGCCTGATCGCCCGGTACTACGTGCAGCGGCTCGGTGGCGCCGATCGCGTCCACACCTGCGTCACGCTCGGGACCCCGCACCAGGGCACGGTCGCCGCGCGGCTGCTGCCGTGGCCACTGGTGAAGCAGCTCCGGCCGGACAGCGACCTGATGACCGAGCTGGCCGAGCCGGCGCCGGACTGCCAGACCCGGTTCGTGGCGTTCTACAGCGATGTCGACCAGCTGATCGTGCCGCAGCGCCGGGCCCGGATCCTGCATCCCGACCTGATCGCGCGCAACATCCGGGTCGACGGGGTGGGACACCTGTCGCTGCCGTTCCACGGAGAGGTCGTGCACCAGATCACCGGGATGCTCTCGCACCTCGACGAGCAGGACACAGTTGCATGAAAGTTCTTCCTGACATAGCAGCCTTCTGAGCGCTCAAGCCGATGCACGTGCAGCCGCGCATGCAAAAGTTTCGTGAAGGTAGGGCCAAGAAGGGGGTGGCAGGGTTTGTCGGCTCGTTGCGGTTCCGTTATGGTGCATGAGCCCCCGAGGGGAATAAAAAACCCTCGGGAGTGGACAGACAGCTGCCCCACCCCAGCCCCCTCCCCTGTGACCGAAAGGCCACGTTGTGTCCCAGCACCGTGCCGCGGCCAGCCGCGTCACGCCCGGCAAGCCTGCCGACGCTGCGCGCAAGACCGGCGCAGGACGTCACAGTGCCAAGCATCGTGTTGCCCGGCGTAACACCCCCAGCAGTACGCAGGTAGTAGGACTGACAGCGGCCCTCGCGGCTGCGGCCGGAGCCGTCGGCTTCAGCCACAGCGCTCTGGCCACCCCGACGTCGGCGAACTCCGCGGTCAACATCGCCGCCCTCAGCCTGGGCGACGGGCAGCTGTCCGAGTTGACCACTGCGCGGATCGAGCGCCGCAACCTCGCCACCCGTGACTCCTCCCGGGTCGAGCTCACCAGCACGGACACCAACAAGAAGCAGGCCGCGGCCGACCGGACCGCGAAGGCCCGGGCCGCGAAGCTCGCCGTCACCCGCGACCTGACCGCCAAGCGCGCCACCGCCCTCGCCAACGCCAAGGCCACCTACGAGCTGGCCCAGAAGAACGCCCGCGAGTCGGCCACCCGCTGCGAGATGATGATCTCGGGCTACCACATCACGGCCGGCTTCGGTCAGGCCGGCGGCCGCTGGGCCCGCGATCACACCGGGACCGACTTCGCAGCCCCGATCGGGACCCCGATCCGCAGCGTGATGAAGGGCGTCGTGGTCAGCGCCGAGTTCGCCGGCTCGTACGGCCGGCAGGTCCGCGTCCGGCACGAGGACGGTACCGAGACCTGGTACAACCACATGTCGAAGTTCAGCGTCGAGCCCGGCGAGACCGTGTACGCCGGTGACCAGGTCGGCGCGGTCGGCGTCACCGGCAACACCACCGGCCCGCACCTGCACTTCGAGGTCCGGCCGAACGGCAACGACCCGATCGACCCGATGCCGTGGCTGCGCAACCACTGCGGCCTCAATCCCTGATCGAGCCCGCCCGTCAAAGCTTGGTCCAGAGCCCCGATAAGGCTTGGCTCAAAGCACTTTCGCGGTACTAGGCTCACGCCCATGCGTCCGGAGCCTGGTCAGGTACTGCACTTCTCCGAAGACCCGACGATCCGGATCTTCCACCCCCAGCTCGTCCCGGCCTCGGCTCGTGTCGATTCACCGACCACGCCGTACGTCTGGGCCGTCGGCCACGATCGTGCGCCCGACTACTGGTTTCCCCGGCAGTGCCCTCGCGCGATGGCGTGGGTCGGCCCCGGGACGTCATCAGAGGACCGCTCCCGGATCATCGGCGACGGGTGCGGCACACGGGTGCACGCAGTCGAGTACGGCTGGCTGCAGGCCATGCGCACGGTCGAGCTGTACGCCTACCGGCTGCCCGCCGAGCCGTTCCAGCCCGCCGAGGCGGCTCTGGTGGCGACGGAGGCGGTTGAGCCGCTGGGGCCGCCCGAGCGGGTCGGCGATCTCCTCGAGCTGCATGCGGAGGCTGGGATCCAGTTGCGGGTACTGCCGCGACTGCACGAGTTCTGGGATGTTGTCATCGGCAGCACCCTCGAGTTCAGCGGCATCCGGCTGCGCAACGCGATCGCTGGCTGATGACATACCAGGAGACCGCCGAGCTGGCTTGGCAGTGGGTGCTCGACCAGGTGCGGTGGGACGACGGGCCGTGGATCCCCGAGTCGGTGGGCGGCCCGGAGCCGGCGGAGATACCGGATGAGCGGGACGGAATGCACAGTGGGATCGGTGGGCTGGCGCACGCGCTGGCTGAGATCGGGCTCAGCAGACCATGGACCGATCGGGAGCAGGCGCTGGCGGAACGCATCGGCGAGCGGATCCGCGCGGGGATCGCGGAGAGCACCGACTGCACGTTCTTCGACGGTCTGGTCAGCAGCATCGGCGCACTGACCGCACTGGGCCTTCCGGGCTCGGCAGCAGCCGTCGAGCGCCTCCAGGAGCTGGCTGAGCCGGATGGGTGGCCGCAGACGTCCGTAGTACCGCCCAAGTATCTGCCGGATGCGCGGATCAATGACATGACGCTCGGTACGGCCGGAGTGCTCCTGGGCGCTCTGTGGGCCCGCCGGAGCGGCGTCGAGGGCTCCACCCAGCTGGCAGAGCGTGCCGTGGCCCTACTGCTCGCAGAGGCCGTGCCAGTGCCTGCGGGGCTGGACTGGCCGTTCGTGCCAGAACGCTTCCTCCCGGAGCCGAAGTCGTCGATGCCGAACCTCTCGCACGGTCTCGCCGGGGTCGCGGCGACTCTGGCGATCGCCGGCAGCGAGCTCGGCCGGCCCGACCTGGTCGATGCGGCCCGCCGCGGCGCAGAGCACCTGGTCACTCTCAACGTTGGCGACGACAAGGGCTTCCTGGTCCCCCGGCTGGTGCCGGTCAACGAAGACTCCGACCTCGATCCAGTCACCTACAACTGGTGCCACGGACCAGCCGGTACGTCGCTGCTGTTCGCCGCGCTGGAGCACGCCGGTGTCGATCAGGTGGCCGGTGAACCGCCGCTGAGCTGGCGGCGGCGCTGCTCCCACACTGTGCGGACCTCTGGCCTCCCGGAGCGCCTCTACCCCGGCTTCTGGGACAACGACGGCCGCTGCTGCGGTACTACGGGTGTCGCCGACGTGCTCCTGGACTCGTGGCAGTCCACTGGTGACCAGGTCGATCTCGACTTCGCCCTGTTCCTGGCCGACACGTTGGTCGAGCGGGCCGTCCACGACGGGCAGCACGCCTACTGGCAGTTCATCGAGCACCGCAACGACGACCCGGTACTCCCACCAGGCGTCGGCTGGATGCAGGGAGCCGCCGGGATCGCGGCGTACCTGTTCCGCGTCGCCCGCGTGGTCGACCAGGGCCGTCAGGCCCGTACCGCCCTCCGGATGGAGAACTGGTGGGCGGTACGGGCATGACGGCTTACCTCACCCGGTATAGCCGGCGAAGATCTTGCTGAACTCGTAGGGCGTCTGCGGCACATTGGTGCAGTTCACCAGCGTGCCGTTGCAGGCGTTGCGGTCCCGGGTCATCTCCCAGAAGGACAACATCCCAAGGTGCTTGCCGCGGGCGAACGTCACCAACTGGCTGGAGTGGCTCTGGTTGAAGGTCCCGCCGTCGTCGTTGCGGCCGAGCATCGGCGTGACGCCGACCTTGAGCCACGCCTGAGCGTCGGTGAGAGCCGGCCACAGTGACTTGATCTGGTTGAACGTGGACTGCGCGGCCTGTACCGCGAAGTCCCCGTAGTTGCCGGAGGCCCGGTTGTAGTCCATCGCCATCACGTTCACCAGGTCGACCTTGACGCCGTTGTCGCGGGCCGATTTGAGGGCCGCGAACCCGTTCGCGTCGAGGCCTTCGGGCAGTACCGGCAGGGTGAGCGAGATCTTCAGGGCGGGCCGGTTGGCCTGCAGGATGGCGAGGGCCTGGGAGCGCCGGGCGACCGAGATCGGGTCGGCCACCGCCCCACCCTCGATGTCGAGGTCCAGGTAGCGCAACTGGTAGGCGTCGACGACCGCCTGGTACTCGGTCGCGGTCGCCTGCGGCGTCGGGCACACCTGGGCGAGTTCGCTGCCCGCGGCGCCGCCGAGGGAGACCTTGACGTCGCCGCCAAGGGCCCGGATCGCGTCGATCTGATCCTTGGCCCAACCGGTCCGGGGGTCGTACGCGCCGAACCAGCTCGCCCGGCAGCCGCCGGCTCCGGTGATGAAACCGAGAGTGAACGAGCGGAGGTTCCCGGCGGTGGCCATCGTGGTGAGCGAAGGCGTCGGCCAAGCACCCATGTCGACGTACGGCGCAACCGGCACCAGCGACCCGGCCGTGCCGGGCAAGGTGGTGGCGGTGACCGGGTTGCCGGCCGGTGAGGAGTTCCCGGCGGCATCGTGCGCACGAACCGAGAACGTATAGGCGGTTCCCGGGTTGAGTCCGCCGACGGTGCCGGTGGTCGCGGCCGTGGTGATCAGCGGCGTGCTACCGGAGTAGACGTCGTAGCCGGTCACTCCGATGTTGTCGGTGGAGGCGTTCCAGGCCAGCGACACCGTGCTGTTGCTCGTCGCGGTCACCCGGACATTGCCGGGTGCGGTCGGTGGGCTGGTGTCACCCGCGCCGCCTGCGCAGAGGCCGCCGTTGACCCGGCAGTTGATCGGGCGGGCCGGGCCGTTCGCGATGAACCCGAACGTGGCCGACTGGCCGGCGGCGAGCGGAGCATTCCAGCTCTCGTTCAAGGCCACGATGTGATTGCCGGTGCGGCTGACGACGGAATCCCAGGAGCTGGTGATGTTCGTACCGGCGGCGAGGTCGAACTCGACCTTCCAGGTGCTGATGGTGGCAGCGGTGCCGTTGGTGATGGTGTAGGCGGCCTGGAAGTTACCGCTCCACTCGCCGGTCAAGGCGTACGTCGCGGTGACCGAACCGGCCGCCGTCGCGGGAGCCGCGACGGCGAAGGGGGCGAGCAGGGTGAGGAGGGCGAAAAGGGAAGTCAGCATGCGTGACCTGGGGCGGGTCATGGTCGCCTCCCAGCGATTGCTTTAGATAAATTAAGAAGCATTAATATCTAAAGCTGGCCGGGAGTCAAGAGATCACCGCAGATGTAGTTGGGGTACTTGGGGTACTAGCGGCGCCAGACCTCAGCAGTCGTGAGGAAAGCCGAGGAGCCGGGGCGGTCGGCTGAGCCGTCGACCTGGACGAAGCCGGGGACGGAGGCGCCGCCGATCGAGACGGTGGCCGAGCGGACCGGGGCGATCACCAGGCTGAGGCTATGGGTGCCCTCGGCGAGCTGGAAGTTGTCGGTCGCGAACAGCCGCCGGTCGAGCACGCCGCCCATCTCGATCTGGATGTCGGCGGCCTTGACGCTCAGCCCGTCGGCGAGGTTCATCGAGACCTGGACCAGATCACGCTCGACGGCCGGCTCGTGCCAGGGCAGGCCCTGCACCTCGAGGAACGAGCGGACGAAGTACCGCTCCAGCCAGGAAGCCAGATCGACGTCCTCCGAGACCACCCGGACGATCCCGTCGAACCAGAGCACCACGGCCGTACCGGCGCCGCAGATCGACCAGTCGACCATCCAGATCGACGCGAACGCGGTGACCTTGCCGTCCTTGTCGAACAGCCGCAGCCCAGGATTGGCTCCCGCCAGGATGATCCGGCGGTTGCTGCTGTCTGCTGCCTTGGGCATGGGCTGGACCTTCGTCCGGGGAGGGCCGAAACACCGATTGTCGCAGCCTGCGGACAATTCAGCACGTTGAAGTCCGTTAAATCTTCTCCACCGGGGCGTAGCGCAGGAGCAGGCGCTTGACGCCCTCGGAGCCGAAGTCGATGTCCGCCTGGGCTTGCTGGCCCTCGCCGCGGACCACCACGACGGTGCCCATACCGAAGCTGTCGTGCACCACCCGGTCGCCCGGGTTGAGGCTGATGATCGGCTTGTCGGACGCCGTACGCCGGGCCGGCTCCCAGCGGGTACTGACCCCACTACCCCCGCCGGACGACGTACCGGTCCCGGACCAGCGGGTGATCGCGGACTCGTCGCGGCGCCAGTCGAGCAGCTCGGCCGGGATCTCCTCCAGGAAGCGCGACGGCGGGTTGTGCTGTGGGGCGCCGAACGCGCTGCGGACCGCGGCCCGCGAGATCGCCAGCCGCTGCCGGGCGCGGGTGATCCCGACGTAGGCGAGACGGCGCTCCTCCTCCAGCTCCTTCACGTCGGTGAGCGACCGGGAGTGCGGGAAGATGCCGTCCTCCATGCCGGTCAGGAAGACGACCGGAAACTCGAGGCCCTTCGCGGTGTGCAGTGTCATCAGCGTGACCACCCCACCGTCGTCGGCGGCGTCGGGAATCTGGTCCGCGTCGGCGACCAGCGCGACCCGCTCCAGAAACGCCTGCAGATCGGCCGGCTCGGAGGCCGCGATGCGCTCCTCGACGAACTCCCGGGCGACCGAGATGAACTCGTCCAGGTTCTCCACCCTGGTCTCGTCCTGCGGGTCCGGTGACTTCTGCAGCTCCTCGTAGTACCCGGAGCGGTGCAGGGCGACATCCAGGATGTCGTCCGGCGGGGCGCCCGAGTCGACCATCGCGGTCAGCTCGTCGAGGATGTCGACGAAGCTCTGGACCGCGTTGGCGCTGCGGCTCGCCATCGCCGGTGCGTCGTGGGCGCGGCGCAGGGCCGCGGAGAAGGTGATCCGGTCGCGCAGCGCGAGCGCCTCGATGGCTGCTTCGGCGCGCTCACCGATCCCGCGCTTCGGCACGTTCAGGATCCGGCGCAGCGAGACGGTGTCCTCGGGGTTGGTCAGCACCCGCAGGTAGGCGAGCGCGTCGCGGACCTCCTTGCGCTCGTAGAACCGGACGCCGCCGACCACCTTGTAGGGATGGCCGGTCCGGATGAAGACCTCCTCGAACACCCGCGACTGCGCGTTGGTCCGGTAGAACACCGCGACGTCGGACGGCTTGACCCCGTCGGCGTCGGCCAGCCGGTCGATCTCGTCGGCGACGAACTGTGCCTCGTCGTGCTCGTTGTCGGCCACATAGACGGCGATCTGCTCGCCCTTGCCGGAGTCGGACCACAGGTTCTTCGCCGGGCGGCCCTCGTTCCGGCTGATCACCGCGTTGGCCGCGGACAGGATCGTCTGGGTGGAGCGGTAGTTCTGCTCCAGCAGGATCGTCTCGGCGCCGGCGAAGTCCTCCTCGAAGGCAAGGATGTTGCGGATCGTCGCCCCGCGGAAGGCATAGATCGACTGGTCGGAGTCACCGACCACCATCAGCTCGGCGGGTGGGCTGATCGGTCCGTCGTTCGGGCCCGGCTCGAGCTCGGCGCACAGCTCACGGATCAGCGTGTACTGCGCGTGGTTGGTGTCCTGGTACTCGTCGACCAGCACGTGGCGGAACCGGCGCCGGTAATACTCCCGGACCTCGGGGAAGGCCTGCAGCAGGTTGACCGTGGTCATCAGCAGGTCGTCGAAGTCCAGCGCGTTGGCCTGGGCCAGCCGCTCCTGGTAGACCCGGTAGCACTCGGCGTACGTCTCCTCCAGATGGTTCTCGGTCTTGGACGCGGCCGACTCATGGTCGATCAGCTCGTTCTTCTGGGTGCTGATCCAGTTCAGGATCGCGCGCGGGTTGTACCGCTTGACGTCCAGGTCGAGCTCGCGGCAGACCAGCGTCATCAGCCGGCGCGAGTCGGTGCTGTCGTAGATCGAGAACGTCGAACTGATCCCGAACCGCTTGATGTCGCGGCGCAGGATCCGCACGCAGGACGAGTGGAAGGTGGAGACCCACATCAGCTTCGCCCGCGGCCCGACCAGCTCGACGACGCGCTCGCGCATCTCGGCGGCGGCCTTGTTGGTGAAGGTGATCGCCAGGATCGAGCCCGGGTGCGCGTCGCGCGCCGCCAGCAGATACGCGATCCGCCGCGTCAGCACCCGCGTCTTACCCGACCCGGCCCCCGCCACCACCAGCAACGGCTTGCCCGCGTGCACCACCGCAGCGCGCTGCTGCGGGTTCAGCCCCTCGAGCAGCGCACCCGCATCGGCCCGCTGCTTCCTGGGCTCCTCGAGCGGCACCGGCAATTCATCTGGAGAAAAGAGCGTCGTCATCGCCCACCACCTTAGACACCCCCACCGACAAACCCCCCACGCCGGTACAACACCCCCACGCAGCTCCTCCGTCGCAGCTCCCACCCACCCCCGAACGCCGCTCCGCTGTCGCGGCTACAACCCCTCGGAGCCGCCACCCTGCCCCCACCGCCTCACGGTGATACCTGCGGGTCGGCCCTCACCTCACCGAGCCCGGCGATCCACCCGCAACCCCGTTGGCGTGATCCCGCTTCGCGGACAGCCTCAGCTGCGCCCTGGCCCCGGGATCTCCTGGTAATACTGCAGCTCGTAGAGGTGAGCGCCCTTGACGAGAATCGAAACCTCGACAGGCACCCTGCCGTCCGAACACACCACCCGGAACTGTCGAAGTACAGGCACGTCAGCTGGCAACTCGAGTACTTCGAACTCCTCGGCGGTTGGCAGACGCGCCGACAACCGGTCGACGAAGTCGCGTTGTGGGTAGCCGAGTTCGGCAAGGATCTCCGGCGCACCGCCCGGAATCCTGCCCCGCTTGGCCAACGGAGTACCGGCGGCGATGATTGCCGGGTAGTACGACAGCGACAGTTCTAGCGGCTCGCCGTCGCGAGACAGGAGTCGTCGCCGGAGGATCGCCTTGGCGGCATCAGCCAGCCCGAGAGCCGCTCTAACCTCAGCAGGCGGTCGCACCTCGGCTACTTCGAGCAGGGTGTGCGAGTATCCCGAACTTGGCGGCAGGTAGGCCGCGACGTCGACTACGAAAGGCTGCTTGTCCCGCACATAGACGCCCTTGCCCACCTCGCTGTAGACGAAGCCCTCGCGCTTGAGAGCCGATAGCGCGCGCTGGATGGTCGCATTCGCCGCTGAGAAGCGCTCCACCAACTGCTGCGTCGACGGAAGCTGCGAGCCAGGCGCCATCTCACCGGCCATGATCAGCGCTCGGAGGTCGGCAGCGATTTGTTGATGCCGCGGCCGGACGTCGCGCCTATCCACGGCAGCCGCCAGAGATCAAGAGCATCAAGGAGTCACCTGATACCGCAGATGCCGATCCGCAGCTGTCATCGTCATGATGCTCATCTCGACCGGGCGACCTTCAAGAGAACGCGCCAGTCGAACCAGGACCAACACCCACTCACCATCGGCCAGGGCCAGTAGCTGCTGCTCATCGGATGTGGCAGGGCGGGCCGAAACGTCCTCCTGGACCCGCTCGAGCCGATAGCCGAGTTCAGCCAGCAGAGTGACCGCACCGCCACGAATCTTCCGTGACTCGGCAAGCGCCGTGCCACGAGCTATCTGGGACGGATAGTAGGAGTCGGTCAACTCAACCGGCTGGTCGTCGACGAGCATCACTCGTCGGCGCACGACGACGCGCTCATCCGATCCGAGCCGCAGACCTTCAGCCACACTCGCCGGTGGCGAAACCTCGGCGACCTCCCTTAGCTGCTGGGTACCGGACACTTTCCGCTCCGCGGTCTCCTCCGCCCAGGCGTCGGCCTCCCCCGCGCGACGCGGCCGCAGATACGGGCTCGAGACGCTTTCCCACTCGCCGGGCGTACTCACTTCGATCCGCCTCTCCATCGGCTGTCTGTCCCTGCAGATCATTCACTCTACTGGCAAACGAGGCGGGGTTCGCAGACCCAAACCTTACTGCAATATGCGAAAGGCATTACGGTTGATGATACGGGGCCGGCGTTGTGAAGTCCCTGCGCCTCTGGTCTCGCCTCAACGTGGTGGGCGCCTCGGTGGCGGGGAGCCGATTCTCCGGTACCACGCTACGAGAGTCGACGTGGGAGGAGTCCACGATCAATGGTGTTCTCTTCGAGCAGGTCGACCTCTCGTCAGCGCGCTGGGAGGGAACGAGGATCGAGCGCACAGCCTTCACCGGCTGCCAACTCTCTGGATTCAGCGTGACCGATGCGAGCCTGGGTAACGTCCTCTTCGAGAACTGCCGGTTGGACTACGCGACCTTTCACGGGGTACGAACGACCGGCGCAGTCGCTTTCGTGAACTGCACGCTCGCTGAAGCAAGCCTGATCAACTGTCGCTTCAGCGACGTGGTTTTCGAGCAGTGCCGCCTTGCCGGTACCGAATTCGACAGTTGCGAGCTGCGCGGCGCCGACCTGCGCGGCAATCTCCTCGACAGCATCCGCGGAATCGCGTCACTTCGAGGCGCCAAGGTCGCGGTCGATCAGCTCTTCGAGCTGGCTCGTGCTCTGCCGGCTGACTTGGAACTTCAGCTCAGCGGCCCAGTAGGCGGCGGAGGAAGGAGCGGGTAGGTGGTTGGTGGGGCTGGGGCCAGGTGGTGTCTGACTTTGTCCAGGGGTGGGATTGGTCGGTACCTCGATCCGTCTTCGCCGGTTGCGCGCAGTACGGGCTCTCTCATACCGAAAGTCTGGCATCCGGCATAGCAGGGCGGGAACCGTTTCATCCACCGGATGGAATCGGGCGCGTGTCGGCTGAGAGCAGACCTGCTGGCAGCAGAAAAGGTGGGGATCAGGGTCGCCGGGTGGTCATGGTGGGTTCATGGCCGATGAGATGAAACCTCCCATGTTCAACGAGCAGACCCGGCAGTCGTTGCTGAGGCGGCGGATCGTCGTACTGGACGGGCAGCTGAACGACGACAACGGCACGCTCCTGACCACCCAGCTCCTCACCCTGGCCGCCGAGGACCCGACGACCGACATCTCGTTGTGGATCCACTCGATCGGCGGGTCGGTGCCCTCGATGCTGGCGATCCGGGACGTCATGCGGCTGGTGCCGTGTGACGTCTCGACGCTGGCCCTCGGGCTGGCCTGCAGCGCGGGGCAGTTCCTGCTGTCGGCCGGTACGCCGGGCAAGCGCTTCGCGCTCCGCCATGCGCGGGTGCTCATGCACCAGGGGTCGGCCGGGATCGGTGGCTCGGCGGTGGAGATCGAGATCCAGGCGAACGACCTGCGCCACATCCGCGACACCGTGCTCGCCCTGATCGCGGCCGACACCGGGCAGTCCATGGAGACCGTCTTCGACGACTCGCTGCACGACCGCTGGTACACCGCCGACGAGGCCCGGACCTACGGGTTCATCGACCACATCGTCGAGACCTTCGACCAAGTGATGCCGCAACAGCCCGCGCAGGCAGGAGCCGACCGATGAGCTACATGATCCCCAACGTGATCAGCCCGCACCCGCGCGGCGAGCGGATCATGGACGTCTACTCGCACCTGCTGACCGAGCGCATCATCTATCTCGGTACTGCCATCGACGCCGGCGTCGCCAACGCGCTGATCGCCCAGCTGCTGCACCTGGAGGCGGACAAGCCGGACAGCCGGATCAACCTCTACATCAACTGCGAGGGCGGTGACATGACCGCGATGCTCGCGATCTACGACACCATGCAGGTCATCAGCCCACCGGTCGCGACGTTCTGTGTCGGCCAGGCGATCGCGGCCGGCGCGGTGCTGCTCGCCGCCGGCGCACCAGGTCAACGGGCGGTCCTGCCGCATGCGCGCGTAGTACTGCATCAACCGGGTGCGCGCGGGCAGGGCACCATCCCCGACCTGATCCTGCAGGCCGACGAGCTGGTCCGCGTTCGCAGCCAGCAGGAGGCGATCCTGGCGACCCACACCGGTCAGTCGATCGAACGCCTTCGCCACGACACCGATCGCGACCATGTGCTGACCGCGCAAGCGGCCTGCGACTACGGCATCGCCGACGAGGTGATCCAGCACCGCACCCTGGCCAAGACCCCGGCGCTGACGGCGTAGCCCGAAGCCCGGCAGCTAAGGTCGCCGCGTGACTGCGCCTACCGCGAGTCCCCGCCCTGACAGTGAGATCGAGCGTGTGCTGGTCGTCGCCGCGCACCCCGACGACGTCGACTTCGGTGCCGCGGGCACGATCGCGCTCTGGACCAAGGCGGGGATCGAGGTCACCTACTGCATCCTGACCGACGGTCAGGCCGGCGGGTTCGAGTCCGACCGCGACCGCGCCGCGGTGATGTCGCACGCCAGCCAGCACGCCGATCCCGAGACGCTGACGACGCGACTCCAGCGGTTGTTCGCCCAGAACGCCACCAAGGCCGGCCTCCCCGAGAACCACTACGCCGAGGCCTTCACCGTCATCCGCCTCGGCGGCTGAGGAACTGCGCTACGAGGCACGGCTTGGTTGGGCGGCTAAAGGAATTGCGGTGGGTGGGGTGGGGGCGGGAGGGTGCGGGGATGACGATCTTTTATCAGGTGGCCGGCGATGGGCCGACGGTGTTGCTGGTTCATGCCGGGGTCGCCGATTCGCGGATGTGGGCGCGGCAGGTCGATGAGCTGCGGGGCGATCATCGGGTGATCACGGTTGATCTGCGCGGGTTCGGCGAGACGCCGTTGGAGGCGGGGGCGAAGTACGCCGACGCGGGGGACGTGCTCGCGGTGCTCGACGAGCTTGGGGTGGAGAGCACCAAGGTGGTCGGTTCCTCGTACGGCGCGTACGTCGTGTTGCAGGCCGCGAGTCGGCAGCCGGAGCGGTTCAGCCGGTTGGTGTTGCTGCCGCCGCCGGCGGACGACGTCGTACCGACTGATGACTTCCGCGCTTTCGCCGGTGAGGAGAACCGGCTGCTGGATGCCGGCGATATCGATGGCGCGACGGAGCTCAACGTGCGGACGTCGGTCGGGCCGGAGGCGGACGACGCGGCGCGCGAACTGGTGCGGGTGATGCAGAGGCGCGCGTTCGAGGTTCAGCTGGCCGCGGGTGACGTGGACAACGAGGAGTGGGAGGTCGGTGGCATCACGGCGCCGATCAAGCTCTTCACCGGCGCGCACGAGCTGACCTTCTTCGCCGCCTGCGCGAAGCACCTGAGCGAGATCCTCCCGACCGTCGACCACACCGAACTCCCCTGGGCCGGCCACCTCCCGTCCTTCGAACGCCCGGAAGAGATGACCGCCCTGATCCGCGCCGCCCTCGCCTGAACCGCTGAGCCTTAACCGCCGGGCCTTAACCGCTGGGCCTGTACTTCCGCCTGCCTGGGCTCAATCCGTGGTGAGGGCGTCGACGACTGCCGCCGCGGCTGCGACCACCGCGGCGCGATGCGTCCTGGCCCGGCGCTCCGGGTCGTCGCTGCCGATCGCCCGCAGCTCGGCGGCGGTGGTGAACCAAGCCGTCGACAGCCCGATCACCAGCATCAGGATGTCCATCGCCCGGGCGTCGCTCAACGTGCCGCCAGAGACGGCGGCGATCTCGCGCGCCTTCTCGCGATGGGACTCGACCTCGCCGGCCGAGACGTCCGCGCGCTCGAGCGAGCTCCACTGCGTCAGCCGCAGGATCTCCGGGCTCTCCTTCAACGCGTCGAACAGCGCGCCCGCGTAGGCCGGCAGGTCGTCCGGGGTGAACGGCGCCGCGTCGGCGAGCGCGCCCAGCCGGACCGCGAGCATCGCGTCGAACAACCCGTCCTTCGACCCGAAGTACGCATAGATCGCCTGCTTGTTCGCGGCGGCGACCGCGGCGATCCGCTCGACCCGCGCGCCGGCCAGTCCCCGCTCGGAGAACTCCGTGTACGCCGCGTCGAGCAGCCGCGTCCGGGTCGCAGCGGAGTCGTAGACCATGCCCCCAGCATACCAATCCAACCGGATGGTTTGAAATCATCGACCCTTTCAGGCTACGGTTTAAACCACCCGGTTGGATTCAAATCACAAGGGGAACACCATGACCACCTGGTTCATCACCGGCGCCTCATCCGGTTTCGGCCGCGAACTGACCGAGCGCCTGCTCGACCGGGGCGACCGCGTCGCCGCCACCGCGCGGCGGCCCGAGCGCCTCGCCGACCTCGCGACGAAGTACGGGGACCAACTCTGGACCGCCACCCTCGACGTCACCGACACCCCGGTACTGCGCGGCGTCGTCGACCGCGCATTCGCCGAACTCGGGCGGATCGACGTGATCGTGTCGAACGCCGGCTACGGGACCTTCGGTGCGGCCGAGGAGTTCACCGACGAGGCGATCGAGACGCAACTGGCCACCAATCTGCTCGCGCCGATCCAGCTCACCCGCGCGGTGATGCCCCATCTGCGCGCCCAGGGCGGCGGCCGGATCGTGCAACTGTCGAGCGCGGGCGGCCAGGCGGTCTTCACCGGCGGAAACCTGTACCACGCGACGAAGTGGGGCGTGGAAGGCTTCTTCGAGGCCCTGATCGACGAGGTCGCGCCGTTCGGCGTCGAGATCACGCTCGTCGAGCCGGGCGTCGCCCGGACCGAGTTCGGGCCGTCCCTGGTCGTCGCGGAAGCTCTCGAGGCGTACGCGGACACCCCGATCAGCCAGAACCGCCAGTACATCGAGGCTCCCGGCGGCATCACCGCGAACGGACCCGGCGACCCCGGCAAGATCGCCGACGCCATCATCGCCTCGGTCGCCGTCTCACCGGCCCCTCGCCGCCTCACCCTCGGCAGTGACGCCTACGCCTCGGTCCACGCCGCCCTGACGACCCGCCTCGCCGAACTGGAAGCCGCCGAGCAACTCGCCCACTCGACCGACTTCTGAAAACCACAACGTCCGAAGAACCGGCGGGACGTCACTTTCGGTTCTTCGGACGCAAGGGCTGTTAGGCGTAAGGCTGTAGGGGATCAGTCGGCGAGGGCGCCCATCGGGTCCCAGGCCGGGAGCACGATCGGGGCCTCGTCGAAGCGCGCCTGCAGCTCGGCCGGGAGGGCCGACTTGCGGACCGCGATCTCGAAGACGTGCTCGCCGAACCAGGAGTCGTTCATCGTCCAGAAGCCGCTGTCGGCCTTCTCGTCGCCCCAGCTGTTCTCCACCCGCCAGCGGCGCGGCTTGCCGTCGACCAGGTCGACGCCGGTGAACAGCATCGCGTGCGTCATCAGCGTCTCGTGGTGCAGCAGCCGCTCGGCCTTGTCGAGGCTGAACTCGGTGTCGTAGACGGCGCCGAAGTCGTACAGGTTGGCGTCCCAGTAGCCGAGGTCGGCCGACATCTGCTTGCCGACGTCACAGCCGAACCAGACCGGCTCGCCGCCGACGATGGCGTCCTGGGTGAGCTGCTTCATCAGGTCGACCTCGACGTTCAGGTAGACCACCGGCGGCGCGTCGATGACGTTGCCCAGGTAGTCGACGGTGAAGGTCTTGCCGGTCGGGCTGGATTCGCGCGGGTCGTGCACGATGCAGACGTACTCCTCGACCGGCACCGTCACGTACGCCGCGGCGAACTCCGCCGGCGTCGTCCAGCCGTCCCGGTGGAAGGCCTTGTCGCCGTCCTTCCACTGCCACAGGAACTTCTGCGGCGGCGTCCCGAGGTGGATGCTCAGCACCCGGTGGATCGTGGTCAGCAGCTCCTGCTTGTGCGCCCGCAACTCCTCCACACCGGAACCGGCGCCGGCCAGCTTGCGCAGGTCGCGCGCGCCCTGGCGCAGCAGCTTGCGGAGCATGTCGTTCATCTGCGCGGTCGCCGACGAGCTCTCGGTCTCCGGCATCGCGGACTTCGGCACCAGACCGTGCTTGCGGACCAGCGCGACGAACATGTTCCACTGGCCGCCGTCGCCGATCGGGTCGGACAGCAGGTGCGCGACGGTCCGGTCGTCGACGTCGCGGTCACCGGTCTCGATCATCGCTTCGAGGAAGAAGTTCGCCCGCTCGAACTTGTCCCAGAACAGCAGGTAGTTCTGGGAGAACTCGAAGTCCTTCACGCCGAGCTTCGCCGCGGCGCCGGCCCGGAACAGGTTCAGCCCGGCGAACAGCCAGCAACGGCCGCTCTTCTGCTGGTTCGTCACCTTCCAGTCGTCGAGCAGGTTCGACACGGAATGGTCGATCGAGGTGACGATCTGGCGATCCAGGGCGATCTTGGCGATCGGCGTCTCCGTGACGGCGTTCTGCATCACCCGGTACTGCGGGGTCGACGCAAACTCCTTCTCGAAGAGCGCGAGCTGTTCGGCTGTCAGATTCCGCTCCATGAGAGTCGACGGTATAACAGTCCCAAAGCTCGCTGCGCCCCTGTCGGGGTGGCGAATCTGTGCCCTGGCCGGAAGTCGCCACCCACCCCCACCGGCCGCCTGGGTGTGCTCTACCCCGGCCCGGAACGATCCGGTCACTCGATCAGGCCGCGCTGGTACGCCTTCACCAGCCGCCGGGGCACCCGCAACTGCCGCCCGTTGACCGTGATCGGCACCAGGTCGACCGGCGTCGCCTTCCACTGCGCCCGCCGGTTGCGGGTGTTCGATCGGGACATCTTGCGCTTCGGTACCGCCACGAGCCCATCTCCTCTGCCGTCGTCTTCAACCGCTATGCTAATTGAAAACGATTATCAACAGCAAGAAGGGTATGACGATGGTACGAGGTGGCAAGCCTGCCGGGCCGCGTAAGCCGAAGCAGAACCCGTTCAAACGCGACGGCATCGAATCCGTCGACTACAAGGACACCGCCCTGCTCCGCAAGTTCATCTCCGACCGCGGCAAGATCCGCTCCCGCCGCGTCACCGGCCTCACGGTGCAGCAGCAGAAGCAGATCGCCAGAGCGATCAAGAACGCCCGCGAAATGGCGCTACTCCCCTACAACTCCACCCCCCGCTGACCCTCGAACCGCTGACGTCCGAAGAACTCGAGAGACGTCATCGTCAGTTCTTCGGACGTAAGGGGTCAGACGAGGCGGCGGTCGGTGGCCCAGCGGGTCAGTTCGTGGCGGTTGGACAGTTGCAGCTTGCGCAGTACCGAGGAGACGTGGGTCTCGACGGTCTTGACCGAGATGAACAGCTCGCGGGCCACTTCCTTGTAGGCGTAGCCGCGGGCGATCAGCCGCAGTACTTCGCGTTCGCGGTTGGACAGCCGGTCCAGGTCCTCGTCCACCGAGGCGATGTCGATCGCGCCGGAGAAGGCGTCCAGCACGAAGCCGGCCAGCCGCGGCGAGAAGACGGCGTCACCGTCGGCGACCCGGCCGATCGCGTCGACCAGCTCGGTACCGCTGATGTTCTTGGTGACGTAGCCGCGGGCGCCGGCCCTGATCACGCCGATCACGTCCTCGGCCGCGTCGGACACCGACAGCGCCAGGAACTTGATGTCCGGGTGCCGCACGTGCACCTGCTTCATCACCTCGATGCCACCGCCACCGGGCAGGTGCACGTCGAGCAGCACCACGTCCGGCTCGGTTCCCACGATCGCCTTCACCGCGGACTCCACGTCGGCACCCTCGCCGACGATCTCCACCGAGGCGCCGATCTCGCTGCGCACGCCTGCCCGGAACATGTCGTGGTCGTCGATGACCACCACTCGCCTCTGCGTCATCTGTCCATCTCCAGTCGCACTTCGGTGCCTGTCTCCGGGCTCGACCGCACTGTCGCGCGGCCGCCGTGCCGTTCCATCCTGCCCATCACGCTGTGCCGCAGCCCCAGCCGGTCCTCCGGCACCCCGTCGGTGTCGAAGCCCTTGCCGCGGTCCCGGACGAACATCTCGGCCCGGTCCCCGTCCACCTCGACGAACACGTCGATCTTGTCAGCTCCGGAGTGCTTGGCGGCGTTCACCATCGACTCGCGCGCGGCCCGGACCATCGCCGACAGTCCCTCGGTCAGGTCGCAGTCGCCGACGGTCACCACCTCGACCGGTACGCCGTGGGAGTCCTCCACCTCGGCAGCAGCCCGCTTGGCCGCACCGGACAGCGTCTGGTCGGTCTGGTCGTCCTCGTCGTACAGCCAGGTGCGCAGGTCGCGCTCCTGCGCCCGAGCCAGCCGCACTACGGCCCGCGGGTCGTTCGCCTGCTTCTGGATCAGGGCCAAGGTCTGCAGCACCGAGTCGTGCAGGTGCGCGGCCATGTCGGCGCGCTCCTGCGACCGGATGCGCTCACCACGCTCGTTATTCAGGTCACGGCTGAGCCGGTGCACCCACGGCCCCGCGATGACTCCGATGCCGACC
This sequence comes from Streptomyces sp. SID13031, assembly GCF_010548305.1. Taxonomy (GTDB): domain Bacteria; phylum Actinomycetota; class Actinomycetes; order Propionibacteriales; family Kribbellaceae; genus Kribbella. The sequence goes on from NZ_JAAGLV010000003.1 coordinate 177,491, forward strand.
ACTGCGAGCAGAAGGGCGACCAGTACGTCGCCGACCATCGACAGCCGGCCGTTCTGCACCAGGAACACGGTGACCGCGGTCCCGAGCAGGATCAGTCCGACAGCCACTCGCAGGACCGATTGCCAGCGGCCCTTGCCGAACAGCGCACCGAGGGTCGGCGCCTTGTCGACCCAGGCGTTCCGCTGCCCCTCGTCGGCCTGCCGCCAGATCAGGGCCAGGCCGGTCCCGGCGAACACGAGCGGCCAGAACATCTTGCCGGCCACCCCGAGCCCGGCCACGTTGAGCAGCAGCAAGACACCGATGCCCACCACGACCAGCGCGGTCAGCTGGCCGCGGCTCTTCTCCTTGCGACGTTCCTTGGTCGCCGACGCGATCGGCGGCGGCTGCGTCTCGGGGCGCATCCCGTTCCGGGTCGCCGCGGCCAGGCCGGGCGCGTTCGGACCGGTCGGCACGTCCAGTGGCATCAGGAACCACAGCGCCGCGTAGATCAGTACGCCGAAACCGCCGAAGACCGTCGCGCCGATGAAGACCAGCCGCACCAATGTGTCGGACACGTTCAGATGATCGGCGATGCCGCCGGCCACGCCACTCAATACGCGGCCGTCAGTACGCCGATAGGCGCGGCGTACTGGCGGGGGCTCGGGGCTTGGCGGCTGCTGCGGACCAGGGGTGCCGTACTGCGGTCCAGGGGCAAACGAACTGCCGACCGGGCCCCCAGGCGTCGAGGGCCCGCCCGTAGGCGCGGCAGCAGCTGGTTGTGTCATCACCACGATCGTCACATGCCTGCAGTCCGCACACCAGCAGGCTTCTCCCCGGCCGACTCCTCAACGCGCCCCCGCCCAACTCAGGGTCCACCGAGGGACAACCCCGAACGGCCCGGCCAACGCAGTGACTCCCAGTGACGTCCGGGGTCAGCGAGGGGGATCCCCGATGGTGCCGACGCGCTGGGCAGGACACCATCAGTGTCATGGAGCAGAACTCGAGCGGAGGATTCGACCGCGAGCAGCTGAAGGACGTGCAGAGCTGGCGTCGCAGCCGGTCCGACCGGATGCTCGCCGGTGTCTGCGGCGGGATGGGCCGCGCGCTGAACGTCGACCCCGTGCTGATCCGGGTGGTGATGGCCGTTCTGGTCGTCAGCGGCCCCGGCATCATCTTCTATGGCGCCGCCTGGGTGCTGATGCCCGACGAGGGCAGCGACCGCTCCGCCGCGCAGGGTCTGCTCGGTGACCGGGTCCGGCCCGATCACCCGTGGCTGTGGCCGGTGGTGATCGGCGTCTGCGTGTTCTCCGCGATCGCGATCATGTCCTCCTTCGACTTCGGCAAGCTGATCCCCGGGCCACTGGTGGTGCTCGGACTGCTCTGGCTGTTCTTCTTCCGCCGCAAGGGCCGCGACCACTGGGGTCATCGCAATGTCCCGTGGGGCCAGCGCAGCATGGAGCGGGCCCAGCGCACCGCCGAGCGCGCCCAGCGCCACGCCGAGCGGCACATCCAGCGGGCCCAAGGCAGTGGCCAGTGGGCCGAGCAGGCCGCCCAGTGGAGTGCAGGCAACACGCCTCCGACCGGCCAGCCCGCCGGCACGCAGTACGGGCCTGCCCAGACCGGCACGCCGACTCCCCCGCAGGCCTCGGCCTCCGAGCGCCCCCAGGACCGGGTGACCGAGCCTGCCCAGTCTGTATGGACCCAGGACGACCCGCTGGGCCTGTACGTCGACGAGCCGCCGCCGGCCACCACCGCGACGGCCACCCGGACTGCTGCTGCCCCGCCGGTGAAGGGGTACCGCGGGGTGAAGCCCGCCGTCGTCCTGCTGACGGGTGCCGCGATCGCCATCGCCTGGGTGTCCGGCGCGCAGACCACCACGATGCTGGTGATCGGCCTGGCCACGCTCGGCCTGGGCATGCTGCTCGGCGGGTTCCTGGGCAAGACCCTCGCCCTGCTACCGCTCGGTATCCTGCTCGCGGCCGCCATCGCGGCGAGCACGGTCTTCCCGAGCATCCCCCGCAACTTCGCCGAGGTGGACTTCGTCGCCACCCCGCAGAACTCGGTCGACGCGACCAACACGTCGTACACGTTCGACGCCGGCTCGGTGAAGCTCGACCTGTCCAAAGCCGTCTTCAAGCCGGGCGCCAAGGTGTTCGTCCAGGGCGGCGCCGGTGAGGTCGTCGTCACGCTGCCGCCAAACGTCGACGTGACCGGCAACCTGGTCACCGATACCGGCCAGGTGGACGCGTTCGGCAAGACCCAGGGCGGCCACGATGCGAAGATGTCGCTGACCGATCTGGGTGCCGACGGCGTGGCAGGACCGCAGTCCGTCACCCTGGACCTTCATCTCAAACTGGGCAGTATCCGGGTGGTGCGCTGATGCGGAAGATCAAGCCGGACGTCCCCGGCGTCATCGCCGGCACCGTCCTGAGCGGCGGCGCCACGATCTGGATCCTCAACGACAACGGCATCGTCCAGACCGACGACGTAGGCCTCACCGCTGCCCTCCTCCTGGTCGCCGCCGGCATCATCGGCCTGGCCGCCTCCCACCGCGGCTGAGGGCATTCACATTCACTCAGGGGTTCGGCGCAGTTTACCCCGGCCCGGGCCTGGTGCCGGTGGCGCTGGGCTAGTCTTGTTGACCGTTCGATCAACCGGTTCACCGGTGGCCGAACACCGAGGGGCCCGGTCAGCGGGTTCCGTTGAAGGTCTACAGGAGTTGTGATGGTGCGCGGCACCGTGAAGTGGTTCAACGCCGACAAGGGTTACGGCTTCCTCGCCATTGACGGCCAGGACGACGTGTTCGTCCACTGGAGCAAGATCGTCACCGACGGGTACAAGACGCTCGAGGACGGCCAGCAGGTCGAGTTCGAGGTCGTGGACGGCCCCAAGGGCCGCGAGGCCGACGCGGTGAAGACGCTCTGAGGGTACGTTCTGGTCCGGCGGCGCGGCAGTGCTTTCCTCACCCTGCGCTGAGCGTGGGCAACCGGTAACCTGACCTCTCACCTTGGGAGGGGTAACCACGTGACCGACGAGCCGGTGCCTGTGATCCGGAGGCTCGAGCTGGCGCTCGCCGACGACGACTTCGCCTGGTCGCTGGTCCTGGTCGGCGAGGACCAGACCGACAAGCTCGCCACCTTGACCGGCGACCTGCGCGGGCCGCACTCGGAGACCGGCGACGGCAAGCAGATCACCTCGGGCTTCTCCTACTGGGGGATCGGCCCGACGATCGCCTGGGCGAACGCGACCAACGACCCGTTTTACCTGGTGATGAAGGCCGGCGCGGAGTCGTTCCTGCGGCACTGGCGCAAGGTCCGGCCGCACACCGACAAGACCGGCTTCCACTTCGTCAGCCTCGGCGTCGGTACCGGCGTGAAGGACCGGACCATCCTCGCCGACATGTACCGGCGGAACCCGAACATGTACTACATCCCCGTCGACATGAGCTCCGAGATGCTCCGGATGGGCACCCTGGAGCCGGTCCGCGGCGTCCGCTTCCCGATGGCGCAGGTGCTGCCCGTCCAGCTCGACTTCTCGATCGCGGACAACATGAAAGAGCTGGGCGAGATGCTCGCCCGGCTGGTCGGCGCCGACCCGATCCTGTTCACACTGACCGGGAACACGCTGGCCAACTTCGAGAGCGACCGGGAACTGCTCAGCATGATCACCCGGATCCTGCGCCCGCAGGACCGGCTGCTGCTCGAGGTCGCGAGCACCAGCAGCCTCGACCAGGCAGCAGCGGACGCGGCGGCCGACGAGTACCAGCAGACCCGCGCGTTCGCCGAGTTCGTCACCAGCGCGCTGCGCTACAACACGGATCTGCGGATCGAGGACGGGCTGATCGACTACCGCGGCGAGGTCGAGAACAACGACGCCCTGCGGGTGAAGATCGTCTGGCAGAACAACACCAGCGAGACGATGACGATGGGCCTGCCCGACCACACCGAGGTGGTGCTGAAGCCGGACGACACGATCCTGCTCTACACCACCCGCAAGTTCTCCACCGAGCGACTGAAGAAGCTCACCGCGGAGTGCGGCCTCACCGCGATCGAGCACGCCCACTCCGGCTTCCGCCACACCCGCCGCCCGAGCCCGTTCGGCCTCGACCTCCTCCTACTGGCGGGCGAGGGCGCCGAGATCCCCAACCTTCTCGCCGACGACATCTGGGCCCAGTGACAACAACCCCTGGTACGGGCGCCGAGCCGCCGAAGCCGCGAGCCGGCGCCACCAGCGGGTCCGGCACCGGGGGTGTGGAGGCGGCTGCTGATGCCCGCCAGGTGAGGCGGGCGCGGTGGCGCGCCCTTGCCAGGCTGCGACTGCTGGGCGGCGCGCTGCGCGTCTCCCGCAGCGACCTGCGGTGGGCGGCGTACCGGCGGATGGTTGTCACCTCGGTCAGCTACGGGTTGCTGGCGGTCGCGTTCGTGCTGGGCGTGATCTGGTTCTTCTGGCCGGACAACAGCCGGTGGGAGCCAGCGGTCAACTCGCTCACCCTGGTGGCGGGACTGACCGGTATCTTCGTCGAGCGGCTCACGGCGGAGGCAGAGCGGCGTACCGGCGTACTGCGGGCCGTGGCCGACGAACTGCAGGAGAACACCCGTCTGCTGTCCGACGAGCGGTTCTCGCCGCGGACACCTACGCAGCGCCAGGTCTACCCCCGGCTGGTCGTCTCGGCCGTCGACCTCGCACTCGTCTCGGGCGCGCTCGGCCGGCTCCGTGATGCCGAACTGGTCACCCTGCTGCATCGCTGGCGCGACACCGTGCACCTGTTCAACCGCCGCCTCGACCTGACCGAGATCAGCACCTTCTCCAACACGATCTCCGCCGCGGAACTGGCCGCCTTCCACCGCGCGCTGACCCGCGAGAACAGCTACTTCGCCGCCACCCGCGAGATGCTAGAAACGCTGCTCGGCCGCCTCCCCAACCCCTGATCAGCTATCGGCCCGGGCCGAAAACGCCACCGAAAACCTGCACTAAGCGGCAGCACCTGAGAGCTTGACGCATCCAGAGTCACGGGCTCTACTTTCGGACAAGACCGTTATTCGCTGACCTGACCGGGGTGGTGGGGTGGGGTCAGCGACGACAGAGCCCCTGGAGGCAGCTCCGATGCGATCAGCGCGTGCGCTTCTGACAACGGCTTTTGCGGTCCTGCTCCTGGCTCCGCTGACGACGGCCGAAGCAGGTCATCCGCCCCTACCGCCCACCGCAGTACCGCTGGGCATCCCGCTCTCCGACGTCCTGCTGATCGGCGGCACGGTCGCCCCCGGCCCCGACGCCGGCAAGCCGGCCATCTGGAACGTGTCCACCGGCAAACCGGCGTACCTGGTCGCACTCGACCCGGCCACCGGCGCCAGTCTGATCTCGGCGCCACTCGGCGGCGCCGACGGCAGCTACGCGGTCACGGCGGCCCCCGACGGCACGATTTACGTCGGCACCTACGTTGACGGCCACCTGTATCGCTGGCGTCCGGGCAGCGGCAACACCGTCGAGGACCTCGGCCGCCCGATCGCGAGCGAAAGCTACCTCTGGGACCTGACCACCGATGAGCAGGGCAACGTGTACGGCGGCACCTACCCCAACGGCAAGGTCTTCCGGTACGACGCCGCGACCGGCGCCGTGCGCGACTACGGCCAGATCACCCCGGGCCAGCCGTACATCAAGAGCATCGGCTATGCAGGCGGCAAGATCTACACCGGATCGCTGCCCGACGCGCATCTCGCCGAGCTCGATCCGGTGACCGGCACCGTGACCGAGATCCCTGCCCCACCTGGGCTTCCGAGCCCGATCGGGATCCCCGTCAACGATCTCAACGCCCAGGACGGCAAGCTCTACGCGCGCATCGCGACGGCGTACCCGGGCCCGTTGTTCGTCTACGACCTGGCCACCCGCGCCTGGACCGACGAGATCCCCGCCGCACACGGCCTCGACCTCTCGCCGTCCGGTGACAGCGGCGAGATCTACCTGATCCAGAAGAGCGAGCTCAAGCGCTATGACCCCGCGACCAAAGCTCTGACCGGCACCGGCCTGACCTTCACCGGCCGGATCCAGAACGCCCGCTCGATCGGCTGGGCCGAGCTCGGTCTGCCCGACTACCCGGGCAAGAGCATCGTCGGCACGCTGTGGCGCGGCGAGCTGTTCCACTACAACCCGCAGACCGGCAAGTCCGAGATCCTGCAGTCGGCGGTCCGGCGCGAGCCGATCGACATCCTGTCGGTGGCCGGCGGTAAGGACACCGTGTACGCCGGTGGCTTCCTCAACGGCGGCGTCTCGCTCGTCAACCCGTCGACCGGCGCGGCCGTCTTCAATCGGTTCTCCCAGGTCGAGGCGCTGATGGAGGCCTCCGACGGCAAGGTCTGGATCGGCGCGTATCCCGAGGCCCGCCTCTACTCGTACGACCCGAAGCAGCCGTGGAGCAGTCCGGAGTACTCACCAGGACCACCCGGTACGCCGGACAACCCGAAGCTGGCCGTCAACCTCAAGCCAGAGCTGCAGATGCGGGCCCGCGCACTCGCCGAGGTGGACGGCAAGATCGCTGTCGGCACCGTCCCCGAGGGCGACCGGCTCGGCGGCGCGCTGGTGATCCATGACCCCAAGACTCAGACGACGCAGACCTTCCGCAACGTCGTCCAGGACGAGAGCGTCTTCGCCCTCGCCGCCGACCACGGCGCCATCTACGGCGGTACGTCGATCACCGGCGGTCTGGCCACGACTCCGCCGACCCGGACGGAGGGCACTGTCTTCGCCTGGGACGTCCGGCACTCCCGCAAGCTCTGGGAGACCCCGATCGCGGGCGCCGGCACGGTCAGTTCGGTGGCGATCGGTCCGGACGGGCTGCTCTGGGGCGTGGCCGGCAAGACGATCTTCGCCGTCGACACCCTCCGCGGCCGGCTCAAACGCCGCTTCGACCTGGGCACCACCAGGGCCGGCGGCGATATCGTCGCCACCCGCGATGCCCTGTACGCCGGGCTCGACGGCACCAAGCTCTACCGGCTCGAGCCCTGGCAACGCACCCCACCAGCCGTCTGGCTGACCCAGCCCAACCGCCGCCTCGCCGTCTTCGGTGACAACCAGCTACTGGTCACAACCGGGGCACAGCTCTTCGGGATTTTCTAAATCGTTGACAGCCCAAATTCATTCCCAGTAGTTTCGGCCTGGACCGTAATTAGTCCGGGCGGTCATCCGCCGGTTCGTCTCTGGACAAAAAGGGGTCTGATGAAAACACGTGTCAGCCGCATCCTGGCGCCGCTCGCCGCCTTCGCCGTGGCGGCCTCCCTCGCGGCCTGCAACAACTCGGACGAGCCGTCGTCGTCCGGATCAGGCACCGTCACCGTCTGGATGTACCCGGTGATCGGCGACCCCCAGACAGGTCCCGCGTACTGGAGCCAGATCGAGAAGGACTTCGAGGCCGCCAACTCCGGTACCGACCTGAAGATCGAGCAGCAGCCCTGGACCGAGCGCGACCAGAAGCTCGCCACCGCCTTCTCCGGCGGCAAGGGCCCGGACATCGTCGTACTGAACCCCGACCAGATCCCGCAGTACGTGAAGAACGGGTCGCTGGCCCCGGTCGACAAGGTGATGGATCCGGTCAAGAGCAACTTCCTGCCGGGCGCGCTCAGTTCCCTGACCGTCGACGGCAAGATCTACGCCGCGCCGATCTACCACACGGCGACGACGACGATTTACAACAAGACGCTGCTCGACAAGGCCGGCATCACCACCCCGCCGCAGACCTGGGACGAGATCAAGGCGGCCGCGCCCAAGCTCAAGGCGGCCGGTGTCGCGACCCTGGACTACTCGGCCTCGCCGAGCGCGACGATGAACCTCAACTTCTACCCGCTGCTGTGGCAGGCCGGCGGTTCGGTCTTCTCCGAGGACGGTAAGAAGGCGGTCTTCAACGAGGCGCCCGGCGTCGAGGCGCTGACCTTCCTGACCAACTTGTACAACGAGGGCGCGATCCCGAAGAGCGCGCTGACCAACAGCAACCTGATCGCCGACGCGGCGCTCGGCAAGCAGCAGGTCGCGATGGGCTTCACCAACTCGCTGGCTGATGCCAAGACGGTCGCCACCACCTGGGGTGCAGGCAACGTCGTCATCGGCCTGCCGCTCAAGGGCAAGAAGCAGGTCGGCTTCGGGCTGCCCGGCGGGCTCGGCGTGAACGCGGCGTCGAAGAACATCGCCGGTGCGGAGAAGTTCCTGTCGTTCATGATCGAGCCGAAGCAGGTGGTCAGCCTCGGTACCGCGTCCGGCTTCCTGTCGCCGCGGACCGACGCGAAGGTACCGGCCAAGGACGCCGAGGCGGCCAAGTTCGCCGACGCCCTGCAGTACGCGTTCCCCGGCGAGCCGAATCCGGCCGCCCGGCAGGTGAACGCGCTGCTCGCCGTCGAGATGCAGGCCGCGCTGACCGGCAAGAAGACGCCTCAACAGGCGCTGGATGACGCTGCCAAGCAGGCGAACGACCTGCTGTCGAGACAGCGGTGAGCTCGCGGGGAGGTCGCGCGGCAATGACGGAGGGAGGCCGCGCGGCATCCCCGCAGAACCAGGCGACAGGCCCGGCCGCAGGGGCGGTGCGCCGGGGCCTGTCGCCGTGGTCCCGAAGAGGATCGGACCAGAACCGATCGCCGCGGCATGGCAGGGGTCTGTCGCGGCGGTCTCTGGCCGGCCTGTTGTTCGTGGCCCCGATGCTGGTGCTGTTCGTGGTCTTCCGGTTCGTCCCGGTGGTCGGTGCTTTCCTGCTCTCACTGACCGACTACCGGCTCAACGGCCAGTGGTCGTTCATTGCCGTTGACAACTACTCGCGCCTGCTCGGCGACAAGCTCTTCCACGAGAGCCTGCTCGTCACTCTTACCTACGCGCTGATCTTCGTCCCGCTCACCGTCCTGCTCTCCCTCGGTGCTGCGCTGCTGCTGCACCAGGTGGTCTGGAGCCGCGGCTTCTTCCGGGGCGTCTTCTTCCTGCCGTACGTGACCAGCATCGTGCTCGCGGCCGTGCTCTGGAAGTGGATCTACAATGCCGAGGACGGCCTGCTGAACGGCGCGCTCGGACTGCTGTCCATCGGCCCTTACGACTTCCTCGGCAAGGCCGGGACCGTACTTCCGTCGATCGCGGTGACGTCGGCGTGGAAGGGTTTCGGCTACTCGATGCTGATCCTGCTGGCCGGCTTGCAGGCGGTGCCGAAGTCGTACCTGGAAGCGGCGATGATCGACGGCGCGGGCCGTTGGCAGCGGTTCCGCTACATCACGCTTCCGCAGTTGCGGCCGATCTTGTTCTTCGTGCTGGTGATCGAGACGATCGGCGCGTTCCAGGTCTTCGACGCGATGTACGTGATGACGGCCGGCGGTCCGGTCCGGGCCAGCTACTCGCTCGTCTACTTCCTGTACGACTCCGGCTTCAAGTTCTTCGACTTCGGCTACGCGAGCGCGATCGGGCTGGTGCTGTTCCTGATCGTGCTGGTCGTCTCGCTGATCCAGCGCCGGCTGGTCGGGAGGGACGACTGATGCGGCCGGCCCGGCTGACCGTGCCGACCCTGCTGGTCCTGACCGCGATCGTGACGATCGTGCCGTTCGCCGCGATGGTGCTGGTCGCCTTCGCGCCACCGAGTGGCCAGACGTTCCCCGGCGCGCTCGACCCGAGCCGGTGGACCTGGCAGAACTTCTCCAACGTGCTGTCCAGCTCGGACATCCCGCGCTGGACGATCAACTCGCTGATCTACTCGCTCGTCTCGGTGTTCTTCGTCCTGCTGTTCTCCGCGATGGCCGGTTACGCCTTCGCGAAGAAGCGGTTCCCGGGCCGCGAGCTGATCTTCTGGGCCTTCCTGGCGACGCTGATGGTGCCGTTCCAGGCGACCCTGATCCCGTCGTACATCCTGGTCGCGAAGCTCGGCTGGGTGGACGGCTACTGGGGCCTGATCGTGCCGACGCTGGCGAACTCGCAGGCGGTCTTCCTGATGCGCCAGTTCATCAGCCAACTCCCGGACGAGCTGTTCGAGGCGGCCGAGATCGACGGCGCCTCGGAGTGGCGGACGTTCACCACGATCGTGCTGCCGCTGGTCCGGCCGGCCCTGGCGACGCTCGGCATCTTCGTCTTCCTCTGGCACTGGAACGACTTCCTCTGGCCGCTGGTGATCGGCCAGTCGGCGCAGATGCAGACGCTGACGGTCGGCCTCGCCACCCTGCAGAGCGAGGCGGTCCCGATCAACCAGGTGATGGCCGGCGCGACCATCACCGTCGTCCCGAGTCTGCTCGTCTTCGGCCTGCTGCAGCGCTACCTGACCGACAGCATCGCGATGACGGGCCTCAAAGCCTGAGAGGCACTAGTGTCCTGCGTCTGAAATTCGCTGCATAAGTGGCTCTTCGGACCTGTCCGTGGGGTGTTTGGTGGGGTGGGTGTGGCGCACGTCGTTCCCGTCCGGGTGGGGCGAGATCTCTTGCAGGGAAGGCGTTCTGGTGGAAACTAACTTGCACCTGGAGCAAGTTGGTTTCCCCGTAGATCGACCCGGCCACCGGTCAACGCGTACCCGGGGCTCGCATGGTGCGACAGCGGGAGTTCGCGAGGTCTGCTGTGCAGCCGTGGGTGATCGCGGTCCGGACCGCCACCACCCACCAACCTCGACTGGTCGCCTGCGGCTGAGCGTGCGTAGTCGCGCTCCCGAGCAAGAACGGCAAGTTGATGTGTGATGGCAGCGCAGGCCCGCCACCCGACACCTGCGGCCGTAGTACCAGGCCTACAACCATTGAGACTTACGCGGCGAACTTCCGACGCAGGACACTAGAGGTTGCCGAAGGCCTCGATCGCCTTCAGCGCATCGGCTTGCGACATGCCCGGCGGCTGGATCCGGAGAATGATGCCGTCGGCACCCAACTCCTCGTAGTGCTGGATCCGCTCGGCACACTCGGCCGGTGAGCCGATCACGCTGCGGTCGGCGATGTCGTCCCAGCCCTGGGTGTAACGCGAGGCGTCGGCCGACGTGCGCTTCCAGCCGGCGTAGGCGTCGTACAGATCGCGCAGCGGCTCCTCGAGTGCCTTGCGGGCATCCTGTGAGGTCGGCGCTGCGAACCCTTCCCTGCAAAGGATCACCTCGGCGCCGAGCGTGCCTTCGCCCCTGGGGTACGACCTGTACTCCGCCATCTTGCCCGGAAGGTCGGAGTCGAGCTCGTTGAACGAGGTGGTCCAGCCGTCGCACATCCGGGCGGTGCGCTCGAGCATCGCGGAGACGCGGCCGCCGTTCCAGAGCCGGGGCCGCGGGTTCTGCACCGGCTTCGGCGACAGGAAGGCCTCGCTGATACTGGCGAACTTGCCGTCGTAGGTCACCTCGTCCTCGGTCCACAGCCGGGTGAGGATCTCCAGGCACTCCTCGAACCGCGCGACCCGCTCGGCCTGGGTGACGCCGTACAGGGCGAACTCCTCCGGCCGGTAGCCGAGCACGAAGCCCGCGGTGAGCCGCCCGCCCGACAGTACGTCGAGATGCGCGAGCGCCTCGGCCAGTACGACGGGCTGGTAGAGCGGGGCGACGATACCCGCGGTGGCGATGCCGATCCGGTCGGTCTTGGCGGCCAGCCAGGTCAAAGAGGTCAGGATCTCGTGGTATCCAGGTCGGTGGAGGTGCCGTTCACCGAGGACTACCCACTCGAAACCCGCCTGTTCGGCCAGCCGGGCCTGCTCGACGCCGTCCTCCAGGGACGGCCGATCCGCCTCGTCGCCGTACAGGTTCAGATAGAGGCCCAACCGCATGAGTGCCGCCTTTCCGTCCATTGACATCAACCGTCCGGGGTATTTACGGTCTTGACCGTAAGTCCTTTTTTCGTGTGGCGCGACCCCCTAGGAGCAGAATCGTGAGTGTCGCATCGCAGCCCATCGGTTTGCCGGCCGCTATGGCCGCCGGCTCGATCGCGCAGATCCGGACCCGGGTGGTGCGCGCGGCGTACCGGCGGCCGTTCCGGATCAGCAGCGGCGTGAGCAACGAACTCGTCAGCCTGGTGGTGGAGGTCGAGACGACCGACGGTGTGATCGGCATCGGCGAGACGTCCCCGATGACGGCGTACACGGGTGAGACGCTGGCCGGCGTCAGGACGGCGATCGAGGAGCACCTCGCCCCGGCGCTGATCGGCCACGACCCGCTCGACCGGGCCGGCGCCCACCTGGTGATGGACACCGCGCTGCGCGGCCAGCATGTAGCCAAGTCGGGCCTCGACATCGCCCTGCACGACCTGGCGGGCCTCTTGAGCGGCTGGCCGGTCCACGTCCTGCTTGGCGGCAGCATCCGCTCCCGGGTGGAGACTGCCTGGGTCGTAGGGCTCGGCACACTGGACGAGATGGCGGCGGAGGCTGCGGAGTACGCAGAGCGCGGTTTCCGGCACCTGAAGGTCAAGGGCGGCGAGGACCCTGCGCGCGACCTCGAACTGGTGCGCGCCGTGCTTGCCGCGCTTCCGCCGGGGGCAGAGCTGAGTCTGGACGCAAACGAGGGATATGACGCCGCTACTGCACTGCCGGTGCTCTCCAAGATGGCCGACGCGGGTCTGGCGCTCGTGGAGCAGCCACTGCCGCGCTGGGACCTGGCAGGGCTCGTGCGGCTCCGGGAGCGGCTCGACCTGCGACTGATGGTCGACGAGAGCATGCAGTCGCTGCAGGACGCCATGGAGATCGTGCGGCGCGGCGCTGCCGACGTACTGAACATCAAGATCCTCAAGGTGGGTGGTCTGCACCGCGCTCTCCAGATCGCACACCTGGCCGAGGCTGCCGGGCTGGCGGTCAAGGTGGGGTCGATGCCCGAGCTGGGGGTGGCGACACTGGCCGCAGTGCATCTGGCGGCAGCTGTGCCCGGCGCTACAGTCCCGGCTGACCTCGTCGGGCCGCTGCTCGTCCGGGAAGAGCCGCTGGCCCCCAAGGCCTTCGCTGACGTCAACGGCTGGGTGGAAGTGCCTACCCGGCCGGGACTGGGACACGACCTCTGATGCACCCCCTGGTTGATCAACTCCGCGGCACGCTCCTCCCCGCTGTCGTCACACCGATGGACAGCTCGGGCGTCGTCGCGTACGACGCCCTGGAGGCCTATGCCTCGGCTATTGCGGCTGGGTCCATCGGTGGAGTTGCTGTGTGGGCTCACACCGGCCGGGGGCTCTATCTGAGCGAGGCGGATCGCGGGAAGGTCATGGCGACCTGGCGGGCCGCTACTAGGGCTCCTCTGGTGGCTGGGGTTGGGATGCCTCGCAGTACTCCTGTCTCGACCTTGCAGGAGGCCGAGGACGCCACAGTGGCGATGGCTGTCAACGCAGCGGGCTTCGGGGCCGATGCGGTGATGGTCTACCCACTGGCCGCCTACGGCTCCCTCCCTGACGGAGATGCCGCCGCCGTGCGGCTGCACCGGCGGGTAGCGGCCGAGAGCGGGCTGCCGCTGGTCGGCTTCTACCTCCACGGCGGCGCCGGCGGCTACCCGTACCCGCCGTCGCTGATCCAGGAATTGCTGTCGCTCCCGGAGATGCTCGGCGTCAAGACGGCCACCCTGCACGACGCCGTCTCGTGTCAGGACGCGATCTGGGCGGGGCGTAGTACCGGCAAGCTGTTGATCACCGGCGAGGACCGGATGTACGGCCCGTCGATGATGTGGGGCGCCGACACGGCCCTGGTCGGCATCGCCGCCGCCCAGGTCGAGCTGTCGGCCGCCGTACTCCGCGCTTGGACCACTGGAGCTCATGCTGAGTTCTTGAGCGCCTCGGAGCGGTTGGACCGCTTCGCCGCGGCCACCTTCTACGACCCCATCGAGGGCTACATCCAGCGCATGCTCTGGGCCGCCGTCTGGGAAGGCCTACTCCCCGAGGAAGCCGCTCACGACCCCTACGGCCCTTCGCTGCCGTCGTCCGAACGCGACCTGGTCATCCGTTGCCTGGAAAGCCTCTGAACAACCTGTCCGCATTGCCGGAGAGCACCTGTTCGAGCTCTCCTTCGGTGAAGCCCGCGTCCCGGATGACCCCGAGCGAGATGCACGGATCGATCAACGTCGAGTCGGTCCCGAACAAGAACTGCGCCATCGGTACGCCGACGCTGCGGGCGAAGCCGATCCGCCCGGCATCCGTCACCGTGCGGCAGTGCTCGAGATAGATCCGATCGCACTCGACCGCGGCGTGTGCCGCCTCCCGCCAGGCATCTCCCCCTGCATGCCCAGCGATCACCTTGAGACCGGGCCGCTTCGCCAGCATCGCCGGCAGTAGCGCGACGTCCGTCCCCCAGGTATGCAACAGCAGCGGCACCCCGACCTCGTCCAGCATGTCGAACGTGTCCGCCATCAACGGCGACCCGATCCCCACTCCTGGATAGGTCGTATGAATCTTGGCCCCGACGAATCGTCCCGTGCTCAGACAGTCCCTGAGGTCTTCGGCGCTACGCTCCAGCCGGTTGGCGTTCACCACCGCATAGCCGTGCAGCCTGGGTTGCCCGACCAGTACCTCGGCCAGCTTCGCGTTCCCCGCCACCGCGTCGTACACGACCGCCTCGGCCGCCGACACGATCTGCCGCTCGATCCCGTACCGATCCATCAGCTCGAGATTGAGCGCGACATTCCCTACGTCCAGGTGAAACGGCCACGGCCCCCAGTGCCCGTGCACATCGATGATCCGCATCTCAGCCGACCAGCTTCTTGATGTTGCCGCCGGCAATCAATACCCGGTCCTCGGCCCTGATCCGCGCGTACCGCAACCGCAGCGTCTGCGGCGAGACGTCCATGAACGGCGTCCGCGATCCGAACACCAGATGCTCCGCCCCGACCGTGTCGACCACCCGCTCGATCCCGTCCGGACTCGACAACATCCGCGTCGTCGCCCTGAACCCGGCCTCCTGCCTGGCCATCAGGAGGAAGTCGCCCAGCAGATAGACGTGCAGATCCAGAAAGACGACCTCGGCGCCCCGGCCCGCCAGCACGTCCCCGAACTTCCGCGGATCCCCGTCCTGCAACAACACCAGCCTCCGCCGGATGGCCTCGTCGACGACGTGCCGGTAGCCAGGTGTGTCCCCCAACACCCCTTGGGCCCCGGTGAACAATCGCAGAAACCGAACCCCTTGCTCCACCAGCTCGTCAAGCCGCTCACCGGCGGCCATCGGGTCCCGGAGATCCACCGTTCCCACCGGAATCAACCCGATGGCTGAAGGCGACGAGCTGGTCGCGGCCAGGGTCTCCGTGTTGCCCGCCTGGTCCGAGAAGAGGGCTCCCCGGGTGGAGATGGCCAAGGCGTTCTGGATCCGATGGTGAGCCAGGTGAGCCTTGAGGGTTTCCAGGTCGGTGTCGGTGGAGCGGGCCGGCCACGGGCCGAAGAAGACGTCCGCGTCGTACTCGATGTCTTCTTCAGGGGTTCGGGTCAGCCAGTCAGCCACCGGCGTGCACCTTCCGGATCGCTCGAGCGATGTCGTCGACGTCGGACTCCGTGTAGGCCTCGTTCCAGGGCAGTACGACGAGGGTGCGGTCGATCAGCTGCTCGGCGTTCGGGCACAAGCCCACCGGATACTCCCGGCCTTCGAGTGGATAGCGCGACGTGCCGTAGACAGGACCGCTGAAGACCGGGTTCGCATACAGCGGCCGATCCAGATAGCCGGCCGACGCGGGCACCCCCTCGGCAGTCAGCCCCTCCGCCCACGGACGGTTGTCGTCGACGATCAGCGGGAACAGCCAGAAGGCGTGCCCAACCAGCGACGGCAACGCGACCCCCGCCAACTCCTCTCCCGACCCGAGTGCCGCGATCAACTGCGCGGCTGCCTCCCGCCGGCGCTTGACCACCTCGGCGACCTTGCCGAGCTGAGCGCGGGCGACCGCGGCCACCAGCTCCGTCATCCGGTAGTTCAGGCCGAGCATGAGGTGCACCCGGCCGCCCGAGCGATCCCAGCCCTTGTCCATGAAGAGCCGCATCCGCGAAGCCAGGTCCGGATCAGCAGTGATCGCCAGCCCGCCGTCCCCCGCGGTGATGTGCTTGTACTGCTGCAAGCTGAAGCAAGCGATGTCGCCGAACGTCCCCAGCAACTCACCATCCGTCGTGGCCCCGAGCCACGCCTGGGCGCAGTCCTCGATCAGCACCAACCCGTGCCGATCGGCGATGGCCCGCAACGCGACCACGTCCGCCGCCGCACCGAACAGATGCACCGCGATGATCGCCCGGGTCCGCGAGGTGATCGCCGCCTCGACCGCCGCCGGATCCAGGTTCCCCGTCAACGGATCGACATCGGCGAACACCGGTACGCCGTTCTGCGCCAGGATCGGTGCGACCGTGCCGAAATCGGAGATCGGCGTCGTGATCACCTCGTCGCCCGGGTCGAACCCCACCGCCGCGACCGCGAGGTGCAACGCCGCGGTGCCAGAGCTGCACGCCACCGCGGTACGCCCGTAGAGCGACTCCATCTCGGCTTCCAGCGCCCGCGCCTCGCCGCCGAAAGTGCTGCACAGCACCGCCGAATCGAGCACCCGCAAGACGGCGGCTCGCTCCTCGGCGCCGATGGTCCGCCCGGCCGGTACGAGCACCCCGGGCAACGGCGTACGGCGTACTGGCGCTCCGGACATGAGCGGCTCCCCGAAATCTGCAGCAATTTAGGTCTTGACCGAAACCTAGGAGACAGCGTCAGATGGCGTCAAGGGTGCCTCGCAGCGTGCAAGCAGTGCGCTATTGTGCCGCTTCGAGGGCCGGAGCAGACTTTTCACGGGTCCATTGAGGAGCGCAGAGCAGTGATCAGCGTCGGGATCATCGGCCCGGAGGACCTGGTCCAGCGCGTCCTCGCCGTCGGTACCTCGAACAACCCGGCGACCCTCGTCCCGTTGCCCTACCGGCACGAGACAGAGGCCGTCCAGCTGGTCGAGCAGGTCCGTGAGCAGGTCGACGCGATCCTCTTCACCGGTGTCGTGCCGTTCACGATCGCCACCGAGGCCGGCGTGATCGACCGCCCGGCGATGTACGTCTCGTACGACGGCGCCACCTTGCTGCGCGCGCTCGTCGAGCTGCTCCGGCTCGGCCACGACGTCACCCGGCTGTCGATCGACACCCTGCGCCGCAGCGAGGTGATCGAGACGCTGATCGAGGCCAAGCTCCCCACCGACGACATCCAGGTCCTGCCGTACCGCGCCGGGCTTACGTCGGACGACATCGTCGCCTTCCACCGCAACGTCCACGAGCAGTACGACACCAAGGTCGCGATCAGCTGCCTCGGCTCGGCGTTCCACCTGCTGGAGAACGAGATGCCCTCGGTGCGCCTGGCGCCCTCGCGGTACTCGATCCAGTCCACCCTGCAGGCCCTCGTGCTCACCACCACCGGCCAGCATGTCGGCGACGCCCAGGTCGCGCTCGGCATCATCGAGCTCCCCGAGCCCGACGACGCGCTGGCCCGCGACCTGATCACCCTGGGCGGCAGCCTCGCAGTACTGCCCGACGGCCGGAACCTGGTCGTCACCACCCGCGGCCTGCTCGAACAAGCCACCGAGCAGTTCAGCCGGATGCCCCTCCTGGACGCCCTGGCCGCCCGTCACGCCACCGCCCGGGTCGGCTTCGGAGTAGGCCGCACCGCCGCCGAAGCCGAAGCCCTGGCCAGACGAGCCGTCAGCCGAGCCGCCTCGATGGGCCCGGTCGCCGGTGTCGTCTCGATGTCGGACGACGTAGAGATCGTGATCGAGCCGTCCAGCGACCAGGACCAGCCGGCCCCCGACCGCGGCCCAGAATCCCTACCGCTGCTAGCCCGCCGGGTCGGCCTCAACACCCAAACCCTCTCCCGCATGCGCGAACTGGTAGCCACCCTCCCCGACGGCCTAACCACCCAAGACGTCGCCGAACACCTGGCAGTCCAACTCCGCACCGCCCGCCGAGTCCTCAAACGCCTAGAACGAGCCGGCCTAGCCGACCCAATAGGCAGCCAACAACACGGCCGAACCGGCCGCCCCCCCACGGTCTACCTAATCCGCCTCTAACCGCCCAAATCGCGGGCGGCGGAGGGCTGCCGAGGTCGCGCTCAGGGCTTGATGACGGTGACGCCTGCTGGCGTGCCGGTGCTCAGGGCGGCGAGGGCGGCCGGTACTTCCTCCAGACCGATGGTCCGCGTGATCAGCTCAGCGGGCCTCAAGTTGCCACTAGCAACCAGCGAAAGCATCTCGGGGTAGGCGTGGGCCGGCATTCCGTGGCTGCCCAGCCACTCCAGTTCCTGGCCGATCAGCCGGCCCACGTCGAGCTGGACGCCGCCTGGTAGCAACCCCACTTGCACGTGCCGCCCTCGCGGCCGCAAGGAGTTCAATGCGCTCTGCACGATGGCAGCTGACCCCAGCGCATCCATCGTGACCTGCGCCCCGCCGCCCGTGAGATCCAGCAACTCCTGCACGACAGTCTCCGAGGACACCACCGCGTCCGCAGCACCGTACGAGCGCGCCAACTCCAACGCAGCCGGATTCGTGTCGACGGCGATCACCCGGGCGCCGAGAGCAGCGGCGATCATCACCGCCGACAACCCGACCCCGCCGCACCCGAAGATCACCACGTTCTCCCCGGCCACCACCCGACCGACCTGCCGGACAGCCCGGAACGACGTGGCAAAGCGGCACCCCAGCCCAGCCGCAGTACCGAAGTCCATCGAATCCGGCAGCCGCACGAGATTCACCGCAGCGAACGGCAGTGCGACGTACTCCGCGAACGACCCCCAGTAGTTGAACCCCGGCTGCAACTGATTCGGGCAGACCTGCTGATTGCCCGACAGGCACTGCTCACAGCTCCCACAAGCGCAGATGAACGGCGAGGTGGCGCGATCGCCAACCGCCCAACCCTCCACCCCAGAGCCGATCGCGGCGATCGTCCCGGCCAACTCATGCCCCGGCACATGCGGCAGCACGATGTCCGGATCGTGCCCCTGCCACCCATGCCAGTCACTGCGGCACAGCCCGGTCGCCTCGACCTTCAACACCACCCCGCCAGGCTCAACCTCGGGCTCGGGTACCTCCTGTACCACCGGCAGTACGCCGTACTGGCGGATCACAATCGCGCGCATCGGGTCATCCTATCCAGACGGTTTGCATGATCATGCAGACCAGTGCATACTTATTCTCATGTCCAAGGTCATCACCTCTCTGCCCGTCGGCGAACGGGTCGGCATCGCCTTCTCCGGAGGGCTCGACACGTCGGTCGCGGTCGCGTGGATGCGCGACAAGGGCGCCGTGCCCTGCACCTACACCGCCGACATCGGCCAGTACGACGAGCCCGACATCGACACGGTCCCCAGCCGCGCGAAGGCGTACGGCGCCGAGATCTCCCGGCTGGTCGACTGCCGCGCCGCGCTGGTCGAGGAGGGGCTGGCCGCGCTGACCTGCGGCGCGTTCCACATCCGCAGCGGCGGCCGGGCGTACTTCAACACCACCCCGCTGGGCCGGGCGGTGACCGGCACGCTGCTGGTCCGCGCGATGCTCGAGGACGACGTCCAGATCTGGGGCGACGGCTCGACCTTCAAGGGCAACGACATCGAGCGGTTCTACCGGTACGGACTGCTGACCAACCCGAAGCTGCGGGTCTACAAGCCGTGGCTCGACGCCGCCTTCGTCACCGAGCTCGGTGGGCGCAAGGAGATGAGCGAGTGGCTGCTCGCCCACGACCTGCCGTACCGGGACAGTACCGAGAAGGCGTACTCGACCGACGCGAACATCTGGGGCGCGACGCACGAGGCGAAGACGCTGGAGCACCTGGACACCGGGATCGAGACGGTCGACCCGATCATGGGCGTGAAGTTCTGGGACCCGGCGGTCGAGATCGCCACCGAGGACGTCACGATCGGCTTCGTCCAGGGCCGGCCGGTGACGATCAACGGCAAGGAGTTCGGCTCGGCGGTCGACCTGGTGCTGGAGGCCAACGCGGTCGGCGGCCGGCACGGGCTCGGGATGTCCGACCAGATCGAGAACCGGATCATCGAGGCCAAGAGCCGCGGTATCTACGAGGCGCCCGGGATGGCGCTGCTGCACGCGGCGTACGAGCGGCTGGTGAACGCGATCCACAACGAGGACACGCTGGCGGCGTACCACAACGAGGGCCGCAAGCTCGGCCGGCTGATGTACGAGGGCCGCTGGCTCGACCCGCAGGCGCTGATGATCCGGGAGTCGCTGCAGCGCTGGGTCGGCTCGGCGATCACCGGTGAGGTCACGCTGCGGCTGCGGCGGGGCGACGACTACTCGATCATCAACACCACCGGGCCGGCCTTCAGCTACCACCCGGACAAGCTGTCGATGGAGCGCACCGAGGACTCCGCCTTCGGCCCGGTCGACCGGATCGGCCAGCTGACCATGCGCAACCTCGACATCGCCGACTCCCGCGCCAAACTGGAGCAGTACGCCGGCCTCGGCATGATCGGCACCGCCCACGCCGAGCTGCTCGGCGCCGACACCAACCAGCTCGGCGAGACCACCCTGATCGGCGAGATGACGACGGGCGGCGCAGACGCAATCGCCTCCCGGGGCGAGCCCAACCCCGCCGACACCCTCCTCGACAACGCCGCCATGGAATCCGGCACCGACTGACCGCCACTCCACTGCCGCGACGTCTCAGGGGTTAACCCCGCAGATGATGGGTTGCCCGCTCAGATTCTGACTGGGCAACCCGCCGTCTCAGGGGTTAACCCCTGAGACGGCGCGCGGGGCGGGTCAGCCGCCGGCGACGGCGGGGATGATGGAGATCTGGCCGCCGTCCTTGATGGGGGTCTGGAGGCCTTCGGAGAAGCGGACGTCGTCGTTGTCGACGTAGATGTTGACGAAGCGGCGGAGTTCGCCGGACTCGTCGAGGACGCGGCCCTTGATACCGGGGTATGAGGTGTCGAGGGACTCGAGCACCTCGCTCAGGGTCGCCCCCTCGACGGAGACCTCGGAGACACCCTGGGTGTAGGGGCGCAGGATGGTCGGGACACGGACGCTCACACTCACTGCAGACCAGCCTTCACGAAGGCGTCGTACGACGCGGGGATGGTGACCTTCGGGCCGACCCGGTCGGCCACGGCGTCGAGCGTCTTGAGCCCGTCGCCGGAGTTGATGATCACCGTCTCGGCGTCGGGGTCGAGCTGCCCCGTCTCGATCAGCTTCTTCAGCGTCGCGACGGTCACCCCGCCCGCGGTCTCGGTGAAGATGCCCTCGGTCCGGGCGAGTAGCTGGATGCCCTGGATGACCTCTTCGTCGCTGACGTCCTCGATCACCCCGCCGGTACGCCGGGCCACGTCCAGCACGTACGGTCCGTCGGCCGGATTCCCGATCGCCAGCGACTTCGCGATGGTGTCCGGCTTGACCGGCTTCACCACGTCGTAGCCGTCGCGGAACGCCTGCGCCACCGGCGAGCACCCGGTCGCCTGCGCTCCGTAGATCTTGTAGTCGGTCGCGTCGACCAAGCCCAGCTTGCCGAGCTCGGTGAAGCCCTTGTCGATCTTGGTCAACTGCGAGCCGGACGCGACCGGGATCACCACCTGCTGCGGGATCCGCCAGCCGAGCTGCTCGGCGATCTCGAACGCCAGCGTCTTGGAGCCCTCGGAGTAGTACGGGCGGACGTTGACGTTCACGAACGCCCAGCCCTCCTCCTCACCGGCGATCTCGGAGGCGAGCTTGTTGACGTCGTCGTAGTTGCCCTCGACGGCGACCAGCGTTCCGCCGTACACGGCGGTGGTGATGATCTTGGGGCGCTCGAGGTCCTGCGGGATGAACACGACCGAGCGGATGCCTGCTCGCGCGGCGGCCGCGGCGACGGCGTTCGCGAGGTTGCCGGTGGAGGGGCAGGCGAAGACCCTCATGCCGAGCTCGCGGGTGGCACTGAGTGCACTTGCGACAACCCGGTCCTTGAAGGAGTGGGTCGGGTTGCCCGAGTCGTCCTTCACCCAGAGCTTCCGCAGACCGAGCTCGCGGGCCAGGTTGCCGGCGTCGATCAGCCGGGTGTAGCCGGGCTCCATGTTCGGGAAGCTGGCCACGTCGACGGGGACGGGCAGCAGCGGCTGGTACCGCCAGATGTTCTTGGGTCCGGCTTCGATCTGTTCGCGCGTGATGGTCGGGAACTCGTACCCGACCTCCAGCGGACCGAAGCACTCCATACAGGCGTAGAACGGACCGAGCTCGGACTTCGCGCCACAGGCGCGGCAGCTCAGATGCGTTCCGTTGCCGAAGGCACCTTCACGGATGGTGTGGGTGGTGGCTGCGGTGCTCAGGCTCATGACGGAGTTTTCCCTCCTCATCTTCCCCGGACCGGATCTCGGCACAGGACGGATTTGGCACCGGTCCGCCGCCGAACGCCTCGGATCGAGACGCCCTACGGGGAGGGTTGCCGGGACTTCAACGGGCCGTTTCCCTCAGTCCCTCTGGATGAGCACTGCCGAGGTTACCCAATCGGGTCCATATTGTGTCTCCCGGTCCCATCATGCGAGACAGTCGATCTCATCTCCCGGCCGCCGCTCTGGAGCAATATTGACCACTTCCTGACCAGTGTGGGATCGTGCGGGACATCGACCACACCCAGGAGGTGTCATGAGACGAGCCCGCCCCACGGCTGCGCTGATCGCAGTCGTCATCGCCTCGGCAGCGCTGGCCATCACGTCCGCCACGGCCGACCGCAAACCCGAGTACGTCCCGCCGCTCGCGATCAGCTGGCAGGACGATTTCAGCGAACCGGCCGGTACCAGGCCGAGCCCGGCGCGCTGGACCTTCGAGCTCGGCGGCGAACCCGCCTGGGGCAACGAGGAGTGGCAGTACTACACGAACCGCCGCGAGAACGCGTCCACCGACGGCGCCGGCAACCTGGTCATCAGCGCCCGCAAGGAGAAGCTGCCCGGGATGGAGAAGTGCCAGTTCGGGAGCTGCGACATCACCTCCGCCCGGATCACCACGAAGGAGAAGTTCGACCAGGCGTACGGCCGGTTCGAGGCGCGGATCAAGACGCCGGCCGGGCAGGGCCTGTGGCCGGCGTTCTGGATGATGGGCAACGACATCGACGAGGTCGACTGGCCGGGCAACGGCGAGATCGACATCATGGAGATCATCGGCAAGGAGCCCGGCACGCTCTACGGCACGGTGCACGGACCGGGGTACCACTCGGAGAACGGTCCGGGCGGCCAGACCTCGTTGCCGGCCGGGCAGAAGTGGTCCGACGCGTTCCACGTCTACAGCGTCGAGTGGTCGCCGGCCCAGATCCTCTGGAAGGTCGACGGACGGCAGTACCTCCGGATCACCCCGGCGAACCTCCCGGCCGGCGCCAAGTGGGTCTTCGACCACGAGTTCTACCTGCTGCTCAACCTGGCTGTCGGTGGGGTCTGGCCGGGTCCCCCGAACTCCGCCACCGCGTTCCCGGCCAAGATGCTGGTCGACTACGTTCGGGTGTACAGCTAGTGTCCCGAGTTCGAAGTTGTTTGACAGTGGATGATTCTCAAGTGCCGCGAGGTGCGTGCCTGGGCGCCACCCACGTCAAAGAACTTCGGACTCGGGGCACTAACGTTTGGGACCTTGTGACAGCCAGCCTCCGCAAGCGCGATCGTGCGCGCGAACACCTGATCGGCCTGATCGAAGCACGGGCCGTCGGTCAGGCGATCCCGTCGGAGCGCCAGCTGTCCGCCGAGCTGGGGATCTCCCGGCCGACGCTGCGAGCCGTTGTCGACGATCTGATCCGCGACGGCTGGCTGGTCCGCGAACACGGCCGTGGCATGTTCGTCGGCAGCCCCAAGGTCGTCCAGGAGATCGTCGGCGGTCCCACCTCGCGTGGGGCCGCCTATCCTCCGGCCGCGGGGACGTGGACCAGCCGCGTGCTCGACCACGCGGTGATCCCCGCCGGCATGACGCTCGGCAGCCGCCTGCGCGTCACCCCGGGCACCCCGGTACTACGGATCGCCCGGCAGCGGCTCGTCGACGGTGAACCGATGTCGGTGGAGACCATCCACGTCCTGGACGAGCTCGTCCCGGCCATCGACCTCAGCGCGATCGAGACTGGCTCCTTCTATGCGCTGCTTCGGGACCGGTACGGCGTAGTACCGACTGATGCCGAGCAGGTGCACGAGGCTGCAGCAGCGGACGCCACCGAGGCTTTGCTGCTTGGCGTGGCTGCGGGAGCGCCCGTGCTCGTCCTGGAGCGACTGACCCGGGATCAGAACGGACGGCTCTTCGAGTTCACCCGAGCCGTCTACCGCGGCGACCGGTACCGCGTCACGACCCAGCTGTCGCTCGGCTCAGGCGGCGCGATCGCGGCGGAGGTCCAGCATGCGCATGAGTGGAGTGGCGGCGACACCGTGGACGACCACGCTCAGCACGACGGTGAAGCCGACGGTCGCCCATAGCCACGGCAGGTCGGTGCTGAAGTCGGCGCCCGCGTCGGCGAGGTAGAAGACCGAACCGACACCCCGTACGCCGAACGCGGCCGCCACCCATCGCTCGGACCGGCCCATCGGCGTACCGGTGAGTGAGATCCAGGCAGTCAATGGGCGGATCACCAGGACGAGCAGGAGCCCGATCGCGGCGCCTGCCCAGGTCAGTGGCTTGAGCAGCCCGCCGGTGACCGCCACCCCGAGAAGCAGCAGGATCCCCCAGGTGAGGATGTGCTCGAGCTGCTCGATGAACCCGTGCAGCTCCCCGTGGAAATCGTGGCTGCGCTCCGAGGCCCTTAGCGTCAACGCGGCGACGAACACGGCGATGAATCCGTAGCCGTGCAGTACTTGGGTGAGGCCGTAGACGCCCAGGGTCATCGCCAGCGCCAGTACCGGTTCGCGCGAATCGGCCAGCCGGAAGGTGCGCGACGGCGCGGAGAACGCCATCTTCCCGAGCAGCCAGCCGGCGCCGACCCCGATGGCGACGCCGATCACGGTCTTGCCGATCAGATCCCAGGCGAACCACTCCAGCGCCCAGTGCCCGACCGTGCCTTTGGTCGCGGCGAAAACGGCCGCGTAGATGAACGGAAACGCCAGCCCGTCGTTCAACCCGGCCTCCGAGGTGAGGGCGAACCTCACCTCGTCATCCTCCTCGGGCTCAGCGCCCGCCCCGGTCGTCGGCCCTTGCACCTGTACGTCCGACGCGAGCACCGGATCGGTCGGAGCCAGTACTGCGCCCAGCAGCAGTGCTGTGGCAGGCGCCAACCCGACCAGCCACCCCACCCCGGCGACAGCGGCGATACAGGCCGGCATGGCGACCAGCAGCAGTCGCCAGGTCGCCTTCCATCGCTTCCACCCAATCGGCCGATCGATCGCCAGCCCGACACCCATCAGCGCGACCAGGATCGTCAACTCGGCCAGATGCTCGGTCAGCTCCGGCTCAGCAATCGGGCTGACCCGCCCCTGCTGCACGAACAGCCCCAGCAGCAACCCGGCCGCCACGAACGCGATCGGCGCCGAGATCGCATACCGCCGCAACAGCCGCGGCAGTACGGCCCCGACCAGCAGAGCCACGCCCGCAACCAGGTACAGCCCATCCCCGTCAATCTCCATATTGCGAACCCAGTGCCCAGCCCGCCCCGACTTCAGTACCCGGGGACAGCCTGAAACGGCCGACCACTCTGGCGTCTTCCGAGCGCTCAGCGCAGGCGGTGGGTGGCGCCTGGGGTGTGGGTTGGGAGGGATTTGCGGGGGCCGTAGCGCGGGTGGCTGATGCCGGCCAGCCCCAGCAGGGCTTGTACGCGGTACCGGTGGCCGCGGTAGGGCTCGATCAGTTCGGCGCAGCCGTCGTCGTCGAGCTCTTCGCCGGTCAACGCGTAGGAGACGTCGCGCGAGACGTGGTAGTCGGCGAAGGAGAACGCGTCGGCGTCACCGTGAGCGCGCTGCCGGACCTCGGCCGCGGTCCAGACGCCCACGCCAGGCAGGGATCTGAGCCTGCGCTCGACCTCAGCTCCATCGGTCAGCTCAAGCGTCCGCTCCAGCGCGGCGGCCCGCGTCGCCGCCGTGATCACCACCCGCGACCGCCGCCCCTCGACGCCCGCCCGCAACCACTGCCACGACGGAATCAACCGCCACTCCTCCGGCGACGGCGGCACCATCATCTTCCGCCCGTCAGACGCCCCCGGCCCCGGCGCCGGCTCCCCGTACTCCCGCAGCAGCATCCGCCACCCCGCGAACGCCTCCTTGCCCGTCACCACCTGCTCGATCCCAGCCGCCGCCATCGCCTCGAACACAGCCCGAGTCCGAGGCACCCGAAAATCAGCAAACCGCCGAGCCGCCTCCACCAACGCCGGATGCTCCGCCAGCGGCTCGAACCCCTCCCAGCTATCCCCGTCCCCCAACAACTCAGGCACCCCATCGACAGCCCAGGCAGCCCCCGGCCCCCACGCCTCCGCCTCGACCTCACCCAGCGCGGAGTACGGCGTAAGCCTGATCAGCACCGGCCCATCAGGCGTCCTCGTAGCCCGCCAAACCGTCCGCCGCCCCGCCTCGAACACATACGCAGGATCCCCGGGCCCCTTCCGCAACCCCCCAATAACCACATGCGGATCCACCACCCGCCCAGCCCGCCACCGCCGCACCACAGAACTCACACCACCCAGTCTCACCCACCCCACCGACAACCGCTGTTGGAGCCCCACGCAGCTACCCACCCCAGCAGCCCGGACGGCCACGCATACCCAACCTGGCCGGCAAGCGCTTCCCTCGGCACATCAAGCCGCCGACCCGGGTTTTGCATGCGTGGCCGTCCGGCCGTCGCTAGCGTCCGAAGAAGTGGCGGAACGTGTTGCGCAGTTGTTCGGACGTAAGGACTGGGCAGACGGTGGCGGGCTCCGCGTTGTGGGGCATTTCCGTGGTCGCCGCTGGAGGGATGTCCTAAGAATTGCGACATTAGGACATCGGGGTGGAGGGCGGTTGATACTGAGAGCGGAGGTGGGGCGATGTCGGGGTGGCAGGTGGTGAAGTCGGTGGGGAACGCGGTGAATCTGTCGACGCTCGCGGGGGTGATCGTCGGGGTGATCGGGCGGGCGAAGTTCAGTCGGGGGCCGCGTGGGTTGTTCTACGCGAACGGCTACAAGCTCGGGTTTCCGGTGGCCAGTGCGTTCACGATCGGGAACGTGGTGTTGAGCATGCATGATCGGGCGTACTTCGAGGCGCGGCCGATCCTGGTCAAGCATGAGGAGCGGCATTCGTGGCAATACTTCTGTTTGCTCGGGTTGCCGATGCTGCCGCTCTACGTCCTCGGCGTCGTCTGGTCGTTTCTTCGGACCGGGTGCCCGGCCTCGCGCAATCCGTTCGAACGGCTCGCGAGTCTGACCGACGGTAACTACGACGAGAAGCCGGTGCGGCCGCTCGGTCAGGCCTTGACTCAGGCGTTCAGCGGGTTGCGATCGCGTCCGAAAGGGCCGTGAGGACGGTTACTACGCCGGCTGGGTCGTCTACGACTATGTCGGCGGCGTCTGTGAGGGCGGTGGCGCCTGAGGAGCGGGTAGCCACTAGTACTGCGTGTAGGCCTTCGGAGCGGAGGGCGTTGAGGGCCTGGAAGGCGGCTAGGTCGCCTAGGTCGTCGCCGGCGTAGAGGACTGAGCGCGCGCCGGTGGACTCGATCAGGCGGCGGAGGGCCACGCCCTTGTCGATGCCGGGTGGGCGGAGCTCCAGGACCAGGTTGCCGGGCTCCAGGCGGAGGTTGACCGACTCGGCCAGCTCAGTCAGCGGCTGGCGCAGTGCTTCGAGCGCAGGCACCGGCTCGGCAAGGCGGCGGGTGTGGATCGCCAGTGAGCTGCCCTTGTCCTCTACGAAGGCATCCCCCAGCCCCGCCTCATGCAGTAGCGCAGGCAGCTTCTCCCGAGCGACAGCAACCCCCGCAGGTACAGGGTCGCTGGTGACAGCTCCAGTAGAAGCCTCCCACCGCTCCAGCCCGTAGTGACCCAGTACTACGAGACGCCCGAGCCCCGGATGCCCAGTGACCCCAGACAGCTCGGTGGCGACCAGTGCGGGCCGGCCGGTCACGATGGCTATCTGGCCCACCGAGCGGGCCAGCCGGGCGAGTGCATCCAGCGCTCCATCGGCCGCGCGGGACATCGACGGGTCCTCGAC
The DNA here is from genome assembly GCF_010548305.1 of Streptomyces sp. SID13031. Classification (GTDB taxonomy): domain Bacteria; phylum Actinomycetota; class Actinomycetes; order Propionibacteriales; family Kribbellaceae; genus Kribbella. The sequence continues at coordinate 205,421 of NZ_JAAGLV010000003.1, forward strand.
CAGGGGTGACAGCGTGCCGTCGAAGTCCGAGGCGATCACCGCGCCGGCCGGGTTCTCGACGATCGCTTCCCAGCCCTCCCGCCCGGCTGCAGTCGCCAGCACGGGAGTGCTCATCCGGCGTAGTCCGTCGTCAGGATGACGCTCAGCCGATCTTTCTTCATGTTCGGCAGGGCGTCCTTGGTGCGGCCGACCCCGATGTCCTTGGCGAGCTGGTTCGCCTCGGCCTGCATGCCGGCCGGGAAGTACACCGTGCTGGCGACGATCTTGCCGTGCCAGTTGTCCCGGCCGGTGACGATCCAGCCGGACTGCCGGGCCCGGATCGCGACATCCTCGGCGAGACCCTTGCGCGGAGTGTTGTTGTAGACCTCCACGGCCGGCCGCTCGGAAGCTGGGATCGATGCCGGAGCACTCGGCGGCGCGGTCGGCTGGCCGGAGGGCTCCGTGGACGGCAGCGAAGTCGGCTCCGTGACAGGCACAGAGCTGGGCTTTGCAGAAGGCGTGACCGGAGGCGTCGTCGGATCAGCCGAGGACGGCGTCACCGAAGGCTTGACAGAAGGCTTGGTCGAAGGCGTGGTCTTGCCGGCCGGCTTCCCCGAGTCGGCCACGCTGTCGTTACCGCGGGTGCCGAACAGCACCAGCAGCCCACCGACGATCGCGACGACGGCGAGCACGGCGACGAGGGACGAGAGGACCTGGCCCTTTTCGTCCTGCGAGCGGTTCAAAGTTCAGACCTCGATGCCCAGGCGGCGGGCGGATCGGGCCCGTTGGCGAGCAGCCCGGAGCCGGCGCAGACGCTTGACCAGCAGCGGGTCGTGCGCGAGGGCCTCGGGCTTGTCGATCAGGGCGTTGAGCACCTGGTAGTACCGGGTCGCCGACATCTGGAACTGGTCCCGGATCGCCTGCTCCTTGGCTCCGGCGTACTTCCACCAGTGCCGCTCGAAGCCGAGGATCGCACCGTCGCGGTCAGACAACCCAGCGATAGCCGGCAGGGCTGCTTCGGCGGGGCCGGAAGAGCTGGCGTTGGCGCTGTCCATCTGCTGGTGACTCCCGTGCGGTCGGTGATCGTCCGTCCGCGTTCCACCCTACGCGGAGAACGACAGCAATGTCATTCACCGCGCAACTACCCAGGGTTGTGTCGCGGGACTCATCCCACGGACACCAGGCGGACGGCCGGGCAGGCTCAACTCTGGCAGGATCGACGGTGTGAGCTCAACTCGACAGGGCCCCGGCGACGTGTCGCCCGGTCCGCGAACCGCCGTCGCGACGGTCGAGGAGCTGCAGAACCGGTACTCCGAGCTGAATCCCCTCGTGAACGCCGTCTGCACCCCCAACCCAGCAGCCCTGACCGAAGCCACCCGACTGGACACAGAGCGTGACGACGGGCGGGCTCGTGGACCACTCCACGGCCTCCCCGTGCTGGTGAAGGACAACATCGACACCGCCGACCTGCCCACCACCGCGGGCTCGCTGGCGCTGGCCGGCCAGCCACCCCCGCCGTACGACGCCCCGCTGGTCCGCCGCCTGCGTGAGGCCGGCTGCATCATCCTGGGCAAGACCAACCTGAGCGAGTGGGCCAACTTCCGCGGCTCGGCCTCGTCGTCCGGCTGGAGCGCGTACGGCGGCCTGACGCGCAACCCGTACGCCCTGAACCGCTCGGCCGGCGGCTCCTCGAGCGGCTCCGGCGCAGCAGTCGCCGCCGGGCTGGCCGACCTGTCGATCGGCACCGAGACCAATGGGTCGATCGTCTGCCCGGCCGCCCTCAACGGCGTTGTCGGCCTCAAACCGACCGTAGGGCTGATCCCCCAGCAGGGCATCGTCCCGCTCAGTCATTCCCAGGACACGGCCGGCCCGATGACCAGGACGGTCCGCCAGGCCGCCGCGCTGCTCACCGTGATGACCGGCGGTGGCACTGACTACGAGGCCAGCTGCCGAGGGGAAGACCTCACCGGCCTTCGCATCGGAGTACCGCGGGGTCCGTTGTGGGGGTATTCGACCAGCCTCGACCAGGTCACCGAGCACTCCCTGACCCTCCTCTCAGCAGCGGGCGCGACGCTCGTCGACGGGCTGTCACTGCCGTCGCCGGGCAGCGAGGAGGACCAGCTCGCGATCCTGGCGTACGAGATGAAGGTCGACCTCGCCGCCTACCTCGCCACTCGCCACCCGGGCGGCCCGCGCAACCTGGCGGACGTGATCGCCTTCAACAACGCCCACGCCGACACTGAGCTCCGGTACTTCGGACAGGAGCTGTTCGAGCGCTCGGACGAGACCGATGGACTCGATTCGGCGATCTACGCCGCGGCGAGGTTGTCCGGACTGCGGGCCGGCCGCGACGGTATCGACAACCTGTTGCGCGACAATCAGCTCGACGCCCTGGTCACGCCGTCCTACTCACCGGCCTGGGCGATCGACCTGATCAACGGCGATCACGTGCTCGGCAGTTCGTCGTCCCATGCGGCGCTGGCGGGCTATCCGCTGCTGGCGGTGCCGTCCGGGCTGGTCGAGGGCCTGCCGGTCGGAATCACCTTCCACGGCACCGGCCGCAGTGATGCCACCCTCATTCGCTTGGCGCACGCGTTCGAAACCGCGAGAATCAAGGCTCACGGCCCGTTCCCGACCCCGGAGTTCAGACAATGGGTGTAGAAGATCGAGTCCGCTGGGGAATCGTTGCTACTGGCAACATCTCCACGTCGTTCACCAAGGACCTCGCCGTACTCAGCGACGAGGCGGTGGCCACTGCCGTCTCCTCCCGGTCCCTGGAGAGCGCCAACAAGTTCGCCGACGAGTTCGGCATCGAGCACCGGTACGACGACTGGCGCCGGCTGATCGACGATGGCCAGGTGGACGTCCTCTACATCGGTACTCCGCACCCGCAGCACTACGCGATCGCCCGGGCCGCCCTGCAGGCCAAGATCGCCGTGCTGTGCGAGAAGCCGGTCACGCTGACCGCGAAGCAGGCCCGCGACCTGATCGCCGTCGCCGCCGAGAACAACACGCTCTTCGCCGAAGCGATGTGGATGCGTACCAACCCCGTCATCCAGGCGTTCTTCGAAGACCTGGCCAAGGGCACGATCGGCGAGCCGATGGAGGCCCTGGCAGACTTCGGCTTCCACAAACCGCGACTGCCGGCCCGGTTGCTCGACCGCGACCTGGGCGGCGGCGCACTGATGGACGGCGGCATCTACCCGATGACGTTCGTCCACATGGCGCTCGGCAAACCCGCCGAGCTGAAGGCCGTCGGGTCGCTCAACGACGACGGCGTCGACCTGAACGTCGCGATGGCCTGGCGCTACGACTCCGGCGCCGTCGCAGCCCTGACCTGCGGGCTGCGCTCCCAGAACCCTTGGACGGCCTCGGTCAGCGGCCCCGAGGGCAGCCTGCTGCTCCCGAACCGCTTCCACCACCCCGAGTACTACGTCCGCAGTACGGCGGCGGGCCAGGAGCGGGTGGAGGTACCGGCGCATGGCCTTGGGTACCACTATGAAGCAGCCGAGGTGATGCGGGCCCTGCGAGCGGGGCAGATCGAATGCCCCGCCCTCCCGCATGCCGCCACGATCGAAATCCTCGACCTGCTCGACGAGACGCGTAGACAGATCGGGGTCAGCTACCCCGGCGACGACGAATACCTGGGTGGATAAACACTGATGCCGAGCGGACGCAGTTCCTTCGTGGTGGTGGCCAACCGGCTCCCTGTCGACCGGATCGAGATGCCCGACGGTACGACGGCCTGGCGCCGCAGCCCCGGTGGTCTGGTGACCGCCCTGGCACCGGTGATGCAGCGGCACCACGGCGCCTGGATCGGCTGGACCGGTGGCGCCGACGAGAAGCTGGACCCGTTCGACGAGGCCGGCATGCATCTGGTCCCGGTGACGCTGTCGGCCGAGGACATCGAGCTGTACTACGAAGGTTTCTCCAACGCGACGCTCTGGCCGCTCTACCACGACGTGATCGTGGCGCCGGAGTTCCATCGCGAGTGGTGGGAGTCGTATGTCGCCGTGAACCGCCGCTTCGCGGAGGCCGCCGCGGAGGCCGCCGACGACAACGCGGTGGTCTGGGTGCACGACTACCAGCTGCAGCTCGTCCCCGCGATGCTGCGCCGGTTGCGGCCCGACGTACGGATCGGCTTCTTCCTGCACATCCCGTTCCCGCCGACCGAGCTGTTCGCGCAGATGCCGTGGCGCCGGCAGATCCTCGACGGGCTGATGGGTGCCGATCTGGTCGGCTTCCAGCGGCCGGGCGCGGCCTCGAACTTCGCCCGGCTCGCCCGCAACCGGATGGGGCTGCGGACCCGCGGCGACCGGATTCACCTGCCCGACGACCGGGTCGTCCGGGCCAAGGCGTTCCCGATCTCGATCGACGTCGGCGAGCTCGAGGAGCTGGCCCGCCAGCCCGAGACGATCGCCCGCGCCGCCGAGATGCGGCAAGAGGTCGGCAACCCGGCGCACATCCTGCTCGGCGTGGACCGGCTCGACTACACCAAGGGCATCCGGCAGCGGCTGCGCGCCTTCGGAGAGCTGCTCGACGAGGGCCGGGTGTCGGTCGACGACGCCGTTTTCATCCAGGTGGCGACGCCGTCGCGCGAGCGCGTCGAGCAGTACCGCGTACTCCGCGACGAGATCGAGCTGCTGGTCGGCCGGATCAACGGTGAGCACGGCCGGATCGGGACGCCGGCGATCAACTACCTGCACACGTCGTACTCACGGACCGAGATGGCGGCGTTGTTCCGGGCCGCCGATGTCGCCGTGGTGACGCCGCTGCGCGACGGGATGAACCTGGTCGCCAAGGAGTACGTCGCCTGCCGGTACGACGACACGGGCGCGCTGGTGCTGAGCGAGTTCGCGGGCGCGGCCGACGAGTTCCGGCAGGCGTTCCTGGTGAACCCGCACGACATCAACGGGATGAAGGACACCATCGTCGACGCGATGAACACCGACGACCGCCAACTCGGCCGCCGGATGAAGGCGATGCGCAAACACCTCGCGGCCCATGACGTGAATGTGTGGGCGGCATCGTTCCTGAAGGCGTTGCATGCCGAGGACTGACGGCCCCAAGCTTGACGGGCGCTGCCTCGCACTTGATCTGGGCACCTCCTCTGCTCGCGCCTTGGTGCTGTCTGAGGACGCCTCACCGATTCCCGGGGCGTTGGCGCGGCACAAGATCAGTCCGACGTACGCCGCTGCCGGTGAGGCAACCCTCGATCTGCATGACTACATCGAGGGCCTGCTCGGGTGTCTCGACGAGTTGCAGCAGAACGGGCAGCTGACTGATATCACCGCGATCGTGCTGTCCTCGCAATGGCACTCGATCATTGCCCTGGACAACAACGGTGCAGCGCTCACGCCGGTGATCCCGTGGGTCGACACCCGTTCTGTCGATCTCGCGCTCGACCCGTCCTTCGACGAGCGCGCCTTCCACGCTCGCACCGGCGCCTGGCTGCACCGGCTCTACTGGACTCGCCGGATCCCCTGGCTCCGGTCGTTCACCTCGCCGGCGAGCTATGCCGGGCTCCCCGATCTCGTGCTCGAGCGGCTGACCGGTGAGCGCGTAACGTCGGTCTCGATCGCGTCCGGGACAGGCACGCTCAACCTCGCCAGCGGGGCGTATGACGACGAGGCGCTGGCCGTAGCCGGGGTAGCGGCCGGCCAGCTCCCGCCGATCGTGGCGACCGGCTGGACCGGCGCGCTCTCCAGCGAGTATGCGAGACGCTGGCCGGGGCTGGTCGGCGTACCGATTCATCCGCCCACCGGTGACGGCGCCGCCTCCAACGTCGGCACCGGCGGCTATGACGAGACCACAGCGGCAGTAACAGTCGGTACTTCGGCCGCCGTGCGCGTCGTGCACCCGATCGAGGGCGCACCCGAGCTGCCGTGGGAGCTGTGGCGCTACCGCGTCGACGACCAGCGTGCGGTGACCGGGATGGCCTTCTCCGCCGCCGGCAACCTGCACGCCTGGCTCACCGGCGTACTGAATCTCGATGCTCCTGAGCCCACCGACGTGGAGATCGGCTCATCGCGCGTGATCGCGATCCCGTTCCACGCCGGCACCCGGCCGCCGGACACCGTCCCGAGCGGTTCCGGCGTGTACTTCGGACTGTCGTTCGACGACACCGCCGCCGACCTGCTCGCCGCTTCCCTGCAAGGCGCGTCGCTGGAGATCGACCGCGGTCTGCGGATGCTCGATGAGCTGTTCGGCCGGCCGCTCGAGGTCGTCCTGGGTGGCGGCGGCATCGACGCGTCCGCGTGGTGGCGGCGCTGCCTGACCGCGACCTTCGACCGGCCGACCGAGGTCTGCTCCGAGCCCGAGGTCGGCGCCCGCGGCGCGGCAGCGGTCGCGCTCGGCCTGACCCCGCAACCCGGTGGTGACCATCTGGAGCCGGTGGCCGCCGAGGTCGACCGGGTGAAGGCGCTCCGCCCCCGCTACGAGACCCTCCGCGGACTCGCGGTCCAAGCCTCCACAGAAACGAGCATCGGGTGAGCTCCGATCCGCACGCCGACTATGCGAGCAACCTGCAGGCCGAGATCCAGCGGATGCTCGCGACGGACATCGTCGTGCTGGCTGCGCGGAGTTTCGTGGCGCTTTTCCCCGGCGTCTATCTCGGCCGGGACCTCGGCCCCGGCAAGATCCGCAAGTGGCTGCGCGAGGAGTTCGGCAAACCCCGCTGGACCGAGACCAACACCTACGCCTTCGACGCCCTGACGGTCGAGATCGAGCTGATCTACGAACGCGCCCGGGTCGCCGCTCGCAAATCGGGCGGCCAGCTGATCCTGCTCCCCCGGGGCCTCCAGCTGCTCGCCGCACCCGACCCGGTCGCCGCGCTCCGCGAGCTGCTCTGACCACCCACTGCCGACCTTTCTGGCAGGCTGGAATTGCAGTTTCCTGCAAGTGCTTGGCCCTCCTGGGCGACCTGTCGGCGAGGTAGGTTGCGGACGCACCCGTCCCTCTCCTGGAGGTAGTTCGCCGATGCGTCTCCGTCTGGCCCTCACTGCCACCGCCACCCTGGCCCTGATAGCTCCCGCCGTACCGTCCCTCGCTGCTGCTCCGGCTGGCGCCCCGGTCGTTGCCCCAGTCGTTGCTGAGAGCAAGCATCCCCGGGCGCTGGTCTTCGGCGCCTGCCCGGAAGACGTGGCGGGCCGGTTCCCAGCTCTCACCTGCGCGACCCTGACTGTCCCGCTGGACTACTCACGCCCGCACGGCGCCACCCTCTCGGTGCTGGTCACCAAGCACGCGGCGAACAACCCGGCCAAGCGACTCGGCGCGCTGCTGGTCAACCCGGGCGGCCCGGGCGGCGGCGGAGCGGTTCTGGCCGGAACGCTGTCGACCCCGGACGGTACCGGCTTCACCCGGCTCGAGGCCGGCGTCCTGGACGCCTACGACGTCATCGGGTTCGACCCGCGCGGCGTCTGGCACAGCTCTCCGATCAGCTGCGCCGCTCCCGACCACTTCGCCCCGCCGCAGCCGGACCCGGACGTCAAAGCCAACCGGAGCGAGCTGTGGGGGCTCTGGAGCAGCTACGCCCAGGGCTGCAACGCCAAGAACAAGGCGGTCCTGCCGCACCTCGGCACGGTGAACGTCGCCCGCGACATGGACGCCATCCGCGCGGGGCTGGGTGAGCAGAAGCTCAACTATCTCGGCTACTCCTACGGCACCTACCTCGGCGCCGTCTACGGGCAGATGTTCCCGCAGCGGGTCGGCCGGATGATCATCGACGGCAACGTCGACCCGACCCCGAAGGACCTCTGGTACCAGGCCGGTCTGACCCAGTCGGCCGGGCTGCAGAAGCGCTTCGACGGGGACTACCTGCCCTGGGTCGCGAAGTACGACAGCGTCTTCCACCTGGGCAAGGACGTCGCGACCGTACGGGCCGCCTGGAACAAGACGCTGACCGAGTTCCGCACCACGCCGCACGGGGTCGTCGGCGGCAGCGAACTGCTCGGTACGGCGTACGGGGTGATGTTCTCCGAATCGGGCTGGATCCCGTTCACCCAGGCGCTCAGCGCGTACGCCGTCGGCGGTGACGACGCCGATCTGGTCGACTTCGCCACTCCCAGCACGAGTGCGGACTCCGAGGAGGACAACGCCATCTTCAACGCGGTGATCTGCGCCGACTCGAAGTGGTCGCGTAGCCGGGCGACGTACGAGCACGATGCGGCCAAGCTGGCCAGGACCTCGCAGTTCGCCTGGTACAACATCTGGACCAGCGGCAGCGCCTGCCAGAGCTGGGCCTTCGACAGCCCCGGCCGGGTCAGGATCACCGGCAAGAACCTGCCCGGCGTGCTGATGTTCAACACGATCGGCGATCCGGCCACGCCGTACGCCGGCGCGCTGAAGATGCACAAGTCGCTGCCGACCTCGGTCCTGGTCACCGAGAAGGACTCCGGCAAGCACTGCGTCTTCGCCAACGGCCGCGCCGCCGTCAACCCGGCCGCGAACGCCATCGGTACGAAGTACCTGCTGACCGGCGAACTGCCCACTAGCGACACGACAGTGGCCGGCCACCCGCTGCCCATCCCCACGCCTGCCGCCGCAGCACGCACCAAGAGCTTCGAACTGAACCGCAGCACACCCTTCGAGTAACCCGAACGGCAGCTTGAGCCTGGCTGTACCGCGTTCGTAGTACTGCGTTGATACGGCCGGCGGACGACGCGTTCGCCGGCCGTGCGCACGTAGAGTGATGGAATGGCAGCAAGTCCCTGGTGGTATCCCCGGTTCAAGGCGCACCCGCTGGCGTACGACTACGCCATCGTGCTCCTCCTGGTCACCATCAACCTGCTGCAACCGGGCACCAAGCGCGACGGCACCCAGATCGACCTGACCCTCACTGGCACGATCCTGATCCTGATCGCCTGCCTGCCACTGGCCTTCCGCCGGAAAGCCCCGCTCCTCGTGCTGGCGATCACCACACTGGCGACGATCGGCTACGCGGCCTACGCGCAGGTGAAGAGCCCGATCGGCCTCGCGCTGGCCTGCGCGACCTACACGGTGGTATCCCAGAAGGGCCGGCAAACCCGGTCGGCCGCGGTCTGCATCCTCGTCGTGGTGATGATCGCCACGGCCGTGCTGTTCACCGACGGCGACCTGCTCGCGAACCTCTCGGTCGCGATCTTCGTGCTGTTCGCCGCTGCCATCGGTGAGGCGGTGCGCTACCGGCGCGCCTACCTGCACGAGCTGGAGGATCGCGTCCGGCAGGCCGAGCACTCCCGCGAGGAGGAGGCCGAGCGCCGGGTGATCGAGGAGCGGCTGCGGATCGCGCACGAACTGCACGACGTGATCGCCCACCACATCGCCTTGATGAACGTGCAGGCCGGCGTCGCCTCCCATCTGCTGCGCGAGCAGCCCGACGAGGCCGATAGAGCGCTCGCCCTGGTCCGCGAGGGCGGCCGGACCGTGCTGTCCGAGCTGACCGTGCTGCTCGGCGTACTGCGCCGCTCGGGCGTCGACTCGCTGCCGACCGCTCCCACACCCTCCCTGCAGGAACTGAGTGCTCTGATCGAGTCGTCCACCGCGGCCGGAATCACCATCGACTGGCAGCCGCCGGTGCCCACGTCGCTCCCGGACGTGCTCGAACTGACCATCTATCGCATCCTGCAGGAGTCCCTCACCAACGTGGTCAAACACGCCCCTGGTGCCGTCGTCCGGGTCCGGTTCGAGGAACTGCGCGGCTCGCTCACGATCGAGGTCACCGACGACGGCGGCCACCCCGGTACGCCCTACCGCGACGTCGGTACAGCTGCTGCTCCGCTCGGCTCCGGCCACGGGTTGCTGGGCATGCGAGAACGCGTCGCGGCCGTCGGTGGAGACATGGCCGCCGGTCCGCTACCGCACGGCGGATTCCGCGTCCGTGCAGTCCTTCCCCTGGAAACTGGAGCAACTGGTGACGATCCGGGTACTACTGGCCGACGATCAGAAGCTGATCAGGAGCGGGTTCCGAGTACTGGTGAACTCGGCGCCCGATCTAGAGGTCGTTGCTGAGGCCGCGAACGGCCAGGAGGCCATCGAACTGGCCCACAGCGAGCGCGCGGACGTGATCTTGATGGACATCCGGATGCCGGTGCTCGACGGTCTGGCCGCGACCCGGCAGATCATCGCCGACGAGTCGCTGGCCGGGGTCAGGGTGCTGATCCTGACCACGTTCGAGGTCGACGAGTACGTCTTCGAGGCGATCCGGGCCGGCGCGAGCGGGTTCCTCGGCAAGGGCGCCGAGCCGGAGGAGCTGATCAACGCGATCCACACGGTCGCCCGCGGCGACGCGCTGCTGTCCCCGCTGGCCCTGCGGGGACTGATGAACCGCTTCCTGGCCCAGCCCGAGGTCGCCTCGGGGACAGGCTCGACAGATCTGGACGTGCTCACCGACCGGGAGCGCGAGGTGGTCGGCCTGGTCGCGCTCGGGTTGTCCAACGACGAGATCGCCGACCGGCTGGTGCTCTCTCCACTGACCGCCAAGACGCACGTGAACCGCGCGATGATGAAGCTCGACGCCCGCGACCGGGCCCAGCTCGTCGTGATCGCCTACCGCACCGGCCTGGTCCGGGCCGGCGCGGCGGAGTAGTCCGGCCAGCTCGGCGTACAGCCGCTGCAGTAGGGAGTACGGCAGACGCAGTACGGCGGGGAGACCACGGTCGGCGGACGCGGACTACCGGGTCCAACCGGAACGATCGTCAGCATGGCTACCTACCTTTATCGCCTCGGCCGGTTCGCGTTCCGGCGCCGCCGGCTCGTCGTATTCGTCTGGCTGGGGCTGCTCCTCGCCGGTATCGCCGGCGCCGCCACGCTGTCCGGGCCGACCTCGAACGGCTTCTCCATTCCCGGCACCGAGTCGCAGCGGGCACTGGATCTGCTCGACGAGCGGTTCCCGCAGGCAGGCGCGGACGGTGCCACCGCGAGGATCGTCTTCCAGGCACCGCCGGGTGGGAAGCTCGCCGATCCGGCCAGCACCGCGCTGGTGAAGAGCACTCTCGACCGGATCGAGTCCGCGCCACAGGTGGCCAAGGTGGTCGATCCCTTTGCCGCGAAGGCGATCTCGGCCGACGGGAGGACCGGCTATGCCCAGGTCTCCTACGACGTCACCGCGCAGGAGGTGACCCCGGAGGCCCAGGAAGCAGTCGCCGACGCGGTGGAGCCGGCTCGGGCCGGTGGTCTCACTGTTGAGTTCGGCGGCGATGCCATGCAGGTCCAGGAGCCGCAGAGCGCCACCGAGGTGATCGGGATCGGGGTCGCCGCGGTGGTTCTGCTGATCACCTTCGGCTCCTTGGTCGCGGCCGGCTTGCCGTTGCTCTCGGCAATCATCGGGGCCGGCATCGGCGCCACCGCGATCACGGCGGCCACCGGCTTCATCGACATCGGCTCCGGTACGCCGATCCTCGCGGTGATGATCGGACTGGCGGTGTCGATCGACTACGCGTTGTTCATCATGTCCCGCTACCGCCATGAACTGAGCAGCGGCCTGGAACCCGAGGAGGCCGTCGGCCGGGCCGTCGGTACCGCTGGGTCGGCCGTGGTCTTCGCCGGGCTGACCGTCGTGATCGCCCTGGGCGGCCTCTTCGTGGTGGACATTCCGTTCCTGACCCAGATGGGGCTCGCGGCCGCGTTCACTGTCGTGATCGCCGTGGCCATCGCGCTGACGTTGCTGCCCGCAGTACTCGGTATGGCCGGCCGTCGGGTACTCGGCGGCAAGATCCCGGGGCTGCGCGGTGGCGATCCGGAGGGCGAGAGCAAGAAGCCTTCCGCAGGCCGCAGGTGGGCCGGCTTCGTCACCCGCCGCCCGGTGGCCGTCCTGCTGGTGGCCGTGGTCGGGCTCGGAGTGGTGGCGATTCCGGCGGCCAGCCTCGAGCTCGGGCTGCCCGACGACAGCACGTCCGCGCCCGACTCGACCCAGCGCAAGGCGTACGAAATGCTCTCGGACGGCTTTGGCCCCGGCTTCAACGGGCCACTGATGATCGTCGTCGACGCGGCCGGTGCTGCCGACCCGAAGGGCGCGGCGGCGGCTACCGCGGACGCAGTACGGAAGCTGCCGGACGTCGCTGTGGTGACGCCGCCGAGCTTCAACCCGCAGGGTGACACCGCTCTGCTGACGGTGATTCCGTCGAGTGGTCCGGGGACGGCCGAGACCAAGGCACTCGTCGGGGCGATCAGGGACGCCCCGCAACTGGGTGGCGCAGAGGTTTCGGTGACCGGTGCGACCGCCTTCAACATCGACATCTCCGCCAAGTTGAGCGGCGCGCTGCTGCCCTATCTCTCGTTGATCGTCGGGCTGGCGTTCCTGCTGCTGATGCTGGTGTTCCGCTCGGTGCTAGTGCCGTTGAAGGCGACGCTGGGCTTCCTGCTGACGGTCGCGGCGACCTTCGGGGCCGTGGTCGCGGTGTTCCAGTGGGGCTGGCTGGCCGGCCTGCTCGGCATCGAAGGGCAGACGGGACCGATCATCAGCATGCTGCCGGTGTTCCTGGTCGGGATCGTGTTCGGGCTCGCGATGGACTATCAGGTCTTCCTGGTCACCCGGATGCGGGAGGAGCACGTCCATGGCGCCGCGCCGACAAGGGCCGTGGTCGATGGTTTCAGCCACAGCGCCAGGGTCGTCACCGCGGCGGCGGTGATCATGGTCGCGGTGTTCTCGGGCTTCATCCTGTCCAGCGAGACCCTGGTCCGCGAGATCGGCTTCGGGCTCGCCGTCGCCGTCGCGATCGACGCCTTCGTGGTCCGGATGACGATCGTGCCCGCGGTGATGACGTTGCTCGGCCGCTCGGCCTGGTGGCTGCCGCGCTGGCTCGACCGGCTGCTCCCGGACGTCGACGTCGAAGGCGAGAAACTACGCCGCACCTTCGACCCCGAAGTACCAGCCCGCGAACCCGAACTAGCCTCCCGCTAACCCACCACGCCCCCACCCCCGTGGTGTGCCGAGCCCACCAGTGGTGGGTTCGGACACCCGGGAGGTTGGCGTGGGGGTGACGGTGGCCACTGACAGTGATCGGGGTGGGCGGGATGATGGGCGCCATGCAGCGCTCGATGATGAAGTCCAAGGTCCACCGGGCCACCGTCACCCAGGCTGACCTCGACTATGTCGGGTCGTGCACGCTGGACGCGACCCTGATGGAGGCGGCGAACCTGCTGCCCGGCGAACAGGTCGACATCGTCGACATCACCAACGGCAACCGGCTGACGACGTACCTGATCGAAGGACCGCGCGACAGCGGCATCGTCGGCATCAACGGTGCGGCGGCACACCTGATCCACCCGGGCGACCTGGTCATCTTGATCTCGTACGGAATCTTCGACACCGTGGAGGCGAAGACCTTCGCGCCGAGCGTAGTCTTCGTGGACGGGCAGAATGCGATCACCCGCATCGGCTCCGACCCCGCCGAGATGCTGCCGGACAGCAGCACGCTCCGCGGTGACGAACTCCACCCCGCGCGCTGAGATGAGGATGGCTCGACGATGAGCGACAGCACGGACAAGGCCCCCAAGACCGCGACCCACGACAGCCCGTCGGGCGAGAAGCTGCGCGAGTTCATGAACTCCGGCTGGGGCTCGATCGAGCGAGAGGACGTCGCTCTCAGTGACGTCGGCACCTGGGCCGCGAAACGGCGCGACGCCTTGTCGCAGGCGTTCCCGGGTGAGCGGCTGGTAATCCCGGCCGGCACCTACAAGGTCCGCTCGAACGACACCGACTACGCGTTCCGCCCGCACACCGACTACGTCTGGCTGGTCGGCGACCAGAGCTCGGACGGCGTCCTGGTGCTCGAGCCGAACGGGACCAGCGGGCACGACTCGGTGCTCTACTTCCGGCCCCGCGCGGACCGCAGCGAGGGCGAGGAGTTCTGGCGCGACCGGATGTACGGCGAGCTGTGGGCCGGCCGGCGCCCGTCGTTGACCGAGACCGCCAAGGAGTTCGGGATCGAGACCCGGCACGTCGACGCGCTCGCCGACGTACTGAAGAGCGACGTACCGACCCGCGTCCGGCGCGGTGAGGAGAGCTCGATCAGCACCCTGCTCAGCGGCACGAAGACCGACGAGGCCCGCGACGGCGAGCTCGCCTACGTGTTGTCCGAGCTGCGGCTGGTCAAGGACGCGTTCGAGATCGAGCAGTTGCGCGAGGCGTGCGCGATCACCCATCGCGGCTTCTCCGACGTGCTGTCCGACATGGCATCCGTCCGCAAGTACGGCGAACGCTGGATCGAGGGCACCTTCTGGCGCCGGGCCCGCGCGGAGGGCAACGACGTCGGCTACACGTCGATCGCCGCCGCCGGACCGCATGCGACCACGCTGCACTGGATCGAGAACGACGGCCAGGTCAACGACGGCACGCTGATGCTGCTCGACATGGGCGTGGAGAACCGCAACCTCTACACCGCGGACATCACCCGCACGCTGCCGGTCAACGGCGAGTTCACCCCGCGCCAGCGCGAGCTGTACCAGCTGGTCCTGGACGCCCAGAACGCCGGCATCGCAGCGCTCAAGCCCGGCGTGAACTTCCGCTCCGGCCACACCGCCGCGATGGAGGTCATCGTCCACGGCCTGGCGGCGATGGAGCTGCTCCCGGTCACCGCCGAAGAGGCCCTCGACCCGAACAGCGGCATCTACCAACGCTACACGCTGCACGGCGTCAGCCACATGCTCGGCATCGACGTCCACGACTGCGCAGCGGCCCGCAATGAGAAGTACAACAAGGGCAACCTGGAAGCCGGCTACGTCCTCACCGTCGAGCCCGGCCTCTACTTCCAGGCCGAAGACCTGACGGTCCCGGAAGACCTCCGAGGCATCGGCATCCGGATCGAAGACGACATCCTCGTCACCGCAGACGGCACCGAAAACCTCTCAGCCGCCATGCCCCGAGAAATCGACGCCATCCAGGCGTGGATGGCCGGCTAACAGCAATCTCCCCTCGTACCTCCTCCGCCGGCACTCCTACCCAGCCGCCCCAAGTCGCCACTCCTCTGTCGAGGGCGCCGTGGGCGGCTGGTCGCGGCCACCTTGTGCACCACCTGAGCAAATCTGTCGCCGGAGAATACTCACCCGATGCACTAGGTGCCTCCGGCAACGGGTTTCGCTCGGGTTTCGGTGGCCGGCCGGTCCGCCAGCGCACACCAACCCTTCGGGCAACCGGTTTCCTCGGCGTGTCGGGGCGGTTCCCTGGGGTTAGGCATTCGTGGCGGTCCGGCCGACCAGCTCCGTCTCGGCGCGACAGGTGCGTCACCCACGATGAGGCTGTCCGCGCTGGCGGACGGAGCTCTTTTCGACGGAAGCGGCGTCGGCTGGCGGGTTTCAGTACCGATAGCGGGATGTAGCAAGCTAGTGGTGCAATAACCCGCCAGCGGCGGGTGAACCGGCCGCCCGAGTCCCCGATCAGGCTGGCGCGGTGGGATGCCGGCCAGCCCGAGCGCCGGATCGGGGCTGGCGCCGGTGGGGTGGCGGGTGCCGAGCGCCGGATCAGGATGGCCGGTGGGATCTCGAATCCCTGAGGTGCCCGGACGGTGGCTGGCCTTGGGATCCGGGGCCGGATGGTGGCTGGCCTTGGGATTGTGGTGACCGATCCACTGTGGTCAGTCCCTCCAGCGGCTCCGGGATAGCTGCGTCTTTCCCTGGTCGCGGTGGCGTGTGTCAAGAGTCGAACTTGTTCGACCCCGAAGGGGCGCAAAGCGCTCTTGACGCGCGCCGCCGCGACTAGGACCATCACGCAGCCCGGCGACGCAATCCAGGCCGGCCTTTCCGTAAGAACACCACGCAACAGACAGGCCCTGCCCTCAGCCGCAAACGCAACTGCTCCCATCCGTGGTGGATGGGAGCAGTTGGGTGGATGGGAGCAGTTGGGGTGGGACTCACCAGATGCGGACGCGGTCTTCCGGGGCCAGCCACATGGCGTCTGCTTCGGTGATGGCGAAGGCTTGGTGGAAGGCGTCGATGTTGCGGACTACCGCGTTGCAGCGAAACTCCGGTGGGGAGTGCGGGTCGATGGCCAGGCGGCGGATGGCTTCCGCCTCGCGGGCCTTGCTGGACCAGCCGAGAGCCCAGGCCAGGAAGAAGCGTTGGGGGCCGGTCAGATTGTCGACCGTCGGGAACTCGGAGTCGCCGAGCGAGAGGGTGTAGGCGACGTAGGCGATCGAGAGGCCGCCGAGATCGCCGATGTTCTCGCCCAGGGTGAGCTCGCCGTTGACCGGGTGGCCGGGGGCGTCGGTCGGCTCGAGGACGTTGTACTGCGCGACGAGCTTGGCCGTGCGTTGCTCGAAGGCGGCCCGGTCGTCGTCGGTCCACCAGTCGACCAGGTTGCCGGCGCCGTCGTACTTCGAGCCCTGGTCGTCGAAGCCGTGGCCGATCTCGTGGCCGATCACCGCGCCGATCGAGCCGTAGTTCACCGCGTCGTCGGCGTCGAGGTCGAAGAACGGCGGGTGCAGGATCGCGGCCGGGAAGACGATCTCGTTCATCCGCGGGTTGTAGTACGCGTTGACCGTCTGCGGCGTCATCAGCCACTCGGTCTTGTCGATCGGCTGACCGAGCTTGGCCAGGTCGCGTGCCGTCTCCACCGCGACCGAGCGGCGGACGTTGCCGACCAGATCGTCGGCGCGGATCTCGAGACCGCTGTAGTCCTTCCACTTGTCCGGGTAGCCGATCTTCGGCGTGAAGGTGGCCAGCTTGTCCAGCGCGCGCTGCCTGGTCTCGGGCCCCATCCAGTCGAGCGCCTCGATCCGCTGCCCGTAGGCCTCGACCAGGTGGCCGACCAGCTCGACCATCCGGGCCTTCGCGACCGGCGGGAAGTGCTCGGCGACATACAGCTGGCCGACCGCTTCACCCAGCGCGGAGTCGACGGCGCCGAGGGCGCGCTTCCACCGCTCGCGCAGCTCGGGGGCACCGGTCAGGGTCTTGCCGTAGAAGTCGAAGTTCTCGTCGACGAAAGGCTGGCTCAGCAACGGCGCCGCGCTGTGGACGATGCGCCAGTCGAGCCATTCCTTCCACTGCTCGAGGTCGACCTCCTGCAGCGCCGCGGCGGCCGCGGTCAGGTACTCCGGCTGCCGCACCACGAGCTGGGCGAATGCGTCCTCGGGCACGCCGGCGTTGGACAGCCAGGCGGCCCAGTCGAAGCCAGGAGTCAGCTTCTCGAGCCCGGCCCGATCGACCTTGTTGTACGTCGCGGTGACATCGCGGTTGCGCACCCGGTCCCAGTGGCCAGACGCCAGCCGGGTCTCGAGCGCCATGATCCGCTCGGCGGCGGCACTCGAGTCGGGCCGCCCGGCGAGCTCGAGCATCCGCGCGACGTGCGCGACGTACGCGGTACGGACGTCGGCGAAGGAGTCTTCGTGGTAGTACGACTCGTCCGGCAGGCTGATACCGCCCTGGCTCGTGTAGATGATGTACTCGTCGGACTTCTTCGCGTCGATGTCCGCGCCGTAGTAGAAGACACCGGAGACGCCCTGCAGCTCGAGCCGGCCGAGCGCGGCGACCAGGCCGTCGACGTCCTTGATCGAGGCGACGAGCTCGAGCTGGTCCGCGATCGGGCCGGCGCCGAGCCGCTCGATCGTCTCGGTGTCCATGAAGCTGTGGAACAGGTCGCCGATCTTGCGCGCCTCGCTGCCGGCCGGGTGCTCCGCGGCCGCGGTCTTCTCGACGATCGCGCGCACGTCCTGCTCGGCGCTGTCCCAGAGCATGTGGAAGGCGCCGTAGATCGCCTTGTCGGCAGGGATCTCGGTGCGATCCAGCCAAGGCCCGTTCGCGTACCGGTACAGGTCGTCCTGCGGCCGCACCGTCGTGGACAGATCCGAGCTGTCGATCCCTGCTGTCATACCTGCCCGCTCCTCTGCTGGTGGATCCGGCCTGCTGGCACTCACAGTGACATTACCCGTTCGGCCCCAAGGCCCGGGAAAGTTATCAACAACGCTGAACCTTCCAGCCCGGCCATTCGTTCCCCTATTGTTGAAAGAACAACCAGCCGCGGCGTCGGCGTACGAGGGGCGTCGGCCCGGCCCGGTCATCGACCAGGAGGACACTCCGCCATGTCACGTCCACAGCCGAGACATTTTGGCCGCGCGCTCGCCGCGACTCTCGGCCTCCCCGTACTACTCCTCAGCAGTCTCACGGCGTCCGCCTTCACCGGGACACCCGCCGCCACAACCGCCGCCATCCGGTCGACGTCCAGTACCTTCCTGGACGACGGCCTCTGCGACCGCGTCCGCTTCGGTACCAACCCGGCCCATTTCGACCTCCCGGCCGGCTTCCAGCCCGAGGGCATCGCGATCGACAAGTCCGGTACTGCGTACTTCGGCTCACGGCTCGACGGAGACATCTACGCCGCCAGCCTGCGGACCGGCGAAGGCAAGGTGATCAGCCAAGGCCCAGGGACCGCCTCACAAGGCATGAAGGTCGACCAGCGCGGCAGGCTGTTCGTGGCCGGCGCCGGCGGCGGCAACGGCCGGGTGATCGACACCCGCTCCGGCAAGGTGCTCGCCGCTTACACCTTCACCACGTCGACGAACACCTTCGTCAACGACGTCGTCCTGAGCAAGGACGCCGCCTGGTTCACCGACTCGCGCCAGCAGGTCCTCTACCAGGTCCCGCTGGGCCGCAACGGCAAACTGCCCGGCCAGGCAGCCGTCAAGACGATCCCGCTCAGCGGGGACTACGTGCACGACCCGGTGAACCTCAACGCCAACGGCATCGAGCTCACCCCGGACGGCCGCAACCTGATCATCGTGCAGTCGGCCACCGGCTTCCTGTTCCGGGTGGACCCGCGCACCGGCGTCACCCGGCGCATCGACCTCGGCGCCACGGTGATGACCAACGGGGACGGCCTGCTGCTGTCCAAGAACACCCTGTATGTCGTACAGAACCGCCTGAACAAGGTCGCCGTCCTGGACCTCGACAGGTCTGGCAGCAAGGGCCGGCTGGTCAAGGAGTTGACCAGCACCGACTTCGACATCCCGACCACGGCAGCCCTCTACGGGTCACGCCTCTACCTGCCCAACGCCCGGTTCAGCACCCCGCCGACCCCGACAACGGAGTACTGGGTCACTGCAGTCCAGCGGTGATCAGGAAACCGTGCGGAGGTTGCCTCGGGCTGCGGCCTTGAGGCGGCTTCCGCACGACAGGCGGACGGAGTACGCAGCCGGGATCGACAGCGGCTCACCGGTCTGCGGGTTGCGGCCCGTCCGCGGTGCGCGCATCACCCGCTCGATGCTCAGCAGGCCGGTCAGCGAGACCTTGTCCCCCTTGTGCACCGCCTCGGTGACGACGTCACCCAGCGCGTCGAGCACCTTCTCGGCCTGGTTGCGCGGGATGCCCGCTTTCGTCGCCACGCCGGCGACCAGCTCGTTGCGGTTCACGGTTCTCCTCAGACTCGCGCCGCCGGATCGGCACCCCATACGCCGTTCCGGTCGGTCTCGAAAACCTTAACCGAAATGAATGTCGTTAGCGAGAGCGATCTCAGATTGTGGGGAAATCCCGCGTAAACGTGCCCCTGGAGGCCGTCCCGATCGTGCCAACCGGACTGCCGGCGAGGGTCGATGGAAGCGGCCGCCAACTGGTAGCAGGCACCGCGCACGCACTGTCCGGCGGATTGGTTCGATCAGCGGGCAAAGATCCTCCTTTCGATCGAGGCGGCGCCCGCTCACGGTCTGAAAGTGTGGGGTGAAGACCCTTCCCAGGAGTGACGCACGAACGACCCGGCCCCGATACCTTCGTGCCATGAGCCAATCGCAGTCCATCGACCCGCGCTATGCCGGCCGCCCGCCAGCACGACCCAAGAAGCGGCGCAACTGGTTCGCCCGGATCATCGGACTGGTCGTCCTGTTGTTCGTGCTGAGCCTGATCTGCATCCCGCTGTTCGCCTGGGGCAAGATCAACAAGGTCGAGGCCATGCCCGACGGCGACCGGCCCGCCGACACCGCCGGTACGACCTTCCTGCTGGTCGGGTCCGACAGCCGCGAGGGTCTGACCCGCGCCGAGCGCGCCAAGCTGCACACCGGCACGGCGGCCGGCCAGCGGACCGACTCGATCATGTTGCTGCATGTGCCGGAGTCCGGCCCGACCGCGCTGATCAGCCTGCCGCGGGACAGCTACGTGTCGATCCCCGGCCACGGCAAGAACAAGATCAACGCGGCGTTCACGTTCGGCGGCCCCCAGTTGCTGATCAAGACCGTCGAGAACGTCACCGGTCTGCGCGTCGACCACTACGTCGAGATCGGCTTCGGCGGCTTCGCCTCGATCGTCGACAGCGTCGGCGGGATCAACATGTGCTTGCCCAAGGCAATTAAAGACGAATACGCGCACATCGACCTGCCGAAGGGCTGCCAGGACCTCGACGGCCCGAACGCGCTCGGCTACGTCCGGGCCCGCCACTTCGACCCGCTCGGTGACCTCGGCCGGGTCCAGCGGCAGCGCGAGATGATCGGCGCGATCGCCGACAAGGCCGTCGGGCCGGCCACCTTCCTGAACCCGTTCCGGTTCTACAAGCTCAGCACCGCGGGCGCCGAGGCGCTCACGATCGACAAGGACATGGGCCCGCTCACCCTGCTCAAGTTCGCCCGCGGGATGAAGGCGGTGGCGGCCGGCGGCAACGGCATCACGCTGACCGTGCCGGTCTCCGACACCAACCTCAAGACGCCGAACGGCTCGGCCGTGAAGTGGGACAACGCCAAGGCGACGGCCCTCTTCAAGGCTCTCAAAGCAGACGACACCAGCGGTCTCAAGAGCACCTAGTGCTGATCCTGGTTCACCTGGTGGTGAGCCTGGGGATGTTGGTGATCGTCCCGCTCGGGCTCAGCCTGGTGAAGATCGACGGCGGTACCGCGGTCCGCCGATGGTGGCTCGTCGCGGCCGTGCCAGGGGTGATCTCCCTCTGGCTCGGCCGCGGTCCGCTGTCCATCACGCTGGCGAGCATCTACCTGGCCGGCACGCTGGCCCTCGTAGTACTGGCTGCTGCTGACCTGGTACGCCGGAAACGCCTGCGGGCAAGGGAGATCGCGCTCTACACCGCGTTGGCGACACCCGCGATCGCCGCCTTGGCCCTGGTCGCCGAGCGTTCGTCGTACGAGCTGTTCGGCTTCAGCCTGACCGTACTGTCGCTGACGGTCGCCCACTTCCACTTCGCCGGCTTCGCCGCGGCCCTGATCGCCTGTCTCGTGGTGGAGTCGACCAGCACCGGTTGGGCGACCGCTGCGGCGATCAGCGTGCCACTGGGGACGGGGATCGTGCTGCTGGGTTTCTTTCTCGGCGACCCGGTCGAGCTCGCCGGTGCCGCAGTACTGACGGCCGGCATGTGGCTGGTCGGCTGGACGATGTGGCGGCGGTCGCGGCAAGCCGAGCGGGCGACCAAGGTGCTCCTCGTCGTCTCGGCCGGCACGATCGTACTGACGATGCTGCTGGCGCTCAGCTGGGCGCTGGGGCACGTGGTGGCGACGCCCTACCTGCCGTTGCGCTGGATGGTTGCTACACATGGGGTGGCGAACGCGCTCGGCTTCGCCCTGTGCGGACTGCTGGCCTGGCGCCGGTTGAAGGAGTGGGATGAAGCTCGATGACCTGAGTGGTCAGCGGTTCAGCTACGACGCGGTCGGCTCGACCCAGTACGACCGAACGCCGCCCGGCTACCACCGGCTCGACTACCGGCTCCGGATCGGCACCGGGGACGAGGTGTTCCGCCGGGCCGGTGAAGCGTTGCTGACCTGGAGAGCGCACCGCGCGGCCGGCATCCCCGTCCAGGCCACCGACGTCCCCCTCGTGGTCGGCACGAACTCACTCGGCCGCCTCGGCGTCGGCCCGATCGGCCTGCCGGTCCCTTGCCGAGTCGTCTGGGTCGTCGACGAGCCGGACCGCATCGGCTTCGCCTACGGCACTCTGGACGGCCATCCGCAAGCCGGCGAGGAGTCCTTGGTGGTGACCCGCGAGCCGGACGGCATCTACTACACGATCCTCGCCTACAGCCGCGCCGCCACCTGGTACACGCGTCTCGGCGGACCCGTCAGCCGCACCGCCCAGAAGCTCGTCGCCAAGCAGTACGCCAGGACCCTCGCGCGGCTCGCCAACTAATGGACTGTTGAACACAGCCCGGATTGGACCTGTCGCAAGCAGTAGCGGCCTCCTTAGCCTGGAGGCATGAGCAACGTCCGCGTAGCCGTCACTGCAGACATTCCGCAACTCGTCGACGCCTACAGCTGGCTCTCCGAGCCGCCTGGCGCGAAGCCGGCCGGCTGGGACCCGATCGTCGCTGCCGATCGCCTGAAACGCACCATCGCCGGCCCGGACACCGGCGTACTGGTCGTCGTCGAAGGTGCGACAGTCATCGGTTTCTGTACGACCTACCTGGACCTCGAGTCGGTCCGGCTCGGGCAGCGCTGCTGGGTGGAGGATCTCGCCGTCGTTCCCGGCCGGTGCTCCGACGGGATCGGCGCAGCGCTGCTGAGTGCCGCCCGCATCTGGGCCAGGGCCAGCGGCGCCACCCACCTGGAGCTCGACTCCTCGACGGCGCGCGCCGAGGCCCACCGCTCCTACAACCGGCACGAGCCGGCCAGCCACTCCGTCAACTTCGGGTGGCAGACGGCTTGAGCCAACGCAAAGGCCCCGCAAGAGCTCATACCTTTTGCGGGGCCGGGGATATTTTTACAAGTCCCGATCGACCAACAGGCTGACCGACACGCGAACAGTGGGTGACATCACAGCCCGGGGTACCCCGGGCGAAGCAGGGATGGGAGGCTTTGGCGGGTGAGTCCCAAGACTTTGAGTGATCTGGTGGCGTCCGACTGGGCCGAGGCGCTCGCGCCCGTCGAAGAGACGGTGTCGCGGATGGGCGAGTTCCTCCGTGGCGAGATCGCCGCCGGGCGGCCGTACCTGCCCGCCGGCGAGAACGTCCTGCGCGCCTTCAACCAACCGCTGAACGACGTGAAGGTGCTGGTCGTCGGGCAGGACCCGTACCCGACTCCCGGGCACCCGGTCGGCCTGAGCTTCTCGGTCGCACCCGACGTGCGCCCGATCCCGCGCAGCCTGCAGAACATCTACCGCGAGCTGATGGCCGACATCGGCGTACCGGCTCCCTCCAACGGCGACCTGACGCCGTGGGCCGACCAGGGCGTCCTGATGCTCAACAGAGTGCTCACCGTGCAGCCGGGCAAGTCCGCCTCGCACAAGGGCAAGGGCTGGGAGACCGTCACCGAGCAGGCCATCCACGCGCTCGTGAAGCGTGGCGGGCCGCTGGTGGCGATCCTGTGGGGACGGGACGCGCAGACGCTGAAGCCGATGCTCGGCACCACGCCGTACATCGAGAGCGCCCACCCGAGCCCCATGTCGGCCGACCGTGGCTTCTTCGGCTCCAAGCCGTTCAGCCGGGTCAACGAGCTGCTGGAGAAGCAGGGCGGCACTCCTATCGATTGGCGCCTTCCCTAGAGGGATCTGTACCAGTCCAGCTGTGCCAGAGCTGGCTGTAGCGACCGCCTACAGCCAGCAGCTCGTCGTGCGTCCCTGACTCCACCACTCGCCCGTGGTCCATCACGACGATCCGATCCGCCTGCTGCGCCTGCGTAAGCCGGTGAGCCACCACCAGCGTCGTACGGCCTTCTGTAGCGGCCGCACTGGCCCGCTCCAGCTCCCGAGCCCCAGCGCTACCCGCCTCAGCCGTTGCCTCATCCAGTACTGCGACCGCCGGGTCCGCGAGCACCAGCCGCGCCAGGGCGACTTGCTGTGCCTGCGCACCGGTCAACTGATGCGCGTTCTCGCCGACCTGGCTCTCCAGCCCCTCCGGCAACGCACACACCCAGCCCAACGCGCCGACGAGCTCCAACGCGGCCTCCACCTCAGCAACAGTCGCATCAGCTTTAGCGAGCCGTACGTCATCCACCAGCGCCCCGGAGAACACGTGGACCTCCTGGCTCAGCAGTGCAACCTGCTGCTGAGTACGCCCCTCACCCAGCGCCTTGATGTCCACGCCACCCAGCCGCACGGTCCCAGCAGTAGGCATCAGCACTCCGGCCGCGATCGCCGCCAGCGTGGTCTTCCCGGCGCCGCTCGCACCGACCAGCGCAACGCGCTCCCCGGGCTCGATCCGCAGTGACACCCCATCGACCACCAGCGGTCCCTCGTACGAGTGCCCGACCCCCACCAGCTCCACCGACGCATCGGCGGGAGCAGGCCCGGCCGGCGGCTCTACCGCAGGCTCCAACGTCAGTACTCCGGCCAGCCGCGCCAACCCCGCCGCAGCCGTCTGGATCTGGTCGAACTCCATCAGCAGCGCGCCGATCGGGTTGAACAGCCGATGGAAGTACAGGGCGGCCGCCGTGGTCGCGCCGACCGTCACGGCATCCGCCCGGACCAGGAAGAAGCCGCCGACCAGGAGAGACGTCAGGCCGACGAACTCGGCGTAGTTGATCCGCGACGAGAAGTTGCTGAAGAGCTTGAAGACGTTCAGCGAAAGGTCCCGCGCCGTCGCCGACCGATCCGCGATCCGCTCCAGCTGCGTCTCTTCGAGCTGGTACGCCCGGACCGTCGCGCTGCCCCGCAGCGAGGTGATGATCGCCTCGGACCGCTCGCCCATCGCGAGCCGTTCCTTGCGGTAGAAGGGCGCAGAGCGCGGCAGGTACCAGCGCAGCGCGAGCAGATACATCGGCAGGGCGAGCAATCCGGCGAGCCCGAGTCGCCAGTCCAGCGCGAAGATCCCGGCCGTCGTCAGCACGATCGTCAGCGTCGCACCCAACAGCACCGGCCCTACCTCGGTCAGTGCCGCTGCCACTGACGCCACGTCATCGCCGACCCGCGACAGCAGGTCGCCGGTGCGAATCCTCTCGAGCACGGGCGCCGGGAGGTGCAGCACGCGATCGAGCACCTGCTCCCGGATCCGAGCGAGCACGGTCTCACCCACCCGCGCGATCAGCGTCACCCCGAGCGCAGTCAGCAGACCGGACAGCAGCGCGGCCCCACCGATCAGCACAACCACCCGCACGATGGCTGAACTGTGTGCACCGGTCGAGACGTCATCAACCAACACACCAAGAGCCCATGGCGCGACCAGCCCGGCCGCACTCCCCACTGTCACCACAGCGGCGGCAACCAACGACAGTGCTCGTAGTCGGCGAATCTCCCGCCACAGCACGATCCAGGTGGCGCGTGGCCCGGTGATCGGCAGCAATTCGGACGTGCTCATCGAAGGACCGCCTCCTGGTACGCCGAATCCGTCTCGGCCAGCTCTGCATGCCGTCCCTCGGCCACCAGCACACCGTCCGACACCACCAGCACTCGATGCATCTTGCCCAGTAGCGCCGGGCTGCTCGTCAGTACGAGAGTCGCGAGCCCGGGTAATCCACGGACCTCCGCAAGCCCCTCGGCCAGTAGCTCCTCGGTGACGGCGTCCACCGCAGTACTGGGGTCGTGCAGCACGAGCACTGGAGGCTCAGCCAGCAAGGCACGGGCGAGGCCGAGGCGTTGGCGTTGACCTCCTGACAGGGTTCGGCCGCGATCGGCCAGCGGATGGTCCAGCCCGTCCGCATGCGCCTCGATGACGTCAGTGGCCGCAGCGGCCACCACAACGCTGTCCAGCCTGGAAGAGTCGGAGGATCCGGCCAGGAGGTTGGTCCGTAGCGTCCCCTCGAACAGGTCGGTGTCGTGCTGCTCGACGAGCACAGAGCGGCGTACCAGGTCGATGTCGAGCTCCTCGACCGCAGTACCACCGACGAGCACCCGGCCTTCGTGCGAGGCGGCCCGGCCTGCCACCACGGTCAGCAGAGCGTCGGCATCGCGCGGGTCATAGCAGAGGACGCCTACAAGCTCACCCGGCTGCAGGGACAGGTCCAGCGACGACAGGGTCTTGTAGGTGACGCTCTCCAACGACAGCAGGGGTTTCGCAGAGTCCACGGTTGTGGAGGAACCAGTAGCGATCTCCCACGGAGAGCCGAGCACGGAGGCCAGGCGCCCGGCCGAGGCACGAGCCATGGCGAACACCTGGCCGCAGTACCCGAGTAAGCCGACAGGCTCTGCGACGAACTGCGCCAGGCCGACCACCGTGATCAACTCGCCGATGGTGATCCGTCCGTTCAAGGCGAACCACCCGGCGACGCCTGCGACAGCCGCCAGGAGCAGGCCGCTCAGTGCAGTGGTCACACCGTCCTGCAGGCCATTGGTAGACGCCGCACGGAGAGTCGCCTTCAGCGTCTCCTGGCTGGACCGCCGGTATCGCTCGGCAGCGTTGTGCTGCGCCCCGATCCCCCGCAGCGTGCGCAGGCCGCCGACTAGGTCAGTGGCGAGGGCCGTAGTACTAGCGACGGCCTCCTGTTGCGAAGAGGTACGGCGAGTCAGCAGTGGCGACAAGGTCTGGATCCCCAACACCAGCAGGGGTACACCGATCACCACGCCAAGCCCCAGCGGTACGTCGACGAGCAGCAGCGCCACTGATGACACCGCAAGCGCAGTACAGCCGGCGAATCCGACCGACACGGCCCGTAGTACCAGCGCTGCCTTCTCTGCGTCGGAGGTCGCGATCAGCAGCAGCTCGCCAGACCTCAAGCCGGTCTGGTGTCCACGCGGATCCAGCACCCGGCGCGAGATCTCCAAGCGGAGCAGGTGCGTCTCGTACTCGATCGCGCGGACCACCTGCCGCGCACCGGCCTTCCACGCGTTCGACAGCACCGCGAACAGCGCGATCATCATCACCACGCACCACAGCAGGGGTTCCAGCCGTCCGGTCGACACCGCTCGGTCGACGAAGATGCCGATCGCGACCGGTACGGCGGCCTCCGTCGCCTGGTGCAGCGCGAGCACCAGGCACCCGGCGATCATCCGCGCCCGGTGCCGGCGGATCGCCCGCCGCATCACCCCGCCTGCTGTGAACTCCACGGAAAGCCCTTCCCCGCTCAGACATCCCCGACAAGTTAGCTCACCCTAACTTGAGTCGGGGACAAGCCGATCGCGCTGATCGATTGACACCTACCGCGACTCCCCCGTACGGTCTCGCGGTAATAGGAAACTTTCCTAACAGTTGATCTGGACCACTACTCAGCAGCGTGGTTGGGCGACTCGGCGGCGAAGGGAGGGCAGGGTAAGCACATGGCCAGCACACCCGGTACTCCTCGCCTGCTCCGCGCGATGAACGACCGCGCCGCCCTCGACCTGCTCCTGACCCAGGGCCCGCTGTCGCGCACGACGCTCGGCAACCTCACCGGCCTCTCCAAGCCGACCGCCTCCCAGCTGCTCTCCCGGCTCGAGAGCGCCGGCCTGGTCCGCGCCAGCGGCACGAGCGCCGGCCGCCCAGGCCCGAACGCGCAGCTGTACGAGATCAACGGCGGCATCGCGTACGTCGCCGGCCTGGACGTCACGCCGACCCGGATCCGCGCAGCCGTCGCCGACCTGACCGGCAAGGGGTTCGGCCGCTATGAGCTGCCCACGCCCGGCCGGAGCGCCAAGGGCACGGTCGAGCGAGTGGTGAAGACCATCGACGGCGCGCTCGGCGAGGCCGGGCTGACCCGCGACCGGCTGCACCGCGTCTCGATCGGCACCCCGGGTGGTTTCGACCCGACGACCGGCCGGCTGCGCTACGCGACCCACCTGCCGGGCTGGCACGCGCCGCACCTGCTCGAGGAGCTGGCCGCCGCGATCGCAGTACCGCTCGAGGTCGAGAACGACGTCAACCTGGCCGCCGTCGCCGAGCAGCAGGTCGGGCACGCGAACAGCAGCGACAACTTCGTCATGCTCTGGGGCGAGGAGGGGATCGGCGCCGCGATAGTGATCGGGGGCCACCTCGTCCGCGGCGCGACCGGCGGCGCCGGTGAGGTCGCCTTCATGCCCCTGCCCGGTACGCCGCTGGTCCGCAACGTCGGCCGCAACAACGCCGGCGGCTTCCAGGAGCTCGCCGGTGGCGAACCGGTCCTCGAACTGGCCCGCGTCAACGGCCTCCGCGCCCGTACGCCGGAAGCCGCGATCACCGCCGCGCTGCAGACCCCGGGCGCGGGCGACATCGTGCTCGCCGAGTTCGCCCATCGCCTGGCGGTCGGCCTGGCCGCGATCGTCTCCGTCGTCGACCCCGAGCTGATCGTGCTCGCGGGCGGCGTCATCACCGCCGGCGGCGAACGGCTCCGCGGCCTGATCCAGGACGAGCTGGCCGAGCTCGCCGTACCGCGGCCGCGGCTGCTGATGACCGCGATCAACACCGACCCGGTGCTGTCCGGCGCCCTCCAGTCAGCCCTGAGCTACACCCGCGACGCAGTCTTCGACACTGCCGGCACCACCTCCGGGAGCAGCACCGACTAGCCCCCAGACCGCCATCCCCACACATCCCCGGACCAGGAGCACTCACCTGGCCCGGTGGATCCGCACATCCAAAAGCTGTCCAGCTCCACCCAGGATCAGGAGAACGGAAATGCGTCGAGTCCACAAAGCAGTGACCGCGGCCGCCGCGGTCGCGCTGCTCGCTACCGCCTGCACCGGTACGTCGAGCGCCCCCAAGGCGAGCGACGACGCCACCAAGGACACCACCATCACCTTCTGGCACGGCTGGAGCGCGCCCAGCGAGGCGGCCGCGATCGCCGCCAACGTGAAGGCGTTCGAGACCGCGCACCCGAATATCAAGGTGAAGGTCGTCGGCAACATCAACGACGACAAGATCAAGCAGGCGCTGCGGGCCGGCGGCCCGAACTCCCCCGACGTGGTGTCGTCGTTCACCACCGACAACGTCGGCACGTTCTGCGCCTCGAACGTGTTCGCCGACCTGAAGCCGTTCCTGGAGAAGTCGGGCGTCGACCTGGACAAGACCTTCCCGAAGGCGCTGCAGGACTACACCCAGTTCCAGGGCAAGCGCTGCACGCTACCGCTGCTGAACGACGCCTACGGCCTGTACTACAACAAGACCGCGTTCAAGGCGGCCGGTATCACCGAGCCGCCGAAGACGCTCACGGAGTTCGACGCCGTGGCCAAGAAGCTGACCAAGGCCACCGCCGACGGCTACTCGCAGCTCGGCTTCATGCCGAACTTCCACGGCTACGAGTCGACCAGCACGCACTTCGCCGCGCAGTGGAACCCGACGTACTTCACCGCCGAGGGCAAGTCGAACCTGGCCGCCGACCCGGCGTTCGGCAAGATGCTGACCTGGCAGTCCGGCCTGGTCAAGGAGCTCGGCGGCTTCGCCAAGCTGGAGAAGTACCGCGCCACCTTCGGTGACGAGTGGGGCGCCAAGAACCCGTTCCACACCGGCCAGGTCGCGATGTCGATCGACGGTGAGTGGCGGCTCGGGATGGCCAAGGAGGCCGGGGTCAAGTTCGACATCGGCGTCGCGCCGTTCCCGGTCCCGGACGACCAGGCCGACAGCTACGGCAAGGGCTACCTGTCCGGCACCATCATCGGGATCGCGAACACCAGCCAGAAGCAGAACGCCGCCTGGGAGCTGGTCAAGTTCATGACCACCGACACCAAGGCCGTGGTCGATTTCTCCAACGCGATCCACAACGTGCCCTCCACGCTGGACGCGCTGAAGTCGCCGGACCTGAAGATCGACGACAGCTTCAAGGTGTTCCTCGAGATCGCCCAGCACCCGAAGAGCAGCACCACCCCGGCCAGCCCGAACGGCGGCGCCTACCAGCTCACCCTGCAGGACTTCGGCTATGCCTTCGAGTCCGGTAAGCAAACCGATCTGGCCGCTGGTCTCGCCAAGACCGACACCCAGATCGACAAGGACATCGCGCAGGCGAAGTGATGGCGACCATCTCCGTAGGGCTCCGGCAGAAGCGGCGTAGGGAACGGCTGCGCAATCTCGCCTTCCTGTCTCCGTGGCTGATCGGGGTCAGCGTCTTCTTCCTGTACCCGCTGGCCTCGACCGTCTACTTCAGCTTCATGAAGTACGACGGGTTCACCCCGCCGGTCTGGACCGGCCTGAAGAACTGGACCTACGTCTTCACCGACTACCCGTTCTTCTGGCCGGCCCTGCGCAACACGCTCTGGCTGGTGATCGTCATGGTCACCCTCCGGGTCCTGTTCGGGCTGGGCATCGGGATGCTGATCACCAAGGTGAAGACCGGCGCCGGGATCTTCCGGACGCTGTTCTACCTGCCGTACCTGGCGCCGCCGGTGGCCGCGACGATGGCGTTCGCGTTCCTGCTCAACCCGGGCACCGGGCCGGTGAACAGCATCCTGGGCAAGCTCGGGCTGCCGCAGCCGGGCTGGTTCAACGATCCGGCCTGGTCGAAACCGGCCCTGACGCTACTGGCGATCTGGGGCATCGGGGACCTGATGGTCATCTTCATGGCCTCGCTGCTCGACGTACCGCTGGAGCAGTACGAGGCCGCGTCGCTGGACGGGGCCGGGGCGTGGAAGCGGTTCGTCCATGTCACGCTGCCGAACATCCAGCCGATCGTGTTGTTCGCGGTCATCACCGGCGTGATCCAGACGATGCAGTACTACACGCAGCCGTTGATCGCCGGAAAAGTCGCGAGCGGGGTGATCGGTGGGTCGGGGCAGCAGTTCGAGCCCGGCTACCCGGACAAGTCGACGCTGACCCTGCCGCAACTGGTCTACAACCTGGGCTTCCAGCGGTTCGACACCGGTGGCGCCTCGGTGATCGCGCTGGTGCTGTTCGTACTGGCGATGGTGTTCACGGCGATCCTGATGCGCCGCGGCAGTGGCTTCCTGGCCACGGACGACTAGGAGGCCTGCTTATATGAGCACCTTGACCACTCCCCGGGTGGAGACACCCGCATCCACCCCAGGCCTGACCACGGCCGGCCGCGAGGCCCGGCGTACCAGGTTCCTGCACTGGGTCGCCGTGCACTCGCTGGCGATCGCGGCGGCGCTGTTCTTCGTCCTGCCGTTCGTGTTCGTCGCGCTCACCGCGCTGATGAGCGACCAGCAGGCGCTCACGCGCGACCTTTGGCCGGACACCTGGCACTGGGAGAACCTGCGCACCGTGTGGGAGACACCAGGGTTCCTGACCTGGTGGAAGAACACGCTGATGTACGCCGTCCTCGGCACCGTGCTGACCTTGCTCTCGAGTATCCCGGTGGCCTACGCGCTGGCCCGGTTCAAGTTCAGGGGCCGCAACCTCGCGATGATGCTGGTCATCTCGACGATGATGCTGCCGCCGCAGGTCGTGATCGTGCCGATGTACCTGTTCTGGGCCAAGGAGTTGCACCTGTCCGGGACGTTGTGGCCGCTGATCATCCCGCTGGCGTTCACCGACGCGTTCTCGATCTTCCTGCTCCGGCAGTTCCTGCTGACCATCCCGAAGGAGTACGTGGACGCGGCGAAGGTGGACGGCTGCGGTGACTTCCGGGCGTTGGTCCGGATCATCTTGCCGATGGCCAAGCCGGCCATCGCGGCCGTCGCGCTGTTCCAGTTCTTCTACTGCTGGAACGACTACTTCGGCCCGCAGATCTACGCCAGCGAGAACGCCGCCGCCTGGACCCTCAGCTACGGTCTGGAGTCCTTCAAGGGCGCCCACCACACCAACTGGAACCTCACGATGGCAGCGACCCTGCTGGTGATGGCGCCAGTGATCATCCTGTTCTTCTTCGCCCAAAAGGCCTTCATCGAAGGCGTCACACTCACAGGGGTCAAAGGTTGAAACTCACAGTCGTCGGTGGCGGATCCACCTACACGCCTGAACTCATCGACGGGTTCGCCCGGTTGCGCGATTCCCTCCCGGTCACCGAGCTCGTCCTCGTCGACCCGGCGGCCGACCGGCTCGCGCTGGTCGGCGGGCTGGCGGAGCGGATCTTCGCGAAACAGGGGCATCCGGGCAAGATCGTCACCACCTCGAACCTCGACGAGGGCATCGACGGCGCGGACGCGGTCCTTCTGCAGCTGCGCGTCGGTGGCCAGGCTGCTCGCGGCCAGGACGAGAGCTGGCCGCTCGAATGCGGTTGCGTCGGCCAGGAGACCACCGGCGCGGGCGGCCTCGCGAAGGCGCTGCGCACGGTTCCCGTAGTACTGGACATCGCCGAGCGGGTCCGGCGTACCAACCCGGACGCGTGGATCATCGACTTCACCAACCCGGTCGGGATCGTGACGCGGGCCCTGTTGTCGCAGGGCCACAAGGCCGTCGGCCTGTGCAACGTGGCGATCGGGTTCCAGCGGAAGTTCGCCGGGATGCTCGGCGTGACGCCCGAAGAGGTCGCACTCGACCACGTCGGGCTGAACCACCTGACCTGGGAGCGTGGGGTCACAGTGGGCGGCGAGAACGTGCTGCCGAAGCTGCTCGCCTCGCACTCCGCCGAGCTGGCCGCCGACCTGAAGCTCCCGGCCGAGTTGCTGCTGCAGCTGGGCGTCGTACCGTCGTACTACCTGCGCTACTTCTACGCCCACGACGAGGTGGTCCGCGAAATGCTCGACAAGCCGTCGCGGGCCTCCGAGGTCGCCGCGATCGAGAAGGAACTGCTCGACCTGTACGCCGACCCGGCGCTGGACGAGAAGCCTGCGCTGCTGGAGCAACGTGGTGGCGCCTACTACTCGGAAGCCGCTGTCGCCTTGGCGTCGTCGCTGCTGAACGACACTGGTGACGTCCAGGTCGTCAACACGCTGAACAACGGCGCGTTGCCGTTCCTCCCCGACGACGCGGTGATCGAGGTCCCGGCGACGGTCGGCGCCGGCGGTACCACGCCGCTGCCGATCTCACCCCTCGAGCCGCTGTACGCCGGACTGGTCGCGAACGTGACGGCGTACGAGAATCTTGCTCTCGAGGCGGCTCTGAAGGGTGGTGCGGACCGGGTGTTCACCGCTCTGCTGGCGCACCCGCTCGTCGGGCAGATCGAGTACGCCAACCAGCTCACCGACAAGCTGCTCGCGCACAACCGCGAGTACCTGCCGTGGGCATGACAATGACTGACGGGGTTCGCGTGATAAGACCGCTGGTGCCTGGCGGCGTACTGGCCTTCGACGCGGGCAATAGCAAGACCGATGTGGCCCTGGTGTCCGCGGACGGCACAGTCCTCGGTACTGCGCGCGGCGGCGGCTTCGAGCCGCATATCGTCGGCGCCTACGCCGCCGTCGAGGGTCTGGCCCCACTGGTTGCCGCTGCCGCTTCGGAGGCCGGGCTCGCGGTCGGTGAAGTACCGCTGGTACAGCAGATCTCCGCGTGCCTGGCGAACGCGGACCTGCCGATCGAGGAGGAGCGGCTCGCCGAGGCGTTCGAGTCGTTCGGCTGGGCAACGTCGGTGCACGTCGCCAACGACACGTTCG
This sequence comes from Streptomyces sp. SID13031, assembly GCF_010548305.1. Taxonomy (GTDB): domain Bacteria; phylum Actinomycetota; class Actinomycetes; order Propionibacteriales; family Kribbellaceae; genus Kribbella. Next base: position 238,526 of record NZ_JAAGLV010000003.1, read on the forward strand.
CCCTGCTCCGTGCGGGTGTGGACGAGCCGCGCGGCGTCGCGGTCGTCTGCGGCGCGGGCATCAACTGCGCCGGCCTGCTCCCCGACGGCCGTACTGCGCGCTTCGCGGCCGTCGGCAAGATCTCCGGCGACTGGGGCGGTGGGCAGCAACTCGCCGACGAAGCCTTCTGGGCGGCCGCCCGAGCCGACGACGGCCGAGGCCCGGCAACCTTGCTCACCACAGCCCTCCCCGCCCACTACGGCGTCGCCTCGATGCCTCTACTGATCGAGGCCCTCCACCTAGGCGACATCCCGGTCTCCCGGCGCCTGGAAGCAACTCCTCTCCTCTTCCAGGTCGCCGCAGCAGGCGACGCCATCGCCCGCGCGGTCGTCCAGCACCAGGCCGAGGAGATCGTCACCATGGCAGTAGTGGCCATGCGGCGCCTGGACCTCCTGGACGAGCCCACTCCGGTAGTACTGGGCGGAGGCGTCCTGACAGCAGGCCACCCCCTCCTGATGGAAACCCTCACCCGCCTCTTCGCGGAAGCAGCCCCCAAGGCCATCCCCCGCGTAGTTGACGTCCCACCCGTGGTCGGCGCCGCCCTCCTAGGCCTGGACCACACCGGCGCGGCCCCGGCAGCCCACCTGACCCTCAGATCCGCCTACGCAACATCCCCTGCTGCGTAGACGACCAGGCGGTCCGGCCCGGGCCCCGTTACTGAGCCGGACCGCCTGTTTCACTTCACGTCCGCGGCATCCTCATAGATGACCTCGTTGTGCTCGTAGCCAACCGTCACTTCCGGTAGACCCGGCGGAAGGACAGGAGCCACCGCCCGCCACACCCGGCGCAGAGCCTCCTGGTCGAACTCCCGCGGAATAGCAGTCGCCAGCATCAACACATCACCGCTGTCCAGTGTCCGGACCGCCACGAACGCACCCGAGGCCTCGAGCCCGGCTCCACCGCCGAGCCGATCGGCAAGCACCTTCGGGCACAGCGTGATCCAGCCGTAGCCGCGCAGGAACTTCGCGCTCTCCTTGATCGAGGTGATGAAGGTGCGGCCCAAACCTGCGTCGAGCGAGGTCGAGTGGTTGATATTGCCGTCGAGGACGACCTGCCCGTAGTCGACAGACCGCGACCCGACGCAGTCGGCCAGAAACGACATCCACCGCTCACCGACTCCCTGCGCCAGCAACTCCGGCGCCCGCGCATTGAGCGTCAGCCGCACCTGCCCCGGCCGGTCCGTCTGTTCGTCGATCGCGGTGATCTCGACACCCCCCCAACGACTCCTCCACCATCGACAGCGTCAGTCCCAGCGGCCCGTCGTCCAATCCGGCCAGCCGCTGTTCCCATCCCGACAGCGAGAACTTCCGCTGGGACATCCGCGTACCTCGAGGCTGATCCACGAACGCCCGGTGGCCGCCCCGGACCTGAGCCGGTCGAACAGCTCCGGAAAGAACGCCACCCCACCCTCGAGCCACCCGCGCGCCACCACCGCAAACTCCGCGCCGTCAGCCAGCAAACAGTTCACCTCGACATGCACGAGTGCGACTCCTCGCGTCCGCATCCGTCCTCCTCCACTCAGTTGGCGGGCACGAGCCCGCTGGCAACTACCGCCGTGGCTACCAAGGCATATTCCCATGGCTTCAGCTGAGGCATAGACCAACGGAAAGAGTGATCCACAGTCTGCGGAGCCTCTTGCTCTTGCTCCTGTCTCGCCTGCACTTGACCGCCGGCGGTCCGGCGGTCTGTTGGGGCGTAGTACCTCAACCCCATCTGTGTCGCAGGTCCCTTGTACTTGGGAATCTTGCAGCTAGTTGCAGATCGCTTGATACGTCCTGATTGGCCTGAGTTTGCGTGATGGTGTAACTATGATTACATGAGTACACAGTCGGAGATTGAGCGGGTGCGGGGGTGGCTGACTGGTCGGCTGCCCGTGGAGTGGTTCGAGGGTGAGCCTGAGGTGAGTGTCGATCGCGATGAGATTCTCGTGGTCGGGAGGATCGCGGCGCCTGAGCAGGGTGGCGAGGTCAGTGCGGCTGAGCGAGCGGCTGCTGAGGAAGGGCGGATCAAGCAGTTCCGGGAGGACACCCGGGAGAAGCGGATCGAGATCGCGCGCGAGTTGGAGCATGCGACTCGGCGGAAGGTCGCCTGGGGCGTGCGGGCCGGCGAGACGCGGACCGTGTTCACGTCGCTGTCGGCGCCGGTGATGACGCGGCTGCGGCAGCCCGAGCGGCAGGTGCTCGACACGCTCGTCGACGCCGGGGTCGCTCGGTCCCGGAGCGACGCGCTGGGTTGGTGCGTCAAGCTCGTCGCACAGCACAGCGAGAGCTGGTTGGGCGACCTCCGCGAGGCGATGACCAAGGTCGAGGACGTGCGCCGGGCCGGCCCCGACGCAACCGAGGAGTCCGTCCCGACCGACAGGACATAGTCACCTGAGCGACCCCCGCTCAGGCGGGGGCCGCTCGGCGGCGGGCACGAAACCGCGACTATGTCCTGTCCTTAGGGACGCAACCCGGCGAGTTCCTGTCGCTGGGCAGGTGACCCCGGGGAGGGTCTAGCTGTGGCGCGGGGGCTCCGTGCTCCAGCCGTTGTCGCTGCCCGGCCAGTTGCCGTTGGACTGCGGCGCGCCGTGGTGGGCCGGCTCCTGCGACGGGTAGCCGGCAACGCCATTGCCGATACCAGCGCCGTTGCTAGTACCAGCGCCATTACCGGTACCAGCGCTCGTCCCGTTGTCGCTGGAGCCCATCCCGTTCGACCCATCAGTACGGTCCGGGCTTGCCGGGCGGTTGATCGTGGTGCGGTCGAACAGGGTGTGCAGCGCCTGGCCGGCCATCTCGCGGCCCCCGAGGCCGAAAGCGAGGCCGAGTGCGAGGGCGGCACCCGCGAGCACGATCAGCAGCGTGTTGCCGGTCAGCTGGACGGCGATGCCCAGCTGGGTCAGCGCGGCGAACGCGGCGTACACCAGGACGGCGTACCGGCCGACCTTGGCGAGCGTCTCGTTGCCGGTGGCGCCGCGGATCACCATCGCCAGGAAGTTCGCGAACAGCGCCGCCAGGCAGATGATCACGATCGCGGCGAAGATCCGCGGGATGTAGCCGAGCATGTCGGACATGAAGCTCGAGATCTCCGGTACGCCGAGCGCGGAGGCGAACATCGTGAAGCTGATCAGGAAGACGAACCAGAAGACGACCTTGCCGAGCATCGTCGAAGCGGTCAGGCCGGTGCCGGACCGCTGCAGGACGCCGGACACGCCGGCCCGTTCCATCCACTGGTCGAAGCCGACCTTGCCGAGCAGCGTGCCGACGAGTTTGCCGAGCACCTTGGCGACGAAGTAGCCGATCAGCAGGATCACGATGCCGCCGAGCAGATTCGGGATGAACCCGAGAAGCTTGCTGAAGGCATCTTCGAATGGCTGGGTGAAGTCGATTGCCAGTGCAGACATCGGGCTTCCTCTCGGACTGGCCCGCATCCGCCGCCACGCAACCCGCTACCGCGCGACTCCGGCTACGGGCGGATGCAGTGGTGTCCGCCCTCCCGTGCCCGGCCGGCCGGGACGCAAACGGGGTTTTCTAACGCAATGTGATTGCATAAGGCAAGTACTGTCACCGCCGGACACTGCTGACCCCTGCTCTGCAACGACGCCAGGCGGCTTGAGATGCTGGCCGGCATGACCGATCTCGTGATCCGCCGTGCCACCGCCACCGACCTCGCCGGCATCGTCGCGATGCTCGCCGACGACGAGATCGGCGCCGGCCGGGAGAACCTCACCGACCTGACGCCGTACCAGGCAGCCTTCGCCGCCATCGAGGCCGACCCGAACCAGGTCCTGGTCGTTGCTGAGCGCAACGATGAGCTGGTCGGCACGCTGCAGCTGACGATCACCCCCGGCCTGTCCCGCCAGGGCACCACCCGTGGCCTGGTCGAAGCCGTCCGGGTCGCCTCCTCAGCTCGCGGTACCGGCCTCGGCACCACCTTGATGGAGTGGTCGATCGAAGAAGCCCGCAGCCGCGGCTGCACCGTCGTCCAGCTGACCTCCGACAAGGCCCGCGCCGACGCCCACCGCTTCTACCTCCAGCTGGGCTTCGAGCAGTCCCACGAAGGCTTCAAACTCCAGCTCAACTGACCTTCGCGGACGGTGCGACGTAGGTGTTGCAGGAAGCCGGGTTGGCGGTTTTGAAGCCCTGATCGGACCAGAACAGGTAGCTCTTGCTCGAGCCGTGGTCGCGGACTTTCTTGGTCGTCAGCTCGTCACCGATGTGCCTCGACAAGAAGTTCCAGAACACCAGGTTCTCGCCCACCAGGCCGAGCGTCTTCTTGTTCGCGCTGACGAAGGCTGCGCCCAGGCAGCTGGCTTGCAGCTCCAGGCGCCTGCTCCACTCGAGCTTCACGGCCTTGCTCGTCGTCCGGCGCGCCTGGGAGTCCGAGGAGATCAGGATATTGGTCAGCGTCTGCACGTGATGGCTGTACTCGTGGGCCATCGTCCTGACCAGGTCGACGACGGCGACCGGAGTCTGCTTGTAGAACTTGACGTCGTCTTCCCACCGCATGTAGATGGTCTCGTCCTCGGGGCAGTAGAAGGACGTCTCGAGCGCCTCACCCCCGCAGGCCCCCGTGGCGCCCTTGGTCGCGAGTGCCAGCTTGGGCTGGCGGAACGGGTAGTCGGCCTTGAGGACCAGCGGCTCCCACGTCTCGGCCAGACAGGGCAGCATCGCCTGGTAGAAGCGCAGGACATTCGTCTTCGTGTTCGGCTTGACCTTCGGCAGGGCGCAGTTGTAGCCCGGCAGTTTGCCGACCTTGTACAGCTCGTTCTTCTGCACCCGTACGTCGTCCGGAACGGCCGGGACGATCACCGTTTCGGTCGCCGGAGGCGGTATCGGCGAGGGGGCGTCGGCCGGCTTCTCCGACGGCTTGTTGAGCGGGTCCGCGACTGCGCTGCCGGGGGAGCCGATCGAGCTGTAGGCCGCGACGGTGCCGCCGCTCACCGCGATCAGGGCCACCGCGCACAGCAGCACCAGGATCCGGCGCGAGAACCGCTGCGGGCCTTTTGGCTGCGCCTCGAACGCCCGTACTCCGGTCCGCTTGGGCGACGTGTGCCACCCGATCCGCTGCGGCCCGGCGAGCCGGCGCGTGCCGCTCAGCGGCGTGGTCGGCGCATTCGGCAGCGGCGCGGGCGGCGGTCCGCTGTAGAAACCCTGGTACTCCGGGTCGCTCGGCAGCGGAGCCGCCTTCTTCGGCACACCATTGGCCGGCGGGCTGATCGGCCGTCCCGCGCCGAGCTCGGACTGCTTGCGGTTGCCGTTGTCCGGCGAAGTCAGGGCAGTCCGCGCCGGATCTGCGGCGCCACCGGTCAGCTCGACCGGATCACCGGGTGTACTCGGCCTGGTACCGGGTGTGTCCGTCGGGGCAGACTCAGGCTGGTCGCCTGCACCACCGGGCAGGAAGTGCCCCGGCTTCGGCGCCCGCTCGTCGTCCGCCATCCATCTACCCCAGTCCGTCGTCGATCAGCTGACTTCGCCCGCAGCTGCCACGTAAGTGTTACAGGAACCCGGATTCGCTGTCGTGAAGCCCCTGGTCATCCACAGCTCGGTGCTCTTGGCGGTACCGAAGTTCCGCACCTTGTCCTTGGTCGTCTCGTCGCTGGCGTTCTTGCTACGCCACTTCCAGGAGGTGAGCAGATCACCGGTGACGGGAAAGGCCGCTTTCGCGGCCCCCAGAAAGGCAGCCGCCAAACAAGTCGACTGCAGTGAGAACCGTCGCGACTGCTCCATCTTCAGTGCCGCGGTGGCCGCTTCGTCCTCCTCGTCGAACGACGCATCGCGAATACCCATCAGGTTCTGGACATGGACGGAGTAGACGTAGCCGAGGGCATTGGCCATGTCGATCCGGGTCAGCGGCCGGTTGGTGGCGTACTTCTTGCCCAGGTCCGCCCAGGCCAGAGCGACGCTGCCGCCGTTCTTGTGGCAGTAGACGGTGTACTCCACAAAGACATTGCACGGCCCGATCTGATCCTTGTCGACGACGACCAGTTTCGGCGGGTGGAACTCGTTGCCCGTCTTGCGGACGACGGGCTCCCACGCCTTGTTCATGCAGACCATGAACGTCTGGTAGTAGCGCCGGATGTTCGCCTTGGAGGTCGGCCGGAAGGCGGGTTCCTTGCAGTTGGCCGGTGCGAGCTTGCCGGTCGTGTAGAGCTTGTTCGTGCGCAGCACGGTGAGCGCGTCCGGCGCTGGGACGATCACAGCCGTCGAATCGCTCGGGGTCGGCGTGACCGACGGCGTACCGGCCGGGCTCGAGGCGCCGCTCGACGGCAGGACCTTGGTCGCGGCGAACACGGCGCCGCCGATGACGATCAGCGCGCCGGCCACGATCGCGGCGATCAGCGCTTTGGAGCGCTTCTTCGGCTCGAACGCGAGCGGCTCCGGCTGGTACCGGGCCTTGAACGCGGCCGCCGCGCGATCACCGGCCGGCGGCGGACCGAGCCGCGAACCGCTCAGCAGTGGCGGCCCGTCCGGAGTCTCGGCGCCCCGGCCGAGTCGCGGGGTGGGTGCGGTCAGCGGCTCAGAGGGAGCACCGTACGCCGGTACGCCCGGCCTCTCGTACCCCGGCTGCTCGTCGTTCGGCAGGAAATGCCCGGGCCTGGGCCCCGACTCCTCGGCCATGCGTCCCCGCTTCTCCCCAGTCCCGGGCATGGCCCCGGACCCATCTCAGCTCGGAAGCGATCCGAGGCCACCCCAAGCCTGAACCGCCGCCTGATGCTACGACGCGGCCGCTCGTTCGCTGTACTGGGTTGCAGCTATTGACATCGCTTCGCGACCTGAGATGACTCTCCGTACTGGCAGGGGTACCGAATGAGCGTGCTGGACAGTTTTGGGCTGACGGGCAAGCGGGCGCTGGTGACCGGCGGCAATCGTGGGCTCGGGCGGGCGTTCGCGCTGGCGCTCGCCGAGGCGGGTGCCGACGTGGCGATCGCGGCGCGCGACGCCGAGCGGAACGCCACGGTGGTGACGGAGCTCGAGTCGCTCGGGCGGCGAGGGCTCGCGGTACAGGCCGACATCACCGTACGGACGGACGTGACCCGGATGGTCGCGGAGGTCAGCGAGGCGTTCGGCAGGATCGACATCCTGGTGAACAACGCCGGCATCGCGATCCATCGGCCGGCGTTGGAGGTCCCCGACGACGAGTGGCAGCAGGTACTGGATCTCAACGTGACGGCGTTGTGGAACACGAGTACTGCGGTCGCCCGCGGCATGATCGCCGCCGGTGGCGGGGTGATCGTCAACGTGGGCAGCATGTCCGCGCAGATCGTGAACCGGCCCCAGCACCAGGCGTCGTACAACGCCTCGAAAGCAGCCGTCCACCACCTGACCAGAAGCCTCGCCGCCGAATGGGCTCCGCACAACATCCGCGTCAACGCGATCGCCCCCGGCTACGTCAAGACCGACATGGCCCCGGTGGACCGCCCCGAATTCCGTCAGAACTGGATCCTCGACGCCCCACTCCAGCGCTACGCCACCCCCGCCGAGATCGCCCCCTCCGTGGTCTACCTGGCCTCCCCCGCCTCCTCCTTCATGACCGGCTCAATCCTCCTGATCGACGGCGGCTACTCGGTTTACTGAGAGCTTTGAGGCGCGATCTAAAGTCTGCTGTATGGGATTCAGTGATGCTGCGCGGAAGTTGCTGAACGGGGCCAATCCGGCGGTGCTGGCGACGGTCAATGCGGATGGGAGTCCGCAGACGTCGGTGGTGTGGGTGGGGTTGGACGGGGATGACGTGGTCATCTCGACGCAGGCGGGGCGGCGGAAGGACAGCAATCTACGGCGGGATCCGCGGGCGAGTCTGTTGGTGATCGCGAAGGATAATCCGGATGAGTACGTGGAGATCCGGGGGTCCGCGGTGGTCAGCGAGGACGTCGGGCGGGTGGTGGCTCAGCGGCTGGCCGAGCACTATTCGGGTGCGGGCGCCGGCCAGGAGTACGTCGACCTGCCGGCCGAGGTCGTGCGCACCGTCATCCGGATCACGCCGCACAGGCTCACTGGCCCGGCCGCCTAGGTCCACGTCGCCGGGCGCCCGAGGACACCCCATTTACCCCCGCCGTACCCTGCCCCGACGAGTCGCCTCATCTTCCTGAACGGCGCCCCCTCCACCGGCAAGACCACCCTCGCCACCGCCCTGCACCAAGCCCTGCCCAGGCCGGCCTTCTACCAATCCCTGGACACCTTCCGCGGCGCGATCCGCCCCGATTTCTGGACCCGCGGCAACATCCCCAGCCTTTTCAGCCGCGTCCTCGACGCCTACCTCCCCTGCCTGCGCGAGGTCGCCGCCCAGGGCTTCGACGTGATCGCCGAGTCGATCATCCTGCCCGCCGACCTCCCCCGGCACGCCGAACTCTTCGCCGGCCACGACGTCATCCTGATCGGCATCACCTGCCCGCGGCGGCAACGAGCGGAGCGGCGTCGGAGGGGTGGGAACCAGCGGGCCTCCTGCACGGAGGCATCCGGGTCGTCGACGGCGAAGTCGCCGTGGGGGACGTCTGCGCGGTAGTTCCATGCAGTACTGCGGGACGAGCCGTCGTGGCTCACCACCAAGACCTCGGCGATCAAGGTCAGCTGGTCCACGTGGACGACGAGGCCGGTCTCCTCGCGAAGCTCGCGGACCGCCGCCTCCGCCGGCGATTCACCCGGCTCGACAGCACCGCTCGGCAAGGACCATTGCTCGTTCTCCCAGTCCTCGTACCGCTCCCGGACGAGCGCGATCCGGCCGGCCCGGAACGCGAGGACGCCCGCGTAGTCCGTTCATCGGGACTCACTGGACGCGCCGGACTCGTCGGACGCGCCGGACTCGTTGGACGCATCGGACGCATCGGACGCATCGGACGCATCGGACGCATCGTGCTCACCGGACCCGTCGAGCTCGGCGAGGTCCAGTGTGAATTCGGTTTCGTTGAATTCGTTGGTGCCCTGCTCGACGAAGGCCGTCCCCCTGAGGAGGGCGAGGCTGGGGTGGTTGGTGAGATCGACCGAAGCATGGATCTGGCGAGCGCCGAGCCCGCCGGCCAACGCGATGACCTGGTCCACGGTCGGGCTGCCGAGCCCCTGCCCGCGACGGGCGAGGCAGACGTAGTACGTGATCTCAGCTTCGTCGTCGAGGATCTCCAGGTCGATGAAACCGATCGGTCCGGTCTCGTCGAAGGTGATCCAGCCGTGCCGGCTCGGGGCCTGGAGCAACGGCGCCCAGCGGTCCACGGCATGCCCGTAGAAGCCGCCGAAGATCGCGCCGCCGACGGGATCGGCCGCCAGCCACCGCTCGACCTGCCGCAACCCGTCCTCGTCGATCGCCCTCACCTGCATCCGAGACTCACCCCCGAGCACGTCACCCATCGCGCTTCCATGCCACTGCACTCTGCCTGCCGCCACCGACAATTCGCAATCCTGTTGAGCCCACCCCGGCAAGAGCAGTTGCCTGAACCGCCTAGTCGACCTCCACCGCGCCGCCCGTAAACCATCCTGATGGCCCCGGGTTTCGCGCTGGACCAGTACTGAGCAATGCTGTCGGTATGAGCTGGGCTATCTACGCGATGCGAGGACCAGGCGGCGTCCGCCGTCTCGAGGACATTCCGGACGGATATGCGCCACCGTCGGTCGGTAGTACGGAGTCAGTGCTCGACCAGGTCCGCGAGCTGGCGCCCGGGGTCGACGCGAGCAACCGCTCCTGGCTGGTGCTGAAGAGCGACGACTACGACATCGAGATGTCGATCGGCAAGAGCGTCGAGGTCCGCGACATCACCTTCTACCTCAACGACGGACCGCGCTCGATCCCACTCGTGATGGAGATCAGCAGCAAACTGGGCGTCACGCCGTACGACACCGAATCCGGCAACTTCCTCACCGAGGAGTCCCGCCCGCCGGTCCCACCCCCACTGACCGAAGAAGAGCTCAAGGCGAACAAGCCCAAGTGGTGGAGATTCGGCCGCTGAACCACCCCCACCCCCACCCCCACGCCGGCACCACGCTCTCCAACGTCGCTCACACAGCGCTAGCTCCCACCCACCCCAGAACGCGAGCTCCTCCGTCGCCGCTCGGGCGGCCGCTGCCCCGAGCCTTCGGCTAGCCACTTTGTGCATCACCTGAGCAACATCCCTCGGCCCAGACGCTCACACGGTGCACAAAGTCGACGCTCCTACACCGCGCGGGGGCGACCGCGGGGGGGAGTCGGGGCTAGATGGGGTGGGTTTCCCGCGCCTGCCGCTGCTAGCTCCTGCGTCGCTTGCGCTGCGGGTGCTCCCGCCCACCCGAGAACACGCTCGGCGCTTGACACCCTTAGACCTGGGAGGTCTCCGTCACCCACCAGGTGAAAGCGCGCGGTTGTCGCGCTGGCTCGATCGTGGGGTGAGTGCGGTGGCAGCCACGCGGATGTTCATGCCCAGCGGATCCCGTGGTCGGGTCGCTAGCCCTGTTCCTGCCTCTGGTCGTTGATTCGCAGGGCTTCGGCGAGTTGGTCTTCCAAGATGATGATCCGGCAGGCCGCCTCGAGCGCGGTGCCCTGGTCGACGAGTTCACGAGCCCGGGCAGCCAGGCGTAGCTGGTAGCGGGAGTAGCGGCGGTGACCGCCGTCCGAGCGCTGCGGGGTGATCAACTTCGCCTCGTCCAGGCTGCGCAGAAATCCCGGCGTCGTGCCCAGCATCTCCGCGGCCCTGCCCATCGTGAAGGCCGGGTAGTCGTCATCGTCGAAGTGGGCCGGGCCGGCCGGGGTTGAACTCATCAAAGTCTCCGTGTGCAGGTCTGGGGTCATCGAACCTCCGTGCCGAAGGGCCCCGGTGCCGAAGCACCGGGGCCCATGGGTTAGTTGGATTTGTCACCATCTACCGGCCGTGAGGCCGGCCTTGCAGGTCCGCAGGACGCCACGTGAAGGCTGTCCCTGCGGGGATCGCTGAATGCGTAACCGAAGACCACCTTCCAATCCGATGGAACTGCGGCACCCGCCCGGCGAAGTACTGGCACTGGCGGGCGATCCGACGGTGTAATCCGTTCCCTTCTCTCTCGAACAACAATTGCTTACTCACTGCTACCGCAACTACAAACAGCAACTACTGGTACGGAACTACGAACTGCAACAGCTACCTCTATCCGTCAAGCCTGGAACCCTCTTCAACCACTGGCTCCAGCAGCTCTGACCAGATCCTGGCGTGAAACCCGAGCCCCTTCACTGATCGGCCCGGCGGAATCCGCCGTTCTACCTCTTTCACAACCTCGGACAGATCGTTAGCTGTCCACGTCAGCTTCGCTGTTCTTCTCTGTCAACACGAAGAACACTACACACGCCGCCAGGCAATGTCTACTCCCGCCACCACAGATATTGGGCGTGTCCTGGATGAGCTTCAGGGACGCGTCTGGGCTGCCGTCACGCGCGGGGTGGGCGGGCAGGACTTGGAGTGTCGTCAGGCCGCCGGGCGCGTGTCGACGAGGGTGGCGATCTTGTTGATTCGGTGTTCGGGGTTGTTCTGGGCGTCGTGCCAGTAGTTGCCTGCGGCATGGTCTTCTGGGGTTGCGCAGGTCGACAGGGTGAGCATCGCTTGGGTCGGGGTGACTCCAGGGCGGCCCGGTACGGCGGCGTTCTGCTGGGCCTTCTCGGTGGGCTTGCGGAACGAGATCGTCATCGTCAGGCTCACCACGTAGTCGTAGACCGTCCCGCCGGCCGTGACGAGCACGTGGGCGCCGTTCTTCACCTCGGGTAGTCGCTCGAGCGGCTTGCCATGCGCGGTCCGGTGGCCGGTCACGATGAAGTTGCCGATCTCTCCGGCGCCGACCCCACCGGCGGGTCCCCGCGGCGACGCGAACAGCCCCCGATCCTGGATGACCGTCCCCGGCTGGTCGTCGGCAGTACCGACGTAGCCGACCACCCGCAACGCCTTCACCCCGATCGACGGAATCGCCAGCGTCGTCACGGTCGTGATCGGCTTGGCTGTCGACGGTGTCAACGAGGGCGTCGGTGTCGACGAGGGTGACGGCTTGGCCTCGGTCGGTTGGGAGCCCTCCGGGATGGAGCTCTTCGGCCCCGGCGGCGTCACGGTCGGCGTCGGGCTGACCGGCGACCCCGCGGTACCGGAGCCCGTAGTACCGGACCCCGCAGTACCGTCCGTCTCGGCGCTCGTGTCGGCGCAGCCCACCAGGGCGGCCGCCAGTGCCGCCGCTATCATCCATCGCCCGACCATCGTCGGACCGTAACCCGCGGTACCGAAAGCCGGCCGAAAACCTAGGCCGGCGCCTTCTCCTTCAGCAGAGCCATGAACGCACGCATCCACGCAGGATGATCGGGCCAGGCCCGCCCGCTCACGACGTTGCCGTCCACGACCGCGTCACCGTCGACCCACTCGCCACCGCCGGCCGCGTCTCCGGTGAGAATCAGCACCTTCGCCATCAACACCACCTCCTCCGCCAGCGTCCGCTCGGCAAACCCCATGGTCAAGACCGCCAAGCCCTGGATAATCGAGCCGATGAGTGGATGGGAACGGGTCTAGTCGACGTACAGGGTGGCCGGTCCGAGGTTGAGGGTGCCGGAGCTCAAGGGCTCGCAGCGGACCCCGCCGTGCCCACGCAGTCCCTTAAAGGCGCCGGGCGCGACCGTGACGTCCATCCACGCGCACGGATTGGCCGGGCGATGTGCCTGAAACCGCACCGCTCCAGACCCCGTATCCAAACTGAAGCTCCGCCCGGGCACCCGCTCCCCCGACCCCGTACGCCGAACCGCCAGCTGGTCGATCGGATAGCCCCGGATGATGATGTTCCGCCTGGTCAGCACCGGATCAGGCACCTGAGCCAACCCAAGCTCGGCAGCCAACTCGTCCAGCACCGAGGCATCGAAAACCGTCACGGCCGCGTTCCGGTGAGCCGACTGGTTGAAGTACCGATCGCCCACGATCCCCAACCCGGCCCGCACCTCGATCTCTTTCCGCGACACCACCCCGGGATCCACCGCCGGACCGTCCTGTGGCCGCCCCACGTAGGCATGCACAGCCGACACCACCAGCGCCACGATCTCCACCGAGACAACCTCAACCACAATGCCACGCTACCCGCAACACCACGAACCTCCGCGCTACCGGCCTACAGCAGGCAGCGCGGAGGTGAAGGGCGGGACGGTGCCGCGGGGTTGGTCAGTCGAACTTGCATGCGGTGGACCAGGAGTGGGAGTCGTGGTCGTTGTCGTCCAGTTGGGCGTCGTACCACTCGCCGGGGCCGATGCACATGTTGTAGCGGCCGTAGTTCACGTCGTAGTAGATCCAGACGTGGTCGAAGCCGCCGGGGGTGCCGTTGTTGTAGACGGTTTCGTCGTTGTCGTGCATGCCGTCGTCGCCCCAGTTGCTGTCGTTGCCGGACCACTGGGCCCGGTGGCCTTGGGCGTTGTCGTCGGCCCAGGCGCAGAAGTAGCTGGACGGGCAGTCTCCGAGCGCGGCGGAGGCGGGGATCACGGGTGCAGCGGTGGCGGTCAGGGCTACTGCGGCGAACGCCGCGGTCTTCCAGGTGAGCGAACGCATCGGCCATTCCATTCTTTCAGGGGACAGCTCGCCCGCAGAGCAGCGGACAAGCGGGGTCAGTGGTTCTCGAGGGCTGCTTTCGCCCGGGGTACCGCGGCCTGCTCCAAGACGTTCAGATCGGCCAGCTCGCGCTGATGCTCGGCGATCGCCGCGGCCCGATACCCGGGCTCGATCGACCGCAACGTCCGCGTCAGCGACGTCGAGTTCGCGCAGGTCGCCTCGGCCACGGTCGCTTCGACCTCAGCCGCCCGTACTACGGACGCCGCACGGCCTTCGTTGCGCTTAGCAACGACTTCGCGCAGCGCGCCCGGGTCGGCGGCGTCATAACCGCGACCCTTGACGCAGCCGGCCCAATCGGCCATCGCGGTGACGTACCGCTGGTCGTCACGGACCTTGTCCTGGACCAGGAAGTCGAGATTGTCGGTGAGCCGCCGAGCCTTGAACCAGCCCACCAGATCTCCGTACAGTGTCCGCCGCGCAGAGGCGATGCACCCCTTGTCGCTGGCGGACAACCGCCGCCCCGGAGCCAGCTCGACCGAGATCTGCTTGCCCGAGCCGACCAGCGTCTTGCGCCAGGCATTCTGCTGTTCCTTGGGCAGACCGGCGAAGTATCGAGCAGCCGGATCCACCGGCGGAGCAGTCTGCTCCGGGCGGCCATAGCCGTTCGCGGCGGCCCAAGCCACGTCGTCCACCACGTATGGGAAGTCACGCTGATCCGACTTCGTCGCGGGCGGCCTCTCGAAGTACTGGAAACCGGCGGCGCTCATGCACTCGTGGACCAGCCGCTCTTCGGCACTACGCAACAGCGCCTTGCCCTGCGCGCCGACCGCCGGGGCCGTCTGCACTCCGGTCGCCTCGCCGGTCCGGTACGCGACCAGAACCCCGACCGCCAGCACCGAACCGACGACCACCACCACCAGAACAGTGGGCAGGCGTCGTTGACCACGCAGCGTGAGCTTCATCCCGCAAAACGTAGCCCATCAGCGGAGTCATAAACGAACGTTTAGATGACAACCCACGGTGATGGCGAAACCGGTCAACCCCAGGTAAGAGGGTCGAGCAATCCTCACATAACGAGATCTGCTGCCGTTCTACTAGGAGACACTGGAGGAGAGAATGAACAACCGGCACGCAATCGTCAGCACGCAGCTCGGCGACCTGACCCTCGTCGCCTCGGACGACGCCCTGATCGGGATCTACTTCCCGCATCACTGGGTGAAACCCGAGCGCGCCACTCTGGGCGACGAGGTTGAGGCGGCAACAGATCCTGTACTAGCCGAGGCCGCGCGACAGCTGGCCCAATACCTCGCCGGCGAACGCGACACGTTCGACCTCACGACGGAGCTCCGCGGCGGCGACGCGTTCCAGCAGCAGGTGTGGGCCTTGCTCGACGAGATTCCGCGCGGCGAGACCACGACGTACGGGGAACTCGCGGAGCGGCTCGGCGACAAACAGCTCGCTCAGCTGGTCGGGAAGGCCGTGGGCAGCAACCCGCTCTCGATCATCGTCCCGTGCCACCGGGTGGTCGGGAAGGACGGCAAGCTGACTGGGTACGCCGGTGGGCTGAAGCGCAAGCAGTTCCTGCTCGACCTCGAAGAGCCCGCCTTGGTCAAGGAGACCAGGCTCTTCTAGACGACAGCCGTCGATTCCCGCGCGATCAATTGCCACGGGAAGTCGTACACCTTGCCGGCCGCGCCCTCGCGGTCGGTGAGGCGGGCGACCATGATCCGGCACAGCGCGGCATTGAAACCGACCGGCCCGACCGTCGACAACGACGGATCCAGATGCTCACCCTCAGGCGTGTTGCCGACCCCGATCACGGCCAGGTCCCCCGGTACGTCGAGATGCAACCGGTGAGCCGCCCGGATGGCGGCGATCGCGGCGAAGTCCGTCGTGCAGTACAGCGCCGACGGCCGGTCAGGCCGGTTCAGCACCGTCATCGCCGCCCGATAAGCCCCTTCGGGATGCGGCTCGTACGTCGCCACCAAATCATCCAGCACCGGTACTCCGGCCGCCGCCATCGTGCGCAGATACGCGTCGTACCGCGGCCAGCCGGCCAGCTTCGAGGTGAGCGCGCCGATCCGGGTGTGCCGCTCCAGCAGGTGCTCGACCGCGAGGTGGCAGCGTGGCTCGGCGCCGGACCGGATGACGTCGTAGCCCTGCGGTTCGAGCACTTCACTGAAAACGACCATCTGCACGCCCTGCGCGGCGAACGCCTCGAGATCGGCGACCAGCGAGGGATCGTCGCGGACGTGATCGATGAAGATGACATCCGGCGTGCGGTTCGCGAGCACCGTCCGCCAGTCGCTGTCGGCCACGATCAGCGCGGTCTTGCCCAGCGGCTGCACCGCGGCGCTCACATCCGCCGCCACCGCCTGCGCCCACGGATCGGCGAGGACGCTCAACGAGAGCAGCACGAGGTCGGACTTGCCCGTCCGGATCGCCCGGGCGGCATCGTTGCGCCGGTAGCCCAGCCGCGAGGCCGCCTCGCGCACCCGGTCCGCGGTGTTCTCCGAGATCGTCTGACTGCGCGGGTGCCCGGACAGTACGTAGGACACCGTGGCGATCGAGACTCCCGCCGCCGCGGCAACGGTCCGCAGCGTCGGTTTGTCGGTCATCCCCGTGGCCATGCGCGCAATTGTCTCAGCCCTTGACCGCACCGGTGATGACGCCCTTGTTGAAGTGCCGTTGCAGGAACGGGTAGACCATCGCGATCGGCACCAGCGCGACCACCACGACGGCCATCTGCAAGGACTGCGGCTGCGGCAACGGCGTCACCCCGAGCTGGTCGGCCGACAGGGACTTGCCCTGCAGCACGTACGTCCGCAAGATCACCTGGACCGGCCACTTCGACGTGTCGTTGATGTAGAGCAGCGCGTTGAAGAAGGCGTTCCAGAAGCCGACCGCGTAGAACAGCCCGACCACCGCGATCACCGCCTTCGACAATGGCATCACGATCCGGCGCAGGATGGTGAAGTCGCTCGCGCCGTCGATCCGCGCGCTCTCCAGGATCTCCTGCGGAACGTTCATGAAGAACGTCCGCATCACCACGAAGTTGAACGCGCCCAGCGCGCCGGGCAGGATCAGCGACCAGAGGCTGTCGATCAGCCCGAGCTGCTTGACGATCAGGAACATCGGGATGATGCCCGGCGCGAACAGCAGCGTGAACAGCACCAGCAGCAACACCGGCCGGCCGAACAGCACCGGCCGCGAGGTCGCGTAGGCGAGCGCGATCGTGGTGCACAGGGCGATCGCCGTACCGATGACGGTGACGAAGACGCTGACCCCGATCGCCCGCGCCATCAGCCCACCGCTGAACAACGTGTCGTAGGCCTTGAAGGTCGGATGCGACGGCCAGAGCACGTAGCCGCCGGCCTCGATGATGTCGGCGTCGCTGGCCAGCGAGGTCGAGATCACCACCATGATCGGGATGATGATCGCGAGCGCGAAACCACCGAGCACGACCGCCTTGATGGTCTGGTACGCCGGTGACGGCCGCTCCTTCCAGATCGGCCTCACGAGACACCTCGCTTCTGGAAGATGCCCGGTTCGCCGAGGCGATGGGCGATCGTGTTCGCACCCCACAGCAGCAGCGCGCCGATGACTCCCTTGGCCAGCCCGGCCGCGGCTCCGCTGCTCCAGTCACCGCCGACCACGCCGGCGTAGTACGTGAAGGTGTCCAGTACTTCGGCCGCGCCCGGGCCGACCGAGTCGCGTTGCAGGATGAACTGCTCGAACCCGACGCTGAGGATGTCGCCGATCCGCAGGATCAGCAGCAGCACGATGACGGTCCGCATCGACGGCAGGGTGATGTGCCAGAGCCGTCGCCAGCGACCCGCTCCATCCGCCGCGGCAGCCTCGTACAGGGAGACGTCGACCGCCGAGAGCGCGGCGAGGAAGATGATCATCGCCCAGCCGGCGTCCTTCCAGATCAGCTGCCCGACGACGAGCAGCGGGAAGGTGTCCGGGTTCGTCATAAACGGGATCGGGTCGAACCCGGCCTGCCGGAGCAGGTTGTTGACGAACCCGGCGCCACCCAGCGACTGCTGGAACAGCGCGATCACGAGCACCCAGGACAGGAAGTGCGGCAGGTACGCGATGGTCTGGAACGCGCGCCGGATCCTGTTGCTGACCAGGGAATCCACGATCAGAGCCATTGCCAACGGCACCGGGAAGAACAGCACCAGCTGGACCGCCGCCAAGATCAGCGTGTTGCGCAGCGCGTCCCAGAAGTCCGGGTTGGCGTACAGGTTGACGAAGTTCTGGACGCCGTTCCACTCGCTGTGCATGATGCCGAGGTACGGCTGGAAGTCCTGGAAGGCGACCACGTTGCCGAGCACCGGCACGTAGAAGAACACCAGCAGGAAAAAGACTCCCGGCACCATCAGCACGAGCATCTGCCAGTCCCGCCGCAACCGGACCCGGAACGGCAGCTCCGGCTGCTTCCTCCTGCTCAAGACTGGGTCACCGGTGCGCCGGCGGGCAGGACGGCTTCGAACTCACCACGCATCTTGTCGCCGCCGCCACTCTTCCAGCGCTTCAGCGCCTCGTCGTACGCGCCGATCTTCTGCCGCCCGGTGACGATGTCGACGATCGTGTCGCGGAACGCCGCGGTCAGCTTGGTGCCGACCTTGCTGCTGGTGTCGGAGTACGTGCCCGCGGTCGGGTTGCGCATCGCGAACTCGAGCAGCTTCTGCTCGGTGGCGTGGATCTTGCGGGTGTCCTCGGGGAACGCCGGGTTGAAGATCACGCTCTCCGGCGCGGTCATGATCTGCAGGGCGCTGACCAGGCCGGGCGCCTGCTGGTTGCCGGCCGAGTTGAGCACCGGGTTCTTCTTGCCGTCGAGGGTGTACTGCTCACCCGCGGTACCGAAGTTCTTCTGCAGGTACTCCTTGGTGCCGAACGGCGCCGAGAGGTAGTTGACCAAGGCAAGGAGTTCGCGGATGCGGCCCTCGTCGGTCTTCTTGAACGGGGTGAAGCCGACCGTGCCGTAGCCCATGTCGTAGACCGGCTTGGCCTTGCCGTCGTGACCGAACGGGATCAACGTGTCGACGAACAGCGCCGGGTCGGCGGCGCGGAAGTCGGCGGTCGCGCGCGGCCCGACGACGACCTGGGCGGCGATCTGGCCGTTGACGGTCTTCGGCGTCGCGTCCGCGAGGTTGAGGTCGGGGTAGAAGACCTTGGCCGCCCAGAGCTTGGCGGCGTACTCGACGGCGGCCTTGTAGTTGTCCGTCTCGTACAAGTGGGTCAGCGACCGGTCCTGGTTGACCCGCCAACTGTTCGGGGCGCCGAACCACTCACCGAACATGTGCAGCATGTTGACGATCGCCGGCTCGAGCGCGTAGTTCGTCCCGCGGGTGAGCTCCTTGCACTTGGCGAAGAACTCGTCGGCGGTCGTGCACTGCAGCCCACCGACCTTCGCCCAGGTCTTCGGGTTGCCCATCATCACCTGGCCGAACGGCGTCGACGGGATCGGCGCGCCCCAGATCTTGCCGTTCACGACCGCGGTCCGCCAGGAGGCCGGCTTGAGCGCGGCGAGGTTCGGGTACTCCAGTACCGCGTCGCCCGACAGGTACTGGGTCAGGTCCTGGAACTTGGCCTCGAGCATCGGGCCGATGTTCGGGATGCCCTGGTTCGGCGGCAGCCACATCAGGTCGGGCAGCGAGTCGCCGGCCAGCAGGGTGGCGAACTTCTCCGGGTAGCCGGGGTCGGTGCCGATGGTGAGCTTGAGGTCGCCACCGAGCGCCCGGTTGAGCCCCTGCCACATCGGGTTGCTGCCCATCGGCGGCGGCGGCGTCGCGAACGTCTCGGTCAACGCGGTCACCGCACTCTTCAACGGCGCGCCCTGAACGCTCGCGATCGCGTTCTCCGGGAACTGCAGGAAGCCCGGCTCGAGGCCCGACTCGGCCCCCGCCAGATCCGGCCGCAGCCCCTCGAAGGCCTTGTACGTCGGCAGCTTCACGTCTCCCGACGCCTTGGCGCCGCCGCCGGCCGAACCACCGTCACCACAACCGGTGAGCGTCGGCCCGAGTACTACGACACCGACCGCTGCACCACCCAGCCCGAGAAACCGCCGCCGCCCGAAGTTGCTCTCCATGTCGCCGCCTCACCTCTGCTCTGGTCTGTCACCACTGACCGTTTATGATCTGTCTCTGCACAAATCACTCACTAACGATCACTTAAACGTTAACCGGGACCGTAAACCCAGGCCTCCCGATCACGCAAGGCCGAATCAACAATTCACAGCCCTGGAACAGCGAGGTCACGCACCGCAGCCACCCTGGATGCCATGGACCCCCTCCGAAGTTCGGTCACGGCCGGTACTGCGTGTGACGTCTGCGGGCGGATGCCTCATCCGGCCCGGCTCCGGCTGACGCTGGCCAAGCTCGCCGCGATCTTCCCGCTGGAGCTCGCGCTGCACGCGGTCATCGTGGCGATCCATCCGCCGTACCTGGTCGCGGTGAGCCTGCTCGCGATCACCACCACCGCGCTCGCCATCTGGGTGATCGAGCCCTCGACGATGCACCTGCTGCGCACCTGGTTGCACGCTCCCGGCCACCGCCTCCGGCGAAGCGCTCACGCCGGCTTGGAGCAGGCGCCGTCGCTCTGGCGGATCAGGGTCACCCTCGACGACCGGGCCGGCGCCTTGGAGCAGCTCACGTTCGGGCTGACCGAGCTGGACGCCAACATCCTCGGATTGCACGTCCACCCGGTGTACGACGGCGTACGGGACGAGTTGGTCGTCTCCACGCCTGATGGGGTCGGGCCGGACGAGCTGCTGGAGATCGTCACCGCGGCGGGTGGGCGCGACGTCCACGTCCGGCCGACCACGACGCTCGCGCTGGTCGACGGGCAGACGACGGCGTTGAGCCTGTCAGCGCAGGTCGTCGCGGATCCGGCCGAGCTGCCGCATGCGGTCGCCGAGCTGCTCGGCGCTCAACTGGTCAACGACCCGAAGACGTACCAGGGCAAACCGCTGCCAACCGACGGGACGATCCTCAAGATCCCGTCGCCGTGGAGCGGGCTCTATGTCTTCACCCGCCCAGGCGAGCCCTTCACCCCGGCGGAGTCCGCGCGAGCACACCGACTCGCGGAGGTCGCCGAGGCCGCTCGGGTGCTGACCGCGGACCGGTGACTGCTGTCAGCGGATAGGCCAACCGGTCAGTCGCGGTTGGTGACCTCGAAGGCGACGACAGCGGCAGCGACCGCGACGTTCAGCGACTCGACTCCTGCGTGCAACGGGATCTGCAGGTCCTCGTCGGTGCCCACGGTGATGCCGTTGGTCTCGCCGCCGAGAACGAAGACCGCGCGGTCCGCGAGCTCCGCCTTGAAGAGTGACTGCTTCGAGCGCGCCGACAGGCCGTAGATGCGGTACCCCGCTTCGGTCAGCAGGTCGGCCGCTGCCTTCGCCGTCGCCACGTTGACGATCGGGGCCTGGAACGCGATCCCGGCCGAGGCCTTGATGACGAGCGGCCCCACGTGCGGAGTACCGGCTCGGGGCAGGATCACGCCGTCGAAGCCGGCGCCGGTCGCCGTCCTCAAGATCATCCCGACATTGCCCGGGTTGGTGACGCCGTCCAGCAGGAACACCTTCGTCGGCCGCTTACCCCGCGCCTGGACGAAGTCGGCCAGCGGCGTCATCCGGGGTGCATCGACGTCGGCGACCACCCCCTGATCGTGCTTGCCGTTGCCGGCCAGCCACTTGACCCGGGAGGCCGTCGCCCGCTCCACCGGCGTACCGGTCTGGGAGGCGGCGCGCAGGATCTCGTCCAGCGAGCCTCCGCCGGCGTTGTCCGCGACCACCACCTTCGCCACCGACAACGAGGGATCGTTCAGCGCCTCGAGCACCGGCTTACGCCCGAAGATGGTGATCCATTTGTCCCGGGGAGAGAGCTTCTCCCGCGCCTGCTGATCCACGGTCGTACCGTACCGCCCGGGTCAGTCGGCGTGCGGCGGGTGGTGGCCGCGGAGGAGCGCCAGGCCCGCGACGCTGACGATCAGGAACCAGCCGCCGACGATCCAGGTGAGCGCGGTCAGCCAGGCGGGGAGGTCCTCGGCGCCGCCGGCGACGAAGCCCAGGATCAGGATCGAGGTGAGCAGGCCGACCGCCGGCCCGGCCTCGCGTCGCGCCCTGCTGAACCCGTAGGTCGCGAGGCTGAGGCCGGTCAGCACCACCCCGACGGCGATGTAGAAGATCGTGGCGTACCCGTTCGGATCGCAGACCACGGCCGCGCAGTCGGCCGCGCCTGTCCGGCCCGCGACGATCGGCAGCAGTACGGAGAAGACAGCGACCACCACCGAGCTGATCCAGGTCACCCGCCAGACCAAGGTACGCATGATCAGAGCCTGCCACGGCTGGGTCAGGCGTGTTTTGGCGCACGCCAGCTGAGCGTGTTGCGGAGGCCGGCGGACGGTCGCTCCACGCTGTTGTTGTCAGGCCTTGCCCGCCGGGTTGGTGGCTTTGCCGTCCAGCCACAGGGTGTCCGAGTCGTCGCGGTGCACCCCGGTCGATCCGACGTGCTTGTCGCCGATCTTGGCGCCGTTCTTGATCACATACACGACCGCCATCGCGTGCCCGCGTCCTAGCTCGTAGTCCTCCTTCAACCAGTCACAGACGGCTCCCGCCTTCGTGTCCGGCCCCTCGAATCCCCGCTCGCGCGCCAGCTCCACCAGCTCCCGCGGAGTCAGCCCGGTCTTCTCCTCGACCTTGTCCAAGTACGCCTGGAACGACATCTGACTCACCTCTCATCAGGAGCGGCCCTGGTAGCCGCCACACCCCAGCGTCGAACGCACCACCGCAAGATCGACACCACCTCACCAAAATCCTCTCCCACCTGGGCGTTATTGTCAGGACGTGAGTGAGGACGGCAAGGCGGGTGGGCGATTGGGGGACCCGTCGTTGCTCCGCCGGCTCAACTTCTCGGCGGCGCTGGCGGCGTTCCTCGACGCGGACAGGCTGACCTTGCGGGAGCTGCGTTCGGTGGTGGGCGTCTCCCGGCCGACCGCGGAGGACCTGCTCGCCGAGCTGCTGACCGAAGGCCGCGTCGAAGAAACGGCACCACCTCGTACTTCGTCGGGGCGGACGGCGGGACGGCCTGCCCGGCACTTCAGGTTTCGGGCGGACTCCGGTCATGTCAGCGGCTTCGACATCGGGGCGCACAAGGCGATGGCCGTCGTCACCGACCTCCGCGGCAACACCCTGGCCAGCCGGCGGGTCGAGCTGGATCCCGACCTGCCTGCCCGAGACCGGCTGCAGGCCGCGATCGACACCACCAGAGCCTGCTGGGCCGACGCCGCGCTTGACCCGGCCCAGATCACCGGCGTCGCCTGTGGGATCACCGGCGCGCTCCGGGCGGCCGAGGGCGTGTCCGACGTCCGGGTCGGGCCGTTCGGAGCGAACCTGGCGCCGTACTCGCTGCCCGGGTTCACCGAGGTCGATGTCGCCCAGGTGCTGTCCGACGGGCTCGGCCAACCGGTTGCCGTGGCCAACGATGTGAAGCTGGCGGCGCTGGCCGAGCACTGGAAGGGCGCCGTGCAGAACCACCGCGACGTCGTCTACATGTTCGCCGGGCACCGGGCCGGCGCCGGCGTACTGATCGACGGACAGGTCCATCAGGGCAGGCATGGCGCGGCCGGCGAGATCGGCGTGCTGCCGATGCTCGGCTGGGCCGAAGCCGTCGAGCGGCTGCACGCCCGCGGTGCCGCCCTCGCGGCCGAGGCCGGTGCGCCGTCCGGTCGCGAGGGAGAGTTCCTGATCGCCTCGGCGGCGCTACAGGATCCGGAGAGCCTCGCGGTACTGATCGCGTTCGCGGAAGCGCTGGCGCGAGGTGCCGCCGTCCTGGCGCTCGCGGTCGACCCCGAGGTGGTGGTGCTGGGCGGCGGGATGTCGCGCGGTGGCGCGATCATCGCCGAACCGTTCCGGCGCGAGCTGGCCAAGCTGACGCTACTCCCGCTCGACGTGGTCACCTCGACGATGGGCGCCGACTCGGTCGCGTTCGGCGCGGCCAAGATGGCTCTCGATACGGTCTTCGCCGACCTGCTGGCCGTCCCCGGCGGCTGACTCCCCCGGCTGACTCCCCCGGCGACCGACTCCGGCGGCTGACTCCGGCGACCGACTCCGGCGACTGGCTCCGGCGACTGGCTCCGGCGGTCGATCCACGCCGGTGGCCCGCGGTTTTCCGGCTGTGCCACGCTTGGTGCTGCCAGCCACCGACGGAAAGGTTGACGGGATGACGAACGACGCCGGGATCCGGCCTGAGGTCGCGCCTTCGGGACCGGGCTGTGTCGAGTGCACGGACGGCGGCGGCTGGTGGTTCCACCTGCGCCGTTGCGCCGAGTGCGGACACATCGGCTGCTGCGACAGCTCGCCCGAGCAGCACGCCAGCAAGCACGCCGCTGAGACGAACCACCCGATCATCCAGTCCTACGAGCCGGGCGAGGACTGGTTCTGGGACTTCACCACCGAAGAGATCGTGGACGGCCCTGAGCTGGCCCCGCCCGCCAACCACCCGGTCACCCAGCCGACCCCCGGCCCGGAGGGCGCAGTACCGGCCGACTGGGTCCAGCACATCCACCAGTAGCCGGCAGGGGCTGACGTCACCCGACCGGCCCGCTGACGAACTGCTTGATCGTCGGCAGCGTGGCCGGGTCGATGGTGTGGCCGCCGTCGAAGGCGAGTACCTCGACGGCGGCGCTCCGGCGGCGCAAGTTGGCCGCAAGGGTCTGGGTCTGAGCCGTGGTCGCCATCGGATCCTGAGTGCCGTTGACGATCAGGACGCGTTTGCCGTCGAGGGTCTGATCCTCCGGCCCCGCATCCGCGAACGGGACCATCGCGCCGAGCAACACGACGCCTGCGAGCGACTCCGGATGCCGCAGCAGCAGAGCCGACGCCATGTTGGCTCCGTTCGAGAAGCCGACCGCGATCCAGGCACCGGCCGGTACTCCGTACTTCCCTTCGGCCGCGGTCAGGAACTCGGCGAGCTCATCAGCGCGCGCCCGCAGGTCGTCCTCGTCGAAGACGCCCTCCCGTAGCCGACGGAAGAAACGGGGCATCCCGTTCTCGAGCACCGTGCCGCGCGGCGACAGGACCGGCGAGTCGGGAGAAAGGTGCTCCCGCAACGGCAGCAGGTCGTGCTCGTTGCCCCCGGTGCCATGCAGGAGCAGCAACGGAGTACCGGTTCCTGACTGCCAGACGTACGGGCGGTCCAGTGCGTCGCTCATCGGGGAGCGTCGGGCACGCGGAGAGCCGGCAGCGCGTTCTCGATCTGCTCGCGGTTCGGCTCGAGCCACGGTGGCAGCTTGAGGTGCTGCCCGAGTTCGAGCAGCGGTTCGTCCACGGTGAAGCCCGGCTGGTCGGTGGCGATCTCCAGCAGCACACCGCCAGGCTCGCGGAAGTAGATCGAGGTGAAGTACTGCCGGTCGAGGATCTCGGTCACGTTGATCCCGGCCTCCAGCAGCTCCAGCCGCCACCGCGCCTGCGTCTCCTGGTCCGGCGCGCGGAAGGCGATGTGGTGCACGGTTCCCGCCGCCTGCAACCCGCGAGAATCCTTGCTCGGCAGGACATCCACCGCAGTACCGTCCTGCCCGCCAGCCATCACCAGCCGCGTCCGGTCCGCCGTGTTGTGCCCGTATTCCATCCCGAGCATCCCGGCCAGCATCTCCGCCGTCGGCTCCAGCTCGCGCTCGGTCATCGTCACCGAGTACAACCCGCGAATCGCGCTGTCAGCCGGTACTGCGGAAGCACCGTCCCACCCGGACCGCGAATCCCCGTCGGACGCGACCAACTCGATCACCAGCCCATCGGGATCACGCAACCGCAGTACCTCTTCATCGGCTCGCGCGACCGGATCATCCGCGTCGACCTTCAGCTCCTTGAGCCGCTTCTGCCACCACCCCAACGCCTCGGGCGGAATGCTGAACGCAGTCGCCGTCGTCAACCCGGTCCCCTGCCGCCCCGCATCGGCCCCCGGCCACGGGAAGAAGGTCAGCAACGTCGAAGGCCGACCCGACTCGTCCCCGTAGTACAGGTGATAGTTGCCCGGCGAATCGAAGTTGACGGTCCGCTTCACCAGCCGCAGCCCCAGCACCGTCGTATAGAAGTCGACGTTCCGCTGCGGATCCTCCGCGATAGCGGTGACGTGATGCAACCCATGCGGAGCAAGCGCGGCAACCATCAGCAGATTCCTCTCCAGGGGATATCCATCAGCTTGCCTGCCGATCGCCGAAGACGGTAGTAGCAACCGCGCCGGGGCAACGCGCGGCAGTAGCTTGGGTGCATGGCTGACTACCCCGCATCCATTGCTCAGACTGACCACCTCGAGCCGGTACCGCGGCGGATCCGCGCGATGCTCGGCTCCCAGATCGTGCTGGACACCACTCGGGCGGTTTACCTCTGGGAGTGGCCCAACTACCCGCAGTACTACATCCCCGTCGCCGACGTGCTGCCCGGCGTACTGGTCGATGAGAACCACCCGCAGAAGCTGAAACGCGGTACTGCGCGACGTCACGCGCTCCAGCTCGGTGAGATCCATCGCCCCGCGGCAGCACGTCTGTACGGCGATGACGCGATGAGCGGGCTGGCGGGCCTGGTGCGCTTCGAGTGGTCGGCTTTGGACGCGTGGTTCGAGGAGGACGAACAAGTCTTCGTCCACCCTCGCAACCCCTACACGCGAGTCGACTCTCTGCGCTCCACCCGCCACGTGCAGGTATCCCTGGACGGCCTCGTTCTGGCGGATTCGTCCTCGACCGTCATGGTCTTCGAGACCGGCCTGCCGACGCGCTACTACTTCAACCGCACCGAAGTCGACTTCACCCACCTGGAGCCGTCCGGCACCGTCACCGCCTGCCCTTACAAAGGAGAGACAAGCGGCTACTGGTCCGTCCGCTCCGGCGCCACCCTGCATGAAGATCTCGCCTGGGCCTATGACTTCCCGACCCTCGCCCTTCAGCCCATCGCAGGCCTGATCGCCTTCTACAACGAGAAGCTCGACATCACCATCGACGGCACCGAAGTCGATCGCCCGGTCACGCACTTCTCCTGATCCGCAACGTTGCGTGCTCAGTTGACGGTCGCGAAGAAGTCGGCCGCCGGGATGGTGAAGTTGAGGAGGGCGCCTTCGCGTTCGGCGGTGGCGGTGGGCCAGCGGCGGCGGACCATCCGGAGCACCCGGTCGTTCATGGCACTGACCATCACGAGGAACTGATCGGCCCCGGCCGCCAGCGCATGGTGCGCGGCTTCGGTCAGCAGCTGTACGCCGAGCCCGCGCCGCTGCTCCGGGTCGGCGACGATCAGCGCCAGCTCGGCGGTCGGCACGGTCGCGCCCTTGACCCACGCCCACATCGCATGGCCGATGACCTGGCAATCGCGTTCGGCGATCCAGGCGGCGCCGTTCGGGCTGACGAGCTGCTGCAGCAGGGCCGGCCGTGGTGGCCGGCCGATTGCTGTCTGGAAGCGCATGTAGAGGCTCAGATCCGGCTGGCTGGTCAGCATCCCGGACAGCGACTCGGCGTCGGCGTCACCCGCTCGCCGAAGTACCAGCTCTGCGGGAGCCTCGACCACCACCACCTGAGTCTGAATCATGGATTCAGCTTCGCCTGGGATGGCTGAGTCTGTCAAGTAGACTTAGTCCATGAGTACTCAGGCTCAGGTACCGGAGGCCATGCACTGGTCGACCGAGAACTGCACGATCTCGCGCACGATGGAGATCCTCGGCGAGAAGTGGACGTTCCACATCCTGCGCGAGGTGTTCGTCGGCGTCCGCCGGTTCGAGGACATCCGGGCCCGGGCGATCATCCCCCGCCAGGTGCTCACCGACCGGCTGACGGCCCTGATCGATCACGGCCTGCTCCGCCGCGTGGCCTACCGCGTCCCCGGCCAGCGCGAACGCTACGAATACCGCCTCACCCAGGCGGGCCTGGACCTCTACCCGGTGATGGTCGCGCTGGTCCAGTGGGGCGACCAATACCTCCCCATCGACGGCGGCCCGCCCCTTCTCCCCGAGCACCGAGGCTGCGGCGAGCGAGTCGAGGTCACGATGCAGTGCGCCGCCGGCCACACCCCGACCCCGCGCGAGGTCGCCTTCCGCCCGGGCCCCGGAGCCACCCCGCGCGAGGTCAGCTGACAGAGCGAATGCTCGCGGTGCCGCAACCTTCGCGGCACCGCGAGCATCGTTGTCTCCGGAGGGTTGTCCGGCCGCGGACCTGACCGGGTGACTTTCCGAATTGGTGCCCGACCGGACACAACATTTTCGGCCCCTCAGTACGTCTATTCCCGTAGAGACGCAACGCCTGGCGACTCGGCGAAAAACAAACCCACAAATTTCAAGGGCACCGCCCGCCCTCAATACCGGTCTAGACCTGAATTGTCAAGACCCGAATGACCTGTGAGGACGGAAATGACGCCCCGACGGCACAGCTATCGTGATCGCCTTCGCCAGGGCCGGCTAACCCGCCGGCAGTGGCTGCCCCTGCTGGCGGCGGGAGTCGTCGTCATGGCGATCGCGCTGGTCACCGTGATCGTCTCGCCCCAGCACGCCTTCAGCCCCGGCCAGGCGCCGAGGGCCGGGACCAAAGCGATCCCGACCGCGACGAGGCTGACCACACCACCCAAGCCCGGCAAGGTGGTTCAGGACACGTACGCGTGCCCCGGTTACAGCGGGATCGAGCGCACCAACCCGTTGTCCCGGCTGTACCAGGACACCTTCGAGTGGAGCGTCAACCCGCCGTACCAGGTGGGCAACGGCAAGGGCGACATCAACTGGCGTTCGGACCCGTACAACCAGCGCAGCTGGTACATGTGGCTGCACTCGCTGCGCTGGCTCGGCAAGGGCATCCGGGCCGCCGGCAACGGCGACAAGCTGGCACTGACCCGGGTGACCACGATCATCCACGACTGGGTGAACGACAACCCGTATGACTGGAAGGTCGACACCGGCGCGCACGAGGCGACGATGCACCGCAGCAACGTGCTGATCTGCACCCGCCAGGCGATCCTGTCCGGCCTTAAGGTGAAGACTTTGCCGCCCGCCTACGCCTGGCTGGACAAGGCCTTGCTGGACCACGCCAGGTTCATGGAGATCAACTGGAGTGGCCCCGGCAACCACGGCACCGACGAGAGCATCGCGATGTTCGGGATCGGCTGCACGCTCAAGCGCGAGCCGATCAAGCAGCTCGCCCAGCGGCGGCTGGCCCGGGCGATCACCGAGGCGATCGACAAGCAGGGCTCGACCAACGAGCAATCGGCCGGCTATGCCCAGTTCAACTTCACGCTGTGGGCCCGCGCGCTGAAGGCGCTGCAGGAGTGCGGCGCCGATCCCGGGCCGAACATCACCACCCGTCGCACTGCTCTCGCGAAATGGCTGACGGTCGCCACCGACTCCTTCGGCCGGCTTCCCCAGCTCGGCGACTCCGAAATGGTCGACACCCTCGATCTCGCCGGTGTCGCGACGCCGGAGATGATCTACGCCGGATCGCAGGGAGTCCGCGGCCGCCGGCCGACGCAGCGGATCGGGATCTTCGACGCCGGCTACATCTTCGGCCGGACCGGCTGGGGCGAGAAGCGGCCGTTCGCGCTGGAGTCGACCTACAGCCTCAGGTACGGACCGGCGCGCGCCCTGCACGGTCACGACGACCACATGTCGATGACCTACACCTCGCACGGCCGGCAGATCCTGGTCGACAGCGGTCACTCCGGCTACCAGGACGACAAGTGGCGCGACTTCGTCAAGAGCGAGGCCGCGCACAACGTGATGTACAGCCCGGACATGGCCGGGCACGCGACCGAGACCAAGCTGGTCCGCTCGGAGGTGAAGCCGACCTCGGAGTTCTACGACCTCTCCGACTCGCCCGCGCCGGGGATGACCCGCAAGCGTTCGGTCCTCGTCCTCAAGGATCCGGACCTGATCGTCGCGCTGGATCGCGCCACCGCTCAGCAGGACCAGCCGTTCCAGACCTTGTGGCACCTGCCGGAAGGCCAGCAGGTGACAGTCTCCTCGCCGACCACCACGGTCGCCCAGAAGCCGGGCGACAAAGTGAAGACAGTCCTGCTCCAGATCCCTTACCAGGAACAACTTCAAGGTGTTGCGACGACGGTGGCCCAGGGCAAGGAAGACCCGATCCAGGGCTGGCACTGGCCGAAGGCCACCCAGCAACTGCCGGCGCCGACCGTGGCCTTCCACCGCAACGGCCGCTCGGCGACCATCCTGTCCGTCATCGTCCCCGCCGACTCGAAAGCGGCGGTCAGCTACCAGACTCGATCGACCGGGTCGACGTTCCTGGTCGACCTCACCGTCGGCACCCTGCACACGACCATCGCAGTACAGGCGGACGGCAGTCTCAGCCGGCTGAAGTGAGCTCGAACTTCTCAGGGCCGGGCGGCTTCCAATGTGATGAGGGCCATAGGGAAGCTCTCGAAACCGGGAGGGGAACCATCATGCTTCGTAAGACCATCAGTCTGGCGGGCGCCGCGGTCCTGGCCGTGGCGCTCGGCTCGACCGTCGCACCGGCCAGCGCCGAAGTCTCGGCAACCGCCGCCGCACCCTGTTCACTCGACCTCGGCTCGGTCACCACGGCCGGCGCCCAGACCACGCGCACCATCACTGCGACCTCGCCGGCGACCGTCGGCGCGGTGAAGACCACCCCCGGCGTCTACCAGCCGGGCAAGGTCGAGCACATCACCACCTTCACCAGCATCCCAAGTGGTACCGGTGCGTCCAGGACCGGCAAGGCCGTCATCGGGGGCGTCCTCTACACGACCTCGTACGGCGTACTCGCCAACGGCCAGGTCGACCCGGCGCACCCGGTCGTCCAGACCCGCGTCGGTGGCGGCTGGACGAAGCACCGGTGGATCGAGCAGTCGCTGTACATGTCGCCGGATCCGCTGGAACCCAAGCGGTCTTCGCTCTACGCGCAGGACACCACGGGCTTGCTCGCGCGCTGGACCCTGGACGGCACAACCTGGCGCAACACCGGTGGCATCGGCGGGCTCACTGTCGCCAAGTCGATGACCTTGATCAGCCGCGACTACTACCAGGACACGTTCGTGCTCAATACGCGGGCCGGCAAGCTGATGACGGTCGCGGTGCCCAACGTCTTCCCGATGCAGACCTACGGCACGACCCTGCGCAACTCCACCTGGCAGGTCTTCGAGCAGCTCATCGCCACCAGGTGCGGCCCCGACGGCTCACTGATCCTCGGCATCGACCGCGACACCAACTCCGCGTACCTCTACCAGCTGAACCACGTCGCCTACCCCGGCACCTCAACGGTGATCAAGAGCCTCGGCAAGGTCCCCGGCACCTTCACCGACCCGCATTACTTCCGCTACGCCCCCAAGTACGACCCCCTGAACGGCCAGTGACCACAACCGTCCCCACCCGACTTCCGGGTGGGGACGGTCACTCGTCGGGAGTGGGCTCAGGGATCGTCAGCGGACTGTCGTCACCCGGGCGGGTACCGAGGTCGGGGTTCTCGGTGCCCGGGTCGACCAGATCCGGATTCTCAGGATCGCTGCCCGGTCCGGTCGGCGGGATGGGAGAAACGGTGCTCATCGCAGTACCTCCAAATAGCTGACGGCCACCCCAGTACCCGCCACTACCACCGGCAATCTCCGAATGCGCTCACCGAAATGCTCAGCCGGATCTCCACCGCTGTCGCCGGTCGGTTGGCATAATTTCGGTATGGAGCACTCCCAGGACCGCGGGACGGGGACTGCCGGCCAGCCCCCGGCGCACGCAGCCGACATCTTTGCGCGCCTTGCCGTCGAGTTGCACGACGCGCCGGGCGTCGTCGAGACCGTCGACGCCGTCGTCCAGTTCGCCCTGCAGGCGCTGAACTGCAGCCATGCCGGGGTGGTGTTGCACGGTCGCGGTTCGCCAGAGGTCGCCGCTGTCACGGATTCCACCGTCGCGGAGGTCTACAGCCTGCAGATCGACAGCGACTCCGGCCCGCTGATCACCGCCCTGGAGAACGGCACGACCGTCCTGATCCGCGATACCAGTACCGACACCCGCTGGCCGAAATGGGCCGAGAAGGTGGCCAGACTCGGCGTCCGCAGCGTGCTGGACGTCCCCCTCGCCATCGGCGGCAGCACCCGCACGCCGATCGGCGTACTGGGCCTGTACTCCGCAGAGCCGGACGCCTTCGGCGAGGACGACGACGCAATCGCGCACATCCTCGCCCGCCACGCCTCCGTAGCAGTCGCCTCAGCACGACACGAGGAAACAATGGCGCAGGCCGTCGACGCCCGAAAGCTCGTCGGCCAGGCGATGGGCATCCTGATGGAGCGCTTCGACGTCGACGACGACCGGGCCTTCGCGATCCTCAAGCGCTACTCCCAAGACACCAACACCAAACTCCGCGACGTGGCGCAACAGCTGATCGACACCCGCAAACTCCCCCACTGACCTCCCGTTGGCTCATGCCTTCGGGTACCCGGTGGAAACCTCTATCCGGCCTGCAGCTCCGCGGTGACGTTGGCGCCGGCGAGGAGCATCGCGACGGCGGCATTGGGCGTGGCGACCACGAGCCGCCGGCCCTTCGCCTGGAAGCGGGCCTGCGCGTCCCGGAGGATCTGCGCGAGCAACTCGGCGCCGTTGACGGGGATGTCGAGGTGCAGCCGCAGCGCACCCGCGCGCCAGTCGGCCGCCTCGGCAAGAATCTTCCGGAGCGCCATCGCCACCGGAATATCCATCACCCCGGCCACTGCGACCACCGCTCCGCCATCGGCCACGGACAGGTCGATCCGGGCCGACCGCTCTCCGCTCATGCGCATCCCCCTGGGCGTTGCTCCACCCCCACACTCCAGTCTGTCCCGCATACCGTCAACCGCACCGGGCGCGTTGGCTAGGGTGAGAACGTGCCATCGGCCTTGATCGCGCCCACCACCCGCCTGCATCTCCCCTGGCTGGAAGCACATGCCGAATGGGGTCCTGGCCTCCACGAGGACGGCTTCGGGCTCGAGGCAACCGACCAAGTCGAGTCCCCCGAGGGCTTCGCCACCTGGGTCACCCGCCTGACCGCCTCAGACGACGCCACCTGCCGCTGGATCGTCGATAGCGAGCGGGTCCAAGGCGCCATCGCGCTCCGCCACCACCTCAACCCCCGGACCGGCCATATCGGCTACGGCATCCGCCCATCGGCCCGCGGCCAGGGCCTGGCCACCTGGGCCCTCGCCCAAATCCTCGAGGACGCCCGCCGCCTCGACCTAGCGCGAGTACTACTGGTCTGCGCCGCCGACAACCCCGCCTCCGCCCGCACCATCGAGCACAACGGCGGCGTACTCGAAGAATCGGAAGCCACCGCGGTACGCCGCTACTGGATCGACCTGTCCCGGCCTGGGCGGCCGCCGGCATGACCAAGGTGCGTGGGGCTCAGGCTCATGCGGTGGTGACCGGGGGATCCAGTGGGATCGGGTTGGCGACTGCTCGACTGCTTGCCTCGAAGGGGGCCTCGGTTTCGCTGATCGCTCGTGGGGGCGAGCGGTTGGAGGAGGCTGCGGCGGGGCTGCGAGCGAGCGGGGCGGTCGTTCGTACTGCGGCCGTCGACGTCTCCGACCAGGCCGCGTTGACGGCGGCGATCGACGGATTCGTAGCAGAGGGAGGGCCGTGCGACATCTTGATCACCGCGGCCGGGTTGGCGCGCCCGGGGCATTTCCTCGAGCTGTCCGATGAGGTGTTCCGGAGCATGATCGAGGTCGACTACTTCGGCACCTTGCACGCGATTCGGGCGGTGGCGCCGGGGATGGTCGAGCGGGGCAACGGTGCCATCGTGGCGATCAGCTCTGCTACTGCGGTTCTCGGGTTCTTCGGCTATACGGCGTACGCGCCGGCGAAGTTCGCAGTACGGGGCCTGATGGAGGCGTTGCGCAGTGAGCTGAAGCCGGCCGGGGTCCACGTGGGGTGCGTCTTCCCGCCCGATGTGGACACTCCGCAGCTCGCCGAGGAGAACCTCTACAAACCCGCCGAGACCGCCGCCATCTCGGGCGCGATCAAGCCCATCACGGCCGACAAGGTCGCCGCCACCATCGTCCGGTCGATCGAGCGCCGCCGCTTCGCCGTCTACCCCGACCCCGGCATCGCGGTACTGGCCGGGCTCGGCCCGTTGCTCGCCCCGTTGGTACGCCGGTTCGTCGATCGCCGGGTCCGCCGGTACCGCGCCACTCGCTAAGGGTCTCGCCGAGCCGCTCCTCTCGGGTTACTGTTCGGTAAGCATTTTGGGGATGGGAGCGCGGATGGTGGAGGTCGGGCTGCGCAGTCGCTGGGGAGCGATTGTCGCGTTTGCGGTGGTGGGGGCGTCGACTCAGCTGGTCTGGCTGAACTTCGCCGGGGTGACGACGGTCGCGGCCGCGCGGTACGGTGTGTCCGAGAGTGCGATCGGCTGGCTCGCGCAGGTGTTCCCGCTCCTGTACGTCGTACTGGCGATCCCGGCCGGGTTGATCCTCGACAGGTGGTTTCGCAGCGGCCTGATCGCGGGTGCCGTGCTGACCGCGCTGGGTGCGCTGCTCCGGCTCGGCGGTGACGACTACGGCTGGCTGCTGGCCGGTCAGATCGTTGCCTCGGTCGCCCAGCCGCTCGTCCTGAACGCGGTCACCGGGATCACCGGCCGGTACCTCGCGGAGAAGGACCGGCCGACCGGGATCGCGGCCGGGACGGCGAGCATCTTCGCCGGCATGGTGATCGCCTTCTTGCTGTCGGCAATATTTGCCGACGGCAGCGAACTGCCCACGATGTTGTGGCTGACGGCAATCTTCTCGGTCGTTGCCGCGGTCATCCTGATCGTTGCCCTGCGCAAACCTGGCGAACACAAGGTGGAGCGGCGACGGCCGGATCGCGGCGCCCTGCGGGTTGCCTGGGGCGATCCGCTGATCAGGCGAGTGTGCGTACTGGCACTCTTCCCCTTCGGCGTCTTCGTTGCCATGACCACCTTTTCGCAAGCACTACTGGAGCCGGCCGGCGTCAGTGCGGGTACCGCCTCGACGATCCTGCTGATCAATGTCGTTGCCGGAGTCATCGGAAGCGCCGTCATACCCGTGCTGGTGGTCCGGCACAAGTCGGAAGCAGCGTTGCTGGTAGCAAGCTTGTCGGCGACCGCGCTGGCCTGCGTCGCGCTGGCGCTATGGCCCGGCGTGGCCATGGGATTCATCGCGATCACCCTGATCGGGTTCTTGCTCCTTCCCGCGCTGCCGATCGTGCTCGAACTCGTCGAGCGCCGCACCGGCGAGGCAGAGGGCACGGCCGCCGGTCTGATCTGGATGGCGGGCAACCTCGGCGGGTTGCTGGTCGCGGTCATCGTCGGACTACTCGTGGATCACCCGTTGGTGGCATTCCTGGTAATGGCCGGAGTCGCGCTGATCGCAGTACCGGGAGCCCGATCCCTACGACAACCAATCGCCGAACTCAACGTTGCCGAACTCAACGTTGCCGAGCCCGACGCACAAGGCTGACCGCGGTGGCGGCCGAGGCGAGCAGTCCGCCCGTCCCGGCGGCGATGAAGGTCGTACGGGCAGCCCCAGCAGTCCCGCCAAAAATAAAACGAAACCGACCGCGCCAAACCAGCCGCCGAAACCCCCGATTCCCCCGCCACACCCCCACCGCCCCCATCCCCCCAGCCTGCGCCCCACCCCACCCCACCCACCCCCCGTTTCCCATCCACTAGGATGGACCAGCACTCCGGTGCACCAGCCGACGTGGCGCAATTGGTAGCGCACCGCTCTTGTAAAGCGGTGGTTAGGGGTTCAAGTCCCCTCGTCGGCCCTCTGACCAGCACTTATTCCCATAGGGGCATGTCCCCGAGGGCCGCAACTCAAGACTTACTCACGACTTTGAGCTCTCACCTCGACACCTTTCGTCAGATGTCGGGACCTGGCGGCACCTGTCGATCCTGCTCATGGATGGACCGCATCGCCTCGTCGAGGTGCTTCGCAGCCTCCGGATTACGGGTCTTACGGCCGATGCAGTCATCCATCGTCGTCGACAGGCGCGAGTGTCCGAGCTGATCCGCGATCTGCCGCGGCGTCTGGCCCGCATCCTCCAGGATGGTCGCCGTGGTCTTGCGGAACTTGTGCGAGGTCACCCACGACAGCTCGTCCGCCACAGTGCGCATGCCGGCCAGTTCGGTCGCTTCCAGCAACGCCGACCGGGCTGCACGCGGAATCCGATACGCGTCCGCGAGAGCAATCGCGTCCTCAATCTCCACGCGGACTCGTCCTGTCTCAACCAGACTCACGCGCGTCTTTGGCCACCCCAGCTTGGCTACGGCTTGCGTCTGGGTCAGATTCGCCGCTCTTCTGTGCTGCCGTAGCAACGCGCCGAGCTCTCGGCGTCGCTGACTACCGATTGGCCGCCGGGCGTCACGAAGCGCCTTACTCACGTTGTGAGGATCCCGGAACCTCCCACCGAGTCCGGAAAGAGCGGCGCGTCAAGCGATGTCCCAGGCTTCCAGCGATCGTTCAACATCTCGATCGCCCAATCGGGAAGC
Source organism: Streptomyces sp. SID13031 (assembly GCF_010548305.1). Classification (GTDB taxonomy): domain Bacteria; phylum Actinomycetota; class Actinomycetes; order Propionibacteriales; family Kribbellaceae; genus Kribbella. Next base: position 274,509 of record NZ_JAAGLV010000003.1, read on the forward strand.
TTCGACGACCTCGGGCCCTCTCCACGCGGCGGCTGGCACCGCAAGGAATAGACCTGCGGCTAGTGCTCGTCCGTCAGTACCCCACCGACTGACGGATGAGCACGATGTGGATTCGGCCGGGCAATTCCTGGTGGATCTCGAGGATCATGCCGACGGAGCTGTGCTGCCCATAGGCTGCCTGGGCGCGAGCGTCCTCCAGCTTCAGGCTGTGCTGGTAAACGCGCTCGCGCGCGACTTCCAGGCTTGGAACCAGCTTCTGAGCGCCTACGACGAAGATCACGTTCGCGGCACCCCAATGCGCACGCTGCCTGCTGGCTGCCGGAGGCCGAGGCAATGACCAAGGTCCCGTCCTTGGTGATCGCGTGAACGCTGCCCAGGGCGTAGTCCGCCTGGCCGGCGATCGTCTTCATCTCCTGGGCTTGGGTTTGGTAGTCGAGCGCCAGCATCTTGTTTCACGGTCTTGTCGTCCTTGTTGTAGACGACGATCCATTCGTCACCAGGCGACGGGAGTTCGCGGGTCGCGTAGTCGGGGATGTGGATGCCGTCGCCGACCGAGCAACCCAGTCCTCACTGAATTCCGGGTCGTAGACCGGGTCGGAGTTGCTCGAGGTGAAGACTGTGATCTGCCACTCCGGGCCGTTCAGCCGCGGGGTGTTGCTGCCCATACTGTTGACGATCGCGCTCGAGTTCGGGTCCAGCCGCGGGTTGGCTCCGATCGCCGAGCGGAAGTAGTTCGCGGAGCCATCGGTCGCCGTGAACAGGTCGTTCGGGCCAGGCTGTCGCGGATCCCAGTCGCCGGTCGGCGGCGGGTCGGTCGGTCCGCCGCCACCTGCTCCTTCGTACGCACCGACGTCGTACCCATTGCCCTGCGGTCGCGCGACACCATCCCGGTCGGTCGCCGGAGCGCCGCTCGCGCTGCCCGCGTCGATCGCCGACGAGCCCTCGCGCAGGTGGTAGTCACCGTTGCCCGGGTCAATGAATCCCGGATCGCTGGTCAGGTTGGGGTCGGAGCTGAACGGCCCGCCGATCCCGGTCGAGTTCCCGGCGAAGATCGTGTTCCGGACGACGTTGCCGGAGCCCGACACCGCCGAGGCGCCCAGGATGCCCGGCTTCGGATTGTTCGCGATCGTGTTGTTGATGATCGAGATACCCGAGATCCCACTGTGGCCGCCGTACCCAGTTGGCGTGCGGCGGAGCTTGGGGACCGGTCCCGAGGCTCTGGTTGTACAAAGTTCGGGACGCTCACCTCTTGGGGGTACGACGATCATGACTGTCACCAGGCTGACCCAGCGGACCGGTTCGCACCAGGCATCTGCGCGGGGTGGGGTTGCCGCGTTGCTGGCCGGCGCCCGCGAGGAGGTGATCGCGATCAGCACGTTGACGCCGACAGGGGCGGCGTTCGGGCCGCGCGATGTTTGTCCCGGCGTTCGGTACCGCGCGCTCTTCCCTGATAGCGCGCGGACCGCTCCGGCGTTGTCCCGTCGCCTCGGCGCGCTGGCGATGGCCGGTGTTGCGGTCCGGACGACGCCGGTGGTGATGATGAACGTGCTCGTCATCGATGGCAGGACTGCTGTGGTACCTGCAGACAGTGCCGACAATAGTGTGGCTGTGCTTTGGCTGAACAACGTCGTTGCCGCCGCGACTGGCTTCTTCGAGCGGGTTTGGCCCGATGCTGTGCCGTTCGGCGGCACCGACGTCGCCATGACGGCCGAACTGTCCTGGCGGGAGCAGGAGGTACTGCGGTTGATGGCACTCGGGTGCACCGACGAGCACGCTGCCGCGCAGTTGGGGGTCTCCGTGCGGACCATCCGCCGGATGGTGGCAAAGTTGATGATCCGGCTCGGCGCGCGCAGCCGGTTCCAAGCCGGGGTGAAGGCCGCCGACCGAGGCTGGTTGCTGGACTGGCTGACGTGATGTCTGTGCGGGCCGGATCAGGTCGGGGGAAGCTTGGCGCCGGGGTTGTCTCCGGCCAGCTCGAGCCACTCCAGGTCCATGGGCACGATGGTGGTGGACTGCACGAGTTCCCAGATCAGATTGACCGTGAGGGTCAGGCCGACCGGTTCGCCGACCTCGTCGCGGCGCAGACCGGCGACGCCGGCGTCGGAGAGTCGTTGCCGCAGGCGCGAGACGATGTGTTCGACGCGCTTCGCGGTCCAGGTCTCCTGCGGCCGCAGGTCGGCGAGCTCTGCCGCGGCCTGTTGCCTGGTCAGCGGCAGGGGCTGCAGATCGTAGGCCAGGTAGCGCTGGGCAAGAACTGTCAGCGTGAGGTGTTCTTCTGGGGTCAGCCGCCAGCGCTTCGGCGGCACGGTCAACTGGCTCGGCCGAGGTTGTGCGGCCCGGCCGTCGCCGTCCGAGACCAGCACCTCCAGAAGATGCTCACGGTGGCGGTTCCCGCGCAGGAAGAGCGTCGTGTAGCCGACGGCCAGCGGGAGCGGCTCGCTGCCGGTATGGAGCAGTACGGCGTTCGACACCCGGATCGGAAGCCGGCCCTGATTGCGCAGCCACCAACGCCCCTCCTGGCAGGTAATGGTGCCGTGCACCCGGCTGATCCGTACGTCGTTTTCGCCGATGCACAAGTCGACGGCCAGCCGGTTTCGTCCGAAGCTGATCTCGGCATCGGGAGCGGGCGGCACGACAAGGTTCTCGGCGACCGTGAGGACACTCAAGGTGCCCGGCGGTGGTTCGTCAGGGGCGTGCCGAAGGCTTCGGAGCTGGTTGAACTTCGCTCTCCTGGCGATCGGTTCCATGGTCAGCGGATGTCCGGAAGTCGTCGTACGACGGCCTCGGCAGCTGCTCGTGTTCTCGCACAGACAGTGGCTGAGTCCGGAGCGGTTGTATCGACTACCTGGACGGAAACCACCTCTTCGCGCTTGTCCGGGGTGCCCTCCAAGACCGGCAGGCTCGGCTTGTAGAGCCGGTGAACCACCATGGCGGTACAGATGGCCTTGTTGTCGGAGTCGGGGATCAGGCGCGCGTTCCGGTCACCGACCTTGATGACCTTTCCACCCCACTCTGGGTCGCCTTCGATCGGCCACTCACGAGTGAACTTGGCGCTGAGCTCGCTCGCCCCTCCCTCCCAGGTGCATCCCCAGTTGCCGAAATCCGAAGTTGGCCGACCGCTGGGCTTGTCGAGTGGCTGACTGGCCTCGGTGGCGTCGACCAGCGTGCAGGCGTCGACTTTGGCCAGCGAGTCCGCCGGCAATTCCGCTCGTTGCGGCAGCGGGCCCTTCGACAAGACTGCCAGCGCGTCCTGTATCAGCGACTCCGAGAACGGACAGAGCCGCGCCTGCTTCGCCTTGTCCGTGCGGTACGTCGAGATGGTGAGACGGTTGGTGTCGGGCAGGGTGACGACGCGCTCGCAACTTGCTTCTTTTTCGTCGGGCCGTTCGATCTCGCCCAGCTGGCCAGCCGCCAACGGACGCGACGGATACCTTTCAGGGCCGGTGAACTCGATGGCGGACTGCACCTGGCCGCTGCCGTCCTTGAGATTGCTCGAGATCACGCAGCTGGCGAAATTCCTGGCCTCAGGGTCGACGAAGGACTGCCCGAACTCACGCAGCGCGTCCGCAGGAATCACCGCGCAGGGGTCAGCAGCCGCTGGATCGGACCCGAGCCCGATGGGATTCGGCCTGGCCGCCTGCGGGGCCGGGCTGCGTGGCAGAAGCCATGCCAGGAGTACGGCGCCCACCACGACTGCGGCGACCGCGGTCAGGATCGCCCCCCGTCGTACCGGTCGGAGGCGCCGCTTCCAGGATCGGCGCGGGAGATCGCGCCCCTGGATCAGCCCGGCGGCCTCCGCTGCCGACGGGCGATTCGCCGGGTCCGGCTCCATCAGGGCATCGAGTAGCGGCGCGAGCTGCCGTGCGTGCTGGTAAGGGATGGGCGAACCCTTCGCCGCCCGCTGGATCTGGGAGAACGGCCCGTCGGCGCCATCGCCCCATGGCGACCGGCCTTCGACGGCCGCGTAGAGAGTGGCGCCGAGCGAAAACACGTCGGAGGCCGCAGTTGCCTCCGCGCCGTTCGCGACCTCAGGTGCGACATAGCCCAGCGTGCCCGTCAGCTGAGCTCCGCCGGTCTGCGTGACCTCTGTCCAGCGAGCGATCCCGAGATCGGTGAGCTTGACGACATCGTCGTCGGTGACCAGGACGTTGGCCGGTTTGATATCGCGATGCACGATGCCACGCTCGTGAATCGCGACGAGAGCCGTCGCCAACTTGGCGCCGATCGTGAGCACCCGTGCCTCCGAGAGCGGACCGCCGGCTTCGATGATCCGATCCAGGCTCATCGCCTGCACGTACTCCGTCACGAGCCACTGCACGTCACCGTCGACGACGGTGTCGAAGACCGCCACCACGTTGGGGTGGAGCACCCCTGCACCGACTCTGGCCTCACGGCGGATCTGCCCGGCGCCCCCTGCGATCGCCCGCTTCAGCGACACCTCGCGCCCCAACTCCAGGTCCACCGCGCGCCAGACAGCCCCCATCCCGCCTTGGCCGAGTTCTTCTTCCAGGCGGTATCGACCGGCGACGAGCGAGCCAGGATGCATCGGCTCATCGTAGGAGCCCGCGCCACCGGACGCCACTTGGCCGGGCCCTGTCCGGTTCTTAGCTGCCTTCGATCACGATTCTCGACACGTCGGTCCCGGGCGGCAGGTTGCGGACCTACTGCCAGATCTGGCCGGCCAGGTCCCAGTAGACCTCGAGGCAGTCTGCTGCGTAGCCGAGGTCGTACTGCTCACCAGCGACTGAGGTCTGCCACGGCAGCAGTGTGGCTGTCGTCTTGCGGAAGTTGTGCGATGTCACCCACGCCAGTTCATCGGCAGCCACGGGCGCGGCGGCCATTTCCACCAGACTCAGCGATGCCATCCGAGGCGCGGGAGCCCATCCGGTAGGCATCCGCGAGCACGCGCGCATCGACCTCATCAACTCGTACCATCCGCACTCCTGCACTGAACCGACGCTGAAGCATCGCCATACCCCAGGCCGGTGGATGCAATACACGTTGGCCAGCACGCGACTTGGTGCTTTCGGCAACGATGCCGCACCCGTCCCGAGGGATGTCGTAAATCGGCGGTGCCGATCTCCGCCAGCGAGAACGCCTTCCGCTGGTCATGGGGCGTGCTCAAACTCAGAGCACCCAAACGCCATCGCTGCCGATTCATCCCTGTCGCGGCCGGCGCACCCCAGGTCGGCCGATCGTCGACCCCGCCCCAAGGAGCAGTTGTGAATCGAGCCAAAACCAGGTTGACCGCCACCAGCGGTCTTCTCGCTGCTGGGCTGGTGATGACGCCTGTCTTCGCCGCCAACGCCGACCAGACACCTCCTGGCGCCGTCGCCCACGAGTCGAGCTCCTTGGCTGCCAACGAGCAGGCGCACGCCCCGGCGAGTGCCTCCGCGCTGGGCCTGGCATCGGGCGAGAAGCTGACCGTCAAAGCGGTCATCGAGGACGCTGACGGCGGCACACACGTGCGTTACCAGCGCACGCTCGACGGGCTGCGGGTGATCGGTGGTGACCTTGTCGCCCACAAGGACGCTAAGGGCGCGGTCACGGAGGTCACCTACAACCTCGGCCGCAAGAGCATCGCCCCCGCGTCGCGGACCCCGAAGATCTCCAGGGCGGCGGCACAGGCCAAGGGCCTCGCCACGGCGCAGGCGACCAAGGACGAGACGACCGCCGGGAACGAGTTGGTCGTCCTCGTCACCGACCAGGGCCCCAAGCTGGCGTACGACGTACTGACCACCGGCATCCGTGCCAACCAGGTTCCGACCCGGCTGCACACGTACGTCGACGCCGGCACGGGCGCCGTGCTCTTGACCGACGACGAGATCAAGACCGGTACCGGCGACGGCATCTTCGTCGGCAACGTCACCATCAACACCAGCGCCAAGTCGGGCGGCGGTTTCGAGATGAGGGACGCGACGGGCAACACGGCCACCGACGTACACAACCAGGGCGACCCGAACACGGGTGAAGGCCCTGACGGTGACATCTTCACCGACGCCGACGACAAGTGGGGCACCGGGGCGCAGTCCGACCGTGCGTCCGCCGCCGTCGATGCGCTCTACGGCGCGCAGAAGACGTTCGACTACTACAAGACCCAGCTCGGCCGGAACGGGATCTGGAACGACGGCCGCGGGGCCCGCTCGCGCGTTCACTTCGCCAACGCGATGGTCAATGCGTTCTGGGACGGCACACAGATGTCGTACGGCGACGGTGCGAACAACGCTGCTCCGCTCACCGAGCTGGACGTCGCCGCGCACGAGATGAGCCATGGTGTCACCGAGAACACCGCAGGACTCGTGTACAGCGGTGAAGCCGGCGGACTCAACGAGGCGAACTCCGACATCTTCGGCACGGCAGTCGAGTTCTACGTGAACAACCCCAACGACGTACCGGACTACTTCATCGGTGAAGAGATCAACATCCACGGCAACGGCTCGCCGCTGCGCTACATGGACAAGCCGAGCAAGGACGGAGCGTCGAAGGACTGCTGGTCCTCGACGCTCGGGTCCCTCGACCCGCACTACTCCTCGGGTCCGCTCAACCACTGGTACTTCATGCTCTCCGAGGGCTCGGGCGCCAAGACGGTCAACGGGATCAGCTACAACTCCCCCACCTGTTCCGGCGCCGCGGCCGTGACCGGCATCGGTCACGCCAAGGCCGAGAAGATCTGGTACCGCACGCTGGCGACCTACCTCACGTCGTCGAGCAAGTACTCCAATGCCCGGACCGGCGCGATCAAGTCGGCCAAGGACCTCTACGGTCAGGGCTCGGCAGAGTGCCTGGCGGTCGAAAAGGCGTTCACGGCCATCGCCGTCGCGGCGACGACCGAGACGTGTGGCACGGGCAACCCGGATCCCGGCTCCCCGACGGTCACCAACCCCGGCGCGCAGACGAGCACGGCAGGGACCGCTGACACGCTGCAGCTCGCAGCGACTGGCGGCACCACGCCGTACTCGTGGTCGGCGACGGGTCTCCCTGCGGGCCTGACGGTCAACGCCTCGACGGGTCTGGTCTCCGGCACCCCGACCGCCGCGGCCAGCTCCACCGTGACGGCGAAGGTCACTGACGCCGGGGGCAAGACGGCCAGTGTGTCGTTCTCGTGGGTCGTCTCCGGCGGCAGTGGCGGGACGTGCACCGGCGCGCTCACCTACAGCGGCAGCCTCACCGCGGGCGGCAGTAAGACGTTCCCTGCATTCAGCGACAGCGACGCGGGCCAGCTCAAGGTCTGCCTCGACGGGCCGACCGGCAGCGACTTCGACGTCTACCTGCAGAAGCAATCCGGATTCACCTGGGTGACAGTTGCCCAAGGCATCAGCCCGAACCCGGACGAGTCGTTCACCTACAACAACACGGCGGGCACCTACCGCCTCGTGGTGAAGGCCGACTCCGGATCGGGCGCGTTCACGGCTTCCGTGTCGGAGTGATCGCACACCTGGAAGGACCAGCTCCAGCGCGGCGCGCCTGAGCTGTTCCGCAGCAGTGGCACCTCCTCGAGCGCCTCGGGCTCGAGGAGGTGCTGCCGTGCCGGCTCAGATCCAGCCCCGACGGCTCGCCTGGATGGCCAGCTGGAATCGGCTGTGGGCGCCGAGCACCTCTTCGAGACGAGCGATCCGCCGGCCGACCGTGCGAGCGCTCACGCACAGGTCGCGAGCGATCGCCTCGTCGGTGAGACCGGCCGCCAGGTAGGACAGCAGTTGCTGCTCATCCGAACCCGGACTCCCGAACGCGTCGACCACCTGAGACTCCGCTGACAGGGGCACGCCCATCTGCCAGAAGACGTCGAAGAGGCCGACCAAGGAGTCGAGCAGGCCGGACTCGTGGACGATGATGAGTGACCGCCGGGCCCCTTTCTGGCCCGGAACCGACAACAACGCACGTTTGTCGTCGTACAGCATGAGGTTGAGCGGCACCTGGGCGAAGACGCGCGCCTGCTCGCCGACCGCGATGCACTGATGAACTGCGGCAAGCCCTTCGAAGTCCTCGAGAACCGATACGCCGTACAGTCCGCGTGCTCGCACGCCGCGTTCCATGGCCGCAAAGAATCCGATCGCCACGCCGGGCCGCGGGATCTCCATCCCGGTCTGGACCTTCCGCGGCGAGACGGGGCCGATGCACAAACCGTCGACGGTCGAGGCGGTGTCATCCATCAGCTTGGCCTCAACCGCCGTGCACCGCGCCTCGTCCGCGATGACCTCCACAAAGCTCGAGCGGTCGCCGGCTTCGCTCCAGATGTCAGCAAAAACCGAGGCGATCTGGCGAGTGGCGTCAGCAGCCCTCGCATGCTCAGCCGCCACCTGCTCCAACGGAATCCGCGGAGCGACTGCCTCGATCCCCCCGTCACTCACTTCGAGTAGACCGATGGCAGCCAGCGCCTTCACCTCGTCCGCAGCAGCGGCGCAGTCCATACCGGCACGCTCGGCCAGGACCTCCAAGCTCGTCCTCCCGCCCACGACGGCCGCACGGTAAAGCGGCTCCGCGGCAGCCGAGAGAAAGGGCGCTGAGGACAATTCCATCTCGCCGTCTTACCACTTCTTGCGCCCACTGCGCGAGCACCAGAAACCCTAACCCCCAAGGGCTCGCCTCGCAGTCACCAAGACCACACGTGCCGTAACCGCAGGTCCCACGAGCGATCCCTCGGCCGAGGGGTTGGTAGTCGCGGGTGGGGTCAAGGGCGAGCTCGCGGAAGAGTTTCTCCGGCGGCTGCGTCTCCTGACCATCGCCTACGGTCAATAGAACGCTCCAGCCTTGGGTAGGGATCAGGTGATCAGGTCGGCGAAGACCACGAGGTTGGCCTCGTATTTGTTTGATGCGTCGTCCAGGCCGCCACAGGTGATCACGCGCAATCCGGCGTGGTCGAGATCGCCGTACACCGCGGCTGTGGGGAAGGCCGACTTGGGAAACTGTCTGACTCTGGTCACCCGGAACACGGCCACCGAACGGTCCTGGCGAGTGATGACGATGCTGTCGCCCGGTCTAACCAACGCCAGCCGGGCGAAGACGCCCGCCCGCCCGGACCAGCGGACGTGTCCGGCGATGACGGCTGGCCCCTTCTCACCTGGCGTGGGGCCGCCGGTGAACCAGCCGGCCGGGAAACCGTTCGGCGGGACCTGCAGGTTGCCGTTGCGCTTGATGCCGAGGCGCATCAGGCCTGAGTCCACCCCGATCGCTGGGATCGCGACCCCGACCGGGGTGGACTTCCGCATCGGTGCCGACGGACCGCGACCCTGGCCAGGGGGTGGCTGGGACGCTTCGTCGGACGGCTCCGAGCGGAGTACTGGGCTGGACTTGCGGGGCGGAGTGGTGGTCTTTGGGGTGAGCACCGTCGACGTGATCACTGTGGTCGGCGCGGCGGTTCCGCTTGGTGCGACGTCGGCCGAGGTCGGTCCGGGCTGAGTCGCCCCCGTGTCCGACCCACTGGTGCACCCGGCCACAGCCAAGGCGGTCGCGACGAGCAGAACCGCTGCGCCGGTCTTCATGGCGTGCCAGCCGCTATCCAGCCGAACCACGGGACGATGGGAGTCTCGATCAGATACATCGAATCACCAGAGGCATCCCCCGTACCCACGGGACCTTCCGGAGTGCGAGTGACCTGCGGAGGTCTGGGCGTTGGTGGCGGCATGGTCGGAGGCGTGGTCGGAGGAGTGGTTGGCGGCGTGGTCGGAGGCGTGGTCGGAGGAGTGGTTGGCGGCGTGGTCGGAGGCGTCGTTGGCGGCGTCGTCGGAGGCGTGGTTGGCGGCGTGGTCGGAGGCGTGGTTGGCGGCGTCGTCGGAGGCGTCGTTGGCGGCGTCGTCGGAGGCGTCGTTGGCGGCGTCGTCGGAGGCGTGGTTGGCGGCGTCGTCGGAGGCGTGGTTGGCGGCGTCGTCGGAGGCGTCGTTGGCGGCGTCGTCGGAGGCGTGGTTGGCGGCGTCGTCGGAGGCGTCGTCGGCGGCGTCGTCGGAGGCGTCGTCGGAGGCGTCGTCGGCGGCGTCGTCGGAGGCGTGGTTGGCGGCGTCGTCGGAGGCGTGGTTGGCGGCGGCGTCGTTGGTGGGGTGGGGCTGCAGGATGGTTTGGTGATGGTGTTGGTGTCGAGGGTGACGGACCCGTTGCGGGCCAGCATCCGGCCGACGGCTGTGGCGCCCGTGTCCATGGTGATGGACGTCAACGCCAGGATGGTCCCGCGGAAGCTGGTCGCCGTACCGATTGTCGCCGAGCTGCCCACCTGCCAGAACACGTTGCAGGATTGGGCTCCGTTGGTCAGCACCACGCTGCTGCTGGTCGCAGTGGTGAGCGTGGATCCTGCCTGGAACACGAAGACCGCTCCCGCGTCGCCTTCAGCGTCCAGGGTCAGTGCTCCGGTCAAGCCGATCGAGGAAGCCGAGTTGTAGACCCCTTGGGTCAACGTCTTGCCGCCCAGGTCGTCGGTGATCGGCGTCGGCGGCTTCTCCCCCGCGGCGACGTTGTAGGCGGTGACCAGATCGTCCTTCGCGCCCTGCGTCACGTTGTCCCCGGCGTGGTTCGTTCCCGTGATCGTCATCGTTGCGGTGCCGGTGATCGCCGGATTCGGAAAACTGCCGATGTCTCCGGTCAGGACGGTGGGTCCGGTGTTGGTGATTCCTGCCCCCGCGAGGACCACGAAGCTCTCGGCGGTACCCAGCGGCACCACCACGGCCGCCGCCGAGGCGGTCTCCCCGGTTGCCAGTAGGCCGGCCGAAGAGACGGCGAATGCAGCCGCCACCGCCAGCATGCTCAGACGTAGTCGAGCGGCTACCGGTGAGGGCCTGGAAGGCTTCATGAGTGACTCATCTTCATCCTTCGATCAAGCCGCGTGACCCAAAACTGATCACCACGACTGGTTGCGCTGCAGTCAGCGCTTTCGCAAAGGAGGCTCTGCGTCACATGTACGACGGTCCTGTCAGTTGGGGCTCGATCGAGAGCCCAGCAGGATTTCGTCGGCAGTCCGCCGCCAGCAGCAGGTCCGTTCCGGCCTACCGCGAGCAGACAGCGTGTTCGCACCTCGTCCGACCGGCGGCGGCTCCGAAGGCCTTTCTACGCCGATCACAATTCGTTACTGACTGTGACGTTAGGTGAGGGATCACCCTCTGTCAATGGCCAGGTGCATGCCGCAGTCAACCAATCCGAACCAGTTGCCGCGGTCAACTACCCGGGGGGCCGATCGGTTCGCGGAGGATCGGCGAGGACACCCGGTTGCTCAAGCAGGGCGGCGGAAGCGGTAGCCGAAGCCGCGGACGGACTCGATCTGCGAAAGCGTCGAATCCTCCGATTCGAGTTTCCGCCGGAGTCGAAGTACTGCGAACTTCACTCGTTCCAGGCCGAGCCCGCTGGGGTCGTCCCACACCTGGGCGAGCAACTGGGTCGGGTTCAGGATCGAGCCCCGGTGCCGGACCAGCACGGCCAGCAGGCGGAACTCCGTCGGTGTCAGTCGCACGTCGTGATCGTCCATCCGTACCGATCGCTGCTGTGGATCGATCCGCAGCCGGCCGTCGTCGTAGACCTCGATCGCCCACGTCGGCGGCGACGTCCGGCGCAGCAGAGCCTCCAGTCGCGCCACCAGTTCGTTGTTGCCGAACGGCTTGGTGAGGTAGTCGTCGGCTCCGGCCCGCAGCCCGCGGACCTTGTCCGCCTCCTGCCCATGTCCGCTGAGGATGAGGATCGGCAGGTCGCTGATGTCGCGGACCCGCTCGAGCACCTGCCAGCCGTCCAAACCCCGTAGCCCGATATCCAGCACCAGGAGGTCAGGGCGCAGGGAGTGCACTGCCCGCAGACCCGCCCGCCCGTCTTCGACGTGGTCGACCTCGTAACCTGACCGGCGAAGTAGGACACAGAGCGCGAGTCCGATGTCGGCATCGTCCTCGATCACCAGAACGTGGTTCATCGCCGCTCAGCCAGTCGCCGCCACGGCAGCCACACGCTGATCGTGGTGCCGCCGCTCGTGTTGTCGGCCTGGATAGTGCCTCCATGACTCTCGGCGATCGCCCGGCTCAGTGCCAGCCCGAGACCAGTCGCGGATGTACCTGTCGCCGGGCGACTGGAGGCTTGATAGAAGGCGGTGAAAAGTTGGTCCAGCTCAACCTCGGAGTATCCGGGGCCGGAGTCGGAGACCTCGACCCGCCAGCCGGTGGCCGCCGGCACGGCGCGGAGTACCACCGTGTCGCCTGGAACGGCGGCCTCGAGCCTGTTGACGACGAGACTGGTCAGAAGTCGGTGCAGGAGGACCCGATCACAGCTGGTGCGCGGTCCATCGACATCCTCGCCCCGCAAGGTGATCGCCGCGGATCGGGAGCGAGGTTGCTGCTCCGCCACGACCGTCCGCACCAACTCAGGGATCGAGACGAGCACCAGGTCCAACTGCGATTCGCCTGACTCAAGCCCGGCGATGAGAGCCAACTCGTCGATGACGGCGAGCATGCGATCACTGGTACGCCGGATGATCTCGGCGAACTGGCGATGCTCCTCGGTCAGCACTCCCTCCTCGGCCTCGGTCAGGAAGCCGGAAAAGGCGATCAACGACGTCAGCGAGCCCCGCAATGCATGGCACACCGCGGCGACGAAGTCGTTTCCAGAAGCCGGGCTGCCGGGGCGTCCCAGCCGCGTTGTCGTCATCTGTCTCACCTGTCCGCTTGCGCCGGGCTGCGGCAGCTTAGATCACCAGGTACGACGCAGCAGGCCAGCGCCTCACTATAGTCGAGCTATCAGCAATGAGTCACCAGGTGCTCACCCTGGGTGAGAACTGTCTTGACAGCAAACCTCTGGATCAGGAGGAGTTCATGGCCGCAGCGGACGTCGTGCTCGTTGTCGACGACGACGCGGACATCCGGGAGGCGATCAGGCGGATCGTCGCCAAGTGCGGCTACTCGGCCCTCACTGCCTCCGACTCCCGGGCTGCCCTGCGCGCCGCGGATGCTGTCGACGGTCCGATCAGGTTGTTGCTCACCGATGTGTGGATGCCCGGAGACATCAGCGCGTCGACGTTGGCCGGACGACTTGCCGGCCGCTACCCGGACCTGCGCGTGGTCTACGTCTCTGGACTGTCGAAGGAGCTCGCGGTCGACAAGGGACTGGTCGGCGCGAACGCAAGCTTTCTGGAGAAACCATTCACCCCAGCTCGGTTGGTGGAAACGATCCGGGCCGCCCTCGGCGACAGCGGGACCGGCATCAGGTAGTCAGTTCGCCGCCGGCGCAGGCGCGTCCAGCACGGCACGGACCATCGTCAGCAATTCCGCCTGTGCGAACGGCTTCTCGATCAGGGCGACACCCGGCTGCAGGGTTCCTCGTGAGGTCAGCATCGGCTGTGCGTAGCCGGACATGTAGAGCACGCGGATGCCGGGCCGCAGGACGGAGACCTTGTCCGCAACGTCTTTGCCCAGCATTTGCGGCATGACGACATCGGTGAGAAGCAACTGGATCGGTTCGTCGGTGGTGCTCAGCAACTCCAGCGCGGTAAGACCGTCGGGAGCGGTCAGCACCCGATAACTGTTCCGCATGAGCACGCGGCGGGTGACCTCGCGCATGGCGTCCTCGTCCTCGATCACCAGGATGGTCTCGCCCCCACCGGAGGATCGGCCTGCGGACCGGGCCGGCGGGTCGGGATCTGCGGCCTCCCCATCGCCGGCCGGGACCGCCGTGGCCGGGACCAGCATGAAGAAGGTGGTGCCCTCCCCGGGCCGGGACATGATCTGCACGAACCCGTCCATCCGCATGATGATCCCGTAGACCGTCGCCAGCCCGAGACCCGAGCCCTCGCCCTTCGGCTTGGTGGTGAAGAACGGTTCGAAGGCGTGCTCGATCACGTCCTCCGACATGCCGCTGCCGTTGTCGCTCAGCCGGAGCCGGACGTACCGGCCCGGACTGAGGCCGGGGTGGTTCACCGCATAGGCCTTGTCCACAACGACATTCGCGGTGTCGATCCGCAGTACCCCACCATTCGGCATAGCGTCCCGGGCGTTGACCGCGAGATTGACCAGGACCTGCTCGATCTGACCGGGATCGGCCATCACCGGCCACAGATCCGGCGCCAGTCCGGCGACCAGGTCGATCTGCTCGTCCAGCGTCCGCTGGAGCAGATGCTCCACGTTGCTCACGACCGCATTGAGGGAGAGCACCCTGGGTCTGACCACCTCCCGGCGACCGAAGGTGAGGAGTTGATGGGTCAACCCTGCACCCCGTTCGGCGGCGCCCTGGATCTGCTGGAGGTCCTTCAAGGCCGCATCCCACCGACCCTGGTCGGTGCCGCGCACAGCCTTGATCTCTTCCTCGACGAAGGAGGCGTAGTTGAGGATCACGGAGAGAAGGTTGTTGAAGTCGTGTGCCACCCCGCCGGCGAGCTGCCCCAGGCTTTCCAGTCGTTGCGACTGGTGCGACCGGTTCTCGGCCTGCTCGCGCTCCGCCTGCGCTCTGAGTAACTCGCGTTCGGTCTGCGGTAGTTGTGTCGGCTGCTCGAGCATCGATATCACCCCCGTGTGACGACCTCTGCACTATAAGCAACCAGGCCGCTGGGGTACGGGCCGGCGCAGAGATGACACCCGTTCTGCAACCTGGCGGCACCGGCGGACGCACCACAGGAGCCGCAGCCTCAGGACCAGGCGGAACCGAGGCGCCTCCGCCCGATTCAGGTCTGCGCGACTCAGCGGCACTACCTGCACGAAGGAGAAACTCATGTTCAAGATCCTCAGGAAGAAGCGCGTTGCCATCCCCCTGGCCGTCTTCTCGGTACTCGCCGTCAGCAGTATCGCCTACGCGTTCTGGACCACCAGCGGCAACGGCGACGCGGCAGGCACCACCGGTACCGGCACCGCGATGACCATCGCCCAGAACGGCGTGGTCAGCGGTCTGACGCCGGGTAGCACGGCGCAGGCCGTCGACTACACGATCACCAACACCGCCGACACACCGCAGTACATCACCTCCGTGACGATCACGAAGACGAGCGTCAACTACCTCAACGCAGCCGGCGCGGGCACCGGAACCACTGCCGCCAACCATCCGGCCGGCGCGGTTGCCGTGGTGTGCACGACTGCCGACTTCACTTTGGTTCAGCCGAGCGCGGTAGGCCTCGATCTCCCCGCTGGCGATACCGCGTTCACCCGGGACGCCGGTACGACGTACCTGGGCAGGCTGAGCGGCACGGTCCAGATGCTCAACACCGCCTCGAACCAGGACGACTGCAAGAACACCACGATCAACCTCACCATCACCGCCGCCTGACGGCGGGAGTACCGCAGCCAGTGGGGGTTACAGGGCCACCCCACTGGCTGCTCGACAGCGACGTACCACCGATGAGACCGGGAGGAACCATGAGCAAGACATCCCAGCGACGGCACACTCGATGGATCGCCCTCCCGCTCGTCGCGCTGCTTGCCGCCATCGTTGCCCTCGGCACCCTCACGGCCGACGCCTTCTGGTCCGGGGCCGGTGCTGGGATTGCCGCCGGCAACGGCGGTACTGCGCTGTCGATGACCATGTCACCCGGTACGCCGGCCACCCAGCTCGCGCCGGGGAGTACTGCCGGGGTGGCGCTGACGATCACCAACCCGAACCTGTTCAGCGTCCGAATCAACCAACTGTCGTTGAACGTCGACGCCGGGACGGGCGGGTTCGCCGTCGACGCCGCGCATGCCGGATGTGCCGTCTCGACCCTCAGCTACACCCAGCAGACGAATGGCGGGGCCGGCTGGACTGTGCCGGCCAAGGTCGGTGCCGTGAACGGTTCGCTGCCGGTGACATTGGCTGCCGCGCTGACGATGAGTGCGGCCGCGGCGAATGCCTGCCAGGGGGCAGGATTCACCGTTTTCCTGCTGGCCGGCTGATGGCGCTCAACCCGGCGGCGCCCCGCACCTCCCGCTTCCGCAGATCAAGGCGGCTGGCCGCCGCCGTTGCGGCCGTCACCGTCCCTCTGGCGCTGGTCGCCGGCAACGCGGCGGCGTATTGGACGAGCAGCTCCAGCGCCGGCGCAGGCGGATCCGCGGCGACAACGGTGAACCAGGGGACTACACCCACCGCGGACGGTGTCGGGAACACGGTCACCGTCAACTGGGCCGCGAGCATCCTCGCGAACGGAACCGCGGTGGCGGACTACCTCGTCACCCGCTATGACATCGCGACCCACACTCCGCAACTCGTCTGCACGGTCACTGGCACGACCTGTACGGATTCAGCGGTACCAGCCGGGCAGTGGGTTTACGCGGTCACACCGCGCGTGGGTATCAACTGGCGCGGCCTCGAGAGTCCGATGAGCAACCAGGTCACCTCAGACCTCGTTGCGCCCACGAACGCCGTTACCGTCACTGTTGCCACGGGCAACGCCGCCCTGAGCGGCAGCTCGGTCTTCTACCGCGGTCTGGCCGCGGGCTCGTTCCGGCTGAGCAACGCGGTAGCCGACGCCGGGTCCGGGCCGGCCTCGAGCACGACGACGCCGCTTACCGCCGGCCCGACCTGGACCCATAGCTCGTCGACCGTTTCCACACCCGCCGGAGGCCCCTATCTCTCCAACCCGTTCGCCTGGCCGATCGCGACGACCAGTTCCCCCACCGAGGCCATCAGCGGTCGCGATGTCGCCGGTAATGCGACCACCCTGACGCTGACCTTCGTCGACGATTCCACCGCACCGACCGGTGGCACCCTCAGCCATCCGGCCGGATACCAGCCGGGCCGGTCCGTTCAGGTGTCGTTCACGTCGGCGACCGACGCTGGCGGGTCTGGCATCGCCAGCCGCCAACTCCAGCGTTCCGAAGCGGCTCTCAGCTCTGGCAGCTGCCCCTCCACGGGCAGCTACAGCGCCTTCGCCAATGTCGGCCCGGCCGACCCTACCTCCCCGTATGTCGACAGCCAGGTGACGGACGACACCTGTTACGCCTACCGCTACGTCAGTACCGACCTGGTGGGAAACCAGCAGACCGCCACGAACGCCAACGTCGCCATCATCAGCTACGCCGGGGCTGTCAGTACGACGGCCGGAGCTCTCAGCCATTGGCGTCTCGGCGAGAACACGACTGCGCTTGTCTCCGCTGACAGGTTCACCGCGACGACAGGTACTGAATTGTCAGCACACACCACCGACGCAACCTGGACCCGGGCGGACCCCAACACCGGAGTCATCACCAATCAAGGCCGGCTCCGGCAGAGCGGCGGCCTCTTCGGGGCGGCCAGCTATCACACCTCGGCCACTCCCTCGAGCCCCGACTACTCAGTGGAGGCCGACATCACCGCGAAGTCGCTGCCAACGGCTGACGACATCGGCATCACTGGCCGCGTCGGCGGCACCTCGGGCAGCACCTTCTACCTCGCCAGCTACCACCTCGGGCTCTTCGGCGCGGACGGGTGGCAGCTGAACCGGAGCGTCAACGGCGTTACCACCTCGTTGGGGAACGTCTCACAGACATTGGTCATCGGGCAGACCTACCGGCTCCGGCTGGACATGGTGGGGTCGACGATCCGCATGTTCGTCAACGGCGTCGTGATCGCCACGGCGACCGATTCGTCCATCACCTCCGCCGGCTGGGCGGGCGTCCGGCTCGGCTCGGGCACGTTCATCGGAGCGAGCGACACGACCGGTCTTCAGCTCGACAACTTCCAGGTGAATCTGTCGACCTATCCCCGCGCCGCGGACAGCCTGGGCACCAACACCGCCGACTACAAGAACGGCGTGAACTTCGGCGTGGCCGGAGCACTTGCCGGGAGCACCAACACTGCCGCCCGGTTCGACGGCCAAAACGACTTCGTGCAAGCGGCCGGGACGACGAACCTGCCGATCGGCGCCTCCGCGCGATCCGTGGAACTCTGGTTCAAGACCACGAGTTCGGCCAAGCAAGTGCTGTTCGACTACGGCACGCTGGCCGTGAACAAGAAGTTCTCCCTGATCCTGAACGCCGGCGGCGCCTCGATGATGGCCTGGGGATGGAGCACAGGCTCGGACAAGACATTCACATTGGCCGCCGCCGTCAACGACGGACTCTGGCACCACGTCGTCAAGACGTACGACGGTACCTCGATCACGCTCTACATCGATGGCGTGGCGCTGCCAGCACAGGCAGCTGTCAGAGCCACGGTGATGGACCCGTACGGCTTCTCCATCGGCGCTGCACTGAACACCTTGGACCCCAACTCTCCCAGCTACTTCGACGGCACGATCGACGAGGTCTCCTTCTACACAACGGCCCTGAACCAGACAACCGTCACCAACCACCACCAATTCGCCACCCCCTGACCGGACCTCTCCCTGCCAGGACACCGCCTGACGAAGCCTCCGGACACGATTCGGGCACTCCTAGGGCTCATGGTCCTCTGACGCTGACCGAACGTCCGGGCGTAGCCGAACGGGTCAGCAATCCTCTGCGGCGCCTACCAGGAGTCTTAAAGAATCATCGCGGCCATTCCCTGGAAACGCGAGCAGTAAACCCGCCGGCTCGTCGGCGAACGATCGCATCCCGGCCGGCATCGGCAGCCTGCTCTCGAATGCCTAGCTCGCATCGGGTCTCGATAGCGACTAGCCTCGACCCGTGGACTGCCTAGTCGCCTTCATTGCCTTGCCCGCCGGAAGTTACTGGGAAAAAAACAAGGATCTACTGGCTTTGGGCGTCTCCCTGCTGGCGCTGATCATTTCAATTGTGACCGCGCGGCAGAACGTCAATACGACCAAGGAGCTTTCCGAGGACGCCGCGTCACACGCCGAGCTGATGGCACGATCGGCGACCTACCAGCGCCTACACGAACTGTTGATAGATCCGATCGCAGCATCTGGGCGACGTAGATTATTCCAAGCCGCGCAGGAGAATCGGTTCCCGAAACTTGGCGAGGAAGGCTGGGATGAAATCAACTACTCGTTGGCGTTATATGACACATTGGCCGGTTACGTCCATCGCGGACATGTGGACCGCGAGCTCGTCCTGGATGCTTGGCATCATCCATTGGCGAATATCGCCGAACCAGTTCGAGCGTTTATGGCATTTCGCACCGATCATGGAATTGATCAACCTTGGGCGTATCTGATGCGATTACTCGGGGACGCCGAGCAGTTTTCTTGCAACTGCCCACCACCAACCAGGAGATGATCCGTGGCAGCGTCACCCCGTCAGGGCCAGCCGGTACGAGGCCACGTCGAACAGAAGGAGCGATCGGATTTGTCCGCCATTCTTATCCACGGCGCGGCCGGCTTCGTGGGAACGCGCCTGGTCCCGCAGTTTCTGGCACAAGACTCGCCTCACCTGATCCTCACCGACCGCCGGCCGATGGAAGGTTTCCCACCCGACTTGTTGGGTGGGAGCGCCGGAGAGATCGAGACCATTCAGGTGGATAGCATTTCTACGCTGAATGTAGGGAAGATCGACACCGCGATCATTCTGGCGGGTGAGACAAACGTCGATGAAGCACTGATCAACCCGAGCAGAGCATTCGAATCGAATGTGGCCATTGCAATAGATGCCGGCGAGTGGCTCCGCGCGAATCCTCACGCCCGGCTGATCTACGTGTCCTCAGATGAGGTATTGGGAGAGAGTTTCAAGCCGCTGGGCGAAGATGAGCCGAACCGGCCGAGCCAACCATATGCCGCATCCAAGGCTTGCGCCGAGACCATCCTGGAATGCTATCGCGACACCTACGGTCTGGATTTGGTGATCCTGCGGTCCTGCAACCTCGTTGGCGGCGAACAACGTGCCCCCAAGCTGATCCCTATCGCGGTCACCTGCATGATGAACAGCCGCGCTGTGCCTGTCTACGGTGCAGGGGATCAACTGCGCGAGTGGATGGCGGTCGACGACCTCTGCCGGGCACTCATCGTTCTTTCCGACCGCGAGAATGCCGACGCTGGTATCTACCAGGCGTCTTCCGGTGTCTGGCTCTCTGTCCTGCAAGTGATCGAACTGGTTGGCCGGGCGCTCGACGTCGAGCCCGGTCTCGACCATGTGGCCGACCGGCTGGTGCACGACCGTTCCTACGCCTCGGACTCGACCCGGTTGCGATCGGTCGGCTGGAAGCCGGAAGTGGAGGTCGCTGAAGCGATCACCGTGGCCGCACGCGAAATGGCGCGAGCCTTGTCTGAGGGAGAGGCGCTCGACCGGCCTGTTCCCACGGTGAGCTGATGCCAGGCACCCCGGCGTGGAATGCAACGCCCCACGGCAGGCGATCGATCAGCGAGGTAGCTGCTGCCATCAAGTCCCGAGATGGGGCATCCCGGCTGGTCCTATTGATAGGCGCCGGCGTCGACCAGGCTCTCAGCAGCCGGCCCGGTTGGACTGATCTGCTCGACGAGGTTGCGGGAGGTCCGGATGGCGCCACATTGGACAGGTCGCATCTGAAAGATGTCGCCAAACAGTGGCCGATGGAGGCCGCTGAGGCGATCCGGCTCACGCTCGGGCCGGTTGGCTACCGAGAGAACATCAGCAGAGCTATTCCAGCGCGCACAAATGAAGCGGTAGCTGAGACCGCGATCGCCCAGGCACTGACCGCGGTCGTATGCTCCGGCGTCCGGCTGATCGTCTCGCTGAACTACACCGACGACCTAGTGGCAGTGCTCCGCCTCAACCTGCCGGCACGGTTGACAGTGCGCGTCATCGACCGGACAGAGTTGCCCGCTTGGCGTCTGGGGCACCTGTTCGAGCCCGCAAGCGGCGAGGTGAATGTTGTCAAACTGCATGGCTCAATCGCCGCCACGGATGGTGTCAGCGGCTCCCCGGTCGTGCTGTCGCGATCGACTTATGACGCGGTTCTCACTTCGGACTCTCCGTATCGCAAGATCTTGTCTCGGCTCTTCGAGGACTACGTCGTCTTGTCGGTCGGCGTCTCTTGGAGCGATGTCGCACTCCGTGATGCCGCTGCGCAAGCGCGACGAGAATTGCCTGTCGCCCGCCCGATGCACTACGCGACTTTGCCACAGGAGGGAACGTCGAGAGACTGGTGGGAGCAGCGCGCGCTCACGGCGTCGTACGGCGTTCGGCCGCTGTACTACGACAAGTACCAGCAAGTCCCGGAGCTCCTCCAGTCGATCGCGGAGGTCGCGAGCGGCAAGCTGACGCCCGCACCAGGCGCGTCGCTGGAGATAGTGGCCTCCTGGCTTCGGCGAGTCGGGGACTACGAGTCCCGTCAGCAATCGATCTGGTTCGCCGAGGAGCCGACCGGCGTGCCGAATTGGAAGATTACGTCCGACGCAATTCTCCGCGCGTGCCGAGCTGAAGTGATCGACCCTGACACTTGGCTCAACTGTGCGCGGGTGGAGGGACATCTACGCCACTTCGTATGGTTCTGGTTACATCCGGCTGAGCGATCGGCGGCCCGGATGCGGGTGTGGAGCGCAATCGCGCGCAGCTGGCGCAGCCTGCCATCCGAGGCGCAGAAGGCATTCTGGGACGAGGAACGCCTGATCGGGTCGCTCGAATGGGACAACCGCGAGAGCGAGACTCCGGACCGCGCTGTGCTGGAATTCGCGTATGGCGCCCATGAAGTCATGGGTGCGGCTTCGCCGGAGCCAGCCGTCAGGGAATGGGCACAGCGGTTGGCCCAACTTGGCCGCCACGCTCCTCAGTCGATCGCTGCGAGGCGATCTCAGCTGGCCGGAATCGTTTGGTCGCAACCTCCGACACAGCGACTGCTCGAGGGGATGCAGGAAGCTTATTGGGAAGGAATGGAAGCAAAAGTCGCGCATGACCTGGCAGAGAACCGAATCAAGCTTGAAATCGTCAACCGGCCGGACACAACCCTCCGCGACTGGCCGGACAGCGTCCGCAGCGCACTTCATGAACAATGCGACCACGTCCGCGAGCTCGCGCGGGTAGCTGGATCGACGCGGAGGGAGGCTGGCGCGATCGTGCTCGGGTCCTTCTTCATCTCCCCCGACCGAGCCCAAAGTGATCTCATCGCTGCTTACCGCCGACTCACGGACCTGGGCGGCGGTCGATCCGAACCCACCGCGTCCTGGTCCGTGATCGTCGGCTTGATCGCCGCCGTATCCGATCAGGCTCGAGATGTGCCTTCAGAGCGGTTGCTGCCCAGCCTGTGCGAGTGGCTGCTGGACAAGTGCGGCAAGGTGCCGCTCGACGGATCGATTCTGACCACAGTTGAGCAAAACTACTCGGTCTTCTGGAGAACGTTCCATCCACGGGCCGCGGATCTCGCTGTCGAGGTCGCGCGTCTTCTGCAGGGGCGGGCGATCAACTGACTCCCCAGTCCGACCACAAGTCCAGCCAGGCTGGAGCGGCGGTCGAGGCGCCGCCCACGAGTGGGCGGCGCCTCAGGGGCTTAGACGATCAGGTGCCGGCGAGCGGGTAGATCAGCGGGAGGAGCTTGTAGTCGTCGGCGTTCGGGACCAGTGAGATGTATGTACCGGAGTACAGGCAACTGGATGTCGAGGTGTTGTGGTTGAGCGCCAGCGCGTGCCCCAGTTCGTGGCAGGCGACCGTGCGGTGTTCGGCGGCGGTCAGGGTGTAGCTGTCGTTGAGTTGGACTGAAACCGGGCCCTGGGTGCTCGGGGTCCATGTCGTCAGGCCGAGCCAGCCGGTACTTCCGTACGCGCCGTTGGCTACCGTGACGCAGTGGACGCCGCTCGGGCAGGCTGACGATCCGGACTTCCAGAACGAGTCGATGCCGGTTGCCCTGTTCCACTCGGTCACCGAAGCCACTACGGGCCAGGCGGATGTCGTGGAGTCCAGGAAGTAGACCTGCGGGTCCTTGTAGCTGCCGTAGTTCCACTGGTGGTCACACCATTGCCGGGCCGTTCCCTCGGTCAGGCAGGCCAGGGCCTTCGGCGGGGTGGACGTGTTGGGCTGACTGGACGGCGGTGTCTGGCCCTTGTTCAGCACTCCGGTGACGCCGTTGCTGCGGAGCTTTTCCCGCAACTGGTCCGGGGTGACGCCTTTGGCTGGGTCGTAGATGGTCACCGTCATGTTGCCCGCCCGGTCCTTGCCGGTGACGTAGACCGTGTCGTGATCGGAGTCCGTCGCCGCGGCGGCGGGGGCCGCGGCAGGTTCTACTGGCTGGGCGTTACTGCTGGTAGTCAGCGCGACGGCGGTCAGAACCCCGATCGCGCCGATGGCAGCAAAGCGTTTCGCTAGCCTCACGATTTCCCTCTCGATAGCGAATTGCGGTTCCCCTGAGTGATCGAACCGCTACCTCACCGCAACAGCGATGCCGGGATTTGGCTAGGTACGAAACGTTTGATCATCACCGTTCAGGCGTGAAATGCATCCACGGATCGAGACGGTCGATGAGACGGCCTGGCAGCGCGGTCACTATCAGTGCCCACCTGGCAAAGACCTAAACAGGCGCAGTCGCCTTGCCCCAGTCATCGGCAGTGACACGAACGACGGATCGACCGAAGCTCGCGCTGAAGTCGACCTCGACCTCGTCGGTGAAACAGCTACGGAAGAGCTCCCCGTCCCGAGAGTCGGTCCCCCGTCGCGTAGCGAAGCTGGGGGTAATGCCGGGAATTGATTCTTTGACTATGCGCCGAGGTGCATACCGCGGACAATTGACTGAAGCGTCAATGATTGTTGTGTTGTGCGTCACTGGGGCCGAGCGGTACGCGGGATGGCGCGCTGAGACGTGCGGCGGTCGGGGGAAAAGGAAGCGATACTCGGAATATGCGACTGCTGATCATGGAGCGGCCGGAGCTGGGGGAGCAGTATCGGTGCGAGTACTGATTGCGGGGGTGGATCCGGAGTTCCTGGCGAGTACTGCTCGCGATTTGCGGAGGTTGTCGATGGCTGTCGACGTCTGCGCGGACGGGGCGGCCGCGATGGAGCGCATCGGGCTGCACTCGTACGACGTGGTTGTGCTCGACAGCGACCTGCCGTCGACGCCGGCTGACGAGGTGGTCAGGAAGGTGGTCGCGTCCGGCGAAGGACCGCGACTGCTTTTGCTCACCCGGTCGGCGGAGGTGTCGGACCGGGTCGACGGGCTGGCGCTCGGCGCGGATGACGTGTTGTCCTGGCCGTTCGCGACCGTGGAGCTGGTGGCGCGGATCCAGGCGCTCGGACGCAGGTCGGCGCGGACGCTTCCACCGGTACGGACGTGGCAGGGCGTCGTTCTCGATCTGCCCAGGCACCAGGCCAGCCGCGAGGGCCGGTTCCTCCAGTTGTCGCCGAAGGAGTTCGCAGTACTGGACGTCCTGATGCGGTCCGCCGGGGTCGTGGTCAGTGCCGAGGAGTTGCTCGAGAAGGCTTGGGACGAGAATGCCGACCCGTTCACGAATGCGGTCCGCGTCACGATGATGACGCTGCGCCGAAAGCTCGGGAAGCCCGGTTTGATCGAGACGATTCCCGGAGTGGGATATCGATTGACGCACACGTCCGGACATTTAACGGCCAAGTTCGGTTAATGCGGGCCGGAGCTCGAACCTTCCGCCCCCGGAGGTCGATCCCCGGCCCGCCGAACGCAGTGACGTCACCACTCCTCAGATTCAACCCGATCACACCTATCGACGGCATCAAGGATTTCCCTTACGCCACCCTTATCCGTGCCATGAGATCCGGACAGGGTTAGCCAAGGCTGCGGGCCGCGCGCTCCGCGGCGTGACCGGACAACGCCTTCGCCATCAGGGCATCAAGTTGCTAAGCTGTCGAAGTACTTGATTTACTCAAGTACTTCGCTGTGCCACGCAGCCCACCCGAGGAGCAGCCATGTACGACCCGACCCTCATCTCCGGCCGAACAGCCCTGGTCACCGGGGCGTCGAGTGGCATCGGCGCGGAGTTCGCACGGCAACTCGCCGCCCGTGGAGCGAACCTCCTGCTCGTCGCGCGGTCGATCGACAAGCTGGACGCCTTGGCCGCAGACCTTCGAGCCCGGCATCAGATCGACACACCGGAGCGTTCCAGCCCGGTCCTTACATGGCGGCTCGGACCGCGAGCGCCGGGGCCGGGGCGTACTCGTGGAGCTGCCGGGAGTTAGTTGCTGAGGGCACCATCAAGGAGGGCGTTGAGATAGCGATCGGGGAGATCCGGGGCGTCGCGGTCGGGAGAGTGCCGGACGGCGAAGCCAACGCCGCAGAGCAGGAGCATCATGTCCGCAGCCGTGAGGGCAGGGTGGAGCCCGCCCTCGGCCGCGGTCCGTGCCAGGAGACCATTGAGCTCCTCCTGCAGTCTGTGCCGCAGGTGCTGGATGTCTGGCGTGGCTGGATCAGGGTCGATGGCAGCGGCAGCGAACGCGTCGTCCTGTAGGTACGCCGCAACAGCAGCTTTCAGGAAGACCCGTAACGCCTGCTCGGCGTCGGGTAGCGCGGCAGCCTCTTCAGCTTGCCGGATCAAGGACTCGAACTGATCTGCCGCCACCGCCTCGACCAGAGCCTCCGGGCTCGGGAAATGGCGGTACACGGTACCGACGCCGACGTCGGCCGCCTTCGCGACCGCGTTGAGCTGAATCGGCTTTCCTTCGTGCGCGAGCGCCCGCGCCGCCTCGACGATGTACCGCCGGTTGCGCGCGGCGTCCTTGCGGAGCACCGGCTGCGGGCTGCTGGGCACGTCCTTCATGAACTCACTCTAACCGGGACCGGTGGATAACCGGATCAGGCATCTATTCGGATAGCTCATCCGGTTATGGCTATAGTGGGGACATGAGTACGACGTCAGAGGTCACGGTGTCACCCGAATCGGTAACGGTCGACGGCCGGACCCGCACGCTGACCGTGGTGCACCAGCAGCACGACCAGCAGGCCGGCGCCGGCAAGGCGCCGATCGTCCTCGTCTTCCACGGCTCCATGCAGAGCGCCGCCACGATTCGCTCGTTCACGGCGAACACCTTCGACCACATCGGGGCGAAGTCCGGGGCGGTGGTCGCCTATCTCGACGGACACAAGAAGCACTGGAACGACGCCCGGATCGTCAACACCTCCGCGGCCCGCGCCGATGGCATGGACGACGTCGCCTTCACCAAGGCCGCCATCGACCTCCTGGTACGCCGGTGCAACGGCGACAGCACCCAGGTCCACGCCATCGGATACTCCAATGGCGGCCAACTGGTGATCCGCCTGATCCACGAGATCCCGGCCGCGCTGGCCGGCGCCGCCATCTTGTCGGCGACCCAGTCCGTCCCGGACAACTTCGCCCCGGACTCCGCGCAGGAGCAGCCTGTGCCGGTCATGTTCGTGCACGGTACAAAAGATCCGATCGTCCCCTATGCCGGCGGGATGGCGAAGATGTACCGGTTCCGGCCTCGAGGACTCGGTTTGTCCGCCCAGGAAACGGCCGCGTACTACGCTCAACGCAACGGCATCACCACGGCACCCACCACGACCCCGGTGAGCACGGCCGGACCGACGCGAGTGGAACGCACCGACTACCGCCAGCCGGGCCACCAGCCAGTGACCCTCTACACCGTGCACGAGGGCGGTCACACCATCCCCGGACCCAGAACAGCCCACCCCCGCTTCCTGCTGGGCCCAACCGACCACACCCTCGACACCGCCCAGGCGATCGACGAGTTCTTCTATCGGAGTTGATATGCCCACCGATTTCGCTTTGAAAGCCATGAACGCAGTTCACCGCAGCCTCCTCAAGCTCACTGGCGGCCGGGCCGGCTGGCGAGCCTCGGACATGCCGGTACTGCAACTCACCACCATCGGCCGCAAGTCCGGCCAGCCGCGCTCGGTCATGCTCACGTCACCAATCCAGGAGGGCTCGACGCTAGTCGTCGTCGCCTCCCGCGGCGGAGACGACCGACACCCGGCATGGTTCCTCAACCTCCGCGACAACCCCCAGGTGGACGTGAGCTACCGGGGCGAACCCATCCGGCAGATGCAGGCCAGGGTGGCCACGGCGGAAGAGCGCGGTCGCTTGTGGCCGCTGGTTGTGGCGGACCACAAGAACTACGCCGGCTACCAGACCAAGACGGCGCGGGAAATTCCGCTCGTACTGCTTGAAGAACCGGCGAACTGAACGCATGACCCATCAGGCGTCGTAGCGCACTGCCACTGCGCTACGGAGGACGCTGAGGGTGTTGGCGGCGACGATCGCGGCGATCGCGAACCACTCGACCAGGCCGACTGTCTGGTCGAGGACGACCCAGCCGACCAGTACTGCGAGCAGCGGGTTGATGCTCATGAAGAGGCCGAAGAAGCCGGCGGGGACCCGGCGGAGGGCGATCAGGTCGACCAGGAAAGGGACGGCTGAGGAGAGGATGCCGGCTGCCACCGCGTAAGCGACGTACCGGAGTGACGGCTGGTGGTGCACCAGGATCCACAGGCCGACCGGGAGGTACGCGATGGCTGAGACCGTCGACGCAGCTGCCGCGCCCTGGGCAGATGGCAGGCGGGTGCCGAGGGTGCGGTTGAGCAGGATGTACGCCGCCCAGCAGGCGGCCGCGACGAGCCCGAACGCGATGCCGAGGTAGTCGGTGGTCGGTTGCGGCCTCATCAGTACGACGACGGCCGCGCCCGCGACGATCGCGCAGAACAGGTCGAGCTTTCGGCGCGAGACGGTCAAGGCAGCGGTCAGGGCGATGGCCAGCGGGCCCAGGAATTCCAGCGTGACCGCGAGGCCGAGCCCGATTCGGTCGATCGCCGTGTAGAGGGTGAGATTCATGACCGCGCAGACGGCAGCCAGCGCGACGACGGGCAACCACTCGCGACGGGTGAACGTCCGGAACCGTGGCCGGGTGATCCCCACCAGCAGGACCGCCGCCACCCACTGCCGCACGGCGACCACGCCGGCCGGTCCCAGCACCGGGAAGGCGAGTGATCCGGTGGCTGCACCCATCTGGCTCGACAAGGCGCTGCTCAACATCATCAACACCCCACCGGTACGTGACGGGGCTGCTGCATCGGACCAGCCGTACGATCGCGCTCACTCCGACGGGTGCCCAGCTCGTACCGCGGGCCAGGCGCCTGCTCGCCGAGATGGACGAACTGGTCCGCGAGGCGACCTCGGGGCACGCCCGGTTGCGGGTCGGCCATGCCTGGTCCGCGCGCTGGCCGAGGGCGTCTGCGATCTCGCCGTCGTCCGGATCACCGAGGTCTACCAGGCTTAGCCGACCTGCTCGATCGACGCTGCATGGCGGCGGGCCAGGTGGTGGTAGACGGTGGCGTTGTGGTCGACGAAGAGCTTGGCGGTGCCCTCCAGCGGGATGATCTTCTTGGCCGGGCTGCCCAGCGCAACGGATTCCGGCGGGATGACCGAGCCGGGCGTGACGGTGGCGCCGGCGGCGACCAGCGTGCGGGCGCCGATGACGGCACCGTCGAGCACGATCGCGCCGTTGCCGATCAGCGCCTGCTCGCCGACCGTGCAGTCGTGGACGAGGCATTGATGGCCGACGGTCGCGTTCTTGCCGACCTCGCAGATCCCGCTGCCGACGTGGATGACCGAGTTGTCCTGGATGTTGGCGCCCTCGCGGATGATCACCTGCCCGAGGTCGGCGCGGATCACCACGCCGTACCAGATCGAGGCGTCCTTCTCGACGATCACGTTGCCGACCAGGGTGGCGGTCGGCGCGATCCAGGCTTCCGGGTGCACGGTCGGGCTGACGCCCTCAAAGGAAAACAGCGGCATGGTCGCCAGACTAGGCGACGCCTCTGACCTTCTTCACCAGCACTGCGCCCGCGAGCGTCACCACTGCGGCCAGCGTATAGAGGACTGGATAGCCACCGAGCACCTTGACGACGGGCGCGGCGATGGCGGGGGCGATCACCTGGGGCAGGGAGTTGGCGATGTTGATGACGCCGAGGTCCTTCGCGCGGTCGCGGGCGCTCGGCAGCACCTCGGTGAGCAGCGCGAAATCGACGGACAGATAGACGCCGAAGCCGACGCCCAGGATCACCGCGCCGATGATGGCGGCGGTCCAGGTCGGCCAGATCCCGAGCACCATCGCGCCGACGGCCATCACCACGCCGGCCCAGGTGACGAAGACCTTCCGCTGGCCGAGACGGTCGGACCAGCTGCCGGACGAGACCGCGGTGAGGATCACGCACAGGCTGTAGATCGCGGTCAGAACCAGTACGCCGGTGTCGGGATCGCCGTAGCCGACCGCGTCCTGGAGGTAGAAGAACAGGTAGAGCGTGCCGAGCGCGTTGCCCAGGTTGAGCAGGAACCGGGTCAGCCAGGCCCAACCGAAGTCCGGGTACCTCCGTGGGCTGACCCAGAAGCTTTTCAGGAACTCCCGCCAGACGAGTGGGGGCTTCGACGGCAGGCGCTCGTCACCGCTGCGAACGACGTACGGGATGACCGAGAGCAGCAGGAACACCGCACACGCGAGGTAGCCAACGCCGACCCCTCCGACGACGGTGGCGAGCCCCACTCCGACCAGCGCGCCGAGCGTCTGGGCCAGCGCGACCCAACCGCCGACGGCGCCCCGCTGAACCTTCGGCACCCGATCCGGCACTACGGCGGTGATTGCCGCCAGCAACGCGTTGCAGAACAGTTGCACCAGGCACCAACCGACCACCATCACCGCGACGGTCGACGCCCCCGAAAGCACCAGCAACCCGGCCGCGCCACCCAGTGCGCCGCCGAACACCCAAGGCACCCGCCGCCCGAACCGCGAGCTGGTCCGATCCGACATGGCGCCCGCGACCGGGTTGGCCACCACCGAGACCGCGGCCCCGATCCCGGTCACCAACCCGAACACGAACTCCTTGTTGCCTCCAGCAACATTATCCGATTGCTTGGCCAGCAAGACCTGGATCGGCCCGAGAAACGTGGCGAACACGCCCACGTTGGCGAGCACGACCGCCGCAGTCCACCGCCCCCGGACCAGAACGGAAGGCTCACCAAGCGCGAGAGTCATGGCCGGTGCTTGGCGATCAGGTCGCGGTACCAGTGGTACGAGGCCTTGGGGGTGCGTTCGAGGGTCTCGTAGTCGACGTGGATCAGGCCGAAGCGCTGGGTGTAGCCGACCGACCATTCGAAGTTGTCGAGGAGGGACCACTGGAAGTAGCCGCGGACGTCCACTCCGTCGTCGATCGCCGACTTCAGTGAACGCAGGTAGCCGTCCAGATAGTCGATCCGGCGTTGGTCGGTGACCACTCCGTCGATCGGGCCGTCGTTGATCGCACAGCCGTTCTCGGTGATGTAGATGGGCGGCAACCGGTCGCCGTACCGGGCCTTGAGGGTGCGGAGGATCTCGCCGAAGGCATCCGGTACGACCGGCCAGCCGAAGTCCGTCTTGGTGAACTCGTCCATCGCGCGCGGCTCGAACGGCAGCCCCTCGGGGATCGGGATACCGTCCGTTGCCGCCGTGTCGGGGTTGCCCGTCGGAGCGCCGACCCGGGCCGGCGCATAGTGGTTGAGCCCGAACCAGTCGATCGGCGTGGAAATGATCTCCAGGTCCTCGGCGACCGGCCCGGGCATCCCGTCACCGATCCCCGACGGATACTCACCGAGCAGGATCGGGTCGACGAACATCCAGTTGATCAGGTTGTCGTAGAGCCCGGCCGCCTCGACATCCTCGGCACTGTCGCTGGCCGGCCAGGTCGGCGCGTGGTTCGACGCGATCCCGATGTTCGACGCGCCACCCGCCCGCAGAGCCTGTACTGCCCGGCCATGCGCCAGCAGCTGATGATGCGCCACCGGCAACGCCTCGAATCCGAGCTGCTTGCCCGGCGCATGCCCGCCCACGGCGTACCCGATCAGCGTGAGCACCATCGGCTCGTTGATCGTCATCCACAGCGGCACCCGATCCGCGAACCGCTCGGCCAGGATCGTCGCGTAGTCGGCGAACCGGTAGGTGATGTCCCGATTCAGCCAGCCACCCGCGTCCTCCAGCTCCTGCGGGGTGTCCCAGTGGAACAGGGTCGGCGCGGGCTTGATGCCAGCGGCAAGCAACTCGTCGATCAGCCGGTCGTAGAAGCCCAGCCCGGCCCCGTTCGCGAGCCCCTTGCCGGTCGGCTGCACGCGCGGCCAGGAGAACGAGAACCGGTAGACGTCGACCCCGAGCTCCTTCATCAGCCCGACGTCCTCGGCGTACCGGTGGTAGTGGTCGCACGCGACCGCCCCGGTGTCGCCGTTCACGATCCGGCCGGGCTCGGCGCAGAAGGTGTCCCAGGTCGAGGGCCCGCGACCACCTTCGGTCACGGCCCCTTCGATCTGGTACGCCGACGTCGACACGCCCCACAGGAAGTCGGGGCCGAAGGCAAGCGGCTCAGCTGTCATTGGCATCATCCTCATCGTCGGCGACTGTGTCCTGCGGTCGCGGCTTCTCCACCGGCCGGACGATGACGGCCGTCCCGTACGCCGCCACCTCGCTCATCGTCTGGGCGATCTCGTTGCAGTCGAAACGCATCGCCAGGATCGCGTTCGCGCCCATCTGCTGGGCCATCTGGCACATCCGCATCACCGCGACGTGCCGCGACTCGGCCAGCATCTGGGTGTACTCCGGCACCTCACCGCCACCCAGCGACCGGAAGCTGGCGGTGAAGTTCGACCCGAAGTCGCGGCTCCGCACGGTCAGCCCGAACACCTCGCCGAACACCTGCTCCGCCGTGTACCCGGGCAGGTCGTTCATCGTCGACACCAGCACCGGGTACGGCGAACCCTGCGGCGCCACCCGCGGCACGTTCTGCGGCTGCGGCGGCTGAGGTGGCTGCTGGTAGCCACCCTGCGGAGGCTGCCCATAGCCCTGCTGCGGCCCAGGCCCGGGGCCGTACCCCTGCGGCGGAGGCCCCTGCTGGTAACCGGGCTGCGGGGCATACCCCGGCGGCGGTCCCTGCTGGTACCCCTGCTGCGGGGGCGGCCCCTGCGGCGGGTAAGGCTGGTTCGGGTTCGGGGGATAATTCTGGCTCATGCGGTAATCATTGCCTGTAGACCTGCAGCTCATAAAGCGAGTACCCGTACGACGTCGCCCGCTTCGTCCCGGTGAGCCGCACATACCGCGCCTGCACCGGCGCGAACCGCGCCACGTCCTCCCCACCGTTCCCGGTGGCAGTCGCGTAGACCTGCTGCCAGTTCACGTTGTCCCGCGACACCTCGATCCGGTACGCCGACCCGTACGCCGCCTCCCACTGGAGCACCACCCGGCGTACCGTCTGCTCGTTACCCAGGTCGACCTTGAGCCACTGTGGATCCGACCAGTCGCTCGCCCACCGCGACCCCGGGTCCCCGTCGACAGCCTTGGCCGGCGGTGAGTTGTACGCCCCACGCTCGTAGCTGCTCGCGGTCGCCGTCTTCCCCACCGCCTGGTTGCTGACGTCATCCCCACGCCGCGCCGGGAACTCGATCACCTGCTGGTAGGTCGGCCGGTTGACCCACGCCATCCGGTCCTGGGTGATGCCACCCATCGGCTGATGCACGATCTGGTCCGCGCAGAACTGGTCACCCGCGGCGCAGTCGCCCGTCGCCGGGTACGTCGTCGCGGCCGGTACCTTTGTTGCTGCCAGCAAGGAATCCGCCAGCACCGACCGGCAGGTCGCCAGCGATCCGCCACCGCAGTACGTCACCGGCTGGGCCGTCTTCACCGGCTGAGCCCCCTTCATCGGGCCGAGCACCTTGCGCAGGTCCCGCTGGACGAATCCCCACCAGCCGTTCTGGAAGGCAGAGCCCTGGGCACTCGGCCGCTCGTCGATCTTCTGGGCATGGACGAGCGCGTTGTAGAGATCAGGCCCGAGCCCCTGGAACTCGGCCGGCACCAGCAACGGCCACCAGGCATCGAGAATCCGGATCGCCTCGGCATTGTCGTATGTCTTCGATGCCGCGTTGGGCGTCTTCCGATGGCTGCCGGCCGTCTGCCATGCCTGCAGTTTAGCGACCGCGTCAGCCACCACCGGATCCGTGATCGGCGCGCTCTTCAGCACCCGCAGCAGATACGGCAGTACCTGGTCGGCCCGCAGGTCGACCGTTGCGGCAGACTCCATCGCCTCGACCAGCTTGCCCCGGGTGAACTTCTGCCCGGAACCGATGACCGCCTTGATCCGATCGTCCAGCGGCTGACTGCGATAGACCGAGTTGTAGCCGAAGTTCCCATCAGCAGCCGAGAAACCCGGTGCCTGCTTGTTGTTCCAGCTCGTCAGGTAGTCCTGGTTGACCACCTGCGGATGCTGTGCCGCCGGCGTGTAGGTCGCCCGGTTGGTGTCCGGGTTCCAGCCCTGCCACTCGTAGGAGCTCCAGGTCGGCAGGTTCGGGTCAGCGCCGGCCGCGCGGACCGGGTTGTCGCCGGAGTTGAAGTACGCGATGTCGGTCTTGTCCGTGTAGAACCAGTTGAACGTGTAGCCGATGTTGCTCGCCGCGCTCTTGAAGTCCGCGGACGAGTGGATCTGATCCGGGTCGTTGAGCAACATGAACCCGAGCGCCGACCCCGCCTCGTTCCCGTACGTCGACCGGTTGCTGGTGAACAGTACGGGCTTACCTGCCACCGTGCCCCGATGCGTCACGATCCCGTACTTCGTTCGCTGGGCGACCAAGGTGTAAGAGCCCGCCGGTTCCGACGACCCCAGACTGGAGTACCACGCGTTGTGCCGTTCGAGCTTCTCGATCGGCGTGCACTGCCCCCGGAAGAGGTAGTGCGTCGAGGTCTTGCTCGGCGTACTCCCATCGGTTTCACACAGCGGTACGGCGTACGTGTCGGTGATGTCCTGGCCGGCCGACGTCGCGCTCCACGAGTAGTCGGCGCCGCGACCGATCAGCGTGTAGAAGTTGATGCCGGCGAAGGCGACACCGCGCGAGCTGATGCCCGGGCCTTGGAGTTCCTGGCGCATCAGGAGCTGCGGTGCGAAGTACGAGGTCTGCGGTCCGTAGACGGCGACCGGGTTGCCGCTCTCGGTGTACTGCCCGGAGACCATCAGGGCGTTCGACATGCCCTTGGGGCCGAAGCCTTCGGGGAAGACGCCGCCGTCGAAGATGCCCTTGAGCGCTTGCTGACCCTGAGCCTTGTTCGGTGGCTTGACGCCCGTACTGCTCTTGGGCTTCAGCGTCTTGGACGCGGCCGATCCGGTCTGGTCGACGACCTCCGGCTCCGGCGTCACCGACCCACGATCGGGCATCGCCCGGCCGGCCGGGTTCGCGCCGACAACCCCATAGGGGAAGGACGTCCCGTTGTGCACGGTGGTGTTCGCCTCGGGGTCGTTCTGGGAGCGGAACGACTCCCAGACCTTGGTGCCCTGGGCAACTCCGTACTTCGCCTGCGCCTCCAGCAACGCCAGCGCGGAAGCCATCTCGCCGCCACCACCGTTGCCGAAGATGCCGGCCACCACGGCTGCCGTGGCGACGACGTCGGTCACCTTCCAGGGTTGCGGTGTCGGTAGCCCGAGCGCGACATACTCCCCTGGATAAGCGATTCCGACCGTGTTGATGTAGTAGTTGACGCCGTCCACCCAGGCCTGGATGTCCTTCTGCATCTTCAGTCCGTTGGCGCCGTACAGTTCGTCGGCGTCGTCGAACTGCCTCTGCAGATCGGCCTCGGTGTACGGCGCCGTCCGCCAGAACTCCTGCTCGAACGCACGGTTCCCCGCCGCGCCGCCCGCGAACGGGGTCAGCTGGCCGCGGCCGAGGTGGCGGAAGACGTCCATCACGAAGAGCCGGTCCTGCGCACCGGCGTACCCGGCGCCGAACATCGTGCCCTCACGCGTGGTCCCGGTGATGTGCGGGATGCCGCGGGACTTGTCGCGCACGATCGTGACGTCGGCGCGTGGCTTGTAGGTGCTGGCGACATCGCCCGGCGCGACCCCGAAGGACGAGTCGTCGTAGTACGGGTCGAGGCCGTCGTCGGTGATGCCCTGGGAGTTCCAGACCAGCGACTCATAGGGTTTGACGGTGTCGCTGAAATGCGCGGGTCTGGTCCCGAAACCCTTGAACAGAAGGAGATCCGTGAAGGTCGCATTGCCGTTCTGTCCCGGTGGGACGATGTCGGCACACTGCCCGACGCAATAGTCGACCGGTGCGGCGGCAGCAGCAGCCGCCGGTTTTGCCTGACTGCTGCTGGACAGGCCTGCGGCCAGTACTGCGCTGACGGCGAGCGCGGCTGTCGTGGTACGGACAACGCGGGTGAGCTGTGCGGGGCGGCGCATCACGGGGTCCTCCCTAGTGCATCTTCTGAGTGATGACGGCAGGGATCGTCAAAAACTGAGAATGACTCACGAGTAGCATCAGGTCAAGGGTCTTGGACACTTGACCTACTCCACGTACCGTGAGAGCGATCGAAAGGAGTCCGATGGCCCGGGTACCAGCACAGGAGCGGCGTGCCGACCTCGTCCAGGCGGCGATCCAGGTCGCGACGCGGGAGGGGCTGGCCGCGACCACCACGCGCCGGATCGCGCAGGAACTCGGCATCTCGGTCGGGATCGTGCACTACTGCTTCCGGTCCAAGGAGGAGCTGCTGCACGAGGTGATCCGGGTGATCGCGGATGCCCAGGTGCTGGCGGCACGCTCGGCGATCATGCCTGGCGGCGATCTGGCGGCCAGCGTGCGGAATGCGTTCCTCGGCTTCTGGCATTTGGTCGAATCGACGCCTGAGGCGCAACTGCTGACGTACGAGCTGACGAGCTGGGCTTTGCGCAACGCGGAGACCGAGCCGCTGGCACGGGAGCAACGGGCGAGTCAGCTGGCCGGGATCGAGGCGATCCTGGCGGAGATCTCGGCGGCGACCGAGGTGGAGTGGAGAGTCCCGGCGGAGCGGCTGGCGCGGATGACGCTGGCGGTGACCGACGGGGTGACGCTCGGGTGGCTCGTCGATCGCGATACGGCGTCCGCAGTACAGACGCTGGAGACGTTCGCCGATCAGCTGCTGACGCTGGCGGTCTAGGCGACGACTGCCGGTTTGGCGGCGAAGGTGTTGCAGGCGGCGGGGTCGGCGGCGTCGAAGCCGGCCCGGGACCAGCGGCTGTGGTTGGTCTTGCTGCCGTGGGTGCGTTGCGGGTTCCACTCGTCGCCGCGGTTGCGGACGGTCCACTTCCACTTGAGCAGCCAGGAACCGCGAGCGGGGAAGAACTTCTTGTCGCCGCCCAGGTAGACGCCGCTCAGGCAGGACGCCTGCAGTTCACGCCGGCGACTCTCCTGCAACGCCAGGGCACTGTTGCTGAGGATCCCTTCCCGGGTGTGCGATGCCTGCAGGATGCCGACCATCGCCTGGACGTGATGCCCGTACTCGTGGGCGATCAGGAACGCCATCGTCGTCCGGGTCCACAGTGGGTCGTACGTCTTTTGGTTCTTCAGGTCGTAGTCGGCGCTCATGTAGATCGTGCCGTCGCAATAGACGGCGGTGCTGGTCAGATCGCAGTACGTGTTGGCGGAGCGGCCCGCGTACACGACCAGCTTGGGCGCCCGGAACGGGAACCCGGCCTTGAGGATCACCGGCTCCCAGGCCTTGTTGAGGCAGTCGAGGGTTTGGCTGTAGTACTGCTTGACTTTGGCCAGCGAGGTCGCCCGAGCCGTCGGCTCCTTGCAACGCGACGCAGGGATGGGGCCGACCTTGTAGAGCCTGCTCTGCAGAACGGTACGATTCTCGGTCGCCATCGGCGCCACGGTGGCAGTCGGCCCGGACGGCTCCGGCACTCCGGGGGGCGCGCTCGCTTCCGTACGACCAGTTGGCCCAGTAGTCGGAGTCCTGCCAGCGAGCCGACTCGGATCCTGATCAGCCAACCGCGCAGCAACCACCCCCGAAGCCGCAGCCAACACAAGCCCCAAGCAGATCACCACCACCCGCCCCCACCGCCGACTCCCCATCGCCAGACCATAGCCCGCCCACCCACCCCAAACCACCCATCACAACAACCTCCCTCCCCTCAAGCGCAACTCCCCCACCCCGCTTTCCTTCCCTTGAGTGGCACTTCCACAGAGGGTCGCAACTTTTAGTGACGAAGTCATGGCAGATCGATGCTGTGAGCCACTATGGTGAATCGCACCATGGGCACACATGAGCGGCATCGGTTGACCGAAGTCATCAACGCCAGGGGAACTTTCACACCGCTCGGGGTCTCCCGCAGCTCGGCCGGCGTGGCCGCCGCCGTCGCGGAGGCGCTCCCCGAGTTCTTCGTGATGGACGAGCTAGCCGACCGGGCCAGCGAGGCCCTCGCCCACGCGACCGGAGCTCAAGCCGGCACAGTCACCCACTGCACCTCAGCGGCGATCACACTGTCCGTCGCGGCCGCCATGGCCGGCACCAATCCCGAGCGGATCGCCGCGCTGCCCGATACCAGCGACATGCACAACCGCGTCGTACTACCAGCAGGCCACGTGGTCAGCTACGGCCAATCCATCCTGCAAGCCGTCCGCCTTGCGGGCGCCAGCGTCACGATCGCAGGCGATGAAACCCGTTGCGGCATTGACGATCTGGACGATGAGCTCGCCGGAGCCGACGTTGCCTGCCTACTCCTCGTCTCCTCGAGACTCGTCACCGGTGAGCCGCTCGACCTGACCGCCGCAGTACGGGCCGCGCACCGGCGAGGCGTCCCCGCGATCATCGACGGAGCAGCGCAGTTCCCCCGGACCGCGGACCTGCTCGCGACGGGAGCGGACGCAGTACTGGTCAGCGCGCAGAAGTATCTGGCCGCACCGACCGCCGGCCTGGTGGTCGGAACGCATCGGCTCGTACGGGCGGTTCGCGCGCAGGAGAAGGGAATCGGGCGCGCGATGAAGCCGACGAAGGAAGCGATCGTCGGCGTGCTCGCGGCACTCGAGGAGTGGCACGCGATGGACCGGGCCAAGTGGGAGGCCGACCAGGCCGCCAAGGTGACCGCGTTCGTCAGCGCGGCGAACGAGCTACCCGGGCTGACTGCCGAAGTACTGGTTGATCCCACTGGTCTGCCGTTGTCGCGGGCGCTGCTGAACGTCTCCGGCGGAATCGATGCCACAACCTTGGCCGGCGCCCTGGAGAACGGCATCCCGGCGATCTACGTCAGTACCGCGCAAAGCCTTGAAGGACAGCTCATCCTGGAGCTCGTCCCGCTCGATACCGACGACCTGGAGATCATCCTGACCCGGCTGGCAATGGAGCTACAAGCAACAGACAAGGCCGACTGACAACAAAACCCCCGGTGACCATGACGGCCACCGGGGGCTTGTCTTGGAACATCAGCGCTGGAAGGTCTTGCCACCCTCGTAGCGGTTGCCATCGGTACGGCGCGGGGCGCTGCTGGAGCGCTCCGGACGACGGCTGCCGCCGCTGCCACCGGTGCTGCTACTGCTGCTGCGGCCTTCGTAGCCGCCACGGCTGCCTTCGTAGCCACGGCCACCCGAAGAACGGCCGCCACCGCCGCCACCGAACCGCTTGCCACCCTTGTTGAAGCCACCGCTACCGCGGGTCGGCTTCGGGGCGGGCAGCTTGACCGGGTAGCCCGACGGCTTGGTGCCACCGGTCAGCTCGGTCATCAGGCCGTCACCCGGACGGGCGCGGACCGGCTCGGCCTCGACACCGGCCGACTCGGCCATCCGCATCATGCCCCGACGCTGGTGCGGCAGGAGAAGCGTGACGACGGCACCCTTGCCACCGGCGCGCGCAGTACGGCCGGCGCGGTGCAGGTAGTCCTTGTGCTCGGCCGGCGGGTCAGCCTGGACGACCAGGCCGACGTCGTCGACGTGGATACCGCGAGCCGCGACATCCGTGGCCACCAACACCGGTACCGAACCGTCCTTGAACTGGTCCAGGGTGCGGTTACGCGCGCCCTGGGTCAGGCCACCGTGCAGCGCCGCGGCCATCACGCCACGGTCGCGCAGCTGGGTGGCGACGCGGTCGGCGCCCAGCTTGGTGCGAACGAAGACGATGGTGCGGCCGTCGCGGCTGGCCAGCTCGGCCGTCAGCGACTGCTTGTGGCCGGGCTCGATCACGAGCAGGTGGTGCTCCATCGTGGAGACCGTGGCCTGGCCGGACTCGGTCGAGTGCGTGACCGGGTCCTTCAGGTAGGTCTTCACGATCTTGTCGACGTCGTTGTCCAGCGTCGCCGAGAACAGCAGCCGCTGACCGGAGGTCGGCGTCATGTCGAGCAGCGTGGTGACGGCGGGCATGAAGCCCATGTCGCACATGTGGTCGGCCTCGTCGAGGACGGCGATCTCGACCGCGCCCAGGTCGGCAGCGCCCTGCTCACACAGGTCGATCAACCGGCCGGGGGTGGCGATCAGCAGGTCGACGCCACGGCGCAGCGACTCGATCTGCTTCGGGTAGGGCAGCCCACCCGCGATCAGCTTGATGGTGACACCCATGACGTGGGCGAGCGGCTCGAGCGCGTCGTGCACCTGCATGGCGAGCTCACGGGTCGGCACCAGCACCATGCCACGCGGACGGCGCGACTCGGTGTGGCCACCGGCCAGCCGCATCAGCGTCGGCAGACCGAAGCCGAGCGTCTTGCCCGAACCGGTCTGACCGCGACCGAGCACGTCCTTACCGGCCAGCGCGTCCGGGATGGTCGCTTCCTGGATCGGGAACGGCGCGGTGATGCCGTCCTTGGCCATCCGCTGAACCAGGCGCGGCGCGAGGCCGAGCGCGGCGAAGCCATTGCCCTCGGCAACCTCGCCGAGGTCCTCCATCGGGTCGAACTTCCGCTCGGGGCGGTCGTAGGCACGGTCGCCACGGTCGTAGCTGCGGGCCGGACGGTCGCGGTCGAAACCACGGCTGTCCCGATCGCCACGATCGAAGCTACGCGCCGGACGGTCGTCGCGGGCCGGACGGTCGAAACCGCGGCTGTCCCGGTCGTTGCTCCGGAAGGCCGGCTTGTCCGACGAGCCCTGGTAGCTGCTCTTCGGGTACGACGACGTGCTGCGGCTGTCTGTGCCACGGCTGTCGGTGCTGCGGTTCTGCGAGTACGGCGCGCGCTCCGGGCGGGAGCTGCTCGTGCTCGTGCGCTCCGCGGCGCGGTAACCCTTCACCGGCGCGTCACGACGCTCGCCGCGGCTGCCGCGGTCGGAGTACTGGGAGGGGCCGCCGCGACGCTCGGGAGCGGGGGCAACCTTCTCCACCCGGGCTGAGCTGCGCTCGGTACCGGGGGTGTTCGGGGCGTCCAGCTCAGCGGCCATCCGCTCGCCGTACGACTGGGTCTGGAACTTCTTGTGCCGCGGCTTCTTCTGGCCATCGGCCTCGGAGCCTTCGGCGGGGACAAACTGGTCCTGGTGGTGCTGGGACACGCAATCTCTCTCTCAACGTCACGGACTGATGCCGGATCGGACCCGCACGCGAGCGCCGGCCAAATAATTTGGCCGGACTGAACCGTGCTGGGCAGGAGATAGGCATCGACCTGCGGGTGCTATCGCGGATTGCACCCATGTCGCCGGTGGTCCATCAGCGGGATGCTGAAACCGACGGGTCGGAGCGCCTGGGAAATGCTCTGGTGACGCGACTCGCGCACCGACGCCGAAAAGTATACCCCGAAACCAGCCCACCTCTTGACACGGCCGCCAGAACAGCCGTCGAGGCCGGCATCCACCCGCTCACCCAACGCCTGCGAAGACCCCCGTACGGGCCGCCCGAGCCTCAAGTGTCCTTCAGCTCTTGTGTGGCCGATCTAGGGTGAAGGTATGGCGGAGGACACCATTCCCAGCAAGGATCACTGGCTCGCTATCGGGGAGATCGCACATCGTTCCGGTGTCGCCGCGTCGGCCTTGCGGTTCTACGAGGACCAGGGCCTGATCGCCTCCCGGCGGACCGCCGGGAACCAGCGGCAGTACCTGCGCAGCACCTTGCGGCGGATCGCCTTCGTCCAGGCCGCGCAACGCGTCGGCCTCGCACTGGCCGAGATCAAGTCCGCACTGGATTCGTTGCCCGGCGACCGGACCCCGACCCGCGCCGACTGGAGCCGGCTGTCGAAGACCTGGCGCAGCCGCCTCGACGAGCGGATCTCCGAACTCGAGCGACTCCGCGACGACCTCGACGGCTGTATCGGCTGTGGCTGCCTGAGCCTGCAGCGCTGCAACCTCTACAACAAGGCCGACCGGCTGGCCGAGCGTGGACCGGGTGCCCGCATTCTGAACGTCGGCATACCCGGCGAGTTATGACTGACATACCGCCGGCATCGGTGAACGAGGGTTAACCCCTACCTTTTTCCCGATTTGGTGTGGATTTCCCGATCCCTTGGCAAGCTCCCGATCTGTAGCGATCAGTAATCCGCCGGTCGCTTTCCGCCACAGATCACGGAGTGAGGCCCTCCAATGTCGCATCGCCGTATCCTGACTTCCCTGGCCGGGCTGGCCGCAGCCGCCCTGGCCGTCCCTGCCTACGCCGCTGCTGCACCAGCCCCAGAGCCGGCCCAGGCAAGCCACGTTTCGACGTACACCGGCTCACCGCAGGACGAGGCCGCCACCAAGGCGTTCTACGACGCGGTGATGAAGTCGGCCCAGGCCAAGCAGGCCAAGGCCGGCAACAAGCTCGCCGCCGTCACCGTCACCTACGCGGTCGACGCCCCGACCTTCGCCTCCCAGATCTCCTCCAGTACGTCGATCTGGAACTCCTCGGTCAGCAACGTGACCCTGGTCGAAGGAAGCAACTACGACTTCTACTACACCGAGGGCAACGACTCGCGCGGCTCGTACGCGTCGACGGACGGCCACGGCAGCGGCTACATCTTCCTGGACTACGCCCAGGCGCAGCAGTACGACCCGACCCGGATCACGGCCCACGAGACCGGCCACGTACTCGGCCTGCCGGACCATTACTCGGGCCCCTGCACCGAACTGATGTCCGGCGGCGGCCCCGGCCCGTCCTGCACCAACCCCAACCCGGACGCCAACGAACGCGCCCAGGTCAACAACCTCTGGGCCAACGGCCTCACGAGCCTTGGCGAGAAGGCCGCGTTCCACACCTCCAAGTGAGATAACCCCCAGAGCCTCCGGCTCGGATTCGCCCGGCAGGGGACGAATCCGGGCCGGAGATCTTTGCGTAGTACGAGTCACCGCTCGACTGGACGCGTCCTACGATGAGTCCGGTCGGCCTCCGGGCAGGGACGACGGAGGAGGTCGAATGGAGATCGAGGCGGCGTTGGAGCGGCTCGGAGTCAGCGGACCGATGAGACCTGACCTGGCCAGTCTGCGGAAGCTGCATCACGCCTGGGCAACCGTCGTGCCTTACGAGAACCTCGACATCCAGCTGGGCCGGCCGCTGCCCCTGGCGCCCGAGGCGCTGGCCGACAAGATCATCAGCCGCCGCCGGGGTGGCTTCTGTTACGAGCTGAACCACGCGTTCGCGCTGCTGCTGGGCGCCATCGGTTTCGAGGTCTCGATCATCGAGGGCGCGGTCGACCGGGAACTCCGCGGTGAGTCGGCTTGGCGTAATCACATGCCACTGCTGGTGACCGCCGACGGTGAACAGTGGCTCACCGACGTGGGCCTCATGGACGGCTTCCTGCTACCGATCCGGCTACGGCCCGGAGCACACGTCGAGGGTCGCATGACCTATTCCCTGGAATACCTCGACGACGAGGTGTGGCGCCTGCACCACCGGCCGGACGGCGCCTTCACCACCTGCGACCTACGTTCGCGGCCGCTGGCAATCGAGGACTTCACCGAGGCATGCGACTGGCGAGCCACCGCACCGGAGTCCATGTTCGTCCAGACCCTGCTGGTAGCTCGCACAGCCGTCGACGAGGCCGCGATCCTGCGCTCCCGCACCCTCACCCGCACCGGGCCGGCGATTCCCGGCGGCAAGCAACACCGAGTGCTCGCCGACGCCGACGAGTTCGCCGCAGTACTGGCCGAGGAATTCACCCTGCCACTGACCGACCTCGACGTCCCCGCACTCTGGGACCGCGCCCTTCACCAGCACGAGCAGTGGCTCGCCGATCGCTCCATCGGCAGCTGACCTGCGTCCTACCGAACCCGTGCGCCGCCTCGGCGATCGGCGCATAGAAGTCGGAAGTGGCATA
This sequence comes from Streptomyces sp. SID13031, assembly GCF_010548305.1. Lineage (GTDB taxonomy): Bacteria > Actinomycetota > Actinomycetes > Propionibacteriales > Kribbellaceae > Kribbella. The sequence goes on from NZ_JAAGLV010000003.1 coordinate 317,187, forward strand.
TGCTCTGGCGACGTTTCAGGTGAATTTCTCCTTATAGGTAAGCGATATACCCCTGTCGCCGATTTGCGTCACCTGATCACGCTGCGTTAGAATCGAAGACATGTTCGAGGATGGCGTGACCGGGTTGGATGCGGCGGAGACGCTGGCCGCGACCGCGCGGGCGCAGGCCGAGGAGAACGAGGCCGGTGTCCAGCGGCTGCTGCTCGGGGTGCATTACGCCGATCTTCATCCGGACCCGGCGATGATCTCTGGCGACCAGTCCTGCCCTGGCGGGGAACGCGGCCTGTACTACGGCGGGCCGGGCTGCCCCGGCGTCGCCGAGTTCGCCGTCGCCGAGTTCGGTGTCGTGCTCGGGGTATCGACGGAATCGGCGGCGAAGAACATCGGCCAGGCGCTCGCCTTGCGTCATCGTCTGCCGCTGGTCTGGGACCGGGTCGTCAACCGCGAAGCCACACCGTGGAAAGCCCGCCAGGTCGCCACCGCCTGCGTAGAGCTGTCCGTGGACGCGGCGGCCATCGTCGACCAGCGCGTCGCCTCGATCGTCGACACTGTCGGGCCCGTCCAGCTCCGCAACATCATCAAGGCCGCCCTATGGGAAGCCGATCCTGAAGCAGCCCGCGAAGCCGCCGAACAGAAAGCCCGCGAACGCGGCGTCTGGACCGGCCGCAGCGACGACCACGGCACCACCACCGTGTTCGTGAAAGCCGCCACCGGCGACGTCATCCACTTCGACGCCACCCTCACCCAAATCGCCGACGCCCTCACCACCCTCGACGGCCCCGCCCCGCGCCAGCTCCAGCGAGCCAAAGCCTTCGGCATCCTCGCCGACCCCTCCCAGGCCCACCAACTCCTCCGCGTGATGCAGCACCTGGCCACAACCCAGCCCACAACCACCCCAGGCCACGAGCCCACCGACACACCCACCGACACCCCTGCAGCCTCGTCACCGGCCGGCCATCAGCCCCCGAACGACACTCCCGCAAGCGACGTACCGGCAAACCGGCACGCCTCAACCACGCCGCCCGCCCCCGCGGAACGTCCGGCGACTCCGCCCACTCCTGACCAGGTCCTGGACGATGATCTCCTCGACTGGCTCCGCGCCACCGCCCCGACCCCGACCGACGAGCCGCTCACGACCGACCTCCCCACCGATCCGGACTGGGCACCCGAACGCGACGCGACAGATCCAACGACCCCAGACGAGACCGAGACCGAGAATGCGGCCCCAGTCGACGAAACCACCCAGCACCACCGGCCGGCCGGCAACCCGCTCACGGCCAACAGACCCGACACAAACGCAAATGCTGGTGCTGACCACGATTGGCCACACCGCGATTTCCCGGCCGAACCACCATTCACGGGTGCCGGGGAAGCCGCGGCCGACCTCCACACCGGGACATACACCGGTATGGACGCTGCCGCGCGGAGTGATCTGACCGCGAAGCTGTCCGCGATCAAAGCGGCCGCCGATCGTTCTGACCGCGTCAACGGCATCAGACCGGCACAAACCAAGCTGTACGTCCACCTCACCGACGAGACCCTGCTCGCCGGTGGAGGAACCATGCGCGTCGAAGGATTCGGCCCCGTCTACGGCAAGCTCGCCGAACTCGTCGGCCACGACCGGATCATCATCCAGCCCGTCATCGATCTGCACGACCAGCTCAACACCAACGCCTACGAAATCCCCCGCCGACTCCGCGAACACATCAAACTCGCTTACCCAGTCGAACAGTTCCCCTACGGCCCCGCCGAAACAACTGATAGCACCGACCTCGACCACGTCATCCCCTACAACCCGTCCGGACCACCCGGGCAGACCAGCACCACCAACCTCAGACCCTTGCGCCGCCGAAGCCACCGCATCAAAACTCACGCCGGCTGGAAAGTCCACGCCCTCAACAGCAACGCCCTCGAATGGACCACCCCCCCACGGCTACAAATTCCACGTCGACCACACCGGAACCCACCCAGCACCTGTGATCTAGCCACATGAGTCGTGCGCTCGGAGGACGGCTCCGTAAATCTCGGCGAAATACCCGGAAATCTCATCAACCTCACCGAGACGCCGCTGCCGCTTCTTCACAAGCTGCGGCTCGAACGTGCTCTCGCGATCCCGAGGGACCGCGATCTCCACCTCGCCGGCCGCGTCCGAAACAACTGTCTTCATCCGGGTTCCGTGCCGCACATTCGCCGAATCACGATCCGGATCGGCCTGATTATTCTCATGCCCGAGATGCTCGGTCATTTCCTCGTTCAAGGCCGCCATCCGGGCCGGTCAGGGCCAAGCCCTGCTTCGGCGACAACTTCTGCCCCTGATTCTTGTCGCTCCTGCGTGCACTCACAGCATCGAATGTCATCACTCACAGCACCCATCCCGCCGGACCGGACTCGCGGCACCCACTCGGCCAGAGCGGACCTGGCGCACTATCTCTTCTGTTCTTGTAGTTGCCTTGCTCTTGCTACCGGTGGTGGGGGCCGGTGGTGTTGCGGACTACCAGTTCTGGGCGGAAGAGGAATTCTGTGTGGGGGGTGGTGTGGCCGCGGACTTCTTCCAGGAGGGCTTGTACTGCGGCCAGGCCCATGGCGTGGACGGGTTGGCGGACCGTGGTCATGGGTGGGTCGGTGAACTCCATCATGGGGGCGTCGTCGTAGCCGACTATCGAGATGTCGGTGGGGACGGAGAGGCCGCGTTGGCGGGCGGCCCGGATTACGCCTAGGGCCATCATGTCGGAGCCGCAGACGACCGCGCTGACGTCTACGTCGAGAAGGCGTTGGGCTGCTGCGTGGCCGCCTTCTACGCCGAACATGCTGAGTTGGACGAGGTCTTCCAGGTCGGCATCGGTCAAGCCCAGTTGGGCTTTCATCGCCGTGCGGTAGCCGGCCAGTTTGCGTTGGACGACGATGAAACGCTCCGGCCCGGAGGCGAAGCCGATGCGGCGGTGGCCGAGGGCAACCAAGTGCGAGACGGCCAGCTCCATCGCGGCGTACTCGTCGGAGGAGACGAAGGGCGCCTCCACCCCCGGCAGCCAGCCGTTCACGAAGACCACCGGCAGGTTGCGGTCGACCAGCGACTGGTACCGGGCGTGATCCGCGCCGGTGTCCGCGTGCAGGCCCGAGACGAAGATGATGCCGGAGACGCCGCGCTCGAGCAGCATCTCGACGTACTCCTCCTCGGTGGCACCCGAAGGTGACTGCGTGCACAGCACCGGGGTGAAACCGCGTTGGGACAGCGCCGACTCGATCACCTGGGCGAAGGCGGGGAAGATCGGGTTGATCAGCTCCGGCATCACCAGCCCGATCAGCCCGGCGGAGCGTCGCCGCAGCCGGGTCGGCCGTTCGAAGCCGAGTACGTCGAGGGCGGTCAGTACCGCCTGTCTGGTCTCCTCCGCGACCCCCGGTTTGCCGTTCAGCACCCGGGACACCGTCGCCTCGCTGACGCCGGCCTTGACCGCGATGTCCGCCAGCCTCGCTCTACTGCTCACCGCGGCACCATACCCACCGGTCGCTGAACTTGCAGCAAGATGTTGCAAGAAATTGCAGACGGAACCTGCGTGGAAGTGTCCACAAGGTGAACAGAACGGACAAGTCACACCCAGTACACCTTGTCAGGAGCTGCCTGCCAGGTGAGGATGGGCGCACCCCCGACTGGGGGCCTTTACTCGGATCGTCCGGCACGTTCCTGCCGGTGAAGGAAGGTACACAGTCATGGCTACTGTCTCGTTCAAGGCGGCGACCCGGGTCTACCCCGGTTCTGAGACGCCCGCCGTCGACAAGCTCAACCTCGAGATCGAGGACGGCGAGTTCATGGTCCTCGTCGGCCCGTCGGGTTGCGGCAAGTCGACCTCGCTCCGGATGCTCGCCGGCCTCGAAGAGGTCAACGAGGGTTCCATCTACATCGGTGACCGCGACGTCACCCACCGCCCGCCGAAAGAGCGGGACATCGCGATGGTGTTCCAGAACTACGCGCTGTACCCGCACATGTCGGTTGCGGACAACATGGGCTTCGCGCTGAAGATGCAGGGTGTCTCCAAGGAGGACCGCGCCAAGCGCGTGATGGAGGCCGCCAAGCTGCTCGGCCTGGAGGAGTACCTCGACCGCAAGCCGAAGGCCCTGTCCGGTGGACAGCGTCAGCGCGTCGCGATGGGCCGCGCCATCGTGCGTAACCCGCAGGTCTTCCTGATGGACGAGCCGCTGTCGAACCTCGACGCCAAGCTCCGGGTCCAGACCCGCACCCAGATCGCCGAGCTGCAGCAGCGCCTCGGCGTCACCACCGTCTACGTCACCCACGACCAGGTCGAGGCCATGACGATGGGCGACCGGGTCGCGGTGCTCAAGGACGGTCTGCTCCAGCAGGTCGACACCCCGCTGAACCTGTACGACAACCCGAAGAACCTGTTCGTAGCCGGCTTCATCGGCTCCCCGGCGATGAACCTGCTGACCGGCGACGTGGTCGACGGCGGCGTCAAGCTGGGCGACTACACGATCCCGGTCGGCCGCGACATCCTGGGCAAGGCCGGTAGCGACAAGACCGTCTCGATCGGCGTCCGCCCGGAGGCCTTCAAGGTCTCCGACAACGGCCTGCCGGTGAAGGTGGCCGTGATCGAGGAGCTCGGCGCTGACGCGTTCCTCTACGGCACCGCCGAGCACGACGGCAACCACCAGCAGATCGTGGCCAAGATCGGCGCTCGGATGAACGTCGAGAAGGGCTCGCTGATCCACCTGGAGGCCCAGACCGACAAGCTGCACCTCTTCTCGACCTCCACCGAGGAGCGCCTCACCGCCTGACCAGTACTACGTACGCCGGCCCCGGAGTGGTTCATCCACTCCGGGGCCGGCGTTTGTCTGTCAGAGGAGGCTCAGCCCCGGTCGAGCCGTACTTCGTCCGGGTGGCTCTGCAGGCGGTAGGTCGAGCTGGCCGCCCCACCCAGTACTACGCCTGGCGGAGTCAGGTTGCTCTCCTTGACCAGGTAGTGCGGGCGCTTCTTGGTCTCGTAGTAGATCCGCCCGATGTACTCGCCGATCACCCCGAGCATCACCATCTGCAGCCCACCGAGCCCGGTGATCGCGGCGATCAGCGTCACGTACCCGGGCATCTCCACGCCCTGCGTCGCCGCCACCACGATCACCCAGATCGCGTAGACCACGGCGACCGTGGTCAGCAGCATGCCGACGTAGATCGCGGCCCGCAACGGCTTGTTGTTGAACGACAGCAGGCCGTCCAGCCCGTACTCGAAGAGCTTGCGGAACGACCACCGGCTCCGGCCGCCCTCGCGCTGGACGTTCTCGTACTCGAAGATGATCGAGTCGAACCCGATCCATGCGAACAGCCCCTTGGAGAACCGGTTGTTCTCCTCCAGCTTCAGCAAACCGTCGACCGCGCGCCGCGAGATCAGCCGGAAGTCGCCGACGCCGTCCATCAGCTCGACATCGGCCCAGCGGTTGATCAGCCAGTAGTAGGTCCGGGCCAGAAACGTCCTGGTCGCGGGGTCGCCGGACCTGGTCCGGCGGGCGATCACCTGGTCGAAGCCGCGCGCGTGCAACTCGAGCATCCGGCCGATCAGCTCGGGCGGATGTTGGAGGTCGGCGTCCATCAGGATCACCGCGTCGCCACCGGCGTGCCGCAGACCGGCGAGCATCGCTGCTTCCTTGCCGAAGTTCCGGCTGAAGGACAGATAGCGCACGGCCGGATCCGCGATAGCGATCTCGGTCAGCGCGGCGAGCGTGCCGTCGTTACTGCCGTCGTCGACGTAGATGATCTCGTACGGCTCGTCGGTGCCGGCCAGCTCCCGGCTGACGGCCTGGTGGAACCGGGCGATCACGTCAGCCTCGTTGAAACAGGGGACCACCAGCGTCAACCGCATTGCACTCCAAGGAAGATCTGTGACCTGGCCAGGAGTGTAGCCTGGCCAGCGGTAGGGGGTGGGTACCATCATTTCCGGAGGGCGATCCTTGACGTCGGACAACCCGGCACCCAAGGTGCCCGAGGCAAGCAACACCGAGCCAAGCAGCACCGCGAGAAGGCCGGTACCAGCGCCGGAAGCCCTGGTCGCCGGAGCCGTGGCCGCGCTCGGCTTCATCGTCGCCGGGATGTTCCGGGGGACGTTCCCGTTCGGGGGCGCATCGCGCAGCACCAACGACCTCGGCGCCCAGTATGTCCCGTTCTTCGCGCACCTGTGGGACGTCCTGACCGGGAACGCCCAGGGCGACCTGCTGTTCAACTGGCAGAGCGGCTTCGGGGTCGGGTTCCTGGCCGACTACGGCATCGATCTCGGCAGCCCGCTGTCGCTCCTGGTGGTGTTGTTCCCGCGCGACGACATCGACCTCGCCGTCTTCGTCATCACCACGCTGAAGCTCGCGCTGGCGGCTGCGGCGATGGCCGCGCTCCTTCGCCGGATGCGGCCGGGTCCCTGGTGGCTGGCCGCGGTGCTCGGCGCGTCGTACGGGCTGTGTGGCTGGGCGATCGACGACGGCGCCTACGTCCCGATGTGGCTCGACGGGCTGATCGCGCTGCCGATGTTCTGCCTCGTCGGCGAATGGTCACTGAAACGCAAGCACCGGATCCTCAGCGTCGCGGTGATCGCCGTGTTCTGGGTGTCCAACTTCTACACCGCCTATATGGCGACGATCGCGGCCGGCCTCATCGTGCTGGTCCGCGTGCTGACCAGCGAGACCAGCTGGCTGGACCGGCTGCGCGGTCTGCTGCGCTACGCCCTCGCGTCCGTCCTCGGCCTCGCCCTGTCGGCGCCGATCCTGATCCCTCTCTTCAAGGCGAACAGCCTCGCCACCCCGTCCCCCTCGGGCACCTTCACCCCCGTCCCGCTGGAGAACTTCTTCTCACGCTTACTCCCGCTGTCCGAGGGCGTCGGCCGGGGCGCCAGCCTGTACGTCGGTACTGCGGCCCTGCTGCTGGCCGCGACGCTACCGTTCAACGGATCGGTCAGAGCCGTCACCCGGATCGCCTGGACGCTACTGGCCGTGCTCGTCGGCGCCTCGTTCCTGTGGAAGCCGACGCACGAGCTCTGGCACGGTTTCGATATCCCCAATGGCAGCCAGTACCGGCAGGGATTCGTGCTCTGCGCGATCCTGGTGATCGCCGCGTGGCTCTCGGTCGCCGACCGCGCGCCGAGCTGGATCGCGTTGACCGGTGGCACCGCACTCGTGGTCACGCTGGCGATCTACACGCAGCACAGCCCGTTGCTGACCAACGGCAGCATCATCGTCCTCAGCTGCTCAGGCGCCCTGATTCTCCTTGTCCTCCTGGCGATGCGGTACGCCGGGCGTCCGCGACTGGTCTCGCTCGTCGCCGCGGTGGTGGTGATCGGCGCAGTGGGCGTGGAGCTGGCCTGGACGGCGATCGTGGTCGACCAGCAACGCAACAAGTTCCTGACCGCATCGGCGCCGGCCTGGGGTGCCGAGCAGACCGACCGGGCCGACAAGGTGCACGCGGCAGCCGGTTGGCCGCAGTACCGGACCAATCCCGGGACAGCGCTGACGCCGAACGACCCGATCCTGCTGGGCGGGCAAGGGCCTGGGTACTACAGCAGCATTCTGCCGGCGAGCCTCAACCACACGCTGACTGATCTCGGCTTCGGCTGGGTGGGGTACGGCCGCGCCTCGCACGACCTCGACAACCCGGTCACGGATGCCATCTTCGCCATCGGCGCCAGGTTCGAGGACGGCACGATCAAGCGCACCGAGGTGCCCCCACTCGTCACCGTCCACCCCAAGCCGGCCGACGGCGCAGCGCAGCCGGACAGCGTTTTCGCCTTCCAGGAAAGGCTTCTGGGCGCCGACGTGTACGAGGTACCGGAGTACAAGGGGCGCCGGACGGCCGAGCCAGGTGTGGTCACGATGACCGCGCGGTGTGCGCCGGGCTCGACCGTCTATCTGAATCTTCCGCGAGCCTCCGGTGAGGCACGGGTCGGCCAAGACGCCGAGTGGCAGCCGCTGACGGCGTCGCGACGGCCGGGGATCACTACGAGCAGCGGGCTGTTGAAGATCGGGCAGACGCCGGCGAGTGGAGTAGCGGTCGCGGAGATCAAGATCCTCGCCGCCACCGGGCGGCTGCCGGTGACCGGCGCGATGGGTTGCCTCGACTCCGAGAAGCTGACGAAGGCCGTCGCCGCTCTGCGCGAGGCCGGTGCCACCGAGGTGAAGACCGGTGGGCATTCGATCGACGCGACGCTGAAGCCCGGTAGTACAGGGCTCGCGGTGGTCTCGGTACCGCGGATCGAAGGCTGGAGCTGCTCGGTCGATGGCGGCAAGAAGCAGGAGCCCACCGAGCTGGGCGGGCTCCTTGCCGTGCAGTTGCCCGGGCCGAGCCAGAAGATCAGCTGCAGCTTCCAGCCGCCAGGCCTGGGTATCGGCCTGGCAGCTGGTGGCGGCGCCTTCCTTATCACGCTCGGCCTCGCGCTGATTTCACTGCGGAGGCGCCGCAAAGCCTCGGCTAGTTGACATCGCGGCGCCGGAAGACCAGCGCGCCGAGCAGGACCAGCGCCACCGCGACGATGCTGAGGTACCAGGCGCCGTGCTCGAAGGACAGCGTCTTCGTGACCTGGTCGCAGGTGTAGCTGCCCCCGGAGCTGTTGCACTCATTGATGTAGTACAGGGCGTCGTGCTTGATGAAGGCGTCGAAGTTGAGTCGCACCAGCCAGGGCTGCGCCTTCTCGAGGAAGCCGCCGAACACTCCCTCGACGATGATGAGGTAGCCCATCACGAAGCCGATCGCGGCGGCCGTGTGCCGCAGCAGCGCCCCGACCACACAGCCCAGCGCGGCCCCGATCGCCGTCATCAAGACGATCCGGCCGGACATCTCGGTGAGGTTGCCCCAGACCTTGCCCGTCGTACCGGCGGTGATCCCGAGGTTGTCCACAATCAGGAACGTGCCCAGTAGCAACAGGCCGGTGATCACCACGGCGACCGGGACGAACCCGATCGCGGCGCCCAGCAGCTTGCTGCCGAAGACCCGCAATCGGCGGGGCTCGAAGGTGAGCCAGTTGCCGATCGCCCCACTGCTGAACTCGGCACCGAAGAAGCTGGCGCCGATCAGGAACGCCACGAACACCAGCAGGTACGACGACCCGAGCAGCACGTCCGGCATGACCTCGGCGAACACCGTCTTCGGCTTGGCGTACTGCTCGAGCGACGGCGGGCCCGGGCAGAAGTCCTTCAGCGCCGGCTTCGGTTCTTCCGCCGTCGCGTAGGCAGCCTCGCAGTCCTTCTGGTACTGCTCGCCGTGCAGCGCCCAGTCCTTCTGCTGTTCCTCCAGGAAGACCTGGTTCTGCCGCTGCTCGGCCTCCGACAGCGGCTGGGCCTGGCGCCAGATGGCGAACAACAGAAAGGCGCTGATGATCAGCACGGCGACGACGCCGATGATCGCGATCCGGCGCGACGCCAGCCGGCGGAGCTCGACTCCGGTGAGGCGGATCACTGCTCGCCCCCCAGACCCTCGTCGGCGGTCAGTTCGAGGAAGACGGACTCCAGGTCGGCGCGGACCGGGATCAGTTCGGACACGTACAACTCCTGCTGGGCAAGCCTTCTGGTCACTTCTGCGGAGTGCTCGGCGCCGTCGACGAACAGATAGTTGCCTTCGGCCCGAACTGTCATCCCGGCGGCGGTCAGGATCGAGGCGGCGCGTTCCTGGTGGGCCGCGTGCTCACCGATCGCCACTTTCACGGTGGACTTGCCGCTGCCGCCGATCACCTCGGCGACGGTGCCGGAGGCGAGCAACCGGCCGTGGCCGATGATCGAGACGGTGTCGGCGACCTGCTCGACCTCGGCCAGGATGTGGCTGCTGACCAGGACCGTCCGGCCCTGCTCCCCCAGGCTGCGCATGGTCTCGCGGATCTCCCGGATACCGGCCGGGTCGAGGCCGTTGGTCGGCTCGTCGAAGATCAGCAGGTCGGGTTGCTTCAGCAGCGTGGCGGCGATCGCCAGCCGCTGCTTCATCCCCAGCGAGTAGCTCTTGAACTTGTCCTTGCCTCGCTCGTTCAGCGAGGTCTCGGCGAGCACCTCGCCGACCCGCGTGCGCGGTGCGCCGATCGCGTCGGCGAGCAGCTCCAGGTTCTTGCGGCCGCTGAAGGTGGGGAAGAACTTCGGCGACTCGACGATCGCGCCGATCCGGCCGACCACGTCCTGCAGCCGGTCGGGCACCACCTGGTCGAACACGGTCATCGTGCCGGCATCGGCCCGGACCAGGCCGAGCAGCATCCGGATCGAGGTCGTCTTGCCGGAACCGTTCGGCCCGAGGAAGCCATGCACCCCGCCGATCGGCACCTCCAGGTCCAGGCCCTGCACCGCGACCACCCGCTTGCCCCGCCGGGTCCGATACGTCTTCCGCAGCGCTTGCGTGCGGATCGCCAGGTCTGGCATGCCGCCCCTCTCCCTCTGAAACCCCCTCGGCGAGGAGGACGCTCATCCTTGCAGAGGATGACGTCCACCTCGCCGGGAATGTTGCTCAGTTGCCACAACTGACATCCGGGCGGCGTTCGCGCTAGTACAACCTTGAATGGATACAGTCAACAGTCAGGGAGAAGCTAGTGAATGCTCGACCCCCACTGCCTCCGTTCACCGAGGAGACGGCGATCCTGAAGGTCCGCGCCGCGGAGAACGCCTGGAACAAGCAGGACCCGGAAGCCGTCTCGCTCGCCTACACGCCGGATACCTACTGGCGGAACCGGGACACCTTCGTCACCGGCCGCGCCGAGGTGGTGGAGTTCCTGACCCAGAAGTGGGCCCGCGAGCTGGACTACCGGCTGATCAAGGAGCTGTGGGCCTCCACCGGCGACCGGCTCTTCCACTGGGACGCGCCCGGGCCGCGCCCTGAGGACCACCCGGGACTGACCGAGCTCGGACTCTAATTCTTCCGTACCCCCTATGGGTATTCGGAGCGGACTTGCTTTGGATACCCATAGGGGGTACTTTTTTGCCTGTCGACATACCCCGCAGGGGTAGCAGTTGGGAGATGAGGACCGCCATGACCACCGAAGAGAACGCCGAGCACGTGCACGGGTACACCTCGGAGAAGTCCAGCCACCTGAAGCGGCTGCGCCGGATCGAGGGGCAGGTGCGCGGCCTGCAACGGATGGTCGAGGAGGACAAGTACTGCATCGACATCCTCACCCAGGTCTCGGCGGCCACCAAGGCGCTGCAGTCCTTCTCCCTCGAGCTACTGGACGAGCACCTGTCGCACTGCGTGGTCGAGGCCGCGCAGCGAGGCGGGGCGGAGGCCGAGGAGAAAGTCCGCGAGGCCTCCGACGCGATCGCCCGGCTCGTCCGCAGCTGACCCCTTTCTGAAGATCTTTCGAGCTAGGAGCACTCTTATGACCACCACCACGTACTCCGTCAACGGCATGACCTGCGGTCACTGCAGCGCCGCCGTCACCGAGGAGCTCGGCAAGCTGCCGGGCGTCCAGGAGGTCAGCATCGACCTCAACGCGGGCGGTACGTCCGCAGTGCACGTGACGAGCGAGTCGGCGCTCGACGAGACCGCCGTTCGCGAAGCGGTCGACGAGGCCGGGTACAAGCTGGCGAACGCATGACCAAGGCTGTCGCGGTCCGGCTCGGCGCGTTCGCTGGTGCAGTGGCGCTGGCCTTCGCCGGCGCGTTCGCACTCGGCTCCGCGGTCGACCCGGTCGCGGCAGCCGATCCGGCACCCAGCGCCGGTGAGCACGCCGACGGCGGCATGGCTGGGATGCACAGTGATCCGGGCGCTCAGCCTCCTGGGCTCGCGGTGTCCCAGTCCGGCTATACGTTGGTACCGGAGGCCACTTTCTTCCAGCCGGGTAAGGCGCAGACGCTGGCCTTCACGATTCAAGGGCCGGATGGCAAGGCGGTTACGCAGTACACACAGACGCATGAGAAGGATCTGCATCTGATCGTCGTACGGCGGGATCTGTCGGGCTTCCGTCACGTGCACCCGACGCGGGCCGCGGATGGGACGTGGAGCATTCCGTTCACGTTCACCGCTGGTGGTCAGTGGCGCATCTTCACGGACTTCCAGCCGACCGCGCTCGGTAAGACGCTGACCTTGGGTGCCGACGTCAACGTCTCCGGGCTCTACATCCCGGTCCCGCTGAACGAGCCCGCGAGCGCCTACTCCATCGACGGGTACGACGTCACGCTGGCCGGCAGTCCTGTCGCCGGCAAGGAGTCAGAGCTGACGTTCAGCGTCAGCAAGGCGGGCAAGCCGGTCACCGACCTGCAGCCGTATCTCGGGGCTTTCGGGCACCTGGTGTCATTGCGTGGTGGCGATCTCGCCTACCTGCACACGCATCCGTCCGCCGAGGCGAAGGCGGGGATGAAGGGCGGGCCGGCGATCAAGTTCGGCACGACGTTCCCGACCGCCGGCACGTACAGCCTGTTCCTGGACTTCCAGCACGCCGGCAAGGTGCGCACCGCCGAGTTCACCGTGACCGTCGGCAGCGACGGTACGGCGATCGTGCCGCCGAGCGAACTGCCCGGCGCCGAAGAAGAAACTCCGCACGGCCACTGAAAGGAGGCCCAGCAATGACCACACCGGACAACTCCGTCGAGCTCCTCATCGGTGGCATGACGTGCGCCTCCTGCGCCAACCGGGTCGAGAAAAAACTCAACCGGATGGACGGCGTCACCGCGACCGTCAACTACGCCACCGAGAAGGCGAAGGTGACGTTTGCCGAAGGCATCAGTACCGAAGATCTCGTCGCCACCGTCGAGGCAACCGGCTATTCCGCCTCGTTGCCAACTCCCCCTGTTGCTGACGGCCCCGAACCGGTCGACGAGCTGCGGCCGTTGCGTGAGCGGCTGATCGCCAGCATCGCGCTCGCCGTGCCGGTGATTGCCCTGGGCATGATTCCCGCGCTGCAGTTCGACTTCTGGCAGTGGGCCTCGTTGACCCTGGCCGCACCGGTGGTCACGTGGGCGGCCTGGCCGTTCCACAAGGCCGCCTGGACGAATCTGCGGCACGGTGCCGCGACGATGGACACGTTGATCTCGGTCGGCGTGCTGAGCTCCTTCGTCTGGTCGCTTTACGCGTTGTTCCTCGGCGAGGCGGGCGCGCCGGGGATGAAGATGCCGTTCACGCTGATCCCCTCGCGGGGTAGCGGCGCCGAGGAGATCTACCTCGAGGTCGCCGCCGGCGTCACGACCTTCATCCTTGCAGGCCGGTACTTCGAGGCGCGCGCCAAGCGGCAGTCGGGTGCTGCGCTGAAGGCCCTGCTGGAGTTGGGCGCCAAGGACGTCGCCGTACTGCGTGATGGCGCCGAGTTCCGGATCCCGGCCGATCAGCTTGCAGTGGGCAACGAGTTTGTCGTGCGGCCGGGCGAGAAGATCGCTACCGACGGCGTCATCGTCACCGGCAGCAGCGCGGTGGACGCGTCGATGCTGACTGGCGAGTCGGTGCCGGTGGAGGTCGGCGAAGGGGATGCCGTCGTCGGCGCGACCGTGAACGCCGGCGGGCGGCTGGTAGTACGGGCTACTCGGGTCGGGTCTGATACTCAGCTGGCGCAGATGGCTCGGTTGGTGGAGGACGCGCAGAACGGTAAGGCGGCCGTGCAGCGGTTGGCCGACCGGGTTTCCGGGATCTTCGTGCCGATCGTGATCGGGCTTTCGCTGGCCACGTTGGGATTCTGGCTCGGGAACGGGTCGCCGACCGAGGTGGCGTTCACCGCGGCGGTCGCAGTACTGATCATTGCTTGCCCTTGTGCGCTCGGGCTGGCGACTCCGACCGCGTTGATGGTCGGGACGGGGCGCGGGGCGCAGCTGGGCATCCTGATCAAGGGGCCCGAGGTGCTGGAGTCCACGCATCGGGTCGACACCGTCGTACTGGACAAGACCGGGACCGTGACGACCGGGCGGATGGCGCTGGTCGATGTACTGCTGGCCGAGGGTGAAGAGCGGGCCGAGGTACTGCGGCTGGCGGGGGCGCTCGAGCATTCGAGTGAGCACCCGATTGCGCAGGCGATCGCCCGCGGTGCTGCCGACGAGGTGGGCAAGCTTGCGGCGGTCGAGGACTTCGGCAACGTGGAAGGTCTCGGCGTCCAGGGGATCGTCGACGGGCACGCCGTACTGGTCGGGCGGACACGGTTGCTGGAGGAGTGGAGCCAGCACCTGCCGGCTGGGCTGGCTCATGCGAAGGAGCATGCCGAGGCCGAGGGCAGTACTGCGGTTGCCGTCGGCTGGGATGGCAAGGCGCGCGCTGTGCTGGTCGTCGCCGACACCGTGAAGCCAAGCTCAGCCGAAGCAATCCGCCAGTTGAAAGCACTCGGCTTGAGGCCGGTGCTGCTCACTGGTGACAACGAGGCAGTCGCTCAGAAGGTGGCAGCCGAGGTAGGCATCGACGAGGTGATCGCCGAGGTCCTCCCGGCCGGCAAGGTAGACGTGGTGAAGAAGCTGCAGTCCGAAGGTCGCTCGGTAGCAATGGTCGGCGACGGCGTGAACGACGCAGCCGCCCTGGCCCAAGCCGACCTGGGCCTGAGCATGGGCACCGGCACCGACGTAGCCATCGAAGCCAGCGACCTAACCCTCGTCCGAGGCGACCTTCGCTCAGCAGCCGACGCGATCCGCCTCTCCAGAACCACCCTCCGAACCATCAAGGGGAACCTCTTCTGGGCCTTCGCCTACAACGTAGCCGGCCTCCCCTTAGCCGCCGCCGGCCTCCTCAACCCCATGCTGGCAGGAGCCGCCATGGCCTTCAGCTCAGTCTTCGTAGTAACCAACAGCCTCAGACTCCGCCGCTTCCAACCCCTCACTACCCACGACCGCTAGGAACTCGGACCACCACAAGCCGCCAGGAGTAAGCTCTCACCGCCAGAGTCGATGTGACCGTACGGCAACGGGCTGATTGGCCCGTGGAGCCCTGGTCTGTGGTCCAGGGCTCCACGTGGTCGGGGAGGGATGGTCAGCGGAGCCAGGCTGTGGTGTCTGGGGGGAGTTTGCCTTCTTCTAAGGGGGTGCTGCTCAGGAGGACTTCTGAGTGGTCCGGAAGGTCGACCGGCTGCGGGGTCAGGTTGACGATGCAGGTGAGGGACTCTCGGGTGAAGGCTAGGACGCCTTCCGCGGAGTCGAGCCAGGTGAGGGTGCCGTCGCCTAGCGCGGTGCGGCGGAGTTTCAGGCCGTTGCGGTAGAGGGCGAGCATGGAGTTCTGGTCGGCTTGCTGGGACTCGACGGTGAGGTTTTTCCAGTCGGCCGGCTGCGGGAGCCAGGGGGTGCCGGCCCCGAAGCCGAAGGGGGGTTCCTTGCCGGACCACGGCATGGGGACTCGGCAGCCGTCTCGGCCTCGGTCGGTGCCGTTCGAGCGTTCCCAGAGGGGGTCTTGGAGGAGGTGGTCGGGGAGGTCTTCCACCTCCGGCAGGCCTAGTTCTTCGCCTTGGTAGACGTAGAGGCCGCCGGGGAGAGCCATCGCCAGCAACGCAGCGGCTCGGGCGCGGCGTTCGCCTAGTACGGGGTCGGTCTCCATACCGTGTTTGCGGTCCTGGTGGGAGAAGGACGTGTCCGGACGCCCGTACTTCGTCACCGGGCGGGTGACGTCGTGGTTCGAGAGCACCCAGGTGGGTGGTGCTCCGATCGGGACGTGCGTCGTCAGCGTCAGGTCGATCGACGCGCGCAACTCGGCCGCATCCCACGGACGCGACAGGAAGTCGAAGTTGAAGGCGGTCTGCATCTCGTCCGGCCGCAGGTAGAGCGCGAACCGCTCCTGGTCCGGCATCCACATCTCGCCGACCAGGAAACGCCCCTCGTACTGGTCGGTGATCTCCCGCCAGCCGCGGTACACGTCGTGCACCTCGTCGTGGTCGGTGTACGACTCCTCGATGCTGTCCAGATCCTTGAACAGCACCGCGGCGCTGTCGATCCGGATCCCGTCCACCCCGCGATCCAGCCAGAACCGCAGGATGGCGTGGAACTCCTCCACCACCTCGGGATTGCGCCAGTTGAAGTCCGGCTGTTCCGGTGCGAAGAGATGCAGGTACCACTGACCGTCGGCGGCCTGTGTCCAGGCCGGCCCGTTGAAGATCGACTGCCAGTCGTTCGGCGCCAACCCACCGTCGCGGCCGTCGCGGAACAGGAACCGCTCCCGCTCGACCGACCCCGGCCCGGCTGCCAGCGCCTGGACGAACCAGTCCTGCTGGTCCGACCCGTGGTTCGGCACGATGTCGATGATGGTCCGGATCCCCAGCGCGTGCGCCTCGTCGATATAGGCCTCGGCCTCCGCCAGGGTGCCGAAGCTCGGGTCGATCGCGCGGTAGTCGGCCACGTCGTAGCCGCCGTCGGCCATCGGCGACGGGTACCACGGGTTCAGCCAGATCGCGTCGACGCCGAGTTCCGCGAGATAGGGCAGCTTGGCGCGCAGCCCGGCGAGGTCGCCGATCCCGTCACCGTTGCCATCGGCGAAGCTGCGCAGATAGACCTGGTAGATCGCCGCTCCGCGCCACCACGTGCCGGTATCGGTAAGAGGCATTGCTACTCCTTGGGGGGTAGGGAGGGGATCAGCCTTTGAGGCTTCCGGCGGTGAGACCCGCCATGATGCTGCGCTGGAACACGAAGAAGACCAGGATCGTCGGCAGCGACGCGATCACCAGCGAGGCGATCAGGACGTTCTGCGGCATCTGCGCGGACAGCGACGCGATCCCGACGCTGATCGACATCTTGTCCGTCTCCGGCAGCACCAGCAGCGGCCAGACGAAGTCCTTCCAGACCGTCACCACCGACAGGATCGAGACCACGCCGAGGATCGGCCGCGAGACCGGCAGCACGATCGACCACAGGATCCGCATCGGCGACGCGCCGTCGATCTCGGCCGCCTCCAGCAGCTCCCGCGGGATCGAGTCGAAGAACCGCTTGAGCAGGAAGATGAAGAACCCGTTCGCCGCCGCCGGCAACCAGATCGCCCACGGAGTGTTGAGCAGGTTGAAGTGGAACAGCGGTACGTCCTTGGCGACCAGGTACGTCGGCAGCAGCAGCACCATCGGCGGGATCATCAAGGTGGCCAGCATCAGCCCGAGGATCACCTTGCCGAAGAACGGCCGCAGCTTCGACAACGCGTACGCCGCCGTCACATCGACCGCCAACGTGAACAGCCACGCGCCACCGGCGTACAGGGCGGTGTTCTTCAGGAAGACGCCGAGCTGGAGCTGGTTCCAGGCGTCGGCGTAGACGTGGAAGTCGAAGTGCTTCGGGAAGAAGCTCGGCGGGATCTGGGCGATCTCCTCCGGTGACTTCAGCGCGCCGGTCACCATCCAGTACAGCGGGAAGACGAAGGCCAGCGTGAAGCCGATCACCACCACGACCAGCACGGTCCAGTAGGTCGTCTTGCCGCGCCAGGACCGCAACGCCAACGGCGACACCAGGCTCCTGGTCTCGTACTCGCGGCCCTTGTCCTTCTTCCTTTTCTTCGGACTGCGCGGGGCCGGCGCCGGCGTGGTTGCCTCGAGCACCGATTGCGGTTGCAGGGTCGTTGTCATCGGCCACCTTCGTTGTCTCGCGAGACGCGCAGGTAGATCGTGGAGAACACCATCAGGACGACCATCAGCATCAGGCCGAGTGCGCCACCGCCACCGAAGTCGCCGAAGTTGAAGGCGTACTGGTACATCAGGTAGGCCACCGTCACGGTCGCGTTCTCGGGCCCGCCGCCGGTCAGCAGGTAGGGCTCGATGAAGACCTGCATGGTCGCCACCACCTGGAGCAGCAGCATCACCAGCAGGATCAGCTTGGTCTGCGGGATCGTCACGTGCCAGACGCGCTTGAACAGACCGGCGCCGTCGAGCTCAGCCGACTCGTAGAGCTCACCGGGGATGCTCTGCAACGCGGCCAGGTAGATCAGCGTGCCGGTACCGAGGTTCATCCAGGTGGAGACCAGGACGAGCGAGATCAGCGCGGTACTGGAGGAGTCGAGCCAGGCCAGCGGCGGGATCCCGAACACATCGAGGATCTGGTTGAACAGCCCTGCGCCCGGATCGTAGAACCACTTGAACAACAGCACGCCGACGGCCGGCGGCAGCATCACCGGCAGGTAGACGACGAAGCGCAGGTACGCCCGCGCGTGCTTCAGTTCGTTCAGTACCACCGCGAGCACGAACGGGACCGCGTAGCCGACGATCAGCGCGAGACCGCTGAAGGCGGCCGTGTTCAGCCAGGCGGACCGGAAGGCCGGGTCGTCGATCACGCTGCGGAAGTTGTCGAAGCCGACCCACTTGGCCGGGTCGACGAAGTTGTTCTCCTGGAAGCTGAGGACGACCTCGCGGATCATCGGGTACCAGGAGAAGAAGGCGAAACAGATCAACGCCCCGCAGAGGAACCCGTACGCCGTCAGGTTCCTGCCCACCGCGCGGCGCGCCGCTCCCTGGGGAAGGGAACGGCGCACCGGCGACTTCGCGGTCAGAACTGCCATCAGGTGTTCTTGGCGAGGATCTTGTTGGCCTTGCCCTCGGCATCCGAGAGCAGCTTGTCGATGTCAGCATCCTTCCGGGTGAGTACCGCGGACATCGCGACGTCCAGGACGGCGTACAGCTCCTGCGCCTTCGGCGGCTCGAGCTTGTTGGTGATGTCGGCCTGTGCGTCGACGTACGGGGTGAAGTGGTCCACCGGCACCGTCGCGAACTGCTTGCGCAGAGCAACGATTTCCTTACCGGGGGCCGAGGTGCCGTACAGGTCGGGGATCGGCAGGCCGACCGGGCGGCCCTGGGTCTTGGCGCGCTCGTAGTTGAACTGGCCCTGGCCCGGCGTCAACTCGTGGAACTCCAGCCAGGCGAGCCCGGCCTTGATCTTCTCCGGCGACGCCTTCGGGTTGAACATGTACCCGTCGCCACCGCTGAGCGAGGACTTGCCCTCGGACTCCGGTACGGCGGTCACCCCGTAGTCGTCGAACTTGCCCTGGAAGTCGTTGTTGACCGACTGGACGACGTCCGGCGCGCCGATCATCATGCCGAGCTTGCCCGAGCCCATCATCCGCATCAGGTCTTCCCACTGCAGCAGTTGCTTGGTGCCCATGCTGTTGTCGTCCCAGCGCATCTTCTTCAGGTTCTCCAGCACAGCCTTGCCCTCGCCGCTGTTGAACGCGGCGGTCTTGCCGTCGTCGCTCACCATCGAGCCACCCCGGGCGTACAGCGAGGCGGCGAAGTGCCAACCGCCGGTGTTGCCCGCGCTGTACTCACCAAAGCCCGTGTAGCCCGCACCGAGACCGGCGATCTTCTTGGCCGCTTCCTGGACCTCGCCCCACGTCTTGGGCGGCGAGTCCGGGTTGAGCCCGGCCTGGGTGAAGAGCTTGCGGTTGTAGACCAGGCCCATGTTGTAGTTGTTGCGCGGCAGGCCGTAGGACTTGTCGCCGTCCTTGAACACGCCCTGGACGTCCGGGCGGATGTCCTTGAGCGCCTTCACGTCGCCGATGTACTGGCTGATGTCGGCGGCCTGCTTGGCCTTGATGATCTTCTGGACGTCGGTGTAGTAGACGTAGAAGACGTCCTCCTGGGTGCCGCCGGCCAGCTTCGCCTGGAAGGTGTCCGGGTTGATGCAGGGGAACGCGTCCTTGCTCTGGATCGTGATGTTCGGGTGCAGCTTCTGGAACGCCGTGACGTCCTCGTCCCAGCCGGTGCGTTCCTTCGGGTTGCTCTTCGGCGGCTGGCATCCCACGGTGATCGTGACCGGGGCGTTCGCGTCGCCCGACCCCTGAGCAGCCGGCTTGTCCCCGTCCCCGGAACCACAGGACGCGGCCGCCAGGCCGAGCCCTGCCACGAGCAACAGGCTGAGCGCCTTGCGGTGGCTCGTTGTCCTCATCGATGTGCCCTTCTGCTGGCGAGGGCGCTTTCCGTCCCGCCCCTCGGATGTGGTCCGTACCGTAGGCAACCTGACCGGATCAGCGCAATACTTCGATCGCAAGTTGCAAAAACGTGACTACGAATCGGAACTCCTGGGTATAGCAAAGGGGCGAAGCGGGTTCGCACCCACTTCGCCCCTCAGTGATCAGCTGGTTACAGAACGTCCCGTACTACGAATTGGCGGTTGACCGTCGTTGTCAGGCTGGTGTCAGACCTTGACCGTCGCCCGCGCCCGGGCCGTCGACGCGCGCACCACGAGCTCGGGCTCGAAGAGCAGCTCGTCGGCCGGTACCGCGGCGCGCTCGATCAGCGCGACCAGCATGTCGACCGCGGCCCGCCCCATCGCGTCGATCGGCTGCCGGACCGTGGTCAGCGGCGGGTCGGTGCAGTTCATCATCGCGGAATCGTCGTACCCGATCACCGAAACGTCGTCGGGCACCGTCAGTCCGGCCCGGCGGACGGCGCGGATGGCGCCGAGCGCCAGGATGTCGCTCGCGCAGACGATGCCGGTGACGCCCTGCTTCACCAGTCGGGTCGCCGCCGCGTGACCGCCCTCGAGCGAGAACATGGTGTGCTCGACGAGCTCCGGGTCGGCCTCCGGCGAGGAGAGGAACGCATCCAGCTTGCGGCGCGAAGGGATGTGGTCGCGCGGGCCGAGCACCATGCCGATCTTCGTATGGCCGAGCGCGCGCAGGTGTCCGATCGCCATCTCCGCGGCGACGACGTCATCCGACGACACCTGCGGGAAGCCGAGGTGGTCGACGGCGGCATTAACCAGTACGGTCGGCAGCCGGCGCTCCTGGATCAGCTTGTAGTGCGCGTGCGGCGCGTCCGCCTGGGCGTAGAAGCCACCGGCGAAGACGACACCCGAGACCTGCTGCTGCAAGAGAAGATCTACATAGTCGGCCTCGGAGACGCCACCGACCGTCCTGGTGCACAGCAACGACGTGAACCCCTGCTGCGCCAGCGCTCCACCGACGACCTCGGCGAAGGCGGGGAAGATCGGGTTCTGCAACTCCGGCAGCACCAGGCCGACCAGCCGGGCCCGGTCGCCACGCAGCTGGGTCGGGCGCTCGTAGCCCAGCACGTCGAGGGCGGTCAGCACCGCCTCCCGGGTCGCCTCCGAGACCCCCGGTTTGCCGTTGAGCACCCGGCTCACAGTGGCCTCGCTGACCCCGACCTTCTTCGCAACCTCAGCAAGTCGTCGCGTCATAGCGCAAACACTACGCCACATTTCGCAAATTCTTGCGGCCACTTGCGTCGTACTGCGCCTGATGCCCTTTCTGATAAGCAATGCCTGAAGTCTCAACCTTCCACGGCGTGGAACTGCCACACTGGTGTGCGTGCCTCGTTTCGTAGCCACTCGCCCGGACACCGGACTGCTCTCGCTCCCGTGGGACATCCCGCTGGAGGACTGGCCGGAGGACCAGCTGGTCGCGCTCCCCCGCGGAATCTCCCGCCACGTCGTCCGGTTCGTCCGGGTGAGCGGCACCGTCTACGCGATCAAAGAGGTGATGGAACACCTCGCGATGCACGAGTACCGGCTGCTGCGCGACCTGGAACGCCTCGACTCCCCCTCGGTCGAGCCCGTCGGCGTCATCACCGACCGGCTGGACAAGAACGGCGAGCCGCTCGACTCGATCCTGGTCACCAAGCACCTGCAGTTCTCACTCCCGTACCGGGCGCTGTTCTCCAGCACGCTGCGGCCGGACACGGTCAACCGGCTGATCGACGCGCTGGTCGCGCTGATCGTCCGGATGCACCTGCTCGGCTTCTTCTGGGGCGACTGCTCGCTGTCGAATACCTTGTTCCGGCGCGATGCGGGCGCCTTCGCGGCGTACCTGGTGGACGCCGAGACCGGCGAGCTGCACCAGGCGATCTCCGACGGGCAGCGCGCGCACGACCTGTACACCGCCGAGATCAACCTGTTCGGCGAGCTGTCCGACCTGGAGGAGGGCGGCCTGCTCGACCCGGACATCGACCCGCTGGAGACGATCCACTCGATCACGGCCCGGTACGAGGCGCTCTGGAAGGAGCTGACCGCGCCGGAGGAGTTCCACTCCGACGAGATGCACCGGCTGGACTCGCGGATCCGGCGGCTGAACGAGCTCGGCTTCGACGTCGCCGAGATCGACATCATCACCGACTGGGACGGCAGCCAGGTCCGGATCCAGCCGAAGGTCGTGGACGCCGGCCACCACTCGCGCCGGCTGCTGCGCCTCACCGGGCTGGACGTCGAGGAGAACCAGGCGCGCCGGCTGCTGAACGACCTCGACTCCTACTCCGCCGCGACCGACCAGCAGAACGAGGACGAGGAGATCGTCGCGCACCAGTGGCTGACCGAGGTGTTCGAGCCGGTCGTCCGGTCGGTCCCGCGCAACCTCAACCGCAAGCTGGAGCCGGCCGAGGTGTTCCACGAAGTGCTGGAACACCGCTGGTTCCTGTCCGAGCAGGCCGGCTACGAGGTGGACACGATGGAGGCGGCCCGCTCGTACGTCGCCGAAGTCCTGGCCGCCAAGCCCGACGAGAAGCTGACGCTCCCGCCGCCACCCCCACCCGGCGCGACGCTCGACCCCGATCTGGACTGAGCTGCCGAACCGGTGCAACGTCTGAGCAGTTAGGAGCGTGGTATCGGGTAGGAGGTGACGGATGGACTTCGACGAATGGGTCCAGCTGCGGGGGGCCGCGCTACTGCGCTTCGCGTACCTGATCACGCGCGACCACAGCCGCGCCGAAGAGGCGGTCCAGGACGCCCTCGTAGGGGCCTACTCGCGCTGGCCGAAGATCATCCGCGACGGCGAACCGGAGGCCTATCTACGCCGGTCCATCATCAACGCCGACATCTCAGGCTGGCGCAAGTTCTTCCGCCGCGAGACACCGGTCGGCGAGGCGACGACGTTCGACTCGGCCACCGCGGACCACGCCGGCCCTTACGCCGAACAGGACGCGGTCTGGCGTCTCTGCGCCTCCCTTCCCACCAAACAACGCGCCGCCGTGGTCCTCCGGTACTACGAGGGTCTGCCCGACGCCGAGATCGCCGAGATCCTCAACTGCTCCGCCCCCACCGTCCGCTCCCAGATCCACCGGGCTCTCGCGTCCTTGCGAACGACCTTGAGCGCACCCGAGGAGGTCGCGCGTCGATGACGAGTCGCGAAGAAGTCCTGCTGAAGGAGAGTCTTGATCGCCAGGCCGCCCAGGCACCAGGCGACTACGAGTTGCTCGATCAAGTCCACGCACGGCTGCGGCGCCGCCGGTCCGGCCGCACGACCGGAGCACTGGTGCTGGCCTGTGCAGCGGTGGCAGCGAGCGCCCTGGGCGTCCATTCGGTGCTGGACTCCGGCCGCACCCCGCCGGTTGCTCAACACTCTGCTGACACGGTCAGTGGTCCGGAGTGGCGGTGGGAGTCGTACAAAACGATCCAATTCCAGGTTCCGGCCAGCTGGACGACCTACGTGTCCGGGCCGTCCCCCTGCGTCGGCTTCAGCCGCAGCGGCAAACCGACGATCGGCCGGGTCGACGATTGGTCCGATCGGGAGATGACGGATTGCCCCTTCGCCGCGCTCCCGGTGGCGCAACGGCACGAGTACGTGTGGCTCGGCGGCAGCCAGCCGGATATGAGCGGCCGCTACGAGGCCGGCTGGGTCGAGGAGACGCGGCTGGTGAACGGGATCAAGATCAGCGTGCTCTCCAAAGACGCCGGCCTTCGGGCCAGGATCCTCGACTCCGCCGTAGCGATCGGCGACACCGATCAGTACGGGTGCAAGACGGGCCAACCTGTCGCTCCGGCGGCGGGCAGCTTTGGCGACCTCGGCACGATCGAGTCGGTGGATGTCTGCGAGTACCTGGCTCCGGGTTCGCTGATCGCGTCCTCCCGGCTGACCGGAAAGCAGGCCCTCGACCTGGCGACTGCCTTGTCCAGCGCCCCCGCGGGCGAGCCACCCGCGATAAAGCCGGATTGCGCGGCGGCCGCCCTGAGGCCAGGACATGGCTACAACAACAGGCGCCTGGAGACCTATCTACTGACGGTCAAAGGGACTAACGGCGACTGGCAGGGCAGGCTCACCTACACGACCTGCTACACCGGCGGCCGCTTCCCCTTCGACGACGGTGTGACCAAACGCCTGGTCCCGACCAGCGCCATCTCCCTGTTCCGCACCGGCCCGCACCGGCCCTACCAGACCGTACTCACCCGCGCAGACATCAACACCGCCCAACCACCCCAGCGCTAACCGGGGGCAGTCAGCACGACTGTTGGTCAGCCAGAAGGCGCTGCGACTGGCATGCCAAGATCCTCCGCGGCAGCACGCAGGCGGCGGTCGTACGTGACGAACGCCGTGAGGTCGTCACCTAGCACGGCGTCAGCGGTGGCGAGGTGGATCGCATCGAGCGAGCGGACGGCTGTGTTGTCGTAGGCCGCTGCGGTGGTTCGCACCAGTTCGTCGATCTCATAGACCGCGATCCGGCCGAGCACGCCCGGTACTGCGGCGAGCAGGGCCGGCTCGGTCCGTCGTAGGGCGCGTGGAAGCTCGACCTCGGCAAGCACCGAGGAGACCAGTAGTTCGTCCGGCTGGCCCGCGATCCAGTCGACAAGGGCGTCCGACTCCACCTCGCGGCGGACGAGTTTCACCAGGGCTGCCGTGTCGAGGTAGATCATCAGTACCGTTCCTCGTCCCGCAGTTCCTCCAGCAGTTCGCCTGCCTGCCGGTCCGTACGTATCTCGCCCCGGGGATGTGACATCGGGCCGGTGGCCCGCGGCAGCCGGAGCTTGCCCGTCTCCAGCAGGCGCGCCACCGGTGACGGTTTGGCGGGCACCAGCCGGGCGATCACCGCGCCTCGCTCGGTGATCTCGATCTCCTCGCCCTGCTTCACCCGGGCCAGCACCTTCGCCGTCTCCTGATTCAGCACCCGTACCGGGATCTCAGCCATGACGACACTGTAGTACATATTTGTCAGACACCTCCTCCGCTGCGAATCGCCAGTCGATTCAGCAGAGAAGTTATCCGCGTCTCACCCCAGATCAGCGGCTGTCCACAGGGCAATCAGCGGGGCGGCATCCGGAGGGCGCCGTCGAGGCGGATTACCTCGCCGTTGAGCAGCTGGTTGCTGACGATGTGGTCGACGAGGGCGGCGTACTCCGACGGGCGGCCCAGGCGGGCGGGGTGGGGGACCTGTTGTTCCAGGACCTTGCGGGCATCTTCGGGGAGGCCGGCGAGCATCGGGGTTTCCATGGTGCCGGGGGCGATCGTTACCACCCGGATGCCCTTGTCGGCGAGGTCGCGGGCGGCCGTCAAGGTGAGGGCTACGATCGCGCCCTTGCTGGAGGCATAGGCAGCCTGGCCGATCTGGCCGTCGTAGGCGGCGATGGAGGCGGTCATCACCACTACGCCGCGGTCGCCGTCCTCGTCGGGCTCGAGGGCGATCATCCGCTCGGCGGCCAGCCGGAGCACGTTGAAGGTGCCGATCAGGTTGACCTCGATCACCTGCCGGAAGGTTGCCAAGGGCAACGGACCCTTGCGGCCGACGACCCGGCCGGGGGTGGCGATGCCGGCGCAGGTGACGACCAGGCGCAGCGAGCCCAGCTCGGCCGCGGCGTCGAGGGCGGCAGCCACAGCGGCCTCGTCGGTGACATCGGTGGGCACGAAGACGACGCGCTCCCCCAGCTCGTCCGCGATCGCCTTGCCCGCCGACGACGGCAGGTCGCAGATCACGACGGCGGCGCCGGCCGTGGCGAACCGGCGTACGGTCGCCTCACCGAGCCCCGAACCACCACCGGTGACGAGAGCGACGTCGGACGGGCCAAGCTTCATCTAAACGCTCCTGAGGAGATCGCGGCTGATCACCAGTCGCTGGATCTGGTTGGTGCCTTCGAAGATCTGGGTCACCTTGGCCTCGCGCATGTAGCGCTCGGCCGGGAACTCGCGGGTGTAACCGTAGCCACCGAGCACCTGGACCGCGTCGGTGGTCACCTTCATCGCGTTGTCCGTGCAGACCAGCTTGGCGATCGCGGCCTGCTGGGTGAACGGCCGGCCGAGATCGCGCCGCCGGGCAGCCTGGATGTACGTCGCTCGCGCGGACTCGGTCGCCGCCGCCATGTCGGCCAGCAGGAACTGCATCCCCTGGAAGTCGGAGATCGGGTGGCCGAACTGCTCCCGGCCCAGCGCGTACGACGCGGCGAGGTCGAGCGCGGCCTGCGCAAGGCCGACCGCACAGGCGGCGATGCCGAGCCGGCCCGAGTCGAGCGCCGACAGCGCGATCCGCATCCCGTCGCCCTCGGCGCCGATCAGGTTGGCGACCGGCACCCGGACGCGATCGAAGTTGACCAGCGTCGTGGTCGAGCCGGTCAGGCCCATCTTCCGCTCGGGCGCGCCGAAGCTGAGCCCCTCGGCGGAGGCCGGCACGTGGAAGGCCGAGATGCCGTGTTTCGGGTCGGCCGACGTCCGCGCGAAGGTGGTGTAGAAGTCTGCGTGCGAGCCGTGCGTGATCCACGACTTGGTCCCGGTCAGCACGTAGTGGTCGCCGTCGCGAACTGCCTTCGTTGTCATCGCACTGATATCCGAACCGGCCTGCGGCTCCGACAGCGCATAGGCGCCGAGCAGCTCGCCGCCGACCATGTCGGGAAGCAGCAGCTCGCGCTGGTCCGGCGTACCGAAGGTCGCGATCGCGTAGCTGGTCATCGTGTGCACGGACAGGCCGACGCCGACCGACATCCAGGCCGCGGCGACCTCCTCGAGCATCTGCAGGTAGACCTCGTACGGCTGCTCGGCGCCGCCGTACTGCTCCGGGTAGGGCAGGCCCAGCAGGCCGGCCTTGCCGAGCGTGCGGAACGCCTCCCGGGGGAAGCTCTCGGTCTCCTCCGCCTTGGCGGCGTACGGTGCGAGCTCGTGCTCGCACAGGTCCCGGACCAGGCTCAGCAGCTCGCCGGCCTCCTCGGTCGGGAGCAAGCGGTCGACAGCCATCAGGCACCCCTCTCAGTGGCTGACGAAATGATACTCCGATTGATACTGAAGACCAAAGTTGCGTATCGTTCTATGCTGTCTCGATATGACAACAGTCGTCCCCGGGCGCCGTACCCGCAGGCAGTCGGAGCTGCTCGACCGGCTCCTGTCCCTGTTTCTCACGCAAGGCTTCAGCCGGTTCACCCTGGACGACCTGGCGGCCGAGCTGCGCTGCAGCAAAACGACCCTGTACGCCCTGGCGCCGAGCAAGGAACAGCTCGCCGTCGAGGTGGTCAAGCACTACTTCAAGAACGCCACCGCCGAGGTGGAGTCGGCGGTCGCCAAGCAGACCCGGCCGGACCGCCGGATCGCGGCGTACCTGAACGCCGTCGCCGACGCGCTGCGGCCGGCCAGCCGGACCTTCCTGGACGACGTCGCGACGTTCGCGCCGGCCCGCTCGGTGTACGAGCGCAACACCCGGATCGCGGCCGACCGGGTCCGGACGCTGATCGAGGAGGGCATCGCCGCCCGCGCGTTCCGCCAGCTCGACATCGGCTTCGCCGCGGAGATGGTCGCGCACACCATGCAGGCGATCCAGCGCGGCGACATCGCCCGGCGGACCGGCCTGAGCGACGCCGAGGCCTACCGCGAGCTCTCCTCCTTCGTCCTGCACTCTTTGCGCCAAGATTGACGTCAGGTTGTTGCCAACCTTCACCAGCTGAACCGAAAGCGATGAAAGGCTGTCCTCCATGACGACAGCCTCCCTCCGCCGCGCCGTGGCGATGTTGGTCACCGGTGCGCTCGCCCTGACCGCCCTCCCCACGGCCTCGGCCGTCCCGCAGCGTCCCGAGCCGCCGCGCACCGCGGCAGCGATCACCGCCGCCCTGAACGAAGACGTCACGATCCCCGGTACCGCCTGGATGACCAGGCCGGACGGCAAGATCCTCGTCTCCTACGACTCGACCGTGAGCGGCGCCAAGCTCAAGTCGCTGACCAGCACGACCCAGAAGTTCGGTAGCCAGATCGTGCTGGAGAAGCTCCCCGGCAAGCTCACCACGAAGCTCAGCGGCGGTAGCCCGATCCACGGCGGCGGCTACACCTGCTCGCTCGGCTTCAACGTCCAGCGCAAGGGCCGGTACTACTTCCTGACCGCCGGCCACTGCGGGCTGGACGCCGAGAACTGGTTCCAGGACGAGAACGAGAGGATCCCGGTCGGGTGGGTCCACCACGCCAGCTTCCCGTGGAACGACTACGCCCTGGTCGTCTACCACAAGGGGATCAGGCCTGGCGGCAGCGTGAACCTCTACAACGGCAAGTCCCAGGACATCGCCAAGGCCGTCAACCCCGGCCTCAACCAACTGGTCTACCGCACCGGCGCCACCACTGGCCTGCACAGCGGCCGGGTCACCGGCCTGAACGCCACGGTGAACTACCAGGAGGGCCGCGTCGCCGGCCTGATCCGGACCAACGTCTGCGTGGAGGCCGGCGACTCCGGCGGCCCGCTGTTCTACCGCACCTTCGCCTTCGGCCTCACCTCCGGCGGCAACGGTGACTGCAGCTCGGGCGGGACGACCTACTTCCAGCCGGTCGTCGAGGCGCTCAAAGTTTACGGCGTCAGCGTCTACTAACTGGCACGGGCGCTACCTTGGCCCGCGCGGTAGCGTCGTCTGAATGCAACTGAAGTTGGGCCCGCTGCTCCGATACGTCGACGAGACGCGGGCAACCGTATGGGTGGAGACCACCGAGGCGGGTGAGGTCGAAGTACTCGGGCACCGGACCCAGACCTGGTCGGTGCACGGGCACCACTACGCGCTGGTACTGGTCGAAGGGCTTCAACCGGCCAGCGCGACGCAGTACGAGGTGCATCTGGACGGCGTGAAGGCATGGCCGTTGGCGGAGAGTCCGTACGGCCCGAGCGTGATTCGCACCCCTCGGGCCGACGGGACCTTCCGGCTCACCTTCGGGTCGTGCCGGCGCTCGGCGCCCTTCGATGAGCAGGGGTTGAAGGATTTCGGGCCGGACGCGTTGGTGGCGCTGGCCGAGCGAATGGCCACCGGCGGCATCGATGGCGGGACCGGGTGGCCCGACGCGGTGCTGCTGCTGGGCGATCAGGTTTACGCGGACGACCCGTCAGACGCAGTACTGGAGAAGCTCCGTGCGGTCCACGGTGACCGGCAGGGGTCCGAGGTGGCCGATGAGATCGGCAACTTCGAGGAGTACACCTGGCTGTACGACGACGCCTGGCGGAACCCCGCCGTCCGGTGGCTGTTCTCGACCGTGCCGCTGTGCATGTTGCTCGACGACCACGATCTGCGCGACGACTGGAACACCTCGCTGACCTGGCGGCGGCAGGTCACCGCGCAACCGTGGTGGCACGATCGAGTGGTCGGCGCCTACGCGTCGTACTGGGTCTACCAGCACCTCGGCAACCTGTCGCCGGAGCAGCTCGACAAGGACCCGACGTACGCGGCGATGCGCGGGCTGGACGACGAGGACGAACGCAGCTCCTATCTCGACGCGTTCGCCTGGGAGGCCGACGAGGATCCGGCCTCGACCCGGTGGAGCTTCTATCGCGACTTCGGCGCGCGCTCCCGCGGCGTCCGGCTGGTCGCGATCGATTCCCGGTGCTCGAGGCAGCTGCAACCCGGCGAGCGGGCGATGGTCGACGCACACGAGTGGGAATGGGTCCGGCGGCACACGGTCGATGCGACGGAGCCGATCAACCACCTGCTGCTCGCGTCGACGCTGCCGTTCCTGCTCGCGCCCGGGCTGCATCACCTGGAGGGCTGGGACGAGGCGATCTCGTCGGGCGCCTGGGGTGCGCGCGGCTCGCGGCTCGGCGAGAAGATCCGGCAGGGGATGGACCTGGAGCACTGGGCGTCGTTCCGCAAGTCGTTCGACGACGTGACCGACCTGCTCGCCGACCTGGTTCGGTCGGACGCTCCGCCGAACTCGATCCTGATGCTGTCGGGCGATGTGCACTGCAGCTACCTGACCGAGGCGTCGCTGACCAAGGTCGACCACCCGCGGACGGCGATCCGGCAGCTGACGATGTCGCCGTTCCGCAACCCGGTCGGTTGGCATATCAGGCTGGCCAACAAGCTGCTCGACAGCAGGGGGATGACGAAGGTTCTGCACGCGCTGTCGCGATCGGCGGGAGTACGCGACGTCGCGGCCAGCTGGCGTACGGCGTACGGGCCGTGGTTCGAAAACGGCGTCATGACGGTGACCGTGGACGGCGACGACGCGGCCGTCGCCGTCGATCATGCGCGGATGGTGGCCGGCCGGCAGGAGTTGCGGAGCACGCTGCGTTACGAACTCAAGGCCTGAGGGTCTTCGCGGGGTGAACGGAGGGAAACCCTTACGCTCCGAGTTCGTCCGCGTACTTTGTGACAGTTTCGGGTAGAACAGATCACGGTTGAGTCAAGGACGCACCCGCCCCGAGCGCGTCCTCACCGATGAGGAGGCTGACCGTGAAGTTCACCCCCGCCCGTCGCATCACCGCTGTACTCGGTGCCCTTGGTCTGGCAGCAACTGGAATGCTCGCCACCCAGGCATCCGCCGCCCCCGCTCCGATCCCGACGCTGTCGGCAGCAGCGATCACATCCACGCTGAGCCAGCAGGCGTCGATCCCGGGCACCGCCTGGGAGACCGCGCCCGACGGCCGGATCATCGTCTCGTACGACGACACCGTCGCCGGCTCGAAACTGCAGTCCCTGACCGGCGTCACGAAGCAGTTCGGCAGCCGGATCACGCTGCAGAAGATCCCCGGCGTGCTCTCCAAGAAGATCAGCGGTGGTGACGCCATCTACGGCGGCCAGTACCGCTGCTCGCTGGGCTTCAACGTCCGCAGCGGCACCACGTACTACTTCCTGACCGCCGGCCACTGCGGCAACATCGCGTCCACCTGGTACTCGAACTCCGCCAAGACCGTCTCGGTCGGCACCGTCCAGGGTTCGAGCTTCCCGGGCAACGACTACGCCCTGGTCAAGTACCCGGCCGGCGCCCCCACCCCTCCCGGGAACGTCGACCTCTACAACGGCACCTTCCAGGACATCACCACATCTGGCAACCCCACGGTCGGTCTGGCCGTCAAGCGCAGCGGTAGCACCACCCGGGTTCGCAGCGGCACAGTGCTGGGCCTGAACGCCACGGTGAACTACGCCGAGGGCACTGTCACCGGCCTGATCCGCACCAACGTCTGCGCCGAGGGCGGCGACTCCGGTGGCGCCCTGTTCGCCGGCACCAAGGCCCTGGGCCTGACCTCCGGCGGCAGCGGCAACTGCACCTCCGGCGGTACGACGTACTTCCAGCCGGTCCAGGAGGCGCTGAACGTCTACGGCGTGAGCGTCTACTGAGCTGTCTGACTTCCCGAACGCCCTCTGCCACGCGTGTGGCAGGGGGCGTTTGTCATAACTCGCGAGTTAGGTACGGGCATAATACCAGCTCGGCCAGATGAGGGATGACCCTTACCTTGTGCAGTCATCCGAGTACGGACAGATAGTCCGGGTAGGTCTCTCTTCAGTTAGGTCTAGGACGCGTCCGCCCCCGAATGCGTCCTCATCGTGAGGAGACTGACTATGCGTATTTCCCGTGCAGCAGCAATTCTGGCAACCGCCGGGCTCGCCGCTACCACCTCTCTGCTGGCCACCCAGGCCATCGCCGCGCCACCTGGCCCGGCGGCCATCAGCGCCACTCTGACGCGCGACGCGTCGATCCCGGGCACCGCCTGGGTCACCGACGCGAAGACCGGGGTCGTCACCGTCTCGTACGACGACACCGTCACCGGCTCGAAGCTGACGGCGCTGACCGGCGTCACCAAGCAACTCGGCAGCAAGGTCAAGGTCGAGAAGATCTCCGGCAAGCTCTCCAAGAAGATCAGCGGTGGTGACGCCATCTACGGCGGCCAGTACCGCTGCTCGCTCGGCTTCAACGTCACCGACGGCAGCTCGTACTACTTCCTGACCGCCGGCCACTGCGGCAACATCGCGGCCACCTGGTACGCCGATGGCGCCCACACCCAGTCGGTCGGCGATACCCAGGGATCGAGCTTCCCGGGTAACGACTATGCCCTGGTGAAGTACCCGGCCGGTACGCCGGAGCCGGCTGGCAACGTCGACCTCTACAACGGGTCGTTCCAGGAGATCACCTCGGCCGCTGCCGCCACCGTCGGTCAGTCGGTCCAGCGCAGCGGCAGCACCACCCAGGTCCACGGCGGCACCGTCACCGGCGTCAACGCCACGGTCAACTACGCCGAAGGCACCGTCACCGGCCTGATCCAGACCAACGTCTGCGCCGAAGGCGGCGACTCCGGCGGCGCCCTCTTCGCCGGCACCACAGCCCTGGGCCTGACCTCAGGCGGCTCCGGCAACTGCACCTCCGGCGGCACCACCTACTTCCAGCCCGTCCCCGAAGCCCTCTCCACCTACAACGTCAACGTCTACTGACCCCACTTTCTGCGGAGCGGCAAGCCCACATCTGGTGGGCTTGCCGCCACGAGGGAGATCAGCCGCGGCGGCGGGAGATTTCGTAGAGGGCTACGCCGGTGGCGATGCCGGCGTTGAGGGATTCGGTGATGCTGGTCATCGGGATGGAGACGATGAGGTCGCAGTTCTCGCGGACCAGGCGGGCCAGGCCTTTGCCTTCGGAGCCGACGACCAGGACGATCGGCTCGGTGGCGGCTTCGAGGTCGGGGAGTTCCACCTCGCCGCCCATGTCGAGGCCGATGATCATCAGGCCGGCCTCTTTGTAGGACTTCAGCGCGCGGTTGAGGTTGGTGGCGCGGGCCACCGGGATGCGGGCCGCGGCGCCGGCCGAGGTCTTCCAGGCCGAGGCGGTCATGGAGGCGGTACGACGCTCCGGAACCAGTACGCCGTGCGCGCCGAATGCAGCCGCTGAGCGGGTGATGGCGCCCAGGTTGCGCGGGTCCGTGACGCCGTCGAGCGCGACGATCAGCGGCACCTGGCCGGCGTCGTACGCACGGGACAGCAGGTCGTCCGGGTGGGCGTACTCGTACGGCGGGATCTGCACCGCGAGGCCCTGGTGGGCGCCGTGGCTGGTCAGCCGGTCCATCTCGGGCCGCGGCACCTCGAGCAGCGAGATGCCGTGCTCGGTGGCGATCAGCAGCGCCTCGCGCAGCCGGGCGTCGCGTTCGGTGCCCTCGGCAACATACAGCGCGTTGATCGGGACGCCGGCGCGGAGCGCCTCGACGACCGGGTTGCGGCCGTAGACCCACTCGACGGTCGCCTCGGTGTCCTTGCGGTCCGGACGGCGGCCACCGGGCGTGCGCTTCTCGGCGCGCTCCTTGGCCTTCGCCCGCTTGTGCGCGGGGTGCTTGGTGCGGTCCACCGCCTTCGGCGTCGGGCCGCGGCCCTCGAGACCCTGGCGGACCCGGCCACCGGAACCGGCGGTCGGGTTGCCCTTCGGCTTCCTGCGGATGGCGCCCTTGCGCTGACTACTGCCTGGCACTTCAGTTTCCTTCGGTTGATTCGGGCTGGGCGATCGTCCAGCGGGCACCCTGTGGGGTGTCCTCGACGATGACGCCGAGCGCCTTGAGCCCGTCGCGGATGTCGTCCGACGCGGCATAGTCCTTACGTTCGCGGGCGGCCTGCCGCTGCTGCAGCAGCGCCTTCACCAAGCCGTCCACCACCTCGGTGAGCTCCTCGGCGCCACCGGCACGCGAGGCCCACGGCTCGGCCAGCGGGTCCAGGCCCAGTACGCCGAGCATGGCCCGTACCGCGGCCAGATTCTCTTGCAGGGCAGGGGAATCGCCATCGACGACCAGCTTGTTGCCGTCCCGCACCGTGTTGTGCAGCACCGCGACGGCGGCCGGCGTCCCGAGGTCGTCGTCCATCGCGTCGGCGAACGCCTGCGGCACATCGGCGGCCGGCTTGACGCCACCAGTCACCTCGGTCGCGCGCCCGACGTACCCCTCGATCCGCTGGAAGCTCGTCGCGGAATCCTCGAGCGCGCCCATCGAGAACTCGACCACCGAGCGGTAGTGCGAGCTGACCAGGTAGTACCGCAGCTCGATCGGCCGGACGTGCTCGACCACCGTGCGCACGACGGCGCCGTTGCCGAGCGACTTCGACATCTTCTCGCCGGCCGCGGTGACGAGCGCGCTGTGCATCCAGAACCGGGCGAACTTCTGCCCGACCGCCCTGGACTGGGCCAGCTCGTTCTCGTGGTGCGGGAAGCGCAGGTCGAGGCCGCCGCCGTGGATGTCGAACTCGTTGCCCAGGTACTTGCCCGCCATCGCCGAGCACTCCAGGTGCCAGCCCGGACGGCCGGCGCCCCACGGGGTCGGCCAGGAGGCCGTCCGCGGGGTGCCCTCGGCGTAGCCCTTCCAGAGCGCGAAGTCGCGGGGGTCGCGCTTGCCGCGCGGGTCCGCGTCCTCGGCGGGCTCCATGTCGTCGATCCGCTGGTTGGACAGCTCGCCGTACGACGGCCAGGACTTCACGTCGAAGTACACGTCGCCGGAGCCGTCGGTCGCGACGTAGGCGTGCCCGCGCTCGATCAGCTCGCCGATCATCACCAGCATCTCCGGGATGTGCCCGGTGGCGCGCGGCTCGTACGTCGGCGGACGGCAGCCCAGTACTTCGTACGCCCAGTGCAGTTCGCGCTCGAACTCGTAGGCGTGCGCCCACCAGGGCACACCCCGCTCGGCCGACTTGGCCAGGATCTTGTCGTCGATGTCGGTGACGTTCGCGATCACGGTGACGTCGTACCCGGAGCGCTCGAGCCAGCGGCGCAGGACGTCGAACACGATCTCCTTGTAGATGTGCCCGACATGCGGGGCACCCTGCACCGTCAGCCCACAGTGGTAGATCCCGACCTTGCCCGGCTGGACCGGCTCGAAATCCCTCACTGCTGCTGTCGCGGTGTCATACAAGCGAAGTGTCACCGATCAAGGGTAACGGTGATCGGGGAGTGCTCTTGACAATTCTCCACAGGCAGTCAATTCGATCGTCGTGAAATAGTCACGCGGATATCACGAGATTCGTTGCTTTCCGCCAGCCGAGGCGTAACGTCCCACCCTGAGCGCTCTGCCCGCCCCATCGCCCCGTGGAGGTTCCTCGTGAGATCCCTCGTCACGGGCGCCGCCGCCACCCTCGGCCTGTTCCTGGCCCCGCTTGGCGCCGCCGCCCAACCCGTCACAGCTGATCAGCCAACTGCTGCTCACCAGCCGACACCCACCGCCCGCCAGCACGGCATCACCAAAGCCGGTGACGCCTACATGGGCTGGCTCGCCCCCACCACCGCGAGCCACGCCCTCCAGGCCGCGCCCGCTGCAACAGTGGAAGGTATCGACGTCTCCAGCCACCAGGGCAACGTCGACTGGGCCGGCCAGTGGAACGCCGGCAAGCGGTTCGCCTACGCCAAGGCCAGCGAAGGCAACTACTACGTGAACCCGTACTTCGGCCAGCAGTACGGCGGTTCCTACAACGTCGGGATGATCCGAGGCGCCTACCACTTCGGCACCCCGAACGACTCCAGCGGAGCGAACCAGGCCAACTACTTCGTGGACCACGGCGGAGGCTGGTCCCCCGACGGCAAGACGCTGCCCGGTGCTCTCGACATCGAGTACAACCCGTACGGCGCCACTTGCTACGGGCTGAGCCAGGCCGCGATGGTCGACTGGGTCCGCGACTTCCTCAACACCTACAAGGGCCGCACCGGTCGCGACGCGGTCATCTACACCAACCTGGACTGGTGGACCCAGTGCACCGGCAACAGCGGGGCCTTCAACGCCACCAACCCGCTCTGGGTCGCGCGCTACAACACCGCACCGGGCACCCTCCCGGGCGGCTGGCCATACCAAACCATCTGGCAGTACAGCGACTCCCCGATCGACCAGGACCGCTTCAACGGCGACCAGTCCCGCTTGGTGGCCCTCGCCAACGGCTAAACCTGGTTGCGGCGGTCTCATAGTCTCGATCGGTGACCTATTCACTGCCGATCGAGACTGACCGCCTCACACTTCGCCGCTACCTCGAGACCGACTACGACGACCTGCTGAAGCTGCAGTCCAGCCCTGACGTCGCCAGATTCCTGCTGTACGGCCCGAAGACGCCCGAGCAGGTCAAGGAATCCCTCGCCGGCCGGCTGGCCGATGGTGCTCGGCGACGAGTGGGCGGCTCGGTAATAAATTAACTGAATGGCGACACTTCGCGGCATGCGTTCACCGCGACAGCGGGGGCAGGCGGGGCTACGGTCGAAAGATGACCGCCGCCCGCCCCTTCGCCGCGCTGATCACCGGCGTGGTCACGCTCAGCCTGCTGGTCGTCCCGAGTGTGGCCGCCCCGCCGCAGCAGCGTGAGATCACCTACCGCACGTGGACGTCGTCCGCCGACTTCCTCAAAGGCACCCGCTCCGGTACCACCGTCGTCGGCGGCTCCCTGAGATTCGGCTCCGCCACCGGCAGTACGTCGTACGTCGACCCCTTCGGCGACGGCACGGCCAAAACGTACGAGCAGGCCAGCTGGACCTCCCCCGAGGTGAGACCCGGCTACGGACTCACCGAGCTGGTCGCCTCCTGGAACGCGACCACCCCGGCCGGCACCTGGATCGAGGTCGCCATGTCGGGCCACTCGGACCAGGGCACCACCACCAAGTGGTACGTGCTCGGCCGCTGGAACCGTGGCGACGACACTGCCTCCGGAGACATCCACCGCACCTCGGTGAACGGCCAGAAGGACGACACCGGGACAGTCTCCGTCGACACCTTCGTCGCCGGAGCCGGCCGCTCACTGGACCGCTGGCGCCTCAAGGTGACCCTCTACCGCCTCGCCGGTACTACGAAGATCCCGGTACTCCGCTCCGTCGGCGCAATGGCGTCGCGGCTGCCCGCCGACGAGACCGTCCCGGTCAGCCGGGGTGGGGGCGCCTGGGGACGCGTGCTCGACGTACCGACGTACTCGCAAGAGACACACATCGGCCACTACCCGCAGTGGGACGGTGGCGGCGAGGCCTGGTGCTCGGCGGCCTCTACTGCGATGGTGCTCGACTACTACCGCCGTGGACCGACTCCTGCCGAGGCAGCATGGGTGGACCCGGCCGATGCCGATCCGCAGGTCGATCACTCGGCCCGGTCGGTCTTCGACTACAAGTACGACGGCGCGGGCAACTGGCCCTTCAACACCGCGTACGCCGGGACCCGCGGGCTCGACGCGTTCGTCACCCGGCTGCGCTCGCTGACCGAGGCCGAGCAGTTCATCAAGGCCGGCATCCCGCTGGTCGCGTCGCTGTCCTTCGAGAAGGACGAGCTACCGGGCGCTGGGTACGGCACGAACGGCCATCTGATGGTCATCGTCGGCTTCGCCAGGAACGGCGACGTGGTGGTCAACGACCCGGCGTCGCACCTGATCAAGAGCAATGAGGAGGTCCGGACTGTTTACAACCGGGCCGCCTTCGAGAACGCTTGGATCCCGCACTCGGGTGGACTCGTCTACGTGATCCACCCAACGACGAAACGGCTGCCTCCGAAGACCCACCAGGCCAACTGGTAGCCACCACGAACAGGAACCGCCCATATGCCGGGGGCGGCGTATGGGCGGTTCCGAAGTTCCTCTCGACGGGCTCAGCGGGTGAAGAGCGCCCCGGTGAGGTTCGTGGTGAGGTTGCGCAGCGAGTCCGGCAGGTACTGCAGGTGCCAGCCGCGCGGACCGCGGTACCAATGGAAGCCCTCGTCTTCGTCCTGGTCCGAGTCCGTCGCGACCAAGGCGTCGATCCAGCGCTCCGAGCCGCCCAGCACGACGGCGTACGGGAGAGCGCGGGAGCAGAGCTCGGCGTGCTGGTCGGAGGGCAGCTCGCTGACGTCCATCTCCAGCAGCTCGCCGCGGATGGCGGCAACCTGGCCGAGCACGCGGCCGGCGGCAGGCGCCTTGGCCGGCATGTGGCGTCCGATGACCAGCAGGCCGACACCGACCGCGGTGATGGCGATGCCGAGCAGACCCCAGGTCGAGACGAGAGCCAGTACGACGGTCAGCACCACGCCGAGCACGGTGACGGCGATACCGATCGTGGCCCACAGCGACCGCGTACGGTCCGGGCGCTCGGTGAACCAGCCGCGCTTCACGACCCCGTCGTACAGGGCGTCCTGGACCAGGCCGAGGTTCGCACGGACCTGGCGACCGAGCTCGGAGACGAGCACCGAGTCGTTGTCGCCGAAGATCGCGCGGACCAGGACGTTCTCGTACCGCTGGAGCTCCTCGGCCGGAGCGTTCGGGACCCGGCGCAGTTCCCAGTCGGGACGGGCGAACTCGGTCTCGTGCTCCAGCTCGGTGATCGTGAGGTGCCCACGGACGGCCAGGTCGATGATCGTGGCAGTGACGTCGACCGGGTCGATCCGCTCGTCGATCAGGGTGCCGACCTCACCGGGCCGCAGGTCGGACGGCGGCGTGAAGTCGATCCGGGTGTCCTGGCCGAGGCTGAACAGCGACGCCGGTACGACGCGGCGCGGGTCCACCTGGTCACGACCGCGGAGCCGGTAGAGGACCAGCAACGCGAGCGCGCCGAGCAGCAGTACCGCGAGTGCCGCGATCAGCTGCGCGGTGTCGGTCGAGAACGCCCGCTTGAACGTCTTGCGGTACTCGACGATCGAGTTCGCGGCGATCTGGCCCTTCGGGAAGCCGACCGTCATCCGGACCGTGTTGCCCGGCGGCAGGCCCTGCTGCTTGAAGGTCGGACCGGCCGTCTCGCCGATCTGCGCCAGCGTGCATGGGGTGTTGCTGTCGATCGCACCGGCGAAGCAGGAGACGTGGGTGACCTCGGGGGTGCTGTAGACGATGTTCGCGTCCTGCACCGTCAGGCCCAGCCCGGTCAGCGGGGAGAACCGCACCTCGGTGCCGTTCAGCGTCTCCGCGACCGCGCCCTTGACCGTGTAGGTGAACTCGAGCTGGGTGTCACCCTTGAGGTCCGCGACGGCGATCGAGCTGATGTCGCCGGTGGTGGTGAGTTCCTTGTTCTTCTCCGCGCCGCCGGACTTGACCTGCAGATCCTCGATCTTCTGCACGTGGTCGACGTCGTCGGGCAGGTGCTCACGGGTGACCACGAACCGGGTGAAGGTCCCGGTCACGTTGCTCAGCTTCCAGGTCTCCACGACCTTCAGCGAACCGTCCCGTTCGACCCGGACCGTACTGTCGAAATTGGTGACCACCGGGTCAGCGGTCGTGGTCGCGCCGGCCGGGACGCCGGTCAGGGCCAGGAAACCAAGGGCACACAGAGGTACCCCGAGCAGACGTCTACGCATCGCCCAATCACACCGTATCGAGAGGGTCAGTCGGAATCGGCCCATTGACCCGGGCCCCTGCCCTGCGGCCGGGCGGCCGGGGCAGGTGGAACTCACTCGTTGCAGACCGCACCATACCGCGACTCATGCCGCCCGCAACGACGCAAGATCTTCCTCCCCAGAGGAGTAGACCAGTACCCCGAGCCGGAGCCGAGCGACCTCTTCACCGCGTCCCCGGCGGAAGTGTCGTAGAGAACTCCACAGACTCGGAATGGAGACGGATCGCGGTATTGGTGGTTAGCCTGTTGCCCCGGATCACGCACTGTGTGTCCCGGGGGGATGAGGGACGACCGTGTCTGACCAGGAATGGAGCGAGCCACCAGGGCCGCATCAGCCGCCGGCCGCGTTGCCCGACGGCTCCATACCGTTGTATGGCAGCTACCCGCCGCCAGGTACGCCGGGCGACGGTCTGGCACAGCCGCCGGTGGGCTGGGGGCCCGAGTTCGGCGGCGATCACCTTCAGGGCGGCTGGCACTTCCGGCGTGGGGGGCCACAGCCGCGAAGACGCCAGACCGGGCTGCTCTTCAGCCTGCTGCTGCTCGGGGGCGTGGCAGCGCTCGTGGTGACCGTCGCTCTCGCACTCCGCGAGAGCGACTCGTCTGCCGCCGCCCCTGAGCCCGGCGTGGGCCAGGCCACACCTCTCGGTACGCCGGACGACGGCAACGCCGGTACTCCGCAGTCACAGGCTGCGACGAGGACGGTGACAGCCGATGCTCTCTATGCCACCGGGCCCCAGGCCAGCGTCGGCTGCCGGGAGGCGCGGGTCCCGTTGTCCAAGCAGGCGAACGTACAGGTGTATTACTCCAACCTGGTCGCCTGCATGGGCAAGGGGTGGGCGCCGAAGGTCCAGGCGGCCAAGGACACCTTCACGCCGCCGCGGCTGGTCCTCTGGAGTGGTGTGATCCAGTCGCCGTGTGCAGGGGGCTCGTCGGTGTCGTTCTACTGTGGGGCGAGCCAGACGCTCTACCTGAAGTACACGGATGACATCAAGCTCTGGAGTCGCTCGCCGGACGCCGCGAACCGGGCGTTCGCGCGGATGTGGGCGACGTACACGGCTGGGCACGAGTACGCCCACCACCTGCAGCAGCTCACCGGGATCCTGCCGGCCGCGCGGCAGCTCCAGTACGACGCTCGAGACCAGGACGCGCGGCTGGAACTGAGCCGACGGCTCGAACTCCAGGCATCCTGTCTGAGTGCAGTCTTCACCGGCGCCAACCAAAGCAGTTACGGAATCACCGGGCTGGACCTGACGATCTACCACAATTACGTCCAGGCTCAGACCGGCGATGAGAACAACCGCGGCGGGCCGCGGGACCACGGCGCCCGGGCCAATCATCTTTACTGGACCGGACGCGGTTTCACCACGCTCGACAGCGTCAGCTGCAACACGTTCACGGCTGCGGCCGGCAAGGTTTCGTGAGGAGTATCGATGTCGGACCACTGGAATCCACCCCCTGGGCGGAACCCCGACGAGCCGGAGCCGGAGGGCGAGCAGCCCACCGAGCCGGCTGAGGGGTCTGCGCGCGGGGATGGCCAGTCGCCCTTGTGGTGGACCGAGTCCGCCGAGAAGCAGAAGGAGTACCTGCAGCCTCCTCCTCCCGGCGAGCAAACCCCACTGGTAGGCCCACCCGGCCAACCCAACCTCAGCTGGAACCTCCCCCCGTACTCCCAACCAGGCACCAAGCCCCGCCCTCCCGCCGGCAACCCCGGCCCTGGTCAGAACAGGCCCAGCCAGCCACCCCCAGAGCGAGCAAGTGACCCCCGCTCCGGCGCAGGCCAAGGTGGGACAGGCCAACCGGCCACCGGGTCTGGCGGAGCCGGCCAAGCTGGCGCAGGGGGTCGCCGTGCGCGGCACGCGGGTCCGCCGCCGACGGGTCGCGGCGCACAGCGTCCCGGTGGCCAGCCCGGCGCCTCATCGGCACCACCTGCGGGCGGTGCGGGAGTACCAGCTGGTGAAGCCGGTTCCTGGTCCATGGGTAGCGGCGATGGTTGGCAGACCGGGCCTGCGCCTGCAGCGGGTGAGTTCCAGGGGTTGGGGCAGCCAGTGCCGCAGCCGCAGACCTGGCAGTACCCGCCGATTCCGATTCCGCAGCCGCCTGGTCCGGGCCGGCGGCGGAAGCCTCGGCAGGTGTCCAAGGGGTTGTTGATCGTGCTCGTCGTGCTCGCCGTGCTGGTGGTCGGCTCGGGCGTCACCCTCGCCCTGCGGAACACCGGTGGCGACAAGGTCCCCGCCGCGAGCGACACACCCACCACAGCGCCTTCGGAGACGCCCTCGCAGACCCCGTCGGCCACGCCGTCGGAGTCGAGCACTCCGGGAGCGCCGCCGTCCGTCGACGAGATCGTCACCACCAGCAGGCTCTACACGGTCGGCGTCCTCAGCCCCACGCAGTGCCTGGAGCCGAAGGCGATCCCGACCACCATCACCGGCACCAAGGCGTACTACGGCCTGATCCTGCCGTGCCTGAACCGCACCTGGTGGCTGGCGATGAAAAAGGCGAGCCTGCCGTACCGCGCGCCGAAGCTGGTCGTGTTCACCGGCCCGATGAAAACCATCTGCGGCGCCGAGAAGGGCAACCGCGCCTTCTACTGCGGCACCAACGAGACCATCTACATGCCGTACGCGCTCGGAGCCGCCTACTACGCGCGCAACCCGATCTCCGGCCGGGTGTGGATGATGAACACGCTCGCCCACGAGTACGGGCACCACGTGCAGAAGCTGTCCGGCATCTACGCCGCCTCGCTCTCCCGGCAGATCAACGCCGCCACCCCGGCCGATCAGCTGACGGAGAGCCGTCGCCGCGAGCTCCAGGCATCCTGCTTCGGCTCGGCCTACCTCGGCGCAGCAGGCCCGTACATCCCGCTCCGCGGCCCGTTGCTCACCACCTGGACCCAGCTGGTCGCCAACACCGGCGACGAGTTCTCCCGTCCGCGGGTCCACGACCACGGCAACCGGGCGAACCACAGCCGCTGGTCGCTGGCCGGCTTCAACACCAAGAGCCCGAACGTGTGCAACACCTTCGTCGCCTCGCGGCTCCGCACCAACTGAGTACGAGAAAAGGCCCGGGAACCCCTGTAGTACAAGGGTTTCCGGGCCTTTGGCTGTGGCAGCTCAGAACAACCGGCGGGCCGACGACAGGTGGCCACCGAAGGCGGTGATGAAGTTCGACAGCGACTCGCCGATGTCGGACAGGTGCCAGTTCTCCGGACCTGAGTACCAGCCGATGCCCGCGTCCGGGTCGTCGTCGTCATCCGTGGCCGCGATCTCCAGCGCCCACTTCTCCGTCAGCCCCAGTACGGCGGCGTACGGCAGGCAGCGGGACGCGAACTCGAGCCGGTGACTCTGGGGCAGATCCGCCGACGTCTCGTCGGTCAGGTACCGCTGGAGGCCGGCGACTCGACCCAGTACTGCCGCACCGCGGGCCGTGCGAGCCGGAGCAATCTGCCCGGCCAGCGTCAGTACCAACCCGGCGAGCATGACCGCGAACCCGACCAGCCCGAACTTGGTCACGATCGCAAGCACGATCGTCAGCACCACGCCGGCACCCAGCAGGACTAGACCAGCTGTCGTCCAGCGGTTGCGCACCGCGTCGGGCCGGCTCGCGAACCAGCCCTGCGTGACCACGTCGGCGTACAGCTGCTCGCGGACCAGGTTGAGTCGCGACCGCAGCCCGTGTCCGAGCGCGGACACCTGAACGGTCTCCCCGTCGGCGAACACCGCGTCCAGCAAGGCCTTCTCGTACAGCAGCAGCTCCGGGCCGCCCGCGTTCAGCCGGCGCAACTCCCAGTCCAGCCGGCCGAAGTGGGTCTCGCGCGGCAGCTCCACGATCGTCAAGTAGTTGCGCACGGCAAGGTCCAGCAGCGTCGCGGTGATGTCGACGACGTCGGCGACCTCGTCCACCACGGTGCCGACCTGGCCCGGCCGGATCCCGTCCGGC
This sequence comes from Streptomyces sp. SID13031, assembly GCF_010548305.1. GTDB lineage: Bacteria > Actinomycetota > Actinomycetes > Propionibacteriales > Kribbellaceae > Kribbella. The sequence goes on from NZ_JAAGLV010000003.1 coordinate 360,133, forward strand.
GCCGCGAACTGCGGCCCGTCGGCGCCGTCCAGCACCGGCCGCTCGGGCGCACCCGGGCCGACCTTGCCCGCGTCCCGGCCGCGGAGGAACCACAGCGCCGCGGCACCGAGGACGCCGAGGCCGAGCAGCAGCACGCTCAGCCCGACCGTCGAGGAGTCGACCGTGAACGCGTTGCCCAGGCTCCAACGGGTCTTGAACTCCGCGTTGGGTTTGACCGTCGCCTGGTCGCTCAGCCCGGTCAGGAAGGTCAGCCGGCCACCCGCCGGTACGCCGTTCTGCTCGATCTCCAGCGCCGCCGACTCGGCCAGCTGCGAGGTGGTACAGGGCATGCTCGAGCCGACCCGGCCGGCGATGCAGGTCACCCAGGTCGCGAACGGCACAGTCACCGACACCGAGGCCTTCGGGATGCCGACGCCGAAGCCCTGGACGATCGGCCAGCTCACCTCGCGACCCTCGATCGAGTCGGCGACGACGTTGCCGACCTCGTAGCTGTAGACGATCTTGGCCGGGCCGGACACCTTGAGGCTGAGCCGGCGGCCGTTCTCGATGCTCTTGTCCTCGAAGTTCTGCGCGGGCTGCCCGTTCACCGTGGCCGACACATTGCGGATCTCGTAGGTGCGATCCTCGTTCGCGTCCGACCGGACCCGGGTGGTCAGGGTCCGCGCGAAGGTGTCGCCGCCGGCGGTCAGATCGACCGTCTCCTTGACCCGGAGGACCCCGTCACCGGTCAGCGACGCCTCGGCGGCGTACGCAGTGATCTGGTCGTCCGCGGCCTGCGCAGGCAACGTGCCGAGGGCAACCAAGGGGACCGTCGCAGACACGAGCAGGGCGGCCGGCAACAGGCGGCTCTTCAGTGACATGGGTCGAGAGTAGTCTCGTGGCGGTTCGTCCAGCGAACCCCACATCGAGCTGAAAGGCCGACTACACGTGAGCAACCCGTACGGGTACGACGGCCGCCCCCAGGACCGCGTGGCACCGCCTCCTGGCGTGCTGCCGCCGCCTCAACAGGGCCAGTGGCCGCCGGCTCAGTACGGGCAGCAGGTGCCGCCGCAGTACGGGGGTCAGCAGCCGCAGTACCAGGGGCAGTGGGGGCAGCAGCAGTACTACGGTCCTGGTGGGCCGACCCAGTTCAACGGCTTCCAGCCACCACGGCGGCGGGGTGGCGCGATCCGGCTGGTACTGCTCGGGTTCTTCACCGTCGCGTTCCTAGGGATCGCGTTGAGTGTCGTCGGCGTGATGCTGGCCGGTGGCAACTCATCTACTGCGGAGGGCGCTGACCCGCAGGTGAAGGGCGGGCCTGCGGTAGTACCGACTCCTACTCGCAACGCACCCAAGGGGTCTGCCGAGGACTACCTGCTGAACGCTCCGATCTACCAGGCCGGTGGTCTGGGTGAGCTGAACTGCCCGGCCGAGAACCTCGGCGACGGCAGCCTCGCGTCGCAGAAGGTCTACTACGAGAAGCTCTTCAAGTGTTTGAACGACGCCTGGCGCCCGGCCTTCGAGAAGATCGGCAAGACGGAGCCCGACCCCGGGCTGGTCGTCTTCGATCAGCCCATCCACTCGCCGTGCGGCGACTTCGCGCCGCTGTCCGGGCGGGTGCTGGCGTTCTACTGCTTCGGCAACCACGTGATGTACACCGACGTGAAGCAGATGAACAAGGCGTTCGGCCCGAAGCAGGACCTGGCGTACCTGATGACGATCGCGCACGAGTACGGCCACCACGTGCAGAGCGTGTCCGACCTCTTCTACGCGCGCTCCGCCTACCTGCAGGAACACCCGGACCAGAAGCTGGACAGCTCCCGCCGCAACGAACTCCAGGCCTCCTGCTTCGCCGGCGTCTTCAGCCGCGCGATAGAGAAGTCCTACCCCTTCACCTCCCGCCTGAAAGAATTCGAGTTCCAGGCCAGCAACAGCTTCGGCGAAACCCCCAACACCCCCGAATCCGAAAGAACCCACGGCCTCGCCACCAGCCAAGGCTTCTGGATAGTCAACGGCCTCAACATCGGCGAAACCAAAGCCTGCAACACCTACGCCGCCTCCAAAGACCAAGTGAAATAGCCGCGCAGGAAACTCCCCCACGCCCCTCCCCCCACCCATCACGCACTCCTTCGTCACGTGGGCGCCGTGGCCCGCCTAGCCCCGAGCACGACCGCGTTGCCGGTGCTCCACATCGAAGCCGTAATTTGGCGCGCGGACCGCGAAAGCGTTGGCGGATGCAGCAAAACTAAAGCCTGATGCTAGTATTGCTGCATCGGTCGAGAGGTGTGCTGTGGTTCATCAGATTGCGGTCGCGGAGCTTGCTGCTGAGCAATGGGGGCTTCTGACCGCCGCGCAGGCGGCTGAGCATGGGGTGTCCAACCAGGTGCTTGCCCACTTCTATCGCGCCGGAGCACTGGAGCGGCTTGCTCATGGGATCTACCGCTTGGCCGGCGCCCCGGGCGATGAGCTCGACGAACTCCGTGGAGCCTGGCTGGGCCTCGCGCCGAAGCTGACAGCGAACGATCGGCTCCGCCATCCCGATGCGGTCGTCTCCTTCCGCTCGGCTGCCCGTGTCCATGAGCTCGGGGACCTGGAGGCGGACCGGCATGAGTTCACGGTCGACCGGCGTCGCACCTCGCGCCGGACCGATATCCGATTTCATCGTGGCCCCCTTGCCGACCGGGACTGGCGGCCGGTCAACGGTCTGCCGACGACCACCATCACCAAGACGATCGCGGACCTGGCCTCGGTGAACACCGACGGCGGCCATCTGGCCGGGGTCGTCCGGGACGCGATCACGGCGAAGGGCATCGATGCCGACCTGATCGCCGAGGTACTTCGGCCGTACGCGCACCGGTACAGCGTCAAGCTCGGCGACGGGACAGGTCTGGTCGCGAGATTCCTCGAAGAGGCCGGCATTCCGAAGGCAACTCGCCAAGCCGTTGACCTCATCGCCAGGGATGGTGCCGGTCGAATGATGTACATCGAGGCCAAGACCCATGCTGAGACGGCCCACTCGACAGCCGGGGATCACCAGTGAAGCAGCCTTACCCCACCGCGCAGTCATTCCGGGCCGGGGTCAGCGATCAGCTGAAGAACGTTGCTCAGAAGTCTGGGCGAGCCCCCGACGAGGTGCGGCGCGAGTTCCTGTTCGACCGCTTCCTCGCCCGGCTGTTCGCCGAACCGGGACGACCGTGGCTGGTCAAAGGCGGTACCAACCTGTTGATTCGCCTGCCCTCCGCACGATTCAGCAAGGACATCGACCTGCTGTACCGCGGCCATGCCGCCGACGATGTCAATGAGGCAGCCGATGAGCTGCGCCGCTTGGTTGCTAACGGCAACGATGGCGACCACGTCCGGTTCGAGATCGGCGACCCCAAACCGATCGCCGGCCAGACCGAACACCAGCCCGGAGCCAACCTCAAGGTCGACGGCTTCGTCGGATCTCGCCTGTTCGGCACCTTTCCTGTCGACCTGTCGATGAAGCTCAGGCCGATCGCTCGCCCCGATCTGGTCCGACTCGAACCGATCATCACCCTTCCCGGTGACCCCGAGCCGCCGCAGGTCTCGCTCTATCCGTTGCCAGACCAGATCGCCGACAAGGTCTGCGCCATGTACAGCACCTACCGCACGACCAACGAGGTTTCCTCGCGCTACCACGACCTGGTCGACCTCGTCCTGATCATCACCACTACCGGCCTGGATGGTGCGGAGACGACGGTCGCGCTTCATGAAGAGGCGGCCCGCCGGACGGGGCTCAGGCTGCCCGGCCGAATGGCCTCACCAGGACCTACCTGGGCGGCCGGTTACGGCGGTACGGCGCGACAGTCACCGCTCGATCCTCGGATGCATGACCTCAAGACAGCCCTGACCATAGTCGGGCGCTGCCTCGATCCACTGCTCGCACGCCAACCGGTAACAACGTGGGATCCGGTGTCAGCCGAGTGGAGACGCTGATCTGCATTCACGAACCTGGCTTGCGCCCACGCTTCGCGAAGCGCGCGACGGAGGAGCTTTCACGCCGGGTGGGTGGGAGCGGTCGAACGAGCATGCGACGTAGGAGAGTGCGTGGGGGTTCGTCTGTTGGCGTGGAGTTGGGGTTCAGGTCGCTTGGGCGGCGTATCCTTCGGCCGTGACTTTGCGACGGGGGGACAGCGCTCCGCCCGAGCGGACTTTGGTCGATGTCTTGCAGGCGGCGGCTGTGAGTTTTCCGGATGAACCGGCTCTGGACGACGGCCATGTCAGTCTGAGTTATCACGAGCTGCTCGGCCAGGTGACCAAGTTCGCGCGGCGGTTGACCGACCTCGGCATCGGGCCCGGCGACCGCGTCGGCGTGCGGATCTCCTCAGGGCACAACGATCTGTACATCGCGATCCTCGGCAGCCTGCAGGCGGGCGCCGCCTACGTGCCCGTCGATGCCGACGACCCGGAGGAGCGCGCCGAGCTGGTGTTCGGTGAGGCGGCGGTCGCCGCGATCGTCACCGACGACCTCGAGATCGCCTCGACCCGGCCTGCCCCACTACCGGACGCCAACGACGCGGACGCCGCCGACGGCTACTACGACTTCCCGTACTCCGCCCTGATGGATTCCCCCGGTACTACGCCCGCCACGGCGGGGCCGGGCTCAGGGCCGAGGCCGGGCCCGGGCTCCCAAGGCGACGGCCCGTCCCCCGATGACGACGCGTGGATCATCTTCACGTCGGGCTCGACCGGCGTTCCCAAGGGTGTCGCCGTCACGCACCGGTCGGCGGCGGCGTTCGTCGACGCCGAGGCGCGGATGTTCTTGCAGCAGGAGCCGATCGGCCCCGAGGACCGGGTGCTGGCCGGCCTCTCCGTCGCGTTCGACGCGTCCTGCGAGGAGATGTGGCTCGCCTGGCGGTACGGCGCGTGCCTCGTCCCCGCGCCCCGTTCGCTGGTTCGCAGTGGCATGGACCTCGGGCCGTGGCTGGTCGCGCAGGGCATCACCATCGTGTCGACCGTGCCGACGCTCGCCGCGCTCTGGCCGTCCGATGCACTCGACAACGTGCGGCTGCTGATCTTCGGTGGCGAGGCCTGCCCGCCCGAGCTGGCCGAGCGGCTGGCTGTGGACGGCCGCGAGGTCTGGAACACGTACGGCCCGACCGAGGCGACCGTCGTCGCGTGTGGCGCGCAGCTGACCGGCGAAGGCCCGGTACGAATCGGCCTGCCGCTCGACGGCTGGGACCTCGCCGTCGTCGACTCCGAAGGAAACGAAGTACCGGAGGGCGGGACCGGTGAGCTGATCATCGGTGGCGTCGGGCTCGCCCGGTACCTCGATCCGGCGAAGGACGCGGAGAAGTTCGCGCCGATGCCGTCGCTCGGCTGGGACCGCGCCTACCGCAGCGGCGACCTGGTCCGAAACGAGGCCGAGGGCCTGGTGTTCATGGGCCGCGCCGACGAGCAGATCAAGCTCGGTGGCCGACGCATCGAGCTGGGCGAGGTCGACGCCGCACTGCAGGCTCTGCCCGGCGTCAGCGGCGCGGCAGCCGCAGTACGGGTCAGTGCGGCCGGCAATCAGCTACTCGTCGGGTACGTCGTACCGGACGACGCGGAAGCTTTCGACCAGAAAGCTGCAACCGAGCGGCTCAGGGAAGCGCTCCCGGCTGCACTGGTTCCTCTGCTGGCCGTCACGGACACACTGCCGACCAGGACCTCCGGCAAGGTCGACCGCAACGCCCTGCCTTGGCCACTGCCCGGTATGGACACGGACGGCCCTGCTGCAGCACTAGATGGCACGGCAGGCTGGCTGGCGGAGCGCTGGACGCAGGTACTGGGAGCGAAGGTCACCGACGCCGACAACGACTTCTTCATGCACGGCGGTGGCAGTCTCGCCGCAGCACAGCTGGTCTCGAAGCTAAGAGAGCGCTACACCGAGGTCACTGTCGGAGACATCTACGAGTACCCGCGACTAGGCGCTCTTGCCGACCGGCTCGACGACTTCAAGACCTCGACAATCCCGGTGGAGATCCGCGAGGTGCGGCTGACCCCGCCGGCTACGCAGCTTCTCCAGACCGCACTGACGCTACTGCTGCAGACAGTGGTCGGCGTGCGCTGGCTGGTCTGGCTCTTCACCCTCAACAACCTGCTGGCGCTGACCGACGGCCCGCACCCGTGGATGCGCACGGTGTCGTGGTGGTGGATCCTGGCCGGCTGGCTGATCCTGATCACGCCCGCTGGTCGAATGAGCATCGCTGTCGTCGGCGCTCGACTGCTACTCAGAGGACTCAAGCCCGGCGTCTACCCCCGCGGCGGCAACGTGCACGTCCGTCTGTGGGCAGCAGAGAACCTGGCAGACGCGGCAGGCGCCGCCAACCTCGCCGGAGCGCCCTGGATCGCCTACTACGCAAGGGCTCTCGGCGCAAAGATCGGCAAGGGTGTCGACCTCCACACGCTTCCGCCCGTCACCGGCATGTTCACGATGGGACGTGGCGCCTCCATCGAGCCAGAGGTCGACCTGTCCGGCTACTGGATCGACGGCGACCGGCTGCTCGTCGGCACTGTCACCGTCGGCGCCGAGGCGGTCGTCGGCTCCCGCAGTACTCTCCTGCCCGGCGCAGAGGTCGGCCGCAACGCGGAGATCGCCGCCGGCTCCGCTGTCTCCGGCAGGATCCCGCCCAGCGAGCGCTGGTCCGGCTCCCCGGCTGCACGGGTCGGCCGGGCCCGGCACCCCTGGCCAGAGGAGCGCCCAGCCCGCGCCCCCTGGTGGGTGCTCGCCTACGGCGCCGCCTCCGCGTTCATGTCTCTCCTGCCGCTGGGTGCGGCGATCACTGCGATCCTCGTACTGCGCCACGCCGTCGCCGGCACCACGTCGCTCGGAGACGCCGCACTTCACGCCTTGTACGCCATCCCACTGATGACCCTGGTCGGCTTCGTCACGCTCGCCTTGCTGACGCTGATCATCGTCAGGTTGCTCGGTATCGGCATCAAGGCCGGTCACTACCCCGTACGGAGCCGGATCGGCTGGCAGGTGTGGGCGACCGAGCGGCTGCTCGACTCGGCCCGCACGCTGCTCTTCCCGCTGTACGCGAGCCTGCTGACCCCGTGGTGGCTGCGGGCGCTCGGGGCGAAGATCGGCCGCGATGTAGAGGCCTCGACCGTACTGCTGCTGCCGAAGATGACCACTGTCGGTGAGGGCGCGTTCCTGGCCGACGACACCATGATCGCGTCGTACGAGCTCGGCGGCGGCTGGCTGCACGTGGCCGGCGCGAAGGTCGGCAAGCGCGCCTTCCTCGGCAACTCGGGGATGACCGCGCCCGGTCGCTCGGTACCGAAGAACGGCCTTGTCGCCGTGCTGTCGGCGGCGCCGAAGAAGTCCAAGGCCGGTACGTCGTGGCTCGGCAGCCCGCCGGTGAAGCTGCGCCGGCAGACCGTCGACGGCGACCAGAGCCGTACGTTCAACCCGCCGTTGCGGCTGAAGTTCGCCCGGGCCGCGGTCGAACTCTGCCGGTTCGTACCGATGATGTGCTCGGTCCTGATCGCGCTCGGTGTGCTCTTCGCTCTCCAGGGACTCGATCTGTGGCTCGGGCCGTGGCCGACGTTCCTGCTGTCCGGTGCGGTGATCCTGGTCGCGGGTGCGGTGGCCGGCACGATGGCCACCATCTCCAAGTGGGTCATCGTCGGCAGGACCCGCGCGGTCGAGTACCCGCTGTGGTCGAGTTTCGTCTGGCGGAACGAGGTCGTCGACACCTTCGTCGAGATGGTCGCCGCTCCCTGGTTCGCGAACGCGGCCGCCGGTACGCCGGTACTGGCGCTCTGGCTGCGTACCCTGGGCGCCAAGATCGGCAAGGGCGTCTGGTGCGAGACGTACTGGTTCCCCGAGGCCGATCTGATCACGCTCGGCGACGGTGTCTCGGTGAATCGCGGCTGCGTTCTTCAGACGCACCTGTTCCATGACAGGGTGATGTCCATGAGCACCGTCACCTTCGGGCCTGGATCGACCCTCGGGCCGCACGGCATCATCCTGCCGGCCGCCTCCCTCGGCGAAGGGGCCACAGTCGGCCCGGTGTCGCTGGTGATGCGTGGTGAGAGTGTTCCCGCCGGGTCCCGCTGGGCCGGCAACCCGATCGCGCCCTGGCAGGGTTGATGGTTGCCCGTGACAAGGGCCAGCCGGGTGAGGACAGCTCTGGTGACCCCTATGTACCGACGCACGGCAATGGCGGTTACAAGGTCGACTCGTACGAGCTGGACATCGACTACCGGGTCAGCAGCAACCGGCTGAGTGGCAAGGCCACCGTCACGGCGGTCGCGACCCAGGCACTGTCCCGGGTGAGCCTCGACCTGGTCGGCCTGCGCGTGGCCAAGGTACTCGTCAACGGCCGCCGGGCGGGCCGGTACGCGCATCGCAACGGCAAACTGCACGTCTGGCCGTCGCCGGCCATCGCCGACGGTGCCGAGTTCGTAGTGGACGTCCAGTACTCCGGCAACCCGGCTCCGATGGACAGCCCGTGGGGCGAGCTCGGCTGGGAGGAGCTGACCGAGGGCGTCATCGTCGCGAGCCAGCCGAGCGGCGCGGCCACCTGGTTCCCCTGCAACGACCACCCCAGCGACAAGGCGCACTACCGGATCACGATCACCACCGATTCGCCGTACCACGTGGTCGCCAACGGGCGACTCGTCTCGCGCCGGACGAAGGCCAGCCGCACCAGTTGGGTCTTCGACCAGGCCGCACCGATGGCGACGTACCTGGCGACCGTACAGATCGGCCGGTACGACGTACTGGAGCTGGCCACGTCGCCGGTGACCATGCGTGGCGTGCTGCCCGCTGCGCAGATGCGCGACTTCCGCTCCGATTTCGGGCGCCAGCAGGACATGATGCGGCTGTTCACCAAACTCTTCGGGCCGTACCCGTTCGGCAGCTACACCGTCGTCGTCACGGACGACCCCCTGGAGATCCCGCTGGAGGCCCAGGGCATCTCCGTCTTCGGCAGCAACCACGTCGACGGCCGCCGCGGCGCCGAGCGGCTGGTTGCCCACGAACTCGCCCACCAATGGTTCGGCAACAGCCTGACCCCCTCCCGCTGGCAAGACATCTGGCTGAACGAAGGCTTCGCCTGCTACGCCGAATGGCTCTGGTCAGAAGAATCCGGCGGCCTGACAGCCTCCCAACAGGTCTCCAAGGCCTACAGCCGCCTACGCGGCCTCGACCAAGACCTCCTGCTGTCCGACCCAGGCCCAGACCTGATGTTCGACGACCGCCTCTACAAACGCGGCGCAATCACCTTGCACGTCCTACGCCTACAACTAGGCGACGATGCATTCTTCGACCTACTACGCAGCTGGACCCGAACCCACCGCCACGGCTCAGTAACCACCGAAGACTTCACCACCCTGGCCGCCACCTTCGCACCAGACCCAAACGCAGTACAGGACCTATTCACAGCCTGGCTGGACACCCTAGAACTCCCCGCCCTCCCCCGCCGCCGCCGCTAACGCCAGGCCAAGTAGGTCAGGCTCGGTCGGCGACCTGGCTGGCGGCGGTGAGGAAGTGGGAGACAAGTGGCGAGGGGAACGCCGGATTCCAGGCCGCACCCGTCCACCAGGTCGCCGCTTCGCCCGGGAACGGGATGAAGCGCACGGCAGCCGAGGCGATCGACGCGCTAGTAGCCGGTACTACGGCCGGCCCGACGCCTGCGGCGACCAGTGCGAGCACGGTCTGTAGGTCGGCGGCTTCCTGGAGGATCAGCGGGCGGCAGCCGAGTTCGGCGTACAGAGCGGTGAGCTGGGCGGTCAGGCCCGGGCCACGCTCGGGCAGGAGGCGTACGAGCGGGCGACCATCGAGCCAGGCCGCTAGCCCGGCTGGAACGGCTTGACCGACCGGTACTGCGAGTGACAACCGGTCCTTCTGCAGCCGGAGGTGCTTGAGGCCGGGTGGGGCGGGGAGCCGGACCAGGCCGACCTGGAGACTGCCAGCCAGTAGGCGCTCGTACTGGACCGCGGACGACAGGTCGCCGAGCGTCACCTGGACCTGCGGGTAGCGGCTGCGGAACAACGCGACGGCCCGTGGCGCCAGCTCGATCCCGGACATGCCGAAGCCGACGGTCAGCGAGCCCTCGACGCCCAGGGCGATCTGCGCGGCCCGCCGCTCGAACCCTTCGACCCGGGCCAGCACGTCCAAGGCGTCAGGGAGGAGCAGCTCGCCGGCGGCTGTCAGGCGAGCGCCGTGGCGGCCGCGATCGAAGAGCGTCGACGCCAGCCTGCGTTCGAGCTGCTGGATCTGCTTGGTGAGGGCGGGCTGGCTGGTCGCCAGCTCGGCGGCCGCGGAACCGAAGCTCCCACAGCGTGCCAGCGTCACGAACGCTCGTAGCAGCCGGAGATCCATAACCTCAGGATATGGAATGCTCCCTAATGGCTAGTCGACGGCATGGAAAATCGAGCGCTTCGATGACACCTGGCAGGCCCGGGGGCGGCGTGCTGAGCTGCTGGGATAACGATTTGGTCGAGAATGTTCGTAACTACCGCATTGCTAAGAGCAACCGTCCGGCCGGCGCCGAGGCCGCAGTACTGGCCGAGCTGGATCTGATGCCCCAGGCAACGGGACCGCTCTTGGTCAGTAGACGAGTGCGGTGGCGATCGCGGCGATGCCTTCGCCTCGGCCGGTCAGGCCCAGGCCGTCGGTGGTTTTGGCCGCGACGGAGACCTCGGCGCCGCAGACGTCGCTCAGGACCTTCTCGGCCTCCAGGCGGCGGGCGGCGAAGCGGGGGCGGTTGCAGATCACCTGGACCGAGACGTTGCCGATCTCGAACCCCGCCGCGCGAACCCGGCGAGCGACCTCACCCAGCAGCGCGGCGCCGGACGCGCCGGCCCACTCCGGCTCCGACGTACCGAAGTTGGAGCCGAGGTCGCCGAGGCGGGCCGCCGCCAGCAACGCGTCGCAGACCGCGTGAGCGGCGACATCGCCGTCCGAATGCCCGGACGGTCCGGCTGGCTCGTCGGGCCAGTGCAATCCGGCCAGCCACATCGGCCGGCCTTCCTCGATCGGGTGCACGTCAACGCCGGTGCCCACGCGCGGCAACTTCACGAAGTACGCCTTTCGGTCAGGATCGATTCGGCCAGGACGAGGTCGCGCGGACGGGTCACCTTGAAGGCGTCCTGGGACCCCTCGACCGTCTGCACCGGTACGCCGAGGCGCTCGCAGAGCATCGCGTCGTCGGTCGCGCCGCTCGGGTCGCCACTATGGGCCCGACGCAACAAAGAAGGCTCGAACCCCTGCGGAGTCTGTACTGCGACGAGCGTCGACCGGTCGGGCGTGTCGACCACCAGACCATTGGCGTCGACGCGTTTGATCGTGTCTGTCACGGGCACCACCGGAATCACCGCAGGCGCGCCGGCGAGAACCGCGGCGACAACTCGCTCGATCACCTCGGCCGGGACGAAGGGCCGGGCAGCGTCATGGACGAGCACACAGTCGATGCCGTCCGCGGGGACCAGCTCCAGCGCCAGCCGGACCGAGTCGGCTCGCTCGGCGCCCCCGGCAACGATCAGGAGCGCCACCGGACCGGAGTACGGCTCGAGGAGTTTGCGGACGTCATCCTCGGTGCCGGGCGGTACGGCGACCACAAAGCAAGCGAGGTCGGCGGCGGTCGCTGCCCGCAGTCCACGAATGGCGTGGACCAGCAGCGATTCGCCACCGACCTCTCGCAATGCCTTTGGTGCCTCACCACCGAGCCTGAGCCCGAGACCGGCCGCCGGAATGATCGCCGCAGTACTCACGACCACATCATGCCGGACGGTTCAGTCGCGCGACCCCGACTCCACTGCTGACCAGTAGGTCAGGAGGCGAGGACCTCGTCGAGGATGGCTTCCGCCTTGTCCTCGTTGGTGTGTTCGGCCAGGGCCAGCTCGGAGACCAGAATCTGGCGAGCCTTCGCCAGCATCCGCTTCTCACCGGCGGAGAGACCGCGGTCACGCTCACGGCGCCACAGGTCGCGGACGACCTCTGCCACCTTCATCACGTCACCGGAGTGCAGCTTCTCCAGGTTCGCCTTGTAACGACGAGACCAGTTGGTCGGCTCCTCCGTGTGCGGCGCCCGCAGCACGTCGAAGACGCGCTCCAGACCGGCCTGATCCACGACGTCACGCACGCCGACAAGATCGAGGTTGCACGCGGGGACCCGGACGACCAGGTCGTTCTGAGCGACGATCCTCAAGACCAGATAGGTCTTGTCCTCACCTTTGATCTGACGGGTCTCGATGTCCTCGATAACGGCCGCACCGTGGTTGGGGTAAACAACCGTTTCGCCGACGTTGAAAGTCATATGTCACGTGCCCCTTTCCGACCTCTATCCTACCACGCAGTCGCTGGTCCGGTCCGGGCGTTTGCGCTGGTCAGAGGCCACTTCCCGCCTTGACAAACGCTGTCCGCCGTGCCTCGCACGCGGGTGAATGGTTGCCCGGGACACCACTCAAAGGGGTGGTCGCCGTCAGCTCCACCCACCATGCTCGCTACGCTGTGCTCCGCCGGAGGCTTCAGCCCGACGGCATCCACCCGGGTTGTAGGAGAGGGAATTCCAGTGGCCATCACGTTGTCCTCGCAGGCTGTTCGGCGCACCGCGCTGGCCGGAGCCACCGTCGCTCTGAGCATCACGGTCGCAGCCTGTGGCGCCAGCTTCAACGCCCAGACCTCCAAGCCGTACCAGCCTGCCGAGGGCACCAACGCGCAGTCCGGCGGGATCGCCGTCCGGAACCTGCTGGTGCTCGCCTCCGAGGACGGCAAGGGCGAGCTGCACGGCGTCATCGTGAACAGCGGCCAGTCCGACGACAAGCTGGTCAGCATCGCCTCGGCCCCCGCCGACGCCCAGGTCGCCAGCACCGAGCAGCCGGCCACGGTGACGATCGGTGGTCTCAAGGAGGCCGACCTCAAGGCCGGCGACGCGTTCACGATCCCGCCGAGCAGCAACCAGCCGGTCACCGTCACGGGCGGCAAGCCCGGCCAGATGATCAAGGTGACGATCACCTTCGGCAAGGCCGGCCCGATCACCACCTCGATCCCGGTGCTGACCACCGACCACTACTCCCCGTCGCCGCGGCCGGACGCCGAATCGCACAGCTGATCAGTCGGCGGCAGTCGGCGGGCGGTTACCCGCAGCACGTAGTACGGGCGGTGCCTTTCCTTTGTTCTGAAGGGAAGGCGCCGCCCGCAGTCGTTGTCAGGAAGCTGCTTGAGCGGCCTTGGCGAGGCCGGGGAGGATCTTGTCCAGCACCCAGGGCACGCTCAGCACGCTGACCGCGCTCATGCCCGAGATGACCTGCTGGTCGGTCATCAGGTACGTACTGCCCTTCTTGAACGACCCGAGCGACGCGTAGACCTTGTCGGCGGCGAACTTCTCCGGCGTCATCCCGTCGATGTAGCCGACCACGACATCCGCGTCCAGGTCGTTCAGCCGCTCCTTGCTGACGGTGAGCGCGAACTCCTTCTTGGCGTTCGTCTTCTCCAGCGCCTCGACGCCCGGGGAGTTGACGAAGCCCAGCTCGTTCATGATCTGCACCCGCGGATCACCCGGCGTGTAGACGTAGTTCTCCGCGCCGTACGACAGGATCGACAGCGTCTTGCCCTTGAACTCGGGGTGCTCCGCGGCCGCCTTGTCCGTCAGCTCCTTGATCCCGGCCACCAGCTTGTCCGCCTCGGCCGACTTGCCGAGTGCCTTGCCGATGATCGTCGTCTGGTCCTGCCAGGTGGTCTGCCAAGGAGCGCCCGGATAGGCGACGGTCGGCGCGATCTCCGAAAGCTTCGTGTACGTCGCCTTGTCGAACCCCTCGTACGGCGCCAGGATCACGTCCGGCCGCAACGCCGCCACCTTCTCGAACGGAACGCTGTCGGTGGTGTCCAGCAACGTCGTCTTACTCGCGTCGAACTTGTCCACATCCCAGGCAGTCGTCCCGGCCGGCGTCGGCCCGTACGTCACCTTCGGCATCCCGACAGGCGTCTCCCCCAACGCGTAGACGACGTCCTGCGCGTTCCACCCCAGCGTGACGATCCGCTCCGGCTTCTTCTGGATCGTCGTCTCCCCGAAGGTGTTCTTCAACGTCACCGGAAACCCAGCAGAAGCCGCCGGCGCAGCCGCCTGGCCTTCGTCGTCACCACTCCCACACGCAACCAACGCGCTGGAAGCAACAAGCGCAACAACCGCCAACCCAGCGGAACGGGACCAGGACATCAGCTTTTCTCCTTAGGCTAGAAACTTAGGGCAGCCTAAGCTAATCAGTACTCCGCCCACGCACTCGCCGCCGGATTGGCATTTTGCGAGGCCTGGAGAACTTGTTGAGCAGTGCGGGACATGCGACCATATTCGAACGTTGCGAAAGGGAGTTCGTTTCGTTCGATACTGGAGGATGTCATGGATACCGAGCTTCTCGAGTCGCAGACCTACCTACCCGAAGAGCAGGAGCAGTTGGCGACCGTCGCCAGCTTCCTTGACGCCCATCACAGCAAGACGGGTGAGCGACCTGAGCGGCGCTACTTCCTCGCTGGCGCCGAGGAGCATGATCAGATCGAGGTACCCGAGGCACTGCACCGGGTGCTGGTCCAGGCCGTAGCGGCATTGGCAGCAGGCAAGGCGATCACGATTTCGCCTGCCATGCCGAAACTGACGACCCAACAGGCAGCGGATCTCCTCGGCGTAAGTCGGCCAACGGTGGTCCGCTTGATCGAAGCCGGTGAACTCGCCGGCGAGCGGATAGGCACACGCCGGAAGGTATTGCTGAAGGACCTTTTGGACTACCGCGAGACTCGCCGCCAACGGCAGTACCAGGCGATCGCCGATACGGCGGTCGAGATGAGCGAGGACGAAGATCCCGCGGTTGTGAACGAGAGGCTCAAGCGGATCCGCAAGCAGCGAGCCGAGCAGAGGCGCCGAACCACCGATCACTGACAGTGGGCGCGAATCCAGTACGACTGCAGCAGGACTTGATAGGCAAGTGGCTACTTGCCTATTGTGGGGGTATGGCCGAGGATGTTTTCAAGGCGTTGGCTGATTCCACTCGGCGGCACATTCTCGATGAGTTGGTGGAGCGGGACGGGCAGACGCTGTTCGAGATCTGCGCGCGGCTGGTGACCAAGCACGGGGTGGGATTGACCCGGCAGGCGATCAGTCAGCATCTGGCTGTCCTGGAGGGCGCGGAGCTGATCCGCACGCGGCGCCAGGGGCGGTACAAGTTCCATCACCTGAACACCGAACCGCTGGAGCGCATCGCCACCCGATGGCTCAGGCGCGAGGCAACCGGAGGTACTCCATGAGGATCCATCTGACCAGCGTCTTCGTCGACGACCAGGACAAGGCGTTGCGCTTCTACACCGAGGTGCTCGGCTTCGTGAAGAAGAACGAGGTCCCACTGGGCCAGGACCGTTGGCTCACCGTGGTATCACCGGACGACCTCGACGGCACCGAGCTCCTGCTGGAGCCGGACAGCCACCCTGCCGTGAAGCCCTACCAGCAGGCCCTCGCCGAAGACGGCATCCCAGCCGCCTCATTCGCCGTCGACGACGTGGCCGCGGAGTTCAAGCGTCTCGGTGACCTGGGCGTCCAGTTCACCCAAGCCCCGTTGGCGATGGGCCCAGTCACCACAGCAGTCCTGGACGACACCTGCGGCAACCTGATCCAGATCGCACAACACAAGTAGGAGCGCCCGTACGCCGGAGGATGTAGCCCCCCACGCGCCGGGCGCGTGGGGGTTCAGGCCTCGAACTTGTAGCCCAGGCCTCGTACCGTTACCAGGTGGGACGGGTTGGATGGGTCCTTCTCCAGTTTGGAGCGCAGGCGCTTCACGTGGACGTCGAGCGTCTTGGTGTCGCCGACGTAGTCCGCGCCCCAGATGCGGTCTATCAGCTGGCCGCGGGTGAGGACGCGGCCGGTGTTCCGGAGCAGCATCTCGAGGAGTTCGAACTCCTTCAGTGGCAACCGGATCTCGGTTCCCGACACCGTGACGACGTGCCGCTCGACGTCCATCCGTACCGGTCCCGCCTCGAGCGTGTCCGGGAGGAGTTCGACGTCCTGGCCGCGGCGCAGGACGGCGCGGATGCGGGCGAGTAGCTCGCGGGGGCTGTAGGGCTTGGTGACGTAGTCGTCCGCGCCCAGTTCGAGGCCGACGACCTTGTCGACCTCGGTGTCCTTGGCCGACACGATGATCACCGGGACGTTGCCCCGGCTGCGCAGCGCGCGGCAGACCTCGGTACCGGACAGGCCGGGCAGCATCAGGTCCAGCAGGACGATGTCGGCGCCGGCCCGGTCGTACTCGTCCAGCGCGTCGGGCCCGGTCTCCGCAACGGCGACCTCGAACCCTTCCTTGCGCAGAACGTACGACAACGCGTCGCTGTAGCTCTCTTCATCTTCGACGACCAGCACTCGGGTCACGAAGCTGCCTCCTTGGTTTTCTGATCCTCCGACGGGGTCGGCGTCAGGGGTGTGTCGAACTCCTCCTGGATGGTGGAGTCCGTCGGTTGCCCGGTCGCGGGATCGAGCCGCAGCGGGAGTCGGACGGTGAAGGTGGAGCCCTGGCCCTCGACGCTCCAGACTCGCACGTCGCCACCGTGGATCGAGGCGATGTGCTTGACGATGGACAGGCCGAGTCCGGTACCACCGGTCTCGCGGCTGCGGGCCCGGTCGACCCGGTAGAACCGCTCGAAGATGCGTTCCAGGTCGCTGCTCGGGATCCCGACGCCCTGGTCGCTGACGGTGATCTCGACCAGGTCCCCGATCGGGTGGGCGGCGACCGCCACCCTGGTCCCGTCCGGGCTGTAGTTGACGGCGTTCTCGACCAGGTTTCCGATCGCGATCGCCAGCTGGTCCACGCTGCCCATCACCTCGAGCGCGGGGTCGGTCTTCACCACCAGGTTGATGTCGCGGTCCTCGGCGTCGACCCGGCAGCGGTCGACCGCGGCCTCGATCACGCCGTTGATGTCGACCGGGCCGGGATTCTCCAGCGGGTCGTCACCCTGCAGCCGGGACAGCTCGATGATCTCCTTGACCAGCCGGCTCAGCCGCGAGGCCTCGATCCGCATCCGGCCGGAGAACCTCTGCACGGCCTCGGGGTCGTCGGCGGCCTCGGCGACCGCATCGGCGAGCAGGATGATCGCGCCGATCGGGGTCTTCAGCTCGTGGCTGACGTTGACGGTGAAGTCGCGACGGATCGCGTCCAGCCGGCGTTCCCTGGTCCGGTCCTCGACCAGTACCAGCACCAGTTGACTGCCCAGCGGGGCGACCCGGGCGCTCACGTACTGCGTGGCGCCGAGCCGGCCGCGGACGATCTCCAGGTCCTGCTGGCGGATCTCGCCGTCGCGGCGGACCGCCCGGACCATGGTCAGCAGGTCGTCCACGACGAGCCGTTCGCCTCGTACGATGCCGAGAACGTGGGCCGGGGCGCTCGCCTGGAGCACCTGGTCCTCGGGGCCCATCACGACGGCGGAGGAGCGCAGTACGGACAGAACGGTGGCGACGCCGTTGGGCACGATCGGGTCCGGGGAGACCGGTACTTTGGTCTGGGATCGCTCGCTCAGCATCATCGCACCGAGTGAAAGCAGAGCCAGAGCCGCGCCGATGACGCCGCCCAGCACCGCAGCCAGCGTGGGGTCCACAGCACCGATGCTACGCGGGCAACCAGGAGGGAAAGACCGTATGAGCACCCGATGACCGGAACGCGTCTCAACTGTTCATCGGGCGTTCACCACTCGTCGCCGCCCGGCAACCTGGCTGGCATACCTTCCACGGTGGGCGGGTACTGAACCGTGCCCGCGGTAACCGCCCACCGCAGTACCGGACACCACAGATCGGAAGCAGACACGATGCGCGACACCTATCACGAGCAGCTCGACGACATCCTCGCCGAGCTCGAACGGATGACCCGGACGGTGTCGACCGCCGTACGCCGCTCCACCACGGCACTGCTGACCGCCGACATCCGGCAGGCCGAGGAAGTGATTGCCGCCGACATCCAGCTGGACGCGGCCGGCGAGGGCGTCGAGGAGAAGGTCTTCGAGCTGATGGCCCGCCAGTCCCCGGTCGCCAACGAGCTGCGGATGCTGGTCGCCGCGCTGCGGATGGTCGCCGACCTGGAGCGGATGGGCGACCTGGCCGCGCACGTGTCGAAGATCGCCCGGCTGCGCTACCCGGCGTCCGCGATCCCGGCCGAGCTGCACTCGGTGATCGAGGAGATGGGCGCCGTGGCCGGCCGGATGGTCGACGGCGCCGGTGACGTGATCAAGACCCGCGACGTCGAGGCGGCGGCCAAGCTGGAGTCGGTCGACGACGAGATGGACAAGCTGCGCACCAACCAGTTCCGGCTGATGATGGACGAGTCCTGGCCGCACGGCGTCGAGGTCGCGGTCGACATCGCGCTGCTCGGCCGGTACTACGAGCGGATCGCCGACCACGCGGTCTCGATGGCCCGCCGGGTCGTCTACCTGGTCACCGGCGAGCTCCCGGTCGCCATCGGCGGCACCGCCGCCGGCTCGGGCGCCGGCGCCTCCGCCCCGAGCCCCAACGGCAACGACTGATCCAGCACCAAAAGTAGCCCCCAGCAACCATCTGGTTGCCGGGGGCTACTTCTTTGTATTCACTTCGTCGCGGTCGCGCCGGTGAGTTCGGTCATTCGGTGGCGGAGGTCGACGGAGTCGGGCATGCCGAGGTCGTCGAAGAGGGTGGCGGCTGAGGTCAGGTGGTTGATGGCGGCGGCGGGATTGCCGCGGACTACCTGGAGTTCTGCCAGTTGGGCGAGGATTTTGGCCTGTTCCTTGAGGTCTGCGCTCTCGCGGGCCAGGTCGAGGCCGACGTCGAAGGCGCCGGCCGCTTCGTCGGTACTACCGCTGGCGAGCAGGCTCGTACCCAGCCGCCGGTGGACGAATGCGAGGCAGGCTGGTCCCGGTGCGGTCGCGTAGATCTCCAGGGCCGCCCTGAAATGGGGGATGGCACGGGAATGGGTACCGGCCGCCGCGTAGGCGTCACCGGCCACACCGTGGCGTCGAGCGGCCGCCTGAAGGTCGCCGGCCCCCCGGGCGAGCTCAACGGACGAGCTGAGGCACGACTCGGCTTCGTCCATCCGGCCGCAGCGCGCATAGAGCGCCCCCAAAGCCATCTGGCCGGCTCCCAGCGCATACAGGTAGTCGGACTCCTGGCTGGCGCTGATGGCGCGCTCGGCCGAGACGATCGCTTCCTCGAACCGGTCGAGCCCCTCGAGCGTGCGGGCCACCGCGAGCGCGCATCTGGCCACGGCTTTGAGGTCGCCGCTCTGTTCGGCCAGCGCCAGCCCCTCGGTGAAATGGTCCAGCGCCGTTTCGAAGTGTTCCTGTTCCCAGTCGGCGATCCCGGCCAGGTACATGAAGTAGGACTGGTCTGCCCGGGCGGGCGCGGCCCGCCGGCAGAGGAGGGCGACCTCGCGCAGCTCCGGCCAGCGAGCGCGGAACTCGAAGTACCCGAACATGGCCCAGCCGAGTTCGATCAGCGGCGCGGTGAAGTCGCCGGCCAGAACCGCGAGCTGATTGGCCAGGGCGATGACCGACGCACGCTCGAAGTCGAACCACTCCAGCCGGGCGGGCAGCAAGTCGTTGGAAATAGGCTCCATACCTGGCCGGGCCTTCTTGACCCGCTCACTCGACGGGTGGGTCCCCGACTGGCACTCCCAGGCGGCGGCGAGGTACAGGTCGATCACCCGCCAGAGGGCCGACTGCCGCTCCTCGGGGGCGAGATTTCGCAACGCTCGCTCGCCGGCGACCGAGCGGAGGAGATCGTGGAGCCGGTAGACCCCTGGCCGCGGCGATCCGACCAGATGGAGGTCGAGCAGCTGTGCCATCACGGCTTGCGTGGTCTCGGCCGGCAGATCGAGCAGAGCGCCGACAGCCGTCTGGGTGAGCTCAGCCGCGTCGATCAGGCCGAGGAAGTCGAAGGCCGACGCCGCCTGCGCCCCGGTACCGCCCGGAAGGTTCTCGAGATACTCCAGTGAGCTGGACACAGTGGCGTGTACCGCCGCGGTGACCCCGAGGTGGTCGATCCGCCGGTTCGAAGGCCTGGCCTGGTGCGCGACCTCCGCCAATGCCCAGTCCTGGCGACGGTCCAGCCGCGCTCCGACCAGCCGGACGATCAGCGGCAGCCCGTGGGAGGTTCTGATGATGGTCCGGGCCGCCTCGGTCTCGGCGCTCACCCGCTCCGAGCCGATGATCCTGCCCAGCATCGACAGCGCGTCGTCATCGTCGAGCGGCGCCACCTGGAGACTTGTGGATCCGGTCGACAGCGCGCGGCGGCCGGTCACGATCGCGGCACACCGCGGACCGTCCGGAAGAAGGCGTTTCAGTACTTCGCGATCAGACGCGTTGTCGAGGACCACGAGCGTCCTGGTCCCGGTCAGCAGTGATCGGTACAGCTGCGAGGCGGCATCGAGATCGACCGGAACGGCCTGCTCACGCAAGCCCAGACTCACCAGCAGAACCCGCAGCGCGGCCGACGCGGTCAATGCGCCGCCCGGCCCGTACCCCTGCAGGTCGATGTAGAGCTGGCCGTCCGGAAAGCTCTCCGCGGCCAGGTGGGCCGCATGGGTCGCCAGCGTGGTCTTCCCGACCCCCGCCAGGCCATGGAGGGCCAGGACGGTCGTACCGGGCTGATCCCCACCCGCCCTCAGAGCGTCGGCGATCCAGCGCAGTTCGGTGGATCGGCCTGCGAAGTCGGCTACGTCGGGAGGCAGCTGCCGCGGAGCCCGGTCCGGGGCAGCTACCGATGGGGATACGCCAGCCTCTTGCCCACCAGCAGCGGACAAGAGGGCGGCGGTCGTTTCGGGGCCGAGGTCCATCGCGGCCGCCAGCGCCAGAACGGTTCCCCGGTAGGGCCGTTTCCGGACGCCGCGCTCGAGCAGGCCGATCGCCTGCTCGCTCAGCCCGGCCGCCTCGGCCAGTGCTGCCTGCGTCAGCTTCGCGGCCAGGCGGCACCGGCGCAGCAGCTCACCGAACTCCCCGCGGTCACTCACATCGGTCAGCGACCTTGGTTCTTGACCGCTTCGATCGCGGCTGCGGCGGCGGCCGGGTCGAGATACTCACCGCCGGGCTTCAGCGGGTTGAAGTCCTCGTCGAGCTCGTAGTACAGCGGGACGCCGGTCGGGATGTTCAGGCCGACGACGGTCTGCTCGTCCAGGTTGTCGAGGTGCTTGACCAGGGCGCGCAGCGAGTTACCGTGCGCGGTGACCAGGACGGTCTTGCCGGCCCGCAGGTCGGGCACGATCGCGTCGTACCAGTACGGCAGCATCCGCTCGACGACGTCCTTGAGGCATTCGGTTGCCGGCAGCAACTCAGAGGGCAGCCCGGCGTACCGCGGGTCGCCGGCCTGGTCGAACTCCGAGCCGCGCTCGATCGCCGGCGGCGGGGTGTCGTAGGAGCGGCGGAACAGCATGAACTGCTCCTCGCCGAGCTCCTCCAGGGTCTGCTTCTTGTCCTTGCCCTGCAGACCCCCGTAGTGGCGCTCGTTCAGCCGCCAGGACCGGCGGACGTCGATCCACTGCCGGCCGGCCTCCTCGAGGGCGATGTTCGCGGTCCGGATGGCGCGGCGCAGGACCGAGGTGTGCAGGACGTCGGGCAGCAGCCCGCGCTCCAGCAGCAGTTGGCCGCCGCGGTGCGCCTCCTCCACGCCCTGGGCGTTCAGGTCGACGTCGACCCAGCCGGTGAACAGGTTCTTCGCGTTCCAGTCGCTGTGGCCGTGGCGCAGCAGGATCAGGCGGTAAGTCATGCCCACAGACTAGCGAGGCTCCAGCCAGCCCATGAAAGCGTCCAGATTCCGGGTGGATTCGCCGCGCTTCAGGCGCCACTCGTACTCCTTGCGGATCGACGACCCGAAGCCGAGCTCGAGGATGGTGTTGAACGACGTATCGGAGTACTCCAGGACCGCGCCGAGCAGCCGGTCCACCTCGACCGGGGTGATCGCGTGCAGCGGGACCCGGCCGTCCAGGTGGATGTCGCCCAGGTGGTCGACGGCGAAGGCGACGCCGTACATCTTCAGGTTCCGCTCGAGCAGCCAGCGGTAGACGGCTTCGTGGTTCTCGTCCGGCCGGCGCGCCACGAACGCGTGCACCTGGACCGCCTGGCTGCCGACCGTCAGCGACACCGTCGTCTTCAGCTTGCGCTCACCGGGCAGGTCCGCGCTGAACGCGCCCGGCTCGGCCTCGGTGAAGTCGAGCTCGTTCTCGGTCAGCACCTGCCGGATCACGTCCGCCGCGGACACCCTCATCGATCGACCTCCTGGGCCAGCTCGGCCACCATCGTCTGCTGCGCGGTCCGGTACGCCGCGAGCGTCTTCTCCGCGGTCAGTTCCCAGCCGAAACCACCGGCATGCTTGACCGCCGCGCGGCTCATCGTCTCGCGCAGCAGCGGATCCGTCGCGATCCGGCTCAGCGCGTCGGCGAAGTCGCCGATGTCGTGCCCGGGCACGAGCAGCCCGGTCTCACCGTCCGCGACCGCCGTCGTCAGCCCACCGACGGCCGCCGCGACCACCGGCGTACCGCAGGCCTGTGCTTCCAGCGCGACGAGTCCGAAGGATTCCGAGTACGACGGTACGCAGACCACCGAGGCAGCCCGATACCAGTCGGCCAGCGCCGCCCGGGCCATCGGCTTCACGAACCAGGTCGCCTCGTAGACGCCGAGCTCACGCGCGAGCTGGGCGTGCGATTCGGGGTGTTCCATCCCGTTGCCGGACGGCCCGCCGATGATCGCGACCACCAGCCGCCCCCGCAGGGACGGATCAGCGGCGAGCATCCTGGCCGCCGCCCGGATCAGGATGTCCGGCGCCTTCAACGGCTGGATCCGGCCGACGAAGGCCAGCACGATCGCGTCCGGCCGCAACCCGAGCGCCTTGCGCGCCACGAGCTGGTCCCCCGGGCTGAAGACCTCCAGGTCGACGCCCGGATTGACCACCCCGACCTTCGCCGGCTGGGCGCCGTACAGGTTGATCAGCTCGTTCGCCTCGTCGCCGGTGTTGGCGAGCAGCCGGTCCGCGGCCTCGACGACCTGCTCCTCACCGAGCAGACGGGCCGGCGGCTCCGGTACGTCGTCCTCGGCCAGGCTGGCGTTCTTGACCTTCGCCATCGTGTGCATGGTGTGTACCAGCGGCACGGCCCAACGGTCGCGGGCGAGCAGGCCGACCTGGCCGGACAACCAGTAGTGCGAGTGGATCACGTCGTAGTACCCGGGTTCGCGGATCGCCTCGGCCCGCAGTACGGCGCGGGCGAACGTGCACAGCTGCGCGGGCAGCTCGTGCTTCGACAGGCCCTCGTACGGGCCGGCCGCGACGTTCCGCACGGTCACGCCGGGGAGCAGCTCGACCTTCGCGGGCATCGCGGACGTGGTCGCGCGGGTGAAGACGTCCACCTCGATACCGAGGGTGGCCAGCCGCTTGGACAGCTCGACCACGTAGACGTTCATCCCGCCCGCGTCCCCGGTCCCTGGCTGGTCCAGTGGCGAGGTGTGCAGGCTGATCATCGCGACCCGCCGGAGAGGACGGTCTGCCGAGGGTTGGGTCACCCGGTCAGGGTAACTCCGGGGCCGGCTGGGGAAATCGGGACTTCTCCCTATCGGCGGGCTCCGGTGCTGGTGAGGTCCAGCTGGCCAGCAGCCGCAGCGCCGCCTCGGACTCGGAACCGGGCACTGCGGAGAAGGTGAGGATCGTCTGGTCCGGGTCACCGGGCAGCAGGAGCGTCTCGTACTGCAGGCTGAGTGGGCCGACCAAGGGGTGCTGCAGCTCCTTCACCCCGAAGGACTTGTCCCTGACGTCGTGCCGCGCCCATTGCTTGCGGAACTCGGCGCTGTGGATCGACAGCTCACCCACGAGCTCGGCCAGCTCGGGATCATCCGGGTAGCGGCCGGCGTACAAGCGCAGGTAGCCGACACTCTCCACCGCCATCGCCTCCCACTGCGGGTACAGGTCGCGCGCCGACTCGTCCAGGAACACCCGCCTCGGCAGGTTCCGCTCTCTGGGCGGAAGCTGGGCGAAGTCGCCGACCACGGCGGCGGCCAACCGGTTCCAGGCCAGTACGTCCATCCGGTGACCGAGGAGGAAGGCCGGCACCGTTTCGAGCGAGTTGAGCAGCTGGCGGACGCCGGGCCGCACGCGTTGCGTAGTACGGCGTGCCTTCGGGCGGCGGGCAGGTCGCGCCAGCCGGGTCAGGTGTTCCCGCTCGGCTTCGTCCAGGCCGAGTACTTCCGCTACGGCGTCGAGGATCTCCTGCGAGACGTTCTCGGTACGGCCCTGTTCGAGCCGGACGTAGTAGTCCGCGCTCACCCCGGCGACCTGGGCGAGCTCCTCCCGGCGCAGCCCGGGCACCCGCCGGCGTCCCGGGAACACCTTGAGCCCGAGGTCCTCGGGACGGACCCGCGCCCTTCTGGACTTCAGGAATTCCGTCAGCTCGTCACGGCGATCCATACCGCCAGTATCCGCGCAGTCCGAAAATCCAGCGTGGTTCTGTCAGACCCAGGATCCGTGGACCCCAGGCACGAGGGACGACTGGGTAGGCCGTCGCAGCCGCAGGAGGCTGGATTCATCAACCTTTTCGGCTAGGAGATTCCGATGACCAGCACCACCCAGCAGCACCCACTCCCGCTCACCGGCCGGATCGCGGTCGTCACCGGCGCCGCCAGCGGGATGGGGGCGGCCATCGCCGAGCGGCTGGCGGCCGACGGCGCCTCCGTCGCGCTGCTCGCCCGCCGGACCGAGCGGCTCGACGACCTCGCCCTCAAGATCAAGGCCGCGGGCGGCGAAGCCTTCGGCGTCAGCGTGGACGTGACCGACCAGTCCTCGGTCGATCGTGGCGCCGAGGAGGTCCGGCAGCGCCTCGGCCGGGTGGATCTGGTGGTGAACGCGGCGGGCGTGATGCTCGGGGCACCGGTCCAGGAAGCCCGGATCGATGACTGGACCAAGATGATCGACACCAACCTGACCGGCGCGCTCCGGCTGGCCCACGCGTTCGTCGGCGACCTGGTCAAGGCCGCCGCGGAAGGTCGTACAGCTGATCTGGTGAACATCTCCTCGGTCGGCTCACGCGGCGCCTTCCCGACCCATGGCGTCTACAGCGCGACCAAAGCGGCACTCACCCAGTTCTCCGAGGCGATCCGGGCGGACCTGTCACCGGCGGACGTCCGGGTCAGCAGCGTGGAGCCCGGTATGACCGCGACCGAGCTGGGCGCGAACCTGTCCGACGAGCAGCTCGAGCTGCTGGGCAGTACCTTCGCGGGGATCCCTCCGCTCGCTCCGGCCGATATCGCCGACGTGGTCGCCTTCGTCGTCTCCCGGCGCCGCGAGCTCAATCTCAGCTATCTCGTCGCGGTCCCCACGCGCCAAGTCTGAGACGCCGTTCCGGGCCCGGATCCCGCTGGTGAAACACTTGGCGACATGACTTCCAGCCGTCCTGTCGCCGTCGTCACCGGAGCCAGCAGCGGGATCGGGGCCGCCTCGGCCCGGTATCTCGCCCGGGAAGGGTTCGAGGTGGTCTGTGCCGCCCGCCGGCTGGACCGGATCGAAGCCCTGGCCAAGGAGATCGACGGCCGCGCCGTGCAGTGCGACGTCACCTCCGCCGAGGATGTCGCCGCGCTCGCCGCCGCCGTCGGTGACCGGGTCGACCTGCTGCTGAACAACGCCGGTGGCGCGTTCGGGCTCGAGCCCGTCGCCGAGGCCGATCTGGAGGCCTGGCGGCAGATGTTCGAGGTGAACGTGATCGGCGTCGCCGCCGTCACCAAGTCGTTGCTCCCGGCATTGATCGCCAGCGAAGGCCAGATCATTGTGATGGGCTCGACGGCCGGCCAGGTCGCCTACGAGGGCGGCGGCGGCTACGCGGCCGCCAAGCACGCGGCCAAGGCAGTCGTCGACACCCTCCGCCTGGAACTGTTCGACCAGCCGGTCCGCGTCTGCGAGATCGCCCCCGGCATGGTCAAGAGCGAAGGCTTCGCCCTAACCCGCTTCGAAGGCGACCAGGCCAAAGCCGACGCGGTGTACGCCGGAGTCGCCGAACCCCTCCTGGCCGAAGACATCGCCGACATCGTCACCTGGATAGCCACCCGCCCCAAACACGTCAACATCGACCGCCTGACCGTCCGCCCCCGCGCCCAAGCCGCCCAGCACAAGGTCCACCGGGTGCTCTGAATCGGATCAGTTCCGAAGGTGTGCTTGCCTGACGGGACTCGTCCAGCTCCGCAGGTCCGGATCCCAGTCGCCTGCCGCAGGGTCATCGATCACCAGTGGGTCGGCGAACGCAATGACTGCGGCGAGCACCTCATCCAGTTTCGGCGGCAGACGCTCACCATCTCGTCCAAGACTGCGGCGATACGCCCGGTAAGTGCCGGCTCGGAGCTCGACCAGGTCCCCCACTGCCTCGGACAACGGCCGCAAGGCGGTGCCACGGAATCGCGCGGTGGCCAGCAATGCGGCCCGGACCGAGCCATGGTTCAGTTTCTGCGTCGACGCCAAGGTGTAGATATCGGTGTAGTCCCGCACCCTCGTACTGGCCGCGCCAAGCGTGACGGCTGTGGTGAGCTTCTCTGCACAGCTGTACCGTCACGCGCCAGGTTGCGCGCCAGCGCGTCCGCGTCAGCTGTCGGCCGCCGCTGACCGAACGCTGCCAGCAACATCCCGCCCTTCAGGACGAAGTCTTCGACGTACTCCGACCTGGCGAGCCGGGCAAGCCAGCGTTCGACCACGTACAAGGTGAGGAGTTCCTGGGTCCCCCGCTTCTCGCGGCGCGCCCGGTTCTGCAGATCGAGGTAGACGCGACCACCTTGGCTCTGCCTCGTCGGGCGGCTCACTCGGCGCTCGCGACGTCGAGAGCCCGCCGGACCGGACCGTAGACATCCAGCTTTCCCGCGAAGTCCAGGAGCAGCCCGGGCTTGGCCGCCCGTGAACGCAGGTACCGCTGGAGGACCGAGTATGCCAACGGCTCACCCAACCGGCCCCGAAGGCGCATCAGATCGACCACGGTGCGGGTCGGGCTGTAGACACGCACCGATTCACCGGGTGCTGCCTCGATCTGGGACAGCCCGAGTTTGAAGGTGTCCTCGTCGAAGCGGAAAGCCGTCGTGGGCGGATACTCGATCCGCGGTGTCCTGGACCGCCTGGGCACAGCGATCTGGACCGCCACAGGCAGTTCGTCGGTCAGGTCATGGACTGCCGCGGCCGAGATACAGCAGGTGACGGCGCCAGGCGAGCGGTGGGCGACCGCCAGCAGGTCGGGATAGGTGGCCGCCGGCGCGTCCGCGCGACGGAAAACACCTCTGGAAAGCTCCACGATCCGGCCGTCGTCCCGCCAGGCGTAAAGGTCGCGCGAATGCACGCCGAGGCCCGCGGCCGTCCGCGTGGTGAACGTGTTCGGCAACGCCTTCTCGACCTCCTTCATGGATGAAAGTGTTACACGATCTATCTAACCGTGCGACATATTGATCCACTCTCGGCGGCGTGTCCAATCCGTCATCCACAACCTCTGGCAACAGATCGGCCGCAAACCCCTGCTCCGTGCTGTCATCTGGCGCGGAGACGGTCGACCGGTGGTGAGGCGATCGGCAGTGGCGTGGCTGGCACCGGCAGCTCGTACGACGCGTGCAGGCGGCGGCGTACTGCTTCTACCGGGAAAGTCTCCGGGTAGATCGCCAGTTTCACTGTGACGCCTTCGAGTGTTGCTCTGAGCAACATCTCCTCGACGGCTGGGTCGGTGGCGCCGCGGGCGGTGAAGATCGCGCGGATGGCGTCCTCGATCTCGACCACCCTTGCTGCCTTGGCCTGCTCCACGGCGGCGAAGACGTCGTGGGTGGTGGGTTGCATCATCAGGGTGATGGCGAGGCGCTGGGTCGGGAGTGTGGTGGCCGCGGCCATCAGGGTGCCGTCGATGATGCCGGCGAGCTTTTCGTTCGCGGTGCCTTGCAGGGTGAGGATCGCGCCGATGCCGTCCAGCCAGCGGTCCAGGAGTTCGGCGGCGAGTAGCTGCTTGCTGGCGAAGTAGTAGGTGACCAGGCCGCGGGACACCTCGGCACGCTGGGTCACATCCGAGATCGAGGCGGCCTCGTAGCCCTTCTCGGCGAACACCTCGAGGGCAGCGC
This sequence comes from Streptomyces sp. SID13031, assembly GCF_010548305.1. Lineage (GTDB taxonomy): Bacteria > Actinomycetota > Actinomycetes > Propionibacteriales > Kribbellaceae > Kribbella. Next base: position 388,163 of record NZ_JAAGLV010000003.1, read on the forward strand.
CGAGGATGCGCTCCCGCGACTTTTCGCGGAGCTCACGGTTCGTACTGGCCGATCGTGGCAAGTTCTCTTTCCCTTGGCCGGAGCCTCGGGAGCCGAGTCCACCCCCCACGGGTCACTCGGCCCCCGGTGACTCGACCCCCCGAGGTGGACCCCTCCCCAGGCGCCCAGATATAGACTGTACGTCCAGCGAACGAATGTCAAAGGCTCAACCGGATTCGGCGCTACCCCGGGTGACAGGTAGGATGAGATGGCTGCGCACTGCGTCTCGCAGTGGCCCCTGACGGAATCCGACACAGGGAACCCGCCGTAGCCACCGCCTGACCTCAATCCGACTTGCTTGGAGCGCTTCCGCATGCCCCTCCGTAATGATCTGCGCAACGTGGCCATCGTGGCCCACGTCGACCACGGGAAGACCACCCTGGTCGACGCGATGCTGTGGCAGTCCGGTGCCTTCGGAGCCCACCAGCACGTCGACGAACGAGCGATGGACTCGGGTGACCTGGAGCGTGAGAAGGGCATCACGATCCTCGCCAAGAACACCGCCGTCCGGCACAAGATGGCCAACGGCGAGCAGATGACGCTGAACATCATCGACACCCCCGGCCACGCCGACTTCGGTGGTGAGGTCGAGCGCGGCCTGTCGATGGTCGACGCGATCGTCTTGCTGGTCGACGCTTCCGAGGGCCCGCTGCCGCAGACCCGGTTCGTACTGCGGAAGGCACTGGCGCGCAACATGCCGGTGATCCTCGTGGTGAACAAGGTCGACCGTCCCGACGCCCGGATCTCCGAGGTCGTCGACGAGACGTACGAGCTCTTCCTGGACCTGCTCGACCACGACGCCGACCAGTCCGCGCTGGACTTCCCGGTCGTCTACGCCTCGGCCCGCGCCGGTCGCGCCTCGCTGACCCAGCCGGCCGACGGCGGGATGCCCGACTCCGAGGACCTCGAGCCGCTGTTCGAGACGATCCTGGCGAACGTGCCGGCCCCGGAGTACACCGAGGGCGCGCCGCTGCAGGCGCACGTCACCAACCTCGACGCCTCGCCGTTCCTCGGCCGCCTCGCCCTGGTCCGGGTGCACGAAGGCACCCTGAAGAAGGGCTCGCAGGTCGCCTGGTGCAAGCACGACGGCACCATCCAGAAGGTCAAGATCACCGAACTGCTGATCACCGAGGCGCTCGAGCGCGTCCCCGGCGAGTCGGCCGGCCCCGGTGACATCGTCGCGATCGCCGGCATCCCGGAGATCATGATCGGCGACACCCTGGCCGACGCGGAGAACCCGGTGGCGCTGCCGTTCATCACGGTGGACGAGCCGGCCATCTCGATGACCATCGGAACCAACAGCTCGCCGCTGGCCGGCCGGGTCAAGGGCACCAAGGTCACCGCGCGGCTGGTGAAGGACCGGCTCGACCGCGAACTCGTCGGCAACGTGTCGATCAAGGTGCTGCCGACCGAGCGTCCCGACACCTGGGAGGTGCAGGGCCGTGGTGAGCTGGCGCTGGCCATCCTGGTCGAGCAGATGCGCCGCGAGGGCTACGAGCTGACCGTCGGCAAGCCGCAGGTGGTCACCCGCGAGATCGACGGCAAGCGGCACGAGCCGGTCGAGCGCCTGACCATCGACTGCCCCGAGGAGTACCTCGGCACCGTCACCCAGCTGCTCGCGGTCCGCAAGGGCCGGATGGAGCAGATGACCAACCACGGCACCGGCTGGGTCCGGATGGAGTTCCTGGTCCCGGCGCGTGGCCTGATCGGCTTCCGGACCGAGTTCCTCACCGACACCCGCGGTACCGGGATCGCGCACCACGTGTTCGAGGGCTACGAGCTCTGGTTCGGCGAGCTGCGTACCCGCCCGTCCGGCTCGCTGGTCTCGGACCGTACCGGCGTCACGACGTCGTACGCGATGGTGAACCTGCAGGAGCGCGGCACGATGTTCTGCGAGCCCGGCACCGATGTCTACGAGGGCATGGTGGTCGGCGAGAACTCGCGCGCCGACGACATGGACGTGAACATCACCCGTGAGAAGAAGATGACCAACGTCCGGTCCAACGCGGACGAGTTCGAGAAGCTGGTACCGGCGCGGAAGCTCTCGCTCGAGCAGTCGCTGGAATTCTGCCGCGAGGACGAGTGTGTCGAAGTCACCCCGGACGCCATCCGGATCCGTAAACTCGCGCTGACTCAGATCGAGCGCGCGAAGCTCGGCCGCAAGAACAAGGCCTGAGCAACAAGCTTGACCACGTAGCCCGTTCACCTGGTTAGGCGATCCGGCGGGGAGAAATTTCCGGATCATTACCAACCAGGTGGCGGGCTGCGGCGTCTGACATATCGGAAGCAAATACGTTGGGGGAAGGAAAGAGACATGAGCATTCTGCGTAAGCTCGGCGCCACCACCACGGCGGTCGCGGTGCTGGGAGCTGGGGTCCTCACCGCTGCGACGACGGCGCAGGCGGCCGCTCCGGCGGCCAAGACCGTGGCGGCACCGAAGGTTGCGCCCAAGACCGTCGTCACCACCGCCAAGGCCAAGCCGAAGGCGAAGAAGACGGTCATCGTCCCGGGTCGCCGGCATGTCGCCCTGCAGTGCATGTCGGGTCGCTACCTGTGCATCAACAAGAAGACCCGCAAGGTGATGTTCTTCGTCAACGGCAAGCTGATCGCCGAGGGCGATGCCCGCTTCGGCGCGGCCCGCACGCCCACCAAGAACGGCACCTTCAAGGTCTACCGCAAGTCGAAGAACCACGTCTCGTCGATCTACCACTCGCCGATGCCGTACGCGATGTTCTTCGTCGGCGGCCAGGCCGTGCACTACTCGTCGGACTTCAAGGCCCGCGGTTACAACGGCGCCTCGCACGGTTGCGTGAACATGCGCGACAAGAAGAAGATCGCCCTCATCTTCAGCAAGGTGAAGATCGGCGACAAGGTTCTGGTCTACAGCGCCTGACCCACACTCTTCACAGCGGCGGCTCACCCTCTCGGGGGTGGGCCGCCGCTTCGCGTCGGGGCAGGTCACGAGTTACTCACAAGAGGTGACCTGGTTGCGGTCTGCAACTTAGGCTGGAGCGTTGCCGGGTTTCGCCCCGGTGCCGGCGTCCGCCCGATGCCAACCAACTGATCCGTGTGGGCGTCCCACTAGTACTGGGACGGATCGACTCGAGGGGTTCGCGATGCGCTGGATTCGTAGTGGATTGACGACACGCAAGGTACTGGCGGCTGTTGCGGCCGCTGCGCTGGCCGGGACTGCTGTCACGGCGGTGGTCGTCAACGCTTCAGCAGCCCCGAAGCAGCAGGCCGGGCAGACGCAGCAGCAGGTCAGTACGGCGCAGCAGAAGGCCTCGCAGGACAAGACCGTGCCGTTCGAGGTCAAGGGCGAGTTGCCGATCTACCCGAAGGCCCTGTGGAGCAACGGTTCCAGCGGTGTCGCGGTGCTGAAGGTCGAGGCGCGGCTCGTGCAGCTCAAGCTGCTCGACAAGCAGTGGATGGACAACTCCTTCGGCACGATGACCCGGACCGCGGTGAAGAAGTTCCAGACCGCCAAGGGAATCCCCCCGATCGGGTACGTCGACCAGAACACCTGGACCAAGCTGACCGCGGCGACCCACGAGCCGACCCAGGCCGAGCTCTACCCGCCGGCGCCCGTGGTGAACGGCAAGAAGCTCGACCAGCGGTGCGCGACCGGCGTCGCGCTGTGCATCGACAAGACCACCCGCAAACTGCGCTACGTGGTGGACGGCGTCGTGAAGATGCAGCTGGACGTCCGGTTCGGCGCCCAGAAGACGGCGACCCGCGAGGGTGGCTTCACGGTCGGCTGGAAGAGCCGCGACCACGTCTCCAAGCTGTACGACTCGAAGATGCCGTTCGCGATGTTCTTCAGCGGCGGCCAGGCGGTGCACTACTCGTCGGACTTCGCGGCCCGCGGCTACAACGGCGCCTCGCACGGCTGCGTCAACGTCCGCGACCTGGCCAAGATCAAGGTGCTGTTCGACCAGGTGAAGGTCGGCGACAAGGTGATCGTCTACCGGTCGTAGTACTAGCTGGTTCAGAGCGGGCGCGGGCCCCGGCGGCGGCGGATACCCCAGCCGCCGCGGCCCCGGCCGGAAGCCGCCCGGAGTGCGGGACGGGCGTCCACCAGGTAGACACCGGCGGCGACGATGCCGATCAGGCCGAAGAAGCTCAGCCAGCCGCCCTGGAAGATCTGCGACAGCGTGAAGGCCGACAAGATCAGCACCCAGCCGGGCTTGGTCAGCTTGTCGGCGGCGACGAACACCGCGCGCGGGCGGAAGGCCGCATCGACCAGCGCGACCAGCTTCAGACCGAGCACTACCCACCAGATCACGCTGATGGGATCAGCGAACCCGGGAAACAGGTTCTGGAACGTGGCGAGTGCGAGCATGCAACGAGCCTAACGTAGGCACGGGTGGCCCACGATCCGTCGTGCCTCGGATCGGGACCACCCGTACTACGCAGAGCCGGCAGGCTACTCTCAGTCGCCGATCTTCTCGGCGGCCGTGGTGGCCGCCTTGGTGGCGCTCTTCGCGGTCTTGCGGGCGCTGGTCGCGGTCGCCTTGACGTTGCTCGTCGCGGTGTCGGCGGTCTTCTTCGCGGTGGTGCGGGTGGCCTTGGCCTTGCTCACCGTGGTCTTGGCCTGGGCGACCAGGTCCTCGGTAGCCTTCTGGCTGCGGATCCGGGTGACCAGGTCCTTGCCACGGCCGGCCAGGTCCTCGTAGGTCTCCTCGGCCTGGCCGAGCACGGTGGTCAGCCCGGCCTGCGCGACCGACGGCAGCTCACGCAGCGTGGCCGGAACCGTCTTGGCGTTGGCGACGAGCGTCTCGAGGCGCTCGCTCAGCTCGGCCTGACGCTTGGTCAGCTCGGTCTGCAGGGACGACTGCAGGGTCTTCTGGTCCAGCTTCGCGAACCGGGTGGTGACGTCGTCGCTGACCGCGCGGAACTTCTCCACGGCCAGGTCGCCGGCGCCGGCGATCGCGTACAGGGGCGTGACGGGGGTACGGGTTGCCATCAGGCATCTCCTCGTGAGGTTTTTTCTTCAGCGGGGTCTAGACGGTGGTGCGTTTTGTTGCAGGGGTCTTTTTGGCCGCCGCGGGCTTCTTCGCCGGCGCGGGTGCCGTTGTGGGCTCTTCAGAGCCTTCGGTCGTGTTCTCACGGACGAACGAGGCGTACACATCGAGCAGTACGCGCTTCTGCCGCTCGTTCAGCGCAGGGTCGAGCAGTACCGCGTCGACCACGCCCGGCGTACGCCGCGTGCCGTCCGGGCTCTCGTCCGGATCGAGGATGCCGGCCCGTACGTACAGGGTCTCCGCGGAGATCCGCAACGCCTTCGCGAGCTGCTGCAGCACATCGGCCGACGGTTTGCGCAGGCCACGCTCGATCTGGCTCAAGTACGGGTTCGACACACCGGCCAGGTCGGACAACTGCCGCAGCGACAGCTGCGCGTGCCGGCGCTGCTCGGCGAGATACTCCCCCACCGAACCGACAGCACCCGCTGCACGATCACCCAATCTGGCCATGCGCCTAGTCTGCTAGCACGTGCTTGCAATTGCAAGCAGACTGAACGTGAGGCCGCTCACAGAGCGCAACAGCTCAGGACGGCAGGACCGACAAAAGGAGCCAGGAACAAGCAAAGACAAAACCAATTGAAAGTTAATACATAAAAGAAGGAGGAGAATTAATATATTGTTCGGGCTGGCCAGGCACGAAGGATCAGTTTGTCTGACGAACTGTCGGCACCAACTGTTGCTGGAACAGGCTGAAGGACACAGAGAGTTGATGCGGTGCCGGATGGCCGGCCTCAACCCAAGCGAGGTAAGCGCCTTCAAGCTGACGCCACAGATCGGTCGGGCCACCGATACATACCGTCTGGTCGGGCTGAAGATGTGCCCAGGAGCCGTCCGCACGGTGTGCGAGGTAAAGTCCCCGCCCTTCAGTGGACTGCATCCCGAACGCGGCGACATCGGGTAGCTGGAGTCCGACAGCGAAGCGTGCCTCGTTGGATTCGAGATCCTCGGCTCGAATGGCCGTGGTGAGAAGCTGGTCCTTTCGCGGCAGAGCAACTGCCCTCAACTCTCTGAAGAGTGGGTCTGCCTGCGAGCGCATCGGCATGAACGAGGCAGCATCAGGCAGAATGCAACCGCTGACCCGACGCTCGTCATCGACGGTTAGCAGCGCGAGTCCGTAACCGTGCAGGCTGGTTTCGACAGTGACGAGGATCTTGCCGCCAGCCTTGGTCTGTTCGAGCCACGCCGTCGGGATACGCCGTACGGCGCACGTCGCGATGATTCGGTCGTACGGCGCCCTGCCGGGATGTCCGGCAGCCCCGTCGGCGGTGACGACCGTGGGGTGGAGATCCAATTCGGCGAGCCGCTCGCGTGCCGGGCCGGTCAAAGCGCCGTCGACGTCGACCGTGGTGACGTTGCAGTCACCGAGATAGGCGCTGAGCAGGGCCGCGTTGTAGCCGGTTCCGGTACCGATCTCCAGCACGGTGTCCCGAGGGTGGAGATCGAGCAACTCGAGCATGGTGACCATGAGACTCGGCGCCGTTGAGGAGGAGGTCGGGATACCACTGGTGTCACCCGGCTTGCCGTTGAACTGCGTCGCCAGCGGCTGATCCGAATAGACAACCTCCAGCCAGTCAGCGTCTTGCGAGGTCGTCCGGCGTAGCTCACCCGTCATGGGATCCGGATGGAAGAACCGTGGAACGAAGATGTGCCGCGGCGTCGCCGCGAACGCCGCTCGCCACCTGGTCGACCGCAGCACTCCGGCGACCACGAGCTTGTCCACCAGCGTATTCAGGTACCGCCCGAACCGGCTGTCGTCGTCGAGGGTCATCTGATTCCTTCAATGAGCTGCTCGGCGATCGCCGCGCTGATCGGCAGATCGGTACGGTCCTGGATCCAGCCCCACTGACCGGCCGGGTTGCATTCGAACATCACCCACTCGCCGTCCGGTGTGACAGCGAAGTCGAATGCGCCAAAGGTCAGCCCGAACCGCCGCATCCACGCCGCGACGGAACGACGCACCTGGTCCGGCACGGTCGTGACGTCATAGGTGAGTGCGTCATAGTCGGTCCGCCAGTCGATCCCTGCCGCGACGCTGCCGGCGTGGATGACAGCGGGGAAGAACTTGTCGCCGACCACGATGAGCCTGACCTCGTGACGTTTCGGGATCCACTCCTGCAGATAGTGAGCCGTCAAGGTGATCGATTCATCGAGATCGTCCGCCTGGATCAGATGTGTGGGAACAGCAGTGCGATGGCCCTCGGCATGCTGGAGCTGGGCACCCGCCAGCGGCTTGCAGATCACCTGCTCGAACCCGGACGCGAAGGCATTCGCAGCATCGAGGTCGTTGGTGATCAGGCTTTGCGGGACACGCAATCCACAAGCCGACGCCGCAGGCAACTGAACTGCCTTGCGGGAGGCCAGGTGGTTGTTCTCCGGCGGATTCATCCACACCGCACCGACCGCCTGCAGGATCCCGACCAGTCCAGCGACGGCTTCCTGCCTGGCCCAAGCGCCATACGGCGCGCCGACAGTGTCAGCAACCACGGGCGGGCAGGGGTCGCGCCACAACACCGCGCCAACATGTTCCAGGCGTGCAGACCGGCGGCCGTCCGACAGCACGCCTTGCCAGGATCCATCATGCCGGGCGACAAGCCGAATCCTTTGCGGGAACGCCGCGAGGTCGAAGCGCATCACCGCAACGTCCCGCTGAGCGAACTCCTCGACCAGCAGGTCGGCCGCCGGATCGAGATCCTGAGCGACGACCAGAACACGAGGCTCCTGAGCCATTCTCAGCCGACCAGCAGGTAGGGATCGGCGGTGTCGTCAGGCTTGCTGTCCCAGTTCGTCCCCGTGCAACTCTGCGGCAGCCGTTGCTCGCACAGCAGCGTCCCATCGGTCATCACGTTGACCTGCCGCTCCACGTCATACCGGAATGACCCACCCTCCAACGTGACCTGATAAGGCCTGAACTGCACTCGTGCACCGAACGGAACCTGCGTAGTAGTCATCTGCACTCTCCTTGCTTGTGAACGGACCTGCGACCAGACGTCGGACCGACCGCGTGCACAATCGCCCCACCGCACTCCCGAATAGTTGCCACACGGGCTTCAGGAGCAGGACCGAGATGCTCGAAGCTCGGTACTACGACGCCGACCGGGTCATGCCTGGTGATTGCCTCTAGCAATGACTCGAAGGCGCCGTTGCCCTGTAGTTCTCGGTAGGTCACGCCAAGGAGGTACCCCTCACACTGCGCCCAAGATGCCAACTGACCGGTGAGCGCGGTCTCGAGCCGCCCCGACACTCCATCGACCCGAACGAACCCGAGAACGAGCGGCCGCACGGGGAACACGCTCATCTGACAACTCCCATCGATCCATCGAGTGACTCATTTTGACTCACTCTCGTTCGAGAATGCTCTACGTGGCTAAACGAAGTCAAATCGTCACAGATGGTTGACTCCTGCCATCAGACTCTGCGACCGTTGAGGCCTTGACTCATTTTGACTAATTGGAGGCGAGATGCGACTCACCCACAAAGCCGGCACCTGCAGCAACGGCCCGTGCCCCAACGTTTTCGACACCGATGACGGCTCGCTGGTGGCGATCCAGGGGGCAGAGCTGATCGACACCGATGCATTGGCTCAGTTGAGTCAGATGCCCGCGCACGAGACCGTCGTACTGGTACCGCGTGAACTGCTGCTCGAGTATGCGCGAAAGGTGCAGGCCGAGGTCACAGCGTGAACTTCGAGGAATTCGATTCGCACTTCGACCGCTTCGAGACCGAGGTGTTCCGGCTCGAGACCCTGCAGAGCTATGCGGTGGAGGACGAGGACCCCGGGCTCAAGGCGTTTCGCGAAGGGACGGCCCGGCCCGAGCGTTCGGTACGTACGGAGCCGTGGCTGGCCCGGATCGCCACGACGACAGTCGCCGGCAAGGACTGGCAGCGGATCCACGTCGTAGACCACCCGCTGTCGGAGTACCTGCGGTACGAGCTGGAGAGTTATGTCGAGTCGCAGGCGGCCGGCGAGGGGATCGGCATCGCGGATCGGGCTGCCGATCCCGCGTTGTCCGGGCTCGGTGAGGACTTCTGGCTGTTCGACGCCGACTCGCCGACGGCGTACGCAGTACTTATGCACTATGACGACGACGGTCATTTCGTAGGCTTCGATCACACCGTCGACTCCGCCGTACTGGAGCGGTGCCGCCACGAACGGGACATCGTCAATCAGCACGCGGTTGGCCTGAACATCTACCTAGCTTCCGGAAGGGCGGTTGCCGGCCCAGCGTGAGTGCCTCAGCAGGATCACCCAGAACTCCACGACAGCATCTCGGCGCCGAGTTGCGTCGGCTGCGCGTCATGGCCGGCGTCAGCGGGCGGCAGCTCGCCGTACGGGCCGGAATGAGTCAGTCCAGGGTCAGCCGCATCGAGCGAGGCGATGCACTTGCCTCTCTCCCTGAATTGACTCGGTGGCTCGAGCAGTCCGCGGCGATCGACCGTCTGGAAGAGCTGACCGCTGGCACTGAAGCAGCACTGAACGAGACGGACGGCTGGCACGAGTTCATGCAGGCGGCCAGCTTCGCCGAGATGCAGCAACAGACCCACGAACGCGAGCTGACCGTCAGGACTCAACTGACCTTCCTGCCCACGATGGCGCCGGGGTTGCTACAGACAGCCGAGTACGCGCGACTCGTGTTCGCAGCGTCGGACTTGACCGGGGATCAGGACTACGCGGCCGCGGTGCAGCGCCGGCTCGACCGGCAGCAGATTCTGTACGACCAGGAGCACACCTTCGAGTTCATCGTCACCGAAGCGGCTCTGCGGTGGCGTCCCGGGCCCCACGACATGCTGGTCGCCCAACTCGACCGCATCGCCAGCCTCGCCACCTTGAGCAACGTGACCATCGGGGTCATCCCGATCGACACCGAAGTGTCCGCCATCCCTTGGCACGGCTTCACCCTCAACGAAGACGTCGACGAGGGTGCGCCGTTCGTTCAAGTCGAGACCATCCACGCCTACCTGACTGTCTCTCGCCCGCAGGATGTCGAGCTGTACCGCCGTCAGTACGCTGCACTGCGGGAGTCGGCCTTGCTCGGCCCGGAGTTCTCCGAGTTCCTCGCAGTACTGCGAACTGAGGCGGCGGCGAACTCGTAAGCAGTTCCGAACTAAGCGAAGGCGGCTGGGTGGGGTTGGACGGAGCCGACCCGGATGCCGCCGCCGTAGAGGGGGGAGTGTTGTTGCTGGTCGAGGATTTCGTGGGTCATGCCTAATCTTTGGAGAGTTGCGGCCATAACGACCGCGCGGGCGCGGGGGGTGCCGTCGTCGATTTTCACGGCTAGGCCCCGGCCGTCTGCCAGGCCTACTGCGTAGACGGATTCGGCGCCGGCCTTGCAGAAGAGGCCCGGGATGGCGCGCATGAGGGCTGACTCGTCTCGGCGGCTGCCGCTGGCGTAGTCGGGGTGTTCGCGGAAGGCGTTGGCTACCCGGCCTTCGAGGGTGTCGGAGGCGGCGGAGGCGAAGAGGCCGAAGGAGCGGGCGAGGCCGGCCAGGGTGATGGCGAGGATGGGAGCGCCGCAGCCGTCTACCGCGACGTACGAGACCTTCTCTGCAGCCGAGTCCTCTACGGCGGTACGAATCGCCTTCTGCAGCGGGTGTTCCGGGGAGCGGTAGTCGTCGTGACCCCAGACGCCGTCGGGGCTTTTCGCTCGCGCGTCGTCATGGAAGGGCCAGTTGCTGGCCACGCAGGTGGCGAGCATGGCGGCGTGTTTGCCGGAGCAGTTCATCGTGATCGGGTCGAGGCCGTGGCCGGCCCGGACCCACTCGTCGCGGGCCTGGTCGTCGATCGGGTACGCCGGGGGCGTGCGCAGCGCCGACTCGTCGAGACCGGCACCGGCCAGGATCCGGCGTACGCCATCCAGGTGGAACGCTTCGCCGGAGTGCGACGCACCGGCGAGTGCGAGCAACTCGCCGTCCAGGTCGAGGCCGTTGCGGAGCATGCCGAGCGCCTGCATCGGCTTGTTCGACGAGCGGGGGAACATCGGCTGGTCGATCACACCGGCCGACCACTCGACGGAACCATCGGGCGCGGTCACCACGACGGAGCCACGGTGGTGGCCCTCGACGAATCCGCTGCGGACGACATCGGCCAGGATCACAGGTTCGGTCACGGCTGAAACTGTACGGCTCTCAGGTCAGGAGCAAAAACCCTAGTAGCGGATGATTCGGCTCACAATGTTCACAGCCGGGCGCGGACGTGCAGGCCGACCTCGGGGTCGACGAGCAGCTCCTGGGTGGCCGTGACCGTCGGCTGGTCCTCGGCGACGACCTCGAGGACGGCCTCGGGGTCGACGTTGCGCTTGATCAGTGCCAGCGCGATCGGCCCGTACTCGTGGTGCCGCGCCGCCGACCCGATGAAGCCGACCTGCTTGTCCCCCACCCGTACGGCGTACCCGTGCTCGGGCAGGTGATCCACCGAGCCGTCCAGATGCAACCGGACGAGCCGGCGCGGCGGCCGGCCGAGGTTGTGCACCCGCGCGACCGTCTCCTGGCCGCGGTAGCAACCCTTGTCCAGGTGAACGCCGACGCCGAGCCAGCCGAGCTCGTTGGGGATCGCGCGCTCGTCCATGTCCAGCCCGAGCCGCGGTGCACCCGCCTCGATCCGCAGAGCCTCGTACGCCCAGACGCCCGCGGCAGGGCCTTCAAGCGCACTGAGTTCTTGTCTGGGGAGGAAGACTTCATGTCCGCCCATTGAGTCCGCACCGGTACGAGTCAGACCTTCCGCAGGTGCTGTGCCCGGGCGCCAGACGATGGCGTAGTCGGCGGTCACGTCGGTGATCTCCACCCGCGACATGAAGACCATCTTCTGGAGCCACTCGACCAGGGCGGCAGCGGCGCCTGGCTCGGTGTGCAGCCAGAACGTCTCGCCGTCGTCGATGCCGTACATGGCGTGCTCGACGTGGCCGGTCGGTGACAGCAGCAGCGCCGTGGTCGACGTGCCCGGCCGTAGCCCCTCGAAGTACTGGGAGGTGATGGCGTGCAGCCAGGTGAGCCGGTCCGGTCCGCTGATGGTGACCACGTCGCGGTGCGAGAGGTCGACGAAGCCCTTGCCGGCGACCAGGGCCCGCTGTTCGCGCAGGTCAGAGCCATAGTGAGCGGCGACCCCGGCATCCAGTCCACCGGCCTCGACCGCGCCCGGGAGGTCCAGCAGAGGACTACGCGTCAGTGACATGTCACCAGAGTACGTCCCCGGGCACGCTCTAGAGCGGTCCGCTGCCCGGAGACAGCGGACCGCTGCCTGACTCAGACCACGTACGGCCTCGGGTCGCGGACCTTCCGGACCCGCAGGTAGACGTCGTACGAGCCACTGCCACCGGACGAGATGGGGAACATGTGCGTGTACGACTCACCGCCCACCTTCCCGCGGTCCGGCGGTGAGTCGTAGCCGTCCTTCGGATCGAAGAGAGTCGCACCCCGCTCGCCGACATAGTCGTCGCCGAGGCCGAACGCGGCCACGATCCCCCCTGCCACGAGCGCACCGAGTGGTCCGCCGACCAGGCCGCCACCGATCGCCGCCCACGGGCTGAGCGCCCCGGCGTTGCCCGCGGCCGCGGTGGTCATGTCGTAAGCCCCTGCTGCCTGAGCGGCCGCCTCGGCGGCCTTCTGCATCGCCTTCTCCACCTTGCGTCGCGCCTCGCTCGGCGATCCTTCGTCGTTCTCGTAGATCGCCACGTGCAACGTGCTGGTGATGACCGGCGCATCGGCGATCAGCAGCTTCGGGCTGATCACCTCCTCGCCCTTGTCGACGTCCTGGAACTTGTACAGGCTCGAGACCGCCCGCCCCGGTGCGACATGGGACAGCACGAAATACGGCTCGTCGCTGCCGCTGAACTCGGTGGACTCCTTACGGCAGGTGAACCCGACGAAATGAATCTCCACCCGATCGTCGGCGGAGACCTCCGGAGCACCGGACGCCCGCGCGATGATGTGTCCACTGGTGGTGCTCCAGCGCGCCTGCCCGGCGGTCACCGCCACTGGACCGAGCGGTAGCCCGAGCGGTCCGGTCACGCCACCGGTCGAACGGTAGGCACTGAGTGCCTTCGCAGCCAGTCCGGTCAGCTCCGGATCACCGGCGTACGGCTGTAGGAGCTTGAGCCGCCAGCCCTGCTTCCACAGCTGGTCGTAGTTGCGCCGGTAGTCGTCGAACGACCAGCCGTACACCTGGATCTCGGCTGCCTGGCTCTGGATCCAGACGGCTGAGTAGCGCGTGCCCTGACCAGCGAGCCAGAACGGCTGGAGCAGCTTGAGGCGCCAGCCCTGCTTCCACAGCTCGTCGTACTTCTTGCGGTAGTCGTCGTAGGTCCAGCCGTAGACCTGGGTCTCGGCCTCGGTGCTCTGCTTCCAGACCGCGGTGTAGCGCACCTGATTGCCGGCCAGTACGAACGGCTGCAGGAGCTTGAGCCGCCAGCCCTGCTTCCACAGTTCGTCGTACTTCTTCTTGAAGTCCTCGTACGTCCAGCCGTAGACCTGGGTCTCGCCCTCGGTGCTCTGCTTCCAGACCGCGGTGTAGCGCACCTGATTGCCGGCCAGTACGAACGGCTGCAGGAGCTTGAGCCGCCAGCCCTGCTTCCACAGTTCGTCGTACTTCTTCTTGAAGTCCTCGTACGTCCAGCCGTAGACCTGGGTCTCGCCCTCGGTGCTCTGCTTCCACACCGCGGAGTAGCGCACCTGGTCACCGGGCAGAACGACAGGCTGCAACGACTTCAGCCGCCAGCCCTGCGGCCACAACTCGTCGTACTTCTTCTTGAAGTCCTCGTACGTCCAGCCATAGACCTGGGTCTCCCCCTCAGTGCTCTGCTTCCAGACTGCCGTGTAGCGGGTATCGGTCATTACGGTGCTCCCCCTCTGGTATCTGACACATCCAGGAGACAGCCGCCGGCCGATCCGCCACATCGGTAGTGATTGCCTATTCACACCGCGTGACCTACCGGTACTGCGAACCCCAGGCGGTCCGTAGTACCGGCAGAAAGCGCGCTGCCCGCTGGCTCTCTCGGCGGAGGAGAGAGCCAACGGGCAGCGCTGAGGGGTGGGACAGATGGCTTGGAGGCCGGACCGCCCGGCGGGCCGGGCGGTCCGGGGTACTGAGTGGTCTAGTGAACGGGCCCCTTGTCGACGGCCGGCGTGGTGCTCTCCGGTACGTCGCCCGCATGGGTGTCGCCGGCCGCGAAGGCCTCCTCGTCGAACGGGTCCTCGCCGGCGAAGACCTGGCGAGCCTGTTCCTTGTCGAACCCGCCGGTCCAGTGACCGACCAGGACCGTGGCGACCGCGTTGCCGGCGAAGTTCGTCAGCGCCCGGGCCTCGGACATGAACCGGTCGATGCCGACGATCAGGCCGACGCCGTCGACGAGGTCCGGCCGGTGCGACTGCAGACCGCCGGCCAGCGTCGCCAGTCCCGCACCGGTGACGCCGGCGGCGCCCTTCGAGGCGAGGATCATGAACGCCAGCAGGGAGATCTGCTGACCGATCGAGAACGGCTGGTCCATCGCCTCGGCGATGAACAGCGACGCCATCGTCAGGTAGATGGCGGTCCCGTCCAGGTTGAACGAGTAGCCCGTTGGAACGGTGATCCCGACGACCGACTTGTCGACGCCCAGATGCTCCATCTTGCCGATCAGTCGCGGCAGCGCGGTCTCCGACGACGAGGTCGACACGATCAGCAGGAACTCACGGCCCAGATACTTGAGCAGCTGGAAGATCGACATCCCGGCGACCGCTCGCAGAATGGTGCCCAGGACAACGATCACGAAGAGCAGACAGGTCAGGTAGAAGGCCAGCATGATCTTCAGCAGGCTGACCAGCGCGGTACTGCCGGCCGCGCCGACGACCGCGGCGATCGCACCGAAGGCGCCGATCGGGGCCGCCCACATGATCATCGACAGCACCTTGAAGACCAGCCGCTGGATGTGCGCGATGCCGTTCAGGACCGGCTGGCCCTTGCTGCCCATCGCCTGCAGCGCGAAGCCGACGAGCAGCGCCACCAGCACGGTCTGCAGCACCTCGCCCTCGGTCAGCGAGGAGACGATCGTCTTCGGGATGATCCCGAGCAGGAAGTCCGTCGTGGTCTCGTGCGCTCCGGAGGCCTGCTTCTGGCCGGCGTCGCGCAGCTTGTCGGTCAGGTTCAGCCCGGAACCCGGCTGGACCAGGTTGCCGACGATCAGGCCGATGGCGAGCGCGACCGTCGACATCACCAGGAAGTAGACGAGCGCGAGGCCACCGACCTTGCCGACACTTGCGGCTTGCCGGACCGACCCGATGCCGAGCACCAGGGTGCAGAAGATGATCGGGCTGATCATCATCTTGATCAGGTTCACGAACCCGGTACCGAGCGGTTTCAGCTCGATCGCGAAGCTCGGGAAGATGAATCCGACACCGATGCCGAGCAGTACGGCGACGATGACGGCGATGTAGAGGAAGTGGGTCCGGTCGTTGCGGACCGGCGTCGGTCGGGGTGCGGTGGGGCTCGCCATGGGGGACTCCTGATTTGCCGGGCGGGCGGGGTTCTGAGTAACTGTGACGTGACGCACAGGCCAACTGCGCATTTCGTTCATATCGTTCGCGAACGGTTCCCGCAGCGCGCCGCGCGGGTGACCAGTTGGCACACTGGTGTGCAGAATGGCGGCATGACCGGCCGTCCGTGGGAGTTGCGTCGCCAGGTGCTCTGGCTGCAGACGGCCATGGTCGCGGTGATGATCCTGCTGGTCTGGATGGTGCTGCTTGCGCACAGCCGGACCCAGGCTGACCGGGACGCCGCCGCAGCGGGGGTCGCGCCACCTGGCTGGAATGACCTGATCGAGCTCGAACTGCGGTCCATGCTGGGCGTCGCGAGCCTGATCCTGGGCGTCGCGGTGGCCGGTAACGCGCTGGTCGCCTGGCGGGTCCGGCACACGACCCGAGGGATGGGGACGCAAGCCCTCGCCTGGATGCTCGACTTCTACGAAGGAGTACTACGGGCTGCGCGCGAAGGCCTGATCCTGATCGACTCGCACGGCCGCGTCCAGCTGGTCAACGACGAGGCCCGCCGGCTGCTCGGTCTGCGCAACCTCCAGCCGGGCGCGACGGTCGAGGACCTCCATCTGCCGGCCACCCTGTCCGGCCTCCTGCGCGCCGGCCGGACGGCGTACGACGAACTGCATCTCGGTGCTCATGGGGTCGTCGTGGTCAACCAGCAGCCGGCCCGGTCCGGGCGGATCGTCACGCTGCGGGACCACACCCAGCTACAGGCGCTGCTCGGCGAGCTGGACGCGGTCCGCAGCCTGGCCGAGTCGCTGCAAGCCCAGAACCACGAGGCGTCGAACCGCCTGCACACCGTCGTCAGCCTGATCGAGATCGGCCGGCCGGAGCGCGCACGGGAGTTCGCGGTCTCCGAGCTGCAGCTCGCCCAGGCGATGACCGATCGCGTCGTCGGTACGGTCGGCGACCCGGTCCTCGCGTCGCTGCTGCTCGCCAAGCTGGCCCAGGCGCAGGAGCGTGGCGTGCTGCTCACGCTCGAGCTCGGCTCGGAGGCGCTGCACACCAGGCTGCCGGCGCAGGACATCGTCACCGTGGTCGGCAATCTGCTCGACAATGCGATCGAGGCCGCGCGCGGTGGTACTGCGCCGCGACGGGTCGAGTTGAAGGCGTCGACGAGTGCGGAGTTCATCGACCTCGCGGTGACCAACACCGGCGCCGAGTTGGGGGCGACCGAGCTGGCTCGCATGTTCGAGCGGGGCTGGACGACGAAGGCTGAGCCGGGTCATGGGTTGGGGCTGGTGCTGGTGCGCAGTACGGTCGAGCGCTGGCAGGGGACGTTGATGGTCGACCCCGACTCCGAGCTGGACGACGTACCGGCGTTGACTGTGCGAGTGCGGTTGCCCCGGGCGGTGAGCGCCAGTGCCTGATCTGCGCGTGCTGGTGGTCGAGGACGATCCGGTCGCGGCCGAGGCTCATCGCGTGTACGTCGATCGGCTGCCCGGCTTCGTCTGCGTCGGACTGGCCGGTACTGCGGCCCGCGCGCTGCACATTCTGAGTGGCGAGCAGGTCGATCTCGTCTTGCTCGACATGAATCTGCCCGATGGGCACGGGCTCGACGTAGTACGCCGGATGCGTGCTGCGGGCAACCAAACCGATGTGGTTGCCGTGACGGCTGCGCGCGAGGTGGCCGCGGTACAGGCTGCTGCCCGGATCGGGGTTGTGCAGTATGTGCTGAAGCCGTTCGCCTTTGAAACGTTGAGGGATCGGCTCACCGCCTATGCGCGACAGCGGCGTGCGGCGGAGTCGGGGCAGGTCGTCGCGGATCAGGACGAGGTCGACAGGTTGTTGCATCCGGCAACCAGCTCGTCGGTGCCCAAGGGCCTGGCGGGATCGGTACTGGATCGCGTGGTGACCCTGCTCGGCAACCGCGAGAGCTGGACGGCCGAGGAGGTCGCGACCTCGATCGGTACGTCGCGGATCACGGCCCGGCGCTACCTGGAACACCTGGCCGACCAGGGTCAGGCGTTGCGTACCCAGCGGTACGACGGGCGCAGCGGGCGCCCTAAAGTCGAGTACTCCTGGGTTTCCGAGAGTTAGACGCGGACGAGCGTTGCCCAGAGGTGGGGCTGGAGCGGGAGGCCCTCAGCGGCCATGTCGTAGGCCCACATCAGCTCGCCCTTGACCAGGCCGTAGAGCCGGTGGCCGGCGTTGACCTCTTTGGCCGTGACGGTCCGGGCCACCACGTCGGTGCGCATCTCGATCTTGGCGCCGTCGATCTCGCCGTACCAGATCTCCGCGAAGCCCGTCGGGTGCGCCATCACGACCTCGAGCTTGTTGTCCGGCTTCGGCCGCCAGAAACCCGTCTCGAGCGCCAGCGGACGCTCCCGCTTACCGTCCTCGCCGACCACGTAGGTCTGGCTGACGTAGTGCAGGAAGGGCTTGCCGTTGTGGCTGAAGTCGATCTGCTGCCCGAACTCGAACTTCTCGATCGACGGGTAGTCACCGTGTCCGCGACCCTCCCAGCGGCCGAGCAGCCAGGCGAGCGGCATCAGGTCGGGGTGCAGGTCCTGCGGGATCTCGAACGCCATCGGTCGCCTCAGCTCGCGCTACGGCCGCGGTACAGCCGGTAGACGACGAATGCGGAGAACCAGCCCATGAACACGGTGACGAGCACCAGCAGGGACGTGAAGATGACGTGTAGCACGTCGCCAGTCTAGGGGATGGTCGCGGCGGACTCGGCTACGGTGGCGTGATGTCCCGCACGCTGGTGATCAAGCTGACCGCAGGCGCCGATGAACCCGAGCGCGCCAACCAGGCTCTGACAGTCGCCGCGACGGCCGTCGCCTCTGGCGCACAGGTGTCGCTCTGGCTGACCGGGGAGGCGGTGTGGTTCGCCGTACCGGGCCGCGCCGAGGCCTTCGAGTTGCCCCACGCGGCACCCCTGGCAGACCTGCTGGCCGCAGTACTAGCCGGCGGCCAACTAACCGCGTGCACCCAATGCGTCAAACGCCGAGACCTCACCGAGGCCGACCTACTCCCCGGCACCCGCATAGCCGGCGCCCCCGCCTTCACCGAAGAGATCCTGACCGACGACGTACAGGCAATCGTCTACTAATCCCCCCGCCGCCGGTACGCACGCGAACTACTCGCCGATGCCGGGGCCGTCGCGCTTGCTGCTCTTCTCGGATCGGAGCTCGGCTGCCCTGGCGCCGGGGTTCTTACCGCCCGCTCCTGCTTCGACGGGTTCACCGGAACGCGGCCGGGTCGCCTCCGAGGCGCTGACCTGGCCTTCCTGGAAGCCTCGCAGCCGGTCGAGCTCCTCCTTGGGGATCTGGTTCTGCCCGTTCTGCTCCCCCGGACCGTCCTGTCCGTTCTGCGCCCGAGCATCTTCCAAAGCGCGATCAACAACATCCGGCTGCCGCTCCGTGCTCAGGTCCTCTGTCCGCGCCGCCGCAGCCTGATCACCACCGGTAGGCAACCCCGGCTGAGGCCCAGCCTCCCCCACCTCAATCTGCCCCTCCCGCCCCTCGCGCCCTTGCCCGTTCTGATCCGGCCCGTCCTGGTCCAGCCCGTCCTGGTCCAGCCCGGATTGCTGCGCGTCCTCACCGATCACCGCAGGCGCAGCACCGTCCTCATCGAGGATCCGGTCCTCCCGCCCGGGCTCGCCCTGGTCCCGGTCCTGGTCCAGCCCGAGGTCCTGGTCTAGCCCGGGCTGTTGTGCGTCTTCGCCGAGTACTGGTGGTGTGGTGCCGTCGTCGTTCAGTAGTTGGTTGTTCTGTTGTTGGTCGTCCAGCGCCTCGTGGTCCTGGCGCTCCTCCAACTCTTCGGCTGCCTCTTCGGCGGCGACGACCGCACCGGCTCCGGCGGCGGCGACCGCTGGGAGCGCGTCGCCTCCGCGTGCCTCTTCGGTCTCGCGTGCTTCCGCGTTCCGCTCGCGCTCGCGCTCCCGCGCCTGCTCGGCGTCGCGCTCCGCCTGGGCCGCCTGGCGCTGCTCGACGGCGTCGATCTCGCCGTTGCCGTTGGGGTCGACGACGTTCCGCTCGAGGTCGTCCTCGGTCTGACGCTGCTGATCCTCGCGGTCGTCGAGCCCGTTGTGGTCGACGTCGCGCTGCTCCGCCACCTCGCGCTGGATGTCCTCCGGCGTCAGGTTCGGGTCGGCGTCCATCCGGTCCCGCTGGTCCTGCTGCCAGCGCGCCTCCGCCTCGACCCGCTGCGTGCGCTGGTCGTCGGGCAGCCGATCGATCGACTCGGCGAACTCCGGATTGTGGTTGCGCTCGTTCTGCAGGTCCTCGACCAGGGAGCGACGCTCCTGTTCCCGGTGAACATCTAGCTGCCAGTGGTTGTCCTGCGACCGCGCTTCCCGCATCAGCCGCGACAGGTCGGGCGTGCGCTTGCGGAGCAGCCGGGCGGAGAACTCCCGGACCTGCTGGAAGACCCGGTAGAGATCCTGCAGGACCTCTTCCTCGATCGACGCCATCAGGCCACCTCGCTCGCATAGACGGAGTACCCGAAGCCGGCACTGGTCGTGGCCGGCGTCGCCTCGGGCTGGGTCGCGTACAGGTGCATCTCAGCGCCGGGTCGTAGCCAGACTGCCAGATGCCGTCGTCGCCCGCGCCATTCCAGCGGGATCCGCGGATCGCTCCCCGGTCCGACGAACACGGGCTGTCCCCAGTACCGCCGGGCGAGCTCCAACTGCTCCGGCCAGTGGTCGTCGAGACCGTCCTCGGCGTCCCCGACCTCTTCCGGAGCGATCTCGTACGCCGACCACCCACTGCGCGGGCTGTCCGGCAGTACTGCGTCTGGCAGCACCAGCATCACGGTCTGACGCGGGGTGACGAGACCCCAGGTGTAGCGGCTCGGGTCGATGTTGCCGGGAGCCCAGGGACGCCAGCCGGTGGCCGCGGTGACGCGCGACACCAGGGCGCGAATCGCGTCCAGCCCCGTCTCGGGCGGACCCCAGACGCGCTTCCAGTCGGACACCTCCGCGAGATCGGCCAGAGCGCGCTCGTCATCGTCCGACGTCCGCTGCTGCGTCCTCACCTGTCCCGCTCCTCTCCCTCGAACCTGCCCAGCCTAAGGCGACGAGGTGGCATCCTGCTCGGACGCAACCCCCAGCCTGTGGATAGCGGGTCTCGTTCGGGAGCTGTAAGCGCCGGCGGGTAGTACCGGCTGAGCGTTCGCGAGCAGTAACCGGAGGCGACCGTCGGGTGCGCGGTTTCTGCGTTGTGATGAGAACCATGAAGTTGCCGCAGTTACCGAAGTTGCCGCTGCCGCAGCCGCCCACGGAGGAATCCTTCCCGTCGCCGTTGCACCACCCGCGGACCGCCACGGTGCTCGGCCGCTGGCTCGGGGTGGCGATCACGATCTGCTTCCTGACCGGGCTGTTCAGCCACTTCCAGCAGGCGACACCCGGCTGGCTCGCGATCCCTACCCGCCCCGCTTCCCTGTACCGGGTCACGCAGGGCCTGCACGTGCTGAGCGGAATCGTCTCCGTCCCGCTCCTGCTGGCGAAACTGTGGACCGTCTACCCGAAGCTCTTCGCGAAGCTGCCCTGGCCGCCGAGCCGCAAGGCACTCGGCACCGTCCTCGAGCGCGGCTCGATCCTTGTCCTGGTCTCGGCACTGGCGCTGGAACTCTTCATCGGCTTCCTCAACACCCTGCAGTGGTATCCCTGGCCGTTCCCCTTCAAGGAAACGCACTACGCCCTCGCCTGGATCATCATCGGCGCCCTGCTCGTCCACCTAGCGGTCAAGCTCCCGCTCATCATCGCCAACTGGCGCCGAACACCAGCCGACCGTACGCCGGTGCCGCAGTTCGCCGAGCTACCAAACCCCCAACCCGATGCCGGTACGCCGGTACCGCGCCCCGCGGACTCGTTGCCACCAGCAATCACCGGGCTGAGCCGCCGTGGCCTGTTCCGTACCGTCGCCGGCGCCGCCTCACTCGTCGGCATCGCCTCGGTCGGCCAATCCGTCCCCGCCCTCGGGCCGATCGCCGTGCTCTCCCCGCGCAAACCCGACATCGGCCCCCAAGGCCTGCCGGTCAACAGAACCGCCGAGGCTGCCGGAGTCGTCGCCGTCGACACCACCTGGCGCTTCACGGTCGCCGGCCCGGCCCAACTCTCCTACAGCCTCGACCAGCTACGAGCCTTGCCCCAGAGCCGATCAGCCCTGCCGATCGCCTGCGTAGAAGGCTGGAGCCAAGGCGCCCGCTGGGAAGGCATCCGGATCCGCGATCTCTTGAAGCTCTGCGAAGCCCCGGAAGGCTCGCACCTCCGGGTCGTCTCGATGGAGAAGGGCGGCTTCTACGCCACCAGCGAGCTGCCGCCGCAGTTCGCCGAGGACCCGCTCACCCTGCTCGCCCTCCGCCTGAACGGCACCGACCTGGATCTCGACCACGGCTTCCCCGCCCGCATCATCGCCCCCAACCGCCCCGGCATCTTCCAAACCAAATGGGTCCACCGCCTGGAGGTACTCAAATGACCGCGGAGAAGCCACCGGCAGACCAGCCCGAGGCTCCAGCAGAACAGGCCCCCACCACCATCCCCGCAGAGGCCGTGGCTGCCACCCCCGCCGGGGCACGGGTCGCGCGAGTTGCGCTCGGTGTCTTCGGTGTCGGCTTCGGGCTCTGTGGTTTGCGGTTGTTGCTGCAGGCGGTGAGCGTGGACGCCCTGGTGCGCTTACCTTTGTGGCTTGGTGGCGCGGTCGTTGTCGACGACTTCTTCCTGGTGCCGTTGACGGTGAGCGCCGGCTGGCTGGTGACCCACTGGGCGATGGGCCCCGACCGCCACCGCTTGGTCGGTACCGTCCGTACGACCCTCCTGTACGTCGGGGTGACGACGCTGATCGCGATCCCCTTGCTGATCAGACAAGGCAAGGGCGTCAACCCGACCGTGCTGCCGCGCGACTATCTCCGCGACTGGTTGTTGCTGGAGGCCACCATCGTGGCGGTGGGCGTGCTCGTACTGGTGGTTCAGCGACGGCGCTTGACGTTCAGCAGGTCGCGGGCCTCGTCGGGCGACATCGGCGGACGCTGAGCCAGCGTCGCAAGAGCCGCCGCGCGCTCGACCAGCTCCGCATTGTGGGCAACCGGCTGCCCCTTGGCCAGCGTGAGCGTGTCCTCCATCCCCACCCGGAGGTGGCCGCCCTTCGACAACGCGGCCAGCGCGATCGGCAGCGTCGTACGGCCGACACCGGTGGCCGACCAAGACGTCACCGCCGCGGGAAGACCGTTGACCGCAGCAACCAATGCGTCCGCAGTACCGGGCATGCCACCCGGGACGCCCATCACCAGGTCGCAGTGCACCTTGCCGCCGTACGGCAGGCCGAACTTGTCCAGCAGCCGGCCGAGCGCCGCGACGTGACCGAGGTCGAACAGCTCGAACTCCGGTACCACCTCGCGCTCCTGGCTGAGCTGGTAGAGCTCGGTGACGAACGGCCACGGGTTCATGAAGACGTCGTCACCGAAGTTGACCGTGCCCATCGTCAGCGAGCAGGAGTCCGGGGCGGCGTCCAGCACCCGCAGGCGGTGGTCGAACGGGTCCGTCACGGCACCGCCGGTTGACAGTTGCACGATCAGCGCGGTGTTCTCCCGGACCGCGGTCACCGTCTCGGTCAGCCGGCCGAGGTCCAGCGTCGGCCGGTGCTCGGCGTCGCGGATGTGGATATGGATCATCGCGGCCCCGGCTGCCTCGCAGCGCTTCGCCGTCTCGACCAGCTCGTCGAGCGTGGTGGGCAGCGCCGGGTAGTCCGCCTTCGCGGTCTCGGCACCGGTGGGGGCAACGGTGATCAACGTCGACATCATGGATGAATCGTGCCAGATCGCGGTCCGAAACGGGATATTCACCGGCGAAGGACCTCGATGACCGGACGATGTCCGGCTTGGCAGGATGGACCCATGAGAGCAGTAGCGCAGCGCGTGAGCCAGGCATCGGTGACGGTCGACGGCGAGGTGGTCGGCGCGATCGGCGGGCCCGGCCTGATGGTCCTGCTGGGCGTCACCCATGACGACACCACCGAGAAGGCGGCCGCCCTGGCCGCGAAGATCTGGACGCTCCGAATCCTGCGCGACGAGCGCTCCTGCGCCGACGAACAGGCCCCGATCCTCGCCATCAGCCAGTTCACCCTGTACGCCGACACCCGCAAGGGCCGCCGCCCATCCTGGAGCGCCGCCGCCCCCGGTCCCGTCTCAGAACCCTTGTACGACGCGTTCTGCGCCGCGCTGGAGGCCCTCGGCGCCAAGGTCGAGCGCGGCCGCTTCGGCGCCGACATGCAGGTCGCCCTCACCAACGACGGCCCCGTCACCCTCATCCTCGACGCCTGACCCCTTACGTCCGAAGAAGTGCGCAGACGTCTCACCAGTTCTTCGGACGTAAGCGGCAAGGGCCGGCAACGAACGGACCCCCGGGCCGGATCTCGAGGATCCGGACCGGGGGTCCGAGGTACCTGGCTGAATCGGTGAGGTTCGGCTCAGCGAGGTGATGGTGCGGGTGGCTGGATCAGCCGATCACACCGGCGGCCGAGTGGCCGAGGACAACCTTGGTGTTCAGGCTGTACACGTCGATCACCAGCGCGTTCACGGACACGTACCGGCTCTGACGCACGACCTGGTTGAAGGTCAGCTTGGCGACGCCGGGGATGTCCAGAGTTGCGTTCGGGCCGGTCGCGACCTGGTAGGTCTTCTTGCCGACCTTGATCGAGGCAACACTCGAGGAGTGGTCCAGACCGACCTTGCCGTCCTTGGTCTTCCACGCGGACGCGGAGGACTCGATGGCACCGATCTGGATGCTGCCGACCCGCACACCCGCGACGTGCGAGGTGAACTTGACGGCCGACTTCTCGGCGCCCATGTAGCCCCACTTCGTGGTGTAAGCAGCACCCACGGAAGCGACCTTCGGGACCTCGACACCGGCGATCGAGTTCTTGACCGTCTTTCCTTCCGTGCCCTGGCAGGTGGCCTGGTAGGAGGTCTTGCCCGACTTGACCAGCTTGTCGACCTGAACGGTCGAGACGTAGGCGTCACCCATCACCATGGCCGTGGCCGGCTTGGTGATCTCCGCGCGCGTCTTCAGGACCGCGACGTCGACGCCCTCGGGGATGTACTTGTTCTTCACGTTCGCGTGCAGCACGACGGCCTGCGCGTACGAGTAGATGCCTGCGCTGGTCTTCACGCCACCGACGCGGTTCAGCACGATGTAGCCCAGGCCCGGGATGGCGACCTTGAAGTTCGGGCTCGGCTTCAGCAGCGACGGAACGTTGACGCCACCGATCTTCACCGCGGCGAAGGTGGTGTTGCCCGTGTAGGACAGCTGGCCGTTCTTGTAGACCGACGTGGTCGTCGTCTTGGCGCCGACCAGGTGCAGCAGGTTGCCGACCTTGATGTCGGCGGCGGTCGCGTTGCTGGTCACACCGTTGCCGTGCGCGTCGTTGAACGCGTGGGTGTCGGTGGTGACGGTCTGCGCGATCGCCTGGTTGTTCACGTTCGCGGTGGCGAGATCGTTGCGGTCTTTCGCGCTCGAGTTCGTGGTGCAGCTGAACTGTGCGACGACGTTCGGGCCGTGCTGGACGATGCCGGCCTCGATCCCGGTGCCGAACGAGTAACCGCTGTAGCCAAACACCGGCGCGGCGGACGCCGAACCCGAGGTCAGCGCGATCGTCGAAGCTACGCCGACAACCGCCGCAACTCCGACGGCAGCGAGCTTCTTGTATCCGATGCGGGGTCTCATGACCCCTCCTCCCTGAGTGATGACGTGACCCTAGTGAGCGGGCCAGGACACAGACACAACTCACCCGGTTGCAGTAGGTAACGACCAGACCCCGCTCCGAGATCAAACCGTTATCCAATCAGCCGCCCCGTGAGAAACGAGATCTTGCGCGTAACTCCGTCCCATGAGATCAACGCCACCCCGGACTCACTGACAGAACAACGAAAACCCTGTGCCGTAAGGAAGATCGGCACAGGGCTGGAACAAGGCCGAAGGGCCCGTCGCGCAAGCAAACGGGCCCTTCGGGGTCAGCAAACTACAGGATCAGACGGCGACGGCCACCTCGGCCACCTCGCCGTACTGCGCCACCACCTGGTGGTCGACCGGGTCGGCCTTCGGCGCCAGCGTGCGCAGGGTCCACGTGCCGGGCGCCGCGAAGAAGCGGAAATGCCCGGTCGCGGACGTCGGGACCTCTGCCGTGAACTCACCAGTGGAGTCGAGCAGCCGCACGTAGGCGCCGTTGACCGGCTCCTCGCCGCGCAGTACCTGGCCCTGGATCACGGCTTCCTTGTCGACGTCGACCCCCTTGAGGTCGAGGCCGCCCTTCTTCGCGCCGCACATGTCAGGCCTTCCCGGGCTCGTCGCCGAGCGCCACCGGTACGCCGACCAGCGAACCCCACTCGGTCCACGAACCGTCGTAGTTCTTGACGTTCTCCTGGCCGAGGATCTCGTGCAGCACGAACCAGCTGTGCGCCGAGCGCTCGCCGATCCGGCAGTACGCGATGGTGTCCTTGCCGAAGTCCAGGCCGGCGTCGGCGTACAGGGTCTTCAGCTCGTCGTCGACGCGGAAGGTGCCGTCGTCGTTGGCCGTCTTGCTCCACGGGATGCTGACCGCGGTCGGGATGTGACCCGCGCGCTGGGCCTGCTCCTGCGGCAGGTGGGCCGGGGCGAGCAGCCGGCCGGCGTACTCGTCGGGGCTGCGCACGTCGACCAGGTTCTTCACGCCGATCGCCTCGTTAACCTCGTCGCGGAAGGCGCGGATCTCGAGGTTCGGCTCCTTGGCCTGGTACTCGGTGGCCTCGCGCTTGACGGCATCGTCGGTCAGCTCGCGGCTGTCCAGCTCCCAGCGCTTGCGGCCGCCGTCGAGCAGGCGGACGTCACCGTGGCCGTAGAGCTTGAAGTACCAGTACGCGTAGGCCGCGAACCAGTTGTTGTTGCCGCCGTAGAGCACGACGGTGTCGTCGTTCTTCACGCCACGCTCGGACAGCAGCGCGGAGAACTGCTCCTGGTTGACGAAGTCGCGCCGGACCTGGTCCTGGAGGTCGTCCTTCCAGTCCAGCTTGATCGCACCGGCGATGTGGCCGGCGTCGTACGCCGATACGTCCTCGTCGACCTCGATGAGGACGATGTTTGCGTCACTCTTGTGCTCCTCGACCCAG
Source organism: Streptomyces sp. SID13031 (assembly GCF_010548305.1). Lineage (GTDB taxonomy): Bacteria > Actinomycetota > Actinomycetes > Propionibacteriales > Kribbellaceae > Kribbella. The sequence goes on from NZ_JAAGLV010000003.1 coordinate 414,811, forward strand.
TCGGCCGAGACGAGAGCGGATTCCCTGCTCATGAATGCTGCTCCTAAGAAGTAGTAGCGGTGGATGGCGTACGGATGCGTTGGATCAGCAGATAGGCCTCGCAGCCGAGGCAGAGTCCGACGGCGGCGTTCACGAACGCCGCGACCAGGGCGAACCCGGTGGCGACCACGCCGAGCAGCTCGACGCCGGCGAAGTACCCGATCAGGCCGAGGACGGCGAAGACGAGCCCGACCAGCTGCGCGAACCGCGGCGGGGCCGCGTCCTCCAGCTCCTTCGGCGGGCCGAGCCGGGGCCGGATCAGCCGCTTGAACAGCTGCCCGTACGGCGAGGCCTGGACGCCGAAGACGACCGAGATCGCGAACACGACGGCCTGGACGGCGAGGAACCACGGATTGTTGAGCACCAGGGTGAGTGCGAGGACCACCGTGGTCAGCGCCGCGGCGAAGCGGAGCCCGCGCGGGTCGACCTGGGGTTGCTGTGTCGCCGGACTGGACATGACGACTCCCGGAGAAGGAGGTGGTTCGAGCCGAACCCGCCCGGGGCTGCGGGAGGCGACGTACTGGGAACCGTGCTCAGCTACCGGTTCCGGAGCGCTCGGGACGCCGCCTGGTCAGTGGGTACGACACAGGGACGAGCGCATGCGGCAGTTGTCCACTGCCCTGCGCTTGGTCAGCCATGTCGTGTACTCCACGTTCACGAGAGTACGGAAACCAGACGGGACCACCAGCAATGGTCCCATCTGGCGAGACAACTGATCACATTCCGGACGAGCCCTCGCGGGCCGGGGTCAGCGGCGCTGCTGCGGGCCGCGGACCACGTTGGTCTTGGCGACCTTGTCGTGCAGCGCCTGCTTGTTGGTGTCCCAGAGCGGCCACAGGTAGTTGATCAGTCCCAGGAAGCTGAACAAGGTGCCGACCGTGGGGATCCAGCCGAGCAACTGGAGGCCGTAGTCGACGCCGAACCGCTTGAGGACGGCCGAGGCGGGCGGCGGGCCGGGGACGTCACGCAGCCGCACGCTGATACCGGCCGCCATCTTGCCGGGGGTCGCGCCCTTGCGGGTGAGGAAGAGGAACTCGTACAGGAACCCGATGACCAGCGAGATCGCCGCCGCCGGGATGATCCACTGGTACGCCTCCGACGGGATCTCGCCGCTGAACGTCGGCGTGCCGCCTGCCACTCCCCGGTCGTACTCGTCCTCCAGGGTGTCGAAGACGATCTGCGCAAAGCGCCAGTAGAAGTAGCCGACGAATGGCAGGGTGATGAAGAACAGCAGGATGCCGTCGAGGAGACGCGCACCCACCCGGCGCCACCAGCCCGACAGCGGCTGGCCATCAGGGGTCGACGGGACCATCGGGGCGTAGCCGAAGCCCTGCTGCGGGTACGGCGCCTGCGGGTAGGGCGCCTGCTGCCCGTAGCCCTCCCGACCCATGCCCGGCTGGCCTTGCACGCCGGGCTGACCGGGCTGACCGGGCTGATCTTGTATGCCGGGCTGGACAGGGGCCTGCTGGCCGAACTGGCCCTGGTACGGCGGCGGGCCCTCGCGGGGCCGGCGGTAGTCGGTCCAGGAGTCGCCGGCCCAATACCTCTGCTGGGTAGGGTCCTGCGGATCGTCGTACCAACCGGCTGGGAAGCTCATCGCCAAAGCATCACGTACCAGCGGTCCACTCCGCTATCCGGGGCCGCTACCGGTCAGCGGGTCTGGTTGTTTCCACGGCCGCGCCGAGGGCGGCGATCACGTCTGCCTTGCGGGGCTGGCCGCTCGCGCGAGTCACGATCGCGCCGGTCGCGTCGAGCACCAGCACTGTCGGCGTACGCATGATGTCGAGCCGGCGGACCAGCTCCAGGTGGGACTCCGCATCCAGCTCGACGTGCCGGACCCCGTCGACCAGGGCCTCGACCTCGACCAGCGTCCGCCGGGTCGCGCGGCAGGGCGCGCAGAACGCCGACGAGAACTGCAGCATCGTCGCCCGCTCGCCGAGCTCGGACCCGATGTCGGCGGCCGTGATCCGGCCTGCCGGGGTCGACTTGTCCTCCACTGCGTCCTTCTCGGCGCTACGCACGGCGCGGGTGCCCCGGAAGCGCCCGTCGAAGCGGGATTTGAGCACGCTCAGCGTGACGCCGAGGGCGACGGCGCTGACCAGCACGATGATCCCTGGGCTCATGACAATCCAGAGTACGTCGGTGCCCATTAAGCTCAACCGGCCGTTCACCCTGTGGACCTGGTGACGAAAAGTGAGAACTCGGCAACGACCGCCGGGAAAAGCTCAGCGCCGGTTCAAACGGGCGTTTAGAACCACCCTCGGTATTTGACGGGGAAGGATCAGCGGGACGCAACGGTGATGACCACCCGGCGGTTTTTCTGCCGATTCGCATCCGAGGTGTTCGGAACGGCCGGTGCGGTCTCGCCGAAGCCTTTGGTGGTGATCCGCGCGGCGGCGAAGTGCTCGGTCCCGATCAGGTACTGCGCGACCGCCTGGGCCCGCCGTTCGGACAACCGCAGCCCGTACGTCGCGTCGCCGCGGTCGTCCGTATGACCCTCGACCACCAGCTTCGCCGTCGGGGAGCCGGCCTTGATCTTCAGCGCGATCGCGTGCAGCGCCTTGGCCGCATCCGGCCGGATCGTCGCCTGCTCGGTGTCGAAGAGCACATCACCTGGGGCGACGTAGGAGACCTTGCCCTCGCCGGTGAACACGTCGACCTTGTCCTGGCCGGGCAACTTGCGCGACTCCAGCCGGCCAGGATCGACGTCCACATCGGGCAGCCTGACCTCGGGCACCTTCACTGTCTGTATCCGGAGATCCGGGACGGTCCCGTTACCTTTCACGAACCCACCCGGCCTGGCAGCGCCGTTCCGCGAGATCCCACGCCGCACTACGCCCTTGCGGGTCACTGTGGGTAACACGCCCTTGGTCTCCACCTGGCAGATCTGGGGCGAGGTCACCGCCGGAGCCGCCGACCCGCGCACGGTCACGCCGGCGAACTCCTGCTGGCTCCCGGCCAGCACGCTGCCCGGGATCGTCACCGGCGGAATCGTCGCGCCGGTGATCCTGACCGCGCCCAGGCAGCCACCGGGAGCGTCGTACTGGATCACGCAGCCGGCGCTGACGAGCTGGGCCGGGATGGTGAAACCCTCGAGCGCGGTCTTCTGGACACCGTTGTCGTCATAGGTCAGCGGCGCGACGACCACCTCGGGCACGCTCAGCGGGGCCAGTTGCCTGACCGTCCGGCCGGGGCCAGGGGCGCACTCAGGATCCGGCGTGGCCGTCGGTGTCGTACTGGTGGACGACGGCGTGCCCGGAGTCGCGGGGGCCGTCACCGAGGTCGGCCCGGACGGCGGAACCGAGCCGGTGGCCGCCGGATTTTCGGTGTCGCTGCAAGCCGCCAGCGCCGCGGTCACCGCAATCGCGAGTAAACAACTCCTCACCGGCCGTGACGTATTCCGCATTGGCCAAGTCTCGCATGGCGTGCGAACCAGCGGAAATACCACGGCAACATATGTTGCTCGCCGATTAATGTTTCGTGAACGATCCCGAAGTCAGCGGCGCAGCACTGGTCCGAGCGGCTAGTTTCAAAGCTGGCCGCGGTGCGTTGACGGCAGCGGCGGCGACGACTACTTTCGACGGAAGCCGCGGACAGGTTGGTTACTGTGCGCAGCCGTCCGCAGGACGGCCGACGTGAGGTCCGGCCGAAGCGCCACCCGGTCCTGGGGTGAGGACCCGGGTGAAATTCGACCGCTTCGCGCGGTGGGGGGATTAAGGGAATGATTGTGTCGACTACGCCCATGAGCCGATTTAGTCTGGCTGAAATATGGGATCGGATTACCCATTTCTCGCTGTCCATGGACGATCTTTCGCAATGGCGGAATCTCGTTCCTCTGGCGGTCGCCGGAATCGTCGTCTGGGCGCTCTGGCTTTACCGTTTCATTCTGTCCCGGCTGGCCAAGCCGATCGAGAACGACTTCACCACCACCACCTCGGTGGTGGTTCCTTCTTTCCACGAGGATCCGGACATTCTGATGCGCTGCCTGGAATCCTGGCGCCATCAGAACCCGAACGAGATCATCATCGTGCTGGACGTCGCCGACACCGAGGCCTACGAGCGGCTGATCGCGCTGGACGACCCGCGGATCAACCCGATCCTGTTCAAGCACGCCGGTAAGCGCTCGGCGCTCGGCGTCGGGATCCGCGCCGCCTCCTTCGAGGTCCTACTGCTGGTCGACTCCGACACGAGCTGGGAGCCCGGCCTGCTGAAGGCCGTGCAGCGCCCGTTCATCGACCCCGAGGTCGGCGCGGTCAGCACCCAGCAGAACGTGCACGAGCGCACCACCAGCGTCTGGCGCCGGGTCGCCAACTGGCTGGTCAACCTCCGGTACTACGACTACGTGCCCGCGATGGGCGCAGCCGGCGCCGTGGCCTGCGTCTCGGGCCGCACCGGCGCGTACCGGCGCAGCGTTGTCGTGCCGGTGCTGGACAACCTGGAGAACGAGTTCTTCCTCGGCCGGCGCTGTGTCGCCGGCGACGACGGCCGGCTGACCTGGCTAGTACTTGCCTCCGGCTACAAGACCGTGCACCAGTCGTCGGCCAAGGCGCTGTCGATGTTCCCATCCACCTTCCGCGCCTTCGCCAAGCAGCGGATCCGCTGGAGCCGCAACTCCTACCGCTGCTACCTGACCGCGGTCTGGAAGGGCTGGCTGTGGCGGGTGCCACTGGTGACCAAGGTGACCGTGCTGCAGATCCTGCTGACGCCGGTGACGATGGGTATCACCATCGGCTACATGGTGTTCAGCCGGCTGGACTGGACCTGGCAGAGCTTCACTCTCGCCGCCACCTGGATGGTCATCGCCCGCGGTATCCGCGGCATCTCGCACCTGCGCAGACATCCGGGCGAGATCCTGCTGCTGCCACTGGTCGCCGTCACCGTCATCCTGATCGCGCTGCCGATCAAGCTGTACGCGTTCGTGACGATGAACCACCAGGGCTGGCTGACCCGCTCCGAGGACGTGGTCGGCGGCGAGGGCCAGGACGCGGCCTCGCTGGTACGGCCGAACCAGACCATCACCACGCCCCACCTGCAGCCGGCGATGCACCACGAGGCCAGCCAGCCCCGGCACGCCGCTGAGCTGCAGCACTCGAACGAGCTGCAGACGGAGCCCGCCTCATGACCGAGCCCAAGAAGGGCCGCAAGCTCTGGCGTGCCATCGTCGTGATCGGTGTGCTCGGCGTCGCCGGGCTGGTCTGGATGCAGTCCACCGCCTCGGGCTCGCCCGCCGCGTCACCGACCCCGAAGCCGACGCCCAGCGCGGTCAAGCCCGGGAGTACCACGCCCAAGCCGCAGCCACCGGACGCGACCCAGCCGACCACGCCTGGCGAGGCCAAGGACGACAAGGTGATCGACCGGCTCCCGTACCCGGGTGACCCGGAGGCCGAGGCGGCGTACGTGGCCGACGAGGACCGCCGCCTGGTAGAGGTGCGTACGGTCGACTCGCTCGCCCGCTGGAGCAAGACGTCACTCAATTCGCCGTACCGGATCGCCACCGGTTCGGCGTACACGCTGGTGCTGACGCCCCGGCGCGAGGTCTACACGATCAAGGATCTGCTCGGGCTCGCCCCGCAGACCTTCATCCGGCAGCCCGACGGCGGTTACCTGCTGTCCGAGCACGTCGTGATCCAGAACGGCGCGACGCTGAACCTGGCGTCGTCCGGCGGCCTCACGCTGCGACTGGCCAGCGACGACAAGGGCTTCGTCTCGATCGTCAACTACGGCGGCGTTCTGAACGTCCAGGGCGCGAACGGCCGGCCGGTCCGGATCACCAGCTGGAACCGCGACACCGACGGCCCGGACACGCTGACCAACGACGGGCGGTCCTACATCCGCTCGCTCGGCGGCCAGGTCCGCTTCCGGTACGCCGAACTGTCCGACCTCGGCTTCTGGAGCGGTCGTACCGGCGGGCTCTCGCTGACCGGTACCGACCGGCCGAACAGCGGCTCGCTGGACACGCTCGGCGAGACCATGCGGGTCGGCAAGCGCGCCACCAAGGAACGCGAGGCGACCAAGGGCGCGACGAAGCCGGAGACCACCGGCACCACCTTGAACGGCGCGGGCAAGAACAGCCTCAGCCAGGTGCTCCCGGCCGGCAAACTGCCGCTGCCCGAGGTGGACATCGCGGACCCGGAGTACAGCTACGTTTCCGCGCTGATCCAGAACACGACCGTCAAGCGGAACGCCTTCGGGCTGTTCGCGGCCAGCGCCAACGGCCTCGACATCCGCGACAGCAAGTTCGACGACAGCCTGGTCGACGGCATCGTGATGCACCGCTACGTCACCAACGCGGTGATCGACTCCAGTACCGCGGACGGCAACGCCGGCGACGGTTTCGTGCTGTCCCGGGCGACGACGGGCATCGTCTTGTCCGAGATCGAGGCCAGCCGCAACCACCGCAACGGGCTGACCATGTCCGGCCTGCCGCTGGCCGACGGCCCGAGCGCGACCGGCTCCAGCCTGGGCAGCTACGGCAACAACACCGTGTCCAACAGCAAGCTGGTCGACAACGCCCGGTACGGCGTCGAGGTGATCGGCGGGACCAACATCGGCGTCAACGCGAACGACCTGCAGGGCAACGACATGGGCGTCGTCGTCCGGGGTGGCGCCGAGGACGTCTCGGTGGTCGGCAACCGGGTCACCGAACCGATCCGGCAGGGCATCGCGATCCGCGACGGGGTCACCAAGTCGGTGATCACCGGCAACATCGTCAGTGGCGGCAACACCAGCGTGTACCTCCGTGACTCGGCCGCCACGGTCCAGCGCAACACCTTGTCGGACGCCGACTCGCACGCCATCTCGCTGGTCGGCTCGGTGAGCGAGACCAAGGTCACCGAGAACACCATCAGTGGCCGCGGGCCGAGCGCGATCGACACCAAGCGCGCCGCGGACGTCAACATGCACCGCTGGAAGAACGACGAGGGCAACTGGCACGACACCACGCCGTTCGTAGTCACCCTGAAGCGGTTCCTGCAGCCGCTGACGGCGATGTGGCTGTTCCTGGCCGCCCTGCTGATCTTCACCGCCGCCCGCGGCGCACGCCGGATCCGGCGCGTCGTCCACCCGTACGCCGACAAGTCACCGGTGACCGACGGCCGGACACTGTCCGCCGGCTCGGTACCGGTGTCCAACGAGAACCACTTGGGAGCCAGATGACCCGGCTGAGCCGGCTGCTCGAACTGACCAGGCTGAACAAGCTTTCCCGGCGCGAGCTGATCGTCGCCGGAAGTGCAGCCGGGGCGGTCCTGCTGATCGGCGGTGGCATCGTGGCCGTCGCCTGGCCTTCGGACTCCTCTTCCTCCAAACCGCCGGCGTCGGCCGGCCCGTCGATCCCGGTCGTACCGCCGGAGCCCAGCATCCCGGACATCACCGACGACCCGACCGATCCGCCGAGCACGCCGGCGACGACCGGGCCGACGGACACGAAGTCACCGGATGAGCCCGACGACGAAGGCAACGACGACGGCAAGCGCAAGCCGGCCGACGCGCCCTTGATCGCCAACGCGGCACCCGCCGGGCAAGGACCGTTGCCGAACTCGGCGCCGGTCAGCTGCCCGGAGGCGACCGTCACCGTGACGGACACCAAGAGCCTGGAAGAAGCACTAGCCAAAGCCACCCCCGGGGCCAGCATCGCCCTCGAGGACGGCAAGTACACCGGGAAGTTCGTCACCCAGGCGTCCGGTACCGCCGAGCAGCCGATCTGGCTGTGCGGCGGCGCGGGCGCGGTCCTGGACGGCGACAGCGTCAAGGGTGGATACGTCCTCCACCTGAACAAGGCCAAGTACTGGCGGCTGGTGGGTTTCACCGTCACGAACGGTCAGAAGGGTGTGATGGCCGACACCACCGTCGGGTCGGTCGTGCAGGGTCTGACCGTGCACGACATCGGTGACGAGGCGATCCACCTGCGCGCCAACAGTACGGACAACGTCGTCCTCAACAACACGATCTCCAAGACGGGCCTGCGCCGGGACAAGTTCGGCGAGGGCGTCTACATCGGCTCCGCGGTCAGCAACTGGTGCACCACGAACGACTGCCAGCCCGACCGCTCCGACCGCAACGTCGTCAAGGGCAACAAGATGTCGGAGGTCACCTCGGAGGCCATCGACATCAAGGAAGGCACCACCGGAGGGTTGCTGGAGGGCAACACCTTCGACGGATCGGGGCTGAAGGGCGCCGACTCCTGGGTGGATGTCAAGGGCAACAACTACCTGATCAAGGGGAACATGGGCACGAAGTCGACCCAGGACGGCTTCCAGACGCACCAGATCCTGAAGGGCTGGGGCGACCACAACGTCTTCACCGGCAACATCGCGACCGTCGACGGACCCGGCCTGGCCATCGCGCTGCGCCAGCCCGCGTCGAACGTCGTTGCCTGTGACAACAAATTCACGGCGGCCGGCGAAGGGCTGAGCAACATTCCCTGCCGCTGACCGACCTGCAAACCTGCGCAGTACCCGTACTACCCACATCACCTGTCCGCCGGCCAGAGACCGGACGGGCTGCTTCCACCTGCGAACCTATGGGGGGTTCTGATGGCTGCCAAGCCACGCATCACCGTTCTGGGCACCGGATACCTGGGCGCGACGCACGCGATCTGCATGGCCGTTCTCGGCTTCGAGGTACTCGGGATCGATACCGACGAGGCCAAGATCGCGGCGCTCGCCGACGGCCGCGTCCCGTTCTACGAGCCCGGCCTGCCCGAGATGCTTCGTAAGGCGCTCGACTCCGGCCGGCTCCGGTTCAGCACTGACATCGCCGAGGCCGCCGCCTTCGGCGACGTGCACTTCGTCTGCGTCGGTACGCCGCAGATGAAGGACTCGCCCGCCGCCGACATGACGTACGTCGACGCCGTCGTCACCGACCTCGCCCGGCACCTCACACGGCGCAGCCTGGTGGTCGGCAAGTCCACCGTGCCGGTCGGTACCGCGGCCCGGCTGACGAGTCTGCTGCAGTCGACCGCGCCGGCCGGCGACCAGGTCGAGCTGGCCTGGAACCCGGAGTTCCTGCGCGAAGGCTTCGCCGTCGAGGACACGATGCGGCCGGACCGGCTCGTCTTCGGGGTCGCGTCGGACTGGGCGCTGGAGCAGTTGCAGGCGGCGTTCGCTCCGCTGCTCGAGGCCGAAGTACCGGTCGTGGTGACCGATCTGCCGACCGCCGAGCTGGTCAAGGTGTCCGCGAACTCCTTCCTGGCCACGAAGATCTCGTTCATCAACGCGATGGCCGAGGTATGCGAGACCACCGGCGCCGACGTCCAGCAGCTGGCGGCGGCGCTGTCGTACGACCCGCGGATCGGCGGGCGGTTCCTGCGGCCCGGGCTCGGGTTCGGCGGCGGGTGCCTGCCGAAGGACATCCGGGCCTTCATCCACCGCAGCGAGGAGCTCGGCGTCGGGCAGGCGGTCTCGTTCCTGCGCGAGGTCGACGCGATCAACCAGCGGCGGCGGCAGCGGACGGTCGACCTGATCCGTTCGCAGGCGGGCGGCTCGCTGGCCGGAGTGACGGTCTGTGCACTGGGGGCGGCGTTCAAGCCCGACTCCGACGACATCCGGGACGCGCCGGCGCTGGACGTGGCCCGGCTGCTGCAGGCCGAAGGGGCGATCGTACGGGTGTACGACCCGCAGGCGATGGATAACGCACGCAAGGCGTACCCGGATCTGCACTACGCCTCGGGTGTAGCCGAGGCAGCAGAGGGTGCGCATGTCGTTGCGCTGCTGACCGAGTGGGATCAGTTCCGTGACATCGACCCCGAGTGGCTCGGCGAGATCGTCGCCGTCCGGGCGATCGTGGACGGACGGCACGCGCTCGACCCGGTGGCCTGGCGCGCAGCCTCTTGGGACTACCGCGCTCTCGGCCGCGCCATGGACCCCGCGGCCTGACCTTGGGCGCCGGCTTCCCCCTCCGGAGGCCGGCGCACCGGGGACTCAGGACACTAGACGCCCTGACCCACAGGCAGGTTCGCGAACGGCGGCGGGCCGAGGATCTCGGTGCCGCCGTTGGTGCGGGCCGACTGCTGGACCTTGGCGAAGTCGACCTCGTGCGGGGCGCCTTCGACGTACGGTTCGCTCGCGCCGAGGAAGAACTCCTGGCCGATGCCAGGAGTGATCAGAACGAGCATTCTTGCCGTCTCGGACGTCACCAGGAACGCGTGTGGCGTCCCCCTGGGCACCATCGCCAGGCCGCCCGGACCGACGCGATGCTCGACCCCGTCCAGGTGGATCAGGATCTCCCCTTCCAGCAGGTACATCGACTCGTCCGCCTCGGGGTGCAGGTGGAGCGGCGTGACCTTGCCGCGCTCCATCCGGTCCTCGAACAGCAGATAACTCGAGCCGGTCTGCTCAGCAGTGGCCAGCCAGCAATGCACTCCACCTCCGGAGAACCATCGCAACTCGCCGTCCGTCGCTGCCCTGACGAATCCACTCATTGTCCCCACCCCTCTCTCCGATTATGAGACTTAGGTCTCACCACGAGACTGGGGTATCATCAGCGTTGTGTCAATGCCCTACGAGTCCGGTGGCCGCAGCCGGCAGAAGCAGCGCACCAGAGACGCCCTGGTAGCCGCGGCCCGCGAGCTGGTCGCCGCCGGGGTGACGCCGACCGTCGAGCAGGCGGCGGCAGCCGCGGAGGTGTCCCGCCCGACCGCCTACCGGTACTTCCCGAACCAACGCGCCTTGCTCTCGGCCGCCCATCCCGAAACCACGACCACGTCCTTGCTGCCGGCAGATCCACCCAGCGACGTGACCCAACGTCTGGCGGCGGTGATCGACACCTTCATCGCGCTGGTCGTCGAGACCGAGGCCCAGCAACGCACGATGCTCCGGCTCGCCCTCGATGCCGATCCCGCCGAGCGAGCGGCGCTGCCGCTGCGTCAGGGCAGGGCGATCGGCTGGATCGAGGAGGCACTGCTGCCTCTCCATGACCAACTGCCGGCAGAGGTCGTTCATCGGCTCGCGATCGCGATCCGGAGCGCGGTCGGGATCGAGGCGCTCAGCTGGCTGCTCGATGTGGCGAAACTGCCCCACGACGAGGCGGTCCGATTGCTGAAGTGGTCGGCTCAGTCCTTGCTGGCCGCGGCCTTGGCCGGATCGCCGCCGCCACTCGACCCGGACAATCGGGAGGCGGTCAGGGACCGGGATCGGATTGAATAGCCCTATGGAGACCGGGCTGATCGTGCGCCACGGCGTCGTCATCCCCGAAACCGAGCTGTCCTGGCGGTTCTCCCGGTCGAGCGGCCCCGGCGGCCAGTCGGTGAACACCACCGACAGCCGGGTGGAGCTCAGCTTCGACGTCGCGGGTACCACCGCGCTGAGCGAAGTGCTGAAAGCGCGTGCGCTGGAGCGACTCGGGTCGCGGCTCGTGGACGGAGTACTGACTGTGGCTGCGTCCGAGCAGCGGTCGCAGTGGCGGAACAGGGAGGCTGCGCGGACCCGGCTGGCGGGACTGATCCGGGAGGCCATCGCGGCGCCGCCCCGGAAGCGGCGGCCAACCCGGCCCAGCAAGAACGCGGTCCGGCGGCGGCTGGACGACAAGAAGCGCCGCGGCGAGACCAAGCGCCTGCGTGGACGCCCAGCCGACTGAGGTTTGCGGCCCTCTGGGTAGTTAGGCTTCGGGCGTGCAGGAACCAACGGGGAGCGGTGCCGGCGAGGAATTGCCGGAGTTGCAGGACATGAAGGTGCGCGGCCGGTCGCTGAAGACTTGGGGTTTCAGCGCGGCAGCCGTGCTGCTGGCGGTCTCGGCGGTGTTCGGGGGCCTGAAGAAGGCCGCCGACGAGACCCCGCAGGTGGCGGCCGGTACGGCGATCGATGCCGGCCGGTTCGAGGTGACGATCCAGCGGGTGGTCGCGGTCAAGGACCTGAAGCCGCTGTTCCAGCCCGACGACGGCGGCGCGCTGATCGCCGTGGTGACCAAGCTGAAGGTCACCGACAAGGCCGGCGCGACCCCGCCCAGTGATCTGCTCCGGCTGATCGGCGTACCGGGGGTCAAGGACACGGATCCGCCGATGGGCACCACCAATATCAGCGACCAGACGCGCAACCCGGTGCTGACACCCGAGTACGGCGAGGACGTCGCCTACGTGTGGAAGATCCCCAAGCTCAGTGCTCTGCCGACCGAGGTGAAGCTCAGCGTGCAGCACTACGAGTTCGGGGAGTCACTGCTCGACAAGCACGACAAGTGGACGACGGACGAGATCGCGGCCGAGAGCAGCGTCAAGGTGAAGGACAACAGCAAGTGAGCACGCCGCCGCCGCTGCCGGTGGAAGGGGCCTCGCGCAACAATCTGCTGCGCAAGGGACTGAACGCCGGTCTGGTGCTCGTCGTGCTGGCCACGATCATCGCCGTCTACCGGCTGACGCCGACGCAGCAGGACATCCAGGATCCGACCCCGGTGAACGGCATCGTCGGCAAGGCGGTCAAGACGCCCCGGTTCGAGCTGACCGTGCGGAGCGTCCAGGTCAGCAAGAAGCTGCGGATCCCCAAGTCCGCGCCGGATCGCGAGTCGCTGTCCGACTTCGTCGTCGTCGACGCGGTCGTGAAAGCGACCCGGGAGCCGATGCACCTCAACAACGTGTCGATCAAGGCCGCCGACGGGACCACCTATCTCGGCGCCAACCGGGCCGGGCTCGAGGAGGTTGACCTGACCTCCTTCGAGTTCGCGCCGGACATCCCTGCTCAGGGGTCGTTCGTGGTGGAGATGCCTGCCGATCAGCTGCCTGGGGCGGTACTGCAGGTGATGGAGAAGGCGATCTTCAACGATTTGGAGCCCCAGGCAAGGATTCCGCTCGGCGTGCAGAAGGACCAGCTGGCCGGGCTGCGGAAGGATGTGGCGATCTTCAACGCCGCGGATGCGTCATGAGCAGCGCACGACGAGCGCGACCTGGCTGGCTCCGCAAGAACACGGCGGCCCTGCTCTCTCTGGTCATCACCGTGCCGTTGGCCGGCTGGTGGACGACCCGCTCCGACTACAAGTCCTGGTACGACGCCGAGCCCCGCGACGCCGTCACGGTCGCGGCCGGCGGTACGTCGTACAAGGACGCCACCTGGTTCGCCGCGAGCGTGGAGACGGATCCAACGCCGGTTCGGGCTTCCGCCGTACCGAGCCCGCTGCCTGACGGGACGACCCGCGTACGGGCGTATTTCCGGCTGCAGGTGGACGACCTGAAGAAGCTGGAGTCGCTGAGCGGCTGTCAGGTGCACCTGCGGGCGCCGGACGGGCGGATCTGGGACGACTCGATCCTGGAGGACGAGTTCCAGGACCGGCCGACGGGCTGCACCGGCGGGTACGACGAGAAGCCGGCCAGCTACCGGGACCCTCGTATCGCGCCCTATTTCCTGAAGCCGTCGGCCGGGAAGCCGTTCGAGGCGGTCGCGGTCTTCATCGTGCCGGCCTCGGTGGCGTCGTCGGTCGAGCTGACGATCACCTGGGCTACGACACTTCCTGAGTTTCTGGCATTCCCGAGGTAGCGGCGGTCAGGTCGGCGACACCCTTGTCGGCCTGCGGCCCCTCGGCCGAGTGCGCCGCGTGGGTCTTGGGCTTCAGGTAGCCCGCCAGGCCGCCGATCATCCGGTCGTACGCCGCGGCCAGCAGGCTGACCTGCAGCATGATCTTCAGGCCGTCGGTGACGAGGGAGAGCGGCTCGTCGATGACCAGCCAGAACGGCAGTGAGTGCGGGCCGAGCACGTAGAGCTTCAGGAAGATCCAGACCTCGCTGGCCAGGAAGGTCACCACCGCCCAGGCGAGGAAGTAGCCCAGCATCGGCCGCAGCCCCGACCGGACCACCAGCCGGAATGCCTCGGCCACCGGCGTCCAGCGGTCCTTCCAGTCCGACACCATCGAGTTGCCGGCCACCCGGACGATCCGCGGCGTCTGCTGCCAGCGGTGGGTGATCCGGTCGAACCGCCAGCGCCGCTCGCCCTTCTGCGCCTTGTGCACGGCCCGGCCGTAGATCACCGCGGTCATCGTGATCCACATCAGCGGCAGCACCGCGGCGCTCCACAGATCACCGATGCCCGCGGCAACGAATCCGGTGACGGCGTCCCAGATCTCGCGGACCTTCGCGACGCCGAGCAGGTGGTCGAGTCCCCAGGCGTATCCGTCGTGCACCCAGGCGGCGACCTCGCGTTCCTTCAGCCAGGCCTTGGGCGACGGGATGAACGAGAAGGCCTGGTAGATGACGACGAAGATCCAGAGCGCCTCGAGGTAGACGACGAACAACCGCCGCACCGGGCCGCCGGCCTTCTTGCCCTTCCGCTTGAAGAAGAAGCGCAGTATGTACGCCGAGGCGCCGAGCGCGATGAACAACCAGGTCGAGAGCGATTGGAGCCCACTCGACCCTTGATCGACGCTGCCTCCGTTGAGCACCGTCGCGAGGGTGTCGTTGACCTTGTGGGCGGCCAGTTGGTACTCGTAGTCGAGCGCCTCGGCCTGCAAGAACTTGTACGCCGCGTAGAACGCCAGGAACGGCAACAGAGCCGCCGCCAGCGCATCAACCGGCCGATGCTCCTTGCCCGGCTCCACGCCATCGGGCGCCAGCACCCCCTCAGCCACGGCCCGCCCGTGGAAGGGGAGCTCGCTGCGAAGTACCAGGAACATCGCCACATACATCGCCAGCGAGACGACCACCAGCAACGCCAGCACGGCGATCCCAGCCGCCTCAGCCTTCGCCCCGGCCTGCACAGCCACCCACTGCAGCCCCCGATGCGCCAACTGCGCAATCAGAAACACAGCCAGCAACCGCGGCCAAGCCTTCCAGAACAAAGCCCCCGCGCGCCCCACCGTAGTGAGCAACGTCCCCGATTCCATCGCCACAAACCCGCAATCTACCGCCCAACAGGTCCCCCACCCGCGGCACGCCCCTGTGGAAAACCCTCTACCGAAAGCAACGCCCCGGATACACTCAGTTAGGAAGGACAGGTGGCGGCAGGGGCTCAGGCCGAGGACGGGCTTCAGCCGCCTGCAAAGGGAGGTAGGGCGTCGACGAGGGAGCCATCGGAGAGGTTGGTGTCCAGGTCAACGCGCTCGCCGTCGAGCAGGAACGTGCAGATGCCGAGGACCCGGGCGAGCTCGGGGCGATCGGCCGAGACCGCGCCGACGAGCTCCTTCACCGAGGCAGCCTGTGCGGTCGCCGAGGACTCGCCCGCCGCGGCGCGCGCAGCGGCGAAGTACCTGATGGTCACTTCCGGCATTCGGTAGGGCCTCACTAATCGGTTAAGTCTTCGGCTATTATGTCAGCTTGCTGTTGCATCCAGTGTGTCTCGGGCCCCCGGCAATGACGCCGTCGGGGCCTGACGTGCATAAGGACCGGGTCACTCACCAGGGATCCGACGACCAGCACAAGGAGACAGCGTGAGCACGTTGCTTCTGCTGACGAACGCATTGCAGGCCTCCACCGAGGTGCTGCCGTCGCTCGCCCTGCTGCCACACCAGATCCGCATCCTGCCCGCCGAGGTCGCTGCCCTGGTGGACGCGCCCGACGCCGACGCGGTCCTCCTCGACGCCCGCCGCGACCTGGTCACGGTGCGCGGGGTTTCCCGCCTGATCCGTACGACGGGCATCGACGTACCGCTGATCCTGGTAGTCACCGAGGGTGGCCTGACCGCGGTGAACGCCGACTGGGGCGCCGACGACGTCCTGCTCGACACGGCCGGTCCGGCCGAGATCGAGGCACGCCTGCGGCTGGTGATCGGCCGCCTGGCCGCCGCCCGCAACGAGGACCCCGACACCACGCTGATCCGCAGCGGTGATGTGGTGATCGACGAAGCCTCGTACACGGCGAAGCTCAACGGACGCGCGCTCGACCTCACGTACAAGGAGTTCGAGCTGTTCAAGTTCCTCGCGCAGCACCCCGGCCGGGTGTTCACGCGCGAGCAGCTGCTCCAGGAGGTCTGGGGCTACGACTACTTCGGCGGCACCCGGACGGTCGACGTCCACGTACGCCGCCTGCGAGCCAAGCTCGGTCCCGAACACGAATCCCTGATCGGCACCGTCCGCAACGTCGGCTACCGCTTCGTCATCCCGCCCTCCAAGGACCGCGAAACAGCCGACGCCACCGTCTGACTCCGCTCGGAACACCCCCGGCCCACCGCGAGCCGAGCCCGATCTCAGCCCTGGAACACCGTCCGCCGGCAACCCGGATCGCATTCCGGACTGGACCGGGAGCCCGGTTCCGGGCTTGACCCGGCGCACATTCGTGCTGCTACCGTGCGTATTCGGTCTTTTCACGGAAGGTGACCGATGGCGCACGTTGCTCCGACTTCGCATCGCCGAGGTGCTCGCGTTTCACATCGTCATAGCCGCACCGACGGCCCGATCCAGCCGACCACGTGGCTCGGTCTGACCTTCGCCCTGATCTTCGGCCTGGTACTGACCGGCCGGTCCCACGTTGGCGTCCACGCAGCCGGCATCACCCTGCTGCTCATGCTCGTGCCACTGACCCTCGCCGTCTTCGCCAGCGCCCTCCGCCACGGCGTCGGCTCCACCAAGGCAGCCCTCTCGACCGGCATAGCCTTCGCGCTGGTACTCCTGAATCTCCTCGTCTGACCCCAACGGGCAGACTCGGCCGACCCCAACGGGCAGTCGAGTCCCGCGCCGTAACTTTCGGCCTCCCAGGCGCATCGAGCTGATGACCTTGAGGGAGGAAACGTGAAACTTCAATCCAGCGTCCACAGACTGGCCCGTACTGCGCTCGTCGGGCTCGCCGTCGCCGCGATACCGGCCAGTGCGGTCGCGGTTTCCGCGGGCGAGCCGAACCCCGGGACGATCAAACTCGTATCGGTCGGGCCGGCGGGCGGCGGCGGGAACAGTGATTCGGCGTCGGGAACCGAGAAGGGCCTGGGAGTGTCTGCCAACGGGCGCTACACAGTCTTTTCCTCCGGCGCCTCCGACCTGGTGCCGAACGACACGAACGAGCGGCGGGACGTGTTCGTCCGGGACAGGCTGACCGGCCGGACCACGCTCGTCTCCGTCGGCGTGACCGGCGGGCAGGGCAACGGCGAGAGCCGGCAGGGGTCGATCTCGGCCGATGGCAGGTTCGTAGCCTTCAACTCGAACGCGACGAACCTGTTCCCCGGTGACACCAACAACAGCCCCGACGTCTTCGTCCGCGATCTACACACCGGGCGGACGACGCTCGCCTCGGTCGGCACAGGCGGCGGCCTGGCCGACAACGGCGCTCACCAGCCGGAGATCTCCGCCGACGGCCGGCACGTGGTATTCACGTCGGGTTCGACGAACCTGGTCGCCGGTGACACCAACGACACCGAGGACGTCTTCGTCCGGGATCTCCGCAGCCGGCGGACCGAGCGGGTTTCGCTGACCGCCGACGGCCAGCAGCGCGACATCTACTCCAGGGAGCCCGCGATCTCCGGCGACGGCCGCTTCGTGGCCTTCGTGACCGAAGGCCCGAGCCTGGCCGTCCACGACCGCAAGAAGAACACGACTCGGGTGGTCTCCGAGGGCGTGACGGTCGATCCCCAGTCCTTCATGACCGAGATCGGCTATCCGTCCTTCTCCGACGACGGGCGGTTCCTGCTCTTCACCGTCATCGGGTGGCTAGGACCCGACCCGGTCCCCAACGTCTGGCTGCGGGATCTGCAAACCAACGGGCTGGAGCTGGTCTCGACCGACCACCTCGGCCGGCCCTCGTCGGCCATCGGCCCGGTCTTCCGAGGCGATGTCTCGGCCGACGGGCGGTATGTCACCTTCGGAACGCCAGGGCGGATGACCCCCGCGGATCAAGGAGACCTCAGCGACGTGTTCCGGCTCGACCGCAAGACTGGCACTCGCGTCTGGATCAGCCGCGGCCAGGACCAGACAGCCGGCGGCAACGGAAGTGTCGGCCCGGCGATCTCCAGCGACGGCAAACACGTGGCGTTCGAGTCGGACAATCCCACTCTGATTCCTAACGGCGCCGGCCTCCAAACGTACGAGTGGAGTTCCACCCGCCCGAGGTGAGGGCGGTTCGCAGTACGAGCGATCAGCGCCTCGTCCCATGGGCCGACAGGCCTGTGGGACGAGGCGCCGGTGGAGTCGCCTCCACCGGCTGCCCGCGCTCAGAGTTGGTTCGTGCCGCCGTCGACGAAGATCTCGCCGCCGGTCATGAAGCTGCTCTCGCTGGAGGCGAGGAACAGGACGGCGTTCGCGATCTCCTCGGGCTCGCCGAGCCGCCCGAGCGGTACTCCGGACGCGATCGACCCCAGCAGCGCCGAGGCTTGCTCGGCATCTGGCGCGAGTCCGGCCAGGCCGGGTGTGTTGGTCGGGCCTGGGATGACGGTGTTCACCCGAATCCCCCGCTGCGCCAACTCTGCGGCCCACGTCCGGCCGAAGGACCGGATGGCAGCCTTCGTCGCGGCGTAGATACTGAAGGCTGGCGTACCGTCGGTGGCGGCGGTCGAGCCGGTCAGTACGATCGCGGCGCCCTCGTTCAGCAGCGGAAGCGCCTTCTGCACGGTGAAAAGCGTGCCGCGAACATTGATCCCGAACGTCTTGTCGAAGTCTTCAGGCGTGATCACTCCCAGCGGCGAGAACCCACCGCCACCCGCATTCGCATGTACTACGTCCAGCCCGCGCCCGAACTGGGCAATGGTCTCGAAAAGCGCGTCGAGGTCATCCAGGTTCGCGACGTCACCCGCGACGCCGGTCACCCGACCACCTGCTGCGGCAGTGATGTCGGCGACGGCGGCGTCGAGTTCGGTCTTGCGGCGACCGGTGATGAAGACGTGCGCGCCTTCGGTCGCCAGACGCCGGGCAGAGGCCAGGCCGATACCGCTGGTGGCACCGGTGACGAGTGCGACCTTGTTGTCCAGCTGTCCCATGAGGGGATCCTTTCGGTGGTACCGGCCTTTGTTGGCCGGATTGGTGAGGTCTTTGGAGAGATCAGGTGAGGTCGGCGGCGAGGTCCGCCAGCCGTCGCCAGTCGGCCAGGGGGAGGCTGTTGCCGGCCGGCGCGGCGGGAAGAACCTGTACTGCGACGTGGTCCGCGCCGGCGTCCAGGTGCTCGCGGAGTCGCCGGCCGATGGCCTCTTCGTCTCCCCAGGCGACCAGCGCGTCGATCACCCGATCGCTGCCGCCGGGAACGAGGTCGCTGTCGGTGAAGCCGATCCGACGCAGATTGTTGCGGTAGGCATCGAATCCGATGAACATGCCGAGTTGGTCGCGAGCGACCGCACGCGCCTGCTCGGCGTCGGTACTGAACACGACCGCCTGATGGGGCGCGATCAACGCGTTGCTTCCGAGCTGGTCGCGCATCCTCGCGGTGTAGTCCGGGTTCACCAGGAAGGGATGGATCCCCGCGGTGCGTTCTGCTGCGAGCTGCGCCATCCGGGGACCGAGAGCCCCGAGCAGCAGGCGCTCCCGAGCGATCGGGCTCGGCTCCTGCGCCAGCTCATCGAGGTACTCGCTGACGGCGCCGACCGGACTGGTGTACGTCCGACCCACCGCCGCGGCCGCGTTGCGGTCACTCACCCCGAGGCCCACGATCGTCCGCGGGCCGTGACGAAGATCCAGCTCGCGCACCCGAGCCGACAAGACCGAGGCTTCCTGTCGCCAGATGCCGAGGACACCGAGTACGACGTACGTCTCGGGCGACGCCAACAGCAACTCGTCTGTGTCGGCGAAGACTCCGCGGCCGTCGAGCCCCGGGATCCAGAGTGCGGTGAGGCCGCGATCCGCCAGTTCAGCCGCCGCGTCAACGCCCGGCTGGCCCGCATTGCGCAGCTCCATACTCCAGACGCCGACCCGCCCTAGGGCCTGCTCAGCACTGCCGTCCATGATCCGCTCCCTGGGTTTCATACCGTTCGGTTAGAAACTCAAGTTAGCAGTGGTTGAAGGTTCACGCAAATTTTTGAACCGATCGGTTAAGAACTGTAGGCTCGGTACGAACCAGGAGGTGGAAGATGCCAGGAGGACGACCCCGCACGTTCGACGAGGGCGAGGCGCTCGAGCGAGCCGTCGAGGTCTTTTGGCGGCAGGGTTACGAAGGCACGTCGATCACCGACCTGACCACCGCCATGGGCGTCAACAAGCCCAGCCTGTACTCCGTTTTCGGCGGCAAGGCAGACCTGTTCCGCCGGGCCATCGGGCACTACGCCGAGCACGACATGGCGTACGCGCGGGTTGCTCTCGAAGAGCCCACCGCGCTGCTCGTCGCTCAGCGATTCCTGCGCGACAACGTGATCGCGCTGACGCTCGACGGCAAGCCGAGCGGTTGTCTCTCGATCCAGGGCGGCGTGTCCTGCAGCACGGAGAACCAGGAGGTGGCGCAATTCCTGGCAGCCAGTCGGCTCGCCGGGGAGAAGGCCTTCGCCGACCGGTTCCGGCTTGCAGTCGAGCAGAAGGATCTACCGGCTGACGCCGACCCGGATGCCCTGGCTCGCTTCCTGATGGTTGTGTCCGAAGGTCATGCCGTCCACGCAGCCGCCGGCATTCCGCGAGAGGCCCTTCAGCAGTCCGCAGCCATCGCCGAACAAGCCTTTGAAGCCATGACCCGCTAGCCCCCGCTCGATTGGCATGAACCGGACACGCGACGACCACGCGCTGCCAACTGCGGGACGATTGTTGGCCGGCAGTCGGCGGATCGGCAGTCGGCGATCGGGGGCGGCATCGTGCTCGGTGGTCGATGGATGACGGGCCTTGTAGGCCTCTTGCTGATCTGCGCCGGCTGTTCGCCGGACGAGAACGCCGGATCGCCGGCGCCACAACAGGATTCAGCCGGCTCGGCGAGTGTGAGCACTCCGACGCCGACTCCGACCATTACCACCCCAGGTCCGCTTAGCGTCGCGGAGTACCAGCGGGTGCTCGGCCGGATCGAAGCCACCATGCGGCGCAACCTGACCAAGGCAATGGCGGCAAAGTCCGTCGCCTCGGCGAATGCCTACCGGGACTGCTCACTCAACTCCTCGAGCAGCAGGCCGCGATTCTCCAGGCAGCCAAGCCTCCGCCTCAACTCGCCGCAGTACACGCCGACGCAAGGCGACCTTGACAGGCCTCCGCGGCGCCCTGGACATCTCAATCCTGACCGGCACCGACTGGGACGCAACCAGCCGCGGCTTCACGAACGACTGCGAGGAACAACACTTCAACGAACCCCTGGACCGCGGCTACAACTGGCAATTCGACGTCTGACCCACGCCCCGAACCGCCCACCAAACCCCACCGCCACCACCCCAAGCCCGTGCACACCACCCCAAGCCCCGCCCACACCGGCCGACGGCGCAGGCGACCCGGTCGTACCGACCGCTCAGGTGACCCGGTCGTACCGACCGCTCAGGTGACCCGGTCGTACCGACCGCTCAGGCGGCCCGGTCGCGCCGACGGTACAGGCGGCCCGGTCACGGCGCTGTCTCAGGTGAGGCGTTCCTGGCACCGACTCAGCTGATGCAGGGCCTTGTCGGTGGCACAAGTGCTGGCCGATCGGTGGAGACGTGAAGCGACGACTGCTGGCCAGCCGGCCGGGCGGCGCCGTCAGCGACGGCCGCTCGGGAATGCTGGTGGTAGGGCAACGCCCGGGCGGCTCTTGGGGAGCGCCCGGGCGTCGAGTTATGTGAATCAGGAACCGAGGGAGATTCGGTCCGTCGGGCCCGGGGTGTACGGGTCGTGCGCGGCCAGGTACTTGGCGAAGGCGTCGATGTCCAGACCGCCGAAGAACTTGTCGGTCGCCGTGGTGAAGGCCGGGAAGCCGTCACCGCCGTCGGACAGGAAGTTGTTCGTGACGATCCGGTACGTCGTACCGTCGACCAGTGGCTGGCCCGCGATCTGGATCGAGCCCGCCACCACCTTGGCGCCCGGCGCGGCGGCCGGGTTGTAGGTGTAGGTGATGCCCGCGATCTGGAGCACCTTGTTCGAGGCCTGGTTGACGCCGGAGAACTGCTGCTCCAGCAGGGCCTTGATCTGCGTTCCGGTCATGTCCATCGAGACCAGGAAGTTGTTGAACGGCTGCACCGTGAACGCCTGACCGAACGTCACCGCGCCCGCGTTGGAGGCGAGGTCGGCCCGGATGCCGCCCGGGTTCATGAACGCGACCACCGGCGTCTTGCCGTTGGTGACGGTCGAGGCGTCAGCCAGCTGGGCGTCCGCGATCAGGTTGCCCAGCGGGGACTCCTGCGAGTCGTCCGGCGTCTTCAGCACCGACGGGGTGGTGATATGGCCGATCACCTTGGTCTCGATCGGCGCGACCAGCGTCTGGTACTTGGTGATCAGCTCGGTCAGGTGACGGTCCTTCGGCACGTCCCGGGTGACGATGTGGTTGTTCGCCAGCGTGTTCAGCCGGTCCACGTCGTTGGTGGCCAGGTCGATGCTCAGCCGGACCTCGGTGATGAGCTTACCGAACGACGACGCGCTCGTGACGAGACGGGGCTTGCCCGCCGGGTCGTTGATCGAGCAGTTGTACGCCGCGTGGGTGTGACCGGAGATGATCGCGTCGATCGCCGGGTCGAGCGTCTTGGCGATGTCGGTGATCGGGCCGGAGATCCCCGGGCAACTGTTGAACGCCCTCGGGTCGGACGGCAGCCCGCCCTCGTGCAGCAGCACGACGATCGCCTCGACACCCTGCTGCTTCAGCTTCGGCACCAGCGCGTTGGCGGTCTCGACCTCATCCTTGAAGGCGAGGCCCTCGACGCCGGCCTTGGTGACGATGTTCGGAGTGTTCTCCAGCGTCATCCCGACGAACGCGACCTTCTGCCCACCGCGGAACTTCTTGATCGTGTACGGCGCGAACAGGGTCTTGTCGGTGTTCTCGTAGTACACGTTCGCCGAGAGGTAGTCGAAGTCGGCACCCTTGAACTTCGCCTTCGGGTCCGGGCAGGAGTTCTGGTTGTTCTGCCCGTCGCCGTCGTTCAGGCAGCCGCCCTTCTGCATCCGCAGGAGTTCCTTGTACCCCTCGTCGAACTCGTGGTTGCCGACCGAGGTGGCGTCCAGCCCCATCTCGTTCAATGCCTCGATGGTGGGCTCGTCGTGGAACGCGGCGGACAGCAGCGGCGAGGCACCGATCAGGTCACCGGCGGCCACGGTCGCGGTGTCCCGCCCCTGCGCCTTGGCCGAGTCGCGCAGCAACTCCAGCTGGGTCGCCAGGTACTCCGCGCCACCGGCCGGCGTGCCGTTGATGTTGCCGCCGGAACTGGTCGCCGGGTTAGCCGCCAGGTTTCCGTGGAAGTCGTTGATCGCGAGCAGCTGGATCTGCGTGTGCGTCGGCTTGGGTTTCGCCGGCGCAGCCTGGGTCACGGTTCCCCCCGTGGCCAAGCCGAGTACTACAGCGGCACCGGCGGCCACCAGGGCGACAGCCCGGGGTCCCCTCAGCCACTTCTTGTCTCGTCCTGTGAAGGCCATGTCTTCTCCGTCGTCATTTTCGATCACCGCTGATGCGCGGTGCCCGAAAATTACCTTGCTACGGCGTGGCTGACCAAGGTCTCGACGATGAACTCACCAGGACCTTTTACGGTATCGAGGTGACCCTTGAAGTCGTTCCCTCACCGTTGCCCTCGGCCACCGCCGCCATCATCACCGAACTCGCTCGCTCGGCTGCTGAGAGCGACGGGGTTAACCCACTCTCCGAGCACACCCTGCTGCATCTGGACGGAGAGCACTCCGGGGACGCCCACTTCCTCGCGTACGCCGGCGAACCCGGCTCGGGCGAGCTCGCTGGCTACGGGTCATTGGGCCCGGACGGATCGGCGGAGTTGGTGGTCGGCCCGGAGTACAGACGAAAAGGATTCGGTACTGCGCTGCTGCGGATGCTGCTCGATCACGGAGGCCAGGGGCTGCGGGTGTGGGCTCATGGGCGGCTGGCGGGGTCGGACGAGCTGGCCGCGCGACTTGGGCTGGAGGTGGCTCGGGAGCTGTACTTCCTGCGGCGGCCGAGCGCGCCAGTGCCCGCGGCGGCCTGGCCGGAGGGGATTTCGGTGCGCACCTTCGTACCGGGGCAGGACGACAGTGCCTGGCTGGCGGTGAACGCTGCCGCCTTCGCGCACCATCCGGAGCAGGGCAGTTGGACCCAGGCGGACTTGGCGGATCGGCTGCAGCAGCCTTGGTTCGACCCGGCGGGGTTCTTCCTGGCGGTAACGGCTGACGACGCGGTGGCGGGCTTCCACTGGACGAAGGTGCACGACGACGAGGGCGACGAACCCTTCGGCGAGGTCTACGTGGTCGGCGTCTCCCCCGACCACCAGGGCGCGGGCCTCGGCAAGGCACTGACCCTCGAGGGCATCCGCCACCTCCAGGAGGATCGGGGGCTCTCCTCGGTGGTCCTCTACGTGGACGGCACCAATACGGCGGCCCACACCTTGTACACAAACCTCGGCTTCGCTACGGCAGCCCTGGACGTCCAGTTCGCCCCTGTGGACGATGTCACACCGAATTCGCCCGGTGACTCCGCGTCATAATCCCCACCCACCCCCGTCCCACCTACAACCAGGAGCCGTCCGAGCCTTTTACCCCCAGCCGGGCGGCTCCTGGCCCCCAACCACTTATCCACAGCCCGCACTTCTGGCCTCCCACCCCGCTCCCCGCTCCGGTTACGATCAAGATCGACTACGGAGAGGTGACAACCGTGACTACCCGCAACAGGCAAGCCACCGCCCTAACCCTGGCCTGCCTCTGCGCCGCACTTCTGGCCAGCTGCAGCAACAAAAGCCCCGAGGCCGGCCGCCCAAATACAGCGCCACCGAGCACGGGCTCGACCTCGACGACCGCCGGAAGCTCCACCCAACCGTCCGCTAGCACGCCTACAGAGCCGCCTGCGCGCCCGAAGGCGGCTGAGGGTCTGACGCTCGCAGCGGCCGAGTCCTTTGTTTACTACTACAGCGAGCTACTGAACTATGCGTCTGACACCGGCGACACCGGCATCCTAATCACCAACAGTGACTCCGGCTGCGAGCGCTGCCAGCTGTATGCCGACTTCGTGAAGAAATCCAACGCCCGCAACGGCCTCTTGACCGGGGATTACCACGAGCACACAAAAGAGGTCTCTGAGCTGGTTCGTGGTTCAAGTGGCCGCCTCGGCGGCTCCTCCGATGTCATCGTGGGTGCTTACGTCAGCAAGGAGACGACGTCGGCTACGCCAATTACGAGCAAACCGACGTCCTACAAACGTGAAATCGCCCTTTCACCACAAGGCGGTAATTGGGTGATGTACGAGATGAAATTCGTAGAAAAATGAAGCTGTTGCGGCGCAGTATCGGTCTGGCGACACTGCTCAGTGTCGGCCTCTTTCATGCAGTCATGCCCAGCGCCTCCTTCGCGGTCTCGAATAGTGGCAATGGTCAAGCATCGCGCGAGCGTGGCGGCGTCAGGCCGATGTCGCAGACAACGACGCCTCCTCCGCCCACTACGGGAAAGGGCACGAAGGATGGCGTCCAGGTGGGAGCCAGGGCCCACGACGGCAATCGACTCGATGGCAGGTCCGACCCTCCGAAGGGTGCGAAGCCCAGGGCCAAACAGACTGGGACAGGCTCAGAACGGGCAAGAGATAGACGCGACCCGACCGGTCAGGTCGGGAACGACGATTTCCGACTGACCACCGGTATCTGTGGGCATGAGGGAGACTCTCCCGGGCTGAGCAAGTGTTTGCCTGCATTGGAAGAGGACCTACCCGAACAGCCTGGGCGGCCGCAGGCGACGCCGAGTATGGCTTTAGTGCAGCAGATTCCGCGGCCTGAGGACGTTACGTGGGATCAGGTGCTCAGCGAGGTCAAGGACGTGGTGTTTCCTCAACTGTGGGTGAAGGTCCAGCCGGCGGGGCGGACCTTGGTCAATCTGGACACGATCGTCTACACGAACAAGTACAAGGTCTACTCGCAGACGGTGACTGTGCTCGGGTTTCCTGTAGAGGTCCAGGCAGCACCGACGAGCTACACCTGGAACTTCGGAGACGGAACAACACTGACGACCACTACGCCAGGGAGTCCCTACCCGTCCAAGGAGATCACGCACAAGTACATGAAGAAGGGCGCGGTGAACCTGACTCTAACCGTCGGGTACGAGGCTAGGTACAACGTTGCGGGGACCGGGTTTCGCTACATCGGAATGGTGCCGATTACGGGACCTGCGACTGCGCTTCAGGTGCGGGAGGCTGTGCCGGTTTTGGTTGGGGGTGGGGGGTAGTCAGGGGTTGGGGTTGAGGGATTGGCGGATGGTGGTGGCTATGCGGAGTTGGGCGGAGCGGGTTTCGCCGGGGAGGGCGAGGATGCTGGCGAAGCCGTGGATCATGGCGGGTTCGCAGGTGTGGGTGGTGGGGACGCCGGCCTCAGTGAGGCGGGTGGCGTAGTCGTTGCCTTCGTCGCGGAGGGGGTCGAAGCCTGCAGTGACCACGTAGGCGGGGGCCAGGCCGGTGAGGTCCTCGGTGTAGATCGGGGAGACCAGGGGGTTTTTTCGGATCGACGGGTCCGGGGTGTAGTGGTCCAGGTACCAGGTGATGTCGTCGTCCGTGAGGAAGAAGCCTTCGGCGAAGAGGTCTCGGCTGGGGCGGCGGTAGGCCAGGTCTACGGCTGGGTAGAGGAGTACCTGGAGTGCCGGAGCCGGTAGGCCGCGGAGTACGCATTGCTGCGCTACTACGGCTGACAGGTTGCCGCCGGCGCTGTCGCCGCCGACTCCGACCAATGAGGGGTCCGCGCCCAGGTCTTCAGCGTGTTCGATCGCCCAACTGAAGGCGGCGAGCGCGTCCTCCGCAGCGACAGGGGCTTCGGCCTCCGGGGCCAGGCGGTAGTCGACTGACAGCACGCGGATACCGGCCTCTTCGGCCAGGTCGCGGCAGTAGGCGTCGTGGGTGTCGAGGTTGCCTACCACCCAGCCGCCGCCGTGGAAGAAGACCAGGAGGCCGCCGCCCGACGAGGGGGCGCTTCGGGGGACGTACAGGCGGGCTCCGAGCTGGCCGTCCGCGCCGCGGACGGTGAGTTCGGTCACGCGGAGTAGCTCGCGGGGGTGCCCGGCGACGAGCTTGGACATCGTCAGCAGGTTGGCCCGGGCGGTGGCGACGGACTGCTTCGTTGCGTTCGGCAAGAGTCCTTCGATCCGCATCAGCAGCTGCAGCTCTGGGTCCAGAACGTTGCCGTCGATCTGGATCGGGGTGCCTGCCAGCCGCCTGCGGAGCGCGGTGGGCAGTGCTGTCACAGGCTTCAGGGCACTGCCTTGCACCGTCTCCAGCGCGGTTCGCAGCAAGGTGTCCACTCGTCGGTTCACAAGGTGTGACGCTAGCAACAACGTCCGCCTCGCCGCCCAGGCAACCTCCTGTTCACCCAGGGGTGGGATGCTGGTCAACGTGGCTGGAGACTTGTTGGCGTCGCACAACCGGGAGTACGACGTCGAGCCCCCGTACGACATCACGGCGGCCGGCGACCTCCCGCAGGACCGATTCTCGGATCGCGAGCTGAGCTGGCTGGCGTTCAACCAGCGGGTGCTCGAGCTGGCCGAGAGTGACCGGGTCCCGTTGCTCGAGCGCGCCAAATTCCTGGCCATCTTCGCCAGCAACCTGGACGAGTTCTACATGGTCCGGATCGCGGGGCTGAAGCGACGGATCGCCGCCGGTGTCGCAGTACGGGCTGCCAGTGGGCTGTTGCCGCGGGAGGTGCTCGACCGGAGCCTGACCCGCAGTCGTGAGCTGATGGACCGCCAAGCCGAGACCTGGCGCAAGGTGGTGCTGCCCGCGCTGGTCGAGGAGGGCATCGACATCCTCCGCTGGGACGAGCTGAGCACCGACGAGCGCGAGACGATGACCCGGTTCTTCCGGGACCGCGTCTTCCCGGTACTGACCCCGCTCGCCGTCGACCCGTCACACCCGTTCCCGTACATCTCCGGCCTGTCGCTCAACCTGGCCGTGGTGGTCCGCAACCCCGATACCGGTGGCGAGCACTTCGCCCGGGTGAAGGTGCCGCCGCTGCTGCAGCGGTTCGTGACGGTGGCCGACGGCAAGTTCGTCCCGCTCGAGGACGTCATCGCCGCCCACCTGGGCCAGCTCTTCCCGGGGATGGAGGTGACCCAGCACCACACCTTCCGGGTCACCCGTAACGAGGACCTCGAGGTCGAAGAGGACGACGCGGAGAACCTGCTGGCCGCGCTCGAGAAGGAGCTGCTGCGGCGCAAGTTCGGCCCGCCGGTCCGGCTCGAGGTGGAGGAGTCGATCGACCCGAAGGTGCTCGCCCTGCTCATCAACGAGCTGGGTGTCACCAAGGCGGAGGTGTTCGAGCTGCCAGGCCCGCTGGACCTGCGTGGCCTCTTCACGATCGCTGCGCTGGACCGGGCCGAGCTGAAGTTCCCCGCCTTCGTCCCGTCGACGCACCCGCACCTGGCCGAGGTGGAGACCTCCAACCCGGCCGACATGTTCCACGCGCTCAAGCAGCGCGACGTGCTCGTGCACCACCCGTACGACTCCTTCTCGACCAGCGTGCAGCGGTTCATCGAGCAGGCTGCCGCCGATCCGCACGTGCTCGCGATCAAGCAGACGCTGTACCGGACCAGCGGTGACTCGCCGATCGTGGACGCGCTGATCGACGCCGCCGAGGCGGGCAAGCAGGTGCTGGTACTGGTCGAGATCCAGGCGCGGTTCGATGAGCAGGCCAACATCAAGTGGGCCCGGCAGCTGGAGCACGCGGGCTGCCACGTCGTGTACGGCGTGATCGGGCTCAAGACGCACTGCAAGCTCTCGATGGTGGTCCGCGAGGAGCCGGACGGGCTGCGGCGCTACGCCCACATCGGTACCGGCAACTACCACCCCAAGACGGCCCGGCTGTACGAGGACCTCGGCCTGCTGACCAGCGACAAGGTAGTCACCGAGGACATCGCGCACCTGTTCAACCACCTGTCCGGCTTCGGCCGCTCCAGTGGCTACCGGCGGCTCCTGGTCGCCCCTCAGTCGGTACGCCGGGGTTTGCTCGAGCGGATCGAGCGCGAGGTGCAGCACCATCTCGCGGGCCGCCCGGCCCGCGTACGGCTCAAGGTGAACAGCCTGGTCGACGAGGCCCTCTCGGATGCGCTGTACCGCGCCTCCCAGGCCGGCGTACCGGTTGATCTGTGGATCCGGGGTATCTGCACGATCCGGCCGGGTGTGCCCGGGATGTCGGACAACATCCGGGTCCGGAGCATTCTGGGCCGGTTCCTGGAGCACAGCCGGGTGTTCTGGTTCGAGAACGGCGGCGAGCCCGAGGTGTGGATCGGCTCGGCCGACCTGATGCACCGGAACCTGGACCGCCGCGTCGAAGTACTGGTCCAGCTGAAGGAGCAGGACCACGTGACCGAGCTCGGCGACCTCTTCGATCTCGGTTTCGACGAGCGCACCGGGTCGTGGTGGCTGCAGTCCGACGACACCTGGCAGGCGCGGCTGAGTGATGCGAACGGCGAACCACTCCGTGACCTGCAAGAGCGCCTGATCCTGACGCGTGGCCGCCGCCGGCAAGCGGATCCCATTACTTAAGGTTGAAATCGTGAGCAACCCGGCGACCGTGATCGCCGCGGGTGGCGTCGTCTGGCGGGATGGCCGTGACGGCCGGGAGATCCTGTTGGTACACCGCCCGCGGTACGACGACTGGTCCCTCCCCAAGGGCAAGCTGACCCCGCAGGAGCATGTACTGACCGCGGCCCGGCGGGAGATCGAGGAGGAGACCGGTCAGGTCGTCCTCCTCGGGCCACCGCTCGGCATCCAGCGGTACGAGGTCCGCAAGAACGGCGGCACGGTGCCCAAGATGGTGCACTACTGGTCGGCCGAGCTGATCGGCCCTGAGCGGGAGTTCGTGCCGAGCGACGAGGTCGACAAACTGGAGTGGCTGCCGCTCGACAAGGCGCGGCGCAGGCTCAGCTACCCGCGGGACGTCGAGATCCTGGACGTACTCGACACGGTCACGCCGGTCGTCTCCACGCTGGTCCTGGTCCGTCACGCCCAGGCGGTCAAGCGCAAGGACTGGGACGGCAAGGACACCAACCGGCCGCTGACGGTCGTCGGCCAGGCCACGGCCGAGCGCCTGGTCGAAGTACTGGCTGCTGTGGGCGTCAACCGGGTTCGCAGCAGCGACGCGGAGCGATGCGTGGCGACGATAGCGCCGTACACGGCCTCGATCGGCCGGCAGATCCACCTGCATCCGGAGATCTCCGAGCGCGGGTACGAGACCGACCCGTCGGGGCTCGAGGGCATGGCCGAGCATTCCTGGAAGCCCGACAGGATCACCGTCGTCTGCTCGCACCGGCCGGTCCTGCCCGCGCTGTCGAAGGCGCTCGGGGTGAAGGTCGGCAAGTTCGCCCCCGGCGCCTTCCTGATCGCGCATCAGCTCGAAGGCGGCCGGCTGGTCTACGAGCGCTTCAGAGCCCCCTGATCCGGCCCTTCGAGAGGGCTGGCTGAGACGGCCGCGCGTCCGGTCACCGTTCGTCAGAGGGTTGGGACACGCTGCGACACTTGCAGTCAGAGCACGATCTGTCTGAGGTTCGTGGGCGCTGCGGGATGACCTCGGCCAGGGCGGGTATGTTCCTACCGAGGCGTCCCACCGGGCGCCGGCTCACGGAGAGGTCGGGGCGCCATGACGACGATGCGAGAGCTCACTCTGATCGGGATCCGGATGGAGTCGCCCAACCGGGCGCCCGTGATGATGTTGCGCGAGACCGAGGGCTACCGCTACCTGCCGATCTCGATCGGCTCGGTCGAGGCCACCGCGATCGCCTACGAGGAACAGGGCCTGCGTCCGTCGCGCCCGCTCACCCACGACCTGATGCGCGACGTGATCGAGGCCTTCGGCGTCACCATCGAAGCCGTCGAGATCGTCGAGCTGCGGGACGCTGTCTTCTACGCAGAGCTTGTACTGGGCAACGGCGCCCGCGTCTCGGCCAGACCGAGCGACTCGGTCGCCCTCGCGGTACGACTCGGTACGCCGATCCGCTGCACCGAGCAGGTGCTCCAGGAGGCCGGCGTGGCCACCCCGGAGGAGGAGCAGGCCGAGCTCGAACGCTTCCGCCAGTTCCTCGACGGAGTCCACCCCGAAGACTTCTCCAGCTGACCCAATTGCAACAAGCTGCAACCAGGCTTTTGCACGCAGTACTCGGTGCGCTAGGTTGCCCCCGACGTACTGGTGACGCCGGGGGGCTGACTCACCAGGCATAACTTCTCCTGGGGGATCTCTCCATGCGCAAGACAATCGCTGCGGCGACCGCTGCCCTGATGATGCTCGCGGGTGCCCAAGTCCCCGCCTGGGCTGCTGGCCCCGAGGCGCCGACGGACGTACAGGTCGCCTGGACCAACACCACCACCGGCAGGTTCAAGATCACCTGGACGGACGGCGGCGAGGAGAACCGGGTCCGGATCGAGTACGAGAACACCGACCCGCCGATCTTTTTGACGACGCAGAAAGCCGGTGCGCCGAACGAGGTCAGCCAGGCGGCGAGCTCCCTGCGCTACAACCAGGCCGCGCGAATCGTCGTGGTCAGCCACGACGAGGCCGGGGCCGAGAGCGCCGCGGCTTACTCGCCCTGGTTCGACCTCAACCGGCCGGCCGAGCCGAGCGTCCTGTCGTCGGCCGCGCTGGCTGACGGCTCGGTTCGAGTGTCCTGGTACCGCGACCAGGCGATCCAGGACACGACGCCGAACGACCCGCTCGACCGGCCGTCGACGGACGAGCACGTGGTCACGGAGATCTCCTCCAAGACCGGCCTGTTCGAGGAGTTCCTGACGCCGACCGAAGCCAAGTCGATGACAATTCCGCCTCGTCCACGGCCCTACCTGGTGTCGCTTTCGGCCCGGAACGAATGGGGCGAGAGCGTCGACATCTACCGCTCGAACGTCCATGTCACGACGTTGACCGCCGCCCTCAGCGTTCCCGCCGTCGGCCAGTACTCGGGCACCATCGGCTACTCCGCCGCCGTCGGATCGCCGGAGTGCGCCTCGACGACCTGCGGATACGGCCCGGTCTACCTGCAGGCCCGAGCAGACGCCACCAAGCCCTGGGCCACTGTCGGCAAGTACGACGGCACGGCGCTAAAGTTCACGGGTGCCGTCGGTGTGCCCGGCGGCCGGCAGTACCGCCTGTACGTGCCCGCGTGGAGCTACCAGTGGGACCAGTCCATCGTCGCTCCGCCGATCTCCACCTCCGCCCGGTACTCCGCTGCGCAGGCCAAGTTCACCGTCGTGGGTTTCAACACGACCAGCGCGCGAGTGGGTCAGTTGGTCAAGGCAACGGTCAACGTGCTGCCGGCCGGGACGGTGAAGGCCAGCCTCGAGTGGTACGACGGCAAGGCCTGGCACCACGGGGCGTACATCCCGTTGACCAAGGGCAAGGGCACGCTGACCTTCAAGGCGTCGGGCCGTGGCACGACCAGGTACTGGCGGGTGACCGTGCCGAAGATGACGATGAACGGCCTTCCGATCCTCGCGACCCCGAGTCGCTCGTTCAAGCTGGGGGTGCGTTGAGATGCGCAGAGTAGTAGCGATCGGCGCGGTGGCAGGGATCGTCGGGGTCTGCGTTCAGGTGCCGGCCTGGGCTGCGGCGCCGATCGCGCCCAGCGAAGTACAGGTCAGTTGGAGCGATTCCACCGCAAGTTTGGTGAAGACCACCTGGACCGATGGTGGCGAGTCGAACAAGCTGCGGATCGAGTACAAGGACGGCACTACGGCGGACTGGGCCACCCGGAAGGCCAGTCTGCCGAACGAGGTGATCGGTGGGCGGGCAACGGCCGACAAGGTCGCCCGGATCAGCGTCGTCTCGGTCGACGCCGCCGGGGTGGAGAGTGCCGCGGCCGTATCTCCGTGGTTCGACACCAATTTGCTGGGCCGGCCGACCGTCACCGCGGCCACTCCGCTGGCTGACGGTTCGCTGCGCCTGGCCTGGAAGCGCACTGCGGTCGCCGACACCACCCCGAACGACCCGCTCGACCTCGCTGGAAGCCCCGAGAAGAAGGTCTCGCTGAAGGTCGGCGTGCCGTGGTACGAGGCCCCCGAGGAGCTTTTCCCCTTGCCGGCCGGCGCCACCACGGGGGTTGTTCCGCCGCGACCGCACCCGTATCCCGCGTTCGTCTACCTCCAGAACGAGTGGGGCACGATGGCGTCGCAGCAGATCACGGCCGCCGCTATGAAGGTGATCCTCCGGAAGGTCCCCGCATTCACGCAGTACGGCCGGCCGCTGGTGATCGTCGGCCAGGCCGGTTCGGACAGCTGCCTCAGCGGTGAGTACTGCAGGCTGTGGCAGGGCAACGGGGTCCTGGTGACGATGCAGACCCGGGCGGGCAAGACCAAGCCCTGGCAGTACGCGGGCCGCTTCACCGCGTACGCCGACACCGAGAACGACGACTTCGGGTTCGAAGCAACCGGCGCGGCGGTCGGCGGCCGGGAGTACCGCTTCTACGTTCCCGCATGGTCATACCGCTTCAACGACGATTGGGAGGTCACCGGACAGATGTCGACCTCTCCCCGGTACATCCCGACGCAGGCCTACTACCGCGTGGCCGGGTTCAACACCCTCACCGCGCGCGTCGGGCAACTGGTCAAGACAACCGTCGACGTCCAGCCCGCAGGGACGGTGAAGGCCGACCTGCAGTGGTACGACGGCAAGGCCTGGCACCACGGGGCCTACGTCCCACTCACCAAGGGCAAAGGCGCCTTCTCCTTCAAGGCATCGGGCCGCGGCACCACCCGGTACTGGCGCGTGGTCGTCCCCAAGATGACCATGAACGGCCTACCGATCGTCGCCACCCCCAGCAAGGCCTTCAAACTCACCGTCCGCTGACATCAGAGGATCCACATCATGCGTAAGACACTCATCGCCGGTACCGCCGTCGCTCTTCTGGTCGGCAGCCAACTCCCGGCCCAGGCCGCGGGGCCGGGCGCTCCGGCCGACGTACAGGTCAGTTGGGCGGACGTCGCCAAGAGGACGGTCAAGCTCACCTGGACGGACAACGGTGAGAAGAACTACATCGGCTACGAGATCGACGGCGTGAGGGCCGGAACTCTTCCGGATTTCGAGGCCGCCGGTGGTGACAACTCCGTGATCCTGACGGTCGGCTCGGGCCTGACCGGCCAGATGAAGGTGCGTTTCCTCGTCTGGAGCGAGGATGCCGCCGGCGCCGTCAGCGCCAAGACGCCGACGGCGTGGTTCGACACGTTGCTCTCCGGCGCGCCGGTACTGACGAATGCCGAGATCCTGGCTGACCTGTCCCTGCGGCTCACCCAGCGGATGCCAAGTCCCGCTGCGGATACCACGCCTGATGACCCGCTGGACCTTCCGTCGGGCGTGACGTTCAGCGTCGGACGCTGGACGACCAACGCGGACCAACCGACCGAGACGTTCCCGGTCGCCGCGGGCAGCACCACGACGACGATCCCGCCGCGACCACGGCCGTACAAGGTGGACTTCCAGTCACGCAACGAGTGGGGAAGCCACACCAACTACCTGCCGCTGACGTTCGCGCCGATGGGCGCCGCCCTGAAGGTCGATGCGCTGACCACCTTCGGACAGACGACCGGCTTCCAGATCAACTCGGGTCCGCTGCTGTGCATCGCAGCAGGGCCGTCGTGCCCGTACACCTACTCCGACACAGTGATCACTCAGATCCAGAGCCGCGCGAACGCCAGCCAGCCCTGGAAGACCATCGGGACCTGGTCGAAGACCGGGACGAAGATCTCCGGCGGAGTTCCCGCGGTCGGCAGTACGCAGTACCGGGTCTGGGTCCCGGCCTGGAAGCAGCTCAACCCGAGCACCACTACGGGCATCACCGCGGCGGCCTCGACGACCGCACGGAGCTCTGCGACGCAGGCCAATGTCAGCTTCGGACTCACCAAATCGACCGCCCAGGTCGGTCAGGTGGTCCAGGCAGTCGTCTCGGTCAAGCCGGCCGGCGGGGGTACGGCGAGCCTGCAGTGGCTGGACGGGAAGGTCTGGCGGACGTCGGCGTACATCCCGCTGTCCAAGGGCAAGGGCACGCTGAGCTTCAAGGCATCAGGCCGCGGCGCTACGCGGTACTGGCGGATCGCCGTTCCCCAACTGACCTGGTACGGCAAGACCATCGTGCCGACCGTCAGCGCCCCTGTCTCCCTGACCGTTCGTTGATCCCGAGGACCTGACCATCATGCGTAAGACACTCGTCGCTGCCACCACGGCAGCGGTTCTGCTCGGCGCTTCACAGGTTCCTGCTGTCGCGGCCGAGCCGGAGATTCCGACGGATGTGCAGGTCAGCTGGGCCGATCTGGCCAAGCAGGACATCCGGGTCACCTGGAAGGACAACGGCGAGCAGAACTTCGTCATGGAAGAGATCGACGGGTTGGTGCTCAACCCGGGCTCTTGGCTCGTACGGCAAGATGCCGGTGGCAACAACGAGGTGATTCTCAAGTCCGGCTTCTTCCACAACAGGGACAAAGTCCGGATCACCGTCCGCAACAAGGTCAGCGGCGACAGCCCCCGGGCAGCGTCCGTATGGTTCGACACGAAACTGCCGGTCGCTCCCAAGCTCGTCGGGGCGAAGGTGCTGGCCGATCTCTCCCTGAAGCTGTCGTGGACGCAGCCCAAGGTCGTGGACAGCACGCCGAACGACCCGCTGGATCGCCCGGCCTCGG
The DNA here is from genome assembly GCF_010548305.1 of Streptomyces sp. SID13031. Lineage (GTDB taxonomy): Bacteria > Actinomycetota > Actinomycetes > Propionibacteriales > Kribbellaceae > Kribbella. The sequence continues at coordinate 450,341 of NZ_JAAGLV010000003.1, forward strand.
ACGAAACGCTCGCCGTGACGGTCGGCACTGAGAAAGTCGCACTGCCGCTCGGCTCCACGGCTACGACGATCCCGGCGCGTTCCCTGCCGTACGTGGTGCAGTTGGTCGCCGCCAACGAATGGGGACAGGCGACCCCGGATCCGTATCTCACCTTCGGCACGATGACCGCCGGGCTGCGGATCGATCCGCTCGTGAACTTCCTCGACTCTGCGAACTTCGACCTCGATGCCAACGCGAGAACCTGTTCCGGCTGCGCCCCGATCTACGCCGGTGGCGGCCAGGTCTCTTACCTGCAGAGCCGGGTTGACGCGTCGAAGCCCTGGAAGACCATCGGGCGCTACAACGGTGGATCGGGACCTAGGCTCAGTTACTACGTCGGCTCGTACGGCGGTCAGCAGTACCGCGTCTACATTCCGGCCTGGGCCGAGATCAGCAAAGAGCACCGGATCGTCACGCCGCCCTCGTCCACCAGTGCCCGGTACTCCGCGACGCAGACCAAATTCCTCGTGGCCGGGTTCAACACGCTGAACGCCAGGGTCGGCCAAGTGCTCACGACGACGGTGCGGATCCAGCCCGAGCCCACGATCAAGGCGAGTCTGCAGTGGTACGACGGCAAGGTGTGGCACCACGCGGCGTACATCCCGCTGACCAAGGGCCGGGGTACGTTGAGCATCAAGGCGGCCGGGCGGGGCACCACGCGGTACTGGCGGGTCGCGGTGCCTAAGATGTCGTTCAACGGCAAGCCGATCGTGGCTACCGGGAGCCGGGCGTTCAAGTTGACGGTGCGCTGAGGGACGGAAACGCTCTACAACGGGCTGCCTGTGCTGGCAACAGCCAGGCCGACCTTTCCACTTTCCGTCCGTTGACTCGGTATCGGAACGTGACCCAACGGGCGTTTTAGTCACGGTGAGTGACGAGCCTTAACTCAGTTCATCTGTTGTCCTCCTGGCGGCACGCCAGGCGTCGTGATCGCTACCGGAACCGTTCACCGCTCGTTCATCCGGGGCGAGCCACCCGGTCATCTGATCTCCCTAACGTCTGTGGAAGTTCAAGAAGTCTGAATCCCGCAGAAGGGCAACAACTCTCGTGTCCGTCAATCGCCTGCTCCGCGTCGGCACCGTCGCCGTGGCATCCCTCGGCGTCCTCGCTCTGAGCGCCTGTGGCTCCGACCCGGAGCCGTCCGGCACCTCGAGCCCGGGCAGCACCACCTCGTCCACCGGCGGCGACTGCCCGAAGGGCACCCTGAACGCCGAGGGTTCCTCGGCGCAGAAGAACGCCATCGAAGAGGTCATCTCCAAGTACAACGAGAAGTGCGCCGACGTCACGGTGAACTACAACCCGACCGGTTCCGGTGCGGGGATCAAGCAGTTCAACGCGAGCCAGGTCGACTTCGCCGGTTCGGACTCCGCGCTGAAGCCCGACGAGGCCACCGCCGCCGCGACGCGGTGCGCGAACAACCCGGCCGTCAACCTGCCGATGGTCATCGGCCCGGTCGCGATCGCCTACAACGTCGACGGCCTCGACAAGCTGATCGTGGACGGCCCGACCGCCGCCAAGATCTTCCAGGGCACCATCAAGACCTGGAACGACCCGGCCATCGCGAAGCTGAACCCCGGTACGACGCTGCCGTCGGCCGCGATCGCCGTCTTCTTCCGCTCGGACGAGTCGGGGACCACGGAGAACTTCACCAAGTACCTCAAGGCCGCCGGTGGCGGTGCGTGGACCGGTGAGCCGGCCAAGAAGTGGACCGGCACGGGTGCCGGCAAGGAGAAGTCCGCCGGTGTCGCCGAAGGCGTGAAGAGCACCAAGAACTCGATCACCTACGTCGAGTGGAGCTACGCCGTCGACAACAAGCTGGGCGTGGCCCAGGTCGACACGGGCGCCGGCCCGGTCGAGCTGTCCGCGGAGTCCGCGGGCAAGGCGCTGGCCGCCGCGGTGCCGGCCGGTACCGGTAGCGACCTGGCTCTGAAGCTCGACTACGCGACCAAGGCCCCGGGTGCCTACCCGATCATCCTGGTCACGTACGAGATCGCCTGCACCAAGGGCCTGCCGGCCGAGAAGACCGCTCTGGTGAAGAGCTTCCTGTCGTACTTCGCCAGCGCCGACGGCCAGTCCTCGTTGACCGACCTGAAGTACGCCCCGCTGCCGGAGGAGACCCGTACCAAGGTCGACGCCGCCATCCAGGCGATCAGCTGACCCGAGCGACACCGTAGTACAGCGTGATGTGAGCCCCGGTCGTTCCCACTCAGAGGACGGCCGGGGCTTCGCTCGCTGGCTTGCCACCCCGCATCGACCAGGCGCTTGGAGCAGCATCGATGAGTAGTACAGACGGCACGGCCCCGCCCGACCGGCCGACCGACCGCACCCCCGAGTCGAAGCTCGACCTCGGCCCGGTCGGGCACCTCGGCGACCGCTTGTTCGCCGGTCTAGCACGCGGTTCCGGCGGCCTGGTGGTCGTCATCGTCGCGTTCGTCGGCATCTTCCTGCTCGCGCTGGCGATCCCCGCGCTGGCCGACGACAACAGCAGCTTCCTGTTCTCGCGGGTCTGGGAGCCCGGCGGCGAGAACCCCCGGTTCGGGATCGCGGCCCTCTTCTACACCACGCTGATCAGCTCGATCATCGCGATGGTCATCGCGGTACCGATCGCGGTCGGCGTCGCGTTGTTCACCACTTACTACTCGCCCAAGCGGCTGGCCGCGCCGGTCTCGCACGCGATCGACCTGCTGGCCGCGGTCCCCTCGATCATCTACGGCCTCTGGGCGATCATCTTCTTCGCCCCGATCCTGCGCCCGGTGATCAACGGTCTGAGCTCCGCGCTCGGCTGGATCCCGCTGTTCGAGAAGCCCGCCACCGAGAACCTCGGCGTGGTCTTCACCGCCTCGGTCGTGCTGGCGATCATGATCCTGCCGGTGGTCACCGCGATCAGCCGCGAGATCTTCGCCCAGACGCCGATCACCCATCGGGAGGGCGCGCTCGCCCTCGGCGCGACGCGCTGGGAGATGATCCGGATGGCCGTACTGCCGTACGGCCGGTCCGGTGTCGTCAGCGCCTCGATGCTCGGCCTCGGCCGCGCGCTCGGCGAGACCGTCGCCGTACTGATCATCCTGTCGGTGCCGAACGGCAACGACCCGTGGAACGCCTCCATCTTCGCCGGCGGCGAGACGTTCGCCTCGAAGATCGCGAACAACGCCGCGGAGTTCGACTCCCCGGAGAAGACCGGCGCCTACATCGCGGCCGGCCTGGTCCTGTTCGTGGTGACCTTCCTGGTCAACTCCGCCGCCCGCATCATCGTCGCGCGCAGCGGCCCGGGCGGTAAGCGCCCGCGCCGCAACCGCAAGGCCGACACCACTCCCGCCCAGACCGAAGGAGCCGCCTCGTGACCACCATCGCCGCGAACAAGCCGGCGTACGACGGTCAGGCGCTCGATCTGACCGGCAAGTCCGGCGCCCGGGCGTTCAAGAACACCCTGGCCACCGTGCTCATCATCTTGTGCTTCCTGGTCGCGCTCGTTCCGCTGCTGTGGATCCTGTGGACCGTGGTGAGTAAGGGCTACCACCTACTGCTCGACGGGGGCTGGTGGAGCGAGTCACAGCGTGGCGTGACCGTACGCCGGGTCGGCGGCGGTGCGTACCACGCGATCATGGGCACGCTGATCATGTCGCTGATCTGCGCCGTGATCGCGGTCCCGATCGCCATCCTCGGCGCGGTCTACCTGGTCGAGTACGGCAAGGGCACCAAGGCCGCCAAGGTGGTCAGCTTCATGATCGACATCCTAACCGGGGTGCCCTCGATCGTCGCCGCGCTGTTCATCTACGCGGTCTGGATCACCGTGCTCGGGTTCAACCGGGTCGGCTTCGCGGTGTCGCTGGCGCTGGTACTGCTGATGCTGCCGGTCGTGCTGCGCTCCACCGAGGAGATGCTGAAACTGGTACCGGACGAGTTACGCGAGGCGTCGTACGCGCTCGGGGTGCCGAAGTGGAAAACCATCCTGAAGGTGGTCGTGCCGACCGCGTTCGGCGGCATCATCACCGGCGTGATGCTCGGCCTGGCCCGGGTGATGGGTGAGACCGCGCCGCTGCTGATCCTGGTCGGCTACTCGAAGAACATCAACCTGAACCCGTTCGACGGGTTCATGGGCGCATTGCCGACGATGATCAACCAGGACCGCACCGAGCTGGCTCTGCAGCCCGCCGCGGACCGGGTCTGGGCCGCCGCCCTGACGCTGATCCTGCTGGTCCTCCTGCTCAACCTGCTGGCCCGCCTGGTCGCGCGGTTCAGCACCATCAAGTCCAAATAGTCGAGAGGTTCTGAGTCGATATGGCTAAGCGCATCGAGGTCAGCGGCCTCAACGTCTACTACGGCGACTTCAAGGCCGTCGAGGATGTGTCGATGACGATCGAGCCCCGCTCGGTCACCGCGTTCATCGGCCCGTCCGGCTGCGGCAAGTCCACCTACCTACGCACCCTGAACCGGATGCACGAGGTGATCCCCGGCGCCCGGGTCGAGGGCAAGGTGCTGCTGGACCAGCAGGACCTGTACGCGACGGGCATCGACCCGGTCGCGGTCCGCCGGGTCGTCGGCATGGTGTTCCAGCGGCCGAATCCGTTCCCGACCATGTCGATCTTCGACAACGTCGCGTCGGGGCTGAAGCTGAACGGGGTCAAGGACAAGAAGAAGCTCACCGAGGTGGTCGAGAAGTCCTTGCACGGCGCGAACCTGTGGAACGAGGTGAAGGACCGCCTCGAGAAGCCGGGAGCAGGTTTGTCCGGTGGTCAGCAGCAGCGGCTGTGCATCGCCCGGGCGATCGCGGTCGAGCCCGAGGTGATCCTGATGGACGAGCCCTGCTCGGCGCTGGACCCGATCTCCACGCTGGCGATCGAGGACCTGATCGAGAAGCTGAAGGACAAGTACACCGTCGTCATCGTGACCCACAACATGCAGCAGGCGGCCCGGGTCTCCGACCAGACCGCCTTCTTCAACCTGGCCGCGACCGGCAAGCCCGGCCGGCTGATCGAGATGGGTCCGACCAAGCAGATCTTCTCCAACCCGAACGAGAAGGCGACCGAGGACTACATCACCGGCCGCTTCGGCTGAGCCGTTCTCCGCTGCACTCCGCGCCCGTGTCCGCTGGGCCCGCGATCCCTTCTGTTGAAGGGGTTTCGGGCGCAGCGGGTGCGGGCGTCGTCAGTTCACGTTGCGGGCGATGCCGTAGGTAATGAGGAGGACCGTCAAGGCTCTGAGCGACCACGCCAGCGTTCGCGGGCCGATCCGAATCCGGGGCAGCTTGACCAGGCGGGTGCTCTCCAGCGCCCAGGCCAGAATTTGGTAGCCCACGGCAACGCCGATCAGTGGGCCGAGGACCAGCACCACCGGGTTGAAGTGCCAGGCGGCATTCAGGTCTCCCCTGAGTATGGCGGCCGCCATCCGGGTTGCTCCACAGAGTGGACAGTTCAGGCCAGTTGTGGCGTGCAGCAAGCAAGGGACGCCAAGGTGGAGCGATCCGGACAGCTGGTAGACCCCGGCCAGCGCGAATCCGCCGACGCCGACGGCGGCCAGACCAAGTATGTGCCGGTCCAGCGGTTCGACGGGCTCTTGGGGGCGGAGCACGATAGCTTGCCGTGTCAGGATCACGCCCACCAAGGTATCTCCTGGCGCAGGCAACCTGCCGGGATCCTCGACGGCACTTGAGCCGTCTGAGCACTAGCCTGCGCCTGCAAGCCACTCCTCAACACGTCAGTAGAAGGGATCGTCGTGAGCACTCCGACGCCACCGCCGGACAACGACCCGCAAGACCCCAACCAGCCGGGTCAGTACGGCCAGCAGCCAGGGCAGTACGGCCAGCAGCCAGGCCAGTACGGTCAGCAGCCGCAGGACGGGCAGCCGGGACAGCCCCCGTACGGTCAGCCTGGGCAGCCGCCCTACGGGCAGCCAGGTCAGCCGCCGTACGGCCAGCCAGGCCAGCCGCCGCAGTACGGTCAGCAGCCCGGATACGGGCAACAGCAGCCTGGGTATGGGCAGCAGCAGCCAGGTGGGTATCCGGGCCAGCCCGGCGGCTACCCGGGCCAGCAGGGCGGCTACGCCTACGGCAACGAAGTTCCGCAGAACAACACCCCGCAGACGCTGGCGATCATCGGCATCGTCTGTATCTTCCGCTGCTCGCCGGCCGCGATCGTCCTGGGCTTCCTGGCCCAGAGCAAGTTCCGCGAGCAGGGCAAGTCGGACACCCTCGCCAAGGTCGCCTGGATCGGTGGCATCGCCGCCTTCGCGCTCGGCGTGATCGTCTACGCGTCCGGCACCGGCCGCTAGAACTTCGCGGACAAGATCAACGACACGCTGGTCGTCAAGCTCTGACGCTGCGGGGACGAGGCCGGCTTCGGCCCCGTCCCCGGCTCAGCTCTATTTGGACAGCACCAGGCCGGCGCAGGTGACGGACCAGAGCACGCTGGTGAAGGTGCCGATGATGAATCGCTCCGCCACCGCCGTGGGCGTGACCGACGCCGGCTGGTCCGGACTGCGCAGCTCCGGATACCGGGCCAGGCCTTTGATGGCCAGCACGATCGCCACACCCTCAGGCCAGCCCGCCACGATCGAGCCGTAGATGGCAACGCGCTCCAGCGAACCGATCACCGCGCCGCCTCGCAGCACCTCGCCGGCCTGCTGGGTCGACTGCGACCTGGTGTTGCCGCGGTCGACCAGGGCCAGCACCGACGTCGTCAGCGGTCCTCCACCGGCCACCGCGAGACTGCCGGAGGTCAGGAGCAGGATGTTCCACCAGGCCTCCCGCCAGCCCTGTACGCCGTGCCCTGCGAGCAGCAGGATGCCCACAGCCGTCAGGCAGGCCAGCATCACGCCACTGAGCACGATCTCCAGCGTGGCACCCGAATTGGGCACCCAAGCCAGTACGGCGAGCACTAGCGCGACCACGGTCAACCCCAGTACCGCTGCCGTCATGCGGCCTCCCCAGCCTCGAGCAACTGTGCCGCCAGCACGCGTCCGCGCTGCTCCTCGGCGTACCCGGCTGCCTGCGCCCGCTGGGTCACAGCGGACTGGCTGATCCCCAGCTTCACGCCGATCTCCCGCCTACTGAGCCCCTCGGCCAGCAGGTCGGCCACTGCCCACCCGCGCTCGCTACGGCGACGCAGTACCGAGGCCATGAGCCACAGGACGCTCTCCACCTGCTCTGCCGACTGCTGGTTGGCACCGACGACGTTCACGTGGTGGGGGCTGGACTTGGCCCGGTTGACTGCTTCGCGGGCGAGGACGAACGCTTCCCCGCTCCCTGCCCTGGTACTCCGCGGCAGGGGCTGGTCGACAGCGCCGACACCGAGGCCGATGTGCCAGGTGTCCGCGCGCAGCAGCTGCACGACGACATCGACGGTCGCGCGTGCCTCGGAGAGCACGCCCTGCACCTCGTCGCCGGCCGTCCGCTCGAACTTGCGCAGCAGGCCGACCCGGCGCGGCCGCCGGTTCAGCGTATTCAGTAGCTCGGGTACGAGATCGCCGATGCTCCGGCTGCCTCGCTGATCTACCGTGAGAACGAAGACCATCGCCTGTGTACCTCCTTCCCAACGCTGGATTAAGGCTACAGTCTTATTCACGCAGAGTGAAGGGAAAAACCTGAACCGGTTCGCCCGATCACCCACCGTGATCATCGCGAAGGACACCGATTCCCCAATTCTCCGCTGGAATCAGGCCATCGCGCACCCCGACTCACCGCTGTCCTCACGCGGAGTCAGGAGGTTTTTCAACCGTTTGGGCCGCGGACCACAGAGTCCCGAAATTCCTCAGAGGTAATCGAAGTACCGCAGCCACCATGCCGGGGCCCCGGGCCTGGCGTGATGAGCCGGGCCCGGGGTGTCTACGTCAGTCGGCCAGGGGCAAGTAGAGCTTGGAGTCCTTGGCCTTGAAGGTTTCCGACATTTCGGCGAAGCCTGCCTCGATGGCTTCAGCGGAGTCGAGGCCGTTCTCCGCGGCGTACTTGCGGATGTCGGCGGTGATCCGCATCGAGCAGAACTTCGGCCCGCACATCGAGCAGAAGTGCGCCGTCTTGGCCGGTTCGGCCGGCAGCGTCTCGTCGTGGTACGAGCGCGCCGTGTCGGGATCCAGCGACAGGTTGAACTGGTCCTCCCAGCGGAACTCGAAGCGGGCCGTCGACAACGCGTCGTCCCAGTCCTGCGCGCCCGGATGCCCCTTGGCCAGATCGGCCGCGTGGGCGGCGATCTTGTAGGTGATCACGCCGGTCTTCACATCGTCGCGATCCGGCAGCCCGAGATGCTCCTTCGGCGTGACGTAGCAGAGCATCGCCGTCCCGAGCCAGCCGATCTGGGCCGCGCCGATCGCGCTGGTGATGTGGTCGTAGGCCGGCGCGATATCAGTTGCCAACGGCCCCAAGGTGTAGAACGGCGCCTCCCCGCACAGCTCCTCCTCGAGCCGGACGTTCTCGGCGATCTTGTGCATCGGCACGTGGCCCGGGCCCTCGATCATCACCTGGACGTCGTGCTCCCAGGCGATCTTGGTCAGCTCGCCAAGGGTCCTCAGCTCGGCGAACTGGGCCGCGTCGTTGGCATCCGCGATACAGCCCGGCCGCAGCCCGTCCCCGAGCGAGAACGTCACGTCGTACTCGCGCAGGATCTCGCACAGCTCGGCGAAATGCGTGTACAGGAAGGACTCCTGGTGATGCGCGAGACACCAGGCCGCCATGATCGAGCCGCCCCGCGAAACGATGCCGGTGATCCGCTGGGCGGTCAACGGGACATACCGCAGCAGTACTCCGGCGTGCACGGTCATGTAGTCGACACCCTGCTCGCACTGCTCGATCACCGTGTCGCGGTAGACCTCCCAGGTCAGCTCGGTCGGGTCGCCCTTCACCTTCTCCAGCGCCTGGTAGAGCGGCACCGTGCCGATCGGGACCGGTGAGTTGCGCAGGATCCACTCGCGCGTCTCGTGGATGTTCTTGCCGGTGGACAGGTCCATCACCGTGTCCGCACCCCACCGGATGCCCCAGACGAGCTTCTCCACCTCGTCCTCGACCGAGCTGGAGACGGCGGAGTTGCCGATGTTCGCGTTCACCTTCACCAGGAACTTCTTCCCGATGATCATCGGCTCGGACTCCGGATGGTTGTGGTTCACCGGGATCACCGCCCGGCCCCGCGCCACCTCGTCGCGCACGAACGAAGGATCGACCCCTTCCCGTACTGCGATGTAGCGCATCTCCTCGGTGATGGTGCCCGCCCGCGCATGCGCCAGCTGGGTCAACGGCTCACGGCCGGCCACCCACTCCCGGCGTACCGGCGGGAGGCCCGCCTGGACGTCGATCTCCGCGTTCACGTCGGTGTACGGCCCCGAGGTGTCGTAGAGGTCGAAATGCTCCCCGTTGGTGAGGTTCACCCGCCGCTGCGGGACCCTCAGCTCACCCGTGTAGATCTTCTCCGACCCGGAGATCGGCCCTGTGGTGACGGTCGGGCGGACAGTGTTGAATTCCTTCCCCGCCCCACCGCCCCGGACAGGATTGTCGATGGTTGTCACGATGCTGCTCCCTACGCCGGAATTACCCGGACAGGTTCGGCGGTCGGCGGCGCCGGGTTCACCCCAGCCGCCCTCTCAGCCCGCTACAGCGCGAGCTCCCGCGGTATCAACTTGTCGTCGGCAACCCTACCCACAAGATTGCGTACTGCGTACTGGATCCGCGCGCCGTTGACCGACCCGATAGCGTCGGGGCATGCGCGACATCCTGTACCCGCCGGTGATCGGCTTCGCCAAGACGGCCTTCAAGGTGCTCGACCTGGGGTTCACCATGGTCGGGACGGAGCACATCCCGCGGACGGGCGGCGCCGTGCTGGCGCTGAACCACATCAGCTACGTGGACTTCGTGATCGGCGGGTTCGGTGCGCAGCCGAGCAAGCGGCTGGTCCGGTTCATGGCCAAAGAGGTGCTGTTCCGCAACCGGTACTCCGGGCCGCTGATGCGCGGCATGCACCACATCCCGGTGGATCGTGGCGCGGGCGCGGGGTCGTACCGGGAAGCCATCCGCTGTCTCGGCGAGGGTGAGATCGTCGGGGTCTTCCCCGAGGCGACGATCAGCCGGTCGTTCGAGCTGAAGGACTTCAAGTCGGGCGCGGTCCGGATGGCGGCCGAGGCCGGCGTGCCGGTGATCCCGATGGTCCTGTGGGGCACCCAGCGGATGATGACCAAGGACCACCCGCGCGACTTCTCCCGGCACCAGCGGGTCGCCATCACGGTCGGCGAGCCGATGCCGGTCAGCCCGGACGAGGACGCCGTCGAGGCCACCGCCCGGCTGCGGACCACGATGGCCGCGATGCTCGACCGGACCATCAAGGCCGACCCCGAGAAGCCGGCCGGCGCGTGGTGGCTGCCGGCCTCGTACGGCGGGGGCGCACCGACCCCCGAGGAGGCCGACCGGCTCGACGCCGAGGAGCTCCGCGAACGGGCGGCCCGCCGCCGCAAGTAGCTCGAGCGTCTCCCCTCATTCCGGTTATGACCCGCGTCGATATTCGGACGAGGGGTTGACCGAGGCGCGAGCCAGCGGTACGAAGAACCTTTGTATGTCGACTCAGGATCTGGGGGGTCCCTCTCGACGGCAGGGCTGTTCGCGTTCCGCCCCGGACGCGCTGGTCTGCGGTCATCGGGCTGGGCGGGGGAAATGACGACTTTGTACGGATCAGACGAAGATCTGCACCTCTTCGAACCGGGGACACTGAGCATCCCGGGCAATGTGGCCGAGGAGATCCCGGACGTCGGGGTCTACTTCCTCTACTGGGCGACGCAGAACCTGCGCCCGGACCAGGCCCGCGAGATCGAGTCGGCGGTCAACGGCCGGCGCTGCCAGAACGGCTGGTTCCCGCTGGAGAGCCTGGACACCCTCGGCCGCCGGGGCTCCTGGCGCGGCCCGCTGACCTATCTGGCCCAGATGACCGCGAAGGACTCGGCGATCGTCAAGGCGTGGGCGACCATCAACATGGCGCCCGACGGCCACAAGGCGCGGATCGAGGCGACGGCCGACCGGCTGCTCTACCAGCAGGGTCATGCCGCCGCCGCGACCTGGGTGATGGCGGTCCGCCCGCAGGCGTTCCTGAGCCTCACGCTGCTCGGCGACTCGCTCTACAACAACTGGGAGGGCGCAGTGGCCTCGCTCCGCCCGAAGGACGTCGCGAGGTCCGTCCGCCGCTGGAACCGCTGATCTCCCCAATGCTTACGTCCGAAGAAGTGAAGGTCACGTCCCTCCGCTTCTTCGGACGTAAGCAATCAAGGGTCAGTGGAATTGCGGGATGATCAGGTACAGCCCGTAGCCGACCGCTGCGATGCAGGCGAGGAAGCAGAGGCCTGCCACCGCGCCGTCCACCGGGGCCGCGCCCTTCTTGTCCTCGATCGCGACCGCTCGCCGCGACAGCGCGGTCACTCCGACGGCGAACAGCACCGCGATACCGACCCCGAAGACGAGGCTCGCGATCGCGACCTGGCCGAGCGCGCTCCAGTCGATGTGCATCAGATCCTCCTCAGGCAGCCGGTACGGCGGACGCCGGGGCCGCAGTGCCCGGGTACTCGTTGACGTTGTCGGCCGTGACCGGCTTGCGCCGCGACGCGAGGTAGATGAAGCCACCGGCGCCGATCGCGGCGACGGCGATGATCGCGACGCCGAGGTTGCCGGAGTTGGCGACCCGGCCGGCCAGTGCCCCGACCAGCGCGGCGGCGGGCAGCGTGAACAGCCAGGCCAGCGCCATCCGGCCGGCGACCGTCCAGCGGACCTCCGCGAGACGCTTGCCCAGGCCCGCGCCGATGATGCTGCCCGAGCAGACCTGCGTCGTCGACAGCGGGAAGCCGAGGTGCGAGGACGCCAGCAGTACCGCGGTGGAACTGGTCTCGGCCGCGAAGCCCTGCGGCGCCTCGATCTCGGTCAGCCCCTTGCCCATCGTCCGGATGATCCGCCAGCCGCCGAGGTACGTGCCGAGCGCGATCGCCGCGCCGGCCGCGAAGATCACCCACAGCGGCGGCCGGGAGCCCGACGCCAGGCTGCCCGAGGTGATCAGTACCAGCGTGATGATGCCCATCGTCTTCTGCGCGTCACCGGTACCGTGCGCCAGCGAGACGAGTGAGGCGGAGGCGATCTGGCCGACCCGGAAGCCGTCGTCGACCGTCTTCTTCCGTGCCCGCCTGGTGATCGTGTACGCCAGGTAGGTGCCCAGCAGGGCGACCACACCGGCCACGATCGGGGCGGCCACGGCCGGGATGATGATCTTCTGGACGACCGTACCGAAGTGCACCGCGCCGCTGCCGGCCGCGATCCAGGTGGCGCCGATCAGGCCACCGAACAGTGCGTGCGACGAGGAGCTCGGCAGCCCGACGTACCAGGTCAGCAGGTTCCACAGGATCGCGCCGACCAGGCCGCCGAAGATGATCGGGACCGTCACTTTCGCGTCGTCGACCAGGCCGCTGGAGATCGTCTTGGCGACCTCGGTGGAGACGAAGGCGCCGACCAGGTTCAGGACCGCCGACAGGCCGACGGCGACCTTGGGTTTCAGTGCTCCGGTGGCGATCGACGTCGCCATCGCGTTGGCGGTGTCGTGGAAACCGTTGGTGAAGTCGAACACCAGGGCGGTGATGATCACCACGATGACGAGGAACGAAACATCCATCACGATCACATCCCGGAGGGCGGCGTCAGGAGCGCTTTCAAGCTAAGCGCGCAGGGTGAATTCGCCGTGAACTGCTCGAAGAATGAACTACTCCAGGATGAGGTGAGCCAGCGCGTAGACGCCTGCGGCGACGATGCCGGCCGCCGGGATCGTCAGCACCCAGGCGATCACGATGCCCTTCGCGACTCCCCAGCGCACGGCCGACAGTCGCTTGGTGGCGCCCGCACCCATCACCGCGGAGGTGATCGTGTGCGTGGTCGAGACCGGCGCGTGCAGGCCGATCGCCATCACGTAGAGCACGGTCGCCGCGACCGCTTCGGAAGCGAAGCCGCGGGCCGGATCGAGGTGGATGATCCGGCGGCCGAGGGTTCGCATGATCCGCCAGCCACCGGAGTACGTGCCCAGCGAGATCGCGGTCGCCGCCGAGATCTTGACCCAGATCGGGATGCCATCGTTCTTGTCCACGTGCCCGGTGGTGAGCAGCGCGAGGAAGATCACGCCCATCGTCTTCTGAGCGTCCTGCAGGCCGTGACCGAGCGCCATCCCGGCCGCGGACAGCGACTGGGCCAGCCGGAAACCACGGGTGGTCTTGCCGGGATTGCTGCGCCGGAAGATCCACAGGATCGCGATCATCAGCAAGAAGGCGCCGGAGAAACCGATCGCGGGTGACAGGACCATCGGGATGACGACCTTGTCCACGATGCCGGACCACAGTACGACGCTGGTGGAGGCGAGCCCGGCACCGACCAGGCCACCGATCAGGGCGTGCGAGGACGACGACGGCAGGCCGAAGTACCAGGTGATCAGGTTCCAGGTGATGGCACCGACCAGCGCGGCGATCACGACCACCAGGCCGTGCCGGCCCGACGGCAAGGTGATGACGCCCTTACCGATCGTCTCGGCCACCTCGGTGCCCAGGAAGGCGCCGACGAAGTTGAAGAACGCCGCCATCACCAGCGCCACCCGCGGCGTCAGCGCCCGGGTCGAGACCGAGGTCGCGATCGCGTTGGCGGCGTCGTGGAATCCGTTGGTGTAGTCGAACGCGAGCGCGATCACGACGACCGCGATGACGAGCGGGAGCTCCACGCTCAGCTCTCCTTGACGGCGATCTGTTCGACCGTGTTCGCGACGTGTTCGAAGGCGTCGATGGCGGCCTCCAGCAGGTCGACCACGGTCTTCACCTTCATCACCGTCAGTGCGTCGAACTCGCCGCTGAACAGCTTGGCGATGATCCGGCGGTGCACCGCGTCACCGGTGTTCTCCAGCCGGTTGACCTCGATCCAGTACTCCGCCAGGTCCTTCATCGTGCGCAGCCGGGGCATCGTCTCGGCGGTCAGCGTCGCCATCCGCTGCAGTACCTCGATCTGCTCGGCCACCTCGGCCGGCAGCTTGTCGAGGTTGAACAGATGGACCGAATCGACCGCCTCTTCCATGTAATCCATGACGTCGTCGAGGTCGGAGGCCAGCCGGTAGATGTCCTCGCGGTCGAACGGCGTCACGAAGGTCGAGTTGACCCGGCGAATGATCGAGTGAGTGGTCTCATCCGCGGCGTGCTCGGCATCCTTCATCTGGACGGCGATCTGCTGGCTCGCGGCGAGTCCGGATCCGGCCGTGCTGTTGAGCAGCTCGGCGAGGATGCGGGACCCGTCGACCAGGTGGTTGGCGGATTCGGTGAAAAGGTCGTAGAACGTCGGGTCGTTCGGACGCAGACGTAACGGCACTTCAAGCTCCGGGTGAACGAGGGACAAACCTTGAACATGCTAGGGGCAACGGACTGCTGACGGAGCATCCGCCTGGTCAAGGTATCGCGAGACGATGAACACGTTGACTCAGGGCAACCGGAAAGCGACCAGCAGACTTCAGCGCGTCACCACGGCGTAGAGGTCGAAGAAGCCGACGACGAGGACCAGCCCGGCCGCCAGCCGCAGGACGCGCTCGGAGCCCAGGGCGCTCGGTTCGACGCCTCGCCGGTAGACCGCGCTGACGGCCGCCCAGCAGGACAGGGCGAGCACGGTGACGACGATGCCGAGGCCGAGCCGGACGTCCGACGTACCGTGGCCGGAGGCAACCAGCAGGGCGCCGTTGGCGACCAGGCCGAGGGAGGTACGGCGCCAGGCGAGCAGCGTGCGCTCGGGTTGGAGACCAGGATCACGTGGGGTTGTGCTCATCGCCACAGGCTGAACAGCAGGCCGATCAGTCCGACAACGGCGATGGTTGCCCCCAGCACCAAAGGCAGCCTGGTCACCGGGAGTGGTCCACCGGTACGCATTGCGGTCAGGTTGGCCTGCCAGCGGCGGAAGGCGCCGGCAGTGGTGGCGATGCCCGCGGCGACCAGGACGATCCCGATGACGCGGGCCGGCCAGCGGTCGGGGCCGAGATCTAGGAACTGGACGGCCGACAGCCCACCCGCGTAGCAGGCCAGGGAGGTGCGCAGGTACGCGAGGTAGGTTCGCTCGTTGGCGAGAGTGAACCTGTAGTCAGGCTCCTGCCCAGGTGTGCTCATCCGCAGCTCAGCAGGCCATGGTTCTGCTTGAGGGTGAGCACCCGCTGGACGCTGCTCTGGAGGCTGGCCGCGAAGGCCTTGTCCTGCTGGGCCTTCACGACCAGTGCGTTGACCATGGTCGAGGTGAGCGAGGCCTTGGCGGTGATCACGATGTCGCCGCCGGCCGCGACGAACCGGGTCGCCCGCTGGCCTGCCGGGACCGACGCGACCTCTGCGGCCGCCCCGACGTCGTCGGTGATCACGACTCCGCCGTACCCGAGGTCGCCGCGCAGCATGCCGCCGATGATCGTGGGCGAGAACACAGCGCGGTTCTTCGGGTCGATCTTGGTGTAGGTGACAGTGGAGACCATCACGAGGTCCGAGCCCGCCTGGATGCCCGCGGCGAACGGTGCGAGGTCGTCGTCGTTGCGGACGGTGACGGTGTCGACCACCCCGGAGGAGAAGTCGGTGTTGCCTTTGACCCGGCCGAGGCCCGGGAAGTGCTTGACCGACGTCATCACCCCGGCCAGCTCCATCCCCTTCACGAACGCGGCGACGTGCGGGCCGACCTTGCCCGGCGTGTTGCCGTAGCCACGGTCCAGTGCCCCGATCGGAGCGTTCTTGTCACCTAGGGACGCCGGTACTACGTCCGCGACCGGCGCGAGGTCCATATTGACGCCGGCCTGCTTGAGCTGGCCGGCCCAGGTCTTGGCGCGGGCGGTCAGCTTGTCGTCGGACCAGGTGGCCTGCACTGTCGCAGCGGGGATGCGGTCGAAGCCAGAGCCCTTGAGCCGCTGGATCTTGCCGCCTTCCTGGTCTGCGGCGATGAAGGGGCTGATGCCCTTCACGGTGGCCGTCTTGGTGACGACGGCCATCGCAGTACGGGTGTGTGCGGCGCTACCGCCCACCCCCATGAGGAGGAGGCCGCCTGGCTTCTGGGCGCCGGCTATAGATCGCTCTGCAGCCGTCATGCCGTTGGTGCTGATGCCGGTCATGATCAACTGGGCCGCCTGCTCGCGCAGGGTCAACTGCTGCAGCTTCTGATCCACACAGTCGCCGGCAGGTGCGCTGGGGGTCTGACTCGGAGGCTGGCTGGGCGTCTGCGATGGGGTCCCGGTGGGGGTGCTCGGCGGTGGGGATTGCCGGGTGACCGAGGAGGAAGGCGCAGCACTAGGGCCTGCGGTGGGTGTGTCCGAGTCGCTGCAACCTGCGAGCAGGATGGCCGCAACCGCTACCGCCAGTGTCTGGCGTCCGGTGGTCTTCATCACGGCCATTCTTGCCCATGGGGCTCCTGGATCAGGCCTTTGGTTCCCAGGCGGCGCTGTCGTAGGTGCCGCCGGAGTGTCGGGCCAGGGCTGCGCAGATGTCTCGCAACTGGTCGACCTGCTCGCTGGTGAGCGCGTCGAAGACCGCCTGCCGGACAGCCTCGACGTGCCCGGGGGCCGTGTCCTTGAGCTTCTGGCGGCCTTCCTCGGTGATGATCGCGACCTGACCGCGACGGTCCGACTCGATCCCTTCGCGGCGGACCCAGCCGACCTTCTCGAGCCTGTTCACCGCGTGCGAGAGACGGCTTCGGGAGCCGAGCGTGGACACGGCGAGCTCGCTCATCCGCAGCCGGCCGTCGGTGGCGTCGGCCAGCCGGACCAGAATCTCGAAGTAGGTGTGTGGCATTCCGGCGTCCCGCTGCAACTGCTGCTCGATCCGGCCGTTCACAACGCGCTGAGCGGCGATGAAGGCTCGCCAGGCCCGCTGCTCTTGGTCATCCAGCCACCGTGGTTCCGCCATTGTCGCAGCGTAACGAGGTCCGGGGGTTCCTGCCGCCTGGGCGAGCCGTGATCAACAGAACGGCGACTGCGCAGACCAGCATTCCACCGGCCGCGAGCAGGCCGATCGTCTCGCCGAACAGCAGGAAGGCGAAGACCATCGTCGTGGGCGGGACCAGGTAGAGCAGCCCGCTGATCCGGGTCGCACCGGACAGCCGGAGGTTGACCAGGTACAGGCCCCAGCCGCCGCCGGTGGCGAGAACGACCAGCCACATCACAGCGCCGTAGAACCGGACTTCGTGCGGCAGGGTGAGCTGCCCGGTGCCTGCGGTGACTGCGACGAAGAACACGCAGGAGACGAGGCTTTGCAGGCAGAGCGCGTCGAGGAGGTTGGTCGTCGGCTTTCGGTGGCGCTCCCAGACCGTGCCGGTCACCAGGCCCAACAGGCCGCCTAGCGGGAGGAGGAAGGTCAGAGCTGGGGTTGCGCCCAGGTCGTCGGCGACGACCAGGGCTACTCCTCCCAGACCGAGGAGGAGGCCGATCCATTGCCGCGGGCTCACGCGCTCGCCGAGCAGCGGGCCGGCGACGGTGGCGATCAGGATCGGCTGTAGGGAGCCGATGAGCGCAGTGACTCCTGCGGAGATGCCATGGTCGATGCCGGTGAAGATCAGGCCCAAGTAGACGCATTGGGTGAGGAAGGCCATCACTGCGTGAGTGATGAGGTCGCTGCGAGTCAGCTTCGGTCTGCGTTTCAGCAGTACTGCGGCAGCGAGGCTCCCGGCGACCAGGTAGCGCCAGGCGAGGAGGTCGAAGGCAGAGGCGTACTCGGTGCCCCACCTCGCACCGATGAAGCCGCAGCTCCAGAACACGACAAAACCTGCACCGGTCAGGACCGGGAGCGCGCGGCGTCGTACAGGCTGGGCTGTGGTCTCCAGCTCGGTGGCGGTCATGGGCCTAAGTAACCACACCGGTCGGTATACTGTCAGTATGGTCGTTCAGCAGGCGAGACTCCTGACGGACCGCGGCGAGCTCGAGGCGGCGCGGCTGACGCCGGCGGGTGAGCGGATCCTCACCGCGGCGTCGACGCTGTTCTACGAGCGCGGGATCCGGACGGTCGGGGTGGATGCGATCGCGGATGCGGCCGAGGTGACCAAGAAGACGCTGTACGACCGGTTCGGGTCGAAGGACCGGCTGATCGCGGCGTACCTGGAGCGACGGAACCGGGTCTGGCACGCGTTCCTCGACGATCAGCTGGCTACCCGGCAGCCGTCGACGCCGGCAGACATGATTCTTGCGTTGTTCGCGGCGTTGACCGACTGGATGGCCGAGTCGCGGCGCGGTTGTGGCTTCATCAACGCGAGCGTGGAGCTGGCGGCGCCGGACCACCCGGCGATGCCGGTGATCGTGGCGCAGAAACAATGGATGCGGGCCGAGTTCGCGGCGCAAGCCTCGCTGGGTGGCTTCCTCGAGGTCGAGGAGCTGGCGGATCGGTTGCTGTTGCTGCACGAGGGGGCGCTGGTGTGCTTCCGGGTGGCGGCGATGGAGCATGCGCCGGAGGTCGCGCATCGAGCGGCCGCGGACCTGCTCGCGAGCTGGCCGCTAGTTTCTTCTGGCGACGGTCAGGCCGACGAGGCGGGACACGACCATGGCGACGTACCCGAGGCCGGCTAGCTGCTCGATCATCACCACCGAGCGTCCCCAGGACTTGATCGGCACGATGTCGCTCAGGCCGGTACTGGACAGCGTGGTGAAGCTGAGGAACAGCAACTCCAGCCAGCTGCGGTCCTGAGCCGGGTTGACCGCTGCGATGAAACTGCCCGGGACGAGCGCCTGGACGAAGACGAACAGGTAGGCGAAACCCCAAGCGACCAAGGTGAAAGTGGCGCCGGTGGCCCAGAGTTCGTCGGCGCTGACGTCGTGGTCGGACAGCATGTAGCGCAGCAGGCTGTAGGCCGCATAGAAGTAGAAGACCGCATGGAGCGGGTTGGAGATCAGCACGATCGTCTCGGACGGGCGGAACGCGTCCACCAGCGACAAGACGACGGCGGGGATCCCGAGGCAGACGCTGACCCAGGTGAGGCCGGGCGTCGACCGCACCGAGAAGACGGCGAGGGTCAGGACGACGATGCCCAGGATCTCGAAGGCGACCCGGCCGCCACGGGAGCCCTCCATCACCGGGTAGACCAGCACGCCGAGCAACTGGACGACCAGCAGGATGGCGGACGGGTGCCGCCGGGCGCTGCGGACCAGGTTCATTCGGTCGCCTTCGTTCCTGCCGTCTTCGTTCCCGCTTCCTTTGTTGCCGCTTGCTTCATTCGGTTGCCTCGCGGGAGGCGATGATCGCCTGCCGGCGGGCCAGCCGGTGGCTGCGGCGGATCTCGGCCTCGCGCATCCGGCGGTGATCCTCGTCCGTCTCCGGCACCACCTGCGGCACGGGCCGCGGCTTGCCTTCTTCGTCGACCGCCACGAACACCAGGTACGCCGTCGCGACGTGTACTTGCGGGCTGACCGAATCCCAGCGGTCGGCGGTGATCCGCACGCCGACCTCCATCGAGCTGCGGCCGGTCCAGTTCACCTGGGCGGTGAAGTGCACGACATCGCCGACCCTGACCGGGACCAGGAAGACCATCTCGTCCATCGACGCGGTGACCGCGGGACCACCCGAGTGCCGGGCCGCGACGACGCCGGCGACCGAGTCGACCAGCGTCATCACCACGCCACCGTGAACGGTGCCGAGCAGGTTGGTCTCGTGCTGGGCGGTGATGTGCGACAGCGAGAGCCGGGTGGCCGAGGCGGAGCGGCTCGTCACCTCTTGACGCGCGGCACCCTCGGCCGGTGTGCCGTCTGCGCTGGGGGTGGCTGGCATGGGTCGCTCCTCGGTGCTGTGGATTCCGTGACCGGCTTTCGCCGGCCGAGTTTCTGATGGCTGAGTTTCTGATGGCTGACGCAGGATAACGGGCCGGGTTGTCCACAGGCTCCGAAGTAGCGGCCAGAGATCCGGCCTTCGCTCGTACTTTCTCTGTCGAAGGAGGTGGACAGCATGATCATTCACGACGATTCCACCGAACGGGCCGCAGGCAACGAATCCGGGCCGGCCCACCCGTCACTGGCGCCGTTGTCCCGAGCCGAGGCCGCACACCTGGTGCGGCTGAGCCTCGAGGCCGCCGCCGATCACGCCCTGCTGGCCCGGTACGACGGTGGCGGAGCGCTCAGCCTGCGACTCAGATCCGAGGTGACCGAATCGCCGCCCGCCGAACACTTCGAGGCCGGATTATCGAACCTGGCCAGGATCGTGGCCGGCCAACGACCGGACCACTGGCCACGGCTCGTCGGTGAACACTTCGACCGGTTGGCCCACACCCTGCGCCAAGGACCACCGCCACGACCGGCGGATCCGTCGCGCGAGCTCTTCCAACGACTCGCCGCGAAAGACTCGCTCGAGCCACGGATGCTCTGCTCGGCGCCCGAGTTCGTGCCAGGCCTGCTCTCGGTGCCGGCCACGGCCACCGACGGCACGATCGCGATGTACTTCGACCCGCTCGCGGATCTCGGCCTGACCTGGGCGGAGGCCGAGTCGCACGGCCTTCGCAACCTGCGTTCCCTGACGGACACGGTCGCCTACGCGGAGTACGAGGGCACCCAGGTCGCCATGATCAGCGGCAGCGACTTCGCCGCATCGCGAGCCCTAGTCCTCGACACGGTCCTGCGCGAGTCCCTCCATGTCGAGAACCCGCAGTACGGCGTACTGGCGGCGATGCCGGTCCGGGATCTGTTGCTTGTGCACGTGATCACCGACCTGTCCGTGCTTCCGGCGCTCGGGATGATGCTCAATCTGGCAGGGCGGTCACACGCCATCGAGCCGGGGCCGCTGAGTCCATGGGTCTACCTGGTCGCCGCGGACGGCTGGCAGCTGGCGACGCGAGCCGCTGACGATCCCGGGCTCTCACCACGGTTCGTTGCCCTGATGCACCAACTCGACGAGGCCTCGTGATGGCGACGACGGCGCGTGGTGACACCTTTGGTTCCATGGGAGAGCCGATGCCAGAGTCAGAGTCCGGTCTGCACGAGCTGTTCGGGAAGGCGGCCGCGCGGGCCGCGGAGTACAGGGATTCCCTGGGCAAGCGGCGGGTCGGTGCGGCCAAGAGTTTCGCCGAGGTCCGGGCCGATTTCCATCGACCACTCGGGCAGAAGGGGCGGCCGGCCGACGAGGTGATCGACGAGCTCGCCACGCTGGCCGAGGGCGGACTCGTCTCGACCGCAGGACCGCGATACTTCGGCTTTGTCGTCGGCGGCGCCCTGCCTGCGGCCAGTGCGGCCGACATCCTGGCGGTCGGCTGGGACCAGAACGGGTGGAACAGCGTGCTGTCCCCAACCGCCGCGGCCGCCGAGGATGCCGCGGGTGAATGGCTGAAGGATCTCCTCGGCATCCCCGCGACGGCATCGGTCGGCTTCGTCACCGGCGCGCAGGCAGCCAACACCGTCGGGCTCACCGCTGCCCGGCACCACGTTCTGAAGAACGTCGGCTGGGACGTGGAGAAGGACGGCTTGGCCGGAGCTCCGCGCGTCCGGATCCTCGCCGGCGACGAACGGCATGCCACGATCGACCGGTCGTTGCGGTTGCTCGGATTCGGCTCGGATTCGCTGGAACTCGTCCGCAGCAAGGCGAACGGGGAGATCGACCTCGACGATCTGCGCACCCGGCTGGCCTGGCACGAGGGACCGTTGATCGTGTGTCTCCAAGCAGGCAACGTGAACACGGGCGCTTCAGACGCTCTCGGCGAAGCGTGCGAGCTGGTCCACGAATACGGCGGATGGGTCCACGTCGACGGCGCCTTCGGACTCTGGGCCGCGGCAAGTCCGACCCACCGGCACCAAGTAGCCGGCGTGGAGCTCGCCGATTCCTGGGGCTGCGACGGCCACAAGTGGCTCAATCTCCCCTACGACAGCGGTTTCGTCTTCTGCGCCCATCCCGAGTCCCACGCCGCCGCCCTCGGCTACAGCGCGTCGTACCTGGTCAGCTCCGGCGCCCCCGAGCCAGGCGACTACGTCATGGAGTCCTCCCGCCGAGCCCGAGGTCTAGCAGTCTGGGCCGGCCTACAAGAACTCGGCCGCGACGGCGTCGCCCACTTGGTCGACCGCTGCTGCACCCTGGCCAAGTCACTCGCCGACCAACTGACCGCAGCCGGCTACGAGGTCGCCAACGAGGTAGTCCTGAACCAAATCCTCGTCTCCTTCGGCACCGACACCGAAACCGACCGAGTCATCGCCGCCAACCAATCCAACGGCACCAGCTGGATGGGCGGCACCACCTGGCACTCCAAGCGCTACATGCGCATCTCGATCTCCAACCACCAAACCACCCCCACCGACCTCACCCGAACCATCGAGGCCCTCCAGACGATCACCCACTGACGCACCCCGGTGACTCGCTGATGTGGGTAGCCATCCACCCAACATGAGCACCACCACCGGACGCGCAACAACCACCCGAACACCTCAGAAAGCCCCGAGGCCACCACCGCCCACCTGAGCGGCGGTGACTTGAAGACGCTGCCGCCCCACCTCCCCAATCCTTGCCCCGGGCAACACCAACCAACCCTCCACCCGCTCCCAGACGGGCATCCCCCACAACCCTTCGGGCACCTTCTCCCGGACCAGCCCTCCCCTGCCCCCATCCGATGCGTCACTAGAACTACCAACCGGCGCCAGCAGACATCGACTGGCCACAAGACACAAATCCAGGTGGCCCAGACGGCGCGAGGTGCAGTGGAGGAAGTCCGAGGTGCGGTGGAGTGGAGGAGCTACGAGGAGTACGAGCGATTTGAGGCGGGCCCGAAGCGCCTGTGGTGTGAGGCGCAGTGGATGGAGTGTGACCGGCAGTGGAGGTGCCGCCTGGAGCGCAGAAGGTGCGGGCGCTGGGGTTGAGGTGCGCGGCCTATTCGAAGGGAGCCGCAACGACGTTTCGGTGATACTCGAAAATCACGCTGGTGCGGGTCGAGGCCACGCTGCGCTTACCTGAGAGATGGTCGACAACGAAGCGTCGCAACTCCGACGAGTCGGGAACCGCGACGTGGACGAGGAAGTCATCGGTTCCGCCGATGAAGAACAGCTGGACGACCTGCGGCAAGCCCCGCACTCCACGCGTGAACTGGCTGATGCTCTCCTGTCGCAGGCCGGGTCGAAGCGTGACACCGATCATCGCCTGCAGCCCGTTGCCGATCGCAGCCTGGTCCACCGCCGCGTGGAAACCGGCAATTACCCCTCGTTCCACCAGTGATCGCACTCGTCCGTGCGCCGTCGACGCGGCGATGCCGGCCGCTTGTGACAGTTCGCTGTTCGTGGCCCGCCCGTCGGCTGTCAGACGCGCAAGCAACTTCTCGTCCACCGAGTCAAGCGCTGGGGCCGGAAGATTCTTCGCCGATGGGGTCACTTGGGACCCGCTCGTCGAACTCATGAGCCAACATCCCTCCCTGTGTCGGAAAATATTCGGATTCATTGTAGCCACTCCGAACGGCATGCGAGGGTTTCCCCGAATCTGCGAACGGCCTAAGGAGAAAGCGATGCGAGTCGGCGTCCCTACCGAGATCAAGAACAACGAGAACCGGGTGGCGATCACGCCGGCCGGCGTGGACACCCTCGTCGCTCGAGGCCACGAGGTGCTTGTCCAGCGGGGTGCCGGTGCCGGCTCCCGGATCGCCGACAACGCGTATGCCGACGCCGGCGCCACCATCGTCGATTCTGCAGAGGAGGTCTGGGGCGAGTCGGATCTGGTCACCAAGGTGAAGGAGCCGATCGCTACTGAGTACGGGCTCCTCCGTGAAGACCAGGTGCTGTTCACCTACCTGCACCTCGCTGCCGATCGGCCGTTGACGGATGCGCTGCTGTCCGCGCGGACGACCTCGATCGCCTACGAGACCGTGCAGCTACCCGACCGCACTCTCCCCCTGCTCTCGCCCATGAGCGAGGTCGCGGGGCGGCTCTCGGTCTCGGCCGGGTCGTACTTCCTGCTGAGCGCGGCGGGCGGGCGCGGAACACTGCTCGGCGGTGTCGCCGGCACTCAGAGGGCCAAGGTGGTCGTGATCGGCGGTGGCGTCGCCGGCGAGCACGCGGCCGCGAACGCCATCGGACTCGGCGCAGACGTCACGGTCATCGACCTGTCCCTGCCTCGCCTGCGTGAGCTCGAGCACCGCTACGCCGGTCGCATCCGGACCAGCGCCTCCAGCCGGTGGGAGATCGCCGAACAGGTCGCGACGGCGGACCTGGTCATCGGCTCCGTGCTCATCCCCGGTGCTGCCGCGCCCAAGCTCGTCACCGACTCGATGGTCGCCACGATGAAGCCGGGCTCGGTGCTCGTGGACATCGCGATCGACCAGGGCGGCTGCTTCGAAGGATCCAGGCCGACCACCCACGACGCCCCCACCTTCCAGGTGCACGACTCCCTCTACTACTGCGTCGCGAACATGCCGGGCGCGGTCGCGGAGACCTCCACCCGGGCCCTCACGAACGCCACCCTCCCCTACCTCACGGCGCTGGCCAACAAGGGATGGGAAGCGGCCACCGAGCAGGACCCGGCACTTGCGAAGGGCCTGAACACCCACGCGGGCCGTATCACGAACGCCGGCGTCTCCGCGGCGTTCGATCTCGAACTTGCCGCCATCTAGCCATTCCCCGCTGAGGCGGCCCCACCCGGCCGCCCCGGCAACTTGGCCGGGGCACGGCACTGGGGGCGATGCCGGCCACACATCCCACGAGGCGCAGGCGGGTTCGGTCAGCTGTGCAGGCGACTTCGAACATCGACAGGAGAGGCTGATGGCGGTTATCGGGTTTATCGGTAGCGGGCTGGTGGGGAGTGCCGTGGCCAGGCGGGCGTTGGCTGCTGGGCATCAGGTGGTGATGAGCAATTCGCGCGGGACGCGGAGCCTGGCGCGGTTGGTGCGGGAGTTCGGGCCGGCGGCGCGGGCGGCTACCCCTGGTGAGGCGGCGACGGTCGCGGATCTGGTGGTGCTGGCGATTCCGTACGGAAAATTCCCGCGACTGCCCCGGGACGAGCTGACCGGCCGGATCGTGCTCGACGCGTGCAACTACCTGCCGTACCGCGACGGACGGGACCGCGCGATCGACGAAGGCCGTACGTCGACCGCCGAGGTGCTCGCCCAGCGCCTGCCCTACAGCACGATCGTCAAAGGACTCAACACCATCGCCGCCGGCCAGATCCTCGCCGATGCCACCCCACCCGGTACGCCGAACCGCCGAGCCATCCCGATCGCCGGCGACGACATCATCGCCAAGCAGATCGTCGCCCGCTTCATCGACGACCTCGGCTTCGACGCTGTGGACGCCGGCCCCCTCTCCGGCGGCAGAGGCCCCCACTTCGACCCCCGCACCGCCTGGCAACCCCCACTGACAGCCCCAGCCCTAGCCGCCGCACTCACCTGACCCACACGCTTCGGGGTTGACCCCTGAGGTGGTTCGTAGCGCCGAGATCGATAGAGCAACAGGCAAAGGACTGGGCGATGCCCCGGCAGAGGAGGCACCGCCCAGTCGGCAGGAATTCGTCTAGTTGCCTATAGCAACCGATAGAACAGGCCGTCAGGCTGCCGGGGGCATCAGGACGGTGTCGATCAGGTAGACCGTGGCGTTGGCGGTCTTTACGCCGCCGCAGATGACCTTGGCGTTGTTGACCATCAGGTTGTTGCCCGAACCCGTCACGGTGACGGAGCCCTTCTCGACGGTGGCCTGCTTGCCGACGACCGCGTCGGGGGCCAGCTGGCCGGGAACGACGTGGTAAGTCAGGATCTTGGTCAGCAGCGCGCTGTCGGTGCCCAGCGTCTTGATCGTCGCGGCCGGGATCTTCGCGAACGCGGTGTCGACCGGCGCGAACACGGTGAACTCGCCACCGTTCAGCGTCGAGACCAGATCGACCTTCGGGTTCAGCTTGCCCGACACCGCGGCAACCAGCGTCTTCAGCAACGGGTTACCCGATGCGGCGGTGGCCAGCGGCGCGGCGGCCATGCCGTCGACCGAACCGGCGCCGGTCGGGTTCGCCTTGGCGTAGTCGGCACAACCCGGGCCGACCAGACCGGACGCGTTGTCGACCATCGGGGTCGAGGACGTCGACTCGGTCGGCTGCGAGGACGAGGTGGTCGTCGAAGGCGAGGAACCGGCGTCGTCATCGCTGCCACAGGCAACGGTTGCGAAGAGCAACGAAACGGCGGAGGCGGCCAGGGCGACGCGCTTGATGGTGTGGGACATGACGATCCTTCTCCTTGGGATTGGTTTTCCCGGCGTGATCACTGCTGTGCCGCCAGGCGTGCGTTCAAAGGGACTGCAGGATGGTGCGGTCGGTTACTCGACCATCACCACCGTGTTGTGGAGGCCGCTCGACCCGTTCGGCCGGGGCGCCGCGCGGTCGGCGGTCTGCACCTGTCCGGTGGCGTCGGTCGCCCGGACGGTGAGTTTGTGGTTGCCGGGCGTCGCATCCCAGCGGAAGGTCCACTGCCGCCAGGTGTCGATGGTGTCCTCGGCCGCGAGCATCGCGGGCTGCCAGTCACCGTCGTCCACCTGTACTTCGACCTTGGCGATACCCCGCTGCTGGGCCCAGGCGACTCCGGCCGCGACGGCGGGTCCGGGCTTGATCCGGGCGAACCCTCTCGGTACGTCGATCCGCGAGGAAGTCTTGATCGGCGCCTCGACCGACCAGCCGCGATCGGTCCAGTAGGCGCTGAAGTTCTCGAACTTCGTCACCTCGAAGTCGACCAGCCACTTGGTCGCGGAGACGTACCCGTACAACCCGGGCACCACCATCCGGACCGGGAAGCCGTGCTCGAAGGGCAACGGCTCACCGTTCATGCCGACGGCGAGGATCGCGTCCCGCCCGTCGGTCAGCGCCTTCAGCGGCGTACCAATGGTCAGTCCGTCGACGCTGGTCGACCTGACCGCGTCGGCGCCGCCCTGGACGCCGGCCTCGCGGAGGAGTTCGGCGATCGGTACGCCGATCCAGCGCGCGTTCCCGACGTACGGGCCGCCGACCTCGTTGGAGACGCAGGTGAGGGTGATGTCACGCTCGATCAGCCGCCGGTCGAGCAGGTCGGCGAAGCTCAGCCGGAGCTCCCGGTCGACCATTCCGTGAATGCGCAGCTGCCAGTTGCGCGGATCGACCTTGGGCACCGTCAGCAGCGTGTCGACGCGGTAGAAGTTCGGGTTCGGGGTGAAGAACCGGCTCACCCCTGCTACGTCCGCCGTCGCTCCGGCAGGCAGCGCCTGCGCCTTGCTGGCGGGCAGAGGAATCCGGATCGTTCGCCGAGTCGCCTCGGTGACACCGCCAGGCAGGATCTGCGAAACCCCGAGCCCGCCGGCTCCAGCGACCCCCAGCGCAAGCGCGGTCCCCAGGAACTTGCGGCGATCGAACCCATCGGGCGCATCCGCCACACTCACGCCGACGGCACCGGACTCCCCGACCAAGGCACCGGACTTCCCGACCAAGGCAGAGGGCTTCCCGACTACGGCAGTCGGCTTCCCGACTACAACAGTGGGCTTCGTGCCTGTGGCGCTGGGAATCGCGGCGCTGGGACTCGAACCCAAGGCGGCCGGTTTGGAACCTTCGGCGGCGGGGATCTTCCGGCCTCCGCCGCCGCCGAAGGGATCGAGGGACAGGGGCCGAAGTACGAGCACCATGCCGATTGTTGCCACTAGCAACGTGACGATGCCGGGCAGGATCTGGACGAAGTGGTTGGCGGCGAGAGTACGACCGGTGGCGGCGGCGAGAATGGCCAGCGCCCCGAGCAGGACCGTCAGGGCGACGGCGACCCGAGGCTTCGTCGCGCCGATCGCGCCTGCCACCAAGGCGAAAACGGTGACCACCAGGAGGACAACGCCGATCAGAACCGGCTTGTCGGCGGTACCCAGGTTCTTGACGGCGAAGTCTTTGGCGGCGCCCGGCGCCAGGTCGATCAGCTGGGTGCCGACGCCGACCACGGGTGAGGTGCCACCGGCCAGCGCGGCGGTCAGTTCGCCTAGGCCCAGTCCTGCGCCGGCGGCGAGCAAACCTCCCAGCGCTGCGAAGGCCCTGCGTTTTCTCGTGGTCATGCCGGTACTTCGGACCCGCCCACAGCCCGGATGGGTGGAAACTCAGAAAGTTCTCACCCGAGTAGCGACGCCACCCAAAGTCTCTTACCTGTCAGGTGTTTCGGGGCCCCGCGTAGTCGCCCGGCCAGTCGGCGTACCGGATCCGGCTGATGTCGCGGATCTCGCCGAGGGTCGACCATTCGTTGCGGCCGAGCCGGGCGAGCGGTTGCAGCTTGGTGATCTCGGGGTGGTTCCCGTCCAGCACCGACTCGTCGATGCTGATCCGCCGCACCCGGCCGATCACCACGGTCGAATCGCCCAGCTCCACGGTGGTGTGCAGCCCGCACTCGATCGCGACCGGCGACTCGGCCACCCGCGGTACGGCGACCGTCGCACTCGCCTCGACGTGCAACCCGACGGCGGCGAACTCGTCGATCTCCGGCGGGAAGTTCGTCGCCGTCGCGTTCACCTGCTCGAACAGCCGCTCGGCCGCGAAGTTCACCACGAACTCGCCGGTCGCCTCGACGTTGTTCAGGCTGTCCTTGCGCCCGACCGAGGTGAACTGCACCATCGGCGGCTGCACGCACGAAACCGTGAAGAACGAGTGCGGCGCCAGGTTGAGCACGCCCTCGGCCGACCGGGTCGACACCCACGCGATCGGCCGCGGGACGACCACGGCGTTCAGCACGGCGTAGAAGTCCCTGCTACTGATGATCTCCGGATCCATTTCCCTACGCACACCCGTCAGTATCCAGCAGAGGAGAATCGCCTCGATGAAGACACCTCTGCGCGACGCCCTGGCCACCCGGTACGACGTACCGGCCGACGCGATCCGCGAAGTACCAGGCGGCGTCGCCAACCGTGCCTACGCGCTCGGCGACGACCTTTTCGTCCGGATCCCCCGCAGCGGCGCGTTCGAGAAGGACCTGCTCAAGGAAGCCGCCGTGATCCCAGTGGCCCGCGCGGCCGGAGTACGTACCCCCGCGATCGTCGACCTCGACACCACGCGCGCGCTGGTCGATGCGCCGTACATGATCCTCGAGCGGGTCCACGGCACCGACCTGGTCGATACCGACGAGCCAGGGCCGGCCTTCTGGCAGGAGGTAGGCAGCCAGGTCACCCTGCTCCACCAGGTGGACCAGCCGCCACACGGCGTAGCGCCGGACGACGGCGGCGGAGCCCCAGACGTGGAGCAGCTGGCCGCAGACGGCTACCTAGACCCCGGTACTGCGAACTGGCTCCGCAGCTGTCTCGACCACCTGGCCACCCTCATCCCCCGCGACCAGCGGGTGCTCCTGCACGGGGACCTGGCCCAGCAGAACCTGATGGCCCAGGGCAACCACCTGGAGGCCCTGATCGACTGGGGCGACGCCGCCTGGGGTCCACCAGGCATGGAGTTCGCCAAGCTCCGCCTGGAGCACGTGGTCGCTGTACTGGCCAACTACCCCCACCACGAAGGCCTGGAGGCGAGCATTCTCTGGTTCCACCTCTGCTGGGGCCTGAGCAACCTGGCCAAAGGCCCGCAACCGAGCCAACGGCACTGGACTGCCCCGCCGACCAGCCGGCTACTCGGAGTACTGCGCTTCTACGCCTCGTCACCACCTGCGCCCTGGCCGGACTTGCTCGAGAAGCCCAGTAAGAAGCCCAGTAAGAAGGCCCAGTACTGAGACTCACAAGCCATGGAAAACAAGGGTTCGCGGACTTGTCACGACATGGGGCAGACTGAGGAACTGTGACTGACTACGTAGCTGCTCAGGACCGGTACGACGACCAGATGACCTATCGGCGCAGTGGCCGCAGCGGTTTGCAGCTGCCGGCGATCTCGCTGGGCCTGTGGCACAACTTCGGCGGTGACAAGCCGCTCGACACCCAGCGCGACATCCTCCGCCGCGCCTTCGACCTCGGCGTCACCCACTTCGACCTGGCCAACAACTACGGCCCGCCGTACGGCTCGGCCGAGACCAACTTCGGCGGCCACTTCGCGCGCGACTTCAAGCCGTACCGCGACGAGCTGCTGATCTCCACCAAGGCCGGCTACGACATGTGGCCGGGCCCCTACGGCCAGGGCGGCGGGACCCGCAAGTACCTGCTCGCCTCGCTCGACCAGTCCCTGGACCGGATGGGCCTCGACTACGTCGACATCTTCTACTCGCACCGCTTCGACCCGGACACCCCGCTGGAGGAGACGATGGGCGCGCTCGACAGCGCCGTCCGCTCCGGCAAGGCGCTGTACGCCGGCATCTCGTCGTACTCCGCGCAGAAGACCCGCGAGGCGGCCGCGATCCTCGCCGAGCTCGGGACGCCGCTGCTGATCCACCAGCCGTCGTACTCGATGCTGAACCGCTGGATCGAGGAGGACCTGCTCGACGCCGTCGGCGAGCTGGGAGTCGGCGTGATCGCCTTCTCGCCGCTGGCCCAGGGCCTGCTCACCGACCGGTACCTGGACGGCGTGCCGGAGGGTTCCCGGGCGTCCAAGGGCACCTCGCTGGGCACCGACCAGCTCACGGAGGAGACGCTCGGCCACGTCCGCGCGCTGAACGAGATCGCCAAGCAGCGCGGCCAGTCGGTCGCCCAGCTGGCGCTGGCCTGGACGCTGCGCGACGACCGCGTCACCAGCGCGCTGATCGGCGCCTCCAGCGTCGCCCAGCTCGAGGACAACCTGGCCACGGTGAAGAACCTGAAGTTCACCCAGGACGAGCTGGACGCGATCGACGCCGACGCCGTCGAGGCCGGTATCAACCTGTGGAAGACGAGCTCCGAGGCCTGACGGTTCGATTACGGGCTGTGCCGAGACGGTTGCGATCGGCACAGCCCGGGCACAGAGTGGGAATACCCCCCTCTGGAGGTGGTTGACGATGACCGCTTCGACACTCGAACTGGCCCTCACGTACGAACACGAGAAGATCCGCGAGCTGGCCGCTCCGGCGCATGAGCCGGCCGCGGCGCGGCCCGATCGCCGGCACGAGACCGACTGGTTCTACGCGATCGCGGCCCAGCACCTGGCCGCCGCGGAGGACGTCCTGCTCCCGCACGTCCGGCGCCTCCCCGACGGCCGCAACCTGGTCAGCACGTACGTCGGCAACGCCCGGCAGCTGGAGCGATCGCTGCGCTTCCTCAAGGCCCGCCAGTACGGCGACAGCCGGGTGCTGCACCTGGACCCGGCTGACGTCTGGCAGGTCATCGACCGCCTGCTCGACGAGCACGAGCGGCTCGAGGCGGAGTACAGCCGGATGATCGGCGAGGAACTCGACGGCGAAGGCGTCAGCGCGCTGACGGACAAGCTGCTCAGTGCCGAAGAGGTCGCCCCGACCCGCGCACACCCGTTCTCCCCACACACCGGTACTGCCGGCCGGCTCGCGCACCGGATGTGGCGAATGGCCGACGCGGCCTGGGACAGCGCCGAGGGACGCGTAGTACCGACCAAGTACCACGTACACCCGAAACGCGACTCAGCCTTATCGCACTACCTCCGCGGCACCCCCATCCCGGACGGCGACGACCAGTAGCCGGCAAAAGCGATCGGGCCCGTCTTCACCGGATGCCTCCGGTGGGACGGGCCCGACCTGGGACCCTCCCCCACTGCGCCTGGTTGTGAGGGAGAGCCTGGTTCCCGCCGCCGCTGCGCCTGGTGTGCGGCGGTGGGTCTCTGCGCCCTCCCCCGCTGCGCCTGGTGTGCGGGGGAGGACGGATCTTGGGTTATTTCAGGGCTTCGATCGCCTTCTTCGCGCCGGGGTGCAGTTGGACCGGCGCCGTGTTCGCGGCGTCCTCGATGCTGATCGCCTTGGCCGCGGCGTTCACCTGCACCAGCGCCTCCTTGTTGTCGAAGATCGCCTTGGTCAGCTTCTCGGCCAGCTCGTCCGACATGTTCTTGCGGACCAGCAGCACGTTCGGCACGATCACCGTGGCCACATCGCCCGGCTGCTTGTAGGTCGCGGCCGGAATGTTGCCCTGGGCATAGATCGTGCCGTAGGTCTTGGTCAGCGCGGGCAGCAGGTCGGTGATCGGGATCAGCTTGACGTCCTTGCCCAGGCTCGTCATCAGGTCGGTGATGCCGCCGGTCGGCAGCCCGCCGGACCAGACCAGCGCGTCGATCGAGCCCGCCTTCATCCCGTCGACCGACTCCGGCAGGCCCAGCCGCTGCGCCTTGACGTCGCGCGCCGGGTCCAGCCCTGCCGCCTCGAGCAGCCGCCGGGCGATCACCTCGGTGCCGGAGTTCGGCGAACCGGTGGAGACTCGCTTGCCCTTCAGGTCGGCGACCTTGGTGATCCCGGCCGAGGCCCGGACCGCGACCTGGGTGTAGTTCGGGTAGAGCCGGGTGAGCGCGACGACGTCCTGCGGGGTCGTGAAGCTGTGCTCGCCCTTGACCGCGTCGGCGGCGGTGTCACCCAGCGAGAACGCGATGTCGTAGTTGCCCGCGACCAGACCCTGGACGTTCTGCACCGAGGCGCCGGTCTCGCTCGCGGTCGCCCGGTAGCCCTCGACCTTCTCCGAGAACACCTTCGCCATCGCGCCACCGAGCTGGTAGTAGACGCCGGTCGTGTTGCCGGTGGCGATGGTCAGCCGGCCACCATCGGTACCGGCCTTGCCGGCCTCTGGTTCTCGTTGCCCTCCGCAAGCGACCAGTGAGACGGCGGCAGCGAGCGCGACCACGGCGGCGGGGAAGCGTCGACGGGTTCTCATGAGGTGGCTGGTCCTTCCGTTGGGCCAGTCAGGCGGTGTCGCCGGACTAGATTGACAAGTACGGCGATAACTAACAAACCGATTCCGGCAGCGATAGTTACGGGCGCGAGGTAGAGCAGCAGGAGCGCGGCCGGAACGCAGAGCAGCCGCTCGACCCAGCCGGTCGCGATCACGATCCAGCCACCCGTGACGACGGCCAGGGCGGCGACGGCGAGCATAGAGACCGCGAGGGTCCACACCATGCCGATCAGGCTGCCCTGACCCAGCAGGCGGGCGCCGTTGTCGGTCAGTACGAACGCGAACGGCACCAGGAACGCGGGCAGCGTGTACTTCCACGCCTGCCACATCGTCGGCATCACCTTGCCGCCGGTGATCGCGGACGTCGCCACGGCGGCCAGCGCGGTCGGCGGCGACACCTCGGACAGTACGGCGTAGTAGAAGATGAACATGTACGCCTCGGGCTGGGTGACGCCCAGCTGCACGAGAGCCGGCGCGATGATCACGGCCGCGATGATGAACGAGGCCGTCACCGGCACCGCGAGCCCGAGGACCAGCACCGCGAACGCCGACAGCACCACGGTCAGGATCAGCACCACGGTGTGGTTGTCGGTCAGCCCCTTCGCCGCGTCGACGATGATCGCGGCCAGGTTCAGCCCGAGCCCGGTCTGCGTGGTCACCGCGACGATCACGCCGGCGGTCGCGCAGGTCGCCACCACCGGCAGTACCGAACGGGTGCCCTGGGCAAGCGCTTTGAACAGCGGCCCGGCGGTCAGCCGGTGCTCCTTGTCCAGGAACGACAGCGCGAACTGGATCACCACGGCGTACACGACGGCCTTGAACGGCGGCACGTCGACGGCCATGAAGGCGATGATCACGAACAGCGAGAGGAAGTGGTAGCTGAACCGCTTGAGCAGCTTCCACGCCGACTGGGTGGACGGCTCGCCCTCGGTGGTGCCGTGCCGGCGGGCGTCCATCTCGATCGCGAGCAGGATGCCCAGGTAGTACAGGATCGTCGGGATCACCGCGTAGCCGAGGACGGTCAGGTACGACACCTGGAGGAACTCGGCGATGATGAACGCGGCGGCGCCCAGCGTCGGCGGCGACAGGATCGCGCCGATGCCGGCCGCGGCGAGCATGCCGCCCGCGGGCTCCGGCGGGTAGCCCGCGCGGCGGAGGATCGGCCACGAGACGGTGCCCAGCGAGACGGCGGTCGCAGTACCGGAGCCGGAGACGCTGCCGAGCAGGAAGCCGGCCAGCGTGACTGTCCGGCCGGGCGCCGTCCGGCTGCGCTTGAACGCGGCGAAGGACAGATCGATGAAGAACTTGCCGGCGCCGGAGTGGTCCAGCACAGCGCCGTAGATGGTGAAGAGCACGATGTAGCTGGCGGCGACGTTCAGCGGCGTACCGTAGAAGCCGGCCGTGCCCATCGTGAACTGCCCGATGATCGCGGAGAAGTTGAAACCCTGGTGGGCCAGCGACCAGGTGTAGGGCAGGTAGCCGCCGTAGTACGCGTAGGCGATGAACAGCACGCTGACCAGCGGCAGCACCCAGCCCGTCGTCCGGCGGCAGGCCTCGAGCAATAAGACGAGCAGCAGCGCGCCGGTCAGCACGTCGAGCGTCGTGGGCGACTGGCGGCGTTCGAGGAAGCCGTCGAAGTCGATCAGCGGGTAGAGGCAGACGGCCAGCGCGAGCAGCGCCAGGAGCCAGTCCGACAGACCGGGGTCGTCATGCGAGCGGGCCTCTGAACGGGCGCTGAAGGGATTCAGGAAGGCCGGCACCTTCCAGCCCCGATAGCACAACAAAGTGATCGGCAGGACCGCTGCGAGAAAGATCACTAAGTAGAACTGCGTTCCGGCCGGCAGCGGGAAGAACACCTGGAGCAGGACGCCGACGCTGATCACCGCGCACCACAGCGAGATCACCCGGTCCAAGGCAGGACGGAACCGCCGAGCGGGCTTTTCCTGCTCGTACTCGGCTAGTTCGGACTCGGAGAGCGTGGCGCTGCCACCCCCCGATGTTGCACTCACAGTCATCGACTGGTTCCCTCCTGTGGTCGGAGACTAGTGTCGCCGACCACGCCATGGAGTCGCATGATTACGTCTTTACCAAGATCTGACACATAACCCCGTTCCCTGCCCTACGATCACGGCATGAGCGGCGCAGTCAGGATTTTGTTGGTCGAGGACGATCTCGATATCGCGAACGCTCTGATACCTGCGTTGCGCCGGTACGGGTTGATGGTGACGCACGTCCGGACGGCTGCGGACGCGCTCGCCGCCGACCCCGGAGACCTCGTTCTGCTGGACCTCGGGCTCCCCGACGGTGACGGCATCAACGTGTGCCGGCAGATCCGTACGGTGTCGGACGTTCCGGTGATCGCGGTGACCGCCCGAGGTGAGGCGGCCGACCGCGTCCGTGGGTTGCGCAGCGGCGCCGACGACTATGTCGTCAAGCCGTTCGCGATCTCCGAGCTGCTGGCCCGGATCGATGCTGTACTACGCCGTACCGGTCTACTGCAGCCCCGCCCCCGGGTGACCGTCGGAGACCTGACCGTCGATATCGAGGCACGCACGGTCCAGGTCGCCGACAAGCCCATCAGCCTGACCCGCAAGGAGTTCGACGTGCTAGCTGTGCTGGCCGCCCACCACGGCCGGGTGGTGCCGCGCGAGCAAGTCGCGCTGTACGCCTGGCAGTCGGTCTTCGAGGCCTCCTCGCGGACGATGGACGTGCACGTCGCGAGCCTGCGCGCCAAGCTCGGCCGGCCCGAACTGGTCCAGACCATCCGCGGCGTCGGCTACCGCCTCGGCTCGGACTGACCGTTGCGCCGTCGTCTGCTGCAGTCCCTCGTCCCGATGGTGATCGCACTCGCCATCGTCGCCGCCGTCCCACTGGCCAACTTCATCGCGATCGGTGCGTCGCGCACTCTGTTCCTGTCCCGCAGCAACGACGCGGACTGGTTCGCCACCATGGCCGAGGCGCCGCTGCAGTCCGGCGACATCGCCAGCCTGCGTGAGCTCGCGGTCCGCTACCACGAGCTCTACAACACCCCCGTCTTCGTCGTCGACGTCGACAGCCGGGTGATCGCCACCTCGCGCTCCGGCGTGAACGTCCTCGAGCCCGATCTGGCGGCCGCCCTGGGCAGCACGCTGGCTGGCCGGCTGCCGGCCGAACCACCGGCCATGTGGCCCTGGAAGTCCGGCGAGATGGTCGTCGCCCGCCCAGTCGTGAACAACGGTCGCGTCCTCGGCGCCGCAGTACTGCGGGTGCCGACCGAGCGCGCCCGCGACCAGGTGCAGAACGGCCTGCTGCTGCTCCTCGGTGGTCTGCTGATCAGCATCGGCGCCGTCGTCATCGGTATCGTCCGCCCGGTCACCCGTTGGGTACTGCGGCCGCTGAACGATCTCGACAACGCAACCCACCAGGTCACCCGCGGCGCGCTCGACACCCGGGTCTCCACCGACGGCCGCGCGCCCGAGCTGCGCCGGCTGGGCGACAGCTTCAACTCGATGGCGCTCAGCCTGCACCAGGCCCGCCAGCGCGAGCGCGAGTTCGTCGCCGACGCGTCGCACCAGCTCCGTACTCCGCTGACCTCGGCCCGGATCCACATCGAGGGCCTGTCCCGGCTGTCACCGACCGCGCGGTTCGCGCTGAGCGACATCGACCGGCTCGGCCGGATCGTGCAGCGCCTGTCCCGGCTGGCCGGCTCGGACCGTCCAGGCGACGCCGAGGGCAGCGAAGAGCCACTGGACCTGGCCCAGGCGGTCAAGGAACGGCTGGTCGGCTGGAAGGCCGTCTACTCCGCCGACGACCTGGAACTCATCATCGGCGAGATGGTCCCCGGCGGCGTCGCCTCGGAGCTCGAGGTCGACGACATCCTCGACGTCCTGCTCGACAACGCCTCGAAGTACGGCGCACCTCCGGTCGAGGTCTCGGTACTGCGCGACGGTACCGAGGTAGTCCTCTCGGTCCGCGACCACGGCCTCGGCCTCGGCTCCCGCGACCTCAAGAAGGTCGGCGAACGCTTCTGGCGCAGCGCCCACCACCGCGAAATGCCCGGTACCGGCCTAGGCCTGGCCATCGTCCGCTCCGAAGCAGCGAGGGTCGGCGGCCGGGTGGTAGCTCGCCCGCCAATTGGTGGCGGGCTGGTCATCGAGGTCCGAGTTCCGCTGATTGACGACTACGACCTCTAGTACTCCATCCACGCAGGGGCTCCCACGTCGCTCGCCCTCACCCACCCCGCACACTCTCGGGGGTTAACCCCCGAGAGTGCGGGTTGCCCCTTGAGAATCCGGCTAGGCAACCCACCGGTTGAGGGGTTAACCCCCGAGAGTGTGCGGGGCGCGGTAGGTGCCGGGCGCATCGTCGATGGACGCCGGCGCACTCCCCGCGTCGTACTCGGCGCCACCCTCAACGGCGACGTGGTCGGTCGGGCGTACGTAGTGCCGGGGGGCTAGATGTGGTTGGTGCGGTACCAGCGTTCGGCTGCGGGGTGGAGGGGGATCGGCATGGTGGCGATTGCCGAGCGGGCGTCCAGGGAGCCGGCTTCCTTGTGGACTTCGATCAGGTCGGCCTGGCGGCGGAACATCGTGTTGAGGGTCCACCAGGCCCAGGAGTCGGACAGGCCGCGGCGGGCCAGCAGGTAGTTCGGGATGGCCAGGGTCGGTACCGAGCTCGCCAGTTTGTAGACCGACGGCGGGATCGACGACAGTACGTAGCCGCCGAAGCGCTTCAGGGCGATCTTCCCGGCGACGTCGCCGATGTCGACCAGCCGGAAGCCGATCCCGTCCTGCAGGTCGGCGATCGGCTTGGTCGGCAGGCCGCCGCTCCAGATCAACGCGTCGATGCCGCCCTTGACCTTG
This sequence comes from Streptomyces sp. SID13031, assembly GCF_010548305.1. GTDB lineage: Bacteria > Actinomycetota > Actinomycetes > Propionibacteriales > Kribbellaceae > Kribbella. Next base: position 487,839 of record NZ_JAAGLV010000003.1, read on the forward strand.
GGGTTTTCCGCCTTGGCGATCAGCATCTTCACGGCTGAAGCAAGATCGTAGTTCGCCCTCCGGACGCCCTTGACTTCCGCGCTGGCCAGGATCCGCTCCGCGACGACCCTGGTTCCGGACAGCGGCGGGCCGACGTTGACGACCTTGCCCGCGAGCTCCTCGATCTTGTCGATCGGGGACGCCGTCGGCACCACGACGTGCACGTAGTTGTCGTAGGTCCGCGCCAGCGCGCTGAACCGGAGCTTGCCGCTCTTGAAGGTCTCGAGCCCTTCGTAGGCGTCCAGGGCCGAGTCCGACAGGCTGAAGGCGATGTCGGCGGTGCCCTTGTCCAGCATCCGCAGGTTCGCCACCGAGCCCTCGGTGTTGATCGCCTCCATCGTGACCCCGGTCACCACGGTGACCAGCTTGGCCAGGCCCGCGCCATAGACGGAATACACGCCACCCACGTTCCCGGTGGCGATCCTGGCCGGTCCGTCCGGGGCCGGCTCGTTCGACCGGCCGCGCGAGCACCCCGGTACTACCAGGGAGGCCGCCGCGGCGGCTCCGAATCCGAGGGCGTTGCGGCGATTCAGGAGGTGGGCGCGATCCATGTAGGACAACCTAGAGGCCAAGTGGTCCGGAGGCTACTCACTGTGCTCGAACCGATAGCGTCTGGACGGGCCCCTCCTCTTTGTGACAGCGTTGTCATCGCACCGGCCGCGAGGGCCGCGCCAGACCGTCATCGGAGGATGATTTCGTGCACGACGACCGTCAACTCATCGAGGAGCGGCTCCAGCGCGCCCTGCGAGAGCGGATCCGCCCCGCGATCTACGGCGCGGCCGTCCCGCTGGACATCAAGGTGTGGCACGCGCCTGGTGAGCCGGTGCCGCCCGCCGAGGCGCTCGCGGCCTCCTACGAGCCCGCCGAGATCGGCCTGCCCTGGGGTCCGGCCTGGGGTACCGCCTGGTTCCAGTTCAGCGGCCAGGTACCGGCCGAGTGGGCCGGTAGCGAGATCGAGGCCGTCATCGACCTCGGCTTCAGCGGCGGTCCGGGCTTCTCCGCGGAGGGCCTGGTGCACACCACCAAGGGCGTCCCGCTGAAGGGCCTGCATCCGCGCCAGACCTACGCGCCGCTGTCCATCCTCGGACCGGACGGTACCGCGGCCTCGGCCGGCGACTCGATCGAGTTCTACGTCGAGGCGGCCGCCAACCCCGAGGTACTGGGCTACAACGCCTTCGCGCCGATCTCCTCGGACCTCGGCGCCAAGCCGGAGCCGGGTGGCAAGCCGATCTACCAGCTCACCCGCGCCGACCTGGCCGTCTTCAACGCCGAGGTGTGGGACCTGATCCTCGACCTCGAGGCGCTCAACGGCCTGCAGAAGGAGCTCCCGAAGCAGGAGCCGCGCAGCCGCGAGATCCTCCGCGCACTGAGCCGCGCCCTCGACGTACTCGACTACGAGAACGTCGCCGGTACTGCGACAGACGCGCGCGCCGAGCTCACCGACGTACTGAGCCGTCCTGCGCACGCCAGTGCTCACCAGCTCTCCGCTGTCGGCCATGCGCATATCGACTCGGCCTGGCTCTGGCCGCTGCGCGAGACGCGCCGCAAGGTGGCCCGGACGGTCTCCAACGTCGCCACGCTGGCCGAGGAGTACCCGGAGCTCGTCTTCGCGTTCTCGCAGGCCCAGCAGCACGCCTGGGTGAAGGAGAACTACCCCGACGTCTGGGAGCGGCTGAAGAAGGCCGTTGCCGACGGCACCATCGTTCCGGTGGGTGGCATGTGGGTCGAGTCCGACACCAACCTGCCCGGTGGCGAGGCGCTGGCCCGGCAGTTCGTGCACGGCAAGCGCTTCTTCCTGGACGAGTACGGGATCGACACCCAGGAGGTCTGGCTGCCGGACTCGTTCGGCTACACCGCCGCGCTGCCGCAGCTGGTGAAGCTGTCCGGCTCGAAGTGGTTCCTGACCCAGAAGATCTCCTGGAACCAGAAGAACAAGTTCCCGCACCACACCTTCTGGTGGGAGGGCCTCGACGGGACGCAGGTGTTCACCCACTTCCCGCCGATCGACACCTACAACTCCGACCTGTCCGGTCGCGAGCTGGCGCACGCGCAGCGCAACTTCGCCGAGAACGGCTCCGCGACCCGCTCGCTGGTCCCGTTCGGCTACGGCGACGGCGGTGGCGGCCCCACCCGCGAGTTCATCGCCACGGCCCGCCGGGTAGCCAACCTGGAGTCCTCGCCGCGGGTGACGATCGAGTCGCCGACGGAGTTCTTCAGCGCGGCGCAGGAGGAGTACCCGAACGCGCCGGTCTGGTCGGGTGAGCTCTACCTGGAGATCCACCGCGCGACGTACACCTCGCAGGCCAAGACCAAGCAGGGCAACCGCCGCAGCGAGCACCTGCTCCGCGAGGCCGAGCTGTGGTCCGCGGCGGCCGTCGTGGCCGGCAAGCTCGACAGCTACCCGTACGACGAGCTGGACCGGATCTGGAAGGCCGTGCTGCTCAACCAGTTCCACGACATCCTGCCGGGCAGCTCGATCGCCTGGGTGCACCGCGAGGCCGAGGAGACGTACGCGAAGCTGGGCGCGGAGCTGGAGGCGATCATCGCGACGGCCCAGCAGGCGCTGGCCGGCGCCGGCGACGCGCAAATCGTCTTCAACGCGGCGCCGCATGCTCGGGAGGGCATCGCCGGTCTCGGCGCGGGGACCACCGTCGGCGAGGGCGCCGCGGTGACGATCGACGGCGGAGTGCTCGACAACGGCGTGATCCGGGTGACGATCGACGAGCGTGGCCTGATCACCAGCCTGTACGACGTTGCCGCGGCCCGTGAGGTGATTGCTCCAGGTAGTACCGCGAACCTCCTGCAGCTGCACGTGGACACCCCGAACCAGTGGGATGCCTGGGACGTCGACTCGTTCTACAAGAACAACGTCCGCGACGTGACCGAGGTCGACAGCGTCGAGTTCAGCACCGTCGAAGGGGTCGCGACGGTCGTCGTGAAGCGCTCCTTCAACCGGTCCAGCGTCACCCAGACGCTGCGGTTGCGGCCGGGCGCCAAGCGGGTCGACATCGAGACCTCGATGGACTGGCACGAGTCGGAGAAGTTCCTCAAGGCGTCCTTCCCGGTCGACGTCCACGCCGACCGGTCGGCGTCCGAGACGCAGTTCGGGCACATCTTCCGGCCGACCCACCAGAACACCTCGTGGGACGCGGCGAAGTTCGAGATCGCGGCGCATCGCTGGGTGCACGTCGGCGAGCCCGGCTACGGCGTCGCCGTGGTCAACGACTCGACATACGGGCACGACATCAACCGGACCGCGCGGGAAGACGGCGGTACCACGACGACCATCCGTACTTCGCTGATCCGGGCGCCGCGCTTCCCCGACCCGCAGACCGACCAGGGCGTGCACGTGGTCAACCACGCGCTCGTCGTCGGGGCGGGTATCCCGGAGGCGATCGAGGAGGGCTACCGGATCAACCTGCCGGAGCGCGTCGTCACCGGCGCCGGGGGCGTCGAGCCGATCGTTGCCCTCGACAACGGCAACGTGATCGTCGAGGCGATCAAGCTGGCCGACGACCAGTCCGGCGACGTCATCGTCCGGCTCTACGAGTCGAGCGGTGGCCGGTCCCGGACCACGCTAACCACCGGCTTCGCGGCCGCGTCGGTGACCGAGGTCGACCTGCTCGAACGCCACCTGGCCGACCACGAGCTGAAGGACGGCGGAGTCGCGATCGATCTCCGCCCGTTCCAGATCCTCACCCTCCGCTTCACCCGCAGCTAGGCGCGTCTCGGGGGTTAACCCCCGAGAGCACAGGTTGCCCCCTCAGATTCTGAGGGGGCAACCCTGCGTCTGAGGGGTCAACCCCAAGGCCGGTTAGTTAGGCGGGTTGGGGCGGTGTCAAGGCGGCGGGGTGTGGATGGTGATGCTGATGGTGGCTTGGTAGGTGGTGCGGTTGGTGTTGGCTGCTTGGGTGGGGTATCTGGAGG
>NZ_JAAGLV010000040.1 GCF_010548305.1 Streptomyces sp. SID13031
CCTCGTTCGCAACGAGGAGGCCAGGGGTTCGAATCCCCTCAGCTCCACCCAGGTCAGAGGCCCTTTCCGAGTAATCGGGGAGGGCCTTTGTCGTCGAGTGCAGCAGCAAAATGCAGCAGTAGGGCTTGGTCATGACTCCAGACCATCCAGGCTCGCCCCTAGTCGCTTGAGGGCCTGGCGGGTCACTTCTGAGGGGACGTGGGTGTAGATCTCCATCGTCGTCGAGATCCGGCTGTGCCGAAGGATCTGCATTGCGACTCTCGGGTGGATGTCCATGGCGGCCAGCAGACTCCCGCAGGTGTGACGGGTGTCCTGCACCCTGATCCTCCGGACGCCAGCCAGCACGCAGCGGCGGTTAAAGGCGCGGGCGAAGCTCCGGGGGTCTGTCGGTGCGCCGATGCGTGACGTGAAGCACAAGCCGTCTTTGTCTGGCCACTTCGCATCGAGAGCCAGCTTGTGAGCTGCCTGCTGGGCCTTCCGGTGAGTCAGCGCAGCTACACAGATAGACGGCAGCGGCAGCGGATCATCTGAGGCATCGGTCTTGAGATCATCGAGCACGAGACGCCGGCCGATTCGTTGAAGCCCGTGGATGGGCCAGAGAACGCCCGCGTCGAGATCGACGCCTTGCCACTGAAGGCCGAGTGCTTCGCCCCTGCGCAAACCGAGCACCAGAATCAGTACGTATGTCGCGTAGTAGGGGTCATCCGCTTCCCGGGCGGAGACGAGGAACTGACGCGCGTCTTCGACCGACCATGGTTTGACCTTCGTCTTCCTGCCTGGTGAAAGCTTCATCAGTGCCGCTGGGTTCTTGCTGATCCGCTCTTCTGCGACCGCATTCGTTAAGGCCGATCTCAGCACCGTACGCACGTCGTGGACGCTTCGCTTCGAAAGCCGTTGTTCGCAGCATTTGCCAATCGCGCAGCACCGCTGCTTCTTCTCTGGCCGTGCGGCATCTTTTCCCTGTTTGCAGCACTGGCAGGTAACCGCCAGCTTGTTGAAGAACTCTCGCAAGGTGCGAACGTCCAGCTTGTTGAGGCGCTTCTCGCCAAGTCCAGGGTGCAAATAGAGACGAACTGTTCTGTCGTATGTGTCAATCGTCTTCAAGCGGCGGTGGGGCCGAATGACTTCGTCCATCCAGCCATTGAGGTACTCGGAGACCTTCGGGTGACTAGTTGCCACCGGCCCCTGCTTAGCCTCCGCTTGTAAAGTGATCCATCTGGCGTGGACGTCATCGCGGTTCTTGCCGGAAACATACTTCCGGCGACTGCGGCCGCTCGGTGTAGTCACCCACACATAGCCGCGGAAGCCGTCATCGACTGGGTAGAAGGAGCCCTCGCCGTTAGCTCGCGTTCGGCCTGTCATGCTGCCTGCTTCTCTGCGATGTGCTTGACATAGTCATCGACCCATTCCGGAAGGATGCGGCGGCTGCCGCCGTCTTTGACCGATTTGAGATCGCCCTGCTTCACCAGCATCTTTGTCTTGGACAGTCCGTAGCCGAGCATTTGCGAGACTTCGGCGATGGTGAACCATCTCCGTTCAATCACTTGCGTCATGCCACTACCCTTCGCTTGACGGTTACGTGTCAGTTGTCGTTGCTTTCGGCAATCAGTTCTTTGATGAGTCGTCGGTGTTCGCGTGCTTTGGCTGCTGCGGTGTTGGCGAGTAGGGCGTCACCGATGGTTCGCCAGCCGGTGTTGGCGTAGGTGAAGTTGCCGACGATGAGGGTGGTTTCGGTGTCGCCTGTGTGTTCGGCGGTGCGGTGTCGTTCGCGTCGCCAGTTGCTGCGGGCCTCGCGGAGTGCTTTGAGGGTGGTGGAGTACTGGCGGGACTTGGTGGAGAAGTGGCCGCCGAAGCCGAGCATGTGTGCCCACCGCTGAAGTCGCCGGTAGGACAGGCGTCCGGAGTTCTTTGCGGCTTCGTCGGGGTCGAGGTCGGAGCCGGGCCGTCCGAGTCGCCAGCAAGCGTCGACCAATCGGCCGGCATGGGTGTGCTGGTCGGCGTAACGGCGGATGGTGGAGTTGGTGAGGCGTGCTGAGGAGTGACCGGTGGCTTCGGCTGCTTTTGTGGCGTACTTGGCCAGGTAGCCCGCGACGGCGGTTTCGGTGATCACTCCGTCGACGGCTTGCCGGACTGGGCGTAGGTCGAGTTGGTTGCCCCAGGCGATGACCCAGCCGTCAGGGTTGTCGGGGTGTGGCAGGGACCGGAACCGGGTGGTCGCGACGACACGGCGGATCTCTGCAGCGAGGAGGGTGTAGTCCGCGGTGAGGTGTGGCGCGGTGACGGCGCGGGGTTCGATGGGGTCGACGCCGTCGAGCCGGATGAGGGCGTGGAAGTGTGCGACGCCTCGTGCCTGCATTTCGGCGACCTTGCCGTAGGACAGCTTGAGCTGGAGGCCGTGGGCTTTGGCCCAGTTGCGGAGGGTGTCTTTGGCGCGGTCCATCGTGCGGCGCCAGAGTTCGCCGGACAGGGCGTTCCAGACGACCTGGTGGTCGTGGTCGTAGCAGTCCAGGCAGAACGGTGTCCCGAGGGTCTTCTCGTCGTCGCGGTGGGTCTGGTGGCAGCGTTGGTCGATGCCGTGGGGGCAGGGGTCCGGGTTGCGGCGTGGTCGGCAGACCTGGTTGCGGAGTTGGCCGTCTTTGCCACGGGTTTTGCGGGCGGAGTGGACGGCTCCGAACGATGGCGCGGTGAAGGTGACGAAGGCGCAGGGGTGCTGGGCGACGGTGTCGGGGATGCCTTTGCCGCCGCGTAGTCCGGCGAGGACGAGTTGGTAGGTGTCGGCGCGGTAGGTCTCTGCGCAGGAGGGGCAGACGGCGGCGCGGCGGTTGCCGCAGGCTTTGTAGATGACGCGGTCTGGCATGTCGTCGGTGTGGCGGGTGGAGATGATGCGCCCGGTGCGTTCGGAGACCACATGTGATTCGCCGCGTAGCTGGATGGGGCGGACGCAGCCACCTGCGGAGGCGGTGTGGTCGAGCCATTGGCCGTAGTCGGCAGTGGAGGCGGCGCGGTCGATGGCTTCTTCGAGCGCTGAGGCGGGGTTGACGCGTTTGCCGGGGTCGAGGGTGTGTCTGTGCTCGGAGATGATCTCTACGCCGCCCAGGAGGCCGCCCAGGACGTTGAGTGCGTCTTCGGTGCTGGTCATGAGTGGTCTCCTTCCTGGCGTCAGTGGGTGCCGGTGGGCGGCCGGAGATCTTGTTGGCCGGCCTGCTGGTTTCGGGGTGCTCGAGCGGGTCTGGACGGGAGGATTTGCGGTCAGGGGGCGAGGGTGGGACCGGTTTCGAGTTCGGCGGTGCCGAAGAGGTGGTAGCCGCAGCCGATGCAGTAGCGGCCGACGAGGATGTCGCCCATGACCACGCGGGTGTAGTCGTCGCCGGGTTCGAGGACGGTGGGGCACCAGTCGTGGCCGCCGAGGTGTTCGTTGGCGACCCAGTCGCACAGGAAGTAGTTATCGGCGGTGTCGCGGTGGGCGGTGAGTTCGGCGTAGGCGCTGAGGTCGAGGCTCATCAGTGGGGTTCCTCTCGGTCGGTGGTGCGTGGGTTGGTGTGGTTCGGTGTTCGCCCTCCCCTCCGGGACCTTGTTGATTCCGGAAGGGAGAGCCAGCAACGGACCGGGACTATTCGTCGGGTTCGAAGTGGGTGTCGCAGATGCCGCAGGTGATGTCGCCTTCGGCGAGGACTGCTTTGGCGACGCGGATCCGGCGTGGGCATTGGCACACGCAGGCGATGGCGTTGTTGTTGTTCTTCTTGGCTTTGCCGTCGCCGGTGGTTTCGGGGTGCCGGTAGGCGATCAGCGCCTTCTTGAGTTCGGCGATGACCTGCTTGTAGGTGGTGGCTGTTTCGGCACGCAGGGTGCACTTGGACCAGCCGTGCTTGGGGTCTTTGTCGAGGACGTCGAGGCCGAGTTCGGAGGCGATGAGCCCGAACTTCTGGTTGTGCCAGCGGCCTTGTCGGCTGGTGTCTTGGATCTCGCGGGTGTGGGCGAGAGCGTGGGTGGCTTCGTGGAGCAGGGTGGTGAAGACCTCTTCGACGGGTCGTTGGAGTCCTTCGCCGGAGATGAGGACTTCGGCGAGTTGGTTGTCTCCGTGTTGCCAGCGATTCGAGGCGAAGTGCCCGTGCCTGGCTTCTTTGGTTGCGGTGCCGGAGCCGACGATGATGACGACGGCCGGGATCTCGGGGTGGTTGGTCCGGATCGCTGCCCAGCCGTTTTCGAGGGTGGCGACGAGTTGGGCTGTGGTGTAGGTGTCTTGACGCTTACGTGTCAGCCGGGCTGCCGGTGACCCGGTGCGGGTCTTGGCGGTCTTCTTCGTGGCCCGCTTGATGGTGACGGTGACGGCTGGGTGGCTGCCTCCCGTGGTGAGTTCACGTAGTTTGTTGCGTACGGCAATGAGCGAGGTGTAGCCGGAGGCTCTGCCGCCTTCGGTGGAGCGGACCTTGTCCATGCGGAGTTGGACCGAGGCAAGGGCAGCGGTAGGTGTGCCTTCGTAGGTGGCTGTTGTCCTGGTGACGGTCCACCCTTTGATGGTGGTCAGCTTCGCCGTGTTGAGGTTGGTCAGACCCGTGAGCTTCGTGGTGGTCGCGGGCTTGGTGGCGGCCGGTTCTGGGATGACCGGCATCTCGGGTAGGTCGAGTTGTCCGGGGACCTGAACGACGGGTGTGAGCATATCGGTGGTCATTGGCAGCCCTCGCAGTTGCAGTAGGGCTCTTCGTTGCCGAAATACCCGACCGCTTCGGCAGGGATGGAAGCGTTGTCGGTGTTGGGCTCTTCACCGTCGTCTGCTTCGGATTGCAGGGACGGGTGAACGCAGGCCCACATCAGCAGCAGATCTAGTGCTTCACGTTGGTCGGTGTCGGCTTGGAGCCGGGCGTCTTCGATGTCTTCGGCCAGTGCCTCAAGAGCCACGGTGCCGGTGCTGGCGAGCTGAGCGAATGCTCGCCCTTGAGTGCCTGGGGATTGCCAACCGGCAGCAATGGTCAATGCCGAACAGTCATCCAGGTAGGCGGTTTCGCCGTTGGTGGCGGCAGTCTTGATCCGCGCGAGATCGGTCGAGAGTTCCCGGTCGAGTGCGTGGGTGCGGGTCGAGGTCGTGAGGTAGGTGTTCACCACTGTTCTCCGTTCTCGGTGGCCTGTTGCATGGCGCACGTCATGTGGCATGGCTGGTTGGTGTAGGGATCGCGCATCGATGCGGGGTAGCCGCAGAGGTTGCACAGTCGGGGATCTCCTACCGGGGCGTGTGCCCAGTCCTCTGCTCGCTCGGAGCGGTGTGTCTTCTTGGACGGGGTCTTCTTCTTGACCGGCTCGCTGGCCGGGGTGCTCACGGTGGGGGTGAGGTCTGTCGTGATGGCTTGTTGGCCTTGACAGTTACGTGTCACGCGGCGCCGGTTGCCCGGTTTAGATGCCGCGCGCATCAGTTGTCCTGGACGACGAGTCGTAGTTCGGCGAAGTGCCGTAGGCAGAAGGACGGCAGATCTCCGTAGCCGAGGTAGACGAACCACCAGTGGGTGTCGGCTTGTCCGAGGATCCGGCCCTGGTACCAGCCCCAGGCGGGGTTGCAGTAGGTCGGTTCGATGTCGTCTTCGGTCTGTTCCCCGAGCGGAGTCCAAACCTTGGTTCCTTCTGGCAAGCGACCGTCGTTCTCAATCAGATCGCCATTGGTTTGGAAGGTGCGCTTCCAGTGGTCGTAGACGTCCGGCCGATCCGGTGACGACTTGGTCATGACGGGTCCTCGGTCCACTCGTTGGGGACGTAGAGGGGTTGGTTGTTGCGCTCGTGGGTGTCGCCGGTGGAGTGGGCGCTTTGGTGTTCTTCGAGGAGCGTGCGGGCTTCGTAGAGTGCGTCGATGAGTCCGCTGAGTGCGGTGACGGAGCTGGTGACCAGTTCGATCTCGATCGGGTTTCCGCCGAGGTCTATAACGACGGATGGGATCTCGCCGTTGCAGACGAGGTTGATGCTGGTGACGGCGTCGTCGGTGAAGTCGTAGCCGACGATGATGCGGTCTTCGCGTTCGCCGCTGTTGGCGTCGTAGTAGGTCATGAGGCCACCGCCTGTCGGACGGTGTAAGCCTTGTTCCATTGGCTGTTGAAGGCTTGCCCGGTACGGCAGGCCGACCAGCAGACACCGCAGCGGTGGGGCTGGGTGGGGGAGTAGACGAAGGCTCCGCAGTTGTGGAGCCAGCCGCTTCGGCCGGCCTCGTCACGGACGGCGGTCATGGAGCCTGCGGGGATGGGTTTGACGGTGATCATGCGGCGGCCCTCCTGAAGTGAGCGGCGCGGCGGACGAGCTTGGTGACGTGGAGGTCGGTGAGGAAGGCGGTTTTGAAGCGGCGGGGGATGCCGCCTTCGGCCAGGAGCAGTCCGATGCCGAGGGCATCGGGTGAGATCTGCTTGGCGGAGTAGCCTTCTTTGGCCCAGCCGGTGCCGAGGATGATGTCGGAGCTGGAGTCGGTGGTGCAGCGGAACGCGATCCGGTACGAGAACAGATCCCGCAGCGAGGTGGGGACGATGTCCGCACTAGGCCGCTGGGTTGCGGCGACGACGATGATGCCTGCGGCGCGGCCACGGGCGACGAGGTCACGGACGAGGGTGACGAATTCCTTCTGCTGTTCGGGTGTGCCGACGGTGACCGAGAAGTAGGCCAGTTCGTCGATGGCGAGCAGGGTTGCCCGGAACTCGTCTTTGGAGGTGATCTTCTTGGCCCCGGTGCGGGCCAGGTGCAGGTACCGGTTGTCCATCTCGGCCTGGAGGCCGCGGAGCACTTTGAGGGCTTGGTTGATGTTGTTGCCGACGAACTCTTTCGCCACGGGGGCGAACGGGAGCATTTCGACGAGCTTGCCGTCGATCAGGATCAGATCGACATCGGTGCAGAGTGCGGCGTGGGCAACGATGTTGCCGAGTGCAACGGATTTGCCGGAGCCGGGTTCGCCACCGAGCAGGACGTTGCGGTACATGAGCGGCAGGTAGACCGCGTTGCCGCGTGTGTCGAGGCCCAGGTAGGCGGGTTGGTAGATGGATAGTGCACCTTTGGGTGCGGGGGTGCCCCCCGGCCTGCGCCGGGGGAACACCGATCTCGGTTTGAAGCTAGACATAGTCGGACACGTCTTCTCCGTTGGGACCCAAGATGGCCGCCTGACTGTCGTTGACAGTGGTGCCGAACTTGGTTTTAGAGGTTCGGGAGCGGCCCTCTCCAGACGTGCCGGTTTTGGCCGGCGGTTCGCTGGAATCGGTGTCGCCGGTGGCGTTGTCCTGGGTGATGAGCGCCAGGAGAGCGTCGTCGTTGACGGCTGCCTCGGGCATGCCGTCGGTGTCTTCGAGCAGAGGCGAGGTGATGGTCGTCTTTGCCAGGGGGTCGCGGCGATCGATGTCGACGCGGATCGCTGAGGCGTTGCGTTCGCTACGGCTGATTTTCGCGGTGCGTGCCCAGCACGCGGCAGCGATGGTTTCGGACTTGTTGTCGAGGTCTTCGGCCGACAGGCCGGGACGCATCCACAGGTAGACGGCTTCGCCGGTCTTGGTGGAGATACAGGCGACGATGAACGGCAGGTTCCCTGAGTAGTTCAGGGTCCTCATCTCGGTCAGGCACGCGCGGATGCGGTGCCGGGTGATGACGCACCAGACGCGGTTGCGCAGGAACCGGCGAAACGGCCGGACCGTGAGCACCACGGGAACGGGTGCTGCCATGACGAGCAGGGCCGGGACGGGAGCGAACTCCCAGCCGTCCGGCGTGATCAGGTGGTAGTAGACGACCGCGAGCACGGTCAGCCAGGTGATTTCCCAGCGCCAGCGCCACAGGCACAGCGCGATGATGACCGGCAGGGACTGCGACGGCCGGATGATGGTCTCGACCGTGGAGGTCATACCGCGACCGCGGCGTACTCGACCGGCAGACCGGTTGCGGGTAGATTTAGGCATGACAAGACGCCCCTTTCAGGGGAGTTGAGTCAGGAAAGACACGAAGCCAGGACGGTTCTCAGGCCTATGACCCGGCTTCGTGTCCGTGTTCCAGGAGCGGCCCCCTTCTAGGGGGTCGTTCTTAGTTGTTGGTGAGTTCGATCCCGAAGTCACCGCGTGCGACCGTTGACACGTACTCGTCAATGACGCTCTGGTTGCCGCCGCACTTCAGGGACAGTGCCTCGAAGGCGATGGTGCGAAGTTCGACGAGCTGGGCTCGTCGGTTCCAGGTCTTGTCGTTCACTTCAAGGACCGACTCGACCAGGCTGACGTTGAAGTCGTGCGAGGTGATTGCTGTCTTCTCGATGTTGCGGGTGGACTGGACTAGAAGCCGGTCCAGAACTTCGATCTGCACGCAGATCGACACGTAGTGCAGAGTGGCCTCGCGCGCAGACGGCGTGCCATCGGTGGTGATGTAGGTCATCGGGAAGTCCTTTCGGGACTGGTTGACACGTGAGTGTCAACGGGCGGATGTCCGGCAGAAGCCGAGGCCCAGACCGCGTACGCGTACTCGCGTGCGGCATAGAGATTGAGGCGGCGCTCGTGCGCCTCCTTGTAGAGGTCGATCAGTTGCCAGAACGCGTCGGACGCGTAGATGGCGGTGATGTCGTTGCTGATCGCAACAACAGGTTCAGCCCGGTCAAGGCTGCTAGCGATGCTCTGATCCAAGAAGACCAGAACGAGTTCGATCTGAACGATTTCGTTGCACGCGGCCACGTACTCGGTCCGTGCCTGATTCGCTGTGATGGTTCGATGGTCCATCGGTTGCGACATGACTACCCCTTTGGCTGAGCAGTTGCACGAGATCACGGGACGAGTGGAGAACTAGGCAGCCTTGCCAGCGGCCTGCTGGTTGAGCGACTTGGCGCGGAATGCGACACCGTTCTTGCCGTTGGTGGCCCACGGCATGGCCTCCAGCTCGACCGGGTTGACGGCAGCGCCAACGTTGACCTTCGGCATGGCATTGCCCGCGAGAGTCACGTTGATCACCTCGCCACCCGTCTCGTCGAGCGCCATGACCTGAACCGTCCACAGCAACTCATCGGTGTTCCTGTCCGTCTTCTGCCGGCCCTCCCGGCCGTTCTGGCTCTGCTCACGCTTCTCCGTCGCAGCCCTGGTGACCGTGAACGTCTTGCCCGTGGTGTCGATGTTCAACTTCATGAGAATCGCCCTCTCTAGGCGTCAGCGGGGCATCCACTGCGGATGCTTCAACCCGGTATAGCGATGGTATATACCGGGTCTATACCGGGTCAAGTCCAAAGCTAGAGAAGTTTCGGGCGCATGAAGAAGGGCGCTGACACGTAGGTGTCAACGCCCTGTGAGGCTTGCTGGTAAGGCTGCTACTCCGGAGGAGCCTCGGGTGTTGCGAAGGCTCGTCCGATCCATGGTGGAGCCAGGAGCGCGGGTACGGCTAAGAGTCCTGCCGCGATCCAAAGGGGGGCGTGCAAGCCCCATGCGGTTGCCGCCAGGCCGCCGAGCAAGCCGCCCGCGGGGAGCATGCCGGTACCGAGGACCCTGAAAGACGTTACGACTCTGCCGAGCATGTCTGGCGGAGTCAGTCGCTGCCTTGCGCCGACTACGACAACAGTTGCGATGGAGGTTCCCATGAAGGCGATAGCGAGCATCGCTCCCGCTACGTAGGGACTCCCTGTAGCTGCAAGACCGGCCCAGGCAACTACCTGTGCTGCCATTGCAAGTTGCAGGGCTCGAAGATCGCCTAGCTTTCTGATCACCCGCGATGCAAGTAGCCCACCGCCGATACTGCCGATAGCGCCCACTGCTAGGAGGAGGCCGTAGGCAGCGTTGGCAACTCCAAGGGCCTCTTGCGCGTAGAGAACCAGTGTGGCGGTCGCGGCGCTGTAAGACAGGTTGCTGATAGCAATCAAAATCGCGAGAGACCGCAGCAGGCTGTGGTGCGCCAACCAGGCCATGCCGTCCCGTATCGAACGGATGATGGAGATGTCGCGGTTCGGGACTCTGACGGTCTTGTGCTTCAGGAAGCCAACGCATACGGCGGACACCAGGAATGATGCGGCGTTCGCCAGGAAGGGGATTGAGGCGCCCACCACAAAGATCGCTGACCCAGTAGGTGGCCCCAGAAGGGATCTGCCTGCACTACTTAGCGATCCTTGGCGGCCGTTCACCTCGTTCAGCAGGTCTGGGTCGCGATCGACGAGCTCCGGGATGATGCTTTGAGATGCGGCATCAAAGAAGGTCGTTCCTGCCATCACGAGGAAGGCTGCGAGCGCAAGGAGCGGGACCGAGGCGTGTCCTGTGCCGATCGCGGCCGCCACCAAGATCAAGACCAGTAGTCGACCGAGATCCGCGGAGATCATGACAGCGCGGTAGGGGAGTCGGTCTACGAGCGCGCCTGCGAATGGTCCGATGAAAACCCAGGGGATCATCTCGGCAGCGCTGACGATGGCGACCGCTGTGGGATCCCGAGTTATGGCTGCCGCAGCAAGCGGAATCGCGGCGGCGAAGATGCCGTCCCCGAAGGAGGAGACGGCAGTGGCGACATACAACGCACGGAGTTGGCCGGTAATACCGCCCTTGTGCTCCTGCATGGTGGTCATCTCCTGATCCTCCTTCGGGTCGGGCTACTAGTAATTAGTCGAAGTCGCCAGCGGCCAGGCCGGCAGCGAAGACGCGCCATTCGGCAGCGTCGAAAGTGAGGACGTGCGACCCCTCGCCAAGCTTCGAGTCACGGATGGCGCGCCATCCATCGGGCCCCTTGGCTACCTCGACGCAGGGCGAGTCGTTGCCGCAGTTTCCTTTGGTTGCTGTGATGAATGGCCCGAAGTCTTCGAGCGGAGGCGGACTGGGGACAGTGGACACAGTTGTTTCCCTTCACTCGTGGATGGCGTCAGCCAACCACTTCAACGATTCTTCTGGATTCAATGCTATTTCAGTCAATTCTTGCCAAAATGTGTTGTATTGGCCAACGTCGCGGTTCGATCTGAAACTAACTTGAGCGGCGAATGTGTCGACCAGTACGACGGAGTCATCCTGCCCGATGTCATAGATGATGAAACTTCCGATGGGAACGAGTCCGTACGGACGTCCTCGGGGCATTATTTGGACGGTGACGTGATCAAGCTGCGCTGCCTTATGGATCTGTTTTAGCAATCCAAGGCGCAAGTCGGAGGGGGCATTTATGAAGGTCAAGTCGAGAGCGGACTCAGTAATGACCACGTGATAGAGAGGTCGGGGACCTTTCAGGACGACCTTTACCCGACGCATCCGCGCCATCGCAGCCTCTTCGGCTTTGACTGGATCTTTTTCATATCCCAGCATTAGCATGCGAGCATATTCAAGAGTATTGAGCTGCCCCGGTGCGAATAGTGGCTGGAAATGGCGCATTCCCTCGGCCTGCATCTCAAGCCGATGAATCTCTTCCTGGCGTTCGACCAGTCCGGTTCGCGTAATAGTAAATGTTGAAAGGACTTCTGTTGACCCGTCTTCTACTAAACGGGCTAGCAATAGTCGATAGTCCTTGTTTTCAAGGCGATCAAGGCCTTCTGAGAGTCGGCGACGCACGGCAGCCGTTAAGTCCTGCGCATGAAGCAATGAGGTGACCGCCTCGGCGGTCGCGAGTCGAAGTGATTCGACTGAGCCAAGGTCCGGGTGACGGGTTCCCGTCTCCCATCGAGAGATCGCTACCTGAGATACCCCTAGGCGGTCGGCAGCTTGCTTGCCAGACATCCCAGCCAGGTTGCGCATCCAGCGCAACTCAACTCCAAGAGGGGATGGGGGTGCGGCTGCGGGCATTAGTGAATTCGCCTCTCAGACCTAGACACACCCCAGTATAAACCGGGTATATACCGCCCGGTCAACCTGCAGGCCTTGTGATTCGGGGGATCTTAGTCCGACTGTGACAGTCGCATCCGGGGTGCCTTGTGACCGCAGGCTCGCGTCTTCGCGCTTGCACATGGCATCCCTGTCCCATCGGTGACCTGACAAGTTTCTCTACGTCTTCAAGACGGGCCCCTCCAGGGCCCGAAAGCGCGCCGCCACCACAGGGCCGGGGGAGCGGGGCAGCCTCCGGCTCCTCGCCTAAGGGCTCGTCGGCCCCGTCCCCCGTTGGCTTGGCGCGCACGCGCCAAAGGGTGCCGGTCGCAGACAGCAGAACTCGCCATCGAACGATCCGACACCCTGTCAGTGTGCTGCTCTCAAAAGGCCGGCTACCCGTCACCGTGGTCCAGGCGGCCCGCCGTCTCACCTTGGCTGCCGCATCGTCCCGCCAGCAATCATGGGAGGGACGGTCCGGCCCGGCCCGCGTCAAGAGCGCCTCCGGCGTCGCTCCGCGATCGAGCAAGCTCGACCCTTGACCCGCACCGCACCAGACCTAAGGTCGGCAGCTATCGGGACGATGCGGCAGGTCTGCCCGTGCGCTTGACACGTAACGGTCAACTCTTTGTGCGCAGAGCATTCATGAGATCCGAAACTGAAACCGCAGTCTGATCTGCCCCGCTTTGGTCGGCTTGGAGATGTGCAATCAGAACTAGTTGCCCCATCGTCTGTAAGAATTTCTGTCTCTCGTCTGCGGATTCAATCTGGGTGCTGTAAACGATAATTGTACCCATGGCTGTAGAAATATCGGTTGCTCGCTGGCGAGCTCGATCCCGTTGCCTCGCTCTGGCTAGCAACACGCCAGCAACCGTGCCGAGTGCCAGGGTCGCGCTAGCGTGCGCGCCAAGGACTTGTGTCCCGTTGTAGCTTTGGCCGATGCTCAGGTAGTGCAAAAGGATCGGAAGCACAGCCATTGCTGATGCGGCGGCTAGGACGATCAGCCCCCATTTATAGGCCCGATCAGATTGTTTCTTATTCTGAACGGCCTCTGCGATGAATCGCGCATCCGTCGCCTGCGATGAGATATTTTCAACGAGAATCTCAGTCTGCTTCGCCTTGGTTGTCAGGTCGGCAGTCACCTTGTCAATCATGGCGATCGCCTGATGTGCCCTGACATCAATGCCTTCAGCAGTCTTATCTACCTCGGAAAAGATCTCCCTTAAGTGAACGATTCTAGACTCGCCGAATGGAACCTCATCCGTGGTCAACTCTAAGACCTGCATTGCATCCTCGGCTTTATTCATGCCGATGAGCGCCCAGGCAATACTGACGTAGTCCGCACTAGGAGCATATGGCGAGGTTTCTCGCGCAAGCTCGATGGCTTGCGAGAAGACGTCAGGGTAACTGGGGATGTTGGCGATCAACGCGGGCGCGAAATTTCGGGCCAACCAAGGTTTCTCCATCTGAATAGCGAGTTCTGCGTATTCAACTCCGAGTGGATAACCTCTGCCACCGGCCTGCGGGCAAAGCCACAGCCCAACGACGATCAATATGTCGGATGGATTTGTAGTCACGTAATTAAGCAGCCCGAGTACGACTTCCTCCTGACTGCTGCGCTGCCAGTCAGCATGGATACCTCGCAACATATCCTCAATATTCGAGTCGCCGGACTCGTTCTGATCTGCTGTTTCCATCGTCGCCCTCCATTCGATGGAGCGATTAGACCACTGCTGACAAGCGGCATCCAAGTTTGACGGGCAGAACAGATTCGAGGCGCCTAAAGTCCGCTGGTGTCTATGTAGTGCGCTTCGTCGGCCACACGTTCGAAGGTAGAAGAAGCGGCCGGTCTGAGCATGCCGGCCATGAGCCACTCTTCGACGGCCTCGCCCCGCTTCAGGTCTCGCACATAGATCACGCGAGCGACCCAGTCCTCCGAGTTGATCTTCTGCCACTCCAAGATCAACCCGACCCAAGGACCCCGCCGTCCGTGGTTGTCGCCCAAGACCCAGCAATGCCGCTTGAGGAGGTCCGGCGGCTTCGGTCGTGGATACCGCTTGTTGCCACCCATGCGTCCAACAATAGAACAAGTGTTCGATGCCTGCCAGTTGACGCGTACGTGTCAACGGATTGCCGGTTGTGGATAACTCAGGGTGAGCGATTGGTGTAGCTGACAGGCTCTTGCCTAGGTCCGGTGAGGTCACCCTCGTGAGTCCTGGCCCGGGCATCAGCCACGGGAGAATGAGTGTCGGAAGGCCGCCGGACCGCATTAGCCAGAGCTGAGTTGCACCCATGAGGAAGCCCGCGAGTGCAGCAGCGAAGTGCAGCAACCGGGGCAACTGGCAATGGCCAAGACATGCCGGGCGCGACCTTCGTTCAGCCTTGAGTGACGCCTGACGACCGTGTTGCCCCGAGTTCGCAACGAGGAGGCCAGGGGTTCGAATCCCCTCA
>NZ_JAAGLV010000041.1 GCF_010548305.1 Streptomyces sp. SID13031
TGGTGTTGTTGTGCGGTGCTCATCACCGCGCTGTCCATGCGGGTCACTGGTCGGTGAAGATCAGCGACGGCGTCATCCAGGTCACCCGCCCTGAGTGGACAGTCCCCACCCCCGGCCGCCTCACCATCCCACCACCCCGGCCAACACCGAACACCTCCTCGACTTCGGGCACCCCACCACCCTCGGGTGCTCCGGCATCCCCAGGTGCTCCGCAGTCCCCGACGGCCCCGTGGTCTGAGGGTGGGTCGCGACCGTCAGGCGGTTCGCAGCCCCCGGCCCCGGGCACCGCGCCAACACCGGACACGCCGCCGCCCTGGGGCTGGGCCGCGCCGCTGCGCGCGTCCTCCCTGACGCTGGAAGGAACCGCGCCCGGTTGGCTCGCCCCAACCACCGCCGCCGCGGCCTGGTCCGTGAACGTCAACCCCGACAACCCACAGCCCGACCGGCTACGCCCCACCGCGCTCACCCCAGCCACCTCCCCAGCCGCAGGCCTGTCCTGGCTCACCACCGAACTGGTCGCCGACCTCAACCCCTGGGGCGAAACCGGCACCCCCTCCACCGGCCCCTAACAACCACCCCCCGGCACCGCCGGGGCCGCACAGTCCGCGGCCCCACTTGCGCCCACCGCCCTCCGGCCGGACGCCAACTACCCACGCCCCACAGCGCCCCTGCGGATGATCCGCAGCAAACGGCTGCATCCAACCGGCGCGTCATGACACAACAGGGGTATCGGCGATCGCGTCACTATGCGTCGGGTCACGCAGGCCGACTGCGTCATGCCGCCAGAACGGCTCTGCATAGACCAGCGTCCCCGTCATCCACGACTCGTACGTTGGGAACCTGATGACTTGGAAGGCACCGTCCGGGCTCCCACCCACTGTCGTCCACCACCTCCCGAGCAGACGCTTGACCGGAGAAGGGCACGGAGCCAGGAGGCGGCTGTGGCCGTACGCACTGCGCTACGCAGACGCGACCTACAGCCACACGCGGCACGCGGCACGCGGCCTCGCACACGTCGGCGATCAACTCACGCTGCAGAGCGTGTGCCAGCACGAGGTAACACCCCGCGCCGGACGGCGTACGCGCATGCCGTCCGGCGCCGTCGGAGCAACGCAGGAACGAACGAGGCGCCAGCGTGGGCCAGTACCCGAGGCCTGGCTTCGCCCGCTACCACTCGGTGGCGGGCGAAGCGGTGGGTCAGTTTTCTTTGGTGAGGCTGGTGCCGAGGGCTTGCCAGTCGAGGACTGGGACGGCGAGGTCGCGGATGGTGGCTAGCAGGCCGAGGCGGGCTGCCTTGAGGTCTGGGTCTTCGGCCATTACCAGGATTTCTTCGAAGAAGTTGGTGATGGGCTCGACCAGTACCTCTGTTGCCGTGACGAACTCGCCGAGACCGGTCGGCGCGGTGCCGACCTTTTGGACGGTCTCGTGCAGGAGGAGTTCGGCCGGCTCGGTGAGCTTCGTGGCGTCGTACTGCGCGGTCACGTCGGCGGGCACGATTCGGCGTACTCGCTGAAGTACTGCGACCAGTTCGGCGAAGTCGTCGTTGGCTACCTGGCGCTGCAGCTCGGCCAGTGTCTCGTCAGCCGTTGCAGGCGCCTCGGCCAGCGGCAGTACGGCGGCGACCTGCAGGTGGTCGTCGCCGCGGTCGATCAACTGCTGCTCGTACCGTCGGATGGTGAACTCGGCAACATCTGCCAGCGCATCCGCTGACACCTCGATCCCCTGCGCGCTGATCTCCGAGGCGGCCGCGGCCAGGCCGGTCGACAGCGTGATCGCTCGCAACTCCGGGTGCTCGCGCAGGATCGCGACCACACCGGCAGCCGCACGGCGCAACGCGAACGGGTCGGAGCTACCAGTCGGCTTCGCGCCAATCGCGAACAGGCCGGCCAGCAGGTCGAACCGGTCGGCCAACGCCAGCAGCGCACCAGGCGTCGTCGCCGGCACCGGGTCACCCGCCGATCGCGGCAGCTCCATGTCGAAGAGCGCCTGCGCGACCGCCTCGGTCTCACCGCTGCGGCGCGCGTACTCGCGGGCCATCGTGCCGGCCAGGCTGGTCAGCTCGACCACCATCTGCGAGCCGAGGTCGAACTTGGCCAACTCCGCCGCCCGCTGCAACGCGGTCAGGTCGTCGCCCTCGAGCTTGACGGTCCCGGCCAGCGACAGCGCAATGGCGGCGATCCGCCCTGCGCGCTGCGCCATCGAGCCGAGCCGCTCCTCGAACGCGAGCTTGTCCAGCCCTTCCTTCATCGCCTCGGGCGTGCTCTGCAGGTCGGCCCGCCAGAAGAAGGCAGCATCCTCGTACCGGGCGCGCAGTACGCCCTCGTTGCCGTTGCGTACGGTCGCCTCGTTGACCGAACCGTTGGCGACGGCAACGAAGTGCGGCAGCAGCTCGCCGTCGGCACCACGGACTGGCAGGTACCGCTGGTGCTTGCGCATCACCGTCGTCAGGATCTCGGCAGGCAGGTCCAGGTAATCAGCCGAGAAGTTGCCGAGGATCGGCGTCGGCTCCTCGATCAGGTTGACGATCTGGTCGAGCAGCGCGGACTCGGCCGCGAAGTCGACGCTGCCGTTGACCTCTCGGACCAGCAGCTCGGTAGCTTCCACGATCCGCTGGCGGCGCTTGGCCGGGTCGGCCTCGATGCCGTGGATCCGGAGCAGGTCGAGGTACCCCTCGGCCGCGGCGATCTCGACCGTCGGCTGGGCCGCGGTGCGGAGGACGCGCGTCGTCCGGCCGGCCGAGAGCGACGACACCGACACCGGTACGACCTGGTCACCAAGCAGCGCGACCAGCCAGCGGACCGGCCGGGTGAACGACAACTTGGTGTCGTTCCAGCGCATGTTCTTGTCCGACCGCAGACCGCTGACGATCTCGGCCAGTACGCCGCTGAGCACCTCGGCGGCACCGCGACCCGGGTCGGGCTTGGTCACCGCGACGTACTCGACGCCGTCGACCTCGAGGTCGTGCAGCTCGCTCGGCTCGACCTTCTGGCCCCGGGCGAACCCGGCGGCCGCCTTCGTAATGTTGCCATCGGCATCGAATGCGGCGGCCTTCTTCGGACCGCGGGAGACCTTCTCGGCATCCGGCTCGCTCGCCTGGACGGCCGCGACGAACGCGACCACCCGGCGCGGGGTGGCGTAGGTGGTGACCTCGCCGTGGCCGAGTCTGGTCGCGGCCAGCTTCTCGGTCAGCACCTTGCGCACTGCCTCGGCGGTCTTGGTGACCTCCGACGGCGGCATCTCCTCGGTACCGATCTCGAACAGCAGTTGACGCGTGCCGCTCATAATCGGGAACTCGGTCGGCGCCGAGACGGCAGCGGGCAGCTCGGCGATGCCCAGCGGGTGCTCGAGCTCGGTCCGCCGCTCGGCCCACAGGGTCGCGACCTCGCGGGCCAGCGTGCGCATCCGGCCGAACGCCTTCGCACGCTCCGTCGTACTGACCGCTCCGCGCGCGTCGAGCACGTTGAAGGTGTGCGAGCAGCGCAGCACGTGGACGTGCGCCGGGACGGGCAGCCGCAGGTCGAGCATCCGGCGGGCCTCGTTCGCATACTCCTCGAACAGGCGCTTCTGGCTGTCGACATCGGCGTCGTCGAGGTAGTACCGGCTCATCTCGTACTCCGCCTGGCCGAACGCCTCGCCGTACGAGATGCCCGGCGCGTAGGAGATGTCCTTGAAGTGCGAGACGCCCTGCAGCGCCATCATGATCCGCTCGATGCCGTAGGTGATCTCCACCGACACCGGGTCCAGTGTCATCCCGCCGGCCTGCTGGAAGTAGGTGAACTGGGTGATCTCCAGACCGTCCAGCCACACCTCCCAGCCCAGCCCCCACGAACCGGTCGCCGGGTTGGCCCAGTTGTCCTCGACGAACCGCACGTCGTGCGCGTCGATGTCGACCCCGAGCACCTCCAGGCTGGCCAGGAACAGCTCCTGCGGGTTGCCCGGATCCGGCTTGAGCACGACCTGGAACTGGGTGTGCGTCTGCAGCCGGTTCGGGTTCTCGCCGTAGCGGGCGTCGTCGGGGCGTACCGACGGCTCGACGTACGCGACCCGCCACGGCTCGGGACCGAGCACCCGCAGGATCGTCGCCGGGTTCAGCGTGCCGGCACCCACCTCGGTGTTGAACGGCTGCACCACCATGCAACCGCGGTCTGTCCAGTACTTCGTCAGCGCGAGCAGCGCGTCCTGCATCGTGAGCACGACAACAACCTCAGGTTCGGTCGATAGTTCGGGGATCGAGGGCCGCAGTCTATGAGACGGCGACCGGACTCACACCACGGATTGCCAGCCCGAGTAACCGCCCGGCCCGGGTGGCGTCTTCGGGGGCCGCCCGACCGGCGATCTGGCCGGTCTTCTGACAGCAGGGATCCGCTGCACTGGGGGCGATCGAAGGAGGTGACCTCACTCTGGCGGTTGAAGGTCGCCTGAGACGGACGCCGGGCACCAGCGGATCGAAGCTCAGCTGATCTCGTGGAGGTGGGCTTCGATCCAGGAGCGGAGAGCGCTCAGTGGGGTCGAGACGCCGTGGCCGAGCTCGGTCAGCGAGTACTCGACGCGGAGCGGGACCTCGGCGTAGATCTCGCGGTCGACGAAGCCGCTGTCCTCCAGCCGGCGCAGGGTGTTGGTCAGGACCTTCGGGCTGATGCCCTCCAGCCGGCGCTGGAGTTCGCCGAAGCGGACCGGGCCGTCCTCCAGCGCGCCGATCGCGAGCGTCGTCCACTTGCTCGCGAGCAGGTCCAGTACGTCGCGGCACGGGCACTGCAGGGCGTACACATCGTGCTTGTCGTGTGCCCCGGTTGAGCAGATGACTGTCACAGAAACCCTCCTGAGCTGGTCACTTTCCGAGAGATAGTAGCAGCCCTTGCGGGAAAGTACGGTCCCACGGATAGCGTCCGGCGCAGACAAGTCGCCGTTGGGACGAGGAGAGAAATGAGCACCATGCGAGCCATCAGCCAGGACGAACTGGGCGGGCCCGAGGTCCTGCGCGTCGTCGAGGTCGAGCGACCACAACCGCTGCCGACCGAGGTCCTGGTCCGCGTCCACGCGGCCGGCGTGAACCCGGTCGACTACAAGACCCGCGAGGGCGGCGGCATGCAGGGCGTCCTGGGCGATCCGCCGTTCACGCTCGGCTGGGACGTGTCCGGGGTGGTCGAGGAGATCGGCTTCGGCGTCCACACGCTGGAGGTCGGCGACGAGGTCTACGGGATGCCTTGGTTCCCGCGGGCTGCTTCCGCGTACGCCGAGTATGTGACCGCCCCGTCGCGGCAGTTCGCGAAGAAGCCGGCCAACCTGAGTCATGTCGAGGCGGCGGCGCTTCCTCTTGCCGGGCTGACGGCTTGGCAGATCCTCACCGCGGCGGCGAATCTCCAGCAGGGCCAGCGAGTCCTCATCCACGCGGCCGGTGGCGGTGTCGGTCACCTGGCCGTGCAGTTCGCGAAGAACCTTGGTGCGCACGTGATCGGCACGGCCGGCAAGGCCAAGCACGATTGGCTTCTCGGCCTTGGCGCCGACGAGGTGATCGACTACCAGACGACCGCTGTCGAGACCGCGACCGGCGAGCTGGATCTCGTAGTCGATCTGATCGGCAGCGCCACCACGCTGGACCAGTCGATCAAGGTACTCAAGCCAGGCGGCCTGCTGGTCGCAGTACCGTCCGGGACTTCACCGGAGTTGCTGGCGAAGGCGGAGGCGGCCGGGGTACGGGTACGGCCGTTCCTGGTCGAGCCGGATGGGCACGCGCTCAGCGAGATCGCGGTGCTGATCGAGCACGGCGAAGTACAGGTCGAGGTCGAGCAAGTGTTCCCGCTGGCCGAAGCCGCCGAGGCTCACCGGCGGATGGCCACCGGCCGGACGCAGGGCAAGCTCGTCCTCGACGTCACGGTCTGACGAGCTCTGTCCCGAGCGACAGGACATAGTCCGGTTCACGTCGAGGCCGCACGCTCAGGCTGGGCCGGTCGCACCTCACTGCGGGCACTATGTCCTGTCCGTCGGGACACTGCCGAGCCGGGTCAGCGCCTGGCGGAGGCTTCGGGTTCGGGGAGCCAGGCGCCGGGCGGGATCGAGAGCCAGTCGTCGGTGGTGAGTACGTCGATTCCGGTGTTGAGCGCATCCAGGGCCGGGTGGGCGAGGTCGGCTCGCCAGATCATCGCCCATGGGAACAGCGCCACCGGGTCCACCACCGGCCGCAGCACCGCACCTGGAACCGGTGGCTGGGTGCTCATCGTCAGGATCGGCGAACTCCGGTCGCGGATGTGCTGCGCGAGCTCGTCGGCGCCGCCTTCCACATGCGGATGCGCGAGCGTCCGATCGACGCCCCACGGCGCGAGCAACTGCAGCACTGCCTGGTCCCAGGCCGGGGTCGCGTGGTTCCCTGCCCGGTAACACAGCCCGGTCCCCTTCAGCTCTTGCAGCGGTATCTCCTGCAGCTCGGCCAGCGGGTCGCCCTCGGGCATCAGCACGGCCAGCGGCTCGTACCGGACGACACGCTGCCGAAGGCCCTCGGCCGGGCCGGGATGCCGGCCGAAGGTGACGTCGAGCCGGTCGGCCAGCACCAGCGGCACAGCGGCCTCGGTACCGGTGTGGAAGCGGACGAAGAACTCCAGCTCCGGGGCGCTTCGCCGAGCGGCCGCAAGCACGAGCGTGGGCGTGAGCCCGGGGCCGACCACATCGACCGTCATCGAGGGCGCATAGCCCCGCAGCTCATGGACCGTCAGATCGTGCAGATTGATCAGCTCGCGCGCCCTGATGAGCAGCGTCTGGCCGGACGGCGTCAATTCGACCCGGCGGGTGGTGCGATCGAAGAGCCGCGCGCCGAGGCGGTCCTCGAGCCGGCGGATGTCGCGGCTCAGCGCCTGCTGCGCGATGAAGAGGCGCTGGGCGGCGCGACTGAAGTGCAGTTCCTCCGCCACGACGACGAAGTACCGCAGCAGCCGGATCTCCAGGTCGTCGGGCACGCCTCCTTATTAACACACCTGGGGTGTTAATAAGCCCCCAACAGGTGTTGGCGTCCGGTGCCCGGCCTCCCGCATGGTCAAGCCATGGGAGCTCGACCGCTCCCCACCTCGTGACCAGCGAGGACCGGAGAGAACCAGCAAGGAGTACCCGATGAACCAGACCGTGACCGCCCTGACGCTCGACCTCGACGACGCCCGCCTGTACTACGAACTGCGCGGCGCCGGCCCGCTCGTCGTGCTCGTCGGCGCCCCCATGGACGCCCAGGCGTTCGCACCGCTGGCCGACCTGCTCGCCACCGACCACACCGTGCTGACCACCGACCCGCGCGGGATCAACCGCAGCCTGCTCGACGATCCGGACCAGGACTCAACCCCGGAGCAGCGGGCCGGCGACCTCGCCACGCTGATCAGCCAGCTCGGCGCCGGCCCCGCCTTCGCCGTCGGATCGAGCGGTGGAGCGGTCACCGTCCTCGCGCTGGCCCAGAACCACCCCGAGACGGTCAGCACAGTGCTCGCGCACGAGCCGCCGCTGCTGCGGTTGCTCGACGACAGTACCGAGCAGCTCGCGCTGTCCGAGGACCTGCGGGAGACCTACCGGTCCGGTGACGTGGTCGGTGGCTGGCAGAAGTTCTTCGCGCAGGCGAACATCTTCCTGCCGCCCGGCGCGGCCGAGGGCATGTTCGGCGGCGAGCGGGACCCACAGGTGGTCGCCGACGAGCGGTTCTGGTTCGCGCACGAACTCGGCGAGAGTGTCAGCTGGCAGCCCGACCTCGACGCCCTGCGAGACGGTCCGGTCCACATCGTGGTCGGCATCGGCGAGGAGTCGGCCGGCCAGCTCTGCGAACGGACCTCCACCGCCCTGGCCACCGCTCTGGGCGTCGCCCCGACCCCTTTCCCCGGCGGCCACATCGGCTTCGCCGACGCTCCCGAGGCTTTCGAGCCGGTATTGCGCGCAGTACTCGCCGCCAGCCGATGACCCGGAGCTGCGCCACACACCAAGCGCCCTCCACCGGCCTCCGCTGAGCGTGACGCCGCCCACTGATCGGCCCCGTGCGCCGGTTGGTGGGTGGTGCGCGTCCGGGTCCCTGGGCGACCAGAGGGTGAACTGTTGCGAGGCGCCCTTCGGACCACTGGACGGACGGGGCAGACTAGGAGCCGTCGGTGGGTTTTGCGACCGTCGACCGTGAACTGGCCGGATCGGGCCGAGGTGGACGCGCGCGTCCCCTTGACCTCAACACCGGTCGAAGTTTCAAGGTAGGTCCTGGAGGGTGGGTTGACCGGCGCCGGAACGGGCACCGGATCGGCTGACCATCGGAGGATCTCGCAGACGAAGGCCCCTCGGGGCCCTGACGAAGGAGCAGAGTTGACCACGTCGTACACGCTTCCGGACCTCGGCTACGACTACGGCGCCCTGGCGCCGCATATCGCGGGCGAGATCATGGAGCTGCACCACTCCAAGCACCACCAGACCTACGTGAACGGCCTGAACGACACCCTGGAGAAGCTGGCCGCGGCCCGCGAGAAGGGTGACTTCGGCTCGATCGTCGGCCTGGAGAAGACGCTCGCCTTCAACCTCGGCGGCCACGTCAACCACTCCATCTTCTGGAAGAACCTGTCCCCTGACGGCGGCGACAAGCCGGACGGCGAGCTGGCTGCCGCGCTGGACGAGTCGTTCGGCTCGTTCGACGCCTTCCAGGCCCACTTCACCGCCGCCGCGACCACCATCCAGGGGTCCGGCTGGGCCATCCTCGGCTGGGACGCGCTGCAGGGCAACCTGCTCATCCACCAGCTGTACGACCAGCAGGGCAACCTGCCCGCCGGGCAGATCCCGATCGTCATGCTGGACATGTGGGAGCACGCCTTCTACCTGCAGTACAAGAACGTGAAGCCGGACTACGTCAAGGCCTGGTGGAACGTCGTCAACTGGGCCGACGCCCAGGCCCGCTTCGATGCGGCCCGCGCAGGAGCCGGCGGCCTCATCACCGTCGCCTGACGCACGCCTCCTGGTCCGAAGAACCTCGTATCAACGGGGTTCTTCGGACAACGGGCTGCCTCTCTCAGCTCCCGAAGAACTCGGTCAGGGCCGGAGCGAGTACCGCGGGGTCGACGTTGTGCTGTTGTTCGGCCAGTACTACGTGGCTGCCGTCCTCCAGCAGGTCGGCCAGCGCCTCGTTGCTCTGCGCCATCCACGGCCAGGCGACGCCGCCGGTCAGTACCCGGGTCGGCTGGTGGATCGCCTTGATCGCGGCCACCGGGATCGAGTAGTCGTCCATCACCGTCGCGTCGTACGCGAGCGTGTGCGCGATCGCCTCCTGCGCCGGCCACCAGGGCGACGCCTTCGCCTGCGCGACGAACTCGGCCGGCATCCCGACCACCTCGGCCATGAAGTACTCCGCCGCCTTGTCCCGCCGGCCCTCCGCGACGAAGGCCCGGTAGATCGACGCGGTGTCGGACGCCGGACGGCCCTCGGCGCCTTCGAGGAAGTACGGCGGCTCCCAGAGCGCCAGGCGGTTCACCGGACGCCCGGCCGCGGTCGCGAGCAGGGCCAGCGCGGCACCGGACGAAGTACCGTAAAGATGGGCCGAGCCACCCGCCGCCGCGAAGATCGCGTCCAGGTCCTCGAACTCGCGCTCGACCGCGTAGACGTCCGCGTCACCACTGTCGCCGCGACCCCGGCGGTCGAAGTTGTAGACCGTGTAGTTCTCCGCCAGCAGCGCGGCCAGCGGGGCGTTCGACATCCGGTCCACCGATCCACCGCAGACCAGGACGACGGCGGGTCCGTCGCCGAGCCGGTCGTACGCGATCGAAGTACCGTCAGCCGAGATGACGTTGTCCATGAGGTGCTCCTTCACAACGGCCGATGGCTCTCATCTGGCCTCACCGCTGCGTCGAACAAGGAGCACCCAGATCGACAGGCTCCGCGAAAAAACTCTCAGCAGGCCGCGGCGCGGTCGAGGAGCAAGGCCCGCTCGCGCTCGTTGCGGGTCAGCGCGGCCGCCTTCTCGAACTCGACCCGCGCTTCGTCCAGGCGGCCGAGCTTGAACAGCAGATCGCCTCGGACGCTCGGCAGCAGGTGGTACTCCTTCAGGGACGGCTCATCGGCCAGCGCGTCCACCGCGACGAGTCCGCGCTCCGGACCGAACGCCATCGAGATCGCGACCGCCCGGTTGAGCTCGACCACGGGAGACGGCGACACCTGCGCCAGTACGGCGTACAGGCCGGCGATCCGCGCCCAGTCGGTGTCCTCGGCCTCGGCGGCCCGGGCGTGGCAGGCGGCGATGGCTGCCTGGAGCAGATACGGACCCGGGGTGCCTTCGAGGTGCCAGGCGCGGTCGATGCTCTCCAGGCCGCGACGGATCAGCAGGCGATCCCAGCGGCGGCGGTCCTGGTCGAGCAGCAGGACGGGCTCGCCGTTCGGCCCGACGCGGGCGTTGGCGCGCGAGGCCTGGATCTCCATCAGCGCCAGCAGACCGTGTACTTCGGGCTCGGCCGGCATCAGCTCGGCGAGCAGCCGCCCGAGCCGGAGCGCCTCGTTGCACAGCGTCGGGCGCATCCAGTCGTCGCCGGCGGTGGCCGAGTAGCCCTCGTTGTAGATCAGGTAGACGACCTCCAGCACCGACGAGAGCCGGTTGATCAGGTCCTCGCCGGCCGGTACTTCGAACTCGACCTCGGCCTTGGCCAGATTGCGCTTGGCCCGGACGATGCGCTGCGCGATGGTCGCCTCGGGGGCGAGGAACGCGCGCGCGATCTCGTCGGTCTTCAGGCCGCCGAGCAGCCGGAGGGTGAGCGAGACCCGGGCGTCGGTGGTCAGTACGGGGTGGCAGGCGGTGAAGACGAGCCGGAGCAGGTCGTCCTCGATGGTGTCTTCCAGGATGGTCTCGACCCTGTCTTCAACGCTGTCCTCGACTCCGTTGCTTCCTATCTCGAGCTCGTGGCCCATCTCGGCGAGCTTGCGCTGGTACGTCTCCTTGCGCCGGATCAGGTCGATCGCGCGCCGCTTGGCGATCGCCATCAGCCAGGCGCCGGGGTTGTTCGGTACGCCGGAGTCCGGCCACTGCTCGAGCGCGGCCACCAGCGCGTCCTGCGCGAGCTCCTCGGCCAGGCCGACGTCGCGCACGATCCGCGCCACCCCGGCGATGATCCTGGCCGACTCGATCCGCCAGACCGCGTCGATCGCCCCGTGCGTCTCGGTTACCGTCACCCACCCGATAAAACAGCACCCCTCACCCCAACAGCAACCCCACCCCCTTGGTCACCTGTACCCCCAGCCGACTCATCATCGGTCCCTTGTTTCACTCCGGCGATGGCTTACCTGCGGCGCAGGTAGGCCATCGCCGGAGTGAAACAAGGGACCGATGATGAGTCGGTTAGGGGTAGGGGTGAGCAATCACGCGAGGAAGAGGCCTGCGTCGGGGGCGAAGTCGGCTTCCTCGACCACTCGGCGTACCTCGACCTCGTTGCCTAGGGCCTCGGCCAGGCGGGCGGCCCACTCGACCGCCTCGTCCTTGGAGCGGACGTCGACGACGATGATGCCGCCGATCAGCTCCTTGGTCTCGGCGAACGGACCGTCGGTGACGGTGCGCTTGCCCTCGGCCACCTTCACCCGGGCGCCGAGCCCGCTGCGGTGCACCCCCTCGGCGAACAGCAGCACGCCCGCCTTCGACAGGTCGTCGATGACCTTGCCGACCCCCTCGGCCACCTGCTGGCTCACCATCCGCCCGGCCTCGGTGTCCACATCCGCCTTGTTGATGATCATGTAGCGCATCGCTCGAACTCCCTCGTCGTGGTGTCGATCCTTTGATCTCACGTCGACCGGGTCAGCACCAGATCGACACTCACGCCGAGAGAAGTTTCAGCTGGGCTGGTCGCCGTCCGGGTGGTAGGCGCAGGCGTCGGCCAGGTCGACGGTGGCCGGGGGCGGTGTCGTCTTGCCGGTACCGGGGCGGGCCAGGGTCTTCGGGTCCTTGGTGCTCGGGGTGCTCGGCGGGGTCGAGGTGACCGGGGCCTCCGGCTTCGGGGCGAGCGCCGCGGCGACCGTCTCGCGCAGGCCTTCGTAGTCCGGGTGGAGGTACTTGAGCTTGAGCTTCGAGACGTCCAGGGAGACGTTCGAGACGGTACCCGACTTCACCTTCAGCGCGAGCTGGATCAGGGCCGGCAGCAACTCCTGCGGGATGTCGGTCCGGAGCAGGTTCTTGCCGGCCTTCGCGATCGCCTGGTACTTCGTGACGAGCGTGCTCGGGTCGGCCGCGTCGACGATGCCCTTGATCGCGCACCGCTGCCGGATCTGGCGCTGGTCGTCGTCGGCGCCGTATCGGCCGCGGGCGAACCAGAGCGCGTGCCGGCCGTCCAGGTGCTGTTTCGGGCCTGGTTCGATCCACTCGTCCGGCGGGATGTTCGAGCTGCTGACGCCGCCCATCGCGACCCGCTCGTTCACGTTGACCGTGATGCCGCCGAGCGCCTGCACCAGCTGGGAGAAGCCCTGCAGGTTGACCTGCAGGTAGTAGTCGATCTTCAGGCCGACCGCTTCGCCGACCGACTGCTTGACCACGTCGGCGCCCTCGTTGTCGGACGGGCCGAGAATGCCGGGGTGCGCCTCCGGGATGTTCTGGTACATCGCGGTCAGCATCCACTCCAGCCGGCCCTCGAGGCTGAGCCCCTCCTTGCCGAAGCCGTTCGGGTAGAACTTGTGCAGCGGCGAGTCCTCCGGGAACGGCATGAAGGTGAGCTGGCGCGGCATCGAGATCAGCGAGGTGGCGCCGGTCTTGGTGTCGATGCTGGCGACGATCACGGTGTCGGTACGGACGCCGACCCGGTCCTTGGCGTCGTCACCGCCGAGCAGCAGCAGGTTGAGGCGCGGGCGGTCCTCCCACGGGTCCTTCACGTTGACCGTCTTCGGCCGGGTCGCACTCTTGCTCTCGCTCTGCGAGACGAACACGTTCTGGACCAGGTCGCGCTGGGCGAGCACGTTCTCCACCGCGATCGCCGCGGGTGCGGCGATCGCGAAACACAGCATGCCGACCAGCAACGCGCCGACCGCCCGGCCGCCCGGGGCAGCCGTTGCCGGACGCAACAATCGGTGCGAGCCGACGATCACCACGATCCAGAGCAGTGCGAAGGTGGCGATCACCACGCTGGTGATCAGCAGGCGGCTCGGTACGACGGCGGCCGCCAGCACCTCGTCGCGCCGGGTCAGCCCGACGTACACCCCGAGCCCGATCAGCCCGAGGGTCAGCGTCAGCACGAAGGCGCCCAGGCGCCGGCGTCCGCCGATGATCAGCCCCAGCCCAGGCAGCAACGCACTGAGCAGCGTCAGTCCAAGCGAACGCGGCACCGTCCGGGCCCGCCGAGCAATCCGCTCCGCCGCCCGCCGATCCCGCCGGCTCCCACTCTCATCCCCCACCCGCTTACCGTCCCCCCGGCTCGCAGCATCCCCAACTGATCCATACCCACCAGCACCGCCGTGATCACCCCCTGCACCGCCGACTCCCCCACCACCTTCCGCGGCTGCGTCGTCCACCCCATTACCGGAGCTCACCGTTCCAGAATCGGCGTCGCGGGCGAGGCCCGCAAGGCCGGCTTCGTCTCGGGTAGGGCTCGGCTGCCCATCAGTGCCGGGCCCATCAGTACTAGGCAGGGGCGTGCCCTTGGCTCGCTTCGCGCGAGAACGACGCGCCATGACCTCCCCTGTCCGCCCGTGGATACGCGGCCAGTACCCAGGCCGCACACCTTGTTAGACGCCAGAAAAGTCCGGTTGGTTTACTTTCAGCGAAAATCCACCTGCCCCTGCGGCACCCGCGAAGGGTCCAGCGGCCGCAGCAGTCCGGCCGCGAACCACGCCTCGACGGACTTGGCCTCCTTCGGGTTCGGCACGTAGACGACGCGGGCCATCCAGGCGTCGGAGTTGTTCCGGCGCCACTCCAGGATCAGTCCGGGCCAGGGGCCGCGCTCGTACGCCGTACCGAGCACCCAGCAGTGCCGGCGGCGGTTGTCGGGCGGCGGTTCGCGCGGATAGCGCCTGTTGCTCCCCATGGAACTAGCATCGCACATACATGGCTCTCCTCACCTTTGTGTGGGTAAGGAGATCTGGATTCCGCTGCAGCACAGGTAGATCATTGTGGCCAGTGATTGCGCTTTCGGGTGCCCGTAGCCGCGGCGCTGAATGACCCGGATTTTAGTAT
>NZ_JAAGLV010000042.1 GCF_010548305.1 Streptomyces sp. SID13031
CGTAACCGAAACCCCCGCATCCACCAACCGCAACAACGCATCACCGTGACACTCAAAGTCCT
This sequence comes from Streptomyces sp. SID13031, assembly GCF_010548305.1. GTDB lineage: Bacteria > Actinomycetota > Actinomycetes > Propionibacteriales > Kribbellaceae > Kribbella. Next base: position 63 of record NZ_JAAGLV010000042.1, read on the forward strand.
CCACAAACGACATGGCCGCCGCAACTCCTCAAATCAAGGTGTTGCGACGACCATGAGAACCCGCCCTGTGGCTGGGGGCATCAGTTGGTTTGGTGCGAGGTCAGCTGACCTTCACGATCCTTTGCGGGCTGAGGGCCTGGGCGTGGTCTGCGTCTGCGGTGAAGAGGACGCGGTACGCGAAGGAGCCTCGGGCCGCCGGCTTGATGCCGAAGGCGTAGGCGCCGGTGGCGCTCAGCTTGACCGACGCGATGTTCTTCCACGTCTTGGCCGAATAGAACTGCAGGTAGACGAGCTTGCCGGAGTGCGCCGGAGCGACGTAACCGGAGAGCCTGGTCGTCTTGCCCAGTTTGATGGCGGTCGGGGACAACACCGATGAGATGGTCGGTGCGACGGCGACGTTGAGGTCGGCCGTCCGGGTGCCCATCAGGTCGGCGTTGCCCACGAAGACCATCGTGTAGACCGATGACGTGGACGGCTTGAGCGCGTAGCTGACCGCGCCGGTCGAGCTCGTCTTCAAGGTGGCGATCAGCTTCAGCGCCGACACGTTCTTGGCCCGGCCGTACAGCTGCACCGGAAGATCCGCGAACGCCTTGTTGTCGATCCGCAGCACGCTGCCCTTGAGCGTGATCGTGCCGCCGTAGTTGATCGCCGTCGCGGTCGTCGCGATCCCCGACTTGACCCCGCTCACGGCCTCCGCCGAGATCGGGCTGACCTTGCCGCCCTTGTCCTTCACCCAGCCGGCGAACGTGTACGTCGTCGCCGCCGCGAGGCCGGTCACCTTGACCGACGACCCGGTGCCTGAGTAGACGAGCGTCCCGGTGTTGAGCGCCGGTGCCTTGCCACCCACGTTCTTGCGGATGATGACCTGGTCGAGATCCGGGATCGCCGGGATCGTCCAGGCCACGTTCGCGGCCAGGTAGGCCCCGCTCGCGGTGAACGTCGTCAGCTTCGCCGGCGCCAGATCGACCGTGCTGAAGACCGACTGCAGCGAGGCCAGATCGCCCACGCCCTGGATCTCGAGCTTGTACGGCGTGGCCTCGGCCAGCGGAGCATCCGGGGTGACGGTCGCGGTGAACGTCGCCGCGTTGTAGCTGACCGTGGCGGGGACGACCGCACCGGTCTTGCCATGCACGATCCGGACCGTCTGATCGTTCACGGTCCCCTCGTTGACCGCGGAGGGAAAGGTGACCGTCGGGGTGGTCGCCGAGGTCGCGGTCGACGAGTTGGTCGCCGGCGTGAGGTCCATCGCCGGGTACGTGTCGAGGATGCTTCCGGTACCGCCCGGACCACCCTCGGTGACCGAGACGGTGTACTGGCGGCTGTCGTACGAGCCGTTGTTGTTGCGGACCGCGATGTACGTCGGACCGGCGAAAGCACTGACGTCGGCCGCCGCGGTCAGCGGACCCCAGATCGGCTGCTCGGTGACCGGGTCGATCTCCGGGAACGCGTTCACGGCGTGCCCGAGCAGCTTCAGGCCCGCGTCGTAGACGCTGACCTCCGGTCCGATGTTCGCCCAGTTCCCGTTCCGCTCGTCGAAGGACGGGCCGGTCACCGAGACGTGCAGGTTGCGCGCCGCCGCGGAGTCGATCGAGTACCAGTCGACGTCGCCCTCGGTGTTGATCAGGCCGCTGGTGCCGGCCGTCGAGATCTTGGTCGCCCGGGACGGCTGGTCGTTGCCGTCAGCGGCGCCGCCGGCGAAGTCGGTCGTGGTCTTGCCACCAAGGGCCGCGTACGCGTCCACGATGCCGGCACCGTAGTACTGGTCGAAGCCACGCGGACCGGCGTCACGCGCCAGCACCTTGAGGCGCTGGGCGACCTGGGCCGGGGTGAACGCGGGCCATTTGTTGCGGATCATGGCCGCGAGCCCGGTGACCAGCGGCGCCGAGCACGAAGTACCGGTGCAGTACCAGTACGGCAGGTAGCCGGGCTTTGTGAGCTGGCGCGGACCGGTGCTGAGCAGGCTGATGCCCGGCGCCGCGACGTCGACCCAGTTGCCGAACGAGCTGAAGTCGGCCAGCTTGCCGCGCTCGTCGGTGGCCGCGACCGCGATCACCTCGGGGTAGGACGCCGGGTACTGCGTGATCGAGCTGCCGTCGTTGCCGGCCGCAACCACCACGACGACGCCGTTGTCCACCACGGCGCGCCTGATCGCGTCCTGCAGGAGCGGGTCGTGCTCGGAGCTGCCCAGTGACATGTTGACCACCCGGGCGCCGTGCGCGACGGCCCAGTCCAGGCCCTCGATGATGTCGGCGTCGTAGCCCCAGCCTTCGGAGTTGAGCACCTTGACCGGCATCGCCTTCGCCGACCAGGCGCTACCCGCCATACCGATCGCGTTGTTGGCGGACGCGGCGATCAGGCCGAGCGTCATCGTGCCGTGGCCCTGGTCGTCGATCGGCCCGCGCGTCGGCGAGACCGCGTTGTAGCCGGTGACCAGGTGGCCGGCCAGATCCGGGTGACCGGCGTCGACGCCGGTGTCGAGAACCGCGACGATCTGGTTGCCGGAGGACTTCGAGAGGTCCCAGGCCTGCGGCAGCCGGATCGTGCTGGCGAAGATCGACTGGTCCTCGCCGTAGAACTCGTCGTTCGGGATGGAGGAGGTGTGCCGGGTGTAGTTCAGCGAGGCCAGCTCGACCGTCGGGTCGGCCTTGACCTTCTTCAGCAGTTCGGTCGCGGGCAGGTCACCGGTGACCTTGACGGTCTTGGCCGAGACCGAGTCGTCGGTCTTTCCCTTGAACCGCGACAGCGCCGACTGACGGGCGACCTTGCTCGCGGAAGGCTTGAACTTCACCACGACCGAGTTCGGGTCGTACTTCGGCGCGGTGGTCTTACCGGACTTGAACGGCGGCGTGTATGGGCCAGGCTCGGCAGCCGAGCTGGCGGAACCGGTCAGAGTTACCAGGCCTGCTGCGATCAGCGCGGCCGGGATTCCCAGACTCAGGAGATGGGCAGGACGGAAGGACACAGGACCCCCCCAAGGGTCTCAGAAGTGACAATGAGCCGGAGTATTGCAGAGGTACGGACCAGAACTCGGGCCGGATCCATGTCAATAGCTGCAATGAGGTTTAGGCCACAGGCCTTAGGCGCAGAGCGAGGACGACGCCACCCAGGGTGATGGCGCCGAAAATCAGCGCCAGCCCGGGATATCCGCCGAGTCCGAGGCCCGCACCGCCCAGAGCCGCGCCCAGGAAGGTGCCCATGCTCATTCCGGCCGCGTTGACGCTCAGGGCAGAACCGCGGAGATCGCCACTGCGGCGTACCAGCAGGGTCGTGACACACGCCGCGACCGTGGCGTGGGCGGCTCCCATCAGAGAGGTCAGCAGGAGTGTGATCGGGAGGCTTGGGGCGAAGTAGAAGGCCGAGACCGCCAACAGGGCAGCCAAAAGCCCCAGGACCAGAGTCCTCTCGGGGCTGAGCGCGGTGCGGTCCGTGGCGAGGTAGCGGCCGGCGAAGAGGTTGCCGAGGAAGAAGGATGCGCCGCTGAGGGACCAGACGAGCGCGAACCAGCCGGGCGCCAGGTCGAACTTCTCGTCGTAGAACGCTGCCAGATAGGCGAGATAGCCCATGAAGGCAGCCGTCCTCAGCATCGCTATGCCAAGGAGTGGCAGTGCACCGGGGATACGAGCCAACGCCCGGTACGTCGCCAGGTAGCTCGTCCGTTGAGTGCTTCGGAGCGGAGCCTTCCGACCCCAGCCGCGCCAGAAGAAGGCGGCCGAGAGCGCCAGCGAGATGACCGAGGCGGCCAGGAGATTGCCTCGCCAACCCCAGAACAGACCCGGGACTGCGAGCACCGGCGCAGCGAGCATCGCCATCATCGAAGTTGTCGCAGAGACCAACGTGGCAGCCCGCCCGGCGGCGGCCGGTGTGTTGAAGCGGTCTGCTGCCGCGGCGCCGATCGACGGGCCGAGGATCGAGGTCGAAGCGCCGATCAGCAGGCAGAAAGTGGCCAGTGCGAAGACGTTGCCGATGGCACCCAAAGCGGCTGAGATGCCCAGCAGCGCAAGTCCACCGGCGGCGACGAGCTCTCTGGCCAGGCGGTCGATGAGCGGCGCCAGGGCGAAACCGACGATGAGGGCTGCGAGGCCTCCGAGTCCTCGCAGTCCACCGATCTCGGCGACGCTCCCGTCCGCTGCCGCTGCGATCGGCACCAGGTACATGCCGAAAACGGTGAACGGGATCAGGCTGACGGTCGAGGCCAGCAAGAACGGCCACAGCCGCTTGGCCATCCGCCAGTCGCCCGGCACTTCTCCTGTCCTGCGGACTTCAGTGGTACTCACGGGGTCTGGGATCCGTTCTGGCGATAGCGGTAGAGGGAGGTCGGGCGCGCACTGAACTGGGAGAACGGGAAGGGCTCCGCGGACAGTGCGGTGACGCCGGAGCCGAGGAAGGCTCGGGCCACGGCGCTTCCGGTCTGAGCATAGATGGCCAGCGGCTTCGATTGCTGTAGGCAACGACTGAGCAGAGCATCGAAACTCCCGTTGCTCAAGGTCATTCCGGTCGCCACCACGGCATCGGCGGCGTCGATAACCTGCGTCATGTCGCGGGAAACCGGCAGCCCGGAAGCGGTCTCCCGAAGGTTGAAGTCGCAGGGCAGACAGCTGCCACCCAAGGCCGTGATCGCGTCGACCAGCGGGTTCACGACGCCGATCAACGCGACCTTCGTGCCCTCGGCAACCTCCAGCAGGCCGGCCACCGCCGCATCCCGGGCCCGGGCGCGCACGTCCGGAGTGCCGGCGGGAAGGACGACCTCTTCGGCCTGGGCTGACAAGTGGTGCGGCTCGACGGCGCCCAGGTAGGCATCCAGGGCGGCGATGCGGACAGGTAAGGGGCCGTCGGCAAGCAGGTCGGAGAGAGGCAGGCCGGAAGTGTCGGCGCAGTACGACGGGTCCAGCTCGCCGGCCTCGAAGGCGCAGGCGCCGAAGACCTCGCCGACCCGCAGAAGCACGTAGTAGTTGCGATACGTGACGTCAGCGCCGGGCAGCCGCGTCGTGTTGTGGAGCCAGAATGCGCTGGTGACGCTCATCGAAGCGGGGTCGGGCCCGTGGTCCCCGGCGAGAACGGCAGCAGTGAGTGCGGCGACGGATGAGGTCATGGCAGATCCCCCAGCATTTCGGCGTCATAGGTCAGGGCGGACAACTCAGGACGTCCGGCAGGCTGGAAGCAGTACAGCAACGACCTGCGATCAGTGGCGGTCCGGTTCGGCGCGGACCGATGCACCATCAACCCCGGGAACATCAGCACTGACCCGGCCGGCGCCGTCACGGTCACCGCACGGGAATCGTCCACCGCCAGCGGATCGACGAGCAGCCCGGTCGGCTCCAGCGGATCACGGCGCGCCGGACCATCGAGCTGGCTCCCCGGAATCAGCGTCATCGCGCCATTGGCGACCGTGTTGTCATCCAGCATCACGATCGCCGTCGCGATCTCGTACGCCGCGTCGCCGGCGCAGCAGTACCAGTACGGGAAGTCCTGGTGCCAGGCGAACTCCGACCCCACCCCGGCCCGCTTGAAGTTCAGTTTGGACACGAACGGCCCGACCTCCGCACCGATCAACTCCGACATCGGCGAGGTCAACCGTGGCTCGGTCCACAACGTCGCCAGCGCGGGATGCAGGTGAGCCACCGGCGCCAGACTGCGCACCGCCTTACCGGGAGCATCCGGCTCCCAGTGGATCGTCGTCCCGCGGATCTCCTCCAGCCGGTGCCCGTCCGGCCAGACCGTCACGTCCGTCTCACCGGACTCCGCGGCCGTGACCACCTCGGCGTGCACCTGCTCGGCCGCGTCCCGCAGCCGGCCGACTTCCGTTGCCGTGAACAACTCCGGCAATACCAGGTACCCGGTGGTCATGGTCGGTACTTTAATGCGACGGCGTCGCAGATGGGAACTCGCTGCGCTTGGCCCAGGCCGACCGGGGCGGTGGGGTGGGGGTCGGCGACGACACAGATTCGCGCCGGTCCCAGGACATCGCCGACCACGGCACCGCGAGGTCTTCCAGCGAATCGATCTCGCGCGGCCGCATCGTGTTCATCGGGCGCGCCTCGGCGTACCGGGAAAAGGCCGACTCGACGTACCGGGTGCCGGTGTCGGCGGCGAGGAAGACGTGCGTGCGGCTGCTGTCGCAGTTGTGTTCCCACAATGCGGACAGGTACGCCGCTCCAGCGGACAGCCCAGCGAAGACCCCGCAGGTCCGCAGCAGGTCCACCGCGGCCGACATCGCGTAGTCGAACGACACCCAGTGCAGCCGGTCGTACAGCTCGTGCCGCACGTTCCGGAACTCGATCGAGCTGCCGATCCCGGCGATGATCATCTCCGGGTCCTGGGTATGCCCGGCGCCGAAGGTGATGCTCCCGAACGGCTGCACGCCGACCAGGTTCACGTCCCGTCCCCGATCCCGCAGGTACGCCGCGATCGCGCCGGTCGAGGCGCCCGTACCGACTCCCCCGACCAGACACAGCGGCCCGGCCGGCACCAGCTCGGCGACGAGATCGGCGATCGCGCCGTACCCGAGGTAGTGGATGTCGTCGTGGTACTGCTGCATCCAGTGGTACGTCGGGTTGTCGCGCAGGATCTCGCCGATCCGGCGGACCCGGAGGTTCTGGTCCAGCTGCAGGTTGTTCGACGACGGCACCTGCTCGACCGTCGCGCCGAGGATCTCCAGCTGGATCTTCAAGGTCCGGTCGACCGTCGTGGAGCCGACGATGTGGCACTTCATCCCGTACCGGTGACAGGCGAGCGCCAGCGCATGAGCGTAGATCCCGCTGGAGCTGTCGATCAGCGTGTCTCCCGGCTCGACCGCCCCCGTCTCCAGCAGATGCCGAACGGCGCCCAGCGCGGAGTACACCTTCATCGTCTCGAACCGCAGGCAGATCAGGTCGTCGCCTGAACCGGCGGCGACGCGGATCGGGTCCGGATCCTTGATCGCCTCCGCCAGGTGATCGTGGAGTTGCTTCATCGGTGCGGGTCGCTCCTCGTGTCGGCACTACAGGTCAGCACGGGCGGAGGCTCAGGGGGTTCGTGCCCGACCCGGGCGGCCCTCACCAGCCGCTGGGTCAGTTCGGTGGTCGGCTCGTTCATCACCGTTGCCGGTGGCCCCTGCTCGACGACCCGGCCGGCGTCGAGCACCAGCACGTGATCGGAGACCGAGGCGACGAGTCCGAGGTCGTGGCTGATCCACACCAGGGCGGTGCCCTGGGCCTTCAGCTCGTTGAGGAGTTCGACGACGAGCCCAGTGCCCTGCTCGTCGAGTGCGGTGGTGATCTCGTCACATACCAGTACGTCCGGACGCGCGAGTAACGCCCTGGCCAGAGCGGCTCGCTGGAGCTCTCCCCCGGACAGCCGGCTCGGCGGTCTCGCCGCCACCATCGCGGAGACGCCAAGCCTGGCAAGGATTGCGACCGCTTCCGCCTTCGCTTCTCGTGGCGCAAGGCCTCGCAAGCGTTCAGCGGTGCGGGCGACCTGTTCGTCGACCAGGCGGCGTTCGTCGAAGGAGCCGCGAACTTCCTGCCAGACGTACTGGACGCGACGGGTCTGCTCGAGCGTGCGCTTCCGTAGGACGGGGAGGTCTTCGCCGGCCAGGGTGATGCGGCCGGTCTGGCGTTCGTGCAGGCCGGCCAGGCAGCGCGCGAGGGTCGTCTTGCCACTGCCGGACCGGCCGACGACGCCGACGCAGCCGCCAGGTAGCACGGCGAGATCGACCTCCTGCAGGATCGGATCGCGGCCGCGGGTACGCAGCGACGCGGAGACGTTCATTGCTTGGAGCAACGGCTCGCCCGTACTGCGGGTTCCCGGCGCGGCAGGCGGCTGTGTTGCGGTTGGAAGAACATGGCCGGCCACCCGGCCCGCGTCCAGGACGACGACTCGATGAGCGAGCGCACGGACCAGGTCGAGATCGTGACTGAGCAACAAGATGCCGAGCCCGGCGTCGGCGAGATCCTTCAGTTCGCCGACCAACTGGAGCCGGGTGATCGAGTCGAGGCCGGTGCTCGGCTCATCCAGGACGAGCACCTTGGGACGGCAGGTGAGCGCTTGGGCGAGAGCGATCCGCTGCCGCTGGCCCCCGGAGAACTGATGTGGGAACCGCAGCAAGGTCGCTCGATCAGCCGGAAGCTGAGCAGCCCGCAGAGCCTCCGGTACGACGTCCGATGCGCCGGGATGATGAAGTTTGGCCAACTCGGTCAGCCCGGCGCCGATCCGCCGGGCCGGATTGAGCGCACTCCCGGGGTGCTGCGGCATGTAGGCGACGACCCGGCCGCGGACGCCCGCTGCAGCCTGGGTGACGCCGTTGCCATCAACAACCAGCAAGCCGTCGACCTCCACCGAACCGCTCAGCGTCACACCATTGCCGTGCTCGCCAAGCAGGGCGAGAGCAGAGGTCGTCTTGCCAGACCCCGAGGCGCCGACCAGAGCCGTCACCTGACCAGGCCAAACCTCGAAGTCGACCCCATCCACCAAGATGGCCCCGTCCGCCACGGCTGCCAACGCGGCGACTCTGACGAGAGCGCGCTCCCCCTCGACCACGCTCTGCCCGCTCGCCGCACCGCCCCGGTCTGCCCTGCTCGCCGCACCACCGCGGTCCGCCCCGCTCGCCGCTCCTGCGCGGGCGGCCCGCCTCTCTCCCCTCACGCTTTCGCCTCGGCGAGGCGCCTGGTCCGGTGGACCAGCCGGTCGGCCAGCAGGTTGAAGCCGAGAGTGAAGGAAACCAGCAGGAGAGCTGGGGCGACTACCGCCCACGGCTGCAGCAACAGTCCTTCTCGATTGCGGGAGATGCTGACCGCCCAGTCGGGGGCGGTCGGGCTCAACCCCAGGCCGAGGAAGTTGACCGAGGCAACCAGGAAGACGGCGAGCGTGATCCGGGTACCGATGTCGGCGGCAACAGGTCCGAGCACAGCGCGACCGACGTACCCGAGATGGATGCCGACCCAACTCTCCCGTTGCATCCGCAGCGCCTCGACCACCGGACCGCTCGCCGCATCGAGCGCCGCCGCGCGGACGAGCCTGGCGACGGTCGGAACGTTGACCATGGCAACCGCCAGCGTGATCGCGAGCGGCGATGCCCGCCAGCCGACGGCGACCACGCTGATCACCAGCAGCGAGGGCAGCGGCAGCAGTACGTCGAGCGGCCGGATCAACGTCTCGTCGACCCACCGATGCCGGGTCGATGCCGCGACCAGGCCGATCAGCCCGCCGATGAGGTAGGCCATGACCACCGCGCCGAGAGCCATCCCGAGCGCCGTCCGTCCACCGATGAGCAGCAGGCTGAGCACGTCGCGACCGAGCCCGTCGGTGCCGAGTAGACCGGCCGATTCGTACGGCAGCCCGGGTTTTGGGTCGATCGCGACGAGCGGGCCGAGAAGCGCCACCAGCAAGGGGGTGAGTACCAGCAACGCGGAGATGGCGAGCGGAGTACGGGCTCTCATCTCAACAGCTCCGTCCGCGGTACGAGGCGATTGCAGACGAGGTCGGCGCCGAGGTTGATCAGCAGCGCGGCCACCGCGAGCACCAACGTCAGCCCTTGCACGACAGGAACGTCACGCGTCTCGACCCCATCGACCAGCGCAGTCGCGAACCCGGGAATCGCGAAGATCGCCTCGACCACCAGCACCCCGCCCAGCAAGGTGTCCCCGGTCCGGGCCAGCTCCTGTACGCCGGGCACTGCCGCGTTGGGCAGCACATGCCTGAGCAGCAGCCGTCGCCGGGGAACCCCGAGACGCCGAGCCTGCACGACGTACTCCGCGTGCAACGCATTGATCGTGCCCGCTCGCACTTGCCGAGACAGCAGGCAAACTGTGCGACCGAGCAGCACCGCCACCGGCAGCACGAGCAGCACCGGGCTGGCCAGCAACGAACCACCGACCCAGGTCGCCGGGAGCCAGCCGAGCTTCAAGGAGAACAACGCGACCAGCACCACGGCGATCACGAAGTCGGGGATCGCGCTCAGCGCCAGCGTGACGGAGGTGATCGTCCGGTCGAGCCGGCCGTTCTCGCGGGTGCCCATCAAGATGCCGAGGGCAACCGCCAGCGGGACGACGACGGCCAGCGTGGCGAGCGTGAGCACCAGCGTCGCGCCGACCGAGGCCTTCACAATGTCGAGCACTGGCCCGCCACTGATCAGCGAAGTACCGAGGTCTCCGGTCAGTACGTTGCCGAACCAGTGCGTGAACCGCTCGAGCGCGGGCTGGTCCAGGCCGAGCTGCGCGCGCATCCGGGCGACCTGGTCAGGCGTCAGCGTCTCGGTGAAGCGCATGTCAGCGGCATCGCCGGGCAGCAACGCGGTGAGGACGAAGACGAGGATCGAGAGCACAGCCAGCTGGACGATCGCCAATGCAGCCCGCTGGGCGGCATACGACCGCATTCAGGCCAGCCACACCTTGTCGAACCGGCCCGAGTCCAAGGTGTTCGGCGGCACCGCCTGGACCCCCTGCACCTTCGCCGAGACGGCGACGAGGAAGTCCGGATGGCCCCAGGCGAGGATGCCACCGGAGTCCCGCAGCGTCTTCTGCAGTTCCCCGTACTTCGCCGCGCGCGCCGGCTCGTCGGTCTGCACCTGCGCGGCGGCGAACGCGGCGTCGAAGTCCGGCTTGCGCCAGTGCGTCACGTTGAACGGCGACTTCGACAGCAGCCGATCGGTGATGTACTGCGGGATCGGCATCGCGCCCGAGCGGTGACTGCCGATCGCGCCCTTGGTGAGCAGGTCTTTGGCGTAGGTCTGGGCGCTGCCAGTGGTCACCTTGAGCTTCACGCCCGCCTCGCCGACCTGCTCCGCGAACAGCGTCGCCGCCTCGACGAATCCGGCCGAGGCGTCGGAGGTGAAGATCTCGACCTCCTTGTTCAGCAGGCCGGCCTTCTTGAGCAGCGCCTTCGCCTCCTCGACGTTGCGTTCGCGCTGCGGCAGACCAGCCGGGTAGTACTGGAAGCCCTTGCCGAAAAGGTCGTTGCCGACAGCCCCTCTTCCGGCGAGCACCACGTCCACCAACCGTTGCCGGTCGGCGAGCAGCTTGAAGGCCAGCCGGACATCGGGGTTGTCGAAGGGCGGCTGGTCGACCTTCATCACGAAGGCCTGCGTCGTACTGCCCTTGGCGGCGACGATCTTGACCGTCTTGCCCGCCTCGGTGGTCCGGGCGAAGGTCGCGGTCATCTCGTTCGCGTACTCCGCTTGGCCACCCTGCAACGCGTTGGCGCGCGCCTCCGTGTCGGCGGACAGGATCTGGAGCTCCTCGAGCTTCGCCGCGCCGTCCCAGTAGTCGTCGTACCGGCTGGCCACCAGTGCGCGGCCGGCCTCGAAGGAGACGAACCTGAAGGCCCCTGTACCGACCGGCTTGGCCGGGTCCTTGAAGCCGTCACGGACGATCTGCGTGCCGATGCCGGCCAGCAGGGCGGGGAACTCGGCGTTCGGCGCGGTCAGGACCAGCTCGACGGTGTTCTTGTCGATCGCCTTGCAGCGCTTGAGATCGAGCGAGGCGAGCGAGGACTGAGCCACTCGCTCGGGGGTGTTCGGGTCGGCGATCCGGGCCAGGCTGTAGAGCACGTCCTCACTCGTCAGCTTCTTGCCGTCGTGGAAGGTCGCGTCCCGCAGGGTGAACCGCCAGGTCGCGGCTTGCGCGTCCGGCTCCCACTTCTGCGCCAGGCGTGGCAACGGTTTCAGGTCCGGGCCGAGCTCGACGAGCTTCTCGTAGATCGCCTTGTGCCGGGCGATGTCGACGAACAGGCTCTGCACGTGCGGGTCGAGAACCTCCTTGGCGCCACCACCGGCGAAGACCGCCCGCAACCGCCCGCCCGCCTGCGGCTGCCCGGCGGCGTCACTCGTCCCACCGGACCCGCAACCGGTCAGCGCGACCAGCCCCAGACCACCGGCCAGGCCGAGAAATCCCCGTCTGTTCAGAGCATCGGACATCCGCATTTCCTTCACGGTGAGGGGGCTCCGACGAGGAGTGGTCGTCGGGTCGAATCCTGCCGTTAATGAAAATAGTTGTCAAATTCAGGCGCATCTGAACGGACCCCCACCATTCTTCCGCCAGACCCGTTCCCCCCGTCGCCCGTAACGGCGTGTCACCGCCGCCAACCTCCGAGTACTCGCAGTCACCCACCCCCGCCCACCCCTCCCGGCACCTCTTGGGGGGTTAACCCCAACGCCGTTCGGTTAGGCAGCGGAGTGTGTGGTCAAGTCGGTGTTGCGGCTGGTGATAGGAGTGCAGCCCTTGTAGATGTGGTCCGGTCCTCCAAGACTGGTCCAACTCCACAAG
>NZ_JAAGLV010000043.1 GCF_010548305.1 Streptomyces sp. SID13031
ATGGAACAGATCGACGTACTACTCGCCGCCGCGGTAGCGGCACCGTCGATGCACAACACCCAGCCGTGGCGCTTCGAGGTCAACGGCACGGTCATCGACGTGTTCCTCGACGGTTCCCGCGCCCTGCCCGCCGAAGACCCGACCGGCCGGGCGATGCGCATCGCGGCCGGCGCCGCGGTCTTCAACCTGCGCTGCGCCGCGGCCCACCTCGATCTCGGCTCCGGCTATGGACTCGCTCCGAACCCCAGCGAACCGGACCTGGTCGCCCGAATCGTGCTCGAGGATGCCCAACAGGTCGATCCGGCCCTCAAGCGGCTCTACCGTCAAGTGACGCGACGCCACACCAGCAGGCTGCCGGCCCGGCCGGCCCCACCGGCTGTCGACTCCAGAATCAGTTTGATGCAGGCAGCAGCGGCCGAGGGCGCTGAGCTCACCTGGCTCCAGAAGACCGACGCCGCCCAGGTGATGGCCATGATCGTCGACGTCGACCTGCGCGAGATCGGTGACTGGAAGCGGAGCGCCGAGCGCAGCAAATGGGTCGGCGGCGAGCGCACCGCCGACGGCGTGCCCCGCAGTGTTCTGGGGCCCCGCCCGACCGAGTATCCGGCGCCGGTCCGCAACCTGGGCGCACCGTTCGATGCCCAGTCCCGACCGGCCGCGAAGTTCGAGGCCGACGCCTCTTTGGCAGTGCTCTCCACTGAGCTGGACGGACCGGTCGACCAGCTCGTGGCCGGTATCGCTCTCGAGCGTGTCCTGCTCGCCGCGACCCGGGACGGTCTGACCGCGTCGTTCCTCAACCAGCCGCTCGAGTTCGACGATCTCCGCGCCGGCGTCCAGAAGCTCACCGGCAAGCCCGGCTTCACCCACATGGTGATCCGCTTCGCTCACACCACCCAGTACGCCACCTCACCCCGACGGCCCCTGGCCGACGTCGTCCAGACCGGCAGCCGCCCGGCCGGAGCGTCGTCATGAGCGCGACCAGGGTGCTGGTGGCCTACGCCGGCAGAATGGGCGGGACGGCCGGTATCGCCGAGGCGATCGGCCAGACCCTTCGCCGCAGCGGTCACCACGTCGACGTCATCGATGCCGCGAAGGTCGCCGACGTGACGCAGTACGGGGCGGTAGTGCTCGGTAGCGCCATCTACATCGGCCGGTGGCGCCGTGAGGCGATCGCCGTCTTACGGCTGCTTGCCGACAGCAACGACCACCCGCCGGTCTGGTTGTTCCACAGCGGACCGGTCGGACCGGACAAGGACGTCCAACAGCCGGTACCACGCACAGTCGCCCGCCTGGCCAAGAAGCTCGGCGTCGAGTCGCCGAAGACGTTCGCCGGCCGCCTCGAACGGCACACCGCTCGCGGACTACTCGCCCGCTGGATGGCGCGCACCAAGCTGTCCGGTGACTCACGCGACTGGGCGGCCATCAAGCAGTGGACCGTCGGCATCCACGACTCCCTGCAGTCCGCGGGACGGCCCGGCCCAGGCCTGGCCAACCTCGACGACTGGACCCGGAGAATGGCGTGGTCCGGCCCAGAAGCCCCACTCCGCGACCAGGGCCAGCCCCTGGAGCTCAGCCCGGACAGGTTCGACGCCGTCTTGTTCGACCTCGATGCCGAGATCGCACTAGACCTCGGCGCTCTCGCGCTGATCGACCGGCTCGAGGCCGCCGGACTGACCGTCGACGTCATCTCAGCCGGCGATGGTGCCGAGGCGCTCGCCGGTACTTCGGAACCCGGCGTCCTGCCGCTGGCCGCACAGCGGTTGCACGTCCAGCCCAGACGCACAGTGGTCATCGGGGATGCGCTCGCCTGTGTCGAGGCGGGCCGTGCCGGTGGATTCGGTCTGGTGATCGGCGTGGACCGTACCGGTCAGGCCGCGGACCTCACCAGCCACGGAGCGGATGTCGTGGTCGCCGATCTGGCGGAAGTAACCGTACTGGCCTCAGCCGGAAGCGGCCCCGGCCGATGACGGACCAGCCTCAGCTGCCGCTATGGCCGTGGAGTGCGTTGCGCGCGCTCCACGGCGTAGACGGCGGCCTCGGTACGCCGGTCGACGCCGAGCTTGCGGAGCAGCCCGGACACATAGTTCTTGACCGTCTTCTCGGCCAGGAACATCGTGTCGGCGATCTGCCGGTTCGTCCTGCCCCCGGCGATCAGGTCGAGGATCCGCCGCTCCTGGTCGGTGAGGGTGGCGTAGCGCGGATCGTCCTCGGCCTCGCCCTGCGGATTGCGCAACCGGTCCAGTACCGCGGTGGTCATCGCGGGATCCAGCAGCGACTCCCCCGCCGCCAGCCGGCGGACGGCCCCGACCAGGTCGAGACCGCTGACCTGCTTCAGCAAGTACCCGGCGGCGCCCGCCATGATCGCGGTGAACAGCGCCTCGTCGTCGGTGAACGAAGTAAGCATCAAGCACGCCGGCGGCTGTTCCATCGTCGACCGGATCTCGCGGCAGACCGTGACGCCGTCGCCGTCAGGCAACCGGACGTCCAGCAGCGCCACATCGGGGCGAAGCGCCGGGATCCGGGCCAATGCCTGGGCCGCGGTCGAGGCCTCCCCGACAACCTCGATATCCGGTTCGCTTTCGAGCAGTTGCCGGACCCCGAGCCGGACCACCTCATGATCGTCGAGCAGAAACACGCTGATCGTCATGTCGCCTCATCCCGGGCCGGCCGACGGCTGCACGCCCTCGATCCACGTCCAGCCTATGCCCCGCCGGTCTGGAACCCCCTTTCCGGTCAATTGCCCGAGGAGACCCCATGTCGTTGAAGAAGCTCGATCCCATCGTCGTCGGATACGACGGCTCCCCCGGCAGCCGCGCCGCCCTGCGCTGGGCCGTGGCAGAGGCGGTCCGTCAACTCTCACCGCTCAGGCTCGTCGAAGTATTCGAGCCAGGCCCGGTCGGCTACCCCAGCGCGGACCAGGTGCCGCTCGCCGGGCTGCGGAAGGTACAGGAGAGGGCACTGGACACACTCACCGACAGCATCCGTCTGCAGCACCCGCAGCTCGCTGTGGACAGCGTTCTGGTCGACGGCTTCGCTGCCTCGAGCTTGATCGACGAGTCCGCACACGCTCGCCTCAGCGTGCTGGGCACCCGCGGCCACGGCGGCTGGACCGGCATCCTGCTCGGCTCGGTCGCCAACCAGGTCAGCATGCACTCGGCAGGCCCGGTGGTCGTGGTTCCGGCCGCGAGCCGTCCCCGGGTCCAGGACAAGCCCACGATCGTCGTTGGTGTCGACGGCTCGAAGGCCTCCACGAAGGCGATCGACTTCGCGTTCGCCCAGGCCGAGGACCGAGGTGCCCGGGTGGTGGCGGTCATTGTCACCCCGCACCCGGCGCCCATTTTCACCGGCGGGCTCGGACTGGTCATCTTCGACCCGGCCGACGCCGCCAACGAGGACCGGATCCTCGTCTCGGAGTCACTGGCAGGGGCCGGGACCGACTACCCGGATGTCGAGTCCGAGATCCGGCTGATGACAGGGCACCCGGCTCAGGCTCTGGTGCTCGCAGCCGAGAACGCGGAACTGCTGGTGGTCGGTTCACGAGGCCGCGCCGGCTTCGCCAGCCTCCTGCTGGGCTCAGTCAGCTTGAGCGTCCTGCACCACGCCCAGTGTCCGGTCGCAATCGTCCGCTGATCCTTGCCGACGCGTCCTGAGCAGCCTCTGGGCGGTTCAGGACGGACGACCGGCCTGGTCAGGACCTTCGCCCCTATATCCGCGGTACCACCTACCGCGACCGTGGAGGTAACTCACAACGGAGGAGAACGCCCATGTCGAAGACGCGAATCGTGGTCGGAGTCGACGGGTCTGAGCCGGCCGAGAGTGCGGTCGGATGGGCTGCCGCCGAGGCAGTCTCGACAAGGGCATCGCTCCAGCTGGTCCACGCGTTCGTGTGGCCGCGGTTCCGCGTCCCGCCAGGCCCCAGCGCAATGGCGACCGGGCTCCGGGCAGCCGCACACCAGATTGCTGACACAGCTCTCGAACTGGCGCACAAACTCGAACCCGACCTGACCGCCGAGTCCAGCGTGATGGACGGATTCGCCCTCCCGGTCCTCACCGAACAGTCACGCGCCGCGGATCTCCTCGTCATCGGCAGCAGGGAAGTCAGCCCGCTCCGCAGCGTGCTGGTCGGCTCGACCGGCGTGGGCCTGGCCGCCTACTCACACTGCCCGGTCGTCATTGTGCCGCCACAGCAACTCGAGGAGGCCGGCAACTACGTCGTCATCGGATATGACGGGCTGCCTCCCAGCGTCGCGGCCTTCCGGTACGGCCGCGAGTACGCCCGCCGGCACGGCCTCGTCGTTCGTGTCGTCTCCGTACAGCAGCCCGGCTCCGAGCACGAGGCTGTGCCTGCCGACCAGCTTGCCGCCCTCACCCACCTGGTACCCGACGGACCACCAGTCGAGATCAGCCACGTCATCGGGCACCCAGCCGAGCAACTGCTCCGCCTGTCGGCCGACGCCCAGCTCCTCCTCGTCGGATCCCATGGCCACGGTGGCTACGCCGATCTACGGCTCGGATCGGTCAGCCAGACCGTCCTGCACCACGCTGCCTGCCCAGTCTGCATCGTCCACTGACCCATCATCGGGCCCCCTTTCACCCGCCGGTCTCGACCGGGTCGGCCTCGGGCTGTTCGGTGCCGTCCTGGGTCAACTTGGAGCGATCATCGGCTGCCCAGGTGCGGTCGCCCTTCGAGTCCGACCGATCCATACCGGCAGACAGCCGTGCTTTGTGAACAGGGCTGTAGTCGTCATCACGAAGAAACGAGTGCAAGCTGGCCGCCCGGTCGCGCGCGTCAGCGACCGCGTCGCGCTCATCGGCCTGCTCGTCTCGGATGTCAGCGGCCTGAAGGATGGCCTGGGTCTCCTGCTCGCGACCCTCTTGCGCGGACTCTTTGGCCTGGACGGCCTTCTCCCGCATGTCCAACGCAGCCTCCCGCTCGTCGGCCACCTGCTCACGCTCATCGGCTCCACCAGGCCTTCCATCGGACCGCTGTGAAGGCACGGGTCGCTCATCCACTGGGTTCCCTCTCGTCGGCAAGATGCACTTCTGCCGTGCAGGCCCTGGACTCGCTCCCCACAGTGACAGCCGGCGGCACGATCACCCTTCAGCCTACGGTCGCAACCGGTTCGGGGCACCCCGAGCATCCGGCGCATCCCCCGGAGGACCTTCGTCGCCTCAGGACAGGCCTTTCGCCACTGGTGGCAGGTCCGGGCCACGGCTGCACTTGAGGCTGCAGTGCCGCCCAGCGAGAGGTGCATCTCATGTCCACGCAAGCCCGCCCTTCGATCGTGGTCGGCGTCGACGGCTCCGCTGACGGACTACTCGCTCTGGACTGGGCCGTCGATCTGGCCGCGCGGCGAGGCTGGCGAGTCCGCGCGGTCCACGTCACCGAAGAGTTGGTGGTCCTGGGGCCAAGCCCGACGACCATCCCGGACGACGGAACCGACGTACTAGAGGACGCGGCCGACGAGCTGAGTCGCCTCGGCTTCACCGAGGCCACTCTGGAGGCCAGTACCGGGCATGCCGCGGAGGTCCTGCTGGAGCTCTCCCACGATGAGCCGATCCTGGTGGTCGGCCGGCGTGGCACGGGCGGATTCGCCGAGCTGATGATCGGCGCCACCTCGCAGGTCTGCGCCACACTCGCACGCTCCACGCTGGTCGTCGTACCGGACAGCTGGCAGCCCGGGTACGGCGAACGCGGTCAGGTCGTCGTCGGCGTCGACGGATCACCCGGCGGTCAGGACGCGATCGGCTTCGCCTTCGAGTCGGCGGCCGAACGTGGCGCCGAGCTGTCGCTGGTCCACGTCCCCGACCTAGCGGAGAATTTCCCGTCACCCGACCTCTGGCTCGATCCCAACGACGCCCCTTGGCGGCACAGCGCCAGGGTCATGGTTACCGAGGCAGTGGCCGGGTGGGCTGACAAGTACCCGGACGTGGTGTACCGCACCCACTACCGCCCCGGCCATCCCGTCGAAGTCCTCGCCAAAGAGTCCGACTACGCCGATCTGCTCGTTGTGGGCGGCTTGGGTAGATCAGCGTTCAGCCCGTTGCGCCTCGGCTCGGTCTCCCGTGGCGTTCTGCACCACGCCAACTGCCCGGTCGCGATAGTCCACGGCGGCTTTGCGGTTTGAGCTGAGCGCGGCAACCGGCTCCACGGTGATCCGTGACGGCGAACTCTCCCACGCGAGCACGTCCGCCAGCCGCATCATGCGGGTCGCCAGTTGGCCGGCGGCCGCGTCCCTGTGCGGGAGCGCGCCAGAGTCGAGCATGCCTCGCACCACCACCCGAGTGAGACCGAGGACCGCCGCCGCCTGTTTGATGTCGATCAATGGATCGGCGGCGATCAACGGCTCCCCGAGGAGACCTTCCAGCCGGGTTTTCTCCATTACTGTCAAACCGATCACATCGACCACCCTCTGACGCTGCTACGTCATCACGTGCACAGGTTGTCGAGTCTGATCGGCTGCGGGGGCCGGGCGCCAGGGTCTTTGGTCCCGAGTCTTGCGGTTCCTCCCTACCCCTCAGTACTGATCAGGACGGGTTCGCACTCCGGTACTGGTACCGGCATCTGCTCGATGGCGATCCAGGGGGTGACCGACAGGTGATCGATCCCGCGGACCAGCGGGCGGAGCCTGACCGCCTGACAAAACCCTGAGCCCTTTCCGGCGAGTTGAGGCAAGCTGAGGCCATGACCACGACTATCCGGACGGCGATCACCGACGCCGACTACGAGGCCTGGCGCGCAGTGCGGATCGCGGTACTGCCGTACGAGCGCTGCCCGACCGTCGCTGAGATGCGCGACCTCGATCACCCCGGCCGGCTGATGGTGCTCGCGGAGGTCGACGGCGAGGTCGCCGGCAGCGGACTGGCGGATCGTTCGAGCGACGGCGAGCGGGGTTCGCTGGCGGCGCGCGTCCAGCCGGACTTCCGCCGACGCGGCGTGGGGACCGACTTGCTCCGGGTGCTCGCCGAGCATGCCGTTGCCCAGGGCTACGACATTGCAGGGGCCAGTGTCGACGACGACGAGTCCCGGCTCTTCGCCGAGCGGTTCGGCTTCGTGGAAACGAATCGGCAGGTCGAACAGGTACGGCAGATCGGCGACGAGCCGCGGCCGGCAGCGCCGACGGAGTACAAGATCGTCTCGGTCGCCGAACGCCCGGAACTGTGGACGGCGGCCTATCACCAGGTCGCGCTGCCGACCTTCCCGGACATGGACCACCAGTTCGCGGTGAAGGTTTCGGCAGCTGAGTGGGACAAGGAGTGGATCAACGACCCGGCCGCGATGTTCGTGGCCTTCGCCGGTGACGAGGTGATCGGCGTGGCAGGGCTGATGCTCGACTCCGATCGCCCGGAGCGTGCGGAGGTCGCATACACCGCCGTACGCCGGGAGTGGCGCGGCAAGTCGGTCGCCGCGACCCTCAAACGCACCAGCATGGCGTGGGCCGCCGACCACGGAATCACCGAGATCTACACCTGGACCCAACGCGGCAACAACTCGATGCGCCGCCTCAACGAGCACCTCGGTTTCACCTACGGCATCGTCAGCATCTCCCTGCGGGCGCCACTACCGCTGCCCGGCGAGCCTTCAAAGACGTAGGCGACAGCCTCTCGACCGCCCAAATTTCGGCATTCACTGCTGATCGCACGCCACATCGCGCCGCCGAGCAACCTGAGCTCGACGGCGCGATGGACCACGTCACTTTCTCAGCTCACGGCAGGCTGTCGGCTTTCTCCTTGGTGGCAGGTTCGTCGAGATGGCGGGTGAGGGTTTGGCCTTCGATGTCGAGGGCGGGCACGATCCGGTCCAGCCAGGACGGGAGTGACCACATGTGCCGGCCGACGATGGCCATGAGGGCCGGGACGAGCATCATCCGGACGAGGAAGGCATCGGCGAGGACGCCGACCGCCAGGCCGAAGCCGATGCTCTTGATGATCACGTTGTCCCCCGTGGAGAAGGCACCGAAGACGCCGATCATGATGATCGCGGCGGCGGTGACGACCCGGGCACTGTGCTGGAATCCGACCGCGATCGCCTTGCGGGGAGTGGCGCCGTGCACGAACTCCTCCCGCATCCGGGTCACCAGGAAGACCTCGTAGTCCATCGCGAGACCGAACAGGATGCCGGTCAGCAGCAACGGCAGGATGAACACGACCGGTCCGGTCGAGTCGAGGCCGATGAGGTTCGCCAGCCATCCCCATTGGAAGACCGCCACGGTAGTGCCGAGGGAGACCCCGACGGACATCACGAACCCCAGCGCTGCCTTCAGCGGCACGAGCAGTGACCGGAACACCAGGACCAGCAGCAAGAACGCCAGCCCGACGACCACGATGAGGTAGATCGGGAACGCATCGCTCAAGCTGCCGGCGACATCGACACCCACCGCCG
>NZ_JAAGLV010000044.1 GCF_010548305.1 Streptomyces sp. SID13031
TGGGTGGCCCTTAACAGTGTGAATGTCCGGCGACGTCCTACTCTCCCACGACCTACCGGTCGCAGTACCATCGGCGCTGTCAGGCTTAACTTCCAGGTTCGGAATGGAGACTGGGTGTTTCCCTGACGCTATGGTCACCGTAACTCTATAGAAATATCAACCAACCACCCTACAAGTCACCACGACCCCCGTGTGGGGTTCGTGGGGCTGGGGTTGACCGTATTTCGGGAACCGTATAGCGGACGCGGTGCTTCTTCGCAGCAGTCTTGTTGACCACACGATAGTGGTGTTGAGACAAGCCCTCGGCCTATTAGTACCAGTCAGCTCCACACCTTACGGTGCTTCCACCTCTGGCCTATCAACCCAGTGGTCTACTGGGGGCCTTACCCGATTAACTCGGTGGGAGACCTCATCTTGAAGCGTGCTTCCCGCTTAGATGCTTTCAGCGGTTATCACTTCCGAACGTAGCCAACCAGCCGTGCTCCTGGCGGAACAACTGGCACACCAGAGGTTCGTCCACCCCGGTCCTCTCGTACTAGGGGCAGCCCTTCTCAAGTCTCCTGCGCGCGCAGCGGATAGGGACCGAACTGTCTCACGACGTTCTAAACCCAGCTCGCGTGCCGCTTTAATGGGCGAACAGCCCAACCCTTGGGACCTACTCCAGCCCCAGGATGCGACGAGCCGACATCGAGGTGCCAAACCATCCCGTCGATATGGACTCTTGGGGAAGATCAGCCTGTTATCCCCGGGGTACCTTTTATCCGTTGAGCGACGGTGCTCCCACATGCCACCGCCGGATCACTAGTTCCGACTTTCGTCCCTGCTCGACATGTCTGTCTCACAGTCAAGCTCCCTTGTGCACTTACACTCGACACCTGATTGCCAACCAGGCTGAGGGAACCTTTGAGCGCCTCCGTTACCTTTTAGGAGGCGACCGCCCCAGTCAAACTACCCACCAGGCACTGTCCCTGATCCAGATAATGGACCGAAGTTAGACAGCCAGAACAACCAGAGTGGTATTTCAACGATGACTCCACCCGAACTGGCGTCCGAGTTTCACAGTCTCCCACCTATCCTACACAAGTTGTACCGACCACCAATACCAAGTTGTAGTAAAGGTCCCGGGGTCTTTCCGTCCTGCTGCGCGTAACGAGCATCTTTACTCGTAATGCAATTTCGCCGAGTCCATGGTTGAGACAGCGCCCAAGTCGTTACGCCATTCGTGCAGGTCGGAACTTACCCGACAAGGAATTTCGCTACCTTAGGATGGTTATAGTTACCACCGCCGTTTACTGGCGCTTAAGTTCAAAGCTTCGCCGGCCTAAACCAGCTAACCTGTCCCCTTAACGTTCCAGCACCGGGCAGGCGTCAGTCCGTATACATCGAATTACTTCTTCGCACGGACCTGTGTTTTTAGTAAACAGTCGCTTGGGCCTGGTCTCTGCGGCCATCAACGCTTCCGAGAGCAAGTCTCGTAACGCATCCGGCCCCCCTTCTCCCGAAGTTACGGGGGCATTTTGCCGAGTTCCTTAACCATGGTTCACTCGATCGCCTTGGTATTCTCTACCTGATCACCTGTGTCGGTTTGGGGTACGGGCGGCTCTAACACTCACTACGAAGTTTTTCTCGGCAGCATGGGATCATCCACTTCCCCTAAACGGGTCCGCCTCGGTTCTCAGGCTTATATAAGACACGGATTTGCCTATGCCTCACCCTACGACCTTGCCCGCGGATCAGCTTGCGCCTACCATCGCCGCGGATGGACTGCCCTCCTGCGTCACTCCTTAGTGCACCTAATACCACCTAGGGTCGAAACATCCACTCATCAGCCCGAAGGCCTCAAAGCTTCTGAGTCTTAGCATCAGTAGGTTCGGTCGGGTCGTGTTAATGCCGGTACGGGAATATCAACCCGTTGTCCATCGACTACGCCTGTCGGCCTCGCCTTAGGTCCCGACTTACCCAGGGCAGATTAGCTTGACCCTGGAACCCTTGATCATTCGGCGGACGGGTTTCTCACCCGTCATTCGCTACTCATGCCTGCATTCTCACTCGTGCAGCATCCACAACTAGATCACTCTGCTGCTTCGCTCGCTGCACGACGCTCCCCTACCCATCCACACACCTGGACCAGGTAAACCTGGCCGGGTACATATGTGAATGCCACAGCTTCGGTGGATTGCTTGAGCCCCGCTACATTGTCGGCGCGGAATCACTTGACCAGTGAGCTATTACGCACTCTTTCAAGGGTGGCTGCTTCTAAGCCAACCTCCTGGTTGTCTGGGCAACTCCACATCCTTTTCCACTTAGCAATCGCTTAGGGACCTTAGCTGGTGATCTGGGCTGTTTCCCTCTCGACGACGGAGCTTATCCCCCGCCGTCTCACTGCCGCGCTCTCACTTACCGGCATTCGGAGTTTGGCTGATTTCGGTAAGCCGGTAAGCCCCCTAGACCATCCAGTGCTCTACCTCCGGTAAGAAACACGCGACGCTGCACCTATATGCATTTCGGGGAGAACCAGCTATCACGGAGTTTGATTGGCCTTTCACCCCTATCCACAGGTCATCCCCCAGGTTTTCAACCCTGGTGGGTTCGGTCCTCCACGCGGTCTTACCCGCGCTTCAACCTGCCCATGGATAGATCACTCCGCTTCGGGTCTAGAGCATGCGACTAAAGCGCCCTATTCAGACTCGCTTTCGCTACGGATACCCCTCACGGGTTAACCTCGCCACATACCACTAACTCGCAGGCTCATTCTTCAAAAGGCACGCCGTCACACCCACGAATGGATGCTCCGACGGATTGTAGGCAATCGGTTTCAGGTACTATTTCACTCCCCTCCCGGGGTACTTTTCATCTTTCCCTCACGGTACTAGTCCGCTATCGGTCACCAAGAAGTATTTAGGCTTAGCGGGTGGTCCCGCCAGATTCACACGGGATTTCAAGAGTCCCGTGCTACTTGGGAAAACACTCGGAAGTCACTGTCTTACGCCTACGGGGCTCTTACCCACTACGGCTCAACTTTCCAGAAAATTCGACTTCAACAGTGATTTATAACTCCCTGACCCCACGGCATTAGGATCTGAATGCTCCCACAACCCCATATACGCAACGCACGCCGGCTATCACACGCACATGGTTTAGCCTCATCCGCTTTCGCTCGCCACTACTCACGGAATCACTATTGTTTTCTCTTCCTGCGGGTACTGAGATGTTTCACTTCCCCGCGTTCCCTCCAGAACCCTATGTGTTCAGGAACTGGTAACTGGCTTTAGAATGCCAGCTGGGTTTCCCCATTCGGACACCCCCGGATCACAGCTTGGTTGCCAACTCCCCGGGGCTTATCGCAGGCTCCTACGTCCTTCATCGGCTCTTGGTGCCTAGACATCCACCGATTGCCCTTAGTAGCTTGTCACACAACAAAAAACTACTGAAGATGCTCGCGTCCACTATACAGTTCTCAAAATACGGGCAGGAAAACCGACCCAATCCACCACTTACATCGAAGACCCCAACAACCCAGGGAATAAACACCCAGACAGTGGAAGCCTCACCCGTAGTTTGGTGAGAGCCGGCCCCAGCCACACAGCTACACCAGATCCGCAAAGATCCAGTGCAGTAGTGACCCAGAAAAACCGTTCCAACCTGATCACTCAGGACTGGCCCGATTCCTCAGGACCCAACAGCGCGCCTCGGCCTTTCACCACACCCCACTCACGTTCCACGCTCACCCCTCCGAAGAGAAGATCGCAGTACTAGCTCGATCAGTGCAGATCCCGGCCTAATGGTCAATGTTCCACATTCCGAAGCATCATCGCCCTAGAACGGACGTCTAGGAAACGACGAGTAGACAACCACACCCTTACGGGCCATGACTGTCAATGCTCCTTAGAAAGGAGGTGATCCAGCCGCACCTTCCGGTACGGCTACCTTGTTACGACTTCGTCCTAATCGCCAGCCCCACCTTCGACGGCTCCCTCCACAAGGGTTAGGCCACCGGCTTCGGGTGTTGCCGACTTTCATGACGTGACGGGCGGTGTGTACAAGGCCCGGGAACGTATTCACCGCAGCGTTGCTGATCTGCGATTACTAGCGACTCCGACTTCATGGGGTCGAGTTGCAGACCCCAATCCGAACTGAGACCGGCTTTTTGGGATTCGCTCCACTTTGCAGTTTCGCAGCCCTTTGTACCGGCCATTGTAGCATGCGTGAAGCCCTGGACATAAGGGGCATGATGACTTGACGTCATCCCCACCTTCCTCCGAGTTGACCCCGGCAGTCTCCTATGAGTCCCCACCATAACGTGCTGGCAACATAGGACGAGGGTTGCGCTCGTTGCGGGACTTAACCCAACATCTCACGACACGAGCTGACGACAGCCATGCACCACCTGTATAGGACCCTTACGGACCTCACATCTCTGCGAGATTTCCCTATATGTCAAACCCAGGTAAGGTTCTTCGCGTTGCATCGAATTAATCCGCATGCTCCGCCGCTTGTGCGGGCCCCCGTCAATTCCTTTGAGTTTTAGCCTTGCGGCCGTACTCCCCAGGCGGGGCGCTTAATGCGTTAGCTGCGGCACGGAGGACGTGGAATGTCCCCCACACCTAGCGCCCAACGTTTACGGCGTGGACTACCAGGGTATCTAATCCTGTTCGCTACCCACGCTTTCGCTCCTCAGCGTCAGGTAAGGCCCAGAGAGCCGCCTTCGCCACCGGTGTTCTTCCTGATATCTGCGCATTCCACCGCTACACCAGGAGTTCCGCTCTCCCCTGCCTACCTCTAGTCTGCCCGTATCGGAAGCAGGCTCGGAGTTGAGCTCCGAGTTTTCACTCCCGACGTGACGAACCGCCTACGAGCCCTTTACGCCCAATAATTCCGGACAACGCTCGGACCCTACGTATTACCGCGGCTGCTGGCACGTAGTTGGCCGGTCCTTCTTCTGCAGGTACCGTCACTCTCGCTTCGTCCCTGCTGAAAGAGGTTTACAACCCGAAGGCCGTCATCCCTCACGCGGCGTTGCTGCGTCAGACTTTCGTCCATTGCGCAATATTCCCCACTGCTGCCTCCCGTAGGAGTCTGGGCCGTGTCTCAGTCCCAGTGTGGCCGGTCGCCCTCTCAGGCCGGCTACCCGTCGACGCCTTGGTAGGCCATTACCCCACCAACAAGCTGATAGGCCGCGAGCCCATCCCCCACCGCCAGAACTTTCAACCAACCACCATGAAGTAGTCAGTGATATCCGGTATTAGACCCCGTTTCCGAGGCTTATCCCGAAGTGAAGGGTAGGTTGCTCACGTGTTACTCACCCGTTCGCCGCTCGTGTACCCCCGAAGGGGCCTTACCGCTCGACTTGCATGTGTTAAGCACGCCGCCAGCGTTCGTCCTGAGCCAGGATCAAACTCTCCGTTGAATTCTATATGCCAACCACCCGAAGATGGATAACAGACAAAC
>NZ_JAAGLV010000045.1 GCF_010548305.1 Streptomyces sp. SID13031
GACGATCTCGTGAAGCGGGTGTTCACCGCGCCGGCACCGAACCTGGTCTGGCTGACTGATATCGAGCGCCACGAGGCGCTGTTGAACCGTGCGGTGGTGAAAGGACACCGCCTCCGGTCCGTCGCAGCGGATCGGTTGGAGCTGAGGGCAGCCTGACCTCGGAGATGCGAGGGAGGGCGGAAGCAGCCCTGACAACGACGGGACGGGCCAGTACTGCCAGATGGCCTGGGTCCGGCTAGCAAGACGGAAAGGCGTACGTGAGGAACCAACGTCTGAACGCTTCTCAAGAGAGCCACCAGCTCGAACCTGGCGGATCTGGGCTGGATAGCAGCGCGCACCCACTTGGCAGGGCCGGTGGTCTTGTTTGGTGGGGAACTCCTGGGCTGGGTGATGTCGCCGGTCGGGAGGCCACGGTGAAGGTCTGCGGCGTAGTCGTGGCGATGCTGCAGGGGCATAGTTGGGCGCCGACCCCGTCGAACGGTTCGACGGTGAACGTGGGAACCATCTCGGCGGTCCCCTCCCCGGCCAGCGGCCTGCTGGTCGGCGGGAAGGCCCGTCGTCGGCCGATGTCGCCGGGATGGGGCGGAGGACCCGTAGTAGTCCGAGGCCGGGAAAGCCGGCCACATGGCGAAGGGGTCCAGCGTGTTCGCAGCAACCGCACATCCTCAGGAGTGCGCTGGTGAATATCGGCGAGCCGTGGCCCGACCTCGATGAGGCCGAGTACCGGGTACTGAGGATGCAGAAGAAGCTGCATCGATGGGCGGTGGCCGATCCCGGCCGTCGCTTCGATGACCTCGCCAACCTTGTCTATGATCCGGCGTTCCTGGTCGTGGCATGGAACAGGGTGCGGGGCAATACGGGCGCACGAACCGCTGGCATCGACGGGGTCACTCCCCGCGGTGTCGGTTGGGGCGCTGCGGACTTGCTGGCCGGGGTCTGCGAGGACCTCAAGGCAGGGGAGTTCGTGCCGCTCCCGGTGCGGGAGAAGACGATTCCCAAGGCGTCGGGCAAGGTCCGTGCCCTGGGGATTCCGACTACCCGTGACCGGGTCGTGCAGGCTGCGTTGAAACTGGTGCTCGAGCCGATCTTCGAGGCGGACTTCAAGCCATGTTCGTATGGCTTCCGTCCGAGGCGCCGGGCGCAGGACGCGATCGCCGAGATCCATTTCCTTGCATCACCCTCCCGGAACTACGAGTGGGTGTTCGAGGCTGACATCAAGGCGTGCTTCGACGAGATTGACCACGCGGCCCTGATGGACCGGGTGCGATGTCGCGTCGGGGACAAGCGCGTCTTGGGTTGGGTGAAGGCGTTTCTGCGGGCCGGGGCTCTCACCGAGGACGGCCTGAACCGCGAGACGATCACCGGCACACCTCAAGGCGGGATCCTGTCACCGCTGCTGGCCAACATCGCCCTGTCCGTTCTGGACGAGCACTTCACCAACAAGTGGGAAGCACTCGGACCGGAATGGACTCGCATCAAGCACCGGCGGTCCGGTGGTGCGGTCATGAAACTCGTCCGTTACGCAGACGACTTCGTGGTCCTCATCCATGGACAACGCGCCGACGCTGAAGCGTTGTGGGACGAGGTCGGCAGCGTGCTCGCGCCAATGGGCCTGCGCCTATCGGCAGAGAAGACGAGCGTCTGCCACATCGATGAGGGGTTCGACTTCCTCGGCTGGCGCATCCAGCGCCGGGCCCGGCGGAGCCGGACCGGCAAGAAAGCGATCTACACCTACCCGTCGAAGAAGTCGTTGGCTTCTGTGATCGCCAAGGTGCGGACGCTGACTCGCCGTGCAAAACATCGAACGCTCGCTGACCTGCTGCGCCGGTTGAACCCGACGCTGCGGGGCTGGTGCAACTACTTCCGGCACGGGGTGTCCTCGCGGACGTTCGGCTATGTCGATCATTTCGCCTTCTGGCGGATCGTGGGCTGGCTCCGCAAACGACACGTCGGGCTGAATATGCACACCTTGGTCCGGCGCTACCTGCCCGGTTGGCAGATTCGCGCCGGAGGAATCGAGATGTTCCGACCGGAAGCCATCGTCATCGAGCGCTACCGCTACCGGGGCACCAAGATCCCAACCCCATGGTCGAGCGCGCCGACAAAGGGATCACCCGCACCATCGCAATGAACACGTGGAGAGCCGGATGCGGTGGAAGTCGCACGTCCGGTTCGGAGGGCGGGCCAGGGAAACCCACCAGCCGAAAGGCTGACAGGGCGCCCAGGTCCGACCCCTACACCGAACA
>NZ_JAAGLV010000046.1 GCF_010548305.1 Streptomyces sp. SID13031
GGCTGCTGTACAAGATCGGTCGGTGGTGCTTCGGTCACCGCATCGTCGTCATCGCCGGATGGCTGCTGGCCCTGGCCGCCACCGCCGTGGGTGCCTCGACGCTGTCCGGCCCGACCCAGGACTCGTTCTCGCTGCCAGGGCTGGAATCGACCCGCGCGTTCGATCTGATCAAGGAGCGGACGCCGCAGGCCGTGACGGATGGCGCGATCGCCCAGGTGGTGATCCAGGCGCCCGAGGGCAAGCAGTTGACCACCGACGCGGTGAAGAAACAGATCGCCGCGGCGGTAAAGCTTGCGACGACCGAGCACGTGACCGGTGTCACCGACCCGTTTGCCGCGGGGACAGTCACCCCGGACGGACGGACTGCCTATCTGACGGTCAACTACGATCGGCCGACGGTAGATCTCGACGCCTCCGACGAGGACGCGATAGACCACGCCGCGTCATCACTGCGTGCTGATGGCCTGACTGTGATCGTGGGCGGGAATGCGTTTCCCGCCGAGAGTGCCGAGGGCTCGGCCGAGGTCGTGGGCGTCGTGATCGCCCTGGTCGTGCTGGCGATCACCTTCGGGTCGCTGCTGGCGGCGGGGATGTCGCTGCTGACCGCGCTGATCGGTGTCGGCATCGGCCTCACCGGAATCACCACGCTCACCGGATTCGTCGAGCTGAGTTCCACCACGCCGGTGCTGGCCCTGATGCTCGGGCTCGCGGTCGGTATCGACTACTCACTGTTCGTCATGTCGCGATACCGCCAAGAGGTCAGATCGGGGCGGTCACGGGAAACCGCCATGGGGGTGGCGATCGGTACGGCCGGCTCGGCAGTGGTCTTCGCAGGCCTGACGGTCATCATCGCGCTGGTCGGGCTCGCGGTCTGCAACATCAGCTTCCTCACCCAGATGGGCTTGGGTGGCGCCGCGACCGTCGCCGTCGCGGTGTTGATCGCGTTGACCCTGTTGCCGGCCGTGGTCGGCCTGGGTGGTTCGCGTGTCACCGGCGGCCGGCCAGGCTTGGTCACCCGGTGGCTCGCCAAGCGTCCGGGCACGCCTGGCGATGAAGAGGTACGCCCAGTAGGCCGGCGGTGGGCCGACTTCGTCGTCAAGCACAGGGTTTCCACGTTGCTGGCCGGCCTCGGTATCGCCCTGGTCGTCTCGATCCCGGTCTTGTCGATGGAGATCGCGCTGCCCGACGACGGGAGTGCCCCGGCTGGGTCTGGCCAGCGCCAGGCCTATGACCTGATCGCCCAGAATTTCGGGGCCGGTGCCAACGGGCCGCTGCTGGTTGTCGTTGACACCCAAGGCGCCAAGGATCCGGTGGCCGCGGTGCAGACGGCGACCGCGATCGTCGAGGGTGTCCAGACCGATATCACTGCCGTCGTCCCGGCTGCCGATCCGTCCAAGCCGGCGGCGGTCACGGCGCTGCGTCAGCAGCTTCAGGCGGTCAACTTCGCGAGCATCACCGTCATCCCGCGGAGCGGACCCGCCGCTGCAGACACCAAACAACTGGTCGGAACGCTGCGCGATGCGCTGGCCGGGCTGGAGAACCAGACCGGAGCCCGGGCGCTGGTCACCGGCAGTACGGCGGTGGGTGTCGATGTCGCCGGCAGCTTGAGCGATGCGTTCCCGATCTACCTCATCGTGGTCGTCGGGCTGGCGTTCTTGCTGCTGGTCCTGGTGTTCCGGTCACTGCTCGTGCCGCTGAAGGC
>NZ_JAAGLV010000047.1 GCF_010548305.1 Streptomyces sp. SID13031
GGCGGTTTCAAGGGGTCGTTGCAACACCGCCTTGGTTTCTAGGTGGTGAGTAGATCACGCAAGCGCTCGGCTGGGGTGTCCCAGTCGAGTGTTTTGCGTGGTCGGGCGTTGAGTTCTTGGGCGACGTGTTCGAGGTCTTCGGGGCCGTGGACGGACAGGTCGGTGCCTTTGGGGAAGTACTGGCGCAGGAGCCCGTTGGTGTTCTCGTTGGTGCCGCGCTGCCACGGTGAGTGTGGGTCGCAGAAGTAGACGGCGATGTCGGTGGCGATCGTGAACTGTTTGTGGCGGGCCATCTCGCTGCCTTGGTCCCAGGTCAGCGAACCGCGCAGGTGCTCGGGCAGGGTCTGCATCGCTTTGATGAGGCCGTCACGGACCGGCTCGGCTTCGTGGCTGCCGGGCAGGTGGACCAGCAGCGTGTAGCGGGTGGTGCGCTCGACCAGGGTCGCGATCGCGGACTGGTTGCCTTCGCCCATGATCAGGTCGCCTTCCCAATGACCGGGAACCGCGCGGTCTTCGACCTCGGCAGGGCGCTCAGAGATCATGATCATCTCGTCGACGAACCGGGGCTGGCGCTGGTCGGGCCGGCGTTGGGGTTTGCGGCGGGTGCGGCCGGTCCGCAACGCGTCGGCGACTTCGCGTTTGAGGCCGCCGCGGGCCTGGAAATACAGGGCTTGGTAGATCGTTTCGTGGCTCACTCGCATGCTCTCGTCGTCGGGGAAGTCTTTGACGAGCCTGTTCGAGATCTGTTCTGGTGACAACTTCTGTTTCAGGTCCAGCTCGACCCTGGCCCGCAGTACGGGATCGGTGACCAGTTTCGAGGTCTTGGGCCGGGCCCGGGCGGTCGCGGCGTCTCGGTGGGCCTGGTGCGGCAGGTAGATCCCCTCGATGCTGTGAGCGCTGACCTCGCGCGACACCGTGGACTTGTTCTTCCCGATGCCGACCGCGATCGCGGTCAACGTGTGCTTGTTGACCAGCCCGTCAGCGATCGCCAACCGCTCATCCAACGACAGGTAGCGGTCGCTGATCACCACATCAACAGGTCGAGGCATGGAAGTCAGATACCGGGTTCCGGTGTCGTAGTCCACGACCAGCCCGTCCGGGTAGATCCGCGTGTTGTTGCTCCTGCGGACCCCGTAATGCCAGTCCCTGCCCGTGCGCACGTTCACGCCCACCTCCCCAGCCGCGCGGGCGATCGACCAACCCGCCTCGACCAACTCGGCGAACCGGGCCTTCGCCTGTGCCTTGCCCCTCACGGCCGTTACCGCCGAGACCAGCCCTGCCGCGACGAGAATCCGTCGAGCAGCGTTCTGACTCAACCCGCCAGCGACCGCGGCACGCTTGATACTCGCTGACTGCCCGAACACCACGATGACCTGCTCACGCACCGCCGCCGTGATGACCGTTCGCCGAGCCGATCCCCGACCACGAGCCCGCAAGATCTCATAGCCACGCCCACGCCTGATCCCCAACGACTCGCACGCCGCCGTAACCGAAACCCCCGCATCCACCAACCGCAACAACGCATCACCGTGACACTCAAAGTCCTCCACAAACGACATGGCCGCCGCAACTCCTCAAATCAAGGTGTTGCGACGACCATGAGAACCCGCC
>NZ_JAAGLV010000048.1 GCF_010548305.1 Streptomyces sp. SID13031
AACCCCAAGGCCGGTTAGTTAGGCGGGTTGGGGCGGTGTCAAGGCGGCGGGGTGTGGATGGTGATGCTGATGGTGGCTTGGTAGGTGGTGCGGTTGGTGTTGGCTGCTTGGGTGGGGTATCTGGAGGTGGCTCGTTTCACGGCGCGGGGGCTGAGGCGGGTTCGGCGTTTGGGGAGGAGGTTGGCTAGGACGAGTCGGCCGATGTGGCCGACCAGGTCGACGGTGGTGCCGGCGATGATGCCTGTGGCTTGGGTGAGTTGGTCGCGGGCGGCGTTGAGGGCGATGGTGAAGCTGGCCCGGTCGGGGTCGGTGCCGGGTTGGGCGTCGGTGGCATCGGTGATGGCTTGGCGCAGGATCTGGTAGGTGACTAGCAGTGCGTAGACCTCTTGGGTGATGCCGGTCGGGGTGCGGGCGCGCAGGACGTGTCCGCCGAGAATGGTGGATTTGAGTTCCAGGTAGGTGGTCTCGATTTCCCAGCGCTGGTGGTAGAGCGTGACCAGGTCGAACGCGGGGTAGGTGTGCGGGTCGAGCAAGGTGGTGATGAGCCGGTAGCTGCCGGTGCGGCTGCCGGCCGGGGTGGTGATGGTGATGTCGGCCTCGATGACGCGGATCGGGGTGCCCATCCAGTGCGATAGGTAGGAGCCGTCGCGGTGGCGGTGCAGGGCGGGGAGTTTCCGGTTGGCTTTGCAGCGGATCAGCAGGTCGGCGCCGGTGCTGGTGATCGCGACGATGATGTCTTGGGTGGCGAAGGCCCGGTCGGCCAAAACGATCATGCCGGTGCGCAGGGCGCGGGTCAGTAGTGCGGGGGCGTAGCTGGTTTCACCGATGCTGGACGGGCCGAAGACCGCGTCGATGACGGTGCGGGTGCCGCAACAGACCACGGCCAGCAACCGTAGATGTGGATACGCCCCGGTGTTGCCGCTGGCCCGTTTGGTGAACTCGCCCAGGTTCGCGGACGTGTCGGCCACCGTCATCGTGGTGCCGTCGATCGCGGTGACCAGTAGCCCCCGCCACCGCACCCAACCTCCTGCCCTGGTTGCCGCCGGGCCACGGACCAGGTCGAACAACGCCTTCAACGGCGCCGGCCCGAGCCGCACGCGGGCCTGGGTCAACGCCGCCGCGGTCGGTGCAGCCACGCTCAGGCCGTGCAGCCCGGCGACCAACCGGTGCCATACCTGGCCATAGCCACGATCGGTGAACAGGCACCCGGCCAACACCAGATAGACCACAACCCTGGCCGGTAGATCACGCACTCTGGCCTGGGTCTTGCGGGTATCGGCGAGGACCGCGTCGACCATCTCGAACGGAACATGCTGGGTCAACTCGCCCAGATGACCAGGCGCGAACGCACCCTCGGCCACCCTGATCGTGGGAGTAATGACAGACTGAGCAGGCAGCGGAGCCTCTTCTGGTAGCTGGTTGTCTCGCGAGGACAAACCTGTCTACCTAAGGAGCTCCGCTGCTCCACGTTCAACACGCCCTTGACACCACACCAACTCCCCTAACTAACCGGCCTTGGGG
>NZ_JAAGLV010000049.1 GCF_010548305.1 Streptomyces sp. SID13031
GCTTCGGGGGTCAAGTTGTGGATCTGGATGTTGATGGTGGCGTCGCGGGTGCGGCGGTCGGGGGTGCGGGTGGCGGCGCGGTATTTGGAGATCGCGCGTTTGATGACGCGGGCGCGGATGCGTGGTCGGCGGTTGGGGAGCAGGGCGGAGAGGATTGCGGTGCCGATGCGGCCGATGAGGTCGGTGAGGTCGGTGGTGATTGCGGCGGCGTGGGTGATCTGGTCGCGGGCGGTGTTCAAGGCGATGGTGAGTGAGGCCCGGTCGGGGTCGAGGTCGGGGCGGTGCAGGAGGGCGTCGGCCATTGCGGTGCGCAGTACCTGGTAGGCGGTCAGCAGTGCCCAGGTCTCCTGGATGACGGCGGCCGGGTGCTGGGCACGCAGGACTCTGCCGCCCAGGATGGTGGACTTCAGTTCCAGGTAGGCCGTCTCGATTTCCCACCGCTGGTGGTAGAGCCGTACCAGTGTGATCGCGGGTGCCTCGTGCGGGTCCAGGAGCGTGGTGATGAGCCGGTAGTGGCCGGTCTGGGTGGTGCCGTCGGCGGACCGGGCGGTGATCGTCGCCTCGATCACCCGTACTGGCAGGCCGGCGATGTGTGACAGGAACGAGCCGTCTGCCAGGCGCTGCTGCACGGGTAGCCGTCGCGCGCGGGATCCGGTCTTCGCGCGGATCAGGAAATCCGCCCCGGCCGCCGCGACGGCGCCGGTGAACGCGGTCGTGGCGAAGTTGCGGTCTGCCAGCAGCAGCATCCCGCGGTGCAGGGCACCGCTCAGGTCACGGGCGTAGGTCAGCTCACCGACCGCGTCGGTGCCGAAGACCGCGTCGATGACCGATCGGGTCCCACAGGCCACGATCGCCACCACCCGCAGCAGCGGGTAGCCCGCCGGCCCGTTCGGTCCGCAGGCGGTCTTGGGAAACACGGCCCGGTTCGCACCCGTGTCCGGCACCGCGATGGTCGTGCCGTCGATCGCGACCACCAACCGGCCGGCGAACCGCGCCGTGTGCCTGGCCGTGGTCGCGACCGGGCCTTTGAGCAGGTCGAACAACTCCCGCAAGGGCGCGATGCCGACACGGCGCATCGCCTGCGTCAACGAGGAACCCGCCGGCGCCGCCCACACCCCGGGCAGGGACGCGGTCAACCGCGACCAGACCTGTCCCCACCCCTGACCGGCGAACAACGCCCCCGCCAGCAGCAGATACACCACCACCCGCGACGGCAACAGCCGCACCCGCTGCTGCCGGCCACCACACGCGGCCAGCGCCGCGTCGACCATCTCGAACGGCACCACCCGGGTCAGTTCACCCAAGTGCCCCGGCGCGAACACGCCACCAGCATGACTAATGACAGAATCAGACACAGCAGCCCTTGTGGAGTTGGACCAGTCTTGGAGGACCGGACCACATCTACAAGGGCTGCACTCCTATCACCAGCCGCAACACCGACTTGACCACACACTCCGCTGCCTAACCGAACGGCGTTGGGGTTAACCCC
>NZ_JAAGLV010000004.1 GCF_010548305.1 Streptomyces sp. SID13031
GTCGCCCAAGAACTCAACGCCCGACCACGCAAAACACTCGACTGGGACACCCCAGCCGAGCGCTTGCGTGATCTACTCACCACCTAGAAACCAAGGCGGTGTTGCAACGACCCCTTGAAACCGCCCAGGCTGGGGGCATCAGTTTTCCGCGCGGTTCGGTCGCGACTCAGTCCGGCGACTCGGCGCTGGGCCGATCAGCCGAGCGGTGTTCTTTGAGGAGTTCCCCGAGCCACTGCTGCAGGGCTTTCAGGTCCCTGGCTGCGGTTTGGGGGATGACCAGTTCTTTGACCCGTACGTCCTTCGGGAGGATCGGGAAGGTGCGGGTGCCGAGTCCGCTGCGGAGTGGGCCGATGAGTCCCACTTCGGACCAGCGGATGGACCTCTTGCGGCCGATGCGTAGTCCGGACTCGTCGACCGTCAACGACGGGTAGCGGGTCGCGAGCCGTGAGGTGGACCAGGCCGTCACGACAGCGGCGATCAGGACGATGAAGAGGGCGAAGAGCGGCCGGGCATCGCCCACTCCCCAGCCCCCGCTCAGCGAGATCGCCTGGGTCACGATAACGATGAGCCAGATGATCCCCAGCTCCCGCAGCACGGCCCGGGGCCGGATCGAGAACACCACCCGCCCGTCGCGCTGCAGCTCGTTCGCCCACGCGTCCGGCGAGCGATCACCCATCACCGTCACGACAAACCCCCAGTCTCCGCACCCTGTTCGCGCTAACAGTAGGTGGTACCGGGCGAGCTACTCACCGCTTGCCGCTGGTGCGCTGCTCCTTCAGGAGTTCTTCGAGCCAGCGGGTGAGGGCCGGGACGCTTTTGACGGCTCCCCGGGAGACGCAGGGTGCTGATCCTGACGGGATCCACCGAGGTCGGGGGATTCCCCGGTGGGGCCCTGGGGATTGGGGTTCTGACCCTGGGATCGGGGGTAATCGCATTCCGGCGGACCTGGTGTGGGGGATATCGTTCGGGGTTATGGACAACCTGCCCGAGCGCCAGAATCCGCAGGCTCATCTGCGGGCCTCCGATACCGATCGTGACCAGGTCGTCGAGGTGCTGCGGGACGCGTTGATGACCGGGCGGCTGACGCAGGACGAGCACTCGGAGCGGCTGGAGCAGACGCTGCAGGCAAGGACGCTCGGCGAGCTCGAACCGATCACCCAGGACCTCGCCGTACCGGGGCAGCCGTTCCAGCCGGTGGCCGCGGCGGCGCCGTCGAACAGCCCGGTACCGATCGAGGAGCCGGCCAACCCGGCCGACAGTTTCGACACGATGATCGGCATCTTCGGCGGCGGCGAACGGCAGGGCCGCTGGCGGGTGAAGCGGCGGACCAACGCGTTCTGCCTGTTCGGTGGCTACGACCTGGACATGACGGATGCCGTCTTCGAGGGCCGCGAGGTGACGATCTGGGCGTTCGCGATCTTCGGCGGGATCGACATCACCGTCCCGGACAGCGTCACGGTCCGCAACGAGGGCGTCGGCATCTTCGGCGGTTTCGCCGCCCGCGGTGGCGAGTCCCCTGACCCGAACGCCCCGGTCGTCATCGTCAAGGGCCTCGCCCTCTTCGGCGGCGTCGGCGGCCAGGTCAGCTCCAAGCGGCACAAGAAGCGCTTCCGTCACCAAGGCGGCCACGGGCAGCTGCACTAGATCCAGGACTTGAACCACATTCGGTTGAGCCAGTCCGGATGCGGTAGCACCTTGTCGGTCAGGATCGGCCAGATGTAGGCGAAGTTGAGGACGACCAGTACGACGAAGGCGCCGACGACCGCGCTGCCGACCAGCCGGCGCGGGGTGGAGGCCTGGAGTGCTTGTCTGGCCGGGCCGAGGATCTTGCCGAGCACCATCGACAGCGCCATCACGGTGAACGGGATCATCGTGACGGCGTAGAAGAAGAAGATCGGCCGGTCGTCGAAGAAGAACCACGGGATCCAGCAGGTCAGGTACCCGACCACCGGTACGCCGAACCGCCAGTCGCGCTGGGCGATCCAGAAGACCAGCGCGGCGATCAGCGCGAGCACCCCGGCCCACCACAGCAGCGGCGTACCGACGGCGGAGATCACCGAGAGACAGTTCGTCCCGGGCCGCGCGGTGCAGCCGCTGGTACCGGGCTTGATGTCGTTGACCGCGTCGAAACCGATCGGGCGGGCGATGATCGGCCAGCCGGCCGGGTGCGAGGAGTACGGGTGGGTGGCCTTCTTGATGTAGTCGCCGGTGTGGAAGTCCAGAACTTCCTGGTGGTAGTGGATCAGCGACCGGAAGTCGTCCGGTACCACCTTCATCACGCCGTGTGCCGGGTTCTTCGACGCATAGTCGTGGTCGTAGGCGTTGTCGTGCAGCAGCCAGCCGGTCCAGGTCGCGGTGTAGGTGATGCCGGCGACGAGCACGATGCTGACGAACGCGGGCAGGCCGTCGACGAAGACCGACTTGATGAACGGGTGCCGGGCGCCGAGCGCGCGGCGGGCGCCGAAGTCCCAGGCGAAGACGAGGATGCCGAAACCGGCCATCACCCAGACGGCCGACCACTTGGTGCCGAGCGCGAGGCCGAAGCAGATGCCGGCCGTGATCCGCCACGGACGGATGAGTAGCCAGCGGCCGATCTTGCGGCCCTCACCGCGGTGCTCGAGGGAGTCCGCGTGCCGGCGGCGGGTCCAGTCGCGGTCGGCGACCAGGCAGGAGACCGCGGCGACCAGCCAGAAGGCCAGGAAGATGTCGAGCAGCGCGACCCGGGACATCACGAAGTGCAGGCCGTCGACGGCGAGCAGCAGACCGGCGATGCAGCCGATCAGGGTCGAGCGCGACATCCGCCGGACGGTCCGGATCACCAGCAGCACGGTCAGCGTGCCGAACAGGGCCGGCATGAACCGCCAGCCGAAGGTGTTCATCCCGAACAGTTGCTCGCCGGCCGCGATCATCCACTTGCCGACCTCGGGGTGCACGGTCAGGCTCGGGGTGCTCTTGAAGACATCCAGGTTGCCGGCCAGGATCGCCTTGTCGGCGGCCCCCTCGGGCTGGTCGATGAACTGCCGGGCGTAGCCGAACTTGAGCAGCGAGAACGCGTCCTTGGCGTAGTACGTCTCGTCGAAGACGAACTTCACCGGGTTGCCGAGGTTCCAGAACCGCAGGATCGCCGCGAACGCGGTGATCGCGAGGGTGGCGATCCAGCCCCCCTCGAAATCCCGCGGCATCGGCGGGTACAGCCGCTCCTTGAGCGGCGGCAGCCGTCTCCCGAGAACGTCCCGCCCGAGCGTCTCACGCGCGTCGGCATCCGCCCCGGTCACCTCGACAGGCTTCGCGGTGTCGTCCTCGATCACGGCAGTCACGTCGGCCATCGTACGGAGAATGCGGTAGCACCGCCTCCCGAGGCGTACCGAACGACAGGAAGTAGTCCTCAGAATCCGGGTCAGGACCACCTCGCAGGCGGGGACAGCTCCTCCGAGGCGCACTACTTCCTGTCCCTGTGTACGGCGGCTGCGATGATGGCGGGTGTGACCGGGCGATTGGTGTTGGTGGGGACTCCTATTGGGGACTTTTCGGATGCGTCGGCCCGGCTGCGGAAAGTGCTGGCGGAAGTCGACGTGGTGGCCGCGGAGGACACCCGGAGGCTGAAGCGGCTGACCAGTGAGCTGGCGATCGTGGTCAGCGGGCGCGTCGTCAGCTTCTTCGAGGGGAACGAGCGGCAGCGGACCGATGAGCTGGTCGCCGTGCTGCTCGAGGGCCAGACGGTGGCGGTGGTGACCGATGCGGGGATGCCGAGCGTGTCGGATCCTGGGTACCGGCTGGTGGCTGCCGCCATTGAGGCCGGCATCGACGTCACCGCAGTACCGGGGCCTTCTGCTGTGTTGACCGCGCTGGCGTTGAGTGGGCTGCCGGTGGATCGGTTCACGTTCGAGGGGTTCTTGCCGCGGAAGTCGGGCGAGCGGACCAAGCGGTTCCAAGAGCTCGCCCGGGAGCAGCGCACGATGATCTTCTTCGAGGCGCCGCACCGGCTGGCCGCCTCGCTCCAGGACCTGGCCGACGCGCTCGGCAAGGATCGCCGTACTGCGGTCTGCCGCGAGCTCACCAAGACGTATGAAGAGGTCAAGCGGGGCACCGCCGCCGAGCTGGCCGAGTGGGCCGTCGACGGGGTCCGGGGCGAGATCACCATCGTGGTTGCCGGCGCCGACCCGTCCGCCCGCGAGCTCGGCCCGGAAGAGCTGGCCGCCGAGGTGGCAGCCGACGAGGAGGCCGGCACACCACGCAAGCAGGCCATCTCGGATGTCGCCAAGCGGTTCGGAGTACCGAAGCGGACCGTGTACGACGCCGTACTCGCGGCGAGAGGCCCTGGTAAGACCAGCTAGCCCGGCGCACTACCCTTTATCCATGTCCGAGAAGGCCTTTTACGTCACCACCCCGATCTACTACGTCACGGCTCCGCCGCACATCGGCAGCGCCTACACGACGGTGGCCGGGGACGTCCTGACCCGTTGGCACGCCCAGCGCGGCGAGCGCAAGTGGTACCTGACGGGTACCGACGAGCACGGCGAGAAGGTGATGCGCAGCGCTCAGGCGCAGGGTATGACCCCGCAGGAGTGGACGGACAAGCTGGTCGAGGAGGCCTGGAAGCCGGCCTGGGTCGACGTCGACATCGACTACGACGACTTCATCCGGACCACCGAGAAGCGGCACACCGAGCGGGTCCGCGACTTCTGGCAGACGCTGTACGACAAGGGCGACGTCTACAAGGGCGAGTACGAGGGCCTGTACTGCGTCGGCTGTGAGGAGTTCAAGCTCCCCGCCGACATCAAGACCGACGAGGACGGCACCCAGCGGTGCATGATCCACGGCACCGAGCTGGAGACGGTCTCGGAGACCAACTACTTCTTCCGGCTCTCCGCGTACGCCGACAAGCTGATCGAGCTGTACGACTCGCAGCCGGACTTCGTCGCGCCGTCGAGCGCGCGCAACGAGGTCATCTCGTTCGTGAAGCAGGGCCTGCAGGACCTGTCGATCACCCGGTCGACCTTCGACTGGGGCATCCCGGTCCCGTGGGACGAGGACCACGTCCTCTACGTCTGGATCGACGCGCTGCTCAACTACGTCACCGCCGCGGGCTACGGCACCGACCCGGAGCGGTTCGAGGAGCTCTGGCCGGTCGACGTCCACCTGGTCGGCAAGGACATCCTGCGCTTCCACGCGGTGATCTGGCCGGCCATGCTGATGGCCGCGGGCGTCGCGGTACCGAAGCAGGTCTTCGCGCACGGCTGGCTGCTCGTCGGCGGCGAGAAGATGAGCAAGTCGAAGCTGACCGCGATCGCACCGAAGGAGATCACCGACCACTTCGGCTCGGACGCCTTCCGGTACTACTTCCTGCGCACGA
Organism: Streptomyces sp. SID13031; assembly: GCF_010548305.1. Taxonomy (GTDB): domain Bacteria; phylum Actinomycetota; class Actinomycetes; order Propionibacteriales; family Kribbellaceae; genus Kribbella. The sequence goes on from NZ_JAAGLV010000004.1 coordinate 5,354, forward strand.
TCCAGTTCGGCTCCGACGGCTCCTTCTCCTGGGAGCACCTGAACGCCGTCTACACCTCCGAGCTCGCCAACGGCCTGGGTAACCTGGCCAGCCGGATCGCGGCGATGGTGAACAAGTACTTCGACGGCGAGCTGCCCGAGCCCACCGACCACGGCCCGGCCGAGCAGGCCCTGGCCGACAAGGTCGCCGAGGTGGTCGCTGCCGCCGAGAAGGCGATCGACAGCTTGGCCTTCCACGACGCGCTGGCCGCGATCAACGACCTGGTCGGCGCGGTCAACGGTTACGTCTCCGAGCAGGAGCCGTGGAAGGTCGCGAAGGACGAGTCCCAGCAGGCCCGCCTCGCCACCATCCTCTACACCTCGGCCGAGGTACTGCGCGCTGTCGCCGTCCTGCACAACCCGACGATGCCCAAGACAGCCGCCAAACTCTGGACCCTCCTCGGCGCCGAACCCAAACTCGGCCCCCTGAAGGACCAGCGAGTCCAGGAGGCCGGCACCTGGGGCCAACTCCCCGCCGGCTCGGTCCTCGTCAAGGGCGACGCCCTCTTCCCCCGCCTGGCAGACCCAGAAGCCTGAGTCGCTAGATAGTTACATTCCAGATAGTATCTGTGATGATACTGTCTTGAACGTAAGTCTTGGGTGATGGGTGGAGGGTGACCGTGGATCGGTTCATCGGGCGTGATCGCGAACTCGGGGTGCTCCGCGAGGCTCTCGATCAGGTTCGGACAGCCGACGGCGCGGTGCAGCCTGGGCGGTGCATTCTGATCCGTGGCCGTCGCCGGGTCGGCAAATCGAGTCTGGTCGAGGAGTTTCTCCGGCAGTCGGATGCGCCCTCGATGTTCTTCACCGCCTCCGGTCGCTCGGCCGAGAGCGAGCTGATCGAGCTGGCTGACGTGATCGCCGACTCGGACCTTCCGGGGCGAGAGCTCTTCGCCGAGGAGATGCCGAACCAATGGTCGGCTGCGCTCCGGCTGCTGGCCGAGTTGCTGCCCGACGATCAGCCGAGCGTGCTGGTGATCGACGAGGTGCCGTATCTGATGGACCGAGTCGATGCTTTCGAGGGCGTCCTCCAGCGGACCTGGGATCGATTGCTCAGTCGCAAGCCTGTCTTGCTGATCCTGGTCGGCTCCGACCTGTCGATGATGGAGGCGCTGAACAGTTACGAGCGGCCGTTCCACCAGCGTGGCCGGGAAATGGTCGTCGGGCCGCTCACCCCCGCCGACCTCGCCGAGATGCTCGGTCTCGAGCCGGCTGCTGCCTTCGATGCGGCGCTGATCACCGGAGGGCTGCCGCTGATCTGCCGCGAGTGGCGGCGCGGCGCCTCGATCGCAGAGTTTCTCCGGAAGTCCCTGGGGGATCCGACTTCGGCACTGCTGGTTTCGGCCGAGCGGTCGCTGGCCGCAGAGTTCCCGCCGCAGGCGATGAGTGGGGAGATCCTTCGGGCCGTCGGGAGTGGCGAGCGGACTTTCAGCAACATCGCCAGAGCCGCCGGCGGGCTGGCGCACACGAGTCTGACCAGAGCGATGCAGGTCCTGATCGACAAACGAGTGGTGGCGACCGAGCTCCCGGTGTCGCTGCGTCCGTCCAAGGAACGCCGGTACCGGGTTGCCGATCCGTACTTGCGGTTCTGGCTGAAGTTCCTGGATCCGCACATGGCCGAGATCGAGCGGCTGCGCGGAGATCTCACGCTGGTGCGGATCAAGGAGCAGTGGTCCAGCTGGCGGGGCAGGGCGGTGGAGCCGCTGATCCGTGAGTCGATCGCGCGGATACTCCCGGTGGGTGACCTCCCGGCAGCTCCGGTGGTCGGTGGTTACTGGACCCGCAGCAACGACGTCGAGATCGACCTGGTCGGTGCCGATCGTGAGCCGGTGGCGAAGAAGCTGCTGTTCCTGGGGTCGATCAAGTGGCTGGAGAACAGCCGGTTCGACGACCACGACCTGGCCGCTTTGCAGAAGCATCGTGCGGCTCTGACCGACGATCCACTTCCCTTGGTCGCGGTTTCCCGCACCGGAGTGAGCTGCTCGGGACTCGATGCGGTTCTCGGCCCGGCGGACCTGCTGGCCGGCTGGTCGGCCAACGGCGACGCTTAGACCCTGGTCGAAGATTCTTTCCGGGCTAGTCCGGTCGCTGCTACCTTCCAGCGACTCGACTCTGGAGGAAATCCGTCATGAAGCTTCCCAGTAAGATTATCACCGGCTGTCTCGTAGCCGGCGCAGTCGCCACTCTCGTCGCGGCCGGGCCGGCACAGGCCAACGGCCCGGCTCAAGCGAAGGCTCCGGCTCAGGCTGGTGGGCGGGCCATCGGGCAGTACACGTACTCCGGTGGTGGGAACAAGGCTGTCATCACGCACCCGACGCTCGACCGGTGCTATGACGTCGCGCTGGTCTCGCCGAGCTCGGCGAACACGACCACCAACGGCACCGATGCCAACGCCAACCTCTATGGCAGCGATGACTGCTCAGGCGACCCGACTGCCTTCGCCCCTGGCCGCAATGCCCAGGGCTTCGAACACCGCTCGGTGAAGTTCGTCCTCGTCGGCTAGCACCGACGGATCGCGCCGCCCGCGTCAGCCGGGCGGCGCGACCTGGGTCACTGGCAGACTTGGATGCCAGGGATCCAGTAGGAGTAGCCGGTGTTGATGTTGGCGTCCGCGGCGAACCCCTCCGGCCGCCCCGAACCACCTTCCCAGACGACGTAGTCCCACAGATTCGTCGTGCCGTAGTAGCCGGTGACGGACTGGCCGACCTTCTGGCAAACGATCCGGATCCCGGTCCAGGCAGGTACGGACGCGGCGCTGATCGGGCACCCGGTGGATGCGCAGGAGCGCAGATTCGCGCCGCTGCCGCCCGTCGTCGCCCAGTACCAGCTTGCGTGCGCCGGGGCGATCGCGATCGCCGTCAGCGCGATCGCCGAGCTGGTGATCGCGGTGAGGCGGCGGACGAGCCGGGCCTTCGGCTTGCCGCCCGTCGTGGTTGGCACCGCCCGGACTCGACCTCGGAGAAACGGTTTCATCACTTGCTCCTTACCTCGGTGATTGACGTTTTCAGCGTTGGCCGATGGACGTCAGCGAGGAAGGGGGGCCGCCCGGGCCGTCCGACGACGTACGGGTTCGGCTTGTCGGCCGTACGGCGCCGTACACCCGCTCAGATCCAGGAGATCCGCCCAGGTGCAGCGCCGGACCAGTGGGCCGGGACGAAGACCCGCTGTTCCTGCTGGCAGCGTCCTCGGCAGGTGGGACAAACGCTTGCAAGGCAGCCGAAACTGCTCCAGTGGCCGTAAGACTCGGGTGCCTCTCGCCGGACCTCGATCATCCTGGACTTGCAGTGCAGGCACCTCGGAGTCCCGGTGTCGACCGCTGGGATAGTTCGACGTGCTCGCGGGCGGTACGTGCCACTGACCACGCATCGGCCCGGCGACCAACCCGGCGACCGTCGGCGACTTAGCCGCCGGCGGAGTGCTGTGACGAAGCGTCCGCGGCGGGTGGCGGCGGATCGGCCGGACAGTTCGGTTCTCATCATCGTCTGCTCTCCATGGCCTGGTGCTGGGTGTCGCGGCCAGACTTCGGGCTGCGGTGACGCTGTGAAAGCAGGCAGACAGCATTCGTACAAGGCCGTACGCGCTGACGTACAGACCCGTCCGGAAGCTTCGGGTAGCGTCCTGACTACTCAGTGTTGGAGCGGTGCTCGAGGGGGAGCCATGAACCAACAAGTAGTGGGGTGGGAACCGCCGTCACCTGAACGCATCAGCACGAGGGCTGATTTCACCCGCGAACTGCGTCTGTTGAGGGACCAGTCGGGCCTGAGCGTGCGCGACCTGTCGAGCCGTCTGGGTCAGCACCGCACGCACGGGACCAGCGCCGGTTGGCTGGCCGGCCGGAACATCCCGTCCGTCGCGTCACTCGATCTGTTCGTCGGATTGTTGCGGGCCTGCGGTGTGGCTGACGAGCTACGCATCGACGCCTGGCTGACAGCGTGGCGGCTGGTGAACCGTACGCCGGGTCGCCGCGACGGGGCCGAGCCCTATCGGGGCCTGGCCAGTTTCCAGCCGTCCGACGCGGACTGGTACTTCGGCAGGGAGATGCTGACCGAACGCGTGGTCAACCAGATCACCCGGCTGCACGCAGGCGGCGGTGGCCTGCAGATCGTGGTCGGTGCCTCAGGTGCCGGGAAGTCGTCGATGCTGCGAGCCGGGGTGGTGCCGGCGTTGACGAGCAGGCGAGCTCCCGGTCGTCCGGGCTGGTCGGTGGTGCTGATGACCCCGGGTGAGCAGCCTGTCGAGACCCTCGGCGCGGTGCTGGCCGGCGATGAGGGAGTGCTGAGTGCGGAGGGCGACGATCGGCTGCTCATCGTCGTGGACCAGTTCGAGGAGTTGTTCACCGCTTGTCCGGATGAGGGTGCCCGGCTCTCCTTCATCCAGGCGCTGGCCGCGGCCGCTCATGAACCGCCCTCGCGGGCCGCCGACCGAACCGGGCGAGGTGGCCCGGCAACCGTTGTTCTGATCGGACTGCGGGCGGACTTCTACCCGCACGCGCTGAGATATCCAGAGCTGGCGCAACTCCTTCAGGATGCGCAGTTCGTCGTCGGGCCGTTGGGGCCGGACGATCTGCGCCGGGCGATCGTCGAGCCTGCCCACAAGGCGAACGTAGGCATCGATGACGGCCTGGTCGAGTTGCTGCTGCGCGATATCGCCCCAGAGACGGGACGGCAACCCGGGCAGGCTTCCCCACCAGGCGCTCTTCCGCTGCTCTCGCATGCGTTGCTGGCCACCTGGCGGCGCTCGCCACGGGGTCAGATGACGGTGGGCGGCTATCTCACCAGCGGCGGTATCGCCGGTGCGGTGGCCCGAACAGCCGACGAAGCCTACGAGGAGCTGTCGCCACTGCAGCAGGACGTCGCGCGGCGGATCTTCGTGCGTCTGGTCAACTTGGGCGAGGACACAGCTGATACCCGCCGCAAGGTGGCCAGGTCGGAACTGTTGGCGAGCGGGGACCGGCAGGTCGAACTGGTCGTCGAGCAGTTCGTCGAACGCAGACTGCTGACGGCCGACGCCGGCACCATCGAGATCAGCCACGAGGCGTTGCTGGATGCGTGGCCGCTCCTGCACGGCTGGATCGACTCCGACCGGGAGGGTTTGCGGCACCGGCGCCGGCTGGCCGACGCGGCCGCGAACTGGCGTGACCTCGGCCGCGAGCCGGCTGCTCTGTACGGCGGCAGCCGGCTCGATGCGGTCCGTGGCTGGGTCACCGAGGTAGGGCGCGATCTCAGCCCGCAGGAACGCGAGTATCTCGAGGCCAGCCTGCAGAAGGAGCAGTTCGAACGGACGGTGGCCCGGCGCCGGACAAGACGCCTGCTCCGGCTGGTCGCGGCGCTGACCGTCTTGTCGCTGGTCGCGGGCGGTTTGGCCGGGTACTCCTACTGGAAGCGCAACTCGGTCAACCACGAGCGTGATCTCGCCGTCTCCCGGCAGGTGGCCATCACGGCCAATCGGCTGCAGGCGACGGATCCAGGGCTTGCCGCCAGGCTGTCCCTGGCGGCTTACCGGATCGCGCCGACCCTGGAGGCCCGGTCCAGCCTCATCGACTCAACCGGTGGACCGCCGGTCACCCGGATCGTCCGCCCGGCCCGCGGACCCCAGAACGTCACGGTGACACCTGACGGCCGGACGCTGATCGGTGCCGGCGCAGGGCCGAGCGACACCGCCGTACTGCTCTGGGACATCAGCGATCCGCGGCATCCGGTCAGGCTCGGTGAACCGTTGACAGATCACTCGAAGGAGGTCTTCGCGCTGGCCGTCAGCCCGGATGGCCGGCTGCTCGCCACCGGTGGCCGGGACCACACGATCCAGCTGTGGAACATCTCGGATCCGGCTGCTCCGGTCAGGCTCGGCATGCTGCCCGGCGGGACGGAGGGAACTGTCTACTCGCTCGCGTTCAGCCCTGATGGTCAGGTGCTGGCCGCGGGGAACTCCGACCGCACCGTTCGACTGTGGAAGGTCACGGACAAAGGTCCGATGGGGGCGCCTGGCGTCCTCGCGAAGGCGTTGGACTCCGTGAACTCCGTGGCGTTCAGCGGCGACGGGAGGCTGCTGGTCGCCGTCGATACCGCAGGGCTGATGCAGGTGTGGGAACTCGGACCAGGCCGCGACCCCAGAGCGGTCGCGCGAGTACGGACCGGTACTACGAAACTTACCGCTGTCGCGTTCGCGCCTGGTCGGAAGGTGGTGGTCATTGGTGGCCTGAAGGGGCTCCTGAAGCTTTACGACTTGAGCCGCCCCGGCCAGCCGGTGCCGGTGGCCACTTCGATCACCCCGCCGGGCAACTGGGTCAATTCGATCGCCTTCAGCCCTGACGGGAAGCTGCTCGGGATCGGGAGTTCGGACGATGTGGCGCAGGTCTGGGGGTTCCCGGCCGGAGATCTCGTGGCAACGTTGCCCCACACCGAGCCGGTCTCCACGGTCCGGTTCCTGCACTCCGGGCGAACCTTGGTGACCAGCGGCTCCGACGGGACTGCCCGGCTGTGGACCATTCCGGGTCCGGTGATGACCGGAGCCAAGGAGACCGTGGCCAGTGCGGCCATCGCCTCGGACGGTCGGCGGCTGATGGCGGCAGGCGGTGGCATCTCTCTGTGGGACGTATCGGATCCGGGGGCTCCGCTTGCCATTGCCGCCGGACTGACCGCGGCGGACATCGGCGAGACCGTAGGCGGCGCGGCGGCCCTTCGCCCGGACGGCAAACTGCTCGCGGCGGGAACGACGGGTACCAGCGTCTTCCTCTGGACCCTGGACGACTGGCGGAAACCGGTCCGGCTGAAGTCACGGCTGACCGGGCCGGGCGCCATTGTCGAGTCACTCGTATTCAGCCCGGACGGCAAACTGCTGGCCGCCGGAAGCGACGACGGAAAAGTGTGGCTCTGGGACCTCGGCGATCCCCGTCGCCCGCTGGCACTCGGCGTGGCCCCCGGATCGGGCACCAGTAACTACGTATACATGGTTGCCTTTAGCCCGGACGGCCGGACCCTGGCCGCAGTGACGGCCGACGGAGTGGTCCAACTGTGGGACATGTCCGACTCGCGCCGGATCCACACCATAACCACCTTCAAAGGATCTGCCGATCTGTTGTACTCAGTCGGATTCAGCCTGGACAGCAAGGTGCTGGCCACCGGCAGCGCCGACGGAACGGTCAGTCTGTGGAGTGTCGCGGACGCTTCGAAGGCTGTCCGGTTCGGAGCACCTCTGACCGGTCCTGACGGGACCGTCTCCTCGGTGGTGTTCGGGCCGGACGGCCGCACGCTTGCTGCGACGACGAGAGGCGGGCAGGTCTGGTTCTGGGATGTCGCGGATCCCGGCAAGCCTCGTGCGGTGGCGATCCTCTCGGCCTCGACTGCGGCGGTATGGGCGGTTGCGTTCAGCCCTGACGGCCATACCGTCGCGACGGGCGGAACAGATCGCACGGTCCGCCTGTGGGAGACAGATCCCGAGCAAGCCGCGGCGTTGGTCTGCTCCACCGGTGGCGACGGGATCACTCAGGAGGAGTGGCGCAAGTACGCGCCGGGGGTCGCCTATCGCTCAGTCTGCTGACGTCGTCGGCTAACTGGCGGCGGAGTGGAAGACTGCGGCGGCGTCGCCTCGGGAGGTGACTTCCAGACGGCGGGGAATATCCGGCCAGCCATGATGATTGAACTCTAAGTCACTTACTTGACGCTTCAACTCATTAGGAGTGGTGCTATGCGAGCGGTTGTCTTCGAAGAGTTCGGTGGACCAGAGGTTCTGCAGGCCAAGGACATCAAGGAGCCGCAGGCCGGCCCGGGCGAGGTCCGGGTCGCGGTCAAGGCAGCCGCCGTCAACCCGATGGACTTCAAAGTCCGGTACGGCTGGTTCGAGAGCATGATGCCCACCACCTTCCCCGCCGTGCCCGGCGCCGAGGTGGCCGGTGTGGTCGACGAGATCGGTGAGGGCGTGACCGAGTTCGCCGTCGGCGACGAGGTCGTCGGCTGGTCGCAGGGCGGCTCGTACGCCGAGCACGCGCTGGTCGGCATCGTCGCGAAGAAGCCCGCGAACGTCTCGTGGGAGCAGGCCGTCGCCGTCCCGATCGCCGGTGAGACCGCTGCCCGCGTACTGCGTGAGCTCGGCGTCAAGGAAGGCGAGACCGTGTTGCTGCACGGCGCCGCCGGTGGTGTCGGCTCCGTCGGCGTCCAGCTCGCGGTCGCGCTCGGCGCCACCGTGATCGGTACGGCCTCCGAGGCCAACCACGAGTACCTCCGCTCGCTCGGCGCGATCCCGGTCGCGTACGGCGAGGGCCTGGTCGACCGGGTCAAGGCGGTCGCTCCGCAGGGTGTGGACGCCGTCTTCGACGCGGCCGGCAAGGGCGGGCTGCAGGAGTCGATCGAGCTCCGCGGTGGTACCGACCGGATCGTCACCATCGCCGACATGGCCGCCGGTGAGCTCGGCGTGGCCGTCTCCGGCGCCGCCGTCGCGGACGACGTGAAGAAGAACGGCCTGGCCGAGCAGCTCCAGCTCGCCGCCGACGGCAAGCTGAAGCTGGCCGTGGCCAAGACCTTCACCCTCGAGGACGCCCGCACCGCGCAGGAGATCAGCGAGGCCGGCCACAACCGCGGCAAGCTCGTCATCGTCCCCTGATCGTCCGGTGACGCCTTTCTACAAGACCGTACGGCGGCGACGTCGTACGGTCTTGGGAGAAGCCCACCGATGGGAGTTGGACACCATGGCCGATTACGTGGCCACAGCGGAGACCGAGATCAGTGCGTCGCCCGAGCGGGTCTGGGATGTACTGACCGACCCTGAGCAGATCAAGAAGTTCATGTTCGGGGCCGAGGTGGAGACCGACTGGCAGCCGGGGAGTCCGATCACCTGGCAGGGCGAGTACGAGGGCAAGAAGTACACCGACAAGGGCGAGATCCTCGCGGTCGAGAAGGCGCGGCTGCTCAAGGTGACGCACTACAGCCCGCTGGGCGGCCAGCCCGACGTGCCGGAGAACTACCACACGCTCACCTACGAGCTGTCGGGTGACGACACCACGCGCCTGCGGCTGAGCCAGGACAACAACGGCAGCCAGGACGAGGCCGACCACTCGGCCGGCATGTGGGAGATGCTCGTCAAGGGCGTGAAAGAGGCAGCCGAAAGTAACTAGAACCAGAGGACCCGTCATCATTGCCGGATGACGGGGACGATTCCGACAGTGACCACTCGATTACGGCCCGGCATCGGGCTGCTCGGGTGGTGGCTGCTGGTGCCGGTCAGCGCGGTGCTGCTGCTGGTCCGGATCGGCGACTCGACCGGCGAGAGCATCCGCTGGATGCTCGTCTGGCTGATCGCCGTTCTACTGCCCGGCACGCTGCTGTGGCGAGCCCTGGCCGGCGGTCGTTCGCTGACCCAGGACCTCGGCTTCGGCGCAGTCCTCGGCCTCGCCTGGCAACTGGCAGTCTGGGCAGCCTGTACTGCGCTCGGCGTCCCACTCCTCCAATGGGCCTTCGTCGCCGGGCTCCTATTGCTCTTCGCAGTGACCAAGTCGCTCCGGCCGCACCTCGGCTGGCGGGGCACCAGCCCAGCGCCGCCTCGCTGGTGGCACGTACTACTCGTCTCCAGCCTGCTGCTCGCGATGGTCCGGACCGTGGTCGTCCTGCTGCGACCCGTCCCGCTGCCGCCGATCCCCGCGACTCGCCACCAGGACATCTGGTACCAACTCGGGCTGGTCCAGCAGCTACTGCACGACGTCACGCCCGCGGACCCGTGGGTGCTGGGTGAGCCACTGATCTATCACTGGTTCGCGACCGCCTCGATGGCGAGCGGGTCGGTGATGGCCGACGTCCGCCCGCCGCAGGTGCTCATCCACCAATGGCCGCTGACCATGCTGCTCACGCTGGTCCTGGTCGGGTGGGCTGCGGGGGAGTTGCTCAGCGAGCGCAAGTGGGCGGCCCCGCTCGCCGGTCTGCTCGCCGGAGTCCTGCCGGGCGCGATTCAGTTGGTCGACACCCCCACGGCCAACATGTCGGCGGCGCAAGTCGTGCAGGGGCCGACTGGAACGATGGCCGCCGTCGTGATGCTGGGGCTGGTCGGGCCGACTGTGCTGATCTTGCGACGGCAGGCCGGTCGGGGTGTCTGGACTGCGATGGTCCTGATGCTCGCGCTGGCGACCGGGACGAAACCGACCTTGCTCCCGATCATGGTGGTCGGCTGTCTCTTCGCCGCCGGTTTCGCGTGGGTGTCCGAGCGGCGGGCGCCGTGGCGGATGGCCACGCTGGCCGGGGTCGCGGCGGCCTTTCTGTTGGCGTCGTCGTTCGCGCTGACCGGTAGTACAGGTGGCAGCCGGTTCCAGTTCCTCGCGGCGCTCCGGGTCCAGCCGTACTACCAGGCCGTCACCGGGGACAAGTCGTACCCGGCCACGGGCAACTGGGTGCTGCCGTCGGTCGAGCATGGCGACGGCCGGATGATCCTGTTCGCGATCGTGCTGGTGACCTATTACTTGTTGGTCGACGCGCCCCGGTTGCTCACGTTGCTCGGGGTGAGGATGTCGCCGGTCCGCCGCGACCCGGCGTACTGGTGGATCGGTGGCTGTGTTCTCGCGGGCACCGGGGTGACGCTCGTCTTCTCGCACACGGGCTATTCGGAGTACCACTTCCTCGGCGCGGTGCTCGCGCTCGGGATGGTCGGGGTGGTTGCCGTCGGCGCCAATCTGGCTGGGCAGGCGCGGGCTCGGGACCTCGTCGTCGTGGCTGTGGCCGGGCTGGCCACGGCGGTCGCGCTCTATCTCTTCTGGCCGACTGACACCGAGACGCACACCGTGGCCCGAGCGGCGGCTGGGCTGCTGGCGCCGTTCGGGGTGCTGGCCGTGGTCGGGGCGATCGTGATCCTCGGGATCAACGGGACCCGGCAGGCCGCTTCGGTCGCAGTACAGGTGATCGTCCTGACGGTGGCGGCCGGCCTGCCGGTGCAGTTCATCGTGATCGGGGATGCGCTGCGCGACGCGACCAAGCCGTTGCCGCCGCCGAACATCGAGTACCGGACGTATCTGACCAAAGAAGAGCAGAGCGCGATGCTCTGGCTGAGCACGCACCTCGAGCCCAATGATGTGGCCGTCAGCAACGTCTTCTGCATGCCAGGCCCGTACCGGCCGGGCTGCCCCGACGACGCGTACTGGATGTCAGGGCTGAGCGGGGTGCAGCTGTGGATGGGTGGCTGGGCGTATGCGCCGGCCAACCTGGCCGCCACCGAGCACAAGCGCAGCTTCCTGCTCCAGCAGTCGCCGTGGCCCGATCGCGTGCTGGACAGCCGGATCGCGGTCGAGAAGCCGTCCGAACAACACCTCGCGAAGCTGTCCGGCGACGTCGGCATCACCTTGATCATCGGCGACCTGCGCGCCGGCCCGGTCTCCCCAAAGCTGGACCAGCTCGCCACGCTCATCTACCGCAACCAGGACATTCGCATCTACCGCCTCCGCTAAAGCCCTTACGTCCGAAGAACTCGAGGGACGTGGTACCCACTTCTTCGGACATAAGAAGAATGGGGGCGGGGTGATCAGTACTCTGGACCCCATGTCATCCGACGGTGTGGAGGTCGATCGCCCGACGCGGGAACGCGCTGCCATCGGGGAGGACGGCCGGTCGCGGGACCGCAGCCGGCCCGCGGTGCCGGATCCGCTGCCGATGAGCGTGGTCGACGCGCACTGCCATCTGGACATCGCCGACGGCGAGGACGGCAACTGGCTGGCCGCGGCCGAGGCGATCAAGCTGGCCGGGTCGGTCGGCGTCACCCGGATCGTCCAGGTCGGCTGCGACCTGCCCGGGGCTGTCTGGGCAGTAGACGCCGCCGAGCAGTACCCGAACCTGATCGCCGGCATCGCCCTGCACCCGAACGAGGCGCCGAAGCTTGCCGCAGCCGGTGAGCTCGACAGCGCGCTGGCCGAGATCGAGCGGCTGGCGACTTCTTCGGAGAAGGTCCGGGTGATCGGCGAGACCGGGCTCGACTACTTCCGCACCGGCGAGGACGGCCGGGCCGCGCAGCACGCGTCGTTCGCGGCGCACATCGAGCTGGCCAAGCGGCTCGACAAAACGCTGATGATCCACGACCGGGACGCGCACGACGACATCCTGGCCATCCTGGACCGCGAAGGCGTGCCGGACCGGGTGGTGATGCACTGCTTCTCCGGCGACACCGAGTTCGCCCGCGAGTGCGTCAACCGCGGCGCCTTCCTGAGCTTCGCCGGGGTCGTGACGTTCAAGAACGCGCAGTCGCTGCGGGACGCGCTCGCCGTGACGCCGCTGGACCGCATCCTGGTGGAGACGGACGCGCCGTACCTGACGCCGTCGCCGCATCGCGGCCAGCCCAACGCGTCGTACCTGATCCCGCACACGGTCCGGAAGATGGCCGGCGTGCTGAACATCTCGGTCGCCGAGCTGTGCCAGGCGCTGTCCGACAACTCCAACCGCGCCTTCGGTGGTTCGTGGTAACCGTTCTCACCGACTCCGACATCGCCGAGCGGCTTGATCCGCGCTCGGCGGTCAGCTGGATGCGTGAGGCCTTGCTCGCCGCCCATCGGGGTGACCTGCACTCGCCGCCGCGGGTCAGTACCGGTTTGGGCGACGGGCGGCTGGTGTTCACGACCGGTGCGCTGGCGGGGGAGTGGTACGGGTATCGCTCGTACGACTCCTTCGACTCGGCGCCCGGCGCGCAGGTGGTGGTCGTCCACGACCGGCGGACCGGCATCGTGCGAGGCGTTGCTGTCGGCAACGAGCTCGGCCCGCGGCGGGTGGGTGCGATCGGCGCGGTGGCGGTCGACGCCCTCGCTCCGGCTGGTGCGTCGACGCTCGGCATCGTGGGGACCGGCGTACAGGCGTGGAACCAGTTGTGGGCGATCTCGGTGGTCCGTGAACTGACCGAGGTGACCGTCTTCAGTCGCGACCCGGTACGCCGGAATGCCTTTGCCGCAAGGGTTTCCACTGAGTTGGGGCTGCCCGCGGTCGCCGCTCCGTCGGCTCGCGAGACGGTCGAGGGGAAAGCGCTGGTGGTGCTCGCGACGAACAGTCCGGTGCCGGTGATCGACGCCTCCTGGGTCGCGCCGGGGAGCTACCTGAGCACGCTCGGGCCGAAGCAGTTCGGGCGCGCCGAGTTCGGGCCGGACTTGGTCGCCCGCGCAGATGTTGCGGTGACCGACTCGCTGGCCCAGACCGCGGCGTACGACCCGCCCTTCATCCTGACCGGAACCGTGCAACACGACCGGCTGACGAGTCTGGGCGCAGTACTGGCCGGGGATGCGCCCGCTCCGGCGGCGGGTCAGACGGTGGTGTTCTGCTCGGTCGGGCTGGCGGGGACCGAGACGTACCTGCTGGCCAAGCTGCTGGGCTGATAGACAGGGCCTCATGGAGTTCAGTGAGGTCGTCCGGCGCCGGCGCATGGTCCGCAACTACGACCCGGACCGGCCGGTACCGGACGAGATCCGCGAGCGGATCCTGGAAAACGGTCTCCGGGCGCCGTCGGGCGGGTTCACCCAGGGCTGGGCGTTCCTGACCCTCGAAGGCGACGATCGCGAGCGGTACTGGCGGATCGCGGCCGAGGATCCGGACGAGAAGTATGTGGAGTGGATCACAGGGTTGCGGCGCGCGCCGCTGCTGGTCTTCGCCTTCGCGCACAAGGACGCGTACCTCGACCGGTACACCGCCCCGGACAAGGGCTGGACCGACCGCGACGAGAAGCACTGGACGGCGCCGTACTGGTACATCGACACCGGGATGGCGGCGCTGCTGATGCTGCAGACGGTGGTCGACGAAGGCTTGGGTGCTTGCCTTTTCGGGCCGCCGGCGGACAAGGTCGCGCGGCTCAAGGAGGAGTTCGGCGTACCGGACGGCTTCGACCCGATCGGGGTCGTCTCGATCGGTTACCGGGCCCCCGACAAGCGCTCGCCATCCCTCAAGCGGGGGCGTCGCAGTACTGCCGAAGTGGTGCACCGCGGGCACTGGGGTCGTCACCAGGGGTGAGCGCCCCGTTACACCTTTTTCCGCCACGCCGACTAGGGGATTGGCGCTTCAGCGACTTGTTCGTTACTGTCTCGTGATGTTGGCCGGGATCGGGGAAGATTCCGGACGGCACGCCCCTCGGCGGTTGACCGTGGTTTCCGGGCCCTGTATCCCGGAATACGCGGCCTCGCGCCAGTGCCGTCGGACCCCGTGCCCGGGTAGCTCTACCTGGGAGCGTTAGTGCGTAAGTCCATCATCGCGGTCGTGGGCGCCACGGCTGTGTTTGCCGTCGTGGGCGGCTCCGTGGCCTATGCGACCAAAAGCAAGACCGTCAGCCTGTCCATCGACGGTCAGGTGCAGAAGGTTCACACCTTCGGCTCGACCGTCGGGGATGCCCTGAAGGCGAAGAAGGTACAGGTCTCCGAGCGTGACCTGGTGGCCCCTTCGCTGGACGCCAAGCTGCAGGACGGACAGGAGATCGCGGTGCAGTACGGCCGCCAGCTCACCGTCGACGCGGATGGCTCGAAGAAGACTTTCTGGACCACGGCGGACAGCCTGAACGAGGCGATGACCGACCTGGGCCTGCGTTTCGAGGGTGCAGTCTTCTCCACCAGCCGGAGCGCCCCGATCGGGCGCGAGGGCCTGGAGCTGACCGTTCGTACCCCCAAGACCCTGCAGATCGTCCGGCTCGGCAAGGCCGTTGCGGTGAAGTCGATGGCGACGACGGTGGGCGAGGCGCTGACCACGGCCAAGATCCCGTACGACGCCGACGACCAGATCGTGCCGGCCACGGCCACCGTGCTGAAGCCGGGCAGTGTGACCAAGGTCGTCGTGATCAAGGTCGACACCCGCACGATCACCGAGCAGCAGGCGATCGCCTTCGGCAAGAAGGAAACCAAGGACGCCAAGCTGACCGAGGGTGAGACCAAGACGACCGCCAAGGGCGTCAAGGGCTCCAAGACGGTCAAGTACGTGGTGACCTACCTGGACGGCAAGCTGTCGAGCAAGAAGCTCGTCTCCAGCGACGTCGTCACGAAGCCCGTCGACGAGCTCGTCACGGTCGGCACCAAGCCGAAGACCGAAGAGCCCACCGGCGACACGCCCCCGGCCACCGGCAACGCCGGCGCCTGGGACCGGATCGCCGCTTGTGAGTCGGGCGGCAACTGGTCAGCCAACACCGGCAACGGGTACTACGGCGGCCTGCAGTTCGGCCACGGCACCTGGGTCGCCTATGGCGGCGATGCGTACGCCAACAACGCCCACCAGGCGTCCAAGGCGCAGCAGATCGCGATCGCCGAAAAGGTGCGCGCGGCCCGCGGTAGCTATGGTGACTGGCCCGTCTGTGGCAAGAAGGCTTGATTCCGGGCCTTCTCTGCGAGACTGGCGCTTGTGACCAGCGCTGATTCATCCACTTCCGCCGGACCGAGACTTCTCGGTCCGGCGGAAGTGCGTTCACTGGCCGCGCAGCTCGGGGTTCGCCCCACCAAGCAGCGCGGCCAGAACTTCGTCATCGACCCGAACACGGTCCGCCGGATCGTCCGCGCCGCGGAGCTGTCTCCTTCCGGTGAGACTGTGCTCGAGGTGGGCCCGGGGCTGGGGTCGCTGACGCTCGCGTTGCTTGCCGAGGGCCACCGAGTCACCGCGGTCGAGATCGACCCGGTACTGGCCGGGGCATTGCCGGCCACGATCGCGGAGTACGCGCCGAACCAGGCCGCCTTGCTGACCGTGGTCGAGGCGGACGCGATGAGCGTCGTACCGGCTCAGATCGGCTCGCCTGACGCGTGTGTGGCCAACCTGCCGTACAACGTCGCAGTACCGGTCCTGCTGCACCTGCTGTCGATCTCGCCGTCGCTGCGGCACGGGCTAGTCATGGTCCAGTCCGAGGTGGCCGACCGGCTCGCGGCACCGCCCGGCTCACGGACGTACGGCATACCGTCCGCCAAGGCCGCCTGGTACGCCGAGGTGCGCCGCGCCGGCCCGATCGGCCGGAACGTCTTCTGGCCGGCCCCCAACGTCGACTCCGGCCTGGTCGCCTTCACCCGCCATGAGCCGCCATCGACGGCGGCGTCTCGCGAGGAAGTCTTCGCCGTGATCGACGCGGCGTTCTCGCAGCGGCGTAAGACCATCCGCTCGGCGCTGGCCCGCTGGATGCCCGATCGCGAACGCCTGGACGCCACCCTCGCCACAGCCGGGGTCGACTCGTCACTGCGCGGCGAGATGTTGGGAATCGAACAGTTCGCCGCGATCGCGGGCGCGGGGCACTAACCTGTGGCCGTGTCTGCTCATCAGGTCACGGTCCGGGCGCCGGCCAAGATCAATCTCGGCCTGTCCGTCGGCCCACCGCGCCCGGACGGCTTCCACCCGCTCGCCACCGTCTACCAGGCCGTTGCCCTGTACGACGATGTGACAGCTAGTTTGCGCGACGACACCGACATCACGGTCGAGGTGCTCGGTGACTTCGCCGACGACGTACCGACCGACGGCACGAACCTTGCTGTGCGGGCCGCGCGGGCGTTGCAGACGGAGTACGACGTCGAGGAAGGCGTCGACCTCGTCATCCGCAAGACCATCCCGGTCGCGGGTGGGATGGCAGGCGGCTCCACGGATGCTGCGGCGACGCTGGTCGCGTGCAACCGGCTGTGGGGGCTGGGCGTGGCGCAGTCCGAACTGGAGCGCATCGCGGCCGACCTGGGCAGCGACGTACCGTTCTGCCTCGTCGGCCACACCGCCCTCGGACGCGGCCGCGGCGAGCAGGTCACCGAGGTGATGTCCCGCGGCACCTTCCACTGGGTCTTCGCCATCGCCGAGGGCGGCCTGTCGACGCCCGCCGTCTTCGCGGAGCTCGACCGCCTACGCCCCCTGCGCCGAGTCGAAGCCCCAGAAGTCCACCCCGAACTCCTCACCGCCCTCCTCTCGGGCCAGCCGGCCGCCCTCGCAGTTGCCCTAAGCAACGACATGCAGGCAGCCGCCCTCTCGCTGCGCCCCGAACTCGCCGACACCCTCCAATTCGGCCTCGACCAGGGCGCCCTCGCCGCCATGATCTCCGGCTCCGGCCCCACCTGCCTCTTCCTGGCCGCCGACAGCCGCCGAGCAGTAGACCTAGCCGTAGAACTAGCCGAATCCGGCCTCTGCCGAATGGTCCGCCAAGCCGAAGGCCCAGTCCCCGGCGCCCGAATCCTCCCAGCCCCCATCTCCCGCTAGCACTGCGGCGGCCCTGTCTGCGTTGTACCGTGGTGCGGTGCGGTTGGACATTGCGAGAATTCTGCTGGCCCGTACTCAGATTGATCCGGTGTTTCGGGACACGCCGCAGTACGAATGTGAGCCGTTGAGTGACGCGCTTGGTTGCCGCCTGTTCCTGAAGGTGGAGACGCTGAATCCCGTCCGCTCCTTCAAAGGTCGCGGAACCGAAACCGTCCTCACCCGGCTGCAGGAAGCGGAGGCCGTCGTCTGTGCCAGTGCGGGAAACCTCGGCCAGGCGCTCGCCTACAGCGGCCGGCGGCGTGGAGTCGGCGTCGCGGTCGTCGCGTCATCCGCAGCCAACCCGCTGAAGCTCGAGCAAATGAAGTCGCTCGGCGCCGAGGTTCTCCTCGTCGACGGGGAAATCGAACTGGCCCTCGAGACTGCCGAGCGCTACGCCACCGAGACTGGCGCCTTCCTGGTCGAAGACAGCAAGGACATCGGTACTTGCGAAGGCGCGGCAACGATCGGCGTCGAGCTCTCGGAACTGCCCGTCGAGCTCGACTCGGTCATGATCTCGCTGGGTGCCGGCGCGATGGCGTCCGGCGTGGGCTTCGCGCTGAAGAGTCTGCGCAAGACCACCGAGATCATCTGCGTCCAACCCGAAAACGCCCCGGCGATGACGCTGGCCCTGCGCGCCGGCCAGCCGATCGACGTCGGTGCTCCCCACACCATCGCTGACGGTGTCGCGGGCCGGACCGTGATCCCCGAGGTACTAGACGACCTCGCTTCAGTCACAGACGACGCGATCCTGGTCACCGAAGCCGCCATCATCGAAGCAATGCGCCTCCTCTACCTGCACGCAGGCCTCGTAGTCGAACCAGCCGCAGCCTTGGGAATCGCTTCAATCCTGGAGAGTCGCGACCGCTTCAACGGCAAGACCATCGCAACCATTCTCTGCGGAAGCAACGTAACCCCCACAGACTTCAACCGTTGGATCCGATAGCCCTCCTGGTTGTCCACAACTACAACCCTCCTGTGGACAACCTGGTATCCACCCGCCCGTTGGTGCACTCAGTGCGGTGGGGCAGCTTCTAGCCGCGGCCTTTGGTGATGTCGGTTGCTTGGGTGCGGCGTTCGGCGGCGGTGGTGTGGTCGCCGGAGGCTTCTAGGGAGTCGGCTAGGTGGGTGAGGATCAGGTAGTGGCGTTGGCCGTCGTCGTAGTGGGTGCTGATGGTCAGGGCCTTGTCCAGGTGGGTGATCGAGGACTCGAGGTTGCCCGACAGGCGGTAGGTGAGGCCTAGTTCGTCCAGGGCTTCGGCGAGGCTCAGTTGGTCGCTCAGTGCCTCGAACTTCGTTGTGGCCTGGTGCAGGTGGTCGAGGGACATCTCGAAGTCGCCGGCCAGCTGATACGCGACGCCCGAACCGAGGAGCGCGATGCCGAGGTGGTGCTGGGCGTCGTACCGGGTGCTGATGGCGATGGCTTCGTCGTACGCCGATCGCTGGGCTTGCGTCCTGCGCAATTTGCCCTGGGAGTTGCCGATGTTGATGTACGCGATCGCCTGGCCGGGCCCATCGTCGAGCTTGCGGTAGATCGTGAGGGACTGCTCACCGGCGTCGATCGCCTGCTGGTAGTCGCCGTTCAGGTCCAGGACATGGCTCAGGTTGGCCAGCGCGAGGGCTTCGCCGACCAGATCGTCCACGCTCTCGAAGAGCTCCCGGCTGCGGTGGAGCTCCGCGATGGAGTCGTCCGGGTGACCCGCCCCGGCCCTCGCCAGGTCGTAGAGGACCAGGCCAAGATCGCTGCGGACGTGCGCTTCGCCCCGCGGGTCCTCCGCCGCGACCTCGAGGGCGGTGCGCTCGATCCGTAGGCAGTCCAGCCAGTGGCCGCGGGTGGCATAGAAGGGGTGCAGGCCGATCACCAGCCGGAGGATCGCCATCGCAGGGACGCCGCCCATCCGCACGGCCTGCGACGTCAGGGCGAGCAGGTGATGCCGCTGCCCGTCGAGCCAGGACAGCGCCGAGCCCATGTCGTCGTACTTCGGTCCGCCGTTGACGATCGGGGGTTGCGCCCGGTACCACGGCAGCCGGCCGGACCTCGGGAACCCCAGCTCGGTCGACTGCCAAGCTGCCGACGCATAGAGATCGAGGACCCTGTTGACGGCCGCAGCCTGTTCCGCCGGGCCGATGCTCGCCTGCGCCCGCTCTCTCGCGTACACCCGCAGCAGATCGTGCAGCCGGTACCGCCGAGGGGCCAGCGACTCCACCAGGTGAAGGTTGCAGAGATCCTCGAGGGCATCCGTGGCCACGTGCTCGTCGCAATCCAGCAGCCTGGCCGCGACCTCGACGGTCAGATCAGGACCATCCGGTACTCCGAACAGCGCGAAGGCGGCCGCAGCACGTTGCTCACGGTCACTCCCACCCGCCGCCAGGTCGTCGATCGAGACGTCGAAGCTGGCGCGGACGCCCAGCTCCTGATCCTCCAGTTGATCCAACCGGCGCCGCTCGTCGCGCAGCAGCCCGGCCAGATGGGTCAGCGGCCACTGGAGTCTGGTGGCCAGCCGACCGGCGGAGATCTTCAGGGCGAGCGGCAGCAGACCGCAGGCCTCGACGATCTCCTGGGCAGCCTCCAACTCCCGGTCCACCCGGGTGGCGCCGACCGTCGCCCGGAGCAGGTCGAGTCCTTCCGCCGCGGACAGCAGGCCGAGTCGCAGGACCTGCGCCGTTGGCATCCCCGCCAGCTCATGGCGGCTCGTGATCAGGACGGCCGACCGGCCGGTACCAGGCAGCAAGGCCTCGACCTGAGCGGCGTCTCGCGCGTTGTCCAGCAGGATCAGCGCTCGACGGCCGGCCAACTGTGACCGCAGCCGCGCTGCCGCCTCGTCCACCTGCACCGGTACGTCGGCGCCGGACAGGCCGAAGGCACGCAGGAGGTAGTTCAAAGCCTCGAGTGGCGACAGCGGATCGGGGCCGTAGCCGTGCAGATCCAGATACGCCTGGCCGTCCGGGTACTCCGCGGCGACCGCGTGCGCAGCCTTCACCGCGATGGTCGTCTTGCCCGCGCCACCCATGCCGGTGATCGCGATGATCGCGACCCCGGTCCCGCTCGTGAGGGCGGTCTGCAGAGTGGCGAGATCCGCCGTACGACCGGTGAAACTCGGGTCGGGCAGCGGGAGTTGCCGCGGTACCGGCGGAGCAGCCGACTCGGCGCTCGGCCTGATGGCCGGTACGGTCTGGCGGCGGGCCGACTCGGCGAAGGCTTTCCGCTCGTCCGCGGTCAGCCCCATCGCATAAGCCAGCGCGTTCACGGTCTCCGAGCGCGGGAACCGGCGAACCCCGCGCTCGAGCGCGCCGATCGCCGCGACGCTCACGCCGGCCTTGCCGGCCAGCTTCTCCTGGGTCAGCCCGGTGGCCTTGCGGTACCGATGGAGCAACGTCGCGAATTCCATCCGCCGTCCTCTCGAAAACTCGGTCGCCAGGGCTTCACCCGAAGGTTATCCTCGACCCGTCAATGGTCCGCGGTACCGCAGAGAAGGAGCTCCAGATGCGCCGAGCGTCGGTCTACGCCATCACTCCTGATCGCTGCGACGCACCCGCGAGGACCTTTGAAGACTCTGACGATGGGCATTCTGGCGCATGTCGACGCCGGTAAGACCAGCCTGACCGAACGCCTGCTGTACGCCGCGGGCGTGATCGACCACGTCGGCCGCGTGGACGACGGCAGTACCCGCACCGACTCGATGGACCTGGAACGCCGGCGGGGGATCACGATCCGCTCGGCCGTCGTCTCGTTCGAGCTCGGCGACCTGACCGTGAACCTGATCGACACCCCGGGCCACTCCGACTTCATCGCCGAGGTCGAGCGCGCGCTGTCCGTGCTGGACGGTGCCGTGCTGGTGATCTCGGCGGTCGAGGGCGTCCAGGTGCAGACCCGGCTGCTGATGCGCACGCTGACCCGGTTGCGCATCCCGACGCTGCTGTTCGTCAACAAGATCGACCGGATGGGCGCCCGGTACGACGAGCTGCTCGCCGACCTCGACCGGCTCCTCACACCCACCGCCGTGCCGATGGGTTCGGTGACCGATCTCGGCACCCGCGCGGCGCAGTACCGGCAGTTTCCCCTGGGGAACAAGGCACTGGGGGAGTTGCTTGCTGAGGGCAATGACAGGTTTCTCGCCCGGTATCTCGACGAGAAACTCGCCCCGCAGGACTATCACCTCGAGCTGGCCGACCAGGTCCGCCGGCCGCGCGTGCATCCCGTGTACTTCGGATCGGCGATGACCGGCGAGGGCGTTCCCGAGTTGATCGAGGGGATCCGCGAGTGGTTGCCACGGGCAACGGAAGCTCGAGAGGACCCCTTGCGCGCTTCGGTGTTCAAGGTGGAACGCGGGCCGGCGGGGGAGAAGATCGCGTCGGCCCGGGTGTTCGCCGGCCGGCTGCACGCGCGGCAGGCGATCGACGTGCACCGTGGCGGAATGCAGTACGAGGTGAAGCCGACGTCGGTGCGGCTGTTCGAGCGCGGGGGGACGCGGTCCGTCGAGAGTGCGGAGGCAGGGCGGATCGTCGCGCTGCGCGGGCTCAAGCAGGTGCAGATCGGTGACCAGCTCGGGACGCCGGCCGGGCAAGGCGGGCACTTCTTCGCGCCGCCCACGCTCGAAACCGTGGTGCATACCCAGGACCGGGTGAAGCTCTTCCAGGCGCTGCAGCAGCTGGCCGAGCAGGATCCGCTGATCCGGGTTCGCAAGGACGCGACGGGGCAGATCTCGGTGAATCTGTACGGGGAAGTGCAGAAAGAGGTGATCGCGTCGCTGCTGGAGGAGGAGTACGGGCTCGCGGTCGCCTTCAGTGAGACGACGCCGATCCATGTCGAGCGTCCGGCCGGGATCGGTACTGCGATCCGCGAGATCGGTGATCCCCGCAACCTGTGGTGCGCGGGGGTCGGCTTCCGCGTCTCGCCGGCCTCGGTCGGTACCGGCATCGACTACCGGCTGGAGGTGGAGCTCGGCGGGTTGCCGCGGGCGTTCCACACCGCGATCGAGGAGACGACTCGCGCTGCCTTGCAGCATGGTCTGTCCGGCTGGGAGGTGGTCGACTGCCGGGTGGATCTGATCCGCACGCAATACTCCTCGCCGGTGACCGTCGCCGGGGACTTCCGCAAACTGGTGCCGCTGGTGTTGATACAGGCGCTCCAGGAGGCGGGCACGAGGGTGCACGAGCCGGTCGACAGCTTCGAGTTGGAGCTTCCACCGGACGCGGTCTCGTCGGTGATCGCCAAGCTCGTCGAGGCCGGCGCGACCTTGGAGTCAACGGAGATCAGGACCGAACGTGCGGTTCTCACCGGGCTGATCCCGGTCGGCCGGGTGTACGCCTTCGAGGCTCAACTCCCCGGTCTCACGCATGGTGAAGGGATCCTGCTGACCACCTTCAGCGGCTACCATCCCGTCCCGACGGCCGCCGGCGCCACCGACGAGGCCCCGGAGAAGGCCGCCGGGGACAAGAAGGTAGAGGTCATCAAGTAACCAGCTGACTTTGGCGGGTGCCGGGGTGGACTAGGCTTAAGTCGATATGGCCGCCACTCCTGCACCTAACCTTGTCAATCTGGAAGCTGTCACCAAGGGCTTCGGGACCCGCACCCTGCTCGATGGGGTGACCCTCGGCATCGGCCGGGGTGAGCGGATCGGGGTGGTGGGGCGGAACGGCGACGGGAAGTCCACGTTGCTGCGCTTGCTCGCCCGGGAAGAGACGGCCGACGCCGGGCGGATCACGCACAACCGCGATCTTCGGCTGGGGTTCCTCGGCCAGGTCGACAGCCTCGATCCGGAGTTGACCGTCGCGCACGCGGTACTGGGCGACGTCGAGACCTATACCTGGGCCGCCGATCCGCGCGCACGCGACGTGATGGAGCAGCTACTCGGTGGCGTCGACCACGAAGCGCTGATCGGCACCCTCAGTGGTGGTGAGCGCCGGCGCGCGTCGCTGGCGCACCTGCTGATGACCGAGGTCGACCTGCTGATCCTCGACGAGCCCACCAACCACCTCGACATCGAGGCGGTCAACTGGCTCGCGCAGCACGTCGTCGACCGGGCCGGCGCCCTCATCGTCGTCACCCACGACCGGTGGTTCCTCGACGAGGTCTGCAACGAGACCTGGGAGGTCCAGGGCGGCAAGGTCAACTCGTACGACGGCGGCTACGCGTCGTACGTGCTGGCCAAGGCCGAGCGGTCCCGCAACGAGGCCGTCGTCGAGGGCAAGCGGCAGAACCTGGTCAAGAAGGAGCTCGCCTGGCTGCGCCGGGGAGCGCCCGCGCGGACGGCGAAGCCGAAGTTCCGGATCGACGCCGCCAACGCCCTGATCGAGAACGAGCCGGAGCCTCGCGACAAGCTCGCCCTGGCCAAGCTCGCCACCTCGCGACTCGGCAAGGACGTCTTCGACGCGGAGGACGTCACCCTGAGCTTCGGCGACCGGGTGATGCTTGACCACGTCACCTTCCGGATCGGCCCCGCCGACCGGATCGGCCTGCTCGGCCCGAACGGTGCCGGCAAGACCACGTTCCTCAAGGTGCTCACCGGCCTGCTCCCGCCGGACACCGGCAAGGTCAAGCAGGGCAAGACGGTCAAGATCGCCAACCTCTCGCAGACGCTGGAGGATCTCGACGGCACGGTGACGGTGCTCGCGCACATCACCGGCATCCGCCGGGTCGCGGCCCTGGCCGCCGGCGTCGGCGAGATGAACTCGTCCCAGCTGCTGGAGCGGTTCGGCTTCACCGGCGACAAGCTGACCACCCGGATCAACGACCTGTCCGGTGGCGAGCGTCGCCGGCTGCAGCTGCTCCGGATCCTGCTCGACGAGCCGAACGTGCTGATCCTCGACGAGCCCACCAACGACCTGGACGTCGAGACGCTGACCGTGCTCGAGGACTTCCTCGACAACTGGCCGGGCGTCGTCGTGATCGTCACCCACGACCGGTACTTCCTCGAGCGGGTCAGCGACATGGTCTACACGATCCTGGGCGACGGAACCGTCCGGCACCTGCCCCGCGGCGTCGATCAGTACCTCGAAGAGCTCAAAGCCGGCCCGGTACGCCGTGCCGTCTCGTCTTCCGCCGGCAGTGCGCCGACACCGGCGGCACTGGCCAACGGACAGATCTCGGGCACCGAGCCCGTCGTGGACGCGGCTGCGGCCAGGGCGGCGAAGAAGGAGCTCAACCGGATCGAGCGGCAGCTGTCCAAGCTGAAGTTCAACGAGGGGAAGCTGCACGACCAGCTGGCCGCGAACGCCAGCAACTACCCACGGCTGGCCGAGCTGGACACCGAGCTGCGCAAGCTCGCCGAAGAACGCGCCGGGCTGGAAACCGCCTGGCTCGAAGCGGCCGAACGCACGGAATAACCGCTGCGGCGGGCGGTGCCAGACAATCCAGCCGGCCGGCGAAATGTATACATGATCAAATCTTTCGGGACCTGAGTCGCGGCACACCCTCCAATCCCCTGTGATTAGGAGGGTATGCCGCGTCTGCGGGCGAGCGGGCCCCAACCGGCCGGGTTGTCCGAGCCCCGAGCCCCGGACACCACCAACCGGCTTCGGCGAACCACCTCTTGCCGCCGAAGTCACCGATCTCGTGAACGTTCTGTAGTCGCTTGGCCACCAACAGTCAGGAGACTAGTTGGACCGGTCACTCAGTGTCGATAGTCGTGGACTACAGCAATCTCTCGATCTCGTTGCAACTAGCAACGATCGGTGCACACATAAAGTGACGGGTCGTCTTTTCGGATTATTCCGGCACAATTCCCGTGAGTAACTTCGAGCCCGCGCAGAAATGCGGTATCAGTGGTTTTCCTGGTCGAACGGGCCGACCAGTTCGCGCAGTACGCGGGCGATCTTGGCCTGGTCGCGCTCACTGATTGAGCCGAGCAGGGCGCGCTCGTGGGCGAGCAGATCGGCCATCGCGGCGTCGACCGAGTCGCGGCCGGTGTCGGTGAGCTGGACGATCACGCCACGGCGGTCGGCCGGATCGGGCAGTCGCTCGACCAGCCCGCGCGCGGTCAGCCGGTCCACCCGGTTCGTCATCGTGCCCGACGTCACCAGGGTCTCCTTGAGCAACCGGCCGGGGGAGAGCTGGTACGGCTCGCCGGCCCGCCGCAATGCGGCCAGTACGTCGAACTCCCAGGACTCCAGGCCATGCGTCTCGAACGCCTGGCTACGGGCGCGATCGAGATGCCGGGCCAGCCTGCTGACCCGCGACAGCACCTCCATCGGCGCCACGTCGAGATCGGGCCGCTCGCGACGCCAGGCCTCGATCAGCCGGTCGACCTCGTCTCTCATATTCCGAGACTATGCCATCAAGACTCTTGACATCAAGAGAACCCGTAGGCGTAAAGTTTCTCGACGTCAAGACATCTCACCGGAAGGCCAACCGATGCGCACGTCTCCGGTCTGGAACCCCCAGCAATACAACAAGTACGCCGACGAGCGCGGCCGCCCCTTCGCCGACCTCGTCGGCCGGATCCGGGCCGACGCGCCTGTCACCGTGGTCGATCTCGGCTGCGGTCCTGGCAACCTGACCGTCACTCTGCTCGACCGCTGGCCGGACGCCGCCGTCCAGGGCATCGACAGTTCGCCGCAGATGATCGAGACGGCCCAGCCGCTGGCCGGCGAGCGACTGAGCTTCGAGGTGGGGGATCTGCGGGAGTGGACAGCGGAGGCGGAGTCGGTCGATGTGATCGTCACCAACGCAACGCTGCAGTGGATTCCCGAGCAGCTCGAGTTGCTTCCCGGGTTCGTGCGGGCGTTGAAGCCGGGCGGATGGCTGGCGATTCAGATTCCGGGGAACGGGAATGCGCCGTCGCACGCGATCCTTCGGGAGCTGGCGGCAACCGAGCCGTACGCCGGGTACGCGAAGGACAAGTCGCTGCGGGCGGACGTACCAGGGCCGGCGGAGTACGTCGAGGCGCTGAGTGCCGAGGGGTGCAGGGTCGACGCGTGGGAGACGACGTACAACCATCTTCTGCAAGGCGAGAATGCGGTGCTGGAGTGGGTCAAGGGGACGGGCGCGCGGCCGGTGCTGCAGTCCTTGCCCGATGAGCTGCGCGTACGGTTCGAGGCGGAGTACGGGGCTCGTTTGAACGAGGCCTATCCGCGGCGGGAGTTCGGCACGCTGCTGCCGTTCCGCCGGATCTTCGCCGTTGCCCAGAAGAGCGCCCAGAAGGGGAACTAATGCGACTCGATCATGTGCAGGTGTCCTGCCCGCCCGGTGGCGAGGAGGTGGCGCGGGCGTTCTACCGCGACGCGCTCGGGATGACCGAGCTGGAGAAGCCGCCGCTGCTCGCGGTCCGCGGTGGCTGCTGGTTCAAGGACGGTGCCGCCGAGGTGCACGTCGGCGTCGAGGAAGACTTCAGCCCGGCGTTGAAAGCGCATCCCGCGCTGGCCGTCGACGACCTCGACGCACTGGCGGAAACCCTCCAGGCCAAGGGCTATCCGGTCAACTGGGACAACGACACGATCCCGGGCCGCCGCCGCTTCCACACCGCCGACGGCCACGGAAACCGAGTCGAGATCGTCTGACCCAAAGCGCTTACGTCCGAAGAAGTGAAGGCGACGTCCCTCCGGTTCTTCGGACGCAAGCGTTGGGTGCTACTCGGTGGCGAGTGCTCCGGCCGGTGCGACCTTCGCGGCGCGCCGGGCCGGGAGGATCGACGCGAGCAGACCGGCCACGGCTGCGACCAGGGCGATCGTCAGCAGCAGACCACCCGGTACGGCGTACTCGACGGGTCCGTCGATCTGGCCGCCCATCAGCGCCTCCGTGCCGGACCAGCCGTAGATCAGGCCCAGCCCGATCCCCAGCCCGGCCGCGACGAGTGCCATCAGCAACGACTCGACCGCGAGCATGCCGCGTAGTTGCCGCCTGGTCAGCCCCATCGCCCGGAGCAGCGCGTTCTCCCGCGTCCGCTCCAGCACCGACAGGCTGAGCGTGTTGCCGACGCCGACCAGCGCGATCAGTACCGAGACCCCGAGCAGCCCGACCGCGACGAGCAGCAGGATGTCGAACACCTTGGTGTAGAAGCTCCGCTCGGGCAGCCCGCCGGAGATGCTCAGGTTCTTCACCGTGGGCAGCGACTGCTTGAGCTCGTCCATCACCTTGGGGCCGTCGGCCTTCGGGTCGGAGGCCAGCCAGAAGCCGGTCACCGCGGCCTTCGGCGCCAGCCTCTGCAGATCGGTCTGGGTGACCGTGAACGGGTCCAGACCCTGGGCCGCGACGACCTTGAACGCGACCTTCTCCTTGCCCGAAACGATGGTGACGGTCCCGCCGTCCTCGACGTTGAGCGAGTACCTCGTGTTGCGGTCGAGCAGCGCCGTACCGGGCTGGAGCTGGCCGGCCAGCGTCGGGTTGTGGATGACCGAGGACGCCGAGGCTTTGTCGATGCCGGTGATCGCCAGCGTGTTCTCGCCCGACTTCACCGTCGCCGTCCGGACCGGTACGACCTGGGTGATGCCCTTGATGCTCTGGAGTTGGTTGGCCGCGGTGGCCGGCAGCTTCTCGTCGGTCACCTGGACCGTCACGTCGACCGGGTACTCCTTGTCCATCGTGACGTCGAACGTCTTGCGGACCGAGGCGATCCCGACACAGGTCAGGCTGATCAGCGTGACGCCGATGAGCAGCGCCGACGTGGTCGCCGCGGTCCGCCGCGGGTTGCGGACGGCGTTGGCGACGGCGATCCGCGCGGGAACCCCTCCGGCCCGCGCGGGCAACGCCCCCAGCACCCTGACCAGCGCGGGCACCAGCAGGGAGCCGATCGACAGGATCCCGATGAAGGAGATCACGCCGCCGGCGACGCCGATGATCACCTGATGCGACCTCGCGCCCTGAGCGAGCAGGCCGCCACCTGCGGCCAGTAGCAGGAAACCGACGATCAGGCGAACGATGCCGGCCTTGGACTTGGCGACCGGAGCCGCCTCGGGCCGGAGAGCTGCCAGCGGAGCGACCCGGGTCGCCCGCCGAGCCGGTACTACGGCAGCCAGGATCGTCGCGACCGTACCGAGCAGGAGCGGGAGGAAGACCGAGGCCAGGTCGAGGTGCAGGTCGACCGGCGGGATGCCCCAGTCGAAGGACCGGGCCAGCGTCAGGGCGATCGCGGACAGTGCGACGCCGAAGACCACACCGATGCTGGAGGCAACCAAGCCGACCACGGTGGCCTCGGCCAGTACGGAGGAGAAGACCTGCCGGCGGGATGCGCCGACGCAGCGCAGCAGCGCCATCTCGCGGGTCCGCTGGGCGATCACGATGGTGAAGGTGTTGCCGATCACCAGGCAGGCGACGAACAGCGCGATCACGGCGAACATGCCGAACACGCCACCGAGTACGTCGATACCGTTGGTGATCTGCTTGACCTGGTAGTCGATCCAGCCCTCACCGGTGTAGACCATGAGGCCCTGGTTGACCGCCCCGGTGACGGCGGCGGCCAGCGCGGCCTGGCTCACGCCCGGGTTGGCAGCGACCTTGAGCTGGTTGATGTAGCCCTGCGGCTCGATCGCCTTCACTGTCTCGGCAGTGGCGACCGCGTTCGCGCCACCGATCGAGGTGCTGTCGTCGAGCAGACCGACCACCGTCAGCATCCAGGGCTTGCCGTCCCAGGTGCTGAACTTGACCTGCTGGCCGAGCGGGATCTTGTACTTCTCGGCCAGCTTGGCCGGTAGCGCGACCTCATTCTTTGCCTCCGGCAACTTTCCGGAGGTCGTGGTCGGGCCGGCGATCTTCGAGGTGTCGTAGCGGGCGTCGATGCCCAGGCTCTCCGGCCGGACCTGACCGGGCCACTGCACCTGCAGGTACGCCGACGTGTCGGTCACCATCGAGGCGACCTGTGGCAGTTTCTTCACGGCCGCCGCGTCACTGGCGGCGAGGGACTCACGGCTGGACTCGACCACCGCGTCGACCCCGGCGTTCTGCTTGCCGATGGTCTCGTCGATGCCGTGGGTGGCCGACGAGTGCGCGGTCATCGCCAGGGTGCCGAAGCCGACACCCAGCACGATCGCCAGACAGGCGGCGACCAGGCGGCCCAGGTGGGCGCGCAGGGAGGAGAGAATCGAGCGTCGCACGGGTCAGGCCCCCAGCTGCCGCAGGGCGCCGAGGACGGTCTCCGGGGTCGGGTCGATCAACTCGCCGGCGAGCTTGCCGTCGGCAAGCATCACGACGCGGTCGGCGTACGACGCCGCGAGCGGGTCGTGGGTGACCATCACGACCGTCTGACCGAACTCGCGGACCGAGCGGCGCAGGAAGCCGAGCACCTCGGCGCCGGAGCGCGAGTCCAGGTTGCCGGTCGGCTCGTCGGCGAAGACCACCTCGGGCCGGCCGACCAGAGCGCGGGCGACGGCGACGCGCTGCTGCTGACCGCCGGACAGCTCCGACGGGCGGTGCGTGAGGCGGTCCTGCAGACCGAGGACGTCGATCAGCGTAGTCATCCACTGTTGGTCGGGCTTGCGACCGCCGAGCTCCAGCGGGAGCAGGATGTTGTCCTTGGCCGAGAGCATCGGCAGCAGGTTGAACGACTGGAAGACGAAGCCGATCCGGTCGCGGCGGATCTTCGTCAGCGCGGCGTCCGGCAGCTGGGTCAGCTCGGTCTCGCCGAGCAGCACCTGACCCGAGGTCGGGGTGTCCAGGCCGGCCAGGCAGTGCATCAGGGTCGACTTGCCGGAACCCGACGGACCCATGATCGCGGTGAACCGGCCCACCCCGAAGTCGACGGAGACACCGTCGAGCGCGGCCACCGCGGTGTCACCGTGGCCGTAGACCTTGCGAAGCTCGTGTGCGCGGATGGCAGTCCGGTCGGCGGTGTCCTGCGGCAAACGCCCGAGCGGCAGGGTACTGGCCGTCAGGTCGCCGGTCTGGATGGTCATCGTTCTCCTCGAAAGGCCGGGGGCGAGACGCTCTCACCCACGTTCCAAGAAGTTACCGACGATCAATCCCCGAAGAGTCGGACCAGGGAATGGACTCCGCGTACGACCAGAGTCGTACTACTTCACCTCGGCGCTTTGACGATGCCGGTCTCGTAGCCGAGGACTACCAGGGCCACTCGGTCGCGCAGGCCGGTCTTGGCCAGGATGCGGCCGATGTGGGTCTTGACCGTTGCCTCGGACAACGTGAAGAGGGTGGCGATCTCGGTGTTCGACAGGCCCCGGGCGACCTCACCCAGTACTTCGCGCTCGCGCGCGGTCAGGATGTCCAGGTCGGGGCGTTCGCGCTCCTCGTCGGGCAGCGAGCCGGCGAAGTGCTCGAGCAGCCGGCGCGTAGTACTGGGGGAGACGACCGCGTCGCCGGTATGCACCTGACGGATCGCGTTCAGCAGGTCCGCGGGTGGAGTGTTCTTGAGCAGGAAGCCGGCCGCGCCGGCCTTGATCGCGGCGAACGCGTACTCGTCCAGGTCGAAGGTGGTCAGCACGATCACTCTGGGGGCCTGCGGCAACGACTGTAGTTGCCGCGTCGCCTCGACCCCGTCCAGCCGGGGCATCCGGACGTCCATCAGAACGACATCGCTGGCGGTCACCTGGAGCTTCTCCAGCGCCTCGCCGCCGTCACCGGCCTGACCGACCACCCGCATGTCCGGCTGCGAGTCCACCAGCATGGTGAATCCCGCACGCACGAGCTCCTGGTCATCCACCAAGAACACGCGAATGACGCTTTCGTCGGTCGTCACTGGGCTACTCCTCCGTTGGGCAGGTTGTACGGCAGCTTGGCGATCACCTCGTAACCACCGCCCGCCTTCGGTCCGGCGTTCACCGTACCGCCGGAGATGGACGCGCGTTGCCGCATCCCGACCAGACCATGCCCCGGGTCGCTGCTCGGCGCGACGCCGGCGCCGCGGCCGTCGTCGGTGACCACCACGGTCAGCATCTCGCGCCCGAAGTCGAGATGGACGGACGTCCGCGCTCCCGGCCCGGCGTGTTTCAGCGTGTTGGTGAGCCCTTCCTGCACGATCCGGTACGCCGTCAGGCCCAGCAGCGCGGGCAGATCGCGCGGGGTGCCGGTGACGTCGTAGTCGACGGTGAGCCCGGCTTGACGCACGTTCTCGATCAGCTCGGGCAGCGACGAGATACCGGGTTGGGGGCGCGGCTGGTCCGGATCGAGCTCCTGCTGGGCGTCCTGTTTGAGCAGGCCGAGCATCTTGCGCATCTCGGTCAGCGAGGCGCGCCCGGTGTCGCCGATCGTGGCCAGCGCCTTCTTGGCCTGCTCGGGCGACGCGTCCGCGGCGTACAGGCCGCCGTCTGCCTGGACGATCATGATCGACAGGCCATGGGCGACGACGTCGTGGATCTCGCGGGCGATCCGGGTCCGCTCGGCCGAGACGGCGAGCTTGGACTCGCGATCGCGGTCGTGCTCGGCCTGGATCGCGCGTTCTTCCAGCTGAGCGACGTACAGGCCTCTGGTCCGGCGGCGTTCGCCGATGGCCCAGACGCCGAACACCAGCGCGCCGAGCGCGACCATCATGGTGATCTGCTGACGCCAGTCGGAGCCGCTCCAGTACCGGGCGGTCGCCATCAGCACGCCGAGGCCGCCGATGCCGAGGGCGATCCGGCTGTACTTGACCTCGCCGTACACCGAGATCGCGTGGAGCGCGATCAGCAGGCCCACGTTGCCGGGCTGCAGCTCGACGCCGCCCAGCCACTGCAGGACGGCGACGGCGGAGACGGTGAAGAAGACGAGCTCGGGATGGCTGCGGCGCCAGATCAGCGGCACCAGCATGCCGAGTCCGAGGGCGCCCGCCATGCTCGCCTGGGCGAGTCCGAGCAGGCCGAGGACGAGGGTGAGTCCGCCCGCGAGCAGCAGGTCGAACGCCCTGCTGCGCGGGCTGACCTGTCGCCGGGGCGCCAGGATCCCGGACATGGTCCCCGTCATGCGGGCCAGATTACGGTGAAATCAGCACGGTTTGGTCATGCCAGGGGCGGATGTCGGCGTCCTACTGTGGTCTCAGCCCGTTCGCCGGGCGCGGTGGTTCGCAGTACGGGGTGCTGGGCGCGGCGGTTGGTGGTACAGGGCCTTATTTGTGCGGACGGGTGGAGAGCGTGGGTTTCGCTTCGAGGCCGGATAGGCCGTTCCAGGCGAGGTTGACCAGGTGCGCGGCGACGTCGGGCTTCTTCGGGCGGCGGACGTCGAGCCACCACTGACCGGTCAGCGCGACCATGCCGACCAGCATCTGCGCGTACATCGGGGCGAACTTCGGGTCCAGGCCGCGGCGCTTGAACTCCTCGGCCAGGATGTGCTCGACCCTGGTGCCGACGTCGCTCAGGATCGAGATGAACGAGCCGGTCGACGAGCCGACGGGGGAGTCGCGGACCAGGATCCGGAAGCCGTCGGAGGAGCTCTCGATGTAGTCCAGCAGCGCGAGCGCCGCCTGCTCGACCAGCTCATGGGCGCGGCCGGCGGTCAGACTTGCCGTCACGGTGTCGAGCAGCTTGCGGACCTCGCGATCCACCACCACGGCGTACAGGCCCTCTTTGCCGCCGAAGTGTTCGTATACGACCGGCTTGGAGACCTCGGCGCGGGCCGCGATCTCCTCGACGGAGGTTGCTTCGTAGCCCTTCTCGGCGAACAGGCCACGGGCGATGACGATCAGCTGCTCGCGTCGCTCGGCACTGGTCATCCGGACCCGGGTCGTGCGGCGCGGCTTCGGTTCAGTCACTGAGGGCGTGCCTCCTCGTCCCCTTCGTGCTGCGCGGCACGCACCGAGGCACCGCACCGGGCACCTGCTCGCGACTGAAGGGGACGAGGAGGCACGCCCTAAGGATCACGTCAGCATCATGCCGTAGATCGGGGGTACGAGGTGGGAGATTTACGGCCCGCTCAGGCTGCCGCTCGGTCGGCGGCGGTCACCCGCCGCGCTTCGAGGCGTTCCTTGACCGGCCAGCGCACGTCGCTGACCCAGCCCATCTTCTCGAAGAACCAGATGGTCCGCGCGGACGTGTCGAGCTGACCTTTGAGTACGCCGTGGCGGGCGCAGGTCGGGTCGGAGTGATGCAGGTTGTGCCAGGACTCGCCCTGGCTGAGGATCGCCAGCCACCAGACGTTGCCGGACTTGTCGCGGGACTTGAACGGGCGGGACCCGATCGTGTGGCAGATCGAGTTGATCGACCAGGTGACGTGGTGCAGCAGGGCGATCCGGACCAGGCTGGCCCAGAAGAACGCGGTCAGCGCGCCCTCGATCGACCAGGACCACAGACCGCCGATGACGGCCGGCGCGAACAGACTCGCCAGGACCAGGAACGGGAACATCCGGGACACCTTGACGATGTCGCGGTCCTTCAGGAGATCCGGCGCGTACTGCCGCTGCGGGGTCTGCTCGGCGTCGAACAGCCAGCCGATGTGGGCGTGCCAGAAGCCCTTGGTGAGTGCTTTGAGGCTGGTGCCGTAGCGCCACGGGCTGTGCGGGTCGCCCTCACGATCGGAGAACTTGTGGTGCTTGCGGTGGTCGGCCACCCAGCGGACCACAGGCCCTTCGATCGCAAGTGAGCCGGCGATCGCCAGCGCGTACTTGAGCGGCCGGTTCGGCTTGAAGGACTTGTGCGTGAAGTACCGGTGGAAACCGATCGAGATGCCGTGACCGGAGACCGTGTAGAACACGACCGCGATCACGATGTCGCGCCAGCCGAGGAACCCGCCCCAGGCGATCGGTATCGCCGCCAGCACGGCCAGGAAGGGGATCCCGATGAACAGCGCGAGCGCGAGCTGTTCCCACGCGCCCTTGCGCTCGCCACCGCGGGTCCCGTGGTCGGTGTCGAACTCGCCAGCCTGCCGGGCGCCGGTGGGCGCCTCCGGAGCCGCAACTGGAGTCATGATTTTCCCTCGTGGTGGAGGACGGCTTTACCTACGCAACCGTAACCTACGGGTTCGTAGGTTAGGAACCCCTTCGCGTGTCACCTTGCCCACCCATGGCAGACTGTTCCGGCGTACCAGCGATCCCCCGTGGGGTAATCGGCAGCCCGCGAGACTTTGAATCTCGAAGATCTGGATCGAAACCAGGCGGGGGAGCAACGCACGGCCCCCAGGCCAGAACCTTTGGCCTGGGGGCTTCCGTCTTGCCCCACCCGTACTCGTGTCGCGGGCTGGTGCGTTGAGCCCACCTGAACCACTGGTGATGTGCCGCCTTGGGTATCTGACTCGCGTCGCGTCGGTCGGGCTGGTGCGTTGCCCCATCGGAGCGGCAAGCGTCGGGTACGCGAACGAGCCCGGCAAGTCCGACGACCTGACCGCAGCCGGACCCGATGCCGTCATCACCAACACCTCCGAACTCACCGAGGCGATCCGCGCCCGATCGCGCTACGCGTGGGCTGAACGGCAGACGGGAAGACGCAGGGTGGAGTTGCGCTAGGCGCTGGTGCTCAGCAGCTCGGCCAGCGGCAACCTGACGTCAGCAGGGTAGAGACCAAGGTCGTCGAACTCGTCAGCCCCTGCCCAGGTCCATCTGTCCAGCGTAGGCACAGCGCGGCAGCGGCGGATCAGCCGAAAGCACGAGAGAGAGACCATGCCATCGGCCAGGCGAACTCCAGCCTCCTGGCCGATATGCCCGCCGCCGGGCTCAGCGATCGTGGACCCACCGATCCTCACCACAACGACGGAGCCCATGATGAGAACACGTCAACCCACCACCACACTGGAAGACCAGCCGATCCCGGTGAGAGCCAAGCTCGCCGCAGCGTGGACAAGCTTCATGTTCCTGTACGCCTACATGGACATTCTCAACTTCTTCACGCCCGGCGTCATCGAAGACATCCTCGACGGCAGGGTCTTCGAGTTCGACCTCTCCCAGACCTTTTCGACCACGGCGCTGACCCTCATAGCCATCCCGATCTTCATGGTCGTGCTGTCGATGACGCTGCCCGCCCGCGCGAACCGCACCATGAACCTCATCGTGGCCTCGGTCTACGTCCCCGTCACGGCATTCAACGTGGCGGGCGAGTCCTGGCTGTACTTCTACGGCCTTGGCGTCGCATTGGAATTGATCCTTCTCGCCCTCATCCTGCGGTACGCCTGGACCTGGCCTCGCACCGCACCGTCGGCGACCATGGCGACCAGCCCGGACCGTGAAACCGTTCGCGCCCAGCAGCAAGCGTGAAGCCCGTTCAGGGCCGGACTTGCTAACGGATTTGCTAACAAACGGTGTGGATCGGGGTGGACGACCAAGCGCACGGCGGGCCGGTCGCGCGCTGGTGCGTTGAGCCCACCCGAACCACTTGCGATGTGGCGCCTTGGGTGTCTGACTCGCGTCGCGTTGGTCGGGCTGGTGCGTTGCCTATCGGAGCGGTCTGGCTGTCGATCAGTTCTCGGATGATGTCGGCGTGGCCGGCGTGCTGGGAGGTTTCGGCGGTCATTCTGATCAGCAGGACCGCCAGCGTTGTTTCCTGGTGGCCTAGCGCCCAGTGGGCCACGTGGCCTGGGGTGTTCAGGTCTAGTTCGGTGATGGTGAGGTCGGAATGGGTGCAGGCCTGCCGGTAGACGCCGGTGATGTAGTCGGTTGATTCGTCCGGCGTAGCCCACATATCGATCTCGGTGTAGGGGTCGTCGCGGAACCACGATGGGCGTTCGAGCGGTGGGCGGCCGAATGCATCGCCGAGGTAGCCGTATTCCAAGCCCGCCAAGTGTTTGACCAGACCGAGCAGGTTTGTGCCGGTCGGAGTCAGCGGGCGGCGGCGGTCGTACTCCGGTAGGCCGTCCAGCTTGGCGAGCAGTACTGCCCGGCTGCTCTGTAGGACTCGCAGCAGTTCGGCTTTGAGATCGACCATCGTCGGACCCTACCGAGCGCGATGATGGGGCGATGGTCGAGGTTCCCGTGGCGTTCGTGAGGGAGATCCTCGAGCGGGAGGGGGACGCGGGGAGGGCGTGGCTCGAGGCGCTGCCGGGGCTGGTCGATCGGGCGCTGGTGAGGTGGGGGCTCACGCTGTCGGGGCGGGCGATGCATGGTGCGGTGGGGGTTGTCGTGCCGGTACGTCGCGCTGATGGAAGTACTGCTGTCTTGAAGGTTTCATTTCCCCACCCTGGAAACCTTGCTGAACCGCGGGCGCTGGCTGCATGGGCGGGGCGTGGTGCGGTGCGGCTGGTCGAGTACGACGCTCAGGTGTTCGCGATGGTGTTGGAGAAGGCGAGCGGCTACTCGTTGCGTGAGTTGCCCGATGCTGTCGAGCGGATGGTGGTCGCGGGGCGGCTGAATCGGCGGCTGGCGGTGTTGGCGCCGGAGGGATTTCCGTCGCTGAAGGATGTTGCTGGCGATTGGGCGAGGGAGATCGACTCGCGGTATCAGCGAGTACGGACGCCGCTGGCGGATCGGCTTGTCGGGCGCGCGCTGGAGAGCTGTCGTGAGCTGGCGGCGGACCAGCCGAACTTGCTAGTGCATGGCGACCTGAACTTCAGCAACATCCTCAGAAGCAGTCGCGAACCGTGGCTGGCGATCGATCCGAAGGGTTGGGCCGGCGATCCCGCCTACGACGCTGTCAACCTGCTCCGCGAGCACTGGCACACCATGGCCGCGCCCGCGGATCTGGTGAAGACCTTGTCGTACCAGCTGGCCGCCTTCGCCGAGGCCGCCGAAATGGAGCGGGAGCGAGTCATCCGCTGGGTGCAGGCCTGCGCGGTCAAGGACGCACTTTGGAGCGCGGAGTTCGGCGAGCCCACCGAACGAGCAACAGCGAACGAAACCGTCGCGGGCATCACTACCTGACCCAACAAGACGAGCGAACGCCGGTACCTGGAGAGACTCAACCGTTGCGGACGAAGCCGAGTTCGTTGCCGTCGGGGTCTGCGATGGTGAATTTGCGGGTGCCGTAGGGGGTGTCGAAGAGGGGCTCGATGATGGTGGCTTGGTCTTTGAGTTGGTGCCATAGGGCGTCGGGGTCGTCGATGGTGAAGTTGAAGCGGGCGCCCCGGCCTGGTGCCTCCATGACGGCGAAGGTGGCGCCGGAGTGGGTGACGAAGTGGGCGTAATTGGGTGCGTCCGGGGGCCAGTAGGACTCCACCTCGAAGCCGAGGACCGTCGTGTACCACTCGACGGCGGCGTGTAGGTCACTCACGTTCGCGCGAACATGCTCAAGCCTCGTTCCAGCCATGCCCAGAGCGTGGCACAGTCGCCGGGTCGATCGTCAGTCGTCGTCGATATCGCGGAAGGCGTCCACAGCTCGTTCGCGGAGCATGTCGAGTTGGACGGTGAGGATGCCGATGACCTCCTCGACGTTCATTCCCTCGGTCTCGCGGAAGGCCCAGCTCGGATGGCCCTCGGCATCCAGGCACTTGACCAGTACTACGCCCTCCAGGGCGGTCCAGCCCGGCAGCAGCGGCGGGACTCTGAACGCGTCGCCCAGGACCTGGGCGAGAGGCTGGCCGTACTCAGTCGACATGCTCCGAATTCTGTCAGGAGAACCCGCCTCAGGGGCAGACTCGTACTCTCGCAGTTCCAGGCATCGGAGGTAGTTGATGACAACCGGAGAACCGGTTCGGGTCGAGGTCGACGGTCAACTGTTCGACGTACGCGTCGACCGACCTGGGCACTACCACTTCGATTGGGTCTCCGGGCCGAATGCGGGCTACGGCTTCAGCTCGGCGACATCTGACGCATCGCCTCTGACCCCGGCTGCCCAGGAGGAGTCGATCCGGTCCTTCCTCAAGCAGGTTGACCCCGTCACCGGGTACATCGAATAGCCGGTGCCGACCGACAGGACATAGTCGGGAAGGGCCGGGCCCGTCACGCTCAGGTGGGCTGCCGGGGCGTGAGTTTTGGGGACTATGTCCTGTCGGTCGGGACAGAGTTGGTAGGAGCGCAGGCGGTGCGTGACGATGTGGGGGTGCGTGGGTTGCGAGGGGCTTTGACGCCGTTGGCCGGGGCGTTGGTGGTGGGCGGTGCGTTGTGGCTGGCGATCACGCCGGCGGCGAGCACTGTGCGGTTGACCAGTGAGGCGACGCGGGGTGTGACGCTCCAGACCATGCGCCCGAGCCCGACCAGCGATGTGGATCCCACGCTGGCCAACGCGGTCGATGCGAGCCTGGCGCGGCGCGGCGTGGCCATCAGGACCAACAACCTCGCGATGTTCCTGCAGGATGTCGCGCCGGCCCTCAGGGCGAGGCAGACGCAGCAGTTCCTCAACCTCAGGGCCGTCGGGGTGAGCGTGACCTACCGCCGCGCCGAGCCTTGGCAGAACCTGCGCGGGCAGACCGGCACCTTCCGCGTCAGCATGCGGTACGTCCTGCACGGCAGCAGGCTCGACCAGGCGGCAACGGACGTCGGCTACACCTATGCCTTCCGCAAGGGCCGCCTCTGGATGACCTCTGACCGCGCCCTCGACCAGGCGATCGGCTCCAACCGCCAGCCCTGGGACTTCGGCCCCATCGCCGTGCTCCGACGACCCAACATCGTCGTCATCGTCAACCAGGGCCAGCTCGCCAAAGCTCGAAGTCTCGCGGACGAGACGGTGGCGGCGGCCAAGCGCGTGCGGAAGACCTGGCCCGGCCAGCTACAGATCGTCCCGTATGTCGTCGCGCTGCGCGAGCCGCAAGTACTGACCGAGATCCCGCCAACCCTCCCCGGCGCCGAGCCCGCCCAGGTGCGAGCCATGGTCAGCCCCGCGATCGGGTCGATCCAACCGGCGGGCGGCTGGGTCGTGATCCGGCAGACCACAATGTCTCCGGCCCAGCTGAACCACGTCCTCCTGCATCTCCTACCGGTCAGACTCGGCGACGGCGCCCCCAGGTGGCTGGCCGAGGGAATGGCCCAGTACGCCGAGATCCAGGCGCTCCCAGCCGCCGAGCGAGCCGCGAAGCGCCGCGAGCTGACCAAGCAGGAGCTGACCCAGCTGACCCGGCTCCCCGCCGACGAAGCCTTCGTGGCAGACCCCAGCGTGGAGGGTGCCAGCGTGGGGGGCGCCGGCGCGAAACGCGCCAGGGATGCCCTCAGCTTGCGGGCCGTGGAGCAGTTGATCGCCAAGGCCGGAGTGAAACAGGTCACTGAGTACTACCGTCAAGTGGCCCGCCGCGGCTACAACGACGCTGCCAGGGACCGTCTGATGCAGGAGTACACCGGCTTCACCCAGGCGCGGCTGGTGGAGTCCGTGCGAGGGTCCTCGAGTTGAGCAAGTAGTCTGACGAAGGCACCGTTTCGAGTGTCCGTTGACAAGTCAGCCCAGCCGAACTCGCCGGGAACTCGAGGAGAAGACCGCGTGACCTCCCACCGTCCTGCCTCCGTCATCATCATGGCCGCCGGGCAGGGGACCAGGATGAAATCCGCCACCCCCAAGGTCCTGCACGAGATCGGCGGGCGCAGTCTCGTCGGTCACGCTGTGGTCACCGCCCGTGCGCTGGCCCCGGAACACCTCGTCGTCGTGGTCGGTACCGGCCGTGAGCTCGTCGAGGCCCACCTGGCCGAGATCGACCCCGGAGTCCGTACCGCCGTCCAGGAGCAGCAGCTGGGCACCGGCGACGCGGTCCGCTCGGGCCTCGCCGCAGTACCGGCCGACTTCGACGGCACCGTCATCGTCACGTCGGGTGACGTCCCGTTGCTCGAGGCGGAGACGCTGAAGGAGCTCGTCGCCGAGCACGAGCGGCGCGGCAACGCGATCACCGTGCTGACCGCGCGGGTGCCGGACCCGACCGGCTACGGCCGGATCATCCCCGGTGACGACGGCAGCGTGGCGGGCATCGTCGAGCACAAGGACGCGACGCCGCAGCAGCGCGAGATCGACGAGATCAACGCCGGCATCTACGCGTTCGACGCGGCCACGCTGCGCGACGGGCTGACCCGGATCACCACCGACAACGCCCAGGGCGAGCTGTACCTGACCGACGTACTGGCGATCGCGAAGAGCGACGGCAAGCGGGTCGGCGCGTATGTCACCGAGGACGCGATGCAGACCGAGGGCGTGAACGACCGTGTCCAGCTGGCCACCCTGCGCGCCGAGCTCAACCGCCGCACGCTCGACACCCTGATGCGGGCCGGCGTCACCGTGGTCGACCCGAACACCACCTGGGTCGACTCCACCGTCACCCTCGACCGCGACGTCACCCTGCTGCCGAACACGCAGCTGCACGGCGCCACCAAGGTCGCCACCGGCGCCACGATCGGCCCGGACACCACGCTGACCGACATCGAGGTCGGCGAGGGCGCGTCGATCATCCGCACCCACGGCTCTGGCGCGATCATCGGCGCCCACGCGACCGTCGGCCCGTTCGCCTACCTGCGGCCCGGGACGACCCTGGGCGTCAAGGGCAAGATCGGCACCTTCGTGGAGACCAAGAACGCCGCGATCGCGGACGGCGCGAAGGTCCCGCACCTCACCTACGCCGGTGACGCGACGATCGGCGAGGGCGCGAACATCGGCGCCGGCACGATCTTCGCCAACTACGACGGCGTCAACAAGTTCCACTCCACGATCGGCAAGTACTCGTTCGTCGGCAGCAATTCGGTACTGATCGCGCCGGCCGACATCGGTGACGGCGCCTACATCGCGGCCGGCAGCGCGATCGACTCCCCGGTCGGCCCGGGCGAGATCGCGGTCGCCCGCGGCCGGCAGCGCAACATCAAGGGCTGGGTCGCGCGCAAGCGGGCCGGTACGAAGACGGCGAAGGCTGCCGAGGAAGCGCTGGGCGCGGCCGGTGCTGGTTCAGCTGCTGCGCCGACCGGTTCACAGCGCGACACTGGCGACAAGGCGTAACGGGAGGCTTGGCCATGAGCGGGATGAAACGGACCACCGAGAAGAACCTGATGGTGTTCTCAGGACGGGCGCACCCCGCCCTGGCGGAGTCGGTCGCCGAGGAGCTCGGGGCGGGTCTGGTGCCGACTTCGGCGTACGACTTCGCCAACGGCGAGATCTACGTCCGGTACGAGGAGTCGGTCCGGGGCAGCGACGCGTTCGTGATCCAGAGCCACACTGCTCCGATCAACCAGTGGATCATGGAGCAGCTGATCATGATCGACGCGCTGAAGCGGGCGTCGGCCAAGCGGATCACCGTCGTGCTGCCGTTCTACGGCTACGCCCGGCAGGACAAGAAGCACCGCGGTCGCGAGCCGATCTCGGCCCGGCTGATGGCCGACCTGTTCAAGACGGCCGGCGCGAACCGGCTGATCTGCGTCGACCTGCACACCTCACAGATCCAGGGCTTCTTCGACGGCCCGGTGGACCATCTGATGGCGCTGCCGATCCTGAGCGACTACGTGCGGGAGAAGTACGGCGATCAGCAGCTGGCCGTGGTCTCCCCGGACGCCGGCCGGATCAAGGTCGCCGAGCAGTGGTCGGCCCGGCTGAACAACGCGCCGCTGGCCTTCATCCACAAGACCCGCGACATCGACCGGCCGAACGAGACGGTTGCCAACCGCGTCGTCGGTGAGGTCAAGGGCCGGGTCTGCATCCTGGTCGACGACATGATCGACACCGGCGGCACCATCTGCAAGGCCGCCGACGCCCTGATGGCCGACGGCGCCGCCGGCGTGGTGATCGCCGCGACGCACGCGATCTTGTCCGGCCCGGCGGTCGACCGGCTGAAGAACTGCCAGGCCAGCGAGGTGATCGTCACCAACACGCTGCCGATCGCCAAGGAGAGCGAGTTCGACAAGCTCACCACGCTCACGATCGCGCCGCTGATCAGCCAAGCCATCCGCGAGGTCTTCGAGGACGGCTCGGTGACCAAGCTCTTCGACGGTCGCGCCTGACACGATGCGGATCGCCGTCTTCCACCCCGGCGCGATGGGCTCACAACTAGCCCACCAATTGGTTGCCGCAGGCCACGAAGTGCGCTGGTCGCCTGAGGGTCGCAGCCCGGCCTCGGTCGAGCGCGCCGAGGTGGCAGGATTGATCGGTACTACGTTCGCTGACGCGATCGCGTCAGCCGAGGTCGTCGTCTGCTCATGCGCGCCGCAGGGCGCGATCGACATCGCCCGGGAGGTGGGGGCGGCGGGGTTCGCCGGGATCTACATCGAGGCCAACCCGCTCTCACCCAAGTCCCTGCAGGCAGCCCAAGACGCCTTGCCTGAGGCAACCTTTGTCGACGCGGGAGTGATCGGTCCGCCGCCAACCGGTGGGTCGAGCCCGACGCACCTGATGCTCTCCGGCTCAGCCGCTGCAGTGGCGGCCGACTTGTGGGACGGAACGGCGGTCACGCCCATGGTGGTGGGCGACCAGGTAGGTGCTGCGTCGGCTGCGAAATCTGCCTATGCCCTTTACAACAAGGGGAAAGCGGCCCTCGCAGTACTGGCCTTCCAGCTGGCCGAGAAGCATGGAGTGACGGAGGCTCTGACGGCCCAACAGGTTCGCGCCGACGCCGGCTCGCTGAAGGATCCCGGACTCCCGGAAAGCCTGCGAAGCGTGGCCTGGCGCTGGGGCCCCGAGTTCGACGAGCTGGCCAAGACCCTCGACGCCGCCGGCCTCGAAGGAGACGCCGCCCGCGCCCTCCGCGAGGTGTGGACCAAGCTCAGTCGATGACGACGCGGCCGCCGACTTCGGCGTACGACGGCGGGCCGGGTTGGGCGAGGACGAGCGAGCCGTTGCCATGCTTGATGGTGAGCCGGCGGCCGAGGGCCGCGGCCAGGCGCATCGACGCGGACCCGCAGGCCTCGTCCTCCTCGATCCCGAAGCGGCGCCCGAAGACGCGGACCCGGACGATCCCGGCTGCCTCGTCTTCCCAGGCCCAGAGCTGGGTCGCGTCCTGCTCCGGTACGAGCGGGCCGGTGAGCTTGTCGACCGCCTCGGCCGACTCCAGCTTCTCGTGCCACCACGGCGGCGCGGAGGCGAGCGGGCCGCGGACCCAGACGTCGTCACCGTCCTGCCAGGTCGTCACCTCGCCGGCCGCGACGCGCAGTACGTCGGGAGCCTTGCCCAGCTCGCGGTTGAG
This sequence comes from Streptomyces sp. SID13031, assembly GCF_010548305.1. GTDB lineage: Bacteria > Actinomycetota > Actinomycetes > Propionibacteriales > Kribbellaceae > Kribbella. Next base: position 48,337 of record NZ_JAAGLV010000004.1, read on the forward strand.
CACCCAGGCGGCACCGACCGCGGGGTGACCGGCGAACGGCAGCTCAGTCGCCGGGGTGAAGATCTGGAACGCCGCCCGCTCGACATCGTCGAAGAAGATCGTCTCCGCGTACCCGAGCTCAGCGGCGAATTTCTGCCGCTCGGCGTGGTCGGGGATGGCTGCACCGTCGAGCACCACACCCAGCTGGTTCCCGAAGTTCCCGGCCGGATCGGTGAACACCCGCACCACCTGCACGTCAGTCATACCGCCAGTTAACCAGGCCGCACTCAGCTAACCAGGCTGCACTCAGCGGAGGCGGCGGGCCACCGACTGGTCTACCGGGCCGTTGTGCAGCAGGCCGGCCAGGGCTTCGACGCCGTCCACGAGTCGGGGGCCTGGTCGCGCGAAACAGCCGTTCGCGTCGACGGCCCAGACCGGTACTGCGGGTGGGAGCGTGCCGCTATCGAGCAACTCCTGCGTGAGGTCGCTCGCGGCGTCCAGGTCGAACCCACAGGGCGCCGACACGATCACCTCGGGGCGGGCCGCCTCGATCGCGGGCCAGGTGGTTCGTACCGAGCGGAGGCCGGCCGTGCCGAGCACGCTCACGCCACCGGCGTACTCGATCATCTCCGGGATCCAGTGGCCGGGGGCGAACGGCGGGTCGGTCCACTCGAGCAGCATCACTCGCGTATTGCCCTGGATCCGGACCTTCGCCAGGCGTTTGCGCAGGTCCTCGACGAAGCGGCCGGCGGGCTGGCCGATGGCGTCGCCGATCAGCTCGATCGAGTCGAACACCTCGTCGAGGTCGTGCGGATCGGTGGTCACCACCTGCGCCTCGCAGCCGAGGTAGGACAGCGCCTCTTCGACATCGTCGAGGTCGATCGCGCAGACGGCGCAGAGGTCCTGGGTGATGACGAGGTCAGGGGCGACATCGCGGAGGGCGTCGCGGTCGAGCTTGTAGAGGTCCTCACCCGCGGCGACTCGCTCGCGCACGGCGGTGTCGATCTGGACCGGGGTGAGACCTTCGGGAAGATTGGTGGTGGAGACGATCCGCCGCTCGCGCGCCTCGATCGGGTAGTCGCACTCGAAGGTCACCCCGAGCACGTCGTCACCGCCCCCGAGAGCGAAACAGATCTCGGTGGCCGACGGCAGCAGAGAGACGATCCTCATGCGAAGACCCTACGACGTAATCGCTCGAGGGTCGGCGTCTGAGGGGTTGACCTCTTAGACGGTGGGTTGCCCCGTCGGAAGCTCGCGGGGCAACCCACCCTTTGAGGGGTTACCCCCTCAAAGGTCGAGCTATGGCTGGACGGTGAAGGTGTAGGTCTTCTGGCCGGTGGTCACTGCGGCGCCGGCGGCCGTAGTACCGGTGGCTTCGAAGACGACCGTGTAGGTGCCGGATGCTTCGAAGGCCCAGTTGGCGTGGGCGTGGGTGTTGATGGCGATCGCCCTGGTGTCCGGCAGGCCGTTGCCGCTGTCGAACCAGACCGTCGGGGTACCGAGTGAGCTGGTGGTGTAGACGCTCACTTGGGCCGGTCCGCTGACCGAGATCAGCTTCACGTTGAGGGTGTTGCCCTGCAGCGCGCCGCTCGGCACGCCCTCGGTGTTGAAGCCCGGCCAGACGATGTTGCTCACCTGCGTCTGCGGCAGGATCCACACCGCTGAGCCCGGCGTACCGAGGAACGAGTACGCCGACCCCGACGGCACTGTCGTCTTACTGGCCGATACAGCATTCAGTACTACGTCCGCCGGGTTCCGGTCGACGTTCGGCGTGACCGTGCCATCGCGCAGGTCGAGCGTGAGGGCCGAACCCGTCCAGTCGACGTCTACTGCGTCGACATGCCCAGCGGAGATGGTGGTGAGGGCGTGGGCGGGCAGTACCTGGAGCATCGTGATCAGCGCGGCCGTGGCGGCGCCTGTGAGCACCCGGGCCTTCACTGGTTCACCTTGAAGGTGTAGGTCGCGATAGCCGAGACCGTCTGGTTCGTGGCGGCCAGCGTTCCGCACACCCTGACCTTCACCTTGTACGTACCAGCCGCCTCGAACGCCCAGTTGGCGTGCAGGTGACCGCCCGCCGACGTGTTGATCCGGTCCGGCAGCCCGTTGCCGCTGTCGACCAGTACGGTCGGCGCACCGAAGGCGTCGGTGGTGAAGACGCTCAGGTCGGCCGGGCCGGTGACGCCGATGACGTCGACCTTCAACGCGTCGTCCTTGAAGACACCGGGCTCGATCTCCTCGGCGCCGATCCCGGGCCAGAGCAGGTCGGGGTCCTGTACCTGGGGCAGCACCCAGGCGCGGGCGCCCGGAGTACCGAGGAAGCTGTACTGCGGGTCGGCGGGTACTGCGATCTCCGAGCCGGGCTTGGCGACCAGGTTGACCTCGGAGGGCGCATACTCGACGCCGTGCTCCTCGTCGTGGATGTGCAGGTTGAAGGCGCCGTCCTCGAAGGCGATGCCGACGACGTCGACGTGCCCCTGGTCGAGCACCACCTTCGGGGTGGCGGCGTCGGCCGGCAGGGCCAGGCCGGACAACGCGAGTGCTGCCACGGCGGGCAACGCAACGCGGTTAACTATGCGCATGACTTTCCTTTCGTGCATGGACGGGATTCACAACCGCTGCAGCTGAGCTGCGGCGGTGGCTGAGTAGGCCGTGCCGGGGCGCGAACACCCAGCAGGCGATGAAGACGGCGGTCGCCGTCAGCACGATCAACCCGCCGGCGGCGAGGTTGAGCGCGTACGAGAGATAGAGCCCGGCCAGCCCGGAGAAGGCGCCGATCAGCGGGGCGATCAGCATCATCCGGCCGATCCGGTCCGTCAGCAGCCGGGCGCAGGCGGCCGGCGTGATCAGCAGCGCCAGTACCAGGATGTTGCCGACCGCCTGGATCGAGATGACGATCGCGATCGTCACCATCGCGTAGAGCGCCATGTCCAGCCAGAAGATCGGCAGCCCGACCGAGCGGGCCGTCTCCCGGTCGAGGCCGACGGTGACGAACTCCTTGTGCAGCCCACCGCTGATCAGCAGCAGGACGGCGCCGGCGATCGCCACCGTGACGACGTCACCGTTGCTGATCCCGAGGACCGACCCGAACAGGAACGACTCCAGCGATCCGCCGTACCCGGGTGCGGTGCTCATCACGACGATGCCGAGGCCGAACGCGGCCGCGAAGAACACGCCGATCACGGTGTCTTCCTTGAGCCGGCGGTTCTGCGAGACGACCGCTATCGAGAACGCGGTGATCAGCCCTGCGACGATGCCGCCGACCACCAGGCTGGTGTGCAGGACGAAGGCGATCGCGATCCCGGGGAAGACCGCGTGCGCCACCGCGTCGCCGATGAATGCCATCCCGCGGAGCGCGACGTGGCTGCCGATCACGCCGCAGACGACGCCGGACATCAGTACGACGAGGAACGCGCGCTGCATGAACACGTGTTGCCACGGCTCGGTGAAGAACTCGATCATCGGGTCACCCCGAGGTTGTGCAGCAGTTGCTCGGAGCGAGCGACTCCGAAGGCGCGTAACCAGATGGCTGGATCCCGGAGCTCTTCGGGCGGTCCGTCGGCGACGACGGTCTCGTTGAGCAGGCAGAGCCGGCTGCAGGTGTCCGCGGCGGCCGGGAGGTCGTGCGTGGTCATCAGGATCGCGGTGCCTTCGCTGGTCAAGGTGCGGAACAGCCGGGTGAGAATCTCCTGCGTCGATACGTCGAGCCCGGTGAACGGCTCATCCAGCAACAGCAGACTCGGCCGCAGCGCGAGCGCCCTGGCCACCAGCACGCGCTGCCGCTGCCCACCGGACAGTTCCCCGATCGGCCTTTTGTGCAGGGTGGTCAGATCCACCCGCTCCAGCGCCTCGTCCACAGCTGCCCGGTCGGCAACGCCCGGCCGCCGTAGCCACCCGATCCGATGGGTTCGCCCGGTCATCGCCGCAGTACGGACATCAACCGGGTAGTCCCAGACGAACTCGTGCCGCTGCGGCACATACCCGATGCTTCCCCGCGCTTCCCGCGGTGTTCTGCCGTCGATCGAGATGACGCCGTCATTGATCGGCAGCAGCCCGAGGAGTGATCGGAGGAGGGTGGTCTTGCCTGCGCCGTTGGGCCCGATCAGCCCGACGTGTTCTTTGGCGTCGACCTTCAGATCCACGTCGTGCAGCACCAGCCGCCCGCCGAGCTCGACGGCCACTCCTTCTACTTGCAGCACGCTCATGCGGTGGCCTTCTTCCGGCGCACGACGAAGAGGACGCTTGCCACGACGACGAGTAGGACAACTCCGCCGCCGAGCCACAGCCAGCTGGTCCCGGTACTGGTACTGGTCGACTGCTCGGGCTGCGACTCTGCTTCCGCGACGGTTGTTGATTTGAAGGCTTCTTGGGGGTTGCCAGGGCCCGCGTGGAGGCGGAGCGGGCGGCGGTCGGTGACGGTGGTGCCGTCGGTGAGTTTGGCGGTCATGGTGATGTCGAGGAGGTAGGTGCCGGGCGCGGAGAAGGTCCAGTTGCCGTGGACGTGGGTGTTGACGTCGATACCGGTCTCTTGCGGGAACGGTTTGCGGCTGTCGAAGACCGGCGCCGGCTTGCCGAAGTCCGAGTTGAGGAAGAGCGTGAAGGCGCCAGGGCCGTCGACGCCGTTGAGCGACCAGGTCACCTCGCGGTCGACCCGCGTTGCGACCTCGGTGTCCTGCGTGTTCCAGCCCGGCCAGACGACGCCGGCCTGCTGCACCTGCGGGATCACCCAGACCTTCGCGCCCGCCGTGCCGAGGAAGGAGTAGGCGGGATCGGCCGGCACCGACACCTCCGCCTTGTCCGTCGCCTGGACGACGACGTTCTCCAACGGCCGCCAGACCACCGGATCGCCGGTGTCGTCGCGCAACTGGATCGTCCACTTGCCGTCCACGAACCGCGGCCCGAGATCGACATGCCCGTCCGCGATCACCACCTGGGCTGTCGGCGGCGCCGGTGCGACCACCGCCGGAGCAATTGCCATTGGCAACAAAAGGGCGTGCAGGAGTGTCATCTCGGTTCCCCCAGGCAGAGCAGCAGTTCGTCGGCGTTGTGCCGCATCATCGCGACGTAGGACCGGGCGTGCTCGTCGAACGAGTCCCCGTAGATCGAGCAGACCCGGACGCCGGCGTCGTGGGCGACCTGGGTCAGGACGGAGGCGCGCTGGGCCAGGTTCGGCTCGGTGAAGACGGCCGGCACCTTCAGGTTGCGGATCGTCTCGGACAGCTTGCGCACCTGGTCGACGCTCGGCTCCTGCGCCGGATTCGGTACGACGAAGCCCGCCACCTTCATCCCGTACGCCGACGCCAGGTAGCCGAACGCGTCATGGGTGGTGATCAGCTGGCGCCGGTCGGCCGGGATCTTCGCCAGCTGCGACCGTACGTACTCGTCCAGCTCGTCGAGTTCGCGCAGGTACTTGGCCGCGTTGTCCTGGTACGTCTGCTTGCCCTCGGGATCCGCGCCGATCAACGTGTCGCGCATCAACTGCACATAAGCCTTGGCGTTGGCGACGTCCTCCCACAGATGCGGGTCGATCTCGCCGTGCACGTGCTTGCCGAGCACCGCTTGCGGGAGTTGGTGGATCTGCGCTCCCGCCTGGCCGAGAAAGCTGAACCGCGGATCGTCAGGCACCGTCTCGAGCGCCTTGCCCGGTACGTCGACGACGACCCGCCCGGCCGGTACTGCGGATTGCGCTGCGCCGACGCGCTGCGCATCGGAGTACGCGTAGACCTGGCCGGTGTCGAGGTCGACGGTGAGGTCGGTATGGCCGCCGTCGAGAACGGTCGCCTTGCCGCCGTCGGCCGGTTTGACCTGGTGGGGTTCGACTCCGACGGCGAAGGTGAAGGTGCCCTTGCCGAGTGGTTGCAGGGGTTTGCCGGTGCCGGTATCGAGCTTGCCTTCGAGGGTGAGGTGGTAGACGCCGGGTTTGGTGAAGGCCCAGTTGAGGTGCGTGTGGGCGGCGGGCGGCAGCGTCGTACTGTCGGCCGGGTGGCCCGAGTCGAAGTAGATATCGGGCTGGCCGAGTGATTCGGTGAGGTAGGCGATGAGCTTGCCCGGACCGTCGATCTTGGTGGCGGTGAGCTGGACGGACGACGTCCGGGTGGCGCCGCGCGCCTTGCCCGACCCGCGGACGCGGAGTCCGAGCCAGAGCACGTCGAGACCGATGTCCTCGACGAGCGGGATCACGTGCGCGCCGTACGACTCGGCCGCCTCGGCGAGCGAGACGTTCGGGGTGTCCTTGGGGGCGTTGGCATCGATCGTCTTGATCAACGCTTGCGGCTCGAGCAACAGGTGATTGGTGAACGTGACGTCGGCCTTCGCGACCCGCTTGGCGTCCGCGGGCGTCGGCTCGTACGAGTGCGGATCCCCGCCGGCCGGCACGAGAGAGCTGGCAGCCACGCGATCCCCACCGACCTGCTGCACGAGGTCAGCCAAGATCTCGGTCGTGGTGACGACGTTGACCTTGCCGCTGGCGCCGGTCGAGGTTCCTGCACATCCGCTGGCTGCCAGTACTGCGAGCGCGACCGCCGCGGCGGTCACCCGCCTTCCGCGCCTCACGCGTCACCCCGCCGCCGACGAGTAGCAACCAGCGTCACAACCCCGATCACAACCAGAGTCGCCCCCGCGCCGATCCAGGCGGGCCCGATCTCCGCCCCCGTCGAAGCCAACTTGCAGCCACTACCTGCCGCCGCGCCTGACTGGGCTGCGCCTGATTGAGCTGCGCCTGACAGAGCTGCGCCTGACAGAGCTGCGCCTGACTGGGCTGCGCTTGAGAGAGGGGCGGCGGCGAGCAGCACATTCGCTGCCTGCGTCGGCTTCTCGCTGCCTGAGTCGGTGGTGGCGGTGCTCCGCCACACACCATCCAGCGTTTTCGGGCTGTCTGATCCGTGGGCTGAGCGGGGAGCCCAGGCGATCGGGCGACTTGGTGTGTCGGGGCGGTCCGGTCCTGCGGCGTCCGTGTTGTGCGCGGCGGCTGGGTGGGCGCCGCCGGGGGCGTTGGAGGTGGGCGCTACTACGAAGGTGAGGGTGGAGGTGGTGGTGGAAGTCGCGCCGGTGGTGAGGGTGGCGGTGTGGGTGAAGCTCGCGCGGTAGGTGCCTGGCTTGGTGAAGGACCAGTTGCCGTGGGCGTGGGTGCCGAGGGGGATCTTGTAGGTGTCGGGGACGCCGTCGCCGCTGTTGAAGATGATCTTGGGCTGGCCGAACGAGTCGAACTCGAAGACGGCGATATTGCCGGGGCCGGTGACTCGGTCCAGGCGCCAGGCGACGGCGGTGGAGAGTTGGCTGGCGGTCAGTTCCTCGGTGTTCCAGCCGAGCCAGACGACGCCGTCCTTCTGGGTCTGGGGGATCTGCCAGAGGGGGGAGCCGGCGGGGCCGAGGAAGGCGAACGCGCCGCCAGGGGCGCGGGTGGCTGAGGCGGCGGTCAGGCGGATGGTCACCTTGGCGGGGTCACGCCAGACGGGGGCGCCGGGTTTGGTGCCGTCCTTGACCCGGGAGATCAGCTTCCCGTTCCCCAGCCGTACTGCGTAGTCGGCGTGGCCGGTCGAGAGGGTGACTGCCGCTGGGTTGTTGGTCCCCGGCGGGTTGGGTGAGTTGGTGGTGCCGGGGGAGTTGGTGGTGCCCGGCGAGTTGGTTGAGCCGGGTGCGGTCGTGGAGGTGCCGGTCGGGTTGGCGGGGTTCGCCGACGGGGTTGCGGTGCTGGTCGTGATGCAGGGCGGGAGATTGCCCGAGGTGTTGCCGGTCTGGTTGTTGTTCGGCGGGGCATCACTGGAGTTGTCATCCGCATCGCCGCCAGAAGAAGTGCGGGGTGGGTTCGCGAGTGAGGTGGGGGTTGAGCGGGGACCGCTCGGGGTGGGGGTTGTGCGGGGCGGGGGTGGCGGGACGTGCGTTGGCGCCGGGGGCGTGGTGGGCGGGTTGGTGGCAGTCGGGGGCGGTGTGGGGTTAGTCGGTGGGACGGTTGGACTGGTTGGTGAGGTTGTCGGGGTCGCGGTCGGCGGTGTTGTTGGCGGTGTGCCAGGGGGAGTGGTTGGCGGAGTCGTGGGTGGGGTGGTTGGCGGGGTGTAGGGGCCGACTACGAAGGTGTAGGTGATGGGGCCTGTGGTGAGGGGGGTGCCTGCGGTGGTGGTGGCGGTGGCTTGGAAGGTGAGGTGGTAGGTGCCTAGCTGGGTGAAGGCCCAGTTGGCGTGGACGTGGCGGCCTACTGGTTGGTGGAGGACCCGGATCGAGGGGTCGGCTGCGCTGAAGAGGCGTTGGGCCGCGCCGGTGAACTCGTCGTAGTTGAAGAAGACCTCGACGTTCCCCGGGCCGGACGAGTCGAGCAGGGTCAGGTCGACGGCATCACCGGCGAGGACGCCCGGGGTGATCGTTTCGGTGTCCCAGCCGGGCCAGATCAGCTCGGGGTCCTGGGATTCGGGGGCGATCCAGACCGGGTCGCCGGGGTTGCCGAGGAACGCGAAGGCCGGCAGATCGGGGAGTTCCACCCGGGCCGATGCCTTGTCCTCGAGGTTGAAGATCAGCCCGGCAGGGTCCGCCTCGCGGTACTCACCGAGCCCGATCCGCGTGCTCAGCCGCAGCGCCGATCCGTCGTACGTCGTGTGCAGGGCGTCGGTGTGGACCGCCCGCAGCACCTCCGGCGGCGGCCCGGCATACGAGCGCAACGGCAGCAGTACGACGCAGAACGCGACGGCGGCGGTCAGAGAGGCGAGGAGGGCAGCACGGAAGCGAGGGTGAGTGGCGGTCACGGGAGGAACTTAACTGATCCGACAATCATTTTCAGTAAGCTCGGGTGAAACTGCCCCGGACGACGCCGGAAAGTCGTCACGATCGACGGACCTCAAAGTCACCCTCAGAACGGATTTCCCGTCTGGGCGGAGTCGTGGGTAAACTGTTTTGGTTGCCTCGGCGAGGGACGCCCCCCGGAAACAGCCACGCTCACCCGTGACCTGTCGGGAGCGGCTCCGTGATCGACGCGGTGGTTCGTTGCCTGACGCCTTTCGGAGTCAAGACGTGCCCGCTGAGGCCAGCAGCTTGCAAGACCACCGATAACACACCACCGCAACGCACTTGAGGAGTTCATCTCGTGGCCGAGGTCAAGATCCAAGCCGAGTCGCGCACGGAGTTCGGCAAGGGTGCTGCCCGCCGTATCCGTCGGGACCACAAGGTGCCCGCCGTTCTGTACGGCCACGGCACGGACCCGGTGCACATCACGCTGCCCGGTCACGACACCATGCTGGCGCTGAAGACCGCCAACGCACTGCTGCTGATCGAGGTCGAGGGCGCGGAGAGCCTGCTCGCGCTGCCGAAGCAGGTCCAGCGCGACCCCATCCGCAACACCATCGAGCACGTCGACCTGGTCATCGTGAAGCGCGGTGAGAAGGTCCAGGTCGAGATCCAGGTGCACATCGAGGGTGACGCCATCTCCGAGACCCTGGTCGTGGTCGAGAACCAGACCATCCTGGTCGAGGCCGAGGCGACGCACATCCCCAACGGCGTCACCGTCTCCGTCGAGGGCCTGGACGCCGGCGCGCAGATCCACGCGTCCGACCTGAAGCTTCCGGCCGGTACGACGCTGGCGATCGAGCCCGACACCCTGATCGTCAACATCACCGCGGCCCAGACCGCCGCGCAGGCGGACGCCGAGATGGCCACCGCCGATGCCGAGGCCGGCATCGTGCGCGACGAGCCGGTCGCCGCCGAGGCGTAGCAAGTAGCAGTACAACAGCTTCAACAGGAGGGGCCGGGATCCGTGGCGGACGACGTGTGGTTGGTCGTCGGGCTGGGGAATCCCGGCCCTTCCTATGTCAAGACCCGGCACAACGTCGGCCAGATGGTCGCCGACGAGCTCGTCTCCCGGGCCGGCGGCAACTGGAAGCAGCACAAGCAGGCCAAGGCCGAGGTGGTCGAGGCCAGGATCAGCGGTATCCGGACGATCCTGGCCAAGCCCCGGTCGTACATGAACGAGTCCGGCGGTCCGGTCTCCGGGCTGGTGAAATTCTTCAAGATCGAGCTCAAGGGCCTGATCGTGCTCCATGACGAGCTGGACATCGACTTCGGCGTCCTGCGGGCCAAGTTCGGCGGCGGCGACAACGGCCACAACGGGCTCAAGTCGATCCGTAAGTCCCTTGGCACCGGCGACTACTATCGAGTCCGGTTCGGGGTGGGACGCCCACCAGGGCGGCAGAGCCCAGCGGACTTCGTCCTGAACGAGTTCTCCTCAACCGAACGCAAGGACCTCCCGTTCGCTGTCGACCGGACAGCCGACGCAGTCGAGTCCCTGATGACGGATGGCCTAGAAGTAACCCAAGGACGGTTCAACTCTTAGTGAGGGACAACTCGTGAAACTGGCCGGTCTGGTCGACACCCTGATCACCGATCCGGTAGTGGCCGAGGCCGTTCGTGACGCCAAGAACGACGGTGTCACGACGCTCGACCTGAGCGCTCCCGGGCCGATCCGCCCGGTGCTGATGGCTGCCCTCGCGGCCGCCCAGGGCGCGGACCGCCCCATCCTGGCGGTGACGGCCACTTTCCGTGAGGCCGAGGAGCTCACCGAGGCGCTGCAGTGCCTGGTCGAGTCCGGCACCGTCGCCTACTACCCCGCCTGGGAGACGCTCCCGCACGAGCGGCTGTCCCCGCGCTCCGACACCGTCGGCCGCCGCCTCGCCGTACTCCGCAGGCTCGCGCACCCCGACCCGTCGGACGAGACCACCGGCCCGATCAAGATCCTGGTCGCCCCCGTACGGTCCGTGTTGCAGCCCCAGGTCGCCGGGCTCGCCGATCTCCGGCCGGTCCAGTTGCACGTCGGCGACTCGGTCGAGCTCGAGGATGTCACCGAGCGACTCTCGGCAGCGGCGTACAACCGGGTCGACCTGGTCGAGCGGCGCGGTGAGTTCGCCGTCCGCGGTGGCATCATCGACGTCTTCCCGCCGACCGAGGAGCACCCGCTGCGGGTCGACTTCTTCGGCGACGACGTGGAGGAGATCCGGTACTTCGCGGTCGCCGACCAGCGCTCGCTCGAGATCGCCCAGCACGGACTGTGGGCCCCGCCCTGCCGCGAGCTGCTGCTGACCGACGAGGTGCGCGCGCGGGCCGCAGTACTGGCCAAGGAGCACCCGGAGCTGTCCGAGCTGTTCGAGAAGCTCGCCGAAGGACACGCGGTCGAGGGGATGGAGTCGCTGGCGCCCGTCCTCGTCGACGACATGGAGTTGCTGGTCGACCTGATGCCGGCCGGCACCCACGTCGTCGTCAGCGACCCCGAGCGGGTCCGGGCGCGGGCGCACGACCTGGTCGCGACCAGCCAGGAGTTCCTGGAGGCGTCCTGGGCCGCTGCCGCCGGTGGTGGCGATGCGCCGATCGACCTGGGCGCGGCGGCGTACATGTCGCTGGCCGACGTCCGGTCGCACGCGCTGGCCAAGGGCCTGGCCTGGTGGAGCATGTCGCCGTTCGCGGCGGCCCCGACGGACGTCCCCGAGGAGCTGCGCGACTCGATGGGGGAGCGCGTCTCGATCGATATCGACGCGGATGCCGGCGCGGTCCGCAGCCGCATCGTCGCGGCGCACGAGGTCGAGCCGTACCGCGGCGAAACCGCTGCTGCCGTTGAGGATGTGCGCGGCTGGCTGCGCGACGGCTGGCGCGTCGTCTGCGTCACCGAGGGCCACGGTCCGGCCCAGCGGCTGGCCGAGGTGTTCTCCGAGGCCGAGCTGCCCGCGCGGACCGTCGACAGCATCGACGGCATCCCGCCGGCCGGCGTGGTACAGATCTCCCAAGGCGCCCTCGATCGCGGGTTCATTGCCGAGGGCATCAAGTTCGCGGTGCTCACCGAGAACGACCTGGCCGGGCAGCGATCCGCGGCCGAACGGCGTTCCCAGCAACGGATGCCGAGCCGCCGCAAGAAGACGGTCGACCCGCTGGAGCTCGCCCCGGGCGACTACGTCGTGCACGAACAGCACGGCGTCGGCCGGTACGCCGAGATGCTGCAGCGGACCGTCGGTACCGGAGCGCAGAAGGCCACCCGCGAGTACATCGTGATCGAGTTCGCGCCGAGCAAGCGCGGGCAACCGGGCGACCGCCTGTACGTGCCGACCGACCAGCTCGACCAGGTCACCCGGTATGTCGGCGGCGAGCAGCCCACGCTGGACAAGATGGGCGGCGGCGACTGGGCCAAGCGCAAGGGCCGCGCGCGCAAGGCGGTCCGCCAGATCGCCGGCGAGCTGATCAAGCTGTACGCCGCCCGCCAGGCGACCAAGGGGCACGCGTTCGCCAAGGACACCCCGTGGCAGCGTGAGCTGGAGGACGCGTTCCCGTTCGTGGAGACGCCCGACCAGCTGGCCACCATCGACGACGTCAAGCACGACATGGAACGCGTCACCCCGATGGACCGGATCGTCTGCGGCGATGTGGGCTACGGCAAGACTGAGATCGCCGTCCGGGCTGCCTTCAAGGCGGTACAGGACGGTAAGCAGGTCGCGATCCTGGTGCCGACCACGCTGCTCGTGCAGCAGCACTATGCGACCTTCGCCGAGCGGTATGCCGCGTTCCCGGTGAACGTGGCGCCGTTGTCGCGGTTCCAGACCGACAAGGAGTCCAAGGGGACGCTGGATGGTCTGGCCGACGGCTCGGTCGATGTCGTCATCGGTACGCACCGGCTGCTCGGCGGTGAGGTGGCGTTCAAGGATCTCGGCCTGGTCGTGGTCGACGAGGAGCAGCGCTTCGGTGTCGAGCACAAGGAGCAGCTCAAGCAGCTCCGGACCGCGGTCGACGTGCTGACGATGTCCGCGACGCCGATCCCGCGCACGCTGGAGATGTCGATCACCGGCATCCGGGAGATGTCCACGATCGCCACCCCGCCGGAGGAGCGGCACCCGGTGCTGACCTTCGTCGGCGCCTACGAAGAGGGCCAGGTGACCGCCGCGATCCGGCGCGAGCTGCTCCGCGAGGGCCAGGTCTTCTTCGTCCACAACCGGGTGAACTCGATCGAGAAGGCGGCCGCCCGGATCCGCCAGCTCGTCCCCGAGGCGCGCGTCTCGGTCGCCCACGGCCAGATGCCCGAGCACCAGCTCGAGCAGGTCATCCAGGGGTTCTGGGAGAAGGAGTCCGACGTCATCGTCTGTACGACGATCGTCGAGTCGGGCATCGACATCTCCAACGCGAACACGCTGATCGTCGAGCGCTCCGACCTGCTCGGGCTCTCGCAGCTGCACCAGCTGCGTGGCCGGGTCGGCCGTGGTCGCGAGCGCGCCTACGCGTACTTCTTCTTCCCGCCCGAGAAGCCGCTCACCGAGACGGCGCACGACCGGCTGGCCACGATCGCGCAGCACGCCGACCTGGGCGCCGGCATGCAGGTCGCGATGAAGGACCTGGAGATCCGCGGCGCCGGCAACCTGCTCGGCGGCGAGCAGTCCGGCCACATCGCTGACGTCGGGTTCGACCTTTACGTCCGGCTGGTCGGCGAGGCAGTCGCGGAGTACCGGGGTGACACTCAGGCCGAGGAGCCCGAGGTCAAGATCGAGCTGCCGATCGACGCGCACCTGCCGCACGACTACGTGCCCTCGCAGCGGCTGCGGCTGGAGATGTACCAGCGGCTCGCCGCCGTACGGGACGAGGACGGCATTGCCGAGCTGGTCGAGGAGCTGCACGACCGGTACGGCGACATCCCGCAGCCGGTGCTGAACCTGATCGAGGTGGCGAAGTTCCGCAACCACGCCCGCCGGGCCGGTCTGCACGACGTCACCCTGCAGGGCAATCTGATCCGGTTCGGACCGGTCGAGCTGGCCGATTCGAAGGTGCTCCGGCTGAACAGGCTGTACCCGAAGAGTCTGGTCAAGCCGCAACTGCGTACGATCCTGGTACCGAGGCCTGCCACCCGGCTGGTCGCCGGTCAGCCGCTCCGCGACCAGGAGTTGCTGCAGTGGTGCGCCAGACTGATCGACGACGTGATCGCCGAACCGGTCGGCGGCTCCGCGTGATGGTGAAGTTGGGCCTGACCACGAACTGGAAGATGCGAGGAGATTCGGTGAGCACTTCGCGACGGCTTCGGGCTGCGCAGGTTGTCGGCGCGGCGCTGGCCTCGGTCCTGCTGCTCGGCGGCTGCGCCGCGGGCACCCACCCGGGTGCGGCGGCGACGATCGGCGGCAAGGAGATCAGCGTCAGCGATCTGGACAAGAGCACCTCGGCGATCCAGAGTGCGGTCGGCGACCAGCAGCAGGTCGCGCCGTCGGCCGTGCTGAGCCTGCTGGTCAGCAACGAGCTCGCCGCCCAGGTGCTGAACCAGCGCTCGATCAGCGTCAGCGACGCGGAGCTCGGCCCGGCCACCAAGGTGGTCGTCGACGAGGCGCTCTACCAGAAGTTCACCGGCAACCCGTCGACCAACGACTTCCTGATCGCCTCGGCGCGGGCACTGGTCGGCCGGATCAAGCTGGCCGGCGGCACCGGGATCACCGACCCGAACGCGCAGCAGCTGAACTCCGAGGGCGCGCAGCTGCTCGACGACGCGGCGAAGAAGATCGACGTCGACGTCTCGCCGCGCTACGGCAAGTGGGACGGCAGCAAGGTCGACGGCACCTCGGGATCGCTCTCGGTCCTGTCCGACCAGAGCAAGCCGACCCCGACCGCGCCGCAGGGCGAGCAGCCGCCGGCTGAGCAGCCACCTGCTGAGCCGCAGGGCTGAGCTTTTGACGGGCTCGATCAAGGTCGTCCTCACCAGTCCACGGGTCGCGCCCGGGTTGCTGACCCGGGCCGGCTGGCAGGTCTTCACCGACGCCGAACACATCGGCGCCTCGGCAGGCCCCGAGCGCCCGGACGTCCAGGCACTGATCGGGTCCGGGCTCGTCCTGCAGCACATCGTGGGTGAGGTCGGCGAGCAGTGGGCCTGGCTGACCGACGCCGCCGCCACCGGCTGCCGCGTCGCGTGGCTGATCGGCGAGGACGGCGAGCCCGCCTTGCTGCGACTGATCGCCGACCAGCTCAGCAGGGAGCCGCGGCCGGAGTACGAGGTCGAGATCGTGCACGGCTCGTACGACGTACCGGGAGCGCGGCTGATCGACCTCGTGCGGGTGATGGACCGGCTCCGGCGCAACTGCCCATGGGACCAGGAGCAGACCCACCAGAGCCTCGCGCGCTACCTGCTCGAAGAGACCTACGAGACCCTCGAAGCAATCGACTCAGGCGACTACGTACACCTGCGCGAGGAACTCGGCGACCTGCTCCTCCAGGTCGCCTTCCACGCCCGCATCGCCGAAGAGATCTCGGAAGAGGACGACGGCTTCTCCATCGACGACGTAGCCGGCGGCCTGGTCGAAAAACTCATCCGCCGCCACCCCCACGTCTTCGCCGACGTCACCGCAGCCGACTCCGCCACGGTGGAGGCGAACTGGGAAACCATCAAGGCAGCCGAAAAACAACGCACCTCAGTCCTCGAAGGCATCCCCTTGGCCCTCCCCGCCCTCGCCCTGGCCGACAAGGTCCTCGGCCGAGCCGCAAAGGTCCTCCCCGCCGACCTTCCCGCAGCAGAAGCGACCGACGACGAGACCCGCATCGGCGAGGCCCTACTCGAACTGGTCCGCGAAGCCCGTGCTCTCGGCGTCGACCCCGAACAGGCACTCCGGACAGCAACCCACCGCCTGACCGACGAAATCAGAACCGCCGAAGCCGGCTGAGAGGCCAGTTGTCTGCCTGGCAGCCTTGGGCTGTCCCTAGCGACAGGACATAGTCGGGCGTTGGCTCGAGCGCCACGCTCACGGAGGCGGCGGCCGTTCGCAGTACAGGCACTATGTCCTGTCGGTAGGGACAGAGCCAACAGGCGATTCCATTGGGGATTTGGCTAGGTCGGTGCAGTGGATTGCCTTGTCGGGGCGGCGGAGGCAGAAGCGGACGTTGGTTTCGGGGATGCCGGTGTGGGTGAAGAAGTCGTGGTGGCGGAGCCAGTCCATCGAGCGGCCCTGGATTCTGGGGCCGCACTTGGAGATGAGCCAGGCCTGGCCGTCGAAGAGGTTCACCAGGCGGGTGATCGCTTCGAATGCTCCGGGGACGCCGGGGGTGCGTAGTACGGCGGCCTGGTCGCCGTGGAAGAACGTGGTGTCCTCGCCGGGCGGGCTGTCGATGATGACGCGGCCGATATCGATTCCCAATCTGTTCATGTCTCGATCGTCGGGCAGCCGACTATGTCGACAGAACTATTAATAGACCGCGAAGCTATAGTTTGAAGTGATGATTCTGGATCGCCTGGTCGCCGAGGACCTGGAGGCGTTCGCGGCCTTCGCCAAGCACCGCAACTTCACCCACGCGGCGGATGAGCTGCACGTCAGCCAGCCCGCGTTGCACGCCAGGATCCGCAAGCTCGAGCAGACGCTGGGCAAACAGCTGTACGAGCGCCAGGGCCGCAACCTGCTGCTGACCGAGACCGGCGACCAGCTCGCCGCCTTCGCCAACGACACCCGCACCCGGGCCGCCGCGTTCCTCGACTCCCTCGACGTCCTGCCACCCCGGCGGCTCGTCCTCGCGGCCGGCTCGGGGGCGTACCTCTATGTCATCGGCGACGTCCTCCGCCGGTACCTCGATCGCAAGCTCGGCCTGCGCCTGATGACCACGGACTCGGACGCCACGCTCGCCGCGGTCCGCGACGGCACGGCCGATGTCGGCGTCACCGCGCTCACGATCCCACCCGAGGATCTCGACTGCGAGTTGCTGACGCAGTACCCGCAAGTGCTCGCGGTCCGCCCCGATCACCGCCTGGCGGATCGGCGTACGGTCCGCTTGAAGGATCTCGGTGGTGAGGCCCTGGTCGTACCGCCGAAGGCCCGCCCGCATCGGCAGCAACTCGAGCGCAGCCTGCTCGACGCCGGGGTCGACTGGACCGTCGCGGTGGAGGCCGAGGGCTGGGTTCTGCTGGTCCACTTCGTCCGGTTGGGTGTCGGGCCGGCGGTCGTCAACGGCTTCGTCCGTACGCCGGCCGCCGTGCGAACCATCCCGATCAAGGATCTCCCGCAGATCCGTTACTACCTGGTCACCCGCCGCGACCGTCCCGCCGACAAACGCCTCGACACGCTACGGACGCTGCTGACACGCTTCGTCACATGAGCGGGAGCGGCGGTGGGAGCGTGAGCCGGGCCAGCCGACAGCTTTCCCGACTGCTCAGGCACTCCGCCGGCGACCGCGGACTCGCGATGACCCCCGACGGCTGGGCCCTGATCGAAGACGTCTGCAAACTCCTCCGAATGGACCGTACTGCGCTCGCCACCGCCGTGGAGCACAACGACAAGGCGCGGCTGCAGGTCGACGGCGCCCGGATCCGCGCCTGCCAGGGCCACTCCAACGCCGGAATGCCCGTTACCCGTGAAGCCTTGGAGAACAGTTGGCGACGGGTGCACCCCGTCGAAGAACTCTGGCACGGCACGAATTTGACCGTCCTGGACGCGATCCTGCGCGAAGGCCTGCACCCGGGCCGGCGGACCCACGTCCACCTCGCACCGGCCCGGAACAGCCACGTGGGCAGGCGATCCAGGGTCGACGTACTGCTCGGCATCGATCCGGCGAGGCTCGGGCAGCCCGTTTTCGAAGCCCCGAACGGGGTTCTGCTGGTCCGTACGGTCCCGGCCGCGGCGATCTCCGAAGTACTGAAGGCAGACGCGGTCCACGGGCCCGACTGGTCTGGCCGCTAGGCTCGGGGCTGACATCAGGTGTGAACAAGGGAGTAGATGTGGCCACCATCGAGGCCGTCGGCGCCCGCGAGATTCTTGACTCGCGCGGTAACCCCACTGTCGAGGTCGAGGTTCTCCTCGACGACGACACCGTCTCCCGGGCGGCAGTGCCGTCGGGAGCTTCCACCGGCCAGTTCGAGGCCGTCGAGCTGCGTGACGGGGACAAGTCCCGTTACGGCGGCAAGGGTGTCCAGAAGGCCATCACGGCCATCCTGGAGGACATCGACAAGGAGATCGTCGGCTACGACGTCCACGAGCAGCGGCTGATCGACCAGGCCCTGATCGACCTGGACGGTACGCCGAACAAGTCCAAGCTGGGCGCGAACGCCATCCTCGGCGTCAGCCTCGCGGTGGCCAAGGCCGCCGCCGAGAGCGCCGGTCTGGACCTCTACCGCTACGTCGGCGGCCCGAACGCGCACGTGCTCCCGGTGCCGATGATGAACATCCTCAACGGCGGCTCGCACGCGGACAGCAACGTCGACGTGCAGGAGTTCATGATCGCCCCGATCGGCGCGTCGACGTACTCGGACGCCCTGATGCAGGGTGCGACCGTCTACCACGCGCTGAAGGCCGTGCTGAAGGAGAAGGGCCTGTCCACCGGCCTCGGCGACGAGGGCGGCTTCGCCCCGAACCTGCCGAGCAACCGCGACGCCCTGGACCTGATCCTGGTCGCGATCGAGCGGGCCGGCTTCAAGCCCGGCGAGGACATCGCGCTGGCGATGGACGTGGCCGCGAGCGAGTTCCACACCGACGGCGTCTACGCCTTCGAGGGCGGCAAGAAGACGTCCGACGAGATGATCGCGTACTACGCCGAACTGGTGGCGTCGTACCCGATCGTGTCGATCGAGGACCCGCTGGACGAGGAGGACTGGGACGGCTGGAAGAACCTCAGCGCCCAGCTCGGCGACAAGATCCAGGTGGTCGGCGACGACCTGTTCGTCACCCAGGTCGAGCGGCTGCAGCGCGGTATCACCGAGAAGGCGGCCAACGCCCTGCTGGTCAAGGTGAACCAGATCGGCACGCTGACCGAGACCCTGGACGCCGTCGACCTGGCCCACCGCAACGGGTTCAGCTGCATGATGAGCCACCGTTCCGGCGAGACCGAGGACACCACGATCGCCGACCTCGCGGTGGCGACCAACTGCGGCCAGATCAAGTCCGGCGCCCCGGCCCGGTCCGACCGGACGGCGAAGTACAACCAGCTGCTCCGGATCGAGGAGGAGCTCGACGACGCGGCCCGGTACGCCGGTCGCTCGGCCTTCCCTCGATTCAAGGGCTGACCGACGTAAACTGCTGAGATGTCCTCCCGCCGGGATCCAGGTGCGCGCCCAGGCTCGCGACCGACCAGTCGCAGCCAGTCGCGCCCGCCTGCCCGCCGGGACGGCAACCAGCCGCCCAAACGACGGACGACGGGAACTCCGGCCGGTCCACCCCGGACCCGGGGTTCCCGCAACCTCACCGGCCGGGCAGCCGTCGTGCTGCTCGTGCTCGGTGCGCTGGTCGTCTCGTACGCGCAGAGCCTGCGGGTCTGGTTCGACCAGCACCAGCAGATCAGCGCGCTGCAGCAGGAGATCCGCGATCGCGAGCTGCGCGTCGGCCAGCTCGGCGACGAGGTCCAGCGCTGGGACGACGATGCCTACGTCAAGGCACAGGCCCGGCAACGGCTCGGCTGGGTGATGCCGGGCGAGATCGGGTACAGGGTGATCGGCGCGGATGGCAAGCCCGTCGGCGCCCCGCCGGAGCCCGCGGGCCCGGCCGATCCGAAGGCCGACGCCCCGCAGAAGCCGACCTGGTACACGAAGCTCTGGGGCAGCGTCGAAGGCGCCGGCAAGCCACCGGCCGCGGCCAAACCGGCCGCGCCGAAGCCGACCCCCAAACCAGTTCTGACCGCACCACCGAAGGGCAGCAGGTGAGCGTTACACCCGAGGACGTTACGGCCGTCAGCGCACAGCTCGGCCGCCCGGCCCGCGGGATCCGTTCGATCGCGCACCGCTGCGGCTGCGGCCTGCCCGATGTGGTCGAGACCGAGCCGAGGCTCCCCGACGGCACGCCGTTCCCGACCACGTACTACCTCACCTGCCCGCGACTCGCGTCAGCGATCGGCACGCTCGAGGCGGAGGGCGTGATGAAGGAGATGACGGATCGGCTGGGGGAGGACGAGGAGCTGGCCGCTCGTTATCGCGCCGCGCACGAGGACTACCTGCGCCGCCGCGAGTTGCTGGGCGATGTGCCCGAGATCGCCGGTATCAGCGCCGGCGGCATGCCCACGCGGGTGAAGTGTTTGCATGTCCTCGTCGGCCACTCGCTGGCGGCCGGCCCCGGCGTCAACCCACTGGGCGACGAGGCCCTGGCGCTGCTCCCCGACTGGAGCCGCCGAGGCCCCTGTGTCTGACGGTGCTGTGTCTGACGGTGCTGTGTCTGGTCAGTCAGTGCGGGTTGCTGCGATCGATTGTGGGACCAACTCGATCCGGCTGTTGATCGCGGACTATGCCGATGGCGAGCTGACCGAGGTCGATCGGCAGATGCGCATTGTCCGGCTGGGGCAGGGCGTCGACTCGACCGGGGCGTTTGCTCCCGATGCGCTGATCCGTACCTTCGCGGCCTGTGGGGAGTACGCCGAGATCGTGCAGGCCGCTGGGATCGACCGGTTGAGGTTCGTGGCGACCTCGGCGGCTCGCGATGTGAGCAACCGGGACGAGTTCTTCGCCGGGGTGTCCGAGCGGCTCGGGGTGTCGCCGGACATCATCTCGGGTGACGAAGAGGCAGCACTGAGTTTCCAGGGTGCGACCGGCGGGCTCGCGGCGCTCGAAGTACCGGGTCCGTATCTGGTGGCCGACATCGGCGGCGGGTCGACCGAGTTGGTGCTGGGCGACGCCGACGGCGTACTGGCTGCCGAGTCGCTCGACATGGGTTCGGTGCGGATGACCGAGCGGCACCTGCACTCGGATCCGGCGACGGTCGAGGAGATGGCGGCTGCCACCAAGGACATCGACGCGTTGCTCGACTCGACGGCGGTGCCGTTGTCGAAGGCGCGCTGTTTGATCGGGGTAGCCGGGACAGTGACGACGGTGGCGGCGGTGGCGCTCAAGCTGACCGAGTACGACCCCGGCGTGATTCACCATGCGCGGATCCATGGTGATCTGCTGCTCGACACGACGTCGTGGCTAATGGGGGCGACGCGGATGGCGCGGGCCGCAGTACCGGCGATTCACCCCGGTCGGGTGGATGTGATCGGGGCCGGCGCGTTGATCCTGCAGCGATTGCACGACCGCCTGGACTACGACGGCGTCCTGGTCTCAGAACACGACATCCTCGACGGCGTCGCACTCGCGCTCGCCCGCGCGGTCAGCGGTTCTGTCCCGACGGACAGGACATAGTCCCCGATCGGCGGTCGCTGGGGTGCTGCGTGAGCGGGGGAGTCTGCCCTCGCGCGGACTATGTCCTGTCGGTCGGGACGGGAGGGCGGGGGCGGAGGCCGTCCAGGGCCAGGTTTAGGACTCGGGTGCGTTGGGCTTCGTCGACGAAGCCGGCGGCGGTCAGGCCGCTGACCATCCGGAGTACGTCGTCGAAGCTGGTGTCGGCGCGGATGACGCCCGCCTCCTGCGCCTGGTCGAACAGCGGCTGGCCGGCGCCGTACATCGCCTCGCGGGCGGTGCGGAACAGCTCGGAGTCGCGGTTCAGCTCCTCGTAGATGGCGCGCTTGGTCGCGGCGTACCCGACGAAGCGCTGCAGCCAGGTCTCGAACGCCTGCCACGGCGGCAGGTCGGCGACCTCGTCCGCGGCCTGGCACAGCTCCTCGATCTCGCCGAAGTAGACGGCGTCGAAGAGGTCCTGGCGGGTCGGGAAGTTCCGGTAGAGCGTGCCGATGCCGACCCCGGCCCGGCGGGCGATCTCCTCCAGCGACGCACCGGCGCCGTTCTCGGCGAAGGCGTCCCGGGCGGCGGCCAGCAGGGCGTCGAAGTTGCGCCGCGCGTCGGCGCGATGCGGGCGCTTGATCGCGACGCCAAGATTGCCGCGTGCGTTTGTGGTCTCGGTCACCCCAGTCACCCTATCGACTAGAAACGGAGGACTGCCTCCGTTATAGTGGAGGCACGCCTCGACTTTAGCAGATCGGGGTCTACCGTGCCGCCGCCGGCAGGCACGCTCACACCCTCTCGAAGGACTTCTGCATGCCCAGAATCAGGCATAACTCACCGCGATTGACGCTGGCCGTGCTAGCGACCGTCGTGGCTGCTTTCTCTATGCTGCAGTCGCTGGTCACCCCGGCGCTGCCGCTGATCCAGCGAGACCTGCACACCACCCCAGGCCTCGTCACCTGGGTGTTCACCGCGCTGCTCCTCTCGGTCTCGGTGTCGACCCCGCTGCTCGGCCGGGTCGGCGACATGGTCGGCAAAGAGCGCACTCTGCTCATCGCCCTGGTTGCCCTCGCGGTCGGGTGTCTGCTCGCGGCGATCGCGCCGAACATTGGTGTACTGATCGCGGCCCGGGTGGTCCAGGGGCTCGGCGGGGCGGTCTTCCCGCTGTCGTTCGGCATCATCCGGGATGAGTTCCCCACCGAGCGGGTGCCATCCGTGGTCGGCCTGGTGTCGGCGGTGATCGCGGCCGGCGGTGGGCTGGGGATCGTTCTGGCCGGACCGATCGTGCAGGCGCTCGGCTGGCGTTGGCTGTTCTGGATCCCGCTCGTCGTCGTCACGATCGCCGCGGTACTGGTTCGCAGGTACGTCCCTGAGTCGCCGAATCGGGTGCCTGGCCGGATCGACTGGCTCGCTGCCCTGCTGCTCTCCGGCTGGCTGATCGCGCTGTTGCTGCCCGTGAGCACCGGCCGCTCCTGGGGTTGGGGGTCGGCCCGGACGGTCGGCCTGTTCGTCGCGGCCGCCGTACTGCTGGCCGCTTGGATCACCGTCGAGCTGCGGTCGAAGAATCCGCTGATCGACATGCGGATGATGCGGTTGCCGGCGGTCTGGACGACCAACCTGGTGGCTTTGCTCTTCGGTGCGGCGATGTTCGCGGTCTACGCGTTCGTGCCGCAGTTCGTGCAGATCCCCAAGGCTGCGGGCTTCGGGTTCGGCTCGAGCGTGACGCAGGCCGGACTGCTGATGTTGCCGATGCTGGTCACGATGGCCGTCGCCGGTTCGCTGAGTGGGCCGTTGGCGCCGCGCTTCGGGGCGAAGGCCCAGGTGGTCTCGGGCTCGGCCCTGAGCCTGGTCGCGGCGCTGCTGTTCGCGCAGTTCCATCACGCGCCGTGGCAGCTCGCGATCTCGACGGCGATCTTCGGTGTCGGGCTCGGTCTGGCGTACGCATCGATGACCAGCCTGATCGTGCAGAACGTGCCCCGTGAGCAGACCGGCGCGGCCACTGGGATGAACGCCAACATCCGCACTATCGGCGGATCGATAGGTACGGCGGTGGCCAGCTCCATCATCACCGGCCATCTTCAGCCCTCCGGCCTGCCCGCCGAGTCCGGCTTCACCGATACGTTCTACCTGCTGGCGTGCTTCTCGGCAGCTGCGGTCGTGCTGGCGCTCGCCATCCCGGCGACTCGCCGGGTCACGAAGGCCGCGCCGGACCCGCTTCTCGAGGAGCTCGTCAGCTGACGGTTCTACGCTGAGGGCATGAAGCTGCCGCACCCATTGACCGGCGACCTGTACGAGAGCCCGGTGCCGCCGGGGACGGGCTGGCCCGAGGACCCGGCGGCCCGTAGTACTGCGGTCGCTCACGATGCGGCGGAAGTCGTCAAGCTCGCGCAGACGGACGACCTGGCGGAACTCGACGCCAGGGTGTCCGTCTGTCGTGCGTGTACCCGGTTGGTCTCCTGGCGTGAAGAGGTTGCCCTAAGCAAGCGAAAGTCCTTTGCGGACCAGCCGTACTGGGGTCGCCCGATCGCCGGTTGGGGAGACCCTGCGCCGCGCGTGCTGATCGCAGGCCTCGCCCCAGCCGCGAACGGCGGCAACCGCACCGGCCGGGTCTTCACCGGCGACCGCTCGGGCGACTGGCTCTTCGCGTCGCTCTACCGGGTCGGCCTGGCCTCGCAACCGACCAGCGAGCACGCAGGCGACGGCCTGCATCTCCGAGGCGCCCGCATGATGGCCGCCGTCCGCTGCGCCCCACCCGCCAACAAGCCGACGCCGGACGAGCGCGACAACTGCTCCCCGTGGTTCCACGCCGAGCTGAAGCTGGTCCTGCCCTCCAGTCGGGCGATCGTCTGCCTGGGCAAATTCGGCTTCGACGTCCTCCTCAACGCGCTGCAGGCCGTCGGCGGCCAGGTACCGAAGCCCCGCCCCAAATTCGGCCACGCGGTCGAGTACGTCGTACCAGGCCCGTACGGCGAAGTCGCCGTCCTCGGCTGCTTCCACCCCAGCCAGCAGAACACCTTCACCGGCAAACTGACCGAGCCCATGCTCGACGCGGTGCTGGCCCGGGCGAAGGCGATCGCGGGGCTCTGAACTTGCGGTTGTGTTACCGCGGTGGTCGGCGCTAGGTCTGGGTGGGTGCAGGCGGCAGAGTAGGGGAGGTGGGAACCCCCGCACGGGGGATTCCCGGTGGGTGAGATCACCCGGAAGACGGCTTGTGAAAGTTTTCACGAGCCCGTTATGCTGAAGTGGACATGAAGTTGGAGCACCACTCAGGGAGAGTGAAGGCAATGGCAGCCCAGGTACCGCACATCCTCGTCGTCGGAGGCGGTTACGTCGGGATGTACACCGCGTACGGCCTGCGCAAGGCCGCCCGCCGGGGCCGGATCAGGGTCACCGTGGTCGACCCCCGCTCGGTGATGACGTACCAGCCGTTCCTGCCCGAGGCGGC
Organism: Streptomyces sp. SID13031; assembly: GCF_010548305.1. GTDB lineage: Bacteria > Actinomycetota > Actinomycetes > Propionibacteriales > Kribbellaceae > Kribbella. The sequence goes on from NZ_JAAGLV010000004.1 coordinate 72,795, forward strand.
AGCCGGTTCGGTGGAGCCGCGGCACGTCGTGGTGCCGCTGCGCAAGACGCTCAAGGGCTGCCGGGTGGTCACCGGCCGCGTGGTCGGGATCGACCACGACCGCAAGGTCGCCCAGGTGATGCCCGAGGAGGGCCCCGACTACGAGCTCGCGTACGACCAGGTGGTGATCGCGATCGGCTCGATCGCCCGGACGCTGCCGATCCCGGGGCTGGCCGAGGAGGCAGTAGGTTTCAAGAACGTCGAGGAAGCGATCGCCCTGCGCAACAAGGTGCTCGACCGGCTCGACGTGGCGTCGTCGCAGCCCGACCCGGAGCTGCGCAAGTCCGCGCTCACCTTCGTCTTCGTCGGCGGCGGGTATGCCGGGATCGAGGCGTTCGCCGAGCTCGAGGACATGGCCCGCTACGCCACCCGGTACTACGACAACGTCACGGCCGAGGACATGCGCTGGGTGCTCGTCGAGGCGACCAACCGGATCCTGCCCGAGGTCGGCCCGGAGCTCGGGCAGTACACCGTCGAGCAGCTGCGCAAGCGCAACATGGACATCAAGCTCGAGACCCGGCTGGAGTCCTGCGAGAAGGGCCATGTCGTACTGAGCGACGGCGAGGAGTTCGACGCCGACACGATCGTCTGGACGGCCGGCGTGAAGGCCAACCCGGCGCTGGCCCAGACCGGGTTCCCGCTGGACGAGCGCGGCCGGGTCAAGTGCCTGGCCAACCTCCGGATCGAGGGCGTCAACGACGCCTGGTCGGCCGGCGACAACGCCGCAGTACCGGACCTGACGTCCGAGACCGGCGCGTACTGCGCTCCGAACGCGCAGCACGCCGTGCGGCAGGCACGCCGCCTCGCGGCGAACATCCTCCGCGTGGTCGACGGTCAGCCGCCGCAGGACTACAAGCACAAGTACGTCGGCTCGGTCGCGAGCCTCGGCCTGCACAAGGGCGTCGCCCAGCTGTACGGCGTGAAGATCAAGGGCTGGCCGGCCTGGTTCCTGCACCGGACGTACCACGTGTCCCGCGTCCCCACCTTCAACCGCAAGGCCCGGGTCATCCTGGACTGGACCCTCGCACTCTTCTTCCGCCGCGAGGTCACCAGCCTAGGCAGCCTCCAAACGCCCAACGAGGAGTTCCGCAGGGCAACCGACTCCTGACCAACGCCTTACGTCCGAAGAAGTGAAGGTGACGTCCCTCCGCTTCTTCGGACATAAGCGTCAGCGGTCGAGGGGAGGGGCGCCCCAGGTCGTGGGGGTCGAACCCAGTTGCACGCTGATCCGGCCGCCGTCGGTGAGGAACGACTCCGGCAGCCAGGACTCGGCGCGTGACTTGCCGTTCAGGGTCAGCGATTCGACGTACTGGTTGGCGTCTGACGTCTCCGGCGCCTCGATGGTCAGCCGTACGCCGTTGCTGCGGTGCAGGTCGACCCGCGGGAACAGCGGGCTGCCGACCAGCAACTCGGCTCGGCCGGGGGTCTGCGGGAAGAGCCCGATCGCGGCGAAGACGTACCAGGCCGAGAGCGTGCCCAGGTCGTCGTTCCCCGGCAGACCCGACGGCCCGGTCCCGTAGACGGTGTCGACGATCTCGCGCGTGGTCGCCTGGGTCTTCCAGGCAACGCCGAGACCGTTGTAGAGCCACGGAGTGTGCAGGCCGGGCTCATTGGTCGGGTCGTACCTGAGCGCACCACCGCCCTTGACGGCCCAGTTGCCGGCGGCATCGTGGAAGAAGCCGTCGAGGCGCTCGACCGTGTTGCTGCCCATCAGCTCAGCTAGCCCCGAGACATCCTGCGGAACCATCCACGTGTACGTCGCGCTGGAACCCTGCGCGAATCCCACGTCGGTCGACGGCGTGAACCCGGCCTGCCAGCTGCCATCCGCCTTCCGTGCCCGCTGATACCCCACGGCCGGGTCGAAGGTGTTCTTCCACCAGGTACCGCGGTCGGCCAGGTCGGCCGTGGGCTTCCCGAGCCGCGATCCCCACTGGGCCAGGGAGAAGTCGGCCAGCGAGTTCTCCAGCGTCTCGGCGGCGCCACCCCAGCAGTGGCAGGCGTCCTGCGGTGCGTAGTGCTTCTGGAGATAGTTGTTCAGCGCGGGTCGTTGCCCAGTGCATTGCCCGGGGCAACCGCCGTCGAGCTCGGCCTCGGCGTTCTGAACTGTTGCCTGCCGCACCAAGGAGTCATAGGCGCCTTCGGCATCGAAGTTCTGTACGCCCATCGCCGCGAAGGTCGCCAGCGTCGGCGCCGCCGGGTCGCCGGTCATCACGTGCGTCGCGCCGTTGTTGTGCAGCCAGCGATCCCAGATCCCCTTGTTCTGCTGGGCGAACTGGTACATCGACTGCGCGAAGTCGCCCGCGATGTCCGGTTTCAGCACCGCGAGCAGCTGGATGTGCGCCCGGTACTGGTCCCAGCCGGAGAACGTCCCGTACTGCGCCTGCTGGCCCGGCGCGAGCTGGTGGATCTGCTGGTCCGTACCGAGGTAGTTGCCGTCCACATCGTTGAAGATGTTCGGCTGCAGCATCGCATGGTAGAGCGCGGTGTAGAAGGTGGTCCGCTGCGCATCACTGCCACCGTAGATGCGGGTGTTCTGCAGCTCGTTCTTCCACTGCCGATAGCCGTCGGCGGCGATCCGGTTGACGGTCGCGTCCTCACGAACCTCGGTGTCGAGGTTCTGCTCGGCCCCGGCGAGGCTCACGTAGGAGATACCGATCCGCATCTTCACTTTGGCGCCAGGGGCGAAGGTGACGTAGCCGCCGGAGCCGCGGCCGGCTCGGTCCGCACCGGTCGCGTAGCCCTCGCCGCCGGTGGTCTGGGTGCCGCCCGGGGTGACGGCCGCGTTCTTCCAGGTGCCGGTGGCAACGACCGGCTGGTCGAAGGAGGCGGTGAAGTACAGGCGGTAGTAGGTCTTGCGGTTGTTCGTACCGCCGTTCGCGCGCCGGCCGCAGAACGCTCCGGTGAGCACGGAACCGGTCACCTTGCGGTTGGCCGCGTCGATGCTGATCTCGGCGTCCTCGCTGCCGTTGAGCGAGTTCGACGTACGGAACAGCAGGTTGGGCTGGCCTTCGGTGGGGAAGGAGAAGTCGCCGACGCCCGCGCGGGTGGTGACCGCCAGGTCCGAGGTCACGCCGTTCGCCAGTTTCACGGTGTAGCGGCCGGGTTTGGCGACCTCGTCGGCGTGGCTGAAGTTGCTGGCGTACTTCGCGTCCTTGGTGTCCGCGGTCGGCGAGGTGTCCACCGCGCCGACGTACGGCAGGATCGGTACGTCCCCGGCGGCGCCCGGGTTGCAGCCCGCGCCGTTCACGTGGGTGAGGCTGAAGCCACGCACTCGCGTCGCGTCGTACTGGTAGCCGTTGGCCGCGCCGGTGCTGGTCTGGTCGCCGCGGGTGCTGGTCGGGCTCCACGAGATCATCCCGAACGGCCGGACCGCACCCGGCCAGGTGTTGCCGTCCCGCGCGGACCCGATCAACGGGTCGACGTACGCCGCCGGATCGACCACTGCTTGGTCTACGGCTGCTTGAGCCGGGAGAGCTGGTACCAACAGGGCCAGAGCGAGACCACCGACGAGCAAGCGCATGCCACAACCTTCCGGGGGCGGACGGAACCCCTAGAGGCTAATGCGCATGAGCATGGAGTGGCTATCCGGCAGAGTGAAGGATCGGTGATCAGCGGGTGTCGTCGAGGAAGCCGGCGTCGTGGACGAGCAGGGCGATCTGGACGCGGTTGTTGAGGTCCAGTTTGGTGAGGATGCGGGAGACGTGCGTCTTCACGGTCGGGATGCTGAGGTACAGGGTCGCGCTGATCTCGGCGTTCGACTTGCCCTCGCCGACGGCCACGGCGATGTCGCGCTCGCGGTCGTTCAGGTCCTTCAGACGCTGCACGGCCTTGTTCTTGCGCTGGTCCTGGCCCGAGGCCGCGACCCGGGTGATCAGCCGCTTCGTCACCCCGGGCGACAAGACGGGCTGCCCGCCCGCGATCCGGCGGACCGACTCGACGATCTCGGCCGGCGGGGTGTCCTTGAGGATGAAGCCCGCGGCACCCGCGCGGAGCGCGCGCAGTACGTGCTCGTCGGCGTCGAACGTGGTCAGGATGACGACCTCGGGCGCGCCCGGGCGCTTTCTGACGGCCTCGGTCGCGGTCAGGCCGTCCATACCGGGCATCCGGATGTCCATCAGCACGACATCGGGGGAGAGCCGGTCGATCAGGGCCTGGACGCCGCTGCCGTCGCCGGCCTCGCCGACCACGCGGATGTCCGGCGCGCCGCCGAGCATCAACTGCAGCCCGGCGCGCAGCAGCGGATCGTCGTCCACGATCAACACCCGAATGGTCATGCGGGCCACGGTAGCCAAGCGGCGAGCCTGAATTCGCCCTCGGGTGTCCGGCCGTGCTCGAGTCGCCCGTCGACGAGCTGGGCGCGTTCGGTCAGACCGATCAGACCCTGGCCGTCCCCGCGACGCGCCTGGCCGGCGGGATTGTGCAGCTCAACGGTCAGACCATTGCCCGGCGCACCGACCACCTTGACCCGGACCGGCTCGCCCGGCGCGTGCTTGAGCGCGTTCGTCAGCCCTTCCTGGACGATCCGGTACGCCGTCCGGCCGACGTGCTCGGGAAGGTTGCCGGGAGCATCGAATTGCAGCTCGACCGGGAGCCCGGCTTTGCGGGAGTCCTCCACCAGCGCGGGGAGGTCCGCGAAGCTCGGCTGCGGTAGCTCGCCGACCGGCGCGCGTAGTACGCCGATCACCTCGCGAAGGTCCTGGAGCGCCTGGTGGGCGCTGGCGCGGATGATCTCGGCGGCACTGGCGACCTCCGTCGGGTTGGCGTCCGGGCGGTAGGCCAGGGCGCCGGCGTGCACGCTGAGCAGGGAGAGCCGGTGGCCGAGCACGTCGTGCATCTCGCGGGCGATCTCCTCGCGGGCTCGCAACTGGCCACGCTCGGCCTGCAGGAGCGCCATCGCCTCGGCCCGGTCGGCGCGGTCGCGGAGGGTCTGCAGCAATTGGCGGCGGGAACGGAGGTACAGGCCCCAGCCGGCCAGAGCGGCGTAGAAGAGGATCGCCCAGAGAGCGGTCTCCTGGACCGACTCGGCCTTGTCGCGGACCAAGAGATAGATGGCCAGGCTCACCGCGTTGACACCGAACATGGCGAGCGTCGTCCGCCAGGGGCGGTAGATCGCCACCGTGAGGATCAGCATCAGGGTCGCGGGGCCGGCTGTGTCCGAGAACGTCGAGATCACTGCCCCGATGACCGTCAGCTGCACCGGCCAGCGGCGCCGGAACCAGAGCGCCAGGCACAGCGCCATACCGGCGATGAAGTCGAGGTCGAGCAGCCAGGACGGAATCGGGTCGTTCCTGCCGCCGTCGTACAGGACGAGGCCGACGAGGACCGCGAGGGTGAAGCTGAGGCTGTCGACGACCCAGTCCCGGGCGCTGCGTCGAGGACCTTCGGAACCGGCCATGGGACGAATCTAGCGCCGTTCCCGGCCGCTTCGGGGTGGATCGCGGCGTCCGGATACCGAAGTCGGGTCTGGTCGAGACTTTGGTCCGGGTAGGTTTTCGCCCATGAGTCAGCTCGCAGTCACCGTCATCGGCCCGGACCGCCCGGGCATCATCGCCGACGTCACCGAGGCGCTCGCCCAGACCGGCGTCAACCTCGAAGACTCCACGATGACGCTCCTGCGCGGGCATTTCGCGATGATGATCGTCTGCTCGGGGCCTTTCGCTGAGGTGCGCGAGGCCCTGGAGCCGCTGCGGGGGGAGCTCGTCATCACAGTGCGTGAGATGGGGCCGGAGCTGGCGCACGCGCCGATCGGGGCGCCTTTCATCTTGAGCGTGCACGGCGCGGATCGGCCGGGGATCGTGTCCGCCGTGACCCGGATGATCGCGAGCGTCGGCGGGACGATCACCGACCAGACGACGCGGCTGAGCGGCTCGCTGTACGTGCTGACGGCCGAGGTCGAGCTGCCGGCCGGGGCGGAGCTGGGAATGCTCCAGCGCGCATTGGAGATCACCGCCGAGGAGCTCGGAGTCGGAGTCACACTGCGCCCGGCCGAGAGCGACGATCTGTGAGCTCTCCCGTGACCGCCCACCTGAACCAGACGCTCGCCAGCTGGAGCCCGGCTCAACTTGGTCTCACAGGCGACGTACTGGAGGTCGTCCAGGCCCCTCACCCTGTACTAGCCACCGAGGGCGCGTCGGTGGATCCACTGGATCCGGTGATGGTCGCCTTGGCCGCTGACCTGGTCGCCACGATGCGCATCTCGCCCGGCTGCGTGGGACTGGCGGCACCCCAGGTCGGCGTCGCAGCCCAGATGTTCGCCCTCGACGTGACCGGCCACCCCAAAACCCGCACCTGCCACGGCGTCTTCGTCCTCTGCAACGCGGTAATCGTGGAGGCCACCCGCCAGGAGAAGGCCCGCGAAGGCTGCATGTCAGTCCCCGACCTCACTGGCGACGTAAAGCGAGCCACCCGCCTGACCATCACCGGCACCCTCCCCGGCACCACAGCCGAACTGACCCTCACCACAGACGCCTTCGAAGCCCGAGCCCTCCAACACGAAATAGACCACTGCTCCGGAGCCCTCTTCCTAGACCGAGTAGCCGGCGCCCACGCCATCTACCCCCGCAAGGTCTACCTGTAGCTCGGCAGGGGCCGGACGGCCATCACACACCAACTCGCCCGGTTGCCGCCTCCCCACGCTCAGGGATGCCTTCGAACCCGACTCTCCAGTTGGTTGGTGTGTGGCGGCGATCCGGGGTTCCGTGCTTACCCTGTGTCCGTGGCCGGGATCTACTTGTAAGGTGCTCTTTTGGTCGCAGGCCCGGGTGGCGGAACGGCAGACGCAGCGAGCTTAAACCTCGCAGCCGAAAGGCATACGGGTTCGAATCCCGTCCCGGGCACAACGACAGCTGGCCTGTGCAGACCCCTCGACTGTCAGACTGATCAGATGGATGACCAGCACCCTGAGGCCCCAGCTGCCGACACCCAGGCGGGCCGTGCTGGGGTTGTGCGTGAGCTGTTCGACATCAACACCTTCTACGCCGCGGGTAAGCCGGGTCGGCTTCGCTGGTACGCCATCCGCCTGGGACTCTTCGTGCTCGGCAGTGGAATCGGCTGGATCCTCTGGCGGATCATCGACGCTGACTCCGCAGGCGGCCGTTCGTTCGGAGAGCGCCTGCTCACCAACGCCTACCTCTGGACCTGTCTGATCGCCACCGCCTTCTACGCGATCCACGACCGCCGAACACGTCGCCAAAACCCCAAGGGCTGACTGATCTCGAATCCTGTCGGGGCACCGGCACCAAATGAAGGATTGCGCAGGATCAGGCGATATCAGCAGGCCAGGCTGACCACTCAAGGGATGTCGGTCGGCCCCCGCCGGTCTGGACGAATTCTCCGATGGCTCGACGCACATCCTCGAGCGAGACCTCAGAATCCTGTGGCCAGCCCTCGTCATGCCCCTGGTAGTAGAAGAATGCTTCTTCGCGTTGGCTGGGGCTTCCCGGGACGTACCAGACGCCGCGGGCAGTCCCGTCGTCACCGGCGTACCGAATGCCGCCCACCTTGGCCTCGGCGTCGATACCGATGCGCAGCTCGTGGTCACGGACACCGGACTCCAACAGCGGCCGCGCCTCGCTGTAAAGCGCGACAACCGAGTTCTCGAACGGCTCAGCCAAGACCGCGTCGACCAGCGCGTCGACATCGGCCGCCGAAGTCAGGAGCGTGGGACCTGCGCCGTTCTTGTAGAAGGCCCTCACAGTCGCTGCCATGTCGTCACCCATCCTGTTCCGTACCGAGGTAGGTCCGCTTGAATCCAGCCGGTCCGTAGACGGTCAAACTACCGCCCGCCGGGAGGAACCGGCTCAGCATCTGATCACAACCAAGGTCACCGTCACACGGCCTCTTGTTGATCGCAATCGTCTCGTCCTTGAGCCCGCGTTCACGCATCATCAGCGCGAATTTGATCTCGACATGCGCCGAGATCGCCAAGGTATGCGGCGGGTCGCCCAGCTCCTTATCCAACGCCAGGCGGTCTGCCATCTCTCGATACCTGTCGATGCCGCTGAGCAAGGGCTGTTCGTTCCCATCGGCGTCTCGCCAGAGGCCACTGGTCTTCTCCCGATGGCCTCGACGCTCAACGCGTACCGGCAGCATCCGAAACAGACCCCAGGCGTCTTCATCACTGATCGTGGGACGCGACCGCTCGGTTCCCGGGCTTGGCTTGTCGCCTGCCTGGGGGGCCTGCTTCGGATTCTTCCCCTCTGAGACCCGTTCATCGTCTCGCTGGCCCTCCGCCGGCGTCCGGCGTCCGGCCACCATTTGGGCGGCCCAGTCCTGTGCTTTTGGCCGTACCTGAGCCAGGTAGTGAGCTGCCTCTTCGCAGCGACTGGCGGCCTCGTCCAGTTGTATTGCGGCCATCTGTGCTGCCGGGTTGTTCGACATGTGCCCGACATAGCCTGCTTTCTCCCGGCACCTCTGAGCCATCCGCGCGAGGTAGTCGGCCACGCGAGGTGTCTCGTCCAGTGCAGTTAGCAGCGCCTGGGCGACCCGCTGGAGTTCGGACGGCATTTTCGTGCCTTCGACGGCTAGATCTGGTCGGCATAGCTTCGGCAGCCTTGTGCGGCGATCTGGAGGGATTCCACGGCTTGTTCGAGCGAACGTCCGGCGGCATCCAGGAGTTGGGAGATGTCGCGGTCGGCGCCGGTGGCTGATCCGGCGATCAGGGCTTGGACCTGCGCTCCGGTCTGGCCGAACTTCTGCCGGAAGCCTCCGAGGCTTCCGGCGCCTTGCTGGGCTTCGGTCGTCAGTTGGTACAGCTGGGCTTTCAGTCTTTGGATATCGGACATGGGCGCCTCATTCGAGTGCGGTTGCTGTGGGCAACTAGATGAAGGTGGAGCGGCGGGTGGACGCAGGTGCAGGGACCGGTACGCCCACCCGCCGGCTTAGTGGCTCCAGTCGAGGCCGGCGGCGACGAAGACCTGGGCGCCAGTTGCGCGTTCGAACGTGAGCTTGACGGCGAGCGGGGCGCCGAGAACAGCGAAGTGCAGCATGCTCGGAAGTACGACGGCCGAAGCCTGGTCCTGGCTGATGGCTTGAACCAGCGCTTCGAACGCGGCGGGCGTGGACTCTCGTTGCTCGATGAAGACCGTCCCCATCGTGAAGCCCTCGGCGAAGGCATAGTCGACGAGCCGTGCTTTGACGCCAACCAGTTCGTCTTCGGTCATGAGTAGGTGCTGCCGGATATAGCCGAGAACAAGGGGTTTGGTGCGGTCCGCGTCGGTCATCGCACAGCCGTTCGTCGGGGGAGCTGCAGAGGTTGGCGCTCCGGGTTAAGTGTTCTAGTTCAGAGCCTAGAACACTTCGATCATGACTACAACCCGTCATGAGGGATCGCGTGGTGGGTGTTTGGTCCGGGTGCGGGACTAGTCGCCGAGGCGTCCGCGGTAGGTGACTCGGCCGAAGGTGATGCTTTCGCCGTACTCGAGCACGTCGCCGGCGTCGTCGTAGACCCAGTTGCGGCCAACGAGGATGAGATCGCCTTCGTCAAGGCCAAGCTCAGCTGCTTGCTCTGTGGTGGCCGCGGCGGGTTCGAACTGGTCCTGCCAGGCGTCGATGGTCCGCTTGAGTGTGTTCGCGACGTAGGCGAAGGTACCTTCGCGGATCCGCTCGGTGCTCAGTAGCAGCGGAGCGCTCTTGGCCAGATCGCCTTTGAAGTAGGAGGTCGAGGCGGAGATCGGCTTGTCGTCGGCGCGGTAGGTGATCCGCACGCGGCGAATCACGGTGCTCCCGACTTTGAGTCCCAGTGCGTCCGCGACCTGCTCGGTGGCCTTGCCTAGCGCGGCGTGGGTGATCTTGGCGTATTGACCGGTCGGGTAGACCTTGCCGGTACGCCGAGACTTGTCCACACGGTCATTCGCGGCCCGGCCGCGCTCTTCCTCGGTCGTGACGATGCTCCCGACGCCACGCTCGGGCCTGACGTATCCCTCGGCCCGCAAGCTGGTCAACGCCCGCTGGGCGGTCGCGATCGCCACTCCGTAGTCGCGCATCAGCGTCCGTACGGACGGCACGCGATCGCCGGCCTGCAGTTCACCGTTGGAGATCCGAGTACGGATCGCATCGGCAATCTGCAGGTACGGCGGCGCGGGGCGTACCAACTTCGGGGGCATGACGAAACCTCAAACTCTTCAATCGGTGTTCTAGAACACCGCAAGCATAGGTGGACCTTGCGCGAAGGTCTAGTAATCGTCCCGCGCGTTGACCCGGTCGACGCTCAGTCCGGTCGCCGCGACCGATCGGGAGATCTCGACATCCGCCGGGTCCGGCTCCGCGCCCTGCTCCTTCGCGGCCAGCAGCCGGTGGTGAACCTTCTGCAGTTCGAGTACCTCGCTCAGGCGAGCCTCTTGGATCTCATCCCAGGTCGCCACGGTCAGTCCCATTTCAGCCCGGTGATGCGCTCGTACATCGCCACATAGCGAGCCCGAGTCTCGTTGACGACCTCTGCCGGAATCTCAGGGCCCGGGGGAGTCTTGTCCCACGTCCCCAGATCCCGTGCCCAGTCCCGCACGTACTGCTTGTCGAACGACACCTGTCGCTGCCCAGGCTTCCAGTCCTCGTCGCGCCAGTACCGCGACGAATCCGAAGTCAGCACCTCGTCGGCAAGGACAAGCGTCCCGTCCTTCGCCAGCCCAAACTCGAACTTCGTGTCAGCCAGGTGGACCCCACGGCCGGCCGTGATCTCGGTAGCCCGCGCGAACAGCTCGAGCGTCTTCGCCTCAAGCGTCTTCGCCAACTCCGGCCCGACAGCCTCCGAGACCTCTTCGAAGGTCATCGGTTCGTCATGCCCGTCCTCAGGCGCAGTCTTCGTGGTCGGCGTGAAGACCGGCTGCGGAAGCTTGTCGCCCTCACGCAACCCCGGGGGTATCGACACCCCAGAGATCTTCCCGCTCTCCTGGTAGGCCTCCCACCCAAGCCCAGCAAGGTATCCACGGGCGATGCACTCAACCTGAATGATGTCGACCTGCTGCACCCGAACAGCCCGACCCTCAAACTCAGCAGGCACATCGGTAGCCGAGATCACGTGGTTGGGCATCACGTCCTTGAGTTGCTCAAACCACCACAACGACAGACTCGTCAGCAACTTGCCCTTGTCAGGCACCGGCGTAGGCAACACCACGTCGTAGACCGACACCCGATCAGTCGCAACGAGGATCACCTCCCCGGGCCGATCGCTGTACACATCCCGAACCTTGCCCCGATGAAGAAGCTCCACGTCACTGTTCTAGCACACCCGGTCCGTCCAGCCGAGGTTGCCTCCAAGAATGTCTCGTTACGCAGCGTATTGACACCTATGAGTCAAACTGACAGCCTCGTCTCGATCTCGTGGGGGGATCTCGCGCATCGCCTTGCGCCGTTGTAGAAGACTGCCAATGGGGGGCACATGGGGACCGAGTTCATATTTCTCCTTGTTTCGGGGTTCACTGTTGTTTACACCCTGCTAAAAGACGCCCTTTCGGCGAGAGGTGACCGCAAAGTCGCAGAGGCTGTCGAGCGGAAGGAAAAGTCGCTCATCGAGAGGCTGGAGTCCGAAGCTCCGAGCGCGGAGGCAAGGCAAATCACTTGGGAAGGCCTGCCGGACGGCGACGCCCACGATAATGAGCTTCAAGCTTACGTCTCGAGCCTGGCTACACGAGTCACTCGCATGGAAACTGTTTCCGAGCGGCTTGAGGTCAGACGGCAAGCACTCCTTGAGACATATCACAATCAGGGCCTTTCGCAATCACGCGTCAGCTTCGGCTTCAGTATCACACTTGGTGTACTTGGGTTTGCAATCATTGCATACGCAGTGCTAACAAAGAGTCCGGAAATAGGCGCTTATGTGTCTGGTGTTGTTACCGAGGCTGTTGCGGCACTATTCTTCACTCAATCTAATCAGTCTCGTGAACTGATGGCGAGGTTTTTCGACAAGCTTCGTGATGATCGTCGCCTAGAAGAGGCTCTCGCCCTCGCTGACGGGATTAGTGATTCCAGACTGAAGTCGACCCTCCAGGCCCTTCTCGCGATGCAACTGATCGGCTCTGAGCACTCGCCGAGCGTTCTGCCAGGTTTCAACTCGGTAGATTCGGCATCACAGAACGCGAATTCCCCCAACACGGCGCTCAGTAACGTCGCGGCCGCCACCGAAAATGGCGCGACGCCATCTATGGCCACCGACTGACAAGTTTCTCCATGTCTTCAAGGCGGGCCCTTCAGGGCCCGAAAGCGCGCCGCCACCACAGGACCGGGGGAGCGGGGCAGCCTCCGGCTCCTCGCCTAAGGGCTCGTCGTCCCCGTTCGCCCGTTGGCTTGGCGCGCACGTGCCAAGGGTGCGGTCGTAGACAGCAGAACTCGCCATCGTCGATCGACACCCTGTCGGTTCATCTCCCTCGCCAATCGGCCGGCCACTGGCCGCCGTAATCCGGGGTGACTCGCCGTCTGATCCTGAGCTACCGCATCGTCCCGCTAGCAATCATGGGAGGGACGGTCCGGCCCGGCCCGCGTCAAGGGCGCCTGCGGCGTCGCTTCGCGATCGAGCGAGCTTGCCCCTGGACCCGCACCGAACCAGACCTAAGGTCGGCAGCTATCGGGACGATGCGGCAGGACTGACCGTGTGCTTGACACGTAACCGTCAAGCGGTACTGACGCCATCTCCGGGTTCACCTTCGACCGCCGCACGAGCAGCGACTGCGTATTCGTAGCGAGGGTCTACTTCTACAAGAGCTTCGGGACCTTGTTGAATGAGGTAGTCCCACCCGGCCACAACCTCTTGAAGGATCGCCGTGGCCAACTGACCTGGATCTGGTTTGAATGAGACGAAGGGTCCAAACAGACCGCTGGGAAGGCGAAGCTGATCATCTTTCGGCTCACCAGTCGTCGGATCAACGAGAACCGGAATCGAGACCCACCGCTTGCCGTCCAGAGATGTGAGCAGATATGAGTCGATATTCGTCCTCACCCGAAGCACCGTCAGTCCGCCATCGAATCGAACAACTTCGGGGTCAATCACTGACGCGTGCCGGTGAAGGACATCACAGGCCCTCATCATGAGCTTCACACCTGACGGGCGACCGAACACGAGGCCTCCTATGGCACTGAAGGTAGACATTTGCCGTTCCAGCCCTACCGAAGGCAAATATCACCCACGTTGCCCATGCCTGTCCACAACAGGTGGTAGCGGCTATCCGGCCGCGCGACGATACAGCAGCGAAGTACAGCAACCGGGGTGGCCAGCATGGTCTGCGGGGGTCGTTGACCGGCCAGCGGTCACGCTTGGATGGCCTGCCTTGACCGGGGTGCCCCGAGTTCGCAACGAGGCGCAGATAGTTGCAGTCGTAGTTGCAGTTCACCCGGATCCACGGGCGTCCGCTGACGTCCAACACTCGGAGCAGGAGTCTGAGGCGAACTATCACGAACGCAGACGGATGGGGGATGGGCGAACTTAAACCTCACAGCCGAAAGGCATGCGGGTTCGAATCCCGTCCCGGGCAGCACCGCGCCTCCCCCACCATGGCGCCGTCACCTGTGCGCCCCAGGGTTGTGACGGTGATCTGACGCCTTGCCGGGCATGATGTCCGCATGGGCATTCACGCCGAACTTGTTGGCTCCGACGGCGCAGCGACCCGGCTACCGGATCCATCCGGTGGCACGTTCGATTCCGCTGGCGACTTCGATGAGTTGATGCCGGGCGGTGCCACCGAATACCCGCTGCTCAGCCAGGTAGATCCGTTCGACGATACGAGCTTCTCCCCGGGTGATATGGATGCACTGCTCGCAGAAATTGATCGCCTCCTTGCTTCTGCCGACCGTGGTCCCCAGCACAGAGGACTTCTCCGTCTCCGTGCACTGGCATCGAGATGCCAAACCCTCCCCGAGAGCGCACTCCGGTTCGTTGGCGACTAGCAACGACTCTGAGGCGTGGTTGCAGTGGCGGTTGCAGTTCACCCCAGTTCCTCACTGATGGTCTCTCCGCTCGGTGCGCACGAGGCGTGGGTCTGTGGTTCGGCGCATCAGGCGCGACCCGCCGACGCCATCGGTGAAGCCCCAGCGGCGGTAGAACGGGACTAGGTCTGGTTGGCAGATCAGTTCGATGCTTCGTACGTCGGTCAGGCGTGGGTGTTGGACGACGGCGTCCATGAGGGCGGCGCCGAGGCCGGAGCCGCGGAAGTTGTTGTGGACGACTACGTCGAGGACCATGGCGAGGTAGGTGTAGTCGGTGAGGACTCTGGTGAATCCGGCCAGCTGGTTTGTCGGTTCGTGGATGAACGCCAGTACCAGGTCTGACTCCTGCAGCATCTGAGTGATGTCATCCGGGGCGCGGTCCGCCATCCACCAGGCTGAGCTGAACAGGTCCATCAATTGGGGCAGCCGCTCCGCCTCGACCGCCTCTTGCGCGACGATTCCTCCGACTCTTGTCATTTGCTCATGCTGACAAGTCCAGCGTGGGCGACGGCCGTTATCGTGCGTTTCATGTGTGCCTCGCAGGTTTGGGATCGGCTGGGTGGTGGTTGGTGAGTCGGCGGGTTCGGTACTACGGGTCGTGTCCTGAGTGTGGGCATGACTGGCGGGAGCATCCGGGTGGTGTGTTCGGGGAGCCGGGGGATGGGACTTGTGGCGAGTGTCAGTACGAGTTCTCGCATGGTCAGCGTGAGAGCGATGCGGAGGCTTGCCGCCTTCCGGCATCCGCGGTGCGGCCGATGGTTGTCCCGGCTCGGGCCCGGCGTTGGTGGAGGAGGAGGAGGAGGAGGAAGGCCGTCGCCTCGGGTTCATCGGGCGTGATCACCGAGATCGTTGGGGTTTCGGACGATCCGCGGCACGGGGTCGCAAGTGGCGGGTCGGGGCTTTATGAGTTCTGGAGCGCGGACGGCGTACCGGTGTACTTGCATGACACGACGTTGGTGAGTGTGTTGTGGGAGCCGGTACTACGTGGGCTCGGCCTGCGGTTTGCGGGGGATGGCGCGGCGAGCGTGGCTATGCGGTTCGAGGGTGTGGTGATCCTCGAGTGGAGTCAGGACAACGAAGGGCTCGATGATGCTCCGGATGAGGTTGCCGGGCAGGTTTCGGAGTTCTCGTATGACGGGGGCGACGGGTTCGAGCTCGTCACTGCCCAGTCGGTCGTCGGATTCACGGCGACGCGGGTGTCCGTTTCCGCCGAGCCTGTACGTCGTACCGGTGACGAAGGGAGTGGAACGTGAAGGTGATCGTGGCGCACGAGACGCTCGACGGCTGGCGGAAGATTTCGCCGGTGCCGTCGGAGCGCTTCGAGATGCTCGACGTCCAGGTGCTCAAGCACGAGGTCTCCGGGACCAGGGGGCCGTTCGACTAGATCGTCAGGCCGGGCCGCTCGTCGTCCCAGGCTGCGGCGGAGATACGCCAGCCTTCCGTAGTACGGATGAACTGGATCGTCTTCATCCCACGGCCGGTGAACGCGACGCCATCCTGCACGCCTTCCTTGGCGTAGCTGCCCCACCAGTGGGCGATATCGCCCCAGATCTCTGTACGTCCGCCAAGTGCCCATTCGTGGAAGTCGACCAAGGTCCCGCCCTCGAGCAACGCCTGCCGGGGAGCGATGAAGTCGTCGACCCCGTAGACGGCGGGCTCCCCACCACAGGTCCGCACGATGACAGCCTCGGGGACGAACAGCCTCCGCAGTACGTCGAGCCGCTCGGCAGTCCCGTCCCCGGAGGTGAATGCCGTGAAGAACGCATCCACCATTCCCTCGAGCTCAACACGGTCGGCGATCGAATCGGTCATGCGCTCGATCGTAGAGGCCTACTCGCCGGTGGAGCCGTCGATGGACTCTCGGAGGAGGTCCAGGTGGCCGGCGTGGCGGGCCGTTTCCTCGATCAAGTGGGTCAGCGCGTAGCGGAGGTTGAAGGTCATACCCTCGCCCTGTGCCGGGTCGTCGAGGGAGGCGGCTGCGGCGGTGATCGAGCGGGAGCGGGCGCACTCGGCCTGATAGACAGCGACCAGGGCCGGGAGGGTGTCGCCGGCGGCGAGTGCGAAGTTGCCATGCGGGTCGTCGTCGGTCCACGGCCATTCGACATCCTGAGCGGCGAAGTCGATCGCGAACCAGAACCGCTCAACCCCGGTCAGATGCTTCACGAGCCCCGCAGGAGTGAGCGTGGAGGCGGTGACCGGGTGTCCGAAGGCCTGCTCATCCGTCAGTCCAGCAACCTTGTTCACCACGGTATCCCGCAGAAAATCGAGCATCCCGCTCAACGTCTCGCGCTCACCGGCGGATTCCGGCGGGCGGACTCGTTCGACGGGCTGGACTGCATCGGAGGACACCGGGACAGGCTAGTGGCCGGTAGGGGAATCGGGGTGACTTTGTCAGAGTCTGGTGAGAAGCGTTGATTGTTGGGCTGTGGCGCGCGTCAATGGAGGGGTGGAGAGCTACCGCGGTCCAGTCGTCACAACGGCTGTCGTTCTTCCTCTGGTCGTTTGTGCGGTCCTGATCCCGTTCCGGAACAGTTTCGACAACGCGAACGCCGCCCTGCTACTGGTACTCGTCATCGTGGCGGTCGCAGCCTTCGGGATCCGGCCGGCCGGAGTGGTCGCGGCTGTGTCCAGTGCGGTCTGGTTCGACATTTTCCTGACGGTTCCCTACAACCGGCTGACCATCGACGACCGGGGCGACATCGAGACCACGGTCCTCCTGGTGGTGATCGGCCTTGCCGTCACCGAGATCGCGATCTGGGGCCGTCGGCAACAAGCTAGGGCGAGCCGGCAAAGCGGGTATCTGGCCGGGGTGATGACGGCCTCCGGCGCGGTTGCCGTCGGTGGCTCCGCCGACGAGCTGATCGAGCATGTGAGTGCAGAGCTGGTCACGGTGCTGGGTATCGACAAGTGCCGCTTCGTCACCGGTGAGCAGCGTCCCGGTACGCCGCAGCTGAACCATGACGGGTCCGTGAGCCGCGGTGAGCACCTTCTCAAGGTGGAGCGCGATGGTCTCCCGACGAACTCCGAGATCGAGCTGGTCGTTCAACACGGCGGCGTCCCTCGCGGACGGTTCCTGCTGACTGCGGCGGCGCGACTGGTCCGTCCGGATCTCGAGCAGCGGCTGGTTGCGGTGGCCCTGGCCGACCAGGTCGGTGCCGCGCTGGCGTCACGCGACGCCGCAGCCAAGTAGCCCCTCCCAAGACTGGCCTGCGGGAAGAACCACATCCTGGGTGGCCATCGGTTACGGCGTCGTACTTGCCCATACAGGTACGACGCCGCACCGCGTCCGGGGCCGACCCGAAGCCCACCTCGTCCGAGAAGTTGGGTTATGCAACCGCTTCCAGCGTTGGGATATCGCTTGGGGAACACCTGGGTCATCCTCAGGCGTTGTTAAGGGTGGGCCCGTAGTATCTCGGTACGACCCACAGTGGGTTATCAGGAGGATGACATGCAGAGCAGTAACCCGGTCCTGAACCGGTCGAGTGCATTTGCGCCTGGCCAAGGCCAGGCCTATCCCGGGGCCGCTCCGTACGGTCAGCCGGGTCAATACGGTCAGCCCGGCCAGTACGGCGGTGCCGGTATGCCGCCCCAGCAGTACCAGGGGGCGCCCGCCAACAGCCGTCCGATGACATTGGACGACGTGATCGTCAAGACCAGCATCACGCTGGGTGTCGTCGTGGCAGCCGCTGCGGTGTCCTGGAACGTGGTTCCGGATCGTCTGGTGACGCCGGTGTTCCTGGCCGGTGCGCTGCTGGCGTTCGCGCTCGCGATGGTGCTGTCGTTCTCGCGCAAGATCAACCCGGCACTGGTGATCGTCTACGCCGCCGCCGAGGGTGTTTTCCTCGGGATCTTCAGCAAGTTCATCGCCGGCTACGTCGGTAGCTCCGATGTCATCGTGCAAGCCGTCCTGGCGACCATGGTGACGTTCGCGCTGACTCTGGCGACGTACAAGTACTTCGCGATCAAGGTGACGCCACGCTTCACCAAGATGGTCATGATCGGCACGATGGCCTTCGCCGGCGTGATCCTGATCAACTTCGTCGCCAGCCTGCTCGGGTTCCACACCGGTATCGGCGGGTTCGGCGCGATGGGTCTGCTGTTCGCCGCGATCGGCGTCGGCCTGGCCGTGTTCAACCTGATCCTCGACTTTGACATGGTCGAGCAGGGTGTCCGCGCCGGAGCCCCGCAGCAAGAGGCCTGGCGGGCCGCGTTCGGCCTGACCGTCACGCTGGTCTGGCTGTACGTGAACCTGCTGCGGATCCTCGCGATCCTCCGCGGTAGCAACTAGCAGCCAGCTGACCAACGAGGCCCGGTTCCTTCAGGTGGAGGAACCGGGCCTTCGTCATGCCCAGCTCCGGTACGAGGCTCTGTCGGTGCGCCCTGCGATGGTGGGCAGATGACAACGAGCTGGACGATGACGATCGACTGCGCCGACCCGGCCCGGGTGGCGCGCTTCTGGAGCACGGCTCTGGGGTACGTCGAGGCCGATCCGCCAACCGGGTGGAGCACCTGGGAGAACTGGCTGGTGGATCACGGCGTGCCGGAGGACGAGTGGGGCGATGGGGCGAGCCTGGCCGATCCGAGCGGCGTACTGCCGTCGATCACGTTCATGAAGGTGCCTGAGGCCCGTACTGCGAAGAACCGGCTGCACCTCGACCTGCAGGTGAGCGGAGGACGCGACAAACCGGCAGAGGTGCGCGAATCCGCCATCAGGCAAGAGGTTGCGCGACTCATCGACGCCGGCGCGACGGTTGTGCACGAGGTCGCGCAGAACGGCGTACTGGATCACTTCTGGATGGCCGATCCCGAAGGCAATGACTTCTGCGTCGTCTAGAAGTCCTTGGGAACAAGGGCGACCCAGAAGCAGCGAAGGCCTGCCCCTCCACCTGAAAGGGCAGGTCTCCGGCAAATATTCAGTCTCCTGTTCGGCTCGTCAGCCCATTCGCCTGTGCGCTTTGACCAGGTCGTATTCATGGACGATGGCTGTGGCGTGCCCGTGAGCGAGGGCGTACTCGCTGGAAAGCCATCTCACCCTGTCATCGAAGCGCAGGAACGACGGTCCGTCGTTCATCAGGCTGAACCACTCGGCCATCTCACGTCCAGTGCACCGGGGCACCTTCTCCACCAGACGTTGGTGCGTCTCCTCGGAGTGGTTCAAGCCCATCTTCGCCTCCCGTTTCATCGGGGTTCTCGCGTAGTCATTCGACTGTGCATCAGGAAAACGCCGTGTGCAAGACCCTCTTCATGAAAGTCATCGCTCAGCGGACGCTCTATTTCCCAACAGGCACAGCGTCCGTGGCGTCGGTACTGCCTTCTTCGACGCGCTCGACCTCGACCTCCGGGTGCCGGCGGCGATGCCGCAGTTGCGCCCAGCGACCACGGGGACCGCGCTCGTGACCGGCCACCTTGGCGGCGGCCACCTCCGTACCGGCCGTGCGGACCGCCTTGACGGCGGCCTCCGCGATCGGCAGCACCGCTTCGCCACGGAACAGCTCGGGTTGCACGAAGGACTCCGGGCCGACCCCGACGGAGGCGGCGACCGATGGCAGCAGGGCGGCCGCCGCAGCGGCGTACCCGGTTACTGAGGGGTGGAAGTTGTCCGGGCCCCACATCGACGGGTTGGTGCGGAAGGCCTCGCTCAGCAGTGAGCCCATCGACACCGTGCGGCCACCGGCCTCGACCACGCTGATCGTCTGGGCGGCAGCCAGTCGCTGGCTCCAGGACCGGGCCACCTGCCGCAACGGCGGCATGATCGGCCGGACGACGCCGAGGTCCGGGCAGGTACCGACCACGACCTCGCAGTTCGCGGCGCGGAGCCGGCGTACGGCGGAGTCGAGCAACCGGACCGACGTCGACGGCGGTACCTGCGACTTCACGTCGTTGACGCCGATCAGGATCGCGGCCACGTACGGGCCGGCGAGTAGTGCGTTGTCGACCTGGCCGGCCAGGTCGATGGACTTGGCCCCCGTTCGCGACACGTCGACGAGCCGGACCGGACGCTTCGCCAGCTCGGCGAGACCGCAGGCCAGCAGAACGCCGGGGGTCTCGTCGGGGGAGGAGGTGCCGTATCCGGCCGCGCTGGAGTCGCCGATCATCGCGAGCGTGATCGGACGACCTGGGTACCGACCGTACAGACCGTCGCCCCTGGTCGGGTGAGCCTTCATCGGACCGATGACGCGCTTGGCGTACCGCGCTTCTGCGGTCAGCACGCCGTACAGCGTCGCTCCGATCAGTCCGAGTCCCCCACCACCGAAGGCTGCGGCCTGGGCCAGTTTCTTGGCGGCCCTGGCTTTTCTCATACCCCCAGGATTACACGCTGTGACACCGAAGCAAGCGAAATAGCGCTCCGACGCGCTCGTCCCATACAGTGAGATTCGTGCGCTACGTAGAATCACTCCTGGACCTGGTCGGCAACACGCCGCTCGTGCGGCTTTCGAAGACCACTGACGGTGCCAAGCCGCTGGTGCTCGCGAAGGTCGAGTACTTCAACCCGGGCGGGTCCGTGAAGGACCGGATCGCCAAGCGGATGATCGAGGCCGCGGAGGCCTCGGGCGAGCTCAAGGCGGGTGGCACGATCGTCGAGCCGACCTCCGGCAACACCGGCGTCGGGCTGGCGATGGTCGCTCAGGCCAAGGGCTACAAGTGCGTCTTCGTCTGCCCGGACAAGGTCAGCGAGGACAAGCGCAACGTGCTCAAGGCGTACGGTGCCGACGTGGTCGTCTGCCCGACCGCGGTCGCGCCGGAGCACCCGGACTCGTACTACAACGTCTCCGACCGGCTGGTCCGCGAGATCGACGGCGCCTGGAAGCCGAACCAGTACGCCAACGTGAACAACCCGCTGTCGCACTACGAGTCGACCGGGCCCGAGCTCTGGGAGCAGACCGAGGGCAAGATCACCCACTTCGTAGCGGGCGTCGGTACCGGCGGGACGATCAGCGGCACCGGTAAGTACCTCAAGGAGGTCTCCGGCGGGCGCGTGCAGATCATCGGCGCCGACCCGGAGGGTTCGGTGTACTCCGGCGGCAGCGGCCGGCCCTACCTGGTCGAGGGCGTCGGCGAGGACTTCTGGCCGGAGACGTACGACCGCGACATCTGCGACCGGATCATCGAGGTCTCCGACGCCGACTCGTTCGCGTTGACGCGGCGGCTGGCGCGCGAAGAGGCGATGCTCGTCGGCGGGTCCGCCGGGATGGCGGCCGCGGCGGCGATCCGGCTGGCTCAGGAGCTCGACGACCCGGACGCTGTCATCGTCGTCCTGCTGCCGGATGGTGGGCGCGGGTATCTGACCAAGGTGTTCAACGACGACTGGCTGGCGCAGTACGGATTCCTGGCGCACGAGCGGCAGGGGGCGACACTGGGCGAGGTGCTCGCGCGCAAGGACGGCAGTCTGCCGCCGCTGGTGCACACCCACCCGCACGAGACGATCGCCGAGGCGGTCGAGATCCTGCGGGAGTACGGCGTCTCCCAGATGCCCGTGGTACGGGCGGAGCCGCCGATCATGGCGGCCGAGGTGGCCGGCTCGGTGTCGGAGCGGACGTTGATGGACGCCCTGTACTCCGGGAAGGCGCGGCTCGCGGATATCGTCGAGCTGCACATGGATGACGCCCTGCCGTCACTGGGCGCGGGGGAGTCGGTCACGAAGGCGGTCGAACTGCTGGAAGGCCGGGATGCCCTGATGGTGCTGGACGACGGGAAGCCGGTGGGCGTGCTCACCCGGCAGGACCTGCTCGGTCACCTGTCCGTCGGCTGACTCCCTGTGCTGGTTGTCATCGGTCCACCACGGTGGGGACGATGGCGATCAGGACCGTGAGGAGAATGCCGAGCACGATCGCTGCTGACCCGAGAATCTGAAGGATTTCCATACCTCAAGAGTCCTTCGGCAATCGGCTCTGACCATCGGTCTCAGGACCGGTCTTGCAGTCCACCCGGGGTAGCAGAACCCCTTGTGTCCCTCATACTTCCGTTGCCTCAAGCAATAGAAACGCCGACGCCGGCCGCTCCTGTGGGGACGGCCGGCGTCGGCGTTTCAGATTGCATGCTCCACGACCGACGAACCCCCCGAGGGCTCTTCGGGTGTGGGGCGGCCGCACTCGAGCGCTCGGTGGTGGGCGCCTGGCTTACCACCGGGGCGCTGAGGGTGGGGAGGGCGCCCGGGCTCGAGTGCGGGGCTGGGTCAGCGGTCTACGACGGTCGGGATGATGGCGATCAGGGCGGTGATCACGACACCGCCGACGATGACGACTGCGCTGAGGATCTGGAGGAGGTTCATGCTTCAAGGATGCGCCGGTCGCGCCTGGAAAGCGTCGGTCCAAAGTCCTGTCTTCGTCTCCACCCATAGTCGTACGCCGACCCCGGCCGCCTCCTACTCCAGTACTCCGGGACGCCCCAGGGGCAGCCTCAGGGCAGCTCGCCGGGCTAGTGGGTGATGACGAAGTCGGCGGGGTTCAGGCGGCGGGTGCGGCGCCAGTAGGACGTGGTGAAGTCGGGCCAGCTGGTCGAGTTGCGGCCCTGGGCGTCGATGTACCAGTTGGTGCAGCCGGTCTGCCAGACGGTGTCGCCCAGGTCGTCCTGGGTCTCGCTGATGAACCGCTCCTGCGCCTCCTCGCGAACCTCGACCGTCAGCCCGTTGCGCCGCCGGAGCAGGTCGAGCGCCTGCATCACGTACCGGACCTGTGACTCGATCATGAACACCATCGACGAGTGCGCGAGCCACGTGTTCGGGCCGGCCAGCAGGAACAGGTTCGGGTAGCCGGCGACCGCGATACCGAGGTGCGCGCCGATCCCGTTCTGCTTCCAGCTGTCCGCCAGATCGACGCCGTCGCGGCCGAGGATGCCGAGCCGGGTCAGGTTGGCGAACACCTCGAACCCGGTCCCGAGCACGATCGTGTCGCACTCGCGCTCGGTCCCGTCGTCGGTGACCACGCCGGTCGGCGTGACCCGGGTGATCCCGCTGGTGATCACGTCGACGTTGTCCCGGGTCAGCGCCGGGTAGTACTCGTTCGAAAGGAGGACTCGCTTGCAGCCGATCTGGTAGTCGGGCGTCAGCTTCGCCCGCAGGACGGGATCGGTGATCTGCTTGCGGAGGTGACGCTTGGCCTGGAGCTCGAGCCCCTTCATCAGCTTCGGGTTGCCCCCGAAGCCGGCCCCGCGCGCCTCCAGCCCCCAGTAGATGATGTCGCGGATGGCCCGCTGCCCGGCCGGGAAGCGCGAGTGCAGAGCCCGCTCGAGCGACCCGATCGCACGGTCCGGCTTGGGCGTGACCCACGGCGCGGTCCGCTGGTACAGGTCCACCTGCGCGGCTTGCTCGGCCACCGGCGGCACGAACTGGATCGCGGAGGCGCCCGTCCCGACGACGGCCACCCGGCGCCCGGTCAGGTCGTGCTCGTGGTCCCACTCCGACGAGTGGAACGCCTTGCCTGCAAAGGAGTCAAGGCCGGCGATGTCGGGGAGCTTGGGCTTGTGCAGGCCGCCCACGCCGGTCACCAGTGCCTGCGTTTCCAGCGTCTCGGTGTCGTTGAGGGTGACCGTCCAGTGCCCGGTCGCCTCGTCGAAAGCGGCTTCGGTGACGTCGGCGCCGTACCGGATCTTGTCCGCGATCCCGTACTTCGTGGCGCAGTGCTCGAGGTAGGCGAGGATCTCGTCCCAGGGCGCGAACATCCGGGTCCAGTGCGGGTTCTGCTCGAACGAGAAGGAGTACAGGTACGACGGGACGTCGCAGGCGCAACCGGGGTAGGTGTTGTCCCGCCAGGTGCCGCCGAGGCGATCCGCCTTCTCCAGGATGACGAAGTTCTCGCAACCGGCCTGGCGGAGCTTGATGCCCATACAGAGGCCCGCGAATCCGGACCCGACGATCGCGACCTCGACCTGTTCGATAGCAGCCATAGCAGCGAAGGTTACCCGCCAGTCAGGTCTGTGTCAGGGTCGCTGTCAGCGGAGTCTGTGCAGGATCTCGCCGGCGTTGGGGAGGACCAGGGTTTCCGGGTCGTTCTCGTACTGCGCCAGGTCGAACTCCGCCGGATCCAGGTACCCGAGATTGGCGCCCCGGACGACGTCCGCCGGAATCCCCGTCGCGAGCGTGACGTCGACCCGGCAACGCTCGCCGTCGACCGGATCCCAGCTACCCGCGCCGCGGAGGTGGGTCGAGTGGGCGAGCACTCCCCAGTGCATCGAGCGGAACTTGTCCCACTGGCCGAGGAAGTAGTCGCGGCAGTGGTACCCGATCTGCTCGATCTCCGGGTGCATCGCGGCCAACTGGGTCACGTGCGGCGCGTACAGGATGACCTCGCCGCCATCGGCCACGATCGGCTCGACCTTGTAGAAGCCCTTGGCGGCTGTCCAGATGTCCTGGTAGCGCGACGGCATGAGCGACACGACCCGGCGTACCGGCCGGTCGAGGTAGCGGACGTGGGTCTCGGCGGAGACCGCCGCGGCTGCTTGCCAGGAGGAGGCGGTGTCGCCGAAAGCCACGGCGTGCAAGGCGTTCGTACCGGACTGGGCGACGACGCTGAGGGCGAGCTTGTCGGCCGGGATGAGGGCGGCGGCCTCGTTGATCAGAGCGCGGACCGGGGTGATGCCCGGCGTACCGATGATGCCGGCGCTGGTGATCAGGGCGCCGAGCCAGTGGGACAGGTCGATGACCTCCTGGCCGGCGACGCCCGGGAAGAAGTACTTGTTGCCGCCGGAGAAGCCGACCACCTCGTGCGGGAAGACCGGGCCGACGACGAGGGCGACGTCGTGCTCGACGACGGCCCGGTTGAGACGGACCGGGACCTCCTCGTGGAGCAGGCCGCCGGAGATCTCGCCGATCCGGTCCGCGCTGATCGTGCCGAGGTCGACGAAGGTCTCCTCCTTCCACCATTCGTGGTTGAGGACCTCGTACTCACCGCCGAGATGGGTCGCCAACTCGGCCGGTGACATCTCGGCATGGGTGCCGAGGGCAACCAGTACGGTCAGCCGGGAGACCTTGCCGGTGAGTGCGCCGTGGACCGCGTCCAGCAGGAGCGGTAGCGGGCAGCTCCGGGTCGCGTCGGGGACGATCACGCAGACGCTGCGCCCGTCGAGCCCCGCACCGCCCAACTGCTCGCGGATGAAGGCGCGGACGTCCTCATCGGCCAGGACCTGCCCGGGCCCACCCAGCACTGCTGCAGTCTGCGCATCGGTGACGGTCATGGGATCAAGCTTATCGGTAAGCGGTTACCACGGTTCCCGGCTGGGCGAGTTCTGGCTGTGACCGGCTGGAAACCCTTGGTAGGCAAGGGAATCGCGTGAGCTCCCGGTAAGCGGCGAGGCGTTGACCGGCTTCGCAACCGGGAGCAGCATCGGGGTGTCAACTGGGGAACATCTAAGCAAGGGGGGAGTTCCCATGTCCGACACGATCGCGCGTCCGTCCGGTGCTCATCGGGGACGGCCGGACGGGTTCGGGGGAGAGGTGATCCGGCCGGGCGATTCGTCGTACGACGAAGCCCGGTCGGTGTTCAACGCGATGATCGACAAGCGGCCGGGGTTGATCGCGCAATGCGAGTCGGCGGCCGATGTCGCCGCGGCGGTCCGGTACGGCGTCTCGGAGGGGCTGGAGATCGCGGTTCGGGGCGGCGGCCACAGCGTTGCGGGCACCGGCGTGACGGAGGGCGGCATCGTCGTCGACCTGCGCAAGATGCGGTCCGTACAGGTCGATCCGGAGGCCAAGCTCGCGCGGGTCGGGGGCGGCGCTACTTGGGCGGATGTCGATGGCGCCTGCCAGCAATACTGGCTTGCGACGACCGGCGGTCGCGTCTCGACCACCGGGGTGGCTGGGCTGACGCTTGGCGGCGGGTCCGGGTGGCTGGAGCGGAAGTTCGGGTTGGCGTGCGACAGCCTGGTGTCGGTCGAGCTCATCACGGCCGACGGGCAGTTGGTGATCGCCGACGAGACCAGGAACACCGAGTTGTTCTGGGCGCTACATGGTGGCGGGGGCAACTTCGGGGTGGCGACGTCGCTGACGTTCAAGCTGCGGCCGTTGACCTCGATGACGCTGGCGATGGTGTTCTGGCCGGCCGACGCCGGACCTGAGGTTCTCAGCCGGTACCGCAACCTGATCGAGGCAGGTGCGCCGGAGGAGTTGGGCGGCGGCGTGATCCATCTGACGGGGCCGCCGGAGGACTTCGTACCGCTGCATCTGCAGGGCGAGCGACTGGTTGCGGCGGGCGCGTTCTATGCGGGGACCGAGGCGGAGACGAGGGAGGCGTTCGCGCCGATGTTCGATCTGTGCCCGGAGGGCGTGATGGTTGCGGAGATGCCCTATGTCGCGATCCAGTCGGCGCTGGATGATCCGCCGGGGTTCCGGAACTACTGGTCGGCGGAGCACCTCGACGAGTTCCCCGACGACGCGATCAAGGCGTTCTGCGATCGGGCGGTGGACATGCCGTACCCCTCGCCGTCGCAGCAGTTGGTGGCTCCGTGGGGAGGCGCGGTCGCGCGTGACGCCGGCAAGTGGCCGTTGCCGCACCGGAGCGCGGCCTGGGTGATCCACCCGTTCGGGATGTGGGCCGACGCGGCCGACGACCAGCGCGGGATCGAGTGGGCGCGGAATCTGTGCACGGATATGAAGCCCTGGTCGACCGGGTCGGTCTACCTGAACTTCATCGGTGACGAAGGCCAGGACCGCGTGGTGGCCGGCTACGGGCAGGACAACTACGACCGGCTGGCCCGGGTCAAGGCGGAGTTCGACCCGGGCAACGTGTTCCATCTGAACCAGAACATCAAACCGGCTTAGGTGTTCAGACGGCGCGGGCGATGGCGATGGAGCCTTCGAGGCGGGTACCGGCCTCGTAGATCATGTACTCCACGCCACCGTCCGAGCCGAAGGCAGGCGCTGCGCAACGACCGTTGTCAGGTGCCCCGGGCAACGGTGTGTGGAAGACGCCGAGGTGGTTGCGCTTGTCGAAGTTGTTGCCCACCTCGGTGATCCGCATCGCCCCGCCGGCCTCGATGTTCGTGTGGTAGACGACGTACGTCGAACCGTTGCGCTCGGCAATGGCCGGTGCGCCGATGTCGCGGGCGCCGACGTCCTGCGGGTTGATCAGCGGCGTCTGGGAGAAGGTCCAGTTGCGGCCCTCCGGCGACCAGCCCCAGCCGATCGAGCGACGGTTCGCGGTGGTGTTGATCATGAAGACCATCACGTACCGGGCGCCCTTCGACGGCAGGTCGTGGCGGAACACCCGCGCGTACGACGCTTCCGTCGTACCGGCCGGGAGCATCGAGGTGGAGAGCACCACCTTGTCGTAGGTGAAATGGATGCCGTCGGTCGAGCGGGCCAGCCGGGTGGTCGTGTTCTCGCCGTGGAAGTACATCCACAGCTCGTTGACGTCGTCGTTCCACAGCGAGTGTGGTGAGGAGACGTGGGAGACGTTGTAGTGCGGCGACCAGGTGCGGCTGATGATCGGGTTGGCCGCGTACTCGGTGTACGGGCCGCCGAGCGAGTTCGAGTACGCCAGGCACAGGCCGCCGGGCGCGTCATGCGGGGCGTAGTACAGGTAGAAGCGGCCGAGGGCGTTGCTGATCCGGCCGACGGTGCCGCGGACGCTGGGGAAGATCAGCTCGCCGGTCGGGTTGTAGCGCAGGTTCGCCTTGTTGAACGCGACCCGGACGTAGTTGTAGTTGGGGAATCCGCCGGGGGCGGCGTTCGCGGTACCGGTGAGCTGCAGGCCGGCCGCGAGGCCGAGCCCGACGCCGGCGGTGCCGCGGAGTAGGGTCCGGCGGCTGACGGGAGGTAGGTTCGTCATCCTGGTTCCTCACACTTCGGGGGCGGTTGCTGCCGAGTGTGTAATCCGGTTGGTGGGCAGTCAATAAGCTAATCCGTATTAGCTAAAGGTGATAGCGATGGCAAGGGCGCCGCGGCAAGCGGATATCGCCGCCGCTGCGGGGGTTTCGCAGACGACGGTCTCGCTGGTTCTGTCCGGGAACACCGACGGTATGCGGCTGTCGGAATCGACCCGGCGGCGAGTGCTGAAGGCGGCGGAGACGCTCGGCTATGTGCCGGACCCGGTCGCCACGCGGCTGGCGTCGGCGCGTAATCACATGATCGGCGTCTACACCTTCGCCTCCGCGTTCCCGACCGCCGTGGACGACTTCTACTACCCGATCCTGGCCGGCATCGAGGAGGAGGCGGCGGCCCTCGGCCAAGACCTGATCCTCTTCACCGGTACCGGCGGTCTCGACGCGCGGGCGGACGACAAGACGGCGATCCGCCGGACCAGGATCGCCGACGGCTGCCTGTTCTTCGGGCGCCACGTACCGGAGGAGCCGATCGACTGGCTGCTCGGCGGCGGCTTCCCCCTCGTCTACATCGGCCGCCGCGACGAGCTCGACGGGCGGATCCCCTTCGTAGGCGTGGACTACGTCGCCGCCTCAGCTGCCGTCATCCACCGACTGGTCGAGGCGGGGCACCGCGAGATCCGCTACTTGCGCTCGATGGACGATGCGCTCTCCTCCTCCGACCGCGAGCGCGGCGTCCTCACCGCGGCCGAGTCAGCCCAGCTGCCGGTACGCCGGATCGTCGCGCGAGCCGCCGACGCGGAGGTTCGCGATTTGGTCGAGCGCTGGCGCAACGAAGGCGTGACCGCCGTCGTAGTCGAGGAGACCGACACGGGCTCCCTGTCGACCGCATTGCTGGCCGCGCTGAACGGCATCCGGGTGCCAGACGAGTTGTCGATCGCAGTACTAGGCCAACCGAAGAACCACCCAGAACTCAGTGGCTTCGACGTCCCCCGCCGAGAACTCGGCCGCCGAGCAGTGCGCCTGCTCGTCAACCAGATCACCTCATCAACTGCTCGGCCCCCCGAGCAGGTCCTCCTCGACTGCATTCCCGTCGCCGGGTCGACTATCGGGGCTCCTGGGTGGTAACTAACTTGCACCTGGAGACCAAAAGTTTCCCACTAGTCGCCTAAGGAGCACTGGCGAGCGTTGCAGGGGTGCGCGGGAAGTGCGGGCATGCGGCGGCGAAGTACCTGGAGAACCTGTACGGCGGCCTCGCATGGGCGGGTGGTGATGTCGAACCACCCGTACCGCAGCGTGGCCTCGGCTCTCAGGGTGGCTCGGTTGTCGCGGTCGAGGTCACGCCGTCGATGCTGCGGCGCGAGGTGGAGACGCCCGTCGAGCTCGACCACCAGCCCGTACTCGGGATAGGCGACGTCGGTGAATTCCCGGCCCACCTGGCGCTGCCGTACTCCGGTCGGCAACCCGTGCCGCCGCTCGACGTCGCGCAGGTAGCGCAGTTCGAGCAGTGAATGCGAGCCCGCCGCCACGTCGGCCAGGATCGGCCGCAGTACTGATCGATGGCGCAGCCGGCCTCTCCCGTCGAGCGCGAGCAGGATGTCGGCTGGACTGACCCGCCCGCTCTGGCAAGCTTCCGCGATCGTGGCGGCAGCGTCGTCCGACGTCTCCGAGATCCCGACGATGTCCAGTACTGCGTGGGCCGCCTCTCGCCGCGGCGGGATGACCGCGGCCAGACGGTCCTCCCAGTGAGCGTCGCGACGGATCAGCAGGTTGGGGCGGCTCCGCACTCGCCGATCGCGGGGGATGGTCACGTACACCGGGCGGCGGTCGTCCCGCTTGATCAGCCCGGATTGCTCGGCCGCGGTGTAGTGGCTCCAGGCTGCATCCGGGCCCGCGTACAGCAGCGCTGCCAGCAGGCGTTCGTCGTACCCGATCGGTCCGGTGTGGGTGGCATAGACACCGGGATGGACCGTCTGCCAGGCCCGCCGCCGTAGGCGCCGCCGGATGTCGGCCTCGGACCAGGCCGCAGCCAGAAGCTGACTCCGGCCGACAATCCGGTTCTGCGTGTGGATCAGGACCTCGATCCCCTCGTCCTCAAGCTCCTGCTGCCACCACCAGTCCATCCAACCAAGGGTGCCGGAGATGAGCGGATGGCGTTGCGCAGGCTGTGGACAACCGGTCCCTCGAACCCTTGCCGCCGCTGGGTGGTAACTAACTTGCACCTGGAGACCGAAAGTTTCCCGCTTAGTGGCCTCGGGGTCAGTGGCCTCAGCTCGTCAGTTCGGATTCGGCTGGTCGGGGTACCTGGGTCTGGTGAGTGACTGGTTTCTGACGTCTGCCGAGCGCGGCAACCCTGCGTCCGATCTCGAGAGGGCGTGGACGGGCGGCAATGCGGTCAGGCTGATCGTGCACGGCGTCGGCTACTTCCGGCGCCTGTACGACGAACTGTGTGCGCTCACCGCCGGCGATCGGGTGTACTTCACCGACTGGCGGGGTGACGCGGACGAGCGGCTCTTCGAGGACGGGCCGACCGTCGGCGAGGTGCTCTGCGACCTGGCCAGGAGCGGGGTCGAGGTCCGTGGGTTGCTTTGGCGGTCGCATTCTCACCATGTCCAGTTCAACGCCCAGGAGAACCAGCGGCTCGGGACCGAGCTCAACGAGGCCGGTGCCGAGGTGCTGCTTGATCAGCGGGTACGGCGGCTGGCGTCGCATCACCAGAAGCTTTTCGTGATCCGCCATCGAGGGGCCCCGGCGAAGGATGTCGCGTTCGTGGGCGGGATCGATCTGAGCCACCAGCGCCGCGACGATGCCGAGCACCTCGGCGATCCGCAGCAGGCGCCGATGGATCCGCGGTACGGGGATCGGGCGCCCTGGCACGACGCGGTGCTCGAGTTGCGCGGTCCGGTGGTCGCGGAAGTGCTCCGGACCTTCGTCGAGCGATGGGACGATCCGAACCCGCTGGACCGGCGGACGCCGTACCGGATGGTGGTGCAGCGGTTGGAGCGGATGCCGCGTCATCCGGCCAAGCTGCCCGAGGAGTTCCCGGATCCACCCGAGGCGGGGCGGCACGAAGTACAGGTGTTGCGGACGTACGGGCACAAGCATCCGGCGTTCCCGTTCGCACCGAAGGGTGAGTACAGCGTGGCGCGGGCGTATCAGAAGGCGTTCGGGCGGGCGCGGCGGTTGATCTACTTCGAGGACCAGTATCTGTGGTCGTCGGTGGTGGCCGAGGGGTTGTGTGAGGCGTTGGAGCGGTCGCCGGAGCTGCGGGTGATCGCGGTGGTGCCGCGGTATCCGGATGCCGACGGGCGGTTCAGCGGGCCGCCCGCGCGGTACGGGCAGCTGCAGGCGATGGACAGGCTGCGGTCGGTGGCGCCGGATCGGGTCGCGGTCTACAACCTCGAGAACGCGGCTGGTACGCCGATCTACGTGCACGCGAAGGTGTGCGTGGTGGATGACGAGTGGTTCACGTGTGGTTCGGACAACTTCAACCGGCGCTCCTGGACCAACGACAGCGAGCTGACGTGCGCGGTGGTCGGCGACGGGCTGGCGCGGTCGGTACGGGCCGAGCTGTGGGCCGAGCATCTTGGTGGCGAGCCGAATCTCGATCCGGCGGAGGGGTTCGAGCAGTGGAAGGCTGCTGCCTCGGCGCTGGACTCGTGGCATGACGGTGGTGAGACCGGGCCGCGGCCGGCTGGTCAGGTGCGGCTGCATGAGCCGGTACGAGTGGGACGGCTGGCGAGGTTGTGGGCGCGGCCGGTGTATGACCATGTCTACGATCCCGACGGTCGCCCTCGGCGGCTTCGGCGGAAAAACGAGTTCTGAGAGTCGCCGTCGGTGGGTTTGGATGGGGGCATGGGCAAGATGCATGCGGACGAGGCGCCGATCGACGAGCAGTTGGTACTGCGGCTGGTGGCGGCGCAGTTTCCGCAGTGGAGCGGGTTGGGGGTTTCGGAGGTTCCCTCGAGCGGGACCGTCAATGCGATGTACCGGCTCGGGGAGTCGCTGACCGTACGGCTGCCGCGGATCGCGGGTGGGGTGTCGGACATCGAGAAGGAGTTCGAGTGGTTGCCGCGGTTCGCGCCGTTGGTGCCGGTGCGGATCCCGGTACCGGTCGGGCTGGGGGAGCCGGGGGACGGGTATCCGTGGCCGTGGTCGGTGCAGGAGTGGATCGACGGGGACATCGCGGTTGCGGGGGCCGTGGTGGAGCCTGGTGGGTTGGCTGAGGAGCTGGCTGGGTTCGTACGGGCGTTTCGGGTTGTCGAGTTGCCGGGCGGGCCGGCGGCGTACCGGGGTGGGGCCTTGGGTTCTCAGGATGAGGAGACTCGGAAGGCTCTTGATCAGCTGGAAGGGTCGATCGATACGGCGACGGCGTTGGCTGCTTGGGAGTCTGCGCTGGCGGCGACACCGGCGGCTGCGCCTTGCTGGGTGCATGGCGATTTGATGCCTTCCAACCTGTTGCTCGACGAGGGCGGCCGGCTGGCCGCGGTGATCGACTTCGCGACCGCGGGGGTCGGGGATCCGGCGTGCGACCTGATTCCTGCGTGGAATCTGTTGCCTGCCTCTGCTCGTCTGGTCTACCGCGAGGCGCTGGGCGTCGACGATGACGCCTGGAATCGCGGCCGGGGGCGCGCGCTATCGATGGCGCTGATCCAGCTCCCGTACTACCGGCACACGAACCCGGGGATCGCCGCCAACGCCCAGCACGTCATCGACGAAGTGCTCGCCGACTTCAGCTAGCCACGTGAAATCCCGAGGCTAGTCGCCGGACAACCGGAACCCCGCGAACAGGCGGCCGCCGTGCGCCGCGAGGATGGCGTCGACGGTGCTGATCATGGCCGCCGGCTTGCCATCAGCGGCCGCGCGCAGAGCGGCGGGTAGTGCGGTTGCGTAGTTGGTGGCGTGCGTCCCGTCGTACTCGATCAGCTCACGCAGGAGACCTTTGCCAGTGCCGGTCCAGTGCTGGGCGCCGGTCAGCAGGAGGTTGGCGGCGTCCTGCCAGAGGATGGCGGCGACGGCGGTCCGTACATCGTTGCTGTCGGCACCGATCAGGTCTTCGAGGAGATCGGAGACCTTGTACCTGAGCATGGCGAGGTCTTGAGGTGAGAGCGGCGGCGGGCCGGCCAGGATTTGGGCCTTGCCGCTCTCCTGGAGCCGGGCGCCGGAGCCGTCGGTGTCGAGCAGCACGATCGTCTCGCCGACCAGGCGCATCATCGAGGGCTGCCGGCGTTGGCGGTCCTTCTCGCAGTAGTGGGTCAGCGACTCCTCGGTGTGCACGAAGAGCTCGGCCGGCCAGCCGCCGTACTGGAGCGATTCTCGCAGCGGTGCCGGCGGCCCGGGGAGCAGGACGGTGATGTCGAGGTCCGAGGTCGCGGTCGCGGTGCCGCGGGCAACACTTCCACCCAGCCAGGCCGCACGAGCCTGTGGATAACGCTCCTCGACCAGCTTGCGGGCCAGCTCGACCGCTTCCTCGACCATCCGCTCAGTCTCCCTGGATCGGGGGGCGAGCTCCACCGACTTTCCGGAAGCGGGAATAGGAAATGGGTGGGGCGGGTTGCCGGGGTCATACCCCATGGGGGTATGGTTGAAGCGCTGGGGAACCGATGGAGGGCACAAATGAGCGACCAACACGCGCCGCACACCACCCACGACGTGCACGCCGGCGAGCACGAGCACGATGGGCATGGGGATCATGCGGCGCAGTTCAAGGATCGGTTCTGGGTCAGTTCGGGGCTGGCCGTGCCGGTGGTGTTCTTCAGTGAGATGTTCGCGGATCTGCTCGGCTACCAGCCGCCGGAGTTCGCGGGATCGAGCCTGATCGCGCCGGTCATCGGCACAGTGATCTTCCTGTACGGCGGGCAGCCCTTCCTGCGGGGCGGCTGGAGTGAGCTCAAGAGTCGCCGGCCGGGGATGATGCTGCTGATCTCGATGGCGATCACGGTCGCGTTCGTGGCCTCGTGGGTGACGACGCTCGGGATCGGCGGGTTCGACCTGGACTTCTGGTGGGAGCTCGCGCTGCTGATCGTGATCATGCTGCTCGGGCACTGGCTGGAGATGCGCGCGCTCGGCGCCGCCTCCGGTGCGCTCGACGCGCTGGCCGCCCTGCTGCCCGACACGGCCGAGAAGGTTACCGCCGACGGCGTGGTCGAGGTTGCCCTGAGCAACCTCTCCGAAGGTGACGTCGTACTGGTCCGCTCAGGCGGTCGCGTCCCCGCCGACGGTCAGGTGGTCGATGGTCAGTCCGAGGTCGACGAGTCGATGATCACCGGCGAGTCCCGCCCGGTACTACGCGCCGTCGGCGACCAGGTCGTCGCCGGTACCGTCGCAACCGACAGCGCCTTGCGCGTACAGGTCACTGCAGTCGGCGAGAACACCGCCCTGGCAGGGATCCAGCGCCTCGTCGCCGAAGCGCAAGCGTCGTCATCGCGAGCGCAGGCGCTGGCCGATCGCGCCGCCGCGTTCCTGTTCTACTTCGCTTCCTCCGCGGGCGTCATCACCTTCCTGGTCTGGAGCCTGCTGGGCAAGCTGGACGATGCGGTGACCAGGACCGTCACCGTGCTGGTGATCGCCTGCCCGCATGCCCTCGGGCTCGCCATCCCGTTGGTGATCGCGATCTCCACCGAGCGCGCCGCCAAGGCCGGCGTACTGGTGAAGAACCGGTTGGCGCTCGAGCGGATGCGGACGATCGACATCGTCTTGTTCGACAAGACCGGCACGCTGACGAAGGGTGAGCCGGCTGTCACCGGCGTCGCGGCGGTTTCCGTTGCCGACAACGAGTTGCTGGCAATCGCGGCGGCCGTCGAGTCGGACAGCGAGCACCCGCTGGCCAAGGCGATCGTGCGGGCGGCCGACGAGGCCGGCGCGCAGCGGCTGAAGGCTTCCGGTTTCAGGTCGCTGACCGGCCGTGGAGTCGAGGCTGAGATCGATGGGGTGCACGTGTCGGTTGGCGGGCCCGCCTTGCTCCGTGAGACCGGCGTACAGGTTCCTGGCGAGTTGGAGGGTGCTGTCCAGGAGTGGAAGGACCGGGGTGCCGCGGTGTTGCAAGTGGTTCGTGACGGTCAGGTTCTCGGCGCGATCGCGTTGGAGGACGAGGTTCGGCACGAGTCGCGGCAGGCTGTCGATGCGCTCCACCAGCGTGGGGTGAAGGTCGCGATGATCACCGGTGACGCGCATCAGGTGGCCGCGGCGGTGGCGGCCGAGTTGGGGATCGACGAGGTGTTCGCCGAGGTGCTGCCGCACGACAAGGACGCCAAGGTGGCCGAGTTGCAGGCGCGCGGGCTGCGGGTGGCGATGGTCGGCGACGGCGTGAACGATGCGCCGGCGCTGGCTCGTGCCGAGGTCGGGATCGCGATCGGCGCTGGTACGGACGTGGCGATCGAGTCGGCCGGAGTGGTGCTCGCTGCGGACGACCCGCGGGCGGTGTTGTCGGTGATCGACCTGTCGAAGGCCAGCTATCGCAAGATGTGGCAGAACCTGGTCTGGGCGACGGGCTACAACGTCATCGCGGTACCGCTGGCGGCCGGCGTACTGGCCTTCGCCGGGATCGTGTTGTCGCCCGCGGCGGGCGCGGTACTGATGTCGCTGTCGACGATCGTGGTCGCCCTCAATGCGCAACTGCTCCGCAGGCTGAACCTCTCACCCGACCGCCTGGCGTCCTGACCGGCTGTCAGCGGGAGGTGGCGACGACGATTTTGCCGAAGTGGGTGTTGGATTCGAGGTGTTCGTGGGCCTGGATGATGTCTTCGAGGTCGAAGACGCGGTCGACGGTCGGCCGGAAGGCGCCGGTGCGCAGGCCGCTGCTGACGAAGGCGATGGCCCGCCGTAGCCGCTCCGGGTTTCGGCTGATCTCCTGGACCGAGTAGGTGCGGAGGTTGAGAGCGGGCATCCCCAGCTCGAACCCCGGGTACGGCGTCGGCTGGCCGCTGGCGGCGCCCCAGAGGAAGTGGGTTCCGTCGGCGGCGACCGCTCGAGCCAGCTCGACCACTCCCGGGCCGGCGACGGCATCGAACACGTACTCCGCGCCGCGCCCGCTCGTCAGCGACAGGATGCGTCCGGCGACGTCCTCTTCGGTCGAGACGATCACCTCGGCCGCGCCCTCATCGAGCAGCCGCTGCCGCTTGGCGCGGGTGCGGGTGATGGCGATCGGCGTTGCCCCCAACCGGTTGGTTGTATGGATTGCCGCCAGCCCGACGCTGCTCGACGCCGCGTTGATCGCCACGACATCACCCGCGCGGCCGCGGCCGATCTCGACCATCGCGCCGTACGCCGTCAGGTAGGGCATCCACACCGCGGCGCCCGCCACGGCGTCGACCGGCTCGGGGCGGGGGACCAGCGCGGTCACCGGCGCCAGCGCGCGTTCGGCGTACTGGGGGTAGTCGTTCTGAGAGAAGTTCGGGATGACGCTGACCGGTTGGCCGACGGTGAAGGCGGTGACGCCGGGGCCGAGTGCCTCGATCACGCCGGCGGCCTCGCTGCCGAGGCCGGCCGGGAACTGCTTGACCGGCTCGATGTACTGACCGCTGCGGAAAAGCACGTCCGCGCGGTTGAGGCCGATCGCGTCGATGCGGAGCAGCACCTCGCCCGGGCCCGGATCGCCTGGCTCGAGGTCGTCCAGTCGTAGTACGCCGGGGCCGCCTGTTTCCTGGAACCGCACGGTCATCGCCATGGGCTCACTCAATCCTGAAGTTTGATTACTGTCAAACTATGATGGGTGTCGTACTATTTCGTCCATGGCACGTGTGCCGCAGCATCCCGAGGTGTCCGAGTTCGAGCTCCAGCAGGTGCTGGAGGCGCTCGTCGACCCGGTCCGCCGGAGCATCGTCCAGCAACTCGACGCCGCGGAGCGCGATATCAAGTGCGGCGACTTCGAGCTGGCGGTGCACAAATCCACCGCCACGCATCACTTCAAGGTCCTCCGCGAGGCGGGTCTGATCCGTCAGTACTACGTCGGCACCTCTCGCCTCAACACCCTCCGCCGCACGGACCTCGACGAAGCCTTCCCAGGCCTGCTCGCCGCGCTGACCACCCCACAAGCCAGCTAGTGGCACGGAGCCAGGGGGTCACTCGTAGGTGAGGGTGACCTCTTCGCTGACGGTTCCGTCGGGGTTCGTGACGGTACGGCGGTGGACGGTGGCGCCCGGCGGATCCCAAGGGAGTCCTGGCGGTGGTACGGGGTTGCCGTCCTCGTCGAGCGGCGGGCGGTCGTCGGCTTCCGGTCGCGGTACGTCGGGGAGATCCGAAGACACACCGACCACCTCCGTGGAGCAACTGTTGATCGAGCCTGGCACAGATACGGAGGCTCAGCCACTCGGACGGTTGCAGGTTGCTGCAAGCTGCGGGCGACCCGTAGTACTGGCCCGGGCTGGGCGGGATGATGCGGGTTTGGCTTGCGGGGGAGGCGATGTGCGGACGTTGATGACGGGCCCGGCATGGGTTTCGTATGCGCAGATCTATGTCGAGAGCACGGAGACCTGGGCCGATCTGCACGAATGCTTCGGCGGTCAGCAGAACGGGTTGTGCGGTGCAGCGATCGGCGGCCGGCTGTGGTTGATCACCGGTCTGCACACCGGGGAGGTCGGCTTCACGGTCGAGTTGCACGACGACGAGCCGCCGGTGGATGAGGAGTGGGAGGAGGTCGTCGAGGCGTCATACCGGCCGGAGGGGCCGACTGCGCTCAACGGCTGGGGCGGTCATGGGTATTGGCCGCTTGACTTGGAGCTCATCGACTATCGGGTTCGGTACTCCGCTTGGGGGATGGAGGCCAGCGAACAATCCGCCGGGCCGATGGATGGCGAGCGGTATCTAGTGCAGTTCTGGCCGGCCCCGCGGGCGCCGGATCGCGTCGTACGGCAGACCAGCGCGCAGGCGGCGTACTGGCACGACTTCGCCAAGACGCAACCGCCGCCGCCCACCGCCGAGGAACGAGCTGAGTCCGAACGGCAGCGCGCCGAGGAAGAACGGCGAGCAGAGGTCGAACGTGAGCGCAGGGAGGCCGAAGCGCTGCTGGCGGTCGAGACGGAGAACTGGGGCGGGCGGCTGCCAAGCGATCGCCTCCGTGAGCTCTCCTGGCGAGCGATCGAGGTGGCCGAGCTCGACCGTCCGCTGCTGGATGCGGTCGATCAGCTGGACGGCGCCACGCAGCGAGCGATCGCACGCTGGGCGGCGCGCCGTACCCTCGCCGAGGCCCGGTTGGCGGAGATCGACTGGATCGCTTCCGCTCTGGACGCGATGGACAGCGGCGAGGAGTTGCCCGCGAGCTTCCACGAGTCGCCTGGTGCGTGGGAACGGCTGTGGTCCGACCGCCGGATCGTGAGTACCACGATCACGACCGTCGATGGGCACAGCGACAACTTCCATCAGCAGTCGATGGCGTTCCCCGCGATCCTCGCTGCGTCCGCCGATGATCCGCTGGTGGCGGCGGTCGACACGATCAGGATCGGCGCCCACACCTACGGCTTCGGCCGGCCGCAACTCTTCTTCGCCGCCCTGCGACGGGCTTTCCCATCTCTGGCTCTGGTGTAGGCATGACCCGGTCGGGCGGGATGATGCGAAGTGGGCGAGGGCTGGCTGGGGAGGCGCTGGTGGGGATCTCGATGACAGGACCTGCGTGATGTTCGGGTTCGTGCTTGCGCAGTTGCGGGGGCGACTTCGGCGTACGGTCGCATTGCTGGTCGCGGTGGTGGCGGCGACGAGTGGGTTCGTCGTGCTCAGCGGGGCTGCGGAGACGTCGCAGTTGCGGACCACGGGGACGGTGGAGGCCAACTACCGGTCGGCGTACGACGTACTGGTCCGGCCGAAGGGTGCTCGCTCTGAGCTTGAGCAGCAACGCAATCTGGTCCGGCCGAACTATCTGTCCGGTATGTACGGCGGGATCACGACGGCGCAGCTCGATCAGGTGCGGGCGGTGCGGAGCGTCGAGATCGCGGCGCCGATCGCGATGCTCGGCTTCACCTACGCCACAGTGGAGCAGTCGGTGGATCTCACCGACCAGGTCGATCCGTCGGCGCAGCAGCAGGTCTTCCGGCTCACTCCGACGTGGCTCGCGGACCGTGGGCTGACGGTGATCGACGACGCGCCGCAGTACGTCTATCTCAGCCGCAACGCCTTGTACAACGCGAAGATCATCGTCGGACTGCAGCCGCCCGGACCTGTCTACGCCAACGGCACGGCACTGCGTCGAGACCCCTTCTTCAACTGCAGTTCCAGCGTTCTCGAGGTCTCTGCGGCCGGCCGGCAGACCCCGCTGTGCGCGTGGACGCTGGACCCCGATGCGAACGGCACGACCAAGCGGGAGCGGACCGGGCTGATGATCTGGCAGCGGTCCACGGACGGCCGGTACTCCGATGTGCTCGCCGTGCCGCGGACCACCATCAAGCGGTTGGTGGTGAAGGTCAGTTGGAAGGTGATGATTCAGGCCGCGGCGATCGATCCGCCGGCCGAGGCCAAGCTGGTCGGGCTCGATCAGGCGATGATCGGCGGCCGGTACCTGTCGGCGGGAGACCAGCCAGTGGTCGCCGGGGTGAACCATTCCGAAGACGGTTATGACGATCGCTACCTGAGCGTGCCGACGATGATGGCCGACAAGTCGTACGTCGACGAGCAGGTCCAGATCGTGATCGAGCGGCTCGCACCGGGCGCACAGGCCGCACTGGTCGGCCACGAGTACGTCGACGCGCTGCCGCTCCTCGGCCGTACGCCCGGTACGCCGGTCGGCGCGCCGATTCGGTCGAGCTCCGTGCCTGACCTGAGTCGCACGCAGGCGAGTCTTGGTGTGCTGTACCGGCCGGGCCCACCGTCGTACCAGCTGGGCTCGACCGGCCGGCTGATACCCCAACCGGCCGCGATCAGCCCGGACGTCTGGCGGGGGTCGACTGACAGCGGCTACTTCGACCAGCCACCGGCGTTCGTGTTCGACACCGGATTCCGGCCGCTCGGACCGACCACTTCGGGGGATTTGTCCGGTACTTCCCTGCCCGTGGGCGAGATGGTCGGTCGCTTCGATCCGGGGCGTTTGCGCGGCTTCTCGCCGCTGTCGACGGTGCCGCTGGAGACGTACCAGGCGCCGGGGCTCGACGGTGCGGATGATCGCTCCCGCCAGTTGCTCGGTGGCCGGTCGTTGCTGCCGACCAGCAGTCCCACTGGGTATCTGTCCACGCCGCCGCTGATCCTGACCAACCTCGCGGCGCTCGACCGGCTGCCACTGGCCGACTCGTCTGCTCCGCTCAGCGCCATCCGGGTTCGGGTGTCCGGCGTCACCGGGATGGATGCGATCAGCCAGGAGCGGGTCCGTGGGGTCGCGGCCGACATCGCTGCCGCCACTGGGCTCGACGTCGACATCACGATCGGCTCG
This sequence comes from Streptomyces sp. SID13031, assembly GCF_010548305.1. GTDB lineage: Bacteria > Actinomycetota > Actinomycetes > Propionibacteriales > Kribbellaceae > Kribbella. The sequence goes on from NZ_JAAGLV010000004.1 coordinate 112,846, forward strand.
TCGCCGTCGCTGCAGGCCGTGACGTTGCCGGCTGGGAAGTACGGGCGGCCGGAGCTCTCGCTGGTTGAGAAGTGGTCGCGGAAGGGGGTCGCTGTGACGATCATGGCTGCGGCGGATCGGAAGAGCTTGCTGCTTTCCGTGCTGATTCTGGCGGAATGTGCTGTTTTTCTTGGCAATGCGGTGGCTGCGTCGGCCCGGTCGCGGCGGCGAGAGCTCGCAGTACTGACTTGTCTCGGCTGGCCTCCTGGGCGGCTTGCTGTCGGGTTGCTGGGGGAGGTGGCGTTGGTCGGGGCGGCCGGTGGGCTTCTTGCTGCTTCGATCTCGACTCCGTTGGCGCAGTTGGCTGGGCTGGCGGTGCCGTGGTGGCGGGCTGCGTTGGCGGTGCCGATCGGGCTTGGGCTGGCGTTGGTTGCGGCGGCTCTGCCCACGCTGTCTGCGATCCGGGCGACTCCGGCTGAGGCCGTCGTACCGGCGGTACGGTCGGTACGTCGTAGTCGGCATCATCGGACCGTCTTCGGTACTGCGTTGGGGAATCTGGCTCGTGTCCCAACGCGTGCTCTGCTTGGGGTTCTGGCTTTGACCGTGGGGGTGGCCGCGGTGACGTTGCTGGCGGCGGTGCTTGTTGTTTATCGCAACCAAGTTGTCGGGTCGATGCTCGGGGACGCGGTGACTTTGCAGGTCAGGCCGGTGGACTTGATAGCGACCGGGGCAACGGTGTTGCTGGGAGTCGTTGCTGTCGCTGACGTTCTCTATCTCAATGTGCGCGAGCGGGCGGGGGAGATCGCGGCGTTGTGGGCTGCCGGGTGGACCGACAACGCGTTGTTGCGGCTGGTCGTCTACGAAGGCCTCGGGATCGGCGCTCTTGGAGCGATCAGCGGTGCTGCGCTGGGAATGGCGGGGATCGGGTTCTTCGTGGGTGGGATCACGGCGGGGTTGGTTGTCGTTGCGTTGTTGACAGCTGTTGGCGCGACGTTGCTGGCCGGGTTGTGTGCGGTCGTACCGGCTCTATTACTGCGGCGGCTTCCGTTGGCCGCTCTGCTGGCTGAGGAGTGAGCGCTGTGACGGGTGGTTCCGTGGTGGAGGTCAGCGACCTCGTCAAGGCGTTCGGGCCGGCATCCAACCGGTTGGTTGCCGTCGATGGGGTGTCGGTGCGGATCGAGCCTGGCAGTGCAGTGGCGTTGACCGGGCCGAGTGGGTCGGGGAAGTCGACGTTGCTGCACTTGATCGGGGCGATCGAGCATGCCGACAGTGGGTCGGTGCTAGTCGACGGGTCCGAGGTCACGACGCTCAACCGGCGCGGGCTGGCGGCGTACCGGCGGTCTGTTGGGTTTGTCTTCCAGCGCTATCACCTGCTGCCTGCGCTGACGGCGGAGGACAATGTGGCAGCGCCGCTGCTCCCGTTCCGGGTCGACTTCGACAAGCGGGCCCGGGCGCGGGAACTGCTCGAGGTGGTGGGGATCGGCGATCGGTGTACTGCGTTGCCGTCGCAGTTGTCGGGCGGGCAACAGCAGCGGGTGGCGATCGCCCGCGCTCTCGTCGGCGGGCCACGATTGCTGCTAGCCGACGAACCGACCGGCAACCTCGACTCGGCCCGCACCGAGGAGATCATCGACCTGCTACTGAAACTCCGCGACGAACGAGGCATGACAGTAGTCATCGCCACCCACGAACGAGACGTCGCAGCCCGCTGCGACCGCGTAGTCCACCTCCAGGACGGCCAAATCCAGTAGAAGCCCCAAGCGTTCGGTTGTGTGAGGATCCAAGGGCCAACCCGGCTACTAGGCGGAGGAGGCCGGAAATGTCCGGTACTGCTACTCGTTACCTGTACCTCGCCCGGCACGGTCAGGCGTTGCCCGACCAGAGCGGGCTGTCGGCGAATGGGCGTCGCCAGGCGGAGTTGCTTGGGCGACGGCTTCGGGACGTGCCGCTTTCGGCGTTCCATCACAGCCCGTTGCCTCGCGCGGTGCAGACGGCTCAGGTGATTGGCGAGCAGCTGCAGGCGGCGGTTGCGCTGGAGGTATCAGAAGCTGCCGGCGACTACCTCCCTGCTGCGCCGAAGCAGGGCGAAGTGCCGGCCGAGTATGCCGATTTCGTGCTCAACGTCCTTGCGCAGTTCACACCTGATGAGCTTGATGAAGGCCCCGTCCTTGCCCTCAAGGCTCTTGAGCTCTTCACCGGCCCGGTCGACGGCGCGGACGATCGCCACGAACTGCTGGTCACTCACAACTTCCTGGCCGGCTATCTCGTCTGCCAGGCCGTGGGCGCTGCGGGGTGGCGCTGGCTCACCCTCAACCACTGCAACGCCGCGCTGACAGTACTTCGGTACGCCCCGGGTCGGCCCGCCTCGATCCTTGTCTACAACGACATGCGCCACCTGCCGAAGGACCTACGCTGGACGGGCTTCCCGCCTGAGCTTCAGGTCTGAGCTTCATGTCTAAGGCGAAGGAGCCCGAGGTCGACGAGTTCCTGACCGCCGACCCCGGGAACGCCGTCGAGGAACTGGCGGATGTGCTGGAGGTCTGGCCCAAACCGCTCCAAGTAGAGGTCAGAAGCTGTCCGCTTTGCCTTCTAGAGTGAAGGCATGACAACGAACGAGCAGATCGTGACCGGTGAGCGGGCCGACATCGTCGACTTCCTCACCAAACACCGGTACTTCCTGCGGCACACCGCCGACGGGCTCTCCGACGAGCAGGCGAACACCCGCAGTACCGTCAGCGCGCTGACGATCGGCGGCCTGATCAAGCACGTTGCCGAGGTCGAGCGGAGTTGGGCCGATTTCGCGCGGGCCGGTGGCGGCCAGGAAGTACCCGAGGAAATCGAGTACACCCCGGAGCGGATCGCCCAGTGGGAGAACCAGTTCCGCCTGGCCGAGGGCGAGACGCTGGCCGGCGTACTGGCGGAGTACGAGAAGGTCGCAGCCGCCACCGACGAGCTGGTCCGGACCCTCGACCTCGACACCACCTACGAACTCCCGGCCGCCCCGTGGCAGCCCCCGGGCGTCTTCTGGACGGTCCGTCGCGTCTTCCTCCACATCACAGCCGAAACCGCCCAGCACGCCGGCCACGCCGACATCATCCGGGAAACAATCGACGGCCAGAAAACCATGGGCTGACCACCACGTAAGTACTGGGTCAGCGCGGGCTTGACGGCGGGGCGGACCGGAACAGGCGGACGTCTTGGGCACAGCGGCAGGCGGTGGCGACCTTGGCGGCCCATTCTGCCGCCGCCTCGCGGGTAGGCACATCGACGATCATCAAGCCGCCGATGAGTTCCTTACTCTCCGGGTAGGGGCCGTCGGTGACCACCCCGCCCGCGTCCACCTGGAAGGCCTCCACGTCGTAGTCCAGCCCACCGGAGAACACGAAGACACCGGCCTCCGCGGCCTCCTTGCGCACCGCGACGGCGGCTCTGGCCACGTCCGGCATGTCCTCGGCAGGGAAGTCCATCGAACCTTCTTCGAACGAGATCAGGTACAGCGTCATCTCACCACTCCTCGTCTCGGAGGCCGGTCTCCGGCCCAACACTCCTGCTACGAACGGTTCGATCCGGATCCGACAGGCTGCCGACAGGAAATTCCAAGAAGGCCCGGGCAGGTACAAGAAGCGTGCCTCAAACCGGTACAGCGGTAGCGGCAAACAGGCCGGCAACCATCGCCACTTCCTGCAACGGCCGGGGGATGACCAAAAGGAAGAGGACACCACCGTGACGGTGATGCCCTCGAGTTCGGGTGGGGGCTCCCGGCGGTGGAAAATGACAAGCGCTTGGGGCGTGGAAGATGCCAGGATGCCGGCATGGTTGCGCGCGCGTTGAGTTTCGGGGCAGTGGCGGAGGCGTACGAACGGTTCCGGCCTGGGTACCCCGTGGAACTCCTCGATCTGGTGATGGCTTACGCCGGTGGGCCGATCCGGACCGCCCTCGAGATCGGCGCCGGGACAGGCAAGGCAACGCGCCTGTTCGCGCAGGGAGGGATCGCGGTCACGGCGACCGAGCCTGACGCGGCCATGCTCGCGGAGATGCGCAAACACCTGCCGGCAAACGTCACAACTGTGCAAGCCGCATTCGAGGACTTGCCGCCCGATACGTCGTACGAGCTGGTGTATTCGGCTGCCGCCCTCCATTGGACCAACCCTGAAGGCCGGTGGGCCCGGATGGCCGCACTCGTCCGACCGGGCGGCGTGTTCGCCTCGTTCGGTGTACCGATCCAGCTGGCCGACCCGGCCCTCAATGAGGCCGCGCGTGCGGCACGTGCGGCGTACCTGGAGGAAGACGGCGTCCCGTCGCCCGACGGCACACCCGCGGATCGCCCGATGCAATGGCCCGGCACGGAGCTCCAGCAGTCCGAGTGGTTCACCGATGTCCGGCAGTCGGTGATCGAACGGCGCCTGACGATGAGCGCCCACGACTACATCGGACAACTCTCGACGGTCTCGGCGTACGTGATGCTGCAGCCCGCCGACCGAGACCAGGTCTTCCGCCGAATCCTCCAGGTCCTCCCCGAAACCGTAGAACTCAACGCCCAGGTCGACGTCCACCTCGCCCGCCGCCACCACTAGCCCGACGCCCCGCACTCGGCAGGATGTCGGGGCGGTAGCGATCCGCATCAGCATGGGGCCGTACGTGGTTCGGGTGGGCTCAATGCAGTAGCGCGACATGCGAGTACCGGTGGGGCAAATGCGCTGACCCCACGGATGCGGGTTTCGTTCGCATCGCGTGGGGTCGCGGGTGGTTCGGGTGGGCTCAAGACTTCAGCCCGCTAGACGAGTACGGGTGGGGCGATCTGTTAGGCCGGGAACTTGGCGCCGGTGTTGCTGTGGCAGCGGTAGCCGTTGGGGTTCTTGGCCAGGTACTGCTGGTGGTAGCCCTCGGCGTAGAAGAAGTCCTTGGCGGGGGCGATTTCGGTGGTGATGTCGCCGTAGCCCAAGGGCTTGATTACGGGGGCGTAGAGGTCGCGGGTGCGTTCGATCTCGGCCCTTTGGGCGTCCGTCGTGTAGTAGACGGCTGAGCGGTACTGGGAGCCCAGGTCGTTGCCCTGGCGCATGCCCTGGGTCGGGTCGTGGGTTTCCCAGAAGACCTTGAGGAGGTTGGTGAAGGTGGTCTTGGCCGGGTCGTAGACGACGCGGACCGCCTCGGTCTGGCCGGTGCGGCCGGAGCAGACCTCTTCGTAGGTCGGGTTGGGGGTGTAGCCGCCGGCGTAGCCGACTGCGGTCGTGTAGACCCCGGGCTGCTGCCAGAAGATCTCCTCGGTACCCCAGAAGCAGCCCGTGCCGAACCAGACTTCCTCGAAGCCCTCGGGAGCGGGTGCGGTCTGCGGCGTACCGAGCACGATGTTGTCCGCCGGTACGGCGAAGGTGGGCTCGGGGCGGCCCGGCAGGGCGGCGTCCGGCTCGACCAGGGCTGACTTTTGCTTGAAGAACGACATCTCACGCCTCTCGCAGAGTGACTCTCATAGTCTCTCAACGCCACTGCCTCAGTGATCCTTCCCCCGGCCGATTACGGGGCGTTTACGTCAGGCGATCATCGCGGCGGTACGCCGGAGCTGTGGCCCGGCGGTCAGCGACTCGTACGACGACGCCAACCGCGAGACGGCGTCACGCAGAGTGTCCGGGTCCAGCGTGTATGGCAGCCGCAGGAACGACTCCAGCCCACCGTCCGGGGAGAAGCGCGACCCGGCCACCAGCAGTACTCCGTTCCGTTGGGCCACGCCCACCAGGCTCGACCCGACCGGCTCGGGGAGTTCGCACCACATCGACAGGCCGCCGCCGGGCAACTCGAAGCGCCACGACGGCAGCTCAGTACGGAGCGCAGAAGCAAGCGTGTCGCGGCGGAGAGCCAGCGCTGCTCGCCGCTCGGGCAGCACGGACCGGTACGACTGCAGCAGCCGCGTGACGACAAGCTGCTCCAGTACGGGCGCGCCCAGGTCGAGGGAGGCGCGGGCGTCGAGGATGCGGGCGACCAGCGACTCCGGCGCGCGCAGCCAGCCGATCCGCAGGCCGCCCCAGAACGACTTGCTGACCGAGCCGACCGTGATCACACCTTGCGGGTCGAACGACGCGAACGGCGGTGGCAGTTCCTGCCCGTCCAGCGGTAGCTCGAAAAGCGTCTCGTCGATGATCGCGGTCGTCCGGGCGCGGGCGAACGCGGTCGCCAGCCGCTGCCGGTCATCGGCAGACATCAACCAGCCGGTGGGATTCTGGAAGTCCACCACCATCCAGGCGGCTCGCGGCGACGACTGCCGAATTGTTGCTTCCAGCAACGGAAGGTCCCAGCCGGCCGGGCTCATCGGTACTGCGACCACCCGGCAACCACTCCGCCGGATCGCGTCCACCGAGTTCGGGTGGGTCGGGCTCTCGGTCAGCACCCGGTCGCCGATCTGGGTCATCGCGCGGACCGCGATCGACGTGGCGGCCAGCGCGCCCGCGGTGATGATGATCTGATCCGCCGTCGTCGGCAGCCCACGGGCCCGGTACGACGCCGCGATCTCCTCACGTAGTACCGGCAGCCCCTGCGGGTGGTAGCCCGGTGTGGCCAGATGCAGCGGCAGATCCTCGACCGCCTCGGCCACCGCGCTGCTGATTCCCGGTACGGACGCCGATGCCGCGCAAGTGAGGTCGTAGAGCCCATCGGTGTCGATCCACGGGGCGTGATGCCGGCCGAGCTCGGGCCCGACCTTCGACGGCAGCGAGGTGACGCTGCCCGAACCGCGCCTGCTGGTCAGATAGCCCCGATCGCGCAGTTCCCGGTACGCCGACGCGACGGTGGTACGGCTGACTCCCAACGCGTCGGTCAGTTCGCGCTCCGACGGCACCCGCGCGCCCGGCATGATCCGGCCGTCCGCGATCAGCAACCGAAGCCGCTCGGCCAGGCTCCGGTACGCCGGTCCGCTGTCGTCGCTCCAGCTGCCGAGGAGGCCGGCGAGCGTGCTGGCGGGAAGCTGTTGCGCTGTCATGCAGTCCACTATTGCCCAATTGGCTATCGAACACCAGGCCAATCGGCCGCAAACTGGTTCCTGTGACCGCCACTTCCGAAGCCCCTGCCAACAACACCACCGTTAAGACTCCCCGAGGCCGCCAACTGGCTGCACTGAACCCGATCGAGCAGCTCAAGGCCGGGCACCTGCCGCGCCGCCTGGTCCAGCTCTACATCGGGCTGCTCCTGTATGGCGGTTCGATGGGCCTGATGGTCCAGGGGAACCTCGGCCTCGACCCGTGGGACGTCCTGCACTCGGGCATCACCAAGCACGTGAACCTCAGCTTCGGCACCGTCGCGATCGCGGTCAGCTTCCTCGTCCTGCTCGCCTGGATCCCGCTGCGGCAGTGGCCCGGTCTCGGCACGATCAGCAACGCCATCGTGATCGGTCTGGCCGTCGACCTGACCCTGGCGGTCGTGGACCGGCCGGACCAGCTCTGGCTGCGGATCGTCTTCATGGTCTCGGGCATCGTCGTGAACGCCCTGGCCGGCGCGCTCTACATCGGTGCCCAGCTCGGCCCCGGCCCGCGCGATGGGATGATGACCGGCCTCGTTCGGCGTACCGGCAAGAGCGTGCGCGTGGTCCGGACCAGCATCGAGGTCACCGTGCTCGCGGTCGGCTGGCTGCTCGGCGGCGTCGTCGGCTTCGGCACCATCGCCTACGCCCTGGCGATCGGCCCGCTGGTCCACGTCCTTCTCCCGCTCTTCACCGTGAAGCTGACCACCGAACCGGCGAAGAACTGAGACCGCGGCTGCCGGACCAGGGGGCCCGGCAGCCGCGCACCACAGGACCCCTCAGCCTGCGGGATCCATGGTCAGCCGACCGGTTCCCTCCCTGGAGTCCGCCCACTACCTGCCGGTCGGTAGGTAGTGAAAGTGAGAGGGTGGTGATGTGCAGCACGAGATCAGTTCGCGAGAAGGCGCCCGGCCGCCCCGCGACACCAAGGCAGAGATCCACCGGGCGGCGCTCGAGCTTTTCTCCTCGCGCGGTTATGAGAAGACGAGCCTGCGGGAGATCGCCGAGCAGGTCGGGATCACCAAGGCGTCGCTGTATTACCACTACTCCTCGAAGCAGGAGTTGCTGCAGGCGATCGTCGGGACGTTCTTCGACGACATCAAGACTGTGTTCGCGCAGATGGACGGGCTGGTGTGGTCCCCGGAGCGGGAGCACGAGGTACTGACGGCGTACCTGGACGTCGTCATCAAGCACCGTACGACCGGGCCGACCGTACTGCGCGACATCACCGCGGTACTGGCTGCCTTCGACGACCAACTGGACGACCTGATCGAGCAGAGCCGGGCCTTCCAACTGTGGCTGGCCGGACCGAACCCGAGCGCCGCCGACCGGATCCTCGCGGCTGCCGCGGTCGAGGTGATCGGCGCGGTGCTCTCAGCCGGCCTGGATCAGGCCGCGGTATCCGATGAGGAGATCCGCACCGTGTTACTGGACGCGGCAGGCGCAGTACTAGCCCGCAAAACCAACTAGCCCCACCCGTGCTCGTCCCCCAGGTCGGCGCATTGTGCCCGCCCGAACTGCTGGTGTTGGAGCTCGGTTGTTGCAGAGGCAGCAGGCTGCTTCGAGTGCAATCACCGTCGTCGCCATACCTCTGTGCAGCTCGGTGGCGCGATCTGTGGCGCTGTCCGACGGGAATCTCGGCTTGCCCGGCAGCGGAGCAGGATCGTCATCGGAGTTGTCGAGCCGTGTTCGGAACACCACGCCGGACGGTAGGTCCTTGGAGACCGTCGCATTCGCGAACGCCCGGGCTGCCTCCGCCGACGCGGCCAACAGCGCGGCGAACAGATGTCGAGCCGCGGCGAACAGGTTCCGAGCCGGGCGAACGGATCCTGAGCCGGGCGAAGATGTCGAGCCGGGCGAAGAGATGCCGAGGCGCGGCACGGAGCTATCGGTCAGCCGGGTGTCGGTCGCCATGAGAACGCCTCCGCCGAGCCCATGCCGGAGGTCGGCTGCCGATCGACGGGTCGGTGGCTGGAGGGACATCATCGATCGGTATGACGAACGTTGGCCAGGCGCCGGGCGCGATGCTGGTTACTGCCGGTCGGCTGGGCGGGTTCCGCGGTGGTCGACGATGAATTTGAAGCCGTGGCGGGTGGTCCATTCGAGGGCGTCGTCGTTTAGGCGGTGTACTTGCCAGCCGCCGTGGGTTTTGACCCGGTGGCTGAATCGCCTTAGCGGGATGAGGTTGTCGGTGTTTGTTTGTTTTGGTGGGCCGTTGGGTTTGAAGGGTTTGATGTGGTCGAGGTCGGTGGCGTGGCTGCTTTCGCCGGTGCCGTAGATGAATTGTTCTGCTGGGTAGCGGAGTTTGATTCGTTCGCGGATGCGCTGGGGGATCTCGTAGGAGTCGGCGGAGAGCTTGTCGTGGAGGTCGATGACGGGGCGGAGGGTGACGTGGCCGTGGCCGATGAGTTCTTCCAGTCGGGTGACCAGGACGGGGCCGAATCCTTCGACGCGCGCGACGCCTTCACCGGCGAGGAGGGTTTCGTCGGTGATGTGGAGGTAGAGCGTTGTTGGGTTCCCTGGCCGTCGGGCGGACTGGTTGTGGTCGGCGAGCTTCCCGATCAGCTCTCGGAGTGCTGCATTGCTCGGGTCGCGAGGTCCAGTGCAGGTGTCGGGCGGGGTGGAGGCTGCCTGCTCGTCGGTGCCAGGCATGTCGTCCCATGGCCAGCGCCCTGGGTGCGGATCCATTCGTGTCTCTTCCGGGGCAGAAGCACCAGAGGTGGAGGACGCTCTGGAGGCAGCGGCAGACGGCGCGACGGCCGAGGCTGCGGGTGGCGCGGGTTCGGTGGGCGCTGTGGGCGAGGCAGGCTGGGCAGGTCCAGCCGGCCGGGCGGGGGTGTCGCCCGTGGCACGCTCCGCGGAAGCTGCAGACGGCGCAGGGGCGTCGGATGCGGCACCGGTGGGTGGGACAGGCCCGGTGGGCGACGCAGGCACGGTGGGGGCCTCGCGTTCCATCGGGGCCGCGGGGCCGGTGGCGGTCTTGGGGGCGGTGGGAGCCCCGGGCTCGGTGGGAGCCCCGGGCTCGGTGGCGGCGCTGGGCTCGGTGGGAGCCCCGGGCTCGGTGGTGGCGCTGGGCTCGGTGGGAGCCCCGGACACGGTGGCGGCACCGGGGTTGGTGGGGTTTGTGGTGGTGAGGTGGTGGGCTATCTGGAGGAGGTCGGCGGCTTGGGCGGGGTCGGCGAGGATGCCGATGGCTCGGGCTCGGCGTTCGTCTATCGAGGTGGTGTCGCCGTGGGCGGCGAGGATGGCGGCGATCTGGTTCAGGGTGGCCTGGAGACGGATCACGTGGCCGGTGGCGGCTTTGATGAACAAGGTGGTGGTGCCGTGGTCGTCGGTGCGGCCGGCCCAGACTCCTCGTTCGCGGGCCTGTTCTTCGGCGCGGGCGCGGGCGGTGACGGGGTCTGCTTCCCAGAGGGCGGCTTTGACGATGTTGTGGAGCCGCAAGGTGCTGAGGCTGTCGACGATGTCTGCGACGCGGCGGTCGACGATGCCGGCGGCTTCTTCGGACAGTTCCCTGCAGGCCGTCGCGATGTTGCAGGCTTTCCAGGCGGTGGCGTGGCCTGATTCGACCTGGGCCCAGATCCTGGGGAGGCGGTGGCGCAGGGCGAGGGCCTGGCCCATGTATTTGGCGGCCGAGGTGGTGGATCGGCCGATCATCACGCCGAACTCGGCCACCGCGAACTCGGCGACGCTCGGGCAGCCGGTACCGCCGTAGACCCTGCTCTGTTCCCCGCCGGGAACCAGTTCGTGGTCGGAGACGGTCGCTGTGCCGGGATGGAGGTCGGCGAAGTGCAGGCCGTGGCGCAGTATCTCGACATCGATCCAGTTGCGCTGGACGTGCAGCTCACCGACCGAGGAGAGCGTCTCCCGGGCCGTGTACTCACTGACATCAACTGACTCGAACATGCATTCGATTCTATGTCATATTCGAACGCCCGCCAAATTGCGAGAGAGTGGCATCAAGAGGGAAAACCCTTACAGGGCAGGAAATTAAGGGGTTCCCGGTGGTTCGGGTGGGTTAGCGCCCTTGGCTGTCTGGTTTGTGGTGTTTGTTGTGGGTGGGGGTGGCTTCGCCTTGGCCGGTGGTTGGTTGCTGGCTGCCTGGTTTTGGGGCGACTGCGCCGGAGGCGGGGGCCATGGCTGGGTCTGCGCCGGGGGTGCCGCCGTGGCGTTGCGGGGAGTTGCTCTGGGTCTGGGTCACCGGGCCTGAGTTGTTGTAGGCCAGCTGTACGCCGGTCATGCGGCCGGCCGGCGCTATCCCGTCGAAGGCGGCCGCGGACTCTGGTCCGCGGTGGTGGCCATCACCTGCTTCTTGAGTGGCGGTGGGCATCGGCACCGTGGTGTTGAGGCCGACGTGGACAGCCTTGGCCTGGGCTGCCTTCTGGGCGGCCAGGTCCGGAGTCTGCTGGGCAGCAGCAGCACCAGCAGCAGCGGCGGCGGTGGGTTGCGCGCCGCGGCCGGTCGGGTTCTGGCGGCGTTCGTTGTAGTCGGCGCGGAACTGCTCCGCCTTTCCCTTCGCGCTGTTCGCGCCGTCGCGTACGGCCTGGGTCCAGCGCGATGCGGTGTTCACCACGTTCGCCACTCGCTGGCCCGCGGATTGGCGGGGTGGCTGTGCGGCCACGGCCGCTGCGGATACCCGCGCCTGGGCGAAGTGGTGTTGTGCCGCCTGCTCGATACCGGCGCGCAGGGCTCCGCTCAGCTGGGAGTGGGAGAGCATGCTCAGATCCTGCTTGCTGACGCGGGAGTGGCCGATCCCTTGCCGTACGGCCGGGTCGATCCGCTTCACCTCACTCTTGGCCTGGGCGTAGGCCATCTGGAGAACGTGCTTGCCCTGGCGGATGTCCTTGCGCTCGGCCCGCCGGTTCGAGAGCTTCTTGAACGGGTTGCGGGTCCGCTGCGTCGCCGGGGTCGTCGCCTGGATCTGCGCGGCCGCCTGGGCGTTGAGTCGCTGGGCGAACCGCTCGTGGTCGGGGCCGTACAGGCCGTTGATATTGGCGTGCGCCAGGTGCTTCAGGTCGTTGCTGTTCAGCTTGGAGCGCCCGACGGCGGCCAGTACGGCCGGGTCCATCCGCTTCACGTCGCGCGCGGCCTGGGCGTACGCGGCCTTGAGTGTCCGGGTGCCTCGATTGGTCATCCGGCGCGGGGACGGGTTCGACAGGCTCATCGGATCTCCTAGTCGATGTAGACGGCGTAGTTGACCCCGACGGCCGTAGTCAGCGGCTCCTTGCTCGGCTTGGTGCTGTACAGCCGGTACTGCGCTCCCGGGCGCAGCCAGACCGCGAGGTGTCGACGCCCGGCGCCGGCACCCGGCTCCCACTCGTCATCGAACCCGTCAGCGCTGTCGTCGTTCACGTAGTCCGGCAGACCCCAGTACTTCGTCGCGAGCGCGAGGTGCTCCGGCCAGTGCGCGTCCAGCCCGGCCTCGGCGGCGGCGAGGTCGTCGGGACCGATCTCGTACGCCGACCAGCCGCTGTCCGGGCAGTCTGAGAAGGCCAGGCCGGCGAAGACGATCATCGTGATCCCGCGGCCGGTCGTGAACCCCCACGAAACCATCGCGTCGTCGATCACTTCGCCGGGCTCGAGCGGCCACGGCTTCCAGCTGGTCGCGGCCATCACGCGGTGGACGAGCGCCCGGACCACTGCCTCGCCGGAATCGTCGTCGTCCGGTCCCGCGATCGGAGCCCAGTCGGCGATCTCGGCCAGAGCGGCGATCGCCAGCTCGTCCTCGTCCAGCGACCTGTCCTGCGTCTTCATCCGCGAGATTCCTTCCGTGCGTCACTGCGCGTCGACCACCGAAACCGTAGGCCTTTTCCGGGGTCACTGCATCCGGTTGTCCACAGCCCAGCCAGAGGCAGGCCGGAGGCAACAAACCCAGGCAACCCAGGCAACAAACCCAGGCAACGATCACGGTCCCCCGGGCAGTTGTCTCGCGGCTGGGACGGGATTCCGGGATGGATGGGACCAGGCCGTACGCTGGTCCGGTGAACTCTGAACACTCCTACGGCTTCGAGACGCTTGCGATCCACGCCGGAAACGAGCCCGACCCGACCACCGGCGCGGTAGTACCGCCGATCTACGCGACCAGCACCTACAAGCAGGACGGTGTCGGCGGTCTGCGCAACGGCTACGAGTACTCCCGGTCGGCCAACCCGACCCGGACGGCGCTGGAGGAGTGTCTGGCCGCGATCGAGGCGGGCACCCGCGGGTTCGCGTTCGCGAGTGGGCTGGCGGCCGAGGACACCCTGATCCGCTCACTGTGCGTGCCGGGTGACCACGTGGTCTTCCCCGACGACGCGTACGGCGGCACCTTCCGGCTGTTCGCCAAGGTGCTCGGTGCCTGGGGTGTCGAGATGACGCCGGCGGCGGTGACGCACCCGGAGGCGATCCGGGCCGCGATCCGCCCGGGCAAGACCAAGGTGGTCTGGCTCGAGACGCCAACCAACCCGCTGCTGAACGTCGCCGACATCGCGATCGTCGCGCAGATCGCGCACGACGCCGGCGCGGTGCTCGTGGTCGACAACACCTTCGCCTCGCCGTACCTGCAGCAGCCGCTGGAGCTCGGCGCCGACGTGGTCGTGCACTCGACGACGAAGTACATGGGTGGGCACTCCGACGTGATCGGCGGCGCGCTGATCGTCCGCGACAGCGAGCTGGCCGACAAGATCGCCTTCCACCAGAACGCGATCGGCGCGATCGCCAGCCCGTTCGACTCGTTCCTGGTACTGCGCGGCATCAAGACGCTCGGCGTCCGGATGGACAGGCACAGCGACAACGCGGAGAAGGTCGTCGAGTTCCTGCAGCGGCACAAGGGCGTCACCTCGGTGCTCTACCCGGGCGTCGACGGTCACCCCGGCCACGAGACGGCCGCCAAGCAGATGAAGCGGTTCGGCGGCATCGTGTCGTTCCGGGTCACCGGCGGCGAGCCGCACGCGCTGGACATCTGCAACAAGGCCGAGGTCTTCACCCTGGGCGAGTCGCTCGGCGGTGTCGAGTCGCTGATCGAGCATCCAGGCAAGATGACGCACGCCTCCGTCGCCGGTACGCCGCTGGAGGTGCCGGCCGACCTGATCCGGCTCAGCGTCGGCATCGAGACGATCGACGATCTGCTGCAGGATCTCGACCGCGCGATGGCGTGACCCTGTGGGTGGCGGTCGACTTCGGGTCGACCTTCACTAAAGCGATCGCGGTGGACGCCGGCTCGGGTGACCTGGTCGCCCGGGCCGAACACCGCACCACCGTCGACAGCGACGTGATGGACGGCTGGCATGCCTGCCGTACTACGTTGCTGGCGGCGGACGCCGGGGTCGCCAAGGCCGACGTGCTGGCGTGTTCGAGCGCGGGCGGCGGTTTGCGGATCGGTGTCGTCGGCAACGAAGAGCTCGTCACGGCCGAGGCCGGCCGGCGGGTCGCGTTGTCGAGTGGTGGGCGAGTCGTTGCCGTGGTCAACGGCGGGCTGACGGCAACTTCTCTGAAAGCATTGCGGGCCGAGCGGCCCGATGTCGTACTGCTGCTCGGCGGTACGGATGGCGGCAACTCGGCGGTGATCGTCAACGCGGCCGCGGTGCTGGCGAAGTACAAGTGGCGGCGGCCGGTGGTTGTCGCGGGCAACCGTGACGCGCGGGGCGAGATCCGTGAGTTGTTGTCGGCGGCAAGGGTCCCGCATGTGCTCGCGGCGAACGTCGTGCCGGAGATCGGGGTGTTCGCGCCGGACGGGGCGCGGGCGGCGATCCGGGAGATGTTCCTGGCGCACGTGATCGGCGGGAAGAACCTCTCGCGCGATCCCGGTTTCGCGGCGATGGTCCGGGCAGCGACGCCGGACGTCGTACTGCGGGGGGTCGAGGTGCTGGCCGCGTTGCACGGGGACGTCGCGGTCGTGGACATCGGTGGCGCGACGACGGACGTGCACTCGGTGATCGAGCTCGACCCGGAGGACGCGAACCTCGGCCGTGAGGTGGTCGCGACCCATCCGGTGACGCGAACGGTCGAAGGCGATCTCGGGATGCGCTGGAGCGCAGTACCGGTGGTTGGTGCGGGAGTGGAGGCCGGGCTGCTCGAGGCCGGTACTGCGCTCGAGGCTGCTGCTGTGCGTCGGCATGAGGACCCGTCCTTCCTGCCGGGCGATGCGCTGGAGGCGTCGTACGACGAGACGCTCGCCCGGGTGGCGGCGACGGTCGCGTTGCGACGGCATGCGGGGCGGCAGCGGGTGGTGTTCGGGCCGGGTGGGCGGGTGATCGAGCGCTCCGGGAAGGACCTGCGCGAGGTCGATCTGCTGGTCGGATCCGGGGGAGTGCTGCGGCACAACGGGCCGGAGGTCGCGGCGCGGATCCTCGGTGGCATCTCGCAGGGCGCCCAGGAGGAAGGCTGGCTGGTACCAGCTGCCGCGACGACGTGTGTCGACTCCGACTACGTGCTCGCGGGTGTGGGATTGCTAGCGGAACTCGATCCGAAGGCGGCCGAAGGACTGGCCGCCAATATTCATGGAACCGCCGGAGCCGGGCACTAGTCTCAGGAGAACCTGAGACGCGGAGGTGTCATGAGCAAGCCGGACGAGCCGGTAGGGCAGGACAACTCGGCCGATGTGCCTGGAGTTGGTGTGCCTGAGGTCGGGCGGGACGAGGAGAGTCCGGTGGCGGACAACTCCGCCACTGACGGCGTCAGCGGGACCGTCGTGCCGACCGACGACCAGCACCTGGTCGCGGCGTCCAGCAAGGGGACGATCGACCTCGGGGTGACGCCGGGGATGCAGATCGCGAGTGCCTGGGCCTGGCGGTTCCTGGTGATCGTCGCGGCCGTGCTGGTGATCGCTTATGGAATGCGGTACCTGTCAGAGGTCGTCGTACCGGTCACGGTCGGCATCCTGCTCACGGCTCTGCTCGTGCCGGTGACCAATGCCTTGCAGCGGCTGCGGTTGCCGCGCGGTCCGGCCGCCGGGATCACCGTGATCACCACGATCGTCCTCGTGGCCGGCTTGCTCACGCTCGTCGGGACGCAGATCGCGAGCCAGTTCGACAAGCTGTCGGACCAGGTCGGCGAGGGGGTGCAGAAGCTGCGTGACCTGCTCCGGATCAACTTCGGGCTGACCGAGAAGGACATCACCGACTCGCTGAACAAGCTCCAGGACACCGTGATGAACGGTGGCGGGCTCGGCCAGCGCGCGGCCGAGGTCGGTACCACCGCGACCCATGTCGTCGCCGGGCTGTTCATCGCGCTGTTCTGCTTGTTCTTCTTCCTGTACCAAGGTCCGCAGATCTGGGCCTGGGTGGTGCGGCTGTTCCCGCGGCACGCGCGCGAGAAGGCCGACTCGTCCGGGCGCAAGGCGTGGGTGTCGCTGACCGCGTTCGTCCGGGCGACGATCATCGTTGCCGCGGTCGACGCGATCGGCATCTCGCTCGGCGCCGCGATCCTCGGGCTGCCGCTGGTGAGCGCGATCGGGATCCTGGTCTTCGTCGGCGCGTTCATCCCGGTGGTCGGCGCGTTCGTGAGCGGCATCGTCGCCGTACTGGTCGCGCTGGTCGCCAAGGGGCCGATCGTCGCGATCATCATGCTCGGCGTGGTGATCGGAGTGCAGCAGCTGGAAGCGCATGTGCTGCAGCCGTTCCTGCTCGGCCGGGCGGTCAGCGTTCACCCGCTGGCGGTCATCCTCGCGATCGCGACCGGAGTGGTGGTCGCAGGCATCGTCGGCGCACTGCTCGCGGTGCCGACAGCCGCGGTCCTCAACACCATCGTCAACCACCTGGCCGGCAACGACGTGGATCCAGAACCACCACGCCCGATCCCCCGCCGCCGCCCCCCGACTCCACGCGCCGAGCAACCCACAACCTGACCTGAAAAAGCAGCCGCCCCCGGGGGTTCCGGGGGCGGCTGCTTTGTTGGTTTCTAGTGCATCGAGGCGGCGGCTGAGGCTTCGAGGTTTTCGTCCTCGGGCTTCGCCTCGCCGTCGGAGCGGCCGGCGAGGCGCTGCTCCGGGGTGATCAGGGCGAGCACCAGGGCGATCGCCAGGAAGGGCAGCGAGACCAGGAACACGTCGTCCATGGCGTCGACCAGGCCGTGCAAGGCCCAGCCCTTCATCGGCTCCTGCAGGCTGTGCAGCACCGGCACGCTGTTGGCGGCCTTGGCGAGTCCGTCGACCATGCTCTGCGTGGCGTTCGGGACGATGTCTTTCAGGTGGACCTCCAGCCGGCTGGTCAGCACCGCGCCGTAGACGGCCGTACCGATCGCTCCACCCATCGAGCGGAAGAAGGTCATCGTCGAGGTCGCGGTCCCCATGTGCTGCCGGGGCACGCTGTTCTGCGCGGCGGTGACGGTGATCTGCATCGACAGGCCCAGCCCGCTGCCCATCACGAACATGTAGATCGCCAGGTGCCAGTACGGCGTGTCCATGCCGATCGTGGACAGCATCACCATCGCCGCACCGACCAGGATCGCCGAGATGATCGGGTAGATCTTGTAGCGGCCGGTCTTGCTCATCAGCTGGCCGCTCGGGATCGAGGCGGCGAAGATACCGACGATCATCGGCAGCAGCGCCAGGCCCGACCGGGTCGGGGACAGGTCCTTGACGGCCTGCAGGTACAGCGGCAGGAAGATCAGCGCGCCGAACATGGCGAAACCGAGCAGGAACGCGAACCCGGCGTACCCGGAGAAGATCCGGCCCTTGAACAGGTCCATCGGGATGATCGGCTCGGACACCCGCAGCTCGACCAGGACGAAGGCGACGGCGAGGACGACCGAACCGATCAGCAGCGCGAGCGTGGTGCCGTTGCCCCAGCCGTTCTGCGGCCCGGACCAGGAGACGGCGAGCAGCAGGGTGGTGACGGCGCCGGTGACGATCGCCGCACCGAGGTAGTCGATCTTGTGGCTGCGCTTCACGTGCGGCAGCTTGAGGACGGCGGCGACGATGCCCAGGGCAA
Organism: Streptomyces sp. SID13031; assembly: GCF_010548305.1. Taxonomy (GTDB): domain Bacteria; phylum Actinomycetota; class Actinomycetes; order Propionibacteriales; family Kribbellaceae; genus Kribbella. The sequence goes on from NZ_JAAGLV010000004.1 coordinate 130,735, forward strand.
CCAGGCCGATCGGCAGGTTGATCCAGAAGATCCAGCGCCAGCCGGGACCGTCGGTGAGCACGCCGCCGAGCAGCGGACCGGCCACCGAGGACAGGCCGAACACGGCACCGAAGTACCCCATGTACTTACCACGCTCGCGCGGCGGGATCACGTCGCCGATGGTGGCGAAGGCGAGTGACATCAGACCGCCGGCGCCCAGCCCCTGGACGGCGCGGAAGCCGATCAGCATCTCGATGTTCTGCGACAGGGCCGACAGGACCGAACCGGCCAGGAAGGTGACGATCGCCGCGATGAACAGCGGGCGGCGGCCGTACAGGTCGGAGATCTTGCCCCACAGCGGAGTGGAGGCGGTCGAGGTCAGCAGATAGGCCGTGACGACCCAGGACAGCTTGTCGAGGCTGTTGAACTCGCTGACGATCTGCGGCAGCGCGGTACCGACGATGCTCTGGTCGAGTGCGGCCAGGAACATGCCGGCCATCAGGCCGCCGAGGATCACCAGGATCTGCTTGTGGGACAGGTAGTTCGGAGTATCGGAATCGGGCGGTGTAGCGCCGCCGCCGCCGGCGACGGCGGGCTCAGTGGTGCTCATGCTTGGTTCTCCACGTTCTGTGTGTTCTTAAGGCGTTCTGCGGCCGCGGCTGAAGCCCACCCCTTGTCGGCCCAGCCCTTGCCTGTGTCGCGCTCGTCGACGAGGTTGATCACGCCATCGGCGAACCGTGTCATCAACTTCTCGAAGGTCTCGATGTCCTGCTCGGTCCAGCCGTCCATCGCCTGGGAGAGCAACTCCATCCGGCGCTTGGAGGCGGCTTCCCACTCCGCCGTGCCCTGCTCGGTCAGCTCGACCCGGAAGGCGCGCCCGTCGTCCGGATCCGCTGAGCGGCGGAGAAGACCCGCCTGCTCGAGCGCCCGGACGTGGCGACTGGCCGTGGATGCGTCGAGCTCCATCCGGGCGGCCAGGTCGGACAACCGCAGTGCCCCGTTGCACCGCAGGACGAACAGCACCAGGTGGGCGCTGTGGTCGATCGTGTCGCCGGCCTGCTTCGACTTCAGCCGGCGGCCGATCCGGGTGAAAGCGTGCAGAACGCCCTCCACCGGCGTCTGCGGCACCCATCCCTCATTTACATGCATGGTGCAAGCATATACATGCTTGCGTGATACACGCAAATGAGTTTCCAGAGTCGATGAGTGAGCCGCAACTCATTGTCAAGCTGTCACCAGCCGGTTACGCACAGGCATCCAGCGACAATGGGCGGACCTGATCGAGGAGGACGGCATGCAGCAGGTGGCGGTGGTGACCGGTGGGGGATCCGGGCTCGGGCGGGAGATGGCGCTCGCGCTCGCGGCGGCCGGCTTCCAGGTGACGGTGACCGGGCGGACGGAGGCGAAACTCCGCGAGACGGCCGAGGCCGCCGCCGGGGTGGCCGCGGTCGGTGCGGCAGGCGTGGGGGAGGTGCGGACGGCAGTACTGGATGTGGTGGATGGCGCTGCCGTCGCTGCCTTCTTCGGGTCGCTGGAGCGGATCGATCTGCTGGTCAACAACGCGGGGACGGGCGCGCCGTCAGCCGCAGTACAGGACGTGACGGAGGAGGACTGGCGTCGGGTCGTGGACACCAACCTGACGGGGTCGTTCCTCTGCGCGCAGGCTGCCTTCGCGCTGATGCTGCGGCAGCAGCCGTCGGGTGGGCGGATCATCAACAACGGGTCGATCTCGGCACACACCCCGCGGCCGAACTCGATCGCGTACACGGCCTCGAAGCACGCGATCAGCGGGTTGACGAAGTCGCTGGAGCTGGAAGGGCGCGCGCACGGGATCACCTGTGGACAGATCGACATCGGCAACGCGGCCACCTCGATGACCGCGAAGATGGGCGCGGGGGTACTGCAGCCGGACGGCTCGATCGCGGTGGAGCCGACCTTCGACCCGAGGATCGTCGCCGACTTCGTGGTCCGGATCGCGCAGCTGCCGACCGATGTCGCGGTGCCGACGCTGATGGTGATGGCCGCCGGGATGCCGTTCGTGGGGCGGGGCTAGGACGGCTCCCGAATCGACAAGGGGATTGTCGGTGGGGCGGTCTAGGGTCGGAGGGTGGAGGAGCTGCGGGAGTCGTTGGTGCGGGCGCGGGGGTTGCGGAAGTCCTACGGGGACTTCGAGGCCGTCGCGGGGATCGACCTGGACGTCTGGAAAGGGGAGGCCTTCGGGTTCCTCGGGCCCAACGGCGCGGGCAAGTCGTCGACGATGCGGATGATCGGGGCGGTCTCGCCGGTCAGCGGTGGCGAGTTGCGGATCCTCGGGATGGATCCGGGCGCCGACGGCCCGGCGATCCGGGCGCGGCTGGGGGTGTGCCCGCAGGACGACACGCTCGACGTCGAGCTGTCCGTGCACGAGAACCTGACGGTCTACGGCCGGTACTTCGGGCTGAGCCGGGCCGAGTGCCGGGAGCGCGCCGACGAGCTGCTCGAGTTCGTCGCGCTGACCGAGAAGGCCAAGGTCAAGGTCGACGAGCTGTCGGGCGGGATGAAGCGGCGGCTGACGATCGCCCGGTCGCTGGTGAGCAAGCCCGACCTGTTGCTGCTGGACGAGCCGACCACCGGGCTGGACCCGCAGGCGCGGCATCTCCTCTGGGACAAGCTGTTCCGGCTCAAGCAGGACGGCGTCACGCTCATCATCACCACGCACTACATGGACGAGGCCGAGCAGCTGTGCGACCGGCTGGTCGTGATGGACGCCGGCAAGATCGCCGCCGAGGGGTCGCCGGCCGAGCTGATCCGGGACTACTCGACCCGCGAGGTGACCGAGCTCCGGTTCGGACCGGAGGTGATGATCGCCGACCACGACGCGCTCGCGGGCAAGGTGGCCGACCTCGCGCAGCGGATCGAGGTACTGCCCGACCGGCTGTTGCTCTACACCGATGACGGTGAGCGCGCGGTCGCGGCCGTGCACGAGCGGGGGCTGCAGCCGGCGGCCGTGCTCGTCCGCCGGTCGACGCTGGAAGACGTGTTCCTGCGGCTGACCGGCCGGACGCTGGTCGACTGATGGCCGTCCTCGTGGTGGAGAACGGCCGTCGCCAGCTCGACTATTGGCTCACGGTCTACAAGCGCACCTGGAAGGGCAGCCTGGTCACCAGTTTCCTGCTGCCGCTGCTCTACCTGGCCGCGATGGGGATCGGGCTCGGCTCGTTCGTCGACAGCAACGGCTCGGGTGCGCTCGGGGGCGTCAGCTACCTGCAGTTCATCGCACCGGGGTTGCTCGCCGCGACCGCGCTGCAGATCGCGGTCGGCGAGTCGACGTACCCGGTGATGGGCGGGATCAAGTGGCACAAGACCTACTTCTCGATGGTCTCGACGCCGCTGCGGCCGGCCGACGTGATGTACGGGCAGCTTGCCTTCATCGCCTTCCGGGTCGTCACCACCTGCGCAGTGTTCGTCGCGGTGATCGCCGCGTTCGGTGGGCTGAAGACGGCCTGGGGTGTGCTCGGCCTGCCGGTCGCCCTGCTCGTCGGGATGGCCGTCTCGGCGCCGGTCTGCGCGTTGGCGGCCGGGCTCGACAACGACTCCGGCTTCGCGATGATCTACCGGTTCGGCGTCGTCCCGGCGTTCCTGTTCTCCGGCGCGTTCTTCCCGGTCTCGCAACTGCCGGACTGGATCGAGTGGCTCGCGTACCTGAGCCCGTTGTGGCACGGCGTCGAGCTGTCGCGTGACCTCAGCCTCGGCACGGTCGAGCTGCTGCCCGCGCTCGGCAACCTCGCCTACCTGGCGGCGTGGTTCGCCGTCGGCACCTGGCTCGCGGTGCGCGCCCTGACCCGGAGGCTGATCAGCTGATGGCGACCCTCACCGCCCGCGTCGTACCATTGCCGATCAGGCCCGGCAACGGCCGCACCCTGGTCGAGCGGAACTTCCTGGTCTACCGCCGGTCCTGGATCGTCTTCGTCTCCGGCTTCTTCGAGCCGGTCTTCTACCTGCTCTCGATCGGCGTCGGCGTCGCCCAGCTGGTCGGCGACTTCACCCTGGCCGACGGCACCGTGATCGGGTACGCCGCGTTCGTCGCGCCGGCGATGCTGGCCAGCTCGGCGATGAACGGCGCGATCTTCGACTCGACGTACAACATCTTCTTCCGGATGAAGTACGCCAGACTGTACGACTCGATGCTCGCCACTCCGCTGCGGCCGTGGGACGTCGCGACCGGCGAGGTGACCTGGGCGTTGCTGCGAGGCGCGTGTTACTCGGCGATGTTCATCCTGGTGATGCTCGCGCTCGGGCTGGTCCAGTCCTGGTGGGCGCTGCTCGCGCTACCGGTGGCGGTGCTGCTCGGGTATGCGTTCGCCGGCGCGGGGATGGCGCTGACCACGTTCATGCGGAGCTGGCAGGACTTCGAGTTCGTGCAGCTGGCGACGATGCCGATGTTCCTGTTCTCGGCGACCTTCTATCCGATCGAGACCTACCCGGGCTACATCCGCTGGCTGGTCGAGATCACTCCGCTCTACCAGGGCGTCGCCCTGGAACGCGCCCTCACCACCGGCGCGGTCAGCTGGACCCTGCTGATCAACGCCCTGTACCTCGCGGTGATGGGTACTGCGGGCATGTACGTCGCCTCCCGCCGCCTCGGCAAACTCCTCCTCAAGTAAGCAGACCGCGCAACCACCCGGTGGCGCCACGGACCATGGCCTCGGCGCTCGGCCCGGACACGTGGTCGGACAGATGCAGCGAGGTCATCGTCTGGTGGAGCGCGCCCAGCTCCTCGGCCAACTCGAGTGCCCGACACAGCGAAGCAGGCGAGGCATAGGTCTCCCACTCGGCCAGGTAGGCGTCCTTCAATCGTGGATCGGTCGAGATCGGCGACCGCTTCTCGACGAAGGTGACCAGGTCGAGGAACGGATGCGACACCGCCGCGTCGGTCCAGTCGAAGGCGAGCACCTTGCCATCCCGTACTGCGAGATTGCGCGGATGCAGATCGCCATGCAGCAGCGTCTCCGGTACGCCGATCGCCGCCAGCTCGCTGATTGCCTCACGCAACTGATCGGCCCGCTGCGGCAGCTTCGCGCGCTCGGCGGGCTCTAGTCGCTCGGTCGCCGGGTTCGGCCCGAAGAGCCGGTCGAGCTCGCGATCCAGCACCGTCAGCCGTCGATCGACGCAGCTGAACGACAGCAACCGATCCGCCTCATCCGCGAAGCTGCGCTGCAACCGCGCATGCCCCCGCAAGGAGTCGATCCACAGCGAGACGTCTGGCTCCCGAGCCAGCGCCGGACCGAGATCGGGAAGCAGCATCCAGGCGCGCTCCTCGTCGATCGCCAGTGGAGCGGGCACCTCGCCGGGCCGCGCCTCGGACAACCTCTGGAGCAACAGCGGCTCATGCGCGAACAGCAGCGGCAACGCGTCGGCCCGAGCCGGCCGAATCGTGCTCGAATGGGCAAGCGCCTTGAAGTACACGTCGCCCTTGGTGGTCGGGCAGCGCAGCACGTTCGACAATCCCCACGACCGCACCTGATCCGGTACACCGGTCCGCGGGGTGCCCGCCGCAGCGAGCTGCTCGTCGATCCACGGCATCGCCTCGGCGTACCAGTCCGGCCTCGTCCAAGCAGGCGTCACGGGAGAGTCTGTGGGCAACGCAAGATGCGTGCGCGCGGCCTCGACCAGTGGGTGGTCGAAAGACGAAACCCACCGCGCCTCAGGCGGGACAGAGCCGATGCTCACCATCAGGTAGGCCGTCTTGCCCGGCCGGTCGTCGAGACACGTCAGTACGCACGCCTCGATCCCCAGCTGCTCGCGCAACGCCCGCACCGGGGCATCGACATCGAAGAACCAGAACTCGTCCGCGACCGATACCTCGGGAAGCCCAGAAGGCAACACCAGAAGGGTTTCGCCGTCCGGACCCACCACCACCGCCGTGACTCTCACAGCACCTCCCGTCACCGTTCGCAGCGTACTTGGTGAACGTTTTCCGGCGTACCGAATTACTCCTGGTAGCTGACCGCAACCATTCGGTCGCGCGGTGCGTCCGAGCTCTATGTTCAAAGCTTTCAGAGCGCGGATGCGCCGGATCAAGGATCAGCTGGCCTTGCTGGAGCAGCTGAGAGCACCACTCGAAGAACTGCCCGGTGGCCAGCACCAGTGGATCCAGGACTCGATGGACTGGTTCGTCGAGCAGTTCGGGCGCGACGTCCTGAGGCGCCCGATCGCCCTGCCCTCCACCTTCATCCCGGCCGGGTACGACGGCTCGGAGGCGGCGGCGCGCGAATTGTTCGAGCAGGTCCGAGAGTGGATGGGGGTGCCGGCCGGACAGCTCGCGGTGCGCTTCGACCTGGACGATCTCGACCCTGGGCTCGTCCGGACCAGGCCGAGGCCCGAGCTGGCCGGCGCGACCAGGCTGCGCTTTGGACTGTGGGTGCCGGGCAAGAACGGGAACACCGTCTACTCCAGCGCACGGCTGCTCGGTGAGCCGACCGTCCTGGTGGCGAACTTCGCCCACGAGATCGGCCACGAACTGCTGGTCGGCGCCCGCCGGATCAGCAGCGCCCGGCCGGACCAGGAGTCGCTGACCGATCTGCTCGCGGTCTTCCAGGGCTTCGGCATCTTCCTGGCCAACGCATCCTTCGGCCAGCTGCCCGGTGGCGAGCGCAACGCCACGATGGCGATGTTCTACCTCCGCGAACGCGCCCTCAGCGACGCCCTCGCGTACTACGCCTTCCGCCAGGACGTCCAAGAGGTCCCGCCCTGGGAGGACGAGCTCGACTGGCCGGTACGGATCGGCCTGGTCGCCAGGCTGGAAAAACTCCAGGACGCGGCACAGCCAGGTAAATAAGCACCCATAACAGCCAGTCGCGCCTAATGTGGGAGAGGTGAGCATCACTGCGGCTGAGATTGCCCGGGCAGCGGATCTGTTGCACGACGTGGTGGCGCCGACCCCGCTGGAGTACTCGCGCTGGTTGAGCGACCTCGTCGGCGGCGACGTGTTCCTCAAGTGCGAGAACCTGCAGCGGACCGGCTCGTTCAAGCTGCGCGGCGCCTACGTCCGGATGGCCCGGTTGTCGAAGAAGGAGCGCGCGCAGGGCGTGGTCGCGGCGAGCGCCGGGAACCACGCGCAGGGGGTCGCGCTCGCGGCGCAGCTGCTCGGGATCAAAGCGACGGTGTTCATGCCGCACGGCGCGCCGATCCCCAAGGAGAAGGCGACCCGCGCGTACGGCGCCGAGATCCGCTTCGTCGGTACGTCGATCGACGACTGCCTGACCGCGGCGCGCGAGTTCGAGGCGGAGACCGGGGCGATCCTGATCCATCCGTTCGACCACCGCGACATCGTCGCCGGGCAGGCGACCACCGGGCTGGAGATCGTCGAGCAGTGCCCGCAGGTACGGACCGTCGTCGTACCGACCGGTGGCGGCGGCCTGATCGCGGGGATCGCGCTCGCGATGCAACGCGACGGGATGCCGATCGAGGTCGTCGGCGTCCAGGCGAAGGGCGCCGCGGCATACCCCGAATCCTTGCGCCGGGGCGAGCCCGTGCAGCTCGGCAAGATGGTCACGATGGCCGACGGGATCGCGGTCGGGCTGCCCGGTACGGTGCCGTTCGCCGCGATCCAGCAGCACGTCAGCGGCGTACTGACCGTCGACGAGAACTCGTTGTCGAAGGCACTGCTGCTGATCCTCGAACGCGCCAAGCTGGTGGTCGAGCCTGCGGGCGCGGCCGCCGTGGCCGCAGTACTGGACGACCCGAAGCGGTTCAAGCCACCGGTCGTCGTGGTGCTGTCCGGCGGCAACATCGACCCGCTGCTGCTGATGCGGGTGATCCGGCACGGCATGGCCGCGGCAGGCCGGTACCTGTCGCTGCGGGTCCGTATCCCCGACACCCCGGGCGGGCTGGCGACGCTGCTCGGCCGGCTCGCCGAGGTGGAGGCCAACATCATCGAGGTGCTGCACGAGCGCATCTCGGAAACGCTCAACCTGGACGAGGTCGAGGTCGCGTTGCAGCTCGAGACCCGGGGTGAGGACCACCGCGCGCGGGTGTTGGCGAGTCTGAGCACCAATGGGTACACGTACACGCTCAACTGAGGAGTCCCCAGTGAAGGTCCCAGTCGCTCTTGCCACCGCAGCTCTGTTGCTGACAGCAGCCTGTACGCCGGGCTCCGACAACCCGGGTGGGGCCGCGAGCGCGCCCAGCACGGTGAAGACCGACGCGGCCGCACTGGGCGACGTGTCGCTGACCGTCTGGGACCAGGAGGTCCGCGGTGGCCAGGCGGCGCAGATGGCCGAGCTCAACAAGCAGTTCCAGGCGAAGTACCCGAATATCAAGCTCAAGCGCGTCTCGCGGTCCTTCGACGACCTGAAGACGACGCTGCGGCTCGCGTTGTCCGGCAATGACGCGCCGGACGTAGTACAGGCGAACAACGGGCGCTCGGACATGGGGGAGTTCGTCAAGGCCGGGCAGCTGGTTCCGCTGGACAAGTGGGCGGACGCCTACAAGTGGAAGGACCGCTATCCGGCGTCGGTGCTGCAGTACTCGCGGTACTCCGAGGACGGCAAGACCTTCGGCGAGGGCAACCTCTACGGCATGCCGCAGGTCGGCGAGGTCGTCGGCATCTACTACAACAAGACCAAGCTCGCCGCGCTCGGGCTGGAGCCGCCGAGGACCTGGGGTGACTTCGAGAACGCGCTGGGCAAGGCGAAGGCGGCCGGCGAGCTGCCGATGCAGTTCGGCAACCTCGACAAGTGGCCGGCCATCCATGTCTTCGGCACCGTGCAGGACAAGAACGTGCCGGCCCAGCAGATCACCACGCTCGCCTTCGGGCGGCCGGGCGCTTCCTGGAAGACAACGGAGAACACGAAGGCCGCTGAGACTTTGGTGTCCTGGGTGGACAAGGGCTACTTCAACCAGGGCTTCAACGGGCAGGGGTACGACCCGGCCTGGCAGGACTTCGGCAAGGGCAAGGGGCTGTTCCTGATCGCCGGCACCTGGCTGCAGGCCGACCTGCAGAAGGCGCTGGGCGACAAGGTCGGCTTCATGCTGCCGCCGGGTGTGTCTGCCGATGAGAAGCCGGTGGTGACCGGTGGCACCGGCCTGCCGTTCGCCGTGACCAGTAAGGCGAAGAACCCGGACGCGGCCGCGGCGTACCTCAACTTCATCACCAGCCAGGACGCGATGAAGGTCCTCACCAGCACGGGCAACCTGCCCATCGCGGACACCTCGGCACAGCAGGCGCCGGCCGGGCTCGCGGCCGACATCTTCACGGCCTTCGGTACGGCGGTCGGCAAGGAGGGGCTGGTCCCGTACCTCGACTACGCGACGCCGACGATGTACGACACCCTCGGTGCCGCGTTGCAGGACCTGCTCGCGAAGAAGGCGACCCCGCAGCAGTTCGTCGACAAGATCGAGGCCGACTACAGCAAGTTCTCCGGCAAGTGAGCTCACCGCCCGGCGAACCGCGCAAGATCGGCTATCTCTACATCCTGCCCGCGTTTCTCGTCTACGGAGCCTTCCTGCTCTATCCGCTCGGCCGGGCGGTTCACCTGTCCCTGTTCGAGTGGGACGGGATCTCACTCGGGAAGTTCGTTGGCCTGAGCAACTATGCCGACGTCGTCGCGGACGCCGGGCTGCGCGCGGCGTTCCTGCACGCGCTGGTGCTGATCATCTTCTACTCGGTACTACCGGTGGTGATCGGGCTGGCGCTGGCGTCGGTGCTGCAGCGGGCCAAGGTGCGCGGGCTGGGGTTCTTCCGGACCGTCGTATTCCTGCCGCAGGTGATCGCGATGGTGGTCGTCGCGGTCTCGTGGCGCCACATCTACGCGCCCGACGGGCCTTTGAACGACGTACTGCGCGCCATCGGGCTCGACTCGCTCGCCCGGGGCTGGCTGGGGGACTACACGTTCGCCTTGCCGGCCGTCGGGGTGATCGGGACGTGGTTCGAGACCGGGCTGGTCACCGTGTTGCTGCTGGCGGGGATGGCCCGGATTCCCCGCGAGCGGTACGAGGCAGCCAGGCTTGATGGGGCAGGCGCGTTTGCTGAGTTCTTCGCTGTCGTGCTGCCCGCAGTACGGGGTGAGATCGCCGTCGCGGTGACGTTGACGGTGATCGCGGCACTGCGCACTTTCGACCTGGTCTACGTCACGACGAGTGGTGGGCCGGGGAATTCGACCAGCGTTCCGTCGTACGAGGTCTATCACCGGGCCTTCGAGCTCGGCCAGGTCGGTTCGGCGGCGGCGATCGGGGTCTGCCTGACGGTGCTGATCTTCGTGATCACACTGGGCGTCAACCGGCTGGCGGATCGGGGTACGGCGTGAGGGCGCCGCTGGCCGAGCGGGTCGGCAACTATCTGCTGCTGATCGTCTTCGGGCTCTTCGCGCTCGGGCCGATCGTGACGATCCTGGTCTCGGCGCTCGGGCCGGACGACGGCGGCAGCGGGTCTTCAGGGTTCGGCAACTTCGGCAAGGCGTGGGAGATCGGGCACTTCGGCAGCTACCTGCGGACCAGCGTCGCCGTCTCGGTGTCGGTGGTCGTGGTGAGTGTCCTGCTGTCCGTGCTGAGCGGATACGCGTTCGGCACGATGCGGTTCCGCGGCGCCGGGGTGCTGTTCTACCTGTTCCTGCTCGGCATCATGATGCCGACCGAGGCGATCGTGGTCCCGCTGTACTTCGACCTGCGCTCGCTCGGGCTGACCGACACGTTCTGGGCGATCGCGTTACCGCAAGTGGCCCAATCGGTTGCCTTCGGCACCTTTTGGATGCGGGCCTACTTCCGGTCGTCGAGCCGGTCGCTGGTCGAGGCGGCAAGGCTGGACGGCGCTGGGCACTGGCGAACGCTGTGGCAGGTACTGGTGCCGCCCGCGCGTCCGGCGCTGGTGACGTTGATCGTGCTCGTCTTCATGTGGACGTGGAACGAGTTCCTGATCCCGCTGGTGATGGTGACGAGCGAGTCGCTGCGGACCGCGCCGTTGGGGCTGGCGTTCTTCTCCGGGCAGTACACGTCCGGGTTCACGCTGCTCGCGGCCGGCGCCGTGATCGTGGGCCTGCCGGTGGTACTCGTCTATGCGTTCCTGCAGCGCCACTTCATCGCGGGGATGCTGGAGGGCGCAGTACGGGAATAGCTACTGCGGCTCGCAGGACTTGAGCAGCGGAGAGTGCAGGCGCTCGGCCAGCACTCGGCGATGGGTCGGCGCCGCCTCAGTCTGCCGGATCAGGCCCTCGTCGGTCAGCCGGACGTTGACCGCGCGCCGGTCCTCATGGCACATCAGCCGCTCGACCAGGCCGGCCGTTTCCAGCCGGCCGATCACGCGCGACAGCGCGCTTTGGCTCAGGTGGACCGACTTGGCGATCGTCTGGACCTTCGCGGACTGCTCGGGGAGCTCGGCGAGGCGCTCCAGCACCTCGTACTCGCTCATGCCCAGGCCATGCTGCTGCAGCTCACGGTCGAGCGCACAACCGATATCGGCGTGCCGAGCCAGCAGCTCGCGCCATATGCGGACATCGGCGCTGACTTCACCAGTTGCAGCGCTGACCTTCGTCTCGGTCATGGAGGCGACGTTATCATGCATCTGCATTCAATGCAAGCGCAATTAATGACTAGACATTAGATGCAGGTGCATGCAAAGCTCTCTTCTCGTGACACAAACAACAACGCACACCACAGCACCGGCTCGCCTGACCTGGGACGCGCGCCTCTGGGGCGCACTCCTCGTGGTCTGCGGCGTGATCTTCCTCGACGGCCTGGACGTGTCCATGGTCGGTATGTCGCTACCGTCCATCGGTGCCGACCTCGGCGTCTCGCTCTCTTCTCTGCAATGGGTCGTGACCGGCTACGTCCTCGGGTACGGAGGGTTCCTGCTGCTCGGCGGGCGCACCGCCGACCTGCTCGGCCGCCGGCGCGTCTTCCTGATCGCGCTCGCGGTCTTCGCCGTGGTCTCGATGCTGAGCTCGCTGGCCACCAACCCCGAACTGCTCATCGCCGCGCGGTTCGTGAAGGGCATCGCCGCCGCGTTCACCGCGCCGGCCGCGCTCTCGATCATCACCACCACCTTCCACGAGGGCCCGGATCGCAACCGTGCCCTCAGCGTTTTCACCACCTGCGCCGCCAGCGGCTTCTCGATGGGCCTGATCCTCGGTGGCCTGCTGACCGAGGTCGGCTGGCGCTGGACCTTCCTGATGCCTGGCCCGGTCGCGCTGATCGTGCTGCTGTTCGCAATCAAGCTGATCCCGAACAGCCCGCGCGACGAGAGCGCCGGCGGTTACGACGTACCGGGTGCCGTCACGGTCACGGCCGGCATGTTGTTGCTGGTCTTCGCCGTCGTCGGTGCTGAAGGGGCCGGTTGGGGCTCCTTCCAGACCATCGGGCTGTTCGTCCTGTCCGCGGCCCTGCTGGCGTCCTTCGTGCTGATCGAGCTGAAGACCAAGCACCCGCTGGTCCGGCTCGGCATCTTCCGGCAGGCCAACCTGCGGAACGCGAACCTCGCGATCATGACGGTCTTCGGTGCCTACGTCTCCTTCCAGTTCATCGGCACGCTGTACCTGCAGAACCTGCTCGGCTGGTCGTCCCTGGAGACCGCGCTCGGCTTCCTGCCGGCGGGCCTGATCGTTGCCTTCCTGTCCCCGAACGCAGGCAAGGTGGCCGACCGGATCGGTACCGAGCGGATGGTCGCGGCGGGCATGGTGCTCTTCGTGGCCGGGTACGCGCTGTTCCTGCGGATCGGGCCGACGTCGGACTACCTGGGGACCGTGCTGCCGACGATCGTGCTGATCGGTCTGGGCTTCGCGATCACCTTCCCGGCGCTGAACATGCAGGCCACCAACGGGGTCGACGACAACGAGCAGGGGCTCGCGTCGGGTCTGTTCAACACCTCTGCCCAGGTGGGTGGAGCGATCGTGCTGGCCATCACCACCGCGGTGATCGGCAGCCAGTCGCACGGCGTCACGGCGCCGAGCGGGATGCTCTCGGCGTACAAGCCGGCCCTGGTCGTCGTCACCGGGATCACCATCCTCGGAACGCTGATCGGGCTGGCGGGTCTGCGCGGTCTGACCGCCCGGCGGGCGGCTGAGGCCCGCGAGGTCGCCGAGCTCGAGGCGGTACAGAAAGAACTGGCGGACGAGGAGATGACTCCGGTCGCCTGAACCACATAGGAAAGGTGCGGGTCACGGGCTACTCCGCCGTGACCCGTACCGCTGTTTTGGGTGCCGCTCAGGGCCTGGGCGGGGGAGTTCGGGGCGATCCCCGATTGGTTTCGGCCCGTCCGAGTGCTGGACTGGGGGTATGAGCGATCAGAGCAAGCAGAGCGATCACGACCGACGGGTCAAAGACATCCTCGACCGAGTCGCGGCCGGCCACCTGACCCCAGCCGAAGCCGCGACGCTGATCGCTGCCCTCCCCGCCACCTCAGCGCCTGCCCCCGCCGAGTCCGAGGCGCCCGCTGCGGATGCCGGCGAACCGACAGTTCCGGCCGGCTCGGACGCGCCTTCGCCGTCTGTCTGGGCGGAGGTCGTCGACACCCCGACCTCCACTACCGCCCCTGGCGGCGAGGGGAGCGTGGTGGACGACGCTGCCGTAGTACCGGAGCCCTTGGCGGCTGCTGAGACGGTGGTTGAGGAAGAGACTTTTCACAGTGATCTCGTGGTGCCTTCCGGGGTGCGGCGGGTGACCATCCGAGCGATCGGGCGGCGGGTCCGGCTGATCGGGGAGCCTGCGGTCACCGGGGTGGCCGTGGACGGGCCGCATGTGATCAAGCGGGACGGCGACACCCTCGCGATCAACAGTGAGGGGGATATGGGCGTCTCGATCGACGGGCTGAGCATGCTGCGCAACCCGACCGACCTGAAGTCCCACGTGAACGGCTTCGCCAAGGAGCTGTCGATCCGGGTCAACCCGATGCTCCAGGTGGAGATCGAGGTGACCGGCGGCAGCGTCACCGCCGAACGCCTCCCCGGCCTGTCCCGGGTCCGCGTCACCGCCGGTACTGCGAAGGTGACCGACGTGGACGGTCCGATCGATCTCCTCGTCCAGGCGGGCACCGCGACCCTCGACGCCCAGATCACCAAGGGCCGCTCCCGGGTCCGGGTCGAATCCGGCTCGGCCAGCGTCACCCTCCGCCGAGGCTCCGACGTCCGGGTCCACACCGAAGCCCAGCTCGGCCGCGTCTCCTGGACCGGCGCCGTCTCCGGCCAGTCCAAAGACGTGGAAATCGGCCGCGGCCGCGCCGCCCTCGACGTAGAGGTCCTGGTCGGAACCGCCCAGATCACCTCGGACTAGCTCCGCAGGTCGCCCCGCCGGACCCCCATGAGCTCGACTTTGTGCACGACCTGAGCGGATCTGGGGCGCCGGAACGCTCACGTCGTGCACAAGGTGGTCACAAGGAAGTTGAGTGACCTCGACTCGAGTGTGAGCTGGCGGTAAACCTGTCGAAATCTGTCGGCGGGCTCCGGCAGGATGACGTGCGTCGCGGTCGGCGGTTGTGCCTGGGAGCGCACAACGGCCGGCCGTAGTACCGGCAGAAAAGGAACATCCCCGGGACCAGGAGGTCCCGGGGATGGTGTCTGCTGAAGCTGTGGGGTCAGCCCTTGAAGGGGACCGCGGCGACGATCTCCACCGTGACGGGCTTGCCGTTCGGGGCCTGGTAGGTGGCCTTCTCGCCCTTCTTCTTGCCCAGGATCGCCGAGCCGAGCGGCGACTGCGGCGAGTAGACGTCGATGTCCACCGACGCGTCCAGGGCGAGGAGCTCGCGGGAGCCGAGCAGGAACGTCTCGACGTCGTCGTCACCGGCGAACTTGATCGAGACCTTCATCCCGGGCTCGACCTTGCCGCCGGCCTTCGGGGTCTCGCCGACGCGGGCGCGGCGCAGGATGTCCTCGAGTTGGCGGATCCGGGCCTCCATCTTGCCCTGCTCGTCCTTGGCGGCGTGGTAGCCGCCGTTCTCCTTCAGGTCGCCCTCGTCGCGGGCGTCGCTGATCCGCTGGGTGATCTCGGTCCGGCCGGGGCCCTTCAGCTCCTCCAGCTCGGACTTTAGCTGCTCGTAACCATCCTGTGTCAGCCAGACAACGCTGTCCTCGTCGATCTTCTGCGTCATGGGCTGCTCCTTTGTCGGTGGGATGGGTAGAAATGCAACAAAGCCGCCGTCGTCGACGGCGACCAATCCACCGAGCCTAGCAAGACAGCGCTCAGAACCCCACAGTTCTTCGCCTTCTCAAACACTTGGCAAGCGATTTCCATGGCCACCGAGGCAATCGTTTACCTCGCCCGGAAGTGGGTAGCTCAGTGCGGCCGGTGGGCGTCGGCCGTCGTACAACCGATCAGTACCACGGCCGTCGCGGCCCGCTGGGTGGTGAGCGTGGCATCGAGAGACTGCTGTCGCGGCGAATCGGCCGGCACCGTCACGGTGATCTCACCGACGATCGAGAAGTCGGCCGACTTCGCCTGCAACCGGCACTGCGCCTCGACCGACTTGCTCCGGTCCACCTGGAACGTCCCGGTCGCCGAGGTCGCCGAGGCGATCTTGAAGCCGATCAGCCGCGACGAGACCGGCGGGTTCGACTGGATGAACGCGACCCAGAGCAGCCAGACCAGGGCGACCAGTGCGACGGTACCGATGCTGACGAGCATCAGCCCCCGGCGGCTGCGGCCGGTTCGTCCGTACCGGGCGTCCAGGGTTGCGCTCGTGCTGTCGGTCCTGACGGCCGGATGCGGGTCGGTCACTGGTTCTCCTCGGGCTTGGAGGACCATTGTGTCTTGTGACTGAAGATCTTCGCCTACTGCATGTCCATGCTCACCCCGACGACGAGTCCAGCAAGGGCGCCGCGTCGACCGCCCGCTACGTCGCCGAAGGCGTCGACGTGATGGTCGCCACCTGTACCGGCGGGGAGCGCGGCTCGATCCTGAACCCCAAGATGGATCGGCCGGAGGTGCTGGCGAACATCACCGAGATCCGCCGCCAGGAGATGGACGCGGCCCGCGAGATCCTCGGGATCCGGCAGGAGTGGCTGGGCTGGATCGACTCGGGCTTCCCCGAGGGCGACCCGCTGCCGCCGCTGCCCGACGGTTGCTTCGCCTTGCTCAAGGTCGAGGACGCCGCGGCGCCGCTGGTGAAGCTGATTCGCGAGTTCCGTCCGCAGGTCGTCACGACCTACGACGAGAACGGCGGCTACCCGCACCCCGATCACGTGATGTGCCACCAGATCACCGTCGCGGCCTTCGAGGCGGCCGGCGACCCGGACGCGTACCCGGAGCTCGGTACGCCGTACCAGCCGCTGAAGCTCTACTACCACCACACCTTCCATCGCGAGCGGATGAAGGCGCTGCACGACGCGATGGCCGCGCGCGGGCTCGAGTCGCCGTACGCCGATCGGCTGCAGGACTGGAAACCCGATCCGGAGAACGAGAAGCGGATCACCACCCGGGTCGAGTGCGCCGAGTACTTCGAGCTCCGCGATCGCGCGTTGCTCGCGCACGCGACCCAGATCGACCCGGACGGCGCGTGGTTCGCAGTACCGCTGGAAGTGCACCAGCAGGCGTGGCCGACCGAGGACTACGAGCTGGCCCGCAGTCTGGTGGAGTCCGAACTGCCTGAGGACGACCTCTTCGCGGGGTTGCGCTGAGGGGCGGGAGCAGACGGTGAGAGACTGGCAAGGTGACAGCGATGACCAATCTTCTGAGCATCAGCCCGCCGATGGCCGAGATCGATCCGAACACGGTCAAGCCCGGCTGGGTCGCGCTGCTGATCGTGCTCGTACTCGGTGGCGCCACCTTCCTGTTGTGGCGCAACATGGGCAAGCAGTTGAAGCGGATCGACTTCGACCCGGACGCCGGTGCGCGCGACCGAGCACCCTCCGACGTCCCGCCACCCAGCTCACCGGCCCCGGCTGGCGCTGCCGAGCCGGCGAAGACTGAGCCCGAGCCCAACTCTTCCCCCGACCCGAAGTAACCCCGCCCGGCGCTCGGTGCCACTGATCCGTCACGGCGGGTAGGTGGCCCGGCAGGTTGATGCCTCAGGCAACGGGTAGGGCGTTTGCGCGGGGTTTCGCGGGTCGCGAGGATTGCCGAAAGTCACGGTGGGGCAACCGTTTGCTTATGGCTGGTCACGAGATGGTGTCGTGCGGGGACACTGTTAAATAGCTCACCTATAGTGTGCGCGTGTCCATCCAAGGTGCCGAGGGCGTGAACGCTCTGTGACCGCGACCCGCGCCGCTCACGCCGCTCGGCATCGCGTGCCCGGACGCCTGGTGGCGGGTGGCGTGAGCGCTGTCATCGTTGCGGCGCTGACGATGGTGATCGCTTTGTACGCCGCCGGCAGCGAACCGCACCGCAGCGATGAAGGAGTCGGTGGTCCGGGACTGTTCGTCAAGTGGCTGCTGCCGCTGTTCCATCTGGTCTCCACCCTGGCCACGGTCGGTTGTGCCGGTGCCCTGCTGGCGGCGGTCGTGTTGTTGCGTACCGACGGCGGCCCGCTCGGCCTGCAGGGCCGGCGCGCGATCCGCGACGCCAGCAACTCCGCGATCATCTGGGCCGCCGCCACCTTCGTCAGCGCGGTCCTGACCGCCGCGATCCTGCTCAACACCCCGGTCGACCTGCTTCGCCTGCGGCTGGACGACGCGCTCGCCGTCCCCGAGGTGAAGGCGCTGCTGATCACCGGCATCCTGGTCGTCGCGCTGGCGGTCGGCGTCCGCCGCGTCCAGACCTCCGCGGCCGCGCTCCTCGGCGTACTCGTCGCGATCGGCGCCCTGGTCCCACCCGCGCTGACGACCTTCCCCCGCAACGAGTCGTACGTCGTCCTCGCGGGCGCGGCTCTCGTCCTCCACGTGATCTCGGCCACGACCTGGGTCGGCGGCCTGGCGGGCCTCGTTCGGTATGGCCGGGCCAGTCGCAGCGGTCTTCCGCTCGTGCTCGAGCGCTACAGCCAGGTCGCGCTCGCGTCCTCCATCGTGGTGCTCGTCAGCGGCGTGATCAGCGCGGTCGGCCGGCTGGCAGCCAAGGGTGGCGGCTACGACGCGGTCTTCGACGTCCTCACCACGAAGGCGTACGGCGGCCTGCTGCTGGCCAAGACCGTCGCCTTCGTCATCTTGATCATCGGTGGCTGGTTCCACCGCCGCCACGCCATCGGCGACCTCGAAACCAGCGGCCACCGCTTCTGGCAACTGGTGATCGGCGAACTCATCGTGATGGCTGTGGCCATCGGCCTCTCGATCGCCCTCGCCAAGACCATCTAGCCACCGCTCTACGGCTGGTGGGATCAGAGTGTGCCGAGGTCGATTTCCACCAGGAACGGCACGGCAGCCTTGACGGTGCCGGTGAAGACCTCGCCATCGCGGTACGAACTGCTGGCTGGATCGAGCACGTAGGTGTACACCAGCGGGATCCCGGTCGCGGCCTGCTCGACTCGCCAGTAGAAGGCGATGCCGGCCTTGGCGTACTGGTCCGCCTTGACGATTCGGTCGGTGGTCTCCGACCCGGGTGACACCACTTCGACGACGAGTAGCACGTGCTCGGGCCGGGTGGGCGAGACATCGATGGTGTCCGCCCGGTAAACCACGACGTCCGGGCGCCGATTGGTCAGGGGGACGTCCTGCAACCGAACGTCGAAGCCGGTATCGGCGTTCCAGTCCGGACCCGCGGCGAGCTCCAGCCCGTTCGCCAGGAGCCGAGCTAGTCGGTTGTGCCGTATGGAAGGGCTCGGGGTCGCTACGACCATCCCGTCAACGACCTCGATGCCGGCGCATTGCTCGGTGGACCAGGAGTCGTACTGCTCCGCGGCGATCTGGGTGTGCATCCACCTAGTGTGGGTCCATGGCCTCCAATGAGCTTGGTAAGTCGACTTCGCCGTATCTGCGGCAGCACGCCGAGAATCCGGTGCACTGGCGGGAGTGGTCCGAGGCCGTGTTCGCGGAGGCGCGTGAGCGGGATGTGCCGGTGTTCTTGTCGGTGGGGTACTCGGCCTGTCACTGGTGTCATGTGATGGCGCACGAGTCGTTCGAGGACGAGGCCACGGCGGCCTATCTCAACGAGAACTTCGTCTGCGTGAAGGTCGATCGCGAGGAGCGGCCGGATGTGGACGCGATCTACATGCAGGCGACCGTCGCGATGACCGGTCAGGGTGGCTGGCCGATGTCGGTGTTCCTGACGCCGGCGGCCGAACCGTTCTTCTGTGGGACCTACTTCCCGTCCGAGCCACGGCACGGCATGGCGAGCTTCCGGCAGGTGCTGGAGTCGCTGGTCAACGCCTGGCAGACGAAGCGCGCGGACATCGACAAGGTCGGTCGCTCGGTCGTCGAACAGCTCGGTGCGCGCACGGCGGCAGCGGAAGGGGTGATCGACGAGGCGACGCTGGAGCGGGCCGTGGCGTTGCTGAAGGTGGACTTCGATCCGGTGGATGCCGGGTTCGGGCGGGCGCCGAAGTTCCCGCCGTCGATGGTGCTCGACTTCCTGCTCCGGCACCACCGGCGGACCGGTTCGGCCGAAGCGCTCGAGATGGTCGCGCAGACGGGTGAGCGGATGGCGCGCGGTGGCCTGTACGACCAACTGGCCGGCGGCTTCGCGCGGTACAGCGTCGACGGGCAGTGGGTCATCCCGCACTTCGAGAAGATGCTCTACGACAACGCCCTGCTGCTCGATGTCTATACCCAGTGGTGGGCGATCACCGAGGACCCACTGGCCAAGAGGGTCGCCACCGAGACCGCCGACTTCCTGCTCGCCGAGTTGCGCACGCCCGAGGGCGGGTTCGCCTCCGCGCTCGACGCCGACACCGAGGGGGAAGAGGGCCGGTACTACGTCTGGTCGCCCGACGAGTTGCGCCGACTGCTCGGGGACGACGTCGATTGGGTGATAGACCTCTGCGACGTCACCGGCACCTTCGAGCACGGAACCTCCGTCCTCCAGCTCCGGCGCGACCCCGACGACCAGCCTCGGTGGCAGAAGGTTCAGGCGGTACTACGGGACGCCCGTCGCGCGCGGACGTATCCCGGCCGCGACGACAAGGTGGTCGCGGCGTGGAACGGTCTTGCGATCACGGCACTTGCGCGGGCGGGCGTAGTACTGGAGAAGCGGGAGTATGTGGAGGCCGCTGTGGTGGCGGCCGGATTGATCCGGGATGTGCATGTGGACCAAGCCGGAATCCTGCGGCGGACGTCGAGGGATGGTGTAGTCGGAGGTGCGTATGGGGTGCTGGAGGACTACGCGGCCTTCGCGCAGGCGTGTCTGACGCTGCTCGGGGTGACCGGCGACGAGGAGTGGCTGGAGCTGGCGCAAAGCCTGTTGGACCGGGTACTCCAGCAGTTTGTTGCCGACGGCAACTTTTATGACACGGCCGGGGATGCGGAGGCGCTGATCTGGCGACCGCAGGACGCGACCGACAATGCGAGTCCCGCTGGGGTGTCGCTCGCCGCTGAAGCGCTGACCACGCTGGCGAGCGTGACCGGATCGGCCCGCTACGAAGCCGCTGCCCAGCAAGCACTCCAGTTGTCCACTTCCATCATCACCAGAGCGCCCCGCTTCGCCGGCCGGGCCTTGGCGGTCGCCGAGACCATCGCTTCGGGACCACTGGAAATCGCCGTCGTCGGTGAATCCGAGGAGCTGATCCGGGTTGCCGTGAAGGACGCTCCCTGGGGGACCGCCATCGCCACTGGTCTGCCCGGATCCGAAGTACCGCTGCTTGCCGGCCGTGGTCTGGTCGGGGGTGAGCCGGCCGCGTTCGTCTGCCAGAAGTTCACCTGCCGGCTGCCGATCGTGTTGCCGGAAGACCTTCGACGTGAGTTGCAAGCCCCAAGCTGACAACCTGCGTCAGTGCGGGTTTTCCCTGTCATTTCGGCGGAATCACTTGACTCCCGCCCCGACGGAGGACAGAGTCCTCCCTCAGTCGGGTGTAACAGAACTCGCATGTACTGACACACAGTGTCACAACTAGGCAGTGACACTTTTGCGCCAGGCATCCGGCGTCCCCAATTGAATTGGTCGTTGCGCCCAAACAGCGACCACACCGTGAGGAGATGTTGTCTTGAAACGACTGACATCAGCAGGGGCGGTGGTCATCGTCGCAGCTGCGGGGTTGGCGATGTCGCCCGCAGGAGCCGCCAACCGTACGGCCCCGCTTCCGGCATCCGGCTTCAACCAGCCGGCCGCCGTCCAGGCCGAACAAGCGCTGACCGCGCAGACGGCCGCAGCTCTCGGTTTGGCCGGCGGTGAAGTGCTCACGGTCCGCGACGTCGTCAAGGACGCCGACGGCACCGAGCACGTTCGCTACGACCGTACGTTCAACGGCCTGAAGGTGGTCGGTGGTGACCTGATCGTGGAGCGCAAGAGCGACGCGATCACCGGGGTCATCTACAACCGTGGCGCGAAGGCGGTCGGGGTCTCCTCGACCAAGCCGACGCTGTCCCAGGCCGCCGCCCTGGCCAAGGGCGCGAAGGCGGCAGACTTCAAGGCCGCCAGCAACAAGGGGACGCTGGTCGTCTTCGTCACCACCGGCAAGCCGGTGCTGGCCTACGAGGTCGTCACGTCGGGCGTCAAGGCCGACCAGACGCCGTCGGTGCTGCACTCGTTCGTCGACGCCAAGACCGGCGCGATCCTGGACTCCGACGACGAGATCAAGACCGGTACCGGTAACTCGATGTACTCCGGCACCGTCACCATCGGGACGTCCGGCAGCTACTCGCTGACCGACACCAGCCGCGGTGGCAACTGGACCACGGATCTGAACGGCGCCACGTCCGGCAACGGCACCACCTTCACCGACCCCGACGACACCTGGGGCAGCGGTACCACCGCGAACCGCCAGACCGCCGGTGTCGATGCCCACTACGGCACGCAGCTGACCTGGGACTACTACAAGAACGTCTACGGCCGCAGCGGCATCTTCAACAACGGCCAGGGTTCGCGGTCCCGCGTGCACTACGGCAACGCGTACGTGAACGCGTTCTGGGACGGCACCCAGATGACGTATGGCGACGGCTCCGGCAACGCCCGGCCGCTGACCTCCATCGACGTGGCCGGCCACGAGATGAGCCACGGTGTCACCGAGGCCAGCGCGAACCTGAACTACTCCGGTGACGCGGGCGGCCTGAACGAGGCGACCTCGGACATCTTCGGCACCGCCGTCGAGTTCTACGCCAACAACGCCTCCGACGTGGGTGACTACCTCATCGGCGAGAAGATCAACATCAACGGCAACGGCACCCCGCTGCGCTACATGGACAAGCCGTCGAAGGACGGCGCCAGCAAGGACTGCTGGACGACCAGCACCGGTGGGCTCGACCCGCACTACTCCTCCGGCCCGCTGAACCACTGGTTCTACCTGGCCTCCGAGGGCAGTGGCGCCAAGACGATCAACGGCGTGTCCTACAACAGCACCACCTGCGACGGTTCGACCGTCACCGGCGTGACCCGCGACGTGGCGGCCAAGGTCTGGTACCAGACCCTGACCACCAAGCTGACCTCCGGTAGCACCTACCCGGATGCCCGCGAAGGCGCGATCACCGTCGCCAAGGCGCTCTACGGCGCCAACTCGGCCCAGTGCCTCGGCATCCAGGCCGCGTTCAACGGCATCACCGTCCCGGCCGGCGCCGCCACCTGTGGCGCTGTCATCCCGCCGACCGGCTCCGAGCGTCTGGTGAACGGTGGCTTCGAGTCCGGTGCGGCCAGCTGGACCGGTACCGCCGGCGTCGTCACCAACAGCGCCACCAAGCCCGCCCACGGCGGTAGCTACAAGGCCTGGTTCGGCGGCAAGGGCGTCACGAGCACCCAGAACCTCGCTCAGTCCGTCGCCGTCCCGGCCGGTGCCACCTCGGCGCAGCTGTCGCTGTGGATCCGGATCGACACCAACGAGACGACCACCTCGACGGTGTACGACAAGGTTGCGGTCCAGATCGTCAACGGTGCCACCACCACGACCCTGGCGACCTACACCAACCTCAACAAGAACACCACGTACACCCAGAAGACGTTCAACGTCGGGGCGTACGCCGGTAAGACGATCTCGGTGAAGTTCCTCGAGAACGAGGACTCCTCGCTGCAGACCAGCTTCGTCGTCGACGACGTGTCGCTGATCGGCTAGTCAGCTGCACTGATTGTCCCGCTGTGAACAGTCCGGGGCGTACGGCCTCGCCCAGGCCGTACGCCCCGGCTGCTTTGTAACACCCCCCTTTGTGAGGCAAAGGAGTCCCCGCCCATGGTCAAGTCCCCCCTGTACGGCGTACTCGGCACCGCTCTGGTCGCCACCGCCGTCCTCGTCCCCACCAGCGCAGCCCAGGCCGTCGTCTCACCCGACATCTCGGTCACCAACACCAAGGCGCACCTGGACCAGCTCCAGTCGATCGCCACCAGCAACGGTGGCAACCGCTACACCGGCCGCCCCGGCTACCTCGCCTCCGCCAACTGGGTGAAGTCGAAGCTGGACACGGCCGGCTACACCACCACGCTGCAGTCCTTCTCGACCTCGGCCGGTACGTCGTACAACGTGATCGCGGAGTGGCCGCAAGGCGACGCCAACCACGTCGTGATGACCGGCTCGCATCTGGACAGCGTCAGCTCCGGACCCGGGATCAACGACAACGGCAGTGGCAGCGCGGGCGTCCTGGAGACCGCACTGGCGTACGCCGCGAGTGGCCAGGTGCCCAAGAATCGTCTGCGGTTCGGCTTCTGGGGAGCCGAGGAACTGGGGCTGGTCGGCTCGAAGTACTACGTCAACAACCTGCCCGCGGCCGAGCGCGCCAAGATCGAGCTCTACCTGAACTTCGACATGATCGCGTCGCCGAACCCGGGCTACTTCGTCTACGACGACAACCCGGCCGGCAACGGCGCGCGGGACGATCTCACCAGCTACTTCACCAGCAAGAGCGTGCAGACCGAGTACATCGACGTCCAGGGCCGCTCCGACCACGCGGCGTTCCGGTCGCTCGGCATCCCGACCGCCGGCACCTTCGCCGGCGCCGAGGGGATCAAGACGTCCGCGCAGGCCACCAAGTGGGGCGGTACGGCGAACACCGCGTACGACGCCTGCTACCACCGCTCGTGCGACACGATCAGCAACCTCAACCTGACGTCGCTGGACCGGCAGATCGACGCGATCGGCCACATGGTCTGGAACTACGCGCAGAAGGACTACGGCCCGGGCACGCCCCCGACCGGTCCCAACCTGCTCCAGAACCCGGGCTTCGAGTCGGGTGCGGTGAACTGGACCGGTACCAGCGGGGTCGTCACCAACAGCAGCAGCAAGCCCGCGCACGCCGGCACCTACAAGGCCTGGCTGGGCGGCAAGGGCGTGACCAGCACGCAGAATACCGGTCAGTCGGTGGCGATCCCGGCGACGGTGACCGCGGCGTCGCTGACGTTGTGGATCCGGATCGACACCAACGAGACGACCACCTCGACCGTGTACGACACGGTGAAGGTGCAGGTGGTCGACGGGGCGACGACGACCACGCTGGCGACGTACTCGAACCTGAACAAGAACACGACGTACACCCAGAAGACGTTCAACGTCCTTGCCTACAAGGGCAAAACCATCACCGTCAAGTTCCTCGGCGCGGAGGACTCGTCACTGCAGACGAGCTTCGTGGTCGACGACGTGGCGCTCACCACGAGCTGATCAGCTGTCAGAGTTAGACCGGCTTGCACAGACTGCCGGGTTTGGTGGCTTCGGTGAGCAGCGTGCCCACCGGGGCCACCAGCGGCTTCAGCTTGGGGTCGTCGAGTCGCGCCAGCCCACCGCTCGCCGACACCGCGATGATCATGTCGTCCGGGTGCCGGATCGTCGGTTTGGTGACGCCGACAGCGGCCCAGTCGACCTGCTTGACCGCGTCGGTGAGGGTGCTGAGGAAACCGTCCTCCAGCTTGCACTTCCCCGGGCTCTTGCCCATCGAGGTGGCGTTGACGACGCCGTCGGCGCCGACCACGAGCTGGTCGTTGAAGCCGGCGAAGCCACCCGTCCGGCTGACCGTCAACGGCAGCGCACCTGCGCCGGTCGTCGGCGTCGGCGTCGGCGTACTGGTGATCGGCGTGCTCGAGTTGGGTGCGGACGGGGTACTGCCCGCGCCGGAATCGGAATCGTCGCCACACCCGGTCAGTACCAGGCCGGCGGCGGCTGCCAGAACTGCGAACCGAATGTTTTTCACACCCTCATGCATACCCGCCTGCGGGGTGACGGCAGACTTCGTGCATGGGCTGGTACACGAATGTCATCCGCTCGTTAGGGCATCGCCGATGGTTCGCCGTTGCCGGTCGCAATCTGGTACCGATCGATCGCTGGCTGCAACGAAAGACGGGTGGCCGGATCACCATCCTCGGCCGATCCGCCTTGCCCACTTTGCTTTTGACGACCCAGGGGCGGAAGTCCGGCCTGCCCCGAACGGTGCCGCTGATCTACGCGCCCGACGGCGACGGCTACCTCGTCACCGCGTCCAACTGGGGTCAGGAGAGCCATCCGGCCTGGTCGGGCAACCTGCTCGCTTCTGGTGAAGCGACCGTGGCATTGACCGGTGGACGCGAGATCCCGGTCCGCGCCGTCCTGGCTGAAGGAACGGAGCGGGACCGGGTCTGGCCACTCGTCACGCGGGTCTGGCCGGCCTACGACACGTACGTCGAACGCAGCGGCCGGGCGATCCGCGTTTTCGTACTGACGCCTAGCTGATCGATGACACCAGATTCACCAGCGTTCGGGTGAGCCGCACGCGTTCGACGAACAGGTCGAGGTTGCAGTCGCTGGTCTTGCCGAGTTGCTCCAACGGCAAGGCGGTGAAGGTCGCGCGGGCGAGCAGTGAGCCGAGGTAGCCGTAGAGCACCTCGTCCTCGGACACTGTCATCCCCTCCGCGGCCAGCCCCTCCATGAACGCGCCAAGGATGACCGTGTGGATCGTCGGCAGTTCCTCCGCCGCGAGCTCGCCGGCGTGGGCCAGTCCGACCAGGAGCTGACCGAGGTCGAACCCGACGGCCTGTGGGCAGTCGAACCCCCAGTCGATCACCACGAACTCGTCCTGCTTGTCCTTCGGTACCAGCAGATTCTGCGGACTCGCGTCCCCGTGCTGATAGGTCTGTGGCAAGGTGTCCAGCCGATCCAGTACTGCGGGCAGCCGGTTCGCGAGCTCGAGCAACTCGTCCCGCAGCCCGTGATCGCCGGTCGAGCAGACCGCCTCGGCCAGCAGCGGGTGCTGCCAGGTCTGGTCGTCGGCCAGCACCGGGATCGCGCCGTTCATCACGCGGCCGCCCGTGTAGTACCGGAGCCCGGTCCCTGGCACATCCACGTTGCCCCGGGGGAGTAGCGGCTCGACCAGGTGCGGCTGACGCCGGGCGGACAGCTGGCCGAGTAGGTACGCAGCGCGCTCGAAGCGGCCGAGCGGCCAGCCGCCGGGCGGTTGGATGACGTCTTCCATCCACAGCGTCGCGCGATCGTCGTCGTACTCGTTGATCCGGTACAGCTGCGGCAGCCGGAGCCCGTCGGGCAGCAGCGTCGCAATGGTGCTCCGGTGGACCGCTATTTCGAGTTGCCAGGGCAGGTTCTGGATGAAGGCCTCCCGGAGCTCTTCCGGGACCAGGTGCATCATCGGCCAGTGCCGGGTCGACTGGAGCTTCTTGAGGAAGACGGACCACTCGACGCTCTCCCCCGAGGGCAGCTCGGCCGTGCCTAGTACGCGGAGCAGAGCTTCGGTGCTCGGCGTACCGATCTCGTAGTCGACCGGCTCGATCCTGGCCGAGGTCGGTACGGCGCCGGGCAGGCCGGTGGCGCTTCCGACCAGGCTGGCGAGAGCGCGTTCGTCTGGTGCGTCCCGGCCGAGTGCGGCCAGTCCGTCGCTGATGGTGGTGGTGTTCATGGATCCCCCCGGCAATTCGGTAGTACTTCGATCATGCGCCCGACCCCTTCAGCTCACCTTCAGATCCGACACGCCAAAGAAGTAAAGCAGCCTTACTACTGGGATAGTAAAGTTGCCTTATGACTTCCGTCAATGCCCCTTTAGGCGACGCCGTGGGACATGCTGAGGGGCTTCGCGGCCTGCATATCGCCGGCTTGCTCGGGGTCGCGCTGAACCGGCTCCGGGCGGAGATCCTGGCCGACTCGGAGCGCGGCTTCCCGGAGTTGCGGGTCTCGCACTTCCGGCTGCTGGAGCTCATTCCGGACAGCGGGGCGCGGATCACCGACCTGGCCGAGATCGCGGGGATGACGAAGCAGGGGCTCGGCCAGCACATCGACTACCTACAGGAACGCGGGTACGCCGACTCGGAGCGGGTCGCCGGGGATCGGCGGGTGCGGCTGGTCCGGCGGACGGCGTTGGGGGATCAGGCGGTGGAGTTCAGCCGGGCCGCGATCGACAGGGTCGAGCAGGAGTGGAGGGAGCGGCTGGGCGCGGACCGGTTCGAATTGCTCCGCGAGGCACTGGTCGAGGTGTGCGGGCCGCTCGACGACGAACTCGAGTGGCTGGGCCGGCCGTAGTACTAGCCGGCGTGGTACGTGGCGATGCTCACGGCGACGTAGTGGCAGATGAAGGCGGCCACCGTGCAGGCGTGGAAGATCTCGTGGAAGCCGAACCACAGGGGTGACGGGTTCGGCCGCTTGGTGCCGTAGACGACCGCGCCGATCGAGTAGAGCCCGCCACCGATCGCGAGCAGCGTGACCACGGCCGCGCCGCCCAGGTGGTAGAAGTCGCCCATCCAGAAGATCGCCACCCAGCCCAGGGCCAGGTAGATCGGCGTGTAGAGCCAGCGCGGGGCGCCGACCCAGAAGATCCGGAACAGGATGCCGATCAGGGCACCGCCCCAGGCCAGGCTGAGCAGCAGGATCCGGTCGTTGCCGCGCAGCAGCACCACCCCCAGTGGGGTGTAGGTGCCGGCGATCAGCAAGAAGATGTTGCTGTGGTCGAGCCGGCGCAGGATCGCCTCGCCGGTCGCACCCCAGTAGAACCGGTGGTAGAGCCCGGAGATGCCGAACAGCAGCATCGAGCCCAGCGTGTAGACGGCGGCGGCCCAGCGTGCGCTGCTGGTCGGCGCGAGGCAGATCAGCACGATGCCGGCCGCGGTCGCGAGCGGGAAGGTGCCGGCATGCAGCCAGCCGCGCAGCTTCGGCTTCAGCGGCGCGAGCTTGTCGGTCAGCCGGTGGCCGTGCTCATGCTCATGGCCGGACTCGGGCGCGGGGGCATCGGTCGGGGTGCTGGCTGCGGTCCTGGCCGTCATCGCCATCCTCTCGCGTACGTCCGTCTACTTACTCAACCGTAACCTACGCAACCGTAGGTTCCCTCGTCCGTAAGCATGAAATGTAGGCGAGATCACCGGGTGGGAAACAGGTTCCCGGAGTGTCTGATGCGCAAACTCCGGTAAAAGTTCGATCACTCTACGGAACCGGAAATCTGGGCTAGCCTCGGAAGCCGGAGAGCTTTTGAGGAGATCACCTACCCATGCGGACACCTGGCAAGGCAAAGCTGCGCAATGCGGTCTACGGGCTGTACGAGCGCCGACTGGCGCGATCGCTGTCGCCGGACCGGATGCCCCGCCACATCGGCGTCATCATCGACGGCAATCGGCGCTGGGCCCGGGCAACCGGTGACCCGGTGGCGCGTGGCCACGAGGCCGGCGCCACCAAGATCACCGAGTTCCTGCACTGGTGCGACGAGGTCGGCGTCAAGCTGGTCACCGTCTGGATGCTGTCCACCGACAACCTGACCCGCCCGGCCGAGGAGCTGGAGCCGTTGCTCCGGATCATCGAGTCGACGGTCGAGGAGCTGACCGCGACCGGTCAGTGGCGGATCCACCCGGTGGGCGCGCTCGATCTGCTGCCCGGTGCGACTGCCGAAGTACTGAAGGGCGCCGAGGCCGCCACGCAGAACGTGCAGGGCATGCTGGTGAATGTCGCAGTCGGGTACGGCGGGCGTCGCGAGCTGGCCGACGCCGTCCGGTCGCTGCTGCTCGAGGAGGCAGCCAAGGGCATCTCGATCGAGGAGCTGGCCGAGCGGGTCGACGTCGAGCACATCGCCGAGCACCTCTACACCAAGGGCCAGCCCGACCCCGACCTGGTCATCCGGACGTCGGGGGAGCAGCGGCTGGGCGGCTTTCTGCTCTGGCAGAGCGCGCTGAGCGAGTTCTACTTCTGCGAGGCGCTGTGGCCGGACTTCCGGCACGTCGACTTCCTGCGGGCCATCCGCAGCTACGCCCAGCGCGAACGGCGTTTCGGCACCTGAGTCTGGTGCCGGCCTGCGTGGCTTCGGCGACCGTACTGCGGTCCGCGGCGTCAACGGCCTGCCCGTCTTCCAGCAACCCGACCCGAGCCGCCCCGAGGGCTGGCTGGCCCCGTTCAGCATGAACGCGACCCAACCCGAACCGCGAACACCTCATGACCGGCACCAGCGGTGGCACGGTCCGCGACCTACCCGTCTTCGACAACACGGAGATCTCCGGCGGGTACGAGTGGACGACGTACGCCGAGCGGCTGGAGAAGGCGGGCGTCAGCTGGTAGACGTACCAGGCGCTGGACAACTTCGACGACAACGCGCTGGCCTGGTTCAAGCCCTTCGTGCAGGCGAAGCCCGGCTCCTCGCTGTACGAGCGTGGGTTGCGCATGGTCGGCGACGGCAGCCAGCAGAACGACGCGTTCGCCATGGGCGCCGCGCTGGTCAAGGAGTTCGGGGACGACGTCAAGGCGGACCGGCTCCCGCAGGTCTCCTGGCTGGTGGCTCCGGCGGCGCTGTCCGAGCACGCCAACTACGCGCCGCCGAACGGTGAGCACCTCACCGCTCAACTGCTCGCCGCACTCGCGGACAACCCGGCTGTGTGGGCCAAGACCGCGTTCATCCTGAACTACGACGAGCACGGCGGCTTCTTCGACCACGCGCTCCCACCGGTACCTCCGCTGGCCACAGGTCGCGGCAAGAGCACCGTCAGCCCGGACGGCGAGGTCGTCGTGCGGGTGTCGGTGAGCCGCGTCGCCCGGTGGTGGGGAACGTGTAACAAGCCGTTAACCCCGTGGCCGGGCGTGTCGGGCTGCGGCGTTCGCAGGACAGTCCTACAGTCCTTAGTGACGGTCGGAGGGGAAGCCGGCTGTCCGGGAGGCCCGATCAGATGAGACGTAATTGCTCGCCGGTAGCCCCATGAGGCGCCGAACGGAGTGCCCGAGACCCACGGTCTCACCCTCACTGATTTCCGGTTCCGCGCGTGCTGCGGGACGGAGGGGGTCTGCACCAGACCTCCGGGTCCGGACCCGGTCCAACACCTAACCACTGGTGGGCCGGGCGTGGTGCACGCTGCGGTCCGAGAGGACGTGCGACATGGCTGCCACCCACGCCAAGGCGTCAAACCCCTCATCCACGCCGGACCAGCGCACTTTTGTGCTGGACACCTCCGTGCTGCTGTCCGATCCGCACGCAATGGTGCGCTTCGACGAGCACGAGGTCGTCATTCCGGTCGTCGTCGTCACCGAACTGGAGGCAAAACGGCATCACCCTGAGCTCGGCTACTTCGCTCGCACCGCGTTGCGCTTGATGGACGAGCTCCGGATCCAGCACGGACGGTTGGACGCACCCCTGCCAGTGGGGGAGAAGGGTGGAATACTCCGGGTCGAGCTGAATCACACCGACCCCGCGAACTTGCCGGCCGGTTTCCGGCTCGGCGACAACGACAGCCGCATCCTCGCGGTGGCCTGTAACTTCCAGGCCGAGGGCCGCAATGTCACCTTGGTCTCCAAGGACCTGCCGATGCGGGTCAAGGCCTCGGCCTGCGGCTTGGACGCCGAGGAGTACCGGGCGGAACTGACGCTGGAGTCCTCCGGCTGGACCGGCATGGACGAGATCGAGGTGCCGTCCAGCGACGTCGACTCGCTGTACGAGGACGGCGTGCTGGACATCCCCGAGGGGCGGGACTTCCCCACTCACACGGGGCTGGTGCTGCTGTCCGAGCGCGGCAGCGCGCTGGGCCGGGTGATGCCGGACAAGCGGATCCGGCTGGTCCGCGGCGACCGGGAGGCGTTCGGCCTCCGTGGGCGGTCGGCAGAGCAGCGCGTCGCGCTGGATCTGCTGCTCGACCCGGACGTCGGGATCATCTCGCTCGGCGGTCGCGCCGGTACCGGTAAGTCGGCGCTGGCTCTGTGCGCCGGGCTCGAAGCGGTGATGGAGCGGCGCCAGCACAAGAAGGTCGTCGTCTTCCGGCCGTTGTTCGCGGTCGGCGGCCAGGAACTCGGCTACCTGCCGGGCTCGGAGTCCGAGAAGATGGCGCCCTGGGCGCAGGCCGTGCACGACACGCTGGGCGCGCTGACCAGTGCCGACGTGATCGACGAGGTGATGGACCGCGGCATGCTCGAAGTGATGCCGCTGACCCACATCCGCGGCCGGTCGCTGCACGACGCGTTCGTGATCGTCGACGAGGCCCAGTCACTGGAGCGCAACGTGCTGCTCACGGTGCTGTCCCGGATCGGCGCGAACTCGCGGGTGGTGCTCACCCACGACGTCGCGCAGCGCGACAACCTGCGGGTCGGCCGGCACGACGGCGTCGTCGCGGTGGTCGAGAAGTTGAAGGGTCACCCACTCTTCGCGCACGTGACGCTGACCCGGTCGGAGCGTTCGCCGATCGCGGCCCTGGTCACCGAGATGCTGGAGGACGTCCAGTTGTGACGCTGCTGGTGGGGATTCTGTAAAACAGAAGTAAGACTTTCGCGTTACCCGGTGCGGCCACACGCCATGTGGCCGCACCGTTCATTGTGACGTTCTTGTGATCACGCTCTGTTTAGGCCAGAGTATGTTCCTGTTGCAGCCGACGGGGGTCGGGTATCTCGGAAGGACAGATGAAAGCGAAGCGCTCCGTCGCGATCCTCGCAGTCAGTGGGATCGCCGTCGTCTCCGTTGTCGCAGGCCTCGACCTCTTCGCCTCCCCTGGGAGCTCCGCGGCGTCCGACCCGGTCTCCGGGCGCGCCGAGATGGCCGTGCTGAACAGTGAGCGGGCCCAAGCCGCCAAGGCGCCGAAGCCGAAAGAGCTGACGCCCGAGCAGCAGGCGCAGGAAGTCATCCAGCTGCGCAACCAGATCGAGGCCGTGGACGCCGAGCGCCGGGCCGCGCAGGACGCCTCCGACCTCCGGCAGAAGGCGAAGAACACCGCTCTCGCCCGCTACAAGGCCCTGCAGAAGACCGACCGCAACTCGCAGGAGGAGCGGGCCAGCCGCGACGCCGAGCGCAAGAAGTTCGAGGGCACGCCCAAGCAGATCGCGAAGAACCTGCTGGCCGACCACGGCTGGAGCGACAGCCAGTTCAGCTGCCTGGAGAGCCTCTGGAACAAGGAGTCCCGCTGGCGCGTCGACGCCGACAACCCGAGCTCCAGCGCCTATGGCATCCCGCAGGCCCTCCCCGGTAACCGGATGGCGGCGTACGGCAAGGACTGGCGCACCAACCCGGTCGTCCAGATCAAGTGGGGCCTGGACTACATCGAGAACCGCCACGGCTCCCCCTGCGGCGCCTGGGCCCATTCCAAGGCCAAGGGCTGGTACTGAGCATGTCCTTACGTCCGAAGAACTAGTGGGACGTGTGCTCCACTTCTTCGGACATAAGGGGTGAGCGCCAGCCTCGGGCGAGGAGGGCGGCGCGGATCTGGGTCATGAAGCGCCCGGGGTCGGTGCGGAGACCCAGGACCGGGATCCTGAGGACGGTCGAGCGGCTGTTGGTGAGGTCGTTCTGGCGTAACGCATCGGCAATCAACACCGGCGCCTCGGCATGATGGATTCCGTCGATCTCGACGACCAATCCGTACTCCGTCCAGCGCGGCTCGCGAGCCGACCTCCAGTACGGCGGTCCACCACTGCCCCCGCTGGTCGAGAGGCCCGGTCTTGTTGCTGACGGTCTGCGGGCCGACCACTTGCCAACGCCCGGCCTTGACCTCGGCCCGCACGTCCCAACGCTTGACGCCGGCGCGCCACTCCTCCCTCCCCGCCTGTGGATACCGCATCTCTTACGTCCGAAGAAGTGAAGGTGATGTCCCTCCGCTTCTTCGGATGTAAGGGTGCGGGAGGATGGTGGGGTGAGCGAGGTGGCGCGGGCGGGTAGCGAGCGGGGTGAGATCCTGCTGCGGCGCCGGGAGGACGGCGCGCTCGAGTTGCGGGTCAACGGCGTGTTCGTGATGGACGATGCCGAGACCTCGAGCGAGGAGCTGCTCGCCTCAGCGGCGTTGGACGCCGTACTGCGACCCGCTCGGGTGCTGGTGGGTGGGCTCGGGCTCGGTTACACCGTGCGTGCGCTGCTGGCCGACGAGCGGGTTGGGTCGGTGTTGGTTGCTGAGATCGAGCCAGCCGTCGTGCAGTGGATGCGGGACGGGCTGGTGCCGTCGGTGCTCGACGATCCGCGGGTACGGGTCGAGGTCGGCGATGTGCGGGACGTAGTACTGGCTCAGCCGGCCGGGTCGCTGGACGGGCTGTTGCTGGATGTGGACAACGGGCCGGATTTCCTGGTCTACAACGAGAACTCGGCGCTCTATGAGAGCGACTTCCTCGGTGAGTGCAGGCTTCGGCTGGCCTCGGGTGGGGTGCTGACGGTGTGGTCGTCCTCGGTGTCCGCCGCATTGGAGACGGTGATGGGTGAAGTGTTCGGCGCCTGCGAGGTGCGGCCGGTCCCCGTTGCCTTACAAGGACGGGCCGAGACGTACTACGTCTATCAGGGCAGCTCTTAGTCCAACTTGTGGCGTTGTCCACAACGGTTCTATCAGTCCGGGCCGACAGCGCGGATCGACGTACTCTGCAGGTATGGACAACGTGGAATTCAGGATCGAGCACGACACGATGGGCGAGGTCAAGGTGCCCCGCGACGCGTTGTGGCGGGCACAGACCCAGCGCGCGGTGGAGAACTTCCCGATCTCCGGCCAACCGCTGGCCCCGGCACTCGTGCACGCGCTCGCCCAGATCAAGGCCTCGGCCGCGGTGGTCAACGCCGAGCTCGGCGTGGTCGACCAGAAGCTTGCCGACGGCATCGTCGCGGCGGCCGACCGGGTCAGCGCGGGGGAGTTCGACGCCGAGTTCCCGATCGACGTCTTCCAGACCGGCTCGGGCACGTCCACCAACATGAACGTGAACGAAGTGCTCGCCACCCTAGC
This sequence comes from Streptomyces sp. SID13031, assembly GCF_010548305.1. Classification (GTDB taxonomy): domain Bacteria; phylum Actinomycetota; class Actinomycetes; order Propionibacteriales; family Kribbellaceae; genus Kribbella. The sequence continues at coordinate 164,719 of NZ_JAAGLV010000004.1, forward strand.
GACCCGCGCGCTGGATGCCGAGGTGCACCCGAACGACCACGTCAACGCGAGCCAGTCGAGTAACGACACCTTCCCGTCGGCGATCCACGTCGCCGCGACGGCGGGCGTCGTCCAGGACCTGCTGCCGGCGCTGGAGCACCTGGCCGGATCCCTGTCCAGGAAGGGGGTTGAGTTCGCCGAGGTGGTGAAGTCCGGGCGCACGCATTTGATGGATGCGACGCCGGTCACCCTCGGGCAGGAGTTCAACGGGTATGCCACGCAGATCAGCCGGGGCGCCGACCGGGTCCGCGCGACGCTGCCGCGGGTGACGGAGCTGCCACTCGGCGGGACGGCGGTCGGCACGGGGATCAACACGCCGGCCGGGTTCGCGGCCAAGGTGATCACCGAGCTGAACCGGCGGACCGGGCTGGAGCTGAGCGAGGCGGCCGACCACTTCGAGGCGCAAGGTGCCCGCGACGCACTGGTGGAGCTGTCGGGCCAGCTGAAGACGATCGCGGTCAGCCTGACGAAGATCTGCAACGACCTGCGCTGGATGGGCTCCGGTCCGCGCGCGGGGCTCGGTGAGATCGCGCTGCCGGACCTGCAACCGGGGTCGAGCATCATGCCGGGCAAGGTGAACCCGGTGATCTGCGAGGCGACCCTGATGGTGGCCGCGCAGGTGATCGGCAACGACACCACCATCACGGTGGCCGGTGCCGGCGGCAACTTCGAGCTGAACGTGATGCTGCCGGTGATCGCGCGCAACCTGCTCGAGTCGATCCAGCTGCTGAGCAACGCGTCGCGGCTGCTCGCCGACCGCTGCGTCGACGGCATCACCGCGAACGTCGAGCACGCCCGCGCGCTGGCCGAGTCGTCGCCGTCGATCGTCACCCCGCTGAACAAGTACATCGGTTACGAGAACGCGGCCGTGGTGGCCAAGAGCGCGCTCAAGCAGGGCAAGTCGATCCGCGAGGTCGTGATCGAGAACGGGCATGTCAGCAAAGGCGACCTGACCGAGGCGCAGCTCGACGCCGCCCTCGACCTGCTCTCGATGACCCGTCCCGCCACCCCGTCCACCCCGTCGTGACGGCCGAGGCGACGACCGGGCTCGACCTGCACTGGCAGCCCGGGACGACGATCGAGTGGGTCTACGAAGGCGCGGGGCAGTTCAGCGACTTCCCGAACGTGCGGCCGATGACGGTGGTCCGCGACGACGAGGACGGGCTGGTCGCCTGGCTCGCGCCCGGTACGCCGCTGATCAAACCCGTGCTCGTCGACGGCCGCGAGACGCGGCACGCGGGGCCGCAGGGGATGCACACCGAGGACCGGGTGCTCAAACTCGACATCTGGCACGGTACCGGCATCCTCAAGGTCTCACCGACCGGCAAGCCATGGTCCGTCTGGCACTTCTGGGCTGCCGACGAAACCTTTCTCGGGTGGTACGTGAATCTCGAGTCCGAGCACCGCCGCGACATCGAGGCGCGCCGGACCACGTCGATCGACTACGTCCTGGACCTCTGGATCAACCCGGACCGCCGGATCGACTGGAAGGACGAGGACGAGCTGGAAGGCGCGGTCGTGGCCGGCCGCTTCAGCCAGTCCGAGGCCGACCGCATCATCGCCGACGCCCACACCGCAGTACAGGAAGTCCAAGCCTGGGGCTCTCCCTTCACCGACAACTGGAAGGACTGGCGCCCGGATCCCCACCTCCGCCTCCCCGAAGCCCCCACCGGCTACACCGTCACCCACATCGCCGAGGAGCTCCTCGGCTGAAGCGCCCCGGCCGCCCCACCGCTGCTTTCGCCCGGCGTCCGCAACGATCCACTCCACCGCGGCGAACTTCGGACGATGGTTTACGTCATCAAACGGGGTGATGGCTTCTAACCTGGGTGAATGGCGATCATGGACACCGGGTGTCGGGGGTTGTTGATCAGCGGGGGTAGCGGAGCCGGTAAGACGGTGACCGGCCAGGCGATCGGGGGAATTCTCACCGGGCAGTTGCTGCCAACCGCGGTGATCGACCTGGATGCGCTGGCGCAGTACGGGCCGCCGGCTAACCAGAGCGGTTTCCACGATCGGCTGAAGGTGCGCAATCTGGCGGCAGTCTGGGCGACCTACCGGGCCGCCGGGGCGCGTTTTGTCGTCGTCAGCGGCGTCATCGAGACGAGCGAGCTTCGACAGGCCTACGTCGGTTGCCTGACGGGCTGCGACGTTCAGACGGTCAGGCTGGAGCGGGCGCGGGTGGAGTTCGACGGGCCCGCCGGGGGCGAGGACTTCGTCGTCGTGAACGACCGGCCACTCCCGAAGGTCGCCACCGAGATCCTTCAGATCGCGGGCTGGATCGCCGCCTGAAGGATGCGGTCGACGCAACGGGTCGATCACGGGCGGCGCTTTTCGCGGCGAGCGGACTTACCTTGAAAATATGCACACCATCGAACTGAACGACGAGGAGCTCCGGCTGCTGCGATCCGCCGTGCGCTCCTACCTGCAAGCCTTCGGGCACAACGAAGCCGACCTGCTCCGCGCCGCGAAGCACCTGATGGTCAAGCTCCCCGACCCGGCCACCACCGCCGTCGCCGTCGGCTAACGCGCGGCACCCGGCCTCAGCCCGTGAAGGCGAGGCCGTGCTCTTCCAAGGCGGCTTCGAGGATGCGGATGGCCTTGGGGCCGACCCCGTGCAGAGCGAGCAGGTCGCGACGGCTGTGACCGGCGACCTGCTCCAGCGTGGTGATGCCGGCTGCGAGGAGGGCGCCGTTCGCCGGACGCCCGATCGGCGGCAGGTCGCCGAGCTGCGGTGGCAGGTCCCGGGTGTTCACGGCCCGACTCAGCTGCGCGGGCGGACGGTCAGCGGGACGGGCTTGCGGGTGTCGGTGAAGAAGTCGTTGCCCTTGTCGTCGACCACGACGAAGGCCGGGAAGTCCTCGACCTCGATCTTCCAGACGGCCTCCATCCCGAGCTCGGCGTACTCGATCACGTCGACGGACTTGATGCAGTCCTGGGCCAGGCGCGCCGCGGGGCCGCCGATCGAGCCCAGGTAGAAGCCGCCGTGTTCCTTGCAGGCGGTCGTCACCTTGGCCGAGCGGTTGCCCTTGGCAAGCATCACGAGAGAGCCGCCGGCCGCCTGGAACTGGTCGACGTACGCGTCCATCCGGCCGGCCGTGGTCGGCCCGAACGAGCCCGAGGCGTAGCCCTCCGGGGTCTTCGCGGGGCCGGCGTAGTACACGGCGTGGTCCTTCAGGTACTGCGGCATCGGCTCGCCCGCGTCGAGGCGCTCCTTGATCTTGGCGTGCGCGATGTCGCGGGCGACCACGAGCGGCCCGCTCAGCGACAGTCGCGTCTTGACCGGCAGCTTCGACAGCTCCGTGCGGATCTCCGCCATCGGCCGGTTCAGGTCGATCCGCACGACCTCAGCGTCATCGGCCAGGTGTTCGTCGGTCGTGTCCGGCAGGAATCGCGCCGGGTCGCGCTCGAGCTGCTCCAGGAAGACACCCTCGGGGGTGATCTTCGCCAGCGCCTGCCGGTCCGCCGAGCAGGACACCGCGATCGCGACCGGACAGGACGCGCCGTGCCGCGGCAGCCGGATCACCCGGACGTCGTGGCAGAAGTACTTGCCGCCGAACTGCGCGCCGATCCCGAACTCCTGGGTCAGCTCGAAGACCTTCTCCTCCAGCTCCACGTCGCGGAACCCGTTCCCCAGCGGCGATCCCGTCGTCGGCAGCGCGTCGAGGTAATGCGCCGACGCGTACTTCGCCGTCTTCAGCGCGTACTCCGCGGACGTGCCGCCGACCACGATCGCCAGGTGGTACGGGGGGCAGGCGGCGGTACCGAGGGAGCGGATCTTCTCGTCCAGGAACTTCATCATCCCGTCCGGGTTGAGCACCGCCTTGGTCTCCTGGAACAGGAACGACTTGTTCGCCGAGCCGCCGCCCTTGGCCATGAAGAGGAACTTGTACGCCGGGTCCGCCGCGGCCGAGCCCGGCGTCGAGTAGACCTCGATCTGGGCCGGCAGGTTGGAGCCGGTGTTCTTCTCGTCCCACATCGTCAGCGGCGCCATCTGCGAGTAGCGCAGGTTGAGCTTGGTGTACGCGTCGTACACGCCCCGGCTGATCCACTCCTCGTCGACCGCGCCGGTGAGCACGCCCTCGGACTTCTTGCCCATCACGATCGCGGTGCCGGTGTCCTGGCACATCGGCAGCACGCCGCCGGCCGAGATGTTCGCGTTCTTCAGCAGGTCGAGCGCGACGAACCTGTCGTTGCCCGACGCCTCCGGGTCGTCGATGATCCGGCGCAGCTGGGTGAGGTGCGCAGTACGGAGGTAGTGGGAGATGTCGTGCATCGCCTCGGCCGTGAGCTGCTGCAGCACGGCGGGGTCCACCTGCAGGAAGGTGCGGTCACCCGCGGTGAACGTGCTCACTCCCTCGGTGGTGAGGAGCCGGTACTCCGTATCGTCGGCGCCCAGCGGGAGCAGTTCGGAGTAGTTGAAGTCGGCGGACACCGGGCGTACCTCCAGGCAAGTGGTCTCAGAACCCCACCAGCCTAGGGCACGCGTTCAGGGGCGAGCCGGGGACATTCCTTATCTGTGGATGACCGACTGCGGGCGTAAAGTTTTGGGTGTGGCCGCCGACGAGTTTCCCCAGCCGAACCGCCCGCAGGACACCCCGGCGCAGCCGACCGGGGATGAGTTGGCGCTGCGCAGACGTGTCTCGGACCTCGAGCGCGAGGAGGTCGCCGACGTACTGCGGGAAGCCGCGGGCGAGGGCCGGCTGAGCTACACCGAGCTCGAGGACAGGCTGGAGACCCTGTACTCCGCCAAGACCTACGGCGACCTCATCGAGATCGCCTCCGACCTCCCGAACGGCCCGACCATGGCCGGCGCAACGGCCGCCATCGCGCCGATCGGCCAGCCTGGTCCGGGGATGACAGTGCATGCCCCGGTCATCAACGTCTTCCTGTCCGACCAGAAACGCATCGGCAGCTGGCTCGCGCCGCAGCGCCAGGAGGTCAACGCGGTCCTCGGCGACGTCACGCTCGACTACACCGAGGCGCAGGTCCCGTACAGCGAGGTGTACATCGACGTGAAGTCGATCCTCGCGGATGTGAAGATCCGCGTGCCCCGCAACGCGATCGTGCACCTGGACAGCAACCCGATCCTCGGCTCGGTCTCCGAACAGAGCTCCTCCCTCGGCGACACCGCCGACGAACCGGTCACCGTCCCGAAGGTCTTCCACATCCGTGGCACCGCCATCCTCGGCGAGATCAAAATCAAACGAGGCCCCCGCCTCAGCAAACGCCTCGGCCTCAGCTGACCCGCCGGGGCACGGCCCCGGTCAGACCAGCCGGTTGGTTTCCTCGACCACCGCTGAATGAATCCCCACCGACGTCTCGCGCATGTACGCCTGCCGCAGTTCGTGGGCCCGCTGATAGCTGTCCGCCTGCAGCGCTTCCGTCATCTGCTCGACCGAGTCGAAGCTGATCTGCACGATCGCGTCGATGGGGTCCTCGGCGTCGTCGATCGCCAGGTCGGCCAGGAAGTACTGCACGTACGCCCGCGTCTGGGGCAGTTCCAGATAGGTGGGCCCGTAGTCCTCCTTCATGAACCGCCGGAACTCCTCGGTCGCGATCTCCGGCTTCTTCCGGATCACTGTCAGTAACGTGTGCATCGACTCCATCCTCTCCTGAACACCTGTTCAGGAGACCAAGATATCATGAACAGGTGTTCAATAGGGCTGTGCCCAAACAGGACTCCCGTGATCTGCGCGCCACCTTGCTCCAGAAGGCGATCGAGTTGCTCGCCGAGCCGCAGGCGGTCGCCGTGCCGTCGCTGCGATCGATCGCCCGCGCCTGCGAGGTGGCCCCGTCGGCGGTCTACTGGCACTTCCCGTCGGAGGCGGACCTGCGATCAGCGGTTCTCGACGCCGAGTACGCCGACCTGGTCGCCTCGGTCGAGAACGCGCTCGATCATCGCCCGCCGGACTCCGATGCCCTGGAGGTGGCCGGCGAGGCCTACGTGAACTGGGGGCTGAGCCACCCCGGCGCCTACCAACTGCTGTTCGAGAGCGCCGACCCGCTGCCTGAAACCCGCGCCGAGAACGGCCCACGCCTCCAACGCCGCATCGTCGAACTGGCCGTCTCCGTAGACGCCGAGGACCCCTTCTCGGCAGCCCTCCTGCTCTGGACCGTCTGGCACGGCCTCGTCTCCCTACGCCTACACAAAACGGAATGGAACTGGGGCATGACCCCATCCCAAGCCAACCACCGCCTACTCAACGCACTGAAGACAACCTGAAGCCGACCATTCAGCCAAGACCTCCCGATTACTCGGAGTGATCGATGTGTTATAGCATCCTTGCTATGACCTGGGTGCCGTTGAACTCGAGGCCGAGGTAAGGGCATGGCTCGACGAGCCTTCCGGTGATGTGTTGAGGAGTCGGACGAGGTGTCTACGGCTGAGGAGGTTTGAGGTGTCGGGTCGACCTGGCTGGGATGGGCTTCGGCGGGAGCGGATGGCTGAGCCTGGGGCGGAGCAGGCGTACGACACCGCTCGACGGGCCTTTGAGTTGGGTGCTGCTGTGCGCAAGATGCGTGAGGAACGTGGCTGGACACAGACCCGGCTGGCGGAGGCCGCCGGGATGACGCAGTCGGCACTGGCCAGGTTCGAGGCCGGCGGAACTGTGCCCACGCTCGCATTGCTCGAGCGGATCGCCCAGGCACTCAACACTCACCTGGTGGTCAGGTTCGATCAGAACCACTCAGCGGCGTAACTGAGGCGTCGCCTCAGCTGATGCCCAGTGGGGCGCTTGTCCCGACCGACAGGACGTAGTCGGGCGAACTGTGTCCGCTGCCACCTTCGTGAGCGTGGTGGGGTGGCTGGCTGGTGGGGATGTCCTGTCGGTCGGGACGGGGCGGTGGACCCGGGGCGGTGGACACTGCGGGTATGGGGTGGGTTCGGTGGGTTTTTGTGCGGGGGCCGGCTGGGGATTTCGAGTCAGTGGTGGCGCGGGGCGCTGGCGGTGAGTTGTCTGCTCGCGGTGATCTTCGGCGGGGTGCTGACCTGGGTGGCCTGGAGGGACTCGCGGCCGTGGGATGAGGCGACGGCGGTCGTCGACGGGACTGTGATCGACGTCTGGGAGCCGGGGCATGGGCAGAGCGAGCCGGGGCAGGCGATCCTGCGGTACGTGGTGGGCGGGGCGGAGTACCAGATCGAGAGCGAGTCGCAGCTCGATGACCGGATGGTCCAGGTGAACGAAGTGCTGCCGATCGAGTACGCCGTGGCGCAGCCGAGTCGGGGGCGGGCAGTGTGGGAGGTGTGGGGCGCGCGCTCCAACCTCCGCCCGACTGCCTACCTCACGGGTGGAGCCGGGGTGCTGGGGCTGCTCGCGTTGGCCAGTTTTGTGAGGGGCGCGCGGCGGGTCAGTCGTCGGTAGGTTGGGTTTGCTTCGCGTGGAGGGTGCGTAGCCAGGTCGACAGTTGGTCCAGTTCCAGGACGTTGTCGTGGGTGATGCCGAGGGCTGTCGAGCGGTGTTGGTCGACGGGCTGGATCTGGACGCTGCGGAGGCTGAGGGTGCCGCGGGGGCCGAAGACGCCGGAGGGGGCGTCGATGCGGGCGATCTGCTGCCAGTCGTAGGAGCGCCTCTTGCTGACCCGGATCCCTGTCCGGTCGACGGTCACCATCGGGCGGCGGGTGGCGAGCTGCCAAACGGTGGCGCCGACGAGGTAGACGAAGGCGCCGAGCGAGGTGATTCGCAGTACGGCGATCATGCCGCTCATGTCGTCGGCGCGGATGTGGTCGATAAGTGACCAGAGCGAGTTGCCGAAGAAGACCGCCACGATCGCCGCGCGGATCCACAACCGCTTACGGCGTTGGGGAAACACCACCTGGCCGGCAGATTCGAGCTCGGCCGACCATGCGTCCGCAGTGCTCACCGTCAACCCCAGGTCGCGGTGTGCTCGGCGGCGGTGGGCGGGTCGGCGCCGTGCCGGGTGCAGGTGATCGCGGCGGCCTTCACCGCGTAGTCGACGACGGCGTGCAGCGTCTGCTCGTCGAGACCATCCAGCCGTACCTCGCCCAGCAACCCGCGTGCCTGCAGACCAGCGATCAGCGCTGACATGAACGAGTCGCCCGCGCCAACCGTGTCGACCACCTTGATCGCCGGCGCGCTGACCTCGACCCGCGCGGCGCGGCTGATCCCGATCGCGCCCTCGCCGCCGCGGGTGATCACCACGCACTTGGTCCGGTCGACGCTCAGCAGCTCGGCCGCGATGTCTTCCGGCGACAACCCCGGCCGCAGGAACTCACAGTCCTCGTCGCTCAACTTCACCAGATCGGCCGACGCCGCCAGCTCCCGTACTGCGGCCCAGGTGCTCTCCGGATCGGGGGTGATCGTCGGCCGCGCGTTCGGGTCGAGTGTCACCGTGACGGGCTGCGCGGCCAGCGAGGCGAGGAAGGTCCGGATCGCGGCCGCCCCCGGCTCGAGCACCGTCGCGATCGAGCCGGTGTGCACGGCCGGGCAGCCCCGCCGCAGCGAGAGCGCCGGCGGCTCCCAGGTGATGTCGAACTGGTACTTCGCGACTCCGTGCGCGTCGAGCGTTGCGGTCGCAGTACTGGTCCGGAAGCTCGCGTCGACCGAGCCGGGGGAGAGCTGGACCCCGTTGCCGAACAGGTGCGCGCCGAGCTGGTCGCCGTACGGGTCGGTGCCGAAGCGGGTGACGAGCTCGGTCGGCAGGCCGAGCCGGGCCAGGCCGACCGCGACGTTGGCGGGGGAGCCGCCGGGGGTCGCCTTGGCGCCGTTCTTCCCGTTCCGGCCGGAGCCGACGCCTGGACCGCTGCCGTTGCCTGGGCCGTTGGTGACGATGTCCACGAGGGCCTCGCCGATGACGAGGACGGGTGCGGTCATCGGGCGTGCTCGAAGTCGATCGCGGAGTAGGCGCGCAGCTTGGACAACTGGTGCTCGCTCTCGATGCTGCGGATCGTGCCGCTGCGCGAGCGCATCACCAGCGAGTGGGTGCGCGCGATCGAGCTGCGGTAGCGGACGCCGCGGAGCAGCTCGCCGTCGGTGATCCCGGTCGCGACGAAGAAACAGTCGTCACCGCTGACCAGGTCGTCGGTGGAAAGTACCCGGTCTAGGTCGTGGCCGGCGTCGATCGCCTTCTGCCGCTCGTCATCGTCCTTCGGCCAGAGCTTGCCCTGGATCATGCCGCCCATGCACTTCATCGCGCAGGCGGCGATGATGCCTTCCGGCGTACCACCGATGCCGATCAGCAGGTCCAGGCCGGTGTCCGGCCGGGCCGCCTCGACGGCGCCCGCGACGTCACCGTCGCTGATGAACTTGATCCGCGCGCCGGTTGCCCGGATCTGCGCGGCCAGGTCGTCGTGCCGGGGCCGGTCGAGCAGCACGACGGTGACGTCGTCGACCGAGGAGCCCTTCGCCTTCGCGACCAGCCGGATGTTCTCCGCGACGGGCAGCCGGATGTCCACCACGTCGGCCGCCTCGGGGCCGACCACGAGCTTCTCCATGTAGAACACCGCGGACGGGTCGTACATCGTGTTGTGCGGCGCCACCGCCATCACGGCGATCCCGTTCGCCATCCCCTTGGCGACCAGCGTCGTACCGTCGACCGGGTCGACCGCGACATCGCACTCCGGGCCCTCGCCCGAACCGACCCGCTCGCCGTTGTAGAGCATCGGGGCGTTGTCCTTCTCGCCCTCGCCGATCACCACCACGCCGTTCATCCCGACGGTGCCGATCAGGGTGCGCATCGCGTTCACCGCCGCGCCGTCGGCGCCGTTCTTGTCGCCGCGGCCGACCCAGCGGCCCGCCGCCATCGCGGCCGCTTCGGTGACCCGGACCAGCTCCAGGGCCAGGTTCCGGTCGGGGGCGTGCTCGTCGACCTCGAGATGGGCGGGGGGAGTGGACGGGTCGTTCATGCCACGGATCGTAGCCAACGACCGGTGTCCGGCCGTTGGCGGTCTCGGGAGACACTGGTGCCATGAGCTCGACGAGTGAAGGGCCGACCCGGGAGCAGGCGCTGGCCCAGGCGGAGCAGGCCAGGGCGCGTGCCGAGGCCGTGGCCTACCGTGCGCAGAACAAGATCAACCGGGCCAAGGCGCGGACGCTGACCAATATGGTCTGGGCGCTGCTGGCCTGCTTCATCGTGGTGGCATTCCTGATGGCCGTCACCTGGCGGCCGAAGTCGGAGAAGGTCCGCCCGGTCGAGTACACGGCCCAGTTGCAGGACGCGCGCAAGGTCGCGCCGTGGATCCGCGGCCCGGAGCCGATGCCGGCCGGCTGGACCGCGAACAGCGTGGAATTCCGGGCCCCGCAGCAAAGCCCGATCAGCTGGCACCTGGGAATTGTCACCGACCAGAAGAAATACGTCGGGCTGGAGCAGTCCAACGTGACCACCAAGTCTTTCCAGTCCACCGAACTCGGGAAGACCGCCGACGACGGTACGTCGACCGTGGCCGGCCTGGTCTGGCAGCGCAAAACCCTGCTGGAGCGCGACGGCGAGCAGGCTCTGGTGCTGATCGGGTCCGGGGTCACCACGATTGTCACCGGCAATGCCGGATATCAAGCACTTGAAACATTTGCCGCCACTTTGCACTGAAACTCTGAAACCTATTCAGGCGTTGACAGCCTGAGCCTTCGCGTTATGCAATCGTCAGATTGGCATCGACGAGGGAGGCCTGGGATGGAACGCATCGACCAGGTCGTCGGGGGTTGATGCGCCGTGTTCGTCACCGGACTGGTGCTCGCCGCCGAGGGATCGCCGCGGCTCGGCGTCCCCAAACAGCTGCTCGCCTACCAGGGCGGCACCTTGCTCGGAGCCTCGCTGGAGACCGCGCGGGACTGCGGCTTCGACCAGCTGATCGTGACGCTCGGTACCGCCTCTGAGCTGGTCCGCGAGCGCGTCGACCTGGACGGTGCGCGGGTAGTCGAGTCGCCGCACGCCGACACAGGCAGCTCCTCGATCGTGCCCGCCCTGGATGTGGTGGACCGGCGTACCGACGGCCTGGTCGTGATGCTCGGTGATCAACCGGGAGTGACGTCGGCCACTGTCTGGTCGCTCGTCGCGGAGGTCGCTGGGCCGTCGACGCCGATCGGGGTGAGCCGCTACGACAACGGCCGGGGCAACCCGTGCTGGTTCGGCCGGGAGCTGTTCGGCGAGCTGCGGCAACTGCGCAACGACCAGGACATCTGGGCCGTGATGGGCGCAAGCCGCCACCCGGTCACCGAAGTCGATGCCGTCGGCAACATTCCGCTCCGGGTCGACACCTGGGACGAGTATCAGTCCCTGGTCGCCCAGCCCGACTCCCTCGGCGTCGAGCCCCCGGTCGTCCCGCCGGCTGCAGTCCCCACCCGCGGCCGGATCACCCGCCGCTCCCTGCGCCGCCGCCGCGTCTAGCTGGCGTACATAGCGGCAGGCAGTAGTCGCCGACCGCGCCAGGTGTCCCGCTCACGCAGTGCCTCGGCAACCGCGATTCGGGCTCTACTGCCTGTCGCTATGTACGGCGTGCCTCCTATTCGCCGGCGAGGCGGAGGCCGACGACGCCCGCGACGATCAGGGCGATGCAGGCGACGCGGGGGAGGGTGATCGGTTCGCCGAAGAAGACCACGCCGAGGGTGACGACGCCGAGCGAGCCGAGTCCGGTCCAGACGGCGTACGCAGTACCGACCGGGAGCCGGTCCAGGGTCTTCGCGAGCAGGGCGACGGAGATCACGCCGAAGACGAGGACGCCGGCCGTCGGCCAGAACCGGCTGAACCCGTCGCTCGGTTTCAGGCTCAGTGCGAACGCGATCTCGAACGCGGCCGCCGCGATCAGCACCAGCCAGGCCATCAGGCCGCCAGCGAGCCGCGCTGGTGCCGCAAGGTGACCGTGGCGACCCGGGCGCCGAGCGCGGCCGCAGTACGAAGGTCGGTCTCCGGCGGCGCCTTCTCCGCGGACAGGTCGGCGTCGGACTGCGCCATCGCGCCGATATAACTGCCGAGCCGGTTGAGGTCCTCGATGCTCGCGGTCGACTCGGCCCAGCCGGGGTAGATGTCCAGGCCGACCCAGATCATCCCGTGCTGCGCGGCGAACACGACCAGGTCGACGAGGCTGTTCAGCTTGTCGCCCGACATCGACTTCGAGTTGGTGAAGCCGGCCGCGATCTTGTCCCGCCAGCCCAGGTCGGCCGCCCAGACCTTCACGCTGGCTTCCACGAACGCCTTGAAGACGGCGCTCGGGCTGCCCATATAGGTCGGCGCACCGAAGATGATCGCGTCGGCAGCGGCCAGTCGCTGCCACACCTCGTCGGTCAGTTCGTCCAGCGGTACCAGGTCGGCGACAGCTCCCGGTACTGCGGCCGCTCCCGCGGCGACGGCCTCGGCCTGCCTTGCGGTGTGGCCCTGGCCGGAGTGGTACGCGACCGCGATCCGGGCGGTGGTGTTGCTCATGGTGCTTCCTCCCAAGTCTTGAGCGGACTACAGTCCGTCTTATGAACGACGATAGCGGACCGCAGTCCGTTTCACAACGAGGGCTGGCGGTACAACGAGGGCTGCCGGTACAACGAGGGCTGCCGGTCCTGGGTGAACCGCGCCCGGAACGCGCCGACGCGCGGCGGAACCGGCTGAAGGTGCTGGAGGCGGCCGAGCGGCTGTTCGCCGAGCAAGGCGTGAAGAACGTGTCGCTGGACGCGATCGCGGCCGCCGCCGGCGTGGGGAAGGGCACGGTCTTCCGGCGCTTCGGCGACCGCGCCGGCCTGGCGGTGGCGCTGCTCGACGAGCGCGAGGTGGAGCTCCAGGGCAGGCTGCTGAGCGGGCCGCCGCCGCTCGGGCCGGGAGCGCCCGCTATCGACCGAGTGAACGCGTTCCTGACGGCGTACACGGAACTGCTCGATCGCCACGTCGAGCTCTTCGCCGACAGCGAGAACGCCTCGGATGGCGCCCGCTACCGCATCGGTTCGTACAGGTTGTGGCATCGCCATATCGCGATGCTGGTTGAGGAGGCGCGGCCTGACCTGGATGCCGATTACACGGCCCACTTCATCCTGGCGCCGCTCGCTGCCGACCTCCACCAAGCCCTGCGCACCGAAGGCTTCGACCTACCTCGCATGCAAGCAGGCTTGGTCGCCGCAGCTACCGCGCTGCTGACTGCTTGAGCAGCTACGGCCCGCCGCGCTTTGGTCAGGCCTTTTCTTCGTTGGCGGCTTGGGCTTCGGCTAGGCGCTGGCGGGCGCCGTCGAGCCATTGCTGGCAGGTGGTGGCGAGTTGTTCGCCGCGCTCCCAGAGAGCGAGGGACTCCTCCAGCGTGGTGCCGCCGGCCTCCAGCTTGCGGACGACCTCGACAAGCTCCTCGCGGGCCTGTTCGTACGAGATCTCCGGGCGGGCTGCCGCTTCGGCATTCTTGCTCACTTGCTCTCCTTACCCAACTGGTCGGACACAGTCACGTCGAATCGGCCGTCGCTGACCCGTGCGTTGAGGACATCGCCGGCCGCGACCTGGCCGACCTCCCGTACTGCGGTGCCGTCGGCCAGTTGCAGCACGGAGTACCCGCGGTCGAGCGTCGCCTTCGGGGACAACGCCCGGACGCTCGCCAGCCGGTGCGCGAGGTCGTCGCCGGCGCGATCCAGGCGATGGGTCAGCGTCCGCCGGCTGCGGTCGACCAGGGCGGCGATCTCGTCTGACCGCCGTTGCAGGTCGGTCGTCGGGGCTGCCAGGGACGGCCGGCTGCGGATCGCAGCGAGCGCGTGCGCCTCGCGGTCGAGCCAGCCGCGGATCGCGCGCAATCCACGCTCGCGCAGGAGCCGTACGCCGTCGAGCTCCTCGCGTACGTCGGGCACGATCCGCTTGGCGGCGTCGGTCGGGGTCGAGGCGCGAAGGTCGGCGACCAGGTCGAGCAGCGGGGAATCGGGCTCGTGCCCGATCGCGCTGACGATCGGAGTACGGGCTTGGGAAACCGCTCGGATCAGGCCCTCGTCGGAGAACGGCAGCAGGTCTTCGAGTGAGCCGCCGCCGCGGGCGATCACGATCACCTCGACGGAGTCGTCGGCGTCCAGCTTGCGCAGCGCGGTCATCACCTCGCCGGCCGCGGCCGGGCCCTGCACCGAGGCGTGCTCGATCCGGAACGCGACCGCCGGCCAGCGGCGCTTCGCGTTCTCCAGGACGTCGCGCTCGGCGGCCGAGTCGCGACCGCAGATCAGCCCGATCGTGTGCGGCAGGAACGGCAGCTTCTTCTTCCGGTACGACTCGAACAGCCCCTCGGCGGCGAGCAGTTGCTTCAGCCGCTCGATCCGGGCGAGCAGCTCGCCGATGCCGACGTGCCGGATCTCGCTGACCGCGAGCGCGAGGGTGCCGCGGCGGGCGAAGAAGTTCGGCTTGGCGTTGACGAGCACGCGGGAGCCGTCGGTGACGGGCGGGTCGACCGCCTCGAAGACGCGGCGGTTGCAGGTGAAGCGCAGCGAGATGTCGGCGTCGGTGTCGCGCAGGGTGCCGAACACGGTCGTCGTCCCGCGCCCGATCGAGACGTCGGTCAGTTGCCCCTCGACCCAGACGGCGCCGAGCTGGTTGATCCAACTAGCAATGCCGTTCGCAATAGTGCGAACGGCTGCAGGCGCATCCGGTGAGGTCTCCAATGCCACCCGGCGACTCTACGGTGCCCCACCGACAATCCGCGCAACCCCCAGTACATTGCGTGACATGCCCCGCCCGTACCTCCTACTGGACGTCGACGGCCCCCTCAACCCGTACCGCCGAAGCAAACCGCAGCGGCATCGCCGTGCTCACCTACAAACCCTTTGCGTCAAGGGATGATGCGGCGCATTCTTGAATCAGTGAACACCTCCTGGAGAGGAGTCGCCCGGATAGGGCGGGCGACTCCTTTTTTCTTGCTGTGAGCAACAGACCGACCGATCGGCTGAACCGGACCCTCAGCCGGTTGGTCGGTTTGACTTCCCGGTCCGGCTCAAGGTCGAGGCCACCCGGGACCGTGATGTCCACCACGGCGGGCAGAGCGTTCGACCAGGCCCCGTACGATGGGGGTCGTGACTGCCCAGCCTGAGACCACTGGTACGCCGACCGCCCTCAAGACCAAGAGGGTGCTGCTGGCTGCGCCGCGGGGGTACTGCGCCGGTGTGGATCGGGCCGTCGTGGCGGTCGAGAAGGCGCTCGATCTGTACGGGCCGCCGGTCTACGTGCGCAAGGAGATCGTGCACAACAAGCACGTCGTCTCCACGCTGCAGGCGCGCGGCGCGATCTTCGTCGACGAGACCGACGAGGTGCCCGAGGGCGAGACGGTGATCTTCTCCGCGCACGGCGTCGCCCCGGTGGTCCACCAGGAGGCGGCCGCGCGGCAGCTGAAGACCATCGACGCGACCTGCCCGCTGGTCACCAAGGTGCACCACGAGGCGAAGCGGTTCGCCGCCGTCGACTTCGACATCCTGCTGATCGGCCACGACGGCCACGAGGAAGTCATCGGTACTGCCGGTGAGGCGCCGGAGCACGTGCACCTGGTCGACGGCCCCGGCGACGTGCCGAACGTCACCGTCCGTGACCCCGAGAAGGTCGTCTGGCTGTCCCAGACCACGCTCTCGGTGGACGAGACGATGGAGACCGTACGCCGGTTGCGCGAGCGGTTCCCGAAGCTGCAGGACCCGCCGAGCGACGACATCTGCTACGCCACCCAGAACCGCCAGATCGCGGTCAAGAAGATGGCGCCCGACGTCGACCTGATGATCGTGGTCGGCTCCCGCAACTCGTCGAACTCGGTCCGGCTGGTCGAGGTCGCCGTCGAGCACGGCGCCGCGGCCGGCCACCTGGTCGACTTCGCCACCGAGATCGACGAGGCCTGGCTGGACGGCGTCGACACGGTCGGCGTCACCAGTGGCGCCAGCGTGCCTGAGATCCTGGTGCGCGACGTGCTCGCCTGGCTCGCGGAGCGCGGGTACGGCGAGGTCCAGGAGGTCACGACGGCTGAGGAGAGCCTGGTGTTCTCACTGCCCCGCGAGCTCCGTGCGGACCTGAAGGCCGCCGGGATGGCGACCACAGGCACCTCCGACCACGCCTGACGGTTCAGGCCACTACGGCACCACGATCTTCACGGTCTTGCTGGCGGTGAACGAGCCTGTTCGGCCGCCGCAGAACGAGATGCTGTAGCTGAAGGTGTAGGTCCCGGCCTTGGTGAAGGTGTGGGGCGCGTCGAGGAGCGTGTAGGTCTCCTTACCGGCCTTGCGTGTCTTCGCGCCCTGGCAGGTGACGGCGCCGCCGTCCGAACCGCCCGGTTCGGAGCCGTCGCCGTAGTTGTAGTCGGAGCCCAGACCGAGGTCGATCAGGCCGACATTCGTGGGCAACTGCTTGTGGTCATCAGCCCCGAGCGGGACCAGGACGGTGCCCGCGACGGTCACCTTCATGGTCAGCGAGCGGCCTTTGAGGGTCGGGAGCAGCGTGACCGCCGCCCCGATCTTGGCCGGCGCCGGCACGGACGGCTTCACCATGGGCACCGTGGACGGCTGGTTCGAGACCGGCGGGCTGGAGTGGATGTCGGTGAGGCCGCCGGCCAGGACGGTGACGACGGCGACCGCGGCGGCGGCGGTCACCGCGACCCCCGCCGTACGGCGGCGTCGTACCGTCCGGACCCGGGCGAAGACGGCCTGGCTCGGGATCGCGGTCGGTGGCGGCGGATCGGCGACCAGGTTCTGGAAGCGTTCCTTGAGGTCATCGGTCATCGGGACAGCCCTCCTATCGGGCCGGGGCGGTTGGCGATCAGCGGATCGGTGAACAGTTTGTGCTCGCGCAACCTGGCCAGGCCGCGCGAGATGTTGGCCTTCACCGTGCCGGTCGAGCAGCCCATGATCTGCGCGATCTCGGCTTCCGGCCGGTCAGCAGGTAGCCGAATCTCTGGAGAGCGGTGAACCGCCCGTCCACGAATGCGGCGAACTCCGCGTCCAGCCCTGGATCCATCAGTCGCCCCCAGCGAGGTGGTTCTACTTGGTCAGCAGTGTGATGACCGAGTGGGGGCGAAAGATTGAGTCGTGATCAGGCGGAGTCGAGGTCGTAACTGTGCTGAGCGGCTGTGATGGCCGGGACGTGCACCTCGGCCCAGTCGCTGACCGCGCGGATCGGGCCGATCAGGGACTGGCCCAGCGGGGTCAGCGTGTAGACGACGCGCGGCGGTACTTCGGCGAAGACCTCGCGGGTGACCAGGCCGTCGCGCTCCAGCCTGCGGAGGGTCTGGGTGAGGACCTTGGGGGCGACCCGGCCGATGCCGTCGCGGAGCTGGGTGAATCTCAGTGGGCCGTTGCTCAGCAGCAGGACGGCGAGCACGGTCCACTTGTCGCCGATCCGGTCCAGGATGACCCGGGTCGGGCAGTCCGGGTCGAACAGGTTGCCGCGGTCGTACAGCTTGGCGACCAGGTGCTCTCCATTAGTAACCACCAGGTACTTATAGCACGTTGAAGTAGCCAGTAACCAATGGTTACTATCGGTGTCGTTGAGTCGGTCCGACGAAGGAGAGTTGCTGTGAAGATCGCGATCTACGGTGCGAGCGGGATGATCGGGAGCCGGGTCGCCGCTGAAGCGGTCGGCCGGGGGCACGAGGTCATCGGGATCACCCGGTCGGGTGGCGAGCAGCCTGCCGGCGTACGGGCTGTGGTGGGGAGCGCGAACGATGCCGCGTCGGTGAAGGAGATCGCCTCGTCGGTCGACGTCCTGGTGTCGGCGATGGGGCCGAGCCGGACGGGTGGGGATCCGCAGGAGTTCGTGGATGCCATCGACGTGCTGATCGCCGCGGCCGGTGGGACTCGGTTGCTGGTGGTCGGTGGCGCCGGAAGTTTGGTTGTCGATGGCAAGCGGTTGGTGGACGGGCCGGAGTTTCCGGAGATCTACAAGAGTGAGGCGCTGATCGTCGCCGGGGTGCTCGACACCTTGCGCGAGGCCCCCAGTGAGCTGGACTGGACGTTGTTGTCGCCTGCTCACGTGATCGAGCCTGGCGAGCGGACCGGGGTTTTCCGGCTTGGGCTGGATGAGCCGGTCGGTCACCACATCTCCGCCGAGGACTACGCCGTCGCTTTGGTGGATGAACTCGAGAAGCCGGCGCACCAGCGGCGTCGCTTCACCCTCGGCTACTGATCTTCTTTACTGAGCAAATTTCTTTACTGGGTAAGACTTTTGCCCAGGTAACCTCTCGCGAGCATCGTCACCCACTGGTAGACGGCGTCCTCGGCGGGGGCGAGCGGGCCGGGGCGGAAGTGGGGTGACTCGGCGCCGCGCTGGACGGACTCGCAGGCGGCCCAGTCCTCGCGGTTGGTGATGTCCCAGAAGTCGACGGCGTAGGCCGGGTCGGCGACTTCGGCGGGGAAGTGCCAGGAGCACTCGATCGCCGTCAGGTTCGGCGTCCGGGGCTCGAGGCGGTGGGTCATCACGTAGTCGGGGTGCAGTGAGATGAGCAGGTTCGGGAAGAGTCCCACGTAGTTGACGGTGCGCGGGTTCACGCCGGGCAGCGGCACTCCGTGGGATCTACCGTCCAGGGACATGGTTTCGGCGTCCGGGCGCAGGTCCATCAGGCCGCCGACCCAGGCGCCGGGGAGGTCCCAGTTGTCGCCGGAGGTCGGTGGTGAGACCTTGCAGAGCTCCGGGTGGATCAGCGGGCAGTGGTAGCACTCGTGGTAGTTCTCCACGATCGTCTTCCAGTTCGACGCGACGTCGTAGCTGTGTCGGGCCTTCAAGGTCAACGCCTCCGGCCGGTACGGCGCCACCAGGCCGGCCAGCCCGCCCACGTGCTCGCTGAACGGTGGCGCAGTACCGAGTGCGTTGACGAAGAGCCAGCCGCTCCACACCTCTGTGGGCAGCTCGACCAGGCTGTACGGCGCAGGGTCGAAGGTGTCGCCCATCCGGGGTGCTGCCTTGACTGCTCCATCCAGCTCGTACGACCAGCCGTGGTACGGGCAGACCACGGCTCTGCGTTCGCTGGAGTCGCCTCGCGGCAACAGTTCATGGCCGCGATGCCTGCAGGTGTTGGCGAAAGCGCGTGGCTGCTCGCCGAAGGTCAGGAGCACTCCTACGTCGCCCACAGTCGTCGCGCTGTATGTAGTACCGGCTGCTAGTTCGTCTGCTCGTCCCAGACAGGTCCAGGTCCCGGCGAAGAAGTTGCGACGCTCCCAGGCGAGTACTGCGGGATCTATGTAGGCCGCCTGCGGCAGCATCACTGACTCGCCGTGGGGGCGGAGTGTGGCGGCTAGGGCAGCGGGGTCGACCGGAGCGTTCGCCATGCACTCACTATCGGCTGCTGGTGACGTAGAAGTCGAGGACGTAGTCCCAGCCGGTGTTGTAGCTCTCGCGAGCATCGGCGCCGTCGGGGCGGCGCTCCCAGCCGGTGTGGACCAGCTCTACCTCGGTGCAGTCGTCCACCGGCTTGAAGCTGACCGTGACGCTGCCGGCCTGCTTGGGGTCGGTGCCGGGGTGCCAGGTGAAGGAGAGGGACTTGGGTGGGTCCCAGTCGGACACCGTGCCCCAGTAGCCGAGCGGGCCGTCCTCGCCGTACTCGACGATGCGGCCGCCGACGGCGCCCTCGAGCTCGACACCGGTCGCCTTGGCCGCGCCGATCGAGTGGGTGGCGAGCGGCCACCAGTCGGCGAGCTTGGCGGTGAACAGCTCGAATGCGCGTTCCGGGGTGGCTTTCACGACCACCCGTTTCACGACCGGCGCGATGCTCATGGCTGCTCCTTCTCGGTCCGTCGTACGTGCTCCGCGAACGCGTCCAGCGCGTCACCCCAGAACTGGTCGAGCCAGTCCCGTACTTCGTCGAGGCCGGCGCGGTCGATGCGGTAGATGTTCCGGGTGCCCTGGGCCTTGTGGTCGACGAGACCGGCGAGGCCGAGCACCTTCAGGTGCTGGGAGATCGCCGGGCGGCTCACGGGCACGCGCTCGGCCAGCCCGGCGACCGAGCTCGGCCCGGTGCGGCGCAGGGTCTCCAGGATCGTGCGCCTGGTCGGATCGCCGAGCGCGTCGAGGACGGCTCCTGCTTGGTAAGTACCCACGAACGGTAAGCTGCCACTAACGGTTGTGGGGTGTCAAGGGCATAGAACACCCCGGATCCCGCGCGGGCAGCTGCCGGGATCCGGGGTGGGCTGGTGGTGGGTCGGTTACTGCTGTGCCTCAGTTACTGCTGTGTCTCAGTTGAAGGGGTCGAGGGTGATGTAGGCCTGCTGCGGGTTTCCGTCGTGGACGAGGGCCTCGTGGGCGCCGACGTCGTCGAAGGCGAAGCCGTAGGCCTTGCCGTCGACCATCTGCGCGTGGATCTTGCGGGAGTAGTGGTTGGTGACGTTGTCCAGGTAGAAGCCCGAGTTGTTCGGGTCGGGCTGGTTCGGGTTGGTCAGCAGCGTCGACCGGTTGTAGCCGGCGCACAGCGTGCGGGAGATCGGGCCGCGGACCAGGTCGTTCGGGGCGTCGAGCAGACCCGCGCAACCGAAGATGCTGGTCGCGTTGGGCTTCTGGAACGAGGTCACCACGGCGCCGGCGGTGTTGGTGAAGTTCATGACGTTGCCCGAGACGCGGCCGAAGTACTTGGTGTTCGGCTGGTTGGTGAACGGCGTGACGGTCAGCGTCTGCGAGCTGTACTTCGACCAGACCCGGTTGATGTAGTCGTCCATGATGTTGCCCGGCAGGGCGCCGGTCTCGACGCCGTAGAGCGGCGCGAGTGCGCGCAGTATGGTCCCGTTGGGTGCTGTCTGGATCAGGTTCGCCCAGCCGCCCGGTTGCCCGCGGAGCGCGTTGAAGAAGTTGTTGTAGCCGCCTGGCTTGAGGTGGCCGGTGGTCAGCGTGCCGCCGCTGCCCTGCTGGACGCCGACCGCGTACGGGACCGAGAACATGTCGACCTGGGTGCTGTTGATCCACAGGCCGGAGTCGTTGAGCGTGTACTCGGTCCAGCTGAACAGGATGTTGCGGTTGGGGTCGCTCGGGTTCTGGACCGCGGGCTGCACGAGGCCGCCGGTGGTCAGCTTGAAGACGAGCTTCTGACCGTAGGAGAAGTAGACCCGGCCGGAGAACTTCGGCATCCGGATCGTGATCGACCCGCCGTTGCCGGGCCCGGCGATCGAGGCGTCGGGAGCCGGGGTGGGCGGGTTGCCGCCGGCCGGCCACGCGTGGAAGTTGCCCGCGGCATCGGCCCAGCCTTGCTGGCCGGTCTGCAGGTTGGTACCGAGGTTGTAGATGTAGACGGCGTCGCCACGGCCGGAACTGTTGGTGATCTTCAGCGGAATGGTCGCCGGCACCGCTTCGGCCGGGATCGCGACGCTCGCGACCAGCCCGGCGGCGATGGTACTCGCGGCGGCCAGAACCGCCAGCAGCTTGTGTTTGATGCGCACAATTCCTCCTCAGGTTTGTCCCGTGCGAGAGGAAGGCGGAGCACCGGACGACCGCAGAGGGGGCTGCGTTTACCAGGGCGCAGTCACCGCCGGGGGCGGGCGGTACCCACTGCTCACCCGACGAGGGACGGTGAGCCATCGGGTGAGTGAGAGCGCTCTCATACTTGGACCCGCTTCCAGCCGTGTCAACACCTGGCCCCTGGCGGCTTTCCGACGCTTGATATGCCGACCGGCCGGCGCGATCAGCCCGTTTGGGAGTCCAGGCCGGGGAGGGGTGGGGGTTCGCGGTGGGTTTTGTCGAGGGTGGGGCCGGGGAGCCAGCGGTGGGTGTCGGGGGTGTCGTCGTCCAGTGCCAGGAACTCGGGGGCTGTCAGGGGACGGGCGGAGGCCTCGATGGATTCCATCGCGGTGAGTTCGGCTTCGGTGACGTGGAGGTCCCGGAGTTTGCGGGCGGTGGTGAAGACTCGGCGTTCGAAGGAGCCGACGGTGCTGTTGTAGGCGTCGACGGCCGAGGTGAGGGAGCGGCCTACCCGGTTGAGGTGGTCGCCCATGGTGCCGAGGCGTTCGTAGAGTTCGCGGCCGAGCTCGAAGACCTGTTGAGCCGATTCGGTGAGGGCTGATTGGTTCCAGGCATAGGCGGCCGCGCGCAGGGTGGCGATCAGGGTGGTGGGGGTCGCGAGGATGACCCGGCGTTCGGCGGCGTACTCGAGCAGGATCGGCTCCACGTCCAGGGCGGCGGACAGGAAGGACTCGCCGGGGACGAAGAGGATGACGAACTCGGGGGTCGACGGGAGTCTCGACCAGTAGGCCTTCGCCGAGAGCTGGTCGACGTGGGTGCGGAGGTGCCGCGCGTGGGCGCGCAGGCGCTCCTCGCGGAAGTCCGGGTCGTCGCTCTCGGCTGCCTCCAGGAAGGCCGCCAGCGGGACCTTCGAGTCGACGACGAGGTTCTTGCCCTCGGCAAGTCTCACCACCATGTCCGGGCGCAGCAGGCCGTCGTCGCTCACGGTCGTCGTCTGCTCGGTGAAGTCGCAGTGCGCGACCATACCGGCCAGCTCGACCGTACGGCGCAGGTGCAGCTCGCCCCATCGCCCGCGCACCTGTGGTTTGCGCAGCGCGGTCGACAGCGAGGCGGTCTCGCGACGCAACGCCTCGCCACTCATCCGTACTTCGTTCACCTGTTGGTGCAACTGGCTCTGCCAGGCGGCGCGGCCCTTCTCCAGTTGGTTGAGCTGGGCATGCAACCGGTCGAGCGACTCCTTCACGACCGCCTGCCCGGACATCTGTTGCCCGACCGTCGTCCGCTCCTGGGTGAGCTCGACCACCCGATCCTCGGCCGCATCCCGCTCGGCCGTGATCCGCGCGAGCGAAGCGCCATCGCGGCCGCGCGACCAGAGCACGCCGAACACCCAGCCGAGCCCGAGCCCGACCAGCAGGAAAACCAAGAGCAGCAGAACCGCGGTACCGGTCATGTCACAGACAGTCGCAGACGCCGCCGACAATTTCTGGACGACGAGCCCGGCGGCTCGAAACCTCAGGGTGTGAGCTGTGGCTCCTCAGCCTTACGGACCGTGCGCGAGCGGGTGATGCGCCAGGCGGGGAAGGCGCCGAGCGCGGCCGCGAAGGCGAAGGTGTAGAGCAGGAAATGCGCGGAGGAGAGTACGGAGGGTTCGCCCAGTTTGACCAGTACGCCGGCCAGGGCCGCGCTGAAGGCGCTGGCCATCAGGAAGACCGTGTTGATGCCTGCGGAGGCCTTGGCTGCCTCCTCCTCGTCCTCGACGCTGCTGAAGGCTGCGACGGCCAGGTGGGGGAAGGCGATCCCGATCCCGGCGCCGGCCGCGAACAGGGTCACGAACCACAGGCCGGCCACGATTGCGGGCGGCCCGTCCTGCTGCAGGGCGGAGTGCGCGGCGAGCCCGATCGCCAGCAAGATGGGTCCGCCGACGATCATCCGGCGTACGACGCCGGGGCGGTTGGCGCCGGCGCTGATGGTTTGGCTCAACGACCAGCCGAGGGACAGGGCCGCCCCGAGGAACCCGGCCAGCAGCGGCGACATCCCGCCCAGCTCCTGACCGAACAGCGGGATGAACGCCTCGGTTCCGGTGCCGAAGGCAAGGATCCCGACGGTCAGGTAGACCCACTTCAAAGACTTGCCCCGGGCAAAGACGACCCGCGGCAGGACGGCTGCCTTGGCGGTCCGCTCGTAGGCGACGAACCCGGCGCCGAGCCCCAGCCCGGCGATCAGCACCACCGCGGTCGCGACTCCGGCCGGCACGATGCTCGCAACGCTGACCATCGCGACGGCCGCGGTCAACAGGACCAGCGAGATCCCCGGTACTGCGGAACTGGATGCTGAACGCTCGGTCCGCGGAATCACCCGCACCACGACAACCATCAGTACTGCGGCCAGCGCGACCAGCAACCCGAAAGCCGGCCGCCAGACCCCGAGTTGCCCGAAGGCGCCACCGGCGGAGGGCCCGACCAGATTGCCGACACCCCACATCGCCGACACCAGCGCAGCACCCTTGGCCCACAACCGCTCAGGCAGCGACCGCTGGATGAGCGCGTAGCCGAGCCCTGCCAGGAGACCGCCACCGAAGCCTTGCACGGCCCGCCCTGCAAGGAAGATCCCGATGCCCGGGCTGGCCGCCGCGATCAGGGAGCCGAGACCGAACAGCCCGAACGCCAGCAGGTAGGCGACCATCGAGCCCCGCGTGGTGAGGATCCGGCTCACCAGCATCGAGCTGATCACCGACGCGACCAGGAAGGCCGTCATCGTCCAGGCGTAGAAGCCGGTACCGCCGATGTCGTCGACGATCGTCGGTAGCAGACTGGTGGTGAGGTAGACGGTGCTCGCTTCCATCAGCACCCCACCGGCCAGTACGACCGCCACCGGGGCGTACCTGCGGCCGAGGAGCTCGCGCCAGGAGCCGGTCGCGGCATGGTCCGTCATGAGTGCCATGCCGCGACGCTAGGACTTCAAGTGCCCTTGAGATCAAGCGCGTGCAGCTTTCAGCAGGCCATCGCGGCGAAGGTGTAGCCCTGGGCCTTCAGCAGGCGCAGTGCCTTGTCGAGGGCCGCGACGGTCTGGGTGCGGTCGCCGCCGCCGTCGTGCATCAGGATGATGTTGTGCTTCTGCGCGTGGGTCATGATGTTGTGGACGATCGCGTGGACGCCGGGCCGGGCCCAGTCGCGCGGGTCGACGTCCCAGAGCACCTGGACCATCCCGGCGGCCAGGATCTCGGCGCGCACCTTCGGGTTCGACGCACCGTACGGCGGGCGGAAGCACTTGGACTGCGGGCCGTCGAAGATCTCGTGATGGCGCTTGGCCGGTGTGATCGCGGTCAGCTGCGGGTGTGAGATCGAGTGGCTGCCGATGGTGTTGCCTGCAGCAAGGACCTGCTCGCGCAGCCCGGGGTGCGCGGCCTGCATGTTGCCGAGCTCGAAGAACGTTGCGTGGGCACCGTACTTCGCCAGCACCCGCAGAATACGTGGCGTCCAGACCGGGTCCGGGCCGTCGTCGAAGCTGAAGAACAGCACCTTCTTGTTGCCGGCGATCGCGGCCGCGGTCGGGTCACCGGCCGGCGTGCGCGGCTTGCCGGACTCCGGTCCACCCGAGTTGCCGGGCGGCGTCGGGGTCGGCGTCTCGATCGGCGTCGACGACGGGGTGATCGCAGTGTTCGGTGCGGAGGCCGACGTCGGCTTGGGCTGGTTGGTGTGCCCCAGCGCCAAGGCGATCAGCGAGCCCACGACCAGGGCGGCTGCGACCCCGGTACCGATGATGGCGGCTAGCTTGCGGGACATGATGCTCCCTTGCAGATCAGGCGGATGTTCCCCAGATACGCTCCCCCTCAAGGAGCTTTCATCGGTAAGACGCCTTACATTTGGACCTGGTTGGCAGGGCTGTGTTGCAGGGAGATCTCAGTCGCCTTGGGAGTCACGACCGAGGCCGGCGTTCCGCGGTGGTAAAGCCTTCCCTCCAACGACTTCACGCTCGCGACCAGGACGAAACTCATGCTGACCAGCAGCGCCCAGGCGCCGAACTTCGCCGGGTGCACCAGCCGCCAGACGCTCACCTGGTCGGGGTAGTTCCAGGCATCCAGGAAGGTGCCGAAGTTCTCCGCGATCCAGAGGAAGAAGCCGATCAGCGCGAACGACAGCGCCAGCGGCATCCGGTACCGCCGGGTGCCGACGGTGTAGAAGACCCAGGTGCGCCGCAGTACGAGCAGAAGTCCCAGCGCGATCGGGATGCGCAGATCGGGCAGCCAGTGGTGGGTGAAGAAGTTCCCGTAGATCAGTACTGCGAGCACGGTGGTGAGAACCGGCCGATAGCCGCTCACCCGCAGGTCGAACCGCCGCCACGCCTGGCAGATGTAGCTACCGACCGCGGCGTACATGAAGCCCGCGAACAGCGGCACCCCGGCGAATTTCGTCACCGCGTCACCCGGGTACTGCCAGGAGCCGATCTGGACCTTGAACAGCTCCAGCCCGAGCCCGATCAGGTGGAAGCCGAAGATCACCGCGATCTCGCGCCAGGTCTCCAGCCCGGCCAGCCAGCACCCCAAGGTGAGCAGCAGGCAGAAGCCGAGCAGGGCGTCGTACCGGGCGATCGGGAGGTCGATGTACTTCGAGATCGCCAGGCCGGCGAAGAGCGCGGCGGGGAACAGGCAGGAGACGAGTTGGGTGCGGCCGAACCGCAGGAATTGCGAGCAGCCGAACACGAGGCGTGATCGGTGGCTGATGAGTTCTCTGCAACTGGTCACAGAGTGGAGACGCTGCTTGCTCTCGACTGGTTGGGACGGATAGATCACTCCCAACGGATGGAGGTGCTGCGATGGATCCGAAGGTGGTCTACGAGACGGACCGGCTGGTCGTACGCGACTGGACCGACGCGGACGGCGACCGGGTGTTCGACATCTATCGCCGGTGGGAGGTGTCGCGCTGGCTCGGCGCCGACCCGCGGGTGATGACGGATCGTGACGCCGCGTCGCGCGTGATCGAGCGGTGGAACACCCGCAACGAGGATCCGGTGCACGGCATCTGGGCGGTGGAGGAGAAGGCGTCCGGGACGATCGCGGGGACCGTACTGCTGGTACCGCTGCCCGAGGGACCTTCGTCGAAGGGTGAGGTCGAGGTCGGCTGGCACTTACACCCCGACGCGTGGGGGCGCGGGCTGGCGACGGAGTCGGCGCACGGCGCGATCACGCACGGGTTCAAGGCGGGTCTCGGGGAGATCTACGCGGTCGTCCGCCCGGACAACCAGCCCTCGCTCGCCGTCTGCCGCCGGCTCGGGATGCAGCCGCTGGGGCTGACCAGTCGGTGGTACGACTCGGAGCTGGAGTCCTTCGTCATCTAGCCCGTACTGCGTCGCGCGGCGGGCGGTTCGCAGTACCGGCTGGTCGGCGGATTGGGGTGGGGCGGGTTCGGCCGCGTACTCTTGCTGCCCGTGGCACTCTCCATCGGAATCGTCGGGCTCCCCAATGCGGGCAAGTCCACGCTCTTCAACGCGCTGACCAAGAACAACGTGCTCGCGGCGAACTACCCGTTCGCGACGATCGAGCCCAATGTCGGGGTGGTCGGCGTACCGGACGCGCGGCTGGGCAAGCTCGCCGAGCTCTTCGGGTCGGCCAAGCAGTTGCCGGCGACCGTGCAGTTCGTCGACATCGCCGGCATCGTCCGGGGCGCGTCGGAGGGTGAGGGGCTGGGCAACAAATTCCTCAGCCACATCCGCGAGGGCGACGCGATCTGCCAGGTCACCCGGGTGTTCCGCGACGACGACGTCACCCACGTCGACGGCAAGGTGAACCCGGCCGACGACATCTCCACGATCCAGACCGAGCTGATCCTGGCCGACCTGCAGACCGTCGAGAAGGCGATCCCGCGGCTGGAGAAGGAAGCCCGGCTGAAGAAGGAGGGCGTCGCCGTCCTGGAGGCGGTCCGCGAGGCGCAGAAGCACCTCGAAGCCGGTACGCCGATCATCGCCACCAACGTCGACCGCGACGCGATCCGCGAGCTCATGTTGATGACGGCCAAGCCGTACATCTTCGTCTTCAACTGCGACGCGGACGAGCTCGCCGACGAATCCCTCAAGCAGGGGATGCGCGATCTGGTCGCCCCGGCCGAGGCGATCTTCCTCGACGCCAAGTTCGAGGCCGAGCTGGTCGAGCTCGGCGACGAGGACGAGGCCCGCGAGATGCTCAACGAGATGGGCGTAGAAGAGCCCGGCCTGGACGTCCTGGCCCGCGTAGGCTTCGAAACCCTAGGCCTGCAGACCTACCTCACCGCAGGCCCGAAGGAATCCCGAGCCTGGACCATCAAAAAGGGCGCCACCGCCCCCGAAGCCGCCGGCGTCATCCACACCGACTTCCAGCGCGGCTTCATCAAGGCCGAGATCGTCTCCTTCACCGACCTGATGGAAGCCGGCTCCATGGCCGCCGCCAAATCAGCCGGCAAGGTCAGAATCGAAGGCAAGGACTACATCATGGCCGACGGCGACGTCGTCGAATTCAGATTTAACGTCTAACCGCCTCCAACGTCCAAAGGACACCGCCTCCGGCGCAAGCACGCGAGGTGATCTTCGTTGAAGGCTCGTTCAGCGATAGACGCTGCGCCTCGCGGTGTCTTCGTTCGAGGACAGCACGCACTTGTCTTCGTTCATGGACAAGGGGCATCGCTCTCTCCAGCGGAGGTGAGCGGATCTTCCGCCGCATAGGGCGCAATCAATGGGAGAAGGCCGCCAGAACTCTCAGTCTGGCCCCGTGCTCTGCTGATCGGCCGCGCCAAAGGACTTGCCGAGCACTATCCCGATGCCTTCGAACGAGCGGTAGACAGTGTCCGAGACATCCCCGGAGCGGACGAGATCAATGCTTGAACCATGCCGGCGCTGCGCGAACACTACAAGCGTCTAGCGCAGCAAGCTACGTGAGATTTCAGGTCATGAGGCTGGTCGATGACGAATCGGTGTCGAATTCCGGTTCGCCGCTTGGCGGGAGGGTTTGGACTTTGCGCCGCTCCGTCCCGAGCGCTTGTCCGCTACGATTCGTCGAATGCAGCGGCGGAGCTAGGCAGCGATTGGTCTTGTTGGACCAGGCCGGGCTTGAAGGCCTGCAGGACTGTCATGAAGCCCTGCCATGCAGCCTCAGTTAGCGGAAATTCGCCCTCTAGGATCACGACCTTGCCGCCGACCAGCGGGATCGCGTGGCGACTCGGGCGTACCGTCGACGGGGTGTGATGGACCGGAACCTCAACTCGCTCGCCTGTCGAAGCCTGCCAGACGTCAACAGTCGGCGCGACTGGGTAGTTACTGGCTGCGGAACTGTCCAGGCTACCCAAATCGTCCCTGTCCGTTTCGACCGAGGCTGGGAACTCTTCATCCATTAGGCCTGCAAAGTGGATAGTTGCCTCGTACTGCTTAGCGAACTCTCGCGCTCCGGTGTCAGAGAAGCCCATCTCGCTGATCAAGTGCCAGTTGAAGGTCTCGGGTGATCCGGTGTGTATGCCATATCGCTCCCATATTTGCCGATTCATCGTAGGTTCAAGCGCCGCTTCACGAATCTCTGACCTTCGTACGTCTTCAGGTGCAGTGAGGATCGCGCGGGCGCGTTGACTGATTGAGGCCTTGCGCTGGTCGCCCGAGCCGGTCTCATCGAGAAGGCCGAACTGTTTGACGGCGGAGTAGGCAGTCGAGGCTGGGCCAGTCTTGATCGTCTTGAAGCCCCAGTGCCTCGCAACGAGATCGATAGGAGCAGCGTTGTATCGCTCGCGCTCGAATAAAACGCGCGCTCGCTCGATTGCCTGCTCGAGGTTGAGCGACGGGTACTTGCGGCGCTGTCCACCGTGCCTATGGCTAGCTTCACTCATGGGACCCTCCGTTTCAGTTAGAGAGTAACAGAGGGTTGCCACCGACACCTAGAGTCAGTGAAACAGAGAAAACTACTCTGCTGGGGTCGGTATCGCTGCACTCGTGCTAGAGTATTGCCAACGAAGAAGGCCCCCGAGCAGTAACTCAGGGGCCTACTAGTGAAGGGGCGGGTCAAGGCCGACAGGCGGGGCTTATCATCTCTACCAGGCGGGTTCGATTCCCGTCCGCTCCATCGATCAGTATACGTCGGACGTTGGGATCGCGAAGCTCAAGAGCGTCCCAATGGTCGACTGGGCAACTGCAAAGTCGAGGGCTCACGCACGACAAGGTCTACCGCAAGACGTCGGAGTGCGTGTGAAGTGGCTCAAGGCCAACTCGCCGGTTGACCACGCCATCCTCGACCGTGTCAGCCCGCCCTCAAACGCCGCAACCTGCTTGCGCGCGGCCAGTGGCTGCATGTGAGGTGCTCTGACGTGTTCGTCAAGATCGACAGGGACCGGCCAGACCACCTTGTGGGTGAGAAGATCCTGAAGCAGTGGTGCGACGAATTGCGGGAGCTGGCCGACTATACGACCTCTATCAACCTGACTCTTCGCGCAGCGGAGCCCCCGGCGCAGAGTGGCTGACTGCCTGCCGGTTTCGGGATCACTGGTGCCTACGAGTGCCTCGCGGATCTCCACGACGGCGTGGTCGCGCCGGATACTCCGACATCAGTCATGTTGATCGGTGCCACAATCGAGTCGAATTCCGCTTCAACGTCTGAAGGCTTGATTCGGTTCGGTTTCTTTCTGCGGTGAAGCAGGATGTGCCGGCGGATCTGGTCGACTTCGTCAGCGGCGACTCGCTCGGGTGGAATGACGTGGATTCCGACTCGGCGGACGCTGCGATGACCTGGTACTCGGATCACTGGCTGAATCTTGGGTACCTGCGCGATAGTCCGGCAATCTGTTGCCGGCGTCGTGATGGGCAGGTGACGATCGACTGGGAGATGCCGGTGTGGGCGCCGAACAAGTTCGCAGTACCGCGGACTGGTGCCGTGACGGTCGACGCCGACCAGTTCGTCGCTGCGATCGAGGAGTTT
Organism: Streptomyces sp. SID13031; assembly: GCF_010548305.1. Lineage (GTDB taxonomy): Bacteria > Actinomycetota > Actinomycetes > Propionibacteriales > Kribbellaceae > Kribbella. The sequence goes on from NZ_JAAGLV010000004.1 coordinate 194,972, forward strand.
GATCGGGCGCTGCTGTCGGCGATGGAAGTCCGCATCGCAGAGGTCGAAGCCTCCCCACCCCTCGGCGTCGAACTCGATCTTGATCAACTCCGCCGTGAGTACCAGGACCGCTCAGGCTGGCTGGAGAGAGCCCGCGGCTGGCACCGCAGTACCGATTGGGACACCATCCGAGCCGGCGCCACCCTCCTGTCCAACCACTGAACCGACACCGGTTGTCTTCGTTCGAAGTCACTGGCGGCTTGTCTTCGTTCGTGGACAAGGGCATGATGTCTATGAACGAAGACAACGGTTGGAGGGAGACCCGTGCGCGACATCACCATTGGCGATTGGAGCAAGTTCGGGGCGACCATCAAGGCCGAGCGCACGCGTCTGGCGTTGAGTCAGCACGAGTTGGCCAGGCGAGCTGGTGTCTCGAGATCCTGGCTGGCGAAACTCGAGGCCGGTCATCGTGGAGCGGAGTTCGAGCAGATTCTGCGGCTTCTCGAGGCGCTGGACTTGTCTCTCGTCCTTCGCTCGTACACGTCAGCGCTGTCCGAGGACGAAGCGAGCGCTGCTCCCGCCAGTCGCGTAAGTCTGGATACCCAGGCGATGCAGGAGTTGATGGACAAGCATCAGCGCAGCGCCGAGATCCGCCGCCGCGCCTGGTCTGCCGGTAAGCCTCAGTCGCCCCCGTCCGATCATGGCTGAGCGCTTGGCCGTCCTGCTGTACGGGCAGGTGGTGGGGTCCCTGGATCGGGTGACTCGAGGAGCCCTTCCGACGTTCAGTTATGACGACGCCTATGTGGACTCCGGCAGCGTTCCTCTTTCGTTGCGACTGCCGATCGCGCCTACTGCCTATCCGGAGCATCGGGTGGAGCCGTACTTGCGCGGGCTGCTTCCCGAGAATCGGGAGACACTCGGGCGATGGGCCGACCGACTCGGAGCGGTGCCGGATGACATCTTCGCGATCCTGGCCGAGACGGGATGGGAATGTCCCGGTGCGGTGCAGTTCTGTCACTACGAGGATGTCGAAGACCTGCTGAGCCGGAACGCGGAGTACAAGCCTGTCGGCGATGACGACATCGCCGAACGCTTGCGTGAACTCATCGATGAGCCCGCCGGGTGGACGATGCCCGACGAGCATTGGTCGTTGGGAGGACAGCAGGAAAAGTTCGCTCTCACGCTGCTCGACGGCCAGTGGCACGAGGCACACGGATCCGCTGCCACGACGCACATCATCAAGCCTGGTATCAAGGTTCTGCTCCACCAGGCAGTTGTCGAGCACCTCACGATGGCAGCGGCCTCCGACCTGGGAGTCGACGTTGCCGCAAGTCGCATCGTTCGGTTCGATGACCAGTGGGCGCTGGTGATCGAGCGCTTCGACCGGATCGTTGGAGGTGACGGTTCAGTCGTACGCGTTCATCAGGAGGACTTCTGCCAGGCGCTCGGTCGGCTCCCGGAGGCGAAGTACGAGTCGCGTGGCGGTCCCCAGCTCACCGACATGGCCGGCGTCGTCAAGAAATGGTCGTCACAGCGAGAGGACGACTTGATGGCAGTCGCGGATTTTGCGGCCATCAATCTCGTCGCCGGCGCGCCTGATGGGCACTCGAAGAACATCTCGCTTCTCCTGGCCCATGAGGGGCAACGCCGGATCGCGCCGCTCTACGACCTCGCTACAGGGTTGAGCTACGACCGCGGGGCGGCTGAGCGAAGCGTTGCACTCTCCATCGGTGGCGAGCGGATCTTCAGTCGCATCAGGCGCAAGCAGTGGGACAAGGCCGCCGGAACTCTAGGCCTGGAGACAGATCTGCTGGTCGATCGCACCAGGGGTTTGGCCGAGCGGTATCCAGATGCTTTCGAGCAAGCCGTGGCCAACATCCAGGATGTCCCCGGTGCGAACGAGGTCGGCGCTCGCACGCTGCCAGTACTACGCGAACACTGCAAAAGCCTCGTACAGCAACTCGGCTAGACACCTGCTCCTGTTGGCCGATGACGTCAACGGGTCGAGTTCAGGTTTAACGTCTAGTTCTCTATACGGATATAGGCTGTCCGGCAGTTACTTGCTGCGGACCAGCCTTTTCGTTTGCCTGACAGCGGAGCATGAGCTATGGACAACTTCGTAAACCATGGGAATGATGTGCGCTGTGAGCGATGAAAACTATAAAGGCAAAGAAGCAGTTGCGGCGGACCCTTCGATAACCGGCGACTTGGACAGTGAAAGCCTCAAGGTAGACGAAGGTGTCGATCCGAGTATGCTGGCCGAGCAAGACAGGGAGGCTGAGCAATTCGCCATAGCGTTCCTGAAAAAAGTCATACGGCTACGTGGCGTACGCATTGACCGGGCCCAATTCCTCAGGGCGGAGCTTCACAAAAGAGGTATCGGTGCAGCCGCAATAGCTCGGGCTGTCAGTGAGAATCCGGCGGTAGCTGGCATTTCGCCGACCATGCTCGATGAGATCGCCAAGAGCGTTATCGAGTTCGAGACTGGAAAATCCACGGCATTGTCGTTCGCTGCGGGCTTGCCTGGCGGGTTTGCAATGATCGGAACGGTGCCTGCTGACATCACTCAGTTCTATGTTCACGCCTTCAGAGTTATGCAGAAGATCGCCTACATATATGGTTGGCAGTCGTTCTTGGATGACATCGATGACTTGGATGATGAATCTTTGGGCATACTTGCAGCGTTCCTCGGCATAATGATGGGGGTCGGCGGTGCATCGGTCTCAGTGAGTCTCTTTGCTGTTCAAGTCGCCCGTCCAGCCGTCCAAAAGAAGATCGCAAGTGTGGCCCTGACTAAAACCGCGTGGTACCTCCCGATGAAGCAGACGCTGCGGGTTATCGGAGTGCATGTAACCAAGCAGAGCTTCGCTAAGACTGTGAGCAAGGTCGTTCCGGTGGTGGGGGGAGTGGTGTCGGGCGGCCTCACCTTTATTACTCTTCGTATTCAATCGAAGCGACTTATGGAGCATCTCAGGGAACTCCCACCTCCGAATGTCGACGCGGAGGTCTACCTGGCAGCCGTGAAGCGAGCCGATGAAATGGCGCGGATCAAGGCTGCGAGCATAGGCGGCGCGATTGTCGGAACAGCGGGCGCCGTTGGGTCCAACGTAGCGAGGTTTTTCAAGTCGAAAAAGAAAGAACAATCATGCGAGGAAGGTTCCCGAAGCGAAGACTTGGACGGCGAAGATGCTTGACGCGTCATTGGCGGAGGCCGCACCCTGGGTGGCGACCAGTCGAGCCTGAGCTGGTACGGCCTGACCGATGGCTGTTACTGGATCGAGCTAGGCGACGTCGACTTGGGCCACCTGTGCATCGCGCCGACCATCCTGTGCTGGCGTCAGGCTGATGAGGTCACCATCAGGTGGCAGCTCAAGGACCCTGAGCCGAGCTTCTTCGCCGGGCGGCGGACTGGCAAGGTCACCGTCGGCCGACCGGAGTTCGTGGCAGCCGTCGAGGAGCTCGACCAGGCGTGACGCACGTTCCCTCCGGCGCCAGCTGAGGTTGGTTGGCGAGGTGACGGGTGGAGTTCAGATTTAACGTCTGATCCAGCACAAGTCGGTCACAGCAACTCAGCGGCGATGTCGATGCCGTCCGGTTGGCCGAGCGGCATCCACCGCGCCCCTGACGACGTTCCAACGGTCGCCCTGAGTTTGACCGTCTTGGTGCGCGAACTGGTCGGGCGGGCTGGATACGGCAGGATGTAGGCGTGGAACATCTCGTCGACCTTGATGTGCTGGCGGCTCGTCTGGCGATGCTGGTTGCCGACTGGGAACGCTCTGCCCAGGTTGGTGTGTTCACCTGGCGCGACGAGCGAGCTGCTTGGCCCCAGCCGATCGTGAGCGACCGCGCCCGCGTAGAAGTGCCTGAATCCCTGGGGATCCGGCTGTCTCGTGAACCCGCAGACGAGGTCGAGATCGTGGTTTGGACGGGTGGGTGGGCCGACATCGGAACTCTGGTCGATGGTGGAATAGTCGCCCTTTGCCCGGAGTTCCGCGATGTCGATGGCGCACACGTGGCGGTCGTGCAGACGGTCCAGGACTTCTTGGCATGACTCACCAATTGCCTAGGTTGGATAGCAGCGGAACTGAGTCGAGTTCCGCTTCAAACGTGTAGTCGATCTTGCGGAAGGCCGTTTGGCCTGCGGAGGTGGTGCGCGAACTCAGCGGCCGGCACCTCCTTCGGTCGGTTAGACCTGGATCTGTCCGCCGTCGACGAAGTGTTCGGCGCCGGTGATGAACGAGCTCTCCGGGCCGGCGAGGAAAGCCGCCAGTGCCGCGACCTCTTCGGGGCGGCCCATGCGCTGCAGCGGCAGCTGTGCGGAGAGCGCTCCGTGGAAGTCGTCGACGCTCTGGCCGAACCTGGCGGCCAGGCCTTCGATCGCGGGTGTGGCGATCGGGCCGGGTGTGATGACGTTGACGCGCACGCCTCGCGGGGCCAGCTCCGCGGCCCAGGTCCGGCCCAGGCTGCGTACGGCTGCCTTGGATGCCGCGTAGATGCCCATTCCGTCGGCGCCTTGATGGATTGTGGAGGAGGCCAGCAGGATCACCGACGCGGGTTGAGCGAGCAGGGGCAGCGACTTCTGTACGGTCATCAGGCTGCCCTTGGTGTTCACACCGAAGACGAAGTCGAACTGCTCCTCGGTGACGTCCGCGAGGCGGGCGCCGGCACCCGCACCGGCATTGGCCACGACGACGTCCAGTTGCCGCCCGTCGCCGCGGATGACGTCCATGACCCGGTCGAGGTCGGCGGCCTGCGAGACGTCGCCCGGCACGGCGACGGCGTTGGACCCGATGTCCTCGGCGGCGGCTTCGAGTTCGTCCTTGCGGCGGCCGGTCAGGTAGACGCGGGCGCCGTCATCGGCAAAGCGCTGGGCGATCGCCCGTCCGATACCACTGGAGGCACCGGTGACCAGTGCCGTCTTTCCATCCATGGGGCGCATGGCACCCATCCTTTCGAGTCGGGTTTTTCTTGACTATCTCGTCCACAACGTAGTCTGTTCTGGACGAGATGGTCAAGAACGGATATTGTGAGGCCATGGCGCGACCCCGAGGTTTCGATGAAGAAGAGGTGCTGCGCGTCGCCAGGGACCAGTTCTGGTCGACCGGTTACGCGGCGGCGAGGGTGGATGACATTGCCGCGGCCACCGGTCTGGGCAAGGGCAGCCTCTATGGCGCCTTCGGCGACAAGCATCAGTTGTTCCTGCGTACCTTCGATGACCATTGCGCCGAACTGGTCGCTGCCGTGCGCCGAGCCCTCGACGGCCCGGACGCCGTCGCCTATGAACGACTGAGCGCCCATGTGCTGAAGGTGGCTGAGGCCACCGCCTCGGACGTTTGCCTGCGGGGCTGCCTGCTCGCCAAGGGAACCGCCGAGTTGTCTGAGCAGGACCAGGCCGTCGCGGCGACGGCCCGCCGGACATTCACGGCCATCGAGGACCTCATCACCGCCTGTGTCGCCGGGGCGCAGCGCGCGGGTGACATCGCGCCGGACGCGGACCCCGCCCGGCTCGCCGGACTCCTGCTGGCCGTGCTGCGCGGTATCGAAGCGCTGGGCAAAGGTGGAGGCAGCCCCGACTCGCTGCGCGCGATCGGCGAAACGGCCCTGGCGGTACTGCCGCGGCCGTAGAGCGAGCCTGGATGTCTTGGTTCGGAGACGCCTGGTGCCTCAGCCCGAGTTCGCCGGCCGTCCGCAATGGTGGCGCGGTTGGGAAAGATGTTGGCGTGATCGGTCAATGGTTGGGGGAGTGGGGCGGGTTAGCGTCGGGGGGTGGCTGGTCGTTGGGGCCGGCTGCTGAGGAGGTACAGGGATGACTGTGGTGCTGGTGACCGGGGCCTCGTCCGGGATGGGGAAGGCGACTGCGGTCAGGTTGCTGGCTGAGGGATACACCGTGTACGCCGCCGCGCGGCGGGTTGAGCAGATGCGGGATCTGGAGAAGCTGGGCGCCACGGTGGTCGCTGTGGATGTCACCCAGGAAGACGATCTGGTCAGGCTGGTCGAGCAGGTCGGGGACGTCGACGTGCTGGTCAACAACGCCGGCTTCGGGTTGTACGGGGCGATGGAGGACACGGCGCTCGCCGACGCGCGGTACCAGTTCGAGGTGAATCTGTTCGGGATGGCTCGACTGACCCAGCTCGTACTGCCGGGGATGCGGGCGCGTGGGGCGGGGAGGATCGTCAACCTGTCCTCGATGGGTGGGAAGATCTACACCCCGCTCGGCTCCTGGTACCACGCCTCCAAGCACGCGGTGGAGGGCTGGTCCGACTGTCTGCGGCTCGAGCTGAAGCAGTTCGGCATCGACGTGGTGGTGATCGAGCCGGGCATCATCGCGACCGAGTTCGGGGCCGTGCTGGCCGAGCCGATGATGGCGCGATCGGGCAACGGTCCCTACGCCGGCCTCGCCAGGAAGGTCGGCGCGGCGACGCAGGGCAGCTACGCCTCGGGCGGGACCTCGGCCGCTAAGCTCGCCGGTGTCATCGCGAAGGCGGTCGGCGCTCGGCGCCCGCGGACCCGGTACGTCGCGGGGAAGTACGCGAGGCTCCTGATCCTCACCCGCAAGTGGTTCGGCGATCGGGTCTACGATCGCGTCGTGATGAGCCAGGTATGAGTCAGGTATGAGCCTCGGCAACTACATCCTGGGCTCCTCGGTGCGGGCTCTCCTGACCGACCTCGGCGCCTCGCTTCCCGCAGTACTGCAACGCGCCCGGCTGCCCCAAGGTCTCTTCGCGGGTGGGACCGTCGAGCTGACACCGACCGAGTACTACGCGCTGTGGCAGGCGTTGGCCGAGGACGTCGCCGACGAACTCCTGCCGATCACGATCGCCCGGACGATCTCGGCGGAGGTCTTCGACCCACCACTCTTCGCGGCCTTCTGCAGCCCGTCGCTCGCCGTCGCGGTGAGCCGGATCGCCCACTACAAAAGGCTGATCGGGCCGCTGCGGCTCACGGTCCGCGCGTCGGGCGGCAGTATGACGATCGAGCTCGTCTGGCCTGATGAGCCGCCCGAGGTCTACGCACTCACCGAGCTCCTGTTCTGGGTGGCGCTGGCGCGGATCGGGACGCGGGCGGAGGTGCGCCCGCTGCGGTTGACGGCGCCGGTCGCCCTTCCGCCCGACGTGCGGGATCAGTACGCGCAGTACGCCGGGGTTCCGATCACGCATGGTCCTCACTGGTCGATCACCTTCGACGATCGCGACGCCGACCGGCCGTTCCTCACCGCCAACGAGCGTATGTGGGAGTACTTCGAACCCGACCTGCGCCGTCGCCTCGCCGACCTCGACCAGGGGACGTCGACTGCTGAACTCGTCCACGCCGCCCTGCTGAAACTCCTGCCCGCGGGCGCGGCGACCACTGTTTCGGTGGCCAGAGAGCTGGCTGTCAGCACGAGGACCCTGCAGCGCCGGCTGCAACTGGAATCCACCGCTTTCCAGTCGATCCTCCGCGCCACCCGCGAATCCCTCGCCCGTCACTACCTGACCACCTCGACGATGACCACCCCGGAGATCGCGTACCTGCTCGGCTACGACGACACGACCTCCTTCTATCGGGCCTTCAACGGCTGGACCGGCCAAACCCCTGAAACCGTCCGATCCGGCGCCAACACCTGAGCGTGGGAATTCGGTCGTCGGGTGGGCGAAGGGCGCCTACGGTCGTGGGTATGGCTGATGCGTTGTTCGAGGTGCCTCGGTTGGTGGAGATCTATGACTCGCTGGAGGTGGGGCGGGCGGATCTTGAGGCCTATCTGGGGATGGTGGAGGAGTTCGGTGCGCGGCGGGTGGTGGATGTGGGGTGTGGGACGGGAGTACTTGCCTTGATGCTGGCCGGGCGTGGGGTTGAGGTGGTGGGGGTGGATCCGGCGTTGGCTTCGTTGGAGGTTGCTCGGGGGAAGGTGGGGGCTGAGCGGGTTCGGTGGGTTCATGGGGATGCTGAGGCGCTGCCGCCGTTGGAGGTTGAGTTGGCGGTGATGACGGGGAATGTGGCGCAAGTCTTTGTGGACGACGCGGAGTGGACGGCGACGCTGGGCGCAGTACGGCGGTCGCTGGTACCGGGCGGGCGATTTGTCTTCGAGACAAGGGATCCTGCGCGCGAGGCATGGCTGGGGTGGAATCGGGAGGAGACCTATCAGCGGGTCGAGCTGCCTGAGGTCGGCGTCGTGGAGACCTGGGCCGACTTGCTGGAGGTTCGGTTGCCACTGGTGAAGTTCAAGTGGACTTACGTTTTTGCGGAGGACGGCGCGACGTTGACTTCGGAGTCGACGTTGAGGTTTCGGTCCCGGGTTGAGGTTGAGGAGTCGCTGGCGCGGGCGGGGTTCGCGGTTGACGAAGTACGGGATGCGCCGGATCGCCCGGGCCTCGAGTTCGTTTTCGTTGCCAGTCGCGTCGACTAGGTGGAGCGGCCAGGGTGCCGGGCAGGGGATGGGGATCACCGGCACCCTGACCTGTCAGGGGGACCACCTCGAGGGTGGTGGGTCGGCCGGGCGGAGCGTCGTACCGGTGGATGATCGCCACGCTGAGAGGGGCGGTTTCAGTCTTGCCGGTCGGTCCGGGGGCCGTATCGATAAATGTACGTCGGCACCCAAGCGCCAGGAGGGCGGCAAGTGGCTCAAGCGCTTGAGATTTCGCGGGATCGGCTGCGCTGGGTGGAGGCGCGGCGGCGGTTCGTGAACGTGGGGTGCCGGTGACTGCGCGGGGTGTTGCCGGTACTACGGAGCGGCGACGGGCTGGGTGCGGTCTGTGGCGAGTTTCACGGCGAAGACGGCCAGGGCGGTGCCGGTCAGGTAGCGGTGGATGTGGGACCAGAGGGGTTTGCGGGTGAAGAAGGTCGCTACCGAGCCTGCGGTGATGACGAAGATCGCGTTCACCGCGACGCCTACTGCCAGTTGGGTGAGGCCGAGGAGGAGGCTCTGGAGGCCGACCTGGCCGCGCGACGGGTCGACGAACTGGGGGAGCAGCGAGATGTAGAGGATCGCGATCTTCGGGTTGAGCAGGCAGGTCAGCAGGCCCATGCCGAAGAGTTTCCGGGGGCGATCCGGCGCGAGTTCGCCGGGGGTGAAGCTGGAGTTGCCGCCGGGGCGGAAGGCGTTCCAGGCGAGCCAGAGCAGGTACGCGGCGCCGGCGAGCTTCAGGGTCAGGTAGATCTCGGGGACGAGGGCGAAGAGAGTCGCCAGGCCGGCGGTCGCGGCCAGCAGGTAGGCGAGGAAGCCGACGCCGACGCCTGCGAGTGAGGTGAGCCCGGCGCGGCGTCCCTGGACGACCGAGCGCGAGACGAGGTAGATCATGTTCGGCCCGGGGATGACGACCAGGCCGAGCTCGACCAGCGCGATCCCGATCACTGCCTCGGTGCTGACCACCATGACTGCCCCTTCCGACGCCGCTACCGACGCAGTGAAACTAACAGCCGCCGGGTACCCGGCCGGAGTGATTTACTGACGCTGAGACGGCCCCGCCGATATTCACTGGCGCGGGGGCAGTCACAATTGGTTGGCTAGAGGATGAAATGCCTGACGGTTTGAAGGAGACGGTATGAGCGACACGCCCAGCGAGCCGGCCAAGGACGATCTGCAGAAGAAGTTCCGTGAGGCGCTCGCCAAGAAGAACAAGACCCACGAGTCGCACCCCGGTAGCGGGCCGCGGCACGAGGGTGTCGGCGAGGCGCACAACGACAAGCAGAAGCGCCAGTTCCGGCGCAAGTCCGGCAGCTGATTTCCGCCGCCATCCATCCATCTCGAGCCCCGGGTTGCCGCCCGGGGCTCTAGCTTTTCCCCGTACTTCGAACGCGGCCCGCAGTGCCAGGCGTTGGCGGCGGGAAGCCTGGCAGCTGGGGACGGGGTGGCTCGGTTATCGTCTGCCGGGTGACCGTGCCGCTGCATTTCGCCGTCAAGACCCGGCTCGTCGAGCTGCTCGAACGGCTCGGTGAGGGCTCCGCGCTGCCACCCGAGCGGACGCTGGCCAAGGAGTTCGGGGTCTCCCGGTGGACGATGCGGCAGGCGATCCGGGAGCTGATCGCGGACGGCCGGCTGCGGGCGCGGCAGGGGCAGGGGACGTTCGTGGCGACGCCGAAGCTGATCCAGCCGCTGGCGCTGGTGAGCTACACGGAGGCGTTACGGGCGCAGGGGCAGGAGCCTGGGCGTGAGGTGGTCGCCTTCGAGGAGATCGAGGCGGAGGAGTTGCTGGCCGAGCAGCTCGGGATCGCGGTCGGCGACCCGGTGCATCGGCTGGAGCGGGTACTGCTCGCGGACGGGCAGCCGATCGGGCTCGAGACGACGTACATGTCGGTGGCGCGTTTCCCGACGTTGCGCGAGGTGCTGAAGCCGGAGGGGTCGCTGTATCGCTGCCTGACCGATGAGCTCGGCGTCCGCTTCGGTGAGGGGGAGGAGCTGGTCGAGACGGTGATCGCCACTCCTCGCGAGGCCGACCTGCTCAAGGCGACCCAGTCGCTCCCGATGCTGCTCCTGCACCGCACCAGCCGCGACACCGACGGCCGCCCGATCGAGTCGGTCCGCTCCCTCTACCGAGGCGACCGAGTCGGCTTCCGAGCCACCCTCCGCCCCTAGCCCCGCCCGTACTACGCCGCCGAGCGCCCGCGCCCGCGCGACGTCTCGGGGGTTAACCCCCGAGACGGTGGGTTGCCTCGCCAGAATCCGAGCAGGCAACCCACCGTTCGAGGGGTTAACCCCTCAAACGGCGCGGCTGGGATGTGCAAAGTGGGGCGGGTGGGGGCGTCGGATGTTTGCTTTGGGTTCATCTGGTCTTCGGGGTGTGTCGGGTTGTCGGTAATTGGTCCGGACCAATCTTTCGGGCATGCGGATTGTTGTGGTCGGTGGCGGGGTGCTGGGGACGTTTCATGCCTGGGAGGGGGTGAGACGCGGGTACGACGTCGTACAGATCGAGCGGGAGCGTGAGGGCCGCGGCGCGAGTGTGCGGAACTTCGGGCTGGTCTGGGTGAGCGGCCGGGCCGTGGGCGCTGAGCTCGAGACGGCGCTGCGGGCCAGGGAGCTGTGGGAGGCCGTCCCGGGGATCGGTTTCCGGCCGGCGGGATCGCTGACCGTCTGCCGAACCGACGACGAGCTGGCCGTCGCGAAGGAGGCCGCGAGCACGCCCGAAGCGGCCGCCCGTGGATTCCAGCTTCTCGACGCCGAGCAGACCCGTCTGCGCAACCCGGCTCTGAAGGGCGAGCTGCTCGGCGCGCTCTGGTGCGAGCGTGACGCGATCGTCGAGCCGCGCAAGGTGCTCCCCGAGTTGCGGGCCGAACTGGAGAAGTCCGGTCGGTACCAGTTCGTCCCGGGTCGTGAGGTCCGCGAGGTCAGTACCGGCGAGGTCAGGGACGACCATGGTGAGATCCACGCGGCCGACGAGATCTTCCTCTGCACGGGCGCCTGGCACAGCGGCCTGATCCGTGAGCTGGCCGGCGAGTTGCCGGTCCGCCGGGTCCGGCTGCAGATGATGCAGACCGCCCCGCTGGGCGAGCAGCTCACGACGGCCGTGGCCGATGCGGACAGTTTCCGCTACTACCCGGCGTACCAGGGAACGGCGCTCGACACGCTCAAGCAGACGCCTCAGGCAACTGTTGCCGCCGACAACGCGATGCAGCTACTGATGGTCCAGCGGGCCGACGGCGGGCTGACGATCGGTGACACGCACGAGTACGCCGAACCGTTCGGCTTCGACGTCCAGAGTGATCCCTACGACTACCTGAAGACGACGGTCGAGAGCATCCTCGGCCGCGAGCTACCACCCGTCGTACGCCGGTGGGCGGGCGTCTACTCGCAGGCCACCGAAGCCGAGATCGTCGTCCGGCAGACCGTCGGCGAGCACGTCACGCTCGTCACCGGTCCGGGCGGCCGCGGCATGACCATGTCGCCCGCGATCGCCGAAACCAGCTACCTGGAGGCAGGACTGTGATCCAGCTCGTAGTGCTCGACATGGCCGGTACGACGGTCGCCGACGACGGGCTGGTCGAGAAGGCCTTCACCCAGGCGATCGGTGCCCAGGGCATCGAGTTTGGCGGCCCGCGGTACGACGAGATGCTGGCGCATGTCCGGGCGACGATGGGGGAGTCGAAGATCACCGTCTTCCGGCACCTGCTCGACAACGACGAAGCCGCCGCCCAGCAGGCGAACAAGGCCTTCGAGACCGCCTACGGAACGCTGGTCGACGAAGGTCACAGCGCGCCGATCGACGGCGCGGAGGACGCGATCCGGGAGATCCGGGAGCTCGGTATCAAGGTCTGTCTGACCACCGGGTTCTCCGAGACGACCCAGCAGCGGATCCTCGGCGCGCTCGGCTGGAAGAACCTCGCCGACCTGACCCTCTGCCCGGCGCAGGCGGGTCGCGGCCGGCCGTACCCGGACATGGTCCTCAAAGCACTGCTCGAGCTGAAAGCCGACGCCGTGGCCAACGTGGCCGTGGCCGGTGACACCGCCTATGACATGACCACGGGGATCCGGGCCGGCGCCGGGATCGTCGCCGGGGTCCTTACCGGTGCCCATGGCAACGATCAGCTCAACGCCGCGGGTGCCACGCACGTCCTCGAGTCTGTCCGGGATCTGCCCGGTCTGCTCCACTACTAGCCAAGACGGAGTTTGCGATGTTCCGCTCGCGTGCCCTCACCGGTCTGCTCGCCGGTGCCCTGCTCACCTCGCTGGTCGCCTGCGGCGGTACCGGCGCTGCCTCTACCGGCGACTCCGGTGGCAAGACCGTCACCGTCTACAGCGCCGACGGTCTGGCCGACTGGTACAAGACCCGGTTCGAAGCCTTCACCAAGCAGACCGGGACCAAGGTCCAGCTGGTCGAGGCCGGCTCCGGCGAGGTCGTCTCCCGGTTGCAGAAGGAGAAGTCGAACCCGCAGGCCGACGTCGTCATCACGTTGCCGCCGTTCATCCAGAAGGCGTCGGCCGACAAGCTGCTGCAGGATTACCAGGTGCCCGGCAGCGATCAGGTCAAGGGTCCCAAGGCCGCCGACTACGTGACCGTGATCGACAACTACCTCGCCTTCATCGTCAACTCGGCCAGGGCCGGTCAGACTCCGAAGACCTTCGACGATCTGCTCGACCCGCGCTTCAAGGGCAAGCTCCAGTACTCGACACCAGGCCAAGCGGGCGACGGTACTGCGGTCCTGCTGTTGCTGCAGCACCTGCTCGGCAAGCAGGGCGCGCTCGACTACCTGAAGAAGCTCGAGGCCAACAACGTCGGGCCGTCGGCGTCGACGGGCAAGCTTCAGCCGAAGGTGAGCAAGGGGGAGATCTGGGTCGCGAACGGCGACGTCCAGATGAACCTGACCTCGATCTCCGCCGCCAAGTCGGCCTTCACCTTGCTGTTCCCGGCGACGGCCGACGGCAAGCGCAGTACCGTCGCCCTGCCGTACGTGATGGGGCTCGGCGCGGGCGCGCCGAACAAGGACGGCGGCGAGAAGCTGATGACGTACCTGCTCTCGCCCGAGGCGCAGCAGACCGCGGCCAGCGACGCGTTCGGGCTGCCGGCCCGCTCGGACGTGAAGCCGACCGATGCGAACTTCCAGGCGGCGCAGAAGGCGACGGCCGGGGTCGAGATCTGGCAGCCCGACTGGAACGCCGTGCTCGCCGACCTCGACGCGGATGTCGCCGCGTACAACAAGGCAGTCCAGGGATGACCGTTCGGCTCGAGGACGTGACCGTGCACTTCGGTCACACTGTCGCGCTGGAAGGGCTCGACCTCACCGTCGCAGCCGGTGAGACGGTGGCGTTGCTCGGACCTTCGGGCTCGGGCAAGTCCACCGCGCTCAAGGCGGTCGCGGGCTTTGTCCGGCCGAGTCGCGGCCGGATCTGGCTGGACGGCAAGGACGTCACCGACGTACCGCCTGCTCGGCGAGGTATCGGGGTGGTGGTCCAGCAGTACGCGCTGTTCCCGCATCTGCGAGTGGCCGACAACGTGGCGTTCGGGCTGCGGGCCGCTCGTAAGCCGAAGGCGGAGGTCGCTCGGCGGGTCGGCGAGATGCTCGAGATGGTCGGGATGGCGAAGTTCGCGCGGCGGTACCCGCGGGAGCTGTCCGGTGGGCAGCAGCAGCGGGTGGCGATCGCACGGGCGCTCGCGATCCAGCCGCCGGTGTTGTTGCTGGACGAGCCGTTGGCCGCGTTGGACGCACAGTTGCGCGCGGACATGCTCGGCGAGTTGCAGAAGCTCCGGCGCGAGGTGCCCGACGTCGCGATCATCTACGTCACGCACGATCAGTCGGAGGCGCTCGCGCTGGCCGACCGGATCGCGGTGATGCGCGATGCTCGACTTGTCGACATCGCGCCGGCGGCCGACCTGTATGCCGCGCCGCCGTCGGCCTTCACCGCGTCGTTCCTGGGTGGGGCCAACCTCCTTCCGGTGGATGTGGTGGACGGAGGAGTCCGCTTGGCGGGCCAGACAATGTTGGGGCTGGGACCGCATGCGGGTGCCCGGCCGACCGGCGGGGGGCTCCTGCTCTGCATTCGCCCGCATGCGATCAAGCTGGCCAGCGATGGTGGGTGGCCGGGGCAGTTGGTGGCGGCGCAGTGGAGGGGTGCTTCCAGCAGGCTTACCTGCACGATCGACGGGTTGCCGGGGGTGCCGGTGCAGGTCGACGTGCCGGCTGATGGGCGGGTACCTGAGGTTGGGGCGAAGGTGTCCATCGAGTTGCCGGTCGAGGCTTGCACGCTGGTCGCCGCGGAGGGTCGCTGATGGCCGCCGACGTTCTTGGGGTGCCCATTGCCCTAGGCAACCAAACCGCGAGTAGGCGGGTCAGTAGGACGGTCTGGTTGCTGCCGCCGCTGCTGGTGCTTGCGGGGCTGGTCGTCTATCCGCTCGTGCTGGTCGCGGGCGAGTCGTTCACCGGCGGGTTCGCAACCTGGCGCGAGGTGATCGGGTCGGTCGAGTTCCGCGACGCGCTCGTCCGGACCGTACAGATCGCTGTCTGCTCGACGATCGGCTGCCTGCTGGTGGGGACATTCCTCGCCGTGGTGATCAGCTTCGTACCGTTCCCGGGCGCGCGGGTGATCTCGGGGCTGGTCGACGCGATGCTCGCACTGCCGTCGTTCCTGGTCGCGTTGTCGTTCACGTTCATCTACGGATCAGCCGGCGTCCTGGGGTCGCTGGTCGGCGGCAGTGGCTTCCTGACCACGCCGTGGGCGGTGATCCTGGCCGAGATCACCTTCTACACGCCGTTCGTGATGCGGCCGCTGCTCGGCGCGATGGCGCAGATCCCGCGAGTCCAGCTGGACGTCGCGGCGAGTCTCGGCGGCGGTCCTTGGCGAGTACTGCGGCAAGTCGTGCTGCCCGAGGTCAAGCCGGCCCTCGCGGCCGGTGGCGGGTTGACCTTGCTGCTGACGCTCAACGAGTTCGGCATCGTGCTGTTCCTCGGCGCGCGGGACACCACGACGCTGCCGATGCTCGTGCACACCAAGGGCATCGTGATGTTCGACTACCCGGGCGCGTGCGTGATCGCCGTCGTTCAGGTGCTGCTTTCGGTCGGCCTGTACGTCGCTCTGCGAGCGGCGCTGACCCGGCAAGGAGGCCGCCGTGCTGCTCTGGACTAAGCCCGGCAAGATCGTCACCTGGATCGCCTTCGGGCTGGTCTTCGGCGTACTCGTGCTGGCCCCCTTCGTCGTGGTCGCGGCGGCTGCCTTCGCGGGCAGCTGGAACGGGGTCTTCCCCTCCGATCCGACCGGCTCACATCTGACGGAGGCGTTGTCGGGTGACGAGTTGGCTTCGCTCACGGTCAGCTTGCAGACGGCGTTCCTCGGCGGGCTGCTCGCCGTAGCACTGGGGACGTGGGCCGCGCTCGCCGCCCGGAGTGCGCCCAAGCCGTTGGCCCGGTTCGCCGATGCGCTGCATCATCTGCCGATCGCAGTACCGTCGGTGGTGGTCGGTCTCAGCCTGCTCGTTGCCTTCTCGCGCCAACCCGTACTGCTCAACGGCACCAAGTGGATCGTGGTGATCGCGCACCTCGTCCTGATGGTTGCCTTCAGCTACGGAACGGTTGCCGCGGCACTGCAACGAACCGACGACGCGTACGCCGACGTCGCGGCGTCCCTCGGCGCGTCGCCGGCCCGAGTCCTGTGGCAGATCCGGCTACCGATGTTGCGCCCGGCGATAGTCTCCGCCGCCAGCCTCTCGATCGCGTTGTCGATGGGCGAGGTCGGGGCAACGATCATGGTCTACCCGGCGTCCTGGCGGACCTTGCCGGTCAGCGTCTTCGCGCTCACCGACCGGGGCCAGACCTTCACCGCGGCCGCCGAGTCGCTGGTCCTTCTCGCGGTGACCGTAGTACTGGTCATCACGCTGGATCGTTTGCGCGGTCGCTCGGTGGAGCGCTGACGAGCTCGCCCATCGTCAAAGGAGTTCGTTGAGGAGGGTGGCGGCTCGGGCGGCTCCGTCGGTGGCGATGGGGAGGTAGTCGACCGATCGAGTGAGTCTCTTGGCGATGGCTTCGGCCAGCGCGTCGGGGTTCGAGGCTTCCTCGTAGGTCAGGTGGTGGCCGGCGTTGTGACGGTCGAGGCGGTGGCGGACGTGGAAGTTCTGTTCGAAGTGGTGGCGCAGTGGGATGTAGATGAAGGGGATCCGCAGGGCCGTCAGCTCCATGCAGGTGGTGAGGCCGCCTTGGGTGATTGCGAGGTCGGCCACGGCCAGGTGCTCCTGGAGGTTTGGCAGGTAGCCGTGGACGGTGACGCCCGGGGTGGTTGGCAGTTCGGCCGGGTCGATGCGAGGGCCGGTGACGAACGCGAACTCCAGACCTGGCACCAACCGCCGAGCCAGCGGCACCGCCTCCAGCACCCGATGCAGGAGTGCGGAGCCGACACCTGATCCACCCACGCTTACCACGCACAGCAGGCGGTCGGTTCGGTAGCCGAGCCGTTCGCGGGTCTGAGGAGCCGACGGCGTGCTGGTGATGTAGCCGGTGAACGTGTAGTTGGTGGTGGCCCAGTCGCGGATCGATGGGAGGTCGGGGCCGAAGGTCGTGGTGACGATGTCTTCTGGGTCGCCGACGAAGAGGGAGTGGTCGCGGAGGCGCGGGTAGCGGGCTCGGTGTTCGAGCATCTCGGCGTTGTAGTCGGCGGTCAGCGCGGCTTCGGCGGGGCCGCCGTCGGGCATCGGGAGCCAGCCGATGAAGTCGGTCAGCCAGGCGTAGGCGAAGTGTTTGAGTTCCGGGTTCTCGTGCAGGAAGTAGTCGACCTCCCAGGCCTCGTCGGCGATCACCAGGTCGTAATGCCGGTCATCGACCACGTCGGCGAAGGTGAGGAAGTTCGCGATCAGCAGCTCGTCCATCCGGCGGACGGTCTGGAACGCGTGCAGGTCGTGCTCGTCGGCCTCGAAGTCGACGTGTGCCGCTTCGCTGAGCAGCCACGACGAGGCGGGGTGCAAGGTTTCGCCGGCATCCTCCAGTACGCGAGTGACGGGGTGCTGGGCGAGCCAGTCGAGTTGGAGATCGGGGCGGAGCAGGCGGAGTTCACGGGCGATGGCGAGATCGCGTTTGGCGTGGCCCAGGCCGATCGGTGACGACAGGTAGAGGGCTCGCCGTGGGCGGTTGAGCGCGCGCACCCACGTACGTCGTACCGGCTGCTGTGGTGTTACGCGATCTACGAAGTCCTTGAGCAGGCGGTTGAAGACCACTGGATCGCGTGCGTGGGGTGCATGGCCGCCACCCTCGACCACTACCAGCGAACCGCCGGTCAGCTCGGCAAGGCGTTCGCCTTCAGCTAGCGGTCGTACTGCGTCGTCTGAGCCGTGCACTACGAGGACAGGACACTCCACCGGCGGCAGACTCGGGCTGTGGGCCTGGCGGGCGGCCTCTGTGTCCACCAGGCGTTCAGGGCCGATCTGTAGGCCCCAGCGGATCCCGTCCTCGATCTGCTTGCTGGAGTGCGGCTCATTGAACAGTTGGCCGAAGAAGAAGCGAATGAACTCTTCGTAGCCGCCGTCCTGCCAGTAATAGCGGTTGTACTTCGCCCACCCCTCGTCTGACTCCTGCCGCTTGCCCCACAGACCCCTGGGCTCCGGCACGAGCCCAGGGGCGCTACCGACACACACCACCCCGAGCACTCGCGTGGGCTGTGCTGCAGCCAGCTGCAACGCCCAGGGGCACCCGCGCGAGAACCCGACCACCACGCACTCGGTCACCCCGGCGGCATCCAGTACTGCGAACGCGTCCGCGACGTACTCGCTCTCGGCATAGGCGGCCGCTCCAACGGGCTTGCTGGACGAACCTGAGCCCCTGCCGTCGAAGGTGACCACGCGGAAGTGCCTGGCCAGGTACGGGACCTGCGCCTTCCACATCCGCGAGGGCACGATCGACCAGGTCGGCAGCAGGACGACCGTGGGCCCGCCGTTCCCCCTCTCGACGGCGGGCCCGTCCCACACCTGGTACGCGGTGGTCACCCCGTCCCGCTCGACCGTCCCCACCTGGTCGGCCGGTCGAGCGGGTCGTTCTGGCTTCATCTCTGCCCCCACTTCCGCCCCCATCTCCGCCCCCATCTCCGCACTGTCTCAGGGGCGGACTTCGAAGACCAGGTTGAACGGGGTCTCGGCCGCAGTACGGAACCGGGTGAAGCCGGCCGCCGTGGTGACGTCGCGGATGCGGGCCGGGCCGGCCTGGGTCCCCAGTGCCAGGCCGACGTCCTGCGACAGCGAGGCCGGAGTGCAGAGCAGGGTGGAGAAGCCGTAGTACGCGCGGCCGACCGGGTTGAGGTTGTCCTCGACACGGTCGCCTGCCATCGGCTCCACGACCATCCACGTGCCGTCGGGCGCCAGTGAGTCGCGCACGTGCTTGGCGGCGCCGACCGGGTCGCCCATGTCGTGCAGCGCGTCGAAGGTGGTCACCAGGTCGTAGTCGCTTCCGCTGTACTGCGTCGCAGCGGCGACCTCGAACGTCACGCGATCCGCGACCCCTGCCTCGGCAGCGCGTTGGCGGGCGGTCTCGATCGATCCCTGGTGGTAGTCCGAGCCGGTGAAGGTGGACTGCGGGTAGGCCTGTGCCATCAGGATGGTCGAGGCGCCGTGTCCGCAGCCGATGTCGGCCACTCGCGCACCGGTCTCCAGCTTCTGTACTACGTCGTCGAGTGCGGGGAGCCAGCCGGCCACCAGGTTCGCGTTGTAGCCGGGGCGGAAGAAGCGCTCGCAGCCGAGGTGTACGTCGGAGCTGTGCTCGTGCCAGCCGATGCCAGCGCCGCTGCGGGCGGCCTCGATCGTCTGGGTGGTGTGCTGCACGGTACCGAGAGCGATCTGGAAGAAGCCGGGCAGGAACGCCGGGCTGCTCTCGTCGGTGAGTGCTACAGCCTGCTCTGGTGGCAGTAGGTACTTGCCTGTGTGCGGGTCGTACTCGACGAACCCGCCTGCTGCCTGGGCGTTGAGCCATTCGCGCGTGTAGTGCTCGCTGGTGTTCGTCCGCTCCGCCAGTTCGGCCGGTGTGGTCGCGCCCCCGTCGGCGAGTGCGTGGTAGTAGCCGAGGCGGTCCCCCATCACCACGAGCGCGGCGTTCAGCGTGGCGCCCACCTCACCCACGGCCTGCCCGACGAAAGCCATCAGCTTGTCCATGTCGATCGCAACCGTTGTCATCTTCAGTTCCCTCCCTGGATCTGTACGCCGAACCTAGGAGCGGACGCTCGTTGTTCGCATCAGGTGACCCACCTGGTCAGTTGGTGGTGTACTGCCAGACATGCTGATCGGGCGAGAGGCCGAACGGCGGGCGATCGAACGGCTGGTCGCGGGGGCGCGGGTGGGATCCAGCGGGGTACTGCTGATCACCGGGGAACCGGGGATCGGCAAGACGGCCCTCGTCGACGAGACGGCGAAGCTCGCCGCGGGCCTGCGCGTCCTGACGGCTCGCGGCACCGAAGCCGAGCAGGAGCTTCCCTTCGGTGCGTTGCTCCAGCTCCTCCGGCCGGCGCTGGGGGAGCTCCGTCGCATTCCCGCACCGCAGCGAGACGCACTCGCTGCTGCCCTGGCACTCGTCCCGCCCTCTCCGCCTGCGGGGGAGGGGAGCGGCGGCGCACAGCGGGGCGGGGTCAGCGCGGAAGAGCGGTTCGCAGTGGGGGCGGCGACGTTGAGTTTGGTTTGCCGGTTTGCCGAAGGTGGGCCGGTGGTGGTGTTGGTGGATGACGCGCAGTGGATCGACCTGCCGTCGGCGGAGGCGTTGTTGTTCGCGGCCAGGCGGTTGGTGGCTGATCCGATCGGGTTGGTGATCGCGGCTCGGTCGGGGGAGGTGCATCCGTTGGCTCAGGCGGATCTGCCGCAGTTGGAGCTGGGTGGGGTGGGGCTGGTGGCGGCTCAGGAGTTGGTGGGTGGGCTGCCGGTTGATCTGGTGGCGAGTCTGCATCGGACGGTGGCTGGGAATCCGTTGGCGCTGCTGGAGCTCGCGAAGGATCCGGAGCAGCTGCGCCGGGTTCCGCCGGGTGTACCGGTGCCTGTGCCGGCACTGTTGGCAGATGCCTTTGCGGCAAGGGCTAAGCGGCTCAGTGGGGCTGCGCAGATAGCACTGCTGGTTGCCTCGGTGGATGACGGTGAGTTGGGAGTGGTAGCCCGCGCTTGTGCCGACTTGGGCGTCGACGTCGCAGTACTGGCTGAGGGGGAGCAGGCCGACCTGGTGCAGCTCAGGGACGGGCGGGTGGAGTTCAGGCATCCGCTGGTTCGGTCTGCCATCTATGCGAGCGCCGAGCCCGCTCACCGTCGGGCAGTGCACCTCGCGGTGGCCAACGCGGTACAGGATGACGACCGCCGAGCCTGGCACCTCTCGGAGACAGTGCTCGGTACAGATGACGCAGTGGCGGCCGCATTGGAGCTAGCAGGCGACCACGCCGTCGACAGAGGAGCACACGCAGTAGCTGCCACCGCCTACGAGCGCTCCGCCCGCCTCACCGGTACTACGGGCGCTCGCGCGGTG
The DNA here is from genome assembly GCF_010548305.1 of Streptomyces sp. SID13031. GTDB lineage: Bacteria > Actinomycetota > Actinomycetes > Propionibacteriales > Kribbellaceae > Kribbella. Next base: position 215,819 of record NZ_JAAGLV010000004.1, read on the forward strand.
CGGCTGGTCGCGGCCGGTCAGGCAGCTTGGTTCGCCGGGTTACCCGAGCGGGCCGACAACCTCCTCAATGAGGCGCTCACCCTCGATCCACCCAGCCAGATCCGCACGCAAGCCAATGAGCTGCGCGGCGACATCGCAGTGAAGTGCGGCTCGCCAGCACGCGCCCGCGACATCCTTGTCGCCGCTGCGGCCGAGACCACCGACCCCGAAGCAGCAGTAGGCCTGCTCGCGGACGTGGTCAACGCCTGCTTCCGCCTAGGCGACGCCCCCACAGCGCTGAAGGCCTCAGACGACCTGGTCGACCTCCTGACCCAGGTCGAGCGCCCGAGCACGCGTGTCATCGGTCTGCTCGCCAGTGGCGTCGCCAAGGTGCTCTCCGGCCGCGGTGGCACCGAGGAGATCCGCCAAGCCATCGCGCTGGCACCGTCGGTCGCCTTGGACCGCGACCGCCGACGGCAGGTCTGGATGATGCTCGCGCCGATGTTCCTCCGCGAAACGGGCACCGGCCGGGCCCTGATCGAAGAGGCGATGCGCGAACGCCGTGACCAGGTCGCTGTCGGAGTACTACCGGCAGTGCTCTTCCAGTTGGCCCGCGACGACGCGACCACCGACCGCTGGGCCGACGCAGCCGCGTCGTACGACGAAGGTGTCCGCCTGAGCCGGGAGACCGGGCAGACCACCGAGCTCGCCATCAACCTGGCCGGCCTGGCGTGGCTGTCGGCGCACCAAGGACGCGAGCCGGAGTGCCGAGCACTGGCGGCCGAGGCGATGGAGATCTGCGCGGAACGACAGATCCACCTCGGGCTCGTCTGGTCGCTGTTCGCGCTAGGCGACCTTGAGCTGGGCAAAGGGGATCCGCAGCAAGCGCTACCGCAGTACGAGCGGCTGGCTGAGGTACTGGCCTCGCTGGGCGTGCTGGACCCCGACCTGTCGCCGGTACCGGAGCTTGTCGAGGTCTACCTGCGGTTGGGGAGAGTCGAGGACGCTACGAAGGCGGCGCGGGCGTTCGCAGTACGGGCTGGTGAGAAGGGACAGCCGTGGGCGCAGGCGCGAGCAGCCCGAGCGCTGGGGCTGGTTGACGAAGACGAGCAGCAGTTCCAGCAGGCACTGGAGTGGCATGCGCACACCCTGGATGTCTTCGAGACCGCACGGACCCGCCTGGTCTACGGCGGCTGGCTGCGCAGGACACGACGGAGAGTGGACGCCCGCGAGCAGCTACGCGAAGCAGTAGCCGCCTTCGACCAGCTAGGAGCGCCGGGCTGGGCCGACCAGGCTGCTGCGGAGCTGAAGGCGACAGGGGAGACAGCACGCCGCCGAGAGCCCAGTACTGCGGACGACCTGACTCCGCAAGAGCGGCAGATCGCACTACTGCTCGCCAGCGGTCAGAGCATCCGCAGTGTCGCGGCACGGCTGTTCCTGAGCCCCAAGACGGTCGAGTACCACCTCCGCAAGGTCTACACGAAGCTAGGCGTCCACTCCCGCACCGAGCTGGCCGGCATCCTTGAGAAGTCTGGTCCGGACCGCAGCTGAGTGGCCATCGCCGAGCTGCCTGATCGGGCGTAATTCGCCCGCGCTTGCGGGCGCGTCGTGGCATGGTCCAGCTATGGACGCTGCGACCTGGACCTCTGACGATTGGCTCGGGCAAGCTCAGACCTGGCTCGACGAGCAACTCGCCGCGGCGGGCACCCCGCGTACCGGCGAGCTGACCCAGCCCCGGGTACGAGCGTGGGGGACCGTTCTGCGCGCCGACACCACCGCGGGCCCGGTCTGGTTGAAGGCGCCTGGCCCGGAGACGGTCTTCGAAGTACAGCTCTACCGTCTGCTGGCGACGATCGTGCCGCGCTTCGTGCTGGACCCGATCGCCGCCGACGTGGAGCGCGGATGGGTGTTGTTGCCGGATGGTGGTCCCACCTTGCGGGAACAGCTGGGTGACCACGACCTGTCCGAGGTGATGGTGCAGGTACTTCCGCAGTACGCCCAACTGCAGCTCGACCTGATGCCGCACGCCGAGGACCTGCTCGCGACGGGCGTCACCGATATGCGGCCGGCGGTGATGCCGCAGCGGTTCGAGGAGGCGCTGGAAGCTACGGGCCGCTACGTGGCTGCGGAGGGTGACGCCGAGGCGCGGGAGCGGCACACGTGGGTGGCAGGGCAGCGCAAAGAGTTCACCACGCGCTGTGCCGACCTGCCGGACCGGGCGAGCCTCGACCACAACGACCTGCACACGAGCAACATCCTCGGCCGGCCCGGTGGCCCGGTGCGGTTCTACGACTGGGGTGACAGCGTCCTCGCGCACGCGTTCAGCAGCATGCTGATACCGCTCCTGGCGCTGACCAAGCTCCTCGACGTCGATCCGGACGATCAGCTGGTACGCCGTCCGCGCGACGCCTACCTGGAGGTGTTCGGCAACCCGGCCGAGCTGCTAGCCGAGCTCGAGCTGGCCTGCTGGATCGGCAAGGTCGCTCGCGCGCTGGTCTGGGAGCGCTCTCTGCACGGCGATCCGGGCGAGTTCGCCGACGCGCCGCTGGAAACTCTGTTGGCCCTCAGGATGAATTCCTGGCACTTCCCCGCCTGAACAGGCCGTTGCCGATGGGGACCGGTTTGACAGTTGATGGCATGCTGGCTTGCGATGACTGATTTGATGGAGGCCGCTCGGCACATCCTCGGGATCGCCATGGCTTCGCACTGGCTGATCCTGGTGCTTTTCCTGGCCGCCGCCATCGACGCCGTCTTCCCGGTCATTCCGAGCGAAGGCCTGGTCGTCACCGCCGGGATGGCGGCCGCTGCCGGTCACCAGAACCTGCTGCTCGTGATCGTCGCCGCGATGGTCGGCTCGGTCATCGGCGAGTCCGCCTGCTACTTCCTCGGCCGCGGTTCCGGCCCCGCGCTGCATCGCTGGATGCGCCGGCAGGAGAAGCGGCAACGGATGTTCGAGAAGGTCTCCAACGCGCTGCACTCGCGCGGCGGGTTGATCCTGATGACGGTGCGCTACATCCCGGGCGCGCGGATGGTGGCGACCCTGACCGCGGGCGCGACGGCGTACTCGTTCCGCAAGTTCATCCTGTTCACCATCGCCGGCGTCACGGTCGCCTACACCTACGTCGCCCTGCTCGGGTACATCGGCGGCGACGCGTTCGCGCACGACTCGCTCAAGGCACTCGCGTTCAGCCTCGGCCTGGCCTTCACGATCGGGCTCGTGATCGAGACGTCCCGCCGGATCGCCGTCAAGCGCAAGGCGATGGCGGCAGCGAAGGTCACAGCCGGGTAACGATCAACCGTTCGCTTTCCGTGCGAACGCGTGTCCCCAGCCAATCCGGCCGAGGGGCCGTGCGTCAGTAGAGGCGTGGTGAGGCCCGCAGTACTGCGTTTGCTGACCTGTTCCGCCGTACTGGCGGCGCTGGTGGGCGGTTGTGCCGACGTCCCCCTCGAAGGTGCTCCCGGCCAGGGCCCGGGCGAGACGCCGAGCGAAACCCCGAGCAAGACTCCGGCCGTGACGCCGAGCAAGACGCCGAGCGCGACTCCCAGCGTGACGCCGGACCCGTCGATCACGCTCACGCCCGGCGTAAAAGCGCCGAACGCCGCACCGGTGACGCGCAGTTTCCCGGCCACCCTGAAGAACGGCAAGCCGCCGCTGTTCGTCGTCATCTCGTTCGACGGCGCGGGCGATCTCCCGCTGTGGGCGCACTGGCGGTCCATCGCCAAGCAGGTCAACGCGCGGATGACGTTCTTCCTGTCCGGTCCGTACCTCTACCCGCAGGCGCACAAAACCGACTACAGACCGCCGTACAAGAAGCCCGGCTCCTCCGACATCGGCTGGGGCGACGCCGACAAGGTGCAGCGGCGGGCCGTCGTCCTGCGCCAGGCGATCGCCGAGGGACACGAGATCGGCACCCACGCCAACGGGCACTTCTGCGGCAAGGACGGCGTCGACCGCTGGACCGGCGCGCAATGGACGAACGAGCTGACCGCGTTCGACTCGATGGTGCGCACCGGCCCGACGCTGGCCGCGGGCAAGACGCTCGCGCCGCCGTTCGATCCGAGCACGGTCAAGGGGATGCGTACGCCCTGCCTCGAGGGCAACCGTCCGGCGTACCGGCAGATGATGGCGCAGCGCGGCATGCTGTACGACGCCTCCGAGCCCGGCTACATCGCGTGGCCGAAGAAGGAGGACGGGCTCTGGAACTTCCCGTTGCAGTCCGTGCAGCTCGCGGGGACGCACAAGAACACGCTGACGATGGACTACAACCTCTGGTACAGCCAGACGGAGGCGCACGAGGCGCCGGCGGCGCATGCACCCGCACTGAAGGCGCAGGTGCTCGCCACCTATCGCCTGGCGCTGGCCCGCTCCCGGAACGGCGGCAACCCGCCGCTCTTTCTCGGCAACCACTTCAACCGCTGGAACAACAGCGTGTACTCCGACGCGCTGACCAGCTTCGTCAAGGAGACCTGCACCGAACCCGATGTCCGCTGCGTCTCCAACATCGAGCTGATCAGCTGGCTGACGAAGTACGGCGTACCTCGTCAGCCAGCTAGAGCTTGAGGTAGCCGAAGGCGTTCTGCCAGGTGCCGCCGGCCTTGATGCGGGCGACGATCAGGCGTTGCAGCGTGGTGTCCTGGGGGAACTCGTCCAGGCGCTCGACGTCGTGGCTGCGGAAGGTGAAGAAGATCGCGCTGTCCTGGGAGTCGCGCGGTTCGCCGTACGGGATGAAGCGGCGGCCGAAGCGGACCATGTTGGACTCCTGCGGAAGGTTGTCCAGCAGGTACGGGTCGAGCAGCCAGGAGCCGAGGGTGGTGGTCTTCACCGGGTACTCCGGAAAGGCGCGCGGGAAGAACTCGCGAGCCTGGGTGAAGCTGTCGTCGATCGCCTTGGGCGTCAACGGGCCCGTCTCCGGAATGTGCACCCCGAGCACCCATTCGCCCTGCTCGGTCCCGGGGACCGGATTGCCGTCCGGCACCTGGTGCAACATGAACTGCAGCCGGCCGAGCGCGAAGATCATCCCGGTCCAGTGGATCCCCAGCCACCAGTGCGTCGCCAGCCCGTACTCCCCGAAGGTCCGGCGATGCACGTCCAGCTGCTTGCCCAGGTCGGCCAGCGTCGCCCAGCTGACCTCGTCGCTGATTCCGCGCTGGTGGTGGTACCGCCGGATATCGGGCAGCGTCTCCAACAGCGCCGCCACCGTCACCCGTGGGTCGTCGGGCATCTTGACCGACTCGCCCTCGGCGGGGAAGGTGCCGATCGCGGCCCGGATCTGCCCAGCCAGCTCCCCGACGGCAACCGGGTCGGCGTCGAACTGCTCGGCCGCCTCCCGATCAGCGTCGGTGAAACCCAGCAGTCGATACTCCTCAGCGGTGGTCACGCGTCCAACCGTAGTCGTTGGATAGTTACCAGTCCTCCGCAATACCAGCCATATCGTTGCCCTCATGCCCGGCCATCTCCGCCACCGCGGGCGAAGTGCAGGAGATCCCGGGGCAGGGGTGGGTCGTCTATGTCCGCGATTCGGAAGGCACGTTGCTGGGCTTGAAGGGCCAATAGGATTGCGTTCGTGGCGTTTCAGTTCCGGTCGGCGGGGGCCGACGATGCCGAACAGGTCGCGATGCTGCACGCGGACAGCTGGCGGCGACACTATCGGGGTGCGTTCGCCGAGGCGTTCCTCGATGGTGACCTGGTCACCGAGCGAGTCTCGGTGTGGTCGAAGCGGCTCGTCGACCCGGCCGGTACGGAGACGATCCTTGCCGAGCAGGACGGCGAGCTGGCGGGTTTCGTCCACGTGGAGTTCGATCTCGACCCGGACTGGGGCAGCCTGGTCGACAACCTGCACGTGGTTCACAATCGGCGACGCGGTGGCATCGGCAGGCAATTGCTGAGCCGCGCTGCACAGGCCGTGGTCGATCAGGCGGCCGGCGACTCGATGTATCTGTGGGTGCTGGAACAGAACACCGCGGCGCAGCAGTTCTACCTTGCGTCCGGAGCGACTTGTGTGGAGGCCGCACCGGTGGCGCCACCCGGTGGCGATCCGGCGCGCCTCAACGGCACTCCACTCGGCCTTCGGATGGCTTGGCCGGACGCAGCGCTTTTCAGCGCTGATCGCTGACCTGGCGACAGGCCGGCTGGTCTGCGCGAGTGCCGGGCCGCCGTTGCCGGGCTTCGGTCAGCCGGCGGCGGTGTCGATGTGGCGGGCCAGGACCAGGTCGTCGTCGGTGAGGCCGCCGGCTTCGTGGTTGGTGACCCTGAAGGTGATCGTGGTGTAGCGGATGTCGATGTCCGGGTGGTGGTTCATCGACTCGGCCAACTGGGCGACCGTGGCGACCAGCCGGATGCCGTCCATGAACGTCGCCTTCTGCACACTGCGGACCAGCGCGCTGTCCACGACCTTCCACTCCGGCAGGTGGTCGCGCAACGCGGCGTCGATCTGGTCATCGGTCAGCAGCTCAGCCATGGTCGACACTCTAGACCCTGGCGCCGCATGCTCAGTCCGATGTCAGTCCGGCGAGGATCCCGCTGGTGGCCGGGTGGTAGAAGAAGCCGGCGTGGGTGGTGTCGATGGTGTGGACGGAGTACGGGTTGGCGGGGGTCGCAGCGTCGGCTTCGGCGATCAGACGGTCCTGGAGGGCGATCGGCAGGCTGCGGTCGGCAGTGAGGCGGACGAAGGTGTGCGGGACGGTTCCCCAGCGGGCGGGGTCGATCCGGGCGTCGGCCGTCATCACCTGCAGCGACTCGTCGGGTTGCAGGAGGTTGAGGAAGGCAAGGAACTGCTCGTCCGTGGCGTCCGCCAGCGTCGCCGCTTTGAGTGCCTCTAGCAACGATTGTCCGCCGTCCGGTAGTTGGCCCGGCCGGCGCCGATCACCGCCGGGTCGCCGACGGCGAAACCACCGAGCGCCGGGAGCAGGCTGTCGGCGAACTCGGGCGCGTTCATGTAGTCGATCGGATTCGCGCCCGAGACGCACGACCAGGCAGAGATGTAGACGAGGTGATCGACCAGGTCGGGCGCCTGGTTGGCGACACCGGTGATGGTGACGCCACCGAGGCTGGCGCCGACGAGGATCACCGGGCCGTATTCCTTCAGGCCTCGTACGACGCGTAGTACTGCATCGACATTGTCCTGCAGTGTTACGTCAGCCAGCGTCGACGGCTCGACCGACCAAGCCTCCAGATCCTGCGGGGCCTGGTAGGAGATCGGGTACTGCGCTTCGAACCCGTGTCCCGGCAGGTCGACCGCGTAGGAGCGATGTCCGAGTAGCGCGAGCTCACGCTGGATCGACGCCCACAGGAACGAGTTGCCGCCCGATCCATGGACGAGAACGAAAGTCGGTGACGGCATTCAGATTCCCCGATTCAGACGCGGGAGCGGGCGTCGGGTAGGCGGAAGACGAGGACCAGGACCCGGAGTACAAGGACAGCGCAGATGACCAGGAGGTTGTAGGCGAACAGTTGGTAGAGGGTGACAGTCTCGGTCACCTTGGGGCCACCTGGCGTGCCGAGGAGGAGAACGGCCATCAGTCCGGCGGTCGCGCCGAGGATCGCCAGCAGGGCCTGATGCAGCAGACCCGTTACGTGGCGGCGGTCGCGTTCGTCGGCGAAGAGGCGCACGTTGAGCCCGAGGCGCCCGCTCTCCGCGGCGGCGGCGATCCGGTCGATCCGGCGCGGCAGCCTGCGGAGCATCGGCAGCAAGGTGGCCAGCTCCTCGGTCGCAGTACGGCGGAGTGCGTCTGGCGCGAGCCGATCGGTGACGTGCGCGGCGGCGAACTGGCGCGACGCGGCAACGAGATCGAAGGCGGGGAAGATCCGCGAGATCGTGCCCTCGACAGTCGCCAGCGCGCGGAAGACCGCGGCCACCTCGGACGGCACGCCCAGCTCGTGCGAGGTGATGATCTTGAACAGATCGTTGAACATCGCCGGCCCGATCGCGGCGCCGGCGCCCAGATGACGCGCCATGAACTGGCCCACCGAGCGTTCCAGGCTCTGCTCGTCGATCACGTCCGGGCGGTAGACGATCTCCAGCAGCGCGTCGGTCGCCGCCACCGGATCCCCGTGGTCGACGGCGAGCAGGAACCGCTGCAGCGCCTCGCGGGTAGCCGGATCGAGCCGCCCGACCGAGCCGAGGTCGAGCATGCCGATCCGGCCGTCGGTCAGCAGCAGGAAGTTGCCCGGGTGCGGGTCCGCGTGGAACACGCCGTCGATCGCGACCTGGCCGAGCAGGCATTCGAAGAGCACCTTCGCCAGCCGGGCCGCGTCCAGACCGCGCTCGGCGATCGACTCCGAAGCGTTGCCGAGCCCGATCCCGTCGAGCCGCTGCATCGTCAGCACCCGGCGAGTGGAGTACTTCGGATACAGCTCCGGTACGACGACATCCGGGTTGCCGGCCACGGACTTGCCGGCCGCGACGCTGGCCATGTTGCCCGCCTCGACGGTGAAGTCGAGCTCCTCGCGCATCGCATCGGCGAACCCCGTGGCGAGCGACCGCACGCCCATCGACCGGCCCCAGTCGGTGTTGCGCTCGAGCAACCGGGCCAACCGCTGCACGATGTCCAGATCCCGATCGACCACGGAGGCGATCCCGGGCCGCTGCACCTTCACCACGACCGGTGCGTCGTCCAGCCGGGCGGCGTACACCTGCGCCACTGAGGCGGCGGCGAGCGGCTCGGTGATGAAGTCGGCGAACACCTGCCTCGGCGGCGCACCGAGCTCCTCGGTCAGTACGGCCTCGATCAGCGGCCACGGCGCGGGGGAGACCTGGTCCTGCAACCGGCTGAGCTCCAGCGCGACCGACGCCGGGATCACGTCACTGCGGGTGGACAGCACCTGGCCGAGCTTCACGAAGGTGACGCCTGCCTCGTCGAGCGCCAGGCGGAGTGACCGGGCGAGATCGGCCTGCCCGGCGGCGTTCTCCCGGCCAGGACGGCGGCGGCCGCGCAGGTACGGGCCGAGGCCGTGCTTGATGGCGATCCGGAGGATCTGCAGGTACCGCCGGGTCCGCGCGATCCGCCCGCTCAGGTCCCGTCGCAGATCACGGGCCCTGGGCAACGATCCGGTCGGTATCAGCGCCTCGGCGAGGACCAGGAAGATGAGCCCGGCAAGCATCGAGCAGAGCGCCGTCAACGCGAGCAGGGAGAATGCCGCACCGTTCGACCCGGTCCACGGCTGCTGCCCGGCGAGCGCGTTCGCCAGCGGACCGAAGATCGCCAGCGTCAGCGCCGCGCCGACCGCCAGCCGGCCCAGCCCGAACCGTACGCCGAGCAGCCGTTGCGAGACCGGCACGAACAACAGCATGAACACACCGATATTGATCAGCCCGATCAGCGCCACATCCATGCCCGCACCCTAGATCGGCAACCCATCAACCCACCTCACCCACGCGGGGGACCCGCGCCCCCACCCAGCCCTCCGCGAAGTCCCCTCCTGGTGGAACCCCCCACCCACGCCCGCGCCGTCGCCTTGCCCAAAACCCTCCACAACAATTTCGGCGGTTAACCCCTCGCCCTGTGGGTTGTCACCTCGGAATCAGGGGTGACAACCCACCGTTTGAGCGGTTAACCGCCGAAATTTTGGCTGGCAGGGTCAGGCGTCGCGGCGGCGGATCTTGTTGCCGAGCCAGACGATCGGGTCGTACTTGCGGTCAGCGACGCGTTCCTTCATCGGGATGAGGGCGTTGTCGGTGATCTTGATGTGCTCGGGGCAGACCTCGGTGCAGCACTTGGTGATGTTGCAGAAGCCGAGGCCGTGCTCCTCCTGGGCCGCCTTCTGGCGGTCGGCGGAGTCGAGCGGGTGCATGTCCAGCTCGGCGATCCGCATCAGGAACCGCGGCCCCGAGAAGGACTCCTTGTTCTCCTCGTGATCGCGGATCACGTGGCAGGTGTCCTGGCACAGGAAGCACTCGATGCACTTGCGGAACTCCTGCGAGCGCTCCACGTCGACCTGCTGCATCCGGTACTCGCCCGGCTTCAGGTCGGCCGGCGGCGAGAACGCGGGGATCTCGCGCGCCTTCTGGTAGTTGAACGAGACGTCCGTGACCAGATCCTTGATCACCGGGAAGGTCCGCATCGGGGTGACCGTGACGGTCTCGCCCTCCTCGAACGTGTTCATCCGGCACATGCACATCAGCTTCGGCATGCCGTTGATCTCGGCGCTGCAGGAGCCGCACTTGCCGGCCTTGCAGTTCCAGCGGACCGCCAGATCCGGGGTCTGGGTCGCCTGCAGCCGATGGATGACGTCGAGGACGACCTCGCCCTCGTTCACCTCGACCTCGTAGTCCTTCAGGTCGCCGCTCTCGGCGTCCCCACGCCAAACCCGGAACTTGGCCAAGTAGCTCATGCCGGCAGCTCCTCTGCAGTCAGGTACTTCGACAGCTCGTCGCGCTCGAACAGCTCCAGCAGGTCCTCGCGCATCGGGATCTGGTCCTTCTTGACCACGGTGACCCCGTCGTCGGTGCTCTGCAGCGAGCAGACCAGCAGCAGCTTGCGCCACTCGGCGTTCATCCCCGGGAAGTCGTCGCGGGTGTGACCGCCACGGGACTCCTCGCGCAGCAGGGCCGCCTTCGCGACGCACTCCGACACCGTCAGCATGTTGCGCAGGTCCAGCGCGAGGTGCCAGCCGGGGTTGAACTGCCGGTGCCCCTCGACCGTCATCTTCGCGATCCGGCCACGGAACTCGGCCAGCCGCGACAGCGCCTGCTCGATCTCGTCGGCCTTGCGGATGATGCCGACCAGGTCGTTCATCGACTGCTGGAGTTCCTGGTGGATCGTGTACGGGTTCTCCCCGCCCTCGAGCTCGAACGGCGCGAGGGCCTCGGCCGCCGCCGCGTCGATATCGGCCTCGGCGATCTTCGGCCGGTTCTCGCCGAGCGACTCGACGTACATCGCCGCACCGGCTCCGGCGCGGCGGCCGAAGACGAGCAGGTCGGACAGCGAGTTGCCACCGAGCCGGTTGGAGCCGTGCATACCGCCGGCCACCTCACCGGCGGCGTACAGGCCCTTGATCGACGACTGCGCGGTGTCCGGCTCGACCTCGACGCCACCCATCACGTAGTGACAGGTCGGGCCGACCTCCATCGGCTCCGCGGTGATGTCGACGTCCGCCAGCTCCTTGAACTGGTGGTACATCGACGGCAGCCGGCGCTGGATCTCCTCGGCGGGCAGCCGCGAGGAGACGTCCAGGAAGACGCCACCGTGCGGCGTTCCGCGGCCGGCCTTGACCTCGGAGTTGATCGCCCGGGCGACCTCGTCGCGGGGCAGCAGCTCCGGTGGACGCCGGTTGTTGTCGGCGTCCTTGTACCAGCGGTCGGCCTCTTCCTCGGTCTCCGCGTACTGCGCGCGGAACACGTCCGGCACGTAGTCGAACATGAACCGCTTGCCCTCGGAGTTCTTCAGGACCCCACCGTCACCGCGGACCGACTCGGTGACCAGGATGCCCTTCACCGACGGCGGCCAGACCATGCCGGTCGGGTGGAACTGGATGAACTCCATGTTGATCAGCGTCGCGCCGGCCCGCATCGCGAGGGCGTGACCGTCACCGGTGTACTCCCACGAGTTCGAGGTGACCTTGAACGACTTGCCGACCCCACCGGTGGCCAGGATGACCGCGGGCGCGTCGAACAGGATGAAGCGGCCGGACTCCCGCCAGTACCCGAAGGCACCAGAGATCGCGTCACCGTCCTTCAGCAACTCGGTGACCGTGCACTCGGCGTAGACCTTGAGGTTCGCCTCGTAGTCACCGGTGGCCTTGAAGTCCTCCTGCTGCAGCGAAACGATCTTCTGCTGCAGGGTGCGGATCAGCTCCAGGCCGGTCCGGTCGCCGACGTGCGCGAGCCGCGGGTAGGTGTGACCGCCGAAGTTGCGCTGGCTGATCTTGCCGTCCGGCGTCCGGTCGAACAGCGCGCCGTAGGTCTCCAGCTCCCAGACCCGGTCGGGGGCTTCCTGCGCGTGCAGTTCGGCCATCCGCCAGTTGTTCAGGAACTTCCCGCCACGCATGGTGTCGACGTAGTGGGTCTTCCAGTTGTCGTTGGAGTTCGCGTTGCCCATCGCCGCGGCACAGCCACCCTCGGCCATCACGGTGTGTGCCTTGCCGAACAGTGACTTGCACACGATCGCGGTGCGCTTGCCCTGCTCGCGGGCCTCGATCGCGGCCCGCAGGCCGGCGCCGCCGGCGCCGATCACGATCACGTCGTACTGGTGTCGCTCAAGCTCAGTCATAAGAGATCAGACGTCCGTATCAGTTGAAGAAGCGCAGATCGGAGAACCAGCCCGCCGACAGCGACATGATGTACGCGTCGGTGATGATCACGGTGAAGAGCGAGATCATCGCGTAGGTGCCGTGCTTCGGGTTCAGCTTCGACACGAAGGTCCAGTACCGGTAGCGCAGCGGGTGCTTGGAGAAGTTCTTCAGCCGGCCGCCGACGATGTGCCGGCAGGCGTGGCAGGACAGCGTGTACAGCCACAGCGCGACCAGGTTGATCCAGATGATCAGTGTGCCCAGACCGATGCCGAAGCCGCCGTCCTCGCCGTGAAAGGCGAGCACGCCGTCGTACACGTTGAGCAGACCGAAGACCAGCGCGCCGTAGAAGAAGTACCGGTGCAGGTTCAGGGCGGTCAGCGGGAACTTGCGCTCACCGTTGTACTTCTTGTGCGGCTCCGGCACCGCGCAGGCGGCCGGTGCCAGCAGCAAAGACCGCCAGCCCGCCTTGCGGTAGTAGTAACAGGTGCCGCGGAAGCCGGCCAGGATCGCGAAGGTGATGATGCTGAACGGCAGGAACACCGGGAACTTCGGGAACCAGGTCCCAAGATGGCTCGAGCCCTCGACGCAGCCGTCGTTGATACACGGCGAGTACAGCGGTGTCAGGTAGTGGTGCTCACCGACCCAGTACCACTTGTTCATGAAGATCCGGACCGTCGCGTAGACGATGAAGAAGCCCAGGATCACGCCGATCCGCAGCGGCGCGAGCCACCAGCGATCGGTCCGTAGAGTCTTCTGCTTGATCTGTGCGCGACCGGGTGCGCTCGTGCCCGTCGCCATCAGGGCGCGCGCCGGTCAGGGGCGCCGAAGCCTTCATGCTCCGCGTCGGTCCACATGGACGCGTCGTATTCCACGTCGGGGATCTCCTCGAGTTCCTCCGGAACTGGTCCGGGTCTGTGATGCGGGTCGGGAGGGCCCAGCTCGGCCAGGTCATCGCTGAGCCTGGCCACGTCCGACACCAATCGGCGAACGCCGAGGGTGTCACCGTACTCCTGGCTGAGTTTGCCGACGCCCGCGTGTAGCGCTTCGAGAGCGCGCTGCACCGCTGCCACGGTGTTGCCGTCACCCATACCGTCTCCAGTGATGGTTTTGTCGCTGTAAGTATGGGCACACTTTGCCCTCGCGAGGCGCACAACGGAAGACCCCTCGGTACGGCGTGTTCCTACTTAGGTTTACCTCAGTTGCCGATGGCTGTCGGGTGGAGTAAAGGGGCGAATCCCGCCTTCAGTACAAGGAGATTCGCCGGCGGTGTGAGGACTTCGACCTCGCGCAGGCCGGCCGGACGGCGGGATGTGGCGTATCCCTCCCATGACCAACCGAGCACCTTGCCGTCCAGTACCAGGGCCGGCCGGCCGTCGAAACGGATCATCGCGCCGTCAGGTAGATCGGCCAGCTCGGCGACCGTCGTGCGTTGCCGGCGGGTGCGGGGCTCGACCCGTTCGAGGTGGAGCTGGGCGTCCATCGCGGTGGCCCGCGGGCGCTCGGGCAGACCGCGGCCGGCGGCCCACGCACCGGCGTACAAGAGATAGTCGCGGCGGCGGCAGTAGGCGCAGGGGCGGTGCCCGGCGGCGAGGGCGACGGCCTCGTCGAAGAAGAAGAGCGCGGTCCAGCGACCGGGTGGCATCGGGTCGCGCTGCACGCCCTTCCAGTCGAGCACGCAACAGATCCAGGCCTTCGATCGCCAGCGGGTGGTGGCCAGGGTGCGGTCTGGGCGGTGCAGGGTGCCGCGGTTGCCCATCAGCAGACCGCGACCCGCGGCGGCCACGATCTCCTGCGTCGGCAACACCCTGTTCTGTAACGGCATTGGATCATCATCGCGCCCGGCGTCGACAGTTGTGACACAGCAGGTCTGACACAGTGCATCCCCATGGGTGAACCGCAGATCGTCGTCGGGGTGGCCGTGATCCGGGCCGGCCGGGTGCTGGCCGCACTGCGACCCGGACCGGATGGCGGCTGGGAGTTTCCCGGCGGCAAGGTCGAACCGGGGGAGACCGATCAGCAGGCCGCGGTCCGGGAGTTGCGCGAGGAACTGGCCCTGGAGATCGCGCCCGGCGCCTCGCTGGGCCCGGCCCAACCCATTGGCGACCGATACTTATTGCGCGTGTACGCTGCGGCGCTGGTGCGTGGTGAACCGGTTCTGCACGAGCACAGCGCGATCCGCTGGGTGGACGCGTCGGAGCTGGCAGAACTGGACTGGTTGCCGGCCGACCGGCCGTTCCTGATCGCGCTCCGTGTGCTCCTGGGAACACTCTGCTGATCCGTCACGATTCCGTGACATCAGAGGGCGTCTGGTGGCGTCCACACTGCGAGATCCGTAGGGTTCCCGACAACTCGCCCGTCGGGGTGAACGACGTGCGATTCAAGGGGAAGGGTAGGCAACAGCGATGACGCTGGGGGTTACGGAAGACCTCTCGCCAGAGGGTGGTCTGCCAGCGGACGGCTTGGCCGAGACCGCGGAGGCCAAGCAGATCGAGGGCCGGTCCCTCGGGCAGATCGCCTGGGCCAGGCTGAAGAAGGACAAGATCGCGGTCATCTCCGCGGTCGTCATCCTGCTGATCATCGCGGTGGCGATCTTCGCCCCGCTGATCGTCAAGATCAACGGCTTTCCGCCGGATCAGTTCAACAAGCTCAACGATGACGGCGGGCCGCTGCTGAACACGCGCGACGGCGGTATCCCGATCGGCGGCCTGTGGGGCAGCGGTACGAGCGCCCAGCACTGGCTCGGCGTCGAACCGCAGAACGGCCGCGACGTCTTCTCCCGGTTGGTCTACGGCACCCGGGTCTCGCTGCTGGTCGCACTCGGCGGCACGATCATCGCGATCGTGCTCGGCACCGTGATCGGGATGGTCGCCGGCTACTTCGGTGGCTGGGTCGACACCCTGCTCAGCCGGCTGATGGACATCATGCTGAGCTTCCCGTCGCTGCTGTTCGTGATGGCGCTGACGCCGGTGATCGCCGACCGCGGCCAGGCCCTGCTCGGCATCCCCGACGACAACAGGCTCCGACTGGGCGTGCTGATGTTCGTCCTCGGCTTCTTCGGCTGGGCCTATCTGGCCCGGATCGTGCGTGGCCAGACGCTGTCCCTGCGCGAGCGTGAGTTCGTCGAGGCGGCCAGGTCGCTCGGCGCCAGCCCGGGGTACGTGATCTTCAAGCAGCTCCTGCCGAACTTGATCCCGACGCTGCTCGTCTACACGACGCTGCTGATCCCGAGCAACATCACCGCGGAGGCCGCGCTGTCCTTCCTGGGCGTCGGTATCAAGGAACCGACCTCCTCGTGGGGCCGGATGATCGCCGACGCGTCGGCCTGGATCGAGAGCAATCCGCTCTACCTGTTCTTCCCGGGCATTGCGCTGTTCATCACCGTTCTGGCGTTCAACCTGCTCGGTGACTCCGTGCGCGACGCCCTCGACCCGCGTGCCGGGAGGAGCTGACCCATGGGCCGCTATCTGATCCGCCGGCTGCTGCAGACGCTCGTCATCCTCTGGGTGATCTCTGCCATCACGTTCTTCCTGTTCTGGATCACCCCGGCGAACCCCGCCCTGCTGATCTGCGGCAAGAACTGCAACACCGAGACGATCGCGACGGTGAACGCGACCTACGGGTTCGACGACCCGCTGATCGTCCAGTACGGCACCTACATGAAGGGCCTGGTCAACCCGGGCGGCCGGGAGATCGGTTCGGTCGGCAGCGAACGCAACTGCGCGTGGCCGTGCTTCGGTGAGTCCTACCAGAATGGCCTCCCGGTCTGGGACTCGATCTCTGACGCCTTCCCGGCGACCTTCTGGCTCGCCACCGGCGCCGCCATCATCTGGCTGGTGTTCGGCGTGATGCTCGGGTTGATCGCCGCGCTGCGCAAGGGCAAGTGGATCGACAAGCTGAGTGTCGGGCTGGCGCTGTTCGGCGTCTCGTTCCCGACCATCGTGTTCGGCTATCTGCTGTTGTTCCTGTTCATCGTGAAACTCAAATGGCTACCGTTCCCGGACACGTCCAGCGCGGCCCTGTTCACCGTCGGTCCGTTCAAGTGGCTGCAGTTCTACATCCTGCCGTGGATCACCCTGGCGCTGGTCTATGCGGCGCTCTACACCCGGATCACCCGGGCCAACATGATCGACACGATGAACGAGGACTACATCCGCACCGCCCGGGCCAAGGGCCTGGGTGAGGGCACCGTGATCTTCAAGCACGGACTGCGGTCCGCGCTGACGCCGATCGTGACCATCTTCGGTCTGGACGTCGGCGGCCTGCTCGGCGGCGCGGTGATCACCGAACAGGTCTTCAGCATCACCGGTCTGGGCAAGTTCTCGATCGACTCGGTGCTCGGCAACGACCTGCCGGCCATCATGGGTGTCGTCTTGTTCGCCGCGATCTTCGTCGTCGTGGCCAACGTCATAGTCGACGTCCTGTACGCCTTCATCGACCCGCGCGTGCGGTTGTCCTGACCCGACGAGGAGACAAGTGACCGAGTCTGTGACAACCACAGCCACTGCGGACCGTAGTACCGGCAAGCCGTTCCTGGAGCTCAAGGACCTGCAGGTGCACTTCCCGACCGACGACGGTGTGGTGAAGGCCGTCAACGGCCTGAGCTTCACCCTGGAGCGCGGCAAGACGCTGGGCATCGTGGGCGAGTCGGGTTCCGGCAAGAGCGTCTCGAGCCTGGCCATCATGGGGTTGCACAAAGGCAGCCGCGCGCAGGTCAGCGGTGAGATCTGGCTGGACGGCGCCGAACTGGTGGACATGTCCGTGCCCGAGATCCGCAAGCTGCGCGGTCAGCAGGTGGCGATGATCTTCCAGGACCCGCTGTCGGCGATGCACCCCTTCTATCGCGTCGGCGACCAGCTCGTCGAGGCGTACCGGGTGCACAACCAGGTGACCAAGGCGGTCGCCAAGAAGCGCGCGATCGACCTACTCGACCGGGTCGGCATCCCGTCGCCGGACAAGCGGTTCTACGACTACCCGCACCAGTTCTCCGGCGGTATGCGGCAGCGCGCGATGATCGCGATGGCGCTGATGTGCGACCCGCAGTTGCTGATCGCCGACGAGCCGACCACCGCCCTGGACGTCACCGTGCAGGCGCAGATCCTCGACCTGATGATGGATCTGCAGAAGGAGTTCAACTCCGCGATCGTCATCATCACCCACGACCTGGGCGTCGTCGCCCAGATGGCGCAGGACGTGGTGGTCATGTACGGCGGCCGGGTGGTGGAGTCCGGCCCGGTCCGGGACATCTTCTACCGGCCCGAGATGCCCTACACCTGGGGACTGCTCGGCTCGATCCCGCGGGTGAACCGCGGTGGCGATCACCGGCTCAAGTCGATCCGGGGCACTCCGCCGTCGCTGATCAACCTGCCGAAGGGGTGCCCCTTCCAGCCGCGCTGCGATTACCAGCAGCACGTCGAGGGCCGATCCTGCACTGGCGAGGTGCCCGAGTTGCTGCAGATCGGCTCCGACCAGCACCGGGTCCGGTGCCACATCGAGACCGCGGAACGCAGCAAGTTGTTCGCCGAGCAGATCAAGCCGAGCCTGTGATGCCGGCACTCAAGAACGAGGAGCGATCGTGAGTACGTCGACGTCGGCCGAGCAGGCCGTCCGGCCGGAGCAGGGCGAGGCGCTGCTCGAGGTCAAGGGACTGCAGCGGTACTTCCCGGTCACCCGGGGGATCGTCTTCCAGCGGCAGACCGGCGCGGTCAAGGCGGTCGACGGTATCGACCTGACCATCCGCTCCGGCGAGACGCTCGGCGTGGTCGGTGAGTCGGGCTGTGGCAAGACGACCACGGGCCGGCTGGTGACCAGACTGGACGAGCCGACCGGTGGCACGATCCGGTTCGAGGGTTCGGACATCACGCACCTGAGCCGGCAGAAGATGCGTCCGTTCCGGCGCCAGGTCCAGATGATCTTCCAGGACCCGTTCTCGTCGCTGAACCCGCGGCAGACGATCGGCACGATCATCGCGGCGCCGTTCGAGATCCAGAAGGTGAAGAGCGAGGGCGGCACGAAGAAGGCCGTCCAGGCGCTGATGGAGCGGGTCGGGCTCAACCCCGAGCACTACAACCGCTACCCGCACGAGTTCTCCGGCGGTCAGCGGCAGCGGATCGGGGTCGCCCGGGCGCTCGCGCTGCGGCCGAAGCTGATCGTCTGCGACGAACCGGTGTCGGCGCTCGATGTCTCGATCCAGGCGCAGATCGTGAACCTGCTGGAGGACCTGCAGGACGAGTTCAACCTCGCCTACCTGTTCATCGCCCACGACCTGTCGGTGATCCGGCACATCTCGGACCGGGTCGCGGTGATGTACCTGGGCAAGGTGGTCGAGATCGCGGACCGTGACGAGCTCTACAACCACGCCCGGCACCCGTACACGCACGCTCTGTTGTCGGCGGTTCCCGAAGCGGACCCCGACGCGCTTGCACACCGTGAGCGGATCCGTCTCACCGGTGACGTGCCGAGCCCGCTGAACCCGCCGTCGGGGTGCCGATTCCGCACCCGGTGCTGGAAGGCGAAGGACATTTGCGCCGAGCAGGAGCCCCAATTGATGCAGATCGGCGCACCGGCTCACCAGGCCGCCTGCCACTTCCCCGAGGAGCGCGATGTGATCTGAATGTTGCGGACAGTGACTGAAAGTCTATCGATGGCAATGAACCAATCACGATCTGGTCACCGAGCCTGATGCTCGTTGCGCCACCTGTGAATCCGTGAGTTGATGACGCGGATCGATGCCAGCAGATGACCTATCCGGCCGCCGCGACCCGGCGTGGAACGTCATGACAAGGAAGGAATTACTGGCTATGAAGTACGCCAAACGAGTAGGACAGGTAGTTGCCGCTGGGGTCTCCGTGACCCTGTTGGCGACCGCTTGCGGCGGCGGCAGCGATGACGCCGGCAGCGAGTCCACTACTGCAGGCACGGCCGGGGCCAAGGGGGGCACCGTCACCGTTTACCACGTGAACGACGTCGAGCATCTCGACCCGGCGCGGAACTTCGTCACCGACTCCGGCATGATCGGCAAGCTGATCACCCGGACGCTGACGGACTACCGCTACGACGCCAAGGCCAAGAAGACCATTCTGGAGAACGACCTGGCCGATAGCTACACGTCGACCCCGGACTTCATGACCTGGACCTTCAAGCTGAAGGACGGGCTGAAGTACGAGGACGGTACGCCGATCGTTGCCGCCGACATCAAGTACGGCGCCGAGCGTTCCTTCTCCGCCGACATGCAGGAGGGTGCGCCGTACGCGCACGAGTACCTCGACTGCCCGGGCTACAAGGGCCCGTACGTGGCCGGCAACAACGGTGGCAAGGGCTGCACCGCGATCGAGGTGCCGGACGAGAAGACGGTCATCTTCAAGCTGAACCGTCCGGTCGCCACCTTCGAGGGCACCGCGAGCATGAAGGTCTGGTCGCCGGTCCCGAAGGCCAAGGACACCAAGACCGCGTATGACAACCACCCGGTCGCGACTGGCCCGTACAAGATCGAGTCCTACACCCGCAAGAAGCAGCTGGTGCTGGTCCGGAACGAGAACTGGGACCAGAAGACGGACCCGCTGCGCAACGCGCTGCCGGACAAGTTCATCTTCAAGTTCGGTGACGCCGAGGCGACCGTCGACCAGCGGCTGTTCGCCGATGGTGCGGCCGACAAGAACTCGGTCAGCTTCGCCGGCGTCCAGCCGGAGAACATCGCCAAGACGAACCAGGCGAGCGTCAAGGACCGAGTGGTCGAGGGCACGGACTTCTGCAGGCGCTACGTCGCGTTCAACGAGCAGAAGCCGCTGCTGAAGAACCAGAAGCTGCGCGAGGCGCTCTACTACGGTCTGGACCGGACCAGCTACCGTGATGCCCGTGGTGGCGAGCGGCTGGCCAAGGTGGTCGATTCGATCATTCCGGAGGAGCTGGACGGCTACAAGCCCGAGGAGAACTTCAAGGTTCCGCCGGAGGGCGACCCGGTGAAGGCGAAGGCCGCGCTGGCCGAGTCCGGTTACAAGGGTGAGAAGCTCGTCCTCGGCACTGCCGACTCGGGTCTTGCCGTCAAGGCAGCCGAGTCTGCGCAGGCGTCCTGGAAGGCTGTCGGCATCAACATCGACATCCGCAAGATCCCGGGCGACAACTACTACTCGACCCAGCAGCAGGACACCTCGGCGACAGACCTGATCACGGCCGGTTGGTGCTTGGACTGGGCGACGCTGGCGACGATCGTGCCGCCGGTGCTCGGACCGGACACCACCGCGCCGAACAAGGCCGCGCAGAACAACTACGCGCGCAGCGACAACGGCTGGGACAAGATGGCCGAGCTGGCCAAGGAGACCGACAAGGCCAAGGTGGTCACCGGCTACGCGGACCTGTACGCCGAGATCATGAAGACGGCGCCGCTGGTGCCGACCGTCAAGGACCTCAACGTCTTCGTCGTCGGCTCCAACGTCGACAGCGCTGTGTCCGACCCGAACACAGGTGGCATCCTCGACCTCACCCAGATCGGCCTGAAGAAGCCGACCAGCTGATCGAGGTAGCAGGACCCATCGCCTGATAGGTGATTGTGGGGGCGGTTCCCTTCGGGGAGCCGCCCCTTCTCCTTTGGGTAGAACGCTCCTCAGGTGGAGCGTAGGAGTTGCTCCAGGGCGGCGGCGCCGTGGGCGTTGTGCTGTTCGTGGATGGACAGGGCGATCCGCCATTCGCGGCGTGCCTCCGGGAGGCGGCCCTGGGCGTGGTGGACCTCGCCGAGGCTCTTGCGGATGTCCGCCTCACACAGCCAGTCGCCGTACTGGCCGGCGATGGCCAGGCCCTCGCTCTGGGCGGCGATGGCCTCGTGGTACCGGCCCTCGGCCAGCCGGAGCCGGCCCAGCTCGTTCAGTACCTCGGCCTGCGGGATCGCTGCGCCCGCTGTGCGGTAGAGGTTCAGACTCTCGTGCAGGGCTTCGCCGGCGACGTCGAACTGGCCGGCCTCGCGGTAGGCGACGCCGACGTTCTGGGCGATCATGCCGCGGTACTTCTCCAGGCCAGGCTCGACCAGTAGGTCCATCGCCTCGGCGAAGTGCCGCCGGGCGCCATCGGGCATCCCCGTCTTCAGGTACAGCATGCCGAGAGCCAGGCAGGCCCACGCCGCGCGGGGCGGGATGCCGAGGCGCAGGCCGATCTCGCGGGCCCGTTCGGCGTAGGGGATGCCGTCGGTGGTGCGGCCGGTGCGCTCCAGGACGTGGCTGAGGCTGCTCAGGCAGAGCGCCTGGAGATTGCCGTCGCCGGAGGCATCAGTGGTGTCCACCGCACGGCGCAGGGGAGCAAGGGCCTGCTCGTACTGGCCCAGCTCGGCATGGGCTGCTCCCAGGTCGTGCAGGACGAGCCCCTCGGCGATGCGGTCGGGCCCACCGCTGACCAGGCGCAGTACGGCCTCGTTGGCCTGGAGCCACTCGAGCCAGGCGCGGCGGACGGCGTAGTACGCGTTGAGGCCGATGGCCAGCTGTACTGCGAGGCCGGGCTGGTCCGCTGCGGCCTGCTGCACGATGCCGACGAGATTGGCCCGTTCGCCGTCCAGCCAGTCGAGCACCTCGTCCTGGCTGGCGAGGTCCTGAGCGCCGACGAGCCATTCCTTGTCGAGCCACCCCTCGCGGGTCACACCGTGCCCGGCGTACTCGCTGGCCTTCCAGACGACAGCGGAGACCCGCCTGATCCACCGGCCGTTGGCTGCTGCCTTGTCCGGCTCCGTCAGCATCTGCTCGGCAAGCTCGCGCGCAGCCACTCGTACGAGGTCATGCAGCCTGTACCGGCCGGGGCCGGGCGTTGCGAGCAGGTGCACGTCCACCAGCCGCTCGAGTACTACGACAGCTTCCGGCTCAGGGCTGTCCGACAGTGCAGCCGCTAGGGCCGACGTGAGATCCACCGAGTCCGACAATCCGAGCAGCGCGAACATCGTGACGGCCTGCACGTCGATGGGGTCGACGCTGCCGGCCAGTTGCTCGATAGACAGCACCAGAGTCGCCCGTACGCCGGAGTCGTCCAGTTGCAGCTCGTCCAGCCGGCGACGGCCGTCTGCCAGCCGCTCGGCGAGGTGGGCAACCGGCCAGGTCGGGCGGGACGCCAGCCGGGCGCCCGCCATCCGGATCGCCAGCGGCAGGCCCCCACACTGACGCACCACTTCCGCACACTCGTCCTCTGGCGCGTCCGGGCGCTCTGAGATGCGACGGAGCATCTCGATCGACTCCTCGAGCGGCGGCTCGCCCAGCTGGAACTGGCGGCCGCTGAGGCCGGCCAGGCTGCGGCGGCTCGTCACGATGACCGCACAGCCGCCCGAACCCGGGAGGAGTGGCCGGACCTGGTCCTGGTCGGAGGCGTTGTCGAGCAGTAGCACCAGGCGGCGCCCGGCGAGCGCAGTACGGAAGCGGGCGGTTGCTGTGGCGAGGTCTACGGATGGGGTCTCGCCCAGGTCCTCCAGCAGATAGGTCAGGGCGTCCAGGGGCTCGAGGGGCGGGCCGAGGCCGAAGCCGCGCAGGTCGAGGTACAGCTGGCCGTCCGGGAAGTGCTCGGCGACCTGGTGTGCGGTGTGGATGGCGAGAGTGGTCTTGCCGATGCCGCCCATGCCGGTGATGGCCGTCACACTGACGCCCTTGGCCGTGGTCAGGTGCTTGGTCAGCAGCTCCATCTCCCGGACCCGCCCGGTGAAGTCGCCACTCGCGAACGGCAGTTGCCTGGGGGAGGCCGCCAGGGCCGGCTTCGCCTTGGGCTTGTCGGTCTTGCCACGACGGGAGGCGGCCGTGGTCAGTGCGGCCGTCTGGTCGGGGTCCAGGTGGAGGGCCTGGGCCAGTGCCGCGACAGTGTTCAGCTGCGGGTAGCGCCGGGTACCTCGTTCGAGCGTGCTGATCGCCTGGATGCTCACTCCGGAGCCGGACGACAGCTCCTCCTGGGTGAGGCCGGCGGCCGCCCGGTGCCGCCGGAGCAGGGCCGCGAACTGCGAGTCCACTCCTGTACCTCCGCCGATCGCCACTTTTGTATGGGTGAACTGTATGGGTTGTACCTGGTGACCCGGTCTAGCCCGGTCGAGAATTGGATCGCACGACGACTGGGGAGGAGATGTGCATGTCGGTTTACCAGGCTGTTCCTGCGGTGCGACGCGAGGACTTCGCACCGGAGGTTCTCTGTGAGGTGTACGAGCTGGGTTCCCGCCGCGAGGCGCCGGCGGAGGCGAACGAGCTCACCGGCCGCCAGGTCACCATCGGCCGGCTGATGGCCACGGGCGCCAAGGACGCCGCGATCGCGCGGCAGCTCGGACTCTCGCTCCGCACCGTCCGGGCCGAGATCAGTGCGCTGATCGCCGGACTGGGCGCCAGGTCACGCTTCCAGGCAGGCTGTCTGCTGGTCCGCCGGTTCGGCTGAGGACCGGGACGGGAAAGCGCCAGTAACAGCGCGGGAGACTGTCCGCCGGCCAACGTAGGCTGGCGGTATGAGTGAACTTCCCGACCGCCGCCTGCTGCTGGTCCATGCCCATCCGGACGACGAGACCATCAACAACGGCGTGACGATGGCGCGGTATGTCGCCGAGGGTGCCCTGGTCACTTTGGTGACCTGCACCCTCGGTGAGGAAGGCGAGGTGCTGGTCCCGGAGCTCGAGCACCTGGCGGCCGACCAGGACGACGGGCTCGGCAAGCACCGGATCGGCGAGCTGGCCGCCGCGATGGACGAGCTGGGCGTCACCGACCACCGTTTCCTCGGCGGCGCGGGCAAGTACCGCGATACCGGGATGATCTACGACGACGAGGGCAACGCCACCGTCCCGCTGGAGACCCGGCCGGACAGCTTCTGGCGGGCCGACCTGCTGGCCGCGGCGAACGACCTGGTCCCGGTCATCCGGGAGGTCCGTCCGCAGGTGCTCGTCACCTACGACCAGTACGGCAACTACGGCCACCCGGACCACATCCAGGCGCACCGGGTGGCGACGTACGCAGCTGCCCTGGCCGCGGCACCGTCGTACCGGGAAGACCTGGGCGAGGCCTGGGACGTCGCGAAGATCTACTGGATGGCGATGGCCGAGTCGAGGATGCGGGAGAGCCTGCGCAGCCTCCGCGACTCCGGTGACACCACCACCTTCGAGGGGATGGATCCCGAAGGCCCGATGCCCGTGATGATCACGCCGGACCGGCTGGTCGACTGCGTGATCGTGGGCGATGCGTTCATCGACCGCAAGATGAACGCGATGAAGGCGCACGCCACCCAGATCACCGTCGACGGCCCGTTCTTCGCCCTCTCCAACAACAACGGCCTCGGCATCTGGGGCAGCGAGGCCTACCGCCTGGTCAAGGGCACCGCCGCCCCCGGCCCCGACGGAGTGGAAACAGACCTCTTCGCCGGCCTCTGACGGCGCAGTGACAGGTTCCACACGGTGAGTTGAGGCGTCAACCTTCTTCGGGTCTTAGGCTGC
This sequence comes from Streptomyces sp. SID13031, assembly GCF_010548305.1. Classification (GTDB taxonomy): domain Bacteria; phylum Actinomycetota; class Actinomycetes; order Propionibacteriales; family Kribbellaceae; genus Kribbella. Next base: position 240,439 of record NZ_JAAGLV010000004.1, read on the forward strand.
TGGGGTGACAACGGATCCCGAGGGCAGCATCGAGTCCGGGGAGTTCCGTGCGGCGCTGGGGCGGTTCGCGTCGGGGATCACGATCATGAGCACGTTGCAGGGTGGGGTCGCGCACGCGATGACCGCCAACGCGTTCACCTCGGTCTCGCTGGATCCACCGCTGGTACTGGTGTGTGTGGATCACGGGGTCCGGATGCACGACGCAGTACTGGACTGTGGCTATTGGGCCATGTCGGTGCTGACGGACAGCCATCGGGAGCTCGCCGGGCGGTTCGCCAAGTCGGGGCGAGACCTGTACGGGCAGTTCGATGGAGTGGCCACCCAGGCCGGGCCGAAGACGGGCTGCCCGCTGATCGAGGGAGCGCTCTCCTGGCTGGAGTGCCGGACCTGGGCGACCTATCCGGGCGGCGACCACACGATCGTCGTCGGCGAGGTTCTGAGCCTCGGCTCAGGTCAGCCGGATGACCCCACAGCACTGATCTACTACGACGGCCAGTACAGGGCACTCAAGGGCAGCTAACTCTGCCCTGTCCTGTAGTCTGTGCCGTTGCTGTTACATGGTTACGAGCAGGAGGACTCTGTCCGGTGGGGAGAAAACAGCTCGCGGGGATTATCGCCGCGGCGGGTTTCGGGGTGCTCGTGATCGTCTACGGTCTGGCGTTCGCGCTGACCGGCGACAAGGTCCCGGGGGATACGACCGTACTCGGCATTCCGCTCGGCGGACTGTCCGAGCAAGACGCGAAGGCGAAGTTGCAGGCCGGGCTGAAGGATCGCCTGGTGCTGCCGATCAAGGTCAAGGCCGGCGAATCGACGTACCAGGTGAAGCCCGCTGACGCCGGCCTCACGCTCGACGTGGACGCCACCGTCGCCGCGGCGGGTGCCGGGCGCAGCCTCAACCCGGCCCGGATCCTGCGGGCGATCTCCGGCGGCGACGCGATCCAGCCGGTGGTCGCCAAGGACGAGGGCAAGCTGAAGGCCGCCATCGACACCCTGGCCGGCCGGGTGAACCGCCCCGCCACCGAGGGCACGATCACCTTCGTCAAGGCCAGGGCCGTCCAGCACCCGTCCGCCGACGGGCTGGAGCTGGACAACGGCAAGGCCACCGAGACGGTCGTGTCCGGCTTCCCGTCGGACGGCAACCCGAAGGACCTCCAGGTCAGCGTGACCAAGCCGAAGGCCGGTACCGAGGCCATCGACAAGGCGATGACCGAGTACGCCGTACCGGCGATGTCCGGGCCGGTCCGGCTGACCGTCGGGGACAAGAGCGCCGACCTGCAGCCCGAGGAGCTCGCTCCCGCGCTGACCCTGGTCGCCAAGGACGGCGGATTCACGCCGAGCCTGAACGCCAAGCTGCTCGAGCCGCTGTTCGCCGAGCGGTTCAAGACCCTCGAGACGTTGCCGAAGGACGCGACGATCGGGGTCGTGGCCGGCAAGGTGAAGGTGATCCCCGCCGTCGACGGCATGGTGGTCGCGCGCGACAAGGTGGTGCCGGCGATCCTCGCGATCCTGCCGAAGCCGGCCGGTCAGCGCACCGCCGCGGTCGGCCTGGCGCACACCAAGGCGACCGTCACGACCGAGGCCGCCGCGGCGCTGGGGATCAAAGAGGTGATGGGGGAGTTCACCACCCACTTCCCGTACGCCGAGTACCGCAACGTCAACATCGGCACCGCCGCCCGCAAGATCAACGGCACGCTGCTGAAGCCGAACGAGACGTTCAGCCTGAACAAGGTCGTCGGCGAGCGGACCCGCGAGAACGGCTTCACCGACGGCAACATCATCAGCGGCGGCAAGTTCGTCCTGGACCTCGGCGGCGGTGTCTCGCAGTCGGCCACGACGACCTTCAACGCGGCCTTCTTCGCCGGCCTGAAGGATGTCGAGCACAAGGCGCACAGCGTCTACATCGACCGTTACCCGGTCGGCCGCGAGGCGACCGTGGCCTGGCCGTCGGTCGACCTGAAGTTCCTCAACGACTCCGGTAACGGGATCTACGTGCAGACGATCTTCACCGCGGCCAAGCCCGGTGGGCAAGGCACCCTGACGGTGAAGATCTGGGGCACCAAGGTCTGGGACATCACCGCGGGCAAGTCCGAGCGGACCAACTTCCGCGGCCCCGGCGTCGTCTACGACACCGCCGCGAACTGCCGGCCGCAGTCGCCGACGGGTGGCTTCGACATCAAGATCTACCGGTACTTCGCGAAGAACGGCGCGCGGGTCAAGACCGAGTCGTTCACCACGAACTACAACGCGGCCGACACGATCCACTGCGGCCCGAAGCCCGGTACGCCGACGCCCCCGCCGCCAGGCACCCCGCCAGGCCCCGGCAACCCGGGGATGGGCAAGCCGTCGACGGGCACCACACCCCGGCCGCCGAGCTGATCCTGCACTAGCGAGAAGGGCCGTCCCGTCGGGGGCGGCCCTTTGTCGTCAGGCTTGAGGCTGCTCTGGGGTCAGGCCCGATGCAGGTCGTGCAGGTTGGCGGCCACCTGGTCGAAGATGTCCTCGCCGATCGCGGCGCCCTCACGGCGTACCTCGGCGGGGTCGATCCGTAGTACGCGATCGAGCCGGACCTCGCTGTTGCGGCCGGCGGTGTCCCACGGGCCGCTGCCGATGTCTAGCCAGACCCGGCCCCAGCGGGCCTCGTCGGCGGCGTCGCGGTCGTGGTCCTTGCTGGTCAGGATCAGCGCGAGCAGGTTCGGCCCGTCCGAGCCGACGACCAGTACCGGCCGGTCCTTGCCGCGGTGGTGGTCCTCCTCGAAGGGCACCCAGGTCCACACGACCTCGCCCGGATCGGCGACGCCGTCGTCGGGGTGCGGCGTGTACTCGACATGCACGGTGCCCTCGTAGTCACCGGCGTACTCCGGTCGCGCGACCTCAGCCATGCGCCGACCCTACTGGTTCGTCAGGTAGCGGTAGCGGTAGGCCGTGGCGTAGCCGAGGTTGATGTAGGTCGTCATGGCGGGCTTGTTGTCCTCTACGACCTCCAGGTAGCTGCGGCGACCGCCCAGCTGCCCGGACCAGCGTGCGAGGCCCTGTAGGACCGCTGTGGCGAGCCCACGGCGCCTGTACTCCGGAAGGACCCGCACCGCGTCCACACCCAGCCAGTGGCCCGTCATCGAGCCGCGGCCGACCGCGACGACGTCGCCGTCCAGCTCCACCGAGGCGAAGGCTGCCTTGGGGGCGCCCTCCATCACAGCCGGCGCCGCAGCCGGGACAGGGCCTTCGAACGCAGCCTCGTACCAGGCTGCGTCAGGCTTGTCGCTGACGGTGACCTCGTAGTCCGGCGCCGCATTCACCAGGTCAAGAGTCGTGTGCATGACCTGTACGTCCGCCTGCTCCGGGCGGGCGTCGACCCAGCCGACCTGGCCGAGCTCCTGAGCCACGGGGCTGCCCAGGCGGACCATGGCCAGCGGTGGGAGGCCGCGCTCGGTGTAGAACGCCTCTGCACGCTTTACAGCCTCCGAGACCGGCATCTCGGGGTCTCCGGCGGGCAGGAGGGAGTTGGCGCGGCCGGTCCAGCCATCTGAGGCTCGCAGGAGCCACTGGCCGACGTACGAGGTCTCTACCGCAGGGCGGCCGAGGGCAGTGGTGAGGAAGAGTTGCTCGACGTCCACGGGTCGCAGGGGCATCGGTGGGATCCGTTTGGCTGCTGAGACGTCCTGCAAACGGACCCGGTGCAGCGTACTGTCAGAGTGCCGGACCACCAGCCAACCCGCGTCGTACGCTTGCAGTACCCCGATCACATCCGTCGACTGGCCGCCCGGAAGCCGGTGGCGGACCACGACACGGTGGCCGATATCACGGGCGCTGAGGCCTGACACGATGCGGACTCCTGGCAGAGTGGGGCTGGTACTACCGTGATACTAGGTAGCCGCACCACCATATGAGCATCGGGAACACCGCACCGCAGCACCCAGTCCGCTGCGCCTGCTGGCTATAGGAGGAGTACCAGTGACCTACGTCATCGCGCAGCCGTGTGTTGACCTCAAGGACCTCGCTTGTGTCGAGGAGTGTCCGGTCGACTGCATCTACGAAGGCAATCGGATGCTTTACATCCACCCGGACGAGTGTGTCGACTGCGGAGCCTGCGAGCCGGTCTGCCCGGTAGAGGCGATCTACTACGAAGACGACACCCCGGAGCAGTGGAAGGACTACTACACCGCGAACGTCGACTTCTTCAACGACCTCGGCTCGCCCGGCGGCGCTTCCAAGATGGGCAAGATCGACAAGGATCACCCCCTCATCGCCGCCCTCCCGCCGCAAGAGCACGACGAGTAACAGCTCTCCACGGACGCCCGGACGGTCAACCGACCATCCGGGCGTTCCGTGCTCCTCGCCCGCTTCGGTCGCGCAACGGTACGGCGGTCCTTGGTCAGCTGTCGATGACGTCGACGTGGACGTGGTCCAGGTGGCGGAGGGTGTCCTTGTTGCCGGGGCGGTCCGGGGCGGTGTAGTCGCGCCAGCCGTCGTCCGACCTGCCGCCGGCGGTCCAGATCTTGTCGCTGAAGATGACGGTGCGGATGCCGAGGTGATCGGCGCGGGCGACCAGGTACTGCGCCATCGCCCAGCCCTTGACCGTGTTCGCCGCCGAGATCGGCTTCACGAAGACGTCCACGGCGCGGCCGTCGTAGTGCGCCGAGCCCTCCATGTGGCCGGTTGTCACGCCGCCGGCCTGGTAGCCGCCGGTGGACAGCTTGCCGAAGGTGGTGACCAGGTCCTTGCGCACCGTCTCGGCGCGCGGCGTGAGCCCGTTCTTGCCCATCGTCTCGGCCGGCATCGACGCGGTGTCGACCGTGCAACTGAGGGCGGCCTTCGACTGGCCGGTCAGCGCGCTGGCCAGCACCCGGGCGTCCGCCTCATGGTCGGCATAGGCGTTGGGGAAGGCGCTCCGCTGCACCCGGTCGGCTGCGACCGTCACTGCGAGCTTCTGGTAGTTCTTCACCTTCACCAGCGCGTCGTAGAACTTGCCCGCCGCATAGTGCGGATCCTGGACCTGCTTGACCGTCCCCCAGCCCTGCGAGGGCCGTTGCTGGAACAGGCCGAGCGAGTCCCGGTCCCCATGCGCCAGGTTCCGCAGCCCGGACTCCTGGTACGCCGTCGCCAGGGCGATCGTCGCAGCCCGGGACGGCAGCCCACGCTGGACCGCGATCCCGACGATGATCGCCGCGGACTCAGCCTGCTCCAGGTCCAGTACTACGCTCCCGGTGCTGACCGTCGCCTCGCACTGCTCGCGGGGCGGCAGCAGCGGGCCGAATTCCTTGCCGCTGATCCAGTTGATCCCCACGCCGACGGCAACAGCGAAGGCACCCACTGCTCCCACTGCGACCAGAGCGCCACGTTTCATCGGCATACCGGTCCCAACGTGCGGGCACGGGGTACTGGTTCCTGGAGACGGGTCACGCTCTGTATGACGTGCTGCCCCTCGTCTTGGTTGGCGTGAGCTTTCACGCGTTGGCGTGCAGGGCTTCGTTCAGCGTGATGCCCTCGCCCTGCCGCGGCCGCGCCTCGACCGCGCCGCTGACGGAGTTGCGCAGGTAGAGCAGGCCGGGCTGGCCGGACAGCTCGCGCGCCTTCACCACGGAGCCGTCGGGCAGCGTGACCTTCGTACCGGCGGTTACGTAGAGCCCCGCCTCGACTACACAGTCGTCGCCGAGCGAGATGCCGATGCCGCCGTTCGCGCCGAGCAGGCAGCGCTTGCCGATCGAGATGACGGCCTTACCGCCGCCCGACAGGGTGCCCATGATCGAGGCGCCCGCGCCGATGTCGCTGCCGTCGCCGACCACCACGCCGGCCACGATCCGGCCCTCGACCATCGAAGTACCGAGCGTGCCCGCGTTGAAGTTCACGAAGCCCTCGTGCATGACCGTGGTCCCTGAAGCCAGGTGCGCGCCCAGGCGGACCCGGTCCGCGTCGCCGATCCGGACACCGGACGGTACGACGTAGTCGGTCATCCGCGGGAACTTGTCCACACTCGTCACGGACAGGTGCAGCCCGGCGGTGCGGGCGCGCAGCCGGACCTTCTCGATCTCCTCGACCGGGACCGGGCCGTGCGACGTCCACGCGTTGTTCGGCAGGGCGGCGAAGATGCCGTCCAGGTTGACGCCGTGCGGGCGGACCAGCCGGTGCGAGAGCAGGTGCAGGCGCAGGTACGCGTCGGCGGTGTCGGCCGGTGCCTCGTCGAGCGTGATCGCGGCCTGCACGACGGTACGGCGTACCTGGCGAAGGTCGTCGTTGCCCTCGGCAGCGACCAGCTCGGCCGGCGCCTGCACGCCCTCGGGCGCCTCGCCCAGTTCGGGGGCCGGGTACCAGACATCGAGCACAGTGCCCGAGGCGGTGACGGTGGCGAGGCCGAAGCCCCAGGCGCGAGTGGCGTTCTCAGTCATACCCGAAGCCTGCCAGACGCCCGAAAACCGGCGGCGGGGGGTCGCCAGTGGATCAGGGCTGGAAACACTCCACCTCCTCCACCCCATTAATTAAGCTTGAAGTTGACGTAGTGGCAGCCCTTACCGTCCTTCGTGTGGCCGGAAGGACCGGCCGCGGAGGGTGGAGGTGACGGTGGCCTGGTCGATCGCCGACGTGGCGCGGGATTCGGGGGTCACCTCGCGCACACTGCGGCACTACCACGCGATCGGGTTGCTGATCCCGGCCCGGACCGCGCCGAACGGCCGCCGGTACTACGAGCAGGAGCAGTTGCTCCGGTTGCAGCAGATCCTCCTGCTGCGTGATCTCGGGCTCAGCCTGGGCGTGGTCGCCGAAGTGCTGCAACGGCGGAGCAGCGCGAGCACGATCGAGGTGCTCGGCCGGCACAAGGAGTGGCTGCTGCGCGAGCAGTTGCGCCTCGGGCAGCTGATCCGGACCGTCGACTCCACCATCGGCAACCTCCGGGAAGGAGACGAGATGAAACCAGAGCAGGTCTTCGAGGGCTTCGAACACAACCCGTACGAAGCCGAGGCGCGCGAGCGCTGGGGCGATGAGCGGGTGGACGCCGGCTACGAACGGATGCGGGGCTGGAGCGAGCAGGACGCCGAGTTCGCGCGCACGGGGTACCCACGGGTGCATGAGGCGATCGCGGCGCTGAAGGCGGAAGGAGTAGACGTGCGGGAGCCGAGCGTGCAGGACCTGATCCAGCTGCACTACGAGGTGACCGGCTTGTTCTGGACGCCGGATCGTGAAGCCTACAAGGGACTTGGGCAAATGTATGTCGACGACGAGCGCTTCCGGCGCACCATCGGGGGCGGCGACGACAGTGTCGTGGAGTACCTGCGCGACGCGATGACCGTCTACGCGGAGACCGAACTGCCCGGCTGAAGTATCAGGGGCGGACGATGGCCGAGCGGTTCAGCTTGTGGCGAGCGGCGGTGCCCACGTTCGGGCCCGGCCCGGGATCCGCACCGCGGCCCCGATTCGGCGCGGCATCAGAGTTGAGTGGGAACTTTTTTGTCGCCAGGTGCAAGTTAGTTTCCCCTCAACCACCACAGGCAGGCGCTTCGCCGGCACACAGAGCTGTTGCTCTCGGCAACGTCGGGTCAGGTTTTTTTGGGGGCTGAGGTGGCTCGGATGTGGAGTTCTGTGCGGAGGGTGACTGTGGATGGGGGGCGGCCGGGGGAGGCTATCCGGTCTTTCAGTAGCAGGCCTGCGGTGCGGCCCACCTCGTATGTGGGTTGGGCGACTGTGGTTAGGGAGGGGACTACCAGGTCGGCCCAGGGGATGTCGTCGAAGCCGACCACGGCGATGTCGTCGGGGGCTCGGAGGCCTCGTTTGGCTAGGCATTCGAGGGCGCCGACGGTCATCAGGTTGTTGGTGACGAAGAGGGCTTCGGGGGGTTCGGGCTGGTCCAGCAGGCTTTCCATCGCCGCGAAGCCGCCGGCCTCGCGGAAGTCGGCGTGGCGGACCAGGTCCTTGTCGTAGCCGATGCCGGCGCCGCGGAGTGCTGCGCGGTAACCGGCGAGCCGGTCCATCGCCGTACTGACCCGCCGCGGGCCGGTGATGCAGGCGATCCGGCGGTAGCCGCCGTCGATGAGATGCTTCACGCCCTCGGCGGCGCCGTGCTCGTTGTCGACCAGGACCGTGTCCGCCTCGACGCCCTCGACCCGGCGGTCGATCAGCACCATCGGCGTCTTCGCCTCGTCGAGCAGCTGAATGCCCTCGGCGGTCGACGTCGGGGAGATCACCACCCCGGCCATCTGCTCGGTCAGCACCGCCGACGCGTATGCCGCTTCCTTGGCCGGATCCTCGTCGGAGTTGCACAGGACGACGTGATAGCCCTCGGTCTGCGCGACGTCCTCGAGCCCGCGCACCAGTGAGGTGAAGAACGGGTTCTCGATATCGGCGATGACGACGGCCCACAGGTTCGTGCTCGCGCGGCGCAGGTTGCGGGCCACGCCGTTCGGCCGGTAGCCGAGCTCCGCCACCGCCGCGCGGACCTTCTCGGACAGCTGGGGATCCACGTTCCGGCGGCCGCTGAGCACCCGCGACACGGTGGCCGGCGAAACACCAGATCTACGCGCGACGTCGTAGATCGTCGTCATGCTCGCTCCCCGCTCGAGGCCAAACTGCCGTCTGGACGGCCCAAGGATCTCATGAGGATTGGCGCCCGATCGGAAATGGTGACGGTTCAGCCGGTTCAGCGTCACAGTGTCAACGGCTGCATCTTGTTCAAAATAAGCCGGTTACCTCCAGTTGAGCCAGCAGCTGACCGCTGAAACCCTGACCGTCCCAGCCCTCGCTCGTGCGTGGTGAGAAATCGATTGCCAAGGAGTCAAGCAGCTCGGTCTGCTCGACAGTTACGCCGGGCTGATCGTGCCGGGACACCTTCATCCGGCTGGGTGAAGGTGTCGACTGATCAGCTCGCGCAGGTGATGCAGGTTCGCGCACTCGGCCGGGCGAGCAGGCGGCCGGCGGCGATCGGATTGCCGCAGGCCTCGCACTGCCCGTAGTCGCCCGTGGCCAGCCGCTCGAGCGCGCCGTCGAGATCAGCGAGGCGTTTGCGCGCGTCGTCGAGGAACGTACTCGTCTGGGAGCGCTCGAACGCGATCGTGGCGCCCTCGGGGTCGTGCTCGTCGTCGGTCGCGACCAGCCGGGAGGCTTCCACGATCGCTTCCAGGTCCGCGGTGAGCGCGACGATGCGTTCCGCCGTACCGGCCCGGTCGGCGGTGAGTGCCGCGCGCAACTCCGGATCCGGTCGCATGGCTCCGATTGTTGCTCGATTCAGGGCCAGGGGTTGAGCTCGGGGAGCTGACCGGCGACGGGACAGACGGTGGCGCGGCCGGCCAGCCAGGCAGTGAGGTCGGTCAGGGTGCCGGTGAGGACGAGGTCTTCGCCGGCGCCGTGCTCCCAGCGGGTGTCGACGGCGTCGAGGATCAGGTGGGTTCCGTCGGGAACGCGAGGCCGGAGGAAGTCCAGCAGATGGAGGCAGAACTCGTCCGCCCAGTCGTCGGAGGTCGGCTCCAGGGCGAGGTCGAGAGATGCGTCAGCACATGTCCCCGCGACCACCCCGGCAACCCGGACGGCGCCCGCACGGCCTGGTCATCAAGGCCGGCCAGTACTGCGTTCAGCCGGGCCACCGATCCTTCGACATCGGGTTTCACTCGAACCACCTAATGCTAGATCCATACTTGCCGTTAGAAATGATAGTAGAGTCTCTTGCCATGAGCGTGCTGGCCTTCGAACTCGCCGCGACCGTCCGGCATGACGGGCAGGGTGGGGTCGCGGACGGATTGGCGACGGTCGAGGGGACGCGGGAGTGGATCCGGGCGAACGGTCCGCTGGTCGAGGGGGTGCTCGGCCGGTCCTTTGATTCCACGTTGATCACGGTCGACGGTGGCGTACAGGAGCGGCTTGCCGGCGTACGGCGGGCGGTGCGGTCGTTGTTTGCGCGAGTGGTCAGCCCGGCGCCGCCCAGCAAGGCAGACGCCAGCAGGCTGTTGGCGCCGGCTGAAGCGCTGCGGCTGTTGAACGAGGCGGCTGACGGGCTCGGCACTGCTCAGCTGGACTGGCCTGAGGAGGGCGAGCCGGTGACGCGATGGTCCGCCGGGTCGTCGGGGCCGCTCGAGCTTTTGGTGGGTGCGGTCGGTCGTTCGGGGATCGACTTCCTGACCGGGCCCGATCGTCACCGGCTGCGGGCGTGTCCGGCTGCCCGGTGCGTGAAGTACTTCCTTCAGGATGATCCGCGGCAGACCTGGTGCTCGCCGTCGTGTGGCAATCGCGAGCGGGTCAACCGCCACTACCAGCGCAAGCACGCCGGGTAGGCAGTAGCCGCCCGGTGGTCGTCCAGTAGTCGTCCTGCCACGGATTGTCAGTGGAGACGATTAGCCTCTGAGGTATGACTCTGGGGCGCTTCAAGGATCTTTGTATCGATGTGGGGTCTCCGAGCGTGATGACGGCGTTCTGGGGGCAGCTGCTCGGCCTGACGTCGCCTGCCGACAACCCGGAGGTGCTGGTCGGGGACCGGCCGGAGAAGACGATCTGGCTCAACCGGGTGCCCGAGCCGCGGACGGTGAAGCAGCGGGTGCACCTGGATGTGCACACGAGCGCGATCGGGGACCTCGAGCGGCTGGGGGCGACCGTGCTGAGCCCGGTCTCGGAGCGGCAGCACTGGGCGGTGCTGGCCGATCCCGAGGGTGGCGAGTTCTGCGGGTTCGTCCGGGAGAAGCTCCCGGAGTACAGGTTGATGGAGCTGGCGGTGGACTCGACCGACCCCGAGGCGCAGGCGCGCTGGTGGGCCGGGGTGGTCGGTGGCGAGGTCGGGCACGATCCGGGCAAGCCGTGGTACTGGCTGGAGGACGTGCCCGGCCTGCCGTTCAAGTACTGGGTTTTCAACCCCGTGCCGGAGCCGAAGACGGTGAAGAACAGGATCCACTGGGACATCACGGCGGACGGCCTGGACGCCGTGCTCGCCGCGGGTGCGAGACTGCTGCGGCCCAAGGACGACACGATCGGCTGGCACGTCTGCGCCGATCCCGAGGGCAACGAGTTCTGCGTATTCCTTCCAGTTATTGCAGAGGTTTCTGATGGCGAAGCTTGATCTGTCCCTGTCCGGCCCCGACCTGTGTACTGCGCTGGTCGACGTCTCGTCAGTCAGCGGGACCGAAGAGGAGCTGGCCGACGCGGTCGAGTCGGCCCTCTCGGCGTACGCGCATCTGACCGTCACGCGGCACGGCAACACCGTCGTCGCGCGGACGGAGCTGGGGCGCGCGGAGCGAATCGTCATCGCCGGGCACCTGGACACCGTCCCGCTGAACGACAACCTGCCGGCCCGCCGCGCGGACGGGCTGATCCACGGGCTCGGCGCCTGTGACATGAAGGGTGGCGTCGCCGTCGGGCTGCGGCTGGCCGCGACGCTGACCGAGCCGAACCGCGACCTCATCTACGTCTTCTACGACTGCGAGGAGATCGAGGCGAAGCAGAACGGGCTCTTCAAGCTGACCCAGACGCACCCCGAGTACCTGCAGGGCGTGTTCGCCGTTGTGATGGAGCCGTCGAACGCGGTCGTCGAGGCGGGCTGCCAGGGGACGATGCGGGCAGAGGTGACGACGAAGGGCGAGCGGGCGCACTCGGCGCGCTCCTGGATGGGCAAGAACGCGATCCACGCGGCCGGCGGGATCCTCGACCGGCTGGCGGCGTACGAGCCGCGCCGGGTGCCGATCGACGGGCTGGAGTACCGCGAGGGGCTCAACGCGATCGCGATCAGCGGCGGGGTCGCGGGCAACGTCGTACCGGATCTGTGCACGGTGTCGGTGAACTACCGGTTCGCGCCGAGCCGGTCGGAGGCGGAGGCCGAGGCGCATGTGCGGGAGGTCTTCGCCGGGTTCGACGTGGTGGTGACCGACAGCGCGCCGGGTGGACTGCCCGGGCTGGACCGGCCGGCCGCCGCCGCGTTCCTGCAGGTGGTCGGGGGCGAGCCGAAGCCGAAGTTCGGCTGGACCGATGTCGCGCGGTTCACCTTGCTCGGGGTTCCCGCGGTGAACTACGGGCCGGGGGATCCGCTGCTCGCGCACAAGCAGGAGGAATTCGTGCCCGAGGCGGAGATCGAGCAGTGTGAACAGCGGTTGAGGACTTGGTTGACGTCGTAGGGCGCGGCCCGTTTCGGCGGGTCAGCGGTCGCTCGCCGCACTAACCTGGGGATATGGCAGAACCATCGAGCACCCCCGACCGTCCGCAGGGCTCGCAGCAGCGGGGGCCCGTCGTGATGCGCCGCAACCAGGTGCAGCACTCGACCTCCGAGCAGCGGCTGCTGGACAGCCGCGGCCCGTCGGACTGGGTGCACACCGATCCGTGGCGGGTGCTGCGGATCCAGTCGGAGTTCATCGAGGGGTTCGGCATGCTGGCCGAGCTCGGGCCGGCGATCAGCGTCTTCGGCTCGGCGCGGACCAAGCCCGAGGATCCGATGTACGCCGCGGCGGAGCGGTTCGGGCGCAAGCTCGTCGGCGCCGGTTACGCGGTGATCACCGGTGGTGGACCGGGCGTGATGGAGGCGGCGAACAAGGGCGCCTCCAAGGCGGGTGGCGTGTCGGTCGGCCTCGGGATCGAGCTGCCCTTCGAGAACGGCCTGAACGAGTGGGTCGACATCGGGATGAACTTCCGCTACTTCTTCACCCGCAAGACGATGTTCGTGAAGTACGCGCAGGGGTTCGTCGTGATGCCGGGCGGGTTCGGCACGCTGGACGAGCTGTTCGAGGCGCTCACGCTGGCGCAGACGCGCAAGGTCACGTCGTTCCCGGTGGTGCTTTTCGGCACGTCGTACTGGAGCGGGCTGGCCGACTGGCTGCGCGAGACGATGCTTGCCGATGGCAAGATCTCGTCGGCGGACCTGGAGATGTTCACGATCACCGACGATGTGGACGAGGCGATCAGCTACATCATGAAGGCCGGGGAGATGGCCGACGCGGCGGCTGAGGAAGCGGCGGCGGTGGCTGCCCGGGACGTCGCCGAGGCGGACAGTCCGGAGGCGCGGGAGCGGCGCGAGGTGCGCCGGCTCGGGTCGGACGGGAGCTGAAAACTCGCTCTTGACAACGGGCGACCGGCCCGTGGTTGTGCGGGGTTGTCCGTCGGCATGGCACGATCGGTCACGTGATGTGGTTCTTCGGGCTGATAGTCGTGCTCCTGATCGGAGCTGTTGCCGTCGTTGCGTCCGGGCGGTGGGGTGCGATGGCCCCCGCGTACGACGACCGGCCGGACCTGACGGTGCCGGCGCGGCAAGCGCTCACCGCGGATGATCTCGAGACGGCCCGCTTCGGCGTCGGCCTGCGCGGGTACCGGATGGACGAGGTGGACACCCTGCTCGAACGGGTCGCCCGGGAGGTCGCCGAACGCGACCGCCGGATCGCCGACCTCGAGCGAGCTGTCAGCCCGATCATCCACGGCCCGGAAGGCGCCGGCTTCACCGCCCGCGCCGACTACCACCCCACCGACTTCGAGGACACCGGCTTCAACCAGCCCATCCTCGTCGGCGGCAACTTCCCAACCCCCGACCCAGAGCCGGCTGCGCCCCCGCAACCAGAGGCACCTGCGGCCACTGAGGCCCCCGCCCAGGCGGAGCCGCAACCCGAGCCAACCGCACCCCTGGCGGCAGCGGCGGACCCGCAGACGACAACCGCCGCCGAGGCACCCAGCGCAACTGATGCTCCCGCCAAGCCGCAGGCGCAGGTGGGTACCCAGCCTCAGGCCGACCCGCACGTTGAACAGCAAACCCAGCCCGACGCAGTAGCCACCACGGTGGCGACCCCGAATGTGCTCGCGGAGCCTCACGCACTGACCCCGCCGGCCGCGCCCCCAGCGCAGCCAGTGACTGAGCCGTGGTTCGAGGAGGTGGAGCCGACCTCGGTGCTCGACGGTCAGCCCCAGTCGCCGGTGCCGCTCCCGCCGATGCTGCAGGAGCTGGTCCACCCGCACGAGCCGGAAGAGTCCTGGTTCGAGGCGAAAGAGCCACCGCCCGAGTACCCCGAAGGCACCGCCACGGACCCGACCCCGGCAGCCGACGAACAGGCAGCGGACGACGAGGCGGGTGAGGGCGAGGACGGGCAGCCGCGAGGCCGCCACAGTGCTGCCCCCGACGTGAGCGCAGTACAGCGACCCAACTGATGTCCTGTCACGCGGAAGCCTCGGTCGACCTCCCGCTGGCCCCACAGGCCGCCTGGGACGTGGTGATGGACTGGAACGGCCAGTCCGCCTGGATGCTGTTCACGCGCGTCTGGGCCACCGGCCAGGACGGTCAGGGAGTCGGCGGGGGAGTCGCGGCGCGGACAAGTGTCGGTCCGCTGGGATTCACTGACGACATGGTCATCACGCACTGGGATCCACCGCGCGAGTGCACGGTGAAACACCTCGGCACGATCGTCCGCGGCACCGGTACCTTCGCCATCCGCGCCCCCTCAGCAGGTAGCAACCCCACCGGCAGCAACCCGACCGGCAGCACCTTCGTCTGGTCCGAGGACGTCATCCCGCCGCTGGGCCGGCTGGGTAGTACGGCGTGGCCGCTGATCCGCCCCGCGTTCGAGCTGATGATGCGGATCTCGCTCAAGCGCCTCGCCGCCGTGGTCGCGCGATGACCGTGATCGGCGCGGACGGCCGGCCACGCTGCAGCTGGGCCACCTCGGCGCCGGAGTACATCGCGTACCACGACGACGAGTGGGGCAAGGTGATCCGCGAGGACCACGGCCTGTACGAGCGGATGACGCTCGAAGGCTTCCAATCGGGGCTGTCCTGGATCACGATCCTGCGCAAGCGGGAGAACTTCCGCAAGGCGTTCGACAACTTCGACCCGGAGCGCGTGGCGGCGTACGGGCAGGACGACTTCGACCGGCTGATGGCCGACGCGGGCATCGTCCGCAACCGGCTCAAGGTCAACGCCACGATCGCCAACGCGCGCGCCCTGCTCGAGCTGGAGCCCGGCGAGCTGACCGACCTGCTCTGGTCGTTCCAGCCCGCCGACCGCCCGGCCCCGAAGACCAGCGCCGACGTCCCGGCCACCACGCCGGAGTCCGTCGCGATGTCCAAAGCCCTGAAGAAGAAGGGTTTCGTCTTCATCGGCCCGACCACCAGCTACGCGCTGATGCAGGCCACCGGCATCGTCAACGACCACCTCGCCGACTGCATCGCCCGCTGACCCCTACCCGTGGTCGGCGCACAGACAACGGACGCCTGAGGCGATTAGTCCTGCCGGGGTCTGGGAGCGGTACCCAATCTGCCCCGCCCCACCGCCCCGGTCTGGCTCAAACGCCGGGATACCCGGCAGGTTTTCAAAGTGAACGAAGAGTACGCGCAGGAATACCCTCGGTTATTTCCCGGCGTGGTGCGGAAAATGCCGCCTGTTGGTATCACTTCCAGGGTCAGTCGCGGTCGGTAGTCCGCCGATCGCTGTCCGCCCCAGATCTGAATGAGGCCCGCCCATGCTTCAACGCAAGATCCTGTCCTCCCTGGCCGTCCTGGCCACCACCGCTCTCGGCGTCTCCGCCTTCGCCGCCGGCACGGCGACGGCCGCCCCCGCGCCCGAGCCGGCCCCGGCGACCACGGTCTCGTCGTACGCCGGTTCGCCGCAGGAGGCCGCAGCGAACAAGGCCTTCTACGACGCGGTGATGAAGTCCGCGACGGCCAAGCAGGCCGCGAGCGGCAACAAGCTCGCCGTGGTCACCGTCCGGTACCGGGTGAACGCGCCGAACTTCGCCAGCCAGATCGCGCAGTCGACGCAGATCTGGAACTCCTCGGTCGCCAACGTGAAACTGCAGGCGACCACCGGCGCGTACGACTTCTACTACACGCAGGGCAACGACTCCCGTGGTTCCTACGCGTCGACCAACGGCCACGGCCGGGGCTACATCTTCATCGACTTCGCCCAGTCGCAGCAGTACAACAAGACCCGGATCGTCGCCCACGAGACCGGCCACGTGCTCGGTCTGCCGGACCACTACTCCGGTCCGTGCAGCGAGCTGATGTCCGGTGGCGGCCCCGGCACGTCCTGCACCAACGCCAACCCGAACTCGGCTGAGCGCAGCCGGGTCAACCAGCTGTGGGCCAACGGCAAGACCGGTCTGAGCACCTTCCAGACCATTCGCTGACCCCGCCCGTAGACAGCCGCGGCCCGGAAATCCTCAGGTGGGTTTCCGGGCCGCGGTCTGTCTGAAGCTCTACCTACCGTTGAAGGTCGGCTTCTCCTTGGCGACGAAGGAGGCGACCGCGTTGCGATGGTCCTCGGTGTCGCCGGTGAGCTGCATCTTGCCGGCCTCGAACGCGAGCGACTCGGCCAGCGTGTGCGTCGCGGAGTACGCGATCGACTGCCGGATCGAGCCGTACGCCACTGTCGGCCCGTTCGCCAGCCGGGTCGCCAGCTCGCTCGTCGCCGCAGCGAGCTCCTCAGCCGGTACTACGGAAGTCGCCAGCCCGAGCGTGAGCGCCTCGGCCGCCGGGATCGTGCGCGGGAAGTAGAGCAACTCGGTGGCGCGTGCCTGGCCGATCAGCCGGGGCAGGGTCCAGGAGATCCCGGTGTCGCAGGACAGCGCGATCCCGGCGAAGGCGAAGTTGAAGCCCGCCGTCTCGGCGACCACCCGGAAGTCGCAAGCGAAGGCCATCGACGCGCCGGCGCCGGCGGCGACCCCGTTCACCGCGGCGATCACCGGCTTCGGCATCTCGGCCAGCGCCAGCGCGATCGGCGCGTAGTGGTCGGGGACCGTGCTCCACAGGGCGTCCGTGTCGTTCGCCTGGAGCAGGCCGATGTGCTCCTTCAGATCCTGGCCGACGCCGAAGGCGCGCCCGGTACCGGTCAGCACGACACACCGGACGGCATCGTCCGCGGCCGCTGCCTGGACGGTGTCCCGCAGCGCCACCTTGGTCGGGGTGTCGAACGCGTTCATCGCGTCCGGCCGGTTCAAGGTGATCGTGGCGACGCCCGCGGTCACGTCGTACAGGACTGAGTCACTCATCGTCGCTGGCTCCAAACACTCGGTGAATACACATCAGTGAACAGTCAGACAGTTGTCCACGAAACGCCCGGCCGCGTGGCCCAGCCGGGTGGCGTGGAAATCGAAGAACGCGGCGGCCCGGGTGCCGGCCCAGTCCGCGGGCAGCAGCTCGGCCGGCAGCCCCGGATCCAGGAACAGGAACTTGCGCCACTCGTGTACGAGCTCCGACCGGACGGCGAACGCCTGCTCGTCGGTGACCTGCCCGGCCGCGCTCTCGGCCAGCGCCTTCGCCTCGTTCAGCCAGGAGGCGTACGACGCGCCGAGCTCGTCCAGCTTCCAGACCCGGCGGGCGAACTCGGCCGCGTCGTCGTCGACCGGCGCGCGGAACCGGTCCGCGGCGATCCCTTCCAGGTCGAGGATCTGGTCCACCTCGGCGTCGTTGCGCAGGCCGACCCAGGCGGCATCCGACAGCGGAGCCCAACCCAGGAAGGCGAATTGGCTCGCCAGCTGCTCGCGGCGGCGCGCGTTCGGCACCTCGCGCAGAATGCCCAGATGCCAGTGCCCGTCCCAGTCGCCGGGCCCGGTGCCCTGGCCGTCGGCCAGGTCGGTGCCGTCGGCATCGGAGCCGGTGCGGTAGATCCGGACGGCGGCGTCGTCGAGGCGGCGACGCGCCCGGGAGGTGAGCCCGTAACCGGGCTGCCCGTCGATCCGGACCGGCTCGAGCCAGCCCTGCCGGACCATCCGCGACACGGCGGTCCGGACGGCCGGTGGATGCACGCCCAGCGGGGCGAGCAGCCGAACCAGGGCGGCCACCGGTGCGCGCGCTCCACGCGCGCGCAGGTGGTCGCCGTACAGGTCGAAGAGGGCTGAACGAGCGTGCACGAGACCTGAGTCTGCCGTATGGTGCACGGCTCTGGCCCGGGATCGGGGATAATGGGTCGAGATACACACTTTGCGATGCGCGCCGACGGCGCATCACCGCACGGGCGCCGGCGACGGAGGGCCCGCGTGGTGTCGTCGCTCAACACCGAAGAGGGCAGTATCCAATGAGGGAAGGGGTGCGCGCATGGCGGCGATGAAGCCGCGGACGGGCGATGGTCCGCTCGAGGTCACCAAGGAGGGCCGGGGCATCGTGATGCGGGTTCCGCTCGAGGGCGGCGGTCGGCTCGTCGTCGAGCTGAACGCCGATGAGGCGACCGAGCTGGGGAACGCGCTCAAAGCTGTTGTCGGCTGATCCGATCTCCGCGGTGTGCTCGTGCGCAGTGTCGGGAGTTCCGTTGCGCTACCGGTGCCTAGGCACGCACCTGGACACCGCTATCGCTAACGCAACTCCCGACACTGCGCACAGTGAGCGCACCAGTAACCACTCCACGACCCCGGTGGGTGCCGTTTCCGGCACCGGCCGGGGTCGTTACCGTTACACCCACAGACTTTGATCGAACAGTGAGGATGCCAGGTGGCTCGCCGCAGCAGCGCCCGCAAGATCTTCCCGACCCTGCCAGCCGTCGTCTGGCAGCCCGGGCTCCCCGTGCACGGGTCGCGGACCTGGGTGATCGTGGTCGGCGAGGCCGGTCTGCCGGTCGCTGCCAAGGAAGCCGGTGAGCGGCTCGGTGTCGACCTCGGCCGGTTGCTCGAGGTACAGCGCGAGGCCGGGTTCAGCGCGGCGGCGGGCGCGACCGCGGCGTACCCGCTGCTGACCGGTGAGGTGGCCGAGGTGCTGCTGGCCGGCGCCGGCGACGGGTCCGCTACGGCGCTGCGACACGCCGGGGCGGCGATCGCCCGGTTCGGCCGCGGCAAGGACGAGCTGACCACCGTTGTTGCCGAGGGCATCGACGACGAGGCGCTCCAGGCGTTCGCCGAGGGCGTCGCGCTCGGATCGTTCACGTTCACCCGCAAGACGGTCGACGTGGGCAAGCCGCTGGTCGAGCGGATCGTCCTGACCGACGGTACGGACGCCGACCGCGCCGCCGTGCTGGAGCGCGGCCTGGTGATCGGCCGGACTGGCTGGCTCGCCCGCGAGCTCGCCACCACCCCCTCGAACGAGAAGGACCCGGTCTGGCTGGCTGCCCGCGCCACCGAGCTGGCCGCGCAGACCGGCCTGGCGGTGACGGTCTGGGACGAGAAGCAGCTCGCGGCCGATGGCTTCGGCGGCATCCTCGCGGTCGGCCAGGGCTCGGCCTCGCCGCCGCGGCTCATCCGCCTCGACTACATCCCCGAGGGCGCGACCAAGGACACCCCGTACGTCGTCCTGGTGGGCAAGGGCATCACCTACGACACCGGTGGCCTGTCGCTGAAGCCGCGCGAGGGCATGGTGTCGATGAAGCGCGACATGACCGGCGGCGGCTCGGTGATCGCGACCCTGTCGGCGCTGCGCGAGCTGGGGGCCCAGGTCAAGGTCACGGGGCTGATCTGCTCGGCGGAGAACATGCCCTCGGGAGCGGCGTACCGGCCGGACGACGTGATCCGGCACTACGGCGGGCGGACGACCGAGGTCAAGAACACTGACGCCGAGGGGCGGCTGGTGCTCGCTGATGGACTGGCCTATGCGGTCAGCGAGTTGAAGCCTGACGTGGTCGTGGACATCGCGACGCTGACCGGTGCGATCAAGGTGTCGCTCGGATCGATGCTGTACGGCGGGCTGTTCGCCACCGACGACGGCCTCGCGGCGCAGCTGACCGGCGCCGGTGAGGTATCGGGCGAGCGGCTGTGGCGGATGCCGCTGCCCGACGTGTACGCCGACCTGATCTCCACGCCGATCGCCGACGCGGTGAACAGCTCGAAAGGACCGGGCTCGATCACCGCCGCGCTCTTCCTGAAGCCGTTCGCCGGCGACCTGCCGTGGGCCCACCTCGACCTGTCGAGCATCGCGGAGTCCCCGCGCGACGAACTCGAGTACTCCCTCGGCGCGACCGGTGCCGGCGCCCGCCTCCTCACCACCTGGCTCACCGGCGAGACCCCGACCGCCGGCATCGGCTGATCCGTCGGGCGCTCCTGTAGCCGCTGGCTACAGGAGCGACTGGTAGAGCTCGATGGTGCGGTCGGAGACGGCGTCCCAGCCGAATTCGGCGATGGCTCGTTCGCGGCCGGCCTTGCCCATGGACTCGGCCTTGGCGGGGTCGGCGACGAGGGCGTTGATGCCTTCGGCCAGTTGGCGTTCGAAGGTGGTGGGGTCGTTCTCGTCGTACGGGACCAGCGTGCCGGTGACGCCGTCGACGACGACGTCCGGGATGCCGCCGACCGCGCTGGCGACGACGGCGGTCTCGCAGGCCATCGCCTCCAGGTTGACGATGCCGAGCGGTTCGTAGACCGACGGGCAGCAGAACGCGAGCGCGTGGGTGAGCACCTGGCGGACCTCTTCGCGCGGCAGCATCTCCGACACGATGAAGACGCCGTCGCGGGTGGCCTTCAGCTCGTCGACGAGGGCGTCGGTCTCGGCCTTCAGCTCGGGGGTGTCGGCGGCGCCGGCCAGTAGTACGAGCTGCACCGACGGGTCCAGCTGGAGCCCGGCACGCAGCAGGTGCGGCACACCCTTCTGGCGGGTGATCCGGCCGACGAACGTCACGTACGGGCGGTTGAGGTCGACGCCGAGCCGCTCGAGCACGCTCGTCGAGGGATCCGGGTGGTAGAAGTCCGCGTCGATGCCGTTGGTGATGATGTGGACCTTGGCCGGGTCGATCGACGGGTAGCTGGCGAGGATGTCGTCACGGGTGGCGTTGCTGACCGCGACGACGGCGTCGGCCGCCTCGTACGCCGTCCGCTCGGCCCAGCTCGACAGGCGGTAGCCGCCGCCCAGCTGCTCCGCCTTCCACGGCCGCAGCGGCTCGAGCGAGTGCGCGGTCACCACGTGCGGTACGCCGTACAGGAGCTTGGCCCAGTGGCCGGCCATGTTCGCGTACCAGGTGTGGGAGTGGACGAGCTGGGAGTTGCCCACGGCCGCCGTCATCGTCAGGTCGGTCGAGAGGATGCGCAGGGCCGCGTTCGCCCCCGGGATCCGCGGGTCGTCCTCGGAGTGCGCGATCGCACCGGCGCGCGGTTCGCCCATGCAGTGCACCTCGACCTCAAGCTTCTTGCGTAGCTCGCGGACGAGAAAGTCCACATGCACCCCCGCCCCGCCATACACGTCCGGCGGGAACTCACGCGTCAGAATCGCGATCTTCATCCCCCGACCATAATCCAACTCAAGACATTCGCGTCGCGACCCAGAAGCGGAGTTTTCCGTGCCGCTCGTCCTCCAGTTCGCCGCCCGCGGCGAGGATGACCTTGCGGGAGGCGTCGTTGCCGGAGTCGCAGGTGACCAGGGCGGGATCGATGCCGAGGCGGGCGGCGATCGGCAGCGACTGGTGCAGCATCTGGGTGGCGTGGCCGCGCCGCCGGGCGGACGGGCGTACGCAGTACCCGATGTGGCCGCCGAGCTCGTGCAGCGCCGGGGTCAGCGTGTGCCGGATGGACAACCGGCCGAGCCAGTCGACACCGTTGTCGACGAACCAGAGCACCGTCTGATGCACCAGATCGGCCGGCGTCGGCACGCTCTCGTCGGCATCCGCGCGGATCGCCTCGACCAGCCGGGCGAACTCCCCGGGGTCCTCGGCCCGGTCCCGGCTCCAGCTCTCGCGGAACCCGCTCGCCCCCATCCACCGCACCTCGGACGACCTCAACTCGTCCCAAGCTTCGAGGAAGGAACGGTGAACAGCAGTAGTGGGTTCGACGAGCATCGGCATACACCTAGTGTCACGACACTCTCAAGCGTCTTATGCAACTGGGGTTGGAAAGCTAAGGTGCGGACATGGCTAAGGCACCCAGAGTTCTCGGAATCGTGCTGGCCGGTGGCGAGGGGAAGCGGCTGATGCCGCTCACGGCGGACCGGGCCAAACCGGCCGTGCCGTTCGGGGGCAGTTATCGCCTGATCGACTTCGTGCTGTCCAACCTGGTCAACGCGGGTATCCGCAGCTTGTGCGTCCTGACGCAGTACAAGTCGCACTCGCTGGACCGGCACGTCACCATCACCTGGCGGATGTCGACCTTCCTGGGCAACTACGTCACCTGTGTGCCGGCCCAGCAGCGGCTCGGCCCGCAGTGGTACCAGGGCAGCGCGGACGCGATCTACCAGTCGATGAACCTGATCAACGACGCCAAACCCGACATCATCGTCGTGTTCGGCGCGGACCACGTGTACCGGATGGACGCCTCCCAGATGGTCCAGGCGCACATCGAGCGCGGTAACGGCGTCACCGTGGCGGGGATCCGGGTCCCGCGCGCCGAGGCGTCGGAGTTCGGCGTGATCAAGACCGCCGAGGACGGGTTCGGGATCGCCGAGTTCCTGGAGAAGCCGCTCGACCCGCCGGGCCTGCCGGACTCGCCCGACGAGACCTTCGCCTCGATGGGCAACTACGTGTTCAGCGCCGACGTCCTGGTCGAGGCGCTCCGCAAGGACGCCGCGAACCCGGCCAGCAGGCACGACATGGGCGGCGACATCGTCCCGATGCTGGTTGCCGAGGGCAAGGCCGGGGTCTACGACTTCAAGGACAACGACGTACCGGGCGCGCTCGACCGGGACCGCTCGTACTGGCGCGACGTCGGTTCGCTCGACTCGTACCACGAGGCGCACATGGACCTGGTCTCGATCCAGCCGGTCTTCAACCTGTACAACTCCGACTGGCCGATCTTCACCTCGCACCCGCAGTTGCCGGGCGCCAAGTTCACCGACAACGCGACCGTCGGCGAGTCGATCGTCTGCGCCGGCTCGATCATCTCCGGCGCGACCGTGGACCACTCCGTGCTCGGCGCCAACGTGATCGTCAGCGCGGGCGCGAAGATCGAGAACGCGGTCATCATGGACAACTGCAAGATCGGCGCGAACGCGGTGCTGAAGAACGTCATCCTGGACAAGAACGTGATCGTGCCGGACGGCGTCGAGATCGGCATCGACCTGGACCGGGACCGCGAGCGCGGCTTCACCGTCAGCAAGGGCGGCGTGACGGCGATCGGGAAAGACACGGTCATCGCGTCGTGAGTTCAGATCAGGCGGTACGACCCGGAGAGGCCGAGGCGCTCGCGCTCGACCAGGCCGATCCGGGGTGGCGGGAGTTGTTCGATATTCCGCCGGTGGACAGTGGGTACTACCCGGAGATCGCGCACTTCGCCGGGAACTCGCTCGGGTTGCGGCCGAAGGCGACCCGGGTCGAGCTGCTCGAGGATCTCGACTCGTGGGGTGAGTGGGGTGCCGAGGGGCATTTCGACGCCAAGCGGCCGTGGGTCGACTACCACTCGCTGCTGACCGGGCCGGCCGCGCGGCTGGTCGGGGCGCTACCGGCCGAGACCGTCGTGATGAACTCGCTGACGGTCAACCTGCATCTGCTGATGGTGTCGTTCTACCGGCCGGCCGCGGACCGCTTCAAGATCGTGATCGAGGATTCGGCGTTCCCGTCCGACAGCTACGCGGTACGGTCCCAGGCTGCGTTCCATGGCTACTCACCTGATGACGCGGTGGTGCGCCTCCGGCCGCGGGCCGGTGAGGATGTACTGCGCACCGAGGACGTCGTCGCTGCCCTTGATTCCGAGGTGGCCCTGGTGCTGTTGGGTGGGGTGAACTACCTGACCGGCGAGCTGATGGACATCCCGGCGATCACGGCGGCCGGCCATGCGGCGGGTGCCGTCGTCGGGTGGGATCTCGCCCACGCGGCCGGGAACGTGCCGTTGTCGCTGCACGACTGGGACGTGGATTTCGCCGCCTGGTGCTCGTACAAGTACCTCAACTCGGGGCCCGGTTCGCTGGCTGGCGCCTTCGTTCATGAGCGGCATCTGGACGCCGGGTTGCCGCGCTTCGAGGGATGGTGGAGTACCGCGGCGGCGAGCCGGTTCGAGATGGCGCCCGAGTCGCGGCCACCGGTGTCGGCCGACGCCTGGCAGATCTCGAACCCGCCGATCTTCTCGATGAGCCCGGTACGGACGTCGCTCGAGATCTTCGACGAGGTCGGCATCGAGGTGCTCCGCGAGCGCAGCCTGCGACTCACGGCGTACCTGGAGAAGTCGCTGGCCGGGATCACCCCCACCCGGCCGCTGACGGTGATCACGCCGACGGATCCGGCCCGGCGGGGAGCACAGTTGTCCCTGCGGATCGGCGGCGGTCTGAAGCCGAAGGAGCTGGCCAAGAAGCTCCGGTTCGAGTTCGGCGTCATCGCCGACACGCGGGAGCCCGACGTACTGCGGCTGGCTCCCGTTCCGCTCTATTCGCTGTACCACGATTGCTGGCGCGTAGTAGAGGCGCTGGCCGAGGTTGTTCCGGAGACTGCATGAGTGAGCGGATCGCCATCGTCGGTGCCGGCCTGGCAGGGAGTCTGCTCGGGTGTTATCTGGCCCGACGTGGGTTGTCGGTAACCCTGTACGAGCGCCGGGCGGACCCGCGAAGGGGGCAGCCCGAGCGTGGTCGGTCGATCAACCTGGCGATCTCCGAGCGCGGGCTGGACGCGTTGCGCCGGATCGGGCTGGTCGAGTCGGTGATGGCCGACGCGCTGCCGATGAAGGGGCGGATGATCCACCCGGTCGAGGGGCCGCTGGACTTCCATCAGTACAGCGCGTCGGGGGAGCGGGCGATCAATTCGATCAGCCGCGGGACGCTGAACAACGCGCTGCTCGATGCGGCCGCGGCGGCGCCCGGGGTCTCGGTGCTCTTCGAGCATCGGCTGGTGGAGCTGGATTCGGCTTCGGGGACGATGGTCTTCGAGACGCCCGAGGGCAAGGTGAAGGCGGTTGCGGACGTAGTACTGGGCGCTGATGGAGCTGGGTCCGCGGTGCGGGAGCAGTTGCTGGCCGAGGGGGCCGTGGGGGAGGAGGTCGACTTCCTGGACTATGGCTACAAGGAGTTGAGCATCCCTGCGGTGGACGGCGCGTTCGCGCTGGATCCGGGGGCGTTGCACATCTGGCCGCGCGGTACGTCGATGATGATCGCGCTGCCGAACCCGGATCGGTCGTTCACCTGCACGCTGTTCTGGCCGGCTGGCAGTTTCGATGCCTTGAGCAACCAGGACTCGATCGAGGCGCACTTCCGCGAGCACTATCCAGACTTGTTGCCGCTGGCCCCTTCGCTGGTGGACGACTACCGGCACAACCCGGTCGGCGTCCTCGGTACGGTGCACGCCCAGCCCTGGCAGGCCCACGGCCGGACCGCGCTGATCGGCGACGCGGCCCACGCGATCGTCCCCTTCTACGGCCAGGGCGCCAACTGCGCCTTCGAGGACGTCGTCGAGCTGGACCGCTGCCTGGCCGACACCGGCGGTTCCTGGGCCCGCGCTCTGCCGCTGTACGAGCACCGCCGCCGCGAGAACACCGAAGCCATCGCCTCGATGGCCCTCGACAACTTCGTGGAGATGCGCGACAAGGTCACCTCCCCGGTCTTCCGGCTGGGCAAACGGATCGAACACGCCCTGGAACGAGCCCTCCCCGGCCGCTACGTCTCCCGCTATGAGTTGGTCTCCTTCTCGACCACCCCGTACGCCGATGTCCAGCGACGAGTCCACCGCCAGCACCAGTTCCTGGCCGCCGCGGTGCTGCTCGGCGCAGGTGTTGCAGGCGCCGCAGCGCGAATCGCCCGCTCCGGCCGGAGGACCCGATGAGCGCGGGGTTGTGGCAGCCGGGGCTGCTCACCGGGCAACCCTCTTCGGTCGGCCTGCTGCGGAACTTCGTGGGTGGGTCGTTTGTCGAGGGCGGTTCGACCTTCGCGAAGGTCAGTCCGGTGACCGGGGAGCAGATCTTCGACGTCTCGGAGGCTGATGCCTCCACGGTGGACGCTGCCGTCAGCGCCGCTCGGGCTGCTCTCAAAGGCCCCTGGGGAAGGATGAGCGAGCAGGAGCGGGCGGTGGTGCTCCGGCGGGTGGCCGACGAGTTGGAGCGACGGTTCGACGATCTGGTGGCTGCCGAGGTGGGGGATACCGGGAAGTCGATCAGCCAGGCGCGGACTCTTGATATTCCTCGAGGAGCGGCCAACTTCCGGTCGTTCGCGGACTTTGCGACGACTGCTTCGACCGAGTCGTACACCACCACGCTCGCGGACGGCAGGCGTGCGCTGAACTACGCGGTACGCAAGCCGGTCGGCGTCGTGGCGATCATCGTGCCGTGGAACCTTCCGTTGCTGTTGCTCACCTGGAAGGTGGCCCCGGCGCTTGCCTGCGGCAACACCGTGGTGGTCAAGCCGTCGGAGGAGACCCCTTCCTCGGCGACCGTACTGGCCGAGGTGATGGCCGCGGCCGGCGTACCGGATGGTGTCTTCAACCTCGTGCACGGCTTCGGTCCGTCATCGGCCGGTGAGTATCTGACCAAGCATCCGGGGGTCGACGCGATCACCTTCACCGGCGAGTCCGCCACCGGTACGGCGATCGCGAAGGTCGCCGCCGACGGCGTGAAGGCGGTCTCGTTCGAGCTGGGCGGCAAGAACGCCGGCCTGGTCTTCGCCGACGCCGACCTGGACGCGGCGGTCGAAGGATCGGTCCGCTCGGTCTTCACCAACGGCGGCCAGGTCTGCCTGTGCACCGAGCGGCTCTACGTCGAGCGCCCGGTCTTCGAGGAGTTCTCCACCCGCCTCGCCGCCCGGGCCGCCGAGCTCACCTTCGGCTGGCCCGCCGACGAGGCGACCGTCAACATGCCGCTGATCTCCAAGACCCACCGCGACAAGGTCCTCTCGTACTACGACCTGGCGCGCGCCGAGGGCGCCGAGGTGCTCGCCGGTGGCGGCGTACCGTCGTTCGGTGACGCCCGTGACAACGGTTGCTATGTGCAACCGACCGTGGTGACCGGGTTGCCCGCTGATGCGCGTACGAACACCGAGGAGGTGTTCGGCCCGATCTGCCACATCGCGCCGTTCGACACCGAGGACGAGGCGTTTGCCTTGGCCAACGACAGTCAGTATGGGCTGGCGGCAACGGTCTGGACGCGGGACGTGGGGCGGGCCCATCGCGCCGGTGCTGCGCTCGACGTCGGCATCGTCTGGGTCAACACCTGGTTCCTGCGCGATCTACGGACGCCGTTCGGTGGTACCAAACTCTCGGGTATCGGCCGCGAGGGCGGTAACCACTCCCTGCACTTCTACTCCGAACTCACCAACGTCTGTGTGGAGCTGTCGTGAGCCGCCCCCACCCTCCAACCCCAAGGCCCCACCCCCCGCAGAACATCAGCCGGGCCCGCACCCCCGCACCCTCCGCCAACTTTGTGCGCCAGTTGAGCGTTCTGACCCCGCCGACACGCTCACCTCGTGCACAAAGTCGAAACCCTGGCCCCGCCGCCGGCGACCTTGTGCACCACGTGAGTCTTTTGTCGACCGTCGGATGCTCAGCTCGTGCACAAAGTAGCTGCCAACTGGAGGCTGAGCGAGGGGTAGAGGGAAGGTTCGTGAGCTTGGGGAGGGGGGAGTGGGGATGAACGACGCGAGGGTGGTGGCGGGGAAGGCGACACCGCGGGGCCGGTTTCCGCATGTGAAGGTGGCCGGTGGGTTTGCGTATGTGTCGGGGACGTCGAGCCGGCTGCCGGACAACACGATCGCCGGGGCGTCGGTCGACGAGTTCGGGACGACGACGCTGGACATCCGGGTGCAGACGCGGGCGGTGCTGGAGAACATCCGCGACATCCTGGCGGCGGTCGGGGCGGGGCTCGACGATCTGGTCAGCGTCACGACGTACCTGGTGTCGATGAACGACTTCGGTGGGTACAACGAGGTGTACGGCGAGTTCTTCGACGAGAGCGGGCCGGCCCGGACGACGGTCGCGGTGCATCAGTTGCCGCATCCTCAATTGTTGATCGAGATCCAAGCGGTCGCGGCCATCCCGCAGACCGGAGTGGAAGGTGAACGCACGATGGTGAACCTGGAGTCGACGGATTTCCCGGAGTGGATCGAGCAGAACAAGCACCTGCTGAAGCCGCCGGTGGGCAACAAGCAGATGTTCCCGACCGGCGACGACTTCATCACGATGGTGGTCGGCGGGCCGAACCAGCGGACCGACTTCCACGTCGACCCGTACGAGGAGTTCTTCTACCAGATCAAGGGCACCATGCACGTCGACGTGATGACGGACGACGGGCCGGGCCGGGTGGACATCAGCGAGGGCGAGATGTGGGTGCTGCCGCGCAACCTGCCGCACTCGCCGCAGCGTGACGCCGGCTCGATCGGCCTGGTGATCGAACGAGTCCGCGAGCAGGGCACGCTGGAGAAGTTCCGCTGGTACTGCGCCAACTGCGCCGCAATCGTGCACGAGGTCGAGCTCCAGGTGACCGACATCGTCGAGGACCTCCCGCCGGTCTTCAAGGCCTTCTACGACAGCGAAGAAGCAAGAACCTGCCCGTCCTGCGGCACCCTCCACCCAGGCAAGGCCTGATGCCAAAAGCAAAGAACCGCGCGGTGGGGGAGCGGAGCGCGTGACGCGGGCGGTGGATGTGCACACCCACCTCGTGCCGAAGGGATGGCCCGACCTCGCCATCGCCTGTGGGGGTGAGGGGTGGCCGTGGTTGCGGGTGGATTCTGAGCGGGACGCGATGATCATGGTCGGGGAGAGTGAGTTCCGGCCGATCGGGGCGCAGACCTGGGATCCCGCGACCCGGCGGGTGGATATGGATGCCGATGGCATCGAGTTGCAGGTGGTGTCGCCGACGCCGGTGTTCTTCGCGTACGAGCGGCCTGCCGACCAAGCGATCAAGGTTTCGCGGATCTTCAACGATCTGACGCTGGAGACGCTTGCCGGGGACAACAGGTTGGTGCCGTTCTGTCAGGTGCCGTTGCAGGACCCCGACGCTGCCTGCGAGGAGCTCGACCGGTGCCTGGCCGCCGGGCACGCGGGCGTCGAGATCGGCAACCACGTCGGTGACAAGGATCTCGACGACGCCGGGATCGTTGCCTTTCTCAAACATTGCGCCGAGGTCGGCGCCCCGGTCCTGGTGCACCCGTGGGACATGCCGGGCGGGCCGCGACTCGACCGGTGGATGGCGCGCTGGCTGACCGGGATGCCCGCGGAGACGCATCTGTCCGTGCTGGCGATGATCCTGGGCGGCGCGTTCGACGAGCTGCCCGAGTCGCTCCGGATCTGCTTCGCCCACGGCGGCGGGAGTTTCGCCTTCTGGCTGGGCCGGGTGGAGAACGCCTGGCAGCGCCGCGGCGACGTAGTACGGGGGAAGTCCCAGCATCCGCCCAGCCACTATGTCGGGCGCTTCTCGGTCGACACCGTCGTGTTTGAGCAACCGGCTCTGCGGTTACTGGTCGATACCCTCGGCGAGGACCAGGTGATGGTCGGCAGTGACTACCCGTATCCGCTCGGTGAACGGCCCGTCGGGGAGGTTGTCCGGCGGGCCGACTGGCTCTCGGCCGACCAGCAGGTCAAGCTGCTGTCTGAGAACGCCAGACGATTCTTGGGCCCGAACTGGGAGGTCTGAAATGTCAGAGGACCGCTCTGTACTGACGCGCGAGGCAAGAGATCCGGACGAGGAGCTCCAGTACGGCAAGTACCCGGAGCAGATGGTCGACGTGTGGCACGCGGACGACGACCGGCCGGTGATCGTGTTCCTGCATGGCGGGTTCTGGCGGCCGGAGTACGACCGGATCCATGTCCGTCCGCTCTGCGAGGCGCTGGCCGACCGGGGCTGGCCGGTGGCGTCGATCGACTACCGCCGCGAGCCGGGCAACCCCGACTCCACGGCCAACGACGTCCGCGACGCCCTCGACAAGCTGCCAGACCTGATGGACCTGCATGCCGGCTTCATCCTGGCGGGCCACTCCGCCGGCGGCCAGCTGGCCCTGTGGGCGGCGGCGACTTTCAACCCGATCCGGCTGCGCGGCGTAGTCGCCCTGGCTCCCGTCGCCGACCTACTCCTGGCCGACCGGCTCGAGCTGGACAAAACCGCGGTCCAGGACTTCCTCGGCGGCGGCGTCCGTAACGACCTCGACCCCACCCACCTCCCCGCCCCGATCAGGCCGGTCACCCTCATCCACGGCACCACGGACCCCCGAGTCCCCATCTCCGTCTCCGAGTCCTACGCCGGCTCCCACCCGACAGCCAGGCTCGTCCGAGCCGAAGGCGTGGGCCACTTCGAACTGATAGACCCCCACAGCGAAGCCTGGCCCTACGTAACAGCCGAACTGACTCGACTCTCGGGGTAGCCGGTCAGGCGCGTTTTACGGCGGCCAGGAGGCCGTTGCTGGTGGGGAGCAGGGCTGAGGTGAGGTCGTCGTTGTCGCGGATGGCTCGGATGAGGTCGCGGACTGACGTGGTGTCGGGGTCGCGGTGGGCGGGGTCGGCTACCCGGCCGCGGAGGAGGGCGTTGTCGAAGGCGACGACGCCGCCGGGGCGGAGCAGGCGGAGAGCCTCGTGCAGGTAGGCCGTGTACTCGCGCTTGTCCGCGTCGCAGAAGACCAGGTCGTAGTGGCCGTCGGTCAGCCGGGTGACGACGTCCAGCGCTGAGCCGGCGATCAGGCGGAAGCGGTTGGACGGTACGCCGGCGTCGAGGAAGGTCTGGCGCGCCAGGCGCTGGTTCTCCGCGTCCAGGTCGACCGTGGTCAGCGTGCCGTCGGCGCGCATCCCGCGCAGCAGCGCCAGGCCGGAGACGCCACAGCCGGTACCGATCTCGACGACCGCCTTGGCGCCCGTGGCGGCGGCCAGCATGCTCAGCGCGGAGGCCGCACCCGGGCCGATCGAGGAGATGCCGATCTCCTCGGCGCTCGCCCGTGCACCCGTGACGACCTCGTCCTCACCGGTGTAGTCCTCGGTGTAGGCCCAGGACGTGGGGTCGATGCCCGTGG
Source organism: Streptomyces sp. SID13031 (assembly GCF_010548305.1). Classification (GTDB taxonomy): domain Bacteria; phylum Actinomycetota; class Actinomycetes; order Propionibacteriales; family Kribbellaceae; genus Kribbella. Next base: position 271,096 of record NZ_JAAGLV010000004.1, read on the forward strand.
CGATGATGCCCTCCCTGATCGGTGCCGCTGCGGTACTCATCCCTGCGGTCGTCATATATGGCGAAGCCTAGCGTCCCGCAGCCTCCGGGCCGCGCCTCCCGCGCTGACGTTGCGCACTCCTGCTCGTAACTTCTAGACATGAGCAGATATGATCGGGTTGACTAGGCAGCGAACACCCATCGAAGGAGGTGCGGACAGATGTCAGGACCGGATGACGTCGATCCCGGCTTCCTTGAAGATCGACAGCTGCGACTCGTCGGCCTGCGCGTCGGTGACGAGCGTGTCGATCTCGGTCAGCTCGCAGATCCGGGCGAAGGCGCGCTGGCCGAGCTTGCTCGAGTCGGCCACCACGACCACCTTGGCGGCCCGGCTGACGATCAGCTGGTTGATGTTCGCCTCGCCCTCGTGGTGGGCGGTGGCGCCGGTCTCGTCGATCCCGTCGACGCCGATGAAGGCGATGTCCAGCGACAGGTCGGCCAGGATCCGGTGCGACAGCGGCCCGATCATCTCGTACGACTGCGGCCGCGCGACGCCGCCGGTCAGCACCATCTTGACGTGCGGCCGGACGATCAGCTCGTTGGCGATGTTCAGCGCGTTGGTGACCAGCGTGAAGGCGGGCTCACCGTGCTCGGCGGACAGCTCCGGGCGGGTCGCCAGCGTGCGCGCCACCTCGGAGATCGTCGTACCGCCGTTCATCCCGATCACCATGCCGCGCCGGACCAGGGTGGCCGCGGCCTGCGCGATCCGCTGCTTCTCCGACGCGAAACGCGCAGTCTTGTAGCGCAGCGGCAGGTCGTAGGAGACCGCGTTGGCGACCGCGCCGCCGCGGGTCCGGGTCAGAAGCTGCTGTTTTCCCAGGTGGTCCAGGTCGCGCCGGATCGTCGCCGCGGAGACGTGCAACTGCTCCGCGAGCTCGTCGACATCGATCGCGCCCTTTTCCGCGAGCGTCTCGAGCAACGTATTCAGGCGTTCGTAACGCTTCACCCGGGCGGCCTCCTTCACACAAACGGTCAGCCGGACGGCTGCCGGTTGGCACCATTCGATCACGTTCGAGCAGTTTCGACCATTACAAGTCCGGAGACGACATGACCGACACGCCATTCGTGAGCACTGAGATCGCCACTCAGCCCGAGCTGTGGCGGCAGGTGTCAGCCGGTTTCGCGCAGTACGGTGACGCATTGCCCAAGGCCGGGCAGCGCGTTGCGGCCGTCGGCTGTGGCACGTCCTGGTTCATGGCGATGGCGTACGCCGCGCTGCGCGAGGACCTCGGCCAGGGCCTGACCGACGCGTTCGCCGGGTCGGAGTTCCCGGCCGGCCGCGAGTACGACGCGGTGGTGGTGATCAGCCGGTCGGGTACGACGACCGAGGTGCTCGACCTGATCCGGAACACGCAACTGCCGACGATCGCGATCACCGCGACGCCGGGTTCGCCGATCGTCGAGCTCGCCGACCACACCATCATGCTCGACTTCGCCGACGAGCAGTCCGTAGTACAGACCCGGTTCGCGACCACCACGCTCGCGCTGCTGCGGGCGTCGCTCGGGCAGGACCTGTCGCAGGCTGCCGCGGACGCCGAGGTGGCGCTCACCATCGACGTCGACGAGCTGGCGAAGCTGGAGCAGGTCACCTACCTGGGCACCCGCTGGACCATCGGCCTGGCGCACGAGGCCGGCCTGAAGCAGCGCGAAGCCGCATCGGCATGGACCGAGGCCTACCCGGCGATGGACTACCGCCACGGCCCGATCGCGATCGCCCAGCCCGGCCGAGGCGTCTGGATCTTCGGCGAACCGCCGGCGGACCTGCTGGCCGACGTCATCGCCACCGGCGCAACGATCGTCCACCACGCCGACCTCGACCCGATGGCGTCCCTGGTGGTCGCCCAGCGGGTAGCGGTCGCCAAGTCCCTCGCCCTGGGCCTCAACCCCGACCAGCCCCGCAGCTTGTCCCGCTCCGTCATCCTCGGCTGAGCCAAGCCGGCTCACCGAGCCTCACGCCGTCGGGCCCGGCCACTGGGATTCGGCATCGTTCTCCTCGGTTGGTGTCACCCTCTTCGATGCACAGCCGGGGAGGGATGTCACAACTCCGCTCTGACATCCTCGACGGATGACCAACGACGAGCGGTTCGAAGTCCGGCGAGAGATCGCCGCCTCACCTGCAGAGATCTTCGCCGTACTACGGGAGCCGCGCGGCCACGTCGCCATCGACAGCTCGGGCATGCTCCAGTCCGCGACCGGGGAGCCGGTCGGCAAGACCGGCGACGAGTTCGTCGTGCACATGGATCGGGAGGCGCTGAACGACCTGCCGATGGGCAAGTACGACGTCACGGTGATCATCACCCGGTTCACCGAGGACGCCGAGCTCGAGTGGACCATCTCCGGCACGATCCAGCCGCCCATCAAGCACCTGTACGGCTACCGCCTCGAGCCGAGCGCCAAGGGGACCCTGGTGACGACGTACTACGACTGGAGCCAGATCGAGGACCGCTACCGCGGCAGGGTCAACTTCCCGATCATCCCGGAGGCGGGTCTGCGCGCAACTCTGGGCATCCTCGCGCGCACAGTCGAGCAGCGGTGACAGGAGAGGCGAGCACCCACCCCAGTCGGCTGTAGAGCGCAAGGCCGTCAGCAGTAGCAACCAGTACTCCGGTACGCGCGCCGCCGTGGTGCGCCGCCCGGCCCAGGGCTTGCATGACGGTGGTACCGAGCCCCCGGCGCTGGTGTTGCGGCTCGGTGATCACTTGGTCGAAGACTGCGTGTTTCTGCGCAAGGGCGGCCTGGCCGCGGGCTGCGAGTTCGCCGTGGTGGGTGATGGTGGCGTGGATGAGCGCACCGGTCGTGATCACCTCCAGCTCGTACTCCGGTGGGCAGGTAGGCGCCTCTGTCGTTAGACGAGTGCTCATCAGGTACTCCGGCGCCTGGACCTGCCACCGCTCGTCCAGGGCCGGGGACTCTGCGCAGATCTTCAGCCAAGTGCCGGGTGCTGTCAGGCGTGCCGCCAACTCCGGCACGTGGGTGGGGAGCACATAGCGCGTCAGGTGGCCCGGCAGGCCGACGTCGATGCGGTAGCCCTCGGGCACCACCACGGGCGGTGGTGTGCCCCGGCAGAGTGCCCAGCCGGCAGTCCACGCCTCAAGCAGCATGGGCCACCTGCTTCGGGGAGTAGCTGGAGATGTAGCCAAGCGCGGAGGCGCTGACCAGACTCCCGGCTATCACCAGCAGCGCGGTGTGGGTTCCGACCGCCGGGACCAGCACGCCGGCAGCCGCCTGGCCGAGTGCGGCCACCCCGACACGGAGGCTGGCGGCAGTGGTACTGACCCGGCCCTGCAGCTCCAGTGGGCTGTACTGCTGGCGGGCAGCGAACATCGCCGGGATCATCGGACCCGCCAGCAGGCCTGTGGCCGCTGCCAGCACCAGGAGTACCGCGAAGTTGCTGACCAGCGGCCAAGCGGTGAAGGCCAACCCGTAGGCGGCAACCGCGACCATCACGACATGCTCCGGGCGCCAGCGGGTCGAGAGGCGGCCCAGGAGCAAAGCTGTGGTGACACTCCCCAGCTCCAGGGCGGTCCAGAGGTATCCGGCTGCGGATCTGGGCATGCCGAGCGATGCCATGTGGAGGGGCAGGGTGATCAGCAGCATGCCGATGATGCCCATCAGAAGCGTCGACGTCACCGTTGAGGCACGCAGCCGCGGATTGCGAGCCAGCTGGGCCAAGCCGCCTACTACCGAGCTGAGGAAAGGATCGTGGTTCCCAGCGGTTGCCGGAAGCACAGGCAGCCGGCCGATGGCCAGGATGCTCATCATTGCGATGACTACGATGACCATCGCCGCCGTCTCGACAGAGGCCACTGCGGCGATGGTGGCGGCGGCCGCAGGTCCGGTGATCGTGGCCGCGCCGAAACTGGCGGCTTCGAGCGAATTGGCGCGCGGCAACTGCTCAGTCCGAACCAGACTCGTCAGCATGCTGGTGAACCCACCGCTCACCAGTGGCAACGTCGTACCGGCGACTGCTGCGAGGGCTGGGGCGACCCAGTGAGAGCTGTCGCCGACCGCAGCCAGCATGGACACCATGACTCCGCCCAGCACAGCCTGGTTCAAAGCCAGCGCAGTACGCCGGTACGCCGTCCGGTCGAGCCAAGCGCCGAGAAGCGGACCGGTGATGATCGCGGGCAGCGCATAGGCGGCGCCCGTGATTCCAGCCAATGCGGGACTGCCCGTCCGATCCAGCACGAGCAGGACGAGCGTGAAAGCGACCATCTCGTCGCCGACTCGCGCGAGCGTCGCGGCGGTCAGGTAGCGGGGCAGCATGACATCTCCTCAGTAACGGATATCTAGGCGTTACGCGTTACGCTAGCAAAGGCGTTACGATTGGTCGAGTGGAAACCTTGACGACGCCAGAGCGGATGGTCCGGATCGCCGTGGACCTGGTGAACACCAAGTCCCGCAATCCGGAGAAGCTGACCTCGCCCGAGGCCCTCGGGCAGTTCCTGCTCGAGCACGGCGAGCCGGCCGCGACCGTCGACGAGCGCGACCTCGCGCAGATCAAGGTGATCCGCGAGCGCATCCGCCCGGTCTTCCACGCCGAGCCGGCCGACGCGGCCCGCATCCTCAACGAGCTCCTCACCGAGTACGCAGTACGGCCCTATCTGTCGGATCACGACGGGTCGCCGTGGCACCTGCATGTGGCCAAGCCGGAGCCGACCTGGGCCGAGTGGCTCGCGGCCGGGGCGGCCCTCGGGCTCGCGGGATTCGCCGCCGGGCACGGCTTCGACGCGATCGGCGCCTGCGCTGCTGCGGATTGTGAGCGCGTCTTCGTCAACGCGGCCGAGCGCCGCCCTCGCCGGTTCTGCACTCCGACCTGCTCCAGTCGCACCCGCGTTGCGTCGTACCGGGCCCGCTCGAAGGCGGCAGCGGCCGACTCGGGCCACTAGGATCGCAGCGAGGACCCCCGGCAACAGGAGGAACGCGCGTGAGTCACACCGTCGTGGCAGAGCTGGTGGCGAACGTCCAGCAGGTCACCGCCAAGGCCGGGGACACGGTGGGGCCGGAGACCACCCTCGTCATCCTGGAGTCGATGAAGATGGAGATCCCGGTGCTCGCCGAGGTGGCCGGCACGATCCGCGAGATGAAGGTCGCCGAGGGTGAGGTCGTCCGCGACGGCGACCCGATCGCCATCATCGAAGAGAACTGAGTGCCCGTGCCGGGGCACTGGCGTTCAACCTTTCTGGCTGCTCGCGCGTCTTGTTTGATGAGAGTTCCATGAGAGCTGTCGAGGCGGGGAACTTCCCGTCAGCGGGGGCCGTTGACTCGTCGTACTGGCATCCCAGGGTCGAACCAGGGTGTACCCGACGTGCGAAGAGGACGGTGAACGCGGCACCATGGTGTTCTCACTCGTTGCCGAGCGGACCCAGGGAGGCGTTGTCGTGAAACCGGTCGACACCTCCATGGTGGCCGCTGCGACCACCCCGAAGGTCCAGCCGGAGATCGAGGCGCTGCCGTCCTGGGACGAGATCGTCCGGGCCCACTCGGCCCGCGTCTACCGGCTTGCCTACCGCCTGACCGGCAACAAGCACGACGCCGAGGACCTCACCCAAGAGGTCTTCGTCCGGGTCTTCCGGTCGCTGTCGTCCTACACGCCGGGCACCTTCGAGGGCTGGCTCTACCGGATCACCACGAACCTCTTCCTCGACGGGGCCCGCCGTAAGCAGCGGATCCGTTTCGACGGCCTGCCGGACGACGCGCACGACCGGTTGCCGGCCAAGGGCTCCGGCCCGGCCGAGAAGCTCGACCACGACTTGTTCGACCACGATGTGCAGCACGCGCTCGACGCGCTGCCGGAGGACTTCCGCGCGGCGGTGGTGCTCTGCGACATCGAGGGCATGACGTACGACGAGATCGCCGACGTACTGGACGTGAAGCTCGGCACCGTCCGCAGCCGGATCCACCGTGGCCGCTCGATGCTGCGCAAGCACCTCGAGCACCGCGCACCCCGGTCCGGTCAGACCCGTATCAGTGGCCCGCCCGCGGACGGACCCTTCCTCGCCGGGGGTGGCGACCGGTGACCCTGCAACATCCCATGGACAAGCTGAGCGCCGTCGTCGACGGCGAGCTGGACCACGACTCGCGCGACAAGGTGCTGAGCCACCTGGTCGGCTGCGACACCTGCCGCTCCGAGGTGGACGCCCAGCGGCGCCTCAAGGCCCGGCTGGCCGCGACTGCAGCCCCGGAGCCGTCACTCGACCTCATGCAGCGGCTGATGGGCGTCTCGTCGTTCTCGCAGGAGCCGCGCGAGGAGATCCGCCCGGTGCTCACGCCGGCGGCCGCCTTCACGCTCAGCCCGCAGCGGTCGGCGTTCCCGGCCGCCCGCAACGACACCACTCGACCAGGCACCCGTACTGCGACCCGGAGCCGGCGGCGTGCCGGCGTACTGGGTGCAGCCGGCTCTGCGGCCGCAATGGCTTCACTGCTCGGTACTGCGTTCGTCCTGGGTGACCCGGCACGGTCGGAGCAACCGCCGTCGCTGCAGCCGCCGGTGACGAGCTTCTCCCTCGACCACGCCGGCGTCACTGCCGGTGCGCCCTTCGCGGACCCGGTGGCGCTGATGAACTCCTTCAACGGGGCTGGTTACGCCGGGCTGAGCCCGACGTTGCAGCCGGTGGCCCTGACGGGCCGCTGACTAGGGTGTGCCTGCTGTGAGCCTCTCCCGGCTCGCCGTTCTGGTCGGCACTGCGCTGATCGGCTTCGGCCTGCCCATGCCCGCTTCGGCCGCGCCTGCGCCGGCCGCGCCGCGTGAAGACAACCCGACGGCCGTCGCCTGGCTGGAACGCGCCGCGGCGGCCCCGGATCACGTGTCGTACCACGGCACCCAGATCATCACCTCCTGGGGACCGCAGGGGTCCAGCTCGGCGATGCTCGACATCGTCCACGCCGCCTCGCAGGGGTCGGAGATCAGCGTGGTCGGCTCGCCCGCGTCCCCGGGCGCCAAGGCGTTCGTACAGCGGGCCAACCACACCGCCGGGCCGACTGTCGACGGCGGGCCGCTGGCGCTGCTCAAGGAGACGTACGAGCTCGCCTACAAATGCTGCACGGACACGATCGGGCGGGCGGCAGTACTGATCGAGGCGTTGCGGGGTAACCGGACGCTGGCGGCGCGGTTCTGGATCGACCAGACGACCGGGTTGCTGCTGCAGCGGCAGCTGTTCAGCGACGACGGCAAGACGATGGTCCGGGCGACCGTGTTCACGGATCTGGAGATCGAGAAGTCCGAGTTCATCAGCCACCTGCCGCCGATGGCTCCGGGCAGCGTCGAGGCGATGGGGATGGACAACGTCGACGGGCTGCGCTCGCAGGGCTGGACCTGCGCGCCGTCGCTGCCGGCCTCGCTGCAGCTGTACGACGTCCACCAGGACCAGGCGACCAAGTCCCTGCAGTTCTCGTACTCCGACGGGCTGTTCAACGTCTCACTCTTCGAGCAGCGCGGTGAGCTCGACCCGGCGGCGGTGGCGGGCTACACGGCCATCACCACGCCCGAAGGCGCCCGGGTCTACCAGCGGTACGGGATGCCGTCGTACGTCGTCTGGTCGTCCAACGGGATCGTCTACACGCTGGTCGGGGACCTGCCGTTCGAGACGCTCGGGAAGGTGGTGGCGGCCTTCCCGCACCTGCCGCCACCGAAGGTGACAGCGGTCCAGCGGATGGGCACCGGACTGGCCAAAATCGCCTCTTGGCTCACACCGATGGGTGCGCTTTCCCACAAGCTGGGATAATCAACTGTGGGAGTACTTCCAGGCACCCCGGTGCAGGCACCTCCCGACCCCAAGATGACGACGACGTGAGGCGGGCACCGTGAGCTGGGATGACGCCGAACCGACAGCCGGGACCCCGGCGGCTACGGACAACACCCAAGAGATCCCGAGCGTCGGCGGCGGTACTACGCCCGCCGGGACGGGTAACCCTCCGGCCGCGGCTGGCAGCGCGCCTGGTGGCTCGGGCGGGTCTGGGGCGCCACTGGCCGACCCCACATTGGCCGATGCGGCAGCGGGGCTGACGGCTCACCCGCCTGTGGCTGCTTGGTCTGCGGGGCCGCCGGTACCGGCGTCTGGGCCTGCGCCAGCGCCTGGCCCGTTTGGGACGGCTCCGGCGGGTGGTGGGTTTGTGACGGGTCCTGCGGTCTCTGGACTGACTCCGCCGAGCTATGGGGCTGGGTCGACGCCTCTGCCGGCTCCGGGCAGCAGCAGTTCGGCGTACCTGCAGAACGGGCGGTCTACGACTCAGCGGAGCTTCGGGAAGCCTGAGCCGCAGGACAACGGGTTCCGGCCCGGCTACTCCGGTCCCGGCCAGTCCTGGCCGGCGCAGCAGGGGACGTACGTACCTCCGCCGCCGCTTGACTGGCACCAGCAGCAGGCGCGTGCCTACACCCCGACTGCGCCGCAGAAGAACAAGACGCTCGGCCTGGCGGCTGTGGTCGCCCTGGTCATCGGTTTGATCGCGGGCGGAGGCGCGGCCGCGGCAGTCGTCGCTCTGGACAACAACGGCATCGACGACGACTCCGGCCCGCCGATCGGTCAGGGCGTCGACCCGAAGATCAAGACCGGCTCCGTCTCCGCCGTCGCCCAGGCGCTGCTGCCGAGCGTCGTACAGCTGAAGGTCGAGGGCGCCGACGACTCCAACGCGACCGGCTCCGGCTTCGTCATCGACGACTCCGGCCACATCCTGACCAACAACCATGTCGTCTCGGCCGCCGCGACCGGCGGTTCGATCCAGGTGGTGACGCAGACGGGCAAGATCTCCACCGCACGCCTGGTCGGCCGCTCACCGGCGTACGACCTGGCCGTGGTCCAGGTGCTCGGGCTGGACGCGCCGTCGGTGAAGTTCGGTGAGTCCGAGAAGGCGATCGTCGGGCAGGACGTGGTGGCGATCGGTTCGCCGCTCGGCCTGGCCGGCACGGTCACCTCCGGCATCGTCTCGGCCAAGAACCGCCCGGTCACCGCCGGCGGCGAGGGCGAGATCTCCTACATCAACGCGTTGCAGACCGACGCGGCGATCAACCCCGGCAACTCCGGCGGCCCGCTGGTCGACATGGAAGCGCACGTGATCGGCGTCAACTCCGCGATCGCGACCGTACGCGGCGCCGAGCCCGGGGCCAGCGGCAACATCGGGCTCGGATTCGCGATCCCGATCGACCAGGCCCGGCGTACTGCGCAGCAACTGATCGCCTCCGGCCAGGCGTCGTACCCGGTGATCGGCGCGAACGTGGACATGCAGTTCGAAGGCGGTGCGCGGGTCAGCGAGGTGCAGCCGAAGAGCGCGGCCGTGCGCGCCGGGCTGCGGACCGGTGACGTGATCACCAAGATCAACAACCAGCCGGTGGACACCGCCGAGGCGCTGATCGTGGCGATCCGGACGCACCGGCCGGGGGAGAACGTCCGGCTCGTGTTCGAGCGCGGCGGCAAACCGCGCGAGGTCACCCTCAAGCTCGACCAGCAGACCGGCTGACCCGGGCGGGCGCTCGACCAGCCGCGGGCTACGCTGTCCGCGGCGCAACGGAACCTCGGAAAAGGTGGGGGCATGTTCAACATCGGTCCGCTCGAGATAGCGGTGATCGCCATCGTCGCGATCCTCGTCTTCGGCCCCGACCGGCTTCCGGAGTTCGCCCGTACCGCCGCGAAGCTGCTGGGCCAGGTCCGGCAGATGGTGACCAAGGCCCAGAGCGACCTGCGCGAGGAGCTCGGCCCGGAGTTCGCCGACCTCGACGTCCGCGACCTCAACCCGCGCAGCTTCGTCCGCAAACACCTCCTCGACGGCGTCGACGACGACTTCGACGAGAAGCCCGTCTCGGACTCCTACATGAGCACCCCCCAACGCCTCCCCGCCGGCGCCCGAGCCCCCTTCGACCCCGAAGCCACCTGACCCGAGCCACCGGGCCGGGAGTCAAACCGGCCGAACGCCCGTTCGTTAGGCAGCTGGCGCTTTACAGGTCGCCAGCCGCCGAAGAACCCGTCAGCCGGGGCCGGAACCGATTGGAAAGTGTCAGTTGTCAGCGGCCGGCTGGGGAGAGGCCGAGTTGGCGGCCGAGGAGGCCTCGGGGTTTGCCTCCGAGGAGTTCGGCGATGCCGCTCAGTACCTGGGCTGCCGGGGTTTCCGGGTCCGCCAGCACGAGGGGCTGGCCGACGTCGCCGCCGCTGCGCAGGCGCTCGTCCAGCGGGATCTCGCCTAGCAGCGGGATCTCGTAGCCGAGGCGTTGCGACAAGGTGGCTGCGACGCGGGTGCCGCCGCCGGAGCCGAAGATCTCGATCCGGTGCTCGGGGCCGCAGTGCGGGCAGGGCAGGAAGGACATGTTCTCGATCACGCCGGCCACCCGCTGGTGGACCATCTGCGCCATCACGCCGGCCCGCTCGGCCACCTCGGCGGCGGCCTCCTGCGGCGTCGTCACGACGATGACCTCGGCGCTGGTCAGCCGCTGGCCGACCGAGATCGCGATGTCGCCGGTGCCCGGCGGCAGGTCGAGCAGCAGGACGTCGAGGTCGCCCCAGTAGACGTCGGCCAGCATCTGCACCAGCGCGCGGTCCAGGATCGGTCCGCGCCAGGCGACCACCTGGTCGCGCTTGGGCTTCAGCATGCCGATCGAGATCACCTTCACGCCGTGCGCGGGCACCGGCATGATCATGTCGTCCACCGCGGTCGGCCGCTCGTCGGCGACGCCGAACATGGCGGGGATCGAGTGGCCGTAGATGTCGGCGTCCAGGACGCCGACCGACAACCCCTTGGCCGCCATCGCGACGGCCAGGTTCACCGTCACCGACGACTTGCCGACGCCGCCCTTGCCGGAGGCGATCGCGAACACCTTGGTCAGCGAGTCGGCCCGCGCGAACGGAATCTCCTTCTCGGCCACGCCACCACGCAACTGGGTCTGCAGAGCGGCCCGCTGCTCGGTCGACATCACGCCCAGCTCGACCTCCACCCCGGTCACGCCGTCGAGCGCGCTGACGGCGGCCTTGGTGTCGCGGCGCAGCGTGTCCTTCATCGGGCAGCCCGAGACGGTCAGCAGGATCGTCACCACGACCACGCCGTCGGTTTTCACCACGACGGATTCGACCATGCCGAGTTCAGTGATCGGCTTCTTGATCTCCGGGTCGATGACGCCACCGAGTGCGGCGGTCACTTGGTCAGCAGTTGGGGCCATGTCCACAAGGCTACGTGCTGCACAACCTCCGCCTAACCCCCGTCCACTGTGATCTGGGCCCAGCAAGGCAAGCCTAACCAACAACCGGTACTCCGTACGAGCCGGCGCACCCGTAGTACGAACGAGCTGGCGGGACTTAAAGGCCGGGGGCTCCGTAGACGGGGAACCAGCGGGCGAGGTCTGGTTCGAAGTTGAGATCGGCGCCGATAGTCGACTTGATCTGGAGTTCGGTGGCGTTGTCGCGTCGGTCGGCGCCGACGGGAACGAACGGATACCAGGCGCCGCGTTTGTACAGGTACACGAGGCCCAGCGACTGGCCGCCATTGGTGAAGGAGACCAGCGTGCACAGGAGGGCGGCGCCGAAGCCGGCGTCGACGAGGGACGTGTTCACCCCGTGCAGGTCGGTCACGAGGCCTTCGAGGTCGTCCGGGGTGGTCTCGCGGACCAGCCAGGTGAAGCCATAGGAGTCCGTCGTACTGGTGAACTTGCCGTTGTCGAGCGCCAGCAGCTTGTCGACCTCGTCGCGCAGCGTCGAGAAGCCGCCACCTTCGGCCGCCTTGAAACAGACCGAACCGCTGCCGGTCGGACGGTAGCCGGCCGCGGTCTCCAGGGTGATCGCGGCCGACGGAAGCGAGAACAGCTGATCGAGGTTCGGGGGAACGGCTTTGCTCCTGCCGAGCAGGATGTCGAGGAGGCCCATAGAGCTAAGCTTGCTCGCCCAGCTCGCGGGTCAGCACACCGAGCCGGTCGAGTCGCGTCTCCAGGGACGGGTGGGTCGCGAACAGCGACGACAGGCTGACGCCCTTGCCCGAGATGGCAGGAGCGAAGAAGAACGCGTTGAACGCCTCCGCCTGGCGCAGGTCGCGCGACGGTATTCGGGCGATCTCCCCACTGATCTTGGTGAGCGCCGAAGCCAGCGCCGACGGACGACCGGTCAGCATCGCGCCGGCCCGGTCCGCGGCCAGCTCCCGATACCGAGACAGCGCCCGCGTCAGCAGGAACGAGATCGCGTACACGGCGGCCGATACCGCCACGATGGTAAGCACGATCACGGCTGTGTTCTGATCCCGCTGGCGGCCCATGCCGCTGTACAGGCCGAAGCGGGTGATCAGTCCAGCCAGTACGCCGAGGAACGACGCGATCGTCATCACGGCCACGTCGCGATGGGCCACGTGGGACAGCTCATGGGCGAGCACGCCTTCGAGCTCATCGGCGTCCAGGCGCCGGATGACCCCGGTCGTCACACAGACAACGGCCTTGTTGGGATTGCGCCCGGTGGCGAACGCATTCGGCAGGTCGACGTCCGCGATGGCGACCCTCGGCTTCGGCATGTCGGCCAGCGCGCACAATCGGTCGATCGCGCCATGGAGTTGCGGCGCTTCCTCGGGAGTGACGATCCGCCCGTGCATCGCGTACAGCGCGATCCGGTCGGAGAACCAGTACTGCGCGAACAGCATCCCGCCCGCGATCACGATGGCGATCACGGCGCTCTTGGTCAACGCGATCAGCACCGCGACAAAACCGACATACAGCAGGCCCAGCAGGAAGCTGGTCACCGCCATCCGGCTGGTCAGCCCACGATCGGGCTTGAAACGAGTCTTCATCCGACGTCCTTCCGCACCTGAAAGCGAGCCTAGCTCGGCGGCAAAGGCCTTCAGACGCGGTCGTCCTCGCGATCTTTGAGCTCCAGCTCGGCCAGCAGGGAGCGCAGTTCCGAGCGGAGGAAGTCGCGGGTGGCGACCTCGCCGACCGACATCCGCAGGGAGGCCATCTCGCGGGCCAGGAACTCCATGTCGGCCCGGGTCCGCGCGTCCACGTCGCGGTCGCGTTCGTACTGGACCCGGTCGCGCGCCTCCTGCCGGTTCTGCGCGAGCAGGATCAGCGGCGCGGCGTACGACGCCTGCAGACTCAGCGCCAGCGTCAGGAAGATGAACGGGTACTGGTCCCAGCGCAGGGCTTCCGGCGCGAAGATGTTCCAGGCGACCCAGAACAGGATCGTGACCGTCATGTAGACCAGGAACTGCCCGGTGCCGAGGAAGCGCGCGATCCGCTCGGACAGCCGGCCGAACGCGTCCGCGTCGTACGCGCGCCGCCGCACGATCGTCCGGCGCAGCTCGCGCGGGATGTCCAGCCGGTCGGCGGCCGGCCGGGTCATCCGGCGCTCGTCGCTACTGCGGTCGTCACGGGGCATGGCCGTCCACCTCCTGCTGATCGGGTTCGCGCCAGTCGCGGGGGAGTAGATGGTCCAGTACGTCGTCGACGGTGACCGCGCCGAGCAGCCGGCCCTCGTCGTCGAGCACGGGCGCCGCCACCAGGTTGTAGGTGGCGAGATACTTGCTCACGGCATGCAAACTGTCATCCGGCCGGAGCCCGTCGAGATCGGTGTCCAGCACCCCGGAGACGAGCGCGGACGGCGGTTCCCGGAGCAGTCGCTGGATGTGCCCGATGCCGATGAACCGCCCGGTCGGCGTCTCCAGCGGCGGGCGGCAGACGTAGATCATCGCGGCCAGCGCCGGGCTCAGCTCGGCGTTGCGGACGTGCGCTAGCGCATCGGCCACAGTGGCATCGGCGGGCAGGATCACCGGCTCCGACGTCATCAGTCCGCCCGCGGTCCGCTCCTCGTACGTCAGCAGCCGGCGGACGTCCTCAGCCTCGTCCGGCTCCATCAACGTCAGTAGCGCCTCGGCCGTCTCGGTCGGCAGCTCGGCGATCAGGTCGGCCGCGTCGTCGGGTGACATCTCCTCGAGCACGTCCGCGGCCCGCTCGGTGTCCAGACCGGCCAGGATCTCCACCTGGACGTCTTCGGGCAGCTCCTCCAGTACGTCGGCCAGCCGCTCGTCGTCCAGCGCGGCAGCGATCTCCTTGCGCCGTTTGGGCGACAGCTCATGCAGTACTCCGGCCAGGTCGGCCGCCTTCATCGAGTCGAATGCGGCCAGGATGTGCGTCGCGCCCTGGCCCTCTTCCACCTGCGCGAACCCGCTCACCTCGGCCCAGTCGAGCACGTGCGACTGCCCGCGGCGGCGCCGGAACCGCTTCCCGCCCTCGGTGACGGCCACCTTCGACAGCACCCAGTCGCGGGTCCGCCACTGCTCCATCGCCAGGTCGAACACCGTCGCCTGGGTCCCGGTCTCGTTGATCGTCACGGTCCGGTCCAGCAGCTCACCGAGCACCAGTACTTCGGTGCTGCGCTGCTCGAAGCGACGCATGTTGACCAGCCCGGTGGTGATCACGTGGCCGGCGTCGACCGAGGTCACCCGGGTCATCGGCAGGAAGATCCGCCGCCGGGTGAACACCTCGACCACCAGCCCGAGTACGCGCGGCGGCTGCGTCCCCTGCCGGAGCATGACGATGACGTCGCGCACCTTGCCGACCTGGTCCCCGTTCGGGTCGTACACGGGAAGACCAGCCAGCCGAGCCACGTAGACGCGCGAAGGAGGGCCGCTCATAACTCGAAGGCTAATGCCCCGACCGGGCTCACCCGCCCTAGGACATGAATCAGGTCAGCTTCGGCCTGCGCTTGGAACGCCGGTGGAGAGTGATCGGCCGCTTGCCTCTGGTGGTCGCAGGGCTCCCCGCGGGCGTCTCCAGCCGGGACGAGCCGTCGAAGCGACCGACGGCCTCGGTGATCTCGCCCGTGGGCTCCAGGACGAGCAGGTCGGCTTCAGTCCGCCAGCGGTCGAACTGGGTGTCCAGCCCCTCCGCATTGAGCCGCTCAGTACGTAGTACGAGGGCTGCTGCGGTCCACTCCTCACTAGCGGGCTCCAGGCGCCGTACTGCGGCCTTCCACCCGGCTAGGCGGTTGGTAGCAGGCTTGGCCGGTACTACGACGTCCGCCGTCCCTGCCTCAGCCAGCCCGGGCAGCGGCTGCTCGGCACTACCAGCCCTGTCAGCCAGTACTACGTACGCACCGTCGACTGTGGCGAACCAGGCCGGTGCGGGCCGCCCGCCGTTCCAGGACAACCAGACGAGCCCGGCCTTCTTCATCACCCCGGCGATCTCGGCCACAGCCTCGTCAGTCGTCACCCGCCTAGGTTGTCACAAGGGGATCGACAAGTCGCCGTTACAGGTCGCGGAGTGCAGCCTGTGCTCCGGCCTGGAACCGGGTCTGCGCGCCCAGGTCGTGCATCAGCGCGGCGATCTTGCGCTGAGCCGTCCGCGGGCTGACCCCGAGCTCCCGGGCGATCGCCTGGTCCGAGAGCCCCGACAGCAGCAGCGCGGTCAGCAGCCGACTCTCCGCCTCCTCATCGGCCGCAGCGGGCAGTGCCCGCTCCCACAGCCTCTCGAAGAGTTCCATGTAGGCGTCGAGCAACCCGCACGGCTGCAGGAGGGCCGCACGCCCGTCCTCAAGCAGAATCAATGCCAGCCGACTGTCGAGGAGATAGAGCTCCACCGGTAGCACCGGCGTCACTCTGGCCTCTCCCCGTACGTCTGCAGGCACCGCCGCCGGCTCATAGATCGTGCGGCAAGGAGCGGTCGTCTCAACCAGCGGCTGAGGCGACCGGATCAACCTGCGCACCTCGATACGAGCCGCCTGCTGGACCTGGACGATCCGCTGCCGCACAGCCTCGGCGTCGCCCACGTACTCGAGCAGTGTCGGCCTCGGCATCGTCACATGCTTGCGGTAGGCAACCTTGAGAGCAGAGATGTGCTCCCGCGCCTCCCGCAGCTCCCGCTCGCGGTTGAGCAGCAGCACCTCCAGCGCGAGGTCCGGAGCCACGGCGACATAGCCACCGTCCGCCGGCGTCGCCAGCCCCTTGTCCACCAGCGCAGTCAGCGCATCGCCGGCAGGTACAGGCCGGTGCGCGATCAAGGCTCGGTACGCCGCTTGCTCGGCCGGCGTCAGGCCGAGCACGGAGAGGTCATCCGTCATGGGTGTCCAGCCATCCGCGGAGTACGGCCTGGTATCCGGCCTGGAACCTGGTGTCGGCCCCCAGCCGCTGGCGCATTCGCTCGATCCGTGAGCGCACATTGCGCTCGGTCCAGCCCAGCTGGACGGCGGTCTCGCTGTCGGTGAGGCCGGACATCAGCAGGGCGAGCAGTTCGCGCTCCTGCTCGGTGGGCCGGTCCGCACTGCCCGACTGCCCGGCGTAGGTGGCCAGTGGGACCGCCCGGCTCCAGAGCAGCTCGAACAGAGCCTGCAGCGTGGCCACCAGGACCGGGTCGTGGATGAGCAGACCCGCCGAGTACTTGGTCGCGTTGACGTCGATCGGCACGAAGGCCATCGGCCCGTCGGTCAGCAGCAGCTTGAGCGGTACCTCGCCCACCCGGGCCCGCTCGCCGTCGTTGAGGCCGCTGACGCGCGACGCGAGCCGCCCCGGCCGGTCCACGGACCCCTTCCGGTCGTAGAGGATCCGGAAGCTGACACCTTTCCTGAGCTGCTCCAGCTCGTGCTGGTGCACCTGGGTCGGGTCGTCCATGAACGGTGGCGCGTCCGAGCCGCACAGCTCGTTCTTGGCGCTCCGGACCAGCCGCTCGATCCCGGCGGCGATCTCGGGTTCACCACGCAGTACTTCGATCAGCTCGGACGGCTCGCTGCGCGCAGTACTGGTGTGGAAGCTGGTGGCGAGCAGCACCGTCTCCTGCCGGGCCTTGGCCAGGTCCAGCTCGCGGTCGCGGACCAGGAGCTCCAGGGCGATGTCCGGCGGGAGTACTAGGTAGCGGGGCGGGTCCGACGGCATCAGTGAGATCAGGCCGAGCTCGACCAGGCGCTTCGCGGCGGCCGGGTCGCTGACCTCTGCCTCTGTCACCGGCAGCCGGGACACCAGGTCTTCGTAGAGGTCCTGCTCAGCGCGAGTCAGTCCGAGAGGCTCCAACACCCCACGATCATCACTCACGCTCAGGGTCGTCCGGGAGCCGGTGACTCCGGACACATCCCGTTCGGGCGTGAGGGATGTCACCGGAGTGCACCGGCCGGTTTCGCCGTACGCTGCGAGTGACCGACGGGTAACCGGACTGAAGGATGCTGCGATGGCTGACGAGACGACCACCGGCAAGGCGCTCCGGAGCAGGCGTTCCTGCCTGGCGACACCGGGCTCCAACCCGCGCTTCCTGGAGAAGGCCAAGGGCCTGGACGCCGACCAGGTGTTCCTCGACCTGGAGGACTCGGTCGCGCCGATCGCCAAGGTCGACGCGCGCAAGAACGTCGTCGCCGCGCTGAACGAGGGCGGCTGGGGACGCAAGATCAAGGTGGTCCGGGTGAACGACTGGACCACCGAGTGGACCTACGGCGACGTGATCGAGGTGGTCGCCGGGGCCGGTGCGAACCTGGACTGCATCATGCTGCCGAAGGTGCAGACCGCCGAGCAGGTGGTCGCGCTCGACCTGCTGCTGACCCAGCTGGAGAAGGTGCACGGGCTGGAGCGGGGCCGGATCGGGATCGAGGCGCAGATCGAGAACGCGCTCGGCCTGACCAACGTGAACGCGATCGCCGCCGCCTCGCCGCGGGTCGAGACGATCATCTTCGGGCCGGCCGACTTCATGGCCTCGATCAACATGAAGTCGCTGGTGGTCGGTGAGCAGCCGCCCGGATACGACGTCGGTGACGCCTACCACTACATCCTGATGCAGATCCTGATGGCGGCCCGCGCCTACGACAAGCTCGCGATCGACGGCCCGTACCTGCAGATCAAGGACCTCGACGGCTTCAGCCGGGTGGCGGGCCGCTCGGCCGCGCTCGGTTTCGACGGTAAGTGGGTCCTTCACCCGGACCAGATCGCCGCCGCCAACGAGGTCTACTCGCCGCGGCAGGACGACTACGACCACGCCGAGAACATCCTCGACGCCTACGACCACTTCACCTCGGCCGCCGGCGGCGCCCGCGGCGCGGTGATGCTCGGCGACGAGATGATCGACGAGGCCTCCCGCAAAATGGCCTTCGTCATCTCCGCCAAGGGCCGCGCCGCCGCGATGACCCGCACCAACATCTGGAAACCAGAAGACTGAAACCTTACGTCCGAAGAACTGGAGTGCACGTCCCTCCGCTTCTTCGGACGTAAGGGTTTTGGTCAGCCGAGTGTCAGGACCTTGAGGATGCGGATCGGGCGGGTCGGCGGGCCGTCCTGGTCGGGGTCGGCGATGCCGGCCTTGACCATCCGGTCGAAGGTGGACATGCCGTGGATGACGTGGCCGAGCACGGTGTAGTTCGGCGGGATGTTGGCGAACGAGTGGACGACGAAGAACTCGCTGCCGTTCGTCCCCGGACCTTGGTTGCCCATGGCAACGGTACCGCGCGGATAGGTCTCCTTGCCGGTCACCTCGTCGGGGAACTTGTACCCCGGTCCGCCCTCCTCCTGCCGGTAGATGTCACCGCACTGGAGGACGCCGAGCCGGGCCGAGTTGGTCAGCCGGAAGCACTGGGTCCAGTCGTAGAACCGGCTCTTCGTCAGGTGCACGAAGCTGGCCACCCCGCAGGGCGCGTTGGCGCGGTCCATCCGGACGACGAACGGCCCGTAGTTGGTCACGAAGTACACGTCGACGGTGCCCTTCGCGAGCGCCTTCGCCGACGGCACGGTGACCGGCCTGGCGGCCGGGTTCTCCGGCGTCGGGGTGAACTCGCACCGCACGGTCGGCGGCTTGTGCCCGGCCGGTACGGCGGGCGCGGCTCCCGCGGTGGTCGAGGTCAGGGTCGCCGCGGCAAGGCCGGCGACGACCAGCAAACTCAGTCTGCGCAACATGAACAGCAACTTAGACCTGACATGACAGCGCTGTCACGGGAAACCGGTGGGACGTCGGTCGTACGCCTGGGAAGCTCAAAGGTTTGCTGAAGGAATCTGTTCCGGACTCGCTCAGGTCGAGGCAGACGCCTAAGGTGGGCCGCGATCCGGCTGACAGTGAGGTGTTGGGTGTGAACGGCGAGGTACTCGCGGGGCGCTATCGGTTGCTGACCCCGCTGGGGCACGGCGGCGCAGGCGAGGTGTGGCGAGGCGAGGACTCGGTCCTGGCCCGGCCGGTGGCGGTGAAACTGCTGCGCCGGCTCGAAGGCGACCAGATGGACGCTGTCGCGCGGTTCCGCACCGAGGCCCAGGCTGCGGCCCGGCTGACCCATCCCAACGTGGTCGCGACGTACGACGTCGGTACCACTGCGACCGGCCAGGTGTTCCTGGTGATGGAGCTCGTCGACGGACCCGACCTGGCTCAGCTGCTGCGGTCCAAGGGGCTGCCGTCGGAGCGCTTCATCGCCGACATCGCGCTCCAGTGCGCCCAAGCACTGGATGCTGCCCACGCGGCGGGGATCGTGCACCGCGACGTGAAGCCGGGCAACCTGCTGCTGGCGCCGGACGGCACGCTCAAGATCACCGACTTCGGTATCGCCCAGGCATCCGGCGTCGACGGCGCGACCGGGCCGGTACTGCTCGGCACTGCGGGCTACGTCTCGCCCGAGCAGGTCAGAGGCGAGCGCGCGACCCCCGCAAGCGACTGGTACGCCCTCGGCTGCGTCCTCTACGAACTACTCGAAGGCACCACCCCCTTCGTCGGCACAGACGTCATGGACGTCATGCACCAGCACCTGGACGCCGTACCAGCCCCTGTACGCCGTACCGAGGTAGTACCCGGCCTAGCCGCCCTGGTCATGGACCTGCTCTCCAAGGACCCCGCAGCCCGGCCCGCCTCAGCCACCGCCGTCAACAGCTACCTGAAGCTGCCCGCAACCCCGCAGCCGGTGGTGGACAACAGCACCCGCATCCTGCCCCTCCCGCCGGGTGGACTGGCAGGTGCGGCCGCCGCTGCTGCTGCAGGCGCGGGCGTTGGGGCGGCCTCCGCCGTCGGGCCGGGTGAGACCTCGGCGGCGGCGAGCATTCTGCCGGCCAGGGCGTTTGACGAGTCGGAGCATGTTGCGGGGCCCAAGCGGCGGTTGCCGTTTGCCAAGACGATTGTTGCTGTCGCGGTGGTACTGGCCGGAGTGGTGATCGCGACGCTGCTGCGGGAGGGGGTTTCCTCCGAGCCGCCGGCTCAGGCGGGTGGGCTTCCGTCGGCCACGCCATCGGTGAAGCCGGTGGCGAAGCCAAAGCCGACCCCTACTCCGAGCAAGACGCCCAGCAAGAAGCCGACGCCGACGAAGACCCCCACCAAGAAGCCCGAGAACACGCAGATCGGCGGGCCGGCGTCGCTGCGGCTGCTGGCGCAGATGCTCCGCGACCACCAGCAGGAGCGCGGCATGCGGACGGCGCGGGAGGCGGCCAAGGATCTCGACCAGGCGGCCAAGGCACTGGAACAGGACGACGCCGAAGAGGCGTCGCAGCAGTTCCAGCAGGCCCGGCAGCGGCTGGTCCAGGCCCAGCGCGAGGGCCGCTGGCAGTCCACTCCACAGATCTCCGCGATGTTCGCCGCCATCGGCGCCGCACTCCCCGCGGACAACGGTGATGGCGACGGCGACGAGGGGGACCCAGGCGACGGCTGGAACCGCAACTAACGAACCGCGGCATTCCGGCGTACCGGCAGCCCGCTGGACCGGCGTACCGGAACCCCGTTGTGCCGGCGTGAGGCAGGCGACTGTTCTCGCGTGGTGGGAGTCACAGCGGGTGTCGAACCGTACCGCGATGCTGAAGGCCCGTGATACTGCCGAGTAAGTAGCGCGGGCCGACGGAAGGAGCGCCGCTGATGAGCAGGTTGCAGCAGACCGAGGGACTCACCGACATCCAGGAGGAGATCCTGAAGACGGTGCGGGCTTTCGTCGAGGCCGAGATCCTGCCGGTCGCGACCGAACTGGAGCACAAGGACGAGTACCCGACGCAGATCGTCGAGGGACTCAAGGAGCTCGGCCTGTTCGGGCTGATGATCCCCGAGGAGTACGGCGGTCTGGGCGAGTCGCTGCTCACCTACGCGCTCTGCGTCGAGGAGATCGCCCGCGGCTGGATGAGCGTCTCCGGCATCATCAACACGCACTTCATCGTCGCCTACATGCTGCTCCAGCACGGCACTGACGAGCAGAAGCAGAAGTACCTGCCGCGGATGGCGACCGGCGAGGTCCGCGGCGCGTTCTCGATGTCCGAGCCCGGCTGTGGCTCCGATGTCGCGGCGATCAAGACCAAGGCCGTCAAAGATGGTGACACTTACACGATCAACGGCCAGAAGATGTGGCTGACCAACGGCGGTACGTCGAACCTCGTCGCCGTGCTCACCAAGACCGACGAGGGCAGCGACTCGGTCTACAAGAACATGACCACCTTCCTGGTCGAGAAGGAGCCGGGCTTCGGCGAGGTCGACCAGGGCCTGACCGTGCCGGGCAAGATCGAGAAGATGGGCTACAAGGGCGTCGACACGACCGAGCTGATCTTCGACGGCTACCGGATCGCGGCCGATCAGATCCTCGGCGGCGTGCCGGGCAAGGGTTTCTACCAGATGATGGACGGCGTCGAGGTCGGCCGCGTCAACGTCGCGGCGCGCGGTTGCGGCGTCGCCCGGCGCGCGTTCGAGCTCGGTATCTCCTATGCCCAGCAGCGCGAGACGTTCGGCAAGAAGATCGCCGAGCACCAGGCCGTGCTGTTCCGGCTGGCCGATATGGCGGTCAAGGTCGAGGCCGCGCACGAGCTGATGGTGAAGGCGGCCCGGAAGAAGGACTCCGGCTCGCGGAACGACTTCGAGGCCGGCGTCGCGAAGTACCTGGCCAGCGAGTACTGCTCGCAAGTGGTCGAGGCCTCGTTCCGGATCCACGGCGGCTACGGGTTCTCGAAGGAGTACGAGATCGAGCGGCTCTACCGGGAGGCGCCGATGCTGCTGATCGGCGAGGGGACGGCCGACATCCAGCGGATGATCATCGGCCGTCGCCTGCTCGAGGACTACAAGCTCTAGCTCAGGACACGAGCGGTACTGCGGTACGGACGGCTGGGCGAAGGCTGCCCGAGCCGTGGCCGGACAGTAGCCAGATCCCCAGCTGGGTGACCTCGTGCCGCACCGATGCGCCCACCCGCCGGGTGGTGATCAGCCCTGCCTCGCGCAGCACGGTCGCCTGGTGGCTGGCCGCCGCCGGGGAGATCTTGCAGCGCCGGGCGAGCTCGGTCGTCGTACAGCCGCTCACTGTGGCTTCCAAGGCGGCTGCGCGGGTGGCGCCGAGCAGTGAGCCGAGGACGTCCGTCGAGGCGCTGTCGTCGAGGTGCGCCTGGCGCAGGATGCCCGGCGCGTGCTGGATCGGGTAGACCAGGATCGGCTTCAGCTCCGGGTCTGCCAGCTTGGTCGGCACCTGCCAGCAGAACGCGGACGGCTGCAGCTCGATGCCACGCCCGTCCAGGTAGAGGTCTCGGTCGTGCATGTCCAGCACCTGCAGCACCGGCGCCACCCAGCGGACCCGCGGGTGCAGCGTCGAGAGCAGCCGGTCGACGCCGTGCCGGGCGAGAGCCTCACCGCGGTGCGCGTGGTCGGCGGAGACGTGGGTGCCGATCGACTTCCAGTACGGCGCGATCGCGGCGTCGTGGTACGACCGGATGGCCCGGCCGAGCTTGTGCAGCGAGCTGCTGTCGCCCTGGGCGAGCTCGCGGGTCCACGGCGAGGCCGGCCGGTACTTGCTCAGCAACTCGAGCTCGCTGCGCAACTGCTTACGTGGCGTCGACAGCATCAGCTCCAGCCCGGTCTCGAAGTCCGGGGCGGACTCGGCCGGGGTGAGGAAGTCGGGGGAGTAGCCCTTGGGCGGGGTCAGCTCGAGCAGCAGCCGCATCTGGTCCGGCGACACCTTGGTCCGGATCGAGCGGCGCCAGTCCTCGAAGATCAGCCGGCCCTCGGAGTGCTGGAGCATGTGCAGACTGAGCAGGATCTCCCACGACGGTGCCGGCTTGGTCGAGACCGTCGTCCGTGCGAGGTCGCGAGGCGTGAAATGAATGCGGAGCACGAAGCCCTCCCTGATCCTGGGTGTCACGACATCCCCGATGCCGTCGGTCGCAGGCTGTGGCGGATCGCTGACCGAACGCGATGAGACGATTGAATCAGGCGGCTGGTGGCACACACAACCGTATGAGTCACACTCCGGCGGGGCAGTGGCGGCCATGGCAAGAGGTTGCCAACTGACTGCGAAAGCGGTAGGGGCGGTCAGAAGATGACGGCGAGCTGTGACCGGGGCGGACGCGTTGAGGTCAGAGCCACCGGTTCCGCTTGAACAGCAGGTAGAGCACCGTGCAGGCGGTCAGCATGAGCGCCAGCACCCCGTAGTACCCGTACTTCCAGGTGAGCTCGGGCATGTTGTCGAAGTTCATCCCGTAGACGCCGGCGATCATCGTCGGCACCGCGAGGATCGCGACCCAGGCCGAGATCCGGCGCATGTCGTCGTTCTCCGACACCTGCACCTGGGCCAGCCCGGCCTGCAGGATCGAGCTGAGCAGCTCGTCGAACGAGACCACCTGCTCCTTCACCCGCAACAGGTGGTCGTCGACGTCGCGGAAGTAGTTCCGGGTCTCGTCGCCGATCAGCGGGTGCCGCTGGGTCGAGAGCGAGCGCATCGGGCCGGTCAGCGGCGCCACCGCGCGCTTCAGCTCCAGTACCTCGCGCTTGAGCTGGTAGACCCGGTCGATGTTGCGCCAGCCGCGCGGGCTGAACATCTCGACCTCGATCAGGTCGATATCGGCCTGGACCGCGTCCGCGACGGCCAGATAGCTGTCCACGACGTGGTCGGCGATGGCGTGCAGGACGGCCCCCGGCCCGGCCGCGAGCCGCTCGGGCTCCTTCTCCAGCTCCTGCCGCAGCCCGGTCAGCTCGCCATGGTCCCCGTGCCGCACGGTGATCACGAAGCCGGGACCGCAGAACACCATCACCTCACCGGACTCCACCACCTCGCTGGTGGCGGTCAGATCGCCGTGCGGGACGTACCGGACGGTCTTCAGTACTGCGAACAGGGTCTCGCCGTACCGCTCCAGCTTGGGCCGCTGATGCGCTTCGGTGGCGTCCTCGAGGGCGAGCTTGTGCAGCCCGAACTCGGTACCGATCACCGCCAGCTGCTGCTCGTTGGGCTCGAACAGGCCGATCCAGACGAAGCCGTCGCCGCGTCTGGCCCGGGTGAGCGCCTCGACGTACGATCCGATCCTCTTGTCGCGGCGGCCGTCGCGGTAGTAGGCCCAGTCGACCAGAGCGCCGTCCAGCTTGCCGCTGCCGACCAGATCCAGGGGTGCGTCGGCACCCGGGGAACGCCTCGCGAAGACGCGTCCTACCCGGCGTGTCGCGCCCATGTCCCACTTCCGCCCGGTCATCGAGGCGAGGCTATCAATGTGCCGTCACCAGTCGTCGGCAATGATGGAGTTGGAAGCAAGCGGAGAGGAACGACGATGACCACGCAGGGCATGGGTTCGATAGACCCCCGGCCGACCGGCCTGACGATCGGGACCTACGACACCTACCGGGAGGCGCAGCGAGCGGTCGACTACCTTTCGGACGAGAAGTTCCCGGTCGAGCACACCACCATCGTCGGCAACAACCTTCGGCAGGTGGAGAAGATCACCGGCCGGCTGAGCTGGGGCCGGGCGATCACCGCCGGCCTGGCCAGCGGCGCCTGGTTCGGGCTGTTCGTCGGTGTCCTGCTCGGGTTGTTCACCAACGGCAACGGCGGCTGGCTGGCCGCGCTGATCACCGGCGTGGTGCTCGGTGCGATCTTCGGGATGGCGTTCGGCGCGATCGGCTACGGCCAGCTCGGCGGCCGGCGCGACTTCACCTCGCGCACCGCGGTGGTGGCGACGACGTACGACGTGCTGTGCGACTCCAAGTACGCCGAGGAGGCCCGCAACCACCTGGCCAAGCTGGCCCTCAAGGGCGAGGTGGCACCGCGCCTGCCGGAGCAGTCGAGCTAGGCAAGTAGCCAGTCGCCTCCTGGATCGCCATCGCTTCGGCAGCGTGGCCGGCGGTGGGTTCCAAGGCGGCCAGGAGGAGCAGCGCGCGGCAGACGAGGATGCGATGGCCGAGCAGGCGGGCGGATGACAACGCCTGCTTGGCCAGCTCCGCGGCTCGCTCCGGTTGCCCTCTGCCCTTGTCGGCCTCGGCCAGTCCGAGGATCGACTCGGCGACCGTCGCCGGGTGCTCGTTGCTCCGGGCGATGCCACCGGCGGCCTGGTGGTAGCGAGCGGCGTCGTTCCAGTGGCCCCGGCGGCTGCAGATCGTTCCCAGCGCGTTCAGGGCGGCCGCCTCATGCCACGGCTGTCCGTTCCCGTGGCTGCGCGTCAGTGCTCGTCTGGCCCAGCTCTCGGCTTCCTCCAGGTAGCCCAGATCCGCGTAGAGCAAGGCCGCCTCGTACTGCAGGGGCAGTGACTCGTCCTCGGAGTGCACGGCCTCGCTGAGGTCCGCCTCTGCTCGCTCCAGGTTCCCCAGCAGCCGGTAGGCGACGCCGCGGTTGAACAGGGCCAAGGTCCTGGTGCGGTTGTCGGGTGCGATCTCGGTCGCCTCGCCCGCAGCGGCCAGAGCAGCGTCCAGGTCGCCCAGATTGCATTGCGCATTGCTGAGGCTGTTCAGTGCGTTGACCAAAGCTCCAGGGCGGTCGAACTGCCGCAACCCGGTGACCCCACGGCTCAACAGCTCTGCGGCTTTCAGGGACTCGCCCAGGTCGTCATAGGACATCCCCAGGTTGCACAGCAGCGCCGAGTAGCCGAGGCCGAACCCTGCCCGCGCATAGAGCTCGGCAGCCTGGTTCGCCAGCTGGATGGCCGCAGTGTTGTCGCCACTGACGAACTGCAGTGCTCCAAGGCTGTGCAGCATCGCCCCTTGCCCACCCAGATCGTTGGTCGACCTGGCGGCGGCCATCCCGGCCAGTACGGTCGCCCGCCAGGCATCGACCCGATGGTTGAGCGTCAGGTACTGGCGGAGGATGTCGGCCAGTTGCCAGGCGACCGGCGCAGGCCCGCGCTCGGCAGCACGCTTGATCATCGCGACCAGGCCGTGCTCCTCCTGCTCGAGCCAGGTCTGCGCCTCGTCTGCGCTCGCGAACACCTGATGACCGAGCTGGGGAGTCAGCCGAACAGCCGGGAGATAGTCGAAGCGAGTGGCGGCATCCGTGGTCGACAGGTACCACTCACACAGCCGGAGCCAGGCCGACTCCGCTTGAGGCTCCACCTCGGCACGCTGCTCGGAGTACAGGCGGATGAGGTCGTGCATGCAGTACCGGTCGGCTTGGCGGACCAGCAGGTTTGCACTGACCAGGCTGTCCAGTAGTGCAATCGCCTGCTGTGGACCTGTGCCGAGTAGTGCGGCAACGGTCGGGGCAGTCACGTCCGGGCCGGGCACTAGCCCCAGCAGGGCGAACAGTCGTCGCGAGTCGGGCAGCAGTCCCTCGTACGAGCGGGCGAAGGCTCCCTCGACGGCTGTGTCAGGCTCCCCGGCTACTGCGAGTGCTACCAACCTGTTGCTGCCCCGAAGCTCTTCGGCGTACGCAGCGATCGAGTCATTCGAGCGCAGAGCCAGGTGGCCGGCAGCGATCCGCAATGCGAGCGGCAGACAGCCACACAACCTGGCCAGCTC
Source organism: Streptomyces sp. SID13031 (assembly GCF_010548305.1). Lineage (GTDB taxonomy): Bacteria > Actinomycetota > Actinomycetes > Propionibacteriales > Kribbellaceae > Kribbella. Next base: position 297,691 of record NZ_JAAGLV010000004.1, read on the forward strand.
TTCTGCTGCCGGCAGCTCTCGATCGACTCTCGCCGAGCCGACCACAGCTCGCAGTAGCTCTACGGCCTCAGCCAACTCCAGTACTGCGACCGCGGTCCCCAATGCGCTGTCGAGAACACTCAACCCAGCAAGCTCGTTCCGGCTCGTCACCAGTACTGCGCTGTTGCGCGACCCCGGCAATAGCGGCCGGACCTGCTGCGAATCCTTGGCGTCATCCAGCAGGATCAGCACCTGCTTGTCAGCGAGCAATGAGCGCAACCGCGCCGAGAGAGTGTCGGCATCACCCGTCAGCACCTCAGCGCCGGCCAACTCGAGCAGGGTGCGCAGTACCTCCAGCGGATCCCGCTCGGAGTCGCCGGCGCCATCCAGCCGCACGTACCACTGACCGTCGGGGTACCGGCTCTGCAACCGATACGCCACTCGCACAGCCAGAGCGGTCTTGCCGGCGCCCGGCGGCCCACTGATGGTGGCCACCGGTACTGCGGCCGGGCTGGTCAACCGGGCCACGATCGCATCGACCTCGTCCTGCCGCCCGACGAAGTCGCCGAGGTCGAGAGGCAGCTGCCGATGTACCCGCCACTCGGGCGGCGCCGCAGGAGCCGCATCCTGCTGCCCGGACAGTACGGTGAGGTGGACGCGGCGGATCTCCTCACCGGGGTCGACGCCGAGCTGTTCCCGCAGTAGTTCGGCCACCTCGTGGTACGCCGCCAACGCGTCGCCCTGCCGAGCCGAGTTGTGCAAGGCAAGCATCAGCTGGGCCCAGAACCGTTCCCAGAGCGGGTACTGCTTCGTCAGCGCAGTCAGTTCCGGTACCAGCTCGGCATGCTCGCGCAGCGCGAGCCGTGCGTCGATCAGCTGCTCGGTGACGCGGAGCCACTCCTCTTGCAGCACGGATCGCTCGTCGCGGACCACTGGGTAGTCGAGCGCTCCGGTCAGCGGCTCACCTCGCCAGAGCCGCAGTGCTGCGGTCAGGTCGTCGGTTGCCTCCGATGCGGCCAGCCGGCGGAACTGTCGGAGGTCCAACTGGTTGTCCTCGACGTCGAGGCGGTAGCCGCCGATGACAGTCTGCAGGCCCGCATCCGGTCCCAGGACGGCGCGCAGCCTCGACACAGCCGTGTGCAGCGCGCGCTGCGGCTGGGCCGGGGGCTCGCCGCCCCACAGCCAGAGCACCAACTCCGAGAACGTGACCGTCTGGTTGGCGCTGACCAGTAGAGCGGCCAGCAGCGTCCGTAGCCGGGGTGCCCCGATCGGCACCTCCGTCCCGTCGTCAAGGACCGCGATGGGACCCAGTAGACGGAAGGTGGGACTCATGCAATTCAGTGTCCCCCGACCAGGGGTCCGTGCCGTCCAACAGCGCTTGCCCGAGCGTCGTGGCCTGGTGGATCACCGACTTCCCCTGGCGCTGCGACACGATCAGCCCCGCGTCCCGTAGTACGGCGGTCTGGTGGCTCGCCGTCGCGAGGGTGATGTCGCACGAGCGAGCCAGCTGTGTGGTGGTCGAGCCTTCGACGGTCAGCGACAGCACTGCGGCGCGCGTCCGGCCGACCAGAGCCGCCAGTCGCTCCTGGGTGTCGGCGCCCGACTTGTCCCGGTGCAGCAGCCCACTGGCGTGCCGGATCGGGAACACGAGCACCGGCGGCAGGTCGGCGTCCAACAGCTTGGTGGGCGCTTTCCAGCAGAAGTACGACGGTTGCAGCCGCAGACCGCGGCCCTTGAGCCGCAGCTCCTCGTCGGGGAAGGCAGCGATCTCCAGCACCTGCCCGCGCCAGCGCGCCTCCGGGTGGAGGCCGACCAGCATCGACGCGACGCCGGCATTGGTGAGCTGCTGCATCCGCTGGCGGTTGTCCAACTGCACGGCAGACCGCAGCGACGGCCAGTACTCCGCCAGCGCGGCGCGATGGTAGACGCGTACGGAGTGGCCGAGCCGGTGGAGGGTCTCCGGCTGCGCCTCAGCGAGCTGGCGGACCCAGTTGGCCGCAGTACGCCGGGTGGACAGCTTGGAGAGGTCTGCGCGCAACCGCTGACGTGGTGTCGACAAGATGAGGTTGACCGCGTCGCCGAACTCGGCCGTTTTGGCGGTCGGCGTCAGGAAGTCGGGGGAGTAGCCCACCGGCGGAGCCAGCGCGGTCAACGCGCCCACCGTCTCCCGTGGCAGTCTCCGGCGCAACCGTTGCCGCCAGGCGCCGTACGCCAGCGGGCCGTCCTCGACCTGCAGCATGTGCAGGCTGAGCAGGACCTCCCAGAGCGGGTCCGGCTCGGCCGCCAGTGTCGTCCGAGCCAGGTCCTCGGCGGTGAAATGAATCCGCAGCATGCTGTCCTTCCCCAGTCCGGAGCTGTGCAGACCCCCAGGGAAACAGCTGCCCCTTACCGATCGCTCACCTGCGGGTGACGCATCTCTCGGGCGCCTGTGACCCTGCTGAGAGGTATGCCACGCGGCGCGGTACTGCCGCTCGGGCCCCGGATTCGGCAGCATGGGCCTCGGGACGGGGTCACCGGAAGGAGCAGGGATGCAGTTCGGTCGCAGTTACGAGGAATTCGAGGTCGGTGCGGTCTACAAGCACTGGCCCGGTAAGACGGTCACCGAGTCCGATGACCACCTGTTCTGCCTGCTCACGATGAACCACCACCCGCTGCACCTGGACGCCAACTACGCCGAGCAGACCACCCAGTTCGGCAAGAACGTTGTGGTCGGCAACTACATCTACTCGATCCTGCTCGGGATGTCGGTACCGGACGTGAGCGGCAAGGCGATCGCCAACCTGGAGGTCGAGTCGCTGCGGCACATCGCGCCGACCTTCCACGGCGACACCATCTACGGCGAGACCGTCGTCCTGGACAAGTGGGAGTCCAAGTCCAAGGACGACCGCGGCGTCGTCTACGTGGAGACCAAGGGCTACAAGCAGGACGGCACCGTCGTCTGCCTGTTCAAGCGCAAGGTGATGGTCCCGAAGAACTCCTATCTCGAAGCGCGAGGCGGCGACCAGCCGGGCCGCCCCACGCCTCTCGAAGGCTGACCAGGAAGAGTTCGATCACCGGCACCAGGACGTCGGGGCGCTGGGTCGGGAGCTCCAGGGTCAGGGTGCCGGGCGCGAGCCCACCCATCGTGGTGTTCTGTGCCGACTGCCCGGGGTCGGTGACAGTACGCCGTACCTCGGACGCGTCATGCAGGAACTGCGCATAGCGGACCTTGCCGGCCATTCCCGGCAGGTGGAGGTGCTGCATCGGCCAGGACAGGACGTGCAGGTAGAGCCGGTCACCACGTTGGGTGAAGCGGCAGTCCTGCGGTGGCTGGAGCTCGCTCGGACCCGCGCCGTGCACCGACCGGCTGTGCAGCCGGGTCCACCGGCCGATCTCGCTCAACGTGTCCAGTGCGCGCGGGTCGAACTCACCTCGCCCGGTCGGGCCGACGTTGAGCAGCAGGTTGCCGTCCTTGGAGACCGAGTCGATCAGCATCCGGACCAGCAGGTCCGGTGACTTCCAGTCCAGGTTGTCGCGGTCGTATCCCCAGCTCCCGTTCAGGGTCTGGCAGGCCTCCCAGACGACCGGCCTGCCGTCCCGCAGCATCGGGCCGCTCGGCTGGTACTGCTCCGGGGTGACGAAGTCGCCGGGGATGTCGAGCCGGTCGTTGATCAGGATGCCCGGCTGCAACTCCCGGACCATCGCCATCAACTCCTCCGACCGCCAGTCGTCGCGGCCCTTGCCACTCGGCGTGCCGTCGTCGAACGGGCGGCCGGGGTAGGAGAAGTCGAACCACATGATGTCGATCTGGCCGTACCGGGTCAGCAGCTCACGAACCTGGGCGTGCAAGTAGTCGGCGTACACCTGGATGTCGCGTCCGGCCGACTTGGCCCGGGCTTCCAGATCGTCTCGCTGCGGGTGGTAGACATCGACCGGGAATTCCGGATGGTGCCAGTCGATCAGCGAGTGGTAGAAGCCGATTCCGAGCCCCTCGGCCCGGCAGGCTTCGACGAACGGGCCGACCAGGTCCTTACCCCAGGGCGTCCCGGCGACGGTGTAGTCGCCCACCTCCGAGTCCCACAGACAGAAGCCTTCGTGATGCTTGGTGGTCAGTACCGCGTAGCGCATGCCCGCCTCGCGGGCGGCCCGGGCCCACGCGCGTGGGTCGTACAGGTCAGGCTCGAAGTGGTCGAAGTACGGCTGGTAGTCCTCGTCCGTGAGCCGCTCGCGGTTCTTCACCCACTCGTGCCGGGCGGGCAGCGAGTACAAGCCCCAATGGACGAAGAGGCCGAACCGCCAGTCCTTGAACCTGGCGACGGAGGGAGTCAGATCGGTCATCGCAACAATCCCTGTTCTCTTGGATGGGGAGCTCAGCGGCCGCCGAGGCCGGTGACGAGCAGCCCGCGGACGAGGTGCTTCTGCAGCAGGATGACGAGCAGCACGGTCGGCAGCATGGCCAGGATCGAGGCGGCCATCATCAGGTTCCACTGGGTGCCCTGCTGGCCGACGAACTGGGCCAGACCGAGTGGCACGGTGCCCTTCTGATCGACGCTGTTGGTGATGATCAACGGCCACAGGAAGCTGCCCCAGAAGCCGATGAAGGTGAAGACGGTCAGGACGGCGATGGCCGGCCTCGCCAGCGGCAACATGATCCGCAGGAACGCCCCGAACGGGCCGCAGCCGTCCACCCGCGCGGCCTCCTCCAGTTCCTCGGGAACGGTGAGGAAGAACTGCCGGAGCAGGAAGGTGCCGAACGCGGTGAAGGCCCACGGGAAGATCAGCGCCCAGTAGCTGTCGACCCAGCCGAGGGCCTGCATCAGCCAGTACATCGGCACGATCAGCACCTCCTGCGGCACCATCAAGGTGCCGAGGAAGACCACGAACAGTTGCTCACGGCCCCTGAATCGCAGCCGGGCGAAGGCGTAGGCGGACAGGCTGGAGGCGACCACGACCACCAGGGTCCCGATCACCGACACGAAGAGGCTGTTCAGGAAGTAGCGGCCGAACGGCGCGAACTGGAACGCGTCCACGTAGTTCTGCCAGCGCACCTCGGAGCCGATCAGGTCCGGCGTCGGGGTGAACACCTCGTCCGCCGGCTTGAGCGAGGTGGCGACGGCGTAGATGAGAGGCGCCAGGAAGGCCAGCGCGACGATCACCAGCAGAGTGTGCGACACGCCGCCGCGGAGCTTGCGCGCGGTGGAGTTGGTGTCACGCGTCATAGTGCACCCACCGCTTCTGGCCGATGAACTGGATCGCGGTGATGCCCATGATGATGACGAACAGCACCCAGCCGGCCGCGGCGGCCAGCCCCATGTTGAGGAACTGCCAGCCCTGGTTGTAGACGTACATGACCAGCGTCTGGGTGGACACGCCCGGCCCGCCTCCGGTGAGGATGAACGGTTGCGCGAACACCTGGAACGCGGTGATCAGGGTCAGCGTGGTGGCGAAGAAGATCGACGGCGTGATCATCGGCCAGGTGATGTACCGGAAGCGTTGCAGCGGGCCCGCGCCGTCGATCGCCGCCGAGTCCAGCTGCGACTGCGGGACCTGGTCCAGGGCGGCCGAGAAGACCAGGAAGTTGTAGCCGAAGCCCTGCCAGACCGAGATCGCCACGATCGTCGGCATCGCCCAGCTGGTCGAGCCCAGGAAGTTGGGCGCGTCGACGCCGAACACGCTTTGCGCTCCGGAGTCGAACAGCCCGCCTGGCTGGAGCAGCAGCCGCCAGACCATCACGTTCGCCACCATCGGCGTCATCACCGGGATGAAGAACAGCACCCGGAAGGCCTGCCGCCCCCAGACCCGCGGCCCCAGCCAGACGGCCAGCCCGAGCGAGACGATCACGTTGAGGGGGACGTACAGCACCACGAACAGCGTGGTGTTGAAGATGACCTTGCGGAAGATCGGGTCGTTCAGCAGGTGGCTGAAGTTGTCGACGCCCAGAAAGGTGCGCTGGCCGAAGACCGGCCAGTCGAACAGGCTGATCCCGAGCGCCATCGCGGTCGGGAACAGTGTGAACAGGGCGAGCCCGGCAAGGCTCGGCCCGAGGAAGAGCCAGGCGTACCGGCCGTCCCGCCGCAGGCCGCGCGGCCGTCGCTCCGCCCGGGCGGTACCGGGCGGAGCGTCGGTGCTGGTCGCCGTGGCCATCAGGACCCGGCGCCCGCCTGGTCCTGGACATTCTTCAGCACCTGATCGGCTGGCAGTTCACCGTTCAGCGCCTGTACCCCGAAGTCGTTGAGCAGGTCGGAGGCCTGGACCCAGTTCTTGGAGGTGACCAGTGGGATCGAGTGCTGCGACGCGTACTCGATCGTCTCGCGGGCACCCTGCAGATCCGCGGCGGTGTACCAGGCGTCATGGGCCGTGGGTCGCGACGGGTAGGCCCGGCCGGCCGCGGCCAGCTCGGTCAGCGGCTTCTGGCTGGTCATCGAGACGATCGCCTGGAACGCCGCGTCGGGGGTCTTGCAGGACCGGGAGATCCCGAAGCCCGAACCGGCCGTGTAGGTCTTCGAGCCGTCCGGTCCGGCCGGCACCGGCGCGATGCCGAGGCTGAACTTGCTCTTCTCCTTGAGATCGATCACGGACCACGGTCCGTCCAGCTTCATCGCCGCCTTGCCGGAGGTGAAATTGGTGGTCTCGAAGTCGGTGCCGCCGGCCGGGACGGCGGGGGCGATCTTGTCCTTCGTCACCAGGTCGACGTACTGCTGGTAGCCGTCGACGAACGACTGATCGGTGAGCGCGAGCTTGTTGTCCTTGAGCGGCTGGGCGCCGGTCGCCGTCAGCACCCAGGGCAGGAAGGCCAGGTCGCCGGGCGTGGTCACGAATCCGTACTTGCCGCCGGTGGTGAGTTTGGTCGCGGCCGCCTTGAACTCGGCCATCGTCCAGCCTGGCTTCGGCTCGGCGATCCCGGCGGCCTTGAACAGGTCGCGGTTGTAGAAGATCACCATCGGACCCGAGTCGTAGGGGATCGCGATCTGCTTCCCGCCGGACTTGAGGCCGTCCATGATCGGCTTGTCGAAATCCTCCGCCTTCAGGTTGTACTTCGCCATCAGATCGTCGAGCGGCAGCATCGCGTTCGCGTACGACGCCAGCCGCAGGCTCTGCATGCCGATGATGCACGGGGCCTTGCCGCTGGCCAGGGTGGTGCCGATCTTCGACCAGTAGTTCTCCCAGCTCGCACCCTCGAGCTTGACGGTGATACCGGGGTGGTCGGCCTTGGCCTGGTCCGCGACCTTCTGCCAGGCTGCCTGGTCCGCGGTCCCGCCGATCCAGAACTGCCAGGTCAGGTCCGCCTGGTCCGCCGATCCCGACCCACCGCCGGCGTCGTCGTTGCCACCTCCGCACGCGGAGAGGACCACCAGCGCCAGCGCAGTGACGACGGCCACCAGCCGACGTCGGGTCCGTACTCGTGTTCCGCTCATCTTGACCTCCACGGCAGAGTTGATTCATCCGATCTATAGGCCGCCATCCCGAGGTACGTCAAGATCTCGCGACCTTATGAAAGCTGTTGTTCAAACGGCGCTCAGGCGGCGGCTGGTGCCATGATCTGAGGCCATAGTGACCGTCCGGCTCGCGGATGCCCGGCCGAGGTCTCGACGGATGAGCTTGGGGTGTCTACGGTGATAAACATCCGATGTATCGAGGGGTGGGCGATGCGTGTCACCGATGAGGCGATCGACCGGATCAAGCAGATGATCGTCGCCGGCGAGCTGCGTCCGGGGGACCGGCTGCCGCGGGAGCCGGACCTGGCGGCCCACCTCGGGCTGTCCCGCAGTTCGCTGCGCGAAGCGGTCAAGGCGCTCGCGCTGATCCGGGTCCTCGACGTCCGGCAGGGGGACGGGACCTATGTGACCAGCCTGGACCCGACCTTGTTGCTGGAGACGATGGGGTTTGTCCTCGACCTGCACCAGGACGCGTCGGTGCTGGAGTTCTTCGAGGTACGGCGAATCCTCGAGCCGGCCGCGGCGGCGCGGGCCGCGGTGCGGATGAGCGACGAGGACATCGCCGTACTGCGTGACTTGCTGGACGAGCTCGGCCCGGAGCCGTCGGTGGACGCGCTGTTGGCCAACGATGTCGAGTTCCACCGGCTGATCGCGGTCGGCAGCGGCAACCGGGCGCTCGCCTCCATCGTCGACAGCCTCCGCCAGCCCACCTACCGGGCCCGCGTCTGGCGTGGTCTGACCCAGTCGGACGCTGTCGCGCAAACCCTCGTGGAGCACCGGTCGATCCTGGCGGCGATCGCCGCCCGCGAACCCGACGTCGCCCGATCCTGGGCGACCGTGCACATCGCCGGGGTCGAGCGATGGATCCAGGAAGCAGTCAGCCTCGACCCGGCCGGAACTCCACCAGAACCGCGGAAGGCATCGCCAAGCTCAGGGTGAACTCGTCGCCCTCCCGTTCGAGCACGTCCGCCCGCAACAGATTCCGCTCCGCCAACTGCACCAACTGCTCATCGGTGGGCCAGTCGCCGACGCCGAGCGCGGCCGCCTCCGCCACCAGATCGCCTGAACCGTCGCCTGAACCGTCGCCTGAACCGTCGGCTGAGCCCTCGCCTGGAGTCAGCCAGGTCGCGGTCGCCTGCCAGGTCGGGTCCACTCCCGGGAAGGACAGCGTGATCTCCCGGGTCAGCTCTGCCGCGCCCGCTGACTTCGACTGATCGAGAGTCAGGTTCCACACCAGTACGGCGATGCGGTCGCGATCTCGTGACGCCCACGCCTCCACCAGGCTCCCGCCGCCATCGCCTTCGAAAGTCACCGGCAACTCGGCCGGACCGAGGCGGTCGAGCAACGTCATCGCGTGGAAGCGCGGTTTCGCCAGCCCGCCGACCGTCTGCAGCCCGAAGCCGCCGTGCAGGAAGCGTGGCGGCCGGCCCAGCTCCTCGAAGTGGTCCGACGCGACCCAGTAGGCCAGCGCGTCCACCCGCCCGGCCGCCGACCGCATCCCGCGCAGCAGGAACACCCCGGAGAACACCGCGTCGTTGATCGGATTGAAGTGCCGCGGCGTCACCCCCCACTCGGTCCACAGGATCCGCGCCTCACCGAACCCATGCCGCTCCAGCGACGCCCGTACGTCGAGCGGCGGGCTCCCGTAGGTATGCGTCGTCACGAAGTCGACGGGCGCCCCGCTCGCCGCGGCATGCGCGAGCAGATCGTCGACCCACCCGGCCGCCGCCGACGACGGACCGCCGACGGCGAGCCGCTCGTCGACCGACTTCACCGCGGCAGCGGTCACGTCGTACAGGTGCATCCATTCGGCCTTCGTGCCGGACCAGAAGACCTCGAGGTTCGCCTCGTTCCACACCTCGAAGTCCCAGGCCAGTACTTCGTCCAGCCCGTATCGCTCGACGAGATGCGCGACCAGCGCGCGCACCAGGTCGTGCCACCGCTCGTACGACTTCGGCGGCGAGATGATCGCGCCGTACTCGAAGACGGTCTTCGACGGATCCGACGCGAGGTCGCGCGGCATGAACCCGAGCTCCACCACCGGCCGCAATCCGAGACCGAGCAGCTTGTCGTAGATCGCGTCGACGACAGTGAAGTCGTACGCCGCCTCGCCGCCCACCTCGGTGTAGATCCGGGTGTCGTCGTGGAAGATCGCATGCGCGCGAACCGTCCGCACCCCGAGCTCGTCATGCATCCGGCGCAACGCCTCTTCGAGCTCGGCGCCGATCTCGCGACCGCCGCTGAGCTCCTTGCAGAGCAACTGGCTGAGCCGTTCGCTTCCGATCATCGGCACCCAGGGCCGGTGCAGTTCGATGCCCTCAGCAACGGCGTCCACGGTAAGCCGGATGCCCGGAACGTTGGCAGAGGCAACCAATGGCGTCGCGCCGACCGAGCCACCCGGCCGACCGTGCACGGTCACCTCGGGAACGCTGGCCACCGCGTACCTGTACGTAGTACCGGGTGTGCCCGTGGTGTCGACATACGGTGGCGACGGCACCGACAAGAGGTCGCCACTGTGGTGGTCGACCGGCTCCAGCGACGAGTCGTCGAGGCCGCGCAGGATCACGTACCCGACCGCGCCTGGTACCGGTGACCAGTCCACCGTCACCTGCCCGACGCCGCCCACCGCTGTCACCCACTCCGGTGGATCCAGATCCGGCAGCTCGACCGCGCGGCTCTCGTCGCTCCGCAGGGCGATCCGCTCGTCCCAGTCACTCCTGGCATCACTCTGCATCGCGAAACTCCCAAGTCATCAGCTTGCGTCCGAAGAAGTGGTCACCACGTTCCTCGAGTTCTTCGGACGCAAGGGCGGTCAGTCGAGGCCGGCGGAGAACTGCTCCATCGCGATCAGCGACCGGATCCCGCGCTCGGCCCGCCGGTCGGCGAAACTGCGCCGGATCAGGTTGTTGCCGAAGACGTTGCCGATAGCACCCATCACCATGGCCTGGTCGAGGGCGAGGTAGCGCTTGGCGATCAGGCCCGACTTCACCGCCACCGAGTCGTAGAAGCCGCCGGTGCCGTAGGCATGCAGGTTCTTCTCGATCCGGCTCAGGTTCTCGATCGCCTGCCGGGGCGCGTAGGACATCGCCAGGAAGGCCGCGTGCGGGGTGACCACGCCGTCGCCGTACGCCGGATTGGGGTTGGCGCCTTCGCGACAGCCCTCGAAACCGCCGTCGTAGTTGGTGCCCTCCAGATCCGACGGGTAGCCGCCGGGATCCATCCCGATCGGCTCGACGCCGTAGACGGCGTACCCGCCCTTCGGGTTCGACGCGGGGGAGAAGCCCCAGTAGCCGTACTTCGCTTCCTCCAGGCCGTGCTCGATCTGCGCGCGGACCGTCAGCGGGTGGTTGATGCCCCAACTGCGCGGCGCCCAAGTCGACTCCGGCACGAACAGGTCGGGCATCAGCGACTCGAACATGTCGCCACCCCAGGACGGGACGAGCCGCATGCCGCGGTACGAGTAGGTGCCCTCGAAGACGTCGAGGCCGAGGTACGTACGGTGCACACCCTTGGGACGCTGCTCCACCCAGGACCAGTCGCAACCGTCAGGGAAGGTCCGGTACGTGGCGAAGTACTGCGTGTGCGGGACCTGGCCGAGGGCGAAGCCGACGTACCCGGCGATCCTGGCCTCGGTGTTGAGGGTGTCGTAGTGGAACTTGCGGTAGTAGACGTCCGGGCCGGTACCGGCGTGGTTGCCCTTGTCGGTCTCCTCGTCCGGCGGCGGGGTCTCGAAGAAGCCACCGCGCATCAGTCCGCCTGGGCGGGCCGCGGGGTTGTAGTAGTAGGCGAAGTTCATCTTGTTGAGCAGCGAGTCCGCGAGGGCCCGGGCGCGCGGCTCGGCGTTGCGGACCACCATCAGCGCGCAGGCGAGCCAGCCGTTGTCGACACTCGACACGAACGGCGTGATCGGCTTGGTGCCGTCGGGATCGACGTAGCGGACCTCGCCGGTCGATTCGTCGTACCAGTTGAAGAACATGCCGCTGGGTTCGTGGTGATCGACACGCGCCATCGTCGTCAGCGTCTGGGTGAGCCGGCGCAACGACTCGTGCGGCGAGATGATCCCGAGCTCGCGGGCGACCACGATGCTCCACAGATAGCCACCGATGTTGGTCGGCGACGTGTACTGGCTGCGCACCGGGTTGCTGACCGACTCCCCGATGTTGTCCGCGGGCAGTCCGGTCGTCTCGTCGGTCATCGCGACCAGGCTGCGCCAGGTGTCCCTGGCCCAGCGGCCGACCAGCGCCCGGTCATGGCGGTTGGGGCGCCAGTCGCCGCGAAGGAGTTTGCCGGGATCGGCGGTGGGTCGCCCACCGGCGTACGAGCTGGTGGTTGCGCCGGCCAGTGCGGCGGTGGTTGTTGCTGCGAGCAATGTGCGCCGGGTGAGATTGGCGGTCATCCGAGCCTCCAGAGTCTATTTGATACCGGTGATGGCGATGCCCTTGGTGACGTGGCGCTGGAAGGCCAGGAAGATCACCAGCACGGGGAGTACGACGACGACCGCGCCGGCCATCAGCAGGCCGAAGTTCTGCGCGTTCTGGCCGGTCGAGTACAGCGCCAGGGCGACGGGCAGGGTGTACTTCTCCTCGGTCTGGGCGACCACGAGCGGCCAGAGAAAGTTGTTCCAGGAGCCGAGGAAGGTGAGGATCCCGAGGGTGGCCAGCGCGGGCTTCGTCAACGGGAGCATGATCCGGCCGAAGATGCCGAGCTCGCTGCTGCCGTCCACCCGGGCCGCGTCCATCAGGTCGTCGGGCAGGCCCTGGAAGAACTGCCGCATCAGGAAGACCCCGAACGGCGAGACCAGGAAGGGCAGGATCAGGCCGGGATAGGTATTGGCCAGACCCGCGTTGGTGACCAGGATGAACAGCGGGACGAAGGTGACGACACCGGGGATCATCAAGGTGCCCAGCACCACCAGGAACAGCGCGTTCCGGCCGCGGAAGTTCAGCTTCGCCAGCGCGTAGCCGACCATCGAGCAGAACAGCAGGTTGCCGGCCGTCACGGCGATCGCGACGATCCCCGAGTTGAGGAAGTACCGGGGGAAGTTGGCCTTGCTGAACAGGTCGTCGTAGTTCTGCGTGGTCGGTGCCTCGGGCAACCAGGTCGGCGGGACCCGGAGCAGCTCGCCCTGGGTCTTGAAGGAGCCGAGCAGCATCCACAGGAACGGCGCGGCCACCGCGATCAGTCCGAGCACGGCGATCAGGTAGATCCACCAGGTCTTGCGCATCACTTCTCCCTCAGCAGTTTGAACTGGAGGAAGGTGACGACGGCGATCACGACGAACAACAGGTAGCTCATCGCCGTGGCGACGCCGTAGTTGCCGAACCCGAACTGCTGGTAGGTGTACATCGACACCGAGACGGTGCTGTTCAGCGGACCGCCCTGCGTCATCACGAACGGCTCCTCGAAGAACTGCAGGTAGCCGATCCCGGTGGTGACGCTGGTGAACAGGATCGTCGGCCTGAGCAACGGCAGGATCAGGTACCGGAACCGTTGCCACGAGCCCGCACCATCGAGCTGGCCGGCCTCCTCGACGGTCTGCGGGATGCCCTGCAGACCGGCCAGGAAGATGATCATCGGCGCGCCGAAGTTGCGCCAGACGGCCATCATGATCAGCGACGGCATCGCCCAGGTCTTCGAGGCGAGCCAGTTCGGCCCGTCGATGCCGACCCAGGACAAGGCTGTGTTCAGCAGCCCGGAGTCCGGGGCCAGGACGAACCGCCAGATCACTGCGATGGCGACGATCGAGGTGATCACCGGTAGGTAGTACGCGACCTTGAACAGGCTCTGGAACCGCTTGACCCCGCGATCCAGCAGGACCGCTGCGGCCAGCGCGAGGCCGAGTGTCAACGGGACGCCGACCAGGACGAAGTACGCGGTGTTGAGCGCGGCCTTGCGGAATGTCTCATCCGACAGCGCCTTGATGTAGTTGTCCAAGCCGACGCCGTTCACCGCCAACGGGGTCCGCAAATCGCGCTGCTTGAGATCGGTGAAGCTCATCCCGAGTGAGCCCAGCACGGGTCCGGCGGTGAAGGCGAGGAAGAGAACGACGAACGGCAGCGTGAGGATCCAGGCAGCGGCAGTCTGGCGCCCGGCGGCCCCTGACCGTCCCGCACGACCGGCTCGTCTGCCTCCCGCCCCTCCCGCCCCGCCCGACCGCCGTGGCGGCCGGGCGGCGAGGGCGTCCTTTGCCCCGGGCGCGGCTGAGCCTTGTAGTGATGTCGAGTTCACCCTGATCAGCTACCGGTGCCGATCGACGCGGCCTTGGTCTGGATCGCCTTCGCCGTGTCGGCGGGGGACTGGCCGGCCTTGGCCATCTTCTCCACCTCGGCGTCGAACGCGGTGGCGACCTGCTCCCAGTTCACGATCGCGGGCGGCGCCTTGGCGTCGTCGAGCTGCTTGCCGAAGACCGGCAGTAGCGGGTCACCCGCGATACTCGGGTCTTCCCAGGCGCTCTTCACGGCCGGCAGGTCGGTCGACAGCTTGAACCACTGCGCCTGCGTCTTCGCGTCGGACAGCCACTTGACCAGCTTCCAGGCGCTGTCCTTGTTCTTGCTGTTCTTGAAGACGACGAAGTTGCTGCCGCCGACGAACGACGTCGCGGTCTTGTTCTTCGGCAGCTGGAAGACGCCGATATTCGACTTGATCTTGTCGCCGCCGAGCTTGGCCACCGAGCCGGCCATCCATGGACCGGAGATGAACATCGGCACCTGACCGCTGACGAACTGCGCCTCGGTCTGGTTCGGCGGCAGGTCGGTCCCGGCGAGCTTGTCGGTGAAGAAGCTCTGGTAGTACTTGAGCCCCTCCTGCATCTCCGGCGTGTCGAAGGTGAACTCCTTCTGGTCGTCCCCGGTGATCGACGCCCCCGCGGACCAGGCGAACGGCATCACGGTCTGCCACGAGCCGGTACCACCCGGCTGCAGGTTGATCCCGTACTTCGCGCCCGCCTTCTCCTTCATCGCCTTGGCCATCGCCTTGAGCCCGTCCCAGTCGGTCGGGGGCGTGGTGATGCCGGCCTTGGCGGCGAGATCCTTGCGGTAGTAGACCAGTCGCGTCTCGACGTACCAGGGCACGCCATAGCTGGTGTCGCCGACCTTGGTGGTCTCGTTCGCACCCTCGAAGAAGCCGGAGGTGTCGATACTGGCCGGCGTCGGGTCGAGCGCGTCGAGGTCGGCGAACTCACCCATCCAGGTGGTGCCGACCATGGCGGCGTCCGGCACGGTCTGAGCGGTGATCGCGGTGGTGAACTTGCTGTGCGCGGCGTCCCACGGGATCGGCGTGACCTTCACCTTGACGCCCGGGTTGGCCTGCTCGAAGGCGGCCGTCAGCTTGGGCAGGGCCTCGCCCTCGGTGCCCATCGCCCAGACGGTCAGCTCGCCGGTGGCGGGTCCGTCCCCGATACTGGTGGTTGCCTTGGGCGCCGATTCGCCGGTGTCGGCCGAGCGGCCGCAGCCGGTCAGCGCGAGGGCCGTGGCCGTGAATGCCGCACCGCCGATCACCAGTCGGCGGCGGGTGGTTTGGGTGAACATCAGTTGTTTCTCCTCAACCGGTTGATCGTGCTGCCTGTGTTTCCCCCGGCCCCGTGCCGCAACTACCGCGCAGCACAAGCTCAGTCCCCAGTACGTCGTTCCGTGCCCGCGTCCGCTCGCCGCTGATCCGCTCGTGCAACCGCTGCGCCGCCAGCCGGCCCAACTCGGCCATCGGCTGCCGCACGGTCGTCAACCCCGGTCGCACGTACCGAGCCGCCATCACGTCGTCCCACCCGGTCACCACGACCTGATCGGGGACGGTGACACCGCCTTCCCCCAGCGTCTTGAGGATCGCCAGCGCCAACTCGTCATTGGCGCAGACCAGTCCGTCCACCTCGATGGTTGTCTCCAGCAACGTCAGGGCGAAGGCAGCTCCCGCTGCCTCGGTGAGCGGAACTCGCTCAGGCTTCGGTACTTCGAGCCCGTGAGCCCGCAGTGCCGCCGAGAATCCCGCGTACCGCTCGGACACGTCGTACGAGCTGGCTGGGTCACCGACGAACAGGAGGTTCTTGCGGCCGTGCTCCAGCAGGCGGTTGGT
This sequence comes from Streptomyces sp. SID13031, assembly GCF_010548305.1. Taxonomy (GTDB): domain Bacteria; phylum Actinomycetota; class Actinomycetes; order Propionibacteriales; family Kribbellaceae; genus Kribbella. Next base: position 313,149 of record NZ_JAAGLV010000004.1, read on the forward strand.
GAGTTGCTCGGCGCTGGTTGCGCTCTCGGTGCGGACCGAGTCGCAGCCGGTGACCGGCGGATGGGCGACCAGGACGACCGGCACGTTCGCCCGCCGCAGATCCTGTACGGCCGGCAGATCCAGTGCGTTGCCATGGACAACGATCCCGTCCACCCGCCCGGCCAGGTCGCGCAGGTTCCGGGCCGGATCCGGGTTTCCGTGGGTGACCGTGAGGATCACGCTCTGCCCGTGTTCGCCGGCCCAGCGTTCGTAGCCCATCAGCAGGTCCCCGTAGAACGGGCCGGCCAGGTCGGGCAGCACGAGCCCGTGCGCCTCGTGACGTTGCACCGCGAGACTTCGGGCGGCTCGCAGTGGCACGTAGTTCAGCTCGCGCGCCGCCTGGTCGACCCGGGCTCTCGCCTTCGCCGATACCGGCCCGGTCCCTTGCAGGACACGGGAAACCGTCGCGATCGACAGCTTCGCCAGCGCCGCGACGTCGTAGATCGTCGTGGGCCTGCCGGTCGGTCCGGACGCCATCCTCGGTGCTCCTCAGGTCGGGCTGCTGGTGAAAGTGGAAGCGCTTACAGTTTTCGACCCTGCCTTGGATCGATGCCGTTGGTCAAGGGGTCGTGCGGGGTGGATCACCTATCTGGGACGATATTGGGGTGAGCACACACGCGGAGTCAGCGGAGCGGAAGGACCGGCTGTGGCTGGTCCGTCACGGGGAGACCGAGTGGAGCAAGTCGGGCCGGCACACGTCGACGACAGACCTCCCGCTGACGGCGGAAGGGGAGCGGATCGCGGCATCGCTGAAGGACCGGCTTGCTGCGCAGGAGTTCGACCTCGTGCTGACCAGCCCGCGCCGGCGTGCCCGGCGGACGGCGGAGCTCGCGGGCTTCGCACAGGCCGAGGTCGACGACGACCTGGTCGAGTGGGACTACGGCGACTACGAGGGCATCACCACCGCGGAGATCCGCAAGACCGTCCCTGGCTGGACGGTCTGGGCTGACCCCGTACCCAACGGCGAAACCCCGAAGCAGGTCTCAGCCCGCCTCGACCGCGTCAACGGCCGGATCGCGGCCGTGGACGGCGATGTCCTGGTCTTCGGTCACTCCCACGCCCTACGCGCCCTGACGGCCCGCTGGCTCGAGCTGGACGTCACCGAGGGTCGCCACTTCGTCCTCAACACCGCCACCGTCTCCGTCCTCGGCTGGGACCGAGGCTCCCCGGCCGTCCACCAGTGGAACGCCTGACCCGACGCTAGCTGGGCGACCACTCGTAGAGGTCGATCGTGCAGAGTTCCCGGAATCCGAGGCCGGTATAAACGGATCGGCCCGCGGGTGACGACCCCAGTACTGCGGCCTCGAGGCCCGAGTCCCGCGCCTCCCGTAGTACGGCGGCCGTGATCGCGGCGCCGATTCCGCGCCGCCGGGCTGCTGGGACCGTCATCACGAAATACACGCCCGCGACCCCGGACGCCAGGAACACCGTCACGGTCGCAACCGGCTTGCCGTCGAGATACCCGAGGTAGTGCCGCCAAGGATCGGCGACACCCAATCGCCGATAGACCTCGGCCACCCATCGGGCTTCTTTCACGCCTTCGCCGAAGCCTTGACCTAAGGTCTCCGCCCAAGTGGCCAGCCCGTTCACGTCCGTCACCCGCTCGACCCGCAACCCGGCGGCCTCCGCCTCGCGCAACTCGGTGAGCCGCAGAGCCATACCGGGCTCGCTCCCACCGTGGGAGAAGCCGGCGGCCAGGAGACGATCACCAAGATCCAGCGGCCGCATCGAAGGCCCGACGTGCCAGCTCCCCGGTATGCCGAGATCCTTCAACTCCTGAAGGGAATCCGCGACCACGCGATCCGCGGCTTCGCCACCGTCGAGAACGCAGGAGACCACCGCGTTGTGGTAGTCGAGCGGCGACCCACCAAGACTCCACTGCACGCCGTCCGCTCGCTGCCGCCCACCACCCGCGGCCCCCATCGCCAGCAAGAGCTCAGCCGCGTTGTCCTCGATCGCCCGGATCAGCTCGGCGGTGTCGCTCTCGGTAGGCTCGGCATCGTCCATACCTGCGAGTCTCCGCCACTCGGCCCCGGGGCTCGACCCATTTATCCGGCAGCGCGTTTTATCCCGGCAGCGCGTTCCACTGGGCGAGTGTCGAGGCCAGCAGCGTCGCGGTGGGCAGGTTCTCGAACTCCTCGCGGCTCACGAATCGGGCGTCCAGGGCGTCGTCCCCGGCCGTCAGCGTGCCACCGACCGACTCCGCCTGGTAGTCACGGATCACGTACAGCTTGCCGTTCGGGGCGTCTCGCTCGACCTCGCCGACCAGCTCCCCGACCTCGACCCGCAGGCCCGTTTCCTCGGCGACCTCGCGCGCCACGGCGGTCGGATCGTCCTCGCCCGGCTCGACCCGGCCGCCCGGCAACGACCACAGCCCGCGACCCGGTTCGTTGGCTCGCTGGATCACGAGCAGCCGGTGCTCCTCGTCGTACACGAGAGCCCCGACACAGTCGACGCGGTCGGCATCCATGTGGAGAACCATAAGAGTTCGTGGCAAGCACCGATAGCATCAGCGCTGACAGTTGTCCAGAGAAGGGATCCCGATCACTCGTGCGCATCGACCTGCACACCCATTCGAACCGCTCGGACGGCACCGACCCGGTCGACGTCCTGATCGCGCACGCGAAGCGGGACGGCCTGGATGTGATCGCGCTCACCGATCACGACACCGCCGACGGCTGGGGCGAGGGGCGACGGGCAGCCGAGGACCTCGGGATCGGCTTCGTGCCGGGGATCGAGATCTCCTGCAAGCTGAGCGGTATCAGCGTGCACCTGCTCGGGTACCTGCCGGACCCGTCGTACCAGCCACTGGCCGATGAGCTGGCCACGGTCCGTGAGGGCCGTACCGACCGGCTGCCGTCGATCGTGGCCCGGCTCAACGAGATGGGCGTCGCGCTGACCGTCGACGAGGTGCTCGCGCAAGCGACCGGGACGCCGTCCGTCGGCCGCCCGCACGTCGCCGACGCGCTGGTCGCCAACGGGACGGTCGCGAACCGCAGCGAGGCTTTCGACCGGTTCCTGGCCGACGGGCGGCCGGGGCACGTCTCGCACTACGCGATCGAGCCGGGTCGCGCGATCGACCTGGTCTGCGCGGCGGGCGGCGTACCGGTGATCGCCCATCCGTGGGGCCGGTCCAGCTACAAGGTGATGACCGCGGAGATGATCGCTCAGCTGGTCTCCGACCATGGCCTGGCCGGGATCGAGGTGGACCACCAGGATCATTCGCCGGAGTCCCGTACTGCGTTGCGCGCGATCGCCCAGGATCTCGGCATCATCTACACCGGGTCGAGCGATCACCACGGGGTCGGCAAGATCGACCACGAGCTCGGCGTGAACACGACCGACCCGGAGCAGTTCCAGCGGCTCCTCGACGTCGCCAAGTCGAACGCGGCCGCCGCCACCGACGCGACGGTGCCCGAGGCGTACCTGCCGTGAACAGCGTCATCAACCTCTCGCTGCTCAGCTCGGTCTTCGTCACGCTGTTCGTGATCATGGACCCGCCGGGCACGGTGCCGGTGTTCATCTCGCTGACGGCTGGGCAGTCGCGCGCGGTCCGGAAGAAGGCCGCCTGGCAGGCGGTGCTGGTCGCGTTCGGCGTGATCGTCGTCTTCGCGGCTTTCGGCCAGCAGATCCTGAGTCATCTCGGGATCACGCTGCCGGCGCTGCAGTGCGCGGGCGGGCTGCTGCTCCTGCTGATCGCGTTGCAGCTGCTGACCGACACCGCCGAGGACCCGGTCCAGACGAAGAACGTGAACATCGCCTTCGTCCCGCTCGGTACGCCGCTGCTGGCCGGCCCGGGCGCGATCGTCGCCACGATGGTGTTCGTCCAGCGCGCCGACGGTTCGCTGCCGGACGTGGTCGCGATCTCGGTCGGGATCGTGCTGATCCACCTGGTGATGTGGCTGACGCTGCGCTTCTCCGGGCTGATCATGCGGGTGCTGGGGGAGAACGGCGTGCTGCTCGTCACCCGGATCGCGGGTCTGCTGCTGAGCGCCATCGCCGTCCAGCTCGTCGCGGACGCGGTGACGGACTTCATCAAGGCCAGTTGAGGTGAACGACACGCTGCCGGGGATGCCGACGAAGCTGTTCGTGGCGACGCCGACGAAACTGCTCAACTTCGCCGACTGCAAGCGCAAGTACCGCTACACCTACCTCGAGTCGCCGCGCCCGCCGAAGGGCCCGCCGTGGGCGCACAACACGGTCGGCGGGATCGTGCACGAGGTCCTCGCCGAGTTCTTCGGCCGGTGGCCGGCCTCCCGTCGTACGCCGGACGAGGTGGTCGCCAAGATCCGCTCGAGCTGGCGGCAGGAGGGCTTCCGCGACGAGCAGCAGGCGCTCACCTGGCGCGAACGGGCCACCGAAATGGTCCTCGGCTACCTCCGCGACAGCGACCCGTACTACGAACCGCTCGGCGTGGAGCGCACCGTCGCCTTCACCACCGAGCGCGCCAGCCTGCGCGGCCGGGTGGACCGGATCGACGAACGCCCCGCCCGCGACGGCAGCGGCGGGACCGAGCTCGTCATCGTCGACTACAAGACCGGCCGGCATCCGCTGACCAGCACGGACGCGCGGTCGTCGCTCGCAATGGCGCTCTACGTGTTGGGGGCTCGCCGAGTCCTGCGTCGCCCGTCGACGCGGGTCGAGCTGCACCACCTCCCGACCAACACGGTCGCGGCGGCCGACCACGACGACGCCTCGCTGGCCCGCCACCAACGCCGCGCCGAGTCGATCGCCGACGACGCCGCGGCGGCCGAGGCGCGCTGGCGTACCGGGCTCACCCTCGCCGAGGCCGACGAGGTCTTCCCGCCAGAGCCGTCCGCGCTGTGCGGCTGGTGCGACTTCTCCCGGATCTGCCCCCAAGGCCGCCGGGTAGCCCCATCACGAGACCCCTGGGCAGCCCTCGAAGCCGCAGAGTCGGACGACCCCGCCCCGCCCATCACAGAGCCCATCACAGAGCCCGTCGCCGAGGCAGGCTGACACCGCTGTCACGGCTGGTGCCCCCATGCCAGCCAGATGTGCGCGTCATACCAGCGGACACCAGCAGTCTGTAGTCACCAAGAGCCTGAGGGGTGACTGATGACTGTGAAGACTGTCGGCCAGGTGGGTGTGCCCGGCGCAACGCTGTACTACGAATCGACCGGCTCCGGTCCGGTCCTGTTGCTGATCGCCGGGGGCGGCACCGACGCGTCGGTGTTCGACGGCATCGTGCCGCAGCTCGCCGCGCGGTACACGGTCGTCACCTACGACCCACGCGGCAACTCCCGCAGCCCATACGACGCCGAGCCGGTCGACGAGCGCGTCGACCTGGCCGCTGAGGACGCGCTGGCCGTGCTCGACACGGTCGCCGGTGGCGAGTCGGCCTACGTGTTCGGCAGCAGCTCCGGCGCGATCACCGCGATGGAACTGCTCGTCCGCCATCCAGACCGGATCCGCCTGCTGATCGCGCACGAACCACCCGCGATCGAACTGTTGCCGGACGCAACCGAAGCGCGGGCGTTCTTCCGATCGGTGTACGACACCTACCAGCGCGACGGCCGGCTCGCGGCAGACCAGTTGTTCTTCGGTGGGATCGGACTGGACGACGAGGACAGGCTGCCACCAGCCGCCGACCTGCCGCCGGAGTTCCGGAAGGTGGCCGAGCGGATGGAGGCCAACAGCGAGATCTTCTACGCGCACAAACTCCTGCCGTTCACCAGCTACGTGCCCGACGTCGCAGCCCTGGTCGCACTTGAGGACAAGCTCGTACCGGCGGTCGGCAGCGAGTCATCGAAAGTACTGCCCGCCGAACCGATCCTCGCGCTGGCCGATCGAGTCGGCTGGGACGTCATCGCGTTCCCTGGCGGGCACGGCGGCTATGCGAGTGACCCGTTCGAGTTCGCCACCTTGCTGCAGCGCGTACTGACGGGAGACCTGCGATGACCGCCAAAACCCTGAACCTGCTGGCCGTCCCCGGCGCCACCCTGCACTACGAGGTCACCGGCTCCGGCCCGATGCTCCTCCTGATCGCCGACGGCGACAGCGACTCAGGCGCTTTCGACAGCATCACCGGCGAACTGGCCACCGAGTACACAGTCGTAGCCTACGACCCCCGAGGCAACTCCCGAAGCCAGTACGTCGGCAACCCGGAAGGTGATGCGGTGGCGGTATCCACTGCCGATGCGTTGGCATTGATCGACCTACTCTCCCCGAACGCCCCGGCCTTCGTCTTCGGCACCGGCACCGGCGCGATCACCGGCCTCGACCTGATCACCCACCACCCCGACCGAGTCCGCATGCTCGTCGCCCACGAACCCCCATGCATCGAACTGTTGCCAGACGCAACCGACGCCTGCTCCTTCTTCGAAGACGTCCACGACACGTACCTCCGCGAAGGCGTCCCGATGGCCCAGCTCCTGTACGCCGGCGGCACCGGCCTGGACGAGGACGACCTCCCCGCCCCGGAAGACCTCCGCCCCGAGTACCGCGAACTCCTCAACCGCACAGCCGCGAACGCCGAAACCTACTTCGCCCACAAACTGATCCCCTTCACCACCTACAAGCCAGACCTGAACGCCCTGGTCGAGCAGTCCGACAAGATCGTCCCCGCCGCCGGCCGCCAAGCAGCCGCCCACCTCCCGGCCCGCCCCGTCTCCATCCTCCCCACCCACCTCGGCTGGCCCGTCGTCTCTTTCCCCGGCCCCCACACCGGCTACGCCAGCCACCCCACCCCCTTCGCCACCCTCCTCACCCAAGTCCTCGAAGCCGAACTCACCTGAGCCTGAAGAGCCCTGGATCCGTAAGGCGCTCAGTTAACCTACAGCGTTTCGGTCCTCGCGAAGAGGTGAGGATTTCACCTTGTGGATAAGGGCTTTCGAGCCCAAAACTGTCCGCGGCAATGGCTACGCTTTGGGTATGGACAGTTGCGCGGTGGCGTTGATGAGCGGCAGCGAGCTGCTGTCCGCCTACGACGCCGTGCACGAGCAGGTCGCCGAGCTCGAATCCCTCGGCACCCAGATCCTCGCCCGTCTCGACGGCACCGGGCATGCGAAGACGCTCGGCGCCCACGACACCGCTCGCCTGATCACCGACCGGTACCGCCTCGACCCCACCGAAGCCACCCGTCGCGTGAAGTTCGCGACCGCGCTCGCGAAGTACCCCGCAGTCGCCGCCGCCCTGCCGACTCCGGAGAGCACCACCCCGGAGGGAGGCGTGGTGTTGCATCTGGGGCAGGCGACCGCGATCGTGTCCGCCCTCGAACAGATCCCGAAGCGAGCCCACGTCCCCGTCGAGGACCTGGCCGCCGCGGAAGAGCGGATGGTGGAAGCCGCCCGGCACCTCGCCCCCGGCGACCTGCGCAGCCTCGGCGTCCAGATCCGCAACCTGCTCGACACCGACGGCCCCGAACCCCGCGAGGACGCCGCCCGCGCCGCCGAGGAAGTCTGGATCAAGAAGATCGACGGTGGCGTGAAGTTCGGTGGCCGCCTCGCGGCCGAGAACGCCGAACTGCTGCAACTGACCCTCGAGTACGGCGCGAAGCCACACAAGACCCAGACCGGCGAACCAGACCCCCGATCGCACGGCAAACGCCAGGCCGACGCCCTCGTCGACGCACTGCGAATCGCGGCCGGCAGCGGAGAGCTGCCCACCCGGGGTGGAATCAAGCCGCACCTCACGATCACTATCGACCTCGACGACCTCATCGAAGCCGGCACGCACGCAACCGGCGACCTGATGTTCGGCGACGGCCTGTCCGCATCCGCGATCCGCCGCCTCGCCTGCGACGCCGGGATCATCCCCGTCATCCTCGGCTCCGACAGCCAAGTGCTCGATGTCGGCCGCGAGTACCGGTTCGTCACAGGCGGCCTGCGCAACGCCCTGATCCAGCGGGATCGAGGCTGCGTGGTGTGCAACGCCCCACCCATCTACTGCGACGCCCACCACCTGGTGAGCTGGGCCGACGGAGGCGTCACCAGCCTCACCAACCTCGTACTGCTGTGCCGGGTCCACCACACCGCACTGCACGACGGCCACTGGACCATCGAGATCGTCGACAATCAGGTCCACGTCACCCGCCCCACCTGGGCCGACCGCCCCCCGCGCGGCAGGACCCGAGAGCGAAGACTCACCCCGCCCAGCACCACCGCCACCGCACCCACCGCGGCGTCGGACACCGCGACCTGCCCACCCACCCCCAACGCCCCCAACGCCCCCACCGCCACCGCCGCGGCCACCGCCGCGGCCGCCGCCACCGCCGCCGCAAACTCGACCGTCTCTCCCGCACCCCTTACCACCGTCGCCACCCGCCACTGGCCCTACACCGACGACATCCCCTGGATCACCCCCGAAGAAGCCGCCGCCCTCGACCCCTGGGGCGACAACACCAACAACACCAACAACCCCGCCCACCCATCACCAGCCACCACGCCCACCCCGAACTCGGCCCGATCCACCGCCGACACCGACCTGCCCACCACTCCCGCCGTATCCCGCTTCGACCCCTGGGCCGACAGCGCCTGACAACCGACCTCCTCTCCGAAGTACTGGAAGCCGAGCTCACCTGAGCCGTGGGCAGCGGCGATCCACTTCCTCGCCTCACCCGCCGCCCGGCACATCACAGCGCAGGTCGCCCCAACCGACAGGTCGTGGTCGCTCCTGGCCTTCGAAATCGTGGCGATCCGAGCGTGAAGGCCGGGTAGTTGGCCGGCAGTACCTGTCGGTGGGGACAGGCCGAACGGTTATCCACAGATTCTGATCTCCACCCCATGGAGGGATGGCTGTTCCCTACGGTTGAAGGACCGAACCGACAGGGGGACCAGATGCCGCCGTCCGGCCCGCCCGGCCTCACCGACGTACCCGAACCGCGCGACCTCCTTCACGTCGTCACCCGTCACGGCGAGGTCAACTGGGGCGCCGATCTCCCGACATCCGCAGAGATCGCGCGACTGTACGGAGTCCGGGCTACCGTGCGCAGCCTTCAGTTGCTGAGACATGCTGTCGCCACCGAGCCGCGCATCACGGCGGAGTTCCTGGCTGCGTTGCCGTCCACGGGCTCGCAGTATCAGCTGGCCTCGAGGATCAAGTCGCCCCAGTCCCTGGCCCGTAAGCTCGCCGATCGGCCGCGCAAAGGCCGCTCGGATAAGCCACCCGAGGACATCCTGCGCTACACAATGCTCACGCAGGTTCCCGAGACGCTCGTCGCTGCCGCCAGACATACCGCCGATGAGCTGACCAAGGCCGGCTGGCAGATCCAGTCGGCGATGCAGTCCTACACTGAAGGCTCGCGGTACAAGGGAATTCACGCCCTGATCCGGACGCCCTCCGACGAGCGGGTGGAGGTGCAGTTCCACTCCGTCGCCTCGGCGCGGGTGAAGGAACTGACCACGCCGTACTACGAGATCGAGCGAAGCGCCGCGGCATCTGCGGAGGAGCGAACTGGTGCGCGGAGGGAGTGCATTCGGTTGTCCGCAACGCTGACGGACCCGCCTGAGCTGACCGGGCTGTCCGAGCTGGGCGGCCGGCAGGTCAGAGTCAACAATTACAGTGACTCCCGGACGGGGAACGCTGCGAAAGCTCCGGCCTTGGCGGAAGGTCAGCGTCATCGCCTTGGAGACCGGTCGGCGGCGCTGACCACAACGGATGGGATCAATCGATGAAGCTCTTTCTGCTCAAGGAAGACGACGAACCCGTCTGGGTGGCGGCACTGGCGCACGAGACGATGTATGGGTACGTCCCCAACACCGGCAAGTTCCACGACAACAATGCTCTGCGCAACGACTACTACATGGAACGCGATTTCACCTACGAACAGATCGGTAGCGCCGAGGCGCGCCGGCTGATCGAGCAGGTGCTGGCTCCGTTCGACGAAGAGGAGTACGCGGAAGTGCTCGCCGAATGGCGCGCGGACCCCAAGCCGCTGGATCCCACCGAGGTGCTTTCGATGGCTGCTGGGTTCAATCCGTAGCAGGGGTTGAGGTGGCGTAGAGGCGGGCGATGATGGATTCGATGGTGGGGTCTGAGATGGAGAGGTCTACCAGGGGGTAGGAGGCTGCTATCTGGGCTACCAGGGGAGCCGCGCTGGTGGTGGGTGGGAAGGTCAGGTGCTGGCGGGGGCCTTCGGTCTTGGTGACTGTGGTGCCGGGGATCTCGATGGGCGGTAGCGAGATGGCCAGGTCGACGATGAGGGTTCGGGGAGCCGACTGGCTGGCTCGGAGGCCGTCGAGGGTGCCGTCGTAGACCTGGCGGCCGTGGTCGATGACCATCACCCGGGAGCAGAGGGCTTCGATGTCGTCGAGGTCGTGGGTGGTGAGGATGATGGTGGTACCGCGCTCCTTGTTGACCTGGCCGAGGAATTCGCGCAGCCGGGCCTTGCTGATGATGTCGAGGCCGATCGTCGGTTCGTCGAGGTAGACGATCTCGGGGTCGTGCAGGAGTGCCGCCGCGATGTCGCCGCGCATCCGCTGGCCCAGCGACAGTTGCCGCACCGGTACGTCGAGCAGGTTGCCCAGATCGAGCAGCTCCACGAAGGTCGCCAGGTTCTCCAGGTGCCGCGCCCGCGGTACGCCGTACATCTTCTGCAGTACCGCGAAGGAGTCCTTCAATGGCAGATCCCACCAAAGCGTGGTGCGCTGCCCGAACACCACCCCGATCCGCTTGGCCAGCTTGAGCCGGTGGCGCGACGGGTCCACCCCCGCCACCCGGATCGAGCCGCCGGTCGGCACCAGGATCCCGGTCAGCATCTTGATGGTGGTCGACTTGCCGGCGCCGTTCGGCCCGATGTAGCCCATCACCTCGCCGGGCTCGACGCTGAACGACAACCCGTCGACCGCGCGCACCTCCCGCCGGGTACGCCGCAGCCCGGCCCGGCTCGATACGGTGAAGGCGCGGGACACGTTCTCCAGTTCGATCACGGACACAGTTAGCTCCCTGTACTTCGGTAGCGACGGAGCCCGCCTCGCCAGGCCAGCGACGCCAGCGCGATCATCGCGACGGCGACCACCGGCGCGAGCAGGCCGATCCAGGACGGCAGCCCCAGTGGGGCGGGTTTGCCCAGCACATAGAGCACCGGGTAGTAGTTCACGAACGCGAGCGGTACGACGAAGGTGACGGCGCGGACGATGTTCTTGCCGAAGATCGCCAGCGGGTACTGCGTCAGCTGCTGCCCGCCGTAGGTGAACGAGTTGGCCAGCTCGGCGGAGTCGATCGAGATGAACTGGAACGCGGCGCCGAGCACGAAGATCGCCGCGAAGATGATCGACCCGGTCACCATCGAGCTCACCAGGATGATGCCCTTGGCAACGGTCCAGTCGATCGAAAGATGGCTGAGGGCAAGTACCAGGACGAACCCGGCCTGCAGTGGCCGGCCGATCCGGCGGAGGGCGAAGTTGTCCGCGATGGCCTGGATGAAGGCCGGCACCGGCCGGATCAGCCAGACGTCCAGCTCGCCGGTCCGGATCCGCCCGCCGATCCGTTCGATCGAGCCGGTGAACAGATCGGCCAGCCCGAGCGCCATCGACGCCGAACCGTAGAGCAACGCCATCTCGCCGAGGCTGAAGCCGCCGAACGACTCGATATGGCTGAACATCAGCACGACGCTGAGGAAGTCGGCCCCGGTGACCAGCATCGTGCTCACCAGCGTCAGTACGAACGACGCCGGATAGGCGAGCGTCGACCGGATCCACATCGTCACGAGCAACCGGTACTGCGCGGGCCAGGCCGCTGCGCGCCGGAGTACGGAGGTCTCATCCACCGGCGATCACCACCTTCCGGGTCGCCAGACTGGTCGCCAGCATCCCGGCCACGCCGAGCACCACGATCCACAGCAACTGAAACGCCAGCGCGCTGCCGACCCCACCCGGGTTCCGCCCGAGCCAGACATCGATCGGCACCTGGAGGGTCGCGGCCCACGGCGTCGCCCGCGCCACTTCGCCGATCCAGCCGGGAAAGACGACCAACGGCAGGGTCGCGCCGGAGAAGAACAGCGACAGCACGAGCGCGAGCCCCTCGAGCCCGCGCGAATCGGTGATCCAGAAACCTGACAGTGCGACCAGATAGCGAACCCCGAAGCTCACCAGGATGCCGAAGCTGACCGCGACGACGACCGCGAGCCACTGCCAGACCGACGTCGGCCAACTCAGATCGAACACCAGCGCGCCGACGAGCAACGGCAGCCCGCCGCGCGCGATCAGCTGAAAGGCGGCCCGGCCGGCGTCGACCGACATCCACCAGATCATCAGCCGGGTCGGCCGGTAGAGGTCGACCGCGATCTCACCCGTCCGGACGCGCTCGCCGAGCTCGATCGTCGTGGTCGCGCCCATGATCCCGGTCGGGATCAGCAGCCCTTGCTGGAGCCAGACGAAGGTGAGCGCGTCGGACACGTCGTACCCGCCGAGGCCGGGCCGGGTGTGCCACAGCGTCAGGTAGACGCCGCAGAAGATGAAGCCGAACACCGTGTTGGTGAAGGCACCGGACAAGGTGGCGATCCGGTACGTCGAGAACCGGCGGAACGACCGCACTGCGATCGCCCAGTAGACGCCCACGCAACCTCCAACGAATGCTCAGAAATGGAGTCCGAAGTGGGCCAGCGGCACGCAGAACCGCCCCCGTTCCGGAAGGACCGGGGGGTTCGGACACCACTGTGGCGGCATGCCGAAAGACATGGCCGTTGTCAAGGGAAGGAGACGGACAGTACGCCGGGCCGCGCGGTAGCGTCAAACTGATTATCCCCGCAGGGCATGACTTGCCGCGGCCGCTCTCGTTGACTTGCGGGAGAGGGCCAACCGGACAGTCGCTTGCGGGGTAGACAAGGTATGCCGACGATGACGGATGAGCCAGTGCCGGCTTCTCAGCGGCCAGACGGCCCGCCCGCGGACGGGGCCGGCTTCGTCGACTGGGTGCGGCCGCATCTGCCGGCGATGGCCAGACTGGCCGCCCGGCTCGCGGTCGGCGCCGACCGCGACGACGTCGTCCAGGAGGCGCTCACCCGGGCGTGGATGAAGCGCGACCAGTACGACGGGACGCGCGGCACCGCCTCGGCGTGGTTGCTCGCGATCACCGCCGACCAGGCCCGCAAGGCGATCCGGCGGTTGCGCCCGGTCGCGGAGCTGGCCGAACACGACGAGGCAGTGACCCGGCCGGACGTCGAGGCGCGGGTGGATGTCGACCAGGCGCTCGGCGAACTCTCCGGCCGGCAGCGGCTCGCGGTCGACTGCTACTACTTCGCCGACCTGTCGATCGCCGACACCGCCGCGGTGATGGAGTGCTCCGAGGGCACCGTCAAATCAACTCTTTCCGACGCGCGGGCCCGCCTGCGCTCCTTGCTGGAGGTCAGCGAATGAACCCGACCGACGAGGTCGACGACCTGCTGGCGAAGGCCGGCGCCCAGTGGCGCGCGACCCAGCCGTCGGCCCCCGAGCCGGACCTCGACCGCATCACCGGTACCGAGGCCGCGACCTTGGCCGCGCGGAGCAAACGCCGCTGGCTGGTCCCTACGCTGGCGGCGGCGAGTGTCGCCGCGATCGCCGTCGCCGCCCTGACCGTCCTCCCGGACCACAACGAGCCGGCCGTCGCCCCGGCGCCTAGCAGCACACCACAGATCGCGGAAGGCGCTGTCCAAGGCAAGGCCGGCGCCGACGACCTCCTGGTCCGCAACGGCGACAAGGTCGAGGTCGAGGGCAAGATCATGGTCGCTCCCGGCCAGGGCCCGATCTTCTGCGCACCGCAGATGGAGGCAATGCCCGCGCCGCTCATCGAACCGGCCACCGAGCCACCCGCGCCGCACTGCCGCCCGGAGAACTCGATCAAGCTGATCGGGGTGGATCTGGACCGGCTCACCGACCCGAAGACCACCCAGGGCGTCCGTACCGGCCTGGCCCAGTTAATCGGGATCTGGAAGGACCGGACGATCACGGTCGAGGAGCAGAAGCCGGGAAAGGTCCAGCCGGTACGACAGCCGGGGGACGCCGCCAACGAGCTGCCCTGTCCCGAGCCGGCCGGCGGCTGGCCGTCGCTGGCCAGCAACCTCGACTCGAAGCGGGTGCAGAACTTCCTCACCGCCAACGCCGATCAGGTGTACGGACCGATCATGAGCTACCCCCACGGCTCCAGCCGCGGGGCGCCAGTGGTGGTCAGGCTCGGAGTCGCGCACGCCGACGTCGCGGCGTTCCGCAAGCTGTTCGAGACGATCTACGACGGCAACCTGTGCATGTACCCGACGAAGCTCAGTGTCACCGACAGTCAGCGGATCAGCGACGCCATCGGCAACCTGATGGCGACGCGTAAGGAGCTCGGAATCCAGACCGGCGGCGGGCAGGGCGCCGACGGCGACCACGTCCAGCTCGCCGCGGTGGTGCTCGACGAGACGCTCAAGACCGCTCTCGAGCCGCTCGGGCTGGAGTACCTCGACCTCGAGGTGGACGTGAAACCCGTCCGCTGACAGCGTTTGCCAACAGGTTTGCCGAGAGGTTTGCCGAGAGCAACCACCCGGCGGTGACCTCACCGCTGGGTTATCTTTTCCACCGGGTTGAGACAGCCCTGGCGCCCAGACCATCGCCAGGCCTGTTGCACCAGGCCGGCGATTTGAAGACGCGCCGGGCAGCAGCTCCCATTCTGCCCGGCGCGTCACCTAATTCCCTGCTCTCCGGAGTCAGCCTGATGGGTCAGCTCAGCAGGTCGACCAGCGCGTCACCACGGGGCGTCCGATAGATCCGGACCTCCCGGCCGACCCGCTTGCGCAGTATCAGGCCCGCTGAAGCCAGCTGACTGCAGTGGTACGTCGCCGTGCTCGGCCCGGCGTCGAGGTGGTCGGCCAGGCCGCCCATGCTGTTCGGGCGGTCCAGAGCGCGCAGGATCGAGGCCCGGATCGGTCCGAGCAGCAGCGTCAGGCTGTCGTTCGCGGACTGCACGGACCCGGCGCCCAGGCGGCCGAGCCCGGGGACGGGGTAGCCGAGCCAGGCCCGATCGGGCTCGTCAAGGTTGAAGATCGAGGCCCCGGACCCGGACGCGAGTGGCACCAGCACGATCGGCCGGTCGTCCAGCTCGACCCGGTACGGGAGCCGGTCGGGCAGGTACAGCGTCTCGTCCTGGTACCGGGTCCGGTTGCTCAAACCCGCGAACAGCACGTCCAGCCCGCCCGTCACCGCGGCGGCACCGATCCGCTCGGTCTCGCGGGCCCGGAGCGCGCTGGACAGTTGCCAGATCGGCGAGTAGGCCTGCCAGGCCGCGGACAGCAGTTGGACGTACAGGCTCAACCACTTGCGTGGCTGGCGTAGCGCACCTTGCCAGGGCGGCGGCGGTTCGTCGGGGGCCAGCAGCGAGACGCCTTCGCTCAGGTCGTCCGGGGACAGGTCGGCGACTCGGGCAAGCTGCTCCGATACCGGCGAACCGTCGATCCCGAGTGGCGTCAGGCAGGCCGGCAGCAGTGCCCGGGTGCGGTCGAACATCGGCATCACGGCGTGCGCCGCGTCGACCGGCAGCCCCCGCCGGATGCTTTTGGTCCAGGCGGGTGAGATGCCCTGGCGTGGACCGCCGAGCGCGTCGACCACCAGGGAAAGCAGACTGGCCATCGGCGCCTGCGCCACCGAGACCCGGACCTGGTCCAAGCGGCCGAGGGCGAGCTCGGTGTGCTGCGGACTCCGCGTCGGCGGCGAAACCATCTCGGCGGTCACAGCGCGCCCCACGAACAGCTCTGCTCGGGCATCGAAACGGTCCCTCCGCTCGGCAAACCCACGGACTAGACCACATTAGATCCGCCGAAGGCCACACCGAGGCAGTTCGGTCCTGATGGAAACGCTTGCAACAAACGCCCCCACCCGAACCACAGGCGGGGTCGGGCCAAGCCTCAGCTGCCCGCTGATCAGTGTCGGTGGAAGAAGTCCACCAGCGTCCGGGCGGTCGCGGCCGGCTGCTCGATGGCGGGGGAGTGGCCGGCGTTGGGCACGATCTGCGGATGTACGCCGAGCCGCTTGGCCATGTCGTCCTGGACCTCGAGCGGCCAGCCGTCGTCGGAATCGCCGTAGAGGACCTGGGCGCGGACGCCCGTCTTGGCCAGCTTCTCGGTTCGGTCGTCGGAGTCCATCAGCCGCCGGGTGACCCCGGCCAGCCCGGCGGGGGTGTTACCGGTGAACCGCTTGCGCAGGAAGGCGGCGACGTCGTCGGGCGGCGTCACGTAGCGCGGCCCCTTGGCGTCGTGCTCGAGCTTGAGGTCGTACACCTGCTCGATCGGCAGGTTCTCCAGCCCGAACGCGAGCATCTGCAGACCCTGAAGCGTCTCCTCGTTACTGAAGGCGCCCGGCCCCGAGCAGAGCAGCGTGATCGTCGAGAACACGCTCGGGTCGGTCAGCACCGCCTCCCGGGCGACCAGCCCGCCGAACGAGTGCCCGACCAGCTGGCTGTAGCCGCCGAGCGCCTTGCTCATCGCCACCAGATCGGCGCCGAGCTCCGCCAGCGTGTACGCCGACGGGTCGTCCGGCCCGGGCGTTTCGAACTGGCCGCGCTGATCCACCGCGACCGTGATCCACCCGTAGCGCGCCAAGTGGTCTACCAGCGGGGTGAAATCCTCCTTGCTGCCGGTCCACCCGGGGACGAGCAGCACGGTGCCCAGCGGCGTACCGACGTCCGGCCGGGCCCGCAAAGTGGCGAAGCTGCCACGATCGGTCTCGAGAGTCGCGGGGTGAACCCCGTCGGGCAGTGTCAGCGTGCGCGGCGTACTCACGACTCCAAGGTATCGGGTTCAGCGGGGCGTTCCGCGGTGCGGCACAATGGCCGGGTGCCCCGGACCCTCGCAGTCGCCAACCAGAAGGGTGGCGTGGCCAAGACGACCACGGTCGCCTCGCTGGGCGCCGCATTGGCCGAGCTCGGTCAACGGGTTCTGCTCGTCGATCTCGATCCGCAAGCCTGCTTGACGTTCTCGATCGGCATCGACCCCGAGGACCTGGACAAGTCGATCCACCACGTCCTGCTCGGCGGGGTGAAGGCGCGGGACGTGATCGTGCCGTCCGACGAGGGCCCCGACCTGTTGCCGGCCACGATCGAGCTGGCCGCGGCGGAGTTGAGCCTGGCAGCCGAGAGCAATCCGCAGCACCTGGTCCGGACCGCGCTGCGCCCGGTCGAAGCGGCGTACGACTGGATCCTGATCGACTGCCCGCCCACCCTCGGACTGCTGACGGTGAACGGGCTCTCGGCGGCGACCGACGTGCTGATCCCCTTGCAGTGCGAGACTCTCGCGCACCGCGGCGTCGGCCAGTTGCTGGACACCATCCACGACGTCCAGCGCCTGACCAACCCGAGCCTCGAAGTACTGGGCGTCCTGCCGACCCTGTACGACGGCCGTACCACCCACGCGCGAGCCGTGCTGGAGACGATCGCCGAGACCTACGCGCTGACCGTGCTCACCCCGGCGATCCCGAAATCCATCCGCTTCGCCGAGGCCCCCGCGATCGGCCAGTCCATCCTCAGCACCGCCCCCCGCTCGCCAGGCGCCAAGGCCTACCGAGCGGTCGCCGGCTCCCTGCTCTGACCCGGACCGCCATCACACACCAACCCCGGCGGTCGGCCGCCTTCGCGTGCCGGCTGAGCGTGAGCACGGCCGACGGCGCGACCTTGGCGTGCGATGGCGGACCGGGAGGTCAGCGAGCGTCTGAGTGGGTGATGGCGGTCCGGGAGGTCAGTGACCGTCTGAGTGGGTGATGGCGGTCCGGGAGGTCAGTGGCTGTCCGGGTGTTTGGGGAGTGGCGGGGTTGGTCCGGGCGGGCCGGCGGTGGCGACTGCAGGCACCGGTGCCCGGCGGAAGCGGGCGCGGAGGCGCCAGATCGGGTAGCCGATCAGGGCGATGGCGACCAGGAACGGGAGCATCGCGCCGAGCGCCGTCGCCAGCGCTGCGAAGGTCTTGGTGAAGGCATCCCAGCCACCGCGCAGGCCGGACAGGAAGCCGTGATCCTCGGCCTTCTCCGTCTCCGGCGCCTTGCCCTTCTCCGCCAGCGTCAGGCTCAGGGTCGCGAGCTCTGTCTGCAGGGCGAGGTTCTTCTGCTTGGCCAGCAGCGCCTCGAGGTCGGCCTCGCGCCGGGTCAGCTCGCTCTCCACCGAGACGATCTCGCCGATCGAGGTCGCCTTCGCGAGCAGCGCGCGCATCCGCTCCAGGCTGGCCCGCTGGGAGGCGATCCGGCTGCCGACATCGACCACCTGCTCGGTCACGTCGGTGGACTCCTGATGGATCGAGGTCCGCTTGCCGAGCCCGGAGAGCTTCTCGATCGCGCTGTCGTACGCCGCGGTCGGCACCTTGAGGACCAGGTTCGCGCTCGTGATCCGGCCCTCGTCGTCGCTATTGGTGTCCTCGGACGAGACCTGGCCGCGCAGGCCGTTGACGATGCCGATCGCCTTCTGCCGCTGGTTGCTGACCTGGTCGTTGCCGACCTCGACCACCAGCCCGCCGGTCTTGATGATCGCCCGGGTGACGGTGGGCTGGTCCGCTCCCGGCGCCGCCTTGCCGTCCGTACCGGTCTTACTCTCGGCGCCCCCCTGGACGCTGCCCGGAGCATCGGCCCGCCCGGGCTCCGCAGCTCCCGAACTGCTGCTGGAATCGCCGCCGCTCGCCCCGCAGCCGGACAGCAGAACGGCCGCGGTCAGGAAAACTCCTGCAACCGCGGCCGACGCACGCATCCTCGTCATCGCCACACCCTTCCTCCCACGATGGTTACCGTCGTGGGTAGGACGAGTCGGCGGGGGCGGAGCGTTGCGGGCCGGCGGTCACCGTTCAGGCACAAGGAGGCGTCGAACTGGTCTCGCCTCCGACGGTGACGCGCCGGTTACTGCTGGTTCACTCAGGCGCTGTGAAGGTCGGCACGACAACGCCTGCCGCGCTCTTCTTCACCGGAGCCTTCTTCACTGCCTTCTTCGCGACCGTCGTCTTCGCCGGCGCGCTGTTGGCAGCCGCCGTCTTGGCAACGGCCGTCTTCGCGGCCGCCGTCTTCGTGGCCGTCTTCTTCGCCGTGCTCTTCTTCGGAGCCGCCTCGCCCTTGACGTCAGCAGCAGGCTTCTCCGCCACGGTCTTCTTGGCAGCCTTCTTGGCGACGGCCTTCTTCTTCACCGCGGGCTTCTCGGCAACCGGAGCCTCGGCAACCGGAGCGACAGCAGCCGGTACTTCGGCCGCCGACTCGCCGGCCTGGTCGGCGGCGGGGTTGGCCGCAGCCTTCTTCGTGGTCCGCTTCCGAGCCGTCTTCTTGGCCGGCGCCTCCGCAGCGGGAGCCTTGACCGAAGCAGCCGGAGCCTTGACCGCAACCGGTGCTTCAACCGCAGCAGCGGTCTCGACTGCAGCCTGCGGTGCACTCGCCTCAGCCGACTTCTCCGTGGCGCGACGACGACTGCGCGTCCGCTTCGCCGGCGCCTCGACCGAAGCCGAAGCATCAACTGAAGCCCGCTCAACTGAAGCCCGCTCAACCGGAGCCGCGACCGCTGCCTGCGGTGCGACCTCTGCCGCCTGCGGAGCAGATGTCTCGGCGGCGACTGCGTTCGTCTCGCCTGCAGCGCCGTTCGCGTCGGCGCCGCGACGGCGACGATTGCGCGAACGGGGCTTGCGCTCCGCCGTCGGCGCCTCGGCCGCTTGCGTGGACGACTCGGCGGTCGGCGGTACCGCAGTCTTCGCGGTCACATCCGCATCGGACTTGCGCTCAGTCGACCTCTGCTCGGACGACTTGTGCTCAGACGACTTGTGCTCAGACGACTTGTGCTCAGACGACTTGTGCTCAGACGACTTGTGCTCAGACGACTTGTGTCCGGTCGCCTGGTGCTCGGTCGTCTCGGCGCCCTCGACCGGCTGGCCGGAGCGCAGGCGCCGGCGGTTGCGGTTCGGGCGCTTGCGCGCCGGGCGGTCGGTACCGGTAGCACCGGCGCCGGCGCCGCTGTCGGCGTGGACCTTCGGCTCGCTGTCGTGACTGCGGACGCGATCGCCGCGATCCCGCTCGCCCCGGCGGCCGGAGGTCTTGTCCCGGGCCGGACGCTCCATCCGCTCCTGGCGCTCGGCTGGTTCGCGCGGCGGCTTGATCCGCCCCTTCGCCTCGCTGGGGATGCCCAGGTCGTGGTAGAGCTCGGGCGACGTCGAGTAGATCTCCTGCGGCTCGTCGTACGGCAGGTCGAGCGCCTTGTTGATCGTCTTCCAGCGAACGAGGTCCGCCCAGTCGACGAAGGTGACGGCGATACCGCTCGCACCGGCGCGACCGGTCCGGCCGATCCGGTGGACGTAGGCCTTCTCGTCCTCGGGGCAGGTGTTGTTGATGACGTGCGTGACGCCCTCGACATCGATACCCCGGGCCGCGACGTCGGTACAGATCAAGACGTCGACCTTGTCGCCACGGAAGCGGGTCAGCGCGCGCTCGCGGGCCTGCTGGTTCAGGTCACCGTGGATCGCGGCGGCGGAGAAGCCGCGGTCGATCAGGTCGTCGGTGAGCCGGGACGCCTCGCGCTTGGTCCGGCAGAAGATCATCACCCGGCCGCGGTCGTCGGCCTGCAGGATCCGGGCCACCACCTCGGGCTTGTCCAGATCGTGCGCCCGGTAGACGAACTGGGCCGTCGTCGGCACCATCTGGGAGTCGTCGTGCGACTCCGCGCGGATGTTCAGCGGGTGTCGCATGTGGGTGCGCGCCAGGCCGATCACGGCCGACGGCATCGTTGCCGAGAACAACATCGTCTGACGCAGCTCGGGGGTCTTGCGCAGGATCCGCTCGACGTCGGGCAGGAAGCCGAGGTCCAGCATCTCGTCGGCCTCGTCCAGGACGAGCACCTTGATGTGGCTCAGGTCGAGCACGCCACGGTTGGCCAGGTCGAGCAGCCGGCCCGGCGTGCCGACGACGACGTCGACACCCGCCTTCAGCTGGTCGAGCTGCGGGTCGTAGGCGACACCGCCGTAGATGGTGAGGATCCGGACCGTGCGCACGGTGGACGCGGTCACGAGGTCCTTGGCGACCTGGATGGTCAGCTCGCGGGTCGGGGTGACGACCAGCGCTTGCGGCTTGCCGGGGGCGGCCAGCTCCTCGTAGTCGGCCTCGCCGGGGGAGATGGTGCGCTGCAGCAGCGGGATACCGAACCCGAGGGTCTTACCGGTACCGGTACGAGCCTGGCCGATCAGGTCGGTCCCCAGCAGCGCGACGGGGAGCGTCATCTCCTGGATCGGGAAAGGCTCTTTGATGTTGACGCGGTCGAGCGCGTCGCAGATCTCGGGCAGGACGCCGAGCTCTCGGAAGGTGGTCAGGCTGATCGCCTCTCACATGCTTGTACGGACAGTTGCATCAGGTGGCCGGGTGGGCGTGGAATGCCCTACTTTTCACGGCGCGGGACACTGTGCAAGCGGCTCGCACCAGCTGCCCATAGTGTTGATCATCTGGGCGCGTCACCGGCGAAACACGATCCAGTGTAGCCGGAATACGCGGCGCGGCCGCTTCGCCGCATTTCCGCCGCCACCTGCCCCGGCCCGATAGTGTGCGCTGCATGACCGAGATGACGGCCTTTGATGATCCCGCCTACCGGGCCGCGGCTGTGGATCTGCTCGGAGTTCTGGCGTACGGCGAACTGACCGCTTTCGAGCGGATCGCCGAGGACGCCAAACTCGCCCCGACCCTGAATGACAAGGCCCAGCTGGCCCAGCTGGCGACCACCGAGTTCGGCCACTTCGTCCAGTTGCGGGACCGGCTCGTGACCCTCGGGGTGGACCCGATGGACGCGATGCAGCCGTTCGTCACCCCACTGGACGCCTTCCACGACCACACCGCACCGTCGGACTGGCTGGAGGGTCTGGTCAAGGCTTACGTCGGTGACGGATTGGCGAACGACTTCTACCGTGAGGTCGCGGCGTACGTCGACGCCGAGACGCGTGCGCTGGTACTGGAGGTCTTCGCCGACTCCGGTCAGGCCGAGTTCGTGGTGGACCGGGTCCGGGCCGCAATCGACGAGGACCCGAAGCTGGGCGGCCGGCTCGCGCTGTGGGGACGCCGCCTGGTGGGCGAGGCCCTCAGCCAGGCCCAGCGGATCGCCGCCGACCGCGACCCGCTCGCCGCGTTGCTGGCCGGCAGCGTCGACCGCCCCGGCCTCGACCTGGCAGCCATCGGCCGCATGTTCACCCGCCTGACCGAAGCCCACACCGCCCGCATGAACGCCCTCGGCCTCCAAGCCTGAAACCCTTACGTCCGAAGAAGTGTCGAGGACGTCCCTCGACTTCTTCGGACGTAAGGAAACGTCAGGGAAATGCAGAGCGGCCGCCTGCCCCGCGGTGGGGTGGCGGCCGCTGTGCTGGTGGTGCGATCAGACTTTGGCTCTGCTTTGTCGTGACGAGATGATCGCGACGACGATCGCGGCGCAGACGATCTGGATCAGGTACTGGATCCAGTCTGGTCCGCTGGTGTCCTTGACGCCGATCAGTTTGGCGATCAGACCGCCGATGAAGGCGCCGATGCCGCCGCCGAGGATGGTCCAGCCGAGGCTGATGTTCTGCTTGCCCGGAAGCACGAGCCGCGCGAGCGGCCCGAAGATGACTCCGGCGATGAGGCTGACGATGATCATCCAGACCCAGTAACCCACGATGCTCCTCCTTGAGGGATGTCTGACCTGCAGACCGACTGGTGCCCAGTGCTAAACAAGACCACCGGCCGTGCAGGTCTACTCCTCATCGTCCTCACCTGGTCGCAGCGCGCAACCAGGACACGCGAGCGTGTCCGCACCGTTGCCGAAATCCGGCCCCGATCAGCTCAGATCGCGCCGAAACCGACCTTGCGGATCGAGACCTCGCCGATCTCCACGTACGCCAGCCGGTCGGCCGGGATGAGCACCTTGCGGCCCTTCTCGTCCGTCAGTTGCAGGAGATTGGACTTGCCACTCAGCGCGTCCGCGACGGCCTTCTCGACCTCTTCGGGGCTCTGCTCACTCTCGAGCACCAACTCGCGATTGGCGTGCTGTACGCCGATCTTGACCTCCACGAAACCCTCCCGGGCACGTTCCGACCGGCGGCTCTCGCCGGTACCCGATTCGAGCCTATCCGTTGCGGCTCCCGCGTTCTCACCCGTCCGCCGACAGCAGAACCCCGCCGGACAAGATCAGCCGGTACTACGGGCAGCAGCTACCCGTCGGTGCGAGGACTAGCCCTCCGTGCGAGGGCTAGCCCTCCGTGCGAGGGCTAGCCCTCGGTGCGAGGACTAGCCCTCTGTGCGAGGACTAGCCCTCTGTGCGAGGGAAGCCGCGGATGCCGCGCCAGGCGAGGCTGGCGACCAGGTCGGCAGCCTGCTCCTGCATGAGCGTGGGGTTGTCGGAGGCGAGCCAGTAACGCGCGCTCACCTGAGCCATCCCGACCAGGCTGACGGCCAGCACCATCGACTGTTCCTTGTTCAGCCCGGCGTCCGTGCTGATCACCTCGGAACACGCCTCGGCGCACGCGTGGGTGACCCGGTCGACGCGCTCGCGGACCGCGGTCTCGTTGGTCAGGTCGGACTCGAAGACCAACCGGAAGGCGCCCTGGGCGTTGGCGACGTAGTTGTAGAAGGCGTGGATCGTCGCGCCGACGCGCTCCTTGTTGTCCTCGGTCGAGCGCAGCGCGTCCCGGACCGAGGCGACGATCGCCTCGCAGGAGGTGTCCAGCAGGGCCAGGTACAGCTCCAGCTTGCCGGGGAAGTGCTGGTAGAGCACGGGCTTCGAGACGCCGGCGCGGTCGGCGATATCGTCCATCGCGGCGGCGTGGTAGCCGTTCGCGACGAAGACTTCCTGGGCCGCCTCGAGCAGTTGCGCGCGGCGGGCCAGCCGCGGCAGGCGGCTGCCGCGCTTGGGCGCAGTCTCCGGTGTCGTCGACACGTCGGGCTCCTTCGGTGGTGCGGCACCCGGGCACAACCCGCGGGTAGTTGAACCGAATCCTACCCAGCGGTGTGTCCCGTCAGTAGCTTCGCACCGGACAATGTCATTACTGGGCCGGTACTGGCAGTTTGTCGCCAGTTGTTCCCGGTACTACGACGGCAGCGGCTTCGGGTCGTCGTACAGGCCCTCCAGGACGTCGCCGTACTCCTCGATCCGGCCCAGTACGTCGGCCGGCAGGAAGGTCAGCCCGGCCACATCCGTGGCGCCGGCCACCTCGTCCCAGTCGATCGGGGTGGAGACCCGCGGCTCCTCGGCACCTCGCAGCGAGTACGGCGCCAGCGTGGTCTTCGCGCTGGCGTTCTGGCTCCAGTCGATGAACACCTTGCCCGGGCGGAGCGCCTTGGTCATGTTCGCCGTGACGTTCTCCGGCAGCGCCTCGGCGAGTTGCTCGGCGAGTTGCTTGGCGAAGGCGCTGGTCGCGCGCGACGAGGCGGGTTCGATCGGGACGTACAGGTGCATGCCCTTGTTGCCGGACGTCTTGGGCCAGCCCTCGAGGCCGAAGTGGTTCAGCAGTTCGCGCAGGGCCAGCGCGACGTCGCAGCACTCGACGATCGTCGTACCGGGTCCCGGATCGAGGTCGAAGACGATCAGATCGGCCATCGGGCTCCTGCCCTCGTCCGACAAGGCGATCCGCCACTGCGGGACGTGCAGCTCGAGCGCGGCCAGGTTGGCGAGCCAGACGACCGTCTGGATGTCGTCGGTGACCACGAAGTCCGCCTCGTCCCGCCCGGTGGAACTCCCGGGGGTGGGCAGTGTCACCGTGCGGACCCAGTCCGGCGTACCGCGGGGTGCGTTCTTCTCGAAGAAGTACGCCGCTGCGGTGCCGTCCGGCCAGCGCTTGCGGGTCAGTGGCCGGTCGGACAGGTGTGGCAGCAGCAGCGGCGCCACCTGGTGGTAGTAGTCGATCACCTCGGCCTTGGTGAACCCGGTCTGCGGATACAGCACCTTGTCCAGATTGGTGAGCTTCATCGTCTGCCCATCAACCTCGGTGGTCACTTGTTTCGATCCGGCCGCCATGAGACCTACCATGCATTACGTGGAGAGTTACGCGGGAGTAACCGGCGACTCGGTACCACCGGGCGCGCAGGAATGGCCGGGCCGGACGGTGTCGGTCGCGGGTGTGGACCTGCTGGTCCGGGATGCGCCTGGGGCGGCTAAGGACCTGCCGCCGGCGTTGTTCGCGCACGGGCTCGGCGGGTCTTCGCTGAACTGGACGGCGCTCGGGCTGCTGCTCAACGACAAGGTCCGGGGAATAGCGCCCGACCTTCCAGGCTTCGGCCGTACGCCGCCGCTGGCGGGCCTCGGCGGGATCCGGGAGCAGGCGGAGGTGCTCAGCCAGCTGATGGACGCCGAGCTCGACCAGCCGGTGCATCTGTTCGGCAACTCCATGGGCGGGGCCGCCGCGGTGGCACTCGCGGCGCGCAGGCCGGCCGATATCGCGTCGCTCACCCTGATCTCCCCGGCGCTGCCGCATCCACGGGTGTCGACGAGCGCGCTGATGTTCACCGCCCTGGCGACGCCGCGGGTCGGCAAGGCGGTGGTGGAGCGCGGCCGGCGGTTGCCGTTCGAGCGCCGCCTCAAGGGAGCGTTGTCGATGGTGTTCGGCGATCCGAAGTCGCTGCCGCCGGAGGTCGTCGTGGCCTACGAAGCGGAGTTGCGACGGCGCGACGGCGATCCGTGGGTGACCCAGGCCACGCTGGACGGTGCCCGCAGCATCCTGCTGTCCCAGTTCGAGCTGCCCCGCCGGTCGTTGTGGGCCGACGCGGCGAAGGTGACCTGCCCGGTGCTGCTGATCTACGGCGGCAAGGACCGGCTGGTCGACCCGCGAATCCGGACGAAGGCGCAGCGGACCTTCCCGAACGCGAGGCTGCTCTACCTGCCGGACTCGGGTCACGTCGCGCAGATGGAACACCCGCAACTGGTCGAACGCGCGTTCCGGCAATTGATCGAATAGCTGACCAGACAGCAGTCCTGTTAGCAGTACGGCGCCGCCACCGGTACCGACTTGGGTAGCCAATCGGCGCGTCGAGGTCATCCCACGGGATGATCCTGCAAACATTTCGTCGCCCTCGACAACCTTTGTGCTGGCCAAGCAGTCAGCAGGTTGATCTGTCTGCTGACGAAAGGACCGCTGTGCGGGTATTCGGAAGAGCGGGGCTCGCGCTGTGCCTATCAGGTGCGGCGCTGCTCGGTGGGGCGCTATTCGCGCCGATGGCGCAGGCTGCAACGCCTGATCAATCTATTGCCAAGGGCAAGAATTGGATAGTGGAACCGGTTGCCGGTGGCTACCAGGTGACGCTGCGGCTCGCTGCGCCGGCGCCGCTGCGTGACGCGCTGCCGCTGATCGCGGTGAACGGCGTACCGGTCGGCGTGGCGAAACAGTCCGCGGACCAGCGGAGCGTGTCGCTGGTCAGCCCTGATCCGTCGTTGCTCAAAGCAAAGGATGTCCAGCTGGTCTGGTCGGGGGACCTGGGCCGGAACAACGGTAAGAAGAGCAAGAGCCTGG
Source organism: Streptomyces sp. SID13031 (assembly GCF_010548305.1). GTDB lineage: Bacteria > Actinomycetota > Actinomycetes > Propionibacteriales > Kribbellaceae > Kribbella. The sequence goes on from NZ_JAAGLV010000004.1 coordinate 339,550, forward strand.
CCGGTGGCGTGACCACTGACAAGGACTGGCTGAAGGCGCCGCTGGGCCCGTCGCTCGCGGTCGATCCCGGTGCCACCGGCAAGTATGCGGTCGAGACGGCGGAGTACAACCTGGGTGACCAGGCCGTGTTCCTGCCCGGGCTCGGCCAGAAGTCAGAGGTCGTCGGCAAGGTCTACTCGCCGAAGGGCGCAGTCGGCGCCAGGCCGCTGGTGGTCTTCCTGCACGGCCGTCACTCGGTCTGTTACGGCAATGCAACAGAGGAGCCGACCAACCCGTGGCCGTGTGCCAAGGGCGAGAAGCCGATCCCGAGCTACCGCGGGTACGACGGTGCCGCGAAGGCGCTGGCGAGCAACGGCTACCAGGTCGTCTCGATCAGCGCGAACGCGATCAACGCCTACGACGGCGGCGTCTACGACGCGGGTGCTCAGGCCCGGGCCGAGCTCGTCCTCGACCACCTCGCGCTGTGGAAGAAGTGGTCGACGGTCGGCGGTGGCCCGTTCGGCAAGAAGTTCGTCGGCAAGGTCGATCTGAACAACGTCGGGCTGATGGGTCACTCCCGTGGTGGTGAGGGCGTTGCCCGAGCTGCGGTGCTGAACGCCGACCGCGGTGGTCAGTACGGGATCCGCGCGGTCCTGCCGTTGGCGCCGACCGACTTCGCCCGGGCCACCGTGCCCGGCGTCGCGATGAGCGTGATCCTGCCGTACTGCGACGGCGACGTGTCCGACCTGCAAGGACAGAAGTTCTACGACGACACCCGGTACTCCGTGACCGGTGACGCGGCCGCCCGCTCGACCGTCACGGTGATGGGGGCCAACCACAACTTCTTCAACACCGAATGGACCCCGGGCCAGTCGGTCGCGCCGTCGAACGACGACTGGTACAGCGACAACGACAAGGCCGCGCCGTGCGGTGCGAAGTACGCGGGCCGGCTCTCCGCGAAGGAGCAGCAGGCGGTCGGTACGGCGTACGTGGCCGGCTTCTTCCGGTTGCAGCTCGGGCACGAGACGAAGCTGCTGCCGCTGCTCGACGGATCGAACGCGCACCCGGCTTCGGCGGGGCGAGCGGTAGTACGGGTCGTCTCGCAGGCTCCGGGAGCGACTCGGCGGGACGTGAACAAGCTCGACCAGGCTCTGCCGAAGGGCGCGGTCACCGGCAGCGCCAAGGCGTCGGTGTGTGCCGGCGTCGACGAGGCCTCGAAGCGCGCTGCTGCCGCCACCTGCTTGAAGACGGACAACAGCTCGGACTCGCCGCACTGGGTCACCTCGTACCTCGCCGCGCAGACGCCGACCACGGCCGTCACCAAGCTGACGTGGACCGGCAAGAACGGCGTCGTCCGGTTCAACCTCAGCGCCTACCAGCGCGACGTCCGCCGGTACTCCGCGCTGACGTTCCGGGCGACTCCTGACCCGTCGGGCGCGCCGAAGACGGATCTGACCGTGCGCGTGGTCGACGGTCGTGGGCGCAAGGCCCTAGTACCGGTGTCGGCGGTCAGTGACGCGCTGCTGCGGATGCCGGGTGCGCACGACAGCGGGCTGCCGAAGAACCTGCTGCGGACGGTCCGGATCCCCACCAGCTCGCTGAAGGGCATCGATCTGCGCGACGTCCGGGCGATCGAGCTGGCGACCGACAAGGTCGCGACCGGTTCGGTGTTCGTCAGCGACCTGGCGTTCTCGACCCCGGGGCTGGGCCTGTCGGCGCCGTCGCGGCTGCCGCAGGTGTCGGCGTCCAGCGTCGGCAAGGTCCAGGAGGGCAACTCGGGCACCAAGAACGTCGACTTCTGGGTGACGCTGTCGCGGCCGAGCATCCGTCCGATCAGCGTGTACGCCGAGTCGAACGGTGATCTCGGCGCCTCCGTCGGGCCGGTGGCCAAGTACCTGGTCTTCAAGCCGGGCCAGACCAAGCAGAAGGTGACCGTGCCGGTCACGGGGAACACCCGGGACAGCTACGACACCATCTTCAGCCTGGTGCTCTCGGTGCCGCACGACGCGCTGCTCGGGCAGTCGTTCGGCAACGCCGAGGTGATCGACGACGACCCGACACCGACCCTGACCATCGGGTCGCCGACGGCGGCGGAGAAGGCGGGCAAGCTGAAGTTCCCGCTGAAGCTGTCCGCCCCGAGCGACAAGTTCGTCTTCGTGGGCGGCGAGCTGAAGGACGGCACCGCCGTCATCCGCAAGGACTACACGACGGTAGAGGACGACGGCACCCAGAACCCGCCGGACCGCAACCTCTACGGCCAGATCGACCCGGGCCAGACCACCGGTGAGATGGAGGTCAAGTTGGTCGACGACAAGGTCAAGGAGCCGACCGAGACCTTCTCGGTCAACCTGACCACCGCCGAAGGCGTCGACTACAAGGTGCCGGCCACCATCAAGGCGACCATCACCGACAACGACTGACCACCTGATCCGGCGGCGCCCACCACCTCCCAAAGGGTGGGCGCCGCCTTCAGTTTTGAGACGGCTGGTCCGGGATGCGGACCCGGCGGGTCCGCCTTGGAGTGGTGCGGGAACATGGGGGAGGGACAACGGGTTGAACCCTGGAATCCCACGAAGTTTTTCCCGCTGACGAGGAGTGCCACGTGCCACAGCTGCCACCGCTGGTCGAACCGGCCGACGAGCTGACCATCGACGAGGTCCGCCGGTATTCGCGGCACCTGATCATCCCCGAGGTCGGGATGGCCGGGCAGAAGCGGCTGAAGAACGCCAAGGTGCTGGTGATCGGTGCCGGCGGCCTGGGCAGCCCGGCGCTGCTCTACCTGGCCGCGGCCGGGGTCGGCACGCTCGGCATCGTCGAGTTCGACACCGTCGACGAGTCGAACCTGCAGCGCCAGATCATCCACGGCCAGTCCGACGTCGGCAAGTCCAAGGCGCAGTCGGCCAAGGAGTCGATCCTCGAGACGAACCCGAACACCAACGTCGTGCTGCACGAGGTCCGCCTCGACAACGACAACGTGTTCGAGATCTTCGAGCAGTACGACCTGATCGTCGACGGCACCGACAACTTCGCCACCCGGTACCTGGTGAACGATGCCGCGGTGCTGCTCGGCAAGCCCTACGTCTGGGGCTCGATCTTCCGCTTCGACGGCCAGATCAGCGTGTTCTGGGCCGAGCACGGCCCGTGCTACCGCTGCCTGTACCCCGAGCCGCCGCCACCCGGCATGGTCCCGTCCTGCGCCGAGGGCGGCGTGCTGGGCGTGCTGTGCGCGTCCGTCGGCGCCGCTCAGGTGACCGAGGCGATCAAGCTGCTCACCGGTATCGGCGACGTGTCGCTCGGCCGGCTGAACATCTACGAGGCGCTCGACCTGAACTGGCGCGCGCTGAAGGTCCGCAAGGACCCGAACTGCGCGATCTGCGGCGAGAACCCGACCGTCACCGCGCTGATCGACTACGAGAACTTCTGTGGCGCGATCACCGAGGAGGCGGCCGACGCGGCCGTCGGCTCGACCATCTCGGTGAAGACGCTGAGCGAGTGGATCAAGCTCAAGGAGAACGGCGAGAAGGACTTCCAGCTGATCGACGTCCGCGAGCCGAACGAGTACGAGATCAACCGGATCCCCGGCTCGGTGCTGATCCCGAAGGCCGACTTCCAGACCGGCGTAGCCCTCGAGAAGCTCCCGCAGGACAAGCAGTTGGTCTTCCACTGCAAGTCCGGCGTCCGCTCCGCCGAGGTCCTCGCCATCGCGAAGGCCGCCGGCTTCGCCAACGCCGTCCACGTCGGCGGCGGCGTAGTCGCCTGGGTCGACCAGATCGACCCGTCGCAGCCCACTTACTGATTTGTTGAGCAGCCCCGCCCGCCGTACTTCGGTACAGCGGGCGGGGCTGTTGTCGTATCAGAAGGGCATGCGGCAGAATTCGATCGACTGTCCCCGGCGGCACGTACTGTTTTCGTATGTGCAGAAACATCACCGTTCTTCGTGGACTTGAGCCGGCGGCGACCTCGGAAGAGATCTACGCGGCGGCGCTGCAGTACGTGCGCAAGGTGAGCGGCGTCGGCTCGCTCAGCGCGACCACCCGTGGCCCGATCGAGCGCGCCGCCGCCGAGGTCGCCAAGATCACCGAGGCCTTGCTGGAGGAGATGCCGGAACGCCGCGTCCCGCCACAAACCGTGCCGCCGCTGCGCAGACCCGAAGTACGGGCCCGTCTCGGCCTGGACTGATCTCTCGGTGGGGGGTCTGACCGCCCGGAACCGGCAAACGCTGGTCTTCGGTCTGATGCTGGCCGGGGTCGTGCTCGCGCTGCTCTGCGTCAACGCGGAGGCAGAGCTGGTACGCCGCCGCGACGCGACCTGCGACGCGTCGCTCGCACTACCGGCGAGCGTCTTCGTCCTGGGCGGGATCGGCCTGCTGGTCGGACTGGCCGCGATGATCCTGCTCGGCCGCTGGTTCGGCCGCGACCGGCGGGCGGTCGTGACGGTGCTGTTCGTGACGGCGGTGGCCGGCCTGATCTTCGAGATGTTCGCCCTGCTCACGGTCTTCGAAGGGCCGGCGGCGCTGGTCTGCGGGCAGAGCGGGAACTGATCGCCGCCTGGTGTGATCTGGTTACCGGGCAGCTGGGCTGGGGTAGGTTGCGCGATGGGAAAGCCTTTACCTGAGGAGGTTGTCGGATGCGGTTCGCGATCAAGACCAGGCCCGAGCACACGAGCTGGCAGCAGTTGCGGGATGTGTGGATCGCGGCCGACGAGTTCGAGGTCTTCGAGTCGGCGTGGCACTGGGACCACTTCTACCCGCTGACCGGCGACATGGCCGGCCCGAACCTCGAGGCCTGGACGACGCTCGCCGCCCTCGCGCAGGCGACCAAGCGGATCCGGGTCGGCTGCCAGGTCACCGGCATGATCTACCGCCACCCGGCCGTCCTCGCGAACATGGCGGCGACCACCGACATCATCTCCGGCGGCCGCCTCGAGCTCGGTATCGGCGCCGGCTGGAATCAAATGGAGTGCGACGCCTACGGCATCGCGCTGCCCCCGCTGAAGGAACGCTTCGACCGTTTCGACGAGGGCACCCAGGCACTGATCGCACTGCTCACCGAGAAGGTCGCCAACTTCGACGGCCAGTACGTCAAACTCACCGACGCGTACTGCGAGCCGAAGCCCGTGCAGACCCCGCACCCACCGATCACCATCGGCGGCAAAGGCCCGAAGCGCACGCTGCGAGCCGTAGCCCGCTGGGCCCAGCACTGGAACGTCATCGTGGCCAGCCCCGAGGAATGGAAGCCCCTCAAGGAGATCCTGGTCGGCCACTGCGAAGACCTGGGTCGCGACGTCAGCGAAATCACCTGCTCGGTCAACGTCCGCATCGACCCTGACCTGCCACTGGGCCAAGCCATCGACACCGCGATCACCACCGCGGCGGCGTACGGCGAAGCAGGCGTCGACCTGACCGTCCTCAACCTGCCCCTGGACGCCCCGCCCACAATCCTCACCCCCCTCGCCAAAGCCCTCGCCTGATCCCAGAGCAACAGACGGCCGTTCGGTAGTACCCGGACGTCTTGACAGAGAGGTCCGATGTATCTGAGACTCGGGCCGGGTCACTGGCGGTAACCCGTGGTTATGTCTGGGTATTCATAGGATGTTTCGTGAACTGCCGGATGCTTCGGAGGGCCTATGTCTCGGATCGTGATTCTTGGGATGGCACTGGTGATGGCCGGAAGTGGTTTGAGCCCCGCTGCCGCGGCGTCGGCTGCGGCGCCGGTAATCGTCGATGTCGCTGCCTTCGGCGCCGACCCCACCGGCCGGACCGACTCCGCGCCTGCGGTCACCGCGGCGCTGCGGCACGCCCGGACCCTCGGCCGGCCGACGAAGATCGTCTTCTCGAAGGGCACCTACCAACTGTTCCCCGAGCAGGCCGAGACGCGTGAGCTGTACGTGTCCAACACCGTCGGCGCCGACCAGCGCTACCGGGACAAGAAGATCGGGCTGCTCGTCGAGGACATGCACGACGTCACCGTCGACGGCCGCGGCGCGAAGCTCGTCTACCACGGCCTCCAGACGGCGTTCGCGGCGATCCGCTCGACCAACGTGACGTTCACCGACTTCTCCTTCGACTACGCCGCACCGAAGGTCATCGACGCCACGGTCGCCGCCGCGGGCGTGACAGACGGGCACGCGTACCGCGTCCTGTCGATCCCCGCCGGCAGCCCGTACCGGGTGGACGGTACCCACATCACCTGGCTCGGCGAGAGCAGCCCGGTCACCGGGCAGCCGTACTGGTCGGGCGTCGACGGGCTCGAGTACACGCAGATCCACGACCCGGTGGCGCAGCGGACGTGGCGCGCCGGCAACCCGATGTTCACCGATGTCGCCGCGGTCACCGATCTTGGCCAGCGCCGGATCCAGATCGACTACACGACCGCGACGCCGCCGTCGGACGCCGGGCTCGTCTACCAGCTGCGGCAGATCCAGCGGGAGGAACCGGGCGCGTTCATCTGGGAGTCGAAGAACGTCACGATGCGCTCGCTGAACGCCTACTACCTGCAGACCTTCGGCATCGTGGGCCAGTTCAGCGAGGACATCACCATCGACAAGGTGAACTTCGCGCCGGACCCGAAGTCCGGCCGGACGACAGCCTCGTTCGCGGACTTCGTGCAGATGTCCGGCATCAAGGGCGAGGTCAAGATCACCCGGAGCGTCTTCGACGGCCCGCACGACGACCCGATCAACATCCACGGCACCTATCTCGAGGTCGTCGATCAGCCAGGGCCGGACACGGTCACCCTCGCCTACAAACACCGGGAGACGGCAGGCTTCCCGCAGTTCTACCCCGGCAACGAGGTGGAGTTCGTCAACAAGCGCACCATGGCCCCGCTCGCCGGCGGCCGGGCAGTCGTCACCGCGGTGGACGGGCCGAGCGGGATGGACCACGCCAAGCCGCTGACCACCATGACCGTCACCTTCGACCGGCCACTCCCCGCTGGGCTGGAGATCGGCGGTACGGTCGCGGAGAACATCACCTACACGCCGTCCGTCGTCATCGCCGACAACGTCTTCCGCAACGTGCCGACCCGCGGCGTACTGGTCACCACCCGCAAGCCGGTACTGATCACCGGCAACCGGTTCGACGCGATGACGATGTCCAGCATCTACATCTCCGCCGATGCCTACTCGTGGTACGAGTCCGGGGCCGTCGCCGACGTCACCATCCGCGGGAACCGGTTCACCAGGCCCAGCGGTCCGGTCATCTTCGTAGAGCCGACCAACCGGGTGGTCGACCCGGCGAACCCGGTGCACCACAACATCACCGTCGATCAGAACAGATTCGACGTCGGCGACCTCACCGTCGTCAACGCCAAGAGCGTCGGAGGCTTCCGGTTCACCGGCAATACCGTCCGTCGCCTGGACGGCCCGGACCACCCGCCGTACACCTCGCCGCTGTTCATGTTCACCGGCAGCTCGGACATCCGGGTCGCAGGCAACCATTACGACAAGGGCTTGAACACCGCCGTACCCCCGCCCGATGTTGCCTTGGGTAAGCAGGCGACTCAGTCAGGTGTGGCCTATGACGGCATCCCCAGCCGCGCGGTCGACGGCAATACCGACGGCAACTGGGGCGGGGAATCCGTCACCCACACAGCAGAACCAGCCAACCAGGCATGGTGGCAGGTGGATCTCGGCAAGAGCTACGCAATCGACCAGATCGCGATCTGGAACCGCGCAGACTGCTGCGCCGACCGCTTGTCGAACTATTGGGTGCTCGTCTCCGGCACCCCGATCACCGGAGACTCGCTCGAGGCGGCACGAACGGCACCAGGGGTAACAGCCATCCACCAACCAGGTCAGGCCGGACGCCCCACCACCCTCGATCTCACTACCCTGACCGGCCGCTACGTCCGCGTACAACTGGAGTCCGCCACCAACCCGCTGTCCCTGGCAGAAGTCGAAGTGCGATCCCGCGAGGGATGACACCGGTCCGACCGAGGCGCGCCGGCTAGTACGGAATCTGTTGGCGGGTGGTTAACGTAGGGCTGTGGATCGGGAGGAGTACGTGGAGGCCGTGTTGGTGGCGGTCGAGTCGATTCCGGCGGGCAGCGTGGCGACGTACGGAGATATCGCCGCGTTCGTCGGCCAGGGCGGGCCGCGGCAGGTCGGCGCGATCATGCGCGAGTACGGCGGAGGTGTCCCCTGGTGGCGAGTCATCCGCGCCAGCGGCATCCCCGCCGACGAGGTAGTCGACCAGCAACTCCAACTCCTCCGCGGCGACGGCGTCCGAGTCACCAACGGCAAGATCAACCTCCGCCAGGTCCGCTGGGACCCCGAAGAGGAGAGCTAAGCAGCGCCTGGTCGCCGTGCAGGGGTCAGGGAGTGTCCGGCCTCAAGGCATTCCGTCCGCGAGGATCCTGCCCAGCTCGTCGCCGAATCCAGGGACGTACCGGCCCTTTGCCATCTGCTCGGCCAGTTCGACGGTTGTCTTCTTCGGCTGCCGAAGCCGGCGCGACATCCCCTCAACGGCATTCACGACCTGCACGGGAGCCGCGGTCAGCAGATCCAGCAGAAACCTGTCGGGCTGCACGACGGCAAGGCCCGGCGGCGGCAGGCCGTCGGGGAACGTTTGGCCGATCTGATCGAGCATGTGCGCTGAAGCGGCGGTTGCGGCGTCGTCGGTCAAGCCGGAGCGATCCTTCAGGAGCCGTACCGAGTTGCGCAGGACCTCGTCGAAGATCTCGTCCTGCCAGACGGGACGGAACGCCAACTCGTGGGCGCAGGAGAGCAATACGTCGCGGAGGCTAGGCGGAACCAGTACACAAGCGTCGAGAACGCCGATCGGGTGATCTGGGCAGACCGTGGGCATCGGTCAGAAGTCCTCGTCCAGGTAGCCGCCTTCGGGCACTATCGAAGCCAGCAACTGCTCGCGTTCGCGGTACTGAGCCTGTGCGAGGGCTTGGACCTCGGAGAGCAGGAACCGGTGTCGGTTCCCGACCAGCTTGTGGGCGAGCCGGCCTTCGCGGGCGAGTTTGACGACGTACGGGCGTGACACGTTGAGCAGGTCGGCGGCTTCTTGGCTGGTCAGCTCGGTGTCCCGGGTCTCGTCGACGAGCAAGCTGAGTGGGCCGGCGCTGAGGGCGGCGATGATCTGGCGCATCGCGGCCAGCGTCGGGCCGGTCACCTTCACGCTGGTCTTGCCGTGGACGATGGTGACCTCGGTACCCCGGTTGATGATCAGAGCGACCGCGCGGAGCTGATCGTGGCTAGGTGTCGCCACCGGCATCACCAACTGCTCCTGGCCGGAGGATCATATCCGAAACAAGAGAAACAATCGAAACATCAGAAACACCGGCGACGGCGTCCGAGCCGCCAACGGCAAGGTCAACCTCCGCCAGGTCCGCTGGGACCCGGAAGTCGACTGACCCAGCTCGACTCGATGACGTGCAACGAGGCGGCGTCCTCGCTGGTCGCCGCCTCGTCGCGTGCTTGTCGTCAGTCGACGGTGATCACTCGCCGTTCAGTGGTGTGCCTTCCCGCGAGCTGCGGAGGAAGTACACCGGGTCGTTGAAGGTGCCTGGGATCTTGCCGAGGGCCTGGATCGCCGTGGTGGTGCCGGTCGCGTGGCCGACGGCGTACAGGTAAGCCGAACCGGTCTCGCGGTCGATGGCGGTCAGCAGCGTGCTGCTGGTTCCGCACTTCTCCGCCACGATCGCCTCGAAGCCCTGCCAGGTCGTCCCGCGGACCACCTTCACCACCGGGGTCATCGGCGAGGTGACCGGGATCCGGATCGTCGAGAGGGCACCGGCCTTGGTGGTCACCAGCAGCGTGTCGTACGACGCGGTCTGGCTGATCACCGTGACCGTCTTCACCGTCTTGAGCCCGGCGTAGGTGCCCAGCGGGTGGAAACCCTGGTTGTCCTTCTTGAACCGCGCCAGCACGCCGTCGGCGCGGACCGCGTAGAAGTACTCGCGCGTCGGGTTGGCGCCCTTCGGGAACGCCGATCGCACCACTGCGGTGTAGTCGTTCCAGTCGAAGGCCACGATGCCGCGACCCCACCAAGGACCCCCGGCCGGCCGGGCGATCAACGTGCTGTCGAGCTCCGTTCCGTAGATCGCATAGCCGCGATCCACCGTCCCGCTGCCGGGCTCGTCGGCGAACTCCCAGGTCGTGCTCGCCTTCGTCTCACCCGGTTTCGCGACGGCCGGGCCGACCCGTGGGGCGCTCGCCGCCGGCGGTGCGCCGGCCGAGACCACGGTGTCGGTGTAGATCCCCTGAGCGGTGATCGACCCCACGTCCATCGCGCACAACGCCATGATTCCCGGGGTGGTACCGGCCTGCGCCGTCGCCGACCCGAGCCCCAACCCTGCCAGCAGTGCCGAAACCCCCAGCACCAACCCTGCTCGCCGAACAGTCTTCACTGAATGCTCCCTCCGAATGGTCATCGAATTACTCGATGCGGCGACCGCGCGAAAAGTTATGCCGTGGCTCCGACCAGTGCTCGTGTGAAGACTGTCGGTGGCGTCTGATGGGATGGGGTGATGGTCAGCAGAACTGGTTCCAGGTATCGCTTGGTGCGAGGTGACGGGCATCAGGCTCGCGTCACCGAGGCACCGGTGCTGGATGCTGATCAGCAGGCCGTGGTGGATCATCCGGGCGGGCCGTTGCTGGTGCTCGCCGGGCCGGGGACGGGGAAGACGACGACGCTGGTCGAAGCTGTCGTTGATCGAGTGGGGAATCGCGGGCTGAGTCCTGACCAGGTGCTCGTGCTGACCTTCGGGCGCAAGGCGGCGACCGAGCTGCGCGACCGGATCACCGCACGGCTCGGCCGGACGACGCGAGTGATGCCGTCGATGACCTTCCACTCGTTCTGCTACGCGTTGTTGCGCCGCTTCACCCCGGCCGACGCCTTCGACGTGCCACTGCGGTTGCCCTCCGGCCCCGAGCAGACGCTTCGCCTGAGCGAGTCGCTCGGAGGGAGTCGCGAGGTCGGCGTGACCAAGTGGCCGTCGAGCCTGCATCCGGCGCTCAAGACGCGCGGGTTCACCGAGGAAGTACAGGCCGTCATCGGCAAGGCGCGTCAGCTCGGGCTCGACCCGGAGGATCTGTCCGCGATCGGGCACTCGGCGAGCAGGCCTGAGTGGGTCGCGGTCGGCGACTTCTTCGAGGAGTACCTGCAGATCCTCGACCACGAGCAGGTGCTGGACTACTCCGAGCTGATCCATCGCGCGGTCATCCTGGCGCAGCAGCCGCACGTCCAGGCCAGGCTCCGGGAGGAGTTCAAGGTCGTCTTCGTCGACGAGTACCAGGACACCGATCCGGGCCAGACGAAGCTGCTGCAGGCGATCGCCGGCGACGGCCGTGACCTGGTCGTGGTCGGCGACCCGGACCAGTCCATCTACACCTTCCGCGGCGCCGATGTCCGTGGCCTGCTCCGTTTCACCGACGAGTTCCGTACGGCGGACGGCGCAGAGGCCGCCCAGATCGCGCTCGCGACGACCCGCAGGTTCGGTACGACGCTGCAGCGCGTCTCGCGCAACGTGGTCAACCGCCTCGGCGTCCCGGGCACGCTCGACCGCGACACCTTCGAGCGGTTCCGCAATCCCGACGCGAGCTCGTGCGTCTACGGCCCCGGCAAGGTCGAGGCCAACCTGTACTCGACGAGCGGCGCCGAGCTGGAGCACATCGCCGACCTGCTCCGGCGCGCGCACGTGCAAGACGGTGTCGGCTGGCACGAGATGGCGGTCCTGGTCCGATCCGGCAGCTGGTCGATCCCACCGCTGCGTCGCGCTCTGGCCGCCGCTGGCATCCCGGTCGATGTCGCCGGTGACGAGTTGCCTTTGTCGCGCGAGCCCGCAGTACGGCCGATGTTGCTGGCGTTGCGAGCCGTCGCCGATCCGGTCACGCTGACCGTGGACGTGGTGCGGGCATTGGCGTTGTCACCGTTGGGCGCGATGGATGCCGGGCAGTTGCGACGACTTGCCCGCGTACTACGCAAGCGCGACCGCGAGGCAGCCGGCGGCCAGCGGCTGCCCCGCCCGTCGGACGAGCTGCTCCGCGAAGCGCTGCTGAACCCGTTGCTGCTCGACGAGCAGGCGTCGCCGGCCGAGGCGCGATTCGTCGCGCTCGGCGAGAGGTTGCTCAAGGCAAGGAATATCGTGATGGCGGGCGCGGCGCCCGACGAGGTGATGTGGTCGCTGTGGTCGGAGTCGCCGTGGCTGCGCCGGCTCCGCGGCCAGGCGAACAGCGGCGGCGAGGTCGCCCGTACTGCGAACCGCGATCTCGACTCGCTCTGCGCGCTGTTCGATGCGGCCAGCCGGGCCGAGGAGCAGATCGGGTTCAAGGGCGTGTCGACGTTCCTGGCCGAGCTGGAGGCGCTGGACATCGCGGGTGACAACCGGTTCGACGCGACTTACCGCGAAGCCGGCGTGCAGTTGATGACCGCGCACCGGTCCAAAGGCTTGCAGTGGCGGCTCGTCGTCGTGGCGAGCGTGCAGGAAGGGCAATGGCCCGATCTCCGTCGGCGCGGCTCCCTGCTCGAGCCGGACAGGCTGGGACCGGACGGCCTGGTGGAGCCGTTGTCAGCCGGTGCATTGCTGGCCGAGGAGAGACGGCTCTTCTACGTGGCGATCACCAGAGCCCGGGAGCGGCTGATCGTGACGGCCGTGCAGGCGCCCGAAGCCGACGGCGATCAGCCCTCACGATTGCTTGCCGAGCTGGACATTCCTTTGAAGTTGGTGGCCGGACGGCCGCGCCGCCCGTTGTCGCTGCCCGGTCTGGTGGCCGACCTTCGCTGCGTACTGGCCGACCCGGCGTCGTCGCCCGCGTTGAAGCGCGTCGCGGCGGACCGGCTGGCGCACCTCGCCGACGCCGTCGACGACCGGGAGTATGCGCTGGTCCCGACGGCCGAGCCGCAGCGCTGGTGGGGCGTGCGGGAGCGGACCAAGTCGGAGCGCCCGATCACGGACCCGGAGCTGCCGGTGCCGTTGTCCGGGAGCGCGCTGACGACGATCGTCGACTGCCCGCTGCGCTGGTTCCTGCAGCGTCGCGCGGGCGGCGAGACCCCCAGTACTTCGGCCATCGGCTTCGGCATGGTGCTCCACACGCTCGCCGACGCGGTCGCGACCGGGACGCTGCCGCCGGACATCGACGAGCTGAACGGCTGGCTCGACAAGGTGTGGACGCAGCTCGAGTTCGAGTCGTCCTGGATCTCCGACCGGGAGCGGGTGGAGGCGGAGCAGGCGCTGCGGCGGTTCGTCGCGTGGCATCAGGGCCGCCCGGACCGGACGCTGGTCGGCACCGAGGTGGAGTTCGACGTACTGCTGCCGGACGAGGACAAGCCCGCGGTCCGGGTGAAGGGCCGGATGGACCGGCTCGAGCAGGACGGCGACGGCGAGCTCCGGGTGATCGACCTGAAGACCGGCCGGAACCTGCCGACCAAGCCGTCGCTGGAGCGGCACGTCCAGCTGGCGATCTACCAGCGTGCGATCGAGTCCCGCCAGATGAAGAAGCTCGGCGACGAGCCCCGCAGCGGTGGCGCCGAGCTGGTCCAGCTACGCCACGACGACATCGGCCTGCCCAAGGTCCAGGGCCAGGCCCCGCTCGAGCCCGACGAAGACGGCCGCACCTGGCTCGACCAAGCAGTGGACGATGCCGAAACCATGGTCCGCACCGAGGAGTTCATCGCCAAACGCAACCCCAGCTGCGACCGCTGCGAGGTCCGCTCGCTGTGCCCGATCCAACCCGAAGGCCGAGAGATCGTCTGATGAGAGCCAAGCTGGAGACGACGGCCGATCTGTGCGACCTGCTCGGCATCCCGTTCAGTGATCAGCAACTGCAGGCGATCACCGCGCCGCTCGCACCGGGGGTGATCGTTGCGGGGGCGGGGTCGGGGAAGACGACGGCGATGGCGGCCCGGGTGGTGTGGCTGATCTGCACCGGCCAGGTCCAGCCGGAGGAGGTGCTCGGGCTGACCTTCACCAAGAAGGCGGCCAACGAGCTCGACATCAAGATCCGCGACGACCTCACCAAGGCCGGCGTGCTCGGCTCCACCCTGCCGCGCGACCAGCACCCGATCCTCGCCGCGCACCTGCGCAGCAACGTCCCGAACTGGGAGCCCGAAGAGCCAGGCGAGCCCGTCGTCTCGACGTACCACGCCTTCGCCGGCACGCTCATCGCCGAGCACGGCCTCCGCCTCGGCCTCGAGCCCGACGTCCGGGTACTTGCCGACGCGACCAGGTTCCAGCTGGCCGGCCGCGTCGTCCGCCGGTCCAACGGGCCGATCCGCTTCGCGTCCCATCACGTGCCGACGCTCGTCAACAGCCTGCTGGCCCTCGACGGCGAGCTGGCTGATCACCTGCTCAGCGCCAACGAAGTACGGGCTCATGACGAGGCTGTGCGGGCCGAGGTCGCCGCCGCCCGCAAGCAGACGGTCGAGGTGAAGAAGCTCGCCGAGACCGCGTTGAAGCGCGGCGAGATCCTCCAGCTCGTCGAGGAGTACCAGGCGTTCAAGGTTGAGCGCGGCGTCGTCGACTTCGCGGACCAGATGGCGCTCGGCGCGCGGCTGGCCGAGGAGTGTCCAGAGGTCCCGGTGATCGAGCGAGCGCGGTACAAGGTCGTCCTCCTCGACGAGTACCAGGACACCTCGGTCTCCCAACGCCGGATGCTGACCGCCCTGTTCGGCGAGCACGGCCACCCCGTCACCGCGGTCGGCGACCCCTGCCAGGCGATCTACGGCTGGCGCGGCGCCTCGGTCGCCAACCTGGACGAGTTCCCCGAGCACTTCAAGAACGCAGACGGTACTGCGGCCCGCCGCTACGTCCTGAGTGTCAACCGTCGCTGCGGCAGCAGGATCCTCGCGGCAGCCAACCAGCACGCGGCCGAGCTCTACGAGCAACACCCCGGCGTCATCCCGCTGGAGGCGCCGCCGGAAGCACCCGAGGGCGCGATCACCGTCGGCCTGTTCGAGACGCGCTCGAAGGAGATCGAGTGGGTCGCGGACGCGATCGTCGCCGCCCACAAGATGCCCAGCCGCCGGTGGAAGGACATCGGCATCCTGATGCGGACGAACGTCGACCTCAGCGCTGTGCACGAGGCGCTGATCGCGCGCAAGGTCCCGGTCGAGGTGGTCGGCCTCGGCGGACTGCTCGCGCTGCCCGAGGTCGTCGACGTCGTCGCCACCCTGCAGGCGGTCAACGACCTGACCGCGAACGCCGCGATGCTGCGCATCCTGACCGGCCCGCGGTACAGGATCGGCCACCGCGATCTCGCCTTGCTGGCCAACCGTTCCCGTTCCCTCGCTGACGGCGGCGACCGCCCAGCCGCGGACGATCTCGTCGCGGCGCTCGACGCGGCGGTGGCCGGTATGGACTCGACGGAGGTCATCTCGCTGGCCGAAGCCGTCGACGACCCCGGCCCGGCCGGCTGGGGATACTCGGCGGAGGCGCTCGAGCGCTTCAGGGAGCTGTCGACCGAGCTGCGTGACCTGCGCGCGCACGCGGGCGAGCCGCTGCTCGACCTGGTACGCCGGGTGATCAGCACGATCGGTCTCGACGTCGAGCTCACCGCGACCCCCGACCACGTCGACTCCGGCCGACGTGATCACCTGGCCGCGTTCCTCGATGCCGTGGGCAACTTCGTCTCCACCGAGTCGAGTGGTTCGCTCGACGGCCTGCTGGCGTACCTGGCGGCCGAAGAGGAGTACGCGGCGGGTCTCGACCTCGCAGTACCGAGCGAGGCGGACTCGGTGAAGCTGCTGACGACGCACCGGTCGAAGGGGCTCGAGTGGCCGATCGTGTTCGTCCCGACGCTGGTGAACAAGGTGTTCCCGTCGGACCGCGGGCGCGACAAGTGGACCACCAACGCGAAGGTGCTGCCGTGGCCGTTGCGCGGTGACGCCGACACGCTGCCCGATTTCCACGACCTGTCGAACGCCGGGCTGAAGGCCTTCGCCGACGAGTGCAAGAACGTCAACGCGCTGGAGGAGAGAAGGCTCGGGTACGTCGCTTTCACACGCGCCAAGGAGATCCTGGTCGCGACTGGGCACTGGTGGGGGCCCACGCAGAAACGGCCACGCGGCCCCTCGTCGTACCTGGAGACGCTGAAGAAACATGCGGGGGAGCGGGTCGTCGACTGGGCGCCGCAGCCCGAGCTCAACGAGGAGAACCCGGAGCTGGCCGAGCAGACGCTCGCGCCCTGGCCGGCTCCGTACGATCCGGCCGGGTACCAGCGCCGCCTCGAATCGGTCGCGCTGGTCGAGCAGTCGCGCGCGGAAGGTCCGTCGCAGGAGGCCGAGGACTCGCTGCTGCTGGACGAGCAGGCGACGGTCGCGCGCTGGGACTCCGAGCTGGAGCGATTGTTGTCAGAGGCAAGGGAAAGCCGGAGCCGGAAGGCGTACGACGTCGAGCTGCCCGCTTCGCTGTCGGCGACCCAGGTGATGCGGCTGGCGACGGATCCGGACGGGCTGGCGGCTGACCTGGCTCGCCCGATGCCCCGCAAACCCAACCGGGCGGCGCGCTTCGGCACCCGCTTCCACGCGTGGGTGGAGAGCTACTTCGGCCAGCAGTTCCTGCTCGACCCCGATGATCTGCCAGGCGCTGCCGACGAGGGCATCGTCGACGACACCGACCTGACCGAGTTGATGGATGCGTTCCGCATCGGCCCCTACGGCGAGCAGATGCCGTACGAGATCGAGGCCCCGTTCGCCCTGGCGATCGGCGGCCGGATGGTCCGCGGCCGGATCGACGCCGTCTACCAGGTGATCCGCCCCGACGGCTCCCGCGGCTACGACGTCGTCGACTGGAAGACCAGCCGCAGCGAGACCGCCGATCCACTCCAGCTGGCCATCTACCGAGTCGCCTGGGCCGAACTCCTCGGCATCCCCGTCGACCAGGTCGGCGCCGCCTTCTACTACGTCCGCACCGGCGACATCATCCGCCCCGACAACCTCCCCGACCGGCCCGCCCTGATCACCTTGCTCAACGGGTGAGCGAGCGCCGCCGGACCTGTCCCGCCGTGTCAGCAGTTTCGTTGCGCAACTCCCGACACGGCGCACCAGCGAGGCCCGGCGGCCGGATCGTCACCCGACGGCGATGGGGATCAACGTCGCGCGGGCGATCGTGTGGCTGCCGATCGTGAAGCCGAGCAGCGCGCCGCTCGCAGTCGGACCGACGCCGGACTTGGCGACGTCCAGCGCGGTGATGGCGATGTAGTAGTTGTGGACGCCGGAGCCGCTCGGCGGTGCGCCGCCGATGTAGCGGAACGCGCCGGCGTCGCCGGGGAGCTGTAGCGCGCCGGCAGGCAGGGACTTGCCGTTCGGGATGCCCGCGTTCTCAGGCAGCGACGTCGTGGTCGCTGGCAGGTCTGCCACGACCCAGTGCCAGAACCCGCTCCCGGTCGGCGCCTGCGGGTCGTACATCGAGATGACGAAACTCTTCGTCCGCTTCGGGAAACCGGACCAGGAAAGCTGCGGGGAGACATCCTTCCCACCAGGTACTCCGAAGATGCCGGACAGTTGGGCCGTCGGCAACGGCCGGCCCTTCCGCACGGTCTTGCCCCCGTCATGCCACCCCACATCGCAAACCGCCTCGACTGAGCTAACCGACAAGCTCAGCGGGAACGATCCCGAACAGCAAACGGCAGCCCGGCCTCGAACGCCTCATCAGCCTTCACCACAGCCCGCTCGACATACCGTCCGTCCTCCAACTCCAGCACAGTCAGCATCTCGACCTCCGGATCAAAGATCCAGTACGACTCGATGCCGGACTGTTCGTACGCCAACCGCTTCCAGACAAGGTCCTTGGAGCGCGTTGCCGGAGACAGGACCTCCACGGCGAGCAGCAGTTGCGCGATGACTTTCTGGCCCACGTCTTCTTTCCGGCAGACGAGGACATCTGGCTGCAAGGACTTGTGCACATCCGGTTGAAAGTCCATCGGAGCGATGAAGACGTTCAGATCCGGCAGACAGCCAGCGAGCAAACGAGCGGCGAGCTGGAGTGCTGCATCCTGGTGGATCGGCAGTGGCGAGGGAGTCACCAGCAGAGTCCCGTCTACCAACTCGTAGCGCATGCCGTCGTCGGGCATGCCATCCAAATCCGCGAGGGTGAATCCGCCTGGCTCAAGTGGTTGCACGGCTGGTGCCTCCTTATCGGTCACTCGGCCAGGATTCCGGATTCAGGCAGGGCGTGGGCAGGCCAATCCGCCACCTGCCCGCAATCTGCCCCAAAGCGTGCCCCGGCATTTAGTGGACGAGCTCGCGCGGGACGATCCGGACGGAGAACGGCAGTTCGGCTTCGAAGGCCTCGGCACCCTTCGCCATGGCCCGCTCGACATACTGCCCGCCGACCAGTTCGAGCACCGTCAAGACCTCCTGCTCGGGATCGATCAGCCAGTAGGAGCAGCCCCCGGACTCCTCGTAGATCGCGCGCTTGAGTAGCAGGTCGACCATCCGGGTGAATGGCGAGAGGATCTCGACGGCAAGCAGTAGCGAGAGTCGCAGGGCGTCTGGCCCGGGCTGTCTCGGCTCGCCGCGATCTGGTGCGGCAAGGTCGGTAGCGGGGTCAGCAGATACATCCCGTCGATCAGCTCGTATCGCAGGGTCGGCGCGGTCATCAAGGTCACCTGATCAGCATGGTGGTGATTCGGCGACGCACGTGGCGGTTTGGATGATCTGCCCCGAGACTGCCCCGCCGTCTGCCCCGGTCAGCCTGTGAGTGCTGCGGGGGAGAGGGTGACGGGGAAAGGCGTGGTGGTGTGGAAGGTTTCTTCGCCTTGGAGGACTGCTTCGCAGGTGTAGTGGTCGTTGGTGAGGTGGAGGATGGTGAGTTCCTGGCGGTCGGGGTCGAGGAGCCAGTACGCCGGTACGCCGTGCTGCGCGTAGAGCTCGCGTTTCGTCACCACGTCGGTGACTCGGGTGGTTGGTGAGAGCACCTCGACGGCGAGTTCTGCCTCCTGGACGTACTGCGGGCCCGCGCCGGCGCGTGCGGTGACGAGGATGTCGGGGCGGAGCGAGAGCCGGCGCGTCGGCCGGAAGTCGAGTGAGCCGACGGAGACGAGCAGGTCGGCAGTACAGGCCTGTTTGAGCAGCACCATCAGCGCGACGACCGCCGCCTGGTGGGACGGCGGCTGGACCCCCGTCACCGCCAGCCTTCCGTCGATCACCTCAAACCGCCGGGCGTCCGGTGCCCGCACTCCAGCACCCGCTGAGCAATTGGCCGGTACGGCGTTCGCCAGTCCAGCGGCCTCGAGATTCGCCAGTCGTTCGATCACCCGACCAGCATCGCCGAAACGCCCCGACCGCCGCTGAAGTTATCCACAGTTGACGCCAGGCCCCGCCAGGCATATCGTTTTTCAATATCCATATTGTTTAACGATATGCGCAGGAAGGTTTCTCATGGATCAACGGATGGGTACCTGGCTACGGCGGCTCCGGATCACCTCGACCGTCGTCTTCGTCGCCGTACTGTGCGCCACGGTCGCGTTACTGGTGATCGCCTTCATCCCGCGCTCGCCGGTCGTGCTGGACCTGCCGAGTTCGCTGCTGTCCGGCCTGCAAGGCGTCGACGGGGTGAAGTCGGGTGCCGTGGTCGACCCGGAGGGCACGATCCCCTTCAGCCTCACTGACCCGTCCCTTGCGCAGCGGCTGCTCTCCCTCGCCACGGTCCTGCCGGGCGCGCTCGTGGTTGCCGAGGTCGCCCGCCGGCTGGCGGCGCTCCTGCGAGCCGCGGAGGCAAGCGACCCCTTCACTGCCGGTACGGTCCGTGAGTTGACGTTCATCGCGAAGCTCACCGCCTTCGGTGGCGTCGGCGCCTGGGCGCTCGCCAGCGCCGCGATGTCGGTGCTCTCGTCGACGGTGCTCGACTCCGGTACTGCGGTCAAGGCGGACGGCTCGCCGTTCTGGTCACTCGCGGTCGGCTTCATCTTCGCGGCCGTTGCCCAACTCCTCGCTCGCGGCGTCGCCATGCGGGCCGAGCTGGACACCGTCATCTGATGCCCAAGGCAACCAAGCGGCAAGGGCAACCCGAACGGGGCAAGCAACCTGAGCCCGCCGAATCGCTCGAGCATCGGATCACCATCCATCTGGACGAGCTGCTCATCGCCCGCAACATGACCCTGGTCGACCTCGCGGCGCGCGTCGGTGTAACGGTCGCCAATCTCTCCATCCTGAAGAACGGCCACGCCCGGGCCGTCCGCTTCAGCACCCTCACCGCCATCTGCGACGCCCTCGACTGCACCCCCGCCGACCTGATCGGCCTCGAGCGCCAGTAGAAGCGCCAGGCCCTCGGGAACAAGGCGACCATCCTGCGCGAGATCGCCAAGGCATGGATCGCCGATGCCGAGACCCAGCGGCTGTCGGAATTCGCGCTGGCGGCGCCCGACCCGGTTGATCGGCTCCGGCAGACCGCGCACTGGCATCGCCGCCAGTTCGAGGCCGGGTACGACGTGATCGTCATCTACCAGGAGGCGGCGCGGGCAGAACCCGGGATGGCCAAGGAGCTGCGCGGATGTGGGACGCCCGCGAGCACGACCTCGCGAAGTGCCTCGCCGCCTTGAGGGCGAGCTGGCGGTCACCGCGACCCGCGCGCTGGACATCCTGCTCGCCTGCATGGTTGCCGAGGTCTACCGGACCCTCGTCCTGGAACGCGGCTGGTCGCTCGACGAGTACGAACGCTGGCTGGGCGATGCCCTGATCGCCCAGCTTCTCTAACCAGCCAAGGGGTTTTGCAGTGTTCCGACGAACTGCAGTGAGCCGGACACGTCGGTGAGGTCGACCATGCTCTGGTTGTTGCGCAGTTGTAGCCGGTTCAAGCAGGACAGGGCGAACTCGGATCCGAACAGGTCGTACTTCGCGAACGCCGCCGCCAGCTCGGGGGTCGCCTCCTGATAGTCACGCACCGACTCCGCGACGACCGCCCAGAACTCCTCCGGCGACAACAACCCCTCGCCGTCGAGCAACGGCGCCAGGAACCGGAAGATGCAGTCGAACACATCGGTGAAGATGCTCAGCAGCTTCTCGTCGTCCGGAACGTCGGTGACGCGAACCCGCTCGATCTCCGCGGGCAACGAGGTCGCCGTGCTCAGAACGGCGATTTCCTCGGCGATGTCCTTCATGATCGCCCGCACGGGCACGCCGTCCCGCAGTACGAGGATGAGGTTTTCGCCATGGGGCATGAAGACCAGCTCGTAGGCGTAGAAGCAATGCAGCAGTGGCACCAGGTAGGCATCGACATACGAGCGCACCCACTCGGTCGCGGTCAATCCCGATGCCCGGATCAGTGCACCCGCCAAGGCCGAACCGTGCCGGTCGACGTGTAGCAGCGACGCCATCGTCGCCAGCCGCTCGCCGGGAGCCAGCGTCGGTACCGGGCTCTCGCGCCACAAGGCGGAAAGCATCTTCCGGTACGGCGAAGTCGCACTGGTCGCCGCTTCGTAGTACCGGTTGTGGTAGCCGACGGCGGCGATCTCGCGCAGTACGGAGAAGCCGTGGCGCTTGAGCACCGCGTCGTTCTCGACCAGGTCGTGCACCCAGTCGTTGATCGCGGGCGTCTTCGCCATGTACGCCGGGGACAGGCCGCGCATGAAACCCATGTTGAGCACGGACAGCGCCGTCTTCACATAATTCCGGTCCTGGTTCACGCGATTGAAAAAGGTGCGAATCGACTGCTGGGCCTGGTAGTCGTCATCGCTGGTACCGAGGTGGATGATGTGCCGTTGCGCGATATCCGCGGCGAAGGTGATCGACGTCTTGTTGTCCCACTGCCACGGGTGCACGGGCATCAGGTGGTAGTCGGCCGGCTCGGCGCCGACGGACCGGATCCGCTCGCTGAACCGTTGCAGGACAGGGGCTCCGAGCTCGGTGCGCAGCATGTCGTCGTAGCTGATCGTGCGGCTGTGCGAGACCGTCGAACGATCGCGGCGGACCGCGATCCAGACCAGTCGCACGGGTGCGCCGGCCTCGGGGGCGAAGGCGCGATAGTCCTCGACGCCGAACCCGAGCCGCCCGTTGTTCGCCACGAAACAAGGGTGTCCCTCGGTCATCGCCGACTCGATCGTCTGGAAGTCGGCGCCGGCCAGGTCGGCCGCGGTCAGGTCGTCCTTGGCCAGCTTGTACGCCGAACTGGCGAGCGTGCTGCTGATCTCCTCGAGGTAGACGGGCAGCATCTCGGCCCCGATCCCCAACTGCTCGTGAAACTCGGTGATGAAGTCCAGCGCGTCAACGGGTGCGTCAACAGGTGCAGCAACGGGTGTGTCAACAAGTGCATCAACGGCCGCACCGTCGCCGACCATGCCGGCCACGCCGGCCACGCTGGTCCCGGTGGTGTCGCCGGCGCTGTCGCCGACGCGGGTCCGGGTGATGCTGGCGGCATCGACCTCCCAATGATTCAAGGGATACTGCTTAGCCTTGAAGTAATACTTACTCGTAACGTTCGCGACGATGTAGCCGCTTCCCGAGGCGACCGGTTCGAAGAGTCGCTCGTGGCTGAACTCGGCGAGCGCCTTGCGGACCAGCGCGCGGTTCGCAACGGCCCAGGTGTCGGGCTGGAGATGGGTGGTCGTCATAGGTCAGCCTGCCTCGTTCATCCGGGTCGCCTCGGCGTACTGGTCGCGGGTGCAGAAGCTCAGCCAGGCCTGCTTGTCCGGCAGTGTCACGATGCTGTGCTTGCGAAAGCCCATGCGTTGATTCAAGTCTTGGATCTTGGTGTTGCGGACATCCGGTTCGACCACGACGCGATCGATCGCCGGATCGCTGAACAGATAGTCGAGGACGGTCTCGAAGACTGCGCCAGTGAAGCCGTGCACTCGTTGCACCGGCGGAGCGACCAGCACGTGCATCCCGACATCGCCCGGCGCCGGGCGGTACACGTCACCGACCGGGTCGCAGGCGGGTTCGTACCGCTCCATCAGGAACGCCGGCCGTCCATCTTGTTCGCCGATCAAAGCCTGGTGATAGCCGGTCCGCTGGATTCGCTCGTACTCCGCGCGCACCTCGTCGACGGTGGCGGTCAGCAATCCCCAGTACTGCGCGTAGGGCTGCGTGACCCAGCTGTGCAGCGTGGGCACATCCACGGTCAGGTTGAACGGGCGGAGGGTGAGGGTGCCGACTCCGGCGGTGAAGCGGCGGTAGATCGGCTCGGGCAGTGCGCGGGGCATGGCGGCACTCCAATCGCTGCGCGGGATCCGGCAGAGGCGGGGATGGTTAGCTAAGGCTTACCTTACTTGATGCTCGCGAGGCCATGAAAAGTGACCGGTATCCCCAAGCCGCGTGGCGCCACGTGCTCCTCAACGGCCTCCACTACTGAGTCACAGCCTTCCGGAGGACGCCGAAGGTAGTCCGCGCGGCGGATGCCCAGGTAGGTGGAGCCGTCCTAGGTTTGATGCATGTTGATCGCAGAGGATCTCGCGTTGCTCCTGTACGACGACGAGAGCGGGAAGCCGATCGCCGGGTCGCCCGGACTCGACTACGCGCTCGGTGGAGCCGTACTGATCGAGCTGACCCTGCTGGGCAAGGTGGACATCGCCGAGGCCGGTGACCAGGTCAAGGCCGGGCGGCTGAAGGTACTGGACACCACGCCGACCGGGGACCCGGTACTGGACGAGCGGCTCGCCTTCCTGGCGGGCAAGCCCGGTGCCAAGCCGAAGGACCTGATGGCGAAGCTGTCGAAGAAGCTGCGCGACCAGCTGCTCGTGCGGCTGGCGGAGCGGGGTGTGCTCGAGGCGGACAAGGGCAAGGTGCTCGGGCTGTTCCCAGTCACCCGCTGGCCTGCCAAGGACGCACGGCACGAGGCTGAGGTCCGAACCGGCCTGGAGAACGTGCTGAAGCTAGGCACCCAGCCTGACGAGCGCACTGCCGCCCTGATCGCTCTGCTGACCGCCCTGAACGTCGTCCCGAAGGTCATCACCGACGCGGTCGACAAGAAGGCCCTGAAGCAACGCGCCAAGGAGATCTCAGAGTCCGACTGGGCCGCCGCAGCAGTCCGCAAGGCAGTCCAGGAAATGCAGGCCGCCGTCACCGCAGCCATAGTCGTAGCCAGCTCAGCGGGCGCCGCAGGCAGCTCCTAGCGGCGTACGCCACCGCGGTTGCCTATACGCCGCCGCGCCGCCCGTACGCGGCCGCGCGGCGGCGGTTTGGTTTACTCCGCCTGGCAGTTGGTTTTGCAGGTCTGGTCGATCATGGTCAGGTGGACGCCTGGCTCTTCCGTGTCGACTGTTTCGACCGACCAGTCGGCCTGCCAGTCGCCGGACTTCAGCACGTCCTCGGTGCCGCCGAGCTTGCCGAACCAGTCGACGATCGGCGTCCGCGGGTTGATGTGCGCGATCTCCAGCACTTTCGGCAACTGCTGCGCGACGGCAGCTTGGGCCGGCGCGAGCTGACCAGTCGCGTGCAGCGACACGACCGGCGGCCGCGGATGGGTTCCGGTGAGTACCCAGACCGCCACCGTGCCCGACGTACAGATCGCGTACGTCCCGTCGGCGCCGCACTTGTAGCCGGCGCCCTTCAACCCGGTGAGCACCTGAGGCGCGGTGACATCCGGCAGCACCGGGTCAGACGACTTGTCGCTCGACTCCGCGGAAGGCTGTCCACTGGTCGAGCCCGCGGGCGTCTCACCCGACTTCGGAGGATCCGCCTTCTTGTCGTCCGAGGAGGAACCCGAGCAGGCCGCAGTACCGATGAGCAGGGCAGTGCTCACCAGTGCGACGGCGATCCGCTTCAGACCGGTACCTCGATCGCCGCGTCGAGGGCGATCGTGATCATCTCGGAGAACGTCGTCTGCCGCTCCTCGGCCGTCGTCTCCTCCTTGGTGATCAGGTGGTCCGACACGGTCATGATGCCGAGCGCCCGGCGACCGAACTTGGCGGCCAGCGTGTAGAGCGCCGCGGCCTCCATCTCGATCCCCAGTACGCCGTACTCGGCCGTGCGCGACACCAGGTCGGGCCGGTCGTTGTAGAACAGGTCGCCCGAGAACACCTGGCCGACGTGCACGTTCAGCCCGGCCGCCTCAGCAGCGTCCACAGCGGCGCGTAGCAGCTTGTAGTCGGCGGTCGGCGCGTAGTCGATGCCGTGGAAGCGCAGCCGGTTCATCTGCGAGTCGGTGCTCGCCGACATCGCCACGATCACGTCGCGGACCCGGACCGCCTCGGTCAGCGCCCCACACGTGCCGACCCGGATCAGCGTCTGTACGTCGTACTCGGCGAACAGTTCGTTGGCGTAGATCGAGGCCGACGCCTGACCCATGCCGGACCCCTGCACGGAGATCCGCTCACCCTTGTAGGTGCCGGTGAACCCGAACATGTTCCGGATCTCGGTGTAGCAGGTGACGTCGGACAGGTAGGTCTCAGCGATCCACTTGGCCCTCAGCGGATCTCCGGGGAACAGCACGCGCGGTGCGATCTGCCCCTTCTCGGCAGCGATGTGAATACTCATGCCGGGATGCTCTCATGGTGGCGAGGCGAGATACGTTGAAGCCGTGGCTTATTCGATCGTTCCTGGTTCCCTGTCGCTGTCCCGTTCCGTCCTCGACCGAGCCGCTGACCGCCGGCGGGACGCTGAGTGGCTGGAGAAGGCCTGGGCCGCTGAGGACACGCAGGTAGCGCTAGTAGTCGGCGACAAGCTGGCAGTAGAAGCAGACCGTACTGCGCTCCGCCTGGTACCGCCCGCTGCGGCACCAGAGGGCATCCGGATCTTCCTGGGGATCGATCTAGTCGCCGGAGCCGGGATGACCGCTGACGGGCGCGCAGTGTTCGCAGTACTGGTCACTGGCGAGCCGGATGAGTCGTACGCCGGGCTGCGCGAGGTCGGTGGCGTGCTGGACGACCGGGAGGCCGGGATCGCGGTCAACGTGATCGGGCTGGCCAACTGGCACGCAATACATACCCACTGCGCCAACTGTGGCGCCCACACCGAGGTGGTCGACGCCGGGCACGTGCGGCACTGCCCGAACTGCGGGCTCAACCACTTCCCGCGCAGCGACCCGGCGATCATCGTGCTCGTCACCGACGACCAGGACCGCGCCCTGCTCGGCCGCAACGAGGCCTGGCCGGAGGGGCGCTACTCGACCCTCGCCGGCTTCGTGGAGCCGGGGGAGTCGCTGGAGGCCGCAGTACGCCGGGAGGTCTTCGAGGAGACAGGCGTAGTGGTCGGCGAAGAAGTCCAGTACGCCGCCAGCCAGCCCTGGCCGCTCCCGTCGAGCCTGATGCTCGGCTTCTACGCCAAGGCCACCGGCTACGCGATCAACGTCGACCAGGACGAGATCGCCGAAGCCAAGTGGTTCAGCCGCGAAGACCTGCAAGCCCTCGTCGAAGCAGGCAGCATGGCGCTCCCCGGCAACATCTCCATCTCCCGCCGCCTCATCGAAGGCTGGTACGGCAAGGAACTAACCGGCAGCTGGTGACCCCGGCCCACGCAATTTCGGCGGTCAACCGCCGAAATGCGGTGTCAGGCGGCGAGCTTCTCGGCGATCTGGGCGATCGACGGGTTGGTCATCGCGGTGCCGTCGGCGAAGACGAGGGTCGGTACGGTCTGGTTGCCGCGGTTGACCTTCTCGACGATCTTGGCCGCGTCGGGCACCTGCTCGATGTCGACCTCGGTGAACTCGATCCCGGCCCGCTTCAGCTGGCCCTTCAAGCGGTGGCAGTAACCGCACCAAGGTGTCGAGTACATCGTGAATGCCGCCATCGTGGCTCGCTCCGTCTCTGCGTGGGGGCAGGCGCCGGAAAACTGTCCGGCGTCCCGTCTAGGGTGGTTCTACCTTGTTACTGAACCCCGTCGGTCGGAGTGCTGTTCCCGCATGTCTCAGCCCGTGAGCAACATCACGCAGGCCGTCTCCGGCCGGTCCGCCGACGAGCTGCTAGAGGCGCTCGACCCCGAGCAGCGAGCGGTCGCGACGGCCCTGCACGGACCGGTCGTCGTGATGGCCGGCGCGGGCACCGGCAAGACCCGCGCGATCACCCACCGGATCGCGTACGGCGTCCGGATCGGCGCCTACGACCCGGCGCGGGTGCTCGCCGTCACGTTCACCCAGCGCGCCGCCGGCGAGATGCGCGGCCGGCTCGCCCAACTCGGCACCAGCGGCGTCCAGGCCAGGACGTTCCACTCGGCCGCGCTGCGCCAGGCGAAGTATTTCTGGCCGAAGGTGTTCGGCGGTGAGCTGCCGCCGATCGTCGACCGCAAGTTCCCGTTGCTGACCGAGGCGGCCTCGCGCTGCCGCGTCCGGGTCGACACCCCGGCCCTGCGCGATCTGGCCGGCGAGATCGAGTGGGCGAAGGTCAGCAACGTCCGCCCCGACGACTACGCGAAGCTCGCGCCCCAGTCCGCGAGAGCACTCGCCGCCTTCGCCCCGGCCACGATCGCGCGCGTCTTCGCGGCGTACGAGGACGTGAAGCTCGAGCGCGGCCGGATCGACCTGGAGGACGTGCTGCTCTGCGCGGTCGCCCTGCTCGCCGAGGACGAGCGGGTGGCAGCCGAGATCCGCCGGCAGTACCGGACGTTCGTCGTCGACGAGTACCAGGACGTCAGCCCGCTGCAGCAGAGCCTGCTCGACCTGTGGCTCGGCGGCCGCGAGGACGTCTGCGTGGTCGGCGACCCGGCCCAGACCATCTACTCCTGGGCCGGCGCCGACCCGGCGAACCTGGTCCAGTTCCACCAGCGCCACCCCACCGCCCAGGTGATCAAGCTCGTCCGCGACTACCGCTCGACCCCGCAGATCGTCGACGTCGCCAACAAGGTCCTCGACGCGGCCGGCCCGTCCGGACTGCCCGGCCGCGTCACCCTCCGCTCCCAGCGCGACCCCGGCCCCGCACCGACCTACCGGGAGTACTCCGACGAGGTCAACGAGGCCGACGCGGTCGCCCGATCCGTCTCCCGCCTCCAGGAATCCGGTACTGCGTTGCGCGACATCGCGGTGCTGTTCCGTACCAACGCGCAGTCGGCGAATTTCGAGCAGGCCCTCGCCGAGCGCAAGATCCCGGCGATGCTCAAGGGCGCCGAGCGGTTCTTCGAGCGGGCCGAGATCCGGCAGGCCGCAGTACTGCTGCGTGGTCAGGCCAAGGCCGGCGACACCGGGGGAGAGCTCCTCGACACCGTCCGCGCCGTTCTCGGTGGTGCCGGCTGGAAGGAAGAGCCGCCGACCGGGACCGGATCGGTGCGGGACCGTTGGGAGTCGCTGAGCGCGCTGGTCACGATGGCCTCCGACTTCGGGGCCGCCCACCCGGAGGCTGGGATCGTGGACCTGATGGCCGAGCTCGACCGGCGCGCCTCGATCCAGCACGCGCCGCTGGCCGAGGGCGTCACGCTGGCGACGCTGCACGCGGCGAAGGGGCTGGAGTGGGGCTGCGTGTTCATCGTCGGCGCCCATGAGGGCACACTGCCGATCGCCTATGCCCAGACGCCGGCCCAGGTGGAGGAGGAGCGGCGGCTGTTCTACGTCGGGGTGACCCGGGCCAAGGACCAGCTCGCGGTGAGCTGGTCGACCTCCCGCTCACCCGGTGGCCGGGCCAGCCGCGGACCGACCCGCTTCCTGGACCCGATCGGCGTCCGTACGCCGCGGTCCGGCGAGCGCGAGCCGTCGCCGCGCGCCCGTACGCCGCGGACCGAGCGCTCGGACGTGCCGATCCCGAAGTGCCGGGTCTGCGGTCGCGGCCTGACCGAGCCGGCCGCCCGCAAGCTCGGCCGCTGCGAGGACTGCCCGTCGACGATGGACCAGGGCCTGTACGACGCGCTGTTCGAGTGGCGCGCCGACAAGGCCGCCGAGGAGTCGATGCCGGCCTTCGTCATCTTCACCGACGCGACCCTGACCGCGATCGCGGAGGCCCACCCCACCGACGAACGCGAGCTGCTCCGGATCACCGGCATCGGCCGCACCAAGCTGATGAAGTACGGCGAGTCCGTGCTCAACATCTGCACCCGCTGACCCGCCGGCCTTCAACCGCCTCAACCCTCCAGCCTTCAACTGCCTCGACCCTCCAGCCTTCAACTACCCGCGGGTTCGTGCCCTTTGGGGCAGCGAAGCGGGCCGGCTGCCGGAAAAGCCGTTGCAGGCTTGGCCATCGCGGGTGACACTCGACAGGCAGGGTTTTCTGCTGCTGGCAGACGACGGGTCGGAGCGTGGCATCTAGTGGCCACAGGCAACGATTCCGGAGGGTGTCAGGAGCGCGCCGGAGCGTGCCGGGCCGGTGGATCGGCAGCAAGTTCCCGCCCACCGGGCGGCAACTTCCGGCCAACTTCAGAAACCTGCGATAAATAGTTTGCGGCCTCCGGCGAGGTCAGCGTACTGTTCTTTCTGCGGTCAGAAGCTGGCCGAAAACTTCAAACCATAGCGATGAGCTTGCCGCTCACTTCGCCACAAACGAGAGGAGGTGCCTTGGAAATGGTCAACATCACGATGAAGCCGAACGGCGTCAGCGTCGCGCTGCCGTGCGCCCACGTCCAGGGTGCCGCCCTGTCGCGTCTGCACGTCGAGACGGTCGTGGTTCTCGCCGATGTCTTCACCCAGATCAAGGGCGGAGCTGTGGGCGGTACGAAGTACGGCGGTCAGGGTTCTCGAGCATGGAGTCCACCGGTCTGACGACAAGTCAGCCGGCACCTCCAAGGCCGCGGAACCCTAACCAAGGGATCCGCGGCCTTTCTGTTTTTTCTGCGCCGTGTTTGTCCCGGAAGAGTTTGGCGGTCACCAACCGGTAGGCCGTCGAAGACAGCAAGAGAACACAGCAAGACAGTCACTAGGAGGTGACCGGAATGAGCGTTAGCTTCCTCGATGCCTTCAACGAGGTTGCAACGTCGCAGGACCTGCCCTGTCGGTCCTACGCGCCAGAACTCTTCTTCGCCGAATCGCCGGCGGACGTCGAGTACGCAAAGTCTCTGTGCAACGCCTGCCCACTCGTGGCCGAGTGCCTGGCTGGAGCGCTCGAGCGCTCCGAGCCGTGGGGAGTGTGGGGAGGCCAGCTGTTCGTCCAGGGTGTGGTGGTCGCACGCAAGCGGCCCCGCGGACGTCCACGCAAGTGCGACACCGTTACCGCAGCCTGACCTGACGACTACATCCATCCGAATCGAGACTCAGAACCATGAAAACCCAGACTTCACCCAGGAGAGTTGAAATGCATTTACTTCAAGAAGATCTCGCTCGTGCTCATTGTCAGTCCCTACTGAGGGACGCAGAGGACAACCGGCGCTTCCGCCTGGCGACCCAGTTCGCCAAGGCCCAGAAGCAGGCCGACCGGGCCACCCGGCGCGCGGAGAGGGCCAGTGCAAAGGCACGCCTCACCTTCGCCCGGCTGGTCTGATCCACCCCGGCTCTCAGCCACCGGCCGGACCCCAGCGGTCCGGCCGGCCTGAGCCGAAAATCTGGCTGACGCGGTAGGAGCCGATCTCCATCACACCGCGCCGGCCGAAGAGCCCGACCAGCAGAACGGACCAGGGGGCCGTCGCTGCCGGCCGAAGCTGAACACCCCGAGAGGCGGCATCTAGCGGATGCCGCCTCTCGGCATTTGAAGCTCGGACCTACTCCATCCCTCTGGCGTGAGGTCTGCCGGCGCGCGGCACGTTTTGCCTTGCTCGGTTGCTCGCCTGGAGTGCGGTGGCCATGAAGCCGGCGGCCACGTTCCCGCTCTCCGGCGGCGCCTCCACGAGCCCGAGTTCGGCGACCAGAGCCGCAGACCGGGCGTCGAACAAGTCGGCCGGCAGCATCCGTGACGCTGCTCCGGTGACGTCGACCTCCACCTGCGCGTCGCCCTTACGGCAGCTGACCCGATACCCCAGGTACTGCTGGTCATCGCTGAGCTGCAGCTCGCCATGGACCTCATCCGCCCAGGCCCGCAGCTCATCCATCGCTCGCGGCGTCCGCGCGACCCGCCCGAGGCAACCGACGTACACGTCACCCTCGAGCGGCTTCCCGGTCGCGTCCGGCAGGGCTCGTCCCTTGTCGTCGAGCATCCGTACTACGGTCCGCCCGTCCTCGGTCCGGGCTGTGCCGACCATCCCGAGCCGCTTGTCGGGGATGGTCCGGAGCCGTCCGGACGCCTCCGGGTTGACGTCTCGGTCGTGCAGCCGCCGGAGTTCGGAGTACTGCGCGTCGTTGTGCAGCACCCATGGCGCTTCGGTGCCCACCATGGTGACCGTGGCCTGCGGGTTCCCGGCCAGGATGATCTCGGCGTTCGCGATCGCGCCACCGCCGATCCCGGCGATCAGCCAGTGCTGTCCGGCGGCCGGATCGTACTCACCGTCGCCGATCTCGTCCCCGATCAGCACCCGCCCGGGAAGCTCACGTCGCGCCCGGTCCCAAGCGTCCGTCGCCTCCAGCGTCGTCATCGCCGCGTCGAGCGGCGCCCCGACGATCCCACCGGCGCGGAGTGCGGCACGCGCCTGCGTGACCTCCGGTACTCCGTTCAGCATGGTCAGGGCCGCTCCGGCTGTCCCCGGCTCGTCGCGCAACTCCCGCAGAAGGCCCCTGGCTGCTCCAGCCTCCGGGGTCCGCGCATCGGCGAGGTACTCGTCGACAGCAGCCAGCGACTCCGGGATCGTCGGAAACCACCGCGAAGCGCCCGGCACGATCTCGGGCGGCACACCCGTCGCCACCAGCGGCGTACCGTCGACCGCAACCCGGATCGGCTCCGAACCGTCCAGCGGCCGGATGTCCGCGATCAGCCGTCCCGCATCGTCGATCCCGAGCCGGGCGGTCCCGTCGATGACCGGTCCACGCACCGCGGCCCGGTCCTCCCAGAGCTGGATCGCCGACAGCGGGACGCGCTCCCGCGGCCCGGTGACGTCGTACGGATCGCCCATCCCGCTCTCGGCGAGGTGCCGCACCTGGTCCGCCGACTGCACGATCCCGGGGATCGGGTCGACGTGCCACCGTCCCCGCCCGTCAACGACCAGCAGGTCCGGATCCCGCCCGGCCAAGGCCGCGCCGCCGCCGATCATCAACCGCACCTTCGGCAGGTCGCCCGGCGGCAGCCCGGTCGCGAACTCCCGCAAGGAGCCGACCGTCTGCGCACTCCGCCGATCCCGCTCAGCCGCCGCCTCCGCAGCAGCCGTCGCCAGGTCCCGCCCATCAAGCGAGCCACTAGCAGCCGGTACTACGGCAGGCTCGCGTACTGCGGCGGGCTCGCGTACTAGGGCGGGCTCGCGCAGCCTCGCCCGGTGCTCGACTAGCGCCTGGGCGTCCCGCGCAGGCAACTCCTCCAGCGGCGTAGTGAGTTCCCGCAGCGCACGCTGGCCCGCAGTACTCAACCGGGGCTGGACCGCCAGCAACCGGTTCTTGCGCAACCTCTGTTGCCGGTCGTCGTCACTCGTCGGCTGGAGCCCCATTTCATCCAGCTGAACCAGCAAGGCGTCGCGGGCCGCTTGCTGGGCTCTCTGATCCAAAGCCGGGTCCGCCGCCTGCGCGGCCAGCCAGTCCAGCTGTCCGAGCCGGCTGTAGTCGCGCTCCGACAGCAGCATCCGAGCCGGATCGACCTCCAGACTGACCACCGCGCTGTCGAGCAGATCACCCCGGACAGCCGGCGCACCTGTGTCGGCTCGCCACCGCACTGCCACCAACTCGGCCACCCCTCCGGCGAGGGCCGGCCCTTCCTGCTCGGGCGTCAGCTGGTCGGACAGCTGGATCACGTGGTTGTCCGACGTCGTGTTGGCGAACACGCGCACCAACCGCCCACCCGGAAGCGGGACGGCATCCAGCCGGACCGTCAGCTCGCGGTCGTACTCGTCCAGCGCCCCGAAGGTGTGCTGCCTGACCTCGTCGGGCCCGGTCGGGCGGAGCGCCTCGGCTGCCTTCAGCGACGCCAGCACGGCCGGCCAGCGACCCACCGCCCGAGCGCGAATGAGCTCCGCCTGCCCGGTCCGGATCGTGAGGTCGTCCACCGACGAAATAGTAGGCTCACCAGGGTGTTGATCGCGCGTTCAATCCAAGAGGCCGGCCTTTATGTCGAGCTCCACCCGTGTGACTGTGGCGCGAGGAGCGAGCTCACCTTCAGCATGATCGAGCGTGACGGCGAACTGCTGGCGGTCTACGAGGGGACCTGCGCCGGCTGTGGACAGGCCCGGCGCTTCGAGTTCTCGATTCCCCGCGAGCCGGTCCCGGGCCGGGCCTACGGGGGTGAGCAGCCGTCGTCGATCCTCGATGCGGGCGAGTTCCTCTGGTACAGCGACCGTGGCGCCGACCGAGCTGCTCTGGCTGGTGACCAGCGGCCCAGTACGCGGGAGCTGTCCGCCCTGGATGGCGCGCTCGCGGCGCTGGACGAGGTGGTCAAGTTCATCCCGGCCGGCGCTGATGCGATACCGAGGGAAGCGATCCACTCCGAGTTCGGTCGGGCCGTGTACGACGCCAACCCCGATCGCTTCACCCGCGAGAGCCTCAGCTATCGCCGGGAGCTCCTCCTGGACGCTCGCGCCGAGGGATGAACGCGTCCTGCAACAACGCCTGTTGCAGACCCACCAGCGTGATCCCGCTGACGATCTCCTGCCGCGCGATCATCCCCGGTACATCGGCCAGCGGCACCCACTCGATCCGGTCCGACTCGTTCCGCTCGACCGGCTCGCCGACGTACTCCGCAGTGGTCGCCCGGTACACGTGATGGGTGGAGTCCATGATCCCGGCGCCCGGCTGGGAGCGGATCAAGAAGCTGAGCGGACCTGGCCGCCACCCGGTCTCCTCCTCGACTTCCCGAGCCGCCGCGTCCCCCGGCGCCTCGCCCGGCTCCACGATCCCCATCGGCAACTCCCACGCCCAGGTATCGGTCAGGAACCGATGCCGCCACAGCAGCAGTACCCGCTCCTCGGCGTCCGTCACGACGGCCGCGGCGACATCGCTCAGCCGGACAGCGTCGTACAGGACCCGCTTCCCGTCAGGCTGCTCGACCTCCAGCCGGCGCACACTCAGCCAGGGACTGCTCCAGACCACTTCTTCACCATGTACCAGCCACTGCATGGCTCGGAGCCTAATGCCCGAGCCGCGCGGCCTGGCGCACACTGAGACCATGCCGAACGCCACTTGCTCCCTGTGCGGCCACCAGGCCGACACCGAAGAGGCACCCCTGACCTGGGCGACCTCGGTCGAGAACGGCCGCAAACTCCTGTACTGCGATCGCTGCGCCCGCGACAACGTCCGCAGCATCGAAGGGAAACTCGACAGCGCCTGGTGGTGATCCGGTCGCGCTAGGCGGGATCGCTGAAGCCGGGCAGGAACTCCTCGAGCACCGACCGGAACGGCGCCTCCGTGTCCAGCTGGGACAGCACGGCGATACCGCCGATCCAGACCCGATGGATCAGCAGGTACGACGGGGGCAGGTTGATCTTGAGCGCCATCGTGGCGTTCGGCGAGCGGAAATCACCCGTTCGGTTGGCCTGCGCCCGCATCCACGTCCGGCTGAACTGGAACGTCTCCGTCCGCGCGGGCTCGGCGAAGGGGGCCAGGTAGTCCATCAGCTGATCGGGGTCGATCTCCATCCGCGGCTTGATGAAGCCCTCCGCGCGCAACCCCTCCAGTACGGCGTTGCCGTCGCCCTTCAGCGAGATGCTCAGCAGCCGCCCGATCGCCGGCGGCAACCCATCGGGGAGCCGGGCGCAGAGCCCGAAGTCGACCACGCCGAGCCGCCCGTCCGGCATCACCCGGAAGTTGCCGGGATGCGGGTCGGAGTGCAGCAGTCCGGCCAGTCGCGGCCCGCTGAACATGAACCGGACGTACTTCAGCCCGATCTCGTCCCGCTCCTGCTTCGTACCACCGGTGATCACGCCCGACAGCGGCTTGCCCTCGATCCACTCGGACACGATGACCGTGGGGGAGTGCTTGATGACGCGCGGCACGACGAACTCGGGGTGGTCCTTGAAGGCATCGGCGTACTGCTGCTGGGCCTGCGCCTCGCGGTCGTAGTCGAGCTCCTCGCCGATGCGCTCCTGCAGCTCCGCGACCAGCGGCTTCATGTCCACCCCGGGCACGAGCGCACCGAAGGTCCGGGCGAACCGCCCGAGCTGCTTGAGGTCGGCCCGCAATGCCTCGGCGGCGCCCGGGTACTGGAGTTTGACCGCGACCTCGCGGCCGTCCTTCAGGATGCCGCGATGCACCTGGCCGATCGACGCGGCCGCCGCCGGCAGGTCGTCGAACTCCTCGAACCGGTCCCGCCAGCGCTTGCCCAGCTCACGGCTCAGGATCGTGTGCACGGTCGAGGCCGGCATCGGTGGCGCGGAGTCCTGCAACTTGGTCAGCGTCGCCCGGTACGGCGCCGCGAACTCCTCCGGCATCGCCGACTCCATCAGGCTCAGCATCTGCCCGAACTTCATCGCGCCGCCCTTGAGCTCACCCAGGACGGAGAACAACTGATCCGCGGTACGGCGCTGGAACTCGGCCATCACCGTCTCGGCCGGAGCGCCACCGATCCGCTTGCCCAGTCCGACGGTCGCGCGCCCTGCGGCACCCAGCGGCAGGCTGGCCAGCTTGGCAGTGCGGCTGAGTGCTTTGCGGGGGAGGTCGGACACGGTGCCCATTCTGTCCGGTCACCCAAGCGGCAACCCCGCCGGGGCACCGCGAGTCAGATCACAAATGTTCCGCGTTACCGGCAAGCCCACACGATGTGGGCTCGCCGCGGTTACTTAACGACGGAGGGGCGGTGGTGGACCCGAAGGTCGCACCGCCGCCCCCACGACTTGGTGCGTCAGGCCTTGCCGAGGATCCGGTTCAGGTTCGTACCGCACTCGGGGCACTTGGCCTTGGCCATGCGCGTGCCCTTGTCGTTGACCTTGACCTCGCCGTCGGCGGTGCGCTTGGCCTTGCACTTGACGCAGTAGAACTCGCCGCTCCAGGTCTCTGCCATGAGGGCCCTCTCCTTGCTTGAATACCAGCCGGGGCATATGCCCGGCCGTCGTGGATGCTTTCGGCAGACCGTCCTGCCGTAGGCCGTTCGGCCCAATCGGGATTCACCCTACGGCAGGCTGGGAGTGGCTCAAGCCCATCTCCCGCTCCGCGCGCCGCCTGGAAATCGCTTTCCATGGTCTGGGCCGGACGCGGAACAGGCTCCCGGGTAGTCGCCTTCGGAACCACTCGGCTTCCCCTCCGAGTGGCCCCGGAGGCGGTCCGGGAGCCTGTTGGACCTGACGCTAGGAGTTGCCGGCCGCGCTGACAAGTCCCGGTTGTCCACCCCTGTGGATAAACCTGTGTGCAAGCTGTGGGGCGCGCCGGTCGATGCTGTGGACGAGCGGGGGAACACGATGTGAACAACCGACATCGGTGGTCCCGCCAACAGGGGTCTGACCTGCGGAAACGTCAATTCACAGGATGTGGACAGAAGAAAGTTGGGGGATTCAGGCGGTACGGTCTGATCCATGGCCGACTCTCCACCGCGCCCGATCCCGCCGTATGTGGACATCCGCCGCAGCAAGCGGCGCAAGCGGACCGTCAGCGCCTACCGGGACGGCGAGCGGGTGATCGTCTTGATGCCCGATCGGCTCTCCGCCGCCGAGGAGGCGCGCTGGGTCGAAACCATGCTCCAGCGGCTCGAGAAGCAGCGCAGCCGATCCCGCGTGTCGGACGAAAAATTGTTGGCCAGAGCACACGATCTCGCGTGTCGCCACCTGCCAGAAGTGCCCGAACCTGCGTCTGTGAGGTGGGTTTCGAACCAGAATCGACGCTGGGGATCCTGTACTCCGGCCGACCGTTCGATCCGGTTGTCGACCCGTTTGCAGTCGATGCCGGCCTGGGTCGTGGACTATGTCCTGGTCCACGAGCTCGCTCACCTGGTGGAGCCGTCCCACAACGCGGCGTTCTGGGAGCTGGTCCACCGCTACCCCAGGGCCGAGCGCGCCGAGGGCTATCTGGAGGGCATCTCCGCCGCCTCCACCCTCGACCTCGAGGACTTCTGAGCGGACTTCGGGCGGGTGCCCCAGGGGTAGCCCTAGGGGCTGGACCGCCACCACACACCAACTCTCACTGAGCACGGCTCAGCACGCTCGGTGAGCCTGCCGCCGCGCCCTGAGCCGGAGCATGGTGTGTGGTGCAGATCCGGGTTCCCCGGTCACCACCCAGGCCGCACCGCCCGTAGGTAGTACGGGAAAGCCCCCACCCTGTGATTTGCCCCAGGGTGGGGTGGGGCTGGCACCAGGGTGAGCTCGGTGGCTTCCTGCATGGTGGCCGATGCCTGCCTTAACGAATGCTGAGACGCGTAGCCAGCAGTCGGCGTCGGGCCGGAGCTGGGAGGGTGCGTCCGGAGGCGGGCGCAGAGGGGTAGGAACCACCATGTCCACTTCCAGGGGACAACTCACGGTGCGGGCCGCACGCTGGAGCGCCACCCATCCGTGGCGGGCGATCGCCATGTGGGTGGCCGTAGTCATCGCGTGTTTCGCGCTCGGCAGCATGACGGGGACCAAGGAGTCGAGCAACGAGGGTGACATCGGCGAGGTGACCCGCGCCGACGACATCGTCAAGTCCGGCAACTTCCCCGATCACGACATCGAGAGCGTGCTGATCACGCCGCACTCGGGGGCACTCGACCAGACCGAGGCCAACAAGGTCGCCGGCGTGGTGATTGAGCGGATGCGCGCCCTCGGTGGGGTCGCGGAGGTCGCCCAGCCGATCCTGTCGCCGAAGAAGGACGCGCTGATCGTCCGGGTCACGCTGAAGGACGGTGACGACGACAACCGGGTGCAGCCGCTGCTCGACACGACCGCGAAGGTCCAGCAGGACTATCCGGGTCTGCGGGTCGAGGAGGTCGGCGGCGAGTCGATCGACAAGGCGCTGAACGAGACGCTCGGCAAGGACTTCCAGCGCGCCGAGATCTTCAGCCTGCCGGTGACGCTGATCATTCTGCTGATCGCGTTCGGTGCGCTGATCGCGGCCGCGGTACCGCTGCTGCTCGCCTTGTCGTCGGTCGTCGCCGCGATCGGCCTGGCCGCCGCGGCGTCGCAACTGGTGCCCGCCGTCGACGCGGTCAACAGTGTGATCCTGCTGATCGGCATGGCGGTCGGCGTCGACTACTCACTGTTCTACCTGCGCCGCG
Source organism: Streptomyces sp. SID13031 (assembly GCF_010548305.1). Taxonomy (GTDB): domain Bacteria; phylum Actinomycetota; class Actinomycetes; order Propionibacteriales; family Kribbellaceae; genus Kribbella. The sequence continues at coordinate 377,437 of NZ_JAAGLV010000004.1, forward strand.
AACGCGAGGAACGCGCCAAGGGCCGCGGTCACGTCGACGCGGTCGAGATCGCAGCGGCGACCTCTGGTCACGCAGTCGTCGTCTCCGGTATCGCGGTGATCATCTCGATGGCCGGCCTGTTCCTGGCTCGCGACGCGGTGTTCTCTTCCTTCGCAGTCGGCTCGATCCTCGTGGTGGCCGTAGCGGTGGTCGGCTCGCTGACCGTGCTTCCCGCGATCCTCGCCAAGCTCGGCCGCTGGGTCGACCGCCCGCGCATCCCGCTGGTGTGGCGCCTCACTGCGAACAAGGAGAACCCGCGCTTCTGGCCCACGCTGCTCAAGCCGGCCCTGAAGCACCCGATCGCCACCCTGCTCGTCTCCGTCACCGCTCTGCTCGCCGTGGCGTCACCTGCACTGGGCATGAACCTGAAGTTCCCCGGTACCGAGGATCTGCCGCGCGACACCGCGGTGATGAAGGCGTACGACCGGCTGACCGCGGCCTTCCCGAGCACCGGGACCAGCCACGAGGTCGCAGTACGGGCCCCGGCCAACCAGCAGCCCGCGGTACAGGCCGCCTTCGCAAACCTGATCAAGCGGACGCAGTCGGACAAGCTGTTCGCGCAGGACGGTCTTGAGGAGCCGAAGGTCTCGGCCGACGGCACCGTCACGGTGTTCGAGGTCGCCACGCCGTACGAGGGTGGAAGCCAGCAGGCGCGTGACTCGCTGAGCAAGCTGCGCAAGGAGCTGATGCCGGAAACGTTCGGCCAGGTGCCGGGCGTGGAGTACGCAGTCGGCGGGTTCGTGGCGGCCGACGTGGACTACGCGGCCCACACCAGGGCCAAGCTCCCACTGGTGATCGGCTTCGTCCTGCTCCTGACGATGATCGTGATGATGGTGACCTTCCGCTCCGTGGTGGTCGCGGTCACCGCCATCGGCCTCAACCTGCTCAGCGCCGGCGCGGCGTACGGAGTCGTCACCGCGGTCTTCCAGAACACCTGGGCCGAAGGCATCCTCGACTTCCGCTCCAACGGGGCAGTCGTCTCCTGGCTGCCACTGTTCCTCTTCGTAGTCCTCTTCGGCCTGTCGATGGACTACCACGTCTTCGTAGTCAGCCGGATCCGCGAAGCAGTACTCCGCGGAGTCCCCACCAAACAAGCAGTTGCCGAAGGCATCACCGGCTCCGCAGGCGTGGTGACCAGCGCGGCAGCCGTCATGATCGGCGTCTTCGCAGTCTTCGCCACCCTGAGCACCCTCGACATGAAGCAACTGGGAGTAGGCCTCGCGGTCGCGATCCTCATCGACGCCACCATCATCCGAGCCGTAGTCCTCCCCAGCATCATGACCCTCCTGGGCGACGCCAACTGGTGGGCCCCCAAGTGGCTCCGAGGCCCCCAACCCAAGCACGCAACCTCAACCCCAGCCCCAGAAGAAGACCGCGAACTAACCCCCGTCGGCTGACCCCACCCACCCCAAGAGCCCCGCCCGGAACCCCCGGCGGGGCTCTTGCCCGTAGCAAAGCCGTGTTCGTTTCAGGGGCTAACCCCTGAAACGGTGTCGCCAGCGCGGCGATCGGGGCTGCGTGAAGGGGGCCGGCTCGAGTTGGCGCGGTGAGGGGTGCCGGGTTTGGCTAGCTGGCCGGTTCCAGGCGGACGGTCAGGCCTTTGGCTACTGGGGTGTTGCTGCCTTTGGCCAGGTCGTCGGCTGACATCAGGACGTTGGTTTCGGGGTAGTACGCCGCCACGCAGCCGCGAGCGGTCGGGTACGAGACCAGGCGGAAGCCTGCCGCCCGGCGCTCGACGCCCCTGAACTCGCTGACGATGTCGACGCGCTGCCCGTCCTTCAGGCCGAGCTCCGCGAGGTCGTCGGGGTTCACGAAGACGACCTCGCGGGTGCCGTGCACGCCGCGGTACCGGTCCTCCAGCCCGTAGATCGTCGTGTTGAACTGGTCGTGACTGCGCATCGTCTGCAGCAGCAACCGCCCGGGCTCGGTCGGCAACCAGGACAGGTCGTTGGCGCTGAACTGCGCCCGCGCATCAGACGTCTTGAACTCGCGCCTGTCCCGCGCCGCATGCGCGAGCAGGAACCCACCCTTCGCCTGCAACCGCTGCTCGAAATCCTCGTACCCGTCGCAGACCCGCCCGATCCGCTGCCGGATCAAGCTGTAGTCGTCCGCGAAATCCTTCCACGGGATCTGCCCGATCTCCGGTACGACCAACTCCGCGATCCCGCAAACGATCCCGACCTCCGACTTCAACTCAGGGCCCGGAGGCATCAGGTTCCCGCGCGACAGATGCACAGCGCCCTGCGAGTCCTCCACCGTCACCGCCTGCGCCCCAGCAGCCGTGTGATCGTGATCCGTCCGTCCGAGCGTCGGCAGGATCAGCGCCTCCCGCCCGACCACGGTGTGCGACCGGTTCAGCTTCGTCGACACGTGCACGGTCAGATCGCACCGCCGAAGCCCTTCGGCCACGACCTCGGTGTCCGGCGTCGCGGAAGCGAAGTTCCCACCCATCGCGAAGAACACCCGTACGGCGCCCGCACGCAACCGATGCACCGTCTCGGCTGCGTCGACCCCGTGCTCACGCGGCGATGTGAACGAGAACTCGTGATCCAGCCGATCCAGGAACGCCTCCGGCATCCTCTCCCAGATGCCCATACTCCGGTCACCCTGTACGTTCGAATGCCCGCGCACCGGGCAAGGACCCGCGCCGGGCTTGCCGATGTTTCCCTGCAGCAGCAGGACGTTCACGATCTCGGTGATGGTGGCAACGGCTTCGCGGTGCTGGGTGAGCCCCATCGCCCAGCAGATCACCGTCGCCTTGGACTTGATGAATCGCTGGGTGAACTCCTCGATCTCGGCCCGGGTCAGCCCGGTCGCCTGCTCGACGGCCGGCCAGTCCAGCTCGGAGTTGTGCTTGGCGTACAACTCGTACCCGCTGGTGTGCTGATCGACGAAGTCCTTGTCGACGACGGTGCCCGGCGCGGCCGCCTCGGCCGCCAGCAACAAGTGGCCGACGGCGAGGAACAGCGCCTGGTCGCCACCGATCCGGATCTGCAGGTGCTGGTCGGCCAGTGCGGTGCCCTTGCCGACCCAGCCCGACGGTCGCTGCGGGTTCTTGAAGTTCATCAGCCCGGGCTCGGGCAGCGGGTTCACCGAGACGATGTCGCCGCCGTTCTTCTTCGCGATCTCCAGGTGGGTGAGCATCCGCGGCGCGTTGGTGCCCGGGTTCTGCCCGACCACGACGATCAGCTCGGCCTCCTCGAGCATGTCCAGCGTCACCGCGCCCTTGCCGCTGCCGATCACCCGCGTCAGCGCAGTACCGGAGGATTCGTGGCACATGTTGGAGCAGTCGGGCAGGTTGTTCGTGCCGTAGGCGCGGACGAAGGTCTGGTAGAGGAAGGCGGCCTCGTTGCTGGTCCGGCCGGAGGTGTAGAACACCGCGTCATCGGGGTCGACGAGCGCCTTCAGATGCCGGGCCACCACGTGGAACGCCTCGTCCCAGCCGACGGGCTCGTAGTGGGTGGCGCCCGCCCGCAGCAGCATCGGCTCGGTGATCCGGCCGAGCTTGCCGAGCTCGAACTCGGAGATCCTGCCAAGGTCGTCGATCGAGTGCTCCGCGAAGAAGGCTCGCGGCACCCGCTTGCGGGTCGCCTCCCAGGCGACCGCCTTGGCGCCGTTCTCGCAGAACTCCGCGGAGTGCTTGCGCAAGCTGTCGGGGTCGGGCCAGGCGCAGGACGGGCAGTCGAACCCGAGATCCTGGTTCATCTTCCGGAACACCTTGCCGGTCCGCGCCGGTCCCATCTCGCGGAAACCGAACTTGAACGACGAGAGCACGGCGGGAACGCCGGCGGCCTTCTTCTTCGGCTGTTCGATGTCGACCATGGTTCAACTGTAAATCGTCCTATCACCAGTAGCAGGATTGATAGGCGCCACCGCGCCCAGATGGTCCACAGGACCATGTACTGCGGCCGCGGTGTGTGACCGCAGCCCATAGTGCGCGGTGCCGCTGATTTCTAGAGTCCTCGGCCATGGAGACCCGTCGAGCCCTTGTCACCGGTGCCGCGTCCGGCATCGGGGCAGCCTGTGCCCGCCGCCTGGCCGCGGACGGCGTACAGGTAGTCGCGGTCGACTACGACGCCGAGGGTCTTCGCGAGCTGACCACGAAAGGAATCCAGACGCTGACCGCCGACCTGGCCGACCTGGACGGACTGACGCAGCTTCCGACCGACATCGACATCCTGGTGAACAACGCAGGCGTCCAGCAGGTCGCTCCGGTCGAGCAGTTCCCGCCCGAGCGGTTCGGCTACATCCTGCGGCTCATGCTGGAGTCCCCGTTCCGGCTGATCCGGCAGACTCTGCCGCACATGTACGGCCGCGGCTGGGGACGGGTCGTCAACATCTCGTCCGTGCACGGTCTCCGCGCCAGCCCGTTCAAGGTGGCGTACGTCGCGGCCAAGCACGGGCTCGAAGGCCTCAGCAAGGTGGTCGCGCTCGAAGGCGCCTCGCACGGCGTCACGAGCAACTGCGTCAACCCGGCGTACGTCCGTACTCCGCTGGTCACCGCCCAGCTCGCGGATCAAGCCTTGATTCACGGTCTGACCGAGGCCGAAGTACTCGACCAGGTCCTGCTCGAACCGGTCGCGGTGAAGCGGCTGATCGAGCCGGCCGAGGTGGCCGAGCTGGTCGCACTGTTGTGTGGACCGGCATCGGCCTCGCTCACGGGGAGCTCACTCGTCCTCGACGGCGGCTGGACCGCCCACTAACAAGGAGCCCGCCCATGGCAACATCAACCGGACCCACGAGGACGAGGACCCCGATCGCGCGGGTCGTCGGCGCGAGCCTGGTCGGCACCACGGTCGAGTGGTACGACTTCTTCCTGTACGGCGTCGCCGCGTCCGTCATCTTCGGGGATCTCTTCTTCCCCAAGGGCGAGGAGCTCACCGGCACGCTGCTCAGCTTCGCCACCTTCGCCGTCGGCTTCTTCGCCCGGCCGATCGGCGGGGTCGTGTTCGGGCACTTCGGCGACCGGCTGGGCCGCAAGAACCTGCTGGTGCTGTCGCTGCTGATGATGGGGCTGGCGACCTTCGCGATCGGCCTGCTCCCGACGTACGCGCAGGTCGGGGCGCTGGCACCGGTCCTGCTGACCGTGCTGCGGCTCATCCAGGGCTTCGCCCTCGGCGGCGAGTGGGGTGGCGCAGTACTGATTGTCTCGGAGCACGGTAGTCCCGAACGGCGTGGGTTCTGGTCGTCCTGGCCGCAGGCCGGGGCTCCGGCGGGACAATTGATCGCGAACGGCGTACTCGCGGGGCTCGCGACGTTCCAGAGCGATGCGGCGTTCGAGAAGTGGGGTTGGCGGATTCCGTTCCTGCTGTCCGCGGTACTGGTACTGGTCGGGCTCTGGGTGCGGCTGCGGATCGAGGAGTCGCCGCTGTTCCGCGAGGCGCGGGCCAAGCAGGAGCCGGGCGACAAGTTGCCGTTCGTCGAGGTGATCACGAAGTACCCGCGGGAGGTGCTGACCGCGATGGGGGCCCGGATGGCCGAGAACGTCAGCTACTACATCTTCACCATCGTGATCGCGACTTACGCCAAGGAACACCTCAAGCTGGACAAGTCGTTCGCGCTGAACGCGGTGCTGATCGCCGCGGCGGTCCACTTCTGCTCGATCCCGCTGTGGGGCGCGCTGTCGGACCGGGTCGGGCGCAAGCCGGTCTACCTGCTCGGTGCGATCGGCGTCGGCGTCTGGGGCTTCGTCTTCATCGCCTTGCTGGACACGAAAAACTTCGGCCTCGCGGTCCTCGCCGTCACGATCGGGCTGGTCCTGCACGGCGCGATGTACGGGCCACAGGCAGCTTTCTTCACAGAGCTGTTCGGGACCAGGGTCCGGTACTCCGGGGTCTCCGTCGGCTACCAGTTGGCCTCCATCATCGCCGGCGGCCTGGCGCCGTTCATCGCGATCGCCCTGCTCAAGGCCTATGACTCCGGCTTCGCGATCTCGGCGTACGTCGCGGTCTGCTCGGTGATCTCGATCGTCGCAGTGGTCAGCTACGGCGAGACCCGCCACCGCAACCTCTCCACGCTCTGATTCCCGCCGCTGACGTCCGAAGAAGTGACGGACACGTTCCTCCGCTTCTTCGGACGTCAGCGGAGGAGGAGAGAGGAGGGAGGATGGGGGTGTGGAGGAGTTGCTGCGGCTGCTGGCGGATGACGCGCCGGGAAGCGAGCTCGTGCGGGCGGCCGGTTCGGACCAGGCCGCCCGCGACCTCGCGCTCCGGATCCGCGCCGGGATGGACGCGAGCAAGAAGCGTGAGGCGGAACTGTCGGCGCTGGTCGACGTCGCCCGCGAGCTCGCCTCCGCGCGCGAACCCGGCCGCGTCCTCGATACCATCGTCCACCGCGCCCGCACGCTGATCGGCACCGACGTCGCCTACCTCACCCTGTACGACGCGGCGCACGGCGACACTTTCATGCGCGCCACCGACGGGTCGGTCTCGGCCGCCTTCCAGCAACTCCGGCTGCCACTCGGCTCGGGTCTGGGCGGGCTGGTCGCGGAGACCCACAAGCCCTACTGGACGGCGGACTATCCCGGTGACCGCCGCTTCAAGCACACCTTGCGCATCGACAGTGCCGTCGGCGAGGAGGGCCTGGTGGCGATCTGCGGTACGCCGCTGATCGTGGACGGCGCCTTCGTCGGCGTACTCTTCGCCTCCAACCGGACCCGCCGCCCGTTCAGTCGCGAAGAGGTCTCCCTCCTCGGCTCACTCGCAACCCTGGCGGCGGTCACCCTCGTCCAGGTCCGCGCCGCCGCCGAGACCGCCGCCGCACTCGACCAGTTGTCGGCCGCCCACGCGGGCGTTGAACACGCCGCGGCCGCGCACGACCGGTTCGCCGAAATCGTCCTGTCCGGCGGCGACGTGGACGCCATCGCCGCCGCACTGGCCGAGCTACTGGACGTCTGGGTCATCCTGGTCGATGCCACCGGCAACGAGTTGGTCAGGGCCGGCGAAGTTGACCGCGATCCCCTTGCAGGCAGGGCTGGCCGCCCGGTGCCCTGGGCCGCGTCGCCGGAGTCTGGGTGGTTGACGCGAGTGGGCGACTGCTGGGTGGTCGCCGCTACTGCCAAGGGTGAGCGGCTGGGTGCGCTGGTGATCGGAGGCGCCGACGAACTGTCTGGTGCCGATCAGCGGATCGTCGAGCGTGCCGCAGTGGTCACAGCACTTGTCCTGCTCTTCCGTCGTCAGGCAGCCGAGCAGTCCCGACGTGCTCAGGCCGATATCCTCGCCGACACTCTCAGCGGCACCACCGACCCGCGAGCACTGGCCGACCGCTTCCGCCTACTGGGCAAGCAGAAGGAGATCCCGAAGCAGGTGGTCGTCGCCGTCTGCAGAGGCGACCACTCTGGAGTACTGGCCCGGCTGACGGCTCCACTGGAGGAAAAGCTCGCCCTGGTGGGCCCGTACGCCGGGGATCTCGTCCTGCTGATCGCCGACTCCGACCCTGTGAGGGTGGCGGTGGAGTTGACCGAGGTAGCCCGGCGTACAGGTGTGACCGTCGCAGTAACCGGCCCGGCAGTTTGGGGGAGCGAGGTCATCACTGTGCACCGCGAGGCGACCCGGCTCGTCGCGACGATGCTGCGCCTCGGCCGGACCCGGCAGGCCGCAACACCTGACGACCTAGGCTTGGCCGGCCTGGTCGGCGCCGCACAGGTCGACGTCGCCACCCACGTGACTCACGTACTGGGTGAAGTCATCGAGTACGACGGGCAGCGCGGTACCGACCTCATAGGTACCCTCCGCGCGTACTTCGCGGCCGGCCAGAGTCCCACCCGCGCCGCAGAGGTGCTCCACGTCCACCCCAACACGGTCCAGCAACGCCTGGACAGAATCACTGTCCTCCTGGGACAAGGCTGGCTGGAACCTGGTCACGCCCTGAACGTACAGGTAGCCCTCCACCTGCTGGCAGCTCTTCCCGACCCTGGGTAGCTCCTCGCCGACTTGTCTGTAGGTCATTCGGATGACAAAGGCAGGCCGAACGGCCAGCCGCTTGCCGTCCTCCTGTCGCCCGTTCACCCGCTGTGACGGTTGGGCCGTCGCGCTCACTCTGTAGGCGGGAGCGGCGCCGAAAATGGTGACACAGAGTGTCGATCTCGTCGAGGTGACGGGGGATGTGAGATGGCGGACGGCCGGATCATCACGGTCTTCGCAGCCAAAGGTGGCTGCGGCAAGACAACGGTGGCGACGAACCTCGCCACGATCCTGTACGACCGCGGCGCTCACCGCGTCTGTCTGCTCGACCTCGATCTCGAGTTCGGCGATGCCGCCGGCATGCTCGGTCTCCGGTCCGAGCGCAGCATGGTCGACGCGCTCCCGGTGGTCGATCAGCTGACCCCGGAGACGGTCGCCTCGCTGATGACGAGCTACCTGCCCGGATTCGACTGCCTGCTGGCGCCGACCCGACCGGGCGACGCCCGGCTGATCTCGGCCTCGCTCGTGAGCCGGCTGCTGGCCGTCCTTCCGCTCGTCTACGACTTCGTGGTGGTGGACACGCCCAGCCGCTTCGGCCCGCACGTCCTCGCGGCACTCGATGTCGCGGATCACCAGATCCTGGTCACGACGCCGGAGCGGCCCGCGCTGAAGAACCTGCGGGTGACGCTCGACATGCTCGACCTGCTGCCGTACGACCGGACCGCGCGATCGATCGTGGTCAACCGGTTCGACGCCAGGTCAGCCCTGCCCGCCGCGCTCCTGGACGAGCTGCTCAGGAGCCCGATCGCCGGCCATCTCCCGACCTGGGAGGGCGTCCCCGCCTCGATCAACCGAGGCGAACCACTGGCCGTGGCTCAACCCGACCACGCGGTCAGCCTGGCATTCCGGCAGCTGGCCGCCGCCCTCCTCGCGAGCGACGGGAGATGCAGGCGCGATCCGCCGCCCGGCTAGCACGTCTCGCAGTACCAGCCATCACTTCATCGAAATCCTTTGAAAAGAAAGCGAGTCATGCTTCAGCTGGTTCGCCCGGGCACTAGGGTCTAAAGGCCCTACCTGATTCTTGTGGGTGATGCCTAGTGTGACGCTCACGGGGGGTGGGGTCATGACTAATCGGATTCGGATCGTCGTGGTCGACGGGCACACGTTGACAAGGTTCGGGCTGCTGGGGCTGGTGAGTGGGCAGGCTGACATCGAGATCGTGGGGGACACCGGGCTCGGGGCTGAGGCCGTCGAGCTGGTCGAATCGGTGAAACCTGATGTGGTCGTGCTCGACACCGTATTGCCGGACGCCGACGGGCTGCGGATCGCTCGCGAGCTTCGCGACCGGTACGCCGGTCTCGGCATCGTGTTGCTGACGTCCAACGGTGCGGACGACACCCTGTTCAGGGCGCTGGAGATCGGTGTCTCCGCGTTCGTCAGCAAGACCGCGCCGATCGCAGAGGTGCTGGCGGGCATCCGGCACGCGGCGGTCGCGTCGGGGTCCTTCCTCGCGAGCGGTCTCGGCCAGGCCTATGCCCGCAGGAAGTCGGCCGTACCAGCGCCGGTGCTGAGTCCGCGCGAGGCCGAAGTCCTGGTCCTGCTCGGCCAAGGACTGTCGGTTCCCGCCATCGCAGGCAGGATGTTCGTCAGCCACTCGACGGCGAAGACCTATGTCGCCAGGGTTTACGAGAAGCTGGGCGTCTCCAACCGGGCACAGGCTCTGATGGCCGGCCTCCGGCTGGGCGTGATCCGCAAGGAACTGGCGTCCACTGCGTTGAAGTCAGCCCAGTAGCCGGTGCCAGGCAGTTGCCAGCGGCCGCCATCGCAGCCACACCGACGACTGCGCCAGGCGCGAATCCGCTGAATCCGCTGAATCCGCTGAATCCGCTGAATCCGCTGAATAACTACGCGGACCTGGACAGGTAGGGCAGTACGCCGGTAGCAGGTCGAGTCGGTCAAGACGCCAGGCCAGGGCGGCGAACAGTAGACCCGTCCCGAGTTTCCCGTGGATCGCGTCGTTCAAGAACGAGCCCACGGCGACCCCTGGCAGCAACGCGAGCGCGACGACCATCGTCGGTCCACCTCCTTGGGCGCAAGGTCACACGATCGGCGGGCCGGACGGTGTAAAGCACCGGGGCCAAACCCGTAACAATTGCTGAGTGTTCAACGATCAAGATTACAGAAGGTAGTTTTGATCGTTATTTACCGCCCATTTGTCACGGACAGTAGTATCAGCGGGGGAACGCATGACAGATTCGATTGGTGTCGCCGTCATCGACGGTCACACGCTAACCCGGTACGGCCTGGCGAACCTGGTGGGCTCGGCCGCCGACATCCGCATCGTGGGGGAGTGTGGTTCGGCCGCGGAGGCTGCCGGCCTCGTCGCGGCAACCGAACCCGACGTGGTCGTGCTCGACGTCGCGCTGCCGGACGGCGACGGGATGCGGGTCGCCCGTGAACTCCGGGACCGCTATCCCCACCTCGGCATCGTCCTGCTCACGTCCGACACAGAGGACGATGTCCTCTTCCGTGCCCTGGAAACAGGCGTGTCCGCATTCGTCTGCAAGACAGCGCCCAACGCGGAAGTGCTCGCCGCGATCCGGCACGCCGCAGTAGCCGCAGAGTCCTTCACGGCCACGGGCCTTGCGCTGGCACTGGGCCGCCGCGCAACGCTGCATGCCGGGCTCGTGCTCAGCCCGCGCGAGCGAGAGGTGCTGTTTCTGCTGGCGGATGGACTGTCCGTGCCGGCCATCGCCAGGTCGATGTACGTCAGCCCCTCAACGGCCAAGACCTATGTAGCGCGGCTCTATGAGAAGCTCGGCGCCTGCAACCGCGCCCAGGCCATCATGGCCGGTCTGCGGCTCGGTCTGATCGAGCAGCACCTCTCAGCGCCCGCCGCCTAGGAGGCGATGAGTGCGGGCGACTATGACCGGGTTGACCGCGGCGGCTGCGGGACTATCGCTGTCGGCCACTTGGCTGACACGGTGTCGGCCGAGTGGCCGGGACAGTCAGGCGTTCACCCGCTGTGACACACGCCTTGCAGAGACGAGTGTTTGAGGCGGCAGCAAGCGGCATCTGGGGGGATGAGCGTCGGCTTCGCGCGCCGGGTCCAGGGGTCGGACGCCGGTACGCCGGTCGATCCGTCGCGCGTTGCCGCGCCTGGAAGACCCTGTCTCCGTCGCCTGCCGGAGCATCTGCAAAGGAAGCACCATGGAACACCGCCTTCGGGCCACCATCCTGGCCGCCCGAACCGTCCACCGCGCCTCGAACCGTCGACCCAGCCGCCGAGTCCACCGAAACCAGGAGACGACCCGGCGGAAGAAGAACGAGTCCGGCTTCACCCTGATCGAACTGCTGATCGTGATCGTCATCCTCGGCGTGCTGTCCGGCATCGTCGTGTTCGCCGTCAGCGGCATCCAGGACCGTGGCAACGCTGCCGCATGCAAGACCGACAAGAAGACCGTGCAGGTCGCCGTCGAGGCGTACTACGCCAAGAACGGCGCCTATCCGGCCGCCGGTGACGCCGGCTGGCTCCAACTCACCGTCGGCATCGACCAGTTGCTCCGCGACAGACCAGCCGGTACCGGCTACACCATCACGCTCGGCATCGGAGGCCTGGTCACGGCAACCGGCGCCTGTACCTGATCGATATCCGCCCCTCCCCGCGCTCCTCACAGCGCGGCGGCGGGTGGACCGGCTCGGAGGAGGGCCGGTCCACCCGTCGAGGGGAGCACCGCAGTACCGCCCGAGCAGTACTGCCCGGGTAGTACCGCCCGAGAAGGCTGGCGACCGGACCGTCGTACCGCGTCGCCTCGGCATACCGGCTGTCCTCGCAGCCGGTATGCCAACTCGGCGGGCGGTCCGATCGATCCGGAAGGGATGGCATGAAAGTTCCCGCACCCGGCAGCCGGGTGGACCTGTTGCTCGAAGAACTCTGGAACGCCGGCGGCACCGACCTGCTCCTGACAGTGGGGATGGCGCCGCAGTTGCGCGTCCACGGTGTTCTGCGCCCGGTCGCCGACCGCACCCGGTTGACCCGCATCGATACCGACACCCTGCTCGCCGAGATGCTCAACCCGCATCGGTCGAACGTCCACCAGACCACCTACGAGCACGACTTCTCGTTCTCCTGGCGGGAGAACGCGCGGATCCGCGCGAACGCGTTCACCCAGCGCGGCGACACGGCGATCGCGCTGCGGATCATCCCCCGCAGCATCCCGACGGTGTCCGAACTCGGCCTGCCGGCGATCGTCGGCAAGTTCGCCCAGCTCCAGCAGGGCCTCGTCCTGGTCACCGGCCCGACCGGTTCGGGCAAGTCGACCACACTCGCCTCGATCATTCACCAGATCAACACCGACCGGGCCTGTCACATCATCACCATCGAGGACCCGATCGAGTACGTGCACGAACATCGCCGGTCGGCGGTCAATCAGCGCGAGGTGGGTAGTGATACGGCATCGTTCCCAGACGCCCTCCGCGCGGCGCTGCGAGAAGACCCGGATGTCTTGCTGGTGGGGGAGATGCGCGACCTGGAATCGATCCGGTTCGCGCTGACGATCGCCGAGACCGGCCACCTCGTCTTCGCCACCCTGCACACCAACGACACCGCGCAGTCGCTGGCGCGGATCATCGACGTCTTCCCGGCCGAGCAGCAGTCCCAGGTCCGGGTCCAGCTGAGCGCGGCGCTCAGCGGCGTCGTCTACCAGCGGCTGATCCCGCGGACGAGCGGCGGCCTGGTCGCCGCCTTCGAGGTGATGGTCGCCAACGCCGGCATCCGCAACCTGATCAAGGAAGGCAAGACGCACCAGCTGCGCAACGCGCTCGTCACCGGGCGCCGCGAAGGCATGGTCACCCTCGAGCAGTCGCTGTCGGCGCTGCTCCAGGCCGGCGAGATCTCGTACGCCGATGCCGTCTCGCGCTGCGCGCATCCCAAGGAACTCGAAGTCCGGCCGAGGACAGGAGCGGGTAGCAGACCATGAAGCATCGCGGACGGGGAACCGCGCCATTGGCGCAGCAGGCCGCAACCATCGATCTCCCGCAGCAGAATGCGCTGGCCGGTATCGCCGAACGCGTGCAGGCTTTCCAGGACAGGCACTTCACGCCGGACGACGTCGCCGTCGAGAACGAGGACGCGCCGGTCGTCCAGGTGGTCCAGCTGATCATCACCCAGGGCCTGCGCGATCGCGCCTCCGACATCCACATCGAGCCGCACGACGACCGGGTCCGGGTCAGGTACCGGGTCGACGGCGCGCTGCGCGACCAGATCGAGCTGCCGGGCGCGATCGGGCCGGCCGTGGTCAGCCGGATCAAGGTGCTCGCCGACCTGAACATCATCGAGCGCCGGCGCTCCCAGGACGGCCAGATCCGGATGAAGATCGAAGGTCGCGAGGTCGACATCCGGGTCTCGACCACAGCCGTCGTCGGTGGCGAGAAGGCCGTCCTGCGTCTGCTCGACAAGAGCCGCCCGCTGTTCCGGCTGGAGCAGCTCGGAATGCCGCCCGAGCTGGCCGAGCGCTATGCCGCGCTGCTGCGTACGCCGTACGGGATGGTCATCTGTGCCGGGCCGACCGGGAGCGGCAAGACGACGACGCTGTACGGGTCGCTGACCGAGATCGACAGTCCCGAGCGCAACATCATGACGATCGAGGACCCGGTCGAGTACTCCTACGCCTCGATCAACCAGATCCAGATCAACGAGGCGGCCGGGATCACCTTCGCCAGCGGGCTGAAGGCGATCCTGCGACAGGACCCCGACGTCATCCTGGTCGGCGAGATGCGCGACGCGGAGACGGCCCGGATCGCGGTGCAGTCCGCGCTGACCGGGCACTTCGTGCTGTCGTCGGTGCACGCCACCGACACGGCGACCGCGCTGCACCGGCTGCTCGACATGGGGATCGAGACGTTCCTGGTCGCGTCGTCGGTGAGCGCGGTCATCTCGCAACGGCTGATCCGGCGGATCTGCGCCAACTGCCGCGAGTACTACGAACCACCTGTGCCCGAGGTCGCGTTCCTCCGCAGTACCGGGGCCGGTGTGCCGGTTGGCGGGCTCGTGCGCGGCGCGGGGTGCGACCAGTGCTCGCGGACCGGGTATCTCGAACGGACCGGCGTGTACGAGCTGATGCCGGTCTCCGAGACGATCCGCGAGCTGGTGGTCGAACGGGCGCCGCTCGCCGAGATCCGCAAGACCGCTTGCTACGAAGGGATGCGGACGCTCCAGGAGGAAGGCGCGCGGCTGGTCCAGGCCGGCGTCACCACGGTCGCGGAGGTCGTCCGCTCGATCTACACGGTGGGGATGCAATGACGCGGTACGCGTACGTCGCGCTGGAACCCGGCGGTAAGACCAAGCGCGGCACCACCCGCGCGGACACCCGGGAGGACGCCGAGCTGGCGTTGTACGAACGCGAGCTGCGCAACATCCGGCTGACCGAGAAGCCCGGGCTGCTGAAGCTGGAGCTCACCGCCAAGCGGGTCAAACGCGAGGAGGTGATGCACCTGACCCGGCAGCTCGGCGCGTTCGTGCAGGCCGGGATGCCGTTGACCGAGTCGGTCCACAGCCTCGGCCGGGAGTCGGACAACCTGACGGTGCGCCGGATGATGTACGAGGTCGAGGACGGCCTGCGGGACGGCGAGAAGCTGTCGGACTGTTTCGACCGGCATCCGCGGATCTTCCCGGAGTACTACCGCGGCATCCTGCGTTCGGCCGAGCTGAGCGGCCGTCTCGACACGGTGCTGGCCCAGCTCGCGCGCTACCTCGAACGCGATCTCGAGGCACGACGGAGGATAAAACAAGCCTTGATCTATCCCTCGGTCGTCGCGGGGATGTCGCTGGTGACGATGATCGTGCTGGCCGGTTTCGTGCTGCCGCGGTTCAAGGAGTTCTTCAACAGCCTGGGCGCTGAGTTGCCGCTGCCGACCCGGATCCTGCTCGGCGTCACGGACTTCCTCACCCAGTGGTGGTGGGCGCTGATGATCGGCGCCGGACTACTTATTCTGACCCTTGTCTATGTGCTTAGTACACCGCCTGGACGCTACCTGCGCGATCGGTTGTACCTCGCGCTGCCCGTGATCGGCTCGACCGTGCGCTACGCCCTGGTGGAGCGCTTCTGCCGCATCCTCTCGTCGATGGTCGCCGCGGGAGTCCAGCTGCCACAGGCTTTGCGGATCGCCACCGGATCGCTGCCCAACCGCGTCTTCCGGCGCGCGCTGGCCGGCGTGATGGCGTCGATGCTCGCCGGGGAAGGGCTGGCTCGGCCGCTTGCCTCGACCGGACTGTTCCCCGGTACGGCCGCGCAGATGCTGCGAGTGGGGGAGGAGACGGGGACGCTCGACCGGCAGCTCGAGGTGACTGCGCAGTACTACGAGGGCGAGCTCGACTACAAGCTGAAGAAGCTGATCGGGCTGTTCGAGCCGGCGGTGATCATCGTGATGGGTGCCGTGGTCGGGTTCGTCGCGATCGCCCTGGTGTCGGCGATGTACGGCGTCTTCCGGCAGGTGCAGGGCTGATGCGCGGCGGATCCGCTGAGCGGGGCGAGAGCCTGCTCGAGCTGGTTGTGGCGATTGCGTTGATGGGGGTGGCGATCGTCGCGGTGATGTCCGGGTTGACGACGACCGTGCTGCTGTCCGACGTGCAACGCAAGGAAGCGACGGCCTCCTCCGCAGTCCGCGCCTACGCCGAAGCGCTCCAGCAATTCGTTGCCAGCGGCCACTATGTTGCCTGCGCGAGCGCCGGATCGTACGCCGTACCGGGGTTCACGCCACCGGCCGGGTTCACCGCGCGCATCGTCGCCGGGTCCGTGCGGTACTGGGCAGGCGCGCTCTGGTTGCCGTTGTGCCTGCCGGATCGCGGGTTGCAGAAGCTGCGGGTCTCGGTGGAGAGCACGGACGGGCGCGCCTCGGAGTACCTGGACGTGGTATTGCGAAAGCCTTGTGGTGTGGAGGATCCGCCGTGCTCGTGAAGCGTGCCGAGCGTGGTTTCACGTTGATCGAGCTGCTGATCACGATCTCGTTGATGGGGGTGGTGGGCCTCGCGCTGTCCGACCTTGTCATCAGTGCACTCAAACAGATGAGTGCGGCCTCGGACCGGCTCGACCTGTCCCAGGACGAGCAACTCGGCGCGGTCTATTTCGCCCGGGACGTTGCGGCCTTCGGTTTGCGGGACTACGGTGCGGCGATCGGCGGGGGATCCCTGCCGTTCAAGCCGTCGCTCCAGCTGGACGCGGCCGACGACGCCGGCGGCACGACCTGCGGCCCGGTACCCGTCTCGGTCCTGCGCCTGCTCTCGGACGACTGGGACCTGTCCACCGCCCCGCCAGTACGCCGTACCACCGTCGTGGCGTACTACCTCAAGCCCGTCGACGGGGTGCTCGAGCTGCACCGAGCGAGGTGTGCCGGCTCGAGTACTCCGTCGTCGGATGTCCGGCTGTCCGAGAGCGTGAAACCCGGGAGCGTGTCCGTGAGCTGCTCGACACCGTGTACCGCGGTTGTCGCGCCGCTGTCGGTGACACTGCGGTTCCTCGCGACCAAACCGTCCATTGGCGACCAGGAGATCGTGTTGAGCGGCCTGCGGAGACAGTCGTGAGGTGTCAGTCATGAGGGGGCGGGACGAACGCGGGTCCTCGCTGCTGATGGTGCTCGTGGTGATCACCGTGGTCGCATTGGCGCTGTCCGCTCTGCTGACGAGGTCTGATGCCGCGCAGAAGGTGACCGAGAGTCTGCGGAAGGACGCGGCCGCGTCGGCCACGGCAGAGGGCGCCATGCAGGCGGCGATCAACAACCTGCGCAACAGCAGCTACAACGGCGAGCCGGGCCAGCACTGCTTCGGCCTGTCGGACACCCTCTCGCTGCTCGCCTTCGACGGCCTCAAGCCGGTGGCGGTGAAGTGCCAACCGGACCCGAAACAAGCGATCGTCCAATGCGGGGTGGCTGCCGCTTGTAACCGCCCGGACAACGCCATCCTTGCCCTCAGCACGATCCCCGGCGAGACGGCGCTCTCCGTGTCCCAGCCAGGCGGCTCGACCTTCCGCATCCACGGCAAGGTCTTCGCGAACTCGAGCATCGACGTCACCGCCGGCACGCTATCGGCCAGCGGAACGCTCTCAGCCCGAGGGCTCTGCTCCGACGGTGTCCTGGTCCCTTTATGCGGCCTGGGTGGCTCGCTTGCAGCGGCCCCCGCCTACGAGCCCGCCGTGGCGACTGTCCCCGCCCGCCGCTCCCTGCCGGCCTGTACTACACCCAACTCGGTCGTCACCTTCGTCCCCGGCTACTACGACGACGCAGACGGCCTGTCGACCATGATGAGCGGCACTAGCCCCTGCCACGACAGCACGTGGTGGTTCAAGCCAGGCGTCTACTACTTTGACTTCCACAACACCACGAACCCCCTACTGACAGGCAACAACACCTGGACCGTCAAGGACGGCACCCTGGTAGCCGGCACACCTGTCAACGCAGCCGGCGCCGCCATCGGCGCCCCGCCGGTGCCTGCCGCCATCCCCGGCTCCTGCGCCAGCCCCGTGGGTGGTGCACCTGCAGCCGGCGTGCAGTTCATCTTCGGCGGTACGAGTCGCCTCGACGTTGAATCCGGCAAGGCGGAGATCTGCGGCACCTACTCCGCCAGCAAGCCACCTGTCGCCGTCTACGGACTCACCAGTGGAGCCGAGACGGCTTCCAGCGACGTACTGAAGCCGACGGCGGTCAGCCTGTTCAGCAAGTTCGGCTCGTCGGCGACACCTGCGCGCCTGGGCACCGTGGACGATCAGGCAGCCTCCTGGAAGAGCACTGCGGTGAACGACACGGCCGGATTCACCTTGAGCGGCTACAGCCAGGCCGGCGCGATCCCGGTCGGCTCCGTCCTCGAATCGGCCGAGTTGAAGATCACCCACCGGCACAGCGACCCGCTCACCACCGACAAGCTCGACCTCTCGGTCGACGTCGGCCCCGGCGCACCGATCACTGCCACGGCGACCGGCCGGCCAGGCGGAGCGGCGTACGGGGTGACAACGATTCCACTCGACGCGTCTCGCACCGGCTCGCTGGCGCGCTCCGTGTACGCCGGCATCTTCACCGGCGCCTCAATCTCGCTCACCGCCGGTCTCACCGCGAAGGACGACACCGAAGACATCGATGCCATCCGAATCGAACTCAGCTACCGGGAACCCGCGCTCCGCAAGGGAAACGGCTGTGTTGTGGACGGCCCTTACCCGGCGAACGGCTGCGCGCTGATCGCCGGCAACGTCTTCGTCGACGGTACGATCTACGCCCCCGAAGCCGCCCTGGATCTCACCTCTGCGGGAGGAAATCGCCCGCTCGTCAAAGCCGGTGTGGTGATTCGTGCTTTGCGGGTTTCGATAACGGGCAGTCTCACTGGTGTGGCGATCGATTTGCCGGACGTTTCACCCGGGTTCACCTTCGGGCTGCATCTGTCCGTCTATCTCTGCCCCGGCACGCTGATCTGTGTGCCGAGCGGACGGCCGGCACTGCAAGCCAAGATCGGCCTGATCGACGCCGATCCCACGTCACCCGATCCCGGGCGGCGCAAAGTCACCGTGCTCGGCTGGTGGCGACCTGGCTGATGGGGGTTCTGACGCGCTCGTGGGTGCATTCGGTGGTCGGGGGAGAAGAAGCAATGAGTGAACAGGTCAAGGTCGTCGTCGTGGACGGCCACACGCTGGTCAGGTTCGGCCTGACCGGACTGGTCGGACAAGAGCCGGACCTGGAGCTCGTCGGCGAGACAGGCCTCGGCGCCGAGGCAATGGCGATAGTGGCGACCGCCAAACCCGACGTACTGGTCCTGGAGGCCGTCCTGCCAGACCTGGACGGCTTGCAGGTGGCCCGCGACTTCCGGGACCAGTATGCCGAGCTGGGTATCGTCCTGCTCGCCTCGGACGGCCGGGACGACGTCCTCTTCCAAGCGCTCGAATCAGGAGTCTCCGCCTTCGTCACCAACACAGCGCCGATCGAGGAAGTCCTTGCGGCGATCCGGCATGCAGCAGTAGCAGCCACGAGCTTCACCGCGAGCGGCCTGGCGCCTGCAATGGCCAGGCGCGACCAACCCTCCGCCCAGCCACTTCTGAGTCCCCGTGAAGCCGAGGTGCTCTCCCTGCTCGGCCAGGGCCTCTCAGTACGCGCGATCGCCACTTCGCTCTGCGTCAGCATCTCCACGGCCAAGACCTACGTGGCACGGCTCTACGAGAAGCTCGGCGCCTCCAACCGCGCCCAGGCGATCATGAACGCCCTGAAGCTCGGCCTGCTGCAGTCCTCGTGACTCACCCGGGAGAGCTACTCTCTCCCGGTGGACGACCGACGCGTAGTGGTACTAGTCGTCCCGGCAGCCGGTACTTGGGCCCCGCCGGGCCGAACCCCCGACGCTTGGCGCCTGGCGCTAGCGGAGGACACGTACGAAGTACTGGCTTCTCTGGACCGAGTAGACGTCGCAGTAGCCGTTGCTGGTGGAGACGAAGCTGGTCTGTCGGAGGTGGCCGCTCTGACCTGGCCCGACACCCCCGTGTACGCCGTGGACCCCGCGCGCCCCGTCCTGGACGCAGTCGACCAGGCCGGCCCCGCCGCGGCGGTTGTAGCCGTCAGCTTCGACGTACCCGATCTCCCAGGGCTTCTGATCGGCAAACTGTTCCGCGCCCTCGGCTCGGCCGACCTGGCTGTCACCCCCGCGGAAGACGGCTCTCTCGCGGCCATCGGCATCAAACTCCCGACGGCCTCCTGGGTCACGGCTGCCGCGCCGACCTTCGACACCCCACTGGCGGAGCTGGAGAACCTCAAGCCCCGCCGCCACGCCATCGCCCTCGGCCCCGGCTGGCACCGTCTGCGTTCAAACGCTGACTTGGCGCGACTGGACCCCGGCCTAGAAGGCTGGGACGCCACCAGATCCCTACTTCGAGGTGCTTGAGCCGTCACCTTCTCGCCGCTGGCTCGTTTCACCAGGCAGCGGGGACATGGGGGAATTTCCACGGGGACCTGTGGCCGTCGTCGCAACCGACTGCCGGTGCCGTTCAGGGGCGGTTCTACCGACAGCCGGGGAAGGGGGGAGCGACGACGGCCCCACCCAGTCACAACCGTGTGCGGGCCGACAGACAGGGACCGGCCCGCACACCCCGCCTCGACACGCCAACTGCTGACTAGCCGATCGGCCGGTAGGACCTTTCGACGAGTTTCTCGACAGCCGAATCGATACCGCTCGGCAGCTCGCCGACACCGAACCACGCCAGGTCGTGCGATTCCTCACTGACCACGTACTCCGTCCCCGCCGCGGCCGTCACCCGGAACTGGACGTCCAGGTGGAACCTGCCTTTGCAGCCGCCGGCCGTGAGCTCATGACGCGACAGCTGTAGCGGAACCGGATCGATCAGCAACCCGCTCAGTCCGGACTCCTCGGTCGCCTCCCGTAGCGCCGCGCCCGACAGCGTCGTGTCGCCCATCTCACAGTGCCCGCCGAGCTGCAGCCACCGGTTCACCAGGCCGTGCAGCGTCAACAGCACCCTGGGCGTCGCCGGATCCACGACCAGCGCGCTCGCCGTCAGATGCTCGGGCCGGGACGAGCGCCACATCCCGTCCTCATGCCCGGCCAAGTACTTCAGATAGTGCTCCCGCAGCTCAGCCTGCTCGGCATCCGGCGGATCCCAGCCAGTCAGTACTGCGGTCGCATCCGCGTGCAAACTCACTTGTCGCCTGAACCGCCCTTGTCGCCTGAACTGTCGCCCTCGTCGGTCGGGCGGTCCTCGTCGGTGAAGAAGTCGCTGATGTCGATGTCCGCCAGCTCACCCGCGTGCTGAGCGAACCCGATCGGGTCATCCAGATCAGCAGCGCTCGGCAGCAGATCCGGGTGCGACCACAGCTCGTCGCGCCCATCGACCCCACGGGCATCCCGTACTGCGGCCCACAGGTTTGCCGCGTCCCGCAGCCGCCGGGGCCGGAGCTGCAACCCGACCAGGGTGGCGAAGGTCTGCTCCGCCGGACCCCCGGCCGCGCGACGACGGCGTACGGTCTCTGCCAGCTGTACTGCGGCCGGCATCCGGTCCTTGGTGGCCTCCCGGACGACGTCGTCGACCCAGCCCTCGACCAGCGCGAGCGCCGTCTCCAGCCGGAGCAGTGCCGCCTTCTGCGCCTCGGAGTCCTCGGGCTCGAACAGGCCGCCCGCGAGGGCCTCCTGGATGGCTTCCGGGTTCTGCGGGTCGATCTCGGACATCGCGCGCTCGATCTTCCCGCTGTCGACCTCGATCCCCGCGGCATAGTCACCGACCGCGGCGAACAGGTGCTGCCGCAGCCACGGCACTCCGGCGAACAGCCGCTGGTGCGCGCACTCGCGCAGTGCGAGGTACAGGCGGACGTCCTCGTCGGTGAGCTCCAGGCCCTCGGCGAACTTCGCCACGTTGTCGGGGATCAGTACCGCCTGGCCGGCCGGGCCGAGCGGCAGGCCGATGTCGGAGGAGCTGACCACCTCGCCGGCCAGCTCACCCAGCGCCTGACCGACCTGGGCGCCGAAGATCGAGCCGCCGAGCTGACGGAGCATGCCGCCCATCGGTCCGGCCAGCTGCTGCGCCTCGGCGGGCAGGGCGCCGCCCATCGCGCCGGCGACGTGCTCGGCGACCGGGTCGACGACCGTCTGCCAGACCGGCAGGGTGTTCTCCACCCACTCCGCCCGGCTCCAGGCCGCTGACGTGGCCGATGCCTCGGGCAGCGTGGTCGCGGGGTCGAGCCAGTGCTCGGCCAGCCGCACCGCGTCGGCGACGCGCTCGGTGTCGGTCGGCGTGACGGACCTGTCCCCGGCAGCGGAGACGGTCTTGCGCGCGATGTCCTTGGCCAGGTCCCAGTTCACCGGCTTGCCGTCACCCGAACCGCTGAGCAGCTGCTGGACCTGCGCGAAGATCGCGTTCAGGTCTACGCCGTCAGCGCCGCCAGGGCCGGCCGCACCGGAGAACTGCTGGAACATGGCCTCGAACGGAGTTCCCTTGAACGGGTTGTCCGGTTCGTCGCTCATCGGAGTGGGCCTTCCTGTGCAGGTGGGGCGTACTACTCCAACGTACTGGTTGCCCGGCTCCGTTCCTCCGAAGGCGAACGGATTACCGTAGTAGGCGGCCGCTGGTGCGACAGTGTAGACAGTATGGTGCGCGCAGAGAGTAAGGACCGATCATGACCGAGACCATCAGGCTGCTGGACATCCGCGACTCCGCGCTGTCCAGCGACGAGGTGCTGGCCGCGATCGCCGACCCGGGCGCCGGCGGTACCGCGCTGTTCATCGGTACCGTCCGCAACCACGACCACAATCTCCCGGTCGACGAGCTCACCTACGAGGCGCACCCGGACGCGCTCAAACACCTCCGGGTCGTCGCCGATCGGGTCTGCGAGAACCCCGCCGTGACCGCCTTGGCGGCCGTGCACCGCACCGGAGTACTGACCGTCGGTGACACGGCTGTGATCGTCGGTGTGGCCGCCGCGCACCGCGATGTCGCCTTCGCCGCCTGCCGTCAGTTGATCGACGAGCTCAAGGCGGAGGTTCCGATTTGGAAACACCAGCGCTTCACCGACGGTGCGAGCGAGTGGGTAGGCACTTGCTGACCCGTACGCTGGGCGCATGAAGGTGGCCGGATGAAGGTCTTGGCGTGGCTGGCGTTCCCGCTGGTCGCCACCGCCCTGGCGATGTGCTGGGCGGCTTGGCGCGGGCGGAGTCGCGGTCCCCGCCGGTCCGGTGGCGCCTTCGCCTCGGTGGAGGAGTTCCGCCGCTTCAACGAAGCGGTGGCCGCGCCCAGTCCCCGCTCCACCCCTGAGCCGCGCCGCGGGCTGCGGGGTCTCTTCCGGAAACTCAAGATCGCAGGGCAGGGTTCGTGACACGTCGCACCGCCACGCTGGTCACCTCGATCGTCGTGCTCATCATCACGCTCGGACTGGTCACCGTCTTCCCGGTGCCGTTCGTCTCCTTCAGCCCGGGGCCGGTGAAGAACACCCTGGGCGAGTCGAAGGGCAAGCCGGTGGTCGAGATCACCGGTCACGAGACCTTCCCGACCACGGGCGAGCTGGACCTCACCACCGTGAGCGTCACCTCGCCGGACCGTGAGCTGACCCTGCCGCAGGCGATGCGCAACTGGCTCGACCCGCACCACGACCTGTTCCCGCGCGACATCATCTACCCGCCGGAGCAGAGCGCCGACGAGGTCGAGCAGCAGAACACCGCGGAGATGACCGGCTCGCAGGACAGTGCCGTCGCGGCCGCCCTGCAAGAGGCGAAGGTGCCGTTCAAGCCGAAGGTCTCGACGGTCTCCAAGGACAGCCCGGCCGACGGCAAGCTCAAGCCCGGCGACATCGTGCTGCAGGTCGACGGCACCACGCCGACCCAGGTCCCGCAGGTCGGCGAGCTGGTCCGCAAGCACCAGGTCGGCCAGGACATCAGCTTCCTGATCAGCCGCGCCGGCAAGCAGCAGACCGTCGTGGTGAAGACCGCCGCCACCCCCGGCGACGCCAAGCGGCCGATGGTCGGCATCACGATCGGCGTCGACTCGGCGGTCAAGGTGACGGTGAACCTCGGCCAGGACATCGGCGGCCCGAGCGCCGGTACCGCGTTCGCGCTGGCCATCTACGACAAGCTGACCGACGGCGACCTGCTGGCCGGCAAGCACATCGCCGGCACCGGCACCATCGACGCGCTCGGCCAGGTCGGCGCGATCGGCGGCATCCAGCAGAAGATCGCGGGCGCCAAGAAGGACGGCGCGACCGTCTTCCTGGTACCGGGTCCGAACTGCGAGGCCGCTCTGCACGCCGGCGTGGACGGCATCCGCCTGGTGAAGATCACGACGCTGCACGAGGCGATCGACGCTTTGAAAGCACTGGCCAGTGGAACTGGAGACGTCCCGGCATGCACGAAGTAGGACCTGACAACACCATCCCCGCCGACGCGCTGAGCCAGGCGGTGATCGAGATCGAGCGGCATGTCAGCAGCGCGGGCTGGGATCAGCCCGCGCAGCTGTTCGCGCTGGTACCGACCGGAGATCTGCTCGCCGCCGAGCCACAGCTGGCCGCCGAGCTGGGTGCGGACGACGCGTCCCAGCCGCTCACCCCGGTCGCCCAGGGCGAGCTGCCCGGTGGCATGGACGACGAGCACCTGGCCGAGGCGCTGGCCCGGATCGAGTGGCCGGAAGCGGTGAGCGGCTGTGCGGTCGCGGTCGAGCGGGTGGTGCTGCCGGCCTCGGTCGAGACCGGCCTGACCGCTGCCGAGTCCGACGCCGAGCTGGCCCGGCTGGCGGGTTCCGATCCGCGCCGGCACGAAGTACGGATGGTGGCCGCTGTCCTGCGCGACGGGGACCGGTTCGGCGCCGTCCGGCTGCGCACGCATGACGAGGACAGCGCGGTACTCACCGGCGTCGACTTGGTCCCAACGCTTTGCCAAGTACTGTCATTGACATTCGAGCCAACGACTTCAGGCAGTCCTGGTTCTGTGCTGGGCGGTACGAGTGACAACGAGGAGAAGCTGCCATGAGTGACGGCGTCTACGACATGCCGGAGGAGCCGAGGCGGTCGCGGCGAACGCCCGGCCAGCGCCCGCGGGCTCTACTGCCCACGATCGCCACCCTGATCGTGCTGCTCATCTTGTTCAGCGTCTTCACCGACGTCTGGACCCAGCGGCTCTGGTACCGGGCGGTCGATCTCGGCTCGGTGTTCAGCACCGTGCTCGGCACTCGCGTGCTGCTGTTCGTGGTGGTCGGCCTGCTGATGGCCGCCGCCGTGGTGGCGAACGTGATCGTCGCCTTCCGGACCCGGCCACGGGTCGCCATCGCGCCGTCGCCCAGTCCGGGCTTCGAGCGGTACGGCGACCTGCTGCAGCAGCGCGGCAAGATCGCCATCGGCGTGCTCGCCACGCTGATGCTGGTCTTCGGCGGCTCGGCCGCGTCGGGGGAGTGGAAGGTCTTCCTGGCCTGGAAGAACCGGACCCCGTTCGGCGTCGTCGACAAGCACTTCGGCAAGGACATCTCGTTCTTCGTCTTCGACTACCCGTGGCTGCGCGTACTGCTCGGCTTCGGCTACTCGATCGTCCTGCTGTCGCTGGTCGCCGCGATCATCACCCACTACCTGTACGGCGGCTTCCGCCCGTCGGCGAAGGGGCAGAAGGCCTCCGGTGCCGCGCAGGTGCAGTTCTCCGTGCTGCTCGGCCTGCTGGTCCTGCTGAAGGCGTTCAGCTACTGGCTCGATCGTTTCGGGCTGGCCACGTCCGACAGCAGGCTCTTCACCGGTATCGCCTACACGGGAGATCATGCCGTCTTGCCCAGCAAGGAGATCCTGGCCGTCATAGCAGTGATCTGTGCCGGCCTCTTCTTCGCCAACGTGGTCCGCAAGACCTGGCTGCTGCCAGGCGTCGGTACTGTCGTGCTGGTCCTGTCGGCAATCCTGCTCGGCGCGCTCTGGCCGGCTGCCCTGCAGCAGTTGCGGGTCCGCCCGAGCGAGCCGGTGAAGGAAGCCTCGTACATCACCAAGAACATCGAGGCGACCCGCCAGGCCTACGGTCTGGAGAAGACCAAGGTCATCAACTACGACGCGACCACGCAGGCCAAGCCGGAGCAGCTCGTGCAGGACGCCGGCGTCCTGCCGGGCATCCGGCTGATCGACCCGAGCGTTGTCGGGCCGACCTTCGAGCAACTGCAGCAGGTCCGCGGCTTCTACGCGTTCCCGACCGACCTGGACGTCGACCGGTACAAGATCAACGGCGAGGTCCGCGACACCGTGATCGCGGTCCGCGAGGTCGAGATCGACCGGCTGCCGGCCGGCCAGCGCAACTGGAACAACGACCACACCGTCTACACCCACGGGTACGGTGTCGTCGCGGCCAACGGCAACCAGCGCGCGGCTGACGGCTCGCCGGTGTGGTCCGAGAAGGACCTGCCGCCGGTCGGCGACCTGGGCGACTACGAGCCGCGGATCTACTTCGGCGAGCAGTCCCCGAACTACTCGATCGTCGGCGGCGCGAAGGGCGGCGCCCCGGTCGAGCTGGACACCCCGGAAGGCAAGGACGGTGGTCCGCCCACGCTGAACACCTACACCGGCAAGGGCGGCGTACCGCTCGGCTCGTTCGGCAACAGGTTGCTCTACGCCACCAAGTTCCGCGACGCGAACCTGCTGCTGTCGAGCCGGGTGAACGATGACTCGAAGATCCTGTACGACCGCAACCCGCGCGAGCGGGTCGAGAAGGCCGCGCCGTGGCTGACCCCGGACGGCGACCCGTACCCGGCCATCGTCGACGGCCAGGTGGTCTGGATCGTCGACGGCTACACCACGTCCGCGAACTTCCCGTACTCGCAGAAGGTCGCGCTCGACGACAGCACCCGGGACACCACCACGGGCCGCGGCACGATCGCGCAGCAGCCGAGCGAGGAGATCAACTACATCCGCAACTCGGTCAAGGCCGTCGTCAACGCGTACGACGGTTCGGTCAACCTGTACGCGTGGGACGAGAGCGACCCGCTGCTGAAGACGTGGATGAAGGCCTTCCCGGGCACGGTCAAGCCGCGCTCGGACATCTCGCCCGCGCTGATGTCGCACCTGCGCTACCCCGAGGACATGTTCAAGGTGCAGCGCGACCTGCTCGCGAAGTACCACGTCACGGACTCGACCACCTGGTACCAGAACAGCGATCTGTGGCGCGTACCGGCCGACCCGACCGTGAACGCGAGCGGTTCGGACGGGCAGCCGGCGGACCAGCCGCCGTTCTACCTCTCGCTGCGGATGCCGGACCAGACCGACACGAAGTTCTCGCTGACCTCGGTCTACGTGCCGAACGCCAACCGGGAGAACCTGACCGGCTTCCTGGCGGTCGATTCCGAGGCTTCGTCGCCGGACTACGGGCAGTTCCGGATCTTGAAGTTGCCGGGCAACGTCCAGATACCCGGGCCGGGACAGGTCGCGAACAAGTTCCAGACCGACGACGGCATCAGACAGGCGTTGCTGCCGCTCAACCAGCCGACCAGCGGTGCCAGAGCCCAGTTCGGCAACCTGCTGACCCTGCCACTCGGTGGTGGTCTGCTCTTCGTGCAACCCGTCTACTCGGTGCGCACCAGCGGTTCGGGTAGCTATCCGGTACTGCGGTACGTGCTGGTCGGGTTCGGAGATCGAGTCGCCTTCGGCACGACCCTGAAGGAAGCGTTGGCGAAGGTCTTCAACACCAGCGTGGAGACGGGCGAGAAGCCGCCGGGCGGCGAGCCGACAACTCCACCGACGACGACGAACCAGACGGTTACACAGGCGCTGGCGGAGGCACAGACCGCGTACACGGCCGCACAGGCAGCGCTGAAGTCCGGCAACCTGGCCGAGTACCAGGTGCAGGTCGACAGGATGAAGGCGGCGATCGACCGAGCCGTATCGGCCGGCGCGGTGCCGACCACGCCTTCAGGCACACCTTCAGCCCCGACAACCCCAACCAGCCCACCAACCTCCCCAACGGGCTAGCAGTAGTAGTGGTCTTCTGATCCGGGCGGCGGCACCTCTGGTGTCGCCGCCCGGACCTTTTTCCACAGCTCTGAAACTCGTCGCCGGTTTGACGAAGAACCGGTGCACCTTCTCTGGCAAGGAACCCTTTCACCCGCAGCTCCACCGGGTGCTTCGCCTGAGGAGGCAGCCATGTCGTGTTCTTCGTCTTGGTCCGTGGTCCGGCCCGCAACCCGTCGTATCGTGATCGGCGGCGCGATCGCCGTGCTCGCGGCACCGGCCGCACTGGGTGCTCTGCTACCGACCGCCGCGGCAGCAAGCCCAGCTCCAGCCTCACCGTCCGGTCAGCACCGGACGTCCCCATCGACCCAGCAGAGGGCGTGCACCTTGGACGGATTCGCCATCGACCACCTACCCGGCGGCATCGGCTCGCCGAGCGACTTCGAGTACGAGTGGGAGGAGGTCGTCTTCCACAGCCGCGTCTGGGAGACCGGCCCCGACCCGGAGGGCGCGACCAAGGTCGACCTGACGGTCAAGACGGTCCGGGGCGACAAGGTGATCGACCTCGAGACGCTGCGGACCTTCCTCGCGGAGTACCACGAGAAGGATCCGGAGACCTGGGAGCTGACCGCCGTCGACGTCGCCGGGTACGGCGGCTATCGCGCCGACGACGAGGTGTTCTTCTTCATCTCGCCCGGGATCGCCGCCGAGGTGTCGATCGACCGCACCCGCTTCAGCGAGGACGACCTGCTGACCACAGCCATGGGCTTCCACCCGGAGGACTCCGCCTGACCTGGCGCGGGGCCCACACCGAGCGTTGTCGGTGTGGGCCCCGGCCGGTGGTACTACGTTGTGCTGCGTCTTGCTTCGGCCTGCCGCGTCAGAGGATCGAGTTGGCGCTGACCGTGAAGCCGGTGTTGACCGGCGCTCCGGCGTTGGTGAAGCAGTTGACGTCACGCACGATCAGATCCGGACCCGAGGTGCTGTTGGTCCAGAACGTGTTCATCCCGCAGAAGTTCGAGTTCGACCCGTAGGCGGTCACCTGGACCGTGTTCTGGGTGAAAGCGATCCGCGGGAAGGTGACCATCGACAACCCGGGACCGGCCGGGAGGATCGTGTTCGCTCCGAGCCCCAGTACCGAGTTGAGGTTGGTGCTCAGCGGTCCGGCCGGCGGCTGGTTGAGGAAGAAGCCGAAGTACTTCGGCGGGTAGGCCGCTCCGTACAGGGAGGCCTTGTACTGGTAGGTGAGGGTGAAACGCGTGTTGAACAAGGCGCCGGCCGAGTTGAAGCAGAGCACCTTCACGTCTTGACCAGCGCCGCTCGAAGTCCAGGTCTGGACCTTGCAGCGTGCGCCGGTCTGCGGGTTGACGGCCGTGGCCTGGAGACTGCCGTCGAGAGTCCCGCCGGCCACCAGCCCGGGGAACTTCACCTGCCACTGCCCGACACCGAGCGGCGTCGAGGTGTTCGGAGCTCCGGCCGAGTTGTACTGGCTGACGAGTGCGCCGTTCGGCTGCGAATCGACATACCCGAACAGACCCGGCGCCGGACCACCGGACGCACTGACGAAGAAGGCGCTGAAGCTCGTCACATCGAGCGCACCGCCGACGCGGTAGCAACGGATGTTGACGATCTCGTCAGGCCCGGACTGGAACCAGTTCTCCGCCTGGCACCAGTGCGGCGCGTTGTTGATGGCCGTGACGTGCACGACCCCACCGGGCGCACCCTGTCCCGGGAACTTGAGCTGGTACCGGCCGGGTGCCAGCGGGATGACGCTGCTACCGGCCGGCCAGGTGCCGGTACCGATGGTGGTGCCCGCGGTTTGGTTCCACAGCACCCAGGCCTTGCGGTCGGGGACGGCGGCGTTTGCGGGCTGGATGATCGTGAGGGCCGCCGCCAGCATCAACAGACATGCTAGGAGGCGGGCAAGCAAAGACGGTCGTGGCATCGGATTCCCCCCTTAAGGAAATTCGCTCAGGAACGATTACTGGGGGAATGCAAGCATGCGCGTTCGGCGATTGGCAATAGCTCACTGTGAGGCCTTGTATACAGAGCGTTTGATTGATCGGCTACCGATCGCGCGATGCAAACGATGGATTGATCAGTGCCCGATCAGCCGATGCAAACGATGGAATGTCTGCCCGAATCCGAGTCGCGGCCACGCCCTGGAGGACAGCAGATTCGTCACCCGCCAATCCGTCACCACGGAGGTGTACCCGGCCTCGGCAGCCCAATTGAGCACGGCCTCACCCAGTGCGCGCCCAGCCCCGAGACCACGGGCCTCGGGGAACACCGCCGCATAGGCAAGGAATCCTGCATTGTCAGGCTGGGCCAGCCCGCTGTGCGCGCTGGACTTCTCGATCGAGCACCCGATCGACAGACCGATCACCTTCTCGTTGCGCTCAGCAACAAAGGTGGCGTAGTCCCGGTCGTCGATCGATTCTTCCCAGTCGGCGAGCGCTTCCTCGAGCGTCGGCATCTCCCCGGCGCTGAACACCGGCGCCAGCCCCTGATGCTGAGGCAACGCAAGCTCCAGCTCGGCCAGCACTGGGACATCGCCACGCTCCGCGCGCCGAATGGTCAGGCCGGATCGATTCGGCAACGGTGCCGCCGGCGCCGGGCGTACGGCATGCGCGTGCTGCGCCCCGAACCCCAACCGGAACCAGGCATCGACCAACTCTGCCTCATCAGGAACCAGCGCGTAGGCGCCGTCTTTCCGTCGGCCACCCATTTGGTTGCCGCGACCGCATACAGGTCCCGGATTCGCTCCGCTTCCCGCACAGCCTGCCCCGCGCGCTCGACCCAGATATTCTCTCCCCACACAGGCGAAGACTTAGGGGCCCCCAGCAAATACCCGGTGACCTCTCCGTCCTCCACCAGCACGGCCCCCGACGCACCCTCGGTCTCCCAAGCGGCTGTCACCTCAACGAGCGCAAGCTGTGGGTCCTCATACTCAGCCGGCAACAACGGATGCCGCACCCGATGCCGTTGCTGCCGCTCAGCCAGCAACCGCCCCGCGGCCCGCAGATCAGCCGTCTCGAACGCCCGCACCACCCCATGTCCCATCCCCAAAAACTACGCCGCCCGCCCCCACCGCGACACGCCTTTTCCCTCCCGGCCCCCGATTTGGACTACAGACCAACGTCCCCTAAACTAAAGACACAACGGCGCGGGGTGGAGCAGCTCGGTAGCTCGCTGGGCTCATAACCCAGAGGTCGCAGGTTCAAATCCTGCCCCCGCTACCATGGAAGGCCCTCTGGCCAGGCGAAAGCCCGGTCAGAGGGCCTTCGTTATTCGCGCTGAATCAGGCCGGCTACGGTCTGGCCTATGGTCTGGGAATCGCGTCACCGGTCCTCACTGGGGCTGAGCTGGGTGACCTCCGCACAGTTGATCCGCGTAAGCGGGCCAGGGCTTGGACTCGGGTCAGGGTCAGGTCGCGGCGGAGGATCCAGGCCAGCCCGGCGGTCAGGATCATCGTGATGCTCAGGGCAACGGCTGCCCTCGTGGGCGCGGCTCTTTCGTGACGCCTCAGACCGCCCTCTCGGCTAAGCCGCAGAGGTGCGCTGCCCGGTATCCGCGCACGCTCCCTCGCCCGAGTCATCACATAAGTGGCAGTGGTCCAGAACACATGACCATCTAATTTAGGTAAGGCTAAGCTCAGCCTGACCACAGTCGATGCCGGCCGGTCGGGCTACCGGTGGCAACTCGTCTGGGTTGACGAGGCAGCTTGGTTGCCGAAGGAGTGTGGTTATCGGTGGGGAGGTGCACATGCGCAATCCGGAGGTTGTTGTGGTCGGCGGAGGAAACGCCGGTTACTGCGCAGCTCACGCGGCGGCCGAGCGTGGGCGACGCGTAGTGCTGCTGGAGAAGGCGCCGCGGGCGCATGCCGGTGGGAACAGCTACTACACGCTAGGTTCGACCCGGATGGTGCACGACGGGCTCGGCGACCTGCTCGAGGTCCTCGAGCCTGATGAGCGTCACGCGCGTACTGAGGTCCCGCCGTACTCGGCGGCGGAGTTCCTGGCCGATCTGGAGCGGGTCACCGAGGGGCGGGGCGACAAGGAACTCGCCGAGGCTGTCGTCGAAGGCTCGCGTGACGCTGTCCGCTGGTTGCATGCATTGGGACTGCGATTCCAGCTGATGTACGAGCGGCAAGCTCACGAACGTCCTGACGGGACCTTCGTGTTCTGGGGTGGATCGCACGTGAGCAACGTCGACGGCGGTCCCGGGCTGATGTCGGTCCATGAGCGTGTCGCATCACGACTCGGAGTCGAGGTGCACTACGGCTGCTCGGTCACCGGGCTGATGACTGATGGTGGTTCGGTCGTCGGCGTTCGGATAGGTGATCAGGAGCTTCCAGCGGAGTCGGTGGTGATCGCCAGTGGCGGTTTCGAGGCGAATGCGCAATGGCGTCAGCGCTACCTGGGAGACGGCTGGCAGCACGCGAAGGTGCGTGGCACGCCGTACAACACCGGTGACCTGATCCGCGCGGCTCTGGAGATAGGCGCAGATCGTGGAGGCGACTGGTCGACTTGCCATAGCGTTCCGTGGGACGCGTCATTTCCCGAGAACGAGAGCAATCGTGCCTTGACGAACCGGCTCAGCCGGTACGGCTATCCGCTCGGCATCGTTGTCAACCGCCGGGGTCAACGGTTCCTCGACGAAGGCGCGGACTTTCGCAACTATACGTACGCGAAGTACGGCAAGGTGATCCTCGAACAGCCGGGTTCGGTAGCGTTTCAGGTATTCGATGCGAAGTCGCACTCGATGCTGACGGCGTACGAGTACGAGATGCCCGGGATCATCCCGCTTGTCGCCAACAGCGTCGAAGAGCTTGCCTCGGCCATGGATGTCGATGTCGACGGATTCGTGCAGACGGTTCGGGAGTTCAACTCATCGATCGACACCAGCCGTCCGCTCGATCCGACGATCAAGGATGGCCGCAGCGCATCGGTGGAGCCCGTCAAGAGCAATTGGGCATCGGCGGTCGAGGCGCCGCCGTACCATGCGTATCCGGTGACTTGTGGAATCAGTTTCACCTTTGGTGGCCTTCGCGGTGACGTTGATGGCCGGGTGCTTGATCGGTCGGGTGAGCCCATCCCCGGACTCTTCGCGTGCGGTGAGACGCTCGGGGGGCTCTTCAGCGGGAACTACCCGACAGGTGCCGGCCTGACCGCGGGAATGGTGATCGGGCGACGCGCAGGCTCGCTCGCCTGAGCCGGTGACCAGCACCAGTCGCCAACTCACGGGTGATCGCGATGTTCGCGGTGGCGTGCGGCGTACGCCAACTGTGGTTAGGCTTGCCTAAGTTGTTGGTGCTATTGTCGTCGCTCGATGAGGGATGGCCAGTCATTGCGCCGTTCGTTCGCGACCTGTGGCACAAGGGGCCGATTGCCGGATGACGATGGATGAGTTGATCGAGGACGGTGGCCGTCGTCTCGTAGTGGGAGATCGTGCCGGCGGTGAGGTTGACATTCTTGGTATCGGTTTCGGGTCGTCGAATCTGAGTCTGGCGATCGCGATTGAGGAATTCAATGATCGTCATCCTGCCGGTCGGCGGCTGACGGCGAGGTTTGTCGATGTCCGGCGGCAGTTCGGGTGGCATGACGGGATGCTGTTGCCGGGCGCGACCATGCAGATCAGTTTCCTGAAAGATCTGGTCTCGCTGCGGACCCCGACCAGTCCGTTCACGTTTCTGAACTATCTGCAGGAGCAGGGGCGGCTGTCCGACTTCATCAATCTCAAGACGTTCTTTCCGACGAGACGTGAGTTCCATGGGTACCTGAGCTGGGCGTCCCTGCTGTCCAACGTCGCGGTCCGCGCCGCCGACATTCTGCGTGCGATCACCGACGAGCAGCCCGCATCCCAGCCCGATCACCACGCCAATCAGCAACGATTGCCTGCCGCGATCCGGACCGACCCCCGATAGGAACAACGAGGAGCAGCACTGATGGCCCAGAACCCGTTCGACGACGACAACGGTTCCTTCTACGCGCTGATCAACCGCGAAGAGCAACACTCGTTGTGGCCGACGTTCAAGCCGGTCCCAGCTGGTTGGAGCATCGCGTACGGCGAATCCGGCGGCAGATCGCGCCAGGAAGTACTCGACTGGATCGACGAGCACTGGACCGACATCCGCCCGAAGTCGTTGCGCGATCACATTTCCCGGTACGAGACACACAACACCGACAAGGCCGCCGGCACCCCCGATGCCGCCCTTGCGTAGCAAGGCGCCCCGAACACCATCGACTGATCCCGCAGAACCCACTCTGCACAACTCATAAGGAGCCGGACATGCTTCGCGAAGTCCTGGGCGGAAAAATCCACCGCGCCACCGTCACCCAGGCCGACCTGCATTACGTGGGTTCGCTGACACTCGATGTAGACCTCGCGCGGGCCGCAGGCCTGACCGAAGGCGAGAAAGTGCAAGTCGTCGATATCACCAACGGGGCCCGTCTCGAGACCTACATCATCAACGGGCCCGCCGGAGGTGGCGACATCTGCATCAACGGCGCGGCGGCACACCTCATCCACCCCGGCGACCTGGTGATCATCATGTCCTTCCTGCTGGCCGAGGAATCCGAACTGGTCGGCTACCAGCCCAAGGTCGTACACGTCGACGCCACCAACCGCATCATCGCCTTGGGCAACGACCTCGCCGAGCCAGTGCCAGGGGCGGACGATCAGGTTTCTGCTCGCCTGGCGTGAGCCTTCGATCACCTTGCCGGGGATATCGCGAACGGGTGTGCGGTCGGGTGCTGAACTTGAGCCTGGCCGCCGGCACCCGACTCGACCAGTGTGGTTTCGAAGGTCGATCTGTACGCCGCTTGCTACCGCGATCGAACCCCGCGGAACCGGGCCCCGCCCCGCTCGCAGATCCCGTGAGACTCAGGACACTGGAGCCGGGCGATCAACTTAGGATAGGCTATCCATATGACTCGAATTGCTGTGTTGGGGGCCCGCGGGCGCATGGGCGTGGCGTCGGTCCGCGCAATTGAGGCCAGCTCAGATCTGACCGTGGCTGCCGAGATCGACATCGATGACGACGTGCAGGACATCGTCGACCACAACGCTGATGTCGTGCTCGTGTTCTCGCCACCGGACGTTGCCCACGAGCACGTCCAGTGGTGCATCAAGCAAGGGATTCATGTGGTGGTCGGGACATCCGGCTTCGACGAGCAGGCTGTGGAGCAGATCCGTGCCGCGCTGGTCGACCATGCTGAGGTCAACGTGTTCGTCGTTCCGAACTTCTCGGTCGGTGCGGTGCTGTTGACCAAGTTCGCCACCCAGGCCGCCCCGTACTTCGAGTCTGTCGAGATCATCGAGATGCATCATCCTGGCAAGGTGGACGCGCCATCGGGAACAGCGCAGCACACGGCCGAACTGATCGGTCGCGCTCGCGCCGAAGCGGGTTGCGCCCCATCACCCGATGCCACCTACCTCGACCCACATGGCGTGCGCGGCGGGCGGATCGAGGGAGTCTCCGTACACGCGGTCCGAGTCCGTGGGTTCATGTCATCGCAAGAGGTGCTGTTCGGAGTCGAAGGCGAACTTCTGAGGCTGCGCTACGACTCCGTGACACGCGAGTCCA
This sequence comes from Streptomyces sp. SID13031, assembly GCF_010548305.1. Lineage (GTDB taxonomy): Bacteria > Actinomycetota > Actinomycetes > Propionibacteriales > Kribbellaceae > Kribbella. The sequence continues at coordinate 412,381 of NZ_JAAGLV010000004.1, forward strand.
TGATGCCCGGAGTGCTCACGGCACTACGCGCCGTCCCGGATCTCACCGGAGTGACGGTCGGTCTCGACGCCGTACTGAACCTGGGCTGACCCGAAGCCCGACCTCGGGCACACTCATCGTCTGCGCGTTCCGGTACCTGCGAACAGGGAGTGCTGATGCCGGTACTGGCGGTCGGCAGCCTGGAGTTGACGTACGACGTGGTCGGCGACGGCGACCTCGTCGTACTCGTGATGGGCACCGGCGCCAAGGGCCACGTATGGACCTTGCATCAGGTCCCGGCGCTGGTCGGCGCCGGATACCGGGTGGCGACCTTCGACGCCCGCGGGATCAGCCCGATGCCTCGGCAGGCAGACACCAGCTTTCCCCGCATGACGATCAACGACCTGGTCGACGATGTCGCGAAACTGATAGAGCACCTCGGTGGACCCGCGCACGTGGTCGGAACGTCACTGGGCGCACGCGTCGTACAAGAGCTGGCGCTGAGTCGCCCGGAACTCGTGCGGCGAGGAGTGGCGATGGCGGCGCACGGGCGCCTCGACGAGGTGAACCGGCGCCTGACCGCCGGCGAGCGACAGCTGTTCGATACGTCCGTGGCGTTGCCGGCTGAGTACAGGGCCGCAATCGACGCGATCGTGAACCTGTCTCCCGCGACATTGAGCGATGCCGCCAAGGCACGGGACTGGCTCGCCGTACTGGCCTACTCGGCGGGACCGATGGATTCCGGTGAGCGCGGTCAGCTCGAGGTGTCCGCCCAGCTCAAGAACCGGCTCGCGGCGTACAACGCGATCACGAGGCCACTGCTCGTCATCGGCTTCGCCGACGACCGGATGATCCCGCCCTACCTGTGCCGCGAGGTCGCCGATGCCGTACCGGGCGCGCAGTACGTCGAGATTCCCGACGCCGGCCACTTCGGCTACCTCGAGCAGCCGGAGAAGGTCAACCAGTTGATCCTCGACTTCCTGGCCGAGCGGTCCTACCTGTACTGATCAGGCACGCCGGTGTCAGTCACCGTGGCTGGTGAACCGCCGTCAACACCTGGCGGCCCGTGACTGACCACCGTCCGTCGAACCCGGCGATCGCCGTACCACCGATGCGCGGTCCGGGGACCAGCAGATGTCCGGTGAAGGTGCCGTGCTCAGGGTCGATGACGAGCTCGCAGTCGGTGAAGTCCAACCACGCATGCGTCAGCGGATACCACGTCTTGTAGATGCTTTCCTTGGCGCTGAACAACACCCGTCCCCAGTGGATCGTGGGGTACCTGGCCGCGAGCCGGGTCAACATCGGCACCTCGCCGGCAACGGTGACGGCCTCGTCGACTCCATCAGGAAGCGGCTGGTGGACTTCGGCGTCGATGCCGACCGAGGCGATGCCCGGTGAGCTCGTGACCGCCGCGGCGCGATACCCGTCGCAATGCGTGAGGCTGCCCACCACTCCGTCGGGCCAGATGGGTTCGCGGTTCTTCCCCGCCAGGATCGGCACGGCCGGATGTCCGAGCCGGGACAACGCCTGCCGTGCGCAATAGCGGACCGTCGCGAATTCGGCGCGTCGCGTCGGTACGGCGCGTGCGATCGCCGCGTACTCCTGCGGCATCAGCGTATCGAGGGGTACGTCGCTGGTCCGCTCGTCGACCTCGACGTCTTCCGGTAGCAGCGCCGCGATCCCGGTTCGGCCGGTCATAACCCACGCACGCTCTCGACGTACCACCCTCGGCCCCCTGGCGGATCGGATCCATCACCGCTGATCGTGGAAAACGTTAGGGTAGCCTACCCTTTACGGGCTAGGAGACGGCCCCTCGAAGGGAAACCAATGAGCATCGAACCGCTGACCCTTGACGGGGTCGTTCCGTTTCCGCCGGAGACGGTAGCCGAATACCTCGCCGAGGGACACTGGCACGACCAGACGCTTCCGGAGTTGCTGTTCGCCACCGCGGAGCGTTGTCCCGACAAACTCGCTGTCATCGATCGCAACTCCCAGTTGAGCTATGCACAGCTCACGGACGAGGTCTTGCGCCTCGCTGCCGGCCTGCAGGATCTGGGGCTGAGCCGTGGCGACCGGGTGGTGGTTCATCTGCCCAACACCTATGAGTACATCGCCTTCGTCTTTGCCTTGTGGGAGCTCGGGGCGGTTCCCGTCGTCGCTCCCATCGCGCACCGTCGTGCCGAGATCGAGCATTTCATCGAGATCGCCGAGGCGCGCGCCTACATCACGGTCGCCTCGGACAGCGGCACCGATCTCGCTGCGATGGCCGCCGACCTGAAGCAGCGATGGCCCCAGTTGGAGCACACCGTAGTACTCGAACGTGGCGGCGGCGGCGCTGAGTACGAGGCGCTGCAGTCGAAAGGATCGCTCGAGCACGCACGCCGGTGCAGCCCACAGGACGTCGCGCTTTTGCAGATGTCAGGTGGCACGACGGGCGTTCCGAAACTGATGCCGCACACTCACCAGACGTACGGCTACGCACTGCGGAGAAGCGTCGGGGAACGCGGCATCACCGAGCGCACCGTGCATCTGCTGGTGATCCCGATCTGCCACAGTATGTCGACGCGGTCGCCCGGATTTCTCGGTGCGTTCAGCGTGGGCGCCACCATTGTGATCGCACCGAACGGCAGCCCCGATACGGCGTTCCCGCTGATCGAGAAGCACGGGGTGACCCGCGTTTCGCTGGTCCCTCCGATCCTGCTGGCCTGGCTGAACTCCTCGCTCCGTAAGTCCTATGACCTCTCCAGCCTGAAGGTGCTCATGTGCGGAGGCGCGAAATTGGTCGAAGCAGTGGCGAGCCGGGTCGAGCCGGAGTTCGGCGTGCAGCTGTCGCAGAGCTTCGGGATGGGTGAGGGCCTCGTCGTCAGCAATCCTGCCGACGTCGATCGGGCGACCAGCGTGCGGTACCAGGGTCGGCCGGCCTCAGCCGCCGACGAGATCCAGGTCATCGATGACGAGGGCAACGAGGTGCCGCCCGGCGCACCTGGTCACTTGCTGACGCGCGGACCGTCGGTGATTCGTGGCTACTATCGCAACCCCGAGCAGAATGCGCTGGCGTTCACCAGCGACGGTTTCTACCGCACCGGTGACATCGTCGAGCGGGACGAGCGCGGATTCATCAGAGTCGTGGGCCGGTCGAAGGACCAGATCAACCGCGGCGGTGAGAAGATCGCGCCCGAGGAGTTGGAGAACGCGCTGCTCACTCACGGCGGCGTACACAACGTCTCCGTCGTCGGCATCGATGACGAGGTGCTCGGCGAACGTGTCAAGGCGTACCTGATTCCCCGGACGCCGGAGACCGCGGCCGAGCTCACCTTGGGCAAGCTGCGTCAGTTCCTGCGCGACAAGGGCCTCGCCACGTTCAAACTCCCCGATGTCGTGGAGGTCGTGGACGAGTTCCCGTACACCGCGGTCGGCAAGGTCAGCAAGCGTCTGCAGCGCGAGCTGAACTAGGCGCATGTCGACCGAGACCACACGTGTCATCATCGCGGGCGCAGGCCCCGTCGGAATGGTCTGCGCGCTGGCGCTGAACCGGCGGGGTATTCCGGTGACCGTTTTCGAGTCGGAGCCGGCACCGGTGAAGGATCAGCGCGCGGCGACCATCCATCCGAGCACACTGGAGATGCTCGACGAGCTGGGCATCACCGAGAAGATCCGGGCGGACAGCCTGCTCTCGAGCACCTATCGCTTCCACGACCGGCCGACCGGAGACGTCGTGGCGGAGTTCGATCTCGGCCGGCTCGAGAACGAGCTCCGGTTTCCGTATGTGCTGCAGTACGAGCAGTACAAGCTGACCGCCTCCATCGCCGAGCAATACGCAGGAGAATCCGACTTCGACGTGCGGTTCTCCCACACGCTGACCGGTCTGACCGAAACGGCCGGCGGCATCGAGGTGGAGTACACCTCACCCGCAGGCACAGAACGCATGTCGGCGGCCTATGTCGTCGGCTGTGACGGTGGCCGATCGACGGTGCGCAAGCTGGCCGGCATCGAGTTCGAAGGATTCACCTATCCGGAGCGGTTCATCAAGATCGCGACCAGCTTCGACTTCAAGACCGTCAAGTCGGATCTTTCGCTGCGCAACTACTTCTCCGACCCGGACGAGTGGGCCAACGTGTTCAAGGTGCGCGGAGAAACACCCGAGGGGCTCTGGCGAGTGATTCTGCCGATCGGCCACGACGAGGACGACGCCACCGCGTTGTCGCCGGCGCGCGTCGAGCAGCGGCTGCAGAAGTTCTTCCCGAAGACCGGCCCGTACCACGTCGAGTACATCAACGTGTACGGAGTCAATCAGCGGGTGGCCTCGACCTTCCGTCAGGGGCGCATCCTGCTCGCCGGCGACAGCGCGCACGTCAACAACCCGATCGGCGGCATGGGCATGAACGGCGGCATCCATGACGCCATCAACCTGACGGAGAAGCTCGCGAAGGTGATCGCCGGTGAGGCCGGCGACGACCTGCTCGACCTTTACAGCCGCCAGCGTCGCCATGCCGCAGTGAACTATGTACAGGCTCAAACGATCGCCAACAAACGGCTGCTGGAAGAACGCGACCCCGAGGTGCGTCGACAGAACTTCGACGCGCTGCGCCGTACCGCCGAGAATCTCGACACCGCTCGCGCCTACATGCGCCGCGCGGCCCTGTTCGACAGCCTGCAAGACGCTGCCGCCATCACCTGAGGACACCACGGTGCCGGCGAGTCCGGTGCAGTACGACGCGTCGACGTCGTACTGCACCAGGCGACGACAGCTACTCAGCTGACTCCTTGACCAGCAACTTCGTCAGGAGTAGGCCCCATTTGGGGAGCCCGGAGTCGGGTTCGACGATCGACTGATGGGTCTCGTCCTCAGCGACAGAGAAAGAGAAGTTGGTCAGATAACCATCCCAGCCCAGCGCGTCCTCACGACCTAGCTCCGCCACTCGGGGCGTGTGAGTTGCTGAGGATGCGATCACGAGCGCCTCGATGTCGAGACTGCCCCGCGTCGGAGTCGACGTCATGACGTCACACCGAAGTCCAGCCGTCTCGACAGCCTTCAACTGCTTCCCGTCGGCGAGCAACTCGTTGAACGCTTCCTCGCCGAAGGCTTCCCGCATTTCGGCACGCATCGACTCGGCGGATCCAGGTCGCACCAGGCGTTCCGTCGAGTTTTCTGAACCGGCCGGCATCGCATCCACGATCACCAGGGTCTCGACGCGCTCCCCTCGGGCGAGGAGCTGGCGCGCCACGGCAAACATGATGTGTGCGCCGTACGACCAACCCAGCAGTTCGTACGGTCCGGTCGGCTGCAGTACCTGGATGACGTCGGCATAGGTAGCGGAGAGGTCGTCGAGGTCCTTGAACTCGATCTCCAGGCCGACGATCGCCGGATCATCGATTCCGACCAGCCCGACTCCGTGCGGGAGGTAGCTCGACAGTTCCGAGTACATGGACGAGCCGCCGAATTTCGGGTGCGCACAGAACAGATTGCGGCCGTTCAGCGATGGCACGAATCGGTGCGCGATCGCGGTGACGGCGACCTCCGGATCCACATCCGGCTGCATCTTCTGATCGACAACCGAACTCAGTTCGCCGATCGTCGAAGCGGTGATGACGTCCCGCATCGCGATGTTCACGGGGAACGAGCGATTCATCTTCGAGGCGAGCCGCATCGCCGCGAGCGAATGCCCGCCCAGCCGGAAGAAGTCGTTCGCGGCGCCCAGGTCCAGTTTCTCATCGAGGTCGAGCACCTCACGGAAGATCGCGGCCAAGGCCAACTCCGTAGCCGACTCGAGCGCCCGGCCCGAGGCGACTCCGGCCGCGGCTACGTCCGCCGGAGGCAGCGCTCGGCGATCCAGCTTCCCGGTCGGGGTGAGGGGGAAAGACTCCACCGGGACAAGGGATGCCGGGACCATGTAATCAGGCAGGTACCTGGCCAGATGGGTTCGCAGCGACTCGCTGATGTCGAGGTCCGCGGTGGTGCTGTAGTAGGCGGCCAGTTGCAGCCCCGTGGAATGCTCGAAGGCGACCACTTCGGCGCGCGTGATCCCGGGGAATTCTTGTACTACGTCCCGGATCTCGTCCGGTTCGATGCGATAACCGCGAATCTTGATCTGCTCGTCGGCGCGACCGAGGTAGTCGATCATCCCGTCATCGTTCCAGCGAGCGAGATCGCCCGTGCGATACATCCGTTCCGCCGGTTCCCACGGACAGGCGACAAAACGTTCGGCGGTCAGCGCGGATTGGCCCCAGTACCCGCGCGCGGTTCCGTCGCCGGCCAGGTAGAGCTCGCCGGCGACACCGGGAAGGGCAGGTTGCAGGTTCTCGTCGAGGATGTAGGCCCGGGTGTTGAAGATCGGCGTTCCGACACTCGAGGTGGTGCTGTCGGCCAGATCGGCACCGAGGGCATTGATCGTGTACTCGGTAGGCCCGTACAGGTTGTAGGACTCAACTCCGGGTGCGCCGCGCAACTGCTGCCACAGCCGGTCGGGGACGGCCTCGCCGCCAAGGGAGACGAAGACGACACCGGCCGCGTCGGAAGACACGGACCGGCCGGCCGGCCGGTCTCGGTCGAGTAGCCCTTCCTCGACCAGCAGCTGCCCGTACGACGGGGTCACGTCGAACCCGTCCATACACACCTCGTCGTAGTGAGCCAGCAGCCGCTGATGGTCGCGTCGCATCTCCTCGTCGATGACGTGAACCTCGTGCCCGTTCAGTAGCCAGAACAGCTGCTCCCAGGAGGCATCGAAGGAGAAGGACGTCGTGTGCGCGATCTTCATCCGGCGCCCGCGCTGGTGGTCCACTACCCGATCGAAGATCTTCTCGACGTGGTTGAAGTACATGTTCGTCAGTCCGCGGTAGCCGACGGCGACTCCCTTGGGCCGTCCGGTGGTTCCCGAGGTGAAGATGATGTAAGCGAGGTTGTCGAGGGAGATCTGCCCGCCTCGTTCCGCTGCCGTGATCGGATCTGTAGCGATCTGCGTGAGGCGATCCACCGTCGGTGCGGAGTCCAGGTTGATCACCTTGCCGACGGCGCCGGTGAGCCGATCCACGTCGCGGTCGGTCACCAGCGTGACGGTCGGTTCAGCGATCTCGAGCATGTAGCCGATGCGTTCGTCCGGCAATTCGTTGTCCACCGGGACGTAGGCAGCTCCGATGGCGAACACCGCGAACATCGCGATGACCGTGCGCTCGTCGCGTGGCAACACCAGCGCGACCCTATGCTCCGGGCACACTCCCTCGTCCAGGAGAAGGCGGGCGTAGCGATTCACTTCAGCGAAGAACTCCACAAAGGTGAACTGCTGATCTCCGGCGACCAGCGCCGTTTCCGATCCGGACAGCCGGACCTGCCGGTGCAGCAACTCGCCGACCGTGACCGGTTCGATGTCGCGGACGAGATCAGCGGCGATCCCCGTGTGCGGGTCGGTCTCGTCCGGCAGCAGCGCGGACAACGTACCAACGGCCTCGTCCAGCCCGCGAGTGAGAGAAACGAGCACCTGGACGTAGCGCTTGAGCAGCAGCTCCGCGGCCGGGGCATCGAAAATGTCCTGGCGGTAGGACAGGCGCACGTGCACGGTCGCCGCTCCGTCGCGTTCTTCTGGGTCGACCGCGAACGTCACCGGGTAGTGGGTTGCGTCGTCGACCTTTGCGCCGACCACCTGCAACCCGGCGGTGTCCGGCCCGTCAGTCTTACCGAGTGGCACGTTCTGCACCACGAAGAGCGTGTCGAACAGAACAGGAACGCCCGCATTGGTCTGGATCTGGGTCAGAGCGGCTTGTGGATAGTCGATGACGCGCACCTGCTCGGACTGGACCCGGGCGAGCAGTTGCCGATTCGTTTCGAACGGGGGCAGGTTCACCCGCATCGGAACGGTGTTGAACAGCAGCCCGATGATTCGGTCGGCGTCGGGCAACGACGGCGGCCGGCCGGAGACGGTGTTGCCGAAGACGACGTCATTGCTGCCGGTGAGCCGGCTTAGCGCGATCCCCCAGGCGGTCTGCAGCAAGGTACCCACCGTGACCTTGGCGTCTCGTGCGGTACCGAACACCATCGCGGCCTCTGCCGGGCTGAGATCGAGGTGAAGTTCACCGGTCTCGCCCTGTGCGTCACCGACGTCGACGAAGTCCGGGCACAGCAACGTCGGGCCAGCCAGTTCCGCAAGGTAGTCGTCCCAGGCGCGATAGGCGGTAGCGGGATCCTGCTCGTCGACCCAGTCCAGGTAGGAGCGGAAAGACACCGGTCGCACGCGATCGACGTATCCGTCATCAGCGTAGATGCTGAGGATCTCAGCGAGTAGCGCGTTGATGGACCATCCGTCCAGCAGGATGTGCTCAAAACTCATGACCAACGTCCACGCTTGGTGGTCGTGTTCGAGCAGTGTGAATCGGATCAGCGGCGGGATCTCGAAGTCGAACGGCTCACCTCGCTCGGCCGCCAGGAATTGCTCCACATCGACCCCGCGGCCATCCCATTCGTCCAATCGGATGACCCGCACCGGGACTTCGACGCCGGACGGGATCACCTGTACGTCCCCGGGAGGGATGAACGCCGCCTGGAGGTTGGGGTACCTCTCCATCGCACTGGCGATGGAAGCCGTCATCCGGCCGGGATCGAGATCTCCCGCAATCTGGCGGGTGATCTGCGAGACGTAGGTGTTGTGGTCGTCAGATTCCTGGGACCGCAGTAGGTGATAGAACAATCCGCGTTGCAGCGGGGCAAGCGGAAGGATCTGGACGCCGTGCCCGTAGCGGGCTCGGATGGATTCTTCTTCGACGGGCGTCAACGTGACCCGGTCAGCGCGACGCAGAGTGAATGCGTCTCGACGCTCGTGGCCGGGGGCCGGGATTCCGGCTCCGCCAATCTCTTCGGTGATGGCGACGGCCAGCGCCAACGTATCGACATCAACAGTGTGCGCCGACTCCACCCAGACGCGGACGACGCAATCGTCGGGTTCACTACCCGCGACGAGGACATGGATGCCGAGTCCGTCCTCTGGTACTCCGACACCCGCAGCAGGCTCGGTGATCAACTCCGCTTGACTACGGAACACGCCTATGCGGATCCGTGGAATCGGAAGATCATCGAAGAAGCGGCTGAACCGGGGGTGTCCGGCCAGCGAGGCATAGTCGGCCGCTCGCTCCGGGCTCAGTCCGATGACATCACCATCATCAAGTAACACGGGGGATCTACGCGTCATCAGGGGACCGTCGGACTCGTGGAGCTCCACGAGCAGATCACCTTCAGCGACCCCGGCCAAGGCCTTGGCCACGGCCGTCAGCACCACGGACCGCAGGGAAGTTTCGTCTGCGGTGGAGGCCGAACGTCCAGCCGTGACACTGAACGCTTCCGAAGCTACCGAGTCGCCTCGCTTCCGCAGCACAGTGGCGGTCGCATCAGCGAGCTGATCTACCCAGTCCTCCCAGAACGGATCGTCAAGGACAGCCGTCAACTCGTCGTCGTTGTATCCAGCCGCAGCCCGGGGAGACGTGCCGACAACCATCGGAATGCTTGCCTGATAGGCGGTGACCAGCTCGGTGAGCTTCTCCCGGACCGCATCCAGCAGCTCAGGGTTGCTGGTCTCGGCGATCAGTTCACCGGCGCCGCTGTCGCGGATCGCCAACCGCAAGGCGAGACCTGCTCCCGACAGGGCATGACTGACGTGGTCGATCGCCGCTCGCCAGAGCGGAGCCACGCTGATATCGAAATCCTCGAGAGCCAACTGGAAGCGGGGAATGTCCCGGACGTTGTCGACAGCTGGGGTCCGGCCCTCGTTGCCGGCACGAACGATCTGGGCGAGTTGCTTGACCGTCAAATCCGGGTGCCGCGAACCAAGCACCAGGAAGCGCGCTGTGTTCCGTAGCAATCGTGCAGTGGTTTCCGCCGAGAACAACTCGCGGGCCGCGTTCAGGTTCATTCCGAATGCCCCGCTGTCAAGTCTTTCGATACTCGACACGAGATCGAACAGCGCGGGCTGAGACGCCAGCGGGCCATCCGCAGTGGTCGAGGTGTAGTTGGTGAGCGGCGACGCCGCACCCGAATCTCCACCGCGATCCACGTAGGCGGCCATCACCTGGAAAAGCGGACTGATCCCGACCCGCCGCGGCGGGTTCACCGCCTCGACGACGTGCTCGAACGGGACGAGCTTGTGGTCAGCGGCTTCGAGCATGCGATCGCGGCAACGGAGCAGCGTCTGCGCGAACCCGGCTTCGGCGTCGATATCGGCACGCACCACGACGGTGTTCACGAAATAGCCGATCAGGTCGTGCAACTCGGGCTGGTCGCGCAAACTGGCTGGGGTGCCAATGGGTACGGTATCGCCTGCCCCTTCGTCCCAGAGCGCCAAGGAGAATGCCGCAATCAACGCCTGAAGCGGTGTTGCCTTGTGTTCGACCAGTAATTCGTCGACCGTGGCGGTCTCATTGCTGGTGAGGGACGTGGTGGCCGGCCGGATGGTTCGCTCTTCGGATCCGTCACGTGGTTGGTCGAGGGGCAGGACGGTTTCCGTCGGGAGATCTGACAGCATGTCCTGCCAGTACCGCAGGTCCGATTGATAGCGAGACTCCGGATCTTTCCGATTTCCCAGCACCTGCCGCTGCCAGACCGCAAAGTCGGCATACTGGGTCGGCAAGGGCTCGACCTCAGTGGAATTGCCGGCAGCCGCTTCGAGGTAGAACTTGTTCAGTTCATGAACAAGGACCCCGAAGGAATCCGCATCGGTGATGATGTGATGCCCGTAAGCTACCAGCACGTCGCCGTCGGCATGGCGCAACAAATGGAACTTCAGCCCGAACTCGGAGGTGAAGTCCAGTGGCAATGCGGCAACCTGAGCGATCTTGTCATTGAGCAGCTCGGGACCGACGTGTTCGACCTCCAGGACCAAGGTGTCGTCGTCGGGTTCCGGACAGATGACCTGGCGGAGCGATGAGGTCTCCTCGTCCGGCACGAGGATGGTACGCAAGATCTCGTGCCGAGCGACGATCCGACGTACCGCCGTTGCCAAAGCATCCAGGTCGAGCCGCTCGCCGGCTTGCAGCACGATTTCAGTCCGATAGATCGGACGCCCGACGATCTGCTCCGTGAACCAGAGTGCTTGTTGTCCGTAGGAGACGGGGAGCACGGCAGGGCGTGGTAAGTCGCCGATTCGTGGGCCGGGTGCTGCAGTGGTTGCAGTGGTGTTGTCGGCGATGCGGGCGAGTTCGCTGATGCGGGGATGGTCGAAGACATCGCGGAGTGTCAGCGCGATGCCAAGCAGTGCGTTGACGCGTGCGACGACTCGTGTCGCTAGTAGCGAGTGTCCGCCGAGGCGGAAGAAGTCGGTGTCCACGCCGAGATCGGTGTCGTCGGCGAGGTGGAGTACGTCGCGGAAAATGCCGGCGAGAGCGATTTCGGTGTCGGTTTCGGGTAGCCGGCCATCGGCTGCACCTGCAGCGAGGTCTGCTTGCGGCAAGGCGTGGCGGTCGAGTTTCCCGTTGGCGGTGACCGGGAATCGGTCCAGACGCATCAAGGTTGCGGGCATCATGTAGTCCGGTAACGACCGTGCGAGATGCTCGCGCAGCGAGTCGCACAGCACCGCATCTTCGGCCGCCGCGGTACCTGCCGTGGTCACGTACGCCGCGAGGTATTTTCCACCGGCCGGGTGATCAAAGGTGACGATCGCAGCACCCGATACCTCCGGGTGCTGTTCGAGGACAGCGCGGATTTCGGCGGGCTCGATCCGGTAGCCGCGAATTTTCACCTGGTCGTCGCTGCGGCCGAGGTACTCCAACTGGCCTTGGGCGTTCCATCGCACGACATCGCCGGTGCGATACAGCCGAGCGCCGTCGTCGCTGAACGGATCGGCCACGAATCGGTCGGCGGTCAGGCCTGCGCGGGCGACGTATCCGTCGGCGAGTTGCACCCCACCGAGATAGAGGTCGCCTGCGATACCGGCCGGCACTGGACGCAACCAGGCATCGAGGACTCGTGCAGTGGTGTTCGCTACCGGAGCACCGATTGGGGTGTTGTCGGTGATGATGGCGGTTGTGCCGTCGCCGGTGACCTCGGTCGAGCCGTAGAAGTTGTGCAGTGTTGCTTGTCGTGCGGCGGTTTGCATGGTGTCCGCGGTGACCGGGCTGAGTGCTTCACCGGAGGAAATCCAGTGCCGGATCGAGGTCAAGGCCGCGGGTGCGTCGTCGTGACGGACGAGGACGTCGGCGAGGCTGGGCACGGTCAGTAGATGTGTGACGCGGTGCCGGGCGATCGTGTCCAGCAGACCGACTGGATCTTGCGCGGTTTCTGCAGGCACGACCACGACTCGGGTGCCGGCGATCATCGGCCCGAACAACTCGGTCACGGCATCGACAAAACCGACGCCGCTCTTCGATAACGCTACACTGCCTGGCTCGTACTTCAGTACTTGCTCACCCCACGCGAGGCGATTCACCAGTGCTCGATGTGAAACTGCGACGCCTTTCGGGTTTCCCGTCGTTCCTGACGTGAAGATCACGACAGCAGCGTCCAGTTCGCTCAGCGGCCGCGCCAGAATCGGGGCGGTTTTCTCGCCGACGGCCAAGCGTTGCTGCACTTCGTGGTCGTCGATCCGGAGTACTGGTGCCGGATGCTGACCCAGCAGGTGTTTGTGCGTTTCTGCGGTAATCACCACACCGGGTGCGGCGTTGTCGAGAATGTGTTTGATGCGTTCTGCGGGGTATCCCGGGTCGATCGGTACGTAGGCCGCGCCGGCCCGCATCACTGCGGTAAGTACCACTACCAGGTCGACCGACCGTGTCATGGCGATCGCGACCCGGTCCCCGACCCGCACACCCTGATCGATCAGCAGCCGAGCCAACGCGTTGACCCGCGTATCGAACTGGCCATAGGTAAGTTCGGTGCCGTCATCGGCGACGACCGCGACCAGGTCCGGGCTCTCCGCTACCCGGCGGCGCACCAGCTCATCAACAGTCGCCGGTGCAACATCAAGCGCCTCACCCTGCGTCCACGTCGAGTCTGTGCCATCGGTGTCCAGCGTGAACCCGGCGCTCAGTTCGTGCAGGGTTTGGAGCGGGGAGCCGTCGAGGGCGGCGTTGAGGAAGCGGCCGAACTGTTCGGCATGCAGGACTGGGTCGCTGGTGGCGGAGCCTGAGGATGCTTCCAGGCGGATTCCGGAGTCCGGGTCGCGGTAGATCGCGAGGTCGAGTGACCCGACCGGGCCGGTGCTGATTGTTTCGGGGACCGCGACGGTGCCGCCCAGGCGCGGCATTGATTCGAAAAGTCTGATGTTGATCGTCGGGAGGGCGAGATATGAGGCTTGGCCATTCGGCCACAAACGGGCGATCTGGTGATCTTCGACGCTTGTGTGGTGTCGGGAAGCTTTCAGTTGTTCTGCGACGACCTGAAGGACATTCTCGAAGGTGTCGTAGGGACTGATCTCGGTGACGACCGGGATTGCTCTGGAGATCGCGCTGGGTGTTTTCAGTGATTCGCGGTCGTCGCGCAGCATCTGGGGAACCCGGACCGCTATGCAGTCACGGCCGTCGACCAGAGCGGTGTAAACGCCCCACAAGGCAATGAGGGAATCGGTCCAGGAAACCCGCGAAGCGCGAGCGAACCGCTGAACCCTCGAATACGTGTCATCAGGTAGCGGGACAACGACTGGCTGACTCGAGGAGACGAAGACCCCGGAGAAGTCCTCCGTGCTCTCGTGGCCGGCGCTCTCGATCCCGAGGACGCCCGTCCAATACGCGACACCTTCGTCGACCCCGGAATCGCCGTGCTCCTTGGTACCGGTGACGTCTTTCAGACTGCCGAACCAGCGGTCCGGGACCGGATCAGCTGCTTGTGTCGCGGAGTAGACCTCGGCAACGCGGCGAATGAAAAGAGAAATGCTGTAGCCGTCGACGAGCAGGATGTTGGTGACCAGGATCCATCCCCAGGTTCCGTTCTCGCGACGGACCAGAGTCGAGCATGTCGTCGGCTCTGCGGCAGTGGCCGGTGCTGCGGTGAGTTGTTCGCGGGCCATGACCCGGATCTGATCGTCGCCGTGGCCCGCGTCCACGATCTCTGTCGACAGCGTGGTCGCGGTGTCGACGTACTGGAAAGGGACGCCGTCGTCGTCGCTGAATCGGACTCGTAGCGCATCGGTTTCCGTGAAGACAGTACTCACCGAGGATGCGAATGCGGCTGGATCGATCGGGCCGTCCAGCCAGATCAGTTGACCTGCGCAAAAGACCGATGACTCAGGGGCAAGTCTCCGTGCCACCCAGTTACCTCGCTGGCTGGCAGTCAACTCCACATGATCAAAAGCCGTCAACTGAGGCACATCCACTTCTCTTGAGACCAGGTCGAGCGGACCGAGGCAAGGATCTGCAATATTAATGAAGGTTAGGCTAACCTTGCAACGTGCCGCCCACCCCGCCACCCAACCGCCCCGCAACGACGGCCTCGGACTCCGACCCGTCCGGGCTGGGTCGGGGACCTTTGACCCGTCGGTTGCCTGTGCTTTGGCAGGCGCCCACCGATCCGCCCGAGGTCCAGCCGTTCGAGGCCGACGCGGGGACTACGGCCGGTCGATTCCTGGTGCGTGTGATCCTCTCGGTGCGGCGGGTCACCGTTCCTGCGACGCTGGCAGCGATCGTGTGGCAGGTGGGTGAGGCGGCGGTCCCGGTGGTGATGGGCGTCGCGATCGACCGGGCGTTGGCAACCGGGAATGCGGGGCAGTTGGTGCTGTGGATCGGCGCACTGGTGGCCTTGTACATCGTGTTGACGGTGGCGGCGAAGTTCGCTACTCAACTGACCGCGTACGCGGTGCAGTTGCTGCAGCACCGCATCCGCAGCACCCTCTCGACCCGCGTGCTGCATCCGGTCGGCGGCGGCGCCCACGCGCCGGATGGAGGCGTCGTCTCGGTGATGACCAACGACGTCGCCCGCCTGGCCAACGGAGTCCAGCTCGTCATCATGCCGATCGCGAGGATCATGACCATCGGATTCATCGCCGTATCGCTGTTGACGACACACTGGCTGCTCGGGCTTGCGGTGCTGGTGGGGGCGCCGGTGGCTGTGTGGTTGATGGGCCTGCTCAGCGAGCGGCTGTCCCGGGACACCCGCGAGTACCAGGGACTGCTGGCCACCACAGTCGGCCTGGCCACGGATGTCGTGGCCGGATATCGGGTGGTCAAGGGGATACGCGCCGAGACCGAGGCGACCAGAAGGTACCGGCAGGCAAGCCAGGAGACGCTCGTCGGCGCCAAGCGCAATGCGGGACTGCTGGGGAGGTTTCTGATGGGCTCCGGTGTGGTCACCGGCACCTTCGTTGCAGCGGTGATGGGGCTGGCGGGCTGGTTCGCCGTGGATGGGCAGCTGAGCATTGGCGAGCTGATCGCCGCCGTCGGCCTCGCTCAGGCGCTGCTGCCGCAGATCCAGTCGATCGCGAACGATTCCATCCCCAACCTTGCCGGAGCCCGCGCCTCGTCCGCGCGTGTCCTCGACGTGCTGAAGACCGACGTCGCCGTGGCGCCCGAGCCTGACGACGCGACCCGGCCGGAGGTTCCGCAGCTACCGGTGCTGGAGGTGTCCACGCCCAGCGCGACGATCCGGGTGGAGCCCGGCGAGCTCGTGGGAGTGCGCGCCGACGACTTGACCGCTGCCCGTGTCGCGGAGGCGCTGCTGGATCCGCGCGGGCCTGACGGCGAGATAGCGGTGCGGCTGGACGGGATTGCTGCGGGGGAGTTGACCGCGCAGGAGTACCGCTCCCGGGTCACCTTCACGCCGCACCGGGTGATGCTGTTCAGTGGAACGATCCGCGACAATCTCACCGCCACCGCGGCCGCACCCGAGCTGGTGACAGCTGCGGTGCGAGCTGCGGCATGCGACGATTTCGCCGCCGATCTCGACCTCCAGGTCGGCGAGGACGGCAACCGCCTCTCCGGCGGCCAGCTCCAGCGACTTGCGCTTGCCCGCGCCCTGGCGAGCGACGCGCCGGTGCTCGTGCTGCACGACCCGACCACGGCGGTCGACCCGGTCACCGAGCACACGATCGCGGAGCGGTTGCGCGACGTCCGCGCGGGCCGCTCGACCCTGCTGATCACTTCGTCTCCCGCGTTGCTGGGCAGCTGCGACCGCGTCGTTGACCTGCTCGAGGACGCACCGATGCCGGTAAGGACAATGCCGTGAGCGGGACATCCGCAGCAACCGAGCACGCGCTGCCGGTCGCGGGCGGCAGGGAGACGGCCAGGGAGGTGTGGCGACTCAGCCGCGGGCATCGGCTCCGGCTCGCCACGGTCGGAGCGCTGGGGATCGTCAGCACCGGCGTCAACGTGATCCCGCCGGTGATCATCGGGTTCCTCGTCGACCGGGTACAAGCTGGTACCGCTGACCTCGGCACCGTACTGACGGTCACGGCCGTCATGGCGCTCTCGGCAGTTCTCGGCGCGGCCGGCACCGCGGTGACGATCGTGCTTGCCACCCGCGTCTACCACACCATCCTCGCCGCGCTGCGCGAACAGCTCGTGGGCCGCGCCATGACGCTCCCGCAGCACCTCGTCGAACGCGCCGGGACCGGGGACCTGATCTCCCGGACCAGCGACGACGTCACCGCCGTAGCCGATGCCGCCCCCGCGGTGATCCCCGCGCTCACCGTCACCGCGTTCACCATCGTCGTGTCGCTGGGCGGGCTTGCGGCGCTGGATTGGCCGTACGCCGCCGCATTTGCCGTCGTACTGCCTATCTACGTACTCGTCATGCGCTGGTACCTCCGCATCGGCCCGCGGATATATGGCGCCGAACGCGCGGCGATGAGCGCCCGAGCACAGCAGATCCTCGAGTCCCAGCGCGGCTACGCCACCGTGGTCGGGCTCGGGCTCACCGAGCAGCGGCACCACACCGTGATGGCTGCCTCCTGGGGCGTCGCGGTGTGGACGCTTCGCGCGCGCACCGTGCAGGGCATGCTCAGCATCCGCCTGAACCTCGGCGAATGTCTGAGCCTGGCCACCGTGCTCGTCGTCGGCTTCGTCCTGATCGAGGCGGACGCATCCACCGTCGGCGGCGCCACCGCCGCGATGCTGCTCGTCCTGCGCCTGCTCGGACCGGTCAACGAGCTGGTGTTCGTCATCGACGACCTCCAGTCGGCCCTGGCATCGCTCAGCCGCATGATCGGGGTCGCTACTATCCCGGAGGAAGCGGGCGAGCCGACAGTGACAGCGGACACGAGCATCGCCGTGCGGCTCCACGACGTCGGATTCCGCTATGGCGACGGGCCCCGCGTGCTCGACAACCTCACCCTCGACATCCCCACCGGTCAGCGCATCGCTGTGGTCGGCGCCTCCGGGGCCGGAAAGACGACGCTCGCCGCCGTCATCGCCGGCATCCATCTACCCGACGCCGGGACGGTGGCCCAGCCCGGCCGTACTGCGTTGATCACCCAAGAGACGCACGTGTTCGCCGGCACTCTGCGGGACAACCTCACGCTTGCCGCTCCCGGGGCCACCGACCACGACATCCACGCAGCGCTGGACGCCACCGGGGCAGCCGGTCTGCTCGACCTGCTACCGGACGATCTCAACACGATGATCGGCACCGGCGGGCATCCGCTCACCGATGCACAGGCTCAACAGCTCGCCCTCGCCCGGCTACTGCTCGCCGACCCGGAACTGGCGATCCTCGACGAGGCGACCGCCGAGGCCGGCTCCACCCATGCAGGGTTGCTGGACCGTGCCGCCGAGGCGGCTTTGCGTGGGCGCACCGGGTTGGTGATCGCGCATCGCCTCTCCCAAGCCGCGACCTGTGACCGGGTTGTCGTCCTGGAGCACGGCCGGATCATCGAGAGCGGAACACATGACGAACTGGTCGCCGCTGGTGGCGTGTACGGCGGCCTGTGGAGCGCGTGGGAGGCCGGACGAAGCATGAACATCAAATTAGGAGGGACTCGGTCATGACGGGAAACGTTGTCGGCACACCGGACAACACGGCGGTACGGACCGCGCTGTGGCGTGCCTTGCACACACAGGTGGACGAGCCGCCGCACGTCCTCGAGGACGTGCTGGGTGCCCGGCTGGCGCAGGACGACGACGGCTGGCGCGAGCGCGGAGACATGGTCCCTGGCGACTCACGAGGAAAGCGAGCCACGATCGTCGGGCGGGCTCGGTTGACCGAGGACCTGGTGGCGCAGGCCGCGAGCCGCGGCGTGGATCAATACGTGATCCTGGGCGCCGGCTTGGATACGTACGCTCAACGTCATCCCGAGGCGGGCTCGACCATGACCGTCTTCGAGATCGACCAACCGGAGACGCAGGGATGGAAGCGGAGCCGATTGATCGAACTCGGATATGACATCCCGGATTGGCTGCGCCTGGTTCCGGTCGATTTCGAAGCGAACGATGATTGGTGGGATCGACTGCAGGCGGCGGGATTCGATACCTCACGTCCCGCGGTGGTGTCCTGGCTGGGGGTCACCATGTATCTGACCGAACAGGCCACGACGGCGACCCTCAAGCGGGTGGCGAGCCTGCCGGCCGGCTCTTCGCTGATCCTCACGTTCTTCCGTCATCTCGAGGATCTCGCGCCCGAGGACGTACAAATTCGGCGAGCCTCCAGAGAGGGCGCTCGGCGGGCCGGCACGCCGTTCATCGGCTTTTACACTCCCGGCCAGATCATCGAACTGGCGCGACAGGCAGGTTTCGCGGACGCCGAACATGTGTCGGCAGCCGGCCTGGCCGATCGCTACTTCGCGGGCCGGACCGACGGCCTCCGACCGTACAGCGGCGAGGAAGTGCTGATCGCCACCGTGTGAAACAGCCGACGGAAACTATCGAAAACAGGTTGGGCAAGCAATGAATGAGGAGTTCTGATGAGTCTCAGCACCGAGCAATTGATCGCCGACGTCGCCGACGTGTTGTATCTCGAACCCGCGGCGATCGACTACGAGTTGAGCCTCCGCGACCAGGGGATGGACTCGGTGCGTCTGATGGACCTGGTGGAGCGGTGGCGCACCGCGGGAGTCGAAGGGATCGACTTCATCACCCTGGCCGAGGACTCGAGACTGGGCCACTGGATCGAGGTCATGGACAAGCTCCAAGCTGGTGGCGAAGTGGCTTCATGACCCTGCGGTAGACGCACGACGGCCGACGTCCACGAGGGCGGCGGCCGTGTGGTCGACGCCGTCGTACTGCTCGCGCAGCCGCGGGCCCACAATCTCAGGTCACGGTGCCAGCACACGCAACGTATTACCCCACCCCACGAGCGGCGTCGCGATCACTGTCAATCCGGCGCCGGCAATGACCGCCTCGAGTTCGTCCTCGGTGCGGTATCCGGATCCGTGGAGTGTCAACCGCATGATGTCGAGCTCTGCGTCGTGTTCGTCCAGCTCATCGAGATCGAAAGTGTCCTCGACCAACAGCACCCGGCCACCGGGGCTCAGGCTCGCAGCGGCCTGCTGAAGGATGAACCTCGCCTCTGGGTCACGATGCTGCCCGAGCGTGTCGATGATCAGTACGACGTCCGCAGGTTCGGTCTTTTCGAACACCGACTGCTCAACAATCCGGATCCGGTCGCGGCTCGTCGCATCCGTAATGCTGATCGGAATATCCCGGCGGAACCAGTCCGCCGCGGTAGGGAGCGCCACGATGGTCACCCTCGCTTCCGGATGTCCCGCAGTGAGGTAGTCGGCGTGGACCCCTGCAGCAGCTCCGTGGACAACTACCGTGCCGACGCCCTCGAGCACGGGCGACTTCGCGAGCGGCTCGGCGAGTACCTGCGCGAACCGGGACTTGTTCTCCAGACGCTTGTGCTCAAAGGTCACATCGCTGCGGAGGGCGTCCCAATCTTTGCCGGTCACCGACTCCAGCACCGGACGATCATCGCGGACCGCCGCTTCGAGGCCGTAGAAGGCCTGTGACATACGGAAGTCGGCCCCGCCGGAAACCAGGTGATCGAGCACGGCCTCGTCGGTCAGAAACTCGCCGGTCTCAGTGAGTTTGTATTCATCGCCAACTTGTTCCAGGAGTTCGATCGCCTGGAGGTACCGCAAGAACTTCGCCAGGGAGCGTTCTTTTGCGCCGGTGTGCTGTGCGAGCGCGGGCACGGTGCGCACTCCGCGGCTGATGCAGTCGGCGATCCCGAGATTCGCGGCCGCCCGAATAGCCAGCGGCGGAAGCAACTCGGACATCTCATGGAATTTCTCGAAGGCCTCGTCGTTGCGCTCGAGGTCCGGCATGGCGGGGTCTTCGTCCGACGCCACCACCTCTGCGCGCCGCCAGTAGCCGGTGAAGTCGATGTCGGACTTGTCGACACCGCGCTCCTCAATGAGATACCGCCGCAGATCACGGACCACGGCCTGTTCCCCGGCGAGCCAAGCGAACACAGACCCCTCTTGCCGGCCGCCCTCGCGTACTGCCTGCAGCAGCAACGGCTTTGTCCCCGGCACCTGTCCGTCCCGCACGACCCAGGTCACCTCGACACCGGGACGTGCTGGGAGCTCGATCCGGTGAGCCTCCTCAGCCACCTCGATGTAGACCTCGGCCTGTGCTTCGTCGGGTAGTTCCTCGAGTAACCGGTCGATCGCCGGGATGGCCGTATCGTCACCGGCAATGAGGAACCGGTCGTAACCCTCGGGCCACCCGCTCGAGACCGACGGTCCCCCGACGTGGAGGCGATCGCCGGGGTTCGCCCGGTACGCCCACGTGGTCGCGACGCCGACACCATGTTTCACGAAGTCGATGTCGAGCTCGCGAGCCTGCGAGTCGTAACGTCGTACCGTGTAGACCCGCCACAGCGCCGGCGGGTCGGTCGGCCACCTGTACTTGCCGTCCTTGTAGACCGGGACCACCGGCTCGCTTTCGCCGGGGTACGGGAAGATCAACCGGACACTGTCGTCGAAACCGCGGCTGGCGAACTCGGGGAACGTCGTACCGTCGCTTCCGGTGAACGATCCCAGCTGGTCACCGGTCAGGGTCACCCGGCGCAGCCCGGGAGTGACGTCGACAACCCGCGCCACCTCCAACTCCCGCAGGGCGATGTTGTGTACGACGGTGGGGCGGGCGCGACGCGGCACGGCGACTCCTCATCGAGCAGGTCAGAAGCAAATCCTTAGCATTGCCTAACCTAACAAATTTCCGCTGCAAGAGCTTCTCGGAGCTCGGTGGCTACTTTTTCCGCGAAGCCGAGGACAGCGATTGTGGTTCTGTCCGGGGCGAGGTGATATCGGATCACCGCGCGATACAGCTGCTCGGTGCCTTCTGGGGTTGGTGATCCGCTGTCCGGCCCATAGACCCGCGTGAGGATCACCGCGGGGGAGGGGTTACGCCGCAATGCTCTGCGTCCGGCCTTGTTGTGGTAGCGCAGCAGCGCCAGCTCGGCGGTTCTGGTCGGCTCGGCCTCGTCGAGAGCGATGGTGGCGGCCGCGGTGAACGGACCGACTGACATCGTGCTGTTGCCGGGAATCAGCGGGACGTCTTCGTCGACCACGCCGCCGATCAGTCGTGCGATTCCTGTTGAGTGGAGCGCGTTGCGGATGGCTTTGCTGACGACGTCTTCGGTCAGGGAGCTGTCCCAGCAGAAGGCGGAGACGGTGCCGGCAGCAAAGGTGGGGTCGTCGATCCTCTGTGTTCGGGCGAGGAGGCCCTTCCAGCGATCGAGGCCGTCCGTAGCAACCGCCTCGCCGGCTGCTTCGATGGCTTCGAGCGCAGGGACGAGCGCTGGTGGGCGGGACACTTCTGCTACGCCGGACACGGACTGCTGAAGTGCCTCCGCCAGCCGGTGCAGCGAGGCTCGGTCGACGGTTCCCGCGTGGACGGCGAGCACTGCAACCGTTTGTTCGGCGTTGTGTGCGTAGGCGAGGGCAGCCGGGCGGCCGGCCGAGATATCAAGGAGATCAACGGCGGCCGACCTGATTGCGTCAACGTTGGTGTTTGTCTCGGCCGTCAAATCCACAGTCTGGGGCTGGACCGTCTCCGGAGGTAGGAGGTAGGTGAACCAGAGTCGCCGGCTGGTCGCGTCAACTGATAGGCGAAGCGCGTCCGTGGTAGCGACGAGTGAGCGGAAAGACGAGACGACCGATTCGCTCGTCGACTGCGCGGGCAAGCTGATGGGCTCAGTAAAGACGTACTCATCGGGTGCAGTGTCCATCTCGCGTAAGCGCTCGAGGGCAGCAGGCGTTGGGACAAGAACCGGCTCGGCCGAAATGGCGCCGTGCGTCGACGGCGCAAGCAGCGCAGCGAGGGCGCCGACAGTACGCCGCACGAACACATCAGACAGCTTGAACGTCAGCTTGTGCTCACGAGCGTAGGCAACGAGTCGTGCCGCGGAAATGCTGTCGCCACCCAGGCGGAAGAAGTCGTTGTCCACGCCGAGGTCGATGTCGTCGCTGAGGTGCAGTACGTCGCGGAAGACGCCGGCGAGGGCGATCTCGGTGTCGGTCTCGGGTGGCCGGCCATCGGTTGTGCCTGCGGCCAGGTTCGGTTGTGGCAGCGCGTTGCGGTCCAGTTTCCCGTTCGCCGTCACCGGGAATCCGTCCAGGCGTGTGAACGTTGCGGGCACCATATAGTCCGGCAGCGACTGGGCGAGGTGCTCGCGGAGTGCGTCGAACAGCACTGCATCCTCGGCGTTCGCGGTGCCGGCAGTGGTCACGTATGCCGCGAGGTACTGTCCGCCGGCCGGGTGATCCAAGGTGACGACTGCCGCACCCGATACCCCTGGATACTGCTCGAGGACCGCGCGGATTTCGCCAAGCTCGATCCGGTATCCGCGGATTTTCACCTGATCGTCGCTGCGGCCGAGGTACTCCAACTGCCCCTCGGAGTTCCACTGCACGACATCGCCTGTGCGATACAACCGCGTACCGTCGGCACTGAACGGATCAGCCACGAAGCGACCGGCGGTCAAGCCCGCGCGAGCCACATATCCATCGGCGAGTTGCACCCCACCCAGATAGAGCTCACCCGCCACACCGACCGGCACCGGACGCAACCAGGCATCAAGAACACGCGTCGTCGTATTCGCCACCGGAACACCGATCGGCACCCCCGCCGCATCGACAAGCTCGGCCTGAACCACCGGGTGAGCGGTCACATCCACAGCCGCCTCCGTCGGCCCGTAGAGGTTGTGCAGGTCCGCGTTCTCGAACAGCGCAACGGCACCGGCCGCGGGTGACACGGGTAATGCCTCGCCTGAGCAGAACACTCGGCGTACCGAAGCCACCGACGCTCGGTCCGGGGCCGAGGTGAGGAAGGCCTGCAGCATCGACGGCACAAAATGAGTGACCGTCACTGCGCGACGATCAATGACTTCGAGCAGATACTGTGGATCCTTGTGTCCGCCGTCCTGCGCCACGATCACCACTGCGCCGGTAACCAGCGGTAAGAAGAATTCCCACACCGACACGTCGAACGTGAACGGGGTCTTCAACAGCACCCGATCCGGCGTACCGATCTGGTAGACATCACGCATCCACCACAGCCGGTTGACTATTGCCTGGTGGTTGATCTGAACGCCTTTGGGGCGTCCGGTGGTGCCGGAAGTGAAGATCACGTACGCCGCATCCGTCGGGAGCAGCGGACGCAAGAACCGCGGTGGGTCGATCACGCCGGCACCGAGGTGTTGCTGCACGAATTCGTCGTCGATGAACAGGGTGTTCACCGGATGATCGGTGAGCACGTGATGATGAACACCGGCGGTGTGCCGGTCTGTGATCACCGCACGTGGTTCGGCGTCCGCAAGGATGTACTTGACGCGTTCGGCGGGATAGCCGGGGTCGATCGGCACATACGCCGCCCCGGCCCGGATCACCCCAGCCAAAGCGACCACCAGATCGGCCGAGCGCGGCAGTGCGACCGCGACCCGATCCCCGACCCGCACGCCCTCCGCAACGAGGAGGTGGGCGAGAGCGTTGACCCGCGCATCAAGTTCGCCATAGGTCAGTTCAGTGCCGTCA
The DNA here is from genome assembly GCF_010548305.1 of Streptomyces sp. SID13031. Taxonomy (GTDB): domain Bacteria; phylum Actinomycetota; class Actinomycetes; order Propionibacteriales; family Kribbellaceae; genus Kribbella. Next base: position 436,233 of record NZ_JAAGLV010000004.1, read on the forward strand.
TCGGCGATGACCGCGACCGCGTCCGGGCTCGCCGCGACCTGCCGGCGTACCAACTCGTCAAGAGTCGCCTCGGGAAGATCGAGCGCCTCACCACACGACCACGCATCGAGTTGTTGCAACTCCGGTGCGAGCAACAGGTCCAGATCACCGACCCGCGCCTCTGGACCAGTAGCGATTGCCTCCAGCACCGACTTGAAGACGACAACGAACCGCTCAGCAGTAGCGCCATCGAACAGCTCGGTCGCGTAAGCGAGTTTCCCGCTCAGCTCGTTGAGCGAATCGAAGATGTCAAGGTCGAGATCGGTCTTGACCGCGCCGACCGCCGCGGGAGTCGGTGTCGTCTTGACATTCCCGATCTGCAGGCCGCCCGCGCGGCGGCTTTCGATGACGCGGTGGGTGAGCATGATCTGGAAGAGGGGGTTACGGCCAACGGATCGCTCGGTGCCCAGCGCACGGGTGATTTCTTCGAAGGGCGCGGCCTGGTGCTCGAACCCGCCGAGCACCGTTCGTTTGGTGTTCTGCAGAACGTCGGCGATCGAGTCACCGGCGTGGAACCGATGGCGGATCGGCAGTGTGTTCACGAAGTATCCGACCAGGTCTTCCAGGCCGTCCTCGGTGCGTCCACCGACCGGTGAACCGATCACCACGTCCGCACCGGCGCCCAGCGCCGAGACGGTCAACGCGGTCGCGGCCTGGAGAGTCATGAACATGGACACGCCCTGCTCATCCGCAGCCTGTCGCAGGCCGGTCACCACCTGTGGATCGATGGTGAACCGTAGATCCGCACCGCGGTGGGTCGGTGCCACCGGTCGGGCCCGGTCCGGAGTGATCGCGGACTCCTCGGGCGCATCCGCGAGGACGTCACGCCAATAGGCCAGATGCTGGGAAAGCAGTGAACCCGAATCCGACGCCGCACCCAGGACGTCGCGTTGCCAGATCGCGTAGTCCGCGTACTGCGCCCGCAATGGCAGCCATCCCGGCTCCTGCCCCGCGGCCCGCGCCTGATAAGCGGTCGACAGGTCGCCCAGTAGCGACGGAAACGACCATTCATCCACTGCGTGGTGATGTACCGCGACAACGAGCGCCCAGTCGTTATCGCCGGTGCGTAGCAGCGCGACACGGATCGGGAGATCGACCGCGAGATCGAACCCGGCCTGCACCACCGCGCTCACCCGCGCATCGACGCCGGCAGCATCCACGCTCGTGACATCCTCAACGAGCAGAGAGAGCCGGTCGGCCGCGTCATTCGCTGGAATGACGACCTGACGTAGCGTGCCGTCCTTCTCCACCAGGAGTGTGCGCAGCGCCTCGTGACGAGAAACCACATCCCGTACCGCCGTGATCAGAACATCAGGGTCCAGATCGCCGTGCAAACGCAGCACCACCGGCACCACATACCGCCCACCCGGCCCACCCAACTGATCGATCAGCCACAGGGCTTGTTGTCCGTAGGAGACGGGTAGCACGGCGGGGCGTGGTAGTTCACCGACTCGTGTTCGGGATTCCGCGGTGGTGGTGGTTGTGGTGGTGTTGTCGGCGATGTGGGCGAGTTGGTTGATGCGGGGGTGGTCGAAGACATCGCGGAGTGTCAGTGCGGCGCCGAGCAGTGCGTTGGCTCGTGCGACGACTCGTGTCGCTAGTAGTGAGTGTCCGCCGAGGCGGAAGAAGTCGTTGTCGACGCCGAGGTCGGTGTTGTTGTCGAGGTGGAGTACGTCGCGGAAGATGCCGGCGAGGGCGATCTCGGTGTCGGTTTCGGGTGGCCGGCCGTCCGCTACATCTGCGGTCAGGTCTGGTTGCGGCAGTGCGTGGCGATCCAGTTTCCCGTTGGCCGTGACCGGAAATCGGTCCAGGCGCATGAACGTTGTGGGCACCATGTAGTCGGGTAGCGATCGTGCGAGATGCGCGCGGAGCGCGTCGAACAGCACCGCATCCTCAGTGCTGGTCGTGGTGACGTATGCGGCGAGGTGTTTTCCGCCGGCCGGGTGATCCAGAGCGGCGATTGCGGCACCTGATACGTCTGGGTGTTGTTCGAGGACGGCGCGGATTTCGGCGGGCTCGATGCGGTGTCCGCGTATTTTGACTTGGTCGTCGCTGCGGCCGAGGTATTCCAGTTGTCCTTGTGGGTTCCACCGGACCATGTCGCCGGTGCGATACAACCGTGCGCCGTCGTCGCTGAACGGGTCGGCGACGAATCGGTCGGCGGTCTGGCCTGCGCGTGCGACGTATCCGTCCGCGAGTTGCACCCCACCGAGGTAGAGCTCTCCAGTCACTCCGGCCGGTACTGGACGCAACCACGCGTCGAGAACGCGCGTCGTCGTATTTGCCACCGGAGCACCGATCGGGGGGTTGTCGGTGATGACGGCCGCTGTTGCATCGCCGGTGACTTCGGTGGATCCGTAGAAGTTGTGCAGTTCTGCTTGTGGTGCAGCGATTCGCATCGTGTTCGCGGTGCTCTGGGTGAGCGCTTCACCGGAAGAAATCCAGTACCGGACCGAGGCCAGCGCTGAGATTGCGTCATCGTGTCGGACGAGGACGTCGGCCAGGCTGGGCACGGTCAGCAAGTGTGTGACGTGGTGTCGGGCGATCGTGTCCAGCAGAGCGGCTGGGTCTTGGGCGGTCTCTGCTGGCACGACCACGATTCGGGTGCCGGCGATCATCGGCCCGAACAGTTCGGTCATGGCGTCGACGAAACCTATGCCGCTCTTCGACAGCGCCACACTGTCCGGCTTGTAGTCCAGCACTTGCTGACCCCATGCGAGGCGGTTCGCGAGCGCGCGGTGCGTGAGGGCGACTCCTTTCGGGATGCCTGTCGTGCCGGATGTGAAGATCACGACGGCCGCGTCGAGGTCGTTCAATGGCCGGGCTGGAACGGAGGTGGTTTTCTGGCCGGTGGCCAGGTGTAGCTGTACTTCGTGGTCGTCGATCCTGAGTACTGGTGCGAGATAGTCGCCCAGTACTTGTTGATGTGTTTCGGTGATGTGGTGGTCTGTGATCACCACGCTGGGTGTGGCGTCGTCGAGGATGTGTTTGATGCGTTCGGTGGGGTATCCCGGGTCGATCGGCACGTAGGCCGCTCCGGCCCGGATGACTCCGGTAAGTGCTACCACCAGGTCGACCGAGCGTGTCATAGCGACTGCGACCCGGTCTCCGACCTGCACGCCCTCTTCAATGAGGAGATGGGCGAGAGCGTTGACCCGCGCATCAAGTTCGCCATAGGTAAGTTCGGTGCCGTCATCGGCGACGACCGCGACCATGTCCGGGCTCGCTGTTACCTGCCGGCGTACCAGCGCATCAACAGTCGCCCCGGGAACATCGAGCGTCTCGCCTTGCGGCCACGACGGATCGGGTGTGAGTCCGGTGCTCAGTTCGTGCAGGGTCTGGGCCGGAGACCCGTCAAGGGCAGCGTTGAGGAAGTCGCTGAACTGTTGGGCGTGCAGGAGTGGGTCGCTGGTATCGGAGCCTGCGGAGATCTCTAGCCGGATTCCGGTCTCCGGGTTGCGGTAGATCGCGAGGTCGAGTGATCCGACGGGGCCGGTGCTGATTGTTTCGGGGATCGCGTCAATGTCGCCTAGGCGCGGTGTTGATTCGAAGAGTCTGATGTTGATCGTGGGGAGCGTGAGGTATGAGGCCTGGCCGCCCGGCCATGAGCGGGCGATCTGGTGGTCTTCGACGGTTGTGTGGCGCCGCGAGGTCTTCAACTGGTCTGCGACGACATCGAGGACATCGGCGAAGGTTTGGTATGGGTTGATCTCGGCGACCACCGGGATTGCTCTTGAGATCGCGCTGGGTGTTTTCAGTGATTCGCGGTCGTCTCGCAGCATGAGGGGAACGCGGACGGCTACGTAGTCGCGGCTGTCGGCCAGGGCGGTGTAAACGCCCCAGAGGGCGATCAGGGAATCAGTCCAGGAAACCCGGGCAGTGCGAGCGAACTGCTGGACCTTCGAATAGGTGTCGTCGGGTGTCGGGACGACAACTGGGTGGCTTGAGGAGACGAAGACTCCGGAAAGGTCTTCCGCGCTCTCGTGGCCGGCGCTTTCGATCCCGAGGATGCCGCTCCAATATGCGACACCTTCTTCGGTGCTGGAATCGCCGTGCTCCGTGACGTTTTTCAGGGTGCCGAACCAGCGGTCCGGGACCGGATCGCCTGCTTGTGCTGCGGAGTAGACCTCGGCGACGCGGCGGATGAAGAGGGAAATGCTGTAGCCGTCGACGAGGAGGATGTTGGTGACAAGGATCCATGCCCAGGTCCCGTCGTTGCGACGGACCAGAGTCGAAGACGTCGTCGGCTCACCGGTAGTGGCGGGTGCTCCGGTGAGTTGTTCGCGGGCCATCGCCCGGATCTGATCGTCGTCATGGCCCGCATCGACGATCTCTGTCGACAGCGTGGTCGCGGTGTCGACGTACTGGAAAGGGACGCCGTCGTCGTCGCTGAAACGTACCCGTAGCGCATCGGTCTCGGAGAAAACAGCACTGACCGAGGACGCGAACACGGCCGGATCGACCGAACCGTCCAGCCAGATCAGTTGACCCGCACAAAACACCGAAGACTCGGGAGCAAGGCTGCGTGCTACCCAGTTGCCTCGCTGGCTCGCAGTCAACTCCACACGGTCAAAAGCCGTCAACGGAAGCACACCCACTTCTCTTGAGTCATCTCGGTTCGGTTGGGGGCGCCGCCGGTGGGCGTTCACGGCCCAAGGGCACCACTGACGGGGTACCGGCGACCGGATCGGGTACGACGAGGCAGCGCAGTCCGAAGACCTCGTGCACGAGGTCGGCGGTCACGATCTCAGCCGGCGGGCCTTCGGCGACGACATGGCCCTCTTTCATGGCGATCAGGTGGGTGCCATAGCGGGCGGCCTGGTTGAGGTCGTGCAGCACGGCGACCAGGGTGTGGCCGACGTGGTGCAGGTCGGTGAACAGTTCCATCAGTTCGATCTGATGGGTGATGTCGAGGAAGGTGGTCGGCTCGTCGAGCAGCATGATGTCGGTGTGCTGCGCGAGCGCCATGGCCACCCACACCCGCTGCCGCTGACCACCCGACAACTCGTCCACCAGACGGCCGGACAGGTCGGTGACCGCAGTTTGGTCCATCGCCCGTACTACGGCCTGCTCGTCGGCCTGGGTCCACTGCCGGGCGAACCCCTGATGCGGATACCGGCCCCGGGCCACCAGGTCGGCCACAGTGATGCCGTCGGGGGCGATGGAGCTCTGCGGCAGCAGCCCGACCCGCCGCGCCACCTCCTTGGTCTTGAAGGAGTTGATGTCGGCGCCATCGAGAACGACCTGCCCGGCCGACGGTTTCAGCAGCCGGGAAAGGCCGCGGAGCAGGGTGGACTTGCCGCACGCGTTCGGACCCACGATCACTGTGAACGACTCGTCGGGGATCGCCACGGACAGTTCGCGGGAGATGACGCGTTTGTCGTAGCCGATCGTCGCCGACTCCACGTGGAGTCGTGAGCCGCTGGGGGACGGAGTGGACATGGGTGCGTCTCCCGCTGCCGCAAGACCGTTGATGGTGCTGGCGTGGGTGCTCACAGGCGTCTCCTGGCTTCGGTGATCAGCAGCCAGCCGAGGTAGCCACCGCCGAGCATGACGGTGATGATGCCGACCGGCAACGGGGTTGGGGCGACGTGCTGGGCGAGGTAGTCAGCCGTCAGACAGAGCAGTGCGCCGACCAAGGCGGCGGGAGCGAGGGTGATCCCCGCGCTGCGGGTGAGCCGGCGTCCGATCTGCGGCGCGACCAGGGAGATGAACGCGATCGGGCCCGAGGCGGCGGTGACCGTCGCCGTCAATGCCACCCCCAGCACGATCAGCCCGAGACGAGCCGCTGATACCCGCACTCCCTGGGCGGCGGCCGCATCGTCACCGAGCTCCAGCTGCCGCATCGACCGGCTCGACAGGGCAGCCAGCAGCAGGAGTGCGGCGATGCAAGCGCCGCCGGTGACGACCTGGGGCCAAGAGACGCCGTTGAGCGACCCGGCACCCCAGGTCGCGGCGGCCATCGCCTCATCCAGATCGGCTTTGAGGATCAGCCAGGTGTTGGTCGAACCGAGCATCGCCGAGATGCCGATGCCTACGATGATCAGCCGGAACCCCTGCACGCCTCGCCGGTAGGCGAGCAGGTACACGGCGACGGCCGTAGCGATTCCGCCGACCAGCGCTCCGCCGACCAACTGCCAGTAGGTGCCGTTGACAAGCAGGATCACGATCAGCGCCCCGGTGTAGGAGCCCTGGGAGAACCCGATGATGCCGGGGTCGGCGAGCGGGTTGCGCAGCGTCGACTGAAAGACCGCCCCGCTCACCCCCAGCGCGGCGCCGAACACCAGCGCCGCTACCACGCGGGGCAGCCGCCACTCGACCACGATGTCGTGGACGAGCCCGGTCGTCCCACCGGTCAGCGAGGAGACCACCTGTCCTGGACTGAGCTGGTACGAGCCGGTCATCAGGGCGAGCACAGCCATACAGGCGACCGCCAGTGCGAGGACCGAGCAGACGATGACCGAGCGCCACTCGAACCGCACCGCGACCCTCCGGCGCCGCAGCACCAGCACCCGCCGCCCGAAGTCCACGCGACGCATTTCCGGCGACCAGGCAGTCCGGGAGGAACCAGCGTGCGGATCGAGTCCACTGCGCGCGCTCACAGCCCGCTCGCCTTCTTCTGCCGCACCAGCGCGATGAGCACGGGGGCGCCGACGAAGGCGGTGACGATGCCCACGGGGATCTCGCCGGGCCGCATCACGACCCGCCCGAGAATGTCGGAGGCCAGCAGCAGACTCGGGGCCAGCAGCACGCTGTAGGCGAAGATCCAGCGCTGGTTCGGGCCGACGATCCAGCGCGCGACGTGCGGCACCATCAGGCCGACGAAGCCGATGGGCCCGGCGATCGCGGTGGCGCCGCCGGCGAGCAGGGTCAGCGCGATGATCGCGAGGACCCGGGTGCGGACCAGCCGGACGCCTTGGGCGACGGCCAGCTCGTCGCCGAGGGCCATGGCGTTGAGCGGGCCGGACACCGCGAAGGCCAAGAGGAGCGCGATCGCGAAGAACGGCAGGATCGGCCACACCAGGTCGAGCGGGCGGCTCACAATCGAACCGGCGTTCCACGATCGCATCGCGTCGAAGGCGTCCGGGTTGGTCAGCTCGAGGGCCGAACCAGCACCACCGAGCACCGCGCCGACGCAGACCCCGGCGAGAACCATCATCACCGGCGACTGGCCGCGTCGGGTCGACCCGAGGGCGAGCACCATCAGGGTGACGATCAGCGCTCCGGCGAAGGCGAACCACATGTAGCTCTGAATGTCGCGGACTCCGAGCAGCCCCACGGCGACCGTCACCGCGAAGGAGGCGCCCGCGTTCACTCCGAGGATGCCCGGATCGGCCAGCGGATTGCGGGTCAGCGCCTGGATCAACGCCCCTCCGACCCCCAGTGCCGTGCCCACGACCAGCCCGACGACGGTGCGCGGCAGCCGGAAGTCCCGGATCGCGAACTGATCGATGTTGTCCGAGGGATGGAACAGGGCATCCCACACCACAGCGGGCGTGATGGCCGTCGACCCGATCATCACGCTCGCCACCAGTAACGCCAGCAGCACGATGAGCGCGACGACCAGGCCGATCAGACGACGACGCGATCCGGACACCCTGACGGTGCCCGGATCGGTGGGTCGTTGCAGGGCGAGGTCAGTCACTTCTTGGCGGGGAGGGTCGCCAGTGCTTTGTCGAGCGAGTCGAGGTACCGCAGTACGGCACCGTAGGAGTTGTTGCCGGGGCAGAAGACGCCGAGCGCACGACCGGTGTTCACGGCCGGCAGCGCCTTCCAGGTGTTGGTGTCGGCCACCGGCGCGAAGACCGCTGTCGGCTGGCCCTTGGAATCGGCGGGGTAGGTGATCACGTCGTACTGGGAAAGCTTCGCGAGCTGCTCGAAAGGCAAGGACGCGTAGGCCAACGGGTCCTTGCCGGCGGCCGCCTTGGGGAAGTTCAGGCCGACGTCGTTCTGGGCGATCTCGACGCACCCGATGTCGCCGATGACGTACGTCCCGGGATCGGAGTTCGCGTAGCGGTCGAGATTGACGAACTTGGTGTTCTTGATGAGGTCCGAGTACGTCTGCTTCATCTTGGCGACGTGTCCCTCGAAGTCCGCCTTCTGTTGGCTGAGCGTAGCTGTCACGTTGCCGGCCTCCGCGAGCCCCTCGGCGAGTGCCTTCCACTCGGTGTCGAGCCCCCAGAAGACTGTCGGGGCGATCGTCCCGAGTTGTTTCTCGATCTTCTTGAACTCGGTATCGGGAATCTGGACCAGGATGAGGTCCGGCTTGAGGCTGGCGACCTTTTCGAGGTCCACCTCGTCACCGAGGTTCGTGGCCTTCTCGAACGTTGCTCGCTGCTCCGGCGGCAACAAGCTGAGTTCGGACTCGGCCACCCCGGTGACGCCCACCGGCGCGCCACCCATGTCGATGAGCGGCAGGTCCGTGTTGCCGATCGTGACGACCCGCTGCGGGTCGGCGGGGATCGTGATGTCGCCGTTGCCGGCCTTGACGGTGCGGGTCTTGGCGGCGTTGTCGCCAGTCTTGTCGCCGGCGTTGTCGTCGGAGCTCCCGCAGGCCGTGAGGACGAGCGCGATGCTCAGGACCGCGGCGGTCAGGGCCGCGCCGCGCCGTCTCAGGGGTGTCGTGGTCATGGGTGTGCTCTTCCTCTTCTTCTTCAGGTGGGAACGGGAGGTCAGTGGGTGCCGGCGGGTACGAGTTCGTGGACGGTGGTGCCCATCCGACGGTGTGTGTGGTTGACGCCGTGCCTGACGAAGTCCACGTCCAGCTCGCCGGCCTCGGGGTCCCAGCGACGCACCGTGTAGACCTTCGACAGGGGCCGGGGGTTCCTCGGCAGGTCTACGCCCTTCTCCGGCTGCACCGGCAGCACCGGCTCGGCATGGCCGGGGTAACGGAACACCAGACGGATGTCGTCATCGAATCCAGGGGAGTCGAAGGCCGGCTGCGGGAAGCCGTTCGCCGAGGTGAACTCGCGGAGCTGCTCGCCGCTCAGCGTGACCCTCCGCATACCCGGTGTCAGGTCCATCACCCGAACGACCTCGACCTCCCGCAGGGTCAGGGGGTGCACCGTGAGACGGCGCGAGGTCTTCGGCATGCTGAGAGCGGGCCTTTCCGATCTTCTTCCGGTGATGAGGCCGCACTCCATCGACGCAGGGACCCGGGATCATATTAGGTAACCCTTACCTAAAAAGCTAGCTGTAACACCGGCGGACGGTCGCAGGTTCAAATTCTGCCCCCGCTACTTTTGAAGGCCCGGACCAACAGGTCCGGGCCTTCGTTTTGCGTTGGACAACCGTGGTTCCCCACGCCCGCGCCTCCCTTCGCGCCTGCGTCGCGCGCTCGCCGCCAGCTCGCACCCGCCCTGGTACGAGGCCTCCTCCGTCGCCCGCTCATGCGACGGCACCCCGATCGCCGGGCGCCCCAAATTCCGGGCCAACCAGCGTTGCGGCAACGATCCCGACAGCCGTCTCGGGTTCAGCGTCAGCGTCGGCGGTGGTTGGCTAGAAGACGTAGAAGGCTGAGATCGCCATCGGGAGGATGCCGAGGATGAGCCATGGTGAGAGTGGGCGTCGGCCGTGGATGAGTAGGACGCTTGTCGCGGTGGCCAGGCCGGTGACGCCGCACATCACCCACAGGCCGACCCCGGAGGAGTGTTTGGCGTGCTCGAGGTGTGGGCTGTAGGCGGCCAGCGCGAGGGTTGGTGATCCGCCGATGTGGATGAAGATGACGGATGCGACCCAGCGCTGGACAGTGTCGATCTTCAGGCCCTTTCGCCGCGACGGGTCGCTGCGCCACTTCGAGTGTGAAGCGTTCGGCATGGAGTCCTGGTTCATGGCTCGGTCCCGGCATCGGAGAGGTTGAAGCTTTCTGGACATCGCCGGGAACACGACCCCGGACTTTCCTGATCTTGTCAATCTGGGCCGCGGACCTGGATGTGGTGCATTCCGGCTGTCCGGGGTAGCCGGCGGCGCTGCGCCCTGGTGGCGATGATCCGTAGTTCGGTTTGCCTGGCGGCGAGGTGGGCTGCGGTGCTCGCAATGATCGCGATTGCGGTGTGGTCGAGGCTGGTGACGCCGAGAAGGTCCAGCTGGAATCTGGACGAGTCTTCGCCGGCACACGGCTTTAGCTGCTTGGCGAGCCGTACGGCGTACGGCCAGTTGAGGGGGCCCTTGATCTCGACGATTGTCCAGTCGCCGACCTGGCGGCGGGTGATGGTAGGCGCGGTGTGCTGATTGGTGTTGTTGCCCGCGAGCGTCACGAGTTACTGCTTGGGGCAGCGATGTCAGGTTCTGCCGTGGTGTGGTGCAGGATGCCGTTGCTGTGCAGGTGGGCGCGGGCGGCGTGGATGGCGTCGGGTGTGTTGGGGAAGACGTGGCCGGCGGCGTGGAGTTGGGTGATGACGTCGAGCGCGGCGAGCGGCCGGTTGTGGCCGGGGCGGATGCCGGAGATGAGGACGGTCATACCGCGGCGCTGGAGTTTCTGGATGGCGTCTTTGAGGACGAGGGCGCCGCTGGCGTCGATCGCGCTGACGGCTGACATCCGCAAGATGACAACGGAGACGGTGGCGACCTCGGACAGTTCGAGGAGGAAGCGGTGGGCGGCGAAGAGCAGGGGGCCGTCGATGCGGTAGGCAACGATGTGCTGGTCCAGCAGGGCGCGTTCTTCGGTGGTGTGGTCGCCGGGCAAGTCGGGATGGAGCGGCATCTGGCGCAGGGTGGCGCTGCGGGCGACCGCTCGGAGCGCCAGCGCTCCGGCCACGATCAGGCCCAGGATGACGGCCTTGACCAGGTCGAGGGCCAAGGTGGCGATCGCGGTGAGGGCCAACACGATGGCGTCGGAGCGGGTGGCGCGCGCCATTGCCAGCACGGAGCCGACCTCGACCATCCGAATGGCTGTGGCCAGCAGTACGCCGGCCAGGGCCGCGACGGGGATCCTTTCGACCAGGGGTGCGGCGGTGTAGATGAGCGCTGCGAGGACTGCGGCGTGGATCAGCGCGGCCAGGCGTGAACTGGCTCCGGACCGGACGTTGACCGCGGTCCGGGCGATCGCGCCGGTGGCAGGTACGCCGCCGAACATCGGGGCGACGAGGTTGGCGATGCCTTGGCCGAACAGTTCGCGGTCTGGGTCGTGGCGGTGGCTGACGCCCATGCCGTCGGCGACTGCTGCCGACAGCAACGATTCCAGTGCCGCCAGCGCCGCGACGGCAAGCGCCGCCCCGGCCAGCGATGACAGCGCTGACACGTCGATGAACGACAGAGACGGGGCGGCGAGCCCGGAGGGCAGCGATCCGATCCGGGCGATGTCGAGGCCGGCCAGTTCGGTCGCGACGGTCGCGACGACGACCGCAAGGATGGAGAACGGCACGGCCGGGCGGAGCCGTCCACCGGCCAGGATGGCGACCGCGACGAGGGCCGCGGTCGCGGCTGCGGCCCACTGCGGGTGCGTGGCGAAGGCCGCCACGGAACGGGCGGCGACAACGGCGACCTGATCGCCGTCGGGTGGGTGGACACCGAGGGCGGTTGGTATCTGCTGCAGGCCGATGACGGCCGCGATCCCGAGGGTGAACCCCTCGACGACGGGGGCGGGGACGAACGCCATGTAGCGGCCTGCTTTGGCGATGGCCAGGCCGATGAGGATGAGCCCGGCCATGAGTCCGACGGTCAGCACCCCGGCGGCGCCGTGGGTGTGCATGATCGGCACCAACACGACGGTCATCGCGCCGGTCGGGCCGGAGACCTGCAGGTTCGAGCCACCGAACGCCGCAGCCAGCGCGCCGGCGATCACTGCGGTGGTGAGCCCGGCCGCGGCGCCCAGGCCGGACGAGATACCGAAACCCAAGGCGAGCGGCAACGCGACGATCGCGACAGTCAGTCCGGCGATCAGGTCGCGGCGGGGCTGGTGCAGCATCGCGGCCAGGTCGTCGCGGGCAGGGAGCAGCGACCGTGTCCGTTGCCAGACACGCGACGACGAACGGCTCATCGAGTCGTGGCCTCGGCCTCGCGAAGCTCCGCGAGCAACTCACCTTGGGTCGTGATCAAGGTCGTCAGGATCCGGCGAGCGGTGCGCAGCAACTCGGCGACATCACCACTGGCGATCTCGTAGACCACGCTCGATCCGTCCCGACGGGACACCACGATTCCGTGCCGGCGCAGCACGGCGAGCTGCTGCGACAAGCTCGACGGCTCGATCGCGATCTCGGCCAGCAGGTCACGTACCGGTCGCGGACCGCCCTGCAGGAGCTCCAGCACCCGGATCCGCACCGGGTGGCCGAGCATCCGGAAAAACTCTGCCTTGGCCTGATACAGCGGAACCATCGCCGTACTGCTCATCGCTCACCACGCTGGTCGGCCGCAGCGGTTTGAGCGGTGCTGACGTCGACGCCGTTTTCCATCGCGCTCCTCAACAGACTGTCGAGCTCGCCCGTGCGTACGTCGACCGCGTAGAAGTCACCCTCGGACCGGGCCTGATCCAACGCCTGCCGCGCCTCATGCACGCGGCGTCGCAGGTCCATCGCAAACTCACCCTCGCCCACGAGCAGCCTCCACATCGTCTGATGACTTCATCATGTATTGAATTGCAAACTTTTGCAAGTCAGCAAGTAGGGGGAGTAGTCGCCTCGGCCGTCATGCGCGTCGAGCGGGACTCGAAGTGGTCCCTCGTCCCTGCTACTGAGGACCTTCGGCACTGATCGTCCGGCCGCCCGGGGGCTGGAATGAAGAACTGTAGAGACGCTCGAACGGCGTCCCGTTCAGCGAAGTGCCGTTGCGGCCGAGGAGACAAGAGATGACTGTCAGAGTAGGGATCAACGGGTTCGGGCGGATCGGGCGGGACTTCCTCCGAGGTGCGCTGGAGCGTGGCACGGAGGTTGTCGAGGTGGTGGCGATCAACGACATCGCCGACCCGGCCACGCTGGCGAACCTGCTGCAGTACGACTCGACGTACGGGGTGCTGCCGGAACGCGTCGGACACACTGCTGACAGCATCACCGTCGGCGGAAAGACGATCCGGGTGACCGCGGAACGGGACCCTGCAGCGCTGGACTGGCGCGGGGCCGGCGTGGACATCGTGATCGAGTCGACCGGGCGGTTCCGTACGCGTGAGGCAGCCGCCGCGCACCTCGATGCGGGCGCTCGCAAGGTACTGCTGTCGTCTCCGGGCAAGGGCGTCGACGCGACGCTGGTGCTCGGCGTGAACGAGGACACCTACAACCCGGCCGAGCACCACATTATTTCGAACGCTTCCTGCACGACGAACTGCGTCGCGCCGATGGTTTCCGTGCTGCATCGGGCCTTCGGGATCGAGCACGGCCTGATGACCACGATCCACAGCTACACCAACGACCAGGTGACCCTGGATTCGCCGCACAAGGATCTGCGGCGTGGGCGTTCGGCCGCGGTGAACATGATCCCGACCAGTACCGGCGCCGCGAAGGCCGTCGGCCAGGTCATCCCTGAGCTGGCAGGCAAGATCGACGGCATCTCGGTCCGGGTCCCGCTCGAGGACGGTTCACTCACCGATCTGGTGGTGTCCTTGGCCGAGCCGGTCACGGTTGAGCAGGTGAACGAGGCCTTCGCCGACGCGGCATCGGGCTATCTGAAGGGCCTGCTGCGGTACAACGAGGACCCGATCGTGTCCCACGACATCATCGGCGACCCGTCATCATGCATCTTCGACGCGCCCCTGACGCAGGCGAACGGCAACCTCATCAAGGTCTTCGGCTGGTACGACAACGAGTGGGGTTACACCAGCCGTCTCCTCGACCTGACCGAGCTGGTCGCCCGGGGACTCAGCGCGCCGGCTGGAGCAGTGTCGTGATGGCTGACTCGCCGTACGTCCACTGGGAGACCGCACGGGCAGGCTTCACGACGACCGACGCCGCGTACCGCGAGTTCGTCCGGGCGGCCAGGCTGCGTCCGTTGATCGCGACCCAGATCCGTCGGCTTCGCGAGGGAGCTGACCTCGTCGCTGTCGGAGCGTTCATCCGTACTGCGTTCTTCGACGCGGCGGTCGCCCCTGGCGTGGCCGATGCGATCGCACAGGGGTACCACGAGCTCGGCGGACCCGAGGCCGAGTTGACCGTGGGCTGTGTCGCGGCCGACGAATTACTCGACGAGTTCCTGACCGGTCCCCAGGAGATCTTCTTCCACGTCAAGGGTGACCACACTCTGCTGGCTGCCTGCAAACGCTGCTGGGGTTCGGCTTTCACAGACCGGGCCATCCTCTACCGAGAGGTCCGCGGGATCGATCACCTGTCGGTCACCCCTTGGGTCGGCCTCGAGTTGACGGCGGCGGCGGTGCCCGACTGCGAACCCGTCCTGATCAGTGCTGCGCCGTGAAGGCGATGATGACGGGGTAGCGGGGCGGCCCAGGACGCCTTAGCCCGCCCATCGTGCGGCTGGCCTTCACACGCCGGTCGGGGTGTGAAAAGCCGGCCGCCACGGCACTAGGAGTTCGGCTGAGGAGCGACTGCGACCCCTTGCGGGGCGCTCCCCAGTACTACGACCCGTAGTCGGAGTTGGTGGAGACGTCAGTGCCACTCTGTGACGGTTTGCGGCCAGGAGCGGCGTGGTGTGTCGGTGCCTTCCTCGGCGGGAAAGCCGAAGCGGAGGATCAGCTGGGGACGGATGTCGCTGCCGACCAGTTCCTGCACCTGGGATCGCAGCTGGGTGTACTCGAGCGCCTGGTTGAGGAACGATGCCGCCAGGTCGCACGACGTCGCGGTGAGCAGTGCGTGTTGTAGCGCCATTCCGGCCCGGAGCCATTCGGAGGGCCGATCGCCTGGCGTGGTGAGGATGCCGATCAGCGGTTGATGCTCGAATGCGGCGGTCCCGCGATCGGACCGCTCGAAGCCGGCCGACAGATCACGGACCATCGCCGCGCTGGTGGGCAGTGAGCCCAGGGCTTCCACTGGTACCCCGTCCACGACGCGCTCGCCGCCGACCCATTGCTCCCGCTCGGTCAGGCGATCCTCGTCGTGCAGGTCCAGGTCGTCGGCGAGTCTCAGAATGCTTTCCAGCCGCTGGTTTCCGGCCTGGCTCAGCCAGCTCAGGTCGGCTCCCTCGCAGCGGGCTGCCGCGACGACGAGCTGGCATACCGTTGCCGGGATTCTGATCGGTGTCATCGGCCCGCGATAGGTATGGCGCCGGCCGAGTTCGCCGTACAGCCTCGCCAGCGGTGGAGCCGGGGTCTGCCGGCTGCCGAGGAAGACTCGGGTGACGATGTCCTGCCGGTCCGGATCGGGCTCGGTCGCGAACGTGGTGTCGTAGCCGAGCGTCGCGGCGGCCACGCGGAGGTTGAAGGTGGCGGCGCCCAGGCCGATCAGGATCAGCCGGCCTGACCGGTCCTCGGCCGGCAGGCTGCGGTCGGCGTCGAGAATCACGTCGATCACCGGACCGTTGATCTCGAAACGCCACGGTTGGGTGTTGTGCATCGACGGCGCGGTGCCGGCCGCGCGGATCAGGAAACCGACTTCGTCTCGGTCGAGCAGCGGCTCGGTGGCTCTGGTCGTGGTCATCGGGGCTCCCTTTCGGCGGCATGGACCGCTGTGGTGGTGCGTTGTTCGGACTGCTCCGTCGTCGGGTGGACGGACAACCTTGGGATCTCGAACTCGCGGCCGAAGCGCAGGACGACCTTGCCCAGGGCTCGCAGGGCAGCGAGGGTCTCGACAGCGCGCAGTTCCAGCTGGGCTGTCTGCCCGCGCCTGATCAGATCGAGCCGAAGCTCCTCCAGCCGGTCGACCAACTGCGTGACCTCATCGGTGATGACCGCGCTGTAGACCCTCAGCGCTGCGGGCGCCTCGCTGTCCGGGATCGCCGGCTGGCTCAGGGCGCCATCGGCCATGGTCCGGGGGAGTACTTCGCGCCGATAGATGGAGGCGGTCCGCTGCAGTGTGTACAGAAGCTTCTCCGGTTCAGTCCAGCCTTCGCCGGTGTACTCGTCCTCGAGCGCCGCGAGCTCCCGCTCCCAGCGGGCGAGCTCGGTCCGCAGTGGATCTCCAGGTCTGGCCATGTCAGCGGGTGTCGCTGGTCGTTGATCGGGCTGCGATCGCGGCCCGGCCGGCCTCGAGTCGGGCTACCGGAATGCGAAAGGGCGAGCAGGAGACGTAGTCGAGACCTGCCTGGGCGAAGAATGCGATCGAGTCCGGGTCTCCACCGTGTTCCCCGCAGACGCCGATGACGAGGTCGGGATTGGCCTTGCGCCCTTCGTCCACCGCGAGCTGGACCAGCCTGCCGACGCCAGAACGGTCGAGCGATTCGAACGGTGACACCGCGAAGATGCCGGCGTCGAGGTAGCGGGGGAAGACAGATGCCTCTACGTCGTCTCGGCTGAAGGCCCAGGTCAGCTGGGTGAGGTCGTTGGTCCCGAAGGAGAAGAAGTCGGCGTGGCGGGCGATGCTCGCCGCGCTGAGAGCAGCTCGTGGAACCTCGATCATCGTCCCGATCCGCGCGGTGACGGCGCCGCCCGTCTCCGCCGAGACCTCGGCGAGAACCCGCTCGATCTCGGCCCGGACCAGCACCATCTCCTGGTCACTGGCCACGAGCGGCACCATGATCTCGGGCCGGACGTCCACCCCCTCGGAACTCACCCTGGCTGCAGCCTCGGCGATGGCCCGGGTCTGCATGGCGAACAGGCCGGGGATCGCGATGCCCAGCCGTACGCCGCGGAGTCCCAGCATCGGGTTGGTCTCGTGGATCCGCCGTACCGCGCCGAGCAGCCGTTCGGTGTCGGCGTCGTGCTCACCGTGATCCTTGGCGAGCGCAACCTGTACGGACAGGGTGGTCAGGTCGGGGAGGAACTCGTGAAGTGGAGGGTCGATGAGCCGGATGGTGACCGGCAGGCCGTCCATCGAACGGAAGATCTCGGTGAAGTCGGCTCGCTGCAGTGGCTGCAGTTCATCCAGAGCGGCCTGCTGTTCGGCCGGCCCCTCGGCGAGGATCAGGCGCTCCACGAATTGCCGCCGCGCGCCGAGGAACAGGTGTTCGGTGCGGCACAGGCCGATGCCTTCCGCGCCGAACCGGCGGGCGCGCTGGGCGTCCGTCGGAGTGTCCGCGTTGGCGTGCACACCGAGCGTGCGTCGCTGGTCCGCGTGGCGAAGGATCCGGTCGACCGACTTGACGACCTCCTGGGCGCCCTCGAGGTCCGCACTGCTTTCGAAGTACTCGACGACGGGTGAGGCGACGACCGGAACCTCGCCGCGGTAGACCACACCGGTCAGGCCGTCCAGCGACAGCAGATCGCCTTCGCGGATGACGACCTGACCGGGTGCGGTGGCCATACGTTCTTCGACGTCGACCACCAGCTGTTCCGCGCCGCACACACAGGGCTTTCCCATGCCGCGGGCAACGACTGCGGCATGGGAGGTCTTTCCACCGCGCGTCGTGAGGATGCCTTTCGAGGCGATCATGCCCGGCAGATCGTCGGGGTTCGTCTCACGCCGGATCAGGATCACCGGCCGTCCCTTGCTCGCGAATCGCTGGGCGGCGTCCGAGTCGAAGGCCGCGACTCCGACGGCTGCGCCAGGCGAGGCTCCGACTCCGCTGACCAGCACCGGCTGGTCGTGATCGGCGGCGAAGCGAGGGAACATCAGCTGCCCGAGCTGCGCGCCGGTCACCCGCAGCAGAGCTTCGTCGAGAGTGATGACACCTTCGTCGACGAGCTGCGTTGCGATCCGGAACGCTGCCGCGGCGGTCCGCTTGCCTACCCGGGTCTGGAGGATCCACAGCCGGCCGCGCTCGATGGTGAACTCGATATCGCACAAATCCTGATAGTGGTGCTCAAGGGTGGCCATCACGGTCACCAGCTGTGCATAGTTCGCCGGGTCGATGATCTCGAGCTGCGCCAGGGGAACCGTGTTGCGTACGCCGGCGACCACGTCCTCGCCCTGGGCGTTCTGCAGGTAGTCGCCGTAGACGCCGGTCGCTCCCGAACCCGGGTCGCGGGTGAAAGCGACGCCGGTACCGGAATCGCCGCCACGGTTCCCGAAGACCATCGCCATCACGTTGACCGCCGTACCCAGGTCGTCGGCGATGTGTTCCTGCCGTCGGTAGAGCGTGGCGCGTGCGGTCGACCACGAGCTGAACACCGCACGGACGGCGTGATCGAGCTGCACGAGCGGATCTTGGGGGAAGGCGCTGCCGGAGTGTTCGGCGATGACGCGCTTCAAGAGTTCGCAGGTCCGCTCGATCGCGGCGGCAGGGAGGTCTTCTGGTGTGCTGACACCCCATTCGGCGAACTCGGCTGCCAGGGCCGGCTGCAGCACAGCGTCGGGGAGATCGAGAACCGTCCGTGCGTACATCTGCAACAGACGCCGATAGGAGTCCCAGGCGAAGTGGTCGTCACCGGACTGCTTGGCCAGGCCGTGGACCGACTCGTCGTTCAGCCCGATGTCGAGGATCGTCTCCATCATGCCCGGCATCGAGAACCTGGCGCCCGAGCGGACGGAGACCAGCAGCGGATCGTCACGGTCACCGAGCCGGCGGTCCAGCACGTTCTCCAGCCGGTGAAGATGGTCGGAGATCTCCTCGGCCAGCCCAGCTGGGGTGTCACCGGTGGCCAGGTAGGTTTTGCAGGCTGTGGTGGCGATGGTGAAGCCTGGTGGCACCGGTAGCCCGATGCGGGTCATCTCGGCGAGGTTCGCCCCCTTGCCACCGAGCAGGTCCTTCTGGTCCATGTTTCCATCGGCGAAGTCGAAGACGTAGTTGATGGTCTCCTGGGTGTGTGTCATGGCGAACAACTTCCCTTCGGCGTACAAGCCCCACTGGTCTGGGTGGGCGGAGTCGGGCGTCCTGGGTGATGGTGGGTTGGGCTTTCAGGTCACCTGAAGCCCGCGGGCGGTGAAGATGGCTCGGACGGCCGCTGTCTGATCGAGCGTGGGCACCGGCCGATCGATCAGGGGGAAGGCGATCCCCAGTGCCTCGTACTTCGGCAGCGCGAGTTTGTGGAACGGGAGCACGTCGACCCGTTCGACAGTGCCGAGGTCTGCGACGAAGTCGGCCAGTGCCTCGACTTCGTCGGCCTTGTCGTTGATGCCGGGAACCTGGACGAAGCGGATCCACACCCGGCGTTCGAGCCTGGCCAGGCGCTGGGCGAAGCGAAGGGTAGGCGCCAGGTCGCCGCCGCCGGTGATCCGGGTGTAGGTGTGCGGCGCGAACGCCTTGATGTCGAGCAGGACCAGGTCGGTGTCCAGGAGCAGTTGGTCCGACGCTCGTGCGCCGAGCGCTCCGGAAGTGTCGAGCGCCGTGCTCACCCCGGCTTCGGCGCAGGCGCGCAGGACGGCCGCGGCGAATCGCGGTTGCAGGAGTGGTTCGCCGCCGGACAGCGTCACACCGCCGCCCGTCCGGGAGAAGACGTGCTGGTAGCGGTGGACCTTGGCCATCACCGCGGCGACCGACGTCCGCGCGCCGTCGCGTTCCTGCCAGGTATCGGGGTTCTGGCAGTAGAGGCAACGCAACGGGCAACCGGCCAGGAACAGCACGAGCCTGGTACCGGGACCGTCCACACCGGAAGAGAGATCCCACGAATGGAGAGCACCGGACGCTGTGGCCAGCCTTTCCTCAGTACTGTTCATGGCAGCCACTGCTAAAGCCCCGCGTGGAAGGTGCGGTTGATCACGTCGAGCTGCTGTTCACGAGTGAGCCGGACGAAATTGACCGCATAGCCGGACACCCTGATCGTGAGGGACGGATACGACTCCGGGTTCTCCATCGCGTCGAGCAAGGTCGCCCGATCGAGAACGTTGACGTTGAGATGGAAGCCACCGGCATCGACGAAGCTGTCGAGAACGCCCACCAGGTTGGCGATCCGCTCTTCCCTCGACCGTCCGAGGCCGGCGGGGGTGACCGAGGTGGTCAGCGAGATGCCGTCCCGTGCGGCGTCGTAGGGCAGCTTCGCGACACTGAGCGCCGCTGCCATCAGGCCGTGGTGATCACGGCCGTTCATGGGATTGGCTCCGGGAGCGAAGGGCTCGCCCGCTCGGCGGCCGTCAGGGGTGTTGCCGGTCTTGCGGCCGTAGACCACGTTCGAGGTGATCGTCAGCACCGACTGGGTGGGTTCGGCATCGCGATAGGTCTGCTGCGCGCGGATCTTGTCCATGAAGGTGTTCACGAGCCAGACGGCGATCTCGTCGGCCCGGTCGTCGTCGTTGCCGAAGGTGGGAAAGTCGCCATCGCACAGATAGTCGGTGACGAGACCGTTCGAGTCGCGGACCGGCCGCACGGTCGCGTACTTGATCGCTGCCAGGGAGTCCGCCGCCACCGACAGACCGGCGATCCCGCAGGCCATCGTGCGATGCACCGGATAGTCGTGCAAAGCCATCTCGAGTCGCTCGTAGGCGTACTTGTCATGCATGTAGTGGATGACGTTCAGCGCATCGACATAGGTCTGGGCAAGCCAGCCCATCGTTTCGTCGAGCCGGCGAAGGACGTCGTCATACCGGAGGATTTCGCCGCTGACCGGCGGGGTCGTGGGCGCGACCTGCGCCCCGGTGACCTCGTCACGACCACCGTTGATCGCGTAGAGCAACGTCTTCGCGAGGTTGACCCGGGCTCCGAAGAACTGCATCGCCTTGCCCACGGCCATCGCCGAAACGCAGCAGGCGATCGCCGTGTCGTCGCCGTACCTCGGCCGCAGTAGCTCGTCGCTCTCGTACTGAATGGCGCTGGTGTCGAGCGAGACCTGCGCCGCGAAGGCCTTGAAGCCCGCGGGGAGGTCCGGTGACCAGAGAACAGTCAGGTTGGGTTCGGGGGCCGTGCCGAGGTTGTAGAGCGTCTGGAGATACCTGAAGGAGGACCTGGTGACGAGCGGCCGGCCGTCGGAGGCGATGCCACCGATGCTTTCGGTCACCCAGGTCGGGTCCCCGGAGAACAGGGCGTCGTACTCCGGGGTGCGCAGGAACCGGATGATGCGCAGCTTGACGATCAGCTGGTCGATGAGTTCCTGAGCCTGCGACTCGTCGATCAGGCCCGCTGCGAGATCACGTGCGAGATAGATGTCGAGGAACGTCGAGGTGCGGCCGAGCGACATCGCCGCGCCGTTCTGCTCCTTGGTGGCGGCAAGGTAGGCCAGGTAGAGCCACTGGACCGCCTCGTGGGCGGTCTCCGCCGGCCTGGTTACGTCGCAGCCGTACGAAGCGGCCATCGTCACGAGCTCGCGCAGCGCTTTGATCTGCTCCGACAGTTCCTCGCGGTCCCGCACGACGTCCGCGGTCGAGCGACGCTCAGCCAGGGTCGCCTTCGCGGCCTCCCGGTCGGCGATCAGCCGGTCAACGCCGTACAGGGGCACCCGGCGGTAGTCGCCGACAATCCGGCCACGGCCGTACGAATCCGGCAGACCGGTGATGATGGATGAACGCCGTGCCGCCCGGATCTGCGGCGTATACGCGTCGAAGACTCCATCGTTGTGGGTCTTGCGATACTCGGTGAAGGTTTTGCGGACCGCTGGGTCCAGCTCATAGCCGTAGGCACGCAGGCCCGCCTCGACCGTCCGCAGTCCGCCGTTCGGCATGATCGCCCGCTTCAGCGGTGCATCGGTCTGCAGACCGACGATCAGTTCGTCGTCCCGGGAGATGTACCCAGGCGCGTGGCTGGTGATGGTCGACGGAGTCTGCTGGTCGACCGCGAGGATGCCCCGTGCCCGTTCCTCCGGGAAGAGGCTGGACACCGCCTTCCAGAGCCGCTCGGTTCGCGCGGTCGGTGGCTCGAGGAACGAGCCGTCGCCCGGGTACGGCGTGAGGTTGGCGGTGATGAACTGCGCGACGTCGATACGCTGCTGCCATCCGTGCCCGCCGAAGCCACGCCAGGCGCTGTTTTCAGTCGTCGTGCCGCTGTGCTGAGTCGTCATGGTGAGGTGATCCCCTCTCTGCTTCCAGCATCACGAGCAGACAGGGGGCGTCGCAGAGTCTTAGGTCCCTGATGACCCAGGACGATTCTTGACGAGACGGCGTACGCCCGTCGGCATCCGAGATCCGGCGGTCAGTGCATCCGCAGGGTTGCGGCATGGTCGGGGACCTGGGTCTGCATCTCCCGCGGTGTCCGCTGATAGCCCTTGGACGGAGGCCGCGGCGGCAGCTCGAGTGGCGGACGCTGCACCTCGGAGTACGGGATGGTCGAGAGCAGGTGCGCGATCATGTTGATCCGCGCGGATCGTTTGTCCTCGCTCTCGACCACGGACCACGGTGCCTCCGGGACGTCGGTATGGATGAACATCTCGTCCTTCGCCCGGGAATAGTCCTCCCAGCGTGCGATCGACTCCAGGTCCATCGGTGACAGCTTCCAGCGGCGCATCGGGTCCTCGAGGCGGCTGCGGAAGCGATTCTCCTGCTCGTTGTCGCTGACCGAGAACCAGTACTTGCGGAGCAGGATCCCGTCCTCGACCAGGAGCCGCTCGAAGATCGGGCACTGGTGCAGGAACCGGGTGTACTCCTGCCTCGTGCAAAAGCCCATCACGCGCTCGACACCGGCCCGGTTGTACCAGCTGCGGTCGAACAGGACGATCTCGCCGGCGGCCGGTAGGTGCTCGATGTAGCGCTGGAAGTACCACTCGGTGCGCTGCCGCTCGGTGGGTGCGGGCAACGCTGCGATCCGGGCGACGCGCGGGTTGAGGTACTCGGCCACCCGTTTGATGGTGCTGCCCTTGCCGGCGGCGTCCCGGCCCTCGAAGATCACCACCACGCGAGCCCCCTCGGACCGGACCCACTCCTGCAGCTTGACCAGCTCGGCCTGCAGCCGCAGCAGTTCCCGCTCGTAGAGCTTCTTCGGCATCCGGTCGACGCCCTTGCCTGCCTTGTCCTGGTCGCGCCTCATCTGCCGACCCTACCGATCGTCGTCCTGGGAGCCGGCGAACTCTCGCGTTCCGGGCCGCAGGATGTCGAGGGGGCGGCCGCGGCGAAGTACTTGGCCGTGGCTCAGGACGATGATCTCGTCGAGGTCTTCCAGGCCGGCCAGGCGGTGGGTGACCAGGAGGGTGGCTCGGCCGCGGGTGGCGGTGAGGATGTCTCGGGTGAGTTCTGCTGCAGTGGCCTCGTCGAGGTGGGCGGTGGGCTCGTCCAGGAGTAGGACGGCGGGGTCGGCGAGGAGGGCTCGCGCCAGGGCCAGGCGCTGGCGTTCGCCGCCGGAGAGTTGGCCGGCCCGTTCTCCGACGGTGGTGTCCAGGCCGTGCGGCTGACGGTTGACCCAGGACGCGAGCCGGGCCTGGCGCAGAGCGTTCATCAGTTGGGTTTCGGTGGCGTCGGGTTTGCCGACGAGCAGGTTGTCGCGGATGGTGGTGTCGAAGAGGTGGTCGTCCTGGGCGCAGACCACCACCTGACGCCGGAAGGCGTTCTCGTCCAGCTCGGTCAGTGGGATGCCGCCGTAGGTGACCGTCCCGCGTTCGGTGGCGAGGAAGCCTGCGAGCGCGGCGATCAGGGTGCTCTTGCCGGCGCCGCTCTCGCCGACCACGGCAACCCGGCGGCCAGGGGGCAGACTCAGGCCGATGTCGCGCACGGTCGGCTGTGCGGCTCCCGGCCAGCGAGCGCTCGCACCGGCGATCTTCAGGGTGTGACCGATCACATGTTTGTTGCCCCAAGCAACCGAAGGATGTGGCAGATCCCCGAGTGCACGCAGCCGGTCGACGGCCCGCAGGCCATGGACGAGATGTCTGGCTGCGGTCGGCAGCGAGTTGGTCAGCTCGAACGCGGCCAGCGGGGTCAGTGCGAGTACGGCCAGCTGTACTCCGGGTAGGCGGCCCTCGCGGACGGCCTGGATCCCGACGAGCAGTTCGCCGACCACGGTCAGCGCCAGCGCTCCCGCGCCGATGGAGGCGCCGGCACCTGCACCGGCGGCGGATCGCCGGGCCAGTGAGGTTAGTTTGCGGTCGTGGACTCTGATTCGCTCGAGTGCCGGTCCGGCCGCACCGAAGGCGATCAGTTCAGCGGCACCGGTCAGCAAATCGTGGACCGGGTCGGCCAATGCGGCCCGCGCCGGAGCGAGCTGGCGTTCGGCCCGTCCAGCGACAGACAAGGTGACTGCCGGAGCGACCACCCCCGCGACCAGGAGTCCGAGAAGGAGGACGAGCCCGGCGGCCGGAAGTAGCGCGCCGAGCAGTACTACGGTCGCAGTACCGGTGATCAGGGCGACCGCGATCGGCAGGACCGCGCGGACGAGGAGGTCCTGCACGGCTTCGACGTCGCCCACCAGGCTGGCCAGGACGTCGCCGGAGCGGAGTTTACCGAGTCCGGCCGGTGCGGCTCGGTCGAGGTCGAGCCAGGCTTGGACCCGGGTCCGGGCGAGGACGCGGAAGGCGGCGTCGTGGCCGACCAGGCGTTCGGCGTACCGGAGCGCGCCGCGGCCGATGCCGAAGGCGCGGACGGCGACGATGGCGACGGTGAGGTAGAGCACCGGCGGTTGCTGGGCCGCACGGGAGATCAGCCAGCCGGAGGTTGCCATCAGGCCGATGGAGCAGCCGAGGGCGAGCGAGCCCAGTACCGCGGCCGCAACGAGCCGCCAGGCTTCGGGCCGCGCGATCCGGAGGAGCCACCGCAGAGAGCTCATACCGGAACCTGCGCGGGGGCCAGGTCGATCACGTGATCGCAGAGGCTCAGCAACCCCGCGCGGTGGGTGACGAGTACGACGGTCCGCCCGGCGAAGGCCGTCGGCAGCGTGCTGAGCAGATCGTGCTCGGTCTCGGGGTCGACGCCCTCGGTGGGTTCGTCGAGAAGCAGCAAGGGAGCATCAAGCAGCAGGGCTCGGGCCAAGGCGATCCGGCGGCGCTGTCCGGCGGAGACACCGTTGCCGCGTTCACCGATCACCTTCTCCAGCGGTACGTCGACCCTTGCGGCACCGGCCGCTCGCCGTACGGCATCCTCATCGGCGTACGGGCGTCCGAGCCGGATGTTCTCGAAGACGGTGCCGGCGAACAGCACCGGATCCTGGCTGAGCCAGGCGACTTGCGACCGCCACACGTCCAGGTCGGCCGTCGCCAGGTCGGTGCCGCCGACGACAACGCGGCCGCCCTCGAGTTCGGCGAAACCCAGCAGAACCGCGAGCAGGGTGGACTTGCCGCAGCCGCTGGGCCCCACGACTGCCGTCACCTGTCCAGCCGGAATCGTCAAGGAGAGCCCGTCGAGCGACGGGCCGTCACGATCCGCGGCGGCGACCACGACCTTCTCGACCTCGATCGTCCGGGAGGCATCGACGGATCCGTGGCCGGTCTGGGGAACCTCCCTGTCGAGCACTGTGAAGACCTGCTCGGCGGCACCCAGGCCTTCGGCACTGGCGTGGTAGTGCGCGCCGAGCAGGCGCAGCGGCAAGTAGGCCTCGGGTGCCAGGATCAGTACCAGCAACGCTGTCTGGAGGTCGAGTCGGCCGTCGACGAGACGCAGTCCCACTGAGACGGCCACGAGCGCGACCGACAGGGTTGCGAGTAACTCCAGTACAAGTGAGGACAGGAAGGCGATCCGCAGTGAGGCCATGGTGGCCTTGCGTTGCTTGTTTGCCAGCCTGTCGATGGTGGCGACTTGTGCTCGTGAGCGGCCGAAGGACTTCAGGGTTCCGAGTCCGGCAAGTACGTCGAGGAAGTGGTGGGCGAGGAGTTGGAGGGATGCCCACTGCCTGGCCATCAGTTGCTTGGTGGTCAGGCCGACCAGGATCATGAAGATCGGGATCAGTGGCAGGGTGACGACGACGATGGTGGCGCTGAGCCAGTCGGCTGCGAACATCTGGCCGGCCACCACCAGCGGCACGAAGCACACCAGTACGAGTTGCGGTAGGTAGCGGGAGAAGTAGTCGTCCAGGGCGTCGATGCCGCGGGTTGCCAGGGTGGTCAGTTCGCCGCTGCGTTCGCAGGTCAGCCAGCGTGGGCCGAGTCGCACCACCTGGTGGAGTAGTCGCATCCGGAGTTCGGATTTCACGGCCGCTGAGGAGTGGTGGGCGACTACTTCGGCGACCCAGGCCAGGCCGGCGCGGGCGATCAGCGTGACTGCGAGCAGCGTGAGCCGGCTGCCGAGGTCGCCCAGTCCGGCGCCGTGGAGGAAGGCGTCAGTGATGATCGAGGCCAGCAACCAT
Source organism: Streptomyces sp. SID13031 (assembly GCF_010548305.1). Taxonomy (GTDB): domain Bacteria; phylum Actinomycetota; class Actinomycetes; order Propionibacteriales; family Kribbellaceae; genus Kribbella. The sequence goes on from NZ_JAAGLV010000004.1 coordinate 462,306, forward strand.
GCCTGGGCGAGGATCACCACCGCCTGGCCCGCGCCGATCGCGACCGACAGCGCGAGGAAGATCCGGGTGGCCTTCGCGTAGCGCAGCAGTCGCGGATCGATGGCGGGCATCAGTTGGTGACCTTGTGGGCGGGAACGGGGAAGTCGGCGCGGCCGAGTCGGGCGCGGAAGACCCAGTACGTGTAGCCCTGGTAGAGCAGCACCACAGGGGTGAAGATGACCGCGACCCAGGTCATGATCTTCAGCGTGTACGGGGTCGAGGCGGCGTTGAGGGTGGTCAGGCTGAACGCGGGGTCGGTTGTCGAGGGCAGCACGTTCGGGTAGAGCGTCGTGAACAGGGTCGCGGTGGCCAGTGCGATGGTGGCGGCGGTACCGAGGAACGCCCAGCCTTCCCGGCCGAACCGGGAGGCGGCCAGTCCGCCGACCAGGCAGAGCGCGGCGGCCAGCGCGAGGGTCCAGGTGATCCAGGAGCCGTCGAGGGTCTGTGTCCAGCCGAGGAACGCCGCGGCTGCGACGACGGCCCCGATGCCGAGCGGTGGTACCACCTTGAGTGCTCTGTCGTGCACTTCACCGTGGGTTTTCAGGGCGAGGAAGATCGCGCCGTGCAAGGCGAAGAGCAGCAGCGTGGTGATTCCGCCGAGCAACGCGTAGGGGTTGAGCAGGGTGAGGAAGGTGCCGGCGTATTCGTGGTCGGCGCCCATCGGGACTCCACGCACGATGTTGGCCAGCGCAACGCCCCAGAGCAGGGCTGGTACTGCGCTGGCGCCGACGATGACGATGTCCCAGCGGCGGTGCCAGGTCGGGTCGTCGATCTTGCCGCGGTACTCGAGTGCGATGCCGCGGAGGATGAGCGCGACCAGAATGATCAGCAGGGCGAGGTAGAAGCCGGAGAACAGCGTCGCGTACCAGAACGGGAAGGCTGCGAAGGTCGCGCCGCCGGCGACGAGCAACCAGACCTCGTTGCCGTCCCAGACCGGGCCGATCGTTCGCAGCGTGACCTTGCGGTCGATGGCGTCGCGTCCGACGATCGGCAGCAGCATGCCGACGCCGAAGTCGAAGCCCTCGAGGACGAGGTAGCCGGTCCAGAGGACGGCGATGAGCAGGAACCAGATATCGGTGAGTGCCATCGGTGTGTTCCTCAGTACAGGAAGGCCGGTTCAGCGGCCTCCGGGTCGGACGAGTCGGCCTCGGCGGGCACCTCGCGGGCGAAGCGGAGCAGGAGGAACACCTCGACGATCGCCAGTGCCCCGTACAGGAGGGTAAGGACGATCAGGGAGGTCAGGACGGTGCCGGCGCCGACGCTGGGGGAGACGCCGTCGCGGGTCTGCATCAGGCCGAAGACGATCCATGGCTGGCGGCCCATCTCGGTGAAGATCCAGCCGAAGCTGTTGCCCAGGAGGGGCAGCAGCGGGACGGCGAGGGCCGCGCGGATGAGCCACTTGCTGGAGCGAGGTCTGCGCAGACGCCACAACGCCAGTAAGGCGATGGCCGCGGCCAGGACACCGGACAGGATCATGAACCGGAAGGTCCAGTAGGTCAGCGGCACATTCGGTGTGTATGACCCCGGGCCGAACCGTTGCTCGTAGGCGGCCTGGAGGTCGTTGATGCCTTCGACTTTGCCGGTCGTGGTGCCGGTCGCGAGGAAGGACAGGCCGTGCGGGACCTTGAGTGACCAGACCTCCTTGCTGCCGTCGAGCGAGCCGATGGTCAGGAGGGAGAAGGGTGCCGGTGCGGATGTCTCGTAGAGCGCTTCGGCCGCGGCCATCTTCATCGGCTGGGTCTCGGTCATGATCTTGGCCTGGATGTCACCGGTGACCAGTAGCGCGGCGGCTGCGACGAGGGTCGTGATCGCACCCAGTTTGACGGCCGGCCGGAAGAGTGCGGTGTGCTCGCCAGGGCGACGGAGCAGGTGCCACAAGGCGATGCCCAGCATGAACGCGCCGCCGGTGAGGAAGCTCGCCGCGATCGTGTGCGGGAAGGTCACCAGCGCGACCTTGTTGGTGAGCACGGCCCCGAAGTCGTGCAGCTCGGCGCGGCCGGTCGCCTGGTTGTAGGTGTAGCCGAGCGGCCACTGCATCCAGGAGTTGGCGGCCAGGATGAAGTACGCCGACAGTTGGGTGCCGATGGCAACGAGCCAGATCGAGGCCAGGTGCACCTTCTTCGGCAACCGGTCCCAGCCGAAGATCCACAGGCCGAGGAAGGTCGACTCCAGGAAGAACGCGAGCAGCCCCTCGATCGCCAGCGGCGCTCCGAAGATGTCGCCGACGAACTTCGAGTAGTCGCTCCAGTTCATCCCGAACTGGAACTCCTGGACGATCCCGGTCACCACGCCGATCGCGAAGTTGATCAGGAACAGTTTTCCCCAGTACTGCGTCATCCGCCGGTACTTCTGGTTCCCGGTCCGGTACCACGCGGTGTGCAGCCCGGCGACCAGCGCGGACAACCCGATCGTGATCGGAACGAACAAGAAGTGGTAGACGGTGACAATCCCGAACTGCCACCGGGCAAGGTCTATGGCATCCATACTCCCGACCTTCCCAGCCAGTGGTCCGCGACCCCCAGTGCCGAAGGTCCCCGGTTGGCGGGACCTCCGGCCGGCCGGCCAGCGTGGACGATCGCGACCGGGCAGCCGGCGTGTCCCCTGGTGTTGCAGCCGCGGTCCGGACTCGTCGCCAGGGGTGAAGGGCCTGTCCGGAGGCGACGAAGGTCCTGCTGGGCTGGTGCGGTTCTGCCCTGCCGGGTGACGGCGAAAGAAGGGACCGTCGAAGTGACAGCGAACGTCAAGCTATGGAGGTCGACCGACCATGAAGGCACTTGTCTACAACGGACCCGGGCAGCGGAGCTGGCGGGAGGTGCCGGATCCGGTGATCCAGGATCCGGACGATGTGATCGTGCGCGTCGATGCCGTCAGTATCTGCGGCACGGACCTGCACATCCTCAAGGGCGACGTACCGACCGTCGACCGCGGCCGGATCCTCGGACACGAAGCCGTCGGCACGATTCTCGAGGTGGGCGAAGGCGTCCGCGGCGTGACCCCGGGCGATCGGGTGCTGGTCTCGTGCATCACCTCGTGCGGCCGGTGCGAGTACTGCCGGGAGGGCCGGTACGGCCAGTGTCTGGGAGGCGGCGGCTGGATCCTCGGCCACCTGATCGACGGGACCCAGGCCGAGCAGGTCCGGGTGCCGTTCGCGGATCGGTCGGTCTACAAGTTGCCGGACGGTGTGAGCAACGAGGCCGCGCTGCTGCTGGCCGATATCCTCCCGACCGCGTTCGAGGTCGGGACGCTGGCCGGTCAGGTCGGCCCCGGTGACACGGTCGTCATCGTCGGTGCCGGACCGATCGGGCTCGCAGCGATCACCACCAGCAAGCTGTTCAGTCCGTCGAGCGTGATCGTGGTCGATTCGTCCCCGGCGCGGCAGAAGGCCGCGCTGGATCACGGTGCCGATCTGGTGTTCGGTCCGGATGACGATGTGGTCGCCACGGTCCGGGAGCTGACCGGAGGGCTCGGTGCGAACGTCGCGATCGAGGCCGTCGGCGTACCGGCGACGTTCGAGCTGTGCACCCAGGTGATCCGGCCAGGTGGCCGGGTCGCGAACGTCGGCGTCCACGGCGCCCCGGTGACGCTGCATCTGGAGGAGCTCTGGATCAAGGACGTCACCATCACCACCGGGCTGGTCGACACTTCGACGACGCCGCGGCTGCTGGCCATGCTGGCCGCGAGCAGGTTGTCGATGCCGGGGCTGATCACACACCGGTTCGGTCTGCACGAGATGCAGGACGCGTACGACGTGTTTTCCCGTGCGGGGGAGACAGGTGCGCTGAAGGTGGCGCTGTTCAGCGACGAGTCGAAGGATCTCGAGGCCTGACGATCATGGTGCCGTCCGGTCACGACCGCGACGAGCTGCTCCGCGCAGCCGTCGCGGCACCCTCGATGCACAACACGCAGCCCTGGCGGTTCCGGTTCGCCGGATGCGTGACCGAGGTGCACCGCGATCGGGACCGGGAGCTTCCAGCGGAGGATCCGGACCGGCGGACTGGCTGCGCGCCGGCCAGGCCATGGAAAGAGTGTGACCACTGGAGCGCGGCTGTTCGGCGTGCTCGGAGGGTGCTCCGGCCGTAGGCTGAGGGGGCGGTCGTGCCGCCGGCTGTCAGCGTGAGGAGCGAGTTCAGGGCCTGCACGGCAGAAGACGTTGCCGATGAGAGGAACCTGATGGATGAGCGACCCGTGCCTTCAGAGCGAGCCGATGAAGGTTCAGGTGGGGCCGATGGGCGCGAGCACGAGGCAGACGAGCGAGAGGCTGCGCTGGACTCGCGGGAGAAGGCTGTCAAGGCGAAGGAGTCCGCGCACGAGGGCCGTGAGCAGGAGACTCAAGCCATCCTTGATGCCGCGGATGAGCGGGACGAGCTGGCCGAGGAGCGCGATGCGGTCGCCGATGAGCGGGACAAGGCGGCCAGCTTGCACTCGTTCCTTCGTGATGACGACTACGGCCCTGTGCACAAGGCACGGCTGTCTGCCGGTATGGATCGGTCGGATTCGAAGGGCGACCGCACCTCGGCGGCCGATGATCGCTCCAAGCTGACCCAGGACGGCCCGGAGCAGTCCGAGCCCGACGACGAAGGCTAAAGCAGCTCATCGCCGGCTCGGAACGCTATCGGCTGTATCGCTGGACCCATTCGGTGGTGCGGTCGCGGGTTCCGCGTCCGACCCAGGTGGCGAGGTCACCGATGATGGGGCGCGCTCCGAGCCGGAACGTCTCGGCTGTGGTGAAGTGCTCAGTGAACGGATGCGTCGTCATGCGGTAGTCGGCCATGGCTCGAATGATGTTCCGCTCGGCGGGCTGCACTTTGTCGTAGGTCGACTCGACCACTTGTAATACCTGCGCCCCGAGGCGCAGGTGAGACGGCAGGCGGTCCAGGCCGGCCAGCGTCCGGCCAATCTTGAGGAACCTGACGCCGCGCGCTTCGAACCGGACGAGATACAGCAAATCGCGCGCTGTGGGCTTGATAGCGGTTGATGGCCGCCAGGGCTCGTCGCCGCAGTTCATGCACTGTGGCGGTGCTACCTCGCCGGTCTTGTTGTCCAACCGGTACCGCTGCCGGCGGGGCACGATCTGTCCACATCGCAGGTGGCGCAACCACCTCGACGAGATGTGCGTTGCACGTCCTCCCGGGTTCAGCAGGTTGTGCTGCGCTTGGGCCACAAACTCGAAGCCAGCGGCCAGATCCATGGCTCGTACTTCGTCCTCCATGACCTGCGCCCACTTGTGCATTGGTCCGTCCTTGCACCTCCCACACGGCAGGCGCTGGCTTCGGTGCACTGCGGTGCGGTGCCCGCAGGTCTGGCATGTCAGTAGGTCTACTGGGAACCCGGCGACCTGCTGCGCGCGCATTCCCCGCGTGCACGCGGGGCAGTACGTGACGCAGGGATAGAAGGCCCCGCTGCAGTCGATGGCAGACGCGGATCGCTTGCAGCCCTGACAGGTCGTCATAGGGCCATGATCGCGGTGTTCAGCGGACTACGGCGACCGGGCAGTCTGAGTGATGCAGTACGGCTTGGCTGACCGATCCGAGGAGTAGGCCGGTGAAGCCGCCCCGGCCCCGGGAGCCGACGACCACGAGCTGCGCGTCGGCCGACAGACGGAGCAGCTGCTCGGCCGGGTGACCGACGACCCGGTCGATCGTGATCGGTGGTTCGTCTGGTACCCGGTCGGCGGGTGAGACGAGTTCTGAGGACAGCTCGACATGGTGGCTACAGCCGGGCGACCGGACGGTGACCAAACGGATGCTCAGTCCGTGGCGGCGAGCGTAGTTGCGACCGAAGTGGAACGCCGCGGTGGAGGCGGGTGATCCGTCGTACCCGATGACGACCGTGCTGCCTGCGGGAGCGTCGCGCTCAGGACGGACGACGACGACCGGGCAATGGGCGTAGGCCGCGAGATCAACGCCAGTGGAACCGACCAGGATGCTGAGCGCCGGCCCTATTCCTCGGCTGCCGACCACCACCAGGCCGGCGTCGCGGGATTGCTCACCCAGTACTGGGAAGGCGAGGCCGTCGACGACGGTCGTCTCGACGGTCACGTCGGGTTCGAGCTTGTGGGCGAGTTCAGTGGCCGTGTCAGCGATCTGCTGGGCTCCCGCGCGGAGCCCTGGTGCGAGCGGGCTGGGACCGAGCGGTACCCCGAAGAGTGGCCAGACGAAGGCGTGGACCAGGTGGAGTGGCACCTGTCTCGAGGCGGCCTCCGCGGCGGCCCAGCCAAGGGCTGTGTCGGAGGCCTCGGAGCCGTCGACTCCCGCTACTACGGGCAGTCGCCGGGTGGCAGTCATGAGGGATCTACGGGTGTGGGGGCCCATTGCCAGTCGCGTACTTCGGGGAGGTCTTCGCCGTGCTCGACGATGTAGGCGTGGTGCCTGGCGCGCTGGTCGGTGAGCCATTGGCGGGTGTCGACCGCGCGCTGGCCGAGGCCGGGGACGCGGTCGATCACGTCGATGGCCAGGTGGTAGCGGTCGAGGTCGTTGCGGACCACCATGTCGAAGGGGGTGGTGGTGGTTCCTTCTTCCTTGTACCCGCGGACGTGCAGGTTCGCGTGGTTGTGGCGCCGGTAGGTGAGGCGGTGGATCAGCGACGGGTAGCCGTGGTAGGCGAAGATCACTGGCTTGTCGGTGGTGAAGATGGCGTCGTACTCGGCGTCGGTCAGTCCGTGCGGGTGTTCCGAGGCGGGCTGCAGGCGCATCAGGTCGACGACGTTGACGACTCTGATCTTGAGGTCCGGGACATGCTGGCGCAGCAGACTGACAGCGGCGAGGGTTTCCAGCGTCGGTACGTCGCCGGCGCAGGCCAGTACGACGTCCGGGTCGCCGTTGTCGTTGCTCGCCCACTGCCATACCCCAAGACCTCTGGCGCAGTGCAGGACCGCGGACTCGTGATCCAGCCAGCTGGGCTGAGGTTGCTTGCCTGCGACAACGACATTGATGTAGCCGCGGCTCCGCAGGCAGTGATCCGAGACCGCCAGCAGGGTGTTGGTGTCCGGCGGCAGATAGACGCGGACGACCTCGGCCTTCTTGTTCACCACATGGTCGATGAAGCCCGGATCCTGGTGGGAGAACCCGTTGTTGTCCTGCCGCCACACGTGCGACGTGAGCAGGTAGTTCAGTGAAGGGATGGTTCGCCGCCAGGGCAGCGCGTTGGAGACCTTCAGCCACTTGGCGTGCTGGTTGACCATCGAGTCGACCAGGTGCACGAAGGCCTCGTAGCAGGAGAACCAGCCGTGCCTTCCGGTCAGCAGGTAGCCCTCGAGCCAGCCCTGACAGGTGTGCTCGCTGAGGATTTCCATCACGCGGCCGTCTGTCGCGAGGTGTTCGTCGGTCGGGAGTACCCCGGCGTTCCAGGCCTTGGAGGTGGCCTCGTAGACCGCGTCGAGGCGGTTCGACGCCGTCTCGTCGGGTCCGAAGACCCGGAAGTTCTGGTGGGCTGCGTTCGCCAGCATCACGTCGCGGAGGAAGGTCCCGAGCACCCGCGTGGGCTCGTGGGGTCCACTGCCCGGCTGCGGGACGTCGACGGCGTACTCCGCCAGGGCAGGCAGGTCGAGCGCTCGGGTCAGCAGTCCGCCGTTCGCGTGCGGGGTGGAGCCCATTCGGCGTTCTCCGGAAGGGACCTGGTCGGTCAGTTCGGCGACTGGCCGGCCGTCGGCATCGAACAGTTCCTCGGCTCGGTAGCTGCGCATCCACGTGTCGAGCAGCGTCAGGTGTTCCGGCGAAGTACGGACTGCTGTCAGTGGGACCTGATGGGCTCGCCAGGTGCCCTCGACCGGGAGGCCATCGACCTCTTGCGGACCGGTCCAGCCCTTCGGAGTACGCAGGACGATCATCGGCCACGGGCGGCGCGGCGTACCGGGGTTGGTGCGCGCCTCGGCCTGGATGTCGGCGATCTCGTCCAGTACTGCGTCGAGCGTCGCGGCGAGGGTCTGGTGGACGACGTCGGGATCGTGACCCTCGACCAGATAGGGCCGGTGGCCGTAGCCCTCGAGCAGGCTGGTGAGCTCCTCGTCGCCGATCCGGGCCAGGATCGCCGGGTTCGCGATCTTGTAGCCGTTCAGGTGCAGGATCGGCAGGACCGCGCCGTCCGTGCGGGGGTCGAGGAACTTGTTGGAGTGCCAGGACGCGGCCAGCGGGCCGGTCTCGGCCTCGCCGTCGCCGATCACACAGGCGACCACCAGGTCCGGGTTGTCGAACGCGGCGCCGTACGCGTGGCTGAGTGAGTAGCCGAGTTCGCCGCCCTCATGGATGGAGCCGGGCAGCTCGGGAGCGACGTGGCTGGGGATCCCGCCGGGGAAGGAGAACTGCTTGAACAGGGTCTGCATGCCGGCCGCATCGCGGGTCACATCGGGATAGGTGTCGGTGTAGCTGCCTTCGAGCCAGGTGTTCGCGGCGATCGCCGGGCCACCATGACCGGGGCCGATCACGTACATCATCGACAAATCACGCTGCTTGATCACCCGGTTGAGGTGGGCGTAGAGCAGGTTCAGACCGGGCGTCGTACCCCAATGGCCGAGCAGGCGCGGCTTGACGTGCTCGGCACGTAGCGGCTCGGTCAGCAGTGCGTTGTGCATCAAGTAGATCTGGCCGACCGACAGGTAGTTGGCGGCTCGCCAGTAGGCGTTGATCGCGTGCAGTTCGGCGTCCGCGAGGGGCTTTTCCAGCAGTTGACGCACAGTGACTCCGATCGTTGGAGCAGGACACCCTCAGCCTCGCCCCATTGCACTGGCCACCACACCGGCCATCAGTCCCGAGCCCAGGGGGTCTTTCGGCACTCATCGGGTGACCACGGGCTCTGCTGGCGGCCGGCGGTCGCGGGCCACGATCGGATCAGACTCCCCGAATCGGAAGGAAATCATCGTGTCCTCCACCACGCTGTCACCCGAAATCGTCCGCCCGGTGATCCAGGTCGGGATCGACGGCGCCTGGCGAGAGGCCGGCGCACTCGACTGGGCGCTGCACGAGTCCCTGCTGCGGCGCGAGCCGCTGCACGCTGTCCACGTCGTCGAGCAGAAGACCCAGCGCACTCGGTACTACGAGCCGGTCGTCATCGCTCAGACCGAGACAGACCTGGTCGAAGATGTCCGCGAGTGGATGAAGGCCAATGGTGGCGACCTTGACCACGAGGCGGCGCTGTCAGCGGGGTCACCTGTTGGCAGCCTGACGAACGCGGCGCAGGGGAGCCGGATGCTCGTGGTCGGCCGCCGGGGGATGGGGACTTTCAAGCGACTGCTGATCGGCTCGACGTCCGAGGCGGTCACGAGTCTGGGACAGGTGCCGGTGGTCGTGGTACCGAGCGGCTGGGCAGGCGCACTGGACGGTGCCCCGGTGATGGCCGCTCTGGACGACTCGGGGGAGAACGAGCCGGCAGTGGAGTTCGCGGTCGAACTGGCTGTCGAGCGGAACGTGCCGCTGCGGCTGGTGCACATCTGGGACCTTCCCGCCGTCTACGGCTGGGAAGGCGCCCCGATTGGCGTCAGGGAGGACGGGGCAGCCACCGCCGATCGGCACTACGAGGCCGTCGCGGACCAGTGGCGCCACAAGTATCCCGAGCTCGAGATTCAACTCGATGTCCGTCGCGGTCATCCGGTCGAAGGCCTGATGGATGCGGCCGAAGCCGTCCACGCTCAGCTGCTCGTCCTGGGCGGACGCCGTCGCCCGCACCTGTCGGTCATGCTGCTCGGCTCGGTCGTCCGAGGCGTCCTCCAGCACGCGACCTGCCCGGTCGCGGTGGTGCACAGCGCGTAGCCGGTCCTCGGCTAACGCACCGCCCGTCGTACGGGGGAGCAGACCACCGAGCGACGCGTCGTCGACGACCTTGTCACGACGTTGAACTGACCTGGTTCGGGACGCGTACCCGAGGGATGTTGGCGGTGTCGAGGGCCGCGATGACCTCGGGATGCTCGGCGGTGATCTGCAACTGGCCACCGCCGAGTGGGTGATGGCGCCAGATGTACTGCAGTGCGCGGACAGCGCCGATGCTGAGGTAGGTGCAGGCCGACAGGTCCACGGTCAGCATCCCGACGCGGACCGGCCAGACCGCGAGGAGCTCCGCTCGGAACGTTACCGCGGTCAACTGGTCGATCCGGCCGGTCGCCGCGACCGTGATCATGCCATCGGAGGTGGCTACTGTGACCCGGTTCAGCGGGTCTGGAAGGCCTGACGCCCCAGCCAGGACCGTGGCCGCGGCAAGGCCGATTCGTGGGGCTTCTGGCGACGACGGTTTGATGACGAGCATGTCCGCAGACTCCTTGTGGACGCGTTGGACGCGCCGCCAAGGTCTGGGGCAGCCGAGAAACAGACGCTACGCGCTGCACCTAGGCGACTGCAAGACGTCATGGGTGGTGAAGTCCCGTCGAGCCCCGACGCCCTCACAACCGACCTGGAGCCGACGAACCAGGCGATTGGCCGGGCTCATGCTGATATTCCGGTCTGGACGACGTCGGCCAGCGGCCGGCGATGGGTGGTGGCGTGCTGGGTGGTGTGGGCGAAGCGGATCACCATGTGGGTGAAGCCGGGTTTGCCGGTGAGCTTCTGGACGTCGACGCGGAGATCGTCGAACTCGAGCGGCTGGTTGAGGAACGACGCGGTCAGACCGTCCCGGGTCGCGGCGAGCAGGACATGCTCGAGAGCGATGCCGGCGACGAGCTGGTCGACTGGGCCGTCGCGGTCGGTGGACAGCACCGCGAGCGCCGCGTCGGCTTCGAACTTTGCGATCGGACGGGCGCGGTCGGCGGGCGGTGCGCCCAGGTTGCGGACCGGTGCCGGATAGTCGATCGGGCGCGGTCCGAGGACGCTGCTGGGCACGCCGTCGACGGCCCGCTCCCCGCCGACCCATTTGCTGCGCTCGGCGCTCCGCTTCCAGTCACCGATCTCGCGCAGGTCGACGTCGATGAGCATTGCCATCAGCTGCTTCGCGTCGGTCTGCTGGAGCCAGGTGAGCTCGGCGCCTTCGGCTGACGCGGCCTGCATCAGGCTGATCCTGGAGTCTGCGGCCGGCGGTGCCGGGCGGGCCGGGAGTCTGCTGGTGTGACGGCGGGCGACCTGGCGATAGAGCTTCTTCAGGTCCGGATCGACTTGCTGGGCGTCCTCGAGCACGATCCGCGCGACCAGGTCCGGTTCGCTGGGGTTCGGAGCGAGTCCGTAGCCGGAGCCGAGGTCCAGATGAGCTGCGGCACAGCGCAGGTTGAAGACCGCGGCGCCGACCGCGATCCGCATCGCCCGACCGGTCGGGTCTTCGGCGCGCAGGGCGCGGGAACCGTCGAGGAACACGTCGATGACCGTGCCGTTGACCTCGAAGCGCCACGGCTGGGTGTTGTGCATCGACGGTGCCGCTACCGCGGCGGCGAGTAGTACGTCGATCTGTTCCAT
>NZ_JAAGLV010000050.1 GCF_010548305.1 Streptomyces sp. SID13031
GGCTCTCCTCACCTTTGTGTGGGTAAGGAGATCTGGATTCCGCTGCAGCACAGGTAGATCATTGTGGCCAGTGATTGCGCTTTCGGGTGCCCGTAGCCGCGGCGCTGAATGACCCGGATTTTAGTATTGACGCCTTCGCTGCGTGAGTTCGACAGTCCGAGTTCCACGGCGGCGATGATGCCGTCTGCGTGGCGAACGATCTTCTGGGCAAGAGATCTGAACGCGCTGCTGCCGCTGCCGGCCGCGCGTTGGACCCAGTCGCGGAGGTAAGAGTCTGCTTGGCCGGGATCGATGATCTGGAACAGATCGCGGAGCTCTTCTTTGAGCAGGTAGACCTTGTGGAGTTCGGTGCGTTCGGCCCGGATGACCTTGAGGATCTTGTGGTGTTCCTGCCGGAGTTTTTGCCGTCCGGCTCGTAACGCGAAGCGCGCTTTGCGCCAGGGCGCGTTGGTGCGGGCCTGTTTCATCTGGGCTTTCAACGTGGGGATCGCGGAGTTGCGGAAGGCGGCGTCGAGCGCTTCGTTGGTCCACTTGATGACATGGAACGGATCGATGCAGATCACCGCTTGCGCCGCCATCGTGCGGGTCGCTGAGATGTAGGCACTGCTGGCGTCCATCGTGACAGCCTTCAGCTTCTTGCGGCGCAGGAAACCCAGTTCCCGGTAGAACTCCTCGAGGGTTTCCACACCGTGGCCCTTGCCGACCCAGACGACGCGGCCGGTGTCGTGGTCGACGACCACGGTCAGGTAGCGATGCCCCCGTAGGTAAGAGATTTCGTCGACTCCGATCCGGACCAGATTGTTCAGCCGGCTGTCGTCGAGACGCTCCACCACGACCCGGCCGACGATCCGGTCGACCGCTTCCCACGAGCACCGCATCAACTGCGCGAGGCTGGTCTTGTCCATCCGGGTCGCCAGCCAGGCCACGGTGTCTTCGAAGGCCTGCGAATGTCTCGCGCCGGGTCGCGCCCACGGCACGTCCTCGGTGCGGACACGCTCGCAATCAGGACACCAGATCCGTGCGACCTCAGCCTCCAGCCACATCTTCATCCCGCAGGCGTCGACATGACGCCACCGGCGAACCGACCGGTCGTAGCGCCCAGGAACCCTGCACCCACACGGACAGCGGTGCACCTTGGCAACACGGCGCACGGTCACGACCGCCTCATCACCGGTGAACACGACACCCACCACCGCAGTGCCGTCCAGGCCCAATATCCTGTTAAATACTGTTCTGACGCGCACGTGCGTCGCCTTCCGTTCGGTTGTCTCGACAACTCCCGAACCTAAAGCGCGAACACGTGCGCGTCGCTCATTTCACGGGCCAACACACCGCAAAGCCCAACCAGACAACAAAAAGACCCTCCTCGGTCACCGGCAGACCCACAGAAGCCCGAGGAGAGCCAC
>NZ_JAAGLV010000051.1 GCF_010548305.1 Streptomyces sp. SID13031
TTTCTTCGCGTCAATGCCATGATCCGGGTGCCTGGCAGGGTTCGCTCGTTTCTTCGCTGCCTCGCAGGTCGATGGCTTGTCCTCGATGTGCGGCTCCGCCGGGCACCCAGGGCGCGCGGGGATGTGGCTTGATAGGAGCCTGCCATCGTGCTCGATTGAGGCGTGCCCGCCTCGCGCGATCCCGGGGATCCCTTCCTGTTCTTGATGTGAGGAGTTCCTCCGGCATGGTCATGATCGGCACCGATTCCCACAAACGCACCCACACCGTTGTCGCGGTCGACGACGTTGGCCGGCGGCTGGGAGTGAAGACCGTCCGTACCAATAGCGAAGGCCATCTCGAGTTGGTCCGCTGGTCGGCCCAGTTCGATGGGGTCGCCTTTGCCTTAGAGGATTGCCGGCATCTGACCCGTCGCCTCGAAGCTGACCTGCTCGCGGCCGGCTGCCGAGTCGTGCGGGTCCCGACCAAGCTGATGGCTGGAGCCCGCCGTGCCGCCCGGGAGCCGGGCAAGTCGGACCCGATCGACGCCGAGGCGGTCGCGCTGGCCGCGCTGCGTCACCCCGATCTGCCGGTTGCCGAGCTGGACGGACCGGCACGTGAGGTGAAGCTGTTGTCGGATCACCGCCACGACCTGGTTGTCCAGCGCACCCGGATCGCCTCCCAGATCCGCTGGTACCTGCACGAACTCGACCCCGACCTGGAGATCCCGTCTCGTGGGTTCCGGCGGCACCGCGTAGTGGCCGAGGTGTCCGCAGAGTTGGACCGTTTCGACGGCGTCGTGGCCAGGCTGACACGTAACCTGCTGACCCGCTGCGATGAACTCAACCACCAGATCAACGCTCTCGAGGCGGAGCTGCGACACCTGGTACAGGCCATCGCCCCTGCATTGTTGGCGATCCCGGGCTGCGGTGTCTTAACCGCCGCGGTGATTATCGGCGAAACCGCCGGCGTGCACCGTTTCCGCGACAACAACGCCTTCGCCCGCTTCACCGGCACTGCACCTGTCCCGGTGTGGTCCGGCGCCAGCGCCGGCAAGGTCCGGCTGAACCGCGGCGGCAACAGGACGATGAACTGCGCCCTGCACATGATCGCGGTCACCCAGGCCCGAGGCATCGGCCCCGGAAAGGCCTACCTGGCCAAGCAGCAAGCCCGCGGCAAGGACAAGACCGCAGCCCTGCGGCTGCTGCGCCGCCGGCTCTCCGATGTCGTCTTCACCGCCCTGCGCACCGAACGGCAACACGACACCCAGGCCACATCGCCAGCAGCCATGGCAGCCTGACCAGGGAGCCACTTGACATAGGAGCATC
>NZ_JAAGLV010000052.1 GCF_010548305.1 Streptomyces sp. SID13031
ATGGTGAGGCGGCCGGGGGTGGGGACTGTCCACTCAGGGCGGGTGACCTGGATGACGCCGTCGCTGATCTTCACCGACCAGTGACCCGCATGGACAGCGCGGTGATGAGCACCGCACAACAACACCAAATTGGTGATCGAGGTCGGGCCGCCATCGACCCAGTGGATGATGTGGTGGGCGTGGCAGTGCGACGGCGGGGCCTTGCAGATCACGCAGCCCTTGTCGCGGCGGATCAGGGCCCGGCGGATCGGGCGGGTGACGAACCGGTAGTCCATTCCCACATCCAGCGGCTGGGAATCCGTGCCGAGGACGATCGGGAGAACAAACGCGTCACACGCGAGACGGCGGACCGCAGACGCGGACAGGTTGTCACCGAAGACCAGTTCACCGACGGCCTCAGACGTCAGGGCTTTCAGGTCGGCGAAGTCGATGGTGACGGTGATGTGCGGGATGCCTGGCCCGGAGGTGTTGCCGATAGCGGTTTCGAGGATCGTGATCAGTGCGTCGGCCTGGCGCTTGTCGCGAGAGCGCGGGTCGGGGTCACCGTCGATCGTCTTGTGGGGCTTGGCCAGGTCATGGATCGCGGTCTGGAACTGTTCCGCGTTCTCACCGGACAGGAAACCGCCGAACTTCAACCCGTGGTCCACGGGACGAATCCACAAGTTCTCTGCCTGCGCGGCGGCTTCTTCGGCGGGTTCGGGGCCGTCGGTGTCGAGCCGGTCGAGGACCTGGCGGCCGAAGTCGCGTAGTTCGTCGGGGGTCAGGTGGCGGGCGGCTTCGATCAGCTGTTCTTCCGCGACCCGCAGATCCTCGACAGGCACGGTCGGCGGGGCCTTCTCCAGGGTCGCGACGATCACCCGGGCCAGGTCCGGCGTCAACACGGCAACCTCAACAACAGCGTTGTCGTCTGCGTGGGGGTCGGGCAGGGCTGCGATGACTGCTTCGTATTTGGGCAGGTTCTTGAGGAATTTGAGGTCTCGGCGGATGTCGCCGCGGTTGCGGCGGTGGCGCAGGGAGAGGAGTTCGACGGTGTTGTTGGCGCCGAGTTCTGTGGCCAGGCCGCGGGATTCGAGGTCGGCGGTGACGTTGAGCCGGTAGGTGATCAGCTTGGACAGCACGGCGTCGACCGTGTCTGCGGTGATCAGCAGTTCGCTGTCACTTTGCAGGCACGGCAGTCGTAGCTGCGAGATCTCCATACCCGAAACGATAGACGACCCCACCGACAGTTTTCAAAGCCGAGAACTCCTTATTTACAAGGGATCGACGAACAGCAGGAACT
>NZ_JAAGLV010000053.1 GCF_010548305.1 Streptomyces sp. SID13031
CCTGGTGTCAGGGGATTGTCGCAACGCCTTTCAGAGTTGGAGGGCTGTTGTGGGGAGATCGAAGTTGTCGCCGGAGCGTCGGCGGTTGGTGCTGGACTTGTTGAGTCAGGGCCATAAGCCGATGGAAGTGGCACGGCGTACCGGCGTGTCGAAGACCTACATCTACGAGCTGAATCACAGTCTTGGCGGGGTGTATCGACCAGCCGGGGTCGCTTATAGCGACCGTTATCTTGACCGTGACGAGCGCTACGAGCTGGCCAGACTGCGCGAGGCGGGTTACTCGTTGCGTGAGATCGGCCGCCGGATGGGCCGCTCCGCGTCGACGATCAGCCGCGAGTTGAGGCGCAACCACGCTCCGCGGACAGGGCAGTATCAGCCGGAACGGGCGCACGCGTTGGCGTGGCAGCGGCAACGCCGCCCTAAGCCGTCCAAACTCTCGCAGAACCCGGTACTGCGGGCCGAGGTGCAGCGACTGCTGAAGAAGCGGTACTCGCCCGACCAGGTCGCCGGCCGGTTGCGGCTGCTGCACGGCGACAATGAAGCGATGCAGATCAGCCACGAGTCGATCTACCGCAGCCTGTATGTCTACCCGCGCGGCGAACTGACCCGCGAACTCAAGGCCAGCCTGCGCCGCGGCCGGGTCACCCGCCGGCGCCGCGGTGGCAGCGACGAGACCCGCGGCAAGATCCCCGGCATGGTCTCGATCCACGACCGCCCCGAAGAAGTCGAATCCCGGCTGGTCCCCGGCCACCACGAAGGCGACCTGATCATCGGATCGACCGCATCGAACTCAGCAGTCGGCACCATCGTGGAGCGCACCACCGGCTACCTCACGCTGCTGCACCTGCCCCACGGCCGCACCGCCGACCGCGTCGCCGAGGCCGTCATCGACCAGATGACCGCGCTACCGGACTGGTTCGCCAAAACCCTCACCTGGGACCGCGGCCGCGAAATGGCCCGCCACCTCCACATCACCGCCACAACAGGGATCCAGGTCTACTTCGCCGACCCCCACCAACCCCAGCAACGCGGCCTCAACGAAAACACCAACGGACTCATCCGCGAGTACCTCCCCAAAGGCACCGACCTATCAGTCCACACCATCACCGACCTCGCCGCCGTCGCCGACGAACTCAACGACCGACCCCGCAAACGCCTCGGCTACCACACCCCACGCGAAATGTTCGCTAGCTTGCTCATCAACGACCTAACCAGCGTTGCAACCACCACCTGATTTCACCG
>NZ_JAAGLV010000054.1 GCF_010548305.1 Streptomyces sp. SID13031
CTAGTGCCTCGTCAAGCAACGTTGGCGTTGTAATCGTGTCGGCTTGACCTGGGCGGTGTGGGTTTTGGAGGCTGGCTGTCGGAGGTGGTGATGGCTCGACAGCCTGAGGTGTTCGTGCGTGAGTTGGAGCCCGAGGAAGCGGCTCGGTTGGTGAAGATCACCCGCACGGCCAAGGACCGGGTCCGGTTGCGCCGGGCGGGGATTGTGCTCGCGTCGGTGCAGGGCCGTAGCGCGGGTGATGCGGCGGGGATGTTCGCGGCGACGGCGCAGTATGCGCGGGAGGTGATCCACGCGTTCAACGAGTCCGGGTTCGCGGCGCTGGACCCAAAATGGAGCGGGGGTCGACCGAAGAGGTTCGGCCCCCCGGTTCGTGAAACGGTCTGCCTGGTCGCCAAGACGCCGCCGCAACGGTTGGGGCGTCCGTTCACGACCTGGAGTCTGTCCAAGCTGGTCGACTACCTGGCCGAGCACAAACACATCAAGATCAGCACCGAATCGGTCCGCAGGATCCTGCGAGACGCGGGTGTCAGGTGGCAGGCCACCAAGACCTGGAAAGGCAGCCGGGACCCCGAGTTCGCGTCGAAGATGGCCCGGATCCTCGACCTGTATGACCATCCACCGCCTGATGCCCGGGTGATCTGTGTCGACGAGTTCGGCCCGCTCAATCTCCAGCCCCGACCCGGCAAAGGATGGTTCCCCACCGGCCGCCCGGCCCGGCTGCGAGCCACCTACCACCGCAACGGCGGCGTCCGGCAGATGCTCGCGGCCCTGGACCTGACCACCGGACAGATGTTCTACCGGTTCCGAGACCGCAAACGCTGGCAGGAATTCCTCGCCTTCCTCAAGCAACTCCGGACCAGGTTCCCGGCCGGGAACCTGCACGTGATCTGCGACAACTACTCGCCCCACAAGAAGACCGAAGTCACCGACTGGTGCCGCGACAACGGCATCGAGTTGGTGTTCACCCCGAGCAACGCCTCCTGGCTGAACTGGATCGAGTGCGAGTTCACCGCGCTGCGCTACTTCACTCTCGACGGCAGTGACTACCCCAGCCACACCGCCCAAGAGACCGCGATCGCCGGCTACGTCCGCTGGCACAACAAACGCTCCCAGCCCAAACGACGCTTCGCTGTCGACTCCAAAATCCGCCGACCCGA
>NZ_JAAGLV010000055.1 GCF_010548305.1 Streptomyces sp. SID13031
GGCCTGGCCAAAGAACTCGGCGCCGGCGACACCATCGAACTCCTGTCGCTACGGCACCGCCGCAACCGTGGCGACATCCGCCGCGACCTCAAACTCACCAAGAACCTCCCCAAATACGAAGCCGTCATCGCCGCCCTGCCCGACCCGACCACTGACACCGGCGAGGTTGCTGGCGAGGTTGCTGCCGAGGTTGCCGTCCTGACCCCGGCACTGGCCGCGGTAATCATCACGACCCTGGAGAAGGCCCCAGCCACCGTACCCGTCGAGGATCTCGTCGTGGCCGAGGAGCAGATGATCGAAGCCGCCCGCTACCTGACCCCGGACGGCCTCAAGGATTTCGGCCGGATGGTCTTGGACCGGTTGGACACCGACGGCCCCGAACCCGCCGAAGAAGAAGCCGCCCAGAAAGAGAACCTGTGGATCCGCTCCGTCGACCACGGCATCAAGTTCGGTGGGTTCCTGGCCGGTGACAACGCCGAACTGTTCACCACCACGATCCACGACCTGGCCAAACCCCACAAAACCATCGACGGCGACCCCGACCCCCGCCCCCGCGACAAACGCCAGGCCGACGCGTTGACCACAATCCTCGAGGCCGCCGTCGGCAACACTTCCGGGCCAGGTATCCCACACATCACCGTCACCATCGACTTCGCCGACCTGAAAGCCCAGACCTCCGAAGCCGTCGGTGAACTCGTCTTCGGCGACAACCTCTCCGCTTCCGCGGTCCGCCGCCTCGCCTGTGACGCGTTCATCCTCCCGATCGTCTTGGGAACTGACTCCCAGCCGTTGGATGTCGGGATGGACTACCGGTTCGTGACGCGTCCGATCCGGCGTGCGCTGATCCGCCGCGACAAAGGCTGCGTGATCTGCAAAGCCCCACCGTCGCATTGTCACGCCCACCACATCATCCA
>NZ_JAAGLV010000056.1 GCF_010548305.1 Streptomyces sp. SID13031
GCAGGGCGCGGGAACCGTCGAGGAACACGTCGATGACCGTGCCGTTGACCTCGAAGCGCCACGGCTGGGTGTTGTGCATCGACGGTGCCGCTACCGCGGCGGCGAGTAGTACGTCGATCTGTTCCATCGACAGTGCGTCCATGGGGTGCCTCCTCGGCGGGCCAGGGGTGGCAAGTGCTGCCACGTTCTCAGCGTGCGCGTGGAGGCGGGCGGCTGGCTGCGGGCGTCGGTCCCGACCTGGCAGGTCCTTCGGCACCTTTGCTGGTGACTACGGGCCCTGATGCCGGCAGGCCCGGCGGCCGCAGCATTCAGGTGTCACATCGAATCTGAAGGAGCGACCATGACTCTCACCCCCAATCGCCACAGCAGCCCGGTTTCCACCGGCTCGCTTGGTTCAACTACCGCACCGAAACTCGGGTCGACCACCGGTCGCGTGCTGGCGGTACTGCGGATCGCGGTCGGTCTGACGTTCTTCTGGGCGTTCGTCGACAAGGTGTTCGGCCTCGGCTATGCCACGCCTTCGGGTAAGGGCTGGCTCGACGGCGGCAACCCGACCGCGGGCTTCCTGAAGGGTGCCGAAGGGCCGTTCGCCGGGTTCTACCACTCCCTGGTGGGTGACTTCTGGGTCACGCCGCTGTTCATGATCGGCCTGGCCGGGATCGGGCTGGCCCTGATCCTCGGCGTCGCAATGCGTATCGCCGCGGCCGCGGGAGTCGTTCTGTACTTGATGATGTGGAGCGCCGCGCTACCGCCGACGACCAACCCGGTGATCGACGACCACATCATCGGCGCCATCACCCTGGT
>NZ_JAAGLV010000057.1 GCF_010548305.1 Streptomyces sp. SID13031
CGGTGAACGCGATGTGCAGGTCGTCGGGAGCGGCGCCGGTTCGTTTGAGGAGGGCCTGCTCCAGCAGGCGTTCCTCGTCTCGGTACCACTCGAGCACGAGCGCGAACGGTTTCGGATTCTCGGTGAGAATGTCCTTGAGCCGGGGATGGACCTCGAGGCTCGCCTTGGCCTGGTGCTCGAGCAGGGCCATGATCGCGTTGCCGACCACTAGGGCGACGTCCTCGTCCGCCGGGCGTCGGGCCGCCGCTGCCGCCATCACGCCCGGAGCGCCGAGGGGTTCCATGGCGATGGATTCCTTGTTCAGGAAGTAGCGATACAGGGTCGACGAACCGATATCGGCGTGCTGCGCGATCTCCTCCATGGTCGTTTCCTCATAGCCGTGCTCCACGAACAACTCCATCGCCGCGGCGAAGATGACCTGCCGTGTTCTCACCGCATTGCGCTCACGAAGCCCCATGAGGAGATTGTAACGGAACGGGATGAACACCCGTAACAAGTTACTCTCCAAAGATGGGATACTCTCCCATCGAGGCAGGGTGCCTCACGGAGGGAAGGGGGTACTCGTGGCCTGGCTGCTGTACAAGATCGGTCGGTGGTGCTTCGGTCACCGCATCGTCGTCATCGCCGGATGGCTGCTGGCCCTGGCCGCCACCGCCGTGGGTGCCTCGACGCTGTCCGGCCCGACCCAGGACTCGTT
>NZ_JAAGLV010000058.1 GCF_010548305.1 Streptomyces sp. SID13031
TCGGCATCGGGCACGTCGTCCCATGGCCAGCGCCCTGGGTGCGGATCCACGGGTGTCTCTTCCGGGGCGGGAGCATCAGAGGTGGAAGGTGCCGCGGAAGCAGCGTCGGCTGACGGCGCGACGGTCGCGGCGTCGGGCTCAGCGGGTGGCGCGGGCTCGGTGGCCGTCGTGGGCGAGGCAGGCGTGGCGGGCGACGTAGGCGCGGTTGGGGCCTCGCGTTCGGTGGCGGCTTCGGAGTCGATGGGTGGCTCGGGGGCGGAGGGGGTGGTGGTGAGGTGGCGGGCTACTTGGAGGAGTTCGGCGGCTAGGGCGGGGTCGGCGATGATGTCGAGGGCTCGGACTCGGCGTTCGTTCAGGGAGGTGGTATCGCCGAGCGCGGCGAGGGTGTTGGCGATCTGGTTGATGGTGGCTTCGATGCGGATGACGGTGCAGGTGGGGGCTTTGATGAACAAGGTGGTGGTGCCGTGGTCGTCGGTGCGGCCGGCCCAGACTCCGCGTTCGCGGGCCTTCTCCTCCGCCTGGGCGCGGGCGGTGACGGGGTCTGCTTCCCACAGGGCGGCCTTGACGATGTTGTGCAGGCGCAGCGGGCTCAGCGTGTCGACGATGTCTGCGACGCGGCGGTCGACGATGCCGGCGGCTTCTTCGGACAGTTCCCTGCAGGCCGTCGCGATGTTGCAGGCC
>NZ_JAAGLV010000059.1 GCF_010548305.1 Streptomyces sp. SID13031
TGGTCCGGTGAGAACGGCAGGACGGTCTTCTACCAGAACGAGAAGGCGTACGACGCCCCCGACCAGGCCGCCATCCAGAACGGCGACATCAAGGGGTACGCCGCCTACAAGGTGGACGACTCGGTCACCACCCATGAGGGCTGGGGCATGGGCAGTTACTGCTACTTCAACGTGAACCCGGACATCCGTCAGCAGCACGGCTTCCAGGCCCCGGTGAAGCCCGGCGTGACGTTCCACGACCTGCTCGTCGTCTCCCTGGGCGGCAAGGGCCAGTACGAGCACGTCATCAACGACATCGGATCCCCCACCTCGGGTGACACCACGATCCCCTCACAGGTGGTGTCCTTCGCCTAGGGCGTGTTTCGAAAGTAGCGCCGTCCGCCCGGAGGGCGGGGCCGGCGGCGTCTGGTGCGTGCGATCGCAAGGCGGAGGATCGCCCTCGTACTGGACGTACTGGGGCGACTCCGACAACGCGGCGAGCGTGCGTGCCGGGCGTCGCAGGCCAGGCGGGACTTTCGAAACACGCCCTAGTATGGCGCCCCGGCGCCGGCGGATGCGGACGGCGACGGTGCGCGGGACGGGGAGGGGTGGACAGGCGTGCCCAGATGGGGGCTGATCGTCGAGCAGAACCTGTTGTAT
>NZ_JAAGLV010000005.1 GCF_010548305.1 Streptomyces sp. SID13031
CAGCAACCGGGGCAACTGGCAATGGCCAAGACATGCCGGGCGCGACCTTCGTTCAGCCTTGAGTGACGCCTGACGACCGTGTTGCCCCGAGTTCGCAACGAGGAGGCCAGGGGTTCGAATCCCCTCACCTCCACCCAGGTCAGAGGCCCCTCCGAGCAATCGGGGAGGGCCTTTTCCGTGCCGTACAGCAGCGAAGTACAGCAGTAGGCGTCCATCACGCCTCCAGTCCGTCCATGCCGTCTAGGGCCACGAGCCTTCTGAGACCTCGGGTGGTTCTGTCGCCTGACAAGTTTCTCTACGTCTTCAAGACGGGCCCCTCCAGGGCCCGAAAGCGCGCCGCCACCACAGGACCGGGGGAGTGGGGGAACCTCCGGCTCCTCGCCTAAGGGCTCGTCGTCCCCGTCGCCCGTCGGCTTGGCGCACACGTGCCAAGGGTGCCGGTCGCAGACAGCAGAACTCGCCATCAACGATCGACACCCTGTCGATTCACCTACCTCGCCAACTGGCCGGCTACCCGCCGCCCTGGTCCAGGTGGCCTGCCGTCTGATCCGGAGCTACCGCATCGCCCCGCTAGCAATCATGGGAGGGACGGTCCGCTCCGGCCCGCGTCAAGGGCGCCTCCGGCGTCGCTCCGCGATCGAGCAAGCTCGCCCCTGGACCCGCACCGAACCAAACCTAAGGTCGGCAGCTATCGGGGCGATGCGGCAGGTCTGCCCGTGCGCTTGACACGTAAGCGTCAATGCCTCTATTGGGAAGGCTCGGGGTCTTCCGGCGAATCGGCCTCACGCTCAAAGTCGTCTAACTCAGAGAGTGGCACTCCTGCGGCCTGAGCGCGAGCAATCTTGTCATTCAATTCTTCCTGCGCTTTCCAGTCCTGGAAGTCTTTTGCCTCTGCGGCCGTGTAGGCATCCTCGTCGCGAACCCAGACTCTTAGGCCATTGTAGTGCGCCGTCCATTTCTTGACGGCCGATTCTATCTCTTTCATCGATTTAGCAACGTGGTGAATGTTCTTGACCTCAATGCGCCCCAGGCTATAGCGGAATCCCAGGTCTAGAACATATTCCAGAGGCTCCTGTGCTCGCCCAGCCGCATCTTCAGAATCGACCCTCACTCGATATTTCATCGGAAGATCTGTCTTGAATCGCTCGTGTGACAGATCGAACAACGCCTCGATCCGCCTGCCCGGCGGCATTGCCTGGATGCCGTTCTTGATGATTTCAGAATCGGCTAGATCGAATGGCTTCCCCGATTGCGAGCTCTTTAGCGCTGGATCAAAGGTGAATCGAACATTCTTTGCAAGTGTCTTACCGACATTCTCAAATACCAGATTGAATGCGTTGCCCCATGCCGGACTTGGTTCAAAGTCTACGACTACAAACGGACGGGCGAGCTCCTCTTGGCGGCGTTCCTCCCGCTTTTCTTGCTCTTGGCGTCGTTCGAACTCGCGCTTCGATGCAGCCTCTTCCTGAGCCCTTGCCTGCTCTGCTTGGTCAAAGCGGGACTTTCGAGCCTCTTCGACCTGGGTGCGCGCTTGTGTCACTTGGTTATACGCATATTTCGCTGCGACTACGGCGATAATGACCGTCAATGCCGAAGCAATTCCCTGTATCGCTGCTCCAAGAGCGGCAACCGTCGCCCACTGGTCAGATGTAAGCAATGCCAATTTATCCACGCTTCCCCCGATTGTGATCAGGCACAGGATGCCTGCATTGAGGTGCCATAGCTAGAGGCCGCGTGTATCGATGTAGTGGGCTTCGTCGGCTACCCGTTCGAATGTCGAGGAATCGGCCGGCCTGAGCATGCCTGCCATGAGCCACTCCTCGACGGCCTCGCCTCGTTGCGGGTTGCGGGTTGCGCACGTAGATCACGCGAGCGATCCAGTCTTCTGAGTTGATCTTCTGCCACTCTAGGATCAGGCCGACCCATGGACCGCGTCTCCCGCGGTTGTCGCCGAGGACCCAGCAGTGTCGCTTGAGCGGGTCCGGAGGCTTTGGTCGTGGATACCGCTTGTTGCCGCCCATGCGAACAACAGTAGAACGGGTGTTCGATACAAGCTAGCTGACGCGTGAGTGTCAACGAGCGGTGGATGGTGGACAGCAGAGCGTGAGCAATTATGGACTGCTGTACAGCAGCGAAGTACAGCAACCAGGGTGGCCAGCATGGTCTGTGCCGGTCGATGGCCGACCACCATGCACGCTTGGATGGCCTGCCCTGGACCATGCTGCCCCGAGTTCGCAACGAGGAGGCCGGAGGTTCGAATCCCCTCAGCTCCACCGCAGGTTAAAGGCACTCTCCCGGCTGGGAGAGGGCCTCTAAGTTTGACCTGGGAGGCAGACCCTCTCGGCAACGGTGCTTGCGTGCCCGACTACTCGTGAGATCGCCTCGATCGGGACAACCTGCTCGACGGCTGTGTTGTAAGCATTAGAAGAGTTACGACTGCGATCGCCCGACAGATCAAAGAAAATCGGCCATGGACGCTAGGCGCCGGGAGTCCAGAACTGAACAAGCCAGGTCTCCACGCCCGATGGTGACTCGGGCTCCGAGGTCGCGATGTCCACAACATCCCTTCGACCACGGCAGGCGATCCTGGCTCGAACAGGCTCTCCGTGAGCAATGGCCAGGTCCAGCTCGCAGGCAGTCCGCCCCATCAGCGAAATTGCTTCGGCTGGACCAGCGCCTCGCCGGAGTACGACGGTCTGCTTCCGCTCCCAGTCGCCCACCTCCGGCGGCTCTGCCGACAAGTGCTCCAGGCGGACCGCCGCGTGGTGGTTGTTGAAAGCACTGATGCACAACACGGAGCCCTCCCACCTCAAGGAAGTCGTCGGCGCCGGAGTAGATCGGGCTCAGCTCGCCGTCTGAGTGCCGACGGTTAGGAAGAACTGGCTGTTTTCCGCCTGTACCAAGGCTTCACTCGAGGAGATGAGGCTCAGGTGATCACTCCCTAGCGGGTGGTGCCGGTCTTGGCCGGCGCGCTGATGGTGATGAAGAAAAGGAGTCACGTTGTCGGTGATCCGATCGTAGTAGTACCAGAGTCCAAGCCAAGCGCTCGCTGAGGCGTTATGCGAGCCGTTCAGTGGTCGAGCGAAGAATCGTTCGCGACCGTTACCCGCAGCCTAGAAAGGGGAGTTGAACGGGAACTCGTCACATTGCTGACGACGACGTAAATCTCCGGAGTGTGAGTCGGCCAGCCGATAGCCTCCTGCTCGTGGACCTCTTCGCAGCAGCCGGCGCGCAGCTCACCCGGATCGTCAGCTCCGTGCCGTCGACACACTGGGACAAGCCGACACCGGCGGACGTCACCGTCCGCGAAGTCGTCAATCATGTTGTAGGCGGCAACGTCTTCGCCGTCCGCCTTCTGTCAGGCGCCTCAGCAGCGGATTCAGTCGCCGGCCTGGACGCCGACCAACTCGGCGACGACCCACTCGCCGCAGTAGCCAACTCCTGCGAAGCCCAGCAGGTCGCCTTCGCCACCGCCGACCAGACCGCGCCACTCCACCACCTCAGCGGCGACATCAGCTACGAAACCTTCGTCCGCTTCCGCCTGGGCGACGTAGTGCTCCATGCCTGGGACATCGCGATCGGCGCCGGCCTGGACCCAACCCTCGACCCCGCCCTGGTCGACGCCCTCTGGTCCATGGTCGAACCCCACCTGGACGACATGCGAGCCATGGGCGTCTTCGGCACCGGCGCCACCAACACCGTCCCACCCACTGCCTCCCCCCAGTCCCGCCTACTCGACGCCTTCGGCCGACGCCCGTAGCCCCGAGCCCGGCTGGCGCTTACTTGTGACGCCAGCTACAGGCGAGCACCCCAGCAACTTCGGGCTAGTCCGAGAGCATTCTGCAACGAGGTCGGCACTCCCCGTCAGCGGCTTTCAGGCAGACGAGGTGCGGCGAAGGATCGCCTCGCTGGGGGTGGGGAGCTGGGCGACGGAGGAGCCTGGCCTGGGCGTCCGACGTACTAGCTGACCACCTCTTGACCCAACACCGGGAATGCGCAATCCTGCGGGAAAGCGCATTCCTAAGTAGGTTCGAGTGGAGGTACGCCGATGAGGTCGGTTCCTGCGAGTGGGTTGCGGGATTACGAGGCGCAGGTCTGGATCGACGGGTGGTGTGAGCCGCCGGCGTCGGACTGGGTGCCGGTGCTCGACAAGGCGGCCGGGAAGCCGTTCGCCCGGTACGGGAGTGCGTCGGCCGAGCAGGTCGACCGGGCGGTCCGCAGCGCCCGTCGGGCCCAGCCCGAGTGGGCCGAGGTCGACGCCAACACCAAGAGCGAGATTCTGCGGGCGTTCGCGCGGGAGCTGGAGAAGCGGCACGACGAGCTGATCACGCTGATCATCCGGGAGACCGGTGGTACCTCCGAGAAGGCGGAGGAGGAGCTCGGGCAGTCGGTCACCCAGTTGCTCAACTCGGCCACCCAGCTGACGGAGAACGCCGGCGCCATCCTCCCGCCGTACAAGAGCGGCAAGATCTCGCTCTCCCGGGCGGTGCCGCTGGGCGTGATCGGCCTGATCGTGCCCTGGAACTACCCGATGAGCCTCGCGATGCGCGCGCTCGCGCCCGGCCTGGCATACGGTAACGCGGTAGTACTCAAGCCCGCCGAGCTGACTCCGATCGCCGGCGGCCAGATCCTCGCCGAGGCGGCCAAGGCGGCCGGCGTACCGGCCGGTGTCTTCAACGTGGTGCCGGGCGACGGGCCCGAGACCGGGAGAACGCTCTCTGAGCACCCGGACCTGGACCTCATCCATTTCACCGGATCCTTCGACGTCGGCCAGCAGATCTCGAGCTTCGCGGGCAAGAACTTCCGCGCCGCGGCGACCGAGCTGGGTGGCGACAACGCGTTCGTCGTACTGGACGACGCAGACCTCGACCAGGCGGTGAGCTGCGCGCTCTGGTCGTCGCTCTGGTACCAGGGCCAGACCTGTATCACCGCGGGCCGGCACATCGTGATGCGCTCGATCGCCGACGACTTCACCGAGGCCGTCATCGAGCGGGTCGCCAAGTTGAAGGTCGGTGATCCGCTGCGTGACGAGGTGGATCTCGGCCCGATCATCAGCGAGAAGCAGCTGAAGCGATTCCACGAAGGACTCGTCCAGCCGTCGATCAAGGCCGGCGCCAAGCTGGCAACCGGTGGCACGTACGACGGGTTGTTCTACCAGCCCGCGGTACTGACCGGGGTGACCCCGCAGATGCCGGTGTTCACCGAGGAGATCTTCGGCCCGGTGATGCCGATCACCGTGGTCGACAGTGAGGCCGAGGCGCTCGATCTCGTCAACCGTCATCGCACGCTGATGAACTCCGTCTTCACCGGCGACCCGATGCGCGGGCTCGCGTTCGCGCAGAAGGTCAAGAGCAACGAGGTGCACGTCAACGACGGGTACGCCCGGCACGGCGGCGAAGGCCAGCTGGCCGGGTACACGCACCGGCAATGGATCGGCATTCAGACCACCCCCACCGAATACCCCGGCTGGGCGTCGAAATGAGGAAATCCCCGATGAATCTCCGCAAAGGCGCCGCACTCGGCGTAGTACTCGCCCTGGCGCTGGCCGCCTGCTCGAGCAACGACGACAACGCGACTCCCGCCGGTGGCGGCTCGAGCGCGACCAAGGGCGAGAAGGTCACGCTGACCTACGTCAACTGGGACGGCGGCATGGACAAGGTCGTCGACGACTGGAACAAGCTCAACCCGGACATCCAGGTCAAGCTGAGCAAACCGTCCGGCACCGGCTACACCCTTTACAACAAGCTGATCACCAACAACAAGGCCGGTACGAATCCCGACATCACCGAGGTCGAGTACCAGGCGTTGCCGGCGCTGATCGCGAACCAGGTCGTCGTCCCGATCGACGATTACGTGAAGGGGCTGGACACGAAGTACGACAAGGCCTCGCTGTCGCAGGTGCAGTTCGAGGGCAAGACGTACGGCGTACCGCAGAACGTCTGCCCGATGGTGTTCTTCTACCGCAAGGACGTCTTCGACAAGCTCGGGCTGAAGGCGCCGACCACCTGGGCGGAGTACGCGACGGCGGCCGCGGCGATCCACAAGGCCGACCCGAAGAAGTACATCGGCAACTTCACCGCCGCTGACCCGGGCTGGTTCGCCGGGCTCGCGCAGCAAGCCGGGGCCAACTGGTGGAAGGCCGACGGCGACACATGGAGTGTGAACATCAACGATGCCGCGAGCAAGAAGGTCGCGGACTACTGGGACGACCTGATCAAGAAGGGGCTGGTGAGCCCGCAGCCGAACTGGTCGGCGCAGTGGAACACCGACATGAACAACGGGAACATCGTCGGCTGGGTCGGCGCCCAGTGGGGACCGAACCAGTTGCCGTCGATCGCGAAGGACACCGCCGGCAAGTGGGCCGCCGCGCCGCTGCCCGCCTGGACCGCCGGTGACGCCACGGTCGGCATCTGGGGTGGCGAGACCGAGGCCGTGACGGCGAACTCCAAGCACCCGGCCGAGGCCGCGAAGTTCGTCGAGTGGATGAACTCGTCCGAGGCGGGAATGAACTCGCTGATCAAGAACGTACAGGCCTTCCCGGCCTCGCCGCAGGGTCAGCAACTGCCTGCCCTGAAGACGCCGCCGCCGTTCATGTCGACGCAGCCCGACTACAACTCGCTGATGGCGACCGCGGCGAAGGGCGTGCGGACCTTCGACATCTGGGGTCCGAACGCGAACGTCACCTTCGACTCCTACTCCAACGCGTTCGGCGCCGCGCTGCAGAAGAAGACAGCGCTCTCCGGGGCACTGGACACGATGCAAGAGGCAACGGTCAGCGACATGAAGAAGCTCGGCTTCCAGGTCGCGGGATGAGCCGGCTGAGATGAGCGGTCCACGCACCGCCACGGCCGCGGGCAAGTCCCGCGGCCGTGGCGGGCTGCTGCCGATCGCCCTGGTCACGCCCGCGGTCGTGCTGTTGCTGCTGTTCACGATCGCCCCGGCGATCTACGCGATCTTCCTCAGCTTCCGCCGGATGAAGGTCGGCAAGGGGCTGCTCGGCGGCGGCAAGCCGACCGAGGTGTGGGCGGGGATCTCCAACTACACCTCGACCCTGAGCGACAGCGAGTTCTGGTCGAGCCTCGGCCGGATGTTGCTGATCGCGGCTTTCGGCGTACCGCTGACGGTGCTGTTGTCAACGCTGTTCGCGCTCTGCCTGGACGCGAAACGCGCACGCCTGGTCGGGTTCGCGCGACTCGCGATCTTCCTGCCGTACGCCGTACCGGGGGTGGTCGCGTCGCTGTTGTGGGGCTTCATGTACCTGCCGGCGACGTCGCCGATCGGTGGTGATGTCATCAACTACTTCGGCACCAAGGGGATCTTCTTCAGCGTCGCCAACGTGGCCGTCTGGGGTGTCGTCGGGTTCAACATGGTGATCCTCTATACCGCGGTACGGAGTCTGCCGAAGGAGCTCTTCGAGGCGGCCGAGCTGGATGGCGCGTCGGAGTTCCAGATCGCGGTACGGGTGAAGTTGCCGATGATCGCGCCGGCGGTGGCGATGGTCGGGTTGTTCTCGGTGATCGGCTCGCTGCAACTGTTCAACGAGCCGACGACGCTGAAGCCGCTGGCGAACGCGATCTCGTCGACCTGGGTCCCGTTGATGCGCGTCTACACCGATGCCTTTGTCAACAACAGCATCTACGAGGGGGCCGCGACATCGTTCGTGCTGATCACGATGACGGTGGCCGCGACCGTACTGATCTCGGCCGTCGGCCGTCGGATCGCCCGGAGGCAGACCAGATGACGCGCCAACGCACCCGCTGGGTGCCCACGCTGATCTTGCTGATCGGTGCCCTGTACTGCGTACTGCCGGTGCTGTGGATCGTGATCGCATCGACCAAGACCAACGACGAGCTGTTCTCGACGGCGCCCTTCCTGCCCTCCTTCAACGGCGGGTTCTGGAGCAACCTGGACGCCCTGTTCAGCTACAACCACGGCATCTTCGGCCGCTGGGTACTGAACTCGGTGATCTACGCGATCGGCGGCGGTTTGTTGTCAACGGCAATCGCCGGCGCAGCGGGGTATGCCCTGGGAAAGTACCGCTTCGCTGGCAGCACTTTGTTGTTCAGGGCAATCGTCGCAGCGGTGCTACTACCGCAGATCCTGCTGGCAGTCCCGCAGTTCCTGCTGCTGGCCAAGGCCGGAATGACGAACAACTACGCGTCGGTCTTGTTACCGCAACTGGTCAGCCCGTTCGCCATCTACCTCTGCAAGATCTACTCGGAGGCCTCGGTCCCCGACGAGATCATGGAAGCGGCCCGCATCGATGGCGGCAGTGAATGGCGCATCTTCCGCTTGGTGGGCGCCCCACTTATGTTGCCGGCTCTGGTAACGGTCTTCCTGCTCCAGTTCATCGGCATCTGGAACAACTTCCTGCTTCCGTTCGTGATGCTCAACAACGACCACCTCTACCCGCTGACCCTCGGCCTCTACGGCCTGATGATCATCACCGGCGGCCAAGCAGCCCAGTACTCCATCGTCATCGCCGGCGTCCTGGTCTCGATCATCCCGCTCGGGATCCTGTTCCTGAGCCTGCAACGCTATTGGAAACTCGACCTGATCAGCGGCGGCGTCAAGCTCTAGTGCGTTCGAAGTACTCGGCGGTCTCGGCGTCTGCCGGGTAGTAGGACTCGACGGCGAGTTCGTCGAGGGTGAGGTCGAGTGGAGTGCCGAAGGTCGTGATCGTCGAGAACATCCGCAGCTGGACGCCGTCGATGCGGATGATCATCGGGATCACGACCTCGGCCTCGACTAGCTCGCGGGTCTCGCCGGGCGCTTCGGGCGCCAGCAGTTCCCGATAGAGCGCGGCGAGCCGGGCATCCGGCGCGGCAGCCAGTTGACGCCGTACCCGGGAGCGGAACACGGTCCGTACGTCGGCGAGGTTGACGACGAGAGCGGCGAGGCCGCGCGGGTCCAGGCCGAGCCGGAGCAGGTTCATCGGCGGTTGGAGTAGGTCTGGCGCGACGCTGGCGAGGAACGGAGGTACGGCCCGGTTGGTCATCACGATGTCCCAGTGGCGGTCGAACGCGAGCGCCGGGTAGGGCTCGTGCGCGCGCAGGACCCGCTCGACCGCAGCCCGCGCCGCCGACAGCGCCGTACTGTCGAGTGGGCGTTCGGCGTACCGGGGCGCGAAGCCGGCTGCGAGGAGGAGGCCGTTGCGCTCACGCAGTGGTACGTCGAGTTGCTCCGCGAGCCGCAGCACCATCTCGGCACTCGGCTGGGACTTACCGGTCTCGACCAGGCTGACGTGCCGGGCCGAGACGTCAGCAGCGATCGCGAGATCGAGCTGGCTGAGCTGTCGCCGGTGCCGCCATTGCCGCAGGAGTTCTCCAACCGTTGCCATGGTCATCGAGCCTACTCAGCCCGGACCGGCTGTCGATGAAATGCGACTTCATCGACAACCGGCGCGAGCCGCCGCAACACTGCTGCTCATGACTACGCAGAACAGACAACTAGTCCAGCAGGCACTTAGCCAACTCATCGGCGAAGGCGGCGTCACGGCCCTGGAACCCTTGCTCAGCGACGATTTCCGTCACCATCGCCCCGACGCTCTGACCCGCACCAAGACAGAGTGGCTAACCGACGTCGGCAACGCGCTGACTCCGCTGGCGGAGCTGGAGGTCGAGATCCTGCACCTCCTGTCCGACGAAGACCACGTCATCGTCCACACCCGCCGCCACCTTCCCGGCGGCGGCCCGACCATCGCAGTCGTCGACATCCTCCGCATCGCCGACCACCAGATCGCCGAGGCCTGGGAACTCATCGAGCCAGCCACCGAGGCCGAGTCCCACCTGACCTGGTGGAAGCAATGACCCCACGATGTTGCCGCCCCGCTGTAGACGGCAGCGTGGAGCCCAGCCGCCACTGATGGGAAACTAACTTGCACCTGGCAAGTAGTTTCCACCTAACCGCCCGGCCAGCGCCCGGCGCCACCAGCCGCCACTGATGGGAAACTAACTTGCACCTGGCGGCAAGTAGTTTCCACGTAGCCGCCCCCGGCCAGCACTAACGCGTACTTCCACGCCGCAGTACCTACGGTCGCTGGAACGCCGGCCAGGACCTGCCGTGATGAGGCCGGCCGAGCTGAGATTTGCCACGATCACGGCAGCCTGTGGATAACCGCCGCCCGGTGCGAGCGTCCGCCGGTAAACTCAACTAGGAAGGGCAGATGGGCGGAGTGCTGGCGCGGATGACCGGGTAAGCAGGAACCGTGCGGCGGGTCAGTTCGTCGTCGGTCGTCGTCGCCCGGTAGATCGCCTCCTGCGCGACGGCGTTCAGGGCCACGTGAACTGTGGTCAGCTTCGGGACCACATCGCGTAGCGTGGAGATGTCGTCGAAGCCGGCCACCCCCACGTCCTCGGGGATGCGGAGACCGCGTTCGCGGAGGCCTGCGAGGGCGCCTAGGGCCATGTCGTCGGTGATTGCGAAGACGAGTTGGAGGTCGCGTACTTCGGCGTCGGTCAGGCTGAGGATGAACTCGCGGGCGCCGGCCCAGCTGAAGCCGGGGTAGTGGACCCGGGTGCCCGCATCGGCGACGCCCGACTCGACCAGGCCGGTGACGAAGCCTTCGACGCGTTGGCTCATGGACAGCAGGGGAGTGCCGCTGCCGAGCACGAGGCAGCGTTCGTAGCCGAGGCCGGCCAGCTCGCGGGCAAGTTGCCGGGAGCCTTCGTGGTTGTCGAAGTCGACGGTCTCGAAGGGGAGGTCCGAGCGGCTGATGAGCACCACCCGGCCGCCGGTCTCCTCGTAGCGGTGCAGCTCGTCGACGAGTTGCTGCTCCGACGGCGGGTCGACGTACCCGGTGCCGGCCAGGATGATCGCGCGGGGTTGCTGGCCGCGGAGCTCGCGGACCAGGTCGAGCTCGCGGTCGGCCTGGCGTTCGGTGACGGCGATCGAGACGTGCAGGCCGATCGCCTCGGCCTGCTTCATGATCTCGGCGGCCATCGCGGAGAAGTACGGGTCGGAGATCAGGCTGATCACCAGCGCGATCGTGCGCGAGGTGCCGCGGGCCATCGCCTGGGCGGGCAGGTTCGGGGTGTAGCCGAGCTCGCGCGCTGCCTCCAGCACCCGCTCGCGATAGCTCTCGGCGACCTTGCGCGAGCTCCCGTTCAGCACCCGCGAGGCGGTCGGCTGGGAGACGCCGGCGGCTCGCGCGACGTCGTCGAGCGTGACGGGTCGCCTCATCCCCGAGTCACCCAGCATCCCGTTCACTTCCGCAGTTTATCGGCGCGAGCGGGATTTCCGCGGGATCCGCGGTGCCGATACCGGACAAGCGGCGACTCGTTCAGCGGGCGGGCGGCGAAAGCGGCCTCATAATGCGCGTTGCCGATACCGGACAAGCGGCAACTCGTTCAGCGGCCGGGCAGCCAGAGCGGCCTCATGATCCGTGCCGCCACGGATAGCGCAACGTCGTCCCGGCCGTGCGGCGCGACGACCTGAGCGCCGACCGGCAGCCCGTCGACCAGCCCGACCGGCACGCTCACCGCGGGATGGCCGGTGACGTTGAAGCCCCAGCACTGATCAACCACCATCAGGTTCTCCTCGTGCTGGTCGTACTCGTGTGCAACCCTCGACGAGGTCGGCGTGACAAGTGCGTCGACCTGGCTGAAGAGATCAGCGAGCGCAGTGCTGTTGTGGCTCCGTACATCCACCGCCGAGCGCACCGCCGACGGAGCAACAGCCTGTCCCGCGTCAAGATCTCGCAGACTCAGCCACGCATCATCAACCGCCACCCAGTCGAGCGGCACGTCCGGTACGACGACGACGCCGGGCGTGGCAAGGCTTCCGCGAATCACCGCGTCGACCGCCGGATCAGTGGCCAGAGAGCTCAGCGTGGACCGATAGGCCACTCGCCACGGTCCGGCCCCGAGCGCAGGTTCCGGCCAACGCGGCAAGGCGCCGGGATCCAGTCTGTCCGGTCCGCTGACCAGGCTGGTTGCCAGCACCACATCCTCCAGCGACGAACCGATGAACCCGCCAACGGTGAGGCCGGCCAGCGATCGCCCATCTGCGCGAGGCACCCGACCAGCTGTCCCCTTGAAGCCGACCACGCCACAGAACGACGCCGGGATCCGGAGTGACCCGGCGCTGTCTCCACCAGTAGCGATCGGTACGACGCCCGCCGCAACCGCAGCCGCAGCGCCGGCCGACGACCCGCCCGGCGAGCGAGACAGATCCCACGGATTGCGCGTGAAGTCACGCCCGTTCCACCCGAAGGTCTGCGACACTGCCCCAGGCCGGGCGCGGGTCGAGGTGCCCAAGGGGATCGCGCCGGCCGCCAGCAACCTGGTGACAATGGGCGAGCCAACCGGAGTACGGGCCTTGATCAGAAACGGGACGCCGGCCAACGGCAACCTCAGGTCAACCCTTGAAGCCCGCGCCAAGGCATCAGCAGCGTCGAGTGAATCGATGAAGTGCAGCACCGGATCCCAGCGAGCGACGCCGTCCAGCGCCTCCGACACGACGTCGACCGCAGTACGGTGACCCGCCCGAAGCTCCTCGAGCAGCCGCCTGATCAGGCGTTGAGCCCCTCGTCACTGTGGTCGTGCTCTTCCTGGTTGAGCATCGGGGAGATGGGCCAGTCGTCCGGGTAGTCGGGAGCGAACTCCTCGGCCTCGGCGAACAGGCGCTTCTTGTACTTCCGCGACAACCGATCCCCGAAGACCATGCCCTGGGTGTGGTCGGTCTCGTGCTGCAGGCAGCGGGCGAGCAGTCCGTCGCCCTCGTACGTGACCGGCTCGCCGTTCTCGTCGACACCGCTGACGCGGGCGAAGTCGGGCCGCGCGCACTTGGTGAACGCGCCGGGCAGCGACAGACAGCCCTCGTCACCCTCGTCGAGCTGACGGTCCTTGCCCTCGGGCAGGTCCAGCACCGGGTTGCAGACGACCCCTTGCTGGTAGACGCCCTTCTTGTCCGGGCAGCTGAAGACGAACAGTTGCAGATCCACGCCGACCTGGTTCGCGGCCAGCCCGACGCCCTCGGCGGCGTTCATCGTCGCGACCATGTCGGCGACGAGGGTGTGCAGTTCTTCGCCGAAGTCGGTGACCGGCTGGTTCAGGTGGTGCATGACGTCCGTACCCCATCGGGTGATGGGTCGCACCGAACCGTCTGTAGGCAGCGTAGACATGGCTGAAATCTTAGCGAATCCAGGCGTCACACCGACGCGCGCGTCCGTAGTACCGGCACGGACCCGGTACTACGGACGCGCAGCGACTCAGGCCTGGTTGACCTCGTCACGCCACGCGACCCACTCGCGCAGCTGACCCAGGTCGTAGTCCGGGCCGGACGTGCTCACCGTGAACAACCGGGTGCCGATGTCGAGCATCGCCTTGCCGAGCTCTTCGGGACGCTTGTCGCCGACGGCGGTCGAGCGCTCGATCTCACCCGGGTCGCGGCCGATCGCGGCGCAGTGCGCGTCGAGCACATCGTGCTTGTGCGCGATCGTCTCGGCGTCACCGAAGCCGTGCCAGATGGTCGCGTGCTTGGCGACCAGCTTGAGGGTCTTCTTCTCGCCGCCGCCACCGATCAGCACCGGGATGTCCCGGGTCGGCTTCGGGTTGAGCTTGGCCCAGCGCTGCTCGATCCGCGGCAGCGTCTCGGCCAGGGCGTCTAGCCGGCCGCCCGCAGTACCGAACTCGTAGCCGTACTCGTCGTAGTCGCGCTCGAACCAGCCCGAGCCGATGCCGAGGATGAGCCGGCCGTCGCTGATGTGGTCGACGGTCCGGGCCATGTCGGCCAGCAGGTCCGGGTTGCGGTACGTGTTGCAGGTGACCAGGCAGCCGATCTCGATCCGCTCGGTCGCCTCGGCCCAGGCCGCGAGCATGGTCCAGGCCTCGAAGTGCAGGCCGTCCGGCTCACCCGACAGCGGGTAGAAATGGTCCCAGTTGAAGGCCACGTCGACGCCGATCTCCTCAGCGGCGGCGACGGTCCGCCGGATGTCGGCGTACTCGGCGTGCTGGGGCTGAACCTGGACGCCGATCCGGACCGGATACTTGCTATACGGACGTGGGGAGTCAGTCGATGTCATGACGACCAGCGTACGCCGTATCGGAGGATCCTCCGGATGGGCCCGGCAGGTGAGCCCGCAGGTGATCCGGCCGGTTGTCGGTGGCGGCCGGTAGGTTCCGGACATGGATCTCAACGGACGACCTGACCCGCCCACCGAAGCCGGCGAGAAGGAGACCCTGGTCGGCTTTTTGGACTTCCAGCGCGCGACGCTTCGCTGGAAGTGCGAGGGACTGACTCCGGAGCAACTCGGCACTGCGGCGATCGAGCCCTCCTCGATGACGCTGCACGGCCTGCTTCGGCACCTGACCGAGGTCGAGCTCGGCTGGTTCGTCGACACCTTCACCGACGAGGAGGTCGTCTACGCCTACTCGTCGCCCGAGCACCCCGAGGGGGACTGGACGGGCCTCGACCCACAACAGTTCTCCGCCGACCTCCGCCGGTACGACGAGGCCGTCGAGCGGGCGCGAGCCGTCGTCGCGGAGCTGGAGCCTGGTCACATCGGCGAAGACGAAGGCCGCCCGTACAGCCTGCGCTGGGTGCTGGCCCACATGATCGAGGAGTACGCCCGCCACAATGGTCACGCCGACCTGCTGCGGGAGCGGCTGGACGGCTCGACGGGCGAGTAGTCAGGCGGTGTCGGCCGCGTCCATGAGGCTCTCCGCGTGCTTGTCGGCCCAGTCACCCAGGGCACGGATGGGGATCAACAGGTCCCGACCGGGCACGGTCAACGAATACTCGACCCGCGGCGGCGCTTCGGCGTACCGGTCGCGCTGGACCAGACCGTGCTGCTCGAGTCGCCGGAGCGTCTCGGTCAGTACTTTCTGACTGATGCCGCCGATCTGGGCGCGGAGGACGCCGGGCCGGACGGGTCCGTCAGCGAGCGCGTAGAGGACCACGGCCGACCAGGTCCCGCTGATCAGGTCGGCGGCGACTCTGGCTTGGCAGTCGGCGAAGAACTTCTGCGGCGCGTCCGTCACCTCTCCATTGTGCCTGCGCCGAAAGGCACCGGGAGGTGCGGAACGGATCGCCTAGCTTTGCGGGCATGCGAATCGGGATTCTTGGCAATGGGTTGATGGCGAAGGCGCTCGGTGGTCAGTGGGTGAGGGCAGGCCATGAGGTGCTGGCCGGTGGGCGCCGCGAAGCGCCGGCAACCTTGCTGGAGGCAAGCGAATTCGGTGACGTCACGCTGCTGGCGGTCCGCGCGGAGGCGGTCGAGGAGGTGCTGACCGGCGTCGGTGCTGCCACCGGGCGGTTTGCCGAGCGGACTCTCATCGACTGCACGAACGCCGTCGTACCGGGGGAGTTCGTGCTGGCAGTTCCGGCGATAGCGGAGAAGGTCGCGGATCTGGCGGTTGGCGCCCACGTCGTGAAGGCGTTCAACCTCGCCGCCGACGCGGTCTGGCGAGATGCGCCGCACAGCTTCGAAGGCGAGCCGCTGGGTGTCCCGTACTGCGGCGATCACCCGGCCGCGAACGAGCGGGTCGCGGAGCTGATCCGGGCGCTCGGCTGCACCCCCGTAGCAGCGGGCGGCCTGGTCAGAGCGCGGTTGCTAGAGGCAACGGCTGCGCTCGCGATCGGCCTGTGGGTGGACGGCGCCGATACCCGTTCGCTGTTCCCACCGATAGCCGCGGCCTTCGGCACCGTCCACCCGTGACTCAGCAGAAACCGACACCCGGGAAGGGATCCTGCGGGGTCCAGACGTCGACGGCCGGGACGTAGCCCCAGGCGCCGTTGTCGTCGCCGTAGGTCCGGTACCAGATGCTGTTGCCGCCCCCGTGCGGCTGGCCGATCGTGTAGCACTTGAAGTAGCTGAAACCGGAGCGGAGCGAGTCGACGATCTCGATCGGGTTGCCGCTCGCGGTGTCGTACCGCGGGCTCTTGTAGATCGCCGCGTTGGCCCTGTTCCCGCAGTACAGGTTGCCGCTGCTCGCGTGGCACGTCGCCGCCGGTGCGGCGGAGGTCGTCGGTGTGGCGGAGGCCGTCGTCACCGAGCCTGCTGCCAGGACCGCCACGGTGCCAACGACGGCCAGCGCGCTCGCCTTTCGGAATGCCACTGTGTTCTCCCCTCGTTCAGCGCCGGGGTTTCCAGCGCGCCGTCAGTATCGGCAGCCGTCGGGGTCGGATCGGGTGGGTTTCGAGGAGGGTCAAAACGATTGACCGGCTAGGGTTCGGGGATGAGTCCGAAGTCGAGCATCGCCCCCGTTCGCTGGACCCCGCCGCCGGTACCGCCGACCAGGGAGCCGCGGGCGATCGAAGTACAGACCGTCGCGTTGCCCGGTCATGGTCCTGAAGACACTTTGATCGATGAGGACGGCAGCGTCCTGACCGGTCTGCTGGACGGGCGGATTCTCCGCGTCAGCGCGGACGGGACGACGATCAAGGTCCTCGCCGACACCGGTGGGCGACCGCTCGGGCTCGAGTGGCTGCCCGATGGCAAGGTGCTCGTCTGCGATGCCCATCGCGGGTTGCTCACGCTCGACCAGGACGGCCGGATCGCGACCCTGCTGGGGGAGATCGACGGCCGCCCGATGAAGTTCTGCAACAACGCGGACGTACTGCCCGACGGCACGATCTACTTCACCGACTCGTCCACCCGGTTCGGGGTCGAGGAGTGGATGGCCGATCTGCTCGAGCACTCCAGTACGGGCAGTCTGTATCGGCTCACTCCGGACGGCGAGGTCACGCGGTTGGCGACGAACCGGTCGTTCCCCAACGGCGTCGCGCTCAGTGGCGATCAGAAGACGCTGTTCTTCGTCGAGACCGCCAGCTACGGCCTCTTCAAGCTCGACCTCACCGCTGCCGGCGCCGAGCCGGAGTTGGTCGCGATGATTCCCGGCTTGCCCGACAACATCTCGCGTGGCTCGGACGGGCTGATCTGGGTCGCGGTCGGCTCACCGCGCAACGCCCTGCTGGACCTCCTGCTGCCGAAACAGCCGGTACTGCGGAAGCTGGTGTGGGCGCTGCCGGAGGCGTTCAAGCCGAAGGCCGCGGACATCATCGAGATCCAGGCGTACGACGACGAGGGCAACCTCGTACACGATCTGCGCGGCAAGAACGCGAACTTCCGGATGCCGACCGGTGTTCGCGAGCGTGACGGGAAGGTCTGGCTGGGCAGCATCGGCACCGCCCATCTGGCAACCTTCCCGACGCCCGCGCGGTAGCTCGCGTGGGTTGCGTTCTGAGCTTGGGTTCTGAGCTTGGGGTCAGCCGATCTGCCAGGAGCGCTTGGACAGGCCGTACCAGAAACCGTCGACCACGGTCTCCGCAGTACCGAGTGAGTCCTCGGAAGCGCCGAGGGAGACGAACAGCGGCGCGAAGTGCTCGGTGCGCGGGTGCGCGATACCCGCAGCCGGCGCCTTGTGCAGGAAGTCGATCAGCGAGTCGACGTCCTGCTTCGCCAACGCACGCTTGGCCCAGTCGTCGAACTCGACCGACCAGGTCGGCGCTGCCGCGTCGGACGGCCCGCCGAGGTTGACCGCACTCAGGTTGTGCGTGGTGAAGCCGCTGCCGACGATCAGCACACCCTGGTCGCGCAGGGGGGCCAGCTTGCGTCCGATGCTGAACAGCTCCTGCGGGTCGAGGGTCGGCATCGACACCTGGAGCACGGGGATGTCCGCGTCGGGGTACATCTCCTTCAACGGCACATAGGCGCCGTGGTCGAGCCCACGGTTCGGGTCGTCGTACACCGGGGTGGCGGGGGAGTGGAGGAGCTTCCGCACCTGGTTGGCCAGCTCAGGCGCGCCCGGAGCGGCGTACTGCACCTGGTAGTACCGCTCCGGGAACCCCCAGAAGTCGTAGAGCAGCGGCACAGTTTCGGTCGCAGCCAGCGTAAGCGGCGCAGCCTCCCAATGCGCAGACACGATCAGAATCGCAGCCGGCCTGCCGATCCCAGCCGAAACCCCAGCAAGCTCCGCCGTCCACAGCCGGTCATCCGCCAGCGGGGGAGCACCGTGGCTGAGGTAGAGCACAGGCGTCCGGAGCAGGTTGTCACTCATCGTTGGGGTCCTCTCAGAAGGTCGTACCCCCACCAACCTAGTTGAACCCTCAACCTATTCCCGCACTCCACCCCCCACCCCCATACCTCCACTTTGTGCACCGGCTAGGCATGGATCTCGCGTCCAGACGCTCAGCCGGTGCACGAAGTGGTGGGTATGGCGCCGCTGGGGAGGCGTCGTGCTAGGGCTTTGGTGGGGTGTCGTCGGTGTTGCCGGTGACGACTAGGGCGAAGTCGCAGGCACTAGGGTGCGGATCATGCGATTCGGAATCACCATCCTGCCGGAGTACCGCTGGTCCGAGGCGGAGCCGAAATGGCGGCGCGCGGAGGAGCTCGGCTTCGACCACGCCTGGACCTACGACCACCTGACCTGGAGTGGTCTGCAGGACTCACCCTGGTACGGCACGATGCCGACCCTGACCGCGGCGGCGCTGGCCACCTCGACGATCAAGCTCGGGACCTTCGTCACCTCACCGAACTTCCGCCACCCGCTGACGCTGACCCGCGAACTGCTCGCCCTCGACGACATCTCGGCCGGCCGCTTCCTCTGCGGCATCGGCTCGGGTGGTGGGATCGACTCCACCATCCTCGGCGGCGACGACCTGACGCCGCGGCAGAAGGTCGACCGGCTGGAGGAGTTCACCGAGCTCCTCGACAAGCTGCTCACCACCGACCAGGTCGACTTCAAGGGCGAGTACTTCGAGACGCGCAACGCGCGCACGTCGCCGGGCTGCGTCCAGCAACCCCGGATCCCGTTCATCATGGCCGCGAACGGCCCGCGCTCGCTGCGCCTGGCGACCCGGTACGGCGCCGGCTGGGTGACCACCGGACTCAAGTCGGCCGACTTCGAGAGCTGGTTCGGCTCGGTCCGCGACCTCAGCCACCGCCTGGACGACGTGCTCGAAGGCCGCCCCCTCGATCGATACCTCGCGCTGGACTCGGCCCGCTACTCACTGAGCAGCGTCGCCGCCTTCGAGGACGTCGTCGGCCGCGCCGCCGAGCTCGGCTTCACCGACGTCATCACCCACTGGCCCCGCGCCGAGGGCGTCTACGCCGGTACTGAGGAAGTACTGGAGCAGGTCGCCGCCGAGGTCATTCCGCGGCTGCGCTAGCGCGGCGGACCCAGGCCGGCAGGACGTACCAGAAGCCGATGAACCAGGCCAGAACGACGGCCACGATGATGATGGCGCTCGTTCGGTTGAGGACGACGTCGATCGCGAGCAGCAGACCGCCGCAGATCGCGAGGATGAGGAAGACCAGGCCGGCGCTCGTCATCTTGCCCGCGATCGGGATCATCTTGTCGCGCACCTTGTGCTCGAAGACGATCCGGTGAAACGAGACCGGGGCCAGGAACAGGCCGGTCGCCAGTGCGGAGGCGACCAGGGTGCCGGCGTACACGTCGTGGGTGAACGCGTCGGCGTCCTGGAAGACGTTCGTGAAGGCGATGCCGAGCAGGAACGCGAACAGGATCTGGGTGCCGGTCTGGGCCAGCCGCAGCTCCTGGAGCAGCTCGATCCACTGGCGGTCCAGCCGCTCGCCTGCGTCCTCATCCGGCCGCTGATAGCTGGCGGCGGGCGGCGAGTGTTCGTCGGTCACGCGGTACAGCATCCCGCAGACTGAAGAGGGCCGCACACCGGGTGGTGTGCGGCCCTCTCGTTATTCAGTTCTTAGAAGGACTGATCCGCAGATCAGATCGGGCGGATGTTCTCCGCCTGCAGGCCCTTCTGGCCCTGGGTGATCTCGAACTCGACGCGCTGGTTCTCGTCCAGCGAGCGGAAGCCCGAGGTCTGGATGGCCGAGTAGTGCGCGAACACGTCCGCGCCACCGTCATCCGGGGTGATGAAGCCGAAGCCCTTGTCAGCGTTGAACCACTTAACGGTACCGACAGCCATTGTTGTCTATCTCCTTGATGGCTTGTAACAAGACGCGATCCACACCTCATGAACCGCGTGTCGCCGAAAGGCCCCAGACGACGAAACCGGCCGTACAGCACAGCAAAAGTCAGTGGGAGTCCAAAACTGCAACGCGATAACTGTAGCCGATCCAGGGGCTCGTGTGGGGGGTGATCGGGAACACGTGTCGCGGAAAGTTGCCGATCGCCACGGAGTGTGAAAGTGCGCTCGCAGTGCCCGGGGCCTGCCGGAGCCGGGGGTGAAGACAACGAAACCCCCGCCGACCTGCTGATTCACCCCGGTACGCCGCCCACCGGGCGGTCTGTTCGGCAGACAAGGTCGGACAAAGGCTCCTGTACGCCGGGTGATCGCTGCCCCGTGGCGCCGAAATTCTCCGGCGTGTCGTGCGGCTCTGGACATCGGGCGACACGCAGGAAATGGTGGGCAAGTGATCCTCAAAGTGGTACGCAGCGGTGGCTTCGCCGGGCTGATGGCGAGCGGAGAGCTGGACACCTCGGCCCAGCCGGACAGTGAGCGTCTGGAGCAGGTCGCCCGCGGCCTGGACGGGGCAAGACTGGGCTCTGGCCGTCCGCAGCCCGATCGGTACGTCTACCGCCTCCAGGTCCACGACACCGGCGCGGGGGAGCCCACCGAGCTGACCGTGGCCGAGCAGGACCTGGACGCAGACACCGCCTGGCTCCTGGATCGCGTGCTGCAGTCCTAGAGCCAGGCGGTGCGTGGTCAGTGCTTAGCGCCAGTTGATCTCAGGCGCGCGGTAGAAGTTGACGCTCAGGGCGTCCCACCGCGACCCCTGGGCACCCAGGCGGTCCTTGTAGGCCGTCCAGTCGAGTGCTGAGGCCTGCGACCATCCCAGCTCGGCAATGCCCGGCAGACGCGGGAAGGCCATGTACTCGAGCTTGTCGAGGTTGTCGAGCGTCTCGGTCCAGATCGGCGCCTCGACGCCGGCGATAGCGCCCTCCGGCAGGTTCGGGACGAGCGTGGACGGGTTCCAGTCGTAGCCCGTCTGCACGCTGACCAGACCGGCCCAGTCCTGCCCGTACGGAGTGCTGTCGTCGTACTTCATGTCCAGGTAGGCCCGGTTGGCTGGGGAGAGCACGACCTTGGCGCCCTGGGCCGCTGCCTTGCGAGCGAGCTCCTGCGACCGTGCGTCGTCAGTGCCCCAGTACTGCGCGATGCTGCCCGGCGGCAGAGGCGTCTCGGCGATCTCCTGCCACCCCATCACCCGCTTGTGCTGCTTGGTGACTTGGGCAGCGGCCTTCGGTACGAAGGTCAGGTAGTCCGAGTGCGGCGTGGAGTGCGCCTCGTCTCCACCCAGGTGGATGACGTCACCGGGGGACTGCTGAGCCACCTCACGGAACACGTCGCCCAGGAAGTCGTACGTGACCTGCTTGCCGACGCACAGCGAGCTGAAGCCGACCTCCGTGCCCGTGTAGAGCGGCGGGGCGACGCCATCGCAGTTCAGCTGGGCGTAGGACGCCAGTGCGGCGTTGGTGTGCCCAGGGGTGTCGATCTCGGGGATGACCTGCAGATAGCGATCGGCGGCGTACCGGACGATCTCTGCGAATTCGGCCTTGGTGTACGACCCGCCGGGCGTGCCGTCGACCTCCAGGCTGCCGCCGTACGTCGTGAGGCGCGGCCAGGAGTCGACCTGGATCCGCCAGCCCTGGTCGTCCGCCAGGTGCATGTGGAACTTGTTGAGCTTGTAGAGCGACGCGAGGTCGATATAGCGCTTGACCTCGGCCACCGAGAAGAAGTGCCGGGAGACGTCGAGCATGGTGCCGCGGTAGCCGAACCGGGGCGAGTCGGCGATAGCAGTACCGGCCAGGTTCCAGGGGCCGGCCTGACGCGTCCCGGCGTCGGCCTTGGCGGGCAGTAGCTGTCGCAGGGTGGTCACACCGCGGAAGAGGCCTTCAGGGGTCGCAGCGGTCACGCTGACGCCCTTGCGGTCGACGCGTAGCTGGTACCCCTCGGCTCCCAGCGAGGTGGGGCCGTTGGTGGACAGCTTGATGTCGGTCAGGCCCGGTACGACCGGTACTACGGGCAGCGGGTAGCCCGTGGAGCGGCGGAGCTGGGAGGTGAGCTGGTCAGCGACCTTCTGTGCCGCCCGACGCTCCTTGGAGCTGGAGTCGACCCCGACGACGCTCCACGGCTTCAGGGAGTAGTCCTGGCCGGCCAGAGCCTGCTGGGAGGTCGGCTTCGGGATCAGCGCGGGCGCCGGGGCTGCCACCGGCTGAGCGGCGGCAGGCGTGGACATGGCGATCAGGGGAGTCGCTAGCAGGGCGGCCGCGAGGAGGCCTACCAGCGAGACCCGACGACTAGGGCGGGCGAGTCGTGTCATGACCGGAAGTGTTCGTCTGCTCACTCCATGAGTCAAGATCTTTCAGCAAACTCCCTCCATTACTCACCCGTACCGCGCTGCGACGGCGAGCGACTGTCCGGCATCTGAGCCACCGAAGAGGCCCGCCCGCGCCAGCGGGATTTGTGACTGATCAACAAGGCGTGTCGAAAGATGCGAACTGTCGGTCGGACCTGCCATTGTTTGCGGCCGGGCCTTCTGAACAAGACGGGCCTGGACACAAAGGACTTTCCTGAACAGGAAGCTGGAGGACAGATGACTCAGGTGGCAGAGCAGCCGGGCACCAGTGCCGGGCGGCTCGGCTCGGTGGTGCTGGATTGCCCGGACCCGCTCGAGCTTGCCCGGTTCTACTCGACGCTGTTCGGACTGGACATCGACGAGCACGGAGACGACGACTGGCGGAGCCTGACCGGCCCCGGGTCGACGCTCGGCTTCCGGCGTTCGGAGGACTACGTACCGGCCAGCTGGCCGGGTACGGACGCACATCAACTTCACCTGGACCTGGTCGTCGAAGACCTGGCCAGCGGACATGCCACGGTC
Organism: Streptomyces sp. SID13031; assembly: GCF_010548305.1. GTDB lineage: Bacteria > Actinomycetota > Actinomycetes > Propionibacteriales > Kribbellaceae > Kribbella. The sequence continues at coordinate 22,808 of NZ_JAAGLV010000005.1, forward strand.
GTCGCCCTCGGCGCCGAACCACTCGACCCGGTCGACGCACCACCCGCCGAGAGCTCCCGCGGCTGGCGCATCTACGCCGACCCGGCCGGCCACCCCTTCCGGATCTGCCTGGATTCGGTCTAGATCCACTCCGACCTACCCGTGAACGGATAGTCGCGGCCCTCGACGTACCGGGGCCGCGGCTGGTAGCTGTTCACCCCCGGGGACCCCTGCAGATGGAACGCGCTGGGGTAGGGGACCTCGGGGTCGGTGATCCTGGTGGAGGTCGGGATGTAGCGGATCGTGAGTCCGCAGCGGCGGTCCGCCGAGGTGTTGGCGGTACTGCCGTGCACGATGTTGGGGTGGTGGACCTCGACGTCGCCGGGCGCGAGCACGATGTCGACGGCCTGCAACTCGTCGACCTCGACCGCGATCTCCTTGCCCAGCACGCTTTCGACGGACGCGTTGTCGCGCATCGCGGCGACCGGGCCGAGGTGGCTGCCGGGGATCATCCGGACGCAGCCGTTGGCCGGGGTCGAGTGGTCGACCGCCAGCCACAACGTCACCACGCTCATCGGGTCGAGCGGCCAGAACGCAGCGTCCTGGTGCCAGAGCACCGGCTGACCGGAGTACGGCGGCTTGGAGATGTAGTGCGACGCGAACAGTGCGAGGTCGGGTCCGACGAACACGGACGCGATCTCGACCAGCCTCGGGTCGCTGACGAGTCGCACCCAGAACGGGTCGTCACGCAGGAAGACGTGGCCGAGTTGCTCGGGCCGCACGTCCGGGTGCTTGGCCTGCAACCAGTTGACGTGATCATTAACTTCCTTGATCAGGTGCTCGTCGATCACCTCGCGAAAGATGACCCAGCCGTCACGCTGGTAGGTCGCCAGTGCGTCGCCGCTGACCTGGTTCTCCGCGACTGAAGTCATAACGTCAGCGTGACGGCGACGGAACTCGGGGACTAGCAATGCGCTGACGCAAACTTGTAGCTTGTTGATATGAGTCAGGTGCTGCGATTCGAGTGGTCGGCGCTCGGCCGGCCGTACCACGCGGCGCGGGTGGGATTCGCGCCGCGAGCCCGGGACTCCGAGCTGCACACGCATGCCGACTTCCACGAGCTGATGGGCGTGACCGCCGGCGCCGGTGAACATCTTCTGGAGACCGGCACGCTGCCGCTCGTTGCTGGTGATGTCGTGCTGGTCCGGCCGCGCGACCGGCATGCGATCCGGGGATCGGCACCCGATGGCCTGGAGTTCATCAACGTCGCCTTCCCGAGCTCGGCCTGGCAAGGCTTCCTCAACCTGACCAGGACGAACCCGACCGGCAGCTGGGATGCCGCCAAGCAACCCGTTGTCTTCCAGACCCGCGACCCGGCGGCGGCGGCCGAGGTTTTCGAGAGCGCTCTCCAGCGCTTCGCCGGCGAGCCGGAGCACTTCGATCTGATGCGGTTCTGGATCGACCTCTTGCCGCAGGTCTCGCCCGAAGAGCTGCCGGCGCGCGCCTCCGCCAATCAGGCTCCCGACTGGCTGGCGCGGGCCTGCGTGGCGATGCGAGCCGAGGAGAACCTGCGCGGGGGAGTGCCCCGGCTGCTCGACCTCGCCGGAGTCAGCCCCGCGCACCTGTCGCGCACGCTGCGAGCGGCATACGGGATGACCCCGACCGACTTCGTCGCGGACCTCCGGCTGGAGCAGGCGGCATCGTTGCTAGCAGCAACTTCCGCGCCGATCGCCGAGATCGCCACCCGTTGCGGTTTCTCCAGCCAGTCCTACTTCACCCGCTGCTTCACGACCGCGCACGCGATCTCCCCGCGCGCCTTCCGGCGCCAGTCCCAACGCGCCTTCGTACCGTAGAGCATCTTGACAACACGTTGTCGTGATGACAAGATGTTGTCATGACTGCGAACGAGAATGCGACCGTCCATCTCGCTGTTTACGACACTCTGGCCGACTGGGAGGTCGGGTTCGTCACCGCTCACATCAACAACGGGGCGTGGCATCAGACGCCCGGGCGCTTCAAGATGCAGACCGTCAGTGCGGGGCTCGAGCAGATCACCACAGCGGGTGGGTTGCGGGTGCTGCCTGACTCGGTGCTGGCTGAGCTCAAGCCTGCTGACAGTGCGATGCTGATCCTGCCGGGGAACGATCTCTTCGCGACCGAGGCCTATACGCCGTATGTCGAGAAGGCGCGCGAGTTCCTCGATGCCGGGGTACCGGTCGCGGCGATCTGTGGTGCGACGGGCGCGCTGGCGATGGCCGGGCTGCTGGACGATCGGCAGCACACGAGCAACGCGGCGGCGTTCCTCGACAGCCTCGGCGGCTATCAGGGCGGGCAGCTCTACAAGGAAGAGCATGCAGTCACCGATCGCGGTCTGATCACCGCGGGCGCCAACGCTCCGGTCGAGTTCGCCCGGGCGATCTTCGCGCAGCTGGACCTCTACAAGGCGCCGATTCTCGACTCTTGGTACAAGCTGTACGGCGAGCAGGATCCGGCCGGCTTCTACGAGCTGATGTCGGCCTGACAGGATCTTTTGCTGTGAGCCGCGACCAAGAACTGCTGAGTGCTGCCGCGCTGACGGCGTTCAAGCTGAACGGACAGTTCCTCGAGCTGGCCGAGCATCTGGCTCGGCCGGCTGGAGTGACGGCGACGTGGTGGCAGGTGCTCGGCGCCGTGCTCGGCGAGCCGTTGCCGGTGTCCGCGATCGCCCGCGAGATGGGCATCACCCGCCAGGCGGTGCAACGTACGGCGGACGTCCTGGCCGAGCGCGGCCTCGCGGAGTACCGCGACAATCCCGCCCACCGCCGCGCCAAGCTGGTGGCGGTCACGCCGGAAGGCCGGGCTGCGATCACCGCGATCAGCCCGCATCACGCCAAGCACGCCACTGAACTCGCGGCCGTCCTCGGCGCCGAGCAGTTGGCCGAGGCGGTAGCGGCGCTGGCCAAGCTCTCCGAGGCGCTGGACGCCTTGGATCTGTCCGATTGACGGCCTGACGGAAGTTCCGGAACCAATCTCGGGGAACGTTCCCTTGACAGTCGGGGGTTCGGCCCGCAATCTCTGAGAGAGCGCTCTCTCATCCCTGCAGGAAGACGTGCATCCGGCGCCCGGTCGATCACCGGCGCGAGTGCACGGGATGCCGCCCCGTCCCCTCTCCTGATTGGTTCCTTCATGCACATCTCCCCACCGGCCGGAGCGCGCTCTCCGGCCGTCCTCCGGCGCTGGCTGATCCTGGTTTCAGCCGCGCTCCTGATCACCACGGCCCTGGTGGTCGCACCGGGCGGCAGAGCTCAGGCTGCCGTCACGCTGCTGTCCCAGGGCAAACCCGTCACCACGTCCAGCACCGAGAACGGCGGTACTCCGGCCTCGGCCGCCGTCGACGGCAATCCCGCGACCCGCTGGTCCAGCGCCGCGACCGACCCGCAATGGATCCAGGTGGACCTCGGGTCGACCTCGGCCATCAGCCAGGTAGTGCTCAACTGGGAGGCGGCCTACGGGAAGGCCTTCCAGCTCCAGGTGTCCGACAACGCGGGCGGCCCCTGGAACCCGATCTACACGACTACCACCGGCACGGGCGGCGTTCAGACGCTCAACGTGACCGGCAGTGGCCGGTACGTCCGGATGTCCGGCACACAGCGTGGTACCGGCTATGGCTACTCGCTCTGGGAGTTCCAGGTGTACGGCGGTACTGACGGCGGCCCGACCGCTTGCGGCACGGCCAACACCGCGCAGGGCAAGACGGCCACGGCCTCAAGCACCGAGAACGGGGGTACGCCCGCATCGGCCGCCGTCGACGGCAACCCCGGCACCCGCTGGTCGAGCGCCGCAACAGACCCGCAATGGATCCAGGTCGACCTGGGCACGACCCAGACGATCTGCCAGGTCGGACTGAACTGGGAAGCGGCGTACGGCAAGGCGTTCCAGCTCCAGGTCTCGGACAACGCGGCCGGCCCGTGGAACCCGATCTACACGACGACCACCGGCACCGGTGGCAACCAGACCCTCGACGTCACCGGCAGCGGCCGGTACCTGCGGGTCAACGGCACGCAGCGCGGTACGGCGTACGGCTACTCGCTGTGGGAGCTCGTCGTCCACACCACCGATGGAGGCAGCGGACCGGTGATCCCGCCGACCGACCCGATGAACCCCGACCTCGGCCCGAATGTCGACGTCTTCACCCCGGCGACCCCGCAGGCGCAAATGCAGGCGCGCCTCGACCAGGTCGCCGCACAACAGCACACCAACCAGTTCGGCACCGAGCGCAACGCGCTGCTCTTCAAGCCCGGCACCTACACCGCTGACGTCAACCTCGGCTTCAACACCCAGGTGGCCGGCCTCGGTCTGTCGCCGGACGACGTGAACATCAACGGGCACGTCCGGGTCGAGGCCGACTGGCTGCAGCAGGGTGACGACCCGAACAACAAGCAGAACGCCACCCAGAACTTCTGGCGCTCCGCGGAGAACATGGCGGTCACTCCGCCCGCGGGGCAGATCGAGCGGTGGGCGGTCGCGCAGGCGGCGCCGTACCGGCGGATGCACCTGAAGGGCGCGCCGGAGATCCAGCTCTGGAGCGGTGGCGACGGCTGGGCCAGCGGTGGCCTGTTCGCCGACACCAAGATCGACAACCGGGTCGTCTCGGGTTCGCAGCAGCAGTGGCTGTCGCGCAACTCCGAGTTCGGCAGCTGGGCCGGCTCGGTCTGGAACATGGTCTTCGTCGGCACCACCGGCGGACCGGTGCAGAACTTCCCGAACCCGTCCCACACTGTCGTGGGCACCACCCCGCAGATCCGCGAGAAGCCGTTCCTGTACGTCGACAACGCGGGCAGCTACAACGTCTTCGTACCGGCTCTTCGGCAGAACTCGTCCGGCACCAGCTGGTCGCACGGACCCGCGGCGGGCTCGTCGATCTCGCTGAGCCAGTTCCTGGTCGCGAAGCCGTCGACGCCGATCGCGACCATCAATGCGGCGCTTGACCAGGGCAAGCATCTGCTCTTCACGCCCGGCGTCTACCACCTGAACGACACCATCAAGGTGACCAAGCCGAACACCGTTGTCCTCGGCATCGGAATGGCGACGCTCACGCCCGACACCGGCAAGACGGTGATCTCGGTCGCGGACGTCGACGGGGTGAAGCTCGGCGGGCTGCTGATCGACGCCGGCCCGGTGAACACGCCGGTCCTGGTCGAGGTCGGCCAGGCCGGCTCGAACGCCGACCACACGACGAACCCGACCTCTCTGCACGACGTGTTCGTCCGCATCGGCGGCGGCGAACACCTCGGCAGGGCGACGGTCAGCCTGCAGGTCAACAGCAACAACGTGATCGGTGACCACCTGTGGCTGTGGCGCGCGGACCACGGCGCCCAGACCGGCTGGAACGTCAACACGGCGGCCAACGGTTTGATTGTCAACGGCAACAACGTGACGATGTACGGGTTGTTCGTCGAGCACTACCAGCAGTACGAGACGGTGTGGAACGGCAACGGCGGCAGGACGTACTTCTACCAGAACGAGTTCCCGTACGACCCGCCGGACCAGGCGTCCTGGACCAGCGGTGGCGGGACGCGCGGCTGGGCGGCGTACAAGGTCGCAAACAACGTCACCAGCCATGAGGCGTGGGGCGTCGGCAGCTACTCGTTCTTCCAGGTGAACCCGGCCCTCGTCGTCGACCGTTCCTTCGAGGTCCCCGACACACCGGGCGTCCGCTTCCACGACCTGGTCTCGGTCTCCCTCGGTGGCGTCGGCACCATCGCCAACGTCATCAACAACACCGGCGGCACCGCGAACACCGCGAACCAGCAGCGATATGTGGTGAGCTACCCGTAGGACAGGTTGCGTCCGGAGAGCTCTGGCGGGTTCTCCGGGCGCACCTACGACGTCGTCAGTGCCTTGCGGATGCGTTTGTCCGAGACCGGGTACGGCGTGCCGAGGGTTTGCGCGAACAAGCTGATCCGGAGTTCCTCGAGCATCCACCTCACCTCGAGGAGCTCCGGGCTCGGGTACTTGCCGGTGGGGACCGCGCGCAGGCGCTTCTGGTACTCGTCGGTGAGGCTCTGTACTACGGCCATGCCGGAGCGGTCGCGCATCGCGTTGGCGCCGATCTTGTCGAGCCGCTGCTCGATACCGCGCAGGTAGCGGGCCAGATCCGGCAGCCGTTTGGCGCCGGCCTCGGTGATGAAACCGCGGTGGACCAGGGCTTCCAGCTGACCCCGTACGTCCGACAGCGCGGCCAGTAGCGCCGGGCTCGACGAGCGGGAGATCAGTTTGTCCACGGTGCGCGCGTTGCTGAGAACCTGCTCGACCTGCTGCAGGATCGTCAGGACGGTGTCGGCGAGATCTGAGCGGACCGCGTCCCGGAGGAACGAGAACGCGGTGAGGTTCCAGACCGGGCCACCGGCCGCGGCCATCAGCTGATCGACCGCCGCCGAGATCGCGTCGTCCAGCAGGTCCCCGACGTTGCGATGCGGGCCGGCCATCAGCGTCATCTTCTGCTGGTTCGTGAGATTGCGCTGTACTACGTCGATCACCGACGGCATCGTGAGCAGCAACAACCGGCGGGTGCCGTTCCACATCGCGGCGGCCTGGTCGCGCTCGGTCTCCTGCAGCCGGATGGCGACACTCTTGCCTTCGTCGACCAACGCCGGATAACCCGCTACGGTCAGGCCGTTGCGGTGCTCGGAGAAGCTGCGCGGCAGATCACCGAACGTCCAGTCGGTCAGGCCGGAACGTTCCAGCCCGCTGACCACCTTCGACGCTACCTGCGAAATGGCAGCCGTGGTCTTCGGTTTCAGCCGTTGCTTCAGCGCGGCGAGGTCCTTGCCCTCGGCCACCGTCTTGCCGTTGTCGTCGACGACCCGGAAGGTCATCCGCAGATGCTCGGGCACCCGCGACCAGTCCCAGTCCTCCGGCTCGATGAGCACGTCGCGCAATGAGCGCAGCTCGCGCGCCATCGCGTCGATGAGCGGACCCGATGCGGGATCGAGGAGCGGGAGGATCTGGCGGGCATGGTCCGGCGCCGGCACGATGTTGCGCCGGATCGCCTTCGGCAACGACTTGATCAGCGTCGTGACGAGCTCCTCGCGGAAGCCCGGCACGCTCCACTCGAAGCCGTCGGCGGTGACCTGGTTGAGCACCAGCAGCGGTAGGTGCACGGTCACCCCGTCGGCGTCCGTTCCCGGCTCGAAGGCGTAGGTGAGATCGAAGGTCATCCCGTTCTGGGACCAGGTCAGCGGGAACTCCTCCTCCTTGACCTCGGCGCCTTCCCGGACGACCAGCGATCGCTCGAAGTCGAGCAGGTCGGTGTCGCGCTGCCGCGCCGTCTTCCACCAGGTGTCGAAATGCCGCCCGGTGACAACATCGGCGCCGATCCGCTCGTCGTAGAAGGCGAACAGCGTCTCGTCGTCGACGAGCAGGTCGCGGCGCCGGGTGCGCTCCTCGAGCTCCTCGACCTCTTCGATCAGCTTGCGGTTCTCGTGGAAGAACTTGTGGTGGGTGTCCCAGTCGCCCTCGACCAGCGCGTGCCGGATGAACAGCTCCCGCGACACCTCGGCGTCGACCGCGCCATAGTTGATCTTGCGGTGGGCAACGATCGGTACGCCGTACAGGGTGACCTTCTCGTAGGCCATCACGGCGCCGGCCTTGCGTTCCCAGTGCGGTTCGGAGTACGTGCGTTTGGTCAGGTGCTGGGCGAGGTCCTCGGCCCACTCGGGCTCGATCTTCGCGTTGACACGGGCCCACAGCCGCGACGTCTCGACGAGCTCGGCAGCCATCACGAACTGCGGTGGCTTCTTGAACAGCCCGGAACCGGGGAAGATCGCGAACTTGGTGCCGCGGGCACCGATGTACTGGTGCTGGTTGGCGGGGTCCTTCAGGCCGAGGTGGGACAGCAGGCCGGACATCAGCGAGATGTGGACGGCCTGCGGGTCGGCGGCCTCGCCGGAGTTGAGCGTGACGCCGATCTGCGCGGCGACCTGACGGAGCTGGGCGAAGATGTCCTGCCACTCGCGGACGCGCAGGTAGTTGAGGTACTCGCTGCGGCACATCCGGCGGAACTGGTTGCCGGACAGCTCCTTCTGCTGCTTCTTGACGTAGTTCCACACGTTCAGGAAGCCGAGGAAGTCGGAGTTCGGGTCGCGGAACCGGGCATGGGCCTGGGTCGCCTGCGCCTCGGCGTCGGTCGGGCGCTCGCGCGGGTCCTGGATCGAGAGCGCGGCGGCGATCACCATCACCTCGCGGACGCAGCCGTGCTTGTCGGCCTCGACGATCATCCGGGCCAGCCGCGGGTCGAGCGGGATCTGCGCCAGTTGCCGGCCGACCGGGGTCAGCCGGCGCGTGCGGTCGCCCGCCTTGGCCGAGTCGACCGCGCCGAGCTCGGTCAGCAGTTGGAGGCCGTCGGTGATACTGCGGCTGTCCGGCTCGTCGATGAACGGGAACGCGGCGATGTCACCGAGCCCGATCGAGGTCATCTGCAGGATGACGGAGGCGAGGTTGGTACGGAGGATCTCGGGGTCGGTGAACTCAGGACGGCCCTCGTAGTGCTCCTCGGAGTACAGGCGGATGCAGATGCCGTCGCTGGTCCGGCCGCAGCGGCCCTTGCGCTGGTTGGCGCTGGCCTGCGAGACGGGCTCGATCGGCAGGTGCTGGACCTTCGTGCGGTGCGAGTAGCGGCTGATCCGGGCGGTGCCGGGGTCGATCACGTACTTGATGCCAGGGACCGTCAGGGACGTCTCGGCGACGTTGGTGGCGAGCACGATCCGCCGGCTGGAGCCGTGGGACTTGAAGACGCGGTTCTGCTCGGCATTCGAGAGCCTGGCGTAGAGCGGCAGGATCTCGGTGTTGCGGAGATTGTGGTCGGTCAGCGCGTCGGCGGTGTCGCGGATCTCGCGTTCTCCGCTCAGGAACACCAGTACGTCGCCCGCCGCCTCGCCGGCCAGTTCGTCGACGGCGTCGAGGATCGCCTGGGTCTGGTCGCGGTCGAGGGTGCTCGGGTCGTCCGGGTCGTTGATCGGGCGGTACCGGGTCTCGACCGGGTAGGTACGCCCGGAGACCTCGACGATCGGGGCCGGAGTGCCCTTGGCATCTGCGAAGTGCTCGGCGAACCGCTCGGGGTCGATCGTCGCCGAGGTGATGATCACCTTGAGGTCGGGGCGGCGGGGGAGGAGTTGCTTGAGGTAGCCGAGGATGAAGTCGATGTTCAGGCTGCGCTCGTGCGCCTCGTCGATGATGAGCGTGTCGTACCGGCTCAGCTCGCGGTCGCGCTGCAGTTCGGCGAGCAGGATGCCGTCCGTCATCAGCTTGACCAGAGAGCGCTCACTGACCTTGTCGGTGAACCGGACGGCGTACCCGATCGTGTCGCCGAGCTCGGTGTCGAGCTCCTCGGCGATCCGCTCTGCCACCGTCCGCGCCGCGAGCCGCCGCGGCTGGGTGTGCCCGATCATGCCCCGGATCCCACGGCCGAGCTCCAAGCAGATCTTCGGGATCTGGGTCGTCTTGCCGGAGCCCGTCTCACCCGCGATCACCACCACTTGGTGGTCCCTGATCGCCGCGGCGATGTCGTCCTTGAGCTGACTGACCGGCAACTCTTCCGGATAGGTGATCTCCGGTACGGCGAGCCGTCGCTGCTCGACCCGGCGCTCGGCCTGCTCGATCCGCGCGGTGATGTCGGAGAGCGCGTTCTCCCGCTTCGCTTCCTCCCGCAACCCCCGCAACCGCTCCAGCCGCCGCCCGAGCTGCTCCCGGTCGACGCTGGTCAACCCTTCGAGCCGGGCGGCCAGCTCGGCAACCCCGGTAGTACTCGGCTCAGAAGAGGAAGCACCAGCCTCGGGTGCGGCTACAGCACCGGCCGGCTTCTTGCGCCGGCGGCGGGGACGTCGAGGCCGACCGGGATCCTGGGAAGGACCGGTAGCTGGGATAGGACTCTGCGATTCGGTCCGGGCATCAGGCATGTCACCGACCAGTTTAGGTCTCTCCTCCATCGACTCCCACGGATTTACCGTGAGCGCTCTGCCACAGGCTTCGTGGACAGGTACGAGAGGAAGGCGGCGACCACCTCGGTCCGGGCCTGATCAGTCGTCGCGGGAGGAGGGGACCTTCACGGCGAGGACGGGGACGGGGGATTCGAGGAGGACTCGTTGGGCGGTGCTGCCGAGGATCAGTTTGCCGACCGGGCTGCGGCGGCGCAGGCCGAGGACGATCAGGGTCACGTCGTTGGCTTCGGCTGCCTTGAGTAGCTCGGCGGCGACGTCGCCGGTGCCTACGGCCTGCTGGATCGTCACCTCGACGCCGCGCTCGCGGAGCCGGGCCTCCGCGGTGTCGAGCTCGGCCTTGTTGGCGTAGCGGGAGTCGATATAGGCGTCGCCGCGGCTCGTGTTGAGCAGCAGGACGGAAGCTCCGCGCAGCTCGGCTTCGGTGGCGGCGGCCTCGAGAGCGGCCTCGCCTTCGGGCGTCGGTACGTAGCCCACCAGGATCTTCACGAGGCCCACTCTCTCATCACTGGGCGTTCACCGAACCCATCAGTCGTCTTCACCGAAGGTGAGCCGGTCCCGGCTCGCCTCCGTGCCGCGGATCCGGGCGACGATCCGCGGCAGGTACGGGACGAAGAGCGCGAGCACCGTCAGTACGATGATGACCAGGCTGAGCGGGCGGGTGAAGAACACGCTCGCGTCGCCGTTGGAGATGACCAGCGAGCGGCGGAACTGTTCTTCCATCGTGGGTCCGAGGATGACGCCCAGGATGACCGGCGCGATCGGGAAGTCGAGCTTGCGCATGAAGAAGCCGGCCACGCCGATCAGCAGCGCCATCAGAACCTCGTACCCCGAACCCGACAGCGAGTAGACGCCGAGACAGGCGAACACCAGGATCCCGGCGTACAGCAACGGCCGCGGCACCTTGAGCACCTGGACCCAGATCTGGATCAGCGGCAGGTTCATGATCAGCAGGATCAGGTTGCCGATGTAGAGCGACGCGATCAGCGTCCAGACGAGCGTGCCCTGGTCCTCGAACAGCTGCGGTCCGGGCTGCACGTTGAAGATCTGGAATGCGGCGAGCATCACCGCAGCCGTCGCCGACGTCGGCAGGCCGAGCGTCAGCAGCGGTACGAGAACACCGGAGAAGGACGCGTTGTTCGCCGCCTCGGGACCAGCGACGCCTTCGATCGCGCCGTCGCCGAACTCGTCCGGATGCTTCCGGCCGGCCTTCTTCGCGCGCCGCCGCTCGATCGTGTAGCTCAGGAACGTCGGTACTTCGGCGCCGCCGGACGGGATCGCGCCGAACGGGAAGCCGAGCGCGGTCCCCCGCAGCCACGGCGCCCATGAGCGCTTCCAGTCGTCCTTGTTCAGGTACCCGGTCCGCAGCCGGCCCTTCTCCAGTACTGCGGGCCGTTCCGGCGTACTGCGCAACTTCGATGCCACGTGCAACGTTTCGCCGATCGCGAAGAGACCCACGATGACGATCACCACGTCGACGCCGTCGAGTAGCCGCAAGGTACCGAACGTGTACCGCTGAGCACCGGACAGACTGTCGAGCCCGATCAGCCCGATGAACAACCCGACCGTCAGCGAGAGCAGGCCGCGGATGAGCGAGTGGCCGACCAGAGCCGTCACGGCGACCATCGCGAGCAGCGTGATCGCGAAGTAGTCGGTCGACTGGAACTGGCTGGCCAGGTTGCCGATCGGCTTGGCGACGAACGTCAGCAGCACGGTCGAGATCGTGCCCGCGACGAACGACCCGATCGCCGCCGTCGCGAGTGCGGCCCGGGCGCGACCCTTGAGAGCCATCTTGTGACCCTCGATCGCAGTCGCCACCGAGGCGGACTCGCCGGGGGTGTTGATCAGGATCGAGGTGGTGGACCCGCCGTACATGGCGCCGTAGTAGATGCCGGCGAACATGATGAAGGCGCCGATCGGGTCGGAGAAGTTGAAGGTGATCGGCAGCAGCAGCGCGATCGTGAGCGCCGGGCCGATCCCCGGCAGGATCCCGACGAGCATGCCGAGGGTGACGCCGAGAACGGCCCAGAGCAGGTTCATCGGGTGCAGAACGGTTCCGAAGCCGTGCAGGAGATCGCCGAAGACGGCCAGAGAGATCACAGCCCCAGCACCCCCTCCGGCAGCGAGATGTCCAGAAACTGGGTGAACGCGATGTAGACGACGACCGCCATCACGACCGCGACGATGATGTCGCGGACGACCTGCCGGCTCCCGAGCACCCGCGCCGCGACGAAGAACAGCAACGCCGTCGAGATCAGGTAGCCCAGCGGTACGACCAGGAACGCGTAGAGCACCAGCAACCCGGACAGAGCGACCGGCTCGAACCAGCTGCGATCGCCGTCGCCCTTGATGCGGGTTGAACGCAATCCTTCGACCAGATACCCGATGGAGAGCAACAACCAGGCAACCGTGACCAGCAACGGAAAGAACCGCGGCCCCGCCGGATCGAGCCCCTTCGGACTCCGAATATCAAACACGCCCACCAGGAACGTGCCACTCAACACCACCAGCACGACAGCCGCGATGATCCGCACCAGCCTGGAGGCCTCAACCTCCACCTCGGAGGCCTTCACCGGTTCCTCGGTTGTGCTCATATGATCCCCAGCTCCTTCAGCAGGGCCTCTACCCGGGTGGTTTCGTCGGCGATGAACTTCTTGGCGTCGTCGCCGGTTTTGAAGAAGTCGGTCCAGCCTTGCTTCTTGCGGATCTCGGCCCATTCGGGGGAGTTGTTGGCCTTGCTGACGAACTCGATCAGCCGTTGGCGGTCCGCGTCGGGGATGTCCGGCGGGGCGACGATCGCGCGCCAGTTCAGTACTTCTGCGTCGTACCCCTCGGACTTCATCGTCGGGAGTTGTTTGCCGGCGACCGTCATCGCCTCGGTGCCCGTGGTGGCCAGGACGCGCATCTTGCCGGCTGTTATCTGCTCCTCGAACTCGCTCAGCCCGGAGATGCCGACCGTGACGTCGCCGGACAGGATCGCGGCCGTCGCCTCGCCGCCGCCGGAGTAGGAGATGTACTTGACCTTCGACGGGTCGGCGCCCGCGGCCTTCACCAGAGTGCCGGCGGTGATGTGGTCGGTGCCGCCGATCGTGCCGCCGCCCCAGCTGACCGAGGTCGGGTCGGCCTGGTACTTGTCGACCAGGTCCTTGAGGGACTTCAGTGGCGAGTCGGCCTTCACCACGAGTACTTCTTGCTCGGCGGTGATGGTGGCGATCGGGGTGGTGTCGGAGATCGTGATCTTCGACTGGTTCAGGGTCAGCGCGCCGACCATCACCAGGCCGGTGATCATCAGCGTGTGCGGGTCCTTGCGGTTCTTGGTGACCAGCTTGGAGATCCCGACCGCACCACCGGCGCCGGTCACGTTGACGACCGAGACGGACCGGCCGGGCAGGAAGCCGTCCTCCTGGATCACGTGCTGGAGCTGGCGTGCGGTCAGATCCCAGCCACCGCCGGGAGCGGCCGGGACCATGATCTCGACGTTGCGGGACGGGAAGTCGCCGGCGACGCTGCCGCCCTCCAGGGCCGAGCAGCCGCTGAGCAGCAGGCTGACGGTCACCCCCGCGGCGACGATCACGGATCGTGGCATCTGGGTACCTCCTTGTCACAGGCCTGAACGGGACCGTAGCAGCATTCCATCTGGAGGTACATAGATTCCGTTCCGCGGACCGGCGGGTTATCGTCGGGAGATCGCGCAGGGAGCGGAAGGGGTGCGGGGATGGATGTTGAGGGCGAGCTGCCGGGGGTGCGCAGCGTGCACCGGGCGCTGGATCTGCTCGAGCGCTTCGACGACGAGCACCCGCTCTGGACGTTGGCCGAGCTGACCGTCGCGAGCGGCCTGCCGAAGACGACCGTACTGCGCCTGGTGACGACCCTGGAGCAACGCGGGCTGGTCGCCTCGACGGGGCCGGGACGGTATGCGATCGGGCCGGGCTTCTTGCGCTGGTCGCGGTTGAGCAGCGCGAGCATGGAGATCCCGCCGGCCGTGCGCGCGGCGCTGAACAGACTGGCTACCGAGACCGGCGAGACGGCCAACCTCTACATCCGGGTCGGGCGGACGCGCGTGTGTCTCGCGCAAGCTCAAGGGACGTTAAGTGTCCGGCACACGATCGCGGTCGGCTCTGCTCTTCCGTTGTGGGGTGGCGCTGCGTCGCGCGTCTTGCTGAGCGATCCGCCTGTGCTGGCTGAGGATCCGTCAGTGATCGACGCGGTCGCTGCTGAGTCGCCGCACGGCACAGACTTCGCCAAGCAGTTGCGGCTTGCCGCAGTACGGGCGGGGGAGCGGGGGTATGCCGTGACACACGGAGAGCGCGAATTGGGCGCTTCGGGCGTTTCCGCTCCGGTACTCCGATCCGATGGGCGCGTGGTCGCCGCTGTCGGGGTCGGCGGTCCGACGACGCGCTTCAGCGATGAGCGTCTGCCGGGGTATCTGACCGCCGTACGCCGCTGTGCCATGACGATCACCTCGAGTGGCTGGAGCGGTTTCAGTGCATCCTGACCTGCTGGCCGGGGTGCGCGTGCTGGATCTGACGAACGTGCTGGCCGGTCCGTTCGCGGGGTATCAACTCGCGCTGATGGGCGCGGACGTGATCAAGGTCGAGGTGCCGGGGTCGGGGGATCTGGCGCGCAATCTCGGCGCTGATCCCGCGCTGAGCAAGGCGGGGCTGGGGATCTCATTCCTGGCGCAGAACGCGGGGAAGCGCTCTCTGACGCTGGACCTGAAATCGCCCGCTGGTAAAGAGGTCTTCGAGCGACTCGTCCGCGAGGCAGATGTGCTGCTGGAGAACTTCCGTCCTGGTGTGCTGGAGCGGCTCGGGTTCTCGTGGGAGGTTCTGCAGGCGTTGAACCCCGGGCTCGTGTACTGCGCGGTCTCCGGTTTCGGGCAGACCGGGCCGATGCGCGGGCGGCCGGCGTACGACCAGATCATCCAAGGGCTGTCCGGGATCATGAGTGTGACGGGGACCGCGGAGACGGCGCCGACGCGAACGGGGTTTCCGATCGCCGACACGCTCGGTGGGTATGCGGCGGCGTTCGCGATCTCGGCGGCGCTGGTGAAGCGCTCTCGGACGGGCGTCGGCAGCTTCCTCGACGTGTCGATGCTGGAGACCGCGATCGCGGCGATGGGCTGGGTCGTGTCCGACTATGTGATCGGCGGGCGCGAACCACGGGCCATGGGCAACGAGAACGTCACCTCTGCGCCGTCGGGCACCTTCGAGACGGCGTCCGGTGCGCTGAACATCGCGGCCAACAAGCAGGAACAGTACGTCGAGCTCTGTACTGCGCTCGGCCGCCCGGAACTGATCGAGGACCCCCGCTTCGCTACCCGGGAGGCGCGCAAACAGCATCGTCTGGAGCTCAAGCAAGAACTCGAGAAGACCCTCAGAGAGCGCTCTGCGACGGAGTGGGACGACCTACTGGCAGACAGCGGCGTGCCGGTTGCGCCGGTCCTGACTGTGGAACAGGCGCTGTCGTTGGAGCAGATAGCTGATCGCCGGCTGCTGCACGAGGTACAACTTCCCGGCGGAGAACGCTCACTGCAGGTGCTGGGAAGCAGCGTTCATGTTGACGGTGAGTCGGTCGGGCCGAAGGGGCGGCCGCCGGGGTTGAGTGAGCACACCGACGAGATCCTCGGTGAGCTCGGCTACACCGCCGAGGAGATCTCCAGCCTTCACGAGCGGGGAGCTGTATGACGGACAAGGCCCAGGAAGCCGCGGACTGGTGGGCGACCTCGATCACCGATATCGAGCCGGGAACGATTCGCCTGCGTGGTTACGCGATCGAGGAGCTGATCGGCGGGGTGAGCTTTCCGCAGCTGATCTGGCTGATGGTCAGCGGTGAGCTGCCGACCGAGGAGGAGGCCAGGCTTCTGGAACTCACTCTCGTCGCAGCGGTCGACCACGGACCCCAAGCGCCTTCGATCGCAGCGGCAAGGATGGCGGCCTCCTGCGGCCTCGCGCTCAACAACGCGATGGCGACCGGCGTCAACCTCCTCGGCGACGTCCACGGCGGGGCCGGCCAGCAGTGCATGGAGGTCCTCCACGAACTGAAGGCAGCAGTCGACGCCGGCGAGTCGCCGACGAAGGCGGCCCGGGCGCTCGTAGCGGAGTACAAGGAACGCAAGGCCTTCATCCCCGGCTTCGGCCACCGCTTCCACCCGATCGACCCAAGACGCGACCCGCTGATGCACGCGATCGAGCGCGCCGCCCGCGACGGAATCGTCGAAGGCCATTACCTGGAAGTCGCCCTGGCCCTGGAATCAGTACTGGCTGAAGGCAAGAAGCCGATCCCGATGAACGTCGACGGCGCCACCGCGACCATCTACGCAGAGCTCGGCCTCGCTCCCGAACTGGCGCGCGGCCTCTTCGTCCTCTCGCGATCAGTCGGCCTGCTCGCCCATGCCCGGGAGCAGCAGCTCGACCCGACCCGCATCAAAGGCCCACTGCCGAAGAGCATCACCGCCACCTACACCGGCGCGCCACCGCGGAAGTTGTCGGAAGGTTCACCGGTTGACGGCCACGCCTGAGGCAGAATGACGAAATGCCGGAAGACGAGACCATCACCGAGCAGCGGGTTCGCAACCGCTGGGGCGAGGGCGACCGGCTGCGCGTCGAGATCCTGGAAGGCGCCGGCCGGCTGCTGTCCGAGCTGGGTGGCGAAGACGGTCTGACCATTCGCGGCGTCGCCCGCGCGGTCGGGATCGCGCCGGCCAGCATCTACCAGCACTTCGCGGACCGGGCCGCGTTGATCGACGGCCTGGTGGACTACGAGTTCGGGCTGCTGGTGAAGGCCATGAGCGAGGCCGACGAGAGCCTCGACCCAGCGGACGTGATGGGCCGGGTGCGAGCCCAGGTCCACGCTCACCGCGACTTCGCCGACGCCAAGCCGGGGCACTACCGGTTGCTATTCGGTAAGGCCACCCGCCGGGCGGTCAGTGGTGAGCGCCCGATCAACGGTCCGCTGCTCGAGGTGTTCACGAGCTTCATCGCCGCCTTCGATCGCTGCGAAGAGGCCGGGCACACGCTCCGGGTCCCTAGTCAGCGAGCCGCCTCACTGGTCTTCGTGAGCGTGTACGGGCGGGCCGCGCTGCTGGACGGGGTCCGGATCGAGCAGCCGGGTGAAGACTTCCTCGACGATCTCGTCTCGCTGATCTTCGCCTGACCTTCCCTCACTTACTGTGATCTCAATCTCACTGCCTGGTTCCGCGGACCCAAGTTACCTAACGTTTGTTCAGTAAGAAAACATTCGTTCGGTAACTCTGGGGAGCGACGATGTCCGAAATCATTCAGGACCTGCCGGCCTATCCGATGGCTCGTGGCGGCTGCCCGTTCGATCCGCCGCCGGAGCTGGACCGGTTGCAGGCGGAGGATCCGCTGTCCCGGGTCAACCTCTGGGACGGCAGTACCCCGTGGATGGTGACCCGGTACGACCACAGCCGTCAGCTCCTCGCCGACCCGAGGATCAGCTCCGACCCGCGCAACGACGGATTCCCGTTCACGAATGCTGCCCAGTCGCAGAACCGGGGACAGTTCAACGCCTTCATCGTCCGCGACGATCCGGAGCACGCCAGCCAGCGCCGGCTGGTGACCGCGGACTTCATGATCAAGCGGGTCGAGGCGATGCGGCCGCGGATCCAGGAGATCACCGACGGCCTGATCGACGACATCCTGGCCGGCCCGAAGCCCGTCGACCTGGTCGAAGCCCTCGCGCTGCCGCTGCCGTCCCTGGTGATCTGCGAACTGCTCGGCGTCCCGTACGCCGATCGCACCCTCTTCCACCGGCTCGGCAAGACGCTGCTCCGGCGGGACAACACCGCTGAGCAGAGCCGGGCAGCGAGCGAGGAACTCCGGGAGTACTTGCGCGGCCTGGTGAAGCGCAAGGACGACGAGCCGGGTGACGATCTCCTCAGCCGCCTGATCGTGGAGCAGTTGCGGACCGGGCAGCTGGGCATCGAGGACGTCGTCGACATGGGCCTGCTGCTGCTGATCGCCGGCCACGAGACGACCGCCAACATGATCGCTCTGGGCACCGTTGCCCTGCTGGAGAACCCCGACCAGCTCGACGCGCTCCGCGCCACCGATGACCCGAAGGTGGTCGCGAACGCCGTCGAGGAGCTGCTGCGCTACCTGACCATCGTCCACAACGGGCGCCGGCGGGTGGCGCTGGAGGACATCGAGATCGACGGACAGGTGATCCGCAAGGGCGAGGGCGTGATCGTCGCGACCGAGATCGCGAACCGGGACGAGGAAGCCTTCCCGGATCCGGACAAGCTCGACATCCACCGCTCTGCCCGCCACCACGTCGCCTTCGGGTACGGCGTACATCAGTGCCTTGGGCAACCACTTGCCCGGGTCGAGCTGCAGGTCGTCTACAGCACCCTGTACCGGCGGATCCCGACCCTCGCGCTCGGGGTTCCGGTGGAAGAGCTGCCGTTCAAGCACGACATGGCCATCTACGGCGTGCACGCGCTGCCGGTGACCTGGTAAACGAGAGAAGGGAACTGAGATGAAGGTCGTTCTCGATCAGGACAAGTGCATCGGTTCCGGACAGTGCGTGCTGTCGGCGCCAGAGGTTTTCGACCAGCGCGATGACGACGGCATCGCCGTCCTGCTGGAGGAGACGCCCGAGGCCGGCGCCGAGGAAGGTACGCGAGAAGCCGCGCGGATCTGCCCGGCGCTCGCGATCGCGGTGGCGGAGTAGCCGCGCGTGATGGAACACGTGATCGTCGTCGGTGCCTCGGCCGCGGGTCTCACCGCGGCCGAGGCGTTGCGGCGCGAGGGATATGCGGGGGAGCTGACGATCGTCGGCGAGGAGCGACACTCGCCGTACGACCGGCCGCCCCTGTCGAAACAGATTCTCCGCGGCGCCTGGGACAAGGAACGGATCGTACTGCGCTCCGACGAACTGCTCGCCGACCTGAACGCAGCGTGGATCCTCGGTACTGCGGCCAGCGCGCTCGACGCGTTGGGGCGCAAGGTGACTCTCGCCGACGGCCGCGTGCTCGCCTACGACGGTCTGGTCATCGCGACCGGCGCGACTCCACGGAGGCTGCCGTTCGGACATGACCTGGCTGGGGTGCATCTGCTCCGCACGCTCGACGACACGCTGGCCCTTCGCGACGGGCTTCGACAAGCCCGGACGGTGGCGATCGTCGGCGCAGGTTTCCTCGGTGCCGAGGTGGCGGCGGTGGCTCGCGAGCTTGGCCTGGCGGTCACGATGATCGACCCGCTGCCCGCACCGATGATCAGGCAGTTCGGCGCCGAGATGGGCTCATTGCTGGCGCAGCTGCATCGGGGCCACGGCGTGGATGTCCGCTGCGGCATAGCGGTCAGCGCGTTGACGGGCGACGAGGGCCGAGTCACCGGTGTCGAACTCGCCGACGGTTCGCAGGTACCGGCCGACCTGGTCCTTGTCGCGGTCGGTGCGACACCGGCCACCGGCTGGCTCGCCGGCAGTGGGCTGGTCATCGGCGATGGTGTCGAGTGCGACCAGTACTGCGTTGCCGCACCCGGCGTCGTCGCCGCCGGTGACGTGGCTTCGTGGGACCACCCCGGTGTCGGCCGCCGACGCTTGGAGCATCGGATGAATGCGACCGAGCAGGCGACCGCCGCGGCGAAGAACCTGCTGGGGCAGAGCATTCCGTTCGAGCCGGTCTCCTACTTCTGGACAGACCAGTACGACGTGAAGATCCAGGTCTACGGCAGATCCGGCGACGACCTCGACTTCCGCATCGTCGCCGGCGATCCCGCCGACGGCCGGTTCGCCGCGCTGTACGGCGACGGCGAGCGGGTGACCGGCGCGCTCGCCTGGAACCTCCCGCGCCAAGCCCGGGTGCTACGCGAGCACGTCGCCCGAAGAACTCCTTGGAGTTCCACGGAAACGGAAAGCCTGTAGGCCTACACCGACCGTCTGGCCCGAGGTCGGTGCGGCGCTCAGCTCTCCTGCTCGCCGAGTTTGTTGCGGAGGATCTTCCCCGTCGCGTTGCGGGGGAGGTCCTCCACGAGCACGACCTTGCGGGGCGCCTTGTACCGCGCGAGGTTGGCGCGGACGTGCTGGATCAGCTCGTCCTCGGTCACCTCTGCGTTCGGTACGACGTACGCGACCAGGCGCTGACCGAACTCCTCATCCGGTACGCCGACCACCACCGCCTCGACGACGTGCGGGTGACTCATCAAGCAGTCCTCGACCTCGACCGGGTACACGTTCTCGCCACCCGACACGATCATGTCGTCCTCGCGACCGTCCACGAACAACCGCCCGGCGGCGTCGAGATGCCCCAGGTCGCCCGTGCTCATCCGCCCGTCGACGACCGTCTTGCTGCTGCCGTCCGAGTAGCCGCCGAAGACGAGCCCGCCACCCGCGAAGATCCGGCCGGTCACTCCGGTCGCGACCGGCTGGTCGTCATCGCCGAGGATCCGCACCGTACTCCCGAGGCAGGGCCGCCCGACGGTGCCCGGCGCCTCGATCAGATCGCGCGAGGTCGCCATCGTCGCGATTCCGATCTCACTGGACCCATAGGCATCACACAGCACCGGACCGAACTGCGCGATGAACCGCTCGGCCAGTGCCGGTCCCAAGGCGGCTGCGCCCGAGATCACCGCCCGAAGAGAGCGCAGATCATGCTCGGCGATCGCGGCCGGTCCGACGTCGAGCATCCGCTGCAACATCACCGGTACTGCGACGATCGCGCCGGCCCGGTTGGTGTCGACCGACGCGAGCACCGCGGCCGCGTCGTACCGGCGGGCCAGGACCAGCGGGGAGCCGAGGAACAACGCGAGCATCGAGTTCAGCAGACCCAGCCCGTGGAACAGCGGCGGGCAGATCACCATCGGCTCACCGGCGCGCAATCCGATCCGGTTGAGCGTGCTCGCGGTGAGGCCGGCCAGACCCCACGCGGTCGGTGCTCTCGGGGCTGCCTTGGGAGCGCCCGTGGTCCCAGAGGTGAGAATGGTGATGTGACCGGGCTTGTCGGGTCTCGGCGCCTCCGGTGCATCACTGTCGGCGAGTTGGTCGAGCGTCACCTCGCCATTGCCCCAAGCCACCACGCTCGGCAGGTCGCCCACTGCGTCGGCGAACTCCTCATCGTGGATCAGGAGATCCGGCCGGTGCCGCTCCAGCACACTCTTGAGCTGCGGCGGCGCGAACTCGGTGTTGACGAACAAGACATCGGCGCCCAGTCGCGAGGCAGCCAGGGTCGCCTCGAGGAACCACCGATGATTGCGGCACAGCACCGCAACCTTGCTCCCGGCAACAATCCCGTACTGCGCCCGCAGCGCGGCCGCCTGGCGCGAACACCGTCGATCCAGTTCGCGGTAGCTGATCGTGCCGCGCTCGTCGATCACCGCGGGCTGGTCGGGAAACCGGATCGCGGCGATCGCGCCGAGCGCCGCCATCGACTGACCCCACTGGCGCAACGCCCGCTCGATCGGCACCAGGTGCGCCGGCCGCGCTGAACGCCACACGCCTGACTTGATCAGGGCGACCGAGACGCCGCTGAGCTCACCGGCGGCGTGCACCAGCCAATCGGGCGGTCGCATCGGCCCGATCGGTCGTGGTGCCAACCGCCGCGGTCTCATCAGTCGGCCCGGGTCGTCACTGGTCGTCCTTGCGGGCCCGGTTCGTCAGCCGGAAGTACTGCTCGAACAGCCGGTCGGTCGGCACCCGGAAGAGGTTGCCCAAGGCGTCGGCCGGCCGGACGAACGGCGGCGTGATGTTGTGCGGCCGGTCGGCGACGGCGGAGCAGACCTGATCGGCGGCCTGCTCCGGACTCAAACCGGGCAGGCTGTTCAGCTCGGGTGTCGGTGAGCTCATCCGGGTGTGGACCAGCCCCATGTAGACGGTCGAGGTGGTCACCCCGTCGTCGCGCACCTCCTGCGAAACGCACCGCAACCACATGTCGAACGCACTCTTCGACGCCAGGTACGCCGACCAGCGGGCGAGTGGTGGAGTCCGCACTCCGGCGGTCGACACGTTCACGATGTGGCCGGAGCCGCGCTCGCGCATGGACGGCAACAGCTCCAGGACGAGCTTGGCCGGGCCGAGGTAGTTGACCGAGTTCGTCCGCTCGATGTCGTGGAAGCGCTGGTAGGAGTCCGCGACCGATCGCCGGATCGACTTACCTGCGTTGCTGACCAGCACGTCGACGTGCCCGTGCTCGGCCAGCACCTTCGCCACGACTGCCTCGATCGCTGCCGGGTCGGCCAGGTTCGCCGGGTAGACGAAGGCCTTGCCACCGGCTGCCCGGATCTCTTCGGCGACGATCTCGAGCTGCTCGGCCGTCCGCGCCAGGAGCAGCACGGTCGCACCGGCGCGCGCCAGCCGCTTGGCGGTCGCCTCGCCGATCCCGTACGACGAGCCCGTCACCAGCACGACCTTGCCGCGGACGGCGAACTCCAGCCGGTCGTCGGGGATCCTGGATCGCCCGTTGGTCAACGCGACGAGCAGGGGCCAGCCGAACGGACGCTTCCCGGTCTCCATACCTCGACATTACCGACTGGTAGGCGCGCTGGCGATCCGCTCCAGCCAGTCGGCGATCAGGACCGCGAACAGCGCGGGTTGCTCGAACTGGAGATTGTGGCCCGCGCGGTCGAGCACGGCGTACGAGGCGCGGGGGTAGTGGGGGAGCAGCGAGTACTGATCCTCGAACCCGGTGATGGAGTCCTGGTGGCCGCAGAGGATGAGCGAGGGGCGGGTGTAGATCGGGCCGCTCTCGGGCGCGATCGTGAGCGCCCAGCTCTTGCGGATGCGGTCCATCGCCTCGACGTCGGCCGCGTTCAGCCCTGGCTCGACGTCTCGTTGGTACCGCCTGAGTGTGTCCGCCGTCTGCAGCACGGCCATCCCGGCGAATTCCTCGACCTGCTCTGGGGTGAGGGTCGCGACGACGGCCGGGTCGCACTCCAGCGTGACGTGGTCGGGCACGGTCCGGTCGGCCTGCTCCAGGGCGACCCCGATCGGGCAGATGAGCCCGAGACCGAGGATCTGGCCGGGCCGTTCGGCGACCAGGCCACGCGCCAGGTAACCACCGTACGACTCGCCGATCAGGACGAAGGGCTCGGCGCCGATCTCGTCGTCGATGAACTCCCGCAGCGCGGCCATGATGCCGTCGGAGCTGTCGATGTCGCCGGCTGGGCTCTGGCCCATCGCGGGGAGGTCCGGGTAGAGCCGCCGGTAGCCGGGACGGTCCGCGAAGATCGGCTCCAGGCAACCGGTCATCAACCGGTGGTCGGGGGTCCAGCCGTGCAGCGCGAGCACCGGGGTGCCTTCGCCGTAGGTGACGTGGTGAAGCGCCATCGTGATGCCCTCTCGCAGTACCGTCGAACCCATGTCACGTCGATCCTCGCACCTGCCTCCGACAGATTCCGCCGTACTGCGCGCCCGGTTGGAGCGCGCCCGAGAAGCCGCCGCCGGCACCGGGTTGCTGATCGCCCCGGGCTCCGATCTGCGGTACCTGCTCGGCCGTGAAGGCGGTTCGCACGAACGCCTCACCACCCTCGTCATCCCCGCCGACGGGCCGCCTGCTCTCGTAGTACCGAAGCTGGAAGCGCCTGGGTACGCAGACGTCCCGACCGCCGAGCTCGGCGTCGAGATCGTCACGTGGGTCGACGGCGACGACCCGTACGCCGTGGCCGCGGACCTGCTCGGCAAGCCCGATCGCGTGGCGGTCAGCGACTTCACCCCGGCGTTGCACGTGCTCGCGATGCGGGCGGCGATGCCCGGCGTGGAGCAGATGCTCGCCGGACCGATCGTGCGGGAGCTGCGGATGCGCAAGGACGCGGCCGAGGTCGATGCCCTGCGCAAGGCGGGCGCCGCGATCGATCGGGTGCACGCGCGGGTCGGCGAGTGGCTGCGGGCCGGGCGGACGGAGGCGGAGGTCGGCGCGGACATCGCCGCGGCCATCGTCGAGGAAGGGCACCTCGCGGCCGAGTTCGTGATCGTCGGAAGTGGCCCGAACGGCGCGAGCCCGCATCACTCGCTGTCGGATCGTGTGATCGAGTCGGGCGATGTTGTCGTGGTCGACATCGGCGGGCCGGTCCCCGAGGGGTACAACTCGGACTCCACCCGGACGTACGCCGTCGGCGAACCGCGTGACGCGGATGTCGCTTCGACGTACGAAGTACTGCGGCTGGCTCAGCAAGCGGCGGTCGATGCTGTGCGCCCAGGTGTCAGCGCGGAGTCGATCGACGCCGCGGCGCGCGAGGTGATCGCGGCTGCGGGGTTCGGTGAGTTCTTTATCCACAGGACCGGACATGGGATCGGGCTCGACGTGCACGAAGAGCCGTACATTGTCAGTGGAAACGCGCTGATTCTCGAACCAGGCATGGCGTTCAGCATCGAGCCGGGGATTTACCAGCCGGGTCGGTGGGGCGCCCGGATCGAGGACATCGTCGTCGTCACCGCAGACGGTGTGGAGTCGGTCAACCAGCGTCCGCACGAGCTGGTGATCCTCTGACCTGACCGGGGCGGTGGGGCAGACATAGCCACAGAGTCAACTGGCGCGGAAAGTCTTGCGGTAGGCGAGTGGTGGGATGCCGACCTCGCTGCGGAGGTGATGCCGGAGCGAGGCCGCTGTGCCCAGGCCGGCTGCCTCGGCAATGCGCTCGACTGAGAGGTCGGTCGTCTCGAGGAGGTGGCAGGCGTGCCGGACGCGTTGCTGAAGGAGCCAGTTGCCCGGCGACTGGCCGGTCTCGGCCTTGAAGCGGCGGCTGAAGGTGCGCACGCTCATCCGGGACCGCGCGGCCATCGCACCAAGGGTGATCTCCTGATCGAGTCGCTCGAGCACCCACGCTCGCGTGGGCGCAGTACCGTCGGTGCCTTCGTCCGGTACGACGCGGTCGATGAACTGTGATTGACCGCCGTCACGCCACGGCGCCACCACGCAGTGCCGGGCGGCCTTGTTGGCGACCTCGCTGCCGAAGTCGCGGCGGATCAGGTGCAGGCACAGGTCCAGGCCGGCCGCTAGTCCGGCCGAAGTGATGATGTCGCCGTCGTCGATGAAGAGCAGGTCCTCGTCGAGCAGCACCTTCGGATAGAGCGCGCGGAACAGGTCGGCGCGCTGCCAGTGCGTCGTCGCGGGCCGGCCATCGAGAAGACCGGCGGCGGCGAGCACGAAGGCCCCGGTGCAGATCGAGGCGATCCTGGTGCCGGGCCGGATCGTGGCGAGTGCTGCGGCCAGGTCGTCGGGCAGGGTGCCTTCGTGCCGCGGCTGCGGGATGTAGGTCCCTGGGATGATCACCGTGTCTGCTTCGGCCAGCGCTTCCGGGCCGTGGTCGGGGATCAGGCTGAACCCGATTCCGGCGCGGATCGGGGCTGTCCGCAGTCCACAGATCTTGACGTCGTACAGGTGGGTGCCGTCGGCCGTGGTGGCCTCGCGGAGCACTGTCGGGGGAATGGTCAGGTCGAAGCCGACGACGGGCTCCAGGGCCAGTACTGCGACCTTGTGCGGTGTGATGTGGGGACCCATGGCCACATCTTGACACATGGTGTCGTTCTGGCCACTGGTTCGGCGAAGAATTCTCCCGCACACTCGCCTGGTGACAGAGATTCTGGAGAAGAAGACGGCCCGGCGGCGGTTGCACCGCGCCTGGCCCGTCGCTGCCGTCGGCTTCATCACCTTGATCGGCGCTGCCGGCTTCCGGTCCGTACCGAGCGTGCTGCTCGACCCGTTGCACGAGGAGTTCGGCTGGTCGCACGCGACGATCTCGTCGGCGGTATCGATCAACCTGCTGCTGTACGGCCTGATCTCGCCGTTCGCCGCCGCGTTGATGGACCGGCTCGGGCTGCGCAAGGTGGTCAGCGGCGCGCTGGTACTGATCGCGCTCGGCAGTGGTCTGACCATTTTCATGAACTCGTCCTGGCAACTGCTGCTCTGTTGGGGGCTGCTCGTCGGCGTCGGTACCGGGTCCATGTCGATGACGTTCGTCGCGACGATCACGGGACGCTGGTTTGTGGAGCGCCGTGGACTGGTCACCGGCATCCTGACCGCCGCCGGTGCGACTGGGCAGCTGGTCTTTCTTCCCCTCATCGCTCGGCTGGCGACCTCGTACGGGTGGCGGCTGCCCGCACTGGTCGCGGCTGGCGCCGCGCTGGCCGTAGTACCGCTGGTGTTGCTGTTCTTGCGTGACTACCCGAGTGATGTCGGGTTGCGGGCTTATGGCGCTCCGGAGGGGAGCACTGCCGGGCAGCGGGTCGAGGCGACCGGCAATAGCGGAGTACGGGCTCTGAGTGCGCTTTGGATGGCTATGCATCGGCCGGCGTTCTGGATGCTGGCCGGCGGATTCGCGATCTGCGGGGCGTCCACGAACGGCTTGATCGGCACTCACTTCGTGACGGCTGCTCATGATCACGGGATGCCGCCGACCACCGCGGCCTCGTTGCTCGCCCTGGTCGGGATCTTCGATGTGGCGGGCACGATCGCGTCGGGGTGGCTGACGGACCGCTGGGATCCGCGGTATCTGCTGATCGCCTACTACTCGCTGCGCGGGCTTTCACTGCTGGTACTGCCGTCGCTGCTCGGGCCGACTGCTCAGCCGAGTGTCTGGGTGTTCATCATCTTCTACGGGCTCGACTGGGTGGCGACCGTGCCGCCGACGGTCGCGCTGTGCCGGGAGTGGTTCGGGGTGGACGGGCCGATCGTGTTCGGCTGGGTCTTCGCCTCGCACCAGATCGGCGCGGCGATCGCGGCCACCGGCGCGGGCATGATCCGGGACGTACAGGGCAGTTACAACCTGGCCTGGTACCTCGCTGGCGGGCTGTGTGCGGCTGCCGCGTTGATGTCGGCGAGTATCGGACGCCGGATCGCCGTGGCGTGATCCCTTCGGCTAGCCTCGACATTGGTTGAGGTTCGAGCGGAGGGCGACTAGTGGACAGCGAACCGGGCGAGCTCACGGTCGGCCAGCTGGCCGACCGCAGCGGGGTGGCGATCTCCGCGCTGCACTTCTACGAGCGGCAGAACCTGATCATCAGCCGCCGGACGCCGGGCAACCAGCGCCGGTACAAGCGCGACACCCTGCGCCGGGTGGCGATGATCCGGATCGCCCAGCGCGTCGGCATCCCGCTCGCCGAGGTCGCCGCGATCCTCGCCCTCCTGCCGGACAACCGCACCCCGACCCGGCAGGACTGGGAACGCATCTCCGAGTCCTGGCAAGCCGAACTGGACCGCCGCATCGTGCACCTCGAGCAACTCCGCAACGACTTCAAAGACTGCATAGGCTGCGGCTGCCTCTCCCTGGACCGCTGCGCTCTGGCCAACCCCTACGACACCCTTTCCACTCGAGGTCCCGGCCCGCAACGCCTGGTAGACCCCGCCGGCACCCCTTGCCACCCCGCCGGCTGCCGCTGACCCACCGCAGCGCGCCCCAACCCTCCCGCGGCATTTCGGCGGTTAACCGCCGAATGTGGTTGGGGAGGGAGGTGGGGTTGCTCGGGTGGGTTTTCCACAGGGGGCTGGTGGGGGCGCGCGGGGTGGGGGTGGTGGCGTCTAGGGTCGGTGGCATGGGTGAAATCGAGCTGTCGGATGAGCGGGCGGCGACTGCTGCGGGAGTGATCCGCGCGATCGCTGGGGATGGCGCGAGTCTTCGGGCTGACCAAGAGACCGCGGTCGCGGCGTTGTGCGAGCCGAATGCTCGGGTGCTGGTCGTCCAGGCGACCGGCTGGGGCAAGTCAGCGGTGTACTGGGCGGCGACGGCGATCCGCCGGGCCGAGGGGGCCGGGCCGACGCTGGTTGTCTCGCCGTTGCTGTCGTTGATGCGCGACCAGGTGGGTGCGGCAGGGCGGGCTGGGCTGCGGGCGGCGACCCTGAACTCCTCGAACGTGGACGACTGGTCCGGCATCGAGAGCGACCTGCGCTCGGGTGCGATCGACGTACTGCTGGTATCACCGGAGCGCTTGGCCAACCCTGGCTTCGGTCGGCGCGTGCTCGACGGACTGGCCGGCCAGATCGGTCTGTTGGTGATCGACGAGGCTCATGCCGTCTCGGACTGGGGGCACGACTTCCGGCCGGACTACCGGCGCGTGTCCGACGTGCTGCAGAAGCTCAACCCGCAAACCCCGGTGCTCGCGACGACCGCGACGGCCAACGCGCGGGTGACCGATGACGTCGCGCATCAACTGGGCGAGTCAACACTGGTACTACGAGGTCCGCTGGCGCGCTCAAGCCTGCAACTGGCCGTGGTCGATGCGCTGTCGCCGTTGGACCGGTTCGCCTGGGTCGTCGACCAACTGCCGAAGCTGCCCGGATCGGGCATCGTCTACACGTTGACGGTGTCCGATGCTCAGCGGCTGGCCGCCGCGATCCAGGAGGTGCATGGCGCGGCGGTTCCCGTCGCGGCGTACACGGGTGGGCTGGAGGCGGGGGAGCGGGAGCGGCTTGAGGACGCCTTGCGTGGCAACGAGTTGAAGGCGCTGGTCGCGACCTCGGCGCTCGGCATGGGGTACGACAAGCCCGATCTCGGGTTCGTCGTGCACGTGGGTTCGCCGCCGTCGCCGGTCTCGTACTACCAGCAGGTCGGGCGGGCCGGCCGTGGCATCGACCATGCGGTGGTGGCGTTGCTGCCGTCCGATGCCGACGCGGGCGTGTGGGACTACTTCGCCACCGCGACGATTCCGCAGCCGGACCAGGTGAACAGGTTGCTGCGTGGGCTCGAGGCTTATGGGCCGGACCAGCCGGCGACCGTGCCGTCACTGGAAGCGGAGACCGGCCTGCGCCGGGGCCGCGTCGAGCTGATGCTGAAGCAGTTGGCTGTCGACGGCGCCGTCGAGCGAGTCGAGCGCGGCTGGGTGCGGACCGCCGCGGAGTGGACCTTCGACGCGGCCCACTACGACGGCATCGTTTCGGTACGGCGTCGCGAGGCCGACATCATGCGCGCCTACACTCGCGGCGAACGTTGCCTCATGCAACTACTGCAGGAGTCGCTGGACGACCCGTCGGCCGAGCGCTGCGGCCGTTGCTCGGTCTGTCTCGGCCTGCTGCCGGATCCGCTGACCGCAAAACCCGACCCGGAGACCGTGCAGGCGATCACCCGGCTGCTCCGCGGGGAGACGCACGTCCTGGAGCCGCGGAAGATGTGGCCGGGTGGCGCCTTCGGTGCGAAGGGAAAGATCCCGCCGGCGCTGATGGCCGAGCCAGGTCGCAGCATTGTTTACGCAGACGCGCCTGAATGGCGCGAGGTGATCCGTTCGGTCTTCAGCTCCACTCCGGAGCCTGCTGCCCTGGATGCGCTGAAGGTGGGTTGTGTGGCTGCCCTGTCGCGATGGCGCGATGCGTGGTCGCGGCGTCCCGAGGTCGTGGTGACGCTTCCGGCGGCTGGGCATCGCCAGTTGGTGAGCGAGGTCGCCAATCACCTGGCCGAGATCGGCCGGCTGGAACGGGCCGAGCTGACCGTCGACGGCTCCGCGTTCACCGACGACCTCTCCTCAGCCGAGGAAGCGAAGGTCTGGCGAGACGGAGTTTCCGTCGACCCGGCGACTGTCCAAGCCATCACCGAACGCTCGGTCCTGCTGGTCGTCGATGCCTCGTCGTCACAGTGGCCGATCACGGTCGCTGCCGCCAAGCTTCGGGAGTCGGGCGCAGCAGCGGTACTACCGCTGCTGATCCATCGAAGGCCGTAGCTGCCAAGCGGTGCAGCCGTCGGGGAGCGTCAGTGGGTGAGGGTGTTGATGAGGCGGGCGGTCAATCGGGCCAGGCCTTCGGCGCTGGGGGTGCCGGGGTCGGCGTGGAAGATGCACAGTGTGAGGCCTTCGGGGCCGTTGATCTGGAGCTTCTCGGCGTGCAGGTCGAGGTGTCCGACGTCGGGGTGATCGAAGCGATTGACACCGCTGATCCTGGCGACGATGTCGTGCCGGTTCCACAGTTCGCGGAACCGGTCGCTGCCGGCTGACAGTTCGTCCACCAGTGCCACCAGATCGGGGTCGTCGAGGTTGGAGCCGACCTGCGCCCGCAGTGCTGCGACGCCGTTCGTGGTGATCAGGTCCCACTCGGGCCGGAAGGTCTTCTGAGACGGATCCAGGAAGACCTCCCGCAGCAGGTTGGTGCCGGCGAAGTAGTGGGGGGACAGCTCGACGGCGATCGGGTTCGACGCGAGGATGTTCAGCAGTTTGTCCTGGACGTACGCCGGGGTCGTGGTCCAGTTGTTGATCAGCCGCAGCAGGCTCGGGGGCACGTCGTCGACGCTGCCGGCCAACTCGCGTCTGCCGACCGGGTGGGCGAGTTCGTGCAGATGAGCGGTCGCGTCGGGACTCAACTGGAGGACCTTGGCCAGGGCGTCGAGAACCTGATCCGACGGGTGCAGGTCGCGACCTTGCTCGAGTCGCATGTAGTAGTCGCTGCTGATGCCGGCGAGTAGCGCCAGCTCTTCCCGGCGCAGGCCGTGCACCCGGCGCCTTCCGCCGGGTGGCAGGCCTACGTCCTCCGGCTGGACGAGTTCACGCCTTGCCCGCAGGTACTCACCTAGACGATTGCTGTTCGGCACGCCTTCAACGCTAGCCGACCTTCTCGGCTTCAGACGCCACTGCTTCGGAGAACTCGGTCGACTCGACGAAGGTCTTGAGGTCGGAGATCAGGCGGGTCCAGCCTTCGCCGATCATCGCGCGGATCTCGCTGCCGGGCTCGAAGCCGGTGTGGATCACGGTCAGCTTCACCTGGTCGCCGTCCGGTTCCAGCTCGAAGCTCGCCCGGGAGAGCGGCTCGGCGCTGGTCCTGGCCGCCAGTTCGTCGCTCATCTCGGTCGCCTTGGCGAAGTCCGGCGTGATGTGGTGCCAGGTGATCGCGAACCGCCGGTACGGGTCGTACTCCAGCACCTCCTGGCCGGGCCCGGACATCGTCACGTCGCCCATCACCCAGTCGATCGGCGAGCCGACCTTCCAGTCGGTCTGGTGCTGGACACCCCAGTACTGCTGGGTGAAGGCCGGATTGGTGAGCGCCTGCCAGAGCCGCTCCGGCGTGGTCTTGATGTAGGTCGTGTAGACGAAGTCGTTGTCGCTCACTGGTGTTGTCTCCAATGCTGTTTTGAGATCGGCGAACAGGTGCGCCCGCCGGCGGTCGTACCGGTTGATCCAGCGGTCGGCGATGGCGTTGATCGGCTCGGCGTTCAGGTGGTGCAACTTCTCCCGGCCGCGCCGGACCGTGGTGACGAGGTTCGCGCTCTCCAGCACCGCGAGGTGCTTGCTGACCGACTGCCGCGCCATCTCGAGCCCGGCGCACAGTTCGCTCAGCGTCTGGCCGTTGCGCTGGTTCAGGCTGTCCAGGAGCTTCCGCCGGCTCGGATCGGCCAGCGCCCGGAACACCTCGTCAGCCATCACCACTCCATTCATGCAACCAACCGGCTGCCTAACCACAATAGGCAGCCAACTAGCTGCATGTCAAAGGGTTGCTCGAAGCCGTCGCACAAATCGTCTTGACGTCGTACTGACGATGGAGAGGTGAACTTCACCAGCCTCGGCTACCGAACCGATCTGATGTTGCTGCAGCTGAGCGGCTCCGTGCTGACGGACGAAGGCGACTACGTCGTCGTCCGGACGCCGGCCAACCCGGCCTTCTGGTGGGGCAACTACTTGCTCTTCCGTACTCCGTTCGGGCCTGGTGACGCGGTCGCGCGGCAGGAGACGTTTCGGCGTGAGTTCCCGGAGGCGGAGCACCTCGCCCTGGGCCTCGACACGACGGACGGAGTCGTCGGCAGCGAGGAGGAGGTCAAGGCGCTGGGCCTTGAGATCGACCGCAGCACTGTGATGACGGCGACCGAGGTTCAGGAGCCGGCCCGGCCGAACGACACTTCGCAGTACCGGTTCCTGACCAGCGACGACGACTGGGAGCAGCTGCTCGAGCTTTCCCTGACGTGCGCCACGATGAAGGTCGACGAGGAGTACCGGGTGTTCAGCCGGCGCCGGGCCGAGGCGGAGCGAAGGCTCTGCGAGGCTGGGCAGGCGAAGTGGTTCGGCGCTTTCGACGGTGATCGGTTGCAGGCATCGCTCGGGCTGGCGTCGGACGGGTCAGGGGTCGCCCGCTTCCAGCACGTACAGACGAATCCCGAAGACCGGGGCCGGGGGATCGCGAGCACGCTCGTCCATCGGGCGTCGCGCTACGGGTTCGACGAGTTGGGCGCGCACACGCTGGTGATGGTCGCTGATCCCGGCTACCTCGCGATCCGGATCTACCGGTCCCTGGGGTTCGCCGACAACGAGGTCCAGCTGGGGATGGGGAGGCCGCCGGCGGTGACGTGACGGGCGTGAAAGGCTGGCGTCATGGTTGAGAACGGAGCGCGGCGGGGAACCGCCCTGGTCACTGGTGGAAGTCGCGGCATCGGCGCGGCGGCGGCGATCGCGCTGGCGGTCGATGGCTGGGATGTCGGAGTCAGTTACCGCACTCGGTCGGAAGCGGCCGAGCAGGTTGTCGCGGCTTGCGAGAAGGTCGGGCGGCGGGCGTACGCCGTACAGGCTGATGTGGCTGAGCCTGAGGAGATCGAGCGACTGTTCGACGCGGTGACCGGCGAGCTCGGGGCGATCGGTGCCGTGGTCAACAATGCGGGTGTCGTCTCGCCGAGTGGCCGGGTGGCCGACTACGACCTGGCGCGGTTGGAGCGGGTTTTCCGGATCAACACGATCGGGGCGTTCCTGGTCGCGAGTGCCGCGGTACGCCGGATGTCGACGGCGAATGGCGGGGCTGGGGGAGTCATCGTCAACGTGTCGTCGCGGGGCGCCGTGCTGGGCTCGGCGGGTGAGTATGTCGACTACGCGAGCAGCAAGGCCGCGGTGGACACGATGACGATCGGGTTGGCGAACGAGGTCGCGAAGGAAGGTATTCGCGTGCTCGGGGTCAGGCCGGGACTGATCGAGACCGAGATCCACGAGGAGGGGCGGCTCGAGCGGATCGGCACGACCCCGCCGCTCGGTCGCCCGGGCAAGGCGGAAGAGGTGGCTGAGCTGATCGCCTTCCTTGCCTCGGATCGCTCGTCCTACATGACCGGCTCGATGGTCGACGTGGCCGGCGGGCGCTAGAAGCGGATGGGACTGCGACCGGTCGATCTGGCGCGACGCGCCGGCATCTCGACGCAACTGGTCCGCAACTACGAATCGGTCGGCATTCTGCCCGAGGTGCCGCGGAGCGAGTCGGGCTATCGCCAGTACGACGAAGTGCATCTGCAGGCGATGCTCACGTATCGCGCGCTGGCCCCCGGGTTCGGAAATGGGACAGCGACCGCGATCATGCAAGCGGTGCACGACGGTCACCAGGCGTTGGCGTTTCGGCTGCTCGATGCCAGTCATGCCGCGTTGCACGAGCAGCGGCTCGCGACTGACGTGGCGAGCGAGGCGCTGGGGGAGGCGGCCGAGGAGTTCCTCGACGGGGTGCCGGTGATCAGTGGGCCGCCCTTGCTGGTGGGGGAGTTGGCGGCTCAGCTCGGCGTACGGACGTCGACCCTGCGGGTGTGGGAGTCGGCGGAGTTGCTCATGCCGGTGCGGGAGGCGGGGACGAAGTACCGGCGGTATGGGCCGCTGCAGGTGCGGGATGCGCGGATCATTGCGATGCTGCGGCGTGGGCGGTACGGGTTCGACCAGATCCGCCCGGTGCTGGAGGGGCTCCGCCAGACTGGAAGCACCGAGGCGCTACGCGCTGCCGTGGCCGAGCGACGAGCAGCCCACGATCGTCGGACCAGGGCGATGATTCACGGCGCTGCCATGCTCCACGACTACCTGGGCAGCGCGGGGCAGGTTTAGGTCGGAATAGCTAGCTGGGTGGGGCGGTTGCGGCCTCGGACGGTGACCTTGTCGCCGGCCTTCCAGTGGGCGGCTTCGACGGGGGCGGCCTCGTGGACGGCTGTCATCGAGGCGAGCAGGCGGCCGGGAACGGCTTTGGCGAGCTCGGTCAGCCGGGCGGCCTCGTTCACCGGGTCGCCGATGACGGTGTACTCGTGGCGGCGCACGTCGCCGACCGTGCCCGCGACGACCGTACCGGCGGTGATCCCGATCCCAGCTGTTGCCTCAGGCAACTCTTCTGCCAGTCGCCTGGCCAACGCCCGGCCCGCCTGGAGAGCGCTCCCTGCCGGATCTGGCAGCTCGGCCGGCGCGCCGAAGACGGCCAGCACCGCGTCGCCCGCGAACTTGTTCACAAAACCGCCCTGACGATCCACCTCGTCGACGACGAGCTCGAAGAACCTGTTGAGCAGCTGCACCACCTCGGTCGGCGGCCGGACGGCGGCGAGCTCGGTCGAGCCGACCAGATCGACGAAGAGCACCGCGACGAACCGCTCCTCACCACCGAGCGCATCGCTGGCCAATGCCTCCCGTACGACCTCAGGCCCGACGTATCGCCCGAAGAGATCGCGAATCCGCTCCCGCTCGCGCAACCCGGCGGCCATCCGGTTGAAGCCCGCTTGAAGCGAGCCGAGCTCGGTGCCGTCGAAGACCGGGATCCGGACGTTCAGCTCCCCGTCACCGATCACCGCGAGCGCATTGCGCACCGAGCGAACCGGCGCGACCACCGACCGGGCAGAGAGCGCTGTCAGCAGCCAGCCACAGACGAGCACAACGGTGCCGAGGGCAAGGATGATCACCGACAGCCTGGTCGACGAGACATCCTTCTCGACCAGGGCCAGCGCCGCCGTCAGCATCAGCCCGACTACGGGCACCCCGGATCCGACCGCCCAGAAGAAAATCGTCCGCGCCTTCAACCCGGCCGCGAGCAGCCGCCGCGGTGGCGCTTGCTCAGCGAGCGCTCTCGCGGCGACCGGCCGGAGCGCGAACTCGGTCAGCAGGTAGGACGCGGCGCAGGTGACGATGCCGCCGTCGAACATCGTGACCATGATCCGGAGCACGTTGTCCGGCTGGAAGATCAGCGCGAGCAGGCTGAACAGCACCGTCCCGAGGAGCCAGAGGAACACTTCGATCGTGGTCAGCCGCAATGGCAGCTGCAGCGTGGTGATCTGCTCTTTTCGGGTCGCCGGCCGGTCCTCCAGCACCCAGGAGGTCGCGCGAAGGGCGTACCGGGTGCTCCAGATCGCGCCGACCAGCAGCGCCAGCAGGAAGTACGCCGGGAAGACGATCGCCCGGACCAGTTGCAGCTCGTGGTTGGGCGGTGGGCCGGGCAGGACGAACACGCTGAGCAGGAAGACGACCGACGAGCCGATGATGTTGGTGCCTAGCGAGAAGACGGTCAGCAGCAACTGGCCGCGGATTCGCAGCTGCCGCGGGCTCTGGCCGGCTGGGCCGAGCAGCCAGGATCCGTACGGCTTGCGCTGCAGAGCTAGCTCCGGCCGGCGCTGCGACATGCTGTCCCCAGTCTGCTGGTGCTGCCCGTCTGAACCGGTTTTGGCACGTTGCTGCCCGTGGCGCTGATCGGCCGCGTCATCGAGCCATTGCGTGGGTAATGTCCTCCGAACGACATTCTGCCTCGGGAGCCCCTGTGAGCCACGATCGCCACTCCTACGCCGAACCGGCGTTGGTGCGCACCACCCATCTCGCGCTGGAACTCGACCTGGACTTCACCGCCAAGGTGCTGTCCGGCACGGCCACGCACACGCTCGCCTGGAGTGGCCCGGGCGACCGGTTGGTCCTCGATACCCGGGATCTGACGATCCTGGCCGTGGAGGGTGCGGTCGAGACGGTGGAGGGCGACTGGGAGCCGCTGGAGTACAGCTTGTCGGTCCCCGACAACGAGCTGGGCTCTGCGCTGACGATCCGGACCGGGCAGCACGAGCGGGTGCGGGTGAGCTACCGGACCGCTCCGACGGCCACCGGGCTGCAGTGGCTGGAGCCGTCGATGACTGCCGGCGGCATGATGCCGTTCATGTTCAGCCAGTCCCAGGCGATCCACGCCCGGAGCTGGGTTCCTGTGCAGGACAGCCCGAGCGTGCGATTCAGCTACTCGGCGCACGTCACGGCTCCGCCCGAGCTGATGGTGCTGATGAGCGCCGACAACGGCACCGAGTCGCGCCGTACCGGGTCGTACGACGTAGTGATGCCCGAGCCGATCCCGTCGTACCTGCTGGCCATCGCGGCCGGCGACCTGGTGTTCGAGCCGATCGGGACGCGCGCGGGGGTCTGGGCCGAGCCCGAGATGGCCAAGCGGGCGGCGACCGAGTTCTCCGACACCGAAGAGATGATGCGCGTCACCGAGGCGCTCTTCGGACCGTACCGGTGGGGCCGCTACGACATCCTCGTCCTGCCGCCGTCCTTCCCGTACGGCGGGATGGAGAACCCGCGGATGACGTTCGCCACCCCGACCGTGGTGATCGGCGACAAGTCCCTGGTCAGCGTGGTCGCGCACGAGTTAGCGCACAGCTGGTCGGGCAACCTCGTCACCCAAGAGAGCTGGGACGACATCTGGCTGAACGAGGGCTTCACGGAGTACGTCGAGAACCGGGTCGTGGAGGCCGTCTACGGCACCGAGCTGGCGGTGATGGAGACCGCGATCAAGCAGCACGCGACGGTCGTGAAGCTGGATCCGCTCTCCGCGGCGGAGCAGGCGGTGGAACTGCCGGGGCTCAACCACCGGTCGCAGTACCACGGCACGACCGGGTTGGGGCCGCTCAAGGGCCGCTGGTTCCTGGCCTGGCTGGAGGGGCGGTTCACGCGGGAGGTCTTCGATCCCTTCCTGCGCGGGTACTTCGACCGGTTCGCGTTCCAGAGCATCAACTCGGAGGACTTCGCCGGGCATCTGCGCGAGCACCTGCTGGACCAGCGCCCGGGGGTGGTGACGGCTGCGGAGGTGGCCGCGTGGCTGGACGAGCCAGGCATCCCGGCCTTTGCCGAGAGAGCGGTCTCTGCGCGTTTCGAGGTGGTCGACGGGGCCCGCGACCGCTGGCTCTCGACCGGTCAGGTGCCCGAAGGTGCCAAGCATTGGACTACGCAGGAGTGGTTGCGCTTTCTGGACGCTGCTCCCGACGTGCTGACGGCCGAGCAGTTGCAGCAACTGGACCGGGAGTACGCGCTCACCGGTACTGCGAACGGGGAGATCGCGCGCCGGTGGTACTCGATCGTTGCCGCGAGCACCTACAGCCCGGCGTACGACGAACTGGCCAGCTTCCTGACCCGCGTGGGACGGATGAAGCTGGTGCTGCCCGTCTACAAGGCACTCGTGAGGACGGAGAGCGGCCGGGAGTTCGCGAGCCAGGTATTCGCGACCGCGCGCCCCGGCTACCACCCGATCACCATCTCCGCGGTGCTCAAGATCCTCAGGCGCTGACCGCTTGGCTGGGTGCCACTCACCCGAGCCTGCCCCTATGAGCCGTTCTCCGTGCGGCCTACTGTCGCTGTAGAGGTCGTCGACGACGGAGGCAGTCATGGGGATTTACACCGAGCGGGTACTGCCCCGCCTGATCAACGTTGCCTGCGGCGCCAAGTCGGCGCGGCCGAAGCGTGCCCAGGTCTGCGCCGATCTGGTCGGCGAGGTGGTCGAGATAGGCTTCGGGACCGGGCACAACGTTCCGTTCTACCCCGCGGCGGTCACACGCGTCAGGGCTGTCGAGCCCGCGGATCTGGCGTGGCAGCTCGCGGCCGAACGAGTGGCGCAGAGCGACGTGCCGGTGGAGCGATCAGGCCTCGACGGGCAGGCGCTGCCTTTCCCCGACGACACCTTCGACTCTGCCCTGTCGACCTGGACGATGTGCACGATCCCCGATCTCGAAGCCGCGTTGCTGGAGCTACGACGCGTGCTACGGCCGGGTGGCACACTGCATTTCCTGGAGCACGGGCACGCACCCGACGAGTCGGTGGTGCGTTGGCAGCGCAGGCTGGAGCCGATGAACAAGCGAATGCTCGGCGGCTGTCATCTCACCAGGAAGGTCGGTGACGCTGTGCGGGATGCCGGATTCGAGATTGTCGAGCTCGACCAGTTCTACGAGCCGGGGGCGCCGAAGCCGATGGGGGCGCTCAGCCTCGGAATCGCCACCTCGGCTTGAGGCCGTCGGCGTCGGACGCCGGCCAGGCAGCCTGCGGCTGGAGGGTTGGTCAGCGAGATCGGTCAGGGCGGTGATCGTGATGTTCAGGCTCGCAACGTAGCCAAGCCGCTTCCCTGCGGGCCACCGACTTCCGGAGCTGTGGATGCGGGCTCGTGGTCGGCCTGGCGGGTAGGGTGCTGCCGAACCATGGCAAGCCAGGAGGGGAGTTCGGGGTGGATCAGCGGTACGGGGGAGATCAGGCGCGGACGATCGGGGGTGATCACCTCGCGCTCAGGGACCAGGTTCTGGCTGAGTTGCGGCGGCGGATCGTCGACGGTGACTACGCGCAGGGTGAGCGGCTGACCGAGAACCGGCTGGCGGACGACTTCGGGGTGTCGCGCAATCCGGTGCGTGAGGCGTTGCGGGTGGTCGAGGCCGAGGGGTTCGTCGAGATCCTCCCGCGGCGTGGTGCGGTGGTGGCGACGCTTGACGAGACGGCGATCAAGGATCTGTTCGCAGTACGGGAGCAGTTGGAGACTCTTGCTGCGGGGCTCGCGGCTGAGCGGGCGAGCGCGGAAGACGTCGCGCGGTTGCGGAAGCTGCTGGATGACGCGAGTGCCGCGACCGAGGCCGAGGATTTCGATCAGGTGGCCGAGCTGAACAGCGCACTCCACGTCGCGGTCATCGAGATCAGTGGCAACCGGTGGTTGGCGTCGCTGTCGACAGCGATGTATCACCACGTCCACTGGGTCTTCCGC
The DNA here is from genome assembly GCF_010548305.1 of Streptomyces sp. SID13031. Classification (GTDB taxonomy): domain Bacteria; phylum Actinomycetota; class Actinomycetes; order Propionibacteriales; family Kribbellaceae; genus Kribbella. The sequence continues at coordinate 61,376 of NZ_JAAGLV010000005.1, forward strand.
CTCGGCGCCGCACAGCGGGCGCCGCACTCGTGGAAAGAGCACATCCGGGTGGTGGACGCCATCGCCGCCGGCGACCGCGAGGCCGCCACGACAGCAGCCCGCGACCACGTAGAGGCCGCCGCAAACGCCGCACTAGCCGGCCCGCCGACTCGCTAGGTGTACGAGCCCACCACTGGTGGGCTTGTCACTTAGCGGCCGGTGGCGTAGCCCTGCATTCCTCGGGGGTTGGCGGCCGCGGCCAGGACACCGTCTGGAGTGCGGGAGACGGCGCAGAGCCGGCCCAGGCTCCAGGGGTCTGTTTCGACGACCTGGTGGCCTTTGCTGATCAACGTGTCCCGGACGGTCGAGCCCAGACGGCTCTCCATCGTCAGGTTGCCTGGGTCGGTAGCACGGGGATAGAAGGATGACGGGAACGCGGTGGTGTGCCAAGCAGGCGCATCGATCGCCTCCTGCAGGTCCTGCCCGCCCGCAAGGTGTCGCAGGAGGAACAGCAGCTGCCACTGGTCTTGCTGGTCGCCACCAGGTGATCCACAAGCGAGTACGGGCGCGCCATCTCGTAGTACGAGCGTCGGCGTGAGCGTGGTCCGCGGCCGCAGGCCGGGCGCGAGAGATGACGCGAGTCCCTCCTCCAGCCAGAACATCTGCAACCGGCTGCCCAGGCAGAAGCCGAGCTCGGGGATCGTCGGCGACGACTGCAGCCATCCGCCGCTCGGAGTCGCCGAGATGACGTTGCCCCACTGATCGATCACGTCGACATGACACGTGTCGCCGCGCGTGACGCCATCCGACGACACGGTCGGTTCCCCGGTGCTCGCATCGCCCACGACCCCCGACACGACCGCCGGTAGCCGCGGCGTACGCCCGTCAGGACCCCCCGGCCGCAGCTCGTACGACGCCGTCGCGCCGACCAGCGCAGCCCGCTCAGCGGCGTACCCCGGTGAGAGCAGCGTCTTGAGCGGTACGTCGGCGCCATCGCCGTACCAAGCCTCCCGATCCGCATAGGACAGCTTGGTGATCTCCGTGATCGTGTGAACGCCGTCAGCACTGGTCAGATCGAGCCCCGACGGATCACCCAACTCGGCCAGGACCGCCAGCGACTGCAGCAGCGCCGGCCCCTGACCCCACGGACCGGTCTTGGCGACCGTATGCCCGTGCCAGTCGAAGGTGGCCGCCTCTTCCCAGCTCGCCTCGTACGACGCCACGTCGTCACCGGTGATCAACCCGGCATGGTCGGCACCGCTCGAATCGCGATGCGGCAACCGCGAGAACCTGTCGATCGTCTCCGCGACGAACCCTTCGCGCCACGCCCGGCGAGCGCCCTCGATCTGAGCCACGCGATCCGCACCGGCCTCTTCGGCGGCGACCAGCAACCGCTCGAGCGTGTCTGCGTACGCCGGATTGCGGAACAACTCGTTGGTCTTCGGAGCCTTCCCGCCCTGCAACCACAGCTCGGCAGAGGTCGGCCAGTGCTCTGTGAACAGCTCCCGGACGGTGTTGACCGTGTCGCCGACCCGGCCGATCACAGGGTGCCCGTTGCGCGCGTACCCGATCGCCGGCTCCAGCACTGTCCGGAGTGGCAGCGTCCCGTGGTCCCGCAGCAACAGCAACCAGGCATCAACAGCCCCCGGTACTGCGGCCGCCAGCGGCCCCGAGCCCGGTATGAGCGACAGCCCGAGTCCCTGGAAGTGCTCGATCGTCGCGCCCGCCGGAGCCGCCCCCTGCCCGCATAGCACCCGTGGCGTCGGGTCGGCCGCCGTAGCGATGATCGCCGGCACCTCACCCCCAGGACCGTTCAGGTGTGGCTCCACGACGTGGAGCACGAACCCAGCGGCCGCTGCGGCGTCGAAGGCGTTGCCACCGAGCTCCAGTAGCCGCATGGCCGACTGTGACGCCAGCCAATGGGTGGACGAGACCATCCCGAACGTGCCGCGCAGAGTGGGCCGGGTGGTGAAGGTCATCGAGCAACTCCTCGTGCTGTGGTGTCTGCTTGATCGCGTACGTCGGGTCCACTGCCATCGTCCTGCACCAGGTGGCAAGCGACCTGGTGCCCACCTTCGCCGATCACCCTGGACTCCGGTACGACGCTCCTGCACTTGTCGATAGCTACTGGGCACCTGGTGTGGAACCGGCAACCCGGTGGCGGGTCTATAGCTGACGGTAGGTCGTCCCCGAGCAGTACCGGACGCCGCACTCGCTGCCTGGACGGATCCGGCACCGGCGCCGCCGACAACAACGCCTGCGTGTAGGGATGAGCCGGTACGCCGAAGATGCGCTCTCGCGGGCCTTGCTCGACCAGTTGACCGAGATACATGACAGCAACCTCATCGGCCAGGTACTCAACGGCCGACAGGTCATGCGTGATGAACAGGCAGGCGAACCCGAGGTCGCGCTGCAGATCGGCCAAGAGGTTGAGTACAGACGCCTGCACGGACACGTCGAGCGCGCTGGTCGGCTCATCAGCCACCAACAGCCGGGGCGACGAGATCAACGCCCGGGCGATACTCACGCGTTGCCGCTGGCCGCCAGACAGCTCGTGCGGCGATCGCTGGGCGACCTCGGGCCGGAGCCCGACTCGACGAAGCGCGTCGGCCACTGTCGAGGGGATGTTCCGCTGCTCGGCAGGGAGCGCTCCCCGTTGGCGCATGAGGCGAAGTGGTTCGCCGACGATGTCGCCGACCGACAGCCGTGGGTCGAGTGAGCCCGCTGGGTCCTGGAAGACGATCGACACGTCCCGGCGATGCGGGCGCAGCTGGCGACGGTTGAGGTGGGTGATGTCGGCATCGGCGAGCCGGACCGTGCCCTCGGTCGGTTCCAGCAAGCGGACGATACAGCGACCGACTGTGGACTTCCCGGAACCGCTCTCTCCGACCAGAGCGACCACCGAACCTTTCGGGATCCGCAGAGAGACGCCGTCGACGGCACGGACCGGCCCGAAGTGCATGACGAGGTTCTCGAGCTCCAGCGCGTATTCGGTCATCTGCCCTCCGGGTTCCAGCAGGCCACGCCTGCGGTCAGCACGGGTTGCTGCGTAGTACAGATGTCCATCGCTCGGGGACAGCGGTCGGCGAAGGTACAGGCGTCGGGTTGCTCGGCCAGGACCGGTACGAGGCCGGGGATCTCGTTGAGCCGGTCGGTCCCCGCATGGCGGCCTGCCGATGGCGAAGCGCCCAGGAGCCCTGCTGTGTAAGGGTGTTGAGGCTTCGCGAACAGCTCGTGTACTTCGGCGGTCTCGACCACCCGTCCGGCGTACATGACTGCTACTCGGTCGGCGAGGTCAGCGACGACCCCGAGGTCGTGGGTGATCAGCACGACGCTCGTGCCGAGCCGTTCGCGTAGTGCCCGCAGTACGTCGAGGATGCCGGCCTGGATCGTCACGTCGAGCGCGGTGGTCGGTTCGTCCGCGATGAGCACCTTGGGGTCGCAGGCGACGGCCATGGCGATCATCACGCGTTGACGCATCCCGCCGGACAACTGATGCGGATAGTCGTCGACCCGGCGCTCGGCCGACGAGATGCCGACCAGTTTGAGCAGCTCGACCGCCCGGCTTCGCGCTGCCTTCCGGGACAGGCCGATATGGATGCGGAGCACTTCGCTGATCTGGTAGCCAACCGTGAAGACCGGGTTCAGCGAGGTCATCGGCTCCTGGAAGATGTACGCGACTTCGCGGCCGCGGATCGAGCGAAGGGTCCGCTTGTCCGCGCCGATGAGCTCCACGCCGTCCAGCCGGACCGAGCCGTCGACCGTCGCGGAACGGGGGAGCAGACCGGCCAGGCTCATCGCGGTCACGCTCTTGCCGCAGCCGGACTCGCCGACGATGGCCAGCACTTCGCCGTCGGCGACCTGCAGGTTGACCCGATCGACCGCCGACAGCGGGCCGTCCTCGGTGCGGAAGGTGACGGAGAGGTCCTTGACCTCGAGAACTGATCCGGTCATCGGCGGCTCGCCTTCGGATCGAGTGCGTCACGCAGGCTGTCGCCGACGATGTTGAACGCGAGCGTCAGCAGCATGATCGCGAGGCCGGGCATCACCGCGGCCCAGGGGGCGCGGGTTGCGAACTGCTGAGCGTCGGACAGCATCGTGCCCAAACTCGGCGCCGGCGGCTGGATGCCGAGCCCCAGGAACGAGAGCACGGCCTCGCCGAGGATGGCCGCCGGGATCGCGACCGTTGCCTGGACGATGATCACCGAGGCGGCGTTCGGCAGGATGTGCCGGCCGAGCACCCAGACGTCGCCCGCGCCGTCGACGATCGCCGCAGCGACGAAGTCGAGAGACTTCAGCCGCAGCGTCTCCGAGCGGACGATCCGGATCACGCCGGGGATCTGCGCGATCCCGATCGCGATCGCCGCGTTGCCTAGACTCGCACCGCGGATCGCGGCCAGGCCGACCGCGAGGATCAGGAACGGGAACGCCAGGACGAGATCCGTGAACCGCGAGATCAGGGCGTCGACCGCGCGGAAGTACCCGGCCATCAGCCCGAGCGGTACACCGATCACGAGCGAGGTCGCGACGGCGAGCAGCCCGACGTGCAGCGAGGCGCGCAGGCCGAACATGATCCGGGACAGCACGTCCCGGCCGAGGTCGTCGGTGCCGAGCAGATGGCCCGCCGTACCGGGAGGTGCGAAGGCGCGATCCAGGTGAGTCAGCGTCGGTTCCTGGGGTGACAGCCAGGGCGCGAAGGCGGCAGCGATGACGGCGATGGCGAGGACGACGAGACCCGCGATCGCGAGCGGGTTGCGGAGCATCCGCCGGATCACTTTGCGGCGACGGGAGGTGGTTGGCGCAGCGGTGGCGAGGTCAGCGACGGCCATCACGCCTCACCTCGTACCCGGATGCGCGGGTCGATCACGGAGTACAGGAGATCGACGAGCAGGTTGATGACGATGTACGCCGTCGCGGTGACCAGTACGACCGCTTGGATCACCGGGTAGTCACGCTGGAAGACGGCGTCGACGGTGAGCTTGCCGAAGCCCGGCAGTGCGAAGATCCGCTCGGTCACGACGGCGCCGGAGATGAGAGCGCCGAGCTGCAGGCCGACGATCGTGACCACCACGATCAGGCTGTTGCGCAGCGCGTGCCGGCCGATCACCGCTCGCGGCGGCAGTCCCTTCGCCTCGGCCGTGCGGATGTAGTCGGCGGACAGCGCGTCCAGCATCGAGGAACGGGTCTGGCGCATGATCACGGCGGCCAGGCCGGTACCTAGGATGAACGCCGGGAGAACCAGGTGATGCAGGTTGGCGATCGGATCGCTGAAGAACGGAACGAAACCCGACGCCGGGAACAGGCCGAGAGCGACCGAGAGATACAGGATCGCCATCAGCCCGAGCCAGAAATTGGGCACCGACAAACCCAGCAGGGCAAGGGCGTTGGCGGCCCACTCTGCTGGACGACCCCGCTGTACGGCGGCCACGACTCCGGCGCCGACGCCGAGCAGTGCGGCGATCGCGATCGCCAGTGCGGAGAGCTCGATGGTCACGGGGAGAGCGCTGGAGAGCAGGGAGACGACGCTCTCTCCCGTCCTGATCGAGCGACCGAGATCGCCCCGAGCGGCATGACTGACGAACTGCCAGAACTGGACGAGCAGAGAGTCGTCCAGACCGTACTGCTCCCGGATCGCGCGCAACGACTCCGGATCGCGATCCTCCCCGGCCAGCGCGAGGGCCGGATCGCCGGGCAGCGCCCGGACCCCGAGGAACACCACGATCGTTGCCAGCAGCAACGTGACGAGCGACTGCCAGAGCCGGCCGAGCAGATAGCGCTTCACACCGGCTCCCGTGACCCTGCGGCACTGGAGCCGTGCGGGCGGGGGCTCACTTGGCGTAGCCGGCGAACGCGGTCCTGATCACGCCGTCGGGGTAGGTCTGGACGCCGAGGACCTTCTTCGTGACGCCGGTCAGGTTGCGCTGCCGGTACAGGTAGATCAGCGGGTCGTCCTGCTGCAGCTTCGTGACCACCTGGCCGTAGAGCTGCACGCGCTGCGCCTGGTCCTTCGACTGCCGCGCGTCGGTCAGCAGCTTGTCGACCTCCGGACTGTTGTACCCGGCAACGTTCTGGCTGCCGCTGGTACCGACGAAGTTGTAGATGTTCGCGTCCGGATCAACCCGCCCGGACCAGCCCAGCTGGAGCAGCTCGAAGTCACCACGGTCCTGCTGGTCCAGCAGGGATGCGTACTCGACCGGCTTGATCACCAGCTCGAACCCACCCTCCTTCACCATCGCCTGCAACGCCTGGGCAAGCCGAAGGCTGTCGGGGTTGTTCGAGGTGATCATCGAGACCTTGTACGGCGTACTGACGCCCGCCTGCGCGAGCAACTCCTTCGCCTTCGCCGGATCGTGGGCCGGGCACTTCTGCGCCGCATCGGAGGTGAACTCGCTCTTCGGCGAGATCGGCGAACAGGCCACGACGCTCAGCCCGTTGAAGAGCGACTTGACCAGCGCCTCGCGGTCGATCGACGCCTCCAGCGCCTGCCGGACCCGTGGGTCCTTGGCGACGGGGGTGTCGAGCTGCTTGAGCGGGTTGCCGATCCCGTTCGCGTTGCCGATGTTGACAGTCAGCCCCTGGTAGCCGAGCGACTGCGACTGCAGCACGCTCAGGCTGGCGTCCTTCTGCAGCGTCGGCGCGTCCTGCGCAGACAGTGAGTCGGCGACCTGCGCGTCACCCGAGCGGAGGTTGGCCGAGCGGATGCTGGAGTCGGTGATGATCCGGTACTCGATCGCGTCCAGGTGCACCTTCGCGGCGTCGTAGTACAGGGGGTCCTTGACCACCTTGATCGAGTTCTGCGCGACGCGGCTGGCGAACTTGAACGGGCCGGCGCAGACCGGAGCGGTGGAGAAGTCGGCGCCGAGCTTGTCGACGGCGGCCGGGCTGAGCACCATGCCGGCCCGGTCGGCGAGGGCGGCGGTGAGTGGCGCGAACGGCTTGGACAACTTGATCACCACGGTCTTCGCGTCCGGGGTGTCGATCGAGCTGATCGGACCGAGTTCGCTCTTGCGGCCGGATCCGGCCAGCGTCAGACCGCGGTTGATGGACAGCTTCACTGCGGCGGAGTCGAGCGTGGTGCCGTCGGCGAACTTCACGCCTTCCCGCAACGGGATGGTCAGGCTCAGACCGTCGGGGGCGATGGTCGGCAGCGCGGTCGCGAGCTGCGGCACGAGCTTGGCGTCCGGGCCGAGGTCGTACAGCTTCTCGCACATGGTGTGGAAGACGTACCGCGAGTAGAGGCTGCGCGACAGCGTCGGGTCGAGCTTGTCCGGGTCGGCCGACAGCGCGACGGTCAGCGTGCCACCGTTCTTCACGGCCGCCGGATCCGCCGCGTCGCCGAAGACGTCCTGTCCCGTGCTGCCCGTCTGACTGCTCTGGTCGCCAGCGGGCTCCACCGGCGAACACGCCGCGCCGATGATCGCGAGCGCGACCACCCCGGCCACGGCTGCGGAGCGTGACACCAGCCGGCGTGGTTCTGATTTCTGCTGGCTTGGAAAGGGCGGGAGCCAACTGGAGCGGTTCAGTTGCAGCGGAGTTCGACGGGGCATTTCGTCCTCCCGGTAGGAGCGGTTCCGTCGACTGTTTCATGTATACAAGGCACCTGCGCAAGTGATTCGGCGAGTTTGCCGAAACCTTTTACCCCGCATCACAGCCCCCAGGTGAGCGGGCAACTGACCGTGCCCGCCGGGACGTGGAGTTACCAGCGCCCCTCGGGCCCCCGCCCAGCTCGGTCTGGGCGGGAGCCGTACTCTGCCCGCGCGGCGGCCCTGTGCACGGCGTGGGCGGGCTCGTGATCAGGTACTGATCTTGAACTTCGGCGACGTCACCTGCTCGGCCAGCTGGCGGTCGGTGAACACCGGTTGGGTCAGCGGCGATAGCCCTGCGCGGTCGCTCTTCTTGGCCTGCGCCAAATACACAACGGTGCCGTCGTCGTGCCGGTAGGCGGCCCACTGGTCGTAGCTGCCGCGCCCAATGGTCGTCACCACGCCGACCTTCTTGCCGTCGACGTCCACGATGGTGCAGCTACCGGTCCCGCCCCAGAACTTCTGCGCCAGCTTGCATGGGTCCGTCGCCGGTTTGCCGTCAGGCGTGGTCGACTGCACCCGCAACTGGCCGACCCTGTCGTCTTTTTGCACCGGGATGGCTGCCGTGTACTCCCAGTAGTCCGGCTCCCCGTCACTGGACGCATACTGCCCCTGCGGCGATCTCATCGGGCGACCGTCCGGGTACTTCAGGTTCGGCGTGCTGAACCCTGGCGGCACTGACGAGCTCAGGTCCTGCATCAGGGTCACGGCCCGGACGGCGCGTGGACCCGCGGTCGCCGTGCGGTCGACCTGGCCCTCAGGCCACGGGTCGCCAGTCTTGCGCGTTGTCGGTACCACGGTGGAGACCGGCTGCGGCGTCGGCACTGGCTTTGTCGTGCTGGTGCCGCTGGCCACCATCTGGCCGGCCGACCCGTTGCCGGTAAGGTTCGCGACCAGTGCTGGACCGGCCCCGACGCCAACCACCAGCGTCACGACGGCGGCCCCGGCCCACGCCCCCCTGCGCCGCTTGCGCACCCGGCGGCCCTGGTCGAGAGCACGCGCAGGATCCATCGACGACGGTGGACTGCTGCGCACGATCACGTCATGCAACGCCACTTTGAGATCCTCTTCGTTCATCGAACCCTCTCCTCTTCCAGCAGACCGCGCAGCGTCGCCAGCCCGCGCGCGGCCTGGCTCTTGACATTCCCGTTCGAGCAGTCGAGCAGCGTGGCCGTCTGCTCGACGGACTGGTCCTCCCAGTACCGCAGGACCAGCACGGCGCGTTGCCTCGGCGGCACCTTCACGAGTGCCTCCAGCAACACGAGCCGTTCCTCGGCAAAATCGGCCGACGGCGCCGCCCGATCACTCGGCGGGGACCCGACCGCCTCGTGCCGGAACCACCCCCGGCGCCGCTCGGACAGGAACGTACGCACGAGCGTCTGCCTGGTGTAGCTGTCCATTGCCTCGCGCCGCTCGATCCGGCGCCACACCAGGTAGATCTTCGTGAACGTCTGCTGCACCAGGTCTTCCGCCCGATGCCAGTCGCCACAGAGCAGGTATGCCGTGCTGCGCATGGCGCCGGAACGCGCCGTGAAGTACGCCTCGAACGCGGCGTCCCGATCACTCATCTGTTCCCCCATCCTTGATACCGGGTTAGACACGCCTCCGGGGGTCAAGTTGGTTGCATCCACAGTTGGAGCGGGGCGGCGGCCGTTACCAGTTGTCCGGTGGTGCGAGGGCGATGGTGGGGTCGCGGTCGGGTGGGCCGGCGGGGTGCCATTCGTCGTCGACGAGTTGATACGGGTGCCAGCGGCCGCTGTGGTCCAGGCGGGTCTGGCAGCAGACGGAGCCCGAGGTGGTGAGGTGGTTGTGGTCGGAGGTGATCGCGAGGTCGTCGTCGGCGGCCGCGAGCAACTCGGTGCGGGCGCGGGCGAGGTCGCCCGGGTCAGGCGACCATCGGTGCTCCAGGACATCGAGCGCGGCCGCGCCGCCGTACGACCAGGCCCGTACGCCGAGGGCGAGCTCGGCCGGCCGGTTCCACGCGGCCGCGAGTCGTTCGCGGAGTACGGGGTGGTCGGTCGCGAGGCGGACGCTGTCCTGCCACTCGTCGAGGATCCACGGGTCGGTGACGCCGGACAGTAGCGCGTTGAGCTGCGCGCGTGCTCGCCTGGCGGCGTCGAGTACCAGAAGCGGAAGGGTGGTCGGCTCCAGCTCGGGCAGGGGTCGGGTGCCGGCGACCGCGAGGTCCTCGATTGCGATCTTCGGTGGGAGTGGGGGAAGGTCGGGAAGTTGCTTGGCCTCGTGAGTCACCGCGACCGATGCCAGCAGGCCTTCTTCTGCGAGCATTTCGGGCGCCGGCGGCGCGGCGGTCCGGTGTTGCAAATCTTCCAGCAAGGTCTCGCGGGAGCGGCCGCGGAGGAGGAACAGGACGAAGGGGTCTTCGTCGAGGAGCCAGCCGGCTTGGTAGCTGAGGCCGGCGGCGTGCTGGCAGGGGAGCTCCCAGCCGTCGCAGGTGCAGCTCGGATCGAGGTCACCGATGCCCGGCAGCAGCGGTACGCCGGCGTCTTGGGCGGCCTCGACCAGGTCGTGGGGCATCTCGCCGTCGAGCAATGCCGCGATGTGGCCGGCGCGAGCTGCTACCTGGTCGAGGAAACGGGACCACTCGCCCTCGCCGAGTTGATCGATCTCGACCACGGCTTCATAGACCGCTTCGGGCGTGTAAACCGTGGCGGCGAGTCGCCCGGGGCTGATGGTGATCGTGCCGACCTGTCCGGAGTTCGCAGTACGGCGGCCTTTGCGGAGCTGGTCGTTGTCGAGTGACGTGTCTTCGAGCGCCTGCACCCAGGCGCGCCCCCACCACGATTTCCCGCGTGTACTTCGCCCCGCGTGCGCCGGGAAGGCTGGGAATCCGCGGGCCTGCTCGCCGCTCATCGGGCTGCTCGCAGTTCCACCAGATCGGCCAGCTCGGTATCGGTCAACTCGGTCAGTGCAGCCTCCCCGGCCGTCAGTACTGCGTCTGCCAGCGCGCGTTTGCTCTTCAGCATCGCCGCGATCCGGTCCTCGATGGTGCCCTCGGCAATCAATCGGTGCACCTGCACCGGCTTGGTCTGGCCGATCCGGTACGCGCGGTCGGTCGCCTGGTCCTCGACAGCCGGGTTCCACCAGCGGTCGTAGTGCACGACGTGGTCGGCCCGGGTGAGGTTGAGCCCGGTGCCGGCCGCTTTGAGCGACAGCAGGAACACCGGGACCTCGCCGGCCTGGAACCGATCGACCAGCTCCTCACGCTTGCGCACCGGAGTACCGCCGTGGAGCAGTTGGGTGGGGATGCCGCGGTCGGCCAGGTGGCGTTCGAGTAGGCGTGCCATCGCGACGTACTGGGTGAAGACGAGCACCGCGCCGTCCTCGGCGATGATCGTCTCGAGCAGCTCGTCGAGGAGCTCGAGCTTGCCGGAGCGGCCGGCCAGCCGGGCGTCGTCGCCTTCCTTCAGGTAGTGCACCGGGTGGTTGCAGATCTGCTTGAGCCCGGTCAGCAGCTTCACGATCAGGCCGCGCCGGGCCATCTGGTCGCTCGCCGCGACCTCGTCGAGCAGCTCGCGGACGGTCGCTTCGTAGAGCACGACCTGCTCGCGGGTGAGCGAGACGGTCTGGTCGGTCTCCGTCTTGGGCGGCAGCTCGGGCGCGATCCCAGGATCGGATTTGCGCCGTCGGAGCAGGAACGGTTTGACGAGTTTCGCCAGGCGCTCGGCGACGGCTTCGTCCTTGTCCGCTTCGATCGGCTGGGCCCATTGGGTGCGGAAGACGCTGAGCCGGCCGAGCAGTCCGGGAGTCGTCCAGTCGAGGATGGCCCAGAGCTCGGAGAGGTTGTTCTCCACCGGCGTACCGGTCAGGGCGACTCGGGCCAGTGCGGGGACCGTGCGCAGCGCCTTCGCAGTACCGGAGGTGGGGTTCTTGACGTGTTGGGCTTCGTCGGCGACGAGTAGGGCCCAGCGGTGCTCGGCCAGCCGGGCTGCGTCGCGTCGGAGAGTCCCGTACGTCGTGAGCACGAACCCGGTGTCGGCGCCTTCGAGTGAGCGGCCGGAGCCGTGGAACCGCACGACCGGCGTGCCTGGCGCGAATCGCTGGATCTCGCGCTCCCAGTTGCCGAGGAGCGAGGCGGGGCAGACCACGAGCGTCGGGCCGGCGCTACCGGCCGCGAGCTGGCGGTGCAGGTGGAGGGAGATGAGGGTGATCGTCTTGCCGAGGCCCATGTCATCGGCGAGGCAGCCGCCGAGGCCGAGGTCGGTCATCCTTACGAGCCAGCGGAGGCCGCGGAGCTGGTAGTCGCGCAGGGTTGCCTGGAGTGCGGCGGGCGGCTCGATCGGGTCCTGGGAGCGCTCGGGGTCGGCGATCTTGGCGCGCAGCTCGTCCAGCCAGCGGGTCGGGGTGATGGCGACCTGCTGGCCGTTCAGCTCGGTGGTGCCGGTGAGGGCGGCGCTGAGCGCGTCGATCGCGGTGACCGGTTTGAGGACGCGTTCGCGTGCCTTGCGGGCCAGCTCGGGGTCGACGAGCATCCACTGGTCGCGCAGCCGGACGACCGGGCGGGTCGCCTCGGCGAGCCGGTCCAGCTCTGCCTCGGTCAGCGGGTCGTTGCCGAGGGCAACCTGCCAGCTGAAGTCGAGGGTGCCGTCGCCGCCGAAGAAGCTCGGCATGTCGGACGGCGGACCGTCGGCCGAGGTGATCGCGGCGCGGGCCGTCAGCTCGCGCCCGAGACTCCGTGGCCAGTGCAACTCGACGCCGGCCGCGGACAACCGCTGCGCGCCGGTGGCGAGCAGGCCGGCAACCTCTTCGTCTGCCAGCTCGAGCCGATCCGGTACTGCGGAATCGAGCAAGCGCGCCAAAGGCAACCAAACGCGCGCCGCCCGCCGGATCGCGAGTGTGGCGTCGATGCGGGCGCGGGGGCCGAAGCCGCTCACGTCCTCCGCCCAGACGTCGGCGGCATCCCGTACGAGCGTCGGATCCTTCAAGCTGTGCAGCTGGACGACGGCCCGGAACGCGAGAGACTCGGGCATCTCGATCCTGAGCGAGATCCGCACGCCGGTATCGAGCCCGGCCGACACCTCGTCGGCCCATCCGCGCAACCGCGATGCCTGCTGCGGCGCCTTGGCCGCGAACAACCCGGTGCCATGAGCCTTCACCGCCCCTGGCGACCGAGGCATCCCATCAGCAACAGCATCGAGGAACTGCCGAACCAACTCCTCCCCAACAGGCAACCGCAACCCCGCTGCCGCTTGCGCAGGGTGCCCGGAGTTGTCGGGCGGGGTGGTGGTGTGGGGGAGTGGGAGGCATCTGGCCTGGAAGGGGATTGCTTCGGCGAGGTGGAGGATTCGGTCGACGTCGGTGGTGTCGAGGGGGCCGGCTCGCCAGGTGTCGTGGCCGGCGGGGGAGACGCCCGGGAGCAGGCGGCCGCGGGCTACGAGCTGGAGGGCGATCAGCGAGGCGGCTCCCCAGAATGCTGCTGCCGGGTGGGCGCCGGGGGTGGTGCGGATGCGGCCGAGCACCGGTACGGCCCGGTCGATCGACAGCTCGATGACTTTGGTCGCGCGGATGACGAGGGCGTCGCCGTCCTTCGTCACCAGCTCGTGGGTCGACTGCTCACCGACCCCGAGCGGCAGGTCGCCTCCGGAGGGATCCCAGAAGGCGACCTTGCTGTCCCGCGGTGGATCGGCCGGGATGAACACCGCTGCCAGACCGGCCAACGCCCCCGCGTGCACATACCCAGCCAAACTGCTCTCCCCGTCTTGAATGGATCAACCTGTCTTGAACGGATCAGACCGCGCCGACCGGAACTTCTCCGGCCTGGTCGAACTGTGTCCGGTGCAGTTCCTCGTACCGCCCGGCGGCGGCCAGCAACTCCGTGTGGGTGCCCTGCTCGACGATCCGCCCGTCCTCGATCACGAGGATCTGGTCGGCCGCCCGGATGGTGGAGAGCCGGTGCGCGATCACCACTGCCGTCCGCCCTTCCAGCGCCTCGGCCAACGCCGCCTGTACTGCGGCCTCGGAGGTCGAGTCCAGCGCTGCGGTCGCCTCGTCGAGGATCACGACCCGCGGTTGAGCCAGCAGCAACCGCGCGATCGTCAACCGTTGCCGCTCACCACCGGAGAACCGGTACCCACGCTCGCCGACGACCGTCTCCAGCTGGTCAGGCAGCGCCTGGACCAGGTCGAAGAGCCGAGCCCGCCGCAAGGCTTCCCAGAGGTCAGCTTCGGACGCCTCGGGCTGAGCGAGCAGCAGATTCTCCCGGAGACTGTCGTGGAACAGGTGACCGTCCTGCGTCACCATCCCCAGCGTGTCTCGTAGCGACTCCGCCGTCACATCGCGGACGTCGACCCCGGCGAGCTTCACCGAGCCCGCGTCCACGTCGTACAGGCGGGGGATCAGCTGCGCGATCGTCGACTTGCCGGCCCCGGATGATCCGACGAGTGCGACCATCTGTCCCGGCTCGGCCCTGAAGGAGATCTCGTGCAGCACGTCGACGCCGCCGCGGGTGTCGAGCTTCGCCACCTCCTCCAGCGACGCCAGCGAGACCTTGTCCGCCGACGGATAGGCGAACCGCACCTTCGAGAACTCGACCGACACCGGCCCGGCCGGCACCACACCGGCATCCGGCTTGTCCTGGATCAGCGGCTCGAGATCAAGCACCTCGAAGACCCGCTCGAAGCTGACCAGTGCGGTCATCACCTCTAGGCGCGCACTCGCCAGCGCGGTCAAGGGCGAGTAGAGCCGGGTCAGCAGCAGCGCCATCGACACCACGGCACCCGCGTCGAGCTGATCGCGCAGTGCGTAGAACCCGCCCAGCCCGTAGACGACCGCGAGCGCCAGCGCCGAGACCAGCGTCAGCGAGGTCACGAACACCCACTGCACCATCGCGGTCCGGACGCCGATGTCGCGCACCCGGCGGGCCCGCACCGCGAACTCGTGCGACTCGCGAGCCGGTCGCCCGAACAGCTTCACCAAGGTCGCGCCAGGCGCCGAGAACCGCTCGGTCATCTGCGTGCTCATGGTCGCGTTGTAGTCGGCCGCTTCGCGTTGCAGCCCGGCCAGCCGTGCCCCGATCCGGCGGGCCGGGATCACGAAGACGGGCAGGATGATGAGCGCGAGCAAGGTGATCTGCCACGAGACCCCGAGCATCACGACGAGCGTCAGCACCAGCGTCACCAGGTTGCTGACGACGCCCGACAGCGTGTCGCTGAAGGCGCGTTGTGCTCCGATCACGTCGTTGTTGAGCCGGGACACCAGAGCGCCCGTCCGGGTCCGGGTGAAGAAGGCGATCGGCATCTTCTGGATGTGGTCGAACACGGCCGTCCGCAGGTCGAGGATCAGCCCTTCACCGATACCGGCCGACAACCACCGGGTCAGCAGCCCGATGCCGGCCTCGGCGACCGCGATCAGCGCGATCAGGATCGCCAGCCGTAGTACGAGCCCGAACTCCTTGCCGTCGACGATCGCGTTCACCACCTGGCCCGCGAGCACCGGAGTGGCGACCGCCAGGATCGCGGCGCCGATGCTGAGCAGCAGGAACAGCAGCAGCTGGCGCTTGTGCGGCCGGGCGAAGGCGAGGATTCGCTTGAGGGTCGCCTTCGAGAACGGCCGTTTCTCGTCCTGGGCGTGCATGGCGTGGTACATCGAGTTCCACGCGGTCATTTCCATACTCACGGTGTGGCTCCGGTGTCGAGGACAAGACGAAGACGATGATCCACCCGACCACCGACAGTTTCCGAACCTAGAACCTCAACAGAACTAGAGGTCAAGCTCCCCACCTAATTGAGTACGCTGTACGAAGTAGCCGTACGAGTGTAGCCAATCCCGGAGAAAGTTGCACATGACCCAGGAATACAGCGGTAGCGGGGACCCCGCGAAGAGTCTGGAGTTGCTCTGGGGGTTGCAGTCGAAGCCGACGCGGGGGCCGAAGCCGGCGCTCACGGTCGGCAAGATCGTCGACGCCGCGCTCGGGATCGCCGACGCGGAGGGGCTCGCGGCGATGTCGATCCGGCGGGTCGCCGACGAGCTCGGTGTCGGAGCGATGACGCTGTACCGCTATGTGCCCGGCAAGGGTGAGCTGATCGACGTCATGGTCGACACCGCGTACCGCGAGCTGCCGCTGCGCGAGGTGGCCGGCGATTGGCGGGTCAGGCTCGACGAGGTCGCCCGGGAGATCCGCGAGCTGTACCTGAGGCACCCGTGGCTCCTGCAGGTCGCGGTGAGCCGGCCGCCACTCGGGCCGGGGGTGATGGCGAAGTACGAGTATGAACTCGGGGCCGTCGAGGGGATCGGTCTGACCGATGTCGAGATGGATGCGGCCGTCGCCTTGGTCAACGGGTACGTGCATGGCGCAGTACGGAGTGCGGTCGAAGCGGTCCAGGTGATCCGGAGTTCTGGTATCACTGACAAGGAGTGGTGGCTTGCGCATGAGCCGCTGCTCGACAAGATCGGCGACACGAAGAAATACCCGCTCGCGTCCCGCGTCGGTACTACGGTCGGTCAGGAGTTCGACGCGCCGTACGACTCGGACCACGGTTTCGAGTTCGGTCTGGCCCGGGTGCTCGACGGAATCGCGACACTTCTCCGGGACCGGTGAATGCAGTTGTGAGTGAGTGCTCACTCAGTTAGTCTCGGCCGGGTGAGCCCACGAGCGACACCCCTGCCACCCGACGAGCGCCGCGCAGCGCTCGTCAAGGCGACCCTGCCGTTGCTGGAGAAGTACGGCGTCGATGTGAGCACCCGGCAGATCGCCGAGGCCGCCGGCGTCGCGGAGGGCACGATCTTCCGTGCCTTCGGCAGCAAGGACGCCCTGATCGACGCCACCTTCAAGACGGCGTTCGACGTCGAGCCGTTCATCGAGGCGCTGGCCAAGGTCGACCGGCTGCTGCCGCTGCGGGAGCGGATGATCGTCGCCGTCGGCATCGCCCAGTCCCGGTTGAGCAAGGTCTTCAAGCTCTTCATGGCGATGCGGATGCACCAGCGGCCGGACTGGAAGGGCGATCCCGACGAGCGGACCAAGGCGCGAGCGGACGGCGTCCGCGCCGACGCGGCCTTCGCCGACATCC
This sequence comes from Streptomyces sp. SID13031, assembly GCF_010548305.1. Classification (GTDB taxonomy): domain Bacteria; phylum Actinomycetota; class Actinomycetes; order Propionibacteriales; family Kribbellaceae; genus Kribbella. The sequence continues at coordinate 77,961 of NZ_JAAGLV010000005.1, forward strand.
TCCAGCCGGACGCCGGGCAGTTGCGGCTGCCGCTCGACGAGGTCGTCCACCGGCTGCGGCTGCTCACCTTCGCCGCCACCCACCCACTGATTTCGGACGGCCGGACCATGACCGCCGAGGAGATCGTCGACTTCGCGCTCGACGGTGTCCGCCTCCACGAACCCGGGGATCGCTGATGTTACTTCGCCTGCTGCGTACGCACTTACGCCCGTACGCCGGCAATCTGTCCATGGTGGTGGTCCTGCAACTGATCGGGACGATCGCCTCTCTCTACCTGCCCAGCCTGAACGGCAAGATCATCGACAACGGCGTCGCCAAGGGTGATACCGGCTACATCGTCGAGAACGGCGGCTGGATGCTCGGCATCAGCCTGGTGCAGATCGTCTGTACCGTGGCGGCGGTCTACTTCGGCGCGAAGACGGCGGCTCTGTTCGGCCGGGACGTGCGCGCGGCGGTGTTCCACCGGGTCGGCGAGTTCTCGGCCCGCGAGGTCAACCAGTTCGGCGCGCCGACGCTGATCTCCCGCAGTACCAACGACGTCACCCAGGTGCAGATGCTGGTCGTCACCACCTGCACGATGCTGGTCGCGGCGCCGATCACGATGGTCGGCGGCATCTTCATGGCGGTCCGCGAGGACGTCGGGCTGTCCTGGCTGGTGGCCGTCGCCGTACCGTTGCTGGCGGCATCGATCGGCCTGATCGCCAGCCGGATGGTGCCGCAGTTCCGCAAGATGCAGGTCAACATCGACTCGGTCAACCGGGTGCTGCGCGAGCAGATCACCGGTATCCGGGTGGTCCGCGCCTTCGTCCGCGAGCCGCACGAGACCGAGCGCTTCGGCGAGGCGAACACGAACGTCACCAACACCGCGATCTCGGCCGGCCGGCTGATGGCGCTGGTCTTCCCGGTGGTGATGCTGATCCTGAACCTGTCCACCGTCGCGGTGCTGTGGTTCGGCGCCTCCCGGGTGGAGAACGGCGCGATGATGATCGGCCAGCTGACAGCGTTCATCAGCTACCTGATCCAGATCCTGTTCTCGGTGATGATGGCGACCTTCGTGATGATCATGGTGCCGCGCGCCGCGGTCTGCGCGGACCGGATCAGCGAGGTGCTCGACACCGAGTCCTCGGTCCGCCCGCCGGTCACCCCGATGACGCAGTTCACCGGCGCCGGCGAGCTCGTCTTCGAGAACGCGACCTTCGAGTACCCCGGCGCGGCCGAGCCCGTACTACGGGATGTCAGCTTCACCGCGTCGCCTGGCCAGACGACGGCCATCATCGGTAGTACCGGTGCTGGTAAGACAACCCTCTTGTCCCTCGTGCCGCGACTGTTCGACACCACCGGCGGCCGGGTGCTCGTGGACGGTATCGACGTCCGCAACATCGAGCCGGACTCGCTGTGGGAGCGGATCGGTCTGGTCCCGCAACGGCCGTACCTGTTCTCCGGGACGGTCGCGAGCAACCTGCGCTACGGCAACCCCGCGGCCACCGACGAGGACCTGTGGGACGCGCTCACGATTGCCCAGGGCAAGGACTTCGTCGAAGGGATGGCGCTGGGCCTGGAGGCGCCGATCTCGCAGGGCGGTACGAACGTGTCCGGTGGTCAGCGGCAGCGGCTGGCGATCGCCCGGGCGCTGGTCCGCAAACCGGAGATCTATCTGTTCGACGACTCGTTCTCCGCGCTCGACCTGTCCACCGACGCCCGGCTGCGGGCCGCGCTCGCGCCGGTCACCGCCAACGCCTGCGTGGTGATCGTCGCCCAGCGGGTGTCCACGATCATCGACGCAGACCAGATCATCGTGGTCGAGGACGGCGGAGTAGTCGGCAGGGGCAACCATGACGAACTTCTCCAGACCTGTCCGACATATGTCGAGATCGTGGAGTCCCAGCGGTCCGCGGAGGAAGCAGCATGACGGATCAGAAGGTGGTAGACACCGCCGGCGAGGACCAGCCGGCCGAGACGGTCAAGGCGACCGACCGCCCGACCACCGGGCGCGCGTTCGGCCCGCCCGGTGGCATCCCGGGGGACAAGTCGATGAACTTCGGCCCGTCCGCCAAACGGCTGCTCCGGCGGCTGCGCCCGCACCGGCTGCAGGTTTTCGGGGTGGTCCTGCTCGCGATCGCCAGCGTCGGGTTGTCGGTGCTCGGCCCGAAGATCCTCGGCCGTGCCACCGACATCATCTTCGCCGGCGCTATCGGCAAGGGGCTACCCAAGGAGCTCAGCAAGCAACAGCTGATCGACCAGCTCCGGGCTTCCGGCGACAGCCGGATGGCCGACCTGCTCAGCGGGATCGATCTGATCCCGGGGGTAGGTATCGACTTCGATGCCCTGCGCAACGTGTTGTTACTGGTCCTGGGGCTGTATGTCGGCTCGTTCCTGCTCTCCTGGATGCAGGGCTACATCCTGAACGGCGTGGTTCAGCGGACCGTCTTCGAGCTGCGCTCCGAGGTGGAGGACAAGCTCAACCGGCTGCCGCTGAGCTACTTCGACGGCGCCCCGCGCGGTGAGCTGCTGAGCCGGGTCACCAACGACATCGACAACATCTCGACCAGCCTGCAGCAGACGCTGAGCCAGTTGCTCACGTCCCTGCTGACGGTGATCGGTGTGGTCACGCTGATGTTCGTGATCTCGCCGGTACTGGCGTTGATCGCGCTCGTCACGATCCCGATCTCGATGATTCTGACGGCGGCGATCGCGAAGCGTTCGCAGAGCCGGTTCGTCGCCCAGTGGCGGCACACCGGCGCGCTGAACGGCCAGATCGAGGAGGCCTTCACCGGCCACGAGCTGGTCAAGGTGTTCGGCCGGCAGAAGGAGATCGAGGCGAGTTTCGCCAAGAAGAACGAGGAGCTGTACCAGGCGTCGTTCGGCGCGCAGTTCATCTCCGGGCTGATCATGCCGTCGATGATGTTCATCGGGAACCTCAACTACGTGGTGATCGCGGTGCTCGGCGGCCTGCGGGTCGCGTCGGGGTCGATGTCGCTGGGCGACGTACAGGCGTTCATCCAGTACTCCCGCCAGTTCACCCAGCCGCTGACGCAGGTGGCGTCGATGGCGAACCTGTTGCAGTCCGGCGTGGCCTCGTCCGAGCGGGTGTTCGAAGTACTGGATGCCACCGAGCAGATGCCGGAGGATGCGACGCCGGCGAAGCTGTCGGAGTCGCGTGGGCGGGTGGAGTTCGAGCACGTGTCGTTCTCGTACACCGAGGACAAGCCGCTGATCACCGACCTGAGCCTGGTGGCCGAGCCAGGGCAGACGGTCGCGATCGTCGGGCCGACGGGGGCCGGCAAGACGACGCTGGTCAACCTGATCATGCGGTTCTACGAGATCAGCGGCGGCCGGATCACGCTGGACGGCGTCGACATCACCGAGCTGACCCGGCACGACCTGCGCCGGCGGATCGGGATGGTGCTGCAGGACACCTGGCTGTTCGGCGGGACGATCCGCGACAACATCCTGTACGGCAATCTGAAGGCGACCGAGGAGGACATGCTCGCCGCCGCCAAGGCGACGTACGTGGACCGCTTCGTGCACAGCCTGCCGGACGGCTACGACACGGTGATCGACGAGGAAGGCAGCAACGTCAGCGCCGGTGAGAAGCAGCTGCTCACCATCGCCCGGGCCTTCCTGTCCGACCCGCAACTCCTCATCCTCGACGAAGCAACGAGCTCGGTCGACACCCGCACCGAGGTCCTCGTCCAGCGTGCAATGGCCGCCCTACGCTCGGACCGCACCAGCTTCGTGATCGCCCACCGCCTCTCCACGATCCGCGACGCAGACCTGATCCTGGTAATGGAAGACGGCTCCATCGTCGAGCAAGGCACCCACCAGCAGTTGCTGGCCCTGAACGGCGCCTACGCCCGCCTCTACAACGCCCAATTCAGCGGCGCAGTTGTCGACATCGACGACGAACTGGTCGCAGTACAGCCACCTGTCCCTGCAGGGCCACCGGTGCGCTGGGACGACGACGAAGAAGAAGGCCTCTAGCATCTGTGGCAAGCCCACCAAAGGTGGGCTTGCCACAGTCAGAGGCCGCGGGCCAGGCGGCGGACTGCTAGTTCTGCGAGGAGGGCGGCGGCGTCGGGGAGGATCGAGTCGTCGAAGTCGGCCAAGGGGGAGTGGTTGTCGGCGGCGTGTTGGTAGTCGGGCGCGGCGCAGGCGCTGAGGTTGACGTAGGCGCCGGGGACCTCGTTGAGGACGAACGACATGTCCTCGGCGCCGCACTCGGCGTGGGCGCGTTCGCGGAAGCGGTCGTGGCCGAACAGGTCGACGATCGCCTGCCGGGCGAACACGTACTCCGCTTCGTCGTTGACCGTGACCGGGTAGCCGACCCGGTAGTCGGCCTCGACGGTCAGCCCGTGGGCGGCGGCGAGGTTCTCGACCAGCCGGACGGTCGACTCCTGGACCTTCGCCTGCGCCTCGACCGAGAAGCTGCGAATGGTCGCGTCGAAGAAGGCGTCGTCGGGAATGATGTTCTCCTTCGTGCCGCCGGCGATCTTGCCGACCGTCAGCACGATCGGGTCGAACACGTCGAACTGCCGCGTCACCATCGTCTGCAGCGCGCCGACCATCTCGCACAGGACCGGAATCGGGTCCTTGCCACGGTACGGCTCGGAGCCATGCGCGCCGGCGCCGACGACTCGCACGCTCAGCTGGTCGGCAGCCGCCATCAGCGGGCCCGCCTTGCTGTTCCAGACGCCGAGCGGATCGCCGGCCGACTGGACGTGCAGACAGTACGCCGAATCGACGCGCCGCCCGGCCGCCTCCAGGAGACCTTCGCGGATCATGATCGGCGCCCCGCCGGTGGTCTCCTCACCCGGCTGGAACATGAACACGACATCGCCCGCGAGCTGGTCGCGCAGCTCATGCAGGATCTGCACCGCCCCGACCAGGCCGGCGACGTGCAGGTCATGGCCGCAGGCATGCATGAACCCGGGATGGGTCGACTTGTACGGCACGTCGACGCGTTCCGTCACGGGCAACGCGTCCATGTCGCCACGAAGCAAGACGACCGGCCCTGGGCCGGCTCCGCCGCGGAGTACGGCGGTGACTGAAGAGAGCTCCTTGCCCAGGGTGATCTCCAGGTCGAGACCCTCGAGCGCCTGCAGGATCAGGCGCTGCGTCTTCGGGAGATCGAGGTCGTACTCCGGGACCTGGTGCAGGGCGCGACGCAGTTCGATGATGCCGTCGCCGTACTTGCCGGCCAGGTCGAGCGTGCTGGTCATGCAGTTCCCTTCGGGCCGAGCTTGAGCGCGGACATCACACGCTGGGCGCTGCCGCCGAGCTCGAGCAGCTCGACCAGGTCGAGCCACTTCTCGGGATCGTGCACCTCGGTCGGCATCGCCGCGTCGAAGCTGCCGACGGGCGCGTCCTTGGCAACCGCGACGACCTTCGGCGCGACGTCGAGGTAATCACTGGAGTCGAGGATCTTGCGCTTGACGGCGGGTGACATCGGCGTACTCGGGTCGGCCGCGGCCTTGCGGATCGCGTCGAGATCCCCGTACGCCGTGACGAGCGAGGAGGCCGTCTTCTCGCCGACCCCCTTGACGCCGGGCAGACCGTCCGACGCGTCGCCACGAAGCGTCGCGTAATCGGCGTACCGGTTGGCGGGGATCTCGTACTTCGCGAGCAACGCCTTCTCGTCGTACACGTCAGCGCGGCCGACGCCCTTGGCCGCGGTGTAGACGACCCGGATGCCGCGCGAATCGTCGATCAGCTGGAACAGGTCGCGGTCGCCGGTGACGATGTCGACCGGCATCGTCGCCTGGTGCGACAGGGTGCCGATCACGTCGTCGGCCTCGTGGTCGGCCGCACCGACGATCGCGATGCCGAGCGCTTCGAGGCAGGCGCGGATGTACGGCACCTGTACTTCGAGGCGGTCGGGTACGTCCTCGACCTGCTCACCGCCCGTGGCGACGAACTCGACCCGCTGCGCCTTGTACGACGGAATCAGCGCGACCCGCCACGAAGGCCGCCAGTTGTCGTCCCAACAGGCGACGATGTGGGTCGGCTGATGGTTCTCCACCAGTCGTGCGATGAAGTCGAGCAGCCCACGGATCGCGTTGGTCGGCGTACCGTCGGCGGCTTTCATGGTGTCGGGCACCCCGAAGAAGGCGCGAAAGTACAACGACGCAGTATCCAGCAACATCAACCTCTGAGCCATGCGGCGATGCTTTCACATCCGGCGGCCGGTTCCCGCCTATGTCCTGTCGGTCGGGACGGTAGACGCCGGAGACGACGAGTACAGGGCTCCTCGCCAGCCGGGTGCTGCGCGGGCGGAGCTGAGGGATGGTCGGCGCAGACGCCATTGCAGCGCCATCTGAGTCTGAGCGGCGACGTGGGAGCGGGCGCGAGCGGGCCCACCGACTTCCCTGTCCAGCGGTGAGGGTGTGGATGCTGGGGAACGGTTTCTCGGAGTAGGGTCTGCGCATGGAGGACCTGGATCGGAAGATTGCCGCGTTGCTGGCTTCTGATGGGCGGATGAGTTTCACCGACCTGGGGAAGGCGACCGGGTTGTCCACGTCGGCGGTGCATCAGCGGGTCAAGCGGCTGGAGCAGCGGGGGATCATTCTGGGGTACGCGGCAACGATCGACCACACCGCGCTCGACCTGCCGCTGACCGCGCTCATCTCCATCCGGCCGATCGATCCCTCGCAGCCGGACGACTCCCCGGAGCGACTGCGGGAGGTTCGCGAGATCGAGTCGTGCTACTCGGTGGCCGGTGACTCCAGTTACGTCCTGATCGTCCGGGTCGCCACGCCGGGCGCGCTGGAGCACCTGCTCGCCGTCATCCGCGCCCGCGCCAACGTCTCCACCACGACGACCATCGTCCTCAGCACGCCATACGAGCGCCGCCCACCCGCGCTCTAGTCCTCCTGCGCTCTAGTACTTCAGTCCTTCTGAGCGAACAGCGACAGATAGGACCGGCCAGGCTTGTGCCCGGGCTCGACCAACTGCGCGGTGATCGTGAACCCGGCAGCCAGGACCAGCTCAACAATTCGCTCCGCAGGCTGGATGTAGGACTCGTACGTCACCGGTACCCCGCCGTAGGCCACATCCGGCCGGTTGTGCTCGTCGTTGCCCACATGCGTGCGCCCGCGCGATCTCCACCATCCGCGGCGCGAGGTCGATGCCACGGATGTCCAGGCCGAGCGAAGCGAGATGGCTGGTGATGTTGCCGGGCCCGCAGCCGATCTCGGCGGCCTTGCCGTCGACCAGTTCCGCGAATGCGCCGAGCACCGCGCGCATCATCGGAAGGCCCTCCAGCAACCCGTTCACGAACTCGGTGTAGTTATCGGCGACGGCGTCGTACGAGGCTCTGGTGGCGGCGAGGTGGTCGGTCACGCGGAGGAGGTTAGCGACTCAGAAGACCAGCCAGTGCTTGCCGAGCTTCAGTCCGTACTGCGCTGGTGCTCCGTGCCGGTGTCGAAGAAGGAGTCGAGGTACTTCTCCGGCGGCAGCGAGTTGCTGCGGATCAGCGAGTAGACCTCCGTGCCCTGCAGGATCTGGGTGACGTCGTCACCGAGGTAGAAGCACTGCGCCAGCCCCAGATAGGCCCAGTCGGTGTCCTCGATGTAGTCGAGCGCCTCGTTCTCCGCGAGCTCGATCGCGGTGTCGAAGTCGTCCGCGCGCCAGAGCGTGATGCGCTCCTCGTACGGCGAATCGTCTGCCCGGATCCCGTTCAGCTGAAAGATGCAGCGAACGCTGTACCACCCCATGGTCCCCACCCCCCGCCATTCCCTGGCTGCTGACACTAGCGCCTCAGGACCGTACCGGCGGGGAATCGCCGGAGCCGGAAGTGACCGGGTGGCGCGACACACTTGAGCCTGTGCTGGACAGGTACGGATCATGACCAACCCTTCACGCGCTCCCGACCGCGAGGCCCGGTTCACCGCGCTCTACCAGGCTGCGTATGCGGACCTGATCCGGTTCGCCCGGCGCCGGGCCCATCCCACCCACGCCGACGACATCGTCGCGGAGGCCTTCCTGGTCGCATGGCGCCGGCTGGACGACGTACCGCAGAATCCGCTCGACGCCCGGGCCTGGCTGTTCGGGATCGCCCGCAACACGATGATGAACGCCCGCCGCGGCGCTGAACGCCAGGTGGCACTCGCCGTCCGGCTCGCGGAGACGACGGTCGCGCCGCCAGGCGGCGACTCCGACCTGGTGGCGGCTCAGCTCGACCTCAAGACCGCCTGGAACCAGCTCTCCGCCGTCCACCAGGAAGCGCTGGCGCTCTCAGTTCTGGAGGGCCTCGCGGCACCCCAGGCCGCGGTGGTTCTCGGCATCTCGCCGGTCGCGTTCCGGCTGCGCCTCAGCCGGGCCAGGCGCGCCCTGCGCCTGCAGCTCGGCCACCTCCCGCGCACAGCACCCGCCTCGACGGGTATCCCCGAAAGGCAGACCTCATGACCCGCATCGACGAACTGGCTGTCCTGAAGACCCTGGACCCGGCCGGCGGCGACGTCGACCTGTACTGCCCCCGCGCGCTCACCGACCTCGAGCGCATCCTCGCCACCGACCCCGCGCTGCCTACCGTCCCGCCGCGGAAGAGCCGCACCAAGCGGTACGTCCTGGCCGCCGGCCTGGTCGCTGCGACGACCACAGCAGCCCTCGTCGTACCGTCGCTGCTCGGCGGGGACCAGGCCTTCGCCAGCTGGACCGCGACCCCCACGCCGTTGTCGGCAAAGGAGAGTGCGACCGCTTCCGACCTGTGCCGCACCAAGCTCTTCGCGGCCGTCGCCGGTGCCCCCGACCCCGACCGGGGCCGCCTGCCGACGGCGACCACGGTGATCGCCGAGCGACGAGGTTCCACCACGCTGGTGGTCCTGACCGGCCCCGGTGGCTTCGCCGCCGAGTGCCTCAACGACAGGAGCATCCCCAAGGACGGGGGGTTCGGCGGCTCCTACGGGTCGGTGGCAGCGGCTGAACGCCCAGGCCGCCGCATGCTCAGCCTGACCAACTTCGGGACCAGCTCTATCGACGGGAAGTACGTATCGATGGCGATGGGCTACGCGGGCGCAGACGTCATCGCTGTCACGTATCGCAGCCCCAGTCGAGGCAAGGTCAACGGGACGGTCGCCGGCGGCCAGTTCGCTCTGTGGCTGCCGGGTAAAGACCTCAAGCATGCGGACGAGGTCGGCGTACCGCTGCAGGTGACCTATCGGGACGGCAGTACGGTCAGCATCACCTTGAAGCCCTGAGATTCGACTGTCCGCTGGTGTCGTCATCCCCTGTCGGACGACACCAGCGGGACAGTCGGGTCAGCTGATCTGGATGAGCTTCTGGGACTCCGCGGCGTTGCGGGAGGCCGCGGCCCGCCGCTCGGCCTCGGCCAGGGAGTCGCCGGCGTGCTGCTTCCACCAGTTTTGGCCCTCGACGGGGAGCGTGTCGATCGGGTCGTAGTACTCGTAGGTGCGGTTCAACGCCTCCGGGTCCTGCTGCTCGATCCCGGTGCGGTAGTTCTTCTTCCAGTACGAGATGCCGCGGACCTCGTCGTACTCCGACAACTGGTGCACCCAGCGCTTGCCGACGTACGGGACGTCGCAGACGATGCGCGGGGTCGCGAAGCCCGGCAGGTAGCCGAGCATCCCGTGCTGCAGGTGCTGCGCGTCCTTCACCGAGACCCGCCAGTGCTCGGAGAACGGGATCATGTCGCACATATAGAAGTAGTACGGCGTGATGGTCGCGCCGTCGAGGAGCGCGAAGCACAGGTCGAGCAGTTGCGGGACCGAATCGTTGACGCCGCGCATCAGGACGCCCTGGTTGCGGACGTCGCGCAGACCGGCCTCGAACATCGCCTTGGTCGCCTCGGCCACCAGCGGGGTGACCGACTGGGCCGCGTTCACGTGCGTGTGCATCGCGATCATCACGCCACGCTTGCGGCCGAGCTGGGCGACCCGCTCGACACCGGCCCGGACATCGTCGGACAGCCAGTGCTGCGGCATCCCCATCAGCGCCTTGGTGGCGAGCCGGATGTCGCGGATGTTCTCGATCTCCAGCAGGCTGGTCAGGAACGCCTCCAGCCGCGGCCAGGGCATGTTCGCCACGTCGCCACCCGAGACCACGACGTCACGGACGCCGGGGGAGCGGCGCAGATAGTCGAGCATGTCGTCCAGCCGCTGCTGCGGCTTGATGGTGAACTTCAGCTTGTCGATCACCGGGGTCGAGTTGCCGACCAGGTCCATCCGCGTGCAGTGACCGCAGTACTGCGGACAGGTGGGCAGGATCTCCGCGAGGACCTTGGTCGGGTACCGGTGGGTCAGCCCCTCCGTGGCCCACATCTCGTGCTCGTGCAACGAGTCCCGGGTCGCGTGCGGGTGCGACGCCCAGTCGGTGCGCCGGTCGGTGAACATCGGCAGCATGTAGCGGCGGACCGGGTCGGCGTAGAACGCCTCGGTGTAGTCGTAGCCGGCGGCTGCGCCGTCGGGCACGATCGTGTTGAGCATCTGCGGCGGCAGCAGCATCGACATCGTCGCGCGCTCGGCCTGGTCGCGGGCCAGGTCCTCGTAGGCGCGCTCCTCGAGCAGGTCGCCGAGCATGTCGCGCAACTGCTTCACGTTCTTCACGCAGTGCGAGCGCTGCCACTGGACCGAGCGCCACTCCTCGGCGGTGACGTCCTTGAACCCCGGCATCCGGGTCCAGTCGGGCTCGACGAGGTCGGCCCGGCGGTACACGTACGGCTGCTCGTTGAAGGCGGCAGCCGCAAGCTCCGGGCTGATCAGATCGGTCACGAGTCCTCCTGGGGGCTCTACGACGGTGTCGGTCTCATGTGAGGATAGCGATAGAAGTTACGGTATATGCAATAGAACACCGCAAGATTTGCGCCACACAGCCTCCAGGCTAGTATTTTGCCCGTCGTCACCCAAGGAGTTCCCGTGCCCGACAGCACCGGTTCGCCGGTCGGACTGCATCGCGTCATCGCACCCGCCGGAGTGTTACCGCAGGCCGCCCAGCAGTTGGACGACCGTCCCGAGCTGTGGCCCGACGAGGTGCGGATCTCGGTCGAGCGGCTGAATCTCGACGCCGCCTCGTACCGGCAACTGGCCGAGGCGCACGGTGGCGACGGCGAGGCGGTCAAACAGGCGGTACTGCGGATCGTCGCCGAGCGCGGCAAGATGCAGAACCCGGTCACCGGCTCGGGCGGCATGCTCGTCGGTACGGTCGACGAGGTCGGCCCCGATTCGCCGCTCGGCATCGAGAAGGGTGACCGGGTCGCGACGCTGGTCTCGCTGACCCTGACTCCGCTGCGGATCACCGACGGCCTCGCGAGGTGGGACGGCCGCAGCGAGCAGGTACCGGCTGAGGGGCACGCGATTCTCTTCGCCCGCTCGATCGTCGCCAAGCTCCCGGACGACCTGGTTCCGAAGCTCTCGCTGGCCGTGATGGACGTCTGCGGAGCACCCGCGCTGACCGCTCGCGTGGTCCGCCAATATGTCGACAAAGGCATAATGCCTGTCGTGTCAGTAATTGGCGGCGCAGGCAAAAGCGGTTCGCTGTCGCTGGCAGCCGCGCGGGCCGCAGGCGCGGCCCGGACGATCGGGGTCGTGCCGTTCCAGGCCGAGGCGGACAAGCTGGAGGACGCGGGTCTGGCCGATGCCGTCGCACTTGCCGACGCCCGTGACCCGGTCGCGCTGGCCAAGGCGGTAGCCGGCGCCCTGGAGCAGACCGGCGCGGACGACGAGGTTGGTGAAGCCGCCGGCAACGGCGGCGGGGGAGCCGCTGACATCACGGTTGTCTGCGTTGACGTGCCGGGCTGTGAGCATGGCGCGGTGTTGTCCACCAAGGCCGGCGGCACGGTGATCTTCTTCTCGATGGCGACCTCGTTCTCCGCCGCTGCGCTCGGCGCGGAAGGCCTCGCGGCCGACGTGACGATGCTGGTGGGCAACGGCTACGTGCCCGGTCACGCCGACTACGCGATCGAGCTGTTGCGCTCCGAGCCGGGTGTCCGGCGCCTTTTCGAGGGCAGGCTGCAGGCGGAGGGGCAGGATTAGCCCTGTGCGCACACTTCTGACCAACGGTTCCGTCTACTCACCCGCCGACCCCCACGCGACCGCGATCGCCTTCGACGACGGCGTCGTCACCTGGCTCGGCGACGACACCAGCGCGGCCTCGTACGCGAACGGCGCGGACGAGGTCGTCGACCTGCGGGGCAAACTCGTCGCGCCCGCGTTCGTCGACGCGCACGTCCATACCGCCCAAACGGGTGCATTGCTGACCGGCCTCGACCTCGCCGGTACGACGAACCTCACGGAGGCGCTCGACCGCCTCGCCGCCTTCGCCGCCAACCTCGGACCCGATGCCGTGATCGACGGCTCCGGCTGGGACGAGACGAAGTGGCCCGAGCACCGCCCACCGACCTCCGAGGAGCTGGACCGTGCTGCCGGTGGCCGCCGCGTCTACCTGTCCCGCGTCGACGGCCACTCCGGCGTCATCTCGTCCTCTCTCGCCGCAGTCGTGCCGGGCCTGGAGGCTCAAGCCGGGTACGACACCACCGGCCGGGTGGAACGCGATGCGCACCACGATGTCCGCGATGCGCTGAGTGAGCTGGTCGGCCCCGAGCAGCGGCTCGCCGACTCCCGCGCGGCCGTCAAGGCAATGGCCGCGCGCGGTGTCGGCGCCTTCCACGAAATGGCCGCACCGCACATCGGGCCGCTGTGGGAGCTGCCGCTCGTCCGCCAGGCCGCCGACGAATTGGGGCTCTCGGCAACCTTGTACTGGGGTGAGCCCGGCGTCTTCGAACACGTCACCACCTACGGCCTCGCGGGACTGGCTGGCGACCTCAACGCCGACGGCGCCCTCGGATCACGGACGGCCGCGCTGCGAACGCCGTACGAGGACCTCGCGGATCACTGTGGTCACGCCTACCTGACGGCCGAGCAGATCGCCGACCACGTGATCGCCTGCACGGAGAGGAACCTCCAGGCCGGCTTCCACTGCATCGGTGATCTGGCCCTCGACAACATCGCGCGGGGGTTCGAGCTCGCCGCGGAGAAGGTCGGGGTGCAGGCTCTCGTGGCCGCGCGGCACCGCCTCGAGCACGTCGAGATGGTCGACGACACCGCGATCGCCACGCTGGCGCGGTGTGGTGTCGTCGCCAGCGTCCAGCCGATGTTCGATCGCCATTGGGGTGGACCGAGCGACATGTACGCCGAACGGGTCGGCAGCCGTTGGGTGGGGATGAACCCCTTCGGCTCGCTCGCGCGCTCGGGCGTAGTACTGGCCTTCGGGTCGGACTCTCCGGTGACGGAGGTCGGCCCGTGGGAAGCGGTGCGGGCTGCCGCGTTCCACCGCGACGCCCGGCAGCGGATTACAGTCCGGGCCGCCTTCGCCGCGCACACGCGTGGTGGTTGGCGGGCCGCTGGGATCGACGACGCCGGAGTGCTCTCGCCGGGGGCAGCCGCGACGTATGCGGTCTGGGAGAGTGACGCCGACCTCGTCGTACAGACCCCGGATCAGCGGGTCGCCGCGTGGTCGACCGATCCGCGTGCAGGGGTTCCGGTGCTACCGGACTTGAGTAATGAAGCACCCGTTCCGAGCTGTCGGCGGACTGTGGTCGGTGGTCGTGTCGTGTATGAATCCGAAGGATGGTCGTCGTGACCCGTGCAGTGAAGAAGCTCGACCTAGATCCGGTCACCGTGCGCAAAGCACGCAGCCTGGCGCGCAAGGCCGGGCGCCCGATCGTCAACATCGCCAAGCAACACACGACCGTCTCGGTCGAGCGCGCCGTACTGCGCCTGGCGGGCCTGGCCGGTGCCGACACCGAGGGCATTCCCTGGGTGAACCGGCTCGCCGACACCGTGCGAGCCGACGTCGGCCTGGAGCATGGGCTCGCGTTGCCGGTCTGGGACGCGCTGCTCAGAGGCGAGGCGGAGGACCTGTCCGTCCTCGCCCAGAAGGCCGCTTCCGGGTCGGTGACGTTCCGGCTGCCGGAGGGACGCGACGCCGTTCGGGCGCAGAACGCCGCGCGGAAGGCCGCGGCCGCCGGACTGAAGAAGGTCGACAGGCGGCGGCTTGAGCGCGACCGGCTGATCAAGAAGCACGGGGATCCTGAGCAGCGACCGTGGATCTATCTGATCGTCGCCACCGGCGATATCTACGAGGACATCCCGCAGGCGCAGGCAGCGGCCCGGGCCGGCGCGGACATCATCGCGGTGATCCGGTCGACCGGGCAGTCGTTGCTGGACTACGTCCCTGAGGGCGCGACGCGTGAGGGGTTCGCCGGGACGTACGCGACGCAGGAGAACTTCCGGCTGATGCGGGCGGCGCTGGACGAGTCGTCGCGGGAGCTCGGGCGCTACATCCGGCTGACCAACTACGCGTCCGGACTGTGCATGCCGGAGATCGCGACGCTGGCCGGCCTGCAGCGGCTGGACATGATGCTGAACGACTCGATGTACGGGATCCTGTTCCGCGACATCAACCCGATCCGTACCTTCGTGGACCAGCGGTTCAGCCGGCAGATCCACGCCCGCGCGGGGATCATCATCAACACCGGCGAGGACAACTACCTGACCACCGCCGACGCGGTCGACGCCGCGCACACGGTGACCGTGTCGCAGCTGCTGAACGAGTTCTTCGCCAAGGAGGCCGGGCTGGAGGACTGGCAGCTCGGGCTGGGGCACGCGTTCGAGATCACGCCGGAGATCCCGGACTCGTTCCGGATGGAGCTCGCGCACGCGATGCTGGCTCGGCAGCTGTTCCCGGACGCGCCGCTGAAGTGGATGCCGCCGACGCGGCACATGACCGGCGACGTCTTCCGCGGCTACCTGCTCGACGGCTTCTTCAACCTGGTCGGGGCGCTGACCGGTCAGGGCATCCTGCTGGTCGGGATGATGACCGAGGCGGTCGTCACGCCGTGGATCTCCGACCGCGACCTGGCGCTGCAGAACGTCCGTTACGTACTGGGTGCCGCCGGCAACCTTCATGAGGACTTCCATCCCGCGCCGAACGGCTTCATCGCGAACCGGGCCCGGCAGGTGCTGGGGGAGTCGGTGGAACTGCTCGAGCGGATCGTCGACGACGGTCTGCTGAACGCGATCGGCGACGGGACCTTCGGGCTGATGAAGCGCCCGCAGGACGCCGGCCGCGGGCTCGACGGCGTGGCCCGCCGTTCTTCGCAGTACTACAACCCGGCGATCGAACTGCTGGAGACCGGACAATCGAAGGCGGGACAGTGAGCATCATCAGGCCCTACGGGGACATGACCGGTGACGGAATGGTGCAGATGTCGTTCACGCTGCCGATCCCGCACGACAAGCGCGCCGAGGGCGCGGCGATCCAGCTGGCGAACAAGATGGGGATGGATCCCGCGCTCGTCGTGCACGCCAAGCCGATGGGGCCGGACTTCACCTTCTTCGTCGTCTACGGGCCGGTGAACCACCTGGTCGACACCGACAAGGTGGTGGTGATCGAGCGCGACTACCCGTTGCTCTCGCCGAAGGACGCGAACCTGGCTATCCGCAAGGGCCTGCGCCGCCGGCTGACGGTCGTCGGTGCGTGTATCGGCACCGACGCGCACACCGTCGGGATCGACGCGATCATGAACATCAAGGGCTTCGCGGGGGAGAAAGGCCTGGAGTACTACCGGGAGCTGAAGGTGGTCAACCTGGGCGCCCAGGTCGCGGTACCGGAGCTGGTCCGCCGGGCCAAGGCCGAGAAGGCGGACGCGATCCTGGTCTCGCAGGTCGTCACCCAGCGGGAGGCGCACGTGCTCAACACCAAGGAGATGTCGGCGGCCTTCCGGGAGGCGTACGCCGAGGACGCCCGACCGGTATTGGTTGCCGGTGGCCCCCGTTTCACCGAGGCGATGGCGCCGGAGCTCGGCGTCGACCGGGTGTTCGGCCGCGGTACCACCCCTGGCGAGGTGGCCAGCTATCTGGTCGATGCCCTCGTCACCCGTCGCAAGCACGTACCGGTTCGGAGAAGTGCATGACCCAAAAGATGTCGCGGGCAACTATCGGCCTGACCGCCACCCACCGGCGCTACGTGCCCTACAGCCACGCCCACTACGCGGGCAACCTGGTCGACGGCGCGTACGTCCTCGGCCTGTTCGGCGACGTCGCGACCGAGGTGTGCATCCAGGCCGACGGAGATGAAGGACTTTTCGCTTCCTACTCCGACGTGCAGTTCCTTCAGCCGTTGCGGGCCGGTGACGTTGTGGAGGTCAAGGCAACCATCTCCCGGGTCGGCAACCGTAGCCGGGAGCTCGAGTTCGTCGCGACGGTGGTCTGCCGTGGCCGGACGGAGCTGTCGGAATCGGCGGCCGAGGTGCTGGCCGAGCCGCTGGTGATCACCCGCGCGACCGGGACCGTCGTCGTACCGGTCGCGTGACGATTAGTTGCCCTGGGTAACGATCACGTGGAGTGCCGAGACGACTCTGTAACGTGACGCCGGTGGCGCTTGCTCGTTTGTCCTGTCAGGGCAGGCAAATGTGTTACAACGACTTCAAGTCGCCGCCGGAAAGGTTGACACCACGGCTGCGAACGAGCATCGTTTTGGGAGTCGTCACCACCCGTTTTTTCAACGGTTCAAAGAAGTTCGGCCACCGGATGATCCCGCGACGCTGACCAGGCCAGTGCCAGGCTTGAGTCGACGGGGGCTGAGATCGCCGGTGGTTAGCCCCCCGCGGGGCAGAGGTGGAAGAGGCTCGGCGCCCAGTAGACAACAACCGGGTGGCTCGCATCCAGCGAGTCGGCGGTTGGTCCGAAGGAGCGCCGAGCCTCTTTCCTTTTCCCCCTCTTTCCGGTTCCCGCCGGTCTCGGTTCCAGCTGCGGACATCTCCCGGCTACTGACCGGATATATCCGCGCCCACCGGACGTTGTACCGTCGTCCGACTGGTGGCAGTCGGGTGGTGAGGCGAAGGGGCGTGGTTGTGGAGCGACTGAAGGCGTTGGGGCGCATCTTGCCGAGGGTTGCCGTCGCGGTCGGTGCTGGTGCGCTGCTCGGGCTCGCCTATGAGCCACACGACCATCCGTGGCTCGCGCTGGTCGCCGTGCCGCTCCTGCTCGCCACACTGAACGGCGTCTCGATGAAGGGCGGCTTCCTGGTCGGCGCCGGCTTCGGGATCACGTACTACGCCGTACTGGTGCCGTGGCTGACCGTGATCGGTGGCGACGCCGCGATCGCGCTCGCCATCCTCGAAGGGCTCTTCTACGGAGTCTTCGGGGCACTGGCCAGTCAGACGCTGAAGCACAAGCTCTGGATCCTGTGGGTGCCGTGCCTATGGGTGGCGACCGAGTACGCGACCGGCTCGGTCCCGTTCGGCGGATTCCCCTGGGGCCGGCTAGCCTGGGCCTTCGCCGACCAGCCGCTCGGCAAGCTCGCATCGCTGGTCGGGATCGCGGGTCTCAGCTTCGTCGTGGCCCTGCTGGGCGTCCTCCTCTACGCAGTACTGCGTCGCCGTAGCGCGTTCAGCCTGCGGGCGGTGGCACTCGTCGCCGGGTTCGCGATCGTCGGCCTCAGCTCGCTGGTCACGCTGTCGACCGAGGGCAACGGCAAGACCGTCACCGCGGCGATGGTGCAGGGCAACGTACCGGGCAAGGGGCTGGAGTTCCTCGGCCGGGCCCGGACGGTCACCAAGAACCACATGAACGCGACCCTCGACCTGCAAAAGCAGGTGGAGGCCGGCTCGCAGGTCAAACCCGACCTGGTGATCTGGCCGGAGAACTCGACCGACATCGACCCGTACAAGGACGCCGAGACCCGCCAGGACATCGAGACGGCCGTCCAGGCGGTGAAGGTGCCGATCCTGGTCGGCGCGGTGACCGAGGGGCCCGGCGAGAACGAACGCCAGACCACGGGCATCGTCTGGGATCCGGCCACCGGCCCGGGCCAGCGGTACGCGAAGCGCCATCCGGTGCCGTTCGGTGAGTACATCCCGTTCCGCGACCAGTTGCTGCCCTACATCAAGCGCCTCGAGATGATCGGCCGCCAGACCGCTCCTGGCAAGGGTCCCGGGATCATGCCGATCAGGGGCGTCACGTACGGCGACCTGATCTGCTTCGAGCTCGCCTACGACAACGTGGTCTCCGACGTGGCCAAGGGTGGCGCCCAGATCCTGATCGTGCAGACCAACAACGCGACCTACGGCGATACCGGGCAGCCGGAGCAGCAGTTCGCGATCACCCGGATGCGCGCGATCGAGACCGGCCGGACCGTACTGATCGCCTCGACCAGCGGCATCTCCGGCGTGATCAACCCCGACGGCAAGGTTGAGCA
Organism: Streptomyces sp. SID13031; assembly: GCF_010548305.1. Taxonomy (GTDB): domain Bacteria; phylum Actinomycetota; class Actinomycetes; order Propionibacteriales; family Kribbellaceae; genus Kribbella. Next base: position 96,171 of record NZ_JAAGLV010000005.1, read on the forward strand.
CAAGTCCGGACAGTTCGTCCCGGACGTGTACGTCGCGAAGGTGCCGGTCCGCGATGGCGAGACGCTGGCCACCAGGCTCGGCGGCTGGCCGCAGTGGGTCTTGACCGGCCTGGGCATCCTTGGAGCAGTACTGGCGTTGCTGGCCCGGCGCAAGCCACGCACCGAGGACCCCGGCAACCCACCCACCGCGACCCCCGACCGTGAAAAAGTGCCCGTCTAGCAGCCCGTGCTGGGCTGCTTGACAGTAAGCCGACCGGGGCGGTGGGGTGGGCAAAGAGAGGAATGGTGTGAGCATGCCCTGGTTCATCGCGGTTGCGTTGCTCGTCGTGCCGGTGATCGAGATCTACGTGATCATCCAGGTCGGTCAGGTGATCGGCGGCTGGCAGACGGTTGCACTGCTGCTGTTCGAGAGCGCGCTAGGCGCCTGGCTGATCAAGCGGGAGGGCCGGCGCGCCTGGAACGCGCTGCAGGAGGCCACCCAGACGGCGCGGATGCCGGGCAAGGAGCTCGCCGACGCGGCCCTCGTGCTGGTCGGTGGGACGCTGCTGCTGACGCCGGGGTTCATCACCGACATCTTCGGCTTCTTCTTCGTCCTGCCGTTCACCCGGCCACTCGCGCGCAAGGTGCTCTCGTCGTTCCTGAGCCGCCGGATCGCCGGCCAGCTCGGCGGCAACCCGATCACCGGCTTCATGCCCGGCACCTTCCGGCCTCCCACCGCCGACGACGCCGAGCGCGCTCATCGCGAGCGCGCCGCCGCCGACGACGTCGTACAGGGTGAGGTCATCGACCCGGATCGGCCGACCGACAAATAGCCGTCAGGTGAGCCGGTCGGTGGCCGCCTCGGGGGACGAGTCGACCGCGAGTCCGGCCGGTGGCTCGATCACGGTCTCGGGGGTCGGCGCCGACGGCGGTGGGCCGGGCTTGATCACGCGGCGGATGCCGATCGCGCCGATCACGGTGGCGACGACCTCGATCAGGGTCATCCACAGCCAGACCCGCTGGCCGATGTGCTCGAACAGCAGCACCCCGAGCACCGGGCCGACCGTCGCCCCGAGCCCGAACATGGTCTGCATCGCCCCGATGTACCGGCCGCGCAGGTGTGGCGGCGCGATCATGCCCGGATAGGCGAACATCGTCGGCACCCCGACGATCTCCGACAGGGTCCAGAACAGCGTGCCCAGGATCAGGAACACCGGCAGCATGTCGATCGCGTACATCGCGTAGCCCATCGCCACCAGGGTGAAGCCGGTCAGCTGCACCACCCGGATCGGCCAGCCCTGGACGAACTTGGTCGCGATCATCTGGCAGGTCGCGCAGATGATCGCGTTCATGGTGATCAGCGCGCCGTACCACCAGATGCTCTGCCCGGCCGCCTTGATCGCCAGTGGCAGGGCGGCGGTGTACTGGACGTAGACGACCGCCTGCAGGAAGAAGGCGAGCATGAACAGCGAGTACCGGTAGTCGCGGAGCACGTCGATGTAGCGACCGCGGATCGGCGGCTCGGCCGCGTCCGCCTTCTCCTTGGCCGCCACGGCGGCAGCGCTGCGATCCGGTTTGGGCAACGCGACCAGCGCGATCAGACCGAAGGCGAGAACGGCCAGCGCTTCGGCCCAGAAGAGCAGGTTGTACGAGATCTCGGCCAGCGCGACCCCGATCAGCGGCGCGACCGTGGTGCCCAGGTTCACGCACAGCATGTACATCGCGGTCACCATCACCAGCTTGTCCGGCGGGGTGAGCTGGGTGATCATCGACTGCGCCGCCGGCCGGTAGAACTGACCGACCGCGCTGACCAGCAGGACGGCCAGCAGGAGCAGCGGGTAGGACTTGATGTAGATCAGTGACGCGATCAGGACGGCGGACCCCATCATCGAGATCAACGTCGCCGAGCGCGGACTGAGCCGGTCGCTGAGCCAGCCGCCGATCGCGGTGCCGAGGACGGCGCCGGCGCCGTACACGCCGAGAGCCCAGCCGGCCTGGCTGCCGGAGAACCCGCGGTGGGTGAGGAACAGGACCAGGAAGATCTGCAGGAAGGAGGCCAGTTTGCTGACGAACACTCCGGCCAGCAGCGCCTTGGCCTCGCGCGGAGTCTGCGCCCAGGTCTCGAACACCCCTGGCCTGGACGGCTTACCCGTCCCACCCACGCCTGCTACTGCACCGCTCATCGGCGATTCACCTTTCTGTTCCCCCACCCCAGCGACTTCCGCTGCTCACGGTTACTGAGCGACCGGCACCGGTCCGCTGATACAGATCCGCCGTACTGCCCGTAGAGGCATTGCCGAACAGGGGCGCCCCCGTGTATCAGAACCGGCCGCCCGATCGCCTCTCCCATTGTGAAGGCGACGCGGAGCGGGGGTGCCTGGAGCCCGCGTGCCACTAGGGAGGGAACCCGAATATGGCAGATGAGGCAGTGCAACCGGACGAGGCCGTCCAGACGATCGAAGAGCTGGGCGAGGACTTCGTCCAGCGGCAGGCGCACTACCTTCGCCGGTTCCGTGGTGAGGGGCCGGTGCACGAGGTGATCTTCCCGCATGGCGCAAAGGTCTGGCTGGTGACGCGGTACGCCGACTGCAAGGCGCTGGCGATGGACCCGCGGGTCGGCAAGGACGGGCGCCGGCTGAACGAGATGTACGCCAAGCACTCCACCTTGAGCTCGCCGATGCACTCGACCAGGACCGACGAGGAAGAGGCTGAGCCAGGCTTCGACGACGACCTCGCGGCGCACGTACTGAACAGCGACCCGCCGAATCACACCCGGCTGCGCAAGCTGGCGATCAAGGCGGTCACCCCGGCCCGGCAGGAGGCTCTGCGCCCCTCGGTCGAGGTGGCGGTCGAGAAGCTGCTGGACAAGCTGGCGGAGGCGCCGGTCGTCGACCTGCTCGCGGAGTTCGCCTGGCCGCTGCCGCTCGGCACGATCTGCGACCTGTTCGCGATGCCGGAAGAGGACCGGGAGAACTTCCGGAAGTGGTCGGGCACGCTGACCGGGGCCGGTCAGGACCCCGAGGAGGTCGCGTCGGCGTCGAAGAACATGACCGAGTACGCGAACGCGCTGATCGACGCCCGGCGGGCCGACCCGGGTGACGACATGATCAGCGAGATGCTGCGGATGGACCTCGACGGGGACCAGCTGACCCAGGGCGAGATCGTCGGGATGATCTTCATCGTGGTGACCGCGGGCCACGTCACCACGGTGCACTCGATCGGGAACGGCGTGTTCAACCTGCTCACCCACCCGGAGGAGCTGGAGAAGCTGCGCGCCGATCCGTCCCTGATCCCGGCGGCGGTGGACGAGCTGATGCGGTTCGACCCGGCAGCCTCGGTCGGGACCTTCCGGTTCACCAAGGCCGAGATCGAGATCGCCGGCGTGACCATCCCGAAGGAACAGATCCTGGCGCTGTCGTGGGGTTCGGCGAACCGGGACGAGACCAAGTTCGAGGACCCGGACCGGCTCGACGTCAACCGCTGCCCGCAGGGGACCTTCTCCTTCGGGCACGGCGTGCACTACTGCATCGGCATCCCGATGGCCAAGATGCAGATCGAGATCGCGCTGGAGCGGCTGCTCGCCCGGTACCCGCACCTGAGGCTCGCCGTACCGGCCGATGACGTGCGGTGGACCAGCAGCGCCCTGTTGCACGGTCTGGCCGGGCTGCCGGTCTCGGTCTTTCCGCCTGACCAAGTCTGAGCAACTCCCGCGGCGGAGCCACCACCCCGCCCGGGACAACTGAACGGGCCGTCACCACATGATGTGGTGACGGCCCGTTCGGGGTTCGTCAGGCAGTGCGCTTGCTGGTCGTGTTGCGGGCGCGGTGCAGGTGCGCCGGGCCGATCTCGCCGGACCTCAGCAACGCGACGCGCTCGGCGAGCAGCTCCTCGAGCTCCGAGATGCTCCGACGCTCGCGCAGCATGTCCCAGTGCGTCCGGGCAGGCTTCTCCTGCTTCGGCTCCGGCTTCTCACCGGTCGAACGAGCGGCCTCGCTACCGCAGTGGGGGCACTCCCAGATCGCCGGTACCTCGGCGTCGTGCGCCATCGTGACCTCGACCACGTGGCCACGCGGGCAGTCGTAAGTGATCATCTGGCGCGGCGCGAACTCGACGCCGCGGTCATCCTCGAAGCTGACCCCACCCAGCCCCGAACCACGCAGAACGCGATTAGACATGTCAAACCTCCGAGATTCGTCATCCGAGACAACGGTCGGCCGACCCGGATCATTCCCATTTTGGCATGCCCGAGCCCCAGGTACGCACCTGACAGCACCGTCATCACACCCTGTCATCGGACGTTCACGAATTACTGTGTGTCGCAGCACACACTTCGTTCTCCGCCTGATCTTCACAGCCAGTTGCCAGGTTGCCGGAAACCATTCCTCAGTTAAGGTCCCTAGCGTCTGCGTTCGTGACCAAAGCCAGTCTCCTCCCACGGCACAAACTCCGTGGCCTCAGCATGCTGAACGTGGCCCTGATAGCCATCGTCCTCGCCATTGCAACAACCGCCTACCTGCTGTTCTTCCGCGGCGAGTCGGAAGCGGCCGGTACGACCCGCCCGACCGTGGCGGTGGCGCGGGGCGACGTGACCGCCGGGGTGAGCTCGAGCGGCACGTTGCAGAGCTCCCAGTCGGCCTCTCCACAGTTCGCGACGTCGGGCACGGTGACGGCCGTCCTGGTCAAGGTGGGGCAGGTCGTCGCCAAGGGGGCGGCGATCGCGCGGATCGACCCGGCCGCCGCGCAGCGCGAAGTACGGATCGCCGAGCAGAACCAGATCGCGGCGTCGAACTCGGTGACCGCCGCCCAGGAGACCCTGGACGACGCCGAGGACGCCAAGGACGAGGCGGACGCCGCCGCGGCCGAGCCGACCCCCACTCCGACCCCGGGCCAGCAGGCCCAGACCCAGACGCAGAGCCAGGGCCAGAGCCCTGAGGTCGTGGTCACCAACGCCAAGGCGAGTCTCGCCCGGGCGAAGGCCGACAAGGAACAGGCCGACCAGAGCCTCGAGGCCGCCGAGTCCGACGTTGCCAACACCACTCTGACGGCGCCAATCGCCGGCACCATCACCGCGATCAACGGCTCGGTCGGCTCTGTGGCCGGCGGGTCGAGTGGTTCGACCGGTTCCACAGGTTCGACCGGGCAGGGCGCTACAGCCGGCGGCAGTACCAGCTCGTCGACGAGCACTGCCACTGGTACCGGCTTCGCCGACATCTCCGACCTCAAGACGCTTCAGGTGGTCGCTGCCTTCCCTGAGGCAGATGCCGTGAAGGTCAAGGCCAAGCAGGCCGCGACGGTCACCCTGAACGCCGAGCCGGGCAACACCCTCACAGCGACGCTGACCTCGGTCTCGCCGACTCCCACGACGACCAACGGCGTCGTCTCGTACTCGGCGACCTTCACGCTCGCCAAGGTGCCGGCCACCGCGCGGATCGGGCAGACCGCGAACGTGACCGTCCAGACGGCGAAGGCGACCAACGCGCTGTACGTCCCGAGCACGGCGATCGTGACCAGCGGGACCACCTACACGGTGACCATGGCCAACGGCGGCGGTTCGCGCGAGATCCAGATCGGCGTACGGGGTGACAGCTTCACCGAGGTGAAGTCCGGGCTGGACGAGGGCGATCAGATCGAGCTCATCCAGGGTGCGATCGGCACTGCCGGCGGCACGGGCCAGGGGCAGGGGCGGACCGGGACCGGGCAACTTCCGGCGCAGCCCGGCGGCGGTCAGTTCCCCGGTGCGGGTACCGGCGCGGGGGCGAACCGTGGCCGCTGACGCCCTGATCGATATCCGGGAGGTCACCAAGACATACGGCATGGGCGAGACCGCCGTGCATGCGTTGCGCGGAGTGTCGCTGCAGGTGGACGCCGGCGAGTACGTCGCGGTGATGGGCTCGTCCGGGTCCGGCAAGTCGACGTTGATGAACATCCTCGGCTGCCTCGACGTACCGAGCCGGGGCGAGTACTGGCTGGACGGGACCGACGTGGCCCGGCTGTCCGAGGACCAGCAGGCGTTCGTGCGCGGGCGCAAGATCGGCTTCATCTTCCAGTCGTTCAACCTCATCCCGCGGACCTCAGCGCTGGCGAACGTCGAACTGCCGCTGACCTATGCCCACCTGAAGAAGGCCGAACGGCGCCGGCGGGCTCGTCGCGCGTTGGAGCTGGTCGGGCTGTCCGATCGCGAGGACCACCGGCCGAATCAGCTCTCGGGCGGTCAGCAGCAGCGGGTCGCGATCGCCCGTGCGCTGGCGACCGGGCCACGGATCCTGCTGGCGGATGAGCCGACCGGCAACCTGGACGCGCACTCGACGGACGAAGTACTGGGGATGTTCGACGAGCTGAACTCCGAGGGCCGGACCGTGGTCGTGATCACCCATGAGGACGAGGTCGCCCGGCGGGCCCGGCGGCTGATCCGGGTCGCCGACGGACGGATCGTGGCCGACGAGGTGACCGGCTGATGTCACCTCGTGACCTGTTCGGGGCCGCCTTGCGCGGTCTCGGCGCCAACAAGCTGCGCTCGCTGCTCACCGTGCTCGGCGTCTCGATCGGGGTCGGCGCGGTCATCGTTCTGGTTGCCGTCGGCAATGGTTCGGGCAAGGCCGTCCAGGACCAGCTGGAGGCGATGGGGACGAACCTGCTGACCGTCTCGACCACCGGCGGGGGCGGCGGCTTCCAGCGCGGCCAGGCCGGCCCGTCGGCTCAGCAGTACAGCCTGACGGTGGCCGATGCGGAGGCATTGTCCGACGACCGGCTCGCTCCCGACGTGGCCGCGGTCGCTCCGGTGATGACGAGCACCGGTACTGCGACCAACGGCGACACGAGCTACACCGTCAACCAGGTGATCGGTACGACCCCGGAGTACATGCCGGCGACGAACACCCCGGTCGCCAACGGCCGGGCGTTCACCGAGCAGGATGTGGACACCAGCGCGCGCGTCGTCCTGCTCGGCCAGACGGCGGCGACCGAGCTCTTCGGCCGGCCCACGTCGGCGGTCGGTCAGACGATCAAGCTCGGCGCGGTCGACTTCGCAGTACTGGGTGTGCTGGCTTCGAAGGACACCACCGGGTTCACCGATCCGAACGCGATGGCGATCGTGCCGATCAGCACGTTGCGCGCGACGCAGGCCGGGTACGGCGCTTTGTCGCAGATCGTGATCCAGGCGGCCGACAAGGACAAGGTCGACACCGCGCAGGCCGAGGTGACGCAGTTGCTGACGGCACGGCATCAGGTGCCGGCCACCCAGACGTCGCCGTTCCGGATCACCAACTCCGCGCAGATCCTGCAGACCAGTCAGGACACCGCGGCGACCTTTACCGCGCTGCTGGCGACGGTGGCCGCGATCAGCCTGATCGTCGGCGGGATCGGCGTCACCAACATCATGCTCGTCACCGTCACCGAGCGGACCCGTGAGATCGGCATCCGCAAGGCGCTCGGCGCCCGGCGGCGGGCGATCCTCGGGCAGTTCCTGATCGAGGCGACGTTACTGAGTCTGATCGGCGGCGCTGTCGGCGTGATCGCCGCGCTGATCGTCAGCCGGTTCCAGCTGGCCGGAGTACAGCCGGTGCTGGTTCCCTCCTCGATTGCTCTGGCCTTCGGCGTCTCTGCCGCCGTCGGTCTGTTCTTCGGCAGCATGCCCGCCCATCGGGCTGCCGGTCTCCGTCCCATCGATGCACTCCGCCACGAATGAGAGAGGCTCACTCATGAGCACGCCCCACCCCGATGACGAATTCACCCAGATCGGTACCGACGAAGAGGTCGGCGAGGCACTGAAACCGAAGAAGACGCTGAACTTGCCTGCGGCAACTGCCGTGCTTGCCGGCGTGGTCGTGCTGGCGATCGGCCTGGCCGGTGGCGCCGGCCTGCATGCTGCCTTCGCCAAGGACGACGTGCCGGCCGCGGCGGCTGGTGGCCGCGCACCCGGTGCTGGTGCTGGTGGTTACGGCGGGTTCCGCGGCCAAGGCCAGGGCCAGGCGCCCGGTGGCGGGCAGGGGAGTGCTGCGATCGGCACTGTCGTGTCGGCCTCGAGTTCGCAGCTGGTCGTGAAGACGCAGAGCGGCGACGTCACGATCAAGCTGACCGGCGAAACGTCGATCGAGACGACCACCAAGGGCACTGCCGCGGACCTGAAGGCGGGTCAGCAGGTGGTCGTCAGCGGCGAGACCACCGACGGCACGCTGACCGCCAGCACAGTCCGCGAAGGCGGCGCCACCGCCGGCTTCGGCCGCACCCCAGGCGCAACCCCTTCCACCCGCTAGCCCCCGACCCCTAACCCCGACACCGCCGCCACGCCCACCGGGCGTGGCGGCGCTGCCATGCCCGGGCCACTTGGTGCACCACCTGGCCATGCCCGGGCCACTTTGTGCACCACCTGAGCGTTTTCAGCGGCCTGATTCGCTCACGTCGTGCACAAAGTCGCATCGAGTACCACCGAGTACCACCGAGGGGCCGCCGGGAGGCGCCGAGGGGGGCCGGGGGTGGCGTGGGTTTGGTCGCGCTCTCATGGGCGGGGTGGCGGTTCGTGGGTCTTGGTCGTCCGACGAATCATTGACGGGTGGGCTTGGAAAGCGCTATCTTCCGACGAAATGAGGCGCAAAAAGTACAAATCGCCTCTTCGTCGACAGGAGAAGAAGGCAATGGCCAGGTCGTTGAGATGGGTTGCGTTGGGGTTGGGAGCGGCGATCGCGCTTGCTGGTTGCAGCAACGGGGGAGCGCCGGAGGTCGAGCAGGACCCTAACGCTCCGCTGGAGCTGTGGACGCGGACCACCCCGGGAGGCGACGGGGAGAAGGGGATGAAGAAGCTCGTCGCCGCGTTCGAGGCGAAGACGGGGCAGAAGGTCGAGGTGACCGCGATCTTCGACGATTTCGAGACGAAGCTGTCCCAGCGGGCCGCCCAGAAGGACCTGCCGGACATCGTCATGAACGACTCGTCCCAGCTTGGCACGATGGTCAGCCAGGGGATCGTCCGCGAGGTCGACCTCAGCGCGATCAAGGGCAGTGACCAGCTGCTCGAGTCGGCACTCGCGTCAGCCAAGGCCGGTGACGGCAAGACCTACGGCGTCCCGTACTCCGCGCAGGCGAGCGCGCTGCTGATCCGCAAGGACTGGCGGAGCAAGACCGGGCTGCCCGTGCCGAAGACCTGGGACCAATTGACCGCCCTCGCCAAGGCGTTCACCACGCAGGACCCGGACGGCAACGGCAAGAACGACACCTTCGGGCTGGCCGTCCCTGGATCGACGAAACGTGGGTACGCGTCCTGGTACTTCTCGAACTTCCTCTGGGCCGCCGGCGGTGACTTCATCGCCAAGCAGCCTGATGGGCACTACAAGCCGGCCATGTCGACGCCCGAGTCGGTGGCCGCCGCCAAGTGGTTCCGCGACCTGGCCTGCACCGAGAAGGTCATCCAGCCGGGTGCCGCGACGATGGACACGCCGCCGACCAACGAGACCTTCGAGGCGGGCAAGACCGGCATGTACGTCGTCGGCCCGTACCTGATGCCGCGCTTCGACAAGTCGCTCGGCAAGGACAAGTACGAGGTCGTACCGGTCCCCGCCGGCGCCAAGGACTCGACCGTGCTCGCCGAGGGTGGCAGCGCGTACCTGATGGCCGGGTCGGCGAACCAGGCCGCGCAGAACGCCTTCGCCTCCTTCGTGATCTCCGCCGAGGGGCAGAAGGTCGGGATGGAAGGCGAGAAGGCCTTCAATGTGCAGCTGCCGGTGAACAAGACCGTCGACGTGACGACTATCCGCAAGGACCCGCGCTGGAAGGTGTACGCCGACGTCTACCGCGACCACGCCCGGTACGCGCCGACCATCCCGAACTGGACGCCCGTCCGCCAGGCCTCGGCCGACACCATCAACGCCCTGATCGCCGACTGCGGTCTCGACATCACGGCCGAGATGTCGAAGCTCGACGGCAAACTCGCCGCGACGCTCAGCCAGCAAGGCATCGGCGCCTCGTGAGCGTGAAGGAAGCAGCGCCACCGGAAGCGGTTCCCAGGCAGCAGCCCCGAACCGCCACCCGGTCGAAGCCCAGACGAGGCGGTAAGTGGTGGATTCCGTGGCTGTTCCTGGCGCCGGCGCTGATCCTCTTCGTGTACTTCAAGTTCATCCCGATGGCCCAGGCCGTCTCGATGTCGGTGCAGGACGTCCGGCCCTATCTCGGCAACACCTGGGTCGGTACCGCGAACTACAGCGAGATCCTGTCGTCGGAGGGCTTCCGGTCCGCGACCTGGAACACGATCCTGCTGGCGATCGGCCAGACGTTCGGTTCGATGACGCTCGGTTTCGGGCTGGCTCTGCTGGTGGAGGGCCAGACCCGCAAGCTCACCTTCATCCGGTCGGCGGCGTTCCTGCCGGTCGTCGTACCGATCGCCGTGGTCGCCGAGCTGTGGCGGATCATGTACCACCCGACGAGTGACGGCCTGCTCAACCAGCTCATCGGTCTGGTCGGGCTCGGCCCGTCCGGGTTCATCAACGACCCGGACACCTCGCTCGCGTCGATCGCGGTCACCGGGATCTGGCGCGGTGCGCCGTACGACATGATGATCTTCCTCGCCGGGCTGGCGGGGATCGATCGCGGGCTGTACGAGGCCGCGACCGTTGACGGCGCGTCGACCAGGCAGCGGATTCTGCACGTCACGCTGCCCGGGCTCCGGCCGGTCTTCGCGATTCTGTTCGTCCTCGCCGCGGTGCGTGGGTTCCGCAGCTTCACCGAGGTCTTCCTGCTGACCAACGGCGGGCCGAACGGCTCCACCGAAGTCGTGATGACCCTGATCTACAAGCTCGGGCTGGAACAGAACCGGCTCGGCGTCGGCTCGGCGGGTGCGGTGCTGCTCTTCGTGGCGACCCTCGTGCTGACCGTCTGCGTCCAGCTGCTCCGGAGGAGGAGATCCGTATGAGTGCCGCCACCGAGACCGCGCTGGGTCTCACCGAAAGCAAGGGCCCTGCCGCGCGGGCCATCAAGTTCGTCGTCTACACGGCCCTGTTCGTGCTGTTCGCCGGCCCGCTGCTGGCGCTCCTGGTCAGCTCGTTCAACCACGTGTCCGACCCGACGCAGCTCAGCATCATCCCCAAGAGCCCGACGCTGGACAACTTCAAGGTCGCCTTCGATCACGGCGTACTGCGGTATCTGGCGAACTCGTTCTTCGTCGTCGGATTCGGCCTGCTGCTCCAGGTCGCGGTCTCGGTCCTGGCCGGCTACGCCCTGGCTCGCAAGGTCTTCCCGCTGATGACCCTGGTGATGGTCGCCATCCTCGCCACGATGATGCTGCCCGAGGAGATCCTCGCGTTGCCGCTGACGCTCGTGCTCGCCGACCTGCCGCTCGTGCACCTCAACCTGATGGGCACGCTGGCCGGGATGATCGTGCCGCTCGGCGCCTGGGCGTTCTCGATCCTGGTGATGACCGAGTTCATGAAGGACGTGCCGCGCGAGCTGGAGGAGGCGGCCCGGATCGACGGCGCCGGCGAGTTCCGGATCTTCGCCCAGATCATCCTGCCGCTGTGCAAACCCGCCCTCGGCGTGATCGGGGTGTTCGGCTTCACGATGATCTGGGACCAGTACCTGCTGCCGTTGCTGGTAGCAACCAACTCGAAGGCGTACACGCTGCCGCTGGCGCTGCGGACGTTGCGGATCGACCCGGTGGTGACGCCGGGTGTGGTGATGGCCGCGTCGTTGCTCGCTCTGCTGCCGTCGGTGCTCGTGTTCCTCTTCTTCCAGCGCTCCTTCGCCCGCGGCCTGACCGCCGGTGCGTTGAAGGGGTGAGCCAGATGTCCAAGGCATGGTTCCGCCACGAACGCTTCGGGATGTTCATCCACTGGGGCCTGTACGCGCTGCCGGCCCGGCACGAGTGGGTGAAGAACCGCGAACAGCTGACCGACGAGCAGTACGACCGGTACTTCGAACGCTTCGACGCGGATCTCTACGACCCCCGCGAGTGGGCGAGGTCGGCCCGCACGGCCGGCATGCGCTACGTCGTCCTGACCACCAAGCACCACGACGGCTTCTGCCTGTGGGACAGTGCGCTGACCGAGTACAAGGTGACCAATACGCCGTACGGGCGGGACCTGCTGACGCCGTTCGTCGAGGCGTGCCGGGCCGAGGGGCTCAAGGTCGGCTTCTACCACTCGCTGATCGACTGGCATCATCCGTCGTTCCCGATCGACGGCCTGCACCCGCAGGGCGATGACGAAGCCGCCAAGGCAGCAGCAGCCGGGCGAGACATCGCGGAGTACCGGACGTATTTGCACGGGCAGATCCGCGAGCTGCTGACCGGCTTCGGTCAGATCGATTACCTGTTCTTCGACTTCTCGTACGCCGGCCGCCCGCAGACCTGGGGTGGCAAGGGTGCCGAGGAGTGGGGCGCCGAGGAGTTGCTCGCGATGGTCCGGGAGCTGCAGCCGGACATCCTGGTCAACGACCGGACCGGGCTGCCCGGTGACTTCGTGACGCCCGAGCAGTACCAGCCGGCCGGCCCGATGACCGGTCCTGAAGGTCCGATCGCGTGGGAGGCGTGCCAGACCCTCAACGGGAGCTGGGGCTACGACCGCGACAACCTTGACTACAAGAGCCCGGACCTGCTGCTCCGGATGCTGATCGACGGCGTCTCGAAGGACGGCAACCTACTGCTCAATGTCGGCCCGACCGGACGCGGGCTGATCGACCCTAGAGCGGAAGGAACGCTGGCCGCGATCGGTGACTGGATGCGGCTGCACGAGCGCTCGATCCGCGGCTGTGGCGCTCCGGAGTACGTCGCACCGCCGGATTGCCGCTACACCCAGAACGGTGACCGGCTCTATCTGCACCTGTTCAGCTGGCCGTTCAAACACGTGCACCTGCCCGGACTCGCCGGGCGAGTCCGCTACGCGCAGCTGCTCTCGGACGCCTCGGAGATCCACCTGGTCGAGCCCGACCTGAGCCGCCTCCACGAGAACACCCAGCCCGGCGGCCAGCCCGCCGGGACTCTGACCCTGCAACTCCCGGTACGCCGTCCCGAGGTCGCCGTACCCGTCATCGAGTTGTTCCTCTCTCCCTCCGCCTGATCCCTGGAGACCACATGAACCGCCGTACGTTTCTCGCCGCTGGGACAGTCGCTGGACTAGCCGGAGTGTCCATGACCGCAGTACTACCCGCCTCAGCGCGGTCGCGCGACCGCCGCCACGTCCGGTCGCTCGACGAACTCCGCCGGGCGATCGCCACCGCCGGCCCCGGCACGGTGATCACCGTTGCCGACGGCCACTACCCCGTACCGGCCGGGGCGCCGATCGCGATCACCGGCAAGCGGGGCGGGCCCGGGCTGCCGATCACGATCCGGGCCGAGTCGCCGGGCGGCGTCGTACTGACCGGTGAGCAGAGTTTCGTGCTGACCGGGTCGTCGGGCATCACGCTCAGCGGCTTCGGGTTCCGGCAGAGCACCACGCTGGACCTCCCGCCGGACTGCCGGCGGATCAGGCTGACCCGCAACGACTTCCAGCTGGCCGATGTCGAAGGCCTGCACTGGGTGATGGTCCGCGCGGACCACTCGACGATCGACCACAACGCGTTCCACGGCAAGACGACGCTGGGGATCTTCCTCGGCGTCGAGGGCGCCGGGACCGACGCGATGGCCAGCGGGGTGCACATCTTCCGCAACCACTTCAGCGACCACAGCTTCCCCGGTGACAACGGCGGTGAGCCGATCCGGCTCGGGGTCAGCCCGCGGGCCTTGTCGACGGCCGGTGCGGTGGTCGAGTTCAACCTGTTCGAGCGCGCCAACGGTGACCCGGAGGCGATCTCGGTGAAGTCGTCGGGCAACGTCATCCGGCACAACACGATCCGCGACAGCCTCGGCGGCATCGTTCTGCGGCACGGCAACGCGAACCGGGTCGAGGGCAACTACCTGCTGTCGGGCAAGAACGGGATCAGGATCTACGGCAACGACCACCGGATCGTGAACAACTACCTCGAGCGGATCGCCGGCTCCGGCATCGTGCTCGGCAGCGGCAACGTACGCGACCACTTCCCGGGCGAGACGCCGGAGTCGCGGCGCGGCAACGACGCTCCGGACGGTGTGCAGCTCGCGCTCAACACCGTGCTGGACTGCACGACGGCGATCAGCGGTGAGAGCCACCGGACCCTGCCGCCGCTCGGTTGCACGATCACCGACAATCTTCTGGTGGCTGACAATGGGCAACACGTGAACATGCCGTTCCAAGAGGGCATCAGCTGGTCCGGCAACCTCCAGTGGGGTGCGGCGGCGGATGGAAACGCGCCCGCGGGCACCTTCACCCGGGCCGATCCGAAGCTGGCGGCGGGAGCGGACGGCATCCGCCGCCTGACCGCGGGCAGCCCGGCGATCAACGGCGCCAGCCGCTCGTACCGCGACGTCGGCACCGACCTGGACGGCGACCGCCGTACCGGCCGTGTCGATGTCGGGGCCGACGAGTACTCCCGCAGGGAGCCCTGCCTGCGCCCGTTGACGGCGACTGAAGTCGGCCCGAACGCCTCATGACGACCCAGGCGCCCGTTAACACCCGGCGTGAGGAGGAGCTGATCCGCACGCATCTGGACCGCTTACGGCTGGACCTCGTCGTCGCCGCCAGGATCACCAAGGTGCACCGCGAATGGTCGCGGCCGCTGCAGCCCGATCCGTTCTCGCGGCTGTACCTGATCCTCGAAGGCGAGGGGCGGCTGGTCGTGGGGGAGCAGGAGCTGTTCCCGAAACCGGGTGAGCTCTGCTTCCTGCCGGCCGACGTACCGGTGTCCTACGAGACGATCAGCGACAACGTGTTCCGCAAGCACTGGCTGCACTTCTCGGCGCTCGTCGGCGACCGGGACATCGGCGAGCTGCTGACCTTGCCGTACATCGTGAAGAGCAAGGCACCGGAAGAGGCCGCCACGCTGTTCGAGCAGGTGGGCGCGGCCGACCGCGACCCACCGAGTCTGGCGACGCCGCTGCGACTGCGATCCGCGTTGACCGCGCTGTTCGCGCACTACCTGGACAGCGCGCCACCAGGGTCGGTCCGGCTGGCGCAGCAGCAGACGGAGGAGACCAGCGTCGTCCAGTACATCCAGCAGAACCTCGACACGCCCTTGTCGGTCGAGGAGCTGGCTGCGCAGTTCGGCCAGGACCTGGCGACGTTCGTGCGGCGCTTCCGCACGGAGTTCGGACTGTCGCCGAAGCAGTACATCAAACGGACCCGGATCGAGTGGGCGCAGCGCGAGCTCGCGTCGACCACCCGGCCGATGGAGGAGATCGCGGCTGCGGTCGGGATGGACCAGTCGTACTTCTCGAAAGTGTTCCGCCAAGTCAGCTCGGTGACGCCGAGCGAGTACCGAAAGCTGTACCGCCCCAACGGTTGAGGAGACTTGCCATGGATCGTCGTGCCTTTCTGACCGGCAGCGTCGGTGTCGCTGCCTTCGCCGCTTTGCAGTTACCAAGACCGGGACCGTCCGCCGCCGGGACGACCGCGGTGGTCACCTCCCTGTCCCAACTCCAGTCCGCCATCAACTCCGCGACCGCCGGTACCACGATCACGCTGGCCAACGGTTCGTACGCCGTACCGTCGGGCTCGCCGATCACGGTCTCCGGGCGCAACGGCAGCAGCGCGTCGCCGATCATCATCCAGGCGGAGACCCGCGGTGGGGTGACGTTGACCGGGTCGCAGAGCTTCGTGATGTCGAACTCGTCGTACATCACGGTGAGCGGGTTCGTCTTCAAGCAGACCAGCTCGCTGGATCTGCCGTCCAGTTGCACCCGGATCCGGATCACCCGGAACGACTTCCAGCTCGGCTCGGCCGCCAGTCACTGGCTGGTCGTTCGCGGTGACGACGTGAAGGTCGACCGCAATGTGTTCCACGACAAGTCCACGATCGGCTGCTACCTGGTGATAGACGGCCCGTCGAGCACGGTGATGGCTAAGCGGACCTACATTCTGCGCAACTACTTCCGGGACCACTCGTTCAGCGGTTCCAACGGGGGTGAGCCGATCCGGCTCGGGGTGAGCAGCCGCGCGCTGGATATCGCCGACGCGACGGTCGAGTACAACTTGTTCGAGCGCGCCAACGGCGATCCGGAGGGTATCTCGGTGAAGTCGTCCGGCAACACGATCCGGTACAACACGCTGCGGTCGTCGACCGGTGGCATCGTCCTGCGGCACGGCAACGACAACCGGGTCGAGAGCAACTATCTGCTGTCCGGCGCGAACGGGATCAGGATCTATGGCAACGACCATCTGATCATCAACAACTACGTCAGCGATGTCAGTGATGCCGGGATCGTGCTGGGCAGTGGTACGGTCCGCGACCACTTCGTCGGTGAGTCCGCCGACTCCCGCAAGGGCAACGATGCTCCTGATCGGGTGACGATCACGCTCAACACGCTGCGGAACAACAGCCAGGCGGTCGTCGGCGAGAGCCAGCGCACGCTCGCGCCGCTGGCCTGCAAGATCACCGACAACCTGTTGGTCGGCGCGAGTGGGTCGCTGACCGATCTGCCGTATCAGTCCGGCATCACCTGGTCCGGCAACATCCTGTGGGGCTCGGCCTCCAACGGGAACATCCCGTCGTCTGGCTTCAGTCGGGCCGATCCCAAGTTGGTCGCGGGTGGCGACGGCATCTATCGGCTCGGCTCGGGCAGCGCCGCGATCAACGCGGTGAGTGTGAATCATGCCGGGGAGGTCGGTGACGACTTGGACGGTCATGCACGGTCGGCGCCGTATGACGTTGGCGCCGATGAGTATTTAACCGCCCAGCCGGTACGTCGCCCGCTCACCGCCGCTGACGTGGGGCCGGGGGCTGCCTGATTTGGTGGCGGCTGGCTGGGGTGGATTCGGGGCGCTCTGACGGTAAGGGAGGCCTGGATCGCGTCGCCGGGCTGCGTGAGTGTCCTAGTCGTGGGACGGACGCAGCTATCCCGGAGCCGCTGGAAGGACCGGCCACGATGACTGGCCAGCCTCCAATGCCCGGCGAGCCCGTAGCCCGGGCTTGGATGGCACGGCTGGCCGTGTGGGGTTGGCCACTATCGGGTTCTTTTACCAATGGCGTGCTACAGCACGCCATTGGTAAAAGAAGGCGCTAGTCGGGCCCAAGATTGGCGGACCGCTCCTGCGATCGTCACCCGCGAACCGACCGGCTTTGCCATCATTCGCCCGCGACTCGACCGGCTGGACCCAAGATGGCCCCTGGCTCAGACCGCGAACCACACCCACCTCGGGACAGCACCCCGGATCCACACCAACCTCGCCAGGCCGTCGCCGACCCTCGCCCAAGGCCGCTGCCGGGCTAGACGAGAACGGTCGGCTGTGTGTTGCCGGCCTCGTCGATGCCCTTGCGGATGTCGACGCGGGCGAGCAGGACCAGGCCGATCACGAAGAAGAGGCCGAGGGCGATGATCGCCGGGCGGTAGGAGCCGGTGAGCTGGTGTACCAGGCCGAAGACGAGGGTGCCGAGCCACGAGGTGCCGCGTTCTCCGGCCTGGTACAGGCTGAAGTACTCGGCCTCGCGGCCCTTCGGGATCAGCTGGCTGAAGGCGGACCTGGACAGTGCCTGGGTGCCGCCGAGGACGATGCCGATGGCGGCGCCCATCGCGAGGAACGGGGCGATCTGCTCAGCGGGCAGCAGGAAGCCGGCGATCACGATCAGCATCCAGACCACCAGCCCGCCCATGATCGTGTGCTTGGTCCCGTACCGGCGGGCGAACCGGCCGAACGCGAGCGCGCCGAAGAAGGCGATGAACTGGACCAGCAGGATCGTCATGATCAGGATCTGGGTCTCGAACCCGAGCTGCTTCTCGCCGTAGGTCGAGGAGACCGAGATGACGGTCTGGATACCGTCGTTGAAGAACAGGTACGCGACCAGGAACAGCAGCGTCTGCGGGTAGGTCCGGACGTGTTTCAACGTCGCGAACAGCTGACCGAAGCTCTGCCGGATCAGGTTGCCGTCGCCGACCGGTACGAGGTTGGCCGCCGGCCGGTTCTTCAGCTTCAGGTAGGGGATGAAAGTGAACAGCCCCCACCAGAGTCCCGCGCTGAGCAGGCTGAGCCGGACCGCGGTCGCCTGGTCCATCCCGAGCGCGTCGTGCGCGGTGACCACCCCGAGGTTGAGCGCCAGCAGGATGAAGCCACCGAGATACCCGAAGGCCCACGCCCGCGACGACACGTCGTCACGATCGTCGGGGCCGGCGATGTCGATCAGGATCGAGTCGTAGACGACCAGGGAAGAGCCGAGACACAGGTTGCCGAGGAAGAGCAGTAACGCGCCGAGCGCCCAGCGGCCGTCGGCGACGAACACCATGCAGCAGGCGGCGAGCGAGCCGGCCCAGGCGAAGCCGCACATCAGCAGCTTCTTGCGCGGTGACCGGTCCGCGATCGCGCCGACGATCGGCAGGATGAGCGCCGACAGCAAGGTGGCGACGGTGACCACGTAGAAGGCGAGCGAGCCAGGCGAGATGCCGAGCCCGAGCACGCTGAGGTTCGTGGAGCACGGGTCCTCCGTCGTACCGACCCGGCCGCAGGCGGCGGTCTCGGCCACCGAGGTGAGGTACGGCGCGAACAGCACCGTGCCGACCGTCGTCACGTAGCCGGAGTTGGCCCAGTCGTACAGGCTGAAGCCCCAGTACTCACGTTTGTCGACACTCGCCGGGGCCGAGAGAATTCCCATGCGGAGGAGTGTGGCAGGTGTGAGGATGACGCGGTGCCTTCTTCGATAACACTTCAGCCGATAACCCCTGAACATCATCCGCTGGCGGAGCGGCTCTGGCAGTTGTACCGGCACGATCTGTCCGAGTTCCGGGGCAACTATCCCGAGGCGGACGGGCTGTTCAGGAGCGAGCGGCTGCAGTCGTTCTTCAGCGAGGCGGACCGCTGCGGCTACCTCGTCAGGCAGGGTGACCAGGTCGCCGGGTTCGTCCTGGTCCGCGGGCTGGTGAGCGGGCTGCGGGTGATGGGGGAGTTCTTCGTCGTCCGGGCGGCCCGGCGGCAGCAAGTCGGGTGGGAGGCGGCTCTCGCGGTACTACGTAAGCATCCCGGCGACTGGGAGATCGCGTTCCAGGAGAGCAACCCCGGCGCGGCCGGGTTCTGGCGCCGGGTGGCCGCCGAGGCGGCCGTCGATGGCTACAAGGACGAGGAGCGGCCGGTCCCGGGCAAGCCCGACGTCGAGCCCGATACCTGGTTGTCCTTCACGGTGTGACCCACTGGCCGCGCTCGATCAGCACGTCGCGGAGCAGGTCGGTCCGATCGGTGATCAGCCCGTCGACGCCCGCGTCGAACAGCCGGTGCATCGCGGCCGGGTCGTCTACGGTCCACACGTGCACCTGCTTGCCGAGGGCATGCGCTCGCCGGAGCAGCCCGGGCGTGAGCACGCGCAGGCGGCCGTAGTACTCGGGGATCTGCAGGCAAGCTCCTCGCGACGCCATCCGGTACGGCGCGAAGCGGAGCCGGGCGATCTCGCGTTGCCCGAAGCCGGTGGCGAGCCGCTCGCCGAGTTCGCGCCTGACCAGCTCGACGCGGGCCTGGGAGAACGACGACACGCAGACCCGGTCGATCGCATCGTGGTCGCGCAGCACCTGAGCCGCCGCCCGGACGCCATTGTCGGCCTTGATGTCCAGGTTGAAGCGGGTCTTCGGGAAGTGCTCCAGCACCTCCGACAGCAGCGGGATCGGCTCGTGCCCGTTGATCCGCGCCTGCCGCACCTCCGACCAGGGCAGCTCGGCGATCACTCCGGTCCGGTCGGTGACTCGGTCCAGCCGGTGATCGTGGAAGGCGACAACCACGCCGTCGCTGGTCGCATGCAGGTCCGTCTCGACGTACTGGTACCCGAGCCCGACCGCTTGCTCGAACGCGTGCATCGAGTTCTCGTAGCCTCGGTTCTCCGGGTGCAATGCGCCGCCGCGGTGGGCCATTGCGATCGGCCCCTCGTGGTCGAGGTAGGGGTACACGCCCAGAAGTATGTACCGTTCGAGTGGTGACGGTACTCAGCCCCCGCCCAGACCTGTGGACCCTCGACCCCGACGTCCTGCACCTGAACCATGGCTCGTTCGGAGCCGTCCCGCGCCGCACCCAGGAGTTGCTGGCGATGCTGCGCGCGGAGACCGAGGCGAACCCGATGCGCTGGTTCCGCTCGGTCGCCGAGCGTGTGACCGCTAGCCGGCTGGAGCTCGCCGCTTTCCTGCAGACCGACCCGGAAGGCTTCGCGCTCGTCCCCAACGCCAGCGCCGGCGTGTCGGCCTCGCTCGCTGCGATCCCGATCCCTGCGGGCAGCAGGATCGTGATCACGAATCACGCCTACGGCGCGGTCCGGTACGCCGCCGAGCGGTTCGCCAGCGCCAACCAGGCCGAGGTGGTCGTGGTCGACGTACCGCTGGAGGCCGATGACGACTCCGTGGTCGCGACCGTGGAGGCGGCGCTGGACGACCGGACCGCGGCGTTCATCGTCGACCAGATCAGCTCGGCGACGGCGATGGTCTTCCCGATCCGCCGGCTGGCCGACTTGTGCCGGTCGCATGGCATCCCTTCGATCGTCGACGGCGCCCACGCGCCCGCCCTGCTGGACGCGCCCGCCGAGGAGGGCGCCGATTTCTGGACCGGCAACTTCCACAAGTGGCCGTCCGCGCCGCGTGGGACGGCCGGCCTCGTCGTCGCCGAGAAGTGGCGTGCTGCGACGCTGCCGCTGATCGTCAGCTGGTCGGAGTACGACGAGCGCCTGCCCGAGCGGTTCGACCAGCAAGGCACCGCCGACTATGCGGCGTGGATCGCCGCGCCCGAGTCGCTGCGGGTGCTCGAGGAGCTGAACTGGCCGCGCCGCCGTACCGAGCTGTCCGGACTGATCGACGAGGGCGCGAAGCTCGTCGCCAAGGCACTTGGTACGTCGGTCGCGGAGGTGGCACGTCCCGCGGCGACGATGCGCCTGGTGGAGCTGCCCTTCCCGGGCGAGCGGTCGCCGGACGCGGGGGAGGCCTTCAAGGAGAAGGTGTCTCTTGAGCTGAAGGCAGAGATCACTTTGACGGGCTTCGACGACCGCGTCTTCATCCGGCTGTCAGCCCACGCCTACAACAGCCTCCAGGACTACCAGCGCCTCGCCGAGTGGCTGCCCGCACTGCTCTGATTTCCGTCGGAGATCACGGCGTTGTTGATCTCCGCCGGCTTCAGTGAGGTCGCGACCTTCACCCATGCCCCGCTGGACTACGAGAAGCAGCCGCAGGGCTGTCTGCTGGTCCGCAGGGTCTGGCCCTTCACGGCGCCGGCGGTCATGCCGGCGACGATCTGGCGGTTGAAGAAGAGAAACATCACCAGCGGCGGGATGGTGATCAGCAGGATGTTCATGAACAGCAGGTTGTACTGGGTGGTGAACTGGCTGGAGAAGTTGTAGAGGGTCAGCTGGACGGTGGCGTTCTGGTCGCCGGGCAGGAAGTACAGCCTCCGGCCGTACTGACGGCGATGCGGCTGATGGAGTCGGACCCGGCCCACCACTGGTCGCTGACCGAGCTGGCCGCGGAGCTGCATCTCGCGCCCGGGTATCTGGTCAGGTTGTTCAAGTCGTCGACCGGGTTGCCGCCGATGGCTTACCTGTCCCGCCATCGTGTCGAGCTGGCGGCCGATCGTCTGCTGCACACCGACCAGCTGATCAGCCGGATCGGCGAGGCGGTCGGCTGGCCCGACCAGAACTACTTCGCCCGCCGCTTCAAATCCCACTACGGGTTGAGTGCGACCACATATCGCGCCCGCTTCACCCGCGCTTGATCAGTAATTCGAGGCCGTCCAGGAACCGCTCGAGACCGAAGGTCAGCCCCTGGTTCTGGCTGCCCTCGACCGACTTCATCGCGGTCGCGAGCCCCGGGAAGCGGTCGGGCTGACTCGCCAGGATCTCGGCGAGTGCCGAGGTGAGGTTCTCCTCGGACATGCCGACCGTTCCGCCGGTCAGGGTGAGGGTCTGGTGGGCCAGCGTCCGCACCTGCCCGGCGATGGTCATCAGTGCGTCCAGCTGCTGGCCGCCGTTCAGTCCGGTCTCCATCAGCGCTCGTACGCCGAAGTCCATCCAGGTGAGCTCATTCGGCCCGAGTGCGCGCCGGCCAACGGTCGAGAGCAGTAGCCAGGGGTGCCGCTCGAAGGCGGCGTACAGGTCGAGGGCCCAGTCCATCAACGCCTGCCGCCACGGCTGCGGTGGGTGGTGCGGGGGCACGCCCATCGCGCGATCCGTCATCAGCGAAACCAGCTCGGCCTTGCCCGGCACATAGCGGTACAGGGCCATTTTCGTGAAGGACAGCTCGGCCGCGACGCGCTGCATCGAGACGGCGTCGAGGCCGTCGCGGTCGGCGATCGTGATCGCCGCCGTGGTGATGCCCTCCACGGTCATCGCCGGCTTGGGGCCGCGCGTCGGTGGCGGTGGGTCACCCCAGAGCAGGTTGATCATCGTGGCTCCCCGGGTTGTGATCGTTCCCGAACTGTGTCTACCATACACATTATCGAAACAGTGTCTGGCGGACACAGTTGTTCAAGGAGGGGTTCCAGATGAAGATCCTGATCTCGGGGGCGAGTATCGCCGGTCCGGCGCTGGCGTACTGGCTGGGCCGGTACGGGCATGAGGTGACCGTGGTCGAGCTGGCACCGGCGCTGCGCAAGGGCGGCTATGCCGTCGACTTCCGCGGCGGCGCGAACAAGATGGTGCTCGAGCGGATGGGGGTGCTCGACGACCTGCGCGCCCGGCAGACGGGCGGCACAGCAATGCGGTTCGTCACCGAGGCCGACCGGCAGTTGCTGCGACTGCCGCCCGAGTTCGCCGGGGGAGAGCTGGAGGTGCTGCGCTCGGAGCTGTCCGAGGTCCTCTACGAGCACAGCCGCGACCGGGCGGAGTACGTGTTCGGTGACTCGATCGCCTCGCTCGAGCAGCACGACGGCGGTGTGGACGTGACGTTCGAGCGCGGCGAGGCGCGGACGTTCGACCTGGTGTTCGGTGCCGACGGGCTGCATTCCGTCGTCCGGCGGCTGACGTTCGGTCCGGAGCAGGACTTCGTCAGTCATCTGGGGTACTACATCGCCGGCTGGGATCTGCCGAACGACTTCGGGATCGAGCGGGACGGCCTGATGTACAACGTGCCGGGGAAGCTGGCGAGCGTCGGGATGGATCATCGCGATCCGCGGCGGGCAGGGGCGATGTTCATCTTCGCCGCACCCGAGCTGACCTACGACCGCCGCAATCCCGAGCAGCAGAAGGAGATCCTGCGTTCCGCGTACGCCGGACTCGGGTGGAAGGTGCCTGCGCTGCTCGACGGTCTGGACGACTGCACCGAGCTGTACTTCGACTCGATCAGCCGGGTGGACATTGATCGCTGGTCCGACGGGCGGGTCGCGTTGGTCGGCGATGCGGGCTACGGCGCGACGGTCGGCGGCATGGGCACCGGCACTGCGATCGTCGCGGCCTACGTGCTCGCCGGAGAGCTGGCGGCGGCCGGTGGCGACCATGCGGCGGCGTTTGCGGCGTACGAGCGTCAGCTGCGCAAGCCGGTGAAGGTCTGTCAGTCGGGCGGGAATCGCGCCGGGAAGTTCCTGGCGCCGGCGACCCGCTTCGGGATCGCGGCTCGCAACCGGCTACTCGGCACACCGTTCCTGCTCAACCAGATGCTGCGGGTCGGCGAGAAGATCAGTAGCGACTTCGTGATCCGTGACTACGAGCTCGTCACTTGAGCAGCGGCAGCTTGTGCAGGAACGTCTCCCACGAGTCGGGCAACCAGCCCGGTACGCCGAGGACCGCCATGTAGAGCCAGATCGCGATGAGCACGCAGATGAACAGGGCGAGCGTGCCGAGCGCCTTGAGCCAGGCCGGCTGCTTGCCCGTCCAGGTCGTGAGTGCCTTGACCCAGTCCTTGACCCGGTAGAGCACCCGCTGGGCCCACTCGAACTCGCTCGCCAGCACGGCCAGGCCCGCGATGAACAACGGGATCCCGCCCGGTCCGGGCAACCACCCGGTCAGTGGCGCCGCGATCAGGAGGATGCCGCCCACGACACCTACCCCGATCCGGTAGATCAGGAGCTTGCGCGGGTTCGCACGGATCTTCCGCCGCCACTCCCAGCGGTCATCCTGGGCGTCCAGCGTGATGTTGTCGTCCGTGCGGTCGGGACTGGTCTGCTCGGCCACGTCACTAGCCTACGTGCTCACCGGTCCTTTCCCCGGCAGTCAGGCGCTCCGGGGCTTGCCGAACTCCCAGTGCCACGGCTCTTCCCGGCTACCGCCCTGGTTGGCCCAGTTGGGGTGGACCCAGCCGTAGGCGCCGGCGTGGGAGACCATCCACTGGTACTGGGCTGTGCCGAACTTGTCGACGCCGCCGCAGAGGTCCACGGCCACACCCCAGCCATGGTTCGACGTACCGGGCAGTGCGGCCAGGGACGGCTTGCGGCCGTACAGGTCGACCTGTGCCGAGTACGAACGGTAGGAGTCTGTGATGCAGAGGTTCTTGCCGAAGGACTGCCGGAACGCGGCCGAGAGCTGCTGGTACGCCGCTGCTGCGTCGCAGCGCAGCATGTGTCCGTTGCCGAGGCCACACAGCTGCGAGGCCGGGATCAGCCCGTTGCTGTAGCCACCCCAGCCGGTGCTCGTGCCGCCGGTCGCCAGGAACGGCATCGGGTTGACGGCGTCTCCACCGAGCCGTACTTCGAAGTGCAGGTGCGGGCCGGTCGAGTTGCCTTCCGTGCCCACTGCGCCGATCTGCTGCCCGGCCGTCACGCGTGCGCCGTCGGCCACGTCGATCCGGCTCAGGTGCGCGTACAGCGTCTCCAGCCCGTTGCCGTGGTCGATGCGAACCAAGTTGCCGGCCCAGGCCGGGTGCTCGATCTTCACGATGCCGGTGGTGACCGCGCGGACCGGAGTACCGACGGCAGCCGGGAAGTCCTGCCCGGTGTGGTAGCCGGTGGACCACATGGCGCCCGACTGGCCGAACGGAGTGCCGATCTCGTAGGTGCCCTCGGCCAGCGGCCACGTCCAGGCGCCGGTGCCGACGTCGATCGAGGTGGCAGTGTTGCCGCAGCGGAACGCGGACGCGCTCGCCGTGGTGGCGGGAGCGACCTGCGGGTCGGCCGGCTTGCCGAGCGTCGGCCGCAGGGCGGCGTACAGGCTGTCGGGGATCGAGCCGACCGCCACGGAACCCTTGGCCTCGTCGGCGGCGATCATCTCGGCGTTGTCCAGGGCGATACCGACGTGGAAGAGGCCGACGGACTTGCTGCCCATCAGCAGGACGTCGCCAGGCTGGATCTGCGAGGTCGCGACCTTCTGGTAATTGGCGTAGACGGTGTTCGCCAGCCCCGCGAGGCTCGTGTACGGCTGCCAGGCGGCACGGGCCGCGCCGAGACATCCATACTTGTCCGGGCCGGTCCCGCCGACGCCGTACGGCTTGCCGACGAGCGAGAAGGCCTGGTTGACCGCACGGATCGTCTCGGCCGACAGCACCCGGAGTGCGCGCCCGCCGCTGACGACAGCCGCTGCACCCGGCACGGGAGCCTTGGCGACCTTCAGCGGCAGCAGGCCGGCCGGAAGTTCGAAGGGGCTCTTGATGGTGGCGGCGGCCGGCGGCTTGATCTTCGCCGCGGTCAGCTCGGCCAGGTAGGTCTGCCAGTTGGCGAGTGCCTGCTGGTTGCGGGTGGTCTGCAGTTGCTTCGACAGCTGGGTGGCACCGGCCAGGTCAGCCAGCTGGCCCTCCATGGCCATCGCCGCGCTGGCTGCCTTCTCCCGGACGGCCTTGCCGAGGTCGTTGGCGGTCTTGTTGGTCTTGTCGGCTTCGGCTCGCTTGGCCGCCGCGTCAGCGGTCGCAGTACCAGCTGTCGACTCCGCTGCCGTGGCTGCCTTGTACTGCGCGACCTGGGTGCTGCCGAGCTGCCTGATGGCGGACTGGCGGTCGGCGATCTCCTGCAGGTTGTCCGCGACGGATGCGAGCGACCACAGCATCGACTCGGTGCCCAGCATCGTCGGGATGCCCAGCTGGTACGCCTGGGCAGTCAGCAGGCCGAGGCGGCGGCGCTCGTTCTGCGACTTGCTCTGGGTGTTGGCCGCGAACGCCTCTGCCTTCTTGGCGGCGGCCTCATTGGTCTGCGCGATCTTCAGGGCGTTGGTGTAGGCGACCGTGGCCTTGGCGACGTCGATCTGGATGGCTGCTGCCTCGGCCTGGAGCTGCTCGAGGGAGCGGTTCACATCGGTGACGGAGGCCGGCGGGGGCAGGGTGGGGTCGGCGAACGCGGCATAGCTGGGCAGTGCGACCACTGCCACCAGCGCGATGACTCCGGCAAGCCGTAGCCTCCGGGCGTTCCCCAGCATCGAGCCCCCAATGTCCTCGTGACCGAAATCCCTGGCTCGAGTCTGCCTACAGGGGGCGCCTCACGCGCGCACGGAAGGAGAACACCCCCGTGCCTGCCCCACAGTAGGCGTCCCGAGGTCCGGACGGAACCCCAGGTCACGGTCCGTGACGATGAGGCAGGACACACTGCCCGATGGTGACCGTCGTCACCTCTGGGCCCGGAGGGCTGGCCCGTGGCCGGAAGCGCTGGCGCCAGCGACTAGGATTTCCGGTATGGCCTCGCACTTTGACGTTGTTGTCCTCGGCGCAGGTCCGGGTGGGTACGTCGCGGCGATCCGCGCTGCCCAGCTCGGGCTCAAGACCGCCATCATCGAGAAGAAGTACTGGGGCGGTGTCTGCCTGAACGTGGGCTGCATCCCGTCCAAGGCGCTGCTGCGCAACGCCGAGCTCGCGCACATCTTCCGGAAGGAGGCGAAGACCTTCGGCATCAGCGGCGAGGTGAGCTTCGACTTCCCGACGGCGGTGCAGCGCAGCCGCAAGGTGGCCGACGGCCGCGTCAAGGGCGTGCACTTCCTGATGAAGAAGAACAACATCACGGAGTTCGACGGCTGGGGCTCGTTCGTCGACGCGAACACGCTCGACGTAGCCCTGAACGACGGCAACTCCGAGACCGTCACCTTCGACAACTGCATCATCGCCACCGGCGCCACCACCAAGCTGCTGCCGGGCACCCAGCTGAGCGAGCGGGTCGTCACGTACGAGGAGCAGATCCTCACCGAGGAGCTGCCGGGCAGCATCGTGATCGCGGGCGCCGGCGCGATCGGTGTCGAGTTCGCCTACGTGCTGGCCAACTACGGCGTCAAGGTGACGATCGTCGAGTTCCTGGACCGGATGGTCCCGCTGGAGGACATCGACGTCTCCAAGGAGCTCGCCAAGGCGTACAAGAAGCTCGGTGTCGACGTGCTCACCGGCACCCGGGTCGACTCGATCGACGACTCCGGCGACAAGGTGAAGGTCACCGTCACCGGCAAGGACGGCGCCCAGCAGACGCTGGAGGCCGACAAGGTGCTGCAGGCGATCGGCTTCCAGCCGCGCGTCGATGGCTACGGCCTGGACAAGATCGGGGTCGCGCTGACCGAGCGCGGCGCGATCGGCGTCGACGGCTTCCTGCGCACCAACGTGGCGAACATCTTCGCGATCGGCGACGTGAACGCGAAGCTGATGCTGGCCCACGCGGCCGAGGCGCAGGCGGTGATCGCGGCCGAGACGATCGCCGGGGTCGAGACGATGGAGCTCGACTACGTGATGATCCCGCGGGCGACCTTCTGCCAGCCGCAGATCGCCAGCTTCGGCTGGACCGAGGAGCAGGCCCGGCTCGAGGGCTTCGACGTCAAGGTCGCGAAGTTCCCCTTCACCGCCAACGGCAAGGCCCACGGTCTGGGCGACCCGAACGGTTTCGTCAAGGTGATCGCCGACGCGAAGTACGGCGAACTGCTCGGCGCGCACCTGATCGGCCCCGAGGTGACCGAGCTGCTCCCCGAGCTCACCCTGGCGCAGAAGTGGGACCTGACCACCAAGGAACTGGCCCGCAACGTGCACGCCCACCCGACGCTGAGCGAGGCACTGCAAGAGGCCTTCCACGGCCTCGAAGGGCACATGATCAACTTCTGATCCCGGGTTGCCGCCTGCGGCGGTCGATGCCAGTCTCTGGAGATGGAGACTGTGTACGACGCCGCAGGTGGTGACGAAGGTCTGGTCCAGCTGGCCGCAGCCTGGCATGCCCGGGTGCTGGCCGACGAGGTGGTCAGCCACGCATTCAGCCACGGCTTCCACCCCGACCACACCTACCGCCTCGCCGCTTATTGGATCGAGGCCCTCGGTGGCCCGCCGGCGTACACGTCGTCCTTCGGCACCGAGAGCTCAGTCGTCTTGATGCACAGCGGCAACGGCCCACACGAAGACATGGACCGCCGAGCCATCACCTGCTTCGACCAGGCCCTCACCGACATCGGCCTCACCGCGGACAACCGGGTCAGACCAGTCCTCCACGACTACTTCGCCTGGTCGACCACGGTCAGCATGGCCAGGTACCACGGCCCGAACGACCAGGTGCCCACCGACCTGACCGTCCCACGCTGGTCCTGGGACGGCCTACAACACTGACCGTGCAGGTCGGGGGCATAGAGGTCTCGAAGGTCAGACCAGAGGTGAGAAGAAGTAGGTGTTGCGGACGTCGAAGAACAGTTCCTCATCGACCCGGAAGAAATCGGCGAAACGCAGCTCCACCGTTTGTCCGTTCTTCAGCCTGCCCTCGAACTCGCCTTCGACGGCCACGTCACTGGCGTCGACGAGGATCTTGACGATCGTATGGTGCCCTGACTGAATCACCCGCTGGCTGCTGTAGAAACTATGGAGCTCACGTCGACCGACGATCGGGTCGTAACCGGGGCGCTGATAGGTGGCGCCCGGGGCGAACAGGTTGACCAGGCCATCGATGTCGCCACTGTCAACCATCGTGTAGTAGTCGTGGAGCTTCTCGGTGATCTGCGTGGCCGAGGGTGTCGACGTGGTCATCGGTTGGCTCCTACGGGGAGCCGGCTCACTCCGGTCAGGAAACTGGACCTGATTCGCTCGACCGGGCCGTCGAGTTCCAGTGAGGTGACCTGCTCTCGCAACTCCTGCAGGATCAGCCGTAGCTCGACCCTGGCCAACGGACCGCCGAGGCAGAAGTGAGGGCCATGTCCCAGTGTCAGATGTTTGTTGGGCGTGCGGGAGATGTCGAAGCGATAGGGCTCCGGAAAGATGTCCTCATCGCGGTTCGCGGAGATGTTCCACAGCGTCACGATGTCACCGGCCGCGATCTCGACATCACGGATCTTGATGTCCGCGGTCGCGGTTCGCCCGATATGCGTCGCGGGCGTCGTCCAACGCAGTACTTCCTCCACGGCTGAGTCGAGCAGACTTTCGTCGGCTTTCAGCCGCGCCCATTCCGCCGGATTCTCGATCATTGCCAGCGCCGCACCTGCAGACGAAAGGCGTGTCGTCTCGTCTCCGCCGATGATGATGTTGTAGCAGTTCAGCAAGATTTCGGCGTCGGTGAGCGGTTTGCCGTCCACCTCCTGTGTGGCCAGCAGACTGACGACGTCTACTCCTGGCGACTTCCGCCGCTGGGGGAGCAGACCTGCGTAGTAGAGGAGGATGTCCCGCTGCGCCACCACCGCCTCGGCCTCGGCCTCCGGCGAGCCGTCCGAACCCATTGCGGTCATGGTCAGGTGGAGCATTGTCGATCGATCCGTCTGAGGAACATCCAGCAGTTCACAGATCGCAATCAGCGGGATCTGAGCGGCGACGTCGACTGCGAAGTCACCTCGCCCGGCCGCGGCGAGAGCCGCGACGAGTTCTCTGGTAGCCGCTTGGACGCTGTCGACGACGGAGGTCATCGCTCGTGCGGAGAAGCCGCCTTGCAGAATGCGGCGAACCGCACTGTGGCGTGGGGGATCGGTGACGACCAGCATCTTGCCGCCGGCCGAGTCGCCACCCGACAAGAGCGTTCCCAGCATGTTGCCCTGTTGCGAGCTGAGCTGGGCAGTGTCGCGGTAGATGGCCGCGATGTCCTTGTAGCGGGTGACAACCCAGAATCCGGGAGCGTCGGCGGTGGCTTCGCACCAGCTGACCGGATGTTCGGCTCGAAGTGTCTTCCAGGCTTCGCAACTGTCCGGGTCAGGATGGACGGCAGGGTCGATGAGACTGAACGGGATGCTGTGGCGCGGAGTACTCATCAGCGGTTGCTCCACTCCTGAAGTTCTGCATGGTCGGGGGACAGAACGGTTGCCAGCCGGCGAAGGATGGGTTCTTCGAACTGGTCCTGGAAGAAGTGCCCGCCGGGAAAAGGTGTGAAGGTTACGGTTCCCGTGGACCGTGAGCGCCAGCCGTCTGCGCTCGCCAGTGGTGTGTCGCCGTCGTCCTCGCCGTAGAGGACATCGATTGGGCAGGTCAGCACGTGATCCCGATCGGGGCGGTAGTCGTACGCGAGCCGGAAGTCTGATCTGAGCACGGGCAGGTAGAAATCCTGCAGTTCGGGCTCGTCGAAAAACTCTCGTGGGGTGGCGCCGAGCGTTCGGAGCAGGTTCAGGAACTCCGTATCCGTATGGTGGTGATAGCCGATCCTCGGGGTGCCCGGTGCACTGCAACCAGAGGCGAAGAAGCGATCGACCGCTCGCCCCGATCGCTCGAGCCGTAGCGCCAGATCGAACCCGATCAGTGCCCCGAGGCTGTGGCCGAATATCACCAGGTTGCCGTCCGGCAGCGCGTCGACCGCTGCGCTGAGATCGTCGACAACCTCGCCAATGCTGCGCGGTAGTGGCTTGGCCGAGTTTCTGCCCCGGCCGGGGAGCTGGGCGATATGCACGCCGACCGATGGCAGGGCGGCCGGCCAGTTGCGAAAGGCACGGACGTCACCACCGGCATAGGGAATGCAGATCAAGTGGCTGGCCCCGGCCACCGGCTGGGTCGGGGCGACAGAGTGCAGGGCCTTCGAGTTGCTGCCGATCACGATGGCACCTCGACCGCAAGCGTTACGACGGTGGCCGCGACAGCTGCTGTGATTCTGCGCAAGTGCTCGAAGTCGATGGTGTCGACCGTGTCAGTCTCGCGGTGGTAATGACTGCCGCGGAAGTTGGCTGTGTCTGTCAGCTGGACCGCGGGTATCCCGGCGGCCCAGAAGGCTGCGTGGTCACTCCGCGTCAAGTTCTTCAGAGAAGGGAGCAGACGCCTCAGCAGCTTGCCTACCAGCGGCCGGTCCAGCGGATCTCGCAGCGTCAGGACCGAGTTAGGCCCCGCTATCGCACGGATCTCGCGACGTAGCGTCTCCACGACCGGTCTCGCCGAACCGCGGTAGATCGCGGCTGTCCAGTCCGCGCGACGTCGTCGCAGCCGAATCCTCAGTGTCTGGCGAGGAAAGAGCAGACCGAAACCGGAGGGTATGGACTGGGTACTGGGCCTGTCGTCGACGAATCCGATCGACTCGAGGATGACGGCACTATCGACCTGGTAATGGGTGGTGAGCCAGGGAAGCAGTTGAGGTGATCCCAGTACCCCGATCTCCTCCAGGTCGAACGCGGCCAGAATCACCGTCTTTCGTAGCGGCACATGGGCGAGGAGCCGTGCTATCTCGGTCAGCGCCGCGAGTCCCGCACCGTTGTCGCAGGCACCGGGGCTGTCGCGTACCGTGTCGTGGTGGGCGCCGATCAAGATGGCCTCATCGGTGCAGCCCTTCTTCACCGCGACGAGATTCACGCCGTCCAGGCCTTCGTAGGAGGCTGGAGCGAAGGTGTCGAAATCCTGGATACCGTCGGCTTGCTCGAGATGGAACGGATGGGCCGAGGTGACCCAGCCGGCCTCGTTCCATTCTTCGATGAGCAGCTTGTCGGCCGCCTCCATCGCGTCGGGGAAATGGATCCTGCTACGCGGCCCGGGCAGGCTCTGCAGTACATCCCGGAGCCGTTCGGATCGGGCTCCCGTGCGGATGCGCTGGATGTGTGAGACGGCAGGAATAGTCACACCAGTGACCCATCGATCGGCTGGTCAGGTTGGGCGAGTATCGAAGGCAGCAGACCCATGAACTGGGACACCAGCCGATTCATCGTGGACAGGTCGAAGAGCGCCGTATTGAACTCGACGCTGCCCTGCAACCCGCCGCGGCCATCCTCGGAGAGGATGAAGGCAAGGTCCAGAATCGATGACGTTCGCGCAGTCCGGATGCGGGTCAGGGTGATGTCGTCACTGAGCCGGAGGATGGCTCCGGGAGCGTTCTGGTAGGCGAACATCACCTGGTAGACCGGGCTGCGCCCGGGGTCACGTGGAGGACTGAGCACTTCCACGACGCGCTCGAACGTGACGTCCTGGTTGGCGAACCCGTCGAGACTTGTCCGGCGGACGCGCCTGATCAGCTCACGAAAGGACGGCCTTCCTGAGAGGTCGTTCCGCAATGCGATAGTGCTGGCGAAGTAGCCGATCAGAGACTCGACCTCCGGCCGGGCCCGACCTGCGATCGGGGTGCCGACGACGATGTCGTCCTGCCCGCTCTGGGAACGCAGGGCGATGCAGAAGGCCGCCAGACAGACCATGAACACGGTGGCGCCTTCTTCGCGGGCCAGCCGCTCGAGTCCGGAGACCAGATCGTCCTCGACCTCGAACACCGTCGTGTCGCCGGTGAAGGTCATTCGCTCGGGTCGGGGCCGGTCGGTTGGCAGAGCCGACGGCGGTGCTCCGAGGAGTTGTTCACGCCAGTAGGAGATCTGCCGATCACGTCCCGCGTCGCGCAACTGCTCGTGCTGCCACGCGGCGAAGTCCGCGAACTGGACCGGCAGTGCGGGCAGAATCGGGGCGCTCTTGTCGACGATCGACGCATACAGAGCTGCCAGTTCGCGGGTGAAAACGTTCAAGGACCAGCCGTCGGCCACGATGTGGTGGGTCGTCACAAGCAGTACGTGCACATCCCGTCCGGTTCGAAGCAGCCGGGTGCGGAGAAGGCGGTCCCTGGCCAGATCGAACGGTCTGCGCCCCTCGGCACTGATCAGCCGATCCACGGCCGTCCGCCCAGCTCCGTCGAGGTGAACGACAGGGAGGTCGGGGGCCCCGGTCTGGGACGGTGTGGTCCGGAGCTCTCCTGTCTCGGTCGAAACGAAGTTGGTGCGCAACACCTCATGCCTCTCGACTACGCCGGCGACGGCCGACTCGAGGGCGGCGACATCAAGCGGGCCGTCGATGCGGAAGGCGGCCGGCAGGTTGTAGGCCGTACCGCCGGCCGGATCCAGCTGATCGAGGAACCACAACTGTTGCTGACCAGAGG
The DNA here is from genome assembly GCF_010548305.1 of Streptomyces sp. SID13031. Lineage (GTDB taxonomy): Bacteria > Actinomycetota > Actinomycetes > Propionibacteriales > Kribbellaceae > Kribbella. Next base: position 129,245 of record NZ_JAAGLV010000005.1, read on the forward strand.
ACGCCGGCAGGAGCTGCCCCGGACTGTCGGATCGCGGCAGTAGCGGTATCGGTTCTGGTTCTTGGCCGGCGGAATCCTCGCTCGCACAGATCGCCTCGGCCAGCTCAGCCACGGTTTGGTGCTCGAAGATCATCTGTACTGGAACCCGGGTCTCCAGCCTTCCCCGCAGACGGCCTGAGACCCGGACGGCCATCAGCGAATGCCCGCCGATACCGAAGAAGTTGTCGTGGACACCGACTCTGTCTCGTCCCAGCACCTCCGCCCAGGTATCGGCGATCACCCGTTCGACAGCTGAGCGCGGTTCCAGGTAGGGAACGTCCTCGCCCTGGGCGGGTTCTGGAACGAGGGCTGCCTGCCCGTCATCGGCTGGTTCGACACTGCCGGCCAGTTTGGACAGCGGAAGGTCCGGATCCGCCGTGACGGCCTCCAGCACATCCCTCCACTGTTGGGCCATCGCGGCAGCAACCCCTGACGTGAAGTGGTCCACCGCGTACTTCAGTGTTCCGCTGATTCCTTCGCCTGACTGCCGGAAGGCGAACTGCAGATCGAACTTCGTGGCGTTGAGCGGCAGTTCTTCGGCTTCGGCCACGATGTGGGGCAACGAGACCGAGGCCGGCGCGTTGTTGTCGTAGGACAACATCACCTGAAAGAGCGGATGACGCGACGAAGTCCGACTTGGGTGGAGTGTCTGGACCAGCAGTTCGAAAGGGACATCCTGGTTGGCGAATGCGGCCGTGTCCGTCCGGCGAATCCTGGCCAGCAGTTCGCGGGGCGTCGGATCACCGGAGACATCGGTTCGCAATACCACCGTGTTGGTGAACAGCCCCACCAGATCCTGAAGTACCGTTTCGGTCCGCCCGGCAACCGGTGTGCCGAGTGGAATGTCGGCTCCGGCCCCGAGCTTCATCAGCAAGGTCGCCACGGTTGCTTGCATGACCATGAACTGGGTGACACCGCAGGCGTCGGCAAGTGCGGCGACGCGCTGCGAACTGTCCGGGCTGATCTCCAATGGAACCGAGGCGCCCTGGTAGGTGGGCTCGGCGTCGCTGCCTGTCGCTCCTGGCAGAGTCAGGTATTCGGGCAGGCCGGCCAATGCGGTGGTCCAGTGCTCGAGTTGAGTTCGCACAACGCCGTTCGCAGTGTCGAGCAGCGATCGCTGCCAGATGGCGAAATCGGCGTACTGGACGGGTAACTCGGGCCACTGCGGCGCTGTGCCCCCGTACCTTGCGGCATAGGCGATCGACAGGTCGCGGCCCAAGATGGACATCGACCACCCGTCGCCGGCGATGTGGTGAAGGACAAGGCTGACAACGTGATAATCCGGCCGCACCGCGAACAGCCAGGCATGAACTGGCAGGTCGGTCGAGAGATTGATCAGCTGATGTGCCGCCGCATCGAGGTGCGCGGCGAGGCTGTCCTCGGTGACCGACTTCCGGGTCAGCAGTGACTGGGGATCAGGAACGTCCAGCACTATTTGACAGGGTAGCTCCAGGGTTCCGCCGATGACCGTGCGTAGAGCTTCGTGCCGGGCAACCACATCGCCCAGAGCGGATTCGAGGGCGTCGGGATCCAGAGCCCCATGCAGCCGGATCGAGACCGGGATGTTGTAGGCGGGGGTGGGGCCCTCCAGTTGCCGGAGGAAGTGCAGGCGTTGCTGGCCGAACGAAAGCGGCACCTGGGACGGCCTGGCAATCGTGGCTGTCAGCGCGGGACGGCGCGACCCCGCTTCTTCGAGCAGCCCTGTCGCTTCGACCCGCAGGGCAAGCGTCTCCACCGTCGGTGCCTCGAAGACCGCGCGAATGGACACATCCACACCCAGCGCATCGCGGATGGCACTGATCAGACGGGTCGCAAGGAGCGAGTGTCCGCCCAGGGCGAAGAAGTCGTCCTCGATACCTACTCCCGTGACGCCGAGGACCTGCTCGAAAAGGCCGCACAAGACGGTTTCGAGCGGCGACCTCGCCGCGATCGTCGAGGCTTTCGGGGCATACTCGGGCATGGGCAGAGCCTTGCGATCCAGTTTGCCGTTCGCTGTGAGGGGCAAACGGTCGAGAACTACGATCGAGGCGGGAACCATGTATTCGGGCATCAGTGTGGCGGCGTGCCGACGCAGGTCCGAGGTGTCAAGCAGCCCGTCTGAAGACACATAGGCCACGAGTCGTTTGTCTCCAGACCGGTCCTCTCGAACCAGGACGGTGACTTCCCCCACCTGCGGGTGACCCGCGAGGGTCGCCTCCACCTCGCCGAGCTCGATGCGGAAGCCACGCACCTTGACCTGGCGGTCCATCCGGCCGAGGAATTGCAGCACACCGTCGGGCCGCCACCGGACCATGTCCCCGGTCCGGTAGAGCCTGGCGTCCGGGACACCTGAGAACCGGTCCGGAACAAAGCGCTCAGCCGTCAGATCCGGCTGGTTCAAATAGCCGCGGGCAACGGCGTCGCCACCGATGTACAGCTCGCCGACGGCGCTGACCGGCACCGCGTTCATCGCGGGGTCGAGCACCCAGGTGGTCGTGTGGCCGATCGGTCGTCCGATCGGCACCGAGCCGCTGTCGAGATCGGTCGCCGTAATCTGGTGACTGGTGGCGAAGACGGTGGCTTCAGTAGGTCCGTAGCCGTTGAAGAGTCTCATCTCGGGATTTGCTCGGAGGATCTTGCGGCATTGCTCCGGTGGCACGATGTCGCCACCTGCCAGCAGTTGGCGGACGCCGGAAAGATCTACGCCCGCATCGGCTACCTGGGTAAAGAGCCCAGCCGTCAACCACATCGTCGTCACGCCGAGGCGCCGCACCCAGTCGGCCAGCTCTTGTGCGGACAAGTGGTGCGCGGGGGGAATAGCCACCCGGCCGCCGTTGGCGAGGGGGCCCCAGATCTCGAAGGTCGAGACATCGAACGCCAGCGAGCAGTAGAGCAGGACGCACTCCCCGCTGAGGCTGATGTAGTCGGCAGACGACACCAGGCGTACGACGTTGCGATGCTCCACCATGACGCCCTTGGGGCGCCCGGTCGTTCCGGAGGTGTACAGGACGTACATGAGATCTTCAGGACGGACCGCAGGGAGCCCGATCGGTGGTGAGCAGTCGTTGTCGACTGCCGCTGCGTCCAGCACCAACATAGGCCGCCCATACTGGGAGAACCGGCCAGACAGACTCGCCTGAACCGCGATCAGTGCGACGTCGGCGTCAGCAAACATGAAGGCGATGCGGTCTTCCGGGTAAGCCGGATCAATGGGCACGTACGCTGCACCGGCCTTGAGGACGCCCAACTGTGCGATGACGACATCGATCGACCGATAGGCACAGAGGGCAACGCGGGAGCCTGGTGAAACCCCGGCCCGCAAAAGTCGCTGGGCGAACTGTTCCGCTCGCTGTATCAGCTCTCCATAGCTCACGTCCTGGAAGCCGTCGGTCAGCGCGACCGCACCGGGGTGAGCAGCGGCGATGGCGTCGACGAGGTCGGGCACCGCTCCGGTGGGAAGATCGGCCTGACCACCGGTCGACCAGGCCTCCAAGGTGGTGCGGGCCTTCGGCGGCATTATTCGGAGAGCCGACAGCGGCGTCGCGGGCGCGTGGACGGCGTGCTCGACAAATGTGCGGAATCCGTCCGCGATAGCCTCTGCCGTTCCGATGTCATAGAGGTCTGGAGCAAAGATCAGGCGACCACTGATCGCATTGCTGTCCCAAAGCTCGAGTTCGAGGTCGTAGCGGGTGCCAAGCGTGGGAACTTCGACTGGGATCAGCACCACTCCGGGAAACGTGTCCAGCGGGACCGAGAAGTTCTGGAAAACCAGCGCGGCTTGAAAGACCGGACTCCGGCTGAGGTCAGCGGCAGTCGACAGTTCCTGGACCAGACTTTCGAATGGAACGTGCTGGTGAGCAAGAACACCACGAACCTCGGAACGCGTATTCGCGAGGTGTTCCTGAAATGTCTGGCCCGCATCCATCATTGCCCGGTACGGCAACATGTTGGCGTACATGCCGATGACCTCGCGATTGTCGCGATTGCGGCCGGCATGTGGTGCGCCGATGGTGATGTCCGGCTGGCCGGTGAATCGGTGCAGCACCGCCTGAAATGCGGCCAGGATGACGACGAACGGAGTGACGACCGACTGCCGGGCGAGTGCGCGGATCGACGATGACAACTCGACGGAGAGTTGGATCGGAACCGCGTCGCCGCCGTGACCGCGGCCGGGCGCGCGGGGTCGATCAGTCGGCAGGTCGAGGGGGTCCGCCCCGTCCAGTTGCCCGCGCCACCAGGCAAGGTCTGCCGGAGCGGCATCGGTGTTGGAGCGGTCCAAGAAGGACGGCGCGGACTGGCCGAGCGGGTTCGTCTCACCGGTCGATTCGGCCGCATACAGGGCCCCCAGTTCACGCATGGCGATGCCGAGTGAGGTGCCGTCGCAGATCAGATGATGGGCGACGAAGGTGAGCAGATGGCGGTCCGGCCTCAGTTGTGTCAGCGTAATCCGCGCCATCGGAGCCATCGTCAGATCGAATGGTGTCCGGATCAGTTCGTCGCTGCGTGCCAGTGCCTCCGCATCGGTGGCCGCAACGGCGTCGCCGAGGCAGAGTGATGCAGTCCCGACGGCATGACGCGGACCGTCAGCACCAGCCACGATACCGACTCGCAACATCGTATGGCGCTCACCGAAGGTCTTGACGGCGCGGCCGAACGCGGCGCCGTCAAGGGGGCCCTCGAGCCAGCCGCGAAAGCTGATGTTGTTCGCGGCTGTACCTGGAAAGAGATGCTCCAGAAACCAGATTCCGTGCTGCTGTGGGCGGAGTGCCGAATACGGTCCCGAATGCTCACCAGTCGAGGTTTCGTTGGTACTGATCCTGACCTGCCATTCTATTCGAGACGCTCGCCCGAAAACCTTAAGGGCGCCATCGCACTGAGTTCAGAGTTGGCACGTGAAAGCATTGATGGGTATATCTGACGCGGTTGGACGGGTCCGCTTTTCCACCGGTGCAGCCCTGAACGGTGCCATGGCCCAGACCCGGAAGCAACGTGAGCTAGCTCATATTCAGCGCGCCGACCTGGCGCGGTTGCAGGAACGTGCAAAAAGTTGGACTACTGATTGTTCAGCACCTACTCTCGTCCGGAGGGCGGGCCGTATCGGCACCGAAATTATCCGGCACCTGCATTTCGCTGGTCGTCGCCGAGGTTCAGAACGCATTGAGGCGTTCGCTGCGAACTGCAATTCGTGGAAGCTGCGTGAAGCCAGTTCCACGTCATGTCTCCGATCGGTCCGAGGGGTACTCATTCGTATGTCACTCACCACACCCGCCACGGTGGAAGCGATGTTCCGTCACCGCGCCGCCAAGGATCCTGACGCGATCGCCTGCAGGGACCGCCATGGTGATTGGACCTACGGCGTTCTTGATGCCTGGGTCACCCAGGTAGCCTCAGCGCTCAGGGCAGCCGGCTGCCGCACTGGTGACCTGATCCCGGTGAGTACGGATCGCGATGCCGGGTTGCTGGCCGCATTGCTTGGCGTGATGCGTGCCGGTGGGACGTACGTTCCGATCGACGCGAAGGCTCCGGAGTCCCGCAATCGCCTGGTCCTGGAGCAGTTGGGCGCGAAGCTGCTCATCACCGGGTCCTCGGACTCGTTCAGGACCGAGGACCACCAAACGATCGTCGTTGAGCACTGCCGCTCGGAAGACCCGATGAGTGAGCAGGGGCAGCTCTGGGAACCGGCGGCTGCGGCGTACGTCATCTTCACCTCAGGCTCGACCGGCAGCCCGAAAGGCGTTCAGGTCGGTCAGAGCGCGTTGCTGCAGATGATGGTCTCCGCGCAAGACATCGTGCGGCTCGCACCGGGGGAGACCTGGCTCGCACTGACGACACCGTCGTTCGATATCGCTGCCCTCGAGCTGTTCCTTCCGCTGTGTCACGGCGGAATCGTGGAGCTCGCCTCGGCCGAAGTGGCCGAGGATCCTGCGGCTGTCGCAGCACGGCTCGATCAGGGCGGGCTCGCCGTCGCCCAGGCCACCCCGACGATGTGGCGAGCTGTCGTCGAGTCCGGGTGGCGCTGCACTGCAGAACTGAAAGTCCTGTGCGGCGGTGAAGAGTTGGCTCCCGACCTGGCCGAGCAGCTACGAAACCGGTCCGGTCGCGTCTGGAATGTCTACGGGCCGACTGAGACGACCATCTGGAGCACGTTCTGCGAGCTCACGTCATCCGTCGAGCACGCAGTGACGATCGGCCGGCCGTTCGCAGGTGAGGTTGTGTACGTCGTTGATGACGACGGCAATCGCCTGCCACCCGGCTCGATCGGCGAGCTCTGGATCGGTGGCGCCGGAGTCGCAGACGGCTACCTGAACCAGCCGCAGCTGACCGCTGCCAAATTCACGTCTGATCCGTTCGCCGGCTCGGGACGTGTCTACCGCACGGGTGACCTGGCCGCCTTCGATGCGGACGGAGCACTGCGGTTCCACGGAAGGCGCGATTCCCAGATCAAGCTCCGGGGCCACCGCATCGAGCTGGGAGAGATCGAGGCGGTGCTTCGCGCCGACACCGAGGTCGCTGACGTCGTCGTCCTGGTGCAGGGCGACACACCCGGCCATGAGCGTCTGGCCGCCTTCACCCGGCCTGCGCACCGCTCGCAGCTCGACGTCTCCGCCTTGTTCGCGCGATGCGCTCAGCTGCTCCCCGCCGTGATGGTGCCCACCGCGTGCCTGGTCCTACAAGACTTCCCCCTTACCCCGAGCGGGAAGATCGACAGAGTCGCGCTACGAAGTACCAGCGCGCCGTTGATTGCCCGTCCTGACGACGGTGACCGTCCCCAGGACGGGAAAGAAGCTGCGATCGCCGCGGTGTTCGGCCTTGTTCTGGATCGGCGGGACATCCGGGCCAACGCGAACTTCTTCGATCTCGGCGGGCACTCGCTGATGGCAAACCAGGTGGTCACCCGCCTGCGCGCATCAGGTCTCCAGGTGACTTTGCGGGACATCTTCGAAGCCCCGACAGTCGCCGGGCTTGCCGCCAGGGTCAGCGAAGGGCCTGGTACCGACGACGCCGTCGCCCGGGTCGACGTCCCCGCGGAATGGCCGCTGTCGTTCGCCCAGGAACGATTGTGGTTCCAGGACCGGCTCGGAACCAGTGGACCCGAGCATCACATCCAAGCGGCGTACACGCTGATCGGGCCGGTCAGCCCCGCATTGGTGAGAAGCGCACTCCAGCGCGTGGTTGATCGGCACGAGCCGCTGCGTACCGTTTTCGCCGAGTCGGACGGTCGCCCGGTACAACGGGTTCTGGACGCGGTGCGAGTGGAGCTACCCGTCACCGACGTCGATGGTGAGACAGCGGCAGCCCGGCTCAATATCGCCCGCGAACTGATGCACGGTTCGTTCGTCGAGCCGTTCACCTTGCGCAGTGCGCCGTTGTTCCGCTTCGAACTCTTCCAGCTCGGGGAGTCTGAGCATCTTCTCTATCTGTGTATGCACCACATCTGTACGGACGGCTGGTCGATGGGAATCATCGCGGCCGAGGTGATGGAAATCTACGCCGCTGAGCATCGCGGCGAAAGAGACTCACTTCCGGCAGTCGCGAGCTACCGTGCTGCTGCTCTCGCCGAGCGGCAGCAAACGAACAGTCAGGTATTCGAGCGCCAACTGGCCGACGTGACGGGCCGGCTAGCGGCCTATCCGACATCGACATCGATCATCCTCGATCGCGCCCGCCCCGATCAGCAGGTGGTTGCGGGCGGGACGGTTCGATCGACCCTCGGCGTTGAGGTCACGGCGGCAGTCGGACGGCTGGCTCGAGAATGTGGTGCAACGGTCCACTCGGTCCTCCTTGCCGCCTATGCCGCGCTACTTCACCGGCACGGCGCAAGCGACGAGATGGTCATCGCCTCGCCAAGTGCCAACCGTAGCCGGCCAGAGCTGGAAGGGATGGTCGGTGTCTTCGTCAACACATTGCCGATTGCCGTCCGGTTCGATTCCCGCCTGCCGTTCGCCGACCTGGTCCGCGACGTTCGCGATGCCACTCTCGAGGCCATGACCGCGGTCGGCGTGCCCATAGATCGCATCGTCGACGCCCTGAAGATCCCACGTAGCCTTGCTGCCCTTCCACTGACGCAGGTGGCCTTCGTCCTGCACAACGCCCCGATGCCGACGGTGGCGCTACCGGGAATCGAGGTAGAGCCGCTGTCGCTGGACACCGGCATGTCGATGTACGACCTCCGCCTGGTCGCCACAGAGCGATCCGGTCAGATCGAACTTCAACTCGACCATGCCACCTCGGTGATCGACCCGGCTACGGTCGGGGCTCTCCTGGAACGCCTGACGAAGGCGCTGGACTCGCTGGTCGACAGGACCACCGCTACGACCGAGCCGTTGCCGATACCGACGGACACCGTCGTCGCACTCACCAGCGGTGAAGCAGTCAGGTCCGCGACGACTGTCCCGGCTCTCTTCCGCGAGGTGGTTCGCAATACGCCGTCGGCACCTGCAGTGTCCGCAGGCGACAAGACCTGGTCATTCGCTGAACTCGATCGCGGCTCGGATGCCGTCGCGGCGGCCTTGCGTACGGCGGGAGTCGGGCCCGGCGACCTGGTCGGACTGATGCTCGGCCGAGGTCTCGACCTGGCGGCAGCAGTTCTGGGTGTGGTCAAACTCGGCGGCGCGTACGTCTGCATCGACGGAGCTCTTCCCGATTCCCGGATCGACTTCATCATCGCGGATGCCGGCTGCAAGGTCATCGTGACCAACGAACACGATCTGGACCACGCGAGCAGGACTGGAATCGACGTCGTCGACCTGGACGAGATCGACCGGACTGCCACCCTCGAGCCCTCCGTCCAGGGGCCCGGACCGGACGACGTCGCGTATGTGACATATACGTCCGGATCGACGGGCACCCCCAAGGGCACCCTGGTGCCGCATCGCAGCATCGCCGGATTCTGGCGTGACGTGGATTATGCCGATTTCGGTCCCGGCACCACGTTCCTCGCCCATTCGTCGACCTCCTGGGATGCACTGACCCTCGAGTTCTGGTCGATGGTGCTGTCCGGCGGACGATGCCACTTCGTCCCCGCGGGTATCTCGGGGCCAGAGGATCTCGCTCGCCATCAGGCACACGGGGGTGCGGACACAGTTTGGCTGACCGCGGCGTTCTTCAACGCGATCGTCGATGCGGACCCGGCCGCGCTGGCGGGCTTCCAGCAGGTTCTGATCGGCGGCGAAGCGGCCTCGCTGCGGCACGTCCGCGCTTTCCGCCGCCTCTATCCGCAGAGCAGGCTGATCAACGGCTACGGTCCCTCGGAATGCACGGTGTTCACCACCTGTCAGGTGATTCCACCTGACGTGCCGCGGGACTGGACCTCGGTGCCGATCGGCCGGCCGATCGGGGACCGCAAGGTCTGGGTGATGGACGACGACGGGCGCCCGGTTGCGCCGTTGATACCAGGTGAGCTGTGCGTCGGCGGCGATGCCGTCGCGCTCGGCTATCTCAACCAACCGGATCTGAACCGAGAGCGATTCATCGACTGGTCGGGTGAAACTCTGTATCGCAGCGGTGACCGCGTGCGGCAACGCTCCGACGGACTTCTGGAGTTCCTAGGCCGCAGCGATGATCAGGTGAAGCTGCGGGGATACCGGATCGAACTGGGCGAGATCGAGCGCGCGCTGGCGGTCCACCCTGCCGTCGGTACCGCAGCGGTCGTGTTGCGCACCGATGACCAGGGAATCTCCCGGCTGGCCGCCTACATCACGCCGGCGCCGGCGGAACAGTTGCTGAACCTGGCCGGTGAGCTCCGCCGGCATCTGCGCATCAGTCTGCCCGAGTACATGGTCCCCGCCTCCATCCAGGCGCTCGCCGAGTTGCCGAGGCAATCCACCGGGAAGATCGATCGCAACGGCCTGCCGGACCCGGTCTGGCAAGCCGGCTCCCCGGTCGATCAACCGGATCCAGTCGAGGAAGATGGACGGCTCGGAACGCTGACAGCGATCTGGGCTGCCGTGCTGGGCCTGGAGACCGTCGGACCGGACGAGAACTTCTTCGACATCGGCGGTGACTCGATCACCAGTATTCAGGTGGTCGTGCGCGCCCGGGAGGCCGGTATCGGCATCGGTCCCAAGGATCTTTTCGATCACCAGACCGTCCGGTCCGTACTTTCGGTAGCCGCTGCTGAATCGGAATCCGGGACAACCAGTCAGGACGTACTGGCGGGCGACATCCCACTGGCGCCGATCCAGCAATGGATGTTCGAACTAGGGCTCGGAGACGTCAACCGCTTCCCGCAGTCGCTCATGCTCGACTTCGCCGCCGACCCTGGGGAGACAGTGCTACAGCGGGCCGTCGACGCCCTGGTGAGCCATCACGACATGCTTCGAGCGCGCTTCACTCAGCGTGCCGGGCGATGGAGTCAGGCTTACGGCCCGGCAGCTACGGCATCGACGGTCAGCCGGGTGAGCATCGACACCGCCCACCCCACGGCCGACGAGATCGAGGCCATCGTCAGCGCGACGCACGGAACCATCGACGTCAGCGCGGGACCGGTCTTCCGCGCCGTCTGGATCGGCCTGGCGGACGGGACGGGCAAACTGTTCCTCGTCGGCCATCACTTGTGCATGGATGGCTACTCCTGGAATGTGCTGCTCGATGACCTCCTGCGTGGTCTGAGAACACCCGCCGACGAAGCGATCCCGCTCCCTGCCAAGACGACGTCATACGGTGACTGGGTCGAGTCGCTACAGCAGTGGTCCGGCTCTGTGCCGGCCAAGCGGCAGCTCGCTTACTGGCAGGAGCAGGCCGGCCGCGGCATACCGTGGCTGGAACCGGCCGGGACGCCAGTACGGCAGATCCATTCCAGTGTGTTGTCCGAGAGCCTTGCCGAGTCTGTTCTACGGGAGGTGCCTGGCGGCTATGGAGTAGAGCCGGTGGAGGTGATGATCGCCGCACTGGTTGCGGCCGTCCTCGGCGATTCGGCTCAGCGCGAGCTCGTCGTCGAGCTGGAGCACCATGGTCGTGACGCGATCGCAGAAGGTCACGTGCTCGATCGCACGATCGGCTGGTTCACCAGTCTCTACCCGATCCTGCTTCGGGCATCGCCTGAGACGGAGCAGCTCCTCCAGGTCACCAAGGACGCAGTGCGCCGGCTGCCTGGCTCTGGTCAGGGGCACGGGGCCTTGCGGTACCTCGCCGGCGAGGATCTGAAAGGCGGCGCTGATGTCCGCTTCAACTACCTCGGCCGCTTCGATGCGTTGCAGTCCTCGGTGGAAGGCATCAGTCTGTCCACGCACGCCCTGGGAGACCATGCCAGCCTGCCGGCCGATGGTGGGCTCGCACTCAACATCACTGCGTTCACGTTGGCGAACCGGGTCCATGTTCGTTGGGACTACCGCGCGGACCGCATCACGCCCGAGCAGGTCGCCTTGGTGGCAGACAGCTGGGCGGCGTGGATCGAGAAGATCTGCACCTTCTGCCTGACCACCTCGGGCCACTCGCTCGTGCCCGCGGATTTCCCTTTGGCCGATCTGGATCAGTCGGTTCTCGACGAACTGATGGAAGGACTCTGACCGTGGTACGCCAGAAGTCGAATCTGGAGAACCTCTTCCCCCTGACCCCTGGTCAGGAGGGAATGTTCTTCCACGCCCTCTATACGCCCGACTCGCCGGCGTACCTGAACCAGCTCACCATCCGTCTCGAGGGCGTTCTTGACCCGGAGCGATTGCGACAGGCTTGGCAGGCCGGCGTCCAACGGCATGACTCCTTGCGTAGCTGCTTTCGATGGGAAGGCCTCGAGCATCCCCTACAGGTCGTGGTCAGGGATCTGACCGCTGACTGGCAGACCGTCGACCTGGTCGGCGAGTCGCCGCAGATCGTCGAGGAGTGGCTGGCCGACGACCGGAACCATGGTCTCGATCTCGCAAGGCCCGGGCTCCATCGGGCGAGTCTGCTGCAGACCGGGCCGAACGAATGGCTGTTCGTTCTGACCATCCATCACCTGGTGATCGACGGCTGGAGCCTGGGGGTGCTGTTCCAGGAGATCTTCCGCTTCTATCGCGACAACGAATTCCAGGCCACCGCGGCGACCGGCTTCCACACCTACTCGGAGTGGGTAGCCGGACGAGATGCCGCAGAGACTGAGGCATTCTGGACCCGCGAGCTCGCCGGATTCACCGAGTGTTCCTATCTCGGTATCGACCGGCGACTGCTCTCCACCGACTGGCGGACCGGATTCGCCGACAGCGAATTCCGGGTGACCCTTCCCCCTGATCGGACCGCGGCTCTGGAGTCGTGGGCCCGGCGCCAGAAGGTCACGGTCAGCAGCGTTCTGCATGCCGCGTATCTGCTGCTCCTGCATCGCCTCACCGGCTCACGAGATCTCGTCTACGGCGTCACGATGGCCGGCCGGCCGGCCGATCTGGAGGACGTGTCGCAGATCGTCGGCAACTTCGTCAATGTGCTGCCGGTCAGGGTCTTCGTCGACGACTCGCTGTCTCCCACGGCCTGGGTCCGGCAGGTGCAGGACAAGATCTCCGCGGTCGGCGTCTTCCAGCACAGCTCGCTGGCCCAGGTCCAGCGCTGGAGCGACCTTCCGGTCGGCGAGCCGATCTTCTCCACTTTCGTGACGGTGGAGAACTACCCGTTCGATCGTTCCCTCGGGTCGCCGGACCCGGCTTTGAGACTCAGCGAGGCGCGAGCGTACGACCGGACGGTCTATCCACTGAATCTCACCGTCGTTCCGGGTGAGTCGTTGCAGCTGCGGTTCGTTTTCGATACGGGCCGCTTCGCGGCCGCCGACATCGCCTGGGCGGCCGACCAGCTGACGGAGTTGCTCGACAGCCTGATCGGCGCCGACGCCGAGGCCTGCGTCGGGGCGCTCCTGCACGCCACCCGGATCCGCCGTCCAATCACGTCCCAACCGACGCCAAGTCGCCCCTTGGTCAGCGTGTTGGCGAGTTTCGACGCCGCAGTCCTGCGATCGCCGAATGCTGTGGCGTTACGGCACGGCGATGACCTGCAGACGTTCGCCGAACTCGATGCGGGCGCATCGTTGATCGCCGCGGCACTGCACGGACGAGGGATCGGCGCCGGCTGCCGGGTCGCCGTGACGCTGGATCACGAACCTGGGCTGCTGGAGTCGATCATCGGCGTGATGCGGGCAGGTGCCGCGTTCGTTCCGGTCGATCATCGTGCTGCCGATCAGCGCGTCGATCGGATCCTCCAGACCGCCGCGGTGGACCTGATGATCGTCAGTTCGGCAGCCGACCCCATCCGTGGCGTCACCCCTGCCACGTTGCGACGGGAGGGCGAAAAGCTTCCCGCCCGGGCACTGCCGCTGCCGGACATCGATCTGGACAGCACCGCGTATCTGCTGTTCACCTCCGGCTCCACAGGTGAGCCCAAGGGAGTGGTCGTCTCGCATCGGTCGCTGGCCAACTACCTGGACTGGTCAGTCGAGACCTACTTGTGTTTCGGCGCCGGCGGAGCGCCCCTCTACAGCTCGATCGGCTTCGACTTGACCATCACAAGTCTCTTCGCGCCACTTGCGGCTGGGCGGCCGGTCGACCTGATCTCCAGTCGGCAAGGCATCGACGGCGTCGCCGAACTGTTGGCGCAGGGGCGCTCGTTCGACTTCGTCAAAGTCACACCCTCCCATCTGCGGATGCTGGTGGCGGCTTGCGAGGCCAGGCCCCCCCAAGGCCAGATCAGCTGCTTGGTGGTCGGGGGAGAGCAACTGCCGGAGGACGTCGTCCGGGCATGGTGGGCAATCAGCCCGCAGACGGTCGTTCTGAACGAGTACGGTCCGACTGAGGCGACGGTCGGCTGCTGCGTCCATGAGGTCAAGGCTGAACAGGATCTGGCCGGCCGGATTCCGATCGGCACCGCGATACCGGGTGCGGTGCTGCATGTCTTGGATGAGCGAGGTGATGCGGTTGTGGATGGCGTCACCGGAGAGCTCTTCATCGGCGGCGTCTGTCTGGCCGATGGGTATTTCGGGCGTGCGGACCTTACCGAGCAGCGCTTCGGACCCGGTGGCGACACTGACGCACCAACCCGCCTGTATCGCACCGGAGACCTGGTCCGCAAGCTGCCCAGCGGGGACCTCGTGTATCTCGGTCGCAACGACGACCAGCTGAAAGTCCGTGGTTACCGGATCGAGCCCGCCGAAATCGAAACCGCCCTTCGGCGTGATCCTCAGGTGAAGGACTGCCTCGTGGGCCGCTGGCAGCGTGCGGTGGATGACGAACGCCTGGTGGGATATGTGGTGCCCGACCCCGAGGCAGTCTGGTCCGCCTTGATCGAACGGCTCACGACGAATCTCGCGGTCCAACTACCGCTCCATATGGTTCCCGATCACTTCGTACGTATCGATGCGGTCCCGCAGACGGTCAACGGCAAGATCGATCGTGGCAGTCTGCCCCAGCCCGAGCTCTCGGCGGACCGTGGTCACCAGGCGGAGAACATCGCGCCGCGCGACGTCGTGGAGTTGCGGGTGGCCGTCATCTGGAAGGGTCTCCTCGGGCTGGACGTCATCGACGTCCGCACGCCCTTCTTCGAACTCGGCGGACACTCGATCCTCGCGGTTCGGATGATGGCGCAGTTGAAGAAGGCCTTCGGACGAGCATTGCCACTGTCTTCGCTGCTCGGCGGCGGGACGATCGAGACCATTGCCGCGATGCTCCGCAGCGATGGCGAGATCGAGTGGACCAGCCTGGTCCCAATCCAGCCCTCGGGTGACCGGCAGGCATCCTTCTGGGTTCACGCTGCCGGCGGAAATGTCTTGTCGTACGTGCCCATCGCTGAGCGCATCGGTTCGGACTTCCCCATGTACGGGTTGCAGGCCCGGGGACTGGAACGAGATCAAGAGCCGATCGGCGACCTCCAGCGGATGGCTTCGACCTACACCGAGGCGATTCGTACTCAGCAGCCGGCTGGGCCCTACATCGTTGCCGGCTGGTCGTTCGGCGGCATGGTGGCGCTGGAGATAGCGAACCAGCTCATCGACCTGGGTGAAGAGGTAGCCGAGTTGATCATGGTCGATACCGGCACCAACGACGCATCACCGCGCACCATGGATCCGCAGGACCCCGCCTTCCTCTCGGGAGTGGCGCAGTTCATCAGCAACGGCCACGTCGCGGGGCTGAGTGCCGCGGAACTTTCGGCCGTCGCTCCGGACGATCGCGTGAATCACGTGGTGGAGCTCGGCAGATCGGCCGGTACGCTGCCGCCCGGTTTCGAGGTCGCCGATCTGGACCGGTTCCTCGCCGTCTACGCGGCCTGCAATGAGGCCTACCGGGCCTACCGGCCACGTCAGTTGCCACCTCGTACGACGTTGGTTCGCGCCGAACAGAACCCGGACCCGGATCCGCAGCTCGGCTGGTCGATGCCCGCAGGTGGCCGTCTGCGCGTGATCGACGCCCCCGGCAACCACGTAACCGTGATGAACGGGAGCAACATCGAGGCGTTCGCTCCAGAGTTGGCGAAGACCCTGGTCGAAGCATCGCAGTGGTGTGACTCCATCTGACCTTCATCTACCCGGCGAGAGGACCGCATAGCATGGCATTCGCAACGTCCCAGTTGCATCCCGATGAGCCGCTGCCTTTGGTCGTTCACCCGGACGGGGGCGACCTGATCGACCTGGTTCGTGACCATGCCGGTGAGCTGGATGCTGCCTTGGACAAGCATGGCGCCCTCCTGTTCCGTGGCTTCGGCGTGGATACGGCCGAGGCCATGGGACAGGCAGCCGAAGCACTGTGCCGGGACCTGTTCGACGAGAACGGTGAGCATGCCCACGATGCGGTGGCGAAGAATGTGTATACGCCGGTCGAATACAGCTCGTCGTCGAAACTGCTCTGGCACACTGAGAATTCATTCAATCATCGCTGGCCCAGCAGACTCTTGTTCGCGGCGGCGGTACCTGCGGCCAGCGGGGGCCAGACGCCGCTGGTTGACAACCGCCGGCTGTGGCGTGCGCTGGATCCAGCAGTGCGGGAGGCTTTCGCGACGGCCGGTGTGACGTATGCCCGTAGTTACGGGACTGGCGTCGGCCTTGACTGGCAGCAGATCTTCGGCACCGACGACAAAGAGCAAATAGAGGCTCATCTTGCAGAGAACCTCTTTGAATGGGAGTGGCTGCAAGGCGGAGGTCTGCGCACCCGAAGCCACCGGCCGGCCGCGGTCCGACACCCCGCGACCGGCCAGCCGACCTGGTTCGCCCAGGTGGCTCACTGGCATCCATCCTGTCTGGACTCCGACACGCGAGAGGCGCTGGAGATACTGTTCGGCGAGGATGATCTGCCACGTGACTGCTTCCTGGGTTCTGCCGAGCGCATCTCCGACGAGTGGATGGCGTCGATCCTCACGGCGTACGAGAGCCTGGAGGTGGTCTTCGACTGGGAGAAGGGCGACCTGCTGCTGGTCGACAACCTCTCCGTCTCGCACGCCCGGCAGCCGTACACAGGGGAGCGGAAGCTTCTAGTTGCCCTCGGCAACATGATGTCGTTCGCCGAGGTCGAGCCGGTACTGTGACCACGGCCTCGGCCGTTTGTGAAGTGATTCTGTCCGGTGGAAGAAGGAGACTCGTGATCGACCTGCGCGGTATGCACCGCAACCATCAAGCGTTCTGGTCCCAGATGGCGCGGACAGCCGGCGGAGAGGTCGACCAACTCGCCGGTGGGCTGTTGGTGACCACTGGCATCCCGGCGGCTCCGTTCAACCAGCTTCACTGCGACCCGGGCATGGAAGGGTCGTCCACCATCGCCGAAGCGGCTGCTCATTTCGAGAAACTCGGCCTTCCCTGGCGGATCGTGTGCGAAGCGCAGAGCCCAGAAGCCGAGGAGTTCAGCCGGGAACGGCACGGCGAATCCCAGCCGTTGTATCCCATTCTGAGCAGGGACGTCGAACAGGGTCGCGCACCGACGCCGGTGGCCGGACTGCAGTTCGTCACCGCCGGCGACCTCGGAGACCTTCAGGCATTCGTCAACTGCGCCGGGGCCTGCTATCAGCACGACCCCGCGCTGATCCAGAAGCTGGTCTCGTCCGAGGCGCTGGTGGATGAGGACTTCCAGTTTCATCTGGGCATGGTGGCGGGAGATTGCGTTGCCATCAGCGTCGGAGTCAGCAACGGGCAGACAGCGGGCGCCTACTTCGTCGGCGTACGGCCCGAGCATCGCGGCAAGGGCTACGGTCGGGCCCTGACCGAGCAAGCGCTCCTCGGCGCCACGTCGGCGCAGACGCGAACCGCGGTTCTCCAGGCCACCCCGGACGGCCTACCGGTGTACCTGAGGATGGGATTCCGGCATGTTGGCGACTACCACAACTCGGACCTCCCGGTCTCCGCCGCAGGGGTGCTGGATGGCAGCTGAAGTATCGGTGATCCGGCTGTTCGAAGAGCAAGCCGGTCGGTGGCCCGATCGGCCGGCCGTGGTCGCCCAAGACGGCAGTCTGACTTACCGCGAGCTGGACCAGTTGTCCGGACGTATCGCTCGGGTCCTGCGCGCGACGAATCCGCCCGGTGACACACCGGTAGCAGTGATGGCTGACCGCGGCACCTTACAAATTGCGGGAATCCTGGCGACGATGCGCGTTGCCGCACCCTACTTCTGCGTCGACCTGGAGCAGCCGGCGAGCAGACAGGACGGACAGCTGGCGGACTCCGGGGCGAGGGTTGTCCTCACAGATCGGCCAAGGCCCGCAGTTCGGGGCGACGTCGTGGACATGACTCAACTGCCGACCGTCACGACTATGCCCGAGGCAACCGACTCGGAGTTGGCGTACATCGTCTATACCTCCGGCTCGTCGGGCACTCCAAAAGGTGTCGCGGTCACCGGGGCCGGACTGGCCAACTACTCCCGCTACATCGTTGATCTGCTGGACTGCCCGGCAAGTGGTGGCGCCTTCGCCTCGGTGACCAGTTTGGCCACCGACCTCGGAAACACTGCCGTGTTTCCGGCCCTGATTTCCGGCGGCTGCCTACATCTTGTGTCTACTGATGTCGCTCGTGATCCAGTGGACTTCGCTGCGTACATGCAAAACCATCGCATCGACTATCTGAAGATCACGCCGTCGCACCTATCTGCTCTGCTGGACTATCCCGACCCCGACGTTCTGCCACGCCGGGCGTTGGTGCTGGGCGGAGAGACCGCCCGCTGGGACCTGGTGGATTCGGTGCGCCGACTCGGCGACTGCCGAATCATCAACCACTACGGACCGACCGAGACGACGGTAGGTTCGCTGACTCATGAGGTAGCGCAGGTCCCGCGGTCAGCTCATCGGGCCGCTGCCTCAGTGCCGATCGGAGGACCGATCGCCGCGACCTGGATCCACGTCGTCGATCAGCGGATCCAGCCAGTGCCGGTGGGAGAGACCGGCGAGTTGCTCGTCTCGGGCGCGGGCCTCGCCCAGGGCTACTGGAAATCGCCCGAACTGACTGCCGAGCGCTTCATCTTCCTCGATGACGGGAGTCGGGCATACCGGACCGGCGATGTCGTGCGCCAGTTGGACGACGGTGCGGTGGAGTTCATCGGGCGAGCGGATGGTCAGCTGAAAGTCCGCGGCCATCGCGTCGAGCCCGGCGAGATCGAGACGCTCCTGTGCCGGCACCCCGAGGTCAGCCAGGCCGTGGTGCTGCCGACGGTCGATGAATTCAACGGTACCTCCCTGACCGGGTACGTGGTCGCGGTACCCGGTGGTCGACCGACCCCGGTCGAGCTGCTGAAGTATCTGGCGGAGTTGCTGCCAAGCCATCTGGTGCCTGCCGCGATAACGGTGCTGAAGCGGCTGCCGTTCCTGGCCAGCGGCAAGGTCGATCGAGCCGCGTTGTCTCAGCAAGAATCCCTGCCCATCGTCCAGGGAATGGTGAGGACGTGACCAGCGACGACGCAGTACCGGGTCAGCGGCCTCGAATCGGTGGCGGGTTGGGTCGGCTACTACTTCCGAATCCGGCCTGGGGTCCGCTTGCGCTATGGGGCTTCATCACGACGGTTGGCAGTGGGATGTTCGCGGCCGGTGGGGTTGTCTACTTCATCCGCGGCGTCGGGCTCAGTAGCCACGAAGTTGCGCTCGGCCTCACCATCTCCGGCCTGCTCGCCTTGGGGTTCGGCCTTCCCATCGGACACTTGGCCGACCGGCTGGGCGCGAGAACTCTCTGCATCGTGACGCTCCTCGTTCGCGCCGGCGGAACGTTGCTCTTCCTGTGGGCCGGTTCATTCGAGGCGTTCCTCGCCGCCGCGATTCTGGTGGCCGGTGCCGACATCGGAGGCGGAGCCGCCGGCGGCGCACTGATCGCGGGTGTCGGCGGAACCGATCGCGTGAAGCTTCGCGCCTATCTGCACTCCGTGACCAACGCAGGGGTCGCAGTCGGGGCAGGGGCCGCTGGCATCCTCCTCGCGTTTGACAGCCAGGCGGCGTACCGGCTGATGATCGTCGGCATCGCCGTTGCGCCGGTTGGCGCTGCTCTGGTGCTCCTGTGGGTTGCGCAGCTACCGCCGGTCCCCAAGCCGGTTGGGTCTGGCCGTTGGGAATCGTTGCGAGACCGCCGCTACTTGACCGTCACGGCCCTGCACTCGCTGCTCAGCCTGCATTTCGAGGTCCTTACCTTCGCGGTTCCGTTGTGGCTACTGCACACGGGCGTCGCGCCTACGTGGCTCATCTCTGTTCTTCTCATCATCAACACAGCCATGGTGGTGCTACTCCAGGTGCCGGCCAGTAGGGGCGTGGTTTCCATCCCGTCTGCCGCAGCCGTCGGACGCCGATCTGGAGGAATTCTCCTGCTGGCCTGTGCGGTGATCGGTACGGCGGGCTATCTGTCTGCCTGGATTGCCATCACCTGCTTTGTCGTCGGCACCGCACTGCTGACTGTCGGAGAACTCTTCCAGTCCGCCTCGTCGTTCGGTCTCAGCTTCGACCTCGCACCTGATCACGCCCAGGGCCAGTACCAGGGCATGTTCGCGCTGGGACGAGGCGGAGCGAAGGCCATCGCTCCTGCACTGCTCGCCTATCCGTGTGTGCAGTGGGGTTTGGCCGGCTGGGTGGCGGTAGGCGCGGGGCTCGCGCTGACGGGCCTTCTGCTGCCCATGGCTACGCGAATCGCCGCAACTACGCCACCCGCCGGTACTGCGAAGGACGCGGCAGCGAAGTACTCAGGCTAGGGCGCGGTAGACCGTGACCAGAGGTTGACCTTCGGCGGCGATGTGGAGGGCCAGGCCGGGTGGGGCCCCGGTGTCGACGAGGCCGTTGGCCGCGGCCGGCTCGAAAGGTAGTGGGGCGGTGGATCTGATGCCGGGGGCAACCAATAGCGGGTGGCCGGCGAAGGTTGTCGAGATGCCGTTGTGGACGTGGCCGGTGAGGATGGCGGTGATCGGCCGGCCGCGGAGCACGGCGGCGAACGGTTCGGCGTCCTGGAGGATCCATTGGTCGAGGATCGGGTGCTGAAGCTTGTTCGGCGGATGGTGGAACGCCACGAAGAGCGGCCCGTCCACAGGCTCATCGAGGACTGCGGTCAGCCACTCGAGTGACTCCGCGCTGAGCAAGCCGTGGTCCTCACCCGGTACCGAGGTGTCGAGCAGCACGAAGCGGGCTTCGCCGACGTCCCGCACCTGGTGCACCGGATGCCCCTGGCCGGGGGAGTCGATGGGGAGGCCGGCGCGGAGTGGGGCGCTGATGTCATGGTTGCCGGGCAACAGCAGCACCGGAACGTCGAGGGTGAACTCGGCTGCGACTTCCGCGTACTCCGAGGGGAGCCCGTGGTCGGCGAGATCCCCGGTCACCAGCACCACATCGACCGGGCGCGAGAACGCCTTGAGGTAGTCCAGGACACTGCGCAGCCGGTCCCGGGGCACCGAGGACCCATCCAGGTGCGGGTCACTGAGATGAGCGATCACGTACATCCGAACCTCCCACGAGCTAATGACAGAGCTCAAACCTACCGTTAGGGAAGGTCGCAGTCAGCGCTAACCGCAGAAGGATGACGGGAGATCGGGGCAGGGCACCAGACCGTCGCGCTCGAGGACGGGCTTGGCGGGCGCCGAGGTCAGGTAGGTGAGAAACGCTTCCTGCAGCGAATCGGCACCGGGAGTCTTGTACGTGTAGGCGTACTCGACCTCCCAGAACTTGTACGACGAGTCGGCCACCTTCGCCGCCTCCGGTACGACGCCGTCGACCGCGAGCGCCGTGATCGCCGGGAACTTCCGCGAGCCGCCCAGTTCGGCGTACCCGATCGCGCCCTCGATGTCGTTGACGCGCGCCAGCAACTCCTCCGTCGTACCCACCTCGCAGCGGTGGTGCTTGGCGACCGGGTCGTCCTTGGTGCGGCAGTCGTCCGAGGTGATGCCCAGCTCCTGATCGCCCGCGAGCACCTTGTCGCGGAAGGTCCGGCGCGACCCCGAGTCCGGCCCGACCCGCGAAACCATCCGGATCGGCAGATCGCGCCCACCGAGTTGCTTCCAGCTGGTCACCCGGCCGGCGTAGATGTCGCGCAACTGCGCCGACGACAGCGACGCGACGTCCGTCGACCGGTTCACCACGACGGCGAACACGACCACCGCGACCGGCATGCCCTGCAGATCCGACGACTCCTCGGCGCGGCCGTCCGACATCGCGATCAGCTTCTCCGCGGCGGCCGCGTCCTTGGCGCCGGTCTCGTTCAGCAGCCGCGTTCCGCTCCGGCTGCCGTTCGCCGCGATCGTGATGTCGGCATTTGTGCACTCGGTGGAGTACGCGCTGCGCAGCTCCCTGATCGTCGGCTCCACGGCGGTCGATCCGACGATCCGCAGCTGACCCGATGAGCAGTTGTCGGGCGGCTGCAGTACGTCGACCACGAACAGCGCGACCAGCGCCCCGACGAGCACCAGCGACAACGCGCCGAACATCAGCGTCCGCCGGCCCGGTCCGCGTGGCCGTGGCTCGTGGTACACCCCGCCGCCCGCGGAACCGCCGGCCAGATAGCCCGAGTGCGTGACGCCATCGCCGCGCCCGCTCAGTACGAGCAGGAACTTGAAGCTGTCGCCGCGGTTGATCGCGGTCCTCGGCAAGATCAGCTTGCTCGTCTCGATGAAGTTCTCCGAGTCGAGCTGGCGCTGCAGCATCTCGCCGAGCGCCTCGGGCTTGGCCTCGGTCACCTCCAGGCCGACGATCTTGCGGTCCGGGAACGCGAACGACACCTTCTCGTGCATGTGGTGCGGCTCGATGTCCATGCCGCCGGCGTTGTCGACGCGCAGCAGCACGATGCTCGGATCCGGGACGACCGCGCCCTGGTACCGGACCTCGACGTCGACCATGTGCGAGCTGGGGAAGACCCCGATCGGCGCGTCCACCTGGACCCGGTAGACGAGGCGTTTGCGGCGCAGGAAGTACCGGTCGACCAGCCAGACGATCACCGTGCCGATCAGCGCGGTGGCCGCGATCACGGTCTCCAGGTTGATATCCCCGAGACCGGAGAAGTCCACGGTCAGTACCTTCATCGAACCCAAGGCGGAATTCATTGCCCCCACAGCATCCGTCGGCGGACCAGCGAGCGTAGGCAGCGCCGGCGGCGACCACGTGAACAACAATTGAATGTCCCGCTGCAATCGTTCCCTTACCCTTCGCTGACACACCCGGACAGGCCTTGGCGAGGCCGCCACCTTCTGCAAGATTGGCCTTATGGCTGAACAGGTTGACGTGGTCGTGATCGGGTTGGGCGTCGGCGGCGAGGAGGCCTCCGGCCGGCTGGCGCAGGCGGGACTGACCGTGGTCGGCATCGAGCCGCGCCTGGTCGGCGGTGAGTGCCCGTACTTCGGCTGCATCCCGAGCAAGATGATGATCCGCGCGGGCAACCTGATCGCCGAGACCCGCCGCGTCGACGGCATGGCCGGTACGGCGACGATCGCTCCCGACTGGGCCCCGGTCGCCAAGCGGATTCGCGATGAGGCGACCGACAACTGGAACGACAAGGTCGCCGTCGATCGCCTGGTCGGCAAGGGTGTGACGTTCGTCCGTGGCCACGGCAAGATCACCGGTCCGGGCCGGGTGGTGTCAGGCGATCGCGAGTTCGAGGCGAGCCGCGGCATCATCGTGGCCACCGGCACGGTCCCTGTCGTCCCGCCGATCGAAGGACTGGCCGGTACGCCGTTCTGGACCAGCCAGGACGCGATCCAGGTCGAGACGCTACCGGCCTCGTTGCTGGTGCTCGGTGGTGGCGCGATCGGGTTGGAGCTGACGCAGGTCTTTGCGCGATTCGGCGTACAGGTGACCGTGGTCGAAGGCTCTGACCGGGTACTGGCCGCAGAGGAGCCCGAGTCGAGCGACCTGGCCCAGGCCGCGTTGGAGCGAGACGGCGTGACCTTCCGGATCGGCGCGCACGCCAAGTCGGTCAGCCACGACGGCGACGGATTCACCCTCACGCTGGCGGACGGCAACACCGTCTCGGGCGAGAAGTTGCTGGTGGCAACCGGACGCCGGGTGGACATCAAGGATCTCGGCCTCGACCAGGTCGGTCTCGACCCCGCGGCGCGCCGGATCGAGGTCGACGAGCATGTGCGCGCGGGCGACGGGGTCTGGGCGATCGGCGACGTCACCGGCGTCGGGGTGTTCACGCACAACGCGATGTACCAGGCCAACATCGCCGTCCTCGACCTGCTCGGCGCGGCGGACGCGCCGGTCGCGAGCTATCACGCGATGCCGCGGGTGACCTTCACCGATCCGGAGATCGGGGCGGTCGGGCTGACCGAGAAGCAGGCGCGCGAGCAGGGTCTCGACGTACGGACCGGGATCACCCAGGTGCCGTCCTCGACTCGTGGCTGGATTCACAAGGCGGGCAACGAGGGATTCATCAAGCTGATCATGGACAATGAGCGGGGCGTTCTGGTCGGCGCGACGAGTTCGGGTCCGACCGGCGGAGAGGTGCTCGGTGCGCTCGCGCTGGCGGTGCACGCCGCGGTACCGGTTCACTCTCTGCAACAGATGATCTACGCATACCCGACCATTCACCGGGCGATCGGGGACGCCGTCAAGGAGCTGTAATCGGCGCCTTGTTGCGATCGGGTCGCAACTAGATCAAGAATGTCCGCATGCATGTTCCTGACGGGTTCTTCGACGCGCCCACCTCCATCGCGACCGGCCTGATCGCCGCCGGCGCGGTCGGCTTCAGCCTGCAGCGCGCCAACCGGGAGATCCGCGAGACGGGCCCGGCGCTGGCCGGGCTGACCGCAGCCTTCGTCTTCGCCGTCCAGATGGTCAACTTCCCGGTCGGCGCCGGGACCAGCGGACACCTGCTCGGCGGTGCGCTCGCCGCGGCGCTGGTCGGGCCGTGGACGGGCGTGCTGGTGATGTCGACCGTGCTGCTCGTCCAAGGCCTGCTCTTCGCCGACGGCGGGCTGACCGCGCTCGGCACGAACATCACCCTGATGGGTCTGATCACCGTTCTCGTCGGGTACTTCGTGACGCGAGCCCTGTTGACGGTGCTGCCCAAGCGCGTCGGCAGCGTCGTACCGGCGACGACCGTCGGTGCCCTCATCTCGGTCCCCGTCGCGGCGCTGTGCTTCACCGGCCTGTACGCAATCGGCGGCGCGGTCGACATCCCGCTCGGCAAACTCGCCACGGCGATGGTCGGCTGGCACGTCCTGGTCGGTCTCGGCGAGGCCGTGATCACCGCCGCCGTGCTGAGCGCGGTCGTCGCGACCCGCCCCGACCTCGTCTACGCCGCCCGTCATCTACAGGCCGACCTCGTCCTGGTCGATGCCGATGGCAACAGCTCGACCGTCTCGCCGGACCGCCCGATCGCGGCCAAGCCGGCCGGCCGGTCGTACGGGATCGGCATCGCGGCCACGCTGATCGTCGCCGGGGTGATCAGCCTGTTCGCGAGTGCACACCCGGACGGGCTCGAGTTCGTCGGCGCCAAACTCGGCTTCGAGAGCGCGGCCAAGGACTCGGCGGTCGCGGGCAGCCCGCTGGCCGACTACGGCGTGAGCGGGATCGGCAACTCGCAGGTGTCGGGCGCGCTGGCCGGCATCATCGGCGTACTGGTGACGATCGTCCTCGGACTGGCGATCGCGAAGATCGCCTCCCTGCGCTCGTCGGCCCGCGTGGACAAGGCCGTCTGATGAGCCTTCTTTCCACCTGGAGCGAGTGGACCGACTGGCCCGAGCAGTCATGAGTGGTTCAGCCGGCGACGGTCTGCTGGTCGCGGTGGACAGCCGGATCCACCGGTTGCCCGCGCAGGTCAAGATCGTCGCGCTGTTCGTCTTCGTACTCGCTGTCGTGTCCACCCCGGCCGGCGTCTTCTGGGCCTTCGCCCTGTACGCCGGACTGCTTGCCGGCGCCGTCGCGCTGGCAAAGTTGCCGGTGACAACGGTGATGAGGCGGCTCGCCGTCGAGACGCCGTTCATCGTGTTCGCCCTGGTGCTGCCGTTCGTCGCGACGGGCCCACAGGTCGACGTACTGGGCCTGTCGGTGTCGGAGTCCGGCGTGCTCGGCTCGTGGAACGTGCTGGCCAAGGGGACGCTCGGGGTGATCGCGGCGATCGTGCTGTCCGCCTCGACCGCGCCGCGCGAGTTGCTCGCCGGGTTGGAGCGGCTGCGGTTGCCGTCGACGCTGGTCGCGATCCTCTCGTTCATGGTCCGGTACTTGAGTGTGGTGTCCGATGACCTGCACCGGATGCGGATCGCCCGGGAGTCACGCGGGTACGCCGGCGGCCGGGCCGGTCACTTCAAGGCGGTCGCCGCAGGCGTAGGTGCTCTGTTCGTGCGGAGCTTCGAGCGCGGCGAGCGGGTCCACCTGGCGATGCAGTCGCGTGGCTACACCGGCCGCATGCCCCAGCTCGCGGCATCAGGCGCGGCGCGCAATCAGTGGGCCGAGGGGCTCGCGATCTCCCTGCTCGCAGTGGTCATCGCGGTGACGGCTAGGGTTGCTGGCTTGTGAGCGGTCCATCGATCCACGTCGAGCGTCTCGTCTTCGCCTACCCCGACGGCCGGCAGGCGCTGTACGGCGTCGACTTCACCGTCCAGCGTGGCGAACGGGTGGCTCTGCTCGGTCCGAACGGCGCCGGCAAGACCACGCTCGTCCTGCACCTCAACGGCATCCTCGGCTCGGTCGCGGGTGGCAGTGGTAGCGGCCGGATCCAGATCGGCGGCTCGGATCTGCATCGCGAGCACCTGCCCGAAGTACGCCGGAAGGTAGGTCTGGTCTTCCAGGACCCCGACGACCAGCTCTTCATGCCGACCGTCCGCGATGACGTCGCCTTCGGTCCCGCGAACCTGGGGCTGCGGGGTGCGGAGCTGGAAGACCGGGTCAAGGAAGCCCTCGTCCAGGTCGGCATGCAAGACCACGCCGACATCGCCCCGCATCACCTGTCCTACGGCCAGCGCCGCCGGGTCGCGGTGGCCACCGTCCTGGCGATGCGCCCCGAAGTACTGGTCCTCGACGAGCCGTCCAGCAACCTGGACCCAGCCAGCCGTCGCGAACTCGCGGACATCCTGTCCGGCCTCGACGTCACGCTCCTGATGATCACGCACGACCTGCCGTACGCCCTCCAGCTCTGCGAACGCAGCCTGCTGATGGACGCGGGCCGGATCGTCGCCGACGGCAAAACCCGCGAGCTCCTGGCCGACCCGGGCCTGATGGCCGCCCATCGTCTGGAGCTCCCGTACGGCTTCGACCCGTTGTCCGTCCTCGGCCCGGAGCACTGATTGTCGATCTGATGAGGTCCCGCTCGACGCGTTGGCAAGACCAACCGAAGGGACACCATCATGACCACCATCGCGCCGACCTCGACCAGTTCGACCAGGATCACGTCGTCCACCCGCCGGCTGCTGACCGCGGGGATCATCGCCGGCCCGTTCTTCAGCGTCCTCGTCGCCGCTCAGGCGCTGACCCGGGATGGCTTCGACGTCCGCAAGCACGCCGCGAGCCTGCTGGCCATCGGCGACCTGGGCTGGATCCAGTCCGCCAACTTCGTCATCACCGGAGTGCTGCTGATCGCCGGCGCCGTGGGCCTCCGGCGGGCAGTGGGTATCCGTTGGGCGCCTCGGCTGCTTGGTCTGTACGGCGTCAGCATGGTCGCCGCCGGGCTGTTCGTTCCTGACCCGGCGCTGGGTTCCCAGTCGGTACGCCGGATGGGCAGCCCGTGTCGATGAGCTGGCACGGCAGCCTGCATTTCGCGGCGGGTGGCATCGGGTTTCTGGGTTTCGTCATCGGCTGTCTCGTTTTGGCCCGGCGGTTCGCGCGTGGTGGGGAGCGTGGCTGGTCGGCGTACTCGGTGGTCACCGCTGTCTCCTTCCTGGCAGCCTTCGCAGGCATCGCGTCGGGCTCGGCCGGCGGGGGAGTGCTCGCCTTCTACGCGGCCGTCGCGGTCGGGTGGAGCTGGGTCTCGCTGGTACTGCGCAAGTTCCAGCGGGCCGTCTAGCGCTTGAGGGTGCGGTCGAAGAATGACCGGACCGTATGGCGGATCAGCGGAACTGAGAGCGCCGGGTCGATCGTGCCGACGAGTTTGGCGCGGTCACCGGCGCTCATCAGCCCGGCGGTTTGCAGCTGCGGCGCCATGGCGCCCAGGTCGCTGAAGACCGAGTGGTTGGCGTCGGCGATCTCGGTACGACGTACAGGGCCGTGGTGGGCGAGGAGCGCCGACCAGGAACTGTCGAAGCGGGCGTCCCGGTAGCCGTCCGTGCCGGTGAGGAGCAGCGGGCGATCGATGCCGTGCTGGGCGATGGGGTAGAGCTCATTCGGTTCGCCTGGTTGCAGTGGCAGATAGTCGAGGTAGCCCTCGAGGTTGATGGCTGCCTTCAGTTGGTGGTTCTCGTACAGGGCCTGGGCTGCGGTCGCGCCACCGGCCGAGTGGCCGTAGATGCCGACTCTGCGCGGATCGATCGGTACGCCGAGGCGGCTCAGCTGGGAGAGCACGAAACGGATGTCGGCCAGCCGGGTTGTCATCATCAGGCGGGACAGGACGGGGTCGGTCGGCGTCGTGGGTGGCATCTCGATCTCGCGCAGCCGGCCGTCGGGGAACTCGACCTCGCTGGTCTCACCGGGGTGATCGACGGTGACGACGGTGTAGCCGTGGCTGGCGAGTTCCTCGGCGAGGCCCGTGCCGAGCGTCCGGGGGTCGACGCCACCGGGGGAGTAGAGGACGACAGGACGACGTACCGGCAGCGGTGGCGCATCGACGTACGAGTGGGTCAGAGTGGCGCCCCAATCCACGCCTGCGGGCAGGCCGTGGACCCAGGCATCGAACCCCTTGAAGGCATTGGCGGCCTTCGGTGTCATCTGCGGCGCCGGCCGGTATCCGCGAGTCGTCAAGGCTGGGTAGAAGACGGTGATCATCAGCTCGCGATCCGGGCTGCCGTCCCATGGATCGACTCTGCCCCTCTCGATGAGGTGCAGGGTTCTCACCCCGAGCTGATGCGGTCCGGTCGGTGCCGGCAACCTCAACCGGAGGTCTGCCGACGGTGAGGGTGAAGTAGAGGTCGAGGCGGCTTGCGTGGTGGTTGCCGTCGGCATCGCGACGGCGAGGCTGATCAGGGCCAGGAAGATTCGTCGGGTCAACATGTCCATCACGGTGGCAGCGGGCGGCCGTCTCACGGCGCGATCCGGCCGGATCTCCATCCCGGCGGGGACGAAGTTCCACCGAGGGGTGGACCGGGAAACGGGAGTTACTGAGTTGGGCAAAGGCCGGTGAATTTCTTACCGAGGTCTTGCGTGTTACTCGCTGGTCAGGAATGGTGACTCACAGTTCACCCTGCCTTGGTCTCCCCCCAACCAGCGCAAAGGCGGTCCGCCCCATGACTGTTCACTTCACCCGGCCACTTGCCGGACTCATCGGCGCAGCAGTTCTCGGTGCTGCACTCCTCACTCCCACTGCCGCCCATGCCGCGCCGCCGGTCTACGTCGCCCTCGGCGACTCGTACGCCTCGGGCGTCGGCACCCGCACCTACATCGCGGACAGCGGCTCGTGCCAGCGCTCGACCAAGTCCTACCCGTACCTCGATGCCGGCCGCGTCGGCGCGGCGCTCACCTTCGTCGCTTGCTCCGGCGCCCGGGTCGCGGACGTGACGGCCAACCAGCTCGGCCCGCTGAACAGCGGCGTCAAGTGGGTGACTCTCCAGGTCGGTGGCAACGACGCCGGCTTCTCGTCGGTGATCACCGAGTGCGCGAAGCCGTCCTGGCTCGGCGACTGCACGAGCGCGGTCAACACCGCCCAGGCGACTATCAACAACACGATCCCCGGCCGGCTCAACACCCTCTACGCGACGGTACGCAGCCGCGCGACGACGGCGAAGGTGATCATCGTCGGCTATCCACGGCTGTTCAACGGGACCGACTGCAACGCCGGCACCTTCTTCAGCCCCGACGAGATGACCAGGCTGAACGCGACCGCCGACCTGCTCAACTCGAAGCTCGCGACTGCCGCCGGCGCGGTCGGCTTCACCTTCGTGAACCCGACGTCGGCATTCGTGGGGCATGCCGTCTGCGGCAGTCCCGAGTGGATCAACGGCCTGTCCAACCCGGTCAGCGAGTCCTACCACCCGAACACGACCGGCCAGACGGGCTTCGCGAACCTCGTCGACGACCACCTCACGTAACCGCCCGCCCAGATCGGCCACTCGCGGCCTGCGCACCCTCCCGCGCAGGCCGCGAGTTCCCCGGTATGACGGGCCGAAACGACCTTGTTCCATTGGCCTCCTGGTGCCGCGACGCACCAGTGCCAGCACTCTGTGTAGGCCCCGCTGAGCGGACGTTTCAACGCTGTAGTGACCGTCCGTGAGACCCGGAAACGGTTGGGTGTGAGATGGATCACGTGCGGTCGCGCGCGGGATTCGGCGGATGACAGATTGCAGCCCTTACGCCCGCTCAGCGTAAGGAAGAGCAAGGGGAGGAACTTTCTGTGAAAGCTCGTACCTGGCTCGCCGGCCTCGCGGTCGGCGCAGTCTCACTCGGCCTGACAGCTCCGGGGCTCGCGAACAGCGCGCCCATTCCGTCCGCCGACAACGTAGCCGCCAAGAGCCCGGAGATCCGCACCATCGGAGCTCCGAAGGCCGGCGGCAAGGGCCTGGTCGCCAAGCGCGACACGACCGGTCGCGCCCACTCCATCCGGCCCACGACCCCGCTGAAGGCACCTGCCTCGGTCGGCGCGAAGGCCGGCCGGTCCGCTACCAGCAAGCCCGACGCGGTCGCCGTCGCCAAGGCGCAGGTGGCCACCATCGCGCCGTACTTCGGCGCTCGCCCGACTGACCTGGTGGCGACGTCGAGCTCGCTCAGCACGCTCGGCTCGCAGGTCAAGTTCCAGCAGAACATCGACGGCGTCCCGGTCTACGGCGGCGAGATCGTCACCAACCTGGACAAGGCCGGCTCGCTCGAGTCCGCCAACGGTGAGGTCTCGCTCGCGACGTACGGGGCGTTCCCGGCGGTTGAGGCCGTCGACGCCGCGAAGGCCAAGGCGCAGGCCGCCGCGATCGACGTGGTCGAGCAGCGCGGCAAGCCCTACGCGAAGAACCTGACCGCCAAGCTCGTCGGCCCGCGCTGGTTCGACCTCAGCATCGTCACCCGGCAGCCCGGATCGGTCGCCATCCCGGTCTACCTGTACGACGTGTCCGGCCCCGGCGACGTCCGCTGGCAGGCCATGGTGCACGCGTCGGCCGGCAAGGCTGTCCTCGCCTGGGACCTGGCCGAGCACATCAGCCGCGTCGTCTGCGACGCGAACCGCACGAACATCGTCACCGGTAACGAGGACGCCCGCTGCGGCGGTGGCGTCTTCGCTCCGACCCGGGTCGAGGGTGGCCCCGTCTCGTCGGTCCAGGACGTCAACCAGGTGTTCGAGTTCTTCGGCGACACGTCGAACACGTACGCCGGACTCGGCACCGACCTGACCCAGCTGATCGGCGTCGACTACGGCGACGGCCTCGGCAAGGCGATCCGCGGCACCGTCCGGGTCTGCGTCGCAGGTAGCTGCCCGTTCGCGAACGCGTTCTGGAACGGCGAGCAGATGGCCTTCGGTGAAGGCGTCAGCACCGACGACATCACCGGCCACGAGCTGACCCACGGCGTCACCCAGCACACGGCCGGCCTGGCCTACCTGTGGGAGTCGGGCGCGATCAACGAGGCGCTGTCCGACATCATGGGCGAGTTCGTCGACCTGACCAACGGGTCCGCGGACGACACCCCGGCCAACCGCTGGCTGATGGGTGAGGGTTCGAGCCTCGGCGCGATCCGTTCGATGAAGGACCCGGGCCAGTTCGGCGACCCGGACAAGATGACCAGCACGAACTGGTTCGACGACACCTTCTTCCAAGACAACGGTGGCGTGCACCTGAACTCGGGCGTCGGCAACAAGACGGCGTATCTGATCGCCGACGGTGGCTCGTTCAACGGGCAGACGGTGACTGGTATCGGCATCCCGAAGTCCGAGGCGCTGTGGCACGAGACCCAGAAGATCCTGACCAGCGGCGCCGACTACGGTGACCTGGCCGAGGGTTTGCGGTCCACTTGCAACGTGCTGCAGAAGCACGACGTGGCGAACATGACGAACGCCGACTGCGCCCAGGTCGCGAAGTCGATCAAGGCCACCGAGCTCGATTTGGAGCCCGGTGTCGGCAAGCCGGCCCAGGCCCCGGTCTGCGACACCGCCGGCGCCAAGGTGAAGAACCTGATCACGACCAGCTTCAAGCAGTACCCGGACGGCGTCGTTACCCGCAGCCCCGGCTGGGTACTCGGCAAGGGTGAGGGCGATTCGTCGGCGCAGGTCGACACCTCGTACTCCAATGACGGCGACGACTCGATGTACGGCCAGATCACGGACCCGGCCGGCAACATCACTGTCGAGACCAAGAACGCGATGAAGATCAAGAACGAGAAGACGTACCTGCGCTTCACGCACTCGTACAACTTCTACAACGTGTTCTTCATCTTCTGGCTGCCGACC
The DNA here is from genome assembly GCF_010548305.1 of Streptomyces sp. SID13031. Lineage (GTDB taxonomy): Bacteria > Actinomycetota > Actinomycetes > Propionibacteriales > Kribbellaceae > Kribbella. Next base: position 161,088 of record NZ_JAAGLV010000005.1, read on the forward strand.
GGCACCGGGTCGATGGACTACTCAGACGACAACGGCGCCACCTGGCATGACACCTCGGCACTGCCGTGGAAGAACGGTCCGACAGTGGACCCGAACTTCCCTGACCAACCGGCCGCCTGGCACGCGAACTCGGGCGGCTGGGAGACCAGCCGACTGGATGTCTCCCAGTTCAGCGGCAAGCTGCTGAAGTTCCGCTGGAACGGCCACGGCGGAGACTTCTCCGACCTGGTCCCCGGCAACTGGTGGCTCGACAACGCCACTATCTACACCTGCAGCTAGTACCAGTCAGCTGCTGAAGGCCCGGCGGATCCGTCCGCCGGGCCTTCTCACCGTCTACACCTCGACGGTCAGCGGCGCGCCGACGTACCGGCGGAGGTGTTCGGCGGTGAGGGAGGCGCTGCTTTCGACCAGATCGGCGGGGATGCCGGTGAAGACGATCTGGCCGCCGTCGTGGCCGGCGCCGGGGCCGAGGTCGATCAGCCAGTCGGCGTGCGCCATCACCGCCTGGTGGTGCTCGATGACGATCACCGTGTTGCCGTCGTCGACCAGCCGGTCGAGCAGGGCGAGCAGTTGGTCGACGTCGGCCAGGTGCAGCCCGGTGGTCGGCTCGTCGAGGATGTACGTCGTCCCGTTCTTGCCCATGTGGATCGCGAGCTTCAGCCGCTGCCGCTCCCCACCCGACAGCGTCGTCAACGGTTGCCCCAGGCCCAGATAACCGAGGCCCACGGCAACCAGCCGATCAAGGATCGCCCGCGCCCGCCCCTTCTCGAAGAACGACCGCGCCTCGACCGCCGACATCCGCAGTACCTCGCTGATGTTCTTCCCGCGCAACTGATACGCCAGCACCTCCGGCGTGAACCGCGCGCCGTTGCAGTCCTCGCACACCGAGGCGACCTCAGCCATCATCGCCAGATCCGTGTACACGACCCCGAGCCCTTTGCAGGTCGGGCAAGCACCCACCGAGTTCGCACTGAACAGTCCCGGCTTCACCTTGTTCGCCTTCGCGAACTCAGTCCGGATCGGATCCAGCAGACCCGTGTACGTCGCCGGGTTGCTCCGCCGCGACCCCCTGATCGGCTCCTGCGCGGCAACGATCACGCCGTCCCGCCCAGCCAGCGACCCATGGATCAGCGAACTCTTCCCCGACCCCGCCACCCCAGTGACGACGGTCAGCACCCCCAGCGGGATATCGACGCTCACCTCCTGCAGGTTGTGCAGCGAAGCGCCCTCGATCCGCAACTGCCCCGTCGGCTTTCGCACCTGATCCCGCAACCCGACCCGGTGGTCGAGGTACCGCCCGGTCAGCGTCCCGGACTTCTTCAGCCCCTTCAGATCGCCCGCGTAACAAAGCCGCCCACCGGCCTGCCCCGCGCCCGGACCGAGATCGACCACGTAGTCGGCGATCTGGATCGTCTCCGGCTTGTGCTCGACGACCAGCACGGTGTTGCCCTTGCCCCGCAGCTGAAGGAGCAACTCGTTCATCCGCTGGATGTCGTGCGGATGCAACCCGACCGTCGGCTCGTCGAAGACGTACGTGACATCGGTGAGCGAGGACCCGAGATGCCGCACCAGCTTCACCCGCTGGGCCTCACCACCGGACAGCGTCGAAGACTCCCGATCAAGACTGAGATACCCCAGCCCGATGTCGACCATCGACTCCAGCGTTCCACGCAGCCCTTCCAGCATCGGACCGACCGACGCCTCCTTGATCCCACCGATGAACTGCGCCAGATCGCTGATCTGCATCCCCGAACACTCGGCGATCCCCACCCCGTCGATCCGCACCGACCGCGCCGCCTCGTTGAGCCGCGCCCCACCACAGTCCGGGCACCGGGGCAGCTTCACCGCCCGGTCCGCGAACACCCGGACATGGTTCTGCATCGACTCGCGATCCTTGGCCAGCAGTTGCCGCTTCACCTTGGTGACGAGTCCTTCGAAGGTCAGATTGCTCGTCCCGACCTTCACCTTCATCGCCGGCTGGTACAGGAACTGCTCCCACACCTCCGCCGGATAGTCCTCGAGCGCCAGCTCCGGATCGAACAGCCCCGACTTCGCCATCAACTGCCAGTACCAGGTACCTACCTGGAACCCGGGCACCTTCACCGCACCCTGGTCCAGACTCAAGGAGCGGTCGACGAACTCGTCCAGGTCGATCTCGGACGCCTTGCCCAGACCGTCGCAGGCCGGGCACATCCCCTCGGCCCGGTTGAAGCTGAACACCGACGGCGGTCCGACCTGCGGCGTACCGAGCCGGCTGAACAGGATCCGCAGCATGGTGTGCGCATCGGTCGCGGTACCGACCGTGGAGCGCGCGTTGGCGCCGATCCGCTCCTGGTCGACGATGATCGCGGCGCTCAGATTGCGCAGCGAGTCGACGTCCGGGCGGGACAGGCTCGGCATGAAATTCTGGATGAAGGCGGTGTAGGTCTCGTTGATGAGGCGCTGGGACTCGGCGGCGATGGTGTCGAAGACCAGTGAGGACTTCCCGGATCCGGAGACCCCGGTGAAGACGGTCAGCCGGCGCTTGGGGATGTCGATGGACACCCCGGCGAGGTTGTTCTCGCGCGCCCCGCGGACCTGGATGACGTCGTGGCTGTCGGCGGCTTCGGTACCGGAAATGTCGAGCTGATTCGTAGCAGGCATACGTTCCAGTTTCTCATTGACCCGCCGATAGAGGCTTTTCCGGTACTACGCTCCGCCGCCGAGCGTGCCTGCCGATGCAAACCTTGTATCGGCGGAGGAACCCTCTAGTGCGAGGTCAACCGGTGACCGGCGCGGTCCACAGCCCGGCGAGCGCGTCGATGAGCCCGGTCGCGGTGTCGTCCCAGGTGGCGCGGAGGACCGGCGTCCCTTCGGCGACGCCGCGTTCGTACTCGGCCAGCAGATGCACCATCAGCAGCCGGGCCATGTCGCTGCGCTCACGCCGCACCTCGGGTGGCAGTGCCGGGAGGCTGAGCTTGAGCCCGTCGATGCTCTGCTGCAGTGACGGAGAGCTCAAGGACTCCTCGACCATGATCCGGCGCAGCCCGGGATCCGTCATCACCTGGGCGCCGAAGCGCGCGAACCAAGTCGGTGGACCGGTCTCGGCCAGGTGCTCGGTCTGCGGCCGGATCAGGCAATTCAGCCAGTCGCGGAGCTCCGGTTCAGCGGGGAGTCCGGCCAGCATCCGCGCCCGCAGTCGCTCGATCTGCTCGGTGTGCCTGCGGACGATCGCGCGGACGAGGTCGGTCTTGGTGCCGAAGTGGTAGCCGACCGCGGCGTTGTTGCCCTGCCCGGCCGCCTCGCTGATCTGCCGGTTGGACACCCCGAACACGCCGTGCTCGGCGAACAGCCGCTCGGCGGTCGCCAGGATCACGTCGCGGGTGGCGCCAGCCCGGTCGGCCCGCGCGGTCTTCTCGGCCGCCGTCATGAGTTCACCTCTCGTCTCGATCTCTTGTCCAGTCTGTCAGTTCGCTTGCGTAAGTCAACTGACTGACTTAATGTATGCCTTGTTCCAAGCTAGTTGCTCAGTCGCCCGTGCACGTCAATCGGAGGCTCCCCGTGCCTGCTGCCCCTGCCGATCCGGCCGAGGTGTCCGCCCCACCGAAACCCACCGCCGTCGTGGCGGTGCTCGCTTTCGGCGGCATCGTGGTCTCGCTGATGCAGACCCTCGTCATCCCGCTGATTCCCGAGCTCCCGAAGCTGCTGCACGCCAAGGCGTCCGGTACCGCGTGGGTCATCACGGCCACCCTGCTCGCCGCTGCGGTCGCAGTACCGGTGGCCGGCCGCCTCGGTGACATGTACGGCAAGCGCCGGATGCTGCTGGTCAGCCTCGGGCTGCTCATCACCGGCTCGGTCGTCGCGGCCCTGAGCGACTCGCTCACGCCGATGCTCATCGGCCGCATCCTGCAGGGCATGTCCGCCGCCGTGATCCCGCTCGGGATCAGCATCATGCGCGACGAACTGCCGGCCGAACGCCTCGGCTCCGCGACCGCCCAGATGAGCGCCTCGCTCGGCGTCGGTGGCGCGCTCGGTCTGCCGGCCGCCGCATTCCTTGCCGACCGCGCGGACTGGCACGTGCTCTTCTGGACCTCGGCCGGCCTGGGCGTCATCGTGCTCGCGCTGGTGCTGTCCTTCGTTCCCGAGTCCGCCGTCCGCTCCGGCGGCCGGTTCGACGTCGTTGGTGCGGCAGGACTCTCGGTCGGTCTGATCAGCCTGCTGCTCGCGATCTCCAAGGGCGCCGACTGGGGTTGGGGCACCACCCGGACCATCGGCCTGCTCGGTGCGGCCGTCGTCGTCTTCGGGGCCTGGGGCTGGTACGAGCGGCGTATGTCGCAACCGCTCGTCGATCTCCGGGTTGCCGCGCGGCCCCAGGTGCTGTTCACCAACATCGCGTCGGCGGTGTTCGGCTTCGCGATGTTCTCGATGTCGCTGGTCCTGCCGACGCTACTGCAGTTGCCCAAGGCAACCGGTTACGGCCTCGGCCAGTCGATGCTGACCGCCGGACTCGTGATGGGTCCGTCCGGCCTGGTGATGATGGCGACCGCGCCACTGTCGGCCATGGTCTCGAAGGCCAGGGGGCCGAAGGTGACGCTGATGATCGGCGCGATCGTCGTCGCCCTCGGCTACGCGCTCGGCATCGTCGCGATGTCGGCGGTCTGGCAACTCGTCATCGTCTCGGCCGTGGTCGGGGCCGGTGTCGGTTTCGCGTACGGTGCGATGCCGGCGCTCATCATGGGCGCGGTCCCGGTCTCGGAGACGGCGGCCGCGAACAGCCTCAACACGCTGATGCGGTCGATCGGCACGTCGGTCTCGAGCGCGGTCGCGGGCGTCATCCTCGCCCACCTGACGATCAGCCTCGGACCGGTCAGTGTTCCGTCGAAGGGAGCCTTCCAGGTGATCCTGGCGATCGGGTCCGGCGCCGCACTGGCCGCCTTCGCTGTCGCGGCCTTGATTCCAGCCCGGCGCACGGACGCGGCCCCCGACTCCGCCACGGCGGAGGCCGCCACTGTCAGCTGAGAGGTGCTACGGGGCTGCCCGGAGTCCGGCCACGGCTGAGACGACCCGGGCGATCTCGTCCTCGGTGTTGTAGTAGTGCGGCGACAACCGCAGGCACCAGTCGACGTCCTTGTCGCCGAAGTCGAACTGGGCGAACCGCCGGAAGCTCAACGCCGAATTGATGCCGCGGGCATCCATCGCCGCCTTGAACCCCTCGGCCTGCCACCCCTCGACCGCGATGGTGACCAGCCCGCCCAGCTGGTCGCCCTGATCAAGCGCCCGTACTCCAGGCAGAACGGCCAGCCCATCACGCAAGAGCCCGGCCAGGTACGGGGTCCGTTGCGAGATCACCCCCAGGCCAACAGCACGGGCATACCGAATCGCGGCGGCGCAGCCGACGATCGTCGCGTAGGGAAACTCCCACTCCTCGAAGCGCGCCGCGGTCTCACTCGGCCGGTAACCACCGGTCGAAGTCCAGTCGGCGCCGTGCATGTCGATGAACAACGGCTCGTACCCGGCCTGCAGGACACGATCCGACACGAACAGGAAGCCCGAGCCGCGGGGGCCGCGGAGGAACTTGCGGCAGGTTCCCGTGAGGAGGTCGCAGCCGATCTCCTCGACGTCGATCGGGTACTGACCGACGGACTGGCAGGCGTCGACGATGTACAGCAGGTCGAGCTCGCGGCAGTGCCGGCCGATCTCCGCCACCGGCGCTTCGGTACTTCGCCACTGAGAAGCCCGGCTCCTTGCTACGCCTCAACTTCGCCGCAGCCGCCGACACGGCCGAGCTCTCAACTGCCGCTCGCCGGCTTGCCCGGATCTGACCGCACCCGGCCGGTCACGTCATCCAGCAGCGCCTGAAGCTTGTCCGCCAGGAGATCGCGCTCTCCCGCGCTGAGGGATGAGACCAACTCGGATTCCCGGGTGAGTACCTGGTCGACGGTCCGCTCGATGAGGGCGTGACCGTCATCGGTCAGCGAGACGATCACCGCCCGGGACCCGTCGTTCTCGGTACGCCGCTCGACCAGCCCGGCCTGCTCAGCCCGGCTGACGCGTTGCGAGATCGCCCCCGCGGTGACCAGCGTGCGCTCGGAGAGTTGGCGAGTGCTCAGCTCGTACGGCGTACCGGCACGGCGCAGGACGCTGAGCAGGTCAAGCGTGGCGGGGTCGACGCCGAGGTCGGACAGCACCCGGCGCCGGTCGTCGGCGAGCAGTTTGGCCAGCCGCCACAGGGGAGTGACGATCCCGATCGAATCGGTCGGCGTCCCGGGTCGCTCACGCTGCCAGGCCGCGGCGATGGCGGCCGCCGGGTGGGGGCTCGCGCTGTCGAGGGGATAGGAATCCACGGGCCTATGCTACATTTAGCTCTAAACGTTTAGACCTAAACGGGAGGCTTGGCGTGTCCAGAACGATCGTGGTGACCGGCGGCGGTACGGGGATCGGCAAAGCGGTGGCCGAGCGGTTCCGCGCAGACGGAGACCAGGTGGTGATCACTGGCCGGCGGGCCGAGGTCCTCGAGAAGACGGCGGCTGAGCTCGGTGGCAAGGCAGTGGTCTGCGACGGCACTGACCCCGAGCAGGTACGCCGGCTGCTGGACGAGTTGCCGGGGGAGGTGCACGTGCTCGTCAACAACGCGGGCGGTAACACCGACTTCGGAGCGGCTGACGGTCACGACGACCTCGCCGTCGTGAAGAACAACTGGCTGGCCAACTTCGACACCAACGTCCTGACCGCCGTACTGGCGACCACCGCCCTCATGCCGAGACTCGTCGATGGGGGAGCGGTCGTTCACGTCGGCTCCATCGCCGGCGCTCGCGGCGCAGGCTCTTACGGTGCCGCGAAAGCCGCGCTCGCCACCTGGAACCAGGATGTCGCCACAGAGCTCGGTCCGCGCGGAATCACCTCGAACGTGGTCGCCCCCGGCTACACCGCCGAGACCGAGTTCTTCCAGGACCGAATGACCCCCGACCGGCGCAACCAGTTGCTGGAGGCAACCATGCTGCGGCGGGAGGGCGAGGTGGCCGACATCGCCGCGGCGATCCACTTCCTCGCCTCACCCGCCGCCCGGCACATCACCGCGCAGGTCCTCCACGTCAACGGCGGCGCCCTCACCACCCGGTGAGCCAGAGCTTTCCCAGCGAACCACTCCATCAAGTTCACCGGTCCATGCCGCTGTTTCGCGCCCGGTCCGACACAATGGGCCCATGCGTGCCACCGTCAAGGACGTAGCCAAGTTGGCCGGGGTGTCGCCGAAGACGGTCTCCAACGTCATCAACGGCGTGGTTTTCGTGCGGCCGGAGACCCGGGAGCGGGTCGAGCAGGCGTTGGCCGAGCTCGACTATGTGCCGAACATGAGTGCTCGCGGCCTGCGCAACGGGCGGTCGGGGATGATCGGGCTGGCGTTGCCCGACCTGCTTCGGCCGTACTCCGCGGAGATCACCCATCTCGTCGTCGAGTTGGCGCACCAGCGTGGCTGGGGGGTGCAGATCGAGCAGACCGCGGCCGAACCGAAGCGTGAGTTCGAGTTGCTCTCCAAGGCCCGGGCGCATCTGGTCGACGGACTCATCCTGAACCCGGTCAACCTCGACGACAGTGCCGTGATGACCGCCGGCCCGTTGCCCGCGGTCGTCCTGATCGGTGACGTCGACCAGGACATGGTCAGCCAGGTCGCGATCGACAACGTCGCCGCCGCGCGCGACATGACGCAGCACCTGCTGGACCAGGGTTTCCGCCGCATCGCCGCCGTCGGCACCCCGGAGATCCCCAGTGGATCGAGCGGCACCGGCCGGGTCGGCGGCTCCACCGACGCAGCCGGTACTGCGGCGGCGCGACTCCGGACGCTCGGCTATCGCGAGACCCTCGCCAAGGCTGGGATCGGGCCTGACCCCGAGTTGGAGATCGCCCTCGATCGCTGGAGTCCGGAAGGCGCCGTGGCGGTGGTCGGGCGCTACCTGGAGGACCACGAACTGCCAGACGCGTTCTTCTGCTTCACCGACACGATCGCCTTCGGTGCGCTTTCGGCGCTGTGGACAGCGGGGGTCGCGGTACCGGGGGACTGCGCGGTCGCCGGGTTCGACAACATCCTGGAGAGCCAGTACACGGTGCCGCCGCTGACGACGATCGACTTCGACCGCCGGCTGTTCATCGAATCGGCCCTGGACCTGCTCGGTGAGCGGATGGCCGACAAGGACGCGACCCCACGCCGGGTGATGATCCCGCACCGGATCATCAGCCGCGCCAGTACCGGGCGTTAGGCACAAAGTCGAACGCCTGCCGTAAGGTGCTGACGGCGGGTGACCTCCCGGCCTGGGCGTGGAACAGCCTGATCACCTCGGTCGCGATCACGCTGATCACCGTGGCGACGTCGGCACTGGCTGGTTATGCGTTCTACCGGATGGATTTCCGGGGCCGTCGCTGGCTGTACGCCGCGATCATCGCGGCGATCATCATCCCGCCCCAGTTGCTGATCGTGCCGCTGTTCCGGCAGATGCTCGCCTTCGACCTGGCCGACACCTATTGGGGAATTATTCTCCCGCAGGCGTTCGCACCCGCGATGGTGCTCATTTTGAAGCGCTTCTTCGACCAGATCCCGGTCGAACTCGAGGACGCCGCGCGGGTCGACGGCGCGAATCGCCTCCGGGTCTTCTGGTCGATCGTGTTGCCTTTGTCACGCCCGATACTTGCCGCGGTAGCGATCTTCGTCTTCATCGGCGCATGGAACAACTTCCTCTGGCCCTTCATCGTGACCACGAACGCCGAGCTGATGACGCTTCCGGTGGGTCTGCAGACAGTCAAGAGCGCATATGGGCTGCAATATGCGCAGAACATGGCATCCGCGATCCTCGCCGCGCTACCGCTGGTGATAGTTTTCCTCTTTTTCCAAAGGCAGATCATCAAGGGAATCGCGACCACAGGTTTCGGTGGGCAGTAGCTCGCTGGACAAAAGTTCCGGCAGGCGGGATTCGGGCGGTCATCTCTTGAAAAGACCGTCACCGTGAGCAAGGCTGCCGGGATCACTTCCGTGCCTGGTCGGTCCGGAAGTGCTGGCAACTGTTGCGCAGTACTGCGCAATCAGGACCGTTGCGCAGTACTAACAGTTGTCCCGTCAACAACTGTTCCTCGGGGGAACGAAAGGGGGATTTGTGTCAGCGTTGAAAGAGCTCGCCGAGCGGTGCCGTGGTGTGAGGAGTCACGGTACTTCGCAACTCGGTCGGGCTGCTGTCCAACCGGCGGTCTGTACCGGCGTCCACGAGGTGAACTCGTCGATCCCGTCCGGGCAACCGCGCCGAGTGGCGGTCTTGAGGCTCAGTAACGGCCTGACCACCACATTGCGCCTCGGCAAGGGTGCACCCGCACCCGAGCGGGGCACCACGTTGTTCGTCCGAGGTGGCCGTGGGATGGGCGATCAGCCCGCCACAGGTGGGGTCACCCTCGCGCCGAGCTACCCCAGCTGAACGAGCTGGGCTGACCACAACCGGGTGACACCCCAGCCTGCGGCTGGGCACACCGGCTGAATCAGTGACTCGCCGGTCTCAGGTCAACGCCGAGCTGAGACCGGCAAGTCCCTGGACCGCCGGCCCGTCTCCCGAAAGCTCCGTCCCCGAAAGGGTTCCGCCATCAGGACCTGATCGCCTCCTGCCAGATCAGCTTGACGAGCTTCGGCTTCACCGCGGTGGTGATGACGGCCATCGCGCGACCGGCGTACACGTCACTGCCGAGCTGTGCGAGCAGGGCGGCGGCGAGGTCCTCGCGTGCGGTGAACAGCCCGTCGGCCTGATCTTCCTGTACTTCGTACGCCGTGACCGCGTGGTTGTCGAAGAGCCCGGACGGACGGGCGATCGTCCAGTCGAGCTCGCTGTCGCGCACCAGTTGCTCCATCCGCCGCAGGTCGTCGTGGGTAGTGCGGGCCATCACCCGGTTGACCAGCGGATCGAGAACGTTGTTGAAGAAGAAGGCTCGGTGGCCTACGACCTGTTCCTGGAGCACGGCTACCGGGGGACGACCGTCCGCAAGGTGGCCGCGGCGGCCGAGGTGGACTCGGCGCTGATCAGCTACCACTTCGGCTCGAAACAAGGGCTGTTCGGTGAGGCGATGCAGTTCCGCTGCGGGAAGTCGCCCGCGATGGCACACGCTCTGGCAGGCGACCAGGAAGGGTTCGCCGACCGGTTGCTGGAGGCCGTCCTGGAGATGTGGGCCGATGCCGAGCCGCTGGCCGAGCTGACCCGGATGGCGCCGCAGGACGCCGACGTGATGCAGGTGCTGCAGGAGTTCCTCGAACGTGAGGTGCACGGCCGGATTGCTGAATTTCTCCGCGGCCCCGGCGCTACCGATCGGGCCACCGCGACGGTCGCGGTGATCGGCGGGCTGATCTTCACCCGCTACCTCAACCCGCTGCGCCCGGCAGCCACTATGTCGGATGCCGACGTCCGCAGGATCATCGCCCCCGCCCTGCGGGCCGCAGTACAGCCGGCCCGCAGATCGAGGGCTTGAGTCTCAGCTCCAGGTGGCGCCGGCGGGGGCGCGGACCATGGTGTTGAGGCGGTTGAACAGATTGGTCAGGCCGATCATCAAGATGATCGCGGCGAGTTGCGGCTCGTCGAAATGGTCGGCCGCCGCGGCCCAGATCTCGTCGGTGACGGCATCCGGCCGGTCGGCGAGCCGGGTCGCGGCCTCGGAGCTCAGGCCGGGGATGTGACAGCTGCCTGAGCGAACTCCAGGTCGGCCTTCAACCGGTCTTCGACGGGCACCGCCGGGTCGGAGTACTGGCCGGTGAGGCAGATCGGGCCGGTGTAGTCCTCGAGGTTGGCGAAGACCGCGCGCCAGTCGGACAGACCTTCGTCCGCCTGACCGAACCACGTCTTCCAACCCTCGTCAGTCTGGAGGTACTTGGCGTTCTTCAGATTGACGATGCCCAGCCTGTGCTTGACCAGCTCCAGTGTGGTGGCGGGGTCGTCGCCGGCGAGCGCGTCGTGGGCTGCATCCCAGACGACCTTGAACTCATCGGGCAGGCCGTCCAGCAACTGCAGAACACCCAGCGACGACGTGACGAACTTGCCGTGATGCGGCTGCACCCCGACCTGTACGCCGTACTGCTCCACGAGCGCGACGGCATCCTCCAGCTCCCGCCTGATCCGGCATACCGAAGCGGCGTACCCGTCGGGGCCGATCGGCGCCATGATGCGGATCATCGGGACACCCGCCTTGGCACAGGCCGAGAACGCGTTCTCCGACAGGTCGCTCGCGATGCTGATCGGCTCGACGCCCTCGGCGCGCAGTTGCTCGACGAAGGTCGGTAGGTCGGCCTCGGCGGTGGCCGGGGTGACGAAGGCGGTGTCGCGGACGGGGACCTCGGCGCCGGTGAAGCCAAGCCCGGCAACGAGCTTGCCGAGCTCGTCACCAGGGAGTCCGGACCATGGCTTGGTGAAGACGGACCAGTTGTAGGTCGACCGGGGCGGTGGGGTGGTCCAGGAATCGAGGGCGGGCATTTCGACTCCTCAGGTGAAGAGCAAGGTGATCGACTCGGCGCGGATGCGTTCCTCATCGACCTGGACGCCCAGACCGGGCGCGGTGGGGACCGTTGCGACGGCCTTGGTGATGGTCAGTCCCTCGACGTACAGGTCGGACAGCAGCTCCGGCCCGTTCAGCTCGGCGGGCAGCGCGAGGTCGAGCTGGCTGAACAGGTGCAGCGCGGCCGCGAAGCCGATCCCGCAATCGGTCAGACCACTGGCCAGGATCTCGATCCCGCTGGCGAGCGCGACCTGAGCCGTCTTCAGCGCATTCCGCAGGCCCCCGGCCTTGCAGATCTTCACCACCACCAGGTCGGCGGCATCGAGCCGGATCGCCCGGGCCAGGTCCTGTGCGGTGAAGCTGCCCTCGTCGATCGCGATCGGCAGGTCGATCAGCTCGCGCAGCCGGTGCATGGAGAGCGTGTCGGTGCTCGGTACTGGTTGCTCCACGCAATGAATCGTCCGGACATGACTGGTCCGGTCGAGCAACTGCTTGAGCGCCGCGGGGCGATAGGACTGGTTGGCGTCCAGCCACAGCGGTTTGGCGCCGGCCACCTCCGCGACCGTCTCGATCGCGGCCGCGTCGGAGTCCAGATCACCGCCGATCTTCACCTTGTACGCCGCGTAGTCCGACGATTGCTGGGCGTGCTCCCGGACCGCGTCCGGCGCCCCGACCCCGATCGCCGAGCAGAGCGGGATCTCGTCGTGCAGCTTCCCGCCGAGCAACGCATGCACCGGTACGCCGGCCAGCTTGCCGGCCGCGTCGTGCATCGCGAGGTCGACGGCCGCGCGGGCGAACGGGAAGCCGTTCGAGACCGACGGGCTCAGCCGCTTGGTGACCCGCTGGTGGAAGAGCTCGACGTCGAAAGGCGTCAGCTCGCGCAGGATCGGTTCGAGGTGGCGCTTGATCACGACGGCGATCGTCTCGGCGGTCTCGTAGCTCCAGCTGGGGAGCGCTCTCTGCTCACCCCAGCCGACCACGCCGTCCTCGGTCGTGAGCTTCACGAAGACGACCGCCGTCGCCTGGTCCGGAGCCTGGTCGGGGGAGCCGACCGCGCCGCTGCCGAGGACGAACTGCCGCGCGAACGGCACCGCGACCGGAAAGACCTCGACCGATCTGATCCTGCTGCCCGCGGGGCTCATGCCGCGATCGCCCAGACCGCGGGATCCACGAAGCTCGGACCACGAACACCGTCGTCGAGCCACTTGAGGACGTCCTCGATGACATAGCCCGCGAGCGCAAGATGGCCGTCAACTGTGTCGCCGGCGACGTGCGGGGTCAGCAGCAGGTTCGGCGCGGCCAGGACGTCAGCGCCGAACTTCGGCGGCTCGGGATCGTAGACGTCCAGCGCGGCGAACAACCGGCCGTCGAGGCAGTGCTCCAGCAGCGCCGGCTGATCGACGGCCGGACCTCTCGAGGAGTTGACGACGATCGCGCCGTCGGGCAACTGCTCGATCAGCTTCCGCGTCACCAGACCGCGGGTTTCCGGGACATCGGGCACATGGATCGAGACGAAGCGGCACTGCAACGCCTCGTCCAGTTCACCGGTCCGTACGCCGAGCTGTTGCGCGCGCTCGGTCGTCAGGTACGGGTCATAGACGACGATGTCGCAGCCGAACGGTTTGAGCAGAGTGATCAGCGCGCGCGCCGTCGAGCTGGCGCCGAGGATGCCGACCTTCTGGCCGGCGAGTTCGCCGCCGCGCAACTGCGGCTGCTTCCAGCCGCCCGCGCGGAGTGCCTGGTCGAGCTGCGGGAGTCTGCGGACGAGCGTGAGCATCGAGGCCAGGCAGTACTCGCCGACCGACCAGGCGATCCGGGTCCCGGCGGAGAAGACGGCGATGCCCTCGTCGAGGATCGCGGGGTCGATCAGCTTCTTCACCGTGCCGGCCGCGTGTGCGACCACCTTGGGTCCGTTGCCGTCGGCCCACAGCGCCTTGTTCAGGTGCGGCGTACCCCAACTGGTCAGCAGCACATCGCTGCCCGCGGCGAGGTCGGCGACCATTTCGGGGCTCAGGTCGGACCCGGCCCAGCTGACGTCGAACCGCTCGGCGAGCAACGCCCGGGTCTGCGGGCTGCATACGTCGGCGGCTCGTTCGGGCGTCATCACGACGGCAAGCTTGGACAAGGGGGACTCCTGTGGTCTTGGGCACGAAGGACTCTCAGGCTCGACGGTAAGGGCTTTCCGCTATGCTCGTCCAAGCCCATTTCCGCATCGACCGATACCGTGAGGGCATCAGATGGATCTCTCGCTCCAGCAGTTGCGCGGTTTCGTCGCAGTCGCCGAAGAACAGCACTTCGGCCGCGCGGCCAAGCGGCTGAACCTGACCCAGCCACCGCTGACCCGGCAGATCCAAGGCCTGGAGCGCACCCTGGACGTCATCTTGTTCGACCGGACCGGCAGGGGAGTGCGGCTCACCGCCGCCGGGGACGTCTTCCTCGAGCACTGCCGCCGGGTGCTGGCCCTTCTTGAGGTCGCGCCGGAGGCAACCCGCCGGGCAGCCGATGGACAGACCGGTACCTTGCGAATCGCGTTCACCGCGATCGGCGCGTACGCCGTACTGGCGGACTTCCTGACGATGGTGAACAAGCGGACCCCGGCGGTGACCGCGGAGCTGACCGAACTGGTGAGCCCGGACCAGTTCGAGGCGCTGGCGAATCTGGAGATCGATCTCGGGATCGTCCGGCCACCGATTCCGGCGCAGTTCGACTCGGTGCCCGTGCACACGGAGGACCTCGTTCTCGCCGTACCGGCCGACCACAAGCTCGCCGAGGGCGAGGGAGCGGTCTCGCTGGCGGAGGTGACCGACGACTACATCGGCTACAGCCCCGAAGGATCGCAGTACCTGCACGACATCTGCGCCGCGATGATCGGCATGAACCGGTACGCCGTCAGCCAGCTCGCCTCGCAGGTGCCGACGATGCTCGCGCTGGTCCGGGCCGGTCTGGGATGCGCGCTCATCCCGCGATCGATCATGGCGATGGGCGTGCAGGGAGTCCAGTACCGCGAGCTCGACGCGGCCGACGCGCACTCGGTGACGCTGCACGCGGCCTGGAGCCCGGACAGCCCCAACCCCGCTCTCCAGCGCCTGGCCGAGTCATTGAAGGCAAACCCACATCTAGATGCTTGACCTAGAGTCGGCTCTAGTTCGTAGCCCGGACGCTGCCAAGGAAGCGCTCTCTGACGTGGCCGGCGTCGAGATCGGCGAGCTGGACCTGGCCGACCTGTCGAGCTCGCTGTTCGCGGTCCAGCTGGATGCGTTGGGCAAGGATTCCGGCGTCCGCGCGTTCGCGCTGCACCCGGGCGGGATCCTGACCCCGCTGCAGCGGCACCTGGAGCGCGAGGAGATGGTCGGTTTCGGCTGGATCGACGAGGAGGGCAACCTGCTGCACCCGGATCTGTTCAAGAGCCCCGAAGCCGGTGCCTCCACCTCGGTCTGGGCGGCCACCTCACCACAGCTCGACGGCCTGGGCGGCGTCTTCTGCGACGACTGCGAGATCGCGGAACTGTCGATCGACGACGCCCCCGGAGTACGGCCGTATGCCGTCGATCCCGCGTCGGCCGCGCGGCTGTGGACGCTGTCCGCCGAGCTCACCGGCGTGAACGCCTTCAAGTAATCTGACCGCATCACTACTTCAGCCCTTGTCAGCACTTTGGTCAGCACTCTCCGCGCCGCCGGCTGCGTCTTCGCCGAGGACGAGGCGGAGCTGCTGATCTCCGCGGCGCCCGACGACGCCGAGCTCGCCCGAATGGTCGAGCAACGCGTCGCCGGCCTGCCGATCGAATACGTGGTCGGATTCGCCGAGTTCTGCGGCCTGCGGATCTCCCTGGACCCCGGCGTCTTCGTACCGCGCCGCCGCACCGAGCACCTGGTCGCAGAGGCTCTGTGGCTCACCCGGCCGGGCTCGGTCGTCGTGGACCTCTGCTGCGGCTCAGGCGCCCTGGGCGTAGCCGTCCATGCCGGCGAGCCCGCAATCGACCTGTACGCCGCCGACCTCGAGCCGGCCGCAGTCGCCTGCGCCCGCCGCAACGTAGAACCTCTCGGAGGCCAGGTCTCCCAAGGCGATCTGTACGCCGCCTTGCCGCCCTCCTTGCGAGGGCGAATCGACGTCCTGCTGTCGAACGTCCCCTACGTCCCCAGCGACGAGATCCGCCTCCTCCCCACCGAGGCCCGCCTCCACGAACCCTTGGTCACCCTCGACGGCGGGTCCGACGGCCTGGACATCCTCCGCCGAGTCAGCGCCGACGCCGCGCACTGGCTGGCCCCCGGAGGCAGCATCCTTACCGAGACCAGCGAGAAGCAGGCCTCCATCGCCGCCGCCACCTTCACCGCGGACGGATTGGCGGCAAGGATCACCACCTCCGACGAGTTCTACGCCACCGTCGTCATCGGCACGAAGGAGTAGCCCGTGGAGATCAGGCCCGCCACCACCGACGACTTGGACGGCCTGGTCGCATCGAGTGCAGCCCTCTTCGCTGAGGACGGCGCTGCGCGCGACTCGTTGCGCAACGTCGACTGGCCTGCGACCCACGGCGCTCAATGGTGCTCGGACCTGCTGACCGATCCGCGAGCGCTGGTGCTCGTTGCCGGTGACGAGGTCGGCGGTCACCTGATCGGGGCCTTCACCGAACCGTCGGAGATGTGGACCGGCAGCAGGGCGGAGTTGGTGAGCATGTACGTCCGCAACGAGCTGCGTGGCCAGGGCATCGGTGGACAGCTGGTGGACGCGTTCGTGGACTGGGCCAAGGAACGGGGTGCTGCGCGGCTGCACGTCACGGCCTACGCGGACAACGACGGCGCCCTGGCGCTGTACAAGAGTCGCGGGTTCGCCCCGAAGTCGATCACGCTCGCGGTCGACCTCTGACCCGGCAGCCCGGGCAGGTGCGTAGTACTGCCTGATCGTGGTCATACGCGACGGAGGACGTGGAGCAAGTAGTCGCGGCGGTTGAGAGGGTCGTTGTCGGTGCGTGGACGGGTGGGGATCTGGGCGGTGACGGGGTGATAGCGCTCGAAGGCCGATTCCAGGACTGCCTCGCCGCGGGAGAGCGCCGGCAGTTGCTGTTCCAGCTGGTAGACGGCGGCTGCCGGGATTTCGCCTTCCAGGGTTGAGGTTTCGGCGGCCAGCGCCGGGACCTGCGGGATCGCGCGGAGACGGGCCAGTGCCGCCAGTACACCGCGAACCGTTTCGGTCGGGGTCTCCAGCTGGAATCGGTGCATCGGCTCGTGGACCGTCGTACCGGCTTGCTGCAATGCCGCCACGAGAACGAGAGGCGTCAGGTTGCGGAAGTCGCCGGCGGTACTCGACATGCTCTTGTCGAAGACCGCATGGGCGTGGCTCTGGCGCGCGGAGTAGCCCGAGTGCGTCATCACCACCGTGGCGTCCGGCACCTGCCAGCCGTACAGGCCCTGCTGCAGCGTCTCGTGGACGGTCTCCTCGACGGCCTTGATGAACGCGAACGGCATCGAGCCGAGCTCGACCTCGAGGCGGAAGGTGACGCCTGAGTTCACCGGGGCCGGCTCGACCCGCAGGCCGACCGTGGCCAGGAACGGGTTCGGATCCTGCTTGTTGAACTCGACCGCCGTGCCAGTGCCGATCAGCCGCTCGATGCAGATCGTCGTCGTCTCCCGGAAGGTGACGTCGATGCCGAACTCGCTCGCCAGCGTCGACTGGATGACCTCCTTCTGCACCTCGCCATACAGGGACACGAAGGTCTCCTGCCGAACATCGTCCTGGCGCAGGTTGATCAACGGATCCTGCTCGGCGAGCTGAGAGAGCGCGACCTGCAGGTTCCCCTTGTCCGACGGTCTGGCCGGCGCGATCACCGTTTCCAGCGTCGGGGGAGCGAAGTAGCCACTCCCCGAGGCACTACCGCCGACGCCGATCGCGTCCCCGATCTGGATATCGCCGAGCCCCCAGAGCTTGCCGATCTGCCCCGCCGAAACCTCCGGACGAGTCAGCACCGAACCGCTGTCGAAGACACTGATCGACGTCACCTTCGACTCCCGGTCGCCGTGGAACCGCAGCCGGTCGCGGGTCCGGATCGCGCCCGAGAACATCCGTACGATGGCGATCTTCTCCCCGGCCGGCCCGCGCTCGACCTTGAAGACCGACCCCGACACGGGTCCCTCGACATCGCCCTCAGCCGCCGGCAACAGCTCGCGGATCCCCGCGATCAACGCGTCCGTACCAGCGCCGGTGATCGCCGAACCGAAGTACACCGGATGCACGAGCGCCCGCTGCGTCTGCTCGGCCAGCCTGGCGCGCAGTCCGTCGTACGAGAGCGCTCCCTCGTCATCGACGTACGTCGCCAGCAGTTGATCGTCATGCTCGGCCAGCAGTTCGATCATCGCGAAGGAGAAGCCGGCATCGTCTCGCCCGTACGGCGTGAACGCAGCGCCGGGATCGCCGAGACAGGTGGCTGCGCCCATCGCGATGACGTCGGCCGACAGCCTGTCCGCGATGCTCGTCAGCAACTCCGGCGCCTGAGCACCACGCCGGTCGAGCTTGTTCACGAAGATCAGGGTCGGGATCCGGAGCCTCTGCAGCGTCCGCATCAGCACTCGCGTCTGCGCCTGCACACCCTCGACCGCCGAGATGACGAGCACCGCGCCGTCGAGCACACTGAGCGCCCGCTCCACCTCGGCGATGAAATCCGGGTGACCAGGAGTGTCGATCAGGTTGACCGTCACGTCGTCGATCGCGAACGAGACGACGGCGGACTTGATCGTGATCCCGCGCTGGCGTGCCAGCGCGAGCGAGTCGGTCTGGGTGTTGCCGTCATCGACGCTGCCGACCTCGTCGATCACCCCGGCGGCGTAGAGGAGCCGCTCGGTCAGGCTGGTCTTACCGGCGTCGACATGCGCCAGGATTCCCAAGTTCAGTGTTCGCACGTAGCTTCATGTCCCTTGAAGAGGAGGTGTGACCTTTCTGGCTGGACATGAAGTGAGGTCGCATCGACTGCGCTCCTTAACGTGAACTACTCGCGGACTTGGTGCCGTTCAGGAGTACAGCAGCCAGCCCTCCCCGACGGCAATTGGTTTTTCCCCCGCACAACTCGCCGCTCGAGGTCAGTTGATCAGGGTGCCGATGTGCGCGCCGGAGCTGATCGCGGCCGCCGCGCCGTCGTGGTCGATGTCGAAGACGTGCAGCGGCAGGGTGTGATCGCGCGCCAGGATGAACGCGCTCTGATCCATCACGCCGAGGCCCTTGTCGATCACCTCCTGATAGCTGAGCCGGTCGAACCGGCGCGCTGTCGGGACCTTGTTGGGGTCCGCGTCGTACACGCCGTCGGTGCCGTTCTTCGCGACCAGCAACGCATCCGCGCTCAGCTCGACCGCGCGCTGCACCGACGGATAGTCGGTGGTGTGGAACGGCTGCCCGTTCCCGCAGGCGAGCAGCACGATGCCGCCCTTCTCCAGATGACGCAGCGCGCGCAACCGGATGTACGGCTCGGCCAGGTTGTTGATCGGGATCGCGGTCATCAACCGGACGTCCTTCGCGCCGAGCGCCGCCAGCCGCCCGCGCAGCAGGACGGCGTTGATCACCGTGCCGAGCATGCCGATGTTGTCGGCCTCGACCCGGTCGATACCCCAGTCCTCGGCGCGGTTGCCGCGGAACACGTTCCCTCCACCGACCACCACGGCCACCTGTACTCCGGTGTCGTGCACGGCGATCACCTCACGAGCGAGATGCGTCAGGCTGTCGCTGTTGAAGCCGAACTCGGCCGATCCCGCGATCGCCTGGCCGGACAACTTGATGACAAGCCTTCGGTACATCGGATCTCCTCACAGCGCTGATCAACGGCGGGTCAGAAGGCGGTGATGATCAGCGGGGCCCGCTCCGCCCGAGCCAGCGTACGCAGTACAGCGGTCGCTCCGTGCCGGCGGACGGAGAGTCGCGTGAGCAGGCCGACCACCGCTTCCAACGCGCTGGGCGGCAGCACGGGGGTCGGCAGCCCGACGCTGACGGCCAGGTCATCGGAGTGCACGGCCAGCTCCATCAGCCTGGTCAGCAGCATGTCGTCGAGCATCAGCGACCACGGTCCCCACAACGGGATCCGGACCGGGCGGTCTTCGATCGACGGGAACTCCGCGCTGAGCTGCTCGAGTGCTGCCTCCAACCGATCAGCCAGTACTACGCACCCGTCTGCCGCGACGAGATCACCACCGGACCTGATCCGGATGCTGATCTCGTCCTGCGGGTCGGCGTCGATCCATTCGACCCGGTCGTAGTGGTCGAGCACCGTGATCGTCGGCTCGGTGGGGATCGGCGCGGCCACGATGTCGGGAATCGCGAGCACCTGGTAGGCGAGATGGCCGGCCAGCCCACTGACGCCGAACCCTTCCAGGGCGCTCGGTTTCGACCACGCCTCGGCAACCGCGGGCTCGCGGAGGAGTTGCGCGGCGGACCTGCCGACAGCGAGGAAATCGTCTCTGATCACGGTCACGCCTCACATTCTGGCCCCCGGAGGTGTCTGCTGTGGTTGCCCGATCGGGCACCATCAGTCCACCGGTAGCTCCACGTCGACCGCTGGACTGATCAGCTGGTCGAGGGAACGATAAGTGCGGTTGCTCGCGGCGGCGGCGCGTTGCTCCCGGCCGGTGGCTTCGATGTAGTTCTGGCTGGTGGCGAGGCTGGCATGGCCGAGCAGCCGCATGATCTCGGACGCGGTCGCGCCGTCCTCGGCGAGTCTGGTCGCGAACGTGTGGCGCAGCGCGTGGAGATTCGCGCCCGCTGGTACACGGTCGTGCAGACCGGCCCAGCGGTAGCAGGACTTCACCAAGTACTCGAGGCCGCCGCGGCCGATCGGCTCGCCGGTGCGGTCGACCAGCAGCTTGGTCGAACGGCTGAATCGCTTGCGGGGAAAGCGTTGTGCGCACGATTCGACGTACGTCTCGATGATTTTCGCCATGATCGGCTCGACCGGGATGGAACGGTCGCGACTGCCCTTGCCGTGGATGTGCAGCCGCATCTCACCGGGGCGGCCGGCGAGTGAATCCGCTGTCAGCGTGCGCATCTCGGCCGACCTCAGACCGGCGACGAGGCCGAGGGCAATGACCAGGACATCACGCTCGGGCCAAGGGTCGCGCGATTGCCGGGCACCATCGGCAACTGAGCGCAGCAAGACTTCTGGAGTGTCTTCGCCACGCAGAGGCTTGGGGGACAGGGGAGGGGTCTTGGGTCTGGCCACTGCTCCCATCGGGTTGCCGGCCAGGAGGTTGTCCGACACGCAGAAGGTGAGGAACTGGTTCCAGGTGGACCACGCGCGCAGTACGGAACTCTTGGCGTGCCCGTCGGCGAACGCACCGAAAGCCGCCCGCAAGGCATGAGCGGTGAGCTCGTCGACCAGCAGGTCTTCGAGCTCCCGATCGAGGTTGGCGCAGAGCCGGGTGGTGATGCCGGCAAGGTCGCGGCGGTAGGCGTCTGTGGTGTGGGGGGAGTCCTTCCGGGGACGCCGAGCAGCGAAGAACGCCGACTGAGCCGCGAGAACCTTCATAGGGGAGTTGTATCGGTCCCCACCGACAGTTTGCCGCCGCCGGCTGACTCCCCCGGTAATTTACTTGCTAAAGGCAACAGTAATCACTGAAACCTGCTGCATAATGGTGATTATGCATGAGAGTGCCGCTGGCGCAGGCCGGCTTGCCTCTGGGGGATAAATGCAACAGATCTCAGCGATCTGACGGCCACTCAGCCAATCCACCCGATTTTGACGTACCCATCGCCATCCAGCTGCGTCCCATCGGTTCACTGGACGTCCCGTCGTCACGGCGCGCGCTGTGGAGCCCGCTGAGAGAACTTGTCATTCGGGCAAACGACGAAATCAGCCCGGAACGAGCCTCCCAGCCACTCTCCTGAGCCTTCTCCCGAATGTCCGATAACTGACATTATGTCAACTACTAGTCTGCGGGTTGCAGAGTCCGTTGTTGACATTGCTTCACGACCGTTAGCAGGATGGGGTCTGGCGTCGGCCGACGCCCAGCTTCTGAGGACCTGCCCCAGCGAGGTCCTTGAGATGGCGAAGGGGAATCCACCCTCAAGGCCAACTGTTCGTGTCCAGGCCTGTATCGAGTGTCGCGTCGCTGGGGGGCGAAGACATGTCGAGGAGGCTTGTCATGACCAAACAAGGCAGTTTCAAACGCGCCGTCCGCGAACGGGCACGCGAGACCGGGCAGCGGTACACCCAAGCACTCGCCGATCTGGAACAGATCAACAGATCACCGTTCGCGCGTACCCGCCCGTTCGAGCACGTCGACCTCAAGACCCACCTTGAGACGCGGTATGGGATTCAGATCAGCTCGCTGGCACCGATCGACGACGACCCAGCCACGCGGCCACGTGGCTCGTGGCCGGGCCACTACCCATCGACGTTGCTGGTCCGGCGGGAGGACGGTCCGCCATGGATCGCCCGGGTGTTCTCGTCGCCGGCAGACCAGCTCGCTCGTGTCGAGGGCGACGCAGAGATCCTGCGGTTCCTGGCTGCGCACGACTTTCCCGCTGAACGGATCGCGCACGATGATCCGGTGTCGATGTTCGACGACAGCGGCGTCGTCGTGACCCAGTTCGTCGACGGCGGACGCCCGGCCGACGAGCACGGCCGCAGCGAATCCGCCGAGATCGCGCATGAACTGGGCAGCCTGCTGGGGAGATTGCATGCGCTCCCCGCAGCAGATGGCGCGGTCGCCAGAGACGGGGGTGCGGAGGAAGCCGACGGCGGCTTCTACGTGGGCCGGCCGAACCAGGATCTGGCCGCGGCGATGAGCTTTCTGGCCAGTGTCGAGGACAAAGTGACCCTCGACGGTCGGGAGAAGTTCGACTGGCTGCGCGACCAGGTCGAGAACGCTGACGACGCCGAAGGGCTGCCCGAAGCCCTCACCCACAGCAACTACCACCTCTGGGCCGCCGTCGGCATCCCCGGCACGCTCACGATCGTAGGCTGGGCCGGCTCCGGGCGCGGGCCGCGACTACCCGCACTCGCCTGGCTCCTAAGGACTACAGCCGAAGGCAACCCGGACAACATCGACGCCGTCCTGCGCGGCTACCGTCAGCATGTCCAGCTCAGCGACGATGAGATCCAAAGGCTCCCCCGAATCCTGAACATGCGAGCACTCTGGTTGGCCTGCCTCGAGTGCCAGATGGCGGTGAACAACGGCGACATGCCGACCATCAGCGAGGGTTGGATGCACCCAGGAAGCACCGAATACGCCGAACGACTGGCGGCGCGCGCTATCGCAGCATTGAGCCGGTGAGCCCAGCCCGATCTCTCAGAGCCCGGTCGCCTGCCGCGGCCTCGATGATCGCTCCCCCGCCTCAAGCCCCTAACAGATCGTCTGCGGGCCGGCCCGAAACCTAGTCAGTGTCTGAAGGTCGTCGGCTACCGAGTTCGTCTGCTCCTTGGTCAAGCCAGCCGGGTTTCGCCCCGGTTGCGCACTAGGCGCGTTTCAAGTCACTCTGCGCGGCGATCTCTCGGCCCACCGTCATCTTGCCGACAGCCGGTGGGCCAAATGATCAGAAGCAGCCTCACGCAGGATCGACCGTTTTCACCATGACGCAGTTCTTCAGCCCTTTGGGCCGGTCGTAGGTGAAGCCGAGCCGCTCGTAGAGTCGACGGGTGCTGTTGTAGAGGAACGACGACGACATCTTCTTGGTCTGGTTGGTCAGGTCGTGCGGATAGCTCTCGACCCGCCCGCCGCCGGCCTGCGCAATCAGGTCGAGTGCACCGGTGATCGCCAGCTCCGTCACGCCCTGTCGCCGGTGGCGCTTGTCGACGAAGACGCAGGTGATTCGGTAGTCGGGATCCGCGGTCTTGGTGGCGTCGTACCCCTTGCGGTGGTGGATGGTGGGCAACTCGACCGGGGTGCCGTACTCAGCCCACGCGATGGCCTCGTCGCCGTCCATCACCAGTGCGGCGTGCGCCTTGCCCTGCTCGACGTAGGCCTTCTTCAGAGCTCGGTTGGCCTCCGCGCCCTGGCCGCGCTCGGGCCCATCAATCCTTCTTGGCAGCGGATACGTCGACGCAGACGATTCCCTCGTTGCCGTCCTGGTCGGCGATCACGGTGAGCGAGGGCGCATTGCTGTCATCGACGACGGTCCCGCCTGCGGCGACGGCTGCGGCGATCCGTTGCCCGGCCACCTCGGGCGCCACATAGACCTCGATGTGGAACCGCTGACGCGGGGTCTCGTGTTCGTCGGCGTCGCCGAACCACAGGTTCGGTACGCGTCCCGTGGCGTCCCGGATTTCGTCGCCGGGGGTCCCGCGGCCCTGGGCCTCGGCGCTCCCGGTCAGCAGGGCGGCCCACACTGGGGCGATGGTCGCGGAGCGGGCCGTGTCGAGACCGAGCTCGAGGTCGCTGACCGAGGCCGGGTCGGCGTCGAGCTGGTGATCGGCGGCGATCTCCGTGATCCGTCGCGCGAGGTCGACGTCCTGCTGAGTCACCCATTCGACGATGTATTCGGTGCCCTCGTCGTCGCGGTAGACGGCATCGTCGGTGACCAGCTTGAGGTCGACGTACCCGTTGCCGATCGACACGCGCGGGTGGTGGCCGAGCGTGTCACCCGCGCTGCCCACCGCGGCGACGAACCGTGCGCCGGTGCCGAAGTCATCAATCACGTAGCGGGCATGCAGTCCCTGGGCAAGCTTGCGCCAGTCGGTCAGGTTTGCCGCGACGATCTGCTCGCCCTTCATCATGTCCATGGACGGGGAACCTACTTTACGCCGGGAATTGATCCGCAGGTTGTCCAGTATTGGCCTCGAGCACGAAGAAGAGGAAGCAGAGGAACGACTTGTGGTCCCCCAGGTCGGGCGGCAGCAGGTCGGGCGGCGTCTCGGGTGAGAACGGCGGCTCGCTGATGACCGAGATCGCGAAGCCCGCCCGGGTGAACGCTGCTGTCATCGCCTGCAACGGCCGGTGCCAGAAGGTCAGCGATGCGGCGTGGCCGTCGAAGGTGTACTCCTCCGTGTACGGCGAGGTCGCGAAGTAGTCGGCCTTCGGGTAGACCACCGGGCGGATCACCGGATGGTTCACCGAGAGGATCAGCCGGCCACCTGGCTTCAGTACCCGGTGCAGCTCGGCCAGGGGGCCCGACCAGTCCTCGAGGTAGTGCAGCACCAGGGAGGCCACCACGTCGTCGAACTCCCCCGTGCTGAACGGCAACGGCGCGGCGAGGTCGGCCAACAGCACCCTGGCGTCCGTCCCGAGCCGCTCCTGCGCCAGCGCCACCATCTCGGGGCTCGAGTCGAAGGCGGTGAGCTGTGCGCCCCGGTCGCGCAGCGCGGCCGAGAGCGGCGCCGCACCGCAGCCGGCGTCCAGGATGCTCCGGCCGGCCACGTCTCCGGCGAGATCGATCATCGCGGGTCGCTCGTAGTAGGCGTTGAACAGGCTGGACTCGTTCTCCCGCGCATAGCTCTCGGCGAACGTGTCGTAGTGATCAGCTTTCATTGCGATCCCGTCGTCAGAGTTAGACATCGACCGTAGAGCACCGAGGTGCCAGCTCCCCCCTTTTGGTTTGCGGGTTGCAGCTATGGACACCTGTGCGGCGAGGGATCCGGAGCAGATCTCTGACATACTCCCGGCGACCGTCACTCCGAGATCTTGGGGACTGCCTTGTCCGTCCGTCCTGCTCACTTGCTGCGCGTTGGCCTGCCGGCAGCCCTGGTCGCGGGCTCGCTGGTCGCTCTGACAGGCTCGTCCGGTTCGGCGGCCGAGCCAGGTCCTCACCGTCCGGCTTTTACGGCGCGTCACAACGCCGCGAAGCCGGAGTACGAACCGAACGCGGTGATGGTGAAGTTCAAGAGCGACGCAACGGCTTCGGCTCGCAAGGCAGCGGCGTCGAAGGTCGGCGCCGTCACGGAGGATGCGGCGACGTCGCGCGTGGTCAAGCTCAAGGGCGAGATGTCAGCCACCGAGCTGCTCAAGAAGGTCAAGGCTGACCCGGCGATCGAGTTGGCCTCGCTGAGCTACCGACGCAGGGTCTCGGCAGTGCCGAACGATCAGCTTTATCCGGTGGTCAATGGTGCTGGTCAGGCGGCGTCCCTGAACACTGTCCGGGTTCCGCAGGCGTGGGACGTTTCGAAGTCGACCGGGAGCCAGCTCGTCGCGGTCCTCGACACGGGCGTGGACGCCGGTCACCCGGACCTGGTCGGTCGACTGGTCACCGGCTACAACGCGGTCTCGAGCACACGGCCGAACCCGATCGACGACAACGGCCACGGCACGATGACACTGGGCATCATCGCCGCCACCGCCAACAACAGCATCGGCGTGGCCGGTGTCGGCTGGAACGCCAAGGCCATGCCCGTCAAGGTCGCCGGCGCCAACGGTCTGGCCAACGATCTCGACATCGTCGAGGGCCTCGACTGGGCGGTCGCTCACGGCGCCAAGGTCATCAACATGCCGTTCGGCAACCCGGGCGACAACGTGGTCCTGCACGACGCGATCAAGCGTGCCGTCGCCAAAGGTGTCGTCGTGGTGGCGGCTGCCGGGAACGACGGCAGTGCGGTGCTGCAGTACCCCGCCGCCTATCCCGAAGTGATCGCCGTTGGAGCGACGAGCGCCGGTGGAGTTCTGACCGACTTCAGCTCGTACGGCGAGTGGGTCGACATCGCCGCCCCGGGGTGGGATGTCCTCAGCACTGGGGTTCGTAGTATGAGCCAGGGCGTTCCGTACTGGTACTGCAGCGGTACGTCGTGTTCGGCGTCGATCGTCGCCGGTGTTGTTGCATTGGTGAAGAACAGGTGGCCGACGTTCACCCCCGCGCAGATCCAGACCCGGCTCAAGACCCTTGCTCGTGATGCGGGTCCGCGGGGCACCGACCCGTACTACGGAGCCGGAATTCTGGACGCGTATGCGGCCCTCGGGGGACGGTGGGCCGCGGACTTCCCCACCACTCCGATCGACCTCAACGACCAGCCTGAGCGAGCCATCCCGCTGTCGCATTCGATCAGTACGACGATCAGCACGGAAGGCGAGATCGACTGGTACGAAGTCTCGTCGGCCGGCGCCCGGAACCTCAGGGTGTCGCTGACCGGACCGGAGTTCAACGGCGACGACTACTCGGCGAACTTCGGTCCTCGGATCGACATCTACAACGCCGATCTGAAGTCACTGGCTTACGCGGTCACGCCGTTCCCAACGGAACTGGACCCGGCGACCGGTGGCCCGAAGTGGGGACCATTGACGGCCGCGACCGACGTCAGCGTGGTCGCGGGCAGCACCTATATCGCCGTCCGCAACGACAACGGCTCACGAGACACCCGGCCGTACACCCTGACCATCGAGGAGGACGGCACGGGTGGTTCCGACCCAGCCACCAGCTATCCCGTGCGGGACGTGCTGCCGCCCGACCTGGGGAGCGGCCAGCCGCTTGGCAGCCTCCCATCAGTGACATTTGCACGGGAGGTCGTTGCAGCCAGCGTTACCGCCAGCACGGTTCGGTTGGTGCATGGCAAGACCGGTACGACAGTGGGCGGCACCCTCGCGTACGACCCCTCGACCAAGCAGGCCGTCATCACCCCGACCATGCCGCTGCTGGACAACACGCCGTACAGGATCGTAGTGAGTGGCGTCCAAGAGGCCGGTGGCACGGCGCTTGCTCCGTTCAGCAGTGTGTTCTCGACGCTCGATCTGGCTCCCCCGGCGCTGACGTTCGACGCCACTGGCGCCTACCTCGCCGCGAACCTGAGCTGGAAGATCCCGGCTGTGTCCGACTTCGAGCAGGTGATCGTCCGGCGCAACGCCGGCAGTCGGGTGCCGACATTGACCACTGGCACGGTGGTGTACGCGGGTACTGCATCCGCGGTCAAGAACACCGGCCTTGCGCAAGGGGCCACCTATACCTACGGCGCCTGGGTCAAGGACCGAAGCGGCAAGGTCAGCGCGACGACTGTCACGCAGTTGCTCGGGATGAGGACCGCCATCGGCAGTACCTCGACGCTGATCAACTACGGCGGGACTGTCACGCTGCGCGGGAGCACGCTGCGGATCGACAACAAGGCGTACGCCGGGTTGCCGGTCAACCTGTACGTCCGGCCGAAGAACTCGTCGACATTCAAGCTGCTGGCGGCTTTGAAAACGACCTCGACCGGCGCAGTCAGTTACGCATACAAGCCGGCCGTGTCGTCGGTGTTCATGATGACGTTCCCCGGCAACGGTGACCTGATGGGAACACGGAGTGCTGATCTCACCGTGCAGGTGGCGCCGACGATCTCGGCGACTTTGACACCGGCAACGATCCGGCTGGGTCAGGTGACGAAGTTCAGCGGCTACGTCGCGCCGGCGCACTACGGCCAACTGGTATATCTGCAGCAGTACTCGAACAAGGTCTGGAAGTCGATCGCCTCCGTGAAGCTGAGCAGCTCGGGGGCGTACGCGCTCGGAATCAAGCCCAGCGTGCGCGGCACGATCGCCTACCGCGTCTGGTTCCCGTCCGATGCGGATCACGCGCAGGCCTTCACCGTGAACAAGATCCTGACGGTCAGCTGATCCATAGCCGCGGCGGACGCACGTTGCCCGTTGCAACAAGCTGCAATCCAGGTATCTGTTCGGTATCTGATCTTGACTCAGCGGAGAGCTCGGTCTGTACCCTGCCCGGCCGCTCAGTGACAGCCGAATCCCCAACGCTGCAAGACGATGAAGCATTCGAACCGGACTTGCGCAAAGCGGTCGCCGTGCCTCACAGTTCGTCCCTGTGGGGATAACCGTGAGGAATCTGAAACCGAATCGACGGCAAATCTTGATGGCTGGGGCGGTCGCGGCGGTCGCGACGGTCGCGGCCGCCGAGAGCTCCTCCGCCGCCGATCTTTACGGATCCGGCCAGCTGGGCGACTGGACGATCCTCAGCCGGGCGGTCGCGAGCACAGCCACGATCGCGTACGTCCGCGACAATGACGGTGTGTATATGTTCGGTGACAGCATCGCGGTCCAGGATGGCAAGCCGTTGGCGACCCGGCTGAAGGAGCGCACGGGTTCCACACTGGCGGTGCACAACTGGTCGAGCCGGCCCACGGCTCCTGCGGTCGACGCGCTCGAGAACTGGGCGCTCAAGTACGGCATGCCACGACGGATCCTGATGGCCACCGGAACCAACGACATTTTCAACCCGCCGGTCTTCGCCGCCCAAGTGGATCGCACCATGCGGATCGTCGGCCCGAACCGCACGGTGGTCTGGGTCAACGTTCAGATCGCCCGGACGGGCAAGTCTGCGTCAATTCAGCTCGCGGACCAGCGCAACAGCGGCTGGGTCAACTCTCAGCTGTCCGACGCCCAGAAGAAGTACCCGAACTTGCGTATCGTCCGCTGGGCCGAGTACTTGGCTGCCAAACCCTCTCTACTGACCCAGTGCCTACGCGAAGGTGTCCACACCACGGTCCCCTTCGGGCAGAACGCCCGCAACGAACTCATCGTCCAGGCCCTCGCCGCAGCCTAGGACTGCCTGACACGCGCGCAGAGCGCGAGGGGTGCCAGCAGGACGGGTTGCTTCTCTCCCCCGCGGTACAGATTGATCAGCATCGCCGACACGCCGCCCCCCACGGCGATCCCGATCATGCCGATGACCAAGAGGATGCCGATCGTGGCGGGACCCCAGAAGGTCGGGTAGCTCCCCCAGTCCCCAGCCTGAGGCGAGCACGTTACACGGTGCGACCGACGGTGGTACCGGGAATGTCCTTGGCGGAATCCGGGTGTTGGTGTCGGATAGGGGCGAGGCCGTTCGTAGCAGGGGTGAAGTCGCCCACCGGGGGCGCTCCGAGTCACAGGAGTTGATCTGATGCAGTACCTGGTTTCCGTGATCGCCGAGCATGCCAACCACTTCGGTACGCCGGAGGAGTCGGCGGCTATCGACGTGTTCAACGAGCGGCTCCAAGCCGATGGCAACTGGGTTTTCGCCGGTGGCCTGGCGGCGCCCAGCGCATCCACGGTCATCGACAACCGCGATGGCGAGCCGGTGTTCACCGACGGGCCGTTCGTGGAGACGAAGGAGTTCCTGGCCGGCTTCTGGGTCTTCGAGGCCGCTGACCTGGACGCCGCGCTCAAGCTCGCCGCCGACGGGTCGAAGGCCTGTAACCGGAAGATCGAGGTGCGGCCGTTCCTGTGAGCGAGGCCGAGGTCAGGGACGCGATCACCCGGGTGCACCAGGAAGAGTGGGCGCGGGTGATCGCCGGCCTGACCAGGCGGTTCGGTGACCTGGACATCGCCGAGGAGGCGGCGGCCGAGGCGTTCGCGATCGCGGTTGAGCGGTGGCCGGCCGAGGGTGCGCCCCCCAACCCCGGCGCCTGGCTGACCACCACCGCCAACCGCAAGGCGATCGACCGGATCCGGCGCGAGAACAAGCGCGACGACAAGTACAAGGAGGCTCAGATGTTGTCCGGCGACGACCCACCCGAGCCTCTCGGTGCCATCGACGACGAGCGGCTCCGGCTGATCTTCACCTGCTGTCACCCTGCGCTCGCGATGGAGACCCGGACGGCGCTGACGCTGCGGATGGTCGGCGGGCTGACCGTGCCCGAGATCGCCCGTGCCTTTCTGGTGCAGGAGTCCGCGATGGGCCAGCGGATCACCCGCGCGAAGGCCAAGATCAAGGCAGCCCGGATCCCCTATCGGGTGCCGTCTGCGGAGGATCTCCCAGGACGCGTCTCGGGCGTACTCGCCGTTCTGTTTCTCGTCTTCAACGAGGGCTATCTGGCCACCGGCCCCGATACAGATCCTGTACGTCACGACCTGACCGCCGAGGCGATCCGGCTCACTCGCCTGATCCGCGCTTTGCTGCCGGAGGACGGTGAGGTGGCCGGGCTGCTGGCGTTGATGCTCCTCACCGAGGCCCGCCGTACCGCCCGGGTTTCCGCAACAGGCGAGCTGGTCACCCTCGGAGATCAGGACCGTGGGTCCTGGGATTCGGTGCTGATCGCCGAGGGGCATCAGTTGGTGCGCGAGCGCCTGGCCACCGGGGTTGCTCCGGGGCGCTACCAGATCCTCGCGGCGATCAACGCTGTGCATACCTCTGCTCGCGATGTCCGTGACACCGACTGGTCGCAGGTCGTCGCGCTCTACGACCAGCTCGTCCGCTTGGACTCGTCGGCGATCGTCGTCCTCAACCGGGCCATTGCGGTCGCTGAGCTGGACGGCCCGGAGGTTGCGCTGGCCGCTGTGGACCGCCTTGAGGAGAAGCTGGCCGGCTATCACGCCTACCACGCGACCCGCGCCGACCTGTTGCGCCGGGTGGGTCGCAGTCAGGAGTCGCGCGCGGCGTACGGGGAAGCTATCGAGCTGGCGGGCAACACCGCCGAGACCGCCTTTCTCATCCGCCGCCGCGACCAGCTCGGCTAGGACTTCGACCGTGATCCTGCCGAAGATTCAAGACCCCCGTCTCGTGACGATCCGCCGCGGTGGGAGCCTCGCCGACTCGGATCACCATCTCCTCGCGCTCTGGGCGGCATCGTGCGCAGAGCACGTCCTTCACCTCTTCGAGTCGGTTCAGCCGGAGGACTCGCGGCCGCGTCAGGCGATCGAGCACGCCCGTGCCTGGGTGCGTGGCGAGGTCAAGATGATGGAGGCGCGGGCGGCGGGCGGCCATGCGATGGGCGCGGCCCGAGACCTGCGTGGGGCAGCTAGGTTCGCCGCGTACGCCGCCGGCCAGGCTGGGGTGGTTGCGCATGTCGCTGCGCACGACCTCGGCGCCGCCGCGTATGCGATCAAGTCCGTACGGGCCGCGGCAGCGGGAAGCGATGGCGTGGCCGCTGGGCGAGTCGAGTGCCAATGGCAGCGTGATCAGCTGCCATTGGCGATTCGCGAGCTCGTCCTTGACGATCAGCGGTTGCGGAACGATATCTGCTGGTCGGTGTTCGACTGCTGAGTACGCCGAGGCACCGGCCAGTGGCTAGCTGGAGGACCGTACGGAGAACTCGTTGCCGTCGGGGTCGAGCATCGGCACCGAGCCGTCCTCCCCCGCTGCGACGTCGTCGTGCTTGGCGCCGAGTGCGACGAGGCGATCGATCTCTGTCTGCTGATCGCTGTCCGCGGGTGGCGCGATCTCGAAGCGCAGCCGGTTCGTGCCGGTCTTCAGTCTTACCGGCGGGCCGCCCCAGCTGATCTTCGAGCCGCCTTGCGGTGACTGGATCGCGGTTTCCTCGTCCTCGTCCCAGACCAGCGGGCCAGCCGAGCGCTTCGCTCCAGAAATAGCCGACCGCCTGCGAACCGTCGGACGACAAGGCTCCGATCGCGCCGGTGCCGGCGAGGAAGTTGTTACCCGGCTCGATCACGCAGAACTCGTTGCCTTCGGGGTCGGCGAGGACGACGTGGTCCTCGTCGGGCTGCTGGCCGACGTCGTGGTGCCGGCCGCCGAGCTCGAGCGCCCTCGCGACCGTCTTCTGCTGGTCCTCCAGCGAGCTGCTCGTCAGATCGAAGTGCATCTGGTTCGGCTCGGTCTTGGCTGCCTCGGTCGCAAGGAACCGGATCGCGAAACCGTTGGCGTCCGTCGGCAGAATCGTGACGCCGTCTTCGGCCGTCTGCCGGCCCAGGACACCGCCCCAGAAACGCGCGAGACCGGCCGGGTCCTTCGCGGCAAAGCACAGTGCGACGAGGTGAGAGGTCATCCATTGACGCTAGGTGCCCGACGCCGGATGAGGCAATTCATTTGATCAGAACGCGAAGTTCCCGCCGATCCAAGAGCCGCAGCATCTGGTGGCTGGGGGGGCGATTCTCTCGCGTGGCTGACTCAGCGTGGGCTCGGGCTCAGCGTGGGGTCAGGGCTTCGGTGAGCATGCGGAGGCCTTGTTGTTCGAAGGGCTCGCTGCCTACCTGGTGGGCCCAGGCGGTGGTACCGATTGATTCGCGGATGCGTTGACGTTGCCAGGTTTCGGGGTCGCGGGGGTCGGTGCCGTAGCCGTCGAGGAAGGCAGCTTCGAGGGCTGGGGCTGTGCGGAACTGCTGGGCGCTGAGTCGGCCGAAGTCCGCGTACGCCGGGCGTAGGCCGGCGCGGCCGAAGTCGATCACGCTGACTGTTCCTTCGTGGATGAGCCAGTTGCGGGGTTGCCAGTCGCCGTGAGTCGGGACCAGCAAGGTGGTGGGCGTCGGCCAGGACCTGATGGTTGCGCGGAGCTGGTCCGCGACGCCCGGCGCGATTCGGTGGGGTTTGTCGAGCCAGGCGAGCGCCTTCTTGTTTTCCGCTGCCTCGAAGTCGCCCTCGATCGCGAGCTGGCCGTGGAGTTGCGCGAGCAGTTGGCCGGCTTGGCGGTAGGTCTCGGGGGCGTACTCATGGTCGGTGCCCTGGACCAACTCCCCCGGCAGGTAGCGAGTGACGAGCAGCTTGGCATCCTCGTCGCCGTGGACGAGCTCGGGCGCTCTGCCCTGCGCTGTCCACGGTTTCAGCCAGGACTGATGTGCCTGCACCTCCCGAGCGATGTGGCTGTCGGCGGTGTCCCCCGCCTTCACGACGTACCGGATGCCGTCCTGCATCAGTTCGAGCACGGTCGTCCCGACCAGCCCCCAGCTGAGATCTCTCACCACCTCACCCCGAGGCAACCACCCCGCCAGAAGCTCCCGTTGCCGCTGCTCCATGCTCATGCCGCAAGTCTGCCCATCACCTGAACCCCCGCCCGAAGCACCCCGAGCTTGAACCAACCCGCCGACGCCGAACCCGTCGGAGACGAGGTGGGGTGGTGTCAGGCAGGTTCTGTAGATGGGGTTCCACGGAGGTCTGCTTCTGCGGTGGTGGTTGTGCCTGCTTGGCGGTTGGGGGCCCGGTGGTATGTCCAGTAGAGGTTCGTGTGGGCGATGACCTTGTCGGGGGTCGGTGCGCCCCATTCGGATTGGTCTTCGGTGGTGTGGGCGTCGCTGACCAGGAGGGTGTCGTAGCCGCGGACGATGGCGCCATGCAGGGTCGAGCGGATGCACTCGTCGGTTTGGGCGCCGGCGATGACGAGTCGGCCGATCTGCTGGGCGGCGAGGACGGACTCCAGGTCGGTCTCCTCGAAGGAGTCGGGGTAGCGCTTGTGCACGACGGGCTCGGACTCCCCCTGCTTCAGCTCGGGGACGTACTGCCAGCCGTCGGTGCCGATCGGCATTCCCTCGTTGGAGTGCTGGATCCAGATCACCGGGACATCGTCGGCGCGGGCCTTGTCGACCAGGGTGGCGATGTTCGCGACGACGGCGTCGCGGTTGTACGAGCCCGCCATCACGTCGTTCTGCACGTCGATCACGACCAGGGCGGACCCCGGCCGGTCGTTCAGCGTCGTCATCGCTGTCTCCTTCACCCGCTCGGCTGCTGTCGGCCCCAATGCTAGGAGGGCCCGTCGACAGTTTTCAGTCAAAGTTGTCAGCTGGTGAGCAGTTTGTTTGGGAGGATCGGTTCATGCGTGCTGACCGGCTGGTGGCGACCTTGCTGCTGATGCAGGCTCGGGGGCGGGTGACCGCGGCCGAGCTGGCTCAGGAGCTGGAGATCTCCGTGGCGACGGCCCGGCGGGATCTGGAGGCTTTGTCGACGGCAGGGATCCCGGTCTATCCACAGCCTGGGCGCAACGGTGGATGGTCCCTGCTCGGTGGGGCGCGGACGGATCTGAGCGGTCTCAACGCGACCGAGGCGCAGGCGCTGTTCCTGCTCGTCGGGCCGGCCGCCTCCGTCGCGCCTGAGGCGAAGGCCGCGCTCAGGAAGTTGGTGCGGGCGTTGCCGGACACCTTCCGCGCGGATGCCGAGGCGGCGGCTGAGGCGGTGGTGATCGACCCGGCGCGCTGGGGCGAACACGTCAAGGAACGCCCCGAGATGGTCCGCCGCCTCCAGGACGCCGTCGTTCGGCGGGTGAAGGTCAGACTCCGGTATTCCGGCCGCGGTCGCGGCGAGACCGAGCGCCTCGTCGACCCGCTCGGCCTGATCGACAAGGACGACATCTGGTACTTGATCGCCGGCACCGACAAGGGCCAGCGCACCTTCCGGGTCGAGCGGATCAAGGATGCTGAGCTCACCGGCGTACCGGCTGTTCGGCCGGCCGATTTCGACCTCTCCACGGCGTGGAACCGGGTGGTGGAGGAAATGGAGCAGCAGCGGTCGTTGCTGGCGGCGACGTTGCTGATCGAGGAGCGTTTCGTCTGGGTGATGCAGGATCGCCATGGCCGGCACCTCGAGGTGGTCGGCCCGGTGGACGACGGCCGGATCAAGCTCCGCCTTACCGCGCCCACTCCCCTGATGATCGCCCAGAACCTGGCCGGCTGGGGTGCCACGATCGAAGTACTGGACCCACCGTCTGTACAGGCCGAGCTCGCGCGGCTCGGGACGGAGCTCACGTCTCGCTACAGCGGGACGGCCTAGCCGAGTCTCTACAGCGGGATCGAGTAGAGGATGAAACCGCGGTTCTCGGCGACCTGGTCGTAGAGGCGGCGGGCGGTCGCGTTGGACTCGTGCGTCGACCAGTAGACGCGTCCGCAGTTCCTGTCGGCGGCCCACTCGGTGACAGCTGCGATCAGAGCCCGGCCGACGCCACGGCCGCGGGCCGCCGGGGTGGTGAAAAGGTCTTGTAGATAACAGGAATCGGCCGAGGTGGTGCTCGCGTGGGTGAGGAAATGCACGATGCCGGCCACCTCGCCGTCGATTCTGGCGGCCAGCGCGTGAATGCGGGTACCGGCCTGGAATTCCGCCCAGGAATGGTCGAAGAATTCGGCCGGCATGGTCCGTCCGTAGAATTCGTTGTAGCCGGCGAAGAGCTGCTGCCAGCGCTCACGGTCGGCCGGTTCTAGCGGGCCGACGGTCAGTTTCAGGGAGTCGCTCATCAAGCATCCTTCGAGGTTCGGTGACGGATGGGGACCGGGTGATGACGCGCGGTGGCGATCAGGTCACCGTTTCATACCGGAGTGGGTGGCTGAAGTCTTTCGATGAGTAGGGTGCGGTGTTCGGTGATGTCCCAAATCGAGTAACAGGATTCATTCGTGACCACTCCCCCTCAGCAACCGCCGTTCCAGCCCGGCGGTGGCGGCTATGTTCCCCCGCCCGGTCAGCCGCCTTACGGTCAGCCCCCATACGGGCAGCCGCAGCCGCCCTACCAGCAGCCGGGTCAGCCGCAGGGTCAGCCGCCGTTCCCGCAGTACGGGCCGGGTGGACCGCAGGGCGGGCAGTACCAACAACCTCAGCCGGGCCAGCCGCCTTACGGTCAGCCCCCATACGGGCAGCCGCAGCCGCCGTACCAGCCTCAGCCGCAACCAGGGCAGTACCCGCAGGGGCAGTTGCAGTGCCGGTTCTGTGGTGGAGTGCCGGCCGTCGAGGCGACCGTGCGCGGTCACCAGGGCTTCATCGTGTTGATGCGCTTCCTGAAGCTGCAGGGTCCGTTCTGCAAGACCTGTGGCACGGCGGCGACCCGCGACCTGACCGCGAAGAGCATGTGGCAGGGCTGGTGGGGTATCGCGTCGTTGATCATCAACCCGATCACGATGTTCTTGAACCTCGGCACCTACTCGAAGTTCAAGAACCTGCCCGAGCCGGCGCCGGGTGCGCCCGGCCGGCCGATGGATCCGGGCAAACCGCTGTTCAAGCGCCCGGTCGCGCTCGGCCTGCTGCTCCCGATCGTGGTCATCGCGCTGCTTGTCACGCTCGCCAACCTGACCAGCGAGCCGTCGGCCGCGGTCGGTTCGTGCGTCTACAACAAGGGCACCGCGGCGAAGCCGAACGTGAAGGTCGTCGACTGCACCGCCAGCGAGGCGGACTACAAGGTGGTCGGCCGGATCGACGGCACCGCGAACGGCGACGAGTGCGCCCGCTTCGAGGACTCGACCGTGTCCTACACCGACGAGAGCCGCTCCAAGAAGTACACCCTCTGCCTGGCGCCCAACTAGTACTGCGCTCCGCCCGGCCGCCAGTTGAGCGGCCGGGCGGGCAAGCCACGTCAGACGTAGTAGCCGTCGACGGGCACCCGGGCCTCGTCGTACAGGGCTGGGCCTTCTTGAGGTACCGCTGCGAAGCCGCCGCCCGGCTTGAGGCCGTTGAGTTGCTCGCCGGATAGTGCGTAGACGACCTGGCCGAGGCCGGAGCGTTCGATGGCGCCGGTGCACATGCCGCACGGCTGGCAGCTCGTGTACATCGTGGTGCCGGCTGCGGTGTCGGCGTCCAGTTCCCGGGCGGCCCATTTGGCGAGCTTGAGTTCGGGGTGGGCGCTGATGTCGCCTTCGGTGATGCTCGTGTTGTGGTCCTCGGCGATCACCGTGCCGTCGGGGCCGACGAGCAGTGAGCCGAACGGTGGGTTGCCGGACTCCCGAGCCGTCGCGGCCAGGGCGATCGCGTGGCGCAGGAAGTCTTCTGCTTCGGGGGTCACAACTGCTCCAGTTCTTTGCGTTGCCAGGACGCCGCGACGGTCGCGAGGTCCTTCCAGGCGTACTGCGGTCGTTCGGTCTCGGCCGGATCGCCACCGAAGGGATCCAGCACTACGGTCGCCGCACCCAATTGCCGCAACTCCTCCAGGTCGCTCAGCACCTGGTCGATCGATCCCTCCCCCGCCACCCGCTCCGCGTCGGGCAGGGGCGCCGGGGTGAGCCGCAACATGATCCGCGGCGCAAACCCTGGTACAGCGCGGCCCTCCTCGTCGGCCAGCTCCTTCAGGCGAGCCAGCTTGTCGCGCATCCAGTCGACGCGCTGGCGCAGTGGATGCCATGCATCTCCGAGCTGTACTGCGCGCCGCAGCCCGGCGTCGCTGCCACCGCCGACCCAGATCGGGATGTGGCCGGCGCGGTAGTCGGCGTCGTTCGCCCATGCCGTGCGGACGTCACGGATCAGCTCGTCGGTGAGCTTGCCGCGGCGGGTGAAGTCGACGCCGAGCGCCTCGAACTCCTGTCGCGCCCAGCCCACCCCGAGCCCGAGCACGAAGCGCCCGCCGCTCAATGCGTTGAGGTTGGCGGCCATCCGCGCGACCAGCAACGGATGCCGGTACGGCGCGATCAGTACCGTCGTACCGAGGCCGATCCGGGTGAACCCGGCCAGCCAGCTGAGCGTGGTGAAGGGCTCGTAGAAGGGTGCCGGGTACTGCACCGCGACGTCGGGCGTGATTGCGACATGGTCGGAGACCATCAGCCGGTCGTAGCCGAGCCTTTCGACGGTCTGGGCCCAGTCGCGGAGCCGGCCGGGGTCGGTACCGGGGCCGAAGTTGGGGACGTTCACGGCGAGTTGCACCCGTTCAGGCTATCCAGCCGGAATGGCCCGTTTGAAGAGATTCCTCGGCGAAAACCGCCCTTGGGGCCGTGGATTCACCGGTAGATTCGCTGGATGACCGAGACCCCACAAATGCTGACCCCACCCCGCCACCCCAGTCAGGTTGATCCGACCGACTGGGCGATCCTGGTCGAGGTGCAGCGCGACGGCCGGATCCCGCTGACCGAGCTGGGCCGGCGGGTGAACCTCAGCGCGTCCGCGACCACGGAGCGGTTGAAGCGGCTGGAGGCGACCGGCGTGATCAGCGGCTATCGCGCCGACGTCGACCTCGCGAAGGTGGGGTTCGCGGTGCTGGCCGTCGTACGGCTCAAGTATCCCGGCAACAAGCACGACCCGCTGAAGAAGCTGCTCGAGCGCCGCTTCGAGATCCTGGAGTGCCTGCGCACGACCGGCGACGACTGCTACTCCCTCAAGGTCGCGGCCGGGTCGATGGCGCACCTGGAGGAACTCGTCAACGAGCTGACCGAGTTCGGCAGCACCACCACCAACCTCGTCTACAGCCAGACCCAGCCCTACCGAGGCCCCCAGGCGCCGCCGCCGGAGCTGTAGGTCAGCCGAAGAGGGTGGTCGTGACCGGGGTGCCCAGTTCCACCGTGCGGCTGACGGTGCACAGGCGGTCGTGGGACATCTTGATCGCGCGCGGCAGTGCCTCACGGGCCTTGTCGCCGTCTTCGCCCTCGGGGAAGGTGATGATGAACTCGACCGCGAGGTTCTCGATCCGGTTGCCCTGCTCGGGGTCGCGGACCTTGTCGCCGCTGACCGTCGCGCGGAACTCGGTCGGCTCGGCCCGGCGGCTCGTCACGACGTCGACGTCGATCGCCGAGCAGGTGCCGATCGCGGCCAGCAGCAGCTCGACCGGGGTGAAGTCGGTGTCGGTCTCGCCGCCGGAGCCGACCGACAGGCTGCCGCCGCGGATGTTGCGGACCTCGTACTTGCTGTTGGCGGTGCGCTCGAACTGCACCTGCCGGCGGGTGTCGTCGCCCATATCCGTCACAATCTGTTGCCAGCGGCAACGTCAGAGGGTGGCCAGGGCCTCGGCGGCCGGGGTGTCGCCGGCGATCAGCTCGAGGGTGCGGCCGATCGCGCCGGGGGTGTTGCACAGGCCCGCCAGGACGAGCGCGACGTCGTCGCGGGTGACGCTGCCGCGTCCGGTCTTGTCGGCGAGCAGTACCAGACCGGTGCCGGGGTCGTTGGTGAGCGATCCCGGGCGCAGCACGGTCCAGTCGAGCCCGTCGCGGGCGCGCAGGTTGTCCTCGGCGGCCTTCTTGGCCTTCAGATAGATCGTGAAGTCGTCGGCGGGATCCAGCTCGTCGGCCCGGTCGGCACCCATCGAGCTGACCTGCACGTGCCGCCGTACGCCGGCCTGCTCGGCCGCGTCGGCGAGCAGGCCGGCGGCACCGCGGTCGACGGCGTCCTTGCGGTCGTTCCCGCTGCCCGGCCCGGCACCGGCCGAGAAGATCGCGACGTCCGCGCCGGCCAGCACCTTGGCGACGTCGTCGACCTCGGCCGACTCCAGGTCCAGTACTGCGGCCTCGCCGCCGGCCGCCTCGATATCGGCCTCGTGCGCGGGGTTGCGCACCAGCCCGACGACCGAGTGCCCGTCCGCGGTGAGCAGCTTCGTCAGCCGCAGCGCGATCTGTCCATGTCCACCAGCTATTACGACTCGCATACCCCCGAGCCTAAGTCACCACCGATACACATGTTTGCCCCCGGTGCCGGCGCAGCCGCTGAGCGTCACGAGTCGTGCCGCAGGATCGGGCGGAGCGCGTCCAGCACGCCGGCGTCCTCGATTGTCGACGGGACCGGTTCGTCGCGGCCGTCGGCGATGCCGCGCATCGTCTTGCGCAGGATCTTGCCCGACCGCGTCTTCGGCAGCGCATCCACGACGGCCACCTCCCGGAACGCCGCCACCGGCCCGATGTCCCGGCGTACCGCGGCGACCAGCTCCGCCTGCAGCGCTTCCGGCGAGATCGTCGTGCCCGCCTTCAGTACGACGAGTCCGCGCGGCAGTTGTCCCTTCAAAGCGTCGTGCACTCCGATCACCGCGCACTCCGCCACCGCAGGATGCGCGGCGAGGACGGCCTCCATGCTGCCAGTCGACAGGCGGTGCCCTGCCACGTTGATCACGTCATCGGTCCGGCCCATCACGAAGACATAGCCGTCGGCATCGACGTACCCCGAGTCGCCGGTCAGGTAGTACCCGTCGTACCGGCTCAGGTAGTTGTCGATGTAGCGCTGGTCGTCTCCCCACAGGGTCGGCAACGCGCCCGGCGGCAGCGGCAGCTTGATCGCGATCGACCCCTCCTCCCCCGCAGGCAGCCGGCTACCGGCGCCATCAAGGACCTGCACATCCCACCCGGGCAGCGGCACAGTGGCCGACCCGGGCTTGACCGGCAGCGGCTCGAGACCGCGCGGGTTCGCGACGATCGGCCAGCCGGTCTCGGTCTGCCACCAGTGATCCACCACCGGTACGCCGAGCTTGTCGTGAGCCCAGCGATACGTCTCGGGGTCGAGTCGCTCGCCGGCCAGGAAGAGCGTCTTGAACCCGTCCAGCCTGTACTTCGACAGCTCGCGCGCCTCGGGATCGACCTTCTTGATCGCCCGGAGTGCGGTCGGCGCCGTGAAGAGCGCTTTCACGCGATGCTCGGAGATCACCCGCCAGAAGGCGCCCGCGTCCGGCGTACCGACGGGCTTGCCTTCGTAGAGCACGGTGGTGGCGCCGATCAGCAGCGGCGCGTAGACGATGTAGGAGTGCCCGACGACCCAGCCGACATCGGAGGCGGTCCACCAGACGTCGCCGGGCTTGATGTCGTAGACGGCGCCCATCGTCCAGGCGAGCGCGACCGCATGGCCGCCGTTGTCGCGGACGACACCTTTCGGCTTGCCGGTCGTACCGGAGGTGTAGAGCACGTAGAGCGGGTCGGTCGCGGCGACGGGCACCGGATCGGCCGGGATCGCGCCAGAGATCGCGCTCTCCCAGGAAAGATCGCGCTCTCCGAGCTTCCCGAGCGCTTGTTCGCGTTGCAGCACCACGGTCCACTCGGGCTGGTGGGCCGAGAGTTCGAGGGCGGTGTCGATGATCGGCTTGTACTCGACCACCCGGGTCGGCTCGATGCCGCAGGAGGCCGCGACGATCACCTTGGGTGTCGCGTCGTCGATCCGTGCGGCGAGCTCCTTCGGGGCGAACCCACCGAAGACGACCGAGTGGACCGCGCCGAGTCGCGCGCAGGCGAGCATCGTGATCACGGCCTCGGGGATCATCGGCAGGTAGACGATCACCCGATCACCGACCCCGACGCCCAGACCGCGCAGCGCACCCGCGAAGACAGCCACCTCGTCGCGCAGCTCGGTATACGTGTAGCTGCGGGTGGTACCGGTGACTGGTGAGTCGTAGATCAGGGCGGTCCGGTCGCCGAGCCCGGCCTCGATGTGGCGATCGAGCGCGTTGTACGACGTATTGAGCTCGCCATCGGGGAACCAGCGGTAGATCGGTGCCGCAGAGTCGTCGAGTGCTCGCGTGGGTGGCCTGGTCCAGCTGATTGCGCCGGCCGCTTCCAGCCAGAACCCCTCCGGGTCCGTCAGGCTGCGGCGGTGACTGTCCTCGTACGCGCCCATCTGGTCGCCTCCAATTCATCGTGAAGCTCGACCCACGGTAGTCCTGATCCGCGTGGCAGGGTGGGACACATGACTGTGACTCGTGACGACATCCAGCTCGCTGCCCGACGGATCGACGGCCGCGTTCGCCGTACGCCGGTACTGCGGGTGTCGCCGACGCTGACCTTCAAGCTGGAGCTGCTGCAGCACGTCGGCTCGTTCAAGCCGCGTGGCGCGTTCAACCGGTTGCTGGTGGCCAAGGAGCAGGGCAAGCTCACCGGGCAGGGCGTCGTCACCGCGTCTGGCGGGAACGCCGGTCTGGCCGGCGCGTACGCCGCTCGCGAGCTCGGTGTACCGGCGCGGATCTTCGTGCCGGTCAATGCGCCCGCGGCGAAGGTCGCGCGGTTGCGGACGCTGGACGCCGATGTCGTGCAGATCGGGAACGAGTACGCGGAGGCGTATGAGGCGGCTGTCGCCGAGGCCGGGCAGTCGGGGGCGTTGCTGCTGCACGCCTACGACCAGCCGGAGGTGGTGGCAGGTCAGGGGACGATCGGGCTGGAGTTGCTGGAGGATCTGGGCGACGATTTCGACACCGTGCTGGTGGCCGTTGGCGGTGGCGGCCTGATCGGTGGCATCGCGACCGCCCTCGGCGACCGCGCCCAGGTGGTGGGCATCGAGCCCGAGTTGGCTCCCACCCTGGCCAAGACGCTCGACGCAGGCGAGCTGGTCGACGTACAGGTCGGTGGTGTCGCGGCGGACTCGCTCGGTGCCCGCCGCTTCGGAGCCCTCGCCTTCGAGGCCGTCCAGGCGAACGGCGTCCAGTCGGTGCTCGTCACCGAGGACTCAATCGTTGCCGCCCGCAACGAATTCTGGCGCGAGTACCAGCTCGCCGTCGAGCACGGCGCCGCAGTCACGTACGCGGCCCTGCAAACCGGCGCCTACCAGCCGGCACCAGGCGAGCGGGTCGTCGCAGTCATCTGCGGCGCGAACACCGACCTCTCAACGATCGGCTAGCGCTCAGATCACCGGACGCGGGGTGGCGGCGATGGCCTTCGGGCGGTCGTCGGACAGGACCCAGGCGGCGAAGATGCCGGCGATGCCGCCGAAGAGGTGGCCCTGCCAGGAGATGCCGTCTTGTGGGAGGAGGCCGCTGAGCAGGCCGCCGCCCCAGATGAGGACGACGAGAACGCCGATCGCGACCTGGCCGAGGCGGCGGTTGAAGACGCCGCGGGTGATCAGGTAGCCGGCGAAGCCGAAGACCAGGCCGCTCGCGCCGATCGTGTTCGAGTGCGGCGGTGAGGTCAGCCAGGTGCCGAGGCCGCCGATGGTCGCGACGATCGCGGTCACCGAGAACAGCCGCAGCGCGCCGCTGAAGGCGATCAGCGCGCCGAGCGCGAGGAGCGGCAGCGTGTTCGAGATCAGGTGCCCGAACCCGCCGTGCAGGAACGGCGAGGTGAGGATGCCGAACAGGCCGTCCGGGTCGCGGGCGAGGATCCCGTACTGGTCGAGCTTGCCGTTCAGGGCGGTGTCGACGATCTCGCTCAGCCACATCAGCCCGACCAGGACGCCGAGCAGTATCAGGCCGCTGGTGATCTTGGCGCCGTCGACGACGCTGCGGGTGCGTCGCGCTGGGGTCGGGTAGCTCATGCACCAACTCTGCCCGATCTCGCCAAACCGCACAGCAGCGCAGGCCGCGACACGCACCTGATTCGAGTTGCAGGAAGCTGCAACGACTGTCCGGGGTCTGGGCGTGGCGCTGCGTGATCGTAGTTGCTCGGTCACACTGGATGACAGCGGTCGCGATACTCGCCGTCACCGGCCGAGGCAGACCGCTTCTGAGCCGCCCTGTACGACCCAGAAGCCGGAGGGGACCTTCCGTAATGCCGATCGCTGTCTACATCCTGGCCCTGGCCATCTTCGCCCAGGGCACGTCCGAGCTGATGCTGGCCGGCCTGCTGCCGGAGATGGCGGAGGATCTCGGCGTGTCCATCCCGGCCGCCGGCCTGCTGATCTCGGCGTTCGCGGTCGGCATGCTGATCGGCGCTCCGGTGCTGGCCGTGGCCACGTTGCGCTGGTCGCGGCGGACGGCGTTGCTGGTGTTCCTCGCCCTGTTCGCGGTGAGCCACGTCGCCGGGGCACTCACCCCGAACTACGAGATCCTGCTGGTCACCCGCGTGGTCGGCGCTTTCGTGTATGCCGGGTTCTGGGCGGTGGCCGCCGTCACGGCGGTCGGGCTCGTCCCTGTCACCTCGCGGGCGCGGGCGATGAGCGTCGTCACCGGCGGGCTCACGATCGCGACGATCGTCGGACTGCCGGCCGGCACCCTGATCGGTCAGCACTTCGGCTGGCGGGCGGCGTTCTGGGTGGTTGCTGTCATGTCGATCTGCGCGATGGCCGGGGTGCTGGCGACGATCCCGCTCGGTCGGCCCGATCCCAGCAGAACACCGCGGATGTCCGCCGAGCTGCGCGCGATGGTGAACCCGCGGCTGTGGCTGTCCTACGCCACCACCGCACTCGTCACCGCCGCGATCCTGGTGGTCTTCAGCTACTTCGCTCCCCTGCTCACCGAGACGACCGGCCTGCATCCAGGCGCCGTACCGGCCGTTCTCGCCCTGTACGGCGTGGGCTCGCTGATCGGCATCACGATCGGCGGCCGGTACTCCGATGCGTTGCCCTTCCGCACCCTGGCGATCGGGATCAGCGGGTTGTGCGCGATGTCGACCGTGCTCGCGGTCTGGGCGACGACGCCGGTGGTCGCGATCGCGGCGATCTTCCTGCTCGGCGGCTTCGGGTTCGCGGTGAACCCGGCGCTCAACGCGCGGGTGTTCAGCCTCGCCGGTGACGCGCCGACGCTGGCGACGGCGGTCAACTTCTCGTCGTTCAACGTCGGCATCACGATCGGCCCGTGGATCGGCGGGCTGGCGATCGGCAGCGGTGCCGGCTACGAGACGCTCGG
This sequence comes from Streptomyces sp. SID13031, assembly GCF_010548305.1. Taxonomy (GTDB): domain Bacteria; phylum Actinomycetota; class Actinomycetes; order Propionibacteriales; family Kribbellaceae; genus Kribbella. The sequence goes on from NZ_JAAGLV010000005.1 coordinate 205,291, forward strand.
GTGGCTCGCCGTCGTCCTCGGTCTGGGTTCACTGGGCACTGTCGCGCTCGCCATGCTGCTGCCTCTCCCCGTGGCCGGCCGGCCACGTCCGATCGGCCACGCAGTGGTGCCGACCGGACGTAGTACCGATGTCGCCTAGTCAGTACGCCTAGTTGACCGGGCCGCTCTGGTCGAGGTGGCTCGGGTCGAAGTCGGACTTGCGCTTGAAGACGTACTTGTTCAGCAGCCAGGTGAGCGCCCACAGGCCGACGCCGACGACCATCAGGTAGCCGGCGATCTTGTAGTCCTGCTTGGCCCGGCCCGACAGTGGGCTGGCCAGGTAGACGCAGAGGACGACGCCGAGCACCGGCAGCGCGGTCGGTGCGTGGAAGTGCTTGTGCTCGACCGGGTCGCGGCGCAGTACCAGGACGGCGACGTTGACGATCGCGAACACGCACAGCAGCAGGAACGCGGTGGTGCCGCCCAGCGCGGTCAGATCGGCGTACCCGATCAGCAGGAACGCCAGTAGCGTCGTGAACAGGATCGCTACCCACGGTGTGCGGCGGCGGTGCAGGACGCGTCCGAGCGGACCGGGCAGCACCTTCTCGTGGGACATGCCGTAGAGCAGGCGGCTGGCCATCAGCATGTTGATCAGCGCCGAGTTCGCCACCGCGAACATCGTGATCCAGGCGAAGATCTGGATCGGGAAGTCCGGGGCGCCGGCCTGGATCACTTTCAGCAGCGGCGTGGCGCCCTTGTTCAGCTCCTCCGGCGACACCAGCGCCACGGCCGAGATCGCGACCAGGATGTAGATCACGCCGGTGACGCTGAGGCCGATCAGCATGATCTTGGGGAAGATCTTGACCGGGTCCTTGGTCTCCTCGGCCATGTTCACCGAGTCCTCGAAGCCGACCATCGCGAAGAACGCCAGCGCCGTCGCCGCCGTCACCGCGCTGAACGGCGACTCACCGTCCGGGGTGTTGAACTGGGTCAGCCGGGCGGTGTCGCCGTCGCCGTGGGCCAGCGCCCAGGCGCCGACCCCGATCACGATCAGCAGACCGGTCAGCTCGACGATGGTGAGCACCACGTTCGCCTTCACGCTCTCACCGACACCGCGCAGGTTGACCAGGGCGATCAGCGTCATGAAGCCGAGGGCGGTGATCATCAGCACCGAACCGCGGTCGGGATCGATCTTCAGCGCCGAGAAGAAGTTCGCCGCGAACGCCTTCGAGGCGCTGGAGGCCGAGGTCAGCCCCGAGCACATCACCGCGAAGGTGAGCAGGAAGGTGAGGAAGTGGATGCCGAACGCCTTGTGCGTGTAGACCGCGGCGCCACCGGCCTTCGGGTACTTCGTCACCAGTTCGAGGTAACTCGTCGCCGTCAGCATCGCGACGACGAACGCGCACAGGAACGGTAGCCAGACCGCGCCGCCGACCTCGCCGGCCACCTTGCCGGTCAGCGCGTAGACGCCGGTGCCGAGGATGTCGCCGACCACGAACAGCAGCAGTAGTCCCGGCCCCATCACGCGTTTCAGTTCGGGGCGGTCCTGCGTCGCGGTGGATGCACTCGCGCTCTCGCTCATCCTGCCTCCAGGTCTCTCGGTATCGGCACATCGTCCCACCGGATCGGCGTAGCCGCCTGTCGGCACAGGTCACGGTGTGGTCGCAAGGGGTCGACCGGGAGTAGTCGATCCACGCCTATTGTGACGATCTAAAGGGGGTCGCGCTGACCCCCGGATGGAGCGAGACTGGCTGCGGCTTTTGTGTGAACCGATCAGGAGGTCGTGTGCTCGAGTCGGTCGGGGTGGATGCACCGGACGAAGAGGCCTATCGCGCCTTGCTGGCCAGTCCGGGTTGCCGCGTGGACGACCTGGCCAAGCGGCTCGGTCGCGACCTGGACGAGCTGCGCGACACGGTCGCCCGGCTCGAGCAGCTCGGGTTGCTGACCACGGCCGGAGACGAGCCGGTACGGCTGCTGCCGACCCGGCCGGACGTCGCGATCGACGCGCTGGTCGCTGTCCGCCGGGCCGAGCTCGACCGGGTGCGGGACGAGGCACGGCTGATGCTTGCGGATCTCAGGACGCAGGAGCAGTACCAGCCGGAGAACCTGGTCGAGGTGATCATCGGGCAGGAAGCGATCGCGGCCCGGTTCGCCCAGTTGCTCAACGGGACGCGCGAACAGCTCCTGGTGCTCGACCAGCCGCCGTACGCGTCGAAGACCGAGCAGTCGGCCAGCCAAGTCCGTGGTTTGCTCCGCGAAGGGGTGAGCGTCCGGGGGATCTACTCCCCCGACTCCCTCGACGTACCGGGCGGGGTCGAGAAGGCCTTCAGCTTGGCCGATGCCGGCGAGACGTCGCGGGTGCATCCGCAGGTGCCGATGAAGCTGGCGGTGTTCGACCGGACGGCCGCGCTGCTGCCGCTGTCTCTCGACCAGCTCGTCGAGGGTGCGCTCATCGTCCATCCCTGCGCGCTGCTCGACGCGTTGCTCGAGATGTTCAAGCTGCTGTGGGACCAGGCCGTACCGGTGGTGCCGGCCCGAATGGACCCGCTCGACGCCCGGCTGATGACGCTGCTCGCGGCCGGTTTCAAGGACGACGCGATCGCGCGACAGCTCGCACTGAGCAGCCGTACGGTCGGTCGCCGGGTCGCCGAGCTGATGGAGACGCTCGGCTCCCGCACCCGCTTCCAGGCCGGCATCCACGCACACCGCCGCCAGCTGCTGGGAGAGGAAAGCCCCCCACCGGAGGGCTAGTCGTGCTCCACCACGGTGAGAGTCCACGCTGCGCCGGTCGGCTCGAGCTCGGCGTTCCAGCGGTCGGAGATCAGCTTGTGCAGCGACTTCGGCGTACCGGGGTCTTTGCCTGACTCCAGGAGGTGGCGAGCCACCAGACCGCGGGTGTGCTTCGCGTTGTGCGAGACGACCGAACGGACTCCGCCGCGCTCGCGCACGACGGAGATCGACACCCACTTGGCCGCCTGCTCGCCCACGGGTCTCCACGCGGCGGCATACGTCGACGAGCGGCAGTCGACGATCACCGAGTTGCCGGCGGCCTTCTCGAGCGACGCCGCCAGCGGATCACGCCAGACCGAAGCGAGGGGCCCGAGCCCCGGCAGCGTCGTCCCCATCGACAGCCGGTACGCCGGTACGCGGTCCGCCATCCGCAAAGCACCCCAGGCAGCCGACATCACCAGCAGCCGCGAGTTGGCCCGGCGCTTGGTGCCAGGCGACATCGTCGAGTAGCCCAGCGCGTCGTACAGGACCCCCGAGTACAGCTCTGACACGGGCACCGACGGCTCGGAGCGCCATCTCGTGTTCCGCTCGACCTCATTCTTCAACGAGGCGCCGACACCCAGTACGCCGTACGCATCGGGCGTCGAACTCACCTTGGCCAGCGTCTCCAGCACCGACTCGCGGACCGGATTGAGCTCCGGGAACGACAGCGTCGGCAGCTGGACCGCCTTGCCCCGCGAGCGGCCGGACTTGCCCTCGGACGGCGGCAGCAGGATCAGCGTCACGTCAACTCGTCCAGGGCAGCCAAGTCCTCGAACGTCGGCTCCCAGAGCCCGGCCGCGACGTTCTGCTCGATCTGCTCCGGCCTGCTGGCGCCGGCGATCACGGAGGAGACCGTCGGCTGGGCTGCCAGCCCGCCGATGGCGACGTCCAGCAGCGTGAGGTCGCGCTCGGCCGCGAAGGTCTCGAGGGCCTCGATCTTGTCGAAGTCGGCGCGCGCCAACCGCTCGGGCTGCTTCAGCAGCCGGGTGCCGGCGGGTGCGTCCTCGCCCCGCTTGTACTTGCCCGTCAGCAGGCCGGCCGCGAGCGGGAAGAACGGCAGTACTCCGATGCCGAGGTGCTCGCAGGCGGGGATCAGCTCGTCCTCCGCCTCACGCTCGAGCAGGTTGTACCGGTTCTGCGCGCTGATGAAGTGCTCGGCGCCCGCGGTCCGCGCGGCCCAGTCGGCATCGACCACCTGCCAGCCCGCGAACTGCGAGCTGCCGAGGTAGCGAACCTTGCCCTCGGCAACCAGCTCGGACAGCGCGGCCAACGTCTCCTCGATCGGCGTGACCTCGTCCGGCACGTGCAGCTGGTAGAGGTCGATCCAGTCCGTGCCCAGCCGGCGAAGGCTCGACTCGACCGCCTTGCGGATGTAGCGGCGCGAACCGCGCACCCCCCAGTCGGGCCCGTTGTCGCCCTTCATGTCGCCACCGAACTTGGTGGCGATCACCGCCTCGTCGCGCCGCCCGGCCAGTGCCTTGCCGAGGATCTCCTCGCTCGACCCCTGCTCGCCGCGGTACACGTCGGCGGTGTCGAACAGCGTGATCCCCGCGTCGAGTGCCGCGGTCACCACGGCCCCGGCTTGAGCGGCGTCGATCCGGCCGCCGAAGTTGTTACAGCCCAGGCCCACCACACTCACGGTGAGGCCGGAGTCACCCAGCTGGCGATACTCCATCTCGGTCATGGGCAAACTGTATCCATGGCTCTGCCGGAGCCTTCGGCGACCGCATAGAGTGCTCGGCATGCCGAGTCTCACCGTCGACGGCGCCCGCACCCGGGCCGCCGCGCTGTCCGTCCATTCGTACGACGTCGATCTCGACCTCACCCAGGGCGAGCGGACGTTCGGATCCACTACCAGGATCGTCTTTTCGGCCACCAACCAGTCCAGCTGGCTGGATGTGCGGCCCGAGGTGCTGACCTCGGTCACGCTGAACGGGACGCCCGTCGACGTGGCGGGTCTGAGTGACGGCAGGCTAGCGCTGACCGGTCTGACCGCGGAGAACGAGCTCGTCGTGGTCGCCTCGATGCTCTACTCGAACGACGGCGAGGGCCTGCACCGCAGCGTCGACGCGGCCGACGGGCTGACCTACCTGTACGCGATGTCGTTCCTGGACGCCGCGCCCCGGATCTTCGCCTGTTTCGACCAGCCCGACCTCAAGGCGCCGTACCGGATGAAGATGACGGTTCCGCCGGAGTGGATCGTGCTCGGCAACGGCGCCGCGACCCAGGTGTCGCCGGGCCGCTGGGAGCTGGCCGAGACGAAGCCGCTCTCGACGTACTTCGTCACGCTGGTCGCCGGTCCGTACCACCAGATCCTCGGTGAGCACGACGGCATCCCGCTCGGCCTGGTCTCGCGGCGGTCGCTGGCCGAGGCGCTCGACCGCGAGGCCGAGGACCTGTTCGAGGTGACCGGCCAGGCCTTCGACGAGTTTCACCGGCTGTTCGGGTACCGCTACCCGTTCGGCGAGTACCACCAGGCTTTCGTCCCCGAGTTCAACGCCGGCGCGATGGAGAACCCGGGCTGCGTGACGTTCCGCGACCAGATGGTCTTCCGCTCGACCGTCACCGAGGGCGAGCGCAGCAACCGGGCCCGGACAGTCGTGCACGAGATGGCGCACCAGTGGTTCGGCGACACGGTGACGATGCAGTGGTGGAACGACCTGTGGCTGAACGAGTCATTCGCGGAGTACATGGCGCACCGGGTGGCGACCACCGCGACGCGGTACACCGACAACTGGATCGACTTCGCCTTCGTCCGCAAGTGGTGGGGCCAGCAGGCCGACCAGCGGTCCTCGACCCACCCCGTCGCCGCCGACGCGGTCAAGGACGCGCTCGCCTCGCTCGACGACTTCGACGGCATCTCCTATGCCAAGGGCGCGGCGGTGCTCAAGCAGCTCAACGCCTACCTCGGTGACGAGGTGTTCCTGAACGGCGTGAAGGCGCACATCAGCGCGAACGCGTTCGGCAACGCGACCTTCGCCGACCTGGTCGCGAAGTGGACCGAGGCCGGCGCGGTCGACCTGGAGGCGTGGGCACAGCACTGGCTCCGCACGCCGGGCATGGACACGATCACTGCCGAGCGCACGGCCACCGGCCTCAAGCTGTACCGCAAGGCTCCTGCCGATCACCCGGCCGACCGCCCGCACCAGCTGACCATCGGTGGGTACGACGAATCCGGCCACGGCAGCTCCGTACCGGTTCTGCTCGACGCCGATGAGGTCGAGGTCGCGCTGGATCCGTTGATCGCGGTCGTCGTACCGGACGCGGGCGACGACACCTGGGCGAAGATCCGCCTCGACGCGCAGAGCCTGGGCAAGCTGACGGCGGTGATGCCGAAGATCGAGGACGGCGTGACCCGCGCGGTGATCCTGAACAGCCTGCGCGACGCGACCGCCGACGCCGAGCTCGATCCGCGACTCGGCTTCGACGTCGTACTGGCCGCGCTGGCCACGGAGACCAGCGACATCGCCGTCGGCACGATGACCGGCTGGGCGAGGTCCCTGCTGGGCCGCTACCTCCCGCTCGAGCCGTACCGGGCACGACTGGCCGCAGCGCTGACCGAGCGCCTTCAGTCGGTACCGGCCGGGAGCAGCCTGCAACTCGCCGTCGCGCGTGGCGTCGTCTGGACGACCGACGACCTGGAGCTGCTGACCGGGTGGCTCGCGGGCGACGACGTACCGGAAGGTCTGGCCGTCGACGCCGATCTGCGGTGGCTGGTCATGCTGGCGCTGGCGGCCCTCGGAGCCGTCGACGACGCCGGGATCGACGCCGAACTGGCCCGCGACGCGTCGTCAGAGGGTGTCGTGCACGCGACCCGGTGTCGCGCGGCCCTGCCGACGGCAGAGGCGAAGGAGCGCGCCTGGGCGCAGATCACCACCGACGCCGACATCGCCAACTACGAGTTGTATGCCGCCTGCGAGGGTTTCTGGCGCCACGGCCAGCGCGAGCTGACAGCGCCGTACGTCGACCGGTATTTCGCGGAGATCGCGGCTACCGAGAAACTGCGTTCGGGCTGGGTGGTCGCCAGGACCGCGCAGCTGGCGTTCCCGGCCTACGAGATCGATGACCGCGTGGTCGCGCTGGCAGCCGGCCTGATCGCGAACGAGGAGGTTCCGGCCGGGATCCGGCGGGCGGTCGGGGATCACCACGACGACCTGCTGCGCGCGCTCGCGGTCCGTGTGGCGTACCCGGTGAACTGACCGGTTTCCGGACGGTTTGCGGGGACTCGGTGTCCGGATCACGCGCGGTTGTGACTAGTGTGACTGAAGTGACGACAAGGACCCTTCTGAGCAGGCAAGATGGGGATTTGTGACGCAACCTCCACAATGACCGGCGGGCACGGCGCGCCGGTCTTGGTCGAGGCGCAGGTATCGGGAGAGACTGTCAAGAACCGCACAGGAGAACATAGGCAATGCGCGAGGCGAGGCTCGTCGGTCTGAGCCAGGATGGCAAACAGCTCATCCTGGCGCTGGCAGAGACGGGTGAGGAGTTCGCCGTCCCGGTCGACGACCGGTTGCGTGCGGCCCTGCGCGGCGACCGTGCCCGACTCGGCCAGCTGGAGATTCAAATGGAGAGCGCGCTCCGCCCACGAGACATCCAGGCCCGGATCCGGGCCGGCGAGAGTCCCGAGGCGGTCGCTGCCGTCGCCCAGATGCCGATGGAGCGGGTGATGGCGTTCGCCGGCCCGGTGCTGGCCGAGCGCAACCACGTCGCGAGCCTGGCCCAGCGCGCGTCCGTCCGCCGTCGCGGTGGCGGTGACGCCCCGACGCGCAACCTCGGCGCGTGGGTGACCGAGCGGCTGCGGATCCGGGGCGTCGACCCGGCCTCGGCCGAGTGGGACGCCTGGCGCCGCGACGACGGCCGCTGGGCCGTGCGGGTGTCGTACTTCGCCGAGGAGAACGACGAGAAGGTCGCCATGTTCGCCTACGACGCGCCGGGACGGTACGCCGTACCGGACGACGACGAGGCCCGCTGGCTGGTCGGTGAGCAGGCGCAGGTGATCGCGCCGCAGCCGACGTCGGAGCGGCGGCTCACCGCGGTGGCCGATTTCGACCTGAGCCTGGCGCCCGACCACGGCGCCGACAGCTACGAGGCCGGCTTCGAGGACACGATCAGCCTGCCGCGCGGGCGGGCGGCCCAGGCCGATCGCGACGCGAACCGGGACACGGGTCGTGGGTACGGTCGCGACCCGGAGTACGGGACCGCCCGCGACGTGGAGCGGCGCGATGTCGAGCGCGGGCCGCGACGGGTGCACTCGGTGCCGAGCCCGGATGAAGAGCCGACCCTGATCGACGTACCGATCGAGCCGCCGCCGACGCTGCGTCCGGCGGTCCGTGCGGTCGAGCGCCCGGCTCAGCTCCCTGTCGAGGCGCCGCCGGTCAGCCCGCCGGAAGAGCGCGCGGCAGCCCCCGAGAACCGCTTCGCCGAACGCCGGATGACCCCACCCGAGCCGCGCCAACCCGAGCAGCGCCGCCCGGAGCAGCCGGAACAGCGCCAACCAGAGCAGCGTCAGCCCGAGCGGCGGGAGCCTGAGCAGCGCCAGCCGGAGGTACGCCGCCCGGAGGTACGTCAGCCTGAGCCGCCGGTGGTCGAGGAGCGTCGGCCGGAGCAGGCGCGGCCAGAGGCTCCCCGTCCTGCCGACCCACGGCCGACGGCTCCGAAGCCCGCCGACCCACGCCCGACGGCTCCGAAGCCCGCAGAGCCTGCAGCTGAGGCGCCGGCCGAGCCCGTCGCCGAGCCTGCCGCAGCTCAGGCCCCGGAGGAGAAGAAGAAGCCGGCCAAGCGCGCCTCCAAGCGCGCCAGCGTGCCGAGCTGGGACGAGATCATGTTCGGCAAGAAAGCCGACTGACCCCTACGAACAAGGTGTGTGGCGAGCCCACCACTGGTGGGCTCGCCACACGCAGCTGTCGCGGACAGGCGTCTCAGATGACGGGCGGTGTTTGGCAGCGCGCGTGAGGGTCTGCCATGATCGTGCGCATGCGTATCTCGCTGTGTTGTAGCTGTTGTTGTCGCTGACGCGCGCCGTCTGAGGCGCACGAGGCCCTGCCATTTCCCCAGGCCCGCCCGCCGACACCAGCCACACAGGATTGCAGCGATGAACCTTTCTGCCTTGGCCGACCTGCTCGTCTCGCGCGGTCTGCGCCTGCTACCCGGCTCGCACGCCGTGCCGGTCGAGCTGCTCGTGCAGTTGCCGGACGCAACGATCGCACGCTTCACCGCCCGCGGTACGACGCTGCGGCTGCGGCACTACTCCCCCGCGGCGCTCACCTCGATGGTGATCGCCGCGGAGTGTGGTTGCGGTGACCACCACCCGAAGACCGGTCCGGATCGCGTCGCCTTGAGCGCGTTCGCGACGCCGTTGTCCGAGCACGTGCTGGACGGCGAGCTCGTCTTCGGCTGGACCAGTCACGAAGCCGGCAGCCTCCGCCTCCCCGACGCGCTCCCCCACTTCTTCACCCTGCTCCCGCTGCTGACCCCCAGCCGCACCCTCATCAGCGTGGCGTGAGTACTTTCTCGAACCAGTGATCCTGGAACTGGCCGGGCGTCCCGGCCGGCGGCGGGAGTTCGGCGAAGCCGGCCGAGGTGTACAGAGCCCGTGCCTCGACCAGATCGGTGCGGGTGTCCAGGAAGAGACGGGCAAGGCCCTGTGAGCGGGCCCAGTCCTCGGCGGCCGCAAGGAGTGCCCGGCCGCCACCGCCACGCCGGTGGTCGGGGTGGACGAAGAAGCGGGTGAGCTCGCCGGTCGGGTAGACCCCGAGATGACCGGCCGCGACGCCGTCGGAGCGGAGTACGAGGAAGACGCCGAGACCGATGGCGGGGAACTCCGCGACTGTCAGGTCGATCTCCGCGTCAGTGGTCGGACGGTCGAAGTAGCGCACCGTCAGCTCGGCGAAGTAGCCACGGATCAGGGCGTTGACGTCTGGGCGCTCGGGCGCCTCGTCGTTGACGGTCCACATGGCCGTCACGGTAACGGTCTGGGCCGCTCAGCCGCCTGCGGATTTCGCGGCGGTCTCCTTTTCGGGCAGCGGTACGGACGGGGTCGAGGTCGCGACGTACACCAGGCCGTCGTACTCCCGGGTCAGCAGTGTCGGCGCGAACTGCATCCGGTAGGTCCAGCGTTGGACGTAGGCGCCGAAGCTGCGGAACATCTGCGGCTCGGCCAGCCATCTCTTCACCGCGTCCGGCGCGGCGTCGGCGTCGCGCAGGTTGAGCCAATGGTCGCCGGGCGTCGCCGCGGCGAGCTGGCCTTCGAGCGCGTTGAAGCCGCCGCGGTCGATGTTGTTGGCGATCACCGGGCCGTCCATCGGACCCGGCCACGGACCTGGGCGCAGGCGGCGGGCGCGAAACGCACCAGAGCCGAAGAGCAGAGCCAGCGCGTAGTACTCCGCCCCGAACCGCTCCCGCAAGTGCTGGCCCATCGGCCGCAGCTCCGCTGACTGCCGGCTGGCCGCCAGATGACCGTTGTGCGCCCACACCGCGATCCGCCGCTTCGGATCCTCATCGGCCAGCCGCCCGATCGCCTCGGCCATGTAGGTGTCCCGCACGGCGAACAGCGTCTCGGCAGGATCCTTGTTCTCCTTCGCGCGGCTGACCAGATCACCGGCCCGCTCGAGAATCCGGGCGTGCCGCAAGACCTCGGCCGAAGCACCCTTGGCCTCCAGGAACGGGATCAGCTGCTGAGCCTCCCTGACCACCAACCGGTCCTTGTCCGGCGCCGACCCCGGCTGCGCGTCAGACAGAGACCCGAAGCCCTCGTCGAACGCCGCCAGCCGATCAGGCACCGACGCCGACAGAAACTCCCGTACTGCGGAAACCGATGCCGCGCACCGCTGCGGGTCGATCCCCACGAAGCCGACCTGGTCAGCAGCCGCCCGCCCGGTGTTGTAGGCGCGCATCCACTCGACCAGCGCGACGACCTCCTCGGTCCGCCAGGTCCAGAAGCCGAGCCCGGCCACCACGGTCGTCGCATCTCCGACGCCGTCGCGCACATAGGCGTCGACGGCCGGCGCGGCCGACTCGCTCGCCTCCGTCGCCAGCACCGAATACCCCAGCTCGGTGACCAGATACTCGAAGAGCCGGTGCTTCAGCTGGAAGAACTCGCGCGTCCCATGCGTCGCCTCGCCCAGCCCGACCACCCGCACACCGGCCAGCGCCTCGCCCAGCGGAGCCAGATCCTCGGCGGCCGACCCCGCGACCAGACTCGTCAGCGGGCGCGCAGTACTGGACAGCCACTGCTGGATCTCGGCCAAGCTTTCGGTCGCCACCGGAAAAGCCTATCCAGCCGACCGAATCATCCCGCTCTTGAATAAGTAACACGCATGGTTTAACTTACACGCACCTTAGCTCCTGGCCCGCCACCGGAGGTTTCCCTGCCATGTCCACAAGACGTCTGCTAGCGGGGCTTGTCCCCGCTCTCCTCCTGGGTGGCGCGCTCGTCGCGACCCCGGCCTACGCGGCAACGATGTATCCGAGCGGCGTCGGCGCCGATCTCGGTGCGACCCCGACGACGCTCGGCGTGAAGCCGTCCGCCGGTGCGGACCCGGCCGGCCTGCAGACCGGTACCGACCAGGGCCGCAACTATTGGCGGACGAACCAGGCCGCCGACACCAGCTACTTCACCTTCGACGTAGATGGTGACTACGTCGGCGAGCTGAAGACCGATGACGTCGTGGTCACCGTGACCTATCTCGACAGCGGCACGGGCACGCTCCAGCTGCAGTACGACGCGGCCGCCGACCCCGCAGCGCGCGCCGACGACGTACAGCTGAAGAACACCGGTCTATGGAAGACCGGCACCTTCGCGTTGAACGACATCAAGTTCGCCGACCGCCTCGGTGGTGGCGACCTTCGGGTCCAGGGCAGCGAGGACATCAGCGTCGCGGGTCTGCGGATCAGTACCGCGGGCGCGTCGGTCGCGCTCGGTGCCTCGCCGGCGCAGAGCGGCATCTCGCCTCGCGCGGGCGACCGGCCGGAAAACCTGGTCACCGGCGTACAGGACGGTCGGGCGTACTGGCAGACCGATCGGACGGCGCCGGCGCCCGGTACGAACTTCATGTACATGAACGTGTCGGACACCTACCTCTACGACAACCACAACCTGGTGCTGGTCAGCATCGACTACTTCGACGAGGGCAACGGGCAGTTCGGTCTGCACTACGACTCCCCCGGCGCGACGATCCCGGAGATGTTCAAGAACTCCGAGGTGATCACCTATGGCAACACCTTGACCTGGAAGACCTACACGTTCGCGCTGAGCGATGCGGTGATGACGAACCGGTCCAACGGTTCGGACTTCCGGATCCACATCGGTGACGGCGCGGTCGACCTCAAGGTCGCGGCGGTCCGGGTGGCGAAGGTGGCGACTGTTCTCGACGTCACCGAGGGCCTGGTCGACCTGATCGACGAGGCGGCCCGGGTGCAGAAGGCCGCGCGCGAGGGATCCCGCGACGGCCAGTTCCCGGTTGGCAGCCGGGCGACCTTCTTGCAAGCGATCAACGACGCGCGCGCTGTCGCGACCACCCCGAACGTCACCGACGTGCAGGTGAAGGCCGGGTTGCAGGCGCTGCAGACGAAGCTGGACGCCTTCAACTCCGCCATCGTCGACACCAACTTCGCATCAGCCGGTACTGCGAGCGCGAGCAGCGGCAACGCGGCCGCGAACGCCAATGACGGCAATCACCAGACCACCTGGACGAGCGGCGCCGGCGACTCCTGGCTGCAGGTCGATCTCAAGGAGGCCCGCGCTGTGAACGATGTCCGGGTCGAGTGGGCGCAGACGTCGTCGCCCGATTACACCGTGCAGGTGTCGAACGACGGCAGCAGCTTCACCACGGTCGGCCGGACTGGTTCTCCTGGTGCCAACCAGTTCAGCAAGACCCGGTTCGCGACCGTCGAGGCGCGTTATGTCCGGGTCGCATTGACCGGCGCCGACAACTTCACGGTCAAGGAGCTCCAGCTTCGCGAGTCGCCGGTCGTGACGCCGAAACCGAAGCTGATCGACACGGTCAACCCGACCGAGGACGGTGTGGTCGCCGACTTCGACGCGACTGAGTTCGGCGCGGACCGTACCGGCCGCGCGGATTCGACCAAGGCGATCCAGAGCGCGATCTACGCCTGCCAGGACGCCGGTGGCGGCACGGTCTGGCTTCCGGTCGGCAAGTACCTGGTCACCGACACCGTCGAGGTGCACGCCTTCTGCACCCTGCGCGGCGACCGGCGCGATCCGGACAAGCCTGGCAACCACCACGGGGACTACGGCACCACCATCGTCGCAGACCTTGCCTCCGGCAACGATGGTCCGTCCTTGTTCCGGATCGGCGGCTCGGCCGGCGTGATCGGCGTGACGACGTACTACCCGCGGCAGAGTGCGACTACGCCGATCCCGTATGGCTACACCTTCGAGATCCCCGGCGGCGCCTGGATCGGCAACGAGAACTACATGATGTCGACCGTCTCCGACGTCACCATGCTCAACTCGTACCGTGGGATCGGGGTCAGCACCTTCCCCAACGATCACGGCAACGCGCCCAGCTCCGGCCAGGTGCACGAGTCGACGACGATCCGCAATATCCGGGGAACCGCTCTCTTCGAGGGCGCCCGCGCGTACAACGGCGCGGACGTCGGCACCTGGGAGAACGTGACCTTCAGCAACGCGTACTGGGCCGCGGCCCGTTCCTTCAACCCACCGGCCCGTGCCACCCTCGATGCCTGGACCCGGGCCAACGGCACCGGTCTGGTGCTCGGCGACCTCGAGTGGGACCAGTTCCACAAGATCACGCTCTCCGACTACAAGATCGGCATCCACGTCGTCGCCGGGCAGCGTGCTCAGTTCACCGGGAGCTTCCTGCAGCCCGACGTACGGCGTACCGGGACGGCACTCAAGGTGGACGTGATGGACGACCGGTGGGGGCTCACCCTGGCCGGCGGCCTGCTGGAGGGCGATCAAGGGATCCAGAACGACTCCCGCGGCTATGTGAAGGTCACCGGCACCACAGTCACCGGGACTGTCGCGGGCATCGTGCACCGGATGGCCGGCACCGCGCCGACCTACACCCAAAGTGCGCTCCCCAGCCCGGCCGAGGATGTTCTGTCCGTCGTGGATGCGCCGCACGGCGTCGGTTATCTCCCGGCCGCGGACGCGACCAACGCAATCCAGAAGACGCTGGACAAGGCCGGCCGAGCCGGTGGCGGGATCGTGTACCTCCCGGCCGGCTGGTACCGGATCAGTGGCCACCTGAGCGTTCCTGCGAAGGTGGAACTGCGCGGCGCCTCCGCTGTTCCGAACCGTGATCAGGGCGGAGCCAGCGGCGACACGGTCTTGCACGCCTTCGAGGGACGCAACACCGCCGCTCCGGACACGGCGACCGCCTTCGTGACGCTGGGCGGCAAGAAGGCGGGGCTGCGCGGGCTGCGCGTCTTCTACCCCGAGCAGAACCCGGGCAAGGCCGAGGGCGTCGTGCCCTACCCGTACGCCGTCCGCGGCAACGGCTCGGCCACGTACGTGATCAACGCGGGCTTCCCGAACGCGTGGAACGGCGTCGACCTCACCACCTTCCGCAACGACGGGTTCGTCGTCCGGAAGATCGCCGGTGCGTTCTTCGACCACGCGATCGCCGTCGGGCGCAGTACCGGCGGGCGGATCGAGGGCGTGCTGTCCAACGGCAACGCGGTCACCCGGATCGGGTACCAGGAGCCGAACTGGATGAACGAGGGCAGCATCTTCGAGCTGGTGATCGACAAGTACATGCGCAAGACGGCCAAGATCGTCACCGTCGACGGCGCTCGCGGCCTGACCCTGTTCAACGTCTTCGCGTACGGGTTCCACGACGGGCTGGTCGTCAACGACGGTCAGGTGGACGCGTTCAACCTGGGCACCGACAACCTCGGCGACGGCGGCTTCACGGTGAAGGTCGTCAAGGGTGACGTCGAGGCGACCAACCTGGCCCGCTACAACGGCGCGACCAGCACCGGGCCGGTGACGCTGCACAACGTGATGGTGATCAACGTCGTCCAGCGGCACGTCTCGGTCGCGGCGGCCGGCAACGGCACGGTGAAGATCGCCGGGAACGAGTCCGAGCCGGGGACGTACGAGATCGGCGCGCAGGTGACCGTGACAGCCACGCCTGCGTCGGATAGCGTTTTCCAGAACTGGACCGTGGGCGGCGCGGTGGTCTCCACCGACGCGTCGTACACCTTGGCGGTGACCGCGGACCAGGTGCTGACAGCGAACTTCTCGACGAAATAGCTTGAAGGGGCGAGATGTCTGACTCGACGAACAATCACCAGGTCGCCATCGTGGGCTGCGGCATCATCGGCCGTACCCACGCGGACACCATCGCGGCCCGGCCGGACGCCTTCGTGACCGCACTGGTCGACGGCGACGCGGCCGCTGCGCAGGCTCTCGCTACCTGGCTGAAGGAAGCCGGGCAACCTGAGCCGCAGGTGTACGGCGACCTCGGTGCGGCACTGTCGGGATCGGACATCTCGCTCGTCGCGATCTGCACGCCGAGCGGGACCCACGCCGCGCTCGCGGAGCAGGCGCTCAACGAGAAGAAGCACGTCGTCATCGAGAAGCCTCTCGACGTCGACCTCCCCCGGGCCCGCCGCCTCGGCGCGGCGGCCACCCGGGCGGCCGGGCATGGGGTCGTGTCGTCGGTGATCAGCCAGCACCGGTTCGACCCGGGCAGCTCGCAGGTCTCCGAGGCGATCAAGGCCGGCCGCTTCGGGCAACTCACCTCGGCCGTCGCGACGGTTGCCTGGTGGCGCAGCGACGAGTACTACGCTTCGGCAGGCTGGCGCGGCACCTGGGCCCAGGACGGCGGCGGGGCGCTGATGAACCAGGGCGTCCATACCGTCGATCTGCTGTTGTGGTTCATGGGCCGGCCGGTCAACATCCAGGCGCAGGCACTCCGCGCGGCACACCAGTCGATCGAGGTCGAGGACACCGTCGTCGCCATCCTGACCTTCGAGAACGGCTCGGTCGCCACGCTGCATGCGACCACGGCAGCCTTCCCCGGCGGGCGCACCCGCGTCTCGGTGCACGGCACGGAAGGCGGCGCCGAGGTCGAGGACGACGTACTGCGCCGCTTCGACGTCGACGGCTCCGAGGACGACCATCCCATCGACACCGAACGTCCAGCCGGCCACGTCGCGCAGTACGCGGACATCTTCGATGCCATCGGCAACGGCGAACAACCCGGTATCACCGTCCACGACGCGATCGACGCCCTGGCCACCGTCCGCGCCGTCTACATCGCCTCAACCCTCCAGCGCCCCGTCAAGTTCCTCGACGTCCTCGAAGGCCGCTACGACGACGTGGACGTCAGCCGCGGAATCCGCCTCCCACCCAGCTGACTCAGGCTTCGCCGGGGCGGCGGGTGTTGAGGATTCGCTGGAAGAGGTGGCAGGCGCGCCAGGCGCCGTCGATGTGGAGGTAGTCGGGGGCGGTGCCGATCTGGGCGAAGCCGGACTTCTTCAGGACCTGTTGGGAAGCCAGATTGTTGGTGAGGGTGCTGGCCTCGATCCGGTGCAGGCGCAGCTCGGTGTCGGCGAGGTCGGCGACGGCTTGCACTCCCGTTGTCGCCAGGCCTTTGCCGAGCAGGCTCGCGTCGATCCAGTAGCCGAGGCTCGCGCTGCGGAACGGGCCGGGGACGATGTCGTTGAGCGTCATCGACCCCACCACGCGATCGCCCTGGAAGAGGAACCACGGCACGGTCTCACGCTTCTCGAAGCGCGCCAGCTGGAGCTCCAGCCGATCAAGCTGTCCGGCTGTCGTGAACCAGCGATCCGTCCGGACCGGCTCCCACGGCTTCAGGTGTTCGCGATTGCGGACCTGTGCTTCAGCGAAGGCGGCGGCATCGTTGAGCGACGCCACCCGCAGCTCGATCTCGGCGGTCAGCGGTCTGTCGAGGGTCACTTCGGCAGCCTACGAGCCTGACTCGAACCACCCACCCGCGGGGTGAACGCATCGTGGAAGATCGTCGACGCGGCGCCGACCGCGGCCGCGTCGGCCTGCAGCATCGACTCCTCGACCGCGACCGTCCGGGTGCCTTTCGCGATCGGGTGCGAATTCACCGCGCGGCTGATTTCGGAAAGGAACACCCCGGCGATTTCTTTTTCGAACGCCGGACCGCCGAGCACGATCAAATCGATATCGAGCAGATCGACCAGCCCGACCGCACCCTGCGCAATCACCGATGCCACTTGGGTGACCGCCTTCGCGGCCGCTTCGTCGCCACTCGCGGCGGCTTTGCAGACCGCTTTGTAGCGTTTCGCCTCATCGGTCGCGGAGGCGTCCGTCTCGACATATCCGAAGCCCGCCGCGATCACCGGCAACCCAGCGGTCGGATTGCATTCGGCCATCATCTTCGGCCCGGTCTTCTCGTCCCACTCCCCCATCTTCAGGGCGCACAACTGGCCGAACTCGCCGGCGTTCGCGGTCAGGCCGCGATAGATGGAGCCGTTCAGGATCAGCCCGCTGCCGACCCCGGTCCCGAGGTAGAGGTAGGCGAAGTCGCGGGCCCGCGCCGACCGGCCGATCCAGCGCTCGCCGATCGCCGCCGCGGTGCCGTCCTTCTCCACCAGGACCGGGTGATTCAGCTTGCCCTGCAACAGGTGCCTGATCTCCAGCCCGCGCCAGGCCGACTGCAACGGCAGGTCGAGCAAGGTGCCGTCGGCATTGATCGGCCCCGGGACCGCGACGCCCACCCCGAGCATCGAATCCGCGTCCACCTGGCTGATACTCAAGGCGGCGGTGACGGTGGCTGCGGCGAGATCGACCAGCCGCACCGCATCGAGATCGGCCGGCAGATCAACCGTCTCGCGTCGCACGATCGTCCCGTCCAGGTCGACCACCGCGACGGTCAGCAGCTCGGGGTCGATGTGGATGCCGACCGCATGGGCGGCGTTGGAGCGCAACCGCACCGGAGTACGGGGTTTGCCGAGGCGTTCGGCGCGTTCCTGCTTCTCCTCGACCAGCAGGCCCTGCTGCAGCAGCACGCGCAGGATCCGCGACACCGACTGCTGGGTCAGCCCGGTCCGCCGGGAGATCTCGGTGCGGCTGATGATGCCGGCCAGCCGGATCGTCTCGATGATCACGGCCTCGTTGAAGGAGCCCAGGTCGTACTGGTTCGCGCCGGAACGCGTCGGCTCGTCGAGCACCGCCGAGTCACTCTCAGGCGTGACCATCGCCCACCTCCTCCTTATCCATAACTTTCCCCGCTCATCTAATTCAGTCGCAAGCTAGGCGAGATCGTACCCCGCAGCACGCGCGAGGCCGGTGAGGTATTCGAGATTCGCCGCCGTTCTTTCCGGCAGCGGCAACGCGACCGAGAAATCCTCGACCGTCACCCAGCCGTCATAGCCGGTCGCGGCGAGTGCTTTGAAGAATTCCGGCAGGTGGGCCCGGCCTTCACGCAACGGCACCCATTTCGGAACCCAGCGCAACGTGCCGTCGTTTTCCACCGCGGCCAGGTGGAAGGCGACGTTCTTGACGTGGACGTGCGCCAGATACTCGCCAAGCAGATCGAGCGCGTGGGCCGGCTCCTCCCACCCTTCGATCACCGTGTTGCCGATGTCGTGCAGGACCCCGACGTACCGCGGATCGAGCCCCTCGACCAGCCGCCGGGCAGCGGACGCGCTCGGCGTGAGGCTCTCGTGGTGCAACTCGAGCAACGCCCGTACGCCGTGCCGCCGGGCGCAGTCCTCGAGCCACTCCCAATCGCCTCTGTACAACGCGAAGGCCTCCCGGTAGGTCTGCCCCTTCTCCGCGTTCAGCCCGAGGAAGCGGACCTGGCCGGCGCCGAGCGCAGCGGCCGCGGCCAGCAGGCGCTCAGCATCCACGCGCTGCCTCGGCGTTACGTATCCACCGAGTGCGGGGAACCCCAGTCCCGCGTCCAGCGTGACGGAGCGGATCTCGTCGAGGTGCGACTCCAGCCCGGTCAGCGGGAAGGTCGCCCGGTTGCCGGCCCAGAAGGTCGGTCTCGCCGACTCGACCGGATCGGTGATCCGCCACTCGACCCCTTGCCAGCCCTGCCCGGCCAGGATCTTCGCGGCTTCCGCGGGAGTCCACTCCGGCGTCGAATCGGTGAACACGGCGAACTTCACGGCGCCTCCAGGGCCCCGTCGATACGCCGTACGCCGGCCGCCCATTCGTCATGGCCGGACAGTTGCGCGGGATAGCGCGCAGCCGCCTCGAGGTCGATGTCGATACCCCAGCCCGGCTTCTCGTTCGGAGTCAGCCAACCGTCGACGATCCGTAGCGTGCCGGGGAAGACCTCGTGGGTGGCGTCGTTGTAGACGTGGCCCTCTTGGATGCCGAAGGCAACCGAGCTGACGTCGAGCGCGACGTTGGCGGCCGCACCGATCGGCGAGGTGTCCCCCGGCCCGTGCCACGCGGTACGGACGCCGCAGAGCTCGGCGAGATCGGCGACCTTGCGGCCAGCGGTGAGGCCGCCGATGTCGGAGATGTGCGACCGGATGAAGTCCACGCCGCCATCGCGCACCAACCGCACGGCGTCGCCCATCGAGGTGGTCAACTCACCGACAGCCAGCGGTACGGGCGAAGCGGCCCGCACCTCGGGGAGGCGATCCCAGTGCTCCGGCGGCAGGACGTCCTCGAGGAAGTACAGCCGGTACGGCTCCAGCGAACGCGCGAGCAACACGGCCTCCTTGGGAGTCAGCCGCGAGTGCACGTCATGCAGCAGCTCGATGTTGTCGGGCAACGACTGTCGGGCTGCCGCGAACAGGTCGGGCGTAGTACGGAGGTAGTCGCGAGCACTCCAGCCGTTCCGGTACGGCGCGTCCGGGTAGAGCGTCGCGAGTCGCGGTGCACCGTACCCGCCGCCACCCGGCGTCGACACCTGCAGCCGGATGTGCCGCCAGCCCTGCGCGACGAACTCCTTCGCCTGCTCCAGTGTGTCGTCGATGGTGATGCCACCGGCATGGATGTAAGTGTCAGCGGCAGCCCGGACCTTGCCGCCGAGCAGCTCGTAGACGGGCATCCCGGCACGCTTGCCGGCGATGTCCCACAGCGCCTCGTCGATACCCGAGATCGCGTTGTTCGTGACCGGCCCGCCACGCCAGTAGCCGGAGAACCCGGCCAGCCGGACCAGGTCGCCGATGTCACCGGGGTACCGGCCGATCAGCAGCCGGGCGAGGTGGTCCTCGACGAACGTCTTGACCGCCTTCCAGCGCTGCGTGAAGGTGGCGCAACCGAGCCCGTACAGGCCGGGCTCGGTGGTGTCGATCTTCACCACCACCAGTGGGATGCCCTGCGGCGCGGTGACGATCGCCCGGACCGCACTGATCCGGATGTCGTCGCGGACCGGCCAGGGCTGGGCGAAGGTGGCGGGGGTCTCGTGCGGCATTCAGCTCTCCAGGAGGTTCGTGGGTAGGTCGAGCTCGTGCCGCGCCTGGAAACCGAGCACGGTCCGGGCCGCGGTCAGGTCGATCGGTACCTCGCGCCCGACGAAGCGCCGCAACCGCGGTACCCCGGGCGCATAGGCGTCGAGCAGAGCCTCGGTCTCGTACGGCGCGTTGGTGGTCCCGGCAGTGACGAAGAACGTGTGGGCGCCGGACAAGGTTGCCGTCAGCCCCAACTCGATCGCGTACGCCGCATCGCGGGTGTCCAGGTAGGACCAGGCCTCCCGTACGCCGCCGGCCGGGTCGCCGCCAGCGATCCGCTCCATCACCTCCGGCGAGTTCACGTGCGGGAAGCGCAGACACACGACGTCCATCCCCCAGCGCCGCCAGACCATCCGTGCGGTGTTCTCGTCGTTCTGTTTCGACAGCGAGTACCAGTCGGCGACGTCGGCCGGGATCTTCTCGTCGATCGGGTAGTAGGCCGGCCGGACGTCGGCCGGGTTGAACGGCACCCCGAACGCATTGATGCTGCTGGCAATGACCGCGCGCTCGATCCCGAGCACGGCCGCCTGGGCCAGCACGTTGAAGGTCGACACCACGTTGACGGTGTAGACGTCGTACGGCGTACCAGCCGACGGGTGCGGCAGGGCGGCCAGGTGGACGACAGCGTCGGCGCCCTCGAGCGCCGTCGCCACGTCCGCCTCGGACCTGGTATCACCGATCACGATCCGGTCCGCCTTGAGACCGTCGTCCTCGACGTTGGTCAACGCGGTCACCCGGGCGCCGAGCTCGGTCAGATGACGAGTGGCCACCAGCCCGATCCGCCCGGCCGCCCCCGTCACCAGCACCCGGCGCCCCTCAAACCCTTCGCCTTCCTTCCTTCCCTTGTTCAGTGAAGTAGTCATTCCTTGATGCCTCCTGACATTCCGACCCCGCGCAGGAACTGCTTCTGGAATATCAAGAAGAGCACCACGGGAACCAGGACCGCCAGGAACATCGCGCTCATCTGCAACGAGATCTCAGTGGTGTCCGCCACCCGCGGCAGCGCCACCGAGATCGGCTGCAGCTTCGGATCCGGCAGCACCAGCAGCGGCCAGAGGTAGTCCTTCCAGGAACCGATCACCGTGAGCAGCGAGACCACTCCGAGGATCGGCTTCGACATCGGCAGGATCAGCGCCGTGAACAACCTCAGGTTGCTCGCGCCGTCGATCCGCGCCGCCTCGATCAGCTCACGCGGGATCGAGTCGAAGTACCGCTTCATCACCAGGATGTTGAACGCGCCCGCCGCCTGCGGCAGCCAGACCGCCCAGAACGTGTTCTGCAGGTTCCAGCCGAACACCGGCATCTTGAGGATGGTCAGGTACAGCGGCACCAGCGAGATCACGCCGGGCAGGAACAGCGTGGCCAGCACCAGCCCGGTGATGATCGGTCCCCACTTCGGGCGCAGCACGCTCAGCACGAACGCGCCGGTCGTACAGACGAACAGGGTGGAGACCAGTGAGCCGATCGCGATGATCGCGGTGTTGCCCAGGTACGAGCCGATCTGGACCTGGGTCCAGGCGTTCGGGATGTTCTGCCACTGGATGCCGCTCGGCCACAGCGAGAGTGGCCCCTGCAGGATGTCCTGGCTGGTGGACAGCCCGGACTTGAACAACCAGAGCAACGGTCCGACGCCGGCGACCAGCACGCCGATGAAGAGCAGTACCTGGATCGTAGGCAGCCCGTACCGGACCAGTGTTCGCTGGCGGTCCGCGGTCGAGATGATGCCGCGCTCCTCGGCCTCGGCCGCACGGCGCTTGCGCCGCTCGGCCGGGGTCGCCTCCGCACTGGTGCCGGCGACTTGTTCAGTGATCGGGAGACTGGTCATGTCGTGCTCCAACGCCGGGTGAGGAAGTGGTACACGAGCGAGAGCACGCACAGGACGAGCGCGAGCAGCACGCTCAGGGCCGTCGCGGCCCCGAAGTCCCCGTTGATGAACGCGTACCGGTAGATCAGCAGCAGGATCGTGGTGGTCGCGTTGTCCGGACCACCACCGGTGAACAGGAACGGCTCGGTGAACACCTGGAAGGTGCCGATCAGCTGCAGCAGCAGCATGATCAAGATGATGCCGCGGATCTGCGGGATGGTGACATGCCAGACCCGCCGCCAGATCCCCGCGCCGTCCAGCTCGGCGGATTCGTAGAGCTCTGTCCGGACGCCGGTGAGCGCGGCCAGGTAGATGATCGCGGTCGCTCCCGCACCCGCCCAGGTCGCCTCGAGCACGATCGCCGGCATCGCCAGGCTCGACGAGTTCAGCCACGCGTACGGACCGAGGTTGAACCAGCCCAGGACGGTGTTGAAGAGGCCGGAACCGCCCGGGTCGTAGAAGAACTTCCAGAGCAGGATCGCGACCACCGGCGGAACCACCGCCGGCAGGTACGACAGCACGTTGTAGAGCCAGCCGGTCTTGCGCAGTTCGCTGATGAAGACCGCCAGGAACAGCGGCACCGGGAAACCGAAGATCAGCGCGAGCAGAGCGAAGTACAGGGTGTTGAGCGTTGCCTGCGGGAGCTGCGGGTCGGTCAGCACGTAGCTGAAGTTCGACCACCCGACCCATTCGGGGGTGGTGACGAGGTTGTTCTTCTGGAAGCTGAGCACCAGCCCGCGCACGATCGGGCCCCAGGAGAAGTACAGGAACGTCAGTACCAGGGGCAGCGCGAAGATGATGCTGCTCAGCCCGCCGGAGCGGAACCAGGAGGTGACACCACGGCGGGACTGGTCAGCAGGTCGACTGAGGAGGGCCATGGTGGGTTACCGGGCCAGGCGGGCGTCGATCTTCGAAGAGGCATCGGCGAGTAACTTGTCGATGTCGGCGTCCTTCTTGGTCAGCACCTGCTGGACCACCGGGTCGAGCAGCGCGTAGACCTCCTGGCCCTTGTTCGACGGCTCCGGCAGCAGCTTGAGCGTCTTCGTCGACTCGATGTAGCCCTTGAACTGCTCGACCGGCACGTTGGCGTAGGGCTTCTGCCACTCGTTGTACTGGTCGTAGGTCTCCTGGCTCAGCGGCGTGACGCCCGGCCGGCCGACGAAGCTCTTGTCAGCGACAGCGTCCTTGGCCCGCTGCACCGCGATGCCCTGGTTCGTGTACTTGTCGAACTCGTAGTACTTGATCCACTTGAGCGCGGCGACGATCTCGTTCGGGGTCGACTTCGGGTTGATCATCTTGATCGAGCCACCGGTCAGCGTGCCGTGCGGGCCACCGTCCTGCGGCAGCGCGCCCTCGCCGAAGTCGGCGGGCTTCATGCCGAAGTTCTTCACGGCCATGTCGTAGGCATCCGGCGCCTGCATGATCATGCCGATCTTGCCGGCGGCGAAGTCCTGCCGGGCCTCCTCCTGGTTGTAGAGGAAGTTGGTGCCCATGGTGTTGTCGGTCCAGCGCATGTCCTTCAGCAACTGCAGCGCCTTCTTGGCCGGCGCGTCGTTGAAAGTGCTCTTCTTGCCGTCGTCGCTCTGGACCGTGCCGCCCATGCTGTAGGTCATGGTGGTGAGCATCCAGCCGCCGGTGTTGTCCTTGGTCAGCTGGGCGTAGCCCGCCTTACCGGTCTTCTCGGTGATCTGCTTCGCGTACTGCCGGACCTCGTCCCAGTTCGTCGGCGGCTTGTCGGGGTCCAGACCGGCCTGCTTGAACAACGCCCGGTTGTAGGCGAGCCCGACGGAGAAGGCCTCGAACGGTACGCCGTAGATCCGGCCCTTGTCGTCCTGGACCAGCTTCAGCGTCTCCGGGTTCAGCACCTTGGTCAGGTCGACCACCTTCAGCTCGTCGGTGATGTCCGGGAGCTGCTTGTTCGGGATCATGTTCAGCGGCTCGGTGAAGCTGATGCTCATCACGGTCGGCAGCGAGCCGCCGGCCACCTGGGCCTGGAAGGTCTGCGCGTCCCAGGCGGTCTCGGTCGTCTTGACCGTGATGTTGGGATGGGCGTCGGTGAACTCCTTGACGTTCTTGGCGAACGTGGCGACGTCGGCCGGCTTGTCCGGCTTCGGCTTGTTGCCGACCGTGATCGTCACCGGAGCGTTCTCGTCGATCGCGCCGGCGCTGTCCGCCGCCGGCGTAGTGCTGTCCGCGCAGGATGCCGCCATCAGCAGCGCGGCCGCCGAAGTCAGGGCCGCGACACACCTTGCCGTTCTCGTCATCGGAACTCCTCAGGTTTCCGCCCCCACCAGTGGGCGGTTCAGGGGGTGTGGTCTGGGCCACAGAAGCCCAATTTCGAGTAAGTTAAACCATGCGTGTTACTTTATCAATGCCGAGTCCGGTCACGGTTCGGGAGAAGATGACGAGATGTTGATCCGAGCAGCCGAGACCACCGACCGCGCCTTCCTCGAGCAGATGCTGCTGGAGGCCTACAACTGGGACGGACAGCCCCGCTTCACGCTGGAGCAGCTGGCCGCCGAGGACCACGCGTGGCGGTATCTCGACGGCTGGATGCGCCGTGGCGACTTCGGGTTCATTGCTGAGGACGACCAGCCGGTCGGCGCCGCTTGGGCTCGGCTACTGACGGCGGATCGGCCCGGCTACGGATATGTCGCCGACGATGTGCCTGAGCTCAGCGTCGGGGTGAGCGCGGGGCAGCGCGGTCGCGGCCTCGGGCGGGCGTTGCTGACGGCACTGATCGAGGCCGCGGCGCCGTACGGGCGGCTGAGCTTGAGCGTCGAGCCCGAGAACCAGGCCGCGGAGCTCTACCGCTCACTCGGTTTTCGGAAGGTCGGCCGCAGCGGTGGTTCGGACACGATGCTGCTCGAGCTCTAGCCGAAGTTGCAGCTGCGGTATTGCAGGTTGTCAGGCGGGGCCGGTGGCGATCGGGCGGGTCGGGTCGGTGATCCATTCGGACCAGGAGCCGACGTAGACCGCGGCCTCGATACCGGCGACCTGGAGGGCGAGGGCTTCGTGGGCCGCGGTGACGCCTGAGCCGCAGTAGGCGCCGACCTCGGCAGAGCCATCGGCGCCGAGGGCGGCGAAGCGGGCTCGAAGGTCATCGGCGGACAGGAAGTGGCCGTCCGCGGAGACGTTGCCCGCGGTGGGTGCGTTCACCGCGCCGGGGATGTGACCGGCGACTTTGTCCAGCGGCTCGACCTCGCCCGCGAAGCGTTCCGGCGCACGAGCATCCAGCAGTAGGCCGGTGGAAGCGAGCTCCGCAGCACTTGCTGCGTCGAGCATCGGGACCTGGCCGGCTTTGGCGGCGAAGGAGCCCGCGGCATCCACGGGAACCTCGGTGCTCACCTCTCCCCCAGCGGCTTGCCACGCGGCGAAGCCACCGTCGAGGACGCGGACGTCGCGCACCCCGAAGTACCGGAAGATCCACCACGCGCGGGCGGCGGCCATCGAGTTGGCGGCGTCGTAGACGACAACCGAGGTGTCCTCGGAGACGCCCGCCCGGCGTAGCGCAGCTTCGACAGTCGTTGCTGAGGGCAACGGGTGGCGGCCGCCGTCGCCGGGTGGCGCGGCCAGTTCGGTGTCCAGGTCGACGAAGTGCGCGCCAGGCAGATGGCCGGCGTCGTACGCGTCGCGTCCGGGCGGGGTCTTCGGCGCCCCGGCGGGGGCCGACAGGTTCCAGGTGACGTCGATCAGCACCGGCTTGTCGGTGCTGGCCAGCAGGGTGTCGGCAGAGATCAGCGGGTTCACAGCGCGCCTCCGAACGGGAGTACCTCGGGTGACAGGGTGGCACGAGCACGGGCGGCGGTCAGCCGGCGCCGGTGGTGGCGACGGCAGAGCACCTCGTAGGCGACGTCCGCGGCGTTGGTGACCATGTCGCCGACGACCAGCTGCTCGCCTTCGGTGACCATCTCACCACCGACGGTGCGCGCGTTGTGGGTGGCGCGCTCACCACACCAGCACAACGCCTCGACCTGGAGCAGCTCCATCCGGTCGGCGAGCTCGACCAGCCGGGCCGACCCAGGAAAGAGAGTGGCCCGGAAGTCGGTCAGGATGCCGAAGCAGAAGACGTCGATCTGCAGTTCGTCGACCAGCCGGGCCAGTTGCTCGACCTGTTCGGGCTGGTAGAACTGCGCCTCGTCGGCCACCACGTAGTCGATCCTGCCGCCATGGGTCAGCTCGTCGACGACGTACTGCCAGAAGTCGAAGTCGGGTTTGACCTCGATCGCCTCGGCCTCCAGACCGAGCCGTGACGACAGTACGGACTCGCCGGCCCGGTCGTTGCTGGTGAAGATCTTGCCCAGCCGGCCGCGCGCCGCGTGGTTGTGATCCATCTGGAGGGCCAGCGTCGACTTGCCGCAGTCCATGGTCCCGGTGAAGTAGAGCAGCTCAGCCACGGGCGCCCATCCTGCCAAAGTCGTTGGAGCCGCAGGTACGCCGGGGTGGGTCGGCTTTTCTTCTGCACCGGGTCCGAGGTCTACTTGAGCGTGCGCAAAGCCTTGATCCTGATCCTCACGCTCTGCGTGACATTGACCGCCACCACAGTGCAGTCGGTGGCTGGTCCCGTCCGGGCCGAAGCGGGGCTTCGGGCGTACTTCGTGATCACCGCGCCCAAGCAGACCACCGCGGCGATGGCCGGCGTCACAGCCAACGCGGGCACGGTCTACGCGGCGTACGACGCCATCGGCGTGCTCGTCGTGCACTCGGCCAACGAGGGCTTCGCGGGCGCGATGCGGGCAGTGCCGGGCGTACAGAAAGTAGGAGCGACCCGTACTTCGGACCTCCCGGCCGCGGTCGCCAACCCGGCGATCCCGGCGGCTCCGACCGAGAATCCCGACAACTCCCCCGAGACGGTCCGGCCGGACATGACGATGATCGGCGCCGACAAGGCCTGGGCGGTGAACCCGGGATCGAAGGCGATCACCGTCGGCGTGCTGGACACCGGTGTCGACGACCTGCACCAGGATCTGAAGGCGAACTTCGATGCGAGCAAGTCGGCGTCCTGCGCCTATGGCAAGGCCGACACCAGGCCGGGAGCCTGGCGACCGGTCGCCGCGCACGGCACCCACGTCGCCGGCACGATCGCCGCCGCCAAGGACGGCAAGGGCATGGTCGGCGTCGCGCCAGGCGTGAAGGTCTCATCGATCCGGGTCGCCGAGCCCGAAGGCCAGCAACTGTTCTTCCCCGAGAACACTGTCTGCGCTTTCGTCTTCGCCGCCGACAAGGGCGTCTCGGTCACCAACAACAGCTACTACGTCGATCCGTGGATGTTCCTGTGCCCGACCAACCAGGACCAGGACGCGATCCAGGAGGCCGTCCGGCGTTCTGTCGCGTACGCGGACTCCAAGGGCGTGGTGAACGTCGCCGCCGCGGGCAACGAGAACTACGACCTGGCCGCGAAGACGAGCGACCCGAGCAGCCCCAACGACTCCAAACCCGGTATCCGCACGATCACCAACGACTGCCTCAGCCTGCCGACCGAACTGCCGAACGTGCTCGTCGTCTCGGCGCTCAGCCCCGAGGGGACGAAGGCGGGCTTCTCCAACTTCGGCGAAGGCAAGATCAAGATCGCGGCACCCGGCCAGGCCGTCTACTCGACCATCCCCGGCGGCGGCTACCAGTCCCTGGACGGTACGTCGATGGCGTCACCGCACGTCGCCGGGGTGGTTGCGCTGATTCGCAGTACGAACCCGAAGCTGACGCCCGAGCAGGTCCGCGCCAGGCTCGCCGCGCAGGCCAATGACATCCCTTGCCCGGCCAGCACAGTCGCCCAGTGCAAGGGGGCGGACGCGGTGAACTCGTACTACGGCGAAGGCATGGTCGACGCCGCGGAAGCGGTCGGGGCGGCCAGCAAGGCGCCGACGTCTGGGGTGAGCATCACCAAGCCGGCCGAGCAGATCGGCTTCGGCGGGGCTCCGGCGATACCGCTGCTGCTGAAGGGCCTCAGCAGCAAGGGCGAGATCAGCTACACGGCGACCGGGCTGCCGCCGGGGCTGAGCATCGACGGTCAGCGCGGCTGGATCACCGGCGTACTGACACCGGGCTCAGGCCGGTTCAAGGTGACCGTGACGGCGCGGGACGCCGAGGCGAAGACCGCCCAGGCAAGCTTCTACTGGAACGTCTGGAGCTTCTAGTTCCCTGAATCGATCAGGAGCGGGATCAGCATCTCGTCCTGGGTGAGTGAGCCGTGCAGGCCGATCAGGCCTGCCTCTTGCGGGTAGCGACGGCTGGCGACCAGTGCGACCGGTCCGAGCGAAGCGACGATGACGTCGCCGAGCCGTGGCGAGACGCGCTCCTCGACGGCACCGAACCAGCCACGCCCGACCGCTTCGTCCCGGCTGAGCACGAGGGCCTTGTCGCCGACCCGCTCCCGGTACGTCGCCAGTACGTCGTCGGTCGCGCCGTCGACGCAGTACAGGTGGCGAAAGCGCGACTCGCCACCGATCAGGCGCACTCCGTCGGTCAGCGCGGGCTCGGAGTCGAGGTCGACCCGGTTCTCGGGGGCGACGTCGATCATGCCGTGGTCTGCGACGACGATCAGTACGGCGTCGCGTGGCAGCGCTGATCTGACCTGGGAGGCGAAGGTGTCAGCGGCGGTGAGCTCCTTGCGCCATTGCCACGACTCACTCCCCTGCCCGTGGCCGGTGTAGTCGAGTTGAGAGTCGTAGACGTAGACGAGCGACTTGTCGCCTTCGCGGCTGGCGAAGCGCGTTGCGTCGAGGCGGTCCTCGACGGTGTCGGCGCCGCGGTGTTTGCTGCCCCGGAAGGCGGCTGCGGTCAGGCCGGAAGTGTCGAAGCGCGCTTTGCTGACGTTGCGGGTGGTGACGCCTGCGGCAGCGATCCGCTCGAACACGGTCTGGTGCGGTTGCCAGCGGCGCGGGTCGACCGGAGCGTCCCACTGCAACGCATTCAGCAGCGCGCCCGTCTCGGGCACGATCGAGGTGTAGCCGACGATCCCGTGTGCGCCCGGTGGCAGGCCGGTCCCGAGGCTGGTGAGGCTCGCGGCTGTCGTCGACGGGACTCCCGCGGTCAGGCTGCGAGCGGTGAGGGATGACAGGTACGGCGCGGCTTCCGCGTTGCGCCGGAGGAGATTCCAGCCGAGGCCGTCGAGCAGCAGTACGGCGTACCGGGGTGCGGTGGGCAGGTCGAGCACGTTCTGCTCGCCGGGAACCGAGAGGGCGCCGGCAACCGAGGGCAGCACGTCTGCGAGTGACCCGCCGCCGTATGCAGGCAGGATGGGCGTCGGGTCGGACACGGCACTACCTGCTGGTCGTGGCGAACGACAGGGCCGAGGCGAAGTCGAGCACCTGCTGGATACCGGCCGGGCCGTCGGCGGCCGCGGAGATCCGCAACGAGATGTCGTCGGCGGCAACGGAACCCGTGTAGCCGTGGTCGGCCTCGCAGTTCGGGTCGGCGCAGACGGCCGGCTCGAGGTCGATCCGGTTCACCATGCCCCAGCCGATGGTCAGGACGACCTCGCCACCGGCCGCCGGGTCGGACTTGCCGCCCGAGGCCTTGGAGGCGTAGCCGGCCGGATTCGGCACGACCCTGTTCACCACCACGGCGTTCACCCGGTTCAGCGGGATCGCCTCGGTCGAGGTGGACGCGTAGGGCGCCCGGATCAGGTCGTCGGCGGCGTGCTCGTCGGTGTGCCCGACGATCAGCCGGCTCGGCGTCAGCGCCAAGATGGTGATGTGGCGCCGCACCTCGTCCCGGTCGAAGGTCGGTTCGTGCTGCAGCACGAACGCCCGGATCGGTTCGTCGGCGATCGCCACGGCGAGGGAGTCCGTCACGACGTCTGGGTAGTAGCCGCACCGGTCGATCGCGTCGCGAAGTTCGGACGAGGCGTCCGCGAGCTCCGGGACCGGCGCATTGAGGTCACGCATGACCTCATCCTTGCATGCGCCGGGCCCGGAGCCCGATCCGTACCTGTGGATAACGCCAGTGGTGGAACCAGGTCAGCCCACGCTGGCCTTGCGTAGTACCGGTGCACCGGCTGCTCCAGCGACGGCGACCAGGACCAGGCCGATCACCACCTGGGCGACGAGCAGGACGACTCCCGAGCTGCCCTGGGTCAGTACTTCGCCTCCGCTCAAGGCCAGTCCGGTCAGCGCTCCGAAGCCGACTACGGGGAGTCCGACACCGACCACCGGTACTACGGCGGCGAGCCGGGCGGATCTCTCGATCACCTTCAGCGGTACTCCGGAACGGCGCAGCGCCCTCGCCGGGCCGGCCTGGTCCAGGGCCGTTCCGACTGCGCCGGCTGCTGTGGACGCTGCGCCGGTGACGAAGACGAGCCCGAGCAGCAGCGCCACCCCGAGTCGCAGGTCCTTGTACATCCCGGCATCCTGGTCGTCCTTCTCGGCGTCGGTCAGCGGGACCTTGCCGGGGACCAGATCGTAGAGAACCGTGCGGACCTTCTCGCGGTCACCGGTCGAGACCGAGATGTCCACGACCCCGTCTCCGCTGGTGACCTGACCCTTCACCCCGGCCTCGGACAGCTTCTTCTTCGCATCCTCGGCGACCACGACCGCCTGCCCTTGTTTGGTGTAGAACTCGAAGGACGCGTCCTTGCCGTCGCCGTTCATGCCGTAGGGCATGAAGAGTGCGAGGAAGCCGGTGACAAAGCCGCTCAGGACCAGCGCCGCGACCGGGCGGAACGCGGCTTTCGGATCGTCGGCGAGCCTGCGCCCGGCGAGCAGCGCCACCGGGCCTTTCGCCGTCCGGGCCATGAATTTGCCGATCACCTGGACTGCGAACGGACCGACGATGCGGACCGCGAGGGCGGCCAGGCCGATGCCGATCAGTAGCGGGAGGATCGCTCCACCGGTACCGAGGATCGCGAGCATGATCGGGCCGATCACCAGCAGGCCGAGGCGCAGTGCGCTGGTGCCCTTGCGGGTCTGGCCGCGGACGACGCCGAGCGGGGTGATGCTGACCCGGCCCAGGCCGATCAGCGCGCTGATCACCGAGAGAACCGGTACTGCGATCAAGACGATCAGGACGACCCACCAACTCGGGGTGAGGTCGTGCACGTACCAGCGGCCGCCGCCGAGCGGGATGCGGGCGATCAGCGGGGTGAGCACGGTGTAGCCGATCACGCCGACGATCGCGCCGAGGAAAGCGAGTACTGCCTGTTCGACCGCGCTGAGCCAGAGCACCTGGCTCCTGGTCGCTCCAGCGAGCCGGAGGGCGGCGAGGCGATGTTCCCGGCGCTTGGCCGCGACTCCGGCTGCCTGGCCGACCAGGCTCAGCAGCGGGAAGAGGACCAGTGTGATGCCGAACGCGACCAGGACGAGCAGCGTCGCCATCCGCTCATCGAGAGACTTGCCGTTCCAGGTGTCGAGGTACTTCGGGTGGTCGGCCGCCGCGACGCCGGGTGAGTTCTTCTCGACGCCCTGGATGATCACCCGATCGCTGGTCGACGACAGGCCTTTGTCGGTGATGATTCCGGTGGGCTTGGCGATCTTGTAGCGCTTGGAAAGGTCCTCGGACCAGTGCTTGGCGACCTCGGGCGAGACGAAGACCTCACCGGGCTTGGGGGACTTGGCCAGGCCGGGAGGTGGTGGGAGTTCCGCGTCCTTCTGCGGGTTGTTGATCGCCACGTCGTACCGGGTCAGCGGGACACCGCCGGCCATGTCGTCGATCTGGTTGACGACGCCGACGGCCGACTTCGCGTCGCCGTCGTCGGTGTTGCGCCAGCCGATCCGGTCGGAGCGGTGGGTCAGACCGAGTGAGCCTGCGATCAGGAAGGTGAGAAGTAGCGCGACGATCGCGGTGGCACCGAGGGCCGCGAGGTTGGCCGCGCGTCCCCCAGGGCCCGGGCGGCGGACGAACCGCAGGCCCAGGTCGGTCATCGGATTCACCGGTCGCTCACCCGGCCGTCAACGATCCGTACTACCCGATGGCACCGCGCGGCGACCGCGTCGTCGTGGGTGACGACTACTACCGCCGCGCCGCGGTGGGTGGCGGCGCCGACGAGCAGGTCGATCACCTGGGCGCCGGTGGTGGCGTCGAGGGCGCCGGTGGGTTCGTCGGCGAAGACGGCCTGCGGTTCGCCGACGAGGGCGCGGGCGATGGCGACGCGTTGTGCCTGGCCGCCAGAGAGCTCACCGGGGCGGCGGCTGACCTCGTTCGCGAGGCCGACCTGGGCGAGCATCGTGCGGGCACGGCCGATGGCCTCGCGACGGGAGACCCCGTCGACCATCAGCGGCAGCGCGACGTTCTCGTCGGCCGGGAGCTCGGCGAGTAGCTGGTTGTCCTGGAAGACGAAGCCGAGGCGGCGACGGCGCAGTACGGTCCGGGCGGCGTCGTTCAGCTGGTCTACTCGCTCACCTGACAGCCAGACCTCGCCTTGGTCGGGGCTGAGGATGCCGGCCAGGACGTGCAGCAGCGTGGTCTTGCCGTTGCCGGACGGGCCCATGACGGCAAGTGCCTCCCCCGCGCGCACCTGCACGTCGACACCAGCCAGGCCGACCACCTCGCCGTAGAACTTGACCAGCCCGCGCCCGGAGAGCACCACCTGCTGTCCAGGCTGCTGGGTTGGTAGGTGCTGAGTCAGCTGCTGGGTCGGGGCGTGCTGGGTGGACTCGTGGGCTGCAGGGCCCTGGTGGGGCACCGGCGTCCAGCCCGGGTTGGGCTGGAACTGCTGGGTGCCGGTGGCCTGCTGCGGGTACTGGGGACCTGGGTAGCTCATACCCGGTAGCTTTCCGGGATCCCGGCGCTGGAACGTCGGTCCCAGGACCGGTCTTCCGTAGGTCTTTCGGTGGCTGCGGGGCGCCGGGCGTAGTACCGGGGTCGTACGGGCGGCTAGTCGTTCGTGCTGTTGTCAGTGAAGGCCGAGGGGTAGGCGTCGCGGTAGCTGAGCATCTTGCCGGCGGGGGTTTCCACTGTTTCGGCGGCGAGCATCGCGTGGACGATCGCGCGGGACAGCGTGCGGGCGCCGGCAGAGAAGATCGTCTCCAGCTGTAGCAGCGCGGCTGGGTCGGTGACGCTCAGGCGAGCCGCTTTGCCGGTGGAGAGCGCGAAGATGCTGTCGCCGTCGAGCAGGGTGTGGATCGGGTCGATCGCACGAGCCAGGCCGTCGTGGGCGACCATCGCCATCCGCCTGGTCGCCGCTTTGTCCAGCGAGGCATCGGTGGCTACGACCGCGATCACGGTGTTCATGCCGGGGATCCGGCCGGGCAGGTCCGGCGGCGGCTCGGTGGGGGTACGGAGCACCGGGAACTCGTTTGCGAAACCGTAGCGCTCGCCGTAGAGGAGTCCTTGCGGATCGACGGTCGAGCCGGCGGCGTTGACGATCACGAGCGCGCCGACCGTCGTACCGTCGGGAAGTCTGACGCTGGCTGTTCCCACACCACCCTTGAACCCGCCCACCCTGGCCCCGGCGCCGGCCCCATGGTTGCCCTGGGCAACTGGGCCGTCGGTGGCGGCTTCGAGCGCCTGGCGACCCCAGTCGGCATCAGGTCGCGCCTGGAATCCGCCGCCTCGGCCGAGGTCGAAGATCACCGCGGCCGGCACGATCGGCACGACGTCGTACTCCCCCGGGCCGACCCGGATGCCCTGGCCCTTCTCCTCGAGCGAGCGCATCACGCCCGACGCCGCATCCAGGCCGTACGCGCTGCCGCCGGTGAGGACGATCGCGTTCGCGCCGGGGTTGGAGTTGACCGGGTCGAGCAGGTCGGTCTCGCGGGTGCCGGGCGCGCCACCGCGGACATCGACGCCGGCCACCGCGGTTTCGGGCACGTGCACCACCGTCGTACCGGTCAGGTAGGGCGCGTCCGTGCGCTCGACCTGACCCACCAGTACGCCGGGCACGTCAGTGATCGCGTTGTGCGGACCCGGCCGTGCATCTTCGCGCTGTCCGTCGGGCTGCTCAGTCGTCATGGGATCTGTCTAGCACCAGCCCGAAATCCGGTTGCCGCCGCCATTACGTTGGTTTCTATGAACGCCGACCTGCTCTGTGGATCCCTGGCCGAACCGTCGAGACTGCGCACGTACTCCGCCGTCGTCCTCGGCGCCCGGACCCCGCACCAGATCGCCACCGCCACCGGCCTCGACCCTGCGGTCATCGGCAAAGCAGCCCAGCGCCTGCTCAAGACCGGCTTGCTCACGGCGTCCGCCGACGGCCTCCACCCTGTCGAGGACGTCTTCAAGGAGGCCGCCCGCAGTGGCCGTCGCGAGGTCGAGCCGTTGGACCCGGACCCGGCGCGCGACGCCGTTCTTCGCGCCTTCATCCGCGACGGGCGTCTGACCCATTTCCCGACCGTCCCGGCGAAGACCCGGATCGTGCTCGAGTACCTCGTGAAGTCCTTCGAGCCCGGCCGCAGCTACCCGGAGTCCGAGGTCAACACCATCCTCAACGCCTGGCACCCCGACCACGCAGCCCTCCGCCGCCTCTTGGTCGAGAACCAGCTCATCACCCGCACCGACGCCATCTACCAACGCACCAGCTGAGCCCCGTTCGGGCCGATGGCCTACAGCGGCTAAGAGGCGGTTGCCCCACCGTCTGGTGTTCACCGAGGCCGGTATCGCTGAGGCCGGCCCGAGTAGGTCAAGCCGGGCGTGAGGGCGTCAGGTGAGGCGGCGGGCCGGGGTGTCCTGGCGGGGTTTTTCGTTGGGGGCTATGCGGATGGTGGTGTCGAGGACAGTCGCGCCTTGCGCTGCCACCAGGACTGAGCGGAGGTCGCAGCGGACCACCTCTTCGAGGTCCAGGGTCAGGCGGGAGACTCGGTGGAGGAGGGTTTCGATGGCCGGGATGTCGACCGGGTCGGAGCCTCGGTAGCCGTAGAGGAGCGGGGCCGCGCGAACTTCGCGGACCATTTCGGCCGCGTCGACCGTGGTGAGAGGCGGCATGCGATACGCGCGGTCGCCCAGGAGATCGGTGGCTACGCCGGAGAGACCGAAGGAGACGACGGGGCCGAAGGCAACGTCTTCCAGGGCGGAGATGACCACGGGGACTCCGGGCGGGGCCATCTTCTGGACTACGAACTGGGCTCGGGCGGGGTCGGAGGCGACGCCGAAGGTGCGGGTCATCTCGGCCCAGGCTTCGCGCATGTCGTCTTCGTCGTGGATGTGGCGCCAGATGTCGGCGAGGTCCGGGCGCATCCGCCATTGCTCGGCGGTCGCCTTGAGGATGACCTCGAAGCCCAGGTCCGCGGCCCGGGCGACCGCCTCGTCGGCTGAGAGGACTGGGAAGGCCGGCAGCACACTGATGTCGTAGAAGCTCAGCAGCCGCTGGCGATCGGCATCGTCCAGGTCGGCGCCATGAGGGTGGCGTTGCAGGAACTCCGCGACGAAGTCCTCCGCGCCGGCGGTGTCGACACCGGGCAGGTCGGGGATCCGGCCGTCCGCGCGACGCCGCCACTCCGCGTACTGCGTCGCCTTGGCGAGCGCGCCCACGGCGTACTGCGGGGACGAGAACGACGGGATCGAGCCACGCGCCGCACCACCGTGCTCGTCGGGGACCCGGAGTTGCTCAGGGACGCTGCGGGAGGCGAGGAACGTGGAGACGACCGGCTTGTCGGAGCCGGCGGCCGCTGCCGCGAGCACCCGGGCGACCTCGGCGCCGTTCGACTGGACCGGCGGCGTGAAGATCACCACGACCGAGTGGACCCGGTCGTCGGCGAACACCTCGCTC
This sequence comes from Streptomyces sp. SID13031, assembly GCF_010548305.1. Lineage (GTDB taxonomy): Bacteria > Actinomycetota > Actinomycetes > Propionibacteriales > Kribbellaceae > Kribbella. The sequence continues at coordinate 240,948 of NZ_JAAGLV010000005.1, forward strand.
AGCGCCTCCCCGAAGTCGGCAGCGGTCGCCTCGGCGTTGAGCGTGCGCGGCTCCCCCGCGATGTCGAGCCCGACACCCGCCACCGAATCGAGGGCTTGCAGCGTCAGCGCGTCGGAGTTGCTCACGATCGCGACCCGCCGGCCCTTCGGCAGCGGCTGGTGCGCGACGAGCTGGGCGACATCGAACAGCTCCCCCGGCGTGTCGACCCCGATCAGCCCGCTCTGCCGGAACAGCGAGTCGACAGTTGCCGATGGCAACGTGCTGCGGCGGACCGTGTGGCCGAGCGGAACCCCCTGGGTGGCGCGACCGGACTTCAGCGCGATCACCGGTTTGCGCCCCGCCAGCCGCCGCGCGACCCGGCTGAACTTCCGCGGATTGCCCAGCGACTCCAGGTAGAGCAGGACGACCTCGGTCGCCTCGTCGGAGTACCAGTACTGCATCAGATCATTGCCCGAGACATCGGCACGGTTGCCGGCCGAGACGAAGCTCGACAACCCCAGCCCGCGGCCGGCCATATCGGCCAGGATCGAGACACCGAGCGCACCGGACTGGCAGAAGAACGCGACCCGCCCCGGGCTCGGCATCAGCGGCGACAACGTCGCGTTCAGGCTGACACCCGAAGCGGTGTTGATCACCCCGAGCGCGTTCGGCCCGATCACGCGCATCCCGTACGACCGGGCCAGCCCGACCAGGTACCGCTGGCGTTTCCGACCCTCGTCGCCGATCTCGGCGAACCCGCTCGACACCACGACCAGACCGCGCACGCCCTTGGCCGCGCAGTCCAGGATCACGTCGGCGACCTGCTCGGCGCTGACCGCGACGACGGCCAGGTCGACCGGGCCGTCCACGTCGCGAATCGTCGGGTACGCCGGTACGCCGTCGATCTCGCTCGCCTGGGTATCCGTGTTGACGGCGTACAACCGCCCCGGGAAACCGCCGTCGCGCAGGTTGCGCAGCAGCGCGTTGCCGATCGTGCCCGCGCGCCGCGATGCGCCGATCACCGCGACCCCGGCCGGCGACAGCAGCCGGGCGATCGACAAAGCCTCCGAACGCTGCTCGCGCGCCTGCATCACGCCGAACGACGTATCGGTCGGCGCGATGTCGAACTCGACCATGATCACGCCGTCCTCGAACTCCCGGGCGACCTTGTAGCCGGCCTCGGTGAAGACGGTGATCATCTTGCGGTTGTCCGGCAGCACCTCGGCGATGAACCGGGTGATGCCGTGCTCGCGCGCCGCCTGGGCCAGATGCTCGAGCAACAGTTGCCCGAGGCCCCGGCCCTGGTGCGCGTCCTCGATCAGGAAGGCGACCTCGGCCGTCCGCTGGCCGGTGCGCTCGTACCGGCCGACGCCGATCATCGCGTCGCCGACGGTCACGATCAGCGCGGACCGGTCCACGTAGTCGACCTGGGTGAAGCGCGCCACGTCCCGGTCCGACAGCTGCGGGTAGGGCGCGAAGAACCGGTAGTACTTCGACTGCTCCGAGACGCGCGCGTAGAACGACACCAGCAGCTCCGCGTCACCAGGCGTGATCGGCCGCAGGTGTGCAGTCGCCCCGTCGCGCAGGACCACGTCCGCTTCGTACTCCGCTGGATAGCCCTCGGGGTACTCCGGGACATACTGGGCCGGTCGCTGAGGCTGCTCCGGCGCTGTCACGCGGCCAGCGTACTCACTCGGTGGACTTCGGAGGGCGGCAATTCCATGTGGTGGTTGAGTGCGCTCGGTGGCATCGGGGCGCTCGTCACCGGTCTGCTCGGCCCGGCGGATGCACTCGACGTGATCGAGCGGATCGCCCCGGTGCTCGTCTTCCTGGTCGCCGTGACCGTGATCGCCGGGCTCGCCGACTCTGCAAAGGTCTTCGATGTCGCCGCCCGGGAAGCCGCTCATCTGGCTCGTGGCCGCCTGTGGCGGCTCTGGCTGCTCGTGGTCGTGCTGGCGACCGCGCTGACCATCGTGCTGTCGCTGGACACCTGCGCCGTACTGCTCACCCCGGTCGTCCTGGCGATGGCGCGCCAGCTCGACATCCCGCCGAAGCTGTTCGCGTTCACGACGGTCTGGCTGGCCGGTACGGCGTCGATGCTGCTGCCGGTGTCCAATCTCACCAACCTGCTCGCGCTGCACCAGTTCGACCGGCTCGGTCTCGGGCTGCGCGACTACGTCGGCCTGAGCTGGCGACCGGCCCTCGCGGCGATCCTGATCACCGTCGCGGTCCTGGCCGTGCTCTTCCGAACGGACCTCCGCCGGACGTACGAGGTGCCGCCGACGCCCGATCTGGACGACAAGGTGCTCTTCTGGGGCTCGGCCGCGGTGTGCCTCGCACTCGGTCCCGCGTTCGTCACCGGGATCGACGTCGCCTGGCCCGCCGGCGTGGGCGCGCTGGTGCTCGTCGCTCTCTTCGCCGTACGCCGGCGCGCCGAGCTGAGCTGGTCGCTGGTGCCGTGGCGGCTGGTCGTCACGGTCGTCGGGCTGTTCCTGGTCGTCGGCGCGCTGACCGCCCACGGGCTGGAAGGCCTGCTCAGCGACATCGCCGGCACCCAACTGAGCGGCCTGGCAGCACACCTGCGGCTGACCGGCACGGCGGCACTGGGCGCCAACGCGGTCGACAACCTCCCGGCGTACCTCGCGATGGAACCGGTCGCCTCGGCGGACGGCACCCGGATGATGCTGCTCCTGATCGGCGTCAACTGCGGCTGCCTGCTCACCCTCTGGGGCTCGCTGGCCACCCTGCTGTGGCGAGACCGTTGCCGGGCCGCCGGAGTTCACATCTCCTGGTGGTCGTTCCTCTGGCGCGGCCTCATCCTCACCCCGCTCGTGCTGACCGGCGCAGTACTGGCCGTCAGCCTCGGATAGCGCCGCCGTCGATGAGATGGTCCGAGCCCGTGATGCTTGCCGCACGTGGCGACAGCAGGTACGAGATCAGATCGGCCACTTCGGCCGGTTCGGCGAGGCGCCCCGTGACCATGCCGACCTGCTCCGGTGCGCCGGCCACGATCGCCTCCTGTGGCGCTCCGACGGCGGCGGCGAGCTGGGCCCCCAGCCCGCTGTCGCCTTCCCACATCGACGTACGGGTGGGACCGGGCGAAACCGTCACGACCCGGACACCGCTGGGCCCGAGCTCCGTTGCGAGCCCTCGACCGAACGCCTTGAGCGCTGCCTTTGCGACGTTGTAGGCCAGCGGTGGTCCTTCCGGACGCCACGCGCCGATCGAGGACACGTTGACGACCGCGCCACCGTCACGAACCAGCCAAGGTAACGCCGCCCGGGTGACGCGGACGGTCGCGAACAGGTTGATCTCGAATGCATCTGCCCAGGCATCGTCATCGAGGTCTGCGAACCCGGCCAGAGTCAGCAGGTCACCGCCCCCGAGGTTGTTGACCAGCAGGTCTGCACCTCCGAAGGCCCGCACCGCCTCGTCGATCAGGAACTGTGCTCCTGCACGAGTGCCGAGGTCGACGGGTACGGCGATCGCACCTGTTTCTTCCAGTTCCGGCGTGGGCTTCCGCGCGGCACCGACCACCTGAACGCCTTCGGCGCGCAGCGCCCGGACCGTGGCGAGCCCGATCCCGCGACTCGCGCCGGTGACAATCGCCGTCTTCCCGCTCAGCTCCAGCTGCATGAGAACCCCTCTTTATAGACCTTTGAGTACAAAACAACCTGAAAAGAAGCCACCCCCGGCCAGCGGGAGCTCAGATCGGCGCCAGCGCCAGCGCCACGGACCGCTTCAGTCGCTCGGGATCACCGGACGTCCTGGACAACAACTGCAGGCCGACCAGGGTCGTCAGTAGATGTGTGGCCACCGCCTCCGGATCATTCTCCTTCCGGAGTTCTCCCGACGCCTGTCCGAGCCGGATCGCCGCGAGGAAGACCTCGGTCGTTCGCTCGAACATCGCCCGGACCTGATCCGTTGCCGCCAGATCGGAGCCGGCCAGTTCCGCCGCAGTGTTCACCGCAAGGCAGCCCCGTCGATCGGGATCCGCGAAATTCAGGTCGATGACCAACTCCATCGCCGATGCCAACCGCTGCTTGACCGGGCCGGGAGCGGCCAGCATTTCGTCGATCAACGTCGCTTGCTGATCGCGGTAACGGTCCAACGCCAGCCGGAACAGCTCCCGCTTGCTCCCGAACGCGTTGTAGAGACTGCCCTTGCCGATCCCGACCGCGTCGATCAGATCCTGAGGCGTCGTCGCACGATAGCCCTTGCGCCAGAACACCTCCATGGCGCGATCGACCACGACATCCTGCTCGAAGGTCCGCGGTCGCCCCATGCCAGAAAAGTACGCGTTCTAAACCTGCAGGTCAAGAACCTAAGGCAACTCGTAGCCCATCAAGCGGGGTCGTGGGTGCGCCATGTCGCGTTGCCGATCCGGGTGGGCTCGGCAATAGTGCGGGGCATGAGCGAGGAACAGAGCACCTCGGAGAACACTCGGGCGTTCCGTGCGGCGCGCGATTTCCTGGTCGCGCATCGCGAGGACTACGAGACCGCCTATCGGGACTTCAGCTGGCCCGTGTTCGAGCGGTTCAACTGGGCCCGGGACTGGTTCGACGCGCTCGCCGTCGAGCAGGCCGAGGTCGCCGCGCTGACCATCGTGGAGGAGGACGGCGAGGTCAACTCGCTGACCTATGCGGAGATGGCCGAGCGGTCCCGTCAGGTGGCCGGCTGGCTCACCCAGGCCGGGCTGGAACCAGGCGACCGGGTGCTGATCGTGCTCGGCAACACGGTCCCGCTGTGGGAGGTGATGCTCGGCTGCATCCGGGCCGGCGCGGTGATGATCCCCGCCACCACGCTGCTGACCGACGCCGATCTGGCCGACCGGATCACGCGCGGCGCAGTACGGGCCGTCGTGACGAGTAGCGAAGATGCTTCCCGGTATGAAGGTATCGCCGATCAGTGCATTCGCGTGAGCGTCGGCGGGGCTGTGGACAAGTGGCTCGACTACGACGAGTCGCGTGGCTACGACGGCCCGGTTCCCGCGCCGGACACCAAGGCCGGCGACTCCCTCCTGCTCTACTTCACCTCCGGTACGACCAGTCAGCCGAAGCTGGTCGAGCACACCCAGGTCAGCTACCCGGTCGGCCACCTCTCCACGATGTACTGGATCGGCCTGCAGCCCGGCGACGTCCACCTCAACGTCTCGTCACCCGGCTGGGCCAAGCACTCCTGGAGCAACGTCTTCGCGCCGTGGAACGCCGGCGCGACCGTCTTCCTCTACAACTACGCGCGCTTCGACGCCGAGAAGATGCTCCAGGTCCTGCAGACCTACGGCGTGACGACGTTCTGCGCGCCGCCCACCGTCTGGCGGATGCTCATCCAGGCCGACCTGTCCGTGATCGACGTCAAGATCCGCGAGTGCATCTCGGCGGGCGAACCGCTCAACCCCGAGGTGATCGAGCAGGTCCGCAACGCCTGGGACATCACCATCCGCGACGGCTACGGCCAGACCGAGACAACCGCGCAGATCGGCAACCCGCCCGGCCAGCCGGTCAAGCTTGGCTCGATGGGCCGGCCGCTCCCGGGGTACAAGATCGCCCTGGTCGACCCGGCCACCGACGAGGTCGGCGACGACGGCGAGATCTGCATCGAGCTCGCTCCCCCGCCGGTCCCGTTGATGCGCGGCTACCGCGACGCCGAGGAGATGACCGAGGAGGCGATGCGGGGCGGTTTCTACCACACCGGCGACGTCGCGAGCCGGGACGAAGACGGCTACATCACCTACGTCGGCCGCTCCGACGACGTGTTCAAGGCGAGCGACTACCGGATCTCCCCGTTCGAGCTCGAGTCGGTACTGCTCGAGCACCCGGCCGTCGCCGAGGCAGCCGTCGTCCCGTCACCCGACCCGGTCCGGCTCGCAGTACCGAAGGCGTACGTCGTACTGGCCGGGGGGCGCGAGCCGTCCCGGGAGCTCGCCGCGGAGATCCTGCAGTTCTGCCGTGACCACCTAGCGCCGTACAAGCGGATCCGGCGGATCGAGTTCGCGGAGCTGCCGAAGACCATCTCGGGCAAGATCCGCCGGGTCGAGCTGCGCGCGGACGAGGCCACGAAGGTGGACAGCGGTGAGCGTGGCGAGCACTCCTACGACGAGGCGGACTTCACCACGGGCTGATCCCACCCTCGTCGATCCGGCACAGCGTCCGTACGCCGTGCTCAAATGGGCCAATGTCCACTGACACAGGACTTGGCGTCGCCGCGGTCGTGGTCCTGCCGCTGCTGATCGCGATCGCCGTCGTCGGCTCGCGACTGGCGTCGCTGCGACATGACAAGGGCATCGTCACGGCGGCGCTGCGCGCGGTGATCCAGCTGGCCGTCGTCGGCGCGGTGGTCGGGTTCGCCTTGCAGTCGACGCTCGGGGCGCTGGCGTTCATCGCGGTGATGCTGACCGTCGCGACGATCACGAGCGCCCGGCGGATCCGGGCGGTTGCGATCATCCCGAGGCAGTTCGCGTACTGCGCTCTGGCGATCGGCGCGAGCGCCGGCATCGTCTTGCTGCTGATCCTCGTGCCCGGGGTGGTGCCGCGCAATCCGGGCACCCTGCTGCCGATGGGCGGGATCATCATCGGCGGCACGATGAACGCGACCACGCTCGCCGGGCGGCGGATGCTGTCGGAGTACGGGTCGCACTTCGGTGAGTACGAGGCGGCGCTCTCGATCGGGTTGATGCCGTCGGACGCGTTCAAGCTGGTGGCCGGCCGGACCGCCGGCGACGCCCTGCTCCCGGCGCTCGACCAGACCCGCACAGTCGGCCTCGTCACCCTGCCCGGTGCATTCGTCGGGATGGTGCTCGGCGGCGCGTCACCCACCGCGGCGGCCGCGCTGCAACTCGTAGTACTGATCGGCCTGGTCGCAGCCGAGTCACTGGCGATCCTGGCGACGACCGAGCTCCTGGCCCGGGCATCGCTACCGGACGGGCGTACCGTTTCCTCATGACCGACGACAAGAGCCTCTTCCACCGGATCGACGAGCTCGTTGCCGAGGAGCACGAACTCCGTACCAAGCACGCGGCCGGCGACGTGAACGATGACGATGAGCGCACCCGCCTGCGTGCCCTCGAGGTCGAGCTGGACCAGTGCTGGGACCTCCTGCGCCAGCGCCGCGCCAAGCGCGAGTTCGGCGACAACCCCGAAGACGCCACAGCCCGCTCCGGCGACGTCGTCGAGGGCTACCTCAACTGAACAGAACCGGGGTGGGTTCGCCTGGGCCAACCCACCCCGCAGTACTCAGAAGCCGCGGAGTCTGTCCGGGGTGATTCGGATCAGGACTGAGTAGTCGCGGTGGAAGTTTGCGGCCGTGATGTTCAGGCCGGCCATTCCGTCCGCGTACTTCGCGTTGTAGGTGGCGAGCTCTTCGTCGGTGGCCGGTTTGCCGTCGAGGTGGGCTTCGCCGGTGAGGACGCCTACGTCGCCGCCGCCGTGGGTCGCGTTGAAGTTGAGGGCGACCCGGGGCTGGCCGGTGATGTTGTGGACCTTGGCTTGGTTCGGCTGGCTGAAGACGAGGATCTCTTCGCCGTTCCAGGTGAACCAGACCGGGTTCGGCTGGGGCGTGCCGGACTTGCCGACCGTGGTCAGCCAGATGACCTGTTCGTCGGTCAGCTGACGCTCGATCCGCGCGCCGAAAGCAGTGGAAGTGTCGATCGTGAACATATCGGGCCCCTCAAGTTCTCGCCGGAACAGGTCAGGACGGACCCAGGCGTCCCCACTCGATCGCCGGGCAGCGGTTCATCACCATCGTCAGTCCCGCCGCCGTCGTCCGGGTGTAGGCCTCCGGATCCACCACATCCAGCTGGAACCAGACAGCGCGCGCGTTGATTCCCACCGCCTGGTCCGCGATGTCGCCGGCCAGCTCGGAGCGCACGAAAACGTCCACGCAATCCACCGGGAACGGGATGTCCGCGAGCGAGGCATACCCCTTCTCGCCATGAACGGTCTCAGCGGAAGGGTGCACCGGCACGATCCGCTTTCCCTGACTCTGCAGGAAGCTGGCCACCCCGTACGCCGCCCGCCGGGTGTTGCCCGACAAGCCCACGACCGCCCACGTCTCGCAGTCGGCCAGCACCTTGCGGATGTCGCTCTCGTCAGCCCACGTCACGCAACAATCCTCCCTCGACGCACAAGTCAGCTCCGCAGATACGTCAGTACTGCGGACACCCGCCGATCACGCCCGTCGTCCAGCTTGAGCTTGGCGAAGATGTTGCCGACGTGTTTGCGCACCGCTGCCTCGCTCACTACCAACTGCTCGGCGATCGACGCGTTCACCCGTCCTTCGGCCATCAGAGCCAGTACTTCGAGCTCGCGCGGCGTCAGCGCTGCCAGCGGCCCGTCGTCGCGCCGGCGGGCGAGCAACTGGCGCACCACCTCGGGATCGACGACCGTACCTCCCTCGGCGACCCGGTCGAGCGAGGCGAGGAACTCGGTCACGTGACCAACGCGGTCCTTCAGCAGATACCCGATCCCCCCGGTCGTTGTCTCCAGCAACGACGAGAGGTACGCATCCGCGACGTACTGGGACAGCACCAGGATCCCGATCTGCGGCAGCTCGGCCCGAATCGCGGCGGCCGCACGCAGACCCTCGTCGCTGTGCCCGGGTGGCATCCGCACGTCGGTGATGACGACGTCCGGCGGTTCCTTGCGGACGACGGCCAGCAGCGTGTCCCCGTCGCCGACGGCGTCGCGTACTTCGTGACCAGCCCGGTCCAGGATGCTGGCCAGCCCTTCCCGCAACAGCAATGAGTCTTCAGCCAGGACGATGCTCAGTCGTCGAGCCGGCACGGGCACTCCATCCGAAGTCGGGTTGGCCCACCGGGTGGGCTGGACAGGTCGAGTGTGCCTCCCAACGCGTCCAGTCTCGTCACCAACCCGGTCAATCCCGTCCCGCCGGCTGCTGACGAGCCGCCCTCGTGCTGGCCTCCGAGAGTCGCTCCGCCCACACCGTCGTCGGTAATTGTCACCACCAGCCGGTCGCCGGCCACCCAGCCCTCGACCTCGCACCGGGTCGCCTGGGCGTGCTTGGCGACATTGCCCAGCGCCTCGCTCACGACGAAGTACGCGGCCGCCTCGATCGGTGTCGGGAACCTCTCCGGCAACACCATCCGCACGCTCACCGGCAGCGGGCTCCGATCGGCGACCTCCCGGACGGCGGCCTCCAACCCGTGATCCACCAGCACCCGCGGGTGAATCCCCCGGACCGCCTCGCGCAGATCGGCCAACGCCGCCTCGGCCTCACCATGCGCCTTCACCACCAGCCGCTTGACCTCCCCCTCAGGCAGATCCAGCTCGGCCAGCCCGAGCGTCATCGTCAGCCCGACCAGCCGCTGTTGTACGCCGTCGTGCAGATGCCGCTCGATCCGTGCCCGCTCGGTCTCGAACGCGTCGACCAGATCGAGCCTCGACCGGCGCAGGGCGGCCACATTGCGGCGCAACTCCTCCTCCCGCGGCCCGAGCAGCGCCTTCGCCAACTCGGCCTCAGCCCCGGCGAGCGCACCGAGGATGTACGACGTGACGATGTACCAGAGCGGCCCGAAGGCGACGAGGAAGAGCAACCCTTCCCGACCGCTGTCGAGGACCCACGGCCCCATCTCCATGGTCGCTTCAGCGGCGATGATCGGCGCGAACAGCGTCACGCCGAGCACGGCCGCGCTCAAGCCGGCGAACGCCAAGCTCAACGGCCAGACGAAGACGCCGAGCAGCACCCCGTAGCCGAGCGCCCGCATCGAAGCGCGCTCCCGGCGCCGGAAGGTGAACCGCGCCCTCAGCCGGTACCCCGCGGGCATCGCCGCGTGCGGACTCGCGACCCCGCCCGGGATCATCAGCCGGGTTCGCCATCGCTCGATGCCGCCGATCGCGACCCCGATCAGCGGGAACGCCGTCAGCATCGCGATGCCGATCAGGACGGGGCTCAACGCCAGGCTGAGCGCACCCGCGATGATCAGGAAGACGATCGTCAGCAGGCCGATCGGAACCGAACTGAGCAGGTAGGCATAGCTGCGCCACGGCCAGGACGAGACGAGGAACCGCCTCGATCCCAGGGCGGCCCACGCCGTGTTCGGTCTCTCCACCCGCTCAACACTAGGTCCGCGAGGGACCGGAAGTCGGTAGCGTGCGCGCTACTCCAGGCGTCCCCCGTAGACCAGGGTGCGGACGCTGCACGACCGATTTGCTGGAGCCATGACCAGCACCGCGCCGACGCGCCCTACCGTCGTACCGAGTGAAGCGCCTGCCCTGCTCCTGGACGGGATCACCAAGACCTATCGCTCCAAGGCCGGTGCGGTCGAGGCGCTGCGAGGCGTCACGTACCACTTCGTCCGTGGCTCGTTCACCGCTGTCATGGGCGCGTCCGGGTCCGGCAAGTCCACCCTGCTGCAGTGCGCGGCGGGGCTCGATCAGCCGACGACCGGCGAAGTGATGCTCGGCGGAACAAGCCTGCACGGGCTCAGCGAGGTCGCGCTCACGGAGCTGCGCCGGGAACAGATGGGCTTCGTGTTCCAGGCCTACAACCTGCTGCCCTCGCTCACGGTCTACGACAACGTCGCCCTGCCCCTCCGGCTCACCGGCCGCAAGCCGCGCCGCGAGGACGTCCATCGCGTACTTGACCAGGTCGGCCTCGAAGGCAAGGCCAAGCGCCGTCCGGCCGAGCTGTCCGGCGGGCAGCAGCAGCGGGTCGCGATCGCGCGGGCGCTGATCACCCAGCCGGCCGTGTTCTTCGCCGACGAGCCGACGGGCGCGCTGGACAGCAGCACCAGCCGGCAGATCCTCGGCTTGTTGCGGGAGGCAACCGATCGCGTGGGCCAGACGGTCGTCATGGTCACCCACGACCCGGTCGCGGCGGCATACGCCGAGCGAGTGCTCTTTCTCTCCGACGGCCTGGTCGCCGGTTCCCTCGATCGCGGCACCCCGGCGCAGATCGCCGCTGCCATGAGCGACCTGGAGCGCTGATGTTCTTCCTCAGCCGGCAGACCGTCCGCCGCCACCTCTCCCTGTACGCCGGTTCGTTCGTCGCGCTGGCCGTCGGTGTGTTCCTTCTCGGGCTGGCTGCTACCGCGACCGCCGCCACCATCGCGTACCACGGCCCGGCCGCCGACTCCATCACCGTCAACCTGCCCAACGCCGACCCACCCACGACCGCGCGGGTGCTGATCTCGGGCGAGGACGCGACCGGCCTGCAGGTGGTACTCAGCCTGGTCGGCGTGATAAGCGGCTTCATCACGATCTTCGTCATCGCGAGCACGTTCGCCTTCGCCGTCGCGTCCCGGCGCCGGGAGGTCGGCCTGATCCGGCTGATTGGCGCGACCCCGAAGCAGGTCAAGCGGATGGTGCTGGGCGAGGCGCTCGTCGTCGCGGTCGCGGCCTCGCTGGCGGGCGCAGTACTGGCTCAGCTGGCAACTCCCCTGCTGCTGGCCAAAGCTTCGTACACGGACCTGGCGCCGGTGAAGCTCGAACCGGCCAACCCGTGGGTGCCGCTGTCGATCGCAGTCGGGGCCGGATTGATCGTCGCGATGCTCGGCGCCCGGTCGGCAGCTCGTCGGGCCGGCCGGATCGGCGCTGTCGACGCGCTCCGGGAGGCCGCCCTCGAACCGCCGCGGATCGGACCGGTCCGCGTGGTCTTCGGGATGCTGGTCCTGGCCGGCTCCATCGTGATGCTGACCTTCATCCGGCCGGGCGCGGGTGAGGACGTCGTGGCGCTGGCGATGTTCACGCCGATGTTCCTGGTGATCGCCCTGACGCTGCTCGCGCCACTCGTCATACCGCTGATCGCGCGGCTGTGGGCGCTGCCCCTGGTCGCCTGGACGCAGGTATCGGGACGACTGGCCCGCAGCAACGTGGTCGCCGCACCCCGCCGGAGCGCGTCCCTCGCCGCGCCCATCCTGGGCATCTCCGCGATCGCCGGCTCGATGGTGCTGTCGCTCAGCTTCGCCGCCGACGCCTCCAGCGCGACGATCCGCGACACCGTCCTCGCGCCCATCGTCGTGACCGCGCCGGAGCACGCGCCAACCGTCGGAGAGCGGATTCTCAGTACGCCGGGCGTCGCGCTCGTTGACGGCGCGATCCCGCTCGACCTGATCCGCACCGACCGCGACAGCGCCGAGCTGGAGGGCGCGGAAGGCATCGATCCGGCGATCGCCACCCGGACCCGCGCGATCAAGCCGGTCACCGGCGACCTCGGCAAGCTGACCGGCAAGACCGTTGCCATGAGCAAGGAAGCGGCCGGCTTGGGGAAGTACCACGTCGGCGAGAAGCTCAGCGTCACCTTCGCCGACCGCACCGCCGGCCAGCTCGAGATCGTCGCCATCTTCAAGGGCGCGATGGAGGTGAGCCCGGACTTCCTCGTGCCCCTCGAGCTCGCCCGGGAGCACGCTCCCCAAGCGACTCCGACCCGCTGGTTCATCCAGCCCACGGACGGAGTGGACGCGGCAACCCTCACCCAGCAGCTCGACGAAAAGCTGGCCGGTACCGGCGCGGACGTAGTACCGGCTACTGAGTGGGAGAAGGCTCAGGGCGAAGGCGTGCGCACGAGCAATCAGGGCGGCCTGATCCTGCTGCTCGGTCCGGCCGCGTTGTACAGCGCGATCGCGATCGCCAACACGCTACTGATGGGCAGCCTGCAGCGGCGACACGAGTTCGTCACCTCGCGACTGCTCGGTGCGACACCGGCCCAGATCCGCCGGATGGTCCTGTGGGAGTCGTCGCTGGTCGGCGCGGTCGCCCTGAGCCTCGGCACGGCGATCACGGTCACGGTCGGTCTGCTGATTCGGCGCGCGATGACAGCTGACCTGTCAGACGTACCAGCCACTGTGCCCTGGGTGACACTGCTCGGCATCGGCGCGGTCTGCCTCACCCTGGCCGTCGGCGCCGCACTGCTGCCGACGGCCGTCATCCTCCGTCGCTCCCAACCGTCGGCAGCGGTTCAGTAACTCAGGCGTCGGGTTGCGGCCCCATCTTGGACAGCATTCCCTCCGGTCCGCAGATGTTCGACACGTCGAAATAGCACCCGACGTCGACGAGCTTCTGCTCCGTGCTCGCGCCCGGCGCCGAGACAGTGCCACGGGACAGGTCGACGACCAGCGGCAGATAGGACAGCGCGCCCATCCCGCGCATCAGCCCGCGCGTCGTCGCGCCGCTTTCCGGATGCCATTTGGGTAGTCCGTGCAGAGGCCCCTTGTAGTTGAACTTGGCGTCCGACACGTGCCGGAAGGAGGGCGTCTTGGAGGTGGCCGCCATCGTGGTCCTGATGTTCTCCGCCATGGCCGGGTTCTCGCTCAACTTGCGGGTGACGACGCCGGCGTGGTCGGTCTGGTTGAGGGCGCCCCACAGTTCCCTGGCCTCGTTGATCGCGATCTGCCGTTCCGCCGCGGTCAGCGTCTGGCCGCCCTTGGTCCGGGCGACGTCGTCGGTTTCGAGCAGATTGACCAGCACCTTCAGGTCGGAGGACGCCGGCTGCACGTGGTACTGGTCCTTGGTCGGCCGGCCGGTCAGTAGCTCGTTGCGCAGGGCGTCGGCGGTCTTGCCACTGCCCGTCCAGTTGATGTCCTTCTCGGCCGGGTAGATGTGGTTGATCACCCTCCTGAGACCCGGGTTCTGGATCCCGGTCGGCTTCTGGGCCTTCGGCTGCTGCGGAATGTTCGGCATGACCGCGGGCGACAGCGGTGCGCCAGGCGGGCTGCACTGGCAGACGCCGCCGACCGAGGTCTCGGTGCAGCCCTCGTCACCGCAGTACTTCATGCCGGTCGGGTCGGAGTAGGTGATCGGGCTGTTGTTCGCGTACGCGTAGCCCTGCAACTGCTGCGGGTCGGTCAGGTCGATGATCGGGTCGGCCGAGATGAAGCGGCCCGTGTCGGGCTCGTACTCGCGGGCGCCGATGTGTGTCAGCCCGGTGCCGGCGTCCTTGGTGCCACCGACGAAACCTTTTTCGTCGGGCCAGGCGACGTTCCCGCCGCGAACGGCGCCGAACGGTGTCTGCCGGCGTTTCAGCACGGCCTGCGACTGTGCGCCGATGGTGATCTGGGCGGTGCCCTGATGGTCGCTCGCGATCCAGTTCAGCCCGGCGCCGGTCCGGACGGCGATCGTGGCTCCGTTGTGCTGGTAGTACCGGGTCGCCTTCACCGTGCCGGCGGCCACGTCGAGCTTCAACTCCTGGCCCGGCAGAGACAGCGTGACAGCACCTTGCTCACGCCGGATGATCCGGTTGCCGCTGTTGTCGTAGACGAAGCTGGTCATCGCGCCGGCCGCGTCGGTCACCTTGGCCAACCGGCCCTCGGTGTCCCAACTCAGCACCTGGTTGCCACCGGCAACCTTTCGGGAATTGGTGTTGCCGAGCGCGTCGTACCCGTAGGTGTCGGTCCGGGCGCCCGCCGGGCTGGTCGTGGTCACCGACGTGAGCGAATGCGGACGGTCTCCCCCGGCCTGCGGATACACGTAGCTCCGGGTGGTGTCACCGCCTGCCGCGTGCCGGGTCTCGGTGAGCCGGTTGCCGGCCTTGTCATAGCCGAAGGACTGCCAGTACGGCGCGGGCCCGCTGAGCGACGCAGTCGCCGGATCGGCGCCGCAACCGTCAGTAGGAGTCCAGGCCTCGGTCAGTCGCTTGAGGTAGTCGTAGCGGAAGCACTGCACATCACCCGGCTGGTCCTGCGGGGTGTCCGAGATCGAGGTGACGTTCCCGGCCGGATCACGCGTGTACCGGACGTCGGCCTGCATCGGCCGAGCCACCTCTGCGTCCACGACGGTCCGGTTCAGCTGCCGCGTGTTGTCGTCGTAGAAGTACGACTGCCACGCCCGCTGCTCGCCCTCGCCGAGATGGACACGCTGTACCTCGCCGTAGCGGGTGTACTCAGTGTTGAGCGCGTACTCGATCGTCGAGCCGGCCGGCCCGCCATAAGTCCGCAGCGCGCGCCCGGCATCGTCGTACGTGTGGGTGACCGTCTCGGCCGGCAGGTCCCCGACCGCCGGGTAGGTGGTGCTGGCCTGGCTCCCGTCGAAGTTGTACTTCAGGTTCGTCGCGTACGTCCCGCCGAGCGCGCCTTCTTCCTCCGGCACGGTGGTCGTCTGCTGCAGCGGCTGGTAGAGCGCCGTGTACGCCGTGACGGCGCTCTTGTAGGCCTTCCCATCCGCGTAGCGAGTGCTGGTGGCCGGCTGTCCCTTGCCGAGGGAGACCGTGTCGTAGCTCCACTCCGACAGGACGGTGTCACCCTTCTTGACCGAAGTCTTCCGGCCGAGAAGGTCGTAGCTGCTGGTCAGGGTGACGCCGAGCGGATCGGTCTGGGTGGTGGGCTGGCCGGCGGCGTCGTAGCCCAGTGTCGAGACGCCCTTGTCCGGGTCGTCCACCTTGGTCTGCCGACCGGCCAGGTCGTACTCGTACCTCCAGGTACTGCCCGCCGGCGTCCGGACCGACTTGAGGTTGCCGGCCCGCGTGTACGAGTAGGTCGTCGCGTCGTACTCGCCCGTCGGCGTCGCTGCCTTGTACTGCCGCAGCTCGGTCGTCTGGCCGTCGGGGTTGCTGACCTTGCTGGTCGCGGTGCCACCCGCCGGGGGCGTCACGTCGACCCGGTCGCCGCCGTACCGGGTGCTGGTCCGCCATCTCTCGGTGACGCCGCCCTGGTAGATCTGCTCGGCCACTCGGCCGGCTCCGTCGTACTGGGTAAGCGACAGGCCCGGGATGTCCGCCTCGGTCGAACTCCAAAGCTGGTCGTCGATCGCGCTGTCGTTGAAATACGGCTGGGTGGCCGTCGTGATCCGGCCCTGTGAGTCGTACCGGACGTCGGTCAGGATTCGCCCGCCACCGACGGCCGGCGACTGGACCTGCCTGGTCCGGAGCAGACCGTCGTACAGCATGTTCTCGCTGGTGTACTTGCCGGTCGGGCCGAGCTTCGTCGTCGTCACCACCGACGGAGCGTCTCGGCGGATCGAGTAGCTGATCCGCTGGTTGGCCGACATCGTGGCGCGGGGCCGGTTCGGCAGCCAGACCTCGGTCACCCGGCCGAGCGCGTCGTACGCGGTCTCGGTCTTGCGCAGGTTCGCGTCGACGCTCATCGTCGCGCCGCCGAACGCCGGATCGACGGTGTCGGTCGCAGTCAGTCCAGCGGCGTCCGTCTGCATCGTCTTGGTGACCGGTCCGCCGGTCTCGGGTGTGTAGCCGACCGAGGAACCGCGACCGAGCGCGTCCTTCTTGCTGGTCTCCCGGCCGTGCACGTCGAAGGTGCGGGTCGAGTCGGTGACGTAGACCGGTCCCGACGCGGGGTGACTGTCCAACCGCTCCACCTTGGTGGCATCGCCGACCGTCGGCACGACGTCGCGTTCGTGACCGTCGTAGCTCGTCCGGAGATCCGAGACCGCGTCGGCCGGGAACTGGGCGGTGGCGCCGCAGTCGACCGCGACGGTCTCCACTCGGGAAGCCAGCCCGAGGATCCACTTGCCGGTGTTGCGCACGTACGTCGTACGGACGCACTTGTCGTCGTCGGACCGGCTCTCGTCGCCCAGCTCGTTCTGCTTGACCGGCAGGCCACGGTCGTCGTACTCCGTCTCCAACTTGGTCTTCAGCCAGCCACGGCCGCCGTCCAGCGCAGTGAAGTTGCGAACCGAGCCCTGGCCGACGATGTAGGCCTTGTAGTCGCCGCGGACCGCCGTCGGACCCTGCCAGACCGGGACCGAGATCGACTTGCCGATCGCGGTCTCGCTGTCGCCCAGGTACTTGATCGTCTCGAGCGGGAAGCTGCGGAGCCAGTCGTGGTCCGGGTGGCTGCCGCCTTCGGAGTCGGCGACGTTCACGGTGCGCCTGCCGCTCGGCAGCCTGTCGTCGTGCATGCCGCGGTAGAACCGCTGCTCGGACATCGTCACCGGGCCGGACGGATCGTTCGGCACGCCGGACCGGACCCGGACCCGGCCGAAGCCGCGGTAGTCGTTCCAGGTCTTCTTGTCCGCCGGGGTGAACTCGGACTCGTCGTAGTGCCAGGCGGCGCCGTCGAGGTACTCGTAGCTGACCTGCTGCTGCGGGTTGGCGCTGATCCGGTCCGACTGCAGCACCGAAGCGACGACGTACTTGTTGAAGTAGTCCGTCCGCTCGGCATGGTTCTTCTTGGTCCACCGGACCGGGAAGCAGCGCTTGGTGTTGGTCTCGGGGCTGGCCGGCGCGGTCAGGCAGTCCGGCGGCGCGTAGTTCACGGAGGTGAGGCCACCGGCCTCCGACACGATGCCGGTGATCCGGTAGCGGATGATCGGCGACAGGCCGTCGGCCTGGTGCACCCGGTTCGCCAGCTTGGCGCCTTCGAAGGTGACCGGGTCCAAGGTGATCGGGGTCGGGCCGGCCAGGCCGGTATGGGTGATCGACTTCAGCCAGAGCGCTGCCTTGTCACCGTCGCCCGGGTCGGGGAACTGGTGGTCAAGCGTCCACCGGTCGACATCCCTGTACTCCGAACCGCTGCGCACCTTGGCGGTCACCGAGGCGAGGCGCTTGGTGGTCCAGAAGGTCGGGACGTGGTGATCCTTGCAGGTCGTGTCGCAGCGTTCGTCCAGGGGGACGTCGGGGAAGTTCTCCTTCTTGTCCAGCGAGCACGTGCTGCCCGGCACGCACCGGTCCGCGACGGCGAAGTCCACCCGGCCCGAGGCAGGCGCGTTGACGGCGTCGTTCAGCCCGTACTCGACCGAGGTCAGCCAGCCGCCCCGGACGTAGGACACGGGAGCGTCCTTGACGTTCTTGCCGTACGTGTTGGTCTCGGTCCCGTAGTTGTAGAGCATCACGTTGCCGTGTGGGTCGACGACCTTGTCCAGGTTCCACCGCCAGGCCTGGGTGCAGGACGACTGGTCGAAGGTCGCCCCGTGGCACGGCTCGCCGGTGTCGTCACCGAACACCGGCACGGTCCAGGTCGCCTTCGAGTCCTGGCGCGAGCCGAAGTAGTACTGCGTGCCGCTGAGGTCGGTGATCCGCCAGTACTCCGAGTTGTCGTCGCCGTTGTCGGCACCGGTCAGCCGCTCGACCCGGGAGCCATCGTCCTGCTTGGCTCGCCAGCCGTTCGCGCCGAGGATCAGTGCGCCGCCGCCCCCGCCGTACGCGGCAGTGGCATTGTCGGAGCGCCAGCACAGGTCGGGTGTGTTCTGGCCGTTGGTGCTGCCCTCTTTGTCATCGGCGCAGCCGGTGTACGACCGCTCGATGAACCCCGGGTCGAGGGACCAGCCATCGCCGGCCCAGGAGGCCTGGTTGTTCGTCGCGCTGGTCCGGCCGTCCACTGCCGACGACGAGTAGGACAACGCGAGCTTCGGCTGCAGCCCGCCCGGTACGGGCGGCACCCGCAGGGGGTACGACCAGCTGAAGTCACCGGACTGGGCCGAGACCGACCACGTTGCCGACTGCGACAGGGAGGTGGCAGCGGAGGTCCCTGAACCGTCCTGCGGTGCGCCTGCAGCAGGCTGGTTCCCCTGCAGTGAGCGGGTGGTCGCCTCATCCGCCGGGCGCGGAGTCATCGGCGTCGGGGTCGCAGGCACCGAGGTGCTGTTGGGCAACTGCACGGACGGGCCGCCGGCCGCTACCGCGACCGTCGGCGGGATCGCCGTCGTCAGGGTCGCCGTGAGCACCACAGCGGCCAGTACTGCGGCGGGTTTGCGGGCAGGCAGGAATCGGGAGTGACGCATGGTTCCTCCGGGCTTCAGGCGAACGTCGGAGTGACGGCGGGCAGGGAGGTCAGGGTGTAGCCGAGGGCGCGTTCGACCGTCTGCCCCTCGCAGGTGGCCGAGAGCGAGACGAAGCGCTGGCCGTTGATCGCACAGCGGTAGATCGGCGCACTGGTCAGGCCTGCGGGCGCCTGGGTCCAACTGCTGCCGAGCGGGCCGACCACGGTCTTGGCCTCGCAGTCGGCCTGGTTCGACACGAAGTTGTCGATGCCATCGCGGCAAGCCAGCAACTGTTGGGTGCCCGGCGTACCGGTCACCTTCGTCAGCCAGCCCTGGACACCCTCGATCCGATAGCCCGCCGGAGCGTTGTCCGGCGTCGACGTGTGATCGAAGGCGGTCGGGCTGTAGTAGCGGGCCAGCCGCGCGTAGGCCGGCGCATAGCCCGCGACCTCGAGCTGGGTCCCGCCTTCACAGGCCTGATCCAGTGAGTCGAAGGTGGCTGTGCCCTGGCGGCAGCTGTACAGCGGCTGGACCGGCAGGTTGGTCGGGCGGACGCTGTAGACCAGGACACCCTCGCCGATCTGCTTGGTGTTCTGCCCCGCCGCCACCGGTGCGCCCAGCGAACGCTCGTAGCGGTAGCCGGGTCGTACGGCATCGGTGGTGTTGGCGGTGTACCGCTCGCCGGTCGCGTCGTTGAGGAAGCGACCCAGCTGCGCGGGAGCTGCCTTCGGGTAGCCCGCCCGCAGAGCGAGTTCGCTTTCGGCGACCATGCCCTGGTCGGTGCGCACCTCGTCGATCTGACCGGTGAAGAAGTCAGCAGCGGCGCCGTTGACCTTGGCCCGGCCGATGCTGATCGACCCCCAGCTCTGCGGCAGCACCGCGTCGTTCAGGGTCCCCGACAGCACACCGTTCAGATAGAGCCTCAACTGGCGAGCGGCGAAGTCGTGCACCGCGGCCAGATGGGTCCACTGGTTGGCGACCGCCGGCTGGGCCGACACCGCGTAGCGCGACATCGCCCCGTCCTGGTCACTCCCCGGCGTCCCGAACACCCACTTGCCGAGGCTCGGGCGGTACTGCACGACGAACCCGCTCATCCGGTCGCCGTCCTGGCCGAACACGGTCGCCACCTTGTCGGTGCGGCCGAGCTTGGCCCAGGCGGCGACGGTGAAGCTGTCCTGCGGCTGAGCGCCCCAGAACTGCGACGTCACGGCAGAGGCGCCGTCGAGCTGCAACGCCTTACCGGCGATCGAACTGGCCGGGTACGACACGGCGCCGCTGACCGTGCCCGCGTTGTTGCGCCAGGACGAGTCGCGGACCGAGTCGTCGTCGAACCGCCAGAAGCCGAAGTTCGGGGAGTCCGTGTCGTCGTGCACCTTGCGCACCTCGCCGTCGGACAGCGCCCGGCCGAACATCCGCAGGTCGTCGACACCCCTCGGGAAGTACTCGGTCGGGCCGCCGTTCCACTTGGCCCTGCCGATCGTGGTCGGGCCGGTCGCCTTCACCGGGTTCACCCCGACCTGTGCGGCTGACAGCACCCCGTTGACGTAGAGCTTGAGCTGCTTGGATCCGGGCGCAGCGTCGTAGACCACTGCCAGATGGGTCCACAGGTTGCTCCTGGCCGGCAGCGCCGACGTGAGCAGCACGTTGCCGGTCGGGTTGTCCTGGTCCGCGGACGGCACGAGGACCGCCCACCGATCAGCCTGGCTGTTGTACTGCAGCAGGAAGCTGCTGACCCGGTTACCGTCCTGCGCGAGCACAGTCTTGTTGCCCTGACCAGCCTGGCTCAGGTACACCCAGGCCGCCGCCGAGAAGCTCTTGCTCGTGTCGACCACGGGAGCCGCCGTCTCGGCGTACCCACTGGCCCCGTCGAACCAGGCGCCTGGTCCGGTGCGGCCGCCGATCCAGCTGCTGCCGCCCTTCATCGTCGCGGTCCGGCCGTTGCCGGAGGCATCGGCACCCGTGGTGCCGGTGTTCTCGTCGAATTTCCAGTACGCCGCCGGATCGGTCGGCAGCGCCGGGGTGCCACCCCCCTGACCCGGGTACGACGCGACCAGGCTCTCGATCCGCGACTTGTCCAATGCGCCGGTGTAGAGCCGGACGTCGTCGATCGAACCCGGCCAGTACTCCGCCGGCGCGTTCGCTGCTCTCCCCCGGCCGAGCTGGAGCCCGCCGGAGGCCGCCCAAGGCGTCTGCAGCGTGCCGTCGTCCTGCCGGGTGGCATTGACGTACAGCCACAGCTGGTGCGCCTGCGCGTCGTATACGCCGACCAGGTGCACCCACTGGTTCACGTCCGATTCCATCGCGGATACGGACGCTTTCGTCACCGTCCCGTCGGCCTCGGGCAGCTCGAACGTCCAGGCGCCGAACTGGTTGTTGTCGACGTCGCGGACGTGCCCGAGCCGGAACTTGCTGGTCTCACCGCCATCGAGGCTGACGGCCGTGGTCCGGCAGGCGAACTCGGCTCCCGGGTCGCACAGCTCGCGCAGCTTGACCCAGGACGCGACAGTGAAACTCTTCGCGGTGTCCACGTCGATCCCGGACGTGGAGACGACGTCGTTCGTCCCGTTGAACGACAGCGCGTTGCCGAGCCGGCCCGGCACCCGGGTGGGTCCGGTCACGGCGCCGGTCCGGGCGCCGACGGCATCCGCCGCGGTCGGCCCGCTCGGTTCGTCCAGCCGCCAGTTGTGCGCCAGCGACAAGTCGCGCCCGGCCAACGCGCGGATCTCGTCGGCGAACAGCACCCGGCTGTACACGGAGACGTCATCGATGGCTCCGGGGAACAGATCGACCGCCTCCCCTGCCGTCGAGGTCGCGCGGCCGATCCGCAGCGTCGTACTCGGCTGCTCAGAGGTGTAGGTGTAGGCCTGCGTTGCGGCGACGACGCCGTTGACGTACAGGGACAGCCGCCCAGCGGACGCGTCGTAGACGGCGGCCAGGTGAGTCCAGACGCCTACCTGCGGCGCTGGGCCGACGGCTCTGGTCTCCGGGCAGAAGCCGGTCGCGTCGCAGCTTCGGACCGCGATCACCCAGCGCTTGTCCCAGGAGACGTGCAGGTCGAACGAGCTGATCCGGCTGGCGTCCTGGGAGACCACCGCTGCCTGCTTCGCATCGACGTCGAGCTTGGCCCAGGCTGCGACCGAGAAGCTCTTGCGCAGGTCCGGCACCGCGGCCGGCGCGGCGACGTGCGAGCCGTTGCCGGCCAGGTGCAGCGCGAGGTCGGTCGCAGCCGGGACGTTCGTCTGGCCGCCGGTCCAGTCCAGCGGGCCGTTCAGCGTGCCGTTCAGGGCCGGTGTGCGGCCGGACGAGTCGGCCGCGTTGCCGTCCAGCTTCCAGGACCCCGCCGTGATGTTGCTCCGGGCAACTATGCCTTCGAGCTCGGCGCCGGACAGTTCGCGGTTGTAGGCCCGGACGTCGTCGATCACACCCTGCCAGGGATTGGTCTGGATGCCGTCCCACTTGCCGCGGCCGACGGTCAGCGGGCCGGTCGCGTCGAAGCCCGCGTTCTGCGCCGTCGTACCGGCCAGCTTTCCGTTCACGTACAGCCTGAGCTGATGTGCCTGGGCGTCATACACACCGGCCAGGTGGGTCCACGTGTTCAGTTGAGCGGCCACGTCGGACCGCACGGCACTGTCGCCGGGCCGCGGGTTCAAGGTGTCCGTGGAAGGCACGTGCAGCTCCCACTTGCCACCCTCGGCAGCCCGGTAGCCCAGCAGGAACGCGCTGTTGACGCCGCCCTCGGCCGACAGCGCAGTACGGGTATTACCGTCCGACGGCAGATTGCTCAGGTTGACCCATGCGCCGACCGTGTAGCTCTGATCGGTCCGTACGACGGGGCCGCCGGAGGCGTAGTCGCGCGCGTCGCCGTTGGGCAGCGACAACCCGCCGCCGATCGCTCCACCCGAGGCGCCGGTCAGTCTCGCATTGCCGGTGAGGACGAGGTCGGCGCCGCCGTCCAGGTCGTTGCGCGCGGTCGTGCCGCTCAGCTCGTCGAACTTCCACTGACCGGTGCGGACGTTGTCACGGCCGACCCCGGCCCGTACCTCGGCGTCGGTGAGCACCCGGTCGTACACCTGGACCTCGTCGATCGCGCCCTTCCATGGATTCGCGAGGACGCCGTTCCACTTCTCCCGGCCGACTGTGAGCGGGCCCGCGGCCTGCCAAGGGACGAAGTTCGCGGGCAGTTGGGTGTCAGCGACCTTGGCGCCGTTCACGTACAGCCGGATGCGGTTGGCCGACCGGTCGTAGACGCCGGTCACGTTGGTCCACGCGCCGCTCTGCAACGCAGGGCCTTCGGCCAGGTGAACGGCCGGATCGTCCTTGTCCGAGCCGGCCAGCGAGAAGGTCGTCTTCTTCGTGTCGCCGCGATAGTTGAGCAAGAAGCCACTGCTCCGGTTGCCCTGCTGCGAGGCGATGGCCATCCGCTGGTTGGCCCCACCGTCCGGCTTCACCCACGCGGAGACCGTGAAGCTGTTGTCGGTCCGCGCGCCGCTCGGTGCGGTGAAGTGGTCATCCTGCCCGTCGAGCTGCAGCGCGCTGCCGATCGCTCCGGTTCCGTACGTCGGGCTGCTCTGCAGCGTCCCGTCGCGATCCCCGAGGAATGCCTCGTCCTGGGCGCTACCGTCGAACGGGTAGCGGGTCAGCGCGCCGTTACCCGCCCGCACGTAGAAGTGGACAGTCCGGACCGGGCTCTTGTTGCCAGCCCGGTCGACGCTCTGCACGAACAGGTCCTGCGGCCCGTCGACGGTCGGCGTGAACTCGACACTCGCCGTACCACCGAGCGCCGAGGCATCCACCGGAGTGTTGGGCGGGTTGACGGTGCCCCACAGGTAGTGGTCGACGTCCGCCGTGCCGGAGTCGGGCAACGGCAGCGCCGTCCGCTCGAAGGTGAACTTGCCGGGGACACCGATGCCGCCGTGCCACCGGTTGTCCTCCTGGTAAAGCGAGCCGGTGACCTTGGGCGCCGAGCTCGGCGCGGTCTTGTCGACTACGAACGGCCCAGGGCCTCGCAGGAACGGACTGGCGTCAAGCCAGTTGCCGGTGTCCTCATCGGTGTCCCAGCCGCGGACGTACCAGTCCATCGACGCGCCGTCGGACAACGTGACAGTGGTGTCATGCCGCGCGCCGGAGGCCTGCAGCCCGCCGTACCGGTTCTCCACCGCTCCATTCGTGTAGATGTCCCACTGCGGGAGCACGCTGTTGTTGTCGGGATCCGCCAAGGTCGCCTGTAACCGGATCGTGTTGCCGCTGAAGAACGGCGTGCCGTTGCACCACTTGCACGGCGCCGGCAGGCCCGGGTCGGTCGCCAGCCACTGCGGAGTGACGGGCGCCGAGTTGAAACGGACTCGCAGCTTCGTCGCGGCCGGGTCGTACTTGCGCCAGTACGCGGCGTCCGACTCGCTGCCGGCCACGATGTAGTACGTCGAGATGCCACCGGTGTTGATCTGGTCGACGGGCACTCCGAACGAGAACTGCTTCCAGCCACCGCAGTTCCCGGCGTCGTTGGCACGAGGCGCGACGGCGGTGGCGATCTGCCCGCCCTGCGGCATGTTGTTCCAGGTGGTGCCGCCGTCGACCGGGCCGCTGCGGAAGAGCCGCTGCTCGCGGTCGGTGCAGTTCGGGCTGTGGGTCACCGCGGTGTCCAGCCAGGCGCCCATCAGCCGCTTGCCGGCCAGCAGTCCCCACGCGCCGGTGTCGAACTGGAAGTACGAGCGAGCCGTGCCGATGCCGTTGCAACCGGTGAAGTTGCAGAGCCCGACCTGGGCGATCGTGTCGCCGCCCGCGCTGGTGTTCGGGTACGTCTGGTTCGGGTGGCCGGAGACCACGGAGGTCCAGAAGGTCTTCTCGTAGGTGTTCCAGTTTGGGTCGATCGTCACCGGGTAGACCGTCTTCGGGCCACGCAGCAGCGCCTGGTCCGGGACCAGCGTCAGCGAGGTCGCGGCCAGCTCGATCCCGGCCACCCCGGTGCCGTTGGCGGCATCCCACATCGCCGAGGGCGGCGCGGCGAAGACCAACGCGCCCTTGGTGTCATGGGCCTCCAACGCACCGGAGGCCGTCACCCGGAGCTGCAGCCCCTTGGTGGTCAGCCCGAGCCGGATCTTGGTCAGGGCGGGGTTCTTCGCCGCCGCGGCCGTCTTGAC
This sequence comes from Streptomyces sp. SID13031, assembly GCF_010548305.1. Lineage (GTDB taxonomy): Bacteria > Actinomycetota > Actinomycetes > Propionibacteriales > Kribbellaceae > Kribbella. Next base: position 265,666 of record NZ_JAAGLV010000005.1, read on the forward strand.
GACCAGGTGCTGGGTGTAGCCGGAGCCCCCGGCCTTCAGCACCAGGTCGGTGCCCGGCAGGACCTCGGCGTACGTCGCGGTGCTGCCGACGACCACAGGCGTCGGCAGCACACCGGGCCAGGTCAGCGCGAGACGCTTGCCGTCCTTGCCGTAGCTGACCATGGGGGTCTTGGATCCACCACCGCTGAAGGCGAGATCGACCGTCGCCGTTCGCGGCGCCCAGCCGCCGTCGGAGCGGCGGACCAGGGTGGTGTCGAGCGCGGCCCAGCCATCGCCCTTCTTGGCGCGGACCGGCACGGCGGTGAGCTCGAGGTTCATCTCGCCGGTCGGCTCGGCGAAGACCGTCTGCGCCTCCCCGCGCAGAGCAGTGACCTCCACCCGGGTGCCCTGCCGCGCGGCGGCAGCCCGGGCCTTGGTCACGTCCGGCGCGACCGAGACCTTCGGCGCCGGCGGCTTGGCAGCCGGCGGCATCACGGTCGCGGCGGCCGGCAGCGTACCGGCGGTCAGTCCCACTGGCAGCGTCGCCGCCGCCAGTGAGATCACGATCGATCCGGCGAACCCCTTTGCCCATCGGCTCCGTGCCCATCGGCTTCCGAACAGCCATGACGAACGCATCCGCGTCCTCCCCAGTCCGCTGGTGGCAGCGCTCAGCGCGCCCCACTCTCCCCTTGGCACGAGCCGGCAGGCCCACCCCAACGGCGGAAGTAGCTCATCTCGGGAGGCTTCGGTCCAAACAGTTCGAAGGTGGTCTAATCGACGGCCATCGCGTCGGCGGCTCCCCCCGTACGGCGTACGTCGGGAGGGCAAATCGGCCGGACACCCGGGTCGGTGCTGGGTTCCGGTGGCCCCTGCAGTGACAATGGGCCCCAGCCGCCAAGCAGCTCGACGGAGTTGCTGTCTCACCGAGGAGCACGCAGACCCGCATGGCACGCCGTACCAGCAGCACCGCCGAACCAGAGGACTTCGAGGAGCACATCCTCGATGTCGACGTCTCCGACGAGATGCGCAGCAGCTTCCTGGAGTACGCCTACTCGGTGATCTACTCCCGGGCCCTGCCGGATGCCCGGGACGGCCTCAAACCGGTCCAGCGCCGGATCCTGTTCTCGATGGCGGAGAACAACATCCGCCCCGACCGCGGGCACGTGAAGAGCGCCCGCGTCGTCGGTGAAGTGATGGGTAAGTACCACCCACACGGCGACGGCGCGATCTACGACGCGCTGGTCCGGACCGCCCAGCCCTGGTCGATGCGGCTGCCGCTGATCGACGGCCACGGAAACTTCGGCTCTCTGGACGATGGTCCGGCGGCGATGCGTTACTGCCTGACCGGTGACACCCGACTCCGGCTGGCTGACGGCGCATCGGTCCGGATCGGGGAACTGGTCGATCTACCGGACAACTCCGAAGCTGATATCGATCTGGAAGTCCTGGACAAGGACGGCAAGCCAGTTCGCGCAACCAAGTTCTTCAACTCGGGGGTCCACCCCGTCAAGAAGCTGGTCACCAAGAGCGGACACGCGCTGCGCGGTAGTCACAACCACCCGGTGCTGTGCCTGGTTCCGGTGGCGGGTGTGCCGATGTTCCAGTGGCTCCGACTGGACGAGATCACACCGGGGACGGTGGTCTGCCTCGCCCGCAACGCGTGGACTACCGATATTCCGATGGCTCACGAGATGATGCTTGGCACTCTGCTCGGCGGTTGGGTCTCGGAGGGCTTCACATCCGCTGAACGAGCAGGTTTCAACAACACGGACGAGGAGTACTTCCGGTATGTTCTGGCCGCGTACGACGCAATTGTCGGCGGCCGGCGGTACGTGTACTCCAGGAAGACCCGTCGCGCCAAGCGGACTATCCACGAACTGGATATCCAGAATCTCACCGAACTCCGCGAGAGTCCGCTTGCCGAGCTGATCGGTCTGAAGGCGGCCGAGAAGCGCATCCCCGAAACTGTCTGGCGTGGATCAGTCGGCCTGAAGCGGGCGTTCATCATGGCCCTGTATGAAGGCGACGGTGGAGTCCGACGGGCCAACGACTCTTCAACCACTGTCCAGTACTCCACTCATAGCCAGGTCCTGGCGGCCGAGCTACAGGAACTACTTCTCGAGTTCGGCGTTCACAGCAACCTCACCCGCTACACCCGCGGTGAATATCGCCTGGTGATCTCGGGCCGGCACAACATTCACGCCTTCGCCGAGCGGGTCGGATTCCTCACCGCCAAGCGCCGCAAGCTGCGGGACCTGCTGCGCTGGAACCATCGGTACACTCACCGCCTCACCAAGGATTACGCGCCCTACGTCACGGACTTCGTGCGCGAATCGCTCGGGCCCGGGCGGGGCACGGGCAAGAGTTGGCTGCTCAACCACAACTTCGATCGGTTCGAGCGCTGGCAGACGGACCGAAGCCTGCTGGTCACCAAGTTCAAGGATCCCGAGGTCCTGGCGGTGGTCGCTCCGATCATGGACTCGGGCTACCGCTTCGTTGAGGTCGCAGAGGTCGAGGACTGCGCACCGGAGACGGTGTACTCGATCCGGGTCGACAGCGATGACCACTCCTTCGTAGCCGGTGGTTTCGTCAACCACAACACGGAATGCCGGATGGCGCCGTCCGCGGTCGCGATGACGAACGGCCTGGACGAGGACGTCGTCGACTACAAGGCGAACTACGACGGCCGGGAAGAAGAGCCGTCGGTACTTCCGGCCGCCTTCCCGAACCTGCTGGTGAACGGCGCCGCCGGGATCGCCGTCGGGATGGCCACCAACATGGCCCCGCACAACCTGGTCGAGGTGATCCAGGCGCTGCGGCACCTGATCAAGTCGCCGGGCGCCGACGTCGACGACCTGATGCGCTTCATCCCCGGCCCGGACCTGCCGACCGGCGGCAAGATCGTCGGCCTGGAAGGCATCAGGGACGCCTACCTGGCCGGCCGTGGCAGCTTCAAGATGCGCGCCACCGCCCGGATCGAGAACGTCACCCCGCGACGCAAGGGCATCGTCGTCACCGAGCTGCCCTACACGGTCGGCCCGGAGAAGGTGATCGAGAAGATCAAGACGCTGGTCCAGGCCAAGAAGCTGCAGGGCATCGCCGACGTCAAGGACCTGACCGACCGGACCCACGGCACCCAGCTGGTGATCGAGGTCAAGAACGGCTTCGTCCCCGAGGCGCTGCTCGAGCAGCTCTACAAGATGACGCCGCTGGAGGACTCGTTCTCCATCAACGCGGTCTGCCTGGTCGACGGCCAGCCGCGCACGCTCGGCCTGAAGGAACTGCTCGAGGTCTACCTCAAGCACCGCTACGACGTGACGCGCCGGCGCACCGAGTACCGCCGGAAGAAGGCGCAGGACCGGCTGCACATCGTCGACGGTCTACTGGTCGCGATCCTCGACATCGACGAGGTCATCCAGATCATCCGGTCCAGCGACGACGCGGCCGCCGCGCGGACCCGGTTGATGGACATCTACGACCTGTCCGAGGTCCAGACCAACTACATCCTGGACATGCCGCTGCGCCGGCTGACGAAGTTCTCCAAGCTGGAGCTGGAGACCGAGAAGGCCGAGCTCGAGCGCGAGATCGAGAAGCTGTCCGCGATCCTCGACGACGAGACGCTGCTGAAGAAGACCGTCTCCGAGGAGCTCGCCGACGTCGCGAAGACCTACGGCACCCCGCGGCGGACGGTCCTGCTGGAGTCGTCCGGCGCGACCAAGACCGCCGCCGTACCGCTCGAGGTCACCGACGACCCGTGCTGGGTCCTGTTGAGTTCGACCGGGCTGCTCGCCCGCACCAACGGCGTCGAGCCGTTCGGGGCAGGCGAGGACCGCGCCAAGCACGACGCGATCATCTCGGCGATCAAGAGCACGGCCCGCGGCCAGTACGGGCTCATCACCAGCGCCGGCCGGTTGATCCGGCTGGAGTCGCTCGACCTCCCCGCCGTACCGACGACCGCCTCCGCGCCGAACCTGCAAGGCGGAGCGCCGGTCGCCGAGTTCATCTCGCTGGAGCCGGGCGAGAAGGCTCTGGCGCTCACCACGATGGACCCGGATTCGATCGGCGTCGCGCTCGGTACTGCGACCGGCGTCGTCAAGCGGGTCACCCCGGACCACCTGAGCAACCGCGACTCGTGGGAGATCATCCGGCTCAACGACGGCGACGAGGTCGTCGGTGCCGTCGAGCTGACCACGGGCGAGGAAGAGCTCGTCTTCGTCGCCAACGATGCGCAACTGCTGCACTACAGCGCCTCCGCGGTCCGTCCGCAGGGCCGCACCGCGGGCGGTATGGCCGGCATCCGGTTGTCGGCCGGCGCGAAGGTGGTCTACTTCGGCGCCGTGGACACTTCCAAGGAGGCGCACCTGGTCACCATCTCCGGCTCGTCGTCCGCGCTGCCGGGCACCGAGGTCGGTCAGGTCAAGGTGACGCCCTTCAGTGAGTACCCGGCCAAGGGCCGGGCGACCGGCGGTGTCCGCTGTCACCGGCTGCTCAAGGGTGAGGACGGGCTGCTGCTCGCCTTCGCCGGAGCGGCTCCGATCAAGGCCAGCGCCAGCACAGGCGTACCGGTCGATCTTCCCCCGCTGGACCCCCGCCGCGATGGTTCCGGCGTACCGGTGGCTCAGCCCATCGCGGCATGCGCCGCAGACCTGGCAGGCTGATCCCATGAAGAGACTCGTCGCGTTCGGCGCGGCCCTGGCGCTGTCGGCGTCCCTGGTCGGTTGCAGCGACAACAACAAGGACGACGCCGCAGCCAAGACCGGTGACGACCCGGTGGCGCTGTTGACCGAGGTCAAGAAGACGATCGACGAGGCCGCCAGCGTGCACCTCGTGATCACCGGCCGCGACCTGCCGAGCTCCGGTCAGGTGCTCGCCAGCGGTGACGGCGTCGCCACCCACGCCCCGGCGTTCAAGGGCAAGCTGACGGTCCGGGCCGCCGGTTCGCCGATCGACGCCGAGGTGGTCGCGGTCGGCAGCAAGGTCTACGCGAAGCTGCCGTTCACGTCGAAGTTCCTCGAACTGCCGCCCTCGCAGCTGGCCGGCCTGGGTGCACCCGACCCGGCGATCCTGCTCGACCCGGCCAAGGGTTTGACGGCGGTCCTGCCGACGTTGAAGGACGCCAAGATCAAGGGCGAGACGCGCGACGGCTCGAAGGTGCTGACCGAGGTCACCGGCTCGGTCGAGGGCAAGACGCTGCAGGGCATCTTCCCGAAGGCGCCGGCCGACCAGAGCTTCCCGAGCAGCTTCAAGATCGACAAGGACACCAAGCAGTTGGTGTCGGCAACGATCACCGGCCCGTACTACGACGGCGCCACCAGCAGCTACGACATCACGTTCGACAAGTACGGCGAACAGGTCGAGATCACCAAGCCGTGAGCGCGAGCCCCAGGGCGCGGCTGACCCTGGCGTCGGTCGCGGTCGCCTTCGCGGCGGCGGACACGTACGTCGTCGTGCTCGCGCTACCCGACATGATGGCCGGGGTCGGCCTGTCCGCAGATCAGCTGCAGCGGGCCGCCCCGATCGTCTCGGGGTTCCTGCTCGGCTACATCGCAGTACTCCCCCTGATCGGCCGCATCGCCGACGTCGTCGGCCGTACGCCGGTCCTGGTCGGTGCGCTGCTCCTCTTCGCAGTGGGCTCGCTCATCACCGCCAGCGCGTACGACCTCTCGCTGGTGGTCACCGGACGCTTCCTGCAAGGTGTCGGCGGCGGTGGTCTCGTCCCGGCAACCCTTGCGTTAGTGGCCGACCTCTGGCCCGCTGACAGGCGAGGACTCCCACTAGGCATCGTGGGAGCAGTCCAGGAGCTCGGCTCTGTCCTGGGCCCGCTACTCGGCGCTGCCGTGCTCGCGATCGCCGACTGGCGCTACATCTTCTGGCTGAACCTCACAGTCGCCGTCGTCCTCGCCCTGCTCCTCCGCGGACTGCAGCGACCTCCACTGTCGGCCGCCGTCGGGTTGCTGGCCTGCATAGCGCTCGGACTCACCCTGACGGCGCCAGAGCGACTAGCCAGCGGCATCACTCTCGGCCTGCCGTTCGTGCCCTTCAGTGGCGAGTCCCGGCTCCTGACGCCGATCGGTGTCGTCTCGCTCGTGCTGCTGGTGCTCTGGCTCGCGATGATCCTCTTCAAGAGCCGCGCGAGCCTTGCGGATCTGGTGAAGAAGGTCGACCTGCTCGGCGCCCTCCTGCTCGCCTTGGCCTTGGCGGGCGTAGTACTGGCCTTTGCGACAGCTGACCCCGAGCGTGAGGTGATGGCACCAGCCGGGCCTTGGCTGCTGGTCGGCGCTGCTGTCTTCGCCATCGCCTTCGCTCTCTGGCAGCGCCGTACTGCGCAAGCGATCGTCCCGCCCGGCCTGCTCGGTGCCAAGCCGGCGTGGGGATCGCTGCTGGTCAGCTTCCTCGTCGGAGCCGCCCTGATCGCAGCACTCGTCGACGTCCCCGTCTTCGCCCGTACCACCCAAGGCGGCGGCCAGCTTGCCGCTGCACTCATGCTGGTGCGCTTCCTGATCGCCCTGCCGCTCGGTGCCGTCGCCGGAGGCTGGCTGACGCGCCGCTACGGCCTGGGCCTCATCACTGGCGCCGGGCTCGGTCTAGCGGGCGCCATGTTCGTCCTGATGACGCTCTGGGACAAGGACGCGCTCAAGCACGCACCGGCCACCATCGTGCTGCTCGTCTGCGGTTTCGGCTTCGGGCTCGCCCTGTCGCCGGTCAACACCGCGATCCTCGGCGCCACCCGGCCGGACAGCCACGGGCTCGTCAGCGCCCTCGTCGTGGTCGCCCGGATGGTCGGCATGCTCGTCGGCGTCTCCGCGCTGACCGCGATCGGGCTGCGCCGCTACTACACGCTCGTCGACGACATCCCGTCACCGAACGAGCTCTGCCCGGGGAGCGAGGCCCGCTGCCGGCCGTTCATCGACGCGCTTCGCGACGCAGGCATTTCACAAGTTCACACGATCTTCGCCGGAGCGGCGTTCTGCGCCTTCGCGGCGGCCGTCCTGGCCGTCCTGCTGCTCGGCCGGCAACCCGCCGGGCGCGACCTTGTTCACAGGTGATGGCGGTCATGGGGACAGGGTGTTCGCTCGCGTACCGTGATACTTGTGAGCGCAACAAACAAGGCGATCGGCAGACCGGGCCTGTGCTCGACCTTCTGCCGTGAACTGCAGGAGCCGATGCCGGGTACGGCGGTTGTCGCCACCGGCTGGCTCGTCGTCGAGCAGCCCGGCCCGTGGGGGAACAAGGCGCCCACGCAGAGCCATCTCGATCCGGAGTTCGGGGCCAAGATCGATGCCGACGCGAAGAAGGCCGACCTCCGCTTCGGGCTGATCCGCTCCCCCGGCAAGCACGCCGACGCAGTACCGCGATCACACCAGGTGTACGTCGCCAGTACCGTCCCGGGCCGGACGTGGCTGCTGGGCGGCTGTGTCGCCGACCCGGCGATGCTGACCGCGCTGGACCTCGACGCAGTCAGCCGTGGCGATCGCGAAGCCGCCATCAGGTCGCTGCCAGAGCTTGCCCCGGTCAACCAGGCGATACTTCTGGTCTGTACGAACGGCAAGCGCGACGAGTGCTGTGCCATCCTCGGCCGGCCGATCGTCCAGGCACTGGCCGCCCAGGCACCCGGGCGGGTGTGGGAGGCGAACCACCTGGGCGGGCACCGGTTCGCGCCGACCGCTACTCTGCTGCCCGCAGGGATCATGTACGGCCAGCTCGACGAGGAGACGGCCGCAGCCATTCTCACCGCGGCCGACCGCGGTGAGATCGTCCTCGAGAAGCTGCGCGGCCGGTCCACCTGGACCAAGCGCGGCCAGCTCGCCGAGATCACCGTCCGCAACCTCATCGGCGAGGCCGGACTCGACGCCCTCAGCGTCGTGGCGGAGGACCCGGAGACCGTGACGGTCGGGCACCGCGACGGCCGCCGGTGGACCGTCGAGGTGGTCAGCGAGTCCGCCGATCCACCCCGCCCGGAGTCCTGCGGAAAGGAACCCTTCGCCATGTCGATCCTGCGTGCCGCAAAAGTCACCCCCGGAGCACCGCGATGACCGCTGATCCTCAGTTCACCGGGTTCGAGGACCTACTCGCCGCCAACGCCGACTACAGCCGGAACTTCCAGTACAGCGGCTTCGACGGGATCGCCCACGCCGGTATCGGCTTCGTCACCTGTATGGACTCGCGGATCCCGCCGCTGGAGTTGCTCGGCCTCAAGCCGGGCGACGCGAAGGTACTGCGCAGCGCCGGCGCCCGGGTCACCGAGCTGACCCTGACCGGCCTGATCCTCGGCGTCCAGCTACTCGGCGTCCGGCGGATCATGATCGTCCCGCACACCCGCTGCGCGATGGCCTCGATGACCGAGGACGAGATGCGCGCCAAGGTCGAACTGGCCGCCGGCAAACCGGCCGGTTACCTGCCCCTCAACGTCATCCCCGATCAGCTCGAGGCGCTGCACCACGATGTCGCGGCCGTCCGCGAACACCCGTTGATCGGCGACGACATCCTGGTCGGCGGCTTCATGTACGACGTCGACACGGGGCTGCTGACCCAGATCAGCTGATGCTGCGTCAGCCGACGATGGCCCTGCCAGTGTCCAGTTCGTAGTACGCGTGACGGGTTGCTGGTTTGATCCACAGGCAGTCAGGGCAGCGCTACCCACAGCTGTGGTTAACGCTGTGGACAGCGCCATAGACAGACTGTTCGAATCTCTCGGTCTGACGCCGGAGATCTGATAGACATCGCGTATGAGACTCCGCCCAAGCTCTCTTCCACGCTTCGTCCTGCTCGGCGCACTGGCGCTGGCCACCGCCCTGACGGCCACCCCGCAGGCGACTGCCTCACCGTTGCCAGACCTGTCCACCAAGCCGACCTGCTTCGACGCCGGTGTCGCCGGGACGGTCGAGGAGCAGCGTCTCGACAACGGCGTCGCCGGCGGCCCGTCGGTGCCGGCCGAGATCCTGGCCCGGTCCGGTTTCGATCGCCAGGTGGCCCTGTTCGGCAAGCTGCTCTGCGCAGTACCGAACCGTGCAGCAGCCAGCGCTCTGGTCCGGGTCCAGGGTGAGGTGCTGTGGCGCACTGCCACCTACCGCGCGCAACACCCGCAGGCGGCCCCCGCTCTGCCGTCCACCGACGACCGTGGCCTGTACTGGGCCCGCATCTCGATGGCCCTTGCGCTCCGCCAGTGGCACCCCCACTTCGGTCTCGGTACGGCGGAACGCGCGGAGCTGATCCGCAGCCTCGAGTACTCCTCTCGCGGGATCACGAGCACGCGGTACTCCCCCGGCGTACAGAAGATCCTGGTCACCGGGTTCGACCCGTTCACGCTGGACGCCGACATCCGGATCGGCAACCCGTCGGGCGCCAACGCGCTCACCCTGGACGGTCAGCGCTGGAAGGTGAACGGCAAGACGTACGAGATCCAGACCGTCGTCTTCCCGGTCCGCTACACCGACTTCGACGAGAGCATGGTCGAGAACGCGCTCGCGCCGCACTACCGGGGCGGCCCGCAGCACGCTGACCTGGTGATGACCGTGAGCCAGGGCCGGGTCGGGATCTTCGACCTGGAGGCGTTCAACGGGCGCCGTCGCTCGGTCAGCTCGATCGGCGACAACAACAACCTCTGGGGTGGCGGCACCGTCAACGCGCCGGTCGTCTCACCGAGCATGCCCGCCGGGCCGGAGTGGATCACGTCCAGCCTGCCGCTGGCGCGGATGGCGGGCGCCACTGTTCCCGCCCAGTTCCGCACCCGCGTGAACACCTCGGTCCTCGAGATCCCCGCCGGCCAGACCCTGCCGGTACGCCGTCCTGACGGGCCGACGCCCGGCTCGATCGCGTCCGAAGGCGCCGGCGGCGGCTACCTCAGCAACGAGGTCGCCTACCGCAACACCCTCCTCCGCGACCTGTCGATGCCGGCCGGCCACCTGCACGTCCCGGTCCTGCAGTTCGACGTCGCCAACAAGACCGCGATCACCGACCCGACGTACGAGGCCAACCGCGACCAGATCGTCCAGGGCGCGCACTCCGTCCTGCGCACCGCCCTGGGCTAAGCCCAGCTGTCGGCGCTCAGTCGCCTTTGAAGGCGGCCTTGGCTTCGTCCAGGGCCGCTTCGCCGACATCTCGCAGATGGGTGGCGACCGACCAGCGGACGCCGAACGGGTCACGGAAGGTCGCGGCGCGGGCTCCGTAGAAGGTGTCGGCGAGGGGCTTCTCGATCGTCGCCCCGGCCTTCTCCGCCAGCGCGACCGTCTCGTCGACGTCCGGGACATACAGGTTCATCGCGTACGTCGGAAGGCCGTCGTCGGCCGGAGCTGCGACGCCGGCCTCCGGATAGGCGTCGGACAGCATGAAGGCGGTCCCGTCGATCTCCAGCTCAGCATGCCCGATCCGCCCGTCCGCACCGACGAAGGGCGTCTCCGTCGGACGAGCACCGAACACTTCGCCGTACCAGTCGATCGCTTTGGCGGCATCACGGCAACACACATACGGCGTCAGCACACGACCATGCGGCGGTAGGTAGCTCATGGCGGTCATCCTGTACCAGGCGGGCCGGTGAAAGCCACGGGTCAGGAGTTGAGGATTGCTGGGAAGGCTTGTAGTACCGATGCGAAGTGGCGGGTGGGTGCGCGGCGTGGTGTCGCGGCCGTCGGGTGGTGGTTGCCGACGAGGACGGTCGACAACCCGGCGGCGATCCCACCGGCGATGTCGTACGCCGGGTGGTCCCCCACCATCCAGCCACCGATGAGTGTCGCGCCCGTCTGGGTAGCGGCGATCTTGAAGATCCGCGGGTCAGGTTTGCGAACGCCGACCGCCTCGGAGATGCAGCAGTAGTCCACCACCGCGCCGATTCCCGTCCGCTCCAGCTTCAGCGACTGCTGCAGGACGCCACCGTTCGTCACCACGGCGACCCGCCACCCCGCTGTACGAAGCGACACGAGCCCAGCCACCACCGCCCGCGCCACCGAGACGAACGGCGGATGCTCGCGGTCGTAGGCGTCGACCATCGTGGTCACGTCGGCTGCGAGCCCGAACCGCTCCTTGACCCCGGCGAACAAGTCAGCCCGGGGCCGAAACCCACCTTGGTCGTGAGCGAGCAACCACTCGACGCCATCCGCACCGAGTCCCTCACGCCGGCCCCACCACTGAGCCCACGCGAGGAACGCGCCGTCCCGATCGATCAAGGTGTTGTCCAGATCGAAACAGGCCAGCCGCGGCGTCATGCGTCGATGCGGCTCTCGTCCAGCTCGTAGGCGCCTTGGACGATGAACTCCTTGCGCGGGGCGACGTCGTTGCCCATCAGGAGGTCGAAGACTCCTGCTGCGGCCTCGCCGTCGTCGACGGTCATCCGGCGCAGGGTCCGGTGGCGCGGGTCGACGGTGGTCTCCGCCAACTGGTCCGCGTCCATCTCACCGAGACCCTTGTAGCGCTGCGGGGGCTCTTTCCACTTGACGCCCTTCTTCATCAGCTCGGCCGACTTCCGCTGGTACTCGGCGTCGCTGTAGGTGTAGATGTACTTCTCCTGCCCCTTCTTCGGGTTCGTCAACTCGAAGCGGTGCAGCGGCGGTACGGCGGTGTAGACCCGGCCCGCGTCGACCAGGGGGCGCATGTACCGGAAGAAGAGCGTCGCCAGCAGGCAGCGGATGTGCGCGCCGTCGGAGTCGGCGTCGGCCATGAAGATGATCTTGCCGTAGCGCACCTGCTCCAGATCGAAGGTGCGGCCCGAGCCGGCGCCGACCACCTGGATGATCGAGGCGCACTCGGTGTTCTTCAGCATGTCGCCGACGGACGCCTTCTGCACGTTCAGGATCTTGCCCCGGATCGGCAGCAGTGCCTGGAACTCCGAGCTCCGGGCCAGCTTCGCCGTACCGAGCGCCGAATCACCCTCGACGATGAACAGCTCGGAGCGGTCGACGTCGTTGCTGCGGCAGTCGGCCAGCTTGGCCGGCAGCGCCGACGACTCCAGCGCCGTCTTGCGGCGCTGCAGCTCCCGGTGTTGCCGGGCCGCCACGCGAGTCCGGGAGGCCGCGACGACCTTCTCCATCACCGCGCGCGCCTGGGCCTTCAGAACGCCCTTGGTCGAGCCGAGGAACGCCTCCAGCTCGGTCTGCACCACCTTCGCGACGATCCGCGACGCGGCCGGAGTTCCGAGCACCTCCTTCGTCTGGCCGTCGAACTGCGGCTCGGACAGCCGGACCGTCACCACCGACGTCATGCCCTCGAGCACGTCGTCCTTGATCAGCTCCTCGCCGCTCTTCAGCAGCCGGGTGCCGGTCAGCGCGCTGGTGAACACCTTCGGCAGCGCGCGCTCGAAGCCGGCCACGTGGGTGCCGCCCTTCGGCGTCGCCACGATGTTCACGAACGAGCGCAGCTCGGTCTCGTAGCCGTCACCCCAGCGGACCGCGATGTCGACCTCGAGATCGCGCTCGACGTCGGTCGGCGTCATGTGGCCGGCGTCGTCGAGCATCGGCACGGTCTCGGTGAAGTGACCGGTTCCGGACAGCCGGACGACCTCGGTGACCTTCTGGTCGGTCGCGAGGAACTCGCAGAACTCGCTGATCCCGCCCTCGTGCTTGAACGACTCGACGGTCGGCTCGTCGGTGCGCTCGTCGCGCACGACCAGCTCGAGGCCGGGCACCAGGAACGACGTCTGCCGCGCCCGGGTGACCAGCTCGTCGTAGTTGAAGGCGGCGTCCTTGGTGAAGATCTGCCGATCCGCCCAGTAGCGGATCCGGGTGCCGGTCATGCCCTTCTTCGCGCGGCCCGCCTTGCGCAGGCCGACCGCCGGGGTGAAGCTCGCGTCCGCACCCTCGGTGTCGAACTCGCCGGCGACACCGCGCCGGAACGAGGTGGTCCAGGTCACGCCACCGCGGTCGACCTCGACGTCGAGCCGCGCGGACAGCGCGTTCACGACGGAGGCGCCGACGCCGTGCAGACCACCGGAGGCGTTGTACGAGCCGCCGCCGAACTTGCCGCCGGCGTGCAGTTTGGTGAAGACCACTTCGACACCGCTGAGCTTGGTCTTCGGCTCGATGTCGACCGGGATACCGCGCGCCTTGTCGTGGACCTCCACCGAGCCGTCGCGGTGCAGGATGACGTCGATCCGCTCGCCGTGACCGGCCAGCGCCTCGTCGACGGCGTTGTCGATGATCTCCCACAGGCAATGCATCAGGCCGCGGCTGTCGGTCGAGCCGATGTACATCCCCGGCCGCTTGCGGACCGCCTCCAGTCCTTCGAGGACCAACAGGTTGCGGGCGTTGTACGTCGGGTCGAGCTCGGTACTGCGAGGCGTCGGGGCGGCCACAGGGCTCCTTCACTGGTTCACAAGCAGACAACGTGCGCGGCCGGAACCATCGCACGCGAACAGCCTACGCAGCCGCACCCCCAAACTCCGGCAGGGCCACCCGGTTGTGGCTGGTGTATCGGGCAACGGTCCTGGGTACTGACCCAGGACCGGATACGGTTGCTCCAGAAAGGTGTTCCAGCAGATATCGATCCGGACTCGATCACAGTGTTTTTCGACACTCCGTTCGTGCGCACCCAGTGACGAACATGTAGCGCACAGTGAAAGAAGACACGCCCGACACCCGTTGGAAACAGCAGATCACCCGAATCCGAAACGATTCCCCGTCAATATGCGTCATAAGGGAACAGGTGGTTCGTCTCACATTCGGACACGCTGGCCCTACCGGGAAGTGATCCGCATGTCAGGATGTTGCTATCTGGTGAGTACGGAACTAGATGAGATGAGGCCTCAAGTGACTACAGCACTCGCCCCGAGTTCGACCCTGTCGGCTGCGGACCGTTGTGACCGCTGCGGCGCGCAGGCCTACGTCCGTGTGACCTTGACCAGCGGTGGGGAGCTACTTTTCTGCGCCCACCACGGACGGGAGCACGCGGACAAGCTGCGCAACATCGCGATCACCATTCACGACGAGACGGGCAAGCTCGAAGACAAGCCCGCCGAGTCGGTCCCTGCGGAGGGCGACCGGTAACCCGGCCTCGCGGCGCCAACGAGGGCGCTTCCAACACCTAACGCTTCGATGGTGGTCACCTGCTTCAGGTGGCCACCATCCGTCATGTGCGGGCCACGACGCTCAGACGATCTCCGGTACTACGTCCGCGGGCCCGTGTCGCCGCAACTCGCGCCACGCCGACGCCAGCCGGTCGACCGCCTCCGACATCACCTCCGGGGTGTAGCTGAACGGCACCCGCAGATAATCGTCGTGCTCGCCCGTCGGGTCCATTGCGCGCCCTGCAACGACCTCGACGCCATGGCGCAGTGCGACCTGACCGAAAACCCGCGCATCCGTGTCCGGCAACCGGATCCACAATGCGGAACCGCCGACCGGTTCTTCCCAGTGCCATTCCGGTAGACGCTGCGTCAGCAACTGACCCATCAACTGCTTTCTCGCTGTCGCCAATTTCGCCCTGGCCGCGGTCAGCTCGGTCAATCGCGGTAACAATCGCGCGGTCAGTGCCTGGTCGATCACGGGGCTGCCGAGATCGGCGAGTGCCTTGTGCCGCGCGAGCCGTTCGGCCAACGGTCGCGGCGCTCGGACCCAGCCGATCCGCAGACCTCCCCAGACGGCTTTCGACACCGACCCGATCGTGAGGACCTCGGCGTCCTTCGGGGCGTAGGCGGCCAGCGGCGCCGGTACGTCGGGCCCGGCCGGGTCCCAGGCGGAGTACGCGTTGTCCTCGACGACCACGACGTTGTGCTTGGCCGCCAGCTCCGCGACCTGCCGGCGACGCGCTGCCGACATCAGGCGCCCGGTGGGGTTGTGGAAGGTCGGCATCACGAACAGCATCGCCGGCTGATGCTCCCGGAACGCGGCGGCCAGCAGATCCGGCCGTACGCCGGCATCGTCCAGCGGTACGCCGACCACGCGCCCGCCGGCGGCACCGAAGAGGTCGAAGCAACCCGGCCAGCTCGGCTGCTCGATCACGACGGCGGCTCCCGTCCGCAGGTACATCTGCGTCGCCAGCGCGATCGCTTGATGAGCTCCGCTGGTCACCACGATCTCGTCCGGGCTGGTCGGCAGGCCGGAGTCAGCGAAGTGCTCGGCGATCCGCTCACGAAGTACCTCGAGGCCTCGGGGGTGATACCCGACACCTTGCAAGAGCACCGGCAGCTCAGTGCGGGCCAGGTCCTCCACCTCGGCCGCCAACTCTGGGATACCGGGGTCGACGGCGTACGTCATCGCGATCACTTCACTCGGCCCGTGCGCGATCCGGTGGAACAGCGATTCGCCGTACCCGGCGGGCATCCGCTTGTCGGCACCCGATCTCCCCTTGGCCGCGAGCTGCGCGACCGTCGTACCGCTCCCCCGGCGACTCTCGACCAGCCCCCGCCCACGCAACTCGTCGTACGCCGCTACGACTGTCGAACGGCTGATCGCCAACGCTTCCGCCAGTGGACGCTCGGCGGGCAGCCGGGAGCCGATGGGGAGCTCAGCATTGCCGATCAGGGCGGCGATCGCATCGGCCAGACGCCGGTACAACCCACCGGACCCGCCGGTGAGGTGGTGGCCGATCAGGTCCGCGAGGACGGCCGGATCTCCAGAACGGTCCACTTCTCCCCCTATTGGCTCGGGTGGACTGCTGCCAATCCGGCCAGGCTAGTCCGTGCAAGCAGTCCAGTTCGAGAGATTGAGGCAGGGAATGGGAATCGGGCAGGCGTTCGGGTTCGTCGGGGCGACCGTGGTACTGGTCGGGATGCCGGGGCCGAACAACATCTACATCTCGCTCCGCAGCCTGACCCAGGGGCGTCGCGCGGGAGTGGTCTCCGCGTTCGCCATCGAGACCGGCTCGATCGTCTACATCCTGCTCGCCGCCCTCGGCCTGGCCGCGGTCGTGCAGGCGTCACCGCTCGTCTTCACCGTCATCTCGCTGGCCGGCGCGGGCTACCTCGCGTACCTCGGCATCCGATCGCTTCGCCCGTCGGGCTCGGCCGGCGTCGGCGGCATCCAGGTCACCACCCTCGGCCGGGTGTTCCGTGAAGGCGTCCTGGTCAACCTGCTGAACCCGAAGGCCGCCCTCTTCTTCCTCGCCTTCCTCCCCCAGTTCACCAGCCACGGCGCCGGCACCGTCCAGGTCCGCAACGAGATGCTCCTCCTGGGCCTCGCCGTCCTAGCGATCGGCTTGCTCCTGGATCTCTCCTACGCCCTCGGTGCCAACGCCCTGGCGCGCCGCTTCAGAACCGCGGGTCGCTTCCACGGCCTCACCAAGTACGTCGTCGCCGGCATCTACCTGACGATCGCGGCAATTGCCGCGGCCGGTGTCCTCGTCTAGTTGAGAGTCAGGACGCCGTCACTGAACTCGATGGACAAAGTGCGGTCGCCAACACGGATCCCGCCGATCTTCAATCGCTGCCAGGGCAGCTCAGCTGCTGGAGTGATGTCGAGGGTGCCGCCGGGGACGTTCGGGGTAATGCCCAGGGCCGCGATCACGACGGCGATGGCCGAGGCCGCGGCCCAGGCTTGGGGGCGGCAGGAGAGTGGATATGGGGTTGGACTGCTCTCCTGGTCGCTGCCTTCGCCGCCGTACAGCTCAGGCAGCCGGTAGTCGAAGGCCTCGGCGGCGGCGATCAGACCTTGTACGTACGACGTCGCGGTGGTCGGGTGGCCGGCCGCGTACAGGCCTTGGATGGCCATGGCGGTGTCGTGCGGCCAGACGCTGCCCGTGTGATAGCCGAGCGGGTTGAAGTGGGTCATTGCCTTCGACAACGTTCTGAGGCCGAAGCCGCTGTCGAGATCGGCTGATGCCAGGACCTTGGCCACCGCAGCTTCCTCCGACTCGTCCAGCAGTCCGGTGCCCAGCAGATGGCCCATGTTCGAGGCCGGGCCGGCGACAGGTCGCTTCGAACCGTCGAGGGCGATCGCTGGATAGCCGTCGACCCAGAAGCTGGCACGGAAGCGCTCTCTGAGTCCGGCAGCCCATCCACGCCAGCTCTCGCCGCCCTCCAGCTCGAAGTCCTCCAGCAGCTCGGCGCCCGCGATTGCGGCGGCGTAGGCGTAGCCCTGGACCTCGCAGAGGGCGATCGGTGCGGCGGCGAGGGTGCCATCGGGCCATTGGACGGAGTCGCGGGAGTCTTTCCAGCCTTGGTTGGCCAGGCCGTGGCCGGACTCGTCGATGTACTCCAGCAAGCCATCGCCGTCAGGATCCGCGTAGTCACGGATCCAGGTGAGCGCTCTCTGGAGGTTCGGGAGCAACGCCCGTACTTCGTCCGCCGGCATCCCCCAGCGCCAGGCCTTGTGCAGCGTGGTGATCCAGAGCTGGGTCGCGTCGTGCGTCCCGTAGTACGCCGCTGGGAGCACGAGGCCGCCACCGTGGTCAGCGACCTCGGAGCGCAACTCGTGCGGGATCTTGCCGGGTTGCTCGGCGGCTGCGAGGTCGACCCGGGTGCCTTGGTGGGCGGCCAGCGCCCGCAAGGTGCCGGCCGCGAGTTGGGGGTCGACGGGGATCAGCATGCCGGCGGAGATGAGTGAGTCCCGGCCGAAGAGGGTCAGGTACCACGGCGGGCCGGCGCCGAGATAGCGCTCTCCCCCGTCGGCCGACAACTGCAGGCCCGCGACATCGTCCAGCGATCGGCGGACCCAGCGGCTGACGCGTTGGTCGTCGCACTCGAGTTCGATGCCGTCGTACGCCGGTCTGGCGGCGGGCGGCTCGATGCTGAAGCCGCCGGCCGGTGGGAAGCTCGCGGTCAGCCTGAGCGTCACGGTTGTCTCCTGGCCGGGCTCGACCTTCAACCTCCAGCTCTGGTTGAGGTCTGGGGCCGGGTCGAAGGTGATGCTTGCCCGCAGCCCGGAGCCGTCCTCCCAGTGCAGACCGTCTGCGTCGGAGGTCGGCTCGACGGGTGGGAGGTCGGCGGCTGCTTCGCTGCGCACTGCCGCGGTACCGGCCAGGTCAGTGCCCAGGGCAACAATCAGCTCGCAGTCGACGGTGTCGTGAGAGCGGTTCACGAGGGTGATGCGCTCGGTGACGCCATCGCCGTCCACCTGCCGGGTGCGCCTCAGAGTCACCGTCGGGTCGTGGCCGTCATCGCCGAGACCCTCGAGCACAGCGCCGTACCGGGTGGTGCCCCCGGCGGGCTCGTCGACCTGCACAGCCTTGGGCGGCCGGCCGTCGACGGACACCTCCAGCCGGGACAGGATCCGGCGGTCGCGCGCATAGACACCCTCCGCGCCGGTACCGGTCAGTTGCCCCGATCGCGGCGACAACACCACCCAGGGAGCAGCGAGTGTGGTGACGAGATCGTGAAGGTCAGGCATAGGTCCACACTAAGACCGCCGAATTGCGGCAGAGTGTGACCCGTGAACAGCGTCGCGACGGTCCTGGTCGGTGTGGTGATCTTCGTCGGCATTCTCGGCATCGTCATCCCGGTGCTGCCCGGCGCCATCCTCAGCCTGGCCGCGATCCTGGTCTGGGCGCTGGAGGAGCAGAGCGCGACGGGCTGGATCGTGCTGTCAGCGGCCGTCGTGCTGATCGGGGCCAGCCAGGTGGTCAAGTACATCGTGCCGGAGCGGCGGCTACGCGAGTCCGGCGTACCGCGAAGATCGATGTTCTTCGGCGTCGTGCTCGGCATCGTCGGGTTCTTCGTGATCCCGGTGGTCGGCATGTTCGTGGGCTTCCCGCTCGGCGTCTACCTGTCCGAGCGGCAGCGCCTCGGCCGGCACGACCAGGCCTGGACCTCGACCAAACACGCCCTGCGCGCGACCGGCCTGTCGATCCTGATCGAGCTCATCGGTACGGCCCTGGCCGCCGCGGTCTGGCTCGTCGCCGTGCTCTTCCTGGTCTGAACCCCAGCAGTCCGGCGCGATCTCGGTCAGCCTGGCGTCCGGGTTGACAGGGTTTTGCCAGGCGCGGCGGAGGCTCGTCTCAGGTCTGGCGCGGATCGTGGGATGACCAGTACCAGGTGACCAGCCTGGTACGCAGTACCGGGAGGCAGTACAGCATGGCGTCGAAGCAGAAGCTCACCGACAAACGCTGGCGGCTGGTCGGGACCGTGGCAGCGGTCGTCGTCACCACTGGGGCCGGCGGAGTCGCCTGGGCGACCACCAACGCCGATCCGACCCCGAGTCCGTCCGCCTCGCCGTCGGCGCCCAACTCCGCCGACCCAGCCAAGCCCGAGGGACCTGGTGGCCCTGGTGGTCCCGGCCGGCATGGCGAGTTCGGGCCGGGTCGATCGCTCCACGGCGAGTTCACCGTCGAGAAGGAAGGCGGCGGGTACCAGACCGTCGCGACCCAGAACGGCGACGTGACCGCGGTCAGCAAGGACGCGATCACGGTGAAGAGCGCGGACGGCTACAGCAAGGAGTACGTGGTCACCGCCGACACCCTCGTCAACGCCACCCGTGACGGGATCGCCAGCATCAAGGTCGGCAACAAGGTGACCGTTTCGGCGGTCGTCGCCGACGGCAAGTCGACCGCGACCAGCGTCAGCGACGGAACCCAGCGCGACGCGGCGCAGAAGAAGTGGGGGTTCCGGGGCGGACCCCGCTGATCGAGCCTGCTCCAGGCGGACACTCACAGCCGATTGCCAGGAACCTCCCAGGGATCACACACGTGTTGGCGTAAGACTGGGAGCATGAGCCCGCACTTACTGGTGGTCGACGACGAGCCCAACATCGTCGAGCTGCTGTCCGCGAGCCTGCGCTTCGCCGGGTACGAAGTGACCACGGCGACGCACGGGGCCGAGGCGTTGCGCAAGGCACGCGAGGTCGAACCCGACCTCGTGGTGCTGGACGTGATGATGCCCGGCCTGGACGGTTTCGAGGTGGTCCGCCGGCTGCGCGGTGAGGACCGGCACGTACCGGTGCTGTTCCTCACCGCCCGCGACGCCGTCGAGGACAAGGTCCTCGGCCTGCACACCGGCGGCGACGACTATGTGACCAAGCCGTTCAGCCTGGACGAGCTGGTCGCCCGGGTACGCGCTCTCCTGCGCCGCTCGGGGCATCGCGAGCAGACGGCGACAGAGCCCGCGATACTTCGGTATGCGGACCTGGAGCTGAACGAGGACAGCTACGAGGTGTTCAAGGCCGGCGAGGCGGTGCAACTCTCACTGACCGAGTTCAAGCTGCTGCGCTGTCTGCTGGAGAACGCAGAGCGGGTGATGTCGAAGGGGCAGATCCTGTCGGCCGTCTGGAACTACGACTTCGCGGGCGACGCCGGCGTGGTCGAGTCGTACATGTCGTACCTGCGCCGCAAGGTCGACACCGGCGACCAGAAACTCCTCCACACAGTCAGAGGCGTCGGCTACGTCCTCCGCACCCCCCGAGGCCCCAACTAATGCAGGGCCACCGCCGTATCACCGACCGCTATCCACTGCGGATCACCATCGTTCTGATGCTGCTGGCGCTGGTGACGGCGGCGCTGCTGGCCTCTGGTCTGGTCGCGACGACCATCATGCGGGGCTACATGATCGATCGAGTGGACGGCCAACTGCAGGACGCGGCGAAGCAGCTGACCATCCCGCGCGACAACTGGCCGGATTCACAGCCACCCGACGCCGGCCGGGGCGGCGGTCCGAAGCTCCCGAGCGTCTTCATCGTCCAGCGCTTCGACACGGCCGGGAATCGCACCGAGGGGCCGTTCAGGCAGCCACTCGACCAGTCCGCAGCGCAGCCCAAGTTACCGTCGCTGACGCTTGTGCAGGTGGTCGGGATGGGCACCAAGGTGTTCAGTGTGCCGGCGGCCACAGGCGATGAGACCTTCCGGGTAGTCGCAGCTCCATTGCCCAACGGGGCCGGCTACCTGATGGTTGCCCAGAGTCTCGGAGACATGAGCCAGACCCTGCAGAAGCTGATCGGCATCCAGGTGGCCGCCGGCGTCATCCTGCTAATCCTGCTCGCTGGGGTTGGGACGTACGTAGTACGGCGGAGTTTGCGCGGGCTGGAGGATGTCGAGCACACCGCGGTGGCCATTGCTGGTGGGGATTTGAGTCGGCGGGTCCCGCAGCGGGATCCGCGGACGGAGGTCGGGCGGTTGTCGCTGGCACTGAACCAGATGCTCGGGCAGATCGAAGGGGCGTTTGCGCAGCGGACTGCGTCTGAGTTTGCGGCCCGCAGGTCAGAGGACGCGGCCAAGCGGTCCGAGGAGAATGCGCGCCAGTCGGAGGACCGGATGCGGCGGTTCATCGCCGACGCGAGTCATGAGCTGCGGACGCCGTTGACCTCCATCCGCGGGTTCGCCGAGCTGACCCGGCAGAAGGGTGCGGCGGCCGATCCGGCCACGATGAAGCGGATCGAGGACGAGGCCAAGCGGATGGGACTGCTCGTCGACGACCTGCTGCTGCTCGCGCGCCTCGACCAGCAGCGACCGCTGCAGCACCAGCCAGTCGATCTCCTGACGCTCGCGGGCGACTCGGTTCACGACGTACAGGCGGTTCAGCCTGGCCGCGAGATGAAGCTGCAGATCCTGCCGGACTCCGGAGCGCCCGTCGTCAGCGGCGACGAGGCGCGCCTGCGGCAGGTGCTCGGCAACCTCGTCAGCAACGCGCTCCACCACACGCCGGTCGACGCACCGATCACGATCTCGGTCGGCACCCGCGACGGCGAGGCGATCGTCGAGATCGCCGACACCGGCCCCGGGCTGAGCAAGGAGCAGAAGGTCAAGGTCTTCGAACGCTTCTACCGAGCCGACTCCGCCCGGACCCGCGCCACCGGCGGCTCCGGCCTGGGCCTGTCCATCGTCGCCGCCCTGGTGGCAGCGCACGGCGGCAAGGTCACCGTCACCGACACCACACCGCACGGCGCAACCTTCACCGTGCATCTGCCCGTAGCGGTCTAAAGCACTGGGAACTGCCGGTTGGTCGACTCGCCTTGCTCGAAGACCTGGGCCGCCGGGCCGAGGATCTTGGAGTCGGCCTGGGCCACCAGTTCGTGGTCCTTGTTGTCGTACTCGAACAGGCTCAGGACGTGCCGCATCGCTTCGAGGCGGGCGCGCTTCTTGTCGTTGCTCTTGACCACGGTCCAGGGGGCGTGCGGCGTGTCGGTGTAGTGGAACATCGCCTCCTTCGCCTCGGTGTAGTCCTTCCACTTGTCGAGCGACGCCAGGTCGGTGGGCGACAGCTTCCACTGCCGGACCGGGTCGATCTGGCGGATCATGAAGCGGGTCTGCTGCTCGGCCTGCGACACCGAGAACCACAGCTTCACCAGGTGGGTGTCCGAGCGCACGAGCATCCGCTCGAACTCCGGCGCCTGCCGCATGAACTCCTCGTACTGCGCGTCGCTGCAGAACCCCATCACGCGCTCGACACACGCGCGGTTGTACCAGGACCGGTCGAACAGCACCAGTTCGCCGGCGGCCGGCAGGTGCGCGACGTACCGCTGGAAGTACCACTGGGTCTGCTCGCGGTCGGTCGGCTTCTCCAGTGCGACGATCCGGGCGCCGCGCGGGTTCAGGTGCTCCATGAACCGCTTGATCGTGCCGCCCTTGCCCGCCGCGTCCCGGCCCTCGAACACGATCACGAGCTTCTGCTTGGAGCGCTTCACCCAGTACTGGAGCTTGAGCAACTCGATCTGCAGCAGCCGCTTGTCCCGGTCGTAGACCTCGCGCGCGAGGCGTTCGCCGTACGGGTAGCCCTCGCGCCAGGTGTCGACCGCCGAACCGTCGGCGCGCAGCAGGACCGGATCGTCGTCCTCTTCGTCGAGAACGCGGAAGCCGAGCTCGTGGACCAGATCAGGGGTGCTCATAGCGACCAAGATTCGCTGGACCAGGCTGGTCGATGGTGAACATGGACTGTCCACGCGATGAACACCTTCCGGGGCAGCGATCCGCGATCAGGCGGTGAGCCTGCGCGCCTTGACCGTGCAGTCGCGGCGCTTCAGCAGCTTGCCGTCGACGACCTGTTCGCGCCCGTGATCGCGGCTGACCAGGATCTCCCAGCGGCCGTCGTCCAGCTCCAGATCGGTGATCACCTCGGCCGGTGTCGGGAAGTGGATCTCCGGGTGATCAGCGTGCTGCCCGTGCTTGGCCGCATCGGGCCAATCAAGGTGCCCCTCGATCAGCAGGACGCCACCGGGCGCCACCGCCTCGGCGGCAGAGCGCAGGATCGCCTCGCGGGGCAGGACGACCGTCGAGTGCAGGAACTGCGCCGACACCAGGTCGAAGGTCCCGTGAGGAAAGGTCTTGCCGAGCTCGTGCCGTTGCCAGTCGATCTGCTGCGCCACCTCGGCCTCCTCCGCATGCTTCGCGGCGCGCTCGAGGGCGACCGAGGAGACGTCGACGCCGGTGACCTGCCAGCCCTTCTCGGCCAGCCAGATCGCGTCGGCGCCTTCACCGCACCCGAGGTCGAGTGCGCTGCCCGGCTTCAGGTCGGTGACCTGGTTGACCAGCTCCACATTGGGTTTCCCGCTCCAGATCCGCGAGCTCTCGCGGTAGCGGTCGTTCCAGTACTCAACGGCGGTTCGGTTGTCGGCAGTCATGGGACAAGCATCCGCAGTACGACCGGATCCGACAAACTTTGTTGCTGGTCCGGCAACTCACCGCAGGAAGTGCCGCCGGGCGTTCTCGATGACCGAGTCGAGTGCGGCACGATCACCGGGCTGCTCGGCGAGGTCGGCGTTCAGCAGCCGCTGCAGCAGTTCGTTGATCCGGGGAGTCCTGATCCGCAGCGGGATGCTGAAGCTCAGCTCATCGATCGTTGTCCCGGGCAATGGCGGCTCCGGCGGGTACTCGGCGTACCGGTCGAGCAGTGCCCGGAGGTCGTCGAGCGATCGGACCATCTCCGTCTTCACCAGGTACTGCGCATGTTCGGTCGGGATCCCGGGCTGGGGTGCGCCGATCGCGTCGAACCAGCGCCAGCCCAGCCCGGACAACTCCTCCACCACCAGCCACTCCTCGACCGCCGGCGCCGCGTCGAGCCCGATCCGCAACAGGTAGCCGTAGACCGTGTTCAGCACGGCTCCGTGGACCTGCGGGCCGATCGTGACCAGCTGGTAGGCGAACTCCAGCGGATCCGCCGCGTCGAACCAGCGCTGCACCGCCGACGCCTGATCGACCAGGCACAGTTTCGACGCGGCAGTCACGAACGCGACTACGTCTTCCTGCCGCAGGTCCAGCCACCACTCCCCCGGCTCGAGCAACCAGTACTGCGGATCGGCCCACCGCCCGCGCGTGAACAGTCCGCGCACTCCGAGCGGCGTCAGCGACAACCGGCCCTCCTCGACCTTCACCGCTCCCAACCGTTGCAGGGCCGCAGTACCGGGGCTGTCCGGGGTCGTGCCGTCCCTGAAGGCCGTCAGGAGGGTCTCGATCAACTCCGGCGACTCGGTGAGCAGCGCCCGGCAAGTCTCCAGCCACGCTGCCAGCGCCTGCTCCGCAGGCACCACACCGAGCAGTTCCGAGTTCTCCGCGTCGGTGTCGAGCTTGCTCGGCATCTGTGTGACCGGCACCGGCGATCCAGGCAACGGCTCCAACGGCAGCTCCTCCACAGCAGCAACCTACAGGCGGGAAGCGGCTCAGCCGAGGAGTTCAGCCAGGAGGCGACTAGCGCTGCAGGAAGGTTCGTTCGAGCAGCGTCCAGGCCGTCGTTGTCAGGAGGTACAGGCCCGCCGCCATCGGGATGAAGGCGGCGGTGGCGAGGGTGCCGTAGGGCAGGAAGCGGGCGATTCTGCGAGCCATCGGCGAAGCGGTCTCATCCAGTAGACGCAGCTGCCGGCGGGACGAGAAGAACGCGACGACGGCGAGCAGCAGCGCCAGTCCCAGGTACGCCGGGGTGGTCGCGAACATCGGCCAGTGGACCCCGAGCGGGGCGCCGAAGATGGTTCCCGCGAGCAACTGGTTCGACTGGCCGGCCACGACGGCGGTGCTGAACAGTGTGTACATCACCCAGAAGAACGGGAGCTGCGCGAACATCGGCAGGCAGCCGGCGAACAGGGTGCTCCCGGACTCCGACTGGAGCTTGGCCACCTCACGCTGGACCCGCTCGGGATCCTTGGCGTGCCGCTCGCTGATCTTGCGGATCTCCGGCATCAGCACCGCCCGCGACTTCTCACCCCGGATCGCGGCGAGGCTGAGCGGGAGCAGCAGCAGACGGACGGCGAGCGTACAGAGAACGATCGCCACGGCAGCGGCGTACAGGCCGGTGACGGGTTCGATCGTCGTGGCGATTCCGTTGACGAGGTGGTAGGCGGCGTTGATGGGCGCGTCGAGAAATGCAGGCATGGCGAAACTCCACGAGTCAGAAAGGGGGCTCTGCCGAAACAGAGACGGAGGCAGCGAGAGAACTCGCTACCTTCCCGGTGCTCGTGGGCGCGGTCGCCCGGCCGCGTCAGGATCGCGGAGCAGTAGATAGGCCGTCCGGCGGGAGTTGGCGCGGGTGGCACTGACCCGCGCGGGCAGCGGCGACGAGAGCGGGCGCTGCGCCGCAGTACGGGAGAGCTGGACGACGGCAAGCAAAACGGCCGCCGCCGTGAACACGGCGACGGCCAGTAAGCCGGAGTCGGGACCGAGGGCAGGCATCGCCAGCATCCAGATGCCGGCGAGTGCCCTCTCGATCATGCCTCCACTATGACACCGGATCAGTCCAGGTAGTCGCGGAGCACCTGGGAACGCGACGGGTGCCGCAGCTTCGACATCGTCTTCGACTCGATCTGGCGGATCCGCTCACGGGTCACGCCGTAGACCTTGCCGATCTCGTCCAGCGTCTTCGGCTGGCCGTCGGTCAGGCCGAAGCGCATCGAGACGACGCCGGCCTCCCGCTCGGACAGCGTGTCCAGGACGGCGTGCAACTGCTCCTGCAGCAGGGTGAACGAGACGGCCTCGGCCGGCACGATCGCCTCGGAGTCCTCGATCAGGTCGCCGAACTCGGAGTCGCCGTCCTCGCCGAGCGGAGTGTGCAGCGAGATCGGCTCACGGCCGTACTTCTGCACCTCGATGACCTTCTCCGGGGTCATGTCGAGCTCCTTGGCGAGCTCCTCCGGAGTGGGCTCGCGGCCCAGGTCCTGCAGCATCTGGCGCTGGACGCGGGCCAGCTTGTTGATGACCTCGACCATGTGCACCGGGATGCGGATCGTGCGGGCCTGGTCGGCCATCGCGCGGGTGATCGCCTGCCGGATCCACCAGGTCGCGTAGGTGGAGAACTTGTAACCCTTGGTGTAGTCGAACTTCTCGACCGCACGGATCAGACCCAGGTTGCCCTCCTGGATCAGGTCCAGGAACAGCATGCCGCGGCCCGTGTACCGCTTGGCCAGCGAGACGACGAGTCGCAGGTTGGCCTCGAGGAGGTGGTTCTTGGCGCGCCGGCCGTCCTCCGAGATCCACTCGTACTCGTCCTTGACCTTCTCCTTGAGCTTGGTCTCGGCGTCGCTGATCTGCTCCTCGGCGAACAGGCCGGCCTCGATCCGCTTGGCGAGCTCGACCTCCTGCTCGGCGTTCAGCAGGGGGACCTTGCCGATCTGCTTCAGGTAGTCCTTCACCGGGTCCGCAGTGGCACCGGCGACCATCACCTGCTGCTCGGGCTCATCGGTCTCGTCGGCCTCGGAGACGATGAAGCCCTGGTCCTCGGTGAGCTCCTTCTCCAGCGGCTTGACGGCGTCGGCGGAGAAGTCGGACTCGTCGACCTCGTCCAGCGCGCGCGGCTTACCGGTCTTCGGGTCGATCGCGATACCCGCCTCGGACACGGCCTTCTTCGCCGGCGCCTTCTTGGCGGCGGCCTTCTTCGCGGGAATACCGTCCTCCTTGGGGGACACAGCAGCCTTCTTGGCGGGAGCGGCAGTCTTCTTCACACTGGCGGTGGTCCGTTGAGTCGTACTGCGGGCGGTGGCGGCCACCGCCCGAGTTGACTCGTCGGGGAGATTCTCGGACGAGCTGGACGACACGAATTACCTCTCGTCTGACGATTCAGTCTGCAGGGTTTCTGATACAGCAAATACGGCATTGCGGGTACTGCGAGTCGGTGGCCCCGCGCTGGTCAGGCGGCAGCAACACTTCATTGTAATCCGGCCACCAAGTCCGGGCGTCCCACGACCCCCTCAACGGCGCGCCTGACCGGTACCAGTCCACCGTCTGCACTGGTACCGGCTAGGGCTTCATCCAGCGCTCAACTGTTCCTGGTCTGCCGGAGCGGCCGGGCGACGACGCGCTTCTCGACCTGCTGCTCCTGCTTGAACTGTCTCACCTTGACCAAGGACGCCACGTCGATCACGTCCGCGACCGACTTGTACGCACCGTCCTCGCCGTACGGTTCGGACGCCTCGCGCCAGCCGCGCGGCCGGACCTTGAGCTGCTTGCCCAGCAGCGCGACGAAGATCTTCGCCTTCTGCGCACCGAACCCGGGCAGCGCCGACAGCCTGGCCAGCAGGTCGTCGCCACTCTTCACATCGGCCCAGACCGCCGACGCGTTACCGCCGTACTCCTCGTCCAGATGCTTGGCCAGCGTCTGGATCCGGGCCGCCATCGCGGTCGGGAACCGGTGCACCGCCGGCGGGCCGGCCACCACCTCGACAAAACCGTCGGGGTCGTAGGAGGCCACCGTGGACGGATCGAACGGGCCGTCCATTCGTTGCGCGATCGCAACCGGACCGGCGAAGGCGCGCTCCATCGGGATCTGCTGGTCGAGCAACATGCCGACCAGCAACGCGAACGCGTCTCTGCTGAGCATCTCGTCGGCGTCGGGCTGCTGTGCGAGGCACAGCTTCTTGCTGCGTGTCGAAGTCACCTCAGTCCTCCCCTATTTCGGTCAGCTCAGCGTCGGCCTTCACGGCCAGCACCGGACACGGAGCGTCGAGCAGCACCCGCTGGGCATTGCTGCCGAGGATGAGCTTGCCGACCGGGGACCGGCGCCTCAGGCCGATCACGATGAACTCCGCATGGACTTGCTCGGCGACGGCCACCAGGTCCTCCGCCGGATCGAGTCCACGCACCAACTGCCGCACCTCGTAAGGCACGCCGGTCGAGTCGAGCTGCTCCCGTACCTCTGTCAACGCGGCGTCACTCGCCGCGGCCTCGTCGCTGTCGAAACTGCGTCCGCCCCGGTGCGAGTTCACCACCACCAGCTTGGCGTCGCGCAGCTTCGCCTCCTCTGCCGCCCGCCGGAGCGCCGCGCGCCCTTCGGCCTTCGGCACATAACCCACGACGATGGTCGTCATCGACTTGCCTCACCTCCGGGTGTCCATCACCTGAAACGGTCGACCCGTTCCGAACGATACTGCCCTGAACCCGCTCCGGCATCTGCGGAAATGCACGATCTGTGTCGCGACCGTGACGCTTGAGCGATTGCGCCCGCAACACGGCCGTGCCAGCTAGGCCGTCACCCGATCCAAAGGCGCCGGTCCCCGTCCCCCAACGGTTCACGACTCCATACCCGCCCTGCCACGGTCTAACCTTCGTGGCGCACACCTTTGCAGGGTTGCGACCCGGCGCGCCAGCCCCCTGTTCACCGCCGGGGCGTCAACGAGGGCTGGCTTCCGTACGCCGTTGCCCTGGGCAAGGGCGTGGATGTTCCACCGGGCTGACCCCGGTTCCGGCGCTGTCCTTCGTTGTCTGCGCGGACTTACTCGGTTAACCAGCGAGCCGGCGGCTCAGTCGATCGGCCATTCGTGAACCGGGAGGTTCTCGTGCATGTGGTCGCGGTAGCGGCGCAACATGCCTCGCAACGCGTCCTTACGACCGTGAGAGCCCTTTGTATACAGACGGTGGAACTCGTCGGCCTGCCAGGAAGCCCCGTTGCGGTTGGTCAGGCAGCGCTGCTCGATGATCCCGAGCAGGCGATCCCGGACCGCCGAGTCGACGCCCCACGCGTCCAGGCCTCGCGATGCCATCGGCAACAGCCGGCGCAATACCAGCTCGGTTGCGCGGGCAGTACCGACGCCTGGCCAGAACACCTCGGCGTCGATGCCCTGCCGGGCCGCCTCGTGGAAGTTCTCCTCGGCGGCGCTGAACGACATCTGCGACCAGATCGGCCGTTCGTCGTCGGCGAGGGCACGGACCAGGCCGAAATAGAAGGCGCCGTTGGCCATCGTGTCGACGACTGTCGGGCCGGCCGGCAGTACCCGGTTCTCCACGCGCAGGTGCGGCTTCTCCCGGACAACGTCGTACACGGGGCGGTTCCAGCGATAGATCGTCCCGTTGTGCAGGCGTAACTCCGAAAGAGCCGGGGTGTCACCGCGATCCAGCACCGCGATCGGATCTTCCGCGGAGGTGACCGGCAGCAGCGCCGGGTAGTACCGGGAGTTCTCCTCGAACAGGTCGAAGATCGAGGTGATCCAGCGTTCGCCGAACCAGACCCGCGGCCGGACGCCCTGCGTCTTCAGCTCGTGGGTGCGGGTGTCGGCGGCCTGCTCGAACAAGGCGATCCGGGTCTCCCGCATCAGCTCCTTGCCGAACAGGAACGGCGAGTTGGCACCGATCGCGAGCTGAACGCCGGAGATCGCTTGGGCCGCATTCCAGTACCGCGGGAACGCCTCGGGCGTGACCTGCAGGTGGAACTGCGTCGAAGTACAGGCTGCTTCCGGCACGATGCTGTCGGCGGTGACCTGGAGCCGCTCGATCCCGTCGATCGCGATCTGCACGTCCTCGCCGCGGGCGGCGAAGATCTGGTCGTTCAGCAGCGCGTACCGCGGGTTGGTGCTGAGCGCCTCGCGATGGATGTGCTCGGTCAGCAGCGTCGGCAGGATGCCGACGACAACCATCGACGAGCCGGTTCGCTGCGCCTTCTCCTCGGCGGCGTTCAGGCTCGCCCGGATGGACTTCTCCATCCGGTCCAGACCATCACCGTCGATCTGGCCGGGCGGAACGTTGATCTCGACGTTGAACTGACCGAGCTCGGTCTGGAACGCGTCGTCCTCGATCGCGCTCAGCACCTCGGAGTTCTTGAACGCCGGGTCGCAGTTCTCGTCGACCAGGTTCAGCTCGATCTCGATCCCGGTCATCGGCCGCTCGGAATCGAACCGCGACTCGCGCAGCATCCGCGCGAACGCGTCCAGATTGCGATGGACCTGGTCGCGGAACGCGGTCCGATCCGCCCGGGTGAATTCGACCCGGTCGACTTCCTCGCCCATCAGCGCCTCCCCCTGTCGGGTACTTGGCCTCAGTCTGCCCGACCCGGGCCGGTTGCGTGAGCCGAGTCGCGTCGCTGTTCACCCGCTGGTACGCCGATCCGGCTGGTCACAGTGGTTCCCCGGTCGCCGAGAGCGGAAACACGATGAAGTGATCCCGGACGATCCGGTGCGGCGTCTCCCCCGCCGCGGCCATCACATCGGCGAGCTCGGTCAGTACTGCGGGGTCCAGCTGCAGCTCGTGTTCGCCGGGGTGCTGGTCGGCCCCCATCCCGAAGTCGGCACCGGGTTGCCGGGTCATCTCGATATGCGCGCCGAGCGCCAGCTCCACCGGATTGCCCGCGGCAACGAACGCGGCCAGCCGGGCGATGCTCGCCCGGAAGGCGGGCCAGTCGAAGACGTACAACCTGCCCGCGTACAACGAGTCGCCGGTCAGCAGCAGGCGCGTCGAGCGGTCGTAGAACGCCACGTGCGACGGGTGATGCCCGGGGATCGGGATCACGTCGAGGATCCGCTCGCCCAGCTCGAACTGGACGATCTGGTCCGGCCAGGCGGTGACACCGAAGTACTGCGCGACTTCGTCGGCCGACTTGCCGACGACGGAATCGAACTGTGCGTCACCGCCGACGTGATCGCCGTGGCCGTGCGTGTGCGCGACCACGAGCTCCAGGTCGCGGCCGGCGAGCAACTCGTCGACGACCTTGCGCAGGTCCGCGTGGCCGGTGCCGGTGTCGAGCAGCAGCGCCTTCTCGGTGCCGAGCAGCAAGTAGATGAACGGGCCCTCGAAATTGGTCCGCAAGGCTTGCCGGATGATCGCGGTGCGGTCGTCGTACCAGTGCACCTGATGCTGTGCGTTTGATGCTTGGAGCCCGGTGGCCGTCGTGCCGTCGTCCCAGGCGGGGAAGGTCCTCATGGAGCGATCCTGCCAGGAATTGTCGGTGGCGCCGGGGAGACTGGGGCCGTGCGTACCGATCCGTCCGTCCTGCACGTCGACCTGGATGCGTTCTTCGCAGCGGTCGAGCAGCGGGACAAGCCCTCCCTGCGCGGCAAGCCCGTCGTCGTGGGTGGCATCGGCCTGCGCGGAGTCGTCTCGACGGCGTCGTACGAGGCCCGCAAGTACGGCGTCCGCTCGGCGATGTCGACCGCCGAGGCGCGCTCGCGCTGCCCGCACGCGGCGTACCTGGGGCCGCGGTTCGAGGTCTATCGAGTGGTCAGCCGGGCGGTGATGGCGCAGATGCGCGCGTTGTCACCGCTGGTCGAGCCGCTCTCGCTGGACGAGGCGTTCGTGGATCTGGCGGCGGCCGGGCTGAGCAACCTGACCGTCGACGACGTCGAAGCGATCTCGAACGATCTCAAGGCGGCGATCAAGGAGGCCACCGGCGGGCTGACCGCGTCGGTCGGGGCCGGGACGTCCAAGCTGATCGCGAAGATCGCGAGCGATCTCGACAAACCGGACGGCGTCGTCGTCGTACCGGCCGGCACCGAGGCCGAGTTCCTCGCGCCGATGCAGGTGACGGTGATCCCCGGCGTCGGCCCGGCGACCGCGCAGCGGCTCAGTATGGCCGGGGTCCGCACGGTCGGCGACCTGCAGCAACTGAACGAGGACGAGCTGGTCCGGCAGGTCGGTTCGGCGCACGGCTCGAGCCTGTACCGGCTCGCGACCGCCTCCGACGACCGGCCGGTGGTGAGCGACCGCGAGACCAAGTCGATCAGCATCGAGGACACCTTCGAGACCGACATCATCGACCGGTCGTTGCTCGCGGCCATCGGTGACCGGATGGCGTATCGCGTCTCCGAGCGGCTGCAGAAGGCGCAGCTGTCCGGCCGGACGGTGACGGTGAAGACGCGGATGCACGACTTCACCACCCACACCCGCTCTTCGACGCTGGCCGGGCCGACCGACGACCCACGGGTGATCGCCCGGGTGGCGAAGCGGTTGCTCGAGGACAGCGACGTCTCGGGCGGCATCCGGTTGCTCGGCGTCGGCGTCTCCTCGCTCGCCGACTGGATCCAGGATGATCTGTTCACGGAGAGCGAGCACGAGGACGCGCCGGTCGAGGTGATCGAGTTGCCCGAGCGGCCACGCGACCGCCTGGTCGGGTACTACCCAGGCCAGGACGTGGTGCACACGCAGCACGGCGAAGGCTGGGTCTGGGGTTCCGGGCGCGGCCGGGTCACCGTCCGGTTCGAGACCGCGCAGACGCCGGCCGGCCCGGTCCGGACCTTCGCGATCACCGACCCGGAATTGGCCAAACTTGCCCTTTCAGGCGACCCGTCAGGCGGCGAAGACGACAAATCAGCCGAAACCGGCCAAGATGGGCCGAATGACTGACGTCCGCGGTGGGGTGTACCCGTTCTGCCGAGCCTGCACCACGACGTCGACCGCCTGGCGAGCACCGGATTCG
This sequence comes from Streptomyces sp. SID13031, assembly GCF_010548305.1. Classification (GTDB taxonomy): domain Bacteria; phylum Actinomycetota; class Actinomycetes; order Propionibacteriales; family Kribbellaceae; genus Kribbella. Next base: position 298,025 of record NZ_JAAGLV010000005.1, read on the forward strand.
ATCACCCGGCTGAGCGGGATCGGCAACCGGTTCTACGGCCACGTCGACGTCTGCCCGGACTGTGGTTCGTCCGTCCGCACGCTCTACTCGACCTTCCTGCTGATCCCGGTCGCCCGCCGCGGGCGGTTCCGGATCATCAAGACGGGCGGCCGCAGCTATGTCGGCCGACGGTTGCTCGATCGTCCGGCCGCGGTGCCCGCCTCGTTGTCGCAGGAGCCGCCGGCGTCGGAGTTCAAGGACCATCCCGAGCTGGTCGACGCGACGTACGAGCAGGCTGAGGCGCATTGGGCCGCGCGCGATTCGGCCGGTGCTCTGCCGTTGTACGAGACCTCGCTCGCGGCCTGCGAGAAGGTGCTCAAAGCTGATGACCCGGCGACTCTCCAGGTCCGGCTCCGGGTCGCGCAGGTGCTGCTGGCGACTGGCGACTACGCCTCGGCGATCGGCTGGTTCGAGCTCATCACGCCGCAACTGATCCGTGTCTTCGGTTCCGGGCACGACCTGACCCGGATCGCCGTCGAAGGCGAGACCGGTGCTCAGCTGATGGTCGGCGGGCCGCGGGCCGAGATGAAGGTGCTGACCGAGTTGCTCGATCAGGACGAGAAAACACTCGGCGGGCAGCACCCGAAGGTCCTGCGGACGCGCGCGGCGCTGGGCCGGGCGACGATGTTCGCCGGTCAGCTCGGTGCCGGGGTGCAGGTGCTCGAGCTGACCCTTGCCGACGGCATCGAAGGACTCGGCGCCGATCACCCGGACACCGAAATCTTCCGCGGCATGCTGCTGGAGGCGTGCGACGCCGCGGACAACCACGGCAAGAAGAAGGATCGTGAGCTGTCAGCGGCGGCCCGGGACCGGTGGACGCTAGCTCCGAAGGCGGACTGACAGGCAGGTCACGCAGCCTTCGAGTTTCTCGAACTCGCTGATGTCGACGACCACCGGCGTGTAGCCGCGCTCGCGGAACAGCTCGGCGGTCCTGGGTGCGGAGGCCGCCATCAGGAGCCGGTCCTCCCCCAGCAGCACGACATGCGCTCCGCCTTCCTCCGGTACTGCGAGGAACTTCGCGAAGGCGGCCGGGTTGTCGGTGAGCGGCTCGTACCCGATCACCGTTCCATCGGGCAACGCGGTCACGGCCGACTTCAGGTGCAGCACCTTGCGGACCGGTACGGCGACGACCTCTGCGCCCAGTGGCGTGAAGTGTTGCCGCAACTGGTCGATCCCGGCCTGATTGGTGCGGCCGCCCAGCCCGACGTACAGGGTGGCGCCGACCTTGAGGATGTCGCCGCCGTCCATCGTGCCCGGCTCGGTGATCCTGGCGATCCGGTAGCCCTGTGCGGCGACGGCCCGTTCCGCCTCGGCGGCTTCGGGGCGCCGCTCGTCGGCACCCGCACGGGCCATCACCGCGAGGTCGCCGAACACCACCATCGTGTCCTCCACGAACACGCCGTCGGGGCAGTCGTCGATCGGGGGCACCTCGACGGTGGTCCAGCCGGCTTCGGCCAGCGCATCGACGTACTGGCGCCATTGCCGTACGGCGAGGTCCGCGTCGACGGGGACGCGTTCGAGGTGGGTGAGCAGGCCTTCGGCGAGGCGGGGGCTCGGGCGGCGGACGAGTGCACGGACGGTGACCATCAGCGCAGATTAGCTCGCGGATGCATGCGCAGGGCGGGTCCGGGTACCAGGCGGTCGGAGTGAAACGCTGGAGCGGCCGGACATGGAGGACGGAAATGCCGAAGATCCTGCAGCAGACCGGTGGTGACGTGGTCCAGGTGATCCTGGCCGACCACCGCTGGTTCGAGGAGGCTTTGCGTGAGCTTCGCGACGTCGAGGCCGACCGCGCCGCTGTGCTCGCGGATCTGGCGACCGTGCTGATCGCCCACGCGGAGGCCGAGGAGTCGAAGGTCTACCCGGCGTTGAACAAGCGGGACGCGATCGACGACGACGAGGTGGAGCACTCCGAGCACGAGCACGCCGAGGGCAACGAGGCGCTGCTCGCGTTGATGGAGGTCGAGGACACCGCGAGCGAGGAGTTCAGCGAGAAGACGCACGAGCTGTCCGAGGCGCTCACGCACCACCTCGACGAAGAGGAACGCGACGTTCTCAACCCCGCGAAGACCGATGTCGGCGAGGACGTCCGCGCCAAGCTCGGCGAGGTCTTCGCAGCCGAGCGTGCCCGGCTGATCGAGAACGGCTGCGGCTCGATCGAGAGCGTCCGCAAACTGGTCGAGGCCGCCAAACAAAAGAATTGACCGCGCCCCTGAACTGATCGGCCGGGCCAGCTGGCCGGGACCGGTCGGCCGCCCACCGCCGGCTCGGCGGGGTCCTGCGGTGGAGCCTGCGGCCTTGAGCACGGGCCAGTCGCCAGAATCGGCGTCAGCGCGACTGGCCCGTGCCCAAGGGTGCGGGATCCGGCCTGGACTGGACCACAACTAGGGTTCGGGGATGGGCCGCCGCTTCCCGTTGCTGCAATACCCCGGCTATGTGCGGTTCTGGACGGCGGACGCGATCTCGGTCGCGGGGTCCTCCTTCACGATGCTCGCCATCCCGTTCATCGCGGAGAAGACCCTGGACGTGAGCGTCACCGAGCTGGGGATCCTTCGCGGGGCCGGCTGGCTGCCTTATCTGCTGTTCGGCCTGCTCGCCGGTGTCTACGTCGACCGGCACCGCCGTCAGCCCATCCTGATCGGCGCCGACCTCGCCCGGGCGATCATCCTCGCCGTGGTCCCGATCGCGGCCGCGTTCGACGCCCTGACCCTGCCGGTGCTGCTCGGCGTCGTCTTCGCCTTCGGTGCGGTGTCCATGCTGTACGACGCCGCCCACCAGTCGTTCCCGCCCGCCTTGGTGCCCAAGCCGCTGCTGACCGTGGCCTGGGCCCGGCTGGAGCAGTCCGGCGCCGTCTCCGCAACGGGCGCTCCGCCGGTGGCGGGCAGCGTGATCACGCTGCTCGGCGCGCCGCTCGCGATGCTGGTGGACGCGGTCTCGTACCTGTTCTCCGGAGTGTTGCTGGCCACCGTCCGGCCGCTCCATCCCGAAGTTGCCATTGGCAAGGATCAGCCGCGGAACCTGCGCCGGGAGATCCGCGAGGGCCTGGCCTGGGTCTACCACGGCAGCACGTTCCGGCCCTTCGCGCTGAGCTCACACCTGTGGATGTTCGCCCAGGGGATGATCACCACGCTCATGCTGGCCCTGCTCCTGGACGAGATGGACCTCAACGGCCTCCAGGTGGGCATCATCTTCGCCGCCACGGGGCTCGGCGCGGTGTTCGGATCGACCGGTTCGGAGTGGTTCGGCCGCCGGTTCGGCGTCGGGCCGGCGATCATCGCCTGCCGCTGGGTGAGCCCGATCGCCTACGCCACCGTCCCGCTGGCCGGCGACTCGGCCGGCGGCATCGTGTTGCTCTGCGCCGGCCAGTTGCTGTTCGGCCTCTCGCTCGGTCTCGACGGCCCGATCGAGATGGGCTACCGTCAATCCGCCACGCCACCGGAACTGCTCGGCCGGCTGAACGCGACGCTGCGCTCACTGAACCGCGGCATGATCGTGATCGGCGCACCACTCGGCGGCATTCTCGCCGACCGCCTCGGCATCCGCCCGGCCCTGTGGATCGGTATCGCCATCATGGTCGCCCAGGCCCTCTTGCTACAGGTGTCCCGTTTCCGCCACGCCCGAATCACAGACTGAGAACAAGCCCCTCCTCCGCGGCAATGACTTCGCCGGCGAAAACCTGCCGGGCCTCGACCACCGAGACAGTACGGTCGGAGCCCGGCCAGAAATGAGTCAACAGCAAACGGGCCGCACCGGTAGCTGCCGTCGCCGCCTCGATCGCCGTCATCACATAGCGCGGGGTGGTCTCCGGGGAAGGCCCCTGCAGGGTCGCGTCACAGATGAACAGGTCAGCCCCGACGGCCAGCGCGGCGACCTCCGGACCGGGTCCGCTGTCGCCGGTGTAGGCCACGGTCAACTCCGGCGCAATCAACCGGACACCGAGGTTGGTCACATAGTGCGGCAAGAGAGCGATCTCCAGCCGGAACGGCCCGATCTCGGTTGCCTCCGCCAGGTCTCGTACCTCGAAGACGGTTGCCGGGTCGGGTCGCGGCTCCAGCGTTCGCAGTACGTCGAGAACGCCCGGCGGGCAGTAGAGCGGGATCGGCGGGGCTTCCCGTGCGAGGTAGTAGCGCACTCGGGCGAGCGCGCTCACGTCGACGCAGTGGTCCGGGTGCTGGTGGGTCACGATCACCGCGTCGACCGCACCCTCGGGGCAGTGCTTCAGCAGTTGGGGCAACGCGGCATAGCCGAGGTCGAGCACGACCTTGAAACCGTCGTACTCGAGCAGGAAGCCTGCGCACGCACGGCCCGGTTCGGGCCACGCGCCGCAGGAGCCGAGGACGGTCAGTGATCTCGCCGGTTGACTCACCTAGCGGCGAAGGCGAGGTCGCTGGGGACGATCTCCTTGCCGAGCGGCAGTAAAGAGATCGGGATCAGCTTGAAGTTCGCCAGGCCGAGCGGGATGCCGATGATCGTGACGCACAGGGCGATTCCGGTGACCAGGTGGCCCAGCGCCAGCCACCAGCCCGCGAAGATCACCCAGATCACGTTGCCGAGCACCGAGCCGGCGCCCGCACCGGGCTTGTCGACCACGGTCCGGCCGAACGGCCAGAGCGCATAGCCGGCGATCCGGAACGACGCGATGCCGAACGGGATGGTGATGATCAGGACGCAGCAGATCAGACCCGCGACGACGTAGCCGACGGCCAGCCAGAAACCGGCCAGCACCAGCCAGATCAAGTTCAGAATCGTTCTCATACCCTCCAGCCTGCCACCCGCCGGGTGTGCTCGAGGGTCAATCGGGCCACCAGTCCGGGATCATTCCGGGGCATCCAGTGGCCACCCCTGACCACCTGCACGCTGAGGTTCGGCGCCCAGCGCGCAATATCGGTCTGCAGCGGCGTCGTCACGAACGCGTCCCCGTCCGGCGAAACAGCCAGCACCGGTACGCCGGTACGCCGCTCCTGCGGACGCAACAACCTCGGTACGACGTTCGCTCGGTAAAGGTTGAGCCCGTTGACGTAGTCCGCCACAGAGCGCTCCCCCGCGTCCGGACTCGTCCCTTCGGCGCTGCGCTCGAGCCGCCCGAAGACCCGATGCGCCCAGCCTTTCCGCCAGCCGCGTTCGGGCAGCCACGGAAGCTGGAAATAGAAGACGTACCAGGAGTGCACCAGCTGCTTGAGACCGTCACGCGACAGCCCGCGTCGCCGGAGGAAGTAGCCCGCGTGATCCAGCGACGGCCCGGAGATCGACACGAACGACGCGATCCGTCCTTGCAGCCGCTCGCTCGTGACGAAGTGCCAGGCCTGGATCGATCCCCAGTCGTGCGCCAGCAGCTGGATCGGCTGGTCAGGCGAGACCGCGTCAAGCACCGCGAGGAAGTCCTCCTCGAGCCGCTCCAACTTGTACTCCGCCCGCTTGCGCGGGTGGTCCGACTCCCCCGCGCCGCGGACGTCGTACGTGATGACCCGGAAGTGCTCGGTCAACCGCGTGGCGACCGGCTCCCAGAGCGAGGCGTTGTCCGGGTAGCCGTGGACCGCGATCAGCACGGGCGCGGTCGGTTCGCCGTACTCGTAGACGGCGATCCGCGTACCGTCAGCGCTGGTCACCCGGCGCATCGGCTCAGTACTCCTCGATGTCGAGGAGCTCGAATTTGATGCCTGCAGCAACCAATCGCCGGCGCAGCGCGGGACCCATCGCGGACGCCGTGGTGACCTGCCCGGAGGTCTCGGGAAGCGTGTCGAGTGCCAGCGAGAGCGCGCACTCGCTCAGCATCTTGGCGGTCTCGTCGTAGCCCGGGTCGCCGCCGGAGACCTCGGTGACGACCCGTTTGCCACCGCCCTCACCGACGAAGCGAGCCTTGAACCAGGACTTCGCCCGGCGCTCCTCGCTCGGTCCCTCACCCGTTTTGATCCTGCTCAGCAGCGCCTTCCTGGCGGGCGGGATCTGCGCGGCGACCGCCAGCAGGCCCAGGCCGGCGATGCCTCCCGCGACCACGGGCAACTGCTTCACCGCGGCGTAGTGGGAGTAGCGGAAGTCCGGGCCGTACTCGTCGAGCAGGACCGCCGAGTTCGCCACGATCTGCGGGTCGACGGTCGGCAGCGGCACGGCCCAGAAGCCCTGGCTGCGGTGGATCTTGCCCGTCACGACCTTCACCGAGCGATCCTTCGGGCGCGGCTGGGCCCGGCGACGGGCACGGTGAGCGTCGAGGTTCTGCTTGCCGCGGGAGAGCGCGGTGATCGCGGTGTGCAGCGTGCCGCCGGATGGTTTGCCGCCGGCCCGGATGAGGCCGTCGACCTTCAGCGGGACGTTCTTCGGCAACTGCTCGACGGTGTACTGCACGCCCAGGTCGTACGGGATCGAGTCGAAGCCACAGCAGTGGATGATCCGCGCGCCGGTCTCGATCGCCTTCGCGTTGTAGGCGACGTACATCCGGTCTACGAACTCCGGCTCGCCGGTCAGGTCGAGATAGTCGGTGCCCGCTTCCGCGCACGCGGCCACCAGCGGCTCGCCGTACCGGACGTACGGGCCGACCGTGGTGACGACGATCCGGGTGGATTCGGCGACGGCCTTCAGCGAGGCGGCGTCCTCGACGTCGGCGATGAGCAGGTCAACCTCGACGCCGAGCTTGGATCGGACGGCCTCCAGTTTGGCGCGATTGCGGCCGGCCAGTGCCCAGCGGAGCTCCGGCGGCGCGTTCTTCGCGAGGTACTGCGCGGTGAGCGCTCCCGTGAATCCGGTCGCGCCGAAGACGACCACGTCATACTCGCGACTCATCGGTTGGACGCCTTATCGGCGTCAGCCTTGCCACCCGCGCCGGAAGCGCGGGACGAGGCGGCGGCGCCACGGGCCTCGATATCGGCCAGCGCGGCGCGGTCGGCCTTCGGGACGTTGAAGCGCGCGCCGAACTCGATCACGTGCGGGAAGACCCAGCGGAAGATCTTCAGCACGCCGATCCAGCCGGGAACGTGGACGACGCGAGAGCGCTTCCTGATCCCCTGGGCGAACTTGTCCACCGCGAACTCGAGCGGATATGTCTTGCCGACCAACGGGATGCCGGTACGGACCTTGCCGAACACCGGATGCTCGTCGACGCCGCGAACCATGTCGGTGTCGACGAAGGTCATGTGCGCGACGCCGACGTCCACGCCGAGGTGCTTCAACTCGGCGCGGAGGCTGTCGCCCATCGCTTCGACGCCGGCCTTCGCGACGTTGTAGGCCGCCAGACCGGGGATGTGCACGATGGCGGCCAGCGACGACACCAGCAGCAGGTAGCCCTTGCTCTCCAGCAGGTGCGGCAGGGTCAGGCGCACGGTCCGCCAGACGCCGTACAGGTCGACGTCGAGAACGCGCTCCCACACGGCAGGGTCCATGCTGCGGGTGAAGCCCGGCGCCGCGATGCCCGCGTTGGCCACGACGACGTCGATGCGACCGTAGCGCTCGGCGATCGCCTCTACCGCGGTCCGGAGCGAGTCGATGTCCGTGACGTCGGCCTCCCACCACCCGGCATCCGGGCCGCAGTCCTCGGCGACCTTCTTCAGCTCATCGGGTTCCAGACCCACCAGCGCCAGCGTGTCGCCCTCGCCCGCCAGCCGGCGAGCGACGGCCGCGCCGATCCCACGGGACGCGCCGGTGATGAGTACGACCTTGCCAGCCATCGTGACCTCCGACTGTTGAGTGGATACTCAACAGTAAGTGCTTGTTGACCGATTACTCAATACACTGGCCCCGTGAGCCACACCTCGTCGTCCGCCCGGCTGCAGCCCGAGGAGCGCCGGACCCAGATCCTCGACGCCGCCCGCCGCGTCCTCGAGGCCGACCCGCACCGCGAACTGAGCGTCGAGCTCGTCGCCGCCGAAGCGGGCGTCTCCCCCGCACTGCTGTTCCACTACTTCGGCTCCAAGAAGAAGTTCCAGTACGCCGTGATCGAGGCAGCCGCCGCCGAGGTGATGCTCCGAACCGCCCCCGACCTCTCCCTGCCACCGGCCGAGCAACTCCGCAGCGGGATCCGCGCCTTCGTCCGAGCGGTCCTCGAAGCCCCCCAGCTCTACCGAGCCACCTTGCTGATGTCAGCAGCCGGCGACCCCGCAATCCGGGCCCTGCACTCCGAGTTGCGACAACTCTTCAGCCAATGGGTCATCAACGCGGTCGCCCAGCGCGGCATCCCCGTCACCCCCACAGTCGAACTCGCCTGCCACGGCTGGCAGGGCTACGTCGAGCAAACCCTGCTCACCTGGATCTCCAATCCGACGGTTTCACCGGAGGAGCTGGAACACCTTTGCGAGCGCTCGCTCGACGCGATCCTCGGCACGGCTCGCCCGAACGCCTCCTGAGGGGTGCCTGGGTGGCCGACTGACGGAGAGGCGTCGGGTGGTTGCGGGGTGCTGTCGCCAAGGGGCTGTGGATTCGTGGTGCTGTCGCGAAGGGTGCTGTGGATTCGGGGTGCTGTGCCAAGGGTGCTGTGGATTGCGTCGCCGGGCTGCGAAATGGTCCTAGTCGCGGCGATGCGCGTCAAGAGCGCTGCGCGTCCCTTCGGGATCGAACAAGTTCGACTCTTGACACCCACCACCACGACCAGGCAAAGACGCAGCTATCCCGGAGCCGCTGGAAAGACTGACCACAATGGATGAGTCACCACCATCCCAAGGCCGGCCACCATCCGGGCACCATAGGCACCCAAGATTCCACCCGGCGAGGCACCATCCGAGTGCCCCCTGACGCCCCCGCCCCGCCGCACCGCGCCCGGGCGGCGTGCGGGCGGGCCCGGCGACCCCGATTCCTCAGCCACTAGCGCGTTATCCGACCACTAGCGCCCTACAAGACGCTAGCGGTACAACAACCCGCCAGCCGACCCCCACCAACACGAACCCAGCCCCCAAAACCGCCCAAAACAGCACCATCACCGACAGACACACCTGTCGCGTTTGGTCGAGGGGACCGACCGGGACCGGCACGCACGCACAACTCGCCGCGAGCGCCCCGACACACCGAGGTAAGCGCTTGCCTACCGGGTTAGGTGTGCACAGCAGCCCGTCGCCCCCAGCAACCCCGCGGCGGTGGAAACAAACTTGCACCTGGCGACCAAAAGTTACCCACTCAACCCCCACCCCCACCCCCGCCCGACCCCGCAACCCGGCCGACCTCACCGTCGTTTCCCCGCAACCCGGCCGGCCTGACCCAAGATGGCCCCTGGCTCACACCTCTCCGCGGGATCCACATAGCTGCGTCCTTCCCTGGTCGAGACGATGAGGGTCAAGAGTCGAACTCGTTCGATCCCGACGGGACGCGAAGCGCTCTTGACGCTCATCGTCTCGACTAGGACACTCCCGCAGCGGAGACCGCGAACCACACCCACCTCGGGACAGCACCACGAATCCACCCCAACCCCCACGCCCAGCACCACGCATCCACCCCAACCCCCACGCCCAGCACCACGCATCCACACCAGCCTCACGCCGAGCACCACGAATCCACAGTCCTCGCGTGAGCCGAGGCCGGCCCTACTTCGCCGTACCGGCCTTCAATGCCACGAGTGCTCGCAGAGCGAACCCCGCTAGCACCTCGCGATTCTCGTTGCCTATGGCATCAAGCAGGCGTTGGTCGGCGGCTCGTAGTACCGCGCGGCCGCGTTCGAGCAGTTCCTGGCCAGTCTCGGTGACCTGGAGATCGGCGGTTCGGCCGCGGCCGGGTTTGGTGAGGAGCTCCACGGCGCCGAGGTCCTGCAGTTGGCGGAGCGTCGACTGCATGCTCTGGGCCGTGATCCCGTCGCGTCGCGCCAGCTCGCTGTAGGAGAGCCCAGGCTGATGCGCCAGGTGCCCGAGCGCGGATAAGTGGCGCATCGACAGTCCCTGGGCGCGCAGTTCGGCGTCAGCCTGCTCCCGGAGCTGACGGCCCAGCATCATCAGCAGCAGCGACGGGCTCACGGCCGCACCCTCGGGTGCGCCGCCGGGTGGGCCACTGGGGGCCGGATCAGCTGTCACGAGCACATCATCGCAGGACGTGTTTCAGCTTGCCTGATACCTGAGTTACAGTCTGCCTGAAACTCAGGCCTCCAGGGAGAACGAATGAACAAGATCCTGCTCAGCGTGCACGTACTGGCCGCCATCATTTTCATCGGCCCGGTGACGGTCGCGGCGAGTATGTTCCCGCCGGTCGCACGCCGTGAACTGGCCGCCGATCAGCCGGAAACGGCGGTACTACGCGTGCTGCACCGGATCAGCAACATCTACGCGATCGGCGGGATCGCCGTGCCTGTCTTCGGTATCGCCGTCGGTGCCGGTCTCGGGGTTCTCGGCGAGATCTGGCTGATCATCTCGATGGCGCTGACCGCCGTCGCGGCCGGAGTACTCGTGGTCGCGGTACTGCCGCTGCAGGCCGAGGTGATCGCCACGGCCGGGCTGGATCGAACAGCTCGCGCGGCCCTAATCCCCCGGGCGCGCAGGCTGTCGATGACGACCGGGGTCTTCGGATTGCTGTGGGCGAGCGTCACCGTGCTGATGATCGTCCGGCCCGGCTCGACGACCGGGGTGTGATCGCCAGCTAAGGTTCCGGGGTGCTGAAGGTTGCGACGGTGAACGTGAACGGGATCAGAGCGGCGTACCGGCGAGGGATGGCGGGGTGGCTCGAGGAGCACGATCCGGATCTGTTGCTGCTGCAGGAAGTCCGGGCGACGGACGAAGTACTGCGGGATCTTCTCGGTGGGGACTGGCAGATCGCGCACGCGGAGCCAGCCAGCGAGGGGCACAAGGGCCGCGCGGGCGTCGCCGTCGCGAGCCGTCGGCCGATCAAGCAGGAGAACGCCGAGATCGGGCCGGAGCGATTCAGCGGGAGTGGGCGCTGGGTCGAGGCGGACGTCGTCCTCGACGACGGCTCGACGCTGACCGCGATCAGCACTTATGTCTTCACCGGCGAGTTCGAAACACCGCCGCGGCAAGCCGAGAAGTACGCCTTCCTGGACGCCTTCACCGAGCGGTTGTCGGTACTGCGCGCTGACGGCCGGCACGTGCTGGTCTGTGGCGATCTCAACATCGCGCATCGTGAGGTCGACCTGAAGGCCTGGAAGGCGAACCGGAAGAAGAGCGGCTTTCTGCCCGAGGAGCGCGCCTGGATGGATCGTTTGTTCGAGGCCGGCTGGGTCGACCTCGGCCGGCGCTTCGGCGGCGACGGACCTGGGCCGTACTCCTGGTGGTCGTGGCGCGGAAAAGCCTTCGACAACGACGCCGGCTGGCGGATCGACTACCAGATCGCCTCCCCCGAGCTCGCGGACGCGGCGACCGGCTGCGTGATCCACCGCGCGCCGACGTACGCCGAGCGCTGGAGCGACCACGCGCCGGTCGTCGCGACGTACGAAATCTGAGCACTGGTTGCCTTTGCAGGCAGACCCTGTGGAAACCCGGGGTACGCCGGAGGGCGCTGCGGGGTAGTCTCCCGGCATGTCCGAGTTGAAGCCGCCAGTAGCCGCCCGCAAGCCGATCGAACGCAGTCACCACGGAGACGTTTTCGTCGACGACTACGAGTGGTTGCGGGACAAGACGAACGTTGAGGTGCTGGACTACCTGCGCGCCGAGAACAGCTACACCGAGGCGCGCACCGAGCACCTGGAATCGTTGCGTGAGGCAATCTTCTCGGAGATCTCGGACCGGACCCTGCAGACCGACCTGAGCGTGCCGGCCCGCAGCGGTGGCTTCTGGTACTACGCCCGCACGATCGAGGGCAAGCAGTACGCGCTGAGCTGCCGGGTGAAGGCGACCGGTGACGAGCCGCCCGCGACCGACGGCGAGATCGACGGCGAAGAGGTGCTGCTGGACGGCAACGAGCTGGCCGGCGACTCCGAGTTCTTCTCGCTCGGCACGGTCGACGTCTCCCCCGACGGCCGGCTGCTCGCGTACTCCGTCGACCTCATCGGCGACGAGCGGTTCACGCTCCGGATCAAGAACCTCGACAGCGGCGAGCTGCTGCCGGACGAGCTGCCCGACGTGCACTACGGCTCCGCCTGGTCCACCGACGGCACGACCATTTTCTACACGAAGGTCGACGACGCCTGGCGGCCGCACCAGGTCTGGCGGCACTCCCTCGGCCAGACCGAGGACGTCCTGGTGATGGAGGAGCCGGACGAGCGCTTCTGGGTCGGCGTCGACCTGACCCGCAACGAGCAGGCCATCCAGATCTCCCTCGGCAGCAAGCTCACCAGCGAGGCCTGGCTGCTCGACGCCGCCGACCCGACCGGCGAGCTCGTTCTGGTGGCGCGGCGGCGGGAGGGCGTCGAATACGACGTCGAGCATGCGGGCGACCAGCTCCTGATCGTGCACAACGCCGACGCGTCCAACTTCTCGCTGGCCACGGCGCCGCTGGACTCCCCCGGTGACTGGACCACGCTGATCGAGGGCGACGAGTCGAGCCGGCTGCTCGGCGTCGACGCCTTCGCCGACCACGTCATCCTGTACCGGCGCCGCGACGCTCTCACCGAGCTGGCGATCATGCGGCGCGAGGGCGGCACCTTCGGATCGCCCGAGGCACTGACCTTCGACGAGCCGATCTACACCTTGTCGCCGAGCCGCAATGACGAGTGGCACGACACCCGGTACAGGTTCGGCTACACGTCACTGGTGACGCCTGGGACGACGTACGACGTGGACGTGGTGACGGGTGAGCGGCGACTGCTCAAGCAGCAGCCAGTGCTCGGCGGGGTCGATCTGAGCGCCTACACGCAGTACCGGGAGTGGGCGACGGCTCCGGACGGCACTCAGGTGCCGGTATCACTGGTAGCTCGCAAGGATGTCGCCAAGGACGGGAACGCGCCCGTCGTGCTGTACGGCTACGGCTCCTATGAGAGCTCGATGGATCCGTGGTTCTCGATTCCGCGGCTGTCGCTGCTGGATCGCGGTGTGGTCTTCGCGATCGCTCACGTGCGGGGCGGTGGCGAGCTCGGGCGGCATTGGTACGACGACGGCAAGATGCTGACCAAGCGGAACACGTTCACCGACTTCATCGCGGCGGCCGAGCACCTCGTCAAGAGTGGCTGGAGCCGCCCTGAGCGGATCGTGGCGCAGGGCGGCAGCGCCGGCGGCCTGCTGATGGGCGCGGTCGCCAACCTGGCACCGCAGGCGTTCGGCGGCATCGTCGCCGAGGTCCCGTTCGTCGACGCGCTGACGACCATCCTCGACCCGTCGCTGCCGCTGACCGTGATCGAGTGGGAGGAGTGGGGCAACCCGCTCGAGGACCCCGAGATCTACCAGTACATGAAGTCCTACGCGCCGTACGAGAACATCACGGCCCAGCAGTACCCGCGCATCCTCGCGATCACCAGCCTGAACGACACCCGCGTCTTCTTCGTCGAGCCGGCCAAGTGGGTGGCGAAACTGCGGGCGACGGCCAGCGGCGACGTCAACGTCCTGCTGAAGACCGAGATGGACGCCGGCCACGGCGGGCGCAGCGGCCGGTACGACGCCTGGCGCGAGGTCGCCTTCACCCTCGCCTGGGAGCTGGACACTCTCGGCCTGGCCTGACCCCGGGAAGGCTGCGAGGACTTCCAGCGTTGGAAATGTGTGAGAGCAACATGGATGTGTTGTGCAACACATCTGACGGCCCCGAATGGCTGATTCAGCAGCCATTCGAGGCTGCGCGGCAAGAAACCTGAGAACTATTCAAGGCGCTATTCCGGCCCGGAAACCCCACAGATCAAGCCGATTGTGCGCACAGCATGTGTGCGGTGCGCAGAACCGGGGCACCGAGCGTGCAGCAGGGGGTGGTTTCGGGTGCATGTGGGTGCCGGGAAATCTCAGGGAACGTTCAGGCTGTTTACACACTCATCGTGGAATCTTGAACCTCACTCGAGCGTTGCTCTCCATGTAACGACGAAGGGAGTTTCGGTGGCTCGCACGGCTCGTGTCCGTTCAACGGACGAAGGAATCGACGGTAAGGACAGCGTCGGTCTCTACCTGGAAGAGATCGCTCGCACTCCTTTGCTGACCGCGGAAGAAGAAGTCGAGCTCGCGGAGACGGTCGAGGCAGGTCTGCTCGCGGAGCAACTGCTGGCCGAGGGGCGGGTTGGACGCAAGAAGGGCGGAGCGCCCAAATATGCGACGGAGGAAGAGCTCGAGTGGCTGGCCGAAGAGGGCCAGCGCGCACAGCAGCGGTTCGTGACCGCGAACCTCCGGCTGGTGGTCTCGATCGCCCGCCGCTACGGACGGTCCCAGATGCCGCTCCTGGACCTGGTCCAGGAAGGCAACACGGGCCTGATCCGCGCGGTGGAGAAGTTCGACTACCGCAAGGGCTTCAAGTTCTCGACGTATGCGACCTGGTGGGTGCGGCAGGCCATCACCCGTGGAATCGCGCAGCAGGCCCGAGTGGTCCGGCTGCCGGTGCACGTGGTGGAGCAGCTGAACCAGATCGGGTCGGCCCGGCGCACGCTGGAGCGCAAGCTCGGCCGTGAGCCGGAGATCGCCGAGATCGCCGAAGAGCTGGACCTGACCCCGGAGCGGGTGACCGACCTGATCCGGATCGGCCGGGACCACATCAGCCTGGACAACCCGATCGACGACGAGGGCGAGACCTCGCTGGGCGACCTGATCGCGGCCGAGACCGCGCCGGGCCCCGACCAGCTGGTGGCCGACGCCTCGGACCGGTCAGGACTGTTCAGCCTGGTCGACCAGCTCGACCCCCGGTCGGCCGACGTGATCCGGCGCCGCTACGGGCTGCATGACGGCCGCCAGGCCAAGCTCGCCGACATCGGCGCCGTGCACGGCATCTCCGCCGAGCGCGTCCGCCAGATCGAACGCGAGGCCCTGGGCCGGCTCCGCCTGATGGCGGACCCGAGCCTGGCCGCCTGACAGCCACCACCAACTCCCCCACAGAACCCCCGAGCCAGCACGACGGCTCGGGGGTTCTTCAAATCTGACACCTCGGGTCAGGAAGCCTCAGTGCCCGGCCGCGGCGAGTGTGAGCCGGTCACGTCCAACTGCCCGACCAGCGAGGCGAACTCGCCTTGCCAGCTCTCGGTCTCCTGCTGGATCTGAGCCGGTACTTCGACCGCGAACGCCTGCAGCAACCCAAGGCGCATCCGTACCGACGCCTCATCGGCCCCCGCCGCGGCGACCAATGCGGCGGCGGCCCATTCGTGCTGGAACCGCAACAACGTTCCACGAAGCCGGTTCACGGTCGCCATGTCGCGCATCCACGCCGACGACAAGCCGAAGAACCGGTCGAATGCGAGGCAGACTCCGGCGGCGCCGAGCAGGAGATAACCCCAGGCGACGTCGGCGTCGGCACGCACGGCGAGTGGGTAGATCCCACCGGCCGAGGCGAGCACGATCGCCAGGGCGCGCAGCAACCGGGAAGCCCGTCGCTTCGTCCGCTTGTCCTCCAGATACCAGTCGATGGCGTCCAAGGCCTCGCCTTCGGCCAGTACGTAGAGCCGATGCAGAGCAGGTTCCGGCTCCGCCCAGTCGGCAGGCTGGACGATCGGGCTGGCCACCGGGCGAAGGTCTCGGCGTTTACGGCGGCGCGGCAGCGTCAGCTTCGTCATCACAGGGTGAACCGTGGCACGGCAGAAAGCGCCGGTCCAGTGATGGTTGCAATCGGCCTTCGCCCGGATCACGATGGTCGCCAACGCCCTACGCAATTCCTGCGGCAGGCGGTGGGGAGGAATCCGTTGACGTATGCCCCACGCGGAGGTCCGGCCGGGTCGGAAACACCGGCGGAGGCCCTCACCAACACCGCCCGGGAAGCCCGCGGCGCCTATCCGGTCGACCTGGTACCGGAGCAGGAGCCGCTGCCGACCGGTACTACCGGCGGATATCGCGGGGTGTCCTACACCCCCGAGCTGCACCTCCTCGATGCTGAGTGGTTCTTCACCCCCCGAACCAGCAGAGCGTTGGCCGAGCTGCTCGGTGACTCGGACATCTGTTTGCTTGGTTCGCCGACTGTCGCCAACGAGTTGCCTACGGGTCGATACACGCTGGTCGACCAGAGTCCGTTCGTGCTGCAGCGCTTCCCGCGAATCTCGGCGGCCGACGTCATCGCCACCACCATCGACCGCACCACCCGGGTGCCCGCCAGCGCCAGAGTGCTGCTCGACCCACCGTGGTACTGGCCGGCGCTCGCAGACTGGCTGGCCGTCGCTTTCGAAGCCCTCGGTGGTAGTGGGCGGCTCTGCCTGCCCTTGCTCGGCGAAGGCACTCGGCCGACCGCCGCCCATGACCGCCGCGCAATCCTCGCGATCCTCGCGAGCGCGGGCCGGGTGGAGGTCCTGCACGACTTCGTCGAGTACGACGTACCGCTCTTCGAGGCGCGCGCGTTGGAGGCAGCTGGGATCCAGCTCTCCGGACCGTGGCGCCGGGCGGACCTCGCCGTCGTCGAGGTCGAGCAACTGTCCGTAGTACCGGAGACTCCCCGGCCTGCGGGTCCGGCCGAGGAGTGGTCCACCTTCGTCATCGGTGCACAGGTGGTGAAGTTACGCGCCGATCCTGCGCCGAGGACCTCCGCCGGCCCCACGATCGGCACCGTGCCCGGTGTCGAGGGTCTGGTGCTCGACTCGGTCAGCAGGCGAGACCCACGATGCGCCGCGGTTGACCTGTGGACGTCACGAAACCTGGTCGGCCAGGTCAGCGACCGCCCGTTCGTTGCCCGCCTTCTGGGCGCGCTCGAAGGTCCGTCCGACGGGCTGCCCGAGCGGGTCCGCAAGGTGCTCGTCGAGGACACCGCCGACATCACGCTGTTGCTGAGGCTATTGGAGCTCCTGGATGACTGAGACCGTTGTGCTGCGCTTCCGGGACTTCGAGGCCGAGACCGTCGAGGTCCACGACGCGTTGATCGGGCAGACCGGGGCGACCTGGTGGGCGTGGTGGAAGAAGGATTCAGAAGCCGACCAGCTGGACGGGCTGCGCGCTCTCACCGGACTGGTTCCGGTGGAGGTCGGCCTGGTCAACCGGGAGCGGGACACCCGGTACGTCGCGACCTGCGGGCGGATCGTGTTCAGCCCCGACGGTGCCCGGCTGAGCAGTCCGGAGCCGAGCCGCACGCCCGAGTACTACCGCGGCGCCCAGTTTCCGGCCTGGTTTCTGCTGTCGAAGATCGAGCAGGTCGGTCCGGCGGAATGGGAACGGCGGTTCGGCAGCGTCCCGACAGGCGAGCCGACGCTGTTCCTCATCCCGGAGGAAGCCGAAGATCCTGCCCGCGCGGAGTTGTACCGCCGGTATGCGGCTAAGCCGGTCCGGCTGAAGTCGTCGGCGATCCTGCACCTCTCGGATCTGCATTTCGGCGACGACTACGCCTTCCCGTTGCTGGCGCGGGACGTGCCGACCTTGCAGCAGACGCTCGACGAAGCCATCGCCGACGGGCTGGAACAGATGGGTGTCGGCCAGGTCGGCCTGGTCGTCATCTCGGGCGACATCACCACCCAGGGCAAAGGATTCCAGGAGGCCAAGGCCTTCGTGACAGCGCTGCTCGACAAGCTCCGGCTCACGCCCGAGCAACTCGTCGTGGTGCCCGGTAACCACGACATCGAACTGGACAGCACCAAGGCGACCCGCAACTACGCCGCCGAGCAACCGTTCCGCGACTTCCTCCAGCTGATCCACAACAACGCCGATCTGGAGCTCAACCGGCTCGCCTGGTTCAGCGCCGAGGACGGCCGGGACATCTTCGTCCTCGCGCTCAACTCGGTCCGGCCCCGGGCCAAGAGCACGATGGAATACGGCTACGTCGGCCGGGACCTGTACGGGCCACTCCTGGAGCGCGCGAAGCAACTGCGAGACGAAGTCCGCAAGCCCGGCGGGCCTGCGCCGATCTCACTGGCCGTGCTGCATCATCACGTCCTGCCGACACCGCTGGTCGAGGACCCGGACGAACTGCGCCCAGTCAGCCTCACCCTGGACGCGGGCCAGCTGATCGAGGATCTGCAGCGGGCCGGCTTCGACGCGATCCTGCACGGGCACCAGCATGTGCCGTTCGTCGGGAACACGGCTCGCTCCTGGCGCCTGAAGACTGGCGACTGGGAGTTGGGCCGGCCGATCCACGTGGTCGGCGGCGGCAGCTGCGGCGTCAAGGTCGGCCGGTTGTGGAACCAGATGCGCGACAACTCGCTCGGCGTCTACACGCCGGCCGACGGCAAGCTCGACCTGCGGATGTTCCGGTTCGCGCCCGGGGTGCAGTTCGAGGATCTACTGCGGCTCTCGCTGCCGCTGGCTGGGTCAGGCTGAGCTCACCTGCCAGCTCTTGATCAGCGGGACCAGCTCGGCGAGGCGCTCGACCGTCGCCTCGGGTGCGCCCTCGAGCGGGCCGAGCTGTGCGGTGGGGATGTTGCTGTGCGGGATGTGGACAGCGCGCATGCCGACGTTCTGGGCGCCCCAGACGTCGTCGAACAGGCGGTCACCGACGAACACGCAGCTGGCTGGATCCGTCACCCCGACGGCCTTCATAGCCGCCAGGAACGCTTCCGGGTGCGGTTTCGTCCAGGGCACCTCGCTCGTGTAGACGGCGCCGTCCAGCAGCTCGAGCACGCCGTCGCGGGCGAAGATCTCCTCGTGCCGCCGGCGGGACCAGATCGTGTTCGACAGGACGCCGATCTTCAGGCCTTGCTGGCGCAGCGATGTCAGCGTCTCCACGGCGTCCGGCTCCAGCTCGGTGTGCGGGTGCCAGCGCAGGTCGTACTCCGTCAGCGCGGCCGGCGTCAGCTCCACCTCGGCGAGCAGGCAGACCTCTTCGAGCGTGCTGCTCAAGTGCTCGTCCCGCGAGCGCGCCCAGACCGAGCTCTCGGCCTTGACGAGGCGGGCCGCCAACTCGTCGGCCCGATGTTCGTCGACCAGCGCGGCGATGGAGCGCCAGACGTCGTACAGGTCGATGTCGTGCCAGGTCGCGAGGGTGCCGCCCCAGTCGAACAGGACGGCCTCGATCGGTTCACTCTTCACGTTCGTCACGGCGGATACCTTGCCAGACGGCACCGACAGATCTCGCCCGGTTTTCCGCGCCGGTCAGCTGACCCGGGCGATGTTGTTCCGTTTGGCCAGCCAGAGCACACCGACGGCGTACAAGGCGATGCACGGGAGATCGAGCACGAACACCGGCCACGGTGCACCGCCCTGGTCGGACCAGGTGTCGAGCTGGCCGAGGGCGGCCGGGATCATGAACGCGATCACGTTGTTGACCGTGTGCAGCGCGATACCGGTCTCCAGCCCGCCCGTCCTGATCGTCAGCCAGCCGATGGTCATCGCGAACAGGAAGATGTCGGCCATCGCCCAGCCGGTGTAGCCGTGCCCGAAGACGAACGCCACGCTGCTCACCACCAGCGCGGGCCACGGCGAGCGGAAGAGTCGCTTGAGGAGCCGGACGAAGGGCTTGCCGTCGGTGTTGTCCGGGCCGTAGGCACCGACTGCCTGGACCAGCCAGCCGCGGAAGACGAACTCCTCGGCGGCCGACTGGAACGGGACGAGCAGCAGGACCACCAGCGCCGGTACGACAAAGCGGCCCCAGCCGACGAACGAGCCGTCGTCGGCGACGTCGGGGCCGGTGTCGACGTTCGGGAAGAGCGCTTCGAAGGCGTTGCCGAGGGCGATGTTCAGGATCAGGTAGCCGAGGCCCGGCAGGCAGCAGAGCGCCAGCCAGCGCCAGCGGATCTTCTGCAGTACCGAGGCGACGCTGAAGGCCGGACGGCGTTGGATCAGGCGGACGGTCAGCAGCACGAGCGGGGTGAGGATGCCGAGCATCACCAGGTTGATCGCGAGGTCTTCGGTCGGGTTCTCGAAGAGCGCGTCCCCTGCGTCGGCCCCCGCGAGGTCGTTGGGCGAGATGAGCGCCCAGATGCCCACGACCAGAAACGTCGCGATGACCGCGGCGATCGCGAGGACGATGCTCCCGACGATCGGCCGCCACCACCGGTGCAACGGCGTCCGCGCCAGCCGATGGAACGGCGTACCGGCTGCGGCCGGCACCACCCGAGGCTCCTGAACGCCGAACTGATGTTGCGGATAAGGCTGCTGCGGGTAGGGCTGGTACATCCCTTGCCCGTACGGCCCAGGCGGCCCTGATTGCGGGTAGCCGTACGGCGGCGCACCCGGGTAAGACGGAGCGCCCGGGTATGGGGCGGGTGTCCCCTGGTACGGCGGGGGTGCGCCGTAGGGCGGAGGTTGCTGTGCTGACCATCCCACCGGTGGCTGCCAGCCAGTTGGCTGTACCGGCGGTTGCCCAGGTGCCTGCCAGGGGGCGGCTTCGTCGGGCGGAGTAGCTGGGGTCGGCTCCGCGGGAGGTGGGGTGGGGGGCTGGTCCGCGGAGGGCGGGTCCTGGTGGGGATCCATGGGCAGACTCTATGAGAGAGAGGGGTGAACTGCCCGACTGGCTGGCATGCTTCGCGCATGGGTGTTGTGGGGGTGCGGGTCCGGGTGGGGTACTCACTGGGCTCGGTGGCGACCGGGTCGTTCGGGACGGTGCCTGGGTTGCTGCTGTTGCCGTATCTGACCGACACGCTCGGCATCGCCGCCGCGGTCGCCGGAGCGATCGTCTTGTTGCCGAAGGCACTCGACGTGGTGCTCAACCCAGTGGCGGGCCGGATCTCCGACCGGCATCAGTCGGTACAAGGGCCGCGGCGGCCGTTCCTGCTCAGAGGTGGGCTCTCGCTCGCGGCTTGCTTCGCGTTGCTTTTCGCAGTACCGGATCTCGATTCGAAGGTGTTCGACGCCGCCTGGGTGCTGCTCGCGTTCGTCGGTTGCGCGACGGCGTATGCGTTCTTCCAAGTCCCGTACGTCGCGATGCCGGCCGAGATCACCGACGACTACGCCGAACGCACCCGGATGATGAGCTGGCGGGTGGCGGTGCTGACGATCGCGATCCTGATCAGCGGCGGCAGCGCGCCCGCCATCCGCGACGCGATCGGCGGCCGCGACGGTTACCGCGTGATGGGCCTGGCCGTCGCGCTGCTGCTCGCCATCGGCACCTTCGGCGCGTACTACGGGACGCGATCCGCCCCAATCGGCAGTACTCGCGAGACCACCGGCACCTTGCGCGAGCAGCTCCGCGTCGTCGCCCGCTCCGCCGACTTCCGCTGGCTGCTCATCACGCTGGTGCTGCAAGCGCTCGCGATCGGCTCGATGCTCGCCGGCATCGACTACCTCGCCCGCTACGTCCTGCGGAATCCGGGCGCCGCCACCATCGGCTTCGTCTGCGTGGTCGGCCCGGCGCTCCTGGTCAGCCCGCTTTGGCTTGCCATCGGCAACAAATTCGGCAAGAGGACGGGCTTCCTCCTCGCCTCGGCCGTGCTCGGTCTCGGCGCGGTCGCTCTGATCCCCGCTCAGCACGTGCCGACCTGGTGCGTCTATCTCGCCACCGCCATCGTCGGGATCGGCTTCACCGGCGTACAGGTGTTCCCGCTCGCCATGCTGCCCGACGTGGCGGCTGTGGACGCGGCCCGCAGCGGCATCCGGCGTGCTGGTGTTTTCACCGGCATCTGGACGGCCGGCGAGACGCTCGGTCTCGCCCTCGGACCAGGTCTGTACGCGTTGGTGCTGGCCGCCGGCGGGTATGTCTCGTCGACCAACCGCGACGCTATCCAGCCGGGTTCGGCCGTGACGGCGATCGTGATCGGAATGTCGGTGGTACCTGCTTTGCTGATCGCTGTCAGCTTCTTCGCCCTGCGGCGTTACCGGCTGACCGCCGACGAGGTTCTGGAGGCCCGATGACCGACGACGTGCTGGCTCAGCTCCGCGAGCTACAGCAAGCCGATCTGCCGACCCACGGCGGCCGCCTGCTCGCCTACGTCTACGACTCCGGTCTGGCCGAGGCGGACGAGATCGGCCGCCAAGCGCTCGCCCTGTACGGCGCGACGAACGGCCTCGATCCGACTGCGTTCCCCAGCCTTCGTACGTTGGAGAACGACCTGGTCGCCTGGGCCGCTCGCCTGTTGCAAGGCAGCGAGGCGGTCGGCACGGTCACCTCAGGTGGCACCGAGTCGATCCTCCTGGCCGTACAGACCGCTCGCGACGCGTCGGCCGCGGTCAGTCAGCCGACCATGGTGTTGCCGTCCACAGCGCATGCCGCCTTCCACAAAGCCGCCCATTACTTCGGCGTCCGCGCAGTCGTGGTCGACGTGGACCCGACGATCTACAGAGCCGACCCGGAGGCGATGGCAGCGGCCTGCGACGAATCGACCGTGCTCGTGGTGGCCAGCGCGCCGTCGTACGCGCACGGGGTCGTCGACCCGATCCCTGAGGTCGCCGAGCTGGCAAGCGCCCGCGGCATCCGGTGCCATGTCGACGCGTGCATCGGTGGCTGGATCCTCCCCTATCTGCGGGCCGATGGCATCGAGGTCGCGCCGTTCGACTTCGCAGTACCGGGAGTCACGAGCATCTCGGTCGATCTGCACAAGTACGCCTACACGCCGAAGGGCGCGTCGATCCTGCTGCATCGGACACCCGGGCTGCGACGGCCGCAGTACTTCGCCCACGCCGACTGGCCTGGGTACACGATGCTCAACTCGACGATGCAGTCGACCAAATCCGGCGCACCACTCGCCGCCGCGTGGGCCGTCGTCCAGCACATCGGTGACGACGGCTACCAACGACTAGCCCGTACTACCTACGACGCGACCCTGCGGCTGGCCGACGCGGCCGGCGCGATCGATGGTCTGACCGTGGTCGCACCTCCGGCGACAACGCTCATCGCGGTGCGGACCGACGAACGGGCAGACGTCTTCACCATCGCTGACGAGTTTGTCTCGCAAGGGTGGTTCGCCCAGCCGCAGCTCAGCTTCCGCGGCCAGCCTGCGTCGCTGCACCTCTCGCTGAGCCCCGCGACAGCTCCGCGGCTCGATGAGCTGATCGAAGCCCTCCAACAGGCGGTGACCGCAGCGCAGGCGGCGGGTCCCGTGCAGGTCGCGCCCGAGCTGGCGGAGGCGGTCCGGACGGTCGATCCGGAGTTGCTCGACGACGCCACCTTCGACGGCCTGCTCCAACTCGCAGGCCTGGACCTGAGCGGCGTCATCCCGGACGGCCTGGGCGCGGTGAACGCACTCCTCGACCTCGCTCCCCCACGCCTGCGGGAGGCTTTGCTCATTGCCTTCCTGGACCGCCTGATGCGACCCACCTGAGCCGCCACGACGGCGGTTGTTGCATGCTGGCTCTCGCCCGGCCAGCCTGTCTGTGAGCTTGTGAATCTCGCGAAGGAGTCCTCGATGGTGACCGATCCGACCGCTGGACCGACGGCGTCGACCCGTGCCCTGCCGCAGTCCGTCCTGACACCGCTGACCGGATCGGCGATCTTCCTCGTGGTGCGGGTCGATCCCGGCGGCGAGGAGCAGGCCCGCGACCTGCTCGAACGCGTCACCGGACTCACCCGCGCGGTGGGCTTCCGGGTACCGGCCGGCAATCTGTCGTGCGTCACCAGCATCGGCTCGGAAGCCTGGGACCGCCTGTTCAGCGGACCGCGACCAGCCGCGTTGCACCCGTTCATCGAGCTGCTGGGCGCCAAGCACAAGGCCGTGTCGACGCCGGGTGACCTGCTGTTCCACATCCGCGCCGGCCAGCTGGACATGTGCTTCGAGCTCGCGCAGCAGATCATGAAGGAGCTCGACGGCGCCGCGACCGTGATCGACGAGGTGCACGGCTTCAAGTACTTCGAGATGCGCGATCTGCTCGGCTTCGTCGACGGTACCGAGAACCCGACCGGCATCGAGGCCGACGAGGCGGTCCTGGTCGGCGCCGAGGACCCGGATTTCGCCGGCGGCAGTTACGTGATCGTGCAGAAGTACCTGCATGACATGAAGGCGTGGAACGGGCTGAGCGTCGAGCAGCAGGAGCTGGTGATCGGCCGGACCAAACTCGAGGACATCGAGCTGCACGACGACAAGAAGCCGACGAACTCGCATATCGCGCTCAACGTGATCGAGGACGAGGACGGCAACGAGCAGCAGATCCTGCGCGACAACATGCCGTTCGGCACGATCGGCAGCCAGGAGTTCGGCACCTACTTCATCGGCTACGCCAAGGACCCGGGCGTCACCGAGCTGATGCTGCGCCGGATGTTCCTCGGCGAGCCCGAGGGCAACTACGACCGCATCCTCGACTTCTCCACCGCGGTCACGGGCACGCTCTTCTACACCCCGACCGCCGACTTCATCGACGACTTGCCACCCGCACCCTGACAACAAACAGCAGCCCCACGTACGGCGGCGGCCGCTGATGGCGTTCCCTGGCGGCCACCGGAAATTGTCGGTGCCGTGGGTGAGACTGGATCTATGTTGCTCGCTGATGTGGTCGCCACCTCGACCTCGCTGAGTCAGACCAGGTCGCGCCGCGCCAAGGCCGACCTCATCGCAACTCTGCTCACCACCGCGACCGAGGCGGTGGAGACCGAGATCGTCGTGACCTACCTGTCCGGCGAGCTGCGCCAACGGCGGACTGGTGTTGGCTGGCGGACGCTCGCCGACGCGCCTGCGCCGGCCGCGGCGCCCTCCTTGACCATCGAAGAGGTCGACGAGGCTTTCGCCGAGCTGTCCGCGTTCGCCGGCGCGGGATCGCAGGCGAAGCGGCGGGAGGCGGTGGAGGCGTTGTTCGGCCGGGCGACCTCGGCCGAGCAGCAGTTCCTGCGGCTGCTGGTCAGCGGCGAGCTGCGGCAAGGTGCGCTGGATGGCGTGATGGCCGACGCGGTCGGCAAGGCGACCGGGATTCCGCTGGAGAAGATTCGCGCGGCGACCATGTTGCGTGGTTCGGCTGCGCCGGTCGCGGTCGCCGTGCTGACCGAGGGCGAGGCCGGGCTCGACCAGTTCGGGCTCGAGGTCGGGCGTGGGGTGCAACCGATGCTGGCGCAGTCGGCGACGAGCATCGCGGAGGCGCTTGCCAAGACCGGTTCGCCGGCGGCGATCGAGTGGAAGCTCGACGGGATCCGGATCCAGGTGCACCGCGACGGCGAGCACGTCGTCGTCTACACGCGCACGCTCGATGACATCACCGGCCGGGTGCCCGAGGTGGTCAGCGCGGTGCTCTCGCTCAAGGCCCAGAAGCTCGTTCTCGACGGTGAGCTGATCGCCTTGCGGCCGGACGGACGGCCGGAGGCCTTCCAGGTCACCGGTTCCCGTACTGCGACGCGCGCCGCGACCGGACCCGAGACGGTTCCGCTGACGCCGTACTTCTTCGACATCCTGCACCTCGACGGGCATGACCTGCTCGGGCTCGACTCGACCGAGCGGCACGAGTGGCTGAGCACGGTGGTGCCCGAGGAGCGCCGGATCCCTCGGTTCGTGACCGAGGACCCCGAGGCGGGTGAGGCGTTCTTCACCGACGCGGTAAAACGCGGGCACGAAGGTGTGATGGTGAAGTCGTTGTCAGTGCCGTACGAAGCGGGCCGGCGCGGGTCCGGCTGGGTCAAGGTGAAGCAGACGCACACGCTCGATCTGATCGTGCTCGCGGCGGAGTGGGGGCATGGACGGCGTACGGGCTGGCTGTCGAACCTGCATCTGGGCGCGCGGGACGAGGAGACCGGCGAGTTCGTGATGCTGGGCAAGACGTTCAAGGGATTGACCGACGAGCTGTTGCGGTGGCAGACGGAGAAGTTCCAGGAGATCGAGGTCAGCCGCGACGACTACACGGTGCACCTGCGGCCGGAGGTGGTGGTGGAGATCGCGTTCGACGGCGTGCAGACCTCGACGCGGTATCCGGGCGGGATGGCGTTGCGGTTCGCGCGGGTGCTGCGCTATCGCGAGGACAAGACCCCCTCGCAGGTCGACACTGTCCAGGCCGTCCGAGCGATCCACCAACCGAGCGAAGGACTGAACGATGACGAGTGAACCCGTCGACTCCGCCGCTGAACCCGTCGACCCCACCGTCGTGTCACGCCGCCTGGCCCGCGAGTCACTCGGGCAGGACGACCCGACCGGCTGGTTCGAGCGCCTGTACTCCGCCGCATCGGAAGGCGACGCCGTCATCCCGTGGGATCGCGGGACGGCGAATCCCCTGCTGGTCGATTGGGTCGACACCGCCGAGCCGAGCGGAGCGGGGCTGCGAGCGCTCATCGTCGGCGCCGGGACGGGCTGGGACGCGGAGCTCATCGCCGACCAGGGCTACGACACGACCGCGTTCGACATCTCCCCCAGCGCCGTCGAGACGGCGGAACGCAACCACCCGGACTCCAAGGCGACGTACGAGGTGGCAGACCTGCTGAACCCGCCGGCCGAGTGGCACCGCGCCTTCGACCTCGTCGTCGAGATCTTCACCGTCCAGGCCCTGCCGATCGCCCTGCAACCCGAGGCAACCGCTCACGTCGGCGATTTCGTTCGCCCCGGCGGCACCCTGGTCGTCATCGCCTCGGCCCGAGACGACGACACTCCCGATGACGCGATCGAAGGTCCGCCCTGGCCGCTGACCCGGGCAGCCATCGACGCCTTCACCGGCCCGGACCTCAAGCTCATCCAGCTCAACCGCTCGCCCAGCCCCAGCGCCGCGACCAACTACCGCTGGCAGGCCGAGTACCTGCGCGACTGACCGCTCGGCCGAGTCGCGCCTGGGTCAGCGGGTGGGTCAGCGCCCGATTCAGGCCCGATTCAGCGACTGATTCACCGTCTGACTCAAGGGCGGTGCGGGCGGAAGGTTCTGCGGAGGTCGGCGGTCCATTCGGCGGGGATCTCCCACGGGATGAAGTGGCCGCCGACGGGGTGAGCCGTGAGGTTCTCATGGTTGTACCAACCGGCTCGATCGCTGTCGAGGAAGTGCTGGACCCGGCGATCGGTGCTGATACCCGGTGGGTTCTCGTGGGCTACGAAGGTGATGCCGGTGGGCGCTTCGATGGCCGGGTGGCGATCGTGCGAAGGGCTCCACGGGTAGCGGTTGTTGTTGGCGTAGGTGCGGATCGAGGTCCCGATCGCGTTGTTGACCCAGAAGATCATCGCGTGGGTGAGCAGGTCGTCCTTGCTGAAGACGGTCTCCAGGTCGCCGCCGTTGTCGCTCCAACTGCGCCAGCGCTGCAGGAGCCAGGCGAGCATCCCGGCTGGTGAGTCGGACAGACCGTACGAGAGCGTGCTCGGATCGAGGACGTGGACGGCGAGATGCACGGCGAAGCGCTTCTCCAGCTCGACGATGCGCGCGTGGACGGCGGGTGGCAGGCCCTCCGGGATGGGGTTTCCGCCACTAAGGTCCCAGCCTCGATCACCGGTGAAGAGATCGAGCTTCAACCCGGAGCCGATGTGCATCGCGTACAGCTCATCGGCGTACTTGTGCCCGAGCTGGCCGGTCACCAGCGCCCCGACATCGCAGCCCGCGGCCGCGTACTTCGAGTAGCCGAGCGTCTCGGTCATCAACGAATGCCAGAGGTCGGCCACCTTCCAGAAGTTCATCTCCGGATGGTCGGGCAGCGGGGTCGAGAATCCGAAACCGGGCAACGACGGCACGATCACGTCGAACGCGTCGGCCGGATCACCGCCGTATGCTCCCGGATCCGCGAGCGGGTCGATCACCCTCGACCAGTGCCAGAACGTCCATGGCCAGCCGTGCGTCAGGATCAACGGCACCGGGTTCGGCCCGACTCCGGCCTTGCGCAGGAAGTGCACCGGCACGCCATCCACCTCGACGCGGTAATGCTCATACCTGTTGATCGCCGCTTCGGCCTTGCGCCAGTCGTACTCCGTACGCCAGTACTCGACCAGCTCCTGCAGGTACTCGCGCCGCACGCCGTAGTACCAGTCCTCGTTGCCCACATCGTCAGGCCAGCGGGTCAGCGCCAGCCGCTGCTGGAGATCGTCGAGGACGCCGTCCGGCACGTGGATCGGCGTTGCTTCCAAGGGGAAGTCGTTCATTTGTCACCCACTGTCTGATGGAGTTCGACCAGGCGGGTCAGCGCGGGCAGCGCGGCCTCGATGGCGGTACGGTCGGCAGCCGTCAGCTGGTCGGCGAGCGAGGTCAATCGCGCCATCCGGTCGGCCTGTCGTCCGCTCACGATCGCGGTGCCCTGCTCGGTGATGTGCACGAGCACCGCCCGCCCGTCGGAGGGATCCGGCCGGCGCTCGACCAGCCCGTCGCGCTCCAGCCTGGTCACGATCTGCGTGATGGCCGGCTGTGTCACCTGCTCGCTCGCAGTCAGCTCACCAAGCCGCTTAGGCCCGTAATGCGCCAACGTGTGCAGCACAGACAGGGTGGTGAAGCTGAGCCGCTGCACGGCCGGCAGCCGGATATTCATCCGAGTGAAGGCCCCCATCACCGCGACCAGCTCACCGACACTCAGATCCTGCTTCTCTTTCACGCGCACAACTGTATAAGCAACTTAAATAAATCGCTCATCCAAGCCCCAGCCCGTACCCTTCGCCAGGTGGATCTACAGCCCCTGAAGGATCGCTTCGGCGCCACCACTGCCGAACCGATCAACCTCGGCTGCTCCGACGCGACCGTCGTCCGGCTAGAACGCGGCACCGAAGTCCTCTACTACAAGGCAGGACCCGGTACCACCGCAGAAGCCGACCGGCTCGGCTGGCTCGGCACCACCGACATCCCCTGCCCGCGAATTCTCGACCGAGGGGAGGAATGGATGCTCACCTCAGTACTGGCCGGCCGAGACGCCTCCCAGCCCTGGTCAGCCTCGGAGCGTCCCGCAGTACTGGCTGCGGTCGCGGACGGAATCCGGCAACTGCACGCACTGACCGAGTGCCCCTTCGACTCCCCCTACCCAGGCTCACGCGGAGCCGTGACGCACGGCGATTACACCGCCCCGAACGTCTTCGTCGACCCGGCCACCCTGCGCTTCAACGGCCTCCTCGACGTCAGCCGCCTCGGTCTGGGCGATCCGTACATCGACTTCGCCTTGATGCACAGGAGTCTCGCCGGTCCGCTCAACCCCCAGTACGGCGGCCAATCGGCCGCGCGCGACTTCGTA
The DNA here is from genome assembly GCF_010548305.1 of Streptomyces sp. SID13031. Lineage (GTDB taxonomy): Bacteria > Actinomycetota > Actinomycetes > Propionibacteriales > Kribbellaceae > Kribbella. Next base: position 326,897 of record NZ_JAAGLV010000005.1, read on the forward strand.
GTACTGGCCGGCGGCAACCCCGACGATCCGCTCCTCACCCACTTCACCAACCTGGGCGTCTCAGGCAACTACTGACCAGGGGGCTGGTGCAGCCTCACATTCGGGATCTCAGTACGTCGAACTCGCAGCCTGGCGAGTTCGGGTCGAAGCCGTTCTCAATCAGCCAGCGGGAGTTCAGCAGGCTGCGGAGCGACCACCACCCGCGGATCACGTCAAGGTCGACGCCGGTGCCGTAGCCGGCCGCGACGTCGGCGAGGTGCTCCTCGTGTCCGAGCGTCAAGCTGGCCAGGTCGTACATCGCATCGCCCTGGCTCGCCTCGGACCAGTCGATGATGCCGGTGACCTGGTCATCCTCGACGAAGACGTGAGTGATCTGCAGGTCCCCGTGCGTGAACACCGGCGTCCATGGCCGGAGCGCAGCCTCGGCGATCTCGCGGTTACGAGTGACCAGGTCGGCGGGAAGGACGCCGCTCGTGATCAGCCACTCGCATTCCGTGTCGAGGTCCGCTGCGAGCTCATCGCGGCTCTTCTTGCCTGGCCATGGCGGCAGCGGCGCGTCGTGCAACCTCCGAATCGCGGCACCCGCCGCGGCCCACGCCGCCGGCGACGCGGGCGACGGCTCCCCCAGCCGGCCGAGTGCCGTCCCGGGGACGGCGCCGATCGCGAGCACAGGCGGCTTCCGCCACAGGATCTCCGGAGTCGGGACCGGCGCCAGCGCGATCGCCTCGACCTCGACATCGATGTTCGTCTGATCGGAGTCGATCTTCAGGAACACCTCGCCGACGCGCAGAGTCACCCGCTCGCTATGGGCAACGACGACCTCGATCTTCTCCACGTCTGCCATTGTCGCGGGGATGCCCACCGACGTCACCGGAATTATCAGGCCCGCAACAGCGAACACAGTCCACGACGCCCCAGGTCATGCCCCGAAAATCAGTTCGGAGTATATGGGAACAGTTGTTCGATCCTGAGGTAGAGTTTGGATATGGCTGGGCGGAGTGAGGCGGGGCCCACCGCGTTGCGAATCATGTTGGGTGCGCACCTGCGGCGGTTGCGGGAGCGTGCCGGGGTGACCCGGCCGGAGGCGGGCTGGGCGATCCGGTCGTCGGAGTCGAAGATCAGCCGGATGGAGCTCGGCCGGGTCGGCTTCAAGGTGCGTGACATCGAGGACCTACTCACCCTGTACTCCGTCACTGACGCCGAGGAGCGTGATCGGCTGGTGCAGCTCGCCCGCGATGCGAACAACCGCGGCTGGTGGCACCGGTACCACGACGTGACCCCGGACTGGTTCGACGCCTATCTCGGGCTGGAGGCCGCTGCTGACCTCATCCGCACTTATGAGGTGCAATTCGTGCCGGGGTTGCTGCAAACCCCGGAGTACACCCGAGCCGTCGCCGCGCTCACCTCAGGCACCGAGCGCCCCGCTGTGGAGCTCGACCGGGTCGTCGCGTTGCGCAAGACGCGGCAGGCCGTGCTCGATCGGGATCCTCCACTGCGACTGTGGGCGGTGATCGAGGAGTCCGCACTCCGGCGGCCGATCGGCGGGCCGGTCGTGCTGCGCGATCAGCTGGCCGCGCTGTTCGAGGCGATCCATCGGCCGAATGTCACCGTGCAGATCATCCCGCTCGGCGCCGCGGGCCATCCGGCAACTGCCGGCGCGTTCAGCGTGCTGCGCTTCCCGCAGGCGGATCTGCCGGACGTCGTCTACCTCGAGCACCTGACCAGCGCGCTGTATCTCGACAAGCCCGACGACCTCGACGCCTACACGCAGGTCCTCGACAGCCTGACCGTGTCCGCTCTCCCGCCACAGCAGGCCGAGGAGCAGCTCACGGCGATCCTCCGGCAGCTCGACTAGATTTCTGCTGACAGTCTGTCCGTCTAGGCCGGTTCCGTTCGTCGGTCGGGTATAGGGAGGACTTTCATGAAGTACCTACTGATGATCTGCGGCGACGAGTCCGCGGCCGAGCACGCCAATGACGGCTGCGGCGGCTGGTCCGAGGAGATGGAGCGTCGGGGCGTGGTGCGAGGTGGGGCCGGGCTGGCGCCCGCCACCGACGCCACCACTGTGCGCGTTCGCCACGACGAGTTGCTGCTGAGCGATGGCCCGTTCGCCGAGACCAAGGAAGTGGTCGGCGGCTTCGTCATGATCGAGTGCGCCGACCTGGACGAGGCGATCGAGATCGCGGCCAAGCATCCGGCAGCCGGCTACGGCACGATCGAGATCCGCCCAGTACTCGACGGACCACCGCCGAACACCCAGTGACCCGAGCAGACGGCGAGTCGAGCGAAGCCGCCGGTCGAGATGGCGGGGAGGTTGAGCGAGCTGTCGGGCTGGCGTTTCGGGATGAGTGGGGGCAGGTCGTTGCCAGCCTGATCCGGGTGACCGGCGACTGGGATCTCGCCGAGGAGTGCTCGCAGGATGCGTTCGCCATCGCCTTGGAACGCTGGCCCCGCGACGGCATCCCGACCCGGCCGGGCGCCTGGCTGACGACAACGGCCCGCAACCGCGCCATCGATCGGCTGCGCCGCGACGCTGTAGGTGCTGCCAAGCTACGAGAGGTGGCCGCGATGGCGGACGACGCAGTACAGGAAGCTTCACCGGACGACGAGACCGTGCCGGACGACCGGTTGCGGCTGATGTTCACCTGCTGCCACCCGGCGCTGGCACTGGAGGCGCGGGTCGCGCTCACCCTCCGCACCCTCGCCGGACTCAGTACTGCGGAGATCGCGCGAGCATTCCTCGTCAACGAGCAGACCATGCAGAAGCGCATCGGCCGGGCCAAGCAGAAGATCAAGAACGCGGCTATCCCGTACCGCGTACCACCCGCGCAACTCCTGCCGGAGCGAACTCCCGCGGTGCTCGCCGTGCTCTACCTGCTCTTCAACGAGGGCTACACCGCAACGGCCGGCGCAGACCTCGTACGCCGAAACCTCAGCGCCGAGGCGATCCGCCTGGGCCGAGTGCTCGCGCACCTGATGCCGGACGAGCCCGAGGTGTCCGGGCTGCTCGCGCTGATGCTGCTGCATGACGCCCGAAGCGTCAGCAGGCAACACGACGATGGCCGGCTGATCCCTCTGGAGGAGCAGGATCGGAGCCGCTGGGACACGGCGAAGATTGCCGACGGCATCGAAGTACTAGAGAACGCTCTCCGGCGACGCGAGCCCGGGCCGTACCAGATCCAGGCCGCCATCGCTGCCTGTCACGCGACCGCGCAGAACACCACAGACACCGACTGGCCGCAGATCGCCGGCCTGTACGGCCAACTGGCGCGCTATCTGCCGTCACCCGTCGTCAGGCTCAACCAGGCAGTCGCAATCGGCCTGGCCGAAGGCCCCGAGGCGGGACTCCTGCTCGTCGAGGAATTGATTGCCGCGGGCACCCTGTCGGAGTACCACCTGCTGTCGGCTACCCGCGCCGACCTGCTGCGCCGCGCCGGCCGCCTCGACGAGGCTGCCACCGCCTATCGCGAAGCCCTCACCCACGCGACCACCGACGCCGAACGCGCCTTCCTCCAAAGAAGAATCGAAGAAACCGCTCCCTGACCTGTCCGTCCAGCGCCAAACCATTCGTCGGTGAGTTGACCGACGTATGAAGGGATGCAAACCATGACCGAGATCAGACAGCTGATCGCCGCCGAACGCCACGACCTGGCGACCTTGCTCAAGGAGCTACCCGCCACCCAGTGGGACGCACCGACCCTCTGCGAAGGCTGGCGCGTTCGCGAGGTGGTCGCGCACGTGACGATGCCCTACCGCTACTCGACACCCCGCATCCTGCTGGAGCTCTTCAGATCACGCGGCCGCTTCAACCCGATGGCCGACCGCCTCGCCCGCCGCGACACGGCCGAACTCTCGCCCACCGAACTCACCGAATGCCTTGCAGCCAACGTTCATCACCCGTGGAAGCCTCCGGGCGGCGGCTTCGAAGGAGCCTTGTCGCACGACGTGATCCACGGCCTGGACATCACCGTTGCCTTGGGCATCGACCGCACTGTTCCGCCCGAACGACTGGGTATCGTTCTGGGCGGCCTGTCCGACAAGCACCTCAAGTACTTCGGGGTCGACCTCACCGGCACCCAACTCCGCGCCACCGACCTCGACTGGTCCTACGGCACCGGCGGCAAAGTCATCACGGGCCGAGCACAGGACCTGCTCCTCAAGGTCTGCGGCCGGGTGGTCCCGTAGCCGCTAGTCCCACTCCCAGTCGATGCCGATGACGCCACGGTCGGCGGCCGGTACGACGACGTGCACGCGGCCGTCCGGCGTCATCATCAGTTCGCGCCGCAGGACGTCAGGCCCGCCGGAGTTGTGGCGGCGAAACTCGCTCACCCGCACCGGCATCGCCTCCCGGTGGAACTGGACCTCGAGGACGTGATGGGTGCCGGCCCACTCGTGGAACCGGAAGTACTGAGTCGACGGGATCCCGGTGAGATCGGCGATCTCGTAGTGGACGACGGCTGTGTCCCCGACCAGCAACGTGCGATCGAGGAGCAGTTCACCGAGTACGGCGCCGTCCTCGGGATCGCGAGCCACCCGGCCGGTCCGGCAACCGGCGAGCCCGCGCGGCACGATGTGGGTCACATCGCAGCCCGCCTCGCCCTGGTGGACGACGATCAGGCGATCCACATCCTTGACCGCGACCAGCGCCTGGATCACCCGCTTCGACGTCATGCTGCGGTCCACGCCGATACCGATCTCCTCGACCACCGTGACGCTGCGCAGCCGGCCGTGGGCATCCCGGCGTACTTCGTCCAGCAGGCGGATGAGGGTCGACCCGTTCGCGACCACGGCGTACGGGCGGGTGGGAGCATCGACAGTCGGCGGGATCCGGACCGCGAGCCAGCCGGCCGGCAGGTCCAGCAGTTCCTCGAGTGCCGTGACGACCGCCAGCGAACCTGGCCGCGGATGCCTGCTGCCGTTCTGCCAGGTGCTGAGGGTGGCGACGCCGACGTGCAGTTCGCGGTCGGCGAGTCTGGCCTGGATGCGGTTCAGCGCCAGCCCGCGATTCGCGATCGCCGCCCGGAGTGCATCGGCGAACGACGCCTCGGGGCCGACGTCGGGGACGTGGGTCCGCGCTTCCGTCATCGTCCGCTCCCTTGCCGAGGCCGGGTCGGCGTCAGTGTAAACGTTCACAACCGGGCCGAGCAGCTACCGGTCCCTTCCCGTTCACCTCGTGTCTGCCGTTCACACCGCTGAACGACGCCCGAGTTGTCGCTTGTCCGGACGTGAGCGAGTGATCACGATGAGTGCCCTCACCGCCCCAGTGAAGGAGGCCCCTATGAGGAGGGTCAGCACGCCCCGTACGAGGTCGTGGCTCACGGCAACCGTCGTCGGCCTGGCAGCACTGCTTCCGCTCGCCCCCGCCCCGGCCGCAGCGGCAACCGTCGCAGCCACCCCTGTCGCACCCGTCGCCGCGAAGGTCCTGGCCAGCCGGTACCTGCAGGTCAACGGTCAGTCGCAGCAGAAGACCAACTGGTGCTGGGCCGCCACCGGCAACAGCATCGCGGCCTTCTACGGCAAGAACTACTCGCAGAATCAGTTCTGCAACCTGGCCTTCGGCTACAGCCTGAACGGCATCTGCCCCAACGACCAGGCGACGCTCGCCAACGACCAGCGCGCGTTCCGGTCGATCGGGATCAGCCAGGGCAGCTACATCAGCGGCACACTGAGTTTCGGCTCCCTCCAGACCGAGATCAACGCCAACCGCCCGGTGATGACGCGGATCGGCTGGAAGGCCGGCGGCGGTCACATGATGGACATCATCGGGTACGACACCTCCGACTCCTCGATCGAGTACTACAACCCGTGGGGCAGCGATCCCCGGTACAACTACTCGACCTACAACTGGTACCTGAACAACTCCCAGTTCACCTGGACGCACTCGCTCTACCGGATCGGAGCCTGAGCCATGACGCCTCTGAAGCAGCACGTACTGCGCGTGGCGGCCGGCCTGGTCGGCACCGTCCTCGCCTTCTCCCTCGCCGGAACCGCCTCGGCCGCCCCTGCCCCCGGCCCCGACCTCTCGGCCGCCAAGACCGCCGCTCACTCGACCGAGGCGACCCAACTGCTGGCCAAGGCTGCCCAGCGCACGGGATCGTCAGCCAAGAGCGCCGCCGGCGCGAAGCTCGCCGTCTACCAGGACACCATTCCGGTGTACGCGCTGAGCGCCGACTTCGTCCGCACCGGCGCCGGTGACGTCGGCACCCTCTGGTACGTCGCGACGCCGGCAGCCAAGGGCAACACCCTGCTCACCGTCTTCACCGCGCCCGACCAGGCCGGCGCCTGGCACCCCGTCAACGTTGCCACCGGAAACACCGAGGCGACGATGGCAGCGGCCGCCAGCGGCGCCAAGCTGCTCACCGAGCCGCAACTCGGAGCCTGGTACGCCGTCACCGGCAGCACCCTGCGGGCTCTCAACCCGGAGGCCACCAAGGCCATCGGGAGCGCGCCGATCAGCCTGACGGCGTACAAGCAGCAGGTCAGCAACCGGTACGCCGACAAGCAGGCCGGCAGCACCTACGCCAAGAACGGCACGGCCGGTGGCTACGACGTCACCGCCAGCGCCTCGACTGGCAACTCCCCCGGTGCCTGGCTGATCCTCGCGGCCGGTGCGGCTGCAGCTATCGCGCTCGGCGTCGTCACCCTCATCACCCGCCGCCGGCGCACCGCCTGACCCCGGACCGCTTGCGCCCGAAGACCCCTCCTTCGGGCGCAAGCGGCTGCCGGTCGAGCCAGGTCAAGATCATGGTCAATTTCATCAACCTCGAGACTTCTGCCTCCTGAAATATCCACGGGACCCTCCTACGGCTAAGCTGGAGTCAGCACCAAACCTCGGCGATGCTTCTAGCGTCGCCGATCACCCTTGTGATGGCCGCGCTTGCTGACTGGGACCGCTTCGGTTCCACCTCGGTGGCCGGCCCCGCCGGAGTCCGACCTCTCGACCGCTCGCAGTAGCGGTGTACCCGGGCCGCCTTGTCAATCGGTCGGCCCGGACCACCTGCTGCGACGTCTTGTCGGCCGCGCGAGGGCGTGCGGTGCCGACGTACCGCCACGGCAAACACGCCGGGGCAGTTCTGAGGAGGAGAGTTTGGCCCGACGAGGCCAGCGCCAGCCCGGCGCCCGGCGTACAGCTGCTGCACCCCGCAAACGGCGTCCTGCCCGCGATGCCGAGGGCCTGATCCCGGTGCTCGCCCGCGCCGTCCGCGAGATCGAGGCGGCCGTCGAGCGATCGAACGTGCAGCCGTCGGTACGGACGAAGTTCCAGGTCGTCGCGCTGCTCGTACGCGAGGAGCGCGCCCGGGTCAACGGCGATACGAAGGCCACCGACGCCTACCGCGCGACTCAACTGCGCCGCCTCGACGGGCTCGCGACGATCCTCGCCAAGAGTGCCGCCCTCGAGCCGTCGCTGCTCATACTGCTCGCCGAGGACGCTGTCATCTCCGAGGCCGCCGCGGCGCTCAAGCGCGAGATGCAGCTCGCCGCCGGTGAAGAGCCGCCGGAGCCCGTCGAGCCGACGGTCATCGAGCCGCAGAGTGCAGCCGCGCCGCCGCCTCGCCAGGTCGTCCCGCAGTCGGTCGTCTCGCGCCAGCTCGCCAATCCCTTCCTTGCGCCAGACTTCAGCGCTGCCTCTTCCGTCCCACGGCAGCCGCAGGCCCGACGCCTGTCCGGCTGGGAGCTGATCAACCCGCTCCTGAAGTCCTTCGAGTACGCCGCTGCGTCTGCGAGCAAGTCGCTGCCCGAGCCCGCCTCGCTGCAGTTGCCGGGCGGCCGGGAGCTGATGCCCCACCAGGCACAGCTCGTCGCCTCTGCCGCTGAGGGGCATCGGACCTTCCTGCTGGCCGACGAGCCGGGCCTCGGCAAGACGGCTCAAGCGCTGCTCGCCGCGCAGGCGGCCAACGCTTACCCGTTGCTGGTCGTAGTACCGAGTGTCGTGAAGACGAACTGGGCGCGCGAGGCGGGCATCTGGACGCCGAAGCGGGTCGCGACGGTGATCCAGGGCGACGGCGACACGATCGACGGCTTCGCCGACATCGTCATCGTCAACTACGAGGTGCTCGACCGGCACGTCGGCTGGCTCGGCGACCTCGGGATGCGCGGGATGGTCGTCGACGAGGCGCACTTCATCAAGAACAAGAAGTCCCAGCGCTCCCGCAACGTGCTGCAGCTGGCCGAGCGGATCCAGTCCCGGACCGTGCGCCCGCTGCTGATGGCACTGACCGGTACGCCGCTGATCAACGACATCGACGACTTCCGGGCGATCTGGCAGTACCTCGGCTGGATCGACGAGAAGGCGCCGCGCGCCGAGCTGATGGCCAAGCTCGACGAGACCGACCTGACGCCGGCCGACCCCGGCTTCTACGCGTCGGCCCGGTCCTGCGTGATCGACATGGGTATCGTCCGCCGCCGCAAGGTCGACGTCGCCGCCGACATCCCGGCCCGCCGGATCGCCGACCTGCCGGTCGAGCTCGACGGTGCTGCCGGCCGCTCGATCCGCGCGGCCGAGCGCGAGCTCGCCGAGCGCTTGGTCAAGCGGTACGAGACAGCTCTGCAGACCCGTACCTCCGGGGTAACGGTCGAGGGCATCGACCACGACCTGGTCCGCGCGGTGGCCGGCTGGGAACGGACCGAGCAGGCGAAGGCGAAGACCGGCGACAACATCTTCAGCCTGGTCCGCCGGATCGGCGAGGCGAAGGCCGGCCTGGCCGCCGACTACGCCGCGCAGCTCGCGCACAACGTCGGCAAGGTCGTCTTCTTCGCCCGGCACATCGAGGTGATGGACACCGCCGAGGCGCTCTTCGCCGAGCGTGGCATCCGCTACGCCTCGATCCGCGGCGACCAGACCCCGAAGAAGCGCCAGACGAATATCGACGCCTTCGTCAACGATCCCGAGGTCTCCATCGCGGTCTGCTCGCTGCTGACCGCCGGCGTGGGCCTCAACCTGCAGGTCGCCTCCAACGTGGTGCTGGCCGAGCTCTCCTGGACCAACGCTGAGCAGACCCAGGCGATCGACCGGGTCCACCGGATCGGCCAGGAAGAGCCCGTCACGGCCTGGCGCATCATCGCAGCCCAGACCATCGACACCAGGATCGCCGACCTGATCGACGCCAAGGCCGGCCTGGCAGCCCGAGCCCTCGACGGCTCCGACGAGGAAGTCACCTCATCGGCCGACCTCCAACTCGAAGCCCTGGTCACCCTGCTCACCAACGCCCTCGAATCCGCCGGCTGAGCCGGTGATCCCCGGGCGCCCCTCGCGGGTGACCTCAAGATCCAGCAGGACTCGTTCTGGCCATCCAGCTGAGGCTAGTTTCCGGCTGCCTGCTTGATGAGGTCTGCGACTACCTGGGGCTGGGAGACGTAGATCGCGTGGCTGCCGGCGGCTTCGACGACCGTGGCGCCTGCGCGCTCTGACATGGCGCGCTGGGCCGGCGGGGGAATCATCCGGTCGTCGGTGGCGACCAGGTACCAGCTCGGCTTGACTCGCCAGGCCGGCTCGCTGATCGCTCCGCCGAGGGCGTCCACGCCCCACGGGACCTGGGCGTCGGCCATGAAGGCGGCGAGGTTCTTCGGCAGGTCGGCGGCGAAGGAGTCGGCGAACTTGTCGCGGTCCAGGAAGAGGAAACCGTCCGCGGGCGGCAGGATCGGCGGGACGGGTGCGCCCGGCGCCGGGTCGGAGACCAGCGTGCCGACCGACTCGCCCTTGTCCGGCGCGAACGCGGCGATATAGCCGAGGGCCGCGACCTTCTCGTGCGTACCCGCTTCGGTGATGACGGCGCCACCGTACGAGTGCCCGACCAGCAGGGTCGGGCCGTCCTGGCTGTCGAGCACCCTGTTGGTGACGGCGACGTCGTCGGCCAGGGACAGCGTCGGGTTCTGGACGATGCTGACGTGGTAGCCGTCCTCGACCAGCAGGTCGTACACACCCTGCCAGCCCGAACCGTCGACGAAGCCGCCGTGGACGAGGACGACGTTGCGAATGGTCATGATCACTTCTCCTTCGATGAACCGGAACTCGGTACCTCGAAGGTAGGTTCGCAACGCCGCTCACCGCTTACGTCATCTGACTGAGTCACCGACAGTGTCCCAACGGCTACCGGCCAGCCCCGGCCGCATGCCATCACCTCCCACCGCCAACTAAAAGACCACCCCGCCTGACATTCTCGCAAATTGGATGGCCGCGACAATCCACCATCCCAGCCTCTTGATTCATTAGCGTGAGCCCTCGCCAACGGACGCCTCAATCGTCTACAGTCCGGGATCTGACCAGACCGAGCCGTGGGGGGACCATGGATTACGAGGCAGACTTCAAGAACACCATCCGGGAGACCATAGGGGCCATGCAATCCCGGAATAAGGCCATGATCAGCCCTAAGGTGAACGGAGTTCCCTATACCGGCTGGCGGGTGGACTCCCGGAACAAGAACACCGAGAAGGGGAGCCACGCCGGCTGGCACGAGGAGTACTGGGAGCAGGCTGTGACCGTGCTCCTTCCTGACGGCACCTTCAAAGAGGTCGGATCCTGGTCCTCCGAGGATTCACAAGGAAAGAAGGAGGGAGCCGAGTTCGTCTACGACCGGGCCCTCAGCTATTTCGTCGGCAACAAAGGCAAGCCATTCGCGGAGTGGAAAGCCAAATTGGAACGCCTTCCCTACCAGTAATCGCGACTGACGATTCGCCCTCGATGACGTGGCTGCTGATTCACTGGCCGCTGAGCGCTATTTAGAGCGGATGTTGTGATTGCGGGCGAACAGGTTGCCGGGGTCGTACTGGTGCTTGATCGCCGCGAGGCGGTGATAGGTCTCAGGTGGGTAGATCGTGGCGACTCTCCCACCGACCCGTACGGCGTGCTGTTCCTTGTCGACGATTTCCACGTCCGCAAGCTTGCTGAGGTCGATCACGACGCCACCATCGTTGGTACCGAAGCCCGCGAACGCGTGGCCTCCGCCTCGTACAGACAACGGCAACTCCACGCTGCCGGCAAACCTGACGCCAACCTGTACGTCCCCAACACTCTCGGGCCGCAGCACATAGGCCGGACTACCCGAAACCAACACCGACCCACTGACCGACTCGTACTCCGCCGCCCCCGGTTCGACGATGTCGCCGCCGAAACTCTGGCGAAGTGTCTCCACTGGTGAGCTCATACCATTACTCCCGTCGCGCGATGCTCGGACGCACACCCGACGAAACCGCCCCACCATTTGTGACCTCACCCAGACGGCGAGCCTCAGGCGCTGCTCCTCATCCCTTCGGCTCGTCGACCAGCCGTCGGTGCAACTCGGTGGTGAGGGCGTGAATCTCGCGAGTCAGCTGGGTGTTCGTCTTGAGCTCCAGTTCCGTCTCGTTGAAGTCGTGGTCGGCCTTCGCTTGCTGGAAAGCGGCCTGCCGGTTCTGCCCGATCATCACGAAGGTGGACAAGAAGATCGCCTCGAGCGAAACGATCAGGGTCAAAGTCGGCCAGGGACTGGACTCGATGAGCAGCATCCAGACCGCGAACACCACGACGTGGACGTAGACGAACCCCATCGAGCCGGCGAAAGCAGTGATGGCGTCCGCTATCCGCACCTGCACGTCAGCGGCACGCTCCGCCTCGTGAGCCAGAACCACTGGGTGATGCGGGCGACTGTTCGTCGATTCGGACTGCACGGGACCTCCAGAGCACGTCGGATGCGGCCTCCAGCCATGGACAGGCAAGGATTCCACGCTCGAACCCGACGGTAGCGCCACAGCGGCCCCGCCGAGTACGACGGTGCGGGTAATTGCCAAGAGCAACCATCAAACGTTCGTTCCCAGGCAGCGAATTCGCACTGAAGCCACCCGTCGGGTTTTTCGAGACGATTGAGTCCGCTCTGCCGGTTTCGACGCGTTGGGCCGGGGGTAGGTCGGGAGAAGTCGGAGGATTTGAAGGACTCGGGGACTGGACTGGGAGGGAACCCTTGTCAACGCCTCACCCGTCGGCACGAGCTGCCGACGACCGATTGCCCATGGTGCCCGCTGACGGGCGGTCCGATTCCCTCGAGGAGCTGCCTTTCCGAGCCGGATAGCGAAGCCCGATGGATGCACACGCCCTGCAACACAGCTGGGACCGGGTCACGGAGCACGGCGAAAAGGTCCCGCTGTACTTCTACTCGCACCTCTTCGTGTCCCATCCCGAGGTTCGGCCGATGTTCCCGCTCTCCATGTCGAACCAACGGGACAAGTTCGTCGGCGCGCTCGGCAGGATCGTCAGCCACGCCGAGCAGATCGACAAGGATGCGGCCTTCCTGCAACACCTCGGCCGGGACCACCGCAAGTACGCCGTCGTCGCGGACCATTACAACGCTGTCGGCGCCTCGCTGTGCGCAACCCTGATGCATTTCCTCGGCTCCGAGTGGGACGAGGAGCTCGCCGTGCACTGGACCGCGGCCTATCAGGTGGTCGCGCGGATCATGGTCGAGGCGGCGGAGACATCCTCCGAGTCCAGTCCTGACTGGTGGGATGCCGACGTGGTCTTTGCCGAGCGGCGGACCATGGACCTCACCCTGCTGACGGTCCGCCCCAGGCGCGCGTTCCAGTTCCGCCCTGGCCAGTCGGTGTCCATGGAGATCCCCCAACGCCCCCGGCAGTGGCGATACTTCAGCCCTGCCAACGCTCCGCGCCAGGACGGCACTATCGATCTGCAGGTGCAACAGGTCGACGGCGGCCAGGTGAGTCCGACGGTGGTGCGGTCCCTGAGGGCCGGCGACATCGTGAAGCTGGGGGCGCCGGTCGGCGAACGGCTGACCCGGCGGGAAGGCGACCGGAGGGAGTTGCTGTTGGTCGCCGGAGGAACGGGTCTCGCTCCGCTCCTGGCTGTCCTGGAGCAGATCGACCAAGAGTGGCAACGATTGCATATCGGCCCCCTGGTCCACCTGCTCCACGGGGTACGGATGCCCTGGCACCTCTACGACCGCCCGCGGTTGCGAGACCTGGCCAAGAAACGGCCTTGGTTCCAGTACACGGAGGTTGTGTCCGACGACCCGTCCTATCCCGGGACGCGCGGGAAGGTCGGTACGGTCGCAGCCCGGCAGGTGCTGTCCGGGCGTACGGCGATGGTGTGCGGTGGCCCGCAGATGGTCGCGCACACGCTGGAGCAGCTGGCCGCCGCCGGCATGCGCCCCGAGCACATCAAGTACGAGCACTTCTACTACGCAGCCGCGGGCGAGCACGCCGCCGGGCCGGCGCTACCAGGTCAGGGGACAGCAAGTGACGATCACCAACCGCCGACACCGCTCTCCACATCAGACACCTCGCTCGATCCGGGAAGAGACCTTCCGGCGGCGGATGCGTGGCCTCGACGCGGGCAAGGTCTACGGGTACCTCGATCTGCTCGCTGACCAGGTACAGGCCACGGAGCGAGAGCTCAACGAGAGCAGGGCCAAGAACGAACGCCTCCAGGCCGAGCTGCAGCGCGGGCGGGCCGAGCTGCAGCGCAAGCAGGCGGAGCTTGACCACTACGAGCAGGCCGGCGACCGGGTGAACGAACAGGTCGTCCAGATGTTCAGCCAAGCACAGCTCGTGGTCGAGGAGATGGTCCAGGACGTCAGCCGGGACGCTCGCGAGCGCATCGGCCAGGCGCGCGCCCACGAACGCCAGATCGTCGCGGAGGCCATGGACACGGCCGGGCAGCAGGTTCGTTCGTACGCACAGACGGCCCAGGCGCAGATGCAGTCGATCGTGAACTCGTTCGCCACCGAGGTCGACCAGCTCGGCTCCACGCCCCTGGCCGAGGAACCAGGTTCGGCGGGTGCCCCTTTGTCCGACCGTCCCAAGGGGTGGCCGAGCGGTTTCGGTATCGGGCCTGCCTGACATGGGGTCGTGGCGCAGGACCTCCCGGACCGGCCGGCGGGCGTCACCAGGTCCCGGGAGGGTCCGGGCTAGGGTCGACCACCTGGTAGGCGGGCCCGTTGCCGAACGAAGTACCGGAAGTGCCGACACGGAGCCGGTTCGGGCCGCGGCCGAGCAGTTCCTCAAACTCTTCCATGCCGAGAACCCCCAGGCCGGGTCGATCGGGCCACGGATCGCCGAGGTGGGACGCGAGATCGACCGCACCGGGACCTACTGGCACACCACCGACGAGCTGACCTTCGGCGCCCGCGTCGCCTGGCGCAACAACGCACGCTGCATCGGACGGCTGTACTGGCACAGCCTGCAGGTGCGCGATCTGAGGACCGTCTCCGACGCCGGCGACGTCGCCGCGCAGTGCTTCGACCACCTGCGCGTAGCCCACAACGACGGCAAGATCCGACCGATGATCAGCGTGTTCTCCCCCGAGACGCCGACCAGGCCCGCCCCCAGGATCTGGAACGAGCAACTCATCCGGTACGCCGGGTACGAGCAGCCGGACGGTCGAGTCCTCGGGGACCCCCGCTACCGAACTTTCACCAGCGAACTCATCCAGCGCGGGTGGCGGCCGCCCGAACTCCCGGGAGCCTTCGATGTGCTCCCGCTCGTCGTGGAGACCGTCGAGGAGGGACCGCGGGTGTTCCAGCTCCCCGGCCAGGCGGTACACGAGGTCCCGCTCGAGCACCCCGAGCTGGGGTGGTTCGCCGACTTGGGCATGCGGTGGCACGCGGTCCCGGTGATCAGCAACAACCGGCTGGAGATCGGCGGCGTCTCCTACCCCACTGCGCCCTTCAACGGCTGGTACATGGGCACGGAGATCGGCGCCCGCAACCTGGCCGACAACGACCGGTACGACCTGGTCCCCGAGGTCGCGGAGCGGATGGGCCTCGACACCTCGACCGAGTCAACCCTGTGGCGAGACCGGGCCCTGGTCGAGATCAACCGTGCGGTACTGCACTCGTTCCACCTGAACAACGTGAGCATCACCGACCACCACACCGAGTCCCGCAGATTCCTCACCCACCTGGAACGAGAAGAACGAGCAGGCCGCCGCTGCCCCACCGACTGGACCTGGATCGTCCCACCGCTGTCCGGCTCGCAGACCCCGGTCTTCCACCGCCACTACAACACCACCCCCCAACTCCCCAACTTCTTCACCGACACCGAAGCCACCCACCGAGCCCTCCAGGGCGGTCCGCCCGCATTCCGCTGAAACAGTGCGGTGCGCCCTTGTCAGAACGGTGTTTGTCTTGCTGATCCTTGCGTGAGTAGTCCGTGAGGGTTACGGACTGAGGCAGGCTCAGGGCTGAGAGTGGATGCGTGACGGACGCTGAGGACGACAGGCATCGGCTCGGTGTGCTGGGCGGCCTCGCGGCCCTCTCGCTGGACGCGATGGCGTCTGTGGCCTACGGGCCCGAGGCGATCGTGCTCGTGCTCGCACTCGGCGGCGGGGCTGCGATCGGTCTGACTCTGCCGGTCACGATCGCCATCGCAGTGCTGCTGCTCGTCCTGGTGCTGTCCTACCGGCAGGTGATCGCCGCCTTCCCCGAGGGCGGCGGCGCGTACGGCGTGGCGAAGAAGTACCTCGGCCGCCGGGCAAGCCTGGTCGCCGGCGCGTCGCTGGTGATCGACTACGTCCTGAACGTCGCCGTCTCCGTGGCCGCCGGGGTGGCCGCACTGACCTCGGCCGTTCCCGCCCTGTACGGCTACCGGGTCTGGCTGGCGCTCGGCGTACTGGCACTTGTCACTGCGGTGAACCTGCGTGGGGTCGCCAACAGCGCGCGGATGTTCATCGTTCCCACCGCGGTCTTCGTGGCCGCCATCCTGACCGTGATCCTGGCCGGTCTGTTCCGCGAGGGCCCGGCGGCGGTCGCCACCGGAAGCGCGGAGCAGGCCGGTCAGGTTCATACCATCGGACTTTTGCTGTTGCTGAAGGCCTTCGCCAACGGCTGCGCGGCCCTCACCGGTGTCGAGGCGATCGCCAACGCGGTCCCGTCGTTCCGCAAGCCCCGGGTCGTCCGGGCCCAACGCGCCGAACTGACACTCGGCGTCCTGCTCGCGGTGATGCTGATCGGACTGGCCGTCCTGATCAAGCGTTTCGAGATCAAGCCGGTCGAAGGCGTCACCGTCCTCTCCCAGCTCGCCGACGCCTCACTCGGCCATGGCGTCGGCTACTTCATCGTGCAGTTCTCCACCGTGATCCTGCTGGCGCTGGCGGCGAACACCTCGTACGGCGGCCTGCCGGTCCTGGCCCAGTTGCTGGCGAAAGACCACTTCCTCCCGCACGTGTTCACGCTTCGCGCCCAGCGTCGCGTCTACCGCTACGGCATCGGCTTCCTGACCGTGGTCTCGGCGATCCTGCTGATCGCGGCCCGCGGCGACATGAACACTCTGGTACCGCTGTTCGCGATCGGGGTTTTTGTCGGCTTCACCCTGTCCCAGGCCGGCATGGTCCGGCACTGGTGGAGCAAACGCCCCGACGGCTGGCAGCTCAAGCTTGCCTTGAATGGCTTCGGAGCCCTGCTCACCGCTGTGGCCGCCGTCGTCGTGACAGCAACCAAGTTCACCTCGGGCGCCTGGCTGATCGTGGTCGCCCTGCCACTCCTCGTCCTGCTGATGGAAGCGGTGAACCGCAGCTACCGCCGGATCGGCCAACGCCTCGAACTGGGCCGGATCCCGGACAAACCCAGCACTCGGCGGTCGCGCATCGTCGTACCGGTACACGCCGTCAGCAAGCTCACCCGCGAAGCCCTGTCCGTCGCCAAGGGCCTCGGCCACGATGTCGTCGCGGTGCACGCAGTGAACACCAGCGACCCGGACGACGTCGCCGCCTTCGTACGACTCCTCGACGACTGGGACAAGTGGCACCCGGGAGTCCCACTGATCGCCCTGTACGACGAAGGCCGGCGGATCACCACCCCGATCATCACCTACATCCGGCACCTCGAGATCGATACCGTGTTCGTGGTGATCCCCGAGATCGAGCCGGAACATCTCTGGCAGCGGCTCCTGCAGAACAACCGCGGCGCCCTACTGGCGCACGCGCTGCGCAGGGACACCGACGCCGTCGTCTGCCGGCTCCGCTTCCGGATCCTGGACAACGACCCGAAGGCCGAAACCCCACCAACCCTGGTCTCCATCAGCCGAAGCTGACCCGGGCGAGCCTGGCCCGTACCGCGGTCGCTGACCGCCAGATCTCGCGGTCCTATCACCAATCCCCACGAGGAATGAGTTCCATGCCCTCGCCACAACTGTTGCGTGAGCTTGTCGGCGCGGCTGACAGCGTCGAACTGAAGTTCTGTCTGGCCGACGATCAGATCCGGCGGGCATCGACCGCTCTGCGGATCGATCTGCGCAGCGCACGACCGCGGCGGATCTTCTACCTGGACACGCCCGATCTGGCCCTCAGCCGGGCCGGACTGATAGTTCGAGTCCGACGGATCCACCGCTTCAAGGACGACGCGGTCATCAAACTGCGACCTGCCGCTCCTCGCCAGCTCGATGCCGACCTGCGGCGTCAGAAGGGCTTCAAGGTCGACGTGGATGTGATGCCTGACCGATTCGTCTGCTCGGCTTCGTTGAAGAGCCGACCCACCGCCGGCGCGATCGCGCAGGCCATTGCCGGACGTCTCCCCTGGAGCGACCTCTTCACCGCCGAACAGCGTCAGTTCTTCAGTACGCACGCACCGGCCGGACTCGCCCTCGACGACCTGACGGTTCTAGGCCCAGTTCTGGCGCTGAAGGAACGGCACAATATGCCGGGCCTGCCCTATCCGCTGACCGTGGACCTGTGGACGTACCCCACCGGTAGTCGCCTCCTCGAGATCTCGACCCGGGTGCCGCCACACGCGGCATTCGCCGCGATGGCCGACTGGCGGGACTTCCTCGAAAGGCACCGCCTTCTCCCAGGCGGCAGCGAGGTGACCAAGACCCTGGCCACACTGCAAGCCTTCTCCAAGTCACCTGCCCGGGCCGTCCCACGGAGCAGCTACGTTTCTTTGCGGCCTGCGACTGGACACTGAGCGTCCTGAGAGGGATCGTGCAAGGGGAGACGCAGATGGCTGACTTAGCGGAGCGAATCAGTGCTGGGACGGCTGTTACTGCGCTCCCGCGCCGGAGAAGCCTGGGCAGTGCGGTTGGCAAGTGGGTGACCACCACCGATCACAAGCTGATCGGACATCTCTACCTGATCACCTCGTTCGTCTTCTTCCTGATCGGCGGCGTGATGGCGCTGCTGATCCGCGCGGAACTCGCCGAGCCGGGTCTGCAGATCGTGAACGAAGAGGTCTACAACCAGCTCTTCACCATGCACGGCACGATCATGCTGCTGCTGTTCGCGACGCCGCTGTTCATCGGCTTCGCCAACGTGATCATGCCGGTCCAGATCGGCGCCCCCGACGTCGCCTTCCCACGGCTCAACATGTTCAGCTACTGGCTGTTCCTGTTCGGCGGCCTGATCACCCTCTCCGGGTTCCTGGCGCCTGGTGGGGCCGCGGATTTCGGCTGGACCGGCTACGCACCGCTGTCCGGCGGGACGCGCTCACCGGGCATCGGCGCAGACCTGTGGATCATGGGACTGTGGATGGCCGGCCTGGGCACCATCTTGGGCGCGGTCAACTTCGTCACCACGATCATCACCCTGCGGGCACCCGGGATGACGATGTTCCGGATGCCGATCTTCACCTGGAACATCCTGGTGACGTCGATCCTGGTCCTGATCGCCTTCCCGATCCTCGCCGCCACGCTGCTGATGCTCGAGGCCGATCGAGCCTTGGGGGCTCACGTCTTCGACGCGGCCAACGGCGGGCCACTGCTGTGGCAACACCTGTTCTGGTTCTTCGGCCATCCCGAGGTGTACATCATCGCGCTGCCGTTCTTCGGCATCATCACCGAGATCCTGCCGGTCTTCAGCCGCAAGCCCATCTTCGGGTACGTCGGCCTGGTGGCGGCCACCCTCTCCATCGGGGCCCTGTCGATCGCGGTCTGGGCCCACCACATGTTCGTCACCGGCGCCGTGAACCTACCGTTCTTCTCCTTCATGACGTTCCTGATCGCGGTGCCGACGGGCGTGAAGTTCTTCAACTGGATCGGCACCATGTGGGGCGGCTCGATCTCGTTCGACACCCCGATGCTGTGGTCGGTCGGCTTCCTGGTGACCTTCCTGTTCGGTGGCCTGACCGGGGTGCTCCTGGCGTCGCCCGGGGTGGACTACCAGCTGTCCGACTCGTACTTCGTGGTCGCGCACTTCCACTACGTCGTCTTCGGCACCGTGGTGTTCGCGATGTTCGCGGGCTTCTACTTCTGGTGGCCCAAGATGACCGGCCGAATGCTCGACGAGAAGCTCGGCAAACTGCACTTCTGGCTGCTGTTCATCGGCTTCCACACGACGTTCCTGGTGCAGCACTGGCTGGGCGTCGAGGGGATGCCGCGCCGCTACGCGACGTACGGGGCGAACGACGGCTTCACCACCCTCAACCAGGTATCGACGGTCGGCGCGATGCTGCTGGGCGTCTCGATGCTGCCGTTCTTCTACAACGTCTACAAGTCCCGCAAGGCGCCGCTGGTCGGCGTCGACGACCCGTGGGGCTGGGGCCGCTCGCTGGAGTGGGCGACCAGTTCCCCGCCGCCGCGGCACAACTTCGAGAAGCTCCCGCGGATCAGGTCGGAGAGCCCGGCCTTCGACCTGCATCATCCCGAGATCGCACTGATGGAGTACCCGGACAGCGGCGCTCCTCAGGACAACCTGCTGGACGCCGGCGAGGACCAGGGCCGGGTCGAGAACCTCGAACGCAACGCCGGGACCGATAAGGGCACCTGAGGGTGGCGACACGATGGCCTACAGCTTCGCCTGGCGCGCAGTCTGCGGTGTGATCGGCGGTCTAGGGATCGCCCTGGGACTGATCGTCCTACCACTCGACCTGTTGATCCCGTTCGTCCTGCTGACCATCGTCGTTGGCCTGACCGCGGCTGTCGGTCACACGACGAATACCACCGGCGACCAGCAAGAACGGCGAACCCGCGGGCAGGCAGGCCTTCTCGCCGCGCTGCCCTTCTTGGGCCTCTTGGCTCTCGCGGGCCTCGCTTTAGCCCTCGGCACCGTAGTACTGCTGCTGGTCCTGACCCTGGTTATCACCTCACCGCCTGCCGTCCGCTGGTACGGCGACTCCCACAGGGGGGAACTTGATGAGTCGGTGACCAGCACAGCCCAGCTCTGCCGGCAATGGCATGACACCTTCGAGGACCTCCACCAGGCGACCACGCCGGCAGCCCGCCTCCGCATCGTGACAGCCCGCCAACGCTGCCTCGACGAGCTGGAACGCCGCGACCCCGACGGCCTGAACGCCTGGCTCAGCTCCACCGCCAGCGCCGCCGGCGACCCCAGCCGCTTCCTCAGAATGCATCAATCAGAGGCCCCACCCACCGACAGCTGACCGTTCCTGCCCGAGGATTCCGGACAGCTCTGGCGATCGGTTTGGTCGTGTGGCGGCTGGCGACACGGGGGGTCGCCTTTGCTGACGGTGGACAGGCACGCTGTGCAGACACCCGCGAGTTCGAGCGTGTGCTCAATCTCGACGAACCCCGTGTCGATCGCGAGACGCTCGGCCCAGCGCTCGACCACCTCGGTGTCGACCGGCTGGCTGAGACCACAGCAGCGGCAGATCAGGTAGTGCCGGTGACCGGCAGCCGGCCGCAACCGGTAGTACCGTCCGCCCGCCTCGTCCCGGACGACGTCGACCAACTCAACCCGTTCAAGATCGTGCAGGGCTCGGTACACCGTGGTCAGGCCGATCGAGACGCCGGCCGAGGCCAGCAAAGCGTGCAACTCACCCGCGCTGACGAAGTCCTGGCAGCGCCCCAAGCCATCGAGCACGGCGGTGCGCTGACGCGTGCGGCGCAGCCCGATGTCGGCGGCGCTCAGCGGCTCGATGCCCTCCGATCTCGTCTCACCCACCACATCTCCCACGTCGATCACGTCCACGGACACTGACCACCGCGAGCCGCGGCAACCAGTCGGCTACGAGGCGGCGACCAGTACGTTCCTGCGCTGTATCGGTCGGCGTGCCGTGATGATTCGGCAGATCAGGTAGATGGCGAACGAAATGCTGGTGATGTAGGGGCTGATCGGGACCGAACTGCCGGCAGCCAGCAGGACGCCGCCGACCGACGCCGTGAGGGCGAAGATGATGCTCAGCAGCGGCACGCCCACCGGTGAGGCGGAGACTCGGAGCGCCGCTGCCGCGGGTGTGACCAAGAGCGAGAGCACCAGGAGCGCCCCGACAATCTGCACCGAGACGGCGACCGCGAGGCCGAGCAGGATCATGAAGACGATCGACATCACGCCCACCGGGACGCCGCGGGCAGCGGCCACATCGGTGTCGGTGCTGGCGAACAGCAGAGGCCTCCAGACCAGCACCAGGCCGACGGCCACCAGGGTGGAAATGATGATCAAGGACTTGATCTGCGGATCGTCGATCGCCACGATCTGACCGGTGAGCAGGCCGAACTTGTTGGCCGCCCGGCCGTGGTAGAGGCCAAGACACAGGATGCCGAGACCGAGCCCGAAGGGCATCAGCACCGCGGTCACAGAGTTCCGGTCCCTCGCCCGGGTGCCGAGTGCGCCGATCAGCAGGGCGGCGATCAGGGAGCCGATCAGCGAGCCGGTGACCACGCTGGTACCGAGCAGCAAGCTGACCGCCGCGCCGGCGAAGGACAGCTCGCTGACGCCGTGCACCGCGAAGGCCATGTCCCGCATCATCACGAACACGCCGATCATGCCTCCCATGACGCCGAGCACGACGCAGGCGATGATCGAGTTCTTCAACAGGGGCAGTAGTTGCGAGTAGTCGGAGAAGTTGAAGATCTCCGACCAGATCGTGCCGAAAGTTTCCAGGCTGATCATCGCAACACCTGCTCCCCGGCCACGGCCGCGGCGGCATCGCCTGGATGGTGATACGGGTCGAGATCAGGAACGCCGACCACCAGGATCCGTCCGTTGTGCCGGATCACCTCGACGGGCGCATCGAACAGATCGCTCAGCACCTGAGTGGTCAGCACCTCGTCCGGCGTTCCGATCCGGAAGCGGTGGTTGGCGATGTAGAGCACCCGATCGACCTTGTCCAGGATCGGATTGATGTCGTGGGTGACGAAGAGTACGCCGAGGTTGAGCCGCCGGCGCGCATCGTCGACCAGATCGCTGACCAGGCGCTGGTGCGGCAGGTCCAAAGACAACAACGGTTCATCGCAGAGCAGCAGCCGCGGCTCGGCCGCCAGCGCCTGGGCGATCCGCAGCCGCTGCTGTTCCCCGCCGGACAGCGAGGACAGCCGGGCGGTCGCGTACGCCTCGGCTCCGACCGACGACAGCAGTTGGTTCACCCGCTCACGGCGACGATGCGAGGGAAACGGGATGCCCCACCGGTGTCCGTCGACGCCGAGCGCAACCAGGTCGCGGCCGCGGAGCGGTAGCCCGTCCTCGGACAGCCGCTGTTGCGGGATGTAACCGATGCGCCGGTCACCGCGGCGCACCGGCGAGCCCAGGAACTTCGCGGTTCCGGACCGCAGCCGCAACTGGCCGAGGACAACCTTCAACAGGCTCGACTTACCAGACCCGTTGGCACCCAGTACGGCGATCAACTCTCCGCCATGGACCGCCAGATCGAGATCCTCCCAGAGGGTCCGGGATCCGAAGCCGAGGGCGGCTCGATCCAGGGTCAGGAGGAGTTGGTCAGCACCGTTCTGAGAACTCATGGGGCTACTGGCCGAGGGCGGTGGCGAGCGCGTCCAGGTTGGCCGACATCCAGCCGACGTAGTCCTTGCCGCTCGGGAGCGTCTCGGTCACCGGCACAACCGGGATGTTGTTCTGCTTGGCCGCGTTCAGCACCTTCTCGGTCTCCGGCCCCGTGGTCTGAGCGTTGTAGGCGAGCACCTTGACCTGGTGCTTGCTGTACAGCTCCAGTGTCTCGCTCAAGACCTTGGCCGGCACATCGCTGTCTTCTTCGATGGCCTCGCTGAACTCCTCCGGCGTCTTGTTCTGCAGGCCGATCGCGTCGAGCAGGTATAGCGGCACGGGCTCGGTGATCGCCACCGGCTGACCGTCGTACTTCTGCCTGAGGGTGGCCTCCTGCTGCGCCAGTCCATCGATCTTCTGAGTGAGGGCGTCGGCATTGCGCTGAAAGGTCGCCGCGTCTTCTGGTGCGGCCTTCGCGTACGCCAGCTCGAGTTGATCGACGACCTTCTTGACCGTAGGGAAGTCGTACCAGACGTGTTCATTGAGCTCCCCGCCGCCTTCGGCCTTCTTGCCCGAGATGGTGACCGCGTTCAGCACCGTCGCCGAGGGGTTCTTGGCACTCTTCAACATCCGGTCGATGAAGTCGTCATAGCCGCCGCCGTTCTCGATCACCACCGTGGCCTTGGCCAGCGACAGCTGGTTGCGCGTGCTGGCCTCGTACTCGTGCGGGTCGGCGTCCGGGCTGGTGATGATCGATGTCACCTGCACCTTGTCGCCGCCGATACTGCTGGCCAGATCGCCCCAGACGTCGGTCGAGGCGACCACTTTGATCTGCGCTCCGGCGGATGATCCGACCGACGACGGCGACCCGGAGGAGGCCGAAGCGGGAGAGTCGGTGCCCGACGAGCAGGCACTCAGTCCCATAGTGACGGCGGCGACAGCAGCGGGCAGGACGAGCAATCTGCGATTCACGACATGACCAATCTGACAGGTTCAGGCGGACTAGGTAATGGTAACCGTTATCATTATCATATACCTCACTTCCTGGCGCTGGTGCTGGCACGGAGCAGGCGATCGGTAGTCAAGGCGATAGCTTCTCCCCATGGCGGCTGACGACAGGGGCGGCGGAGTGGAGGAGTTCGGCGGTGGCTTGAGTCGGCGGTTGGGTGTGTTCGACGCCGTGGTGATCGGACTGGGATCGATGATCGGCGCTGGGATTTTCGCCGCTCTGGCCCCGGCCGCGCACGCCGCCGGGTCGGGCCTTCTCATCGGGCTGGCGGTGGCGGCTGTCGTTGCCTACTGCAACGCAACTTCCTCGGCCCGGTTGGCAGCGCGCTATCCAGCTTCTGGCGGCACCTATGTCTACGGCCGCGAGCGGTTGGGTGACTTCTGGGGCTACCTGGCCGGCTGGGGATTCGTAGTCGGCAAGACCGCGTCCTGCGCGGCGATGGCCCTCACGGTCGGCACCTACGTCTGGCCAGGCCAGGCCCACGCAGTGGCCGTCGCGGCGGTCGTGGCGCTCACGGTGGTGAACTACGCCGGCATCCAGAAGGCCGCTTGGCTGACTCGGTTGATCGTCGCCATCGTCCTTGCAGTTCTGGTTGCGGTGGTTGTCGTCTGCCTGACCGGCGAGACCACTGACGCCGCCCGTCTGGCCATCGGCCAAGACGCAACGCCAGGCGGAGTACTCCAGGCCGCCGGTCTGCTCTTCTTCGCGTTCGCCGGCTACGCGCGCATCGCCACCCTTGGCGAAGAGGTCCGCGACCCCGAGCGAACCATCCCTCGAGCGATCCCCCTCGCGCTAGGCATCACGCTCGTCGTCTACGCCGCAGTCGCCATCGCCGTACTGACCGTTCTCGGCACCGACGGCCTCGCGACAGCAACCGCACCGCTGTCCGACGCAGTCCGCGCCGCAGGCGTCCCCGGCCTGGCCCCGATCGTCCGCGGTGGCGCTGCCATCGCTGCCCTCGGCTCGTTGCTCGCGCTCATCCTCGGCGTCTCCCGCACCACCCTGGCCATGGCCCGTGACCGGCACCTGCCACCCGTACTGGCCGCCATCCACCCGCGCACCGGAGTCCCCCACCACGCCGAACTGGCAGTCGGCGCGGTCGTCGCCGTACTCGCAGCCGTCACTGACGTCCGCGGCGCGATCGGCTTCTCTTCCTTCGGAGTACTGGCGTACTACGCGATCGCCAACGCCTCCGCATGGACCTTGCGGCCGGACGAAGGACGCCCACTACGCCTCATCCCCGCCGCCGGCCTACTCGGCTGCCTGGTCCTCGCCTTTGCGCTCCCCCTCAACTCAGTCCTGACAGGAGCCGCCGTACTAGCAATCGGAGCAGCCACCTACGGCCTCCGCAAAGCGGTGCGAACCCGTCGCTAGGTCCTGGAAGTGAGCGGCAGTTCCCCGCCGTGAGACAGCCCCGATGTGGGAGATCGTGGGCGCGACCGTATGACACGGCCGCGCCCAATCGGTCAGCCGGCGGGCAGGGTGGCTGCCCCGACTGATCGTTCAACCAGGACCTGGTACCGAAGTTGGACGAGGTAAGTCTGTGTCGGTCTTCAGGGTGTGAGGGCGTTGGCGATGGGCCAGGCGCCGGGTGAGGTGTTCGAAAGCACGGTGCAGGTGGTGCCGGTGTGTGGGTCGTGCGTGGACTTGAATGACGCGCCGGCGTCGTACCCGACCAGGATCGCCGTGTCGGTGCTCTCGTGCAGCCAGAAGCCGAGACCGTAGCGCCTGGATTCCTCGGCGGGTACGTCGCAGCGTGGCCGGACGACCTCTTCGACGGAATCCACGATGTCGCCGGCGAAAAACGCGCGCCAGAAGGTGGAGATGTCAGCGGCGGTGGTGTGGATGCCACCATCGCCAGTGGCCAGTACCGGCAGGTGGAAGACGTTCGAGCGGTCCAAACCGTCTAATGGCAGGTAGCCCACAGCCACGTCAGCGGGTAGCTCGTCGGAACGGAGGAAGTCGGTCCTGGTCATGCCGGCGGGGCGGAGCACCCGTAGCCGGACCAGGTCGTGGTACCCAACGCCGCTGGCCCGCTCCGCCAGCAGGGCGAGGACCACGAAACCACCATTGCAATAGCCAAATCGTTCGCCGGCCCGGTACTTGGTGGGATGCCCGTCCAGCAAGGGCAGGAAAGCCTCGGTAGTAGTCAACTCCTGCGCCGCTCCGACGAAGTAGTCGGTGATCTCGCCGTCAGCCTCTTCGTCCAAGTAGTCGCCGATACCAGAGGTATGCGTGAGTAGATGTTCGACGGTCACATCGTCCGCGATCAGCGGCAGATCCTTGCCGAGCAGGGATCTGGCTGTGGTACTCAGCTCCAGCACACCGTCCTGCACCAGCGACACCACCGCCAGAGCGGTAAACCCCTTACTGCCACTAGCGATACCGAACCTGGTATCCAGCGAGTTCGGCACCTGGTACGCACGGTTGGCCAGTCCATACGCCTTCGCGAACTCGACCTCACCGCCCCGATCAATCCAGACCACCCCAGAAAACCCGGTCTCCTCAGCGACCCTGTCAATCTCCCCCTGCACCATTCCCGCAGATTAACCCCAGCCCCACACCAATGCCAGAACAGCCATGCGCTCGTGCCGGTCTCAGCCGTATCGCTCGACGAGCGCGTTGCCGATCGAGGTCAGGTGGTCTCGCACACCCGGAGGGCCGGTCACCTCGAGCCATTCGACCAGCCCGGCAAGCTCGCCGGCGAGCGCGTACTCGTTGTAACCGCGGATCACGACCTCGATGCGGCCGTCGGTCGTGGATCCTCCCACCTCGAGCCGACTGCCGAGCATCATCCGGAGCAGGCCCATCCCGTCGGGCGCGCATACCGCCTGGATCTCGAGGGGCGTTCGCCTGCGCTCGACCTCGTCGGCGATCTCGCGCCAGCTCTCGGCAAGGTCGAAGTCCTCGGGTCGGTGCACGGGATCGTCGGTCGGGTCGGCGGACGACACGCGGTCGATCCGGAAGGTCCGCCGGCCGGCCTCGGTGTTGGAGACGAGGTACCACGACGGACCTTTGGCGACGATGCCCAGCGGGTGGACCGTTCTCCCGGTTTCCCCACCTTTGCCGTCAACGTAGCCGAGCCGCACCTGGACGCCGCGGATCACCGCGTCCTGGAGTTCGTCGAGGAAGCGCGGTGGTCGGGGCTCGACCCGGCTCGACCCCCATCGTTGCGGGTCCATGACCAAGGACGACGCTGCTGCCTCGGCCTGCACCCGGAAGGGCTCCGGCAGGGCATGGACGAGTTTGCGCAGAGCTGCTTTCACGGCCGGAGTCGCAGCCGAGGCCTGGCCAGCGACCAGAAACAGGGCGCGGGCCTCGCTCGCGGTCAACCCGGACAGGTCGGTGCGGGCGCCGCCCACGAGGCGCCAGCCGCCGCCTCGACCCTGCATGGAATACACAGGCACCCCGGCCATGGCCAGGGCATCGAGATCGCGGCGGGCGGTGCGCTCGGAGACCTCCAGCTCCCGGGCGACCTCTACTGCTGTCACCTGCTCGCGCCGTTGCAGCAAGAGGAGGGTCGCCACCAGCCGGTCGGTTCGCATGCCGACAACATTTTCAGATAAACCGGTCATGGGGTGACCGCTTTCGGTCGGCAAGATGGCGACATGACCTCACCGACGAGTCCCACTACCCACGACCGTATCGGCCCTCGGCCGCTCCGGAGTGCGCCGACGCCATCTTCGGGCACCTTCGTCGCCTGATCACCCGAAATAGATAAAGAGGAAGTACGATGTTTGATCCAGCCGATTTTCCCGAGCCCACCCTAATTTCCGTCAACGGCGTGGAACTCGAAGTCTTCGAAGCAGGCCGAGAAAATGCAGGAAAGCCCATTGTGCTCTGTCACGGCTGGCCGGAACATGCCTTTTCTTGGCGCCATCAGATGCCCGCCCTTGCCGCGGCGGGTTATCACGTCATCGTCCCGAATCAGCGGGGTTATGGCAACTCGTCCCGGCCGGCCGAAGTGACGGCGTACGACATCGAACACTTGTCGGGTGATCTCGTCGCACTTCTCGATCACTACGGATACGAAGATGCCACCTTCGTCGGTCATGATTGGGGTGCAATGGTCGTCTGGGGACTGACCTTGCTGCATCCACACCGTGTGAATTCAGTGATCAACCTGAGCTTGCCTTACCAAGAGCGCGGAGAAAAGCCCTGGATCGAATTCATGGAAGAAATACTTGGCGGCGACTTCTATTTTGTCCACTTCAATCGGCAGCCAGGCGTCGCGGACGCCGTATTGGAAGAGAATACGTTCCGGTTCCTCCACAACATGTACCGAAAAAACGCGCCACTCGGAGCGCCAGCACCGGGAATGGTGATGATCAATCTCGCCAACGCAGAAACACCACTGGGCGAGCCCTTGATGAGCGACAGCGAACTGGCTGTTTTCGTCTCCGCCTTCGAATCATCAGGATTCACGGGCAGCATCAACTGGTACCGGAACCTTGACCGCAACTGGCGCTTGCTGGCGGACGCGAACCCGATCATCCAACAGCCCGCACTCATGATCTATGGCGACCGGGATGCGATCCAGAGGTCTGAAAACCTGACAGAGTTCGTACCCAATGTGGAAGTGGTCACCCTGGATTGCGGTCATTGGATCCAGCAAGAAAAGCCAGAAGAAACAAACCAAGCGCTCCTAAAGTGGCTGGACCAGCGGGACGCCACCTAGCACCTCGTCAAGCAGACTGGCTGCAATCTTCTCTTTGAGATCTCACATAGCAGTCACGGAGCAGGCCGCCGTACGCTCCCCCATTACCTCGCGGGAGCCGGACGGCGGCCTGTCTGCCGGAGAGCCTGGAATTGGTCTCTGGCCTGCGGAAACGTCAGCGGATTCGCATGCCTGAGATGGCGCGGGAGATGACCAGGCGCTGGATTTCACTGGTGCCTTCGAAGATGGTGTAGATCTCCTCCAGCCTCGCGGACGGTTCGCGCCGAAGGCGCCGAATCCGCGTCTGACCTGCGCGTCTATCTCTCAACGTTGCTCGGCCGTAATCGTCGTTTGTCATCGTCTCACGGAACTGCAACGGAGAAGCTACTTGCCTACAGCAACCTTTGAGCGACAATGTAGGAAACGATCAAACCCTAGGTGAGGCAGTTATGGAACGTCTTTACGGCAGAGGCGAAGGATGCGTGGACACCCGGCCGCGACGGTCCGGTCAAGTTGTGCGCCGGCTCCGATGCCGCCGACCGACTGCCCAGGATCATCGATAACCGTGACCTCGTCGGCCCGGAACGACGCGCTCGATGCGGCAGAACGGCACTCGTGGCCATCCAGCTCGTGCAGCCTCACTCCGGGATCTCAGCACGTCGAACTCGCAGCCTGGCGAAGACGGGGCGAAGCCATGACAACATTCTGAAGAAGCAGGGCCGGTATGCCTCGGATCTTGTCGGCTACCGCCTGCGAAGTCTGCTGAGCCCCTCATCCGGCAATGCAGAGTGAGCCTTTCCCGGATCCACCCATGACGGAATGCGTTAGAGCTACTCGCGAGCTCGCCTGCGTGAAGCTCGACGATCAGTGGATCTCTCGCTCGGAACGCACCTGGCAGTTTGCGACCGCGCTCGCCGCTCGTGACAGCAAAACACTTGAACCAGACTCCTCTACGTCGCTTCACTGCTGCGCGGCACCGGGCTGCTGACCGGACGATGGACTTCGCGGTACTGGGCGCCGCGAACGCCCTGTCCACCGCGCAGGAGGCCGGCCTGGACGAGCGCCGTTCCAAGGTCGTTGCCCAGGCGACCTCCAGCCACCTCTCGATCCATCCTGGGAACGGACTCGGCGGGTACCTCCTGACGGGTTCGTTGCTGGACGCAATTGGCGATCACGTCCGGCATCTCGATCGCTGACTGGTGGACAAGGTGCGCGACGACTGGCCCCGACCCAGGTTCCAGGGCGAACTGCGGCGCCGATGGGTCCAGGAGTGCACCCTGTTCCCCAACGGTCGAGCCGCCAACGCCCGGATCCGAGGCTTCACGCTCGCGACGTACGCCGCACCCCTGCGTCGCTAGCGCGCCTCCACGAAACCACCGACTACATCGGGGCGCCAACTCCTTCTCGCCGACCCTCGCTGTCATCCGGCTCTGGTCCTGGACCGCCGCCGGCCGGCCCCGCTTCTCGGCCGTCGCCGTCCAAGCCGGCGGCGGGCGCAACTGGTGGCATCAACGACCAGTGGTCGTAGGTCTGCAGCAGCCAGAACGTGCCGAACAGGAGGATCAACGTCCCCTCGACCAGCAAGACCCAGTAGTCGCTCCCCGTCGCGGCGATCACCGGAATCGAGAGGATCATGGCGTAGCCAACCACTGCGTCCCGATCTTTCAGGGCGGCCCTCACTCGTGCTCCCCGCGTTCGCTCCTCATCGGTGCGCGTACGTTCGTAGGCGCTTGCGAACACCACAACGATGACGCAGGCGAAGAACAGGATCGCAGCGGAAAAGTGAGCGCGTCGGTAGAGAAGGTCGGGGTCCATGAAGAACACGATCACACCGACGAGCCACGTCGCGAGCGCCAGGAGGTACGAGGACAGATATGCCGCCTTGGCAGACTTCGACTGCCCCGAGGACCACGGGCGCATGCGTCGGGACAAAACCGTGAGCGCGAGCCCGAGCAGGACCACCACAAGGACGGCGCCCATATTGTTGTCGATCGCTTCATGAGCAGCCTTGATCACATCGTCGTCGACCGGCGCCGCTTGCCCTTCAGTCGGCCTCGTACCCGTGTCGCTCACAACGCTGCACCTGGTCGCCCTGGACGCGGGGACGAAGGCGACGACCGGCGCAAGCAGGCCGGCGAGATTCAAGAAGGCGTCCTCGGCGGCATTGCGACCCCAGAGCGCCACCATGCACACGCCGATGGCGACGAGCGCACCCACGAACACCAATTGGACCGGCGTGTAGTAGTAGGCGCTGATCGACTTCTGGAAGCACCAGTCAGCCGAGAACCACTCAATCACCAGCGCGACCCCCAGGGCCACAATCACGGCTACCACCGACAGTCGCAGGTAGTTGTACGTCCTCTCCTCGACGTCTCCGTCGTTCGTGACGCGCGGCGCCGGCGGCACGTCTCGACCTTTGAACGTTTGCATGGCTTCCCCCTTGCTAATGACCCGCGACGTCATCGGTCGGCAGGACAGCTCACACCGGCAGGCATCGGACGGAGAGTCGGCCGGCTGTTGGAATTGGCGCCCTTCCCCAGGGTCGTCGCCGTGCAGCTCGACGGTTTCCGTCGTCGTGCGCGACAAGCCGGGCGTCGTTCCCCCGGACCCGTGATCCCGCTGGGTGCAGAGGTCGTCCTCAATCTGCTGGACTCTGGCTTCTGTTCAATAATACGCTCTAAGCACCGACTCGAGACAGAGCGATATAGACATTATTCACACCATTCGCTGCCGCCACGTATCAATTGGATTAGGGCAGTCGAGGCCCCTCCAGCGCAGTATCAGCGCCAAGTTGCTACTTGTTTGAACTGCCGAGATCAGCGATGGCACTACCGATTGCCCCGTGCCGTCTTTCGCCATTTCTTGGAATGCTGCGATTTCGGCAACTGTACGCTTGTCGTCCGCAGTCTTAAGTAATGTGCTAGCAGTTCGAATGCCGTGCCGACTCAACTGCCGTCGAGTCGAATTTGATTCATCACTATTCACATCCTCGGCGCCCAGTTGAGTGAGGAGAATCGATTGATCCACCCAATCGACTACCCGCCCGGCGGGGATGCGTGTATTCACCAGAAGGTCCACAATGTCAGCGGTGGCCATATTCGGAACGTTCTCAATATCTTCCTCCTCGAGGCGTGATTGATGCCAAACGGTTAGCCCATCTATGCGATCAAGCGCGAGAGTTGAGTCAAGTGTAGGAAGTGCGAATTTGAAGAGCTTCATCGCCACATTGCGAATAACCTGCCACACGACCACGGGGAAGACGCCCACTACGAATCCAACAATTAGGAGCTCGCTGCCACTCCATCCCAGCTCCGATGCCACAGCTTCGATCACCCATATTCCAATGACGGCGAGCAGAATTCGCATAAGGACGGCCACATAGGCACTGCCGCGTAGATCTGTCCTCACATATCGACGAAATAGCATCTGTAACGAGAAGAAGTATGCCCCCAGGAAGGCGACAGTCACCGGCGTGACATTCGGCGCCAGTGTGAGCAACCAACGCGGCTCCACAGAACTGCGCGGAAAGTCATGAAGAGGCGGCAACGTTATTAGCCACCCGATCGCGAGCACGACTATCAGCATGAAAATAGGCACCGCTGAGCTCGCCAGTGGAGCTTTGGCGCGCACCATGTCCTCAGGGGAATATTGCTCAAACCGGCGCTTCTGAACATCCTCATGCACTCCGGTCGGAAGGCGGCCATAAGCCGCCTCGAATTTTTGCAGGTAACTTCCAACTCGCGTCGAGCGCGCTTCGGCTGTCTCAACACGTTGTGTTTCCAGAAGCCCAAGTCTCTGAAGGTTCGTAAGAAACTCGTTCAGCAAGCTAGCGCGCTGCTGCGCTAAGAAGAGCCACCACATAGCGGCGGGTGTCGTAATCAACACAACCAACATTACCGACCGCGTCGCGATCAACTGCCATGGGGCTGGAAGCATGAACAACGCACCCGCTGTGAGCAAGGCGAGAACTGGCAAGCTGATCAGAACCAGAACAGCTGCTCGAGCAGTCGTATCGCGATCTTTCACCCAGTCGGTCAGAATCACGACGGCCGCTATCACGATGAGGACAACGCTGGTGCCCACGACCCACGCGAGATTGTGGTTGATCCAGGCACGCGATTGGTCGTTCCCGAGTGCGAACGCGAGCCCAAGGGCGATCCAAAATCCAACCCCAAATACCAAGCCAAGATTGCCGACGTGTTCCTCAGCGTCAGCCGTGTCCCCGGCGGCTCCGGCGACTACCTCCTGCGATGTGGCCTCGCCAGCAAGTCCAGCTCGCTCGGTCAGGTCGAGATCCTTCTGGCTCCCAATGGACATGTTGCGCCCCCTCCCCACTCGAATAGGGAAGCAACGCAAGTGCCACCGCGGCCGCGACGGCGGACGCACCCCAGAATCAATTGCCCCCCTCGTCAGGATGCTCCCGCTCCGAAGAGCGGTCAATGGCGCGTCGAGCGCAACCGCCGGCCCGGTTAGCCGCCAGGGCGGGATCATCGACGACTGCGCACGAAATTGCCTGTGCCTCGACTGCTGCGGTGAGGGTGCGCGGCCTCTGCGATCCGGAATCAAACGATTGCGCAGGGACCGAAACCTGAAGCGTTACACATCTAAGCGCTCTAAGACTTTGCCGACGGCTCGGTTCTTCTTCAACGACAGCCACGGCCTCGACGGCCGACTTTGTGGCCAAACGGGTCGGCGCCGTCGTCACCGAGCGGCACTACAAGTGGTCCGGGTCAAGACCTAATCCGGACCACACCCAACTTCCGGACCATGCCCGGTGTCCATGTCACCCCCGCCACGCTGCCCCGACGCCAACCACGCACCACGAGCTGGCTCGACCAACCGAACCCGCCCGCAAATCAAGGCCGTGCTCGCGCGCTCGGCGTTCCTGGTGTTGCACGGGAGCCTTGATTTGGCTGTAGATGACGAGACGATCAAGCGGAATCCGGCCAAGGCCCGGGTGGTGAAGGTGCCGGCGTCGAAGGGTGGCAAGGTCCTTGCCTGGGGCGATGACGTCGTGCTGAGGATTGTCGAGGGGCACGCGTCGCAGTACAGGCCGATCGCGGCTGTTGGGGCGGCGTGCAGGCTGCGGCAAGGTGAGCTCTTCGGGCTCGCGGAAGGGGACATCGACTTCGACGCGATGGTTATCCACGTCCGGCGGCAGGTGAAGAGGCTCGGGAGAGAGTTCGTCTTCGCGCTGCCGAAGAACGACACCGAGCGGACTGTCCCGATGTCGGATGGGACGGCACTGATCCTGAAGGATCACATCGAGGCTGTTGGACCGCGGCCGCACACGCTGCCCTGGGAGAGGGTCGACGGCGGACCGCATACCGTCAAGCTTCTCTTCCGTTGGACTGACGACAAACACATCCGGTCTCGGACGTACGACGAACTCGTTTGGAAACCAGCTCTGTTCCACGCCGGAGTAATCCGTCAGCCGACAAGAGACGCCAGCGGGCGCAAGCATTTTCCATCCAGCCGAGAGAACGGGATGCACGCGCTTCGGCACTACCCCCACATGCTCCCTTCCTCGCACGAGCGAGCGCGCAAGTCCGTGGACAACCGACTGGTCGCGATCTTCTCTCTGAGGTCTCACGGAGCAGCAACGGAGCAGGCCGCCGTGCGCTCCCCCAGTACCTCGGGGGAGCCGGACGGCGGCCTGCCAGTTAGAGAGCCTGGAATCAGCCTCTGACCTGCGGAAACGTCAGCGGATTCGCATGCCTGAGATGGCGCGGGAGATGACCAGGCGCTGGATTTCACTGGTGCCTTCGAAGATGGTGTAGATCTTTGAGTCTCGGTGCATGCGTTCTACTGGGTATTCGCGGGTGTAGCCGTTGCCGCCGAGGATTTGGATGGCTTCTTCGGTGACTTTTACGGCTACTTCGCTGGCCTTCAGTTTGGCCATTGAGCCTTCGCCGTGGCGGTAGTCGGGTTGCTGGCCGCGCATCAGGGCCGCGGACATGAAGCCGGCGCGCCAGACGAGCAGGCGGGCAGCGTCGATCTCGGTGGCCATGTCGGCGAGTTTGAAGGCGATGCCCTGGTTGTCGATGATCGGGCGGCCGAACTGCTCGCGGCCCTTCGCGTACTCCAGGGCGAACTCGTACGCCGCCCGCGCGATCCCGATCGCCTGGGAGCCGACGATGTGCCGGGTGATCTCGAAGGTCGCCATCGACGCGTTGCCGCGGGCCTTCTCGCCATTGTTCTCACGAGCCTTGGCCAGCCGGGCGTCCAGCTTCTCCTTGCCACCAAGGACGTTCGCGGCAGGGACCCGCACGTTGTCGAAGAAGACGTCCGCGGTGTGGGAGGCGCGCAGACCGTGCTTCTTCAGCTTGGTGCCCTGCTCCAGCCCCTTCACCTCGGACTTCGGTACGACGAACGCCGCCTGCCCCCTGCTGCCGAGCGACGGGTCGACGGTCGCCACCACGACGTGGATGTCGGCGATGCCGCCGTTGGTGGCCCACGCCTTCTGGCCGTTGATGACCCACTCGTCGGTCTTCTCGTCGTACGTCGCCTTCGTGCGGATCGCCGACACGTCGGAACCGGCACCCGGCTCGGACGAACAGAAAGCAGCAACCTGTACGTCGTCAGGCGTGCCGTAACAGCGCGGAAGCCATTGGCTCCACTGTTCGGGGGTGCCGTTGGAGAAGACGGCCGAGCTGGCGAGCCCGGTCCCGACGAGCGACATGCCGATACCGGCGTCACCCCAGAAGAGCTCCTCCTGGACCAGGGGCATCAGCAAGCCCGACGGGTCGATGAACAGGTTGATGCTGGCGTCCATCCCATACAGCCCGATCTTCGCGGCCTCCTGGATCACCGGCCACGGCGTCGCCTCGCGCTCGTCCCACTCCGAGGCGGCCGGCCGGATCACGTCGGCGGCGAAGGTGTGCGCCCAGTCACGGATCTCGACCTGCTCCTCGTTGAGGTTCAGGTTGAAGGTCTGCCACTCCGGCTTCGAGCGCTCGGCCGCGAGTTCGCCGGCCAGGCCCATCACATCGGCAGACAGAGCCGGCGACTCGGTGGGTGAAGAAGTGGTCATCGATTCCTCCGGAGCAGACTGCAGGGGTGGTCGTACCAAAGTGATGTTACCCACGAGTGTAACTATCGTTTGCACCCAGGGGTACCGATATGACTAAGATCAGTACATGAGCTCCGCGCTGCTCGCGATCGGACGCCGCCGGACCACGGCGGAGCGTCGGCGCGACCGCGAGCGGGACATCATCCGGGCCACCCGCGAGCTCTTCGACGAGCGCGGCACCATCGACGCCCAGATCGACGACATCGCCAAGCGCGTCGGCATCAACAAGGCGCTCATCTACCGGCACTTCGCGGGTAAGGAAGAGCTGTTCGCGCTCACCCTGGTCGACTACCTCACTGAGCTCGACGAGCGGCTGCAGCAGGTCGACGCGCCCCGCAAAGCGCCCATGAACAGGCTCAAAGCACTCAGCGAGGTCTTCGTCGACTTCTGCCTCGAGTACCCAGCCTTCGCCGACTGCGCGATGAGCCTCCTCAGACGCACCGGCGAGCAGCTGTTCGGCGAGATCACCGAGCCCGTGATGATCAAGCTGGGCAACGCGATGGCGGCCGCGCTCGACCGGATCTCCACCATCCTCAAGGCCGGCCAGCGGACCGGCGTGTTCGACGAGGTCGACACCGACTACCTGGCCAACCACCTCTACACCCAGACCCTCGGCGCCATGCACATGGCGCGAATGGGCCTGATCGTGTCGCGGCAAGTACCAGGCAAGGACTCAGCTCCCGGCAAGGACTCAGTACCAGGCCATCCAGTAGTCCATCACGCCGACATCGCCACCGTCAGAGAGACGGCCATCACGGCGACGCTCGCCACAGCAGTAGGCCGCAAAGCACTAGCCGGTACTACGAACCGCACCCCGGCGAAGTCCAGCAAGACCAGCAAGGCCACCGCCAGGCGCTCACCCTCAAGTACCGCAGGAGAGAACCAGTGACCGAGACCCGCAAGGTGGCCGTCGTCGCCGGCAACCGCATCCCGTTCGCCCGGCAGGACAAGACCTACCGGCACGCCTCGAACTCCGACATGCTCACGGCCGCCCTCAACGGCCTGGTCGATCGCACCGGCCTCGGTGGCCAGGAGCTCGGCGAGGTCGTCGCGGGCGCGGTCCTCAAGCACGCCCGCGACTGGAACATGGTCCGCGAGGTCGTCCTCGGCTCGAAGCTCGCGCCCACCACCCCGGCGTACGACCTCCAGCAGGCCTGTGGCACCGGGCTGGAGGCCGCGATCCTGGTCGGCAACAAGATCGCGCTCGGCCAGATCGACGCAGGCATCGCCGGTGGCGTCGACACCGCGAGTGACGCGCCGATCGCCGTCAACAACGCGCTCCGCAACGTCCTCCTCGACCTCAACCGGGCCAAGACGTTCCAGGACCGCCTCAAGACACTCGCCCGCGTCCGCCCGAAGGACGTAGTACCGGAGATCCCGCGCAACGCGGAGCCGCGCACCGGCAAGTCGATGGGCGACCACGCTGCCCTCACCGCGCTCGAATGGGGTATCACCCGCGAGGCGCAGGACGAGCTCGCCTACCGCTCGCACGTGAACCTCGCCAAGGCGTACGACCGCGGTTTCCAGGACAGCCTGATCACGCCGTACCTCGGCCTCGAGAAGGACCAGAACCTCCGAGCCGACACCACGCTGGAGAAGCTGGCCAAGCTCAAGACCGTCTACGGCAAGGGCGAGACCGCGACGATGACCGCCGGCAACTCCACTCCCCTGACCGACGGCGCCTCCGCGGTCCTGCTGTCGACCGACGAGTGGGCCGCCGCGCACGGCCTGCGGCCCCTCGCTTACCTGACGCACTCGCAGACGGCGGCAGTCGACTATGTGAAAGGCGCAGAAGGCCTCCTGATGGCTCCGGCCTACGCCGTACCGCGGATGCTCCAAAGGGCCGGGCTCACCCTGCAGGACTTCGACTACTACGAGATCCACGAGGCGTTCGCCTCCCAGGTGCTGGCCACGCTCAAGGCGTGGGAGGACCCGATCTTCTGCAAGGAACGGCTCGGCCTCGACGCCCCGCTGGGCGAGGTCGACCGGGACAAGCTGAACGTCAACGGCAGTTCGCTGGCGGCGGGGCACCCGTTCGCCGCGACCGGCGGCCGGATCGTCGCCGCGCTGGCCAAGCAGCTCGACGAGAACGGCGGCGGCCGCGGCCTGATCTCGATCTGCGCCGCCGGTGGCCAGGGCGTCGTCGCCATCCTCGAACGGTGACTTTTCAATGACCAGGAGCACACCGAAGATGACGGATCGCTACCAGACCTTCACCCGTACGCCGCTGGGCCGCACGCTGGTCAAGAACCTGGGCCTCCCCGACCCGACCCCGTTGCCGCGCTGGACCGACGGCGACGCCGTGATCGACGGCCAGGTCGTCTTCGGCGCGATCACCGAAACCGATACAGGCAAGGCGATCCAGGCCTTGCTGCGCGACATCGGGGCCTCCTTCAGTACGGTGGCCGAAGGCGTCGCGTCGAGCACCCTGCGCCCGAAGGCACTCGTCTTCGACGCCACCGGCGCGACCTCGACCGCCGACCTCACGTCGCTGCAACGGTTCTTCTCCCCCGTGATCCGCCAGCTCGGCGCTGCGGGCCGCGTGATCGTCGTCGGCCGTACTCCGGAGCTGTCCGCGACGCCCGAGCAGCAGATCGCGCAGCGCGCACTTGAAGGCTTCACCCGGTCCCTCGGCAAGGAGGTCAAGCGCGGCGCCACGGTCAACCTCGTGTACGTCGCACCGGACGCGCACGACCAGCTCGACTCGACGCTGCGCTTCTTCCTGTCCACCAAGTCCGCGTACGTCGACGGCCAGGTCGCCCGGATCGGTACAGGTCCCCTGGTCGGCAACGACCCGACCGCTCCCCTGGCCGGCAAGGTCGCGCTGGTCACCGGGGCAGCGCGGGGCATCGGCGCCGCGATCGCGCAGACCCTGGCGCGCGACGGCGCGACCGTGCTCGGCGTCGACGTACCGCAGAACGCCAACGATCTCCGCAAGGTGATCACCAAGATCGGCGGCAGCGAGCTGCTGCTCGACGTGACCGCGATCGACGCCCCACAACGGATCGCGGCCGCCGGTGCGGAGCTCGGCGGGCTCGACATCGTCGTCCACAACGCCGGTATCACCCGCGACAAGCGCCTGGCGAACATGCGCACCGACGCCTGGGACGCCGTCCTCGACGTCAACCTGCGGGCGCCCGAGCGGATCACCATGCATCTACTCGAGGCGGGCGGCCTCAACGAAGGCGCATCGGTGATCGGCGTCGCCTCGATCGCCGGGATCGCCGGCAATAACGGTCAGACCAATTACGCCACTTCCAAGGCGGGCGTGATCGGCCTGGTCCAGGCGCTCGCGCCGCGGCTGACCGACCGGCAGATCCGGATCAACGCGGTCGCCCCCGGTTTCATCGAGACCGAGATGACGGCGAAGGTTCCGTTCGCGATCCGCGAGGTGGGACGCCGGATCAACTCGCTGCAGCAGGGTGGGCTGCCGATCGACGTCGCCGAGACGATCGCCTGGTTCGCCGACCCGGCCTCGGCGGGCGTCACCGGCAACGTGGTCCGCGTCTGCGGCCAGAGCATGCTCGGCGCCTGAGATGCCCACCCGCCGGTACGACGATTCGCCGGGACTCGGGTCGCTCTACGCCCGGACGGTCAAGGCGACGCTGCGCAAAGCGGAGTACGAGCCGGACCACGACGGGCTCACCCTGGAGCTGCCGAGCGCCCTGGTCGACCAGGACCACCTCACGGCGTACAGGGAGGTGACGGGGTTCAGCGCGGGGCCTGCGCTGCCGGTCACGTATCCGCATGTGCTCGCGTTCCCGCTGCACCTGGATCTGATGTCGGACCCGTCGTTCCCGTACAAGCCGATGGGCATCGTCCATCTGGCGAACACGATCACCCAGCTCAAGCCGCTGCCGATGCACGCCGAGCTGTCGATCACCGTGCACAGCGGCCCCGAGCGGCCACATCCGAAGGGCACGGTGTTCGACATCCTCAGCTCGGTCAGCGTGGACGGCGAGGTCGTCTGGACCGACTCGACCACCCTGCTGAGCCGCTCCTCGGGCACCCCTTCGGCGCACGCCGACCTGCTCCCCGACCCGGCGATCGAGCCGACCGCCGTCTGGGACCTGCGCGCCAACCTCGGCCGCCGGTACGCCGCTGCGTCCGGCGACCGCAACCCGATTCACCTGTTCAAGCTGACCGCCCAGGCCTTCGGCTTCCCACGCCAGATCGCCCACGGCATGTGGGCCAAGGCCGCAGCCCTGGCCTCGATCCAGCGCTCCGGCGGCCTGCCCGACGCCTACACAGTTCGCGTCGACTTCCGCAAACCCCTCCTACTCCCCTCCCGCTCCACCTTCGCCCACCGCCGTACCGGCGAAGCCGTCGACTTCGCCGTCTACAACCAGGACCAGTCAGTCACCCACCTGATCGGCCAACTCCAGCCACGCTGAGCTGCCGCCCGGTCCCGTCCCGAGCGACAGGACATAGTGCCGGTATTGCGGCCGGCCGCCGCCTCCGTGAGCGTGGCACCCGGCCGAACAACCGACTATGTCCTGTCGCTCGGGACGGGAAGGCGCTGCTACCCGGGCCTGGCAGCGTCACTCATGCCGGAGTGGGTTGCAGTCGGCGGCGAGCTGGTCGAGGGCGTCGCCGATTGGTGCTGGGGGCAACTGCTTGCCGTCTCGGAGGCGGAGGGCTAGGGCACCGGCCCCGACTTCCCGGGCGCCGATGACGGCCTGGTACGGCGCCAGCCGATTCTCGCGGATCCGGGCGCCCAGGGTGCCCTCGTCGGCATGGGCGACCTCGACCCGGAGCCCGCGATCAGCCGCCCGGCGGGCGACCTCGAGAGCTGGCTTCTCCTCGGCGTCTGAGATCGGCAGTACTACGAGTTGCACCGGCGCGAGCCAGGCGGGGAAGGCGCCGCCGTGGACCTCGATCAGGTGGGCGACGGCGCGCTCGATGCTGCCGACGATCGCGCGGTGCACCATCACCGGGCGATGCTTGTTGCCATCGGCGCCGATGTACTCCAGCCCGAACGCGGCCGGCTGGTGGAAATCCAGCTGGATGGTCGACAGGGTCGAAACGCGGCCGGCCGAGTCCTCTATCTGGATGTCGATCTTCGGGCCGTAGAAGGCCGCCTCCCCCGGCTCCTCGGAGTATTCGAGTCCCGCCTTCTCCAGCACGTCACGCAGGAGATCGGCGGCCAGCGCCCAGCTCTCCGCGTCGCCGACGTACTTGCTCGACGGATCGCCGAAGTGTGCGTCCTCTGAAGGCAGCGAGAGCACGTACCCCGACGCGCTGATCCCGAGATCGCGATGCGCCTGCTTGATCAGCTCGAGCGCGGCCAGCGCCTCGTCGGCGACCTGCTCCAGCATGCAGAAGATGTGCCCGTCGTTCAGTTGCATCGCACGAACTCTGGTCAGCCCGCCCAGTGCGCCGGACAACTCCGACCGGTATTGCCCACCGAGCTCCGACATCCGCAGGGGCAGCTCGCGATAGCTGTGCGCCCGCGACCGGAACATCAACGCGTGATGCGGGCACAGGCTCGGCCGCAGTACGACCTCTTCACCCCCGATGGACATCGGTGGGTACATATCCTCGCTGTACTTCGACCAGTGCCCGGAGATCTCGTACAGCTCACGCTTGCCGAGCACTGGCGAATAGACCTGTTGATAGCCGGCTCTTCGCTCGACATCGGCGATGTACCGCTCGAGCGCCTGCCGGATCGCGGCACCCGCGGGCAGCCAGTACGGCAGGCCCGCACCGATCAACGGATCCGAGTCGAACAGGCCGAGCTCCCGGCCGAGCTTGCGATGGTCGTACATGATGTGGACTCCTCTTTGACGAGTGAGGCGAGTGTCCACATGGCGAAGCCCCGGGGCACTCGCCCCGGGGCTTCGAAATTCGACAGTCAGCTGTCAGCGCGCCGGGACGTTCCTCGGCGTTGTCGTCACCACTGCGCGCTGATTCATACGGCCAACGCTAGCAGACCCGGTCAAAGGTTTTCGTCGTCCAGATCCAACCCGATCGGCCGGATCAGGCCTTCCTGCGCGACCGACGCGACCAGCCGCCCGTCCTCGCTGAACAGACGTCCGGTGGCGAAGCCGCGTGCTCCCGATGCCGACGGCGACGCCTGGTCGTACAGGAGCCACTCGTCGGCGCGGAACGGACGGTGGAACCACAGCGCGTGGTCGATCGAGGCCGGCTGGATCCGCCGGTCGCCGATGATGATGCCGTGCGGCAACAAGCTTGCCCCGAGCAACGTCAGGTCACTCGCATAGGCCAGGACACAAGCATGCAAGGCCTGATCGTCGGCGAGCTTTCCCGAGGCCCTGATCCAGAACTGCCGCCCGGTCAGCCCGGCCAGCCGGACGTCGAGCGCCGCCCACTCCTTGTTCCAGTCCTCGGCCTTGCGCCCGCTCGCCGCCTCGAACACCGACGCGAGGGTCGGCGCCTCGTCCGGCGGGACCAGGTCGCCCGGCATCGGATCGGCGTGATCCAGCCCCGGCTCGGGCACCTGGAACGACGCCGACATGTAGAAGATCGTCTTGCCCCGCTGCGACGCGACCACCCGCCGGCTGCTGAACGAGCGGCCGTCGCGAATCAGCTCCGGGTGGTACTCGATCGGTACGGACGTGTCCCCCGGGCGCAGGAAGTACCCGTGCAGCGAGTGCACGACGCGATCCGGATCGACCGTGCGAACCGCGGCGGCCAGCGCCTGGCCGAGCACCTGCCCACCGAACACCCGCTGGGCTGACGTCTGCGGCTGCCGCCCCCGGAACAGGTCGGCGTCGATCTTCTCCAGGTCGAGCAGCTCGACCAGATCCTCCAGGGACTCGGGCATGCCTCATCCTGACAGCTTCTCCCGGTACTACGGGCCGCCCGCGTTCGCAGTCGGTGTGTGTCGCCCCTCACGCGGGTGTTTTCGGTGAGCTTTCGGTCGCACCCGGTAAGTTGATGAACACTCAACCATCAAACGCACGACTGACAGGAGTAGCTGTGAGCCCCCTCCGCATGCTGACCCGGCCCGTCCATGCCTCTCGCGATCTGGTCCTGCTGATCGCCCGCGTCGGTCTCGGCGTCGTCTTCATCGCCCACGGCTGGCAGAAATTCAGCACCAACGGCCTGGACGGCACCGCCGCCGGCTTCGACCAGCTGGGAGTCCCCGCGCCAACCCTCTCGGCCTACTACGCAGCCGCCGCCGAACTCATCGGCGGGGCAGCCCTCATCCTCGGCGTCCTCACCACGGTCGCCGGCGTCCTCCTCGCCGTCGACATGGCCGGCGCCTTCCTCTTCGTCCACATGTCCAACGGCATCTTCGTAGCGGACGGCGGTTGGGAGCTGGTCGTAGTACTCGGCCTGTTCGCGCTCGCGATAGCAGCGGTCGGCGCCGGCCGGTTCTCGGTCGACAACGCACTCACCCGCAGTACTGCGGGGCGCGCGACCGTCTCTGCTTGACCCCTGGCAACGCAAAAGCGGCTGGCGCACCTCGAGTGCGCCAGCCGCTTTGACGTAGTACCTACTTGTCGTCCTCGCGGTTCAGCTCGGCGAGGAACTGCTCGACCTCGGCGCCCAGCTCGTCGGCCGACGGGGTGGAGCCGGCGAGGAGGCTGCCGCGGCTTACGGAGCCGGCGGCGGCGTCGTACTGGGTCTCCAGAGCATTCACTACCGAGGACGCGTCATCCGAGGCCTCGACCTGCTCGTCGACCAGGCGGCCGGTCACGGCAGCCTCGTCGAGTAGAGCCTTGCTAGGGAGCAGCAGGCCGGTCGCCGCCGAGATGGCGTGGACCAGAGCCAGCGCTGCGCCCGGGAAGCGGTTCTCGGCCAGGTAGTGCGGCACGTGGACCGCGAAGCCCATCGCGTCCTTGCCGGCCTCGCCCAGGCGGACCTGCAGCATCGTCGCGGCGCTGGCCGGGAGGCGCATCTCGCCGTCCCAGATGTTCGAGCGCGTCACCAGCTCAGGGCGGGTCGCGTGGGACGTCAGCCCCAGCGGCCGGGTGTGCGGCACGCCCATCGGGATGCCGTGCACGCCGACAGTCAGCGTCACGTTGTACATCTCGATCAGCTGGCGCACGGCGCCGGCGAAGCGGTTCCAGTGGTTGTCGGGCTCGACGCCCTCCAGCAGCAGGAACTCGACGCCCGCGTCGTCCTTCATCAGGTGCAGCGACAGCTGCGGCGGGCTGTAGTCGATGAACCGGTCCTCGGCGAACGTCACCTCGGGACGGCGGGCCCGGTAGTCGTGCAGAAGGTCGACGTCGAACCGCGCGAGCAGCCGGTTGTCCAGCACCTCGAGCAGGTGGTCAGCGGTCGCCCGGCCGGCCTGGCCGGCGTCCATGAACCCGTCGAGCGAATGCACCAGCACCTTCGGCGCAGCCGCCGGGCCGGTGGCTACCGACTCGTCGACGATCTCGTAGAGGTCGTCCGGTCGCAGCATCGTCGTTCTCCTTCTCAGTGGCCTTCAGGGCGGTCGGCCCCTCTATCCTGCCTTCTCTCTCAATAACGTCAGCGCGCCGGGCTGGAATTCCGCCTGCTGGGATCTTTCTCACCCCGTACTGCGCTCCGCTGCGCCGTCG
The DNA here is from genome assembly GCF_010548305.1 of Streptomyces sp. SID13031. Taxonomy (GTDB): domain Bacteria; phylum Actinomycetota; class Actinomycetes; order Propionibacteriales; family Kribbellaceae; genus Kribbella. The sequence continues at coordinate 370,736 of NZ_JAAGLV010000005.1, forward strand.
CCGTCAAAAGGTGTCCAAAACCGGTCAGACATGCCCGCGGACGAGCAATTTGGGAAAGCGCTTGCTAGCGTGCTCTTGTGCGCACCGATTCTGAGCCGACCCCAACCTCCGCCCCGCCCTCGCCCAGGGTCACCACCCGGCCGACGGTCATGCTGGCGATGAATGAGTCCAGCCGGGCCCGCGTCCTGGTTCCTGCCGTCCGCGAGCGCCTCGAGCGGATCACCGACGTCCTCCCGGTCGGGCCGGCCAACAGCTCCCGCGGCGCCGGCAACCCCTTCCTCACCGACCCCGCCATCCGAGCCGCGCTGGGCACCACCGACGCGCTGCTCACCGGCTGGGGTTGCCCCGCGATCACCCCCGAGGTGCTCGACGCGGCGCCGAAGCTCAGGGCGATCATCCACGCCGCCGGTTCGGTGAAGGGTTTCGTCGACCCGTCCGCCTTCGAGCGCGGCATCCAGGTCTCCTCGGCCGTGGTGGCCAACGCGCTGCCGGTGGCCGAGTTCACCGTGGCCACGATCGTGCTCAGCGGCAAGCGCGCGTTCCGCCTCGGCGCGGAGTACAAGGTCAGCAGGCATCGCCCGGACCCGAGTGCTGTGCCAGGCAGCTACGGCAGCTCCGTCGGGCTGCTGGGCGCCTCCCGGATCGGCCGGATGGTCGCGGAGCGGTTGCGCGCGTTCGATCTCGAAGTACTGATCAGTGATCCGTATCTGACCGCTGCCGAGGCGGCTGACCTCGGTGCGGAGTTGGTCGAACTGGATGACCTGTTCACCCGCAGCGACATCCTGAGCGTGCATGCGCCGCTGCTGCCGGAGACGATCGGGCTCGTCGACGCCCGCCTGCTCGGCCTGCTGAAGGACGGCTCGGTCCTGATCAACACCGCTCGCGGGCGGATCGTCGACGCCGCCGCGCTCGAGCAGGAGTGCCGCTCAGGACGCCTCGACGCAGTCCTCGACGTCACCGACCCCGAGCCGCTGCCCCCCGACTCGCCGCTGCTCGACCTCCCGAACGTCTTCCTGACCCCGCATCTGGCCGGTGCTGTCGGCAACGAGGTCGCCCGGCTCGGCGAGCTCGCGGTCAGCGAGGTGGAACGCTTCGCCGCCGGTACGCCGTTGCGGCACGCCATCAGCCCCGCCGAGCTCGGGAGAATCGCATGACCCGCCTCGTGCTACCTGACACCGACCGCGTGCTGTCCCGCCAGACCGGCTGGGTGCGGGCCCACTGGGAGGCACTGGCCGACCACCTGCTCGATTCGCTGATCCCGTACTTCTCCCCCGGCAACGCCCGCGTCGTCCTGCCCGGCCGCCCCAGCCGATCCGGTACTGCGTCAGACGAGCTGGAGGGGTTCGCCCGATCGTTCATGCTCGCCGCCTTCCGGATCGCGGGCGTGCGCGGCGAGGGGTGCGAGAAGCTGATCGAGCGGTATGCGCGAGGCGTCGCCAACGGCGCGAACCCGGACCACCCCGAGGCGTGGCTGCGGCTCACCCCGCGCTCGCAGCAGATGGTCGAGGCGGCCGCGATCGCCGTCGCCCTGCACGAGTCCCGCGAGTGGATCTGGGATCGCCTGGACACCCGCGCCCAGGAGCACGTCGCCGAATGGCTCGGCGGCTTCATCGGCTCCACCACGCACGACAACAACTGGCGGCTGTTCCAGGTCGTCAGCGAGCAGTTCCTCGCCTCGGTCGGCGCCCCGTACTCGCAAGAGGACATTGACGGAGGGCTCGACCGGATCGAGGACTGGTACGTCGGCGACGGCTGGTACTCCGACGGCGACGGGCAGAAGTTCGACAACTACATCGGCTGGGCCATGCACCTGTACCCGGGCATCTGGACCCGGATGGCGGCGGCGACCCCGGGTGCGCAGTACGACGATCGGCTGAAGGTCTATCGGGAGCGGCTGAGCCTGTTCCTGGAGGACGCGATCCACCTGGTGGGCAACGACGGAGCGCCGGTCTACCAGGGACGGTCGCTGACTTACCGGATGGCGGCTGCCGCGCCGTACTGGATGGGACAGATCCTCGACGCGACGCCACTGAGCCCTGGGGCCACTCGGCGGTTGTGCTCCGGGATCGCGCGCCACTTCGTGCAGCACGGCGTACCGGATGAGCGCGGGCTGCTGACGCTCGGCTGGTACGACACGTTCCTGCCGACCACGCAGTCGTACTCCGGGCCCGGCTCGCCGTACTGGGCGTCGAAGGGCTTCATCGGGCTGCTGCTACCGCCGGAGCACCCGGTGTGGTCCGACCCGGAAGATACGGTGCCGCTCGACGAGGCTGACCAAGTGCGGGCGATGCCTGCGCCTGGCTGGCTGGTGCACGCGAGCCGCCACGACCAGGTGGTCAGGCTGATCAACCACGGCTCGGATCACGAACCGTTGACAGAGCCTTCCGGGATCGAGCCGGCGGCCGATCCGCACTACGACCGGCTGGCGTTCGCCAACCACGCGGGGCCTGAGATCTCGGATGCCGCCTCGCTGCAGCGAGTGGACAACCTCACCTCGCTCGTCGACCAGCACGGCAAGTCGAGCCATCGCGGGCGGATCCGGCGGCTCGGGGTGGGTTCGCGGTCGGCGGCGTCGTGGCACAAGGCGTGGGTCGGCAGTGATGGACCGTGGCCGATCGAGATCGCCTCGGTGGTACACGGGGGTTGGGAGATCCGTTGCTCGTTGGTGGACGGGCCTGCCGGAGTACTGGTGCGTAGTGGCGGGTATGCGGTGGCCGGCGACTCCTTGCCGACAGCAACGACCGGCGAGGGACCGGCCCGGGCGTTGGCGCGGAACTCCGACGGGCTGATGTCGGCGGTGGTGAACCTGCACGGGTACGACGAGGCGGGGGTGCACCGCGATCTCGGGGCGAACCCCTTCGGTCCGCACTCGGCCACGCCGTACCTGACCGCCGCGCACACCGGCGAACCGCTCGTCCTCGTGCACGCGGTGTTGCTGACCCGTGACGCGATCCGCCCTGAAGCGCTGGCGGAGGCCATCCAGGTCACCGTCGACGGTTACGAGATCACTCTCACACTGCCAGGCGACGACACGGAGATCGTGCGAATGGGGAACCGCTGACCTCGTACCGTGGGGGCATGACGGAAACGATCGAGCCCGCGGTCACCGACGCGTTGTCGGCGGCGGTGGCGGCCGACCCCGGTACGGCCAACCAGGAAAAGTTGTGGGCGGCAACATTCGCGCTGGAGCGCTGGTGGTTCGTCCAGCGCGGCGAGCCGGACAACCCGCAGCCGTTCGTCGGCGTGCATCAGGAGCAGCCGTTCCTGATGGCGTTCACGTCCTCGCAACGCGCCCGCGGCTTCGCGATCGAGAACGGGCTGAGCCCGGCCGACGCCGAGGTGCTGGTGCTCGCGCTGACCCCCGACGACGCGGTCGCGCAGGCCCCGATCTGGTTGCAGCAAGGGATTGCGGCGATCACCTTCGACCACGGGATCGCGGGTTACTTCGCGCCGCTGGGCAACCTTCCCGCGATCAGGTCGCATGTCCGCGCTGGGGGTTGACACGCCGTTAGGGAAGCCTCGCCAACGGTGAGAAATGGCTCCGCGCACACTACATTGGCTTGCATGAGCACGTACGCGAAACTTCTTCAAGAGCAAATTCGGAACGAATTCACGGCGTCCCACCAGTACACCGCGGTGGCCGTCTGGTTCGACGACCAGGACCTCCCGCAGCTCGCGGCGCACTTCTACAAGCAGTCCCTGGAAGAGCGCAACCACGCGATGATGATGGTGCAGTACCTGCTGGACATGGACATCCGGCCGCAGATCCCGGGCGTCGGCGAGGTGATCGGCGACTTCAAGACCGCGCTGGAGCCGCTCGAACTCGCGCTCCAGCAGGAGATCACCGTCACCAAGCAGATCGAGACGCTGGCCCGGACGGCGCGCGACGACGGCGACTACATCGGCGAGCAGTTCATGCAGTGGTTCCTCAAGGAACAGATCGAGGAGGTCTCCGCGATGACGACGCTCGTCAACGTCGCGAAGCGGGCCGGCGACAACCTGTTCCACCTGGAGGACTTCCTCGCCCGCGAGGTCGTCGGCAACGACGGCTCCGACCCGACCGCCCCGACTGCGGCCGGCGGCAAGGTCTGACCCAGCACCACCGGCCGGCGTACGCTCACGGCCGCCGTCATGCGCACGGCGGCCGGGCGGCACCCGGTCAAACGCTTGCCCTAGGCATCATCAAACGCTCGCCCCAGGCAGCAATGTCCTGACCTTGTCAGGGCAGCCCCGTGTGCTTGCTAGGCAGTTCCTGGCAGATGCGCGCCGGGCCTTGCGTTCGTGACGGACTGAAGTCACGGTGTCACTCCGCGATCCGTCCCATCGTGAGGAGTGTGCTGTCTTGAGAAGATCGACTTCAGTTGGAGTGGTGGCCGCCGTCGTCGCTGCCGCGGGTTTGGCGATGCCACCCGCAGGAGCCGCCCAGATCGGGCCGGACCCCATCGCCGCGACAGTCGCGGCTCTCGGGCTGGGCAGTGGCGAGCGACTCGTCGCCCGCGATGTCGTCAAAGACCCCGACGGCACCGAGTTCCTCCGCTACGACCGTACCTTCGCCGGCCTGCCCGTGGTCGGTGGCGACCTGATCGTGCGGCGCGATCGCAACTCGATCAGCCAGGTGAGCTACAACCGGGGCGCCACGTCAGTCGGCGTCGCCTCGACAAAGCCGACGCTGCCAGAATCGGCGGCACTGGCCAAGGGCGCGCAGTCGGCAGGCTTCAAGGTCACCGCCAACCGGGGCAAGCTGGTCGTGTACGTCACGCCGGCCAAACCCGTGCTGGCGTACGACGTGGTCACCACCGGTGTGAAGGCCGACCAGACCCCGTCGGTGCTGCACTCCTACATCGATGCGAAGACCGGCGCCTTGCTGGCCTCCGACGACGAGATCAAAGCCGGCACCGGAAACTCGATGTACTCCGGCACCGTCACGATCGGCACTTCCGGCACCCCCGGCAACTATCTGATGAGCGACCCGACCCGCGGCGGCAACTACACGACCGATGCGGGCGGCGGCTCCGGCAATGGCAGCACCTTCACCGATGCCGATGACGTGTGGGGCAACGGCGCCACCTCGAATCGCCAGACCGCCGGCGTCGACGCTCACTTCGGCGCCCAGCTGACCTGGGATTACTACAAGTTCGTCCACGGCCGCAACGGCATCTTCAACAACGGTCAGGGTGCGCGCTCGCGCGTTCACTACGGCAACGGATACGTCAACGCCTTCTGGGATGGAACCCAGATGACCTATGGCGATGGCGCGGGCAACGCCCGGCCACTGACTTCCATCGACGTGGCCGGTCACGAGATGAGCCACGGCGTCACCCAGGCGACCGCCAACCTGAACTACTCCGGCGATGCCGGTGGCCTGAACGAGTCCACCTCCGACATCTTCGGCACGATGGTCGAGTTCTCCGCGAACAACACGTCCGACCCGGGTGACTACCTGATCGGCGAGAAGATCAACATCAACGGCAACGGCACCCCGTTGCGGTACATGGACAAGCCGTCCAGAGATGGCGCAAGCGTCGACTGCTGGAGCACCAGTACAGGCGGGCTCGATCCGCACTACTCGTCCGGCCCGCTGAACCACTGGTTCTACCTGGCCTCCGAAGGCACCGGCAGCAAGGTCATCGGCGGCGTGACCCACACGAGCACCGCGTGCAACGGCGCTACCCTCACCGGGATCGGCCGCGATGTCGTGGCCAAGGTCTGGTACCGGACGCTCACCACCAAGCTCTCTTCCGGCAGTACCTACCCGGATGCCCGCAACGGCGCCATCACCAGCGCCCGCGAACTGTACGGTGCCGGATCCGCCCAGTGCCGCGGGATCGAGGCGGCCTTCACGGCCATCTCCGTTCCGGCCGGTACGGCGGTCTGCGGCAATCCACCGGCCGGCGGCGACCTGTACACCGTCATCGCCAGCGGGAGTGGCAGCGGTAAGACGGAGGTCCACTCGCTGACCAGGGCGTCCAACTTCGCCACCTTCGGCATCCACGCGGCGACTGCGCTCGGCGCCAGCAACCAGACCACGACCACCTTCGAGACCTCGGACTACAACGCCGACGGTCGCCCCGACCTGTGGGTGATCTTCAACGGCAACACGGGGAGCGGCCGCACAGAAGTACACATCCTGGATGCCGCGACCAACTTCACCACCTTCCTGGTGCATGCGGCGACGCCACTGCCGCTGGTGAGCAAGACCCGCTGGGCCTTCGCGGTCGGCGACTACAACGGCGACGGCCGGCCTGACCTCTACGCCGTCGACAGCCAGGACACCAACACCAACACGACGTCGCTCCATGTTGTCAACGGCAACGGTTTTGCCGGCTACCTGAACCAGTCCGGCACCGGACTGCACCGGACGGATCTGGCACTGTGGTCCTTCCAGACCGGCGACTTCGACGGCAACGGCCGCGACGACCTGTACGCCGTCAACACGCAAGACGCCGGCAGCGGCAAAACGGCGTACCACGTCCTGAACGCCACGAACCTGCAGCAGTTCCTCATCCATGCAGCGACACCGACCGCGTTCACCTCACTGACCCGATGGGCGTTCTCCACCGGCGACTACAACGCGGACGGCCGGGATGACCTGTACCTGGTCGACACCCAGGCCGGCGCCAGCACGGCAGTCCAGATCGTCAACGCGACCAACCCGGCGCAGTACCTCTTCAACGGCGCCACAGGGCTGCACCCGATCCCGCTGACCAGCTGGCAGGTCAGTACTTCCTGAGCATCGAGTCTGGGCGGCGGATCAGTCGATTCGTCGCCCAGACGCCGGTACTACCAGGAGCCGCCGCCTCCACCGCCTCCACCGCCGCCGGATGAGCCGCCGCTGAAGCCGGAGGAGCTGCCGCCGCCACCGCCGCTTCCCGCGGGAGCAGGCGGCGGGTCGAACGTGTTGGCCACCGTCTGGCTGATGTTGCCGGCGGCGAAACCTGAGCTGTAGTAGGACGGACCCGTGTACCAGTAGGGATCCGCTGGGATCCGGCCGGCTGCGACGAGCTGGGCGCAGACGCGCTGCCAGCGGTCGGCCAGCCCGAAAGCGATGGCCCACGGTAAGTACCTGCTGAAGATGTCCTCGCCCTCCTCGAACTTCAGCTGATCCGCCTCGGCGGTCGCGAGATAGGTCCGGAAGCCGATCAACTGGTCCGTCACCGCGCGACCGGCGGCACTTCGTTGCCCTCGGCCCCGGACTCCGAACCAGATCATGATCGCGATCAGGACTGCCAGCGCCGGGATCCCGATGGTGAGGGCTCTGCCGAGGCCGCCGGTGGCCGCACCGATCGCCGTGCCGCCGATGAGTCCGCCGAAGACCCACGTGCCGATGATGCCCAGGCAGGCGATCCTGGCGCCTCCCGAGATGGCCGACCCGCCACCGGCGCGCGGCATCCGGACGTACCAGTTGCGTTGCCTGATCTGCTCGCGGAGCTGCCCGATCATCGCATCGTGCGCCTGCCTCATCGAGGTGTCACCGACGCCCCGGCGTTCCAGCACCAGCTCCGCACCGGGCTGCAGGCCCGGGAACAGGCCCTGCATCAGGTACTGCTCGTGCGGGGCCGTCGCCACCGCGGGGTTCAGCAGCACGGCCTTCTGCTCGCTACCGGTGTTGTCGATCCGGATGCCGCCCCGGACCGCGAGGTCGATCAAGGTCGCGGCCGTCTCGGTGGTGTTCGCCGTCGCGTCGATCAGCAGACCGCCTTCGGCGACCGGGATCCGCGGTGGCGAGAACGCGACCGGAAGCTGGCTCTCCTTCAGGTCGTCCTTGATCGGCACCGCGACCATCCCGTCCGGCGGGAAGGCGCCCGGCGGCATCCCGGAGAAGCGCTGGTCCTTGTTGCCCCGTTTGCTGTACGCGATGGCGGCGCCGATGGCTCCCACCGACACCGCGCCTGCGCCCGCCAGGCCGGGAGCAGTCACACCGGCGCGGTCCAGGAGACTCGGCGGGTCGACCACGATCGGCTTGTCGTTGCTGACGACGCCCGCCTTGATCCCGGCGACGATGGTGACCTCCTGCCGCCGGTTCACGGTGGATTGCTGGAACGCCCCCTTGCCGGCGGTGACCGTCGCGCCGTCACACGCTTCGTCCGGCGGGCCGGCCACACATTTCGCCCATTGCACGCCGGGCGCGGGCACCGTGACATTGACGATGACGTTCTGCAGTACGGCGTCCCAGCCGTTGCCGGTCGCGTCCCAGTACAGCTCGCTGTGGTCGTCGAAGTGCCGCAGCGCGCCGCGGACGTCGTACTCGATGACGTAGGTCGCCTTCCGGCCGGAGACGGTCTTGTCCGCCTCGCCGATCTTGATCTGGATGCTCTGGTCACGCTGGCCGTTGGACTTCTCCGTCTCCTTGGTGAAGGCAGCCGGGGCGTTCGGGCTGGTCACCGTCAGGTTGGAGATCTCGTACTTCTGGTCCTTCGACTTGTCGTCGGCCCAGACCTCCCGCGTGATCAGGTTGCGGTAGATGCCGTGCCGGCCGGAGCTTCCGAAGCTGTAGTCGATCGTCTCCTTGACCTGCAGCACGCCGTCGGCTGTCACGGTGTAGTCGAGCTGCAGCTTCGTCACGACGTCGCCGACGTCAGTGCTGCCATTGCTGCCGGCCGTGGCCGGAGCGGCGCTCACGAAGCCGGCCAGGACCAGGCCGGAAAAGGCTGCCGCGACAGCTGTGAAGAATCCCCTACGCATGTCGCGACAGTACCGACGGCAAGGGTCCGTCAGTCCGCGCGACTGGCCGGTGCGCCGCGTCAATGCCCCTCCGGCTCGGCCGCCTCGGTTCTGGGTGGGGCCGCGGCTTCGGTGCCGGCGGCTTGGATGGCTGCGGCGACCAGGTCGGCGGCCGTGGTGTCGCGGGTGCGGCGGCCGCGGTCGTAGTACTGGGTGGTGGCGATGGTCGCGTGGCCGACGTCCGCCTGGACGTGCTGGATTCGGGCGTCCTGCTCTAGTGCGATGGTCACGTAGGCGTGTCTGAGCGCGTGGGGGTGGATGCGGTCGGCGACCTCGGCCAAGGCAGGGCCGGCCTGTACTGCGATCCGCCGCAGCAGGGCGTTGATGTCGAAGCGGGAGCAGGGGCCGCCTTCCTTGGTGGCGATCATCGGTGAGCGGTTGGCGCTGGTTCTGCCGCGCAGTGCTGGGGTGGCGGCTTGTGCTGTGCGGTCTCGCTCGGTCAGGTAGTCGGTGAGCGCTCTCTCGGCGAGGTCGGTCAGGTAGACCTCGCGGTGGTGACCGCCCTTGCCCAGCACTCGCAGCATGGGCTCTCCCCCGGACAGGACGAGGCTGTCGCGATCCAGACCAACCAGCTCGGAGACTCGAAGGCCGAGGGTGAGGAGGCCGACTACTGCCACTGCGCGCCGGGCGTAGAGCTCTCGGTAGCGCGTGCGGTTGGGTAGCTGGGCTGCTGCGTCGAGGAGCGCTCTCAGCTGGCCGGCCGTGAGCCTGATGGTCGGGGAGGCATCCCGGGCTGTGCTCCCCAGGCCGAGGCGGGCGCGATTGAGCGCCGCCGGGTTGGCCGGTACTACGCCGGCTTCGGTGAGGTGCCCGTAGAACGCCGACAAGGTAGAGAGCATCCGCTGCCTCGTCCGCTTCTCCGCCCCCGCCGCATCCAGCTGGTGCAACCAAGCCTTCACATCACCACCAGTAGCCGCCCGGGGATCCATCCCCCGCCCAGCACACCACCTGAACCAAGCAAGCTGGTGCAGCACCCCCAACCGCCCAACCGGCGGCCGCCCGCCCCCCACCGACGCCCGCCCCCCAGCCTTCGTCTGATCCTCACTCGCGACCACTCCACCGGGAGTTTCGAGGGCCTCCACCCAGGCGGGTGGCAGGCCCAGCGCGTAGGCGTAGGTCTTGCGGGTGCCTGCGTTCGCGTACTGCGTTAGCCAATCAGCGATCTGTGCCTGTAGTTCCGCCGGGTTTTCGACGCCTGGCCAGTCCACTGCCGGTTCGACCGCAGCGGGGGTCTCTCTGAGCGTCTCCAGGACGATCAGGGCGTCCAAATCTGCGGGCATTCTCCGATCCTCTCCTGCCACCCCAGTCCAGCTCGGTCGGCTCGCCGCACGCGCCAACAAAACACTGGTTTCGTGGGGTTTTAGTTTGGTTACCAAAACTCTGAATCAGTTACCGGGTTTACTAACTCCTAACCTCTACGCTGACGGGCATGAGTGAGGACACTGGGCGCTGCGGTTACAGCAAGTGCCGGGAAGAACTGCCGGCGCCGGGGATGCAGGGCGGGAGACCGAGGAGTTTCTGCCGGGATACCCGCTGGGAAGGTGGGCGGACCTGTGCGCAGATGGCGAGGGCGGAGCGGGAGGCACTGGGCGCACTGGGGCTTGGGCTGGATGCCGACAGCAGCACCTTCCGGCTGGACGCTGAGCGCCTGCGGGACCACCTGGAGACGATCCGCGGACCAGTGGACGCCCTGACGGCAGCGCTCCTGGCGGTGACCACCCGCCTGGATGAGGTGGAGGCTGCGGCCATCGCCTCCGTCGAGACGGCACACGCACAGGTCGCGGAGGCGGAGAGAGCGCGACTGACCGCCGAGGAAGCCCGCGAGAACGCCGAGCACCGGACCCGCCAGGCCACGGCATCCGCCGAGAGAGCCGCCAAGGAGCGCACCGAAGCCGTCGACCGAGCCGGCGCAGCAGCCCGGCAAGCGCTCGACGCCACCGAGGCCCTCGGCGCAGCCCGGCAGCAGGCCCATGACGCGATCGGCGCGCGAGACGACGCAGTACAGGCGCGAGAGCACGCCGCGCAACAGACGGAGGCGGCGACCGCAGTACTGGCCACCACGGAACAGCGAGTACGTGACGGCGAGCGAGACCGCCTGGAACTAGCCGCTGCCCTGGAGCGGACATCGCTGGACCGAGACACCGCTCTCCGAGGCGAGCAAGAGCGCCGAGCAGAGCTGGAATCGCTCCGCGCCGAACTGGCAGCCGAGCGCCACCGCATCGCCGAAGTAGACGCCGCCCGCCAGCTCGCCGAGGCCGCCGCCAGCCGCTCGGAAGCCGCCTACCGGGAATCCGCCCGAGCGGAAGCAGCCCACCAGGAAGCCACCACTGACCTCCGAGCCGCGCTGGCCCGCTCCGAAGCCGAACTCGCCCACCAACAGCAGCTGACCGCCCAGACAACCGCCGAACTCTCCCACCTCCGCACCGAACTGACCACCAAGCCCACCCGCCTCCACCCCGAAGACCTCCAAGCAATGCTCACCGCCCTAACCCCCACCCCCTAACCAACGCCCCCTTCTCACCTACGCCTCCCCCACAGCCGCCGCGCCAACCACAGCCCGGCGCCACCGCGACTTTGTGCACGACCTGAGCAACAACCGACGCCCAGAACACTCACGTCATGCACAAAGTCGCGCCCGTCACCGGGCCCGGGCGGGCCGGCCTGGGCGGGCCGGGTCGGGCCTGGCGGGTCGGCCTGGGCGGGTCGGGTCGGGCCTGGGCGGGTCGCGCCCGTCGCCGGGCTTGGGCGGGTCGGGCCGACGTCGGCTGCGCGCGCGTGCTGCCGGCGGGCTCGGCTTGTGGTCCGGGTGAGCGCTTGTAGGGGTTGGGTGCTCTGGTCGTGCGCAAAGTTGGTGAGGGCGGGGTTGGTGGGTGCGGGTGAAGGGGTGGCTTGGTCTTGTGTTGGGTGGGGGGTTGGGGGAATGGTGGGTGGACCAGGAGGGACGTCATGGCAGACAAGGCGAGTAGTTCCCAGGGCGGTGGTGCTGCTCCCGTCGCGGACAGCCCGGCCGCCATCCGTAACGTGGTGCTCGTCGGGCCGTCGGGTGCCGGCAAGACCACTCTCGTCGAGGCCTTGCTGGTCGCCTCCGGAGTGCTGTCCAGACCGGGCACCGTCGTCGACGGTACGACGGTGTGCGACTGCGACGACGCGGAGATCCGGCAGCAGCGGTCGGTCGGGCTGGCGCTCGCCCCGCTCCCCCACAACGGTGTGAAGGTCAACCTGATCGACACCCCTGGGTATGCCGATTTCGTGGGCGAGCTCCGGGCCGGCCTCAGGGCGGCGGATTGCGCTCTCTTCGTCCTCGCGGCGAACGAGAGCATCGACGAACCGACCAAGGCGCTCTGGCAGGAATGCGACCGGGTCGGCATGCCGCGCGCCGTCGTGATCACCAAACTCGACCACGCCCGGGCGAACTACGAGAACGCGCTCTCCGCGGCCCAGGACGCCTTCGGTGACAAGGTCCTCCCGCTCTACCTCCCCGCCGGCACGGGGCTGGTCGGTCTGCTGTCGCAGACGCAATACGAGTACGACCGCGGCAAACGCAGCACGCGCGCGCCCGACCCGCAGTACGCCGATCAGCTCGAAGAACTCCGTGGCACGCTGATCGAGGGCATCATCGAGGAGTCCGAGGACGAGTCGCTGATGGAGCGCTATCTCGGTGGCGAGGAGATCGGCCAGGACGTACTCGTCGAGGACCTCGAGGCAGCGGTTGCTCGCGGGTCGTTCTTCCCCGTCATCCCGGTCTGCAGCGGGACCGGCGTCGGCACGATGGAGCTGCTCGAGGTCGCGACGAGTGGGTTCCCGTCGCCGCCCGAGCACCCGCTGCCCGAGGTGTTCACGCCGCACGGCGTACCGCGCAATAAGCTCGACTGCGACCCGAACGGGCCGTTGCTGGCCGAGGTGGTGAAGACGACGTCGGATCCGTACGTCGGCAGGGTCAGCCTGGTGCGGGTGTTCTCCGGCACCATCAGGCCCGACACGACGGTTCACGTGTCGGGCCATTTCACGTCCTTCTTCGGTGCCGCGAACAGCCACGCCGACCACGACGAGGACGAGCGGATCGGAACCCTCTCGTTCCCGCTCGGCAGGCAACAGCGGCCGGCCACCACGGTGGTCGCTGGTGATCTGTGCGCGATCGGCCGGCTCACCCATGCGGAGACCGGGGACACGCTCTCCGACAAGGCCGATCCGTTGCTGCTCAAGCCGTGGACGATGCCCGAGCCGCTGCTACCGATCGCAGTACAGGCGCATGCGAAGACCGATGAGGACAAGCTGTCGGTCGGGTTGCAGCGGCTGGCTGCCGAGGACCCGACACTACGGATCGAGCAGAACCCCGAGACGCATCAGATCGTCTTGTGGTGCATGGGCGAGGCGCACTCGGACGTAGTACTGGATGCCTTGGCCAACCGGTACGGCGTGACTGTGGACACCGTCGAGCTGCGGGTGCCGCTGCGGGAGACCTTCGGAGGCAAGGCGAAGGGGCACGGGCGGCATGTGAAGCAGTCCGGCGGACATGGGCAGTACGCCGTGTGCGACATCGAGGTTGAGCCGTTGCCGCAGGGATCGGAGTTCGAGTTCGTCGACAAGGTCGTCGGTGGGTCCGTGCCGCGGCAGTTCATCCCGAGTGTGGAGAAGGGCATCCGGGCGCAGATGGAGAAGGGCGTCGGCGCCGGGTATCCGATGGTCAACATCCGGGTGACGCTGCTCGATGGGAAGTCGCACAGCGTCGACTCGTCCGACATGGCGTTCCAGATGGCCGGTGGGCTGGCGCTTCGCGAGGCGGCGACCGCGACGAAGGTGAATCTGCTGGAGCCTGTCGATCTCGTCTCGGTACTGACCCCCGACGAACTGGTCGGCTCGGTGATGAGTGACCTGTCCGGTCGAAGGGGCCGCCTACTCGGTACCGAGCGCGTCGGCGAGGACCGCACTCTGGTGAAGGCCGAAGTCCCGCAGGTGGAGATCACCCGCTATGCCATCGACCTCCGCTCCCTGTCCCACGGCGCAGCGTCCTTCACCCGCGCCTTCAGCCGCTACGAAGCGATGCCGGACTCAGCAGTCCAGCGGATGAAGGCGAGCGTCAGCTGAGCCGGCGGCGGATCTCCTTGGACTGGAGGTAGGTCGCCACGTCGTCATAACGCTCGGACTGGTTGGCGAACTCGATGTAGGAGCGAACCCGGTGCAGCCAGTCCAGAGTCGACGGCTTCACCGTTGGCAGCGCGGCTGACACGTGCTGCATCGACAACGGCGGCTCACCACCGTTCGCCAGGGCCTCGTCGATCACGTGATCCACCCCGCGTTCGACCAGCGCGCGAAGGTCGGCACCACTGAACATCGGCGTCTGCGCGGCGAGCTCTTTCAAGTCGATGCCAGTTGTCGGTACGTCCTTCAGCACCACCGAGAGGATGTCGGCGCGAGCAGGCTCGTCCGGCGGCGGTACGAAGATCACTCGATCGAAACGCCCCGGCCGCAGCATCGCCTCGTCGACGTCCCACGGCGCGTTCGTGGCGGCGAGGACGAGCAGCCCATCGTTGTTGGAGCCGATCGCGTCCATCTCCTGCAGCAGGATGTCGACCAGCCGCCGCGACTCCGACCCGCCGTGCTTGTGCCGCGCGAAGGCCAGCGCGTCCAGCTCGTCGAGGAACAGCACACACGGCGCATTCGCCCGCGCCCGCTCGAAGGCCTTGTGCAGGTTCTTCTCGGACACCCCGAGGTACGGGTCCATCACGTCCTCGATCCGGACGTTGACGAACGGCAGCCCACACTCCCCCGCGGTCGCCCGCGCGAGCAACGTCTTGCCGCACCCGGGCGGCCCGTAGAGCATCACGCCTCCGCCCGACCTCCGCCCGTACTTCGAGTAGAGCTCCGGACGGCTGAGCGGCAGGATCACCATCCGGTGGATCACCCGCTTGATCTCCTCCATCCCACCGACCTGGTCGAAGGTCGTGGTCTCCCCAACCGCGTCACTCGTGAAGCCCGGTTCGTCCTCGGGCCCGACCTTGACCCGTACGCCGCTGCGCTCGGTGACCATCTCATCGACCAACTGCTGCAGCCGCCCGGTCCCCTCGACGACTCCCGCCTGCCTCGCCGCCTCGAGGCAGCCCCGCAGCAACGCGAGGCGCCCGTTGGCCGCGGCCAATTCACCGACCGGTACCAGCTGGTCGGCCGGAAGGCCTTGCTGATCGAGCAGTACGACGTACTGGTCGAGGGCCGACTCGGTCTCGTCCGCGGCGACGAGCGTCTCGGCGAGGATGAGGCGGAGCAGGACGTCGTCCGGGCTGGCCTCGACCGCCTTGCGCAGCGCGGAGATCCGGTCGTTCGTCATGTTCCCCATTTCCGGTTGATCAGGCGGCGTACCAGCGGTGGCGCGACCCATGAGTAGACGCAGAACGCGAACCAGCCGATCGCGAAGATCGTTGACAAGGCACCGAAGCCGGCCGCACTCAGCCCGTAGATGATCGCGACAGCGCAGATCCAGACCACTAGCGGGTTGAACCGCTGGAAAGGTCGCAGCGGCAGCAACAGCGGGTGGTTGATCAGCTTGGCTTCGCGAGCCGCTCCCCGCAGGTCGCCATCGGCCGGGTTGGCCGCGGCAGCCGAGGCGAGAGAGCGGTATCCCGACCTGGCATCACCCGTCAGCATGGACGCCGTACCGTGCAGGGCCTGCGCTCCCGGATCCTCGGGATCGGCAGAGAGCGCTTCCTGGCTGTGCCTGCGCATGTCCTCGTGCCTGCCTTGCGCGAAGGCGACCTGCGCACGCGCTGACGAAACCGACGCACTCTCAGGCGCGAACGACGCAGCACGCTCGACGAGGGCGGCCGCCTTCTCCGTCTGGCCCGCAGCAAGGCAGACCATCGCGTAGCCGAGCAGCAGGTCTGCCTCGTTCGGGTTCAGGCTGAGGCCTTGCAGGTAGACCGCTTCCGCCTCCTGCAACTGTCCGGCTGCCCGCAGTGCGGAGCCGAGCAATTGGAGCAGCGGCACTGACAGGCCATAGTGCGACAGTCCGTCACGTAGTACGGAGATCGCTTCCTCGTTGCGATCAAGCGCGTGTAGCGCGGCGCCACGGAACAGGAACGCGCGGTAGTCGAGCGCCGCGTCACCCCACAGCCCCTGGAGCTCCGTGAGAGTCCGCTCAGGATGGCCGATCTGCAACCAGTGGCCGGCCATCTGGAGCCTGGCCTCGGTCGGCTCGTTCATACCGCGATCACCACCAGTGCGAGTAGGACGACCTCGAGCAGACCGCAACCGATCACCGCGGCGAGCCCTGGTCCCCACAGCGACTTGTACTCCGTACCGCGCAACTGGAACGCGCGATCCATCGGCTGCTGGAACCGCAACTGGACCAGGCAGGTCAGGATCGCGATCACCCGGATCACCACCCGCGTCCCCGACGAGGCCGTCACCTCATCGGTCAACAACGCGATCGCGACCGCGGCGAGCACCAGCCCGGCAAAACCGGTCAGCAGGATCAGCCGCCGTCCGCTCGCCGGTACGCCGAGGCGGCGTGCGTTCAGCGACGCGATCACGGTGGTCGCGATGACCCCGCCGAAGAACGCCACATAGGCCTGCGACATCAACCGCCAGGGACGCACGGACAGGTCGACGTCCGCGCCGATGGTTGGGCGCAGCAGGTCGTCCGGCATGGGCTCCCCTATGGGCACTGATGAATCGGAGCGGGCCTGCGCAGTTTAGCCTGGCCAGATGACCGAGAACTGCCTCTTCTGCGGGATCGTGGCCGGCACCATCCCGTCCCAGCAGGTTGCCGAGAACGACCGGGCGATCGCCTTCATGGACATCAACCCCGCCACCCGCGGCCATCTGCTCGTCATCCCGCGCGAACACTCCGCCGATCTGCGGGAGAGCGCTCCCGAGGATCTCATCGCCGCGACGCTGCTGGCCCAGTCGCTGGTCACCCGGGTGATCGACCGCCTCGACGCCGACGGCGCCAACCTGCTCAGCTGCATCGGCGCCGACGCCTGGCAGTCGGTCTTCCATACTCACCTGCACGTCATCCCCCGCTACAAGAACGACCCGCTCCAACTCCCCTGGCACCCGACCCCGGGCGACTTCGACGCCATCGCCACGACAGCGGCCGAACTCCGTTGAGCTGAAGAACGCCGATCGCGGACGCAATAGGTGCGCCTCGACTGCTATCGGCGCGCGACCAGCTCGTAGACGGCGACGAGTTCACCGACCAGATTGCCCCAGTCATACCTCGGTACTGCGGCGCGCCCCGCCTCGCGCAGTTTGTCGCGCTCGTCCGGCGACCCCAGCAGCCGGGATGCCTGCGCGGCCAGCGCGTCCGGATTGCCGGGCTCGAACAGTTCGCCCAAGCGACCGCCGTCCAGCACTTGCCGGAACGCGGCGAGATCGCTCGCCAGGACGGGTGCGCCCGCAGCCATTGCCTCCAGCAGCACGATCCCGAAACTCTCGCCACCAAGATGCGGCGCGACGTACACGTCCGACCCGGCCAGCATGTCCGCGCGGGCGATGTCGTCGATCGCGCCGAGGAAGAGCACGTTGTCGCGACAGTGCTCCGGTAGCGCGCGACGCGCGTCGTCGGCCTGTCCGGTGCCGGCCACCAACACCAGTACCCGCGGCCGCGCCGCCACCAATCGTGGTACCGCCGCCATCAGTACGCCGAGGCCTTTGCGTGGCTCGTCCATCCGGCCGAGAAAGCTGATCGTGCCGTGGGCGCCTTGCCACTCGGGGCGGATCCGGCCGGCGAAACGAGCCGTGTAGAGGCCGTTCGGGATCACCACGGCCTCGCCACCGATGTGCTGCACCATCATCGAGCGCGCGTTCTCCGAGACCGCGATCCTGGCGTCGAGCTTCTCCAGCGCGGGCCGCAACAGCCCGGCCGCTGCACTCATCGCCCGCGAGCGGACCTGCCAGGTGTGGAAGGTGGCGACGAACGGACCTTCGCCCGCCCAGAGCGCGATGATCGAGGCGCTCGGCGTCGTCGGCTCGTGCACGTGGACGACGTCGAAACCACCTTCAGCCAGCCAGCTCCGCACCCGCGCGGCCGTCCGCGGCCCGAAGGTCACCCGCGCGATCGAGCCGTTGTAGGGCACCCCGACGGCGTGACCTGCCGATACGACGTACGGCGGGACCTTGTGGTCGTCGACCGGTGCGAGTACCGACACTTCGTGGCCGAGGGCAATCAATGCCTCAGCGAGGTCGCGGACGTGGTTCTGCACCCCGCCCGGTGTACCGAGCGAGTACGGGCAGACCAGGCCGATCTTCATTCAGTCCAGAAAGATTCGCTGCAGCATGTGCCAGTCCTGCGGGTGTTCGGCGATGCCGATGGCGAAGGCGTCGGCGCAGCGCTGGGTCATCTTCGCCGGGCCGCCGGCGCGGTCGATCGGGTCGTGGAAGGTGATGACGAGATCCGGGCCGTCGTAGTGCAGGGTCGCTGGGATCAGCGGGGCGCCGGTCCGCACGCTCAGCGCCGCGGGGCCAGCGGGCATCCGGGACTGCCGGCCGAAGAAGTTCACCGGGACGCCTCGCTCCGACAGGTCCCGGTCCGCGACCAAGCAGACGAAACCGCCGGACCGCAGCCGCTCGGCCAGTACTCCGAACACGTGCTCGTCGCTTCCCGTCAGGGCAAGCACCTCCATCCCGAGCTTGGCCCGGTAGGCGACGAAGCGGTCGAACAGGGACTCGGGGCGCAACCGCTCGGCCACGGTCGATACGGGCATACCGGTTCGGCCGGCCCAGGCGCCGGCGTGGTCGTAGTTCGCCAGATGTGGAAGCGCGCAGATCACGCCCTTGCCCGCGTCGTGCGCGTCGCGGAGGAACTTCTCGTTGACCGTCCGAACCCGGCCGACGATGCGCTCGTCATCCCACTCGGGCAGCCGGAACGCTTCCTGCCAGTACCTGAGATAGGACCGCATTCCGGCCCGGGTCAGCGCGTCCAGCTCAGCCGGCGTCGCGCCCGGCCGGACCACGGCGAGGTTGGATCGAAGGCGCTGGACGCCCCGCCCGTCCCGCCGTACGACGAAGTCCGCGATGCGCCGGAAGGCCGCCGTGACGACCGACTCCGGCAACCGCCGGGTCAGCGCCCAGGCCAGCGCGAACGCCAAGTCGACGGCGCGCTGCCGCAATGCCTCCACAGGTCAGCTGGAGCTAGGCGGCAAGCCGGACCCAGGACCAGCCGTCCCGCCATCCGCCGAACCTTCACCCAGACCTAGATCACTCGGCGCCACCCCGTCCGATTCTGCTGCGGTCGGCGCAGTACCGACGGTGCTCCCCGCGGACGGGCCAGTCGGCGCCGTTGCGGCTCCGCTCCCCGCGCCAGCGGGCGTACCGGCTGGGGTGCCTAGGCCGGCGTTGGCTGGGTCGGCGAGGACCTGTTTGCGGACCGACAGAGTGCGCTGGACGACCGTGATGGTGCTCGCGGCGGCCAGGGCGCAGAGGACGATCTTGAGCAGGATCGGGAGGTTGAGGACGTCGGAGAAGAAGCCGACGACCAGCACCGCGACGAGCCGGTCCGAGCGCTCGGCCAGGCCGCCGCTCGCGTGCAGGCCGAGGCTCTCGGCCTTCGCCCGCGCGTACGACGTGGTCGCGCCCATCACCAGCGCCCAGAGGGTGACGCCGGCCATCCACGGGGTGTCGCCGGCGCTGCCCGCGTAGTACAGGACGAGGCCGCCGAAGATCGCGCCGTCGCCCAGCCGGTCCAGCGTGGAGTCCAGGTAGGACCCCCACTTCGACGACGTACCCGAGGTGCGGGCCATGTAGCCGTCGATGAGATCGGAGAAGACGAAACACGTGATCACGACCGCACCCAGCCAGATGTGGCCGCGCGGGAAGAAGATCAGCGCACCGGCACAGACGCCGATGGTGCCGACCAGCGTGACCGCATCAGCGCTCACGCCGAGCTTGAGCAGAAGGTTGGCGATCGGTGCGATCACCTTGGTCCAGAACTGCCGGAATCTGTTAAGCATGGCGACGCGATCGTAGTCCAGCCCAGCCACCGGCCGGTGACGCGCCACCCCGAAGAGCTTCCCCGGACCCCGCCAACAGGCGCAAAATAGCCTCACGCCCACCCGCCGACGGGAGGTCCGTATGACCGAGCCCCGGCCCACAGTCGCACGCCCGAGCCCGCCCACCCCCAGCCCGGCGGACGAGCGCACCTGCACGACACACCAACCCGCCAACTCCCCCCGCCACCCGCAGCAACCAGGCGCAGCCAACCCGCCGCCCAGCGGCTTGGTGGGTGGTGGAGCCCCGGCACTCCCGCGGATGAAGGCCGGGCGGGATGCGCCTCGCGGTGCTCGCCCCTGGCGGGTGGTTGTGGGGTCGGAGGGCCGCCGCGCTGCGCACTCTTGGCGGGCGCTGGTGGGGTGGAATGGGCATCGCGGTGGTTGGCTTTGGCGGGTGGTTGTGGGGATGGTGGTTGTTGGGGCGGTAGCGGGGTGTTCGGTGGCGCGGCGGGCTGATGAGGCTCCGCCGTCGGCGCCGGTGACTGTGCCGGCTGTGGTCGTGCCGACCGTGGTGGCGCCGCCGCAGGCTGAAGGGCTGGACGGGACTGCGGGCGAGGCGGGGGTGAATGTCTGTGTTGCGGTCGCCTGGCCGTTGACCAAGCAGCTCGGGGTATCGGTGGTAGCCAAGCCGTTCTCGTGGAACGACGGTGGGCTACCGGCGCTCGATCTGTGCACCTTGGTACTGGACGGGCGCTCGGTGACGGTCGGCGTGACCGCCCTGCCGAAGCAGCCTGACTCGCTCGAGCGGCTGGCAGCGGGCTCCGGGACGTTGGAGCTGCTTCCCGAGCTCGGGCCCGATGCCCGGATCAGCCCCTCGCGAGTGGTCTTCCCCGTCGACGACCGCGCGGTCAGGCTGCTCTCGGCGGGCGGCATCGACCGCTACCCGACCGGGATCGATCGCGCGAAGGCGGTCGCGATCAGCCAGGCGGTGCGCATCGTCGTACCGAGTCTGATCCGCAGCGCACGCCAGACGGACTCGGCGTGCCAGCTGTCGGCCGCTAGCGCCCAGCGGTTCATCGGCACCATGGTGCTACTCCGGCGCGACTACCGGGTGAACGGCGCGCTGACCTGCATCTGGGGCAGCTTCGACGCGACCTTCTCGATCGTCGAGTCGTTCAACCCAGACACGATCCCCGAAGCCAAGCGCACCCCACCACCGCCGAGGCTCTCATCCATCGGCCGCCCCGGCTACTACCTCCCCGACCAGGGCGAACTCGTCTTCCGCCAGGGCAAGCGCGTCGTCCGGGTCAGCGGCCTGACCAACCCTTCCCGCGAGATCCCCCTCGAAACGCTCCTCGACCTGGTCGCCCCACTCCTGCCGCTCTTCATCAGATGACACAGCATCAGATGACACAGCATCAGATGGCGCAGCACTAGATGACGCAGCGTCAGGTGTGGCGCAACATCAGGTAGACCTTCGCGAAGTCAGGCAGTCGGCCAGGACTTCGCGAGTAGCGCGCGCGTCTCCGACAGCAACTGCGGCAGCACCTTCGTCTGCGCGATCACCGGCATGAAGTTGGCATCGCCACCCCACCGCGGCACCACGTGCTGATGCAGATGCGCCGCGATCCCGGCTCCGGCGATCTCGCCCTGATTCATCCCGATGTTGAAGCCATGAGCAGCCGACACGATCCGCACCGCCTGCATGGCCTGCTGCGTCAGCGTCGCGACGTCGCTGACCTCGTCCGGCGTCAGCTCGGTGTAGTCGGCGACATGCCGATAGGGCACGACCATCAAATGCCCCGGGTTGTACGGATACAGATTCAGTACCGCGTACGCCGCCGTCGACCGCCGCACGATCAGCCCGTCCACATCGGACAGCGATGGCATCCGGCAGAACGGGCACCCGTTCCCCGCCTCGCCCGTGGTCGGCTTGTTCTCCCCGACGATGTAGGCCATCCGGTGCGGAGTCCACAGCCGCAGGAACGGATCCGGCACGCCGACCCCGTCCTGCTCCTCCACACCATCGAGCTCGTACGGCGTATCGCCGGGGAGATCGGTCATACCTGCACGCGCTTCTCGACGGCCTCGACGATCTCGGCGATGGCGTCGGCGATCGGGACGCCGTTCTTCTGGGAGCCGTCGCGGTAGCGGAAGGAGACCGAACCGGCCGCCATGTCCTCGTCACCCGCGATCAGCATGTACGGCACCTTCGACTTCTGCGCGTTGCGGATCTTCTTCTGCATCCGGTCGTCGGAGGCGTCGACCTCGATCCGGATCCCGGCCGCCTTGAGCTGCTTCGAGATCTCGAACAGGTAGTCCACGTGGCCGTCGGTGATCGGGATGCCGACCACCTGGACCGGCGCGAGCCAGGGCGGGAAGACGCCGGCGTAGTGCTCGGTCAGGACGGCGACGAACCGCTCGATCGAGCCGAACAGCGCGCGGTGGATCATCACCGGCCGCTGCCGCGAGCCGTCGGGTGCCGTGTACTCCAGCTCGAACCGCTCCGGCAGGTTGAAGTCCAGCTGGATCGTCGACATCTGCCAGGTCCGGCCGATCGCGTCCCGCGCCTGGACCGAGATCTTCGGGCCGTAGAACGCGGCGCCCTCCGGATCCGGGACCAGCTCCAGGCCCGAGCCCTCGGCCACCTCACGCAGGGTGTTGGTGGCCTCCTCCCAGACCTCGTCGGACCCGACGGACTTCTCCGGGTTCCTGGTCGAGAGCTCCAGGTAGAAGTCGTCCAGGCCGTAGTCGGCCAGCAGCCCGAGGACGAAGTTCAGCAGCCCCCGCAGCTCGTCACGCATCTGCTCGCGGGTGCAGTAGATGTGCGCGTCGTCCTGGGTGAAGCCGCGCGCCCGGGTCATACCGTGGATGACGCCCGACTTCTCCAGCCGGTACACCGTGCCGAACTCGAACAGCCGCAGCGGCAGCTCGCGGTAGGACCGGCCGCGCGAGTCGAAGATCAGGTTGTGCATCGGGCAGTTCATCGGCTTCAGGTAGTAGTCCTGGCCCTGCTTGCGGATCTCGCCGTCCGGCCCGCGCTCCTCGTCCAGGTGCATGGGCGGGTACATACCGTCGGCGTACCAGTCCAGGTGGCCCGAGGTCTGGAAGAGCTGCGCCTTGGTGATGTGCGGCGTGTAGACGAACTCGTACCCGTCTTCGACGTGCCGCTGGCGCGAGTAGTCCTCCATCACCTTGCGGAGGACGCCGCCCTTGGGGTGGAAGACGGCCAGACCGGAGCCGATCTCGTCCGGGAAGCTGAACAGGTCCAGCTCGGTGCCGAGCTTGCGGTGGTCACGCTTGGCGGCCTCTTCGAGGCGGTTCAGGTACGCCTTGAGCTCGTCGCGGGTGTCCCACGCGGTGCCGTAGATACGCTGCAGCTGCGGGTTCTTCTCGCTCCCCCGCCAGTACGCCGCGGCGACGCGCATCAGCTTGAAGTTGCCCAAGTACCCGGTTGCGGGCACGTGCGGCCCGCGGCACAGATCCTTCCAGGCGACGCTGTCGTCGCGCCGGATGTTGTCGTAGATCGTCAGCTCGCCCGCGCCGACCTCGACCGAAGCACCCTCGGCGGCATCGGCCGACGCCGAGCCCTTGATACCGATCAGCTCCAGCTTGTACGGCTCTGCGGCCAGCTCGCTGCGCGCGTCGTCGTCCGAGACCACCCGGCGGCTGAACCGCTGCCGCTCCTTGATGATCTGCTGCATCTTCTTCTCGAGCTTGGTCAGATCCTCCGGGGTGAACGGGGTCGCCACGTCGAAGTCGTAGTAGAAACCGTTCTCGACCGGCGGGCCGATGCCCAGCTTGGCGTCCGGGAACAGGTCCTGGACGGCCTGCGCGAGCACGTGCGCGGTCGAGTGCCGGATGATGGCCAGCCCGTCGGCGGACGACGCCAGCACCGGCACGATCTCGTCGCCGTCGGCGACCACCCGGGCCAGGTCGCGCAGCTCCCCGTTGACCTTGGCGGCGATGGCGGAGCGGTCCTGGCCGAAGATCTCGGCGAACAGCTCTCCGACGGTCGTCGTCTCGGTCACACTCCGCTCAGCCTCGCCCTCGACGCCGATCAGATGGACCTTGACTTCGGACACGTTCACTCCTCGAGTACGCCGCCCCGCCGTGCGCGGGCCGTCACATCGCAGATGGTATCGACTCGGCTCGCGGACTGCTGCGGCCCATCCACAGGGGGACGCCAACCGCCGGAAACCTGACGAAAGTCAGGGGTGGGTGAATCCGATAGTCCGATGTTTCGCAGGCCGCGGATTCCTAGGTTCGTAGTGACGCAGTGACACTGGCGAATCAGAAGGGCTCCGCGTGATCACCCTCGAAGCACTGAGCAAACGGTACGGCGACACGACGGCCGTCGACGGGCTGGATCTGACCGTCTCCGCCGGCCGGGTGACCGGCTTCCTCGGCCCGAACGGCGCCGGCAAGTCGACCACGATGCGGATGATCCTCGGCCTCGACACCCCCACCGACGGCCGCGCGCTCGTCGACGGACGCCCGTACGCCGCTTGGCCGGTCCCGTTGACCAAGGTCGGCGCCTTGCTCGACGCCAAGGCGCTGCACCCGCGTCGTACCGCTCGCAATCACCTGATCGCGATGGCCCGCAGCAACGGCATCCCGGTCAGCCGGGTCGACGAGGTGCTCTCGATCGTCGGCCTGGACGAGGTCGGCCGCAAGCGCGCCGGACAGTTCTCCCTGGGCATGGGCCAGCGACTAGGGATCGCCGGCGCACTGCTCGGGGACCCCGAAGTACTGATGTTCGACGAACCGGTCAACGGTCTCGACCCGGACGGCGTCCGCTGGGTTCGCCGGCTGATGCGCAAGCTCGCCGTGGAAGGCCGGACCGTTTTCGTCTCCAGCCATCTGATGAGCGAGATGCAGCTGACCGCCGACCAGCTCATCGTGATCGGCCGCGGCCGCTTGATCGCCGATGCACCGATCGCGGACGTCATCGCAGGCTCATCCCGTACCACCGTGCGAATCCGAATCCCAGCTCCAGCCGAGCTTGCCCTGCTGCGAGACAGCTTGGCCGGCGAGGCGGATCAGGTCGATGAGGGACCCAACCAGCTGATCGTGGCCGGCGTGCCGGCTGAGCGGATCGGTGACCTCGCGCATGAGCTCGGCGTACGGCTGCATGAGCTGCATACCGAGCGCGCCTCGCTCGAGGAGGCCTACATGGAGCTCACCGCGGACAGCGTCCAGTACGGCGTGGTGGCGGGATGAGCGACTCGATCCTGCACTTCACCCAGGAACTGATGTCGTCGTGGTGGATCTATCTGGCCCTGTTCGGCTTCGCCGCGCTGGACGGGTTCTTCCCCGCGATCCCGAGCGAGACGCTCGTCGTCACGGCCGGCGTCTTCGCCGCCTCCACCGGCGAGCCCGACCTGCTCCTCGTGATCGCGATGGCGGCGGCCGGCGCCTTCCTCGGCGACCACCTCTCTTACGTTCTCGGTCGCGGCGCAGGCGGCCGGTTGCTCGACCGCCTCGAACCGGGGACGAAGCGGCACAAGATGTCGCGGTGGGCGCGCAACGCGCTCGAGGAGCGCGGCGGACTGGTACTGATCGTCGCCCGCTACATCCCCGGCGGCCGGACCGCCGTGACGCTGACGATGGGCGCGGTCCGCTATCCGCTCCGCAACTTCTCGCTCTTCGCCGCTCTCGCAGCGTCCAGTTGGGGCCTGTACTGCGCGCTGGTCGGCTACATCGGCGGCAAGGCCTTCGAGGACAACCCGCTCAAGGGCGTCGCGCTCGGCATCGGTCTGGCCCTCGGCGTGACGTTGATCGTCGAGCTGGTTCGGCACAAGCGGCGTACCCCTGAACCTCAGGTCGAGGCTGAGCCCCAATTGGTAGAGGCAGGAGAACGATGAGCACGGCAACCATCACCGTCCAGCGAAGGTCGAGCGGGCTACATAACGCGGCCGCCTCGGAGTGGACGAAGCTGTGGACGGTCCGGTCGAGCTGGCTGAACGTCGCGGCCGCGGTCGTCCTCACCGGCTTGCTGGCGATCCAGTTCGGCTTCTCGACGGCCTACGACAACACACATCTCCCACCCGGCGAGATCGCGGAGAAGGCGGCCGTCGGTGGCGTCGCGGTGTCGACGATGACGATCGTCCAGGTGATCGTGGCCGCCTTCGCGATGCTCCTGGTGACGTCGGAGTACTCGACCGGCAGTATCCGCTCCACACTGCAATGGACCCCGGTACGCCGGAACGTAGTACTCGCGAAGGCGATCGTGCTCGCGCCGGTCCTGTTCGCCTACGCCCTCGTACTCGGTGCCGTCGCCGCAATCACCGGCGGCCTGACCATGGGCGAATGGGCCGACTGGGACCTGACCACCCTGGTGGTCGACCTGCTCTCGGTCGCGGCCTACCTGACCCTGGCCGCCCTCTTCACCGCAGGCATCGCCTTCATCATCAGAAGCACCGCCGGCACCCTGACAGCCGCCTTCCTGCTGCTGATCGTCATCCCCCTGATGCTCGCCCAAAGCAGCATCCGCGCCCTGACCTGGCTAGCCGCCCTGCTCCCCGGCGGCGCCGGCCAGAACTACCTGACCGGCACCACCGACCCACTGTCCCCCACCGCAAGCTTCTTCGTCCTGGTGGCCTGGGCAGTAGGCGGCCTATGGGCCGGCGCCACGGTCCTCCAACGCCGGGACGCCTGACCAGAAGTCAGCACCTTGAACACATCGAACGGCGGCCTCGGACAAGAAATGTCCGAGGCCGCCGTTTGGTGTTCGCAGCTTCTCGCCGACGGGCTGGGTCAGCGTGGAACGTTCAGTGCGATGGTGATCTGCTCGGCGACCTTGGCCGCCAGCTCGAGAGCTGCGCGGCGGGTGGCCGGCTGCAGGGCCGAGTGGTCCAGCGGGCCTTCGGCGGCGATGTGCTGGTCCATCGGGATGTCGACGACGGCGGCTGCGCGCGATTCGAAGTACGGGCGGAGCTGCTTCTCGACCTCCTTGTTGACATCGCCAGGGCCGTTGCTGACCGCAATGACCGCGCGCCGGATCAACCGCTGCGCGTCCGGACCCTGGTGGTCGAGCTCCTCCAGCATCTGCACGGCGGCAGCGCAGGACAGGCTCTTCCACTTGATCGGGATCACCAGTACGTCGGACGCCTTCATCGCCTCGCGCCAGTTGCTGGAGCCCTCGTTGTTACCGGTGTCGATCACCAGCACCTTGTAGAAGCGGCTCAGCAGCCGGTGGATCTGGTCGAAGTCCTTCGCCTCGATCTGCGCGTACGTCGTGGTCGCAGACGTCAGTACGTCGTACTGCCCCGACACCTGATGACGCAGGTAGGCGCCGACGTCGCCGAGCCGGGCATCCGGCTGGGTGAGCATCTGCATCGCCTTCAGCAGATCCGTCACGGTCGAGCGGCTGTTCGTGTCGTGCGTGCGAAGGTGCATGTTGCCGCGCAGCTCGTTGTTGTCCCAAGCCACTACACCGCCACCGCGCGCCTGACCGAGCGCGCCGGCCAGCAGCAGCGTGGTCGGCGTCTTGCCAGAGCCGCCCTTGGGGTTCGCGATCGTCACCGTGACCGGCCGCCGGAAGGCAGTCGCCGCGGTGGCCCGTGCGATCCGCTCGAGCCGCTCACCCGTACCGGGCCTGAGCCGCAGCACGCTGCGCACACCCTTCTCGGCCGGAGCTTCCCGCGGCAACGGGAGAGCCTGCAGCAACTCGTCCGCGCGGTACGAGACCTGACGCTCAGGCTGCTGCTGCGACTGCTGGCCCGGAATGCCCTGCGGGAAGAAGTGCTGGGCGGCCGGGGACAGCTGAGGCGACTGCAGGTCACGCGGAGCGACCTGCTCCTGAGCGGGCTGGCTCCACGGGTCAGCGGCCGGCTCCGGAGCGCCGGTCCTGCTCCAGGACTCGCTCACCGGCTCGTGGGTGACGGGCTTGCTCCACGACTCCCCTGCCGGCTGCTCGTGGCCGGCCGACTTGCTCCACGGGTCAGCGGCGGGCTCTGCGGCCGGCGGCTTGGTCCACGGGTCCGTCGCGGTCTTCGGCGTCTCCGCCGGCTGCGACCACGAGTCACCGGGGAACTCCTGGGACAGCGCGTCAAGCTGGCTGTCCTCCGACGCAGACTCCACTACTGTCTCCTCTTCGACCTCGTCCGGGTCGGGAGTCGCCTGGCTGCTCCGCGGCGGAGTACTGGCAGGCGGGTTCTCGGCCGGCGGAGGTGGCGGCGTGGTCGGAGCTGAGTTGGGATCCGGCTGGGTCCAGGACGGGGTCGGCTGCCACATCCTCCGGACCTCGGCCGCTGCCGCTTCCCGGTCCTTGTGCTGTCCGGAGTTGTGCGAGTCGGTCACGACCTAGATCCCCCGATTCTGTGAGGAGGGGGCGGGGCTGCCGCTCCCCTGGGGCTGATGAAGGGGTGTATTGCATGGATATCCCAGGCGCAGTCCACCCGGGAGGTCCACTATCCCATGACCGGGTGTCGAGGCGATGTCACCCGCCGGAGCGTCGGCAGGCCACCC
Organism: Streptomyces sp. SID13031; assembly: GCF_010548305.1. GTDB lineage: Bacteria > Actinomycetota > Actinomycetes > Propionibacteriales > Kribbellaceae > Kribbella. The sequence goes on from NZ_JAAGLV010000005.1 coordinate 398,851, forward strand.
GGATACTGCCCGCCGAAGGCCCTCGCCCACCGCCTCTGACCGGTAGCGGTCAATCGGTGACCAGACCGGCTTCGTAGGCAACGATCGCGGCCTGGACACGGTTCTTCACAGCCAGCCGGGTGAGGACGGCGCTGACGTAGGCCTTCACTGTGCCCTCGACGAGGAACAGCCGGCCGGCGATCTCAGCATTCGACAGCCCAGCACCGACCAGAGCCAGTACCTCGCGCTCGCGCGGAGTGAGCACCTCGACCTGCTCCTTCGCCGCCGCTGCCCGCGCCATCCGGCCACCACCGGTACCGGCGCCCAGCTCAGCAATCACCCGTTGAGCCACCTTCGGCGACAGGTACGCCGCGCCGCCGGCGACCGCCTTGAGCCCCGCGATCAGCTCATGCGGGTCGCCCGACTTGAGCAGGAACCCGCTGGCGCCGTCGCCGAGCGCCTTCGCGATATAGGCGTCCTCGGAGAAGGTGGTCAGGATCACCACCGCGGTCTCCGGAACGGTCCGCTTGATCTCGGCGCCGGCGGCCAGCCCGTCCATCCGTGGCATCCGGATGTCAAGCACGGCGACGTCGGGTCGATGGCGCTGGGCGAGTGCGACGGCCTCCTGCCCGTCGGCAGCCTCGGCGACGACCTCGATCGTGTCGTCCGAGCCGAGGATCGCCCGGACCCCGGCGCGAACCATCGTCTCGTCGTCGGCGAGCAGCACCCTGATCGTCACGGCGTCTCTTCGGTCGTGGGCTGTCCTTCGGTGGTGGGCTGTCCTTCGGGGGTGGGTCGCACGGATCCGGTCGCGACGACGTCCTTGGCCACCAGCACGCCGTGGTGGAAGCACAGCCGGTAGGCGTAGGTGATCGAGAACGGTACGTCGGGCCGGTAGAAGCGGCAGTTCCATTCCTTCGGTTGCTGCACTCTGTCGCTCGGCGGGTCCACCATCTGCATCGCGGGCAGCCGGTCCTCGACCTGTTCAGCCGTCTGGCCGAGCTGGATCGCGTCGTAGTCGGCCGGCCGCAGGATCGAGCTGTGGCCGACGATCAAGTAGTAGCCGAAGGCAACGAGTCCGACGACCGCGCCGATCGCGACCGGCGCGGCGACGGCGGTGATCAGCCCGCGCCGGGCGCTTCGCCGTACAGACGCCCGCTCGTCGGCGGTCGCGGACTCGGCCGGCGCTTCAGGCTCCGGCCGCCCGCCACTCCGCGGGATCCGCGCCACCACCTCAAAACCGCCGGTACTACGGGGCTCGGCGCTCAACGTTCCACCCACGAGCCGCACTCGCTCAGCCAGGCCGGCGAGCCCGCGACCGCCGGACGCACTCGCGGCGACTCCTTGAGCTGCGGTGTTCGCCACCCGTACCTCGACCTGGTCGCCCACCTGGGAGACGGTCACGGTCACCTCGGCGCCGGGCGCGTGCTTGCTGGCGTTGGTGAGCGACTCCTGCACGACGCGATGAACGGCGCGGTCGACCATCGCGGACAACTCGGAAGTCTCTTCCTGGACGAGCTTCACGGCCAACCCAGATGCGGCCGCCCGCTCGACCAGCTCCGCCACCGTCTCCTGGGCCGGAACCACGGACGCCTCGCCATCACGTAGTACGCCGATGATCTCGCCAAGTCGTTCCGTCGCGGTGGCGGCGGCTTCGCGCAGCTCGGTGGCGGCGCGGCGATGACGCTCGGGCAAGTCCGCGTCGACCTCCAGCGCGGCGGCCCGCAACGCGATCAGGCTCAGCTCGTGGCCGACCGAGTCGTGCATGTCCTCGGCGATCCGGGAGCGCTCTCTGAGCCGTTCCTGGGCGATCTCCAGCCGGTGCTCGCGCTCGATCCGCTCAGCGCGATCCCACCCGGCCGTGGCGAGCAGGGCCTGCTGTGCGCGGTACCGGCCGATCAGCCAGGGCAGCACGACGACCAGGAGCGAGAGCAGCAGGACCAGCAGCCAGCTGAGCACGGCCTCGGTGACCGGTACGTCGGGATGCACGGCCAGGCTGAGGATCAGGAACGCGGCCAGCTGAGCGCACGCCATGATCACGAACGGCCGCAGCCGGCTCTCGCGACGCCCGGAAACGTAGCTCAGCAAGGAGATCGCCGGGATCAGCGCGATCGGAACGCCGATCGTGGTGCCGAGGCTGACGGCCAGGATCACCACCTCGGTGGCGATCACGAGGCTCAGACCGATCACAGGCCGGGACCGGCGCAGGAGGACCGCGGCGGCCAGTACGACGAGGCAGCCGGCCCGCATCCAGAGCGGGTCGTGCCGGGCACCGCTCTCCCCGAGCACCAGCAACGAGAGCCCGGCCCAGAGGCCGACGTCTCCCGCGCGCGTCCAGTTCACAGTCCGACGCTACACAGGAGAGCGCTCCCCGCAGTACTGCCGAAAGTCAGTGGGTGGTGCCACCTCAATTGCGGTCGGCATCGACCAGTCGGAACGGGACCAGGGACAACTTCGGCACCGACTCGCCGCGGAGCTGGGCGAGCAGCAGGTCGACCGCCTGTCTGCCCATCTCCCGCTGATCCTGCCGGACATGCAGGAACGGCGGCCCGGCGATCGGATCGCCCGGCGAATCGAAGCAGCCGATCACCAGATCGCGCGGCCGCCCGAGTGCCCGGTCGAGCATCCTGGCCAGGTTGTACTCGCAGGCGACGAAGGCCGTCACCTCGGGGAAGCGCCGCCGGAACGCCCGGATCAGTTCGAGATCGGAGGAAACGCTCTCCGGCGTGAACGAGCCCGGCAACGTACTCCGCAACTCGGTCAGCTGATGCGCCTGGTACCGGCCTGGCTCCCGCTCGGCGAACGCCGTCCGGAACCCTTCCAGCCGGTCCTCGATGCTCGACGTGTTCAACGGTGGCGGCGAGACGAACGCGATCTGCCGATGCCCGCGATCGAGCAGCCGCTCGGTCAGCGCACGCGAGGCGGCGACGTTGTCGGTATGGACGGCAGACACCGGGATCCCGGACAGATGCCGGTCGACGAGTACCAGCGGGAACCCGTCCAGCACCTGCCGCAACAGGCTCGCGTTGTAGAAGTCACCGTGCACCGGGAAGACGATCAGCCCGTCCACCTCCCCTGACGCGACCAGGGACTCCACCGCCCGTTCCTCATCCGCCTGACGCCCGCGCGTCCGCCGTACGATCAAGTTCGCGCCTGCTTCGGCGCATCGCTCCTCGATCGACTGCAGCAACTCCAGCCCGTACGCCTCGGACACATCCGGTATGACGAGGGCGATCGACCCCGGCACCTGGTTGCGCCGGGCCGGGCGGAGCGCTCCCTTGAGCGGCGCGGTCACGCCCTCCAGGTCGGGCAGGTGCTTGACGACGAACGAGCCCTTGCCCCGGATCCGCTCGATCAGGCCGGCCTCACGTAGTACCTCGAGAGCGCGCTTGGACGTGATCCGGCTGACGTCGAACTGCGCAGCCAGCTCCATTTCGGAGGCGACCCGGTCCCCCGGCCCGAGCACGCCACTCCGGATCTCCTCGAGCACATGCGTGCTGATCTGCTCGTACAGCAGGACCACAGTTCGTCGCCTCCCTGGCCGCTCGGGTTGATATACCAAACCAGCCACGGTCACCTGGGGCAAGTGCCGCTGTCGCGCAAGCTGACCTATACCAACCTGTCGGGGTCGCGACCGCGCGAAGCGATCACCACCTTTTGACTGACGGCGAAGGCTTCCCGGTGCCCCCAGCGGACTGACAGCATGCCGCCATGATTCGTGCTGGGGAGGGTTTCGCGACTCGGCCGGTGGCCGCGATCGCGGCCGCGCTGGCCGTAGTACTGACAGCTTTGTCGGGGCGCTACGGATTCCATCGCGACGAGCTGTACTTCCTGGTCGCAGCCGACCACCTGGCCTGGGGCTACGTCGACCAACCACCCCTGACGCCTTTGCTCGTGCGACTGTCCACCGACATCTTCGGCGCCACCCCGATGGGCCTGCGAGTGCTCTCGACGATCACCAGCGCGCTGACGGTCGTCGTAGTGGCGTTGATCGCCCGCGAATTCGACGCCACCCGCCGGGCCCAGATCCTCGCGGCCACCTTCGCCGCGGTCTCAGGCTTCGTGATGGGCGTCGGCCACCTGGCCTCGACCGCGACCTACGACCTGCTCGCCTGGATGGCCATCGCCCTGCTCGCGATCAAACTCCTCCGCACCGGCAACGGCCGCTGGTGGGTAGCCATCGGCCTGGCCACCGGAATCGCCTTGGAGAACAAGTACCTGGTCGTACTACCCCTGGCCGCACTCCTGATCGCAGTGCTCATCACCGGCCCCCGCGCCGTACTACGAAGCCCGTGGCTCCTGGTCGGCCTAGCCGTCGCCGGCATCATCGCCGCCCCCAATCTGATCTGGCAGGCAACCCACGACTGGCCCCAACTAACCGTCGCCAGCGGCATCAGCGAAGACGACGGCACCGAGAACCGCATCATGTTCGTCCCCCTCCAACTCCTCCAGCTATCCCCCTTCCTGGTGCCGATCTGGATAGCCGGCTTCCTCCACCTCTGGCGCTCCCTCCACTGGGCCCGCGCCATCGCCCTCGCCTACCCAGTGCTTTGCGTCGTAGTACTGGCTCTCGGCGGCAAGTCCTACTACGCCCTACCTCTACTCCTGGTACTAGTCGCAGCCGGTAGCCAACCAACCCTCGACTGGCTAACAACCCGACGCCGCCGCATCTCCCTGACAGCCGGCCTAGTACTGACCGCCTTAACCTCAGCCCTCTTCACCCTGCCCGTCCTACCGGCCTCAGCAGTCAACTTCGTCATCCCCGTCAACGCCGAACAAGGCGAACAGATCGGCTGGCCCCAACTCACCACCGCGGTAGCCGACGCCTGGAACCAAATCCCCGAAGCCCAGCAAGCCCGCGCAGTCCTCCTAGCCGGCAACTACGGCCAAGCAGGCGCCCTAGCCAAATACGGCCCAGACCAAGGCCTGCCCCAGCCCTACTCCGGCCACATGAGCTTCCACGACTGGTCCCACCCCTCCGACATGCAAGACGGCCCAGTCCTCCTGATAGAGCAAGAACGAAACCCCACCTACGAAGCAAACTTCACCAACTGCACCCAAGTAGCCCGAGTGGACAACGGCATCAGCGCAGACAACGAAGAACAGGGAACAGCCCTAGTCCTCTGCACCGGCACGAAAGCCCCCTGGTCAGAGACCTGGCCAGCCCTACGCCGGTACTACTAACAAACCTGACCCCGCCCCCTGCACCCTCACCGCCTTCGGTGAACAGCGCCATGCTGCCCTAGCCGCACGTCTGACTGACCACCGCGAATTGATCACCCCCCCATCCCAAAGCCGGCCACAGCTCGCCAGCCGCCGAACAACCCGCCAGTCGAGCCAGGTTCCCTTTGAAAGAAGGGTTTAGGTGGAAACAAACTTGCACCTGGCGACCCTGGTGTCAGGGGATTGTCGCAACGCCTTTCAGAGTTGGAGGGCTGTTGTGGGGAGATCGAAGTTGTCGCCGGAGCGTCGGCGGTTGGTGCTGGACTTGTTGAGTCAGGGCCATAAGCCGATGGAA
>NZ_JAAGLV010000060.1 GCF_010548305.1 Streptomyces sp. SID13031
CGGCAGCGGCCACCACCTCGGCGAACACCCGGCCGCGGCTCTCGTCCACGGGGGACGCCGGCCGCTTCGCCAGGAACGCGGCACGCCTCTCCTCGAACCTTTGGGACAAGAGAGCCATGTCCCTCGCCGGGGCGAGCCGCGGCGCCACACAGCCGTCGAAGTGCGCGCTGGTGTCGAGGAAGTCGGCGTCCACCAGACAGCTGAACACCATGCGCACCAGCAGGTCCACCTCGGTCCGGGCAGCGGCCCCCCGCAAGGCCGACACCCACGGCGGCAACACCACCGGCCCCGTGCGGACGATCTCCGGAACCAGCCCGGCAACTCGCCGAGTGGCCTCACGCGCGGCCTCGGCATCCGGCCCGCTGCCCTGGAGCGCGGTCAGCACGTCCTTGATCTTCTGCTGGTCCGGAGGACCGCCGTGATGCCCCTGCACCGCAGCGGCGAATGGCAGGCCCGCGTACTTGGCGGCCAGACGGGCGCCGGCCTCCTTGTGCGGGATCCCCACCGGCTTTCCTTCCGGCTCGGCCCGCTGCAGCAGGCCCACCTGCCAGGCGCAGCATCCCTTACCGACGTCGTGCACCAGAGCGAGGTACTCCGCGAGTTCACCAG
>NZ_JAAGLV010000061.1 GCF_010548305.1 Streptomyces sp. SID13031
ACCGCATCCGCGACGACACCAGCCGTATCCATGGTCTTTTCAACAGCCGCCATACGTTAAATCCAAATTGACAGGCTGTCTGGCTGCAATGCGGCCGTGCCCAATCTCAGTAAGCTCACAAAATGCGATACATATAAATGTCGTCTTCTATATATGGAGGCGCAAGTTAATTCCAACGGCCTTTGTCTAAATTGATTGAAAGAAGTTGGCCGCAAGCATTACCGAAATTTAACTCGACGTGCTGAATCGGTCTGTGCAAACTCGCAAATGGGAAAATCCGTGATGCTTCGATTTTTTTAATTCCGATGCAACCTATTGGGGCGATCATTATT
>NZ_JAAGLV010000062.1 GCF_010548305.1 Streptomyces sp. SID13031
CGTATTTGAAGCTTTTTGACGTTCAGGGGACTGAGGATCTTGTTCAGGCGTAGCGTCGGGATCGATATAATCGTCCCTATCCTCTGGGCTAGATTTGTCCAACCCCTCACGCTTTTCTGTACCTGATTCAACTTCCAATTTAAGTCCCGGAGATCCATCTGGCTTGGTAATGTCACTAGACATAAGTACCTCTCAATAACTCAGAAAATCTGAGCTAAATCGAGTATGCGCCCTAAGTCTGGCATAGGGTGAAATACCAGACCACCGGGACAATTAATAAGACTGGCGCAGCGTAGGGACTCTTGAGACGCTCTTCGGGCAAAAAAAACCGGCTCGGTGGCCGGGTTCTGTTTATCACTCCTCAACATGCGCAGGAATGTCAGGATGAACGTACATTGGCTAATTGGTTCAGTCGCAGTCAAGCGACATTTGCGACCAAATGGCCTTCATGGTCGAGAATGTGCTGCGCTTCCACCAGCGCGGCGTCTACCTCAAGCTCCAGAGCGCGCAGGATGTCTCTCCTCCAGCGCTCCTGAGTCT
>NZ_JAAGLV010000063.1 GCF_010548305.1 Streptomyces sp. SID13031
AACTCACGCACGAACACCTCAGGCTGTCGAGCCATCACCACCTCCGACAGCCAGCCTCCAAAACCCACACCGCCCAGGTCAAGCCGACACGATTACAACGCCAACGTTGCTTGACGAGGCACTAGCTCGGATTCTCCGTCGACGAGAACGTCCAGCAAGCGATCCTGGCCACCCCGAAACACGCCTGGACTGAGGTCTACAACGCCGACGGCGAACCCCGCCGCGGCGGGTGGGTCGCCGAGATCACCGACCTGCTCAATCGGTTCCCGCGTGCGGGAACACTGCTGCCCCTGGTCCCGCAGTTCGTGGCGGACTCGCGGGAAGCCACAGGCCTGTTGGGACTCTTCGTGGATCTCGACGATCTTCGCGGTCAGCTCGACGTCACGCCGGGCATGGCGCGATCCGGGGTTGGTGCGGTCGGCGTAGTAGGCGGAACGGGAGACCTTCAGCAGCTCACAAGCCCTGGCGATGTTGTGGTTGCCAGCTTTTTCCGCCTCGATGAACGGGTAACAGTTCACCGGGTC
>NZ_JAAGLV010000064.1 GCF_010548305.1 Streptomyces sp. SID13031
CCGGTCGGCCTGCACACCAGCGACGCGGTGACCGTCGCACCCGCGCTGACGCTGACGGACCGGGAGTACCAGCGGCTGCGGGACATCGGCATCGCCGTGATCCGCGAGGTCGGCGTCGACACGGGCGGCTGCAACATCCAGTTCGCGGTGCACCCCGACACCGGGCGCGTGATCGTCATCGAGATGAACCCGCGCGTGTCGCGGTCGTCGGGCCTGGCGTCGAAGGCCACGGGCTTCCCGATCGCGAAGATCGCCGCGAAGCTCGCTGTGGGCTACACGCTGGACGAGATCCCCAACGACATCACCGGGTCGCCGCCCGCGTCGTTCGAGCCGACGCTCGACTACGTCGTCGTCAAGGTCCCGCGGTTCGCGTTCGAGAAGTTCCCCGCCGCCGACGACACGCTGACGACGACCATGAAGTCGGTCGGCGAGGCCATGGCCATGGGCCGCAACTTCACCGAGGCGCTCGGCAAGGCCATGCGTTCGATCGACAAGCAGGGCTCGACCTTCCACTGGGAT
>NZ_JAAGLV010000065.1 GCF_010548305.1 Streptomyces sp. SID13031
CTGGTCGCCGGGCTCGGGGCGGTCTCCCGCGCCCGGTGATTCCCTGGTCAGGTGGTCGCCCTGGCCGGACCGGTAGGTGACGTCCAGGCGCAGGGCGCGGAACAGCCTGGCCAGCTCCGGCCGGCTGTACCGCTCGAAAACGGAATCGACGTTCATGCGTCACCCTCTCCTTGCCCGGCCCGCACGGTCACCAACGCGGTGACCTGGTCCACGACGTCACGCAGCGTCTCCATCGAGGCCGCCTGTTCATCCGATATCCGCACGCCGAACGCGGATTCCATGTCGACCACCATGTTGATGGAGCGGATGGAATCGAGGCCGTAATCTACGAGGGGGACGTCGATGTCGATCTCGGAGACCTGCAGTCCGAGTCGGAACAGTTCATCGACGACCTCAAGGCTGTCTTGGTTCATTGCGTCTTCCCCATTCGATACGTTCCGTCGGCCGGGGTCAGGCCCGGGAAGGCGAGGCGGACCGCGGAATTCAACGCCGTATCGCCACGGCGAACGCGTGGCCCT
>NZ_JAAGLV010000066.1 GCF_010548305.1 Streptomyces sp. SID13031
CAACGGCTCAGGCCGCAGCGTCAAAGCCCGTGTCGTGAGCCATTCTCTTCAATTCGATCAGTGCGTGCTTCTCGATCTGCCGGATCCGCTCCCGCGTGAGGCCGTGCTGCTTGCCCACTTCGGTGAGGGTCCGCTCGCGGCCGTCCTCGATCCCGTAGCGCATCTTGATGATGGAGGCGGTGCGGTTGTCGAGCTAGCCGATCAGATCCTCCAGCTCCTCGCTGCGCAGCAACGTCATCACGGACTGCTCCGGCGACACGGCGGAGGTGTCCTCCAGCAGATCACCGAACTGCGTGTCCCCGTCGTCGTCCACCGACATGTTGAGGCTGACCGGGTCCCGCGCCCAGTCCAGGACGTTGCCGACGCGCTCGGCGTTGGATCCCAGCTCCGCCGCGATCTCCGTGTGCTCCGGGTCACGCCCGTGCTCACGGTTGAACTCGAGCTGGACCCGGCGGACCCGGCCGAGCTCGTCGACGAGGTGGACGGGGAGGCGGAT
>NZ_JAAGLV010000067.1 GCF_010548305.1 Streptomyces sp. SID13031
AAGCCCCAGGCATAAAAAAGCCCAGGACCAATCATGGGCTTTTCATAATCAAGGGCGACTCAGATATCCGACACCTTCTGCCAAACCTTCGGCCGGAAGAACAATGTCTCCGCCCGCGGCAACCCGATCAGGCTGTCATGGTCCTTGACCACTTCGGCCTCGATCAGCTCGCTCTGCCCTTCCACCTTCAAGGTCACCCGCGTGGTCGCGCCCAACGGCCGGATATCCCGCACCTCGGCCGCATGGTGCCCTTCGGTCTCGTGCCGCGCCAGCGACACTTCGTGCGGGCGGAACAGTACCTGGTGTCCTTCGCTCAGGGCCAGGCGGTTGGAGTCACCGAGGAAGTGGTAGACAAAATCGTTGGCCGGGTGCTCGTACACCTCGCCCGGGGAGCCGATCTGCTCGATCACCCCCTTGTTCATCACCACGATGCGGTCAGCCACCTCCATGGCCTCTTCCTGGTCGTGGGTGACGTAGACCGAAGTCAG
>NZ_JAAGLV010000068.1 GCF_010548305.1 Streptomyces sp. SID13031
TTGGGCATGGAAACCTCGCTGCTCAGCATCCTTGCCCTGATCGTCGGGCTGGTGCTGCTGTACTCGGCAATCCGCGCGTTCATGCGTGCCTCGATCATCCTCGGGATCATCTGGCTGCTGCTGGGGTTGTGGGTGATGAGCTGGGTAATACACTGACATTGAACTGCCCGGCGCGGACCTGTGGGAGCGGCCTTGTGTCGCGAAAGGGGCGCAAAGCGCCCCCGGCAATTTCAACACAAAACAATCAGTTCAGGCGCCCAGCGTTCTGTGTCTTGCCACTACTGACCGTCTCCCGCACCCGCTCGGCCTTGTCCAGCGGCAGGTGGTCGAACTCGCGCAGGCCACCCTTGCGGTACGGGTCGCCAATCCAGCGTGGTGCCACCACGAACTGCGGGCTCACCAGGCTCTTGGCCGGTTCATAACGGTCATAGCTCAGCCCGGCCAGGTCGGACAGTGTATGGATCAGGTGCGAGCTGCTGTAGGGGC
>NZ_JAAGLV010000069.1 GCF_010548305.1 Streptomyces sp. SID13031
TGACGGTGAGCGTGACGCTGGTGCGGCCGTCCCAGTCTGCGGCGTCCCTGATCACGTCGATGCCCTCGACCCCGAGTTCCACGCCGCGCCGCAGTTCCTGCGCGGTCAGACGGGTCTGCGGGCCGACCGCCTCCCAGCCAAGTGGTGCTGTGCCGCCGGGCCGGTGTACGAAGAGCCGGATCCGATGGGCGTCCCTGGCGGGAATCGTGATGCTTCCGCTCGCGGAGGCAGGGGCACCGGCCCAGGGACGCGTGCGGAACCGGGCGAGGTCGGTTGCGTCGTCTCTTCCGTTGACGATGTTGTCAGCAGCGTCGTTGCAGGCCGCGAGGTCACGGTCAGTCCTGTTCTGGTCCCAGCGGTGGGCGCGGACCAGTTCCGCCCACTCCGCCTCGGCCTTCTCTTGGTCGGGCTCCTTCTCCAGCTCGGCCTGCCTTTTGTACAGCGCATCGTCGTTAGCAGCCTCGCGGTCCACGGCCTGCTC
>NZ_JAAGLV010000006.1 GCF_010548305.1 Streptomyces sp. SID13031
AAGCCCTACTGCTGCATTTTGCTGCTGCACTCGACGACAAAGGCCCTCCCCGATTACTCGGAAAGGGCCTCTGACCTGGGTGGAGCTGAGGGGATTCGAACCCCTGGCCTCCTCGTTGCGAACGAGGAGTGACCGATCTTCGGCCCTGATGCGCCGGGCAGTCGGGGCTTCGTCCAACGCAGTGTGGCGAGCAGGCGACACGCCATGGGTTGGGTAGCGGGCCAGTTCGGCCCCTCTGTGTTTGCTTCAACGGCAGACGAGGTGCGACGGAGGAGCGCCTGCTGGGGGGTGGGGAGCGGGCGACGGAGGAGCCTGCGTGGGCGCTCGTCGTACGGGGTGTCAGCTCTTCCAGGTCTGCTGGGTGATGGAGTAGATGACGGCGGCGAAGGTTTCGCTGGCTTCCTCGAGCAATGCTTCGTGGTCGAAGGTCATGCCTAGGCGTTGCATGACGGCCGCGCTTTTGGTGTTGGCTGTTTCGGTGGAGGACAGGACGCGCGGTAGGTCCAGGTCGGTGAAGGCGCAGGTGAGCCAGGAGGCGGCGGCTTCGGTGGCGTAGCCGTGGCCCCAATACTGGCGGGCCAGGCGCCAGCCGAGGTCCAGGTCGTCGGGGTGCCAGGACTCGTGGGTGAGGCCGGCTGCGCCGAGGAACGCGCCGTCGGAACGGCGTTCGATTGCCAGGAAGCCGGTGCCGTCCGCCTCGTACCGGCTGTTCACTGCTGAAGCGATTTCGTCCGTCTCGGCGCGGGTCAGCGGCTTGCCGCCGAGGTAGCGCATCACCTCGGGGTCGGTGTTCAGGTCAGCCCACGCCGGCAGGTCCTCATCGCGGAATGGCCGCAGGTACAGGCGATCTGTCGTGCGCATGACGACCTCCGATCAGTTCGTGGTCCGTTCGGGTCTGGTGGCGTAGAAGGCCACTGCTGCTGAGGATGCCACGTTGAGGGAGTCGACTCCGGCGGACATCGGGATCCGGACCGTGAGGTCTGCCTGTTCGAGCACGTGGGGTTTGAGGCCGTGCCCTTCGGTGCCGAAGATGAGCGCGAGCTTGTCGTCCTGGCGGGCGGTGAGTTCGTCCAGGGTGAGGGAGTCGTCGGTGAGGGCGAAGGCGGCGGTCACGAAGCCGTGCTGCTTCAGGACGTCGAGCGAGTCGGGCCAAGAAGACAGCCGCGTCCACGGGACCTGGAAGACCGTGCCCATGGAGACCTTGATCGATCGCCGGTACAGCGGATCCGCGCAGGTCGGAGTCACCAGTACTGCGTCGACGCCCATCGCCGCGGCGGCGCGGAAGCCGGCGCCGACGTTCGTGTGATCCACGATGTCGTCGAAGATCGCGATGCGCCGCCCGCCGAGCAATCCGTCCAGGCCGACCGAAGGGCGGCGCCGGTACGACGCCAGCGCGCCGCGGTGCACGTGGAAGCCGGTGACTTGCTCGGCCAACTCCTCCGTCACCACGTAGACAGGGGCCGAGGGCCACTTCTCCAGGACGTCCGCCAGCGAATCGAGCCAGCGTGGAGCCAGCAGGAACGAGCGCGGCTCGTACCCCGCGTCGGCGGCGCGGCGGATCACCTTGTCGCCCTCGGCAATGAATAGGCCATGCTCTTCTTCGAGCAGCCGGCGCAGATTCACCTCGCGCAACTGGACGTAGTCCCCCAGCCGCTCGTCCGCGGCGTCCTCAACCGGAACGATCGGGCTCATGAGCCCTCAGCGGTGGACAACCCGGCGGCGACCTCGACGACGTTGCCGATCACAACGATCGCCGGCGCTCCGACCCCGGCCGCTGACATCGCCGAAGCGATCCCGGCCAGGTCGGAGGTCACCTGCTGCTGTCCGGGAAGGGTGCCGTCGGCAATTGCTGCGGCGGGCGTCAGGGGATCCTTGCCATGAGCAATGAGAGTCGACGCGATCACCGGCAGGTTCTCCACTGCCATCAGCAACACGAGAGTGCCGCGCAGCGAAGCGAGCGCTTCCCAGTTGACCAGCGAGTCTGGATGTCCCGGCGGGATGTGCCCCGACACCACGGTGAACTCATGTGTCACCCCGCGATGCGTCACCGGGATCCCCGCCGCCGCCGGCACCGCGATCGAGCTGGTGATCCCCGGTACGACGGTCCACCTCACCCCGGCCTCGGCGCACGCCAAAGCTTCCTCGAACCCGCGGCCGAAGACATACGGATCGCCGCCCTTGAGCCGCACCACGACCTTGCCCTGCAGTCCGCGGTCAACCAGGATCCGGTTGATCTCCTCCTGCTGCGCCGACCGCCCACGCGGCAACTTCGCCGCGTCGATCAGCTCGACATCGGGATGAAGCTCCTCCAGCAACTGCTGCGGCGCCAACCGATCCGCGACCACGACATCCGCCTCGGCCAGCAACCGCCGCCCGCGCACGGTGATCAGGTCTGGATCGCCAGGACCGCCGCCCACGAGATACACACCCGGCTGCTTGGCCAGCGAATCCCGCGCCCCCAAAGAACCCTCGCGCAACGACTCCAGGATCGCGTCCCGTACCGCCGCCGACCGCCGGTGATCGCCACCACCCAGTACGCCGATGGTCACCTGGTCGTGCTGCCCCGAAGCCGGTGTCCAGGCCGTCGCCCGCGACCGATCGTCCGAGCGCACGCAGAAGATGCGCAGCGACTCCGCCTCGGCCGAGACCTGATCGTTGACCGCGGCATCATCCGTCGCGACCACCACGTACCAGGCGCCGTCGAGGTCACCGGCGGCGTACCCGCGCTCGACCCAGCGCAGATCCGGGTTGGTCAGCAGCCCCTCGATCGTCGGCGTGATCACCGGCGAGATGAGGTCGATCTGCGCACCGGTCTCGAGCAACCGCGGCAGCCGCCGTTGCGCGACGCCGCCGCCACCCACGACCACCACGCGGCGGCCGGTGAGGACCAGGCCCGACAGGTACGGCGCCGTCACGCCTCGATCCCCGCAGACTCGAAGGTCGCCATCTCGGCCAGCGCCCGCACAGCACAGGTGAGGATCGGATAGGCCAGTACCGCGCCCGTCCCCTCCCCCAGCCGTAGATCCAGATCAACGAGCGGCTGCAGCCCGAGCGTCTTGAGCGCGACCGCGTGACCGGGCTCGGCCGACCGGTGTCCAGCGATGCAGTAGTCGATCACCGAAGGATGCAGTGCCTGAGCAACGAGCGCCGCGGCACCCGCGATCACGCCGTCGAGGATCACCGGCACCTTGTTGGCAGCGGCGCCGAGGATGTACCCGGCCAGCGCCGCGTGCTCCAGCCCGCCGTACGCCGCCAGCGCGGCCAACGGCTCCGAAGCCGGTACGTCGTGAAGCGCCAGCGCAGCCCGGACGATCTCGGTCTTGTGCGCGAGCATGGCGTCGTCGATGCCGGTCCCCCGGCCTGTCACCTCATCGGCCGTGCCCCCGCTGAAGGTCGCGATCAACGCGGCCGAGGCAGTCGTGTTGGCGATACCCATGTCACCGGTCAGCAGGCACTGGTACCCGTCGCGCACCAGCTTCTCCGCGAGCTCGAAGCCGACGCCCAGGGCAGCCGACACCTCTTCCGGCGTGAGCGCCTTCTCGACCGAGAGATCCCGCGTCCCGGCGCGGACCTTCGCGTGCACGATGTCCAGCTCGTCGACATCCGAGGCAACCCCGACGTCGACCACCCGTACGTCGACGCGGTTGTTGGCCGCGAAGGCGTTCACCGCGGCGCCACCGGCCGCGAAGTTCGCGAGCATCGCCGCGGTGACCTCCTGCGGCCAGGGCGAGACGCCCTGGGCGTGCACACCGTGGTCGGCGGCGAACACCGTCACGGCAGCCGCGGTCGGAACCGCAGGCGGGCAGACACCGGTCATACCGGCGACGCGGACCGACAGCTCCTCCAGTACGCCGAGGGAACCGGCCGGTTTCGTCAGCCTCAGCTGACGCTCCGTCGCCGCCCGCTTCGCGGCCTCGTCGGCCGGACCGATCCTGGCCAGGTACTCCTCCACCGCTGATCCTCCGCTCCATACGGCGCCTGGACGCGCCCACTTCCGATCTTCGCACCTCCGAACGCCTGCCCCGGCCATGAGCGCTGGCCTGTGGACAGTAATGTCGGATTCACCACACGCGAGATCCCGGGAGGATCACAAAGATGTCGCTCCAAAGGCCCGTCGCACCGGATCCGTACAGCCTGCTGCCCGAGGTCGGATCGTTCACGGTCACCAGTACCGACGTCGCCGACGGCGAGCCGCTGGGCGACGACCACGCCTTCGCCGGCGGCAACAAATCCCCGCAGCTCAGCTGGGAAGGCTTCCCCGCCGAGACCTTGGGCTTCGTCGTCACCTGTTTCGACCCGAACGCACCGACGCCATCGGGCTTCTGGCACTGGGCTCTCGTCGGCCTGCCCGCCACCACGACCGAGCTCCCGACCGGCGCCGGTACCACCGAGCGACTCGATGACGGCGCCTTCCACATCCGCAACGACTACAGCATGAGGTCGTACGCCGGTGCCGCCCCGCCGCCCGGCGACCAGGTGCACCAGTACCACTTCGTCGTGCACGCCATCGATGTCGAGGCCCTCGACATCGACCACGACGCAACCCCGGCCGTGGTCAGCTTCAACCTCGCCTTCCACACGCTGGCCCGCGCGATCATCACGCCGACCTACCAGGTGCCCGCGGACAGCTAAAGGCAGCGAAGCGGCGGGAGCCGGTCAGGGACTCCCGCCGCGGTCTATGTGACCAGCCTCAGTCCTTGATGCCGGACTGGGTCACGCCTTGGATCAGGTAGCGCTGCAGGAACGCGAAGATCAGGATCAGCGGCAGGATCGACACCGCGGCCGCCATGAAGAGCTGGTGGACGTTGACCGTCTGCGCGGTGATGAAGGTCGACATCGCCACCTGCACCGTCCACGACTTCTCGTCCTGGCCAATCACCAGCGGCCAGATGAACGAGTTCCAGTTGCCGATGAAGGTGATCGCCGCGATCGCCGCGAAGAACGGCAGTGAGTTGGGTACGACGATCCGCCAGAACGTGGTGAAGTACCCCGCCCCGTCGACCCGCGCCGCCTCCTCGAGCTCCTTGGGGAACCCGAGGAAGTACTGCCGGAACAGGAAAGCCGCGAACCCACTGAACAACGTCGGGATGATCATCCCGCGCAGCGTGCTGACCCAGCCGAGCGAGGACACCACGATGAAGCTCGGAATGAAGGTCACCGCGGCCGGGATCATCAGGGTCGCCATCACCGCGTAGAACACCTTGTCGGCATGCCGGTACGGGATCCGGGCCAGTCCGTAGCCGGCCATCGATGCCAGCAGCAACTGTCCGCCGGTGCCCAGAACGCCGATCACGGCCGAGTTGTAGAGCGCCCGGGCCATCGGGACGTTCTCGTCCTCGAACAGTTCCCTGATGTTGCCCCACTGGAGATCGGTGGGGAAGAACTTCCAGTCGACTCCGGTGATGTCGGCCTCGGTCGACAAGGCGTTGCGCAGCACCAGGTAGAACGGGATCAGGAAGAGCAGGGTCGCGATGATCAGCGCCACCCAGCGAAGAACCGCTCCGACCACTCCCCACGGGCTGCGGCTGTGGCCGATCGGCTGCGGCGTCCGGGTGGTCCGCTCGATCGCCGCCATCAGTCGTTCGCCTTTCCGAAGCCGAAGATCTTGCTCTGCAGCAAGGTGAGCACCATGATCACCACCGCCAGGATGAGCGCACCCGCGCTGCCGTGGCCGAGGTCCTGGATATTGCCGAGCGAGACCTTGTACAGGTAGACCAGCGGCGGCCGGGCGAAGTTCGCGTCGGCGCCGATCAAGTTGTAGAACTCGTCGAACGCCTGGTAGGCCGCGATCAGGTTCAGCAGCAGCACCGCGACCGAGGTCGCCCGCAGCTGCGGCCAGGTGATGAAGCGGAAGACCTGCCAGCCGGGCTTCGCGCCGTCCACGTAGGCCGCTTCGTAGAGTGCCGGGTTGATCCGCTGAAGACCGGCGATGAACAGGATCATGTAGAAGCCGAGCTGCAGCCAGAGCCGCACGGTGATGATCGGCAGCCAGAACCAGGGCGGGTCGACGGTTGACAGCCAGGCGATCTGGTCGAGGCCGAACCAGTTCAGAACCGTGTTGGCCAGACCGAACCGGACACCGTTGAAGATCGACAGCTTCCAGATCAGGGATGCGACCACGTACGAGCAGGCCGTGGGCAGAAAGAACACCGAGCGGAAGAACGCCCGGGCCACCTTGGCCTGGTTGACCAGCAGTGCCAGCGCGAGCGACAGCACGAAGGTCAGCGGCACGATGAAGATCGCGAACACCGTGAAGGTGCCGAGGGAGCTGATGAAGTTCCGGTCGGTCAGCATGTCGATGTAGTTCTGCAAACCGACGAAGTCCGTCGGCGTGACCGTGTTCTGCGCCGAGAAGAAGCTCAGCACCAGGCTCCACAGGATCGGCAGGTAGCTGAAGACCAGCAGGCCGAGCACGAAGGGGCCGGTGAACAGCCAGAACCACAGCGTGTTGTTGCCGTTCGCCGACCTGCGCGACTTCTTCTTGCCACCCCCCGGACCGGCCGGCGTCCGGACGACGTCGACCTTCCGGGTCGGGGTGGCAGCCCCGCTGCTCACCCGAAGAGCCTCGCCAGCTCGGTGTTCACGGTCTTGTCCAGCTTGGTGATCTCACCGGCCGGGTCGGCGCCCTTGCGGATCACGTTGTTCAGCAGGTCGGTGAAACCGGTCGTCATCTTCGGCGTCCAGGCCGGCAGGTCCACGACCCCGAAGTCCTGGTTCAGCTTGACCACCTCGGCGGCGGCACCGCTCTGCAGCTTGGTCGCCTTGGCGGCCAGGCTCTTGCGCGGCGGGATGTGGAAGCCGTAGTTCAGGTTCCAGTCCTCCTGGAACTCCGCGTTGTCGACCCACAGCCACTTGACGAACTTCTTCGCCGCCTCGACGTTCGCGCTCTTCGCGGAGACGAACTGGGTCCAGCCGCCGGACGGCAGCGCTTGTTTGCCCTCGGCATCGAGCTTCGGGTAGGCGAAGACACCGAAGTCGTCGCCGAGCGCCTTCTGGATGGCCGGCATCGCCCACAGGCCGGTCCACTGGATCGCGGTCAGGCCCTGGACGAACGCGCCCGGATCCCACCAGTCGGCCGGGGCGCCGAGCAGGACACTCTTGTCCGCGAAGAACTGGTGCAGCTTGCCGAAGGCCTCTGCCGCCCGCGCGTTGTTGAAGCCGGGCTTGTTGTCGTCGGTCAGGTACTGACCACCGGACGACCACAGCGCCGGACCGCCGACGATCACGCCGCCGTCATTGCCGAGGAAGATGCCCTTCACCTTGTCGGTGGTGAGCGCCTTGGCCGCGGCGATCAGGTCGTCGACGGTCTCCGGCGGCTTGATCCCGGCCTTGTCGAACATCGACTTGCGGTAGTAGAACACCTGCGGGTCGTCGATCATCTTGATGCCGTAGAGCTTGCCGTCGATGGTGTTCGTCTTCAGGTCGTTCGGGTTGAAGTCGTCCTTGGCATCGCCGAGGATGTCGTCCAGCGCCACGACCTGGCCGCTCTTCACCATCGCGACGTTCAGCTGGCTCTCGAACACGTCCGGCCCGTTGCTGGACAGCAGACCCGACGCGAGCTTGGCGCCGTAGTCACCCGGCGTCCACTGCACCCCGATGGTCGAGTCGGTGTAGGCCTTCGCGTACTTGAGCGCGGCCTCCTTCGTGCCGGCCTCGCCGTACTGGTGGTACCACTGCGACAGCGTGACCTTGCTGCCGTCGCCTCCCCCGCTGCTTGCTGGTCGGCCGGTGTTGCCGCCACACGCGGCGGTGAAGGCGGCCAACGCGGCCAGCCCTCCGGTCCGCTTGAGCAGGTCGCGCCGGGACAGTCCGGCAGTCGGGATACGAGCAGGCATGCGTTCCACCTCCAGGGACTAGCGGATCCGGTAGTTACTTAACTTGGTTAAGCATCTCCGGGTTTCGCACACGTTACAACTAAGTCAAACATCGCAACAGGCCTAGCCGGTGACAGTTCGAGCACGACCGCGAGTGCCCACGTTGTAACGCTGAGGTCAAACACACGAAGAGCGCGGTACCGGACAAGTCCGGTACCGCGCTCAGTGATCGAATCAGGAGAACTTCTCGCCCGCCTCCGCCTTGCTGACGAGCAGCGCCGGTGGTTCGAAGCGGCTGCCGTAACTCTGTGCGAGCTCCCGCGTGCGGGCGACAAAACCGGCAAGTCCACCTTCGTAGGCGTTGATGTACTGCAGCGCGCCACCGTGCAGCGGCGGGAAGCCGATGCCGAAGATCGAGCCGATGTTCGCGTCGGCCGTCGAGCGCAGCACGCCCTCCTCGACACACTTGACCGTCTCGAGGGACATCGCGAACGCCATCCGCTCCTGCAGGTCGATCAGCGGTACGTCGGTGTCCGCCTTGACGAAGTGCTCCCACAGCCCGGGCCACAGGTGCTTCGGACCGTCGGCCGGATACTCGTAGAAGCCGGCCCCGGCCGCCTTGCCCTTGCGGTCGAACTCCGTGACCAGGCGCTCGGTCACCTCCATGCCCGGGTGGTCGTCGAAGGCACCCGCGTTGTCCCCAGAAGCGCGAGCCGCATCGCGGATCTTCATCGGCAAGGTCAGCGTGACCTCGTCGAGCATCGCCAGCGGCGGCGCCGGGAAGCCCATCTGGGTCGCGGCGCGCTCGATCGTCACCGGGTTGACGCCCTCGGCAACCATCGCGGCACCCTCCATCACGAGCGTGCCGAACACCCGTGAGGTGAAGAAGCCACGGCTGTCGTTGACCACGATCGGCGTCTTCTTGATCTGCCGGACGACGTCGTACGCCTTCGCCAGCGCGCGATCGGAGGTCTTCTCCCCCACGATCAGCTCGACCAGCGGCATCCGGTCGACCGGTGAGAAGAAGTGCATCCCGACGAAGTCGTCCGGCCGGTCGATGCCCTCGGCGAGCGAGGTGATCGGCAGCGTCGACGTGTTCGAGCAGAGCAGCGCGTCCGGCTCGACCACACCGGCGATCTCGGCGAAGACCTTCTGCTTCACCTCCTCGCTCTCGAACACCGCCTCGATCACCAGGTCGCAGCCGGCCAGGTCGTTCGGATCCGCGGTCGGCGTGATCAGGCTCAGGAACGCCGCCGCCTTCTCCGGCGTACTGCGGCCCTTCTTCACCTGCTTGGCGAGCAGCTTCTCGGAGTACTCCTTGCCCTTCTCGGCCGACTCCAGCGAGACGTCCTTGAGCACCACCTCGATGCCCACCTTCGCGCACACGTACGCGATCCCCGCGCCCATCATGCCCGCGCCGAGCACCCCGACCTTCCGGGCCTTGTACGCCGGTACGTCGGCAGGCCGCGACGCCCCGGCGTTGATCGCCTGGAGCTCGAAGAAGAACGCGTTGATCATGTTCTTGGCGATCTGGCCGGTCGCCAGCGAGACGAAGTACCGGGACTCGATCCTGCTGGCCGTCGCGAAGTCCACCTGGCTGCCCTCGATGGCCGCGCTCATGATGGCACGCGGAGCCGGGTACGGCGCGCCCTTGAGCTGCTTGCGCAGGTTCGCGGGGAAGGCCGGGAGGAACGCGGCCAGCTTCGGCGAGGACGGCGTACCACCGGGGATCCGGTAGCCGTCGCGATCCCAGGGCTGCTTGGCGTCACCGTCGTAGGAATCGATGAACCTGTACGCCGCGGCGAGCAGCTCGCCGGCCGGGACGACCTCGTCGACGATGCCGACCGACTTGGCGTGCTCGGGCTTCATCCGCTGGCCCTGCAACAGCACCTTCATCAACGCGTCCTGCAGCCCGAGCATCCGGACCGTCCGGGTGACGCCGCCACCGCCGGGCAGCAGGCCGAGCGTCACCTCGGGCACGCCGAGCTCGATCCGGTTGTCGTCGGCAACGATCCGGTGATGGCAGGCGAGCGCGATCTCCAGCCCACCGCCGAGCGCGGCACCGTTGATCGCGGCAACGACCGGGACGCCGAGCGTCTCCAGCACGCGGAGCTGGCGCTTGACCTCCTCGATCGTCTCGAACACCTCGGCCGCGTTCTCCGGCTGGATCTGAGACAGCATCTGCAGGTTGCCACCGGCGAAGAAGGTGGACTTGGCGCTGGTGATCACGACGCCCTTGAGCTGATCCTTCTCCGCCTGCAGCCGTTCGACAGTCGAAGCCATCGCGGCGATGTAGGTGTCGTTCATCGTGTTCGCCGAGGCGCCGGGATCGTCCATCGTCAGCGTGACGGTGTATTTTCCAGACGCGTCAGTGTCCTTCGTCCAGTCGATCATGCCGCCAGCCTCTCGATGATGGTGGCGACGCCCATGCCGCCGCCGACGCACAGGGTGGCCAGACCGTAGCGCAGCTCGCGCCGCTCCAGCTCGTCCAGCAGGGTTCCGATCAGCATCGCGCCGGTGGCGCCGAGCGGGTGGCCGAGCGCGATCGCGCCGCCGTTGACGTTCACCTTCTCGTGCGGGACGCCGAGGTCGTTCATGAAGTGCAGGACGGCGGCCGCGAAGGCCTCGTTCATCTCGAACAGGTCGATGTCGGAGACCTCGAGCCCTGCCTTCGCCAGCGCCTTGCGGGCGGCCGGCGCCGGGCCGGTCAGCATGATCGTCGGGTCGGTACCACTGACCGCCGCGGCGACCACCCGGCCGCGCGGGGCCTGGCCGAGCGCCTCGCCCGCCTTCTCGTTGCCGATGGCAACCAGCGCGGCGCCGTCGACGATGCCGGACGAGTTGCCGGCGTGGTGCACGTGGTTGATCCGCTCGACGGTCACGTACTTCTCCAGCGCGACCGAGTCGAACCCGCCGTGCTCACCGATCGCGGCGAACGACGCCGGCAGACCGGCCAGGGTTTCGACCGTGGTACCGGGTCGTACCAGCTGGTCGTGGTCCAGGAGCTGCAGCCCGTTGCGATCCGTCACCGGGACGACCGAGCGAGCGAAGTACCCGTTGGCCCACGCCTTGGCGGCCCGCGCGTGCGACTCCGCGGCGTAGGTGTCGACGTCGGTGCGGGAGAAGCCGTCCATGGTGGCGATCAGGTCGGCGCTGATGCCCTGCGGGATGAAGTTGGTGTCGATCGCGGTCTCCGGGTCCATCGCCCAGGCGCCGCCGTCGGAGCCCATCGTCACCCGCGACATCGACTCGACGCCGCCGGCCAGGATGAAGTCCTCCCAGCCCGAGCGGATCCGCTGCGCCGCCTGGTTCACCGCTTCGAGGCCGGAGGCGCAGAAGCGGTTGAGCTGCACGCCGCCGGTGGTCTCCGGGTAGCCCGCCGCGAGGACCGCGGTCCGGGCGATGTCCATGCCCTGGTCGCCGATCGGGGTGACCACGCCGAGGACGACGTCGTCGATCGCGTCCTCGTCGAGCTCGGGGTGTCGCACCCGGAGCTCCTCGAGCAGGCCGGTGATCAGCTGGATCGGCTTCACTTCGTGCAGCGCGCCGGCCGCTTTGCCCTTGCCGCGCGGTGTCCGGATCGCATCGTAGAGAAAGGCTTCAGTGCTCATGGGGATCCCGTCGGTCGAGTCGTCCCGTTGATTGTGACAGTTCTGGTGTCATGGTCGTCAAGAGGGGGTCGTTATGATCTCGGCCATGTCAGAAGTCACCGCGGACGAAGCGACCCTCACGGTCGACGAGCTGTCCGCCCGGGTCGGGATGACCGTGCGCACGCTGCGCTTCTATGCGGGCCGGGGCCTGATTCCCCCGCCGGTACGCCGTGGGCGGGTCGGGTACTACGGCTCCGAACACATCGCCCGGCTGGATCTGGTCCGCGAACTGCAGGCGCACGGGTTCAGCCTGTCCGCGATCGAGGGCTACCTGGATCGCATCCCCGCCGACGCGACCCCGCAGGACATCGCGCTGCACCGGACCCTGCTCACCCCCTGGATGCGCGACCTGCCCGAGACGCTCGACCGGGCGACGCTGGTACGGCGTACCGGCCGGGAGCTGACCGATGACGACATCGAGATGCTCGTCGCGCTCGGCGTGGTCGAGCCGACGCCGGACGACGACGTCTTCCAGGTCGCGACGGCACACCTCAGCCTCGGGGTCGAGCTGCTCGACCTGGACCTGCCGGTCGACGCGGTGCTGGATGTCGGGCGGATCTTCACCGAGCACGGCCGGCAGCTGGCCGAGGAGCTGACCGACGTCTTCCGGACCAAGGTCTGGCCGCACTACCGCGACTCGGGCGGCCCGCCGGAGCACATCCAGCAACTGGTCGAGCGCTTCAAGCCGGTCACCATCCAGGGCCTGGTACTCGCGTACGAACGGGCCGTCGGCGAGACGCAGCGTGACACGATCCGCTCCCGCAACAAGCCGCCGCGACGCTGACAACACCCTGACATTCTGGGACATTCTGGGACATCCCGGCTGACAACCAGCCGGCTGAGCGGCGCGTGGCAGCAGTATGAGGAAACTGCTGACCGTAGTCGCCGCACTCGCCCTGACCGGCGCGGTCCTGGTGCCGACGGCATCCACCGCCCAAGCCTCCACCCTCCATCCGATCGGCAGTACGTCGTACAGCCTCGGCAACGAGCTGACCGCCGTCGTGCACTACCCGAAGGATCTCGCCGGTCACAAGTATCCGGTCGCGCTGATGTCGCACGGCCTCTGGATCACCTGCGCGGATCCGAAAGCCTGGGACGAGCAGGACTACGACAAGCTGTCCGTCCAGCCGTGCGCGGCAGGCACACCGGAGATCCCCAGCTATGTTGGCTACGACTATCTCGGGAAGGCGCTCGCGGCGCAGGGCATGATCGTGGTTTCGATCGACGCCAACAGCACGATCGACTTGATCGGTCAGGAGCAGGACGCCGCCCGGGCGTCGCTGATCAACCAGCACCTCGCCATCTGGCAGCAATTGTCCGCGCACGGGTCCGGGCCGCTGGCCGGCAAGCTGAAGGATCATGGCCAGCCGATCGACTTCCGTGGACACGCTGATCTGACCAATGTCGGGTTGATGGGCCACTCGCGGGGTGGCCGCGGCACGTTGCTCGAGGCAGCCGACGTGAACCAGAAGAACTGGCCGGCCGGCGTGAAGATCAAGGCGGTCGTCCCGCTCGCGGCCGCCGAGCCCTACGCTCCGGACGACAACCCGGACAACGCGGAGTACGACAACTACCGGATCACCAATATCCCGGTCGCCTCCCTCGTCGGGAGCTGCGATCGCGCCGTCGACGGGCATCTCGCGTATCTCGGCGCGCACAACAAGGCGCCGTACTACGAGTTCTACGTACACGGCGCGAACCACGACTTCTACAACACCCAGTGGTCGCCTTCGAGTGGCCAGGTCGGCGCCTACGACGACGCGGAATCGCCCGATCGGCCGTCCCCCGGTCACTGCAGCGCGAATGATGATCGCCAGCGTGCCGACAAGCAGTTGACCGAGACCCAGCAGCGGCTGGTCTCCACCACTTACCTGTCCGCGTTCTTCCGCCGCTATCTGCTCGGCGACACCCGCAGCAACTCAATCCTCAGCGGAAGCATCAAACCCCTGGGGGCCTTCTCGACGATCGACGTCCACCAGGACCTCCCATAACGCCGCCGGCCCGGTCCGCCCATGCCCGGGTGGACCGGGCCGGTCGGTGGTGTCAGTCGGTGAGCTCGCCGTCGTACGGGCCGACTCTGGTCACGCAGGCGCCGTCGCGGAAGACCAGTTGCAGGCCTTGCTCGGGCTCCCAGTCGCAACCGCACTCCAGCGACACATAGATCCGCCCGTCGCCGTCGTCGTTGCGGAGGACCTCGGCCTCGGTACCCAGGTTGACGTACTCGAGCACGTCGTCCGGACCGTTGATCTTGACGCCCAAGTCGCCACCGGGCTCACGCCGCGCCCGCAGGTAGTACGCGTAGACCGCGGGCGCCGCCTCGGTCAGCGCGCTTGGCCCGAGGCTGAGGAACGTCCGGATCGCCGCATGGAAATCCTCCTGATCCTCTTCCTCGTCATAGCCCTGTACGACGAACTCACACTCGAGGCCACCCAGCACGCCGACCGGGACGGCCTTGCTGCGATAACCCTCGAAGGCGTCGTCCTCGACGACCGCCCCCAGCCCAGGAATCTCCATGGGCCGGATGCTAGGAGCAAAAAAGCCCAAAGTCGGGCAAATTCGACCTCAGCGCAATGTCACTTCCTGCAATTTGCGTCAGCTCGGGGTGGAGAAGCGCAGATAGGTGAGGCCGCGGAGATCCAGATAGGTGTCGGTGGGGGTGGTGACGACCCGGAGGAGGACGCCGTCGCAGCCAGAGCAGCGGGCGACCAGGCCGGGGGCGTCCAGGTAGACGCGGGTCTCGGCGAACACGCCAGTCTGGCCGCAGCCGGCGCACTGGCCGACCGCAGCGGTGATGTCGACGGCGAAGACCTCGCGGAGCGCTCCCGCTGCAGCATTGCCATCCAAGTGGGTCGGAACATCCGCGGTCATCGCGGTCCTCCTGTCGGTCCGAAGCGTTCGGTTCTTACCCTGGCCGGGTCGTGCCCGGCCGCGACGAGCAGGTCTGCCACCGCTTCGACGAACGGGGTCGGACCGCAGACATAGGTGGTCGGTGCGTCTTCCGGCTGGAAGGTCACCGACCTCAGCAGCTCCGCGTCGACGCGAGCCGGGGAGCGTTTCTCCCCCGGTGGCGCCTCACGGGTGTAGAGGAAGGTGATCTCGACGTCCTCGGACCCCGCGATCTCCTTCAAGCCGTCCACGTAGATCACCGACGCCGGCCTGCGGACGGAGTACAGGAGTTTGGCCGGTGTCGTGCTCGCGGCGGCCGCGTGGGCGCGGAGCATCGCCATCAGCGGTACGACGCCCGAGCCACCGCCGATCAGCTGGATCGGGCCCTC
This sequence comes from Streptomyces sp. SID13031, assembly GCF_010548305.1. GTDB lineage: Bacteria > Actinomycetota > Actinomycetes > Propionibacteriales > Kribbellaceae > Kribbella. The sequence goes on from NZ_JAAGLV010000006.1 coordinate 14,740, forward strand.
TTGCTCGGGTTTCCAGACGAACCAGCCGCCGACCGGGCCGCGCACCTCGAGCGGGTCGCCGACTTTGAGCACGTCGACCAGGTACGGCGAGACCTCACCGTCGGGCACCTGCTCGACGGTCAGCTCGATGGTCGACCCGGTCCACGCCGAGGCGATCGAGTACGAGCGGGAGGCGCGATACCCGTCGGGCGCGGTCAGCCGGACGTCCAGGTGCTGCCCGGCGAGATGACCCGGCCAGTCCGGTACGTCGAGAACCACGGTCCGGGCGGTCGACGTCTCCTCGCGCACTTCGGTGACGGTGCCGACCTGCCAGGTCAGTCGCCGGCGTATCGCTGTTCTTTCCATGGGTCTCCGTACTCGTGATAGCCGGCGGTCTCCCAGAAGCCCAGGTCCTCGGTGTCCGACAGGATCATCCCGCGCACCCACTTGGCGCTCTTCCACAGGTACAGGTGTGGCACCAGCAACCGGGCCGGGCCACCGTGCTCCGGGGCCAGCGGCTCACCGTCGTACTCGTAGGCGATCCACGCCTGGCCGTCGAGCAGGTCTTCGAGCGGCAGGTTGGTCGTGTAGCCGCCGTAGCTGTGCACCATCACGAAGTCGGCGCCGGTCTCGATGTCGGCCAGCAGGACGTCCAGCGAGACGCCCTTCCACTCCGTCCCCAGCTTCGACCACCTGGTCACGCAGTGCAGGTCCTTGGTGATCGTCTCGCTCGGCAGCTTCGTGAACGCCGACCAGTCCCAGCGGGTGACCTCGCCCGCCTCGTTGGCGACGGTGAACTCCCAGTGCTCCGGCTGGATCCGCGGCGTCGGTCCCGCCGACAGAACCGGGAACTCGTGCGTCAGATACTGCCCCGGCGGCAGATCACTACTACCTCGGCGACGGCCGGTGAACCCCGGCGACACAACGTCCATCGGGAACCTCCTCCAAGCTGAAACCACTCCCGGCAGTCAACCACGAAACCACCACGATCACGGCGTGGTCGGGGCTGATTTCCGCGGGTCGGCGGCGATGGCCTTCAGCCACTCCTGTGGAGTTTGCGGCGGCTGCCCGACGGCCGCGAGGGTATGCAGCATCGCTCGGCGTTCTCGGCCGGGTTGTTCGTCATTCTGAGGTCACCCCCGCCAGGCGCCAACGACATCCGCGGGGGTCCACAGCAGCTCGTCAGGCCGCAGGTCGACGCCAGGCGCCACCCCGCTCAGCGATGCGACAACCAAGCCGGCCACCACCGGGTCGAAGCCGGGAATCGCGGTGACGGCCCGGCGCAGTCCGTTGAGGTCATGTCCGTCGAACGGGCTGCTCAACCACTTCACCGAGCCCGCGAAAGCCAGCCTGGTGGCAATCGGAGCGCGATCGGCGCCTACCAGGTCGACCTCCGGATCAAACTGACGATTCCACCATCCGCCGACAGTCTCGACCTCCGGCCAAGGAAGGGCGCCGGCCAGCCCGGCCAACTCCAGCGACTCTCGAACCATCGGTTCGACCGCACGACCTCGCCAGGTTGCCCATCGACGCTCGATCACCCGGAATCCAGCCTCGGGCCGGCCACGGCGCGCTTGTTCATGGACCGACCTCAGTACCCCCAGGTACAGGCGGAGGTTGCTGTCGGCAACGCGGTACAGGGCGGGTTTGCCGGCTACCGTCGACAGTGGCTCATCGATCGCCAGGACCTGCTTCTCCCTGGTCAACCGCTGCAGGAGGGGCGACAGCGTGCCCGATGGCAACCCACCGTCACGACTACCGGCCGCGGCAGCGATGTTGGGATGGGTCCGGTCGCCGGCACCGACCGCCTCGAGAACCCGCCGGGCCAGATCCGGCGTCGGGAACTCAGCCAGCAGAGCCGTCTCCGGAACACTGAAGAGAGCTGCGGCCGGATCAGCCGACTCGGTCCGCAGGAAGTCCAATGCAGGCATACCGTGCGGCCAGGTGCGCAAGATGCCTGGCAGACCACCGGATACCAGGTGTACGTCGATCGCATCCGCGCCCTGCATACCTACGGCAGAACCTGCGTCGGCTGGATTCAACGGTCCTAGGACGAGGTTGTCAGCTCGACCGAAGAACGGGCGGTCGTAGGCCGTCAGACGCTCCATCATGTGAAGGTCGCTGCCGAGCAGCAGAAGGAGGAGGGGCTTCGAGGACAGCAGCCTGTCCCAAGCCGTCTGTAGGGCCCCGTCGAACAGCGCATCTTGCTCGGCCAGCCACGGCACCTCGTCCAGAACCACGATGCTCGGACTCGAGGGAAGCGCTGCAGCGAGAACCTTGAAAGCGTCGGGCCAGTTTCCGCTGGTCAGCCCAGGAATCAGCTCACCATCAGCCGGCAGCGTCGAATCCTTCAGATCCGCGAGGAGGGTCTGCACCGCCTCCACCGGCGATGCGCCTTTGGTCGCAGTCGAGAAGAGGTACGGAACCGCAGCCTGATTACAGAACTCCTGTACGAGGCGCGACTTGCCGACCTGCCGCCGACCTCGCACCGCTACCGCAGTCCCTTGGCCGGTCGAGGTAATCCTCTGCAGTCGCTTGCCCAGCAGACCGAGTTCGATCCGACGGCCGATGAAATCTGACAAGAGTAATCCTCGCTAGGTAGATTGAATCTACATAGATCCAATCTACCTAGTTGGCGTCACTCAGGCAATACTCGCGTCAGATGCCCATCGTGCGGCCGATGATTTCCTTCATGATTTCGGTGGTGCCGCCGTAGATGGTTTGGATCCGGGTGTCCAGGTAGGCCTTGGCGATCGGGTACTCGGTCATGAAGCCGTAGCCGCCGTAGAGTTGGAGGCACTTGTCGACGACCTTTTTCTGGAGTTCGGTGGTCCACCACTTGGCCATCGCCGCGTCGGAGACGGTCAGGGTTTGGGTGTTGAGTTCTTCGATACAGCGGTCTACGAAGACTCTGGCTATCTGGGTTTCGGTGGCTAGTTCGGCGAGGACGAAGCGGGTGTTCTGGAAGGCGCCGATGGGGCGACCGAAAGCCTTGCGTTCCTTCACGTACTGGAGGGTGCCGGCGAGAATGGATTCGCAGGCGGCGGCCGCGACGACCGCGATCGTCAGGCGCTCCTGCGGGAGCTTCTCCATCAGGTAGATGAAGCCTTTGCCTTCTTCGCCGAGCAGGTTGGTGGCGGGGACGCGGACGTTGTCGAAGAAGAGTTCGGCGGTGTCCTGGGCTTTCAGGCCGATCTTCTCCAGGTTGCGGCCGCGTTCGAAGCCTTCCATCCCGCGCTCGACGACGAGCAGCGAGATGCCCTGGTAGCCGGCCTCGGGGTCGGTCTTGGCGACGACGATCACCAGGTCGGCGAGGATGCCGTTGGAGATGAAGGTCTTCTGGCCCTTCAGGATGTAGTCGTCGCCGTCGCGCTTGGCCGTCGTGGTGATGCCCTGCAGGTCGCTGCCGGCGCCCGGTTCGGTCATCGCGATCGCGGTGATCATCTCGCCGGAGCAGAACTTGGGCAGCCACCGCGCCTTCTGCTCCTCGGTCGCATAGTCCAGCAGGTACGACGAAACGAGATCGGCGTGGATCGTGAACCCGGGGCCGCTCGCGCGTGCTTTGGTCACCTCCTCGATCACCACGGCGTTGAAGCGGAAGTCGCGCGCACCACCACCGCCGTACTGCTCGGGAATCATGAAGCCGAGCAACCCGGCCGAGCCGGCCGCGGTCCACAGCTCGCGCGGGACGATGCCGGCCTCCTCCCAGCTGTCGTGGTGCGGCGCGATCTCCTTCTCGCAGAACGCGCGCGCGGTCTCGCGGAAGGCATCGTGATCGGCGTCGAAGAGGTGACGTTCCACGGGCGGTCTCCTGAGGTGCTTGGTCGGCTTGAACGGCGGCGGCGAGTTTGGTCAGTCGGCTTGGTCAGTCGGCTTGGACGGCGGCACCAGAGGCGAGCAGCGCGTCGATGTCGCTCACTCCCCAGTCGGCCAGGGCTTCGCGGGTGTGCTGGCCGGGACGGGCCGGGGGCTGGCCGAGCGTCGTCGGAGTGCGGGAGAAGCGTGGCGCGGGCGCCGGCTGCCGGACGCCGTCCTTGTCGACGAAGGTGCCTCTGGCAACTAAATGGGGATGATCGCCGGCCATCGGGAGGACCGGCGAGACGCAGGCGTCGGTACCGTCGAAGATCGCTGCCCACTCCGCCTGGGTCCGTTGAGCGAACGTCTCGGCCAGGAGTTTGCGCAGCGCGGGCCAGCTCGCCAGGTCGTACCGGTCAGGCCCCTCGACGCCGAGCAACCTGATCAGCTCGTCATAGAACTGCGGCTCGATCGCACCGACGGCCATGTATTCGCCATCCGAAGTCTCATAGACGTCGTAGAACGGCGCGCCGGTGTCGAGCAGATTGGTGCCGCGCTCCTGCTTCCAACTGCCGCCAGCCAGAGCGCCGAGCAGAATCGTGGTGAGGTGCGCGGAGCCATCCACGATCGCCGCGTCGACCACCTGCCCGCGGCCACTCCCCCGCGCCTCGAACAGCGCGGCCAGTACGCCGACCACCAGGTACAGCGAGCCACCTGCGAAGTCGCCCAGCAAGTTGGCGGGCACCTGCGGCGGGCCACCGGCGCGGCCGATCAGGTGAAGGGCGCCGGACAGCGCGAGGTAGTCGATGTCATGCCCGGCCGACTGAGCCAGCGGACCGTCCTGCCCCCAGCCGGTCATCCGGCCGTAGACCAGCTTGGGGTTGACCTCGTGGCAGGCATCGGGGCCGAGGCCGAGTCGCTCGGCCACGCCAGGACGGAAGCCCTCGATCAGTACGTCGGCACCCGCGATCAACTGCAGGACGGTGTCGATCGCGGCCGGGCTCTTCAGGTTGAGGACGACGTTGCGGCGACCCCGGTTGAGCAACTCCAGCTCGGGTGGCCCCATCGCGAGACCGCCGCCCGGGCGCTCGATCCGCAGCACCTCGGCGCCGAGCTCGGCCAGCATCATGCAGGCGAACGGCGCCGGCCCGATCCCGGCCAGCTCGACGACCTTCACCCCGCTCAGTGGACCCATACGGACCATTGTGACAGTAGTACTGTCACAGTCGTCAAGTCACCGTCCGGCGCGCGGCCTCCTGAGCGCGGCGGGGATCAACGCGAGCGGGAGCACCACCTCCAAGATGGTGAAGGTCAGCAGAACCGTCGACCAGGTCGGCGAGGCACCTCGAAGCCATCCTCGGGCGCTCATCCCTCCACCCCAGCGGCGAGGAAGTCGGCAAAGGTTTTCTGCCCGTACGGCGTACCGTCGGTCAGCGCGGCTCCCCTCGCGAAGGCTCGGAACGCCTTGCCTGGCAGGCGAACTGGGACGATTGGGCGATGGGAGCCGGCCGCCTGCTTCCAGGCTCGCGCGAAGTCGACCAGGGGTCGTTGCTCTGGGCCACCGATGTCGGGGACTCGGCCGGCCGGATGCGCAGCGGCGAGTTCGGTGAGGCGGGTGGCGACGTCCTCGACGGCGATGGATTGCAGCCTGACCGACGGGGTGAGCAGGAGCGGCAGGAAGCGCTGGGCGGTGAGCACCTGGTCGATCAGGTGATGGAACTGGGTCGCGCGAAGGAGGGAGTACGGGATCGCGGACTCCTGGACGAGTCGCTCGGTCTCCAGTTTGGCGCGGTAGTACGGCATCGGGATCTGGTCGATGCCGACGATCGAGATGACGATCAGGTGCTCGACGCCGGACGGGCGCAGGCTCTCGATCAGGTGCTGGGTCTGCGTGACGTCGGCGCGTCCGAGGCTGGTGGCGAGGTGGAGCACGGTGTCGACGCCGTTCAGCGCCTCGCGCAGGCCGATGCCTTTGGTCAGGTCGCCAGTGGTCAGGCCCGGGCCGCGCCGCCTGCTGAGGACGCGGACATCATGGCCGGCCGCTCGTAGGCGTGCGGTCGTCGGGCGGCCGAGGGTACCGGTACCGCCGGTGACGAGGATGGTTCGCATGCTGTGTCCTTTCGGTCACCAGCCCAGACCGGATACCCCGCCGATTCGTGACAGCTGCTCGTCGACGCGGCTGAGCTTGTCGGGGTTCATCGCCAGCTCGAGGCTGGTCAGTTCGTCGCCGTCGAAGGTCAGGAAGACGACTGCCCGGACGCCATCGGGGCCGACGGCAACGATGGCGGGCGCACCGTTCGCGTGGCCGAAGTACGGGAGGATGCCGGCGCCGAAGCGTTCCAGTACGCCGATCAGGTACCGCGCGACACGATCCCGGCCGATGACCGGGTTCCGGGCCGCGTTGACCTTGCCGCCGCTGTCGGCGCGGGACACCACCTCAGCGGCGAGCATCGTTTCGAGGCCGCCGATGTCGCCCAGCTGAGCAGCAGCCAGGAACCGCTCGACCAGAGCACGCCATTGACCGGGGTCGACCGGGCGCGACTCCCGGTCGGCGCCGACCCGTTTGCGGGCTCGTGAATGGAGTTGGCGGGCGTTGGCTTCCGTCGTACCGATCAGCTCGGCGACTTCGCGGTGCGAGTAGGCGAAGGCTTCGCGCAGGACGTATGCCGCGCGCTCAGCGGGAGTGAGCTTCTCGAGCAGGGTGAGCAGGGCGAACGAGACCGACTCGCGCTGGGCGACCTCATCCAGCGGTCCGAGATCGTCGAGCTTGCCGCCGGTGAGGATCGGCTCGGGAAGCCATTCGCCGACATACGTCTCGCGGCGGGCGCGGGCGGAGGTGAGCTGGTTGAGACAGAGGTTGGTGACGGTCTTGGCGAGGAAGGCGCCAGGCTCTTTGACGCTCCGATGATCAACCGACTGCCACCGCAGCCAGGCATCCTGGAGCACCTCATCGGCCTCGACCGCCAACCCGAGCATCCGGTAGGCGATCCCGAACATCCGCCCGCGATGCTCCTGAAACACCTCCAGTTGCTCCGCCGAAGAACTCACCCGGCCATCTTCGCAGGCTGCCTCAGGCGCGCAGAGTCGTGGTCGCCAGGTCGAGGAAGTCGAGCAGCCGCTCTGTCCGGCGGTTCATCGGCACGGCCAGGCAGGTCTCGTCCGGGTCGTTGTCCAGGATGGGCAGGTAGACCAGGTCGGCACGCGGATACATCCCGGCCACGGTCTCGGGCACCAAGGCGATGCCCTGGCCGGAGGCGATCGCCTCGAACTTCTCCTCCAGCGAGGCCATCCGGCGCGGCAGCGAGTTCATCACCGTCTCGCCGTCGAGGTCGGCGAGCACCAGCGTCTCGCGCTCGGCCAGTCGATGTGTCACCGGCATACAGGCGACCCGCTGCTCACTGCCGATCGGGACGATATGCATCTCAGTACGGTCGAACGCGCCGCGCAGATAGCCGACGTCAGCCCTGCCGTCGCGAAGCGGCGCGTCCTGCTCCCACCAGTTCAGGCTGAGCACATCGACTTCGATCTCCGGGTACTTCGCCGCGAACGCGAGCACGACCTCCGACACGTGCAGCCCGGACGCGAAGCCGACCACGATCCGCTGCACCCCGCGATCGATCTCGTGCACCCGCCGGACGGCGGAGTCCACACTCGCGAACACTCCACGCGCCTCTTGCCGCAACTGCTCCCCGGCTGGCGTCAACTGCACACTGCGGGTCGTCCGGACGAACAGGTCGCAGCCGAGATCGCGTTCCAGCGAACGGATCTGCCGGCTCAGCACGGGCTGGGCGATGTAGAGCTTCGTGCGCGACCCCGCCAAACTCCCCGACGCGGTCCGCGGACGCGTCGACATCGTGACCGGATCCCACGGCGATCCCGAGATCGTCGGCAAGGCGTTCGCCGACGCCGACGCGGTCTTCTGGATCGTCCCACCGGACAGTCAGTCGGCGAGTCTGCAGGCCGCGTTCTCCGGGTTCACCCGGGCCGCTGCGGACGCGTTCGCCACCGCTGGCGTCAACCACGTCGTCGGTGTCTCGGCTCTCGGTCGCGGTACGCCGGTCGCCGGGAGCGCCGGGCTCGTCACGGCGTCGCTTGCGATGGACGACCTCATCGGTAGTACCGGCGTTGCCTACCGCGCACTCGCCAACCCGTCGTTCATGGACAACCTGCTGCGCCAACTCACCTCGATCCGCGACAACGGCGTCTTCACCGACACCGTCGCCGGGGACCGTCGGGCTCCGGCGGCGTCCACGAGCGACATCGCCGCCGTCGCAGCCGGGTTGCTGATCGACCGGTCATGGACCGGAACCGGCACCGTCCCCGTCCTCGGCCCGGAGGATCTGTCGGCCAACGACATGGCCCGGATCATGTCGGATGTCCTCGGCCGACCGGTCCGCTACGAACGCGAGCCCCTCGATGCCCTCGCCGCCAGGCTGACGAGCTTCGGCCTCAGCGACGCCTTCGTCGGCGGCATGGTCGACATGATGCGCGCCAAGGACGAAGGCCTCGACGACGGCATCGCCCGGACGCCGCAGACCTCTACCCCGACCACCTTCCGGCAGTGGTGCGAGCAAGTTCTCAAGCCCGCCGTCAACGCCTGATCCTCTGGAGAACCCGTGACTCAAACTGCACTCATCGTCGGCGCTTCCCGCGCTCTCGGTCTCGCGCTCGCCGCTGAATACCTTCGGCTCGGCTGGGATGTGATCGGAACGGTCCGCGGCGACGACCGCGCCGAACTCCACACGCTGGCTGACACCTCCGACGGACGGCTCGTCGTCGAGTCGCTCGACATCACCGAACCCGACCAGATCTCCGCATTGCACGACCGACTGGCAGCTCGCACCATCGATCTGCTCTTCGTCAAAGCCGGCGTCACCAAGGGCAACCTCCCGATCGCCGAGGTCCCGACCGAGATGTTCACCGAGGTCATGGTCACCAACGCGCTCAGCCCGCTGCGCGTGATCGAGACCCTGCGCTCACTCGTTGCCCCCAAGGGCACGATCGGCGTGATGTCGTCCCGCCAGGGCAGCCTGACCATGAACACCAACGGCGGCCAGGACGCCTACCGCGCCAGCAAGTCCGCGCTCAACCAGCTGATGCGCTGCTACGCCGCCCGGTACGCCGACGACGCGCACACCCTGCTGCTCCTCAACCCCGGCTGGGTCAAGACCGACCTCGGCGGTCCTGGCGCCCTCCTCACCATCGATGAGAGCATCCCCGGCGTCGCCGCCACCATCAACGCCCAGGCAGGAACCCCCGGCCTCCAATTCCTCGACTACCAAGGCGAAACCGTCCCCTGGTAGAGGTCTCTCAACGTGTTATTTGAAGGTATCGGCGGCCTGTTGGAGGGTGGTGTAGTACTCGGTCCAGCCTGGTCCGTCGAGCATGTCGGCGTCGGGGCCGCCGGTGCCGTCGATCAGTTCCCGGATGATGTCGGCGTGGCCGGCGTGGTGGGCGGTTTCGTCGACCATCCGGATCAGGAGGATGCCGAGGGTTGTCGTGCGGGCGCCTTCGGGCCAGTGGGCTACTGAGCCGGGGGCGTCCAGGTCGAGCGAGGTGATCGTCTCGTCGGCGAAGGCGCAGGCGCGTTGGTACAGGGCGATCAGGTAGTCGCTCGTCTCGGTGGGGAGGGCCCACATGTCGGCGCCGTCCCAGATGGTCTCGTCCTCGACCCAGGCGAGTTTTTCCGGAGGGACACGGCCGAGGCATTCACCCAGGTAGGTGTATTCGAGGCCGGCCAGGTGCTTGACCAGACCGAGCAGGTTCGTGCCGGACGGGACGAGCGGGCGGCGCCGGTCGTACTCGCTGAGGCCTTCGAGCTTGCGCAGCAGGACGGCGCGAGTCTCCTGGAGTTTTTGGTGTAGCTCTGCCTTGAGGTCCACGGAGACGACCGTAGATCAGCCCGCCGACAGTTTCGGAGCGCCCGGCGGGATGAACGCAAGACCGCCGGGCGAGCCCGACTCGATCAGGGACAGCAGGGCAGCAGTGTCGAGGTGCTCGTCGATGGCGTCGGCCAGCAGATCGAGGCGGGCTTCGCGTTGGGCTGCGAAGGAGACAGCCCCATCGGGAGCCGGTTTGCCGGTCAGCCCGGCGACCTCGGTCAAAAACGCGTGCCGGGCGGTGTCGTCGTCGAACAGACCGTGCCAGATGGTCCCCCAGACGACGCCGGAGCGGCAGCCGCCCGGGAACTCCGCGGCCGAACCCGTCACGCTGACGACGCCATGATGGATCTCGTACGCCGTGGGCGCCGGTCGCGCGAGCACCTTCTCGGTGCCGAAGGTTGTTGCCACCGGCAACAGCTCCAAGCCCGTGTGCGAGCCGCCGCCCTCGACGCCCGCAGGGTCCGAGATCGCGCCGCCGAGCAGTTGATAGCCGCCGCAGATCCCGAGCACGAGTCGCCCGGCAGCCACACGCGCGGTCACCGCGTCGGCCAGGCCGGTCGAGCGGAGCCAGGCGAGGTCCGCGGTCGTCGCGCGCGAGCCCGGTAGTACGACGAGGTCGGCATCGCGGACCTCCGCCGGGCTCGCGGTGAAGAAGACGCTCGTGGTCGGCTCGACGGCGAGCGCGTCGAGGTCGGTGAAGTTGCTGATCCGCGGGAACCGCACCACCGCGATCGTGAGCACCTCCGACTCCCCTGCCGCGCGTCGGGCCGGTACGTCGAGCGCATCCTCGGAGTCGAGCCAAAGACCGGGCAGCCACGGCAGTACGCCGTACGTCGGCCGCCCGGTCACTGAGCTCAACATGTCGATCCCGGGCTGGAGCAGACTCACGTCGCCGCGGAACTTGTTGACGACGAACCCGCTGATCAACCGCTGGTCGGCGGCGTCGAGCAAAGCGACCGTGCCGAACATCGAGGCGAACACCCCACCGCGATCGATGTCCCCGACAACCACCACCGGCGCCCGGGTGTGCTGGGCGAGACCCATGTTCACGTAGTCCGACTGGCGCAGGTTGATCTCGGTGGGACTGCCCGCACCTTCGCTGATCACCACGTCGTAGCGCGAGGCGAGATCGTCATACGCCGCGAAGGCCGCCTTAGCCAGCTCGGCGCGTTCGGTGAGGAAGCCCCGAGCGGTCAGCTCGCCCCACGGCTCCCCCATCAGTACTACGTGGCTTCGGCGGTCGCTGCCGGGTTTGAGCAGCACCGGGTTCATCGCGGCCTCGGGCTCGGCGCCGGCGGCCACTGCCTGGATCCATTGGGCGCGACCGATCTCGGCACCGTCGGCGCAGACCATCGAGTTGTTCGACATATTCTGTGCCTTGTACGGTGCGACGCGAACGCCTTGGCGCGCGAGCCATCGGCAGAGCCCGGTCACGACGGTCGTCTTGCCCGCGTCGGACGTCGTACCGGCGACCAGAAGTGAACCCACGGGGTGATCGTAGTGTTCTGCGTCCGCTCCTGAGTCTGCTCGGGTCAGTCGATGACCAGTCGCAAGCCGGAGCGGGTTGCGACTTCGGGCAGTTTCTGGACGATGAACTCCTGATCGGCGATCGACATCGGGGGGCCGTCGTCCCATCGGGTGATCGATGCTCGATCGATGTAGTAGTCGACGTCGCCGACCGCGATGAACTCGCCGTAGACCGTGGCTGTACGACCCTTGAGCTCGAGTTGCAGGTGACCTCGGGCCGCATCCACGATCTCCACAGCGCACCCTTCTGCCGACCGGCCGGAGCCCGTGCGGGTGTGCTCGGCCAGACGATCGGCCGGGAACACCCGTGGGCTCCTAGGACACTTCTAGCAGCCGTTCACGTACAAATTGACGGCGCCGATGTTGTTCAGCATGGCGTAATCGTCTCGGTGGTCGCCGTTCAGATCGGCGAACCGGACCATCGCGCCGGAAGCGCCACCTCCGGACGCGACCTGTCCTCGGGGGTGCCACGTGGCGTTCTGGTTCTTGGGGCCGAGCCCGCCGTTGAGGTACGCGGTCACCGCGCCCGAAGTGTTGTTGACCAGGAGGTAGTCGTCGCGGCCGTCTCCGTTGAGATCTGCGAAGTCGAGGGAGCTGCCCGAGCTGAGGACTCCGGAGGCAACCTGACCCCGACCGGGATGATGTCCTTGTCGAGGAAGACCAGGCCGACCGCGGAGCCGATCAGCGCGCCGGCCCAGTAGGTGCCGTTCACGCTGATGTCGACGCGACCCCGGTACTTCGACGGGATCAGCTCGTCGATCGCGGAGTTGATCGCGGCGTACTCACCGCCGATGCCCCTGCCGGCGCAGTCACCGTGCTCAAACCCACCGCCCGGAAGTGTGCTTCGGCCGGCTGGATACAGTGGCTCGCATGGAGAACGAGATCGCGATCACGGACGCCAAGGACGTGAACCGGTACGAGGCGCGCGATGCCGCTGGCAACTTGATGGGGTTCGTCGACTACAAGCTGGCCGGCGAGGTGATCTCCTTCCGGCACGCCGAGACGCTGCCGGAGTACCAGGGCCAGGGCGTGGCGAGCAAGATTGCGCGCAAGTCGCTCGACGACGCTCGCGACGCGGGGCTGCGGATCCGGCCGGCCTGCCCGTACTACCAGGACTTCCTGAAGAAGCACACCGAGTACGCCGACCTCGTGGACGACTCGCAGTGACGGCACCCGTCCTCGGCAAGCTCGACTGGCGAGCGGCTTCCGAAGTACCGGAGCTACTGGCCGAGCCGGTCCGCGCGGCGCTCGGCGACCTGCCTGCGTGGGCCGTCGCGATCGACCCGACACTGGCCGACACGGCCGCTTTCTGCGCGGAGTACGACGTACCGATGGCCGCGTCGGCGAACTGCGTGATCGTGCACGGCAAGCGCGCCGGCGAGTCGACGTACGCCGCCGTGATGGTGCTCGCCACCCACCGGGCCGACGTGAACGGCATCGTCCGCAAGCACCTCGGCGTCCGGAAGATCTCGTTCGCGGCGCAGGACGACGCGGTCGGCTCAACCGGGATGGAGTACGGCGGCATCACGCCCATCGGCGTACCGGCGGCCTGGCCGGTCCTTGTTGACGAGGCAGTGGCGCAGGCCGGGCTGGTCGTCATCGGCAGCGGCATCCGAGGCTCCAAGTTGCTCGTCGACGGCGCCGACCTGGCCAAGCTTCCGTCCGCCACGGCGCTCGAACTCGCCACTCCCGCTTGATCTCCCGCTAGCATGCTGGGGTGACGGTGGCCGGTGGTGAGGGTGGACCGACCGCGCTTCGCATCATGCTCGGCGGACATCTGCGCCGGATGCGTGAGGCCGCGGGGATCAGCCGCGCCGACGCCGGCTGGCAGATCCGCGCCTCGGAGTCCAAGGTCAGCCGGATGGAACTCGGCCGGGTCGGGTTCAAGGAACGCGATGTGAACGACCTGCTCGACCTGTACGAGATGAAGGACCCGCAGGAACGCGAGCGGCTGATGGAGCTCGCCCGCGCAGCGAACAACCCCGGCTGGTGGTCGCGGTACGGCGACGTGATGCCGAGCTGGTTCAGCAACTACGTCGGGCTCGAGGTCGCGGCCAAGCTGATCCGGACCTACGAGCTGCTCTTCGTCCCCGGGCTGCTGCAGACCGAGGACTACGCCCGGGCCGTCGTCCAGCTCGGCAAGTCCTACCTGCCGGCCGAGGAGATCAACCAGCGGGTGGCACTGCGGGTGACCCGGCAACAGATCCTGACCCGGCCCGATCCGGCCCGCTTGTGGATCGTGCTCGACGAGGCCGCGCTGCACCGGCCAGTCGGTGGCCGGGTGACGATGCGCGAGCAGATCGAGCACCTGATCGAGGCCTCGCAGCGGCCGAACGTCACGCTGCAGATCATGCCGTTCAGCAGCGTCGGTTACCCCGACGCCGGCGGCGCGTTCAGCATCCTGCGGTTCCCGGAAGGGGATCTGCCGGACGTCGTCTACATCGAGCACGCGGCAAGCGCCCTCTACCTGGACAAACTCGAAGACCTCGACGAGTACGCCGCAATCATGGAAGCCCTGACAATCGCAGCAGCACCAGTCAGCGCCACCCAGTCCCTACTCGCAGAAGCCCTCGAGCGAATGTCCTGAGCCCCCCCCATTTCGGCGGTTAACCGCCGAGGTGGTGGGTTGTCACCCCGTAATCAGGGGTGACAACCCACGAGGCTGGCGGTTAACCGCCGAAATGCGGGACCGGGGGATCAGGCGACGCTGAGGTCGACCTTGATGTTGCCGCGGGTGGCGTTCGAGTACGGGCAGACCTCGTGGGCCTTGGCGACCAGCGCCTCGGCCTCCGCGCGGTCGAGGGTCGGCAGGCTGACGATCAGCTCGACCTCGAGGCCGTAGCCGGCGCCGCCGTTGATCGGGCCGATGCCGACGGCTGCGGTGACCGTGGAGCCGGCCGTGTCCTGCTTGGTCAGCCGGGCGACCGACTTCATCGCGCTGTGGAAGCAGGAGGCGTAACCGGCAGCGAACAACTGCTCCGGGTTCGTGCCCTCACCGTTGCCACCCATCTCCTTCGGCGGCGCGAGGGTGACGTCCAGCTTGCCGTCATCGCTCGCGGTGTGACCCTGCCGGGCGCCTTCGGCGGTGGCGCGGGCGGTGTAGAGAACCTTCTCGACTGCGATGGTCATTTCTATGACTCCTTAAAAGATGAAAGAGGGGGTTGGCTAGCTGGTGTGTTCAGCGAGTGGGGTCGAGAACGAGCTTGCCGACGGTCCGGCGGGCCCGCATGTCTTCGTGGGCGGTGGTGATCTCGGACAGGGCGTAGTCGCCACCGAGGATCGGCCGCAGCTTGCCCTCCTGGACCAGACCGAACAACTCCGTAAGCGGGTCGCCGATCATGCCGGGAACCTTGAAGCAGTCCGCCAGCCAGAAACCGGCGATGGTCTTCGAGCCCTTCATCAAGCGGCCCGGCGCGATCGGCTCGGCCTGCTGACGCGACGCGGCGCCGAAGGTGGACAGCCGGCCGAAGGTGGCCAGCGCGTCGAACGACTCGTCGAAGGTCTTGCCGCCGACCATCTCGAGCACGATGTCGACGGGCTTGCCGTCGTTCGCCTCGATGATCCGGTCCTTCAGGCCCTCGGGGTCGCCGTCGATCGCGACGTCCGCACCGAGGTCCAGGATCTGCTTGCGCTTCTCCTCGGTGGAGGCGGTCGCGATGACGCGTCCGGCACCCCACAGCTTCGCGAGCTGGATGGCGAGCGAACCGACCCCACCGGCACCGGCGTGGATCAGCACGGACTCCCCCGGCTGCAGGTTCGTCGAGGTCTTCAGCAGGTGCCAGGCGCTCGTGCCCTGCACGATCAGGGCGAGCGCGTCGGCGTCACTGACGCCTTCCGGTACGTCGAACGTCGCCAGCCCGTGGGCCACCGCCTTCTCCGCATACCCGCCCGTACCGACCAGCGCGACGACCCGGCGGCCGTCCTGGGTGTGACCGACGACCTCACCACCCGGCGTCAGCGGCAGTTTGGCCTTCGACAGGTAACTGTTCTCGACTTGGTGGGTGTCGGCGTAGTTGACGCCGGCCCGGTCGACGGTGATCAGGACCTGGCCGTCACCTGCCACCGGATCCGCGATCTCCACCACCTGCAGAACCTCTGGTCCACCGAACTCACTGATCTGTACCGCTCGCACCTTCGCGCTCCTTCCGGTTGCTTCCTCTACGCTGTACTATACACCGTACGTTATAGGTTCACACGTGTGAGATGGGAGACAGGCCGATGCCAGCCAGCCGGACCAGGACGCCGCGGAACACGCTCAGCCCCGACCTGATCGTGCAGACCGCGCTCAACCTGATGGAGGCCAACGGCACCGATGCCTTCAGCCTGCGCGGTCTGGCGGGTGAGCTGGGTGTCGGCCCGATGGCGCTCTACACCTATTTCCGTAACAAGGATGACCTGTACGACGCCGTCCGCGACCACCTGATGGCGCTCGTGCCCGGCGTCCCGGCCGACGTACCGTGGCCGGACCAGGTCCGCGCCGTCTGCCGTGGCCTCCGCGCCCTGATGCTGCAGCATCCTTGCCTTGCGCAACTACTCGCGAGCCGCCCGCTGAGCGGCCACGAGACCGCCCGGGTGGCCGAGGGCCTGCTCGGCGTCCTGCGGTCCGCCGGGTTCGACGCCGAGTCCGCGGCCCGCACGCACACCACGCTGTTCACCTATGTGCTCGGCGCGACGTCCTGGGAGATCCAGATGGCGGCCGAGCGCCGTGACCCCGAGGCCTGGCGCCGGTTGCGGACGACGATGGAGTCGCTGTCGTCGCACGAGTTCCCGACGGTCGTGGAGCTCGCTCACGAACTGGCCCGGACGACAGGTGGCGACGACCAGTTCGACTACGGGCTGGACGTGTTGCTGGCCGGGCTCGAGGTCAGAAGACCATCGTGACGATGGCGACGACGCCGATCACGACGATGAGCACACGCAGGCCCGTCGGCGGCAGCTTGCGGCCGTAGCGGGCGCCGACGAAACCACCGATCGTCGAGCCGACCGCGATCAGCCCGGCCGCCAGCCAGTCGACGTCCGCCACGATGATGAACAAAATCGCGGCGACGCCGTTGACGACCGTGGCGAGAACGTTCTTCAGGCCGTTCATCCGTTGCAGGTTCGCGTCCATGCCGATGCCGAGGATCGCCATCAGCAGCACGCCTTGGGCAGCACCGAAGTACCCGCCGTAGACCCCGGTCAGGAAGACGGCCGGTATCACCCACCAGGCGCCGCGATGGGTGTGCGCCGGGAGGCTGATGCGCTTCGAGAGCCACGGTTGCAGGGCGACCAGGAGACAGCCGAGCAGGATCAGCCCGGGGACGACGGCCTTGAAGGCCGAACCGGGGAGCTTGAGCAACAGGACGGCGCCGACGATGCCGCCGACGAGCGAGGCCGGGATCAGCCGTAGCAGCCGGCCACGCTGGCCTTCGAGTTCGCGACGGTAGCCGATCGCGCCGGCCGCGGTACCGGGTGAGAGGCCGATGTTGTTGCTGACGTTGGCCAGGATCGGCGGCAGGCCGACGGCAAGCAACGCGGGGAAGGTCAGCAGCGTGCCCGAACCCACCACCGCGTTGATCGTGCCCGCGCCCATTCCCGCCACCAGGACGAACAGCGCCTCGAACCATGTCATCGTCGCAAGACTCTACGCACCGGACGGACGTTTCAGTTCACCAGTCCGGTTCGTGGGCGGGAAACGTCACACGGCCCAGCTCTATGAGCCGGGCCGTGTGTTAATCCGTAGTACTGATTTGTCAGCGCTCCTGCGGAGGGCCGTCCTGCACCGGTGAGGTCTGCACGGGAGCCGACGTGACCGCCGGCGGTGCTGCCTGCTGGGCGCGGTTGCCGACTGCCGCGTTCTGCGCGGCCGCGATGGCTTCCTGTACTGCGTTGTCCGCCTCGGCCACTGCAGCGTCCGGCGTTGCCGCCGAACCGAGACCGCTGTCGACCTCCACCGCCTGCGAGCTGCCCAGGTCGGGCTCCGGGAACGGACCCTCGGCCTTCTGGGTGATCCCGGCGATCTGGCCGACGGCGCTGCCGAGGCCCTCCATCGCCTTGCCGATCTCGCTCGGGATGATCCACAGCTTGTTCGAGTCGCCTTGAGCGATCGACGGCAGCATCTGCAGGTACTGGTACGCGAGCAGACCCTGGTCGGGCTTGCCGGCGTGGATCGCGTTGAAGACGGTGGTGATGGCCTGCGCCTCACCCTGTGCCTTCAGGATCCGGGCCTCCCGCTCGGCCTGCGCGCGCAGGATCCGGGACTCCCGGTCACCCTGCGCGGTGAGGATCGCGGACTGCTTCTGGCCCTCGGCCGACAGGACGGCCGACTGGCGCATACCCTCGGCGGTCAGGATCGCGGCGCGCTTGTCGCGGTCCGCGCGCATCTGCTTCTCCATCGAGTCCTGGATCGACGGCGGCGGGTCGATCGAGCGGAGCTCGACCCGGTTGACCCGGATGCCCCACTTGCCGGTCGCCTCGTCCAGGACGTACCGCAGCTTCTCGTTGATCTCCTCGCGCGACGTCAGCGTCTGCTCGAGGTCCATGCCACCGATGATGTTTCGCAGCGTGGTCATGGTGAGCTGCTCGATCGCCTGGATGTAGTTGGAGATCTCGTAGGTCGCCCGCACCGGGTCGTTGACCTGGAAGTAGATGACGGAGTCGATCGACACCATCAGGTTGTCCTCGGTGATGACGCCCTGCGGCGGGAACGCGACCACCTGCTCACGCATGTCGATGGTGTAGCGGACCTTGTCGACGAACGGGGTCAGCAGGTTCAGGCCGGGCTGCAAGCCGACCTTGAACTTCCCGAACCGTTCCACGATGCCCACGGTCTGCTGTTGCACGACCCGGACTGACTTGATCAGTGTGACGACCACCAGTAAGGCGACCAATGCCAGCACTATGAGGAACGCGGTCACGTGACCCTCCCACTCGAAGAACCCTCAGGACGGACAGTCTTTCCTATCGACGGGCCACCCGAGGCAACGGTTCCCTCACGATCCGGGAACCCTTCAGGTGGGGTGTCGCTGGCAACGATGTCCGTACTTCCGACAGTACTTCGAGGCGACGGTGGCGCAACCGCGCCACACCAGCGACCAGCGGCGCGGTTAGGAGTCCTTCGGCTCGGGCTTCTCGCGGAGCTCGGGGAGGGTGTGGTCGATGGGCCCGGCGATCGGGTAGACGACGGCGGTGGCGCCGTCGATGGACATCACCTCGACGCGGGTGCCGGGCTCGATGGTGGAGGTGTCGTCGTACGGGCGGGCGGTCCAGAGCTCGCCGTTGAGTTTGATCGAGCCGCCGCCGTCGGGGTGGATCTCCTTGACGACCACACCGCTGCGGCCGATCACGTGCGCCGACCCGGTCTTCAGCTCGACGCCGTGGTGGATCTTGCGGACCAGCAGCGGCCGGATGGCGGCCAGCATCGCGGCCGCGGTGATCAGGCCGACGACGATCTGGAGCCAGAGCAGGTGCGGGAACAAGGCGCCCACGCCGGCCGCGGTGATCGCCCCCGCGGCGAGCATCAGCAAAGTGAAGTCGAGCGAAGCCAGCTCCGCCAGAGCGAGCGCAGCGGCGATTCCGAGCCACGCCGCCCAGACGTTGTCCCGCAGCCAATCCATCATCTGCCAACTCTATCCGCGTTCGGGACCTCAGGCAGGTCCATCACCAGTGTGACGCGCGAAACCAGCCCCCGGACTCCCCTTACGTCCGAAGAAGTGGGTACCACGTCTCACCAGTTCTTCGGACGTAAGCGCAGGCCAAGGCTGGTCAGAGGGCGCGGGCGAAGTAGCGGCCGTCCTGGTGGTCGAGGCTGAGGGCGAGGTCGAAGGTGTCGCTCAGGGTCTCGGCCGTCAGCGCCTGCTCGATCGGGCCAGCGCTGACGATGCGGCCCTTCTTCAGCAGCAGCGCGTGCGTGAAGCCCGGCGGGATCTCCTCGACGTGGTGGGTGACGAGCACCATCGCGGGCGCGCCTTCAGCGGTCGCGATCGAGCTGAGCGACCGGACCAACTGTTCGCGACCCGTAAGGTCCAGCCCGGCCGCCGGCTCGTCCAGCAGCATCAGCTCGGGGTCCGTCATCAACGCGCGGGCGATCTGCACCCGCTTGCGCTCGCCCTCGGACAGCGTCCCGAAGGTGCGGTCGCTCAGATGACCGATGCCGAGCTCGGTCAGCAACTCCTTGGCCCGCTGGTGGTCCAGCTCGTCGTACTCCTCGCGCCAGCGCCCGAGTACGGCGTACGACGCGGAGACGACCACATCGGACACCCGCTCCGACTTCGGCAGCCGGTCGGCGAGTGCGGCGCTGGTCAGCCCGATCCGCGGTCGCAACTCGAAGACGTCGACCGCGCCGACCACCTCGCCGAGCAGCCCGACCACGCCGGTCGTCGGGTGCATCTGGGCCGCGAGGATCTGGAGCATCGTCGTCTTGCCGGCTCCGTTCGGGCCGATCACGACCCAGCGGTCGGTCTCCTCGATGGACCAGTCGACGCCGTCCAGCAGCAGCGCGCCACCACGCACGATCGAGACACCGGCCAGCTCCGCCACTGCAGTCATGGACCAAAACCTACGGGGTCGCCCGGAACGCCCGACGGCCACCCTGCCGTCTCACGTCGTCAACCAAGGAAGGGAGGTTGGCAGGAGGGGTCGTCCCATGCGGCTGACGCCGACCCTGCTGTGTCGGGACAACAAAGCAAGGATGGGATGATGGCAGATGTGCTGACCACTGCCGCCTCGGTGCGTTTCACCGTGTGGACGAACGCGATGCTGACCGGTGCCTGCGACCCGGACACGGCCGCGCACAAGATCCTGGGCGAGGACGTCGGGCACCACGTGTCCGGTCTCGCCGGGCATCCCGAGCCCACCACGTTGCCGGTGGCCCTCAACCTGTTGCGCGCGGCCGGCGCGACCCAGGCTCACCTCGCCCTGCCGATCCCGGGTGACCCCATCGGGCTGGCCGGGCCGCCGACGTTCAACGAGGCAGCGCTCGAGACGGGCGAGGCCGTAGTACTGACCGGTGCGGAGATCGGGCTCGTACCGGCGTACGTCGGTCCGGCGGTGCAGTGGACCGCGTTGCGGGCGACCAGTCCCCTGCCGGCCGACCTCGGTGAGGCCGATCGTGGGTTGCGGGCCGCGTTGATCCAGGCGGCCGAGTCGCTAGCCGCGCTCGACGTCGCCAAGTGGAAGCCCGAGGTCGCGGACGCGCTGATCGATATCCGCAAGATCGGTTCGGGCAAGGGCGACGACCTTGCCCCCGGCTACGAAGCGCGGGCCGTGAAGGCTGCCGCCACCGCCCGTCGCTGCCTGGCCATCGCCGACGCCGCTCTGGAGGACGACGGCGCCGCTCTCACCGGAGCCGAGGCCGATGCCCGGCGTCGTGCGCTGACCGAGCTGGCCGCGGCTGCCCGGCGCGCTCTTGTCGCGGCATGTGGACCGCCCACCTCCCGTTAACAATTCATCGGTAGCCTGGGGCCTTGACATGACAGGACAGGCTGAGCACGAGACGTCGATAGCGGACCGCCCCACCCTGCTGGTCACTCTGACCGGTACGGACCGGCCAGGTCTGACCTCCGCAGTACTGTCGATGCTCGCGCTCCGCGGGCTCGACGTGATCGACGCCGAGCAGGTCGTCCTGCGAGGCCGGCTGGTCCTCGGCGTGCTGCTGTCGGCGCCGCGTGACCACAAGGAGCTCAAGAAGGAGCTCAAGGCGCTCGCCGAGAACCTCGAGGTCGAGATCGACCTGAAGAAGGGGTTCGGTGACAACGAGCCGCGGCGCAAGGGCCGGACCCAGGTGACCGTGATCGGCAGCCCGCTGACCGCGCAGGGCTTCGCCGCGATCGCCGGCCGGATCGCCGACACCGGCGCCAACATCGACCGGATCAGCCGGATGGC
Organism: Streptomyces sp. SID13031; assembly: GCF_010548305.1. Classification (GTDB taxonomy): domain Bacteria; phylum Actinomycetota; class Actinomycetes; order Propionibacteriales; family Kribbellaceae; genus Kribbella. The sequence goes on from NZ_JAAGLV010000006.1 coordinate 35,784, forward strand.
GCGCTATCCGGTGACCGCGATGGAGATCGCGGTGTCAGGTGCCGACCCGGACTCGCTGCGGAAGGTGCTCGCGCTCGAAGGCGTCGTCCAGGGCCTCGACGTCGCAGTACAGCCGGGTGGTCTGTACCGGCGGGCCAAGCGGCTGATCGTGATGGATGTCGACTCGACCCTGATCCAGGGCGAGGTGATCGAGATGCTCGCGGCCCATGCCGGGCGGCTCGAGGAGGTCGCGGCGGTCACCGAACAGGCGATGCGCGGCGAGCTGGACTTCGCCGATTCGCTGCGGAGCCGGGTCGCGACGCTCGAAGGGTTGCCGGAGTCGGCGCTCGACGAGGTCTTCCAGGCGATCGAGCTGGCACCGGGCGCGCGCACGCTGGTACGGACGCTGAAGCGCCTCGGGTACCAGTTCGCCATCGTCAGCGGTGGCTTCAGCCAGATCACCGACAAGCTCGCCGCGGAGCTCGGCATCGACTTCGCCGCGGCCAACGAGCTCGAGGTCGTCGACGGCAAACTGACCGGCAAGGTGGTCGGCGACATCGTCGACCGGGCCGGCAAGGCAACCGCCCTGCGCCGCTTCGCGGTGACTTCCGGTACGCCGCTGTCCCAGACGGTCGCGATCGGCGACGGCGCCAACGACCTCGACATGCTCGCCGCCGCCGGTCTCGGCATCGCCTTCAACGCCAAGCCTGTCGTCCGGGCGGCCGCCGACACCCATGTGAGCGTTCCCTACCTCGATACGATCCTCTATCTCCTCGGCATCAGCCGCGAAGAAGTAGAGGCCGCCGACGCGGACGCCGGACACCTCGGCTGAGTTCCGGGTTGCGGTACAAGGCTCGCGAGGTGAGGATCGGCTTTTGTGCCTACTCCCCCGGTGATGCCTGCTGGATTCAGTTGCCGAGCCGCCACCACGGCTGACGCCAAAACGATCAGCCGGCTGGCGGAGATCGCGCTGGACGAGGTCGAGGCGACGTTGGAGCGGCCCGGGCTGGACGCTTCCGTCGACACGCTGGTGATTCTCGAGCCGGCCGGTGACATCGCAGCCTGGACGTACGTTCGGGGCCGGCGCTCGCAGGTCGACGTCGGACCGTCATACCGCGGGCTCGGCCTGGGCAGCAGCCTGCTCGACTGGGCCGAGGCGCGCGCTGTCGAGATCGACGGGGAATGGCTCGCACAGACGGTCGACGACGAGGACCACGCCGGTACTGCGCTGTTGCGGGCCCGCGGCTACGACGTACTGGCGACCAACTGGAAGCTGACGATGCCGGCGACCGAGAACCCGGCGCTGCCCGACCTGCCCGACCTGCCCGCCGGGATCACCATCCGGCCGTTCTCCGCCGAGGACCGCCAGGCGGCGTACCTGGTGATCCAGAATGCCTTCGACGACTGGCAACCGCGGCGATGGGGCTACGAAGAGTGGGCCCGGATGAGCGTCGAGCGCTCCAGCTTCACGCCCGAGCTCTCCCCGGTGGCCTTCGCCGGTGACGAGCTCGTCGGGGCCGCGATCTGTCTGGCGCTGCCGGATTCCGACGCCGGGAGCGTCGAGCAGCTCGCCGTTCGCCGGGACCTGCGCGGCCAGGGAATCGCCCGGGCGCTGCTCGCGCACGCATCGCACGGCTTCTCCCGCCAGGGTCGCCCCAACCTCACGATCTGGACGCACTCCGGAACCGGGGCGCTGGCGATGTACGAGCGGCTCGGGATGACGGTCGAGCACAGTACGACGGTCTTCAGCCGCAAACTCTGACGAGCGGGGAACGTTCCCTGACGCCAATGCGGTGACGAAGCGTTGACAGCGCGACATGAGAGCGCTCCCATGAGCGTAATCACCTGCCCGGCGCCGTTCTGGTGAAGGCGCTCGGCCCCCGCCCGTGGAGGTCATCCATGCGTTCCCGCCCCAACAAACCGTCCACCCGCCGCCGAACCATCCTGAGCGCCCTGCTCGCTCCCCTCCTCGTCGCGACCGCCCTGACCGTCGCGGCCCAGGCCAGCGTGCCGCCACCGGCCGCCGGCTGGACGACGGTCTGGAGTGACGACTTCAACGGCACGAACGGCACACTGCCGTCCGGCGCCAACTGGATCATCGACACCGGCCACGCCTATCCGGGCGGCCCCGGCAACTGGGGCACCGGCGAGATCCAGAACTACACCAACAGTACGAACAACCTCGCCCTCGACGGCACCGGCAACCTCAGGATCACGCCCCGCCGCGACGGCGCCGGCAACTGGACGTCGGCCCGGATCGAGAGCCAGCGCAGCAACTTCAGGCCCCCGGCCGGTGGCGTGGTCGCGATCGAGAGCCGGATCCAGATGCCCAACGTCACGGGCAACGCGGCGCTCGGCTACTGGCCCGCGTTCTGGGCGCTCGGCGCGCCGTACCGGGGCAACTACTGGAACTGGCCCGGTATCGGCGAGTTCGACATCATGGAGAACGTCAACGGGATCAACTCGGTCTGGGGCGTGCTGCACTGCGGCGTGAACCCGGGCGGTCCGTGCAACGAGACCAGCGGCCTCGCGAACAGCCGCGCCTGCCCGGGCACGAGTTGCCAAGGGGGCTTCCACACGTACCGGTTCGAGTGGGACACGAGCATCTCGCCGAACCAGTTCCGCTGGTACGTCGACGGCCAGCAGTTCCACTCGGTCAGCCAAGGGCAGTTGCCGGCCGACACGTGGAACAGCATGACCTCACACGCCGGGTACTTCATCCTGCTGAACGTCGCGATCGGCGGCGCCTTCCCGGATGCCCTCAACGGTCCGACACCGCGCGCCGAGACCGTCCCCGACCGCCCGATGGTGATCGACTACGTCGCCGTCTCGACCCGAGGTGGCGGTGGCGACCCGACCACCCCGCCCACTACGCCGCCCACCAACCCGCCGGGTGGTGGTGGCAGCGCCTACAGCACCATCCAAGCCGAATCCTTCACCCAGCAAGGCGGCGTCGCAACCGAGACGACCACTGACTCAGGTGGCGGCCAGAACCTCAAGCAGGTCGGCAACGGCGACTGGGCGCTCTATCCGAACGTCGACTTCAGTAGCTCCGCAGCCCATCAGTTCACCGCCCGGGTGGCATCGGGAGCCGCCGGCGGGGTGAGCGGCCTGGTGGAGGTACGGCTCGACAGCAGGACCAACGCACCGATCGGCAGCTTCGCCATCGCCAACACCGGCGGCTGGCAGACCTGGCGCAGCGTCCCGGCCAATATCAGTGCGGTGACCGGGGTCCACAACGTCTACCTGACCTTCACCAGTGGCCAACCGGCCGACTTCGTCAACGTCAACTGGTTCACCTTCGGCCACTGAGATGCGGGCAGGTGGCGCCGGGCCTGTCCCGGCCCGGCACCACCTGCTTGCTACGCGTCGATCTGGGCTGTGGCCGGAGCCGCGACGGTGACCGGGTCACCGAACTTCGTGTAGAGCGTCGAGATCGTCGAGGTACCGAAGGTGAAGTCGAGCTTGCGCGGCAAGGAGTCGTCGCCGACCAGCACCGTGACGGGGATGACCTTGAGCTTCTCTTCGGCGACCACGTCGGGCGTCAGGTACTCACCGAACGCCTTCCCGGCGGCAGCCTTCGCCGCGTCGATGGTGATCGTGTAGGCCGTCGTCGGTACGCCGTCGACGGTCGGCCCGGCGGCGGAGCTGAACTTCGTCGCGTAGGCCGTCCCGGCGAGGAACTCGTGAGTCAGCGCCGGGACCGTGAGGATCTTCATCAGCGCACCGGTCAGCGGCGCCATCGGATCCTTCGACGCGGCCTTCGGATTCCATGCCTTCCACGGCTTCGCGGGGGTGTCGGTGATCCCGTCGCCCTTGCCGTAGAAGGTGCCGCCGATCCGCCGCGCCGACGAACCGTCGCTACTGACCACGGACACATCCGTACCGCCCGAAGCCACCTTCACGTCGGACGTGTACGTCAGCGGGCCGTCCTCGTCGGTCATCGTGGTGACCGAGTGGAAGGTGCTCTTGGCCAGCATCGCGGCCTGGACCTTCGAGACGAAGTCGGTCTGGGACAGCGCCGTTGCCGTCGTTGCCGTCGCAACCGTCGTCGGTGGCGTCGAGGACTGGCCGACAGCCGGAGGCTTCGCTTCGTCGGAGCCACCGCAGGCAGCGGCCGACATCATCGCCGCGGCAACCACCAACGGCATCAGGAGTTTCTTCACCGACGCAGGATGCCACAGGCAACAACTCTCCGTGGCGGAATTGCAGCTTGTTGCAACGGCTTCAGTGCAGTTCGGCGTGCGTGGTGCCCAAGGTGAGGGCTTCGCCACAGTGTTTGCAGATGAGTTCGAGGTCCAGCGGCGAACCGCAATCGTGTTTCAGTACTGCGGCGCGCGGCGGGTCCAGCCACTTCGCCGCCGAGCCGGTACGCCGTCGGCGCCGCCGTGAACTCCAGCTTCCGTCAACTCGGCGCCGTCCTCGGTGTGAGCATCCTGGTCGCCATCCTGGGCTCAACTCGCGACCTCACGGTCTACGACCGGGCCTGGTGGTTCCTGGCCGCCACCGGCGCCGGCAGCGCGCTCGTGTGGCTCGTACCCAAGGCTCGCGCCCAGCACTCCGAGTGACCAAGGCGGGCTGAAGGGGGTCCAGCGCTTATTCTTCGGCTATGTCTGAACAGCAGGGTGGGGTGACGACGAGCGGGCCTGGTGCCTTGTTCGCCATCGGTGGGGCCGAGGACAAGCTGAAGAAGCGGCTCGTTCTGCAGGAGTTCGTCGAAGCGGCGGGCGGGTCGAAGGCGCGGATCGTGGTGGTTCCGACCGCGTCGGCGCTCGGAACCGACGTGATCGACGTCTACTCCGCCCTCTTCGCCGCGCTGGGTGCGGCGAACGTGGTCGGCGTCCGGCCGGAGAACCGGGAGGACGCCGACGACCCCGCCTTCATCGAGCCGCTGAACGAGGCGACCGGAATCTTCATGACCGGCGGTAACCAGCTCAAGCTGAGCGGTGTCGTCACCGGTACCGCGTTCGGCCGGGCCGTCACCGCAGCCCACGCCCGGGGAGCCGCCGTCGGTGGCACGTCGGCCGGCGCGAGCATCCTCGCTGAGCACATGATCGCCTTCGGCCGGTCCGGTGCCACTCCTCGCCAGCGCATGAGCCAGCTGGCCGGCGGGCTCGGGCTGGTTCAGGGCGCGATCGTCGACCAGCACTTCGCCCAGCGGAACCGGTACGGGCGCCTCCTCTCGCTCGTCGCCCAGTCTCCGGGGCTGCTCGGGATCGGCGTCGACGAGGACACGGCGGCCGTAGTACGGGGATCTCACCTGGAGGTCGTCGGGCGTGGCGCCGTGACGATCTTCGACGGCAGCCGGATCACGTCCAACGCGCACTATGCGAGCCGGTCCGAGGCGATTCTCGCGTCCGGGGTCGTACTGCACGTACTTCCCGCGACTGCGACCTTCGATCTGAAGGCGCGGGTGCTGTTGTCCTACGGGCCGCAGCCGCCGGCCGAGGAGATCGCCTCCATCGAGGCGGCCGAAGCAGACCTGCGCAAGCTCGCCAAGGAGATCGCCGCTGAGGGCGTGTCCCCCGCGTACTACGCCGAGCGCAAGCGGCGGGCGGGCCGGCGGACGGCGAAGGCGGCCGATCCCAGCAAGAAGGCGGCGGCGTCGAGGAAGTCCAGATCGTCGGCGGCGATCCAGTCCAGACCGGAGGCGACCGAGCCTCTGAGCGCGGGCGCCGAACTCAGCCGACCAGATACCGACCCCGCAACAGGGCCACTAGCAGACAGTGGGAACGCATGACGGATACCGCCCCCGACCAGACCCACGGCACGCCGAGCCCGGACCTGAAAGTCATCGAGACGCGCGTCTACCGCGGCCCGAACATCTGGAGCTACGACCCGGCGATCCATCTGGTCGTCGACCTGGGTTCGCTGGAGGACTTCCCGTCGAACACGATCGACGGCTTCACCGAGCGGCTGCTCGAGTACCTCCCCCGGCTGGACCAGCACCACTGCTCACGCGGCCGCCGCGGCGGCTTCATCGAGCGGCTGCAGGAGGGGACGTGGCTCGGGCACATCGCCGAGCACGTCTCGCTGCAGCTGCAGCAGGAGGCCGGCCACGACATGCGGCGCGGCAAGACCCGCCAGGTCAAGGGCGTGCCCGGCCGGTACAACATCATCTACTCGTACGCCGACGAGGGCGTCGGCCTGGCCGCGGGTGAGCTCGCGATCCGGTTCGTGAACTACCTGGTCCAGCCGACCGAGGACTTCGACTTCACCACCGAGCTGGAGAAGTTCATCCGGCAGGCGGAGCGGAGCGCCTTCGGGCCGTCGACGCAGGCGATCGTGGACGAGGCGGTGTCCCGCGACATCCCGTGGATCCGGCTGAACAAGTACAGCCTGGTGCAGCTCGGTCAGGGCGTGCACGCGAAGCGGATCCGGGCGACCATGACGTCCGAGACCGGCTCGATCGCCGTGGACGTGGCCGGCGACAAGGACCTCACCACCAAACTGCTCGCCTCCGCCGGTCTGCCGGTACCGCGGTCCGCCTCGGTCCGTGAGGTCGAGGAAGCCGTCTCGGCGGCGAACAAGATCGGCTATCCCGTCGTCTGCAAGCCGCTCGACGGCAACCACGGCCGCGGTGTCTGCCTGAACCTGCAGGACGCGGACGCGGTCCGGGAGGCCTTCCCGATCGCGGCCGACCAGTCGCGCCGCGGTTCGGTGATCGTGGAGAGTTTCGTCACCGGCAAGGACTACCGCTGCCTGATCATCAACGGGCGGATGGAGGCCATCGCCGAGCGGGTACCGGCGCACGTGGTCGGTGACGGCGTGCACACCGTCGCCGAGCTGGTCGACATCACCAACGCGGACCCGCGTCGTGGCGTTGGCCACGAGAAGATCCTGACCCGGATCACGGTGAACTCCGCCGCGCGTGAGCTGGTGAAGTCCCAGGGCTTCGAGATGGACGACGTGCCGCCCGAAGAGACGATGGTGAAGCTCACCCTCACCGGCAACATGTCCACCGGTGGGATCTCGATCGACCGGACCTTCGAGGCGCACCCGGAGAACGTCGAGATCGCCGAGGAGGCGGCCCGGATGATCGGGCTGGACATCGCCGGGATCGACTTCATCTGCCCCGACATCACCCAGCCGGTCCGCGAGACCGGTGGCGCGATCTGCGAGGTGAACGCGGCACCTGGCTTCCGGATGCACACCAACCCGACCATCGGTGATCCGCAGTACATCGCGAAACCCGTCGTCGACATGCTCTTCCCACCGGGCGCGACCAGCCGGATCCCGATCATCGCGGTGACCGGCACGAACGGCAAGACGACCACCTCGCGGATGATCAGCCACGTCTTCAAGGGGATGGGCCGCAAGGTCGGGATGACGTCGACCGACGGCATCGTGATCGACGAGCGGCTGGTGATCCGGTCGGACGCGTCCGGGCCGAAGTCCGCCCGGATGGTGCTGCAGAACCCGCGGGTCGACTTCGCCGTGTTCGAGGTGGCTCGCGGCGGGATCCTGCGGGAGGGTCTCGGGTACCAGCGCAACGACGTCGCCGTGGTGCTGAACATCCAGCCGGACCACCTGGGCATGCGCGGCATCGACACGCTGGAGCAGTTGGCCGACGTCAAGGGCGTGCTGGTCGAGGCGGTTCCGCGCAACGGGTTCGCAGTACTGAACGCCGATGACCCGCTGGTCCGGAAGATGCGCCGGAAGTGCTCGGGCGAGGTGGTCTGGTTCAGCATCGCCGAGCCGGGCAGCGAGGTCCGGGAGTACATCGAGGGGCACTGCCGGCGCGGTGGCCGTGCGGTCGTCCTGGAGCGCTCCGACCTGGGCGACATGATCATCATGAAGCACGGCCGGCGCTCGATGCAGCTGGCCTGGACGCACTTGCTGCCGGCAACGTTCGGCGGCCGGGCGATGATGAACGTGCAGAACTCGATGGCCGCCGCGGCCGCCGCCTTCGCCGCGGGCGCGCCGCTGCACGACATCCGGCAGGGCCTGCGGACGTTCAGCACCTCGTACTACCTGTCCCCCGGCCGGTTGAACGAGATCGACGTCGACGGGCGCACCGTGATCGTCGACTACTGCCACAACGCCCCAGCGATGCGGATGCTCGGCGACTTCGTCGACAAGCTGGGCGAGAGCCTGAACGCCTCGTCCGAGCTCGGCCGCTCGTCGCGGATCGGTGTCATCGCGACGGCGGGCGACCGGCGCGACGACGACATGCGCGAGCTGGGCGAGGTCGCGGCGCACCACTTCGACGTGGTGATCGTCCGCGAGGACGCCCGGCTGCGCGGCCGCGAGCGCGGCAGCACGGCCGAGCTCGTCACCGAGGGCGTCCGCGCTGCGATGGAGAAGGGCGCGCGCTGCCGTCAGGTCGAGACGGTGCTGGAGGAGCTGACCGCTGTTCAGCACGCACTGTCCCGGTCGAACCCAGGCGACCTGGTCGTGCTCTGTGTGGACCAGCACCAGCAGGTGCTGTCCCACCTCGAGTCCGTGTCCCACCTCGCACAGGCCGGCGCCCGCTCCGGCGACGAGGGCGGCGACCCGGACTTCGTGAAGCCGGACGAGTCGGAAGCTGACCAGTCAGCGGAGTAACCGAATCGTGAGCGGGGACACACGGGGTGTCCCCGCTCTTCCGGGAACTCGGATGGCCGAAGCGTCGTTGGCCTGTCCGTGAAGACGAAGCTGCTGATGGCCGGTCTGGCCGTCGCCCTGCCCCTCCTGGTGTCCTCCTGCGGCGCCTCCGATACCAAGGCCCCGACCACCCAGGCCGCGGTGACCACCCCCGGCGTGCTCGTCGAGGACGCCTGGGTGCGCGCGACGGTCGGGTCCAAGGACACCACGATGACGGCGGCCTTCATGTCGCTGACCAACCCGGGCAAGAGCGACATCTCGTTGACGTCGGCAACGTCTCCGGTGGCCGGCCTGGTGCAGCTCCACGAGATGGCGATGAAGGACGGCAAGATGGTGATGCAGGAGAAGGCCGGTGGCATCAAGGTGCCCGCCGAGTCACACGCGCACCTCGCGCCGAGCGGTGACCACGTCATGCTGATGGGGCTCAAGCAGCCGCTCAAGCCGGGCGACGAAGTACCGGTCACGCTGAAGTTCTCCGACGGCTCCACGCACGATCTGACCGTGCCGGTGAAGGCGTTCACCGAGGAGGAAGAGCACTACCACCCGTCGACCACGCCCAGCCCCACCCCTTGACCGGTCGTCCGTCCCGGCGGCAGCTCTTCGGGTACGCCGGAGTTGCCGCCGCGGGCGCCGCCGTCACTGGTGGAGCCGTTGCGCTAGGCAACAATACCGCCTCGCAGTCCGTTTCGGCGGTCGTTGGCCGAGACATCAACCCGTACGGCGACCACCAGCCGGCCATTGCCGCGCCGGCACCGAAACATGCCGAGCTGGTCGCTTTGACCCTGCTGCCGGGCATCGACAAGGCGGCGCTCGGCCGGTTGATGCGGCTGTGGACCAGCGACATCGTTGCCCTCGGCGCAGGTCGTCCAGCTCCCGGCGACACGGCTCCCGAGCTGGCCGTTCCCGGTGTCGCGCTGACCGTCACGGTCGGCTTCGGACTGAAGGTGTTCACGCTGCCGGGTCTCGCTGCGTCGAGGCCGCACGGGTTCAGCGACGTACCGGTGATGTCGCATGATCGGCTGCAACCAGGGTGGACCGGTGGCGATCTGCTGGTGCTGGTGGGTGCGGACGACGCGGTGTCGGTCGTACACGCCGTACGGCGGCTGGTGGCCGATGCAGCGCCGTTTGCGAAGCCGTTGTGGCGGCAGACCGGGTTCTGGAACGTGACCGGGCCTGATGGTCAGGCCGTCACCGGGCGAAATCTCTTCAACCAGGTCGACGGCACCGGCAATCCCGCGCCGGGCACTCCGGACTTCGACAGCACGGTCTGGGCACCCGACGGTGGTACGACCCTGGTCGTCCGGCGGATCAGCCTCAACCTGGACACCTGGGACGAGCTGACGCGCTCCGAACAGGAGCGCGCGGTTGGCCGCAAACTGTCCAACGGCGCGCCGCTGACCGGTACGGCCGAGCACGACGAACTCGACCTGTTAGCCCGCGACGCCGACAACCAACTGGTGATCGCCAAGAACGCGCACGCGCGCCTGTCCCACCACTCCGAGAACGACGGACGGCGGATCTTCCGCAAGGGCCTCAACTACGTCCAGGACACCGGCGCCACCCGCGAGTCCGGCCTCATCTTCCTCAGCTACCAGGCTGACCTGGTCAGCCAGTTCCTCCCCCTGCTGGCCCGCCTCGACGCCGCGGACGCCCTCAATGAATGGACCACCACGATCGGCTCAGCCGCCTTCGCAATCCCACCGGGATTCCACGAAGACGGCTGGCTGGCCCAGAAGCTCCTCGCCTGACCTACCACCTTGTGCACCACCTGAGCGGATCGCTCGCGGCAGGATGCTCACGTGGCGCACAAGGCGAGAGCCGGCGAGCGGCTGACGCCCCACGGAAGGGCGCCCAAGGTCGGAACGGTGTCGTTTGGGGGGTTAACCCCTGAGGTGGTGGGTTGCCTGCCCGGGTTCTGAGCAGGCAACCCACCGTTTGAGGGGTTACCCCCTCAAACGACGGGGTTCCGCCTTGGTGGCAGCGGGTGAAACCCCCTGGTGGGGGCGGGAGGAGGGCGAGTCAGGCGCCGCCCGGCTGAGTGTTAGCCCGCGCGGAAGCTGAGGAACTTGGTGCTTGGGTAGCTGTGGAAGTTGCCGGCGGGCTCTACCGACGCGATGCCGGTGCAGTTGGCGGTGCGGTACAGGTAGATGTCCTTGGTGCTCCAGTTGAAGAGTGCGCCGGGGACGAAGGGCAGCACGGTGCAGGAGGTACTCGGAGCGGGGTACTGCACAGTCTTGCCGCTGAAGCTGGTGGTTTCGTAGAAGCAGGCGATGCCTTGGACACAGGCGGTCGAGGCCGACTGGTCCTGGTACGCCGAAGCTGGGGTGATGCCGACCGCGACGACGGCGGCCGCTGCGGTGGCTCCGAGAGCGAGGCGAAGTTTCACGAGGGGTCCTCCGGGAAGATGGGCGGTTTCCCTGACACCCGAAAGCCTATAGTTGAGATTTCACTAAAGCGGTTTTAGCGGCGTGCCGGAAGCAGTCGCCGCTTCGGGTCCTCGCGGTCGATCCAGTCGAGGTCGTCGGACAGCACCGCGTCGTTGCTCCGGCCGTCGTCGACGGTGGGCGGCGGAGGCGGCGGTGGCAGCGCGCGGACCTTGAGGGCGACCATCGGGATCGCGAGCAGCACGGCCAGCGCCAGCCAGGGCCAGTACTCCCGCAGCAGCGGCTCGAAGCCGTCGAAGAACGCGTCGGTACCGGCGTTGGCGATCACGTCGGTCGGCTTGCCTTTGGCCGCTGTCACCGCCTGGAGGCCCTCGACGACCGCGAACGACGCCAGGTAGAACGCGGTCAACGGCAGCCAGAAGTACGCCGATCGCCAGCCGCGCCGCCAGCAGGCGACGTACAAGAGGATGGTCAGGCCGACCGTGACGAGCAGCCCGTTGAGCTGCCACAGCCAGCGCCAGTCCTGCAGTTCATCGGCCGGGCGCAACGCGTACCAGGCGACCGGCACCGACAAGGCGAACGCCGCCAGCACCGTACTTCGGGTGCCCAGGGCACCGAAACCCGCGCCGACAACGCTTGCCACCAGCAACGTCGCCAGCAAACCCTTGTCCGACAATGAATAGTCACTCAGCCACCAGGAGCCCCCGGCAACGATCAGGATCAGTGGTGCCGCGATCCGGACGCGGCCGACGATCAGGCCGGCCAGCACTCCCCCGGTGAATCCGCCCAGGACGAGCAGATCCAGCCGGGTCCCGACGAAAGTGGTCGAGCCTGACGGCAGCCCGTTCAGGTAGGTCGGCGCGAAGCCGGCCACGAACCAGGCGACCACCGCCGCTGGTATCGACCACAAATAACGCATGTAACCCCGATCCGCCCCGGGCGGTGGGGTCCCGGGGATCAGTGCTGTGCTCGTTCGACCTTCGCCTTCAAGGTCTCCGGGTTATCGACGGTAGCCCCCTCGGACCGCAACCAGGCGTCAAGACTCGCCCGATCCTGCAAAGCCATCACCGCGACCACGTCACCGGCCTGCGCTTCGCGGACCAGCGCCTGGGCCGCCTCGAGTTCGGTCGGGAAGGACGGTACGTCGTCGACGCCAACCGAACTGGCGCCTTCGCGGAAGACGGCCTCCAGTTCCTCCGGCGGCCGGCCACGCAGGTACTCGCCCTTGTGCCCGATCACCACCCGGTCCGCGCCGCGGGCGCCGATCGCACCCATCGCGACGACCATCTCGTCGGCCCGGTCACCGGGCGAGCCGAGTGCCAGCAGCAGCCGCCCACTCGGTTGACGGACGCCGTTCATGATCTCCAGCAGCGCTTCCAGGCCGGCCTCGTTGTGGGCGAGGTCGATCACGACGGTGAAGTCGCGGACGGAGTACATGTTCATCCGGCCCGGGTTGTTCTCGGCCGGGGAGAACGTGCTGAGCCCCTCGATCACCGCGGCGCGCGGCAGCCCGAGGCCGAGGGCGGCCGAGGCGGCGGCGAGCGCGTTCTCGACGTTGTAGTGCGACAGCCCGGACAGCGTCATCGGGACGTCGACGACCTTCAGCAACGGCTCGGCGTCGCTGGACTGGTCGAGCACGGTGATGAACCCGTCCAGCACCGTCGTCGCGCGGCCACCCTCGTCGAGCACGCTGCGGATCGACGGCGAGTCGGGGTCGCGGGAGAACACCCAGCACTTGGCCGGCGAGTCGAGCCGCATCGCGAACGTTCGCGGGTCGTCACCGTTGACCACGCACCAACCGCGCGGCCGGGTGATCTTGGTGATGACCGCCTTGACCTCGGCGAGCTGGTCCACGGTGTCGATCCCGCCCAGGCCCAGGTGGTCGGCGGTCACGTTGGTGACGACGGAGACGTCGTTGTAAGCCACTCCGACACCGCGACGAAGGATGCCGCCGCGCGCGGTCTCGGTGACAGCCAGCTGGACGCCCGGCTGGGACAGCACCTGACCGGCACCGCTAGGCCCGGAGAAGTCGCCGTACTTGACCAGCTCGCCGTCGAAGTACACGCCGTCGGTGCTGGACCAGCCGACGTGCAGGCCGGCCGCGCGGCCGATGTGCGCGATCATCCGCGAGGTGGTCGTCTTGCCGTTCGTGCCGGTGACGGCGACGACGGGGATCTTCGGCCGCAGCGTCGGCGGCGAGTTACCGGCCGGCTCATTGCGGACCCGGTCGCCGACAGTCGCCACCAGCTCGGGCAGCTCCTCAGAGCCAAAGGCATCGACCACCTCGACGATCGCCTCGCCGAGCGCCCGGGCGCGCCCTTCATGCGCCCACGGGAACGCCACCACGAGCCGGTGCACATCGGTCTCGGACCGGACCCGTACGCCGATCCGCCCGATCCCCGCCTCGCGCGCGATCCGCCGGACGATGTGCCCGACGACCCGGACGGCGAATCGCTGCCGGAACCCCGACCCGATCCGCCCGGGGCGGGTCGCACCGAGCCCGAGCGCCTGCCCGTAGGCCTTCGCGGCCGGCGCCGGCGCGTCGATGAGTGCCGTCAGGTCGAGCGTGAGCTTGACCGCCGCCCGGCTGAAGTACAGGTTGGCGCCGTCCAGAACGCGGAGCTCTACCAAGGAAGTGGTCAGCACTAGGCACCCATCGCGTGAAAGCCGCCGTCGACGTGGATGATCTCGCCGGTGGTGGAGGGGAAGAAGTCACTGAGCAGAGCGACGATCGTCTTGCCGGTCGGCTCCAGGTCGGACGGGTCCCAGCCCAGCGGTGCCTGCTCCAGCCAGGGACCCTCGAACTTCTCGAAGCCCGGGATCGCCTTCGCGGCCAGCGTCTTCAGCGGACCCGCTGAGACCAGGTTGCAGCGGATCCCAAGAGCGCCCAGGTCACGCGCGAGGTAGCGCGAGGTCGACTCCAGCGCCGCCTTGGCGACCCCCATCCAGTCGTAGCCCGGCCAGGCCACGGACGCGTCGAAGGTCAGCCCGACGATGCTGCCGCCACTGCTCATCAAGGGCGCACACGTCACCGCGAGAGACTTCAGGCTGTACGCCGAGACGTGCACCGCGCGCGACACGTCGTCCCACGGACCCTCGAGGAACTTGCCACCGAGGATCGTCTCCGGGTTGCCGTAGGCAATGGAGTGGACGACGCCGTCCAGGCCGTCGACGTGTTCGCGGATCGCGGCCGGCAGCGCGGCCAGGTGGTCGGCGTCGGTGACGTCCAGCTCGATCACCGGCGGCGTGACGGGCAACCGGCCCGCGATCCGTTTGGTGATACTCAGCGCCCGGCCGAAGTTGGAGATCAGCACCGTGGCGCCTTGTTCCTGCGCCACCTTGGCGGTCGCGAAGCCGATCGAGGAATCGAGCGTCACGCCCGCGACCAGGATCCGCTTGCCGTCGAGGATGCCCACCGGCATTGCCTTCCTTCTAAAAAAGTGGTCTCAAAAGAAGTAGTTAGTTGCCCATGCCGATGCCGCCGTCGACGGGGATCACCGCGCCGGTGATGTACCCGGCTTCGTCCGAGCTCACCCAGCGGACGACCTTGGCGATCTCCTCGGGCAGCCCGAAGCGGCCGAGCGGGATCTGGCTCAGGTACTGCTGCTGGGTCTCTTCCGGCAGTACGGCGGTCATATCGGTCTCGACAAAGCCCGGCGCGACCACGTTCGTGGTGATGCCGCGGCTGCCGAGCTCGCGCGCCATCGAGCGCGCCATCCCGATCAGGCCGGACTTGCTGGCGGCGTAGTTCACCTGGCCGGGTGAGCCGAGCATGCCGACCACCGAGGAGATGAAGACGATCCGGCCCCGGCGCAGCCGCAGCATGCCCTTGGCCGCCCGCTTGGCGACCCGGAACGAGCCGGTCAGGTTCGTCTGGATGACGGCGTCCCAGTCGTCGTCTGACATCCGCAGCAGCAGGGTGTCGCGGGTGATACCGGCGTTCGCGATCAGTACCTCGACCGGGCCGTGCTCGGCCGCGATGGTGTCGAAGGCGGCATTCACCTGCTCGGTGTCGGTGACGTCGCACTTGACCCCGAGGAAGCCTTCCGGCGGCTCACCGCTGCGGTAGGTGACGGCGACCTGGTCGCCCGCCTCTTTGAAGGCGGTCGCGATGGCCAGGCCGATGCCCCGGTTGCCGCCGGTGACCAGTACCGATCTCGCCACGTTCCATCTCCTCACAGAAGTCACTTCAGCCGTTGGACGGCGCTGCCGCACGAACGGTATCGCCCGCCCCCGCCGGTACTGCGAACCGGGCGGCCCCGGCGGCTCGCAGTACCCGTCCCGCGACCAGCCGGAGTCAGGAGTCTTCGAGCCGGAAGCCGACCTTCAGGCCGACCTGGTAGTGGTCGATCGCGTTGTCGATGATGTGGCCGCGGATCTGCGTCACCTCGAACCAGTCCAGGTGCCGCAGCGTCTCACCGGCCCGGCTGATCGCGTTCGTGATCGCCGCGTCGACGCCCTCCTTGGAGGTACCGACGAGCTCGGTGACGCGGTAGGTGCGATCGGTCATGGCTGTTCCCCTTCGCCTGGGTACGCCACAACTTATGCCACGGCGTACCGTTGGGTGTTGGTGAGGAGAATAGATGCCACAGCGTCGTAAGCGGGGTCGTGAGCGGGCGGACGCGACAGTCATCTCGGTGACCAGCGCGCAGCCCGGCCGGTCGGAGGAGCTGGAGAGCAGGATCTTCCGGTACGCCTGGATGATGTCGCTAAGGGTGGTCTGTTTCGTGGGCGCCGTCATCACCCCTTCGCCGTGGCGCTGGATCCTGCTCGTCGGGGCCGTCTTCCTGCCGTCGGTGGCCGTCGTACTGGCCAATGCGCGGCAGACGAAAGAGGTATCCGGCGCCGAGGTCTACGTACCGCCGGCCCGGCCCGAACTGGGTCCGGATCACGACACCGAAAAGTGATCTGCGTCGGGACTGGATTCTCATGACGGATCCGTGTCAGAATCTGCGTGCTCTGAAGTTCACAGCTGGAATTCAGGGTCTTGATGCGGCGTCGGACGGCTCCCCCCGTGGCTGTCCGACGTCGCTTCATTTTGCCCAGGCTATTGATAATTGAGTGGTCAGGAACAATTGCCTGTACTGACCTGAATGACACCTGGGAGACCCTGCTGTGAGCGAAGAAGCACTGCCGTCCGTCTGCTCTGCAAGGGGATGCGGCAAACCGGCCACCTGGGCGCTGTTGTGGAACAACCCGAAGATCCACACCCCCGACCGGCGCAAGACCTGGCTGGCCTGTGACGAGCACAAGGACAGCCTCTCCGACTTCCTCGGCCGGCGTTCTTTCCTGCGCGAGGTCGAGCCTTTCCTACTGCCGTAACTGCGCCATCGGTCCGCGTTACACCGGAAAAAGTAAATTTCCTGTTTAGAAAGGTCCGCCGCGGACCGGCTGGGGACTCAGCCGCCGATCGCGGACATCGGCCGGACCGGCTGCAGAAAGCTCGGGTCGTTGATGCCGTGGCCGGGGAGTTTGCCGCGCATCGCCCGGCGCCAGCGGTCGGCCAGTTCGTCGTCGTCCGCACCCGCGCGCAACGCCGTCCGGAGATCGGATTCGGTCCGCGCGAACAAGCAGTCGCGGACCTGACCGTCGGCCGTCAGCCGGACCCGGTCGCAGTCGCCGCAGAACGGGCGCGTCACGCTCGCGATGATGCCGACCGTGGCCGGGCCGCCGTCGACGGTGAACGACTCGGCCGGTGCGCTGCCCCGCGTCGCCGCATCGGTCGCCGTCAGGGTGAAACGCCCACCGAGCAGCTCGAGGATCTCGTCCGCGGTGACCATCTGGTCCCGGCTCCAGCCGTGCTGGGCGTCCAGGGGCATCTGCTCGATGAAGCGCAGCTCGTAGCCGTGGTCGAGGCAGAACTGCAGCAACTCGGGCGCCTGATCGTCGTTCACGCCACGCATCAGCACCGCGTTGACCTTCACCGGCGTCAGGCCGGCCTGGTGGGCCGCCGCGAGACCCGCCAGGACGTCCTTCAGGCGGTCCCGTCGGGTGAGCTGCAGGAACGTGTCCGGCCGAATCGTGTCGAGGCTCACATTCACCCGGTCGAGTCCGGCCTCGCGCAACGCCTCCGCCTGCCGGGCCAGGCCGATCCCGTTCGTGGTGATCGAGATCTGCGGGCGGGGCTCGAGTTGGGCGGTACGGGCGACGATCCCGACTACGCCGCGGCGAAGCAGCGGCTCTCCCCCGGTGAAGCGGATCTCGTCGACGCCGAGCCGGTGGACGGCCACCTCGATCAGCCTGATGATCTCGTCATCCGTCAGCAATTCCGGCTTGGCGAGCCAGTCGAGGCCCTCTTCGGGCATGCAGTAGGTGCAACGCAGGTTGCACCGGTCGGTCAGCGACACGCGCAGATCGGTCGCGACCCGGCCGAAGTTGTCGGCCAGGCCTGGCTGGGTCGTGCTGGGCGCTGTCACGGGGCCAGCGTACGTCCCGCCCGGCAGCCGACCGCGAGGCGTTTCGGTGGATGGCTTAAGTTCGAACCGTGCGTCGTCTGATGAATCTCCGCTGGATCACCGCCGCGTTGATGATCCTCGTCCTCGCCGGGGTCTGCGTGGAGCTCGGCCGGTGGCAGCTGCACCGGCTGGACGCCCGCAAGGCGCGCAACGAGGTCACCCGGACCAATCTGGCCGCTCCGGCGGCTCCGCTGGCCGAGATCGTCGGGCCACAGCGAGTGATCGGCGATCAGCACGACTGGCGCACCGCGGTCGTCACCGGCCGGTACGACCCCGCCAAGCAGGTCGTGATGCGCTATCGGAACATCAACGACCGCCCGGGGTTCGAGATCGTCACGCCGTTGCTCCTGTCCGACGGCACCGCCGTCCTGGTCGACCGGGGCTTCCTGCCCAAGCAAGGCGGCGAGCTGGCGCCGAGCAGCATCCCCGCCGCGCCATCCGGAGAGGTCACCGTCACCGGCCGCCTCCGCCGCAGCGAGCGTGGCGGGCATACGAACGGCGGTACGCCGTCCGACGGCACCGCCAGGCTCATCAACGGAGCCGACTTCGCCCCGGCGCTCGGGCTGACCCTGTACGACGGCTACCTGACCGTGGAGCAGCAGGTTCCCGCCGCGGATCCGGCCTTCGACGGGTTCCCGGGGCCGGAGATCGACGACGGACCGCACTTCTTCTACGCCTTGCAGTGGTTCTTCTTCGCCCTGCTGGCGGTCGGCGGGCTGGTCTACTTCTCCCGGCGTGACGTGACCGGCGAGAACGCCGGCTCCCCGGATCCCCAAGCCGCCGTCCCGCCGGACGATTCGTTGCCCACTGCAACGACATCGGCCGGTTCGCGAAGCGGTCCGGGTAATCCGTAGTACCGGCTGCCGTTGCCTGCGGCCACCACCGGCGTGTCGGCCTGTCCAGGCACACGGAACGCCGGTCTGGCGCTGGCGGCAACTACTTTACGGTGAGACGGCTGTCCAGTGAATGAGATCGTTGCCACCCCTGGCGGCGCGCTCGGCGGCGAGATCTGACGGCGTGAGGCAGGATGGAGCCGTGGACCTCGGACTTCGTGATCGCATCTATATCGTCACCGGCGCCAGTGGCGGGCTGGGCTTCGCCACCGCGAAAGCCCTGGCTGCCGAAGGGGCCCGGCTGGTCATCTCCAGCAGGAACGAGGAATCGATTTCACGGGCGGCCGCGGAGCTCGGCGCCAACGTCGTCGGCATCCCGGTCGACAACGCCGACCCGGAGAGCGCGCAGCGGCTGGCCGCGACGGCGGTGGCCAAGTGGGGTGCCCTGCACGGCGCGCTGATCAGCGTCGGCGGCCCCCGGCCCGGTACGGCGATGGACACCGACGAGGACGACTGGCGAGCAGCCTTCGAGAGCGTTTTCCTCGGCGGACTGCGGATCGCCCGCTCGGTCGCACGAGCCGGTACGGACGGCACGTCGATCGCCTTCGTGCTGTCGTCGTCGGTGAAATCGCCGATCAACGGGCTGGCGATCTCGAACGGCCTGCGCCCGGGGCTCGCGATGGTGGCCAAGACCCTCGCCGACGAGCTCGGGCCGAACGGCGTCCGGGTGAACGGCCTGATGCCCGGCCGGATCGCGACCGACCGCCTGAAGGAGCTCGACGGCAAGAGCGGCGACCCCGACGCGGCCCGCCGGGCGGCGGAGAAGACCATCCCGCTGCGCCGCTACGGGATGCCCGACGAGTTCGGCCGGGTGGCCGCCTTCGTCCTGTCCCCCGCCGCGTCCTACCTGACCGGCGCCATCATCCCGATCGACGGCGGCGCCCTCCGCACGATCTGACGCCCTTCTACTGCCCTGGCTCCTCGGGCGCAGCTTCCTCGGGCGCAGGCTCCTCCGGCGCGGGGTCCTTGGGTCGGTCGCGGTCCTTCGACGGCTGGACGCGCTTCGGCTCGCCGGGCATCTTCGGGTACTCCGGCGGGTAGGGCAGATCGCCTTCGCCGAAGTCGCGTTCGTGCTTGGCGGACAGCTCCAGCAGGGACTCCAGCGAGAACGCCTTCTCGCCGACGGCCGCGTGCAGGTCGCCGACCTCGGCGAACCGGGCCGGCATCGTCAGTACGTCGAAGTCGTCCGGAACCACCTCGGAGACCTCCTCCCAGCGCAACGGCGCCGAAACCCGGGCCCGCGAGTTCGGGCGGACCGAGTAGGCCGAGGCGATCGTGCGGTCGCGGGCCATCTGGTTGAAGTCGATGAAAACGCGTTCGCCGCGCTCCTCCTTCCACCAGTTCACCGTCACCTGGTCGGGCATCCGGCGAGCCAGCTCGCGACCGACCGCGATGACCGCCCGGCGAGCCTGGATGAAGTCCCAACGAGGCTCGATCGGCACGTAGACGTGCAGCCCGCGGCCACCCGAGGTCTTCGGATAGCCCTCGAGGCCGTGCTCAGCCAGTAGCTCCCGTAGTACCGGTGCTACCACCGCGGCGCTCTTGAAGTCCGTACCAGGCTGGGGGTCGAGGTCGATCCGGAGCTGGTCCGGTGAGTCGAGCTCCGGGCGGCGGACAGGCCACGGGTGGAAGGTCAGGGTGCCGAGGTTGGCCGCCCAGACGACCACTGCGAGCTCGCTCGGGCAGACCTCGTCGGCGGGCCGGCCGCTGGGGAACTTGATCGTCGCGGTCTCGACCCAGTCGGGCGCGCCCTTGGCGACCCGCTTCTGGTAGAACGCGTCGCCTTTGTTGTCCATCCGGGTGGACAGCTTCGCGCCCTCGAACCAGCCGCCCGGCCAGCGCTCCAGCGTGGTCGGGCGGTCCCGGAGCGCGCCCAGGATGCCGTCGCCGACCGCGACGAAGTAGTTCACGATGTCCAGCTTGGACAGTCCTCGGTCCGCGAAGTACGGCTTGTCCGGATTGCTCACCCGGACCGTCCGCCCCGCGATCTCCAGCTCGATTGCCTTGGTCGCCGCCATGCCGCCGACGCTACCGGTCGGCACCGGCCAATTGCCGTGACCACCACGGAAAAGGGAAGTTTTCTCAACCCCTGGCCACCCTAGGTGACCGGGCGGTAACGTGCGTGCACCTCGTTCCTGGGGCGTGAGGCCCCCGGGACACTCTTGAAGGAGCACGAGGATGAAGAAATCCGCCCTGCTCGCCGCTGCCACCGCAGTGGCGACCGCAACCGCCCTCGGGCTGGCCGGAGCCCCAACGGCTACCGGCGCACCGAAGGCAGACCCCGGCCCGACCCCCGCCAGCGCGGTCGCCCGGGCGAAGGCTGCGATCTCCGAGAATCTCGGAACCCTCAGAGCCACCGGCGCCGACACCTTCCTCGTGAAGGACGTCATCCTGGACGCCGACGGCTCCAGCCACGTCCGGATGGACCGGACCATCGGCGGACTGCCGGTGCTCGGTGGCGACGTCGTGGTTCACCAGGCCAAGGACGGCGCCGTGAAGGGCGTCAGCCTGACCCTCGACCGGTCGGCGAACGTCAGCCGGACAGCGAAACTCAGCTCCGCCACCGCGCTCGCCAAGGGAGTCGCCGGCGGCCTCAAGGCCGAGGGCAAGCCGTCCCTGGTGATCGAGGCCCGCAAGGGCGCGCCGCGGCTGGCGTACCTGGTCACCTCCGGCGGCACGCAGGCCGACGGCACGCCCAGCCACGTGACCACGACGATCGACGCGCTGACCGGCGCCAAGCTTGTCAGCGAGCAGCACATCGAGACGGTCACCGGCGACGGCAAGAGCCTGTACTCCGGGACGGTGCCGATCGACACCACGGCGGTGTCGGGCGGGTTCAACCTGACCGACTCGGTCCGCGGCGGTGGTACCACCCTCGACGCGCAGAACAAGACCGACTCGATCCTGTGCCAGCTGTTCGGTCTCGGGTGCCCGGTCGCGGCCAAGTTCCTCGACGCGGACAACCACTGGGGTACCGGTCTGAACACCGACCGCGCCTCGGCCGCCGTGGACGCGCACTACGGCGCGGCGACGACGTTCGACTACTACAAGAACATCCACGGCCGGAACGGGATCTTCAACGACGGCAAGGGCGTCCCGAGCCGGGTGCACTACGGCACGAACTACGTGAACGCCTTCTGGGACGGCAAGAAGATGACCTACGGCGACGGCGACAACGTCGTCGCGGGACCGCTCGTGTCGATCGACGTGGCCGGTCACGAGATGTCCCACGGCGTCACCTCGGCGACCTCGAACCTGACCTACTCCGGTGAGTCCGGCGGTCTGAACGAGGCCACCAGCGACATCTTCGGCACCGCGGTCGAGTTCTACTCCAACAACGCCAACGACCCGGGCGACTACTACATCGGCGAAGAGATCATGAAGGACCGGCCGGCCCTGCGGTACATGGACAAGCCGAGCAAGGACGGCCAGTCCAAGGACTGCTGGTACGCCGGGATCGGCGACATCGACGTGCACTACTCCTCGGGCGTGGCGAACCACTTCTTCTACCTCGCCTCCGAGGGCACCGGCGCCAAGACCATCGGCGGCCTGCCGCACGACTCGACCAGCTGCACCGGGTCGACCGTGACGGGCATCACCGAGGCCAAGGTGGCCAAGATCTGGTACCGCGCCCTGACGACGTACTTCACCACCGGTACGACGTACGCCCAGGCGCGGGTCGCGACGCTCAGCGCAGCCACCGACCTGTACGGCGCCTCCAGCCCCGAGCGGGCCACCGTGGCGGCCGCCTGGTCGGCGGTCAGTGTCAACTGAACTGGGTCGACTGAACTGGTGATCGCCGGAGCCTGTCCCACTGGGGCGGACAGGCCCCGGCGATTGCGGCTGGCTTACGTCGGTCGCCGGCGCGGGGTTTCGGTTGACCGGCCGTCGATAATGGGGACATGACAGATAGCACCAAGCAGTACGCCGTCCAGAAGTCCGACGAGGAGTGGCGCGCCAAGCTGGCGCCGGCGGAGTTCCAGGTGCTTCGCAAGGCCGGAACCGAGCGGCCGTTCACCGGTGAGTACACCGACACCAAGACGGTCGGTGTCTACAAGTGCCGGGCCTGTGACGCGGAGCTGTTCCGCAGTGAGACCAAGTTCGACTCGCACTGCGGCTGGCCGTCCTTCTTCGCGCCGCTCGCGGAGGACCGGGTCGAGTACATCGAGGACCACGACCTCGGCATGAAGCGCGTCGAGGTCCGCTGCGCCAACTGCGGCTCCCACCTGGGCCACGTCTTCGAAGGCGAGGGCTACGGCACCCCCACCGACCTCCGCTACTGCATCAACTCGGTCAGCCTCGCCCTGGCCCCGGCTGAGTAGTCACCCCAAGCAGGACCGCGCGGCTCGCCAGGATGTACGAGACGGCCGCGCGGTAACCGCCTGCGTGATCCTCGTCGCGGTGTACGCCGAACGCGGGATTGCCGGCGCGCACCTGCTGCTCGATGTTCGCGGCGTGGGACAGCAGCCGGATGACGATCAGATCCAGTACGTCGGCGGGCTCGACGCCCAGCCCGTAGGAATCGCAGAACAGCCTCAGCCGACGCGCGCGGTCGGGCTCTGCAGACCAACCGAACGGCTCGAGCCACGCCGGTGGGTGAAACGGGACGAACTGGTAAGCGGCGTAGGCCAGGTCCCAGACCCGGTTGGACGGCCGAATGGTGTCCCAGTCGATGATGCCGACCAGTTGGGCGCCATCGAAGACCAGGTTCCAAGGAGCCAGGTCGTGATGTCCGATGCAGTCGATCCGGACGGGCGCAGCGACTTCCAGGTCGTTCCAGGCCGTCGGGTCCACCGGCTCGAAACCGGCCGTGGCGTCGTGCAGGCCGAACGCGTTGGACGGTGTCGCCTTGGCGGATCGGCCTGGAGAAGCGGCCGCCGGGGAGGGCTTCGGCCATCAGATCGGGGTGGCGAGGGCTACTGGGTTGTTGTCGGGGTCGGAGACGTAGGCCTGGCGTTCGCCCCAGGGCATGGTGGCGGGCTCCTGGAGGACCGGGAAGCCGGCGGTGCGGAAGGTGTCCACGGTGGTTTGGACGTCATCGACGTACACGAAGAGCTCGAAGCGGGGGGCCGTGCCGACGGTGATACCGAGCTGGGCTTCGGGCCAGTTGGCGTCGGCGATGCCCAGGGAGGAGTCGCCGCGTTCCAGGCCGACGTAGTGCGGGTCGCCTTCGAGGGGGAACTGATAGCGCGACTCGTAACCGAGCAGGGCGTAGAACTCGACCGACCGGCGGACGTCCGTGACGTACAGGACCGGGAAGGCCTTGCGCTCCGTCACGCCAGGTTCGCGATCAGATCGCTCAACTCGGCCCGCTTGCCGGTGTAGAAGGGGACCTCTTCGCGCACGTGCCGGCGGGCCGTCGACGCGCGCAGGTCGCGCATCAGGTCGACCATCCGGTGCAGCTCGTCGGCCTCGAAGGCGAGCATCCACTCGTAGTCGCCGAGCGCGAACGACGCCACCGTGTTCGCCCGGACGTCGGGGTAGCTGCGCGCCATCTTGCCGTGCTCGGCGAGCATGAACCGGCGCTCCTCGTCGGGCAGCAGGTACCACTCGTACGACCGGACGAAGGGGTAGACGCAGATGAAGGTCCGCGCCTCCTCGTCGGCCAGGAACGCCGGGATGTGGCTCTTGTTGAACTCCGCCGGCCGGTGCAGCGCGAGCTGCGACCAGATCGGCGCCAGGTGCCGGCCGAGCCGCGAGCGGCGCAGCGCGTGGTACGCCTTCTGCAGCGCGTCGGACGTCGGCGCGTGCCACCAGACCATGAAGTCGGCGTCGGCGCGGAACCCCTCGACGTCGTACCAGCCGCGGATCACCACGTCCTCGTCGGCCCCGAGCTTGCCCAGGAGCTCGTTGAGCTCCGCGACGAGCTCGTCGCGGTCGGCGTCGCCGAGCGGCGTCTCCACCTTGAACACCGACCACATGGTGTAGCGGATCACATTGTTCAGCTCGCGCGCCTTCGGCTTCGTCTCGGTCACCCAGCCATTGTCGCCAATGCGTCCAGGTGAGCCTGCACCCGGGTTGCTGCCTTCCCTGCCGAGGCGACGCAGGCAGCGATGCCGACACCCCGGTACGCCGCCCCGCAGACGGCCAGGCCGGGCTGGTCGGCGACGGCCGCTTCTACCCGGTCAATGCGGTCCAGGTGGCCTACGGCGTACTGCGGAAGGCCACCGCCCCACCTGGTGATCAAGGAGCCGACTACGGGCGCCTGCAGGCCCACAGCGGCTCGTAGATCCGCTGCTGCGAGCGCAGTGAGCTCCTCATCCGACCGCTGGAGCACGTACTCCTCACCGAGCCGCCCGACGGAGCAGCGCAGTACTGCGAGGTCTCCCCCGGCGTCGGCGGACCACTGCCACTTGGCGTGGGAGTAGGTCGACGCCTTGATCGTGCGGCCCTCCACTGACGGCACCAGGAAGCCGGACCCGGTTGCCTCCGTCGGCCAGTCCGCCTTGCGTACTGCGAGCGTGACGATCGCCATACTCGCGTACTCGATGGCAGCCAGCTCAGTAGACGCCTGCGGAACCACCTCGGTGAGCATGCGAGCCGCCGGAGCAGCCGGGACAGCCACCACGATCGCGTCGGCCTGCAGCAAGGTCGGGGCGGGCACCGGGCCGGTCTCGAGTTCATAGCCGTCCGCAGTACGGCGGATCCGGCGTACGGTCGCGCTGCGGTGGATCTGGACCCCACGGGCGAGCAGATCGGTCTCCAGCGCGGTGATGAGCCGGTTGACGCCGCCCTTGATGCCGGCGAAGACAGGCTCGCCGGCCGCGTTCCGGCGCTGACTTGTCTCCCGCAGCTCGGCCGTTGCCGCCAGCAGGCTCGGCGCTGTCTTCAGCTTGGCGTAGAGCTCCGGTACCGCGGCCGCCAGCGAGATCTCGTCGGCGCGACCGGCGTAGACCCCGCCAAGCAGCGGGTCGACGAGTTTTTCGGAGACGGCTGCACCCATGCGTTCGGCGACGAACCGCCCGATCGCCACGTCCTCGGTCAACGCGGGCGCGGGTAGGTCGGACTCGTGCGCGACGGTCTCAGCCGCCTCCTCGCCGATGGCGTCGACAGTGGACGCAGGGTCGGTCGGCACGCCCATCACGGTCGGCGGGATCGCCCGGATCCGGTCGCCGATCCAGAGCCCGGCCGAGGTCGTTGCCGGATGCACCACGTCGTCACCCAGCCCGATGGCGTGGATCAGCTCGAGGGCCTCAGGACGACGGGCGAGCACGGACTCGGCGCCGAGGTCGACCGGGATGCCTTCCAGCTCGGCTCCCGCCAGCTTCCCGCCGAGCCGTGGCGACGATTCCAGCACGGTGATCTTCGGGGGGTTCGGCCCACTCGCCAGCGCATGCGCCGCAGCCAGCCCACTGATCCCACCACCGACGACAACTACAGACTTACGCTCCACGACCCCATGAGATCAGACGCTCAAAGAACGCACGTAGGTGAGGCCCGGACCGCCGCCGTACGTCGCCTCACCGACAGGGATGAAGCCGGCGCGGGCCAGCACCGCCTGGGACGCCGCGTTGGTCAGGTTGGTCCCCGCGCGCAACTCCTTCAGCTCGTACTCCCGCGCAGCCAGCCGGCACACCTCGAGCACACCAGCTGTGGCGAGCCCGCGGCCGGTGGCGTGCTCCGCGATCCGATAGCCGAGTTCCGCCGATCCGTCCGCGACGTCGACCAGGTTCACCCGCCCGACCACCCGGCCGTCTTCTTCCACCAGAAGATGGAAATGGAGCTCCCCGGCATCCTGGTCGGCCAGCAGGTCGGCATGCCGGGTGGCGAACTCCGCGAAGTAGGCCTCCCCACGATCGGACACGTGAGCGGCGAAGTACGCCCGGTTCTCCAGCTCGAAGGCAAGCAACGCAGGCGCGTGCTCAAACCGCAGGCGCTCAAGGCAAACGCCCGCCGGAAGACCATTCTCAGGCACGGGCGGACTTCTGCTGGACCGCCTTGACGATGCGGTCGAGAACGTCGGGGTCGGTGGTCGGGGGGACTCCGTGGCCGAGGTTGAAGATGTGGCCGGGCGCCGACTTGCCTTCCTCGAGGATTCGGTCGATCTGGGGCTCGATCGCGTCCCAGCCGGCGATCAGGAGGGCCGGGTCGAGGTTGCCTTGGACCGGCTTCGGGGCGCCGCTCGCCGCGGTGATCCGGCGGACGGCCTCGTCCAGCGGCACTCGCCAGTCGACGCCGACGACGTCTGCGCCGGCCTCGCTCATCAGGCCGAGCAACTCACCCGTGTTCACGCCGAAGTGCAACCGCGGCACGCCGTAGTGCGCGAGCGCCTCGAACACCTTCGCCGAGTGCGGCTGGACGAACTCCGCATAGTCGCGCGCCGACAACCCACCGGCCCACGAGTCGAACAGCTGGATTGCCGAAGCGCCCGCCTCGATCTGCACCGACAGATACGCGATCGCCACGTCCGCGAGCCGGTCGGCCAGCGCGTGCCAGAGCTTCGGGTCGCCATGCATCAGCGCCTTGGTCTTCGCGTGATCCTTGCTCGGCCCGCCCTCGACCAGGTACGACGCGACCGTGAACGGCGCGCCCGCGAACCCGATCAGCGGCGTACCACCCAGCCGCGACACCAGTTCCTGCACCGACTCGGTGATGTACGAGACATCAGCGGGTGTCACCGGACGTACCGGCTCGAGGTCCTCGAGTGACTTGACCGGCGAGGCGACGACCGGGCCGACGCCGGGCTGGATCTCCAGGTCGACACCGACCGCTTTGAGCGGCAGCACGATGTCGGAGAAGAAGATCGCCGCGTCGACGCCGTAACGGCGTACCGGCTGCAGCGTTATCTCCACGACGAGGTCGGGCCGCATACAGGACTCGAGCATCGTCGTGCCAACGCGGATCTCCCGGTACTCCGGCAGCGAGCGACCCGCCTGGCGCATGAACCAGACGGGCGTGTGCGGGACCGGTTCGCCCCGGGCGGCCCGCAGGAAAGCGGACTGCGCGAGCGAGGAGGGTCCATCGGTAGCGGTGGGTGATTGAGGAGATTGCGTCACGGGCACAAGAGCGATGATCCCATGCCCGCGAGGTGTCACCGGCGCGTCGTCACCGGCGTCGGTGAGTAATCAGTCGTAGGCTGCGAAGCATGGGTGCCCGCAAGCAGGTCGACGCGCCACCCGCGGAGTTCGCCGAGGCTCTCACTCAGTTGCGAGAGGCCCGGTTCAGGCCCGAGGTGTTCGTCGAGGAGATGCCCGCACCGCAGCGGATAGCACCGCACGCGGCCGCGGTCAGCGCAGACGTGACGGTCGATGGTGACGATGTCGCCACCGGTCGCCTGGTCGTCCTCTACGACCCGGCGGGGAACGACGCCTGGCAGTCGACCTTCCGTTGTGTCGCGTATGTGCGTGCCGCCGTCGAACCGGAGATGGTGACGGACGCACTGCTCGGTGGCGTGGGCTGGACCTGGTTGATGGAGGCCCTGGCCGACCGGGGCGCCGAGTTCGTGGCGCCGAGCGGTACCGTCACCAGAGTGGTGTCCGAGAGTTTCGGCGGAATGGCCGATGATGAGGCGACGGCGGAGATCGAGATCCGTGCGTCCTGGAGTCCCGTGCCCGGCCCGGACGGGATGGTCGAAGTGACCCACCACGCCGAGGCCTGGGGCGAGGTGCTCTGTACTGCGGCGGGACTCCCGCCGGTTCCGCCGGGGGTGGTCGCGATGCCGACCCGGCGCGGTCAGCGGGGCCGATGAGCCCGGCAGAGACCCAGCAGCAGCCGCCCGTCCCGGATGATCCGGCCGAAGAACTGCCTCTGCTCGAACTACGCGACGGCTTGTCCGACGTGATCGACACCGACCCGGCCCTGGCCGAGGTCGTCGAAGCTTTCCGCGCTGGTACCGGCCCGGTGGCCGTCGACGCCGAGCGTGCGTCCGGCTACCGCTATTCGCACCGCGCGTACCTCGTTCAGCTCCGCCGGGAGGGTTCCGGCTCCGCGCTGGTCGACCCGATCCCGTTCGGTGACCTGTCGTCGCTCGGCGATGCGATCCTCGACGCCGAGTGGATCATCCACGCGGCGAACCAGGACCTGGCCTGCCTGGCCGAGGTCGGGATGGTCCCGAGGACCGTCTTCGACACCGAACTGGCCGGCCGCCTGCTCGGCTATCCCAAGGTCGGGCTGGCCTCGCTCGTCAGCGAAGTACTCGGCTTCAAGATGCGCAAGGAGCATTCGGCGGCCG
The DNA here is from genome assembly GCF_010548305.1 of Streptomyces sp. SID13031. Classification (GTDB taxonomy): domain Bacteria; phylum Actinomycetota; class Actinomycetes; order Propionibacteriales; family Kribbellaceae; genus Kribbella. The sequence continues at coordinate 64,252 of NZ_JAAGLV010000006.1, forward strand.
ACTGGTCGACGCGTCCGCTGCCGGGTCCGTGGCTGATCTACGCCCAGCTCGACGTCGAGATGCTGATCGAGCTGCGGGACGCGATCGAGGCCGAGCTGCGCCGCGAAGGCAAGTGGGAGTGGGCGCAGCAGGAGTTCACCGCGATCCTCAACGCCCCGCCGCGCGAGCCCAAGCCGGACCCGTGGCGGCGGACGTCGGGAATGCACCGCGTCCGCAACCGCCGCAGCCTGGCCGTCGTGCGCGCGTTGTGGGAGGCGCGCGACCAGATCGCCGAGTCCGCCGACATCTCCCCCGGCCGCATCCTCCCGGATGCGGCCATCGTCGAGGCCGCCGCTGCGATGCCGGTCGACCGCGACACGTTGCAGCGCCTGACCGCCTTCAAGGGTCGCGGCGCGCACCGCCACATGCGCACCTGGTGGGAGGCGATCGACCACGCCCGCCGCCTGCCCGACACCGAGCTCCCCAAGCAGGGCCCCCGGTACGACGGACCGCCACCGGCTCGCGCCTGGGCGGATCGCGACCCGGACGCGGCAGCCCGCCTCTCGGCCGCGCGGTCGGCGGTCAGCGAGATCGCTGAGGCGCACCGGCTCCCGACGGAGAACCTGCTCTCCCCCGACACGATCCGCCGGCTGGCCTGGACCCCTCCGGCCGATGCCGACCTGACGTCGGTGTCGACGTTCCTGCGCGAGCACAACGCCCGCGAATGGCAGATCGGCCTCACCGCCGAGATCCTCACCGACGCCATCGCCACCGTCGCAGCCCCAGCCGATCCGCTAGACCCAGCCGACACCCCCAACGGCGCCGCTCCCACCAGCGAAGCCCCCACCAGCGAAGCCCCCGCAAGCGACACTCCCTAGCCCTGGCTCCACCCACGGACCAGCCACGATCCGCCCCGCCGGCCGAACTCCCTGAGCACCCATGGACGCCCCGTCCACACCCACCGGCTGGCATAGTTGCCAAGGGCAACGGACTTCCCCGCATACCCAAGTCACCAGGCAAGCGCCTACCTCGTCGCGTCCGGCCAGTTATGCATGCATGGCGGTCCTGCCGGTCCCCTCGACCAAACGCGACAGGCGTGTTCACTGGGATGGTGCTGTTTGGGCGATTTCGGGGGCTGAAATCGTCTTGCTGGGGGTCGGCTGGCAGGTTATTCGACGGCTAGCGTGCTCTAGCACGCTAGCCGTCGAATAACGCGCTAGTGGCCGAGGATTTGAGGTCGCCGATCCCCGTCGGCCCCGAGCAGGCCCCGGCTCCACGTGGGTCGTGGCGTCACGGCCACTCGAATGGTGCCCGGCCGGGCGGGACTCGGGTGCCCGAATGTGCCCGGATGGTGGCTGGTCCTGGCGATGGTGGTGATTCATTCATCGTGGTCAGTCTTTGCAGCGACTCCGGGATAGCTGCGTCTTTCCCTGGTCGTGGTGGTGCGTGTCAAGAGTCGAAACTTGTTTCGATCCCGAAGGGACGCGAAGCGCTCTTGATACGCACCACCACGACTAGGACCATTTCGCAGCCCGGCGACGCAATCCAGAGTCCCTTTCCGTCAGCACCCGGATCCAGAGTCCCCTTGGCAACAGCACCCCGGATCCAGAGTCCCCTTGGCGACAGCACCCCGGATCCAGCCACCCCCTGGTCAGGCGCTGAGTTGCGCCTCGATCGCCTTGGTGATCTCGTCCGACTCCGGCAGCGTCTGCGGGCGGAAGCGGCCGGCGACGGTGCCTTCTGGGGTGATGAGGAACTTCTCGAAGTTCCACTGGACGTCGCCGGCGGTGCCTTCGGCGTCGGGGGTCTGGGTGAGTTCGGAGTACAGGGCGTGCTTGCCGTCGCCGTTGACCTCGAGCTTGTCCAGCATCGGGAACGTCACGCCGTACGTCATCGAGCAGAACGTCTCGATCTCCTCGGCCGAGCCGGGCTCCTGGCCGCCGAACTGGTTGCAGGGCGCACCGAGCACGGTGAAGCCGCGGTCCTCGTAGCGCTTCTGCAGGTTCTCCAGGCCCTCGTACTGCGGGGTGAGGCCGCACTTGGAGGCGACGTTCACGACGAGCACGGCCTTGCCCTTGTACTCGGCCAGGGAGGTGTCGGCGCCGGAAAGAGTGTGCAGTGGGATGTCGTACAGGCTCATCAAAATCCTTAAGAGAAGGTGGAAGGGCCGATCAAGCCGTCGGAAGGTGGCGGCTGAGAAAGACTTCGGTACGGCTCCACGCGAGCGCTGACGCCTCGGCGTGGTGGAAGGCGGGCATCGGGTTGTCGAACGCGTGCCCGGCCCCGGGATAGCGGTAGATCTCGTTCTCGGGACGGTCGACGGCCGCGACGATCCGGTCGACGGCATCCGGCTTCAGGTAGTCGTCGGCATCGCCGAAGTGGTGCAGGCTGACGGCGTTCACGTCGGGAGCCAGCTCCAGCAACTGCGGCAGCGCGGAGCCGTAGTAGCTCACCAGGGCGTCGGGCGGTGACACGGCTGCCACGTTGAAGGCCAGTCCCCCGCCGAAGCAGAAGCCGACGATGCCTACGCCCAACTCACGGCTGCGCAAGTAGTCCAGCGCGGCGACCGAGTCCGAGACGGCGGTCGGCCAGTCGAGTCGCTGCATCAGGCCGATCGCCTGGTCCAACAGGTCGGGAGCCGACTCGTCCAGCTCCGCGTCGTCCAGGCGCCAGTAGATCTCCGGTGCGACGACGTAGTACCCGAGTGTGGCGAGATCGACGGCCCGCCGCTTGATGTAGTCGGAGACTCCGAAGATCTCCTGGAGCAGCAGAATGCCAGGCCCAGTTCCGCCGGCAGGTTCCCATACGTGTGCCGGCATCAGCCCCGAGCCGGTATCAATCTCCAAGGTCACCCTTGGAGCCTACTTCGCCTCCACAGACTCCCGTCGCGTCACCTGGGTCGGCGCAACCACCGGAGCGGGCATCCACCGCTCGCACTCGGCGATTACTGCCTCAAGGAGCTCGTAGAGCCGCTCGTCCGGGTTGGACACGCAGGCCTGCGAGATGCCCTCCACGGCACACGACACTGCCCGTGGGGCCGTCCGGCGCGCGAAGTCCGGCGTACCGCGGTGTGGTCGGGCAGTGAAGGTCCGGGCCCACTTGGCAGCCGACGGTACTGCGTCCAGCGCCACCTGGGCCTCCGGGCGCAACGTGTCGAGAGGCTGGCCATCCAGTGCGGCCAGGGTGCGCTCCCCCACCAACAGCGCCACGGCCAGGATGTACTGCCGCTCCTGCGACACCACCGGCAGCGCGTGCTGGATACACACACCGGTCATCAGCGGTACGACGTGTGGGTCCTCCGGGGTCAGCCCGATCACCGAGGGGATCAGTGGAGCCAGCCGAGTCCGACCGGCGTCCGTCGTGCAATCGTTGACGTCGCGGGCCACTCCGGCCAGCAGTGGATCGGTACAGGCCGGGTGATCCGACCAGGGCTCGCCCGCGAGGTACGACGCGAACTCCATGAAGCAGGCGCCCTTGCGAGGGTTGCGGTGTTTGCCCCGCGACAGGACCGGGACTGCAAGATCGAAGTTGTTCATGGCGACTCCTGAGACGCTCGTCATCCCAGAATGCGCTCGAACGGCCGCCGACGCCACGGGTTACCGGAATCGGCTTGTGAGGAGGGGCACAGGCGTGGCGGGTTGGGGGGAAGTGTTACCGACGGGTAGCCTTGGCGGTGCTCCCACTCCTGAAGCACAGAGGAGGGCCTCGTGCCCCGTGAGATCCGCGATGTCGTCTTCGTCGACGGCGTTCGCACCCCGTTCGGAAACGGCAAGGCCACCGGCCTGTACGCCGAGACGCGCGCCGACGACCTGGTGATCAAGTGCATCCGGGAAATTCTCCGGCGCAACCCGTCGCTGCCGCCGGAGAAGGTGGAAGAGGTCGCCATCGCGGCCACCACCCAGATCGGCGACCAGGGCCTGACCATCGGCCGGACCGCCGCCCTGCTGGCCGGTCTGCCGAACACCACTCCGGGCTACGCCATCGACCGGATGTGCGCGGGCGCCATGACGGCGGTGACCACACTCGCGTCCGGGATCGCCTTCGGCGCCCAGGACGTGGTGATCGCCGGCGGCGTCGAGCACATGGGCCGGCACCCGATGGGCGAGGGCGTCGACCCGAACCCGCGGATCATCTCCGAGAAGCTCGTCGACACCAGCGCGCTGGTGATGGGGTCGACGGCCGAGAACCTGCACGACCGGTACCCGAGCATCACCAAGGCCCGTACCGACGCCTTCGCCGTACTGTCCCAGGAACGCGCCGCCAAGGCGTACGCGAACGACCTGATCCAGCCTGACCTGGTGCCGATCGCGATCCGCTCGGCCGAGCAAGGCTGGGGTCTGGCGACCGCCGACGAGCCGATGCGCCCGGGCACCACGCTGGAGGACCTGGCCAAGCTGAAGACCCCGTTCCGTCCGCACGGCCGGGTCACCGCGGGCAACGCGGCCGGGATCAACGACGGCGCCACTGCCGCACTGCTCACGTCGGCCGAGGCGGCCGAGGAGCTCGGCCTGAAGCCGAAGATGAAGCTGGTCTCCTACGGCTTCGTCGGCGTCGAGCCCGAGGTGATGGGCTTCGGCCCGGTCCCGGCGACCGAGAAGGCGCTGAAGCTGGCCGGCCTGACCATCGACGACATCCAGGCCTTCGAGGTGAACGAGGCGTTCGCCGTCCAGGTACTGGCGTTCCTCGAGCACTACGGGATCGCGGACGACGACCCGCGCGTCAACCCGTACGGCGGCGCGATCGCGTACGGCCACCCGCTGGCGTCCTCCGGCATCCGCCTGATGACCCAGCTGGCCAAGCAGTTCGAGCTGCGGCCCGAGGTCCGGTACGGCCTGACCACGATGTGCGTCGGCCTCGGCATGGGCGGAACCGTCATCTGGGAGAACCCGAACTTCGAGGGGAACAAGGCATGAGCTTGCAAGACCTCATCGACGAGGCCGTCGCGATCGAGAACGACGAGCTCGTCACGCTCGCGCCGAGCCGTGACGTCGTCCTGCCGAACAAGGCCGGCACGCTGGCGCTGATCACCCTCGACAACCTCCAGGACCACACCAAGCCGAACACCTTCGGCCCCAAGGGTCTGGCCGAGCTGAACAAGGCGATCGACGCCGCGCTGGCGCGGGAGGATGTCGTCGCGATCGGCGTCACCGGCAAGCCGTTCATCCTGGCTGCCGGCGCCGATCTGAGCGGCGTACCGAAACTGACCGGGCGCGAGCAGGCGCTCAACCTCGCCAAGATCGGCCACGGCGTCCTGCGCAAGCTGCTCGACGGTGGCAAGCCGTCGTTCGCCTTCGTCAACGGGGTCGCTCTTGGTGGCGGCCTCGAGGTCGCGCTGCACGCGCAGTACCGGACTGTCTCCGTCGCTGCCGGGATGATCTCGACGCCCGAGGTCTTCCTCGGGCTGCTGCCGGGCTGGGGTGGCAACTTCTTGCTGCCGAACCTGATCGGCGCCGACAAGGCCGTCAAGGTCGTGGTCGAGAACGCCCTGAACCAGAACAAGATGCTCAGCGGTCCCGAGGCGGTCAAGCTCGGCATCGGCGACGTCCTGCTCGACTCGGCCGACTTCCTCGAGCAGTCGCTGATCTGGGCGAGCAAGGTGCTGACCGGCGAGGTCACCGTCGACCGGCCCGAGATCGATCGCGGCGAGGCCTGGGACGCGGCTGTTGCGCGCGGCAAGGCGTTCGCCGACCTCAAGGTGAGCGGCGCGGCCCCGGCGCCGTACCGGGCGCTGGATCTGATCGCGGCGGCCAAGGACAACGACCGCGATCGTGGCTTCGCCGCCGAGGACGAGGCGCTCGCCGACCTGATCATGAGCGAGGAGCTGCGCAGCGGCCTCTACGCCTTCGACCTGGTCAACAAGCGCGCCAAGCGCCCGGCCGGAGCGCCGGACAAGTCGCTCGCCCGCCCGGTCAAAAAGGTGGGCGTTGTCGGCGCCGGTCTGATGGCCGGACAGCTGGCGTTGCTGTTCGCCCGCCGGCTCGAGGTGCCCGTGGTCCTCACGGACCTCGACCAGGAGCGCGTCGACCGTGGCGTCGGCTATGTGCACGGCGAGATCGACAAGCTGCTCGGCAAGGGCCGGATCCGGTCCGACAAGGCCAACCAGCTGAAGGCGCTCGTCACCGGTTCGGTGGATCGTGCCGTCTTCGCGGACGCCGACTTCGTGATCGAGGCGGTCTTCGAGGAGCTGCAGCTGAAGAAGACGATCTTCGCCGATCTGGAGAAGATCATCCGGCCGGACGCGATCCTCGCGACCAACACCAGCTCGCTGTCGATCACCGAGATGGCGGCCGACCTCGAGCACCCGGAGCGGGTCGTCGGGTTCCACTTCTTCAACCCGGTCGCGGTACTACCGCTGCTGGAGATCATCCGCGCGGACCAGACGGATGACGCCGCGCTGGCGACGGCGTTCGCCGTTGGCAAGACGCTGAAGAAGTCGTGCGTACTGGTCAAGGACGCACCGGCCTTCGTGGTGAACCGGCTGCTGACCCGATTCCTCGGCGAGGTGAGCGCCGCTGTCGACGAGGGCACGCCGATTCCCGAAGCGGACAAGGCATTGTCGGCGCTCGGCTTGCCGATGCCGCCGTTCGTGCTGCTGCAGCTCGTCGGGCTGCCGGTCGCGCTGCACGTCGCCGAGACGATGAACCGGGCGTATCCCCAGCGCTTCGCGGTGTCGGCGAACCTCGCCAAGGTGGTTGCTGCCGGCAAGAACTCCTTCTACGTCTGGAGCGCCGAGGGCAAGCCGTCGGTGGACCCGGAGGTCGAGGCGCTGGTGACGGTCGGCGACAAGCCGTCGACCGCCGAGGAGCTGCGCAGCCGGGTGCTGACCGCGCTGGCCGAGGAGATCCAGATCATGCTCGACGAGGGTGTGGTGGCGCAGGCGCAGGACATCGACCTCTGCCTCCTGCTGGGTGCGGGCTGGCCCTTCCACCTCGGTGGCATGACGCCGTACCTGGACCGCAGCGGCATCGCCGAGAAGGTCAACGGTAAGCGGTTCCTGCCGAAGGGCGTCGCAAGCATCGCGTAGTACAACAGACTGCTGGGGGTCGGTCCGGCGCCGGAAGCCCGGTCTGGCCCCAGCAACTTTCTTTCTCGCCCCCTCTCTTTTTCTCCCTTTTGCAACATGCGGCGCGGAACTTCCTGGCTTGGTCGGCAGTTGTCCTTGATGGACCAAACCGATGTTGGGGAGAACATGAGCAAGCGCACGGAACAGAAGTCTCAGGCTCGCGAGAAGGCGGCGGCGCTCGCCGCCACCCAGGCGCGGGCCGAGCGCCGCAGGCGGGTGCTGATCGCGATCAGCGCCGTCGTGGTCGTCCTCGTCGTGATCGGTGGACTCGTCGCGGTCCGCCTCGCCGGTGGCGGCAAGAAGGACGAGGCGGCCGGCCCGTCCGGCACGGCCGACACGAACCTGATCTCCACGCTCGCCAGCATCCCGGCCGCGACCTTCGCCACGGTCGGCAGCGACGGCGTCCAGGCTGCTCCCGCGGCCATCACCGCCCCGGCGCTGACCGACGGCGGCAAGCCGAAGGTGCTCTACATCGGCGCCGAGTTCTGCCCGTACTGCGCCGCGGAGCGCTGGCCCGTCACGGTCGCGCTTTCCCGCTTCGGCACCTTCAGCAACCTCGGCACGACCCACTCGGCCGCCGCCGACGTGTTCCCCAACACCGCGACGCTGTCCTTCCACGGCTCGACCTTCACCAGCCAGTACCTCGCCTTCACCGGTGTCGAGACGACCACCAACGAGCAGGTCAACGGGCAGTACGCCCCGCTGGACACCCCGACGGCCGAGGACCAGAAGACCTTCGACACGTTCAACCAGCCGCCGTACGTGAAGAGCGGCGGCTCGATCCCGTTCATCGACCTCGGCGGCAAGTTCGTCGGCTCCGGCGCGACGTATACGCCGGAGGTCCTGGCCGGGAAGACGCAGACCGAGATCGCCGACGCATTGAAGGACCCGGCGAACCCGATCGCGAAGGCCGTTCTCGGCTCGGCCAACGTCTACACCGCGGCCATCTGCCAGCTCACCAACAACCAGCCCGCGGCCGTCTGCTCGACCGACGTGGTCAAGACGGCAGCCGGCAAGCTCGGGAAGAGCTGACCCGGTGAGCTCGACCACAAGGGCCACTGGGCGCAAACCGCTGGGCTGGCTCCCGTGGGCGACCCTGGTGCTGTCCATCGCCGGGGTCGCCGTCGCGTCGTACCTGACCTATGAGCACTTCACAGCTGGTACGACGCTCGCCTGCCCCGACACCGGCGTGGTCAACTGCCTGAAGGTCACCAGCAGCGAGTACTCCAAGCTCTTCGGCATCCCCGTAGCACTACTCGGCCTACTGTTCTTCATCGGCATGACAGCCCTCTCGCTGCCACCCCTATGGCGCACTACGTCCCCCTGGCCGAGCCGCCTACGCCTGACAGCTGTCGTAGTCGGAGTCATCTTCGTCTGCTACCTGATCTGGGCCGAACTCTTCCAAATCGACGCCATCTGCCTATGGTGCACAGTCGTCCACGGACTAACGCTCGTCCTGTTCGCCCTAGTCGTCATCCGCCAGGCCCTACCACCACTCGAGGACTAGCCTCGGAACTTCTTGACCGCGGTGACTAGTTCGGGTGGGGTCTTGCCTGTTTGTTTTTTGATGATTGAGGCGATCGCCGCCGGGCTGGTGCCGTGTAGTGCCAGGTCTGTGTAGAGCGCGGCCATGCCCTTCTCGCCCTTGGTGGAGACCAGGTACTCCGTCACCCACCAAGCCTGCCCGTACGAGCGGTCGCCGCTAGCGTCGAACTGCGTCTCCCCCGGGAGCACCTTCATCGACGGCAGGTACTTCGTTCTGACCGTCTTGCGATAGGGATCGACGGTCCAGTGCGGGTCATCCTCGATCGAGCGGCAGCGCACGTACTCGGCGATGCCCTCGACCAGCCAGACCGGCGCATGGACGCCGATCGGTACGGTCGCGACGTGGGTCATCTCGTGGACCAGCAGGTCCTCGTCGAGGCTCTTGCGGACGGCCGGGTTGATCACGATCCTGCTGCCCACCGGTGCAGCTGCCTTCACGCTCAGCGGCTCACCGTCGTACAGGGTGACGGCCTTCGCCGCGATCGTCCAGCCGGTGCCCGTGCCGGTCGTCCACAGCAGTGACATCACCCGGGGCTCGGGCATCGCGACCACCATCACGGCACCGTTCCAGGGTCGAGGCCAGTGCCGGTGTACGGCGGAGATCGCGGTCTTCGAGACGCCGGCGATCTTCTTGCCGAGCGCCGCCTCGGACTTGTCGACCACCACGACGATCTTGCCGCGGCGGATCACGGTGATCGGCTGGAAGTCCCACGGCTGGCGATGGCCGTCGTCGCTCAGCGTCTGGTCGATCGCGTCGTCCGCGACCAGGATCCAGCGGCCGGCCCGGACCACGAAGGTGTAGCCGAGGTCGGTCTGCACCGGCCCCGGGTCGAGCCCGGCGAGCTGGTAGCGCATCATCACGCGGGTGGAGAAGGCGGTGTTGCCGTACTTCTCCACCAGGTTCGGCGCAAGTCGCTCGTCGGCGACGAAGTACCGCAGAGTGCTGAACTGGAACTGGCGAAGGTTCGCGAACAACACGCGCTGCTTCGCCACGAGCTTCGGCTGCTGGGGGTCGACCGAGGCGATGAACGCCTTCACGTCACCCTTCAGCACGGCGGTCGCGCGCTGGGCGAGGATCACGTCGAGCGCGGCCTTGCGCGACTGCGGCGAGCCGGCCTTGGCACCTGCGGTCGCCGCTGCGGCAGTACCACCTGCTGTCGCGCTGTTGTCCGACCTGGTCGCGACCGCGACACCGACGGCGCTCACGAGGACCAGCGCGGCAGCGCCCGCGAAGAGGCGTCCCCGCTGCATCACCATGTCCCGCTCCTCGCCCGGCTCGATCCGGCCGGACGGATAATACGCCGTGCCCCGGGACGCCGGAAGGGCCGCGCCCTCGGGGTGATCCCGGGAACGCGGTCCCTCCGCTTACTGCTCCACGCAGCGCTAGGCGTGCGTGCTCTCGCCCGTGCGCTCCGTCTCGCCGACGCGGCTCTTGCGGTAGCCGTAGATCGCGTAGACGACGAAGCCGAGCACCATCCAGACCAGGAACCGAATCCAGGTCTCCAGCGACAGGTTCAGCATCAGGTAGATGCAGATGAGCGCTGCCAGGAGCGGCACCACCGGGTTGCCCGGCACCTTGAACGAGCGCTCGATGTCGGGCCGGCTCCGGCGCAGCAGCGGCACCGCGATGGAGACCAGCGTGAACGCGGCCAGCGTGCCGATGTTCACCATCTCCTCCAGCTTGCCGATCGGCGTCACCCCGGCCACGATCGCGACCACCACGCCGATGCCGACTGTCAGCCGGTACGGCGTACCGAACTTCGGGTGCGTCTTGCCCAGCTTGGCCGGTACCAGGTGGTCCCGGCTCATCGCGAAGACGACGCGCGCCGCGCCGATCATCAGCGTCAGCACCACGGTGGTCAGACCGGCGACCGCTCCGGCCGAGATCAGCGTCGCGAAACCAGGCCTGCCGACCGACCGGAAGGCCTCGGCCAACGCCGCCTCACCCTTGATGTCGGTGTACTTGACCATGCCGGTGATGACGATGCAGACCAGCACGTAGAGCACCGTGCAAATCGCCAGCGAGCCGAGGATGCCGCGGGGCAGGTCGCGCTGCGGGTTCTTGGCCTCCTCCGCGGTCGTCGCGACCACATCGAAGCCGATGAAGGCAAAGAACACCAGCGAGGCGCCCGAGATCAGGCCCATCACACCGAACGTCGACGGCGCCCCGGTGATCCATTGGATCAGCGGCGTGGTGATCGTCGCGTCGCCGCTCGCGGCCGGGACGCCCGGCGGGATGAACGGGCTCAGGTTCGAGGCCTTGACGTAGAACAGCCCGGCGATGATCACGAACAGCACGACGAACAGCTTCACCGCGACCAGCACCAGGTTGACCCGCAACGACTCCTTGATGCCGACCGTGGCCAGGATGGTCAGCACGATCACCAGCAGCATCGCGAGCACGTTCACGTCGCTCTTCGGCCCGATCGACGCGGGCCAGCCCAGCCCGATCTGGTCGAGGAACAACGCGGCGTAGGTCGACCAGCCCTGCGCGACAACGCTTGCCCCGAGCATCAGCTCGAGCAGCAGGTCCCAGCCGATGATCCAGGCGAAGATCTCACCCAGTGAGAAGTAGGAGAACGTGTACGCCGAGCCGGAGACCGGCACGGTCGAGGAGAATCCGCGTAACACAGCGCGGCCAGCCCACAGCAGATCGCCGCGAACACGAAAGACAGTGCGATGCCCGGACCGGCGAAGGCCTGGGCGGCGCGACCGGTCAGGGTGAAGATGCCGGCGCCGATGATGACGCCGATGCCGAAGACGGTCAGGTCGAGGGCGGTGAGGCGTTTCTTGAGCTGGTACTCCGGCTCGTCGGTGTCCGCGATCGACTGCTCGATCGTCTTGGTTCGCAACAGACTCATCTGTACGCCTCCTCAAACTCGGACGGAACCCTCCGAGCCTGCCAACCTGACAGCCCGAGGTCAAACCGCCACTCAGCGTTGAGGCTCGTAGTCCTTCAGGTAGATCCAGAGTGTCGCCTCGGTGAACCCGGTCCTGGTCAGCAGGATCCGATCCCGCGACGCCTGATCGATTCCATGCCTAGCCAAATCCTCGTACAGCTCCTCGACCGCCGCCAGTCCGAGCCGTTTCACCAGGAAGCGCACGGCCAGCCAGCTCACGCCGTACACGTCGGCGGTGTTCTGGTAGAAGCCCTGGTCCGACGGCAGGGCGGTGAGCAGCGGGAGCGCGTCGTCGATGACTTCCTGCTCCCATTTGCCGACCTCGCCGGGCCCGCTGATCGCCTCGATGCCGCGCCAGGAGACGTACTCCGCGCAGCCCTCGGCCAGCCACAGCGGCTCGTAGCCACCGAGATCGGCGGTCGCGACGTGGGTGATCTCGTGCGACAGCAGGATCTCGTCGACCCGGTCGCGTTCCTTCGGGTTGACCACGATGTAGGCGCCGGCGACGGTTCCGTCGGCGGTGTCCTGACCGGGCAGCGACGAGAAGGTCGACCCGGCGCTCGCCGCGGACTCGACATCCTCGTCGGCGAACCGCGCGTCCCGGACGTCGGTGTCGTCCAACGCCGCGATCAGCACCGAGCCACGCCATTTGCGCGGCCAGTACGCCGTTACCTCGCCGAGCGCCTCGGTGGCCTCGGTGACGATCGAGCGGCCGCGCTGCGTGTCGCCCTTGTCGACCAGCACGAGGACGCGTGGGGCGCGATGCACCTCGAAGCGGCCGAGGTCCCAGGCCTCCTGGTGTGCGCCCGGCCCGAGGTCCTTGTCGAGATCGTTGTCGTCGGCCATGACCCAGCGGCCGCTGCGGTGCACGTAGGTGTAGCCGAGCTCGGTGGTCACCGGCGTCAGATCGACCTCGTGGATCTGGTACCGCATCAATACCCGGACCAGGTACGTCGAGGCGCCGTGCTCGCGGACCGCGGCCTGGTCGAATCGCTCCTCGGCCTGGCTGTACCCGATCTCGTCCAGGCCGAGCTCGACCAGGTTCGCGAACAGCACCTTCTGGGCCTGCCGCAGTTTCGCGTTCGCCGGGTCGACGTCCTGCAGGAACAGCTTCTCGTTGACCGTCCGGACGGCCTTCGCGCGCCGGAGCAGGATCGTGTCGACGGCCAGCCGGCGGGCCGCCACCGCGGCGGCCGTCTTGGACGGCGGTTTGGTGCCGCGGTTGGGCTGGGTGGTCGGCGGCTTCGTCAAGGGCGCGCTCGGCCTGGCCCGGGCATCCCTTTGGCGGTCCTCGACGGCGTACACGACGCCGGCCGACACCACGGCCACGGCAAGGAGCAGGCCCAGCGCTCGGCGGGGCCCGTGGGGCGGAACCTCAGCGCCGGACGGGGCGGCGCTAGGTGGTGTGAAACTCACGTCGGGTCGATTCCTCCGGTCCGCCCGTCTGCTACAGCCCGGCTACCCTACTCGGTCCAGCGGATTCCACCACCGACACGCCCGGTATACAACCTGCCCCTGTCTGCCCCGAGCCCTATTGGGCAGCAGCGGCGGCCTTCAGGGCTTGGAAAAGGCCGGCTTCGGTGATGCCGACGTGCTCGAGCATGATCCGGTTGCGTTCGGCCTGGGTCGAGCCGAGGGAGGCCATCTCCTGGTAGAGCGTGCCGACCTCGGTCCCGCCGTACTTCGTGAACAGGTAGTCGACCGCGAGCCACGACATCGGGTACGAGCTGTTCGAGTCCTTGAAGAAGACGCTGTCCGCGGGAAGCGTCTTCGCCCTCGCCAGGTACTTCGACCGGACCTCCTTGCGGTACTTGTCGAGCGCGAGGTCCTCCTCACCGGCCATCGGCAGGAACTCGACGTACGTCGCCGCGCCCTCCACCAGCCAGCGCGGCGCATAGGCCCCGTACGGCGCTGTCGCCACATGCGTGAACTCGTGCGCCAGCGTGCGAGCGTCGACCTTGGCGCGGTTGCGCGGGTTGATCACGACGTACGAGTCGGCGCGCTGCCCCATCGCGGTCACCTCGCCGGGCAGCGTCCGGTAGACCCAGGTCGCCATCGCCAGTGCGTCCTCGGCGTTCTTCGGGACGGTGTAGTCGGCGCCCCGGACGATCTTGTCGTCCAGGGCGATCACCACCCCGGAGCCCGTCCAGCCGCCCGGCCAGCTCTTGCTGACCGCCTGCACCGCGCTGACCGCCTTCGCGGCGAGGTTGTCGGCGAGCTTGCCCTGGCCGCGCTCGACCACGATCAGCACCCGCGGGGACCGCTTCACCAGGATCTGGCCGAGATCCCACGCCTCCTGATGCGACCCGCGCGGGAGCAGCTGATCCATGTCGGAATCGGACACCAACAGCCAGCTGCCGTCGGGCTTCTGGGTGAAGGTGTAGCCGAGCATCGTCCGCACGGGTTGCGGGTCGATGCCCTTGATCTGGTACGTCATCGCCACGCCGACCAGGTACGTCGAGGGGCCGTACTTGTCGACGAGTCGCTGGTCGAACTGTTCCCTCAGTTGCTCGTACCGGATGCTCTGGAAACCGAACTGCTGCAGGTTCGCGAAGAGCTGCTTCTGCCGGGCGACGAGGAGCTTGTCGACCGGGTCGACGTCGCGGAGGAACTCCTGCTCGTCGTTGCCGCTGACCGCCTGCGCGCGGCGTACCAGCACCTTCTTGACGCCGGCGGCGCGGGCGGTCTCGTCGATCTCCGGCGGGCCGCTCGTCTTGGGCGTGACGATGCCGGCGCCGTCGGGGTCGGCGCTGGACCGGTGCAGGGCGAGACCACCGGCGACGGCACCGGCTACGAGAACCAGCGACAGCAGCAGCGGCCAGAGCCGACGCTGCCGGGGAGCCGCGGAGTGACGCCCCCTCGCCGGTCCCCCGTCAGGCCCCGCCCGGCCTGCCGCTCGCGGTGTCTGACTCACTGGTGATCGCGTCCCCTTGCTTGGCGATCATCTCTATCACGTCCCGGGCCAACCCCTGGCCGGTCAAGCCGATCTCCTGCAGGATCTTGTCGCGCTTGGCGTGCCCGAGAAACTCCTGCGGGATGCCGAAGTCGCGCACCGGCGTCGTGACACCCGCGTCGCGCAGCGTCTGCGAGATCGCCGCGCCGCACCCACCGGCCCGGCCGTTGTCCTCGATCGTCACGACGAACTTGTGCTTGGCCGCCAGCTCGATCAGCTTCGGGTCGACCGGCTTGACCCAACGCGGGTCGACCACGGTGACGCCGAAGCCTTGCGCCTCGAGCCTCTTCGCGACGTCGACGGCGGTGGCGGCCATCGAGCCGATCCCGATGATGAGCACGTCGGTGCCGGTACGGACCAGGACATCGCAGCCGCCGACGCGGTCGATCGCGTCGATATCGGCGAACACCTCGCCCTTCGCGTACCGCAGTACGGTCGGGGCGTCGTCGACCTCGACCGCCTCGTTCAGCAGCTCGCGCAGGCGGGTGCCGTCCCGCGGCGCGGCCAGCCGCAGGCCCGGTACGACCTGGAGGATCGACATGTCCCACATGCCGTTGTGGCTCGCGCCGTCGTCACCCGTGACGCCGGCCCGGTCGAGCACGAAGGTGACACCGCACTTGTGCAGAGCGACGTCGAGCAGAAGCTGGTCGAAGGCGCGGTTGAGGAAGGTCGCGTAGAGGCCGACGACCGGGTGCAGACCGCCCATCGCCAGGCCGGCGGCACTCGTCACCGCGTGCTGCTCGGCGATGCCGACGTCGAAGATCCGGTCGGGGAACTCTTTGGCGAACGGGGCCAGGCCGGTCGGGTGCAGCATCGCGGCGGTGATCGCGACGACATCGGGCCGGCGGTGGCCGATCTCGATGATCTCCTCGGCGAACACGTCGGTCCAGCCGCGCGGCTTGCTCTTCGGCCGGACCTGGTGGAAGTTGTCTTCCTCGTCCTGCTCGGCAGCGGCGTACCCGAAGCCCTTCTGGGTGACCGCGTGCACGATCACCGGGCCGCCGAACGCCTTCGCCTTGGCGAGCGCGTCCTCCATCGCCTGCCGGTCGTGACCGTCCACCGGGCCGACGTACTTGAGGCCGAGGTCCTCGAACATGCCCTGCGGGGCGAGCATGTCCTTCAGGCCCTTCTTCACCCCGTGCAGCACCTCGTACATCGGCGGGCCGACGTACGGCGTGCGGCCGAGGTTCTTCTTGATCAGGTCGAGGATCTTCTCGTACCGCGGGTTGGTGCGCAGGCTGGTCAGGTGCGTGGCCAGGCCACCGACGGTCGGGCTGTACGAGCGGCCGTTGTCGTTGACGATGATGACGAGCTTGAGGTCGTCGGCCGCGGCGATGTTGTTGAGCGCCTCCCAGGCCATCCCGCCGGTCAGGCCGCCGTCACCGATCAGCGCGACGACATGCCGGTCCTCTTTTCTGAGCCGGTAAGCCTTGGCGAGCCCGTCGGCGTACGAGAGTGAGGTCGAGGCGTGGCTGTTCTCGACGACGTCGTGCTCGGACTCGGCCTGGCTCGGGTATCCCGAGAGGCCGCCTTCCTGACGGAGCGTGTCGAACGTCGCGGCGCGGCCGGTGAGCAGTTTGTGGACGTAGGTCTGGTGCCCGGTGTCATAGACCATCCGGTCCCGCGGCGAGGAGAACACCCGGTGCATCGCCAGCGTGATCTCCACCATGCCCAGGTTGGGACCCAGGTGACCACCGGTCCGCGACACCGTCTCGACGAGAACGTCGCGGATCTCCGAGGCCAGCTCACGCAGCTGAGAATCGGTCATTCCTTTGAGGTCCGCCGGGCCATCGACGGTCTCCAGAACGCGCATCGAGCTCCTCCGCAGGTTGTCCTCGAAGTCTTGAGTCTATGCACGGACAGCGACGATTCCGAACCGGGCAGCCCCAAAGGTGAATTTCTCACACTCGCCCCACGCACGGGCCGTGTGCTTGCTCGCTTGTGATGCAAGCCTCACCTACAGTGACGTGTATGGAGATGGTGAGGACACTCTTCTGCAAGTACGACGGTCGCCCCCACCGCCTGCTGAAATCCATCCGTTTGGGTGAAGACGAACACGGTCTCTGGGTAGGTTCTCTCCCTGGCTCCCGCGGCCAACGAGCCGACGGCACCTGGGTGACGATCGACCACCACAGAGTCCGCCTCTACCCCCGAGGCCAATGGTGGAGCGCCCTCTTCAACGACGCCCCCCACCCCACCCAGATCTACTGCGACATCACCACCCCACCCGAATTCGGCGTCGACTCCGTCACCACAGTCGACCTAGACCTAGACATCCGCCTCCTCCGAGACGGCACCATCAAAGTCATGGACGAAGACGAGTTCCTGACCCACCAAAAGCTCTACGCCTACCCACCCCAGGTAATCGCCACAGCCCAAGCCACCTGCGCCTGGGTAGTAGCCAACATCGCCGTATCCGAGCCCTTCATCACCGTCTACAAGACCTACCTGGACAGACTCCGTACCCTCACGCCGACCGCCTGATCGTCAATCCGTAGCTCGTGCCACCGGGAAACCGGGTGGCAGATCGAACGTGCTGTCGTATTCCTCGGTGCGGGTGTCCACCCAGAGTGGCAGCCTGCCAGGCAGGCACGACGACAGATCCGGGAACACCATCACGTAGCTGACCACTGCCAGGTTCGGGAAGAACTGGGCTCGACCGGGCACCAGCAGGTCACAACTGTCACCCGGATCGGTGTCCGGTACCGGCAGAATCGCAGGTGTCAGAGGCAGACTCGAGGTCACCGGAGCGCCCAGCCGGAAGAGCAGACGATCGCGCCACGGCACGATCCCGCGGTTGCACAGTTTCAGCTCGAGAACAAACGGTTCGCTGTGATCGACCTGAATGCGCGCCGACGAGGCCGTGGAAAGGATGCCGACAGCATCGCCTTCGACCGGACGAAAAGGACCGCCGGTCGCTCCCAGTTCCAGGCGGCGCCGCACCAGTTGGAGAAGCTCCTCGCGCTCGCTGCCGTGCCGATCGAGTAACTGCAGGTAACCGCCGAGAGTCTGTGCAGTCGTGAGCCGCGCGGCCGCCGCGAGCAGCCGCTGCCACCACGAGTTGTCCGGGACCGGAGCGACGATTCTGCTCCACTGCTGCAGGCGGGACGCCGGAGTGCTTGTCGGGAGCGGTGCGATCATCGGGGGTGGTACAACTCGTAGCGGCTCGACCTGTTCGGGCGGCACGCCGGCGCGGATCAGTGCGTCGGCGACCTCGTCCCACTCGACGGGCGACAGGTCGGCCAGGCCTTTCTCGAGGTTGCTGAGTCGGCGCGTGCTGAGCGAGCTCTCAGCCAGGCCGTTCTCGACCAGGTGGTCGACGAACGCCCGCAAGGACATGGTTCCGCGCAGCGCCCTGAGGATTCCCGCGTGATCACCGGTCATGATCGGGCCAGTCCTGGTACGGGTCCGCGATGTCCGCGGGCGGCACGATCAAGGTGATGATGACGCCCAGGAGCGTCGTCGGGAAGCAATAGGTGCCGTCCGGCCAGCCCATCTTGACGCACATCCGGTAGGTCCCCGGCTCCGTCGGAGCACGCAGGACCCAGCGAACGTTGGCGAAGGACCCAGGATCGGTGTCGGCGAGAGGGACGAAAGGCGGACTGCAGATCCCGGCGGACGAGCTGCCCACGCGGTACATCAACCGATCCCGCCAAGGCACCTGTCCGACGTTGTGGACGACGAAGCGCGCGACCAGCATGCTGCCGGGCGCCACGACTGTCCCTTCCGGCGCCTCTTCCTCCGCTTCACCGAGAAAGCCCGACTTGTCAGCGGCTGCGGGGACCCACAGGCGCGGCGCCGCCTGGTACCGATCTCTCGCTGCAGCCAGCTCCGCTGCCTGGGTCGACAACAAGGTCCGCAGGTCTGCGGCCGGCGCTCCCAGATCGCGGATCAGACAGGCGTACTCCTCGCCCGGAACCACATCGGCCGGCAGGTCGCGGGTCCTGCGTGGCAGGTCCTGCGACTGATCCTCCCTCAGCGCCTCGCTCCAGACATACACGTCGGCCAGGAAACCATCGGCGCCGAAGGCGATGTCGTAGGCCCGCACCAGCCAGGCCGGTACCCGGCTCGCGTTCGTCCGGACCCGGTCGACCGTCACGAGCTCGGCCCACTGCGGCACCTGTTCACGCCGGGAATGCAGGCCTCGTTCCAGATGTGAGACGTACTTCGCCGAGACCAGCCGGGGAGTCGAACGTCCGCCGTCTCCGCCCGGGCGGGCCTCTGGACTAGCCCCGGGATACAGCTCCTCGATGGTCTGGTTGAGAATCTCCACCGTCCGCTCCAGGTCGCTACCGGTGGCGCCTCGCAACTGGCGCATCGCGACGGTGAGCTCACGGCTGGCGAAGAGGTGAACCGGCGCCGGCTGCGGTGGCCGGCCGCGACGCCCGGCACTGCCCAACACGCCCCTGGCTTTGGTGAGGCTAGTGCGCATTAATGGTCCTGTTCCAAGGTTGCGTCATGAACAACGCCACCTCTGCATCGATCTTCATCAACTACCGGTCCTCGGACGAACATGTGGCTGCGGTGTTGCTGGACAACACGCTCTCGGCACGGTTCGGCGAGCAGAACGTGTTCTTGGACAGCAAGTCCATGGCGCCCGGCACCCCGTTCGACGAGGCGCTACGCACTGCTGTCCGGGACTGCGACGTCCTGCTCGTGGTCATCGGCTCACGCTGGCTCACCTCCGCCGACGAGCACGGCCGCCGGCTGATCGACCACCGCGGCGACTGGGTCCGCCTCGAGATCGTCGAGGCCGAACGGGCTGGCAAGCACGTGGTCCCGGTCCTCGTCGGCGACGTACCCCCGTTGGCAAAGGTCGCGCTGCCGGCCGCCATCCGATCACTGGCAGGCAAGCAGTTCCTCCGGCTGCGCCCTCGTGACGGGCGGGCCGACCTGGACCAGATCGTCGCCAGGACCCGGACTCTGGCTCCTCGGCTCGACGGGTTTCTGAGCCCTGCATGACCGCCGAGGCAGAAGGTGGGACCCCTCCATTCCCACCTTCCGCTTCCGTCACTTGCCGCTGTTGTTGCCCTTGATGGCGGCCTTACCCAGTCCCCGCACCACTTTTTCCGAGGGCTTCTCCCGCGGCCGCTTCTCGATCGGGTCCGGGGCCCCCTTCCTCTCCGGGTTTCTCTCCATGTCGGTCACCCCCCTCCCGTACTCGGGTTCTCCGCCCGCGCTACCGCGGGCATCGAGGTCTCGTCGGTGTCAGCCGGTCCGCGATTCCGCCACTGGGCGACGCCCAGGACGACGAAGAGCAGGACCGTCGACGTGATGGTCAGCGACCCGACCTTGATCGGTCCGTGGCCGAGAGTCCCCGGTATGCCCACCACCCAGGCACCCGCGATGAGAGTGACGACCAGGTGTGGCATGACGCGCTCCACCGAGCGCCGCCAGGACTCTGACGTCTCTGCTATCGGTAGATCGCACAAAGCGATCCAGGCAACGGTGAGGGCGAGGACGCTGCCCGCTGCCGCCACGGCCAGCAATCCGAGCGCGCCCGGTCCGTCGCCGAGCAGATAGCGCAACGTGTAGATCGCACCGTAGGCGACGCCCGCGGCGGCGGCGGACAGCATCAGCACCGGGAGAACCACCACTCTGGCGGTTCGCCATCCCACGGCCCAGGCGAGCAAGGCCGCCTCCGCGAGAATTTCGGCCGTTGCCCGCACCGCGGCCGCCAGACGACGGCAGGCCACGACCACGAGTCCGCAGATCCAGTTGGCCAACCGGACAGCCAGCACCAAAGCTATGTGGGCCGCACGCAAGAGCATGTTCGCCACTCCCCGAGCGGTGGCAACGATGGCGGCCGTGGCCCGCGCAGCGAATTCGGCCAGCGCACGATCGAACGCCCCTCTCGCTGTGGATCGCGATCCGCGACGGACGGCGACCCGCCAGTTGACGAGCCACGGTTCCCGCCGGACGGGAAACAGCGGGGCCACGAACGTGTTCACCCTCGCCTGGCCACCGACTGCTCCGGCGATCGCCGCTACCAACAGCGTTGCGGCAACGCCGGTCGCCACCCCGATCGGCAGGTAGTGCCGCACCCAGTCCGGCACCGAGATGAGGCCGATCGACGGCGACGCAAGGAACCACCCGGCTGCCAGGGCCGGCACGGCGGTGAATGCGGCCACCGTCACGGCGGGCGCGGCAGCACCACCCCGCGATCTCTGCTCCCGCCAGGCGAGCGCACCGGCGTACAGCATCGCGAGCACAAGCGTGAGGACGACGGCGATCGTTCGGACCAGCGACGCAGCGGCGTGCCCGAAGTGCGGCAGGAGGCCGGCCGCAAGACCGGCCAGCAGCCAGACGAAGATCACCGTCCTCATCGTGACCGGGAACCGGTACAGCGGCCCGGCCACGATCGCCAGACCGGCCAGGACGAAGAGAATGAACAAAGGGACCGAACTCTCCACTCCGGCGGCGAGTACCACTGCTCCACAGACGGCTCCCCGCAGCAGGTTGACCGGAATCCAGCTCCCGCGCCGCTGCAGGTACCTGCTCAGCGGGATGAGCCGATCGTGATCCCTGCAGTACAGGTCTACAGCCGAGAGGTCGTCCACCGAACAGGGTTCCTCCTGACACCCGGTGACTGCGGTCGACCGCTCCTTGCCGACTTGAAGGAGCATGCTTTCGTAGGGCTGGTAATCGGACTCGGCTTCGTCGGAGTCGTGCGCGGAGAAGCCGGTGTGAGTGCTGTGTTTCATCACCACACCTCCTATCGGTGCGAGGAACGAAAACCGGACGTGGGCCGCAGAGGTCAGCGTTGCGCTGACGGTTGGACGCCGGATGGATCAGAGCTGGACCGCTGCTTGCTGCTGGGCCGCCGGACGAGCAGCGAGCAGCGAGGGGAGCAGGTGAAAGCGTCGATGACCCCGGCGGTCCGGCAGGCCGGCGGCGGGGATGGCGTCGCGATGCGTTGTAGCGTGGCCGCATCGGCATCGCCGACGCCGACCGTGAGCAGGTGCGGATGGGTCGGCCGCGCCGGGTCGGTGAGCGCGGCGTGCGCGGTCGGCCATGTCGCCGGGTCCGTCGGTTGCCCGTCCGAGACGAACAGGACCACCGGCCGGCGCACGGCCACTGCCCCGGCGAGGAGCTGGCCGACGTCGGCTTCGATCGTGTCCAGCAGGAACTTGAACGCGGTACGGAAGCTCGTGATCGACGTACCGCGTCTGGGAGCCGAGGGCAGCTCGAAGACCCCCAGTGGCCCGAGTGGACGGAGCACCTGGGCGGAGTCCGAGAACCCGATCAGGCCCAGTCGTACCCGGGCCGGCCCCGACCCCGCGGCGCGCCTGAGACTACCGGCGAAGCTGGCAACGATGCCGGCGACCGCCTGCTCGTGCTCGGCCATGGACAGCGACTCATCGCAAGCGACGTAGAAGGGCAGTACTGTCTCAGGTGCCATCGGATCTCCTCGTCGGATGCTCGTCTTCGCTCCGACGGTGCACCGCAAGGTTGGACCTGTTGTGGATCAACCAGGGATCAACAAAGGATCAACCAGGGATCCGGACGAAACGCCGGACCCTGTTTCGCCGATAGGGCAGATGAGGGGCGCGTGGCCATCATCGGGGCGGCCGGCGCAAGGGGGAGTGGGCAGCGGTAATGGAGTTTCGCTTGCTCGGGCCGTTCGAGGCCTGGCACAACGGTTCCAAGGTCGCCCTCGGCGACCCCCAACAAAGGTTTGTTCTAGTGGTGCTGCTGCTGAACGCCGGCAGACCCGTGTCCACCGAGCGGCTGGTCGAGACCGTCTGGCCCAATCAACGCCCGAAGAGTCCCCTGGTGCCCGGCTACATCAGCAAGATCCGCGCCTTGTTGCGCCGCGGGGGCGACGCGACCGTGGAGAACAGCCAGACCGGCTATGTTCTCCACCTCGCCTCGAACACGCTCGACACCGAGCGGTTCGCCGAGCTCAAGGAGGCCGCCACCGGAGCCCACTGCGCCGGAGACCTGGACCGGGCCGCCCACCTCCTGCAGGAGGCTATCGACCTGTGGCGCGGCGACTTCCTGGAGGATCTCGACGTCGACCGGGTCGGCGGGGCGGACGTGGTACCGCCCGAGGAGTCGCTGATCGACGTCGTCGGCGACCTGGCCGAGCTGAAGCTTGCTGACGGCAACCATAGGTGGGTCCGTGACCGGGTCCGCCCGCTGCTGCGCAAACACCCTGAGAACAATCATCTGGCCGTCCTGCTGATGCGCGCACTGCTCGCCGACGGGGATCGGGTCGGCGCCATCCAGGTGTACCGCGAGGCGGTCGACGAGGTCGGCCGGTTCGGCATGAAAGCGCCACCTGAGCTCCGCGAACTGGCGCAACTGGCGCACCACCAGGGGATCAGGAACACCCTGCCGCGGCGGTCAAAGGTGTTCACCGACCGCGCCGAGCCACTGCGCGAGGTAGCCCAACTGGCCGGTCAGAGCTCCACCCGGCTCGTCTGGGTGAACGGACCGCCCGGCGTCGGGAAGACGACCTTCGCCGTCGAGGCGGCCCACCAGATGGCCACCCGCTTCACCGGCGGACTGCTGTTCGCCTCCCTGAACGGCTTCACCCTCAACGTCGAACCGGTCACGGCTGCCGATGCCCTGGCCGTTCTGCTCCGCGACCTCGGCGTACCCGAGGAGCGCATCCCGAAGGCCGTCAACGAGCGGGCTCTGCTCTACCAGGAGCGCCTCGCGGGCACCCAGACCCTGGTGGTACTGGACAACGCCGCCTCTGACGAGCACGTCCGGCTGTTGCTGCCCGACGCCGCGGAGTGCTTCGCCATCGTGACGAGCCGCCGGGACAGTGACCTCCTCGACGGCGGAACACAGATCCGGCTGTCACCGTTCTCCGCCGATGACGGGGCCACCCAGTTCCGTACGCTGGTCGACACCCGCCGCCTCGAGAACGCGGGCGCGTCGATCGAACGGATCGTGACCGGGTGCGGCGGACTGCCTCTGAACATCCGGCTCGCCGCGGCGCAGTTCAGCCGGCACGACAGCTGGCCGATCGCTCACCTGGCCACGCTGCTGGAGCAGAAGGTGCCCTGGCGCGCGGACGCCGACTCGGCCGACGTGTCGGCGATCCTCGTCTCCTACCGGCACCTCGACGACGACCAGCGCGCGATGTTCCGGCTCTGCGGTCTCGCTCCAGGTGCCGACCTCGACCTACGGGCCGCGGCGGCGTTGGCCGACTGCACGGTGGCACGGGCCTGCGGCTTGCTCGACGGACTGCACGCAGTCGGAATGCTGGAGGAACAGGCACCGGAACGCTACTACCTACTGGATCCGCTCAAGGAGTTCGCCCGCTCTGTGCCGGCGCAGGACGGCCAGGGCTCGGAGCTCACCGGGGTCGCGCTCGATCAGCTGCTCGACTTCTTCCTCGTCACCACGCACGCGGCGGTCGCTACCGCGTTCCCCTTCGCCAGTGATCAGCTCCCGGTCGTCGACCGCTCCAGCACGTTGGCGAGAACCTTCGCCGACCGCGAGGCCGCGCTCGGCTGGCTAGCCGCCGAGCGGGCGAACCTGGTGACGATCATCGGCTACGCGGCCGGCCGCGATCGGCCG
Source organism: Streptomyces sp. SID13031 (assembly GCF_010548305.1). GTDB lineage: Bacteria > Actinomycetota > Actinomycetes > Propionibacteriales > Kribbellaceae > Kribbella. The sequence goes on from NZ_JAAGLV010000006.1 coordinate 88,229, forward strand.
GACCACACCTGGCAGCTCGCCGTGCTGCTGTGGCGCTTCCTCTACACGACCGGCCGGTTGCAGGACTGGCTCGAGACGCTCACCATCGCCCGGTGCGTCACCGCGCGTCAGCCCGATTCGCCGGGCTTCGCGCAGGTCCTGTTGCGGTTGTCCGCGGCGTACTGGCAGACCGGGCAACTGCATCCGGCCCTCGAGGTCGCCGCGCAGGCGCTCCCCAAGTGGGTCGCGCTCGGGGACGTCCTGGGCCAGGCCGACACTCTGGTCGCAATCGCTGCCGTGAGCACAGACCTCGGCAATCCCGATGAGGCAATCGCCCATCTGGAAGCGGCCCTGGCCAAGTACATCCAGATCGGTGACCGGCGCGGTCAGGCGAACGCGCTCAGCATGCTCGGTCATCAGAACCATCAGCAGGGAGAGTATCTGCTGGCCGCTCAGCGGCAGCGGGCGGCCGCCGACCTGTTGGAGTCCATTGGCAACTTCCAGGGTCTCGCGCATGCGCTGGACAACCTCGGTTCCGCACAGCAGCACCTGGGCGACCTCGACGACGCGATGAGCAACCACGAGCGTGCTCACTCACTGGCCAAGGAACACGGCGACCTCGGGGTCGCCGCCTATGCCGTCGGCAACATCGGCAACGCCCACCGGCGGCAGCGACGGCTCGACGCTGCCGTGCGGTCGCACCAGCGGGCGCTGAAGATCGCCGAACCGCTCGGTGATCCCAACCTGACCACGTTGCTGCGCCTCGATCACGGCGAGACCTGTCTGGCCAGACGCGATTTCGCCGGCGCGACCCGATTGTTCGCGGTGGCCGCGGAGCTCGCAACCGAGACCGGCGACATCGGCAAGCTCGCGCAAGCTCACCTCGGGCTGGCCAGGACGCTGCATGAACAGGGTCGGCACGACAGCGCGATCATCGAGTGGAACCAGGCGGAGTCCGCCTTCACCCAAGCACGGCTGCGGCAACTCGATGCCGTCCAGCAGGAGCGGAAGCTCCTCCCCTGCGCGTGCGCCGGTCCTACTCCCCTGCCTGCGAGCTGAGTGCACGGAGCAGCAGCGGTTGGGTCTGGCGAACGGCGTCATGTGTGGACCAGCGATTCAGCACCCGTACCAGATTGCGTAGATCGGCCCTGATCGTCGCCGAGTCGACCCGGATCGCGTCGTCGAGCGTCGCGCGGACGACGAGACAGGCCTGATCCACCTCGCCCGCCTGTCCGTACGCCAACGCCTGGCGGATCCCGAAGCGGGCCCGGGCCCTGCGGCTGGCAGGCGGTATCGACGCCAGATGCTGTTCGAGGATCGCCGCTGCCTCGGCGGGCAGGCCGAGGTCGAACAGCGACCAGCCCAGTGCGAGGCGCAGCTCGTCCGCCCCGCTGGACGAACCCAGCATCGGCGCCGACGACGGAGGCTCGGCGGCAGCGGCCGCGAACAGCTCGGCGGCTCGATCCAACGCCCGCCGGCACGCTGCGGCATCTCCGGCGAGAGCATGTCCTTGCGCTTCGCAGCGGGCGGCCAGCCCGCGCACCCGCGGGCTGATTCGGGTGTCGAGCTGGGCGCGGCCGGCCAGCTCGATCGTGCTGATCGCATCGTGCCGGTACAGCGCGACCTCGGCCCGGCGTACCAGGGCATAGCCGGCGATCTGCGGGTCGAGGCTCTCCGTGCCCAATCGGACGGCCTGTGCCGTCCACCAGCTCGCCGCCCGGTCGTCCCCCGCCTCTTGACTCATCCATCCGGCGTACTCGGCCGCGCGGGACGCCAGCAGCAATAGCTCGATCCGGGCGGACCCGGTTGCTTCAGCTGCCAGAGCACGCAGTGTCTGGAGATGAGCGATCACCGGTCCGAGCACCAGCGCCGGGCTGACTGCCATGCCGAGAGCCCGATACTGGTCGAAGCTCACTCGCAGGGCAGCGATCACCTGCTCGTCGGCGACCTGTCCGGCGCCGGTGATCGCGGTGAAGATCGCCGGACCGGAAGCGGGGAACCTGTCGCCCTGGTCGAATCGCAGCCCGCCACTCGCTGTCAGCCCCAGCAACCAGGTCTCCCCCGCCGTCTCGCCTTCTCCAGCCGGATCCTGCGTCCGCGCCGGCTGGTCTTCGGCGACCAACCCGGCCAGGACGCCGCCAGTCTCCAGGGCGGCGTCGCAGAGCTTCGCCATCGTGAGGCTGGGCGACTTGTGGTCGTTCTCGAGCTTGCTCAGATAGCTCTTGTGGTAGTTGACGCGTCGCGCGAGTTCGCCCATCGAGAGCCCGGCGGCGATCCGGCAGGCGCGCAACTGGGCGCCGAAAGACTCCGGCACGGACACCTCCAGTAGGCGCGACCTCATCCGGTGATCGAGTAGACCACGGCCGGAGGGATCACAACAGGCGCCGACGAGGAAGGGTCCTGGGTGGACGTTCCACCCAGGACCCTCCTTCCCGCTGGTGAGTTCTCAGCCGACCCAGCCGTGGCTGTCCGTCGGCGGCGGGGGCGGCGGGGGCGGCACCTGGCCGGTACCGCCGTCCGCGACGGCGATCGACCCGGTGGCGGCGGCGCCGATTCCGATGACCACGGCGACGGCGACCGCGGCGAGGGCGTTCCGGGCCATGCTGCGTACTGCGATCATGACAATCCTCCAAGTATTTCATTCGGCTTCCGCGAATTTGGTTTCGCGAATACTTGGAGTTTGTGGTCGACGCCTTTCCCGGACTAGCTGGTGACTGTTTCCCAACAATCAGGAAACGGTCAACGGTAAATGTCGAGAATTCCATTCACCCGGGCCGACAGAACCGCGAACGCGCTGCCGGCATGCGGCATCTGCCCGGCCCGGACCATGGCCAGCACCCGGTCGAACGGGAACCAGCGCACCTCCAGGTCCGCCTCCCCCGGCTCCAACTCCGGCTTGCCCTGGGTCAGCTCGCCGGCCACGAAGACGTGTTCGCGGTGATTCGTCAAGGAGTCCGCGCCGTTGATCACCCCCAGCAGGCGCAGGCGCGCCGCGGAGAGTCCCGTCTCCTCGCGCAGTTCACGCCGCGCTGCAACTTCCGGACTCGCGTCAGCTGCCTCGATCCGCCCAGTCGGCAGCCGCCACTGCGCCTGCCCGTGGGGATAGATCCACTGCCGGGTCACCGCCACCATGGCGTCCTCGTCGACGGCCAGCACCGTCGCCGACCCCGGTACGACGACGTGGTCGTACCGACCCCTGGAACCTTGCGGGAGCACCGTTTCGTCGCAGCGCAACTCGAGCCACCGCGATCGATAAAGAATTCTCGTGGACAACGTCACCCATTGCGTCCGGCCTGATTGCGCTGCGTCATTTTTCATGCCGCCGAGTGAAGCACGAACAGCGACCGGATTCGCAGCCCCGGACGCATCGATGATCTATCCAGTTCCGGTCCAACGGTGGCCACGACGATGGCTGCGAACGAGCCGTCGCCATGCGTCGGCGCCGGGGGGAAACCGAAAGGAAAGTACATGGAGTACATCGTCGGTATCGCCGTCATCGCCGCCTTGGTCGGCGGCGTGCTGTGGAACCACCGCACCAAGCAGGCTGCCTTCACGGGGGTCGGCTTCGAGGTGCCGCTGCCACCTGCCCAGGTAGCGGACGTCGTCAGCGCTGTCTACTGCCAGGGCGCCAAGGCGTCGGTGCGCAGCACCTTCTCCGGCGTCTCCGTCCGCCGCCAGGGGCCGACCGAGTTTCTCTTCGAGACGAAGCTCGGCGACACCGACTGGATCAAGATCACCGCGGCTGAGACCGGCAGCGCGGTGGAGGCCGAGACGACCTCGCTGCACATCGGGGGAACGTTGCTGTCCGACGACGGCTCGCCGATCTGGCGGTTGTCGAAAACGCTGACCGACCTCATTTACAAAGTGCTCGGGCTGGCGCCGTTCGCCGCCAGGATGAAGAGGTTCCAGAACGGCCTGGAGCGGAAAGTCGGCAACCACATTCATCGGCAGCTGCAGTCATGAAAGCCAGGATGCCCAACTCCTACCGGATCGCGGGACTGGTCGCCATCGTGGCGGCCATCTCCGCGTTCCTGCTCCTTCGCGGCGGTGACGAGGACCCGCCGGAGCGCACCGTCGCCCTGATCGTCGGCCTGCACACCGGCGCGACCGGGCTGCTCGACGGAAAGGGCAACGCGATCCCCGAACTGACTGCGGCCCTCGACCAGTTCCTGCGCGGACCGGGGACGTTGACCGTGATCGCGAACGACGGTCGCCCGCACGCGGTACGGACGATCGAGCTCGGGTACGACGACGGTTCCGACCTACGTCGCCAGGACAAGGTCAACGCCAACAAGCGCCGACTGGAGGAAGCGCTGCGGGATGCGGAGCCGGTGGCCGAACAGGCTGACCCGACCGCCGCGCTCAAGCTGGCCGGTGACACCGTGCGAGGCAAGAAGAACCCCGCAGTAGTTGCCTTTGACAGCGGGCTGTCCACTACCGGGACGCTGCTGATGCAGCTCGGCGCGATCGACATCGGGACCGATGTGGCCGATCTCGCGCGCCAGAGCAAGGCGACGCTGATCGGCTCTTTCCAGGGGATCGTCGTCGACTGGCACGGTCTTTGCTCGGTCGCCGATCCGCAACCCGCTTGCAACGCCGGGGTTCAGCAGCAGCTCCAGAAGTACTATCGGCACCTGATCGAGGACGCGGGCGGCAAGGTCGAGTTCGACGACGCGCCGCTGGCCGGCGTCCCACCGGCCGCGACCATGCCCGTGGTCGACGTCGTCCACTGGCGTGTTCCGAAGTTGCCGACCGCGACTCCGACGCCGACACCCTCTCCTCCGGCGCTCGTCGAGGTGCTCACCGAAGACCTGGTGCGATTCAAGCCCAACTCCGATGCGTATGCCGACGAGGACCGCGCAGAACTGGAGATCGCGGCTCTGGCCGGCCGGTTGCGGGCCTCGGCCTACCCCAAGATCTATGTGGCCGGTTGCACGGCCAAGGATCCTGAGTCGACCGAGCAGCAGATGATCGATCGCGGCCAGAGCCGAGCCGACACCATCGCCCGCGACCTGCAGGCTCACGACGTCACCACGCGGTTCACCACCAAGGGCCTCGGCTGGCAGTGCCCGGGGTACCGGCCCGGTGACGACGACGCCAACCGCCGCGTGATCGTCTCGTCGGAGCCGGTCCGATGAGCACGCCCACCAGAACGCTCAACCTGGCCGGTGGCCCCGCGATGGAGGAGCCCGGTCCGCACTCACGCGCTGTCGACGCCGACCACCATCTCGGCCTTCAGGACGCCCGCTGCCACGACCAGGACTCGATCGATCCGTCCCAACCGCTCCGGCGGGAGTTGACGCTGGCTTTCGGCGTGATGATCCATCTACAGGCTTTGCTCAACACGCTGCTCGGCACCTTGATGATCCAGTACGACATCTGTAAGGACCTGCGCGCCGTCCAGGCCGGTGCGTCCGAGCAGATCCAGCAAGCCCGGCAAGCCTGGACACAGGCGGGCGCAACGCTCGGAACGGCCCTGGCGCAACTCGCTCCGGACCGGCCCGACCTGGTCGCCGACGCCCAGGAAGAGGCTGTGGCGCCGGAGTGGTCTCTGGAGGCCTTCCTCCGCGGCTGGCTGGCCATGACCGTGTTCGCCATCCTCGAGATCGTCACGAACTACCTCGCGATGCAGTACCTGCGCGACAACGAGGCAGCGACCTGGGTTCTGGCCGGGGCGACCACGGCGGCCATTCTGGGCGGCTGCTACTACATCGCCCAGTCCCGCAGCCGGTTGCGAACCTCGACGCTCGGCATCTGCGTCGCCGCGGTCGTGGTCGGAAGTGGAGTGCTGCGTTTCCGGTACGTGGTGGACGCCGTGAATCAGGGCTTGACCGAGAGCCAGCTTCCGAACCTGGACTGGGTGACCAAACTGGCCATCCTGGCGTTCGCGATCGGCCTTCCCGCCGCGTTCGGGCTGATCACCATCGCCAAGACCCGGCCGGAGCCAGGAGCGGCCGAGGCGATCGCAGACCAGGCCGCCGAAGAGCGGCAGGTCGGTGGCGTCCGGAGGCTCCAAGCCACCGCCGAACGCCGCAAAGCAGAGCTGCGGGCAGCGGTCGAGGCGGAGGCCGCTGCAGCTGACGCGTTGCGGAACGGCGAGACTTCCTTGCGGATGCTCTGCGACCAGACCGACGCCGCCGTCATGGCGGAGTACGGTCGCCGGCTCGAACGGCTCGACGCCTACTTCCGGGGACTGACGCTGGCCTCCGGTGACCCCGCCATGACGACGCGGCTCGACCGGCGGTACGCGAATGCGGTCGGGGTCCTCACCGAGCAACTCAGCTACGCGATCCAGGAAGCCCGCAAGCAGATCTCCACGGTTCGGGCCGAGCTGCTCGCCTTCCCAGCCGGTGAGTCGCTGCCGCGGGAGCGAACAGAGGCCTCCTGATGCGGCAGATCTGGCGTTGGTTCTGGCCGAGCCGCCGGGATGCCCCGGCGTCGCCTTCCCCATCGACGGCTCCTTGCCCGTCCTGCGAGGGCACGTTGACCGCCTGCGTGGCCTGTCAGGGTGACTGGCGCACCAGCCTCTGCCCGAGGTGTGCGATCGGTCTGTTGTGTGACACCTGCGGTATTCATCACTGGATCGCTTGAGAGGGACGAACCACGATGCTGATTCCCAGCTCGACCCGCTCCATCCTGCTTCCCAAGGCGCCACCGTTCGCCCGCCGTCGTGGACTGCGTTGCGCAATCGCGAACCTGGTGGCCCAGATCCGCGGCGCGCGCGACCTCAACCAGCCCTTCGGGGAGAACGGCCTGCAGCCCGCGGTTTCTGCCTGGCACCGGCAGGCCGACCAGGTCGCCGCCCAGATCGACGATGCGCTGTGCTCACGTCTGGAGGAGCTGGACCGCCGCTCCGCGGAGCTCTTCGGTCTGGCGAACCACCGGGTCTCGAGCATCGCCGAGCTCGACGCCACCCTCCAAGAGTCGGCCGCCTCCGCCATCGACGAGGGAACCGTGGCTGCCAGTGACAATCGCAGGATGATGCGCTCGGCCCGGGCCACGATCGAGGCCGAGCGCAGCAATCTCGCCAACGCCGCCAAAGAGTTGCGCCAGCTGGCGCAGACCAGGCAGCACCTCCGCGAGGCCGCGCGCGACCTCGCGGACTCCTGGTCGAGCCGCTGCGACGAGCTCGGCGCCTTCCACCGCCGCGGCTTCCACTTCCGCGCCGCCCGGGCGAAGGTCAGCTCCACCCCCGACGCCCCTCCGCTGCCCAGCCACCGCAACCGCTACGAATGGGTCGACGCCTCGGATCAGACTGCCAGCACCGATCAGTGGCCACCGCAGCCTTGACCCGGCACCCTGACCTCCACCGCTCCCGCGCCGTACCGCTTGCGCAACTCGTTCAATGATCTGCCGGCTCTGGGACGATTTTGTAGTTCGGGGGGTTGAGGGTGCCCCAGGGGGTGGTTCTTGCGTGGGGTGGGAGGGGGGCTGTGGCGGGCATCGGGCCGATTAGGCAGGCGTTGCACCAGAAGTAGGCGGTGCCGTGGTCGGCGCAGGGGTCGCGGACTTCGAATTCCAGGCGTAGGCGGTGCTCGCCGCAAGCTGGGCATGGCTGGGTCGGTACGGACTGGGGGTCGTGGTGCGCCACCATGTAGGCGTCGATCCAGCGCTCGTACGGGGTTCCGCCTGAGCACAGGCGGGTCAGGACCCGCCAGACGGCCCACAGGTCATCCGCTCGGTCCAGCTCTCCGGCGTACTCGTCTGCTTTGTCGACGGCCTCCTGCAGCATGATCAGCAACAGGTCCGCGCGATCGCGGACGATTCCCTGCGGCAAGGTGACATCCACCGACAGACGCCGGTCCTGCGTGTGCAGCCCGCCGACCCGCACTCGGGGGATTTCGACCGGCCCTCGGAATCGCACCACCAGGCGGAGCTCGGGGACCAGCCCGTACTCCGCGGCCTCCGCCCGCGCCTGTAGCTCGGCTATCTCTTCCTGCCAGCCCGCGGCGACATCCACCAGTGAGAGCACACCCTCACCGGTGGACATCGCCTCGGTCGGCCATCGAACACTCATCGGACCATAAGAGGTGCTAGGACCCGCACCTGTCTAGATCGGGGTAGTCCTCACATAGCCTCGGGCCCTGCGCGTTGCCTGCGTACAGCCGGAGGTCGTCGAGCCGCCCAGCGAACGATTTCCCGGCCGTACGGGCCGCGCCGACCACCGTGGCACCGGCGCGGGGCGGGGTTGCCGGGTAAGACTGGCTCGATCCGTCTGAGCCTCGGTAGTCGACCGTCAGGAACAGGTCACCGGTCGGATCGGTGTCGGTCGGCAGGGTGTATGCGCCCGCGAGCAGATGCCACTCGGCAAGCGTCTCGCGGTCGACCTTCGCGGTCGCGAGGGTCTCCCCTGTCGACGCTGCGTCGCCTCGCGCGAAGATGAACTGGCCACGGAATTCGTCGAGTGGCTGGTACTCCAGCCGCCAGGTGTCCTTCCCGCTCGTCCCCTGACGCGCGATCACCACCGGCTTGGAGGAGTCGGCGAGCTTGACCCGGACCGCGACGGTGAAGCTCAGGCTGCCGTCGACGACCGGGCTGTTCAGCGTCACGGACTCGCGAGACTTGCCGGTCATCTCCAGCACGTGGCCGCGCTCGGGGTCGTCGACGAAGGCGCCCGACTGGTTGCTGGTGGCACCGAAGCCCGCGACGGTGAGGTCGGCGCCACGCACGGTCTCGGGAGTGTGCCAGACGTTGCCGGCGCCCTTGACCGCGTTGTCGAACGGCCAGTATGCCGCCAGGCCGGCAGCGAGCCGGTCGTTCCCGCTCGAGCCCAGCCGAGGGTCGACCAACGCCGGGATCTCCTCGGGGACGATCACCCGCTGCCACAGATTGATCTGGTCCAGTGAGCCGGCGAACTGCCCGGTGAATACACCTGCATACTTCGCCCGGCCGACCGTCAGCGGCCCGGATGCTTGCCAGGCCGGCGTGGTCGGGGACGTCGCGGTCTGCTGGGACCTGCCGTTGACGTACAACTGCAGCGCGCCGGTCGAAGCGTCGTACGTGCCGATCAGGTGGGTCCAGGCGCCGTTGACCGGAGCCTCCTTGGAGGCAGCCTGGTAGCGGGTCGGGTTGTTCACGTCCGCGGAAGTGCGGGCGAAGAGCCAACGCTTGGCCGACGCGTCGTAGTACAGGCCGAAGGCGCTGCTGTTGGTGCCGGACACAGCCGCGACCACGCCGGTCTGACTGGCTTTGGTCGGCCTGGCCCAGGCCGAGATCGTGAAGCTCTTGGAGGTGTCGACCACCGGCTCGGCGGCCTCGGCGTAGTCGTTGGTCCCGTCCAAGGCCACTGAGCCGATGATCCGGCCCTTGCCATCGAGGGAGGCGCCGTTGACGAGAGTCAGCGGATGGGCCGGCACCGCCGCGTCAGCTGCCGTCGTACCTGACCCGTCGTCGAACCCCCAGGACCCGACCGGCTTCGGCCGTGGCCCGACATTGAACAGGAAACGCGCCGAGGTACTGAACTGGCCGAGCTCGTTGACGCTCTGCACGTCCAGGGTGTTCCACCCCGCGTACGGAGGGGTCAGCGACAGCGTCAGGTTCGCGCCGTCGTGATCCTCGATCACGGAGTTGAACCTGACCCGGGTGCTGACCAGGTTCGGTGAGGTGGCCGTGATCGTGACGGTGACCGGCTCACCGGTGACGGCCGTCTTCGGGCACGACGGCTGCGTCCCGCAGTCGAGGATCTCGACGCCGTTGTACGACACCGCGATCTGCGGTGGCGCCGGCGGTACCGGCGGATCGTCGAGCGAGCCGGCCGCGGCCTGCAGACCGGTCAGCCCCGCGATCGCGAAACTCAGCGCCGCGATCACAACTGCCCCGCGCACGCGTCGATTACCCCACCTGGCCATGAAGCCCTCCCAACAACACACCAGGCTCCTGCAGCCAGGCGGCCGCATCAGCCTGAAGGGTTGCCTGCAATGCCGTCCAGCGACTTACCGGGATCTGCAGGAACCTGCAAATGCTGTAACGCCGGGTCAGCGGCCGAGGAGTTTGTACTTGGCTTCGGTGTGGGATTTGGTGGGTTTCCACCAGGTGGGGTTTTCGCGGTACCAGGAGATGGTGGCGGTCAGGCCTTTGGTGAAGTCGTAGGTGGGGTGCCAGGCGAGTTCGGTGCGGAGTTTGGTGGTGTTGTTGGAGTAGCGGAGGTCGTGGCCGGGGCGGTCGGGGACGTGGTCGTAGGCGTCCGCTGGGTGGTCCATCAGGGTGAGGATCTGCTCGATGATCTGCTGGTTGCTGCGTTCGTCGCCGGAGCCGATCAGGTACGTTTCGCCGATCCGGCCGGACGCGATGATGCGGTGGACCGCGTCGTTGTGGTCGTCGACGTGGGTCCATTCGCGGACGTTGGCGCCGGCTCCGTACAGCTTCGGTCTGTCGCCGAGCAGGATGTTGGTGATCTGGCGTGGGATCAGCTTCTCGACGTGCTGGTACGGACCGTAGTTGTTGGCACAGTTCGACAGGGTCGCCTGTACGCCGTACGAGCGGACCCAGGCGCGGACGAGCAGGTCGGAGCTCGCCTTGCTGGCGGAGTACGGGCTGGAGGGGTCGTACGCCGTCTGCTCGGTGAACTGCTCCACCGAGTCCAGCGGCAGGTCGCCGAAGACCTCGTCGGTGGAGATGTGGTGCAGCCGCTTGTCATGACGCCGCACTGCCTCGAGCAGGGTGAAGGTGCCGAGGATGTTGGTGCGGATGAACGGCGACGGGTCGTTCAGCGAGTTGTCGACGTGCGACTCGGCGGCGAAGTGCACGAGTACGTCGGTGTCGCGCACGAGCCCGTCGACCAGCGAGGCGTCGCAGATGTCGCCGTGGACGAAGGTGATCCGGTCCGACACCTGGTCGAGGTTGCGCTGGCTGCCGGCGTAGGTCAGCAGATCCAGGACGGTGACCGCGAGGTCGGGGAAACGCCGCAGCGTGTCGAGCACGAAGTTCGAGCCGATGAACCCTGCCCCGCCCGTGACGAGCATTCGCTGCATGCGGGTCAGGATATCCGGCGTGACCGCCTGCCGCCGGTACGGTGACGGCATGCGTAACGTCCGGGTGGTCTACCGCAAGTACGACGAGAAGCTCCACTGGCACCAGTGGATGCAGTATCTGGGCGAGGACCAGTACGGCGTCTGGCTCGGCGCCCCGCCGAACTCGGTCTCCCAGCGCGGCGACGAGCCCGAGGTCACCCAGGAGCAGGCGCACGTGCAGCTGTTCTCCCGCGACCGTGGCTTCACCGCGATCTTCAACGACGAACCGCGGTCGACCGAGATCTACTGCGACGTGACCTCTCCGGTCGAGTTCGGCGAGGACGTCTTCACGATGATCGACCTCGATCTGGACGTCATCCGCAAGCGCGACGGCACGATCTATGTGGACGACGAGGACGAGTTCGCCGAGCACCAGGTGAAGTACGGCTACCCGGCCGACGTGATCGAGCAGGCCCAGGCGACCGCGGACTGGCTGGTGACCGCGGTCGCCGCCGAGGAGCCGTTCCTCACCGTCTTCAAGACGTACCTCGACAAAGTCAGGTGATCAGCGCACCCGGTGCAGGCTGAGCCGCACGTCGTCCAGGCGCAGCGGCGCGGGAACGTGACCGTCTTGCCCGGCGAACATGTCGGCGACCGGTGAGACCGTCAGGAAGAGCTTCTTCCCGGCTGGTACGTCGACGGCGATCCCCGGCAGGTCGACGGTGCGGCGCACTCCATGGACCGGGCGGAGTTCGCGCAGCGGCATCGTGTTGTTCTGAACGATCTTCGCGTCCAGCGGCGTGGTCCCGACACTGAGCGCGAAGAAGGCGGCCGCCCCCGGGACCAGACTGCTCACCTTCGCCTTGAGCTGCGGAACACCCGCGACCGTGATCGGCCCCTCGGCCACAGCGGTCGTCACAGCGTTCACCTTGCCCAGCCGGTACTGCGTGTTCGGTGTCAGCTGTCGTTGCGTAAGGCAACGGCCGTCCGCGGTGGCGAGGTGGTAGCTGCCGAAACCCGAGAGTCCGGTGTCCTCGTGCTTGAGGTTGCGATCCATGAAGCGTTGCTCGAGCGCGGCGAACGTCGGGCTGCCGAGAGCGATCGAGCACGGGTCGCCGGGCGTGACGAAACCGGGCGGGACGACGCTCGGCAAGGTGTGCCCGGCGTTGTAGCCGACGAAGAGCGACTTGGACCGCGCCCGTGCGGTGAGCGCCTTGTCGAAGTTCTGCAGCCCCTGGTTGAGGTTGAACAGGTTGTCGGACAGGCCCTGGCCGATCAGCACCGGGATGTCGAGCTTGCGCCCGTGCTTCACCTGCCAGGACGGACCGTTCTTGGCGAAGAACGCCGTCAGATCACGGCCGGCCTGACCAGTCGGCCATTGGCCGGTGGTGATCAAGACGACGAACCCCGCCTGGACGGCCGGCGGCAGATGCGTACCACCGCCCGCGTACAGGAGCGACAGCCACATCGTCCGGGCCGCCTCCGACGGCGCGAGGCTCTCTTTGAGATCCCACCAGGTGATCTCGGGCGCCAGCGCGTCGAAGCGGGTCCGGCCCTTGTCGCGCAGCTCCGCGAAGGCCCCGGCGAACTGATAGCCACCCCCGTACGAGCCACCGATCGCCCCGATCAACGGGTCGCCCGGTCGTTGCCTGGTGACCCAGTCCAGACCAGCGACCAAGTCGACCAGTTTGACCACGTCGCGGCCTTCGAGCTCCGGGTTCATCACGTGCGCGACGCCGGTCGACTCCCCGAAGCTGCGCTGGTCGAAGCTCAGGACGCCGTACCCGGCGTCGAGCCACGATTTGAAGGCGGCCGCGTCCTTGGTCCGGCTCCCGCCCCACCCATGACTGTGGAAAACGAGCGGCACGGTGTGTCCAGCTGACGCATCCGCCGGTTGGAACAGGGAGTAGCAAATCCGCACCGGCGCCGTAGTACCGGGCTCTGGCACGCTCGCGACACACCCGTTCGTTGTCACCGGGCCCGCAGCAGCGTGGGCCGATGGGGCGACGACTACCGAACTGAGCAGAGCCAGGCTGACTGCGATACGAATGACGTGGCGGGACATGTGACCCCCAGTGGTCGTGGCGTGCCGGTGCGCACACGGTAGATGATTGCAGGCCGGTCGGACAGTTCCTGATCTCCGCTGTGGGCGAACCGCGCAGCAGCCGCCAATAGCGCCTGCGAGACTGTGCGCGTGGATATCGCGATCGAGATCGTTGCCCTCGTCGCCTTGGTCGCGGCAGGGGCCGCGCTGGCTCGGCGGATCGGGCTCTCGGCTCCCCTCCTGCTCGTCGTGATCGGGGTCGCCGCCTCGTACCTGCCGTTCGTGCCCCGGGTCGAGCTGTCCCACGAGGTCGTCCTGGTCGGCTTCCTGCCGCCGCTGCTGTACTCCGCGGCGATCAAAACCAGCCTCGTCGACTTCTCCAAGCACCGCCGCTCCATCGGCCTGCTGTCCGTCGGCCTGGTCGCCTTCACCGCCGCGGGAGTCGGGCTGGTCGCCTACTGGCTGCTCGGTCCGTCGATGGTCAGTGAGAACCCGCTCCCGCTGTGGGCTGCCTTCGCCATCGGTGCGGTCGTGGCGCCGCCCGACGCAGTCGCGGCCACCGCGATCGCCAAGAAGGTCGGCCTGCCCCGGCGCGTGGTGACGATCCTCGAGGGCGAAAGCCTGCTCAACGACGCGACCGCGCTGGTCTGCCTGAACACCGCGATCGCCGCCGCCCTGATCACGCCGACCTTCCTGCACGTCGGCCTCGACTTCCTCCGCGCGGCCGGCGGTGGCGTCGTGGTCGGCCTGATCGTCGCGTTCGTCCTCGCCAAGGTCCGCAAGCGCTTCACCGATCCCGTGCTGGACACCACCCTCAGCCTGACTGCACCGTTCATCGCGTACGTCGCCGCCGAGAACCACTACGTGCACGCGTCGGGCGTGCTCGCCGTCGTCGTGACCGGCCTGCTGCTCGGCCACAAGGCGCCGATCATCCAGTCGGCGGCGTCCCGGATCTCCGAGCGGACCAACTGGCGCACCTTCCAGTTCCTGCTCGAGAACACGGTCTTCCTGCTGATCGGCCTGCAGACCCGATGGATCCTCGACGACCTCTCGCGGAGCCCTCTGTCGGGCTGGACCATCGCGGTGGCCACGATCGGCGTCTTCCTGGCCACCGTCCTGCTCCGCCCGATCTGGCTCTTCCCGGTCACCTACCTGTCCCGGCGAATCCTTGGCCGCTCCCGGCCTGGCCCGGTCAGCGTGCAGGCCCTCGTCGTCGTCTCCTGGGCCGGGATGCGCGGCGTGGTCACGCTGGCGGCCGTCTTCATCCTGCCGGAGAACACACCGCACCGCGAAGTACTGGTCTTCATGGCACTCGTGGTGACCGCCGGGACCCTGCTGCTGCAGGGGTCGACCCTGCCTTGGCTCGTACGCCGGTTGCGGCTGCCCGGCCCCGACCCTGCCGAGGACGCGCTGCAGGAAGCCGCCGTACTGCAAGGTGCGCACCGCGCCGCGGAGCAGAAGCTCGACGAGCTCGTCACCCCGAACGACCCGCCGGAGGTCGTCACCCTGCTGCGCCAACGCGGCGAATCCCGGGCCCTCGCCGCCTGGGAACGCCTCGGCCGGGCGGAGACCGATCTGGAGACGCCGAGCGAGGCCTACCGCCGGCTGCGGATGGCGATGCTGGACACCGAACGGGCGCACATCCTCAAGGTCCGCGACGACGGCCTGGTCGCCGACGAGGTGCTCCAGCGCGCCCAGATCGCGCTCGACATCGAGGAGTCGATCCTCGACCGCTCCGAGGCCGACGACGTCGGCGGGCAGTCGGACAACCTGACCGCTCCCCCGACGACGGCCGCCGAATGCGAACACCTGGCCGCCGCACCCTGCGTGCTTACGCCGAAGACGCCTGAGGGCTGCGAGGAGTGCCTCCGCGACGGCGGCACCTGGGTCCACCTGCGGCTGTGTCTGGGCTGCGGCCACGTCGGTTGCTGCGACTCGTCGCCCGCGCGGCACGCGAGCAAGCACTTCGACGAGACCGCGCACCCGGTGATGCGCAGCTTCGAGGCCGGCGAGACTTGGCGCTGGTGCTTCGTAGACGAGAAGCTTGGCTGATGGCCGACTGTCTCTTCTGCTCGATCATCGCCGGATCGACGCCAGCACACATCGTCTACGACACCCCTGAGGTGCTGGGCTTCCTGGACATCCGACCGGTGTTCAAGGGGCACACCCTGCTCGTCCCACGCGAGCACATCGCGACCTTGGTCGAGCTGCCCGACGAGCTGACGGTCCCGCTCTTCGGCGCCGCCCGGTCAGTCGCCGCGGCAGTCCGCACCGCCTATGACGCGCAAGGCTCCTTCGTCGCCGTCAACAACGTCGTGTCGCAGTCGGTCCCCCACCTCCACGTGCACATAGTCCCCCGCACCAAGGGCGACGGCTTGCGCGGCTTCTTCTGGCCACGCACCAAATACGCCGACGACGCCGAAGCAGCGCAGTACGCGGAGAAACTCCAGAGCTCACTCGCCGAGTGAGCTCTGGAGTTCCCTTGAGCGTTAAGGGCGCTCGGTCTCCCAGGCGATGGTGTCGGGGGCGGTCGCAGTACGGAAAGCGGCGGCCGGCGGGGTGTCAGCGGTCTGGTGGAGGCCCGGGTTGCGGTCCTCGATGGTGAACTGGGCGCGGGTGAAGACGTCGGCGTCCTTGCTCTGGACGGCCCTGACACAGCGGAAGTCGGCGACCAGCGACTCGCGCGTGATGGTGGTGTTCACATAGCCGCGGAGGTTGTTCTGGAAGCGCAGGTGCGGGTTCCAGCGCAGCCACGGGTGCGAGCCCGACGCCGAGTCGCTGCCGTTCCCACCCGTCGAGATGGACGAGCAGACCAGCTCCGAGCCCACCGTCCGCGACGCCGGGTCGGCATAGTCGAGCTTCAGGTCGGACGCCCAGTGCGCGTGCACGTCACCGGTCAGTACGACGGGATTGCGCACCCGCGCGTCGACCCAGCCGCGAGTGATCCGGTCGCGTGAGGCGACATACCCGTCCCAGGCGTCCATCGAGGTGAGCTTGACCGGCCCCTCGGTGTTGTCGCGCTGGGCGAAGAACACCTGCTGGCCGAGGACGTCCCAGCGCGCCTCCGAGCGGCGGAACCCATCGATCAACCACTTCTCCTGCCGCCCACCGGTGATCGAGCGCTTCGGGTCGACCGCGGCCGGGCAGTCCTTGTAGCCGTCGCCGCAGCCCTGGTCGTCGCGGTACTGCCGGGTGTCGAGCATGTGGAAGGTCGCCAGCTCACCCCACTTCACCCGCCGGTAGAGCTGCATGTCGATGCCCCGCGGCTTCGAGGTCGCCCGCAGCGGCATGTTCTCGTAGTACGCCTGGAAGGCGGCCGCCCGGCGCTCGAGGAACCCCTCTTCCGGCTTCTCCGGGATCTCGTCGGCCCAGTTGTTGTCGACCTCGTGGTCGTCCCAGACGACCAGCCACGGCGCCACCGCGTGCGCCGCCTGCAGATCCAGATCGCTCTTGTACTGCGCGTGCCGCTGCCGGTACGACGCCAGCGTGGTGGTCTCCGGTCCATCGTGGTCGCGCACATTGCCGCCGGGGGCGACGTACGTGTTCTTCGTGTACTCGTACTGATAGTCACCCAGGTGGAGCACCAGATCCGGCCGATCCTCCGCCAGCCGCCGGTACGCCGTGAACCAGCCGTGCTCGAACTGCGAACACGACACGAATGACATCGCCAGCTCGCGCGGAGTCGTCCCGCGAGCCGGTGCGGTGAGCGCTCTCCCGACCCGCGACGCCCGGCCGTCGACCCGGAACCGGTACCAGTACTCGCGTCCCGGTCGCAGTCCCTCGATGGTCACGTGGACCGAATGCGCGTGCTCGGGGCGGGCCACGGCCACCCCCGAGCGCACAACGTGATGGAACCGCGCATCGCCTGCCACCTGCCACTGCACGGCGTACGAGCGGCTCGGCATGCCACCGAGGCCGTTCTCGGCGAGCGGGTCGATCGCGAGCCGGGTCCAGAGCACGAACCCGTCGGGCCACGGGTCGCCGCTCGCGACACCGAGCGTGAACGGATCCTGCGGGATGGGAGTGGCGGCCGCGGTGGTCGGTGTGGTCAGGCTCGCAAGGCCGGCGACGGCCGCTGAGGAAGCCAGACCGGCTTTCAGGACGGATCTACGGGAGGTCTCCATACGCCGACGCTTCCCGCCCCGGGAAGCCGACGACTGACATCCAGGTGGCCATCCGATGACAGCGATTCACGAAGTGGACTTTAAGGATTTCTGAAGGCAGCGGCAGAGCATCAGAGGAACAAGCAGATGACCGGGGGAACGTCATGCATTGGGTCCGATGGGGTGTGCTCGCGGCGGCGTTGCTGCTGGCGGCTTCCTGCTCGTCCGGGGCGAGCACGACGCCGGACGCTCAGCAGCCGTCGCCCGGGAGCACGCCACAGAGCACGCTCCTGAGCAGAGTCCCGCCCGCCGGGACCCTGCCGGTGGTCGTGACGCTCGCCGGGACGTACGTGCCCGAAGGGGAGCTTGCCGACGAGTCCGCGCGACAGGCTCAGCGCCGCGCGATTCGGGCGGCGCAGGACGCCGTACTGGCTGAGCTCCCGTCGTCCGGCGTGCGGGCCGTACGGCGCTTCGCCTTCACCCCGCAGCTTGCGTTGACGGTCGACGCGGCTGCTCTCGAACGGCTGCTGCGCTCGCAGCGAGTGGCAGCAGTTCAGGAAGACACCGCCCAGTCTCAGCACGGCTGAGACGCCTAATCCCATGGGGGGAACCATCATGCACAACCGAAGACTGTTCACCGCCGGAGCCGCGGCTCTGGCCATGCTGGCGGCGATGGCCGTTCAGCTCCCGGTGCAGGCTGCGCCGGATCCGACGCCGAATCCGGCCGAGCAGAGTCTGATCGACAAGGCCGCTCAGGAGGGCTCGACCCGGGTCATCGTCCAGGTCGACCAGCTCGCCGACAAACAGAGCGTGCTCGACAACATCGACCAGGGCTCGGCGGACGTGAACCAGACGTACCGCTCGATCCCGCTCCTCGCGCTGGATGCGGACGAGAAGGCACTCGAGGAACTCGCGGCCGACCCGAACGTCGTCTCGATCCAGGAGGACAAGGTCGGCTCGCCGTCGCTGGCTTCGAGCATCCCGTTCATCCACGCGGATCAGGTCCAGCAACTGGGCTTCACCGGCGCCGGCCAGACGGTCGCGATCCTCGATACCGGGATCGACCGGGACCACCCGTTCTTCACCGGCCGGATCGTCTCCGAGGCGTGCTACTCCAGCGTGAATGACGCCGCCACCGAGGTCTCGCTCTGCCCGAACGGCACAGCGAGCCAGACCGGCGCGGGCGCTGCCGACGCGGAGACGGCCCAATGCCTCAACGGTATGGCGAACATCTGCCGTCACGGCAGCCACGTCGCGGGGATCGCGGCCGGCAACGGGGCCGGCGTGACCGGTGCCCCGGGCAACGGGGTGGCGCCGGGCGCGAACATCATCGCGATCCAGGTCTACCACCGCGCCAACACCGGCTGCGACGGCAATCCACCCTGCGCGCAGTTCTACTACTCCGACTTCATCGCCGGGATGCAGCGGATCTACGACCTGCGCAACTCGTTCACGATCGCCTCGGCCAATCTGAGCGGCGGTGACGACAGCAACCACACCACTACCTGCGACGGCAGCTCGACCAAGGCATCGATCGACCTGCTGCTCTCGGTGGGCATCACGACGACGCTCTCGGCCGGCAACGAGTCGCACCCGGCGGGCGTCGGCGAACCCGCCTGCGTCTCCACCGCCGTGACGGTCGGCGCGATCGATGCCGATGGCAGTGGCAACGACGTAGACACCCCGGCGGGCTACTCCAACCGCGGCTCGCTGCTCGACCTCTTCGCGCCGGGCACCTCCATCGACTCGTCGGTACCGGACGACGCCTGGGCGAATTTCCAGGGCACCTCGATGGCCGCACCGCATGTCGCCGGCTCGATCGCCGCACTCCGGCACGCGTACCCGAACGCCACGGCGGCGACTCTTCTCACCTATCTGCGGGACACCGGCGTCGATATCACCTACGCGACCAGTCCGACGACAAACGTGACCACGCCGCGCATCGACCTGCTGGCAGCATTGCAGGAGGGCAACAACCCGCCCGCGATCAGCGCGGACCAGGGCACGGTCAACGTCAACGAAGGCTCGACGGCAACCAATGCCGGGGGTTTCAGCGACCCCGAAGGCCGGCCGGTCGGCCTCACCGCGTCGAGCGGTGTCGTGTCGGATGCTGGTGGCGGCCGCTGGTCATGGAGTCGCGGTACCAGCGACGGGCCCGCGCAGAGCGGCGACGTCACGATCACCGCGACCGACGACAAGGGCGAGACGGCGACCACGACCTTCCACGTGAACGTGGCGAACGTTGCCCCGAGCATCAGCATCGACGCGGGCCAGCTCACCACCGCGACCGAGGGCAGTACCTTCTCGGTGAAGGCCGGGTTCTCCGATCCGGGATGGGCCGACGCGTACAGCGCCCAGATCGAGTGGGGCGACGGTAGTACGAGCACTCCCCCGGCGACGGTCACCACCCAGGGACCGCCGGCGGACCAGGGTCAGATCACCGGCAGCCATGCCTATGCGGACAACGGCAGCTACACCGTCAAGGTGACCGTGACGGATGACGACGGCGGGACGAGTTCGGCCTCGTTCGCAGTACAGGTCAGCAACGTCGCGCCGGCCGTCACGATCGATCCGGCGCAGGTGAAGACGATCACCGAAGGGTCGACAATGGCCGCCAAGGCGTCGTTCAGCGATCCGGGATGGGGTGACACGTACTCGTCGGAGATCAACTGGGGCTTCGGCGCCCCGACCGCTGGGTCGATGATCCTGACCAACGACGGGCCGCCGGCGGATCAGGGCACCGTGACCGGAACGCGGGCCTACGGGGACAACGGGGCGTTCACGGTCGGTGTGAAGGTGACCGACGACGACGGCGGCAGCCAGACCGCGTCCTTCCCCTTGCAGGTCACGAACGTCGCGCCGACGGCCGTGATCGACGAGACCGGCGCGACGGTGGTCAACGGAGTACCGACCTTCATCGCGCACAGCGGGCAAGCGGTGCCGTTCAAGGCGCGGTCGACGGACCCGGGCAGTGACGACCTGGCGCTCAGCTGGAGCTGGGGTAACGGGCCGCCCGCACCGGACGTGACGACGAACTACATGGTCAACCCGCCCGGTACCGACCCGGTGACGAGTCCTGACCTCCAGCCGCGGGACGTGACCGACAGCAAGTCGCACACGTTCGGATCGGCGTGCAGCTACGACGTCGGCTTCGGGGCACGAGATGACGACGGTGGTACCAGCTCCGACGCGGCCAAGGTGGTCGTGACCGGGAACGCGCACCTGACCAGGATCGCGCCGGTGTGGTTCCTGCAGACCCGCGCCGGTCTCCGGCTCCCGCCGATCGACCTGCCGGTCAGCACAGTGAACTGCTACCTGCAGGTGGTCCAGCACATGAGCCCGCTCTTCTCCGAGGCGAAGGACGTCTCCACGATGGCCAAGGCGCACAGCGTGCTGAACCTCCAGCTGCTCAATCCGAAGGCCGAGTTCGACCGGCAGGCACTCGCTGCCTGGCTGAACTTCGCGGACGGCTCGTTCGACCTCGGGACCAGGGTGGACACCAACCTGGACCTGCGGCTGGACAGCACCTTCGGGGCAGTCATGGCCCAGGCCGAGGCCATCCGGCTCAGCCCGGCCTCGACCAACACCCAGATCCGCCAGCAGACCCTGCTCCTGGAGAAGCTGAACCTGCTCGGGATCTGATCCCCGGCGGTCGGCGGATCTCACTCAGGGTCCGTCGACCGCTACCGGCAGCAATCGAACTGCCGGTTGAACTGCCTGTCGAATTCCCCGTCAAACCGCTGAAATCAGAGAGTCCCGATCCGCTGACACAAAGTCACGGACCGACTGAGGGGATTCAGATGAGGCAAGCAGTACGCATTACCGCAGTACTAGCCGCCGGCGGGATGGCCGTCGTGGCCCTGACCACCAGCAGCAACGCCCAGCCGACGAACGACCAGAGCATCCAGGCCAGTGCGGCCCGCCCCGCCACTGCGGCCGCAGACGACCACACCGACACCGTTTACGTCACCGGCAAGGCCAAGGACGGCACTGTCAGCGTGACGATCTACGACCCCGCCAAGGGAGTGACACCGGATCAGCTCCGGGAGAAGCTCCGCCGCAGCGGCGTCACCGGAGTACTCGCCAAGGGGCAGCAGCCGCCCACCGCGCAGCCTGGCCAGAAGCAGGACAAGCTGCTCGAGTGCCTCAGCTATGGGAGTGCCCGTGAGTGGTGCGACCACCGCTGGAGCTACGGGTCCTTCCGTGACCCGCAGGTCTACTTCCTCGACCACACGTCGTCGGCCTGGCCGGTGACCAACGCTGTGAACGACTGGTACCAGGCAGTCGGCATCGACGCCTACTACCGCTGGTACACCGCGGGCTGCCCGGGCGGCACGCACTGCGTCAATGTCTACAACGGTGGCTACGGCGCCACCGGCTGGTACGGCCTCACTACCTGGTCACCGGGGACTCAAGGCCCGGTCACCGTCCAGCTGAACGACAGCTACCCGCTGAACGCCAACGAGCACCGCACCATCGCCTGCCACGAGCTCGGCCACGCCCTGTCGCTCGCCCACAACGTCTCCACCTCGAGCTGCCTGTACTCGGGCACCTACATCTCACTCCGCCCGAACGGCGACGACTACAACATCCTGCCGCGCATCTACCCGCTCTCCGGCACCTGAGCACGCAATAGCTGACACCGGGGCGGCACCCACCACGGGTGCCGCCCCGGCCCTGCGTTCCCGCGCTGCGGCCCTCCACCTCAGCGCAGCGGGCTACTCCAGCTCGCGGTCCAGCCTGCGGGCCAGTCCGTCCAGCGCGCGCTCAACCGCGGCTCGTACGGTCTGGTCCGGATCGTCCCGGAGCGCCTCGACCGCCTCGACGTGCTCGAACTCCCCCGCTGCACCCACCGCCCGTACTGCGGCAGCGCGCACCCGCGGCAGCTCGTGGTCCAGCATCGGGATCAGCGCATCGACCAGCTGGCCCAGCTCGCGTTGAGCGGTGATCCGGGCGACATGCTCACGCACTCGCCACGCTGGATCGTCGGTGACTGCCAGGAGCGCATCGACCACGTCGTCGCGCCAGATGTAGAGGAACGCTCGCGCCGCCCACACCCTGATCCAGTAGAAGTTCACCGGATCGACCGGCTGCGACCATCCGCCCGGATTCGCCGAGCCCGTGATCGCCACCAGCTTCGGCAGCTCCGGACCGTAGGCGTCCTCGCCCGAGATCTCACCGGTCAGGTACGCGACGCACCAGTCGATCACCACGTCCTCGCCGTACTTCGCGCAGGCCGCCCGGATCACGTCGCGTGGAGGCTCCCGTTCCATGCCGCCCAGTAAATCGGACCCCGCCGACAGTTTCTCAGCCCCGCGCGAGGACCTCGATCATGAACGCCTTGATCGTGCCGACGCTGGCCTTGCTGCCCGCGCCCGACACCTGCACCCCGGTCAGTACGCCGGCGTGCTGAACCACGGCGTACCAGATCGGGACTCCGCTGACCGAGGCGCCGATCGCGAAGCCCTCGTCCCCGACTCCTTCGAGCAGCTTCTTGCCACGCGCCTTCTTCGACTTCGCCTCGGCGATCATCTGCTGCGAGAACGCGTCGTACTGCGCCCCATCACCGCGGGTGATGGTGACGCTGCCGGGGCCTTCCACCGGCTTCACCGTCGTCCAGGTGCAGGTGACGTACGGGCCGCGCTTACCGGCCACCACCTTGCGGACGGGGAGTCCGAGCGTCGCGGTGATCTCCGCCGTGGTGAAGATCGAACACAGCGGCTTGGCCGTCGGCTCGGTCGTCGCGTCGATGTTCGGCAGGCTCGGATCGGGTGTCCTCGGCCCGGTCGACTTGGGTCTGAGGGTCGGTCCGGCCGTGGTCGGTCCATAGGTAGTCGGCTCCTCGGCCGCACACCCCGTGACCAGCAACGCCGTAGCTAGCAAGAGCAGTGGGTAACGCACGTTTCCCCCCGGAAATGAGGCCCGGCCCGCCCGGCCGAGCATCGACAGCTAACCAGGACTGTATTACGACGAGCAACCTCACCGATGAACAGCTCCGCACAGACCAGTACGGCGCACCCCGGGCAGCAGCCCGCAGTACGCCGTACCGGTGGTGATCAGTTCGCGATCAGGGAGCGCAGCACGTACTGCAGGATGCCGCCGTTGCGGTAGTAGTCGGCCTCGCCGGGGGTGTCGATCCGGACCACGGCCTCGAATTCCTTGACCGAGCCGTCGGTACCGGTGACCTTGACGTGCACCGTGCGCGGGACCGAGCCGTCGTTCAGCGCGGTCACGCCCGTGATGTCAAAGGTCTCCTCGCCGGTCAGGCCGAGGGACTCCGCGTTCTCACCCTCCGGGTACTGCAGCGGCAGGACGCCCATGCCGATCAGGTTCGACCGGTGGATGCGCTCGAAGGACTCGGTGATGACAGCCTTTGCGCCGAGCAGCGCCGTACCCTTCGCGGCCCAGTCGCGCGACGATCCCGAGCCGTACTCCTTGCCGGCCAGGATCACCAGCGGCGTACCGGCCGCGATGTACGACTCGGAGGCCTCGTAGATCGACGTGACGGGCGCGTCGTCCTTGGTGAAGTCGCGGGTGAAGCCGCCCTCGGTGCCGGGCGCGATCTGGTTGCGCAGCCGGATGTTGGCGAACGTGCCCCGGATCATCACCTCGTGGTTGCCGCGGCGCGAACCGTACGAGTTGTAGTCCTTGCGGTCCACGCCGTGCTCGGCCAGGTACTTGCCGGCCGGTCCGTCGGCCTTGATCGAGCCGGCCGGGGAGATGTGGTCGGTGGTGACCGAGTCGCCGAGCTTGGCGAGCACGCGCGCGCCGGCGATGTCGGTGACCGGCGACGGCTCCTTGGCCATCCCGTCGAAGTACGGGGGCTTGCGCACGTAGGTCGAGTCGGCGTCCCACTCGAACGTCTTGCCCTCGGGCGTCGGCAGCGACTGCCAGCGCTCGTCACCGGCGAAGACGTCGGCGTAGTCCTTGGTGAACATCTCCTTGTTGATCGAGGAGGCGATCACCTTCTCGACCTCGTCGGTCGCCGGCCAGATGTCCTTCAGGAAGACGTCGTTGCCGTCGGTGTCCTGACCCAGGGCGTCGGTGTCGAAGTCGAAGTCCATCGTGCCGGCCAGCGCGTAGGCGATCACCAGCGGCGGCGACGCGAGGTAGTTCATCTTCACGTCCGGGTTGATCCGGCCCTCGAAGTTGCGGTTGCCGGACAGCACCGAGACGACGGCGAGGTCGGCTTCCTGGACACCGGCCGAGACCTCCTCGGGCAGCGGGCCCGAGTTGCCGATGCAGGTGGTGCAGCCGTAGCCGACCAGGTGGAAGCCGAGCTTCTCCAGGTACGGCGTGACGCCGGCCTTGTCGTAGTAGTCGGTGACGACCTTCGAGCCCGGCGCCAGCGACGTCTTGACCCACGGCTTGCTGGTCAGGCCCTTGTCGACCGCGTTCTTCGCGAGCAGCGCGGCGGCGAGCATGACCGAGGGGTTCGAGGTGTTGGTACAGGAGGTGATGCTGGCGATCACGACGTGGCCGTGGTCGAGCTCGACCTCCTGGCCGTTGAGGCTGATCTTGGTCTTCTTGGTCGGCCGGCCCCGGTCGCCTGCGCCGTGCGGCACGAGCGGGTTGTCGTCGGTGTGGCCGTGGCCGTTCGGCGCGTCACTTGCCGGGAAGCTGCCCAGCTCCGACGGGTCGACCTCAGCCTCGTCCTCGTGCGACGCGTAGTCGGCCAGGGCGCCGCGGAAGCCTTCCTTGGCCTCGCTCAGCGCGACCCGGTCCTGCGGCCGCTTCGGCCCGGCGATCGACGGCACGACCGTCGACAGGTCGAGCTCGAGGTACTCCGAGAAGCGCGGCTCGATGTCTGCGTTGTGCCACAGGCCCTGCTCCTTGGCGTAGGCCTCGACGAGGGCGACCTCGTCGTCGCCGCGGCCGGTCAGGCGCAGGTACTCCAGGGTCACGTCATCGATCGGGAAGATCGCGCAGGTAGAGCCGAACTCCGGGCTCATGTTGCCGATCGTGGCGCGGTTGGCCAGCGGTACGACCGAGACGCCCTCGCCGTAGAACTCGACGAACTTGCCGACCACCCCGTGCTTGCGCAGCATCTGGGTGATGGTCAGCACGACGTCCGTCGCGGTGGCGCCGGCCGGCACCGCACCGGTCAGCTTGAAGCCGACGACCTTCGGGATCAGCATGCTCACCGGCTGGCCGAGCATCGCGGCCTCGGCCTCGATCCCGCCGACGCCCCAGCCGAGCACGCCCAGGCCGTTGACCATGGTGGTGTGGCTGTCGGTGCCGACGCAGGTGTCCGGGTACGCCTGGCCGTTGCGGACCATCACGGTCCGGGCCAGGTGCTCGATGTTCACCTGGTGCACGATGCCGGTGCCCGGCGGTACGACCTTGAACTCGTCGAACGCGGACTGACCCCAGCGCAGGAACTGGTACCGCTCCTTGTTGCGCCCGTACTCCAGCTCGACGTTGCGCTCGAAGGCGTCCTGGCGACCGAAGACGTCGATGATGACGGAGTGGTCGATGACGAGTTCGGCCGGCGCCAAGGGGTTGATCTTGGTCGGGTCGCCACCGAGCTCGGCGACGGCCTCCCGCATGGTGGCCAGGTCGACGACACAGGGCACACCCGTGAAGTCCTGCATGATCACCCGCGCGGGGGTGAACTGGATCTCGGTGTCGGGCGCCGCGTTCGCATCCCAGTTGCCGAGCTTGCTGATGTGCTCGGCGGTGATGTTCGCGCCGTCCTCGGTGCGCAGCAGGTTCTCGAGCAGCACCTTGAGCGAGTACGGCAGCGTCTCAGCGCCCTCGATACCCGCCAACCTGAAGATCTCGTACGACGTTCCGTTGACCTCGAGTGCGCCCTTGGCACCGAAGCTGTCGACGCTGGCCATCAACCTGCTCCTCTATCCGGTCCTGTATCCGCTGAACCCATCCTGCCGAGCCCCCGGCCCGGCCCGGAGGTCAGGCTCCCCTAACCTCCACACCCACAAACTCTCTCGACATCAAGATACACGACATCGAGCCACTTCCGCTCGCCCGAACCGCCCTCATCTCAGCGCAGCGGCCGCGATCCGAGCCCCGAGGCCTTCCAGTTCGTCCAGTACGTCGGACGCTCCCCACACCTGATTGCGGACCCGGCGGGTGAGCGGACGGATCACGCCGGCCTCGTGCAATCGCTCGACGGCCGAGTAGACGCTGCTGACCGGCCCTCCGATCGCCTGCGCCGCATCGTCGGCAGAAAAGATCGGATCGGCAGCGAGCCCGTCCAGCAGTCGCGCCGCAGCGCTGCCTCGGCGCGCACCGACGGCCTGCCGCCAGTCCTCGGGCATCTTCACGATCCTCCGAGCGGTCACCTGCGACTCCTTCGCAGCGACAGTCGCGGCGGTCGAGAAGGCCAGCACGAGCGGCTCGACCTGGCCCGCACGATAGGCAGTCAGGAGGCCGAAGTAGGCGTCGCGTCGCGCCACGAGTGCCGACGCGAGCGGCACCACGACCTGCCGGGTCGCCCCGCGGCGCCGAAGTACGGCGTTGATCAGCGCCCGCCCGATCCGGCCGTTGCCGTCCGTGAACGGGTGGATTGACTCGAACTGTGCGTGCACGATGGCCGCCTGAGCTAGTACCGGCAGGTCGGTCCGATTGGCGAACGCCACCAGATCTTCCAGGTGGTCGGCGACCGTCTCAGCCGCCGGCGGTACGAACTGGGCGATACGGGGCGAGTAGTCGCTGCCGCCGATCCAGTTCTGCATGTCCCGGAAACGGCCCGCGTAAGCACGCTCGTACTGGTCGTCGGCCATCAGCGCCTGATGCGCGAGCAGCAGGTGCTCGATCTCGATGTCCGCCCCACCCTCGACGGAGTTGATCATCGCCACCAGCGCCTCCGCGGCGGCGACCATCGACGTCGCGGACGCGTTCGACCGAATCCCGTGCAGCGCCCGGGCGAAGTCCTCGACGGATGCCTCGATCCGCTCGATCTTCGACGAGGCAACCGACTCTGTCCGCAACAGGAGCGTCTCCAGCGCCTTGAGGTCGGCGCCGTGCGAATGGTCGAGCGCGACGATCTCGCGAACGCAGGCTTCCGCCGCCGCCCCAACGGCAGGCGTCAACTGAACCTCGAGGCCGGCGATCAGCGGTGGCCGCATGGTGACCACCTCGGTCAGCGTCCGATCCTCGATCGTTCCGCCGCGGTACGACTGCCGCCAGGGCCGGACCTCCGGCACATGCGCAGGCCACGCCGGTCCTGCCTGCTCCGTTGCCATCTCACCACCCGCTAAGTCGGAATAACACCGGAGTTATTCCGACTTAGCGAGTGTAACTCGGAATAGCGTCGCTAGTTTTAGTCAGGACATCTGAGGTAGGACGTCGGAGGCGATCAGGTCAAGGTGGGCCAGGTCCGTGAGGTCCATGATTTGCACGTAGACGCGTTGGGTGCCGATCTCGGCGAAGCGGGCGAGGTGGTCGACGACCTGGTCCGGCGTACCGCCGACGCCGTGTTCCTTCAGCTCTTCCAGGGTCCAGCCGGCCGCTTCGGCGCGGCGCTTCACCTCGGCGTCGTCCTTGCCGACTACCACTCGGTGAGCCGCAGACAGTGCGAGTGTCTTGGGATCGCGACCAGCGGTGGTGCATGCTTCCTGAACCCTGGCGAACAGCGCGGCAGTGTCCTCAACCGTCTTGAAGCCGGCATTGAACTCGGCGGCGTACTTCGCGGTGAGAGCGGGCGTGCGCTTCTTGCCGGCGCCGCCGATGATGATCGGCGGGTGCGGCTGCTGCACGGGCTTGGGCAGTGCGGGCGAGTCCTTCAGCTGGTAGTGCTCGCCGTCGAAGTTGTACTTCTCCCCCACCGGCGTGTCCCACAGGCCGGTGATCAGTTCGAGTTGCTCGGCCAGCAGGTCGAAGCGGCCGGGCGTGTCCGGGAAGTCCAGCCCGTACGCCGCGTGCTCCTCCGCGAACCAGCCCGCACCGAGCCCGAGCTCCGCGCGGCCGCCGCTCATCTGGTCGACCTGGGCGACCGTGATCGCCAGTACGCCGGGGTGGCGGAAGGTCACCGGGCTGACCAGCGTGCCGAGCTTGATCCGGCTGGTCTCGCGCGCCAGGCCGGCCAGCGTGATCCACGCATCGGTCGGGCCGGGCAGACCGTCGCGGCTGCCCATCGCGAGGTAGTGGTCGGAGCGGAAGTACGCGTCGAAACCGCACTCCTCCGCCTTGCGCGCGACGGCCAGCTGATCGTCGTACGAGGCGCCTTGCTGGGGTTCGGTGAAGATCCTGAGCAACATGCGGGTCACGCTATCTCGCGCTGATGTAGAGCTTCTCCAGGTAGGACGGTTGCCAGTCGGGACCGCGCCCGTTCAGCCGCCGGACCAGCCCGTTGACGTCCAGCCGCGACTCGATCGGGTTGTCCCACCAGTCGGGCACGCTGTCGTACCAGCGGTCGATCCGCAGCGTCCGGCCGGCCGCGTCGAGCCGCGCGAAGAGCCAGCCGCCTTGCTCGCCTTGCGACTCCGCGATCCAGAGGTCGCCGAGGAGTTCACTGAGTCGCTCGGACCCGTACTGCGGGTCGTCGACCTCGGGCGGCTCCAGATCGAACCGGTAGCTGGGCGCCGCCGGGTCGAGCACCTGCACCTGGATGGTGAAGCCGGACGGTACGACTTTGGTGCGGGCACGGCACCAGTCGCGAACAGCCTTGAACGCGTCCGACTCCTTGGGTCGGGGGCGGGGGCGCTCGACCTCGGCGCGCATAGCCTCCTCGATCGAACCAGGAGGCGTCTCGACGCGCGGGCTGTCGACAACCCCGAGACCGGGGATGGCCACCGACCCGCCACCCTCGTCCGGCACCACCAATTTCTCCGGCCGCTCAGCAACCGAAGCCTCAACCTGACCTTCAGCCTCTACCGGGCGAGCCTCCGCCGGCGGTTCTTCGGCGGATACTCCGGCTCGTACTTCGCGCTGCGCTTCAGCTTCCCGCAACGCCTCAGCCTGTACTCCGCCCACTGCTCCAGCGAGCTGCTGGGACCGAGCGTCGGGGAGTTCCTCAGGTTGCGCGTCCGCGGGCTCTTGGTGCTGCGCGTCCGCGGGTTCTTGGTGTTGCGCTTCGGCTGGCTCTTGGTGTTGCGCGTCGGCGGGTAGTTGGTGCTCGGCTCCGGCTGGTGCTTCGCCTGCTACTTCGGCGGATGCTCCCGGAGCCTGATCGCCTTCCTTGGACTCGCCGTCCTGGGATTGGGCGTCAGCCTGCTCGGTGTCCTGAACCGGAGCGAACTGAGCAGTGACGTCGACAGCTGCCGGTTCCCGCGGCTCGCCTAGCTGGTCGGCCGTCCAGTCGGCGCCACCGAGGATCTCGTCGTGGAACTCCTCGTCGGCCATCCGGTAGTCGAGATCACCAAGCGGTTCGAGACTGCTGAACCCGTTCGGCGGAATGTCCCGGGCCGGTGGAGCGAACGGCGTGCTGCCGCTGGCGTAGTACTCGTCCTCGAGATCCTGCTCAGTAATCGCGGCAATCTCGGCCGTCGGAGCCTCATCCTCAACCTGAGCCTGATGCCCAACAACCACCGGCTCACCGCCAGCATCAGGCGATGCCTCAGCAGCCGCTTGCTCGCCAAGCACATCCCCGCCCGGCAGCCCGAGCACCTGATCCTCGGCTGGTACTCCGACGAGCTGGTCCTCGACCGGTAATCCGCCGAGTTGCTCTCCAGCCTGCGATCCGCCGATCCGCTCAGCCGCGTGCCCTAGCACCCGCGCGTCGGTCAGCGGCTCCTCGCGTTCCTCGAACTCGGCCAGATCGAGGACATGTTCTTCCGTCGGCGGCTCTTCGACGGACTGCCCAGGCCCGCCGCCCCCGCGAACTCCACCTACAGCGGGCGACTCCCCAGCGGACAGCGCGTACTCATCGACGCCAAGAACCCGCTCCTCGATCGGCGGCTCCCCGGCGGGCTGCCCGTACTGGTTGCCGCCAAGAACCCGCTCCTCGGTGGGCGGTTCCTCGGCGGGCTGTCCCAGCCGGTTGAGCCCGAGAACGTGCTCTTCCGTAGGCGGCTCTTCGGTGGGCAGCTCGCTGACGTCGAGGATGCGTTCCTCGGTCGGTGGCTCCTCGGGCTGGGCTGCGGTCAGATCTTCTGCGGGCTGGGATTGGGCAGGGACGGACTTGGCGGGGCCAGCTGCGTTCTGGGCTGCGAGGTAGGCGGCTACGTCTTCAATCCACACGCCGTTGATCCAGGCGCCGCCGATCCACTCCCGCTGCGCCGGAGCGGCCGGAGGCTCTGGAGCCGCCTCCGGCTCCGCCTCCACGACCGCCTCGTACTCCGCGATCGCTTCAGACCTTCGATCGGACTCAATGGACCATGCGCCCGCTTCAACAGACCCCCGACCCGCCTCGAAGGACCCTGGGGTTGACTCAGCAGACTCTCGGCCTGCCTCGAAGGACTCTGGGGTTGACTCGGCAGACTCTCGGTCTGGCTCGAAACCGGCTGCCGTGCCGTCGAAAGTGTCCTGGTCCGCCGCGGCGTTCTCAGCGGTTGGGGCGAGGGGCTGCTGGCGCGCTCCGAGGGCATCCATCGGTGTGCCGAGGGCGTCCTGGCGAGACCCGGTCTCGAAGTTTCCCGCGGCCGAGCCGGACGGCTCCTGGCGAGCTTCGAAGGGGTCCGCGGGGGTGCCGAGGGCATTCCGATTCAGCTCTGCGTTTTCGGCGGTTGTGTCCGACGCGTGAGGCTGGCCCTGGATGCCTTCTGGAGGTTGTCCGAGGGCGTCCTGCCGCACCTCGGCGTTCTCCGTGGTTGGGGCAAACGGCTGTCGGCGCGCCTCGGCTTCAGCGATTCTTTCGGTTGCGGTCGAAGGCTCCGGGCGTGTCCCGAGGGGTTCCACGCTCGTGCCGCCGACATTCCGGTGTACGTCCACGTCGTCCGCCGGACTGCCGAAAGTGTCCCGGAGGAAATCCGCCCCTCCGGCGGGGGCGCTGAAGTTGTCCCGACGCGTCTCCGCGGCATCCCCAGGACCGCCGAGGGTCTCCCGGTGGACCTCCGCGCCTTGCCCGGTACCAGCGAGGCTGTCCGGGCGCGCCTGCGCGTCTTGCTCGGGTGCATCGAAGGCTTCTCGGCGGGCCTCTGCGTCTTGGTCAGGGCCGCTGGAGGTCGGCTGCCTCGCATCGGTGTCTGTCGTCGATGTGTAGAAGTGGTTTTGGGGGGCGATCTCGTCGCTGGGGATCGGGGGGATGACGCCCGTGTCGTCGGAGGCGGAGACGGCCGGGGCCGGGTCGGCTGCGGCTGGGGTGTCCGTTACTGCGATGAACTCGCTTGTTGCGTCGTCGGCAGACCAGGAGTCTGGCGCGGCGGGGGTGTCTCGGATGACATCCGGTACGTAGGTCGCGGCCGCCGGGGCGTCTGCGAACAGGCTCGCGTAGAAATCCTCGCCGTCGTCCACCGGGCCGCCGACGCGCGGCGGTTCGGAGGACGGCATCGGACGCTCGACGGATGGAGCAGAGGCGTCGGCCTGGTCCCGCGAGACGTACGGCGCCACAGTGGCCGGCTCGGTGTACGGCACCGGAGCGGAGCGCCCGTCCGTCGGCTGCTGCCCGTACGACGCTCCCGCGGGGCGGTCGGCGCCTGGCTGGTCGGTGTAGGGCGGTGTGGTGGCGCGGCCGACTGTGGAGTAGTCGGCGTAGGGCGGTGCGATGGCGCGGCCGTCTGTGGGGTAGTCGGCGTAGGGCGGTCGGCGGTCGGGCGTCGATGACGGGGTGTAGGGCGCGGCTTTGGACCAGTTGGTGGTGGGCTGCGGGGCTTCTGCGGGGGCAGAACCGACTGGAGAGGGTGGGGTGGGGTCGTCGTGTTTGCGGCGGCGGAAGAGGCGGGGCTTCTTGGCGACGACGCCATAGGCGTCGTGCTGGTCTCCGGCGTCTTCCGGCTGGTACGGCGGGTCCGCGTCGGGCTCCGGCCTGTACGGAGGCTCTGGTGCGTACGGCCGTGGCTCGGGGGCGAAGGGTGAGTCGGGGCGGAACGGGGGTTCGGGAGTCAGCGGTGGTTCGGGAGTGAACGGCCGTTCGGGGGCCGGCGGAGGCTCGGGGGTGAAGGGTGGTTCGGAGGTGTAGGGCTCGGAGCCGCCGATGATCAGGTTGGCGTCGTCGCCGATCGGCTGGCCGGTGAACGGGCTGATGCCCGGCGGGACGATGAAGGACTCTTCGTCGTCTGCTTCATCGACTGGCAGTTCCGCAGCGGCTGCCGGCGCCACCGGTACAACCAGCGCAGGGCCAGCTGGCGCAGCGGGTGCCGGAGCAGGCGGTGCGGGGCGTGCAGAAGGCACGGGGGCTGCGGCAGGTGCGGGTGTGCGAGTGGGTGCGGACGCGCGGGTGGTCGGCGTGGATTGGCTTGGGGCGGTGCCGTTGAATTGGGATGCGGCGGACAGGGCAGCTCGTAGGTCCGGTTGTTGTGGGGATTGCGGTCCGATCCCCAGCCGGTCGAAGAGCTCCAGCAGCGACTCCTGCGTGAGGCCGGTGCTCGCCGCCGTACGGATCAACCGGACGCCAACCGGCAGCAGCTCATCGAGCCCGCCGAGATAGTCGGCCCACTCCGCCGCCCACTCGATCATTTCCCGGGCGGCCTCCTCGTCGGAGGTGATCCACTCGCCGATCGGGAGGAAGCCGTCGTCCAGCGGCTGCCACGGGTCGCCCGGGTACGACGCGCGCGCCCACGTCCCGTTGAAGCTGCCGTAGACGAACCCCAGCTCCCCCGCCGCGATCCGCCGCTTGACCTCCGGCTGGCCGATCCACTCCGGCGCCCCGGCGAGCAGCTCCGCCTCGGCCGTCTGGGTGTGCTGCGTGTGGAATCCGAACAGCACCGCCCGCCCGCCCTCGAGCCGCTGCATCCGCAGGTCGCTGCCGGTCTCGTCCTGGTGGTACCAGCCGTTCTCGTCGGCGTACCAGCGCCGGTCGTAGCCGGTGGCATGGGCGACCGCGGCGAGGGCGCTCCAGCGGGCGCGCAACTCCTCCGGGTCGTCCAGGTCGACGAGCGGCATCGGGTCTCCTGCTCAGTGCCAATCCAGGGCCAGTCCAATCCAGGCCAGAACGGTACCCGACACCGCCCATCCCAGCTAGGCCACTCCGGCGCCCAGCTCGGGTCGCGGTTCGAGCACAGCCACGCACTCTATGTGATGCGTCATCCCGAACAAATCGAACGCCCGCAACGAGCTCACCCCGTACCCGAGTCCGCCGAACGTCTTGAGGTCCCGCGCCAGCGCCGCCGGGTCGCACGCGACGTAGGCGATTTTGCGAGGCGAGAGCGCCGCGATCCGCCGTACGACGTCCTGCCCCGCCCCCGTCCGTGGCGGGTCGAGCACGACCAGGTCGACCGACTCCAACCCCTGCCCGGCCGCGTTGTTGAGCACCTTGGCCACGTCCCCGGCCTCGAGCGTCACCTCTGGCAGGTCGTGCAGGTTCCGCCGGGCGTTCTTCACGGCGTCTTTGCTGCCCTCCACAGCCAGTACTGCGCACCCAGCTTGGGCCAGGAACGCAGCAAACAGCCCCACTCCGGAGTAGAGGTCCAGCGCCGTCTCACCGTCGCGTGGCTCCAACCCGGCCAGTACTGCGTCCACCAGCGTCTCGGGAGCGTCCGGGTGCGCCTGCCAGAACCCATTGGCCTCCACCCGGAAGCGTCGGTTCCGCACGACCTCCACTACTCGACCACCGGAGTTGTCATCGGTCAGTACGGCCGACTTGCCCTCCGACGACACCACTGCCTTCACCGACGAGGCCTCTGGCCACTGCTCGTGCAGTACGTCCGGAGTACCCGGGTGTGCGATCAGGCACTTGTCGATCTGGACCAGGTCGTGCGTACGGTGCGCGTACATGCCTGGCCGGCCGTCGACGACGGCGTACCGCATCCGGGTGCGCCAGCCGAGGCCATCGTCGCCGGGTGACTCCACCACGATGTTCCGCTCGATGCCGCCGATCCGCCGCAGCGTGTCGGATACCACCGTCGCCTTCAGCCGCCGCTGCTCGACGATGTTGGCGTGCTGGAAGTCGCAGCCGCCGCACCGGCCGGGCCCGGCGAACGGGCAGGGCGGCTCGATCCGCTGCGGGGAAGGCGTCAGCACCTGCACTGCGTCCGCACGGAGGTACTTCGTCGTCTGCTCGGTCACGCGGGCATGCACCAGCTCACCTGGTAGCGCGTGCCGCACGAAGACCACCTGGCCCTCGTAGCGCGCGACACAGTGCCCGCCGTGAGCTACCGGCCCTACCTCCAGCTCCAGTAGCGTCCCGACGATCTGCTCTGCCGTCACCGGTCTCCTGAACTCTTGCGCGCACCGCGCCGTACTTGGCCGGCCACACGCTCCTCGCGGTCCTGCCGCTCCTCAGCTGCCTGGGACGAGATCAGCTGGTACGGAACGGACGTGACCATCACACCAGGCGTGAACAAGAGCCGGCCCTTGAGCCGCAGCGCGCTCTGGTTGTGCAGGATGTGCTCCCACCAGTGCCCGACGACGTACTCAGGGATGTAGACCATGACCACGTCCCGCGGCGATTGCCGCCGGATATCACGAACGTACTGCACGATGGGTCGAGTGATCTCCCGGTACGGCGACGCGAGCCGCTTGAGCGGTACCGGAATGTCCCGCGCCTCCCACTCGGCCTGCAGCGCCTCCGACTCCTCCCTGTCGACGTCGACCGTGACAGCTTCGAGGACGGACGGCCGGGCCGCCTTGGCGAAGGCCAGTGCCCGCAGGGTCGGCTTGTGGAGCTTGGAGACGAGCACGATCGAGTGCACCCGGGCCGGCAGCATCAGCTGGTCGTCGGGGTCCACCGCCATCTCCCGGCCGACAGTGTCGTAGTGCCGGCGGATGCCCTTCATCATCACGAACAGCACCGCCATCGCGATGATCGCGATGTAAGCACCGTGGGTGAATTTGGTGACCAGCACGATGACCAGCACGATGCCGGTCATCGTCAGGCCGATCGCGTTGATCACCCGCGACCGCATCATCTGCCGACGCTTGCCGCCGTCGGTCTCGCTCTTCAGGTGCCGCGTCCAGTGCCGGATCATGCCGAACTGGCTGAGCGTGAAGGAGACGAACACCCCGACGATGTAGAGCTGGATCAGCTTGGTGACCTCGGCGTCGAAGGCGATGATCAGGCCGACCGCGCACAACGCCAGCACGATGATGCCGTTGCTGTAGGCGAGCCGGTCGCCGCGGGTGTGCAGCTGCTTGGGCAGGAAGCCGTCCTTGGCCAGGATCGAGGCGAGCACCGGGAAACCGTTGAACGCCGTGTTCGCCGCCAGCACCAGGATCAGCATGGTCGCGCCGATCACCAGGTAGAAGCCGGGCGGGAAGTTGGAGAAGACCGAGTCGCCGATCTGGGCGATCACCGTCTTCTGGCTGTAGCTGTCCCCGACCGGCTGACCGTCGCGCAACAACTGGGTCGCGGGATCCTCGGCGTACCGGAGCCTGATCTTGTCCGCCAGGAAGAGAATGCTCATCAGCATCGTCACGGCGATGGTGCCGAGCAGCAGCAAGGTGGTCGCGGCGTTCTTGCTCTTCGGCTTACGGAACGCCGGGACGCCGTTGCTGATCGCCTCGACACCGGTCAGCGCCGCACAGCCGGAGGAGAACGCCCGCGCCAGCAGGAAGGCCGCCGCGAACCCGGTGAACGCCTCGTGTCCGGGCTCCGGCTTCACCTCCATGCCGGCGCTGTCGGCCAGCGGCAGGCTGCCGACGCCGAGCCGGATGATGCCCCAGATCGCCATCCCGATGATGGCCGCCATGAAGATGTAGGTCGGGATCGCGAACAGCGCGCCGGACTCGCGCACGCCGCGCAGGTTCAATGCCGTCAGGATCAGTACCAGCGCCACCGCGAGCGGGACTTCGTGCCCCTCCAGGAACGGCAGCGCGGACTTCGCGTTCTGCACTCCGGAGGAGATCGACACCGCGACGGTCAGCACGTAGTCGACCATCAGCGCGCTGGCCACCGTCAGTCCGGCGGTCGGGCCGATGTTCACGGTGGCGACCTCGTAGTCACCGCCGCCGGACGGGTATGCGTGCACGTTCTGCCGGTACGACGCGACCACGATCAGCATCACGAAGGCGACCAGCAGGCCGATCTTCCAGGAGAACGAGTAGGCCGCCAGACCGGCCAGCGAGAGGGTCAGGAAGATCTCGTCCGGCGCGTAGGCCACCGATGACAGAGCGTCACTGGCGAACACGGGGAGCGCGATCTTCTTCGGGAGCAGCGTCTCGCCGAGCTGCGTACTGCGCAGCTTGCGTCCGATGAGGATGCGTTTGCCGATGTCGCCTAGAGCGGGAGTCACACCGGTGATGTTAGAGGCAGCACCGGTCCGGTGTAGCGTCTATCCCTGCCGAGACCGATGCCAGCGGCCCCAGTGGGGCAAGGAGTGATCACGGAGTGCACGTCGTCATCATGGGCTGCGGCCGCGTCGGGTCGACGCTCGCCCGGACGCTGGAGAAACGCGGCCACACAGTCGCGATCATCGACCAGTCTGCCGACTCTTTCCGCCGGCTGAGCCCCAACTTCTCCGGTCGTACCGTGACCGGGATGGGCTTCGACCGCGATGTGCTGACCGAGGCCGGGATCGAGGAGGCCGAGGCGTTCGCGGCGGTCTCCAACGGCGACAACTCCAACATCCTGGCCGCGCGCGTCGCCCGGGAGAACTTCGGTGTCGGCAACGTCGTCGCCCGGATCTACGACCCGGGCCGGGCCGAGGTCTACCAGCGGCTCGGCATCCCCACCGTCGGCACGGTGAAGTGGACCGTCGATCAGATGATCAGGCGGTTGCTGCCGAGCGGTTCGGAGCCCGAGTGGCGCGATCCGTCCGGTACCGTCCGGCTGGCCGAGGTACACGTGAACTCCGGCTGGGTCGGCCGGCTCGCGATGGACATCGAGAAGGCCACCGGCGCGAAGGTCGCATTCCTGACCCGGCTCGGCGAGGGCGTGATGCCCAAACCGGACACGGTGATTCAGGAGGGTGACCTGGTGCATGTCGTCATGCTGGAGCGCGATGCCGCCGCGATCGAGTCCCAACTAGGCACCAAGCCCGAGGAGCTGTGATGCGGGTAGCCATCGCCGGCGCGGGCAACGTCGGGCGATCGATCGCCGCTGAACTGCTGGAGAACGGCCACGAGGTCCTGCTGATCGACAAGGACCCACGGGCGATCAAGGCCGAATCCGTACCGCGCGCCGAGTGGCTGCTGGCGGACGCCTGCGAGCTGTCCTCCCTGGAGGAGGCGGCTCTGCAGCGCTGCCAGGTCGCGATCGCGAGCACCGGCGACGACAAGA
Organism: Streptomyces sp. SID13031; assembly: GCF_010548305.1. Taxonomy (GTDB): domain Bacteria; phylum Actinomycetota; class Actinomycetes; order Propionibacteriales; family Kribbellaceae; genus Kribbella. The sequence continues at coordinate 125,519 of NZ_JAAGLV010000006.1, forward strand.
CCAACCTGGTCGTGTCGCTGCTGGCGAAGACGGAGTTCGGCGTGCCGCGGACCGTTGCCCGGGTCAACCACCCGCGCAACGAGTGGATGTTCAACGAGGCCTGGGGCGTGGACGTCTCGGTCTCGACCCCGCGCATCATGTCGGCACTCGTCGAGGAAGCGGTCTCGGTCGGTGACCTGGTCCGCCTGTTCACCTTCCGCCAGGGCAACGCCAACCTGGTCGAGCTGACCCTGCCCGAGGACTCCCCCATGATCGGCCTCCGCGTCGGCGACATCGACTGGCCGGTCGACACCGCCCTCGTCACGATCATCCGGGAAGGCCGCGTCCTGCGTCCGGATCCGGAAGGCACCCTCGAACTGAACGACGAACTCCTCTTCGTCGCAGCGGACGAGACCGAGGAACAACTCGAGAACATGCTCTCCCCGCACCACCGCAGGTAACCCAGACGGTCGGCTCGGGCCACTGAACCTTCAGCGCCAAGAAGTGAAGCTGCCGGGCGGAGCTGCTACTCCGCCCGGCAGCGGCCTGTCTACTTGAGCCCGAAGGCCCTGGTGATGGTTTGGTCGATCGCGGCGCCCTGGCCGTCCTCCGCGTGCGTGCGGAGGCTGACGAAGGCGGCGTTGCGCGGTCCGTCGAGGCGGGTGGTCCAACCCTCGGCGGTACTACGAAGTGCTGCCCGCTGCCACGTCTTGCCATCGTCGTACGAGATGTCGAGCGAAGGCGTGCGCAGCCCGGCCGCCGTGGAGCTGACCGACCACTTGGGCGAGATGGTCAGGTCGTCATGCCGGCCGGCGCGTCCAGTCGTGTCAACGTTGATCGCATAGTCAACCTGGATCAATGACACCGGCGACGCGTCAACAGTGGACGCGGAGTTGAAGCTCCACTCGGTCCGCGTCGCGGTCGAGTACGGGCTCGGGTACTCGCCCCGAGTGTTGTCGACGACGAGCCGGTACGGGCGGGCTTCCGCCTTGAGTCCCGACACGCTGAGCTGGTCGCGATCGGCCTCGGCGACCAGCGTCGAGCCCTGGTACAGGCTCAGCTTCTGGGTGAGGTCGAAGTTGCCGAACGCTGTGCCGATGTGGTTTCCGCCGCCGTCGCTCCAGCCGGGCGCGACCATTGCGAGCCCGTCGTTCAGCCGCACCGGCGAGAGCGCCATGCTCAGCCGCGGCCGCTGGATCGGGCCGAACCACCGCACATCGGTCCGACTCCCGGCCTGGTACGTCGTCCACTCCGGCTCGGCTTGTTGCGTCTCGCGCAGGATCTCGGCCTTCGCCTGATAGGGCACGCCGGCCATCACGTAGTCCGCGCGCTCGGCCACGAGCGGCATCCCGGTCGTGTTCATCGCCGACTCCCAGTCGACGTTCCAGACGTCGAAGCGGTTCTCGATCCCCGTGCCCTGCCGGAAGTTCCGGTAGGAGACGTTGAGCCGCGCGAGGTCACCCGTCCGCGCCCGGTACGACGGGTCGGCCGGCAGGTGATCCCAGAACTGCGACAAGTCGTAGGTGTACTCCAGCGTCGGGTTCGAGTTGACCGTGAGGCTGCCTCGACCGTGCTCCACCTGGGTGATCAGCGCCTCGCCCTCGTCATGCGTGAGGGTCGCGATCGTGATCGGCGCCGGCTTCGTCCAGTAGATCGAGTCGACCCAAGGCGCCAGCTTGCCCACGCCGTCGTTGACCACGACGAGGAGTTTCGCGCCCGCCGCCGCGGCGGCATCGGCCTGCTCCTCCAGCGTTCCGTCGTTCCGTACGACGACCGCCTTGCCCCGCTGGTCCTTCGCGTCGGCGAGTACAGCCTCGAGCTGGTGCTTACCCTTCGACAGCGGCGTGGCACCCCGGCGTACCAGGAGGTCTTCGTAGGTCTGGGTCGACGAGCTGATCGTCAACGCAGGCTGCTCCAACCGCCACCGGGCGCCGGTCGTGAACGTCCCGCTGGTCGCCTTGCCCGTGGGCAGCTCCCAAACGCTGTCGTAGCTGGCATCCGGCCAGCGCGACGACCCCACCGAGAAGACGTCTCGCCCGAAGTCCCGATAGTTGTTCACCCTTACTTCGCCGAGCGTGGTCGCCTGCGGAGACGCCACCTTGAGCTGCCGCGCCTTGCGGGCGTCGTACGTCACCGTGCGGTCCTTGTCGAGGTGGATGTCGAGCAGGGTCAGTACTGCGAGCCCGCGCGACGACGGGCCGTTGACGCCCTCCACATCGGTGGTCAGCCAGGTGGTGTAGTCGCCAGGCGGCAGGCGGAGTGAAGTACCGCCCTCCTCGACGATGAACTGTCCATAGCTGGTACCGCCGATCAGGATCGCGTCGCCACTGAGCGGGCGGCCGCTGCGGTCCTTGGCGTTCAAGGTGAGCTCGTAGCGCTCGCCTTCACGGCCGATGCCGATCATAGTGCTGAGCTGGGCGCCGTCGGCCTTCTTCGCGATCAACTGGCCGGACAGTTGCCGGTCGACCGGCGCGACGTCCACCTTCGCCGTCAGGGTGACGGTAGCGGTCCCGTGCGCAGGCACTGTGACCGTCGGGGTCGAGAGCGTGAATAGACCAGCCGGCGCGTCCGCGACCTGCGTGGTCAGGTTGAGCACGACGGGCGCGTCACCGGTGTTGGTGTAGGTCACGTCGTGATCCACAACCTTGCCGGGGGCAACCGGCCAGTCGTAGTGGCCGGAGTATGCGCTCGACGTGGCGAAGACGGTCGCCTTGCTCGTCGCGGCAATGTCCAGCCGCCCATTGCCACCCTGGTAAGGGTTGTAGGCGGGCGTCGGCTTCGCGGTGCTGACGATCGCGCTCTTGAGCTGCTGCCCAGTCCAGTCCGGGTGCTGCGCGGCGAGCAGCGCGACCGCTCCGGCGACGTGTGGTGTCGCCATCGAGGTACCGCTCATCAGCTGGTACGAACCGCTGCCTCCCGCCGCGTACTGCGAACGGGCGGCGAGGATGTCGACGCCGGGCGCGGTGATGTCCGGCTTGAGCCCGCCGTCGGCGACCCGCGGGCCCCAGCTCGAGAAGTCGGCGAGCTTGTCGGCACCGTCGACCGCGCCGACGGTCAGTGCCGCCTCAGCGATCCCCGGCGCGGTGGCGGTGTAGTAACCCGGGCCATAGTTGCCCGCGGCAACAGTGAAGAGGGCGCCGGTCTCGGCGGAGAGCTCGTTGAGCGACTGGCTGATCGGATCGGTACCGTCGGTCGGCCCGCCACCGAGGCTCATGCTGACGACCTTGGCGTGCTGGTCGCGAGCGGCCCACTCCATCCCGGCGATGATCCAGGACTCCTGGCCACTCCCCTCGTTGTCGAGCACCTTGCCGACGTGCAGCCGGGCGCCCGGCGCGACGCCCCGTTCCTTGCCGTCCGAGGCGTCCCCGGTACCGGCGATGGTCGACGCGACGTGGGTGCCGTGGCCTTGCCGGTCGGTCACGTCGAGGCCGGGCACGAAGCTGGTCGAGGCGGCCACCCGGTCGTCGAGGTCGGGGTGCTCGAGATCGATGCCGGTGTCCAGTACCGCGACATCGACGCCTTCGCCGGTGTTGCCGCCACGCCAGACTTCAGGCGCGCCGATCTGCGCAGTACTGTCTGCCAGGTCGGCCTTGAACTTGCCGTCCAGCCAGACCTTCTTGATGCCGGCCGCGAATGCTGCCTTCGATCGTGCCGTGCTGCCCGCGGTCAGCGAGCGCCAGAAGTCAGCGGGCCGGTCGGCGGTCAGCGCGGCGCCCTGGATGCTGCTGAGCGTGCTCTGCTTGCGGGCACCGGCCGGGACAGCCTGCGTGCGCGCCTTCGCCGCGGCATCGGTGTAGGTCACGATCAGCGGAAGCCCGCCGTCGTCGTACCCGTCGGCCAGCAGTCTGGTGACGTTGAACAGATCCTCGTCGAGCAACTTCGCCGCGAGGAAGCGGGCGGCGGATCGGGGGTAGACATAAGTGTCCTTCCCGTTGACCCGCACGTCATGGTCGACGAGCCGGCCATCCGGCGCGGTGACGAGATAGTTCTTCTTCCCGTCGGCCCCGGTGGTCACCTTGACCAGGTCCCCAGTGACCAAGGTGACGGACTTCGCAGCCTGCCCGGCCACCGGTACGACGTACGCGGCGGCTGGAGTGGTGGGTGGTGACGCGGCGGCGATGCCACCGGTCAGGGAGGTGGCAGCGGCCAGCACCGCTACCGAAAGGACCGGCAGTCTTCGACCGCGGCCAGGGCGTGGAGTCACAGATGCCTCACAGAGGGTCTACGAACAAGTCGCCAGATCGTAGGCCCGCGAATCCACCCGGGTTAACCGATTCAGTTGGCCACAACCCGCCGTGTCACGTTTGCGACACCCCGGAAAGTAAGTGCGGCGGCCAGTGCCGCGAAAGGACCCTCACCAGATCGCTCCCGGTGAGGGCCCTTGCGGAAGGTCGATCAGCCCAGGGCGTCCGCGGCCAGGCGGGTTCCTTCGACGCGGGCGGCGATCTTGGCGAAGGCGATGTCACGCGAGGTCGACGTGTCGTCGGCGAACGGCGAGAAGCCACAGTCGTCGCAGGTGCCGAGCCGGTCGGCGGGCAGGTACTCGGCAGCCAGCAGCACCCGGTCCCGGACTTCCTCGGCGGTCTCGACGCGCGGGTCGATCGGGTCGATCACCCCGACGAAGACCCGCTGATCCGGCCGGGAGTACTCCGCGATCGTCGCCAGCGCCTTGCGCGGCTCGGCCTCACTGGCGAGCTGCACGTAGAACCGGCCGGCGTGCAGTTCGAACAGGGTCGGCAGCAGTCCCGCGTAGTCGACGTCGAGGCTGTGCACCGAGTCCTGGTCGCCACCGGGGCACGTGTGCACCCCGATCTTGGTTCGCTCCTCGTCCGAGAACCGGTCGAGGACCCTGTTGTTCAGCTCCACGAAGGACTTCAGCAGCCCGCCGGACGGGTCGAGCTTCAGCGACAGCCGGCCCTCGGTGAAGTCGAGCTGCACGCTGTCGGCGCCGGCGTCCAGGCTCCGGCGGATGTCGGCCTCGGCCGCGTCCACGAGGTCGGCCAGGAACTGCTCCTGGGAGTATCCGTCGATCCCGTCACCGGGGTAGATCAGCCCGACGGCCGACGCGGCGATGACCGCCTGCTTGACCGGCAAAGCGGTGAGCTGCTTCGCGCGGCGGAGGTACTCATCGGCGTGAACCGCGTACCGGAACGGGCCGGCCGTGAGCCGCGGCAGCTGCCGGGTGTGCCCGTCCGCGAAGGGGATGACCACGCCGTCCGCGGCGAGGTCGGTCAGCCCGGCCAGCGGGTAGGTGGCGAAGCTCGGCTTGGTCTGTTCGCCGTCGGTGAGCACCGGCGAGCCGGTCTCCTCGAACCTGCTGATCGTGTCGGTGAGGGCCTGGTCCTGCAGTTCGGTGAGCCGGTCGGTGTCGATCTCGCCGGCGGCGTGGGCCACCATGCCTGCGATGAGGTAGTCCGGACGGGGAATGCTGCCGATCGGTTCGGTGGGAATGGTCATCCCTTGCTCCTCCAGCGTTTTTCCACAGTCAGCGGCACGGCGGAAGGCGCGGCCGCGGCGGTCACGGCCAGTATCCATGCGGCCCGGGTCAGTCACCACCTCCGAGCGTGCTCACTTTTTCGCCGCCGTACGGCGCATCGGGGAGGCCCAGGTTGCGCCAGACGAAGCGCGGGATGCGGGCCAGGAAGCCGCCGAGGATCAGGGAGTTGTGGGCGATTACCTGATGGCTGTGCTCGCCTGGTTCGAACCAGGCCCAGTCGTCGACGATCTTGAAGGCCGCCGGCGGGTTGGCCATCAGGTATTCCATCTGGCGCGGGTGGATCACGTCGTACGCGAACTTGGTGTCGTCCGCGCGAACCTTGAACGCGTCGTTGAACGCGCCACTCTCGAAGCTGATGCCGTGGCCGAATCCGCGCTGCCCGACCTGCAGCGACGGCATCCGGGTCGGCAACTGGAATCCGAGGATCGACTCGCTGTGGTTCTCGACCACCCGCCGGGTCTGGCTGCGACCCTCGCTGTCGGTGTAGGTCTCGGTGCGCGTCGTCTTCCACTCGTGGGTGAAGGCGACGAACGGCGGGCCGTCCCCATCGCGACCGCGGATGACGTCGCTGGTGCTGTGATCGTGGCCGGACCTGGTCACCGGCATGGTCTGCAGCAGGCTGTCGTCGACGCCGATCCAGTGCCAGTCCGGGTGGTGGTAGAAGGACAGCCGCGGCGGCTGCTCCGGTTGGATCCAGCGGTCCAGCGGGGTCGCGTCGATCGCCGCGGCGATGGCGGCGAGCTGCTCCAGCCATTGGGCCATCAGCTCGGCGTCCTTGCGCGGCGGGTCCAGCACCACCAGCTGGTCACCGTCGATGCCGAGGCTCAGGTTCAGCGGTCCGGCGCCCAGCCGCTCGCACACTTGCGGGCTCAGGACCTCCGCGGCGTACGCCGGGTCGAGCGCGCCGATCTGCCAACCCTGACCGAGTTGCGCGGGCACCGGCACCTTCGTCGCTTCGACGCCGTACCGGGGCCGCGCCTGACCGCCGAAGACCCACAGCTCAGGGAGCCGGCGGGACAGCGTGACCATCCCGACCCAGCCCGACCACTGCTCGGACTTGTACTCGATCACCTGGAACGGCCGGCCCGAGCTGGTCGAGCCGGTGATCTGGTCATCCGGATCCCGGCGGAAGCCGAGCCCGAACGGCGGGCTGGCGAGTCTCGCCACGGTGTCGAACGTGGGGCTGCCGTTGAACGTCCACCCGCGATCCGTCAACGACTTGATGTACCGCCCACGCCGCACGACCAAGAAAAGACCGATGGCGACACCGATACCGGCGATCACCAGGATGATCACAGCGGTCTGATTCACGTACTCCCCCTTGGTTCGCGGCCTGCCCGCGGGGCTCGATTGTTCCCTATGACGCGGGTGACCCCGGGGTGAGTTCCGTCAGCATCGCCTGGATCGCCGGGCTGGCGTCAGCGCTCCGCCGCCAAGCAGCCTGTACTTCGCGCGTCGGCCGGCGCGCGAGTTGCCGCGAGACGAGTCCGTCACCCAAGGGCGGGCGAGCAAGGCGCGGGAGCAGCGCGATCACGTCGCCCGCGGCCACCAAGGCGAGTTGAGTGGCGAAGTCGTCGACCAGATGGCGAATTGCCACCGCCTCACCGCTCCGGTCTTCGGGCACCTCGGCCAGCAGTCGCCGGAACCCTTGGTGACAGACCGTGCCGGGCGGGCTGGTCACCCACGCCCGGCCGGCGAGATCCGCGGCGGCCAGCGGTTCGTCGAGGCGCGCCAGTGGATGCGTGCTGCTCATGACGACGTCGCCGACATCGGTGTGCACGCGGCGTTGGGTCAGGGACGGCGGAAGCGGAGCAGGCAGCCCATCCGCGTCGTGGACGAGCGCGAGGTCCGCAGTACCGGCGTCGACGCTGTGAAGTGCTTGGTCCGGATCCTGCTCGGTGATCTGCACGACCAGGTCGGGACAGCTCGTCGCCAGCCGGCCCAAGGTCGGCGCGACCAGTCCGCGGATGGCGGTCGAGAAGGCGACGACACGCAGTACGCCGCGTGGAGCGCCCTGCGAGACCGACTGGGCCGCTTCGGCGCAGCGCTCCAGCGCCTGGAACACCTCCGGCGCCGAGTCGACGATGGCCTGCCCGGCCGGCGTGAGCACGACTCCACGTCCAGCCGGCGCAAGTACCGGTACTCCTACCTGGCGCTCCAGCCGCTTGAGCTGCTGCGACACCGCCGAGGCCGTGAACCCGAGCTCCTCGGCCGCCCGCGCCAACGTCCCAAGAGCAGCCACCGACCGCAACGCTCGCAATGCACCGACCTCAATCATGCAGTCAGGCTAAGCAATACCAGGTAAAAACCATCGCTGGACCTGACCTATGGCGCCAAGACAGGCTCAACCCATGACCTCTGCGGCCCAGCTCTTCGGCATCAACCTCGTCGCCATGGTGACCCCGATGAACCCCGACGGCTCGATCAGCGACCCAGGCGTCACCAGCCTCGTCGACCAACTCCTCGCCACCGGCTGCGACGGCCTCGTCGTCGCCGGAACCACCGGCGAGTCCCCCACCCTGGCCGACGCCGAGACCATCTACCTCATCCGCACGGTAGCAACGCGAGCCAGCGGCCGAGCCCGAGTCATCGCCGGCGTCGGCACGTACGACACAGCCGCCAGCATCCGCCGCGCGCAAGAGGCCGAAGCAGCCGGCGCAGACGCCCTCCTGCTAGTGACCCCGTACTACTCCAAGCCAACCCAGGCCGGCGTGATAGCCCACTGCCTGGCAGTCGCCGACGCCACCGACCTCCCGGTGATGCTGTACGACGTCCCCCACCGCACAGGCCTCGCCATGGACCCAGCCACCCTGATCGAACTGGCCACCCACCCGAGAATCCGAGCGGTCAAAGACGCCAAAGGTGACCTCGCCGAGGCAATGACCGTCATGGCCGGTACCTCACTCGCCTACTACTGCGGCATAGACGACCTGAACCTCCCGTACCTGGCCGCCGGCGCCACGGGCGTGGTCAGCGTGATCGGCAACCTCTACGCCGACCACAACGCCGCTCTCATCCACGCCATCCACACCGGCGACCTCGACACGGCAAGGTCGATCCACCGCTCACTGATCCCTTCGACAGCCGCCCTGACAGGCACCTCCCAAGGCGCAACGATGACCAAGGCAGCCCTGGCCGAACTCGGCGTCATCCCCCACGCAACCCCACGCCTCCCCCTCCTCGAGTCCCCGCCACCACACCTCCCGGGTGAGCCGCCGACCAGTTGAGCCCGTCAGGCGGCCAGGTGCTGGGCCAGGAAGTCGACGATGTGATTCATGGTCTCTTGCGTACCCCAGGGCTTGCCGGCCGCGGTGTCGCCGGTGAAGGACAGATCGCCATGATCCGCACCGGTCAGCACATACCTGGTGCTGTCGATCCCCTTACTCCGCAACGCGTTGTGGAGCAGCAGAGTCTGACTCGGCGAGATCAACCGGTCCGCGCTGCCGTGCAGCGACAAGAACGGCGGCGTCTTGCCCGAGAGATAGCTGATCGGGTTGGCCGCCGTGATCTCCGCCGAAGGGTTCTTGACGGACTTCTTGGTGCCGGGGCCGTAGACCCACGTGGCCAGGGAATTGCCCGGGGCATAGTTCGCGTTCTGCGCGGCCTGGTCGAAGTCCGCCGCGATCTTCGAGAGGTCGGACGCGCCGAACTCGTTCACGACGCCTTGGACGTCGCTGCTCTGATCAAGATTGTCGCCGACGTCGAACTGCTTGTCGCCGTTGGTGGCGCCAGTCATCGCCGCGAGGTAGCCGCCGGCCGATTGGCCCCACACCGCGACCTCACCGGTATCGATGCCGTACTCGTCGGCGTGCGCGCGCAGATAGCGCACCGCTGACTTCACATCAGCGGGGCCCGTCTTGTACGTCGCTCCCTGGCCGATGGTCCTGTACTCGATGCTCGCCACCACATAGCCCTGCTCGGCGACATAGGTGCGTTGATCGAGGTTCGCCGTCTTCTGGGACAGCACGAACCCACCTCCGGGAAGGTAGACGACCAGCGGCTTCTTGCCCGCCGTGTCGGGGATCTGGAGGTCGAGCTTGAGTTCGGTCTTCTTCCCGTTGACCGTCGGCGCCGAGTAGACGATGTCGTCGTGGGCGGTGACCTTGGTCTTGCCGCACTCGATCTGCGCGCCCGTGGGGGCGATGACCGCGCTGGTGCTCGTATCGCCCGGCTTGATGGTCTTGGCGAACGTCAGGCTGACCGGAGCTGCACCCTTGGGTGCCGCCGCCGCGGCCGGCTGGGGACTTGCCGGGCACGCCACAGCGGTCGGCGTCGTAGCCGATCCCCCGGCATCGCTCTCCGTCTCCGACGAACAGGCGGCCAGCATCAAGCAACCCACCACCGTCACCGCCAGGACTACCGCACCTCTGGGCCTCAGGGTCATCTCATCGTCTCCGTCACTCGATCGAACTGGAGGCATATCCTCCACTTGCCGGATGTTAGCATCAACTGGAGCCTCACCCTCCAGTTATGTTTCCGGTGAGTGGAAGAGGAAGGACGAGGATGGAAACGCCCGCCGGGCAGCCGCCGCTCAGGCGCGATGCCGAGCTCAATCGCCAGCGGCTGCTGGCTGCCGCCCACGAGGTCTTCCGGGACCGCGGACTCAGCGCCACCCTCGAGGATGTGGCCAGGCACGCCGGGGTCGGGATCGGAACCGCCTACCGACGGTTCGCCAACCGGGACGCACTGATCGACGCACTCTTCGAGGACATGATCGCCAAGGTCGCGGCGATGGCGGTGGAAGCCGCTGAAGACCCGGACGCCTGGCGAGGCCTGAGTACCAGCCTGGAGCGGGTGTGCGAACTGCAGACCTTCGACCGCGGACTGCGCGACATCATGCTGGGCACCGGGCGGGGCCGGCGACGCCAGGAGCTCGTCGCCGAGCGGATCAAGCCGACGGTCGACGCGATGATCCAGCGAGCCAAGGACCAAGGGGTACTACGCACCGACGTCGAGGGCTGGGACCTGCCGATGATCCAGCTGATGGTCGCCACCATCACCGATCACACCGGGCATCCCGACCTGTGGCGGCGGTACCTGCACCTGATGCTGGACGGCATGCGGATCGGCGGGGCCGACGGCACCACACTCCCCGTCGCGCTGTTCCCCGACGGCCAACCACCTTCGGAAACCCTTAGCCTGCCGCAAGGATGAGCACGTTCACGATGGCCCGTCCTGAGGCCCGAGCGCGCGGGTGGCGATCGCGAAGGCCGAGTTCGCGGCCGGTACGCCGCAGTACACCGCGCACTGGAGCAGTATCTCGGCGATCTCCTCGCGGCTGAGCCCGTTGCGGACCGCTGCCTGAAGGTGGAACTCCAGCTCGCTCCAGTGGTGTCCGGCGACCAGAGCCGTCACCGTGACCACTGACCTGGTCCGCCGGTCGAGCCCGTCGCGCTGCCAGACCGAGCCCCAGGCGTACCGGGTGATGAAGTCCTGGAAGTCGTCGTTCAGCGGGGTCCGTGCGGACTCCGCGCGATCGACATGGTCGTCACCGAGGACTTCACGGCGGATCCGCAGGCCCTCGTCGTAGGGATCCGTCCAGGTCATGGTCGTCCACCTTTCCTTGGTCGGCCTCGAGTGCGCGGTCGACCCACACGTCCGCCGCGCGGAGGTGAGCGTCCGTCCAAGTCTCGTCCTCACCCAACGCGGAGCGGAGCAACTCGAGGTTGCGGGCGAGGGCGTCCTCGTCGAAGACCAGCCCGTCGACCAGGTCGCGGGTCAGGGCGGCCACACCACCTGCCAGGCGCAGCATCGTGCGGAGCGGCTGCCACTCGGCATGCCAGGCCCCGGCCGGGCGCTCCTGCTCCGCGACAGCGGACGTACCGATGACCGCGGCAAGGGCGGGGAGTTGGCGAGCCGCCGAGGCGATCAGGAGGGATCGGACCGGGTTCGACTTGTGCGCCATCGACGACGACGCACCACCGCTCGACTCGCGGACCTCGCCGATCTCCGTCTGGCTCATCACGAGAACGTCTGCCGCGACCTTGCCGCCCGCGGCGCCGACCATCACCAGAGCATTGGCCAGGCCGAGCACCGCCCCACGCCGGGTGTGCCAGGAAAGCGTCGGCGCGGACAGGCTGAGCCGGCCCGCGAAGGCGTCCAGTACTGCGGGACCGTCCGCGCCGTAGACATGCGCGGTCCCGACCGGTCCCGCGAGCGAGGCCGGCAGGGGCTGAAGTGCATGGATCGAGTGAAGAGCGTCTCTCGTACCAGTCAGCCAACCGGCCACCCGCAGACCGAGCGTCGTCGGCAACGCCTGCTGGCCAAGGGTCCGGGCAACGATCGGGACGCCGCGATAGCGGACGGCAAGCTCTGCCAGCCGGTCGGCGGCCGCGCCCAGATCCTCGGCGACCACCGCGAGTACGTCCGTCGCGAGCAGCATCATCGCGGTGTCGAGAATGTCCTGGCTGGTCGCACCGTGGTGGATCCAGTTCGCCGTCTCGTGGCCGAACGCGGCCGTGGCCGACTCCCGCAAGTGCTGTACCAGCGGGATCACCGGGTTGCCCCCGGCAACGGCTTCGACCGCCAGCCGGCGAGGGTCGATCGGGACCTGCCCGAGGTGCGCCGCCAGCGCCTCGGTCGACGCGGGCGCGATCCCTGCCTGCGCCAGCGCACAGATCAGCGCCGCCTCGCCGAGCACCAAGGCATCGACCAGAGCCGCATCGCTCGTCATCGCCTCAGCCCGGCTTCCAGCCCAGACCGGGCTCAGCAACCCGAAATCTCCACCCACCAGCGGGGCCTCACCGGCCGCCGACATCGAGGAACACCGTCTCCTGGTCGCCCTGCAGGTACACGTCGAAACGGTAGCCGTCCGGCGCCGGCGTGGCTACGAGTGACGACCGGCGGGCCTGCGGCAACGAATCGAGCAGGGGATCCATGTCCAGCGAGTCTTCAGGGAAGTAGATCCGGGTGACGACCCGGCGCAGCAGACCCCGGGCGAAGACCGACATCGCGATATGCGGCGCCTGGCAACGGCCGTCGATCGTCGGCACCGGCCCTGGCTTCACGGTGAAGAACTCGTACTCGCCGCTGTCCGTCGCCGAGCGCCCGAAACCGCGAAAGCCGTCGGGCTTTTCGTAGATTCCCTGCGTCGTCACGAACGTTCCGGCCTGGTCTGGCTGCCAGATCTCGACCAGCGCGTCGAGGGCGGGCTCACCGGACCCGTCGTACACGGTCCCGGCCAGCCGGATCCGCCCCGGCACGGACGTTCCCGCGACCTCCGACCCGGCGGAGTACGGCAACGCGAGGTGGAAGAAGGGCCCGACGGTCTGCCACGGCGTCGGGCCAGGCGACGCCGTCACGTCCGTGACCGGGTAGACGATGCTCACGACCGCTCCTCGAACGGGGTGGCTGCGGCGCCGTCGAGCACGATGTCGAAGCGGTAGCCGGTGGCCCACTCCGGTGAGGTCGCGCTGTGGTCGTAGGACGCGATCAGTCGCTTGCGGGCCCGCTCGTCCCGAATCGAGTTGAAGATCGGATCCTGGAAGAACAACGGGTCGCCGGGGAAGTACATCTGCGTCACCAGCCGCTGCGTGAAGGCCTGGCCGAACAGGGAGAAGTGCAGGTGGGCCGGACGCCAGGCGTTGTCGTGGTTGCGCCAGGGGTACGGGCCCGGCTTGATCGTGACGAACTGATAGTTGCCATCAGCATCGGTCAGGCACCGGCCGGCACCGGTGAAGTTCGGATCCAGTGGAGCCGGATGCCGATCGAGCTTGTGCACATACCGCCCGGATGCGTTGGCCTGCCAGAGCTCGAGCAGGGTTCCCGAAAGCGGCCGGCCGAACGTGTCGGTGACCCGGCCGTGCACGATCAGCCGCTCGCCGATCGGCTCGCCCACTCCGTGCACGGTCAGGTCGGCGTCGCTGTCCCGGACATCGCCTGAACCGAACACCGGCCCGGTCGACTCGACGTACCCGGGCGGCGGCATCACCAGTGCCTTGGCCGGGGCGCGGAGCACCGAATTGGCAAGGTCCGGGAACAGGTACGGAGGATCCAAGGCCTGGTTCGTCATGGCCGTCATGCTCGCTTGCACCAACCCCTCTCGGCGAGCAGACTTCCGTCACATGGAAGTCGCCGGCACCGCAGCGAGCAAACTGCTCTCCGTTCTGAGCGCGTTCACCGAGCAGCGGCCCGCCCTGACCTTGACCGAGATCGCCGCCGGCACCGCACTCCCCCTCAGCACGGCGCATCGCCTCGTCGGTGAACTGGCCGCCTGGGGCGCGCTGGAGCGCGGGCCGGACGCACGGTACCGGATCGGTCTGCGACTGTGGGAGCTCGCCTCGTTGGCCCCGCGTGGTCTGCCGTTGCGCGAGGCGGCGCTGCCCTTTCTCGAAGACCTCTATGAGGCCACCCACGAGAACGTCCAGCTGTCGGTCCTCGATGGCGACGAGGTCGTCTACGTGGAACGGCTGTCCGGCCGCCGCGCGGTGAAGACGCGCACGCGGGTCGGTGGACGGCTGACCGGCATCGCCACCGCCGGCGGCCGGGTGTTGCTCGCCCACGCGCCGGCCGAGGTCGTCGAGAAGATCCTCGCCGAACCGGTGATCCCGTACACGCCGCAAACCGTGACCGATGCCGCGACACTGCGCGGGCTCCTCGCCGAAGTACGCCGTCAGGGGCTCGCCGTGGACGAGCACCAGGTGACGGCAGGCGCTATCGCCGTGGCAGCGCCGATCAGGAACCGGTACGGCGAAGTCATCGCTGCCGTGTCCGTCGTCGCCAAGGCCGAACCGGGGTCCGCACGAATCCTGACACCGCTGGTGACGACGACCGCGTCAGCCGTGTCCCGCGCCCTGGGTTTCAAAGGCACCAGACGTCGGTCCTAATCTGTGCGCATGCCGAGACTGCACTGCGAAGTTACCGGACCCGAGCACGCACCCGTTGTGGTGCTGGCGAATTCGCTCGGCGCAACGTTGCGCATGTGGGATCCGCAGATCGAGGCGCTGACCCAGTCGTACCGGGTCGTCCGCTTCGACACCCGCGGACATGGCGGTTCACCGGTACCACCGGGGCCGTACACGATCGACGGGCTCGCCGACGACGTGGTCGAGCTGCTCGACCGGCTGGCGCTCGAGCAGGTGCACTACGTCGGGCTGTCTCTCGGCGGCATGATCGGGATGCGCCTGGCCGCCCAGCACCCTGACCGGGTCGATCGGCTCGCGGTGTTGTGCACCTCAGCCCTGCTCGGTCCGGCCTCGATGTGGCACGAACGCGCTGCCAAGGTCCGGCGGTCCGGTACGGCGAGCGTGGCCGGGACAGTCGTGGCCCGGTGGTACACGGACCCCTTCCAGGAAAGGCATCCCGAGGTGGTCGCTGCCGCCCGCGAGATGATCGGCTCGACACCCTCAGAAGGCTATTCGGGGTGCTGCGAGGCGATCGCGGCGATGGACCTGACCGCCGACCTGGCGCGGATCACCGCACCGACCCTGGCGATCGCGGGCGCGGGCGACCTGGCGACACCGCCCGATCACCTCGCCCGCATCGCGTCGACGATTCCCGCCGCGGCGCTGCTCGTCGTACCGGAGGCTGCTCATCTCGCCAATGCCGAGCAGCCCGACCTCGTCACCGCCGCGATCCTCCGCCACCTGCAGGGGACGTGATCAGGTCCACGGCAGCCCGACGTAGTTCTCCGCCAGTTTCGTGGCCGCGGCGGATGAGCTGACGACGTACTCCAACTGCGAGCGCTGCAGCCGCTGCTGGAACGGATCCTCGCCCGGGAAGCTGTGCAGCATCGAGGTCATCCACCAGGAGAAGTGCTGGACCCGCCACACCCTCCGCAAGCAGGTAGCCGAGTACGCGTCGAGACCGGTACTGCGACCGGAGTCGTACCAATCCCCCATGGCTTCGGCCAGCACGTGGACGTCGTGGATGGCAAGGTTCAGCCCCTTGGCGCCGGTCGGCGGGACGATGTGCGCGGCATCGCCGGCCAGGAAGAGCCGGCCGTGTTGCATCGGCTCGCAGACAAAGCTGCGCATCGGCGTGATCGCCTTCTCCAGCACCGGTCCCTCCTTCAGCGACCAGCCACTGTGCGCGAGCCGCACGTGCAGCTCGTCCCAGACCCGATCGTCCGACCAGGCGGCGAGATCCTCGAGCGGGTCGACCTGCAGGTACAGCCTGCTCACGGTCGGCGAGCGCAGACTGAGCAGCGCGAAGCCGCGGTCGGTGTTGGCATAGACGAGCTCGTCGTTCGACGGCGCGACGTCGGCAAGGATGCCCAGCCAGGCGAACGGGTACTCGCGCTCGTAAGACGTTGCCGACGGCAACACCTCACGGCAGACGCCGTGGAAGCCGTCGCAGCCGGCGATGAAATCGCAGTCGAGCTCGACCCGTTGCCCCTCGTGCATGAAGGTGACCCGCGGCACCGCGGGATCGACCACGACGTCGTCGGCCGAGAAGTAGAGCTGACCGCCGGCCGCCAGCCGTGCCTCGGTCAGATCACTGACCACCCGCTGCTGACCGTAGATGGTGATCGACCGGCCGCCGCTCAGCTCGGTCAGCGGGATCCGGTGCGACACCCCGTCGAAGAGCAGCTCGATACCGTGGTGCGGCAGGCCGTCGCGGTCGAGTCCCGCGCTGACGCCGGTGGCCCGCAGCAGGTCGACGGTGCCCTGCTCGAGCACACCGGCCCGGACCCGCTTCTCGACGTACTCCCGGCTGCGTCTCTCCACTACGACGGACTCGATGCCGCGCAAATGCAGCAGGTGTGACAGCACCAACCCGGCCGGACCCGCACCGATGATCGCCACCTGTGTGCGCATGATGTGGCCTCCTCTCAGGCTTTCGCCGAGAGTCCCCGATCCGCGATCAGCCCGGGCGAATCTGCTTCCGCTGAGTGGAAAGCCGCTCGATCCGAGCGGCCGTTCGAGTGGTGCTGTCCAGTTCGCCGACTGTCGGGCAGGATGGGCTCGTGATCGACCTGCCCGACGCAGCTGAGCACTGATGGCTGGGAACACTCGCGACAGTGGCCAGTCCGTCACGGCCCGCGCGCTCGCGGTCCTCGGGGCGTTCGACGTCGAGCACCGGCAACTGACGCTGTCCGAAATCTCCCGCCGGACCGGGCTCCCGCTGGCGACGGCGCACCGCCTGATCCGGGAACTGGAGTCGTGGCGTGCACTCGACCGCGACGCGCACGGCAATTACCACATCGGACTACGCCTGTGGGAGATCGGCCTGCTCGCCCCACCGGCCGGCAGACTGCGCGAGATCGCCCTGCCCTTCATGCAGGATCTGTACGAGGTCACCCGGCAGAACATCCACCTGGCGATCCGCGACGGCTTCGACGCGGTCTATGTCGAGAAGCTCACCGGGCACCGCTCGGTCCCGATCATCTCCCGGACGGGCGGCCGGCTGCCGATGCACGCGACCGGGGTCGGCAAAGCGCTGCTGGCACATCAGAGCGACGAGTTCGTCCAGGCCTTCTGCGAGCGGCCGCTCGAGCGACCGACGCGCTACACCATCGTCGAGCGCGGTCGCCTGCTGCGCGAACTGGACCAGGTCCGCAAGCGCGGCTACGCCACCACCAGCGAGGAGATGACGCTCGGCGCCTTCTCCGTCGCGGTCCCCATCCTCGACGAGAGCGGCGCGGCCACCGCCGCACTCGGCATCGTCATCCACACCGTCCGGGCTGACGCCTCCAAGCTCGTACCTCCGCTGCGTACCGCCTGTGAAGGAATCGAACGCCGGCTGGCCGAAGGCGCCGACGATCCCGTCACAACGCGGTGAAGGTCCGCGCCGTGACCGTGTGGACCGCGGTGACGACGGCCTCGATCTCCGGGATCTCCTGTTCGCCGTCGCGGCAGACCAGCACGCTGTAGCGTTTCGCGTCCACGCCGTCGAGGGTGATCCGCTTGATCGAGTTCTCCGGTGCGCCCGGCGTCAGGTCGGGAGCGATCGTCAGGCCCCAGCCGACGCCGACCAGTCCCAGGGCGGTCGCGACATCGCCGACGGTGGCCGCTACCCGCGGGCGGTAGCCGGCGCCGAGGCACAACCCCAGCAGGACAGCGCTCAGGGGATGGTTCTGGTAGACGACCCAGGACTCGTCCCTCAGTTGCTCGATCCGGCAGCTCTCCAGGTCGGCCAGCTCGTGCCCGACCGGCGTACAGAGGCTCAACCTGTCGCAGCCGAGGATCCATTGCCGCAGACCTGCCTCGGGAAGCGGCGCGGTGGCGCCGAAGGTCGAGAGGATCACCACGTCGAGCCGGCCGCGCTTCACCTCGTCAGCGCCCTGCTGGTCCGAGATCGCCACCAACGAGACCTCCAGCCGCGGGTACCGCTGGCGGACCTTCGTCAGCGCCGTACTCATGATCGGCGGGCCCTCCCGGAACGGGACACCGATCTTCAGCCGGCCGGCCACTCCCTCCGACTGACGCAGGGCCGATTCCGCCGCCCGGAGTTCGACCAGGATCCGCTCGGTGTGCTCAAGCAGGCGGCGACCCAGCGGCGTCAGCGTGACGGTCTTACCGCCCCGGATCAGCAGCGAGACCCCGGCCGATCGCTCCAGCGCCGACATCTGCTGCGACACCGCCGAGCGGGTGTAACCGAGCTCGCGGGCGGCCCCGGCGATCGAGCCGTGCGCAGCCACGGCACGCAGTACCAGGAGTTTCGATGTATCCAGCATGCGTCACCTCTGTTAACGCTCCATGACCTCAAGCGTCAACCTACGCCCCTTGCTGGGCGAGGGACAGGGCGAGTTCTCTTAGACATGGCCCCGAAACTGACCGAACTCCAGCGCATCCCGACCTCCGGCGCCCGCGCCGTCGAGGCCTTTGCGATCGATGGCCGGCAACTGCTCGCGATCCCCCAGCTGGCGCTCGACGTCCCTGGCACGCCGGCCGGGATGAACGCCGGTGACAGCGACACCGAGCTGCTCATCCTGCAACGGCAGCAGGGCGGCTACGTCCCCTTCGCCACCTTGCCCGCTCCCGGCGGAGAGGACGCGGAGTTCTTCACCATCGGCACCCGGTCGTTCCTCGCCGTGGCCTGTATCCGCACCGGCTCCGGCCCTTACGAGTACGCCACCGAGTCATTCATCTACGAGTGGGACGGCGTCGGCTTCGAACTGTTCCAGTCGATCCCGACGTTCGCGGCCAAGCAGTGGAAGTACTGGTCGATCGGCGCCCGGCACTTCCTCGGTCTGGCGCAGGGAGTCGCGCTCCCCCAGTACGAGGGCCGCAACCGCGACTCGATCGTGTTCGAGTGGAACGGCGCGAAGTTCGTCGAGTTCCAGCAGACGCCGTCGCAATGGGCCTACAACTGGCACTCGTTCGAACTGGACGGCCAGTACTTCCTCGCCCACGCCGACCACGCGGGCGAGAGCATCCTGTACCGCTGGAACGGCTCGCAGTACGTGGCGCACCAATCCCTGCTCGAGAACTCCGGCCGGGCCTTCGCCCACTTCACCGCCGGTGCCACCTACCTCGTCGTCGCCGGTCTCAGCCATCCCCCGTCCGTACTGCGCTGGGACGGCGCGCAGTTCGTTGCCGTGGGCAACCTCGAAGGCCTCGGCGCGCGCGAGCTCCGGGTGGTCGAGAAGGACGGCCGGATCTACCTGATCCGGATCAACTTCATCCTCGGCACACCCGCCGAGCCGAGCCCGTCGCTGACCTCACAGGTCTACGAGTGGCGCGACGGCAGCTTCGCCGTCGTGACGCAGTTCCCGACGTCGGGCGGCACCGACGCCGAGGTGATCGGCCTGGACGGCGGCATCGAGTTCGTCGTCTCCAACGCGCTGAGTGCCGAGGTTCGGTTCGCGACCGAGACCGTCGTCTATCTGCTGTCCGACTCGGAGGAGGACTGACCATGGCTTTCGACATCTACGAGTCGCCGGCCTTCGCCAGGCTGTTCCGCGCCTACACCGGCGCCCCGCAGAGCGTCGGGATCCAGCTCACCCTGGCTGCCGAGCGGGCCCATGCCGCGGCACCCCTGATCGTTGCCACCAGCAGCGACCTCGCGCTCTACCCCGGACACGGTGCACCACCGGCGGTCGAGGGCTTCCGGCTCTCGACGCGAGGTTTCAAGGAACTGACCGCCGTCTCTCACCTCGGCCCGGCCGTGGCGTCGCTGGCCAGGATCAAGGAACTCGATCCTGGCGGCCCGTGGCCGGCCGCCGGCGCAGAGTTGCTGGCGGCGACCCGGGAGACGCGCGAGGCCAACACCGCCGAGCTGTGGCGCGACCTGGTCCGGATCGACAGCTTCGCCGGCCGCGAACCCGAGATCGCCGCGATGATCGACTACGCCTGCGTGGTCACCGAGCGGATCCTCGAGCGGTCGCTGCGGGACGAGTCGTACCTGACCGCCGAAGCCGTCCGCCGCGACTACCTCGACGGCCCGTCGGACGACCTGCCGGTGCCGCTCAACCGGATCATGGTCGCCACCTTCTACCTGTTCGGGATGGACCTCGGGCACCGGCTGATCAACTGGTTCGACGGTCTCGGCCTGCCGTGGGAGGAGACGATGGTGATCATCGCCGGCCGCCAGGGCCGCCCGACGGCCGGCGTGACCAGGGACAGCAACAGCGTCGCCGGGGTGATCAACGCGGCATCACGCGGCCGGTTGCCGGAGCGCAATCTGCTGATCGCCCCGCACGCACCGGTCTTCCCGATGTACGACGGCACCAACCTCGACGCGGTCTCCGCGCAGGAACCGGCCTACCGCCGGCTGTGGTCCGGAGTCCGGGCGACCTGCGAACTGGGCGAGCAGATGTTCGCCGGCTACCCACGGTTCCAGCCGTCGCGATCGAGCCGGCGGACGGTCCGTCCCGGCACCGAGACGGTGAGCGAGATGCCGGCCATCAATGGTCCGGCCGACTGGTTCGCCCTCACCGCGCGGCTCCGGCTGGTCCTCGAGGACCCCCGCCAACTGCTCTCCGGCGCGGTGACCGACTTCGCCGCCCAGCAACTCGTTGACAACGGCAACGATCCGGCCAGGATCTTCGTCCCGGGGCTGGACGGCGAACCGTATCCGGTCCGCGCCTCCTCGTCCGCTCACGACCGCATCCATTCACGGGGCTACCAAGGAGAGGCATCATGAGACGTCCCAGAATCCGCCTGCACAGAGGCGGCACCGCCGGTACCGCGATCGTCGCGCTGCTGGCCCTGGTCTCCGCCTGCGGCCTGTCCGCCGAGAAGTCGGACGAGCAGGCGACCAGCACCGAGCCGATCGTCATCGGTATGTCCCTGCCGCTCAGCGGACCGGTCGCTGATCGCGCGAAGCCCGGGATGGAGGGATACCAGTACTGGGTGGACGAGCTGAACGCCCAGGGCGGCCTGCTCGGCCGCAAGGTCGAACTGAAGGTGCTGGACGACAGCTTCGACCAGCAGACCGCCATCTCCGACTACACCCGGCTGATCTCACAGGACAAGGTGGACCTGCTGCTGGGCACCTTCTCCTCCGACCTGAACGTCGCCGTGGCACCGGTCGCCGAGCGCTACA
The DNA here is from genome assembly GCF_010548305.1 of Streptomyces sp. SID13031. Classification (GTDB taxonomy): domain Bacteria; phylum Actinomycetota; class Actinomycetes; order Propionibacteriales; family Kribbellaceae; genus Kribbella. The sequence continues at coordinate 146,424 of NZ_JAAGLV010000006.1, forward strand.
AGTACGCGTACGTGCAGCCGTCCGGCGGCGCCGACGAGATCTTCGCGCGCGACTTCAAGTACCTGTTCTTCGCCCAGCCGGCCACCACCCAGAAGCTGCCCGACCGGTTCGTCGACCTGATCGCCGCCCTGCCGGCCGACCAGCGCCCGAAGACGCTGGCGCTGGTCCAGCTGGACGACCCGAATACCACCCAGGCGGCCAAGCTGTTCGGCGAGCGGCTCGGGAAGCTCGGAGTGAAGACCGTCTACGACAAGACCTACGCTCCGGACACCTCGAACTTCGACACGATCGCGAACGCGATCAAGCAGGCCAAACCCGACCTGGTGATCAACGGCTCGATCGCCGGTGACGGCATCTCGCTGATCCGCTCGTTCCAGAAGGTCAACTTCTCGCCCAAGCAGTTCTACCAGCTCAACACTCCGACCGACCCCTCGTTCGCGAAGGCGATCGGGACGGCCAACACCGAGGGGATCTTCACCTACCTGGCCTGGAGCCCGGAGGCGAAGTACCCGACGAACACCGGCTTCGTGGCCGGCTACACCAAGCAGTTCAAGGCGGCTCCGAGCGAGGACGCCGCCAACTCCTATACGGCCGGTCAGGTTCTGGCGGCCGCGGTCAAGGCGGTCGGCAAGCTGGACCAGACGGCGATCGCGGACTGGCTGCACCAGAACAGCGTCGACACGATCGTCGGCCCGCTGAACTGGGACGCGACCGGCCGGCCGCAGGGCGACATGCTGCTCGGCCAGTTCCAGGGCGGCCAGCTCAAGATCGTCCGCCCCGAGTCGGCCGCGACGTCGGCTGACATCCTGTTCGCCAAACCCGGCTGGAGTGGCTCGTGACCCTGCTCGTGCAGACAGTCATCCTCGGCCTCCTGGTGGGCGGCGTGTACGCGTTGATGTCGTCGGGTTTCAGTCTGGTGTTCGGCGTGATGCGGATCATCAACCTGGCGCACGGAGCGATGATCGTGCTGGCGGCCTTTCTCACCTGGTGGGTGTGGGACCGTACCGGCATCGATCCGCTGCTCGTCGGCATCGTCATCACCCCGGTCATGTACGGCATCGGCTGGCTGCTGTACCGGACCGTGATCGCCCGGGTGCACCGGATCGATCACGAACTCGCGATGGTGGCCTCGTTCGGCGTCGCCATCGCCGCGGGTGGAGTGATGTCGCTGATCTGGGGAACCGAAGTTCGGTCCGCGACCCCTGGCTACTTCAACACGTCGTTCGAGCTCGGTTCCCTGGTGGTGCCGCGCGCCCAGCTGTACGCCTTCGTCGGCGCACTCGCCATCCTGGGCGCCCTGTACGCGATGCTGCGCGGTACGTTTCTCGGCCGCGCGATCCGGGCCTGCTCGACCAACCGCGACAGCGCCGCCCTGGTCGGGGTCGATGTGGAGCGGACGATGGCGCAGATGTTCGCCATCGGCGCGGCCACCACGGGTTTCGGTGGCGCCGCCCTCTCGGTGATCTACCAGTTCGTCCCGGACTCCCACTACGTCTGGATCGGGCGGATCCTCTGCGTGGTCATCCTGGGCGGTCTGGGCAGTCTGCTCGGCGCCGCGCTCGGGGCCGCGATCCTCGGCCTGGGTGAGGCACTGACCTCCTCGTACGTCGACACCCGCTGGGCGACGGCGGTCCCGTACGTGCTGATCATCGGGATCCTGCTGATCCGTCCGCAGGGCCTGCTCGGTGGCCGGATCCGGACCGACGGAGTGCAGCCATGACCGCCGGGACGCGGGTCCCCCGCCGGCTGCCGAAGCGGTCACTCGTTGCGCTGGGCATCTTGGTCGCCGTCGCGATCCCGTTCCTCACGCCGAGCTCCTACATCCACAACGTGCTCATCCTGACCTTCCTGCTCGGCATCCTCGGCTCCGGCTGGAACGTGATGTCCGGGTTCACCGGCTATGTGAGTCTCGGGCACAGCGTGTTCATCGGTATCGGCGCCTACACCGCCGGCATCCTGGCCGGCCAGTGGGGCGTCTCCCCCTTCGTCGTCGCGCCCCTCGGCGGAGTCGCGGCCGCGCTCCTCGCGTTGCTGCTCGGCTGGGCGACCCGGCGTACCAGAGGGGTCGCGTTCGTCATCGTCTCGTACGCGATGCTCGAACTGCTCGGGCTGATCGTCCGCAACTGGTCCTCGCTGACCGGCGGGAGCCAGGGCCTGCTGATGCCGTTGCCCGACTGGGACGTCCGGTTCCACAACTGGCCGTTCTACTACGCCCTCCTCGCGCTGTTGCTGCTCAGCGTGGCGATGACGGCCGCGATCCGGCGCTCCAAGCTCGGGCTCGGCCTGGTCGCGATCCGCGACGACGAGGACAAGGCCGCCGGTATCGGCGTCGTCACGCCCGTCTACAAGAGCCTGGCCTTCATGGCCAGCGCCGTCCTGGTCGGCGTCGCCGGCGCCGTCTACGGGTACTACGTCAGCTTCCTGACCGTCAGCACGATGTTCGACATCGTGCTGAGCATGCAGGTCGTGCTGGCCGTCCTGCTCGGTGGCCGGGCGACCGTTTGGGGTCCCGTGCTGGGCGCGTTCATCGTCGTGCCGCTCGCCGAGGTCACCAACACCTCGATCGGTGGCGTCGACGCCGGAGCGTTCCGCCTGATCATGTTCGGTGGGCTCCTGCTGCTCGTCACGCTGGCGCTTCCGAGAGGCATCATCCCGTCGGTCAGCCGGCTCCTCGAGCAACGGCGGCGCGGGGAGACGAGCAGCCTCACCGGCGCCCGGCTGGTCGAGACGACCTTGCCCGTCGCGCCCGTCAGCGAGCGGGTGGCAGTGGGTAGTACGGAGATGTTAAGAGTCGAGGACGTCGCGGTTCAGTTCGGCGGGGTCAAGGCTCTCGACGGCGCGTCGCTGGTGGTTCCCGCGGGGTCGATCACGGCCTTGATCGGGCCCAACGGGTCGGGAAAGACCACCTTGTTCAACGTCATCGACGGGACCTATTCACCCGTTCGCGGCGATGTCGTCCTGGCCGGCAAGTCGCTGGCGAAGCTGGACCGGACCGGTCGCGCCTTCGCGGGGATCGGCCGGACGTACCAGTTGCCACGGCTCTTCGACAGCCTCACCGTGCTGGAGAACGTTGCCGCGGTCAACTCCAGCTTCAAGCTCCGCAGACTGGTGCACTCGGCGGTCTCGGGTGCCGAGGCGGCCCGCGCCACCGAGTTGCTCGAGTTCGTCGGGCTGGGCGAGTACGTGCAGGCGCACGCGACGGACCTCTCCTACGGTCAGCGCAAGCTGGTCGAGCTGGCACAGATGCTGATGCTCGACCCAGCCGTCATCCTGCTCGACGAACCCGCGGCTGGGATCAACCCGACCTTGCTGCGGCGGTTGGCGGCGCTCATCGAATCGCTGAACGCGACCGGGCGGACCTTCGTCATCGTCGAGCACGACATGCACTTCGTTCTCTCCCTGGCCGACCAGGCGACGGTACTTGCCCACGGCAAGGTAATCGCGTCCGGCGAACCGGCCGCGGTGAGCACCGATCCGGCAGTACTGGAGGCCTATCTCGGCGACGACTTCGTCCTCGAGCCGACGACGATCGGTACGGGATCATGATCGAGTTCGAGAACGTCCGGGCCGGGTACGGCGGTGGAGACGTCCTGCAAGGCGTGACCCTGACCGTCGAGCGTGCCGCCATCACCTGTGTGGTCGGGCCGAACGGCGCCGGCAAGTCGACCCTGCTGCGGGCACTCAGCGGGCTGCTGAAACCTCGCGAGGGAACGATCCTGGTGGATGGCAGACCCGTCCACGACCTCTCCCCCGCCGAGGTGCTCGCCACCGGAGTCGCCCAGGTGCCGCAGCAGGGCGGTCTGTTCGGCAACCTCACGGTTCGCGACAACATGTTGCTCGGCGGCTACCTGATCCGCCGCGACCGGCGCCGGCTGAGGAAGCGGCTCGGCGAACTGGCCGAGGCGTTCCCCGTGATCGCCGCCCGAGCCGGGGACAAGGCAGCCGACCTCTCGGGTGGGCAGCGCCGGATCGTCGAGTTCGCCCGGGCCCTGGTCACGACACCGTCGGTGGTACTGCTGGACGAGCCGACTTTGGGGCTTGATCCGAAGACCTGCGAGGTGGTGTTCGAGAGCACCAGGACGATGAACGACCTCGGGGTGACCGTCCTGATGGTCGAGCAGAACGTCCGGTTCGGCCTCCAGCTCGCGAGCCACGGCGTGGTGATGGAACGCGGCCGCGTGCTGCTGTCCGAACCGGCAGACGAACTCCTCGCCCGCCCCGACATGGCCGCGCTGTTCTTCGGCGCATCGCAACCAGGAGTCTCATGAACAGATTCGTGCAGCAGACCAACGCCGGCAACGACTTTCTCGGGCGGCTCCGAGAAGGCCGGACGACGCTCATGCTGGGGGTCCGGGGATCCCGTAGTACAGACATCGCCAGGATCGCCCACTCCACCGGACACCACGCGATCCTCGTCGATCTGGAGCACTCGACGATGTCACTCGACGTCGCGGCGAGCCTGTGCGCAGCAGCTGCCGACCTCGGGGTGATGCCGCTGGTCCGGACGCCGGAACGCGAGTACGGCTCCATCGGCCGGTTGCTGGACGGCGGCGCCCTCGGCATCGTGGCTCCCCGGATCGAAACCGTCGAGGAGGCGCTGACGGTGGTACGGGCCTGCCGCTTTCCACCTCGTGGGCAGCGATCCCAGCTCGCGAGTGTGCCCGCGCTCGGCATGCGGCCGACACCGGCGGCGGTGCTCAACTCGACACTCGACGCGGCGACGGTGGTACAGATCCTGCTCGAGACGCCGCTGGGCATCAGCAATGCGGAGGCGATCGCGGCGATCGACGGCGTCGATCTGCTGGCACTCGGCGCCAACGACCTGACGGCAGAGTTGGGGATCCCGGGTCAGTACGACCATCCGCTGGTCCGGGAGGCGGTCGCCGGAGTCGCCAAAGCCTGCGCCAACCACGGCAAGCTCTTCATGCTCGGTGGGATCTCCGACCCCAGCCTCTACGCATCCCTCGCCCAACTCGGCGTCTGCCCATTGATCGTCACTGGGATGGACACCGACCTCCTGTACTCCGCGGTGCAGGCGCGAGCCGACGCCGTCCTCCGATCGACCAGCGAGGTGTCATGACTCTAGAGACCCTGCCCATGCGCCCGGCATCGTCCAACACCCAGCCCGATTTCGAGCTTCCGGCGGGTAGCTGCGACGCGCACTTCCACGTCTTCGAACCCGGCTATCCGCACGTCCCGAATCCGCTCTACACCTTTCCCGACGCAACGCTGGAGAAGTACCTCGCGCTGACCGGCTTCCTCGGCATCTCCCGGATGGTGCTGGTCCAGCCGACCTTCTACGGCACCGACAACAGCCTGACCCTCGACGTACTGCGCCGGTGCGGGTCAAGTTGCCGGGCGGTGGTCCGGGTCGAGGAGGACGTCAGCGACGCGGAGCTGGACCGGTACGACGAACTCGGGGTGCGGGCGATCAGGCTCGACCTGTTCGCCCGGGCCGAGCTGCCGACCGCGGAGATCATCGCCTACGTCCGCCGGATGGCTCTCCGGACCGCACCGCGGGGCTGGCATCTGCAGTTCTACACACCTGGCGGGGTGGTCCGGGATCTACTGCCGTTCCTGTCCGACTTCGACGAGCCTTTCGTGATCGACCACATGGGCTACATGAAGGAATCCGACGGGCTCACCGCTGCCGACGCTGACAAGTTGCTGGCGGTCCTCGGGGACAACGGCAACTGCTGGATCAAGCTCTCGGGCCCCTACCGCATCGCCAAGGACAAGCCGTTGAGTTCTGTCCAGCAACTCGGCGCCGCGCTGGTGCAGACCCGCCCGGACCGCCTGCTGTGGGGTTCGGACTGGCCACACCTACCCGACGGCCAACGAGACACCGGCGAACTACTCAACCTGCTCGCCGCGTGGGCACCCGCTGCCGAGGACCGGAAGAAGATCCTGGTCGACTCAGCCGACCAGCTCTTCTTCCGGCACTAGTGGCCTGGGTGGGCTACTTCTTGCCGCCGCGGAGGAGGCCCGTGACGTGGTCCCGGGTCTCGTCCCATTTGTCGGCGGGGAGGGAGCCCTTGAGGACGGAGTACGCGAGCCAGAGGGCCAGGGCGTAGCACGGGAGGCCCAGGCCGATCTTGGCGATGCCGAGGGCGTTGAGCTGCTCGGTCAGGTACAGCGGGATCTGGATCACCAGGCGGAAGGCGAAGAGGCCGGCGAAGATCAGGGTGGCGCGGTTGAAGCCCCGGTACATGTCGGCGTCCTTGCGCCACTCGCCACCGGTCTGGGTGATCAGGCCGTAGAGGGCGCCGAACAGCGGCCACTTGGCGATGATCGAGATGCCGTAGATCGCCAGGTAGACACCGCTGAGGATCATGCCGGGCAGGTAGACGTTCTCGGCCTTGCCGCTGCGGTTCGCGACCCAGGCCGAGAACGCGACGCCGATGAAGCCGCCGATGACGTTGCGCAGCGGCTTCTTGCGGACCAGCCGGAGCAGTGCGATCGCGGCGCCACAGGCCACCGCGACGATCAGCGCGAGCTTGAGATCGTGGTCGGAGGCCGCGTAGACGACCATGAACGCGATCCACGGCAGGCCGATGTCGAGCAGGGCCCCCCAGCCGCCGAGGGCGTGGAAGAAGTCCTTGTCCGTGGTCGGCGCCGGCTTGACCGGTTCCTCCTCGGGCGAGGAGGCCGGGTCGGCGGGCGGCACCGTGCTCTGTGGGTCAGCCATGCGCAGCCGTCGGACGGAGCTCGTAGCGCGGGTTGAACATCACCCGGTCCCCGTCCACTACACCGATCCGCCCGGACGCGGTCAACTCAGAGCCAGGGTGGATACCGGCGATCTTGCGCCGGCCCAGCCAGACCAGCTTGACCGTTCCGGTGCCGTCGTACAGCTCACCCTCGAGTGCCGGTACGCCGCCGCGCGGGCTGAAGGTGATCGTGCGCAGCGTGCCGTACAGCGTCACCATCTCCCGGTCGTGACAACCGGTGATGGACCGCGCGCCACAACCGTTCGCGTAGTCCTGAAGCACCTCGGCGTCCTGCTCGTCCCGATCGCCGGCCAATCCCTTGAAGGCGCGCTTCCAGATGCCCCCGGGTTTCTCACTACCCATGAGGCCAGTGTAAGCCGTTCGTGAGCGTGCTCGGCCGGTATCCGGACATGTCGGTCAGGCCTCTTCCTCGGTCGCGGCCTGGGCTCCGGCGGGCAGTTGCAGGGCCAGCGATTCGCGCGGTGCCATCGGCTCGTTGCCGCGAACGACGACCACGTTGCGCAGGGACTGCTCCATCGGCGGCGCCGCCTCCGGCTCGACCGCCGCGCGACCCAGCACGGTGGCCCGCAGCAGCCAGCGCGGGCCGTCGACCCCGATGACGCGCGAGGTCTGGCTGAAGATCTGCCCTTCGGGGTCCTCGACCGGTACGACGAGCACCAGCTCAGTACCGAACGGGCCCTCGGTCTCGGAGGCCGTGCCACCCATCCGGGTCGCCTCGGAGGCGATCTCGCGCCGGACCTCGGACCAGATACCGCTCGTCTTCGGCGCGGCGAACGCTCGCAGCTCGAGGGCCGAGTCCTCCAGCACCAGCAGCACCGCCTGGACGTCACCGCTGGCCTCGTCGACCTGCAGCCGCAGCTCCATCCCGGGCAGTCCGGTGACCACCAGCGCGCCGAGGTCGATCCGGTCCTCGGCCTCGAGCGTCTCGGGCTCCACCTCGGTGGAGTCGAACGGGCCCGCGCTGCGACCGACCGGCGCGGCTTCCTCAGCCTCTTCGACGGCCTCTTCCTCGTCGCCGAAGAAACCGCCGGTCGTCTCGGCGTCGTCGTTCTTGCCCTTGCGACGGAAGATCACTGCTCTTGCCTACTTCCTTGTTCGTGTACCGACTCGTTCGTCGAAAGTCACCATCAGCTCAGCGGCCCGACCCAGTCGGAGCCCGCCGTAGTCTCGCGCATGCCGTAGGTCAACGGCGTGCACCTGATCAGCGTGTCACACCACCGAAGCCGCCGGTCGAGCCGTATCCACCCGCGCCGCGATCCGACCCCGGCAGCGTCGCGACCTCGACGAACCGGGCCTTCTCGACGCGCTGGATGACGAGCTGCGCGATCCGGTCGCCACGCTTGAGGGTGATCTCGGCGGCGGGGTCCAGATTGATCAGGCAGACCTTGATCTCGCCACGGTAGCCCGCGTCCACGGTGCCCGGCGCGTTGACGATCGACACCCCGTGTTTCGCTGCCAGCCCGGATCGCGGGTGCACGAACGCGGCGTACCCGTCCTGCAGGGCGATCGCGATCCCGGTGCCGACCAGCCCCCGCTCCCCTGGCTTCAAGGTGATGTCGCTGGCCGCGACCAGGTCGGCACCGGCATCGCCGGGATGCGCGTACGCCGGTACCGGGAGGTCCTCGTCGAGCCGCTGGATCAGTACCTCAGTCATGGGAGAGGACCCTACCGACGGCCCTCGACGGCGAGCGTGCCAGGCTGGTCTCGTGGAGCAATACCGGGAACGGCTGAGCGTGCCAGTGAGCTGGTGGGTCATCGGCGCTGCCGCAGTGATCACCCTCTTCGTCATCACGGCCGTCCCTGCCGGCCTCCCCGCGGGCATAGCAGTCGGCGGGATCTCTGCCGCCGTCCTGCTCACCCTGTACCTCCGGTACGGCGGTGCTGTGGTTGCTGTCGACGCCGACAAGCTCAGGGCCGGCCGTGCCGCTATCGAGCGGCAGTACCTGGGCAGGGTCGAGCCGTTGTCCGGCGAGGACGCGCGCAACGCGTTCGGCCGCGACTGCAACCCCGCTGCCTACCTCGTACTGCGCAGCTACCTGCCCGGCGCGGTCCGGGTCGAGATCACCGACCCGAACGACCCGGCGCCGTACTGGCTGATCGCCACGCGGAGCCCGGAACGGCTGGCAGCAGCCCTCACGGCTGAGACCGTGGCAAGATCCTGAGTACCCGGACCTGAGGAGGTAGTCGTGGTCGGAGCGAAGATCGGCTGGAAGCTGGTCCTGATGGCGTTCACGATCGTGGTGTCGCTGGTCGCCAACAAGGCGGTGACGACGGCCTGGAAGATCGGGTCCGGCGGCAAACCACCCAAGGGCAACCAGGCCGGCTACATCGAGATCGTCACCTGGGCCGTCGCCAGCGGCGCCTCCGCCGCGGCAGCCAAGCGCTTCGCCGAGGACCGCGCGGCGAAGTACTGGCTCAAGTCCACCGGCAGCCTCCCACCCGGCTACGAGGACAACCCGAACTCCTGACGCAACGCGTCGACCGCCGGCACCTCGGTAGCAGCCGCCGGTGAGAAAACATGACGACGGGACCGCCCCCGGAAAAGGGACGGTCCCGTGAGTCGGTACGGACTCAGCCGAGCAGGGCGGCCACGCTGCGGTTCAGGCAGCGCAGTCGCGGCAGATCAGCTGTCCGTTCTTGCTGTTCGCGAGCTGGCTGCGGTGGTGAACCAGGAAGCAGCTCGAACAGGTGAACTCATCGGCCTGGCGCGGGAGGACCCGCACCGCCAGCTCTTCGTGGCTCAGGTCTGCACCGGGCAGCTCGAAGCTTTCTGCGGCTTCGGCTTCGTCCTCGTCGACCTTGCCGGAGTTCTTGTCGTGACGGCGAGTCTTCAGTTCCTCGATCGACTCTTCGCTGGAGTCCTCGTCCGTCTTGCGCGGGGCGTCGTAATCAGTCGCCATCGTGTTCCCTGCCCTCTTCGTACCCGTGGTGTTGCCTGCTGAGCCCTTGAACGGGTACAGCGGCCGAGAAATTCCATCCAGGAAGCTCTCGTCCCCCGAAACCCTTGACAGACAGGCTGGCAGCGGCATCAATACCGCCCCCGAGGCAGGGATTGTGCCCTATCAACGGGCCTTCGCGCGCGTCGGGGTCCACCTTCTGGCCCGCGTGTCGCAGATTGAGACAGTACCGAACAGGTTATTGCTCATTAGTGCGTACTAGCGCGCACTAACGAGCAGTTTTACGATCTCAGCGGATCGGCGGCAGCGAGCGCGTCGTGTAACGCATCGAACACCGCCGGGGTCGCCGCGATCGACATCTCGGGAGAAACCGGGGCTCCGCCGATCCCGCCGACGGTCGCGCCGGCCTCGGACGCGATCAGCGCGCCCGCGCCGTAGTCCCACGGGTTCAGACCGCGCTCATAGACCGCGTCCAGCCGGCTGCAGGCGACATAGCACAGGTCGATCGCGCCGACCCCGATCCGGCGGATGTCCCGGACCTTGGCGATCAGCGACTGGACGACCTCGGCCTGCACCTGGCGGCGGACCGGGTCGTAGCCGAAGCCGGTGCCGACGAGTGCCTTGCTCAGGTCGGGGCAGTCCGAGACCCGGATCGGCTTGCCGTCGAGGAACGCGCCGCCGCCCAGGGTCGCGGTGAACATCTCGCCCTTGGGCGCGTCCACGACCACGCCGGCCACCGTCTGGCCGTCAACCTCGACCGCGATCGAGACGGCGTACGTCGGGATGTCGTAGAGGTAGTTGACGGTGCCGTCGATCGGGTCGACCACCCAGCGGACGCCGCTGGAGCCGTTGACGTCGTCGCCCTCCTCGCCGAGGAACGAGTCGTCCGGCCGTGCAGCCAGCACGCGAGCCCGGATCAGCTCCTCCGACTCCCGGTCGACGGCGGTGACGATGTCTGTCGCGGTGCTCTTCGTGTCGGCCACGGTGACCGTGCCCCGGCGGCGCTCGACGATCAGCTGGGCCGCCTCGGCGGCAACCTCGACAGCCAGCTTCAGCAGGTCCTGGGGGTTCTCGGAGCTCATACAGATTCCTTCGTTGCCGGTGCGGCTGATTCGTGGACTGATGATTCGCGGGTTGGGGACGCTCCGGGGCGGCGGAGAGCTGGACAGCAGTCGGGTCGGCAGTTGTCCCAGCCAGGGCCGAGCTTGCCGAGACAGGGCCGTGAGGGCTGCTCACCGCGCTCTGCGGCGGCCCGCTCGAGGACCAGGTCGCGCAGCATCGTCACGAACCGCTGGCCGGTGCCAGGGGTCGCTGCACGCGCGATCGGCAGGCGGAGCTTCTCAGCGGTCGCCAGTGCCTCGGTGTCGAGGTCGTAGATGACCTCCATGTGGTCACTGACGAACCCGATCGGTACTACGGCGACGCCCGGCGCACCGTCGGCCGCCAGCGCCTCCAGGTGGTCGTTGACGTCCGGCTCCAGCCACGGCACCTGTGGCGGGCCGGAGCGCGAGCAGTAGACCAGGTCGGTCCGGCGCTCGACCCCTGTACGCCGCTGCAGCTCCGCGGTGATCTCGGCGGCCACGTCCAGGTGCCAGCCGACATACGCGTTGCCGTCGGGGCCGCTGGTCTCGTTCATCGCGTTCGGGATGGAGTGCGTCACATACGCGATCGCGGAGCCCTCGGGCAGCTTGCTCAGCGCCTCGGCGGTGGACTCGACGAAGGACTCAATGAAGCCGGGGTGGTTCGCGTAGTGCCGCAGCTTGTCGATCACCGGTGCACCCTCGACCGCTGCCGTCGCAGCGGCCAGGTTCTCCCGGTACTGCCGGCAGCCCGAGTACGACGGGTAGGCGCTCGTGACGATCACCACAGCCCGCTGCACGCCGTCCGCCGTCATCTGGCGCAGCGTGTCGGTCAGGTACGGCTCCCAGTTGCGGTTGCCCCAGTAGATCGGCAGGCCCGCGCCGACCTCGTCGAAGGAGTCGCGGAGCGCTCTCAGCAGGTCACGGTTCTGGTCGTTGATCGGGCTGCGGCCGCCGAACGAGTAGTAGTGCTCGCCGACCTCGACCAGCCGTTCGTCCGGGATGCCACGGCCGCGGGTGACGTTCTGCAGGAAGGGCAGCACGTCCGCGGGCTTCTCGGGACCACCGAAGGAGAGCAGCAGGACGGCGTCGTACGGGGTTGGATCAGGCGTCAGCTCGACGGGCATACCTCGATGATCCCAGGCGCGCTGACAACGGATGCGCGCGGTACCTCCGCGGCCAGCTAGGGTGAAGGCGATTTCTGATGCTCAAGCCCTATGCACACCTCATGCGCCGACCCGGTGCCCGTGCCTTCTTCGTCGCCGGGATCGTCAGTCGTATGCCGATCTCGATGCTCGGTCTCGGCATCGTCATCCTGATCGCGCGGGAGAGCGGTTCCTACGGTCTGGCCGGTGCCGTCTCCGGCGTCGCCGTGGTCGCGGGAGCGCTCACCGGACCGATCCAGGGCCGGCTGGTCGACCGGTTCGGCCAACGGCTGCTGCTCCTGGTCGGCACGGTGCTCTGCACGATCGCGCTGGCCGGCCTGCTCGTCGCCGTCCGCGCCGACGCGCCGTCCTGGCTGCTGTACCTCATCTCGTTCGTTGCCGGGGGCACCCGTCCGCAGGTCGGCTCGTTCGTCCGGGCACGCTGGACCCATCTGCTCGGCCGGGGTCGCGCTCTCCAGACCGCGTTCGCGCTGGAGGCTGTCGGCGACGAGGTCGTCTTCATCGTCGGCCCGGTCCTCGTCACCGCCCTCGCCACCCAGGTCAGCCCGTACGCCGCCCTCGGAGCGGCCGGCGTACTCGGTCTGGCCGGGGGCATCTGGCTGGCGGCGCTGCGGGCCTCCGACCCGCCTGGCCGTGGCAAGTCGAACGGTAGCGAGAAGGCGCCACTCCCCTGGCTCTCGTTGCTCCTGCTCAGCATCATCGGGCTCGGGCTGGGAGCGACCCTGGGAAGCGCTGAGGTCGTCACAGTGGCGTTCACCGCCGCCGAGGGCCAGCCGGGCATGTCGGGCGTCGTACTGGCCGTGTGGGCGCTTGGCTCGCTGCTGGCGGGGCTCTGGTACGGGTCGGTGCATTGGAAGGCGCCCGTCGAGCGGCGGCTGCTGATCGGCACGATCGCGCTGGCCATCACGCTGGCCCCGCTGCCCTGGGTCGGCAACATCCTCGCGCTCGGCGCCGTCCTGTTCGGGGCAGGCCTGACGATCGCGCCGACGATGGTCGCGGTCACCGCCTGCGTCGAGGAGTGGGTGCCGCCGCAGCGCCTCACCGAGGCGATCACCTGGACGGTCACCGGGCTGCTGCTCGGTGTTGCCCCAGGCAACGCCGCAGCCGGTCACGCGGTCGACAGCTGGGGCGCCTCGGACGCCTACTGGGTGCCCGTCATCGTCGGCATCGCCTGCGCCCTGATCGCGAGCGCCTCAGTCACCTTCGCCCGACCCAAGACCCGCTTCGCCCACAATTGACCGCTAGGCCATCCGGGGTAGCGGGGCGTTCCAGCCTCGGCGGATGGCGATGAAGCGGATGACGAAGCAGACGACGGCGGCCGCGAGGGTGGTCCACGACGCGTCGTAGTGCAGGGCGTCGACGACCACCACGATGCCGGCGCCGAGGAAAGCGGGGGTCGCGTAGATCTCGCTGCGCAGTACGACGGGGACGCGGCCGGAGAGCAGGTCGCGGATGACGCCGCCGCCGATGCCGGAGATCGTGCCGACCAGCGCGGCGGACAGCGGCGGCAGCCCGTACTCGAGCGCCTTGCGGGCTCCGGTGACGCAGAACAGCGCGAGCCCGGCCGCGTCGAAGATGTTGACCATGCGTTCGACCCGCCCGATCCCCGGGTGCAGGAAGAAGGTGATCAGCCCGGCCGCGACCGGCACCACGAGATAGCGCCAGTCGACCAGCGCGGCCGGCGGCGTCGCGCCGATCAGCACGTCGCGGATGAACCCACCGCCCAGCCCGGTCACCAGGGCGAGCACCTGGATCCCGAACACGTCCAGCTTCTTCCGTACTCCGACCAGCGCCCCGGTGATCCCGAACACGAAGATCCCGACCAGATCGAGCACATGCAAAGCCCATCCACTCACCACCGAACCGTAGCCGCCCGCGCGCCCCGCCACGAAAACCAGCCGCATCCGCCACGCCGGACGCCTACCCTGCTGGCATGAGCGGAGCACCCGTCGTCGACTACACCGCCACCTCGGCCAGGCCGCCGTGGAGCGCTCTCCCGGAGTCTCTCCGGACCGCGCTGGCAGTTGCCCTCGGCACCGAAATCATCGAGGCCGGTCCCTCGGTCGGCTCCGGCTAGGGTCTGGAGCCCTTCAGCGCCGAGATCGAGGGTGGCAACTTCCCCCGGTATCGGCCGGCCGAGATCCTGGCCGGCAAGGAGCCGCTCCCCGACGGCTTCCAGCCCTGGCTGCCCGACCGTCTGCAGGAGCTGCAGGACCTGGTCGACCTCTACCCGACCGCCCTCGCTCCCACCTCCGCGATCCACACCGACATCCGCCCCGACAACCTCCTGATCGACGCCCAGAACACCTGCTGGACCGTCGACTGGAACTGGCTGTCCCTCGGACCCGCCTGGTTCGACTGGGTCGGGCTGCTCCCCCTCGCCCACCGCGACGGCATCGACACCCTCGCCGCCCTGAGGTCCAGCCCGCTGACCGCCGGCGTACCGGCTGAGCACATCGACAGCTTCGCCGCGATCATCGCCGTCTACATGATCAACAAGCTCGACGCCCCGCCGCCACCCGGTTGCACTCCGGAGATCCGCCGCCACCAGCGTCTCTACGCCTGGGCCTACTTCGATTGGCTCGCCCTACGGCGCGACTGGAGCTGAGGATCTAGATTGTATACATGAGCAAAGGACCCACCACCCGGTACAAGATCGAGGTGCAGGACGGCGCCAAGACGTCCCGGCGTGAGGACGTGGTGGTCACCGAGGAACCGCTCGAGCTCCGCCTCGAGTGGCCCGGTCGCCCGCCCGAGCCGCTCGTCGTCACGATGCGGACGCCCGGATCGGATTTCGAGCTGGCCGCCGGCTTCTGTCTCGGCGAAGGCTTCGCAGTACGGCCGGACGCGATCAACACCGTCGCCTACTGCACCGACGTCAAGCTCACCAGCGAGCAGCAGTTCAACACCGTCACGGTCACCTTCGACGGCCCGCCCGACCGCGAGCCACCCCAGCGGTACGGCGTCACCTCCGCGGCGTGTGGCGTCTGCGGCCAGCAGAGCCTCGACGACCTCGCCGAGCGCGACTACGACCCGGTCGACCCGGTGGAGGTCCCGCTGGACGTCGTACTGCGCCTGCCGGATCTCCTCCGTGAGGCGCAACCCACCTTCGGGCGCACCGGCGGCCTCCACGCGGCGGGCCTGTTCACCCCCGACGGCCAGAAGGTCGTAGTACGGGAGGACGTCGGTCGCCACAACGCGGTCGACAAGGTGGTCGGCTGGACCGTTCTCAACCAGCGCAGCCGCAAGGGCCTCGTGCTCGTCGTGAGCGGCCGGATGGGCTATGAGCTGATCCAGAAAGCCGTCGCCGCCGGCCTCGGGATGATGGTCGCCGTCGGCGCGCCGTCCAGTCTCGCCGTCGACCTGGCGCGGCGGTTCGACGTCACCCTGGTCGGCTTCACCCGGGGCGAGCGCTGTGTGATCTACAGCGCACCCGAGCGCGTGCTGCGCTGACCCATCCGGCGACCGCCCGGCTCCGAAGTACCTCCGACCAGTTTCACCGACCCGGAGGATGCGTCCTGTGAGCGAGGAGACGGCCCTACCTTGGCCGCGGGTGGTCGACCCGTCCGCCGGCAGTCCGGCCGACCTGATGGCACGAGTCGCGCGGGGTGATACGGACGCGTTCGCGCAGCTGTACGACCAGATGGCGCCCCGCGTCTACGGCCTAATCCGGCGGGTGCTGCGCAATCCGGCCCAGTCCGAGGAGGTCACCCAAGAGGTGATGGTCGAGGTCTGGCGGACCGCCACCCGGTACGACGCCGACCGCGGTTCGCTCACTTCGTGGGTCCTGACGATGGCGCACCGCCGCGCGATCGACCGGGTCCGGTCCGAGCAGTCGTCCACCGATCGCGAGCAAGCGGTCGCGGCGGCGAGCTCGGCCACGGAGTACGACGAGGTCGCGGAGGCGGTCACCACGAACCTCGAGGTGGAACAGGTCCGGCACTGTCTGTCCTCGCTGACCGAGCTGCAGCGGGAATCGGTGACGCTGGCCTACTACGGCGGATACTCGTACCGGGAAGTGGCGGAGTTGCTCGACGCCAAACTCGCGACGATCAAAGCGCGGATGCGCGACGGCCTGATCCGGCTGCGCGACTGCCTGGGTGTGACGGGGAGGTGAGGGCCATGACGACACCGGAAGTGCACGCGCTGACCGGACCCTACGTACTGAACGCACTGCCCGAGGACGAACGGATCGGTTTCGAGGAACATCTCGCCGACTGCCAGTCCTGCGGCGCGGAGGTCGCGGAGCTCCGCGAAGCGGCCAACAAGCTCGGTACGGCGGTTGCCACCCCGCCGCCACCGGCGCTGAAGGCGCGCGTCCTCGCCGAGATCGCGACCACCCGGCAACTACACCCGTTGGTGAGGCCCGACGGACCGGTCGCCGTGCCGGCACCTGAGCGGCGCAAGGGTTTCAGCCGTCGCTCGTTCTTCAGCCTGGCCGCGGCCGGACTCGCCGTCGCCGGAGCCGGTGGGATCGCGATCGACCAGTACCGCGACAACTCCCGCGCCCGCCGGCAGAACGAGCAACTCGCCTCGCTGCTGGCCGAGCCAGACACCCAGACCGTCCGCGGCAACCTCAAGGCCGGCGGTCAGGCGACAGTCGTGATGTCCCCCGCCAAGGACCGCGCGATCGTCTTGCTCCACGACCTCCCGAAGCTCCCCGACAACAAGACCTACCAGCTCTGGCTGATGGACAAGTCCCGCGACATGCACTCGGTGGGCCTGGCCACCGGCGACGAGTCCAAGCTCCTCCAGGGCGGAGTAGCCGACAAGATCGCCTTCGGCCTGACAGTAGAAAACAAGCCCGGCGCCACCCAACCAACCCTCTCCACCGCGACCGTCATCACGATGGTCTGACGGAGACCCGGACCGCCACCACACACCAACGGGGGGTGGTGGCGGCCAGGCAGGCAGCGACGAGCGTCAGGCGACGCCAGCCGACGAGGTTGGTGTGTGGCAGCCGTCCGGGGTCAGCGGCTGCGCTCGGGTGAGTCGGCCAGTAGCACGTCGATCTCGTCTCGCGCCGAGTCGGCCAGCGGGCCGAAGGCCACGGCAGCCGCGTGTTCGGTGACTTGTTCTGGGGTGCGGGCGCCGGGGAGCGGGATGATGACGGGGTCCAGGGCCCAGAGGTAGGCGAGGGCGCCTTGGGTGAGGGAGCGGCCGTCGGTGGTCAGGAGTTCCCGGACGGCCTCCAGGCGGCGGAGCCAGTCGGCCATCGCGTCGTCGTCGAAGTAGGTCCACCACGGGGTGTCGCGACGGACGTCACTTTCGGACGGGCGGTTCGACAGGTCGTACTTGCCGGTCAGCAGGCCCATCGCGAGCGGCGTGCGGGCCAGTACGGCGAAGTCCTGCTCGTGTGCGGCCTTGAGCACCTCAGGGTTGTGCCCGAAGACGTTGAGCTGCGACTGGACGCTGATCGCCGTCGACTTGCCGAAGACGGCGATGATCGCCGGGTCGTCCACACTGGTGCCGAAGTCCTTGACCTTGCCTTCGGCAACGAGTTGTTCGAGGGTCGCGACCACGTCCTCGGCCTCGGCGGCCGTGTCGGCGCCGCCGTGCATCTGGTACAGGTCGAGCGCTTCGACACCGAGACGCCGCAAGCTCCCCTCGCACGCGGCCCGGATACCGGCCGGTGTCACATCCTGGCCGGTGGCCACCCGGGTCTGCTCGTCGAACAGGTTCCCGAACTTGGTCGCCACGATCACCTCGCCGCGCACACTCGCCGGCAGTTGCCGCAACGCCTCACCGACCACCACCTCGCTGTGCCCGGCGCCGTACACGTCGGCCGTGTCGAGCAACCGGATCCCGCCGTCGACCGCGGCATGGATCATCCGGATGCTGACCTCGTCGTCAACCTCTCCCCAGCCTGCGGGGCGTCCCGCGTACTCCCACGGTCCCCCGATCGCCCAGCACCCGACGCCCAGTGCACTCGTACTACGCCCACCGAGCCGCTTACCTGCTGTCGCTGTCATTCGATTCCTCATCATCAATGTCTGTGAATGGTCAGTTGCGAGGCGGCGGATCGATACCGTCCTCGGCGGCCTGGTAGGCCGCGATCTTCCAGTCGATGACCTCGAGATCGGCTTCGAGCTGCCGCAGGTCCTCGATCACCTTGGTGCGGTGCTCGCGCAGCAGCGCCAGCCGGCCGGCCCGATCCCGGTCGCCCTCGCGGACGTGCCGGGTGAACCGCCGCACCTGCTCGATCGGCATCCCTGTCCGTCGCAACCGGATCAGCACATCGAGCAAGCCGATGCTGATCTCGTCGAACCGCCGTCGCCCACCACCGTCCCGTGGCAAGTCACCGAGCAGCCCCTCGCGGTCGTAGTACCGCAAGGTGTCGATGGACAGCCCAGTCAGCCGGGCCGCCTCGCCGATCGTCACGCCGCCGTCGGGTACCTGAATCGAGGTCATGCCTCTAGCCAACAACCTGGAGTGCACTCCAGGTCAAGGGCGATTCAGGATTCGAGTTTGAGGTAGGTCGCCTTTGGGACGTATTCGTAGCGGTCGGGCATGCAGGTGAGGATGATGACCTGACCGTGGTCGCCGGCGCGGCCGAGCAGGGCGCCCATGTCGCGCAAGCGGGCCTTGTCGGACCAGCCGAGCGCGTCGTCGAAGATGACCGGGACGCTGCCTTCGCCTGTACTGACCAAGTGGCTGATCGCCAGCCGGGTGATGATCGCGAGCTGCTCCTGGGCACCCGTCGACAACGCCTCGACGCGCAGGCGAACGCCGTCCAGCTCGCGCTCGGCGACGGCCAGGTCGTCGTCGAGCCAGACCCGGAAGGACGGTCCGTAGACGCTTCGTCCGAGCGCCTCGATGCGGGTCTGCAACGGCTCCGAGTACTTCGTCTGCGCCTCCGCGCGATGCCGGCCGAGGGTTTCGTAGACCCGGCGAGCCGCCTCCGCGCGACGCTTCAGACTCTCGTACTCCGTGCGAATCGCGGCCAGATCGAGCTCAGCCGTGTCGCGCCGAGTGGCCAGCCCGTCGCGCCCCGACTGCTCCAGCCGGCCCTCGGTGGTCCGCAACGAATCCCGCAGTACGTCCCGCTCGCCCTGCAGCCGCGTAGCGACCGCTAGCGCATCAGCCAGCTCCCCGGCGACCCGATCGGCCCCGGCCGCGTCGACCTGCTCCTGTACTGCGGTCAGCTCGTCGAGCACCGCCTCGACCTCACCGGTCGCCTCGACCTCGGCACCCTCGACCTCGTCGTCGGCCAGCAACTGCCGAGCAGCATCGAGGGAGTCGCCGGCAGCGGCCAACCGCTCCCCCGCCAACTCGGCCCGCGCCCGCGCCTGCTGGGCCTCCGATCGATCCTCGTCGGCCGCCTTCCGCGCCTGCGCCGCCGCGAACTCCGCGTCCGCCAGCAACCGCTCGGCCTCGGCCAGGCCGGTCCGCGCGTTCTCCAACCGTCGTTGCGCCACCGCCAGGTCGCCAACGTCCATCGGCTCGGGAATCTCGAGCTCGGCAAAGTCAAAGGCGTTCTCGTCCGGTTCGAACTGCTCGAACAGCGACATCTGCCCCGGCACGCTCTCCACGGCGGCCTGCTTCGCCGGCGGCTCCTCGAGGTCTTCGCCCTCGACATACCCGAGTCGCGAGGTCAGTACCGCGATCCGCTCTGCCGGGTCGCCCCCGGACGTCAACGACCGCTCGGTACGCCGTGCCTCCTGCAACTCCGCCGACGCCAGATCCCCCTTGCGCAGCAACTCCCGCGCAGCCGGCAGATCCTTGACCCGAGCCTTCTTCAGCAGGTCCTTCTCGCGCCGGACGGCCTCGTCCACACCCGCCCGCAGTGTCGCCGCCTCACCACCCGCGCGGACCCTGACCTCCAGCTGACCCGGTACGCCGACCACCAGCTCGCCCGACACGAGCAGCTCGATGGCGCCGTCCTCGCCCAGCGACGCGGGCACCTTCCCGACGCCCGACCCGGCATCCAGCCCGGTCCCCGACAACTCGACGGCCTCGCCACCAAGCCGCCGTACCGACACTTCCGGCACTCCGGCCGCCAATGCCGCGCGAGCCTCGACCACCTTCGCCCGCGAGTCTTCCAGCGCATTGACCACTGCGTCGTCGACGAGGATCGCGTCGAGCACAGCACCCGCCGCGGCGATTCGGGCCCGTACGTCGACCAGCTCGCTCTGCTGACCCAGCAACCGATCGAGCTCGGCCCGGTCCATCAGCGATGAGACGAGCCGCTCCACATCCTGGACCTCGGCGCGCCGCTCGTCCCTGAGCTCGACCACCTCGGCGAGTGCGGCCTCGGCGGCGTGCACCGTTTCGGCGGCCTTGCGGGCGATCTGGTCGGCGTGCTTCCAGCGCTCGGCCAGATCGGCGCCGGCCTTGGTGAACCGCTCGAGATCGACCAGCAGCCGCTCGCGTTCGAGCCGGGTACGGGTGTGGTTCTCCAGCCGGGCGCGGGCGGTCTCGGCGCGGCTCTTGATCGAGTCCCGCCGGAGCAGGATCTCGTCGGTCGCCTTCTTCCGCTCGCGCAGGTCCTCGACCGATTCGAGGTGCTCTTCCAGCCGCCCGGACAGGTCGGCGAGATCGAGGGCGAGCCGCTCGGCGCGACGGATGTCGGCGAGCACCTCGTCCATCGCCTTCAACGCCTGCTCGGCGGCCAGCTCCCCCGCGGCGACATGCTGAGCCGATCTGGCGAAGTCGCCGGTCGCTCGGCCGCCACGGGTCCAGTAGCGCAGGTACTCGTGCTCCACCGCGGTCACCAGCGGCATCGAGGCGCCGTCGACCGGAGTACCGGATTCTGCTGTGACCGCGGTGATCAGCGGCTCTGCGTCAGCCGGCGTCGGCAGGATGAGCGACTGCCCCTGGCCGACCATCAACGTCTGCCACAGCACCGGATCGACGTTCTCGGCGAACAGCCGCTCGGCCTCGTTGTGCGCCTCGCGGCCGGTCCAGGTCTGCCGGCGGCCGTCCTTGTCGACGCTGGCCAGCTCGGTGGAGCGGTTCTTCAGCCAGCGCTTGGTGTAGGTCAGATCGCGCCCGCCCAGCGACAACTCGACGGTCACCTCGGGCGCGACGTCCTGGCCGACCGGCTGGATGTCGCGGATCCGGGTCGACTTGGAGTCGTCCGGGAAGTCGAAGATCAGCGCGAACGCCTCGACCAGGCTCGACTTGCCGACCTCGTTGTCGCCGACGATCACCGTGGTACCGATGCCAGGCAGATCGACGGTACGGTCCTTGACGCCGCGGAAGTTCCGCAGCGTCAGTCGATGCAGCCTCATCCCGCGTCCCGGGCCAGTCTGTGCATCAACGTGAGGGCCGCGCCGGCGCCCTCGTCACCACCGGCCAAGGCCTGACGCAACTCCTCCATCGCGGCGCGCGCGGGCCCGCTCAACTGCAACGCATCCAGGTCGGCCGCGTCGGGAGCCGGCCGGACCGTCCAGAACTTCGCCCATCGCTCGACGCTGGCGAAGACCTCGCCCTGCGCGTCGACCATCGCGTCCAGCCGGCTCAGCAGCGGCAATGGCAACGACCCGTCGGCGGCGAGCCGGACATACGTCCGCTCCTTCTCCGGCAGCTCGGCGAAGAAATCCTCCAGCGCGGTCAGCGACTCCTCGTCGTACAGCTCCGCGTGGTGCTCGACCATGTGCCAGGCGCCGACCCGGATCGGCTCGACCTCGATGGACTTGGCGCCGAGCGTCACCTTGAGCACGTTGCCCGGATGCGTCTCCTCGGGCGCGGTGACCTCCTGTGTCCCGGAGAACCAGATCCGCTCGGTCACCTCGGTCGTCGAGTGCCGGTCACCCAGGCCGACATACTGCAACCGGCCATCGGCGACAGCTGCTTCGAGCGCCACCTGGTCGATCGTCGGTACGTCGGACATGCCGCCGCTGAGGCTGGTCAGTTGCCCATGCGCGAGCAGGATCCGCTTCGTCCCGGCGGGCGCGGGCTTCAGCTCGGCGTACCCGGGAGCGGCCGGGTCCGAGACTGGCCGGCGGGAACGCCAGGGCGCGCCGACGATCTCGACACCCGGGACGATCTCGATCGGCGAACTGCCGGTCACGACGACGACGTGGTCGGGCGCGTGGCCGGACCACTGCGCCGACGACCAGAGCGAGCCCGGCTCGAGCGCGTCGTGGTTGCCCGGCAGCAGCACCACCGGCACCTCGATCCGCTTCAGCGCTTCACAAGCACGCAAGATCGTCTGCCGCTCGACCTGGTTGTGCTCGAACACGTCCCCGGTGACGACCACGAAGGCCGCCCCGGTCTCCTTGGCGACGTCCCCGATCCGCATGACGGCGTCCAGCCGCGCCTGGGCCCACCGAGCCTGACCGTCCGGCCCCAGGAACCGGCGCATCATGCCCAGCTGCCAGTCCGAGCTGTGCAGGAAGGTGATCGAGTCATTCATCGCGCGAGAACGCTAACCCGGCCCGCTCGCCAGCACCCAATCAACACACCCACAACCCACCGACTGCCCGCCATGCGAACACCCAAATCCAGTTGAAGCGGCCGCCGGGGGTCGCGAGGATCACTGGATGGACATCTATCTCGAGAGTCAGCGGCTCGTACTGCGGCGGTTCACCGGGGCTGATGTCGAGTTGCTGGTGGAGTTGGACGCCGATGTCGAGGTGATGCGGTACCTGACCGGGGAGCCGACGCCGCGGGAGGAGGTCGAGCGGAAGGTGTTGCCCGAGATCCTCGCGCGGTACGAGACGCATCCGGGGCTGGGGACGTTCGCGGCGCACGAGAAGTCGAGTGGAGCGTTCGTGGGGTGGTTCGGGTTGCAGCCGACCGGTGAGGCCGGCACGGTCGACGTGGGGTACCGGTTGAATCGCCCGGCGTGGGGTCGGGGGTATGCGACCGAGGGCACCCGCGCGCTGATCGACGAGGCGTTCGGCGGGCTCGGGATGGACCGGGTGGTGGCCGACACGATGGCGGTCAACACGAGGTCCCGGCGGGTGATGGTGAAGTCGGGGCTGCGGTTCGTGCGGGTCTTCCACGTGCACTTCGACGAGCCGCTGCCGGGGACGGAGTACGGCGAGGTCGAGTACGCGATCGACCGGAGTACCTGGGAAGCTGCCTCCCTGAGATGATGCAGTCGTGCCTGACGATCAACGCCCGTACGCCGTACTGGACATCGACGCGACCTTGTCCGACACCAGTCAGCGGATCAAGTTCCTGGACCGGAAACCCAAGGACTGGGACTCGTTCTTCGCGCACGCCAAGGACGACGCCGTCCTGGACGAAGGGTTCACGGTCGCGACGACGCTGGCCGCGGACCACGAGATCGTCTACCTGACCGGGCGGCCCGAGCGGCTGCGGCGGGACACGGTGAAGTGGTTCAAGGACAACGGCTTCCCCGAGGGCAAGCTGCTGATGCGCGGCAACAACGACCGGCGCCCATCGGCGACGATGAAGCTCGCCCGGCTCAGGACGCTCGCGCAGGAACGCCGGGTCGCGGTACTGGTCGATGACGACGTGAAGGTCTGCGCCGCGGCCGAGAAGGCCGGCTACACAGTGATGAGGGCCGACTGGGGACTCGATGCCGAGACCCAGCCGACCCTCTTCGAAGCCCAGGAAACCGAGGGTCGCACCTGACCCCTCGCTTACGTCCGAAGAAGTGGCGAGACGTCATGCACACTTCTTCGGACGTAAGCGTCCTTTACTTGCTCAGGCCGACGATCAGCACGTTCGGGTAGGGCGGGTAGGACGGCAGGTAGAAGTTCTGCACCTTGGAACCGTGCAGGAACGCGTTCCGGGCGTAGATCAGCGGGACGATCGGTGCGTCGGCCATGATCTGCTTGTCCAGCGCACCCCAGGCCGAGGCGGCCTTGGCCTTGTCGCCCTCCGCGGTCGCTGCCTGGATCGCGGCATCCACCGTCGGGTTCGAGTAGCGCGACTGGTTGTACCCGCCGTTGCCGATCTCGGAGGTGCCGAACAGCGGCTGGATGTTGCCGAGCGCGCTCGGGAAGTCCGGCAGCCAGCTCGACACCGTCAGGTCGTAGTCACCCTTGGCGCCGGTGGTCAGGTCGAACAGCGGGTCCGACTCGTACGGCTTGATCGTGACCGTGATGCCGGCCCGCTTCAGGCCCTGCTGGATCGCCTGCGCCACGCTGAGCCCGACGGGAGTGTTGGCGGCGGCGAAGACGAGGTTGAGGTTGGTCACCCCGGCCGCGGTGAGCATCGACTTGGCCTTCTCCGGGTCACCCTGCGGAGCGGTCGGGTACAGGTCGTACTTGCTGTAGCCCTCAATCCCGGGCGTGATCAGCGTGGTCGCGATCTCGCCACCGAACTCCGGCCCGCCCTCGGCGACCTGGACGGCCTGCTTGTCGACGGCGTACTGGATCGCCTTGCGGACCTCGGGGTTCGACAGGCCCGGGCGCTTGTTGTTCAGCGCCAGGTATTCCAGCGCACCCGACGGGGAGGTCGCGACGCGGGCCTTGACGGCCGGGTTGCTGGTCACGGTCGGGATCAGCGCGGCCGGGATCGAGGTACCAGAGGTGGCGGCATTCTTGTCGTCACCGGAGTCGGCGATCAGCCGCTGGTTGACGACGTCGGGCTGGAGGCCCATGTCGAACACGATCGAGTCCGGCAGACCGGTCCGGGCCTCGTCGGTGGACTTGTCCCAGCCCGGGTTGCGCTCCAGTTCGAGCTTCGAGCCCGGGGCGTACGACTTGACCTGGTACGGGCCGCTGGCGGCCGGCTTCTCGCCGTAGTGCGACGGGTCCGTGTCGGCCTTCTTCGGCACCGGCGAGAAGGCCGGCATGCTGACGATCCACGGCCAGTCACCGAACGGCTTGTTCAGCTTGAACACGATGGTGGTCGCATTCGGCGTCTCGATCGACGCGAGTTCCTGGTTCTTGTACGGACCGGTGTACTTGTCACCGCCGATCAGCAGCGACTTGTGGTAGCCGAGGCCGCCGGACAGCTCGGGCGCGAACGACCGCTCGATGCCGTACTTGATGTCGGCGGCAACGATCGGCGAACCGTCGGCGTACTTCAGGTTCGGCTTCAGCTTGTACGTCCAGGTCTTGCCGCCGTCGCTGGCCTGACCGGTGTCGGTCGCCAGGTCCGGTACGACCTCGGTGGCCTTGTCCGGGGAGGTCTTCCACGAGGTGAGACCGCGCATGACCAGGTGCAGCGTGCTGATCCCGAGGTTCTGGCTCTTGGCCGGATCCAGGTTGATCTCCTTGCTGGTGCTGAGCAGGTGGAGGGCGCCACCTTGCTCGGCCGCGGCGCTGCTGCCACTACTCGGAGCAGTCTTGTCATTAGCGTTGCAGGCGGACACGGCCAAAGCCAGTACGGCCGCGGCTGCGAACGCTCGGGTAGTGCGTTTCATGGTGTCCTCTCAGACAAAGGGGGGTTCGAGAGTTCAAGAGGGGTTGGCGGTTCCGGAAAGTAGCAGGCGACCCGATGGGTGCCTCCGGCAACTGGTTCCAGTACCGGCCGAGTGGTCGCACAGACGTCCTCGGCCTTGTAGCACCGGGTCCGGAACGGGCACCCGGACGGCGGGTCGATCGGCGTCGGGACATCGCCGGTCAACACGATCCGGTCCCGGACTGCGCCGGGATCGGGGACTGGTACCGCGGACAGCAGCGCCCGCGTGTATGGATGCGCCGGGGACGAGTACACCTCGGCCGCCGGGCCTTCTTCGACGATCGTGCCGAGGTACATCACCGCGAGCCGGTCGGCCACCTGACGGACGACGGCCAGGTCGTGAGCGACCAGCACGTAGGACAGGCCGAGCTCGTCCTTCAGATCGGCCAGCAGGTTCAGCACCTGCGCCTGGACCGAGACGTCGAGCGCGGAGACCGGCTCGTCGCAGATCAGCAGATCAGGCTTCACGGCAAGGGCTCTCGCGATCCCGATCCGCTGCCGCTGACCACCCGAGAACTCGTGCGGATAGCGCTCGAGATGTTCCGCGGAAAGACCCACCTGGCTGAGCAGCTCGACCAGCTGCGCGCGGCTCGGGCGGATCCCCTGCGCCTTGAACGGAGTGGTGAGGATCGTGCCGACAGACTGCCGCGGGTTGAGCGAGGCCTGCGGGTCCTGGAAGACCATCTGGATCTTCCGGCGGACCGGGCGAAGCCTGCGACCGCGCAACCTGGTGACGTCCTGACCGGCGATCGACACCCGGCCCGCGGTCGGGTCGAGGAGTCGCGTCGAGAGCCTGGCCAGCGTGGACTTGCCCGATCCCGACTCACCGACCAGTCCGACGGTCTCGCCACGGCGGACGATCAGGTCGACGCCGTCGACGGCCTTCACCGACTGCGACTTCTGCCATGGCGCGGTACCGAGCTGGAAGTACTTCTTGACGCCATCGAGGCGGAGCAGTTCGTCCGACCCGGCTGGTTTCGGCTCGGTCATAGCGCGGCCTCCGGTCGGCGGCCGAGATGGCAGGCGGCCTCGTGATAGCCCTCGCCGGGCCTCGGGGTGAGCTCGGGGCGCTCGGTGACGCATCGCTCCCCCACCTGGCTCGCGTATGCACAGCGCGGCTGGAACGCACAGCCGGTCTTGATCGAACCCGGCGACGGCGGGCTGCCGGGGATCGTCGTCAGCCGGTGCCGCGGCGGTACGTCGACCCTCGGCATCGCGCCGAGCAACCCGAGGCTGTAGGGATGGGCCGCGCGGTAGAAGAGGTCCTTCACCGAACCATGCTCGGCCGCGCGACCGGCGTACATGACCAGGACGTCGTCGGCGACCTCCGCGACCACACCGAGGTCGTGCGAGATCAGTACGAGCGCAGTACCGAACTCCTTCTGTACGTCCTCGAGCAGCCGCATGATCTGGGCCTGCACGGTGACGTCGAGCGCTGTCGTCGGCTCATCCGCGATCAGCACCTTGGGATCGTTGATCAGCGCCATCGCGATCACGACGCGCTGCCGCATCCCACCCGAGAACTCGTGCGGGTAGTCCTTGGCCCGGGCCTTGGCCGACGGGATGCCGACCAGATCGAGCATCCGGACGGCCCGCTCGAAAGCTTCTTTCTTGGAGACAGCGTGATGCAGCCGGTACGCCTCGGCGACCTGCCAGCCGACGGAGTAGTACGGGTTGAGCGCGGACAGCGCGTCCTGGAAGACGAGCGCGATGTCGTTGCCGCGGATCTTGCGCAGCTCGTCGTTGGGAAGTCCGACCAGCTCGCGGCCGTCGAGCAGCACCTCCCCCGTGAGGTCGGCGTTGCTGGGCAGCAGACCCATCACCGCTGCCGACGAGACGCTCTTGCCCGAGCCGGACTCGCCGACGATCGCGAGCGTCTTCCCGGCCGCGACCGCGAAGTCGATCCCGGCCACCGCCGGCACCGGGCCGCCCTCGGTCTGGAAGGTGACGTGCAGGTCGTGGACCTCGAGCACAGGATTCTCAGCCACGGGTCACCCTCGGATCCAGTACGCCGTGCAGAAGGTCCACCACCAGATTCGCCAGGATCACCAGGAACGCCGAGAACAGCGTCACGCCGACCACCACCGCCACGTCGAGCTGGCCGACGCCGCTGATCAGCAACTCGCCCAGGCCCTGCATGCTGAACACCTTCTCGGTCAGGATCGCGCCGCCGAGCAGGCCACCGAGATCCAGCCCGAAGATCGTCACGATCGGCACCAGCACGCCGCGGATCCCGTGCACGAAGACCACTCTGCGCTCGCCCGCACCCTTGGCACGGGCGGTGGTGACGTGATCGAGGTTCATCTCTTCCAGCATCTGCGACCGCGAGAGCCTGATGTACGACGCTGCCTGGAGCATCGCCAGGACCAGCCAGGGGGTGACCAGGTGCCAGGCCCAGTCGAGCGGGTTCTCGGTGAACGGCACGTAGCCGTTCACCGGCACCATGTTCAGCCAGAAGCCGAAGACCAGGATCGCCAGCAGCCCGACCAGGAACGACGGCGCGGCGATGCCGAACAGCGCGATCCCGACGGCGATCCGGTCGAACAACTTGCCACGCCGCAGCGCCGCGCCGATGCCGAGCGACACCCCGAAGGGAAGCCAGAGCACCGCCGCGCCGAGCGCGATCGACGCGGTGATCGGGAGCCGGTCGAGGATCAAAGTGGTGACCGGGCGGGCCAGCGGGAACGAGTAGCCGAAGCAGGGTGCGTCGCAGTGCACCGCGGCGCTGCCCTCACCGAAGGTCCGGCCGGCCACGATGCCCTTGAGGAAGTGCAGGTACTGCTGCATGACGGTCTGGTCCAGCTGCATGAAGTGCCGCGCCCGGGCCAGCAGGTCCGGCGTACAGGGTTTGCCGCAGGCGAGCCGGGCCGGATCGGCCGGCAGGGCGTAGAAGATGAGGTAGACGGCCAGACTGAGGGCGAGCAGCACCAGGATGGTGGAGAACAGCCGACGGGTCAGGAACCAGGCGAAGTCGAGCATCAGATCGCCCTCCGCAGCCGGACGTCGAACGCATCCCGGACACCGTCACCGAGCAGGACGAACCCGAGCACGGCGATGAAGAGCATCGCGCCGGGGAAGGCCAGGAACCACGGGTCGGCGCCGGTGTAGACCCAGACGATCGAGTCGGAGATCGACCGGCCGAGGCTCGGTGTCGGCGGCGCCACCCCGACGCCGAGGAACGACAGCGCCGCCTCGGACGTGATCACCGCCGGCAGCGCCATCGTCGCGACGACCAGAATCGGGCCGACCAGGTTCGGCAGCAGCTCGCGGGTGATCACATGCCAGCCACTGCTGCCGACCGAGCGGGCCGCCTCGACGAACTCGCGGGTGACCAGCGACCGGGCCTGGCCGCGGATCAGCCGGGCGAGACCGGCCCAGCCGAACACGCTCAGCACCAGGATCAGCAGCAGCCAGCGCGGGAACCCGCTCGGCACGATGATGCCCAGCGCGATCATGAAGACCAGGCTCGGGAACCCGAAGAGGAAGTCGAGCAGCCGGGAAACGACCGCGTCGTACCAGCCGCCGAAGTACGCGGCGCTGATGCCGACCAGGGTGCCGAGCACCGTGGTGATGACGGTGACGACCACGGCGATGAACAGCGACGTCCGCAGGCCGAGGGCGACGATCGAGAACAGGTCACGACCGGTCAGCGGTTCGACCCCGAACCAGTGGTCGGCGCTGAGCCCGCCGACCGCGCCGCGCGGGGCGTTGCCGCGCGCCGGATCGAGCAGCCCGATGTTGTAGGTGTACGCATCCTGTCCGGCCAGTTTGACCAGCAGTGGCGCCGCGGCCGCGACCACCACCAGACCGAGCACAAGCAAGGCTCCCAGCCGTGCACTCCGGTCCCGTCGCAGGCGGCGAAGCGCCTGACGGGTCGGCGAGACGGCCGCGGCGACCGACGAACTCACTAGCGCTCCTGACAACGATGGACTGAACCCAAGCCGAATGACGGTAGGCCAGAGTCTCCCACCGACACGTCACATCTTGAATGATGAGAATGTCAGTCCACGCACAAGGGTTTCGTCAAGCGCTTCGACCCCCTCCGTGACCAGCTCGTTGCACGCCGCCACCAGAACCACCGTCTACCGCCACACGGCGACCGCCCTCGGCGAAGTACTCGCTGAGGGCGGTTGAGTGGACGGCTTAGTCCTCGTCGATGAGTTGCCGGCTACTCCTCGTCGATGAGTTGCCAGCGGCGGCGTGGGAGGAGGCGGAGGAAGAGGTAGGCGGCGGCAGCGCCCACGAGGAAGCCGGGGATGGACCAGCGCCAGCCGAGCAGCGGCTTCTGTTCGGCCTTCAGGACGGTGGCGGTCGGGGTGTCGTCCACCGCGGCGACTTCGGCCGGGGTCTGCGGGGCTTGCGGGAGGGCGGTCGGGCCGCCGAAGGTGCCGCCGTCGGCACTGTCCGCGTTGAGGAGGCCGAGCGAATCAAGCAGCTTGATCAGCTGAGCGCCGTCCTTGGCCCGGTGCCAGACCGGGTCGTAGGGCAGGGCGCCCCCGCTCGCGTTCTCCGTGGTCGCGATCCATGGGCCGCCGGGTGCGTCCGGGTAGATCATGTCGAGGCGCCACGGCGTCATGTCGTGGATCATCCAGGTCGCCCGGACGTAGCGGCCATTGGCGCGTTCCGTCTTCTCGGCCGGGCTCCCCGGCGCTGGCGTCGTGTCGAGCAGCTCTTGCAACTCGCCGTAGATCTTGTCGTCGTAGCCGGTGGCAACGACCTTGCCGGCGCTCGGCACACTCAGCAGCACGCTGGTGGGGCCACCGGCGTGAGCCGGCAACGCACCGACCCCGAGGATGCCCAGGACGATCAGCGGGAGGGTACGGCGGATCCAGCGCTTCATGACGGTCTCCTGTTGTTCGACTGCCCTGGATACACCGCTACCCGCCGGCTGGTTCCCCGCGTCACCGGGCCAGCTCGACAGCGCGGTCCTTGTCCAGCACACCCTCGAGGCGGTACGTCATTTCGTCCGACACCCACACCAGTGTCGGCCCGGCCACCCTGACTGTCTGCTCGACACCGTCCTTCTTCAGGAGTACGAGCTCGTGCGGCGTGCTGAACCAGTAGCCGCCAATGGACGGCACGTACTCCAGCTGTTTGTAGTACTTCTTGAAGTACATCGGCTCCGGCTCCGCTTGAAACTGCTCCAGCCGTACTACGCCGCTCGGCGTCTCCCAGCTCACCGCGACGAACCCGGCCGATGCTTCGACATTGGTCGGTGTGCCCAGCGCAGCAGGAGTCACTGGAGTGAACCCGGCCACCTTCGATGCCTCAGCCAAAGTCAGGCGACCAGGCACCGCGGGAGGTCCTGGTGCGCTCGTCGGACCGCTGGGGACGCGTACCGCCTCCACTCCCCCGATGTTGAGCCACTCGGCCACAGCAGCCCGCACTGGCGGCGCAACAAGGGCACCTGCGAGCAGGACGGCCAGCAGCGCCAGTAGGGAGCGCCAGCGGCGACGGACGGCCTCGCCGAAGGTACGGCGTACCGGGCGCTCGGCGACTCGCTCGAGCACTGCGGTGGCGAGGTCGTCTGCCACGGGAGGCACCACGGCGCTACGGCCGAGCGCACGGAGCTCGTCTTCCAATGAGGTCATCGCTGCACCTCCTTGTCCGGTAGTTGCGTCCGTAGTCGCCCCAGAGCCCGGTGCAGCCGCGACTTCACGGTGCCCCGCGGCCAACCCAGCACAGTGGCCGTCTCCTGCTCATCCAGCTCCAGCAGATAGCGGCACGTCACCACCAGCCGGTACTGGTCAGGCAGACCTCGTACTGCGGCCAGCAGCTCGCCTCGACGTTCAGCAGACAGCGCGTGGTCGGCCGGATCGAGCACATCATCCGGCAGTACGGCCAACTCCTCCCGCCGGACCCGCCGCCCTCGCGACCGCTGCAGATTGCGAGTCTCATTGGCCACGATCCGCAACAACCATGGTCGAAACGCCGCCCCGTCCCTGAACGACCCCAACGCCCGAAACGCCTTCACGAACGACTCCTGCACCACATCGTCCGCGTCAGCGCCGGCCCCCAGGAACACCGCGGTCCGCTTGGCCACCGAGGCATGCAGAACCACCAACTCGCCGTACGCGGCAGTCTCCCCACCGCGCACCCGAGCCAGAATCTCCGCCTCACCCAACCCGCCGATCCCAACCTCCCATCAACCAGCTACGGCCCTACTACACCCCCACAGCCTGATCGGTTCCACTTCTTCCCACGCGCCTCCTCCGTCGGCCGCTCCCGCCCACCCCAGATCGCAGCTCCTCAGTGGTGGCCAGCGCGCAGTCGCCCGGATCGCCTCTGTACACAACGACAGGCAGTAGTGCCCGCCTTGGGCCCGTCGACTGTCAACTGCCGCCTGAGCCGGGGTCGTTCAGGCGACTACTTCCTGTCGTTGTGTACGGGATCGAGGCCTCAAGCCGATCAGCAACCCAGCCGAGGAGCCAGGCAGATCGTCACGACGGTCGAGCGAGGAAAGCCGACTTGGCGTCGGGTGAGAAGCCGCAGGCTTGGTAGAAGGCAAGCGTCGAGGGTCGGCGGGAGCCCGTCAGCAGCATCGCCTTGTAGCAACCCGCGTCCCACGCAGCCGCCAGCGTCCCCGTCATCACCTGCTGGCCCAGCCCGGTGCCGCGCAGCGACTCTTCCACCACGACGTTCTCGATCACCGCGTAGGGCGAAGCCGACCGCGTGAGGTTGGGAATCAC
Organism: Streptomyces sp. SID13031; assembly: GCF_010548305.1. GTDB lineage: Bacteria > Actinomycetota > Actinomycetes > Propionibacteriales > Kribbellaceae > Kribbella. Next base: position 178,312 of record NZ_JAAGLV010000006.1, read on the forward strand.
ATTCAGGTAGGTGGTGGCGACGACTCGTCCCTCCACCTCGAGCACGAAGATGTGCAGTCCGCGCGAGTCCAGTATCTGCTCGAAGGCCGCCTTGAGGACCTTGTCCGCCAGCACGGGATCGCCGGGGTGCAGTTGCTGGTAGAGGCGCTGCACGCTCTCGAAATCCCCAGTCCGAGCTTCACGAAACATGCAGCGGAGCCTAACCCGCGCGCCTTACTGGCGAGGCTTGACTCGTTTGGTGGGAGGAGCTGTCAACGGGTCCTCCGGCCAGGGGTGGCGGGGGTAGCGGGCTCGTAGGTCGGCGCGCACTTGGGGGTAGCCCTGGGACCAGAACGATGCGAGGTCGCTGGTGATCGCGACCGGGCGTCTTGCGGGTGAGAGCAGATGCAGTACCACCGGGACGCGGCCGTCCGCGACCACCGGGGTCGTCGTCCAGCCGAAGACCTCCTGCAGCTTGACCGCGAGGACGGGCGGCTCGGTACCGTCGTACGCGAGCCGTACCTGGGATCCGGATGGCACCTGGATCCGTTCCGGCGCGAGTTCTCCGAACCGGGTGGCGGCGGGCCACGGCAGCAGCCGCCGGAGCGCGGAGGCAATGTCGAGCCGGGCGAGATCGCCCGAGCCACGCACCGAGGTGAGTTCTGGGCCGAGCCAGTCGTCGAGGCCCGCCAGCAGCGCCGCATCGTCGACCGCGGGCCACGGAGCTCCGAGATGGGCGTGGCAGAAGGCGAGCCGCTCGCGCAACGCGACGGCGGCCTCGGACCAGCGCAGTACGCCGAGACCGCTGCGGCGCAGACCATCGCGGACGGCCGCTTGGACGAGCAGGGGGTCGGGCTTCGCCAGCGGTACGTCGGTGAGCACGATCGCACCGAACGCCTCCACCCGACGGGTCACGATCCGGCCGTCGTCCCAGCGGATCTGGTCGGTGGACGAGGCGAGGTCACCGGCGACCTCGCGCGCTGTCGCCTCGTCGATCGGCGCCGCGGACCGGATCCGGGCATCGGCCCGGCCCGGTGCCCGGTCGGCCACCGCGATCGCCAGCCAGCGCGTGGTCCGCAGCGGCGACTGTGGGTCCAGCGCAGCGCCGGTACCACCCGACATCTGGTACGTCGCGGACCCGGCCTCACGAGCCAGGGCGATCCGGTCCGGATACGCCAGGCCAACCACGATCCCAACCGCCAGATCATCCGGTACGACCCCCGCCGCGCCTCCTGCTGACAGACCGGCCGCCGGGTGGCCGGCCGCCGATCGCGGCGCGGCTCCCCCCGCGTGGTCCGCCCTCGATCGGGATGCGGGTCCCGCGGGTTCCGAGCCGCGGCTGAGGCGCTTCGTCTCCTCTCGCCAGCGGGCCGTGGCCGCCCGGTCGACGCCGCGCCGAAGCGATCGCCAGCGGGCCGGCAGATCGTCGCCGAAGTCGCGGCCGGAGTCCTCCGAGAGCATCGCGACGATCTCGCGGGCCCGGTCGGCTCCGACCCGGGAGGTACCGTCCAGCAGCGCGCGAGCCAGCCGCGGGTGCGCGCCGATAGCCGCCATCCGGCGTCCCCGAGAAGTGATCCGGCCGCCGTCGTCGATGGCGTCCAGGCGACGCAGCAGCTCGGTCGCCGCGCTCATCGCCACCACCGGCGGCGCCTCCAGCAAGCTCAGACCATCGCCACCGGGCGCACCCCACGCGGCTAGATCCAGCGCGAAGGCGGCCAGATCGGCAGTGGCGATCTCGGGAGCGGCATGATCGTCGAGATGCGCGTGATCGGTCGCGGACCAGCACCGGTAGACCCGACCAGGCGCCTCCCGCCCAGCCCGACCGGCCCGCTGATCGGCCGACGACTTCGACACCCGGCAGGTGACCAGCGCGCCTAGTCCGCGGGACTGGTCGGTACGGGGTTCGCGGGCAAGACCCGAATCGACGACGACCCGAACCCCCGGCACTGTCAGAGAACTCTCCGCAACCGACGTCGTGACCACGATCCGTCGGCCTGTGCCTGGCGCCAGCGCACGATCCTGCTCGGCCCGGGACTGCCGGCCGAACAGCGGCAAGACGTTCTGCCCGCCCAACCGGCGCGTCACCCCGTTGATCTCGGCCTCCCCCGGCACGAACACGAGGATGTCACCGTCATTCTCGGCCAACGCCCGCTGGACGACCGCGGCAACGTGATCCAGCAATCGTGGGTCGACCCGCCCGCCAGGAAGCAGCGGCACTGGGACCGGTGGCGGCGCCCACTCGATCTCCACGCCGAACAGCGCGGCCGACGCGGTGACCACCGGCGCCGGCTGGTCGTCGCCGGCACCCAGTGCCCGGCTCAGCGTGAGCGTTTCCGCGGTGGCCGACGTCGCAACGATCGCGAGATCCTCGCGCAGGTTCGCGCGGATGTCGATACTGAGCGCCAGCAGCAGATCGGCATCAAGATGCCGCTCGTGGCATTCGTCGATCACGACCGCGGCGACGCCGGGGAGCTCCGGGTTCTGCTGCAACCGCCGGACCAGAAGCCCTGTCGTCACCACCTCCACCCGGAGGTCCTTTCCGCCACTGCGTTCACCACGCATCGCGTACCCGATACGCCGCCCGAGGGGTTCGCCGACCAGCATCGCCAGCCGGGCCGCGGCGGCGCGGGTCGCCATCCTGCGGGGTTCGGCGACGACGATCGTCCCGCCGAGGGCGTCAGCCAGCGCGAGCGGCAGGAGCGACGTCTTCCCCGATCCGGGCGGCGCGACCAGGACCGCGGTGCCGTGCCGCCGGACCGCGTCGACAGTGGCGGGCAGGACGGCACGGACAGGCAGGTCGGCCCCAGGCACGGACGGATCAGGCAACAACACAGAGCCGACGCTAACCGACTGCCCCTGCCCGACTGCCACTGTGCGGGCCTGACACAGATATCTCGTGAGCGTCGCACCGGCGATGTCATAGGGTCGGGGTCGTGTCTGAAGTCGATGCTTCTTTCCTCGCCCTTCCCCGTCATGAGCTCGCCAGCGCTGCATTGCAGCGGGCCAAGGATCTGGGAGCCACGTTTGCCGAGTTCCGGCTGGAACGGATTCGGTCCGAGTCGATCACGCTGCGGGACGGTGTGCTCGAGAATGCCCGGGACGACGAGGATCTCGGGCTCGCTGTCCGGGTGATCCACGACGGGACCTGGGGGTTCGCCGCCGGGGTCGCGCTGACGACCGACGAGGCCGTGGGGGTGGCCGAGCAGGCCGTGAACATGGCTCAGGTGTCCCGGCCGATCAACTCCGAGCCGATCGAGCTCGCGGACGAGCCCGTGTACGACGACGTCAGCTGGGTCTCGTCGTACGAGATCGACCCGCTCGGCCTGCCGCGCGCGGAGAAGGTCGCGCTGCTGACCGACTACAGCAACCGGCTGCTCCAGGATCCCGGTGTCACGCACGTGACCGCGCGGGTCGCGTCGGTCAACGAGTGCAAGTACTACGCGAACTCCGAAGGCACCTCGACCACCCAGCAGCGGGTCCGGATCGGCCCGAAGATCGTAGCGACCGCGGTAGACCCCGAGACCGGTCGCTTCGACACCATGGCCGGCTGCGCGCCGCCAGCCGGTCGCGGCTGGGAGTACATGACCGGTACCGGCTGGAACTGGGACGAGGAGCTTGCCCAGATCCCCGGCTGGCTGGCCGAGAAGATGAGCGCCCCGGGCGTCGAGGCCGGCAGCTACGACCTGGTGATCGACCCGACCAACCTGTGGCTCACCATCCACGAGTCGATCGGCCACGCGACCGAGCTGGACCGCGCCCTCGGCTACGAGGCCAACTACGCCGGTACGAGCTTCGCCACCCTCGACAAGCTGGGCACCCTCGAGTACGGCTCCCCGGTCATGCATGTCACCGGCGACCGTACGGCGGAGCACGGCTTGTCCACCGTCGGGTACGACGACGAGGGCGTGGCCGGCCAGCAGTGGGACCTGGTCAAGGACGGCATCCTGGTCGGGTACCAGGTCGACCGCCGGATGGCCAAGGTCAATCAGGACGTACTCGGCACCGAACGCTCCAACGGTTGCGCGTACGCCGACTCCTCCGGGCACATCCCGATCCAGCGGATGGCCAACGTCTCGCTGCAGCCCGCCGTCGACGGCCCCTCGACCGAGGAGCTGATCAGCCGGGTGAAGAACGGCATCTACATCGTCGGCGACAAGTCGTGGTCGATCGACATGCAGCGGTACAACTTCCAGTTCACCGGCCAGCGGTTCTACAAGATCACCGACGGCAAGCTGGACGGGCAGCTGCGCGACGTCGCCTACCAGGCCACGACGACCGAGTTCTGGGGCTCGATGGAGGCAGTGGGCGGCCCCGAGACCTATGTGCTCGGCGGCGCTCTCAACTGCGGCAAGGCCCAGCCTGCCCAGTCCGGGGCCGTCACCCACGGCTGCCCGTCAGCGCTGTTCCGCGGCGTTCGCATCCTCAACACCACGCAGGAGGCCGGCCGGTGACGACCGCTATTCAGCTCAGCCCGCAGGACACCATCGAGCGCGGCCTCGACCTGGCAGCGGCCGCAGGGGCGTCCGGGTGCGTAGTACTGGTCGCTGAGACCTCCAGTGCCAACCTGCGCTGGGCCAACAACACTCTGACCACCAATGGCGCCATGCGCGGCTCCAGAGTCACCGTGATCGCCACTGTCGATGCAGGCGAGGGCACGGCGGCCGGCGTGGTCGGCCGCTCCTCCATAACCGACGTCAGCCTGCACGAGCTCGTTGAGGCTGCCGTAGCGGCAGCACGCAGCTCCACCCCAGCAGAAGACGCCCGGCCGCTAGTGGACGGCACTGTCGGCGAGGGCTGGTCCGAGGAGCCAGACGAGACGTCCGTCAACGTGTACGCCGATTTCGCCCCCGCACTCGGCGAGACGCTCACCCGAGCGGGCAAGGAGAGCCGCTGGCTCTACGGCTTCGCCGACCATGAGGTCGTCACCCTGTACGTCGGGTCATCGACCGGACTGCGGTTGCGGCATAGCCTGCCCAGGGGCTACGTCTCAGCGACTGGCAAGTCGGGCGACCTGAGCCAGTCCGCCTGGGCAGGCGCGGCCACTCGCGACTTCAGCGACATCGACCCGCTCGCGCTCGACGCCGAGCTCACTCGCCGGCTCGGCTGGGCCAGCCGGACAGTCTCGGTGGAAGCCGGCCGGCACCCGACCATCCTGCCGCCCGCTGCCGTCGGCGACGTCATGACGCACCTGTTCTGGGATCTCGAAGGCCGCGACGCCTACGAGGGCCGCACGGTCTTCTCGAAGCCCGCAGGCGGTACCAGGATCGGCGACGTCCTGTCCCCGCACCCCGTCAACCTGCGCTCCGACCCGGGACTGACCGGGCTGGAGACCTTCCCGTTCGCGGTGGCGTTCTCGTCCGGCGGCTCGGCCAGCGTCTTCGACAACGGCCTGACCCTCGGCGCGACCGACTGGATCCGCGGCGGCAAGCTGGAGAACCTGATGCAGAGCCGCTTCAGCGCCGACCTGACCGGCGCTCCTGCGGTGACACCGACGATCGAGAACTACGCCCTCTCGGTCGATGGCGCGACCGGTACGACGGACGACCTGGTGGCCGGCCTCGATCACGGCCTCCTGCTCACCTGCCTGTGGTACATCCGGGTCGTCGACCCACAGACGCTGCTGCTGACCGGCCTGACCCGCGACGGCGTCTACCTGGTCGAGAACGGCGAGGTGACCGGTGCCGTGAACAACTTCCGTTTCAACGAGAGCCCCGTCGACCTGCTCTCCCGCTTCACGGCGGCCGGCGCGACAGTCCCGTCGTTCTCCCGCGAGTGGGGCGACGACTTCTCCCGTACCGCGACCCCGCCGCTGCTGGTGCCCGACTTCAACATGTCCAGCGTCAGCCAGGCCTCCTGACCAACACGAAGGCCCGGCACCCCGTAGTACAGGGGTGCCGGGCCTTTGCGTTGGATCAGGCCTGCGGGCCCTGGGGGGCCGGCGGGTAACCCGGGTAGCCCGGCTCCTGCGGGAAGCCGCCTGCTCCACGCTCAGCAGCCTTCGGGTCCGGACCGTACTCGTTGTCGCCCGGGTTGCCTTCCTGGACGTAGAACACCAGGAGGACGATCCAGCCGACGACGATGGCGAGGATCAGGAACAGCCAGTACGCCGACCGGCCGGTGTCGTGCAACCGGCGGGCGGCGACCGCGAGCGACGGAATCAGGATGGCGAGGCTGAAGATCGAGCCCAGCAGTCCGCCGCCGTTGCCGGAGTCCGTACCGATGATCCGGTCCAGGATGTTCACGATGATGCTGATGATCCAGGAGAAGAGAACGAACATCCAGAACTCTTTGCGCCGCGCCCGGCCGCTGAATGTCGCGTACTGCTTGATGACGTCGGTGAACCAGTGCATGAGCTGAACTCCGTAGCTTGAAGGTAAGACGCTGGCCGAGCCTGTCGGAACCCATCGGGTTCGTCAATGCAACTATTCGCATTAGTGACCACACCGCAACACGGCACGCCGTACTTCGAGCCGACTTCAGGTTGCCGGAGCCGGTTTCGCCTGGGTCACGCGCCACAGCCGGTGGCCGTTCTCCTCATAGGCATCGGCGCCGCCGAGCTCCCAGCGCTCGGCCAGTTCGTGCACCAGGTCGAGGTCGAAGAACCGGCCGGCGAATCCGTCCTTTGCATACAGGCCGTCGCCGATCTCGGTGCATTTCCCGAAGCGGCTGTCATCGGTCGACCACACGGTGTACACGAAAAGCCCGCCAGGGCGCAGTACCCGGCGGATCTCGTTGACCAGTGTGCGCAGTTCGGTCCGCGAGAAAGCCATGTTCAGCAGGACATTCGCATACACCGCGCCGACCGTCGCGTCGGCCGGTGGCAACGGGTCGCGGACGTCGTGCAACGCCGCGGTGACCCGATCGTCCAGCCCTTCGCGCTGCGCTCCCAGCCGGAGCCGGTCGAGCGCCGACTCGCTGAAGTCGGTGGCGTGCACGCTGAATCCCTGCCTGGCAAGGTAGAAAGCGTCCCGGCCCTGCCCGGCGCCCAGCTCCAGCACGTCATCGATGCCTGCGGCACCGAACAGCTTCGCCGTCCAGCGGGCCGCCGCCGAAGGATCCGTGCCGTGCAGGCTCGGATGCTGTTCATAAGCCGTCTGCCATCGCTCTTGCTGAGCCCTTGCGAGCTCCACATACCCAGTCTTCATCTTGCTCCCCGTGTTCGCCTCGCCGATCTGTTCGAACCGGCAGACCCGCAGCAGCCTACGCGACGAATTGAGTAGACGTACTCAAGCGTCCACCCGTTCCGCCTGGCGATAGTGAGGTTGACCGTCGAGGAGGACGCCAGATGAACGCCCACCCCACCGCATTCCAATGCCCCGTCTGCCACACCCAACTCCACCTGGACGTCCATCTGGCCACGCCTCCGCCACTGCAGGCGCCCGCACCCCAGACCGCACCCCAGACCGCGCCTCCGCCGCGCGTCCTCCCCCCGATGACGATTCCCAGGCCCGCAGCGCCGGCACAGCCCATGCCCCCGCTTCCGCCGAGGCCGCAGAAGGCTCGCCGGCCGCGCAGGCGGTTGAGCCCGCAGGCAACGCTTCTCAGCCTCGGTGTCCTTCTCCTGCTCGCCGCCGGCGTCACCTTCCTCGCCGTCACGTGGGACAGCCTGTCCGTCTCCGTCCAGGCGTCGATCATCGCCACCCTCGCCGCGCTCGCCCTGGCCGGCTCGGTCCCCGCCGCGCGCCACAGGCTCACCGGTACCGCCGAGGCCCTCGCCATCCTCGGCACCGGCCTGCTCACCGTCGACCTGTACGGCGCCCGCGCGCTCGGCCTGATCTCCCCCGAGACCGTCGACGGCCTCACCTACTTCGGCCTGGCCGCAGCATTGGTTGCCGCGATCAACCTCTTGATGTCCCGCATCGCGCCCACCGTGGTCACGTACGGTGTCGCCGCCGTCATCATCGGCCAGTTCCCGCTGCCCTTCCTCCTGGCCGACCACCTCGACCTGGCACCCTTCCTGCTCAGCCTGCTCGCCCAGGTCGCGATCACCCTGTACTGGTCGGCGCTGGGCACCAAGATCGTCCGCGTCACCGGCGCCATCTGCTCCGCCGTCGTCTTCTGGGCCCTGATGATCACCGGCTGCGTTCGCGTCTGCCTGAGCCTGGTCGCACACCACTCGCCTGGCATCCGCCCAGATCTCCAAGACCTCTTCGACGGCTCCGCGACAGCGCTCTCTCCCGTCCTCGCCACCACCGGCGCCACCTGCTTCGCCGCACTCGTCGGCGTCTTCCTCCTCCGCAAGATCGCGCTCCCCCGAGCTCTCCCGCCCGCCCTCGGCGAATCCGCCTGTACGGCGGCTGCCGCGCTCGCGCTGGCGCTGTGTCTCCCGCAAATCCCCACCGCCGGCCGGTGGCTGGACACCGGCCTCGCCACCGCTCTCGCGTTGACGGTTCTCCTGGTGGCCAAGCGGACCGGCGTACCGGCTGCTGTGTTGTCGACCGCGACCGCAGTTGTTGCCTCAGTCAACCTTTTGCTCTACTTCAGCCTCACCGACCTCGTGCAGCTCGGCCTGATGTCCGCGATCGTGGCGGCGCTGGCGCTCGTCGCCGTCTGGCGCAAGCGGCTGCGGCCGCCGGCCGCCGCGATCACCGCAAGCTTCGCGGCCCAACTCGCGATCGTGCTGGTCACCTATGACGGGCTCTTCGACCTGTGGACCGGCGCGATCACGCTAGCCGTGACCGGTGCCCTTTCGATCGCCGCTGCCTGCCTGGTCACCGAGCTGCCCAGCGACGGGCCGCTGGGCAGCTCGCCACTCGAACGCGCTCTCTTGTGGCCCGCGCTCAGCGCGATCACCATCGCCGAGCTGATTGCCATCCTCGACTCCAGCGCGACGCTCACCGGCATCGTGCTCACCGTCGCCGCGGCCCCCTTGGTTGCCTACGGCATGCGACCCGCGCGCCGCCAAGCGCTGCTGCTGGCCGGCCTCCTGCTCATCTTCGCCAACACCGCCTTCGTCCTCGGCGCGGGCGCCACCACCGTCGAGTGGTTCACGGTGCCACCCGCCGTCGTAATGCTCGCCATCGGCCTCTACGGCTGGCGCAACCAGCCCAGCTGGACCTACCTCGGCCCCGGCCTGCTCCTCGGCCTGGTCCCCTCAGCACTAATTGCCAACAGCAACTACGACTACCTCCGCACCACCTTCGTAGTGGCCGCCGCCCTGGCGATCATCCTGATCGGCACCCGCCAGTCCCTCCAGGCGCCCTTCGTCATCGGCGCCACCGTCCTCCTCAAGATCGCCCTCTGGCAATTCCTGGAGGTAGCCCCGCTGATCCCTCGCTGGATCACCCTCGCCACCGCAGGCCTGGTCCTCCTCACCGTCGGCGCCACCTACGAACGCCGCCTGCAAAACGCCAAACAAGCCGCCCGCTGGCTGACCGCCCTGCGCTGAACCATTGCTGCGACCGACGGTCGCCCTTCCGCCGTGCGATGAGCGTCCGCATAATGACCAATGCGACGACATGCCGACCCGGGGGCCGAATGACGAATCTCAGTGCCAAGGAGCGAGCTGACGCGCTCCTGCTGGCCAATCTGCTCGAGAAGCTGCGGACCCACGACGGTCTGACCGTCGACCGCTTGAACGCAGGCCGGAAGACCCACGCGGCCCCTCTTCTCGGACTGGCCGCCACCCGGCGATTCGCGATCGTCCACGAGATGGAGCCGCCCGCGGCCGCACTCGAGCTCATCATCCACTGCGTCCGCGACGACATGTCCGGCCGCCAGCAGATCGTCGCGGACGCCACCCTCGCACTGGGATTGCACACCGAGGCCTATGCACGCGCCGGGGTGGACGACCGGATCGTCCGCTCGCTCTATCACGGTTCCCTGGGTACGCGTCGCGAGATGCTGCTCAAGTACTGGGCTCAGCTCCATCAGGCGCTCGGCGTGCCGCACGACGATCCGCCGAGTGACCGCGCCTTGCGTGGCACCACAGAGCCCGCCGTACTACGTGAGCTGGCCAACCAACTGATCCGGCGCAACGTCTACTCGGCCGGATCCAAGGCCGTGCTGCCGGCCGCCGATGGCGCCACTCCGGACACTCAACGACCGCAAGGCCGGGTGGTCGTCGTCGGCGGCGCGGTGATGGACGCCACCTTCCGGACCAAGACGCTGCCCGTGCCGGAGACCTCGAGCGAAGCGTATGGATTCGATCTCTCACCCGGCGGCAAAGGCCTCAGCCAGGCCGTCGCCGCGGCCCGGCTGGGGCTTCAGGTATCCCTCGTCGCAGCGATCGCCGACGATCACTTCGGCGACGAGATCGTCGAGTACCTGGAGGACGAGGGCGTCGACACGGGGCTGATCAAGCGCGTGACCGGGAAGAAGACGCCCTTCACCGGCATCTTCGAGATGGAGCTGGGCGACAGCATCGCGGTCAACTGGCGAAACCAGGCGGCAGTCCAGATCACCGAGGAGGACGTCGAGGACCGGCAGCGCGAACTGGCGGCCTGCGATGTCTTGCTGGTCACCTTCGAGGTACCGCGGGAAACGATGCAGCGCACGCTCGCCCTGGTCCATCAGGACCCGGCCAACCGGCCGCTCGTGATGGTCACCCCGGGCCAGCCGTACGTCGACGAACGCATCTCCCGCGACACCTTCTCGCGGATCGACTATCTGGTCGCGCATCCCTGGGAGCTCGGCCACTTCACCTCGCAGGGCCGCGGGCCGTTCGATCCCGACCCGGTCGCCAGGAACCTGCTCGCCATCGGCGTCGAGACGCTCTGCATGCTCGTCAACGGTGGCTGCACGGTGTACTCCGGCACGGCGCACGACGTTCTCAGCGTGCCGACGATCCCCTCGATCTACAAGGAGTCCTCGGCTGCCCGAGATGCCTTCTGCGCCGCCCTCGCCGCAAAACTGATCGACAACGAGCGGGTGTTCTCCGCCGACGTCGCCCTGTGGGCCGCCGCGGCAATGACCTGCGCGACGGCCGACTTCCCCCTGACGAACTCGATGCCCGACCGCGCCCGCGTCGACGCCCTGCTCAGCCGCTCCCTGTTCGGCAGGGGGTAGCAGCGCGCTCAGCTCAGCGGCGGAGTCTGCGGCGCAGCTCGTCCGCGACGGGCTCGGTCTCACGGCGCACCCGGCAGCAGTAGATCACCGAGTCCAGCAGCTTCGCCCGGCTCTGCTCGAAGGTGCCCGGAAACTTCGCCCGCAATTCGTTCAGATTCGCCCCGCCGAACTGGGTCCGGAGCTGACGTGGGCTGGCGTAGATACCGTCGACATAAAGGTAGGGACGCGGCTCGATGGACATCCAGGGATGCCAGTTGGCGGCCCGGTAACTGGCCCCGACGAAACCCAGGTTGGGATCGACGGCCGTGGTCAGCAATTCGACCGCAGGATACTCCCGGCGGATCACCTGCCGGACCTTGCCGAGTAGGTAGGAAATCGCATTCACCGGCGCTACGTTGAACGAGTAGACGCGGGAGACGTCCCAGACCGCCGACCGCGGTAGGTCGAATTGGGTGTGGATCTGCCGGCCGACCCGGAGCCACTCCAGCGGCGAGACACTGCACAGCGTCACCGGCCGCCGGGTCACCGGATCGATCAGCGCGAAGTTGATCGATCCCGCCCGGGCGCTGCGCAGATAGTGCAGGTTGCTGAAGATCGCGTTCGCCTGGAGGCTGCCCAGCTGGACGAAACGCAGATCCGGCAACGGGTACTGGTTGGTCGGGATCAGGTCGCGGATCCGCTCGTGGTCGGACACCAGCCGGGCGGCGTTCCGCTCCATCTCCGCACGGATCTGGCCTCTTGTCACGGTCCCGCTATGCAGGGCCACCCGGGGCAGATGCAACAAGGTCCGGACCGTCAGCGCGCGCGACTCCACGGCGAAGCGGTACAGGGTCTGCCGGCGCAGCTCGGTGAAAGCAGAGTCATCCTGACGGCAATCGGCCAGCGAGAACCGAGCCGGGTGGTGGGGGGTCGGGACTCGTGCGGAAACCGCCTTGCCGGCGGCGCTCGTTACCACTCGAGAATGCTAGCGGAAAGTTGCCTCGACACCGCAAATTCGGCCCGCGCCGCAACGAGTTCGCCGCTGGAAGGCGTTCTGGTGACAGTTTCTGCCAATTGGCAGGAACTGCCTGCCAACTGGCGGGGCGGCAGCAGGCCGGGAGCCGCCAAAAGCCGCCGCACGATCACCAAGTCGGCGTCATCCACGCATTTGTCATGACCAACACTGCCGGATTGACAACCTTTTGTCGTGGCCTTCACTAATAGTGAGGGAACAGCACCACGGATCGCCCCAATCTAACCCACTGAGGGCGAAAATCAACCGCTCGACAGGAAGTGAAACAAGAGAAGAGGAATGCCATGCCTCACAACGAGTTCATCGTATCCGTCGTCGTCCTGGCCTCCGCGGTACTCCTGATCTCCTTCTGGAAGCAGATTCTCTTCATTCTCCTCTTCGGGGTAATCATGGTGTTCTGCTTCGGTGTCTACAACGTCGCATCGGCGGTCCACGGCTGACCCGGCCCCCGACCGCACCGCCCACGACCCGCCCGGACCATCACCGGGCGGGTTCTTTTCGTAGGCTCGACAGGATGAGTGACGATGCCGCCGATCTCAGCCTGGTCGAGGTGCTCCAGCTACTGGAGCGCCGCAAGCTGTCCGCGCGCGAACTCGTCCTGGACTGTCTGCACCGGATCGAGCTGACCGAGCCGACGCTGCGGGCCTTCGTCACCCTGACCCAAGACCTCGCCCTGGACGCGGCGGTGCGGGCGGACGAGGCGCGGGCAGCCGGTGCCGAGGTCGGCCCGCTCGCCGGCGTACCGGTCGTCATGAAGGACGTCTTCCTGACGCGAGGCGTGCTGACCACCGCCGGCAGCCGGATTCTGGCGAAGTACATCCCGACCGAGGACGCCGCCGTCTGGGAGCGGCTCGCCGGCGCGGGCGCGGGGCTGCTGGGCAAGTCGACCACTCACGAGTTCGCCTACGGGACCGCGTCTCCGCCGACTGCCAACCCTTGGGACATCACCCGGACTCCCGGCGGTTCGTCGGGCGGCTCGGCGGCTGCCCTCGCGGGCCGGATGGCACCGATCGCGACGGGCACCGACACCGGTGGATCGCTGCGGATCCCGGCCTCCGCTTGTGGCGTGTGCACCTTGCGCAGCGCCCGCGGCCGGATCTCGCGCTACGGCGCCATCCCGCTCAGCCCGTCGTTCGATGTCGCGGGTCCGATGGCCCGCAGGATGCGCGACCTCACGGTGCTGCTGCGCGTTCTGGCCGGCTACGATCCGCGCGACCCTGGCAGTCGCGACGAGCCCGTACCGCGGTACCCGGACAAGGCACCGAGAGACATCCGTGGGATCCGGATCGGACTTCCGCTGGAGATGTCCTGGCGGAAGGTCGACGACCGGATCGCGAAGGTCTGCCAGCAGGCGCTCGGCATCCTGGTCGATCGCGGCGCCGAGCTCGTGGAGATCGCGGCACCGGCGAACGCGGCCGTAGTACTGGCGAAGAACCTCGGTGTCTTCGACACGATCAACGAGACCGAGGCGCACCAGATCCACGATCTGCTCGTGCCACACAGCCACCTCTACACCCCACAGGTGCGCGAGCGGGTCCGGAAGGGCGAAGCCATCAGCCGCGAACGCTACGAAGAGGCGCTGCTGCTCCGCGACGACTGGTCGCGGCGCTGGCGACGACTGATGGTCAAGCACCGGCTGGACGCGATCGCGCACCCGACGATCGACGCGCCGCCGCCGCTGATCGATCCGAGCCTTCCGCCCAAGGGGCCACGGATCCGCCTGTCGGTGCCCTGGTCCATCGCGGACTTCCCGGCACTGAGCGTGCCGGCCGGCTTCGACGACCGCGGCCTCCCCGTCGGGCTGTCGCTGGCAGGCCTCCCCGAACGCGAGGCGGAGCTGCTGGGCCTTGGGATTCTGATCGACGAGGAGCTGCAATTGTGGCGCCATGGGCCGCCCACCGGGCCCTAGTTCACCACTTCCTGGTGGGCGGGATGGACCGGACTGTGTATAGGGGATTCGGCATCCGGCCGGTGACGGGGATGGGCGGACGGGTGTCGAGGTCGGCGTAGCCGAGGGTCAAGCGGTAGCCGTTCAAGGGATAGCGGGCGAAGGTCTCGCCCAGCAGGTCGGTGGCGGCGAGTCGGTCCGCGTGTTCGGGGTACTCGTCCGCGTACGCCTCGAGTTCGCCACGAAGGGTGCCCCAGAAGATGTCCGGCGACAGGAGTTCCGCGGCCGCGAGGACGTCTGCCAAGGGGTTGAGGACGCCGAGGAAGAGGGCGTCTACGAGGTATTGGCGGAGGATGTGCCAGGGCTTGCGTGGGAGGACTCGGGCGTGGGAGTCGGGTTCTGGGCCGCGGGCCGGGATGGGGGTGGTGGAGATGTTGACGTCGTCGATCAGGTCTTTGATGACCAGGCGGGACGGTCGGCCTTCGGGGGTGCAGATGATGGAGAGGTTTTCGCCGTGCGGGTTCACGGTGATGCCGTAGTGGTGCATCAGGTGGAGAAGGGGGCGGATGAGGGTGGAGATCAGGTCGGCTAGCCAGGTGGTGGCGTCTGTGTTGGAGGCGGCGATCAGGGCTGCCACCAAAGGGGCGCCAGAGGTGTCTCTATGCAGTATGGCGGCCAGTGGCCATGCCGTCTCGGCTGGCTGCAGGCGTGGGGTCAGCGGGTCTCGCCAGATGCAGCCGAGAGTCTCCGTCCACTGGTACGGGACTCCGTCGGACAGCTGTGGATGGCGGACGGTCACCGACGCGACCTCGCCGAGCAGCTCGGTCCCCAGCCGGTTGAAGAGCTCGTCGCGGTACCAGATGCCGCGCAGCCATTGGGTGACCATCGGTGCCGCCAGCGAGCAGTGCGGCGGGATGCCCCGGTAGACAGAGGTGTTCAGGATCTTCAGCGGCAGCTTCACCTGATATCGCTGCGACTGGGACACGTTCACCATCGTGCGGATCGACTGGGTCGGCCGGTAGTCGTCAGGCCCCTCCCCCAGCTCCACGATCTCGCCAGTGGCCAGCTCACGGGCCCACTGCGTCCGTACTACGTGGTCGAGCTGCCACGGATGACAAGGGAGCCACACGTACGAGTCCGGGTCGACCAGCTTGGCGCGGAAGGCGTCCAGAGCGGCCGGGTCCAACTCCTGGCCGACCACGGCATGCTCGGACAGCTCCGGGGTTCCGCGGAACTCGGCGAGCCCGCGTCGTACGGCGAGCCAGACCAGGCGGACCGGAGTACGGGCTTCTGGGGTGTAGCGGAGGCTGTCGGCGGCGGAGAAGCCGAGGCGTCCCTTGTTAGCCACTAGGAGAGGGTGGCCGGTGAGGTGGCCTTCCAAGCCTGTGTGGTCCAGGCCGATCAGCTCTGCGTTGGGGACAGCGGTAGAGGCGAGACGTACGTCGGCAGCGAGTGTGCTCGAGAGCTCTGCCACGTAGCCGGCCACTGTGGATCCGGAGATCCCTAGCGCTTCAGCAGCGTCCACCAGGAACTGCACAGGGTCGGTGGCCTCCTCGCTCTCGTCGTTGCCGAGGATGCCGGCCGCAGTACGGCGTACGGAGCCGGGGACCACTCGATAGCTACCGAAGCCGCCGCGGGTCGAGGAGAAGGTGTAGGTCGCTGTGCCGAACGACAGGCGATCGCCATCGGGCTGCAGGAGGTCTTCGGTGCAGAGCTGCGAGATCAGTTTGGCCAGTAGCTCCGAGGAGCTCTCGGTCCAGCTCATCCCGGGACGGAGAAGCTCGTGAAGGCAGTGGACTTGGGCAGCCGGAAGACCTCGCGACCTGCGACGCTGTTGAGGATTGTGGCGTTGCGGATCGCCCCGATGCCCAGGTCGGGCGCTGCCACGCCGTGAGTGTGTAGGTCTGCGTTGGCGACGAACAGCCTGCCGGTCAGTGGGTCGTCGGTGCTGATGCTGTGGTCGCGGTTCACCACCCAGCGCCCGGCAGCGTCTCTGTGCACCAGCGGGTCCAGGGCAGCGAAGAACGGCAGCGGGCGGTTGCGGTAGCCAGTGGCTGCCACTACTGCGTCTGTCAGGTGCTGGAAGGTCCGCCCGCTGTCGGTGTGCCGCATGGTCAGCTCGATGCCGTCAGCACGCGCTACTGCGGACTCCACGGCCACACCGACCTGCAACTCGACCGGCGCCACAGCCGAAGTACCGAGGTCTCGCTGGTAGAGCACGTCGTGGATCTCCTCCAAGGTGTCCGAGGAGATGCCCTTGTAGTGCCGCCACTGATCCTTGACGAGGCGATCGCGGGTCGACTCCCCCAACGCGTGGAAGTAGTCGATGTACGACGGCGTCGTCATCTCCAGCACCAGCTTGGAGTAGTCCAGAGGGGTGTAGGCCGCAGTACGCGTCAGCCAGCTCACGCCAGGCCCACCAGCCGCATTGGCCCGCAGTAGGTCCAGTGCGCACTCGGCGCCGGACTGGCCCGATCCGACCACTGTCACCCGCCCGGCCCGCAGTAGGTCGTCCCGGCGATACAGGTAGTCGGCGGAGTGCAGGAACCGCTCCTCCGGCAAGTCGGCAAGGGCAGCTGGCACGGCAGGCTCAGTACCGACGCCTAGTACCAGGTGTCGGGCCCTGAAGACCTCCACCGATCCGGCACGCTCCACTGTCAGCGTGAACGCGTCGTCGTCGAACACCACCTCGACCACGTTGTGCCCGAAGTGCAGCGAGTCAAGCTGCGCCGCACACCAGCGCAGATAGGCCTCGTACTCCTGCCGCGTCGGGTGGAACTTCTCCCGCACGTAGAACTGGTACAGCCGGTCGTTGTCGCGCAGGTACGACAGGAACGACAGCGGGTGCGCAGGCTCCACCAGACTGACCAGGTCGGCCAGGAAGGACACCTGCAGCATCGCGTCCCCGAACATCAGGCCCCGATGCCAGGTGAACTCGGGCCGGCTGTCCAGCACCGCCAGCTTCACCTCGTCCACGCCACTGGCCAGCGCGGCCAGGCCCAGGTTGAAGGGGCCACACCCGATCGCGATCACGTCGTACGGCTCGGTACTCATCTCAGGCCTCCACTGTCCGGGTGCGGACCATCAGTAGTGCTCTCTTCTCGGGCAGCTCGAGCTCCCCTTGGGTGACGAAGCCGGCCGCCTCGAACGCGCGAACCGACGGAAGATTGGTGATATCGGGCTCGGCGACCACTCGCTCGCTGAGCGGATCGGCGCGGAGCAAGGCGTCGGCCAGCGCGCGAAGCAGCCGACGGCCGAGCCCCCGGCCGAGCAGGTTGGTGTCGCCGATCGCCACGTGGACGCCCCAGTCGTGCTCATGCCAGGCGTAGTACTCCGCCAGCCGGTCGTGGCGGACCCGGTAGAGCTCCGCGTAGCCGATGGACTCGCCATGCATCGAGATCAGGCAAGGGATCGAGTGCACCCCCGCTAGCTGCTCCTCGATCGCCTGCGCCCACCGCTCGACCGACCAGTCCTGCTCCCACCACTTCAGGATGTGCGGCTGGACCATCCACCAAGCAATGGTCGAGGCATCGGCCGTCGTGGCAGGGCGCAGGTCGAAGCCGCTGTCCAGATGCAGCAGCGGTGCGACGTCACACCTCACAGCGCGCCCAGCCGGAGGGGGTTGGGAACCTCCAGATAGACCGACTGCGCGTCCAGCGGAGCCACTACCTCGTCGATGCCGCGCAGGCGAGTCATCATGTTCGCCTTGCAGGGCAGCTGATCGGCAGACAGCCAACGCTGCGCCAGGCGGTCGCCGTCAGGGCCAGCGGCCTTCAGCGATGCCAGAGCCTCCGACAGCCGGTCGCGGACGACGCCAAGCAGCGCGTCCTCAGCAGCCAGCCCATCCACCGCCAGGGTGCCGACCACGGCCAGCGCCTGGTTGTGCAGCAGGTAGTAGGTCAGCCGGTCGTCGACGATCGCGTCGTCCACCACAGCCAGTGTCGAGTCGCTCAGCCCAGTGACGTCCAGCAGGCCACGCAGGTACGACGAGGCGAGGTAATAGCCCTGGTTGTCCCGGTAGGCCCCACCCGCGACCCGTCCTGCGTCGTCCAGGCGAACCAGCGTGTTCTGCTGATGCGCCTCCAGCCCGATCCCCGTCTCGGCGTACAGGTGGAGCATCGGGACGAGCACCTCGTCCACGTACGACGCCACCCACGCCTCTGCACCGCCATCGCCATGACCAGCCACCGCAGCACCCAGCCGACTGAGCTCCCCCGGCCGCGGCGCGACCAGACCGGCCAGGCACGCGTAGCTGTCGACACCAGCCGGTACTTCGCGCACGGCGACGTCCAACCCGGTCAGCAACGGGCCGCCCTCGTCGAGTGCCACCCAGGCCGGGTCGCGCACGATGGAGAAGCGCGGGTACGCGGTCGCAGTACCGGCGTTGTAGGCGGAGTCCAGGAGGCGGTTGATCTCCAGGCCACGGCGCAGCTCTGTCGGCGTCGACTCGCGCTTGGAGTTCGTGATGCGCAGTCCGAGTGACAGCTTCAGCATCACCGGGAGGTCCGGGTGGTAGACCGTGCGCAGGCTCGACGTCGGGTACCACTTCGCGCCCAGCGGTCCCAGCGGCTCCATCCGGCCGTCGGCGATCAGTGCGGCGACCCGTGGGCGCTTCAGCACGTCATTGGCCTGCCACGGATGCGCCGGCACGAGCACGCGGCCAGAAGGAGGAGTGATGCCGGCCAGCGCGGCCATCAGCTGCAAGGCGTCCAGTCCCTGCAGTGATGGCGCGCCGACCACCTGGTCCGAGGACACCAGCTCGGCGTCGACAGCGAACCAGTGCACCGCGAAGCGGCCACCGAGCTCCGGCGAGTACGCCGTCAGCTCGGCACCGCTCAACCCGTCTCGGCTCTTCGGAGCCGGGTGGTTCAGATGGCCGAACAGCAACGCCTGCTCGGCCTCGAGAAAACGACCAGCCTGGAAGCGCCTCAGACCACCCTGGCCCGCGTCCTTGCCGGCTTGCCGGCCGTCTTCCTGGCCGTCTTCCTGGTCAGCCTGCCGGCCGGATACGAAGACGGTCACGTTGCGGACCGACTCCGCCGTACGCGCTGCGAGGTCGTCGATCTCGGCCGGGTCGGCGCCGACGGACAGCAACCGGACGAGCTGCTCAGGACTCACCGAGGCACCGTCGACGCGGACCTCGGCGAACTGGTGCAGCCCGGTCTTCGACGCGTGCCGCACCGTCGCCGTCAAGGCCGAGGAGCCGACCTCCAGCGTCAGCGGACCGGCCGAGACCGGGACCGACGCCTCCCGCGTGTAGCACCGCAGAATCGCATTGAGATGGGCTTCGACGGCCAGTGAGGTCGGTGAGATCACGCTGCTCCCTCGCGAGACAAGACGTCGTGACCGGTGGCCACGACCTGGTCGAGCAGGTCCTCGATATCCGTCACGGTCGCGTTCGGGTTCAGCAACGTCAGCTTCAACGCGACCGCCGCCGGACGGCCGCCCCGGGCCGGGATCCTGGTCCGGCCGATCAGCACCCGCCCCGACGTCAGCAACCGGCGCCGGACCTCGCCCTGGACGGCGTCCAGCTCGGCCGCCGCCAGGCCCCGTCCCGCGACCCGGAACAACACCGTGGTCAAGGTCACCGGCGCCAGCAACTCGAGCTGGCTGTCGGCAACGACCCGGGCCGCGGCGGCGTGCGCGAGCTCGTGACAGGTGTCGAGCATCTTGCCCAGTCCGGCCCGGCCGTATGCCGTCAGCGTGGTGGCGACTTTCACCGCGTCCGGCCGGCGGGTGGTCTGCAGGCTGCGGCCGAGCAACCCGTCCAGCCCGGAATCGATGTCGTCGGCCGGGTTCAGATAGTCCACCGAGCGCCCGAGAGCGGCGAACCGGTCCCGGTCCGCGACGAGCAGCATGCTGGTGGCGGCGGGCTGCCAGCCGATCTTGTGCAGGTCCAGCGTCACCGAATCGGCGAACGGCAGCTCGGCGAGCAGCGGCGCGAGCCGGTCCGAGAACAACGCGCCGAACCCGTACGCCGCGTCCACGTGCACCCAGGCGCCATGCTGTCGCGCCAGCCCGGCGATCTCCGCGATCGGGTCGATCGAGCCGTAGTCGGTTGTACCGGCGGTCGCGACCACGGCGATCGGCGTCCGGCCGGGCTTGCCCAGCTCGTCGGACAGGATGTCCGGGCGCAGCCGGAAGTCGCCGTCGGCCTGGATCGTGATGGCCGCATCCTCGCCGAGCCCGAGCGCTGCACACGCCCGCTGGACGGAGAAGTGGGCGAGCTCGGAGCAGAACACGACCGGCTTCTCCAAGCCGGCCAGGCCGTTCCGCCGGACGTCGATGCCGAGCGCGGCGGCCGCGCTGTCGCGGGCGATCAGTACGGCGAGCAGGTTGGAGATCGACCCGCCAGGGGTGAGCACGCCATCGGCGGCCGGGCCGAAACCGGCCATCGTCGCGAGCGCCCGGACCACCCACTGCTCGATCGCCAGCGTCGCCGGGCCCGAGTCGTAGGTGTCCATCGAGGCGTTGCTCGCGGACGCCAGCGCGTCGGCGTCCACGGCGACCTGGAGCACCGGCGGCTGCAGATGAGCCGCCGCGTGAGGGTGACTGAGATCGATCCCATCCCGATCGAGCAGACCAGCGATCAGGTCCAGCGCGGCCGACTCCCCGACGCCGGTCGACGGCACCAGCGGCGCACCGAGCAGCTCGGCTGCCCGCTGCTGCACAGCAGCCGGCGTACCGGCCGGAAGCGGGCCCCGTTTACTGTCCCGCACGGCCGATGCCAGCGGCCAGCGGCGGCGGTCCGCCACGCGCTGATCGCGATCGAAAGGACTGTGCGGTGCGTCGAGGGACGACATCCAGCTTCTCCTGGGGAAGTTGTCGAGTAAGGCAACCCTTACTTAGGTAGACCTAACCTACTAACGCCGGGGCTGTGAGTGTCAACCGGGGTTCCCTGCGTGATGCACCACAGCAACCGCCTCGTCTGGTAGACGAGGCGGTTGTCTGTGAACGACTCAACGGTCGTACGGGGTACGGGTCAAGGCGAAAGTGGCGAGATTCAGCTGCGTTATAGCGTCACCGTCACGGATGACGCGGAGCCGCTCGCCGGCGAAGTACCCGTCGCGGCCTTGGTAGAGGTCGGGACCGAGTGGTGAGAAACGACACGTGATCCCACCCGACAATTGCAGGATTCCGCCGGCGACCGAGATCGTCAGCGGGGTGTTGCCCCAGTACCAGTGCCCCAGCAGCTCCTCACCCTGGGCGAGCTCCGGCTCCGGCACCCACTCCACCGGCAGCGGCGGCTCGTACGACGCCAGCGTGCGCATCAGGTCGAGCGGCACGGTCGCACTCTTCCCGTACGTCGCGTTGGCCAGCGTCACGCCACCGATCCGCCGGGCCCGGTCGACGAACAACCCCGCCACGAACCCAGGCATCGAACCGGTGTGCCCGACGAACAGGTGCGGGTCGTCGGCGTGCATCCGCAGACCGAGCCCGTACGACGCGGCCAGCGACTCGCGGGGATCAGCGGCGGCCGGAGCGGCCATCTCGTCGACCGTGTCCCGGTTGAGCACGTCGTAGCCGGGGTCGATCCAGAACGCGGCGTACTTGGCGAGGTCCTCGACAGTGCTCCACAGCTGCCCGGCCGGCGCCATCGCACCGGCATCGTATGCGGGCTCCAGCTCGAGCCGCCCGCTGAACGGATGCACCGAGTACCCCTGGGCCGCGGGCGTCACCGGGAAGTACGATGTCCGGCGCATCTCCAGCGGATCGAGGATCCTCGACGCCACCAGCTCCATCCACGGAGCACCGCGCAACTGCGCGACGATCTCGCCGAGCAACGCGTAGCCGAGGTTGGAGTAGTGGTGCCGGCGGTCGGGTTTGCCGGCCGCCTGCGACTCATCCATCGCGGCCGTCAGCGTCTCGAAGGAGACGCCCGGGTTGCGCTCCCACCAAGGCCCTTCGGGCTCGGCGTTCATCCCACCCGAGTGCGCCAGCAGGTGCCGGATCGTCAGCTCGCCGAACGCCACCCCGGGCAGATGCTTGCCCACCGCATCGGTCAGCGCGAGCAACCCGTCGTCGCGGCACTGCAGCACCAGCACCGCGGTCATCGTCTTGGTGATCGACCCGATCCGGTACTGCACGTCCGGACCGGGTGCCAGCCCCCGCCCATCCACGATCTGTCCGCGCGACGCGGTCCACACCAGCGCGCCGTCCTTCAGCACGCCGGCGTTGATCGACGGCAACTTCCACTCACTCTGGGCTGCCGCGACTTCGGCGTACAGGGCGGCAGCGGTATCAGGACGGACGTCAGTCACTCGAACGCTCCAGTGCAGGTCGTCGGCAGACCATTATGCGACGCACCGGCCCCCGTCGCGAGTCCCGTTACTCGAAGGACTCCGGCGGAGGGCAGGAGCAGATCAGGTTGCGGTCGCCGTAGGCGCCGTCGATGCGACGGACCGGCGGCCAGTACTTCGTGGTCCGGTCGACCGACTGCGGGAACGCGGCCTCCTCGCGGGTGTAGGCGTGCTCCCACTTGTCGTTGATCACCGACGACGCGGTGTGCGGCGCGTTGACCAGCGGGTTGTCACCGGCCGGCCACTCCCCCGCCGCGACCCGGTCGATCTCGTGCTTGATCGCGATCATCGCGTCGCAGAAGCGGTCGAGTTCCCCCAGGTCTTCAGACTCGGTCGGCTCGACCATCAGCGTGCCCGCCACCGGGAACGACATCGTCGGCGCGTGGAAGCCGTAGTCGACCAGCCGCTTCGCGACGTCGTCGACGGTGATACCGGTCTCCTTCGTCATCGGCCGCAGATCCAGGATGCACTCGTGCGCGACCAGCCCGTTCTCGCCCGTGTAGAGCACCGGGAACGCGTTCTCGAGCCGCTTGGCCACGTAGTTGGCCGTCAGCACCGCGGCCTTCGTCGCCGAGGTCAGCCCCTCGGCGCCCATCATCCGGATGTAGGCCCAGGAGATCGCGAGTACGCCGGCCGAACCGAACGGCGCCGCGCTGATCGGGCCGACGCCCGACTCGGGGCCGGCCTGGTCGAGCAACGGGTGGTTCGGCAGGTACGGCGCCAGGTGCTCGGCGACCGCGACCGGGCCGACACCCGGGCCACCGCCGCCGTGCGGGATGCAGAACGTCTTGTGCAGGTTCAGGTGGCTCACGTCGCCACCGAACTCACCGGGCTTGGCCAGCCCGAGCAGCGCGTTCAGGTTCGCGCCGTCGACGTACACCTGGCCGCCGTGGTCGTGGACGATCTGGCAGACATCGGTGACGCTCTCCTCGTACACGCCGTGCGTGGACGGGTAGGTGATCATGATCGCCGCGAGCTTGTCGGCGTGCTCGTCGGCCTTGGCGCGCAGGTCGGCCAGGTCGATCGTGCCGTCATCGTTGCCCTTGACAACAACAACCTTCATCCCGGCCATCACCGCGGAGGCGGCGTTGGTGCCGTGCGCGCTGGCCGGGATCAGGCAGACGTTGCGATCCTCGTTGCCCTGGGCCCGGTGGTAACCGCGGATCGCGAGCAGCCCGGCGAGCTCACCCTGCGAGCCCGCGTTCGGCTGGATGGAGACCTTCGCGTAGCCGGTCACCTCGGCCAGCCAGCGCTCCAGCTGACCGATCAGCTTCACGTAGCCGGCAGCGTCCTCGATCGGCGCCAGCGGGTGCATGTCGGCGAACTCGGGCCAGGTGACGGCTTCCATCTCGGTGGTCGCGTTCAGCTTCATCGTGCAGGAGCCGAGCGGGATCATGCCGCGGTCGAGCGCGTAGTCGTAGTCCGACAGCTTGCGCAGGTAGCGCAGCATCGCCGTCTCCGACCGGTGCGTGTTGAAGACCGGGTGAGTCAGGTACTCCGAGTTCCGGGTGACCGTCCCGGCGAGGTCGATCCCGCCGAGGGTCGCGTCGTAGGTGACGCCGAAGGAACGGCAGACCCCGCCGAGCGCGGTCGCGTCGGTCTTCTCGTCGCAGGAGATGCCGACGTGGTCCGCGTCGACCTGACGCAGCCAGATACCGTTCTGGCGCGCGTTGTCGACGACGTCGGCCGCGCGGCCCGGCACTCTGGCGAGCACGGTGTCGAAGAACTGGTCGTGCACAACCTCGACGCCACCCGCCTTCAGCGAAGCGGCGAGGCTGTCCGCGTTGCGGTGCACCCGGTCGGCGATCGCCTTCAGACCGTCAGGACCGTGGTAGACGGCGTACATCGACGCGACAACGGCGAGCAGCACCTGCGCGGTACAGATGTTGGAGGTCGCCTTCTCGCGGCGGATGTGCTGCTCACGCGTCTGAAGCGCCAGCCGGTACGCCGGCGCGCCGTCCGCGTCGACCGAGACGCCGACGAGGCGGCCCGGGAGCGAGCGCTCGAGGCCTGCGCGCACGGAAATGAAGCCGGCGTGCGGGCCGCCGTAGAACAGCGGGACGCCGAAGCGCTGGGAGGACCCGATGACGATGTCGGCCCCGGCCTCACCTGGCGCCTCGAGCAGCGTCAGGGCGAGTAGGTCGGAGGCGACCGCGACGAGCGTCTCGCGCTCGTGTGCCGCGGCGATCAGCGGCTTCAGGTCGCGGACGACGCCGCCGGAACCGGGGTACTGGACCAGGAAGCCGAAGAAGTCGCCCTCGGGCAGACCGTCCGTGGTGTCGGCGACGACGACCTCGATGTCGAGTGCCTCGGCGCGGGTCTGGACGACGGCGATCGTCTGCGCGAAGGTGTCGGCATCGACCAGGAAGCGGTTGCTCTTGCTCTTGCGGTTCGAGCGGTGCGCGAGCGTCATCGCCTCGGCGGCGGCGGTGCCCTCGTCGAGCAGCGACGCGTTCGCGGTCGGCAGGCCGGTCAGGTCGGACACGACGGTCTGGAAGTTCAGCAGCGCCTCGAGCCGGCCCTGGGAGATCTCCGGCTGGTACGGCGTATACGCGGTGTACCAGGCCGGGTTCTCGACCAAGCGGCGGACGATCACCGACGGGGTGAAGGTGCCGTAGTACCCCTGGCCGATCATCGAGGTGGCGACGTTGTTGCGCGCGGCGAGCTGACGCAGCTCGGTCAGCGCGTCGACCTCGGAGGCCGGCTCGGGCAGCCGGAGCGGCTCGGTCGACCGGATCGAGGCCGGCACGGCGGCATCCACCAGCGCGTCGACATCGGCGTACCCGAGGGTCTGCACCATCCGGGCGATCTCGTCCTGGCGCGGACCGATGTGGCGGTCGGCGAAAACGGCCGACACCTGGGGAGTGGTTTCAGTCATTGAGGAGGCTCCGTTGCTGACAATTGCCGGTGGCCTCCCCCTCTGTCACGCGGCACGCGCTTCAGAGTCGCCTAAGACACTCGGTCCATGGGCCTGAGAGGTTCCGGGGAGGAATTGCCCCTTCGGCGCCCAGCTGTCCAGCTTGCTGAGACTCTCCCGAGTGTTGTGTACGGCTGAGAAAGAGAATACCTCAGCCGGTCATCCGGGCCCGGCGGCGGGCAGCCAGCTCGTCGTTGGCGTGGTCGTCGGTCTCGCCGTGCGCGTCGAGACGCTCGGTCGGCAGCTCGGACAGCGAGCCCTCGACCTCGCGCCAGACACCGCCGAGGGCGATCCCGAACACTCCCTGGCCGCCGGCCAGCAGATCGATGACCTCGTCGGGCGAGGTGCACATGTAGACGGACGCGCCGTCGCTCATCAGCGTGATCTGGGTCAGGTCATCGATTCCACGCTTGCTCAGGTGGGCGATGGCGCTGCGGATCTGCTGCAGCGAGATACCCGCGTCGAGCAGCCGCTTGATCACTTTGAGCAACAAGACGTCGCGGAAGCCGTAGAGCCGCTGGGTGCCGGAGCCGGTGGCCGGGCGCACGGACGGTGATACCAGTCCGGTGCGGGCCCAGTAATCCAGCTGACGGTAGGTGATACCGGCCGCGGCGCACGCCGTCGGTCCGCGGAAACCGACGTCATCGGGCATCGGCGACAGATCGTCATCGAAGAGCAGACCCTGAACGCCGGCGCTGGCGGCCGCCTCGGCGTGTGCTTCGGACGTCGACTGCGCCGTCAGATCAGTGTCGCCGGTGCGTGTCACGCCTGAGCCTCCCTGGGTACCGACTGGAACGGATCACATCCGTGGAGTTACAAGGCCCCACGACTCCTTCAAGGTAAGCCGCCGCTCAGGCCGGGTCAACGACAACCGCACGTAGCCGGAGGCGTGTCGCGGTTCCGATACGAATCGTTACCTATCCGGCCTTGTACCAGCCAACCCCAAACCCGCCTGTACTGCGCCCCGCATCGCACCCTCCGCCGTCACCACCACCGCCCCAAACGTTTGAGGGGTTAACCCCTCAGATGGCGGGTTGCCTAGCGGGAGTCTGAGGAGGCAACCCACCGTTTGAGGGGTTAACCCCTCAAACGCCGGTCCGGAGCCGGACTTGGGGTGGGTGGGGCGAGCGGGCGACGCAGGAGCCGCGACGCGGGGGGACTTCAGCTTTTGTCGAAGTCTTCTGGGGTTACGTGGTCGAGGAACTCGCGGAAGCGTTCGACTTCTTCTTCCTCGACGACCTCGTCGTCCTCGTTCTCGCTGTCCGGGACCGGGATACCGGCCTCGGCCAGGATCTCCTCGGTGCAGAAGACAGGCGTACCGGTGCGCAGGGCGAGCGCGATCGAGTCCGACGGGCGGGCCGAGATCTCGGTCTTGTCGTCGAAGACCAGGATCGCCTCGAAGACGCCGTCGGTCAGGTTCACGATCCGGACCTGGCTCAGGGTGTGCCCGAGGACCCGGATCGTCTCCGCGAACAGGTCGTGCGTCAGCGGCCGGGGTGGTTCCATCCCCTGCTGGGCGAAAGCGATCGCGCTCGCTTCGGCCGCACCGATCCAGATCGGCAGGTACCGCTCACCGCCGACCTCCCGGAGCAGCACGATCGGCTGACTCGAAGGCATCTCAACCCGGACTCCGACCACGTCGACTTCGCGCACTCCTTCAGCCTACTCTGCGGGCCGGGCCGGGGCTGCCCCGACGGGTCGGCCCCGGCCCGTCGGCAGCCGTAGTACAGGTCAGCGGGTGAGACGGGAGCGGACCAGTGCCGCGTGCAACCGAACCGCGAGCGCGGCCAGCTCGAGCGTCTTGTCGTCCCGCCGCGGTTGCACCACCTGCTCGATCAGCCCCACCTCGCGGTCAGCGGCAGCCCGGAACGGCCGCAGGTGCCGCGGCTCGATCCCGTACTGCGCGAACTCGGCGGCCGCCTTGGCGATCAGGATCGCGTCGCCGTCGTAGTGGTTGCCGCGAGCCACGACGAGGTTGTGGCTCTCCAACTGCTCCAGCAACTCAGCGGTGATCCCGGCCGCCACCCGCAACTCGTCGCGGGTCAGCTTGAGCTCGGTCCCGTATGTCGAAAAGTCCACCGCATCGGGCAGACCGGCGGGCTGAGGCAACTCCTCCGGCGCCGCAGGCCGGCCACCCGGCGCGGGCGGCCGCAGACCGCGGTCCATCGCGCCGAGGTGGTCCTTGATCACCTTCAACGGCAGGTACTGGTCGCGCTGGGCGGTCAGCACATAGCGCAGCCGCTCGATGTCCGCGGCGCTGAACTTGCGGTAGCCCGACGCCGTCCGGGCCGGCGTCACCAGCCCCTCCGCCTCGAGGAAGCGGATCTTGGAGATGGTGACGTCGGCGAACTCGGTCTGCAGGAGCTGCAGCACCTCGCCGATGCTGCTGCCCCCTGAAGAAGAGTCAGCTGCGTTCATTCGAGGCCCACCCCACCGCCCCGGTCAGGCCTGCCGGATCAGGCCTGACCACTGGCGTAGTAGACCAGGCGGTACTTACCGATCTGCACCTCGTCGCCGTTCGACAGTTGCAGCTCGTCGATCCGGTCACGGTTGACGTACGTGCCGTTCAGGCTGCCGACGTCGCGGACCTTCACGCCCTGCGGGTCGCGACGGAACTCCGCGTGCCGGCGCGACACGGTCACGTCGTCCAGGAAGATGTCGCTGTCGGGGTGCCGGCCCGCGGTGACGACGTCGACGTCGAGCAGGAACCGGCTGCCTGCGTTCGGGCCGCGCTGGACGATGAGCAGCGCCGACCCCGTCGGCAGCGCGCCGACGGCGGCCTCGTCCTCGGCGGACAGCTGCTCACCGACCTCGAAGCGCTCGGTCTCGGGCTCGATGCTGATCGGTGCGAGCATCGCGGTGTCGGTCACGCCAGGGGCGGTCACCGGACGGTCCGCGCCAGGGAGCATCGTTCCGCACTGCGAGCAGAACTTGCTGCCCTCGGAGTTCTCGTGCCCGCACTGGTTGCAGAACGGCATGCTGTGATCCTCCCGATCGCCGGCGGTCCGGCGACGTTCTCAGTTGACCCCGTGATGACAAGTGTGGCCTGCGACCCCAACCCTCGACTGGCGGTTGAGGTCCGACAGAACCTACCAGTTAGTGCCCTGCGTCCGAAGTTCTCTGAGTGATTGCGGCGCCCAGGTGCGTGCATCGCGGTGCTTGAGGAGCGTCCTCGATGCGGAGCATCGTGGATGCTCGTCAAGTGCCGCGAGGTGCGTGCCTGGGCGCCGCAATCACTCAGAGAACTTCGGACGCAGGGCACTCAGTGCCCTGTCAGCTCTGGTCGAGTTGGCCCTTGTAGGTCTCGGCGTCCATCAGGCCGTCGACCTCCTCGTCGTCGTCCACCTCGATGTCGAGCAGCCAGCCCTCGCCGTACGGGTCGGTGTTGACCAGGTCAGGCTGGTCGGCCAGTGCCTCGTTGACGGCGCGCACGGTGCCGTTGAGGGGCGCGAACAGGTCGCTGACGCTCTTGGTCGACTCCAGCTCACCACAGGAGTCGCCGGCCCGGACAGCGGTACCGACCTCCGGCAGCTGCACGTACACGATGTCGCCGAGCGCGTCCTGCGCGAAGTCGGTGATACCGACCCGCACCGGGCCCTCGCCGGCCTTCACCCACTCGTGCTCGGCCGTGTACTTCAGGTCTTCGGGGTACACCTCGGTCCTCTTTCTTTAAGGGGAACTGCCAGTCAAAGGAAACTGCAGGGTTACTTCGTCGGGCTTGGCGCCGGGCGAGCGTAACGATGCTCGTCCGGGACGTGCAAGGCGGTGATCCCCAGCTGGGCGACCTCGGTCACCTCGGCCGTACCACCGATCTGCGGCCCGGTCACCTCACTCACCAGGCCACCGGGGAAGTTGGCCGCCTCGGCCAGGTTGTGCGACTCCCCGATCGCCTCGATCACGTACGGCGACTGCACCTTCTCGCCGTCGATCTTGACGCCGGGCGCATCGTCGACCAGGTCTGTACTGGCGACCACCCGGACCTGGCCGTTGATCTGGATCGCCTCGGCACCCGCGTCGCGGAGCTCCTCGATCGCGTCCAGCAGGTTGCTGGACTGCATCTTGGCGTCCGGGTCGTTCAGCGTGATCCGGACGCCGGGACCCACGGCGGGCAGCGTGCCTGCCAGGATGCCGAGCACGCGCACCTGCTGCTCGGCCTGCTCGCGGGCGGTCTGCGCCTTGTCCGCGCTGGAGATCAGCGTGTTCTTGCGCGCCTCCAGCTCGGTGATCTCGGTCTCCAGCCGGCGGGTGTTCTGGCCGAGGCCGTCGAGGATCGCGATCAGGTCCTCGCGCCGGGCGTTCTGGTAGCCGTCGTCGGCCCGGTTCACCCGTACCTGGACGACGGCCATACAGGCGACGAGCGCGAGTACGACGGCCACGATCGCCTGGCCGCGAGACGGCTTGAACCCGGATCGCAGCCGCCGCAGCGCCAGGTTCGGCGTCTTCGGCTTGGGCATCGGCGTCGGCTCGGCCGGGTGCGCCTGCTCCGGTTGCTCCGGCGGCGGGGCCGGGTCGTCGGTACTCATGTCAGGCCCGGAAGACGTGGCGCCGGATCGCGGCCATGTTGGTGAAGATGCGGATGCCGAGTACGACCACCACGCCGGTGGACAGCTGGGAGCCGACGCCGAGCTGGTCGCCGAGGTAGACGATCAGCGCCGCGATCAGCACGTTCGAGACGAACGACACGACGAACACCTTGTCGTCGAAGATGCCGTCCAGGAAAGCGCGCAGAGCGCCGAAGACCGCGTCGAGCGCGGCGACGACGGCGATCGGCAGGTAAGGCTGGGCCCACTCCGGTACGTCGGGCGCGACCAGCAGACCGACGACGACGCCGATCACCAGGCCGAGGACGGCGATCATTTCTTGCCCACCTTCGCGTACCGCAGCGCGATGGTGGCATCGGCTGGCACCAGCAAGGAATCCTCCGTCGTG
Source organism: Streptomyces sp. SID13031 (assembly GCF_010548305.1). GTDB lineage: Bacteria > Actinomycetota > Actinomycetes > Propionibacteriales > Kribbellaceae > Kribbella. Next base: position 208,344 of record NZ_JAAGLV010000006.1, read on the forward strand.
ATCGTCATCCGGATATGAAAGTTACTGACCAGGTACTGCACCCACTGGCCACCGGAGCTCTGGGCGAACCGGGCCGGCATGGTCGCTGTCTCCCCGATCGCCAGCACCGTGTACGGCGGGGTCAGGGAACTGTAGTCGACCGTGATCGCACTACCGGCGCCACGGATGGCCGTCAGCGAGGTGAGCCGGTGACCGTTCACGGAGATCGCTTCGGCGCCCGCCGTCCACAGCCCGTTGACCAGCTGTTGCAGATCGACGTCGAGCAACCGGCCCTGCTTGTCGTCGGAGTCCTTGGCGTCGTCGACGACCGCCTTCAGCCCCTGACCGGTCACCGCGACGGCACCGACCTGCAACTCGAGGTCGTTCAGCTTCTGCTGTAGCGCAGCGCCCTCGCTGGTGTTGCTCAGACCGCCGGCCTGGAGGCCGCGGACCTCGTCGGCGAGCTTGATCTGGTCGCTGCGCAGGTCGTTCAGCCGGCCGTCGGCCTGGTTGATCCGGGTGATCAGCTCTTTGCGCTGCTTCTCCGCCTCGGGCGCGCTGCGGTAGTTCTGCGACGCGGCCACGGCGAGCAGGAAACCCAGGACGAGCAGCGCGATCACCAGGATGATCCTGTGCCGCGACTTGTTGGGCTTGTCACCTTGGGCAGGCCGGGACCTGGCCGCGACGGCGTAGCCCTCGTCCAGGGGGTGGGCCATCAGGTTCGTCAGCAGCGACATGGACGCGTCGACGCGCCGCTGCCCGGGCGGAGATTGGCCAGCTGGAGCCTGGCCGGGAGGAGGTTGGCCCGTTGGAGACTGGGTCACGAGTTAGCCCGCCGGTTTGCTGATCGGCTTGACGGTCTGGATCAGGTGGCGCAGTTGGACGAAGTACAGGGCGCCGGCCCAGTAGTACAGAGCGGTGCCCCAGATCGCGAAGGCCCAGCCGAAGACGCGGGCCAGCACGTTCAGGGTGCTGTCGCCGTCGCCGAGAAGGAGCAACGGGAAGGCGTACAGCAGGCAGAAGGTCGCGGACTTGCCGAGGAAGTGCACCGGCAGCGCGTTGAAGCCGCGGCGGTGCAGGGGCGGCAGGGTGAAGGTGAGCAGCAGGTCGCGTAACGGCAGCGCGATCGCGAGCCACCACGGGATGATGTCGCGCAGCGCGAGGCCGAGCACGGTGGCGAAGATGTAGAGCCGGTCGGCGACCGGGTCGAGCATCTGGCCGAGCCGCGTCGTCTGGTTCATCCGGCGCGCGATCTGGCCGTCGGCCCAGTCGGTGAATCCCGAGATCGCCAGCACCAGCAGGGCCCAGCCGTCTTCCTGCGGGCCGAGAATCAGCCAGAGGAAGAGCGGTACGCCGAGCAGCCGGATGAAGCTGAGTGCGTTCGGGATCGTCAGCACCCGGTCGGATACTTCCAGCTCCGGCACGCGATCCTCCCCCTGCTCCCGAATCGGGCGACCGCGAGCGGCACCCCTGTCCCGGTCGTTACTGTACTTGGGCCCGGTACCGGGTCCTGCCCCGGCCACACCCGGGAAGCCCCGGACTTCCCTGACTAGGTGAACGCATTCACAACGACTGGGCTACGCCCCTCGCAAACCAGTGACCCTACGGTGACCCGATCGAGATCTCCCCGTAGCAGGAGTCCCGGCTAAAGCTGCCTTCCGACGAAGCAGAGAACCTCCGGTGGCCCGCACGGTGGCGAGCACCCTGCGCTGCTCATTGATGACATGGGCAACGACTCTCCATCGCGTAGCGGTGGCCGACCTCGAGCCGGAAGTCGCCGGGCATCAGCCATTGCGCGATCAGCTCGGGCTCGGTGAGCGCTCGCCAGACCTTGGCCGGCGGATGGGGATAGAAGGCCGTGATTACTTTTCTGATCACGCACCCGGTGTGATCAGAAAAGTAATCACGCAGCTTCTGTGCATCCACCGAATCCGGACCGGAGCTGGTCGTTCATGGGGACTTTCACGGTAACTCGCGCGCTGACAATCCTCACGACGGCCGACCCCGGCAAGGGCCTTCACCGAACTCTGGACGTCTTCGCCGAGGCGGCCGAGCTCGATCGCGAGCGGGTTGGCCGTTGGGCTCAGCTTCACGCCGTTCAAACCGCCTTCTGGGGGCGTCGTCAAGGTTTCCGTCGAGGGCGTGCGGGAGCGGAGTTGAGCCAGCTCCTCAACCTGGTCGACGAGTTGGTGGATCTCCTCACGCGGTCGCCACGGGTGTAACGCCGGCGGGTGGCGCAGCGTCTATAGAGCTGTAGGCCACCTGACCTGGAGGAATGACTCGTGTTGCAGCAAGACTCAAGACACCGCGCCAGAGCGGCGGCGCTTCTCGGTATCGTCGCGCTGACCATCGGTACCGGATCAACCGTCGCGCAGGCGCGTCCGGCCGAGGCTCCGCTCGACTGGACGCGGACACCGGTCAAACGGCAGCCCGCGATGCTCAACGACATCGACGCCCACCCGGGCGCGACCTGGGCGGTCGGATCCGATCAGCTCGGCGCCGACGAGCACCGTCCGCTCGCCATGCGCTGGAAGAACGGCCGCTGGACCGCCACCCCACAGCCGGTACGCACGAGCGCGACCCTGGAGAGCGTCGCGGTCGCCGGCGTCAACAATGTCTGGGCAGTCGGAGAGGATCGCGCCGATCCGATCAAGACGAAACCACTCGTCATGCACTGGAACGGATCCGCGTGGCGCGTAGTACCGGGTCCGGCGGTGCCGACCGGTTCGTTCGGCGAGGTCGAGATCGCGCCCGACGGAACGCCCTGGATGGCCGGCTGGGCCGATCTCGGTGGCTCCGAGCATGCCGTCGTGTACCGGTACGCCGGGGGCAAGTGGCAACCGCTGGCCGCCGGGTTGGAGCAGTCCATCAACGCCAACGCACTGGCCGTCATCTCCGCCACCGATGTCTGGCTCGGCCTGAACGCGGGCTTGGCGCACTTCGACGGTAAGAGCTGGAAGCTGGTGGACGACCTGCCGACCGACGGCTCCCAGATCCCCACCGCGCTGACGGCCGCCGGACCGAAGAACATCTGGCTGGTGGGTGTGCAGCACACCGGCGGTCCGGAGGGCGAACGCCCGCTGGCCATGCACTACGACGGGCGCTCCTGGAAGCAGGTCACGGTACCGGCCGGCTCCGCCCAGCTGTACGACGTTGCCCTGCGCAACGGCCGCCCGGTCGCCGTCGGCGAACGCTTCGAGATCGACGAGAACCAGTTCACGACGTACCCGCTGGTCCTCGAACTGCGCGGCCAGGAGTTCGTCACCGCGCCCGCGCCTGCCATTGATGCGACGACCTTGACCGGCATCGACATCGCCCAGGGGCGCCTGTGGACGTCCGGGATCACGCTCGACCTGAAGGCGAGCGAGTTCGCCGGCTTCGCCGCTTTCAGCAAGTAGCCCTGACGCACCTCGGCCCACTGCTAAGGGTGGCGGGTCGGGGCGCCGGTGGAGTTCCAGGACGCGAGGATCTGCAGTCCGTCGTACGCCGGTGTGCCGGGCTCCGCGGTCAGGATGAGGATGCGCTGGTCGGGGTCCTCGGGGCTGACCCAGGTGTCGCAGTCCAGGACCAGGTCGCCGACCAGCGCGTGCCGGTAGTGCTTGGTGCCGTTGCCCGTGCTCGTCACCTGATGCGCCGCCCACCACGTGCGGAAGTCGGCGTCCCGGACGGACAGCTCACCGACGAGTGTGGCGAGCTGCGGATCTTCGGGGTAGCGGGCAGCCTCCATCCGCAGCGAGGCGACCGCAGTACGGGCCGCGTTCTCCCAGTCGGCATGCAGGGCCCGCACCACCGGGTCGGTGAACAGGAGCCTGACGTAGTTGCGGTCCGACTCCGCGAACTGGGCGAAGTCGGTGTAGAGCGCGGCGGCTCCAGCGTTCCACGCCAGGATGTCCATCCGCCGGCCGAGCACCATGGCCGGTGCTCCGCTGAGCTGATCGAGCAGCCGTCGCATCGAAGGCGTGACCCGTTGCGCGCGCCGCCGGCGCGGCTTCGCAGGAGTCTTCCCGGCCAGCCGATACATGTACGCCTGCTGGTCCTCGTCCAGCCGGAGCGCGCGGGCCAGGACAGCGAGGATGGAGGCTGACGCCTGCAGCCGCCCCTGCTCCAGCCGCGTGTAGTAGTCCACGCTCATCACGGCGAGCTGAGCGACCTCTTCCCTCCGCAACCCCGGCACCCGTCGCGGCGAACCGGTCTCGGGCAGCCCGACGGCAGCCGGGCTCAGCTCAGCCCGCCTCGCCTTCAGGAACTCGCCCAGCTCGGCTGCCGAAGTACCGTGCTCGCTGCTCATGGCAACCATTGTCCCGCGGCGGGGCTGGTTTGTGGGGAGGCAGATTTCTTCCCAGGCAGCGCACCTCCCCGGATGAAACCCGTCTCTACTCCCTGGGCTGCGCCCGCCGCACGGTGGATCCATGAGAACAGACATCACCTTCGACAGCGCCGGCCTAAAGCTCGCTGGCCACCTCTACCTCCCAGCCGGCGAGGCGACCGGTCCCCGCCCCGCGATCGTCGTCGGCCATCCGGCGAGCGGAGTGAAAGAACAAGCCGCCGGCCTGTACGCCGAACGGCTCGCCCGCGCCGGTTTCGTCGCCCTCGCCTTCGACGCCGCCTACCAAGGCGAGAGCGAAGGACTCCCCCGTGGACTCGAGGATCCCGCCCACCGAGTAGAGGACCTCAAGGCCGCCGTGTCATTCCTCAGCGCCCGCGACGAGGTCGATCCCGACCGGATCGGCGCCCTGGGCATCTGCGCCTCAGGCGGCTACGTGATCCCCGCCGCTGCCACCGACCACCGCATCAAGGTCGTCGCGACGGTCAGCGCGGTCGACATCGGCCGCCAGTTCCGCGAAGGCGCCGACGGTCACCAGGACCCCGCAGTCATCCAAGGCATGCTCGACGCTGCAGCCGCAGCCCGTACTGCGGAAGCGCGCGGCTCCGGCGTTGGCGTGTTCCCGCTGTTCCCGGCCACGGAGGAAGAGGCTCGCGCGGGCGGTCAGCACGCCTACGAGGGCTGGCAGTACTACTGCACCGATCGCGCCCAGCACCCCCGCTCAGCCAAATCCTTCACGTGGACCAGCGTCGATCACATCGCTCAATTCGACGCCTTCCGCTTCATCGACCTGATCGCTCCACGTCCACTACTGATGATCCTCGGGCGGGAGGCGATCACCTCGTGGATGGCAACGGAGGCCTTCGCTCAGGCTTCCGACCCGAAGCAACTGTTCTGGATCGACGGCGCCAGCCACGTCGCCCTCTACGACGAAGACAAGTACGTATCCCCCGCCATCACCAAGCTGACCGAATTCTTCCACCAGCACCTCACCGCCGACGGCATCAGCTGACGTCAGCTACATGTGGCGATCGGCTGGGGCTTCGAGGGTCAGCCGTTGGTTGGTTCGGAGGTCAGCTGTCGGTTGCTTCGGCGGTGGCGTAGGTGATGGTGCGCAGTACTTTTGCCGGGGCGCCTGCTGCGATCGAGAAGGCGGGGATGTCGTGGGTGACGACGCTGTTGGCGCCGATGACGCAGCGCTCGCCGATCGTCACGCCGCTCGTGACGACGACGTTCGCGCCGAGCCAGACGTTGTCGCCGATCCGGGTCGGTCCCTTGGAGTCGAAGCCCTGCCACGGGACCGGGCGGTCGGGGTCGTCGAAGCGGTGGTTGGCGTCCGTCACGAAACAGCCGTTGGCGAGCATGCAGTGCGAGCCGATCTCGACGAGTTCGTGGGCCGCGACCATGACCGCGATATTCAGGAACGTCCCCTCACCGATCCGCACCCGCCCCTGATCGCCGATCGTGATCCACACGTTCGGCTCGAACATCGTGTGGGCGCCGACCTCGAGCCGCCCGTCCTCGAACGCCTCGAGCACATTGCCGTGCAACGGCCAGCGCGCGAACGCCCCACGACGCATCAGCTGCCAGTGAATCCGCGCGCGATTCCAGGGCAGCTCGTTGCGCTGGTACCAACGCCACTTCTGCAGCCACAACTTCGTCTGCCCAGCAAGATCCTCCACGGGCCTCAGGCTACGTGCCGCACCCGGTCCGGCTCAGCTGTGTCAAGCCGTGCCCTGAAACCGTTGCGGGCACACCAAACCGCCCGCTACCAGATCTATGACTGGGTCACCGGACAGCTCGGACATCAAGGGCTGCCGAGGATGCCACCGGAGCTATCGTCTGAGGGTGCTCGCTCTCACCAAGACAGACCCGTCCGTCAGCCTGACCACTGTCGATGAACCGGTACCTCTTCCTGATCACGCGGTGGTTCGGGTCCGGGCGTTCTCGTTGAACCAGGGCGAGGTGCTCGATCTCGCGAAGCTGCCGGTCGGATCGCTCACCGGGTGGGACGTAGCGGGCGTCGTCGCGAAGGCTGCGGCTGACGGGAGCGGTCCGGCGGTCGGGACTCGGGTCGTGGGGCTGGTACGGCGGCGGGGTGCCTGGGCGGAATTGGCTGCGATTTCGACGAAGTGGATGGCGGTGATACCGGACGGCGTGTCCGACGTACAAGCTGCGACGTTGCCCACGGCCGCGCTGACGGCGTTGCGGTCGCTCGAGATCGGCGGGCTCCTGCTGGCCAAGCGGGTGTTGGTCACGGGTGCGACGGGTGGCGTCGGGCGGTTCGCAGTACAGCTTGCGCAGTTGGCCGGTGCCCACGTCACAGCTCTTGTACGCCGTACCCCGGTGACCGGGTTGCTCGGCGCCGATGTGGTCACTGAGCGGATCGAGGGTGACTTCGACCTGATCGTGGAAGCCGTCGGAGGTACGGTCTTCGGCCAGTCCATCGAGCACCTGGCACCGCATGGCGTGGTGGTCAGTCTCGCTACCCAGGATCCGGACGAGCCGGTCAGCTTCCGGGCCGGGTGGTATTCCCGCTCGCCAGGAGCGCGGATCTACACCCTCAACAACTTCGACGAACCGGGGAGCGTCGCCACCGATCTGGCCCGGTTGTGCGCCCTGGTCGCCACCGGTCGCCTAGACGGTCAGGTCGAACTGGAATCCTCCTGGCGGCAGACCCCGACCGCAATCGAGGCCTTACTGAACCGCCGGATCACCGGCAAGGCGGTCCTGCACGTCGACTGAGCCGGCATGAACGACGACATGCGGATTCAGGACCACGACCCCGGCGAACGCAGGCAGCACACCGGCGGTGTCCATCGCGGCGGTACCACGTTCGGGATGCACCAGGATCAGCGAGTACCTGCCGGTCGAGGCCGAGTGGACCCTACTGACTGTCGCCGCCTGCCTAAACGCCAATCCGTCGGCGTCAGCTGCTGGTCTGCGGAAGTCGCGGGAGGTGGTGGACTTCTTCGCGTGCCCGCTCAGATCGGTCAACGGCGCACCCGATAGCGCAGGTGAAGCACCCGGTTGCCCTGAATCACCACGTCAGGATCCTCCAACAGGTGCTGCGCGTGGACCGACCCGAAGTAGCGCTTGCCGGACCCGAACACGACGGGTACGACGTCCATGCGCACCTCGTCGACCAGGCCCGCGGCAAGCACCTGGCCACCGACGTCGCCGGCGGCGACCTCGACCATACGGTCACCCGCAAGCTCCTGCGCCTTGGCCACGGCCGCCTCGACGCCGTTGACGAAGTGAAACGGCGCCTCGGGGTCCCAGCCCTCGGGCTCCGGCCGGTGCGTCACGACGACCACGTGGTCGATCCCGCCCGGAGGCTTCCCGTCCCAGCCGTCCGTCATGTCGAAGACGTGGCGGCCGACGAGTGTCACCCCGATCTGGTCCCAGTACGGCCGGGTGTAGTCGTAGGACACCTGCGACACCTTCAGCTGGCCGCTCTCGTCCAACGGGACGTCACCGCTGGACAACCAGTCGAACAGCGGTCCGGGCTGGTCATTCTCGTCCGCGACGAAGCCGTCCACCGACACCGAGCTGTACATGACCACCTTGCCCACGGGGCTCCTTTGCTTTGGGTGCCCCCAAATTAGCGTGTCGTGAGCGCCTCAGTCAGCGAAACCCAAACGCTGTGAGCAACTCCGTGTCTCTCTTCCACCGCTGAACGACACTCAGCTAGGTGGGCCGAGAGCTCCTCCCGATATTGCGACGGAACCCGATCGGGGAGCGACACAAGCCGTTCCAACTTGCCAACTACCGACGTTCCGCTCTCCCTTCCCCACTTGATCAACGCGCGGCGATAGGCCATGACGGCGTCCTGCTCTCGATCGGCACATCGGCGTCTCGCTGCGTAAACTGCTGGCTCGTGTTCCTGTCCGTGACGTCAACGCGCGCACTGACGGTTACCCGTTCGATCCGAAGGACTGAGCTGTGCCTGACCGACCTGAGATTGTGTGCATCTGCGGCTCTACCCGGTTCGTGGACGAGATGCGCGCGGCGAACCGCGACTTGACCTTTGCAGGCGTCATCGTCGTCGCGCCAGGCGTCTTCCTGCGCGCCGAGGATCACGAAGCAAACGAGTTCATCACCAACGAGCAGCAGACCGCGTTGGGTGCCCTCCACCTGCGCAAGATCGATCTGGCTGACCGCGTTCTAGTCGTCAACCCCGGCGGGTATATCGGCGAGTCCACGAGCAGCGAGATCGCCTACGCCCGCGCCACCGGCAAGCCGATCTCGTTCACCGATCCAGTCTGACCAGTCGACGCTTCGTGGTGCGCCCCTGCTGACTGTCGCCGCCTGCCTTGACGGCCATCCCCCGGCGGCAGCCGCTGGTCAGCGGAAGTCGCGGGAGGTGGTTTTGGCGGCCAGGGGGAGGCGTTCGAGTTTGTCGGCTACCAGATTGGTGACGCCCTGGGAGCGTTCCAGGCGGCCGCGGATGATCATCGCGCTGGATTCGCGGGCGATGCGGCGGTAGCGGTTCCAGACGCCGTTCGAGCAGATGACGTTGATCATGCCGGTTTCGTCCTCCAGGTTGAGGAAGGTGACGCCGGCCGCGGTGGCGGGGCGCTGGCGGTGGGTCACCACGCCGCCGACGTGGACGCGGCTGCCGTTCTCGGCGGTGGAGAGCTGGTTCGCGCGGAGGATGCCGCGCTCGTCGAGAGCCGCGCGGATGTGCCGGATCGGGTGGTCGTCGGGTGAGATGCCGGTGGCCCACAGGTCGGCCATCGTCGTCTCCATCCCGGTCATCCCGGGCAGCATCGGCGGCGGGCCGGAGCTGCTCACCCCGGACAGATGCCCCGGACGTTCTTCGGCCGCACGTCCCGCGTTCCACAACGCCTGTCGCCGCGACAGCCCGAACGAGTCGAACGCCCCAGCCGTCGCCAGCGCCTCCACCTGTACTGCGGTCAGCCCGGTCCGGCGCACCAGGTCCGACATGTCGGCGTACGGTCCGTTCTTCTCGCGTTCCTCGACGATCGCGGTCGCGGCCGGCACCCCGACCGACTTCACCCCGGCCAACCCCAGACGCACCACCAGCCGCCCGTCCCGCCGATGCAGATCCGAGTCGAACGGCACCTCGGGATCGAACTCCCCAACCTCCGGCTGATCCCTCGCCAGACAAGAGTTGTTGCCTGTAGCAACCGTCTGTCTTTCGGCGGACGGATTGCCACCAGCAGCCCCTCCGGCTCCACCGGAAGAGAAGGCAGCGGCTCCCCCATCCGCAAACTGACCACGCAGCGCACCAGCCCCCAGGAAAGCGGGCGTAGCAGAGGCCGCAGCAGCCAACGCGGAGACCGCAAGGATGGGCACGGATGCGGGGGCGGGCGCGGGAGCCGGCGTGGGCTCGGAGGCCTGTGTCGGTGTGGAAGCGGAAGCCGGCCCGGGGGCGGAGGTGGTGGGTAGGGGTTCGAGGGTGGCGTGGATGTTGGAGGTTTGGAGGTCGGGGCGGAGGACTTCTACGCCGTGGCGGCGGGCGTCGGCTACCAGGGATTGGGGGGAGTAGAAGCCCATGGGCTGGGCTCGGAGGAGGGCGGCGAGGAAGGCTGCTGGGTAGTGCAGGCGGAGCCAGGTGCTGGCGTAGACGAGGAGGGCGAAGCTGATCGAGTGGGACTCGGCGAAGCCGAAGTTGGCGAAGGCTTCGATTTTTTCGTAGATCTGGTCGGCGGTGTCGCCGGTGATGCCGTTCGCCGCCATTCCTTCGTAGAGCTTGGTCTTCAGGGACGAGATCTTCTCGACGCCGCGCTTGGAGCCCATCGCGCGGCGGAGCAGGTCGGCGTCCTCGCCGGTGCAGCCGCCGACCTTCATCGCGATCTGCATCAACTGCTCCTGGAACAGCGGGACGCCCAGGGTGCGCTCCAGCACCGGCTCGAGCGCCGGATGCAGGTAGGTGACCGGCTCCTCCCCCAGCTTGCGGCGGATGAACGGATGCACCGCGCCGCCCTGGATCGGGCCGGGCCGGATCAGCGCCACCTCGATCGCCAGGTCGTAGAAGCTGCGCGGCCGCAATCGCGGGAGCGTACTCATCTGGGCCCGGCTCTCCACTTGGAACACCCCGATCGAGTCCGCCTTGCAGAGCTGGTCGTAGACGCCGCGCTCCTCCTTCGGGATCGTGTCCAGGTTCCAGTCCTCGCCGAGGTGTTCGCGGACCAGGTCCATCGCATACTGCAGGGCCGCCAGCATGCCGAGCCCGAGCAGGTCGAACTTCACCAGCCCCATCCAGGCGCAGTCGTCCTTGTCCCACTGCAGCACGGTCCGGTTCTCCATCCGGGCGTGCTCGACCGGCACCACGTGCCCGACCGGGATGTCGGTCAGCACCATGCCACCGGAGTGGATGCCGAGGTGCCGCGGGAACTTCAGCAGGTCCTCGGCCAGCGCCACCACCGGTGGCGGGATGTCGTGATCGACACTGCTCCGCACCGCGCCCCAAGCGTCCACCTGCTTGGACCACGCGTCCTGCTGCCCGGTGCTGAACCCGAGCGCCTTGGCCATGTCCCGCACCGCGAGCTTCGGGCGATAGGTGATCACGTTCGCCACTTGGGCCGCGTTGCGCCGGCCGTACTTGCGGTAGACGTACTGGATCACCTCTTCGCGCCGGTCCGAATCGAAGTCGACGTCGATATCGGGCTCCTCGTCACGAGCCGCGGACAAGAACCGCTCGAACGGCAGGTTGTAGAAGACCGGGTCGATCGCGGTGATCTCCAGCGCATAACAGACGACGGAGTTCGCCGCCGAGCCACGGCCCTGGTACAGGATCCCCTGACGCTTCGCGAACATGACGATGTCGCGCACGATCAGGAAGTACCCCGGGAACTTGAGCGACTCGATCACCGCCAGTTCGCGCTCGACCCGGGCGGTCGCCTCCTCCCGCAGCCCGGGTTTGTCCGCGTAGCGCTTCTTCACCCCATCCCGGCAGAGCTTCTTCAGCCACTTCATCTCGTCGTGCCCCGGTGGCACCTCCTGGCGCGGCAGGCTCGGCTTGGCCGCGCGCAAGCTGAACTCCAGCTGGTTGGCCAGCTCCACGGTGCGCGCGACAGCCCCGTCGTACCGGTGGAATCTGGCGAGCATCTCCTCCCCCGATCGCAGGTGGGCCGTGCCGGCGGGTGGCAGCCAGCCGTCCATCGCGTCGAGGCTGCGACGAGCCCGTACTGCGGCGATCGCGGCGGCGAGCTTGTGACGTCGGGGGTGGGCGTAGTGCACGTTGTTGGTGGCGATCACCGGGAGACCCGCGTCGGCCGCGAGCCGGGCCAGCACCGCGTTGCGCGTACTGTCCGTCGGCAACTGGTGGTCGATCAGCTCGACCACCACCCGGTCCTGGCCGAACAGCGCGGTCAGCCGGTCGAGCTCGCGCGCCGCGGCGGCCGGCCCGTCCGCTTGACCACCCAACTCGAGGGCACGGCGCACCAGGCCCTTGCGGCAACCGGTGAGGATCAGCCAGTTGTCCTCACCGATCGCCGCAAGCTCCTCCAGGTCGTAGACGGGACGACCCTTCTCCTGGCCGCGCAACTGCGCCTCGGTGATCGCGCCGGCCAGCCGGTGATACCCCTCTTGCCGCTCGGCCAGCACCAGCAGGTGACTGCCCTCGGGATCGGCCATCCCGTTCTGTGGTTTGGTCAGCTCCAGCGACAGCTCGGCGCCGAACACGGTCTGCAGATCGGCGTACTCCTCTGCTGCCTCGGCCATCCGGACCACGCCGTAGAACCCGTCGTGGTCGGTCAGGGCGAGCGCGTTCAGCCCGAGCCGGATCGACTCCTCCACCAGGTGTTCCGGTGAGGATGCACCGTCGAGAAAGCTGTAGTACGAGTGGCAGTGCAGCTCGGCATACGGCACCACCGGCCCCTCCGGGCGGCGCGGTTTGTCGGCCGGATCCGGATCGTACGGCGGCCGGTGGCGCGACCAGGCCGGTCCGTCTCCCCCGTCGGCATCCAGCAGCTCGTCCGCGGGCGCGGGCGGCCGCGAGCGGCCCGACAACTTCCGCTCCAATTCCGACCACGGAATCGGCGGGTTGTCCCACCCCATCAGAGAACTCCGGCGCCCGACGTCATGTATCGATGTTCGAACATCTGTTCGAACAAGTCAAATCCGTCGAACCCTACGACACGGGGCCTACACCGACGTGCTGATCAGTTCGTCGGCGACCCATTGGGCGACGCCGACGGGATAGGGCGCCGGCAGGCCGAGGATGACATGCCGGAAGCCGGCGCCGGTCGCTTTGGCGATCGCATCGCGAGTGATCGCAGGGTCTTCGTACGAGACCGGCAGGTGGATCGACCGGGTGATCGAGGCGGGATCCCGGCCGATCTCACCGCAGTACCGGTCCAGCAGCGCGCTGCCGCTGACGGCATCATCCAGATCCTCGCCCGGGTGGTTCCAGAGGTCGGCATGCTCGGCGACCACTCGCAGCGTGGAAGTCGCACGTCCACCGATCAGGATCGGGAGCCGCGACCCCTGCACGGGCTTCGGATTGCAGAACGCCCCCACGAGGTCGACGTGGGCGCCATGGAAATCGAACGGCTCGGCCTCGGTCCACAGGCGCCGAATGACCGTGCACGCTTCACCCAGGCTCTCGACCGCCTGGGTCGCGTCGAGGTACGGCAGACCGTGCGCGTCGTACTCACCCCGGGCCATCGGAACGCTGGGCCGGGAGCCGGCGCCGATCCCGAAGTCGAGCCGTCCACCGGAGACGATGTCGACGGTCGCGGCGATCTTGGCCAGCATCGCCGGCGGCCGGAAGCGGTTGCTCGTCACGAGCAGACCGAGGCGGAGCCGCCGGGTCTGCGCGGCGAGTGCCGAGAGCAGCGTCCAGCCCTCGAAGATCGGCCCGTCCGGAGCACCGCCGATCGGCATCAGGTGATCGAACAGCCACGCATGCTCGATCTCGGGGATCTCGTCGGCTTCGCGCCAGACCCGCAGTACGTCGCCGTACTCCACTTGTTGTGGCGCGGTCATGATTCCGAAACTGGTTGATTGCGACATAACGTCCTTTCAGCGCCGGCGCAGGGCCGGGTCGAGCAGCGAGGGCGGAGCGTCGAACTTCTCCTGCGGCGCAAGATCAGTGCCGGGGGCAACGATCTCGTCGATCGCGTCGAGCAGGTCGGCGGAGAGCACGGTGTCGGCGGCGGCGAGCTGTGAGTGCAGGTGCTCCAGCGTGCGCGGGCCGATGATCGCGCTGGTCATGGCGGGATGAGCGGTCACGAACCCGAGCGCGAGCTGGATCAGCGTCAGGCCGGCCTCGTCGGCGACCTTCGCCAACCGCTCCACCGCGTCGAGCCGGGCGCGATTGGACGGGATAGTGAGATCGAAGCGTTCAGGTACGACCACCGAACGGCTGGTGGTGATCTCACGGCCCTCGCGGACCGCACCCGACAGCCACCCCGAGGCCAGCGGACTCCACGCCAGTACGCCGAGCCCGTACTGCTCGGTCACGGGCAGAACATGCGTCTCGATCCCCCGCTGCAGGATCGAGTAGCTGGGCTGCTCGGTCACGTAGCGGCTCAAGCGGTTCTCCCGGGCAGCCCACTCGGCCTGCACGATCCGGTACGCCGGGAACGTCGAGCTGCCGAAGTACCGGATCTTCCCCGCGCGTTGCAGGTCCGTGAGCGCCGACAGAGTCTCCTCGTCGCTGGTCGTCGGGTCCCAGCGGTGAATCTGGTAGAGATCGACGTGGTCGACGCCGAGCCGACGCAGACTGTTGTCGAGCTCGGTGACCAGCCAGCGGCGCGAGCTGCCGCGATGGTTGCGTTCTTCACCCATCGGCATGGTCGCCTTCGTGGCCAGTACGAGGTCGTCGCGGCGGCCGGCGATGGCCTTGCCGACCATCTCCTCGGACTCGCCCTGGCCGTACATGTCGGCCGTGTCGATCAGGTTGATCCCGGCATCGAGGGCGGCGTCGACGATGGCCGTGGCCTCGTCCTGAGTGGTGCGGCCGATCTGGCCGAAGTTCATCGCGCCGAGCGCGAGGGTGCTGACCTGTACGCCGGTACGGCCCAAAGTGCGGTACTGCATGACTATTCCTCCTGGAGTGGTGGCTGGTTCTGGCTCGTCCGGTCTGGCATCATCTACAGAAGCGGAACGAGGTTCCGATAACCAACATACGGAACGTTGTTCCGTTTGCCAAGCCCGATGACGGAGGTAGTTGCGCGGTGGCGGACATCGAGAGCGGATCAGGGGCGCCGACCGCTCTGCGGAAACGGGCTGACGCGCGGCGCAACGAGAAGTCGTTGCTCGACGCGGCGGCCGCGGCTTTCGTCACCTCCGGCGTCGAGGTGCCGGTGCGCGACATCGCCGCCAAGGCCGGGGTCGGCGTCGGCACGATCTATCGTCACTTCCCGACCCGGGCCGATCTGATCGTCGCCGTCTACCAGCACCAGGTCGAGGCGTGCGCGGAGGCGGGGCCGGAGTTGCTGGCCGGCTCCAGTACTCCGCACGCGGCACTAGCGAGCTGGATCGACCTCTTCGTCGACTTCCTGGTCACCAAGCACGGCCTCGCGAAGGCGATGCAGTCCGACGATCCGGCCTACCAGTCGCTGCACGGCAGCTTCCTCGATCGGCTCCTCCCGGTCTGCGCCCAACTGCTGGACGCGGCCGCGGCGGCCGGCGAGATCCGCTCCGGCCAGGATGCCTTCGAACTGATGTTTGCCGTCGGCAACCTCTGCAGCGGCGCCGACTACGGCGACTCCCGTTACGACGCCCGCCGCATGGTCGCACTCCTCATCGCAGGCTTGGGCATCCACTAGCCAGATCCCCAAGCCGCCCAGCGGGGTCAGCCTCCGGGGTGGCTCGCTGGATCACCGGCGAACCTGCGGGGGTCAGCCTGTGAGCCATTGGAGCATGGTTCGGAAGGCTGGTGGCGGTGGGATGTGGCCTCCGTCGTACGGGGTCAGCTCGGCATGTGGGAGGTCGGCGGCGAGCAGTTCGGCGCACTTACGGGCGCGGACGTCGGCGGAGCCGAAGCGGATGCTGGTAGGGACCCGGACGTCGGCCAGGTCGAAGCCCCAGTCGGCGGCGATGGCGACCAGGTCGTCGGCCCAGCCGTCGTGGCTGGTGACGAAGGTCGCGGTGAGGCGAGCCATCGCGTCCGGATCGTCTCGGGCGGGTGGCGCCGGCGGGCCAGAACTGTGCGGGTCCGGCGGAAGCTCGGGGGCGCCCGCTTCGATCCCCGCCATGATGCTCCGGGCAGTCTCCTCGAGGGACGGCCGGATGCGCTCCTCACCGCGGGCGGCCAGCCAGGACGTGCGATCGCGCCGTGGATCCGCTTCGTCGTCGCTCGGCTCGGGGCCGTCGACCAACGGAGGTGCGGTGCTTCCGATGAGTGCACAGCGGGTGACGCGGGATGGCATGAGCGCCGCGCAAGCTAGCGCGTGCGGGCCTCCGCCTGATCCACCGCCGACCGCGAATTGATCCCAGCCGAGTACGTCCGCCAGCGCGGTCATGTCTTCCACCACGTCCGCCACGGTCCGGCCCGGCTGACGAGTGGATCCGCCGTACCCCGGCCGACTGGACACGACCATCCGTACGCCGGACTCCTCGACGGCCCGGAGCGCGCCGGGCCGCTGCCATCGGGTGCTCGGCGTTCCGACGTGATAGATCACCGGCGGCCCAGCCGGGTCGCCGTACACGCTGTACTCGAGCACCCGTCCGGCGACCGTCAATCGTTGGTCCACGATGCGCAGATTAGCCGGGTTCAGGGGGCATGATGGCGGTCCGGGCGGGCTCACGTCAGCCTGCTGGGAACGGGTCGGCGAGAGACAGATCGCCGTACTGCGGTGTCGTGGCTCGGCAGCAGGTAGCAGGCGGCCAGGAGGTGGCGTCTGGCGCACAACAGGTGGCGTTGCGCCGGCAGGTGATGGCGCTGACGGTGGGCGGCGAGGAGATGTCGCCGGGCGCACGACAAGTGGCGCTGGGTTGGGAGCCGGCGCCGATGACGGGCGGTGCGTAGACGATGCCTGGCACACGACAGTTGCTCCTCGCTGAAAGCCCGGCAGCACCGGCAGTACCGGGCACGCATCAGACGCCGCTGGGTGAAGTACCGGCAGTGCCGGGCTCGCGTTGGACGCCGGCCGGCGTAGCACCCGTCGTGCCGGGCGTAGGAGAGGTGCCGTGCGGCTGAGAGCCTGCAGTGCCAGGCAGGCGGGAGGGTTTGGTCAGTCATAGCTTGCTTCTGTCCACCATTGGTTGTTGCGTACTGCGAAGAGCCAGGCGCGGCCGTCGGCGCCTACCAACTGGAAGCGGGCCAGGCGGTTCTCGCTGTCGGCGTCCCACCAGCGTTCGTCCACCGGCCAGGGGCCGGCCCAGGCGGTGACCGGATGGAGTTTGTTGCTGTCAGCAACTTGTGTGGATGGTTCGAAGCGGAAGGCGGCCGGGGCGCCGGACAGCACGCCGCGGGCGCTCACCGAGACTTGCCGGCCGTCTGCTGAGAGCACCTGCGCCGGCTTTGGCGTCGGGTAGATGGAGCTGGGCGCCGGTGTCGGCCAGCGGCTTCCCGTCCCGGCGATTGCACCTGGCCAGGGAACGTCCGGTGGGTTGGCGGGCACCGGACGATCGCCCCACGGGACCAGGGTCTGCCGCTCCAGGAAACCCCGGCCGCCACCGACCACCACCGAGACGACCCCGCCGTGGCCAAGCATGCTCTGCACCCGGGACAGTGCTCGGTGGATCCGCTCGTCGGGGCCGCCTCCCCAGAGGCCGTCGACGTGGGCACCGACCGGATCGACCTGCTCGGGGATCAGCCGGATCCGCACCACGGGTGACGTCAGCTCGCTGGTCGCCGTACCGCTGCCCTGTAGTTGCCAGCGGACCCGGTCGACGAGGTCGGCGGGGCTGAACCAGCGGGGATGCAACCACTCCCGCTCGTGCACCCGGCCGGACTCGGTACCGACCTCGACTCGCAGGGTGGTGCAGACCAGGCCGAGCTTGGTCAGCTTCTCGATGAGCTCGTCGGCGACGGCCCGTACTGCGAACGCCACCTGGTCCACGCGATCCACCGGGGGCTCGAACTCGAGCTTGCGGGCCAGCTCGAGTGGGACCTTCCGGGCAACCACCGGCCGCTCGTCGTCACCACGGGCCAGCCGGTGCGCGAACGCGCCGTCCGGGCCGAACCTGGTCAGCACCTCGGTCGCCGGCAACTGCGCGAAGGCGCCGAGCGAACGGAGCCCGAGCCGCCGGAGCAGGTCGGTGAGGGTGGGTCGCTCGAGTGTGTCGACCGTGAGCGGCGCGAGGAACTCTGCCGACCCGCCACTCGGGATCACCAGCACGCGCGTCCGCGCCGAACTCGCCCGCGCCGCCTGCTCCGCGGCGAACGGTCCGTCGGCGATCCCGACCCGCCCGCCCGGTACGTCGAACGTCTCGAGCCGGTCGAGCAGCTTCTCCGCGGCGGCGGACTCGCTCCCGTAGAACCGGCTCGGGCCACGGGCCTTCAGCGCGCACATCCCCGGGCGGATCACCTGGATGCCGGGGGTGAGCGCCTCCAGACAGCTGATCACCGGATCGAAGGCGCGGGCGTCGATCACCGGGTCGTACTTCAGCACCACCAGCTCCGGGCATCGCGACTGCGCATCCCGCGCACGCAACCCACGCCGCACCCCCTCGGCCCGGGCAGCCGCCGAACTGGCCAGCACCCGCCCCTTCGCCAGCACCGCGACCGGCGCCTCCGGCGAACACCCAGCAGCACCAGCAGCCGCCGTCACCGGCCAATCCGGAACCCACACCACCATCACCCGACTCGCCATCCCCCGACCGCCACCAGCCTTCCCCCGAGCCGGCGCAAGCACCCCAGGACGAGGCGAGGCAAAGGGCTCAGGGAGAGCCGAAGCGGGCTCTGTGTGGGGTGTCGTGGGCTGCTCTGGGTGGAGTGGGGTGATTGATGCTGGGGTGCGGAGAGTGCTCATCAGCCGATGACTCCTCGGTGCGCGACGTCTTCGAGTAAGCGCACCAGCTCGGCCGAGCAGCTTCCCGCAGTTGGGGCGAGCAGTTCGGGGGTAGACAAAGCGAGCTCTACACGAGGCATTGCGAGTGGTGCTGGGTGGGATGGAGGCGGCTCCGGGTGGGGTGAGGCTGGCTTCGGGTGGGGTGACGGGGTTTGGTGGGGGGAGGTTGGGGTGGGCATCAGCCGGTTGCTTCCCAGTGGGTGAGGGAGGGGGCGGTGGGGTGGGCTGGGCGGATGGTGCCGTCGGGGGCTGGGAGCCAGAGGTGGTGTTGTTGGGGGCGGACGGCGGCGCCTCGGCCGGTGACGGCGACGGTTGCCTGGCGGGTGGTCAGGAGGCCTTCGCCTGCGCCGAGGCCGGTCCAGGTGCTGGATTGCACCTCCAGGCGGGCTTCGCTGCCTGGCCAGGAGCCGACTGCGATCAGCATCGCGCCGCGGGTGCGCAGGCGGGCCGACAGGCGGGAGGCCTCCCCCGGCGTCACCTCTCCCGGTGGCCGGACCACCACGACCGTCAGGGCGTCGACGAGTGCTGCGACGACGCTCAGCCAGTCGCGCTCCGGGTCGGGCACCAGCACCAGCCGGTCGAGGTCGACGCCGAGACTGCGCGCCGCCTCCGCCCCGAACGACGGCATCCCGACCACTCCGCACCAGGCACCCTCGGCGGACGGTCCGGCCATCATCGCCATCACCAGTGACGTCGACCCGCGCACCGAGTACACCGAGCCACCTCGCAGTACGGCTCCGGACAGAAGGCCGGAGATGGCCGGCAGAGTGGGCAGCTCCCGGTCGACGGTGGCCGTGTCCAGCGCTTGCTGGACCCGCGTCTCGGTCGTCCGCGGCGCCAGCACGGTCGGCATCACCGTCTCGTCCGTCGCCTGCCGGAGCCGGGCGGCCTTCTGCTCCTGGGCGCGGGCTAGTAGCGTTCGCGCCTGATCGAGCGCGGTCACCCGGCTCCGCTCAGCCGGACGCGCAGGCAGCTCAGTCGCAGAAGTCCCCGTCACCCCTCCATGTTCGAACACCTGTTCGACTTCTGTCAATCGACCCACCGCGAGCTGTGGACAACCCGTCCGGAACCCGGGCTCCTCCCTGGACTCAGGACCTGCGCGCTGATCACGGTGGCGGATCTCCAGTGAAAGGACCGGGTGTGGAGGATCTTCTGGCCGAGGTCGAGCAGCATCATCAGGACTTCGCCCGCTGGCTGGGCAGCGCGGCCGAGCCAGGTTTGCTCGACACGCTCCGGCACGCCCATCGACCCGAGTTCACCCTGGTCGCGATCGACGGCAGCAAGCTCGCGCTGCCGGCCTTGATGGAGGCGCTGGCCGGCTCGCGGAACGCAGTACCGGGCCTGAAGATCGGGATCGAGGATTTCGAGCTGCTGATCCGGACCGCCGAGGTCACCGTCTGCCGCTTCCTCGAGGTGCACTCGATCGGCTCGAGCCGGCGCACCACCGCAGTACTGGTCGCCGACCCGTCAGCCCGGCACGGCGCCCGCTGGCTCAGCGTCCAGGAAACAGCGGTGCTCCAGGAAACAGCCGTGCTCTGAGGCCTCGCCATGTCGGTGGGATCTGAGAAGGTAGAGGCATGCCGAGATCGATTGCCACCAATACCCAGGTCGACACCGACGCGCTGCTCGAGTTCGTCCGCCCGCGCCATCACATGCTCCTGCTCACCCGCCGCACGGACGGTTCGCCGCAGGCTTCGCCGGTGTCCGGTGGCGTCGACGGCGAGGGCCGGATCGTCATCTCGTCGTACCCGGAACGGGCCAAGAGCAACAACGTCAAGCGGGACGCGCAGACCAGCGTGCTGGTGCTGTCCGACGACTGGAACGGCCCGTGGGTGCAGATCGACGGCACCGGCGAGGTGATCGACCTGCCGGACGCGGTGGAGCCTCTGGTCGACTACTACCGCGCGATCTCCGGCGAGCATCCCGACTGGGACGAGTACCGCGAGGCGATGCGCAAGCAGGGCAAGTGCCTGATCCGGATCACCCCCGAGCGCTGGGGCCCGGTCGCCACCGGCGGCTTCCCAGCGCACCTCGCCTGAACCAAGACCAAAGAACCCAAGGCCAAGGCCAAGGCCAAAGCCAAAGCCAGCTAATCCTTGCTGTACCGGCGGGCCATCGTCTCCGTGATGCGCTGCATGGCGCCTTCCAGATGCTGCCGCAGAGCCGCCTCGGCACCGGGCTCGTCATGAGCCAAGCAGGCGTCCAGGATCGCCTGGTGCTCGCGCCGCGTCTGCTCGATCCGAGCCTTCGTCTGCCGCGAGCCGAACCGGTACCGCTCGCTGTTCTGCCACACCGGCTCGATCGCCCGCGGCAGCCACCGGGACCCGCCGGCGCGATAGATCGCGAAATGAAACTCCGTATGGGCCTGCCGCGAAGCGATGATGTCGCCCGCCTTCGACAGCCGCACGTGCTCGGCCAGCGCCGCCCGGGCCAGCGCCGCGTCGGTATCGCTGAAGCGCGTCGCCGCGGCCCGGACCGCGAGGGTCTCCAGCGAGATCCGCGTCTCGTGGGTGTCGCGCAGGTCCTCCATCGACAGCTCGCGGACCCAGGCACCCTTGTGCGGCACGATCTCGACCAGCCCGAGCGCCTGCATCCGGCGCAACCCCTCGCGGATCGGCATCTGGCTCATGTCGAGTCGCTTGGCCAGCTCCTCCAGCCGCAACGCCGTACCGCTCGGGAGCTCACCGGACAAGATGAGCTCGTGCAACTCGGCGGCGGCTTCCTCCGCGAGTGTGCGCCGGCCGCTCGGTCCCCCGGGCGTGAGCTCGAGTCGTCGGGTCATGGGGTGTGGGCTGCCTCTCTCCATCACTGCACGCGCATCTGGGAGGTAACCGTAGCTGGCCGTCGGCGATCTGCGGCACATCTTGCGCGGATTGCCCCTGGCCACTTCACAAGAACATCCCCAGGTCGAGCAGCACCCGTCGGTCGGCCGGTCCACTGGCCAGCAGATCCAGGGCGTCCTCCACCAGCGGCGCCGCGACGATCTCGAGCTCAGGCCATACCTTCGACGGCGCGATGTCGGTCAGCACCTGGGTGACGGTCCCGGGCTCGATCGTCGTCCGCTGCATGTTCACCGGCAGCACCCGCAGGTCCCGGCCGATCAGCTGATGCAGGTCGAGCGTGGCGAACTCGCCGGCCGTGTACCCGAGCGCCACGAGCCGTCCGCCCGGGGTGATGTGGCTCATCACCCCACTGGTGACCGGCCCGCCGACGGTGTCGATCGCCGCGTTGCACCAGGGCAGCTCGCGGCCGACCTGCCCCAGCTCATCGACGCGCACGATCTGGTCCACCAGCCCGGCCAGCCGCTCGACCGACTCATCGTTGCGAGCCAGCCCGATCACCTTCATCGCCCCGGCAGCCCGTGCGACGGCGGCGCACAGCCGGCCGACCAACCCGGTCGCTCCCGTGACGACGACAGTCTCGTTCTCCATGATCTGGCCGACCCGCCGTACTGCGGTGTGCGCGGTCAGCGCAGGAGCCAGCATCGCCACAGCAGCAGCCGGGTCCAGCCCAGCAGGCAACAGGTGCACCGACGCATTCGGCACTACGGCCAGCTGGCCCCAGGTGCCCGGCCGGGAGACCCCGACTCCTCCACCACGGATCACCACCGGAGTACCGGCCTGGTAGAGGTCGGAGCTGACAACCACCCCAGCGCCTTCACACCCCGGTACGTACGGCGGCTCCTGTTGCTGGGCCAGCTTGCCGGCGAGCACTGTCCGGTCGAGCTGCGTGACAGAGGCGTACTGCATCTCCACCAGCGTCTCGCCCTCCCCGGCGACCAGCTCCACCTCCTCGACCTTCAGCTGCTGGCCGGGTCCGTAGCTGCGCAGCACGAAAGCTTTTCGCGCACTCATCCGGCCACCCCCCTCGTCCGCATATCCGCCCCTTGGATTTGATATCTGATCACAGCTAGGTCCTGACGAAAAGGCCTTCTCACGCTGAAACGGCCCCCTTCTTCAACGGCCGGGTGAGCTGTTCGCACACCGTTGATCGAGCTGCTGCCCGGCCTCGGTCCACCTGATCGCCCATCGGGAAAGGCCAGTCACTGCCGGCCAGCACCCGATCGGCCCCGAAGGTCGCCCCCAGCAACACCCGTACCGCGTCGTCGTGCACCAGGTCGTCCACATAGAACCGCTGCAGGGCCTCGGCCACCGACAGCGAGAGTGGTTCGATTCCTGGCCGTGCCGTGTCGATCCCGCGCTGCCAACGGCCGGCCAGAGCCGCCGTGACACCGCCGCCGTGGCACAGGCAGAACCTGATACCAGGGAATCGGCCGACAACATCCCCGAACACCAGCTCGGCCACGGCGAGCCCTGTTTCATAAGGGTTCCCCAGCAGGTTCGACAGGTAGTACCTGCCGAGCCGCTCGTCGTGGCTGTGGCTCGGGTGAATCAAGGTGAAGGCCTCCAGCGAGTGGAGCACCTCCCAGACATCGTCCAGCCCGGCATAGCCCGCAGTACCGAGAGCGAAGCCGCTGAAGACGCCCTCAGCCGCCAGCGCGGAAGCAACCGAAGCGGCTGAAGGATCCCCCAAGGGCAACTGCCCCAGCACGCGCAGCTGCGGCGTCGCCAGCTCACGGAGCCCCTGGTTGACCAGTGCTGCCCACTCGGCGCCCTGGTCGTAGCGGAACAGCGCAGGCGGTACGGAGACCACAGCACCGTCCAGCTCCTGCTCGTCGATCCACCTCAGCAGTGCTGCCGGGTCTGCAAGGCGCTTCAGCGGTAGCCGCTCGCCGTCGACCAGCAGGAAGCCGTCTTCAACCGCCAGCCCAAAGGCACGCCGAGAAGCCGCCGTGAGCACAGTCGGCGGTATCAGATGAGTGTGGACGTCCCAGCCGGCCATCAGCGAGCGTCCTCGTCGTTGTCGTAGAAGGACGGCCGCACCGGATAGTGCGGACCGTCGTACACCTCGAGGAGGACAGAGGTCTCCTCTGCCATCGTCGGGCCGTGTGAGACGCCCTTGGGGTTCCAGTAGAAGCTGCCCTTGGTCAGCGTCGTCCCGGTCGGCAGGTACACGTACCGGCCGGACAGGCAGAACATGAACTGGTTCGACGCGTGCTGATGCGGCTCGGGGATCCCGGAGCCCTGCTCGAAGCGAACCAGCGCGATGGAGGCTTCAGAGACCTCATCCCGCCAGAGCATCTTGTGCGACAGCCCGGCCAGCGACTTCTCGACCCACTCCAGGTCATCCGTCTGCAGCAGCACCTCACTCAACTGCTCGTCGAAGGAACTCATCAGAGACCCTCCCGCGGCACAGGCCGGCCGGTGATCCCGGTGTAGAGCTCCTCGGCCACACCATCCGCCATCGGAGCCACTGCAGCGATATGCCCATCAGGACGAACCAGTACGACCGTCTCAGCCGGTACGCCGTACCGGTTGGTCGCGATGCTGCCCGGATCGAACAGCGAGCGGTCCCGCAGCCCAGAGTCCAGCGGCGCATCCCACCGGGACACCGCGTAGTGCTTCAACGCAGGCGAGTCGTTCAAAGGCACAGAAGGCCGACGCCGTACGTCGGTGAAGTACAGCGCGACGAACGACTCCCGGCACAACCCGTGGATCGTCTCCCGACCGCGTGGACCCTGCAGCGCAAGGTCAGGAGCCCTGTCACCGGCCCGGACGGCAGGCGGCTCAGCACTGGTCATCACCATCGACCAGTCGCCTTCACCATCAACATCGAGCCGTACTCCGAGCAGTGTGCGCGTGTACGCCGTCGCCCAGTCGCTCCCGGCGGCGGTGACAGCCCCACGCTGGTGGGACATGTACTTGCGAGCCGCCTCGGCCATCTCACCCGAGCCGTTGATCGCAACGGGCCGCTGCTCCTGCTCGTACCCGTCCAGGAGCGACGGTTCGGCCCAGCCGCGTAGTACCCAGGCAAGTCGCCAGGGCAGGTTCGATGCGTCCAGGGCACCCGTGTTGAGGCCCAGTGCCCACATCGGCGTGATCAGGTGCGCCGCGTCGCCCATCAGGAACACCTTGCGCTCCGCGGACCAGTGGTCGGCGACCCGGTGGTGCACGTTGTAGACGACCGAGCCGAGCAGCTCGATCCGGTCCACCTCGCCGATGAACTGCTTGACCTTCACCAGCATGTCTTCCTCGCCGGGCTGGTCCGCACCCTCGGCCAGCGGGAAGAGGAAGCGCCAGCAGTTGGGCTGACGGATCAGCACCATCCACTCGGACCGGTCCGAGAAGTAGGCGAGGTACGGGTAGTCGCGGGCGTTCGAGACGTCCAGGTCGACCACCACGTCGATCAGCATGTAGCGCTCGGGCAGGGTCTCCCCCGACACCGTGGCACCCAGCGCGTCCCGCACCTTGCTCCGGCCGCCGTCGCAGGCGAGCAGGTGCGACGCCTCGATCCGCTGCACGCCGTCCGGGGTGTCGACCGTGAGTACCACCCGGTCGTCGAGCATCTCGAAGGACTCCAACCGGTGCTGGGTCAGCACCGACCCGCCCGCACGCTCCAAAGCCTTGGCGAGGATCGGCTCCATCGTCTGCTGCGGCAGGTTGATCACGAACGGGAACTGGGTGTCGTTGACCAGCTCGGCCAGCTGCACCGAGGCGCGCGGCGTGTTGGTGGCCCGGTCGATGTCGCCGATCTCGTCGATCCGCAATGCGGCGCCCAGGATGGGCTCGACGGCGCCGTACCGGTCCCAGATCTCCAGCGTCCGGGTCAGCGTCGTACCGGCCTTGGTGTCCGAGGAGAGCACCGCGTCCTCCTCGAGCAGCACGAACGGCACGCCGTAGTGCGCCAGGCCGAGGGCCGTCGTCAGGCCGATCGGCCCGGCGCCGACGACGGCCACGGGCAACTGTTGGTCAGCGGACCACTCTGGGGACACTCAGGACTCCTTGAAGGTGTCGAGCCGGGCGAAGGCGCGCTCGCGGGTCAGCTGCGAGCCGGTCATCGCGGCCGCGTCGGACAACAGGAAGAGCAACGGGCCGACCACATCCTCGGCATCGCCGATCCCAGTCGTGTCACGCCAGTGCTCCAGATCCGCACCGATGTTCGCAGAGCGGAACTGCTCGGTGTCGATCACCCCCGGCGCGACCACGTTCACCCGGACCCTGTACTCGGCGACCTCAGCGGCCAGCGTCCGGGCGAAGGCACCCAGCGCCGCTTTGCTCGACGCGTACGCCGCCGCGCCCGCGAACCCCGTCGACGCCATCCCCGAGGTGAAGACGATGACCGACCCGGTACGCCGCTCGACCATGTGCGGGACGACCGCCTGGCAGACCCAGACGACGCCGTCCAGATTGACCTGGAGCGTCCGGGTCCACTGCTCTGGCTCCGTGTCCAGTACAACAGCGCGCGGCTGTACTGCGGCGCCGGCGACCAGCCCGTCGATCCGGCCGTGCCGCTCGAGCACTCCATCCACTGCCTTCACCACTGCTGACCGGTCCGACACGTCCACCTCGACGTACTCGATCCCAGCCACGCTCAGGCCTGGCGATACGTCGAAGACGACCGCAGTACCGCCGCAGCCGGCCACTGCCGCCGCCAGTGCCGCGCCGATGCCGTGCGCACCACCTGTGATGACGACGACCTCGCCGGTCGCGTCGAAGCTCACCTTCATGACGTCACCTCGCGCTGGGGGTTCTGCTTCGAGGTCATCGTCTCGGTGATCCGCTGTACTGCGCCAGCCAGGTGGTTGCGCAGAGCCTGCTCGGCAGCGTCGGCGTCACGGGCGACACACGCGTCCAGGATCGCCTGGTGCTCCTGCCGGTTCTGCTCGATCTGGAACGCCGTCTGCCGGCTACCGAACCGGTAGCGCTCACTGTTCTGCCACACCGGCTCGATAGCCCGTGCGAGCCACTGCGACCCGCCCGCCCGGTACAGCGCGAAGTGGAAGTCAGCATGCGCCTGGCGGGCTCCAATGGAGTCCTCGGACCGAGACAGCTGCAGTAGCTCGGCCAACGCGATACGAGCCTTCTCTGCGTCCTCTTCGCCGAAGTGCTCAGCAGCAGCCCGTACTGCGAGGCTCTCCAGCGCTAGCCGGGTCTCGTGGGTGTCATGCAGATCCTCCAGCGACAACTCCCGGACCCAGGCGCCCTTGTGCGGGATGATGTCGACCAGTCCGAGCGCCTCCAACCGACGCAGGCCCTCGCGGACAGGCATCTGGCTCATGTCCAGACGGTTGGCCAGCTCGACCAACCGGAGCGGAGTACCGCTGGGAAGCTCGCCGGACAGGATGAGCTGGTGCAACTCAGCCGCGGCCGTCTCGGCCAGCGTGCGGCGACCACCACGGCCGCCACCGGGCAACAACTCCAGCCGGCTGCTCATGCGAGGTCCCGGTAGACCAGCGTGTTGCGGAGCTCACCGATCTTGTCCGAACGGGTCACCACTACATCGCCCTCGGCCAGGAACACCTGCGGCTCCCGCGCGTTGCCGATCCCAGCGGGCGTCCCGGTCAGCAGCAGGTCGCCAGGGCGCAACGTCATTCCGAACGACAGCTCGCTGACCAGCGTCGCCACGTCGTACGCCATCTGCTTGGTCGAGGCGTCCTGCATCACTTCACCGTTCAGCAGGCACTGCAGGTGTACGTCCTGCGGGTCGCCGAACTCGTCGGCCGTCACGATCC
Source organism: Streptomyces sp. SID13031 (assembly GCF_010548305.1). Classification (GTDB taxonomy): domain Bacteria; phylum Actinomycetota; class Actinomycetes; order Propionibacteriales; family Kribbellaceae; genus Kribbella. The sequence continues at coordinate 235,153 of NZ_JAAGLV010000006.1, forward strand.
ACGGACCGAGCGGCATGGTCTGGTCGATGCTCTTGCCCTTGAGCCACTGACCGCCATGCCGGCGCTGCAGGTCGCGCTGCGAGACGTCGTTGGCCAGCGTGTAGCCCCAGACGTGGTCGAGTGCCTCGGCGACCGGGATGCTGCGCCCGGTCCTGCCGATCACAAGCGCGAGCTCCGCCTCGTAGTCCCACTTGGCCGAGATCGCCGGGTCGTACGCGATCTCGTCGTACGGGCCGATCACGACATCGGGACCCTTGGTGAAGAAGGTCGGGTGCTCGGGCCGGTCGATGTCCTGCCCCTCGCGCTTGCCCCTGCTCTCCTCGAAGTGGTCCCAGTAGTTCCAGCCGGTGCAAAGCACGTCGCGACGGAACCGCCGCAACGGCGCGCGCAACGTCACCGATGCCAGGGGCAACCTTTCGCCCGTGGCCAGCTCGTTGCGCGCGGCAACCAATGCGTCCGGACCCGCCTCGATCACCGAGACCAGGTCGGCCGCCTTCAACAGGACGACTTCCTCGCCGTCCAGTAGGCCGGGCCACTCACGCCCGGCATGTTCGATCGTCACGAACCGCATCTCAGGTCCACTCAACGCCGCGCATTTGAATCACCCCTCCCTGGCTGCGTGTGCCACTCACGGGATCACCGCGATCGCGCTGATCTCGATCAGGTAGTCAGGGTGGGCCAGCTTGCTGACCTCGACCATCGTCGAGGCGGGCAGCGGCTCGTGGAAGTACTGCGCGCGGATCTCGTGGATCTTGCCGAAGTCCTCCATGTTGCGGACATAGACATCCACCCGGCAGACGTCGGCCAGCGTGCCGCCGGCCTCGACGACCGCGGCCTGGACGTTCTCGCAGACCTGCCGGGTCTGCTCCCGCACATCGCCGACGCCGACGATGGTGCCGTCCGGCGTCCGCGCGGTCATCCCGGACACGAACACCAGCCGTCCGGTCGCTTCGATCGTGGTCGCCTGCGAGAACACCCCGTTCGGGCTCCGCAGTGCCGCGCTGGTCAGTTGCGTCTTCGCCATCAGCTCAGCACCCCTCCCGTCGGGACGACGGCGCCGACCGCTCGCGCGGCCTCCAGCAGCCCGTCAAGACCCGACCTCTCGATCAGTACGCCGCTCCGCCGCTGCTGCGCGGCGCGTTCGGCCTCGATCTCGCCCGGCAGATAGAGCCGGTCCACCCCGGGTGCCGTCGCACTGTCGCGCACCCGCGAGGCCAGCGCGGACGACCGTGCACGGAACCCGTCGACGCCACCGAGCAGCTCCGGGTCGATCGCGATGAACAGGTGCGCACAGTCGTTCGGCCGATCCGGCTCGCGGTACAGCGGCCGCACCTGGTCACCCCAACCACCACCACTCAGTACTCCGGTCAGCACGTCGATCATCAACGCCAGCCCGAACCCCTTGTGCCCGGCAGCAGGCAGCAACATTCCTAGTACCGCAGCCTCAGGATCCGTCGTCGGTACGCCGGACTGGTCCGTGGCCCAACTGTCGGGGATCGGCCGGCCTGCCGAAGCAGCCAGTCGAATCTTGCCCAGGGCAACGGCCGACAACGCCATGTCCAGCACGATCCCCGGGCCGGCCCCGGTCGGTACCGCGATCGCCAGCGGGTTGTTGCCGACGAGCCGCTCGGCCCCACCGGGAGCCGGCATCAGCGGTGTCGTGTTCGACATCGCGATGCCCACGCAACCGGCCTGCGCCGCCTGCATCGCCCAGCGGCTGGCAGCACCGAAGTGGTGCGCGTTGCGGACCGAGACCAGGCCGATCCCGTACCGGCCGGCGCGCTCGATCGCGTGCCCCATCGCCTGCGGGCTGGACAGCTGCCCCATCCCACCGCGCGCGTCGACGACGAGCGCCGCGCCGGCGTCGTGCAGGACGTCGAGCTCGCGTTCCCGGGTGACACCGCCGGCGTTCAGGCGTTCGACGTACATCGGGACGAGCATCACGCCGTGCGAGCTGACTCCGCGCAGGTCGGCCTCGACCAGTGCGGTCGCGATCCGGGTCGCGTCAGTCGGCTCGAAACCGAGGGCGCTGAAGACGGCGGAGACGGTCGCTTCCAGCCAGGCGGGCCGGACGAGCACGCGGCGATCGGCGTCGGAGGCCTGGGTGGTCACTGGGCGCTCACCGGGTCTCCCGGGCCCACGGCAACAACAGGTGCTCCAGCGCCACGAGCACGTAGAACAAGACGATGGCGACGATGCTGAGCAGCGTCATCGCGGCGAAGGCGAGCGCGGTGTCGGCATTGGCGCCCGAGCTGGTGATCACATACCCCAGACCGGAGGTGGCGCCGACGAACTCGGCGATCACCGAGCCGATCACGGCCAGCGAGATCGCCACCTTCAGCCCGGTGAAGATCTGTGGCATCGCGTAGCGCAGCCGCAGCTTGAAGAACTCCTGCGTCTTGCTCGCGTTCAGCGACCGGAGCAGCTCGACGAACTCGGCCGGCGTGGACTTCATCCCGGTGGCGGTCGAGATCACCACCGGGAAGAAGCAGACCAGGACCACCATCATCACCTTCGGCCCCTGACCGAACCCGAACCAGACCACCAGCAGCGGCGCGATGGCGATCTTCGGGATCGCGTTCACGGCCAGCAGCAACGGGTAGAGCAGCCGCTCGACGATCACCGACCGGACGATCAGCAGCGCGACCGGAACGCCGATGACGATCGACAGCAGGAAGCCCTCGACGGTCTCCACCAGCGAGATCCAGGTGTGCTCCAGCAGGTAGCCGGGCTGGTCGAGGAACGAGGCGATCACGTCACCCGGGTCCGGCAGCAGGTACGACTGGACGTCGAAGACGATGGTCGCCAGCCACCACAGCGCCAGCGCCAGGATCAGCCCGACGAGCGGCAGGAGCACTGCCGCAGTACGGGATTGCGTCAGCCAGGAGCGTTTCGTCATCGCCTGGCCTCGGGCAGGTCGACGGGTCGCTCCTGCTCGGACAGCAGGCTGTGCAGGTGCGCGCTGATCTCGGCCACCTCGGTCAGGTGGGCGTTCTGGCCCAGACTGCGGGGCCGCGGGATCTCGATCTCGACGATCTCGCGCAGCCGTCCGGGCCGGGGGGTCAGCACGACCACCCGGTCGGCCAGCACCACGGCCTCCTCGATCGAGTGGGTGACGAAGACGATCGTGGTCGCCAGGTCCATCTGGATCCGCTGCAGCTCTGCCGACAGCTCGGTCCGGGTGAGCGCGTCGAGCGCCGAGAACGGCTCGTCCATCAGCATCACCTTGGGGCTGCGGATCAGCGACCGGCACAGCGACACGCGCTGCTGCATCCCGCCGGACAGCTCGTGCGGGAGCCGGCTCTCGAACCCCTTGAGCCCGACCAGCTCCAGCAACTCGTGCGCACGATCGCGGTACTGCGCCTTGCCCCGCTCGGCATCGCCGCCGGAGATCTCCACCGGCAGCATCACGTTCGAGACGACCGACCGCCACGGCAGCAGGGCTGGTCGCTGGAACATGAAGGAGACGTCGCGGCGTGGCCCGGTGACGGCCTCACCGGCCACCTGGACCCCACCGGACGTCGGCGGCAAGAGTCCCGCGATCAGCCGGAGCAGCGTGGACTTGCCACAACCGGACCGGCCGATCAACGTGACGAACTCGTTCTCCTGGACGTGCAGGTCGATCTCCTCGAGCGCCCGGACCTCTCCCCCGCGGCCTTCGAAAACCTGCCCAACACCGTCCAGCCGGATCATGTCAGCCCTTGGGAGCCAGGTCGGTGTTGACCACGTCTGCCGGCGTGATCGACCCCTTCGGGATCACCTTGTACTTGACCAGATCGGTGATGATGCGGTTGACCCGATCGGTCTCGACCCCACCGGGCATCCCGGCATAGCCGTCCGGCTTCACGTAGGGCTTCATCAGTTCCAGTTCCTTCGTCGCCACCTCGACGTTGGTGTCCGGAACGTACTTCTTCAGGATCTGGGCTGCCGCCGCCGGGTCGGCCAGCGCGTCGTCCATGCCCTTGAGCAGCGCCGTGGTGAACTTCTGCACCTGGGCGGAGTGGTCCTTGACCAGATCGTCGCGAGCGATGATCGCGTTCCCGTAGAGGTCCTGCACCTTCTCGCCGTACGGCAGGACGACGGCCTTGCGCTTCTTCTCCTTGTCGGCCGCCTCGACCAGCGGTACGCCGACCACGAACTGGCCGATCCCATCGACCTTGTCGGCGGCGAGCAGCTTCGGCAGGCCCGGCGGCGGCGAGGGAACGAACTCGACGGACTTCGGGTCGATACCGACCTGCTGGGCGTACAGCGGGAAGGTCACCCAGTTGGTCGAACCGGGCTGGTCGCCGATCCGGGTCTTCTCGCCGTTGGCCTTGACCAGCGACTTCGGATCGCCGTTCTTGATCTGGCCGCCGTCGAGCGCGACGATCGCCGCCATCGAACGCTGCTGGATCATCCCGACCGTGGTGACCGGCAGCTTCTGGTTGGCCAGCGTGATCATCAGCGCGGTGAAGTCGCCGATGCCGTAGTCGGCCTGACCACCGGCGACGATCTTCATCACGTCGACGGTGCCCTTGCCCGGCGTGATCTTCACGTCCAGACCGGCGTCCTTGAAGTAGCCCTTCTCCAGGGCGACATAGGCATAGGCCTCGCGGCCGAAGGTGCCGAAAGAGGTCAGATAGCTGACCTTCTCCAGTTTCACGTCCCCGTTCGTGCCGGTCTTGCTGTCGTCGTTGCACGCGCTCATCCCGGTGGTCAGTGCGAGCACTGCGACCAGGGCGACGGCCGGACGTCTGAACCTCATGCTGGACTTCTCCTCTCCGATATTTGATCAAACATCAAATATGGAAGGGTGGTCAATCGGCCCTCGGGGACTTCACAGTGTCTTTACGTGCTCTGACCAACACTGTCCGGATCCCCTCAGAACCCGACTGCCGCCCGTCCAGGAGCCGATTCCCCATGCCGCTCCGTCACCGGACCAGCACCCCGCCCCGACCACAGACCGTACCTGTCCGGACAGCAGATCGCGACGTCCGTCCGGTCCCAACCTGCCCACTCCAGAACAAATTTGTGTAAACCCGGCCGGACTGTGATCTCCATCATGCAAGCGCTCTCTCAGGGCGGGAACCGAGTCCGGTCCGTGAACGTATCGCCCGTCGTTCCAGGGAGGGACGGCCATCACCCGGTAGAGGGAGCCGCCCGGCTTGGCCGCCTGCGAGGATGAGTGGGTGGCGAACGTCCTGGTCCGCGGGTCGACCTATCTGCGCTGGGTCTACCTGTTGCTCGGCGCTGCCCTGGTGCTCGCCTTCATCCTGGTCGACAGCGGTCTCGCCTCGCTGCTCGACGGCCTGCACTTGCCGAAGGTGCTGTACGCCGTCCTCGTCATCCTGATCGGGGTCGTCCCGCCACTCGTGCTGGGCACGCTGCCCGCCGTTCGCGAGGTGGAGGGCATCGCGGCCGAGTCGCTGCTCGGGGTCCGCTTCGAGGAACGGCCGCTCGGCCCGTCCCGCACCTGGCCACAACGCCGCCGGACGACCATCTGGTTTTGCCTGCACCTGGCTGCCGGTGGGTTCGTCGGTGTGCTGTCCACGATCGTCTTCGGCCTCGGCGCCGTGCTGATCGCGGCCCCGTTCCGCTCCCCCGGCTCGCACCAGCTCATTCCCGGCGTGACATACCGGATCACCGGCCGGTGGACCGACTTCTGGATGCCGTTGGCAACCATCGCGGCGATCGTCGCGCTGATCCTGCTGTCCGCGGGGATCGGGGCACTGCTCGCGTACGCCGCCCCGCGGCTGCTCGGGCCGACGCCGGCCGAGCGGATCGAGCTGCTCGAACGCCGGACTGCGACCCTTGCCGAGCGCAACAGATTGGCCCGCGAACTGCACGACAGCGTCGGCCACACGCTCAGCCTGGTCACCATCCAGGCCGCCGCCGCCCGCCGGGTGCTCGCCACCGATCCCGCCTTCGCCGAGAAGGCGCTGGCCGCGATGGAGACCTCGGCCCGGGCGGCCCTCGCGGATCTCGACCACGTTCTCGGTCTGCTCCGCGATGATCGGCGGACCGGCTCGCAGACCGCTCCGCAGGCGACCCTCGGCAACCTCACCCGGCTCGTCGAGGCAACCAGGGCCGGCGGCATCACGGTCGGCGTACGGCGTACCGGAGATCTCGAGCAGTTGCCCGCGGCGGTCTCGCGGGAGGCGTACCGGATCGTCCAGGAAGGCCTCACGAACGCGATCCGGCACGCGGGCCGCCCGGCCGGCGAGCTCAGCGTCGATCTGCTGATCAGCCTCGACAAGTCCGGTCTGCTGCTGGAGCTGACCAACCCGGTCAGTGCGGGCGCGGCCGACCACTCGGGCGGCGGCCGGGGGCTGGCCGGTATCCGTGAAAGGGTCGCCGTACTGCGCGGCACTGTCGAGGCCGGCCTGGTCGCGGATCGCTGGCGACTCGCGGTGAGGCTGCCGGTGGCCGTCACAACGAAGGCCTGACCGGGCGGCGGGTGGCGCAGAGATGGAGGATGACAGTGGAGATTTCGGTAGTGGTGGTGGACGACGAGCCGCTGATCCGGAGCGGACTGCGCGCGATCATCAACGCGGAGCCCGACCTGACCGTCGTAGGCGAGGCCGGTGACGGCGCCGAGGTGCTCGGGGTGGTCCGCCGGACGCGGCCCGACGTCGTCCTGATGGACGTCCGGATGCCCGCTGTCGACGGCATCCAGGCGACCCGCCTACTGCTCGACGGCCTCGACCCCGCACCACGGGTGCTGGTCGTGACGACCTTCGAGAACGACGACTACGTGTACGACGCGCTGCGCGCCGGGGCATCCGGTTTCCTGCTGAAGCGCACTCCCCCGGACGACATCATCGCGGCGATCCGGACGGTCGCCGGGAGCGAGTCGCTGCTGTTCCCGGAGGCGATCCGGGCGCTGGCGCTCGCTCATGTCGCCGACCAGGATCAGCCGACCGGGCTGCACGAGTTCCAGCTGACCGACCGCGAGCAGGAGGTACTGCGGCTGATGGCGCGCGGCCTGTCGAACGCTGAGATCGCCACCGAGCTCATCCTCGGCGTGCAGACGATCAAGACGCACGTCGCGAACCTGCTGGCCAAGCTGGGCGCCCGGGACCGGACCCAAGCCGTGATCCAGGCGTACGAGTCGGGATTCGTCCCGCTTCGCTGAGTGCTTACGTGTCGGCGGGGTCGACGTTCTCGTCGGCGAGCACGCAGGCATTGTGCAGTGGGTCGATCTGGTCGGCCTGGACCGCGATCCGCTGGAGCAGCATCCGGAAGATCATCCGCTCGCCGTCGTCCAGGCTGCCCATCACGCTGTCCTCACGCTCGGCCAGCCGGCGCTCCAGGTCGCAGAGCGTCTTCTTGCCCAGGTCGGTCGGGACGATCAGCCGGGCCCGCCGGTCGGTCGGATCGGCCTGGCGCTGCACCAGACCGGTCTTCTCCAGGTCGTCCAGCAGGTAGGTCATCACCGTCCGGTCGACACCCAGCTGGGCCGCCAGGTCGAGCTGGCGCTTCGGGCCCTCGCTGACCGTGGTGGCGAGCACCTGGTAACCCCGCGGGCCGCCCGGGACGTCATTCAGCGCATCGGCGGCCGCCTTCGCGTACCGCCGGAACACGACGCCCAGAGCCCAGCCGAGGTCTGCCTCGACCGAGGTCCCGCGGGCTACCCGGGCATTCACCTCGGGCGACGAACTGGTCATGAAAGCCATCGTACGTGGTCTGCGCCACTCAGAATACGATCTGACTTGAATATGTTCTGCTTGGAAGACTATCTTGGGAGCAGCTCAGATTGAGCGCCCCACCAGTTTTTCGAGAGGAACGACATGACCACCCTCCTTCGCGTCGATGCCAGCATCCGGGTCGACGGATCTGTCAGCCGTGCGCTCGCCGACAGCGCCGAGGCGGCCTGGCAGGCGGAGCACCCGGACGGCGTCGTGGTCCGGCGCGACCTCGGTCGGCACCCGATCCCGTCGAACGTCTGGCCGGCCGTGATCAGCGCCAAGATGGGTTTGGACAGCCCCTCCGATGCAGACCGCGCCGACACCGCGGACGCGCTCGCGCTGGCCGCCGACGTCGTGGCCGAGCTGAAGAACGCCGACGCGGTGCTGCTCGCGGTACCGCTCTACAACTTCGGGATCTCCCAGCACGTGAAGACCTGGATCGACCTGCTGCTCTCCGAGCGCGACCTGGCAACCGGACCGGGTCCGGTCCAGGGCCGGCCGATCATCTTCACCCTGGCCCGCGGCGGCGGCTACGGCGCCGGCGCTCCGCGCGAGGGCTGGGACCACGCCACGCCGTACCTGGAGCGCATCTTCGGCGACGTCTTCGGCATGAACATCCGCAAGGCCGTCGCGGAACTCACCCTGGCATCGGTCACTCCGGCGATGGCCGAGCTGATCCCCGCTGCCAAGGTCTCCGAGGAAGAGGCCCATGTGAGCGCCAAGGAGCACGGCGTCACCGTCGCCAAGGAGCTCTTGGGCGCCGCTGCTGCCTGAGCTCTCGGCACTAGGGCGTGTCTCTCTAGTCGCTGTCTTCTGCAGGTGCCGTGCTCGAGCCGGCGCTCTGCCAGACAGACAGAGTCACTGAAAGCGTCACCGGTGTGGGGTCGGCCAGTACTGCGATCCGCTCCGCCAGCTCAACCTTGTCCGTATGCCGCGCGCTCGGCGTCATCGCCACCAGCAGCTCGACCGCCGGGTGATCGAGCCGCATCGCGACCTCGACGACTTCGCTGCCGAGCTTCTCGAACGAACCACCGAGCGACTCGCTCAGCCGCCGCTCCTTCTCCTCATCCACCCGAACAAGGCCCAGTACGCCGACCAGCTCGGCCAAGTGCGCCTGGTTGGGGGTCACCACGAGCAGTGATCCGCCGGGGGCAAGGATCCGGGCCATCTCGGTGGCATTGCGCGGCGCGAACACATTGAGCACCAGGTGCGCGGCCTGATCCCGCACCGGCAACTCCTGCCACGCATCGCAGACCACTGCGCCGATCCGCTCCGGATCCACCTTGGCTGCCCGGCGGGCGGCGTACCGAGAGACGTCCAGTGCCAGCCCGCGCCGCCCGGCCTGCGCCTCAACCACACCGGCCAGGTAGTACCCGGTACCTGCCCCGACCTCGACCACGAGCTTCCCGTCGGCCGCTGCGCCTCTGGCGCGCCCTTCGACCGCTGCGCCCGTGGCCGCCGTACTGGTCCGCGCGCCACTGGGCTCCAGCTCCGCGGCGGCGGCAATCAGCGCTTGGCGGACCGGCGCGTAGAAGGTTCCGGCAAGGAACTGGTCGCGGGCGTCGACCATCTCCGCGGAATCGCCTTCGATACCGGTCGAGGCCGAGGGCAACAAGTTGAGGTAGCCCTGTTTGGCGAGGTCGAAGGCGTGCCGTTGCGGGCAGTACGCAGTACGGCCGGTCAGGGTCAGCGCGTCGCCGCAGACCGGGCAGCGCAGTACGGAGACCAGGTCGGGATGCACACCCGGGAGACTAGGCCATGACCTGCAGCTGACTCTTAGGCCGAGGCGGCCGACCAGCCCAGTACGGGGGTGCTAGCCGTTGATGTCGCGGCTGGTGAAGCGGGCCCAGGCGGCTGCGTAGAAGACGCCCAGGTAGGCGGCTTGCAGCAGGAGGTTGCGGATGATCGCGTCCCAGTACGGTGGATCCCGGAGCAGGTCGGCGAACGAGGGCCAGCCGTACATCAGCAGCCACGGGTGGATCTCGTCGATCTGCGGGATCGCGCCGAGGATGCCGAACACGATGAACGCGCCGAACGTCGCCGCCATCGCGGCGAGCGGGGTCGAGGTCAGCGACGACACGAACAGTCCGACCCCGGCGAGCCCGAGCAGCGACAACGCGACCAGGATCGCAATCCCGAACGCCCGCAACAGCCCGTCGGCCAGCGACACCGTCGTCCCCGACAGCAGAACGACATCGCCGACCGGGAACAGCACCACGCCGGCGATCAGCCCGGCCAGCCAGATCGTCATCGTCGCGGTCAGGCAGAACACCACCAGCGCGACCATCTTCGCCGCGAGCAGCCGCGATCGCCCGGCCGGCGCCGTCAGCATGTTGCGCAGGGTGCCGAGACTCGCCTCGCCCGCGAGCGACTCTCCTGCCACGACCGTCACAGCGGTAGGCAGGAAGAACGGCAGCGACAATCCGAGACTCGCGACCACCAGGAAGAACCCGTTGCCGGCGATCTGACCGATGAACCCCTCGCCGCCCTCGGTCCCGGACAGCTTGATCGCGACCCCCACCAGCACCGGTACGCCGGCCAGCACGGCAAGCGTCACCCACGTGCGCGCGCGCCCGAAGACCAAGTGCAACTCGGAGGCGAACAGCGCAATCGTGTGCCGCCCGGCGGTCGGTCGCCGGGCGTTCTGGTTGTTCACCTTGGCCAGGTCGCGGCGGTCCGCGGTTTCACTCAGCGACATCGAATCCCTCCCCGGTCAACGCGACGAAGGCATCCTCGAGGCTGGGGTGCTCGAGTCCGAATCCATGGATCCGGACGTCCGCGGCAACCAGCGCAGCGGCGAGCTTGTCGATCGGCAGCTCCCCCGGATCGCCATCGACGGTCACATCCAGCCGCCGTACGTCGGTGAGCCCGAGGCCGGTCAACGTCGTCGCGGCTTGCTCGAGGTCCGGCGTACGGACGACCAACCGCGGTCGAAGCTCGGAACGCAGCTCGGCCATCGTCGACTGGCGCACGATCCGGCCCCGGCTCATCACCGCGGCGTGCGTGCACACCTGCTCGACCTCGGCGAGCAGGTGGGTGGAGGTGAAGATCGTCGTACCGTCGTCAGCCAGCTCGCGGATCAGCGAACGCACCTCGCGGGTGCCCTGCGGATCGAGCCCGTTGGTCGGCTCGTCGAGCACCAGGAGATCGCGGCGTTGCATGAGTGCGACGGCGATCGCCAGGCGCTGGCGCATCCCGAGCGAGTACGCGCGGACCTTCTTGCCTGCGGCGTTCGACAGCCCGACCCGCTCGAGCGCCTGCCCGGCGCGCAGCTTGCGCGTCCGCGGGTCGGCGGTGCGGTCGGCGGCGTCGAAGCGGAGGAGATTCGCCAGCCCGGTCCAGAACGGGTAGAAGGCCGGCCCTTCGACCAGCGCACCCACCCGGGGCAACACGGAGAGCTGAGCCTTGGGCATCGGCTCCCCCAACAACTCCACCGACCCAGAAGTCGGCGCGATCAGCCCCAGCAGCATCCGGATGGTCGTCGTCTTGCCCGACCCGTTCGGCCCGAGAAACCCGAAGACGCTCCCCGCCGGCACCACCAGATCAATCGCATCCACCGCCACCTGCCCACCCCGGAACCGCTTGGTGAGCCCCTGCGTGACAATCGGCGCCCCAGCCAACCGTCCATCAGCCACGGCCGACGAGCTCACCTGCCCAGCCCCCGCCGCCGCCGACTGAGGCGTTGGTGAGGACGGTGCAGTGGTCGCCGGTTTGGCAGCTGCTGCAGGTGCGGCTGACTCGCCGGTGGGGTGGGGAGCAGCCTCGGGGGGTGAGGTCTGCTCCCCGGAGGGTGGCGTCGGGGTCATCGGGGTGGCGGCGGCGTGGGTCAGCGGGGAGCCTTGGCGGCGGCTGCTTGGAGGGCGTCTGGGGTTACCAGACCGGCGAAGATCCGGCCGTCGGTGGTGATCAGGGCGTTGACCATCTTGGTGGACAGGATCTTGCCGCTGCCCCACGTGCCCTGGACGGTCGGCGCCTTGGCCAACAGCTGGTCGAGAGTGGCGTTGCCCGTCTGCGCCTTGCCGCGCACCATGACGACGCTGTTCCAACCCTCACCGATGACGGTCGGCTGGTCCCCGGACGGTTGCGACGGCTTGGTCGGCGTCCCCGGCTTCGGCGTGATCGGCGGGGTCTTCTTGCCGGGTGCCTTCGACGGGAGCTTCTCCTCCGTCACCTTCACACCCTTCGGCGGTGTGAACGCGAACGTGCTCGCCGACGGTACGTCGAACGACACTGCCGAGAAGCCGAGCTGCACCGCCGGGTCCTTGCCGGTGCGCGGCATCACCGTCACCTGCAGCGGCACCCAGGTCTTCGAGTCGACCGCCAGCGTCACCGAGCCGACCGTGGTCTGGTCTGCCTTCGGCACCAACCGCAGCTTGTACGTATCGCGGCCGGCCACCTTCTCCGTACCGCTGACCTCGACCTTGGTCGACGGGTCGATCGCGGCGAGGAACTTCTTCGCGGCGGCCTGCGGATCGTACGCCTGCTTCTCCGGCGCGACCTGCGGCTTGCCCGATTGCGCCGGCAGCGCCAGCTTGGTCGCCTCGCGCTTGGCCGAGTCGTAGGCCCACGCGGTCTTGCCGTCCGTGGTCAGCACCCGCTCGGCCATGTCGTCGAGCACCGAGACGCGCGCCTTGTCAGGCCCGGCGAAGGCGACCCGCGCGGTGTGGTCACCGGTCAGCAGGTCGAGGAACTGAGTGGCCTTCTCGCCGCCCATCCCGGGCAGCGACGGCAGACCGAGGTCGGTGGACGACGTGACCGTGCCCGACAGCCCGTCGACCTTGGCGGTCTGAACGCGGGCGAGTAGCTCCTGCGCGGTGATCGTCGGCAGGTCCGGAGACGCGTCCGCGACCATCGGCCCGAACGCCCCCACACCTGCGACCACTGCGACTGCCGTGACCGGCACCAACCACCGTCGACTGCGCTTCGCTGCACCCATGTCTACAAGACTCGCACCGCGCACCCGTCGAACCAAGTGCCTCAGGGTCCGTTCACCCAAAAGAGTGAGCGCCACGCACCTCGCCCGCAGTACGCCCACTCAGGGACGTACTGCGGGCGCAGGAGACTACAGACCGTCAGCGGCTCTGCAACGCGTCCAGGGCGACCGTCATCGCGGCGGCCACCCGGAAGTCGAGCCGGGAGTCCTGCACGCTCACCCGGTACCGGTCGCGCACGGAGACCTTGCGCTCCACCGACAGCACCGGCTGACCAGACGCCCGGTCCTTGAAGTCGAAGTGGAAGATGAACGGCAGCGGGATTTCGCCGACGACCGGGATGAACTGCCAGATCCGCCGGACGATCGCGACGGTCTGGTTCCGCTCGCTCCCGTCCGTCTCCAGCCCGGGGGCGGTCAGCTGCCAGCTCGACCGCAGCAGGCTCTTGCCGAACTCCTTCTTGAACCAGCCGATCGACTGGCCGTTCGCGTCGAAAACGTCGTACCCCGAGCCGAGGTCGAGCCGCTTGCGGGCCTTGAAGGAGAAGACCGCCTGGGCCTTCGACTCGTCGGCGTAGAAAGTGACCTCTTCCTTGAAGGCCATCCGCTTCTGCTGCGCGAACGCGAGCAGCGGCCCGTCGGTGCCATCCGGGTTGGTGGTGAGCAGTTCGTACCTGTTCACCATCAGGGTGATCCGCTGCTTCATCGAGAAGGCGGGAACGTACATAGGCGCAGGGCCTTGAGATGGGACCGTCATGCGGAGGAGTGTGTCACCTCGGCAGGCTCATCCGGCGCCCTGTCACGCCACAGTGACGCCACAGTGACCGCCACTCCACAAGCCAGCGCCCCCAACCGCACACCGCGCGCCATCCCGGCCGCCTCTGCCGAGTCCGACGCCAGCTCGAGCTGGATCGTCCCGACTCCCTGCAGTACGAGGTCCCGCGCTACTTCCACGCCATGCTCGACAGCCTCGTCCACTGTCCGCGCAGGACGCCACAGCACTCCATAGTCGGCCTCAGGCCTCTCAGCACCCACCTGTACTACGAGCGCCTCAGCCTGCTCAAGCTGCGCCGCAGCCGCGACCTCGGCCACGATCAGCCGGACCGTCTGGGCCCCACCAGCCTGTACTTCCCCCGTGGCCGCGGTTGCATCGCCACTGATGACCGCGCCCGGCTCTACTCCCGGCAACCCCCGCTGCCCCCACGCCTCTTGGTGCACAGCCCATGACAGCGGCCGCCGGGCAGCCCAGCCGCTCCTGACCAGCTCCGGCGCTGCAGCGAACTGCTCCACATGGCCCACGCACAGGTAGCCCACCAGCTCCACGTGCGCGGGAAGATCTAGTACCCCCGCCACTTCGCCGGGCTCGAAGAAGGACACCCAGCCGACGCCGAGCCCCTCGGCGCGCGCCGCCAGCCACAGGTTCTGGACAGCGATCGCTGCTGAGAACCAGGTGGTCCGGGGATCCGCATGCCGGCCCAGCACGTGCCGTCCGCCCCGCCCTGGGTCACAGGTGACTGCGATGTTCAGCGGCGTCTCCAGGATGGCCTCGATCTTCAGGCCGTCGAAGGCACTGCGCCGATCAGCGGGCAGTGAAGCCGCGAAGGCATCCCGCTGCGCAGTGGCGAGGTCGTGGATCTTGCGGCGAGTGGCGACATCCCTGATCAGCACGAAGTCCCACGGCTGGCTCAGGCCCACGCTGGGCGCCCGATGCGCCGACTCCAGCACCCTGGTCAGTACGTCGTCGGCAATGGGTCGGTCAAGGAACCCCCGTCGCACATCACGCCGCTCGGCCAACACTCGGTGTACTACGTCCCGCTCCCCCACCGGATACCCCGGAGCAGCCGTCGCCTCGTTTACGGGGGACTCCGCTGCCGCGTCTTCCGGTAGCCGTCCTATGGCCACAGTCGCTCGCGCTGATGCCTGCTTCAGTACAAGGAGCTCGGCGCCGGTGAGGACCACAGCTGCCTCAGCGACACTCGCAGTACCGGCTAGGCGGTCGACCTGGGCGCTCGGGGTCGGTACTGGTTGCTGGGAGAGCTCCAGCTTGGTTGCAGTGAACAGTGGGGCTCCCAGGGAGGCCGCTAGCCGCTGCAAGCCGGGTTCTGTCTCTTTGCCATCGACAGTGACGATCAAGGTAACGCCCGCTGGCTCTAGACCTGCCAGGGCCGAGTCGACCAGATCCCGCAGCTCCCGGTACGACGTACCGGAGCGCAGGCCGATGCCCAGGACGAGGCTCACTTCTCCAACCCCGCGTGGACCCGTGCTGCTGCCACGAACCTGGCCGGTACGTCGGGAGTCGCCGTCCAGTGCAGGTGGAGGTAGGAGGCATGGATCTGGGAGTGGGCGAAGCCCTCCTGCCGGCCACCCGGCAGGTACCAGGCAGCCGGGACGTCCTCGTCGAACTCCACCGTCGTGCGGTGGAACTCGTGCCCGTGGACGCGGCGGCCTTCGTCGAAGAGCGCCGTCGTCGAGGCGGCGATGGCGGTGCGGTAGCCAAGCGTCAGGCGGCTCGTCATCTGCCCCTTGGCCGGCAGGACGCCGGTCAGCTGGTGGCCGTCCAGTTCGCGGCACAGGTAGAGCAGGCCGGCGCACTCGGCGACGACCGGCAGACCGGCGGCGACCTCTGCGGCGACCTGGTCGCGCAACGCGACGTTGCCGGAGAGCGCTTCCGCGTGCAGCTCCGGGAAACCGCCGCCGAGGTAGAGCGCTGATGTTGCTTCTGGCAACGATTCGTGCAGCGGGTCGAAGGTGACGACGTCCGCACCGGCCGCGGTCAGCAGCTCGGCCGTCTCGGTGTAGCGGAACGAGAAGACGGGGCCGCCGGCCATCGCGATCACCGGGCGGCCCTCTTCGGCCGGGGTCACTTCAGCTGCCGGGTCCCAGGCCGTCACATCGAGCGGAGCGGCTGCTCGGGCGGCGGCGATGAAAGCTTCGAGATCGACGCCTTGCTTCACGAGCTCGGCCGCCGCATCCACTGCCGTCGCGGCTTGCTCACGTTGCTCGTCGGCCGGGATGAGGCCGAGGTGGCGGCTGGGGACGGTCAACCTGGTGTCGCGACGTAGTACGCCGAGGACAGGTATGCCTGTTGGCGCGACGCCGGCACGTACCTCGGCCTCGTGCCGATCCGAGCCGACCTTGTTGAGGATCACGCCGACGATGCGGACACCGGTGTCGTAGGCAACGAACCCCTGGACGACGGCGCCGACGCTGCGTCCTGCCGCGGAGGCATCCACCACGAGTACGACCGGGGCCTGCAGCAACTTCGAGACGTGCGCGGTCGAGGAGTACCCCTCGGTGCCGAGCGCCCCGTCGTACAGGCCCATCACGCCTTCGATCACGGCGATGTCGGCGTCGGCGCAACCGTGCGCGAACAGCGGCGCGACCCGCTCCTCACCGGACAGCATCGGATCGAGGTTGCGCCCCGGCCGCCCGGTCGCCACGGCGTGAAAGCCAGGGTCGATGTAGTCGGGCCCGACCTTGAACCCGGCAACTCTGTGCCCAGCCCGCCGCAAGGCAGCCATCAACCCGACCGCCACGGTCGTCTTCCCCGCTCCCGAGGAAGGCGCGGCCACTACCACGCGGGGAATCACCACTCGATGCCTTTCTGGCCTTTCTGGCCGGCGTCCATCGGGTGTTTCACCTTTGTCATCTCGGTGACCAGGTCGGCTGCGTCAAGCAGGCGCTGGTCGGCGTTGCGGCCGGTGATGACGACGTACTGGTGGCCGGGGCGGGAGGTCAGGGTGTCCACTACCTCGTCGACGTCTACCCAGCCCCACTTCATCGGGTAGGTGAACTCGTCGAGGACATACAGGTCGTGTGTCTCGGCGGCGATCCGGCGCTGGATCTCGCGCCAGCCCTCGAGTGCGTCGGCGGCGTGGTCCTCCTCGCTACCGGCCTTGCGGGACCAGCTCCAGCCCTCGCCCATCTTGTGCCACTCGACCGGGCCGCCCTCACCCGTTGCCTCATGCAACTTCCCGAGGGCCCGGAAAGCGCCCTCTTCGCCGACCTTCCACTTCGCGCTCTTGACGAACTGGAAGACGCCGATGTTCCAGCCCTGGTTCCAGCCGCGCAGCGCCATTCCGAACGCCGCGGTCGACTTGCCCTTCATCTCACCGGTGTGCACCATCAGCAGCGGCCGGTTCCGGCGCTGCCGGGTGGTCAGTCCGTCCTGCGGTACGACGTTCGGCTGTCCCTGCGGCATCAGGCGGCGCTCCGTTCGGTGACCGCGCGAACAAGCTTGCCCGCGGCAACTTCTCCCAGATCCAGGTACTCCGCGCCGAGGTCGGCGGCGAGCTCGGCCGCCAGGCCCAGCCGCACTCCGCGATGCGGCTCGCAGTCCAGTACCACCGACGCGATCCCCTGCTGAGCGAGCCAGCCGGCCGCTTGCTTCGCCTTGGCGAATGCCTTGTCGCCGGCGGTCGCGCGGCCGTCGGTCACGAGTACGAGCAGGGGACGCCTGCGCGGATCGCGGATGGCGGCGATTCGCAGTACGTCGGAAGCTTTCAGCAAACCCTCGGCGAGCGGGGTACGGCCACCGGTGGGCAACGATTCAAGCCGCCGTACTGCGGTCTCGACGCTGCCGGTCGGAGGTAGAGCTACGGTCGCGTCGGCGCCGGCGAAGGTGACGAGGCCGACGGTGTCGCGGCGCTGGTAGGCGTCGAGCAGGAGCGAGACGATCGCGGTCTTGACCTCGGTCATCCGCTTCTTCGTGCCCATCGAGCCGGATGCGTCGACACAGAACAGGACGAGGTTGCCCTCGCGACCTTCCCGGACTGCGAGCCGTACGTCGGAGGTGCGGACGGCGAGGCCCCGACCCGAACGACCGCGCGCGTGCTGGTGCGGCGCGGCGGTGCGGATGGTCGCCAGGAGATGCGGACGGCCGGACTCGCGACCGACGCGAGCCCGGTCGCCGACTACCCGGCCGACCTCGGTGAGCGCTCTCGAACGCCGGCCGGCGACGCCAGCGCCCGCCGATTGCACGCTCAGGAGGCGGGCCTTGTACGGCTCTGAACTGGCGGCGACCTGGCCTGTCGGCGCGGGTCCGGGGAGAGCGCTCCCCGCATTGTCGGACTTGTCCGGGTCAGCGGCGTCCGCCGGAGGCTGCGTGGCGTCGGGATGGTCCGCGTCGGTGTTCGGCGCGCGATCGGTGTCCGTCGGCGAGGTGCCGTCGGGGCCGTCGGGGTTCCCGCCGTCCGGCCCACCATCTGGAGCTCCGTCGGGACCGCCGTCCGGGTCGTCTTCAGGGTCGTCTTCGGGGTCGGGGTCTGGTGGGGTGCTGTTCTGGATCGCCTGCTCGAGTTGCTCGTCGTCCAGGCCGGGAGCGTCGAAGGGGTTGCGGCGCTTGCGGTGCGGGAGGGCGAGCTTGGCGGCGGCGCGGACGTCCTCCACCTCGACGACGGTCCGGCCCGACCAGGCGGCGTGCGCTACCGCAGTACGGGCCGTGACGAGGTCGGCGCGCATGCCGTCGACGTCGAAGGAGGCGCAGATCTCGGCGATCTGGCGGAGGGCCGCGTCGGTGAGGATGACATCGGCCAGGCGGGACTGGGCCTTGACGATGCGCTCGGACAGCTCGGCCTGCACACCGGCGTACTTGCCGATGAAAGCGGTCGGATCGGCCTCGTACGTGAGTCGCGCACGCATCACCTCGACCCGTACTGCGGGGTCGCGGCTGGCCACGACGTCGACGGTGAGGCCGAAGCGGTCGAGCAGTTGCGGGCGGAGCTCGCCTTCTTCGGGGTTCATCGTGCCGACCAGGACGAAGCGCGCTGGGTGGGTGATCGAGACGCCGTCGCGCTCGACGGTCGCGCGGCCCATCGCGGCGGCGTCGAGCAGTACGTCGACCAGGTGGTCGTGGAGGAGGTTGACCTCGTCCACGTACAGCAACCCGCGATGGGCTGCGGCCAGCAGACCGGGCTCGTAGACGGTGACGCCTTCGGAGAGCGCTCGCTCGAGATGCAGCGACCCGAGCACGCGATCCTCGGTCGCCCCCACCGGCAACTCGACCAAGCGGGCCGGTCGGGAGATCGCCGCGGGAAGAGATCCTTCGCCGGAGGTGTCGGGGGCGGGGACGGTGTGAGAGCCGGGGGTGGTGCGGAGGGCAACGCCAGCACCTGAGTCGTTGGCGGCCGCGGCATGGGGGCCGTCGGGGCAGATCGGGTCGGGGTTGGCGGGGTCGCAGGAGAAGCGGCAGCCTTCGATCACCTCGACGGTGGGGAGGATCTCGGTCAGCGCGCGGACGGCGGTGGACTTCGCCGTACCCTTCTCGCCACGGATCAGCACGCCCCCGATCGCCGGCGACACCGCGGCGAGGATCAACGCCAGCTGCAGATCACCCATCCCGACGACAGCGGTGAACGGAAAGCCACCCGGCAGGCGCCGACCGTTGGACGGGACGGAGCCCGAGCCGCCCGGCAACCGCTGGTCGCCCGAGATCGCGGAGCCCTCGGGTCCACGATCGCCGACTGCAGAGGTACTGCCCGCCTGGCCGGTGGAGGCGGTACTGGCCAACTGGTCGGCCGCGGAGGTACTGGCCGGCTGGTCGGTGGAGGCGGTCGACGGTGGCTCACCTGTCGGGGAGGTGGAGTTGGTCGGAGTTGACCGCATCGGCGGTGGTTTCCCTTCGTCCCGCGGGTGTCCACGCCCGCCTCGGCACTTGGCACGCCGGACGCGCGGAGAGCGCTTCCTGGCGGACGGCAGCAGATGTCCTGGCTTCCGGGATGACCCCGGTCACAGTGGCGGGACCGCCCCGGAATCCAGCCATCACAGGCCGTCACCGGTGTTCCTCCACTACCGTCCCGGCGATCATTCCACACCCCCACCCAGCCCCCCAGCCACCCTCCGCACCAACCGCCCGCCCGCTCCGCGCGACGTTTCAGGGGTTAACCCCTGAGAGTGTGGGTTGCCTAGCGAGATTCTGGCTGGGCAACCCACCGTCTGAGGGGTTAACCCCTGAAACGTCGCGCGATAGGTAGACGGGGGTGGTTAGTTGGTGAAGGCTTTTGTCAGGTGGGTGGCGGCTGAGCCGCCGGGGAGTTCGCCTACGCCGGTGATGGGGGTGACGGTGATGTAGCCGGCCGCCAGCAGGACCTCGTCGGTGTTGGTGTCGGTAGCCGGCGGGAGGGTTTGCAGGCCTACTACCGGCTCGCCGGTCGGTGCCGTCTCCAGTACCAGCCGGGAGCGGTCGTACCCGACCAGGCGGGCCCAGCGGGCGCCCTTCAGTTCGGACACCGGTACGTCGGGGACGTTGACGTTGATGACCGTGCCGGCCGGCTGGCCGCGGAGCCAGGAGAGCGCTTCCGCAGCGACGACGCCGGCCGTCTCGATGTACTTCGGATGCTCGGAGTCGACGCTGATCGCGAGGCCCGACAGCCCCTGGGTCGCGGCAGTCAGGGCGGCGGCGACCGTGCCGGAGTGCAGGATCGGTCCGATGTTGTGGCCGTGGTTGATCCCGGACACAACGATGTCCGGCGACGGGCCGAAGGCGCCCAGCCGGGCCAGCGTCACCGCCAGCGCGGGCGTCCCGTCGATCCCGATGAAGCCGTTCTCGCCGACCTTCGACGCGATCGCCTTGCCGATCATCCCGGCCCGCGAACTGCCGACGCCGCTCTGGTCATCCCAGGGCGCCACCACCTGTACTGCGTGGCCGGCCTCCTCGAGGGCCGCGGCGACCGCCTGGATGCCCAGGGACTCGTAGCCGTCATCGTTGGTGACCAGGACTCTCAGCTGTTCGGGCGCCATGCGCCCACCCAATCACACCCTGGCCGCCGCCGCGGCCCGACGTCTCAGCCGCGATCCTCGATGTCACCTTCTGTTTCCAGAACGGCAGTGCGCAGGGTTTCCAGTGCTTCCGCGCTCGGCTCGGACCACAGTCCGCGCTGGGCCGCCTCGAGCAGCCGTTCGGCGATCCCGTGCCGCGCCCAGGGATTCGACTTGCGGAAGAACTCGGCGATCTCCGGGTTTGCGACGTACTCCGTGGTGAGCGTCTCGTACATCCAGTCGTCGACCACCCCGGCCGTGGCGTCGTACCCGAACAGGTAGTCCACCGTCGCCGCCATCTCGAAGGCGCCCTTGTACCCGTGCCGCTGCATCGCCGCCATCCAGCGCGGGTTCACCACGCGGGCCCGGAAGACGCGCTTGGTCTCCTCCTCCAGCGTCCTGGTCTTCACCTGCGCCGGTACGGCGGAGTCGCCGATGTACGCCTTCGGGTTCGAGCCGGTCAGATGCCTGACCATCGCGACCATGCCGCCGTGGTACTGGAAGTAGTCGTCGGAGTCCATGATGTCGTGCTCGCGGGTGTCCGCGTTCTTGGCCGCGACCTGGATCCGGGCGTAGGCCCGCTCCATCGACGGGCGAGCCTCCGCGCCGTCGAGGTCCTTGCCGTAGGCGTAGCCGCCCCACACCGCGTAGACCTCGGCGAGCTCGGCGTCGGTGCGCCAGTTCCGGGCGTCGACGAGCGGCAACAGCCCAGCGCCGTACGAGCCGGGCTTGGAGCCGAAGACGCGCGCGGTGGACGAGCGCAGGTCATTGCCCGCAGCAACATCGGCGTCGACGTGTGCCCTGAGATAGTTGCTGTCGGCATCTTCATCCAGCGCGGCGACGGTACGGACCGCCTCGTCGAGCAGCGAGACGACGTGTGGGAAGGCGTCGCGGAAGAAGCCGGAGATCCGGATCGTCACGTCGACGCGCGGCCGGCCGAGCTCCGCCAGCGAGACGATCTCGAAGCCGGTCACGCGGCGGGAGGCCTCGTCCCAGACCGGGCGGCAGCCGAGCAGCCAGAGCACCTCGGCGAGGTCGTCACCCTGGGTGCGCATCGCGGACGTCCCCCAGACGGTCAGGCCGACCGATCGCGGCCACTCCCCCGTCTCGGCCTTGTGCCTGGCCAGCAGCGAGTCCGCCAGCGCGACGCCGACGTCCCAGGCGTTGCGGCTCGGGATCGCCTTCGGGTCGACGGCGTAGAAGTTCCGTCCGGTCGGCAGCACGTTCACCAGGCCACGGGTCGGTGACCCCGACGGGCCGGCCTCGACGAAACGGCCGGCCAGCGCGCGCAGTACGTTCGTCAGCTCGTCGCCGGTGCGCGCCAGCCGCGGTACGACCTCGTCGGCGGCGAACTGCAGTGACGCTCTCACCTGCGGAGCCTCGCGACCGACCACCTCTTCGATGACGACCGGGACCTTGCCCGCGTCCCAGGCCAGCGTCTCCATCCCGACGACCAGCTTGCGGGCGACGGCTTCGAGGATGTCGACGCCGTCGGCGCCACTCACGGCCGGGAGATCAGCCAGCGTCGCCAGGTCGGCCAGCTCCGGTACTGCGACGCCCGGGTTCGCCAGCATCGCGGCTTCGTCGACGCCGAAGGTCTGCCCGAGGGCCGCTCGCAAACCGGGAACCGCGCCCGAGACGCCGCCCCACATTTGCTGCGCCCGCAGTACGGCGAGAACGAGGTTGACCCGGGCCTCCCCGTCCGGCCCGCCGCCGAGGATGTGCAACCCGTCGCGGATCTGCACGTCCTTGATCTCGCAGAGGTAGCCGTCGAGGTGCAGGACGAACTCGTCGAACTCCGCATCCTCCGGCTTCTCCGACGTGTGCAGGTCGTGGTGCAGCTGGGCCGCCTGGATCAGGGTCCAGATCTGCGCCCGCAGGGTCGGCACCTTGTCGGGGTCGAGCGCGGAGACGGTGGCGTACTCGTCGAGCAGGTACTCGAGCTTGGCCATGTCGCCGTAGGTCTCGGCCCGCGCCATCGGTGGTACGAGGTGGTCGACGATCACGGCATGGCCGCGGCGCTTGGCCTGCGTACCTTCGCCCGGGTCGTTGACGATGAACGGGTAGACGAGCGGCAGATTGCCCAGTACTGCGTCGGGCGCACAATCAGCCGCCATGCCGATGCCCTTGCCCGGCAGCCATTCGAGCGTGCCGTGCTTGCCGAGGTGGACAACCGCGTGGGCGCCGAAACCGCCCTCTTCCTCGGGCGCTTCGAGCCAGCGGTACGCCGCGAGGTAGTGGTGCGACGGCGCCATATCCGGGTCGTGGTAGATCGCGACCGGGTTCTCGCCGAACCCGCGGGGCGGCTGGATCATCAGTACTACGTTGCCGAACCGGAGAGCCGCGAGAGCGATCGCGGGCTCGGCGCCCGACTGGTCGACGTACAGGGAACCGGGCGCCTCGCCCCAGGCCTCGATCATTGCCTTCTGCAACGATTCGGGCGTTCTGCCGAACCAGCGTGCGTACGTC
Organism: Streptomyces sp. SID13031; assembly: GCF_010548305.1. Lineage (GTDB taxonomy): Bacteria > Actinomycetota > Actinomycetes > Propionibacteriales > Kribbellaceae > Kribbella. The sequence goes on from NZ_JAAGLV010000006.1 coordinate 257,974, forward strand.
GAGAGCGGGATCTTCGCGACCGCGCCGGAGAGCTGGTCGTCGGTGAGCCAGTCGACGTCGTGGCCGCCCGCGGCGATGAGGCGGTGGATCAGGCCGTCGGCGCCGTCCGCGCCCTGGAGCTCGTCGAGGTTGAGGTCGGGGCCGAGGTCGTACCCGGCGTCCTTCAGCTGGCCGAGGATGACGACGGCCGAGGCGGGGGTGTCGAGGCCGACGGCGTTGCCGATGCGGGCGTGCTTGGTCGGGTACGACGAGAGTACGAGCGCGAGCTTCTTGTCCTTGGGCTGAACGTGCCGGAGTCGCGCCTGCGCGACCGCGATGCCGGCGAGCCGGGCGCAGCGCTCTTCGTCAGGGGCGTAGCTCGCGATGCCTTCGGAGTCGTACGCCTTGAAGGAGAACGGGATCGTGATCAAGCGACCGTCGAACTCGGGGATCGCGACCTGGGTGGCGGCGTCCAGCGGGCTGATCGCGGCGTCGCTCTCGAGCCACTGCTCACGGGTCGAGGTCAGCGCGAGGCCTTGGAGCAGCGGGATGTCGAGCGAGGCGAGTGCGCCTGCGTCCCAGGAGTCGTCGCCGCCGGCCGTTGCGTTCGAGGCGACCGTGCCGCCTGCTGCCAGGAGGGTGGTGACCAGCACGTCGCATTCGCGGAGCAGCCCGAACAGCTCGGCGTTGTCCTCGTGGGTGGGGTCGAGGCCGCGCAGCGTTCCGCAGTACAGGGGTAGCGGTTGGGCGCCGGCTTGCTCGATCGCGATCGCGAGGGCGTCGACGAAGGCGGTGTTGCCGGAGATCTCGTGCGCGCGGTAGTACACGATGCCGACGACCGGCCGGGTGTCTTTGGTGAACGTGCGGCCGGCGCGGATCCCGTACGTCGGGAGGGTCTGTGGCGGGTCGAACTCGTCGCCGGTCAGCAGGATGGTGTCTTTGAGGAAGCCGGCCAGGTTGCGAAGGTTGTCGGAACCGCCTTCGCGGAGGTAGCCGAGCGCCTCCGAGACCGCGCCGGCGGGGACAGTGGACATCGACATCAGCTCGGCGTCGGGGGCTGCCTCGCCGCTGAGCACTACCGTCGGGAGACCCGAGGAGATGACGGCGTCGAGGCCCTCCTCCCACGCGCGGCGACCGCCCAGCAGACGGACCACTACGATCTCGACACCCTCGAGCAGGTTGGGGACGTCGGCCAGGTCGACCCGCGCGGGGTTGGCGACCTTCCACCCGGCCTGCGCTTGCGACGCGGCCAGCAGATCGGTATCGGCAGTGGAGAGCAGCAAAAGGTTCGCGGGCACGCGCGGCCGGTCCTTCCTCGGGGTGTCCACGCCCCAGGTGGCAGGTACGACGGCAGCAGTTCCTGACTCCCACGCAAGCGCGGTAACAGTGGCGGGACCGTCCCGGACTCACACCGGGTTCCTGCTGAAAGCCATCGATGACGCGCCCGACTCTAGTCGACCGGTCCGATGGGTACTCGCCCACGGTCGGGCTCCTGCTCGCTCCGACGGCGACGCGATGGGCTGCGATGAGCGATCGATTGGCTATGAGAGCAGGTTGAGGACGCGGTCTGCCTGTAGTTCGGCGGTTTCGGGTGGGTTGCGGTGTGCCGCGGCTCATGGTGATCGAGGGCGGCGCAGGTAGTACAAGACTGATCGGGGTCGGCACCAGGTGAGGCCTCGCGGCGGAGATCGCCCGCAAGGCTGCCCACTCGCGCAGGTGTTCGTTCCGGCTCCAGTCGGTATAGGTCTTCGTGACGACCTCGCCGCTGATCTCGACCTGATGCGTCTGACTCATCACCTCGATCATCCACGACAGAAATGGTCAGTAGCGAGTGGAGTCTTCCAGGAGAAGCGGCAGGGTCGGGTGGGAGGTGCCGTCGACTGTTGTGCCGCTGAACTGGAGGATCGGGGCCAGTTGGGCGTTGTTCTCGGCGGGGAAGTTCAGCTGTGGCGTCGAGGCCTGGGTCAGGTCCGCGTGGATGTCGTCGGGGAGGTCCAGGGCGAGGGAGCGGAGGTTCGAGCGGAGCTGGTCCAGGCGGCGCGCCCCGAGGATCGTCGAGGTGATGCCGGGTTGCTGGCGGACCCAGGCGAGCGCGACCTCCGCGGGGGCGGCTTCCAGTTTGTCCGCCGCCGCGTGGAGGGCCTCGAGCACCGGCCGGGCAGAAGCCGGAGGCTGGCGGTCGCGGCTGCGGGCGGTGTCGATCGGGGCAGTGTTCGACGGGTTGTACTTACCTGAGAGCCAGCCGCCTTTCAGCGGCGACCAGGGCAGGATTCCCATTCCGAGGCTGGCGGCCATCGGGAGCAGCTCGCCTTCCGGGGTCCGTTCGAGCAGGGAATACTCGGCTTGTACGGCGATGATGGGCGCCCAGCCGCGAAGGCGGGCGATGACCGCTGCCTCAGCAGTGGCCCAGGCGGGGATGTCGGAGAAGCCGATGTAGCGGACCTTGCCGGCGGCAACCAGATCGTCGAGGGCGCGCAACGTCTCCTCGCGCGGGGTCAGCGGATCGAAGTTGTGCAACCAGTACACGTCGATGTAGTCGGTCCGCAGCCGGCGCAGCGAGTCGTCCAGCTGGTGCATGATCGCCTTGCGCCCGGGGCCGCCGCCGTTGGGGTCGCCCGGGTGCAGGTTCACGAAGAATTTCGTACCGATGACGAGGCGGTCGCGCAGTCCGGCGCGACCGGCGAGCCAGTCGCCGACGATCGCTTCGGAGTGGCCGTTGGTGTAGATGTTCGCGGTGTCGATCGAGTTGCCGCCGGCATCGACGTACTCGTCCAGCATCTGCCCGGACTCCTCCACGGAGGCGCCCCAGCCGTGGTCTTCGCCGAAGGTCATGGTGCCCAGCGTCGCCGGGCTGATGCGGAGCCCGGAGCCGGGCACGGTCAGATAGGAATCCAAGGTTGTCATGGGACAAGTCTTGGTCGCCCCCGGCCGGCTTCCTAGACGGATCCGGTCGAACCTTTGCCTGATCTGCTCACCGCTGCACGGATCGGGCGCGGGCCTGGTTCACTGGGGTGGTGAGCCGGTTGACTTCGTTACGCGAGCTGGTCGCCTCGATGGCACCCCAGGCCGGTACGCCGGTCTGGATCGACGGCATGTCGCTGTACCGCCAGCCAACCACCACTCAATCGCTCAACGGAACCACCAAGCCGACGCTCGCTCTGGTGCTCCAAGGGACCAAGCAGTCGGTACTGGGCGGGCAGGTCTACGAATACCACGCCGGGCAGTTCCTGGTCGTCACCGTCGACCTGCCGCTCGTCTCGAGGATCACCCAGGCCTCCTCCACCGAGCCGTTCGTCGCTTTCGGGATGCCGCTGCAACCCGCGTTGATCGCCGAACTGCTGCTCGAGGCCGAGGGCGCCAACCGCCGTACTCCCCGCATTGGCACCGAGACCGGCCTCGCACTGGCCATCAGCGATGCCGGCGACGAACTGCTGGCCGCGATCGAACGGCTCCTTCTCCTGCACCGGAATCCGGCCGACTACCGCATCCTTGCTCCCGGCATCATTCGCGAGGTGCATTGGTGGCTGCTCGCCGGACCGCAGGGAAACCTCGTCCGGCAGGTCGGCCTGGCCGACTCCGGCGTCACCCTGGTCGCGACCGCGGTCCGCTGGATCCAGGAACATTTCGACCAGCCACTCAGCATCGAGGACCTGGCGAACAGGACCGGCGCCAGCGTCTCCACGCTGAATCGGCATTTCCGCGCCAGCACCAGCCTGAGCCCCCTCCAGTACCAGAAGACCCTCCGGCTCCAGCATGCCCGGCTCGCGCTGCTAACCACGCCGGACGACATCGGGCGAGTCGGCCACAGCGTCGGCTACCACTCCTTGTCCCAGTTCAGCCGCGAGTACCGCCGCATGTTCGGCGTACCGCCATCAGCCGACACCGGCCATCCGCCCGCAGCGAACGGCTAGTGCGCTAACGCTGCGTCCTCGGGTCCTGGGTGGGGTCGGCGTACATCCGTGGGCAACCACGAGCGATCGCACCGGCGCGTAGTTCGTAGTGCCAGGGCTCGTTCCGGTAGATCTGGCACAACCCGTACTCGGCGCCATGATCGGACAGCCACGCGGTCGCAGTGGAGCGCCCGATGTCGACCGCCTCCCCCGCCACGTGCGGAGACGTGTCCGCCGTGGCCACCCAACGGGCAGCCTCCTCTTTCGAGCCGTACTTCGAGACCGCCGCCCGAAGAAGCTGATTCTGGTACTCCGGGGAACGCCAGCCGCTGTTGACGTAGAACTCGATTCCGTCGTCAGCGGCATCCGTCGCAGCGGTACGCAGGGCCTGGAGTAGCCCGGCGTCGAGGTTCGTCACGCCGGGATACCGGTCATCGAACACCGTCACCCCGTCGGGCAGGCCACCGTCGGCCGCTGCAGTGGTACCACCGTGGTCGCCCCGAAGGCCTTCGCTGACCGATGACACCACCGACCGGAAGAAGAGGATCCCGATGAGCGCGGCGGTGACGGCGATCAGGCCAAGGACGGGGAGCCGGCGGGACGATGTCGGTGCTGGTGCGGTTCGACTCATGCTGCAAGCCAAGGCGCCGCGGTGTTGCCGGCTCGTAGGTGTTTTTTGATACGCCGTCGATAGGTACCGACTCGTAGCATGAAGAGCATGCGTGTGCTGGTGGTCGAGGACGAGCCCCTGATGGCCCAAGCCATCCGCGACGGATTGCGGTTGGAGGCGATCGCGGCTGACATCGCCGGTGACGGCGATACGGCGCTGGAGCTGTTGAGCGTCAACGCCTACGACATCGCCGTTCTCGACCGCGACATTCCCGGGCCCTCCGGCGACGAGATCGCCGAACACATCGTTGCCTCCAGCAGCGGTATGCCGATCTTGATGCTCACCGCCGCCGACCGGCTCAACGACAAGGCCTCCGGGTTCGAGCTCGGCGCCGACGACTACCTGACCAAGCCGTTCGCGCTGCGAGAGCTCGCACTGAGGCTCCGAGCGCTCGACCGCCGGCGCACGCTCAACCGGCCGCCCGTGCGGGAGATCGCAGGTTTGCGGCTGGATCCGTTCCGCCGGGAGGTGTACGCAACGGCAGCTACGTCGCGCTGACCAGAAAGCAGTTCGCCGTGCTCGAGGTTCTCGTCGGCGCCGAGGGTGGCATCATCAGCGCCGAGGAGCTGCTGGAACGAGCCTGGGACGAGAACGCCGACCCCTTCACCAACGCGGTGCGGATCACGGTCTCGGCACTGCGCAAACGCCTCGGCGAACCGTGGATCATCGCCACCGTGCTCGGCGTCGGCTACCGCATCGACACGGCCGGCACCGCGCAGGCCGAAGGCGATCGTGGATAGGGCGCCCGGTACGAGCGTTCGCCTCAAGCTCACCCTCAGCTATGCGGGGGTGGTCATGCTCACCGGAGTCGGCCTGCTCGCAGTCGTGTGGTTCTTCCTGCTGCGGTACGTACCCGACGTGATCGTCGAAACGATGATGATCCCCGACCGCGCCGACCTGCTGGCCGCCTTCGCCCCGAAGGCAGCCCTGATGCTGGCACTCCTGCTGATCTTCGGCCTGCTGGGCGGGTGGATGCTGGCCGGCAGCATGCTCGCGCCGCTGACCCGCATCAGCAATGCCACCCGCCTGGCAACGAACGGCTCACTCTCCCACCGGATCCAGCTGGAAGGACGCCAGGACGAGTTCCGCGATCTCGCCGACGCCTTCGACACCATGCTGGCGCAGCTCGAAGCACACGACGCCGAACAGCAGAGATTCGCAGCCAACGCCTCCCACGAACTGCGCACCCCACTGGCGATCACGCAGACCCTTCTCGACGTCGCCCACCAAGATCCGAAGGTCGACAGCGGTGAGCTCGTCGACCGCCTCCAGTACGTCAACAACCGGGCGATCGACCTCACTGAAGCACTTCTCCTGCTCAGCCGCGCCAACCACCGGTCCTTCACCCGCGAGCAGGTCGACCTTTCCCTGACGGCGGAAGAAGCCGCTGAAACCCTTCTCCCCTCGCCGAGAACAGAACGGCTTCGTCCGGCCCACAGCCATAGACCGTGATACCCGTCGTCGGCCGGGGACGCACTAAAGTGGGCGGGCGCGGTGAGCGCCCGAAGTGGTCCCTGTGGCTCGAAAGGATTTCTGTGGCTCAGCACTCCCCCAGACCGCGGGTGCTCGACGTTCTCGCTGCCGACCGGCCGTGGGAGGTACCGGACGAGTGGCTTGCCGGGGTTCGCGGGCGGCTGCGCGCGTGGGCCGACGATCCGCGGGCGTTGCGGCCGGGCGCCTTTCCGGAGTTCGTCGACGGGACGCCCGCCGCGGTGTGGTTGACCCACCAGGTCGCGCCGTTGCTGACCGGGTGGATTCCGGTGCTTCACGGCGAGTACGCCGATATCGCGGCCGTACTGACCCGGGATTTCCATCGGTCGCCGGTTCGCTTCGGCGGTGGCGGGCATCTGGTCCGGGTCGCGGAGACGGACTGGCCGCTGCAGGCGGTGTCCGGCGCGCGCGGGTTCAACGAAGAAGGCCGTCGGCAAGCGTTGCAGCTGTCTCGCGATGTGGTGAGCCTGTTCGTCGATGCTCCGCCGATGGCGGCTCGCGCGCAGGCGCTGACCACCGCGTTCGACCGGGTGCTGGGTGACCGGGAGGCCACCCGGATGCATGTCGCTGCCGACTACGAGACGATCGCCGAGTTCTGGCGGACCGCGGTACTCAGCGACGCGGAGCGCGCAGTACTGCCGGAGCTGGGTGGTTCGTCGGCGGCGTTGCGGTATTCGCTCGATGCGCTGCGGGATGCGCATGGCGAGCTGTCGGCGGTGGTTGCGGATGGTGATGCTCCCGACTTCGCACGGGTGCTGGCTCGGCTGATTCGGGCTAGTGGGCTTGGCGGTCAGCCTCCCGCGGTGGGGCAGATCCTTGGCGTTGCCGGGTGGGATGTCGAGAACGCGCTGGCTGAGCTCAGGGCCGGCTTCGATGTGCAGGGCTGGCTGGGGCGCAATACCGAGTGGCTTGGGCGGGCCATCGCCGGGGACCAGCGGGTGCTGGCGCGGTCTTGGGTTGCCGCCGCGACTCGGGTGTCGGTCGAGCTGGCCGTAGTACTCGAGAACGGGCCGTGGCCGGAGCCGGAGGTTCCTGACCTGGGGGCTTTCTTCGAGCTCCTCGATGGTGAACGCGCGGCGGTCGCTGTTGATCCGCTGCCAGTTGTCGCGCCTGTGGTTGTCGCTGAGCCTGTGGTTGCCGCTGAACCCACGCCGGTGGTCGACGTACCGGAGGTCGATGGGTCGGCGCTGGTGGTACCGGAGCCGGTGGTCGATCGGAATGACGCGCTAGCCGAGTTGGAGGCGTTGGTCGGGCTGGAGTCGGTCAAGGAGTCGGTCCGGCGGATGGTGGCCGAGATCAAGACCAACCAGCGCCGCAAGGAGTTCGGGCTGCCGACCCAGGAGCGCGCCCGGCACATGGTGTTCGTCGGCAAGCCCGGTACGGCCAAGACCACCATCGCGCGGTTGCTCGCCCGGATCTATCAGCAGCTGGGGGTGCTGAAGAAGGGGCATGTGGTCGAGGTCGACCGGTCCGACCTGGTCGGGTCCGGCGTCGGTACCACCGCGCCGATGACGACCGCCAAGTTCCGCGAGGCGCTCGGCGGGGTGCTGTTCGTCGACGAGGCGTACACGCTGGTACCGGACAGCAACCCGGGCGACTACGGGCTCGAAGCCGTCGCCACGCTGCTGAAGATGATGGAGGACAACCGCGACGAGTGCGTCGTGATCGTCGCCGGGTACCACCGGGAGATGCAGCGGTTCATGGACTCGAACCCGGGGCTCGCTTCACGGTTCCCGAAACTGCTGTCGTTCGCCGAGTACGACACCGACCAACTCGTCGCCATCTTCGAGCTCCAGGCCCGGCAGAAGGGGATGATCTACACCGACGAGGTGCTGGCCATGGTGCACCGGATCATCCCGGCCGCACCCCGCGGCCACAACTTCGGCAACGGCCGGTTCATCCGCAACGTCCTCGAGGAGTCCATCTCCAACCAGGCGAACCGACTCGCTCTGCGCGATCCCGACAGCCTGACGGAGCGCGACCTGCGCGAACTCCTCCCCGAGGACATCAAACCGGCCACCTCCATGCGCGCCGAGGACTACCTCCTCCAGCGGCCCGGCACCTGAGGCCGTCCCGAACGACAGGACATAGTGCTGGTCGGCCCGATCTCCTGAGCGTGAACCAGCCGGCACCAGGGCCGCTTTGCGGACCATGTCCTGTCCTTCGGCACACAACCCCCTTCGCTCAGCCCGCATAGGCCTTCTGATAAAGGTCGCGGAGCTCAGGGCTGTCGGGACCGCTCTCGCCACAGATGCTGACCTGGGCGTTGGTGGCGGTGACGAGGTAGGTGCCGCCGACCTTGAACTCGACGCCGAGGAGGGTGGTGACGGCGTCGGCGTCGGACTGGACCTCGACCGTCGTCGCGGTGCCGCCGCGGTACCAGTGGTCGACCTTCAGGGTGACCAGTTCGCCTTGGATCGCGGTGACGGTGCCTGCGAAGGCGGTCTGCAACCGGCGGAGGTCAGCCACCTCCACAGCCCTGCATTTGCCGGCGGCGCCATCTCCGACGGTCAGCTTGAGTGGCCGGTCGGTCGCCGGGCTCGGGGTCGTACTTGTGCTTGTGGTGGCTGTCGGTGCACCGGCTACCGGGTGGTTGTCGCCTTGGCCGGCGGTGAGGCCCCAGACAAGGCCGCCGGCCGCGAGCAGCACTCCGGCGGCGACAGCAGGCAGCCAACGGCGGCGGCTTCCGCGGGGGCTTCCGTCCGGCGTCTCGGGGGCGGGTCGGGCGTCGGTCTCGGTGCTCATGGTGGCCTCCAGGAGGCGGTCGATGTCGGGCTCGGGAGCGTTCGACAGCGGCGCCGGGTCGGCGGCCCTCAGCTGGGCCAGCAATTCGTCGTCGTTCACAGCTCGCTCCCTTCTTTGCCCAGTTCCTGTCCGGCAGCGGTCTCGTTCTTTCGCCCGAGCAGAACGGCCAGCCGTTTCTTTGCCCGATGCAACCGAATGCTGACGGCGTTCGGCGTCAACCCGGTCACCTCCGCGATCCCCTTCGGCGCCAACCCTTCCCAGGCCCACAACATCACCACTTCGCGATCCAGCTCCCCCAGGCTGCGCAAGGCGTCATACAGCTCGGAGTGGTCAATACTTGCTGCCGGCAACTCAACCGCGGTCCGGGTCAGCCTCTCCACGAGCCGCAGCCGACGCCCATCGGCCCGCCGGGCATTAGCCAGGCACCCCCGCGCAACCCCGTAACACCACGGCAGCACCTCATCCGGATCGACCGCAGTACCGTCTCCCAACCCCGGCACATCATCAATCCGCCGCCACAACACCACCATCGTCTCGGCCAGCACATCCTCAACGGCATCCGCATCAGCCCGCCGCACCAGATACCGCTGCACCGGCCCCGCCACCACCCGGACCAACGCCTCGAAGCGAGCCTCGCGCACCCGCACATCCTCTCGCCCGACCATGAAAGTCACACTCCCACCTGTCCGGCACACCCCGAGTTCTTTCATCCCGCGCGGCGGAATTCCCTAGCGTCGGGTCAGCTGGACGTGGGTGACGGCTGGGGAGCTGAGGTGTTCGGTGATCCGGTACTGCGCCAAGGTGTCGCCCAGGTTGTCGAAGAGGCGGAGGCCGGCGCCGGCCAGGAGGGGGACGATGGCCAGGTTGAGTTCGTCGATCAGGCCGGCGCGCAGGTACCGCTGAACTGTTGTGGGGCCGCCGCCGACGACTATGTCCTGGCCGGCTGCTGCCTCCAAGGCCTGCTGGTGGACCTTTTCGACCGGGTCGTCGGTGAAGTGGAAGGTGGTGCCGCCTTCCATCGGGAGGTCCGGGCGCAGGTGGTGGGTGTGGACGAAGGTGTCGTGGTGGTACGGCGGATTGGGGCCCCACCAGCCCGTCCACGACTCGTCCTCCCACGGGCCGCGCTGCGGGCCGAACATGTTGCGGCCCATGATCGTGGCGCCGATGTTGTCGTTCCAGCGCGCCGCCCGCTCGGCGTCGAGGCCGGTCGCGCCGTCCTCCATCGCGGCGAACATCCAGTCGTGCAGCCCTTCCATCCCGTCGCCGAACGGCGCGTCCAGCCGCTGGTTCAGCCCGGTCGCGAACCCGTCCAGCGTGATCGAGAAGTTGTGAACGCGTACCTTCGCCATGACCTGTCTCCTGCCTCGTGTGATTGCCTTCACCACCCGGTCGGAACCGCCGAACCGGTTTTGACCTCGCCTGCCGAAGTACCGGAAAAGAAGTGGACAGGGGCGGGCCGGTTTCAGCAGGCTATCGGCGATGACCAGTAGCGAAGTGTGGGACGAGGACACTGCGACGCAGTACGACGCGTCGTCCGCCGGGATGTTCAATCCGGAGGTGCTCGACCCGACCGTCGACTTCCTCGCGGGATTCGCCGGGTCGGGTGCGGCGCTGGAGTTCGCGATCGGTACTGGCCGCGTGGCCCTCCCGTTCGCGGCCCGCGGCGTCGCCGTGACCGGCATCGAACTGTCCGAGCCGATGGTGGCTCAACTGCGGCAGAAGGTCGACGAAGCGACGATGCCTGTGGTGGTGGGCGACATGGCCACCACGCGCGTTGCGGGCGAGTTCGACTTGGTCTATCTCGTCTTCAACAGCATCTCCAACCTCCGCACCCAGGCCGAGCAGGTCGAGTGCTTCCGCAACGCGTCCCGGCATCTCAAGCCTGGCGGGCGATTCGTGATCGAGCTGTGGGTCCCAGCCATCCGGCGGATGCCTCCCGGCCAGTCGGCTGTTCCAATGACCCTTGGCGACGACGGACATCTGATCTTCGACACATACGACCTGGCGACGCAGGCGTGCACGTCACACCACTACTCGCACAAGACCGACGGCACCACCCGGTACGGCGCGGGCAACTTCCGCTACATCTGGCCGGCCGAGTGCGACCTGATGGCGCAACTCGCGGGGCTCGAGTTCGAGGCCCGGTACGCCGACTGGAACCGCACCCCGTTCACCTCAGACAGCGAAAGCCACATCTCCGTCTGGCAAAAGCCGACGTAGTACTCAGTGGCCGACGTAGTACTCAATGGCCGGCGTAGTGGGCGGCGAGCATGTCGGTGGCCCAGTCGTTGCGGAGGTCTCGCCAGACTGAGTGGATGTGGTTGGCGTTGTCCTGGGTGTTGTCGTACTCCGCCAGGAAGGTCGGTCCGGCGATCGAGTAGTAGTGTCCGGCGCCCGGCTCGGTCGCGCCCGCCCAGGCGAACGTCAGTCGTTCGATGCCCTGCTCCGTGATGTCCTGCCATGTCTGCAGACCGATCGGCCCCGAGGCGCGGCCGATGTACTGGCCGATCAGCAGGCTGAAGAGTTGCCGCTGCTCAGGGTTGAGTTCGCCGTACGGCAGCCCCCGCAGCAAAACCTTCGGGTCGGCGACAGGATCGAAGCGGGTGAGAATGTCATGCGGCGCCGTGTCGGAGACAACAGCAAGCTCCCGCTGCCCATCCTCCAGCGACTCCAAGAACGAGAACCCCAGATCCTGCTCGGCCGGCAGCGTCCGCAACCCCGCATGCGGCCCGGACAACACCGTCGCCGGCTCCGACCCGAAGAACTGCGGCGTGAACCCGATCGCACCCGACACGAACGTCACATGCAACGCCAGATGATGCCCATTGAGACGCCAAGCCCACGGCTCGAAGCCCGACGGATCGCCGAGCACCCGGAGGAAGTACCGCTGCTCAGAACCGACATCCACCGAAGAGCCCGGCTCGGCCTGCGGCAGCCCCCGCCGAATCGCTTCGGCGAACATCACCGATCGCGCATCCGCCAGCCCACGCTCGCTCAACGCGATCTCCAGCAGCCGCATCGCGAGCCGCCGCTGCTCGACCGACAACTCCCCCAGCGTCAGACCGGGACGGTCACCCGGCAGGTACGTCCATACCTGATGATCGGGCGTATCGAACGGTGCAACGATCTTCGCCCGCAGCTCAGGACTCAGGCTGCCCAGCAGTTCGACCGCCGCAACGCTGGACTGTTCTACAACCATGCCGATCGCTCCCGTTCAGTCGGAGTGTGCGGAGTCCATTGCTCGAACGGACGATCCAGCTTGTACCGGAAGTCCGGCTGCCGCAGCAGGATCCGTGTCTCGGCGTTGCCCGGGTTGCGGAGCGTCTCGAAGAACTTCACCGACCAGTGGAACCAGCGCATGCAGAACAGCCGCATCGTCAGCCCGTGCGACACCAGCAGCACGTTCCGTGGCGAGTCCGGCGTCTCGAAGTCGCGATGCATCGTCTCCAGAAAACTCGACACCCGGTCGTACACGTCAGAACCCGATTCGCCATGCGTGAACCGGTAGAAGAAGTGCCCGTACGAATCCCGCAGCGCCTCCTGCCGGACGATGTCCTCGGTGTCCTGGAAGTTCGCCCAGTCCTGCTCGCGCAGCCGCGGCTCCTCCCGGGCGACCCCGATCAGATCGTCCAGCCCGAGCGAGTCGAGTGTCTGCAAAGCTCGCAGGTACGGCGAGACGTAGACCCGCACCGGCTCGCCCTCGAACAGCTCGCCCAAACTCTTGCCCGCCGCCGCAGCCTGCTCGTGCCCGCGCGCGGTGAGCGGGACTGAGTGGTCGGGCACCGTCTCGTAGATCTGCTTGTCCATGTTCGCCATGGATTCCCCGTGCCGGATCAGCGCGATCCGCATCGGCCGCTGAGTCAGATGCATGTCCGCTCCTTTCCTCCGGGAAACAGCTTCGGACGCAACGCCAGGATTGCCGCGACCGCGGCCGCCGCGTAGGAGACGCGCCGGGCGAGCGACGCCGTACGCCGGATGTCGCCCACCGCCGGCGGAAGCCCATCGCCGAGCGTCCCGCGATCCTCCACCTCGTCGCCATAGGTGTTCGTCCCGCCAAGCCGAACCCCGAGCGCCCCGGCGAAGGCCGCCTCTACCGGCCCCGCATTCGGGCTCGGATGCCGCGGCGCATCCCGCTGCCAGATCCGCCACGACTCAGCGAACCGACCGGACACCACCCCAGTCAGTACTGCGCAAGCGCGCGCCGGCCCCAGGTTGACCAGATCGTCAAGCCGCGCCGAGGCCCACCCGAAGTTCCGGTACCGCGCGGACTGGTACCCGACCATCGCATCGAGTGTGTTCACCGCTCGATACCCGACCAGCCCGGGGATCCCGAGCAGCCCGCCCCAAACCAGCGGCGCCACGGTCGCATCCGACGTGTTCTCCGCCACCGACTCCACCGTTGCGCGAGCCAACTCGTCCGCCGAAAGGTCGGTCGCATCCCGGCTGCACAGATAGCTCAACCGCCCCCGAGCAGCCTCGAGCTCCTTCGCCTCCAGGAACCCGGCCATCACCTCAGCCTCGCGCTCCAGACTCCGCCCGCCCAGTACCGCCCAGGTCGCGGCCGCCGTCAGCACCGTCTGCGCAACCGGCCGGCCGCGCGTCAGCCGCTCGGCGACCACGCCACCCGCCGTCACCGCCCCGACGAGCACCCCCGCGTACGCCGTACCGGCTGCTCGTGAATCGGAGTACAAGCTGGTCTCGAGCCGCCCGGCCACCTGCCCGAACCCGGCGACCGGATGGAACCGGCGTGGGTCGCCCAACCAGCGATCGGCGGCGAAGCCGAGGAGAAGACCTACTGCTCTGGACACTCCGCGAAGTCTGCCAGGCCCGGCAAGTTCTATGTGGAAGGGTGACGATCATGGGAATTGCAGACCAACTGCGCGCGGTCGCCGGGCGCGGCGAGTTCGGTGTCTGGCTGGGGCGGCTCGACGGGATCGCGGTGTTCCGGCACGACGCGGAGCGGACGCACTACGCCGCGAGCACGATGAAACTGCCGGTCGCGATCGCGATGAGGCGGAAGGTCGAGGCCGGCGAGCTCGCGCTCGACCAGCCGGTCACCGTGCACAACGACTTCGCCTCGGCGGCGGGCGGCCGGTTCGGCGTGAACCCGGCCGAGGATGAAGCCCCCGCGACCTGGACCACGATGGGCGAGCAGGTCACGCTCGACTGGCTGGCGACCGAGATGATCACGAACTCGAGCAATCTCGCCACCGACCTCGTCCTGGAACAGACCGGCGTGACCGCGGCGAACGCAGTACTGGCTGAGTACGGGTCCGGCGCCAGCGTGATCCGCCGCGGCATCGACGACGCGGCAGCGCAGGCCGCCGGGATCAGCAACCTGATGAGCCCGGCCGACCTCGCGGCCGTCTTGGTTGCGGTAGGCAACGACAAGAGCAGCGCGGGCGACTACGTCCGCGACCTGCTCGCGGGCAACACCTGGAACGGCGAGATCCCGGCACTGCTGCCCGAGGGCACCCGGGTCGAGCACAAGAACGGCTGGGACATCCGGATCCGGCACGACGGCGGCATCGTCCATCCCGACGACGCCGAGGCGTTCGTACTCGTGGTCTGTACGACCTCCGAGCTGCCCGACGCCGAGGCACAGAAGCTGATCGCCCAGATCGCCGCCGAAGTCTGGACCCATCGACACGATCTGGAGGCGATCCGGTGAAACTCACCACCCACCTGGTCTCCGCACCCCTGCACACCCCCTTCATCACAGCGCTCCGTACTGCGACGAGCGCCGACTCCCTGCTCGTCGAGCTCAGCGACGGCGAGCTGAGCGGATGGGGCGAGGCGCCCCAGGTCTGGAAGGTGACCGGCGAATCGCTCGCCGGCGCCCAGGCCTGTGTCGAAGGCCCCATCGCCACGGCGCTGGACGGCCTGGAGCCCGACGACTTCACCGAGGCGTTGCGCCGGATCCAGGGCGCCGTGCAAGGAAACTTCGGGGCGAAGGCAGCGGTGGATGTCGCGCTGCACGACCTGGTGGCGCGGCGTCGCGGGCAGACCTTGCACGGCTTCCTCGGGTCCACCGTCGACACGGTTCGGACCGACGTGACGTTGTCCGTCGGGAAGCCCGAGGCGCTGGCGGCGTCCGCGATCGACCGGATCGCCGACGGGTTCGACGTGCTGAAGGTGAAGGTCGGCACGGGTGACGCGAAGGCCGACTTCCACCGGGTCCGCCGGGTGCGCGAGGCGATCGGGCCGGATCCGCGCCTGCGCCTCGACGCCAACCAGGGCTGGAGCCGGCGCGACGCG
The DNA here is from genome assembly GCF_010548305.1 of Streptomyces sp. SID13031. GTDB lineage: Bacteria > Actinomycetota > Actinomycetes > Propionibacteriales > Kribbellaceae > Kribbella. The sequence goes on from NZ_JAAGLV010000006.1 coordinate 273,007, forward strand.
GTGAACGCGATCCGCGCTCTGGAGGACGCCGGGTGCGATATCGAGCTCGTCGAGCAGCCGGTCGTCGCGGCCGATCTCGAGGGGATGGCGTGGATCACGGACCGGGTCAGTACGCCGATTTTGGCCGACGAGTCGGTGTACGGCGTACGGGACCTGGTCGCGGTGATCCGGCTCGGCGCGGCTGATCTGATCAACGTGAAGCTCGCCAAGTGCGGCGGACTCGGACCGGCTCGGACGCTGCTGGAGCTGGCGCGCGAGCACGGGCTCGGCGCGATCGTGGGCTCGATGATGGAGAGCCATGTGGGGATCGGCGCGGCCGCGGCGCTCGTCGCGGCGTACCCGACGACGGCCGTCAACGACCTCGACGCCGCGTGGTGGCTGGCGGAGTCGCCGGTCGTCGGTGGGGTGCGGTACGACGGCCCGGTGATCCACCTGCCGACGGCCGCTGGGCTCGGCGTGGCAGGCTTGACCCCATGAAGTTGGTTTCCAACAAAGTTCCGGTCAGCACCGTTTGGACTTCACCGGATGCACCGCGCGATGTCGACGCTCCGGCGATCGCTGCTCAGCCTGATGTCGCCGCTTGGGCCAAGGCGATGGACATCGAGACCCGGTTGGGGCTGCACGGCCGGATGCTGACCCAGTTGCTGTTCGCCGAGCCGGTGCTCGTGCGCTCCGAGCGGAACGGCTGGTCCGAGATCATCGCGCCGTGGCAGCCGTCCTCGGCCGACGACCTCGGGTATCCGGGTTGGGTGCCGTCGAGCCATCTCGGTGAGCTGCCGGAGGCCGCCACTGCGCCGGTTGCTGTGACTGTGCCGACTGCCGAGCTGTTTGCTGAGCCCGGGTCGGGTCATCTGGCCGACCTGTCGTTCGCGACGGTACTGGCGTCGGTGGATCACGCCGATGGGTTCACCCGCGTGGCGCTGCCCGACGGCGGCTCTGGGTGGCTTGCGGATGACGCATTGCGCCCGGTCGACTCCCCGTCCGTACCGGAAGACCGGATCCGCCTGGGGTCGCTCTTCCTCGGACTCGATTACCTCTGGGGCGGTACGTCGACATACGGGCTGGACTGCTCGGGCCTCGTACACGCCGTCAACCGAGTACTCGGCCAACGGCTCCCCCGCGACGCCCATGACCAATGCGCGGCTCTGGAGCACATCCCCACCGAGGAAGCCCGCCCCGGCGACCTCTACTTCTTCGGCCGCCCGGGCAAGAAGGTCCACCACGTCGGCTTCGTCTCCCCCCAAGGCATGCTCCACGCCTCCGAAACCGGCAAACGCCTCGAGAACGAACCCCTCCTCCCCGAACGCCGCCAAACCCTGGTCGCCACCGCCCGCCTCACCCCACGCCATTTCGGCGGTTAACCGCCGGAAATCGTGGCAGGGGGCGCGCTCTGCGACAACAAGTCGGCGCCCGATCCCCTCGGGGGATCGGGCGCCGGTTGAGTTGGTCAGGACTTCTTGGAGTTCGTCTGCTCGGGCTCCTGGATGTTGTCCAGTTCGGCGCGAGTGGCTTCGTCCAGCTCGCCGCCGCCGGCCTGCGCCGCCTCGGCCTTGGCCGGGGTAGCGGTTTCGGCTCCAGCTTCGGTCGAGTCCGCGGTGTCGACCTCGGCCGGCTGGGACTGCGTGTTGCGGGACTTGTGCAGGCTGAGGATCGTGGTGATGCCCAGCGTCACGATGATGAAGCCGAGCGAGACCAAGATCGGGATCTCCGGGGCCCACTCGATGTGCTTGCCACCGTTGATGAACGGCAACTCGTTCTCGTGCATCGCGTGCAGGACCAGCTTCACGCCGATGAAGGCGAGCACGACCGACAGTCCGAGCGACAGGTACACGAGCCGCCGCAGCAGGTCGCCGAGCAGGAAGTACAGCTGCCGTAGACCCATCAGCGCGAACACGTTGGCGGTGAAGACCAGGAACGGCTCCTGCGTCAGACCGTAGATCGCCGGGATCGAGTCCAGCGCGAACAGCAGGTCCGTAGTACCGAGCGCGATGATGACGATCGCCATCGGGGTGACTAGGCGCTTGCCGTTCTTGCGCACCGTCAGCTTGACGCCGTTGTACTCGTCGGTCGCGTTCAGCCGCTTCTTGGCGAACCGGATGACCGCGTTCTCCTTGTAGTCCTCGTCGTCGTTCTCACCCTGCTTGGCCAGGTGGATCGCGGTGTAGACGAGGAACGCGCCGAACAGGTAGAAGACCCAGGAGAACTCGTTGATCGCGGCCGCGCCGACGGCGATGAAGATGCCGCGGAAGAACAGCGCCAGGATGATGCCGACGAGCAGCGCCGTCTGCTGGTACTTCCTGGGCACCTGGAACCTGGCCATGATGATCAGGAAGATGAACAGGTTGTCCACGCTGAGGCTGTACTCGGTCAGCCAGCCGGCGAAGAACTGGCCGGCGTACTCGCCGCCGGAGAAGACCCAGACGCCGAGCCCGAAGACGACGGCGAGCGAGACGTAGAAGGTGATCGCCCGCGCCGATTCCTTGGTGGTCGGTTCGTGCGGGCGACGGCCGATGATGAAGACATCGAAGGCCAGGAGTGCTAGCAGCACCCCGACAGTGATGTACCAGACGTAGTCGGCAATATGCACAGGAAACCTCCGGAGCTCAGACGAATATCGGACTCCGAAGGTCTCTTCCGCCTGGCTCGATCAGTCGGGCCTGGCCGGCGGCACCGGGCGCGGGGACGAACCCTTGACCGTGATGACGATACCGCCGCGAAAGGAATACTCCCCTTCAATGGCCCTATTCTCGCCGGTCGATGTCCAAGTTTCCAAATCGAGCGCGCCGATCCCGCCTGTCGGAATGATCACGTCGAGCGACGGGAATATCTTGCCTGAGTAGTCAGGTTGATCACGGGTAGAGCTACGGCCGCTTCGATTTCGGCAGCTTCGCGACGATCGTCTCGTACGAGGCGTCGACGAGTTCGAGGATCTCCTGATCGGGCACCGACCCGCCGAGCCGCACGGTGTTCCAGCCGGATCGCCCGATGTACGCCGACTTGCTGACGTCGTCCGGATAGGTGCCGACGAGCTCATCGGCCTCCTCGCGATTGCTCCCGCACTTGACCCCGACCGCACCGCCAGAGCCGAGAAACGCGAAGATCTTGTCCCCCACCTTCGCGACCACGTCGCCCTCCCAAGGCTCGTCCTGCCAAGCCCCTGCCTTGCCCAGGCAGTGCTCCAGCACGTCAGCTCCGGTCAATCTCATCTGTCTCCTCCAGACTTGATCGTCCAAGTAGAGCAGGGGCCGGGCGAAACCTGTTTGATGAACTCCGCAGGAGCGGACAGTATGGCTGGTTGTGCCCGGACCGGAGGTGCCTCAAGGTCGGGATCACGAACCATCGCGGACCGATGGACTGCCGGCATCCAGCACAGGCGACTCGCCCGGGCGGCCGCTTCGTTCTCCTGCTTTCCGGTGGTTCTTCGCCGGCTGGTCGATCTCCATGGCCGGCAGCGCGATGGCGCCCGTCGCGCTGGCGTTCGGTGTTCTCGAGGCCACTGACAGCGCCGGCGTCAGTCAGGCCGGGGTGGCGATCGTCCTCCTGACCCACCAGGACCCTGGCCACCGTGGCGATGGTGAAGCTGACCGTACGGCGACCGATGGTGCGGGCGCTGTCCTTGATGACCCTCGCCGCCGTACCGCTGATCCTCCTCGGCACCGGCGCGAATGTCTTCTGGCTGGCCGCGGCGGCGTTCGCCGCGGGGATGGCCGCCGAGTTCTTCACCGTCGTCTGGTCGACGGTCTGTCACCTCCACATCCCCGAACGACTGCTCTCCCGAGTCGGCGCCTACGACGAGTTCGGGTCGTTCGCGTCGATTCCGCTCGGGCAGCTGTCAGTCCCGTTCCTGGCGGCGGCTTTCGGCACCGCAACTGTCGCAGTCGCGGGCGGAGCGCTGCTGGCGGTAGCCATGCTGCTACCCCTGCTCCTGCCATCGCTGCGGAGAATCGAAGTGACCCCGGCTCCTCGGGCAGCCGCAGATGGTGGCTGACTTTTTGTCACCTACATCTCCCGGCTGAGCACGCGGCCGCCGCGTACGCTCCGGGGCATGGCTTCAGTTGTCGTTGCTGCTGTTCAGGCTGGGTCGGTTCTTTTCGATACGCCCGCGACGCTTGCGAAGGGTGAGCACTTCATCCGCGAGGCCGCCGCCGGTGGCGCCCGGTTGGTGGTACTGCCGGAGGCGTTCGTCGGCGGGTACCCGAAGGGAGTCGACTTCGGGGTGACCGTCGGGTCGCGGACTGCGGAAGGCCGGGAGCTCTTCCGCCGCTATCGCGAGGCTGCAATCGCCGTACCGGGCCCTGAGACCGCACAGCTGGCAGAGCTGTCCGGTCAGCTCGGCGTCGACCTGGTCATCGGCGTGATCGAACGCGACGGCGGCACCCTGTACTGCACCGCACTGTTCTTCACCTCAGCCGCCGGGCTGGTCGCCAAACACCGCAAGCTCCTGCCGACCGCGGCCGAACGTTATCTCTGGGGCCAGGGCGACGGTTCGACGATGCCGGCCGTCCGCAGCGAGTACGGCGTACTCGGCGCGGCCATCTGCTGGGAGAACTACCTGCCGTTGTTCCGACAGGCCATGTACGCCAAGGGCATCGACATCTGGTGCGCGCCCACCGTCGACGACCGCGACCAGTGGCAGGCCACGATGCGCCACATCGCCCTCGAAGGCCGGTGTTTCGTGATCAGCGCCAACCAGTACCTGACCCGCGCCGACCTCCCGGCGGATGTCCACCCCCTCCAGGGCGACTCCCCCGACACCGTCCTCATCAACGGCGGCAGCACGATCATCTCCCCCTTGGGCGAGATCCTCACCGGCCCCGCCCGCGCCGGCGAGACCGTCCTGCTGGCCGAACTCGACCTGACCGACCGCGACCGCTCATTCCTCGACTTCGACCCAGTCGGCCACTACAGCCGCCCCGACATCTTCACCCTCACCGTCAACGAATCCCCCCAACACACAGTCACCCGCACCGACTGATCCCCGGGGCAGCACGTGGTCGAGCGCGACCCCCACCAACTCGATCGGCGCCTCCCCACCGCCCGACGACGAAACCCGCGAGCCCGCGGCGATGCCCGGTACGCCGCCCCCGCTGCCGCCAACCTCGCCGTCAGCTACAGATAGCTTCCACCCGCAGCCGCACATTCCAGGCAAACCCACCCGACCAGCGGGTGAAAGCAGCTGGGTCAGGTCTGTGCGGGCTGCGCCGCTCCGGCAGCGGGGTGGGGTCTACTTGGCGCCGGCGTTGACCATTTGGCGGAGTTCCTTTTTGAGTTCTGAGATTTCGTCTCGGTAGCGGGCGGCTACTTCGAACTGGAGTTCGGCGGCTGCGTTGTGCATCTGGTCGGTGAGTTGCTGGATCAGGTCGGCCAGGTCTGAGGATGGCAGGCCGCCGGCCAGTTCTCTTGCCTTTTCGCCGGCCTTGAGTTTGCCGCCGCCGGGGACCGGGGCCTTGCCGCGGGATTGGGTGCGGCCGTTGCCGAGGAGTTCGGCGGTGTCGGCGTCCTCGCGGGCGAGCATGTCGGTGATGTCGGCGATCCGCTTGCGCAGCGGTTGTGGGTCGACGCCGTGCGCGGTGTTGTACTCGACCTGGATGGCGCGGCGGCGATTGGTCTCGTCGATCGCCAATTCCATCGACGGGGTGATCTTGTCGGCGTACATGAAGACCGCACCGGACACGTTCCGGGCGGCGCGGCCGATCGTCTGGATCAGCGAGCGGCCCGAGCGCAGGAAGCCTTCCTTGTCCGCGTCCAGGATCGCGACCAGCGACACCTCCGGCAGGTCGAGGCCCTCCCGCAGCAGGTTGATGCCGACCAGTACGTCGTACTCGCCCATCCGCAGCTCGCGGAGCAACTCGACCCGGCGCAGCGTGTCCACCTCGCTGTGCAGATACCTGGTCCGGATGCCCATCTCGAGCAGATAGTCGGTCAGGTCCTCCGACATCTTCTTCGTCAGCGTGGTGACCAGGACCCGCTCGTTGCGCTCGGTCCGCAGCCGGATCTCGTGGATCAGGTCATCGATCTGGCCCTTGGTCGGCTTCACGATCACCTCGGGGTCGATCAGACCCGTCGGCCGGATGATCTGCTCGACGTGGCCGTCCGACTTGTCCTGCTCGTACTGCCCCGGGGTCGCCGACAGGTAGACCGTCTGGCCGATCCGCTCCAGGAACTCCTCCCAGCGCAGCGGCCGGTTGTCCATCGCCGACGGCAGCCGGAACCCGTGCTCGACCAGCGTCCGCTTGCGGGACATGTCGCCCTCGTACATCCCGCCGATCTGCGGCACGGTGACGTGCGACTCGTCGATCACCAGCAGGAAGTCCTCGGGGAAGTAGTCCAGCAGGCAGTGTGGCGCCGTCCCGGTCTCTCGTCCGTCGGTGTGGCGGGAGTAGTTCTCGATGCCGGAGCAGGTGCCGATCTGCCGCATCATCTCGATGTCGTAGGTCGTCCGCATCCGCAGCCGCTGGGCCTCCAGCAGTTGCCCGCCACGCTCCAGCTCCGCCAGCCGCTCCGCGAGCTCGGCCTCGATGCTGGTGATCGCGCGCTCCATCTTCTCGGGCGCGGTCACGTAGTGCGTCGCGGCACCGATGTAGAGCTCGGTCTCCTCGCTGAGGATCTCGCCGGTCAGCGGGTGCAGCGTCATCACCCGCTCGATCTCGTCACCGAAGAACTCCACCCGGACGGCCAGCTCCTGGTAGACCGGGAAGACCTCGAGCGTGTCGCCGCGGACCCGGAAGGTGCCACGGGTGCCGGCCAGGTCGTTGCGCGCGTACTGCACGCCGACCAGCTTGCGGAGCAGACCGTCGCGGTCCATCTCGTCGCCGACCTTCACGTGGATCATCCGGTTCAAGTACTCGTCGGCTGAACCCAGGCCGTAGATGCACGAGACGGTCGCGACCACGACCACGTCGCGCCGGGTCAGCAGGGACCAGGTCGCGGAGTGCCGCAGCCGCTCGACCTCCTCGTTGATCGAGGAGTCCTTCTCGATGTAGGTGTCCGTCTGCGGGACATACGCCTCGGGCTGGTAGTAGTCGTAGTACGAGACGAAGTACTCGACCGCGTTCTCCGGGAAGAAGTGCCGCAGCTCGGTCGCGAACTGGGCGGCCAGCGTCTTGTTCGGCTGGAGGATCAGCATCGGCCGCTGGATCTTCTCGGCCAGCCATGCCATCGTCGCCGTCTTACCGGTACCCGTGGCGCCCAGCAGCACCACGTCTTGCTCGCCCGCGTTGATCCGCCGTTCGAGCTCGGCGATCGCGGCCGGCTGGTCGCCGGCCGGATCGAAGTCGGACACGACCTTGAGGGGCGCGACCATACGCTGGAGATCGGTGACCTGTCTCATGACAACCACCGTACGGCGCACCGCCGACAGTTTCCGAAAATCCGCCAACAGCGGACGGCCGGACCCCGCCAACGGGCGACAAAACGGCCTAGGAGTAGCTCTTCACCACAGAGTTGTTCATCGCGATCAGCTCGTTGACCCGCCGGTCGTAGACCCGCGACTCCAGCCCCGCGTCCGTCGCCGTGACCTGCCCGAACTGGTCCTGGTACGCCGTCACGAACCCGCGGAACGGCAGCAGTTTCCCCTTCGTCGAGGGCACGTCGGCGGTGTAGCCGATCGAGTAGCAGGCCTTCAGCGCGGGAATCGCGCACTCCACCACGACGCCCTTACCGATCCGGACGTTCTCGAACCCGTTCGACTCGATGTCCACCAGGTGCTCGGCGAACGACTTGGCGTCGTACAACTGCGTCTGCCGGACCCAGAAGTAACCGTCGATGAGCCCACGGTGATTGAACTCCTGCAGCATCCAGTACTTCCCGGAGATCGTCTTGTCCGGCCCCTGCAGCCAGCCCTTCGCCGGCGTGAACCAGACGCCCTTGCCGACCTCGATCCCGACGTCGTTCGGTCCCTTGGTGTTGGGCGCCTTGGTCGGCTCCGGCGTGAACAGTGTGCCGACGGGATCCGGCGTGATGGAGTCGTCGGCCACCGGCGTCCCGCCCTCGTCCTTGCCGCCGCCGCTGACCAGGAGCACCACGCCGACCGCGATCAGCAGCACCGCGAGTACGGCACCGCCCATCACGATCCACGACGTCTTCGACGACTTGGCCTTCGTCCGGAGCTGTGGCCCAGCCGGACCCGGACCCCAGCCGCCCTGGGCCGGCGGCTGCTGCGGAGTTCCGTACGGCTGACTCATGATCGCCCCTCGCGGTGTGCCATGGGATTAGGCAGTGTTTGTTCGGACGTCAAAGGCTGGCGATGACGGACTGCTTCATCGTCGCCACAGCGGCATCGGCGGTCGCTGCGAAGTCCGGCGTGACCTGGTAGTCCAGCGCGGTGACCACGCCGTCCTTGCGCCGGTACACCTCGACATCGCCCTTGATCGTGGCCCCCGGCGACGGGGTGAGGGTGTAGGAGAGCGCAACGCACTCCACCAAGACGTCCTTGGGGCACTCCAGGTTCCGCATGTTGCCGAGCTGCGCGATCCGGTCCTTGGTCGCGCCCTCGACGATGCCAAGCGCGAAGGCGTTCGCGGTGACGTTCTGCTTCTGCCGGACCCAGTAGTACGCCCGGGGCGCGCCGTTCGCTCCGTAGTTGATCACCTGCTTGCCGTTGGTCTCCTTCGCGAGGAGGGTCCAGCCCGGCGCCGGTACCAGCGAGACGCCGAACTGGACGGGCAGCGCGTTCGCGGGTGGCGTGTACGACGGTGTCGGCGTAAGCGACTGCACCGGGCCGGGGTCGGCCTTGTCGTCTCCCCCGGTGAGCAGGGTCAAGGCCACAGCGACCAGCACCACGACAGCCAGACCGGCGACGATCGGGATCACCACCGGAGGGAGCTTGAACCCCTTCTTCTTGACCGGCTCAGGCCGCCGCAGAGACGGTGGCCCCACTCGCTCACCCCAGGGCGCACCGGCCTCACCAGCACCCTGTACTCCGGCGCCGCCCGCCGCGGGTCCACCTGCAGCCGCGCCGGCACTACCCCAAGTGGATGGCGCCGAGCCCGCAGTACCGGGAGCGGGGTCAGCCTTGTCGCCCGGGCTACCCGCGCCAGGCGTAGTACCGGCGTCTGGTGTGTCCCAGGGGGACGGTGGCCGGGCCGGCACCTCAAGGGACCACGGGGACGGCGGAAGGTCCGGCTCCGGGGTGGGGTTGTCTGCTTCCTCCTCGGCGTCGGTCTTGCGGACCCAGGGGTTGCGTGGACCTTGGTTTTTGTCGCGCTTTCCGTTCACTGGCTCTTGATCACCGAATCCAGCATCGCGGCGACGGCTTTCTGGACAGCGTCTGCCTTGTCCTTGCGGCCGTACACCTGGATGACAGTCAGTACGCCGTCCTTGCGCTCGACGACACCGACCAGGCCGATTACGTTCAGGGTGCCGTTCTGTGTCGTCGACACCGCGCTGTAGCTCTGCGAGGTCATGTACTTGACGTTGCCGCCGGTGGGGGTGACCTCCACCGGCTCGTTCTTCTTGAGCTGGCCCAGACTCTTCGTCTCGGCCGCGAGCAGCTCCTGCAGCTCCGTCGCCGAGGTCTCGCCCGGGCCCGGCTTGAACGCGTTCACCATGAAGTACGCCTCGCCACCCTTGAGCAGGTAGACGCCGGTGTACTTGTCGAGCGGCTTGCGCAGGTAGCCCGGAGCCGGCGTCACCCGGACACCCTGGGCTACGTCGATGCCCTTGTCCTCAACCGGCGTACTGGGCTCGTTGCTCGGCTGTGTGCTGGTCGGTGTGACGGGCACAGGTGGCTCGACCTTCTTGTCGTCACCACCGCTGAACAGGAGCGCCAGCACGACACCGATGACAGCTACTGCGGCGAGACCTCCACCAGCGAGCAGCAGGATCGCGTTCGGGCCTTTGCCACTGCTACCACCGCTGTACTGCGGACCCCACTGCTGTTGGCCGGGGTACTGCTGCCCCGGGTAGCCCTGCTGCTGCGGGTACCCCTGCGGCGGCTGCTGTCCCTGGTACTGCGGCTGCTGCTGGCCGGGGTACTGCGGAGGCGGACCCTGGTACGGCGGCTGCCCAGGCTGCCCCGGCTGCCCATAGCCAGGTGGCGGCCCCTGTGGCGGTCGACCGTAGCTCGGCTGGTCTTGCGGCCACTGCTGACCCGGCTGGCCTCCGTACGGCGGCTGACCTGGCCGGCCGCCTTGGCCGCCCTGTCCACCTTGGCCGTACGGCGGTTGCTGGTTGCTCATGCCTGCGTCTCCCCGGTCGTCCCATCGAACCCGGCGGCCGGCGCACTCCCCTGCGCTGCCACTCCGCGCTCGGACTTCGGCACGGACCGGACCGAGTTGCCACAGGCGGAGCAGAAGTCCGAGTGCGGCAGCAGGGGCATCTCACAGCGCGAGCAGAACGCCAGCTCGCCCGAGGCGTGGTTCGAGCCACCGCGAGCGGCGGACTCGAGGGCCGCCTCCAGCAGACCCTTGTGCAGGACGGTCCGGACCAGAATGATCAGCGCGCCGAGCAGCACGAGCCCCCAGGCCACCCCGAGGATGGCGCCGACCGTCGAGCCGTGCCCGCCGACGAAGCCCAGCAGGTAGACCCCACCCTGGAACAGGGCGTTGACGACCATCGCCTGGATCAGGCCGAACACCCACCGCGGCGTGAAGCCGTCGTACTTCTCGCCCAGCCCGGAGAACTCCGCGACGGCGAGACCCGTGGCCGAGCCGTAGATCAGCGGCTTCACGAAACCCTGCAGCAGTACTACGGAGATCCACGTCCCGGCGCTGCTGCCCGGCCCGGCGAAGCCGCCGCTGATCCAGCCCCAGTGGAGCACCAGCGTCTCGAAGCAGGCGAACCCGACACCGGCCACCACGCCGAAGGTGAAGCCGTCCATCAGGTCGTCGTACCGGGGCCGCGAAGCCAGATAGATCGGGCCGATCTGCCGGATCAGCTCCGAGACGACCGGTACCAGCAGCATCAGGATCAACAGGTCGCGCCCGGACGGACCGCCCGGGTTGCCGCCGACCAGGTCGGTCGACAGGCTGATCTTGTCGGACCACAACCAGGTGAACACCGCGGCCAGTACGCCGGTCAGCACGAAGGCCGCGGCGACGACCGGGATCGGCTCGTCCTCCCAGAGGTTCACGTCGTACAGGTAGAGGATGTAGACGATCGGGATGGCGAAGGCGGCCACCATGATCGCGACCGGCAGCGCGCCCAGCGCGGCCGTCACCACGGTCAGCAGCAAGGCGATGCCGAGCGCGACGCGGTAGGTGTACGGCTGGCGGCCCGCGCCCTGCGGCATGATCGTCGAGACCAGCTTGAACGACGCGACCGGCTCGTCCGGCCGGGCGGCATAGGCCTTCTTGCGCTGAGCGTCCCCGGACTGCAGATCGTTGCCACAGTGATGGCAGAAGTGCGAGACCTCGGGAACGTCAGAGCTACAGCGCGGACACTCCACGCCATCCTCCCAACCTTGGGCTTGCGGACCGGCGCGGGGCGCGCGCCGAGGGGTGGTCAGGTCGGCCGGGCCTCAGGCCGGGCGAACCCGGACAGATTCTCGTACAGCTGGGCCAGGATTCATCATTTCCCGGCCAAGGGTCACCTTTTCGTGTCCGTACCGTGCCCTGCGCGCTCCGCCAGACCGGGCCAGAGCTCGTCGATCAGAGCGTCGAGCTGCTCGAGGCTGCCCGAGTTGTCGACCACCAGATCGGCCACCGCCAGCCGCTGTTCCCGCGTTGCCTGGCTGGCGATCCGGGCGTTCGCTTCCTCGTCAGTCATCCCGCGATCCCGGGTCAGCCGCTCGACCTGGACCTCCCGCGGCACGTCGACCACGAGCACCAGTTCGAACTTGTCCCCCTGCCCGGTCTCCACCAGCAAAGGAATGTCGTGTACCACCACGGCATCACCCGATGCCCCGGCCTCGAGCTCGGCCGCCCGCGCTCGTACCCGCGGATGAATGATCGCCTCCAGCTTCCGCCGGGCCACCTCGTCCCCGAACACGATCCGCCCCACCGCCGGCCGGTCCAACTCCCCCTCGGCCGTCAGCACGTCCCCGAAGGCTGCCACCACCTCGGCCAGCCCATCGGCACCCCGCGCAACAACCTCCCGCGCGAGCAGATCCGAGTCGATCACCACCGCCCCAAGTGCCGCCAGCCGCGACGACACAGAGCTCTTCCCCGACCCGATACCCCCGGTCAACCCAACTCTCAGCACGCCAGCACCCTACCCAGTGCGCCGGCCCCCTGCAGTCGACCCCAAAGTTGGGGGCCTATTACCTACTAGTGTGTTGCAGTCGGCTGAGACGATGTGCCGGTGTCCTCCCCCGCAGCGGCCGAGCCGTCGACCCGTACGGCTCCGGTAGCCGGGCCGGCCGGCTGGCGGTCGGCGATGACGCAGGTGTTCGAACCCCTGGTACTGGATGCGTGCCGTTCCGTGCCGAGCGTGGCTCAGGTCGACCCCGGGGTCGATCGCCAGTTCGCCGAGCAGCTCGGTGGCCGCCTGGCGCTGCTAGCGGTCCGGACGATGGTGCTGGAACTGAACCAGGCCCGGGCCTGCGGACGTCTCCGCGCCGCCACACCGGCCGGGCGGTTCACCGAGTTCACCGATCAGCTCAGTACAGAGGCCGGGCTGGCGGGATTCTTCGAGCGGAACCAGGGTCTGGCCCAGACCCTCAGCGGCACCTGCCTACGGGCCGCCGACGCGCGCAGAGAACTGCTCAGCCGGTTCGGCCAGGACCGGGCCGAGATCGCCGCGGCGCTGCTTGGCGGAACCGATCCGGGCCGGTTGGTCTCGATCGAGCCTTCCGGGGACAGCCACGGCGGTGGAAGGTCGGTTGCAGTACTGACCTTCGCCGGTGGCCAGAAGGTGGTCTACAAGCCACGCCCCCTGGACCTGCATGCGCATTTCAACGAATTCCTGCAGTGGCTGGGCCGGCAAAGCCGACTCGACCTTCGAGCGGTGCGGCTGCTGACGAAGCGCGACTACGGCTGGATGGAGTTCATCGAGCACCAACCCTGTTCCGGACCGGCCGAGGTTCAGCGCTTCTATCAGCGCCAGGGTGCGTTGCTCGCCTTGCTCCACGTGCTGGACGGAACCGACATCCATTACGAGAACCTGATCGCCTCAGGTGACCAGCCGGTCCTCGTGGACGTCGAGACGCTGTTCCACCCAGCAGACACAGTGGGTTCGGTCATCAGGGACGACCCGGCCACCACCGCCATCAACGGCTCGGTGCTCCGAACCGCCTTGCTGCCCCTCCTCCTCGCCGGCGACCACGGCGTGATCGACCTGTCGGGCCTGGGCGGGGACGAAGGCGTCCAACTGCCTGACGCGATGGTCGATTGGGCAGACGCCGGGCTCGACACCATGCGGCTGATCCGGCGACCGGCAGTGGCACACGGTGCGCAGAACCGGCCGAGGGTCGGCGGCTGTCTGGTGGAACCGCGGGACCACCAGAAATCCCTGCTCGCCGGCTTCCTCACGGCGTACGACGCGATCGCTGCCGGTCGCGCCGAGCTGCTCGGCCCTGACGGGCTGCTCGAACGGTGCGCGGCGGACGGCACTCGCTATGTCGCCAGGCACACGCAGACCTACGCAACGTTGCTCGACGAATCCACCCATCCCGACCTGCTGCGAGATGCCGGGGCCCGCCGACGGTTCTTCGGCCTCCTCCGCGACGATCGCCCTGACGACAGCCACCTGCGGCTGGTGGATCACGAGCTCGCTGATCTCGAGCGAGGCGATGTGCCGCTGTTCACGTCGCGGCCCGGCTCACGAGATGTGACGGCCTCGGACGGCACCTGCCTACCGGATCTGCTCCGGACCACCGGGCTCGGCCGCGCCGAAGCGAAGATCCTGGCCTTGAACGAGATCGACCGCGGTCAGCAGGAGTGGCTGATCACCGCATCGCTGTCAACCCGCCCCGAGCCGGTCAGTCATCAGGGCACCAGGGTCCGTTCCTACCCCGCGGCCACAGCGCCCCCGGATCCCCAGCGGCTGCTCGCCGCTGCGACGGGGATCGCCGACGAGATCCTCGGTCGAGCGCTCGGCCGCGACGGCAGGGCGAACTGGATCGGGCTGGAGCTGGTAGACGACCTCTACTGGGCAGTGCTGCCGGCCGGGGCCGGGCTGGCGAACGGCTACCTCGGGCCGGCGCTGTTCTTAGCTGAGATGAGCCGCATCACCGGCGCGGACCGCTACGTCAACCTGGCAGCGGAGGTCATCCGGCCGCTGCCCTGGCTGTTCGAGGCCTGGGCCGCGGATCCGGCGCTGACCCGGGCGGTAGGGCCGGGGTTCCACGGGCTGGGCGGTGTCGGCTATGCGCTCAGCAGGCTGTCGGATCTCGGCCTCGGCAGCGAGCTGGACGGCTGGCTGACCACCGTGATCGAGCTCGCCGAGCAACTCGCCCACGACCCGGATCGGGCGACCGGTTACGGCTTCGGTACCGGGGATGCCGGCGGTCTGGCGGCCATGATGGCCATCGGTAGCAGCCCCGACCGGGCGGCGGCGCTCCGCGTCGCGGCGACGTATGCCGACCGGCTGGCACAGGTCGCCGAGGAGGGTGGTGGCCTCGGTCCGGCCGCCGGTTTCGCCCACGGATCAGCGGGAGTTGCCTGGAGCTTGCTGCGTTATGCCTCGGCTGATGGACGACCCCGCCATCGGGACGCCGGACTGCTGGCTCTCGCGGCACCAGCTGGAGGTCTGCTGGAAGTTGCGGCCGACCACGGTTGGTGCTCCGGCGACGCCGGTACAGCGCTCGCGCGGTTCGCCGCCGGGGCGATCCCGTCCAGGGACTATCTCCGCCAAGCCAGGGTTCGACCGCAACTACTGGACATGAGCTTGTGTCATGGAGAGGTCGGGGCGCTCGAGCCCTTGGTCTGGCTGGCCGGCCAGGGCGATGATGAGGCTGCCGCAGTACTCCGTCACCGGACCGCACTCGTGGTCGGAGCCATCGAACAGGAGGGGACACGCTGTGGCACGCCGGGTGGCGTCAGCTCACCCGGACTGATGACCGGTCTGGCCGGCATCGGTTACGGTCTGCTGCGCGCTGGGTTCAGCAGTCTGGTCCCCTCGGTGTTGCTGCTGGAACCACCAGCGGCTGACCGTTCCTATCGATCACCATAAGGAAAGTGGTAACAATGACGCAGCAGCCCAAAGCAACCTCGCCGGATCCAGCTGGCGCGACCTCCGATCCTGCGCCGCTCGGCGACCCGATCGGTCCGGTGGTTCCTCCCGAGCACAGCAGTCGGGTAGCCCGGACGATGGCGCTGGCCGGATACGCGGTCGGCCTGGCCTCGCCCACGTCCCCCGGAACACCGACCTGTTCCATCCGCCAGTCGCTCTAGACGGACCGGCCGGGAGCAAGCTGACCTGCCGCCCGGAATATCCCCGATTACGGTTCGCCCGAGCGCTACGGCGGTACTGACGCGACGGCTACAGTACGGAGGTATGGCGAGCCGGGCGGGGGAACTGGTCGGGCGGCAGGCCGAGGTCGACAGCATCAATGCGGCCCTGGCCGACGCACGCTCTGGAACGGCCACTGCAGTGTTCGTGGTGGGCGAGCCTGGTATCGGCAAGACCAGGCTGGCCGCTCATGCGATCGGTGTGGCGGTCGATTCGGGAATGGTGGTACTGCGTGGCCGGGTGAGCACCATCGGACCGATCACGCCGTACCGGCCGGTGATAGAAGCACTGCTGTCCTTGAGCCGCAGCGGGCAACTGCCGACGGCCGACGAACTGGGCAGCTACGGATCGGTCCTCGCCCATCTGGTCCCGGAGATCGGCGCCGGGCAGGAGACCGCGGCCAGCTCTCCGATGATGATCGCCGAGGCATTACTCCGCCTGCTGTCAGCGTGCGGACACCAACGCGGTTGCCTGTTCGTCCTCGACGACCTGCACGACGCCGACGCCGAGACCCTGGCGATCGTGGAGTTCCTGCTGGACAACCTCGACACCCAACCGGCCGCGCTCTTGCTGACAGCTCGCTCCGAACCGTGCGTCGCGACCGACCTCGCCTCGGCTGCGCGCCAACGCGGCTCAGCTCTGATAGTGGAACCGAGGCGTCTGAGTCCGCCAGAGGTACGGCAACTGGCCGGGTCCCGGCTGGAGGTCGCGGCCGGCCAAGTGCCGGACGCTGTCGTCGAGCGGCTGGTGACCGACAGCGCCGGCGTTCCCTTCGTGATCGAGGAACTGGTCTACGAGCTCACCCGCAGCGGCCAGCTCGTGACCGAGCCGGATGGTTGCCACTTGGTGCAGGACGCGGCAGAGCCGACCGTCCCCGCCACCGTCGCTCGCAACATCAGCCGCCGTACCGACCGGCTCGGACCGTACGGACGATCGATCCTGACGATCGCCGCGGTGGTCGGTCAGCGCTTCCCGCTACCGATCCTGCGGCAGGCAACCGGACTGGACGACCGCGACCTGCTGGCCACCTTGCATGCGGGTGTCGCTGCCCAACTGGTGCGGCCCGACGAACCGGCTCCGGACTGGTACGCCTTCCGCCATCCGCTCACCGCCGAGGCCCTGCTCAGCGATCTCAACCCCACCGATCGGGCCGTGTACTCGGGCCGCGTGGCCGACGCGGTGGAACAGCTCTACCCCGAACTTCCCGACGAGTGGTGCGCCCGGGTGGCCCAGCTCAGGGAGCGGACCGGGGATTTCGCCATGGCCGCCCGGCGGTTTGCCGAGGCCGGCCGCAGAGCGCTCGCTGAAGGAGCGGTCAGCTCAGCTGTCGCCCTGCTGGTGCGCGCTGACGATCTGCTCGCTCCCGCAGGCAGCCCCGACGAGCGTGCGGACGTTCTCGAATCGCTGCTGCTCGCGGTCGGCGAGTCCGGTGAGTTCGACCGGATGCCCGGGCTCACGGAGGCACTGGACGTGCTGACCAGGCGCGGCGTGCCCGCGCCGCGCCGAGCCGCGCTCCACGCACAGCTGGCGAACATAGCCAACATGGCGGGGCACATGACAGAGGCAGTCGAGCAGATCGGCATCGCGCGCCGATTGCTGGGCGACGATCCGGCCGGCGAGGACTCGGCGCGAGTCGACGTGATCGCAGCCCACGTGGAGCTCAGCAAGCCCAGCTCCGATCGCCTCGAGGCAGCGGCGTCACTTGCCCGGCGAGCCGCCTCGACGGCTGAGCAAGCCGGTCTGCCGATCGTCGCCTGCGACGCTCTTCAGCTGGTCGGATACCTCACCCGTGACCGTGATGAGGAGGCCGCCCAGCAGTACTTCGAGCAGGCTCGCCAACTCGCCGAAACCCATCGGTTGCCGATCTTCCGGGTCTACTCGGAGGTCTTCCTGGCCCGTGCCGACTGCCTGCGCGACGGGGGAACCGCCGAGCTCGAGCAGGCCCGCCGGAGCGCACTGCGGATGGGTATCCTGCCGCTCGCCTACGACGCGGGCGGCATTCTGGCTCTCCAACAGGTGATGCGGTGGGAGCTTCCCGCCGCGCAACAGACCATCGAGACAGAGTTGGCCGCCGCGGTCCGGTTGCGGCTGGGCCGGGCGGTCCCCTTCTTCCGCCTTCTGGTGGCGGTCTCGCACGCCCATCATGGGCAGCGCGCCGAGATGGAACTGGCGCTTGACCAGGTCAGAATGGACGGCGACGGCGCGCCCTACATCCGGGCGACCTCCTATGGTCTGGCGCGGGCGTTCTGCTCGTTGCTGGAGGAAGACGGCGAGCGCGCCGCTCAGGAACTCGCCCAAGCACGGGAGTACGACGCCGAGAACCCGTCGATGATGGACTTCGGGAAGTACGGCCTGATCCCCTTGCTCGGTGTTCTCGCGGGTCGCATCGGCTGGCAGCACTATCGATCGGTGACCGAGCTGAGCGCGAGCCGGACCCGGTGGAACACCCAGTTCATCCAGTTGGCACACGCCGTACTGCTCGGCCGCGCTGGGCGGCCCGACGAGGCGAATGCCGCAGCGGCGAGCGCCCTGCGCGCCGCTGAGCTGTACCCGATGGCCGCGCACCTCGGATTACGGCTCGTCGCCCAGTCTGCGTACGACGACGGCTGGGGCGAGCCCGTCGAGTGGCTCCGGAAGGCCGAGGAGTTCTTTCACCACGGCGACCTGCCCGTGGTCGCGAGCGCCTGCCGGGGATTGCTCCGCGGGATGGGCGCACCGATCCGTCAGCGGCGGGCCGGCGCCGACGAGCTCCCACCGGAACTCCGGCGGCTCGGGGTCACCATGAGGGAGTTCGAGGTGGGCAGACTGCTGGCGGAACGGATCGGCAACAAGGCGATCGCCGCCCGGTTGCACATCTCGCCGCGCACCGTCGAGAAGCATGTGGCCAATGTGCTGCTCAAGACGGACCACTGTGACCGGGAAGCCTTCGCGGCGAACGCGCCCGGCCTGTTCTCCAACCGCTGAAGGCCACTTGGGCGTCTCCGCCCGGGCCTCGGCGGCCGGGTCGAGGTGCCCCGGACGTGCGAGACCCCCGCACCCAAGTACTGGGTGCGGGGGTCTCTCGTACTGCGGGAACTACCGGAGCTCTATCAGCCCTGGCCGGTCAGCTTCTCGCGGAGAGCCTGCAGCGCCTCGTCGGAAGCGAGCGCACCCTCGACGGGAGCGTCGTCTGCCGGCTCAGCGGCCGAGGAGTACGTGGAGGCCTCGCCGGCCTCGACGTCCGCCGTCTTGGCGTCCTCGATCTGCTTCTTGTGAGCTTCCCAGCGAGTGTGGGCCTCGGCGTACTGCCGCTCCCACTCTTCGCGCGCCGAGTCGAAGCCCTCGAGCCATTCGCCGGTCTCGGGGTCGAACCCGTCCGGGTAGATGTAGTTGCCTTCCTTGTCGTACGTCGCCGCCATGCCGTAAAGCGTGGGGTCGAAGTCGTCCGACACGGGGTCAACACCCTCGTTGGCCTGCTTCAGGGACAGCGAGATCCGGCGACGCTCGAGATCGATGTCGATGATCTTGACCATCACGTCGTCGTTGACCTGGACAACCTGCTCCGGGATCTCGACGTGACGCTCGGCGAGCTCGGAGATGTGCACCAGGCCCTCGATGCCCTCTTCCACCCGGACGAACGCGCCGAACGGCACCAGCTTGGTGACCTTGCCGGGCACGATCTGACCCATCTGGTGGGTCCGGGCGAACTGCTGCCACGGGTCTTCCTGGGTCGCCTTCAGGGACAGCGAGACGCGCTCGCGCTCCATGTCGACGTCCAGCACCTCGACGGTGACCTCCTGGCCGACCTCGACCACCTCGGTCGGGTGGTCGATGTGCTTCCAGGACAGCTCCGAGACGTGCACCAGACCGTCGACGCCGCCGAGGTCCACGAACGCACCGAAGTTGACGATCGAGGAGACGACACCCTTGCGGATCTGGCCCTTCTGCAGCTGGGTGAGGAAGTTCATCCGCACCTCGGACTGCGTCTGCTCCAGCCACGCGCGACGCGACAGAACCACGTTGTTGCGGTTCTTGTCGAGCTCGATGATCTTGGCCTCGATCTCCTGGCCGACGTACGGCTGGAGGTCGCGGACGCGACGCATCTCGACGAGCGAGGCGGGCAGGAAGCCACGGAGGCCGATGTCCAGGATGAGTCCACCCTTGACGACCTCGATGACGGTGCCGGTGACGACGCCGTCCTCTTCCTTGATCTTCTCGATCGTGCCCCAGGCCTTCTCGTACTGGGCGCGCTTCTTCGACAGGATCAGGCGGCCTTCTTTGTCCTCCTTCTGGAGAACCAGGGCCTCGACGTGGTCGCCGACCTTGACGACCTCGTTCGGGTCGACGTCGTGCTTGATCGACAGCTCGCGCGACGGGATGACGCCTTCGGTCTTGTAACCGATGTCGAGGAGAACCTCGTCCCGGTCGACCTTGACGATGGTCCCCTCAACGATGTCGCCGTCGTTGAAGTACTTGATGGTCAGATCGATCGCCGCGAGGAAGTCTTCCTCCGACCCGATGTCATTGACCGCTACCTGCGGGGTGATGCGTACTGCGGGGTCGAGAGGTGCCTCGATGCTGGCCGTCATGTGGTGGGTTGCTCCGTGGGCTGATGGTGTCGTACGGGTGCACCGGGCCGTTGGATCGCATCAGAAGCGCTGGATTACCTGAACAGGACAGAATCACCACCGACTGCTGCGAGCACGAGCCTGCTCCGTCCGAGGTCGCGCGGGCCCATAGCGCATCTCACAGAATACGTGTAATGGTGAGGGCACGGCAACCCGGGGCACCCGGTTGCGACCGGCCGCCCGCCGAGGTGTCCCGACGTGCCACTGCTCTCAATGTACGACGTCCGGATCCGGACGGCCGCCCGCGAGGTCTCCCGTGTCGCAGATCCGGCCGACCAGAGCGTGCGCGGCAGCGGCGACGGGGTTCGCTCCAGGGCGCGCGGCGAGGTCGATCAGAGCCCACAGATCCGCCGCCCGGGCCCGCTCCACCAGCCTGTCCCCGAGGTCGGGACCGGCCCGTACTGCGCTCAGCACCGCGCCGCCGAGGACGGGATCGACACAGAACCGGAGCAGGTTCCCCAGATCCGCGTACGGCGACCCGGCGTGCGCGAACTCCCAGTCGATCAGCCCGGTGAGCTCGGCGGTCGCCGGGTCGACCAGCAGATTCTTCGGGTTGAAGTCACTGTGGACGAGGCAGATCCGGTCCACCCCGGTCTCGGCCAGATCCTCGGCCTGGTCGATCACAGCCTCGAACCGTGCGCCCTGTTCGCGCGTCAACCCGATCCCCTCGGCGTGGGACTCGAAGAACTCCGCGAGGTCACCGACCCCGAACGGCTCGATCGCCAGCTCGCGCCCGGCGAAGTCACCGAAGGTCAGGAACGGCATCCCGCTCAGCCGCACCAGGAGCTCGCCGAGCTGCTCCCCCACCTTCCGCCGCTCGTCGTCGCCGGCCGCCCCGAGATAGGTCTCCAGGTTCACGCCGGGCAGCCGCTCGTACAAGACATAAGGAGGAGCCCCGTCCCCCGCCGGGTCCGGCATCGCGTCCAGCACCCGCGGCACGGGCAGCAGCCCACGGACCAGTTGCATCAAGGACGCATCCACCGCCGCACGCTCGGGGCGCTTGCCATACAGCTTCAGCACCGCATCCTCGCCGGCGGCGCTCACGGCGAAGGTCTCCCCGCCGTAGCCACCGGTCAACGGCACCGCACTGGCCGCGAGCGCCCCGAAGTCATCCATGTCGCGCATCCTGCCGCACCGCCCGGACAGCCGCCACACACCAACCCGCGGCGAGGACGCTTCTCGCCGGCGAGCTGAGCGTGGCGGCAGCGGTTTGCTACGCCTTGGTGGGTGCTGCGAGTCCGGCCGCCGCCAGGACGGTCGGCACCGCGTTACGCAGGCCCGCCGCGTTCGGGTGCAGCGGCACGAGCCCGTTCGTCGGCACGCTCGGGATCAGCCCCTCGATCCATCTGGTCGAGCTGCCCTTGCACATGTCGTGACCGACGCTGGGGGTCGCCAGGTCGACGTACGTCGCACCGTGCGCGCTCGCCTGCTGCGCCATCCGGAGGTTCAACCGGGTCAGGGCCGCCTGCAGGTAGTCGGCATCCATGCCCCAGACCGGAACGATCGGCCAGCAGCCGCCCTTCTTGATCCCGGTCGGGTAGCCGACCATCAGGATCTTCGCGTGCGGCGCGCGTTGCCGGATCTGCTCGATCACTGTGCCGTAGGTCGGCGCGAACGCGTCGATCTTCTGGGCCAGCTTGTCCACGCCACCAGCGGTGTTGGCCGCCTTGCAGGACTTACCGAGGCCCTGCGGCAGCAGGTTCACGCATGAGATCGCGAGCCCGACCAGACCGATGTCGTTGCCACCGATCCCGACCGAGACGAGCGTCGTGTCGGCACTCAGCGCGTCGTACTGCGGCGCCGCCGTCCCGAGGATGATGCCCGGTTGCGGGTTGGCGAAATGGGTGGTCTGCGCCGCACCACAGGTGACGTCGCGGAATTCCGCGGGCCTGACCTCCTTGGCGATCAGCGATGCGTAGTTGACCGCCGAGCGCGCACAGGTGAAAACCTCCTTCGCGGGCAGCACGAGCGAGCCGGCCGCATAGGAGTCGCCCATCGCCACATAGACGAGTGGCGGCGCGGCCGCCTGAGCACTGGCTGTCGCAGTGAGCGGCCCGGCGACGAGCAACCCCGTCGCCGCGAGCACCGCGACCGTCCGCGCACGTACTGATCTGTTCTGCATGCCGCCCACCTTCGCACGATAAGTAACCGGCCGGTAACACACCGGATGCGTGTCAGCTTGAAGAAAATTCAGCTTTTCGGCAAGAGCTCGGGCCTGGTGATTTTCCGCCCGCTCATTACGCTACTGTGGTAGCGTAAATAAGGTGAACACGACCGGACGCGGTAGACCGCGCGACGCAGGCGTCGAGGGCAGAGTGCTCGCGGCCGCAGCGGCGGAGATCCGCCAGAGTGGGTACGACGGGCTGTCGATCGATCGAGTGGCCGCGCGGGCCGGGGTCGCCAAGACGACGTTGTACCGGCGCTGGGCCACCAAGGCCGAGCTCGTCGTCGCGCTGATCACGAACTTGCGCGAGGACGTCCCGTTCGAGCCGTCCGACGACCCGCGTCGCGACCTGACCGACCTGGTCACCGCGATCGCGACCAACCTCGCCTCGACTCCGCCGACGCTGATCGCCGATCTGGCGGCCGCGGCTGCCCGCGAACCACGCGTCGGCGACAGCGTCCGCGCGTTGTGGGCCGAGCGCCACCGAGCCGTGACCGCTGTGGTCGCCAAGGCCCAGGAGGCCGGCCTCGTGCTCGACCACGTCTCCCCCGCCGTTCTGGTCGACCAGCTGGTCGGCCCGCTCTACTACCGGCTCCTCGTCACCGGCGAGCCGTTGTCCCCCGACTACGCGAGGACGCTCGTCCGCAGCGTCCTCGGCCCTGAGGAGCCCCGATGACCACCGCCACCTCCACCACCAAGAAGTCACCCGTACGCCGACGCGTGCTCACTGCCCTCGGATCGGCCGCGATCCTGCTGATCGGGTACTGCGTCTACGCGATCGCCCACACCACCGTGTTGCACACCGAGATCGAGGTGGACGCGACACCCGATGAGGTCTGGAAGGTGCTCGCCGACCGCGCGGCGTACCCGGAGTGGAATCCGTTCATCGTCTCGTCGACCGGTGAGCTGAAGACCGGCGCGACCATCACCAACGTGCTCAAGGACACGAACGGCAAGGACACCACCTTCACTCCCGAACTGCTCGCGGTCGAGCCCGGCAAGGAGCTGCGCTGGATCGGCAAGATCGCCTTCGGTGGCATCTTCGACGGCGAACACGCCTTCCGGATCGAGCCACTCGACGGCGGCCGCTCACGCCTGATCCAGGAGGAGAAGTTCAACGGCATCGCCGTCCCGTTCACCGTCAGCATGCTCAACGAGACGATCAAGCCCCAGTTCGAGGCGATGAACCGCGCGCTCGCCGCACGAGCGCGCGGGTAAGGGAAAGCGAGGCCGCACCGAGACCGGCCAGGCGTCGGGGGTGGCGGGTGGCCGATAGGCTGCGGGGCGTGGTTGAGCCGCGGCGGGTGGAGTTGACTGAGTCCGAGACTTCCAGGGCGAGTCGGGCCTATTGGGATTCGGCTGCTGGGGAGTATCTCGAGGAGCATGGGGAGTTTTTGGGGGACGACAGGTTCGTCTGGTGTCCCGAGGGGGTTGACGAGGCTGCTGCGCAGTTGCTCGGGCCGGTGCGCGGCAAGCGGGTTCTCGAGGTCGGGTGTGGGGCCGCGCAGTGCTCGCGATGGCTGGCCGGGCAGGCGGCGAATGTGGTTGCCTTCGACATCTCGGTCGAGCAGCTCAAGGTCGGCCGGCAGCTCGACGAGCGGACCGGGACCGCGGTACGGACTGTTGCCGCCGACGCCGTGGCCATCCCGTTCAAGGACGGCACCTTCGACCTCGCCTGCTCGGCCTTCGGGGCGTTGCCGTTCGTTGCCGACGCGGAAGCGGCGCTGAAAGAGATAGCGCGGACGCTGAAGCCCGGTGGCCTACTCGTCTTCTCGGTGACCCACCCGATCCGCTGGAGCATGCCCGACGACCCGACTCCCGCAGGACTCAAGATCACCCAGTCGTACTTCGACCGCACTCCGTACGTCGAGGTCGATGGCAACGACAACCCCGTCTACGCCGAGCACCACCGCACGACGGGCGACTGGATCCGCGCCCTCACCGGCGCAGGCTTCGTCGTCGACGACCTGCTCGAACCCGAGTGGCCGGCCGGCAACGACCAGGTCTGGGGTGGCTGGGGACCAGATCGCGGCCGGCTGGTTCCCGGTACCGCGATCTGGTCCGCCCGCAAGAACTAGTCCTTCTCGTCCGGCTCCGCGTCGGCCTCGTCGTCAGGAGCACCCGCGACGGCGGGCCGCGGACGCAGGTGCAGCGCGGCGACCAGCGCGAGCAACAGCAGCCCGATGATCAGCGAGATGAGCGGCACCCAGAAGCCGATCAGGTGCAGCTGGGCGGCCTTGTCCTTGTAGCCGCCCTCCTGGATGCCGTTCTCCTTGGCGCCCAGAACGTTCTTCTTCACCGTCGCGTCGTCGTAGGCGATCGTCACGTCGGTCGCGACCAGCCGCTCCTCGCCGTTGATCTCCAGGCCCGCGTGCTGCTTCTCCTGGCCCTTGATGATCGCGCCGGTGATCGGCTCGATCCACAGCGTCCGGGTGTTCTGGTAGGCGCGATCCACCTTGACCGCGGCCGGCGACGACTCACCCACGAGGGTGCCCGGAAGCTCCAGTTGGGTGGCCTGCTTGAGGTTCTGCTTCGGAACCTCCTGCTCGAACACATAGACCTTGAGGCCGTACAGATTGTCCTCGGCCTTGTAGTTGATCGGGTAGGCCTTGCGCGTCGTCGTGTCCCAGAACTGGTACGTCTTCTTCTCCGTACCGAACGGGAACTTCAGCACCAGTCCCTCATGCTTCTTGAAGTACTCGCTGCCGCCGTTCGACGCCGTCTGCCGGGCCGACTTGTCCAGCGAGGTGGCGATGTACTCGCCGGTGTCCTTGTCGTCCCAGAACACGGACTCACCGGTATGCGCGTCCAGCACGACCCGCTCCTGGACGAAGCTCAGCGGCGCGTCGTCGGTCTTGCTCGCGTCATCGGGGAACTGGTAGTTCGGCGAGTCGTCCGTCACCACCGCGGTGTCGAAGACGACGACCTTGCGGTCGAGCTTCTTGCTGATGTCCTCGGCCGCCTTGACGTCGCCGCGGACCGTCCGGCGTGCCTCCAGCGTCTCGTGCTCCTTCTTCTTCAGCTCCTTGGCGCTGAAGAAGGTCGCGTCCGGTCCCGCCGAAACGGTGTGCGCGACCTGGTCCGGTGGCGCCACCGCCAACGTCGGATACGCGTAGAACTTGGCCAATGCCGCGATCCCCACGAAGAAGATCCCCAGTGCGATCACCAGCACACGACTGCGATTCCCCACAACAACCCCTCCCGGTCTGTCCGCGGGACGCTACCAGCGGGTAGGTGCCTTGAACAGAGACCAGCGACGGGAAAATCCAGCAGTGGCCGAACTGTCATATAGTCCGGCCCCATGAGGGCGATCTGGGGGGCGACCGGGCGGCTGCGCGCGGCACCGGAAGAGGCGGTACTACGCGTTGCGGTGGTGGCGATCGCCGCCGTCCAGGCGATCGTGCTCGGCGTGCTCGCCCGCCGTGGCTCCTGGCTGAGCGACGACCTCGACTTCCTCGTCCAAGGCGGCAAGGGCTTCGCTCCTCGCGAGCTGCTCGTCCCGGTCAACGACCACATCGCCCCCGGCCTGCGTTTCGTCTACGCGGTCTTCGCCCAGGTGGCCCCGTTGAACTACGACCTCACGGTCGTCTGGCGGGTGCTGATGCAAGCACTGGCGATTGCGTTGATGGGCTTCCTGCTGCTCCGATTGCTGGGCACCAGTTGGTGGGTCGTCACCGGTACTGCGCTCTACGCACTGGCTCCGGTCAGCATGCCGTCGTTCATGTCACTGTCCAGCGCCGTCAACAATCTGCCCACGCACGTCTTCGGTCTGCTCGTCCTGCACGCCATCGTCGACTGGCACTCCGGCCGCCGGCACAGAGCAGTTGCCTACGGCCCCCTTTCGTTGCTGATCTCGTTGGCCTGCTGGGAGAAGTCGGGCCTGATCATGGCCACCGCACTCGCCCTGGCGCTCTACCTGCGCAAGGTGCCGCTGCGCCAATGGGTGCGGCAGAGCTGGCCGCTCGGCGCCGCGTTCGCCGTCCCAGTCGTTGCTTTCAGCATCCTTTACTTGACGCACGGCCACCCGTCCAGGGGCAGCTGGCCAGGCTTCGGGGAGCTGCTCGAAGAGGGTGCACGCTCGTTCGCGGTACCGATCGGAACGCTGGCCGGCGGACCGTGGCGCTGGGCCGCGTTCGACACGGCGTTCGGTCTCGCCGACGCACCCCTCGCGGCCGTCGTACTGGGTGCCGTCGTACTGGCCGCCCTGCTCGTGGCCGCCTGGCGGACGGACCCTCGAGTCCTTCTCCTCTGGGGATCTCTGCTCGCCTATGTACTGACAACCTGGCTGCTGGTGTCGTACGGCCGGTCCGCGGTCTTCGGCGCGGTCTTCACCCTGCACTACCACTACTGGTCGGACATCTCGATCCCGCTGACGCTGGCCGTCGTCCTGTCCGCGCGATCCGTCCACCCCCGCGTCGAGTGGGCTCGCCTGGCTCCCGCTGCTGTCGCCTGCTGCCTGGTTGCCTGGACCGCCGGAGTCGTCGTCTCGGACGCCGGCTTCGCCCAGAGCTGGGGCAAGAACCCCGCCCGGCCGTACTTCGGCAACGTCACCGCCGAGCTCGACAAGGCCGGCCCGGCGGTCAACCTGTGGGACGTCTCGATGCCCACGACGATCTCGGGGCTACTGTCCGCCGACAACCGCCTCTCCCCCGTCCTACGCACCGCCGGCGTCCCGTTCCGGCTGCAGGGCCCCGGCCCCGACATCTCCATCGTCACCGAACTCGGTGAAGTCCGGCCGTCGACGCTGAAAGTCTGGGCGACGTCGCACACCCCCGGCGGCTGTGCGACAGAACTGAAAGGTACGACGCCCGTGACGCTGCCGCTGAAGAAGCCGGGGCTCGACTACGGCCCGACCCGCTGGTTCGCGAAGCTCTCCTATATCACCAACCAGGAGGTCCGGGTGCTGGCCGAGCTGATCGATGCCGACGGCAAGGTCGTAGCGATGCCGCTGCCCGACCAGGCCTGGCCGAGCGGCTTCACCACGATGTACTTCGGTCCGTCCGCGCCGATCCAGGCGACCGAAGTCCGGCTGCGGGCCGTGGATCCGGACGACTCAGTCTGTCTGGGCGAGTTCGAGCTCGGCCTGCCGGTGGTGTTGTGATGAGGCGGATGAGGTTCCCGGCTCTGGACGGGCTGCGAGCGATCGGCGCACTGGCCGTCGTGACCACCCATGTCGGCTTC
Organism: Streptomyces sp. SID13031; assembly: GCF_010548305.1. GTDB lineage: Bacteria > Actinomycetota > Actinomycetes > Propionibacteriales > Kribbellaceae > Kribbella. The sequence continues at coordinate 300,289 of NZ_JAAGLV010000006.1, forward strand.
CAGAGCGGCGAATCGCTGAACGGGCCGTTCGCCGGACTGCTGGCGCGACTGGACGTCGGTGTCGCCATCTTCTTCGCCATCTCCGGGTTCCTGCTCTACCGGCCGCATGTCGTCGCCTGGTTCGACGAGAGCGAGCCGCCCCTGCTGTTGCCGTACCTGCGCAACCGGGCGCTGCGCATCGTGCCCGCGCTGTGGGTCGCGGTACTGCTGGCCGCCTTCCTGGTGCGCCACGACCAAACCATCGGCTGGCTGACCTACCTACGGCACGCCACCTTCACCCAGATCTATATCGAGAGCCCTTCCGTACCAGGCCTGTCGCAGCTGTGGAGCCTCGCGACCGAAGTGGCCTTCTATCTGCTGCTGCCCTTCATCGCCAAGCTGCTGACGAGCTACGAGCGGCCCACCCGGCGGGGAGTCCGGTGGCGGCTGGCAGTGCTGTTCGGGTTCGCGCTGCTCGGTCCGGTCTGGATGGCCGGCGTCAACGCGACGGACCACAGCCTGGCGGGCCTGTGGCTGCCCGGCTACATCGGCTGGTTCGCGGTCGGCATGGGCATGGCGCTGTGGCAGGTCGCCCGGGCCAGCGGGCGGCTCGGCCCGTCCGCGCTAGACACCCTCACGAAGATCCCCGGCACCGTCTGGGGGATCGCGATCGCGCTGTTCCTGATCGCCGCCACGCCGATCGCTGGTCCGTACGGCCTCAGCGTGCCGACTCCGGCCCAGGCGTTCGTGAAGTGCCTGCTCTACACCGGCATCGCCGCGTGTGCGCTGTTCCCGGCGGTCAGTCCGACCCGCCGGACGGCCGGAGTCCTGGGCGGCAAGGTCGGACATATCGCCGGCGATCTCTCGTACAGCGTCTTCGTCTATCACCTGATCGTGTTGAGCCTCGTCCAGCGGCTCTTCGACCAGCAGCTCTTCAGCGGACACTTCGCGCTGCTCTACTGGCCGACTCTCGGAGCGACGATCGCGGTGGCTGCTGCCAGCTACTACGGGCTGGAGCGGCCGATCATGCGCCGCGGCCGGAAGGACCGGACCTACGACGTCTCCGGAGTCGGCCGGGACAGCAACGCCAGCGCGCAGCCGAAGAGGATCGACGACTGGACCAAGCCGGAGATCAAGCCCGCTCCCCCGTTCGGCCACGGCTGAACCGCCGCCACCAGCGATCCCAGCAGGACGACACCGACCACGACCGCGATGAGGATCAGCCGGCGTCCGTCGAGGAACCAGGCGAGCAAGGCGGCGAGCAGAGTGGCACCGAGGCCGATCCAGCCGGCCATGAACGTCCCTGCCGCGACGGCCAGCACGGAAGCGATCCAGGGCCCGACGCGGCCGGCCTCGCGCAGCCTGTGCCCACTGCGCCGGCGACGCCTTCGGGCGAAGATCGCCACTCCCAGCACACCCAGGAACGCGATCAAGCCGACCAGCAGCCCGGCGCGGTAGTCCCGGTCCGGCGTGAAGCGAGCTGTGACCACCTGCTCCGCTCCGGCCGGCAGAATCCAGCCCTGCTGCCAGCCGCCGACCCTTAGCGGGACCAGCTTGCGGCCACTGCCGTCGTAGGCATCCCAGCCTACGCTGAAGTTCTGCGCGACCGTCAGTACCGACTGCTCGTCCGCCTGCGGTACCTCCAGGCTCATCGAAGCTGGTGTGGGCCGCCAGACATCCACGCTCTTGACCGGACTGACGGCTGTGTCGCCGAAGCCGGGGCGGGTCAGCTTGACCTCGGTCGGCACGAAGTCAGGGCTCGCCGTGACATCGACCGTGTGCCGGCCGCCCTGGAGCTGGACCGTGTCCTGCTGGCAGAGGGCGAAGCTGAGTGGCCGCCGCTGCAGGACATCGCGGACGGTACCTGTGAGGGCCGTGGGCCGGTCCACGCCGTCGATCCGGACCGACGGCCCGAAACCGCACTGCGATCCGGTGACAGCGTTCAGGTCGACCGCCTTGCGGAGTTGGTCGATGCCGACCACGCGCAACTCGGAGATGCCGACCGGGAGGTGCCGGGCGAACCCACTGGCGGCGTCCACGTCGATGGACTGATCGTTGCCGGTGAAGGCGATCACGATGTACTTCCGCACGGCGGATCCCGCGGGCAACGTGACGTAGCCTTCCGGATCGACCTTGTACTCGGTGGCCGGTCCGGAGTCGAGACTGACGGACACGGTGGTCGCCCGGGAGGCCGCCAGGTACGGGTCGTTCAGGAACTGCAGCCGGGTCACCGGCTTTTTCTTTGCCCCCGGCAACCTCAAGGTCAGGGTCGGCTGCAGGTCGTCCGGACCGGCGACCCAGCCGGTGCCGAGATCCCGGTCGACGACCGCGCCGGGCCGCCCCTCGGGCGCGGTCACCGCCCGCGACGATGCTGCCGCACGGATCGGCGCGGGCCGATCCAGCAGCCGCTCCAGCGCGTCGCCGTCCCTCGGCAACGCGGTCCCTTCCAGCCGGTACGCCGCGGCCTGGGGCAGCTCGACGCTCCGCAGCAGGCCGGTCGCCTCCTCGGAGTCGCGCGCGTTGCCCGCCCGGCACAACGGCCGGGTGCCGGCGTGCAGGCAGGCCGATCGACCGATCTGCTGGTTCCGGAACACGAGCGCGTCGGGCTGGCGATCCGGACCGGCCGGCACCACCAGTCTGCTCACCGGTGTCACGCCGGGCAGCAGGACCTCGGAGATCGAGACACCGTTGGGGTTCTTCCCGTCGGTCACGCCGACGGTGATCCGGAGCCGCTGGGTGGTCCCGGGCGGTGCCGAGATCCCCTGCGGCTTGTCGGTGTCCTGGACGGCCGACGTCAGCGAACCACGATCGGTGTCGACCTTGACCGTGCGGATTGCTTCATTGGTCGGTGCCGCCAGGGAGAACTGCACCTTGAGGTTGTCGAGCGACTGCGGCGCCGCGAAGGTCAGCTCCAGCCACTCACCACTGCTGCGGCCGAAGTTCCCGGAAATCCAGCGGGTGAGGGGATCACCGTCGACGGCGGCCGACGGCCCGTTGCCGGGCCCCACCCTGAGGGTCGCGTCGGCGTCCGCTGCCGATGAGGAGGCCTGTACGTCGGTGACGCCACCCGCCCACGATCTCGCCGTCAACGCGGCGGCCGGGTCGACGACGTAGTCGAGTGTGCGCCGCCGCTGCCGACCTGGGTCATCAGGGGTCAGTACAGGTGACACGTTCTCCGCGGGTCTGCCGACACTCACCTCTCGGCGCTGCAGCCCGTCGGTCTGCACGAGCTGAAGCTTGTCGAGCCCCTTGGCGTCGGTGCTCGTCACTGCTTCCCGGTCGCCGCCCAGCGCGGTCAACACCGCCGGTACATCTTCAGGAGCACCACGCACCTCGACCAGCTGCGACTGCGGGACCAGCCTCGCCGGGCTCACCTCGCCGACGTCGTAGATCTCTACACTCGGGAACGGCAGTCTGGTGTGCTCATCGAGCGTCAGGCCGGGCTGCTCGATGGAGCTGCCGGTCGGCGGGCCGAAGTACGCGACTCGCTTGAGGCCTGACTCGTCCAGGCTCTCGTGGACGGCCAGGGTCGGGCTCACCTGGGCGTCGATGCGTAGGTCGTTCCGCACGACGACGTACCTCACCCCTGCCCTGACCAATGCCTGCTGCAGCGTCTTGTCGCCGACTCCTGAGCCCAGTCGCCGCTCAACCTCGTCCAGCCACCGCGTAGTACCGGCTGATCCCAGCGGCACTGCGTCCCTGACCGCCAGTGGCCGCTTCAACAGCGACTGGAACGGCTCGTCCTTGGTAGAACCCCAAGTGAAGTCAGCAAAGGACGCAGCCGGTACTACGAGCACGCTGCCGGTCGTCTGCTGACTGTCGAGCCAGGTCGCCGCCTCACGCCAGTGCACCGGGATCGCTTGGTAGGACTCCGGCCGTGGCAGCTGCCCGAACACCGCGGGCGTGGCCACCGAGACGACCAGGCAGGCCGCCAGTACCGGGACTACGCGGCGGTGGACGCCACGGGCCGTCGCCCAGCTCGTCAGGCGAGTCAGGGCGTGCGCTGCGGCCAGTGTTAGCGGCAGCCGGACCACCAGCTCGAACTTGTGAGTGTTGCGGATCGCGGCGAGCGGCCCGTCGAGCAGCTCCTGCAGCTGCGGTGCCAGTGGCGATCCAGCCGTCCCTGCGTGTCCAAGGGTGACCAGCAGCAGGCCGACGACCAGCGAGAGCTGCAGGAAGCCACGGTGCTTCAGCGTGCCCATCGCGAGGCCTACAAGACCTAGTAGGGCGATGGCGGCCGTCGTGAGGATCAGGGCCGGCTGCGTGACGTACAGCCAACCGGCCGGCCAGGTCGGACCGTCGCCTGCCTGCAGGAAGTTCAGCCACTGCGACGTACCGCGGAAGGACTCGAAGGCACTCGCCTTGCTGGTCGTGACCGCGGCGTTCTCGATCCAGTCGAGGAAGGGCGGGCTGTAGCGGCCCAGGATCGCCAGCGGGATCAGCCACCACAACGAGACCGCGAATACGCACCCGAGCCAGCCCACTGCGACCTTGAGCGTCGACCTGTCCAGCCACCGGGTGACCAGCCACAGAGCAGGCAGCACCAGGGTCGCGCCGGTCGCGACCGCGTTGACTCCCCCGACCAGTCCGAACGCCACAGCGGACCAGCCGACCCGCCACCAGCCCGAGCGGGCCTTGGGAGTCACCAGGGGCAGCAGCACCCACGGAGCCATCGCCAGCGGCCAGACCTCGATGGAGGTGATCGCCACCTCGCCGAGCATCCGTGGACTCAACGCGTAGAACATGGCGACGGCGAACCGCGCCCACGGAGCGCCGTACCCGAGAGCGCCGCAGAGCTTCCAGACGCCGAGGAAGGCCACGCACATCACCAGTGACCACCACAGCCGCTGAGCGACCCAGCCCGGCACTGACAGCGTGTCCAGCAACCAGTGGAACGGACCCATCGGCAGCAGGTAGCCGTAGGCCTGGTTCTGCAGCTGCCCGAAGGCTCCCTGCGGATCCCACAGGTGGAGCGAGCGGGCCAGGAACGCGCCTGGTCCGGCGGTGAGGTCGAGCTTGGTGTCCGGGACGATCTTGCCCGGCGCCTGGTGGAAGGACAGCGCGATCAGGATCAGGCAGCCCAGCAGCAGCCGGGTCCGCCAGATCACCTTCTCCTTGCTGGAGGTCTTCTTCATCGGCGCCGAAGCACCACGACGAGGTTCCAGGTCGCGAACTCCCGCAGCCCGGGCACCGCCAGTACGCCGTACGCCCAGCGTGGGTGGTACCGCGGGAAGGCTGCGACCAGCTCGGCGTCGCGGCACGAGCGTGCCCAGCGCAGGCCGCCGGCGACGGTGATCGGGAAGAGCGATTCACCGAATTTGTTCTTCGGTGGTTTGCCCTGCTTGCGCTCGTAACGCCGCGCGGCCCGGTGGCCACCGAGGAAGTGCCAGGGCGCGGTCTCGTGGCCGCCGTGCAGCCCCCACCAGCCCGTGTAGGACAAGAAGATCGTGCCGCCGGGTTTGGTGACGCGGACCAGCTCGTCGGCCATCAGCCACGGGTCGGGCACGTGCTCGAGAACGTTCGAGGAGAAGCAGATGTCGATCTCGCCGTCGCCGATCGGCAAGGCCATTCCGCTGCCCAGGACGGTGCCCGGCACTGGCTCACCACGGCCGCTGAGCTCGCCGAGATCGGAGTCGACCGCGTAGTAGGTCGCCCCCGCGGCGCGGAAGGCGTCCGCGAAGTAGCCGGGGCCGCCGCCGACGTCGAGCATCCGCGCGCCGCGCAGGTCGGCGTACGAGGAGAGCTGGCCGACCGAGTCCGCGGCGAGCGTCCCGTAGAAGTGATCGGGGTCGGTCTGCTCGACCCCGAACGCCCGGAACAACCGCACAGCGCGGCCGAGATCGGCCGTCCAGCCGACGGTGGTCACAGGGCTCGGAATCGCTTCGGACACAGGCCGGACCCTAACCGATATCGCGAGCTCTGGCGGACATCGTTACTCCCTGGTAACCTCGCGGCCTCATCCGCGGGGGCGGACTAGCGGAAGGTGGGGCATTACCGGTGCGCGAGCAGACCGTGCTGTTGCTGAACTGGCGGGACACGACGAACCCTGAGGGCGGGGGTTCGGAACGGTGTGTGGAGGAAGTTGCGAGAGGCCTTGCAGCGATGGGCTGGTCCGTCACCATGCTCTGCGCGGCCTACCCCGGCAGCCCTCGTGAGGCCCGCCGCCATGACGTCCGGTACCTGTACCGCGGCAGCAAGGTGACCGTGTACCTGTGCGGGCTGCTCTACGCATTGCTGCACCGCCCTGCCCACGTCATCGACGTGCAGAACGGCCTCCCATTCTTTACCCGCCTCGTACGTCGTACCGGGGTCGTCGTGCTCGTGCATCACGTGCACCAGGAGCAGTGGCAGGTCGTGTACCCGGGATGGAAGGGTCGGCTCGGGTGGTGGCTGGAGTCGCGGGTGGCTCCCCGGCTCTACCAGGACTGCCGTTACGTGACCGTGTCGTCGGCATCGCGCGATGAGCTGCAGGCGCTCGGGGTGGAGCGGGCACGCATCGACGTGATCCACAACGGGACCGACCCTGCGCCGCCACGTCAACTGCCGCAGGCGACTGCGCCCACTGTGGTCTGCGTCGGACGGATCGTGCCGCACAAGCAGGTGGAGCACGCGGTCGACGCCATTGCTGAAGCCAGGAAGGTATTGCCGGACGCACGGCTGCTCGTCGTCGGGTCTGGGTGGTGGGAGGACTCGCTGCGCTCCTACGTGGAGTCGCGCGGCCTGCAGGACGCCGTGGAGTTCCGGGGGCACGTCAGCGAGGCCGACAAGCATGCGGCGTACGACGAGGCCTGGGTGCTTGCCCTGCCGAGTCTCAAGGAGGGTTGGGGACTGGTGGTCGGCGAGGCGGCAGCGCACGGCGTACCGACTGTCGCCTATCGCAGTGCGGGTGGACCGACCGAGTCGGTGCAGCACGACGCCACGGGGCTCCTGGTGGACACCGAGGCCGAGTTCAGCACCGCCATCCTGTCGCTGCTGCAGGACGAGGCCGACCGGCGCAGGTTGTCGACGGGCGCGCTGGCGTCGGCGGGCAACTTCACCTGGGCGGCGACCGTCCGCGGGTTCGATCGCGTGCTCTGCGGTGAGGTCGTGACAGCAGAAAAGCCGGCCAGCGTTCGCTGACCGGCTGTCTGAAAAGCTAGCTGCTACTTGCCCCCGTAGTTGACGAGCGGGACGTCCACCTGGCCCGCGCTGGTCTGACCAACGGGCGCTTTCGGCTCGTCCTGCACGGTCTGCACGACCCCGACGACAGCGGCGGTCGAGACGGCCATGCCGGCGAGTACTGCCAACACAGCACCAATCAGAGTTCCCATGAAGCGTGTCCCCTCCTAGACAAGTAAACCGGATGGTAACAACCGGCTAGTAACTTCGCTAGAGGCTGGAACGGACTCGCTTTCGCTCAGTGATCGTTCCTACCGCGGCGGCGGCTAGTACAGCACCTGCGAGGGTCCAGGCGGCTAGTACCAGGACTACTGCCCAGGGGCGGGCGTCTTGCTCTGCAGGGCTTCCCGCGATGCGGTAGACGATGACTGTCGGGCCGCTGAACTCCTCGATGAGCTGTGGGGTGAGCTCGCGCGGGGACGGGCCGCCTGCGTCCCGGTCGACGACCACCCAGCCGACGCCTTGCTGCTGCAGGGCCTGGGCCGGGTCCACTCCGGAGCGGACGGACTCCCGGAGGGCGGTGGCGATCGCGGTTGCTCTGGGGTCTTCGCCGGCCAGGCGGCGGCCGTCGACGATCAGCTCGTCGGGGACGATCGATGGTCTGGAGAAGTAGCGCGGCATCGGGTCGAGCACCGGGCGGCGGCCGTTCCAGGCGGGTGCTCGGTAGGACTCGAACGGCCAGGGGATGAACTCGCCCGTTGCCTTGTCACTCGCCAGCGCCCGGCGGGCCTGCGCCCAGTCGGCCGGGTACTGCGCAGGCTTGAGCCCGTCGCCACCGGCCAGCGACGGCATCGCTGCGATCGGGATAAGGGCCGCTGTGGCTCCCACCATCCACTTCATCGGCACTACGCGCAGTACTGCGGCCAGGGCGACCCCGAAGCCGAGGGACTCGAGCAGGACCAGCGGGCCGAGGTACCGCTGCCCGTCCCGGAACAGCCCCGCGCCCGGCACCTCCCGCACCGCCCACGCCAACACCCCGGGCGCCACCACGCCGGCCATCCCCACTACAAGCCCCAGCAGGCCAAGCACCACGAGCCCTCTGACCAGGCGCTCCGGTCGGCGCCACCAGATCACCACACCCGCAATAGCCACCATCAAGACCAGGTAGCCGAGCACTACCGGCACCAGCTGTCCCCGGCTCCCCGGCACCACATCCGCATTCCAGACCCCGCCCAACGTGAGCAACGTCGGCAGGGTGCCCCCATACCCCTCATCCCGAGCCGCAAAAGCCCGCACAGCCGCCGGATCCGACGTAGCAGCCACCACCCGAGCCACCCCAGCCACCACCCAAGGCGCATTCAAAGCAGCAGCCCCGACCAACACCATCCGCGTCAGCCGTACCGTTCCCCGCCCAGGCGTCTGCTTTGGCCACAGGAGAACTGCGGCCGCCACCAGCAGGCCGGTGATTCCGCCGGAGGCGGTCAAGGCGCAGCCGGCTGAAGCCAGCAAGAAGCCCGGCCAGCCCTCCCCTTGTCTCACCCTCAACGCGGCGCGGACCAGCCACGGAAGGGCGGCGTAGCCGAGCAGGAGGGCCCAGGCACCCAGATGGAAGCGCTCGGCTACGAACGGGTTCCAGACGTACAACGTGGTGGCTGCAGCTCCAGCCAGCGGGCCGCCGAGGCGTAGGTGGCGCCAGAGGGCCGTCATGCCCAGCCCGCTCAGGAGCGGGATCGCTACCAGTACCAGCTTGTTGAGCAACTGGCCGCCAAGGAGCTCGTCCAGTACTGCGACCAGTACGTCCGAGGGGACGGCGCGCGGCAAGGCGGTTGTGACTCCGAACAGGTCAAGCCGTAGCGTGAGGTCGGGCACGAAGACCATGTCGTAGCCGACCACGTACCCAGGAGCGAGCAGTGGCGCGGTGATCAGCACGGTCAGCAGCACTGGCCAGGACCACGGCAACCACCGCGCCAGCCGGGTGGATCCCCCCTCCACGCCTACCTCCTCGCAAGTGATGTGTTCATGCCTTCCCCGCCCCAAGTCTTTAGCGCAACCTACCCGCCAGCCAGCAGAACAGAAGCCGCATGACCTCTGAGATGACTCCCGACCAGCAGCCCGTCGCGCCGAAGCTCGGCTTCCTGCGCAGCGCCACCGTGGTAGCGGTCGGCATGGCCATCATGAACGTAGCGGCCTACGGTTTCACCTTGTTTGCGGTGCACCGGCTCGTCCCGGAGCAGTTCAGCGCCGTCATCGCCCTTCTCGGCCTGCTCCTGATCGGCAATGTGGTCCCCCTCGGCCTGCAGGCGTCGGGCGCCCGCCGGATCGCCACCCACGTCGGCCCCGGCCGGGAGGCGCTTGCCGACGCCCTGCTCAAGGCGGGCCGTCGCTCAGCGCTCGGACTGACCGCTGTCAGCCTGATCGCCGCGCCGCTGCTCGTCTGGCTGCTGCACATCGATTCAGTGCTCGCGGTACTGCTCCTGGCGCCCACACTCGGCGGTCTGACCCTCATGGGGTCGCAGCTCGGCGTACTGCAGGGCAGCGAGCGCTGGACCGAGCTGGCCGGCATGTACGTCGCAGTTGGCGTCGGGCGTTTCGCCTTCGGAGCCGGTGGCCTGCTGGTCCACCCGAGCCTCACCGCCGCCATGATCGGCATTGCGATCGGGGCGGCGGTACCGCCACTGGTCGGCAGCATGCTGCTCCGCGGCTCCACCGGCGGCACACCAGAGCAAGTCAAGGAAGTACTGCGGGAGACGGTGCACGGCACTCACGCCCTGCTCGCCTTCTTCGCCATCGCCAACGCCGACGCGCTGCTCGCCCGGGCCATGATGGATGGCGAGCACAGCGGGTACTACGCGGCCGGCGTGATCGTGGCCAAGGCCTGTTTGTTCCTGCCCCAGTTCGTGATCGTGATCGTGTTCCCGTCCCTGGCCAACTCCCCCGGCGACACGCTCCGCCTCCGCCGCTCGATCCAGGCGGTAGCCGCGCTCGGCGTCTGCTGTGTGCTCGGCGCACTGTTGCTGCCGGACCTCGTGGTGACCGTTGCCGGCGGCAAGGAGAAGTACCCCTTCCTCGGCGACTTCGCCTGGATCTTCGCTCTCGCCGGTTCCGCGTACGCCGTTCTGCAGCTGGTCGTGTACGCCGCGATCGCGCAGCAGGAGAAGCGTGCCGCCCTGGTGATCTGGGTCGGGTTGGCCGTGCTGGCGGTCGCCGCGCTGATCGTCCTGGGCGCCGATCTCGCCACCGGTTTCGCCGCCATCAAGGTGCTGGCCGGGATGACGGCGGCCTGTGCCCTCGCCTTGTCGGCCGTCCTGGCGACAGGGCTTCACCGCCAGACGGCCGACGCCGGCTAGTACTCACTTCTTGCGTCGGGCAACCCCGCCCTGTCTAGGCTCGGCGGCATGACGACACCGAAGTTCATCCTCGACCTGCGCGAGAAGATCGGCCACGACCTGCTCTGGCTGACGGGGATCAGCGGGATCGTGCTGGACGACGCCGAGCGCATCCTGCTGGTCCGGCGGGCCGACACCGGCCTCTGGTCGTTGCCTGCCGGGATCCTGGAGCCTGGCGAGCACCCCGCGGTGGCGATGCTGCGGGAGATCCACGAGGAGACCGGTGTCGAGGCCGAGATCGAGCGCCTGGTCAGCATCGACGTCCTGCCACCCGGCTCCTACCCGAATGGCGACCAGGTCCAGTTCCTCGACCTGACCTTCCGCTGCAGTCCACTCCGCGGCGAGGCCCGGGTGAACGACGACGAGTCCCTCGAGGTCGCCTGGTTCGACCTCACCGGCCTACCGCCGCTGCCCGACCGCCAACTCGCCTCGATCGCCAACGCCCGCAGCGCAGACCCCCTCCCCCTCTACACCGGCCGCCCACTGGCGAACTGACGCGGCAGCTGCAGCCGGGACCAATCGCTCTCGGGTTTGCTAGCGCCGCAGCTCCAGTTGCAGATCGCGGGACCAGCGCTCGCGAGCCGAGGGCTCCTTCGCCAGCTGGGCTGCGAGTTTCTGGCGGCTCGGTACGGAGCGCCCCTGCTCGACCAGCCAAACGGCCTGGCGCAGTGCGGCTCGGGCGGCGTCATCGCGCTTGGGCGTGGCAACGGTCGGGTCGCGCCAGCGGGTCCGCCGGAAAGAGTCGGCCGTCTTCGGCTGGTGGTCGCCGAAGTACTCCCAGATCCGCAGGTCCAACGACACGTTCCGGATCGCGGCCGGCGGCAGCTCGGCCGTCCAGGTCGCCTGCTGCTGCCAGCGCCATGTGTTCGGGCTCGTCTTCTCCCGCGAGGTGATCCCGACGAAGCGCAACTGCCGCCGGATCACGTCCCACTGCGCCGACTCCTCGTCGATCCAGTCCCGCAGGATCGCGTACAGATTGCCGAAGGTGGAGCCGCGGAACACCAGGTCGACGAACACCGTCGGCCGGCCACGCATCAGGTCCGCCGGTGCGAGCCCGTCCGCCGCCAGGTTCGTCCGCAGCTGCCGGAGCTCCTCGCTGGTGAACCCGCGGCCGTCCATCCCGAACAGCGAGAGCGGCACCTGATGCAGCCGGTCCTTCCAGCTCGTCGCGGCGAGTGCGCCGCTGAGCAGGTCGAACCAGCTGTCCACCGAGCGCCCGACGAAGTACAGGTCGCCGCCCCCGCTGTGCGCGAGGACGCGACCAGCACACTGGACCAGATCGTCGAGGCGGTACAACCCCGTCGGCTCGTCACCGTCGAGCAACGAGCCGAGCTGATCCGGCCGGACCAGATCCCAACGGAACGGCCGGTTCGGCTCGTCGGGCATGACCTAGTGCGCAGCCTCGTGCCAGGTGCGGCCGACGCCGACCGAGACGTCCAGTGGGACGGTCATCTCGACGGCGGCGCCCATGTCGCGGCGGACCAGCTCCTCCAGCGTCTCGCGCTCGCCCGGGGCGATCTCGAAGACCAGTTCGTCGTGGACCTGGAGGAGCATTCGCGACTTCAGGCCGGAGGACTTCAGCGAGGCGTCGACCTTGAGCATGGCCATTTTGATGACGTCGGCAGCTGAGCCCTGGATGGGGGCGTTCAGGGCCATTCGCTCGGCCATCTCGCGCCGCTGCCGGTTGTCGCTAGTCAGGTCGGGCAGGTAGCGACGGCGCCCGAGGATGGTCTCGGTGTAGCCGCTCTTGCCGGCCTCGAGGACGATGCTGCGCAGGTAGTCGCGGACGCCGCCGAAGCGCTCGAAGTACTCGTCCATCAAGCCCTTCGCCTCGTCGACGCCGATCTTCAGCTGCTGACTCAACCCGTACGCCGACAGGCCGTAGGCCAGGCCGTAGTTCATCGCCTTGATCTTGGCGCGCATCTCCTGCGTCACCTCGCCGGCCTCCACCGAGAAGACCCGCGCGGCGGTGACCGAGTGGAAGTCCTCGCCGGAGTTGAACGCGTCGATCAGCCCCTGGTCCTCCGACACGTGCGCCATGATCCGCATCTCGATCTGGCTGTAGTCGGCCGACATCAGTGCCTCGAAACCCTCGCCGACGACGAACGCCTCGCGGATCCGGCGGCCCTCCTCGGTCCGGATCGGGATGTTCTGCAGGTTCGGGTCGGTCGAGCTGAGCCGCCCGGTCGCCGCGATCGTCTGGTTGAACGTGGTGTGGATCCGCGCGTCGGCCGGGCTGATCGTCTTCAGCAGCCCCTCGACCGTCTGCCGCAGCCGGGTCGCGTCGCGGTGCGCGAGCAGGAAGGCCAGGAACGGGTGCTCGGTCTTCTCGAACAGCGACTGCAGCGAGTCCGCGTCGGTCGTGTAGCCCGTCTTGGTCCGCTTGGTCTTCGGCATCTGCAACTCGTCGAACAGCACCACCTGCAGCTGCTTCGGCGACCCGAGGTTGATCTCCTTGCCGATCACCTCGTACGCCGCGGTGGCCGCCTCCCGCACACCGGTGGCGAACCGGGCCTCGAGCTCCTCCAGGTACGGCCGGTCGACGGAGATCCCGTCGCGCTCCATCGCCGCGATCACGTCGATCAGCGGGAGCTCCACGTCGGCGAGCAGCGGCGTCCCGGCCTGCTTCTCCAGCTCGGCGTCGAGGGTGTCGGCCAGGTCGGCGATCGCCCGGGCGCGCAGCATCGTCGCGTCCGCGGCCGGGCCGCCCTCGATGTCGTCGAAGCTGAGCTGGCCGTTGTCGGCCTCCTCGCTGCGCAGCTCACGCTTGAGATACCGCACGGTCAGGTCGGCCAGGTCGTACGACCGTTGGTCCGGGCGGGCCAGATACGCGCTCAGCTGGGTGTCGGAGGTGAGCCCACCGAGGGTCCAGCCACGCTCCAGGAACCCGAGCAGCGGGCCCTTCGCATCGTGCAGCGCCTTCGGCTGGTTCTTGTCCGCGAGCCACGCCTGCCAGGCGGCGTCGTCGTCCGGCGTCAGCGTGGCCGGGTCGAACCAGGCCGCCGCCCCCGTCGACGTCGCCAGCGCGAGGCCGGTGATCTCGCCGGTCCCGCGACCCCAGCTGCCCTGGACCGCGACGCCGGTGCGCGCGCCGGTGGAGACGTGCTCCTTGATCCAGGCCTCGACCTCGCCGGGTTTCAGCTGGGCGCCTTCGAGGTCGAAGCCTTCCTCGATCGTCTCCTCGACCTCTTCGTGCTCGGCGACCAGCCGCTCGCGCAGCACCCGGAACTCCAGGCTGTCGAACAGGGTGTGCACCTTGTCGCGGTCCCACGGGTGCCGGACCAGGTCGTCGACGACGACGTCCAGCGTCAGGTCGCGGACCAGCTCGTTGATCTGCCGGTTGCGGATCACGTCGGCCAGGTGGTCGCGCAGCGACTCACCGGCCTTGCCCTTGATCTCGTTCACCCGGTCGATCACGTCGTTCAGCGAACCGAACTGGTTCAGCCACTTCGCCGCGGTCTTGTCGCCGACCCCGGGCACGCCCGGCAGGTTGTCGCTCTTCTCCCCCACCAGCGCGGCCAGGTCCGGGTAGAGCCGCGGCGGGATGCCGTACTTCGCCTCGACCGCGGCCGGGTCCATCCGGGCGATCTCGGAGACGCCCCGCTTGGGGTACAGCACGGTGATGTTGTCGTTGATCAGCTGGAACGAGTCGCGGTCACCAGAGCTGATCAGCACCTCGAAACCCTGCTCGTCACCCTGCGTCGCGAGGGTGGCGATGATGTCGTCGGCCTCCCAGCCGTCGATCTCGGTGGTCGGGATGCGGAGCGCCTCCAGCACCTCCTTGACCAGCGAGACCTGCCCCTTGAACTCGTCCGGCGACTTCGAGCGGCCGGCCTTGTACTCCGTGTACTGCTCGGCGCGGAAGGTCTTGCGGGACACGTCGAAGGCGACGCAGATGTGCGTCGGCTGCTCGTCGCGCAGCATGTTGATCAGCATGGAGGTGAACCCGTACACCGCGTTGGTGTGCTGACCCGTCGAGGTGGAGAAGTTCTCCACCGGCAGCGCGTAGAACGCCCGGTACGCGAGCGAGTGCCCGTCCAGCAGCAGGAGCCGCGGTCGCGCGGTGGAGCCGTCCACCGCCGTACCCGGTTCCTTGGTCATCGTCGAAGAGTCTGTTTCAGGAGCCACACACCGACTCTAGTGGGTCCCACGGACAGTTTTCGCACCCGCACGCGGGGCTCCCGTAGCCTTGTCACATGAGTGATGAGAAGACCGCCTCGGAGCTGGTACCGGGGATGTCGACCGAGGGGACACTGCTCGAGCTGATGGGCATCGCCATCACCGAGGCCGCACCGGACCGGGTCGTCGCGACGATGCCGGTGAAGGGCAACGTCCAGCCGTACGGGTTGCTGCACGGCGGCGCGTCCTGCGTGCTCGCCGAGAGCCTCGGCTCGATCGGCTCCGCGCTGCACGCCGCGGCGTACGGCAAGGTCGCGGTCGGCGTCGACATCAACGCGACCCACCACCGGGCAGTCCGCGACGGGGTCGTCACGGGTGTCGCCACCCCGATCTACCTCGGCCGGACCACCACGTCGTACGAGGTCGTCATCACCGACGACCGGGACAAGCGGGTCTGCACCGCGCGGATCACCTGCCAGCTGATTCAGGCGCCGCCGGGAGCCTGAGCTCCCTCGTACTGCCCGTCTTCGTCATGCAGGGCGCTGTGGTCCTCCACCAGCGGCGAGCGGGTGAGCTGGGCGCGGCGAGCCATCACCGAACGCCTCGACGACAACAGGGCCAGCAGGTTGGGCGCGTGCTCGGCCGCGAGCCGCCGCCGCACGGTATGCGTGCTCGCGAACCGCAGTACGCCGGCCTGCCCCAGCCCCAACCGGGCCAGGAACCTGTTCGCCTCGCGGGCGACCGGCGGGGCGACGACGGCCAGATGCGGGCAGTTCTCGTGCTCGGCCCAGCCGGCCGCCTCGGCGATCAACGCCTTGCCCAGGCCATGCCGGCGGGCGTGGTCGCTGACGTGCAGGTACTCCACCGTCACGGTGACCTCATCGTGCAGCGGGCTGATCGGGGTCTGGCGCAGATAGGCCATCCCACCCAGCTCGCCGTCGATCTCGCCGACCACCAGCCGGCCCGACGGGTCGGCCGCGTGCTTGGCCACGGAGGCCTGCGCGGACTCCACGGACGGCGCGGCGAGCAACCGGGCCTGGTGTCCGGCCCCGAGCACCATCTCGCGCCAGAGCATCACCAAAGCAGCGGCGTCGTCGGGATGGGCGTCGCGCACCTCAATGGCTGGTGCCACGTGGCCCTCCTAGATCTTGATCCACCCCCGAGGTGAACAAGTGCGAGCGGATACGCTCATCCCCCGCGCAACAGTAGGGCCTCGGCCGTCACTTGCAAAGCTGTGACTCGCCCATGCAACCACCCCCGCACCGGCAGTCACCGGCGGGGTGTGAATTGAAACAGGAGACCAGGTTTGTTCATCGGAATCGGTACTGTCGTGAACGTCGCGGCGGTACTCGCCGGATCGGTCCTCGGTGTTCTGATCGGCCATCGACTGAGTCAGCGGACCCGCGACCTGGTCACTGATGCGCTCGGGCTGGTCACGCTGCTGATCGCGATCACCTCGGCACTGACCGTGGGCGATGACGCTCTCAGCAACGCGGTCGGTGACAGCGCTCCGGTGCTGATCGTGCTCGGCGCGATGCTGATCGGTGGCATCGCCGGCTCGCTGCTGCGGATCGAGCAGCGGCTGGAGGGGCTGGGCGCGTGGATGCAGCGCCGGTTCAGTCGCGACGACAGTGAGAGCACTTTCGTCGAGGGCTTCGTCTCGGCGTCGATGGTGTTCTGCGTCGGCCCGCTGACCTTCCTGGGCGCGTTGTCCGACGGCCTGGGCCGTGGCGCCGACCAGTTGTTCCTCAAGTCGGTACTGGACGGGTTCGCCTCGATCGCCTTCGCCGCGTCACTGGGCTGGGGCGTGGCCGCCTCCGCGGTCGTAGTACTGGTCGTCCAGGGCCTGATGACGGCCATCGGCGCAGTACTGGGCGACGTACTCCCCGAGGCCCACGTGACCGCTCTGGGCGCCACTGGCGGGCTGCTGCTGATCGGCGTCGCCCTGCGGCTGCTGAAGATCAAGCAGATCGCCGTCGCCGACCTGCTGCCCGCGCTGATCGTCGCTCCCCTGCTGGTCCAGCTACTCGTCGTCCTCCGCCACTGATTTCGTTGTCAACGGCAAGGAGCCCCGGTCTCGCGACCGGGGCTCCAGGCAACCTTGTACTGCGGGGTGTCAGTCCTCGCCGAGGTACGCCTTGCGGACGTCGTCGTTGACCAGCAGATCGCGCCCCGTGCCGGACAGCACGATCTGGCCGACCTCGAGCACGTACCCGAAGTCGGCACGCTTGAGCGCCGCCTGGGCGTTCTGCTCGACCAGCAGGATCGTGGTGCCCTGCTTCTGCAGCTCGGTGACCGTCGACATGATCAGCTTCATCATGATCGGCGACAAGCCCATCGACGGCTCGTCCAGCATCAGCAGCTTGGGCTTGCTCATCATCGCCCGGCCCATCGCGAGCATCTGCTGCTCACCACCCGAGAACGTCCCGGCCGGCTGCTTGCGCCGCTCCCCCAGGATCGGGAAGAGGTCGTACGCCGCGTCCAGATCGGTCCGGATCGCCGCGTGGTCGTTGCGCGAGAACGCCCCGAGCAGCAGGTTCTCCTGCACCGAAAGGCGCGGGAAGATCCGCCGGCCCTCCGGAGAGTGCGCCAGCCCCCTCGTGACGATGTCGTGGGCCGGCACCTGGTCGATCCGCTCACCCTGGAACCAGATCTCGCCGTGCGTCGGCCGGAGCAGGCCGGAGATCGTCCGCAGCGTGGTCGTCTTGCCGGCGCCGTTCGTGCCGATCAGCGAGACGACCTGGCCCACCTCGACGGAGAAGCTGATCCGCTTCACCGCAACGATCTTGCCGTAGGCAACTTCCAGGTCCTTGACCTCGAGCAACGCGGTCATGCTTTGCCCTCCTCGTCGGCCGCGGTGGTGTCCTGGACGCCGGCATCGGTGATGTCGTCCTCGTCGTCGTCCTCACCGGTGCCGATGTAGGCCTCGATCACCCGTGGATCCGACTGCACCTCGCCCGGCGTGCCCTCGATCAGCGCCTCGCCCCGGACCAGACACAGCACCCGGTCACAGAGGTTGAAGATGAACCGCATGTCGTGCTCGATCACGACCACCGACAAGCCCGAATCCCGGATCTTGAAGATCAGGTCACTGGCCTGTTTGGTCTCCTGCGGGTTCATCCCCGCCGTCGGCTCGTCCAGCAGGATGAGCTTCGGGTCGGTGGCCAGCGCCCGGGCGATCTCGAGCCGGCGCTGGTCGCCGTAGGGCATGTTCCGGGCCAGGTACTCCGTCGACTTGCCGAGCCCGACGAAGTCGAGCAACTCCTGGGCCCGCGCCCTGGTGGCAGCCTCCTCGCGCCGGAACTTCGGCCCGCGCAGGATCGAGGTGATCGCGCCCGAACTGGTCCGGCAGTAGCGCCCGACCATCACGTTCTCCAGCGCCGTCATGTTGGCGAACAGCCGGATGTTCTGGAAGGTCCGGGCCATCCCGGCCCGGACGACTGCCCGCGGCTTGGGTGGCAACGGCGTACCGGCGAAGCGGACCTGGCCGCTGGTCGGCTTGTAGAGGCCGGTGAGGCAGTTGAAGAAGGTCGTCTTGCCGGCCCCGTTGGGGCCGATCAGACCGACGATCTCGCCCTCGCGGACGGTCAGGTTGACATCGTTGACCGCCAGCAGACCACCGAACCGCATGGTCACCCCGGAGGCCTCCAGCACCGGCTCGCCGATCGCGCGCGCCGGGCTTGCCGCCGCTTCGGTGATCGTCATTTCGCCTCCTCGACCAGGTCGCTGCCGATGGCCACCGCGAGCTCCTCGTCGTCCTCGTGGAACTCCAGTTGCCTGCGTCTACTGGCGACCAGTCCCTCAGGACGGAACCGCATCATCAGCACCAGCAGCAGACCGAACATCAGCAGCCGGTACTCCGAGAAGAACCGCAGCTTCTCCGGCAGCAGCTTCAGGATCGTTGCTCCCAGCAACACACCGGCGATGGTGCCCATCCCGCCGAGCACGATCGCCGCCAGCAGGAACGCCGACTCGAGGAACACGTACTGGTCGGGGCTGACGGCGACATCCTGGTGGGCCTTGATGGTGCCGGCCAGGCCGGCCAGGAACGCGCCGATCGCGAAGGCGAGGATCTTCAGTCCGAAGACGTTCACACCCATCGCCTCAGCCGCCTTCTCGTCCTCCCGGATCGCCACCCAGCCACGACCGATCCGGCTGTCGTTCAGCCTGGCGAAGACCAGGATGACGAAGGCGATCAGGATCAGCAGCAGGAAGTAGTAGTTCGTGAACCGGCCCAGCTCGATGCCACCGACGGTGTGCGTGTCACCGAAGTTGAAGCTACCGATCTGCAGCTCCGGAATACCGGGGATGCCGTTCGGGCCGTTGGTCAGCAGCGGACCGTTGGTGCCGTCCAGGTTGTTCATCGTCAACCGGAAGATCTCACCGAAGCCCAGCGTCACGATCGCCAGGTAGTCACCCGAGACCCGCAGCGTCGGCGACCCGATGATGAGCCCCAGCGTGGCCGCCACACAGGCGCCGAGCAGGACGACGATCGGGAACGGCGGGTGCCAGTCGATCGTCGCGAACGCCGACTCGGACAGCATCGCCGCGACGTAGGCACCGGATCCGAGGAACGCGATGTAGCCGAGGTCGAGCAGTCCGGCCAGGCCGACCACGATGTTCAGGCCCATCGCGGTGGCCGCGAAGATCAGCACCTGGGTCGCGATCGACATATTCGCGTCCGACCCGTTCTGGGTGAACGGGAAGAAGAACGCGACCACGAACGCGGCCAGCGTGAGGACCTTCTTGTTCCGCTGCGCGACGTGACTGAACCAGTTCAGGGTGCCGGTACGGAACATCACCACGACGACCACGGCGAAGAAGACCAGGCAGATGATGAACGACCACGCCTCGGTCAGCCCGAGTGCGTAGGCCGCACCGAACAGGACCGCCGCCATCGTCACCGCGATGGCCAGGATCTCCGCCCAGGCCGGCGCCTTCGCCCTGCTCAGGTCTTTCAGCTGCCGCAACGGCAGCAGCCTCGAACCGACCAGCAGCGCGATCGCGCCGGCCAGGCTGATGTACGCACCCGGGTCGACGTTGATCAGACCGCCGGACTCGGTGCCGATCGCGATCAGGATCAGCACCATGTACAGCGTCAGGCCGACCCCGAACGCCCGCAGGCCAAGCGTCGCGTCCAGCCACGGGCCGAGCGACTTGGTCAGCGGACCCTTGATGGCCAGCAGCAGGATCAGCGCCAGCACGGCGCCGATGATCGTCAGCCGCTGCAAACCACCGGGGTCACCGATGTACGACAGGTCACCGAGGATGCTGCGGTCGTAGCTCCAGGACAGGAAGGAGCCGACGATCACCAGCACCACGCCGGCGATCCCCAGTGGCCAGGCCGCGCGGTTCGTTCCCGCCGCCTGCGGAACTGCTGTTTGTGCGGCACTCATGCGCGGTCCACCACCCTTGCTCCGAGCAGACCCTGCGGCCTGAAGACCAGCACCAGGATCAGCAGGACGAAGGCCCAGACATCCTTCCAGGATCCACCGCCGAACTGTCCCGGAACGTACTGAGTGGCCATCGACTCGACGACCCCGAGCACCAGGCCACCGACGACGGCGCCCTGGATGTTGCCGATTCCGCCGAGTACTGCCGCCGTGAACGCCTTCAGACCCGCCAGGAAGCCCATCCGGAACTCGATGTTGCTGTTCTGGAAGCCCTGCGAGATACCGGCGATCGAGGCGAGCACGGCACCGAGGGCGAACGCGACCACGATGATCCGGTCGACGTTGATGCCCATCAGCCGGGCGGTGTCCGGGTCCTGGGAGACCGCGAGCATGCCGCGGCCGAGGCGGGTCCGGTTGATGAAGTACCACAGCAGCACGGTGCAGACGGCCAGGGCGATGATCGTGAAGAGCGCCGACCGCTGGATGGTGACGCCACCGAGCTCCAGCGCCTTACCGGTCACCACGTCGATCTGCGGGAACGGGATCTTCTGCTTGGCGCTCGGCCACTCGACCTTGCCGATGATGTCCTTGTAGACCAGCCAGCTGATCTCCATCAGTACGCCGCTGGCCACCGCCACGACGGCGACCGGCCGCACCAGGGCCTTGGCCCGGTCCGTACCATGCAGGCCGGCGGCGAACAACAGTCCGGCCGCCGTACCGATGATCAGGCCGCCGACGACCGCCGCCAGCGTGATCAGGACGGACAGGTCGGGCTGGGCCAGCCGGAGCAGCCCCCACACCGCGAGCGCGAGAACACTTGCCGCCAGCAACGGAGCACGGTCGCGCCATTTGGTGACCGGGTGATCGAGCGGAACTTTGGTGTTGCGCGCCCCGATCAGGTACGCGACCAGCAAGGTGAGACCGGCCATCGCGAACACCGTCCAGCCCGGCTTCTCGTAGAGCAGCCGGATGAACTCCTGCAGGAACACCGAGATACCGATCGCGGTGATCAGCGGGGCCAGCCGTGGCGCGTTCCGCAGGGGACGATACGCGACACGTTCCATCAGCACCGCGGTCCCGACCGAGGCCGCCATGGCGCCCACGATCATCACCGGGAGGATCCAGACCGAGGTGTGACCGTTGAAGAACAAAAGATAAGTGGTCAGTGCGCCGAACGCACCGATCATGAACACCTCGCCATGGGCGAAGTTGATGAGCTGCACGATTCCATAGACGACGGTGTACCCGACCGCGATCAGGGCGTACAGCGATCCCAGCGTCAGCCCGTTCACGAACTGCTGGAGGAACTGGTCCACGGCGACCTCCCAACTGCCTCAGTTTCGACATGCCTAGGGGGTGGGACGTTCGCCCCACCCCCTAGGACATCAGGTCGACTACTTGGTTTCGAAGTCCTTGGTCTCCACGGTCGCCCACTTGCCGGCGGCAACCTTGTAGACGGTCAGGACCTTGGAGGTCGTGTCGCCGAACTCGTCGAAGGCGACCTTGCCGGTGACGCCGTCGAATGCCACCGAAGCCATCGCGTCGACAGTCGCCTTGCGGGCGGACTCGACGTCCTTGGCGTCCTTCAGCGACACCTTCAGCGCGTTGATGATCGAGTTCGCCGCGTCGAAGGAGTAGCCGCCGTACGCACCGTAGGCGTCCTTGTAGCCGGCCGCGGTGTAGTCGGCGACGAACTTCTTCGCCGACGGCAGCGAGTCGGTCGGCGCGCCGACCGAGGTGGCCAGGTCACCATCGCTGGTCTTGCCACCGAGCTGGATGAACTTCGGGTCGAAGATGCCGTCGCCACCCATCAGCGGGATGTTCAGGCCGGCGGCCTTCATCTGCTGCGAGAGCGGACCGGCCAGCGGGAACTCGCCGCCGTAGTACAGAGCCTGCGGCGCGCTCGGCTTGATCGCCGAGATGACGGCCTGGTAGTTCGAGTCGTCCGGGTTGACCGTCTGAGCCTCGACGACCTGGCCACCGAGCTTCTTGAACTCCTCGGTGAAGGTGCCGACCAGGCCCTGGCCGTAGGCCTTCTTGTCGTGGATCGTGGCGACCTTGGTGATCTTCGCCGTCTCGTACAGGTACCGGGCAGCGAACGGACCCTGGACAGCGTCCGTCGTGCAGGTACGGAAGTAGTTCGTGTAGAGCCGCTTGGGGGCGGTCTGCCACTGGGCGCCCTGGGTCAGGCCGGGACCGGTGTTGGCCGGGGAGACCTGGACGATGTTCTTCGGCGCGAGCACCGGAGTGACCTGCTGGGCGACGCTGGTGTTCAGCGTGCCGACCACACCGATCACGTCGGGGTCGGAGGACAGCGAGGTCGCGGCGTTCTTGCCGACGTCCGTCTTGGCCTCGTCATCCTTCGCGGCGACCTCGAGCTTCCAGCCCGGGACCGCGTTCGTGTCGTTCGCCTGCTTCACGGCCAGTTCCACCGAGTGCTGGATACCCAGACCCAGAGCCGACAAGTCTCCGGACAGAGGCGCGATCACGCCGATCTTGGCGGTCTTCGTCGCGGTGCCGGAGCCCCCACCGTTGTCGTCGTCGCTGCGTGAACCGCAGGCAGTCAGAGCCAACGACGCAACGATCAGCGACGCGCCGACCCGTACTACGGAACGCTGCTGCACTGTTCCTCCCATGTCTGGATAGTCCGGGCAAACCCCCGGACTCTCGCGAATGCCGCGAGCACCCGCAGGTTAGACCGCCGGGAGTCCTACAAGCGAACGTCACCCAGCGTGTGTTGTGAGGTCGTTACCGCCGTAAGCAGCATGGGGACGAGTGACGACTGTTAACCGCTGGTCGATGCCCTGGTTCGGTGACCAGAGAGTGACAGTGCCGTCACTGCGCGCCCCGGCAACAACCAACTCGATGACCTTGCGCAACGAAACTCTTTGCACCGCACCCGCGCATCTCGTTGCGTCAGGCATCGAAATGGCACGGAGGGTGTCCACCGGACTACGGGTCAGGAACCTGCTTCGTCAACGACCAGCTCGGCCACCTGGCGCATCGAGACGCGCTTGTCCATCGCGGTCTTCTGGATCCAGCGGAACGAGTCCGGCTCGGACAGCCCGAACTTGGTCTGCAGCACCGACTTGGCCCGGTCGACCAGCTTGCGCGTCTCCAGCCGCTCGGCCAGGTCGGCCACCTCACGCTCGAGCTCCGCCAGCTCGACGTACCGGGAGGAGGCGATCTCGATGGCCGGCAACAGGTCCGCCTTGGAGAACGGTTTCACCAGGTACGCCATCGCGCCGGCGTCCCGGGCCCGCTCGACCAGTTCACGCTGCGAGAACGCGGTCAGCATCAGCACCGGAGCGATCCGGTCGCCGGCGATTTTCTCGGCCGCGCTGAGCCCGTCCAGCTTCGGCATCTTGACATCGAGAATCACCAGATCAGGCCGGAACTCGGTCGCCAGCCGGATGGCTTCCTCCCCATCCCCCGCCTGCCCGACAACGTCGTACCCCTCCTCAGCCAGCATCTCCGCCAGATCCATCCGGATCAGCGCTTCATCCTCCGCGATCACCACCCGCTTAGCATTCACAAGGGCCACCTTATCGATCCCCCCTCAGCTCTTGACCCCGACAAACCGATCGAGCGCCTCGACCCCCTCTTTCCGACTGACGGCGACCAGGTTCCGTCGCGGCAGCCGCCAGGGAATCGCGAGTCGGTCGAGCGCGTCGGTCAGGATGCCGATGATGTCCTCGGACTCGTTGGAGAACATGTACCTGCCGTACTCGTACCGCCTCATCTCCCCACCCACGATCGAGCGGGTTGTCCAGTTCACGATCCGGCAACCGTCCGAATGAAACAAACCCCGCAGCAACTTTTCGGGGTACTTGGCAACGATCTCCCGCTGCCAGTCGGCCAACTCGATCTTCCGCAGATGCTTCCGCCCCGGCCCATGCTGAGGAAACAAACAAGGCCAGTGCTTCCACCGCACCTCGATCCGCGTCGCAGTTGAACCACCTCGCAGGCACGGGCTCGCAGTCGGCTTCACCAGCCGCATCGTCGCCGCGACTTCCTCGCTGAGGGTCATGTACTTCTGATCGTTCGCGATCTGCAAGGTGTAGACACCACGCTTCGCCGCGACGATGTGACCATCACCCAGGTACCAGCCAAGCAACAGCGCGTACGCCGATTCGTCGAGTTCCGCCCCATCGCAAAGCGGACATGGCGTAGGAGCAAACCCTAGCCGCCGCGGCAGTCCGAGCTCCTGGTACTGCCGCCGCCACCGCTTGATGGTCTTGACCGCAACCCCATGAATCTCAGCATTGGCTCGATCACTGACCCCGTTGTCCGACATCCGCAACGCGGAGTCAACCGTCTCCTGCGACCTGAAGTGAGGCATGTCACCAGGTTTCCAGTGACCGCCGACACTTTGCGTACCACGCCTGAAATGGAATCGATTTGCCAGGAGGCCGCCAAAACAAGGAAGATGGTCTTGCTCAACGGAGCTGCCGAATGACGGAAGCACCGCAGCGAACAACGCGCCCTTGCAGTGTCGCGACCTCCTCTGTGGGTTAGGATCTTGGGCGGAAAGCCCTGGTACTCCAACGGCAGAGAGGATGCACTCAAACTGCATACAGTGTGGGTTCGAATCCCACCCAGGGCACCGAATCGGCCTCGAATCCATTGGGATTCGGGGCTTTTTCATGCTTGGCCGAACTGTCGGTGGGTTCTGAGATTGTCTGGTCATGTACGACGACGAGGTGCGGGCCGCGGCCATGGCTGCTATCGCCAGCGGTGAGAGCCTCAACTCGATCAGCAAGCGCCAAGGCATCAGCAGGTCGACCCTGCGCGACTGGCGCGATCGGCCGGAGCCGAAGGTTCGGCTGAGCCGTTGCCCGCTCTGCGCTGACGGGCTGCTTGGTCGCAGCGGAGCCGGGCATCTGTCTCCGCGGACTGTTCAACTCCGATGGCTGTCGGGGCGCGAACTGGACGACCCGTACCGTCGGCGGCGAGGTCAAGCGGTATGAGTGCCCGAGGTGCCAGTTCTCCAATGAGTCGGCCGACATCATGGCGTTGTGCCAGTGGGCGCTGGATCTACTGGCCATCCCTTGGCGAATGCCGCGGCGGAACCTGCTCTCGGTTGCCAGGCGTGGAGGCGTTGCCGCGCTTGATCGGTATGTCGGGCCGAAGTCCTGACCAAAAAGTTAGAGGCAGCCGGTCAGGTGGCCGGCTGCCTCTAGGTGCTTGGTGTTGCTTGGTCAGTCGCGGTACGCCGGGGCTGCGCCGGAGATGGCGTCGCCCATTCGGTGGACTCGGAGGGCGTTGGTGGAGCCGGGGATGGAGGGTGGGGAGCCGGCGACGATGACTACCAGGTCGCCCTTTTGGAGTTTGCCGAGTTCCAGCAGGCGCTGGTCTACCTGGCGGACCATGTCGTCGGTGTGCTGGACGGTCGGGACGATGTGGGTCTCGACGCCCCAGACGACGCTCAGCCAGGCGCTCACCGACGGGACCGGCGTGAAGGCCAGTACCGGGATCTCGGTGCGGTAGCGGGCCAGCCTCAGGGCCGTGTCGCCGCTCTGGGTGAAGGCGACCAGCATCTTCGCGTTCAGCGCCTCGGCCACGTCGGCCGCCGCCTTGGCGATCACGCCGCCCTTGGTCTTCGGCTCCCACTCGATCTCGGCGACCCGGCCGAGGCCGTGCTGCTCGGTCGACGCGACGATCCGGGCCATCGTCTTGACCGTCTCGATCGGGAACCGGCCGACGCTGGTCTCACCGGACAGCATCACCGCGTCGGCGCCGTCGAGCACCGCGTTGGCGACGTCGGAGGCCTCGGCCCGGGTCGGCCGCGGCGCCGAGATCATCGACTCCAGCATCTGGGTGGCGACGATCACCGGCTTCGCGTTCAGCCGGGCCTGGTCGATGATCAGCTTCTGGACCAGCGGGACCTCCTCCAGCGGGAGTTCCACGCCGAGGTCACCGCGGGCGACCATGAAGCCGTCGAAGGCCTCGATGATCTCGTCGAGGTTGGCGACCGCCTGCGGCTTCTCGATCTTGGCGATCACCGGCACCCGGTGACCTTCCTCTTCCATGATCTTGTGCACGATCTGGATGTCGGCCGCGCGCTGGACGAAGGACAGCGCGATCATGTCGGCCGGCAGGTGCAGGGCCCAGCGCAGGTCCTCCACGTCCTTCTCCGACATGGCCGGCACGCTCACCGTGACACCTGGCAGGTTGATGCCCTTGTGGTTCGACACCGGTCCGCCCACGGTCACCCGGCAGATCACGTCGGTCTCGGTCACCTCCTCGGCGACCAGAGCGATGCGGCCGTCGTCGATGAGTAGCTGATCACCCACGTTGACGTCGCCGGGCAGCCCGTCGTACGTCGTACCGCAGATGGTCACGTCACCGGGGACCTCCCGGGTGGTGATGGTGAAGCGCTCACCGTAGGTCAAGGTGACCTTGCCTTCGGCGAACTCCGCCAGCCGGATCTTCGGGCCCTGCAGGTCTACGAGGATGCCGACGTTTTTGCCGGTCTCCTCCGCTGCAGCGCGAATCCGGTGGTAGATGCGCTCGTGCTCGGCATGGGCGCCGTGGCTCAGGTTCAGCCGAGCGACGTCCATACCAGCTTGGACGAGTTCCAGGATGCGCTCCGGGGCGGCCGTAGCCGGGCCGAGCGTACAAACGATTTTTGCGCGACGCACGTCACAAAACCCTACTCCTACAAGACCACTGTGCCGCTGGTCCGCCCCCGTTACTGGTGGGTTAACAACTTGTATCAGGACGCGAGCGGCTTGTACACGCCGACCGTGACCTCGCCCGTCAGCTCCGCCGTGACGGTCTGCAGGCCGACCGGCTGACCCTTCACGTAGGTGACCAGAGTGACCTCACCAGGCCGCCTCAGGGTGTATCCGAGGGCGAACGCGTACGCCGCTCCGCCGGTGGTCCCGTTGGTGAAGGTGGTGACCGCCCTGCCGCCGATGATCTTCGTCTCCGGCCCGACCTGGCGATGCAGGTGACCCGAGAGCAGCAGCGACGCGCACCCCCGGTTCGCGGTGTCCTGGAAGGACGCCGGGTCGTGCACGACGAAGGTCGAGATCCGTTTGTCCTCGGGCTGGTCGCAGGCCACGTCGGACAGCCGCTTGGACTGGTCGGCCGTGGTCTCGTCGCCCTTCTCGTCGGCGCTGCCGAGGCCGGTCCGGGTCGGGTCGCTGTCGCCCAGGAACCGGATCCCCTCGACCTCGACCGGCTTGCTGTCCAGCACGGTGAACTTGTTCTTGCGCATCGCGTCCTCGATATGGCCGCCGGCGTCGTGGTTGCCCGCGACCGCGACCACCTTGAGGTCCTTGAAGTGCTCGGCGAGCGAGTTGATGCTGAACACCTCCCACGCCTGCCCCGAGGACGAGTCGTCACCGGCGTCGATCAGGATCTTCGCGCCGGCCACCTTGCCGACCTCGGCGGCGAACGGGTCCATCCCGATGTTGTCGTGCCGGTCCGACACGAGCAGCGCGATGGTCTCCCCGTCGGCTGCCTGATGGATCCGGCCGCCGACCCGGCTGACTCGGTCGCGGAGCTGGCCGTAGAAGTCGGTGGACCGCTCGTAGGTCTCGACCGCGGTCCGGATCACGCCGACCCCGCCGGTGGTGGAGAAGCCTGACGCGACCTCGACGCTCTTCAGCCGATCGTCGAAGGACAGCTCCGGTAGCAGTTTCGACAGCGGCTGCCACTCGGTCGGCGTCGTCTCGGGCGTGCGCATCCGGGCCGGGCCGAAGATCGACGCGATCGTGATCAGCATCGCCACGAGGACGACGATTGCGCGGTGCTGCACGCGGCGTTCGGAGTTGTGCAGCGCCGTCCAGAGCTCGCGCCGGCGCCGGGGGCCGACCGTCGCCCAGGCGGTCGCGACGACGACCGCCACGAGTAGGCCGGCGCCCGCGCCGGCGACCGCGTTGTCGATGGCCATCTCCTGGAGCACCTGGAGGATCCGGGCGATCTCACCGTCGGGCTGGGAGGCGATCAGGGCGTCGCGGTTGAGTAACTCGGTGAGGTTGTCGGCGTCTGTTTCCTGGATGTCGATGTTGATGCCGAAATCCGCGGGAAGGTCGGTTTGCAGGCGCAGCCGCGGCAGGACGGCGCCGAGGTCGAGGGTGACGTGGCCGTCGAAGGTGGGTGAGACGTTCGCGGCGTGCGCGCCGATCGTGACGCGCTCGGAGTCGTTGGTGAAGCCGAGTAGCCCGACCGAGACCGAGACCAGCAGCCAGAGCAGAACCAGCCCGGCCCATGGCGCCGCTTTGCGGAACCGGGCCTTGGTCACCAGCCGTCGAAACACAGGCTCCAACCTATTGCGCCGGGTCAAACGGGTGCATCTCGGCGCGCGGTTGAGGTTGTACTGCGGGGGCTTGCTGCCGCGATCTGGGTGGTGAGGTGTGGGTTAGCTTCCAGCCAGCACTTTTCGCCCAGATCCAGGTTGATTGCCTGAGCACAACCAATCCCCCGGGCGAAAAGCACTGCCTGAAAGCAGTTGGTGTTGGCGGTGTAGGCACGCGCGGGTTCGTCCGTTGAGGCGGCACTACACGCCGCCCACCCCGCCTGCACCGCGCTCGCACTCCACTCCCTAGCAACAGACCCGCTCGCACTCCACTCGCTAGCAACATCCCCGCTCACCCCCAGCAGTCCGCTCGCCGGCCGGCATCGCGCTCGCCTCGCCAGCGCCGCGTCCAACAGCGATGCAGCCGGCGAAGCGAAGCGGAGTGGGCGTCGCGAGCCGTGCACGGCATCACTGTTAGACGACGAGGGGCCGTGCCGTGGGGGGAATGGGGGTGGGGAGGGTTGAGGAGCCGGTTAGGTGGGCGTCTACGCCGGCGGCGCAGGAGCGGCCTTCGGCTATGGCCCAGACGATCAGGGACTGGCCTCGGCCGGCGTCGCCGCAGGCGAAGACTCCGGTTACTGAGGTTTGGTAGGTCTTGTCTCGTTTGACGTTGCCGCGCTCGTCCAGCTCTACGCCCAACTGTTCGAGGAAGCCTTCCTTTTCTGGGCCCAGGAAGCCCATCGCGAGCAGGACCAGCTGCGCGGGGATGGTTCGCTCGCTGCCGGCGACCGGCGTGAAGCGGCCTTCGACGAGCTCGACCTCGACCAGGTCCAGACCGGAAACCTTGCCGTCGGCATCCGCGACGAAGTTGTTGGTCGAGACCGCGTAGACCCGCTCGCCACCCTCCTCGTGCGCGGAGGCGACCCGGTAGATCATCGGGTATGTCGGCCACGGCTGTCCGGCCGGCCGCTCCTCGGTGGGGCGCGGCATGATCTCCAGTTGGGTGACGCTGCGAGCGCCCTGGCGATGCGCAGTACCGAGGCAGTCGGCGCCGGTGTCACCGCCACCGATGATCACGACGTCTTTGCCGGTGGCAACGATCTGGTCCTCGACCGTCTCCCCCAGCGCGACCTTGTTCGCCTGCGGCAAGTACTCCATCGCCTGGTGGATGCCGCCGAACTCGCGACCCGGCACCGGCAGATCCCGGGCGGCGGTGGCGCCGGTGGCGATCACGACCGCGTCGTACCGCTGCTTGAGCTGGGTCCCGGTGACGTCCGCGCCGACGTTGACGCCGGAGCGGAAGACCGTGCCCTCTTCCTTCATCTGCTGGATCCGGCGCTCGACCTGGATCTTCTCCATTTTAAATTCCGGGATACCGAACCGCAGCAGCCCGCCCGGCGCCGAGGCGCGTTCGTAGACGGCGACGGTATGACCCGCGCGAGTCAACTGCTGCGCGACGGCGAGCCCGGCCGGGCCCGAGCCGACGACCGCGATCGTCTTGCCGGTCAACCACTCCGGCGGCTGGGGCTGGACGTCGCCCGACTCCCAGGCCTTGTCGATGATCGCGACCTCGACGTTCTTGATCGTGACCGGTTCCTGGTTGATGCCGAGCACGCAGGCCGGCTCACACGGCGCCGGGCACAGCCGCCCGGTGAACTCCGGGAAGTTGTTGGTCGCGTGCAGCCGCTCGATCGCGCCGGTCCAGTCGTCGCGCCAGACCAGGTCGTTCCACTCCGGGATCAGGTTGCCCAGCGGGCAGCCGGAGTGGCAGAACGGGATGCCGCAGTCCATGCAGCGGCCCGCCTGCTTGCTGATGATCGGCAGCAGCGCCTTGCCGGCCCCACCGGGGTAGACCTCTTTCCAGTCCTGTTTGCGTTCCTCGACCGGGCGACGGTCCGCGACCTCGCGCTGGGTGGTGAGGAATCCCTTCGGGTCAGCCATCAGATGGCCTCCATCATCGCTCGCGTGGTGGCGTCCTCGTCGAGCCCGTCGCGTTCGGCAGCCGCCTTGGCTGCCAGAACTCGGGCGTAGTCACGGGGCATCACCGTGGTGAATCGAGAAGCGGCCGCTTGCCAGTCGCCGAGCAGCTTGGCCGCCCGCTCCGAACCGGTCTCCTCGTGGTGCCTGCGGACCAGGTCCTGCAACAACTCGGCCTCCGCCTCGGTGAGCGGGAGCAGGTCGACCAGCTCCGGGTTCACCAGCGCGCGGTCCAGATCGAGCACGTGGGCCACGCCGCCCGACATACCTGCCGCGAAATTCCGGCCGACCGCGCCGATGACGACGACGCGACCACCCGTCATGTACTCGCAGGCGTGGTCGCCGACTGCCTCGACCACGGCGGTGGCGCCGGAATTCCGGACACAGAACCGTTGCCCTGCGCCACCATTGATGAACAGTTCACCCGACGTCGCGCCGTACGCGATGACGTTGCCGGCGATGATCTGGTCGGCCGCGTCGAACCGCGCGTTGCGGTCCGGACGGATCACCACCCGCCCACCGGACAGTCCCTTGCCGACGTAGTCGTTGGCATCGCCCTCCAGCCGGAGGGTGACACCGCGCGGTACGAAGGCGGCGAACGAGTTGCCGGCCGACCCCGTGAAGGTCAGGTCGATCGTGCCGTCGGGCAGGCCGGCGGCACGGTACTTCTTGGTGATCGCGTTGCCGAGCATGGTGCCGACGGTCCGGTTCACGTTCCGGATCGCCAGTTGCGCCCGGACCGGCTCGCCGTTGTCGATGGCCGGTGCGCAGATCCGGATCAGCTCGTTGTCGAGCGCCTTGTCGAGCCCGTGGTCCTGCGTGATGGTCTGATGCCGCGAGGCGCCCTCCGGCAGCGAGGGCACGTGCAGGATCGGCGACAGGTCGAGCCCGTCGGCCTTCCAGTGGTCGACCGCACGCCGGATGTCCAGCGCTTCGGCGTGCCCGATCGCCTCGTCGAGCGTCCGGAATCCCAGCTCGGCCAGGTACTCCCGGACCTCCTCCGCGATGAACTCGAAGAAGTTGACGACGAATTCGGGCTTGCCCGCGAACCGCTCCCGCAGTACCGGGTTCTGGGTCGCGACGCCGACCGGGCAGGTGTCCAGGTGGCAGACGCGCATCATGATGCAGCCCGAGACGACCAGCGGAGCCGTGGCGAAGCCATACTCCTCAGCGCCGAGCAGTGCCGCGATGACGACATCCCGACCGGTCTTGAGCTGGCCGTCGGTCTGGACGACGATCCGGTCGCGCAGACCGTTGAGCAGCAGGGTCTGCTGGGTCTCGGCGAGGCCGAGCTCCCATGGTCCACCCGCGTGCTTCAGCGACGTCAAGGGAGCAGCACCGGTACCACCGTCGTGCCCGGAGATCAGTACGACGTCCGCGTGCGCCTTGCTGACGCCGGCCGCGATCGTCCCGACCCCGACCTCGGAGACGAGCTTCACGTGGATCCGGGCCAGCGGGTTGGCGTTCTTCAGGTCGTGGATCAGCTGGGCGAGATCCTCGATCGAGTAGATGTCGTGGTGCGGCGGCGGCGAGATCAGGCCGACGCCCGGCGTGGAGTGCCGAGTGCTGGCCACCCACGGGTACACCTTGTGCCCCGGCAGCTGACCACCTTCACCGGGCTTCGCGCCCTGCGCCATCTTGATCTGGATGTCGTCGGAGTTCGTCAGGTACTCCGAGGTGACGCCGAAGCGCCCCGACGCGACCTGCTTGATGGAGCTCCGCCGCTCCGGGTCGTGCAGCCGGTCGGAGTCCTCGCCGCCCTCACCGGTGTTCGACTTGCCGCCGAGCCGGTTCATCGCGATGGCGAGCGTGGTGTGCGCCTCGGCGCTGATCGAGCCGTAGCTCATCGCACCGGTCGAGAACCGCTTGACGATCGCGGTAACCGGCTCGACCTCGTCGATGCCGATCGGCTCGCGACCCGAGTTGAAGGTGAACAGCCCGCGCAGCGTCATCAGCCGCTCGGACTGCTCGTCGACGCGGGACGTGTACTGCTTGAAGATGTCGTACCGGCCGCTGCGGGTCGAGTGCTGCAGCCGGAACACGGTCTCGGGGTCGAACAGGTGCTGCTCGCCCTCACGGCGCCACTGGTACTCGCCGCCGACCTCCAGCGTGCGGTGTGCGGCGAGGATGCCGTCGGCCGGGTACGCCTTCAGGTGCCGGCGCCTGACCTCCTCGGCGATGACGTCGAGCCCGATCCCGCCGAGCTTGGAGGAAGTACCGGTGAAGTACTCGTCGACCAGGTCCGGGGCCAGGCCGTTGGCCTCGAAGATCTGCGCGCCCGTGTACGACGCGACGGTGGAGACGCCCATCTTGGACATCACCTTGAGCACGCCCTTGCCCAGCGACTTCACCAGGTTGCGGACGGCCTGCTCGGGCTCGAGACCGGGCAGGTACGTGCCCTGGCGGCAGAGGTCCTCGACGGACTCCAGCGCGAGGTACGGGTTGACGCCGGCGGCGCCGTACCCCATCAGCAGGGCGACGTGGTGGACCTCACGGACGTCGCCGGCCTCGACCACCAGACCGACCTGCGTACGGGTCTTCTCCCTCACCAGGTGGTGATGAACCGCGCCGGTCAGCAGCAGCGACGGGATCGGCGCGTTCTCGGCGTTGGAGTGGCGGTCGGACAGCACCAGGATCCGGGCGCCTTGAGCAATCGCCGCATCGGCTTCCGCGCAGATCTCGTCGAGCCGGGCCTTGAGCGACGCGCCACCGCCCTCGACCACGTAGTGACCGCGCAGCACGGTCGTGGCCAGGCCGGGCAGATCGCCGTCCAGGTTGATGTGGCGCAGCTTGGCGAGCTCGTCGTTGGTGATCACCGGGAACGGCAGCACCACCTGACGGCACGACGTCGGGCTCGGGTCGAGCAGGTTCGCCTCCGGCCCCAGCGACGAGGACAGCGAGGTGACGAGCTCCTCGCGGATCGCGTCCAGCGGCGGGTTGGTGACCTGGGCGAACAGCTGGGCGAAGTAGTCGAACAGCAGCCGCGGCCGCTCACTCAGGATCGCGATCGGGGTATCGGTGCCCATCGAGCCGATCGGCTCCGTGCCCAGCTTGGCCATCGGGGTGAGCAGCACGCGCAGCTCTTCCTCGGTGTAGCCGAACACCTGCTGGCGACGGGAGACCGAGGCGTGGCTGTGCACGACGTGCTCACGCTCGTGCAGGTCGCCGAACCGGATCAGGCCGGCGTGCAGCCACTCGTCGTACGGGTTCTCGGCGGCCAGCGCCGACTTCACCTCGTTGTCGGTGATGATCCGGTGGCCCTCGACGTCGACCAGGAAGATCTTGCCCGGCTCGAGCCGGCCCTTCTGGACCACGGTCGCGGGGTCGATGTCGAGGACGCCCGCCTCGGAGGCCAGGACGACGAGACCGTCGTCGGTGACCCAGTACCGGGAGGGGCGCAGACCGTTGCGGTCGAGGACCGCGCCGACCTTGGTGCCGTCGGAGAAGACGACCGACGCGGGTCCGTCCCAGGGCTCCATCACGGTGGAGTGGAACTCGTAGAACGCACGGCGCTTGGAGTCCATCGTGGTGGCGTTCTCCCACGCCTCCGGGATCATCATCAGCATCGCGTGCGGCAGCGACCGGCCGCCCAGGTGGAGAAGTTCCAGCACCTCGTCGAACGAGGCGGAGTCGGAGGCTCCCGGCGTACAGATCGGGTAGAGCTGCTCCAGATCACCCGGGATCAGGTCGCTGGCGAGCAGGGCTTCTCGGGCGCGCATCCAGTTCCGGTTGCCCTGCACGGTGTTGATCTCGCCGTTGTGGGCGATGTACCGGTACGGGTGGGCCAGCGGCCAGGACGGGAACGTGTTGGTGGAGAAGCGCGAGTGCACGACGCCGATCGCCGAGGCGAGGTCGGGGTCGGTCAGCTCGGGGAAGAACTTGTCCAGCTGGTCGGTGGTCAGCATCCCCTTGTAGGTGATGGTGCGGCCCGACAGCGACGGGAAGTAGGTCTCCGTCTCCTTCTCGGCGCGCTTGCGCAGCCGGAAGGCCATCCGCTCCAGCGCCAGGCCGAGCACACGACCGGCCTTGGCCGTCACGAACAGTTGGCGGAAGACCGGCATCACCGAACGCGCGGTGGAGCCCAGCAGATCGGGTGTGGTCGGCATCTCGCGCCAGCCCAGGACGGTCAGGTTCTCCTCGGCGGCCAGCTCTTCGATCCGCGCGACGGCCTTGTTCGCGTCGTCGGGATCCTGCGGCAGGAAGGCGATACCGGTCGCGTAGCTGCGTGCGACGGGTAGCTCGAAGTCGCACACCTTGCGGTAGTACGCGTCCGGGATCTGGATCAGGATGCCGGCGCCGTCACCGGAGTCCGGCTCGGCACCCGAGGCACCACGATGCTCCAGGTTGCGCAGGGCGGTCAGAGCCTTGGCCACGATGTCGTGGCTCGGTTCACCGGTCAGGGTTGCGACGAAGGCGACACCACACGCGTCGTGCTCGTGGCGTCCGTCGTACAGACCCTCGCTAGGCCTCTGCGAAAGGGGGGCGCGACCATACATTCAGGGGCTCCCGTCGTCCTACGGTCAACAACTGGCCGCGGGACAACACTGGCCCAAGCCGGGAGTCCCGAGACTACCTCATGACGCCCGACAGGTGGACAGACATTCCACCGTCCGAGCGCCTTTCACAGTCCACAATCACACCGCGTAAGCAAGCGCTCACTCCGTTGTCTACCCATGGTGACACCACGGGGTTAAATCTGGGTGCTGAACTTCGTTCCGAAAGCCAACTGGCAACCGCTCCCCGCCCACGGCGACGCCCATCCACTGAACCTGATCGCTCTGCACCCCGCCATCACCGGAGCCGCCGCATAGCGTCCCGACCGACAGGACATAGTCCTCCTACCGCCCCCTCCCATCACCTCAGCAAGCCTGACCTCCCGACCGATCGCCGACTATGTCCTGTCGGTCGGCACAGCCCACGCCCCGGGCGCGAGGGACGGTGGGGTCGCTGGGGAGAGCCTGGGGTCAGGTGGTAGATCTGGTGGGATGCACTGGGAGCCGGAGGACGACTGGGTTGCGCTTACCGCGGGGACCGGGGTGTCCAACGGTGGGGTGTGGCTGACGCCTGGCGGGTTGGTGGCCAAGCGGTTGTTGCCGGGGGTTGAGCGGCCCGATCACTACGCGTACTGGCGGCGGCCGGCTGAGGTGGCTAGTAGTGGGCTGGTGGAGGGGACGGCGGGGGTGCGGGCGCCGCGGTGTGTGAAGGTGGACAGCGATCCCGATGGGGTGACGGTGTGGAGTGTGGCGGTTTCGCCGGTGGCGATCGCGCCTGAGGAGCTGGCGGCGGCGGTCGGGCGGTTTGGGTTGAATTCGATGGTGCCGACCGAGTGGTTCGCGCGGCGGATTCTGCGGGATCGGCTGGCCAATGACGAGCAGGGGGACGGCTGGGCGCCGTTGGCCGGGGAGGATCGGTTGCCGGTGGGGCTTCGCCGGGATTGCGAAGCGCTGTGGGCCAGGCGGTACGAGTTGATGGATGAGCTTGATGCGCTGCCGCAGCAGGTGGTGCATGGGGACGCGCATCCGGTGAATCTGCTCGGGTGTGAGGGTGATGAGGTGATCGCGGTCGACTGGGAGCAGTTCGGGGTCGGGCCGGTGGGCTTTGACCTCGCCTATCTGGTGGTCTCCACTCCCGCACCGATCGACGTGTTGCTGCCCGCTTTTCAGGCCGGGAGCCGGTCGGCTTGGCCAGTTGAGGCCGTACGGCGGGGCGCGGTGCTCACGGCTGCGATCACCGTGGTGGCCCGGGCCGCTTGGTCGCTGAGGCAGGTCGAGCCGGGTGATTACCTGGAGCGGCTGGAGCGGTTGGCTCAGGTGGTCGAGGAGGCTGCTCGCCAGGCTGCGTGGAAGGCCGGGTAGCTGGGGAAGCGGGTGGTGACGGCTTCCTGCAGTACGGCGTACAGGGCGTCGGAGCCTTTGAAGGCCGGCCGGTCGAGAGTGCCGTCGGCGAGGAAGACCAGGGCGGTGCGCGCCATCACGAAGGCGGTCGTACGGTCGTCGATCGGAGCGCCGAGCGAGAGCTCCTCGGGCGCCATGAACCGGCTCGAGCCGAACATCCGGCCCATGTCGTTGCGGTAGGCACCGAGTTGGTAGTCGTCGAGATCCATCGCGGTGAGCTGCCGGGTGCCGAAGTCGTACAGCAGCGAGCCGTCGTAGAAGTCACCCTCGACCCAGCCCTGCGTGTTGAGCAGATCATGCAGATCAAAGAGCTGGTCGAGGGCTGTGGCGATCTGCTCGACAGACAGCGCTCGAAACCGCTGGAACGCGCTCGCCGGATCATCTTGCCGCGTGCCGAGGTGCTCCCCATCCCGCCATTCGTAGACGAGCAACGGACCCGCGGGCGACTCGATCAACCCGTGGTACTCCGGCAACAACGGATGGCTGACCGCCTCGGCCAGCCGGGCCGCGTTGCGCAGGCCAGCCTCGCGCCGCTCGAACTTGGCGAACGGCTCGGGATCGGCCGGATCCCCCGCGGTCTTCAGGAAGAACCGCTGCCCGGCCACCTCTACGCCGTACGAGACATTGCCCGAGTCCTGGGTGTTGGCGCCGAAGCGCGCGAACACCTGACCGAACTGCTGGACAAAGAGATCTGGCCGCTCATCAATCGCCGCAGGAAACACCCACACGACACTAGCCGATGCCGGGGCCGACCAGGGTGCCGACGAAGTAGGTGAGGGCTGCTGCGGTGCCGCCGAGGATCAGTTGGCGGAGACCGGAGTACCACCAGGAGCGGCTGGTTACCCGGCTGACTACGGCGCCGCAGATGAAAAGGGCGGTGAGGGACATGATCAGGGAGGGGAGCACTGAAGAGGCGCCGAGGAGGTACGGCAGGAGTGGAATCAGGGCGCCTACGGCGAAGCAGACGAAGGACGAACCTGCGGCGACGACTGGTGAGGGTAGGTCGTTGGGGTCGATGCCCAGCTCTTCGCGAACGTGTTCCTCGAGGGCCTGCTCGGGGTCGGCGTGGAATTGCTGCGCGACCTTGTCGGCCAGCTCTGGGTCTAGACCCTTCTGCTGGTACGTCTCGGAGAGCTCGCGTTCCTCGTCGGTCGGGTGCCGCTGGATCGCGCGGCGCTCGACCTCGATCTCGGCGCGGGCCAGTTCCCGCTGCGAGGCGACGGAGGTGTACTCCCCCGCCGCCATCGAGAATGCGCCCGCTGCCAGGCCGGCCAGCCCGGCGAGGACGATGAAGTTCGAGCCGCTGTCCGTGCCGCCGTCCATACCGGCGATCAGGGCGAAGTTGGAGACCAGGCCGTCCATCGCGCCGAAGACCGCCGGGCGCAGCCAGCCGCCGGTGACATCCCGGTGGGTGTGATCACCGGAATACTCAGCGGAAGTGGACGATTCAGTCACGAGGCCCGTCGGTGGACTCGACCTTCGTCGCGTCCACGTCCGCGCCCGCGTCTGCGTCCGGCACCGGGCTGTGCGGCCCGGTCTCCTCGACGACCGGAGCCGTCTCGTCGGCGTCCTGGGCCGGCTTGTCAGCATCCGCCGGGGACGAGGCCGGCGAGGGTTCGCCGGCGGCGGGGTTGGAGGCCTCAGCAGTGGCTGCGGAGGCAGCGTCCGTCGCTGGTACGAGGGTGATGTCTTCTTGGCCGGGTTTTAGTTTGGCGCTGAGGATGAAGAAGGCTACTGCGAGGACGAACATGATCATCGACGTCCAGACGTTCAGCCGGAGGCCGGCGAACTCGTTGACGGTGTCGATGCGGAGGTTCTCGATCCAGGCGCGACCGGCGGTGTAGCCGGCGACGTACAGGGCGAAGGCACGGCCGTGGCCCAGCTTGAAGCGGCGGCCGGCCAGGATCACCAGGGCGATCACGCCCAGGTTCCAGATGGCTTCGTACAGGAAGGTCGGGTGGAAGGTGCCGAAGTCCGCGAAACCGTCGGGGCGGTGCGCCGGGTCGATCTCCAGGCCCCACCAGTGGTTCGTCGGGCGACCGAACAGCTCCTGGTTGAAGTAGTTCCCGAACCGCCCGATCACCTGGGCCAGCGCGATCCCGGGCGCCATCACATCGGCGACGGCCAGGAACGGCACCTTGTGGCGGCGGCAGGCGATCCAGGCGCCGAGGCAGCCGAAGCCGACCGCGCCCCAGATGCCGAGCCCGCCGTGCCAGATCTTCAGCGCGTCGATCGGGTGCTTGCCCTCGCCGAAGTACAGCTCGGCGTCGGTGATCACGTGGTAGATCCGGGCGCCGACCAGGCCGAACGGCACCGCCCACATGATGATGTCGGCGAGCACCTCGGGCGAGCCGCCGCGGGCGACCCACCGCCGGCGGCCCAGCCAGTAGCCGGCGAAGATGCCGATCAGGATGCAGATGGCGTAAGCACGCAGCGGCAACGGGCCGAGGTGCCAGACGCCCTGGCTGGGACTGGGGATGAACGCCGGAACGATCACGGCGGGCAGCAGACTAGACATGGCAGTCGGGACCCTACTCGACCCGCCCCGATCGCGACCACAGACCCATGGTCACGATTGGGAACGGAGCGTGTCAGCTGACTCCGCTGACGGCAGCTTTGAGGCCGTCGACGGTCAGTTGGTCACTCTGCAACTGCTTGCCGTTCACGAACACGGTGGGAGTGCCTTCCACCTTGCGGTCGTTGGCCACCTTGCCGACCGACTCGAGCCAGCCCGCGTAGCTGTTGTCCTTGATCGCCGCCTCGAACTTCGCGTCGTCGATGCCGAGCTTCTTGCCCAGCTCGATCAGCTGGTCGTTCGTCCACGCCTTGGTGAAGTCGGCGTAGATCTCGTCGGAGTAGCTCAGCGCCTTGCCGCTCGCGGCCGCCGCGGCGAACGCGTTGGCGAGCCGGGGTGAGTTGTCCGGGTTGACGAACGTCATCGGCCAGTACGTCAGGGTGACCGTGCCGTCCTCGACCAGCTCGTCGAGCATCGGCCCGGTCTTCTCCTCGAACTCCGCGCAGTGCGGGCAGCGGAAGTCGAGGTACAGGTCGATGTTCGTCGACGCGTCCGCCTTGCCGACCTGCACGCCCTCGCCGCTGGTGCCGGGACCGGTGATCACCGCCGGCTCGGTCCGCCCGTTCGTGGTCACCTCGACCGACGAGTGCTTGCGCCAGTAGTCGACGCCGACGGCTGCGACGATCGCGAGCAGGACCACACCGACGACGACGATCAAGCCGACCGGCACCCGGCGCTTCTTCTCCTGCACCAGCGGATTGCCCGGGCGCGAATTGCCTGGACGAGAATTGCCTGGACGAGAATTGCCCGAACGCGGATTGCCGGGACGGCCTTTGGACTTGCTCACGACGCTGCTTCTCCCGTTGAGGTGTGCGGATCCGATTCGAGCGCGAACTTGCTGAGCGGTTTCAGGAAAAGCCATCCCGCGAGCACCAGCAGGCCGGCGTCCCGCAGGATCTCCTGCAGGTACTTCGTCTGCCCGGGCGCGACCTGACCGCCGCCACCGAAGCAGCCGCAGTCGATCGCCAGCCCGCGGGCCCAGGCCGACGACACCGCGGCGATGAACATCAGCATGAAGACACCGGCCGCCACCGCGGCCGCACGGACGCCGTAACCGATGATCAGCAGCAGCCCGATCCCTATCTCCAGGAAGGGCAGCAGCAGACCGACGATGCCGTCGAAGCCCTGCGGCAGCAGTTCATAGGCCCGGACCGCCTGCGTGGCGGCCTCCGGGTCGGTCACCTTCAGCGCACCGGCCACCAGCATCACGCCACCGAGTACCAGACGAGCGACCAACGACAGCCAGGGAAACCACCGTCTCACTGGTTGTCCTCCACCAGCTTGCCGAAGTCGTGCGCCAGGTCACCGATCGCGGCGTTCGACAGCCAGAGCACGCCGGCCTTGTCGTTCTTGCCGAAGCCGAGCACCTGCGCGCCGTGACCGACCTCGTAACCACCCGACGGCAGCTTCTGCATCCCCTCGACCGGTACGCCGACGGCCTTGGCGATGTCCTTGATCGACCCCAGTGACCCGGTCAGCCCGACGAAGGACGGGTCGAACCGGTCCAGGTACTTGCGGATCACCGGCCCGGTGTCGCGCGACGGGTCGGTGGTAATGAACAGCAACTGCACCTGGTCGCGCACCGACTCGTCGAGCTTGGTCAGCGCGGACGCCACGTCGGCCATCACGGTCGGACAGACGTCGGGGCAGTTGGTGTACCCGAAGAAGACCAGCG
Organism: Streptomyces sp. SID13031; assembly: GCF_010548305.1. GTDB lineage: Bacteria > Actinomycetota > Actinomycetes > Propionibacteriales > Kribbellaceae > Kribbella. The sequence continues at coordinate 340,633 of NZ_JAAGLV010000006.1, forward strand.
TGACCGGCTTCTTGGTCGAGGTGACCAGGTTGAAGTCGTTCCCCGCCGTGTCGCTCAGTACCTTCGCCGGCAGCGCGTACGGCCGGTCCAAGGTTGCCCCACGCAAACCGTTCGGGTCCCCGGCAGGAGTACGGATGATCGCTCCGCCGGGGTTGTTCGCTGTCTGCTTCTGTCCGCCACTGCAGCCCACAAGGGCAAGCAGAGCCACCGCGGCGAACACAACAGCCGCGTTCCTGGTTCGACTCACGGACGGTTCAACGCTCAACGGGCTTGCGGGGTTCCCGCCGGACGCCTTCGGCCAGACTTTCGGTCAGTTTCCGTACGCCGGCCGCGCCACCCGCGTCGAGCGCCTTGACGAAGGCCGATCCGACGATCACCGCATCCGCGTACGCCGCGATGCCGGCCGCCTGGTCCGCGTTGGAAACGCCGAGCCCGACGCCGATCGGCAAGCCGCTCGCCGCCTTCGCCCGGGCCACCAGTGGCGCTGCCAGGTCGGACGCAGTGTCGCGGGCTCCTGTGACGCCCATCACCGCGGTCGCGTAGACGAAGCCCCGGCAGTTCGCCGTGGTGAGCCTGATCCGCGCCTCGGTCGAGGACGGCGAGACGAGGAACACCTTGTCCAGCTCGTTCTTGTCGGCCGCCGTAATCCACTCGGCGCCTTCGTCCGGGATCAGGTCGGGCGTGATCAGCCCCGCTCCCCCGGCCGCCGCGAGGTCGACGGCGAACCGGTCCACGCCGTACCGCTCGATCGGGTTCCAGTACGTCATCACGAGCACCGGTACGTCGGAGTACGCCGCGATCTTCTCGACGGTCGCCAGTACATCCTTGGTGCGCAGCCCACCGGCCAGCGCGATCTCGGCGGCGCGCTGGATCGTGATGCCGTCCATCACCGGGTCGCTGTACGGCAGGCCGATCTCGAGCACGTCGGCGCCACCGTCGACGAGCGCCTTGATCGCGTCGATGCCACCGTCGATGGTCGGGTACCCAGCGGGCAGGTAGCCGACCAGCGCGGCCCGGCCTTCGTCGTTGGCCTTGCGGATCGCGGTGCCGGCGTTGCCTAAGGCAACTACTTCGCTCATGCCTTGCCGTCCCCGTCGATCAGGCCGAACCATTCGCCGGCCGTGTCCATGTCCTTGTCACCGCGCCCGGACAGGCAGACCAGGATAGTCGCGTCCGGTCCCAGCTCTTTGGCGATCTCCAGCGTGCCCGCGATCGCGTGCGCCGACTCGATCGCCGGGATGATGCCCTCGGTACGGGCGAGCAGCCGGAACGACTCCATCGCGTCCGCATCCGTCACCGGCCGGTACGACGCCCGCCCGGTCTGCGCCAGCCACGAGTGCTCCGGGCCGACGCCCGGGTAGTCCAGCCCGGCCGAGATCGAGTGCGACTCGATCGTCTGGCCGTCCTCGTCCTGCAGCAGGTAGGACCGGGCGCCGTGCAGGACGCCGATCTGCCCCGCGGTGATCGTCGCCGCGTGCCGACCGGTCTCGTAGCCGTCGCCACCCGCCTCGATGCCGAACAACTTCACGTCGGCGTCGGGGATGAAGGCGGCGAACAGCCCGATCGCGTTGGAACCACCACCGACGCAGGCGATCGCCGCGTCGGGGAGCCGGCCGAGCAACTCCAGCGACTGCGCCCGGGCCTCGTCGCCGATGCCCCGGACGAAGTCACGGACCATCGCCGGGAACGGGTGGCCGCCGGCCGCGGTACCGAGCAGATAGTGGGTGTTGTCGACGCTGGAGACCCAGTCGCGCAGGGCCTCGTTGATCGCGTCCTTGAGCGTCCGGCTGCCGGTCTTGACCGGGATCACCTCGGCGCCGAGCAGCTTCATCCGGGCCACGTTCAGCGCCTGGCGCTCGGTGTCGACCTCGCCCATGTAGACGACGCACTCGAGGTCCAGGTAGGCGCAGGCCGTCGCCGTGGCGACGCCGTGCTGGCCGGCGCCGGTCTCGGCGATGACGCGGGTCTTGCCCATCCGCTTGGTGAGCAGCGCCTGGCCGAGCACGTTGCGGATCTTGTGCGCGCCGGTGTGGTTCAGGTCCTCGCGCTTGAGCAGGATCCGCGCACCGGCCACCTCGGACAGCCGGGTCGCGTCGTACAGCAGGCTCGGGACGCCGGCGTACTCGTGCAGCATCCGCTCGAACTCGCCGGTGAAAGCCGGGTCGGCCATCGCTTCCTGCCAGGCGGCCGTCAGCTCGTCGAGCGGCGCGATCAGCGCCTCCGGCATGAACCTGCCGCCGAAGCGGCCGAAGTGCCCGAGCTGGTCAGGCAACACAGCAGTCATTGTTCGCCTCCCAGAGAATTTCCCCTGCCTGGGCAGGGGATTCTCACGTCTTTAGTGACGCTGCTGGATGGCGGGGTGCGATCCCGCAGCGACGAGATCGGCGACCGAGGCCCGCGGATCGCGGCCGGTCACCAGGGTTTCACCGACGAGGACGACATCGGCCCCGGCGCGCGCGAACTCGATTACATCATGCGGACCCCGGACCCCGGACTCCGCCACCCGGATCAGGTTGGTCGGGATCACCGGCGCGACCCGCGCGAAGGTCGAGCGGTCCACCTCCAGCGTCTTCAGGTTGCGGTTGTTGACGCCGATCACCTGGGCCCCCGCGTCCACCGCACGCAGGGTCTCTTCCTCGTCGTGCACCTCGACCAGCGGGGTCAGCCCGATCGACGTGGACCGCTCGATCAGCGAGACCAGTGCCTCCTGCTCGAGCGCCGCGACGATCAGCAGGATCATGTCGGCACCGGCCGCGCGGGCCTCCCACAGCTGATACGAGGAGACCACGAAGTCCTTGCGCAGTACCGGCACGTCGACCCGGCCGCGGACGGCGCGCAGGTCGTCGAGGCTGCCACCGAAGCGGCGCTTCTCGGTCAGCACGCTGATCGCGGCGGCGCCGCCCTCGGCGTACTCCGATGCGAGTGCCGCCGGGTCGTCGATATCGGCCAGCGCGCCCTTGGACGGGCTGGACCGCTTCACCTCGGCGATGATCGCGATCCCGTCACCACGGAACACCGGCATCGGGTCCTTGGCGTCGGGCTTGCGCTGCGCCTCCAGTTTCAGATCGTCCAGGCTGACCAGCGCCTGGCGCTCCGCGAGGTCCTCCCGGACCCCGGCGAGAATATCGTCAAGCACAGTCATGATTCGGTCCGTCCGTCAGGAGTGGTCGCTGGACTTGGCACCGAAGCCGAGCAGCTGCATCACCTTGCCGACCAGGCCGCCGGCAACGGCGATCCCGACCGAGATCCAGAACAACAGCCAGTTCGGGCCCATCACCATCGCGATGGCTCCGAGGGTGAAGCCCACCAGCACGATCACGACGGCGGTCCAGGCCGCCGGAGTGCTGCCGTGCAGGCCGCCCGCGTGAGCTTCGTCGCTCTCGTACGTCACCGCTTGATCCGTGGTCGTATTGTCCATCGTTGGGCCACTCCTCCTCGTCGTCCAGTCCTATTGTGGCGGTAGCCTCCGACATTCAGATCGTCGGGTCCTTACCTGCGTCGATCGCCTTCCACTGATCCGCCGGTGTCGCGGCCGGATCTCGCTCGTAGCGCAGGGTCGGACGGCGCCATCGGTGCGCCGTCAGCACGGCAACGATGCCCGCCGCGAGCAGCGCGACGCCGCCTGCCAGCGCCAGCCACGGCGCCGGTCCGGTGCTGAGCGTCACGGAGTCCGTGACGGCATCGCTGAGCTCCGGGCGCAGCCTGCCCAGCTCGGCCACGTCCGGGCGCACCTGCAGGGCCACACCTACGGCTGCGGCGCCCATGAACACGATCAGGCCGGACAGGACGCGGCGCAGCGCAGTACCGGCGAGCTTGGTGACGATCACGGCCACCACCCCGGCCAGCGCCAGTGTCACGGGCGCACGGGTCACGGCGTACCCGGTGAAGTTCACCAGAGGTCTGCCGTTGCCCGGGTCGGCGATCGACCAGGTCAGGTACGCCGAGGTGCCCAGCAGCGCGAGCGCCACCACGGCCAGGAGGTCTACCAGTCGTTGTGGGCGCATCAGACCTCGGAGAACGTTCCTGCGACGGCGATCGCGTTCAGGACGGCGGCGGCCTTGGTCCGGCACTCCGCGTCTTCCGAGGCCGGGTCCGAGTCGGCGACGATGCCCGCGCCGGCCTGGACGTACGCCGTCGTGCCGCGGAGGACCGCAGTACGGATGGCGATCGCCGTGTCGACGTCACCGGCGAAGTCGAGGTAGCCGACGACGCCGCCGTAGACGCCGCGCCGGGTGACCTCGAGCTTGTCGATGATCTGCATCGCGCGTGGTTTCGGTGCCCCCGACAACGTTCCGGCCGGGAAGGCCGCGGTGAGCGCGTCGAAGGCGGTCTTACCGGCCTGCAGGCGGCCGGTGACGGTCGACTCCAGGTGCATCACGTGGCTGTACCGACGGACGTCCATGAAGTCGATCACCTCGACCGTGCCCGGCGCACAGACCCGGCCGACGTCGTTGCGGCCCAGATCGACCAGCATCAGGTGCTCGGCGCGCTCCTTGGCGTCGGCGCGCAGCTCCTCCTCCAGCGCCCGGTCCTCCTCCGGCGTCGCGCCGCGCGGGCGGGTGCCAGCGATCGGGTGCAGGATCACCTTGTTGTCGGTGACCTTCACCAGCGCCTCGGGACTGGAGCCGACGATGTCGAAGCCGTCCAGGCGGACCAGATACATGTACGGGCTCGGGTTCGACCTGCGCAGCACCCGGTAGATGTCAAGGGCGCTCGCGGTCGTCTGCAGCTCGAACCGCTGGGAGACGACGATCTGGAACGCCTCACCCGCCCGGATCTCCTCCTTGGCGGTCTCGACGGCCTCCCGGTACTCCGCGCTGGAGCGCTGCCGGTGCGGGTCGGGCTGCGCCTGGCGATCCGCCCTGACGACGTACGAAGGGGTCGGCTGCGCCAGGTCGCGCTCCATCGCGTCGAGCCGGCCGACGGCGTCGGCGTACGACTCGTCGACGCGCTCGTCGGAGTCGTCCCAGTTGACCGCGTTCGCGATCAGCCAGATCTCGCCGGTCTCGTGGTCGAGCGCGGCCAGATCGGTCGCGAACAGGAAGGTCAGCTCGGGCAGGCCGAGGTCGTCGGTCGTTGTGTCCGGCAACTTCTCCAGCCGGCGGACGGCGTCGTACCCGAGGAAACCGACCATGCCGCCGGTCAGCGGGGGCAGGTCGGGCAGGCGTGGGGTGTGCAGGATCTCCAGCGTCTCGCGAAGCGCCTGCAGCGGGTCACCGGTCTGGGGCAGGCCGACGGGCGGGTTGCCGGTCCAGATCGCCTGGCCGTCCCGCTCGGTCAGCGTGGCGGCGCTGCGGACGCCGATGAACGAGTACCGCGACCAGACGCCGCCGTTCTCCGCCGACTCGAGCAGGAAGGTGCCTTCGCGCTCGGCCGCAAGCTTGCCGTAGACGCCGATCGGGGTCTCCGCGTCGGCCAGCAGCCGGCGCGTCACCGGGATGACGCGCCGGTCCTTGGCGTAGTCGCGGAAGGTCTCCAGGTCGGGAGAGTTCATGCCTTGACCCCGATCTCACCGTGCTCGAAGCAGCTGTGGGTGCCCGTGTGGCAGGCCGGCCCTTCCTGGTCGACCAGGACGAGCAGGGTGTCGGCGTCGCAGTCCACGAGGATCTGCTTGACGTGCTGGCGATGCCCGGAGGTCTCGCCCTTCACCCAGTACTCCTGACGGCTCCGCGACCAGAAGGTGCTGCGGCCCGACTCCGCGGTCCGGCGGACGGCCTCGGCGTTCATCCAGCCGACCATCAGCACCTCACGCGTGTCGTACTGCTGCACCACCGCAGGGATCAGCCCCGCCGCATCGAAGGTGAGTTCCTCGGTGTCCACACCTTCATTGTCTCGCACTCCGCCGACAGTCGTGACCGCGCGGGTCGCCCGCCCGCCTGATGGACCTCACGGCGCACTTGGCGCAGCTCGTGCGAGGTACGGGCAATCCTGACAAGATGGCGCAATGACCTCCAGTGTTGCCCGGGTGCAGGGACTGTTGCAGGACCATCCGCTGATCGACGGCCACAACGATCTCCCGATCGCCTTCTACGAACTGGCCGGGTACGACCTCGACAAGTACGACCTGAGTATCTCGGTGCCGAAGCTGAACACCGATCTCCCCCGGCTGCGGCTGGGCCAGGTGGCGGCGCAGTTCTGGTCCTTGTGGGTGCCGCAGGACGCTGACGCGGTGACGCGCACCTTCGAGCAGCTCGACTTCGTGCACCGGCTGGTGGCGCGCTTCCCCGAGGCGCTGCAGCTCGCCGTGACCGCCGACGACGTCGACTCCTGCTTCAAGGAGCGCCGGATCGCCTCGCTGATGGGGATGGAGGGCGGCCACTCGATCGGTGAGTCGCTCGGCGTACTGCGGGTGATGCGCTCCCTGGGCGTGCGGTACATGACGCTGACGCACAACAACAACGTCTCCTGGGCCGATTCGGCGACCGATGAGCCGGTACTGGGCGGGTTGAACGACTTCGGTGAGAACGTCGTCCGCGAGATGAACCGGATCGGCATGCTGGTCGACCTGTCGCACGTCTCGGCCGACACGATGCGGCACGCGCTGCGGGTGACGAGCTCGCCGGTGATCTTCAGCCACTCGTCGGCGCGCGCGGTCTGCGACGTACCGCGGAACGTGCCCGACGACGTCCTGCAGACGCTGACCGGCAACGACGGCGTCTGCATGGTGACCTTCGTCCCGTACTTCGTCTCGCAGGCGTATGTCGACTGGGTCGCGGGTGCGCGCGAGGTTGCGGGCAAGCTCGATCTGGATCCGCTGGTGCCTGCGCAGCAGAAGCAACTGGCGGCGGCGTACGACGTACCGAAGCCGCAGGCGACGCTGGAGGACGTGGTGGCCCACGTCGAGCACGTCCGCGAGGTGGCCGGGGTGGACCACATCGGGCTCGGTGGCGACTACGACGGCTGCCCGGAGTTCCCGGTCGGGCTGCCGGACGTGGCGTCGTACCCGTCGCTCTTCTACGCGCTCGCAGACCGCAACTGGAGCGACGAGGACCTCGCAAAACTTGCCGGCGGCAACATCCTCCGCGCACTCCGCGCCGCAGACGACACCGCCACGGGCTAACGCCGACGCCAGCCCGCGGCCCCGGTTGCCGCGCGCTGGAAAGCACGCAACCCGTTGCCGCGGGTTCGGAAGCACGCGACCTGTTGTGGCGGGCTTCCGAAGTACGCGACCCGAGGCCGCGGGTTCAGAAGCACGCGCCCCGAGGCCGCGGGTTCAGAAGCACGCGCCCCGAGGCCGCGGGTTCGGAAGTACGCGACGTGTTGCCGCAGGTTCAGAAGTCGCGGATTTGGTCTCGGGTCTGGGGTAGTGGGGCGAAGCCGGCTGCTTCGTAGGTGGCGACGGCGCCGATGTTGGAGCACGGTGTGGCGACCAATGCGCTCGATGCGCCGAGCTCGCGCAGAGCCGCGGCGCCCGCGCGCGTGATCGCCTCGCCGTACCCGCGGCCGCGATGGTCGCGGTGCACACCCATCGGCTCGATCAGCCCGGGTTTGCCGGGGCTGATCGACCACACGGTGATACTGGCGACTGCCGTGCCCTGCTCGTCCCGGCCGATCAGGCAGCGGGCGGTCGCGTACGCCGTACCGGCTGCCATCGTGTGCCAGCGCTCGTCGGTGAAGGTCGACCCATCGAACGACGCCTGCTGCAGGCCCGCGCGCTCGCCCGCCGTCTCCGGCCCGACCACCTCGATCGACAGCCCCGCGCTCTCGACCGGCTCGGCGAGATCGCGCCGCAGCGGCTGCCACGGTTCATCGAGCTGCCAACCGTCCTTGGTCAGGATCTCCTGGATAACGCCGCCGGTCGGCGCCTCGAAGTACACCTTGCCCTCGATCAGTACGCCGCGAGCCGGGTCAGAGCAGTCGTCGACGATCCGCCGCGCCAACTCCTCGTCGCCGAGCGCCTCAGGTGCGAACGCGAGCCGCAGCAGATCCGGCTCGTCCAACATCCCGATCGCGACCACCTCACCATCGCGCTCCCAGACCCGCACGGCCGCCGCCGCCCGCTCTGCCCCGAACCGCCAGTACCACCCAAGATCCCCCGGATGCAGCTGAAAGACCCCGCCATCGCTCTGCCACTCCCCCAACCTCCCCACCACACCAGCAAGCCCCTCTACCCCTGGCGTCCCCAACCAAATCGTCATGCCCCCATCCCACACCACCCACCCGCCAAACCGCACCCGACTTCCCCGCAAGGCCAACTTTGTGCACGACGTGAGCGAATCAGCCGGCCCAATTCGCTCACGTCGTGCACAAAGTCCACCTCTCAGCCCCAGGCGGCTGGGCGCGGGCGGCGGGCGGCGGCTGGCGGTGCGGCTGGGCGCGGGCTGCGGGCAGTTGGCGGGCCGCGGCTCGCGGCTCGCGGCTCGCGGCTCGTGGCTGGCGGCTGGCGGCTGGCGGCTGGCGGCTGGCGGCTGGCGGTGGGTTATCCACAGGGGTGGGTAGGTGGGGAGGCGGTGGGGGTGGGTAGGGGGTGAGGATCTCTGGGTGGAGAGGCTTGGGGATGACGTGCGGGATGCTTTGCGGGCCGTGTTCGGGGGGCCGTTGCGGCATGGGGAGCTTCGGCGGCTCGGCCTCGGCGATCACGACGTACAGCGGCTGCTTCGCAACGGTGGGCTGCAGCGAGCGCACGGGCATTACCTCGACGGCGCGATCGAGAAACGGCTGGCGACGATCCAGTGCGCCCTGGCGGCGCACCCCCGGTCGGTGGTCAGCCATCACACCGCGGCAGAGTTGAACGGCCTGCGCGTCTGGAGCGACAACTCCGCTGATCCGCCGACAGGCACCGTCTGGCTCACCTGTACGCCCGGGAGAAGCCGGCGCAACCAAAAGCGCAGCGACGTCGTACTACGCCGCGCCGGTCTGTCGCCTGCCGACTTCCGTAGCCTCGGTGGACTGCCAGTCACCTCCAACGCGCGGACCACCGTCGATCTCGCTCGCGAACTGCCGCTCCCAGCGGCGATCGTCACGGTCGACCACGCACTTGCCAGTGCGGTCCGGCGCGAGGATCTCGAGCTGGTACTGCGGCAGCAGCGGCGCTGGCCCGGCATTCGCAGAGCACAACGTGCCGTCGAGTTCGGGGATCCTCGATCGGAGTCTGCGCTGGAGTCGATCGCTCGGGTGCTGTTCGACCAAGCCGGGCTCCCGGCTCCCGTCTTGCAGGCGCAGTTCTGGGACGGTCGGTGGTGGGCGGAAGAACGGGTCGACTTCTGGTGGCCGGAGTTCCGGACTGTCGTCGAAGCGGACGGGCTGGCGAAGTTCGACGCGCCGACGGTGAAGCTGCGCCGACGCGCCCTCCGCCGTGCCTTCGAACGCGACCAGCGACTCGCCGACCGCGATCTGGAACTGGTCCACTTCGGCTGGGAAGACGCGGTACTTCGTCCCGATCAACTCGCCGAACGCCTGACAGCCGCCTTCGCCCGCGGCACCCGCCGTACCGGCACCGCCCCCGTCTGGCGAACCACCGACCCCGACGACCCTCTCCGCCGTCCGCTCGACGCCGCAGGATGACGACTTTGTGCACGGCCTGAGCGAATCGCCGAGGCTGATTCGCTCAGGTCGTGCACAAAGTCGCTCGATGTTTGTCGATCTGGGTGAGGGGCACGGGGCGGGTTCACCGCAATCGATGCTAGGAGAAGCAGTGCTTACCCTGACTGAGAACGCCACTCTGGTGATCAAGAGCATCACGGGCGTCGACGGCGCTCCTGAGGGTGCTGGGGTCCGGATCTCGCAGCAGAGTCCGGCCGATCCCGCGCTGGCCGTTACGACGACCGAATCGCCGTTGCAGGGTGATCAGGTCGTTGAGGAGAGCGGTGCCCGGGTCTTCCTGGAGGCCAATGCGGCCGCGGCTCTGGACGACAAGATCCTCGACGCAGCCGTCGACGACAAGGGCGGCGTCGAGTTCCTCCTCGTCCCGCAGCCCGGCGCCGGCCGCGAGAACGGCAGCGCCCCGGCGCACTAATCGCGCTACTCGCGCTACCGCGTTAGTCGCATTAATTGAGAGCTGAGGTGAGTGGGTCGGTGGCGCAAGCTGCCGGCGCACTCACCTGTGTCAGAGAGCTGAGCGTTGGGCTATCCAGCTGTCGTGGAGGTGGGTGTAGATGCCGCCTGCGGCTACCAGTTCCGCGTGGGGGCCTCGTTCCACGATCTTGCCGTCGTCGAAGACCAGTACTTCGTCGGCGGCTTCTGCGGTGGAGAGGCGGTGGGCGATGGTGACCGAGGTGCGGCCGGTCATCAGGCGTTCCAGGGCCGCGTTGACCCGGACTTCAGTGCCGGGGTCAACCGCGGAGGTCGCCTCATCGAGGACCAGAAGATCGGGGTCGGCGATGTTGGCTCGGACCAGGGCGACCAGCTGGCGTTCTCCGGCCGACAAGGACTCACCGCGCTGACCGACGGGTGAGTCGAGGCCGTCCGGCAGCGACTCCAGCCAATCGGTGAGACCCAGGGATTCGAAGGCGTCCAGGAGTTGGGTGTCGGTGACTTCCGGCCGGCCGAAACGGACGTTCTCGGCCAGGGACGAGTCGAACAGGTAGCCGTCCTGCGGAACCATCACCACTCGCTCGCGCAGGGATGCGAAGGCGATCTCGCGAGCATCCACCCCATCGAGCAGTACTGCGCCCGAAGTCGGGTCCATCAACCGGGTGAGCAACTTGGCGAACGTCGTCTTGCCCGAGCCCGTCTCGCCGACCACCGCGACCCGGCGATGCGGTTCGAGCCGGACGTCGACATCGCGCAGTACCAGGTCGCCGTCGGGATAGGCGAAGTTCACGTCGCGGAACTCCACCGTCACCGGCCCGCGCGCCTGATGCACGCCCGACTCCCCCGGGTCGACCACGTCGGCCGGCGTCGCGATGACCCCGAGCACCCGCCGCCAGCCGGCGAACGCGCTCTGCGCATCTGTCAGCACCTGGGTCGCGATCTGCACCGGGTCGGAGAACAGCGCGACCAGGAACATGAACGCCAGGATCTCCCCCAGCGTCGCGTTGCCGTCGACCCCGAGCAGCACCCCCGCGGTCAGCACGCCCGCGTTCGCCAGCCCCGCCGCGAGACCGCCGATCGAGAAGGTGATCCCGGTGATCGCCTGCGCCTTCGTGGCCGTCTTCCGGTAGTCCTCGATCGAGGCGTCGATCCGCTCCTGCGTGCGCTTCTCGATCGCATAGGCCCGCACGACCTGTGCCCCGACGACCGGCTCGGCGATCGCGGACAGCATCTCGCCGACCTTCGCCCGGACCACGCCGTACGCCGCGGACATCAGCCGCTGCAGGGACTTCAGGCTCGCGAACAACGGCAGGAAGCAGATCAGCACGACCAGCGCGAGCTGCCACGAGTAGACGAACATCACCACGGTCGCGAGCACCATCTGCCCGATGCTCACCAGGAAGATGAACCCGCCGAACTGCAGGAACTGCGACACCGTGTCCACATCGGACGTCACCCGGCTCACCAGCGCACCCCGCCGCTCGGTGCTCTGGGTCAGCACCGGCAGATCGTGCACGTGCCGGAACGCCTTGATCCGCATCGTCGCCAACCCGCGCTCGGAGTTCGTCGCGAGCCGTACGGTCGTCAGGTACGACGCGAAGGCCGTCACCAGCACGCCGCCGAAACACGCCACGCACATCCACGCGACGAACGACATGTCCGGCCCGCCAGGACCCGACAGCCCCTTGTCGATGCTCTGCTGGACAGCGATCGGTACGACGATCCGCCCGCCCGTCATCGTCAGCGCGAGCAACCCGGTGATCCACCACCCGCGCGCCAACTCCGGCGACACCCGCACCCCTTGGCGAAGCGTCTCCAGGCCACCCGCGTTGTCACCGGCGTCGAGGCGGCTGGACGATGCGGCGCTCACGCGGACGCTCCTTCGGAGTCGAGATCATCAAGTTCTGCTTCGAGCGCAGCCTCTTCCTCACGCCGCGCCGCGTCCTTCTCATAGGCGTCCACCAGGTCCCGGTACGCCGCCGAGCGCTCCTGCAGCTCGACATGCGACCCCTGGTCAGCAATCCGCCCTTCGTCGAGGAACAACACCTCGTCGGCCAACGCGATCGTCGCCTTGCGATAGGCGATCACCAGCACGGTCGTCGCCGCCTCGGTCCCCTGTACTGCGGTCCGCAGGCCGGCCAGGATCCGCGCCTCGACCTGCGGATCCACGGCGCTGGTCGCGTCATCGAGGATGAGCAGCCGCGGCCGCCGGACCAGCGCCCGGGCGAGCGCGATCCGCTGCCGCTGGCCACCGGACAGCGTCGTACCGCGTTCGCCGACCTTCGTGTCGAGCTCATGCGGCAAGGACTTCACGAAGCCGTCGCCCTGCGCGATCCGTAGCGCGTCCCAGACATCCTCATCGGCGAACTCACCGCCGAGCGTGATGTTGCCGCGGATCGTGTCGTCGAACAGCCAGGCCGTCTGCGCGACCAGCGCCACCGACCCGGCCAGCTCGTCGCGAGCCAGCGACCGCAGATCGACCCCGTCGACCGCGACCACGCCCTCCTCAGGGTCGACCAGCCGAGTCAGCAACGTTGTCATCGTCGACTTGCCGGAACCGGTCGGGCCCACGACGGCGACAGTCCGCCCGGGCTCGACCGTGAAGTCGACCCCGGCGAGCACATCGCGGCCGGGGAGATACCCGAAGCGCACATCGGACACGTCGAGCCGAGCGGCCGACGACGCCGTGAGCCGCTGGTCGCCGTACTCCATCCCGCCCTCGGCCGTGAGTACGCGCTGCACCCGATCCCAGCCGACCACGGATCGCGGCAGCTCGCCGAGCACCCAGCCCAGCGCGCGGATCGGGAACCCGATCAGCGTGAACAGGAACGCCACCTGCACCACGTCACCGGCATCGGCGGCCCCCGAGCGAACCCGGCCGACCCCGACGAGCAGCACGGCCAGTACGCCGATGCGCGGCAACCCCTCGATCACCGGATCGAACGCGCCACGAGCCTTGTTGACCGCGATGTTCGCGTCGCGCAGCGCCTCGGTCGGACCGCGGAAGCGCTCGGTCTCGGTCGCCTCGCGGCCCAGCGTCTTGACCACCAGCGCGCCGTCGAACGACTCGTGCGCGACCTCGGAGACGTCCGCGCGGAGCTCCTGGGCACGGGTCGCGAGGGGCTGCAGCTTGCGTTGGAAGATCACGTTCGCGACGAAGACGAGCGGGAAGACCAGGCAGCCGACGAGCGCGAGCCAGACGTCGGCGGCGAACATCGCGGCGGTGGCGAAGCCGAGCATCGCGATCACGCCGACGGCCATCGGCAGCGGGGCGATCGGGTACCAGGTCGATTCGACGTCCGCGTTCGCGTTGGACAGCAGCTGGCCGGTCGGGTGCTTGTGGTGCCATTCGAGCGGCAGTGTCAGGTACTGCCTGGTGACGCGACGCCGGTACGTCGCCTGCAGCCGGAACTGCATGACGCCCGCCCCGATCCGCCGCCCGACGACGCCGATCGCGCGCAGCACCGCGATGCCGAGGAACAGCGAGACCAGCGAGGCGATCGCGCCGAAGGTGGTGTCACCGCGCTCCAGGGCCGGCCGGATCACGCGGTCCGTGGCCCAGCCCAGCGCCCAGCCGTCGGCGACCGTCATCGCGCCGTACAGCATGCTCGCCAGCACCGACCAGGCGAACACCCACGGCTCTTCCCAGATCGCCACCCGCAGGACCGCGAACCCCCGCCGGGTCACACTCCCCTTGCTGGGAACTTTCGGCTGAAGCACGCAGACATCCTTAGGACGACACTGTCAGGACCGTAGCCAGCCACGAGACTGACAACGATCGCCATTCTGCCATTGTGCGCCGACAACTACGATCGAGTTGTGACCGACTACAGCAAGGTAGAACGACTCGCCCTGTGTGACCTGTTCGACCAGGTCGGGCCTGATCAGCCGACGCTCTGCGAGGGCTGGACCACGCATGACCTCGCGGTTCACCTGTATGTCCGGGAGAGTGACCCGATCGCGAGTCCGGGCATCATGATCGCGGCGCTGGCCGACACCACCGCCCGCCGGATGGAGCACGCGAAGACGAAGTACAGCTTCACCGAGATCGTCGACAAGGTCCGCAACGGGCCGCCCGGGTTCTCGATCTACTCGTTCCCCGGCCTCGGTCACAACCTGAACACCACCGAGTACTTCGTGCACCACGAGGACGCCCGGCGCGCGGTCGAGGGTTTCACCGTGCGGGAGCTGCCCGCCGAGCAGCAGCACGGGCTGTGGCGAGCGGTGAAGTTCACCGTCAAGACGATGACCCGCAAGGCGCCGACCGGGCTCGTACTACGCCTGCCGGACGGCACCGAGACGGTCGCGAAGAAGCCGACCGACGCCGGCTCGGTCACGCTGACGGGCGAGCCTGCCGAGCTGGTGCTGTTCTGCTTCGGCCGTCAGGCGGTCGCCCAGGTCGAGCTGGATGGCGACCCGGAGTCGGTCGAGAAGTTCCGCTCGGCGTCCTTCGGCGTGTGAGCCCACAGCGGGCCCGGCTCACTCCGAGACGGGCTGGCCGGCCGGCTGTTTCGCCGCGGCGGCCTTTTTCCGCAGGCGCTGGACCAGGCTGCTGACCACCGTGGTCAGCAGCACCAGCACGATCGCCGCCACGACTCCCTGCCACGGCTCGGGGAACAGCGCGTACCCCAGCAGCCCGATCGCCATGTAGACGACCGCCCACAACGACGACGAGATCAGGTCGACCACCGCGAACCGGTGCCACCGGTACCCCGCCAGCCCGGCCGCGAGCAGTACGGGCACGCGTCCACCCGGGATCAGCCGCGACGTCAGCAAGACGGTGATCTCGTGCTCGGCCAGCCGCACCCGCAAGGCATCGAGCGACGCGTTGTTCCGCAGCCACCCGATCCGCGTGGCCAGCTTCTCCCCGCCGGCGCGGCAGGCGGCGTACACGATCAGGTCGCCGATATACGCCCCACCGGCGCCGGCGATCAGTACGCCGACCAGCCCGATCGGGTTGCTGTGTGACGCCAGTACCGCACCCGCCGACACCGCCGCTCCGGTCGGCAGGATCGGCAGCACAGCCCCGATCAGGACGGCCCCGGCGAGCGCGGCCAGATAGATCCAGCCGAAGTCTTCACCCATCATTACCGAGCACCTCGGTCGACTCTCCTGGCGCCAGCAACTCCACCTTGACGGCGGGATCCAGGTCGGCCATCGCCTCCATGAACTTGTCTCCCGGCGGCAGGAACAGCTCCGGCCTCAGCCGGTCGAACCCGATCGGCCAGAACGTCCCGAAATGCACCGGTACCGCGATTCGGGCGCCAACCCGCCGAACCGCCTCGGCGGCCCCAGCCGGGTCGAGGTGCCCAGGCCCCAGCGAAGGCCCCCAGCCACCCACCGGTACCAACGCCAGGTCGACCGGACCGGCCTCGGCCGCCAGGTCGTCGTACAGGTCGGTATCACCGGCGAACCAGACGCTCGGCGAGCCCTCGACGCGGAACCCGACCGCCGGTCCGCGATGCGACGACCATGGCAGCCGGCGACCGTCGTGGTGAGCGGTGACGACCGTGATGTCGAGGTTGCCGATCCGCAGCTGGTTGCCAGGGGCAACCTCGATGCAGCGGTCGGAGTAGAACGCGCCGCTGTGGACATGGATCAGCTTGGCCGCGCCGCGCGGTACGACCAGCGCAGCGTCCGGCGAAACCAGCGGCAGCGACGTCAGGTGCAGGTGATCAGCATGCATGTGCGACACCAGTACTGCGTCACACTGCCCGGCCTCGGGCGTCGGCGCGGGGCCGCGACGGCGCCGGACGTGCGCGATCCGAGAAGTCAGCACCGGATCCGTGAGGAGTCTGGTGCCGCTCGACTCGATGGTGGTGGTGCTGTGCCCCCACCAGGTGATCCGCACTCTCAGGCCTCCACGCTTGCATCCGTCGAAGTGGCCACCCGATCCACCTGGTCCTCGGGCGCACTTTCACTGTCGTCTTCGTTGTTGTCGTCGTGCTTGCGCTGGCCGAGCTGGTCGAGCCAGCTGATCAGGAGGTGGTGCACCGCGTCGGAGCCTACGGGTGGCTCCTCGACCGCCCAGCGCCGCGGGTGCACGAGAACCGCCTCGGTCTGCCAGCCACCGATCCCGCCGTGGCAACCGACCAGTTCCTCGAACGCGGCCACCTCCCGGGTGTACTCGTCCAGCCGGCTGATCACCACGATGTCGCCGTTGTGCGGCATCTCGGCCTGCCGGAGCATCGACGCGGCCGCCATCGGACCGTACGGCTGCAGCGGGTCGATGCCTTCGATCCGGCCGGAGCGCAGCACGTGGACGCCTGCCCGGCCGATCGCGACCGGCCCTTCCGCGAGCGAGTCCACCACGACGAAGCCGATGCCCGGATGCATCGCGAGCCCAGGGATCAGCCGGGGGTGGAGCAGCTCGATCTCCTCCAACGGCACCCGGCCGGGTGTCCTGGCCAGGTAGATCAGAGCCAGGTTCCCCGAGGCCGTGACGATCATCTGCTCGTCGGCCGCGATCGGCGGCTCGCAGTCGGCGGGGCCCAGCTCGACCTCGCCACGCTTCGCCTTGCCATGAAGCGCCTTGCGGGTCACCTTGCCCCCCACGCTGGCGCGCAGGCTCAACTCGGTCAGGAACGCGTTGACCGGCCCCCAGCCTTCGGACCGGCCAGTGGCGGCGACGGGCGCCTTGGTGGTGTCGACCAGGTCGTCGACGACCTGGGTCAGGGTTCGGCCGTACCGCTGCAGGAAGGTCGAGCCCTGGCTCTGGCCGTGGTCGGACAGGATCACGATCTCGTACGAGTGCGGCAGCAGGTCGATGATCCGCTTGAGCGCTCCGAGCACCCGGTCGAGCCCTTCGAGCGTCTGCATGGACTCCGGCCGGGTCGGGCCGGCGTGGTGGGCGACCTCGTCGTAGTCGACGAAGTCGCAGTAGATCGCCGGGGTGCCCTTGACCAGCTCGTCGGTGATCAGGGAGACGTTCAGGTCGCGCAGCAGGACGTTGGAGATGGCGCGGAGGAAGATGTACGAGCCGCCGCGGTTGACCCGCGGTACCAGGTTGCGGACGCGCTGCCGGCGGGCCTGGTGCAGCTCCTTGACCATCTCGGCGACACAGAGCACGAGCCCGCGGGCGGCACCCTGCGGACTGGAGAAGAACCGGACGTACCCACGGCTCCGGCCGGTCGGCAGCGCGGCCCGGCTGAACACCAGCTCCGACGTGGGCGCATCACCCGACCAGTTGTTGCTGATACTCGCGCCACCGTCGGCGAGCAGTCCGCGGCCGGTCGACATCCGCGCCTCGATCTCGGCGGCGTCCCGGGCCCGGTTCGTCACCATCACCCGGCCGGTTTCCTTCTCATACCACCGGAAGGCCGGGATCTGCCCCGAACCGCCGTGCAGGATGCCCGCCTGGCTGGCCGGCGTGGTCGCCGGTACGCCGGTGTGCCACTCGAGCATCGAGTGGCTACCGTCCCGGATCCACCCACCCAGGTGCGGCAGGTTGCCCGACATCACCATCCAGTTGAGCAGCGGAGCGGACAGCCCGTCGATCTGGATGATCAGCATCCCGGTCTTCGGGGCGGCCTGGATCTTGCGCGCCCGGCGGCGGACGACCCGCATCACCTCGGAGACGTAGGCGTCGTCACTGCCCGCGTACGCGATCCAGCCGACGAAGGCGCTGACCGACGACATCACGATCGAGACCACGAACGGCGCCTCGACCCCGCCGTGCAGGTGCACCCCCGGATCCAGGGTGACACCCAGGTACACGACGCCGAACTGGCTCAGCAGCCCGCCGACCAGGACGCCGACCGAGCCGATCAGGACCGCGATCCCGGCCAGGATCCAGCGCACGATCAGCCCGATCACGGCGAGGATGACGACCAGCCGCAGGATCGGCCACGCGCCGTCACTGCTGCTGATCTGCGGCAGCGTCCAGAAGGTGATCAGGAGCGAGACCAGCGAGGCGAGCCCGCCGAGGATCATCGCCTGCAGGCCACGGGTGGTACGGCGCAGGTCCAGCCAGACCGGCCGGCGCTGCCGCCGGTCGATGGAAATCTGCTCGGGTGGTTTCGCCATCAGGTACTTCGTACTCCCCGTTCGCGCGCGTCTCTGCCACCCCGAGCCTACGAGCCCCACCCCGGCAACCGCACACTCCGCCACACCCATTCTCCCCTGACCCCTACCGCCGCCGTCTCAGGGGTTAACCCCTGAGACGGCGGGTTGCCCAGCCAGATTCTCGGGGGGCAACCCACCGGCTGGGGGGTTGACCCCTGAAACGTGGGCGGGGCGGGTTACTGGAGTTCCAGGTAATCCACTTCCGTGTAGAGGTCGCCCTTGGTGAGGCGGATGGTGTTCCAGCCGGCGTTGAGGGTGATCGGGGCCGACGTCTGGCGCCAGTTGTCCCAACCTGCTGCCGGGTAGCCGACCGAGCCCTGGCTGTTGCCGTTGACAACCACGCCGTGACTCGCCGTCGCGCCCATCCCGTTCGCGTAGCCGACCCAGAGCGTGTAGCCACCGGCCGACGGAGCGAACACCGAGACCTGGACCCAGGAGTCCGCGTAGTCGATGTAGGCGGCGACCGCGCCCCCTGAGGCGCCTGCAGCTCCGGTACGGACCTGGCAGTGGTTGAGCGTGCCGCGCTCCGCTTCGGTCCGGACCCGGCTGCCACGGACCACCGGGAAGTCGTTCGCCCAGCCGAGGTCGGCGACGTACAGGTGTCTCGAACCGTTCACCCAGCCGTGCAAGAAGACTTTGCCGCCCACGAAGTCGGCACCACCAGGGCCGCAGACGTGGTTGTCGAAGCTCGCCGTGGTCATCAGCGGGCGGAACGCGACGGTCCACGGGCCGTTGAGGCTCGGCGAGGTCGCGTACGACGTCTGGTAGTTGCAGTCGTTATAGCCGCCGCTGGAGTAGAAGAGCACGAACTGACTCCCCCGCTGGACCAGATCGGGCGCCTCGATCACGCCGCTCGCCGTGAGCATCGCGGTGTTGCCGCCGGTCAGGGCGGTGCCGTTGTTCGTCGTCCGGGTCAGCCAGAGCGTGGACGGCTGGCCGATCGCGTTGCCGTCGTTCTTCCAGGTCAGGTACCGGGTGCCGTCGTTCGCGACGAACGTGTTCGCGTCGATGGCGCCGCCCTTGTCGAGCGGGCAGATCAGCGGCTGCGTGCCGACCGGGGTGAACGGACCGAGGGCCGAGCTCGCCGTGGCGACGCCGATGCATTGACGGCCGGAAGCCTTGTGCCAGGCGGTGTAGGTGAGGGTGTAACTCCCGTCCGGGTTCGGGTAGACGTCTGGCGCCCAGGTGCGGCCGGCCTGCGCCCAACCCGCCGACGGGCCGCCGGGCATCGCGTCGCCGCGGATCGTCCAAGGACCGTTGGCGCTCGGCGCGGAGGCGACCGGGACGTGCCCGCGGCCGTTGTTGGTCGAGTAGGCGTACCAGGTGCCGTTCTTCTCGAAGACGTCAGGATCGGGGAAGTCCTCCCCGATGATGTCGGCGGGGAAGGCCGCCGCAGTGACGCGCTGGACGGCGGCGTGGGCGGGTGAATTGAGCAAGGTGATGGGCAGGGCCAGGGCGGCGAGCGCCGCGACGATTCTGTTGTGCATGAGTGACTCCTCAGGTGGGGCGGTACCTGTGCGGCCCACTTTTACATCGATTCACCTGAGAATCGAGGGCTGGAAATCATTTCGATCCCTTGACAGTTCATGAACTTGAGTGGAAATTCTTTCCACATGAACGCGACGGACATCCTGCAGCGGTTGCGCGAGCTCCGGCCCACCATGGGCGGCGCGCTGGTCCGGATCGCCGACTTCCTGCTGGCCGAGCCGGCCGAGGCAGCCCGCCTCACCATCACCGATCTCGCCGACCGCACCGGTACGTCGCCCGGAACCGTGACCCGGTTCTGCCACACGGTCGGGCTCTCCGGGTTCGCCGCCCTCAAGGTCGCGCTCGCCGAGCAGGTCGGCCGGTCCGGGACGAGTCGCTGGCGCACCGACATCGGCCGGCAGATCGACCCGGGCGACGACCTCGACCAGGTCCTCAAGGTGATCGTCGCCGCCAACACCCAGGCACTGCTCACGACCGCGGACCAACTCGACCTGGCCACCATCGATCAGGTCGCCCAAGCGATCACCGAGGCACGCGCGATCCATCTCTTCGGCGTCGGCACCAGCGCGATCACCGCCGATGAGTTGCGGATCCGGCTGCAGCGGATCGGATTCGCCTGCTGGCTGTGGCCCGAGCTGCACGGCGCGCTCATCTCGGTCGCGCTCGCCGACCAGCGCGACCTCGTGATCGGCATCTCCCACTCCGGCCAGATCACCGAAACCATCGCCGTACTGCGCGCCGCGGCCACCCGTGGCGCCCGCACGGTGGCCATCACCAATGACCGCACCTCCGCCCTCGCGGCCGAGGCCGAACTGGTCCTCACCACAGCCCAGACGGGCGCTGCACCAGCCGACGCGCTCGCCGATCGGCATGCGCAGCTACTGGTACTCGATGTCCTCTACACCCGAGTGGCTCAGCTGAACCACGCCCGCACGCTGACCGCCCTCGAAACCACCGCCGCCGCGATCGATCCGTACCGGGTCCCCAAACCCAAGCGCCGCCGCACTCCGCCCAGCTGAAGGAGTCCCCATGACCACCACCCGCCGTACCGTCCTCGGTGGCCTCGTTGCCTTAGGCACCAGCCTCGCCGCACCCCGGGCGATCGCAGCACGTTGTCCCGCCGACGCCTCCTCGGCGGCCGCTTTCACCTTCCTGGCCGAGAAGATCGACCAGTACGGCAGCGGCAGCACGCTGCGCGTTCCGCAGAGCTACACCGGCGGCTTCTTCGCCGGCATCAACTTCGTCTCGTCCTTCCTGTACGACGAAGCGCTCACCATCATCGCGTTGATCCACGAGGGGTCCGCGGCCCAGTTGACGCGGGCGAAGGTGCTCGGCGAAGTACTGCTCTACGTCCAGCAGCACGACCCGATCGGCGACGGGCGCACGCGTGCGTCGTACCAGCCGAATCCGCTGATCACCGCGGACGGTACGCCGTACATCGGCTCCCCCGCGGCCTACAGCGGTAACCAGGCCTGGGTCGGGATGGCGTTGTGCCACCTCTACCAGCGGACCGGCCAGCGGAAGTACCTGACGGGCGCCCTGACCGCCGCGAACTGGATCCAGTCGAAGACCTGGTCGGCCGCCGGCATCCCGGGCTACACCGGCGGCCGCAGCGCCGACGACCAGCCGCTCACCTTCAAGGCGACCGAGCACAACATCGACATCGGCGCGTTCTTCGCGATGCTGAACCGCCAGACCGGTGACCGGAGCTGGGCGTCTCGCTCGGCGCAGGCGTTCGCCTTCGTCCGCGCGATGTGGGACAACCCCGGCCGGATGCTGTGGACGGGCACCAATCCCGACGGCATGACGATCAACCATTACCCGATCCCGGCCGACGTCCAGGTCTGGGCCTATCTGGCCACCCGCGATCCCCGCTACAGCCAGGCGGTCGACTGGGTGATGGCGAATCTCGCAGCGTCCGACGGCGGTTTCACCGGTATCAGCTTCAGCAACACCGATACGAGCAAGGTGTGGTTCGAAGGCACCGCCCACCTGGTCACCGCGCTCAAGGTCCGCCGGGCTCGTGGCGACCAAGCCCGCGTCGACACCTACCTGGCCAGCCTCCGCGACGCCCAGCTGCGCGCCCCCAACGCCGACGGCAAGGGCATCGTCTCCGCGTCCTCCGACGGCCTCGACACCGGCTTCGGCGATCTGTACTACGCCTCGCTCCACACGGGCGCCACCGCCTGGTACCTGCTGGCCACCACCGGCACCAACCCCTTCGTCCTCTAGTTGAGCCTCGTCTAATAGATCAATCGATCGGGCATGATCACTGGACCGGAAGGTCCTTGGGATAGAGACTCCGGGGTAGCTGGTTGGTTTCCGCCTGAGCGTTGAGGGGTTCTTGTGAGTAAATTACCGAGAGTGTCGGGCCGTGGATTGGTGGCGGTCGCGGCGGCAGTGGCGGCGACGGCAGGGCTGGTCGGGCAGTCGGCCGGCGCGCCGGCCGCAGTACAGCAGGTGCAGGCGACCGGGCTGCAGCAGCAGCTGGACACCTTGCTCGCCGATTCGCGATTCCAGGGGTCGCAGGTGGGCCTGCTGGTCCGGGATGCGACCACTGGCGAGACCTTGTACGACCGGAACAGCGCGACGCGGTTGCTGCCCGCGTCCAACACGAAGCTCTTCAGCTCGACGGCCGCGATGCACACGCTGGGGACCGGCTTCCGGTTCCATACCGACGTACTGGCGACCGCGCCGGTCAAGAGCGGGAAGTTGCGCGGAGACCTTTATCTGAAGGGATTCGGCGACCCGACCGCGCTCGAGTCCGACTACGTCGCGCTGGCCAAGCAGATCGCCGGCGCGGGCATCAAGCGGATCGACGGCAACCTGATCGCCGACGACACGTACTTCGACCACGTGCGCCTCGGCGACAGCTGGGCCTGGGACGACGAGCCGTTCTACTACAGCGCCGAGATCTCCGCGCTGACGCTCGCTCCGAACACCGACTACGACTCCGGCACTGCGATCGTCGAGAGCCTGCCCGGCGCCACGGTCGGGGCACCCGTCAAGCTCAAGGCCGTCCCGGCGAACGGCGTACTCAAGCTGGTCAACACCGCCACGACCGGCGCGGCGGGGTCGGCCAACACGCTCAACATCGAGCGTGACCATGGCACCAACGTCGTCCGGATCACCGGGTCGGTACCGGCTGGTGCCACCGTCGGCACGGAGTGGATCACCGTCTGGGAGCCGGCCCTGTACGCCGCTGACGTGTTCCGCCGCGCTCTCACCGCGGAAGGCGTCCGCGTCGACGGGAACATCCGCGCGGCCGCGACACCGGCTGCTGCCAGGCAGCTCGCCCGCGACGAGTCCATGACCGTCGGCGAGCTGATGACACCGTTCCTCAAGCTCTCCAACAACATGCACGCCGAGACGCTGGTCAAGGCGATGGGCGCGGTTACGAAGGCGAACGGCAGCTGGCCGACCGGCCTGGGCGTCGTCACGGCGTACGCGAAGAGCGTGGGCGTCGACACCGCCACCATCCGGCTGTCCGACGGCTCCGGTCTGTCCCGCAAGGTGAACGTGACGGCCAAGAGCGTCACGGACATCCTGCTCGCGGCGCAGAAGGAGCCCTGGTTCAAGCAGTGGTACGACGCGCTGCCGATCGCCGGGAACGCGGATCGCTTCGTCGGCGGCACCCTGCGAACGCGGATGGCGAACACCCCGGCGGCGAACAATCTGCACGGCAAGACGGGGTCGCTGACCGGCGTGACGGCGCTGTCGGGCTACGTGTCGACCAAGGACGGCCGCAAGCTGGTCTTCTCGATGATCTCCAACAACTACCTGACCAGCCCGCGCTCGGTCGAGGACGCGGTCGGCGTGACGCTCGCCTCCTGGACCGACCAGGCACCGGTCGCGGCGGTCAAGCCAGACACCAGTCGGAGGGCCCAACAAGCCGCTGACGACTGCGACGGCAACGACTGGATCAAGGCCTGCTGATGGGCCTGAAGGTTTGCTAATGGATTAGACAGTTCGGTGGTCGTTCAGCACGATGTGGGGATGACCGCCGTACTGCCCGCAGGGCACACCTTCCGCCGGCCGACCAAGGACGACGCGTCGGCGATCTTCGAGCTCGTCGCCGCGCGCAACACCGCGGCCGTCGGCTTCGCCGACTTCACCCTCGACGACATGCTCGACGAGCTCGCCGAGCCCGGTTTCGACCTGGACCTGGACGGCTGGCTGGTTTTCACCGGCGATGCTCTCGCCGGCTATGGCACCGTCTTCGGCAAGGGCGACCACCAGCTCCTCGACATCGACCTGTACGCCGCCGACCCCGCCGTGGCCGAGTGGCTACTGGCTCGGATCTACGAGCGCGCCCAGGAGCTGGGCCGAGCCCACGGCCGCTCCGAGGTGACGCTTGACGTAGGCGTCTACCGCGCCGAGACCGGAAAGCGCGAACTGCTGGCCGGCGACGAGTTCGCGCCCGGCACGACGTACCACCGGATGCGGATCGACCACACCGGGCCGGTGACGGCGCCCGACGTACCGGCGGGCGTGGTGCTTCGTCGCGGGGCGCTCGACGAGGCAACGCGGCGGACGGCGCACGCGCTGCTGACGGAGAGCTTCACCGGGCAGTACGGGTTCATGTCCCGCTCGTACGAGGAGTGGTTCGCGGGGCGGGATGCGCAGTCGACCTTCGACTGGTCACAGCTGCACGTGCTCGAGCTGGACGGGCGCGCGGTCGCGTTCATCGAGAACAACGACCAGTTCATCGAGGACGAGAACTGCAACTACGTCAGCCGGCTCGGGGTGCTCGAAGAGGCGCGCGGACGCGGGTTGGCCAAGTTCCTGCTCCGGGACGCCTTCGCCGCCGACGCCGCGGCCGGGCGGACCGGCACGATTCTGCATGTGGACACGAACAATCCGACGCCCGCTCTGGGTCTCTATCTCTCGGTCGGCATGGCGGCGGTCCTCGTCATCGACGTCTGGCGGCGCACGCTGCCGGTCGCCTGATGGCCGGCCTTCCGGACGGGATGACCGTCCGCCCGATGCGGCTCGACGATGCGCCGGCGATCCAGGCTCATCTGTCGAGCTACAGCATCTCGCTGATCGGCGTGCATCAGTACAGCCCGGAAGGCGTCGTGAACTTCCTCCGCGAGCCGGCGCTCGACCTCGCCACCGACACCTGGCTGGTCAGCTCCGGCGACGAGATCACGGGGTCGGCGGCCACCGTCCGGATGGCCGGGCGGGTGAATCTCGAGGTCTCCTCGGGTGATCGGGACGTCGCCGGGTGGCTGCTTGACCAGGCGATCGAGCATGCCACCGAGCGGGCTCGCGAATCCGGCGAGCCTGAGCTGCTGATGGCTCTCGGCATGCTCCGCGCGGACCGCCAGCTCGCCGAGCTGGCGCAGGAACACGGTCTCGCCCTCGCGACCTCCACCGACCGGATGAAGATCGAGCACACCGGCCCGGTCGATCCACCGGCCGTACCGTCCGGGGTGACCGTGCATCGCGGCGCCTCGGACGAGAAGGTCCGGCGGGCCGGCCATCAGGTGATCGCCGAGTCGTTCGCCGACCAGCCCACCGCGGTCCCCCGCCCGTACGACGAATGGGTGGAGTCCCGCGACAGCAGGTCGACCTTCGACTGGTCGGGGCTGACGGTGCTTGAGCTCGACGGCCGGCCGGTCGCAGTACGGGAGTGGGATCGCAACTACGTGAGCTCGGAGAACTGTGGGTACATCGGGCGGCTCGGCGTACTGGCCGAGGCTCGTGGCCGGGGGCTCGCCAGGTTCCTCCTGCGAGACCAGTTCGCCCTCGACGCGGCCGCCGGCCTCAGCGGAACGCTCCTGCACGTCGACACCTCGAACCCCACACCGGCGGTCAAGCTGTATGTGTCCGCCGGGATGCGGCCGGACATCGTCAACGACATCTGGCGGTCGACGCTGCAGCTCTGAAGCTCAGTTCAGGACCACCCGGTTGCCGGCGCTTCCGGCCAGGACTCGGCGGTTTCCCACCTGCCAGTGCAGATCGAGCGGGGTCTTGAGCGGCTCACCCTGCGGCCTGAAGCACTGCATGCCTACGGAGCTCTGGGGCAGGACCGAGTAGCGGTAGGCGGCGACCCGGATCGTCTTCGTGTCCTGTTCGAGGACTCGGACGATCACGTGCGGCGTGCACGTCTCCGTGTCGCCGCGCGTGGCCTGGACGATCAGCCGGGAGGGGCTGACCGGGTCGCGGGAAACCGAGGTGACCTCGATCTCGCGGTCCAGAGTCAGCAACGTCGTGCCCTGTTTGAACTGGGCCGGTGGTGGTCCGACGTCCAATGAGCCAGGCTCGGGCGTCGAACTGGTGGGGGTTGGTGGACCGGCCGGGCCTACCTCGGCCCGCTGAGCATCGACGGCGACGATAGTCGCTGCTCCAGCCACGACGCCGATCGTCGCGGCTGCGATCACCAGCTTGCGATTCCGTCGCCGACGGCGGGCAGCACCTGCGACGTACTCGAAAGGTGGCGCCTCCTCGGGCGTCTGCTCCTCGACGTACTCGATCAACAGGTCGGACTCGGGATCAGGCATGGCCAGGCACCTCCTCGTCGACGACCAGCAGCGGAGCGAGCGCCTGGCGGGCGCGGGCGAGCCGCGACTTCACCGTGCCTCGGGGTAATTGCAGTTCATCGGCGATCTGTTCGATCGGCAGGTCCATCACGTAGTACAGAACCGCGACCGCGCGATGCGCCGGACTGAGCTGGGCCAACGCGGCAGCCACGTCCAGAGCGTCTTCCTCATCAGGGCCTGGTACTTCGGAAGCGCGGCCGGTCAGCTTGGCCAGCGCGCGCGTCGCCACCTGTTGACGCCGCAACCTGCTCACCAGCGCCCGTACTGCGACCGCTCGCACCCAGGCCTCCGGGTCGTCGTACCGGCGGATCTTGTCCCAGCGGTCGAGCAGCTTCACGTAGGCGTCCTGGGCGATCTCCTCGGCGTCGGCGCGGGAGCCCCCGACGGAGACGAGCAGGCCGATCAGGCGCGGCCAGGTACGGCGGTAGAGCGCCGCCACCTCGGCCGCCGGGTCACCGTCGATCTCCCTCACACCCGTAACACGCGCTGCTCCCCCGTTCGGTTCCACCCTTGCCCCGACTCTTGCCCCAGCGAGATGTGAGAGATTACTCTCGAAACATGTCTCTCAGAAATCCGTACGACGATTTCGAGATCACCGACCCGCAGGCGATGCGCGCGTTGGCGCATCCCGTCCGGCTCGCCGCGCTCAGCTACCTGCAGAAGAACGGACCCGCCACCGCCACTCAACTGTCGGTCCACGTCGGCGCCTCGCCTTCGGTGACGAGCTGGCACCTGCGCCACCTCGAGACGTTCGGGCTGGTCAGCGACAGCCCTCCCCCGGACGGCGGCTCCGACAAGCGGCAGCGCTGGTGGAAGCCGGCCGCGCGGGGCTTCCGGTTCCAGATGCCCGAGACGCCCGAGGGCGCCGAGGCCGGCCGGATGCTGCGGACCGAGATAATGAGCCAGGCGCTCGACCACGTCCAGCAATGGCTGTCCGACACCGAGCCCGTCCTCGACCCCGCCTGGAGTCGCTCGACCGGCTCGTCGAACACCCGGCTGACGATCACCCTCGCCGAGGCCGAAGCAATCGAGAACGCGATCGAAGACCTGCTCGCCCCGTACGTCCAACGCGGCGAGTCCGGCGCACCCAATGATGCCCACCCGGTCCGCCTGATCCGCATGGCGTTGCCTGAGGCAACCAATTGACCAAGCGAGGCGCTCCATGACAACCCCCGCCCAGCAATCCCCTGACGCCCAGACACCGGCGTCTGACCGCACCACCCCGCCCCCGCAGGGCGAAGCGGGCGCCGGAGGCGCCGCCAGCTTGTGGCGGGACAGGCAGTTCCGGACCTTCTGGTCTGCTCAGAGTGTTTCCGAGTTCGGTGATCGGATCAGCGAGCTCGCCCTGCCGCTGATCGCGGTCACCATGCTCAACGCCTCTCCCAGCCAGGCGGGCTTCCTGACCGCGGCGGTCTGGCTGCCGAACCTCGCGTCACTCTTCATCGGCAGCTGGGTCGACCAGCACCGCGACAAGCGCCCGTTGATGATCGCCGCCGACCTGACCCGTACCGTCCTGCTGCTGTCGCTGCCGGCGGCGTACTGGCTCGACATCCTCACCCTCGGCCAGCTCTACGCGATCGCGATCCTGGCCGGTACCGCGCATGTCGTCTTCAACACGGCGTACGCGTCGTTCTTCGTCCGGCTGGTCAAGCGGGACCAGTACCTCGAGGCGAACAGCAAACTGGCGGCGACCAGGTCGATCTCCTTCATCGCCGGTCCGGCCGTCGGCGGCCTGCTGGTGCAGTGGTTGACCGCGCCGATCGCGCTCGTCGTCGACGCGATCTCGTTCCTGTTCTCCGCGGTACAGGTGAGCCGACTGAAGGTCGAACCGGGAGAAGCCGACGGCGGCGAAGAGTCCTTGCTGGCCAGGGCGCGAGCCGGGATGGGATACCTGCTTCGGCACCCCTACCTCCGCGCGAGCCTCGGCTGCGCGACCACGGTGAACTTCTTCAACATGATCGGCATGGCGCTGCTGGTGCTGTTCGCGAGCCGCAACCTGGAGCTGTCCGCCGGGACGATCGGTATCGCCTTCGGCATCGGCGCCTCGGGCGGACTGGTCGGGGCGCTCGCCGCCAAGACGCTCGCCCGGCTGATCGGCGCCGGGCGGTTGATCGCGATCAGCTCGGTGATCTTTCCCGCGTCGCTGGGGATCCTGGCTTTCGCCGATGGACCGGTCTGGATGCGGGCGGGCACGCTGGTCGTCGCGGAGTTCGTCGGAGCCTTCGCGGTGATGTGCTTCGACATCCCGCTGAACTCGCTGCAGGCAGCCGTGACGCACGACCACATGCGCAGCCGGGTGGCCGGCGCGTTCAGCAGCATCAACTACGGCGTGAGGCCGCTCGGCGCGGTGATCGGCGGCCTCCTGGGCACCTGGCTGGGTGTCCGGGAGACGTTGCTGATCTCCGCTGCCGGCGGCCTCTTCGCCGTACTGTGGCTACTCCCCTCGCCGATCATCCGAACCCGCGACCTCCAGGCTCTCGAGCCACCGGCGATGTCTCGTCTGAGGGGTTAGCCCCAAGGCCGGTTAGTTAGGGGAGTTGGTGTGGTGTCAAGGGCGTGTTGAACGTGGAGCAGCGGAGCTCCTTAGGTAGACAGGTTTGTCCTCGCGAGACAACCAGCTACCAGAAGAGGCTCCGCTG
>NZ_JAAGLV010000070.1 GCF_010548305.1 Streptomyces sp. SID13031
CCGGGCGCGGGCGGTGTCGTAGGCGGAGGCGTACGAGCCGCCCGGGTCGACGGCGCCGCCGGCCAGCCACGTGGCGTCGGGCCGGGGCAGGTGTCCGTCGTCCAGCCGGTCCCAGGAGGTGATCAGCCCGGACCCGACGAAGTGGTGGTTGCCGAGGGTCTCGCGTACGCCGAGGTCGGAGAGGACGGCCGTCGGGACGCGCCGGTGCAGGGACTCCAGGGCGGCCGTCGAGGAGACGGTGACCAGCAGGTCGGTGCGGTCCAGGACCTCGCCCATGTGCCCGTACACCAGGCGGAGGTTGGGGGGAAGCCCGCCCGGGAGGCGTTCCGCGAGGCGCTGGTAGGGCAGTTCCTCGATGTGGGTGGTGTGCTCGCCCGGCTTGGAGCGCAGCTTGAGCAGCACCTCGCGGTCCGGGTGCAGCCGGGCGTGCTCGACGAGCCTGCGCAGCAGGTACGTACGGTCGGCGCGGGA
>NZ_JAAGLV010000071.1 GCF_010548305.1 Streptomyces sp. SID13031
ATCAGGGGGTTTACAGCCTCCCGATGCGTCCGTATAGTGCGCACCACAACGACGGACAACCCCGAAGTTGTAGTAGAGATGAGCGGCGCTGTAAAGCATCAAGTAATCTCGAATGTGTGCCCAGGTGGCGGAATTGGTAGACGCGCTGGTTTCAGGTATCAGTGACTTAACGGTCGTGGAAGTTCGAGTCTTCTCCTGGGCACCATACAAAAACCCACTAGCTTGCTAGTGGGTTTTTTCTTGCCTGCGTTTTTTGTATCCCTCCTCTTTCGATCATAGGTGCAAACCTGCACCGCCCTCTTCGCGGCTAAAGCCGCTCCCACAGGTACTTCACTCCCCTCACCTGTGGCGATCCTGTGGGAGCGGCTTTAGCCGCGAAGAGGCCAGTACAGGTTGATGCTAATCAGCCTTCATCCGCTTCCCTGGGTTACAATGCGCGCCACCGTGATTCTGCCAACAGGTGCGCC
>NZ_JAAGLV010000072.1 GCF_010548305.1 Streptomyces sp. SID13031
AGTTGCCGCCCGCCGAGCATCCGACGCGCAGCAGGTTCATCCTGCGCAACCGGGTGATCGCCGCGCTCACCCGGGGCACGGTCGTGGTGGAGGCGGAGTACCGCAGCGGCTCACTGGTGACGGCCAGGAGCGCCCAACGGCTGGGCCGCTCCACGATGGGGGTGCCCGGACCCGCGACGAGCGGTCTCTCCGCCGGGGTGCACGAACTGCTGCGCGGTGAGGGGGTCCTGGTCACGGACGCCGCGGAAGTCATCGAGCTGGTGGGGGAGATCGGGGACCTCGCACCCGTCCGGCGCGGCCCCGTACTGCCTCGTGACCTCCTCGATCCCGCCTCCGCGCGCGTCCTGGACGCCCTGCCCCGGACCGGGGGCATGGACGGGCGCGCCGTGGCGCGGGCCGCCGGGACGTCCACCGATGAGGCACTCGGCCGTTTGTACGAACTGCACTCACTGGGGTTCGTAG
>NZ_JAAGLV010000073.1 GCF_010548305.1 Streptomyces sp. SID13031
ACCGCGGGGAGGCCGGCCCCACCCGGCCCCGCCACGGGTACCAGCCCCACGGCGCGGAACCGGCCACCTTTCCCCGCCGTCTCAGCCTGTGGTCCGCCGTCACTCGGGCCCCTCGCGTTCGAAGACCGGCCGCTTCGGTGGAGCCCCCGTACACCCTGCGCGTTCAGGTCCCAGGCGGTCAGTACCCGCCGGTAGGCCATCGGGACGACACACAGGGAAACGTCCGCTTAACGAACACGTACCTTCCGGCAACGGACGAGATCCGGCCAACATGTTGACGCGGTCCTGACATGCACGGGGTTCTGCTGGCACTCTTCCCCCGTTCCGCGCTTCGCCTGCTCTGCCCGTCGGCTCACCCAGTCGGCCGTAACCCCCCTCGCAGAAGGAGTTCCGCGTGAGATCCACGCCCAGCCGTCGTGCCACCGCGACCGGCGCTCTGATAACCGCCGCAGCCCTC
>NZ_JAAGLV010000074.1 GCF_010548305.1 Streptomyces sp. SID13031
TGAGTTCCTCGACGCGGGACAGCTCCTCACCGGTGGCCCGGCCGATGCCCATCCGCAGGTCCAGGGAGCGCAGGAACTCCTCGTCGGGGCCGGGGGCGGCCGCCCGCTCGGCCTCGCGGCGGAAGCCCGCCTGGTACATCTGGCGGCGCCGCCGGGAGTCGACGGTGCTGGTCGCGGGGGTGAACTCGGCGAGTTCGGGGAGGGCGAGGACCTGCTCGGCCGGGTAGCACCGTACGTCGGGCAGGTGGAAGGCCACTTCGGCCCGTTCGGCGGGCCTGTCGTCGACGAAGGCGAGGGTCGTGAGCGCGAAGTTCAGCCGGTCGCCGATCCGGCGCACCGACTCGGACTTGGCGCCCCAGCCGATCTCCGGCAGGACGAAGTACTCGGCCGCGCCGAACGCCTCCAGCCGGGCCCAGGCGTGCTCGTGGTCGTTGCGGCTGGCTATGGACTGGAG
>NZ_JAAGLV010000075.1 GCF_010548305.1 Streptomyces sp. SID13031
ACCTGCGTTAAGAAACAGTTTTCCTCGCTGGATGACTTCCTGCGCCGCTGGAGCGATGCCGAACAGAAAAAGGTCATCATCGATGAGCTAGCCGCTCAAGGTGTGATGTGGGAAGCTCTGGACGACGAAGTCTCAGCCAAGCGCGGCCAGCCGCTCGATCCGTTCGACCTGATCTGCCATATCGCCTTCGACCAGCTGCCGCTCACCCGCAAGGAGCGCGCAGAGCAGGTGAAAAAGCGCAACTACTTCGCCAAATAATCCGGCGCTGCCCGCCAGGTACTGGAAGCCCTGCTCGACACGTACGCCGACACCGGCGTCGAGCACATCGAAGACATCAAGATTCTTCAGCTGGCGCCATTCAGCCAGATCGGTGCGCCGATTGAGCTGGTCAAGGCCTTTGGCGGCAAACCGGGCTATCAGCAGGCCATTCAGGAGCTTGAGCGACAGCTCTACG
>NZ_JAAGLV010000076.1 GCF_010548305.1 Streptomyces sp. SID13031
CCAGATCCTCGCCTTCTTCACGATGGTCGTCGCCGCCGCGGAGGTCGTGGTCGGGCTCGCGATCATCGTGTCGCTGTTCCGCTCC
Organism: Streptomyces sp. SID13031; assembly: GCF_010548305.1. Lineage (GTDB taxonomy): Bacteria > Actinomycetota > Actinomycetes > Propionibacteriales > Kribbellaceae > Kribbella. The sequence goes on from NZ_JAAGLV010000076.1 coordinate 86, forward strand.
CGCCACTCGGCCTCGGTCGACGACGCCAGCCTGATGAAGCTGTAAGGGGTCGCTGTCGTGGAAAACCTGATCGCGCTGCTGGTCGCGGCGCCCCTGCTCGGAGCGGCGGTCCTGCTCTGCGGCGGCCGCCGGCTCGACCGGTCCGGACACTGGATCGGTACGCTGCTCGCCGCCGCGACCTTCGTCATCGGCGCCGTGCTCTTCACCGACATGCTGGGCAAGGGCGCCGACGACCGCGCCCTGCACCAGAAGCTCTTCAGCTGGATCCCCGTCGAGGGCTTCCAGGCCGACGTGGCCTTCCAGCTCGACCAGCTGTCGATGACGTTCGTCCTGCTGATCACGGGTGTGGGCACCCTGATCCACATC
>NZ_JAAGLV010000077.1 GCF_010548305.1 Streptomyces sp. SID13031
CGCCGCCGCGGCGCAGCAGAAGGACCTCCAGTACATCGGGGACCTGGACCACTCGTGGGGCGGCGGCGCCAAGGCCTGGAACGAGGGCTGGATGGACGGCTGGGTGTCGGCCAAGACCGCCGCCACCATGGCCCACTACGACCGCCGGGACCTGCCGCTGCACTACGAACTCGCGGACACCTTCACCATCTGCGACGCCTACCACTCCTCGATCCATACGTCGACGAGCCCGAACCGCAACCACCTGTGGAGCGGCTGGACCGGCTTCGAGGCCGACGGCAGCCGGGCCGTCACCAACGCCGCGTACGCCGAGGGCACCCACCCCGGCTACGCGTGGCCGACGTACGCGGAGCGGCTGGAGAGGGCCGGCCACAGCTGGCAGACGTACACGGAGTGGGAGAACTTCACCGACAACAACATCGAGTTCTTCACGACCTTCAAGACGAT
>NZ_JAAGLV010000078.1 GCF_010548305.1 Streptomyces sp. SID13031
ACCAGGCCTGGACCACGTCCGACCTCGTGCGGCAGCTGGGCCGTGACGGCGGACACCTCGCCGAACTGCGGGACGGCGAAAGGACGATGACACATGTCTTCGAACTGTCCTACCAGGCGCTCGACACCCGTCAGCAACTCGTCTTCCGGCGTATAGGCCTGCACCGCGGAGTGGAATTCGGGCCCTTCGCGGTGGCGGCTCTGACCGGCCTTTCCCCCGACACCGCCGAACATGTGCTGGAAGAACTCATGGCTCATCACCTCGTGTCGGAGCCCTCCCCGCACCGGTTCACCATGCATGACCTGCTGCGTGGATACGCCCGGTCGCTGATCGGCTCCGGTGACACCGACTCGGCGGAGGACGTCCGGCAGGCGGATGTAAACCTCCTGGCCCATTACCTCGGTGCGGCGGACCACGCCGACCGGCTGGCGTATCCGTTCCGCTCCC
>NZ_JAAGLV010000079.1 GCF_010548305.1 Streptomyces sp. SID13031
CTGCCCCGGCTGGGCTGATGCCAGCCAGGCCGGCCTGACGCATGACCCGTTCGACGCGCTTGCGGCCGACGTGGGCGCCCTCACGCTTGACGATGGCGTGCACGCGGGGTGAGCCGTAGAGCCCGCCGGACTCGTCGTGGACCTGCCGGATCCGGCAGGTCAGTTCGGCGTCCCGGCGGCGCGGTTCGCACGGCTCGGTCTCAACCTGACGCCACCGGTAGTAGGCGGAGAAGGGGACGTTCAGTTCTCGGAGTACGGGCTCGACTCTGAGATGCGGGTGCTCGTCAACGAGCGCCGTCACCTGGGCCGGGTCAGGTCGAGCCAAAAAAGCCGAGGCCGTCCGCAGGACCTCGTGCGCCCGCTTGAGCTGGGCATTCTCCTTGCGCCGAGCGGCAAGCGCCCGGATCCAGCCGGGTAGGGCCTCCGGGTGCACGCCGAGTCCCTCG
>NZ_JAAGLV010000007.1 GCF_010548305.1 Streptomyces sp. SID13031
CGTAACCGAAACCCCCGCATCCACCAACCGCAACAACGCATCACCGTGACACTCAAAGTCCTCCACAAACGACATGGCCGCCGCAACTCCTCAAATCAAGGTGTTGCGACGACCATGAGAACCCGCCCACCGGTTGGGGCGCTTCGCTGTCCAGATTGGCCAACCCCAGCGTTGATTCGCGCGCGACCAGGCGCGTGGGCAGTTCCAGTACGAGGCCTTGGGCGTAACCCACCTGATCGCCGGCACCGAGCCGCCGACGGTCCGCTCGGCCGAGCGGCTGGCCGAAGCCAAACACCTCGCCTTCGGCTGATTGCGAGCCCTCGCGGGGATGTGCTGGCCGCCGGTCTGGGCCAGCGCATCCCGCGCCCGATGCGGTTGTGCTGGTGATGCTCAGAGGCTGCGGGCGGAGATGTCGCCGTACGCGGTGGTCGCGTGGATGGCGAGCTGGGCGGCGGCGCCTTCACTGTTTTTCAGCCCGTTGTGGATCCGGCCGTACGAGGTGCCGGCGTCCAGGGTGGCTGATACGCCGGGGGCTGCGGCGATCGAGATGTTGCCGGCCTCGGTACGCAGTACGAGCGGGCCGCCGCTGGCCTCGGCGATGCGGATGTCGCCCTTGCTGGTCCTGATCTCCGCGGATCCGGTCAGGCGGCCGACCGAGATGTCGCCGGCCTGGGTGGTGAGCCGGGCGCTCGCGGCTTCGTCGAGGTTGATCGCGCCGTGCGCACCTTCGAAGGCGATGTCGCCGAACCGCCCGACGGTACGGAGTTCGGCGCTGGCCGCCTTCGCGTCGAGCTGCGAACCGGCGGGCAGGTGGACGGTCACCTCGATGGATCCCGAGGTACCGAGCAGCTGGTTCTTCGCCGTGGCCTCGATCCGCAGGACGCCGTCGGCGTACCCGACCTTGGTCAGCTCGGCCAGCTTGACGTCCCGCCCCTTCGAGGCGTCCGCGGGCAGGATCTCGACGGTCGTGTCGGCCCGGTCGGCGGCGACGAACTGAACGCGGCCCGCGGGGATGTCGAGGACGACGGAGATCGGGGCGAGGGTGTCGAAGTTCTGCGTCGTCTGCTCCTGGGCGTTGGTCGGGGTGGCGGTGTTGGCGGTGGTCGCAATCGGTGAGCTGTTCATGGGAGCAACATTCGCCTGCCGCCCTGACACCGCCCGGTCATCGCGCTGACGCCACCGCTGACACGCCGCCCCCACTCGTCGGCCAGGTGAAGGCGTCCCCAAGAGCCGGCTGCTGCGCATTGCGTTAGGCGGCTCGTATTGAGTGTGGAGGCGGGGGGAACCGGCTGCGCCTCCCAAAATCCCCCCTTCTCTCCGCAACAAAAGAGAGCCGCCAGCGTGCTGCGCGCGCTGGCGGCTCTCTCTTTGTTGCGGAGGCGGGGGGATTTGAACCCCCGAGAGGGGATTACCCTCAACCCGCTTAGCAGGCGGGCGCCATAAACCGGACTAGGCGACGCCTCCTCCGCGCATCTCACTGCGATGCGACGACGGCCAAGACTATAGGGACAACCCGTCCGGCAGCAAAGCGGGGTGCCCGGCCTCTCGGCGGCCGTCTTGGGGGTCGGTTTCGTTGCCCTGTAACCTTGCCGAATCGACGGGGGTCGTAACGTGACGTCAACCAAGGAGGCCGTGTCGGCGTCTGATGTATTGGGACCTACTCTGACGGTCCCGCCACGCCGCCACGTCGTCGAGCAGGGAACGGAGCCATGACGCGGAGTACTCGCGCAGCTGGACACAGGTCCGCGCCTCGCGCCAACCGGTCCCGCCAGCGCGCTCAGCGCGCCTATCGCAGCCGATCCGTCTCCAAGGCGATGGGTCTGACGCTGCTCAGCGCCCTGATCCCCGGCCTCGGCTTCGTCCTCGGTGGCCGCAAGAAGCTCGGCGCGTTCGTGATCACGCTGTACGCCGGCCTGCTGCTGATCGCCGCGTTCTTCGCCCTCACCCAGCGTGACTCGATCGTCGAGCTCGCCGTCAACCCGAGCCGCCTGCTGCTGGCCACCGGTGGCGTCCTGGTGGCCGGCTTCCTCTGGATCTGCATCGTGGTCTCGTCGCACAAGCTGCTCCGCCCGATCAGCCTGACCTCGGTCGGCCGGTTCACCGGTTCGGCCTTCGTCGGGCTGCTCTGCTTCGGTATCGCGGTCCCGACCACGTTCGCCGCGCAGACCGTGATGGCCCAGCGCGACCTGGTCGGCGGCGTCTTCAAGTCCGAGAAGGACTCCAAGAGCGCCACCCGGCCGAACCTCGACAAGAAGGATCCCTGGGCGAACAAGCCCCGGCTGAACCTGGTCCTGCTCGGCGCCGATGACGGCGTCGGCCGCGAGGGCACCCGGACCGACACGGTGATCGTCGCCAGCATCGACACCAAGACCGGCGATACGGCGCTGATCTCGCTCAGCCGTAACTGGATGCGGATGCCGTTCCCCGAGGACTCCCCGCTGTACGCGAAGTTCCCCGACGGGTACTACGACCCGAGCGGTCCGGCCGAGCAGCCGGAGTACTACCTGGACTCGATGTACGACAACATCCCGAAGAAGTACCCGGGCATCCTGGGCGCGACCGACAACGAGGGCGCGGACGTGCTCAAGGTGTCGGCGGGCGCGGCTCTGGGCCTCGACATCGACTACTACATGCAGGTCAACCTCAAGGGCTTCGAGCAAATCATCGACGCCCTCGGCGGGATCACCGTCAACATCAACTACAAGGTGCCGATCGGCGGCGACTACGGCGACGGCCCCGGCTCGAACACGGCCCGCAAGCCCTCCGGCTACCTGCAACCCGGCCCGGACCAGAAGCTGAACGGTCACGACGCCCTCTGGTTCGCCCGCGGCCGGTACGGCCTGAGCGACCCGTCTCGCCAGGAGCGCCAGCGCTGCACGATCCACGCGCTCGTGAGCAGCGCGAACCCGAAGGCCCTGGTGACGAGCTACCAGCAGATCGCCGCAGCCGGTAAGCAACTGCTGCGCACCGACATCCCGCAGGACATCCTGGCGGACTTCATCGACCTCGGCCTCAAGGTGAAGAACGCCAACGTCACCAACGTCGACCTGGACAAGTCGAAGAACTTCCCGACCGGCCAGAACCCGAACTACGAGGCGATGCAGGAGCTGGTGCAGAAGGCGATCCAGCCGCCGACCAAGCCGGTCGCCTCGACGCCGTCCAGCAAGCCGTCCGCCTCGACGACCACGAAGCCGACCAAGAAGCCGTCCTCGACGACCTCCAAGCCCGCAGCCGGCCAGCCGCAGAACCTGAACGACGCCTGCGCCTACGACCCGAGCCAGACCGGCAACTGACCAGCAAGGCACCCGCCTTCTGAGTCGGCGGCGGGTGTTGAGATCCTTGGCGGATGCGTACGACGTACCGGATGCGGCCGGGGCGGTTCCTCGGGATTCCGGCTGTTGGGTTGATCCTGCTCGGGGTGGCGGCGGTGCTCTGGGGTGTCGGGGTGCCGGATGCCGTGGTGGCCGTGTTCGTCGTACTGGGCGGGCTGGTCGTGCTGGCTGGGATGTGGGTCCTTGCCCGGCCGCCGGTGCTGCTCAAGCTCGGCTCCGACGACGTACAGGTGCGGGGACTGCGGACCGCCTGGACGGACATCACCGAGGTCGGCCGGATCGGTACGACGCAAGGTGAGGCCGTCGTCCTGCGGACCAAGAAGCAGGAGCACTCGGTCCTGATCCCGGTGCACTGGCTCGCTCCGGCGCAGCTGGACAAGCTCGAGGCGGAGCTGCGGGAGCGGCTCAACCAGGCCAACGGCTACACCATCTGGGACGGCACTGCCGCGGAGCCGGCCGACCCCGCAGAATGATGGTCATTCGTTTGAGCTGACAAAGGGAGTCCGGAGACCGTGCTGTCGTTCGAGATGTCGTCCGAGGAACTGCTGGCCTACCAGGGGACCAATCCCCGGCCGGCCGATTTCGACCAGTTCTGGGAGAAGGCGCTGGCCGAGCTGGCCGCGACCGACCCGGAGACCGAGTTCGCCGAGGCGACCGACTTCCCGCTGCCGTTCGCGACGGCCGAGCACCTCTACTTCACCGGTACCGGCGGCTACCGGGTGCACGCGAAGGTGATCCGCCCGCACAACGCCACGGGACCGGCCGTGCTGATCTTCCACGGGTACGGCGGCGAGCAGCCCAAATGGATCGACCTGCTCCCGTACGCCGCTCAGGGGTTCACCGTGGCCGCCCTGGACGTGCGCGAGCAGGTGGCGTACCGGAGCGAGTCCCAGCAGCCGAACAGCTTCTCGCTGCGCTACCACCTCGTGGAGGGCCTCGACGGCGGCCCGGACACGCTGCTCTACCGGCACGTCTTCCTGGACACCCGCCGGCTCGCCGACATCATCGGCGCGCTGCCCGAGGTCGACGAGACCAGGATCGGTACCACCGGCTGGAGCCAGGGCGGCGGGCTCAGCCTGGTCTGCGCGGCGCTGACGCCGGGGATCAAGTACACGGCGAGCGTGTACCCGTTCCTCAGCGACTACCAGCGCGCGTGGGAACTCAACCTGGACACGGACCCGTACAACGAGATCACCACCTGGTTCAAGAAGCGCGACCCCAGGCACCTGCGCGAGCAGGAGGTGTTCACGACGCTCGGGTACATCGACCTGCAGAACCTGGCGGACCGGATCCAGGCTGAGGTCACGCTCTACGTCGGCCTGGAGGACCAGGTCTGCCCGCCGTCGACGCAGTACGCGGCCTACAACAAGCTGACCAGCCCGAAGCAGCTCCGCGTCTACCCGGACTTCGGCCACGACGACCTGCCGGGCGCCTTCGACGAGATCTACCAATCGTTGGGCCAGAAGCTCTAGTACGGACCCCCTCGGTAGCCCCGCAGTACCCGCCACCACCTTTTTGGCGAGTACTGCGCGGCCGCCTTGAGGTCAGTTCGCTTCTTTACCGACCCAGTAGTGCCACGGTGGAGAAGCCACTGGAGACCGGGTCAGGCCGTCCGGCCAAGTCGCCGGCAGGTCATGACTCCGAGCTGCGTACAAGATCACCTCCGATGCTGTCCGGTCGCCGCGGACGGCGATTCGGGCGGCTGTCTCGGCACGCATGTCCGCCAGATAGTGGATGGCGGGCAGGAATTCGGCACTCAGGCGAGGACTCAGCCGGCCGACAGGTTCGTCGTCCAGCTGGATCTCCACCACCATCCGGTGCCGGTCCTGGAACCCGTCCTCCTCCTCGACCGCGTGCATCGTCGCGTACGCCCAGCACTCGCCTTCCGGCCGGAAGAGCGGCGTGAGGACGTCCGGATGGACCTCACTGCCCGGTACTACGATCCCGCTGCCCGGTGGCAGCAGGTGGTAGCTCCCGGGCGGTGGCAGGTTCACCGGGACCAGCATGTGCGGCTGGCCCAGGGCGACGGCGACGCTCGCGTGGAACTGAGTGCCCTGATCGCCTTTGCCCTCCCAATCGGCGGGTTCCCATTCGCTGACCCACAAGTGGCACGGGACCTGCGGCTGCAGGCCTTGCGCCACCAGTTCCGACAGCACCGGGTGGTACCGGTGTGCGTCGTCCCTCGGCAAGTAGCCGACCACCTTTTCCTGCACCCGAACAGCGATCGAGCGCGGGTCGAAGCGGTTCCGCGGTTCCGGGACGAGGTCCGCGGTGGTGTCCAGGTCTGCGCCACGCGCTGGGATCGGGTCAGGAAACAGGCGACGGATCGCCTGCTCGTGCGGAGCCTCCCGCACCACTTCCTGCCCACACCACAACGCATCGCCCCACAGACTGAACGGAATCGATTCCATCTCTGCCCTCCAGTCCCCGTTGACCGGTTTACTCGGCTCATCCCGTCCAGACCCCTGGCCGTTACACCGAGTGAGCGTATGAGAACTAGACTGCCCACGCCAGACCCATTTCACTCCTAAAAAAAGGACCCGTTGCGCAACGGTGTCCGACCGTCCGCACTCTGGACTAAGGGTGTCTTGTGCTGCGAGCAAATCGGTGAAGAACGTGCAGATGCACGGGAAGGAACGTCATGCAGGCAGGTCATTCAGTCGCTTCAAGCACCGTCGACGCCGAGCGGATCGAGGACGCGGTCAAGCGGCTGGACGGGGTTGCGATCCGTACTCCGTTGCAGCGCAACCCGCGACTCTCCGCACGCATCGGCGCCGATGTCTGGCTGAAACGCGAGGATCTGCAGATCGGCCGTTCCTACAAACTGCGCGGCGCCTACAACCTGATCGCCCAGCTCGACGAAGCCTCGAAGAAGGCCGGCGTGGTCTGCGCGAGCGCCGGAAACCACGGCCAGGGCCTGGCGTACTCGTGCCACACCCTCGACGTCCATGGCCGCGTCTACGTGCCCCGTACGACGCCGCGCCAGAAGCGGGACCGGATCGCGGCCCTCGGCGGCCGGCAGATCGAGGTCATCGTGACTGGCGATACCTATGACGATGCAGCCGCTGCCGCTCTCGCGGAGTCCGCCGCCACCGGCGCGACGCTCGTTCCCGCCTTCGACGACCCCAGAACCGTTGCGGGGCAGGGCACGGTCGCCGTCGAGCTCGTCGACCAGCTCGGCCACGCTCCCGACGTACTGGTTGTGCCGGTTGGTGGTGGCGGCCTGATCGCGGGGGTGGCGACCTGGCTGGCGCAGCGGCACCCCGGCGTACGGGTGGTCGGGGTGGAGCCGGCCGGCGCGGCGAGTATGGCTGCTGCGTTGGCCGCCGGAGCGCCGGTGACCCTGCCGCAGCTGGACAGTTTCGTGGATGGCGCCGCCGTACGCCGCGTCGGTGACGTGACGCTCCCGCTGGCTGCTGCCGCTGGGGTGAAGATGATGTCCGTGCCCGAGGGCCTGGTCTGCTCGGAGATGCTCGAGCTCTACCAAACAGATGGGCTGATCGCTGAGCCGGCCGGAGCCTTGTCCGCCGCCGCTCTGGGCAACGGGATCGAGATCGAGCCGGGTCAGACGGTCGTCTGCTTGCTGTCGGGCGGGAACAACGATGTCAGCCGGTACGGCGAGATCTTGGAGCGCTCACTCGTCCACAAGGGGCTCAAGCACTACTTCCTGGTGACTTTCCCCCAGGAACCGGGTGCTCTGCGGCAATTTCTCGACGGAGTGCTCGGGCCGGACGACGACATCACCCTGTTCGAGTACGTGAAGCGCAACAACCGGGAGACCGGCGTCGCCCTGGTGGGCATCGAGATCGGCCGCCCCACTGACCTCACCGGTCTGCTCGACCGGATGGAGGCGGCCCCTCTCGACATTGAACGGATCAAGCCCGATTCGGCCGAATTCCGCTACTTGATCTAGCTCTTATGGCAGCGGCAGTGACCAGACGTCGGCGATCGACGGGTCGTAGCCCGAGGCCGTCGCGTTGTGCTGGATCCGGACGCGGACGGTCGAGCCGGTCAGCACGGCTGGGTCGTCGACGACGAACTGGTACGTCTGCAGGCCGGCGCCCGGGCTGCTGATCACCCGGTGCTTGACGGCCTTGCCGTTGACCAGCACCTCGTAGTCCTTCACCTGCGCCTTGTCATACGTCTCCACCAGGCGCATCACGAACGGCTGACCCGCCTTGACCCCGAGATTGAACTCGAACCAGGCCCCGGGCACGAACATCCCGGCGTACCGTCGCGTCCGTCCACTCTCGACAGTCGTTCCCGACGAGGGCGCAGCCGTGAGCGAGTGTGCCGCCTCGGACGCCATCGCACCGAGATCCACGTAGTCGATGGCGTTCGCCGGCTCCAGCGACTGGTTCACGGTGAAGCCGATCGAGGGCGTGACCGCATCGAGGAACTTCACCCCGAACGCCACCGGGGCCGCGTTGACCTCGACCGGCACCGCGATCCGGGCGGTGACCGTGGTCTGGGTGCCCGGTGCCAGGGTGACGGGCTCTGTCACGGGCGCGGTCCAGCCTTCCGGCACGGTCACCTCGAGCTTGCCGGTGACCGGGGCGGTCGAGCGGTTCTTCACGACCGCCGACAGCGTGGTGGTCGTACCAGGCTCACCGGACGTCGGCGCAGTGGCCGCGCTGAGCCGGATCGGGGCGGGTGTGACCACGAACTGGTAGGTGCCTGAGGCAACCGTCATGGCGACCGTCGAACCCTCGTCGACCACGTTGCTCACGTGGTCCGCGGTGGCCAGCGAACCGCCGCTCTCGGTGATCGCGCCGACGCTCGGCGCGGGGATCCGTACCGTCGCCGTGGTATTGGCCGGCACGGTGACATCCAGCGTCAGGCCGTAGTCGGCTGTCCCTTTCCACCGGCTCGCGATCTCGCCGTACGGGGTCTGGTACCGGTAGTCGGACGAGTCGATGCCGTTGCCCGGCGTCGGCGCGATCACGGCCTTGCGGTAGCCCGGCTCGGCCGCGGAGACGCCCGCCAGCGTGCGATACATCCACTCGCCGACAGCGCCGTACGCGTAGTGGTTGAAGGAGTTCATCCCGACGTCGTTGAAGGTGCCGTCCGGGTTGATCGAGTTCCAGCGCTCCCAGATGGTCGTGGCGCCCTTGCCGATCTCGTAACCCCAGGACGGGTACGAGGTGTTCTGCAACAGCTTGTACGCCAGGTCGGAGCGGCCGATCTTGGTGAGCACCGGCAGCAGTCCGTCGACCCCGAGGAAGCCGGTCGACAGGTGGGTGTCGCGACGGAGGATCGCGTTGGCGAAGTGCTCGCCTGCCGCGGTGACCTTGTCGGCTGGGACGAGGTCGTTGGTGAAGGCGAGGATGTATCCGGTCTGGCTGTCCGTCCCCACCTTGCCGTCCGCCCCGACGAAGCGGGCCGCGAAGGCAGTTCGCGTGTCCTCGTAGACCTTCTGGTACTTCGCGGCGTCGGCCTGGTTGCCGATCGCCGCCGCCATCTGGCTCAACTGGCGGGAACCCTTGGCGATGAACGAGGTGCCGATCAGATCACCCGGGGTCGGGTCGTCGAGGTTCAGCCAGTCGCCATAGTCGCCGCCGCCGCGGATCAGTCCATTGGAGCTGGCGACCAGGTAATCGACGTACCGGCGCATCGAGTCGTAGTGCTGACTGATGACGGACGTGTCGCCGTAGGCTTGCCAGAGCGTCCACGGCACATTGACGCCCGCGTCGGCCCAGCCCGCATTGCCGAGACCGCCGTCGAAGGAGTTCGGCACGGTCGGCGCGACGCTGGCGTAGGCACCGTTGGGGGCTTGGCTGTCGCGGAGGTCTTGCAGCCACTTGGTCAGGAACGCCTGCGAGTCCAGGTTGTAGACGGCCGTGCGGGCGAACACGTTGATGTCACCGGTCCAGCCCATCCGCTCGTCGCGAGCAGGGGTGTCGGTCGGGATCGAGAGGAAGTTGCCGCGCTGGCCCCAGACGATGTTGTTGTGCAGCTTGTTCACCAGGGCCGAGTTGGTGATGAAGCTGCTCGTCTTGGCTCCGTCGGTGCCCATCACGACACCGGTGACGGCGCTGGCCGGCGGGGCTGTGGGGAGGCCACTCAGCTCGACGTACCGGAAGCCGTGGAAGGTGAATCGCGGTTGGTACGTCTCCGGGCCGGCGGTGCCGAACGTGTAGCGGTCGGTGGCCTTCGCGCTGCGCAGGTTGTCCGTGTATAGGGTGCCGTCGGGGTTGAGCACCTCGCCGTACCGGATCTTGACGGTCTGCCCAGGCGCGCCGGTCAGCTGGAACTTGCCTACGCCGACCATGTTCTGGCCGAGGTCGTAGAGGTAGACGCCCGGGGTGGGCGATGCGATCGCCTTGGCCTGCAGCTCTTCGGTGACTCTGACGGGCTGATCCGTCTGCTGAGCCAGCTTCGAGATCGCACTCGGGCGGACCTTCACCGGCGACCAGTCGGTGGCCGTTTTGCGCGCGTCATAGGTCTCGCCATTGAGCAGATCTGCAGCCTGTACTGCGCCAGGCGCCGTCTCCCACGTCGGGTCAGTGGCGAAGGTGTCCGTGCTGCCGTCGGTGTAGGTGACCCGGAGTTGCGCCGAGAGGGCCGTCTCGCTGCCGTACTTGTTCGAGCCGAACATCGCCACGTTGCCCGCGAACCAGCCGCTGGCGAGCTCGGCGCCGACCGTGTTGGCACCCTTGGTGACGAGCTTCGTCACGTCATAGCTCTGGGACTGGATCCGGTGCGCGTAGTCGGTCCAACCGGGGGCGAGCTCCTGGTCGCCGACCTTCTGGCCGTTCAGGCTCAGCTCGTAGATGCCCTGCGCCGCGGCGTACATCCTGGCCTTGGCTACCTTCTTTGCTGAGGGCAACGAAATGTTCTTGCGGAAGACGGGGACCGCCTTGCCCGGCAGCCAGAGGTCGGTGGTGCCCTTGACCTGGAGACCGCCCGCTTGCAGCACGGTGCCGTCGGGGAAGGTCTGGTCGCCTGCCGGGAAGGCCGTGTCGACCAGGTTCTTGCCGGCGGCGTTGGTCACCTTGAGGGTGTGGACGATGCCCGCCTCGACACCGTTCGTACGGAACCCGACGAGGCCGGGGGCGTCGTGATCGGAGCGCTCGCGCCGGTCGACCTGGACATCGTCGATCCAGGTGGTGATCGTGTGGCCGGCGATGGTGATCTTCACGTGGTGGCGCTGTTTGAGGTTGACGCCGGTCAGCGGGATCTCACCGAGGAGGCTGTAGCCGGTCGCCAGCTTCACGTGGGGGCGGAGCAGCGGGCGGGCGTCGTTCTCCTGGTTGAGCTGCCACATGTAGCCGTTGCCACCGCGGCCACGGAAGAAGATTCCGACGGCGTCCTTGGTCAGCGTGAGGTCGGCGCCGATCGTGTAGTCGGTCCACTCGGCGCCCGGCTGGCTGTCGGCGCCGATCCAGTCGCCTTGCCAGTCCTCCGGCTTCAGGTTGGCCGTCTCGAAGGTGGCGACTGGCGACCAGGCGGACGCAGTACCGGTGTCGTCCCAGACGCGGACCTGCCAGAAGTATTGGGTGTACGGCGTCAGGGCTGGGCCGCCGTACGGGACGTCGACTGAGCGGTCGGAGCTGACGACTCCGCTGTTCCAGACGTCCGGGGTGGAGGTCTTGGCTGCGGTGGAGGCGACGTGGATCTCGTACTTCGTCTGGGTAGTGCCTCGCCGGCTGCCGTCGAGCTGCCAGCTCAGGCGGGGTGCGCCGGGGGCGATGCCGAGTGGGTTGGCGAGGCTGTTGGTCTTGAGCTTCACCACTGCGGTGGCCGCTGCGGCTGCTGCTGCGGAGGTCGGTGGCGCGGCTGTCGCGGGCAGGAGCGGGGTCAGCAGGGCTGCGGCTGCCAGCAGGCTGCCGATGCGTAAGCGGAGAGACATCAGGACGGACTCCTCGGGAGATACGGGCGGGATCTTCAGGCCGAGCACGGCACTCGGTAGAGGCGAGGCCGCGGATGACAGCGGGCAGCGGAATCAGACCTGTCGGCCGGTTGATCGACAGGCGGATGCAGGTGGGACCAGTTGTGCGCGGCCGGCGGAGACGGTCGCGAAGGGTTGCAGGGAGACCGCCGGAGACGGTCGCGAGGGGCTTAGAGGAGGCCGCGGCGGGCGGCCCAGACGATGGCTTCTACGGCGGTACCGAAGCCGAGACGGTCACAGGCGGCGCGGGTGCGCCGGCGTACGGTGCGTTCGGACAGATCGAGGCGGCGCGCGACGGAGTCCATCGGGAGACCGGTCGCGAGCAGTCGGAGGAGCTGAAGGTCGTCGTGGCTGATCTCGCGATGCGCCCCACGCCCGACCCGGGCCAGCGCCTCCCGCGCCCGCACGTCCCGCCCGAGCGGCTCGTGCGGGGGCACCTCCCGGGCCGCCAGGTCCCGGTTGAGTGGGTCGTGATCGAGCGCGTGCAGGTCGCGGCTGACGTCGCGGAGGTGGGGTTCGGGTGGGCGGGGGTGAGGTTGGTCGCGGTTCTCCGGGGCGAGGGGGTCGTTCTGGAGAATGGTCATCTGATTCACCTTGTTCCGAACATCCGGGACTCGGCGGCGTCCCAGTCGGCCGGTTTGCCCTGCGGCTGGTAGGGCCGCAGCTCATGGGTCGCGCGGACCAGTTCGCGCATCGCGGTCAGGTCGGGCAGCGGTTCGCCGAGTGCTCGTGCCTGCACCAGGACGTTGCCGAGCGCCGACGCCTCGACCGGGCCTGCCAGGACAGGTAGTCCACAGGCGTCCGCGGTCAACTGGCAGAGCAACTCGTTCTGCGAGCCACCACCGATCACGTGGACGACGTCGATCTCCCGCCCGGCGACTTCCTGCGCCAGCCGCAGCGTCCGGCGGTACGCCAGCGCAAGACTCTCCAGCACGCACCGGGCGACCGCCGCCCGGGACCGCGGAGCGTCCTGCCCGGATCGCGCACAGAACTCCTCGATCCTGCCCGGCATGTTGCCGGGAGCAAGGAAACTCGGATCGTCCGGATCGATCAGTACCGCGAAGGCCGGCGCCGCGGCCGCCGCGCGCAGCAGCCCTGCCAAGTCATCGTCCCCCCAGACGCGCAGACACTCCTGCAGAATCCACAGCCCCATCACGTTCCGCAGGAACCTGATCCGGCCGTCGACACCCCCTTCGTTCGTGAAGTTCGCCGCCTGCGCCTCGGCGGTGAGCACCGGCTCGTCGAGCTCCAGCCCGACGAGCGACCACGTCCCCGAGGAGATGTAGGCGAACCGCTCCCCCTCCGCGGCCGGCACCGCGACCACCGACGACGCGGTGTCATGCGAACCGACCGCGATCACCGGCGTCGCCGGATCAAGCCCCGTCTCCTCGGCGACCGCCGGCAGCAACGCCCCGACCAGCTGCCCCGCTTCCCGAATCTCCGGCAACAACCCAGCCGGTACTCCGATCCGCCGGGCGAGCCCCTCGTCCCACCCACGAGCCCGTACGTCGTACAGCTGTGTCGTCGAAGCGTTCGTCGCCTCGGCACCCCGTTCGCCCGTCAGCCAGTACCCGAGCAGATCCGGGATCATCAACAACGTCGCCGCCCGCTCGAGCCCTTCCTCGGCAGCCAACTGATAAATCGTGTTGAACGGCAACTGCTGCAACCCGGTCGCCGCATACAACTCGTCCGCGGAAATGCTCTTGAGCACTCGCTCCATCACCCCCTCGGTCCGGGCATCGCGGTAGTGCACAGGATTCCCGAGCAACTTGCCGTTGGCATCAAGCAACCCGTAGTCGACAGCCCACGAGTCGATCCCGACCCCGGCCAGACCCAGCCGGGCCGAATCAGAACCGTCGAGGGCGCCGGCCGAACCAGCGGCACGGACGAGGCGGTCAGCCGCCGCCAGCCCGACAAGCGTCTCGCGGTAGAGCGCCAGGATGTCCCAGTGCAGCGTGCCTCCCAGCCGCACAGCCCCATTCCAGAAGCGATGCGCCTCACTCAACTCCAGTAGCCCGGCGCGGGCGTCCACGCGACCAAGCATGACCCGGCCGCTGGAGGCGCCGAGGTCTACTGCTGCGAGGTTCACGCCCATGGTCGGCTCCTAGACCTTCACGATGCGGAGGTCGAGGTGGAGGAGGTCGGCTACTGCCTTCAGCTCCGCGACGTGATGGCCGGTGCCGAGGGCCCAGTGGTGGGCGATGCCCGAGGCGGACCAGGCATCGGTCCACTCGCCGGGATCGCAGCCGAAGTCGACGCGAGAGGTGGTGTTGCCGATCTGGAGGAGCGGGCCGGGGACGACTTCGCCCTCGGAGGCGATCAGCCTGAACGTACCGTCGCGAAGCTGGCCGAGACCGAGCGCGGTGACTGGTCCGTGCTTCACGTCGAACTCGACCGACACCCCCCAGCCACGCTTACCGTGATAGACCCCGAGCCCCCGCAGCAGCGGCTTCTTCGCGCTGATCGCGAGGTGGGCGGGCCCGTCGTGCCCCATCTCCACCACGTTGTCGTGGAAGTTCAGCGCCTGCAGCTCGGTGAACGAACCGCCCGCGCCCAGCTTGTCCATCACCAGCATCGCCAGCGACGTCCGCAGCTCGTACTCCCCGGCGGCCGGCACACCCCTTGCCGTGAGCAACGATGCGCCCAGGATCATGCCGGCGGCGACGCGTTCGTGCGCTTCGCCGTCGAGCCCGCGGTGGTAGTAGGCCAGCGTGTCCAGCTGGAAGTCCTCGACCAGCCGGTCGAGCGCGACCGACACCGTCGCCCCCCAGCGGAAGTCGTCCTCGACTACCGAATCGTCGAGGGTGAAGACATCCCGGGCAACCTTCATCCGCTCGGCCGTCTCGGCTTCGGTGACCTTCTCGACCCGGACCCGCAGATCGTCGATCTCCAGGTTCTCGACGTGCCCGCCGAGCTGCGCGGAGACGAGCGTCGGGTCCGTGATCACGTCCATCATGCCGGGGTAGACATGCCCCAGCAGGCCGTGCCGCCCGTGCCGGAACGCGGCCCGCACACCCGCCGCCTTGAGCCACCGCTCGATCCGGGACCACGCACGCTCGTCCTCGACATACCCGGAGACCGAGCGGAAGTCGATCCCGCAGCGCTCGAAGGCGTTCGCCATCTCCGGCAGCGGGCAGGCCCCGCAGTATGCGAGCCAGGCACCGGTGTCGAAGGAGGCATGATCCATCGATTCGGTCGGCTGCAGGTTGAGCAGCAACACCGGTGCACCGCTGCGCTGCGCGATCGGGACGAGCATCGACGCGGTCATGTAGGTGGTGAGGAAGCCGACGATCAGATCGCAGTCCGCGAGCCTGAGCTTCTCAGCCGCAGCCGCGCCCTCGGTGGCGTCGGAGATGAAGCCGACGTCGATCACCTCGCAGTCGAGCGCGGAGAACCGCTCCGACACGCGTCGCGCCGAGGCTTGCAGCTGCGGCAGCAATTCGGGGAACTGCGGCCAGTACGCGCCGAGCCCACCCGCGACCAGGCCGATCCGCGTCTTCCGCGGCTCGGCCCATGGCAGCAGGCCATGCCCGTCCACCGAACGACTCGGATCACTGCTCCACATGGCCAACTCCTCAGCGCAGGAAGGCGGCGGCGACGCCGGCATCGACGGGTATGTGCAGGCCGGTCGTCTGGGACAGGTCCCCAGCGGCCAGAGCGAAGACGGCTGCCGCCACGTGCTCCGGCAGCACCTCGCGTTTGAGCAGCGTGCGCTGCGCGTAGAACGCCCCCAGCTCCGACTCCGGTACGCCGTACACCGCGGCACGCTGGGCACCCCAGCCCTTGGCGAAGATCCCGGAACCGCGGACGACCCCGTCGGGGTTCACACCGTTGACGCGGATGCCGTACTGGCCGAGCTCGGCCGCGAGCAGCCTGACCTGGTGTGCCTGGTCGGCCTTGGCAGCGCCGTACGCGACGTTGTTGGGACCGGCGAAGACCGCGTTCTTGCTGGAGATGTAGACGATGTCGCCACCGATGGCCTGGTCGATCAGCACCTTCGCAGCGGCGCGGGAGACCAGGAAGGAGCCCTTCGCCATCACGTCGTGCTGGAGGTCCCAGTCCTTCTCGGTGGTCTCCAGCAGCGGCTTCGAGATCGACAGGCCGGCGTTGTTGACGATGAGGTCGACCCCGCCGAAAGCCAGCACGGCCTCCTGCATCGCCTGGTCGACGGCGGCGCCGTCCGATACATCTGCACCGACGGCCACCGCCTGGTCCGAAGTACCGATCTCCTTCGCTACCGCCTCAGCTGCGGCGAGGTCGAGGTCGGCGACGACGACACAGGCGCCCTCGGCGGCCAGCCGCTGAGCGATCGCCTTGCCGATGCCGGAACCGCCGCCGGTCACGAAGGCGACCCTGGTGGCGAGTGGCTTCGGCTTGGGCATCCGCTGCAGCTTGGCCTCCTCCAGCGCCCAGTACTCGATCCGGAACTTCTCGCTCTCGTCGATCGGCGAGTAGGTCGAGACAGCCTCGGCGCCGTGCATCACGTTGATCGCGTTCAGGTAGAACTCGCCGGCCACCCGGGCCGTCTGCTTGTCCTTGCCGAAGCTGAACATCCCGACGCCGGGCACCAGCACGATCGCCGGATCGGCGCCGCGCATCGGCGGGCTGTCGGGAGTCGCGTGGCGGTCGTAGTACGCCGCATAGTCTTCGCGGTACTGCAGATGCAGCTCCCTGAGCCGCAGCGTGACCTCTTCGACCGAAGCCGCCGGGGGCAGGTCGAGGACGAGCGGCCGCACCTTGGTGCGCAGGAAGTGGTCTGGGCAGGACGTACCGAGCGCGGCCAGCTCGGCCAACCGCTCACGTGCCGTGAACTCCAGCACGACGTCGGAGTCGTTGTAGTGCCCGACCTGCGGGTTGTCCGTCGACGCCAGCCCGCGGATCACCGGCGCCAACGCCGCCGCCCGCTGCCGCCGCTCCGCCTCAGGCAGCGCTTCATACCCCGGTACTACGGCGCCGAACGGCTCAGCCTTGCCCTGCTCGGTCAAGAAGCGCTCCGCCGTGCGAATGATGTCGATCGAGTTCGCCTCGCACTCGGCGGAGGTGTCGCCCCAGGCGGTGATCCCATGGCCGCCGAGGATGACGCCGATCGCCTGCGGGTTGTCCTTCTTCACCTGGGCGATGTCCAGGCCGAGCTGGAACCCGGGTCGACGCCACGGCACCCAGACGACCCGGTCGCCGAAGCACTCCGCGGTCAGCTTCTCGCCATCGGCCGCCGTCGCCAACGCAATGCCGGAGTCGGGGTGCAGGTGGTCGACGTGCGGCGCGTCCACGAGGCCGTGCATCGCCGTGTCGATCGACGGCGCCGCCCCGCCCTTGCCGTGCAGGCAGTAGTCGAAGGCCCCGACCATCTCGTCCTCGCGGTCCACGCCTGGGTACACCTCGATGAGGGCGTTCAGCCGGTCCTGTCGCAGTACCGCGAGACCCGTGGCGGTGAGGGTGCCGAGGTCGCCGCCGGAACCCTTCACCCAGACGAGGTCGATGGGCTGCTGGGTCACCGGATCGGTGGCCGTGCCCTTCGCGGACGTGTTGCCGCCCGCGTAGTTGGTGTTGCGCGGGTCGCTGCCCAACCTGTTGCTCCTAGCAACAAGCTCGGCGGCGACGTCGGGACTGTCCGGCACGGTCATGCTCCCCATCCGGCCTGCTGGCCGTCGGCTCGGTCCTTGCTGATCTGTTCGAAGTAGCCGCTGCGGTGGTAGGCCGCCACGGGATCCGGGTCGAGCCCTTGCGCGGTCCGCAGGTCTGCGAGCAACGGACGGACGTCGGTGTTGAAGGCGTCCATCATCGCGGCGTTCGCGGCCAGCACGTCACCGTCCTGCTGGGCCTTGCGGAGCGCGTCGCGGTCGACCAGTAGCGCCTTCGCCGTCGCCTCCTGGACATTCATCACCGAGCGGATGATGGCCGGGATCTTCGCCTCGATGTTGTGGCACTGGTCGAGCATGAAGGCGATGCCGCCGCTCGGGTCGAGGGCGTCACCCCGGACGATCTCGTTCATGATCCGGAACAGCTGGAACGGGTCGGCCGCGCCCACCATCAGGTCGTCGTCGGCGTAGAACCGGCTGTTGAAGTCGAACGCACCGAGCTTCTTGGCCCGCAGCAGGAAGGCCACGATGAACTCGATGTTGGTCCCCGGTGCGTGGTGCCCGGTGTCGATGCAGACCACGGCCTTCGGCCCGAGCTCGAGGCAGTGCGCGTACGACGTACCCCAGTCGGGGACGTCGGTGGCGTAGAAGGCCGGCTCGAACAGCTTGTACTCCAGGAGCATCCGCTGGTCGTCGCCGAGCCGGTCGTAGACCTCCTTGAGCGCCGCGGCCAGCCGGTCCTGCCGATCCCACATGTCGTCCTGGCCGGGGTAGTTCGTGCCGTCGGAGAACCACAGCTTGAGGTCCCGCGAGCCGGTGGCGTCCATGATCTCGATGCACTCGAGCAGGTGGTCGGTCGCCTTCCGCCGGATCCGGGGATCCGGGTTGGTGACGCTGCCCAGCTTGTAGTCGTCGTCCTGGAAGACGTTGCTGTTGATCGCGCCGAGCCGGACGCCCTGCTCCTTGGCGTAGGCCTCGAGCGCCGCGTAGTCGTCGACCTTGTCCCACGGGATGTGCAGCGCGACGCTCGGCGCCACCCCCGTGTACTTGTGCACGACGGCCGCGTCGGCGATCTTCTCCTCCGGCGACCGCGGGACGCCGGGCTGGCTGAACACCTTGAACCTGGTGCCCGAGTTGCCGAACGCCCACGAGGGCAGCTCGATCTCCTGACGGCTCAGTGCATCGGTCACGCTGGTCATATCAGTCCTCGGTACTCGGAGTCAGATGGAAGATCTCGGGCAGCAGCACGAACGACTCGTCCGGCGGACGACCCTCGATTTCGCTGAAGTAGGCCTTCATTTCGGTCTGCCAGCGGTTGTTCACCTCGGTCGCCGCCATCGCCTTCTGCGCCGCCTCCAGGTCGTCGGCCTCGACGTACCCGACGAGCAGGCCGTCATCGCGGAGGAAGAGCGAGTAGTTGTGCCAGCCGGAGTCCCGGAGGGCGGCTTGCATCTCCGGCCACACGTCGCGGTGGCGTTCGACGTACTCGTCCAGCCGGCTCGGCTTGACCTGGAGGCAGAAGCAGTAGCGGTTCATGGCGATGACCGGGGTGGTGTGGCTCAGAAGTCGAACTTGTCGATGTTGGCCGCGGTGAACTCGGTCGGGGGGCCGAGCACGATCTCACCGTCCACGCCGACCGTGTAGTCGCCGAGCTTGCCCGCCTTGAACTTCTCCCCCGCGGCGCCGGTGATCTGCCCCGACTTGAGCGCGGCACCGGCGTACGCAGCGAGGTACCCGATGTCGGCCGGGTTCCAGAGGGCGAACTTCTTGACCGTCCCGTCCTTGACGAACTTGCGCATCTGGTTGGGCAGGCCGAGGCCGGTGATCGCGACCTTGCCCTTGTAGTTGGAGGAGCTCACGTACCGCGAGGCGGCGGCGATGCCGACCGTCGTCGGCGACACGATCACCTTGAGGTTCGGATAGGTCTGCAGCAGACCCTGCGCCTCGGTGAACGACTTCTGGTCGTCATCATTGCCATAGGCAACCTTGACGAGCTTGAGCTTGGCGTTCTCCGGCTTGGCCAGCTCGGTCTTCATCACCGCGATCCAGGAGTTCTGGTTGGTCGCGTTCGGCGTCGCGGACAAGACGGCGATCTCACCAGAACCACCGGCCAGCTCACTCGCCATCTTCACCAGGCTCTCGCCGATGCCCTGCGTGGTGGCCTGGTTGATGAACGCGTCCCGGCAGTTCTTCGAGGCGTCGGAGTCGAACGAGACGACCTTGATCCCGGCCTTGCGGGCCTGGTTGAGCGACGGGCAGACCGCGTTCGGGTCGTTGGCGGCGACGACGATCACGTCCTGCTGCTGCTGGATCAGCGTGTTGATGTAGCTGACCTGCGAGGACGCGCTCGCGTCGTTCGGGCCGACCAGCTTGTACTCGCCCTTGATCTCGCCGACCGCGACCTTGCCGCCGCCGACCTCGACGTCGGTGTAGGGGTTGTTCAGCTGTTTGGGCAGGTAGGCGATCTTGAGGCCTTCCTTGAGCGGCGCGTTCGGGTCGGCAGCGGCCGATCCGGTGCTGCTCGGCGCGCCGGTGGCGTCGTTCGCCGAGCTCGACTTGGTGGTGCCACCACCGCACGCGGTGAGCGCGAGCGAGGCGACGGCCACCGTCGACAGCGGTACCGCCAGGCGGCGAGAGATGCGGAAAGACATGGGCTGTCCCTTCTGGACAAGCGGCCTTACAGGGGATGGGTAGTCCGGTGCCGGCGGCGCTGGACCGAGCCGCGGACGGCATTGGCGAGCTTGGGAGCAAGGACGGAGGCGATCAGCAGCACGCCGGTGACGACGTTGAGCGCCTCGTTGGAGACGTCGGACAACCGCAGAGCGTTCTGCAGCGAGGCGAGCAGGACGACGCCGGCGATCACGCCCGGAAGTGCGCCCTTGCCACCGAAGATGGAGACACCGCCGAGCAGGACAGCTGCCACGACCGCCAGCTCGAGTCCGGCGCCGTTGTCTGCACGAGCGCTGGAGTAGCGCAGCGTCCAGAGCACTCCGGCAAGGCCGGCCACGAGACCGCTGACGACGTACAGCCAGAACTTGAGCTGGCCCGGGCGGACGCCGGCGAACCTTGCGGCCTGCTCGCTGGCACCGACCGCGAAGACGGCCCGGCCGATCGGGGTCGCGTGCAGCACCACACCGAAGACGATGGCGAGCACGAAGATGATGAGCAGCACGTTCGGGATCGACGTACCGGCGATGTTGCCGGTCACCCAGTCGGTGTAGAAGGCCGGGAAGTCGGCAACCGCTCCATCACCCAGTACTACGAACGCCAGGCCGCGATACAGGGCGAGGGTGCCGATCGTGACGGCCAGGGACGGCAGGCCGAGCACGGTGACGAAGAAGCCGTTGACCGCGCCCAGCACGGCGCCGAGCAGCAGGCAGATCGGGATGATCGTCTCGATCGGCTGGTTCGCGTTCCAGAGTGAGCCCATCACGGCGCTGGACAGGCCGAGCGTGCTCGCCACCGACAGGTCGATCTCACCGGTCACGATCACCAGCGTCATCGGCAGGGCGACGAGCGCGATCGGCAGCAGGTCGAGGATGAGGAAGCCGAAGTTCTGCGACGTTCCGAAGTTGTCCACGGTGACTGAGGCAACGATCAGCACCACCACGGTGACGGCGATGATCGCTACGTTCCAGTTGGCGAACCGCCCGGCCAAGCCGGCGGCTGCGCTGCCGCTGCCTGCGCCGCCACCGTCAGAGGCGGGGGTTCGGTCTGGAGCGATGCTGGTGTCAGCTGACATGACTGCCTCGCTTCTTCAGGGAGGTCGCCACCCGGGCGGCGACCAGCCGGTCGGCGCCGATGGCGAGCAGGATCAGGCCGCCGACGATCGCCTGCTGCCAGAACTGGTTGATCTCCAGCACCGCGAGCGAGCTGCCGATCGTGGTCAGCAGCAGCGCACCGAGCGCCGCACCCCAGACCGAACCGCTACCGCCGAAGACGGCGACCCCGCCGACCACGACCGCGGCGACGACGTTCAGCTCGTACCCCGTGCCTGCCGCCGCGTCGATCGTTCCGAAGCGGGCCGCGAAGAGCACCCCGGCCAGGCCGGCCAGCGCGCCACTCGCGCCGAAGGCGCCGATCGTGCGCCGCCCGACCGAGATACCGGCCAGCTTCGCCGCCTGCGGGCTCGAGCCCATCGCGTACAGCTCGCGGCCGACGCGGTAGTTCCGCAGGACGATTCCGGTGACGACGAGCACCAGCAGCGCGATCAGGACGAGGTACGGGACGCCCAGCAAGGTCGCGTTGCCGAAGTCGAGGAAGCCCGACGGCAGCTCATCCGCGTTGATCTGCTGGCCGCCGGCCCAGAAGTAGGTGATGCCACGGACGACGTAGAGCGTGCCGAGGGTGACGACCAGGGCGGGCACGTTGCCGTAGCGGACGAGCACTCCGTTGACCGCGCCACAGACTCCGCCGACGGCAGCGCCGATCAGCAGGGCCAGCACGACGGGCAGTCCGGGGTTGTCGCGCAGCAGCGTGCCAACGGTGAACGCGCTCAGGCCGAGCACGGACCCCACCGAGAGATCGATGTTGCGGGTGATCACCACCACGGCCTGGCCGACCGCCAGAACGGCCAGGATCGCGGTGCCGAGCAGGATGTCGCGGATGCTCTGGCCGGACAGGAACCGTGGGTTGGAGATCGCGGTCACGGCGACGAGCACCGCGAGCGCCAGCACGATGCCCAGCTCGCGGGCGCGCAGTACCAGATCGAGTGGGGATCGCCGGGTGGTCACGCCGCCCGGGAGGTCGACGGCCGGCGCGACGCTCGCGCGGGTGGGTGCGGCGGTCATACCGAGGCCTCCTGTCCCATCGCGGCGAACATCACCGACTCCTCGGTGGCCCGCTCGCGGTCGAGCTCGGCGACCAGCCGGCCCTCGCGCATCACGAGCACCCGGTCGGCCATCCCGAGCACCTCGGGCAGCTCCGACGAGACCATCAGGACGGCCACTCCTTCCGCGGCGAGGCTGGACATCAGCCGGTGCACCTCGGCCTTGGTGCCGACGTCGATACCTCGGGTCGGCTCGTCGACGATCAGCAGCTTCGGCGCCGTCGCCAGCCACTTGGCCAGCACGACCTTCTGCTGGTTGCCACCGGACAAGGTGCCGACCTCGTCCTGGAGCCGGCCGTACTTCGTCTTCAGGCGCTCGGTCCACTCCTTGGCCGACCGTCGCTCGCTGCTGCCGGTCAGGAAGCCGAGCTGGGAGAGCGAGCGCGACCTGGGCAGCGTCACGTTGCGCTCGATCGACAGCT
The DNA here is from genome assembly GCF_010548305.1 of Streptomyces sp. SID13031. Taxonomy (GTDB): domain Bacteria; phylum Actinomycetota; class Actinomycetes; order Propionibacteriales; family Kribbellaceae; genus Kribbella. The sequence goes on from NZ_JAAGLV010000007.1 coordinate 22,053, forward strand.
CCATCACCAGGCCCTGCTGACGACGGTCCTCCGGGACCAGCGCGACCCCGGCGGCCATCGCGGCACGCGGCGAGGCCGGCTTCAGCGTCTTGCCACCGACCTTGACCGTGCCCGCGTCGCGCGGATCGACGCCGAAGATCGACTGCACCACCTCGGACCGGCCGGAGCCGACCAGCCCGGCCAGCGCGACGATCTCCCCGGCGCGGACCTCGAAGGAGACGTCGGCGAAGACGGGGTCGCGGGTCAATCCGGTCACGCTCAGCACCACCGCACCGGGCGTCACCTCCTGCTTGGGGAACAGCGCACCCAGCTCGCGGCCGACCATCCGGCGGACCATCTCGTCGACGCTGACCGCACTGACCAGATCGGTGGAGACGTGCTTGCCATCGCGCATGATCGTCACCCGCTCGCACAACGCGGTGATCTCCTCGAACCGGTGCGAGATGAAGACCAGAGCGGCACCGTCGTCACGCAACGACCGGGCCACCGCGAACAAGCGCTCGACCTCGACCCCGGTCAGGGCAGCGGTCGGCTCGTCCATCACCACGACGCGCGCGTCCGCGGAGAGTGCCTTCGCGATCTCGACCAGTTGCTGGTCGGCGATCGACAGACCGCGGGCCGGACGGCTCGGCTCGATCGCGACGCCGAGCCTGTTGAAGAGCTGCTCGTGCTGCTTGATCATGGCCGCCCGGTCGATGGTTTTGAAACGACCCAGTGGCTGCCGGCCCATCGCGATGTTCTCCGCGACGGACAGATCCGGGAACAGCGTCGGCTCCTGGTAGATCACCGCGATCCCGGCGGCCTTGGCGCCGGCCGGGGTGGTCAGCTCGATCGGCGCGCCGTCGAGCTCGAGCGTGCCGGAGTCGGGGCGATGCACGCCTGCCAGCATTTTCACGATGGTGGACTTGCCCGCGCCGTTCTCCCCGACCAGCGCGTGCGCCTCACCTCCGTACAGGTCGAAGGAGACGCCCTGGACGGCGGCGACGGCGCCGAACGACTTGGACACCTCACGCACCCGTAGTACTGGGGCTTCGGTCGGCATGCTCACCTCCGGCGGGTTCGGTGGTCCTGATCAAGGGTGTTGCTGAAAGGTTTCAAGAAGATTGCACGAAGGTAATCGTGGGCCGCTCCGGGCGTCAAGACCTGATCGCAAGTCTGTGGAGAACCACGGAGGAACACTGCGGTTTTCCACAGGAAAGCGGGTACGCTTCGTCAGCTATCACGTTTCAACCCCGGGGAGGCCGCGTGACACCGAGTGGCGCTGCGGACCGCGCACGCCGGACGCCGGACCCGGCCCGTACGGCGAAACCCGTGACCGGCCGGTCGAGGTCGGCGAGGGCGCTGCGGGCAGGGGATCCGGGCAGCGGACCAATCACCCCACGCAAGCGGCGACCGGCCGTCCCGGCGCGATCGGCGGCCGGCGTGAAGGATGTCGCGGCCGCGGCGGGAGTCTCGCTCGGTACGGTCTCGAACGTGCTGAATCGGCCGGAAATGGTCAGCCCGACGACCCGCGCGAAGGTCGAGGACGCGATGGCGTCGCTCGGCTTCGTCCGGAACGAGTCGGCGCGGCAACTGCGGGCCGGTTCAAGCCGGATCATCGCCTACCTGATGCTCGACGCCGGCAACCCGTTCTTCACCGATGTCGCGCGCGGTGTGGAGGAGGCGGCGCAGAAGGCCGGCTTGTCGGTCTTCCTCTGCAACAGCAACGAGGACGCGGCACGCGAGGCGGACTACCTCGATCTGCTCGAGCAGCAACGCGTCCAAGGCGTGCTGATCACGCCGATCGATCCCGACTCGTCACGCCTGCGCAACCTGCCCGACCGCGGTACGCCGGTGGTCGTGGTCGACCGTGCGATCGACGACGGCGAGCACTGTTCGGTCGCGGTCGACGACGTACTGGGCGGCGAGGTCGCGCTGACTCATCTGATCGAGCTCGGCCATCAGCGGATCGCCTTCGTGGGCGGGCCGAACACGATCGGCCAGGTCACCGATCGGCGTGCGGGTGCGCGTGCGGCGCTACAGCAGGCCGGGCTGCCGGCCGAGAACCTGGTCGACGTTCTGACCGGCGCCTTGACAGTCGCCGAAGGTAGGGGCGCTGGGCAACGACTTGCCGGGCTGCCCGCGGACCGGCGACCGACCGCGGCCTTCTGCGCGAACGACCTGCTGGCGTTGGGATTGCTCCAGCAATGCGTGAGCCTGGGGCTCCGGGTGCCGGAGGATCTCGCCATCGTCGGTTATGACGACATCGAGTTCGCCGCCGCGGCCGCAGTACCGCTGACCTCGGTGCGCCAACCACGCCAACTACTCGGCCGTACCGCCGCGGAGCTACTCCTCGACGAGTCCTCCAACCCCGACCACGAGCACCAGCGCGTCACCTTCACCCCAGAACTCATCGTCAGAACATCTACCCGCGGCAATGCATAGGACACCCGCCCTCGTACTGTCCGGCCCGCCGGGCGTTGGAAAGACCACCGTTGGGGTGGCGGGTGTTCGATCGCTGTGTCGAGCTGGGGCAGGCTCCTGCGTTCGGGTCGCGGACGCGAAGAAGACACCGACCTGGCCGTGAGGCTGGTTCTGCCTCGGTCCCGGGCCGGTCGTCTGACCGACGTACCCCTGCGGACGCCGGTAAGTGCAGCCGGCCCAGGGCCGAAGGAAACAAACCTTACCCCTGTCCCCCCAGTATCCGAATGCCCTCTCGCGGCGCGAGACGCTCACTGAAGCCGCTGCCCACACGCTCAGCTTGCCCCGAATATCCAGTATTCGATACCCCACGTCTCGCTAACCGGTCAACGAGATCAACCGAAAGCCACCTGGCCATCGCCTGGCTCACCGCCGGCTCGAACCCTGGTGACCATTTCGGTTGGTCCGAATTTCAGTTCACCCCGTGTCTGTGGAGCGGGTTTCGTGACACGATTTCGGGGTGGACAGGGATGGGTTCTGGGAGCTTGTCGAGGCGGCTCGGGCTGAGGTGGATGACACCGTCGCGGATCCTGATGGGGTCGCTGACGCGTTGAGGAAGGCGCTGGGTGAGTTGGCGCTGGAGGAGATCGCCGGGTTCGGCGTGGAGCTGGAGCGGTTGCTCGCGGAGTCGTACCGGCAGGATCTGTGGGGTGCGGCGTACCTGATCAACGACGGCGCCTCCGATGACGGGTTCGATTTCTTCCGTGGCTGGCTGGTCGCGCAGGGGCGGGAGGTCTGGGAAGCGGCGATGGCCGACCCTGATTCGCTCGCCGATGTGGTCGACGAGGACCTGGGTGAGGGGTTCGAGGGGTTCGACGGCGAGGGGACGCTGAGCGTCGCCCAGCACGCCTACGAGGCGGCGGGTGGCTCGAGTTCGGATTACTGGGAAGCGGTCGAAGCGGCCGGCATCGACACCCCGGATATCCCGATCGGCCAAAACTTCGACTTCGACGACAGCGCCGAGATGGAGACCCGCTACCCCCTCCTGGCCGCACTCCTGGACAGCTAGGGCTGTCCCGACCGACAGGACATAGTGAGGTCCGCGGCCGAGTCCCACGCTCACGGAAGCCCTGACCTACCGCAGTACGGGCACTATGTCCTGTCGGTCGGGACGGTGAGGGGTCAGACGGAGCTCAGGCTGGTTCGCCGCTGAGGCGTTCTATGAAGGTTCGGAGGGAGCGGCGCCAGCCGGCTGGTTGGGTGGGGTCCTCGTCGGCTATGGCGAGGCTGACCAGGTGCTGGGTCATTTCGAAGCCGGCTACGGCCTCGCGGAGGGCCGTGAGGGTTTCTTCCGGTACTGCGTGGCGGCCGTGGTCCGGTTCGTCGTGGTCCTGGCCGGCCGGGTGACTGACCCAGCTTGCGCCGAAGCTGTTCGGGACCAGGAGTTCCGGTACGAGTGATTCGTGCGAGAGGGACGCCAGGTCCTTGTTGCCGTTGTCGATGCTGAAGATCGTCGTACCGCGGCGGCGGACGTCGTCGATGCGCTCCAGCAACGTGTCGGCCGGCGTCTGCTCGGTGACGACCAGGAGCGACTCACCGCGACCCGCCTCGCGGAGGCGGTCGAGGCCGATGGACAGGTGTGGCGGCGCATCCGGCGGTGGCGCCCAGCGGACCAGGGACGGGCGGATGTCCTCGATGCCGGCGCGGTGCAGCTCGTCGTCCAGGTGGGCCGTGAGGTGCCACGGCTCGTCGTCGACGGGGCCGAACAGCATCAGGCCGCCCGTACGGGTGGTGAACCTGCGCAGCGAGTGGGCGAACGCGGTCGTCCGGCTGCCGAGCTCCGTCCCGGTCAGCATCTCGCGCAGGAGCGACGCCTTGGTGAGATCCACCCTTCAAAACTGACACACCTGGGGCTCCGGCGCGACTCGGCGCCCTAGCTCAACCGGTCCGCCTTGGACTGGAGGTAGTTGCGTTCGGGGATCGACGTCGTCCGGCGGGCCGCCAGCAGGTAGCTCGCGCGGGCTCCGTCGAGGTCACCCGACATCTCCAGCAGATGCGCGCGAACCGCTTCGAGGCGGTGGTGTTCGGTGATCCGGTGGTCGGAATCGAGGGGCTCCAGCAGCACCAGCCCTTCCTTCGGCCCGGTCGCCATCGCCACCGCCACGGCGTGGTTGAGCGTCACCATCGGATTGTCGGAGATCTGTTCGAGCACCTGATAGAGCGCGACGATCTGCGGCCAATCGGTGTCCTCGGCCCGCTCGGCGGTTCCATGGACGGCGGCGATCGCGGCCTGCACCTGGTACGGCCCCAGCTGGGTGCGCGAGAGCGCCTCGGTGACCAGCGCCTCGCCTTCGACGATGGCGGCCCTGTTCCACAACGAGCGATCCTGCTCGGCCAGCGGAATCAGCCCGCCATCGGCAGCGGTCCGGGCCGGCCGCCGCGCGTCGGTGAGCAGCATCAACGCCAGCAACCCCGCGACCTCACCGTCGTCGGGCAGCAACCGGCGAACCCCACGCACCAACCGGATCGCCTCCGTCGTCAGCTCTGCGCTGTGCAACGAAGCCCCGGACGAGGCGGTGTAGCCCTCGTTGAAGATCAGATAGAGAACGTGCAGCACAGCGCCCATCCGGGCATCACGCTCAGCCTCGGGCGGCATCTCGAACGTACTGCCCGCCTGCTTGATACTCCGCTTGGCCCGCGAGATCCGCTGCGCCATCGTTGCCTCAGGCACCAAAAACCCGGCCGCGATCTGCGCCGTGGTCAAACCGCCGACAGCCCTTAGGGTCAAGGCGATCTGCGATGCAGCCGACACCGCCGGATGGCAGCAAAGGAACAGCAATGTCAACGTGTCGTCCCGCCCACCCGGGTCATCGACATCGGGCGCCGAAGCGACGAACTCCTCCGGCGCCGCGAGATTGGCCGCGTTCTCCTCACGCCGCCGCCGCGCCGACTCGCTCCGGAGCAGGTCGGTCAACCGCCGCGAACCGACTCTGATCAGCCAGCCGCGCGGGTTGTCCGGAACGCCCTCCTCGGGCCACTGCTGGGCAGCCGCGAGCAGGGCCTCCTGCACAGCCTCCTCGGCCAGGTCGAAGTGCCCGTAGTGCCGGACGAGCGCGCTGAGCACCTGCGGCGTCTCCTCCCGCAGCAGGTGCTCGAAGTCGCTCACATCTCCAGCCCGGAGCTGTCCATCACAGGTCGCACCTCCACGGCGAGGTACTTCGCGTCCGGCATCCGGGCGGCGTAGTCGATCGCCTCGTCGATGTTGTCGCACTCCACCAGGTAGAAGCCGGCCAGGTGTTCCTTGGCTTCGGCGTACGGGCCGTCGGTGGTCGTCCGGGTGTCGTCGCGGACGGAGACGGTCCTGGTGGTGATCGGATCGGCGAGTCCGGCGGCGCTGACCAGCATGCCCTGCTCGGTCAGCTCCTGCATCAGCTCGGCGTGCGACCGGGCCAGGCCCTCGCGCTGCTCGGCCGACAGTCCGGCCCAGCTCTCCTCATTGCTGTAGATCAGCAGCATGTACTTCACAGGCACCATCCTGACGGGTCGCAGAGGTCCCGGTGACCCCCTCTCACCCGGTACGTCGTAGCAACCCGCCGTGATTTCGACATGGCGACGAGCGAGATCTCCAGAATGTCGAGTCCCTGATCTGGGGTCCGACGTACTGGGCAAGTGACGCTCAGCCCGGGCGTCCGCAGTACCGGAGGCCCTGCATCATGGAGAACGGCAGCATGGAAACCAACCCCGATCCGAAGCGGTGGTTCGCTCTCGCCCTGCTCTGCCTGGTGGGGTTCATGATCATCCTGGACGCGTCGATCGTTCTCGTCGCGGTGCCGTCGATCGGGCGCGAGCTGACCTTCTCCACCGGCGGGGTGCAGTGGGTACCCAGCGGATACGCGCTGATGTTCGGCGGTCTATTGCTCCTCGGTGGCCGCGTGTCGGACCTCCTGGGCCGGCGGCGCGTACTGGTCGCAGGGCTGCTCTTGTTCGCGGCCTCCTCGCTGCTGTGCGGGTTCGCCTGGTCAGGGGATGCACTGGTGTTCGCCCGCGGCCTCCAGGGGATCGCTGCCGCAGTACTGGCTCCTAGTGCGCTCTCCATCGTGATGACGACGTTCCCCGACGGTGCTGAGCGGAACAAGGCGCTGGGGATCTGGGGAGCGACCAGCGGAGTCGGCGGTACTGCAGGCTCACTCGTCGGCGGCCCGGTGACGGATGGGCTCGGCTGGCAGTGGATCTTCTTCATCAACGTGCCCGTATGCCTGCTGGTGGTCGCGCTGGCGCCGGTACTCCTCAAGGACAGCCGTGGACCCGGGAGACGCGGTTTCGACCTGGCCGGCGCCGTCACGGTGACCGCTGCGCTGATCGTTCTCGTCTACGCCGTGATCGAGGCGCCCACCTCATCGGCCGGGCGGACCACGTTGCTCGCACTCGCGTCCGCGGCCCTCTTCGCGTTGTTCGTGCTGGTGGAGAAGCGGTCGGCGGCACCACTCGTCCCGTTGCGGATCTTCCGGTCGCGCGCGGTGGTCGGTGGCAACCTGATCGGGATGACGTGGGGGCTGGCGGCCTTCGGGTTGAACTTCGTCTACACGCAGTACGCCCAACTGGCGCTGGGGGCATCGGCGATCCGGTACGGGCTGATGTCGTCCGTTCTCGCGGCGGCGGCCGTCGGCGGATCGATCGTCGGGCAGAACCTGGTCACCCGGATCGGGCCGCGCCCAGTGGCTGCCGGCTCGCTGACCCTGGCCGGGATCGGGAGCACGGTGATGAGCCTGCTCTCGGTCTCCTCCGGGTACTTCGAAGTGGCGTTCTGGGGGCTGACCATCTTCGGCGCCGGACTCGGCGCCGGGTCCGTGGCCGGGTCGATCGCGGCGCTGAGCGAGGTCGCCGAGAAGGACTCCGGCGTCGCGTCGGGGCTGCAGAACGCGTCGTTCCAGATCGGTGGCGCGGTGGGGATCGCGATCCTGTCCGCGGTAGCGATCGGGAACACGAACGGATTGACGCCGGCCGCGCTCGTCTCGGGCTACCGGGTCGCGTTCGCGGCGTGCTGGGCGTTCATCGCGGTCGGTCTGGTCGGCACCAGCCTGCTGGTCGGCAAGAAGCGCGCGGCAGCCCGCGAAGCAGTAGCCCTCGGCGCCTGAGCAAGGGAGTGGGGTGGCGCAACGGCGAGGGTTGGTGGGTTGGGGTGGGCTTAGGTGCTGAGGACGGTGGGGCGGAGCTCGACTCGGTCGCCGACGAGAGTCGAGACCCGACCGGCCACCTGTTGGGCGCGCTCGTCGTCGGCGACGTCGACCAGGAAGAAGCCCGCGAGCTGCTCCTTGGCTTCGCCGAACGGCCCATCGGTGATCACCCGGACGCCGTCGCGGATCTGGACCACCCGGCCCTCGCCCGGGAAGTCGAGCCCCTCGGAGCTGACCAGCTCGCCGGTGCCGGCCAGCTCGTCCTTGAGCTTCGTCAGCTCACGCGTCACCTGGAGATCCGCTGGGGATCCGGTCAAGGTGTCGTCGCCGTAGATCAGTACGAGGTACTTCATACCGCCGGATCGTAACCACCCGGACCGACAGAACCCCGCGAGCCCGAGAGCTCGCGGGGTTCTGGTTACTTCGGCCGATCAGAACCAGTGGCGTCGTCCCCCGACAGCGCGACCGGTCGATCCCAGCAGGAACAACACTGCTCCGACGATGAGCAAGATGATGCCGATCGTCCACAGGATCGGGACACTCAACAAGAATCCCAGTAACAACAGGACCAGACCGAGGATGAGCATGAAGCCTCCCTTATCTCCTCAGGCCGCCAGGCGGGGGTTGGCGGCACCAACACCTGGTGCCCACCCGTAATCCCCGCTAATCGGACGGATCGGAGTCAGCCTCGCCAGGGGAACCGCGGCGGACGCTTGGCCTGGAAGGCGGTGATGCCTTCGACCAGCTCGCCACTGGCGATCGTCTCCTGGTACCGCCGGAAGGCGAGCGGATCCGCGTCGGTCTCGGCGAGGAGCGCGTTGACGGTCTCCTTCGCCGAGCGGATGGTCAACTGCGAGCGCGAGACCAGCGTCGCGGCGAAGTCGGCCGCTCCTTCGTCGAGCGCATCCTCAGCAAAGACCCGATCGACCAGACCCTTCGCGTACGCCTCCTCGGCGGTCAGCAGCTCACCACTGAAGAGCAGGTACTTCGTGGTCGCGGGCCCGACCAGATCGAGCAGCACCTTGATCGCGGCCGGCGGGTAGACCACTCCGATCCGCGCCGGCGTCACCCCGTACGTCGAACCGCTCGCCGCGAACCGAAAGTCGCAGTTGGCAGCGATCTCGAGGCCGCCGCCGATGCAGTGCCCGCGGACCACCGCGATCGTCGGCTTCGGGAACTCGCGCAGAGCGGCCTGGGCGCGCAGATTGTGCGCGCGGAGCTCCGCCATCGGATCGGCCGGGTCGGCGCCGGAGACGAGTTCACCGATGTCGGCGCCCGCTGAGAAGCTCGGGCCGGCGCCGGTGACCAGGAGGACCTCGACCGACGGATCCGCGGCCAGCTCCGCCAGCAGCCCCGGCAGTGCCTCCCACATCGCCCGAGTGAGTGCGTTCCGTTTGGGTACCCGGTCGATCACGAGCCGGGCCACCGTACCGGTCTCGACACTGAACCCGAGGTCGTCCATAACGCGCAGTCAAGCAGAGACCACCGCCCGGCGCCGCAGGGAAAATCACATCGCTGAGCGTGCGCCATGTTCGCAATTCGTTAAAACTCCGCGCCGGTTGGTGGACTCGTCAGGAAGTGTGCTTCACTCCTCCAGTCGATAACGTTTTGATCTCGACCGATTGGGTGAAGCAGTGGCTGAAGGACGGCATAGACAGGCGCGGCACCGTCAACCGCGCCCGAAGGTGATCGGCCCAGGCATCGTGAAGGTTGCGATCCCCGGTGCCGCGGTGGCGCTCCTGGCCACCGGATCCGCAGTCGCATTTCCCGACGAAGCCCCGAAGCAGGATGTACCTACCGCCAGCTCGTCCCTGCAGCTGAAGCGTGAGGTACCGACCAGCCGGGACGCTCTTCGTCCGTCGCTCGACCTGGCTCCGACCACGGCGCCGAAGGCGAAGACCACGCCGGGTGCGAAGCACCTGAAGAAGCAGGCTCCGATCCCGAAGCCGTCGTCGGTCAAGACGCGGGCGGCCGAGAGCGTGAAGACGGTCCTGCCGCCGAAGATCACCGGCAGCAAGTTCACCACCACCGATGTGAACGTGTGGTCCACTCCCGTCACCGGCACCCTGCTCACGGTCCTGGAGAAGGGCAGCAAGGTCTCCGTCACCGGCAAGGTCGACGGCATCTGGGCCGAGATCGTCCAGAGCGGCGTCTCCCGCTGGGTCAAGGCGCAGTACCTGGCCGCGACCAAGCCCGTGGAGGGGGCCGTCGAAGGCACCGCGTCGCAGGCAGCCTGCAAGTCCGGCTCCAGCGTCGAGGAAGGCCTCACGGCGGACGCCATCCGCGTCCACCGCGCGATCTGCAACCTGTTCCCCTCCGTCACCTCGTACGGCGGTCTGCGCAGCGGCGACAGCGGCAGCGAGCACTCCAGCGGCCGCGCACTCGACATCATGGTCAGCGGTCAGACCGGCCAGGAGATCGCCGACTGGCTCCGGGCCAACCGCAAGGCCATGGGCGTCAGCGAACTGATCTGGGAGCAGCACATCTGGACGGTCCAGCGCAGCAGCGAAGGCTGGCGCGCGATGGAGGACCGTGGTGGCACCACGGCCAACCACTACGACCACGTGCACGTCAGCGTCTACGGCAACTCCGGCACCGCCTGATCAACGCGTTCGAAGGCCCGGCTCCTCCTCCTTGGAGAGCCGGGCCTTCTGCGTTGTCAGGGTTCGAGGTTGTGGTTCAGGTGGAAGAAGTTGTCCGGGTCATAGGCACGCTTGACCGCGCGCAGGCGGGTCAGGTCGGCTTCGCAGTACGCCGAGGCCGCGCGCGACGGGTCGGCCAGGAAGTTGAGGAAGGTGCGACCGGTGTTCCGCAGTACGGGCTCCAGGTCGGGGACCTCCTGGTCGATGATCAGCGAGTACGTCGCCTCGCGGTGGCCGACCGGGCCCGCGCCGGGGCCGGGGTGAGCCATCGCGCCGCCCCAGTGGCGGATCTCCACGGTCGCGCTGGGCAGCTCGGCCAGCGCGTCGAGTAGATCGTCCGGGAGCGTGTCGAGCAGGTCCAGGTAGCGGGCCGGGGTACCGCCCATCGCGGACTCGCCGTACGGGGTCGTCTTGAGTTCCCCGGCCAGGACCGGGCCGGCCTCCTCGAACAGGGGCTTCAGGAGGTGCTCGGCGAGTTCGGCCTCACCGGAGTACGAGGCCTTGATCGCGAGAGCGCGGGTTCCCTCGGGCGTGCGGGTGAGCACGATGGCGGTGCTCAGCTCGTTGGGGATGGTGGCTGACCAGTCGCGATAGAACTTGAGCGTCTCGGCCGCGTTGTCGACGCCGAAGTACACGATGCCGGAGTGGACCTGCGGAACGGAGTACAGGCGGAACTCGAGTGAGGTGACGATGCCGAAGTTGCCGCTGCCGCCGCGGATCGCCCAGAACAGCTCGGGGTGCTCGTCGGCGCTCGCGGTGACCACGCGGCCGTCCGCGGTGACGACCTCGGCACGGATCACGCTGTCAGCCGCGAACCCGTACTTCCGAGCGAGCCAGCCGACGCCTCCGCCGAGCGTGTAGCCGGTGACCCCGACGTCCCGTGAGGACCCTGCGAGCGGCGCCAGCCCGAACTGCCCGGCCGCGTCGATCACTGCGCCCCAGCGGGTACCCGGGCCGACCTTGGCGATCTTGCGCTGCGGATCGACCAGCACGGCCGTCATCGCAGAGGTCTTGAGCAGGATGCCCCCATCGGCCGGCACTCGAGTCCCATGCCCAGTCGCCTGTACTGCGAGCGGCAGCCCGAGTTGCCGGGCAGCACGTACTGCCCGCTGTACGTCCGACCTGCTGCACGCCTCGGCAACCACCAACGGCCGCGAGTCGAACGTCGGTACCACCGACTGCCGCAGTACGTCGTACTCGGCGTCGCCCGGCCGGTGAACCGCTCCTTGGAACCCAGCGCCGAGAAGGCTCGCAACAACGTCGCTACCGCTCGTCTCTGCCGTGAAGATCGTCTGCGTGCTCATCGTGCCGCTCCCTCGCGTGTGCCTGCCTCTTATCCACACGTCGAAGCGGATCGGCTCAGATAGACACGACCCTTGGAACTATTTCGGTCAGACCGGGATCGGGAGGGATTTGAGGCGGGAGAGGTCGGCGAGGATGTTGATCTCGGTGATCCTGCCGTTGTGGACGGCGACGCCCATGACGCCCACCAGGGTGTCGCCGACGACGGTGATCATGCCGGGGTAGCCGTTGACGAGGGCTGGGCGGGTGTTCGGGGCCAGGCGGGTGAAGGTGAGTGCTTGTTCGACGACGGCCAGGGCGCCGCGGACCAGCTTGGTCACGGCGGGGCCGTTGGCTTGCGTAGTACCGGCGTCTGCCCGGAGGACGACGTCGGGGTCGAGGATGGACAGCAATGCCTCGAAGTCGCCGCTGCGGGAGGCGGCGATGAACGCGTCGACGACCTCGCGCTGACGGTTCACGTCGTTGTCGGCGACCGGGGCGCCCTGGACGCGGCGGCGGGCGCGCGAGGCGAGCTGCCGGGCGGCTGCCGGGGTCTTGCCGACGATCTCGGCGACCTCGTCGAAGCTCAACCCGAACATGTCGTGCAGCACGAAGGCGAGCCGCTCGGCCGGCGACAGTTTGTCCAGGACGACCATCATCGCCAGCCCGACCGCGTCGGCCTGAGCTGCCTCTTCCGCGGGGTCGAGTGGGCTCAAAATCGGATCGGGTACGAACACGTCGAGGGGGTCCTCGCGGCGTGACTTGCGGCTGCGCAGCTGGTCGAGGCAGACCCGCGACACCACGGTCGTCAGCCAGCCGGCGAGGTTCTGGATCTCGCTCACGTCGGACCGGCTCAGCCGCAGCCAGGCCTCCTGGACGGCATCCTCGGCCTCGCTGACCGAACCGAGCATCCGGTACGCCACCGACCGCAGCTGGGTGCGATTCTCCTCGAACTTGCCGGCCAGTTGGTCAAAGTCGTCCACAGGTCACAATCTCCCGTCGCGGTCCGTCAACACCTTGACGGTCGGAAGGCCCATCATGTGACAACCGGCCCGCGTCCGCTGATCATTACCGCCATGACCGAACGTCAGCTCGTCTTCGAGGACCACTTCGACGGACCGACCCTCGATCCCGCCGTCTGGGTCCCGAACTACCTTCCCCAGTGGAGTTCCCGCGCCGCGACAGCCGCGCAGTACGAGCTGGCGGACTCCTGCCTGCGGCTGTTCATCCCGCCCGGCCAGGCCCTGTGGTGTGAGGACGACCACACGCCGCGGATGCGCGTCTCGGGCATCCAGTCGGGCAACTTCTCGGGGCCGGCCGGCAGCACGATCGGCCAGCAGCCGTACCGCGAAGGCCTGCTCGTCCGCGAGGAACAGAAGCCGTTCTGGGGCTGGACCCCCACCGGCGGCTACATCGAGCTACGCGCCCGCGCCGTCGTCTCCCCCCGCTCGATGGTCGCCCTGTGGATGGTCGGCCTGGAAGACACCCCCGAACGCTGCGCCGAGATCTGCATAACCGAGATGTTCGGCAAATCGGTCGTGGCAGGCGAATCGGTCGAGGTCGGCATGGGCCTCCACACCTTCCGAGACCCCACCGTCCCCGAAGACTTCGCCGCTCCCCGCCTCCCCCTCGACCCCACCGACTTCCACCTGTACGCCGCAGACTGGTCCCCCGACCAAGTCGACTTCTACGTGGACGACGTCCTGATCCGCACCTGCCCGAATCCCCCGTCCTACCCCCTGCAACTGATGCTCGCCGTCTTCGACTTCCCCGACGACGGCCCGCTGGATGACCGGGTGCCCGAGTTCGTCATCGACTACATCCGCGGCTACAGCCAGCGATAGTGCCGCCCAAGGACCAGGAACAGTACGCCGGCGATCAACACCATCAGTGCTCCGACGATAGTCACGACCAGCGAGCCGGTCCGCAGGTAGAGCAGTCCGATCGCCCCTAGGAGGCTACTCACGAATCGCCGCAACGCCCTCGAACTCCACAACCGTCCAGGCGAAGACACCCCTGACGCAGCACCCTTTGCACCTTTGGTCATCACGAGCTCCCATCCATTGCATTTGGATAGCGATCGACACCACAGATAGTAGATCGGCAAATGCAATGGATGGCATAATAGGAAATCATACTTATTGGTCACTTAATAGCCGGACTATTGTCCGCTCTTGTCAGCCGTCGCCATCTGTGGTCACCTGTCGTCATCTGTAGTCGGGCGAGCGTGAGCGGGAGCAGCCAGTGCGACGAACACAGAACCCATCGTCATCCCTGGAGGATGCGCTCCGATGGCTCGCCACCAGGAACGACGCCCTTCCAACAGAGCTGTTCATGTACGCGATCGTGGATCCGACCACCGAGGTTGCTGCAGCACTTCGATTGATGATCGAACCGACAGCCTCCATGCCGACTGGTACGCCGCAGTCGCGCGCATTCGCCGCTTGGGGCCTGATCGTTCATGAGATCGAGAGGTTCGGACCGTCGGAGAACTCGCGTGGCCGCAATGCCCTGCGGGCCGCATTTCGTCTGCACCGGCGGCAAGAGATCACAGAACCATGGGAGGCGACCCTGGGTGGCCGATTTGCTCAGCTGAAGAACGATCTCGGTGCCGTTTTTGGAAACCCGGTTACCACAACCCCCATCCATAAGGCATGGGCAGACGCCCTAACCAAGAGACTCGTACCGGTTCTCACCATCAAGTTGCGACTGCTCGCCGAGAACGGCTCCGGATGGGCGTTCTACGCGGACCTGGCTCGGCGGACTGAGGGCGACTCGTCTACCGACATCGGGATCGATACGGAAGCCTCGATGACCGAGAGCCGGGAGTCGCCTGCCGAGGGCAAGAAGGATCCTGGCTCGCGCCGCGCTCTCAATAGGCTCCCATCCGAGGGCGCTCAACCAGTATTTATGGACCTAATGGTCACCACGGTGATAATGAAGCATCGAACAGCCCATCGTCGAATTACGGAGCGATTGATCACCTCTAAAATCGATGGACTTACAAGCTATGTCGCAGTTGCGGTTTCAGGCACAATTGGACTCGCCCCCGCCGTCCGCGCAGTCTGGGGCTGCAGAGCCGTCAAGCTGACACCTCGCAGGCACGGCGAGCCCGTACTGACCAAACTCGTGTTTCCACGCTCATTGCGGATCGACGAAAAGCACTTCTTCTCATCCGAAGCTATAGACAACGAGTTGCGGGCCGAGCGCGAGGGTGTCGACGTCGAGGTCGACCATCACGGGATCGCCCCCGGGGAGTTGGTTCGTGGCCATACTCCAGTCAGGGGCCTCACCATCCGGGTTCAATTCGATGAGGGCCACGTACCTGCTGGCTGTTGGTGGCATGCGGAGCAAACCGTGCGAGATCGCCGGAAGCCCCCGCCTGCAGATAGCGATCGATGGCTACCCATCGTCGGCCAATCCATTGAGCACACATTTGTCGAGAGATGCCATCCACGAGAAGTGTACGGAGTAGGGTTTCTATGGGACTGAAGACTCGTTCCTCAGCCGACTGGAGTAGTCAAGCTAGCCAGTAGTTGCAGCTTCTCGTGGGAGGGTGTGCCGGGGGTGGCGTGGTAGGTGATGAGCATCTGCTGGGGCGCGCCCGGTAGGGACAGCTTTTCGTAGTTCAGGGTCAGGGTGCCTACTTGCGGGTGGTTCAGGCGGGTGGTGCCACTCGTTTTCTGGCGGACGTCTTGTTTGGCCCACAAGGTGCGGAAGCGGTCGCTGTGCAGGCTGAGTTCGCCGATGAGGTCGATCACCTGGGGGTCGTCGATCGCGGGGACGATGATCGAGCGGAGGTAGGCGACGGCCTTCGCGGTCGTCTCGTCCCAGTCTTCGTAGAACTCGCGCATTTCCGGTTCCAGGAAGGCTGCGCGCAAGGTGTTGATGCCGGGCGCGAAATAGGGGCTTAACGCAATGGCCATGGGATTCGCTGCCAGGGTGGACATGTAGCGGCCGTGGACCAGCGCCGGTGTGGTTGTCCAGCTGTCGATCAGGCTCTGTACTCCGGCGCTGACCTGCTCGGGGCGAGCCGCGCGGCGGCGAACCGGTTTGGTCGGGGTGGAGAGCTTCTTGAGGTAGGTCTCGGCGTCGGTGTCCAGTTGGAGCGCGCGGGAGAGGCTGTCGAGCACTTGGTCCGAGGGGTGGCGGTCGCGGCCTTGCTCCAGCCGCAGGTAGTACTCAACGCTGATACCGGCTAGCAGCGCGACCTCCTCCCGCCGCAGGCCCGGTACGCGTCTACGGCTGCCGCCTGGCAGGCCTACGTCTTCTGGGCGCAGCCGCTCGCGGCGTACCTTCAGGTACTCGCCGAGATTGCTCATGCTTCCAGAGTAGAGGCCTCGTGGTGACTCATCCTGTCCCTGTCGCTACCAGTGTCGGCAGGGCCTTCTTGGCCTTCGCAAACCGACACATCATCAAGGTATGAACACCTTTGGCTTCACCTCAACCGCTAGCGAAGTACTGGCCGGGGTCGACTTGTCCGGCCAGCGTGCCCTTGTCACCGGGGCAAACTCGGGCATCGGCGCCGAGACCGCCCGCGCGCTCGCGGCAGCCGGTGCCGACGTCGTACTCGCCGTCCGGAACGTTGTCGCAGGCAAGGAAATCGCCGCGGCCATCGAGAACGCCCAGGTCGCCGAGCTGGATCTCGCTGATCTCGCCTCGATCCGCTCGTTCGTCGCAGCGTGGGACGGACCGCTTCACCTCCTGGTCAACAACGCCGGCATCATGGGCGTCCCCGAGCTCACCCGTACTGCGGAGGGCCGCGAGCTCCAGTTCGCCGTGAACTTCCTCGGCCATTTCGCCCTCACCACCGGACTCCACGACGCCCTCACCCAAGCGGGCGGCGCCCGGATCGTCTCGCTCAGCTCCAACGCTCACCTGATGGCGCCGCCGGTCTTCGACGACCTCGACTGGGTCTACCGCCCGTACAACCCGATCGGGGCGTATGGCGAGTCGAAGACCGCCACCATCCTCCTCGCCGTCGAGGCGAGCAGGCGCTGGTCGAGCGATGGCATCGTCGCCAACGCGGTCAACCCCGGCGCGATCGCCACCAACCTGCAGAAGCACACCGGTGGACTCCGTACGCCGGTCGAGCGCCGCAAAACCGTCGAGCAGGGCGCTGCCACGTCCGTCCTCGCGGCAACACTCACCAGCGGCGGCCGGTACTACGAGGACTGCGCCGAGGCTCCCGTATTGACCGGCCCACCGGTGATGTTCGGCGGCGGGGTCGCCCCCTTCGCGCTCGATCCGGCGAACGCCGAGCGACTCTGGGAGGTCGCCACGGCCCTGGTGTCCTGACCCGCCTTGCTCTCGCCGCAACCCTGGTCTCGTGAGGCTGGGCGCGCTGGATCGCGCATAGCGACCCATTGACCCAGCGAGCTAGCGCGCTTGGAAGAGGCCGGTGGCGCGGTAGGCGGCGTACATCTGCCAGACGGCCTCCGTCTGCGGCTGCAGCGGTTCCGGTGCCTCACCGGCCTCGAAGAACCGCGCCTGGATGACCTCATCGGCTCCAGGGACCAGGTCACCCGTCCACTGCCTCGCCTCGAACAGCAATGCGTAGCACTGCAGCCGGTCGCCGTTGGGATAGGTGATCGTGTGCAACTCGGCCTCCGACAGCGACCCGAACGGAACCAGGTCAACAGGCTCAACCCGCAGCCCCGACTCCTCCAGCAACTCCTGCGCTGCGGTCTCACGGAAGCTCATCCCCGGCTCAGCAGCGCCACCGGGCAGCTCCCAGAGGCCGGAGTCCTTCCGCTGCTGGAAGAGCACCTGGTCGCGGTCATCCACCACGACCACCTGAGCACCCGGCATCAGCAGCAACTGCTGGCCGACTACCTGCCGCAACTGCCAGAGATATGAACCTTCGTAGACCATGCCTGGAGTATTACGTGCGGTAACGGAGGAGGGGGTGAACCACCCCTCCCAGAGCTCACGCGGTTTTGGTAGCCCGGAACACAAGTAGGCGGGAATCGTCGGCCAACGGCTGTTGGCGCCAACCGGCGTGGACCTCGATCTCACCGAAGCCGGCGCTCTCCAGGCCGGCGCGGATCTCGTCGGCCGTGCGGAAGTACAGGGCAGTGGTGAGGACAGTGTCGACGCCGTCCTCGAACACGTTGTGGGCGTCGAAGACCACCCGCCCGTTGTCGACCTCGGTGACCTCCATCCACTCCCGGAGATGACCGGCCGGCGTATCGCGTTCGCCGTACGTCGCCTCCGCTCCCCACTGCTCCCAGGCCCGCGCCGCCGGATTGCGGCTCTCGAAGCTGAGCACGCCACCAGGTCGCAGCGCGGCCGCCAGCGCTCCGAGCACCCAGGGGAAGTCCTCCGTACTGATGTGCATCATCGTGTTGCCGCTGCTGACCACCAGCTCCGCATCGCCGGCGCCCTCGACCGCACTGGCGTCGCCATCCACCCAGGTGACAGCCTCGGCGCCCGGCTGCCTCCGCGCGTAGCCGAGCATCGTCGCGCTCGGATCGACCCCGATGACAACGCGCCCAGGCACGGCGAAGGCCCGGGTCAGCAGGCCGGTACCGCAGCCGAAGTCGACGACCTTCTTGGCCGTGAGCTCATCAGCGAGCTGGAGGTAGAAGTCGTGATCCTCCCCGGCCCCGTTGTCCTCGTCGTACAAGCCGACCAGTCGCTCATCCCCGTACGGATCCAGACTCATACCGCGCAGACTACGGAGCGCCACCCGGCCACGCAAAGAGTTAACGAGCCGGTACAGACTCCTCAGACCGCTAGCCGAGACCACCAAACCCCTTACTGACAAAGGGGTCCAGGCTGACGACTGACTCATGCCCGAATGGCAGCTCCAGCCCCGAGGCCACCACGTCGGCATGCTCGGCCGCGAGAGCGTCGTACGAGTCCCGCGTAGCGGCGACTGAAGCTGAATCCACCATGCCCACGAACCCTAGGCGACACCCGCCGCCCCTCCGGCCGATCCGGCCTCTTTGTGCACGACGTGAGTAGATTGGCGGGCGCGATCCGCTCACCTCGTGCACAAGGTCGCGGGTGAGATACGTCGCGCCGACGCCGGGCCACCAGCGGATGACTGATCGGGTCGTGGTTGAATCTCGCGGGTCAAACGTATGAACGGGGCTGAGAAGTAGAGGAGGTCGCGTGAACAGGCTTACGCGCGCGCTGATCGGGATTCCTGCAGCGGCAGTACTCATCATGGCCGGGACGACGACCGTGGCGTCGGCTGCGGACGGGGCGCCGAGTGGTGCGCCGCCTTCCGGTCTCGGTGTCTGGTGTGTGTCGGTGACCGGCGCGAAGGCGTGCTTCGCCGAGTACGGCGACCGCGTCTGGGTGAAGGACACCAAGGCGAACGGCCAATCCGCCGCCGCCACGCTCCAGGACCAGGAATCGTCGTCGAGCTGGTACCGGGAGTGCTTCAACCGCCGCGGCGAGGCCGGCGGATGGGTGATGTGCGACTTCGACGTGCCGGAGAACAACGAGGGCCTGCTGTGGGCCGTCAACAACCCCTTCCTCGGTGCCGAGGCCAGCACAAAGATCTGGACCAGCATCACCTGATCCGCATCCTGTAGCGGAGGGCGTGGGATTCGAACCCACGATTACGGTCACCCGCAATACCGGTTTTCAAGACCAAGCTGCCCGGAGCGCCCGATAGTGGCTCTGACCTGCACAAACGTCGGGCGCTAGGGGTCAGCGAGGCGGCTCCATTGCACGCATTCTGCACGGATGCCACGAAAGCCCGGCCTGGACAGCAGCCGACTCCGACTCCGGCAGTACCGGGCTGGCCGTTTCCGGCCCCCATCTGGCGACAACTACTGCTGATCAAAGTGGGTCGAGCTGGCCTCCCAGGCGCACCTATCGTCGGAACAGATGAAGCCGCCGGCTGCGTGCCGGGTGGAGCGCCCGTAGTGATGAGAGTCGATCGTCAGGGCAAGGACGGGCGCGCCGCAGGTCGGGCACACGTGATGGGTAGGTCTCTCAGATGCCAGGTTCATAGCCGCACCGTAGGGTGACGAGTGGATTAGTGTCGCGTCGGACGCAGAAAAGCCAGGAACTGGCCGTTCACCCGTCTCGGGCCGCGCCTGGGGAGCTGTCTCCGGCCTCTGTGGCCCCGTGAAGTTCGCGCAGGAAGTCTTCGCCAAACGTGGTCAACCCATGCACGAAGTCCATCCCCTGGTCCCACGACGTTCGGGCGTCTAGCAGGCTGAGGTTGACGAGAGTTTGCAGTAGGGGCGATGGATACTTGCGACCGACGTCGAGTATCCGCTGGTTGATCTCTCGCTCAGCTCCGCGAGCGGCCTGCGGCCGTTCCCCGGATGACTCGACCTCCTGCTGGACTCGCCAGATGTCTTCGAGGCAGCGGACGTGGGGAGCCTCGATCTGCGACAACACATCGGTCATCAGGATTGCATCGTCGATCATTGCGTCATCCAGAACTGCGTCGGCAACCACCAGGCCCAGCAACAGCCGCTTTGCCTCTAGGCCTGAGTTGGCAGCAGCTTGGATCGCGCGCCCGAAGACGGCGTCTAGATCCTCGGATTCCGCAAGTCGCTCTTGGAGTTGCTCGGGAGTGACTTTCTCGCCGATCACTCCCAGCGTCTGCAAAGCTCGATACTCGTAGCGCTTCCGATATCCATCCCAAATCTCGACTGCCCCTGCGCCTACTACAGGCACCATTCCGAGTAGCGCCCGGCCCCAGATTTGCACGTGCCCCGGTGGCTCGATCTTGTTTGAAGTCACGTGATCAGAGTCGCACCCTGAACGACATGAGTCAGCCCCCAACCTGGCGATCTGGTTGGGGGCTGACTGGGTGCCGCTGCTCACCCGCCTAGCATCGTCTCGATCCGGTCCATCGCCTGTTCCTCGCGACCGTCGAGGCATTTGGCGTAGATCCGCATCAACACCTCCAGTGACTGCCCTGCCCAGTCGGCAACGCGCTTCGGTTCGACACCACTGGCCAGCCAAGTCGAGACAGCAGCGTGCCGCAGGTCGTAGGGGCGCTTGGCCAGCTTGGAGGCGCGGGCCATCTCTTCACCGAACGCCGCAACTCGGGCGGCGCTCCAGATTGTCTGATAGGTCTTGCCGGGCACCATTCCACCTCGCTGTCCCCAGAACAGCCGTCCGTGCGGATCAACGCCGAACTGCTCTAGGTGCTGGTGGTAGATCCCGGTCAGCTTTGAGGGGCACGGTGTCCACCGTCCCGTCCCTACGTCGCGATGCTTCAGTTGTCGCTTGTCTCGCTCCTCGCCATCATCGGTCCACGCACCGCCCGCGAATGGGGTGGAGCCGGTCAGATAGAGCTTGCCCCGGCCTTCGTCGGGAATGTGCAGGTTGGCCTTGGTCAACTCCGCCGCCTCGCCGGGCCGCAGCGCGGCGTAGTACATGCTGGCAAAGAAGGCGACCATTCGCGGCCCGCTGCCGGGGAGGCTGCCCACGGCCTGCAGTAGTGCCTCAGCCTGTTGTGGATTGGGGACAGTCGCCGGATCAACTACATCTGCGGTGTACTTCGCCCGCCGTTCCTTCTTGATGGTCGTGATCGGGTTAGCTGCTAGGTGACCCTCTTCGACTGCAAATTCGCACAGGTTCCACAACACCGCACGCCGGCGTGCCATGTAGGTGCGCGACGCGGGCTTTCCGTCGAGTTTGGTCCCGACCGCAGCGAGGGCGGCCCGGATCGTTTCGGCCTTGGCGAGATCATTGAGTTGTTTACTGTTTCCGGCAGCACACTTAAGCAATGCCTGAACATCCTCCGGCGCGTCGTTGCGACGGCCGGTATTGAAAGCCCACTTGTACAGCGCACCTCGCAGCGCCTTGGCTTCCTTGCCAGTCTTCCGGCCCTTCAACATGACCGGGGTGACGGCAACCAAGGCGTCCACGATGCTACGTCGGGAGTTTGCCGCCGCGCTTGGCCACTTCATGTCGATGTACTGGCAGGCGAAGTCGTAGAAGCTCACCTTGCTAGCGGTAACTCGCGCCTCGGAGATCGGCCGCCCGGTGTCGCAATAGAAGGCCTCACCACGACCGACGGCACTGACCAGCTTCGCTAGCTCTTTGTTGGCAAGAGTCCTGTTCGTCCTGGTCAGACTGAACCCCTCTTTGGCAACTCTCCAGCGAAGGGTGTAACTGTGCTTGCCTTTGGCAAGGTCATTGACCATCAATGTCTCGGACAGCCGAACATCAAACGTCGTCTCCATCAGGCAGCCTCCTCCCGGCTATCGAGCCAGCGTTCAAGCTCGACTCTGCGAACGCGGATCTCCCCGTTGGGGAGTTTGATGCAGCGCGGCCCGACGCCCTTCGTTCGCCATTCGTAGAAGGTCGATCGGGAGACGCCCAGGTCTTCGCAGACCTCGGTGACGGTCAGTCGCGCACGGCTGGTGATCGCCGTCGTGGTGGCACTCACGTCTGGTGTCTCCTTCTGGTGTTCGAGCACGGCTCTGGGCCGGAGATGGCCTGACAGAACTGACAAAACTGACAAAACCTCCGTGGTCATCGGTTCTCCGCAGGGGTGTTCAAGACCTGCGGGTGCACTTCGTAGGTGTGTGAGGGTCGGCCGCCCTTGCTGTTCTTCTCAGCTGCCTTGGGCCGGATGTGGCCGTGTTCGGCGAGGAGCCTGAGGGCAGGTTCGAGGTCTTCGGCGGTCGGGAATCGGTTGCTTTGGAGGCCGCGTAGGGCGTCGCGGCGGGCGAAGGTGTCGCGGCCGGTTCGGTCGCAGAATTTGGTGATCCAGGCGAGTACGTCGCGGGCGTCGTCCAGGTCGGGGTGGGAGCGGCCCATGAGGTCGTAGACGGCTAGAGCGTGGTCGAGGTAGTAGCGGCCGATGCGTTCAGCGGCGTGCATGGTGTCGTCGGTGATGGGGCCGGCGTAACCGGTGGTGAAGGTGTGGGCCAGGTGGAGCAGGGCGGCGATCCGGACGACGTGTCCGGCGAGCTTGGAGGCCCAGTCGGTGATGGGTGCAAGTTGCCCGGTCCGGGGGTGGAGTCGCGGTTCGATCCAGTCTTGGAAGTCGAGCAGGGTTTGGCGGGCATCGGGGGTGAGTTCGAGGTGGTGCGGGGTCTCGTGGTCGGCCAGGAGCAGGACGAGGGTTTGCAGTGCGTCGCGGTAGGTGGTCTCGGTCGCTTCGGGGACGGGGGTTGGGGTGTTGTTGCGTTGTCCGACGGTGTTGACGGGAAGGCTGTAGAGGATGCGGCCCAGGACGCCCCGGTCGCGGAATCCTGGTTGTGAGGCGAGGCCTTGCAGGGTGGCGGGTTGGGTGGTGACTCCGAGCGTCATGGCGGGTCGCTCGATGGCTTCGGATTCGCGGCCTTTGCGGTCGACCTGGATCGGGTCGCCAACGTGAGCCTTGAGGAAAACGGCGAGGTTGGCCGACGCGGAGTAGCGGGTGCCGGTGAGGGTCGCGAACACGTCGCCTTCGGCCGACAGGACGGCGATCCGGCCGCCCTGTGCGGCCATCAGGGACACACACGCTTCCGGCGTCACGTCGTCGGTCATGAGCCGGGGTGCGGCGGGTACGACGATGGCGGCGGCTTCCTTGGCGGCGGCGGTCGCGTCGGCCAATGCCTCCTGTGGGTTGGCTGTTGATACCTCGGCATGCTTGGCGAGTTTCTCGGCCTTGGCGTGGGCGATCCGTGCGGCGAGCTCGGCATCAACTCGAAGTTCTGCGGTGGCTTCCTGCAACGCGGTTTCGGCGGCGTTGAGCGCGCTAGTCATGACCCGGAACACCGGTGACTTACGCGAGCCGGGCGGCAGCGCGATGGCCGTGTAGAGGTTGACCTGTTCGAGCCAGGACCGATCGACCTGGACCAGGACCTTGCCGCCGGCGGCGGTGGACAGGCACGCGAGCGCGACGCATCCGGCCAGGTCGGTCGGTGTCTGGGTGGCTTCGGCGACAGCGCTGACCTGGTCGGCCAGCCACTCGGGGAACACATCGACCGGGAACGGCCGGAGCATCCGATCGGTCTTCAGCGGCACCGGTTCGCCGTCCCACACAGGCCCGGAATCGGCGCCCGCGGGAGTGCCCATTTGGTCGTGATGCATGGGTGTGTGCTGAAGGTTTTGGGTTGGTCTGATCGGTGTGGGTGGCGTGATCGGCTCGGGTTCGTAGAGGTCTTCGGGTGGCTCGATCAGGTGCCAGTCGATGTGTTCGGTGCTCATGCGGCGGCGATCCCTTCGGCTCGAAAGCCTCCGTTGATGGCGGCTCGGATGTCTCGGTCGCTTTGCTCGGCTGCGTGTCCTGCATCGGTCAGTGAGGCGATGGCATCGGCGGTGTCGATCGCTCCGGCGGCGACCATCCGCGCAGCGCCTCTGGCAGCTCCGTACAGGGTCGTGCGCCGCTTACCCTCCGGGGCATTGCGTACGGCGGTCACAAGGGCACTGAGGAGCTTGTCCGGGTGGGAGATGCCCCCGCCTCCGGGGCGGGTGGTCGGTACGCCGGCGGGCGCGGCGTGGACGGGCGCGGGTGGCTCGCAGGCGGCCAGGAGTGCAGGCGGGGGCATCTCCACGTCGGTCGCGGTCTGGCCCCATGCGTAGGGGCGGTGGGTGCGGTGGTGGATCGAGGGCGGCAGCACGACGTAGCCGCCGTCGGCCTTGATGTCGATGCCGGGGCGACCGGGCATGGGCCGCGACGGCATGTCGTGGCCGGGGTGGCGGTAGTACAGGTGCAAGCCGCCGGAACCGCTGTGCACGTGCAGGGTCCTGGGTACGAGTCCTTCGGCCATCAGGGCGGACAGGCTGCGGTCGCCGCCGTGGGCGGGGTCCACGTCGATCACGAGCAGGCCGGACGCGGCACCGGTCCGGACGGCGAGCTGACCATGCGGGACGGCGGCGACGATGGCGGCCAGGCGGTTGGGGTCGGTGGTGGCGGCGTAGAAGCCGTGGCAG
Organism: Streptomyces sp. SID13031; assembly: GCF_010548305.1. Lineage (GTDB taxonomy): Bacteria > Actinomycetota > Actinomycetes > Propionibacteriales > Kribbellaceae > Kribbella. The sequence continues at coordinate 46,402 of NZ_JAAGLV010000007.1, forward strand.
GTCAGGTGACCGCAGCTCGCGGGGTCGTGCGCATCGGGCGGGCAGGCGTCGCAGTTGGCCACGGGGCGCTTGGAGCGTCCGAGCGCGAACACGGGCCAGCCGCGCATCGCGGCGTCCAGGGCGGCGGTCAGGAGATCTGTCACAGCGGGAATCCCTTACTCGAGGAAGTCAGGCGGCGTTGGCTTGCGCCAGGGCGCGGGGCGCGTGGTCGCACATCGGGCAATCGGGGTCGGTGCCGTCGTGGTCGGCGTGAGCGATGCAGGCCTCACACCGGCCGTCCGATGTCGGGATGCAGTAGTCCCAGACCAGGCCACAGAGTCGGCAACGGCGCCGAGCTCGCATGGCTTTGTCCAGGGCGTTGAGCTGGTCCGGGGAGGCGACGCGGGACGGCTTGGCCAGGTCGAGGCGGTACAGCCAGGCCCAGCGCTGCCCGTTGCGCCACACCAGCAACGCGTAGGGCTCGTGGCCGCCCGGACACATCCGCATCGCGCGGAGCTGCCTGCGGGTGGCCAGACCACCCGGCGCCCATTTGAACCGGAACACAGGCGTCCCGCCGTGGTCCCAGCCGAGTGCGTACTTGCCGTCCCACAGCTCGATCCACTGCGACCGGGCCGGGTGCAACGATGCGCGTTCCATCAGCGGCGCGGCCATCAGAAGTGCCACCACCGGCGGCGCCGCTCAGCGGTGTCGAGCCGGTCACGCGCGGCCAGCGCTTCGGCGGTCTCGTTGTCGGCGGAGTAGCTGGTGAAGTCAGCCAGCGCGGCCCGATACTCCTCGGACGGGGTCAGTGCCTCGTCTGCCGTGTCGGGCGTGCGGCTGGCCTTGGCGCGGGGCTTGCGTCGGGTGGCCATCAGCGCCACTTCCAGCGGCGCTTGTCGGCCTTGTCGAACCGTGTGTGTGCCTTCTTGGCGGCCGGTGACTTGTCGTTGGTGGCGTACTTCATCGACTCGCGGGCGGCGGCTTCGTACTCGTTGATGATCGCCTGGGCCTCAGGGCTATTTTTCTTGCTTGCCACGGTGTGTGTCTCCTTCAGCGGTTGCGTCGGTGGTGGTCGATCAGGCGCCGGCCGATCCGGGTTCGGCGGCCGGTTCCTTTGCAGCGGCGGCAGTTGCGGAACGCCTTGCCTTGCGGGGCGCGGGACTTGCCCGTGCCTGCGCATTTGGTGCAGTTGGAGTAGGGAAAGATCAGGCAGCCGAGCAGGTAGAGCGCGGCGGCGGCGATCCCGGTCCCGGTCCAGATCGCGGCGCGCTGGGTGTGGGTGAGTGGCTGGGTCTCGGTGACGACGGAGGCGGGCAGGAAGGTCGAGGCGAAGAGCCAGACCAGATGATTGGCGGGCACCACAGTCAGTCACCTTCTGTAGTCGAGTCTGGGCGTGACGGGTGGAGGCGAGGACTGCCGTTGGGTCGTCGCCGGAGATATCGGGAGTGAGTTAGGTGGCGGGAATCGGGTTAGGTTCCTCACTCGGTGAGTGAGATCGGGTCAATGTGGCTCTGACCTGCGGTTAGTTACCGAGTTAGCCGAGTTAACCGCCGCCTCGGACAGGCCCTGACCGGGCACTGTGAGCCTGTTCGAGGCACCGTGGCTTGCGGCTAACTGGCCTTGTCGGTCGCGGTGCTGGTCTCGTCGTCGTCCGCGCCGGCGTCGCGCTCCCGGAGCACGATCGCGTCACGGACGGTAGCGGGATTGAGGGGGAACTTGTTGCCGGTCGAGGGGACCTTGATGCCGTGCTCGTCAGCCAGGATCTTGACCAGGGCCTTGCCGGACAGGTTCTGGTACGGCGTCCAGGTCGGTGCCAGGTCACGCAGCAGAGCGGGCACGTCGGCGACCCCGACCGTGTCGGTGCCTAGCGCCTCGTCCAGGTCGGCGAGCAGGTCACGGGTCTCGATCTGCGGGCGCTTGATGTCGGTCGGTTCGCCGAGGCCGCGCTTCTTGATCGCATCGAGCGCTCGTTCGATCAGCGGCGTGACCTGGTCGTTGTCCTTGGCAACGGACAGGAAGTACCACTGGATGATCTCGGAACGGTTGGAGCTGAATCCCTTGGTGACAGAGGTTCCCCGGTCCTTGCCGGGGATCAGGACGGTGGCGGTGATGCCTTCCTTGTACTTGCCCTGACCCAGCAGCGCGTCGTTGGCGTGGTGGTCGCCGACGTAGAACGCGATGCCGTTGGTGCAGTTGCGGGTGATGTCCCGCGGGATCGACGTCGCGGTCGGTGCCTGCGTGGACGTGATCAGGTGGATGCCGTATTTGCGACCGAGCTGCACGATCAGCGTCGCGAGCGCACTGATCTCCTTGCCGTACTCCTCGTGGTTGTAGGCCACGTGCGCCTCTTCGAGCAGCGCGACGATCGGGTGCAGGCCGACGTTCTGGTCGGCGATCTTGCGGTTCACCTCGGCGAGCTCGTACTTGTCGAGTAGGTCACCGCGACGCTGCATCTCGTCGTGCAGTTCCTGAAGGTCATCGCGGATCTGGCGAATCGAGTCGTTGTCGGCGCCACGGACGTAGCGAGCACAACGCGGCCGGAACCGCTCGAAGTCGTAGTTCATGACCGGCACCCAGATCCGCAGTTCTGCGGTCGGGTCGAGCGCAACGCCCATCATCGTCGTCCGGGCCGCAGCCGACTTGCCCTGCTCCGGTGCGCCACCGACGATCGTGTTGCGGCCGATGATCGGCACGAACATGGCGTCACCGCGCAGCGTCCGGCCAGCGGGGACGCCCTTGAACACGTCCACCAGACCTTCCGCGAGCAACGGGTACGGCCCGGCGCCTTCGGCGAGCGCGCCCTTGTCCGCGACCCACAGATCCAGGATTCCGGCCTCGTCGCCCACGGTCGGCCAGGTCTCCGACGCGGCCCGGTGAAGGCTCGTGGCCAGGTCCGTGCGGCGCTTGCAGATCTTCTCAGCAGCCACACCACCAGGCAGCCGCACCACCGCGTGCGTACCCCGGCCGGACTCACGCGCCGGCGTGATGTAGGTGAGCTTGTAGCCCTCCTTCAGGTAGCGGGTGATGTTCGGGATCCGCAGCGCTTCCAGCGCGCTGGCGATCGTTGACTCATCGATGTCGAGATCCCACTCGGATGCGGCGTTCACCACGAGCCAGTTCGGAGGCTCGGCGCGGCGCTTGCCCTCGCGGTAGCAGGCCAGCACCACCAGGAACGGCAGCGCCATCACGAACAGGCCCCACACCACTGACACAGCGGCGATCATGAACCCGATCACGGCGAAGAACCCCAGCCAGACACCCGTGAACGATCCGTTGCCGGTGAGCTTCGTCAAGACGGCGATCACGAACACCGCCAGCGGGATACCGATCAGCGTCGCGGCCAGCACCTTAACCAGGCCGATGAACAGCCGGGGCAGGTCCATCAGGCGCTTGTGGCGGCGCTCGGTGGCCATCTCCTTACGGTCGGCCCACTCCTTCAGCGCCTCGCGGTCACCGGCCGCCTCAGCGGCCCGCATCTGGCGCCTGTAGGTCCCGAAAGTCGAGCCGTCGTAAGCGCGCTTGGCGAACGACGTTGCACCCTGCACCACCGTCCACGTGTGGCGCATCGTCGCCTTACCGGCCTTCATCGTCGGCTCGTGGCCCCTGACCGCTACCGCTGCCGACTTCGCGACCCGAACCGGCGCCGTCGCACGGCGCACGACCAGCGCCCCGCGCGACTCAAGACGGCGGTCCAGCTCAGCCGACTCCTCCTCGGACAGCACCTCGCCCTCGATCACGTCGGCGTCATGAACCTGGTCACCGTCTACCCGCTCCGCGTCCCCGTGAACAATCGGCTGAGCGTCGTCGTGAACATCGTCCTGAACGCCGCCGTGAACGCTGTCCTGAACGGTCTCGTGATCGGTCGTGTGGTCGGTGTCGTAGAGCCGGTGAACGTTGCTGTGGTTGTTGTCGGGCATGGTCATGCTCCCTTCACATCGACCAGCAGGACGCGAGGCGCGATGCCCTCGGCGGCGGTGCCGATCAGGTCACAGGTGGAGTGGTTCGGTGAGGTCCACACCGAGTCGGGCTCGGCGGCGTGCGACGCGGCGGCGATCCCTCGCGCCGGCCACAGCTCGACCGCAGCGACGACCATCGCCGACGCCTCGTCGTAGTCCACGTCATCGGTGCGGGTGAGCAGGTAAAGGTTCATGCGCATCGGGGTTTCTCCTGCCAGCGTTGAGCTTGCGGGCGTGAACTCGGTGCCGAAGTTGAAGTTCATGCCGCCACCTCCTCGCTGTGGAGCACCGCGCGCATCCGGGCACCGATCCACTCACCGACCGCCGGGGTGACGGCGTTGCCGTAGCCGTCGACCTGGTCGCGGGCCGATCCCCACACGATGTAGGTGCCTTGGTGGTTGCCGAACGTCACGTCGAAACCGCAGCCCCGGCCGATCTCGTGGGGGGCCATCATCCGGAAGTAGCAGTCCTCCAACGCGAGCTCGGCCAGTGCGGCATGCCACTCGGCGGTGAGCAAGGCGGTGGTGTCGCGAGAGGTCAGTGCACCGAGCGGATCGGTGACCGGGTGCGCGGCGGTCTCGGTCCCGGTCGAGCCGTTCTGCTTGTACCAGCCGGAGAACATCAGGCCGGGGATCTGCTCGGCAGTGACAGTCGGCATCGCTTCTGCATGCATCGTCGGAACGGTGTTCTTCCGGAACGGGACCACACCACTCGACAACAGCGCCATCGTCTCCGAGCCGCCTTGGGTCGGCAGCGGCTCACCCGCGCCACGCGCAGCACCTTGGAAGTTGTCCACGGCAAGCGCCACCGGCGGAACGATCAGCCCCATACCGTTGGTCGCGGTCTGCGCAGGAAGCGGCTGGGACAGGTCACGGGTACGGCAGTCCGACCCCACACGCTCGAACGTGTTGCCCGCCGCCGCCATCAGCGCACCGGTCGACAGAATCGCGGTCTCCTGCTGGCTGGTCTGGGTGGACATCGGCTGCCACGGGTGCCGCTCCGTGCCCCGCGTCGCCTTCGCGGGCATGAGCACGGCCGGGAACTCCGCGAACCGCTGACGGCACCGCTCAGCCCGCGCCATCGTCGTCGCTGCCATCGGCCCGGACGTGCCGTCCTTGAACTTCCGGATCGGCTTGTCGCCAATGCGAGTGCCCAGGTTCGACAGGTCAAGGGCGTCCAGCGACGGCGTGAACTGCGGGATCGCCGCACGGCGGCAGGACCGGCACTGGTACTCGTACTGCTTGCCGTAGCAGACGGTCCCGGTCGGCGGGATACCCGTCTTCCAGACCTGACGGGCCTCGGTGACGTTCGAGCACTTGCCGCACCAGGTCAGCGGGCGGTGCTCCAGGTCAGGGGCTGGGAGGGACTTGTCCCAGAACACCCAGTAGCCGCGATCACGTGACTGACCGACACCGAAGAACATCGAGTTCAGGTACAGGATCTTGAAGCGGTAGCCCAGGTTCTCGAACTGCTTGAGCCACCAACGGTGCGTCGAGCCGTCGCCGACCTTGCGGCTGCCGGGGACCAGGTTGCCCCACGACTGCAACTGCGTCGTGCACTCGACCAGGATCATTCTCGGGTGATGAACGGCGGCGTAGTGCAGCACGCAGTTGGCCGTCGCCCGGTCGCGCTCCGAGCGGGTCACCCGCTCGTCGTAGTCGGGGTCCTCCACCTCGAACAACGTCCCGCCCGTGGCGTAGGCCTTCATGGTGTTGGCAGGTGAGTGGTTGACGCAGGAGACGCCGGCCGTCAGCAGATCGCCGGGAGGCAGGTCACGTACGTCGTGGTAGTCGCCGGAGTCCGGGTTGGCCAGGTCAGCGATCCAGTGCTCAGCGGTAGGGTGGTTGGCCTCGTGGATCTCGACCTTGTAGGCGTTGTGGTTGGCGGCCATGATCACGTCGATCCCGGCCCGCTCGATGCCCTGCGTCATACCGCCGTACCCGCCGAACAGCTCCACAGCGGTCAGGGTGTCGTGCCGGAACTGGCGCTGCCGGACAGCCGGGCGGTGCGAGGCCGTGCGAGTGCGCTTGGTCGCCATCACGCGAGTGCGCTTGGTCGCCATCGTCATCGGTCATTCCCCCTGTCTGCGTTGGCGTTCTGGCGCTTCGCTGCGATGAAGCGGCCCATCTCGGTCAGGTAGGACATCGGCACCGCGCCGAGCGCGAGAGCCTGCAAGCGCTTCGGGTCGGTCACGTCGTAGTGCTCGCTCGGCTTTCCCTTGTCCTGAAGCCATTCCGGCCTCAGCCCGAGCCGGGCCGCGAACGCTGCGAGCTCGGCGGGGTGATCCGCGACCAGGTGCGACCAGCGGGCCACCGTCCGGCCGACGCGGGCGCGGCGGCGCATGTCGTCCACGTAGACGGTCATCAGGCAGCCGCCCTCTCGATCGACTCGACCGCAGCGGCGACCGGTGCGAGCTGGTCGCGGACGCCGGCGGCGACCTTGGCCGACAGGCCCGCAGAGCAACCCGTCGTCTTGCGTGCCCACGCCGGGGTGACCTGATCGGCAGCGATCTCGGGGTCAGCCTTGGCCAGGCCCAGCGCCACGTAGTCGGCCAGCAGCATCCGGCCGCCCTTGGCCTTGCCGGGCCTCTTGCGGGGTTGTGAGGGCTTGCGAGGCGTCCGGGGTGCCTTGGTGTTGGCGGGGGTCTCGGGGGATGCCCCCGCCGCCTCGTCAGGTGCCGACTCCTCATCAGGCGGCGGGGGCATCTCCCGGGTCTCCGCCGGTTCCGGCGCGCCTTCTGACAGGGGCTCAGTAGCTTTGTGCGGGTCGGCCAGAGCGGCGGCCTGCTCGGCCCGCAGTACTGCCTCGGTCAGCCGGTCCCGTAGTACCGGGGCGGTCTCGGCAGCGCAGAACACCAACAGCGGCGGAACCGAGTGCAGCACGATCCCGGCGGCATCGCCGTGGCCGAACGAGGACCAGGTGTTCATCACGTAGGTCGCAGCGAACGCAAATCGCTTCGTCCGGCGAATCCACGGGCCAGCGTCGGTCACCTGGTACCGGGCGGTGATCTGCTCGGCCCGCAGTACGGCGATCAGGACCAGCGAAACCATCGGGTCGAGCAGCCATGCGGCGATCCACGGCAACGATCCCACCGAAGCGCCGTCAGCGGCGAACGCCTGCACGTTCACCATCGTGAACGCCAAGCCCAGAACGATTCCCAGCCACATGCACCGGTCAACCTGCGTACGGATCGACTCCACCCGCAGAGCCACCACGTCAGGGTGAGTCGACAGCGCCCGGACCTGCGACGCCTCGACGGCCTGCGTCCGCAGCCGATCGACGCTGGTCGGCTGGTTGCTCGTAGCAACTTCGGTCGTGGTCATCGGGTTGCCTCCGATCCGGTCAGGGCGGTGCAGGCGTCGGACAGGAACGCGGTCAGCACCCACAGTTCGCCGTAGGCGGTCGCGGCTTCGGCCGACATCGCGCCGGGTCGCATCGCCGCCAGGTCGCCCGACAGGACAAGCTGGGACAGGTGCTCGAACTGGGCGACGAGCTCGTTGCCTACGTGGTCGCTGGTCTCGACTCCGAGGCGTTCGGCGTAGGCGCCGGCCAGGTCGATCGCGCGGCCGGTCACAGGGTCACCGTCAGCAGAGCCGCAGCGAACAGGCACAGGTGGTGGAACGACTGGTCGAGGGAGTAGCCAGCGGTCCCGAGGGACGGGTTGTCGTCGTAGGCGTTGCCGTTGCGGTCGAGCCCGCTCCGGGGCACTCCGAGCCGCAGGAAGTCGGCCTTGCCGATCCAGCGGGCGAACCGCTCCAGGTACACCCTGCGGTCGGCGAGGTAGTGAGTCGTGGCCGACAAGAGCTGCCCGGTCAGGAAACCGAGGCAGCTCAGCTCCAGGTCGAGCACCTGCCAGACCAGCAGACCGAGAGCGGCGGTGGTCGCGGTGTAGGCGGCGACGTGACGCAGGCAGGCCAGCGCGCCGACCCAGCCGTGCTGGCCCTTGCAGGTGGCCTGGTGGTGAGTCTGAATCCAGTGGTCGCCAACGGTGTGGGCGGTGAGGAGCGCCGCGAGGTAGGCGGCAAAGGCGGCGGTCATGCCGCGTCCTGCGAGTGCGGGTGGGTGGCGGCCAGCTCGCGGCCGACCTGGGCGACACGTCGCTCAGCGTTGCGGACCCGGCGGCGGGCCAGCTCCGACAGAGCCGGACCGGTCGTCAAGGCCGCGATCTCGGCTTCGAGCAGGGCCTGCTCGGCTTCGATCAGCGGCATCTCAGCCTCGATCGCAGCCAGGTCGGCAGCGGTGGGCTCTTCGCCACTGACGGGCGAAAGGTGGATGATGTTCACGGGTTGCGCTCCTCTACGAATGGACTAGTTCGACCCGGACGCCGCGGCGGCTGCAACCGCCGTGGCGTCGCGTGCTGTCGATGCTGGTCATCCTAGGACTACCAGTCCTTAGGTTGTCAAGCACTGGTAGTCCTAGGCATGCAAAAGCCCCCTCCGCCCGCGTGACAGCGGGCGGAGGGGGGCTTGGAGGAGCGCCGGCCTAGTCGGCTTGCAGAAGACTCCGGAGGCCGGTCACTTCGGAGATGAACCGATCCTCTGGCATCTGAGCCTCGTTGTCAGTCTGCGCGAGCAGCGGGAAGGGCTGGCCGGGACGCGGATCGATCTCGAATCGAGGCAGCAGGTGAGTGTGAAGATGTGGAGCGGTGTTTCCTAGCGTCTCGTAATTCATCTTCATTGGCTTATAGAACTCTATTAGCGCGCGAGCAATGATGAGCGTTTCCGCCCAATAGCCCGTCGCCTCTTCGTCGCTCAGCTCGGTGGGCTCGACCACATGTCGAGCCTTCCAGATAGCAAGCGTGTATCCCCGCTGGATGTCGGCACTTTGCAAATATCCATCTACATATTCTCCAAGGAAGATCCGAGCTCCGTAGTCGTTTCTCTCTTGGCCTCCACCTTCACAGAACTCACAACTAGCACCCGAGATTCTGTCTTGCCAGTTCGCGGGCCATTCGAGCGCCGTCATTTACTGCCACCTTCCGATTCAGACCAGAGAAAGGCGAACTCGTGCTGGTCCGCCGCGTACAAATCGTCAGCCACCTGAAGCGGGCGACTCTCCGGGTCATAGTCGATGTGGAACATGCGGACAACAGGGACGCCCGGATCCAGCTTCAGCAGGCGGCGCTCATGAGGCGTAGGCATCCGAGCCCGGAAGACTTCAGTACCCCATGAGAACTGATGTCCCAGGTTCTCAATCGTTGCGTCTGGTCCGACCTTCAGCGCATCCGGTGACTCCAAATCTGTGTCGGCAGCCAGCCAAAGCGGGTAATAGCTGGTAGACAAAACGGCCGGCCGATCGTCAAGCAATTGCAGGCGTCGCCTTATGACGGCCTGAGTTCCGGGGGAGCATTCGAGCCAAGCGGCCACGTCCGCAGGCACCGGGCCGCGCTCAACTCCGAGAATTCGGCGAGACGGCACCCTGCCTTGTAAATCCGCTTCTGCATCGAATACTGGCTTGCCTGAGTTGCGGTGGACGTCATGTCGTGAGTTGGAGGAAATCCGGCGTACCGGTGGTTGTTCGCGCACAAAGGACCCGTACCCTTTCCTCTTGACGACGATGCCTTCAAGCACCAATTCATCCAAGGCATCACGGACTACCGTCCGGCTAATCCCGTAGTCCTGCTCAAATTCACGCTCACTCGGCAGTTGACTCCCCTGCTCACGCTCGCCCGAATTAATCTCGCCGCGCAACATGTCTGCCAGTTGGTCAGTCAGGGAACGATCAGCCGAAGGATCAAGAGAAACGCGGCTCATGGTGCGCACCAAACTCCTTAGGGTCCTAGCACTACAGGCCCTTCAGCGTATACCCGCTTAGCAGACAGATCCAGACGCTCGCCGCCATCAACGGTCAGAGGCCCACGGGCCTGCCGCGTCGCGGGATGGCCTACAGAACTGACAGAACTGACAAAACCTCGCCGTCGATGGGGTTTTGTCAGTTCTGTCAGTTCTGTCAGGCCAACTCGGGATGTGGTCGAGGGGGTTCTGTCAGTTCTGTCAGTTCTGTCAGGCCAAGTTGAGGGCGCTGGCGGGCGCGGGCTCGCCGTCCGCCCCGTGCGCGGGTGCGCCTGCGCGCATAGGGCCGCTGTCGGGCGTCGCGTCTGAGTCGGGCGCTGGTTCGAGGTTTCCGCAGGTCAGCCCCGTTTGAGCCACGTTTGAGCCACGTTTGAGCCGCTGGTCTGCTTCGGTCAGCGGCTCAAACGTGGTGTGAGCCGATTGAGATGCCCGCGCCTCCTCGCTAGCAGCCGCCGCCGGCCCTGCCGTCCCACCTCGCCGGGGCGGGGGCATCTCCCCTGGCAGCCATGCTCAGCAGCTCTCAGAGCGCGTCACAGGTGTTGTGTCGGGCGAAACTCCACAGGGCCGGTTGAGGCCCGCCAGCCACTCGGTGCAGGTCAGCCAGCACAGCAAACTCATTTCACGCATTCTGCATGAATGGCCGAAACTGGCGGCTTTCAGCCGGGCATGGCCGGACACGGCCGGACTGTTGCAGGAAGGGCCTCTCGCTTGCGTTTCCGCAGGTGAGAGGCCCTTTTGGTGCCTGCTGAGCGGAGGGCGTGGGATTCGAACCCACGATTACGGTCACCCGCAATACCGGTTTTCAAGACCAGCGCACTCGGCCACTATGCGAGCCCTCCAGGCCGTCACCCGGAGGGACTGCCGAGGATCGAGGATAGCGCTCCTCGAGGTTGGCGGGTGGATCGGGGATCGGCGGGAGCCGGTGGTGGAGGCTCAAAATGAGCTGGAGCCTCTCGACCGGGACTTGTTACTCTTCCCGGTCGAGAGCTTCCAACATCGGCCGGGGAACCCAAATGCCAACAGCGATGTCCCTCGGCCTGCCGAACATGCGCGGCCGCGCTCCGCTGCTGGCCGGGCTGGCGATCGACTCCTTCGGCGGCGGTTGCGCCGGCCCGCTGCTGCTGCTCTTCTTCGTGCGCGTCGCGGAGGTCCCACTCGGTACTGCGGGATTGGTACTGACCATCGCGACCATGTTCTCCGTCGCGGCGCCGGCCGCGGTCGGACTGGTGATCGACCGGGTCGGGCCGCGGAACCTGGTGATCGGCGCGCAGTTCGCGCAGGGGCTCGCGTTCACCGGGTTCTTCTTCGGGCGGTCGCTGTGGCTGCTGTTTCTCTGCGCGCTGGTGACGACGACCGGGCAGCGGGTGTTCTGGTCGGCGATCTTCAGCCTGCTGTCGGACATCGCGGATCCGGGCGACCGGGATCGCTGGTTCGGGCTCGGCGGGATGATGCAGGCGGCGGGCTTCGGGTTCGGCGCACTGGCGGCGGGCGTGCTGCTGAGCTTCGACGGGGACGGGCCGTTCCTCATCGGGATGGCGGTCAACGCGGTGACGTTCTTCATCACGGGGTTCCTGCTGCTCCGGCTGCGCGCGGCGCACGACGCCCGAGCGGCGGCGGCTCAGGACAGCGGCCCGGCGCCCCTGCTGCGGAAGGACAAGGCCTTCCTCGTACTGATCGCGGCGAACACGATCCTGGCGCTGTGCACGATGGTGATGGGTGTGGGGTTGCCGGTCTACGTGACCGAGGCGCTGCCGGAGGCTCCGAAGTGGATCGTGGGGGTGCTCCTGGCGGCCATCTCGGTGGTACTGGCGACCGGGCAGACGCTGGTGGTGCGGCATACCGAGAAGCGGCGGCGTACGCAGGTGCTTGTGCTCGCTGGGGTCGTGTGGGCGGTGTGGGGAGTCTTGATGGCCGGGTTGCTGCATGTGCCCGCTGGGCTGGTGGTGCCTGGGCTGATCCTGGCGGCGGCGGTGTTCGCTGCCGCCGACGTCCTTCACGCAGCCACCGGGAACGCGCTCGCTGCTGCCGTGGCGCCCACCAACGGGCACGGGAAGTACCTGTCCTACTGGCAGTACTCGTTCACCTTCGCCAGCGTGCTGGCACCCGCCTTCTTCACGCAGCTCTTCGAGGTGCGGCACGAGCTTCCTTGGCTGGCGATCTCGGTACTGGCGCTGGTGGCCGGCGGGGTGATCGTGGTGCTCGAGCGCGTACTGCCCGACGCCGCCACCCGCCGTACCTGAGCGCAGCCTTGAAGGCGGCCTTGATTGTGGCTTTGGGCGGGGCCTGACGGCGCTGCGATTGACGGGTCAGGCATTCTTGCAGTCTTCGAACAGGTGTTCTAATGTCCTACTCGTAGCTCGCGGATTTCACTCCCACCCCAAACCTTCGCTCGACGCGGCCGAACCTCCCACCTCCGACGTGGACGGCCGGTACCGAGCGATGGCCGCCCGGGCAGTGAGGGCCCGGGCTGTGGAGTTCCGCCCGCTGCCAAGTACAACTGCTAAAGGAAGCCCGAGGTGATGCCCGACGAAAGGATCCGCCGATGTTGCTCGAACACCGTGGCCGGAGACCGGTCGTGCCCGAGTCCGCGTACGTCGCGCCCTCAGCCGTGCTGTGTGGAGCCGTCGTCGTGGGCGAAGGAAGCCGGGTGCTGCATGGCGCTGTACTGACGGCGGAAGACGGTGAGGTCCACCTCGGAGAGAACAGCGTGGTGATGGAGAACGCCCTGGTCCGCGGCCGGGCGGCTCATCCCGCGGTGATCGGTGCTGCGGTCATGGTCGGACCGCACGCCCACGTGAACGGCGCCACGGTCGAAGATGAAGTCTTCATCGCCACGGGCGCCTCGTTGTTCCCAGGCTCGTTCGCCGGCACCGGCGCCGAACTGCGCATCAACAGCGTGCTCCAGGTCAACTCCCGCCTCGCCGCCGGCACCGTCCTGCCGATCGGCTGGATCGCGGTCGGCGACCCAGCCCAGCTCTTCTCCCCCGACCAGCACGAAGCCCTCTGGAAAATCCAGCAAACCCTCAACTTCCCCGGCACCGTCTACAGCGCCGGCCCCACCACCACCATGCGCGACATCATGGCCGGCCAGTCGGAGTACTACGGCCATCACCACCAAGACCAGCAACTCCCCGACCAGGGGTAGTCCAGCGTGGTGCGGTCTGGTTCAGCTACTCGAGCGCCGCCAGGGTGTAGGTCGCGACTTGGCCCGGGGGCTCCGATGCGCAGGTCATGGCGGCATTGATGGTGGTGGTGGCGGTTGTCAGCGTCACCACCGAGGGCTCGGCGTCAGCGTCTGCCGCAAGGTGGATCTGCCAGGTGGCGGCGTTCGGCCTGTTCACCTGGATCGGGAGTAGGGCGTTGGCGGACAGCGAGGCGCCGGCTGCGCGGGCGAAGTGTTGGGCTGCTTGGACTGGGGGTGGGTGGGCGCCTGAGCCTCGGAGGTAGTTAGGTACTACGAAGCCTTCGTTGTAGCGGGTGGCGACCGCTACTGCCTCGGTGGTGGGGACGTGGCCGTAGAAGAGGCTGTGGGGGAGGAAGACGAGGTTGGCGGCGAAGCGGTCGCCGCCGATGTGGCTGCATTCCCAGGTTTGGTCGGGGAAGGCAGCGGTGAGGGCGGCTGCGGCGGGACGGCCGCGGATGGCGCAGCAGGCGTCGTGGCGGCCGTGGGTGCAGACCAGGTAGACCGGGTCGGCGCTTCGAGTGCCCGGGTCGGTACCGTCCAGGACTTGCAAGAGGTGGTCGTCGGCGGGGAGATCTCCCCAGCTTACCGACTCGCTGCCAGGACGGCAGTCGACCATGGCCCAGCGGCGCGGAGTACTGCGGTCCTGCCGGCCATGGCGCCTGACGAGGACCGGGCGGATCCCGGCTGCCGCGCACAAACGCGAGACCTTGGTAGCCAGGTCGACTACCGAGGCGCTCGTCAATGCGGCCAGCGCCTGGCGAGGCCAAGGGTCGCGGTGTTCGATCAAGAGCCAGCGCGAAGCGGGTGGGGCTGTTGCATAGAGGGGATCGCTTCGCTGTTCTGCGGCCGCGGCGCAGCGCAGGCCCAGGGCCTCTGCGACTTCCTCAGCTGACGGCACGCGGGCTCTGTACTACGAGGACTGCTTCGGTCAGGAGACGGCGGACCAGGACCAGTTGGTCCGGCTCGTCCATGGAGGGGAGGTCGCCGACTTTGACGGCGGTACCCGAGCAGAGGCGTTGCACTGCGGGATAAGTTGCCGTAGGCAAGGAGATTGTACGATCGGTGAGTTGGAGCCGGACTGGGTCACCATCGGTCAGGTGGAGGCGCAGGCCGGCGCGCAGGCGGACCGTCGTACCGACCTCTAGCGCGGCAATTGCAGCGGCGTGGGCCAGAGGCGCCAGCGGGGCTGGGCGGTTGCCTGACCAGGTGCGGCGGCGTAGTCGCGGAGCGAGGTCGTCAGGGGTGGTCTGCTCGATCCGCTTGATCAGGAGCGAGGCCACCTCTTCCAATACCCCAGAGAGCTGCGAAGGGTCGCCGGGGTCGAAGCCGAGAGGTAGGGCAGCCCGCAGCGACGGCTCATCGGCTGCGAGTGCCGCCAACTCCTGGACGAGTAGGTAGCGCGTCATGGTGTGCATGCCGACGGTCAGGTGCGCACTGACGCCGCCGAGCGTCTTGGCCGAGTGGAGGAAGCCGCGTGGGACATAGAGCGCGTCGCCAGGGCGCAGTACCTCGTCGATCACCGGGGCACGCTCGCGGGCTGCTGCTGCGACTGCCTGGGAGTGGTCGGTCCAGGGCTGGTTGCGAAGCGGGTCGACGTGCACTGGCTCGTGGACGGTCCAGTGCTTCTCGCCCGCTACCTGCAGCACGAAGACGTCGTGGACGTCGTAGTGCGCGGAGAAGCCCTGTGACTCCGCCGGCGTGATGTAGGCGTTGATCTGCACGGGGTGTCTGGCATCTGACGACAGCTGAGTGGCGAAGTCGACCAGCGCGGGCCAGGTGCGATGCAGAGCCTGCAGTACTACGGTGTGGCCGCTCGCGAACAGCGCAGCCACCTTGTCGTCGCGTACCTGGTCGCCGATCTCCGCACCGACTCCCGCCGGGCCGGTGAACTGGCTGTCGCCGACGACCGTTCCGTTCTTGGCCAGGCGCAGGAAGGGCGTACGGAGGCCGCGGCGGGACAGGAGCTCGTCAGCGGCCTGCAGGCTGAACAGGTCGCTGTAGTCGCCGCCGTGTGAGAGCAGTGCGCGGGCACCCCAGTACGAGCGGCCGAACTCGTCCAGGTCCAGCTCACCGGCCACGCAGCGCCGGAGAGCCGGGCGTCCGTCCGGCGGCAGCCCGGTCTCCGGCACCGGCATCATCAACTCCCGGAGTTCCCGCCGGCACCGCCGTCAGCACCACCGTCGGTCGCACCCGGTGAGGCGCCACCGTCCGCAGGTCCCTCTGCGCCACCGTCGGCTCCGCCATCCGCTCCACCGTCGGCGCCGCCGTCAGTCCCACCGGCATTGGCCCCACCATCAGCAGGACCCTCACCGCCAGCCCCAGCGTCAGCTCCGCCGTCGGCGCCACCGTCAGTACCGCCGCCTACTGCGCCGCCGTCGGCCGGTCCTTCACCGCCGGCGCCACCATCGGCTCCGCCGTCAGCGCCACCATCGTGGCCGCCGATCGTCGCGCCGCCGTCGGCGAAACCCTCACCCTCGGCGTTCCCGGGCAGTCCCGAGCCGCCGGAGGAGCTCCCACCAGCGCCGCTGTCAGCGCCACCGTCGGTCGCGCCACTCGACGCACCGCCGTCGGCCGGCCCCTCGCTGTCGGCCGACGAGGTGGTCATGTCGTCGTCGTTCAAACCCATGATGCTGCTCCCTTCGAAGTACCCCGGAGTGTCCTGCCGACCCTCCTGTGCGCAAAGTAGACCGGGGCTAAACCCCTGAGCGCGTTACAGCGGGCCCTCGGTTCCGCAGCGATCAGCGAGTCAGCCGAGCGCGTCCTGCCAGACCTTCAAAAACGCGTCCGTCACCGACTCCGGCCGCACCGCGATCCGCAGCCAATCCGGCCCCAGCCCAGGGAACGTGTCCCCTCGCCGTACCGCGAATCCACTCTCCCGCAGCCGCTCCCGCAGTACCGCCGCACCGGCCACATGCACCAGCACGAAAGGCCCACGAGCAATCCCGTACGTCGTAACGCCGGCCGTGCACCCCAAACCGGCCAGCAGATGAGCCCGTTGCCGATCCAGCTCGACTGCCGCCTGCGCAGCCTCACCCAGCGCTCGCTCGTTGCTGCAAGCAATCGCCGCCGCGAGCGCAGGAGTGGACACCGGCCACTGCGCCTGTACCGACGCCAGCTGCTCGATCAACCCGGGCGCCGCCACGACGTACCCGACCCGCAACCCGGCCAGCCCCCACGTCTTGGTCAGGCTCCGCACCACCACCAGCCCAGGAATCGACGCGCCCACGAGCGACTCCGGTTCGCCCGGGATCGCGTCCATGAAGGCTTCGTCGACGACCAGGATGCGGTCGGGGCGAGCGAGTTCGCGCAGGTCGTCGGCGTTGTGCAGGACCGAGGTGGGGTTGGTCGGGTTGCCGATCACGACCAGGTCCGCGTCCGCCGGTACCGCGCGGGGATCGAGGACGAAGCCGTTCTCCGGGCTCAGGATCACCCGGTCGACCAGGTGACCGGCCGACCGGAGCGCCGCCTCGGGCTCGGTGAACTGCGGGTGGACGACCACCGGGTGCCGCGGCCGGAACGCGCGCGCGATCAGCACGAAGGCTTCGGCCGCTCCCGCGGTGAGCAGGATCTGCGACGGAGCCCGGTGATGCCGGGCCGCGACGGCGGCGAGCGCGGCGTCCTGCCGCGGGTACGCGGCCAGGTCGGTCAGGCTCGCGCCGATCTCCTCGACCAGCCAGCCCGGCGGCGTACCGGCTCGGACGTTGACGGCAAGATCGACCAAGCCATGGCCGACCTCGAGATCGCCATGGTGGTCGAGGTCGAAACCATCCGGCCGCTGCGTCACATGCAGGAGGCTAACCCGCTTGTCCGAACTTTGGGCGGTGGATCTCAGGAAACCTAGCGCGAAGTCACCGTGAAGCGTCGGTTCTGCAGGGACGGATTGCGCAGCCTGGTCTCGGTCAGCCGGTCCGTCGAGATCTCCGCCGCGGCGATCCCGTCTGCCTCACCTACCGCGGCGACGGCAATTCCCTGCGGGTCGATGATCTGGCTCAGTCCGCAGTACTTCTTGCCGTTCTGCGCGGCCGCGGCGACGTAGCAGGTGTTCTCGATCGCGCGCGCCGTCAGCAACGTGGTCCAGTGGTGCTCCTTGAGGGGCCCGCGTACCCAGGCAGCCGGTACGACGAAGACCTCTGCGCCCGCGTCGACCAGCGCCCGCGAGAGTTCGGGGAAGCGCAGGTCGTAGCAAGTCATCAATCCGAGCTTCTGCCCGGCGATCTGTACTACGACCGGCGCGACGTCTCCCGGGGTCAGCTGGTCCGACTCGCGATAGCCGAAGGCGTCGTACAGATGGATCTTGCGATAGGCACCGAGCAGATCGCCGTCCGCGCCGACCGCGAGCAGTGTGTTGTACGGCCGGGCCTCGTCGCAGCTCCGCTCGAACATGCCGGCCACGATCGCGACGCCATGCTCGGCCGCGGTCTTGCGCAGCGTGCTGACGAACTCGCCGTCGAGCGCCTCGGCCAGCTCACCGACCGAACCTCCCGCACTGGCGAAGTCCGCCATCATCGCCTCGGGCAGCACGACGAGATCGGGCCGGCCGGCCGCGGCGTCGGCAACGAACTGGGTCACCAGCTCGCGGTTGGCGGCCTTGTCGTCCGAGCTGGCGGTCTGCACCACGGCGATCTTCACCCCTCCATGGTGCCCCATCAACGGCAAGCTTTTCAGAGCCAACTTCAGGGCCAGCTTGATCCTCACGCTGTCCGAGGTGCTCCGGGGGCAGACTGGGGTGGTGGAATTCGATGCGGTGGTGCTGGCTGGGGGTGGGTCGACCCGGTTCGGTGGGGTGGACAAGGCGCTGCTCGTGCTGGACGGGGTGTCGCTGCTCGATCGGGTGCTGACGGCAACCATCGCCGCGGAGTCGACCGTGGTGGTCGGGCCGGAGCGTGCCGTCTGCCGGCCGGTCGATTGGACGCTGGAGAATCCGCCGGGTGGTGGGCCGGTGGCGGGGATCGCGGCCGGGATCGCCCTCGGACGGTCGCCCGTCGTAGTACTGCTCTCCTGCGATCTGCCCTGGATCACCACCGACGAGGTCGCTCAGCTGGTCGACGGCGTCGGCGACAGTACAAGCGGGCGGGACGGTTTTGGCTTGCTCGACAGCGGCGGGCGGGAGCAGTGGCTGGCGGCGGCGTACCGGCGTACGGCGTTGGTGGAGGCGTTGAAGCGGATCGGGGATCCGCGGGACAAGTCGGTCAGGCGGCTGTTCCTCGGGTTGGATCTCGCCTGGTCCGCACCGAGCAGGGCCGGCGACGACGTCGATTCGTGGGCCGATCTCGACGACTAAAACCCTTCGACACCCGCCGGCCCGAGACTCTAGGTTGGCGCTCGATGGATATCGCCGCAATGGTTGAGAAGTCTTGCCTCGGTAGCGCTGTCGAGGAGGTCGTCGAGCGGTCGGGCGGCCAGCTGAGCAAGGTCTTCGAGGTACGCCGGAACGCCGCCGAGCCCGTGATCGTGAAGGTCTACGAGCCGGAGTGGGCCTGGAAGCAGGCGAAGGAAGTCCACATCTACGGGCTACTGAAAGACCACCTCGGCGTGGCCGTCCCGAAAGTGATCCACGCCGAGCAAGGCGAGCCGGCCTTCACCGTGCTGACGAAGATCGACGGCGTCCCGCTTTCCGAGGCGGAGCCGCCCGACTGGAAGGCCGTCTACGTCCAGCTCGGCCAACTGCTCGCGAAGATCCACCGCATCCCGCAGCCGGCGTACGGGTATCTCACCGACGAAGTGCTCGAACCGCTGCCGACCAACGACGCCTATATGCGCCGCCAGTTCGCCAAGAAGCTCCGGGAGTTCGGCGAGCTCGACGGTGATCCGCAGCTGGCCGAAGACATCAGCCGGTACGTCGACCAGCACGCCGAACTGCTCAGCCACAACACCGCACCAGTCCTTTGCCACAACGATTTCCACGAAGGCAACGTGCTCGTGGACCCGGAGACCTGGCAGGTACACGGCTTCATCGACGTCGAGAACGCGATCGCCGCGGACCCGTTGATGGACCTCGCCAAGACCGAGTGCTACTCGATCTGGGGCAACGCCGACAAGCTCGCCGGGCTCACCGAGGGCTACGGCGATCTCCCCACCGACTGGCGCGCCCGCACCACGCTCTATCGGCTCTACCACTCACTCGAGCTATGGGACTGGTTCAAGTCGATAGGCACCGTCGATCCACTCGACAGCATCGCCGGCGACATCGCGAAGATCGTCCGCCGGTGAATTCAGCCACGACGCGCGACACCACGAGACGCAGTACCGTGGCTGGCATGCGAGCTGTCGTTTGTGAGGGTGCTGGTGGCGTCGAGGTCCTGACGATCGGTGAGATCGAGGACCCCACCCCAGCGGTGGACGAGGTCGTCATCAACGTGGTCGCCGCCGGGGTGAACCGGGCGGACCTACTCCAGCGACAGGGCTTCTACCCGCCGCCACCCGGCGCTCCGGGCACGATCGGGCTCGAGGTGTCAGGCACGATCGCCGAGGTCGGGTCCGAGGTCGAGGGCTGGTCGGTCGGTGACGAGTGCTGCGCACTGCTGGCCGGCGGCGGGTACGCCGAGAAGGTGGTCGTCCCGGCGCCGCAGGTGATGCCCGTTCCGGACGGTATCGACCTGGTGAGCGCGGCCGCGCTGCCCGAGGTGGTCGCGACCGTGTGGTCCAACGTGTTCATGAACGCCCACCTGAAGGACGGCGAGACGCTGCTTGTCCACGGCGGCTCCTCCGGGATCGGCACGATGGCGATCCAGCTCGGTGTCGCGCATGGCGCGCGGGTGCTCTGCACTGTCGGGAGCAAGGACAAGATGGAATTCTGCACCCGGCTCGGCGCGGACGTCGCGATCAACTACAAGGAAGCCGAGTGGGCGTCGGTGGTGAACGAGGCGACCGGCAAGGCCGGCGCCGACGTGATCCTCGACATCATGGGCGCGAAGTACCTGCAGGACAATGTGAAAACCCTCGCGTACGACGGCCGGCTGGTCGTGATCGGGATGCAGGGCGGCACCAAGGGTGAGCTCGATCTCGGGCGGCTGATGTCCCGGCGCGGTTCGATCACCGGGACCGGCCTGCGAGTGCGGTCGGTGGTGGAGAAGGGGCAGATCCTCGCCGAGGTGGTCGGCCACGTCTGGCCGCTGGTCACCGCGAAGAAGGTACGGCCGATCGTGCACGGCGTCTACCCGCTCGAGGCCGTCGCCCGGGCGCACGAGGACCTCGAGCAGTCCAACCACATCGGCAAGATCCTGCTCACCCTCTGATCACTCGGCCGGCGGGAAGTTGGCGGCCAGCCAGGCCGGGTCGGGGGCGACCAGCTGGATGACGTCGATCCAGGTGCCCTCGGGGTCGCGCACGAAGAAGTGGCGCTGGCCCCAGACCTCGGTCACTACCTCGGTCTCCAACGAGACATCGGCGGCGGCGAGCGCACCGGCGACCCGGTCGGCGTCGTCGACGATGAAGCCGAAGACGTTCGTACTGTCCGGCAGCGCCGAGACCGCGGCCGGCACCGACTCGTGGCCGCGTTCGGTGATGGCCAGCTCCCAGTCCGCGTCGCCGCGGCGCAGGCAGACGAACCAGCCGATATCGAGCGTGATCTCCAGGTCGAAATGCTGCTGGTAGAACGCGGCGACCTCCGCCGGGCGGGCGGTGACGACGGTTGCGCCGAACGAAGCGGGTTGCATAGATCTCCTTGACTGACAACAACAGGTGTCGTGGTTGAGTACGACAGTTGTAGTGCATAGCTGCTAACCTTGTCAACGTGCCGAGAAACCCCGAACGCCGCACCCAGCTGGCCGACGCCGGCCTCGCCGTACTGGCCGAGTCAGGCGCGCGCGGACTCACCCATCGCGCGGTCGACGCCACCGCCGGGCTCCCCGCCGGTACTGCGTCCAACTACTTCCGCAGCCGCGACGCGTTGCTCGGGGCCCTCGGCGAGCGGATCTTCGAGCGACTCGCCCCCGATGAGACCGTGCTGGCCCCGCTGGCCGAGCGGACGCCGTCGATCGACCTGGTCGTCGACTACGTGCGCTACATCGTCGAGCGGCTGCTCGGTCGGCCCGAGCTCTCGCTCGCGCTGTTCGAGCTGCGCCTGGAGGCAGTCCGCCGGCCAGGGCTGAACGAGATCCTCTCGCGCACGCTGCAGCAGGGCTTCGACGCCGACGTGTCGTTCCACGTCCAGGCGGGTCTCCCGGGCGGCGCCGAGGAGGTCCGATTGCTGCACTTCGCCATCGACGGCCTCATCCTCGACCAACTCACGCCCGGCGTCGGCCGTCGATATGACGTCGATGCCGTCACAACCCGGCTGGTCCGCCGATTGGTGCGCGAAGATTAGTACCGTCAAGAGGGTGACTGTGGAACAGGTTCGGCGCGGGGCGCATGTACTGCGGGCAGTGGTTGACGTCATCGCCGAGCGCGGCCTCGAGGCCGCCACCATGCGCAACGTGGCCGCCGCGGCCGGGATCTCGCTCGCGCAGGTCCAGTACTACTTCCGCAGCAAGGACGAGCTCGTCGCCGCCGCGTTCCAGCACGTCACCGAGCTGTTCGACCTCAAGCTCGCCACGGTCGACCTGTCCGGACCACCCCGCCGGGTACTACGCGAGGCGCTCGAGCTCTGGTTGCCGATCGACGAGTCACGCGCCCGGGACGCACGAGTCTGGCTGGCCTTCAGTGCGGCCGCAGCCACCTCGCCCACGCTCAAGGAGATCGCCGCGGCGACCGACAACGAGCTCCGAGGCGCCCTGGCCCGCCTCCTCGACGCCGCGGCCGCCGAGGGCGACCTGCCCGAGGTGACCGACACCGAGACGGAAGCCGCCCTGCTGCTCGCCGTCCTGGACGGGCTCGTCGTCCAATCACTGGCGATGCCCGCAGAGCTCCGCCCGCCTTTTCTCGTCGACTCGCTCGACGCGCATCTCGGTCGCCTCTTCACCACCTGAGGCCGGCGCCCGGGCACTTCGAGTCCGCTCGAAGCCTGTTGACCAGGTCCCGGCTGCCGATGGTCAGCCGGGTGGACTAGTACTACGGACACCGCTGCAACTTGTTGCCCTCAGCACCTACTTGGCGATCCTGGCCAGGTCGGGGTGGGCGACCGGGTGCAGCGGCGTACTCGTGACCCGCCACTGGCCGCACTCGCAGCTTTGATAGGTGAGCAATCCTTCGCTGACGGGATGTGACGACGCGACGTGCCAACGGTGCCGGTGAGCTTCTTCTCTGGTGGTCATGAGTCCATCGTGCTGTAATGGCATTGTGCATCTCAACCCTTACGGCGCCGACGCGGTTCTGCTGGCCGTGAACCTGGTCACCAATCCGGCCTCCACCGCGGTGGAGCTGGCCGAGCGCTGCGAGGAGAGCGGCGTCGAGAGCCGCCTGGTCCGGGCCAGACGCGTGACCTCCGCCGACCTGGCCGCTGTGCGGGTCGCACTCGACGAGTGGCTGGAAGTAGTGGACGCTCCCGACGAGGACAGCCGGGTGCGGCTGGTCAACGCCATGCTGGCGAAGTACACGGAGCATCCCCGGTTGACCAACCACGCTGGCGACGGGTGGCATATGCACTACCGGCCTGACGGCGTACCGGTCGGACGGCTGGTCGCGACCCTGATCAGCACTGGCACGGCGCTGCACCTGGCCGGCCGTGGCATCTCCCGGCTCGGCCGCTGCGCGGCGGACGGCTGTGACAACGTGTACGCCGATCTGTCGCGAGGCGGGCGTCAGCGCTATTGCAGCCCTGCGTGTGCGAACCGTGACGCCGTGCGTCGGCATCGCTCGAAGACCGCTTGAGGCCGCCAAAGCCGCTCACCCCTGCGGACCTAGGATGGGGGAATGAGCGAGAGCGGCGGCGAGAACGAGCGGGAAGTCCAGATGACGGGCGCCCAGACCGAGGACGGCAAGATCCTGATCGTCGGTCCGGACGGTATGGCCGTCGAAGGACCGCCGCGCGACCGGACCGATGAGCACACCGACGAACCCCGGTCGGTGACCGAGCTGGTCGAGCAGCCGGCCAAGGTGATGCGGGTCGCGAACATGATCCGCCAGCTGCTCGACGAGGTGAAGGCCGCACCGCTCGACGAGGCTTCACGCCAGCAGTTGCGGGCGATCCACGAGGCGTCGATCAAGGAGCTCGAGAGCGGCCTGGCCCCGGAGCTGGTCGAGGAGCTCGAGCGGCTGACCCTCGACTTCACCGAGGACAGCACTCCCACCGAGGCAGAGCTGCGGATTGCGCAGGCCCAGCTGGTGGGATGGCTGGAGGGTTTGTTCCACGGGATCCAGACCGCGTTGTTCGCCCAGCAGATGGCGGCCCGCCAGCAGCTGGAGCAGATGCGCCGCGCACTGCCCGGCGGCCAGCAGATGCCGATGCCTGACGAGGGTTCCCCCTTCCCCGGCCAACCTCAGACCGGCCCGCCTCAGCCCGGCACCACGGACGGCCCGGGCAGCGGCGGGATGTACCTGTAAACCTCAGGCGAGGTTGAAGAGTTCTTCGAGGACGGTGGCGACACCGTCCTCGTCGTTTGTGGGGCAGACGACGTCGGCCATCGCCAGTACGTCGGCGTGCGCGTTGCCCATCCCGTACGACGTGCCGGCCCACGCGAGCATCGGCAGATCGTTCAGCGAGTCCCCGAACGCGATCGCCTGATCGGCCGTGATCCCCTGCTCGGCAGCGAATTCGGCGAGCATCGCCGCCTTCGACACCCCGCTCGCCGAGATCTCCACCAGGCTGCTGCCGCCACTGTGACTGGCGGTCACCCGCGTTCCGACCAGTGGACCGATCCGCGCCAGCAGGTCGTCGGAATGCCAACTGGGATGGCGAACCAGCAACTTCGCGGCCGGTTCGGACAGCAGTTCGTCAACCTCGGCGAACAAGGTGTCGTCGGGCGTCGGCCACCGATTGAGATACCGCGGTTCCTGTCCGTAACGGTCCGTTCGCTCGATCGCGAACTCGACCTCCGGTACCTCGGCGCGGATCGCGAGCGCGACCTCCAACGCGATCCGCGGATCGATCAGCGCGGTCCGGATCGCCTTGCGCTGCACGACGTCGTACAGAATGGCGCCGTTGGCAACGATCGCTACGCCGTGCGCGCCGACCAGGTCGGCGAGATCGTGCATCCAGCGCGGCGGCCGGGCGGTGACCATGACGAACTGGGCCCCGGCTTCCTGCACCGCAAGGACTGCTGCTCTGGTCCGTGGCGAGATCGAACGATCACTGTGTACTAAGGTTCCGTCAAGATCGGTCGCGACCAGACGGGGTGGGCGGACTGCTTCGGGGATCGGCACCGGACCACCGTATCTTTTTGCGACTGAGTCGCCTATACCCCTCCGAGGGGCTCGGGCGCAACCATTTGGACATGGCTAAAGCTGCAATCTGATTGACCGTTGAACAACGTCACCAGACCGTTACGGCAGGAAGCTGCAAAGGCAGCCAGTTCCCATGCACAGCAGGGTTTCCGCGTGATTTCATGCGGTGGCTAGTGGGGAACCAGAGGCGATTGATTCGCGTCCTAGACCTGTTCCGGATCACGCGGTCCGGCGCAGCCCACCCCGACAAACACCATCGACATATCGATGTGGAATTGGGTGCAACCAAATCCACATCCGCAGCGTCAACAGTTATGGATCGGTGCGTCCCGCGCCGGGACGACCAGGGTGGGTCGGCAACAGATCGGTCCATCAGCTAGTGGGCTCAGGTGTTCGAACGTCATTCACCGTTCGTTCATCCGGGTCCTGGAACTTGGGGAGCCACGATGATCGTCAACAGCGCCAAGATAGCGGGGCAAGGGAGCAGCGGCTCTCCTGCGGCTGTCGACACACCTTCCATCCTGGAAGGGGCGATGACCGGCTGCACCGCACGCACGGACATCTTCCAGCACCGCTTGATGGAAGAGCCGCCACCCGCATCCGCGACCCGGCGGACCCGGGAACGCTACGACCAGCTGGTCCGTGAGGCCAAGGCCGTCTGCGCGTCCTGCCCGTTGTTCACCGACTGCCTGTTCAGCGCCGTCGCCCAGCACGATGTCAGCGGCTTCGTCGCCGGCACCACGGCCGCGCAGCGACGCTCGATGCGCAACCTGCTGGACGTCGAGGTCCAGGCAGACGATTTCGACCAGCTGGCAGGCGCCCGGGGCACTCGCCGGCCCGTCAGCCACGAAGAGGTCCTGCGACTGCGGACGCAGTACCCCAACGACAGCCTGGAATCCCTGGCCATGCGGCTGGGTTGCTCGCTGTCGACCGTCAAGCGTCACCTGCGCCGGGCCCGTCGGGGGCAGAGCCCGGCCACCAAGGCTCCGCGGGCCCGCCCGGAGATGAGCGCCGTCCTGGACGCGTTCGACGCCGTGGTGGACCAGCCGTGCGCGACACCTCGCTCCGGCAGTACTCGCGTCGCCTGACCCCGATACTCGGCCCGCCAGCGGACTATCGGTCATTCCGGCTCGACAAAAGCCCGGGACCCCTGCACCAGCAGGAGTCCCGGGCTTTTTGGTTGCTTCGAGAAACTATCTCCGGCGGCTATTCGACCCTGGTCTAATAGTGCGCTTCAGAAATATCTGTTGAGCACCGCGGCGGCGCCGTCGTCGGTGACCGACTTGGTCACCTCGTCAGCTCTCGCCTTGACCTCGTCCGGGGCCGAACCCATCGCAACTCCCAGCCCGGCGTAGACGAGCATCTCGATGTCGTTGCGCCCGTCGCCCAAGGCGAGCAGATCCGCCGCCTCCAGCCCGTACTGCGCCAGCGCGACCTTCAGCCCGGTGCTCTTGTCGACGCCCTCGGGCGCGATGTCGAGCCAGGCGGTCCAGCCGACGAAGTAGCTGACCCCGTGCAGGCCGAGGCGTTCGGCCAGCTGGACGAAGTCGCCCTCGGACTGCTCCGGATCGCGGATGATCAGCCGGGTCACCGGTAGCGGCGCCAGCTCGGCGTCCGTCACCACCCGGACCGTCGCGCCGGTGCCCAGATCGCCGTCCGGGAAGGGCTCGGTGACCAGATAGCCGCCGTCGTACTCCTCTACCGCCATCCGGGCGTTCGGCGCGTGTTTGCGCACCGACGCGATCACCGTCGTCGGGTCGAAGGTCCGCTCGTCGACGACCTCGCCGTCCGGCAGCCGGAGCGTTCGCGCACCGTTGCTGCAGACAACAAATCCGTCCGGCAGGCCGAGCAGGTCGGCCACCGGCCGGGTGGTCTGCCAGGCGCGCCCGGTGCAGAGGATGACCGGCACCTGGGCAGCAGTCCGGCGGACCGCGTCGACCACGGCGGGCGACAGGCGCTCGTCGTGGTCGATCAGCGTGCCGTCGATGTCGAGGGCAACGGCCTTCGGCCGCCAGCCCTCCGTCATTTGCCCACCGGCTCGAGGACCTCACGGCCACCGACGTACGGGCGGAGAGCGGCCGGCACCCGGACCGAGCCGTCGGCCAGCTGGTGCGTCTCCAGGATGGCGACCAGCCAGCGCGTGGTGGCCAGCGTGCCGTTCAGGGTGGCGACCGGGCGCGGCTTGCCGTCGGCGTCGCGGTACCGGATGTTCAGCCGGCGGGCCTGGAAGTCGGTGCAGTTCGACGTCGAGGTGAGCTCGCGGTACGCGCCCTGGGTCGGCACCCAGGCCTCGCAGTCGAACTTCCGGTACGCCGAGGCGCCGAGGTCACCGGTCGCCGTGTCGATCACCCGGTAGGCCAGCTCCATCTTGTCCAGCATCTCCTTCTCCCAGCCGAGCAGCCGCTGGTGCTCGGCGGCGGCGTCTTCCAGGGTGCAGTAGGAGAACATCTCGACCTTGTCGAACTGGTGGACGCGGATGATCCCGCGGGTGTCCTTCCCGTACGACCCAGCCTCGCGCCGGTAGCAGGACGACCAGCCGGCGTACCGGACCGGGCCGTTGGAGACATCGATGATCTCGTCCATGTGGTACCCGGCCAGTGGCACCTCCGACGTACCGACCAGGTAGAGCTCGGGCTCCTCCAGCCGGTACACGTCGTCGTGGGCGTTCAGATAGCCGGTACCGCCCATTACCTCGGGCTTGACCAGGCTCGGCGTGATCATTGGGGTGAAGCCGTTCTCCACCGCCTGGGCGATGGCCAGCTGGAGCATGCCGAGCTGGAGCAGCGCGCCGACACCCTTGAGGAAGTAGAACCGGGCGCCGGACACCTTCGCGCCGCGCTCCATGTCGATCGCGCCGAGCAGCTCGCCCAGCTCGAGGTGGTCGCGCGGCTGGAAACCCTCGGCCTCGAAGTCGCGCGGCTTGCCGATCTCCTCGACGACGGTGAAGTCCTTCTCGCCGCCGACCGGGGCCTCGTCGGAGACCAGGTTGGGCAGCCGGCCGGCCAGCTCGTTGAAGCGCGTCTCGGCGTCGGTGGCGGCGGCCTCGTTGGCCTTCACCTCGGTGGCGAGCGTCTTGGTGCGCTCGAGCAGCGCGGCGCGCTCGTCACCCTTGGCCTGGGCGACCTGCTTGCCGAGGCCCTTCTGCTCCGAGCGCAACGCCTCGAACGCCGCGATGGACGATCGACGATCACCGTCGGCCGCCAGGACCTGGTCGACCAGGTCGGTACTCTCGCCGCGCTTGGTCAGGGACGCACGGACGACATCGGGGTTCTCACGGAGCAATTTGGCATCGATCACAGAGGCAGGGTATCGGGGCGTGTCACCGGCGGCGAAGTGTATTCGGGATGATGAGCTGGCACCAGCACGTCACAAGAGTCCCGTAAGCGGTGCTCCAAAGGGGGAAATCAGACGGTATGAACCACCACCCACCGACTCCAGTTGGCCGTGCGCTGACGGTTGTGCTGGGTGCGTTGCCGTTCACCGTGGTGACCTTGCTGGTGTTCGGGGACTGGCCGCCGCTGCGTCACTGGGACGAGTCCGTCGCATCCCGGGTGGCGACGTACGGGGCCGCGCACGGCAACATGGTGGACATCTGGCAGGTGATCGGCGCGGTGGTCCTGCCCTGGACCTCGCGGGCCGTCATCCTGCTCGTGGCCATCTACCTGTGGCACCGGCGGGCCCGGCTGCTGACCGTCTGGCTGATCGTCTCCGCGGGCGCCGAGCTGGGCCTGGTCCAGGCGGTGGAGCACATCTTCTCCCGCCCCCGGCCCGCTCCGATGCTGGTCGAGTCCGGCGGCTGGTCGTACGTCTCCGGGCACGCCACCGCCGCCTTCGTGATGGCTGGGGCGCTCGGGGTGGTGCTGCCGTCAGTCCGCGGCTGGCGACGGCGCTTCCGGCTGCTGGTGACGCTGCCGACGATCGCGGTGGTCTGGATCGCGTCCGTCGACCGGGTGGTGCTGAACGTGCACTGGGTGTCCGACGTCCTCGGCGGCTGGGCGCTCGGGCTGGCGATCCTCACGGCGACGTCGATCGGCTTCGGGCTGCGCCCCGGCCTGCGCCGGCGCCGGCGGCGTACTCCGGCGGACGGGAACGATAGGTCGGTACCAGCGCGGGCCGCCGTCATCGTCAACCCGATCAAGGTCGGTGACGGGGTCGCGTTCAGGCGCAAGGTGACCCGGGCGCTGGCCGTACGGGGGTTCGACGACCCGCTCTGGCTGGAGACGCGCGCTGACGACCCCGGCAATGCGATGGCCAAGCGGGCGATCGAGAACGAGTCCGACCTGATCCTGGTCGCGGGTGGCGACGGTACGGTCCGGGTGGTCTGTGCCGCGCTGTCCGGCACCGGCATCCCGGTAGGGGTGATCCCGGCCGGTACCGGCAACCTGCTGGCCCGCAACCTGCACATCCCGCTCGACCTGGACGACGCGCTGGAGCGCATCCTGGACGGCCGGGACCGGCGGATCGACCTGGTCAAGGTCTCCGGCGACGGGCTCGACACGGACCACTTCGCGGTGATGGCCGGGTTGGGGCTGGACGCCGCGATCATCACCGGGGCGCCGCCGATCCTCAAGGCGCAGATCGGCTGGACGGCGTACCTGGTCTCGGCGGCGAAGAACATCAACCACCCGTCGGTCCGGGTCCAGATCGCGCTGGACGACGCCGAGCCGGTCGAGCGCCGCGTCCGTACGGTGGTGATCGGCAACGTCGGCATGCTCCAGGCCAACATCCCGCTACTCCCCGACGCCCGCCCCGACGACGGCCTGATCGACGTCGTGGTGATCGCCCCACGCCGGGTGACCCAGTGGCCGCTGGTCTTCTGGCGCGTGATGACCCGCACCAAGCGCACCGAGATGTACCTGGAACGCTTCACCGGCCGCAAGGTGGAGATCACCGCCGCGGTAGACGTCCAGCGCCAACTCGACGGCGACGGCATCGGCCCCGGCCGAACCCTCACCGCCGAGGTAGAGCCCGGCTCCCTGGTGGTCCGGGTCCCCAAGCGCCGCTAGTTCTCCACCTGGCTCGCGACGTCTGAGGGGTTAACCCCTGAGTCGGTGGGTTGCCCAGCGAGAATCCGAGGGGGCAACCCACCGTCTGGAGGGTTAACCCCTCAGACGTTCGCTCACTGGGGTTCTGGGGTTTCTCGGGGTTGGGCGGCCTCTTTGCGGAGGGTTTCGAGGGCTTCTTCCTCTTCGGGCGACAGTTTGGAGTCGCTTTCGAAGGACTTGACTTCCTTGGCGTAGGAGCGGGCGTCGTTGCGGCTGTTGATCGAGGTGAGGACGACGCCGTCGCCGTTGTCGTCGAGGAGGGCCATCGACCAGGACAGGCGGCCGCCCATGTCGCCGTACGCGTCGTAGCGGACCACCGCGAGGTGCTGCAGCGTGTCGCGGAGCTCGCTGCGGGCGTCCTCCAGCTCCTTGCTCAGGCGGCGCAGCTCCGACTTCACCGTGCCCGGTTTGGCCTCTGGCTGAGCGGGCTGCACCTCGGCCTGGGCGTGCGGCGCGGGCGTGGTGGGGAGTTTCGCCGCGGGCTTGGGCGCGCCGGACTGCGCCCTCAGCGCCTGGATGGCGAACACGAGGGCAAGCACCGCCACGAACAGAGCAGCGATCCCGAAAGCACCGGCTAACGTCGAAGACACGCACCGCAGCCTAATGGCTGCGTGGTCAGGTGGCTGCGCTGCGTGGCAGTACGAGGCGCCGGCCGGGGCAGCGCGGGGCATCGACGGGGTCCGAAGCGGGTGATTCCTGCCGGGCCACGTAGATTCGCGGGGTGACTCATTTGCCTGACTCAAGCCCTGGTGGCGGCCCACTGCCCGGAGTGCACGACCTCGGCTACGCACGCCTCGACACGGATCGCCTGGAGCGCACGGGCGACGCCGAGGTGGTCTACGGCGCGGGGAAGACGCCTGAGCAGGTCGTAGAGCTCCTGCGCACCCTGCACGAGACCCACCCGGGGCATGCCGTCCTGGCGACCCGCCTGAGCGTCGAGGCGCAGGACGCGGTCGCCTCCGCCCTGCCGCACGCAGTGGTAGACCCAGTAGGCCGTACTGCGGTCATCGGCTCAGCACCCGTACTCCGTGGCACCGTGGCCGTCGTGGCAGCCGGTACTTCGGACGCCCCGGTGGCGGCGGAGGCTGCGACGACGGTCGGTGTGTTCGGTGCGAACGTCGATCTGATCACCGATGTCGGGGTGGCCGGGCTGCACCGGATCATGAGCGTGCGGGAGCGGCTCAACGCTGCCGACTGCCTCATCGTGGTCGCCGGGATGGAGGGTGCCCTGCCGAGCGTCGTCGGTGGCCTCGTCGGGGTGCCGCTGGTCGCAGTACCGACGTCTGTCGGGTACGGCGCTTCCTTCGGCGGCGTGGCCGCGTTGCTGGCGATGCTCAACTCGTGTGCGCCCGGCGTGACCGTGGTGAACATCGACAACGGCTTCGGGGCCGGGGTGTTCGCCGCTCGGGTGGCGCGCCGTGCCGAGCCGGCGGAGGTGAAGTCGCAGTGAGGATCGCCTGGATCGACTGCGCAGCCGGCGCCTCCGGAGACATGCTCCTAGGCGCTTTCCTGTCCGCCGGAGCCGACCTCGAGCTCGTCAACGCGGCAGTCGCCGCGGTGGACGCCTCCTTGTCCGTCACCGTCGATCAGACAACCCGCCACCAGATCGCCGCCACCAAAGCATCGGTACGAGTCGCTGGTGAGCTCCACGCGGAGAACTTCCCGAACCTGGCGCCGGCTGGTGACCCGCCCGGGCAGCAGCACGATGCGGCTGGGCACGGACATGGACATGGGCACGACGATGCTGGGCATGGTCATGCGCACGTGGGTGACGGTGGTGGGCATACGCGGACTTGGGGTGAGGTTCGGGGGTTGATCGAGGGCGCTGGGTTGGCTGATGCTGTGCGGGATCGGGCGTTGGACACCTTTGCGCGGTTGGCTCGGGCTGAGGGGGCCGCTCATGGGGTGGAGCCTGATGAGGTGCACTTTCATGAGGTCGGTGCGCTGGATGCGATTGCTGACATCGTGGGCGTAGCCGCGGCTTCGGTTGCGCTCGAGCTTGATCGGATCGTGGTCTCCACCATCGCGTTGGGGGGCGGGCGGCAGGTTCGTGGGCAGCACGGTGGGATCCCGGTGCCGGGGCCCGCAGTACTGGCTTTGCTCTCCGAGGCAGATGCACCGGTGGTCGGCGGCACCGCGCCGTACGAGATGACGACACCGACCGGCGCGGCTCTGCTCGCCTCGCTGGCCAACGAGTTCGGTCCGCTGCCGCCGATGCGGATCCAGCAGACCGGTATCGGCGCGGGCGGGCGGGACCCGGTCGAGGTGCCGAACATCGTCCGGGTGATCGTCGGCGACGCCCTCGAGCGCCCCGCCACCGAGCTCGTCTACGAGACCAACGTCGACGACCTCGACCCGCGGATCTGGCCGCAGGTGCTCGCCCGGCTGATGGAGGCCGGCGCGGCCGATGCCTGGCTCACGCCGATCCTGATGAAGAAGGGCCGGCCCGCGCACACCCTCTCGGTCCTGGTCGGCGGCGCGAACGCCGAGGAGGTCCGCTCGGTGATCCTGTCCGAGACGTCGGCGATCGGCCTGCGCGAGTCGTCGGTGCGCAAGCATGCGGCCGACCGCGAGTTCGCCAGCGTCGAGGTCGAGGGCCAGCGGATCCACGTCAAGATCGCCCGGTACGGCGGTCAGGTGGTCAACGTGCAGCCCGAGTACGACGATGTCGCCGCGGCCGCCTCGGTCCTGAAGAAGCCGATCAAGTCCGTCCTGGCCAAGGCCATCGCGGCCGGCCACGAACTCTGGAGCTGACCGCCGGCGGCCAGGCCCGCAGACCGTTTCGCAAGGACACAGGGCGCTAGTGCGTGCTGGCCTTTTCGGTCTCGGGCTTGGCTTTGCGCTTCGGCCAGTCGTAGGGCCACCACTGGGCGCCGCCGCGGCGGGCCCAGACGATCAGGCCGATCAGGACGCCGAGCTCGATCGCCGGGCAGATCGTGTCGCGCAGGCGGGTGCTGAACCACTCGAGCGAGTCCGACAGGAAGGGCGCCACCTGGCGGGCGTTGGGATCGCGGCCGGGCACGTAGGCGATCGCGATCATGGTGGTCCGGATGACCATCCACTTGTCCACCTTCGACGCGGCCACCGCCGCCAGCGCGACCCAGGCGATCACGTCGTACCAGGGCAGCGAGTACATCGCGGTGACGATCCAGGCGATCCCGTAGATCGCGGTGTAGCGGATCGCGTCGGGTGTCCGGTCCTCCGGATGGGTCCGCGGGACGAGCGACTTCGGGAACACTTGGGACAGCAGGATCGCCACCACGATCAGGCCGACCCAGGCGGCGATCGCGATCACCGTACGGACCAGGCCGTTCGGCAGGAACAGGGTGAAGAAGCTGAGCAGCACCTTGTGCGGAGTACCGGTGGAGATGAATGAGCTGTTCGACCGGGCCTGTTGCAGCGCCTCGATGCCGACCACGGCGTACAGGCCGACCATCGACACCGCGCCGCCGGCGCAGAAGATGAGCGCCTTGCGCCGGTCCGCGCGCAGCGACCAGAGCATCGCGACGCCGACCAGGCCGATCGACAGCTTGGTGCAGCCCGCGATGCCGAGCATGATGCCGGCCCAGAAGATGTGCCGGCGGAACAGCACCAGCGCGATCACCGCGAACATCACCGCGATCGCGTCGTTGTGCGCGCCGGCCAGCACGGTCCACAGGAGCAGCGGGTTGCCCAGCGCGAGCATCGCGACCCGGCGCTTGGCGGGCAGGTTGGGGCCGACCAGCTTCATCAGCAGCAGGCCGGAGACGATCAGACTGACCGCGACGGACAACTGCAGCATCCAGACGGTGAGCTGCATAGAGTCGCCGCCGACCCACGACGAGAACCACTGGATCCAGGTCGCGATCGGGCCGTACACGCTCTTCGCGCCCTGCCACGGCCGCTCAGTCGCCGCGATCACCGGGTCGTACCCGAGCCGGATGGTGTCGGCCGGCGCCGTCGTGTACGGGTTGCCGCCGAGCGACATGATCCGCCCGTACGCCGCGTAGATCAGCACGTCGCCGGAGGCCATCGGGGGGACCAGCGTGACGGCCGCCGTCGTACCGATGCCTAGGGCAACCAATCGGCGGACGCGCGGGGCCCAGCCGTTCTTGATCGCCCGGGCAGCAAGGAAAACCCCGTAGCCGCCGAGCAGGATCCCGACGTAGATCATCATCGTGACGAGCCAGTCGTTCGGCTTGGTGCTGAACCAGTACGGCGGCAGCCAGGCGTGCCGGTTGGTCAGCGTCAGCACCACGACGGACGGCCCGAGCAACCCCGCCGCGACGACCAGGATCGTCGACGCCAGATAGAGCCCGACCGCCCGGTTGCCGTCGCGGTCGGCCGTCGGAGAGGCGACCACCACCTCTTCAGCCTTTTCAGTACTCATCTTGGTCCGCGGGAAGGTAGTGCGCTTCGCGCGGCCAGCGCACGACGGACATGCAGGAACTGGCGGCCGCGGTGGAACTGCCCGCGCAGGTCGGTGCCGGTCGCGCGGTGCCGGACGTCGATCGGCACCTCGATGATGCGGAAACCCTTGCGCCCGAGGTCGATGCTCAGCGCGGCCTCGACGCCGAACCCCTGCGCCAGCGGCAGCGCCGCCTCGAAGGCGACCCTGGTCAGGCAGCGCTGCCCGGACAACGGCTGGTCGGGCGCCCAGCCGGTCGCCTGCTCGATCCCGGACCGCGCCAGCCGTACGACGAAGCCGTGCCCGCCGGCCTTGCTGCCGTCAGGGCGGACCTGAGCCGGCAGAGTCCCGATCGTCATGTCGACGCGGCCCGCGAGCACCGGCTCGAGCAGCGGCTCGGCACCAGTCGCGGAGTCGGCCAGGTCTGCGTCGAGGAAGAGCAGATGCCGCGCGATGGCGCCATCGCGCTCCGCCACGGCGGCCGCTCCGGTCTCCATCGCCGCGGCCTTCCCGCGGTTCTGTGAGTGCCGCACGACGATCGCTCCGGCCCGCTCGGCCGCCTCGGCGGTGCCGTCGGTCGAGCCGTCGTCGACGACCACGACGAGGTCCACGCCGGAGATCTTGCGCACCGCGTCGATCGTCGCGACGATCCGCTCGGCCTCGTCCTTGGCCGGGATCACGCACGCCACGGATCCCTGCGCGGGCTCGACGGGAGGCAGATCAGTACCGGACACAGCACCGCAGCCTAGTTGTTCAGCGGCCGATCGCCGCCTCCGTACCCGCGCCCTGGGGATATCTCGTCCTTTCGACCGAGCTCCCGGCACCCGGTCACCGAGTTGGCATTGCCGAAAAATTGTCGGACAATCAGACAGAATCACGGCAAGCTCCACGCTCACGGCGACGCTGCCGTAGCTTGGTGGGACGGGATCCGGACGAGAGGGCAGGCAGATGACTGAGGCGTATGGCGACCGCGCGTATGGCGTCGACAGCGAGGTCGGGCCGCTGCGGACGGTGATGCTGCACCGGCCGGGCAACGAGCTCCGCCGACTCACCCCGCGCAACAACGACAAGCTGCTCTTCGACGGGCTGCCGTGGGTGGGGCGCGCACAGGACGAGCACGACGCGTTCGCCCAGGTGCTCCGCGACCGCGGCGTCGAGGTGCTCTACCTCCACAAACTGCTGGCCGAGGCGCTCAGCGACCCGGCCGCCCGCGGGGTGGCCGTCTCCGGCGCGACCGAGGACCTGCGCCTCGGCGACACGCTGCGCAACTACCTCCAGGCGAGCCTGACCGCTCTCGACCCGGCTCAACTCGCCGAGGCGTTGATGGCCGGCGTGCGCAATGACGAAGTACGGGCCGGCGGTGGGCTCGTCACGTCACTGCTCGCCCACGAGGACTTCCTGATCGACCCGCTGCCGAACCTGCTCTTCACGCGGGACTCGAGCGTCTGGATCAAAGACAACGTCGCCGTCACCTCACTGGCGATGCCCGCCCGGGTCCGCGAGTCACAGCTGACCGAGCTGATCTACACGTACCACCCGCGGTTCGCCGGGGCGGACAAGGTGTACGACCACAGCCTGGAGCATGTCGAGGGTGGTGACGTGCTCGCGCTCGGGCCCGGCGTACTGGCCGTCGGCGTCGGTGAGCGGACCACGCCGGCCGGTGTCGAGCGGCTCGCGCGGCGGGTGTTCTCGAAGGGCCTGGCGCACACCGTTCTCGCCGTACCGATCGCGCAGCAGCGGGCGACGATGCACCTCGACACGGTCTGCACGATGGTCGATGTCGACGCCGTGCTGATGTATCCGAACATGGCTGAAGAGATGCGCGCGCTGGCCGTCACCGCCGAGGGCGACGAGTTGCACGTTGCGGAGTCCGAGCCGTTCCTGGTCGCCGCGGCCAAGGCGCTCGGCATCGACACGCTGCGCCGGATCGACACCGGGCTGGACCCGGTCACCGCGGAACGCGAGCAGTGGGACGACGGCAACAACACCCTCGCACTGGCCCCGCGCGTCTGCATCGCCTACGAACGTACGGTCGAGACCAACGCGCGTCTGGAGGAGTCCGGCGTCGAGGTCATCCGCATCGCCGGCTCCGAGCTCGGCTCCGGCCGGGGCGGCCCTCGTTGCATGTCCTGCCCGGTACTTCGGGACCCGGTGACCACGGTCTGAACCGGCCCCTGAAGCAGACCCTGAAGCGGAGGCCAGAGCGCCGGCGACAGCTCCGGATGTGGCAGCGATGCCGCATCCGGAGAGGTACCTGACAACGCAGGCAGCGGCGGCGACACGCTGAGTGAAATCGGGGGTTGTCGTCGGGGCCTGTTATGAGTACTCTTCATGGCTAGGCCCAGGCCCTGTTGCTCCCCCGTCAGCAGGACTTGGGCCGTCCACGTGAAAAGGCCCCCGCCACTCATCGAGTGCGGGGGCCTTTGTCATGTCCTAACGGATGGTCAGCTGACGGCTCGCCAGACCGGCGCGAGCAGCCCGCTCCTCGATGCTCAGCGGGGCCTCGGTCGCCAGCGCCTTGTCGAGCGCGACGGCGAACTCGGCGGCCGGCTTCTCCAGGTCGGCGGCCTCGGCGTCGGCCGGCAGCTCCCACACCGGCGCGAGCACGCCGAGCGCGCGGAAGGAGCCGATCAGCCGGCTCCCCTCGGTCAGCGCGGACGAGCCCGCCGCGTGCAGCCGGGCGAGGGCGTCGAGCACGGTGTCCTCCGCGTGCGGCAGCACCCAGCGCAGGTACCGGCGGTCGCCGATCTGCGTCCAGTACGCCGCCTCGACGGACTCCAGCCGGACGGTCGGGGCAGCTGCCGCGTTCGCACGCTCCAGGCCGGCGGCCACCTCACCGGTCGGGTCGTCGACGTTCTCGCCGACCCAGTAGTCGAAGCCCTCGTGCACCTTCACGGTGATCGGCTTGGAGGTGTCGACCAGGTCCTGCAGTCGCGGCCCGTCCTTGAGCAGGTCGCCGAGCTGGATCGGGTTGCCCGGCTCGGTCGCCAGCGCCGCGGTGATGGCGTGCGCGACGTCGCGACTCGGGTCACCGGAGGAGGCGTGCGTCTGCAAGCCGATCCAGATCGTCTCGTCATCGCGGACCAGCCCGGGCATCGCCATCGGCAGCAAGGTGACCAGGTTGACGGTCTTGCCCAAGTGGTCGCCGCCGAGCGTCAGCTCCGCAGTACCGGCGGGGACGATCTCACGGAAGGCGATCAGGTCGCACTCGGACGGCAGGCCCTCGAACGGACGAACCACGAAGGTGTCGGCCGCCTGCGCCTGCTCACGCCCGTGGCACTGCTTGAACCGCTTGCCGGAGCCACACGGGCAGGGCTCGCGCGGGCCGACGTCGACCAGGTCGGCCGGATCCAGCGTGACGGTCGTGGTGTTGTTGGCGCGGTTGCGCGACTTCTTTCCCATACCCCGCAGTCTTGCAGTACTCGCCCATCCGTCACCAACCCGGACGAATCGGGGTCAGCGCGGGACGAGGGCGTAGACGGTACGACGGGCGTGCGCGGTCCGGACGCCCCACTCGGAGGTGAGCGTGTCGACGATCGCCAGACCCCGCCCACCGATCGACTCGGGGTGGGCGTCGGTGATCCGCTGCGGCTCGGTCTCGCCGCACCCGTCGACGACCTCCAGGTGGATTCCGGCCTTGTCGATCCACCAGGCGGCACGCACCTCTCCACCGGGGAGCGGCGGGGCGTACCGAATGGCGTTGGAGAGCAGCTCCGAGAGGACCAGCTGCGCATCGTCGCAAGCGTGCTCTGCCACCCGGTGCCGTTTCAGATAGCCGGCCAGACGGCGGCGGGCGTCCGCTACCGCGGACACTTCGTGCGGCAGTACGACGTCAACAACACTCACGTCGGCGGGCAAGGTCGCAGAAGACAAGCAGGGTCTCCTCAGGTCGGAACAACACTCAACCTTCTGCCCCCGATCGAGGCGGTGAAAACACCGGTGTGTATTCCGTTACATAGCGGCGCTGAAGATCACACGTTTAGCAGAGAAACCGAGACAATTCGAACGGAATTGAACGTGCAAATAACCCGTTGCATTCGGCCCGTCACGCAGAACGACAAAGTGAGACGCAGTCCACAAACGCTCCGCAACCACCGCGCTCGAATGAGCGGGCGGACCGGCTCGAACCTCAGTCCGGGCGGTGGGAGCGACGGACGGGGAGGTGGAGCTTGCGGCGGGAGGGCTGGGCGGAGAGGGCCGGTGCCGGCAGCGGCGGCGTTGCGAGGGTTTGGAGGGCCAGCTCGGGGCGGTCGCTGATGATGGCGTCCACGCCGATCTCCTGGCAGTGACGGACGTCCTGTTCAGTGTTGACGGTCCAGACGTGGACCTGGTGGCCGTGTTTGTGAGCCCGGTCGACGTACTCCGGGTGGGCCGTCACGATCTCCAGGCTCGGGCCGGCGTACGAGACGCCCGTCGGCAGCGAGCCGTCGCGGAAGCGGAGCGGGACGCGGTCCATCAGCAGCACCGTGCGGAGACCGGGCGCCAGGACGCGCATCCGGCGCAGCGAGAGCCAGGAGAAGCTCATCACCCGGATCGGCGACTCCGAGCCGATCTTCGGGTGCGCCCAGCCGAAGCGGTCGAGCATCTCGATCAGGCGGCGCTCCACCAGTCCGGCGTACCGGGTCGGGTGTTTCGTCTCGATCGCGAGCTCCAGCGGCCGGCCCGCGTCCCGGACCGTCTCCAGCAGCCGCTCGAGCGTGAGCACCTTGGTGAGGTCGGGGTCGGGCAGCTCCGCCTCGTCGTCGAGCTCGGCCCAGGGGTTCTTCCACGACCCCCAGTCGAGGCCGTCCAGCTCCTCCAGGCTCATCGTGGACAGCACGCCGCGGCCGTTGGAGGTGCGGTCGATCCGCCGGTCGTGGACGCAGACCAGGTGCCCGTCCGCGGTCAGCCGGATGTCACACTCCAGCCCGTCCGCACCGGCCTCGACGGCTCGGCGGTACGCCGCCAGCGTGTGCTCGGGACTGACTTCGCTGGCGCCACGGTGGGCCACCACGCTGGGGCGTTTCGCCATGGAACAACTCTGGCACGCCGTCTTGTCAACAACTCACGCAGGCACGCCGACCTGCCGCAAGACCCTTACCTGCCGAGATCCGGACCAGGCCACTAAGCAGACTCCAGTATCTCGCTGTTGTCAGCTGCCCACTGGGCCAGCACCGCCAACGGACCAACTGCGAGCGAGTGGCCGACAGCAGTGAGTTCATAGCTGACGCCGCGCTGATCGGCAGGCACCGCAGTACGGACGATCAGGCCGTGGGAGGTCAGCCGGGTCAAGGCCTGACTCAGCACCTTGTCGCTGACATCGCCGATCGCGCCAAGGAGGTCCCGGCGCCTGGTGGCGCCGCGCCGCAACGCCACCAGCACGAGCGGGTCCCAGGTGTGCGCGATCAGCTCGGTCGCCTGCCGTAGCCGGCAGTCCGCCACGAAGGTCTCACATCCGCCGTTGTCCACCCGATCGATTGTCGCAGCAACTCACCTACCGACCGGTCGGAGATCGCTTCCTAGTGTTAATCCAGATAACTGGACGAGTGGAGGATTTGATCAAATGCGGATTGGCATTCTGGGCACGGGCAACTTGGCCGTTGCGCTCGGCAAGGTGTGGGCGGCGGCCGGGCACGATATCTTTGTCGCGGGACGATCGTCGGACAATGCAACAAAGGTAGCCGGTGAGTTCGCCGGTACGCCGATTGACGCGGCCGGCCTGGCAGCGAAAGCGGAGGTCGTCGTGGTCGCGGTGGCCTGGGAGGGCCTGGAGAACATCCTGTCGCTGGCCGGCGCCCCGCAGGGCAGCCTGGCAGGCAAGACGGTGATCGACTGCACGAACGCGGTCGACTTCAGCACCGGACGGCTCAAGCTCGAGAGCGGGTCGGCCGCCGAGTTCGTCGCCTCACTGGCTCCAGGAGCGCACGTGGTGAAGGCCCTGCACCTGTTCGCCGGCACCTCCTGGCAAGGCTCCGGCGGCGGCCCCAAGCCAACGGTCGCCATCTGCGGCGACGACGCGGACGCCTTGTCGACCACCAGCGACCTCATCCGCGACCTAGGTGGCGCGACCGCGACGGTCGGCGGCTTGAGCAGTGCTCGTCAGCTCGAGGAAGCAGCTGGCTTCGTGATGCGGCTGGTCGCCGCGGGGCACAACCCACGCTCGGCTGTCCCTGACGTCCGGCTGGGGTGAGTCACACTGTTCGGGTGACGCAGATGCGAGCAGTCGTTCTGGAAAAGCCGGGGCCGCCGGAATCACTCACGGTCAGCACCGTCGACCGACCTGAGCCACGCGAGGGCTGGGTGCGGATCAAGGTGGAGGCGTTCGGGCTGAACCGGTCCGAGTACCACCTGCGGGCGGGGATGGCGACGAACGCGACCTTCCCGATCATCCCCGGGATCGAGGCGACCGGCACGGTGGACCTCGCACCGGGCGGTGAGTTCGAGGTCGGGCAGCAGGTCGTCGCGATGATGGGCGGGATGGGCCGCGAGTTCGACGGCGGGTACGCCGAGTACACCGTCGTACCGGCCGGGTCGGTCGTCCCCGTGACGACCGACCTCGACTGGGCCACCCTCGGCGCCCTGCCGGAGATGCTCCAGACGGCTCACGGGTCGCTGCACACCGCGCTCGGAATCCAGGCAGGCCAGACGATTCTGGTCCGTGGCGGCACCTCGTCAATCGGCGTGGCCGCGGCCGTACTGGCCAAGGAGCAAGGGCTGACGGTGTTCTCGACCACCCGCAACCCGCAACGGCTGGAGATGCTGCGCGAGCTCGGCGTCGACCACCCATTGGTTGATGACGGCAACATCGCCGCCCAGGTTCGCGAGATCCTCCCCGAAGGCGTCGACGCGGCACTGGAACTGGTCGGCACCAACGTCCTGCCGGACACCCTGCGCTCCACCGCGGTCCGGGGAACAGTCTGTTTTACCGGCATGTTGAGCGACGCCTGGACGATCCCCGACTTCTACCCGATCGGCTACCTGCCGAACGGCGTCCGCCTGACCGCCTACAGCGGCGAGAGCAGCGACCTCCCCGCCGAGTCACTCCAGCGCTACGTCGATTTAGTTGCCGCAGGCAAACTCCCGATCCGGATCGACCGCGTCTTCACCCTCGACGAGATCGCCGAAGCCCACCGCGTCATGGAAGACGGCGCCGCAGTAGGCAAACTCGTCGTCCGAATCAACTGACGCCCGCCTGCGGCAGCTCCTACGGCAGCTCCTACGGCAGCTCCTACGGCAGCTCCTACGGGCAACTTTGTGCACCGTGTGAGCGTTTCCGCGGCAGGCAAACACTCACCCGGTGCACAAGGTGCCCATGGCAACTAATCGGGGCGGGGCCGGCGGCCACCTGAGGAGTTGCCCACCGCATCACGGAGGATGGTGACGCGGTGGGCAAGTTTGTGAATGGCTAGCTGACGGCTTCCTGTAGGGAGCGGGTTCGGCCTGTTGGGCGGGCCAGGCCGTAGTGATCGCGCAAGGTGACGCCCGTGTACTCCGTCCGGAACAACCCACGCTGCTGCAGGATCGGTACTACGTGGTCGGCGAAGGCTTCCAAGCCTGAGGGGAGTACCGCCGGCATGATGTTGAAGCCATCGGCGGCGCCTGCGTCGAACCATTCCTGGATCGCGTCGGCCACCTGCTCCGGTGTGCCGCTGAAGGTTCGGTGGCCGCGTCCACCGCCCAGGCGGCCGATCAGCTCACGGACTGTCAGCTTCTCCCGGCGGGCCAGCGTGACGATCAGCGTGTAGCGGCTCTTCGCGCCCTCGATCTCGTCCTCGTCGGGCAGGTCGGCCGGCAACTGCTGGTCCAGCGGCAGATCCTCGGGCCGCACCCGCAGCGTCTTGGCCAGTTGCTGCCGGGCGTACTCCGGCTTGATCAGCTCGTCCAGCTGACGCTCCAACCGAAGCGCCTCCTCCTCGGTCGAACCGATCACCGGCACGATGCCGGGCAGGATCTTGATCGTCGAAGGGTCGCGCCCCAGCGCAGCCGTCCGCGCCTTCAGATCGGTGTAGAACGCCTGCGCATCCTCCAGCGTCTGCTGCGCGGTGAAGACCGCCTCGGCATAGCGAGCCGCCAGCCCCTTGCCGTCTTCGGACGACCCGGCCTGCACGATCAGCGGATGCCCCTGCGGCGAGCGTGGCAGGTTGAGTGCCCCGCGGACCTGGAAGTGCCGCCCGACGTGCTCGATCGGCTTGACCTTGCTGTTGTCGCCCCAGACGCCGGACTCCTTGTCCGCCAGCGTCGCGTCGTCCTCCCACGAGTCCCACAGCTTGTAGGTGACCTCCAGGAATTCCGCCGCCCGGTCGTACCGCTCCGCATGCGCCGGCTGGTCCGCCAGGTTGAAGTTCTTCGCCGCCTCCGGCCCGGCCGTGGTCACCACGTTCCAGCCCGCGCGCCCGCCACTCACGTGGTCCACGCTGCCGAACCGCCGCGCCAGGTTGTACGGATCGTTGTACGTCGTACTGGCGGTCGCGATCAGCCCGATCCGCGAGGTGGCCGCCGCGATCGCGGTCAGCAGCACGGTCGGCTCCAGTGCCCCGGCCGGGCGGCGGCCGATGTCGCCGATCAGCTGCGGCGAGTCCGCGAAGAAGACCGAGTCGAACTTGCCGCGCTCCGCGATCCGGGCGAGGTTCTGGTAGTGCGCCACGTCGGTGTTGGCGACCGGGTTGCTCTCCGGCAGCCGCCAGGAGGCCTCGTGGTGCCCGGTGCTCATCAAGAAGGCGTTCAGATGCAGATGACGGCTCACAGCGATACTCCCAGCGCATCGAGAAGTTTGGTACGGACGGCAGCGAACCCTGGATCGGCGGGGCTGCGCGGCTGGGCGAGGTCGATCGACTCCTCGGCGACGATCCGGCCCTCGTCGAGCACGATCACCCGGTCGGCGAGCACGATCGACTCGTCCACGTCGTGGGTGACGAGCAGCACGGCCGGCTGATGCGCGGCGCAGAGTTTCCGCAGCAGGACGTGCATCTTCAACCTGGTAAGGGCGTCCAGCGCACCGAACGGCTCATCCGCGAGCAGCAACGCCGGTTCACGGACCAGCGACCGCGCCAACGCGACCCGCTGCTGCTCCCCACCGGACAGCTCGTTCGGCCAGGCCTTCTCGCGCCCGGCCAGCCCGACCTCGGCGAGACTCTCCCGGCCTCGCTCATCGGCGCCCCGGAGACCCAGCAGCACGTTGTCCAGAACGCGGGCCCAGGGCAACAATCGCGAGTCCTGGAAGACGACGGACACGTTCTCCGGTACGACGAGCTCGCCGTCACCCTCGACGCCGTAGTCCAGCCCGGCGAGCGCGCGCAGCAAGGTGCTCTTGCCGGAGCCGCTCTTTCCCAGCAGAGCAACGAATTCGCCGGGCTGGATGCTGAGATCGAGGTTGTCGACGACCGCGCGGTCGTCGTACTTCCTGGTCAGACCACGGACCTCGACAGTCTTCGGCCCCCCGCCCTCTCTTTCCTTCCTCCCCTTGCTTTTCTCCAGTGTCAGTCCGCCAGTGTGCGTCGCCATGAGAGCGTCCTCCTCTGGACCAGTCGGACGATGCCGTCGGAGAGCAGCCCGAGGATGCCGTACAGGACCAGGCCGACGATGATGATGTCGGTCTGTCCGTAGGTGCGGGCCAGCTCCATCATGTAGCCGATACCGCTGGTCGAGTTGATCTGCTCGACCACCACGAGCGACAGCCAGGCGGCCGTCACCGCGAACCGCAGACCGAGCAGGAAGCCGGGCAACGCGCCCGGCAGCACCACCCGGCGGATGAACTCCCAGCGGGACAGTCCGACCGTCTCGGCGAGTTCGACGTACCGGCTGTCGATCGTGCGCAGGCCGTTGTGGGTGTGGATGTAGATCGGCACGAAGACGCCGAGCGTGATGGTGGTGACCTTCATCGATTCGCCGATGCCGAGCCAGAGGATCAGCAGCGGCAGCAGGGCGAGCGACGGGATCGCGCGCTTGATCTGGATCGGGCCGTCCAGGATCGCCTCACCGAGGCGGCTCAGGCCGGACAACAGGGCCAGGACCGTGCCGAGCAGGACACCGAGGCCGAGACCGGCGAAGGCTCGCTGGGCCGAGGTCAGCAGGTTCGACTGAAGCCGGCCGTCCGCGATCAGGTCGCCGGTCGTGGTGACGACCGTCCACGGCGCCGACAGCACGCGCGGATCGAGCCAGCCGGTCGCGGAACCGATCGACCAGATGACCAGCAGCAGGATCGGGCCGATCGCGGCGCCGAACTTGATCTGCTGGCCCGGCCCGAGCCGGCGCCGGCGGCGTACCGGCTGGGCAACCGCCCGACGGTCACGTTCGGCGCGGATGCCCGGGATCGCCAGCTGCGTCATTTGGCCGCCGCCTTGATCGCGTCGGTGGCGACCGACTGGAAGCGCAGGTCGTACAGATCCTTGGCCTGGATCACCGGCTTGTTGGTCTCCTTGGCGAGCAGCTCGATCGTCTCCTGCTGCCGCTTGATCGCGTCGCTCCAGTCAGCGCTGATGTCGGGGTGCCCGGCGTTGTCGACCAGCCACTGGCCGTCCGCCTCGGTCAGGCCCTGGTCCTTCACGTAGTACCCCTCGATCCACTCCTTCGGGTGCTTGTCGATCCAGTCCTGGGCGACTCCCCAGGCAGCGACGTACGCCCGGATCGCAGCCGCCTTGCCCGCGTCCTCGAGCGACTCGGTCGGCCCATAGAGGTGACCGGCGTCGTCCCGGAGACCGTGCTGGATGGTGGTACCGCCGTCTTTGCCGTACTTCGTCAGGTACCGCTTGATCGAGACCCCGCCGATCGGCGCGACGTCGACCTGCTTGGCCGCGAGCGCGTTCGGGTAGA
The DNA here is from genome assembly GCF_010548305.1 of Streptomyces sp. SID13031. Classification (GTDB taxonomy): domain Bacteria; phylum Actinomycetota; class Actinomycetes; order Propionibacteriales; family Kribbellaceae; genus Kribbella. The sequence goes on from NZ_JAAGLV010000007.1 coordinate 90,792, forward strand.
TGTCACCCGTGCTCGGCAGCTCGATGAGCTTGACGTCCTCCTTCGTCAGCCCGGCCTTCTTCAGCACCTTGAGCACGAGTGCTCCCTGGGCCTGTCCCGGGCTGTAGGCGATCTTCTTGCCGCGCAGGTCGGCCAGCGTTTTCACCTGGACGCCGGGCGCGATACCGAGCTGGTAGATCGGGTGGTTGATCGGGTCCAGGCGGTACTTGGAGGCGACGATCTTGACGTTCAGCCCGGTCCAGGTGGCGTGGATCGACGGGATCTCCGCCACCGCGCCGAGGTCCAGAGCATGTGCGCGGAACGCCTCGGTGGTCTGTGGACCGCCGCTGAGGTTCGCGAACTCGACGTACTTGGAGACCTTGTCGAGCTGACCCGACAGCTTGAACGCCACCTGGGTGGCCGGATCGCCGACGACGATCTTGGTTCCGTCGGGGACCTCGGTGGGCAGCGCGGCGTCGAGCGCGAGCTTCGGGCCACCGCCGGCCTCGGCGTCACCGCCGCAGCCGGACAGCAGGGTGAGTGCGGCCAGGGCCGCTGCGGCTACTACAGCAAGGGATTTCTTAGGCATGAGCTTCTTCCAGACAGGGGTTCAGGAGGGCCGGTCGGTGGTCGCGTAACGGCCGTCGTGGTACAGCAACGGCTCGTGCTCGCGGCGTTCGGCGTGGGTGGCGAGCCGGGCCACGACGATGTGGTGATCGGCCACTGCGAAGCGGTGCTCGACGAGTGCCCGCAGGTAGCTGGGGGCCTCGTCCAGGACGGGTTCCCCGGTACGCAGCCGGGACCAGCGGGTCGGTTCGGCGAACCGGTCGACACCGCTGGTGGCGAACCGGCCGGCGATCTCGTGCTGGCCGGCGTCGAGGAAGTTGATCACCAGGCTGTCGGCCCGGTGCACGGTCGGCCAGCTGGACGCGCTGGTGGCGATCGAGAACGACACCAGCGGCGGCAGCAGGCTGACCGAGACGAGCGAGGTCGCGGTGAAGCCGACCGGGCCGTTGCCCGCATCCGCGGTGATCACCACCACGCCGGCCGCATGCCGGCGGAACACCGAACGGAAGATGTCGGCATCGACGATGCGCTCGGTGTCAGCTGGATCCGGTACGACTGTGAGGCCGGGCCGGGTGGCCAGGGCAGGGTTGAACGCGTGGACGGACATGTCTCTCCCTCGGGACGGGGCAGGGACGACCGGCAGCGGACAGCCAAGCTCTAGCAATTCTTGGCCGCGACCGGGCGGATGGAGTTGCAGCTGGCTCTCAGGCCAGGAGGCGTCTTCGCCCGTCGCAGGACAGGGCGGTGGTACGGAGGTAACTAGCGACAGGTGGCGCTGGACGTGCGCATCTGGTCGATGACGCGACGGCGCGTCAGCAGACTGCTGATCAGCACCGGCAAATTCGTCGTCATGTCAACGACTCTCTCATCAAAGTCGACTGGAAAACTAGACAATCTCGGTATTCGGAATGATTGTCCAAATCTGACCGCCTACTGGAACGACACGCAGACGGGTTGCCCTCACATCCCTGAGCGTGCGTGCGTTCTACTGGCGTGATGGTTTCGGAGAAGGTCAGGCTGCCGCCGTTCCAGGCGCTCATCGACGATCACTGGCGAGACGTCGCCAGGCTCGCCCGGGCGCTGGCCGGACCGGTCGACGGCGACGACGTGGCCCAGCGCGCCTGGGAGAAGGCCTTCGCCGCCTACCCGAACCTCACCTCGACCAAGAACCTGCGCAGCTGGCTGCTCACCATCACCGCCCGCTGCGCGACAGACGTGCATCGAGCCCGCAAACCACAGACCCCCCTGGACGACGCGCCCCCGATCGCCATCGACGGCCCAGACGCCGCCGAGTGGCCCGATCCGGACCTCTGGCGGGCCGTCAAAGCCCTGCCCGAACGGCAACGCGTCGCCGTCACCCTCAAATACGTCGGCGACCTGGACCACCACGGCGTGGCCGCCGCTCTGGACACCACGCCCGCCGCATCCCGCCGACTCGTCAGCGATGCGCTCGCGACCTTGCGCACCAAACTCGGAGTGGACCATGACTGACCTCGAAGTGTCTGATCTTGAAGGCCGGCTGAGCCGGTTGCCCCCCGGAGGCGCCCGACCGCCGGTACTACCGACCGCCGACGTCTCCTACGCCCTGCACGACACCCCCATCGGCACCCTGCTGCTCGCGGTCGCGGGCGACCGGGTGGTGGCGAGCTCCTTCGGCGACGAGGAGACGCTGACCAACCGCCTGGCCCGGGCGATCTCCCCCCGCGTACTACGCCAGCCGGCCGCGCTGGACGGCGTACGGCGGCAATTGGACGAATACCTGACCGGTCAGCGAAAAGCGTTTGAATTGACGCTCGATCTGACGCTGGCGACACCATTTCAGCGACTGGTCCTGACCGACCTTCCGGACCACACCAGTTATGGCCGGACCACGACGTACGGGCAGGTCGCGGGGGAGATCGACCGGCCGAAGGCAGCCCGGGCAGTCGGTACCGCGCTCGGCGCGAACCCCTTGTGCGTGGTGATTCCCTGCCACCGGGTGATCGGGGCGAGCGGCGCGCTCACCGGGTACGCCGGCGGGCTGGACGCCAAACGCTTTTTGCTGAATCTTGAATCGAAAAGTTAACTTTTCCGCCGGTCGATCGTTTTCTTTATACTCGGGAGAAAGCAGCAGGTCCCCAATGTGGAGTGGGGACCTGCTGTTTTACTAATCGTGGCTGGGCTGGCGGATTTCCAGGATGAGCCGGCGGCGGCCGCCCCATTCGCGTTTGTAGACCTTGTAGTCCTTGATGCCCGCCGCCGCGCAGAGGCGGCCGTAGCTGGCTTCGTCGTGGATGAAATGGACGCTGCTGGTGCCGTAGTGCTCGGTGGTGACGATCCGGTGCTCCGGGCCCTGCCGCAGCCCGTTGGCGATCTCCGACGCGGTCGCGGGACCCCAGACCGGTCCCTCGATCACGGCCAGCCCACCCGGCCGTAGTACCCGGGAGATCTCCCAGATCGTCGACATCTGCTCGTCCTCGGCGAACAGCTCGTGGAACGCCGTCCACAAACAGATCACCGCGTCGAACGAGTCCGACTTGTACGGGAGATCCGTCATCGACCCGATCGCCCAGTCGATCGACAGGTCCTCTTCCCTGGCCTTGGCCTGGCCGGCCTCGACCAGGTTCGGGGAGATGTCCAGCGCGCGCACGACCTTGCCGGCCCGCCGCAACGGCAGGCTGATCCGGCCGTAGCCGCAGCACAGGTCGAGCACGGACTCCCGGCCCGCCAGGAGTTCTTCGACGGCCTGGGTGATGGCGGCATCACTTTCCGGCGTGGTGCGACTGGCCAGCCCCTCGACCCCGAGTTCTTCGTACTCGGCGCGGCTGCGCAGTGCGGAGTTCAGCATTCCGCCAGTATTCCGGCCACGCTGGGTCACTGTCAGTACAAGCTGCTAGATCGAGACCTTCCCGGTCTTGCGCCCGAATCGGCCGAGGACGATCGCGGCCAGCATCGAGATCACGATCGACGTGTAGGTCGCGCCGAGCCAGCCCGGTACCGGCTGGTTGTTGAACAGCGCCTGCTGAAGGTCGAGCCAGAACGGCGACCAGCCCTCGACCGTACCGGGGTTGACGAGCTGGTAGGCGATGAAGCCGAACACCCAGGCCAGCGTGGGCTGCCAGCGGAACCGGGCGGTGTCGGAGACATCCCAGTTCATCTTGCTGACCACGAAGAAGTCGGCGATCGCGACCGCGAACAACGGGATGAAGACCGAGCCGATCAGGTACAGGAACTGCGTGTAGTTGCCCAGGTCAACGAACAGCGCGAGCACGGTGGCGAGCACGCCGATCGCGACCGAGATCCAGCGCCGGTCGATCTGCCCGATCAGGTTGTGCGCGGCCATCGTGGTCGAGTAGACGTTCGCGTAGGCCTCGTCGACCTCGTCCACCAGCAGCACGAACAACGCGATCGCGCCGGCCGGCAAGGTGACCAGCGCGGTGATCACGTCGGTGCTGTTGGTCTGCAGGGTGGCGACGGCGATCACGCCGAGGGCGTAGTACAGGATCGCGGCGAGGCCGTAACCCAAGGCGGAACCAGCGAAGGCGGCCTTGTTGGTGCGCGAGTGCCGGGTGTAGTCGGCGGCGAGCGGCGCGAACGAGACGACGCCGGCCGCGGCCAGGTCGACACCCGGCCAGAAGCCGAAGATGCCGTCCTGCGGCAGGTCGTGCACCGGCTTGCTGAGCACCTGGATGAACAGGTAGACCGAGGCCAGCAGGACCAGCCAGACCATGAACTTGCGCAGCAGCTTCACGCTGCCGAGTGGCCGGACGGCCATCGCCGTGGCGATGAAGCCGGCGATCAGGACGAACAGCCAGCGCCAGCTCTCACTCGTCACCGCGACGGCGGCCTGGGAGATGACGATGATCTCCATCGTGGCCCAGCCGATGTTCTGCGCGATGTTGAGCACGGTCGGCGCGATCGAGCCGCGGCGGCCGAACAAGCCGCGCAGGCTGGCCATCGCCGGTGCACCCGTGTGCGAACCGAAGACGGCGGCGCCGCCCAGGACGAGGGCGCCGATCCCGCAGCCGACGACGACTGCGATCAGGCCCTTCACCAGCGATCCGGTGTACGCCGCGACGAGCGCGCCGGTCACCGGGCCGAACAGCGAGATGCCGAAGTTGCCCCAGAGCGTGAACTGGTCGAGGAACCCGAGGGTGCGTGGCGCGTCCGTGGTCAGGACGAGCGGCGCCTCGGTGGCGGTGGACGACGTGCGTGCAGCGGTAGTGGTCATGGCTGACCTGCTCCCTACGCCGGCATTACCCGGTCAGGTTCAGGCGGTCGGCGACCCGGCTGCTCGGACGCAGCTCGTCACCCTCTCAGCCCGCCAGAATTTCGGTGCGAGCTCCCGCGGAGTTTGTTACGCCGTCAACGATATCGCGTCATTGCCCGTTGTATACACCAGCCGCCCGCTTGATGAACGTCACAACCTCGGGGCCGTTGGTCAGTACGAGGGGAGTGGTCACTCCCAAGGTGGGCGGTCCGGGGCCTGTTGGACGACGGGGTTGCGTACTGGGGGCTTGAGCGCGTTGTAGCCGAGTCCCAGGCCGGCGGCGAGCATCAGCAGGCCGACGCCGCCCCACGCGTACGCCGTGGGCAGGCGGTCCAGGGAGTCGTCGATGGAGCCCATGCCGGTGGTCAGCACCATCACCAGCCAGATCAGCAGCGGGATCAGGGAGAGGGCGACCAGGCCTAGTCCACCCAGCTCGATCGGGTCGGGCTGGCGGTTGACCTTGCGGCGACTCAGTACGTCGCGAAGCCACATGCCTAGCGCGGCCAGGCCGACCACGAGGGTCAGGAGTTGGCCGATGGTGTCTATGGCGTCTGTGCGCAGCGGGTGGTTCAGGGGGGAGCCGGGGAGCTGGGAGATGTCCCGGAGCGAGACTCGCTGGATGGAGATGACCAGCAGGCCGTAGACGGCGGCGATGACCGCGGCGAGCAGTATTACGCGGGCTGCTCGCGGGTCGCGGGGTGCTGGCTCGCCTTCACGCCCGTACGCCGGGAGCTCGTGGGGCTGCGGTTGCGCCGGCGTGCCGTACGGGGTGCCTGGGCGATAAGCGGGCGGCTGGTTGTAGAGGTGCTCCGGCGGCTGCTGCGGCTCGCCGTACTGGCCTGGTCCGCCGTACTGCGGCAGTGGCTGGCTCGGTTGGCCTGGCTGGCCCGGCGGCGGGTAGGTGCCTGGTTGGCCGGGCTGGGATTGGTACGGGCCGGGCTGGGGTTGGTACGCGCCGGGCTGGCTCGGGTCGGCGTAGGTGCCCTGGCCGAAGGTGTTGCCGCCGTACGGGGCCGGTTTGGCGTAGTGCTCGTCCTCGCGGGACTCGTCGGGGTTCTCACCCCGGCCGTAGGTGGGGAAGTCCTGTGACGACATTCGCTACACCCTCCCGCTCGCTCAGACCGTCTCCGGACAGGTTCTCACGGCTATAGGCGATCTAGGTGGCTTTGATCGTGGGCCACGCGTTGGGGAGGCAGCCGCCCAGGCCCTTGGTCTGCTGCATCATCACCGGCGCGGGGGTGTTGGGCTTGGTGCAGGCCGAGTGGCCGTGGCCGAGGGCGTGGCCGACCTCGTGGTTGACCAGGTAGCTCCGGTACAGGTCGACCTTGCCGGCGTACGCGGGGACGGCGTACATCCAGCGCTTGGCGTTGAGGACCACCCTGTTCTCGACGCGGCAGGAGACCTCACCGCCGGTGTCGAGCGGCAGGCACAGCTTGTCGGTGAGTGACGGCGTCGCCACGATCACGCGCAGGTCGGCGTCGATCTTGTCGGTCCGCTCGAACCTGACCGGCCCCAGCGACTGCCAGCCGCGTGCGTCCGTGAGCGTCTTGTGGATCGCCGCCGCGACGAGCACGCCATTGAGGGACAGCCCGTCCTCGATCTCGACCCGGTAGGTGAGCTTGTCGTGCGGCCCGGTCGCCTTCACGAACCCGGGCACGACCAGCAGTCGCCCGGTCGAGACGGTGACATTCGGCTTGGACCCACGCGGCTGTCGCGTCAGAGTCGGTGCTGGACGCAACGGCATGGTGAACGTCGCCGTGGGCGTCGGCACAATCGTCGGCACGGCTGCGACCGGAGCCTTCGTCGGCTCGCTCGCCGCCACCGCACTCCCACTGAACTGCGCGGCCAGATTGCGCTGCTTGGTGGCGTCCGGATGAACCACCATCACCATCCCGAGCACCGCCAACGCGGTCACGGAGAACCACTGCGCCTTGTACGACTTCCGCCGGCTGTGCCGCCCACCCCGGGCCCGGCGCGCACGACTCCCCAAACGCCGCTCGCTCCGCCCGGTAGTCATATACAGGCACCCTATCGACTCCCAGTTACATCACAAAAGGGCAACTTCCGCGACACCGGGTTTTTCATCGCGCGGCCTCCGATACCCGCTCCTTCCATCGCTGCTGAGTGGAAACAAACTTGCAGCTGGCGACCAAAAGTTTCCCGCACAACCGGCCGACGGAGGAGCTGCGTGGCGTCGTGCTAGGCGGTGCGGGTGCGGAGGAATTTGCCGAAGTGGGGGACTGTGAAGGCTACGGTGCCTCGTTCGGCGGAGAAGATCAGGCCCTTTTTGATGAGGCCGTCTCGGGCTGGAGAGAGGGACTGGGGTTTGCGGTTGAGGGTGGTGGCTACTTCGGCGGTGGGGACCGGGCCGTCGTCGGCGTTGACGCCGAGCTCGGCCATCGCGCGCATGTATTCGCGCTCGGCAGGAGTCGCGCGCTCATAGCGGGAGCCGAAGAAGCCGACGGTCAGTTCGGCGGAGGCTTCGGGGCCTGCGACGGCTACGTCTTTGATGGTGATCGGGCTGGCGGGGGCGTGGTCCCAGGTGGCGTGGGCGAAGGCTTGGACGAAGTACGGGTAGCCGTCGGTCTGGGCGTAGAGCTCGTCCAGGGCTTCCTCTTCGAAGACGACGCCTTCGGTTTCGGCCGGGATCATCAGGGCTCGGTCGCAGGCTTCGCGGGACAGGCGGTCCACGCGGACGTAGCGGAAGAGACGTTCGGAGTACGACTTGCTGGCGGACAGTACGGCGGGCAGGTGTGGCAGCCCGGCGCCTACGACGACCAGGGCGGCGCTCTGCTGAGAGATCTCGTGGCAGGCGGCGCACAGGGCCGACAGGTCGTCGGCGCTGATGTCCTGCATCTCGTCGATGAAGAGGCCGACGCCGACGGACAGGTCGCCGGCCAGGTCGGCCGCGTCGGCGAACAGCTCGATCAGGTCCATCTCGAGGTCACCCGAGTCGGCCCGCCCCTTCGCCGCGACCACGTCGACCGGGGGCTGCCAGCGGATGCCCTTGCGATCGTTCAGGCCGGTACGCAGCGCAAAAGCCTTCAGCACCGCGCTGAACTCGTCGACTCGCTCGGAATCCCGATGCCGGTGCCCGAGCTCGCGCATGGCGGTGTGCATCGCCTGGGCGATCGGCAGCCGGATGCTCTGGTCGGGCCGCGCCTCGATCTTGCCGGTACCCCAGGCGCGCTTGATCGCCTGGCTCCGCAGCGTGTTGAGCAGCACCGTCTTGCCGACCCCGCGCAGCCCCGACAGCACCAGACTGCGCTCCGGCCGCCCCGCCGCGACGCGTTCGAGGACCACCTCGAACTGCCGTACCTCGGTGTCGCGTCCGGCCAGCTCGGGCGGGCGCTGGCCGGCGCCGGGCGCATAGGGATTCCGGATCGGATCCATGCATTTCACTCTATGAGGCTGTCTAGCGTTTTCCTTAGATTTCGCTAGTCAACCCGATCGCGTGTCGCTGTTCTGTCAGCTTCTGCGGATATCTAGCAAAAATACTAGAGACCACTAGACACGTGTAGCGCAGCCTAGGGACCGCGATCAGCACTATGGTCTGCGCATGGGTGGGGCTGAGCTGCAGGACTGGACGGTGCAGGCCGCTGCGCAGTACGAGCGGACGCACCAGCAGTACGTCGGTGGCGCGCGCAAGCTGGAAGCTCTGATCAACGAGCTGATCGGCGAGGAAGAGGGCATCAACTACCTCAGCGCGACCGCCCGGGCCAAGGATCCCGAGTCGTTCCTGGCGAAGGCCTCGAAAGCTCATCCGGACGACCCGGCCAAGCCGAAGTACGACGATCCGCTGGAGCAGATCACCGACCTGGTCGCCGCCCGGATCATCACCTTCCTGGTCGAGGCCGTCGACCGGGTCTGCGAGGTGATCGAGTCGGAGTTCGAGATCGTCGAGCACACCGACATGGGTGCGCACACCCGCGCGCAGGGCGCCTTCGGCTACGCGAGCAAGCACTACCTGGTACGGCTGAACGCGCATCGCCGGGAGCTGCCGGAGTACGCCGTACTGAAGAACCTGACGATGGAGATCCAGGTCCGGACCGCGGTCCAGCACGCGTGGGCCGAGTTCGAGCACGACATCAGGTACAAGCTGGACATCCCGCCGGACCGCAAACCCGAGTTCGACCGGCGCTTCCTGCTCGCGGCGGCGCTGATGGAGCTCGCGGACAATGAGTTCGCCGAGATCGACAAGCTGTACCGCGAACTGGCCGCCGCCGAGCCCGACGCCGCGCCGATGGACCTGACGACGGCGACGCTGACCACGTACCTGACCAGGCGCTATCCCGACGCCCCGCACGCCAAGACGAACCACTACGCGTGGATCCTCGGCATCCTGGCCCAACTCGGCGTCACCACCGAGGACCAACTGACGGCGTTGCTGCAGGACATCGACAGCAACGCGGTGCAGGCAGCAATGACCCACCGCTTCCCAGCCGGCACAGTCCGCCGCCTCGACGACGACCTCCTGGCGGCCAGAGGCGCAGAGTACGTGGACCTCTTCCCCACAGAAGAACGCCGCCAAAAAATCCTCCGCGGCCGCCTGAAAGCCCTCGGCCGCGCCGGCCTACAGAGCACCTGACCCAACTAGCTACTGGGCTTTGACGGCTCCGGCCGACGACGCGGACTGCATCCGCTGAGCGTTCTTCAAACACTCCGCCTTAGCCGCAGGCACCTTGACATCCAGGCACGCCTCAACCGCCTTGACACGATGATTCAAGTCAGCCATCCACTTGTCAGCCTGCGTCCCAGACCAGGTGTCCACATTGGCAAACCCCTGCAACTCCTTGATCGCCTTCCGAATCGCCTCAACCTTGCCCGAGACCGCCGCCATCGACTCCCGGCACTCCTGCACATAGGGAACTGGCATCAGAAAACCCTCACTTCCCGTGCTTATTAGCATTGGCGGCGAATATTGCGTTCGCTTCCATAAAACCCTTCTGGGCCCGATCCTCGAAGTCGGTTGCCTGCGAACCGACGGTCGACCACCAGTCTTTGAACTCCACTGCTTCTTGCTCTGTCCTGATCTTGATCACGCCACCCTGACAGAAACTGCGACCCACTGGCGGCGTCAGCGTTCCGCTCTGCAGCAACCCTTGCGCAATCTCGATACGCATGCCCTGCAAGTTCCTGTACGTCACCGCCTGCGACGCGTCGGCCGCCTTGGTCGCATTGTCGGTGGGGAACAGGGCATCGCCGTTCGCCGCCGCCAGTTCGCTCGAAATCACAACCAGGAACGTCTGCGCATCAGGGAGACCCGGCAAGCCGCTCGCGACACCGGTCAAAGCATCGAAGTAGACCCGGTGGTTCGCGTTGTCCTTGTCTTTGGCCTCCGCCGCATCGAACTTCATATCATTGGCTGTCAGGTTCATCGCTCCTAGCAGCCGCCCGAGGTCCTCGAGATAGTCGGGCAGGCTCGGATCAGTGGACTGCAACTGCGCCGACAGGGTCAGCCGCGCACGAAGAGCGCCTTCGAGGGCTCCCGTAGCCGCCGGGTCCGACATCAGTGCATGGAGAAATCCATCGATCTCTGTCGAGTTGGTCTGGAAATGGAGCCCCCCAACGCCGCGATCGGCCACTCCATTGATCAGATCTGCCGTATCGGTGCTACCAGCAAGGTCGTCGCCGTAAGTCGCGGCGACGAACGACAGCCCCTTGGTCAGCGCCGACGGCAGCTTCGGGTACTGCTCATTGTCGTAGGCATTCCGTTCTGATCGATACGCAAAGTTCGCAGCCCTGATCACATTGAGCGCAGCATTAGCCGAATCTTTGCCATGCTCTTTCCGATCAAACGTCGCCGCCCGGATCACCAACGACGCCGGCCCCGAATCATCCAGCGGCACCGGTCCGGGCGTCTGCCAATGCACGTCGACCAACTGCTTGGCGCGCGTCGGGTCGTTCGGCACGGACAGCAAAGCCCTGCTGGCTTCCGGGTTCTCACCAGTACGACCGAGAATGAAGCTCAACGGGTCATTGGCCCTGATCTTGGCGATCCCGGCCTCCGCGTCCTTCGCGTCGGTGTCGAGGTAATCGACGTCGATTCCCAGGCTGGTCCACCAGTCGCCGTCGTTCTGAACATATCCACCGGGAACAAAGGTGTTCCCGGCCATTCTCGGCGCAGAGTACGACGGCCGCATCGGCCCGTGCTCTTCCTTCCAGTCCAAGGCCCCACCCGCAAGTCCCGCGAGGAACTGGGAGCCGTACTGATCACCCTTCGGGCCGTGCGCCACCAGCATCCCCGACGACCACAGATCATCGCCCGCAGGATGAAAAATGGGGTCCCATACGGTTCCTGGCAGGGTGATCTTGTGCTGCTCCTGCAGTTTCGTGGCCTTGGCAATGCCGAGGCTGTACCAGCGCAGGGTCTGCTTCGAGTCTTCCGACAGAGTCGCGCCGTCGCGTGCAAGCAGATGCCGCGGGAGGGATGACAGCACCTGCGCGCCACCGGTAGTGAAGAACGCCTCGAGCCACTCGGGGTCGTCGACGTGGGCTTCCATTGCCCAAGCGGCCTCCCGCGCGGCCTGATCGCGAACCTTCGGATCCTTGCTCTGCATCAGGCGAGCCAACTGGGCGCTGTCGGCGTACCCTTCCTGTCGCTGCAGCTCAGGCGTGATGTTCCAGGGAACCGTGCGCCAATCCCCAGCGCGGTTGACCGTCACCGGCCCCGGCTGGTTCAGCGCGGTCTCAGCCCAGGCAGCCCGATCCAGCATCGGCCCCGCCTCGTCCTTCAGCCACCCGGCCAGATTCCGAAGGGCGTTGGTGTCGACGCCCGCTTCCCAGCCTTCGATCCCGCTCTTGATACCGGGCTCGTCGGACAGGATCGCGTCCGAGCATTCCTTGATCTCTCGCGCCAAACTACGCATCCGACTAGCCGAAGCACTGACGTAATCGGTCACCAGCGGTCCCCTCCCCGAGTTCCTGCCCCTGATCCTGAGCCGCCCCCAGCCCTCGCCGAACGCAACGGGTCAGATCCAGCCAGTCATCGGACCCTATCGCCGCACCGCCTCGCGAGATCGCGCAACGGCACCAATTGCAGGAAGCTGCAGACGACTCCCCCGCACCAGCTCCGCTCGCGTGCTACACGTGGCGACCCGGGTACGGTCGGAACATGCGGAGCGTGGAGGTACAGGCAGGGGCGTTGCTTGTTGCCTTGTGTTTGGTTGTCGGCCTGGCTGGGTGTGATGAGTCGGAGCCGGTGAAGTCGCCGGAACCTATCGCTGCGCCAACACCTGGGGTTGGGCAGATGGTGAGTATCGCCGGCGATGGCACTGGTATCGGGTGGGACGGCAAGAGTCCCGCTGCTGGGCACGGGGTCGGGGATGTCGGGCCGGTGGCTACCCTGCCGAACGGCGGCTTGCTGATCACTACAGAGGCTGCGCCGGAGGTCTTGCGCCTCGACTCTGCGGGGCAGCTCACGGACCTCGGCTGGGGAGGCCGGACTGAGCGGATTCTGGCAGCGGCAGTTGCGGCTGACCAGGTTGGGTTCTTGGCAGATGGACGGCGTGTGATGACACTGAATCCGTCGGATGGCACCGTCAAGGACCTGGCCAATCTTCCCGCGCTGGCGGCTCAGGCGGGTGCGGCAACTGGTGACGGAATTCTGCGGCGTGGCGAGCAATGGTGGGTCCAGCGCGGGTCCCAAGTACTGGCAGTCTCCGACGCCGGGAAGGTATCGACGGTGACGCTGCCGGTCGTGCCGTCAGCCATTGCGGCCGATGGGGAAGACTTGCTGGTGGCGACCAAGGATGAAGTCGTCCGGATCGCCGGAGGCAAGGTGACTGCCCGGATGTCCCTCCGTGGGCTCGACCTCCTGGCCGGATACTCACCAGGCACGATGATCGCCGACGGCAAGGGTGGCGCGTATGTCGCGATGGACGGGCACGCAGCTGTCGTTCACGCCACTCCCGGAGCCGATCCGAAGCTTCTCCTGAGAGGGAAGACCAGGATTGCGACGCAGTGTGCCCAGGTGCCGATCGGTGACCTGCTGGCAGCCCCCCTGAGCGAGATCGAAGGTCTGGCGCTGTGGGACGGCGACCTGGTCATCGCCGATCGCGAATGCGAAAAGATCTACCGGTACGGCCTGCCGAAGTAACAGGGGCCAGTGCCTGTCAGGCAATATCTGGCGGTTTGTTGAGGCGATGGCGACGGCAACGCCGGTGTACTTGAGGGCTAGCGCACTGGCTGCTGCCGCAGCAGGGCTGCGCCGAGTGGGGTTAGTACGTGCAGGAGTGCCTTGCCGGCGCGCTGGGTTGTGATCAGGCCGCTGTCTCGGAGGACGGTCAGGTGGTGGCTGGTGGTGGGGGCGCCGATTCCTATCTGGGTGGCGATCTCGGCAGCGGTACGGCCGGGGATGGTTGCGCGGAGGATGGCGGCTCGGGTTTTGCCGAGCAGGGCGGCGGCCGTCGCGTCGCTGGTTTGGGACGTGGGGAGCTCCCGTAGTACGGGGTAGACGAGGACTGGGGAGAGGTCTGTGTCTGCGAGGGTTATGGCGTTTTGCCAGCAGAAGTAGGACGGGGTTAGTTGTAGGCCACGGCCGGCCAGGTGGATGGTTCGGTTGATGGGGTAGCGGACCTCGAGGACTGGTGGGCGCCAGCGCATGAGGGGCTGGAAACTGTTCAGCAGTCTGTCGGGGCCGCCTCGGGCTAGTGCGCGGGCGCGGGTTGCCCGGTCGGCGGCTAGCTCTGCGGAGATCAGATCCGAGTGGGGCTCGATCACGCGATGGTGGTACATCCGCAGGGCGGCGCCGAGGTCGGAGTGTAGGTCGCCGGCGGCTAGTCGAGGAGCCCAGGAGGGTGCCTGGTGAACCAGGGCCAGAGTCTTGAGTTCGCTGGTGACTCGCTCCGTGGGGGTTGAGAGGATGGCGTCGATGCCTGCTTCGAGGCCGTTGAGGGCTGCGGGTGGGGTGAGGAAGTCGGGGAAGTATGCGGCTCTTGGGAACAGTGGCAGGAGCAACGAGGTGACCTGTTTCCGCAGTACCGGGTCGGTCAGCGTCTCGGACGCCGCGCGGTACCAGGGGGCGTAGGCCCAGCGGCCGCGTTTGGTTTGGAGGCGGTCGAGGCTGTTGGCGATCTCCCAAAGGGGGTCGGCGGCGGGCGCGACGCGGACCTGTGCAAGGTCGGCTTCAGTGAAGATCACCCGCAGCATCGCGCCCCAATCGTCGATTACCGATCGAACGGGAGCGACGACGGTCTGTCAAGCGACCCCTCGTCAAGCGACATTGTCAGCAACGCGAGCTGCAGTACTGCGCGCCTCAGCGCCCGCTGGTGATCAGGCCGAAGACGAGCACCAGCAGGCCACAACCGGCGATGATGTACCAGGCGAGCTGCGCGGCGGCGACAAACCCGGTCTCGAGCGGCCCGGAGAGTCTGGCGGTCAAGACGGTGCCGACGATCGCGACGCCCAGCGAGGCGCCGACCTGTCGACTCGTCGAGGCGATCGCCGCGGCCACGCCGGCCTGCGAGCGAGGCATCCCCGAGACGGCCGCGTTGGTGATCGGCGAGCTGAGCATGCCGAAGCCCAAGCCGAAGATCACCGTCATCACCGCCATCGGCAGCGTGAGCAGACCGGCATGCAGCGCCGAGAAGCCCCGAACCTCCTGCAGATAAAGGGAATTCAGGAACAGGAAGCCGGACAGCGCCGCGAACCCGGCGACCGCGATCAGCGTCGCCCCGGAGAACGGCGCACTGCGGAAGAACCGTGGATCGAGCAACGGCTGCTCGCGACGCCGCTCGTAGAACACCAATGACACCAGCGAAAGCACCACCACGACGAAGCAACTGACGATCAGCGGCGAACCCCAGCCGGCCGCCTGCCCCTCGATGATCGAGTACGTCAGCCCGATCAGGAACAGGATCACCAGCACCTGCCCGACCGGATCGAGCCGGCGCGCGACCGCGGCCCGCGACTCCGGTACGAAGAACGCCGTCAGCACCAACGCGACCAGTACCACCGGCACGTGACCCAGAAGATGAACCGCCAGCCGGCCGAGTCGAGCAGCGTGTAGGCGTCGATCGTCCACTGCAGCTTGGACACCGAGGCGTTCAGCTCGGACCGGATCGAGGGCAGCGCCAGGTTCACCACGGTCGAGTCGAGCCCGACGATGAACAGGCTCAGACAACAGATCGCCAGCACCAGCAACCGACGCCGCCGACTCGGTTCCTGCACTCGTCTTCCTCTCCAGAATTCGTTCAAGACTGTACTACTTGGCGTGGACAGCCCTTGCCCACGGGCTGATAAAGGGTTTGACGGGCTGTCGGCGGGGCCGCCTAGGCTTGCTCTATTCGCCTGCTCAGGTACCTCGAAAACCCCTCTAGTTCCTTTGGGACGTCATGTCGCTGCGCCTCATTCCGTTCGCCGACCCAGGTGTGCCAGACACCCGGTCCGGCCTCCGACTCATTCTCTGGCTAGAGCACCAGCAGCTCCGTGGTCAGGGCGTCGCGCTCTGCTGGGGTCTGCTGTACTTCGGTGGCATCGCCGCCGCGCCCGTCGCGGTCGGGCTAGCCGTCCAGGCCGTGATCGACAAGTCCTGGACCAAGCTGATCCTGGCCGGCCTGTTGCTGCTGGCGATGGGTGCCGCCAAGGCCGGCGCCGACGCGTTCTTCCACCAGGCCGTCGTCACCAACTGGATCAGCACGGCCTCGCGTCTCCAGCAACTGCTGTCCCGCAAGGCCGCCGAGCTGGGCTCGATGCTGACCCGCCGGATCGCGGCCGGTGAGGTGGTCGCCGTGAGCAGTGGCGACGTGGAGAAGATCGGCTGGTTCGTCGAGGTGCTCGGCCGGTTCGCGGCCGCGCTGCTGACCTGTTTCGCGGTCGTGATCGGCCTGCTCTTCTACGAGCCGCAGCTCGGGCTCGTGGTGCTGATCGCCGTACCGATCCTGGCCTTCTCGATCGTGCCGCTGATGGGGCCCGCCGAGCGTCGCGCCGACGCCCAGCGGGCCAAGGGCGGTCGCGCCACCGAGCTGGCCGCCGACACGGTCGCCGGTCTGCGCGTGCTGCGCGGTATCGGCGGCGAGCAGCTCTTCCTCGACCGCTATCGCGCGGCCTCCCAGGAGTACAGGTCGAGCGCGGTCCGCAGCGCCCGGATGTGGTCGCTGATCGCGGCGATCCAGGTGCTGCTGTTCGGGTTGTTCCTGGTGCTGATCGTCTGGATGGGCATCAACCTGGTCACGGCCGGCAAGATCAACGTCGGCGAGCTCGTCACGGCGTACGGGTTCATCACCTTCATGCTCGTTCCGCTGCACACGTTCGAGGAGACGGCGAGCGCGTTCATCTTCTCCAAGGTGTCGGCCCGACGCGCGGCGCGCGTGCTGTCGCTGCAGCGGATGGACGACGACAAGGGGACGGCGGACGCCGAGGTGCCCACGGGCGATCTGGCCGACCCGCTGTCCGGGCTGGAGGTTCCGTCCGGGAGCTTCACCGCCGTGGTCTGTGGCAACCCCGACGCCGGCGGTCTGCTCGCGGATCGTCTTGGTGGCCACAGTCCGGAGGCCGACCCGGAGGACCCGTCTGTCCTGCTGGGAGGCGTCGCACTCGACGACCTCCCGCTGTACTCCGCACGGACAGCCGTGCTCGTCCAGGACAAGGACCCTGTGCTCCTGTCGGGCACAGTGCGCGACCTGTTCGACGTACCGGCCAGTGGAGCCGTCTCGGTCGAGGAGGCTCTCGATGCAGCCCAGTGCGCCGACATCCTCGACGTACTACGTCAGTCGCTGCCCGACGGCGGTACCGATGCCACTGCAGCGCTACTGACCGAGCGCGGCCGTTCCTTGTCCGGTGGACAGCGACAGCGGGTCGCTCTGGCCCGTTCCCTGTACGTCGACCCGGCGCTGCTCGTGCTCGACGAGCCGACGAGTGCCGTGGACGCCCACACGGAGGCACGGATCGCAGACAGCCTGCGGCTACTCCGGTCGGGCCGGACCACCGTGGTGTTCACCTCGAGCCCGCTGATGCTGGACCGGGCGGAGCGAGTGGTGTTCGTGCCGGATGGCCGGGTCGATGCCGTCGGCACCCATCACGAACTGCTGCACACCAACCCGCGCTACCGCGCAGTCGTCACCCGTGAAGACGAGCCAACTCTTGAGGAGTCGCTGTGAAGCGCCCCGAGTACGACCCGGCAGCCCCGCAGGAGGCGGCTCGCCTGCCGGTGGCCGGCACCCCGACGGTGAAGGCCTATCTGAAAACCCTGTTCCGCAGACACCGGCGTGCGTTCGGCTGGCTGACACTGGTCAACGCGGCGGCGGCACTGAGCGGCATGGTCGGGCCCTGGCTGCTCGGCAACGTCGTGGAGAAGCTGTCAGTCGGCGAGACGGATGTCGACCTTCCCTACGTGGTGCTGGGCTTCGTCATCGCCCTCGCCGTGCAGACGGTCTTCGTCCGGCTCACCCGGCTGCGCGGCGCAGTGCTGGGTGAGGAGATGCTCGCCGACCTGCGGGAGGACTTCCTCGTCCGTGCGGTCGCGCTGCCGCCGGGTGTGCTGGAGCGCGCCGGGACGGGTGACCTGCTGTCCCGGATCACCACGGACGTCGACCGCTTGTCGCACGCCATGCGGGACGCCGTACCGCAGCTGACCATCGCGGTGATCTGGGCAGGGCTGCTGATCGGCGCACTGATCGTCACTGCGCCGGAGTTGGCCGTGGCTGTTGTGATCGCTGCGCCGATCCTGATCATCGGTGGCCGCTGGTACTTCCGCCGGGCGCCATCGGCGTACCGGTCGGAGGCGGCGGGCTATGCGGCCGTCGCCTCGGCACTGGCCGAGACTGTCGACGCCGGCCGGACTGTGGAGTCCCACCGGCTTGGCGACCGCCGGATCAAGATGGGTGACACCCGGATCGGCCAGTGGGTGGCCTGGGAGCGCTACACGCTCTCCTTGCGGATGATCCTGTTCCCGGTGATCAACATGACCCACACGGTCGCGCTGGCCGCGGTGCTGGTCATCGGTGGCGGCCTGTCGATCGAGGGCTGGATCACTGTCGGCGCGCTGACGACGGGTGCGCTCTACATCCAGATGCTGGTCGAGCCGGTCAACATGATGATCCGCTGGTACGACGAGCTGCAGGTTGCCCAGGTCTCCCTGGCGCGACTGGTCGGCGTCCGTGAGATCGAGGCGGAACAGGCCGGTCACCAGGACGAGCCGGATGGCCGGACCGTGCTGGCCGACGAGGTCCGCTTCGGGTACCTGGAAGGCCGCGACGTGCTGCACGGCGTCACACTGACCGTCGAGCCCGGTGCCCGGGTTGCGCTGGTAGGCCCTTCAGGAGCAGGGAAATCGACGCTCGGCCGGCTGCTGGCCGGCATCTACTCGCCACGGGTCGGTGACATCACCCTGGGCGGGGCAGCCCTCGACAAGATGTCGGCCGAGCAGGTACGAAGCCACGTGGCCCTGGTGAACCAGGAGCACCACGTGTTCGTCGGCAGCATGCGGGACAACCTGCGGCTGGCCCGGCCTGCTGCAGCCGATGCTGAGCTGTGGACTGCTTTGCGGGCCGTGGATGCGCATGCCTGGGTCGCCGGGTTCGAGCACGGGCTCGACACCGAGGTCGGGTCGGGTGGAGTGTCGCTGACCCCGGCACAGGCTCAGCAGGTCGCATTGGCCCGGCTGGTCCTGGCCGACCCGCACACGCTGGTCCTGGACGAGGCGACCTCGCTGATGGACCCGCGAGCCGCTCGCCACCTGGAGCGGTCGCTGGCCGGAGTACTGGAAGGTCGCACGGTCGTCGCGATCGCCCACCGGCTGCATACCGCCCACGACGCCGACGTGATCGCAGTAGTCGAGGACGGCCGCATCGTGGAGCTCGGCGGCCACGACGAGCTAGTCGGTGCCGAAGGCCCGTACGCAGCCCTTTGGCACAGCTGGCACGGCGAACGCTGACCACATCGGTTGAGGGGCAGGCACTCCGTCTGCCCCTCAACCGGCTACTTCTTCGGCAAACTCATCCCAGGGTCGATCGCGGCCGCGATGAGCTCTTGCAGCGTCACGGCCGGCTTGGTCAGCCTGGTCACGGAGACGATGACGACCTGGCCGTCCGGCCGGACGTATCGGACGTACAACCCACCGTCTGGCCCGACGGGGCGACCGTTCGCCGTCGGCACGAACGTCGCAGTGACGATCGGACGGCCGTTCGGGGCCGTCCTGGTCGTACAGGTCTTCTTGAGCGGGCCTGTCACCACCGACTTGACCCCGCACCACTCATCTTTCGACTGCGCCTGCTTCCCGTTGGTCACCGAGACATGGAGCTGTCCGACCTCACCGCTCTGCCGCCACTGCTGAATGATTCCCACTTGAGTGAGCTTGTTCGACGAGTCGATCACGGAAGTCGAGGAGACCCCGCTGGTGGTCGCCCTCGTGTACTTGCGGCCCGGGTCGACGTGCCGGTGCACCGTCGAGTCGAGCAGTGCGCCCGTGAGGTCCGCCAGCCGCTGGGTTGTTGTCACGTGCCCGGAGGATGCAGTGGGATGGGTCGTCGTCGGCTGGGCGGCCGGCGGGGCGCTCTGGCCATCGGCCGATGAGGCGGGCACGAGCTGCAGGCCCAGGGCGGCCACAGCGGCCACCGACGTCACCGCAGCGAACCCGGTGGCGATGCGGTTTCGGCGCAGTCGGGTGCGGCCGCGGCGGATGTCCGCCGTCGGGTCGATCGGTGGCTCGCCGAGGTCGCTCTCGACGCTGAGTTCCATTCGTTCGCGCAGGTCCTGCTCGTTCATGCTCGCTCCTCGGTCAGTGCGTCGATTCTTTCGGCGGTCAACCGGGCGCGGAGGTGGTCGAGGGCCCGCGAGGACTGGCTCTTCACCGTTCCGTGGCTGATCCTCAGGTCGGCGGCGACCTCCTCGACACTGAGGTCGAGCCAGTAGCGCAGGACGACGATCCGCCGTTGCTTCGGCCCGAGCGTGGCGAGCGCGCGGACGAGTTCGTCGCGGCCGTCGAGATCGGGGCCGGGCACGGACTGCTCGGGCAACTCGTCCGAGATCAGCTCCCGCCGCCACCTCCGCCGGCCCGCGTCGATGGTCGTGTTGACCAGGATCTTGAGCACATAGGCGTCCTCGGCGCCACGGCTGTGGATCTTCGGCCAGGCGGCGTACAGCTTGGCCAGTGCCGTCTGTACCAAGTCCTCGGCCGTGTGCCGGTCACCGCACAGCAGGTAGGCAGCTCCTACCAGCCGCGATCGCCGCGCCTGCACGAAGTCCGAGAACTCCTGGTCACGCACACTCATCGGGCGCCTCTCGTCCACTGGTTGACGATCGTAAAGACGGCGAGGTCCGCGGGCAGGTTGCATGGGGTGGGGCGCGTGTGAGGATTGGCTGGTGCTGACGACACTGCTCTCGCTGCCGACCACGATGGCCTTCGATGTCGCCCCGGACGGGAGGCTGCTCGTCGGATACGACGGGAGCGGGATCCGGCAGATCCATGAGGTCGCGGCTGACGGGAGCTGGCGGGCGCTGACTGCCCTGGGCGACACGGCCCGCAACACTCGATTTGTACCAGGTAGTCGCCAGGTGGTCGTGGAGCACGACAGTGGTGGCGATGAGCGCGGCCAGCTGTCCTTGCTCGACCTGGACGACACCAGCGGGCCCGATGGGCTCCCGGTGTTGTCTCCGCTCGTCCAGGACCTCGCCTACTTCCATCACCTGGTGGATGCCAAGCCAGGCAGGGTTTTCTTCACCACCAACCGCCGCAACGGGGTGGACTTCGACCTGGTGATGCATGACCTCGGCACTGGCTCCGAGACAGTCCTGTACGACGGCGGCGGCTACCTGACGTCGGCGCACGTGTCGCCGGACGAACACTGGGTCGCCATCCGCCTGGCCGGCGGCCCTGGCAACTCGGTGCAGCTCCTGCTGGCCGACGTAGCCGCCCAGACCGTCACCGAGCTCACGGGGTACGCCGACCCGACGTACCAGGAGGCTCCCTCGTGGCTGCCCGACTCCTCCGGGTTCGTCGTCGCGACTGATGCGGGACGCGAGCGACTCGCCCTGCGCCGGTACGACGTCGGTACTGCGACGTGGAGCGATCTACTGATCGACGACGAGCACGACCTGGACGGCTGGGTGTGCCCTGACGGCGAGCACCTGCTGGTGGGGACTACCGACGACGGTGTCGTCACCCTGGCCCTGCAGATGCTCGCGGACGCCTCCTTCGTCGCACAGCTCGATCTACCGGCAGGTGGCTGCGCTGCCCGGCTACTGATGGCTCCGGATCCCCTGTGGTCGGTGGACGGCAGCTATGCGCTGTTCAACCACAGCTCGCCGATCGAGCCGCTCTCGGTGTTCCGATACGCGCGCGAGACCGGTGAGATCACCGCCGTCCAGTCCCCTGCAGGCCCTGTACTTCCGGACGGGCTCGCGCATCCGGTGAGCCACCGGGTGACGTCTTTCGACGGCGAGCAGGTGCCCGTGTTCGTCTACCGGCCGATCGGCAACAGCGGCAACGGCTCGGCAGTCGTGTGGGTGCACGGTGGCCCCGAGATGATGGCGATGCGCAACTGGAACCCGGTGGTCACCGCACTCGCTGCGGAAGGCCACACGGTGATCGTGCCCAACGTGCGCGGCTCAGCGGCGTACGGGAAGCGTTGGTACTCCCTGGACGACAAGGAGTTGCGGCTCGACTCCGTGAAGGACCTTGCGGCGATCCACGACTGGCTGCCGTCGATTGGCGTCGACCCGAAGCGCACTGGCCTGTGGGGCGGCTCGTACGGCGGCTACATGGTGCTGGCGGGTCTCACGTTCCAGCCCGAGCGCTGGGCAGCCGGGGTGGATGTCGTCGGGATCGCTTCGCTCGTCACGTTCCTGGAGAACACGTCGGCGTACCGGCGGGTGGCTCGTGAACGCGAGTACGGCGTACTGGCCGAGGACCGCGAGTTCCTGGAGTCAGCGAGTCCGTTGAACCGGGTGGACGACATCCGGGCGCCGCTGTTCGTCATCCACGGCGCGAACGATCCGCGGGTGCCGTTGTCGGAGGCGGAGCAGATCGTCGAGGCGCTCAGCAAGCGAGACGTTCCGTGTCAGCTGCTGGTCTACCCCGACGAAGGTCACGGCCTGGCGAAGCGCGCCAACCGGCTCGATGCCTACCCGCAGGCCTTCGCCTTCCTCCGCGAGCACCTGTCTAGCTGAGTGGCGGCAGCAGCGGTGTGAGGGTGCCGGCGGTCGCGTCGAGACGGACCGGGAGGCCGAGCGGGATCGCCAGGTTGAGTTCTTCATGGCCGATCGAAGCGCCTTCGACCATCGGCACGCCGAGCGGCTCGAGCCGCTCACGAACGACCTCGGAGACCAGCCCCTGGTCGTCGGTTTCGCTGAAGTCGCCGATCACCAGACCGGTGACATGGTCGAACCAGCCGGATCGCAGCAGCTGGGTGAGCAGCCGGTCGACCCGGTAGCCGTCCTCGCTCACGTCCTCGAGGACGACGATGCCGTCCGGCCGCACGGAGGTCGGAGTACCGAGGCTGGCCGCCAGGAGTACCAGGTTGCCGCCGAGCAGCCGGCCGTCCGCAGTACCGGGCACCATCGTCCGGGCGGATCTCGGGGCGAGCAGGTCCTTGACCGACTCGGGCTCGAACAGCAGGTCATGCAGGCGCTCCCGCCCCTCGAGTGCACCGAGCTGCTCGACGGCTGCGGCCATCGGGCCGTGGATGGTGACCAGCCCCTGCGCATTCAGCGCCTCATGCAGCGCGGTGATGTCGCTGAAGCCGACCAGCACCTTGTCGACTCCGGCCAGCTCATCCAGGTCCAGGTGCTGAAGCAGCCGCTGCACGCCGTACCCGCCGCGGCCGCAGAAGACAGCGGCGTACTGCGGGTCCAGCCAGGCGGCTCGGAAGTCGGCAGCTCGCGCAGCGTCGTCACCGGCCAGATAGGGGAAGCGCTCGTGCCGGGTCAGTACAGCCGGCATGACGTCGATCTCCAAACCCCAGTCACGCAGATGCGCCGACCCTGCCTCCAACCGACTCGCCACCAACGGCCCCGCCGGCGCCACTACCGCAACCCGATCCCCACCACGTAGCCGCCGCGGCCGCCTCACCTCAGTCATGCACTCGACGCTAGCTCACCTCAGTTGTAGGGCCGGCATCTGCCAGCCGCGGGCAAGGGACGACTCGTACGCCGGTGCGCCACCGGCGAAGTACTCGGTGAACTTCATGATCAGCGGGTCCCAGCGCAGCGGGTCGATGTAGCGGTCGTCGTGCATCAGCAGGTCCTCGCGCACGTGGACGCGCTGGATCGACATCTCCAGCGACCGCAGCGTGGAGCCGGGACCGCCGACGGTATGGATCGCCTCGATCCGCCCTTCGAGGTTGATCGGGCTCTCCTCGACGGCGTCCACGTCCACCAGGCTGCCCGGCGTCCTGGTCCACCCCGCCACCGCGAACTTGTCCGGCTCGTGGCGGTAGCCGCGCGCCCGCTTGGCATCGGACATCTGCTCGGATCCGGTCAGCAGCGCGATCCGGTCGAGCCCGGCGAGCATCGCCGGCTCGACCAGATTGAGGATGCACTCCGGCCGCTCCTGCAGGTTCCGCACGGTCTGCGAGCCCGCGGCCATCCCGAGCATCGCGGAGTAGTGCAACCACCACGCCGAGGACATCGGCGCGAGGTTGGTGCTCCCGTCCGGGTTCCGCGAACTGATCAGCACCACCGGCGTGCCGAAGTACAGGACCTTGGGTTCGACGATTCGCTTCATGCGCGTTGAACGCCGGCGATGCCGATCGTGTGAGGGCTACCAGTCGATGCGGACGCTGGCGCTCTTGCTGGTGCCGTTGACGGTGACTCCTAGCTGGACAGTGCCTGGGCGTAGGCCGGTGAGGGTGCCGGTAGCCGGGTCGTAGGAGGCCACGGCCCAGAAGGGCGCAGTACGGATCGGTCCGAGGTGCAGCAAGGACGACCCGGACCAGTCGGCCGACACCGGGAACGACACCGGCACTCGCCGGTTCTCCTGTACGACGGTCGCCGCCACCGCCGCAGTCTTGCCCATCTTGACCGATACCGGCGCCGACAGCTCCAGTGCATCAACATGCGCCCGCAGCTCGACCTGGAACCACGAGCGCTCGGGTGCTGACCAGTGCCGCTCGCCAGCAGCCGCCTCCTTCGCCGACGGGTCAATGCCGACCAGCGCCCACCCGGTGAAGCCACCGGCGTCAGGGGCAGCCGCCGGCCCCTTGCCCGAGTTGCCGGTCAGCGGGAGCAGTACCCCATCGGTCCGAGTCGCTGCGAAGGTACCGGCGTGCGCTGCCATGTACGCAGCACCCTTGCCCGTCGATGCGCGGAAGTCCGCGAGCCAGCGAACCAGCAGCTCGGCCTCCTTGCGATCGCCGAGCTGCGAGTTCTGCGTCGGCGACGGGTCGTCGATCGGGTGGTGCGCCATCACCACCACGTTGCGGATGGACCGGTTCGACCGGGCGTCGTCCAGCTGCTGCCTGAGGTCGAGGATCTGCGCGAACCCGCCCGCCCGCAGCGACCCGAGCGAGGAGTCGCGCAGGATGAATCGCGTGCCCTTGTGGTCGAACGTGCTGGTCGGAGCGCCGAACACCTTCGTCCACTCGGAAAGGTCACCAGGGCCGTAGCTCTCGTGGTTGCCCGGCACGTAGTGCACCGGCACCTTGCCGGCGACCTCCTCGTCGATGATCTTCTTCGCCAGCGCGATGTCCTGAGCGAACCCGCGGTCGACGAAGTCGCCGTTGATCACCAGGAAGTCCGGGTTCTGAGCGAGCGCCTCGCGGATCGTCCGGCGGGCTTGCTTCACGAAGTCCGAGTTCGGGTCGTCGGCGGTGAACTGCGCGTCCGACATCACCGCGAACCTCCAGCGCCCGCCGCCGGTCGCCGTACCGTCGGTGACCACCATCGGGTCGATCACCTTGGCCGGCGGCGCGACCGTCACCGGCGGAGCGCCGCGCACGGTCAGGTCGTCGATCACGATCCGGCCGGAGTACTGCCGGGTCGGTACCGTCTCGACCACGTAGATCCGCCAGAACCGCAGCGGCATCGTCAGCCCCGGCGGGATGTCCGCCTCGACGTACTTCCAGCCGGTCCAGTCGACCGCCGCCGCGAGGTTGAGCGTCTGCGCCGAGCCGCCCGCGCCGTCGTACGCGTTCGCGCGCAACCAGGCGCCCTTGCCGTCGCCGTACACCCAGGCCCCGAGCTTCTGCGGCTGCCCGGGCAGGGTCTGCTGCGGAGTCTGCGACAGGTACGCCGCCCGCGTGGCCGTGCTGCCCGTCAACGAGTAGTCGAGCGCGATCGCCTGACCACCATCGTGGCCCTCGGCAACCGATCGCAATGCCGTCGCGGCACCGGCCGGTACTGCGTTGGCCTGCCAGTGAGCCGGGTCGTCGACCTCATCGACGATCTGGCTGGTCAGCCCCGCGGTGACACTGAGCTGGGCTGTCAGCGCTCCCACCTTCGCCGTGACGACCGTCGAGACGGCATCGGCGCCGGCCGCCGTCACGTCGAATCCGTTGCCACGCGCAACCACCGTGACGAGCGCGCCGTCGTAGCTGAGCTTGACGTCACGCGGCTCCACCCAGGTGGAGAAGCCGTCGGCGTCATAGCCGTTGACGGTGAAGAAGCCCTTGGCCGTTGCGCCAGGCAACGACACCTGACGGGTCGAGGGCGCCAGGCGGATCGGCGTACCGAGGACTGTCATCGGGAACCGGCCGCGGGCCGATCCCTTCGAGGCCGTGACGACCAGGTCGCCTGCACGGCGTCCTGTGACGATCCCCTGGTTGTTGACTGCGGCATTGCTGCCGACCGACCAGTACGGCGTACCGGCGGCGGGTGCGTAGGTCTCGTCGTGGCCACGAGCGGTCAGAACGCGGCTGAGGCCGGTGAGGACGCGGGAGCTCTTGGAGACATCGGCGTCGGCGTCCTCGGCCGCAGTACCGGCTGCTTCGAGCTGGAAGCCCTTGAGCTTGCCGGATCCCTTGGCGGAAAGGAGTCCCAGGCCGTTCGGCACCAGTCGCTCGCCACCATCGGACGGGTCGTTGACGACCTCGGGTGCGACCTGGCCGGGCGACCGCGCGAGCATCGTGGAAGAGCCGCCACCGTCGAGGTTGAGCACGTCGTCGGCGCCGAGGCCGACCATCAGCTGGCCCATCTCCTTCAACGACAAGCCGCGCGAGCCGGTCGCCCGGCCGTCGACCGTGAGCAGCACCATCCGGCGACCGTTCTCGGTGAAGCCGACGGCGGTCCGCGGTGCGAGGTCGGCATCCGGTACGCCGTCGGGCACCTTACCGTCGTGCGCCAGTTGCACGTTGCCGCTGATCGCGACGGCAGCGTCGATCGCGTCGGCGCGCGGGCCGTACTGGACGTCGACCTTGTCGCCGGGCTCGAACGCGGCGAGCGCGGCGGCACCGGTATCGCGGCCGATCAGCGCCAGCTCGTTGGCGGTCAGCGGCGTAGTACCGGGGGTGGTGGTCGAGGCGACGACTACGCCGTCGCGGAGGAGCACCTCGCGGACCGACGCCACGCCGTCGACGGTTCTGGTCCGGGACGTGTCACCCCACTCGGGCGTGTAGAGGCCGATGCCTCCCGCGTTGACGCCGGGCGAGTTGAGGTTGGTCAGGTCGAGCTTGGTGGCGTCGTCGTCGGTCGCGGTCCCCTGCAGGAAGACCTGGGCGATCCGGCCGAGGCCGTCCTTGCCGATCACGGCGGTGTCGTTGTGGCCGGCCGCGGGTGCGTTGACCAGCCGACCGCCCGTACCGCTGCGCTCGATGCCGACGCCGAGCGGCGCGGTGGTGTCGTTGATGTCGAAGAAGTCGCCGTTGACGCCGGCGATCGCGCCCTTGCGCGCGAGCTGCTGGCTGAGCGGCTGACCACCCGAGACCTTGCCGGTGTTCACGTAGTCGACGGTCACGCCGTGCTGGTTGAGATCGGCGACGAGGATGTCACCGCGCAACCAGCCGCGGGCGTCGAGCCGCTCGAACGCGGTGTAGTTGACGCCCGGCGCGACCGGACTGTCCTGTCGGCTCGTCACCAGCCCCTCGCCCGCCGGCGCGATCGCCACATCAGCGAGATCGGAGCCGCTGGACGAGTGCCGCTGCGCCTCGATCGGCGTCTGCAGAAAGTCGAGCCCGGGCGCGGCAGCAGCGGGGCTCAGCGCGGAGCCGGCGAGGAGGCCGCCCAGCACGACACTGATCGCGGTACGGCGGAGCGGGACATGCCTGGACACAGCGCTGGACACAGGGCCTCCTCGGCGTGGGCGGACGCGGCCATCCGACGCCGTGCGACCTACCGCCGTGTGAGGCGCAGGTGTACGCCGGTCAACCGATCGGTGACAAAGTAACGTCTTTGATCGGCTACCGGAAGATTATTGCCTGAATCAGTCGACGGAGACCGGGCGCCCGGCGCCTTCCCAGGCGGTCATCCCGCCGTCCAGGTTGATCGCGTCGCGACCCTGGGACGCCAGGAACTGGGTCGCCATCGAGGACCGGCCGCCGACCGCGCAGACGCAGAGCACCTTCTGGCCCAGCGGCACCTCGCCGACGCGCTCCTGCAGCTGGCCGAGCGGGATGTGCACCGCGTTCTCGATGTGCCCGCGGGCCCACTCGTCCGGCTCGCGGACGTCGAGCACGAACGCCTCGGCGAGCAGCGCGTCATCGACGTCGGCAACCACCACTGCGGGAATCTCCGGAGTCATGCCCCTGATCATCGCAGCCCCCGCCGGTCGGCGCGCCCCCTGGTCCGCAGATCGGCCGGCGCGACACGTCTCGGGGGTTAACCCCCGAGGGTGTTGGTTGCCCCCTGAGTCTCTGGCCGGGCAACCCACACTCCGAGGGGTTAACCCCTCGAACGTCGCGGGGCGGGTGGCTGGCGGTGGGTCGGATCTGCGGTTGGTGCTTGCTCTTTGGGAACGTTTCCCCTCTACTGTCAGTGATCACGCAGTGACTCTGTTCCGCCCCGAATGAGGAGCCACCATGCGCAATTTCGTGCTGCCCGGAAAACGATCACTGAGGCTGGTCGTCGCCGGCCTCCTACTCGCCAGCACCGCCGCGACCGCGCCGGCGATCGCCGCCACACCCACCGACGGGCCGGCCGCGACGTCCGCAGTACAGGCGCCTGCTCTGCCATCCAAGACGCCCGCCGGCGCGCTGGAGGAGACCGGCTACTGGACCACTGAGAAGATGCGGAACGCCATCCCGGCCGACCTGCCGGGTGATGCCAAAACCCCTGCGAAACAAGAGCCTTCGCCGCGGACCGGACCGCCGAGCATCGCCTCCCACCCGGTCGCGCCGCTGGGCCGGACCCCCCTGAACGACCCGGTCCCGAGCACCGCGGGCAAGGTCTTCTTCTCGTACAACGGCCTCAACTACGTCTGCTCGGCCGCCGCGGTCAACAACAGCCACAAGAACCTGGTCGTCACCGCCGGCCACTGCGTGCACGGCGGTCAGGGTGGCAACTGGCACTCGAACATCGTCTTCGCGCCGTCCTACTACAACGGCCAGTCCGGTGCCGGGTTGTGGAACTGGAGCACCGTCCGCACCTTCAACGCGTGGATCAACAACAGCAACTTCAGCTACGACCAGGCCTTCTTCACGGTCTGGCAGCGCAACGGCCGGAACCTGATCGACGCCGTCGGCGGCAACGGTCTGGCCATCAACAACAGCCGCAACCAGGGCAACACCCGGATCTGGGGCTGGCCCGCCGAAGCGCCGTTCAACGGTGAGGTGCCGTACTACTGCGACGGCACCACCTCCGCCTGGGGCTCGACCGACGCGGCCCTCGGCTGCAACATGAACGGCGGCGCGAGCGGCGGCCCATGGCTCAAGGACCGGATCGACCAGAACCTCGGCTACATCTTCGCCGCGACGTCGCGGCGAACCACCAGTGGCCCACAGGTCCTGCTGGCCACACCGTTCAACTCCGAGGTCCTGGACATGTTCAACCAGATGACCTGACTTACCTGAGCAGTTGCACCTGAGCTACTTGAGCAGTTTGGACAGGCGGCGGTCGGCCAACGGCTTGCCGCCTGTCTGGCAGGTGGCGCAGTACTGCAGGGAGGAGTCGGCGAAGCTGACCTCGCGGACGATGTCACCGCAGACCGGGCACTTCTGGCCCTTGCGGCCGTGCACGCGCATTCCGCTCTTCTTCTCCGACTTCAGGTCCTGTACTGCGAGGCCGGCCGAGCGGGTGACCGCGTCGCGCAGGGTCTCCTGCATCGCGTCGTAGAGCTGCTGGAGCTCGTCGACGGAGAGGTTCGACGCCGGTTTGAACGGGCTCATCCTCGCCACGTGCAGGATCTCGTCGGAGTAGGCGTTGCCGATCCCGGCGATCACCGACTGGCTGCGCAGGACGCCCTTGAGCTGGACCCGGCCCGCCGCCTTGAGGATGTCGCCGAACTCCTCGGTGGTCAGCGTGAACGGATCCGGCCCGAGCTTGGCGATGCCCGGCACCTCGGCGGGGTCGCGGACGACGTACACGGCGAGCTTCTTCTGGGTGCCCGCCTCGGTCAGGTCGAAGCCGGAGCCGTCGTCGAGCACCACCCGGCAGGCGATCGGCCCCTTGCCGGGGCGGACCAGTCCGGTGGACTGCTCCTCGCGCCAGCGCAGCCAGCCCGCCCGGGCCAGGTGGATGATCAGGTGGATCCCCTGCGCGGAGATGTCGATGAACTTGCCGTGCCGCTGCACGTCGTCGATCAGCAGGCCCACCAGCGACGAGATCGGCGGGTCGTAGGTCTTCAGCGCGCTGATCGCGGTGATGTCAGCGCGCACGAACGCCCGCTCGACGGCGCGTTCCCGCAGGAACCCCGCCAGCGACTCAACCTCCGGCAACTCGGGCACCTCCCAAGTGTGCCCTACACCACGTCCAGTACAAGGGAAGAAAGGAAGGAAGACGAGGAGCGGGGACACCGGGAAGACGAGGAGTGGGGCCGGTGACTTGCACCCGGTACTCCGGTCCGCCAGGGTCTTGGTGTGACCGACGTACCGACCTTTCGCTACCACCCCGATCCGGTGGGCACCGGCGAGGTGATCACCAGCGATGCCCCCTGCCGCTGCTGCGGCCGGCACCGGGGATTCATCTACACCGGGCCGGTCTACAGCGCCGAGGAGGTGGTCGAGGAGCTCTGTCTGTGGTGCATCGCGGACGGCTCCGCGGCGACGCTCTTCGAGGCCGAGTTCACCGACGTGCCGACCGTCTCCGACGACGTACCGCGACCGGTCCTGACCGAGGTGCTCACCCGGACTCCTGGGTTCAGCGGCTGGCAGCAGGAGCACTGGATGTTCCACTGCGCCGACGCGGCGGCATACCTGGGCAAGGTCGGCTACGAGGAGTTGCTGGCCATCCCGGAGGCGCTGGAGATGGTCCAGCAAGGCATGGCCAGCTATGGGTTGGGGAAGCGCGACGACTACACGCGGGCCCTGTCCGCGACGGGCGAGGCGACCGGCTACCTGTTCCGTTGCCTGCACTGCGGCACCCACCTGGCCTACAGCGACCACGTCTGAGGGACCACTACGGGGGATCACCCATGGGGAATGGTTGTGGGTACCGCTACCGTCGTAGGAAGTAGAGAAGGAGGCCCCCGATGGGTTTCGTCAAGTCACTGGTCAAGGGCGCTGTGGTCGCCAAGCTGCTGCAGGTAGCGCAGCGCGAGCTCAGCAAGCCGGAGAACCAGCGCAAGGCCAAGGAAATGTTCCAGAAGGTGCAGCAGCGCCGGAGCGGTCACTAGGCACCTTCTGAAACACCCGTCTGACAGTTGTCAGACGCGGCGTGCTTGCAGGGTGTAGGTGGCGGGGAGACGCTCCGGTTGATCCGTGAGGCGCCACTCGCCCTGCTCGTCGCGCGTCATGTGCCCCTCCAGCGGCATCCAGGGAGCGCTGTCGTGCTCCTCCAGGTCGGTCACTTCGAGGTCGGCCTTCTTCAGCGCCATGAAGATCTCCCCGAGCCCGTGGTTCCACTCGTGGGTGGTGTTGTGGCTGAACTCGACGTCGGTCTCGACGTAGGTGCCGCCCTCGTCCCAGACCTGCGGCGCCTCGGTCTCGAAGTACGGGGCGTCGAGCACGATCTCGCCACTCGTCTTGGAGACCCCGAGCGACCACAGCATCGGGTGCCCTTCGCGGATGAACAGCCGCCCACCGGGCTTCAGCAACCCCGCCACGACGGCGGCCCAGCGCTCGATGCTCGGCAGCCAGCCGATCGCGCCGATCCCGGTGAAGACCAGGTCGTACTGCGCCTCGCCGAGCACCTCGACCGCGTCGTACACGTCGGCCTGGTGGAAGTCGACCTCGTGCCCGAGCCCGTCGGCGAACTTCTGCGCCTGCTCGATCGCCGGGCCGGAGAAGTCCAGCCCGCTCATCCGGGCGCCGAGCCGCGCGAGCGACACCGTGTCGGTCCCGATGTGGCACTGCAGGTGCACGCCACGCAACCCGGCGATGTCACCCAGCCGCGGTAGGTCGAACTGCACGACCTGGCTCAGGTACTCGGGGTCCGCGAACTTGTCCAGCATGTAGTCGGGAGACGCGGCGTGCGCCGAGACCCGCTCGTCCCAGCTGGCCCGGTTCACCGTGCGGTAGTCGTCCATGCCCCCGACTCTGGCACAGCACCCACGACTCACGCCTGCGCTTTTCTAGGCCCTCGCTTGTGCGTCGGCTAGCGCTGCCGATGCCTCAGCCAGACGCTGCCACTCTCCTACTTGGTCCAGGCCCTGTACTGCGGTCCTGTACGCCGCCGTTGCCTCGCGGAGCCGACCGAGGCCGGCAAGGGACCGGCCAAGTTCGTAGTGGACTACTGCGGTGCCCCACTGGTCGTCGTGGGACTTGAAGGCGGACAGGGCTCGGCGCCCCCGTTGGAAGGCCTCTTCGTAGTTGCCCTGGTCGTTGCGGAGAGCGCTGAAGCGGTACTCAGCCATGGCCACTCCTCGCTCGTCGCCCAGGTCGGAGCGCATCTTCAGGGCCAGGCGCAGGCAGGCGGCAGCCTCGCTGTGTTTGCCGAGCATGCGCAGCGCGTGAGACCGCCTGCCTATGGCCGCCGCCTCGCCCCACTGGTCGCCCAGGACCCGGCACTGCTCGGCGTGGTCGGCATGGCGAGCCTCTGCTTCGGAGTACCGGCCGAGGCCTTCGTAGGCGAGTCCCAGCCGGCCGAAGAGCTCTGCCTCCTCGGCGGCGAGTCCTGCTGCTCGGGCGTCGGCCAGGCCGAGTTCGCAGGAGGCCAGGGCTGCGCGGTAGTGGTGCTGGCCGAGTTGCCCGAGTCCGAGCATGCTGTGGGCGAAGGCGCGCGCTGCCAGATCACCTGATCGGTCGGCGACGACCCGAGCGTGGTTGGCGACCTCCACCATGTCGGACCACCGGCAGCGCAGGTCGTAGTACCAGGGGATGCGCTGGGTAAGATCACTCAGCAACGGATCGAGCTCTCCGTCAACACGCTCGCCAGTACGCCGTACTGCGCCCAGCAGTGCACCCGCCTCGGCGTCGAGCCAGGCCAACGCGGCAGAGCGGCCACCGGGGTAGTCCGACGACTCCGGGGCAAGTGCGGCCGCCGCCCACCGCGCCTGGCCGAAAAGCCAATCAAACAAGGCCTTCTCGGCCTTATCCCGTTGCCCCTCCTCCTGCAGGAGCTCGGACGCATAGAGCCTGAGCAGGTCATGCAGGCGGTAACGCCCCGGCGCCGCGGCGAGCCCGATGAGACTCGCACCAGCCAACGCCTCCAATGCACCCTCAGCCGGCTCACCCAGCAGAGCGGTAGCCGCCTGTACTTCGAAGTCGGCCCCCGGCGCGAGCACGAGCCGTCGGAACAGCCGCCCCGCCGTTGGCGACATCTCCCTGTAGGACAAGGCGAAGGCGCTCCGCACGGCCAGGTCGCCCGCTGTGAGCCGCCCTAGCCGACTCTGCTCGTCTCTGAGCAGCTCAGCGAGGTGTGCGATCGACCAGTCGGGCCAACAGGCCAAGCGATTGCCAGCGATCCGCACTGCCAACGGCAGTCGTCCGCACGCGGCTACAACCTCGGCGACAGCTGCAGGCTCGGCAGCAGCGCGACCAGCACCGACTATGTCCGTCAGCAACGCCCGCGCATCGTCCTCCGCCAACTCAGCAAGCTCCACTCGCCTTGCCCCGGCCAGACCCGTCAGCCGCTGACGACTGGTGACAACAACCAGTACAGGGCCAGGACCCGGCAGCAGGGCGCGTACTTGTGCCTCATCGCGCGCGTTATCCAGCACCAGCACGCACCGACGGCCAGCGAGCCGCGACCTGAACATCGCCGCCGCGCCATCCACGTCGGGCGGCAACTGCACGTCCGGCACGCCGAGCGCACGCAGCAAGCGATGCAGCACCACCTCGGGAGCAGCCGAGCCGAGCTCCACGAAGAACTGGGCATCGCGCAGGCCCAGGGCGAAAGCATGCGTGGCCGCACGAACAGCAAGCGTCGTCTTGCCGGCTCCGGGCTGTCCTGCGACTACCACCGTGATCGGCCCACTCCCGGCCAAGCAGTCAGCAGCAGCACCCAGCACACTCGCCACCTCGGCACTACGACCTTGAAAGTCTGCGGGCGCCGCCGGCAGCTCGGCTATCGCGAACGCGGGCGGTCGTGGCTGTTGGTCGCCTTTCTCACTTGCGCGTTCGGCCAGCGCCGCCGCGCGGAGTGCGCGCAGCTCTCCGTCGGTGATCCGGAGCTGCTCCTCGTAGCGCTCGATCAGATCCGCCGGCGCGAGGCGGCGGCCCTTTTCGTAGTCGGACAACCCGCCATGTCCTTGCATGCCGAGCCGCGCGGCGAGCTGCCGCAGCGACAGGCCGCGGGCCAACCGGTAGCGCAACATGGCAGCGCCGAGCGTCGCCAGGGCGGAGCTGTCCATTGCCTCACCTCACCCCGATGGACAGTCTCTGGACGGCATCCAACCCACAACATAACCGACGCTCCGTGACCGATCGATAGCTTCGAGCCACCAACCCTGTTCCGTCCCATCAGGAGGCTTGTTATGACGTTCAACTCGCGCGGGCGCTGGGCAGTTGTGCTCGGTTCTGGCCTGTTCGCCGGAGTTCTGGCAGTTCCCGCCACGGCTGCAGGCGCAGCACCTCAACCGCAGCCAGATCTTCAGCAAGCGGTGACCGCCAAAGTCAACGGCGCGAAGTCCGGTAAGGCCAAGACGGCCGGTATCCAGGTCAACGTGACCCGCGGCGCCGGTACCGGCTCGGTCTTCGGTACCACCGTCGCGCTCACCCCGACGGGTCAGGACACGCACCCCGAGGGCTGGCTGTTCGCGGCTCGGCTGGTCGACGGGAAGTGGCAGGTCGGGCTCGAGGGCGAGCGTGCCTTCAACGACCTGACCGCTGCCTCACCGGTGGTCTCGGCGAAGGAGAAGCAGCTCTTCGGGCAGTCGTTCGCTCCGCAGGCCGCCGGTGGCGACTTCCGGACCGGCATGCGGCTGCCGTTCGCGACCGGCGCCTCCTGGAGCATGCCGGGTGGCCCGCACGGCTGGGCCGGCACCGATACGCCGTACAGCTCAGTGGATCTGGCCGGCGGCAACGGTCAGGTGCTCGCGGCGCGCGGAGGTACGGCGTACACGATGTGCGGCAACGGACGGGGCTGGATCCGGGTCATCCACGACCGCGGTTACGCGACGGACTACTACCACCTGTTCAACAACATCGCGGCGAACGGACTGGCCGTCAGCGAGGGCACGTTCCTCGGCAACATCGGCACGGATGTGTCGTGCGGCGGGTCGGCCAGCGGCAACCACGTGCACTTCGCGCTGCGGCAGAACAGCGCGTACGTCGGGATCGCCGGGCACAACGCCGGCGGCTGGGTGTTCCAGAACGCGGCGTCGGCGTACAACGGCACCGCACTGCACGGGAGCACCCTGCGCAGCCCGGGTCAGCTGCTCTACAACTACGGAGCGCTGGGCTTCACGCAGGGGATCATCGACTCGTTCGGCGGTACTACCGTCAACAAGCGGACCGGGCCGGGCACCAACTACGCCCTGGCGGGCAGCGTCGCCGACGGCACGACGGTGAACGTCTCCTGCTCGAAGAACGGCACCTCGCACACGGGCCGCTGGGGAACCACCAGCCTGTGGAACCGGTTGAGCGACGGGACCTGGGTCACCGACGCGTTCATGTGGACCGGGCTGGCGACTCCGGTGAACGGCACCTGCCCGTAGTACCGGCTGAACAGACGAATGGCCCGGGGAGAGGAGTCTCTCCGGGCCATTGCTGTCTGCGCATCAGGCCGCGTGGCGGCCGTGGTGCGTGCTGTGTTCGTTCATGAAGGCCCGGGCGCGGCGGATGCTGACGACGCTGCCGGCGTTGGCGATCGGTTTGTGGGAGAACGGCTCTGCCGCGCCACCGAGGGCGAGCAGGTCGAGCTTGGACCTGGCGAGATCGCGGTCGTCGGCAACCCAGCTACCTGCGGGCCCGTGTCCGAGCCCGGTGGCGTTCCGCCTGTTGCTGCCTTCGAGAGCCGCGATGACTACCAGCGCGAGTACTGCGAGGACGATGATTCCGGTCATGGCAGTAATCATGCTACCAACTAGATCCAGCCACAATTGGCACTATTGACAGTCCTGCACAAATTTCTGCCATACTGGCTCGCATGCTGCGGAAGATCGCTGTTGTCCTGATGGAGGACGTCGCTCTGTTCGAGTTCGGCGTGCTGTCGGAGGTGTTCGGGATCGACCGGACCGACGACGGCGTACCGGCGTTCGACTTCAAGGTGTGCTCGACCACCCCGGGCGTGCCGATGTGTACGAGCAGTCACTCGGCCGTGATCGCGCCGTACGGGCTGGAGGAGCTGGAGGACGCCGACCTGGTCGCGCTGCCGGCGACCACCTGGCGCGGTGAGTACGACGAACGCATCCTGGACGCGCTGCGCAAGGCACATGAGCGCGGCGCGATCCTGCTGACGGTCTGCTCGGGCGCCTTCGTGCTCGGGATGGCCGGGCTGCTCGATGGACGCTGCTGCGCGACGCACTGGCGCTATGCGGACAAGTTCCGCGAGCAGTTCCCCCTGGCCAAGCTCGACGCTGACGTGCTCTTCGTCGACGACGGCGACATCATCACCAGCGCCGGTACGGCCGCCGGCATCGACGCCTGCCTGCACCTCGTCCGCCGCGAGCTCGGCAGCGCGGTGGCGACCCGCATCGCCCGCCGCATGGTCGTCCCGCCGCAGCGAGACGGCGGCCAGCGCCAGTACGTCGAAGTACCGGTGCCTGAATCGTCCGGGGAGAGCCTGCAGCCGGTGCTCGACTGGATGGTCGACAACCTGATGATCGAGCACACCGTGCCCGAGCTCGCCCGGCGCGCGCAGATGTCCGACCGCACCTTCGCCCGCCGCTTCGTCGCCGAAACCGGCACAACCCCACTCAAATGGGTCACGACGCAACGCGTCCTCCACGCCAGAACCCTGCTGGAGCAGACAAAACTAGGCATCGAACAGATCGCCTCAGAAGCCGGCTTCGGCACAGCAGCCCTACTACGCCACCACTTCCGCCGCGTAGTAGGCGTCCCACCCCAGGACTACCGCCGAACCTTCCAAACCGCCAGCTGATCTCCTCGGCGTCTCACGCGTGGCGGAGGGCGCGAAAGCGGTCCGGCCGGGGTCGGCTGGCGGGTTGTTGTACCGCTGGCGTGAAGTAGCGCGCCAGCGGTACTGAGACCTGCTAGCGGCCGGCGCCCGAGCCCGAAAAGGGGGAGTCGCTTAACCGGTTTGGGGAGGATTGTGTCCGCAGGTGGGGGTGGGTTGCCCTTCGGGCCTGCCGGAGGGCACAGCTTCGACCGTCTTCTTCAGACCGAGCGCTGGTACGTGCGGAAGGCTCGGGTGGAGAGGTAGCCGACCAGGAGGGTGAAGGCTAGGAGGTAGAGGCCGTGGCGGGTGGCTGAGTTCCAGTCGGGGTTGGCTGAGAGGGCTTGGCGGGCGGTGATGGCGGCCCAGTCGACGGGGTTGAAGCGGGCCGCGACGCCAACCCAGTGGGGGGCGAGTTTCGGGTCGAGCATGATCGAGGACATGAAGGTCAGCGGCAGCGAGATGAACTGGGAGATGCCGATCAGCGCGTCCTGCTGACGGGTGAGCAGCGCGACCGCGTTCGAGAGCGAGCCGAACGCGGTGCCGACGAGCATCGACACGACGATCGTGACGACGTAGCCGAGCACGCCGCCGTCGTACCGGGCGCCGGCCGCGAACCCGATCGCGAACACCAGGATGGTCTGGATCACCGTGGTGGTGCCGTTGCTGATCAGTTGGCCGGCCATCAGCGCGCCCCGGCGGACCGGCGAGGTCAGCATCCGGTCCATCACGCCGCGCTCCATGTCGGCGATGAAGGTGGTGCCGTTCCAGCCGCTCGTCATCAGCGCGGTCATCATCACGATGCCCGGGGTCAGGAACGCGATGTACGACGAATCACTGAAGCCCGGCAGCGCGACGACCCCCTTGAACAGCTGCCCGAACAACAGCAACCAGATCGCGGGCTGCACGAGCGTGAAGGCGATCAGAGCAGGAGACCGGTACTGCGCCCGCAGCCACCGGCCGGTGATGAACCCGGTATGACCGAGGAAGCTACCCCGGCGGACCGACCCGTTGGTGGTGACTCGTTCTACCGTCAGCGCGCTCATGCCGCCCTCTCCTCATCCTTCTCGGCCGACTTGAACGAGCGGCCCGTGTACTGCAGGTAGACGTCATCCAGCGACGGCCGCGAAACCGTCACCGCGGTGACCGGAATCGCCTTCTCCTCAAGGGCTCCCAGCACCGCCGGCACCGCGGTCGCACCGCGATCGACCCGCGCTCTGAGAGTGTTGCCATCGACAACGATCTCGCCGATGCCGGGGAGCGCGGTGAGCAGCCGGCGGACAGAGCCGTCGGTGTCAGCATCGACCAGCTCGACCTGCACCGAGTCGCCGCGGAGCTCGGCTTTCAGCGCCTCGGGGGTGCCTTCGGCAACGATCTTGCCGTGGTCGACGATCGCGAGCTGGCCGGCCAGGCGGTCGGCTTCCTCCAGGTAGTGCGTGGTCAGCAGGACGGTCAGGCCTTCCGCGCCGGACAGCCGCTCGACCTCGTTCCACAGGTCCGCGCGGGCTTCCGGGTCGAGGCCGGTGGTCGGCTCGTCGAGGAAGAGCACTCGCGGGCGATGGACCAGCCCGAGCGCGACATCCAGCTTGCGCTGCATGCCACCGGAGTACGTCCGGACCTGGCGGGTTCCGGCGTCCTGCAGGTCGAAGCGCTCCAGGAGTTCGGCGGCCCGGCGTACCGACTCCTGCCTGGACAGGCCGTAGATGCGGCCGCTCAGGACGAGATTCTCGACGCCCGTCGCCATCGGGTCGGAGCTGGACTTCTGCGGCACATAGCCGATCGCGTGACGGACCTCCTCCTGCTGCTTCACGACGTCGAAGCCGGCTACCCGCGCAGTACCGGAGTCGGCGCGGGACAGCGTGGTGAGGATCTTCACGGTGGTGGACTTGCCGGCGCCGTTCGGGCCGAGCAACCCCAGTACCACGCCCTCCGGGACGGTGAAGCTCAACCCGTCGAGCGCCCGCAGCGGCGGCTTCTTGCGGCCGGCGGGATAGGTCTTGACCAGTTCTGCTGCCTCGAGGGCAGGGGGTGATGCCATGGTGATACGACTCCTCAGGATGAGTGATGAGGAGTCGATCCGGCTATCCTGACGGTGCGCCTTGGGTGTCAGGTCTCGCTTGCGGGATCGACTCGAGGAACTGCGGCCCTTGACCCTGGCGTTGCCGCGCCTTGGTCGGGGGCCGTGCTAATTAGTGCCTGCTACTGGGCCTCCGGTGAGATCAGGTGTTGCCAGGGGAACTCCTCTCCGAAGTACTTGACCGGATCCTTGAACAGCTCGCCCGGCTGGATGCCGAGCTGCTCGACGATCTCGAAACCCTTGCGCCAGAAGGCCGATCCCTCCAGGTCGTCCGTGCGGATCGCCTCGACGAGTCCCCGGACATAGGTGATCTCCGCCTGGACGAGGGCGAGCCGGAACTCCGACTCGACCCAGAAGATCCGGGGGAGCTTCATCGTCTCTATCGAGGCGTGCGCGGTCTCGAGCTGCTCGACCTCGGCGAGCAGGCTCTGTACCCGCTGGTCGAGCAGCTCGACCACGCGATCCGGCGAGATCGCCGGCAGGTAGGCCAACCCCGCCTCCAGCTGGCTGAACTCGCGCTCCGGGCTGCCGAGCAGCTCAGCCAGCCAGTCCTGGAACTCAGCCCGCCCGGCCTCGGTGATCGCGTAGACGGTCTTCTCCGGGCGATTGCCGAGGCGCACGGTCTCGACCGCCTCGATGTAGCCGTTCTTCTCGAGCGCGGCCACGACCGAGTAGAGCGACCCGTAGTTGAGCTTGATGCTCAGGTCCTTACCGCGGGTCTTGAGCGTCGTGGAGATCTCGTACGGATGCATCGGCCGCTCGGCGAGGCTGCCGAGCACAGCGAACGCCAACGGATTGGCCACCTTGCGCTTGACCACGCCACCACCTCCTCGATCTCAAGTACTCTAAATCGAGTATTAGGTCGCGGGTACTCGATGTCAAGTAATCAGAGCGGTCGCTCGAAGAGGAGTTCCAGGCCGTCTTCCTCGTCCCATTGCTCGCCGGCCTCGAGGAAGCCGAAGCCGGCGATGGTGGCGAGGGAGGCGGCGTTCGTCGGACTGATCGAGGCGCGGACGATCCGTACGCCGGGCTCGGCGGCGGCTCGCTCGATGAGCGCGGTGAGGATCGCTTTCGCGTAGCCCTGGCGGCGGTACGGCTCGTCGACGGTGTAGCCGACCTCGACCATGCCGTTCTCGTCGGGTGGGCCGTGGAAGCCGCCGTGGCCGATCACTATGCCCTCCGGTTCCGAGACGGCCGCCCGCACGATCCAGCGGGCGGCTTCGGGCTCGTCCTCGAGTTGGGCGATCCGGTAGTTCCACAACCACTTCGACTCGACGTTGGTGAACAAGTCGGTCAGCTCGACGCCGGCCTCCCGGCTGGCCAGTGGGAGGTCGTCGGCGAGCAACGCGGCCATCGTCGTACCGGACAACTCCACGAATCTGATCTGCTTCGGCGTCATGGCGCTGATGCTGCTGCTCGTGGCGGCCCGGCGTCTATTTGTTTAGGCCGCTATTCGTTCAGACCGCCATCTTTCAGGGCCTCGGCGTACCAGGGCTTGATGGTGCCGTCGATGATCGCCAGCCGCTCGTCGAAGGGGATGAAGGCGGACTTCATCGCGTTGAT
Organism: Streptomyces sp. SID13031; assembly: GCF_010548305.1. GTDB lineage: Bacteria > Actinomycetota > Actinomycetes > Propionibacteriales > Kribbellaceae > Kribbella. Next base: position 130,685 of record NZ_JAAGLV010000007.1, read on the forward strand.
CGCGAACCAGCGGAAGTCGGACAGCCCGTAGTCGAACGCGTCGGCCAGCAGGGCGAGCTCGCGGCTCATCGACGTACCGCTCATCAGCCGGTTGTCGGTGTTGACCGTGACGCGGAACTTCAGCTTCGCGAGCAGCCCGATCGGGTGCTGCGCGATCGAGTCGGCCGCACCGGTCTGCAGGTTGGAGCTCGGGCACATCTCCAGCGGGATGCGCCGATCGCGCACGTACGCCGCCAGCCGGCCGAGCTCGACCTTGCCGTCGGGGCCGGCGCTCTCGTCGTACGAGATGTCGTCGATGATCCGGACGCCGTGGCCGAGCCGGTCGGCGCCGCACCACTGGATCGCCTGCCAGATGGAGGGCAGGCCGAACGCCTCGCCGGCGTGGATGGTGAAGTGCGCGTTCTCGCGCTGCAGGTACTCGAAGGCGTCGAGGTGCCGGGTGGGCGGATAACCGGCCTCGGCCCCGGCGATGTCGAAGCCGACGACGCCACCGTCTCGATAGGCGATCGACAGCTCGGCGATCTCCATCGACCGCGCCTGGTGCCGCATCGCCGTCAGCAACTGCCGCGCCACGATCGGCCGCTCGGCCCTGGCCATCCCGTCCTCGAACCCCTCGCGGACGGCATCGACGACCTGCTCGAGGCTCAGCCCAGCGGTCAGGTGCTGCTCCGGCGCGTACCGGATCTCGGCATACACGACCCCGTCGGCCGCCAGATCCTGAACGCACTCACTGGCCACCCGCTTGATCGCCTCGGCATTCTGCATCACCGCGACGGTCTGGTCGAACGTCTCCAGGTACCGCTCCAGCGATCCGGAGTCGGCCGACTCGACGAACCACTGCCCGAGCTCGCCGGCATCGGTCCGCGGCAGCTTGTGCCCGACCTCCGCCGCCAGTTCCACCACCGTCTCCGGCCGCAGCCCACCGTCCAGGTGGTCGTGCAACAAAACCTTCGGCGCGGCCTTCAACTCCTCCTGCGTAATCATGCCCGCCATCTTGCCCCAAACCTGCCCCACAAAGGCCTTCGTGTCGCGCCGCCCACTCAGCAGATCCTGGTCGGCATGTCCAACGATTCCGTTCCCCGCTTCCCCACCACCCCTGCCCGCTCAACCCTCCCCGACTGGTATCCAGACCTTCTGGACCGCATCTCCAGTCACGTCGCCACCGGCCACCGCCGTGTTGTCTCCGCCGCGAATACCGAGGTCCTGAGAAGCTACTGGGCCATCGGCCGGGAGATCCTGAACCGCCAGGACTCTGAAGGTTGGGGCTCAAAGGTCATCGATCGCCTGTCCACCGACCTGAAGTCACGGTTCCCCGCCGCGAAGGGCTACTCGCCTCGAAACCTGAAATACATGCGCGCTTTCGCCGCCGCCTGGCCCGACCAGTCAATTGTGCAAGAGCCGCTTGCACAATTGCCCTGGTACCACCAGTTGGCGCTACTGCAGAAGTTGGACGACGACTCTCTTCGCCTCTGGTACGCCGCTGCGGCGGTCGAACACGGGTGGAGCCGAGACGTGCTCGCCCTCCAGATCGAGAGCGGATTCCACCAGCGATCAGGCAAGGCGGTGACCAACTTCGCCACCGCAATCGAGGACGAGCGGTCCGACCTCGCCCAGCAGGCAACCCGCGATCCGTACCTCTTCGACTTCCTCGGCTCGACCGACGGCTGGCGGGAGCGTGAGCTGGAGGAGAAGCTCGTCGAGCACGTTGGCAAGTTTCTGCTGGAGCTAGGTCAGGGTTTCGCGTTCGTGGGGCAGCAGGTACGGCTGGAGCTGGCCGGCGAAGAGTTCTTCTGCGACCTGCTCTTCTACCACCTGCAGCTGCGCTGCTACGTGGTGGTCGAGCTCAAGGCAGTGCCGTTCAACGCGGCCTTCCTCGGGCAGCTTGGCCTCTATACGGCGGTTGTCGACGACATCCTCGCGAAGGAGGGCGACAAGCCGACGATCGGTCTGCTGTTGTGCAAGAACAAGAAGGAAGTCGTCGCGGAGTACGCGCTCCGAGGATTCAAAGCGCCGATCGGGGTGGCCGAGTGGACGAGCGCGATCAACAGCTCCCTGCCTGCCGAATTCGAGTCAGCGTTGCCGAGTGTCGAAGTACTGGAGGCTGAGCTGGCCGCCGGGGCGGACGAGTTGTGATCCGGTGCGGGGGCGTCGGGCTCAGGTGGCGTGGATCTTGAAGACCGGTACGCCGGGGGCCACCTGCAGCAGGGTTTCGACGGGGGAGTCGGCGCGGACGTCCTTGCCGAAGAAGGCGCCGACTTCCCAGGCCCACTTCTTCAGGTAGAGGCGGATGACGTCGGCCTTGTCCGCGTCGAGGACCTCCTCGGCGCGGAAGGACTCGATCCGGCGGCCGACGCGGAGGGTGCCGTTGCCGCTGACGCGAAGGTTGCGGACCCACTGGACATGGCCGCGCGGGGCGACCAGGTAGCGCTGGCCGTCGAGGACGAGCAGGTTGACCGGGTTGCTGCGCCATTCGCCCGACTTGCGGCCCTGCACCGACAGCACCCGGCTGCCCATCAGGCTGACGCCGAGGTTGGTCAGTCCGGCGACCATCTTGTTCATCACCAGCATCGAACGCCGGCCGCTGGTCACCACGCGCTTGTCGTTGTACTCCTGCATCAGGATCGCCTCCGTCATTTGCGAGAGCGGTGCTCTCTGTTGTGATCAGTGAACAGCAACTCGCGGCACGAGTCAAGAGCAGTGCTCTCGATTTAGTTCAGTGCTCGTGACAGACTGACCGGCATGAACGCCGGACGGACTGCCCGTGACCGCGCCCGGGCCGAGCTGACGCAGGAGATCAAGGACGTCGCCCGCCGCCAGCTTGCCACCGAAGGCGCCGAGCGGCTCTCGCTCCGCGCCGTCTCCCGCGAGCTCGGGATGGTCTCGTCAGCCCTCTACCGGTACTTCCCCAGCCGCGACGACCTGCTCACCGCGCTCATCATCGACGCCTACAACGCCGTGGGCGCCGAGGCCGAGGCGATCGCCAAGAAGGTCACCGAACCACGCGCCGCCTGGCTCGCCGTCTGCCAGACCGTCCGGGCCTGGGCGCGGAAGCATCCGCAGGAGTACGCGCTGATCTACGGCTCACCCGTCGTCGGCTACCAAGCGCCCCAGAGCACGATTCAGCCGGCGGGCCGGGTCGCCATCGTGTTGTTCGGCATCCTGGCCCGGGCGCACGCTTCCGGCGTACTGGTTCCGCCGAGCGACGCGCCAGAGCCCAATCCGCGATTGGCCGAGCAGCTGCAGACCCTTGCCGAGGTCGCCCCCGGAGTACCGCTGAAGGTCCTCGCCCGGACGACGATCGCGTGGACCCAGCTGTTCGGGATGATCAGCTTCGAGCTGTTCGGCCAACTGGTCGGCACGATGGATCCGGCCGACGAGTTCTTCGCCGACGCGACCGGCCAGCTGGCCGCCTTCCTCGGCCTCAACTAACCGCCTCGGCCTCAACCTCAACTGACGGCCTCGTCCTCGAGTGGGGGCCTCAGCTGAAGGCGTCGGGCAGCGGGTAGGCCAGCGCCCGCTCCAAGCGCTCGATGTAGTTCTCGCGTGGGATCGCGACAGCGCCAAGGGTCGCCAGATGGCTGGTCACCCATTGGATGTCGAGCACGCGATGGGCGGCGTACTTGTCGCTGAGCAGCTCGACCAGCCCGGCCACCGCCGCCTTCGACCCGTCCGTCTTGCGGTGGAACATCGACTCGCCCGCGAACAGCCCGCCGATCGCCACCCCGTACAGACCGCCGGCCAGCTCGTCGCCGTCCCAGGCCTCGACCGAGTGCACCCAGCCCAGCTGATGCAGCCGCGTGTACGACGCGATGATGTCCTCGTCGATCCACGAGCCCGGGCGACGCGGGTCGGCGCAGGCGCGCAGTACCTCGTCGAAGGCCGTGTTGACCCTGATCTCGAACCGCTGCCGCGCCCGCCGCAGCGACCGCGACGGCGTGAAGTCCTCGACGTCGATCACGCCGCGATCCACCGGCGACCACCAGAGCAACGGCCCATGGCTGTCCGGCATCGGGAACAGCCCCCGCCGGTACGCCGCCAGCACGGTGCCCGGCTCGAGATCCGCCCCGGCCGCGACGACGTCGCTGGGACCGGCGACCGCGACCGGCGGGAAGTCCCACACGGAGGCAGATGGTTCGACTGGCACGCCACCATCCTGACCTACCCCTCAACGGACGAAACGCTCGGCCACCACCGCAACATCTGTTGACAAGGCGTGGATGGCGCAACCTATGCTGCATGGCATGGAGATCGTCGAGGAGATCGAAGGTTCGGGCGGGCTCGGCGGAGTCGCGCGGATGACCGAGGTGATCGCCGCGCTGGAGACCCGGCGGACCGAGCTGATCGAGCAGTTGAGGTCCCAGCGGCTCGCGAGCTGGGAGGAGATCGGGCAGGCGTGCGGCATGACCCGGCAGGGCGCGAGCCGGCGATGGTCGCAGCAGGCGCAGGCGACTTCGTTCGGCGACGCGGCCGCGGCGTACCGGCGTGGGCGACCGCCGTATCCGTCCTCAGCTGTCGACTGGCTGGTCCCCAGTACTGCGAAGTCGGTACTAGACCTTGGCGCCGGGACCGGCAAGCTCACCCAATTGCTGGCTGCCCGGGAAGGCCTTGCGGTGACCGCGGTCGAACCGTTGCCGGCGATGCGCGAGGAGCTGGTCGCGACGGTCCCTTCGGCCGACGTACGGGATGGTTCTGCCGAGACGATTCCCCTTGGAAACAAGGCTGTTGACGCTGTCGTCGTGGCGCAGGCGTGGCACTGGTTCGACGCGGCGACGGCGTTGCCGGAGATCGCTCGGGTGCTGACTCCGGGTGGGACGTTGGGGTTGGTGTGGAACATCCGCGACCACCGCGTGCCGTGGGTGGCCGAGCTGGATCGCGTGCTGCATCGGCACACCCGCCAGGAGATCGACACGGCACCATCGATCGGTACGCCGTTCCACGAGGTCGAGCGACTCGACGTCCGTTGGGAGCACGCACTCACCCGGCCCGAACTGCTCGACCTGGTGGCGTCGCGCTCGTACGTCATCACGATGGCCGCCAAGGATCGCGACGAGCTGATGCACCAGGTCGGCGAACTGCTCGACTCACATCTCGACCTCCGCGGTCGCAAGAACCTCACCATGCCCTACATCACCCGCTGCACCCGCGCACGCCTGTCGTGATCCCGCTTCGGAGGCCGCCTGCAGTTGATTCGCTGGCTGTGGGTGATCAAGGGGTGAACCCGGGTTTCTCCCGAGTGGCGTGTGCTGGGGTGGCACGTAGAGTTGGCAGTGCTGCGCCCGCCCGCGGGACTCCGGGGGTGGGTGTCCGAGTTTTGAAGGAGTGCTGTGGCCGGAGTAGCCAGGTTCGTTGCCAGCAGTCTCGCGCCTGCCGCCCAGCGGTTCGCCCCGCAGGCCGCGGCCGGCGTACTCCGTCAGGTCATGGAGATCGCCATCGATGGGTACCAGCGTTTCCCCGGTGCCGAGAAGGTGGCCGAGCGGCACTTGGCCAAGCACGGCGGTGACGCGGAGCTTGCGGTCGACACCGTGATGGAGCAGCACATCAGGCTGGCCAGCGTGCAGGGATTCGTCACGAGCATCGGCGGCCTCGTCACGCTGCCGGTCGCGCTGCCCGCGAACCTGACCGGCCTCGCCGTCGTACAGGCCCGGATGGTCGCGTCGATCGCGCACCTGCGCGGGTACGACCTGGATGATCCTCGCGTCCGTACCGCCGTCATCACCTGCTTGCTCGGCGAGGACGGCGTGACGGATCGGCTGAAGAAGGCGAGCCTGCCGACGTCGCCGCTGGCGATCGCGACCGCGCCCGTCTTCGACCCGGAGCTGGACCGGCTGGTGGCCGGCGAGGTGGTGGGCGAGTTGATCGCGCGGATCGGCGGCAAGCGGATGGGGTTGATGGTGACCCGGCGCGTACCGCTGCTCGGTGGCGCCGTGGGTGCGGGGGTCGACGGCTGGTCGACGTACCGGATCGGCCAGTACGCCGACAAGAGCCTGGTCCGGCGGATCCGGCGCCCGATCGAGCCGTAGGTTCTGCCTCACCGGCTCTGCCACCGAGGCAGGGCCGCGGGAATTCCGGTGAAACTGTCGGTGCTGGGTGTCAGCATGGTCGGGTGAGCACTCGACGAGCTGAGCTCGGGGAATTCCTGAAGGCGCGCCGCGCCAAGGTCACGCCCGAAGCCGTCGGCCTGCCTCCGGGCGGACGCCGCCGTACTCCGGGCCTTCGGCGCGAAGAGCTAGCCCAGCTCGCGGGCGTCGGGGTCACTTGGTACACCTGGCTCGAGCAAGGCCGGCCGATCAACGTCAGCGGTCAGGTGCTCGACGCCGTCGCGACGACGCTCGGGCTCAACGATCTGGAGCGGGCCCATCTGTACTCGCTGGCCGAGGCGACAACGGTCCGGGCGAAGACCGGGGTCTGCGCGAACGAGGTGGTGCTGACCGAGATCATCGCGGCGCTCGATCCGTTGCCCGCACTGGTCACGAACAAGCGGTACGACATACTCCAGTCCAACCAGGCGTACGGGGATCTCTTCCACGACTGGCACACGCTGCCGTGCATCCACCGCAACCTGCTGTGGTGCATCGTGACCGAGCCGCTCGCGCGCGACCAGCTGCTGAACTACGACACCGAGGTGCCTTATCTGGTGGCGCGGATGCGCTCGGCGTACGTCGAACACATCGGCGACCCGGAGTGGGAGACCGACCTGGCCCGGCTGCGGAAGCTGAGCCCGGAGTTCGCGCAACTCTGGTCGAAGCACGAGGTCGCCGACGGTGAGCCACGGCTGCGGCGGGTCGTCCACCCGATCGCCGGGGAGCTGTCGTTCACCGTGACGGAGCTGGCCGTGCCGGCGCACCCGGACCTGATCATGTTCGTCGAGACCCCAGCCGACGCCCGCACCCGCGAACGCCTGCCCCTGACCCGCCGCGAACCGGCAGAGGTGTAGAGGCAGCGCCCGCTAGGCGAGACAGGGCCAGCGCCCACCGCCGAGGACGTCACGGCCGTGGTCAGGTCCGGCTGGGCGCAGGGCAGCTCGGGGCGGTTAGCCGGCGAGGGCCTGTACTACGCGGCTGGCTGAGGGTTTGCCGAGTTGCTTCGCCATCCAGGCGCTCGTGCTGACGAGGCTTTCGAGGTCTACGCCGGTCTCGATGCCGAGGCCGTCGAGTTGCCAGAGCAGGTCTTCGGTGGCGAGGTTGCCGGTCGCACTCTCGGCGTACGGGCAACCTCCAAGGCCGCCCGCGGAGCTGTCGACGGTTGTGACACCCTCGCGCAGCGCGGTGAGCGTATTGGCGAGCGCCTGCCCATACGTGTCGTGGAAGTGCACGGCCAACTTGTCGACGCCGACGCCGGCCTTCTCGAAGGCGTGGATCAGCGCGACGACCTGCCCCGGCGTCGCGACCCCGATCGTGTCGCCCAGCGAGAGCTCGTGGCAGCCGAGCTCGATCAACCGCGCACCGACCTTGACCACCTGGTCGATCGGTACGTCGCCCTCCCACGGATCGCCGTAACACATCGAGACGTACCCGCGGACGCTCAATCCCTCGTCGAGCGCGCGCCGCACGGTCGGCGCGAACATGGCGAACTGCTCGTCGACGGTCGAGTTCAGGTTCTTGGCGGCGAAGGTCTCGGTCGCGCTGGCGAAGATCGCGATCTCGCTGACGCCGGCCTCCAGCGCGCGGTCGAGTCCACGCTCGTTCGGCACCAGTACCGGAGTACGGAGGCCTTCCGGGAGGTCCAGCCGGGCGAGGAGTTCGGCCGCGTCCGCGAGCTGCGGCACCCACTTCGGGTGCACGAAACTGGTCGTCTCGATCGTGGTCAGCCCGGCCGCGGCGAGCCGCTGGATGAACTCGGCCTTCACCGCCACGTCGACGATCGCGTCCTCGTTCTGCAACCCGTCCCGCGGGCCGACCTCGTAGATCGTCACCCGCTCGGGCAGGCCCTCGGCCCCGACCAGCTCAGGCTTACGCACGTGTGCCTCCAATTCATGAGCCGGGCTCCCTTCCGAAAGGGGCCGGGAGGGGTCTCCTCCACAATGGCTCGTGATGACAACTCTGGCTGACATTCTGCGCGGGATCGAAGGCGGCGTCTTCCCCGCCCCGGACCTGAGCATCACCGTTGTACCGGCGCCGTCCGGGCGCGAGGCCTGCGTCGTGGCCCTGACAGCCCACATCGTGATCGCCGCGGACGTCTCCCCGACCTGGGTTGCGGAGCGGATCCCGGACGGCAACCTGTCCGCCCCGCTCAACCCGCCGTTCCTGTACGCCCTCGAGCAACTCACCGGCCGCCGGGTGAGCGCCATCGACCAAATGCTCCTGGCCCCCGCACTCACCGACCCGACCGAGCGCGCCGCCGCCGTCGAGGGCCTGGTCGAGCTGACCGACCGCGACCACCCCCGCATCGAGCGCGCCTGGCGCTACCGCGACGACGTACACGCCTACACCGCTCCGTACGGCGGCCTGGTCCTCACCGGCCGAGGCCTGGCCGGCCGTCTAGAGGTGGCCCTCGAAGTCCCCGATTCCGCCCGAGGCCGAGGCCACGGCCGCCAGTTGGCCCGCGCCGCCCGAGCCCTCATCCCACCCAGCACCCACATCTGGGCCCAGGTCTCCCCCGGCAACGCAGCCTCCACCCGAACCTTCCTCTCCGCCGGCTACCAGCCAGTCGGCTCCGAGGCGCTCCTCGTGAAGTAGCTGCCGCGAAACACCTTCGGGCTGACAACTGGCCACGGTGCCCCTAGGGTCGATGGCACAGAGCGCGGGGGATGCTTCGTAGTCCCGGGGGTCGGATGCTGGATGCGCATGTTCATCAGGGGAAATTCGGTGAGGACTATGTGCGGGTCCTGGCGTCCGCGGCGGGCCTGCTGATCTCTCAGGACGACGTCGACTACGACGGCGTCGACTTGACCATCAAGATGCACACCGCGACCGGCTGGTCACCGCGGATCGAGGTCCAGGTCAAGACCACCTCGCGGCCGAAACGCCGCGCCGCCGCGTTCGACTTCGACGGCTTGAACCAGTCCCAGTTCAACAAGCTCGCCGGGCCTGAGTTCCTCGTCCACCGGTACCTGTTCCTGGTGATCGTCCCGACGAAAACCGACGAGTACGCCGCCCTGAACACGACCGGCCTGCTGCTCAGAGACGTCGGGTACTACGTGTCGCTGCGGGACAGGACGCCCTTCGAGGAGCCGGACAAGAGCCGCCACGTCCGGGTGTCCGTGCCGACCGCGAACGTTCTCACGGTCACCACCCTGCGGCAGCTCATCGATGGCTGACCTCGGAGTCGGGGCGGTCAGCTCGTACCTGGCCGACGCCGGCTGGTCCCGCAGCGATCAGACCTGGAACGGCGCCGCGATCTGGTCGAACGGCCTGGAGGAGGTGCTGGTTCCGCCGCGCGACGGCTTGGGCGACAGCGCTGCCCGCCTGAAGGACCTGCTGCGAGCACTGGAGAGTTTCGAGAAGCGACCGGTCGGGGAGATCGCCCGAGACATCGCTTACCCGCTGCTGGACACCGCGTCGTACCGGGCGCCGACGGCCTCGCAACCAGCTGGCTTCGTCCCGCTCGAATCCGGGCTCGGGGCTCTGCAGGGCCTGCACGACCTCTTCCGGATGGCAGCCCAGACGGTCCTTCGATCCCCGTACTTCGGGAGCGGGACTCTCGTGTCCGAGCTGCTGAGCGGCGTCCACCTCGGTACGACGACCTCGCAGCAGTTCAGCGTCACGCTACTGGTTCCGCTGGGCGAGGAGACGATCCAGCCCCCACCCGGACGTCGGGTGCTCGTCGAGCTGTCCGAAGCCGCTCTCGCCGTACGCCGGGCCGTCGCTGACGGCGAAGCGCGGCCGACTGGCATCGATTCCCTACCGGAGTCGGTGTCGCCGGACTTCTGCACCGCCCTGACCGCACTGGGGGCCGGCGACGAGTCCTTCGAGCTGGGTTTCCGGTGGGCTCGGGGCATTCCTTCGCAGCTGCCCGATCGAGTGGTGGACTTTCCCACCGGCAGCGGCCGGCAGATCCGCGAGCTGTCCGACCGGCTGCGGAACGCCCAACGCGCCCGGTTCCCGGCCGCTTCCCGTGAACTGCCGGTCCGGTCCGGGCCGGTGACGATCACCGGCCAGGTCGAGGCCCTGCACGACAACGAGACCGGCTCCGATCGGTGGCGGGTGAAGATCCGCGGCGCCGTACTGGCCGAAGGCAGCGCCTCGATGCGGCGGGTGCTCTGGGTCCGGCTGCCAGGACAGGACGCGTACGACGTGGCGTTGTCCGCCCATCGCAACCACCAGCAGGTCCAGATCGCCGGTCTGTGGACCGAAACGGCACCGAACCGCGTGCGCATCATCGCCGGCCTGGACGGCCTGCGCGTCGTCGACAACCCCTGATCAAAGGATGGAATCCGTGCCTGCTCAACCGCTGAACCTGAAAGAGCGAGCCGTCCTGCTCGCGCTGCTGGCCGAGGCTCGCCCGCTGACCAATGCGGAGCTCCAGGAGTCGGCAGGCCTCCGGCTGGACGGGGCCAGCCGGCTCAAGCTGAACGACCTCAAACTCGTGACGAGCGTGAAAGAAGGCCGCTCCTTCGTCCACGAAATCACCGACGACGGCGCGGCCTGGTGTGCGGACGAACTGACGGCCGAACGGCCCGAGCGGTCGGGAGCCGGAGGCGGAGCGTTGTACGCGATCCTCGCGGGTCTGCAGCGCTACCTGCAGCGAACAGGTCAGGCACTGGCCGACCTCTTCCAGCCACCCGAGCCGGCCGGGGAGGTCGAGGAGGTCGTGCCGGTCGAAGACCTCGAAACGCGGATCCGCGCTGCCTACAAAGTTCTGAGTTCCAAGTCGGGGTCCACCTGGGTCGGTCTGGTGACGTTGCGACCGGCCTTGAGCGACGTTCCCCGGGACGACCTGGATGCGGCCCTTCAGCTGCTCTCGCGACAGCCAGGAGTGCATGTCCAAGCCGAGGCGAACCAGCAAGCGCTGACCGCGGCCGATCACGAGGCCGCGGTCAATTTCGGTGACAGCAGCCGTCACCTGCTGAAGATCGAAAATCCATGAGGGACGACGAGCGCGCCGCCCTGGCCGCGGTCCAGTTCAACTGGGCGGTCACGCCGGACGCCATCTGGAGTCCCGCCGAACACCACGTCGACGGCCTGCACGCCAACGTCGTCCAGACCGTGATGGCCTCGGTCGCCTTGGCGCGACGCAGTACCAGTGGAAGCCCGATTGGAATCGCGCTCGAGGGCGAGAAGGGCGTCGGCAAGACCCACCTCCTCGGTTGGGTCAGGCAACGCGTCCAGGACAGTGGCGGGTATTTCTTCTTGATCAAGCTCGTGAACGGTTCGTCCTTCTGGCCCAGCGCCGTTCGCGGAGTCATCGACGGCTTTCACGCCGGGCAGGGAGACCAGCTCACTCTGCTGCTCCATCGGCTCGGTGAGCAGGCCAGTCTTCCGGAAAGCCTGCAGAGCCGGCTACGGGGCGAGCAGCCGGCCACCCGCGCGGACCTCGATCAGTTCATTGCGGGGCTCAAGCAGATCGACTCGAAGGTCGGTACCGATTGCCAGAACACAGCCCGGGCGCTCGTCTTGTACCGCAGCCCGGACTCAGCAGCTCAGGAAGTCGGCTACAGCTACTTCGAGCTGGATGGCGATGTGCCGGACGCGGAGCGCGAGACCTGGGGCTTCCGGCGAGGGAGCCGATTGCCCCAGCAGATTCTGGGCGACCTGTCGCGACTGCTTGCCCTCACCGGACCCAGCGTCATCGCGGTCGACCAGATCGACAGTGTGATGGCACAGGTCTCTACGGGCCGCAGCGACACCGCGGACAGCCAGCAGGCCCGCGTGAGACTGGTGAACGAGCTCGCTGACGGGCTGATGGAGCTCCGCGAACAAACCCAGCGGACGCTGTCGGTGGTTGCGTGCATCCCGACGACGTGGCAATTGATCCAGGCTCTGGCAACCAGCCCGGCTGCCGATCGTTTCCGCACCGTGAGCATGCAGAGCCGACTGCCCGACCCGGGCATCGCCGTGGATCTGGTGGCTCGCCGGCTTGCGGGTCTGTATTCGGCCGCGGGCTACACACCGGCGTACCCGACCTGGCCCGTACTGCGTACCGCCTTTGACGACGAGGGCGCCAGAGACTTCACGCCACGTCGGCTGCTCCAGCGTGTCGACCGCCATATCCGCCGATGCCTCGAAACCGACCTGGTGGTGGAGCTCACCGACATCACCAAGGAGCCCGAGTTCGCCCGGCCAGGCAAGCACGCCGCACCCACCGGCCTCGGACGCCTGGACGCACGGTTCGCCGAGCTGCGTGAATTGGCTGACTTCAGCGCCGCACTAGATCCGAAGACCGAAGACCTCCAGATGCCCATCCTGCTGGCGGCTGGGCTCAGCTCCTACATCGCCGAACTCGGCGACGCCGGTCAGGAGTTCGAGTTGGATCCGCCGCCGGGGACGAAGCCGGCACTGCATGCGCGGTTGCGGCGGACTCTGGATGAGCAGACCGATGACGAGATGCATTGGGGGTTCCGGGCCATCGCGAGCGAGCACGGCCGGGCGGCGTTGACCCGGTTGCGGGCGGCGCGGACGGAGGCCGGACTCGAGGCGGGCGTGGCCAAGCGCAAGCTCGTCATCCTGCGCAATACCCGCTGGTCGGCCGGGCCGATGACGAACCGGGAGGTCGCGGAGTTCACCACTGCGGGTGGGCTGTCCTTGCCGATCACAGTCGAGGACCTGAAGACGTTCGCCGCCCTCGATGCGCTGCGCCGGCACCCCGACCCCGGTTTCCTCCAATGGCTCGAGGTCCGCCGCCCGGCCGCCAATTCAGAACTCTTCCGCCGAGTCTTCGACACCCCGAACCAGCCGACCGCACTTACAGCCGCACCGACCGCCGCCACCGGACACACCGCCACGCCACAACCGCTCACGCCGCCCGGTCCAGCTGAAGCGGCGCAACCGGCGGTTGAAGCGGCTCAGACGGATGTCGGGCCGGACGCGGAGCCGGTTGTTGCTGTCGGTACCGGGGTTTCGTCGGGGCGGGTTTTCGGGGTCCCGTTGGTGCAACTGCGCAAGCACACGGTGGCGTTTGCGGGGTCTGGGTCGGGAAAGACCGTATTGCTGCGACGGCTGCTCGAGGAGTGCGCGCTGCACGGGGTCTCCTCGATCGTGCTCGATCCCAACAACGATCTGGCCCGGCTGGGCGACGCCTGGCCGAGCCCGCCCGCGGGTTGGGTCGCGGGCGACGAGGCCAGAGCCGCCGCGTACTTGCGGAGTACCGAGGTCGTGGTCTGGACCCCGCGACGCGCGAAGGGCCGCCCGCTGGCCTTCCGCCCGTTGCCGGACTTCGCGGACATCCTCGACGACCCCGACGAGTTGAGCGACGCGCTCGAGGCGGCCGTCGCCGGCCTGCTGCCGCGGGCCCAGCTCACCGGGCGCAAGGTGAAGACCGGGCAGGCCGTACTCCGGGAGTCGCTGGAGTATTTCGCCCGGGACGGCGGTACCGAGCTGACCGCTTTCATCGATCTGCTGGCCGATCTCCCGCACGGGGTCAGCAAACTGCGCAGTGCTCACAAGGTCGCCGCCGAGGTCGCCGAATCCCTCAACGCCGAAACGGTGAACGACCCCTTGTTCGGCGGAAGCGGCGAGGCGCTGGATCCCGGCGTTCTGCTCACTCCGACACCGGGCTATCGAGCGCGGATCTCGGTGATCAGCTTCGTCGGGCTGCCGGCTGAGGAGCAGCGGCAGAGCTTCGTCAATCAGTTGCAGATGGCGCTGTTCGCGTGGATCAAGCGCAACCCCGCCGGAGACCGTCCACTCGGCGGGCTGCTGGTGATGGACGAGGCCCAGACCTATGCGCCATCCGGCGCGGCGACCGCTTGTACGGCGAGCACGCTGGTGCTGGCTGCGCAGGCACGGAAGTACGGGCTCGGTCTTGTCTTCGCGACCCAGGCGCCGAAGGGACTGCACAACCGGATCCCCGGCAACGCCACCACCCAGTTCTTCGGGCTGCTGAACGCCGGCGCCCAGATCAGTGCCGCCATCGAACTGGCCAAGGCGAAGGGTGGTCGCGTCGACGACATCGCGCGGCTCCGGTCCGGGGAGTTCTATGCCACGAGTGAGGGCTTGGGCTTCGAGAAGCTGCAGATCCCGATGTGCCTGAGCCACCATCCGCCCAGCGCACTCACCGCCGACGAGGTCGTCGCCCGAGCACAAGCGAGTCGGCAGCCGCGCGGATGACGCGACTCGGCTTACTGGGCGGGCTGGACGGTTGCGGGGGAACGGCGGTGGTAGGTCGGAGCCTCGTTGGCGTAGAGGTTGCCGCGGTAGAGGCCGTGGATGATTTCGGCTTCGTAGCCGTTCAGTTCGGGCATGCCTAGGGAGCGGGCGATTTCGAGTTCGGCGGGGGCGTCGTACGGGACCCGGACGAACTGGATCGAGAAGGGGGCGTCGTCGGGGGTGTCGGGGACGCCTTCGAGGATGACGTAGACCGGGGTGGGGTCGGACATGCTGTTGCCGACGCTGCCGGTGTTGAAGAGGGTTCGCCGGTCGAGGTCGACCTCGTAGAAGGCGTCGTGGGTGTCGGCGTACCCGACCACCGTCGGGATCGGGCCGTCGCCGGTGGCCGCGGTGTTCTGGAACATCCCGACGAACTCCGCCTCGTCGTGATCGAACCGGACACGTCGGTGCACGGTCTCCGCCGAGGCGTGGAAGAGGCGGATGTTGCGACCGCTGAGGACGAAGTCGTGACTGAAGGGGAGCGCGCGCAGCCAGGTCCACTGGTCCTCGCGGAGCTCGTTCTTCCACCAGCGCAGACCTTCGCTGTCCAGCTCCCGTTCGGGGTCCGGCAGGAAGTCGTCCCAGTTGCCGAGGATGTTGACCTCGCACCGCTCGCGGCACAGGTCGACCACCGCACTCCCGCGCGGTCCCTTGCCGACGTAGTCGCCGAGGTTGAAGATCCGCTCGATCCCGCGCTGGTCGATATCCGCCAGCACCGCCTCCAGCGCCGAGAGATTGCCATGGACATCGGAGATGAGCGCGATCCGTTGCATGAGGTCCATCCTCTCCGCTCAGGGGGTGAGGGCGGCCGGTCGGGGTTGGTCGCCACCGGTTGCCGGAGAAGTCGGCTGGTTTCCGCCGTACTGGAGGCGGCGGACGGGGCTGGAGGGGTGATGGCTACCAGTTGCCGGACGGGCCGCCTGGTTCTGAGGTGTTGGAGTTGGAGGACGAGGGTGGCGGGGGCGGGGGTTTGGCGCGGGGTGGGGTAGAGCTGCCTCGGGGGCTGGAGCTGCTGGAGCCACCCGAGCGGGAGCCTCCTGAGCGGGGGCTGCCTGAGCCGCTGGAGGAGGTGCCGCCCGAGGAGGTGCCGCCGGCGGGGTCACCGGCTGAGTGGGAGACGGCTCCGGAGACGGCGGCTGCTCCCTTCTTGGTGGCGGCGAGGGCTACACCGGCAGTACCTGCTGCGGCGCCGATCGCGCCTGATGCGCTGCCGCCGCCTCCACCACCGCCTGCACCGCCTCCACCGCCACCTCCACTGCCGCCCCCTCCGCCGGAGCGGGTCCTGGTTGAGCGGGCTACGTTGACGGCGCCGGAGGCCAGGCCGCCGGGGTCGGCTGCTGAGGCGCCGCCGCCGGAGCTGCCGCCGGCGGCTGCTGCGGTCAGCGGGACGATGAAGCGGAGGAGGGCGGGCAGCGCGACGATCGCGAGGCCCATCATCATCAGGCCGGTCAGCGTCTGTACCACCCCGTCACCGGACTGGTTGAACATGCCGTCGTCGCTCATCCGGATCCCGGCGGCATAGATCAACGCCGCGGCCGGCTTGTACGCGAGGAAGGCCAGCGCCCAGCCACAGAACTTCTTGAACCAGGCCTGGCCGATCTCGGTGTTCGTCGCGACCGCCGCCAGCGGGAACAACCCGGCGAGCAGCACGAGCATCGCCGAACGGATCAGCAGCAGCACGATCTGGATGAGAGACCCGAACAACACCGTCATGGCGCCGAGCAGGACCAGGAAGATCGGCAACTGTTGCCCTGCAGTGGTGTGGCCGCCCATCGTCACCGCCGTCATCGCCTGCTCGAAGGACTCCCGCTCCGGTAGCGCCATCTCGACAATGCTCACGGCAAACTCGTCCGACCAGGCAGCCAGCAAGTTCAGCGCCGCACTCCCCGCCGCCGAGACGAGCGCGAACGTCATCATTGCCTTGAGCAACTGTTTGAGCGGTTCGGCGCGTTGCTCCCAGGCCATCCGCATCCCGGCGATCATGATCGCCAAGCCGAAGATCACCCCGGAGACCCACAGCACCTGCCCCTGCAGGAAGGCGATCGGCCCGCTGTTCCCCTCGCCGGCGGACAGGTCCGGGCTGTCGATCCTGATCCAGAAGGTCGACGCCGAGTGCAGGGAGGCGAGCGAGGCCTCCGACAGTTGCCGGATCAGCGCCTCGAAGGCGTTGCCGACCGCCGCACCGAAACCATCGGCGATCTGGCAACCGACATCGAATTTCCCGCACATCAGACCCCACTCCAGGCCACGAAGTCGTTGAGGTTGCGGTGCCGGGCGTACGGCGCACCGACCGGGCCGGCGCCCTGCGGCGGGATCAGGCGCCAGTCGCCGTCGTACCAGGTCAGGGTCAGGGTGGCGCTCATGAACTCCGTTTGCACGGGCATCGCGAGCATGATCGTGACGCGCTCGCGGCCGGCGTCCAGCACCCGGTAGCCGGCGATCTGCGGCGGGTTCGACGACTCGCTCGGCGTCTCCTTGCGCGCTTCCCGGAGCAGGGCGTCGGTGTCGGGGCCGGGGAGTAGCAGCTTGGTCGCGGTGGGGACCGTCTTGGATTGGTCGGCCAGAGCGGCGAGCACGCTGTACGCCGCGTAGACCGCGCCGGTCGGCGAATGCGCGAAACACCGGCGGAAGCCGTCGGGGTCGGTCGTCCCCGGCCCGTACGCCGAGGAGCGGGGAACCACCACTCGACGGCTCACATCCCACCCGTCGGCGGCGGGCGCCTTGCTGGAGGGGATGCCCTGATCGCCCTCGGGCAACCCACACCCGTCCCCACGACCACCCACCGAACCGGGGCCAGCCGACCGACCTACGGCCTCGCCGGCGGGCGGTGCGGCGCCGGCATCCGCACCGGGCTGACCAGAGGTCGGCGTGGAAGCCATGCAGTCGCCAGCAGACGCCCCACCGCCGGAGCCATTACCCGGTTGGCCGTCGCGGGTGGTGCCGCCCCGCTCGTCGCTCGG
This sequence comes from Streptomyces sp. SID13031, assembly GCF_010548305.1. GTDB lineage: Bacteria > Actinomycetota > Actinomycetes > Propionibacteriales > Kribbellaceae > Kribbella. Next base: position 147,888 of record NZ_JAAGLV010000007.1, read on the forward strand.
CGGGGCGTCGGTGGAGGCGCCGCCCGGCTCGTCGCCTGGCGAGCCGCCGTTGGAGGTGCTGTTGGTTGGGTTGCAGGTGGAGGTTGGGTTGCAGGTGGAGGTTGGGTTGGGGTGGAGGTGGTTTGGGGGTTGGAGGTGAAGGCGGTGATGAGGAGGAGGGCGGCGCAGGCGAGGATTGCGGTGATGATGATGGAGGCTGCGACGAACCCCCGCCCGAAGGGCGACTGGGCTTCGTTCTCACTCATTGGGTTCCTGCTTTCCCCGGTGCCGGACTGACCAGGGAAAGCCTGACAAAAATCGGCCGGGCGCCGCGGAAGTTATCCACAGGTAGCCCCCGGACAGGCTTAAGTCACGCTCAATCTGCCATCGATCGCGTCTCGACCTGTAGCCGATAGGTCACCCCGTGTAGCGAAGTGACCGGGTCAGCTAATAGAGTCCGCGCATGACCATCGCGCCTTCGCTTTGCTCGCCCCTAGCGCTCGCCGATGCAGAACCCACTCACGCCGCCGAACCTTGGGAAAGCGACGTGATCACCGCGTACGGCCTGTTGCGAGAAGCAGCAGCCGAACTCGATCACCTGATGCGCCATTCCCTCAAGCGCAGTGGTCTGCAAATGGCAATGTTCGAACTGTTGCTGCGGCTTGCCCGCAGTCACGGGGAGAAGCAGCGTCTCACCTCACTCGCCCGGGAGCTGACCGTCACCACTGGCGGCATCACCCGGCTGGTCGACCGCGCCGAGAACCTCGGCCTGGTGCGCCGGGAGCCCTGTCCCGATGACGCCCGCGGCTCGTATGCGGTCCTCACGGAGGAGGGAAAGCGGCGGCTGCGCGAAGCGCTGCCGGACCACCTCCTGGAGATCGACAGCCTGTGGATGTCCCAGCTGGCGGATGAGCGTGAGCTCGTCCTCGGCAAGCTCCGTCGCGTTCGCGACAATGCCCGTCGCTGGCCCAACGGCCGGCCCAACCTCGGTTCGCTGTCCGCGGCCGACCGGATCTGAACCACTCCATCGCATTACCCGCTACTAACGGATGCGGCGTCTGGCTGGTGTCGGACGCCGCTCCGAGCGATCGTTGAGATGTGAACCATCCACTGGTCCGATCTCCCCATGAGTTGAGCGACCCAGGAAGCGGCGTTCCGGCGCGCTCTGGCCGGAGCGGACTCTTCCTCAGGTCAGCCATCGGCGGTGTGCTCGCCGCCCTCGCAGGCCTGGCCACTGGCTCAGTCGCGGCCGCGCTCCTCGGGACTCGCCAGACCCCCGTCGTGGCCATCGGTTCGGCGTTCATCGACCGGGTCCCGCCGTGGCTGAAGGACCTGGCGATCTCCCTCTTCGGGACGCACGACAAGACCGCGCTCAAGGCCGGCATCCTGATCGTCCTGCTCGCCCTCTCCGCCGTTGGCGGGATTCTGGCAGTACTCCGGTACTGGGCGGGCGCAGCCGTCGTCATCGTGCTCGCGGGTGTCGCCGTGCTCGCAGCGGCGACGCGGCCCGACACCGGACAGACCGGGTTCGCGCCGTCCTTCGTCGCCGGCGTCACCGCGTTGATCATCCTCAGGCTCTTCGCCACCAGGCTGTCCGGCCTCGCTCGCTTTCCAGAGGACGGCGTCAGCCGCCGCGGCTTCCTCCAGCTCACGGCGGGAGTGACGCTCGGCACGGTCGCGGTCGGCGCGCTGGGCCGGGTCGTCGGTGGACGACGGACGGCCGTCAGCGACGCCCGCGATGCGCTCCGGTTGCCCTTGCCGCCGACCCTCGACCCGCCGGCCGGAGTACAGGCTGTCGGTGCTGGTCCGTGGGCGACGCCGAACGAGGACTTCTATCGGATCGACACGGCGTTGTCCGTGCCGCTGATCATGCCGGCCGACTGGAAGCTGCGACTTCACGGCATGGTCGACCGCGAGATCGAGCTCGACTTCGCCGCTCTGCTGAAGCGCAAGGTCGTGCACAAGTGGGTCACGCTGGCCTGTGTGAGCAACGAGGTCGGTGGCGACCTGATCGGCAACGCGCTCTGGTCCGGTGTCCTGTTGAAGGACCTGCTGGCCGAGGCCGGCGTGTCAGCCAATGCCGATGCGATCAAGTCGACGTCGAAGGACGGCTTCACCGCCGGTACGCCGCTGGGCGCGCTCACCGACGATCGGGAGGCGATGCTCGCGTTCGCGATGAACGGGCAGCCGCTGCCGGTGGAACACGGGTTCCCGGTGCGCATCGTCGTACCGGGTCTGTACGGGTACGTGTCGGCGACGAAGTGGCTGGCCGAGATCGAGGTGACCCGGTTCGACCAGTTCGAGGCGTACTGGACTCCGCGCGGCTGGTCGGCGCTCGGGCCGATCAAGCTGTCGTCGCGGATCGACGTACCGCGGTCGAAGGCGTCGAGTGGTCAGGTGACGGTGGCCGGCGTCGCGTGGGACCAGCATGTGGGCGTCTCGAAGGTCGAGGTACGGGTCGATGGTGGCGCCTGGCAACAGGCCGAGCTGGCGACCGACGCGTCGATCGACACCTGGCGGCAGTGGCACTGGAGCTGGGATGCGCCGCGCGGTAACCACGTCCTACAGGTCCGCGCGTTCGATGCCAAGGGCAACCCCCAGGTCGAGTCGCAGGCCCCGCCCGCACCGGACGGCTCGACCGGGCTGCACAGCGTCGACGTCAAGGTCGGCTAGTACCGGGCTCTACCAGGCTCGGCCCGGGCTTACCGGGCTTTACCGGCCTTTGGAGACCGCGTCGAGGACGAGCGGCAGGAACGTGTGCTCCAGGGAGCCCGCCGGGACCTGGTCGGGCTCGAGCAGGCTCTGGGCGCGGGCGCCTTCGTGGACGGCGATCACCAGCCGTACGAACTGTTGCGGCGGGACGGTCATCCGGAACCCACTCGCCTTCGTGATCTCCTCGACGAGCCTGGTCAGCTGATCGCGGAACATCGCCCGCTGCAGGTTGAGCGCCGCCGCGGCCTCGGGATGCCGCAGCGCGTGCAGGGTGAACTCGGTGGAGATGAGATGCCACTGGCGCTGGTCCGGCGCGGCCTCGTCGAGCAGGCCCAGTACTGCGTCCAGCAGGGTCCCTGGCTGATTCGCAAGGTCGGGCAGCAGCGCGGCGATCTGCTCCAGCAGGCGATCCGTGGTCGCCTGGAACAGGGCGAGCACGAGCTCGTCCTTGGACCCGAAGTTCGAGTAAAACGCACCGCGGGTGAACCCGGCCCGGTCGCAGATGTCCTCCACCGAGGCGCCGTGGAAGCCGCGCTCGGCGAACACCTCGAGGGCACCTTCGAGCAGCCGGGCCCGGGTGGCGGAGCGACGTCGCTTGGGCGGTTCCATAGCAGTAGGATACAGTTCTGTATTGAATACACAACCGTATTGAACGGGGTAGTTCACGATGGAGCTCAAGGCTCACGCGATCAGCGTGCAGGGTCCGCACGCACCGATGCTGCATGCGACGTCGGTCAGCATCAGTGACCATCAGCTGGTCCTGCTGGCGGGATACCCCGGGCCTGGTCACGTGGCACTCGCCTTAGGGCTCTCCGGGCGATTGAAGCCGGATGGTGGCGACGTTCAGCTGGATGGCGATAGGTCTGGGCGCGTACTGCGCCGCCGGATTGCTGTCGTCGACGCACCGGGGATCACTGAGCCCGAGGACGCACTGTCGGTGCAGACGGTCGTTGGCGAGGAGCTGGCGATCGCTGGGCACAAGGCTGGGCGCAAGGCGGTCGACGAGTGGCTGCGCGAACACGACTGGGCCGGCTTCGCGGAGAGGCGGTTCGAGCACCTGCCGGTCGGGGTGCGGACGGAGATGCTCGCCGAGCTGACGGTGGCGCGGCCCGAGGTGAAGTTCGTGATCCTGACAATGCCGGATCGGCTCGGCGGGGATCCGCACGAGTGGTACGCCGTGGGACGCGAGCTGGCGTCGCGCGGGTACGGCGTGATCATCACCTGCGCGGATGCGTCGGCACGGTTGCTCGGCGTGGAGGCGGCACAGATGGGTTCGGTGAACCAGCCCGAACCGGTCCAGGTAGCAGCGGCTGCGCCGGTCGACCCCGTAGTACCGATCGAAGTTGAAGAGCCTGCGGAGGCTGAGGAACTCGTAGTACCGATCGAGGTTGAAGAGCCTGCGGAGCCCGCGCCGGCCGTAGTACCGATCGAAGCTGAGAAGCCTGCCGCGGTGGTCGAGGAAGAGCCTGCGGTCGAGGCTGAGGAAGCTGACGAGAAGAAGGACGAAGCATGACGTCGATCCGGATGGCGATGAGCGAGCTGCGGCGGTTGACCGCGGGGCGGTTGCCCAGGCTGGCCGTGATCGCGATGATCCTCGTCCCGACGCTGTACGGCGGCCTCTACCTGTACGCCAACCACGACCCGTACGGCCGGCTCGACAAGGTGCCGACCGCGGTCGTGGTCGAAGACGCCGGTACTACGTTGTCCACCGGCGAGAAGTTGTCGGTCGGGCCGCAGGTCGCCGATGAGCTGGTGGAGTCCAAGAGCTTCGACTGGCACCGGGTGGATCGCGCCGACGCGCTGGCCGGCGTGGAGAACGGGAAGTACGAGTTCGCGCTGGTACTGCCGAAGTCGTTCTCGGCGGATCTCGCGTCGAGTGCCGAGTTCAAGCCGCGGCAGGCGAATCTCGAGCTGCTGACCAACGACGCCAACAACTACCTCGCCCACACGATCGCGAACCAGGTCGTCGCGCAGGTGACCAAGTCGGTCGCGGCGCAGGTGAGCGAGACGGCGGCGAGCAAGCTGCTGGCCGGATTCAGCACGATCCACGGCCAGATCACCAAGGCTGCGAGCGGCGCTGCGCAGTTGCAGAGCGGTCTCACGTCGGCCGCGACGGGTGTGGGTCAGCTCCAGACCGGGGCCAGCCAGTTGAACACTGCGCAGCAGCAGCTGTCAGCCGGTGCGACCAAGCTGAGTAGCGGGCTCACTCAGGCCTCGCAGGGCGCGGGAGATCTCGCGAACGGCGCGAGCCAGCTGAACTCCGGGCTGACGACGCTGAAGAACAAGACGGCCACGTTGCCCGCCGAGACCCAGAAGCTTGCCACCGGCGCCGATCAAGTTGCTGATGGCAACGAAAAGATCGCCGGCGTCGGGCAGCAGGTGGCAACGGCATCGAGCACGCTGGTGTCGGATCTGACCACGCTCGACCAGGGGCTCGCCGCCCGGCTCAAGGCACGCGGATTCACCCAGACGCAGATCAACCAGGTACTCACCGAGACCGCCAAACTGCGCGGTCCGGTGCTCGCCGCCAATACCAAGATCCAGTCGACCTCGAAGCAGCTCAACCAGCTCGCGGGCGGGGCTCGACAGGTTGCAGACGGCGCCGAGACGCTCGCCAAGGCGACGCCTGCGCTGACCGCCGGTATCAGGAGCGCTGCCACTGGCGCAACGCAGCTCAACGCGGGCGCTGGGCAGCTCAAGACCGGGATCGGCACGCTGCAGTCGGGTGCATCGCAGCTCGCTAGCGGCGAGCAGCAGGCGGTCACCGGGCAAGGGCAGCTGCTCACTGGCGCGAACAGCCTCGCGACGGGTGTCGGCAAGCTCAAGACCGGCGCGACCGACCTGAACACCGCACTGACCAACGGCGCGAAGCAGATCCCGGACCCGTCGCCCGAAGCACGCAAGGCGGTCGCCGAAACTCTCGGCGCCCCGGTCGGCCTGAAGAACGACTCGCAAGCGACGGCCGACAGCTACGGCGCCGGCCTGGCTCCGTTCTTCCTCAGCCTCTCTTGCTGGATCGGCGCGTACGTCCTCTTCCTGCTCGTCCGTCCGCTGTCGCCACGCGCCCTCGCAGGCCTGCAGGCCCCCGTCCGCGTAGCCCTCGGCGGCTGGCTTCCCCCGGCGATCTTCGGCTCGATCCAAGCAGCCCTGGTCTTCACGGCAGTGATCTTCGGCCTAGGCATCGACACAGCCCATCCCTGGCTGACCGTCGGCTATCTGATGCTCACCTCGATCACCTTCGTAGCCATCCTGCACGCCCTCTCCGCCTGGTTCGGCGCAGTCGGCAAGTTCCTGGGCCTGGTCCTGATGGTCATCCAGCTCGTCTCCGCCGGCGGCACCTTCCCCTGGCAGACCATCCCCGCCCCGCTCTACTTCTTCCACCACGTACTCCCCATGAGCTACGCGATCGACGGCGTCCGCCACCTCATGTACGGCGGCCCCGGCCCCAGCCTCCCCAAAGACCTCCTGGTCCTAGCAATCTGGCTCGCCGCCGGCCTAGCCGCCTCCTCCCTAGCAGCCCGCAAACAACGAGTCTGGCCCGCCAAAAAACTCCAACCAGAACTAGTCCTCTAACGCCCGATGCGTGATACCTACAGTCGCATCAGGCTCGGCAGGACGACTCAGGTCGTCGCCGGCGCCTCCACGGTGGACGCGTTGACGGACTGGTGGTACTCGAACGCCTCGGCGGCCTCGGTGAACTCCAGGAGGTCGCCGGCCACGGCTGCCAGCAGGTCCCGGACCTCGATCGGGGTGGCGTAGAAGAACTCCCGGCGCAGGTTCACCCGGTTGACCCGCCGATCCGCCAGCCGGCGGTGCATCTCGGCCTCGACGCCGACCGCGTCGTTGGAGAAGTGAATGGCGTGGACGTCGAAGTTGAACGGGACCGAGGCGTCGGACAGCTCGCGAACCCGGTCCAGCGGTACCTGCCGCCGCGTCATCCCCACCTTCACCATGCCCTCACCGAAAGCTCCTCGATTGGAGATGACGTAGACGTAGCCGGCCCTGATGTTGGCGGCCCGGTAGTCGACGTCTTCGATGGCTTTGTCGATCTCGCTCATCTCCACCCGCATCCGGTCCGCCGCCTCGAGGTCACCCTTTGCCTCCAGGGCCGCCAGCGCGTTGACGTAGTGCGCCCGCTCCCGCTCCAGCTTCTCCCGCTGCCGCTCGAACTCCAGTTGCGCCTGCCGCTCCTCGCGCAGCCGCTCTCGCTTCTCTTTCTCGTTCTCCTTCTCCCGGGCCACCTTCTCGAGGTAGTCCGCGGTCAACTCCATCTCCTTGAGACGCAGCGCGTGGTAGTGGCTGCCGATCTGGATGCTCATCCCCTGGCCGAGCTTCTCGATCGTCGCCTTGGCCTTCTCCAGCCGGTCCGTCGAGGTCGCCAGCTTGTACGGACGCATTCCGCGGACGAGGTTGTCCGCCTCGTTGTTGTAGGCCCTGAGCAACAGCTTGGAGAACTCGCGGACCATCTTCTGCCCCTGGGCCAGCGACCCGTTCATGGTCGTCTGCTCCGAGCCCGCCACCGCGCCGCCGTCTTTGCGGGTCATCGCCTTGATCTGGTCCTGCAGTTTGGCGAGCTCGGCCTTGTAGGCAACGGAGTCGTCCAGCGGATGGGTGTACGCATAGACGCCCACCTCCTGCAGAATCAGCGTGTCCTCGGTCACGACGACCTTGTCCTGAAGGGCTTTCAGCCGCTCCGCAGTGGCGGACTCCTCGGCGACGAGCGCGCTGACAACGGCCGTACGCCGTACCTGCTCGGCCTCGAGTTCACGTGTCAACGTGAGCCTTTGGTTCTCCAGGTCGGCGGTCAGCTCGACCTTGCGCTCCTCGATTTCCACCAGGGACAGCGCACCGAACTTCTCCAGCTGACCCCGCAGCTGCTCGTTCTTCGCCGCCAACTGCTGAACCTCGGCCGCGAGCTCTTTTGCCTTCCCGCGAGCTCCGAACAGCCCGATGGACTGCTCTGCCGCCACCGTCACGGGCGGAGACGTCGCAGGAGGCGTCGCAGGAGGCGGCACCGGTTCAGGCGCCGAGATCTGTACGTCCGGTAGCGCGGGCGGTACAGCGACCGGTGTCACAAGTCCGCCCTGCCGTGGAAGCCAGAAGACCCAGTTGGCCGGCGGCAGCCCCCAAGCCGGATCAGCGCGCCAATCCGGTGGCGGCACCCAGCCGGGCGGTGGCGGCGGCCAGTTCGGCGGTGAGTTGTACTGCCAGTCAACGAGCCACTCGGGTGGCATCGCCCGACCTGCATCCGATTGCTGCTGATTGCCGCCGTGCTTCATGGCTGACCCTCCCCAGACGTCGCTTACTGCGACGTCCCCGCGGGGACCGTAACACTCTGTGTAACCGAGAACCAGGTCTCACTCTGGGTGGCTTCGAACGATCAAACACCTTACTGAGGGGGGCTCGCGCTCAGGAGGTTGGTGGCGGTGGTTAGTAGGTGTTGGGTGGTGGGTTGGTCGAAGTAGGTGATTAGGGCTTCGTAGGTGCCGTGGTGGGCGGCGTCTGGGTCTACTACATAGCCGTAGTAGCCGTCGGTGTAGCCGATTACGCGGGTTGTGGGGTGGGGGCTTTCGGCTTGGAGGTAGCAGCCGTGGCTGGCGAAGAGTTCTACGGGGAGGTGGACCCAGGCGACGTCGCCGAGGAGGACGACGCTGACGGGGAGGTCAAGGGTGGGTGGGAGGTTGGCGGCTGCCATCAGGGCTTGGCCCCGGGCGCCGTCCAGGCGGGTTTGGGTGATGCGTTGGGCTGGGTCGTCGGGGCCGCCGTGGAGGTCAGCTTCGGCGGTGGTGACGATGGCTTTCAGGTCTGCTGGGCTGGGGAGGTCGCGGACCTTCAGGCTGACGGTCGTACGGCGGATGGTGGGCGCTACGGACGGTAGGTCCAGGCCTGGTTCGGCCATGGCCTCGATGACGCGGGCTGCCAGCAGGCCGCCTAGGCGTTCGACCTCGGGGGCGCCTCGGCCTTGGCGGGTGAAGCGGGGGCTTACGTCTCCCGCCGCGCCTTGCAGGAAGCCCACCACTACGTCTGCACCGAGGGCAGTTCTGGCGGCGCCGGGCCAGTCCGCGGAGTACAGGAGGTTTTCCGGGCCGTACGTCGTGGGGTGGCAGGCGAAGTCGAGGAGCACTGCGCGGAGTGAGTTGTCGGCGACGGAATGCAACGTTAGAACGCCTGCGGTGTTGTCGTGCGGTCCGTTGCGCCGGTGCCGGTTCGTACCAACGCCGATGACCTCGATCGAGCGCCACGAGGCGCGGGCAGGCCTGCGCTCCAAGGGAGCTGAAGCGACAGCATCGACCAGCACCGAATACAACGAGGGTTCTCGCGACGCCGGGATGACCGGGTGGATCTGGCCGGTCCAGCCTGACGGCGCCGAGTGGGTGTGGGACGCACACACCAGCACGCACTCGGGTGGGATCCCCGCAGCCCTCCCGGCCGCGGCGGACAGCTCGGCCGCCAGCTCGGTACCGATCGCGATCGCGTCCAGGCTCAGCCAGAGCACCCCGGGCGAGTCCGCCGTACTGAGCCAGATCATCGTCGCGCGCAACGGATCCGCAGTACCGGTGGCCAGGCCCAGGCCCTCGCGCGCGGAGTACCCGTCGAGGCGGTGACCCGGCGGTGGAGTCACGTCCAAGGACACCGCCGCCAGCAGCAGCTCACTCATCTCAACGCTCCAGCGGTCATGGTCGGTACGGCGAGAAGCCCGGAGAAGTCCCTGCGATAACTCTGCGTCACAACGACGCCCGCCAAACCTCGCGGGCCGAGAAAGTGCAAGCCTAGAGACCGCTCGCCCGCGGCGACAGCTTCACCGCGAGCGATGGATCACGAGTAGGTCGGCGTACGGGCCGGGTGGTTCGATGGCGAGACGTTCGGCGCCGTCGAGGGAGTTGCCGGCGGCCTTGACGAGGTGTGCGCGTGGTGGGAGGGCCGCCTGCAGCAGTCCGGTGAGTTGCTCGCCTGCCCCCGCGAACAGGCCGCCGACGCAGGCGACTGGTACTGGCTCATCGCCGGCCAGTTGACCTACCGCAGCGCCGATCGTCTCGGCGATGTCGGCGGCAGCTTTGAGAACGATGCCCTGGGCAACGAGATCACCCTCGGCCGCACGGCGCAGTACTGCGGGCGCGAAGCGGGCGACGTCATCCACGATGGTCGGGGATGAGTACAACGTGACCGGGTCGAGCTCGGTCTCGGTCAGCGTGGTTGCCGGACCACGACCATCTCTGGCCCGCTGTACTGCGACGAGCCCCGCGCGCCCGATCGCGAAGGCGCTCCCCGCGTCGCCGAACAGATACCCGTGCCCGTCGACCTTGTGCCACGAGCCATCCCGATCGACCCCCAGGCAGACCAATCCGGTGCCTGCGGCAACTACTACGCCGTACCCATCGGGCAGCGCACCGGCATGCGCCGTCACCATGTCCTGCGTCAGGCGAACCTCGCCCGCCTGCAAAAGCCCAGCGATGCCCCCTGCAAGCTTCCGCGCCATCCCCGGGTCTTGGGGAAACCCGGTCAAACCGAGCGCGACGATCTCGATGGAGCTAGGCCGCTCACCCAGCCCTGCCTTGTCCGCCGCGAACCGGATGGCGTCCAGCGTCGCCTGCAAGCTGTTGGCGCCATGGGTGTGGCCCGGGCCTTCCGCAGTCACTCGGGTGGGGAGTACGCGGAGGCGGATGGCTGATTGGCCGCCATCGAAGGCTAGGTGAGTCATGCGGCGATCCAGTGGGAGTAGAAGGGTGGGCGAAGCAAACCGAGTAGACCACTGAGGCGCTTTCGGCGGTCTTCCGGGCAGCGTTGGCAGGGTTCGGGACTCGGGGGGCCGATGCCGTGCGAGGCTGGACGGACCAGGACCTCAGGAGGGAAACACATGCGATTCGGGCTCAAGGTGAATCCGGCGGGCTGGGACGACGCGTCGCGGTGGGCGGGGATCGCCGAGTCGCTCGGGTTCGACGGTCTGTGGACCGGCGACAACCTGCGCAACCCGCGTGACGCCGCGATCCCGGTGCACGACGGGCCGACCGTGATCGCCGGCTGGGCCGCGACGACGAGCCGGATCCGGGTCGGGTTGCTGATCGCGAACATGGTGTTCCGGCACCCGACCGTGCTCGCCAAGGCCGCGACGACACTCGACCACGTATCGGGCGGCCGGTTCGACCTGGGCATCGGCTCCGGCGTCTGGCCGACCGACCACGGCATGGCCGGTACGCCGGCCTGGACCGCGCGCGAGCGGACCGACCGGCTGGCCGAGTTCGTGGCGGTGGTGGACCGGCTCCTGTCAGGCGATGTGACCGACCACGAGGGCCCGTACTACCCGTACACGCTGGCCGCGATGACGCCCGGGACCGTACAGGAGCGCTTGCCCTTGATCGTGGCGGCGAATGCTCCGCGGGCGCTCGCGGTGGTCGCCGCTCATGCGGACGGCTGGGTGACGTTCCCTGGCGCTGCGACCGAAGAGGAGTTCTACGCGAAGTCGATCGAGCGCGCGAAGACGCTGGACGAGGGACTCGGCGGGCGGGAAATCCGGCGGATTCTCCTGGCCTACGGGCAGATCGACCCATGGGCGTCAGAGGACGGATTCGCACGCCTGGTCGAGCGCTACCAAGGAATCGGCTTCAACGAAATCGTGGTCTACGCACCGAAGGAGCACGAGCTGGCCGTCTTCGAAAAGGTGACGGCCAAGCTCGACTCCTACCGCTGAGGTCAGATCTCGATGTTCGACATCACGTGCTTGATGCGGGTGTAGTCCTCCAGGCCGTACATGGACAGGTCCTTGCCGTGGCCGGAGTTCTTGAAGCCGCCGTGGGGCATTTCGGCGACGATCGGGATGTGGGTGTTGATCCAGACGCAGCCGAAGTCGAGGCGGCGGGCCATCCGCATCGCGCGGCCGTGGTCGCGGGTGAAGACCGAGGAGGCCAGGCCGTAGTCGACACCGTTGGCCCAGCGCAGCGCCTCGTCCTCGTCGGTGAAGCGCTGGACGGTGATGACCGGGCCGAAGATCTCCTGCTGGATGGCGTCGTCGTCCTGGTTCAGACCTGAGACCACCGTGGGGGCGTAGAAGTAGCCGCGGTCGCCTACCGCGGTGCCGCCGGTCTGCAGCTGAGCGTGGTCGGGGAGGCCGTCGACGAAAGCGCTGACGCGGCTGAGCTGGTCGGCGTTGTTCAGCGCGCCGTACGCGACATCGTCCTCGGGTCGCCCGGTCTTGGTCGCCCGGGCCTGTTCGGTGAGCGCCGCGACGAAGTCGTCGTGGATGCGCGGTCCGGCGAGCACCCGGGTCGCGGCGGTGCAGTCCTGGCCGGCGTTGAAGTAGCCGGCTACCGCGATCGCTTCGGCGGCTGCCTCCAGGTCGGCGTCATCGAAGACGACCACCGGCGCCTTGCCACCGAGCTCCAGGTGCGTTCGCTTGAGCTGCCGAGCCGCAGCCGACGCCACCTCCATGCCTGCCCGCACCGAGCCGGTGATCGCGACCAGCTGCGGGATCTCGTGGTCCACCAACGCACGGCCCGTATCGCGATCGCCGCAGACGACGTTGAACACGCCCGGCGGCAGGAACTCGTTGCACAGCTCGGCCAGCAAGGCGGTCGACGCAGGCGTCGTGTCGCTCGGCTTCAGCACGATCGTGTTGCCGGCCGCCAACGCCGGCGCGATCTTCCAGATCGCCATCATCAACGGGTAGTTCCACGGCGTCACCTGTCCGACGACACCGATCGGCTCGCGCCGGATCCACGACGTATGACCCGCCAGGTACTCCCCGGCGGACCGCCCCTCCAGCACCCGGGCCGCCCCGGCGAAGAATCGCAGCTGATCCACGCAGGGCGGCAACTCCTCCGAGGCCGTCAACGCCAGCGGCTTGCCCGTGTTCTCGCTCTCCACCCGGGTGAATTCGTCCGACCGCTGCTCCAGCGCATCCGCGATCTTCAGCAGCATCCGCTGCCGCTCCGCCGGCGTCGTGTCCCGCCACGTCTCGAAGGCCCGGTCCGCCGCCTTCATCGCCTGGTCGACGTCCTCCGCGCCAGACTTCGGCGCCTGCGCATAGACCTCACCCGTCGTCGGGTCGATCACGTCGTACGTCGCACCGCCGAGCGCGCCGGCCGGCTTGCCATCCACAAGGTTCGAGAGCGTCTGCATGCCCGGGAGCCTAGCTGGATCGACAACGAATTCGGTAGGCCTCTCTGAATCTCGCAACGGATTCAGTGGCCGAAGACACGCACTCCTTCGACATAGGTCGCCACAACGCGCGCCGCACCGATCTCGCCCACCGGCTCCACGAACGGGTCGCGATCGAGCACCGCCAGATCGGCGAGCATTCCCGCAGCGATCCGCCCGGTCTCGTCGGCATGGTTCACCCACGCACTCCCCGACGTGTACGCCGCGAGCGCCGTCGCCAGGTCGAGCGCCTGCTCCGGCAAAAAGGCCTCGTACTCCCCGTCGCCGGTCCGCCGATTCACAGCCACCTGTACTGCGGCCAGCGGGTCCGGGCTCGACACGGGCCAATCGGAGCCGGCCGCGAGCCGTGCGCCCGAGCGCGCCAGATCGCCGAAGGGGTATTGCCACCGCGTCCGCTCCGGGCCGAGGAACGGGATCGTCAACTCGTTCATCTGTGGCTCGTAGACCGCCCACAACGCCTGCATGTTCGCGGCCACTCCCAACTCGGCGAACCGACCGATGTCGTCTGGGTGGATGACCTGCAGGTGGGCAATGTGGTGCCGCAAGTCGCCGCCACCACCGTTCGCAGCCCGCGCGGTCTCGAAGGCATCGAGTGCTTCACGAACAGCGCGGTCCCCGATCGCGTGGACGTGGACCTGGAAGCCGGCGGCATCCAGGGCAGTCACATGCTCACGAAGGGCAAGAGGGTCGACGAAGGAAAGGCCCGCGTTCGCAGTGCGGCAGCCGCAGCCGTCGTAGTACGGGTCGAGGAGGCTCGCGGTGAAGTTCTCGGCGACGCCGTCCTGCATGATCTTGACGCTGCCTGCCCGGAGTCGCGGGAACTGCAGGGCTTCGCGGCGTTCGATCAGCCACGGGAGCTGCTCGGCGCCGAGGTCGCGTCGCCACCAGAGGGCGCCGTTCACCCGGGCGGTCAGGCGCCCGTCGCGCGCCAGTTCGACGTACGCCGGAGTCGAGTCGTCGAGGTTCGCGTAGTCGCCGAAGATCGCGTCCTGCCAGCCGGTGATGCCGAAGGAGTGGAGATACTCCTGTGCGCCCAGGAGGGCGGCCACCTGTTCTTCGTGGGTGGTCGGCGGGACCAGACGGCCGACGAGATCCATCGCTCCCTCGTGCAACGTGCCGGTAGGGGAGCCGTCGGGGCCACGCTCGATCCGGCCGTCGGCGGGATCCGGCGTACGGGCGTCGATGCCGGCCAGGGCGAGTGCGCGCGAGTTGACCCAGGCGCCGTGGTGATCGGCGTTGGCGAGGAAGACCGGGCGGTCGCTGACGGCGCGGTCGAGGTCGGCCGCGAGCGGGGAGCCGCCGGGATAGTCGGGTTGGTGCCAGCCGCCGCCGAGGATCCACTCGGCCTCGGGGTGCGCGATGGCATATGCGGCGATCGCTGCCAGGGTGGCCACCCGGCCGGACAGTGGTGAGAGGTCGCAGCGGGCCCGTTCCAAGCCGCCTTGCACCGGGTGGATGTGAGCGTCGACGAAGCCGGGTAACAGCAACCCGCCTTTCAGGTCGACCACCTCGGTGTCCGGGCCGACTGCGGCGAGTTGCGGGCCGGCCCAGGTGATTCGGCCGGAGCTGACCGCGACCGACCAGCCGGGGCGGTGGGCGTGGCCGTCGAAGACTGCGCCGTTGACGAAGAGGGTGTCCACCCGAGCATCCTCTCGCAGTACGGATTCCGAACCAGATCCCGGCTTCCACTGCTGACATCGACAGGATATTGGCCACATCGGAACGAAATCACTTGCCACTCGCGAGGCTGGCAGGCAGGATGGCGGGAACGGCCAGCCCGAGATGAGGAACCCGATGATGCCGTCCGACGCCCTTGACGACGCCGACTTCGACCGTCTGCAGCAGTCCGCGCGCGACCACCTCTGGATGCATTTCACCAGGATGGGGAGTTACCAGACGTCCGAGGTTCCCGTCATCGTGCGCGGCGACGGCGCCTATATCTACGACGCCCGCGGCAAGCGCTACCTGGACGGCCTGGCCGGACTCTTCGTCAGCCAACTCGGCCACGGCCGCACCGAGCTCGCCGAGGCAGCGGCCAAGCAGGCCTCCGAGCTGGCGTTCTTCCCGCTCTGGTCCTACGCGCACCCGAAGTCGATCGAGCTCGCCGAGCGAATGGCCGGCTACGCACCGGGCGATCTGAACCGCGTCTTCTTCACCGGCGGCGGCAGCGAGGCCGTCGAGACCGCCTGGAAGCTGGCGAAGAACTACTTCAAGCTGACCGGCAAGCCGATGAAGCACAAGGTGATCAGCCGCGCCATCGCGTACCACGGCACCACTCACGGCGCGCTCTCCATCACCGGCCTGCCGGAACTCAAGCAGCAGTTCGAGCCGCTGGTGCCGAGCACCTTCCGGGTGCCGAACACGAATATCTACCGCGCCCCGATCCACGGCGACGACCCGGTCGCCTTCGGCCGCTGGGCCGCCGACCAGATCGCCGTCGCGATCGAGAACGAAGGCCCCGACAGCGTCGCCGCCGTGTTCCTGGAGCCGGTCCAGAACGCGGGCGGCTGTTTCCCACCACCGCCCGGGTACTTCGAGCGGGTCCGCGAGATCTGCGACCAGTACGACGTACTGCTGGTCAGCGACGAGGTGATCTGCGCCTTCGGGCGGCTCGGCCACATGTTCGGCGCCGAGCGGTACGGCTACCAGCCGGACATGATCACCTGCGCGAAGGGTCTCACCTCCGGCTACTCCCCGTTGGGCGCGATGATCGCCTCGGACCGGCTGATGGAGCCGTTCCTGCAGCAGAACGCGTCGTTCGCCCACGGCTACACCTTCGGGGGCCATCCAGTCTCCGCGGCCGTCGCACTCACGAATCTCGATATCTTCGAGCGTGAGGGCATCAACGAGCACGTCCGGGACACCGAGGGGGAGTTCCGTGCGACGCTCGAAAAGCTGCTCGACCTGCCTTTGGTCGGCGACGTCCGCGGTGACGGGTACTTCTACGGGATCGAACTGGTCAAGGACAAGGCGACCAAGGAGACCTTCAACGACGAGGAGTCGGAGCGCCTGCTCCGCGGCTTCCTCTCGAAAGCCCTCTTCGACGCCGGCCTCTACTGCCGCGCCGACGACCGCGGCGACCCGGTCATCCAACTCTCCCCGCCGCTGATCTGCGACCAGACCCACTTCGACGAGATGGAACAAATCCTCCGCACAGTCCTCACCGAAGCAGAATCCAAGCTCTAAAACCGTTCGTCGGTCCGTTGTACCTCGGCGTGTCGTCGTTCATCGGTCCCTAGCTGCCGTCTCTCGAGAACCCAGCCCGGCGACTTGCTTCGCCGACGGCGACTGCAACGACGGACCGATGAACGGCGACACGCCGAGGAACAACGGACCGACGATGGGTTTAGAAGTCGAAGCCTAGGCCTAGGCGGTCTAGGGTTTTTAGCCAGAGGTTGCGGTGGCCGGCGTGGGAGTCTGCGTGGGACATTGACCAGCGGGTCAGGTGGATGGCGGCTGCGCGGAGTGGCTCTGGTGGGAACGGGAGGGGGCGCTGGCGGACCATGCGGAGTTGCGTGCGCTCCGAGGTTTCGCCGTACAGGAGGTCGAGCATCACGTCGGCGCCGAAGCGGGTGGCGGCTACACCGAGGCCGGTGTAGCCGAGGGCGTAGGCGATCCTGCCTTCGGAGGCTGTGCCGAAGAAGGCGCAGAAGCGCGTGCTGGTGTCGATCACGCCACCCCAGCGGTGGGTGAAGCGCAGGCCTTCCAGTTGTGGGAAGGTCGCGAAGAAGTGCCGGGCGAGCATCTCGTGGATGCTGTCGCGCTGCTCCAGCGCCGGATCGATGCGGCTGCCGAAGTAGTACAGGGGGGTGTACCCGCCCCAGAGGATCCGGTTGTCGCGGGTCAGGCGGTAATAGTGGAAGAGGTTTGACGCATCGCCGATGCCTTGGCGGTCGCGCCAGCCGATCGCGGTCAGCTGCTCGTCCGACAACGGCTCGGTCATCAGCACGAGGTCATAGACGGGCACGGTGTAGAGACGCAGCCGCCGGAGCAGCGACGGGAACGCATTGGTGGCCAGGGCGATCCGGCCCGCTCTGAGCGAACCAGTTGCTGTCAGCAACAAGTCGCCGCGCAGGCTGGTCACCGGCGAGTTCTCGTGGATCCGGATGCCGTGGTCGAGGCAGGCTTGTCGCAGTCCCCAGGCGAGCCTGGCCGGCTCGACGAGCGCAGTACCGGAGTGATCGGCAAGCGCGCCCAGGTACGTCGGAGAGTTCACCTCGGCGCGGGTCTGGTCGGCATCGAGCAGAGTCACCTTGTGGCCGAGTGCCTGCCGGGCGACGGCTTCCTCGGCCAGCCCTTCCAGGTGATGCGGTGCGGTCGCGACCGTCAGCTCGCCCGTCCGCTGCCAGTCACAGTCGATCCCGTACTTCGCTATGGTCGCGCCGATCGCGTCCAGGTTCTCCTCGCCGAGTCGCTCGAGGGCCGGCAACTCGTCCGGCCAGCGCGCCTGCCCATTGCCGAACCCGTGCGTCAGGCTCGCGTCGCAGAACCCACCGTTGCGACCGCTCGCGGCGTTCCCGCAGGTCCCCGACTCCAGTACGACGACGTCCAGCTCGGGGTAGCGCTCCTTGGCTCGGAGTGCTGTCCACAGGCCGGTATAGCCGCCACCGACGATCGCGAGATCGGCTCGCTGCTCCCCGGCGAGCTGTTCCGCGGCATCGGGTGCAGCAGGATCGTCCAGCCAGAAGACGTGAGGCTGGGCGTCGCGTAAGGCGCTCTCAGTGCGCACTCCACTCATCGAGCACGAGTGCTTCGCCGGCGGCGGGCCAGCTCTCCGCCGAGTACCAGGACCAACGCGAGCAGGAACATCGCAGTACCGATGACGTTGATCTGGGGTGGGATGTCGCGTTGTGCCGATCCCCAGACGAACATCGGGAACGTCACCGTCGTTCCGGCGTTCAGGTTGGTGATGATGAAGTCGTCGAAGGACAGCGAGAAGCTGAGCAGCGCGGCGGCCATGATGCCGGGGAAGACCAACGGGAACGTGATCCGCCAGAAGGTCTGCCATTCGTTGGCGTAGAGGTCCATCGCCGCCTGTTCAAGCCGCGAGTCCATCCCTGCCAGTCGCGCCTTCACCGTGACGACGACGAACGACAGGCAGAACATCACGTGCGCGATCAGGATCGTCCAGAACCCGAGCTGGCCGCCGAAACCGGACGAGACGAACAACGCGAGCAGGGACGAACCGAGCACGATCTCCGGCGACGCCATCGGCAGGAAGATGAACAGGTTCATCGCGGCCCGGCCGCGGAACCGTTGCCGCACCATCGCGAACGCCATCAAGGTGCCGAGCGCGGTCGCCACGATGGTCGAGGCCAGGCCGATCTGCAGGCTGGTGCCCACCGCGTCGCAGAGCCCGAACGGCCGGCACGGATGCTGCCAGTTCTCCCAGGTGAAGCCGTCGAAGGTGTAGGACAGCTTGCTCTTGGGTGCATTGAACGACATCAGGATCACGACGAAGATCGGCGCGAACAGGTATAGCAGGACGAGCAATCCGAGGAAGAGGATCAGGTGCTGGCCGATCCAGCGGCCGACTTTCGTCATACCAGCTCCTCCGTCCCGGCGCGGCGTACATAGAAGAGGACGAGTACGACGATCGCCGCCATCAACGTGACCGACAGGGCCGCGGCCGTTGGATAGGCGCCGGCTGCGAAGAGCCGCTGGATGTCGTTGCCGATCATCCGTTGCTTCGGCGTACCGAGCAGCTGCGCGTTGATGTAGTCGCCGGCCGCCGGGATGAAGGTCAGCAGCGTGCCTGCGACGACACCCGGCATCGAGAGTGGCAAGGTCACCGTACGGAAGGTCGTGAACGGCCCGGCGAACAGATCACCACCGGCTTCGATCAGGCGGGGATCGATCTTCTCGAGGCTGGCGTAGAGCGGCAGGATCATGAACGGCAGGAAGTTGTAGGTCAGGCCGGTGACGACGGCCGCCGTCGTGGCGAGCAGGCGACCGTCGGAGCCGAGGATGTGCACGGTCTTCAAGGCATCCACGACGAAGCCGTTGTCGCTGAGCAGCAGCTTCCACGACAGCGTGCGGATCAGGAAGCTGGTGAAGAACGGCGCGATCACCAACGCCAGCATGACGTTCTTCCACCGGCCCGCTTTGAACGCGATCGCGTAGGCGAGCGGATAGCCGAGCAGCAGGCAGAAAGCCGTTGTCAGCAAGGAATACCACAGCGATCGCCCGAACGGTCGCGCGTAGTCGACCAGGGCGTCCACGTAGTTGTGGAAGCTCCAGGTCATCGAGAAGCCCGACTCGATCGAGCCGTTCGGGTCGTACAGGCTGGCGGCGAGCAGCGACACGATCGGTACGACGAAGAACAGCAGCAGCCAGAGCCCGCCGGGGAGTAGGAGCAGGTACCCCGTGAACCGGCTGCCTTGCCGCTCAGCCTTGGCCGCCGGCGGCGGCGTACCGGTGGCCGGCGTAGGAAGCTGGCCGAGGGCGCTCATCCCGCGTCCGCGATGTCCTCGACGCCGGCCAGGGCGTCCTGCGCCGCGTCGAGCACGAACGTGTGCGACGGCTGCCAGTGCAGATCGACCGCGTCCCCGGTCTTCAGCGCCTCCCGCGCCCCGGTGTTCTGCTCGAACACCGTCAGCTCCTGCCCCCACGGCAGCTTCGCCAGGTACTGCGTACTCACGCCGATGTAGCTGACATCGGTGACCACCGCGGAGCGCAGGACGTTGGAGCCCGCGTCCTCCTCGGAGCCGGCCGCGGCGAGGAAGACCTTCTCCGGTCTGATCCCCATCCAGACGTCGCCCTCGGTCACCCGGCAGCGCGGGACCGGCACCATCACCTTGCCACCGTGCACGTCGACGACGAGGTTGCCGTCGGTCTGGCCGACGATGCTCGCGCGGACCAGGTTGGACTGGCCGAGGAAGTTGGCGACGAAGGTGGTGGCGGGCAGGTCGTACAGCTCGGCCGGTGAGCCGAGCTGCTCGATCACGCCACCGTTCATCACGGCGATCGTGTCGGCCATCGTCATCGCTTCTTCCTGGTCGTGCGTGACGTGCACGAAGGTGATACCGACCTCGGTCTGGATCCGTTTCAGCTCGATCTGCATCTGCCGTCTGAGCTTGAGGTCGAGCGCGCCGAGTGGTTCGTCCAGCAGCAGCACCTGCGGCCGGTTGATCAGCGCGCGGGCCAGCGCGACGCGTTGCTGCTGGCCGCCGGACAGCTGACTCGGCTTCCGCTTGCCGTAGGTCGCGAGCTCGACCAGGTCGAGCATCTCGTCGACCTTCTGGTTGACGTCCTTGACCTTGCGCCGGCGCAGCCCGAAGGCGACGTTCTCGAAGATGTCGAGGTGCGGGAAGAGCGCGTAGTTCTGGAAGACGGTGTTGACCGGCCGCTTGTACGGGCGCAGGCCGGTGATGTTCTGCTCACCGAGACTGATCGTCCCGCTGGTCGGTTCCTCCAGCCCGGCGACCATCCGCAGCGTCGTCGTCTTGCCGCACCCGGACGGACCGAGCAGCGCGAAGAACTCGCCCTGCGGCACGGTCAGGTCCAGCTGGTGCACGGCGCGGTGGCCGGCGAACTGCTTGCTGATACCGCTGAGCACTAGGTCACTGGTCATCCGGTCAGCCCCCGATCGCGAGGTTGAAGTCGGTTTCGTAGAGCTTCGCCTTGGCCGTGTCCAGCGGCATGAATGCGAAGGTCTTCTCGAGCACTTCGGTGTCGGGAAAGATCAGCGGGCTGTCGACCAGCTCGGGATCGATCTTCTCCATCGCCGTCCGGGCGCCCTCGACCGGGCAGATGTAGTTGACCCAGGCCGCCAGCGTGGCCGCGACCTCCGGGTCGTAGTAGTAGTTCATCAGCGTTTCGGCGTTCGCCTTGTGGGTCGCCTTGTTCGGCACCAGCATGTTGTCCGACCAGAGCGCCAGGCCCTCCTCCGGTACGACGAACTTGACGTCCGGGTTGTCCGCCTGGAGGGCGAGCACATCTCCCGACCAGGCCTGGCAGGCAACGATGTTGCCGGCGTTCAGGTCCTGCACGTAGTCGTTACCGGTGAAGCGGCGGACCTGTCCGGAGGCGACGTACCCGCTGAGGCGGTCGAGCGCTTTGCTCCAGGCAGCGTCGTCGAACCTGGCCGGATCGGCGCCGACCAGCCGCAGCATGAACGACATCGTGTCGGGCATCTCGGACAGCATGGTGACCTTGCCCTTGAGGTCGCCGCGGGTGAGCAGATCGGCGAAGCTACCGACCTCCTTCGTGTACTTCGCGTTGTACGCGATGCCGGTGAGCCCGGACTGCCACGGCACGCTGTAGTCGCGGCCGGGGTCCCAGCGGGGCGCCTTCAGCTGCTTGAGCAGGTGCTTGTCGACGTTCGGGATCTTGGCGTGGTCGAGCTTCTGGATCCAGCCGAGCCCGACCGTACGGGCGGCCATCCAGTCGGTCAGCACGAAGATGTCGCGTCCGCAGGGCTGGCAGGCGCCGAGCTGGTCGCGCACCTTGGCGTAGAACTCGGAGTTGTCGTTGACATCGGCGGTGTAGGTGACCTGGACGCCGGACTTCTTCTCGAACTCCTCCAGCGTCGGCAGCACCGTCTTGCCGTTCACCTTCTCCTCGGATTCGTCCATGTAGCTCGGCCAGTTCGAGAAGATCAGCGTCTTCTCGCTGTCCGACTTGTCCGTACTGACGCAACTGCCGGCGCTCTGTTTCGCGGCCGGGATACCGCACGCGTTGAGCAGCCCGGCGGCGCCCAGCCCGAGCGCGGCCCCACGGAGGACGGCCCGGCGCCCGATCACAGGCTGCGGACGTGGGCTCATCGAGGCCTCCCTGGCACAGTCTTTCCTGAGGGTGGTTCGCGGGCGATACTGTCAAAGGCTTTCCGCCAAGACAAGGGATTCCGCAGTTCAAGGGTCATTTCGCAACGGATTCCGGCACTCCTGCTTGCTTACCCCCGGTGACGCTGACAGGATCTGCAGGTGACCGGACGCACGGGGAACCCCGAGAAGAACGCAGTACTGCTCGACGACACGGCCAAGGCGATCATCCGCGAACTGCAGCTGGACGGCCGCAAGTCGTACGCCGCGATCGGGAAGGCGGTCGGCCTGTCCGAGGCGGCCGTCCGGCAACGCGTCCAGCGGCTCACCGACGCCGGCATCATGCAGGTCGTCGCGGTCACCGATCCGCTGGAGATGGGATTCGCCCGCCAGGCGATGATCGGGATCAAGGCCGAGGGTGCGCTCGAGCCGATCGCCGACGAGCTGGCAGCGATGGACGAGATCGAGTACGTCGTGATCACGGCCGGCTCGTTCGACCTGCTCGCCGAGGTGTTGTGCGAGAGCGACGAGGAACTGCTCAAGGTGCTGTCGGAGCGGGTCCGGTCGATCAAGGGCGTCAAGGTGACCGAGACGTTCGTCTACCTGAAGCTGGTCAAGCAGACCTACTCGTGGGGTGTGCGCTGATCCTCTGGAGCGAGACCTCATCGCCTGCGGCCGAACGGCCGGGGCTCGCCGGTGACCGGGATGCTGACGTAGCGATCGTCGGCGCCGGGTACACGGGCCTGTGGACGGCGTACTACCTGGCGAAGGCCGATCCTTCACTTCGGATCGTCATCCTCGAAGCGCAGACGGTCGGATTCGGCGCGTCCGGACGCAACGGTGGTTGGTGTTCCGCGTTGTTCCCGGTGTCCTCCCACCGACTCGCTTCACTCCCGGGGTCCAGTCGTGACTCGGCGATCGCGATGCACCGGGCGATGCAGGCCTCAGTCAACGAGGTCGGTCTCGTCAGTGCCGCGGAGGGTATCGACTGCGATTACCACAAGGGTGGCACGATCGTGCTGGCTCGTTCAGCGGCGCAACTGGCTCGCGCGCGGGCCGAGGTGGCGGAGGCGGGTGAGTGGGGGCCGGGCGATCTGCGCTTCCTGGAGCCCGATGAGGTCGCGTCGCAGGTCCGCGCGACAAAGGTGCTGGGGGCAACGTTTACGCCGCACTGCGCGGTGATTCACCCGGGCAAGCTCGTTCGCGGGCTCGCGGCCGTGGTCGAGGGGCTCGGGGTGACGATCCACGAGCACACGCCGGTACTTTCGATCGAGGCCGGCCGGGCGACTACGCAGTACGGGGCGGTACGGGCTGAGGTCGTCGTACGGGCTACGGAAGGGTTCACTCCTTCGCTGGCCGGCGAAGCGCGGACGGTGGCGCCGGTCTACTCGTTGATGGTGGCGACGGAGCCGTTGAGTGCGGCGACGTGGGACCGGATCGGGCTGGCGGATCGGCCGACCTTCAGCGATCACCGCCATCTGGTGATCTACGGGCAGCGGACGGCCGATGGGCGACTGGCCTTCGGTGGCCGGGGTGCGCCGTACCACTTCGGCTCGCGGGTCAAGCCGTCGTTCGATACGGAGCCGCGGGTCTTCGCTGCACTGCAGGCGACGCTGCGGGAGCTTTTCGACGGGCTGGATGACGTTGCATTCACGCATGCGTGGGGCGGGGCGCTCGGCGTACCGCGGGACTGGTGCGCGTCGGTCGGGATCGATCACCAGTCGGGCCTGGCGTGGGCCGGCGGTTATGTCGGCGACGGCGTCAGTACTACGAACCTGGCGGGGCGGACGCTGACCGACCTCATCCTCCGCCGCGATACCCGACTGATCCATCTCCCCTGGGTCGACCACCGCTCCCCTCGCTGGGAACCGGAGCCGCTGCGCTGGCTCGGCATCAACGCCGGTCTTCGCGCGATGACCGTCGCGGACACGGAAGAGAAGCTGACCCGGCACGACAGCCGCATCGCCCGGCTGATGTCTCCGCTACTCGGCGGCTGACCTGAGGGCTGCCCTTTGGGGCAGGAAACAAACGCTCGCTCTGGTTAGGGTTTCACCAGCCAACCCGCCAGGAGGCGCCGCGATGACTGTTGTCCACCCAACCCAGGACGTCATGGACATCCTCACGATCGGAGAAGGCTTCGGCGTCGTCCACGCGGCCGCCCAGGACGATCGGCTGGACGGTCGCATCGTCACCGTCGACGGCCGGCGACTGGTGAACTTCGGCTCCTGCGGCTACACCGGACTGGAGATGCACCCGGCGCTCAAGGACGCGGTCGCCGAGGCGGTCCAGCGCTACGGCACCCAGTTCTCCACCACGCGAGCTTTCCTGTCCTCTCCGCAGTACGCCGACGCCGAAGCCGCGTTGTCGACGCTCTTCGGGCGGCCGGCGGCGATCTCTGCCAGCACGAGCATGGGCAACCTGGCAGCGCTTCCGATCCTGGTGGGCAGTGGCGACGTGCTGCTGCTCGATTCTCAGGTGCATCGCAGCGTGCGGATGGCGGCGCGGTTGACCGATGCGCCGGCCCGCGCGATACCGCACAGCAACCTGGAGGTTCTCGAGCGCAGGGTGCGCGAGCTGTCCGCGGAGTACGACAAGGTCTGGTTCCTCGCCGACGGGCTCTACAGCATGTTCGGCGACTTCTCGCCGGTCCGTGAGCTCGGCGAACTTGCCGAGCGGTACGAGAAGCTCTGGCTGTACTTCGACGACGCGCACTCCATCTCCTGGACCGGGCGGAACGGCCGGGGGCACGTGCTCGAGCAGCTGAGCCCGGCCGCACTGGAGAAGACGGTGGTGATCGGGTCGCTGAACAAGTCGTTCGGGGTCGCCGGCGGGGTGATGACGTTTCCGACCGACGCGTTGCGGCATCGGGTCTTCAGTCTCGGCTGGCCGATGATCTTCTCCGGTCCGGTACCACCGCCGATGCTGGCCGGGATCCTCGCCTCGGCGCGGCTGCACCTGTCGGACGAGCTGGCCGAGCGGCAGAGCCGGCTGGTCGAGCGGATCCGGCTGTTCAACCGCGAAGCGGCCGGGCGGGGACTGCCGTTGCTGCACCGGTCGGAGACGCCGATCCGGTACGTTTCGGCGGCCCACAATGCCGAGACGGCGTCGATCCTCGGTCGCCGGCTGCAGGAGGCCGGGTACTTCGTCAACGCGGCCAGCTATCCCGCCGTACCGTCCAAACGGTCGGGGCTGCGGATCACGATCACCGTGCACCAGACCGAGGCCGACATCATCGGGCTCGTCGAAGCCATCGCGAAGTGGGTTCCCGCCGGTTAGCCGCCGGCCCGGGTCAGGGCGGGGAGGGCTGGGAAGTTCGCGAGGTTCGGGAGCAACGGCAGGTCGGCGAGGATCGGGCGTTCGACGCTCGCGCGGGCCGCGAGCAGGACCTGGAGCGGCGGGCCGGCCAGGATCGTGGGCTGGTCGAGCCAGTCCTGGATCACGGGGACGGCGGCGTGGTGGTGGTTGGCGAGGTCGCGGAGGCTGAGTTCGTCGACGTCGACGGGGTTGCCGGTGAGTTCGACGATGTCGCTCATCAGGCCGCCGACCTGCTCCTCCCAGAGAAAGTTGCCGGCGGCAATTTCGTCGGAACGGATCAGCAGCAGGGAGACCTCGCTGGTGAGTTCGCCTTCGCCGCGAGCGGCAGCGCCGTACAGGCTGGCGTGCAGCGGCGGGATGCGCCAGGCGCCGATGTTGGCCGAGAGGGTGTCGGCGAAGGTGGCGCGGAGGTTCGCCAGCAGCTCGACTGCTTGGGCTGCCAGGTGGGCGCGGTTGAGGCTGTAGAGCAGCGAGCTTCCCGCCTCGTCGACGTGGACCAGCCCGGTCGAGGCCAGTCGCTGGAGGACCAGGCGAACGCCTGCCACGCTGCCGGCGCCGGCCTCGGCGTGCACCTGGCGACCCGAGAGCATCCGGTCGGAACGCGCGAGCACCTGGAGCACGGGACCGTCGAGAGAGGGGACGACGGTGCTGATCGGAGTACTGAAGTCCACCGGCTACCGTGCCCACAATTCTGCGTACGTGATCACTTTTGTGATCATAGTGACCGGTCGATCACTCTGCGTCAGCGGGGCATCGCCAGTGCCTGGTCGACGAGAAGGCCCGGGCTAGGGGATTAGGGCGGCGCGGGTGGGGTGGCGGTTGTCGGAGGGGCGGGCGACCACTGCCGAGGCGTAGGCGACGGCGAAGGTCAGGGCCTCGGGGAGGGGCTTGCCGGCGGCCAGTTCGGCGAGGAGGGCTGCGGCGAGGCTGTCGCCGGCGCCGGTGGTGTCGAGGGGGTTCGACGTCGTCGCCGACCACCCCGAACAACCGGTGCGGAGTATCGAGGGCGGCCAGCGAGAGGCTGACGTTGCCGGCCGCGCCCGTCGGGCGGACGTCGACGCGGTCGATGACCGAATCGCCACCGGGACGGGGGAGAGCGGTGACCGGGTCGGCCAGAACGTCGAGCTGCAGGTCGCCGATGACGTGGATGGTCGGCAATTCATCACCCCTTGACCGAGCCGGCGGTGAGGCCGCTGACGATGTAGCGCTGGAAGAGCAGAGCCAGGATGACCGGCGGGAGCGCGGCCAGGACGCCGCCGGCGGCTACCAGGCCGAAGTCCGACGAGAACTTGCCGGTGAACTCGGCGATCGCGACCGGGATCGTCTTCGCGCTGGTGGTCGAGGTGAAGATCAGCGCGTAGAGGAACTCGTCCCAGGCGAGCAGGAAGCCGAACATCGCCGTCGCGACGATACCGGGACGAGCCAGCGGAAGGACGATCCGCAGCAGCGCGCCGAGCCGCGAGCAGCCGTCGACGCGGGCGGCGTCCTCCAGCTCGATCGGCAGGCTGAGGTAGAAGTTGCTCATCGTCCACAGGCAGAACGGCGTGACGATCGAGCAGTACGTGACGATCAGGCCGAGCTTGGTATCGAGCAACTGCAGGTTCGCCATCGCCAGGTACAGCGGGATCACCAGCGCGATCGGCGGCAGCATGTAGATCGCCAGGAAGGCGAACAGCGTCGTCCGGCGGAACCGGAACCGCAGCCGCGCGAAGGCGTAGCCCCCGAGCGATCCGACGATCAGCGAGATCACCGTCGTACCGGACGCGACGATCAGGCTGTTCAGCATCGCGATCCGGAAGGTGCCGGCCACGTTGTCGCCACCGGCCGACGACGTGAAGATGTCGCGGTAGCGCGACAGCGTCGGCTGATCCGGCCAGAGCGTGCCCGCGGTCAGCTCGTTCGACGGCGAGATGCTGGAGATGACCAGCCAGGCGAAAGGCGCGAGCACGACCACCGCGAGCACGGCGCAGAAGAGATAGAGCACGGGATGGGGACGGTTGCGCATCAGACACCTGCCAACTGGTTCTGCCGGAGGATGCGCAGGTAGAACATCGCCAGCGCGCCGACGGCGATCACGATCAGGTAGGCGAGCGCGGCGCCGTACCCGAAGAGCTGGTTCGAGAACGCCTGCAGATAGGTGTAGAAGGCAACGGTCTGGGTGCCCGACGCGGGTCCGCCGCCGGTCATCACGTAGATGATGTCGAACACCTTGAACGCCTCGATCGTGCGCAGTACCAGGACGACCGCGATACTCGGCTTGAGCAGCGGTACGACGACCGACCAGAAGGTGCGCATCGTGCTCGCGCCGTCCATCACGGCCGCCTCGCGCAGCTCGGCCGGGATCGTCTGCAAGCCGGCCAGCAGGAAGAACGCGACGATCGAGGTGTTCTTCCAGACGTCGGCGACGATCACCATGTTGAGCGCCATGAACGGCGAGCCCAGCCATTGGGTGTCGGTGCCGAGCAGCTGGTTCAGTACGCCGTACTGGCCGTTGTAGATCCAGCGCCACAAGGCGCCGTTGACGATCGTCGGCAACGCCCACGGCAGTACGACGAGACTCCGCCAGAGCCAGCGGAAGCGCAGGGGCGCGTTGAGCAGCAGCGCGATGCCCATGCCGAGGGCGAGCTCGGCCGCGGTCGAGACGAACGTGAAGTACGCCGTGTGGCCGAGCACCGGGTAGAACGACGGGTCGCTGAAGACCTTGGTGTAGTTGCTCAGCCCCGCGAACGGGTAGCTGCCCGGCATCGCGCTGTCGACCTTGTAGAGCGAGATGAGCAGGGTCCGGATGACGGGATAGAGGACGACGCCGAAGACGACCAAAGCCGCGGGGAGCAGCAAGAACAGTGCGAACTTGCCCTCCCCGCGGACTACGACCTGCTTGCTTCGGCTCACGACTGCAGGAGACTGTTCGCCTTGTCGGCGGCGGCGTCCAGCGCCTTCTGGGCGGGTTTGCGGCCCAGCAACGCGTTCTGCAGCTCGGCCTGCAGCGCCTGCGACATGGCGTTGTAGTTGCGCGCCTGCGGCCGCAGGATCAGGTCGTCGAGCTGCTTCTTGGCCTGCGGAACAACGGCCGGATTGGTCTTCACGACCGCCGCGTCGTCGTACGAGGTCTTCCAGACCGGCAGCGAGTCGAGCGCGTACTTGTTCTGCTCCGCCTGGCTGGTCAGATAGCTGATGTACTTGAACGCCGCCGCCTGGTTCTTGCTGCCGGTGGTCACGCAGAGCGCCATCCCGCCGTTGACGCCCGGCCTCCCCGCCGACCCCTTGGGCGTCTGCAGCACCTTGACCTTGCCTGCGATCTTGCTCTGCTTCGCGTCGTTGGCCGCGCCGTACATGTAGGTCCAGTTGAGCACCGTGCTCGCCTGGCCGGCCTGGAACACCCGCTGGACGTCCGCCTCGAGCGACTGCGTCGACGCCGGGTTGGTCAGCCCGTCGACGATCGTCTGCCGCATGAACTCCAACGCCTGGACCCCTCCGCCAGTGTTGAAGGCCGCCTTGCCCGAATCGTCGAGGAACTTGCCGCCCATCGCGCCGAGCAGCTGCGCGTAGTCGCAGACCAGCGCCTCGGCCTGCTGCCAGGACCAGATCAGCGGGTACTTCGCCGCGCCGGTCTCCTTGATCTTCCGGGCACCGGCGAGCACACCGTCCCAGGTGTCGAGGCTGGCCGCGTCGACCTTGGCCGCCTGCAGGTGGGCTTCGTTGTAGAACAGGTACTTGGTGTCCATGATCCACGGCACGCCGTACAGCTTCTGGTCGTACTCAGCGGTGGCGACCGCGCCGGCAAGCATGCCCGACTTCCACTCACCCGGCCACTGGCTCGTCACGTCGGTGACCATCTTCTTGCCGCCGAACTCGGCCGGCCAGATCACGTCGATCAGCACCACGTCGTAGGTGCCGGCCGGACCGGCCGCGACGATCTTGTCGTGCAGCGCCTCGTAGGCGACGAATTCCGGCTTGATCGTGATGTCCGGGTTCGCGCTGGCGAAGGCGGCCGTCATCTTGGTGATGTCGTCCTCGGAGTAGCCCGCCTGTTTCATGAACAGCGCACGGACCTCGCCCTTGCCGCTGCCCTGGTCGCCGGTCGAGGCGCCCTTGCCACCGCCGCACGCCGCCAGGAACGCGGCCAGCCCGAGTCCACCCGCCGCCTGCAGGGCGGTCCGCCGGGAGAGGTTGTCTGCCATGACACACTCCGATTCCGAGTTTGTTAGGCAGCCTGCCTAACTTACGGGAAGTATTATCAGGCCCCGAGGGGGAGTCAAGGCCTATCCGGAGGTGAGCATGAACCGTGTTGTGAGCGGCACTCCCAGCGCGAGCGTCGTGCTGACCCAGTTGCTGGCGGCTTCTGGACCACAGACCCGGTCGGAGCTCGCGGTGGCGTGCGCGTTGTCCCGCCCGACTGTGTTCGCCGCGGTCGAACGGCTCGAATCGCTCGGTCTCGCGGAGCCGGTGGCACAACGAAGTGGTCTACCCGGACGCACGGCCACCCTGTACGGCGTACCGGCTGCCGCTGGTTGCGTTGCCGCGATCGACATCGGCGGAACGAACCTTCGGGCAGCCGTTTGTGACCTCAGCGGTACCCCGTTGGCCGAGCTGAAGCGGTCGACTCGCGCGAAGGGCGCGGCGAGCGTCGTACGGCAGGCCGTCGAGCTACTCGCCGAGGCGCGGGCGGCTGCCGATCGGGTGGACGTTCCGTTGCTGGCGGCGGGGGTGTCGATCCCCGGGGTGGTGAACCCGCACGATCCGATGGTCCGCTACGCGTGGAATGTCGGGCAGGACCAGCCGTACGACTTCTACTCCCAGCTGTCCGCCGCGATCGACGGGCCGGTACTGCTGGAGAACAACGTGAACCTCGCCGCGATCGGGGAGCAGCGGCATGGCGCCGGCACCGAGGCGTCGATGTTCGCGGTGATCGCCATCGGTACCGGCGTCGGCGCAGGCATCATGCACAACGGCGCGTTGTTGCGTGGAGCGCATGGCGCGGCCGGCGAGGTCGCGTTCTTGCCTACCGGCCACGCCCACCGCAGTGGCACGCCGTCGAGCGCAGACGAGGCCGGCGGGAAAGCGCTGCTACGCGAGGCCCAGGCGCTCGACCCGGCGTTGAAGGATGTCGCGGATCTGTTCGAGCGGGCCAGGTTGGGCGAGTCGCAGGCGTTGTCGCTGGTCGAGGACGAGTGCCGCCGGATCAGCGAGATCGTCGCGGCGATCTGCGCGGTGGTGGACCCAGAGGTGGTCATCCTCAGCGGCGGCATCGGCGACAACGACATCCTCGCCACCCGGGTCGCCGAACTGGCCGCCGCCCTCCCCATCCCCCCAACAATCGTCCGCTCCGCCCTAGGCGACCGAGGCAGCCTCGTAGGCGCCATAGCCACCGCCACGGCTCACGCTGCAGAACAACTACTCAGCCGGGTAGAAGCGCCGGACTCGGTCACCGGCTAAGCCTTCCAGGCAGGCAATACACCAGAACCCGGGGGGTTGGTGTGGATTTGCACACCAGAACCAGGGGGGTTCTGGTGTTTTGTGAGTAGACGACGTGTGGGCAGTCCCCGCACCCGTCGTGGCTCTCCTCCTTCAGTGAGCTGCGTCAGACAGATGGAAAGGGTGTCGGGGGTGGGGTCGAGCTGAGGAGGGCTTTGGTGATTGCCAGGCCCCAGCCGTCCAGGGACTGGATTCGGTCGGAGGTGGTCCGGAGGCCGCCGTGGCGGGTGATGGTGTCGGCCCAGTCGGCTCGGTGTTCCACCTCGGGGTGAGCCATCAGCGGGCCGGGGTCGTTGACCCACAGGCGGCCGTGTTGCCAGGCGCGGCCCTTGGTGTTGAGGGTGGCGGCTTCCTGGGAGTCGGGGGTGATGTCGGCGCTGACTCGCATCGCGTCGACCAGGCCGATGGTGGGGAGGAGCGGGGCGCGGCCGGCCACCAGGTAGGCCGTGCCGAGGGTTTCGCGGATCTCGGCGAGGGTGTGGCGGTACAGGGGGATGTTGGCGAGGGCGCCGGCGAAGAGGTAGTCGAGTTTGAAGTAGTCGAAGTACTGCGCCAGCTCGGCGAAGACCTCGATGAGGTGGGCTCGGGCCTCGTCGCTGGTCAGGTCCAGGGCGTGGATCGTTTGGTTCCAGCCGGTGCCGATGGACGGGCCGGCCCAGTCGGGGTGGCGGCGGAGTAGGTCGCTGTCGGAGCCGGCGATGAAGGGGGCGACCCAGATGCCGGGGCGGTGGCCTGATGAGCGGATGAAGTCGGTGAGGCCGGTCAGGCCTTCCAATGACGATCGACGCGGGCGGTGGCCGTGGAAGCTGAAGGTGCTGTACGGGTCGAAGCGTGGCGCGGGGCGCAGCCAGTCGCCGATCGTGGACTGCCAGCCGTCGTCGAGCTGGATCACGTCGACGGGGAGGTCGTGCTTCGCGATCGCCTCGACGTTCTCGCGGATGTCGGCGTCGGTGACGGCCGCGCGGTACTCGTACCGGGAGCTCCACCCCGTCGGGGCCGCGCGAATCTCGGCGGGTGCCGCGGCGAACGACTCGGCCCAGGCTCCGAGGGCGTCGTACGGGGAGCGGTCGACGGTCAGGTGCTCGACGGGGCCGTCGGCTTCGATGACGAGCTTGGTGCCGGTGAGGGTGGCGCGGATCGACGGTACGACGTACGGGCTCGTCGTCGCGAAGAGGTGCGTGGTGCCGGGCGACGGGCTGACGGCCAGCAAGCCCTCGCCCTGGAAGCCACTGAAACCACTGCCGGTGACAGGGCGGTCGCTGCTCGGATCGCAGCTCTGCCAGCCGTGTTCGTAGACGCGACCGTGTTCCCGGTCGACCTCGAGCTCCGCGATCCACTGCATGCCGAACGCTAACCGGAACGACCGGTGCAGGAACAGAGTTTGGACTAGACCATTCGGGTGACGACGCAACTACCGTTGGTTTGTGATAGTCACTATTCATGACTGTCAAGCGTATGGACCTCGGCATACTGTCCGGGCAGTTGCTGTTCGCCGTTCAGCGGGAGCTGTTCGGGAAGCTGGCGGAGCTCGGGTACGACGATCTGCGTCCACGGCATGGTGCGGTGCTCGCCTATCTGGAGCCGGCGGGCGTCCGGGCGACCGACGTGGCGTGGCAGTCGGGGCAGCACAAGCAGGTGATCGGCACGATGGTCGATGAGTTGGAGGCGTTGGGGTACGTCGAGCGGCGGCCGGATCCGGCCGATCGGCGCGCGAAGCTGATCTGCCCGACGGAGCGCGGCCAGGCCGAGCAGGCAGCGGCCGACAAGATTCTGGCGGCGATGCAGGAGCGGCACGCGCGCAGGCTCGGGCGGGAGAACTACGCGGCCTTCAAAGCTGCTTTCCAGGACATCGTCGAGCACCAACGGAATCGCTAACCCACCACGGCTCCGAAGCTACGGGCCTTCGGCGTGCAGGGTCGGGGTCATCCGGAGTTCGGCAGTGAAGGCGTAGCGGTCGCCGCGATAGACGGCCGAGGTGTACTCGAAAACGCGCTCGCGCCGGTCGAAGCTGACGCCATGCAACGCCAGACACGGTTGGGTGCAGGGGATGTTGAGCCATTCGGCCGTCCTGGCGTCGGGCATCACGGGTTCGAGTTTCGACGTACCGCTGACCAGCTCGATGCCGTACCGGTTGGTCAGCAGCTCGTACAGCGAGCCGCTCAGGTCCTCGGCCTCCAGCCCCGGTACGTAGCTGCCGGGCAACGTGGTGCGCTCGACCACCATCGGCAGATCATCCGCGAGCCGAAGCCTGGTAAAGGTGAGCACCGGATCCCCAACCGGAATCCGAAGCCGGCGAGCAGCCGCCCGCTCAGCCTTCCCCCGCCGAAACTCCAGAGTCCGACTCCCCGGCTCCATCCCGCGCCGCCGGATGTCCTCGGAGAATCCCATCACCCCCAACCACTTCGCCACCTTCGGCCGAGCGGTATAGGTCCCACTCCCATGCCGCCGAACCAGCAGTTCCTCGATCACCAACTCATCGACAGCTCGCCGCAAAGTCATCCGGGCAACGCTCCACCGCACCGCCAGCACCCGCTCAGGCGGCAACGCAGCCCCCTCAGGCAACCCATCCACCAGACTGAGCAACAGCGCCCGAACCTCAGCGGCCTTCCCGGGCAACGAACTGTGCATCCACCCTGCCTAACACCCCCGAGGGCCCTCGGGAACCTATTCCAAGAGCGTGCAACAGAGTGGCTGTACACAAGGGCAGGAAGTAGTCGGGCGTTCGGCCGGGCGCCACGCTCACGGAGGCGGCGCCCGGCCGCAGTACGGGCACTACTTCCTGCCGTTATGCACACTTTCGTGAAAACAAGCACGCGTGCTTGATTCTTTGGGGTGGGGGTGGGAGGCTCGGTGGACTGGGCTACGGCGGGAGAGTCGCGTGCAGTTGGATGATGTGCTGGCTGATCTGAGTGCTGAGAACGTGGAGCTGGATCTGCTGGTGGGTGGGTTGGCTGCGGGTGGGTGGGCGACGCCTACGCCTGCTGTGGGGTGGACTATTGCGCATCAGATCGCGCATCTGGCTTGGACGGATGAGGCGGCGCGGCTGGCGGCGGCGGAGCCTGAGGAGTTTCAGGTTGAGCTGCGGAAGGCTGTGGAGAACCCGACCGGGTTTGTGGATGACGGGGCTGCTGAGGGTGCTGCGCTGACGCCGGGCGAATTGCTGACGTACTGGCGGGAGACGCGGAGCGAGTTGCAGGAGGCGTTGCGGGCGGTGCCGGCTGGGCAGAAAGTGGCCTGGTTCGGGCCGCCGATGAGTGCTACCTCGATGGCGACTGCTCGGTTGATGGAGACCTGGGCGCATGCGCAGGATGTGTTCGATGCGCTCGGGGTGGCGCGGAAGCCGTCCAATCGGCTCAGGAACGTCGCGCACCTCGCAGTACGGACCCGGGACTTCTCGTATCTGCTGAATGACCGGAAACCGCCTGCCGCACCGTTCCACGTGGAACTCTCCGGGCCGGAGGGTGACCTGTGGACGTGGGGTCCGGAGGATGCTGAGCAGCGGGTCAGTGGCAAGGCCGTGGACTTCTGTTTGCTGGCGACACAGCGGCGGCATCGCGATGACCTCGACGTACAAGCCGTTGGGGCCGAGGCGGACGAGTGGCTGGGAATCATCCAGGCGTTCGCCGGGGTGCCGGGCAAGGGCCGGGAGCGGGGGCAGTTCGGATGAGTTCGGGTGAGACGACGCCGATCCGGATCGGGAATGCGTCGGGGTTCTACGGGGATCGGTTCAGCGCGTTCCAGGAGATGCTGACCGGTGGGCCGCTGGATGTCCTGACGGGTGACTACCTGGCTGAGCTGACGATGCTGATCCTCGGCCGGGACCGGCTGAAGGACCCGTCGCTGGGTTATGCGAAGACCTTCCTCAAGCAGCTCGAGGCCGGTCTCGGCGAGGCGCTCGATCGCGGGGTCAAGGTGGTCAGCAACGCGGGCGGCCTCAACCCCGCGGGCCTCGCGCAGGCGATCCAGGAGGTCGCGGACAAGCTCGGACTGCACCCGAAGATCGCGTACGTCGAAGGCGACGACCTGCTCCCGCGCGCCAAGGAGCTCGACCTCGGACAGCCGCTGACGGCCAACGCCTACCTCGGCGCCTGGGGCATCGCGGAGGCGCTGCAAGCCGGCGCCGATGTGGTCGTCACCGGGCGCGTCACCGATGCCTCGGTCATCGTCGGACCGGCCGCGGCGCATCACGGCTGGCGGCGGGATCAGTACGACGAACTCGCGGGCGCCGTCGTCGCCGGGCACGTGATCGAGTGCGGCTGCCAGGCGACCGGTGGCAACTACGCCTTCTTCCACGAGCTCCGAAACCTTGGCCGGCCCGGTTTCCCGATCGCCGAGATCCACGCCGATGGCAGCAGCGTGATCACCAAGCACGACGGCACCGGCGGCGCGGTCACGATCGACACGGTCAAGGCGCAACTGCTCTACGAGATCACCGGCGCCCGGTACGCCGGTCCCGACGTGACCGCGCGGATGGACTCCATCGAGCTGTCCGAGGACGGCCCCGACCGGATCCGGATCAGCGGCGTCGAAGGCGAGCCACCGTCACCGACATACAAGGTGTCGTTGAACAGCATTGGCGGGTATCGCAACGAGGTGAGCTTCGTGCTCACCGGGCTGGAGCTGGAGGCGAAGGCCGAGCTGGTCAAGCGGCAGCTCGAGGAAGGGCTCCGGAAGAAGCCGGCCGAGCTGAAGTGGTCCCTCGTCTGGACCGAGCAGCCGAATGCGGACACCGAGGAGCAGGCGAGCGTACTGCTCAAGTGCACCGTGAAGGACCCCGATCCGAAGGTCGCCGGTCGCGCCTTCACCAGTGTCGCGGTCGAGCTGGCGCTGTCGAGCTACCCGGGCTTCCATGTGACGGCTCCACCCGGGGACGCCGCGCCGTACGGCGTCTTCACCGCCGGGTACGTCGATGCGCACGAGATCGAGCATGTGGTGGTGCTCCCCGACGGCACTCGTGTCGCGATCGAGCCCTCCGAAGACACACAGGAGCTGCAGCTTGCCGACGGCGGCGCGCTCCCGATGCCGCTGCCGCAGCTGGTCGCGGCAGGACGGCCGGCGCGGTCACTCACCCGCGAGGTACCGCTCGGGCGGGTCGCCGGGGCGCGAAGTGGCGACAAGGGCGGCGACGCGAACGTCGGGGTGTGGGTGCGGAACGAGACCGCCTGGCGGTGGTTCGCGCACACGCTGACGGTCGAGCTGTTCCAGGAACTGCTCCCGGAGACGCAGGGCCTGGCCGTGACCAGGCACGTCTTCCCGAAACTGTGGGCGCTCAACTTCGTCGTCGGCGGGCTGCTGGGCGAGGGAGTCGCCTCGCAGGCGCGCTTCGATCCGCAGGCGAAGGCCGTCGGCGAATGGCTGCGATCGCGGTACGTCGACGTACCGGAGGTGCTGTTGTGAACGCCGAGCAGAAGGCGCTGCGGGACAGCGTCCGGCGGTTCACGGTCGCCGAGGTGCTGCCGAATCTCGAGCAGTGGGAGCGCGACGGAGAGCTGCCGCGCGAGCTGCACAAGAAGGCCGGCGAGCTCGGGATCCTCGGGGTCGCGTTCCCCGAAACGGCCGGTGGTGGCGGCGGAACGCTCGCCGACGCGATCGCGGTGACCGAGGAGCTGCACTACGCGGGTGCCTCCGGCGGGCTGATCGCCTCGCTGTTGACCTGCGGTATCGCGCTTCCACACATCGTTGCTGCTGGCAACAAAGACCAGATCGAGCGCTGGGTGCGCCCGACGCTCGATGGCGAGCTGATCGGCTCGCTGGCGATCACCGAGCCCGACGGCGGTTCCGACGTCGCCTCGCTCCGGACGACCGCACGCCGCGACGGTGACGACTTCATCGTCAACGGCGCCAAGACCTACATCACGTCCGGCTGCCGGGCGGACTTCGTCACCACGGCGGTACGGACCGACGGGCCGGGCTCCCATGGCGTCTCGTTGCTCGTGATCGAGCGCGGTACGCCGGGTTTCGAGGTGTCGCGCAAGCTGGAGAAGATGGGCTGGCTGTGCTCGGACACGGCTGAGCTCTCCTTCACCGACGTCCGGGTTCCGGCGGCGAACCTGGTCGGCGAGGCCGGTACCGGGTTCGTCCAGCTGGCCCAGAACTTCGTCTCCGAGCGGTTGAACCTCGCAGTACAGGCTTATGCGGGGGCGCAGCGCGCGTTGGATCTGACCGTCGAGTGGTGCCGCGCGCGGGAGACGTTCGGGCGGCCGCTGATCTCGCGGCAGACCGTGCAGCACACGTTGGCGGAGATGGCGCGGCGCATCGACGTCGCCCGGGTCTACGTGCACGACACGGTCCGCCGGGCCGAGGCGGGCGAGGAGGTGATCGCGGCGGTGTGCTTCGCCAAGAACACGGCGGTCGAGGCCGGCGCGTGGGTGTGCGACCAGGCGTTGCAGTTGCACGGCGGGCTCGGGTACATGCGCGAGGCCGAGGTGGAGCGCCAGTACCGCGACCAGAAGATCCTCGCGATCGGCGGCGGTACCACCGAGATCATGACGGGCCTGGCAGCCAAACGACTGGGGTTCACGCCATGACTGTCACCGACAACCGCTCCGCGATGCTCTCGAAGCTCGCCGAGCTGGAGACCGAGCACCACAAGGCATTGGCGGGCGGCGGGGAAAAGTACGTCGAGCGGCACCACAAGCGCGGCAAGCTGCTGGCGCGGGAGCGGATCGAGTTGCTGCTCGATCCGGACACCGCGTTCCTCGAGCTGTCTCCGCTCGCGGGCTGGGGCAGCGATTTCACCGTCGGCGCGAGCCTGGTCACCGGGATCGGGGTGGTGGAAGGCGTCGAGTGCCTGATCACCGCGAACGACCCGACGGTCAAGGGCGGCGCGAGCAACCCGTGGACGCTGCGGAAGGCGTTGCGATCGGACGAGATCGCCCGGGCGAACCGGCTGCCGGTGATCAGCCTGGTCGAGTCGGGCGGCGCGGACCTGCCGACGCAGAAGGAGATCTTCATCCCTGGCGGCGCGATGTTCCGCAACCTGACCCGGTTGTCGGCGGAGGGGATCCCGACGATCGCGCTGGTCTTCGGCAACTCGACCGCCGGTGGCGCGTACATCCCGGGCATGAGCGACTACGTGGTGATGGTCGACGGCGGCGCGAAGGTGTTCCTGGCCGGGCCGCCGCTGGTCAAGATGGCGACCGGCGAGGACGCCGATGACGAGTCGCTCGGTGGCGCGACGATGCACGCGCGTCAGTCGGGGCTGGCCGACTACTTCGCCGTGGACGAGCGGGATGCGATCCGGCTCGGGCGGCAGATCGTGTCCCGGCTGAACTGGAAGAAGCTCGGGCCGGCACCTGCACCGGAGTACCGGGAGCCCCTGTTCGACGAGGACGAGTTGCTCGGGATCGTGCCTGGTGACCTGAAGATCCCGTTCGACCCGCGAGACGTGGTCGCCCGGGTGGTGGACGGGTCGGTGTTCGACGAGTTCAAGCCGCTGTACGGATCGTCGCTGGCGACCGGGTGGGCGACGCTGCACGGGTATCCGGTCGGGATCCTGGCGAACGCGCGCGGGGTGCTGTTCAGCGAGGAGGCGCAGAAGGCCGCCCAGTTCATCCAGCTGGCCAACCGCGCGAACACGCCGTTGATCTTCCTGCACAACACCACCGGCTACATGGTCGGCAAGGAGTACGAGCAGGGCGGGATCATCAAGCACGGTGCGCAGATGATCAACGCGGTCTCCAACTCGAAGGTGCCGCACATCTCCATCCTGATGGGCGCTTCGTACGGTGCCGGGCACTACGGGATGTGCGGGCGGGCCTTCGATCCGCGCTTCCTGTTCGCCTGGCCGTCGGCGAAGTCGGCGGTGATGGGCCCGCAGCAACTCGCCGGCGTGTTGTCGATCGTGGCCCGCGCCGCGTCGGCCGCGAAGGGGCAGCCGTACGACGAGGACGGTGATGCCGCGATGCGGGCTTATGTGGAAGGCCAGATCGAGGCGGAGTCGCTACCGATGTTCCTGTCCGGACGCCTGTACGACGACGGCGTGATCGACCCCCGCGACACCCGGACCGTACTCGGCCTGTGCCTGTCGGCTATCCACTCCGCGCCTGTTGAGGGCACCCGCTTCGATGGCGCCAATTTCGGCGTCTTCAGGATGTGATGGCGATGATCACGTCGGTGCTGGTGGCTAATCGCGGGGAGATCGCGCGGCGGGTGTTCCGGACTGCGCGGGCACTCGGGGTGGAGTGTGTGGCGGTGCACTCGACGGCGGATGCTGCTGCGCCGTACGTCGCTGAGGCGGATGCGGCGGTGCATCTGCCCGGTACTGCGCCAGGTGACACCTATTTGCGTGGTGAGCTGGTGATCGAGGCGGCGCTGAAGGCTGGGGCGGACGCTGTGCATCCTGGCTACGGGTTCTTGTCCGAGAACGCCGGGTTTGCGGCGGCGGTGATCGACGCGGGACTGACCTGGATCGGGCCGCCGGTCGAGGCGATCTCGTCGATGGGGTCGAAGATCGAGGCGAAGAAGCTGATGGCGGCGGCCGGGGTGCCGGTGCTGGCCGAGTTGACGCCGGCCGAGGTGAGCGCTGCCGATCTGCCGGTACTGGTGAAGGCGTCGGCGGGTGGCGGCGGGCGTGGGATGCGGGTCGTGCGGCGGCTGGAGGATCTCTCGACGGAGATCGATGCTGCATCTGCCGAGGCTTTGTCCGCCTTTGGCGATGGGACCGTCTTCTGCGAGCCGTACCTCGCTACTGGCCGGCATATCGAAGTACAGGTGCTGGCGGATCAGCACGGGACCGTTTGGGCTGTCGGCGAGCGGGAGTGCTCGATTCAGCGGCGGCACCAGAAGGTGGTGGAGGAGGCTCCTTCGCCTTTGGTGGAACGGGTTTCGGGGATGCGGGCGCGGTTGTTCGAGGCGGCGCGGAAGGCGGCTGAGGCGATCGGGTACGTCGGGGCGGGGACGGTTGAGTTCCTGGCTGATGAGGAGGGTGGCTTCTACTTCCTCGAGATGAACACGCGACTGCAGGTGGAGCACCCGGTCACGGAGTCGACTACTGGGTTGGATTTGGTGGCGCTGCAGTTCGCGATTGCTTCTGGCGAGGCGCTACCTGCTGAGCCGCCGGCTGCTGTTGGTCACTCGATCGAGGTGCGGCTGTACGCCGAGGACCCGGCCAAGGATTGGCAACCCCAGACGGGCACGCTTCATCGCTTTGTACTTCCTGGAGCTGCCTTTGGCCCAGGGGGATCACGAGAAGGCATGCCATGGCTGAGGGTCGACTCAGGAGTGGTCAGCGGTTCGGTGGTTTCGCCGTTCTACGACGCGATGTTGGCCAAGGTGATCGTGTGGGGTGCTACCCGGGA
Source organism: Streptomyces sp. SID13031 (assembly GCF_010548305.1). Taxonomy (GTDB): domain Bacteria; phylum Actinomycetota; class Actinomycetes; order Propionibacteriales; family Kribbellaceae; genus Kribbella. The sequence continues at coordinate 187,582 of NZ_JAAGLV010000007.1, forward strand.
GCAGGCTGCTGCGCGGTTGGCTGCTGAGTTGCAGCAGGCTGAGATCCACGGGGTGCAGACCAACCGGGACTTGTTGGTGTGGATTCTCAGGCATCCCGCGTTTCTCGCGGGTGACACCGACACCTCGTTCTTCGACCAGCACGGGATCGGGGAGCCGGTCGATGAGGCCAAGGAGCGGTTGGCGGCGATCGTGGCCGCGCTTGCGGATGCTGCTCGGCGGCGGGAGGGCGCGAAGGTACAGCGTGGTCTGCCTGGTGGGTGGCGGAATCTGGCTTCGCAGGGGCAGCGGAAGAGTTATCGGGTTGGCGAGACGCAGTACGACGTCGACTATCGGGTGACCCGCGATGGGGTGGTGGTCGACGGTGCCGAGGTGGTCGCGGCCAGTGCCGAGCGGGTGGTGCTGGAAGTCGACGGGGTGCGGCGGGCGTACCAGGTCGCTGCTTATCCCGGGCTGGTTTGCGTGGGGTCTGTGGCGCTGACGCCGGTGGAGCGGTTTTCGGATCCTTCGGAGCAGTTGGTGGCTGGGTCTTTGGTGGCGCCGATGCCGGGGACTGTGGTCCGGGTCGGGGTGGAGGTTGGGGACAAGGTGACCGCGGGGCAGGGGTTGCTGTGGTTGGAGGCGATGAAGATGGAGCACACCATCTCCGCGCCCGCCGACGGGATTCTGGTGGAGCTTGCCGTCGCCGCCGGCCAGCAGGTCGAAGTGGGCGCCGTACTGGCCGTAGTACAAGTGGAGGAGAACGCATGAGCTTCGTCGAGTCCGAGGAACGCCGCGCACTACGGTCGGCGGTGAGCGAGCTGGGCAAGAAGTACGGCTACGCGTACTTCAACGAGCGGGCACGGTCCGGCGGGCAGACGACCGAGCTGTGGCAGGAGGCGGGCAAGCTCGGCTATCTCGGGGTGAACCTGCCCGAGGAGTACGGCGGCGGTGGCGGCGGGATGGGTGACCTGTCGATCGTGCTGGAGGAGCTCGGCGCGGCCGGGTGCCCGTTGCTGATGATGGTCGTGTCGCCGGCGATCTGCGGCACGGTGATCACGCGGTTCGGCTCCGACGGGCAGAAGCAGCAGTGGCTGCCGTCGCTGGCCGACGGGACGACCACGATGGCGTTTGCGATCACCGAGCCTGACGCGGGTTCCAATTCGCACGGGATCACCACGACGGCCCGGCGTACCGGCGACGGCTGGTCGTTGACCGGGCGGAAGGTCTACATCTCCGGCCTCGACGTCGCGCGCGCCGTGCTCGTGGTCGGCCGGACCGAGGACGCGAAGACGGGCAGGCTCAAGCCCGCGCTGTTCATCGTGCCGACCGATGCTCCGGGGGTGGAGTTCCGGCAGATCGAGATGGACCTGATCAGCCCGGACAAGCAGTTCTCGCTCTTCCTCGACGACGTCCAACTGCCCGCCGAGGCGCTCGTCGGCTCCGAGGACGCGGGCCTGATGCAACTGTTCGCCGGGCTCAACCCGGAGCGGATCATGGCGTCGGCGTTCGCGATCGGGATCGGCCGGCACGCGCTCGGCAAGGCCGTCGCCTACGTCAAGGAGCGGCAGGTCTGGAAGGTGCCGATCGGCGCCCACCAGGGCATCGCGCACCCGCTCGCGCAGAACAAGATCGAGCTCGAGCTCGCCCGGTTGATGATGCAGAAGGCCGCCGCCCTGTACGACGCCGGCGACGACCTCGGTGCGGGCGAGGCGGCGAACATGGCCAAGTACGCCGCCGGTGAGGCGACCGTGCGGGCTGCCGACCAGGCGGTCCAGTCCCTCGGCGGCAACGGGATGACCGTCGAGTACGGCGTGGCGTCGCTGGTCGCGGCCGCGCGGGCCAGCCGGATCGCGCCGGTCAGCCGGGAGATGATCCTCAACTTCGTTGCGCAGCACAGTTTGGGCCTACCGAAGTCGTACTGATTGCGTCATCGTTCCTCCAACCATCGACGTGCAGAGAGGACCCCGCCCGTGGTCATTCAGAGTGAGTACCCACCAGTCGAGATCCTGGACGTGCCGATCCACGACGCGGTGCTGGGTCGCGCCCAGGAGTACGGCGACCGGATCGCGCTGGTGGACGGCGTCAGCGGGCGGGAGATCAGCTACGCCCAGCTGGACGGGATGAGCCGGCGGATCGCGGCCGGCTTCGCCGAACTGGGCGTCGTGCACGGGGACACGATCGCGTTGCACAGCCCGAACACGATCCTCTATCCGGCGGTGTTCTACGGCGCAACGCGTGCGGGTGCCACGGTGACGACCGTCAACGCGCTCTACACGGCGGGCGAGCTGCACAAGCAACTGGTGGACTCGAAGGCGAAATTGCTGGTGACAATTTCGCTCTTCCTGCCGGTGGCGACCGAAGCGGTGAAGGGGACAGACGTCCAGGAGATCCTCGTCTGCGACCAGGCCGAGGGGTACCGGTCGGTGCTGGAGTTGCTGGCGTCGACCGGGCCGGAGCCGGTGGTGGAAATCGACCCGGTGAACGACGTCGCGGTACTTCCGTACTCGAGCGGGACGACGGGCGCGGCCAAGGGCGTGATGCTGACCCATCGCAACATCGGCACGAACCTCAGCCAGGCCGAAGCGACCTTCTCCCTCGGCGAGGGCGAGCGGATCATCGCGATCCTGCCGTTCTTCCACATCTACGGGCTGAGCGTGCTGATGAACCTGCCGTTCCGGCTCGGCGCGACCGTGGTGGTGCTGCCGAAGTTCGACCTGCAGCAGTTCCTGACCGTGCTGGACGAGCAGAAGATCACCCGCGCCTTCGTCGCGCCGCCGATCGTGCTGGCGTTGGCGAAGCACCCGGCGGTCGACGGCGTGGACCTGTCCGCGCTGAAGTACGTGACCTCCGCGGCGGCGCCGCTCGACGGTGACCTGGCCGCAGCCTGCGCCAAGCGGCTCGGGCTGCACGCGATCCTGCAGTGTTATGGCATGACCGAGCTGTCGCCGGGGACGCACGCCGTACCGCAGGACGATCTGGATCCCCCTGCCGGTGCCGTGGGCAAGCTGTTCCCGTCCACCGAGATGCGGCTGGTCGGTGCCGATGGCAACGATGCGGACGAGGGCGAGATCTGGATCCGTGGGCCGCAGGTGATGAAGGGGTATCTCGGCCGGCCCGCGGAGACGGACGCCACCATCGACCTGGACGGCTGGCTGCACACCGGCGACATCGGCCGGGTCGACGACCGCGGCTATCTGTACATCGTGGATCGGCTCAAGGAACTGATCAAGTACCACGGGTACCAGGTGCCGCCGGCCGAATTGGAGGCCGTCCTGCTGACCGACACCCGGATCGCGGATGCCGCCGTGATCGGGGTCCAGTCCGAGGGCAACGAGGTGCCGAAGGCGTTCGTGGTGCGGATGCCCGGCATCGAGCTGACCGAGGCCGACGTGATCGAGTACGTCGCGGAGCGGGTCGCGCCATACAAGAAGGTCCGGCAGGTGGAGTTCATCGACGCCGTCCCGAAGGCCGCTTCGGGCAAGATTCTGCGGCGCGAGCTGAGAGCACGGGAGGCTGCGCGTGAGTGAGACCCTGGCCGGGCGGACGATGATCATGTCCGGCGGCAGTCGCGGGATCGGCCTGGCGATCGCGCTGCGGGCGGCCCGCGACGGCGCGAACGTGGCGCTGCTGGCGAAGACCGCCGAGCCGCATCCGCAACTGCCGGGCACGATCTACACGGCCGCCGCGGAGATCGAGGCGGCCGGTGGGCACGCGCTGCCGATCGTCGGCGACGTGCGCTCGGACGAGTCGGTGGCCGAGGCAGTCCGCCGTACCGCGGAGGAGTTCGGCGGGATCGACATCGTGCTGAACAACGCGTCGGCGATCGACCTGACGCCGACGGCGGAGATCGCGATAAAGCGGTACGACCTGATGCAGGACGTCAACGCGCGCGGGACGTTCCTGCTGTCGAAGCTGTGCATCCCGTGGCTGCGCAAGTCGGCGGCCGAGGACCATCAGGCGCACATCCTCACGCTGTCGCCGCCGTTGAACCTGGATCCGCGCTGGGCCGGTGCGCATCTGGCGTACACGATGGCGAAGTACGGGATGAGCCTGACCACGCTCGGGCTGGCCGAGGAGCTCAGGGCCGACGGCATCTCGGTGAACTCGCTCTGGACGCGGACGCTGATCGCGACGGCCGCCGTGCAGAACCTGCTGGGCGGGCCGGAGGCGATCTCGCGGTCGCGGTCGCCGGAGATCGTGGCCGATGCGGCGTACGTCGTACTGACCGGGCGGCGGACCGGGGAGTTCCTGATCGATGACGAGGTGCTCGCCGGCGCCGGGGTGACCGACTTCTCGCAGTACCGGCTGGCGGCGTCGGAAGAGGATCTGGCGCAGGACATCTTCCTGGACTCGTTGTGAGCGAGGTGCTGCGCGAGCCGCAGCAGGATCGGAGCCGGGCGACCCGGCAGAAGCTCCTGGAGGCTGCGCTCGAGTCCTTGTCGCAGGTGGGCTATGCGGCGACCACTGTCGCGGTGGTGGCGGCCCGGGCGGGTGTCTCGCGTGGGGCGGCGCAGCATCACTTCCCGACGCGGGCGGATCTGTTTGCGGCTGCAGTGGAGTACATGACCGAGGTGCGGCTGGCTGAGATCCGCCAGCAGGCTGTCGGACTGCCCAGTGGCAAGGGGCGGACCGAGGCGATCGTCGGGATGCTCGCTGACGTCTACACGGGTCCGCTGTTCCGTGCAGCGCTGCACCTGTGGGTGGCGGCGTCTACTGAGGAGCCACTGCGGCAACAGATCGTGCGGCTGGAGGCGCATGTCGGCCGGCAGGCGCACCGGGCTCTGCTAGAGGTGCTCGAGGTTGAGGAGCGCACACCTGGGGTGCGGGAGACCGTGCAGGGTGTGCTCGACATGGCCCGCGGGCTGGGCCTCGCGGACCTGCTGACTGACGATGCGGCTCGGCGACGCGGCATCGTGCGGCAGTGGTCGCTGATCCTCGACCAGGTACTAGCGGCTGCGCGTTAGGTTGTTGCGGTTGGTCCTCGCGGCTATGCGCTGGTCCACCTTGGCTGCCAGGGCGTCTGGGTCGCACTCGGCCAGGTGATCGCGCACTAGCAGGTGGATGAAGGCGTACTCGCCGCGGCCGGTCTTGGAGACGACGTAGCGCTCGGCTGCGTAGCGGAGGAAGGCACCGCGGCGCCAGGGGAGGTAGCCGCTCCAGCGGAGCAGGAAGCCGTGCAGGCCGCGGGAGAGGCCACCGGCCAAGAAGGGGGCGCGGCGGCGCCAGGCCTTTGAGGCGACGGTTCCGGCGATGATGCCGAGGATTGCCTCGGGTCCGTTCGACCACCACAGGCTGGCTCCGAGGGCGGCCGCGACGAGAGTGCCGGCCAGGGCGCCGGCACCGGTCCACTTGCCCATCCGCCAGCGGTCGTCGGCGTTCTCCTCCTTGCTGTGCGGATAGACCAGGTGGTCCATCGGCAAGGCCTTGACGAAACGGATGCCTTGGGCAACTACCAGGCCGATGGCGCCCCCCGCGACGAAGTCCTGGGGGTGGTCGACGGTGGCGAAGACGAACCAGCTCGCCACGGTCACGCCGAGCAGCCGGACGCTGAGTAGCAGCCGGCGCCGGTTGTTGCCGGAGAGGATGTACTCCAGGCCATAGGACACCCAGACCACGGCGCCTTCGAATGCCAGCCCTATCCACGACGGCAGGCTCTCGGCGATGGTCGTGACGATGAGGACCGACGCCAAGCCGGCCACGGCGCCCAGGCAGACCATGACTGCCAGCAGTTGCCATCGTGGTTGGTCGCTGCCTTGCTGGAGGGTCCACCAGGTGTGCGGCCGCACGTGGACGAGCGCTAGTGCGGTGGCGGCGACAGCGAGACCGGCCGAGACGCCGTACAGGGCTGTGGCGCCTACTGCGGCTCCGGCGGCCAGTCCGGCGAAGAGGCCGGGAAGGCAGACCATGTGGGCCAGGTAGCCGACGGCGGGCAGGATCAGGCCGTACCAGCCGTTGGGTGTCAGGCGACGCGGTACTTCGATGCGGTCGCCGGCTCTGGTGCGGGTCCACCAGGCGAGGCACCAGAGGGAGCGGACGGCTGCGCGGGACTCGAACTGCGGGCTACTGGGTCGGTAGCGGGCAAGGACCTCGGAGATGAAGGTGTCGAACAGTTCTCGTCGGTGGTCGGCCAGTACTCCGCCGGCGATGTCGCGGGCGTCGCGGCCTTGGTAGGCGAGGGCCATGACGTTGAGCATCAGTGGGGAGTTGACCAGGTCCCACAGGTCGCCGTCTCGCTCCATGGCGGCCAGTGCACCGGCCAGCTCGGCACCGCCGGAGGCGAAGTAATCGAGTACCTGTTGCCTGCTGAGTGGGCGGATGCGGACTGCGCCGTACAGCTTGAGGCGGTGCTGGAGTGCCTCGTACTCCTGGATGCGGCAGGTGACGGCTATCTGGCCGACCAGGTAGCGCTGGCCCAGCTCGGCTAGTACCGGGGCGAGCTTCTCTTGGTGGGCTAGGGCTACTTCGTCCAGACCGTCCAGGAGCAGGCCGAGGCGGCCCTTGCTCAGCCAGACTCGACCTACTGCGGCGGGGATCTGGTACCGGTTGGTGAGCTCAGTGAGGAGCCAGCGGATGAAGCCGGCGAGCAGGGGACTGTCGCCTGGCGCGTCCTCCTCTGCTCTCGCCGTGCTCGCCGTCCAGCTGGACAGGTCGACCAGTACCGGGATCGGGCTGTTGGGGTTGCTGCGGGCCTGGGCTGCGAGCGTGCGGGCCAGCTCCAGCAGCAGGGTGGTCTTGCCTGCGCCGGGGGCTCCGAGGATCAGCATGGAGTCCTGGAGGTCGTCGAAGGCCGCGCCGATGTCGGCGTCCTCGCGGACCTCGGTGACGTTGCTGTTGAGCGGCTGGACGAGCAGGTCGTACGGGCGGATCACCGCCTCGGGGCTGACGTCGAGCGCCAGCGCGAGCCGGGTCTGCGAGGCCAGTGAGCCGGCGAACCGGTCGGCGAGATAGCGGTCGACGCGGGCGAGTGCGTTGGGCCGGTTGCGCGGCTGGTCAGCCGAGCGAGCCGACTGCCCGACGGTTCTCCGGCTCCGGTACTGCGCCAGGCCGGTGCCGATCGCGACCAGCCAGAGCACCCCGATGACCGGCCAGGTCCACCCGACGTACGGCTCGAGAAACTCCGGCGCGGTGCCCCCGGTCCCCACGTTGATCGCGATCGGCAACAGCACCAGCGTCAACGAGATCGTCAGCACGAGCACGACAACCCTGACCATCCCGTGCATCCTCACCCACGGAGAGTACCCAGCAACCAGCCCCACCGCCCCTGGTACCGGAGCGTCCAGCCCGTGATCCTGGCCTACGGGAATCGATGTCCCGTCACGTAAGTTGCCTTTGTCATGACTACTGAGCGGATCGACCGGGCGAGCGTGGGGTTGCGGTCCGAGCGGGGACCGATCCTGCTCGCGGTGATGCTGAGTGTCGGGCTGGTGGCGATCGACGCGACCATCCTGGCGACGGCGGTGCCTTCGGTGGTCGAGGATCTGGGTGGGTTCACCCAGTTCCCGTGGCTGTTCTCGATCTATCTGCTGGCCCAGGCCGTCTCCGTACCGATCTACGGCAAGCTCGCGGATCTGCGCGGCCGCAAACCGCTGATGCTGTTCGGGATCCTGCTCTTCGTGCTCGGCTCGGTCCTCTGCGGGTTCGCCTGGAGCATGCCGGCGCTGATCGCGTTCCGGCTGATCCAGGGGCTCGGCGCCGGCGCGATCCAGCCGATCGCGATGACGATCGTCGGTGACATCTACTCGGTCGCCGAGCGCGCCAAGGTGCAGGGCTACATCGCGAGCGTCTGGGGGATCGCCTCGTTCGTCGGCCCGACCCTCGGCGGCATCTTCTCCGACTACATCTCCTGGCGCTGGATCTTCTTCGTCAACGTGCCGCTCGGTCTCGCCGCCGGAGTGGTCTTCTACCGCCGCTTCAAAGAGAACGTCGTCCAGACCACCCGCCACCAGATCGACTACGCCGGCACCATCCTGCTCGCGGTCGGCGGCTCGCTGCTGCTGCTCGGCCTGCTCGAAGGCGGCGTGATGTGGTCCTGGGACTCCGTCACCAGCATCGCGATCCTCGCCGTCGCCGTCCTGCTGCTGGCCGTCTTCGGGTTCGTCGAGCGCCGCGCGGCCGAGCCGATCCTGCCGTTGTGGGTGCTCAACCACCGCGTGCTGAACTCCGCCAACGCATCGGCCCTGCTGGTCGGCGTACTGATGATCGGCCTGTCGACCTACGTACCGCTCTACGCGCAGGGCGTGCTCGGAACGTCCGCTCTGGTGGCCGGCTTCGCGCTCGCGGCGATGACGCTGGGCTGGCCGATCGCGGCGTCGCTCGCGGGCCGGATCTACCTGAGGCTCGGCTTCCGCACGACGATGGTGATCGGCTCGGTCTTCGTGGTGATCGGCGCCGGCCTGCTGCTCACGGTCAAGCCGACGAGCTCGGTCGGCTACCTCGCCTTCGCCTGCTTCGTGATCGGCATCGGCCTCGGCTTCTCCGCGTCTCCCGCCGTCGTGGCCGCGCAGTCGTCGGTCGACTGGAAGAGCCGTGGCGTGGTGACCGGCGCCAACATGTTCGCCCGCTCGGTCGGCAGCGCGGTCGGCGTCGCCATCTTCGGCGCGGTCGCCAACGCGATGGTCGCCAGCCGCCTCGGCAACAGCCACGAGGACCTGGGGAACCTCCCCGGCGAGGTCCTCGCCCCCGCCATCCACGACGTGTACTACGGCGCCGCAGCGGCCGCGGTACTCCTCGTCGTCGCAGTGATGTTCATGCCCAACCGCGTCACGGAGATGCCCCGGGGTTAACTCGTCAGGGCGAGCAACTGGTCGCGGCCGGTGACGCCGGTCTTGCGGTACGTCGAGCGCAGGTGGTCGTTCACGGTGAGGACGGACAAGTCGAGCCTGCGGGCGATCTGCTTGGCCGCAAGACCGTCGGCGACGAGGTCCAGCACCTCGGACTCGCGCACGGACAGCCCGGACCAGGCCGCGAACGCCGGTAGCACCTGCCGGACGCTGGCCGGCTGGATGACGACAGTGACCTCCACCGGCCCCGCTAGAGACCGGGTACCGCTGATCACCAACCAGTGACCGTCGTTGGTGCGTACCCGACACAGTGGGCTCGGTCGGCCGGCGCGAGCGGCTTGAGCCACCTCGTGCACCACCCTGCTCACGTCGTCGAAGTTCAAGCCGTCAGACCTGAGATACCCCAGCCAGGTCCTGGCTTCAGGGCTCACTGAGAGAAACTCGCCGTCTCGGCCGACCAGGACAATCCCGGCCGCACCAGGCACCGGCTCTCCTCCGGTACGGCGTACCTGGTGCCGGCGAACCGCAGTACAGAGTGGCTTGGCCAGCTCGGTCGCCACCTCGGCATCGGCGTCGGTGAACGGGTGCCGTCGCTCGTCGCGGAACAAGGACAGTGCACCCCAGTACCGGCCGCCGTCGACCAGGACGAGCCGGAGCTCGGACATGAACCCCTGCGGGCGGAGTATCTCGTGCAGTCGCGGGCTGTGCGGCTCCGGAGCCGCCCGGAAGGCGAGCACGCCGACGTGACCGGGCCGCCGGAACAACTCGGTGTAGCGGTTGAAGTCCTGCTCGACCGTCTCGTTCAGGATCAGCCGCCGGGTCGCGACCTGCAGGCCGTTCTCGGCGTACATCGCGCAACGCAGCTGGGTGATCGGGTCGACGGCGAACAGGTAGTAGCCATCGAACCCGACCGCGCTGTTCACCGACCGCATCACCTCTTCGGCGAACGGGAGTCCCGGCAGCGCCGCAGGCACGGTCTCTGCGATCAGTTGCCGGGCAGCGCGAACGGTAGCCCCCATCTGGCCATCGTGACACCCAGACGGCATCCCGAGAAGTAGGGAGTGTGGGCAAGGCCTGCTGGCGCTGACACTTCGAGGAGTCGAAGGGGGCACTCATGAACACCAGACTGACCCGACGTGAAGTCGGGCGACTGACACTGATTCCGCTGGCAGCATTCGCGGGGCTGTCCGTGCCATCAGTGGCACAGGCGACAGCACCCGGCAGGAACGGCCGGCTCGTCTATGCGGCGGAGACCAGCGCCGGTCTCCAGCTCTTCACCGTCCGCCCGGACGGCAGCGGAGTACGGCAACTCACCCGGGTCGACGGGGACGCCGCTCATCCGGACTGGTCGCGCGACGGCCACCGGCTGGTCTTCGAGTTCGGCGGCGAAACCCACGCGGGCGTCTTCCTGATCAACCGCGACGGGTCCGGTCTGCGGGATCTGACGCCGATCGGGTTCCAGGGCAATCCGGCGTTCACCGCCGATGGCCGGCACGTCGTGTTCGACTCCGAATCGGGCAACGTCGAGATCATCCGGACCGACGGCACCGGCCGGCGAACGCTGACGCACAATCCGTTCCCGGGGGTCGGGTACGACACCGACGCCAATGTCTCACCGGACGGCCGGTTCATCAGTTTCGTCCGGATCAGGGTGCCCGAGAAGGAACAGGCGTTGTTCTCGATACGGGTCGACGGGAGCCGGCTGCGCCAACTGACGCCGTACTCGCTGGATGTCGGGATCAAGCACGACTGGGCGCCGGATGGCTCCCGGATCGCGATCATCGCCAACGCCGATCGCCAGCCGGCCGGGACCTCGGCGAACGTGGCGACCATCCGGCCGGACGGCTCGGGGCTGCGGATGCTCACCAACCACCGCGGCGGCGAGATCAACGCGCTCACCGGCTCGTACTCACCGGACGGCTGCTGGATCGCCTACCGGCTCGAGGACCACGGCAAGTTCTCGCTGATGAAGCTACCCGCCAACGGTCACGGCCACCCGAAGCGCATCCTCTCGCTGCCAGTCGCACCGCGGTTCATCGACTGGGGCGTGGGCTAGGCACCGCGGGACTCTGCCACCCGGCGGAGCCAGTAGCGGAACCAGGATGGGCCGTAGGGGATGTAGACGCGGGTGGGGATGTCCCGGGTGCGCAGGTCGTCCAGTACGTCGGGGCGGACGCCTAGTAGGTGCTCGACAGGGGTAGGGCCGACTGAGAGCAGTACTGCCTCGCGTAGGCGGCCGTCGTGGGTGGCGAGGGACCACCTGCCGCCACTGGCCGCCAACTGGTGAGCCAGGCGGAGGTACGCGATGTCTGTGGGCTCGCCGTACGGGTGAGCGCCGACTGGTTCGACGTACGCACCCTTGACGAGCCGGACCTGTACGCCGGCCGCGGTCAGCGCATCGATGTCGCCAGGGGAGCGGTGGAGGTTCGCCTGGACGGTGGCGCCGATGCGATCCGCGAGACCGCGACTCGCGACCTCCAGGACGCACTGCCGGATGCTGTCGGTCCGGGCGGTGTCCTCGGCGCCGATCTGGAGCAGTCTGCCGGGCGGGAGTGCCGCGGCGATCCTGGCGACTAGGTCGGCGGCACCGGCGGGATCGACGTCCAGTGCGAGATGCGAGAGGTCCAGCGACAACCAGACGTCGGCGGGCGGCTCCGGGAGGAGGTCGGCCAGCTCTAAGTACTCGTCGACTACCCGGGCGGCGTCTGCGGGGTCAGTGGACATCTCACCGAACAGGTCGACGCTGATGCCGTGGCCCTTGGCGACCTGGGCCGCTGCCACCTGCAGCGCCTCGTCGCGGGTCCGGCCGGCGACATACCGGGAGGCTGCCCGCCAGGCGTTCTCCTCCCCGCCGGGGAGCCCCTTCACCAGTTGCTCGAGTCGCTCGTTGGTCGCCAGCTTGAACAGAACCGCCCGATCCGCACGCATACCCGCCAGTCTGCCAGCGGCTCGTCATCGGATGGTGGTCGGCGCGTGGTGTGCGGGGAGGCCGACGCGAACCGGGAGGTGGATGGGCCCGCGGATGGTGCGCGAGTTGCGTCGGCGGGTCGGGCCGGCGCGCCGCAGCGTTGGCATGCATTCCGCGAGTGTCTGCAGAGCGATGGTGGCTTCGAGTTGGGCGAGTGGCTGGCCGACGCAGTAGTGGATGCCGCTGGAGAAGGCGAGGTGGTCGGCGGTGTGTGTTTGCGGGTGATATCGAACCGGTCCGGATCGGCGTACACCTGCGGGTCGCGGTTGGCCGCGCCGATCAGCGTCACCACGAACTCCCCCTCCCGGACTGGCTTGCCCGCCAGTTCGAGCGACTGCAGCGCGAATCGGCCGGTGCGTTGGACGGGCGGATCGAACCGTAGGGTCTCCTCGACGGCCTTGGGCGCCATGGTTGCCGGATCGGCGCGGAGCGCATCCCATTGATCGGGGTGGTCGAGCAGGGCGTTGACCGCGTTGCCGATCAGGTTGACGGTCGTCTCGAAGCCTGCGACCAGCAGCAGTACGCACATCGGCACCATCTCCGCGGGTTGCACCTGGTCGCCTTCCGCGGCGACCAGACGGGAGACGATGTCGTCGGCGGGTTCGCGCCTCCGCAGCGCGAACAGGTCGGTGAACAGCGCGCTCAACTCGGCGTCGGCCTTCTGCAGCCGGGCTGCGTGGGACAGCGACTGGACCCCGTCGAGCGCGCCGCCGATGACGCCGCCGTACCGGGCGAAGTTCTCCGCATCCGGGTCCGGGATGCCGAGCAGGTTGGTGATGACCGCGATCGGCAGCGGCGCGGCCAGCGCGCTGACGAGATCGAAGCTCCCGGCCGCGGCGGCGCGGTCCAGCAGTTGGCTGACCGTGGCTTCGATCCGCGGCCGGTATCCGGCCATCTGTTTCGGGCTGAACGCCGGTTGGGCGAGCCGGCGCAGCCGGGTGTGATCAGGCGGGTTCAGGTCGAGGAACGACAGGTCGAGGTCGTCGGAGGGCGTTTCGCCGATCGGGTTGCCGGCCGGGCGGACGCCGAAGCGCCGGTCGCGGAGTACCTGGTCGCAGACGGGATGGCTGGTGGTCACCCAGTTGCCCAATCGGGTGCGGGTCACTGTGCCGTCGCGACGCAGCCGCTCGTAGATGCGGTACGGGTTGTCGCGGCCGGGCCGCAACTGCAGCAGCGCCATCGGATCATCCAGGGCGTAGCCCGCCCACAGAGTGTTGATGCGTTGTCGGTAAAGGCCCGAGGCGAACGACAGAGTCTGGCCGAGTTGAGGCATTTGCGGTCCTCCTCGCGAGACGGGATCAACCTGGGGGTCCACCCAGAACAGCAGCCCGGCGCCAGCCGCCGGGCTGCTGCCGACGTGTGAAGCGTTGCTAGAGGTACAGCCCGTTGCCGACCGAGCTGACCTTCACGTTTGCATTCGCGTTGGAGATGTCCGAGACCTGCGAGTTGGCCAGGACGCCGAGGACGTTGCTGCCGGCGGCAACGTGAGCGTTGTTGAGGGAGCCGTCGATGATTCCAGCGTTGGCCACGGTCGGAGCGGACAGCGCCGCGGCGGCGAACGCTCCCAGCGCTGCTGTCGCCAGTCCGACGGTGATGCGGCGGGTCAGGTTCTTCATGGGGTGGTCCTCCAGGGATTCGTTATGAACAGAGCGCGTCTGCCCGAAGGCGGCCGAACCAGACGCACAGACCGTAGTCAATCGATTACGAAGGCACAAACACGGTCTCGTCCCGAGGTGGCATCGTTGACAGCCCCGTTGACCGCCCGTGGCTGGCTCGACGGCGACCGGCTCACGCCGGCCGGAGCGGCCGCGCACGCGGTACTGACCGAGAAGGTGCAGGCGCAGCGGCGGCGGGTGACGAACGGGATCGTCGACGCGGAGTACCTGCAGACGGTCGACGTACTCCGCCGGATGGCCGCGAATCTCGGCCGCCGGACGCAAATGACTCCGTTGTGTGACCACCCAGGCGCGGTGGTCACACAACGGAGTCGGCCACCTCGGAGTGCGGCTCCTGGTGAGGTGTCAGGAGCCACTTGCCCCGCCCGGCCCGAGGTGTCGGCCAGGAGGTGGATTGGAACGGCTGGGCGGCGGCGATACAGGGACTCAACCGCCAGCCCAGCCGGGCTGTTGGGCGGTGCGGTCCGGAGCTGAGGACGCCCCGGACCGCACCTCTGGTTTTGTCCGGAGCTGAGGAGTGCCCCGGACCTTCGATTGCTGCTTCCTGGACGTGAGGAGACCCCAGGAGCAGCTCCGGGTCTGAGGAGGACCCGGAAGCTTTTTGAAGAGTTAAATATCCGCTTCCTGCTGCGGGCCGAGCAGGTCGTTGGTGACCCGGAGGCCGGCGAACCGGCGCCGCATCGCCTGCTCGTACCGCGCTGCCAGCGGGGCTTCCGCGACGTACTGCGCGATCACATGCTCGCCGAACCAGACCCGAACTCGGCGCCGGTGCTGCCTCGACGTCATTTCCGCAACAGTCACTGCTTGCTCACCCCGTAACTCTCAGCCCTTGCAACCAGTTGGACTTACTGGTTGTCATGGCAGTAATGGTGCACAGACCGACCGTGACCGCTCTAGGACCTGGAGAGGACCTTTGCCGGACCTCTCCCGGACCTCTGGCGGACATCTTGAGGACTGCACCTTGTCGTGGGGCATCAGTCGAGACAACGTCTACCTGACGTGAACGGGAGGAACGATGGCGGGTAGGTATACGCCAAGAACGGTCCTGGCGCACCTGATCCAGCGCCGGAACCAGACCTACTCCGAGATCGTCGCCGAGTTCGTCGAGCTGGGTGGAACCATCACCGAGCGGCATCTGCGGCGTCTCGCATCGGGCGAGCGGGCAGGGACCACGCCACAGACTCGGCGCACCCTGCAACGCATGTTCGGTAAGCCGGTCGAGGAACTCCTCGCTCCGTACGTCCCCGAGCCGGTCGCCCAGGTGGTGCCGGCGGCTGCAAGTGGACGAATCACGACAGGTAATGAGATGGAGGTACTCGACATGGCTGCCAGCCGTGCGCGGGCTTTCGCCCTCGCGGCCCAGACCGGTCTCGGAAGCGAGGCCATGGAACAGGTGTACGACGACGTGAGACACGTCGCGAAGGCCTATCCGCAGCGGCCGCTGCCGGAGATCCTCGGCCAACTGGTCGAGACGCAGGACCTGGTCTTCGCGTTGCTGGAGAGCCGGCAGCGTCCGGAACACCTGCGGCAGCTGTACTTCCTCGGCGGCGTGACCGGTGGTCTGCTCGCCAAGGCGTCACACGACCTCGGCAACCCGCATGCCGCGCTGACCCAGGCCAGGACCGCCTTCCTGTGCGCCGACAACGCCGACCACCACGGGCTGCGCGCCTGGGTCCGCGGGCTGCAGTCGCTGGTCTCCTACTGGGCCGGTAACCCGCACGACTCGGTCCGGTACGCCCAGCTGGGCGCCGGCTACGCCGAGCAGGCCAACAGCACCACCGGCGTCTGGCTCCCGGTCAGCGAGGCCCGTGCCTGGGCCGCGCTGGGCAACGCCGACGCCGCCCGGGCCGCCCTGGTCCGCGCGGAGAACGCGTGGGGCACGGTCCAGGCCGACGAGCTCGACGAGATGGGCGGCCTGTGCACCTTCGGCCGCAACCGTCAGCTGTACTACGCGGCCGACGCCCTCGCCTGGCTTCCGGGTGAGCGTGAGACCGCCGAGCAGTACTCTCGGCAGGCAGTGGACGCCTACACCGACCAATCGCACCCCGAGTGGGCCTTCGGCGACGCCGCCGGCAGCCACGCCGCCATGGCCATCACCCGGATCGCGAACGGTGAGCTGGAAGGCGCCGCCGACGCGCTCGCCCCGGTTCTCGGTCTGCCGACCGAGCGCCGGATCAACGGTGTCGTGCACTCGGCCCGCCGGGTGCACCAAGCGCTGCGGCAGTCCGGGCACGGCGACGACGCCCGAGACCTGCAGGAAGAGATCGAGATGTTCACCCGTACGCCGATGCAGACCTTCCCGCAGTAGCAGGCGGGATGGACCCCCTCACCGGCGATGGCGTCAGGTTGCGCGAGTTCCGGCTCGACGACCTGGACAACTATCTCGCCGTCGTCGGTGACGACCGGGTAACCACTTGGCTGTCCTTCGACAGCCGCGACCGTGCCGCCGCGGAGAAATCCCTCGGCGCCATGGTGGAGCGCGCGGCGCTCGCCGATCGGCCGGACTACACCCTCGCCGTCACCCGCCTGGACGACGACCGGCTGATCGGCTTCGCCCGCCTCGGACCCACCGGGATCCAGGCCGCCCACCTCGGCTACGCGATCGCCGCGGACCACTGGGGCCGCGGCCATGCCACCGACGCGGCCCGGACGATGGTGAAGTTCGCGTTCGGAACGCTCGGCCTGCATCGGGTCAGCGCGGCCATCGGCCCGGAGAACCTGGCCTCGGTGGCGGTGGTCAAGCGCCTCGGCTTCAGCTACGAGGGCCGGATCCGTCACCACGTCTTCACCAACGGCGACTGGCGCGACTCCTTGCTCTACTCGGTGCTCGATACGGAGTTCCCGGCAGGCTGAGCCTTCTCGGCCGACAGTTCACCTGGTGCACATCTTCGCGTCATCGCGGGCCTTGACAGTGCCTTGTCAGCACAAGAAAGGTTCCGTCATGACCGAGCAGCAAGTCCCCGAGTGGGCCGACCCCGACGTTCCCGAAGAGGCGCTCGATCCGCAGGGGGTGTCGCGTCGTGGGCTGATCCGGGGTGCCGGGCTGCTCGGTGCGGGCTTCGCGGCCGCCGGGATCAGCGGTGTCACGGGAGCCGGCGAGGCGGCGGCGACCAGCGGTACGTCGTACGGGGATCCTGAGCTGGTCTATCTGGTGGGCGACCATCACGTGCACACCCGATACAGCCACGACGCGAAGTACGACTTCACCCAGCACGCGCAGCGCGGGGCACAGTTCGGGCTGGACTGGATGGCGTTCACCGAGCACAGCAACTTCGGGCACGCCGACAAGGGTGCGCAGGCGGAGAACGCCGAGGTGCTGAAGGCTCGTGCGGAGAACCCGCGGATGCTCATCTTCCAGGGCCTCGAGTGGTACATCCCGGCCGCCGAGCACGGCACCGTCCTGGTCGCGCCGGGGCCGAACAACGTCGCGCTGCTCCAGCAGTTCGAGCGCGAGTACGACGGCAAGCTGACCAGCCGCTCGGCCGACACCGCCGAGAACGAGCTGCACGCGCTCAAGGCGCTCCAATGGCTGGCCGCCCAGAAGAGGAGCGGGTTTGTCGACGACGTGCTCGTCCTGGCGAACCATCCGCTGCGGCTCGGCATCGATTCGCCGCACGAGCTCCGGGGCTGGCGCGACAGCGGAGTGATGATCGGTATGGAGGGCGCGCCCGGTTCGCAGGGCGACGCGGATCCGGCCTGGGTCGCCTACCGCGGTACGACCAACTCGCAGCGCGGCGAGTACGTGAACAACCCTGGTACCGGCAGCTTCCCGGGGTACCCGAACGACGCCTACCGCACGTATGGCGGCTTCGACTGGGCCACGGCGACCGTGGGTGGCCTGTGGGACGCCATGCTCGCCGAGGGCAAGCTGTTCTCGATCACCTCGAATAGCGACAACCACCGGACCATCTGGGACACCTGGACGGACGGGGTGTTCCCGGCCGGGCAGAATTTCGACTCGCTCGGGTGGAAGCCGTCCCCGACCGACTCGGGGGTGCCGCAGGCGGGGAGCGACTTCTGGCCCGGTCAGTTCAGCAGGACGCACGTGGGGGTGACGAAGTACGGCTACCTGGACGTGATGGCCGGTCTGCGGGCCGGGCGGGTCTGGGTGGATCACGGGCAGCTGGTCGACGGCATCGATGTACGGGTGGCTCCAGCCGGCTCGTCGCATCCAGGGGTCACGCTGGGCGGCCGATTGAAGGTCCGCCGGAGTGAGCGGCTCGAGCTGCGCGTCACGGTGACAAGTGCGACCCGGCCGAACTTCCACGGCCTACTGCCTCGGCTTGCTCAGCTGGACGTCATCCGTGGCGTCGTCACCGGTACTGCGCCCGACAAGGACAGCTGGCGTGCACCGGACACCCGAGTGGTCGAGCAGGTCGACGTGCACCGCAAGACCGGCACCTACACGCTGCGCATCCCGCTTGGACGCGCAGAGCGGTCGCACTACGTCCGCCTGCGCGGCAGCGACGGCCGGCGGAACGGTCCCGGCTACCTGGGCCGCAAGATCGACCCGGCCGGCCCGATCCAGCACCCGAACGGCGATGGCGACCCGTGGCTCGACACCTGGCTCTACACGAACCCAGTGTTCGTGGATGTCAGCCACTGACCATGGTGGAGGGCTTGGAGTGGTGGGCAGACTGGTGGTATGTCCGCCACGCCCCAGGAGAACCTGCTCACCCCATTAAGGGACGGGCTCGCTCGGATGATCCTGACGAAGGTGGCCGGCCCAGATCCCTTGGCCGAGCGGGATCGGGTTCACAACACCGAGGGGCCTAGGTGGTTCGCGCCGGATCGGCCGATCCGGCGCGTGCACGGAGACGCCTCGATGTTCGCCGGCGGTCTCCGGGCGCTGCTGCTGCAGTCGCTGCACCCACTGGCGATGGCGGCGGTGTCGGCGCACTCGGGCTACCGCGGCGACCCCTGGGGGCGGCTGCAGCGGACGAGCTACTTCCTGGCCGTCACGACGTACGGCGCCGCTACTGACGCGGAGGAGGCCGTCGCCCGCGTGCGCGGTGTGCACGAGCGAGTGCGCGGGACCAGCCCCGATGGCGAGCGGTACAAGGCGTCTGACCCGCATCTGCTCAAGTGGGTGCACCTGGCCGAGGTGGACAGCTTCCTGGCGGCCCACCAGCAGTACGGCGCTGCACCGCTCGACTCGGGCGAGAGGGACGGGTACGTCGAGGACACGGCTCGGGTGGCTCGCGCGTTGGGGGTTGTGGACCCGCCGACCACCCAGGTGGAGCTGCGCCAGATGCTGGACGAGTACCGGCCAGAGCTACGCGGTACGACGGAAGCTCGGCAGGCGGCGCGCTTCATCCTGGTGCACCCGCCGGTGCCACTCGCTGCGCGGCCCGCGTACGCAGTACTGACGACTGCGGCGGTTGGTCTGTTGCCTTGGTGGACGCGGTGGCCACTGCGGCTGCCGCTCCTGCCGCTGGCTGAGAGCACGGTGGTACGGGCTGCTGGTGAAGGGTTGACCCGGACGATCCGCTGGGCGCTGGCCTCGCCGACACTCAGCGCGGCGATGAGTGTCGACAAATCGCCCTGAGGTTTACGGCTTGCGCGCGAGGCCGCAGTACAGGATCTGGCCGGCGCCTGCGCGGAGGCCGGCGGCCGGGCTTTCCTCTCGCTGCCGTCGCGCGGATTGCACGCCATCCCCTGGTGAGTGCCGAGGTCTTTGCACTGTTTTGCGATGAGAGGTGCGCCAGGAGCGATGAATGGCGCCCGGCGCCGGTAGTTTGTTCCTGTGTCGTTGCGCCCGAACCGCCCGCTGCCTCTCGCTACTCCGGCGGGGGTCGAGGTGCTGACCAGGATTCTGACCCAGGGACCGATCCCGCGGGTCGAGATCGCGCGCCGCACCGGACTCTCGCAGGCTGCCGTCACCAAGGCCGTCGCGCCGCTGATCGAGGCGGGTTTCGTGACCGACCAGCCGGTCCCCGGACCGGCCGACGGTGATGGTGGCGGTGGTGGAATCCGGGCCGAGCTGGGGATCGGGCGGCCGGTCAGCCCGCTGACGGTGATCCCGGACAGCATCTCGGTGATCGGGCTGAAGGTGACGCCGACGGATCTGATCGGCGTGACGACGGACTTCCGCGCGGGGATTCGCGCGGTCCGGCACCAGCAGGTGACCGACACATCTCCCGAGTCGGTGATCAAGCGGCTGGCCGAGCTGGCCAAGGAGCTGATCGAGACGCTCGCCGACCCCGCCGACCCCGCCGGGCCGCTGATCGGGATCGGGGTCGCTGTCTCCGGTGACGTGGACGCGCGGCACGGCGTAGTACGGGACTCGCCGTTCATGGGCTGGCGGGATATTCCGGTCGCTTCGCTGCTGTCCGACCAGGTGAAGGTTCCGGTCGTGGTGTCGAACGATGTGCGCGCGCTGACGGTGGCTGAGCACTGGTTCGGGGTCGGGGTCGATGCCGACTCGTTCGCGGTGGTGACGATCGGGTCCGGAGTCGGGTGCGGGCTCTACATCAACGGCGAGGTCGTGTCGGGTGCGCACGGGGTGTCTGGTGAGCTCGGGCATCTGCCGTTGGCGCCTGGGGATCTCGTCTGTACCTGTGGACGACGGGGGTGTGTCGAGACGGTGGCTTCGTCGGACGCGATCCTGGCGCGGGTGCGGGAGACCACTGGCCAGCAGGATCTGGATCTGTCGGGCGCGATCGACCTGGCGCACAGCGGAGACGCGCACGCGCGGGAGGCCTTCGACCGCGCAGGCGAGGTCATCGGCTCAGCGCTGGCCGCGATGGTGAACCTCGTCGGCCCAGAGCTGGTGGTGATCGCCGGCGAAGGCGTCACCGACTACGACCTCTACGACCAGCGAATGCGCCAAGCCTTCGCCGAACACGCCTTCGGCGCAGCCGGCGACTGCCGCCTCATGCTCCGCTCCCACACCTTCGACGACTGGGCCCGAGGCGCCGCCACCACAGTCATCCGCTCCTACGTCAAAGGCGAACCACCACTTACCCGCTGACCTGTCGGGCTGCTGGTGAGGTGGGCGTGGGGAACCGCCCCTCCGGCTGTGGTGGCTGGAAGGGCGGTTGTGGGGGTGGATCAGCTGCGGGCGGCTGCCAGGATTTTGCGCCAGACCTTGCGGTAGGACTCCAGGCCGTCTTCGGCCAGGGGTCCGGTGGGGCCGGCGGTGATGGAGACTCGCTCTGGGATGGTGCCCCAGACCGGGATGTTCTCCTCGGCGTACTGCTGCATGGCTTCCTGGTAGCTGCGCGTGTACGTCCGCGCCGAGCAGATCACCAGGCCGACTGGGATCTCCTTGGGGACCAGCTCCAGAACCGCCTTCACCCGGGGGGTTTCCACCCCGCCGACGCGAGTGGGGATGACCACCATCCGGGCCCGCTCGAGTGCCTTGTTCAGTAGCCGCTCGTGTGATGGTGGCATGTCCACCACCCCGATGCCCTCCGGTGGTACCCGGTCCAGCGCCTTCGTCAGGAGCCGCTCGGTCGGCGCCTCGGCGATCTCGATCCTGGCCAGGTGTTCGTCGTCGGAGTCGGCGATCCAGTCTGCCGCGCTCCCCTGCGGATCGGCATCGATGAGGGTGGCTGTGCGACGGTTGGAAGATGCCAGCGCGGCCAAATACACCGACGTGGTTGTCTTACCTACCCCGCCCTTCAGTGCAGCTGTCACGATGATCATGGGACCGACGCTACCCGGTTCCCTCCAATTTCCGGCGTGTCGTCGGCGTTGCTCGCGCGCCGCGTGATAATTGCCAGCAGCCCCGAACAAGCTCAACCACCCTTCAACCTGTACGCCGTGGGCAGTCCGTGGTAGCGATCAGGCCGCCGGTGATCCCGGGAAGCCGGAGTTGCGGCGGAGGGTCGGTGTGCCGTTGCCTGAGGGCGAGAGAGCTGACGGGCGGCGATTGGATGAGCGACGTGATGCATAGGTTCGGGAGACCGCTGGACGGCGAGCTGCTGCTCGACGAGTCCAGCCGCCAGGAGTTCTCGCAGGACGCGGGGCGATACCGCACGAAGGTGCCCCGAGGCGTGCTTCGGCCGGGGTCTGTCGAGGACATCCAGGAGATCGTCAGGTTCTGCGCGCAGTACGGGATCCCGGTCGCGGCTCGCGGGCTGGCCAACACCACCGATGGCCAGGGCTTGGTCGACGGCGTACTGATCGACATGCGGTCGATGAACACCATCCACGAGATCGGCGAGGACCGCGCAGTCGTCGACGCCGGGGTTGATTGGCTACAGCTGACCAATGCGGCGCATGCGAGAGGGCTCGCCCCACCGGCATTGACCGGCTTCCTCGGGCTCAGTCTTGGAGGCACCTTGTCGTTTGGCGGAGTGCCGCCGGCGATTCAGTCGGGTGCTCAGGTGGACAGCGTGATCGAGCTGGAGGTCGTCACCGGGACTGGCGAGCTGCGTCGCTGCTCGGAACAGCATGACCGTGAGTTGTTCGAAGCCGTCCTGGCGGGCCTCGGGCAGTACGGGATCATCACCAAGGCCACCGTCCGGCTCGGGCCGGCACCGGCGAAAGTCCGTGGGCACGAGCTCACCTACCCCGACATAACCGACTTCTTCAAAGACTTCCGGACCCTGCTCACCAGGGCCGAGATCAGCGAGATCTACGGCGACTGGTGGCGGCCGGGTGAGCACGGCGAGGTCCAGCACCTCAGCGCCTTCACCTTCCACTCCGCAGCCACACCGCCGGACGACCAGCACGTACTACGCGGCCTCACGCCCGCAGAGACCGTGGTCAGCCAGAGCGACTTCCTCCCGCATGTCACCCGGATCGACGTCGCCGTCGAGCAACTCCGGGAGGTCCTCGACTGGGATCACCTGGCGAAACCGTGGCTGACCCTCTGGCTCCCCGAGGCATCCGTGGAGCAGTACGTCACCGAGGTGGTCCAGAACCTCACCCCGAGGGACGTCGGCAACGGCGGCTTCGTACTGCTCTACGCCCACCGCCGCTCCCAGCTGACCCGACCGTCGCTGCGCCTACCCCAGGACGACAGCGAGTGGGTCTACCTGTTCACCCTCATGACGGCAGGACCGGCCAGCACCGAGTTCGGCGACGAGATGCTGGCCAGGAACCGCCGCCTGTACGACCGGGCCCGCGCGCTCGGCGGCACGCGGTACCCGATCGAGTCGGTCGCCTTCACCCAGGACGACTGGGCAGACCACTACGGCGACCGCTGGCCGCAACTCCAGGCGCTGAAGCAAGAGGCAGACCCGGCCGGGATTCTGACTCCCGGACCGAAGATGTTCTGACCTACTTGCCGAGCCAGGCGTCGACCTTCGACTGGTTGTCCTTGACCCACTTCTCGGCGGCCGCGTCCGGCGTCAGCTTGTCCTCGGCGATGTACTTCGCGACCACGTTCTGGTCGTCGTTGGTCCAGTTGAACTTCTTCACCAGGTCGAACGCCGGGCTGCCCGAGTCGGCGAACTTCTTCGAGACGATCTTGTCCAGGTCGTACGCCGGGTAGTCGCACGCGACCTTCGCCGGCGAGGCGTCGCAGCCGGCCGTGTACGCCGGCAGGTCGACCTTGACCAGCTTCAGCTCGTTGAAGAACCACTGCGGCTCGTAGAAGTACCCGATCACCGGCTTCTTGTTCTTCTCCGCGTCCCGGAACGCCTGGATCAGCGCCGTCTCCGAGCCCGCGTAGACGACCTTGTAGTCCAGCTTCAGGTTCTTCACCAGCGCCTCGTCGTTGGTGACGAAGGACGGGTCGCCGTCCAGCAACTGACCCTTGCCGCCGGACTCGGAGGTCTTGAACAGGGCGGCGTTCTTGTTCAGGTTCTTCCAGTCCTTCAGCTCCGGCTGCGCGGCCGCGAGCCACGGCGGGAGGTACCAGCCGATCACGCCCTTGTTGCCCGTCGGCCCGGCCTCGACGGCGACCTTCTGCTCGGTGATGTACTTCTTCTTCAGATCCTCGTGACCCCAGTTCTCCAGGTTCGCGTCGACCTCGCCGGTGCTGAATCCCTGCCAGGCGATCTCTTCCTTGAGGTTCTTCTTCACCACCTTGCAGCCGAGCTCCTTGGTCGCCACGTACGCGACCACGGCCGCGTTCGCCTCGTACCCGACCCACGGGCTGACGGTCAGGTTGAAGGTGCCGCACTCCTTGCCACTGCTACCGGCGGCCGGCTTGTCGGCCTCTCCGACCTTGGCGCCCCCACAGGCGGTCAGAGCCAGGGCCAGAGCGGTCAGCACTCCAGCAGTACGGAGCTTGTTGGTCACCACAGGTTGTCTCCTCTAGATCTTCCCTTGTACTTCCGGGTCCGCGCGGCCGCGGCCTGCGTGATCCGGTCGAGCATCACGCCGAGCAGCACGATGGCCAGCCCGGCGGCGAGTCCCTTGCCGTACAGCTCGCTCTGCGCGAAGCCCGCGGCGACGTCGTACCCGAGTGCGCCGGCGCCGACGAGGCCGCCGACGACGACCATCGAGAGTACGTAGATCAGGCCCTGGTTGACCGCGAGCGTGATCGCCCGCCGGGCCACCGGGAGCTGCACCTTGCTGATCACCTGCCAGGTGCTGGAGCCGACCGAGTTCGCCGCCTCGACGGTCGCGACCGGGACAGCTCTGATGCCATCGGCAACGATCTTCGTGGTCACCGGTACGGCGAACACCACCGCTGCCGCGATCGCGGTGAACCGGCTGGTCCCGAACAGCGCCAGGAACGGTACGAGGTACACGAACGGCGGCATCGTCTGGCCCGCGTCCAGGATCGGCCGGAGCCAGCTGTCGGCGCGATGGTTGCGCCCGGTCCACACGCCGAGCACGAGCCCGACGGCGACGACCACGACGGTGGCGAGCAGCGTCGACGCGAGCGTCACCATGCTGTCGTGCCAGACACCAGTGGCCACCAGCAGCCCGAGGCAGACAGCGGCCGGTACGGCGCCACGCCAGCTCCCCAGCAGGGCGGCCAGCCCGACGATCACCACGGTCACGAGCCACCAGGGCGACTCGGTGAGCAAGGCTTCGAGCGGGTTCAACACACCATTGGTGACCGCGTCGCGCAGGCCGTAGGTGAAGCCGCCGAAGACGTCCTGCACCCAGCTCGTCACGTCGCTCGCGGCGACGGCGATCTTGGAGCCGACGTTCGCCCCGGTCGGGAACTCGGCCGCCCACAGGTAGGTCCGCGAGAACCAGACGGCCACCAGCACAGCCGCAGCACCAACGCCGAGCAGCACCCTGCGCCGCAGGCTCGCAGTACGCCAGGGCCGGTCGCCCGCGGCGGTGGTGACCCGATCGAGCACGATGGCCAGTACGACGATCGCGAGGCCGGCGTTGAACGCGACACCGACGTCGAGCGTCTGGAGCGCCTTCAGCACGGTCTGCCCGAGGCCGGGCGCGTCGATCAGCGCGGCGACGGTGACCATCGAGAGCGCGGCCATGATCGTCTGGTTGATGCCGACGACGACCGTACTTCGCGACATCGGCAGCAGCACCTTCATCAGCGTCTGGCCGCCCGACGAGCCCAGCGACCGCGCCGCCTCGACACTCTCGCGTGGCACCGAGCGGATCGCGTGCGCGGTCAGCCTCACGACCGGAGGCGCCGCGTAGATCAGCGTGGCGATCGTCGCCGCCGCCGGGCCGATCGCGAAGAACAACGTGAGCGGTGCGAGGTACACGAAGGTCGGCAGGGTCTGCATCAGGTCGAGGATCAGCGTCGCGACCTTGAAGACCCTGTTCGACAACCCGGCCCAGATGCCGAGCGGGATGCCCACCAGCAGCGCGAGCATGACGGCCGCGATGGTCAGCGAGAGCGTGTCCATGCTCTGCTGCCACAACCCCTGCAGACCGATGAAGGTCAGCCCGGCCGCGGTCAGCAGGGCGACCTTCCAGTTCCCGAAGGCCCAGGCCAGGTACGCCGAGATCGCGACCACGCCGAGCCAGCCGATGACCGGAACCGGCCGCCCGTACGACGGTTGCGCGATGACCGCCTGCAACAGGATGACGAACTGGTCGACGGCGACCCGGATCGCGTCGAAGAACGCGTTGCCGTTGCCGAGGAAATCGCGGTTGTCGGTCAGCCAGCGATGCAGCCCGGTCGTCTCCTGCCCGCCGAGCGCAAGCGTGTTGACGCCCCGGAGCACGAACCACGCGGCGACCCAGGCGACCAGCAGGACGCCGACGATCACCCCACGGCGGGGTTTGCGGACCCGGATCTCGACCGAGCCGGTGATGGAGGCCACGTCAGGGCCGCGCAGGGGAAGGAGAGGTGTCCCGGTCGGCGACGACGGCGAGGATCTCTTCGTCTCCGATCACGCCGAGCAACTGCCCGTCGGCGACCACCTTGACCGGATGCGGCGACTCCAGCACCTGGCGGGTCGCCTCGCGGACCAGGAGGTCCGGCCCGAGTTCGAGGTTGGCCAGCTCTTCGCCGTCGCGCGGCTGCCGGACGATCCAGCGCAGGGTGAGGACGTCGGCGCGCGGGATGTCGCGGACGAAATCGCGCACGTAGTCGTCGGCCGGGGCGCCGACGAGCTCGTCGCCGGTGCCGAGCTGGATCGCTTCGCCGTCGCGCATCAGCAGGATCCGGTCGCCGAGCTTGAGCGCCTCGGACAGGTCGTGGGTGATGAACACCATCGTCTTGCCGACCTCGCGGTGCAGCCGGGCGACCTCGGTCTGCATCTCGCGGCGGATCAGCGGGTCGAGCGCGGAGAACGGCTCGTCGAAGAGCAGTACGTCGGGGTCGCAGGCGAGCGCGCGAGCCAGGCCCACGCGCTGCTGCATCCCGCCGGAGAGCTGTTCGGGGTACAGGTTCTCGTTGCCGCGCAGGCCGACCAGGTCGATGACCTCCTGGGCGCGGCGCTTGCGGTCGGGCTTGCTCTCGCCGCGGACCTCGAGGCCGTACGAGACGTTGTCGATCACCTTGCGGTGCGGGAGCAGACCGAAGTGCTGGAACACCATCGAGAACTTGCTCCGGCGCAGCGTCCGCAGCCGCTTCTCGTCGGCGGCGCGCAGATCCTCACCCTCGAAGAAGATGCTGCCCGCGGTCGGCTCGATCAGCCGGGTCAGACAGCGGACCAGGGTGGACTTGCCGGAACCCGACAGGCCCATGACGACGAAGACCTCGCCCGGGGCGACATTGAAGCTCAGGTCGCGGACGGCCGCGGTACAGCCGGTCTGGTCGAGCAACTGGGCGCGACTCAGCGCCGCCAGCTCCGGCCGGCGGGGGACCCGGGCCGCCTTCGGCCCGAACACCTTCCACAGACCCTGGATCGACAGCAGTGCCTCGCTGTCCTGCAAGTCGGGGTACTCGAGCTGAGCGGTCACTATGGTTCACCCTCGCATCCCGGCCACCGGGTTCGTCGTGAACCGCCGACAATATCGAAGCCCCGGTTCCCGGTTTCCCCCGACGGGTGTCTGACACTTCAACCTTTACCAGGTCTTACCCCCCTGTACCCACGCTCAAAGCCCGCCGTCGCACCGGTTGGGTCACAGCTTTCAGGGCTGGTACGGCGGTGCTTCACCCCAACCCCAGTGCGGAACCGGAGCCTTCGGAGGCGGGATCGCGCCGGGCTGCGAGTTGGCCAGGGCCAGGCGGGTGCCCCACTCGACGTAGGCGACGAAGGCCGAGCGGAACTCGGGGTCGGCCGGGAGACCGGCCGGGTCGGCGCTGGCGGCGATCAGGGCGGCCCAACGGGAGCGTTGCTCCTCCGTCAGGCCGAGATTCAGGTGGTGGGCGAGCATCGCGGGATAGCCACCGAGCTCGTCGGTGTAGCGGCTCGGGCCGCCGAAGACCTCGCCGAGCCAGATCGCGACGTGCTCCTTGTGCTGGTCGCTCATCTGCGCGAAGACCGGCGCGAGGATCGGATCGACCGCCACCTTGTCGTAGAACACCTCGGTCAGCCGGAGGAACGCCTCCGCACCGCCCGCCCAGTCGTATACCGTCGGCGTCGTCATGTAACTATGTAATCAGGCGGCGGGGGTCAGGGCCAGCGAGATCTCCAGCTGGACCGGGTCGATCTCGTCCTCTTCGTCCTCGAGATCCCAGAGCACGTTCTGCAGGATCCGGACCATCGTCCAGCCGACCGCCCGGTCCCGCTCGAGCCCGGCCACCTCGACCATCAGGTCGAACCGCCGCCGGATCGCCCGCGGCAGATCACCCGTCGCCACCAGGTCGTCCCAGCGGTTGTTCAGCGCCTGGAACAGCTCGAACCCCGGGTCACCCGCGAGCGGCTTCGGGTCGATCACCAGCCAGGGCTCACGCCCGCCCGCCATCGCGTTGCCGTAGTGCAGGTCCCAGTGCAGCAAGCGATCGCCGGGCTCCTGCGCCAACTCGGCCGCCTGCGCGACGTACCGGCGTACGAGGGCTTGCTGGTCCGGGTCGGCCAGCTGGGGGATCAGGCCGGGGGCGTCGTCGAGCAGCTCCGCCACGACATCGTCCAGCCCGCGGATCCCGGGAGGAGCCTGTACTGCGCTGAGCCGGGCGAGCAGTTCGGCGAGGATGCGGGTCGCCTCGGTGTCGTCGGGGAGGTCGTCGAGCGCGCGGGACTCAAGCCGCTCCAGCAGGATCGTCGCGCTGGCCTGGTCGTCCTCGAGCACCCTGACGACCGCGTCGTCAGGCCAGGTCCGGAGGGCGAGCGCCTCGCTCTCGTTCTCGTCGTTGGGCGGCTGCAGTTTCAGCATCGCCGGGGTGCCGTCGGTGCGCAGTACCGGGAGCACGACCGAGGCCATGCCATGCAGTGGTTTCCCGTCGAGCTGCAGCTTCCAGCGTTCGAGGTACTCGGCGGCCAGCTCGGGGGCAGCCTCCAGCCAGGACACCTCGTCGGCGAGCGTTTCGAACAGCGGGGCCGGTACTTCGAAGAGGCTCATCGGCGGCAACATTAGTTGTCGGCGACTCGATGTGCTTGGGTTTTCCGGTGAGCTCACTGGAGACAAGGCACCGGCAGGCGCAGCTCGTCGTGTCGTTCATCTACCTCGGCATCCCGGTCATCTTCCTGGGACTGGTCCTGTGGATCGGCGCGGCCGGCGGCGATGCGGTCGACTTGGCAGGCGCGCTGGTTCCGCTCGCGGTGCTCGCTCTCGGGTGGTGGCGGCGCGAGAAGAGTCGCTACCAACCGATCCGCTGGAGCCGGGCCGGGAGCTTGATGGGTGGCGTGACGGGGTTGTTCACGTCGTACTTCACGGTCGTGCTCGACTCGCATCCGCTCGCGGGGTGGTTCGTCCTGCTCGCGGTGGTGGGCGCGATTCTCGGTGCGGGGTTCGGGCGGTACGGGTTCCGGGTCCTGATGAGCCCGGCGATCCCGGAGCTGGCCGAATCGCAGTACGAGCTGAGCTTCCGGATGCGCGGGCTGACCCGGCTGCGGCTCTCGATCAGCGCGGATCAGGTCACCCTGCACGAGCAGATGGTGCTGCAGACCGTCGAGGGGGACACGACCGTACGCGAGAAGTCTTACCCGCTCACCGCCGTCACGGGCGTCTACGCGGTGACGCTGTCGGGGGCTGAACGGCTCAAGTATCCGGTGGCGATGAAGCTCGCTCCCGCGAGCAGCCCCGGCCCCGCGCTCATCTTGCAAGCACAGGGCCAGGACTGGGTACTACCGCAGAACGAGGCACCAGCTATCGCCGAGATCCTCGAACGCCGCATCGCCACGGCACGCACGCACTGATCAGGTCGCCTTACTCAGTTGCCGGCGGCTGCCCGTTCCTTGCGGGCTGTGTCGGCCTTCTCGGCCTGCCAGCCGTCCTCGTTCTTGCCGAGCCGCCAATAGCCGGACAGCGAGACCTGGTCGCGCGTGAGGCCACGCTCGGTGAAGAGGTGGCGGCGCAACCGCAGTACGAACCCTGCTTCGCCGTGGACGAACGCCTGGACGTCGCCGGCCGGGAACTCCAGCCCCTCGACCGCCTTGACCAGGCCCTCGCCGCGGTCCGCGGTGGTACCGGCGCGGTGCAGGTAGGTCAGCTCGACATCGCCGGAGCCGCTGAACTTCTGCTCCTCGGTCTCGTCCTCGACCTCGATGAACACCTTGGCGTGGGCGCCCGCGGGCAGAGCCTCGATCGCGGTGCTGATCGCCGGCAGCGCGCTCTCGTCACCGACCAGCAGGTGCCAGCCGGCCGTCTCCTGCGGCGCGTAACCGCCGCCGGGACCGTTGAACCAGAGCTTGTCGCCAGGCTGGGCAGCCGCGGCCCATGGACCGGCGATGCCCTCGTCACCGTGGTGGACGAAGTCGATCGTCAGCTCCTTGGCGGCCTCGTCCCACGAGCGGACGGTGTAGGTCCGCATCGTCGGCCAGTGCTCGGAGGGGAGCTGCTCGCGGACGACACCCATGTCGAGCGGGTCCGGATACTCCACCCCCGGCTGCAGGAAGAGGAGCTTGACGTAGTGGTCGGTCGAGCCGTTGTCGACGAACTCGTCGCAACTCAGCACCACCCTGATCATGTGCGGGGTGACGCGCTCGGTCCTGAGGACGATCCCCAGCTTTGCGCGGCGGTTACGGGGTGCGGGGGTACTCACGCGAGCACGGTCCTCTCGACGGTCGGGCGGAATGAGTTAGGCATACCTAAGTCAGGCTAACCCACCCCGCCCAAACGCTCAGGTCCCGCGGATCACGAAGCTCTTGCTGACGCCTGCCTGGAACCTGTTGCAAGTGGGCAAGTACACGCGGTAGATGACGTTGCCCTTGTACGGCGGCTGGGCCAGGACGGTGAAGCGGCCGCTCTGGCGGACCGTGTCCAGGCTCACTCCGCGCCACCGGCTGGAGCCGTAGAGACGTTGTAGAGCCACTGGGCAGCGATAGGGCGCCCCCGCCACGGTGCCGTTGACGGGCACGATCGTCCCGACCCGCGCGGTGGTCTTCGACGGGGTGGCGCCGACGATGCCCGGCCGGAGCGGGAAGAAGCCGAGACCGAGGGTGTCGAAGAACTTGCCGCGTACCCGGACGCAGTTGAGCCAATCGGCAGTTTCAGCCTTGAACGACGTCACGAGGATGCCTGCCTTGTCGGTCAACCTCTGGGACGGGGCGTCGCCCTCCGCGCACAGGTTGTCGACCGCCACCTGGAGCAGGATCCGGCTGCCGTAGGGCTTGCCGGTCGCCGAGTCGTAAATCGCCGCCTTCACCTTGTACGCCGAACCGAACGGCACCACCCGCGGGAGCACCTGCACCGCCAGTTTCGGCTGGTGCACGCCGTTGACCGTGAGGCTCGGCCCGTCGAACGGCGTCTCGGTGAGCATGCTGCCGACATCGTCCAGCACGTAACCGGGGTACAGCCCGTAGACCTTGAAGGTCCCGTTCGCGGTCGAGGGCACCTCCACCGCGCCCGTCCAGGTGCCGTTCTTCAGTGTTCCGGCGGTCCGGGGCAGGCGACCGGCGACCATCTGATTCACCGCGCCGGTCCCGCCGGAGCGCTTCAGCATCACGACGAGCGTCATGCCCTGATCGCCCGGATCGTCGGAGTGGTAGCCGGCCTTGACCGTGACCGGTACGGCCACCCGGTTGAGCCCTGAGACGGTGACCGTCGTCCGGCCGAGGTCCACATCGCTGACGGTCAGCCTCTCATCGGGCGACTGAGCCACCCTGGGGACCGCCGTGGTGGTGGCTGTCGCTGTCGGAGCCGCGACCAGCACCGCCGTCATCGACATGACCGCCGTCAGCGCCGCTATTCCCACCCGCAACTTCCTCGCCCCTATGTCCATTTCCGCAGGATGACATAAGGCTCGGCAATTGCCTAGAGTTTCACTGTTGATTGTCCGGGATGCCATTCAGGATTGATTCTGTACTACCTTTGGATGACCAATAGAGAATCAATTCTGCATTTCCCGCAACTTTCTGCCCCGAATCTGCATCAAGTGTTCTGAGGGGTTCAGCGCCAGCTCATCCACCGGGCTGGGTAGCAGGTTGGCTAGCAGCAGCCGTCTGCGCAGGCGTGCCCGCTGGAGCCCGCCTTGGTGGGGGCGCAGCAGCCTTTGCCCTGCCAGGCCTGGATGCCTTCACGGAGGGCGATACCGGCGATGACGAGTCCGGCGATCGGGTCGGCCCAGGACCAGCCGAGGGTCGCGTTCAGCACCAGCCCGACCAGAAGCACCGCCGACAGATAAGTACAGAGCAGCGTTTGGGTGCCATCGGCAACTACCGAGTTGGATCCGAGCGCCCGCCCGGTACGCCGTTGCGCAGCCGACAGCACCGGCATCACGACCAGCGACGCGATCGCCAGCCCGATCCCGACCGTGGACGCGTCGGGCGTCGACCCGGTGACCAGCGACCTGACGGACTCGACGCCGACGTAAAGCGCCAGCCCGAAGAACGACAAGGCGATCAACCGCAACGCCCGCCGCTCCCGACTCTCAGGCAACGCACTCCGGAACTGCCACAGGATGATCAGCCCGCTCGCGACCTCAACGATCGAGTCCAGCCCGAACCCCACCAACGCCACCGACCCGGAGATGGTGCCGGCTGCGATGGCCACCGCAGCCTCAACCACGTTGTAACTGACACTCGCCCCGGCGAGCAGCTGTGCCCGTCGCCCGAGCTTCTTGCGCCTCGCGACTTCCTCAGCCGACGCCTGCGCCGTCACAGGCGAAGTGGTGAGCGGGAGCAGACGCGGCTCTCGGGCGGTGGTGGGGTGGTCGCTCATTGACATTCACCGGTGGCGTCGGGGCGGCAGCAGGCTGGGTCTACTGCCAGGACGACGTTGAGGAGGTGGGTCAGGGCGGTGCCGAGGGTGGGGTCGGCCAGTTCGTAGCGGGTGCGGCGGCCTTCTGGTTCGGCTACTACCAGGCCGCAGCCGCGGAGGCAGGCGAGGTGGTTCGAGAGGGATTGGCGGCTGACGCCGATCCGCTCGGCCAGGTCGGCCGGGTAGCTCGCGCCCTCGGTGAGGACGAGCATGACCTGGGTCCTGGTCGGATCCGACAACGCATGCCCGAAACGGGCCAGCACCTCACCGCGACTGATCGTGTCCACAGCGAGGATAGTACAGCAACCGATGTATTCAGCGGAAGGTGTATCGATCCGGGTTCGCTAGTGCGCTTGTAGGTTCGGTCCGTGGTGCGGCGGACTCAGGCGGAGTGATCCAGCCAACTACGCCGCCTGGTCCCTGCCGAGAGGTAGTCATCGCCGTTGCTCTGACACCAAATCGCTGACGATCCCATCGACCTGTATCGGGGTCGGTGCAGATCGATGGGCAGGGGTGGGGCAGTTCAGGTGGCGAAGACGTCTTCGTCGTGGGCGAAGGCCTTGAACTCGAGGGCGTTGCCGGCGGGGTCGTGGAGGAACATGGTCCATTGCTCGCCGGGCTGGTTCTCGAAGCGGAGGTAGGGCTCGATGACGAAGGGGGTGGCTGCCTCGCGGAAGCGGGTGGCCAGGAGGTGGAAGTCGGGGATTTCCAGGATCAGGCCGAAGTGGGGGACGGGGACGTCGTGGCCGTCGACCGGGTTGTGGATCGGCTGCTGGCGGGTGGGGGCCAGGTGGGTCACGAACTGGTGGCCGCGCAGGTTCCAGTCGATCCAGGTGTCGGAACTGCGACCGCGTTCGCAGCCGACCACGGAGCCGTAGAACTCCGCGGCGGCGGCGAGGTCGTCGACCGGCACGGCGAGGTGAAACCGGGGAATCGTCATCCCCCGACCATATGTCCGCTGCTTACGTCCGAAGAAGTGACGATGACGTCCCTCCAGTTCTTCGGACGTAAGCAAGAGGCGTGCGGGCTTACGGCCAGATCGAGGTGACCCATTCGGGGTGGTCGATGAACGGGTTGCGGTTGTGCTGCCAGGTGTCGAAGATGACCTGGTTGCGGCGCTTCTCGAACGTGTCCGGCGGGTCGGCCGCGCTCCACGCCTTCAGCACCGTGAGCTTGCCGATGTACGGCGCGGAGCCGTTGCCCACCGAGTTGTTCGGCTCCAGGTTCGGCCAGCCGTCGCCACCCTCGTAGCGCACCGCCATGTAGAGGATCATCCGCGCGACATCACCCCGTACCGCGGCCCGCGGCGAGAAGGAGTCGCCATCCGCGGCACACCCCGGGCACTCCGACACGGTGGACCCACCGTTGTCGAAGTCGAGGTTGCCGCGCGCACCGTTCACCGAGACGTCCTCGGGACGCAGGTGGTGCACATCCGTGCCGGGGCCGGTCGCGGTACCGAAGTCGCCGTGGGACTTGGCCCAGACGTGTTCGCGGTTCCAGTCGTTCACGCCGCCACCGTTGGTGGTCTTGCTCTGCGAGCGGCCGGAGTACAGCAGGATCACGTTGTTCGAGTTCGCCGGATCCTGGTCGGTGTCCTTGAGCGCGTTCCACACCTGGTCGTAGGTCAGCTTGGTCTGGCTCGAGATGATCGTGTGCAAGGCGGACTTCAAGGCCGCGCCGGTCTTGCCGGAGGCGGCTGCGTAGTAGTAGTCGCCCGGGTCCGGCGGATCACCCGGGTCGCCCGGATCCGAACCGCCCCCACCGCTGAACGCGGTCGGATCCTTCAGCCCCGCATGCGGCGTGAAGTACGGCGTCAGCGTCCCGGTGACGGTGATCTTGGTCCCCAGCAGACCCGGGTTCGTCTTCAGCCCGTACTGCGCCCGGAAGGCGCTCGGGATCTGCACGTAGAGCATCGACGCCGTACTCGTCTGCGAGGCGGAGTCGGCCAGCGCGAGCGCGGTGTCGGCGGTGTAGCTGCTCCGGATCACCGTGTTGGCCGCCGTCGGCTGGCCGACGACGTACCCCTCGACGGTGCCGACCGACCCGTTCTGCTGGCCGATCGCGGCACTCACGGTGAGGTTCGCCGTCGTCGCGGCGGTGGACGGAGTGACACCGAAGCCGATCAGCGCCAGCAGCACGCCGATGACCACAACAGGACGTAGTGAACGTAGGGCAGTCACGGCAATCTCCCAGGGGCGGTTGGGAACCACTGCATTGCCAGTCAGTCTGCCCGCCACACGCACCGGTTGAACGTCAAAACCGGGCAAAGTTTGTCCGACAATCCGGCAAACCCCGGATGACCGCTACTTCAGCTCGACTGTCCAGGGTCCGCCGGCGGCGACGATTCCCGAGGGCAGGTCGCTCTTCTGGCGGAGATCCTTGGTGGCGTAGAGCTGGTAGGTCCCCGGAGCGAGCCGGGCAGAACCCTCCAGACCGTCGGGAGTGCACTGGCGTGCGCTGAAGGATGTCGGCACGGTGATGGTCTGACCGGGGGCGAATTTCCACCCCTTTCCGGGTTGGGCTTCAACGAAGGTGCCGCCCACCACGACTCCGTCCTTGACAACCACGATCCACGGTCCGTAAGGGGTACCGAAGAGATCCAGCGATTTGCTGCCGGTGTTGGTCAGCTGGGCGTTGAACGGTCCGGCGAACCCACGGGCATCAACGGTGAGCACCTTGTCGTTCAGGTCGAGCCGCAGCGACGGATCGCCAGTGATCGCCCCGGTCAACGGGGACCCGCAGGCGAATCCCTTGACCCGGTCAGGTTTGAGGGTCACCGTCGGTACGGGATTCGGCGCTGCGACCGGCGGCTGCTTCTGGTCGCCGTTCGGCAGTACTGCGAACGCGGCCGCGGCGATCACCACCGCGGTCGAGGCGCCGACAGCAGCTGCCAGGCCCGCGCGACGACGGCGGCGGGAGCGGATGCGGGGGATCAGTGTCTGCTCGTCGACGGCCACCCGGTCGGTGCCGTTGGCGGCCACGGTCTGGAGAAGGTCTTTCAAGTCGCGGGAGGTCATCTCATGCTCTCTTCGGTCGTGCCGAGCTGAGCGGCCAACTTGACCCTCGCGTCGGCCAGATGGCGTTTCACCGTGCCCTCGGCGCAGCCCAGCTGCTCGGCGATATCGGGGACCGTCAGGTCCTCGTAGTACCGCAGTACGACGCAGGCACGTTGCTTGGGCGACAGAGTCGACAGCGCCTGCCTGACCTCGTCGGCGACGGTGGCATCCGCGTCCTCGTGCACGGGCGGCTCTACCAGCAGATGCCGGGACGCCGCCCAGAGCTTGGCGCGGCGGCGGCCATCGATGTACTGGTTGAGGATCGCTCGCCGGACATACCCCTCGAGCTGTAGTACGTCGCTGCCGAGCCGCAGCCGGCTGAACACTCGCAGCAGAGCGTCCTGCACGAGGTCGCCCGCTGCTGCCCTCTCGCCGGTCAGCAGATAGGCGTAGGACCGCAGCGCGGCGCCGCGAGCTGCGAGTAGCTCGGTGAACGCGTCTTCCCAGTCAGCCATGAGCACCATCCGTAGGTTTCTCTGTCAGCCATCATGACGAACAGGGACGGTGCACCGTTGGGGGTAGGCCGGAAGGTGTCAGCAGCGTGGGAGTTGAGTCGGTGGGGCGGGAGCGCTTGGCGCTCGGCCGCCCCACCTAGGTGTACGGGCCCCCATCAGCTCGCGGCGGCTGCCACGGGCTGCTAGCCCGTCCACCAGTGAGGCACCACTGGCGGGCGGCACCTCACCGACTGGTGGGAGGAGGACGGTGAAGTCCTTCTCCTACGGTGGCGTGGTGCGGACGCCGCTACGGACCGTACTCAGTCCGGAACCGATTGTCCATGGGTCATGGGAGCCGTCTCACCGTACTGACGGGTCACTGATTCAGCAGCTGATCGTGTCCGCGTGCGTCGCCCCGGCCGAGCGGTAGGAGTTCACCCGCGCGGTGGCCGTCGCCGGCGAAAGTACTTCGTTCTTCGCGTAGTACACCCAGTCCGCCGACTGCACGTAGGCGCTGGTACCACCGGTGTGCCCGGCCAGGTCGATGAACCACTGGTTGTAGTTGAGGGTCATCGGCCGGCGCGGGTAGACCGAGTGACCGTTGCCGTCGGTGGTGTGGTCGGCGGCGAGGGTGCCGTCGATGTAGTACTTGACGTGGCCGCCGCCGACCGTGGCGACCAGCGTGTGCCAGCCCGCGTGGCTGTAGTTGCGTGCGGCGCTGATCCGCCAGCCGTCGAACGGGTCGACCTGGTACGTGTTCCAGCTGGTGATGAAGTTGACCGGGCCGGTCTCGCCCCAGCCGCCGTTCGGCAGGTACTCCGAGATGTCGAGCTCGCTGTAGGTCGGCTCCCAGTCGTAGTCGAGCGGCGAGATCGTGTAGAAGGTCTGGTTGACGTGGTCGCCGTCGGTGCCGCTCGACGGGGTGTCGCTGAACTTGAACCGGGTCGCATAGGTGCCCTCGAAGAAGCGCAGATCGTTCTGCTGGACCTGGGACTGCGTGGTCCCGCCGACAGTTCCGTTGGTCGCGGCGCGAAGCTGCAGGGACTTCTGCCCGTCCACGGTCGGGAAGGTCACGTTGCTCGCGGTCCAGGTGCCTTCGATGCCGGGACCACCGCCGCCGGTCCGGACGCTCCACTTGTGGCCGGTGAAGTTGGGGTCGGTCCGGGAGCTGTAGTTGAAGTCGTCGAAGAACGCACCACAGGCAGCCGCTTTCTGCGCCTTCTCAGGGCCGGGGCGGGCACTCGCCGTAGTACTGGCACCGGCGGCGGCGAGAGCAGCCAGTACTACGGCTGTCGCGGTGATGCGGAGCTTGCGTGAACGAGCCATGGGGGTCACACACCTTTGTCTCGGGGCGGAGATCTCCTCATAAAGTGGTCTATCCAATTGGTCAAGTCAAGCCCTTGCCACGGAATGAACACGCTCACATAGGTAAAACCACTGGTAAGTATTGCTAGGGTTGCACTAGCCGCAATGCGATCCTGGAGGCGCCACATGAGAAGGACCGAGGCGCGGGACCGCCTGCTGCGTTTGATCGAGCTGCGCAACCCGGGTGAGGCCCTGCCGTCCGAACGCAATCTGAGCGAATCGCTCGGGGTGTCCCGCCCGACGCTGCGCGCGGCGCTGGACGACCTGGCCCGCGACGGGCTGATCATCCGCGAGCACGGCCGCGGCACGTTCACCAGCTCGCGCAAGATCCACCAGGCGCTCGAGCCGACGGTGGATGGCGACTTCCACGTACCGCCGGCCGAGGGCACGCCCTGGCAGAGCAAGCTGGTCAGCTTCGAGCTCGAACCCGCCGGCGCGCGGCTCGGGCAGCGGATGGAGATCTCACCCGGCGACCAGCTCGTCTCGGTGGTCCGGCTGCGGTTCGTCGACGGCGCACCGATGTGCATCGAGCGGATCCGGATCCCGGCCGCCTTCGTCCCTGGGATCACTGGGCGCGACTTCGAGGTCGGCTCGCTCTACGGGTTGCTGAAGGCGAGGTACGGGGTCGCCGCGAGAGACGCGGTCCAGACCACCGAGCCGACCGTGACCGACGCGCAGGAGGCCGCGCTGCTCGACGTACCGCTGCATTCACCGGCGTTGCTCTTCGAGCGCACGACGCGCGACGCGAACCGCGCCGTGATCGAGTACACCCGCTCCATCTATCGAGGAGACCGGTACCGGATCACGACGCGGTTGACCTTTCCAGACTGATACAGCCTGAAGGCTGACTAGCCCTTGACGGCGCCCGCGGCGACGCCGGAGGTGACGCGGCCCTGCAGGACCAGGAAGATCAGCAGGACGGGCAGCATGAACAAGGTGGCGGCGGCCATCGTCGCGCCCCAGTCCGTGCCGAAGGTGTTGCTGAACGACGAGAGCCAGACCGGCAGCGTGCGCTGGTCCTGGTTCTTGATGATCAGCAGGTTCGCGAAGGCGAACTCGTTCCACGCGGTGATGAAGCCGAACAGCGACGTCGACAGCAGGCCGGGTGCGAGCAGCGGGAAGACGATCCGCCGGAACGCCTCGAACTGGTTGCAGCCGTCGACCTGGGCTGCTTCCTCGAGCTCGACCGGGATGCCCTTCAGGAAGCCGCGCAGCGTCACGATCGTGAACGGCAGCGTCATCATGAAGTAGATCAGCGTCAGGATCGGCAACTTGTCCAGCATGTCCGTGTCGCGGGCGATCACGTACATCGGGATCAGCAGCGCCTCCCACGGCGTCATCTGGGCGATGAACACCATCAGGATGAACCCCTGCCGGCCCTTCCACTTCATCCGGCCGACGGCGTACGCCGCCAGGCAGGCGACCACCAGCGACAGCAGGACGGCGCTGATCGCGACCAGCCCGCTGTTGCGCCAGAAGGTCCAGAAGCCGTCCGCGTGCACCGCGGTACTGAAGTGCGTGAAGGTGACGTGCGTCGGGAAGAACGACGGCGTCTCGGCCTGGATCTCCCTGGTCGGCTTGAACGCGGTCAGCACCATCCAGTAGACGGGGAAGACCGAGAAGGCGAAGACGCCCAGGCCGACGAGGTTCAGCACGATCTTGCGGCTGAGGCGGGTTCTCACAGTTCGCCCTCCTCCTTGAACATCTGCCGGAAGTAGGCCAGCAGCACCACGGCCAGGATCAGCACCGTGACCATCGAGATCGCCGCGCCCAAGTCGTACCGGTTCAGCACGGTGGCGATCTGGTACGCGTACACGGGCAGCGTCAAGGTGGCGTCGCCCGGACCGCCCTGGCTGATCGCCCAGATCTGGACGAAGCACTTGAACACCCAGATCACCTCCAGGCAAAGGATCAGCCCGAACATCGGCCGCAGGATCGGGAAGGTGATCAGCCAGAAGGTCTTCACCGAGCCGGCGCCGTCGATCTGGGCCGCCTCGTGCAGTTCCTTCGGTACCGACGTCATCGCGGCGTACAGGGTCAGCGCCGCGAACGGCACCGACTGCCAGACGATCAGCAACACGACGATCGCGAACGTCGAGTTGCCGTCCGCGAACCACGCCTTACCGTCGAACTGCTCGAACCCGAGCGCGACCAGCAGCCAGTTGACGACCCCCAACTGGGACTGGAACAGCCACTGGAACACGGTCGTCGCGGCGATCACCGGGATCGCCCAGGCGACCACCAGGCCGCCCATCACGGCGAACCGCATCCACTTGCCCAGGGCACCGATCAGCAGGGCGACGAAGGTGGCCAGCACCATGATCAGGCCGACGTTGATCGCGGTGAAGACGAAGGTCCGGCCGACCACGCCCCAGAACTTTTCGTCGTTCAGGATCTTCGCGTAGTTGTCGAACCCGACGAACTCGGCGCCACCGCGGATCAGCTGGGCGATGCCGAACTTCTGGAACGAGATCAGCAGGTTGCGGACCAGCGGATACACCAGCAGGTACGCCGTACCGAGGACGGTCGGCGCGACCAGCAGGTACGGGAGGGCACGTTCCCACAGGGGTCGCCCCCGCCTGACCGAGACCGGCGAACCGGGCTCGGGGGCGGGGGCTGCTGTGGTCGTCTCTGCTTCAGCCACAGCCATAGTTCTACTTGGTGTTCAGGGCCTGGGTGATGATCGCGTCGGCCGCCTTGGCCGCGGCGGCCGGGTCACCGCCGGTCAGCACCTTGGTCTGGTACTCCTTGATCGGGTTCTTCGCCTCGACCGCGGCCCAGTTCGGCGAGTTCGGGGTGGCCTTGCCGTTGGCGGCACCGGCGGCCATTGCGGCGACGCCCTCGTCCGAGCCGACCGACGCGGCCAGGCTGGTCCGGTTCGGCACGTACTTCATCGTCTTGGCGAGATCGGTCTGCCACTTCTCGCCGGCCAGTTCCTTGATGAAGGTGTAGGCCGCATCCTGGTCGGCCGAGGCCTCCGGGATGATCAGGTCGGAGCCACCGGTGAAGACGGCACCCGGCTTGTCGGCGGTCTTGCCCGGGATCGGGAAGAAGCCCAGCTTGTCCTTGAGCGCCGGGTTCGCCTGGGCGATCAGCTCAGCGGCACCCGGGACGGCGATCATCTGCGCGACCTTGCCCTGCGCGAACACGTCGGTCTGGGTCGGCTTGGCCTCGTCGGAGTCCTTCGGGCCTTTACCGAGCGCCTGGATCTGCTTGTAGAAGTCCATCCCCTTCAGGGCCTCGGGGGTCTCCAGCGCGCCCTTCCACTGGTCGCCGTCCTTGACCGCGAGGTCGCCGCCCTCGTCCCAGATGAAGCCGGACAGCACGTAGAAGTTCTGGCCGGGCAGGTAGATGCCCTGGTTGCCGCCGGTGTTCAGCTTGGCGGTCGTGGACAGCCACTCCTCGCGCGTCTTCGGCGGGGCGACCTTCGCGGCGGCGAAGAGGTCCTTGCGGTAGACGACGACGCGGTTCGCGGCGTAGTACGGGATGCCGAACTGCTTGCCCTCGTACAGACCCGGGCCGGCCAGGCCCTCGATCCAATCGTCGCCCTTGAGGTCGGACTTCTTGTCGGTCAGGTCCTTGACGCCACCGCTGGCCGAGTACTGCGCGACCTGGGTGTTGCCGACCTCGATCACGTCCGGCGCGTCCTTGCTGGCCAGCGCGCCGATGATCTTCGGGCCGATCCCGTTCCATTCCTGGATCTGGACGTTGGCCTTGATGTCCGGGTGGTCGGCGGCGAAGCCGGCCTCGAACCGCTTCAGGAAGTCGTCGGAGACGCTGCCCTTCATCAGCCAGACGTCGATCGTCTTCGGGCCGGAGTCGGCGGCGCTGTCCTTGGTGTCGTCGGAGGACCCACAAGCTGCGAGTGCTGTTAGCGATAGAGCCGCAACTGCGGCGACGGCAAGGGAACGGAACTTCATCGGATCACCTCTGGCGAAGTAGCCGGATCGGCCTCCGGCTGACTGGTATGAACCTGTCGTTCAGTGGTGGAGAGAATCGCCCAGGTTCTGCTGACCAGTCAATAGTTCAGGAGGATCCGTTACTAAGTCGTGAGTGCTCTCTCTCGCGGAAACCTTGCCGAAACCTGTCGTTTCCGAGCAAGTACCGCATTTCGCGTTGCGCAATACGCAACAGACCACTTTCCTGGGTGGTTAGTTGTTTACCGGACCAGTTTAGTTGGCAGGTAACCACTACCACCCGCTCGCGGGCGGCGGTCAGAGACTTCCGGCGTACTGACTGACGTGGTAGGCGGTGCTGTGGCCGGCCGGATCGCGGGTCCACTTCGACACCATCAGATGCAGGCCGTTGGCCGCCTTGGTCGACCACGGGTGGATGAACCCGCCATACAGCGCCGGCTCCTGCGCGAAGGTGACCTGGACCTTCTCGTTCGTCCAGGCCTGGTCCGGGCCGGTCGCGGTCCGGGTCACGATGCTGCCGGTGGCGCAGTTCAGATAGGCCATCGCCCAGGTGCCGTCGTCCAGCCGGCGCACCGAGGGCTCGCCGAAGCGTCCGTTGAGGATCGGCGAACAAGGCCTGCCCCAGCCCCAGTTGCTGCCGTTCCAGCCCCAGCCCTCGTAGGACTCCGGGGAGAACAGACGATCCCAGGGGACCCGGCGCAGCATCATCGGGCCGTCCTGGCGGCCGGAGCGGACCGAGAACACGTAGACGTAGTCGCCTGACCGCTGCATGGTCCACATCTGGAACGGGTCGAGGTTGTCGCCGCTGTTGAACCACTTCAGGTTGGTCCGGACGAAGTCGTTGCCGTTGTCGGAGTAGGCCAGACCGGCGTACCGGGATTTCCATTGCGGGCCGTTCGGGCCGGCCGAGTTCCAGTTCTCGATGCTCATGTAGGAGACGAGTTGCCGGCCGGTCTCGGGGAAGCTGATGCCGTCGTTCGGGATCACCGTGACCTCCCAGAGGCCGTCGATGCCGATCCCGTTGTGACCGTTGTGCATGATCTCGGGCGCCCGGCCGTTGCCTGCCACCTTGGCCGCACTGTCGAAGACGATGCCGCCGGCGGCACCCGGGTGGACGGCGGAGCGCAGCATGACCGGGGATCGCCAGTCGTTGTTCTGCTGCTCCGGCCAGGGCGTGTTGAAGGTGTCGCCGAACAGGTAGCCGATCGAACCGTTCTCGAGCACGTATGGGATACCGAGGTCGGTACCAGCCACTTGCCAGCGGCTGTTGGTGTCGAGGTCGGCGCCGGTGACGCGCTTCTTCCAGGTGGCGGCTTGCGCGGTGGCGGGCGCGATCAGCCCCGGGACGACCGTCGCGCCGACTCCGGCCGCCGCGATGCTGCCGAGAACTGTCCGTCGTTTCATGAGATGCCTTCCAGACGTCGTGAGGGGCGGTGACGACGTGTCACTGGTCGACTACGAACCTCGCAGAAGTCTCGGGATCAGGCCAGACCTATTCGACCAGCGTCGAAAATCGATTTCCCACCACCGCAGAAGCCACCGCCGCATCCGTCGCCCCGACCCCGGTCAGATCAGCAATAGACCGCGTACTCCGCACAGGAGACCGCGTACCGCGCGCAGGCCGGCCGTCGCGCAGGACTGCGGGACCGTCGCGTAGGACTGCGCCGACCGCGTGGTCCGCGTTGGGGCGGATGATGCCGGCGCGGACTGCGTTGCCGAAGTCGCCGTGGTGGAGGCATTGGTCGTGATCGTCGGTGACGACCAGGGCGTCTGCGAACAACTCGACCGGCAGTTCGTGTTTGCCCGGCATGTCGGTGCCGATCCCGGTCACGTGTAGGGCGTTGCGGAAGGCCTCCGTGGGCAAAGGCGATCGGGCGGCTGTCGTCGTGATGACACAGGGCGCCCCTCCGCCTTCGAGTGCGTCGGCTCGCGCTTCGAGTCCTTCGTTCTCGAAGGCTTGGCACAGGCGTTCGGCTGCTTCCGGGCGGCGGCCCCAGACGCGGATGCGGTTGATCGGGCGGAGTTTGCGCAACCAGGTCACCTGCAGCAGGGCTTGCTCGCCGGTGCCGAGAACCGCTACCTCGTCGATCCCGGGTGGTGTCATCGCGTGTGTGATCAGGGCACCGGCGGCCGCAGTACGCCAGGCCGTCAGCATTCCCTCGTCGGCGAGCACTGCCGCTGGTACGCCGGCGGTCGCGTCGATGACGAGGATCAAACCGTTGTTCACCGACGCGAACGTACTGGCGATCTTCACCGCGAAATGCGCGGAGCCCCCGACATGACCGGCCTTCACATGGCAGTCCCCGGCGTGATCCGGAAACTCCAGCACCATCGGCGGCGGCACCGACGTCCGGCCTTCCGCGTGCGCGATCAAAGCTTCCTTGACCGCTCCGAAGATCACCTCAGGCGTGGCTATCGCGGCGATCTCAGGTAGTCCGATCACCGGCAGGCTCATCGCTGCTCCTCCAGCTCAGTCAACTCAGTCAACCCTGTCAACTCGGTCAACTCAGTCAGAGCGGTCAGCTCAGTCAGCGTGGCGAGGTCGGTCAGAGCGGTCAGAGCGGTCACGGGTGAGGTCATCGGCGCTTGTCC
Organism: Streptomyces sp. SID13031; assembly: GCF_010548305.1. Taxonomy (GTDB): domain Bacteria; phylum Actinomycetota; class Actinomycetes; order Propionibacteriales; family Kribbellaceae; genus Kribbella. The sequence goes on from NZ_JAAGLV010000007.1 coordinate 230,929, forward strand.
AACCAGGTTGACCATTCGCCCAGGGCTTCTTCGGGGGCGAGGCGGCCGACGCCGACGCGGAAGCGGTCGGGTGGAGTCTCGGTCAGGTCTGAGTGGTAGATGCTCGACGGCAGCAGCAAGACACCGGCTTGCTCAACCAGCTCGGTGCACATCGCCTCGACGCCGTCCGCACCGAGATAGCGCGGATAGCAGACGCAACCACCTTGCGGGCGGTCGAAAGCGAAGAGGTCGGGATAGCCGGCGAAGAACTCCTCGAACAAAGGCAGGTTGGCCGCGACGATTCCCCGGTTGCGCTCGAGCAACCGGTCGCGGGCGCGGAGTCCGATCAGTGCGAGGATCTCGCTCGGCGCGGAGTTGCAGATCGAGGTGTAGTGCTTGGCTCGCTCCAACTTGTCCAGCAACGCGCGATCCCGGCAGGCGATCCAGCCGATCCGCAGGCCGGGCAGTCCGTACGCCTTGGACATCACATTCAGCGAGAGCGCCTTCTCCGACAGGTCGGCTGCCTGCGGCAACGACGGCCGGTCGAGCTCGAGCCCGCGGTACACCTCGTCGCTGAACAGCGTGATCCCACGCTCGTCACACAACCGCACCAACCGCTGCCAGGTCGCGGGATCCGGCACCGCGCCGGTCGGGTTGTTCGGGAAGTTGACCGACACCAGCTTGGTGTTCGGCCGGAGCGCGCGCTCGACCGCGTCGAGATCGAGCGACCAGTTGCTCTCGGCAACCAATGCGACGCCGGTGACCTCGCAGAGGGACAACGGGATCGTCTCGGCCGCCTGGTAGTTCGGCGTCAACACGACGGCGTGGTCACCGGCCCCCAGCAACGCATGCATCGCCAGGTAGATCGCCTCTTCGGCGCCGGCGAAACACATCACGTCCTCCGGTACGACGACGTCGTACGTGCGGGCGATCTCCTCCCGCAACGCCGGCAGGCCGCGCGTCTCGGTGTAGCCGAGCGCGAGCGTCTCCCAGCGCCGCCGGCCGTCCTCGTCGGCGAACTCGAGCAGCTCGGACATCGCGATCGTCTGCGCGTCGGACGCGGTGAGGTGGTAGCGGGCGTTGAACTCCCACCGCGAGAAGTACGTCTCCAGCTTGAAATCAGGCAGGGTCGGCATCGTTCGGCTCCTTCCGGGCCTCGGCGATCAGCTGGTAGAGGGCCGACCGGGAGATCTTCAGTGCGCGGGCGACCGCCGGCACGCCGCGCCGCTGACTGAGCACGCCAGCCTTGTCCAGCTGGGCGAGCAACTCCAGCCGGTCCTGCTTGGTCAGCCGCTCGACGGTGACGCCGCGGCGCCGGACGTGGTCGCCGACGATCTCGTTCAGCGCCTCGGACCAGTCGTGCTCGAACAGCACCCGAGGCTGACCGACCACCGGCGCGGCGAACGCGGCCAGGATCCGGCTCGCCTCGTCGAAGGCGGTCCGGTCGACGTTGATGCAGAGAACGACATCGGGCTTGCCCTCCTCGTCCCGCAGTACCGCGCTGACGCTGGACAGCCAGCGCCCGTCGGGCAGCGACTTCGGATAGGGGCCGTAGACGTCCATACCGGTCTCGGTCACCTCTTGCAGCTCACCGAGCAGCGACGGATCACCGACCGACCGCCCCGAGATCGCATTCCAGATCCCGATCACCTCGTCCGTCACCGGGTCATGCAGCACGACCTCGGCATGCGGTGAGAGCAACCGCGAGATCGCGTCGCAGATCGGAGCCAGACGATGAACCATGAGTGGACACTACGTCCACCATGGACAAAGTGTCCAATCCCGCGAAACTGTCGGACCCCTCGGTCAAGGTGGGGAGCATGCCGACGGCCACTCATCGCGCCCCCGTCCTCGCGCCACGTCTCAAACCCGGCGACCGGGTCCGTTTCGTCTCTCCCGCCAGCACGCCCGACCGTGAGTTGGTCGCCCGAGGCGCTGCACTGCTGACCGGGTGGGGGCTGCAGGTCGAGATCGCTGAGCACGCGTTCGACGAGCTCGGCTATCTGGCCGGCACCGACGAGGACCGGCTGGCCGATCTGAACGACGCCTTCCGGGATCCCGGTGTCCGCGCGGTCTTCGCGACGACCGGCGGCAAGGGCGCCTACCGGATCGCGGACGGCCTCGACTTCGCTGCCGTCCGGCGTGATCCGAAACCGCTGGTCGGGTTCAGCGACATCACCGCGCTGCATCTGCCGCTGTGGAAGGAAGCCGGTCTGGTCGGCATCCACGGGCCGTTCATGAACTGGTGGGCGCCGTACTTCGACGCGGGTTCGATCGAAGCCTTCCGCCGGGCGTTGATGACCACGGAGGAGATCGTCGTGCGTCAGGATGCTGCTGAGCTGAGTGCTCCGCTGACCGGCGGCCACGCGGTCACCGGGTTTCTGCTCGGTGGCTACCTCGAGGCGGTCCGCGGCGCCGTCGGCGCCGATCTGGAAAGTCTCGACGGCGGGATCCTGCTGCTCGAGGTACCCCGCGGCTCAGGTCTCGGCCAGGTCGACCGTGGCCTCACCCAGCTCCGGAGATCAGGCCTGCTGGCGGGGCTGCTCGGGGTCGCGGTGGGCCAGATCACCGGGTTCGAGGACGATCTGATCAACGGCTGGGGCGTGCTCGACGTACTCCGCGACGGACTGACGAAACTCGGGGTGCCGATCCTGGGCGGCCTGCCCATCGGCCACGGCCGCAACCCTGCCACCGTCCCGCTGGGCACGGTGGCGACGATGGATCCAGTGGGCGGCACCCTCAGCGTTGCCGCTGGGGTTTGTTAGGCGGGGAGTGCGTTGTCGGCGCGCTGGGCGTGGCGGAGGCCGGTGAGGAGGAGGCCGATGCTGATTGCGCCGACGATCGCGTAGGTGAGCTTGCCGCCGATGCCGTCCCAGGTGGTGTGTAGTGCGACGGCGACGGCGTACGCCCCGAGGAAACCCAGGAATCGCTTGCCGGTCGGGGCGACTGCGAAGCGCCAGAGGCCCCAGCAGGTGATGCCGGTCCAGGAGGCGTGCCCCGCGGGGGACAGCAGCCCGCGGATGAAGAGCGATTGCTCGGCCGCTCCTACGTTGCCACCCGACTGCAGTAGCGCGACGAACGCGTAGCCCATCGTCTCCAGGACGGCGAACCCAGTACCGACTGCGACGCCGATCACGATGCCGCTGCCGATCGAGCGGCGGTACCGGTGGCCGAAGAACAGCACCAGGATCGCGGGCACGACCAGCTTGGCCGCCTCCTCGATCAGGCCGACACCGAGCATCGGGAGCGCCCCGAGCTTGCGCATCGCGTCGTACTCGAGCAGGCCGGCGACCACCACGCCAACGACGCCACCGAAGAGCAGCGCGCCACCCAGCGTGGGCCCGTCGATCAGCCAGCGACCGGAGCGGCCGGCCGCGAACATGACGAACGTGAGCGGTACGACGAGCGCACCGAGCAGGATCATCGTGGGGAAGAGGTTCGGGTTCCCGGTGTCGGTCAGCACGGCCAGGACGAGCAGGTAGAGCCCGCCGCCGATCACGAACGTGCCAACCCAGGCCCACCTGCGCACCAACTGCTGTGCCGTCATAGGCAGATCCTGCACCCGGTACGCGGCCGGCGCACTCCCTCGCGACGCGTGTCCCGTTAACGCTCGGTTGCGGTTGGCGTCGCTGAGTAGCCTCGAGGGGAGAGGGGTCGCCACATGAGAGTTCTCTGGTGCGTACCGGTGCTGCTGCTGGCCGCGGGTTGCGCCGACCCGCAGCCGTCGCTCCCGGCGGCGACAGTCACCGTCACGGCGAGCCAACCCCAGCCGACGGCAACCCCGACGCCGCCCGCACCGACCCCCACGGCATCGACCGCACCGACGACACCGACACCGGCCAAACCGCCCACTCCGCCGCAGACGTCGCGCAGCGCGGTAGTACCGGCTGTGGTCGGGCTCAATCATCAGCTGGCTCAGGACACCATGCAGGCCGCGGGCTTCTATTACCTGACCGAAGAGGACGCCACCGGCCAGGGACGGCTGCTGGTCAATGACCGCAACTGGGTCGTCGTCACCCAGTCGCCGGAGGGCGGTACGACCGCCGCGCTCGACTCCAAGATCGTCCTGCGGTCGAAGAAGATCGGCGAATAACCGGCTGTTCGCGCGGAATTCGGCGAGGTGGCGCGGTTGCGCCATGTCCCACTAACGGCAGTGCTGGACAGCGCACGGACGCGGGTTCCGGTTGCAGACTCACTCGGTAGAGGTGCCCTTGCCCCTACGCCTCTCGAAGAGGAGATCTGCCCATGTCCTCCCCGATCCAGCCCGCCGTCACCCTGGCGGCCGTCCTGGCGCTCAGCGTCGCCGCGGTCATCCCCGCAGGTGCTGCGCCGCCTCCGACCACTCCCAGTACTCCGCGCGCGACCGGCCTACCGGCTGCGAAGTCCTCGATCGTCACCCTGATCACCGGTGACGTCGTCGAGGTCAGCGACGCCGGCGGCGGCAAGAAGGCCGCCAGCGTTCGCCCCGCCCCCGGGCGCGAGCGGATCGCCTTCCACACCATCGAGGTCGACGGCGGCCTGCGCGTCCTGCCGAGCGACGCCGTGCCGTACATCTCGACCGGTGTACTCGACGCCGACCTGTTCGACGTCGACGAGCTGATCGCCGACGGCTTCGGCGACTCGGCCGCGAGCGCCCTCCCGCTGATCGTCCGGTACGCCGACCCGTCGGCTGCCCGGGCCCAGTCGCTGGCCGGTACGACGACCACCCGCACGCTCGACTCGATCGGTGCCGCGGCGGTCCACGCGGACAAGGACGAGCTGCCCGCGCTGTGGAAGTCGCTCGAGCCGACCGGGAACGCCCGCGCCCTGAGCCGCGGGATCTCGAAGATCTGGCTCGACGGCAGGGTCCGCGCGAGCCTCGACAAGAGCGTGCCGCAGATCGGCGCACCCGCCGCGTGGCAGGCCGGCTTCGAGGGCAGCGGCGTCAAGGTCGCAGTACTGGACACCGGTGTCGACGCCACGCATCCCGACCTGGTGGGCAAGGTCAAGGACGCCAAGGACTTCTCGGACAGCCCGACCGGCCCGGAGGACCACTTCGGGCACGGCACCCATGTCGCCGCGACGATCGCCGGTACCGGCGCTGGAGCGGGCGGCACGCGGAAGGGCGTCGCGCCGAAGGCCGACCTGCTGATCGGCAAGGTTCTCGGTGACGACGGCTACGGCTACGACTCGGGCATCATCGCCGGGATGGAGTGGGCCGCTGAATCCGGCGCCAAGGTAGTCAACATGAGCCTCGGTGGCGGTCCCACCGACGGTACGGACCCGCTCAGCGAGGCCGTCGACCGGATCACCGCCTCGTCGGGCACGCTGTTCGTGGTGGCCGCCGGCAACGACGGCGCCGACCAATCGATCGGGACCCCCGGTACTGCGAAGTCCGCGCTCACCGTCGGCGCCGTCGACCGCAACGACCAGCTGGCCGACTTCTCCAGCCGTGGCCCGCGACTCGGCGACAACGGCGTGAAGCCCGAGATCACCGCACCCGGCGTCGACATCGTCGCCGCCCGCGCCGCCGGCACCGATATGGGTGCGCCGATCGACGCCCTCTACACCGCAGCCTCCGGTACTTCGATGGCGACGCCGCACGTCGCCGGATCGGCCGCGCTGCTCGCCCAGGCGCACCCGGACTGGAAGGCGGACCAGCTCAAGAACGCGCTGGTCAGCACGGCCAAGACGAACCAGGACCAGAGCGTCTACGCGCAGGGCTCGGGCCGGGTGGATGTCGCCCGCGCCGTCGCACAGAAGGTGTACGCGACCGCGACCGCCGACTTCGGCCTGGTCAGCGCCGGCTCGACGAAGACGATCACCTACCGCAACGACACCGCCGCACCCGTCACGCTGACGCTCTCGGTGGATGTGGACAACCTGGACTCGAAGCAGCCCGAGACGGACGCGTTCACGGTGCCGAGCAGCGTCACGGTGCCGGCCGGCGGCAGCGTCGACGTACCGCTGACGCTCGACCCGGCCAAGCTCGTCCGCGGTCTCTTCAGCGGCTGGATCGTTGCCACCGGCCCCAACGGCGTGCTGACGCACACCGCGGTCGGCACGCTGAAGGCCGGCCCGACGCACACCGTCAAGCTGCGCGCCGTCGGCCTGGACGGCAAGCCCACCGGCGTACCGGTGATCAGCTTGTTCGGTGACAACTCGCGCTCCGACGTGCTGGCGTGGATCGGGGACGGCGCGGAGTACACGGCCGAGGTGGAGGAGGGCACGTACCTGATCCACTCGCTGGTCGAGGACTACAACACCCAGGACGAGAAGGTCAGCCTCTTCACCGACCCGAACATCTCTGTCACCAAGGACACCGAGATCGTCATCGACGCCCGCAAGGCAGTGCCGATCACGATCACGACGCCCAAGCCGTCCGAGCAGCAGGCGGTACTGAGCTACTACGTGCATCGCGTGTACCCGAACGGCCGCAGCATCAGCCACGGAGTCATGCACTTCAGCACGGTCAAGCAGGTCCTGGTGACGCCCACGAAGCCTGTTGCCGCCGGCAGCTTCGAGTTCTCCTCCCGCTGGCAACTGGTCGCACCGATGGTGCACACGTCCATCCCCGGCATCAGCGGGCCGCTGGACATCAACCTGTTGCACCAGTCGCCGTCGTTCGAGGGCAAGAAGCGGTTCGCCCTGGTCGCACCCGGTGAGGACCTGCGCGGAGTCAAGGGCGCCATCGCCGTCATCAAGACCCGCGAAGACGGCGACGAGAAGTTGCAGATCGACGCGGCGGCCAAGGCGGGTGCCGCGGGCATCATCCTGGTCCGGCCGGCGGACTGGTCTGCATGGACGGTCTGGCGGCCGACCGGAGACCGGGAGCCGATCCCGGCACTGGTGACCGGTAGCAACGACGGACAGAAGCTGCTCGACCGGGCGCGGAAGGGGCACGCGACGATCGACCTGACGCTGACCACCTCGAGCCCCTACCTGTACGACGTACAGCAGGTGTCGAGCGGGTCCATCCCGAAGAAGATTGACTACAAGGTGACCTCGGCGAACAGCGCGCGGGTGACCACGTCGTACGCCGACAACGGCGGCTTCAACTGGGCCAAGGAGCAGCGGTTCGGCTGGCGGCCGTGGCAGGAGTACTCCTGGAACGACGACCAGCGGTTCGTCCAGACACCGAAGGTCCGCGAGGAGTGGGTGACCACCGGCGACTCGCTCTGGCAGCACAAGGTGCACCACCTCTGGACCTGGAGCGACATGGGTCCGCTGCAAGGCGGGCTGACGTCGCTGCCGCGCAGCTACAAGCCAGGGGTGTCCGACGAGACCTGGTTCGGGCCGGTGGTTCGGCCGGCGGCTGCTCCTGGGATCGTCTCCACCCGGACGGGCGATCGGCTGTCGCTCCGAGTGCCGTCGTTCGTGGACGCTGACGGGCACTACACCGTTGGCGAGACGACCGCTGCTTCCGCTGTTCTGAGCCGTGACGGTGCCGTGGTGTCAGAGTTGCCGGACGCGTGGGAAGACGTGATCACGAGCGGCGGCGACGCGGCGTACAAGCTGGATCTGTCGACGGAGCGGAAAGACACGGAGGGGGAGTGGAACTGGGCGACCAGCACGCGCACCGTCTGGGACTTCCGGTCCAAGCAGGCTCCGACCGACAAGGCGGTAGCGCTGCCGCTGCTGCAGGTCGGGTACGACGTACCGGTTGATCTGACCGGGCGAGTGGCCGCACGGCCGCACGTGATCGGGTTCAACGTCCACCAGCAGGCCGGTGCGGCTGCTGCGCGGTCCACCTCGCTGCAGGCGTCGGTGTCCTTCGATGAGGGCAAGACCTGGCGGCGGATCATCACTGTCGGAGCACTGGGTCACTACGTGGCCGTAGTACCGGCGGGCAAGGGGACTGTGTCGCTGAAGGTTGTTGCTGGCGACAACGCCGGCAACAGGGTCACCCAGACCGTCATCAGGGCCTACGGGCTCAAGTAAGTGCCGGCTGTAGCCGGGGCTCCCTCACGGGCCCCGGCTACAGCCATTTACGGCGGGCTACTTGGAAGGCCAGGCCGGTACGGGTGTCGACGCCGGCAAGGGCCATCAGGCGGTCCAGGCGGCGCTGGACTGTCCGGCGGCTGATGCCGAGCTGCGACGCGATCGACTTGTCCGGCACTCCGGCGACGAGCAGGGACAGCAGGAAGCGCTCGTTGTCGTCCAAGCCCTCTGGGTCGGGCGCCGCACCCTCAGACTGCAGTCGCACGGGAGTCGCTGCCTCCCAATGGCTCTCGAACAGGGCGAGCAGAGCATCCAGTAGCTGCCCTCTGCCGATCACTGCGGCCGTGGGCTCGCCGATACCCGCCTCCTCGTCTCGTACGAGCGGGCAGACGGCAGTAGCGCGGTCGACGATCGCCAGTCGCACAGGGAGCGTCGGCAGTGCCCGTGCCTCCTCACCCCAGCTGATGCCCTCGGCGATGGTGTCCAGCTCGCCCGGAGTCTCCAGCAGCGCCCGCTCGTAGATGGCCCGGTAGCGGACGCCACGGCTGAGGGCGCCGTACTCCTCGGTGTTCTCCGCGCCCTGCATGGCCAGTGGGTTGGCGCGGCAGAACCAGAGGATCTCCGTGCGAGCAGACTCCTGCAGGTCGCGGAGGCGATCCCGCAGCGGAGTAGCGCCGACGATCACCTCGACCAGATGGTGCGCGTCCCGGCGGCTGGCGCTGGCGCGGTACTCCTCGCTCAGCGACGCCACCGTCTTCCGGGCGGACTCAAGCGACTCCTGTCGCCGTAACAACGTTGTACCCAGGGCCACGTCAGGCGGCAGCGGACGAAAGACCGGGTCGTCGCCCGGCTGGACCGTTACGAGGCCCTTGGCCTGCAGCCGCTGCAGCACCTCGACCGCCTCCTGCTGCGGCAGCCGGGCGACCTCGGCGAGCTCCGCCGACCGCGCGACCGACAGGCCGACCAGCAGCCGGTACGCCTGCTCCTCGTCGGCGTCCAGCATCGATCCGTCGTGCATCGGGCCCACCTCCTCGAAACTCCACCTAATCGTGGCACCGAAGTGCCGTCACGAAATCCGGATCACGGCGTCACTACCGGTGAAAGACGCAATCGCGGACCTCCCGCCCGAGCCGCCATCGAGAGAGATCACCATGAACTGGACGGACTACGCCGGCCTCGCCGGCCTGGTTGCTGCCGCGGTACTCGCCTGCTGGACGCTGCTGGGCACCAACACCACCACGCCTCACCGCGGCACGCCACGACATTCCGGAATTCCGCCTCAAAACCGTGCGCTCGCAGGCCGCCACCGAGCGCCGGCCCACCGCCTCCTGGCCCGCCTCCGGCTTCGCTGACGGGGCGCGCCTCTCACACCTCCACCCCAGCACGCGCCCTACGGGAGGGTCGCGCTGGGGTGGAGTTTGCTCGCCCTACCCGGCCGGCCGCAGTACGAGCTAGCTGACGGTGTGGTTGGTGGAGCGGGGGTCTTCGGTGACTCGGCGGGTGCGGTAGATGTCGCCCTTGCGGGCGATGGTGCGCCAGGGGCGGGACTGGGTGAGGGAGAAGGCGTAGTCGGGGTCGTTGCGGTCGATAGTGGCGAGCGTCAGCTCGGCGGTGTCCTTCATCTGGAAGACGTAGGTGCCGTCGGGATCGATCAGGCCGGAGTACGCGATCTCGTCGGCCTGGGCGGGGAAGGACATCGCCACCCAGTAGTTGTTGATCGCCGCGGCGGCGCGGGCCTTGACGTCGATGGTCGATTCCACCGGGTACGCCGACAGCAGCAGGCACTCGACGCCGAGGCGGTCGTACTCGCTGAGGATCTCCAGGTAGTCGATCTCGAGCGCGCAGCCGAAGCGGTAGCCGTCCACGTCGAAGACGATCGGCTCGAAGCCGGGGCTGAAGAAGCGGGTGATCTCGGTGCTGGAGCAGTAGCGCTTGTCGTAGCGGTCGACGATGCGGCCGTCGTCGGAGATCACGTAGAGGCTGTTGTGCGGGCGGTTCGGCGGGGTCAGCGGGTGGGCCGAGCCGAGCACGACCCAGAGCTTCAGCCGCGCGGCGAGCTTCTTGATCTTCTCCAGCTCGTCGTGGACCACCCGCCAGTCGACCTCGGACCAGTCCTGGAGCTGCCACGGCGGATGCCCTGACAGGTGCCCTTCCGGAAACTGGATCAGCCGCGCCTGGCCGGCGGCGGCCTCCTTCATCAGGTCCCGGACCTTGGCACCGTTCTCCGCGGCATCCTTCGTGGTGATCGGTGCAGCAACAGCAATACGAATCCCCGTCATCGCCCCACGGTCCCATCCCGGGCCGACATTCCCAGCCGGACTCGGCGAGCGTCACAAAGCTGTCCGGAATGTCGGCGGCGGCAGGCAGGGTGGGCTCATGAGCTGGTCCGCCGTCCACGACTACACCCTCCGCGAGCGGTACGCCGAGGTCCACGACCTGGCCGACTGGTCGCCGTGGATGCCCTTTGCGGAGGCGATCCCGGCCGCACCACGGGAGCCCGGCGTCTACCTCCTCCGCGAGCCCCTGACCGCCATCATCCGGTACGCCGGAATGGCCGGCGAGCGCGCTGCGAGCGGGCGCCCGCAAGGCCTCTACGGCCGCCTGACCGTCTACCGGAACGGCCGAGGCGCCATCAGCGGCTTCGGCGAGGAAGCCCTCGACCGCGCCCTCGCCGACCCCGCCTGGCTGGAGCAACAACTCCACGATCTCCGCCACCACGGCCCCAAAACCGCCCAGGACTGGGCCCGCGAAGCCGTCCTCCGCCTCGACCTCGAGGTCAGCTGGTCGGTGACCTCGGACACGCCCGACGCGCGCTATCTGGAGACCCGGATCCTGACCCTCCTGAAACCCCACGGCCTCTGGAACCGCTGACCGAACAGCTGCTGTGACGCACGCCGCACCCGCGAAACTCCCGGGAAAACAAAAACTCCCGGTCAGTGAGAAACTGACCGGGAGTCGCTGTGCGCGAGGGGGGAGTTGAACCCCCACACCCTTTCGGGCACACGGACCTGAACCGTGCGCGTCTGCCTATTCCGCCACTCGCGCATCGGTCGCTGAGAGCTGATAAAAATGCCATCTGCAACCGAGAGAAAACACTAGCACGGCCTCAGGCAGACTCTGACATTGCAGGTTCGGTCGAACCTGCCGATACGATCGATCGTCGTACCAGTGTGTTCACCACACGCCGGTGGACACGGGGTACGGCGAGCCTCTTGAAGGTGCCGTACGGCAAGCACGATCGTTGGGTCCACCCGACGACCGACCGTGGAGGAGGACGCGTGCGACCGCTGCAGCGCTTCGAGCGACGCCTCGAAGGCATCGTAAGTGGTGTCTTCGCGCGCGCGTTCAAGGGAGACGTGGAGCCGATCGAGCTGGCTGCCGCGCTCAAGCGAGAGATCGACAACACCGCGCGGATCCTGTCCAGGGACCGCCGGCTGGTGCCGAACCACTTCACCGTCGAGCTCGGCCCGGGCGACTTCGAGCGCCTGAACGCCTACGGCCGGACCCTGAACCACGAGCTCGCCAACGAACTGCGCGACCACGCAGACATCCAGCGCTACACCTTCTCCGGACCGATCGAGATCGAGTTGACCCAGGAAGACGAGCTGCCGACCGGGAAGTTCCGCGTCGTCAGCGCCACTGTCGGCAACCAGCAACGGCCGCCGCAGCCCCCCGTGCAGCAACCACCGCAGCCGTCGTACCAGCCGGCCCCGGACCCGAACGCGACCGTGCTCCAGAGCCCGCCCGTGCAGCCCCCGCCGGCCCGCCGTGGCCACCCGCAGGTGATGCTCGAGGTGAACGGCCGGCGCCGGCCGATCAACCCGCCGGGCGTCGTGCTCGGCCGGGGCACCGACGCCGACATCCAGATCAACGATCCCGGGGTCTCCCGGCGGCATGCGGAGATCCGGCTTATGCCCGAAGGCCCTGGAGGTGTCAGGGTGGTCCTGGTCGACCTCGGGTCGACCAACGGCACCCTGGTCAACGGACGCCGGGCCGCCGAGGCCGAACTGACCGACGGATCGACCGTGAGGATCGGGAACACCACCATGACGCTGCGCCTAGCGGACGAGCCGATCGCCCAGCCGCCAAGCAGCGGGTGGTGACTGGACTTCCATGTCGGAACTGACGCTGACCCTGATCAAACTGGGGTTCCTGGCCCTGCTGTGGATGTTCGTCCTCGCGGTGCTGTCCGTGATCCGGTCCGACCTGTTCGGCGCCAAGGTCGATGCCCGCGCGATCGCGCCGGCCTCGTCCCCGCAGCCCAACGGCCGAACCCCCAAGCCCGCCAAGCCCAGCAAGAAGCGCAAGGGCCTGCCCGGCTCGGTCACCATCGCCGACGGCCCGCAGGCCGGCGTGGGCGCGACCCTGGTCGAGGAGCCGGTCGTGATCGGCCGCGGCTCGGACTGCCAGATCCGCCTCGACGACGACTACTCCTCGACCCGGCACTCCCGGGTGTTCATGTCCGAGGGCGAGTGGTGGGTCGAGGACCTCGGCTCGACCAACGGCACGTACCTGGACGGCCAGCGCGTGACCCGGCCCGTACCGGCAGAGATCGGCGGTTCCATCCGGATCGGTCGCACGACGCTGAACATCGCGAAGTAGGGCGCCGGTCATGACGTTATCGCTGGACTACGCCGCACTGTCCGATGTCGGACGGGTGCGCCGCAACAACGAGGACTCGGCGTACGCCGGTCCGCACCTGCTGCTGCTCGCCGACGGGATGGGTGGCGCCGCCGCGGGTGAGGTCGCCAGCTCGGCGGCCGTCCAGGTGATCCGCCGGCTGGACAAGCCCGGGATCACCGGTCCGGACATGATGGAGGCGCTCGCGGGCGCCGTCCACCGGGCCAACGAGCGGCTCTCGGAGCTCGTCGAGGAGGACCCCGAGCGCGAAGGCATGGGCTCGACCGTCACGGCGCTGCTCTTCGACGGCCAGCAGCTCGGGCTCGCCCATCTCGGCGACTCGCGCGCCTACCGGATGCGTGACGGGCTGCTCTACCAGCTCAGCCACGACCACACGTTCGTCCAGTCGCTGGTGGACGAGGGCCGGATCTCCAAGGAGGAGGCCTTCACCCACCCCCACCGGAACCTGATCCTCCGCGTCCTCGACGGCCGGCCCGATTCGGATCCGGACCTGGAAATACTCGACGTCCAGGCCGGCGACCGGCTGATGCTCTGCAGCGACGGCCTCCCGGACTACGTGAGCGAGCAGGTGATCGCCACGGCGATGGCCGAAGGCACGCCGGACTCCGTGGTGGTCGACCTGATCACGCACGCGCTCGAGGCGGGATCCAACGACAACGTCACCTGCGTCGTCGCCGACGTGGTGGAGACGGACCCGGCGAGCGGCACCCAGCCGCAGCTCGTCGGCGCCGCGGCCGAGCTCGCCCAGGGCAGCACCGGCCCGGGGACCGCGACGATGCGCGCCCAGGGCGACGGTGGTGGCGGTGGTCACGGCGGCGGCGGTGTCGACCCAGAAGAGCTCCGGTACGCGCCCCGCCCGCCCAAGCGGTTCCTGTGGCTGAGGCGTCTCGCAGTACTGGTCGTCGTGCTCGGAGTGATCGGCGGAGGCGGCTGGTTCGCCTACAACTGGACCCAGAAGCAGTACTACGTGGGCACGGACGGTGACTACGTCGCAATCTTCAAGGGAGTCGACGAGGTGGTCCCCGGACTCAACCTGTCCTCCCTCTACGAGAAGCAGGCGCTGCAGGTCGACAAGCTGCCGACGTACAGCCGGGAGCAGGTCGAGGGCACGATCCAGGCCGACGACCTCGACGCGGCCCGGAAGATCGTCAGCGAGCTGAAGCGCACCGCCGACGAGTGCGCGGCCCAGCCGACACCCAAGCCGAGCACGACCCCGAAGCCCAGTACTCCGCCCGTCACCGGCAAGCCGGTCTCCACGCCGCCCAAGCCGCCGGCGACCACGCCCGTCTCGACTCCGCCCACCACGCCGGGCGCCACCTCGAGCAACGGCACGGTCAACCCCGACGACTGTGACGGCGTCAGATGAGTATCGCTTCGACATCCGTCATCCAGATCATCCCGCGCACCCGGCGCGGGGTGGAGCTGATGCTGCTCATCGTGGCGATCGGCGTCTCGGTCGGCGCCTACGTCAACATCGGCCTCACCGTCCAGGACAAGGTCCCGGCCAGTACCGGCTACTACGCGGCCGGGATCGGCCTGCTGGCCCTGATCGCGCACCTGGCCCTGCGCTACCGCGCCCCGTACGCCGACCCGGTGCTCCTGCCTTGCGCGGTGCTCCTGAACGGCCTCGGCGTCGCCATGATCCACCGGGTCGACCTCGGCCTGGAGGCGATGGCGCTGGCCAAGGGCAACACTCCTCGCGGCCCGGCGGCACCGCAGCAGATCACCTGGACCGCGGTCGGCATCGTCTTGTTCCTGGTGGTCATCCTGGTGATCCGGGACCACCGCCGGCTGCAGGCGCTCACCTACACCGCGGGCCTGGCCGGTCTGGTCCTGCTGGTCCTGCCGCTGGTCCCCGGGCTCGGCGTGAACATCAACGGCGCCCAGATCTGGGTCCGGTTCGCCGGGATGTCTTTCCAGCCTGGTGAATTCGCGAAGCTCTGCCTGGTCGTCTTCTTCGCCGGTTACCTGGTGGTGAAGCGGGATGTGCTGACCCTGGCCGGGCATCGCTTCCTCGGCCTCGACCTGCCACGGGCCCGCGACCTCGGCCCGATCGGGATCGCCTGGGGCGTCAGCCTCGGCGTACTGATCTTCGAGAAGGACCTCGGCTCCTCGCTGCTGTTCTTCGGCCTGTTCCTGTTCCTGCTGTACGTCGCTACCGAACGGGCCGGCTGGCTGATCATCGGTGGCCTGCTGTTCGCTGGCGGCGCCTGGTTCGCCGCTTCGACCTTCGGCCACGTGCACAGCCGGGTGGAGGACTGGCTGGACCCCTTCAAGGGCGACGGCGTCGGTCAGGTCGCGAACGGTCTGATGGGCCAGGCCTGGGGTGGCGTCCTCGGCCGCGGTCTCGGCCAGGGCCGGCCCGAACTGCTCGGCTTCTACGGCCAGAGCGACTTCATCATCTCCTCGTTCGGCGAGGAGCTCGGCCTGACCGGGATGATCGCGATCATCCTGGTCTACACGCTGCTGGTCGAGCGCGGTCTGCGGACCGCGCTGGGCTGCCGGGACATCTTCGGCAAGCTGCTCGCCACCGGCCTGGCGATGTCCTTCGCGCTGCAGGTGTTCGTGATCATCGGCGGCGTCACCGGGCTGATCCCGCTGACCGGCCTGGCCACGCCGTTCATGGCCCTGGGCGGTACGTCGCTGGTCGCGAACTGGGCGATCATCGCGCTGCTGCTCCGGATCAGCGACCAGGCCCGGCGCCCCCAGACCCCGGCGGCACCGGTCTCCGACGAAACGATCGCGATGGCGGTGCAGAAGCAGTGAACTCAGCAATCCGGCGGCTCGCCGTGGGCGCGATCATCCTGATGCTCGCGCTGATGGCCAACTCGACCTATCTGCAGGCCTTCCGGGCCGGCGACCTGAACGGCCGCGACGACAACCGGCGGGTCCGCGACCAGCAGTTCTCGGTGGACCGCGGCCCGATCCTGATCGGCAACACCCCGATCGCGCGGAGCGTGGAGGTCAACGACCAGTACAAGTACCAGCGCACCTACTCCAGCGGCCCGCTGTACGCACCGGTCACCGGGTACTACTCCTTCCAGTTCGGCCGGGCCGGCATCGAGCTCAACCAGAACAGCGAGCTGAACGGCTCCGACCCGTCACTGGCGTTCCGCCGGGTCGTCGACGTGCTCACCAACCGCCGGCAGCAGGGCGCGAGCGTCACGCTGACCCTGAACGCGGCAGCCCAGCAGGCGGCGTACAACGCGCTCGGCAACAAGAAGGGCGCGGTCGTCGCGATCGAGCCGAAGACCGGCAAGATCCTCGCCCTGGTCAGCCGGCCGTCGTACGACCCGAACGCGCTCGCCTCGCACGACCTGTCCAAGGCCGCCGCCACCTGGAACGCGCTGAACGCGAACGACGACAAGCCGGCGCTGAACCGGGCGGCCAGGGAGACCTATCCGCCGGGTTCGACGTTCAAGCTGGTCACCGCGGCGGCCGCGCTGTCCAGTGGCAAGTACAAGCCGGACACCCCGGTGAACTCACCGGCCGAGCTGCCATTGCCGCAGACCACCACTCCGCTGGTGAACGAGAACGGCCGTAACTGTGGTGGCAGCAACAACGCGACCCTGACCGTGGCGCTGCGGAACTCCTGCAACACCGCGTTCGGCTCGATCGGCCTCGACCTCGGCCCGGACGCGCTGCGCGAGCAGGCCGAGAAGTTCGGCTTCGGCGAGCGGCCGCTGCCCGAGCTGGGCGCGGTCGCCAGCCAGTTCCCCGGTGACCCGAACCAGCCGCAGACCGCGCAGTCCGCGATCGGCCAGTTCGACGTCCGGGCCACCCCGCTGCAGATGGCGATGGTGGCGGCCGGGATCGCCAACAAGGGCACCGTGATGAAGCCGTACGTCGTCCAGAACGTCCGGACCGGGGATCTGAAGACGGTCTCGGAGACCAAGCCGGAGTCGCTGCACCAGGCGATCACCCCGGAGGTCGCGGCCCAGTTGACCGCGATGATGGTCGACGTGGTCAAGAACGGCACCGGCGCGCCCGGCGCGATCAGCGGTGTCGACGTGGCCGGCAAGACCGGTACGGCGCAGTCCTCGAAGGAGCGGGCGCCGTACGCCTGGTTCACCTCGTTCGCGCCGGCCAACGACCCGCAGGTCGCGGTCGCGGTGATCGTCGAGGACGCCGCCGGCGTGGCCCGGGACGACATCTCGGGCGGCCGGCTGGCAGCACCCGTCGCCAAGAAGGTCATGGAAGCGGTGCTCGGCCGGTGATGACGATGCGATATAACCCGGTAACAGAGCGTTCGGCCGGTGCGAGCCGGTGGATGGTCCGGGCTACCGTGGGCATTTTGAAGATTTGGCCGAGTTCGATCCGCGCAGGTTGGAAGGCAGAGTAATGACATCGCAGGCACGTCTCGTCGGCGGGCGCTACGAAGAGGGCGAACCGCTCGGTCGAGGGGGGATGGCAGAGGTCCGCAAGGGCATCGACAACCGTCTGGGCCGCACCGTCGCGATCAAGCGGCTGCGGGTCGATCTGGCCAGCGACTCGACCTTCCAGGCCAGATTCCGGCGTGAGGCGCAGTCGGCCGCATCGCTGAACCACCCGACCATCGTGTCGGTCTACGACACCGGCGAGGAGCCGGATCCGAACGGTTCGGGCGTCACCATCCCGTACATCGTGATGGAGTACGTAGCCGGCAAGACGCTGCGGGACCTGATCCGCGAGGGCCGCAAGATCATGCCGGAGCGCGCTCTGGAGATGACGTCGGGCGTGCTCGAGGCGCTCGACTACAGCCACCGGGCCGGCATCGTGCACCGCGACATCAAGCCCGGCAACGTGATGCTGACCCCGAAGGGTCAGGTCAAGGTGATGGACTTCGGCATCGCCCGGGCGATCGCGGACACCACCTCCGACATGACCCAGACCGCGGCAGTGATCGGTACGGCGCAGTACCTCTCGCCCGAGCAGGCCCGTGGCGAGACCGTGGACGCCCGCTCCGACCTGTACTCGACCGGCTGCCTGCTCTACGAACTGCTCGTCGGCCGGCCGCCGTTCGTCGGTGAGTCGCCGGTGTCGGTGGCCTATCAGCACGTCCGCGAGGAGCCGCTGCCGCCGTCGTCGTTCGACCCGGACATCCCGCCGGAGGTCGACGCCGTCGTCCTGAAGGCGCTGACCAAGAACCGCGACCACCGGTACCAGAGCGCGAACGAGATGCGCCAGGACATCCACCGGGTGCTGGCCGGCCAGCAGGTGACCGCGCCGATGGCAGCCGTCGGCGAGACCCGGGCGATGGCAGCGACCCAGGTCGCCCCGGCCGCGGCCGCCACCCAGGCGTACCAGCCGCAGTCCAACGACCTGCTCCCGCCCGACGACGGGGACGACGAGGCGCAGACCGCTCGCGCCCGGCGCAACCGCGGGCTCGCGTACTTCCTGCTCGGCCTGGCGATCGTGGCGATCGCCGTCGGCGCCTACGCGATCATCACCAACATGGGCGACAAGGGCAACGACCCGGGAGCCAACCCGAGCAACACCAACTCGAGCCAGCCGGTGGAGCAGGTCGACGTGCCGAAGGTGTCGGGTCTGGGGTTGCAGGCGGCGACCGACCTGCTCGCCGCCCAGGGACTCACGATCAAGCCGAGCTACGAGGCCAGCAGCACGGTCGGCAAGAGCACGATCATCAGCCAGGACCCGACCGAGGGCACCAAGGTGGACAAGGACACCGCCGTGACCGTGGTGGTCTCGTCCGGCCCGTCCGCCTTCAGCGTTCCGCAGGTGATCGGCAAGTCGGAGTCGGACGCGCGCAAGGCGCTGCAGAACGCGTCCGGCAAGTTCAAGGTCGCGTCGAACTCCACGGAGGTCGACAACGAGGCCCCGAAGGGCACCGTGGTCGCGATCGATCCCGGTCAGGACGGTCAGTACGCCGCCGGGACGAAGTTCACCCTGACCGTCTCGTCCGGACAGGTCGAGGTGCCGGTCCCCGACGTCACGACGCTGAGCAAGGAAGACGCCGCCCAGCAGCTCAAGGCACTGGGGCTGACCGTCGGCTACGTCAACGACGACACCAACCCGACCGCGGCCGAGGGCACGGTGACCAAGCAGAGCGTCAAGGCCGGCACGAAGGTCAAGGAGGGCACCAAGGTCACCCTGTCGATCGCCATCAAGGCCACGCCCACCGACCCGCCGAGCACCACGCCGACCGACCCGCCGGACACCCCGGACACGCCCCCGATCATCGGTGGCGGCGGTAACGGCGAAGGCGACAACGGCTGACCACCAGCCCAGCAGACGAGAAAGGCCGCGGGAGCGACTCCCGCGGCCTTTCTCGTTGTACGCCGTCAGTGCCGGCTCAAGTTGGTCAGCTGACGACCGGGGCCATCCCGGCCGAACGCTCGACGGCGCCCGGGTCGCCGCAGGTCTGCAGCCAGTTGGCGAGCATCCGGTGACCGCCTTCGGTCAGTACGGACTCGGGGTGGAACTGGACGCCCTCGACGGGCAGGTCGCGGTGCCGCGCGGCCATGATCACGCCAGCCTCGGTCCGCGCGGTCACCTGGAGGACGTCCGGCACGGTGTCCTGGGCGATCGCGAGTGAGTGGTACCGGGTCGCGGTGAACGGGGACGGCAGCCCGGCGAGCACGCCGGCGCCCTCGTGGAAGACCTGGCTGGTCTTGCCGTGCAGCAGCTCGTCCGCGCGGCCGACCACCCCGCCGTACGCGATGCCGATCGCCTGCAGGCCGAGGCAGACGCCGAAGATCGGCACCTCGCCGCCCTTCTCCTTGATGATGTCCACGCACGCGCCGGCCTCTTCCGGCGTACCGGGGCCGGGGGAGAGCAGGACGCCGTCGTACTCCGAGACCTGGTCTGGGGTGACCTCGTCGTTGCGCAGCACGGTCGTGTCGGCCTGCAACTGCTGCAGGTACTGCACGAGGTTGTAGACGAAGGAGTCGTAGTTGTCGACGACGAGGATCCGCGGCATGCCGACCATTGTCACAGACGACCCGGCACCGGGCAGGCCGGTCAGCCGGTCGCCGACGGGCTGGTGGTCGGCGGCTTCTCGAAGCCGGGCACGGTCGCGCTCTGCAGCTCCAGCGTGCCCTCGTAGGCGGGCATCCCGATCGAGCCCTCGTTCTTCACCTCGTAGCCGAGCTGGAACCGGACCACGTAGTCCTGCAGGTTCTCGATGTACTTCGAGTCGTCCAGCGCCTGCTGGAGCTTCTTGCGGTCGCCGATCGCGGTGATCTTGTACGGCGGCAGGTAGGGCACGCCGTGCAGGACGACCGAGTTGCCGACGCACTTGATCCCCGTGGTGGAGATCACCCGGTGGTTCTGGATCGAGATCGCGTCGGCGCCGCCGACCCAGAGCGCGTTCACCACGGCCTGGATGTCCTGCTGGTGGATCACCAGCCAGTCGGCGTCCACATCCGGGTTGTCCTTGACCACTTCGGACGGGGCGTCCTTGAGCGTGACGGTGAGGCCGGGCCCGGTGACGGGCGTAGTACCGACCTGGTCGGACAGGTCCTTCAGCTGGTTGGCCAGCTTGGGCTCGATCGAGCCTTGCTGCGCCTGCAACTTCTCGATGTCCTGGCTCAGCGCCGCGTGCTGGCGGGTCAGGCTGGCGCTGCGCCGGCTCTGTTCCTCGACCAGGCCCGCGAGCGTAGTGTTACGACTGGGGCGCAGATCGGTACCGCGGGCGTTCGTGGCGCTGGTGGCGAAGAGCAGCCCGGCGCACAGCAACGCCACCGGCGCACTCGCGCGCCAGAGCGAAATTCGCCGCAGCTTGCTCACCCGTGATCCCCTTGCTCTCGTCTGCACTACGCTAACCGAGGCCAGAGCTAGCTTATGTGTCCGTTGTAGGTGTCCGTTACGAGGAGTCGAGTCGTGCCCGAGTCGAGCAGTCGCAAAACCAAGAAGTCGTCCACCGACAAGGTCAAGGTGGAGAAGACTCCGAAGAAGCCGCGTACCACCAGCCGGGTGTGGGTCGCCCCGCTGATGCTGGGGTGCTGGCTGCTCGGACTCGCCTGGCTGGTCGTCTTCTACGTGGCCGGCCAGGACATCCCGGTGATGCGCGACCTGAACAACTGGAACCTGCTGATCGGCATGGGCCTGATCGCCGGCGGTTTCGTCGTCTCGACCCAGTGGATCTAGTCGCCGTCTGACTTCTGGACCGCGGACCTCAGCCGGCGATCGGGCGCAACCGGCCGAAGTCCGCGGTCGAATTACAGACCTGTGGTTATCCACATGGGTATCCCCAGCTGTGCACAGATTGCAGGAGACTTTTCCCCAAGTTGTCCCCGGCTTTGCCCTCGATCGGGGCAAAAATCGGCGAAATCTGTGGATAAAACAGGTTTGATCACCGTGTTATCCACAGCTGGGGAGCGAAGTCCGGCGGGAATTCGTGGCCGAGTCTCGGTAGCCGCTCGACGGTGAGCCCGAGGGCGGCCAACTGCTCCTCCGCGGCCTCCACCACCTCCAGCAACTCGTCCTCGGTGCCGATCAGGACAGTCGCGGGCGACAACGGCCCCTGCGCCTTCTCCGGTACCTCCCTGAGAGCCGGAGCCAGTACTACGACGCCGTCCGCCGGCACGGGGTCGGCCTCGACGGCCCAGTTGAGCGCCACCCGGCCGCCGGCCGAGAACCCGGCCGCGATGAGCGGGAGCCCACGCAACTCCGCCGGAAGCTGCTCCAGCGCCCGGCTGATGTCCTTCACCGCCTCCACCGGGTCCGGCCAGGTCCGGTACATCGGCGACATCAGCTGCGAGGACTCCACCCCGACCAGCGCATAACCGGCCTCGAGCACTCCACTCCAGTCCCGCATCGCGTGCGAGGCCCGCTGCCCGGCTCCATGCAGCGCCACCACCACCCCACGCGGCCGAGTGACTGAGTCGGCATCGCCCGATGGCAGGCGGATGAGTGGCTGGTCCTGGGAGGTGACTCGGCGACTGCGGGAGAGCTCCACCAGCCGCTGGAAGGCCGGGAGGTACTGGAGGGCGGCCAGGTCGTCGTCCTCGGTGAGGATGCCCTCCTCCCACCACCCGCCGGCATCGCTGGCCTGCTGGAGGGTGGCCAGCGCCTCGGTCGATTCGCCGAGCGAGCCGAGGAGGCAGGCGCGCAGGTGGGCCAGCTCCGCGCTCCACGGCTCCAGGCCTGGGTCGGCGGCGTCGAGTAGATCCAATGCGACCCGCTGCAGGCCCTCGTCGTACAGGGTCCCGACCCGGTCGGTCAGTTGGTCGTAGCGCGCCTCAGGTGTGTCCACCGGACGATCCTGACAGGCCGGGCGAAAGTCTGCGTAGATTATATGTAGACGTCTACGTAGAGCTGTGCGTATAGTTCTACGTAGGAGGAGAGACACCATGCCGAACAAGACGATCTATGTTTCCGATGACGACCTGGCCCTCTACAAGAGGGCCCAGGAACTCGCCGGCAACCTGTCCCAGGCCATCTCGACCGCGCTCCGGCGGTACGTCGAGCTGGAGGAGGGGCGACTCGAGGGCTTCGACGAGATCACCGTCCGGGTCGGGCGCGGGACGGGCCGCAAGCAGCGGTTCTCCGGCGTCCTGCTCGCCGAGGGCGGCCGGTCCAACAAGAGCGGGTACGAGGCGTTCAAGGTCTACCGGAGCCGGACCGGAAAGTTCGTCCTGCATGCCGACCGGCGCCAGCAGTACAACAGCGTCACCACCGTCGACGGTGAAGAGCAGAACTACACCGGCTGGCGAAGCTGGATCGGCAGCCTCAGCAGCAACCAGACCTGGAGCATGGCTCAGGGCGAGGCCACGCTGCACGTCGTGGAAACGGTGGACCAGCTCCGGGAGCTGATCCCCGAGGACCTCTACGCCATGGTCGAGGACGCGGCGGACCAGCCGGCCGTGGAGGACCTCGACATCTGACCGCAGCATCCTGACCGACTGAACAGCCCGACCCCACCCGCCCGGCGGCTCACCCACAGCCCGGCCGGCTGGATCAGCACGCCCTGAATCTCCTCCTTCCCACTCCTTAAGCCACCTGGGTCAGGTTCACCCTGCCCGAAAACAAGCGAGGACTCATGAACAACTCGACCGCGGCGATCGACGTCACCGGCCTGCGCAAGGCGTACGGCGACCAGCTCGTCCTCGACGGCATCGACCTGAATGTTGCCGAAGGCACCATTTTCGCCCTGCTCGGCCCGAACGGCGCCGGCAAGACCACCGTGGTGCAGATCCTGTCCACCCTGATCACCGCCGACGCCGGTGAGGTCCGGGTCGCCGGGCACGACGTCCGGTCAAACCCGGAGGCCATCCGCGCCGCGATCGGCGTCACCGGTCAGTTCTCCGCGGTCGACGGTCTGCTGACCGGCGAGGAGAACCTGATCCTGATGGCCGACCTGTACCACCTGGGCCGCGCCGAAGGCCGTCGCCGGGCAGCCGAACTGCTGGCCCGGTTCGACCTGGCCGAGGCCGGCAAGAAGCTCGCGATGACGTACTCCGGCGGGATGAAGCGCCGCCTCGACCTCGCGATGACGCTGGTCGGCAGCCCGCGAATCATCTTCCTGGACGAGCCGACGACCGGGCTGGATCCACGCAGCCGGCACAACATGTGGCAGATCATCCGCGAACTGGTGGCCGGCGGCGTGACGATCTTCCTCACCACGCAGTACCTGGAAGAAGCCGACCAGCTCGCCGACCGGATCGCCGTACTCGACCACGGCAAGCTCGTTGCCCAGGGCACCCCGGAGCAGCTGAAGCGGCTGGCACCGGGTGGGCACGTCCGGCTCAGGTTCAACTCGCCGGACGAGTTCACCCTGGCCGCCCAGGTGCTGCCCGCGGCCGCCCCGGACGAGGAGGCGCTGGTGCTCCAGGTGCCGAACGACGGCAGCGTGCAGTCGCTGCGCGCCCTGCTGGCCCGGATCGACGACGCCTCCCTCGAGGTGGACGAGCTGACCATCCACACCCCTGACCTGGACGACGTGTTCTTCGCCGTCACCGGCCAACCCACCAGCCACGAGAACGCCGACCAGAAAGTGACGAGCCGATGAGCACCCCCGCTATCACCAAGGCCTACCCGATCGCCGACACGGCCACGATGTTGCGCCGCAACCTGCGGCACGCCCTGCGCTACCCCGGCCTGTCGCTCGGCGCCGTCGGGATGCCGGTCGTCATGCTGCTGCTGTTCGGCGTCGTCTTCGGCAAGACCTTCTCCACCGGTCTCGGCGGGGGTGCCGACTTCGAGTACATCGACTTCCTCACCCCGGGCATCCTGCTGATGTCCATCGCTTCCGGGATCATGTCCCCGGCCGTCGGCGCCGCCACCGACATGACCGAGGGCATCGTGGCCAGGTTCCGGACGATGGCGATCTTCCGGCCGGCCGTGCTGGCCGGGCACGTGCTCGGCAACGCGATCCTGACGGTCGTCAGCCTGGCCCTCGTGGTCGGCTTCGCCGTCCTGATCGGATTCCGCCCGAACGCCTCGCCGGTGGACTGGCTGCTGGCGAGCGGGTTGCTGGTCGCTCTCACCATCGCGCTGACCTGGTTCGGGGTCGCGCTCGGCCTGGTCAGCAAGACCGCGGAGGGCGCCAGCAACATCGTCCTGCCGATCAGCCTGCTGCTGCCCCTGCTCAGCACCACCTTCATCCCACTGTCTGCGATGCCGAGCGGCATCCGCTGGTTCGCCGAGTACCAGCCCTTCACCCCGATCATCGAAACCCTGCGCCACCTTCTCCTCAACACTCCCGTCGAGGACGGCAACGGCTGGCTCGCGATCGCCTGGTGCCTGGCGATCGGAGTCGTCGGCTACTTCTGGGCCCAGAAGAGCTACAACAAGGGCACCGCCGCCTGAGAACCACCGTTTTGAGCGATCGCTCAAAACGCGGTCTATGCTGGCGGTCATGATGCCGCCACCGGATCACCCAGACCCGCTCGACCACCGGCCGCCCGACCCGGCGCCCGACCCAGCCCCGGTTGCCCGCACAGGCAGCCGGGGCGGTCGCGCGGTCGCCCTCGGCATCGTCGCGTGACCGGGGTGACCGCCCCGTTTCTGGTCGAGTGCACGAAACCGCAGGACCTCGCCATCCATGCTGCCGAGGGATATACGGTGGCTGGGCTGCAACGGGCTCTGTACATGGGTCCGGACGGCCTAAAGGCAAGCGGGCTGGCTGCCGTCGCACGCGGACTCGAACACAGTGGCCCAGGGTGGGCGTACCTGGGCTGGCTGGCTCAGCTGCCGGTGCTCCGTCAACTGCTGCAACTGCTGCTCGACGGGATGGGCGGTGGGCCGCGACAGTTGCCAACGGCGAAGGAGACGTGATGGCGAAGGACACCAGGGCCGGCCTGCTGGACGCCGCGCTTCGGACGATCGGCGACCTTGGCTTCGCCGGTGCGTCCGCGCGGCACATCGCCACGGCCGCCGGGCAGAACCAGGCGCTGGTCTTCTACCACTTCGGCACGGTCAACGACCTCATCGCCGAGGCCTGCCGGAGCAGTACCGAGCAGCGGATCGCTCTCTACCGGGGAGAGTTCGACCAAGCGACCACCTTCGCCGAACTGCTCGCGGTCGGCCGGCGGGTACACGTCGCCGAACATGCCGAGGGCAACGTCGCCGTACTGGCCCAGTTGCTCGCCGGGGCCCGTGGCAACGAGGTCGTCGGCGCGGCGGTCGCGGATGCGATCAACCTCTGGGTGGCCGAGGTCGAGAAGACGCTGCACCGAGTACTTGCCGACAGCCCGTTGCTCCCACTGGTCGACCTGGGAGGCCTGGCCAGGGCGATCTCAGCCGGATTCGTCGGGATCGAGCTGCTGGACGGTATCGACTCTGACGGCGCCACCCGCGCACTCGGGTCGCTCGAGCAACTCGCAGTACTGACTGAAACGTTGCTGACCGAGCTCGACAACCTCGGCCCGGTCACCAGCCGGCTGGTCAAGCGGAAGCTGAAGCCACTCAGCCCGTGACCACCGCGGCGCTGAGCTGGTCGGCGCGGTTCCTGATGTGGGTGGGGATGGCGAGGGTGCAGTCGGGGTTGGTGATGGGTTCCTCAGCCACGACGCGGAGGGGGATGACGCCGGTCCAGTAGGGCAGGTCGAGGTCTTCCTCGTCGTCGTTCGCGGCGCCCGCGCGGGTCTTGACGGAGGCTTCCGTCAGGTCGAGGGCCAGGACCGAGGTCTTGGCCAGCTCCTTGCGGCTCGGCGGGCGAACGGCGGTGGAGCGGCCGGGGACGAGGTGGTCGACGATGCGGTTGAGGCCGTGCAGCTTCTCGTCGGGGTCGGTGACGAGCCGCGGCAGGCCGAAGATGACCGCCGAGCGGTAGTTCACCGAGTGGTGGAAGGCGGAGCGGGCGAGCACCAGGCCGTCGGCATGGGTGACGGTGACGCAGATCGTCTGGCCGGGGGAGGCGACCACGCTGCGGGCGGCGACCGAGCCGTGCAGGTAGAGAGTTCCGTCGGCGCCCTCGTCCAGATCCACCCCGTACGCCGTCGGCAGGACGAGCGGAGCGCCGTCGATGACGACCCCGAGGTGGCAGAACATGCCGGCCAGGAGGACCTCCGCCAGCGCGGCGCGGTCAATCGCGGCGCGTTCCTTCTCCCGGCGAAGCTTGGTCCGGTCGGTCGGCGAGAGCGGCGTGGTGGTCGTCATGGTCCTACCTTTGCCTATCATTGGCATGCTGGCACGGTCCATTCCCGCCCGAATCAGGTAGTCCACTTGGAGAGCTCACTCCCCCTCGTCCTGACCCGCGACGGCAACGGCCCGCTGCACCTGCAGCTGGCTGAACAGTTCCGCGCGGCCATTCGTGACGGGCGGCTGCAGGCCGGGCACCGATTGCCGTCCACTCGCGACCTAGCCAGAGAGCTGTCCGTGTCGCGCTCGGTGGCACAGGCGGCGTACGACCAACTGCACGCCGAAGGGTGGATCGCAGGACGGACCGGCTCAGGCACCTACGTGGCGGACGTAGTACCGCTGCAGCCTGTACTACGTACTGCCGCGCGCCCGCCGACCCCTGCCGGGCCGGTCCTGCTGACCCTGCGGCCGGGGATCCCGTACATCAGCCCGACGGTCGATGCGGGCTGGAGACGAGCCTGGCGGGAGGTGTCGGGCCAGGCCCCGCCCGGTGGCTACGAAGACGTCGCCGGGTTACCAGAGCTCCGTGACGCCCTGGTCGAACACGTCCGACGGGTGCGCGGTATCGCCTGCGGTACCGAGAACCTGATGATCACCGAGGGCACCTCCCACGGGCTGCGGCTGCTGCTGTCCGTGACTCGGCGCCCGGGCGACAAGATCGCCGTCGAGGACCCCGGCTACACCGCTGCGGCCTTGACCGCCAAGCAGTTCGGGCTCGAGGTCGTGGACGTCGGTGTCGACGAGGACGGGCTCCAGGTCTCCGACCTCGGCACCGACCTGTCGGCGGTCTACGTCACGCCATCGCACCAGTACCCGCTCGGCGGCCGGCTCCCCGTCGCCAGACGCAATGAGCTGATCCGGTGGGCCCGGCGTACCGGGGCGACCTTGATCGAGGACGACTACGACAGCGAGTTCCGGTACGACGTGGCGCCGCTGCCCGCCCTCGCCCAGCTCGACCTCGACCGGGTGGTCCACCTAGGCACCCTGTCGAAGGTGCTCAGCCCCGCCCTGCGCCTCGGCTGGCTGGTCGCCTCCCCAGAGGTGGTCAACCAGCTCGCGGCATACCGGGAGCAGGTAGGCGACTGGCCCGGCTGGCCCATGCAGGCAGCCTTCCTGGCCATGCTCCGCGACGGCTACCTGGACCAGGTCATCCGCCGATCAAAACGCCTATACGCCGACCGCCGCAACCACACGTGCGCAGTACTGGCCCCCTACGGCCAGATCGTCGGCCAAGACGCAGGCCTACATATCACCCTCCTACTACCACCAGCCACAGACGACCAAGCCGTAGCAGCAGCAGCAAGAGCCGCCGGCGTCGAAGTAGCCCCCCTCTCCGACTACCGCCGCACCATCCCCGGCCCCCCAGGCCTAGTAATCGGCTACGCCACCCCCACCGACGCCAACTTCCACCAGGCCCTGACGATCCTCTGCGATGTGCTCCGAACCACCTGACGCCAGTCTCAGGCGGAATTCGCCTCGCGGAGCCGGTCAAGATCCAGTTCGACCTCGACACCGTTGAGCATCACGACTATCCGGGGCTGCTCGGCACCGGTGGCGTGCAGATAGTCCGCCAAGGTCGAGAGCAGCATGTCGTGCCTGCGTTCGAGCCTCGAGATGACTGCCTGCCCGACGCCAAGACTCTCGGCCACCTCGACCTGGGTGAGTTCACCGGCTCTCCGGATCGCCGCCAGGTTCTCGGCGTAGACCCGGTCCATCTCCCGCGCCCCGGCCTCGACCGCGGCGACTCCGGCAGCGACCTCCGGACGGGCCAGCAACTTGTTCAGCCGGTCGTTCCCACGGCTGAAGGTCGTCTCTTCGGCACGCTTCCTGGTCACGGTCATCCCCTCGTCGCTTCGCGTTTCCATTGATCGATCAATCCGTCAGCACGAGCCCCGACCGAGTTGTAGAACTCGCCAGAGCGGATAGCGCTTCGACTGACGCACCCACCGCAGGGTGCCTGTCTCTGTTTCCCGCGTCGGCGGCGAGCTCGGCGAGTGGGCACTGTCAGGGCGTTTGTGGGTTCTTCTTCAGTGGCGGCTGGACGACCGGGACGTCGTCGGTCCAGGTTAGTTCGGAGAGCCACATGGTGCGGCCGGGTGGGTCGGCGCCGATCAGGGCTGGGTCCCAGGCGTGGTAGATGAACCAGTAGCGGTTGTTCTTGAGGAGGACCATGTTGTGGCCGGGGCCGGCGGCGTCGTTCGATGAGGTGAGGATGGGGGCGCCGGACTTCACGCAGGGGCCGGTGGGGGTTTCGCAGAGGGCGTGGCCGACGGCGTAGTCGGCTTTGTCGTAGGCGTTGGCTGAGTAGAAGAGGTGGAACTTGCCGTTGCGCTCGATGACGTAGGGCGCTTCGACGAGGTTGCCTTCCCAGGGGAGGGTCTGCTTGATCAGGCGGGTGGTCTTGCCGGTCAGCGTCAGGCCGTCGGGAGAGAGGCGCGAGACGTAGATCCAGGTGTCGACGCCGACCGCGTTGCCGTCGTTCTTCCAGTACAACCATCGCTGCCCGCTCGAGTCCTGGAACGGGCTCGCGTCGATCGAACCACCCTCGTCAACCTGACAGATCAAGGGTTTACTCGACTTGTCGACATATGGACCTTTGGCCGTCGATGCCACCGCAACACCTACACACTGCCGACCCGATGCATCGTCAGAAGTCGTGTAATACATGACGAAACGATCAGTTCCCTGTACTACGGCCTCCGGCGCCCAGACCTTCCCTGGAGACGTCCAACCCGGCAGCGTCGGCAACGCATCGCCGACCTGCTCCCACGAGACCAAGTCGGCCGACTTCAACGTCTGCACGTTGCCCAGCGGCCCGTTGGTCGCGTGCGCGTAGTACTGCGAGCCGACCGCGATCACCTGCGGATCGGCGAACCCGCCGTCGTACACGGGATTCGTGAAACCCATCGTCGTCTCCTCAGTAGCACTGCCGGGGTTGCTGCACCCCGCTGCTGACAAGCACAGCAGCAGCAACCCCGGCCAGCGCGGCATCACTTGCTCGCGTAGAACCGCAAGTAGTCGAACGTGGCCACCGGCGCCGGGCTGACCCCGGTCTGGTCGCCATGCGCGTACAGGCCGAGCTTCGGAGCCGTCCCGGCCGGCAGCACCCAGGACGCACCCCAGGTCCACTTCTTGCCGTCCGTACTCGTCCCAGCCTGGTAGACGTGCTCACCAGCCGCATTGCGGTGGTAGGCGAGCCGCATCCACAGGGTTGGCGCCGATCGCCCGATCGCCGCGCCGCCGTAGCTAGTGGCCCCGTCCGATGCGCGCGCGACCAACTCACGACCGAACTCCGTCTGCCGCGTCCTCCAGATCGACACGTCCCCGAGCCGCGCGAAGTCGTCGTCGGTCAGGTACGCGATCATCCCGGCCTGCTGGTAGTTGCGGATGTCGCCCGCACCGAGATCGAGCTGCAGCTTCGTCTCCGCGATCCAGCTGTCCCCGGCCGGCACCTGATGGAAGAGCAGCCCGGCGTTGTTGCCGCCGCCGACCAGGTCGGTGTTCTGCACCGGCCACGACAACTTGCCATCGGCAACAATCGCGCGCGCGTCTGGCCGTACCCACGACCATTTCTCCCCAAGGCTTCCGCTGAACTCGTCACCGGCCAGCAACTTCCCAGCCACCGGTACTGCGGCGGCGCGGCGTACCGGCTCCGCCACCGGACGGACCGTCAAGTTGTCGACCTCCGCCGTACCCAGCCAACTCACCGGAGCCGACCGCACCTTCAACCCACGAACCTCGAGTCGCGCCTCGGCGTACAGGTCCCCGAGCCCGGCGTCGTTTACCCGAGCCGACACCGTGCTGCCGGAGACCTCCACGATCAGGTGGTTCCACTGCGACCGGTCGAAGTCGGCAGGCAACAAGGCGCACGCAGTACGGCCGCCCGCGACGATGCTGATCTTGTCGCTGCCAACGCTGACCACCACCGCGCCACCACCGACCACTGTGGTGAAACTGCTGCCGAGCTTCACGCTGGCCTCCACCCGCACTGACCCACCCGGCGCCGCCTGACGTGTCGTCGCTGCACCCCGGATCGAGGCAGTAGGTCCACCAAGCGGGTCACCAGCCAGCCTGGTCGCACCCCAGAGGCCACCTGTCGGATCAGCCGAATTGATGCCAAGACCTGAGCCAGTCGTCGGCGCAGGCTGCGGGGTGTCGGACGGACCGGCGCCCGCCCGCGTACGCGGCCAGCCGTCGATCCAGTCGATCCGGTCGATCAGCAGCGGCCGCCGGTTGATCCCGAACGGGTCGGTCAGCCACGGCGTACCGCGGTCGATCGCGTGGTACACGATGTGGTCCTGGCCAGCCGCGTCGGTGATGAACGCGTGGTGCCCAGGCCCGATCCACTTGTTGCCGTTCTGGGTGATCACGGTCGTACCGCCGACGCGCGACTCGTTCAGGCCTATCCCGTCGGCGTCGACGAACGGGCCGCGCGGCGACTTGGAGCGGCCGGCGAAGACGGAGTACCCGGTGGTCGGGCCGGCGCAGCAGTTGCTCGACGAGCCCATCAGGTAGTACCAGCCGTCGCGGTAGACGACGTAGGAGCCCTCGTAGCGGTCGCCGACGGTCACCTGGGTCGGCGTACCGACCGAGTGCAGGCCGTCAGGGGAGAGCTCCGTGACGGAGAGGCCGCCGTAGAAGCCACCGCTGTAGAGGTAGCGCTTGCCGTCGGCGGCGGTGAGCATGGCCGGGTCGATGGTGCCGAAGTAGCCGCCGTTGCCGTCGGGCTTCGGGGCGACGACCGGGCCGTCGGTGGCGGTCCAGGGACCCGCGGGAGTCGGGGCGGTGGCCACGCCGATCCCCGGATCGCCACCTGGGTTGGCGAGCGTGTCTGTGACGGTGAAGTACATGACGTACCGGCCACCGAAGTACCGGATGTCGGGTGCCCAGAAGAACGACCCCGGCGCGGCCCAGGCGGGTTTGGTGCTGTCGTCGAAGACCGTGCCGAGGTACTCCCAGGAGCCGAAGTCCTTGGTCCTGGCCAGGTGCATCAGGCCGAACGGGCCATTGGCGACCAGGGGATCCGAGGTGGCGTAGGCGTACCAGTAGCCGTCGCGGCCCTGGATGATCGACGGGTCGGCGAATGTGTCGGCGAAGGGTGATGAGATCGCGTTGAGCGTGGTCACTGGTGGTGGCGCGGGTGATGCGACGGCGGCTGTAGTACCGGCAGCTACCGAAGCGACAGCCAGAGCTGCCGCCAGCAAGCGTCTAGGAGGCACGGGCGGGGTCCTCTCTCACAGAAATCAGCCTTTGATGCCGCTGCGGGCGACACCTTCGATGACATAGCGCTGGACGAAGATGTAGAGGATCAGGACCGGGACGGACGCGACGGTCGCGCCGGTCAGGATCACCGGATAGTCGGTCGTGTAGGCGCCCTGGAGCAGCTTCAGGCCGGCCGGCAGCGTCAGCCGCTCGGGCGAGAAGAGCACGTAGAGCGGCCAGATGAAGTCGTTCCAGTTGGCCAGGAAGGACAGCACGGTCAGCGTGGCGAGCGCGGGTTTCGCGTTCGGCAGGATGATCCGGGTGAAGACCGTCCACGCGTTCGCGCCGTCGATCATCGCCACCTCTTCGAGCTCCCGGGGTAGGGCGAGGAAGAACTGCCGCATGAAGAACACCCCGAACGCACCGGCCGCGCCCGGGACGACGAGCGCCCAGAGCGTGTCCAGCCAGGCAAGCTTGTCCATCAGCAGGTAGTTCGGCATCAAGAAGACGAAGCCCGGCACGAACAGCGTCGCCAGGATCAGCCCGAAGATGGGCTTCTTGAAGCGGAACTCCATCCGGGCCAGCGCATAGCCGGCCATCGACGCGACCAGCACGACCAGCCCGGAGTGCAGGGTCGCTGCGACGAGCGAGTTGAGGAACCAGCGCAGTACCGGGTTCTGTCCGCCGGTGGTGAGGACTTCGCCGTACGCACGTCCGGTCGGGTCCGACGGGATGAGCGTCGGTGGCGCCTGCTGGGACTCGCCGATCGTCTTGAACGAGGTGATCAGCATCCACAGCAACGGCGCGACGAACGCCAGCGTCAGCAGCGCCACCAGCACCCAGAAGCCGACCGACGGCCGCCGTCTCATGGCTTCCGCTCCCTCAGCAGGGCGAAGTTGATCAGCGAGACGACGGCGAGACAGGCCGCCAGTACGTAGCTCATCGCCGTCGCCTGGCCCATCCGGAACTGCGACAGACCGGTGTCCGCGATCACCATCAGCGCGGTCCTGGTGCTGTCACCCGGGCCGCCCTGCGTCACCAACAGGGCCTGACCGAACATGTTGGCGGACGCAAGGATCGTGATCGTGACGACGAAGGTGAAGACCGGTCGCAGCCCCGGCATCGTCACGTTGCGGAAGACCTGCAGGGGACCCGCACCGTCGAGCGCGGCGGCCTCGTACTGCTCGGCCGGGATGTCCTGCAGCCCGGCCAGGTAGATGATCGCGTTGAAGCCGATCGTCCACCACACCGTCATCCCGACCAGCGAGGCGAACGCCCACGGCTGCTCGGTGGTCCAGCCGATCTCGCCGATGCCGAACAGCCCGAGGAACGCGTTGAGCACGCCGAAGCTGGTGTCCAGGATGTACCGGAACATCAGCCCGACCACGGCCACCCCGAGCACGTACGGCGCGAAGAAGACGGCCCGGAAGAACGTCCGGCCGGGGAAGCGGCGGTTGAGCAGCACGGCCAGCCCGAGCGGCAGCGTCACCAGGAACGGTACCGACGCGAGCGTGAAGATGGCCGTCGCCCGCATCCCGTGCCAGAACGGCTCGGCCGTGGTCGACTGCGAGTCGAACAGGTCCTTGTAGTTCTGCAGCCCGACGAACGGCTTGCCCGGCAACTGGAAGTCCCAGTCGTGCAGGCTCATCCACAGCCCGAAGATCGCCGGCCCGACGACGAACAACAGAAACAGCGCGAGATACGGCGCCAGGAAGAGGTACGGCGTAGCCCGGCCGTATCCCCTCATCCGCCGTACTTCTTGCGGTTGGCCTCCAGGAGCTTGTCCGCTCGGGCGGACGCGTCGGCCAGCGCCTTGGCCGGCTCTGTCTTCAACAGGACGGCCTCGTTGACCGCCTTGTTCAGCTCGGCCAGTGCGTCACCGATACCGGGCACGGGCGGCGGGAAGTGCAGGTAGTCGATCTGGGTCGCCAGCGCGGCCTGGTCCGTCAGCGCCTTGAAGTCGGCCGATTCACGGACCTGCTTGCGGGCCGGCACCTGGCCGCCCTTTGCCCACTCGAGCGACTTCTGGCTGACGTAGTTGACGAAAACCCTGGCCGCGGTCGACTTGTTCTGGTCCGGCGTCTTCAGCTTCGGCAGGCAGAACTGGTGCGAGCCGGCCCAGGCCGCCTTGGTCCCGCCGATGTTCGGCAGCGGCGCGACGCCCCACTCCAGGCCCTGCTTCTCCTTGAACGTGTTGATGTTCCAGATGCCGTTCCAGACGAAGGCGTTCTTGCCGTTCATCACGGCGATGTTGTCCGCGTCCTGCGCGACGTTCTTCGGGCTGTGGCCGTTCTTCACCAGGTCGGTGAACCAGCTCAGCCCCTTCACGCCGCCTTCCTCGTGCCAGATCGCCTTCGAGGAGTCGGCGTTGAACAGGTCGCCGCCGAACTGCCAGATCAGCGCCTGCACGCTGAGCACGCCGGTGAACGGGAACGGCGTCGCCCAGTGGCCCTGGATTCCCTTGCTCTTGAGGGCATCCAGTGCGGCGGCGTACTCATCGGCGTTCGCCGGCGGCTTCGCCGGGTCGAGGCCGGCCGTGGTCATCAGCTTCTTGTTGTAGAAGAACCCGAGCGGGTGCACGTCCAGCGGGATGCCGTACCGCTTGCCGTTGTACTCGCCCGCCTTCCACACGACGTCCGCGAAGTCCTCCTGCTTGAGGCCCAGCGCCTTCGCGACGTCGTCCAGCGGCTCGATCACGTTCCGGGCGGCGTTGGTGGCGAGCGAGTCGACGTGCATGATCGCGACCGCGGGACCCCGGCCGCTGCTCACCGCGGTGGGCAGTTTGGTGTAGTAGTCGGCCCACTGCATCACGGTCATCTTGACCTTGATGTTCGGGTGCTCGGTGTTGAACGCGTCGACGATCTTGCGCATGAACGGGCCGTCACCACCGGTGAACCCGTTCCAGAAATCGAGCTCGACGGCCGGGCCGTCGTACCCTTTCGCGCCGCCGTCGCCGGTCGCGGGTGCCGCGCCGGGTTTGCCGGACGAGCCCGAGCCGCAGGCGGCCAGCGCGCCGGCCGCCCCCAGAGCGCCGATTCCGCCCAGCATCATTCGCCGGTTGATGGTGTTCACCGTGTACCTCCAGGGGAGAGCCTGATCATGTGCCACGAGGCAGGGGGCAACGTGGCCGTACAGCTGTCATTGGCGACCTCGGTACCGTCGATGTGCTGCGGCACCACCCGGTCGGGGTCCTCGGCGGTGTTGACCGCGCTCCGGTCGTCGTCGTACAGGGCCAGGTGCTCGACCACCTGCAGGCCGGGCATCAGCGGCACCTCGAGGTCGACCTTGTCCGTCTCGCTCCGGTTCACCACGAAGAGCACCACCTCACCGGTGCTCTCCTCGTACGTCGCCGTGCTCCACAACGCCGGCACCCGCCCGTACTGCGCGGTGTCGATCTCCGGGCCAGCCACCTCGGTTCGCAGTACCGTCGAGCCCGCGTACTTCGCGGTGAGCGCGAACGGATGGAAGATCGTCTGCCGCCAGGCCCGACCGCCGGGCTCGGTCCGGATCGGGCCGATCACGTTGACCAGTTGGGCCAGGCAGGCGATCTTCACCCGGTCGGCGTGCCGGAGCAGGGTGATCAGCAGGCTGCCGACGACCACCGCGTCGTCGACCGTGTAGATGTCCTCGATCAGCGGGCCGACCTCGCGGATGTCCAGACCGAGCTCACCGGGGAAGTCCTGCTGGCGCCAGACGTTCCATTCGTCGAACGACAAGGTGATCTCCTTGTCGCTGCGCTTGAGCGCCTTCACGTGGTCGGCGGTCGCGACGACCGAGTCGATGAACCGGTCCATGTCCTCGGCGGCCGCGAGGAAGCTCTGCTGGTCGCCGTCCTTCGGCTCGTAGTACGCGTGCAGGCTGATGTGCTCGACCAGGTCGTAGGTACGCTCCAGCACGGTGCGTTCCCAGTCGCCGAAGGTCTCCATGTGCCGGTTGCTCGACCCGCAGGCGACGAACTCGACGCTGGGGTCGACGCGGCGCATCGCGTTCGCGGTCTCCTCGGCGAGGCGGGCGTACTCCTCGGCAGTCTTGTGGCCGATCTGCCAGGGTCCGTCCATCTCGTTGCCCAGGCACCACACTTTGATGGCGTGCGGGTCCGTACTGCCGTTGGCGACCCGGCGGTCGGCGGTCGCAGTACCGGCCGGCAGGTTGCAGTACTCGAGCAGCTCGACCGCCTCGGTGATACCGCGAGTGCCGAGGTTGACGGCCCAGATCGGCTCGACGCCCGCCTTGCGGGACCAGGCGACGAACTCGTCGGTGCCGAACTGGTTCGGCTCGACCGCGCGCCAGGCCAGGTCGAGGCGCCGCGGCCGCTGGTCCTTCGGGCCGACACCGTCCTCCCAGCGGTAGTTGGAGACGAAGTTGCCACCCGGGTAGCGGACCGCGGTCACGCCCAGTTCGCGGACCAGCGCGAGGACGTCCTCGCGGAACCCGTCCGGGTCGGCCGTCGCGTGCCCGGGCTCGTAGATCCCGGTGTAGACACAGCGGCCCATGTGCTCGACGAAGGAGCCGAACAGGCGTCGGTCGAGAGCACCGACGGCAAACGCGGGGTCGACCGCAAGACGTGCCACAGATCCTCCAGAGAGATCTTTACAACGATTAACCTGGAGTTCTACAACGATTGACATCCGCTGTAAAGAGCTGGTCCCACCGCGCCGTGGCACACTCAGGCGACAAGCGGGCGAAGGGACTATGGATGGCGACCAGACTGAGCGATGTGGCGGCGCGCGCCGGGGTATCGGTGAAGACGGTCTCCAACGTCATCAACGACTACCCGCACATCACCGCGCAGACCCGGGCCAAGGTCGAGGCCGCGATCGAGGCGCTCGAGTACACCCCGAACGTCAGCGCCCGGTCCCTGCGCAAGGGCCGCTCCGACTTCATCGCCCTGGCGATCCCGGAGATGGCCTCCCCGTACTTCGCGGAGCTCGGCGCCGCCATCAGCCGGGCCGCCAAGAAGCGCGGTATCACCGTGCTGATCGACCAGACCGAGGGCGAGCCGGCCGCCGAGAAGCTGGTCCTCGACGGTATGCGCGGGCAGCTGATCGACGGCATCATCTTCTCGCCGATCATCACCGCGCCGGCCAAGATCGACCTCGCCGCGACCGCGAAACCGCTGGTCCTGCTGGGCGAACGGCACGCCGGCGGCACCCTCGACCACGTCGCGGTCGACTCGGTCCAGGCGTCCTTCGACGCGACCACGCACCTGATCTCGATCGGCCGGCGCCGGATCGCCGCGATCGGGGTCGGCGGCGGCGCGGGCACGGGCGCAGTACGGCGTAAGGGGTATCGCAAGGCGTTGAAGGCCGCGGGGCTGCCGCACGATCCGGCACTGGAGCTGGCCGGGACCGGGTACCACCGCGAGGACGGCGCCGCGTCGATGCGCGAGCTGCTCGCGTTGCCGGAGCCGCCGGATGCCGTGTTCTGCTTCAACGATCTGCTCGCGCTGGGCGCCTTGCGCACGCTCGCCGACGCGGGGCTGTCGGTACCGGGCGATGTCGCGGTGGTGGGCTTCGATGACATCGAGGACGGCCGCTTCCACTCGCCTTCGCTGACGACGATCTCGCCGGACAAGGAGTGGCTCGCCGACAACGCCGTCGGGCTGCTGCTGGACCGGATCGCGGGAACCGGTGAGGTCGCTCGTCGCGACCTCACCGTTCCCTACACGTTGCAGATCAGAGAGTCTTCCGCAGGCTAGAACGCTGCGGCGCAGGTGGTGAGGTTCGCCGTGACGGAGGCTCCCCGAGCCACTGTGATCGCACGGGTTTCCAGCACCTGACCGGTCGGGCGCTCACAAGTCAGCGTCCAGGACTCCGTACCGCCTTGCTGGACGACGATCGGCCGGGTCGACGGGTTGGCGTGGTACGTGTAGGTGCCACCGGCCGGGACGGTCATCGTGGTGTCCAGGACGTCGGGGATGAGAGTCCCGTTCCACGTCTTGGTGGTGAACGACTTCTTCAGCCGCAGGACGGCGCCGGCCGGGCCCGTACCGGTGATGACCGAGTGGCGAGCCGGGTTGATCGTGCTCTCCGCGGCGATCAGGTAGGCCTCCCGGTTTCCCTTGCCTGCTGTGCTTCCCGAGCCGAAGTAGTAGTTGGCGATGTTGCTGAACGCCGGGTGGAAGCTGCTCGCGCCGTGCTCGAAGGTGAACCCGAGACCGCCCGTCGCGTAGTACGACCAGTCTTCGGTGGTACCGGTCGTGTCGTAGAGCTCGTAGCCGAACTGGCTGTCGTAGCCGTTCTGCGCGGCCATCTGGTCGCCCAGCGACTTGTAGAGCGCCTCATCCGGGGTGTTGCCGGCACCGGCGTACCCGGGCTCGCGTAGTACCAGGTTGGAGTAGGTGTGGTTCGTGATCAGCGTGGTCGCCTGGTACGACGAGACGAGTGTCTGGATGTTGCGCGACTCGGGCTCGCTGAAGGCGCTCGCGCCGCGGTACGTCTCCGAGGTGAGGCTGGTCGACGCGCCCGGTCCGCCCCAGAAGCCGGCGTAGTTCCGGTTCAGGTCGGTGCCGCGAGACTGGTTGGACGACTGCGAGCACTGGCCGGTGGTCGGGATCTGGCCGTTGGTGATCCGGCAGTTCTTCCGCTTCATCTCGTAGCCGAGCGTGCGGCTCAGGTTGAAGCCGTCGGGGTTCACCACCGGGACGATGACGACACGCGACTTGTCCAGGATGTTGGTGATCCGCGGGACCACGCCGTCGTTCTTCAGCAGGTCGTAGGCGAACTCCATCGTCAGCTCACCCGACGGCCATTCGCGCGCGTGGTGCAGGCCCATCATGACGAAGACGGGCTTGCCGCTGCTCACGTTGACGTCCCTGCTGATCTCGATGCCGCGGACGGTGCGACCCTCGAGCGAGGCGTTCTTCAGCGTGATCTGCTTGACCTTCGTCGGGTACTGCGACGCCAGCGCCGCGAGATCGTTGGTGTAGTCCGCCAACTGCCGGTACGCCGTCCGTCCGCTCGGCAGGGTGGCCAGGATCGCCCGGCTCTTCACCGCCTTCGCGTACGCCGCGTCGGCCGCCTCGCGTTCCTTGTCGGCGCCGACCAGGTCGTCCTCGAGGACCGACCAGGTGAACCCGGCGAGGGTCAGCAGCCGCCGATCTTGGTTGCCATAGGCAACTACGTCGACATAGTTCTTGCCTGCGGACTCGGCCAGGTCGAGGTCGAGGGTGTTCAGCCGCTTGCGGTCGGCCATGGTCGGGGTGTTGATCCGGAGCAGCTGGATCAGCTCGGCCTTCTCGTAGGCCTGCACCTTGCGGTCGGGTGGCGCGACAGCCTGGACGTGACTGCCGGCGCCGACGACGAGCACGGCCGCAATCGCGAGGGGGACGAGTCGGTGCCATCGGGCGGGATGGAACACGGTGACCTCCAGTAGTGAGGTTGTTGCGATGGGTAACTGGAGGGTAGGGCCCGCACGCACAACGCGAAAGCAATTGCCGGAAGAGTGCGGGGAAACCCGCGCGCAGCCTGGAAGCGGAGACCACCGAGCACCTGCCGGCTGGCCCCCTGAACTCCCACTTTGTGCACCGGCTAGGCATCTACTCGCCAGTACGACGCTCAGGCGGTGCACAAAGTGAGGGTTTAGCGGTGGCCGATGGCGGCTAGTTGCTCGGCGAGGGTGCGGCGGAAGGCGGGGAGGTGAGCGAGCAGGTGGAGGCCGGCGTTGCGGGCGGGGCGGAGGGCAGCTGGTGCCGTCGCCAAGCGGGTCAGTCGGTGCGCGAGTGCTACGACCCGGACCGCCTCTGCGCGACTCGCCGTCGCGTACTCGTCCAGCTTGGTCTCGTCGCCTAAGAAGCAGTCGCCTGGCTGGGCCTGGCGATCACCCGCTACTTGACCGGCGAAATCTAGAACCCTGAGCTCTGTCAGCGGCGGGACTTGGCGCGGCGGCGTTTGGTGTCTTGGAGGTAGAGCCAGGCGACTGCTGCCCCGGTGATGAAGCCGCCGAGGTGGCCTTGCCAGGAGACGTTCGGGACGATGACCGAGAAGATGGCGGTCACCGCGACGTAGCCGATGATCCAGGTGATGTCGAGGTTGCGTGCCTTGCTGATCACCAGCAGGGCACCGACCAGCCCGAGGACCGCGCCGGAAGCGCCGAGCGTCGCGCCGGTGGGCGCGGACAGCTGCCAGACGGCGATCCCGCCACCGAGCGCGGACAGCAGGTACAGCAGGGCGAACCGCAGCCGGCCGAGCAACTGCTCCAACTGCTGGCCGAGGACCCAGAGCATGAACAGGTTCGAGAAGATGTGGAAGATCTGCTGATGCGTGAAGGCCGACGTGAGCAGCCGCCACGGCTGCGACTCCACCAGGACCGGGAAGAGCACCAGGTCGTTCAGGACCCGCGGGCTGCCGGCGCTCACCGCGATGAACACCAGCACGTTCAGCACGATCAGCGTGATCGTGACGATCTGGGTGTTACCGCGCGCCACGCCGCCCAGCGACGTCCGGGCCCTCGGGATCGACTTCACGCCCTCGTTGAAACACGACGGGCACTGGAAGCCGACCGCGGCGCTGTTCATGCAGTCCGGGCAGATCGGCTTGTCGCACCGCTGGCAGCGGACGCCGGCCGGCCGGCCCGGGTGCCGGTAGCAGACGGTCTCGGTCACGCCCTGATCCTCCGCAGTCGTGCAGCAGTCGTGAGAAAGGGTACAAACCGGCCGCCGTCGAGGCGGCCGGTTCGCGGTGGATCAAACGGTCTTGCGCTCGATCTTGACGCTGCTGATCACGATCGGCTCGGTCGGCCGG
Source organism: Streptomyces sp. SID13031 (assembly GCF_010548305.1). Taxonomy (GTDB): domain Bacteria; phylum Actinomycetota; class Actinomycetes; order Propionibacteriales; family Kribbellaceae; genus Kribbella. The sequence goes on from NZ_JAAGLV010000007.1 coordinate 270,936, forward strand.
TCGCCGGCCGTGGTGGCCGCGGTCGCGATCGCGTCGACGACCTTCTTCGAGTCGTCGTCGGCGACCTCACCGAAGATGGTGTGCTTGCGGTTCAGGTGCGGCGTCGGGACCACGGTCACGAAGAACTGCGACCCGTTGGTGCCCTTGCCGAACTGGATGCCCGCGTTCGCCATCGCCAGCAGGTACGGACGGTCGAACTGCAGCTCCGGGTGGATCTCGTCGTCGAAGCTGTAGCCCGGCGAGCCGGTGCCGGTGCCCAGCGGGCAACCACCCTGGATCATGAACCCGTCGATGACCCGGTGGAAGCCGAGTCCGTCGTAGAAGCGCGCGGTGCTGGCTTCACCCGTCGTCGGGTCGGTCCACTCCTTCGTGCCTTCGGCGAGGCCGACGAAGTTCTGCACCGTCTTGGGCGCGTGATCGGGGAACAGCTTGATGACGACGTCGCCCTTCGTCGTCTGCAACGTCGCGAACAGTTCTTCGGCCACGGGAAACTCCTCATCGGGTTACGGCTTACGGCATCGATCCTGTCATGGGCCACAAGTTCGGGCCGCATCGACGTGCCCAGGGTGATCTCAGGGTGTGGCCCGAACGTTTAGCACCCGGGTACGTCGTACGATGCAAACAAAGCCGGATTTGTCCAGAGTCGAATCGAAGCCTCCATGGAGGAAACCGTGGGTTTGTTGAAGTCCAAGGGCCGGGTCGAGACCGCGAAGGACAGGGTCCGCCCGCTGGCCGAGTCCGCCGTGGGCAGCGCACGGGAGAAGGTGACGCCGTACGCCGAGAAGGCTGTCGAGCGGGGCGCCGCCGTGGCCCATGCAGCGGTGGAGAAGGCCGGACCGGTCATCGACGACGCACTGAGCAAGGTCGGACCGGCGACCGAGCACGCCGCTGAGCGGGCTCGTGAGCGGTTCAACGAAGACGTGCTGCCGAAGGTGACCGCCGCGCTGGCGACGCTGGCCGCCGCGGCCGAGCCGGTCATCGAGGAGAGCTCACGCCGGGGCAAGGCCACCGCGGCCGCGCTCAAGGGTGAGATCGACGCACCCAAGAAGAGCCACAAGCTGCGCAAGGTGGTGCTGTTCCTCGGTTTCGGGGCGATCGCCGCCGCGGCCGTGAAGAAGCTGCTCACCCCGCCGGAGCCGGCCTGGCAGTCGACCCCGACCAGCGGCCGCGACTACAGCTCGGCCCCGGCCGGTACGACGTCGCGCCCTACTGCCGAGAAGCCGGCCGCTGCCGCGCCGAAGGCCGAGACGCCGTCAGCGAACGGCAAGACCGAGGACGCGAAGGCGGCCGACGCCGGCACCGACGAAGCCCCGATGGCCTCGTCCAACGGCGCTGCCAAGAAGCCCACCGCCCCGCGCAAGTCGACCGACGCCAAGCCGACCGACTCCTGATCGCCGGCGGGCACCCAGCCCGCCGACACCACCGCAACGGCGAAGGCCGCGACCCCCAGCTGGAGGTCGCGGCCTTCGTCATTCCCGGACAACCTCCCACCCGCCGTGCCGCGCGTAGCGCGGTGCGGTGCGGTGGGTCAGTTTGGGGTGGTGTCTTCGGAGTCGTCCTCGTGGCGGTCGGGGCGGGTGATGGTGATCCGGCCGGCCGACAGCAGTTGGGTGGCGTAGCGGTGGGTGATGCACGGGTAGCTGCCGCCGCACTCGCGGCAGACGGCGTCGTTGCGGTGCAACCAGGGCAGCACGCCGAACCGTTTCATCCGGGTCAGCGGTTCGCGATCCGGTGCGTGCAGTTGCAGGGCCGATCGGGCCGCGTCCTGGATCTCGGGCGCGGACCACTCTTCGGCGCTCTTGTCCATCAACTGGCTCAGGTCGTCATGCGACGCCGAGCTGGGCTGCGTCATCTCTTCGTCTCCGGCGGGTCGGGGCGGAACCAGGGTGCGACCGCGGCAGCGGCGAACGGACCGGAGCTCTTGGTCAAACGTGTGATCGAACCGTGTTAGTGCGATCGCACACGGCGACATTAGCGCCTGCCTGGCCGAACCCTGCCATCGCAACGACCGGGCCGTAACTTCTTTACGTTCCGGCCGGAACTTCTTCACGCAGTGTTCAGGACCTCGCCCGCGGCGGTCGGTCAGAGCCACTTGGTTTCGAGCGTGATCCGCGCCTCGAGCTCGAGCAGATGCCGCTTCAGCGGGATACCCCCACCGAAGCCGACCATCTTGCCGCCGGCCCCGACAACGCGGTGGCAGGGCACGATCACGGCGATCGGGTTCCGGTTGCACGCGACCCCGACCGCCCGCGCGGCTCCCGGGTCGCCGACCGCCTTGGCTACGTCGCCGTAGGTGTGCATCTCGCCGTACGGGATCTGCTTCAGCTGCTCCCAGACTGCGCGCTCGAACTGCGACCCGCCACGCGCCGACAGCGGCAGGTCGAACTCGGTCAACTCGCCGGCGAAGTACGCCTTCAGCTGCTCCTCGGCCGCCATCAGCACCTCGTCGCGGGCGCGATCCGGCCCGAGCTCGATGGCGCCGAACCGCAGCCGGCACAGACCGTCGTCGTCGACGGCGACGGACAGCTCCCCGATGGGCGAATCGAACACGGACCAGCGCATGGTCCTATCGTCCACCTCAACACCGACACTTTGATACCGACACCGTTCGCCCGTACGGATGGTTCCCACTCGATCACTGTCTGTGTGCTATCTCTGTTTCCTCGTCGTACCGAGCCGTCTGCCAAGGGGGTGCACGTGACCGGTCAGCCGCCGATGGATCGGTGGTTCAGCTCCGAGGAAGCGATGGGCCTGGGCGCCTCGGTGCTGATCGGCGTGGTCACGGTGCTCGGCTGGGCCACCGCCTGGTCCGACTGGTACTCCTTCCGCACCCTCGAGCGGTACCCCGACGACGAGAGCCGGCTCGACCAGGCCGACCTGGTCTCCGGCTCGCTCGGCATCGTCGCGGCGCTTGCGCTGTTCGCCGCCGCGGCGGTCTTCGTCGTCTGGCTCTGGCGGGTCCGCTGGAACGCGGAGATGTTCTGCCGCGGCGAGCACCGGTTCACCCGTGGCTGGGTGCTCGGCAGCTGGATCTGCCCGGTGGTGAATCTCTGGTACCCCAAGTGGGTGGTGGACGACATCATCGCGGCGAGCGACCCGCGGACGCCGCCGCAGACGCCGACGCTGCGCGGTATCCCCGGCACCCGGCTGGTCTGGGCCTGGTGGCTGACCTGGGTGGTCGGACTGGTGCTCGACAACGTCGCCCAGCGCAGCGTGCTGGACGGCGAACCACATCTCTCCGAACTCCGGACGAATGCTGTGATGTCCGGCATTTCCGCGATCAGCACGACCGCGGCCGCCGTCCTCGCGGTGCTGTTGATTCAGCGCGTCAACGAACTCCAGCTACGCCGGCCGTGGACGCCGTGGTGGGCCCAGGACCAGGCCGGATACCCGCTCGGCCAGGGCTTCCAGCCTCCTGCGGGGTAAACCAAACCGTTACACAAGGTCGAGTTCATCGTTACAAGTGGTGATGGACCTACGAAAAGACCGCGTTAAGTCGATACCCTCCGTGCTGGCATCGACTCCACAGGGGTACTTACTTCGTGGTATCAATGTGGCTCGGTCACGCGGGGGCAGGATTCGACCGAAACGCCGAACAGACGGAGTTCCAGCAACGCGAGGGACGCACGACGTGAGCCACCCGCAACGAGCAGTTCTTTCTGCTGTTGAAGAAAACGATGAGTGGCAGCCACATGCTGCTGAGGACTTTCAGCAGGTCAGCACGGTCGGCAAGATCGCCATCGGCCTGCTCGGCGCCTCCACCATCACTCACCTGCTCTGTACGTGGTCGGACTGGAACACCTACTCCGTCGTCAACACCTATCTGTCCGGCGGGCCCGGCGTCGACAACCCGGACCTGAACCGCGCCGACGAGATCTCCCGGATCACCGCGATCCCGAACGTCATCGTCTCCGTCGCCGCCGCCGTGGTCTTCGTGATCTGGCTGTGGCGGGTCCGGGTCAACTCCGAGGTCTTCTGCCAGGCCGACCACCGCCGCAGCCACGGCTGGGTGCTGGCCAGCTGGTTCTGCCCCGGCCCGAACCTGATCTATCCGAAACAGATCGTCGACGACATCTGGCTAGCCAGCGATCCGAAAACTCCTGTGTACGCCGACGACCTGCGCCGGCTCAGGAAGCCCCTCCTCACGAACGTGTGGTGGGTCGCCTGGGTCGGCGCTCTCGTGTTCGACGTGGTGATCCGCCGAGCGCTGATGTGGATGGAAGCCACCGTCGGCTCCCTGCGCGGCATCGCCCTCGCCGGTACGGCGTCCCTGCTGCTGACCGCCGTCTCCGCCGTCACCGCGACGCTGATCATCCGCAAGATCAACTCCATGCAGACCACCCGCGAGTGGATGCCCTGGTGGGACCAGCGCGAGCCCAAGCTGGTGGCCGTCCCGTCGTACCGGATCGCCGCCGACGACGACACCTCCGAGCAGCCCGCGATCGCCGAGCCGATCGCCGCCCCGGCCCCGCGGCTGGAGCGTCAGCCCGCGCTGGCGATCGCCGCCGGTGCTGCCTTTGACACGACCCAAGAGGCCCCGCCGAAGTGGAGCCCGTTCGCGCCGGCCGCCGAGACCGCGGCCGCGCCGTCGTGGGAAGACGCAGGCCCGGCCACCGAGCAGTTCAGCCCGGTCGAGAGCTGGCGCGAGGACACCGGCCAGGTGATCGAGGCGCTGCCGTCGTACCAGCAGACGGCTTCCGGTCTGGAGACGCCGACCTGGTCCAGCCCCTCCAACCCGTACCTCCCGGCCCCGAGCGACGACCTGCTCTCCGCGCCGCTGCCGAGCTGGCAGGCCGAGACCATCGCGCCGCCGTCGTTCGCACCGGCCCAGCCCGAGCCGTACGCGTACCAGCCGGCCGCCCGCGCCGCTGAGCCGTCAGAGCCTTCGTGGGCCAGCTCGTACTCCGAGCCCTACTCGTACAGCGACACCTCGGACTACCTGACCTCCTCCGAGCCGGTAGCGACTCCCCAGCCCGCACCCGAGCCTGAGCCCGCGCCCGTTGCGCGCGCTGGTCGCAGGGCCGCTCGGGTCGCGGTCGACAGCCCGTCGACCGTCCAGGCCGCGGTGCCCGCATCGGACGGCTACTACCAGCAGGCGCCGGCCCTGCCCGCGCAGGACGACTACCTGACCCCGTCGAAGCCACTCCCGACCGTCCCGTCATACGGGCCCGAGCCGTCTTACACGCGGGAGACCAGCTACAGCAGCCCGGCCCCGACCTACGCGCCGGAGACGACCTACACCGGGTACGACGCCCCGGTGGTCCCGGCGGCGAGCACCCCGGAGTACGAGACCTCCTACACCTCGGACTACTCGCCGACCTACGGGTACTCCGAGCCGACGGCGCCCGTGACGCCGGAGCCGACGTACACGCCTGACACCAGCTACACCTCGACGTCGTACGACAGCTACTCGTCGGAGACCTCGTACGAGACGTACAGCCCGACCACGAGCTACGACTCGTACACGACGCCGGAGCCGACGGCAGCGCCGGAGACCTACTCCAGCAGCGCCTCGGACTCCAGCACCTCGGACTACAGCGGCACGAGCTACGACAGCTCGTACAGCCCGACGTACACGCCGGAGACCTACTCCAGCGACTACACGTCGGATTACAGCGCCAGCTACTCCGACCAGCCGGCCACGGACTACCAGTCGTCCCCGTACTCCTACGAGGCCCCGGCCGAGCCGACCCCGGCCACTCCGGCGGAGTCCGAGAAGGACGACTCGGAGACGACTGCACCCCGGACGGTCCCGCGTCGACGCTGGGTCTGACCAAGCCGTCAGGTCTGACCCAGCCTTCAGGTCGGACTAGGCCATCAGTTCGTAAGTAGCCGGCAGTACTTCGTGCCGTAGGTCGCGACCGGTGCAGTAGCGGCGGATCTCCTCGACGACGATCGCGCCCTGGGTCCGGCGGGAGTGCTGCGTCCGGGCGCCGAGGTGCGGCGTGAGCAGGACGTTCGGCAGCCGCCACCACTCGGAGTCGACCGGCAAGGGCTCCTCGTCGAAGACATCGAGGGCCGCGCTCAACCGGCCGGTCCGAAGCTCGGCCAGCAGCGCCGCCGTGTCGACGAGCCCCGATCGGGCGGTGTTCACCACGACACCGCCGTCCGGGATCAGCGCCAACTCGGCCACACCCAGCATCGAGCGGGTCTCCGCGGTGACGGGCGCATGCAGCGCGACGACAGCCGATCCAGAGAGCAGCTCGTCGAGCGGGACGAGCCGGGCACCGAGTTGCTTGGCTTCGCCGTCGTCGAGATAGGGATCGTGCAGTAGTACCTCGGCGCCGGCCGCGACGACCAGCTTCAGGTACGCCCGGCCGACCCGGCTCGCGCCAATCACCCCGATCGTGGTCTCCGCCAGCGTCCGGCCGAGGCCGAGACCCAGATCAGCGCCGGCCCAGTCGCGACGGCCGGTCATCACCCGATCGACCCGGTCCAGGTCGCGGAGCCGGGAGATCGTCATGAAAACCGCCAGCTCGGCCACCGACTGCGCCATCCCCGCCGAGGCCTGACTCACCCGCAACCCCCGGTCGAGCAGGCCGGGCGAGACCAGTGACCGGATCGTTCCGGCGCTGTGCACCACCAGCTTCAGCCGCTCGCCCGGATCCGGTGGCAGCGGGCGCGACCCCCAGCCGGTGATCAGCACGTCCGCCGCCAGCCTTTCGGCATCGGCGTCGGCCCTTTCATCGGTGTTGCCGGCCCGGCGGCGGACCTCGGCCAGCGGCGCAAGCTTGCGCGCGAGATCAGCCCCGAAGAGCTCGATCTCAAGCTTCGGCGGCAGATCGACGAACACAACGACCATGGCGGCGGCCTTCCTCGTAGTAACAGATAGGTCTGTTTCTAGGTATTGCGTAACGATACTAGAAATGCCTACTGTAGCGGGAAGCGTTTACCAGGATGACCGCGTTGTCTGCAGGAAGTGGTGAGGGTTATGCAGCGAGGAATCAAGGCTGCGGGGGCAGCAGTACTGGCCGTGGCGCTGGCGACGGTGGCCGGTTGCGGCGGCGGCGACTCGGCCCAGGAGGGTCAGGACGGTCAGGACCCGGCGACCGCGACCGGCACCCTGCGCGTCGTGGTGCCGAACTTCTCGGCCGACAACGAGGGCCAGGCCGTCTTCCAGGGCATCGTGGACATCTTCCACACAACTTATCCACAGATGAAGGTCGAGCCCGACTTCGTCCCCTACGACAACCTGAACCAGAAGATCTCCACCTCACTGTCGGCCGGCCGCAACTACGACGTCGTCAGCGCCGGCATCGGCTGGGTCCAGCCGCTCGCCGACCTCGGCGCCATCCAGAGCCTGACGAAGCTCGGCGTGAAGACCGAGGACCTGGAGAAGACCGTCTACCCGGCCTTCATCCCGCCGATGAAGTTCGACGACGACCTGTACGCCGTACCGATCGTCGCCAACCCGCGGCTGCTCGCGTACAGCAAGAGCGCCTTCACCGAGGCGGGTCTCGACCCGGCCAAGGCGCCGCAGACGCTCGACGAGCTGCGCGAGGACGCGAAGAAGCTGGCCAAGCGCGACGCCAAGGGCCAGCTCACCCGGACCGGTTTCGACTTCTGGGCGCCGGCCAGCAACTACCGCCAGCAGTTCGTCGACTTCCTCGGCGCGAAGGGCGGCCAGATGTTCGACGACAAGAACCAGCCCACCTTCGCCAGCCAGCAGGGCACCGACGCACTCGAGCTGATCCACCAGATGGTCGCCGTCGACAAGTCCTCCACGTACGGCTACCAGAACACCGCGAAGACCGCGCTTGTCACGACCGGCGAGGCAGCGATGGGCTTCGCCAGCCCGTACGTCGACTGCGGTACCTCTGGTGAGGGCATCGGGGCCAAGTGCAAGGACCTCGTCTACTTCAACCTGAAGGACGCCAAGGAGGTCATGTACGTCGGTGGCCGGGTGGCGGCGGTCGGCGACGGGACGAAGTACCCGCAGGCGGCGCTCGCGTTCATCAAGGCGATGCAGGACCAGAAGTCGCAGGAAGCGATCTCCAAGCTCGATGTCGGCGTGCCGATCAGCAGCGACGCGGGTGACTCGGCCTTCGTGAAGTCGAACCCGGCCGGCTCGTTCGCCTGGAAGAACCTGGACAAGGCGATCTTCGAGTACGGCGGTGCGACCTTCCTCGACTTCCGGGCCAAGTTCGGGCCGTCGCTCGACGAGGTGATCCTGGGCAAGAAGTCCGCGGCCGACGCGCTGAAGAACCTCGACGCGGTAGCCCGCAAATGACCGCCCAGCTGGCCGAACGCGCGGCAGCCGTAGTACCGGCGCCGAAGCCGCGCAGGCGTAACGGCGTGGAGCGGGCGAAGGCGCGGGCGGGCTGGATGCTGCTCGCTCCCTCGCTGGTCCACTCGGTCATCTTCATCGCGATTCCCGGCGCGATGGCGGTCTACCTGAGCTTCACCAATGCACGGGTGGCCGGTCAGGGGGACTGGATCGGGCTGAAGAACTACGCGGATCTGTTCCAGGACGCCGACTTCGCGAAAGCGTTGAAGAACACGCTGCTCTACACGGTCGCGGTCGTCCCGGTCGCGATGGCGCTCTCCCTCGCCGTCGCGATCGGGCTGAACCAGAAGGTCCCCGGCCGGGCGTTGTTCCGGACGCTCTTCTACATCCCGGTCGTCACCTCGACGGTCGCCGTCGCGGCGGTCTGGTTGTGGATCTACAACCCGGCCGCGGGCCTGGGCAACCAGGTGCTCTCGTTCTTCGGCGTCGCCCGCTCGGGCTGGCTGACCGATCCCGGCGTCGCGTTGCCGGCCCTGATGCTGGTCGGCATCTGGCAGGGCCTCGGCGCGAAGATGATCATCTACCTGGCCGCGCTGCAGAGCATCTCGCCGGACCTGCTCGAGGCCGCCAAGCTGGACGGCGCCTCCAAGTGGCAGGTGTTCTGGAACGTCACCTGGCCCGGGCTCGCACCGGTGCACTTCTTCGTCCTGGTCACCTCGATCGCGAGCTCGTTCCAGGTCTTCGACCTGATCTACGTGACCACCGGCGGCGGCCCTGCGAATGCCACCAACGTGCTCACCTTCGACATCTTCAGCAACGCGTTCGAGCGGTTGCACATCGGCTACGCGTCCGCCGAGACCGTCGTGATGCTGGTCTTCGTCGGCATCCTGATCAGCTTCGGCCGGCTCAGCCTGCGCAACCGGGGGGACCTGTGAGCAGCATCGGTACGGCGCCCCGGCTCGCGCCCGGCAAGGCGGTGCTGACGGTCGTCCTGGCGGTCGGCGGGTTCCTGATGGTCGTCCCGTTCCTGTGGATGATCCTCACCTCGTTCAAGACCCTCAACGAGGTCAACGGCTTCGCCTGGCTGCCGAACCACCTCGAGTGGATGAACTACGTCAACGCGCTCAAGGCGGCGCCGTTCGCGACGTACTTCCGTAACAGCCTGATCGTCGTGGTCGGCCAGACCATCCCGGTCCTGCTGTTCTGTACGGCGGCCGGCTACGCGCTCGCGCAGCTCCCGATCCGCTTCCGCAAGGGCATCCTCAACTACTTCATCGTGCTGCTGGTGGTGCCGTTCCAGGTGCTCATCGTTCCGCTCTTCCTGGTGGTGCGGCGGATCCCGCTGGCGGGTGGCAACGACATCCTCGGCAACGGTGGCACCGGCTGGCTGAACACCTGGGCCGCGCTGATCGTGCCGTTCGTGTCGGCGCCGCTGTTCACCTTCCTGGCCCGGCAGTTCTTCGTCTCGCTGCCGGCCGAGCTGGCCGACGCGGCCCGGGTGGACGGTGTCTCGGAGATCGGGATCTTCTTCCGGATCATGGCCCCGCTGGCCGCGCCCGCGTTCGTCACGATCGCGCTGTTCAACGTCGAGTCCGCCTGGAACGGGTTCATCTGGCCGCTGGTGGCGACCAGCTCGGAGAGCCTGCGACCGCTGCAGTTCGGCCTGGCCACTTTCGCGCAGGGCTCCGGCAGCGTGCAGTGGCCGTTCCTGATGGCGATGTCCGCACTCGCTACGCTGCCGATGATCTTGCTGTTCATCTTCGGCCAGCGGTACTTCATCGCGGGCATGGCTACCTCAGGGATCAAGGGATGACAAAACTCGCCTTCTCCACGCTCGGCTGCCCGGGCGCCCCACTCGACCACGTCCTAAAGCTTGCTAAAGGCAACAACATCGCCGGCCTCGAACTGCGGACCGCCGACGACGAGTTCACCAACGTCGGTCTCGACGCCACCCAGCGCCGCGACCTGCGGACCCGGATCGAGGACGCCGGTCTGGAGATCCTCGCCGTCAACAGCTACGTCAAGCTGTGCGCCGTCGAAGAGCAGCCGCTCGAGGCGCACCTCGAACTCGCCGCCGACCTCGGTGCGCGCGGGGTCAGGGTCTTTCCCGGTGACGACGTACCGGAGCCGGGCAGCGCGCCGGCGTACCCGACGCTCGGCGACGCGGCCGGTGATTCGCCGACGGCCGGCGAGATCCGGGCGCTCGACCGGGTCACGACGGCGCCGACCGACGTACGGATCCTGCTGGAGACGCACGACTCGCACTCGGCCGGGGCGAAGATGGCCGCGCTCTGCAAACTGCTCGACGCCGAGGCTCCCAGCCACAACTCCAAGGTGATCTGGGACAGCGCGCACACCTGGAGCCACGGCGAGACGCCCGCTGAGGCCTTCGAGCTGCTCAAGCCCTGGATCGACTTCGTCCAGATCAAGGACGAGGACTCGACCGACTACAAGCCGGTCCCCATCGGCACCGGCGATTACCCGATCGCCGAACTCCTGCAGGTCCTGCAAGACAGCGACTACTGGCTCTCCCTCGAGTGGGAGCTGAAGTGGCACCCGCATCTGCCACCGCTCGAAGAGGCGCTGTCGGCGACCTGGACCTGGATCTCCGCCTAAGAAAGGTAATGCTTTTGAAGCCCGTGCTGCCCACACTCCAGCTCTCCGGAGCGCTCGCCTCGTTGCTCCCCGGCGAGGACCGCGAGCTGAGCCCGTACACCGGATTCACCCGGGATCACTGGGTCGCCGTCGCCGATCACCTGCTCGCGTCGGCGGACGCCTATCGATCCCCGCTGGGCGCACGGATCAACTTCCCCGGCCGTCCGTCGCAGCAAGGTCCGGCGACGGACGGGCTGGAAGGCTTCGCCCGTACCTTCCTGCTGGCCGCCTTCCTGCACGCGGGTGGCTCGGACAAGAACGGCCACCTGCGCAAGTACGTCGACGGCCTGATCGCCGGCACCCGTACGGTCGGTGCCGACGACGAGTCCTGGCCGGTCGTCGGGCACATCGGCCGCGACGGTCAGCCGCACGTGGAGGCCGCCGGGATCGCGCTCAGCCTGCATCTGACCAAGGACGACACCTGGGGCCGGCTCCAGCCCGACGAGCAGGATCGGCTGGCCGCCTGGTTCCGGGCGACGATCGAGCACGAGCCGGCGCCCAACAACTGGTACCTGTTCCCGGCGACGATCGCGAGCTTCCTCGAAGGAGTCGGCCGCGCAGACGAGCAGACGCAGTACGTGCTCGACCGCGCGCTCGGGCTGATCGAGGGCTGGTACCGCGGGGAGGGTTGGTACAGCGACGGCGCGGGGGATGCGTTCGATCACTACGTCGGCTGGGCGATGCACCTCTACCCGGTGCTGCACGCGCGGCTTCGCGGTCTCACCACGCTGGAGGAGAAGCTCGGGTCGCGGCTGAACGAGTTCCTGGAGTCGTTCGCCAAGACCTTCGACCGCGACGGCTCACCGCTCTACTACGGCCGCAGCATGACGTACCGGACAGCGACACTCGCGTCGGTGGCACTCGGTGAGCTGGCGAGCCAGACACCCCTCAGCCCCGGCCAGTCGCGCCGCATCCTGTCCGCCGGCCTCCGGTACTTCGTCGAGCACGGCTCGATCACGGAGCACGGCGTACTGTCGCTCGGCTGGCACGGCGAACACCTACCGACCCTGCAGCGGTACTCCGGCCCGGGCTCGCCGTACTGGGCATCGAAGGGGTTCCTCGCGCTAATGCTGCCGGCGGACCACCCCGTCTGGACCGCCGCTGAGGAGTCGCTCCCCGCGGACGAGTCGGACTATGTGCGCGCCGTCGCACCGGCAGGCCTGCTCATCCAGAACACTGCCGCCGACGGTCTGGTGCGCGTGCACAACCACGGCAGCGATCACTTGAAGCCCGACGCGGCCGACGCCGGTGCGCCCGACCCGCTCTATGCGCGGTTCGCCTACTCGACCAGGACCGGGCCGACCTCGCTACACGACCCGTCGGACAACGAGCTGCAGGTGAAGATCCGCCGGGTCTGGAGCGCTCGGCGACGGATCCACGCCGTGGCGGCCGGCGACAACTGGCTCGCGTCCTGGCACGCGCCGCGGTTCCCGCAGTTCTCCCCGTGGGTGGGGAGCGACACGGCTGACGGTGGGCCGGTGCTGCCCTCGGCTCGCATCGACAGCATCACGGCGGTACAGGGTGCGCTCGAGGTACGGATCCATCGACTGGTCTGGGTACCACCGTCGCTGCCGGTGCGGTTGGCGGGCTGGGCAGTCGCCGGCCCGCATCCGAGTGCCTTCGCGACGGACATCGCCGGGACGACGGTCGCAGTACAGGGTGGCGAGCTTCAGTCGCGGGTAGCGGGTCTGCACGGTTGGGAGTCGGCCGGTGCGTCGCCGGCGTCGTTCGGGACGGCGTACGGCGAATGGGCCGTGGTGCCCGAGTTGCACGGCACCACCTCGGCCGGCAGCACCGTCTATGTGGCAGGGGTTTCGCTGAGTGGCGTCGACCTGGACGAGTCGGTCAGCGCGACGGTTGCCGGTGCCGTCGTCCGGGTGAGCTGGCCCGACGGGCCCGAGCAGGAGTTCGACCTGAACGATATTTTCGCTGGGATCAGGTAAGAAGTACTGATGGCTGAGATCGAGGGGGCGGGGCGGCGGAGCGGGCCGACGCTGCGTGACGTCGCCAAGCGCGCCCAGGTCTCGGTCGCCACCGCCTCGCGCGCGCTGGCCAGCGACTATCCCGTCGCCGAGCCGACCCGCGCCAAGGTGCTGCAAGCCGTCGAGGAGCTCAACTACGTCGTCACCAGCCGGACGCCGCGCCGGGCCGCCCCGACGGGCACGATCGCGATGGTCGTCTCGGACGTCGTCTCGCCGCTGCGCAGCCTGGTCGCGACCGGAGTCGCCGAGGCGGCCCAGGACTATGGCCGGCTCAGCGCCATCTACATCACCGGCCGCGAGCTGCGCCGCGAGGAAGAGGTGTTCGCCCGGCTCGAAGAGACCGAGGACGTCGAGGCGGTGATCCTGGTCGGCGGTGTCGAGCAGACCGACGAGTACGAGCAGCGGATGGCGAGCCATGCGCGCGCCCTGCACGCCCGTGGGTCCCAGCTGGTGCTCTGCGGCCGACCACCGCTGGCGCCCGGCGTACCGGCTCTGGTGGTGGAGTACGACAACCGCGGCGGCGCGTACGCGGCCACCAGTCACCTGCTGTCGATGGGACACCGGCGAGTGCTCACGCTGACCGGGCCGGAGCGCTCGACGACGACCATCGGCCGTGTCGAGGGTTACCGCCAAGCCCTTCAGGACTTCGGTACTGCGCTCGACCCGGCTCTCGTGATCCCGGGCACCGCCGACCGCAGCGGCGCCTACCAAGGTTGTCTGCGAGCGCTCGGAGACAACCTGGAGTTCACCGCGATCTTCGCGCACAACGACGTGATGGCGTCGGGAGCACTCGCGGCCCTGCGCGAGAAGGGCCTCAGCGTGCCCGAGGACATCTCCTTGGTCGGCTACGACAACATCCCCGTCGCGCAGGAGCTGTCACCACCGCTGACCACCGTCTACATGCCACACGAGGAGCTGGGCAAGGCCGCGGTCCGCCTGGCCGTCGAGCGCCCGGCCCCCGGCTCGGGCCGTGAACGCCAGCTCCTCGGCACCCACATCGTGATCAGGTCCTCCGTCCGGCCGTTGAGCAGCGGCAGTTGAAGATGGAACCAATTCGGGCCTAGGCCACAATTTCGCGTCGGCGCATGACGTTGGGCACCTGTCACTCGTCAAAGGAGTGAAGTCCCAACGGGGGACCTTGCAGGTAAGGACATTCATGATGCCTACAGACATCAGGTGGTGGCCGCGGTGAGCCCGCGGGCCGTCGAGAAGCGGGCCCGGCCCGGGAACGACGCCACCCCGGCGCCGACCGGGCCACCCATGACCACCGCCGGCTTCGAGACCTCGGAACCGGCTGAAGCAGACGTGGCCGCCGAACTCACTGACGGAGCAGAAGACTGACGTCGCCGAATTCGTGCCACAGGTAGGACTGTTCGAGGGCGGCGTCGTAAGCACGCTGGACGACGTCGCCCCCGACCACCGATTCCAGCAACAGCAGGTGGGACGCCTCCGGCGCATGCATGCCGGTGATCAGTCCATCCACCACGGTTGCCGGGTGGTCTGGACCGAGTACAAGGTCAGTCCAGCCCTTCGACGCGGCAACAGCCCCACCCGAAGCAGCAGACTCGATCGCACGGACCGCTGTGGTGCCGACTGCGATCACCCGGCCGCCATTGGCCTTCACCCAGTTCACCAGCCGTGCAGTGTGCTCCGATACGTCGTACCGCTCGGGCAGTGGTGGCTCGTGGCTCTCCAGCGAGGACACTCCGCAGTGCAGCAGGATCGGAGCGATCAGTACTCCGGCTGCCGCCAGCTGGCTCACCAGCTCGAAGCTGAACGGCCTGCCCGCGCTGGGCATCTCCGCTGAGCCCGGCTGGCTCGCGAACACCGTCTGGTAGAGCGCGAGCGGCCACCGCTGGCCGACGTACTTGTAGGTGATCGGTCGGCCGTTCCGCCGTAGGTAGCTGACCACGTCTGCCGCCGGCGGCTTGGCGCGCCACAGCCTCGTGCTGCTTGGCTCATAGGGCTTCAGCAGAGTCAGTACTCCCTCAGCCAACTCCACCCGATCACCTGCCGAGCCACCGAACATAGGCGAGCCACCGCTGCGCAACTCGACCACCCAGTTGCCGTCGTCCAGCGCTGTCGAGAAGTGCACGACCACGGGAGCGACACCCGACCCGGTGATCCAGGAGCCGTCGACTGCGGCCGCCAGCGTCCCCGACGTGTTGACCAACAGCAGGTCGCCCGGCCGCAGGTACTCGCCGATCCGGTCGAACCTCGTGTGCGTGACGGTCGACCCCTCCGCGACCAGCAGCTTCACCTGGTCCCGCGCGAGCCCGTGCGCCTCCGGTGGTTCGACCGCGTTCAGCTCGTCGGGCAGCGTGAACCTGGTCTGCGGATGGACTCTCACGGGGTCACTCACGAAGTCACCGCCGGAGCGAACTCGGCGGCCCGGTAGCGACCACTCGCCGGCCGGCTGTCCAGCAACTGCAGAAACGCCGGTACGACGCTCGCAGGCTCGGCCCGATCGGAAATGTCTTCGCCAGGAAAGGCCGCCTGGTGCATCGCCGTGCGAAGGTCACCCGGATCAATCGCGTACACAGCCAGCCCCGGCTGCTCTGCGGCCAGTACTGCGCTCGCGTGGTCCAGTGCTGCCTTGGCCGACCCGTAGCCGCCCCAACCCTCATAAGCCTCGACGGCTGCGTCCGAGCTGAGGTTGATCACGATCCCAGCGGCAGCGGTCAACTCGGGGAGCAGCGCCTGGGTCAGAGCAACCGGCGCAATCACGTCGACCTCGTACACGCGCCGCAGCTCATCGAGATCGGTGGCAGCCAAATGCTGGAGCGGGCTCGGCCCCAAGTAGCTGGCGTTGTTGACGAGGAGGTCGAGCCGCCCGAGCTCGCCGACGGCATCGACAAGATCGGCCCGATGCTCGGCATCGGTGACGTCACCGGCCAGCGGCACGACGTCCGTACGAGCGGCCAGCGCATCGGCCGCGTTCTTGAGCGCATCGGCGCCGCGGGCGTTGATGATCAACGCCCACCCACGCTCGGCCAGGCCGTGCGCCAGCGCGAGGCCGAGCCCCGCGCTGGCGCCGGTGATGAGAGCAACGGGACGAGTCAAAGATTCAGGAGTCATGCCCGTCACCCTCATACCTCAAGCGAACCTGAGGTCAAGCACTACTGGCCGTAGATCTCATACTCCGAGAGCTGACCGGCCGGCCACCCCGTGTTGGCGGTGAAGGTGAGCCGCACCCAGCGCGTGTTCACCGCGGTCGGCAGGGTGATCGTCGCCGCGTTGCCCGAGCCCGGGTCGAAGGTGCGGCCCGCAGCCCCGGCCAACTGGCTGAACGACGAGTTGTTGGTGCTGCCGAGCACCTGGATGGTCTGGCTCCGTGCACCCCAGCCCGGCGGGAGCTTCAGCACCAGCCGCTTGACGTTCAGGTTGCTGCCAAGGTCCACGGTCAGCGACTGCGGCCAACTGTTGTTGGCGCTTTCCCAGTAGCTGCCTGCGTTGCCGTCGACGGTGTTGCTCGCGACGTAGTTCTGGTTGGTGCTGGTCGCCGTCACTGGCTTACCAGCGGCGAGGTTCCCAGTCGGCTGGCCGGGGTCGGTACCGCCGCCACTGCCCGGCTCGACCCAGTTGCAGCCGCTCCAGGTGGAGTCCCAGCCGCTGTTCCCGGCACCGCGGTTCAGCGAGAACGTACCGCCCGGGTAAGCGCAGTTGTAGACACCGGCCCGGCCGATGTTGCTCGCCGCGACGTTGCTGATCGAGGCCGCCCCGGTCGTCTCTGCCTGGAAGGCAAAGGTCCCGGCGCCTTCGATCGAACCGCCGTCCACGCTGACGTTCTGCACCCGCCGCCCGACACCGCCACCATCGACGAACTGGTACGCCGACCACGGGCTGGCCACCAGCCGGTTGTTGGTGAACCGCACCTGGGCGTTGATCTGGGTGTCGTACGCGTCCACCCGGATCGCGCCGTGCGGGTGGTTCTGACCCCAGTTCGGGTTCATCGCGCCGGTCCGGATCAGCGTGTTGCCGGAAACGGTGATCGTCCCGGCGAGCGGGTAGAACGGCGAGCCGAACGACTGGTTCGAGATCGCGATCCCACCACCGAGCGCGTTCGTGTCGGAGATCAGGTTGTCCCGCACGGTCAGGTCGGTACCGCCGTAGATCGCGATGCCGTTCGCCAGATTCGGCTGCACGATCGTGTTGTTGGCGAACGTGCTGTTCCGGTTCGCCGCGTGCAGCGACCACATCGCGAGCGCATCGTCGCCCTGGTTGCGGAGGAAGTTGTTCCGCACCTGAACGTTGTTGGCGGTCCCGTTCAGGTTCAGGCCGTCCGCGGTCATGTCGTAGAACCGGTTGTTCTCGACCACCAGGTTGTCGTTGTTGCCGGTCAGCCACAGGCCGACCTTCAGGTGCTGCAGCCAGAGCCCGGAGACGATCGAGTTCGGGCCGAGCTGGCCGTTGACGAAGTTGTCCGGCGACTCGTCGTGCCGCTCGGTCACCTCACCGATCACCGCGAAGTCGTAGAGCTTCACGTTGCCGCCGCCGTTCGGGCGGTCGATCAGGTGACTGCTGAGCAACGTCGAGTGCCAGCGGCCGGCGCCGCGCAGCGTCACGCCGTCGGGGTTGATCGTGCCGCCGACCTTGAACCGGCCGGCTGGGATCCACACTGTTCCACCTGAACCGCGGGCGCTGTCGATGGCGCTCTGGATCGCGCCGGTCGAGTCGTTGTTGCCGTTCGGGTCCGCGCCGCGATCGGTGATCGAGATCGAGCCACCAGGCTGACCGGCGGGACCGGCCACGTTCTCGAACTCGACGTCGTCGATCGTGTACGGCCCGGCGGTGTTCTCGCCGTCCACCTGGAGCTTGATCTTCGCGCCTGCGTTGACGGTCTGGCCGAGTTGCAGGCGGGCGTGGTCGTAGAGCTTGTGGGTTCGCGACCCGACGATCCAGCCGGTGTCGACAAAGCTGTACTTCGCCGTCACCGCTAGGGACTGCGAGAGCTTCTGCCCGTTGACGTAGACCGACAGGGTGCCGGTACGGCCATCCGGAACGGAGTACGCGACGTTGATCGCGTTGGTCGTACCGGGAGCGGTGAACTCGACGTACTGGCCGCCGTTGAGGGTGACGGCCTGGCGGTTCGACGCCTCGGCGGCGAGCGTGCCCTGGGCGTAGCTCGGGCCGATCTTGCT
This sequence comes from Streptomyces sp. SID13031, assembly GCF_010548305.1. Lineage (GTDB taxonomy): Bacteria > Actinomycetota > Actinomycetes > Propionibacteriales > Kribbellaceae > Kribbella. The sequence continues at coordinate 288,941 of NZ_JAAGLV010000007.1, forward strand.
GCCGTTCGTGGCGGCGCTCTCGGCCTCCAGGATGGTGAACGGGAGCGAGGCGCCGACGGCCTGGATCGCCGCCGGTGCGGCTTGAACGGGGAGTGCTGAGAGACCGGCGCCAGTGATCGCGGTGCCGGCGGCGACCGCCAGAGCGGCCAATCGGTAGTGATTTGGGCGTGCGGACCTGCGTGGGGGCATGAGTTGCGCCTTCCATGGGGGCGGACCGGTCAGACCGGCCGGAGGGCAATGTGCGCCACACCTTAAGGAAGGAGCTAACGTCGCGCAATAGTTCGACTACCTATTGCAAGAATCCGACACTACGGAGTCGGCGGGATCAGAATGCCGGGGCTGAGGATGCCGTTCGGGTCGAGGACACGCTTGACCGCTTGCAGCGTCTCGATCGCCAACGGGCCGATCTCGGCAGCATAGGCGTCGCGATGGTCGGTGCCTACGGCGTGGTGGTGGGTGATGGTGCCGCCTGCCGCTGCGATCGCCTGACTGGCTGCGGTTTTCGCCTGACGCCATTGGGCCACCGGGTCGTCCGTCTGCGCGGAGATGACGGTGAAGTAGATCGAAGCGCCGGTCTCGTAGACGTGCGACACGTGGCAGAGCACGATCGGCGGCGTTCCCTGGCCGGACAGCTCGTTGACGAATGCCTCGGTCACGCCCGCCTTCAGCGCCGGGAGGGCCGACCAGAAGCCGGCCGTCTCGAGCGTCTCGACCAACGCGCCTTCGTCGAGCAGGGGATCGCGGAGATAGGGAGCCCGGTACCGCCCCTGGCGCCACGTCTCGCCCGGGCCCTCGCCGAGTGACTCGCCTCCCGCGGCGGCCAGCACCTCGGCCACCTCGGCGTGGCGTACCGAAGTACGGGTGCCTTCGAAGCCGACGATCGCGAGCACTCCGCCGGAGCCGCCGCCGAGGACATCCGGGTCGGCCAGGTTGATCGCCGTCTCGGCTTCGTCGGACAGCCTGAGCACGGTCGGCAGCGGACCGTCCTGAGCCAACCGGCGGATCGCGGTCAGGCCCTGATCGAAGGAGGCGAATCGCCAGCCCTCGAAGGAGCGCTCGGCCGGGCGCGGGCGGATCCGGAGGACGACGCTCGTGATGATGCCCAGCGAACCCTCCGAGCCCAGGACGAGTTGGCGCAGATCCGGGCCGGCCGCGGACATCGGCGCGTTGCCGAGCTCGATCGTGCCGCGCGGAGTCGCCAGCGTGAGCCCGACGACCATCTGGTCGAAGCGGCCGTACCCCGCTGAGGACTGCCCGCTCGACCGGGTCGCCGCGTAGCCGCCGATGCTCGCGCCTTCGTAGGACTGCGGGAAGTGCCCGAGCGTGTAGCCGCGCTCGGCGAGCAACGCCTCGGCCGCAGTACCGCGGACCCCGGCCTCGATCGTCGCCGTCCTGGACACCTCGTCGATCTCGACCAGCCGGTCGAGCCGCCGCAGGTCGACCGCGACGAATGCAGTGCCTTGGGCCGCCAGCCCGCCGACGACCGAGGTGCCGCCGGCGTACGGGACGACTGCGACGCGATGCTCGGAGCAGGTCGTCAAGAGCGCCTGTACTTCGTCGTGCGAGCCGGGGTAGACGACCGCGGCGGGCATATCGGTGGTGTCACCCGCGCGATGACGGAGGAGATCGGGTGTCGAGTAGCCGCGGGTGTGACCCCAGCGCGTCTCGAGATCGGTCTTCACCTGCTCAGACCCGAGCAGCTCCACCAACAGCTTCACGACCACGTCGTCGGGGGCACTCGGGGCTGCGGGCTCGACGGGAGCCGGCGGGCGCCGTACGCCGAGATGCTTGAGCGCCTCCAGTGCAGCGGCGGGGAGCTCGACCTCGTGGGCCGGATCGCCCCAGCGGCCGGGCGTGAGGTTGACCACCGGCAGGTCGGACTCGGTCATGGACGGCTCCCCATCTGGGCTCTTCGGAGGTAGCGTCACCGAGGGGTGAATCACTCTTGTAGTCACCGCAGTCGCTGATACACTATGACGTGTGATGTCTCAGCGTAGCAGCGAAACCGATACCTCCTCCAGCACGACCGGATCGTCGCGACCGACGCCGGCGAACGCGATCGGCGAGGAGCGAATCCTGGACGCGGCGTACGAGCTGCTGCTGGCGATCGGGATGCGGCGGATGACGATGGCCGACATCGCCCGGCACGCCGAGGTCTCCCGCGCCACCTTGTACCGGCGCTGGCCGAACGTCCAGGCGGTGGTCGCCGCGCTGATGACGCGCGAGTGGACCACGGCGCTCGTCTCGGCCTTCCAGCCCGACGCCGTCGACGGCCGGGCCCGCTTGATCGAGGGCGTCGTCGAGGTGGTCGCGAAGACCCGGACCCACCCGTTGATGCGCAAGATCATCGAGCTCGACCCCGAGTTCCTCACGCCGTACCTGCTGGAGCGGCGCGGCAGCAGCACGGTCGCGCACCTCGCCCTCGTGAAGGCCGGGATCGAGTCGGGCCAGGCGGATGGTTCGATCCGGGCCGGTAACGCCGACTGGCTGTCGCGGCAGATCATCCTGGTGTCGCTCGCGTCCGCGGTCTCCGGACCGGTGCTCGCCGAGCCGAAGGAGTACCCCGAGCTGGACGAAGAGCTGCGGGTGATGCTCACCAGGTACCTCACTCCATGATCGCGGTGGGCAACGCCAGCCTCAACGCGGCCCGGCGGACCCGCGAGCTCGACTGGCTCGACACGACCGGCCGGGTCGATGTGCTGGTGATCGGCGGCGGCGTCACCGGCACCGGAGTCGCGCTCGATGCGGCCGCGCGGGGTCTCACCGTGGCGCTGGTCGAGAAGCACGACCTCGCCTTCGGTACGAGTCGCTGGAGTTCGAAGCTCGTCCACGGCGGTCTGCGGTATCTCGCGTCCGGGCATGTGGGCATCGCCTACGAGAGCGCGGTCGAGCGCGGCATCCTGATGAAGACCACGGCACCTCATCTCGTTCACCCCGTGCCGCAGGTCGCACCCTGGTTTCCACAGGCCAGGCTCGCCCAGGCCGCCATGCTGCGTGGCGCTTTCTTCGGCGGGGACGTACTGCGCACCTTCGCCCGCACGAGTGACGACTACCTGCCGCACTCCCGCCGCGTCAGCTCCGCGGAGGTGCTGCGCTACGCCCCGACGGTGCGGCCCGATGGTCTGCGTGGCGGCTTCCTCACCTGGGATGGTCAGCTGTACGACGATGCGCGGCTGGTCGTCGCGATCGCGCGCACCGCGGCGTCGTACGGGGCTCGCATCATCACGCACTGCGCCGCCGAGCAGGCGACCGGGCGAGGCGCGGTGCTGGTGGATCAGTTGTCGGGCCGGCGACTCGAGCTCGACGCGGGCATCGTCATCAACGCGACCGGGATCTGGGCCGATCAAGTTGCCTCCGGCATCAAATTGCGGCCGAGCCGGGGGACCCATCTGGTCCTGCCACAGTCGGCCTTCGGTGGGTTGTCCGCAGTACTGACCGTGCCGGTGCCGGGGGAGCTGCGGCGGGTCGTGATGGCGATTCCCGCGCCCGACGGCCGGGTCTATGTCGGGCTGACCGATGAAGAAGCGCCCGGTCCGGTCAGCGACGTTCCACTGGCAACGGAGGCCGAGATCGACTTCCTGCTGTCCACGATCAGCGCCGCTGTGCGGGTGCCGCTGACACGTGTCGATCTGCTCGGCAGCTATGCGGGTCTGCGGCCGCTGCTCGACACCGGGCATCACAAGGGTGAGGACAAGACGGCCGACATCTCCCGGCGGCATGCGGTGATCACGAGTCCGGACGGGCTCGTGACGATCGTCGGCGGCAAGCTCACGACGTACCGGCGGATGGCGCAGGACGCGCTCGACACCGCATTGGCTCAGTCCTCGCTGGAGGGACGGCGGCCTTGTCTGACGCATCGGATTCCGCTGGTGGGCGCGGCCGATCGGGTGCGGTTGGCGGCGGTACGAGCGCCGGCGCGGTTTGTCGCCCGGTACGGCGTGGAGGCGGCCGACGTCATCGCGGTGGAGCCGTCGTTGCTGGAGCCGGTTGCTCCTGGGTTGTCGACCACGCATGCCGAGCTGCGCTTCGCGGTCCGGCATGAAGGGGCGCTGACGGAGGACGACCTGCTCGACCGGCGGACGCGGATCGGGTTGTCGGCGGTGGATCGGGCGCTGGCGCTGCCGGCCGCGCGAGAGGCCTTCGCCGCGGTCTGAGAGTTGCAGGATCTGGCCTGTGGACAACTGCTCCAAGCTCCCGCGAGCGGGTTAACTTGTCTGTGGGAGGTGAGGTCGGTGAGTCAGCCGTATCCAGGGCCGCCCGGCTATCACCCGGGCCCCCATCCGATGCTGCCGCCGGTGATGATGCCGCCGGTGCGGACGTACAAGCCGTTGCGGCGGATCACGGTGGTCTTTCTCGTCCTGATGGTGCTGACGACGCTCGTCACCATCGCCCAGGCCGTGCTGATGTGGCGGTCGTACGCCGACGTGAAGCGGCTCGTCTACGGGCAGCTCTCCGAGAACGAGCTCGATCGCGGGGTGCAGTCGATCGCCAACAGCGGTCCACTGCTCAACGTCGTCTGCCTGCTGGTGATCGGCACCGGAGTCCTCTTCCTGATCTGGCTGTGGCGGGCGCGGGAGAACACCGAGCTCTTCGCCCTGACCGGCGGTGCGTCTCGAGGTGCACAACAGCCAGGCGGTCTACGGCCCGCTCATCGGCATGAGCGGAGCTGGGTGATCGGAAGCTGGATCTGCCCCATCGTCCAGTTCTGGTATCCGTTGCAGGTGGTCGAGGACGTCGTCCGGGCCAGCGAGCCGGCCGATACGCAGGATCAGGCGCTGGGTCAGTCGAAGGGTCACACATGGCGGGCGTTGCTCTACGGCTGGTGGGCCTCGTGGGCGGCGTTCTGGGTGATCATCGTCGGCGGGGGCAGCTTCGCAGTGATCAGTTTCTTCGTCTGGGTCGTCCGGCTTGTCGATCGCAGGGAGGCGGCTGACGCGACCGGCGACTATGTGGACATCTACGACCTGCAGGGCTTCATGGTCCGGACGGCGCTCGCGGTGAACATCGGCTTCAGCGTCGCCGCCGCGCTGCTCGTCGTGGCCGGGATCGCGATCGCCCTGCTGATGCTTCGTACCAACTCCTGGCAGGACGGGCGGATGGCGCCGAGCCTCACCCAACCACCAGCAGGCCCACCGCAGTACGCCCCACGGCCGCCGGACTTTCCCACGTACGCGCCGTACCCACCATCGTCCGCGCCATCACGATGGCAGCCGTAGCCGGCACAGCACTGCGGTCGCGTCGTCACGCCGCTTGCCGCGGAAGGCGCCGACGGCCGCGTCCTCGTCGTGCTGCCTGACCAGGTCGATCAGAGCTTGCGGACCGGCCGTTGCGAGTGTGTCGACCAGGTCGTCCCAGGTGTGGCCGTAGCGCTCGGAGTACCGGGAGGCGCCGTCGGTCAGCAGGGCGACCAGCTCGACCGCTGCGCGTTCCGTAGTACCGGAGACTGCTTCGTACGCCGCCTTGGGCTCGGTGCTCGCGACCCAGAAGCCACCCGGCTGGTTGCGCAACCGGCGGACGGCCTCGAACGTGTATTCCGGCAGGAAATCGACCCGGTTGTCCGCGAGCACCGTCACGCGCCGGTCGGGGGCGCGCAGCACGATCGGCGAATCGGCCAGCACGAGGTGCTCGACCTGCTCGTCGCTGACCCGCATCATCGCGACGGTCGACGAGGGGCTGTCGGGGTTGGCCAGGTCGCAGGTGTCCTCGTGCTCAGCCCGTACTTCGGTGATCGCGGCCGCGAGCAGATCCGGCAACGGCACCTGCGACCGCCCGAGCAACGGGAGCGCCAGATGGGTCCCCAGCCGAGCGACCAGCCAGGCGACCGAATGCACGCACCCCGACTCGACACCCTTCGGCGCGGTCGCACCGTCGAGCACGACGACGAAGTCCGGCCCGCTGATCACCAGGTCCTCGTTCGGCCCCTGCCGATCCGGAGCGGGCTCACAAACCGACCAGATATCCACAGGCCGTGTCTCCTTGTCCCGTGCAGTCGCGTAGCAGGTGGCCGGCCTATTCTCTCGGGCGGGCGGTCCAGGTGTCCGTGAGGGACTGGGCAAGGGGGATCTTGCTGGACCAGCCGAGGTGTTTGCTGATCAGGGAGCTGTCGGCCTGTTGCCAGGCGACCGTGTCGGCGGGGGAGCCCGCGTGGTCGGCGTGTACCTCGCCCTCGACGATCTTCGTGCTGGTCCCGCTGGCCTCGGCCAGCCCGTGGACAGCGTCCCTGGCCAGCGTCGCCTTGCCCGAGCCGACGTTGAGCACCGGCGGGAGTTTGCCTTCCGCCGTCGCAACCGCGAGCACCGCCTCGGCGACATCGCGGACGTCGAGGTAGTCCCGCCACGCCTCGAGCGAGCCCAGCTGGATCGCGTCGGTCGTACCGAGCTGGCGGAGCACCCGGCCGAACAGAGTGCTCGGTGGCGATCCCGGTCCGGTCATGTTGAAGGAGCGCAGCACGACCGCGTCGGCGCCGTTGCGTTGCGCGCGCAGTACAAGCTCGGAGCCGGCCAGCTTGGTGTACCCGTACGCCGCGCCCGGGCGGAGCTCGGCCTGCTCGTCCTGGCTGGTACCGCGCGGCGCTCCGCCGTACTCCGCGGCGGAACCGATCTGGATGAAGCGCGCGTTGCTCGCGTGCCCGTTCATCGAGGAGAGCAGCGACTGGACCGCGACGACGTTGCCACGGGTGAGCTCGAGGACGTCGCCATGAGTCGCGGCGGCCGCGTTGACGATCACGGTCGGCTTGTAGAGCCCGAGTTGGGTGTCCAGCGCGTAGCAGTGCCCGGTCGCCAGATCGAACCGTCTGTGCGGGTCGCCGGTGGATCGCGTGAAGCCGCGGTACTCGATCCCGCGCTCGGCCAGCAGCCGGCAGATCGCGCCCCCGAGAAACCCGCCGGCACCGAACACCATCACTCGCTCTGATCCGGTCACATCGGCCATCCTCCCGGTTGGGGTGAACTTTGTCGGTGGTGCAAGGCAAACTGCGGGCTAACCGAAGGGAGTGCCATGGGAGAGCGGCCCGCACCTAAGACTGAGTCGACGATCCGGGACTGGGACGACGCCGATCCGTCGGGGCAGACGTATACGCGGGTGCTGTTCATCGATTCCGATCTGACGGAGGTGAACAACCAGCGCGGGGTGTTCGAGGAGTGCGTCTTCCGCGGGGTGCGGTTCAATGCGTCGACGCATACCGATGCCGCGTTCGTGAACTGCACCTTCGTCCGGTGCTCGTTCTTCGACAGCACCTTCACCCGGTGCAAGCTGATGGGCAGCATCTTCGACGACTGCACTCATAACCTGATGAAGGTCGAGGGCGGCGACTGGTCGTTCGTCGCGATGACCCGCGCCGACCTGCGCGGAGTCGAGCTGAGCGGGACGAAGCTGCGCGAGGCCGAGCTCTCCGGTCTGCGCGCGAACAAGGCCGTACTGCGGAACGTGGACCTGTCCGGAGCCTCGATGCAACGCGCCGACTTCACCGGCGCGGACCTGCGCGGCTCCGACCTGTCGACGCTCGACCCGCTGACCGTCACGCTCAGGGACGCGATCGTGGATCTGCCCCAGGCGATCGTCATCACCACCTCGCTCGGGCTGGAGGTACGGCCCTGATCCAGGGCGTGCCTGTGGATATCTCCAGGGTTATGACCCGTCATCCCCCGGTTTACCCACAACCTGTGGATAACCATCCAGCGGACCTCAGCGCACCCTGACAGCGGGGCGGACCTTCACGAGCGCCGGCGCCAGCTCGCCCCGGCGATGCCGAGCGGCAGGGCGTCTCACGAGTACTGCGCCGTGTTCCACGACGTACCCGGGATTCGTCAGGGTGACCGGGCTGGTCGCCGCTCGCAGCGCTCTCTGCACGGCCATTTGCAGCGCCGCCGCCAGGCCGACGCCGGCGAAGGCGCCGAGCGTGTTCGCGACCAGGTCGTGCAGCTGACAGGACCGGCCGAGCGGCGGGATCAGCGCCTGGATCGCCTCGACCGCGGCGGACATCCCGATCCCGGCGGCGATCCCGTCCGCCGGCCGGCCGCTCGCCAGGGTCAGCAGGCCCGCGGCGGGGATGAACAGCAGCACGTTGAGCAGCCCCTGCATCGAGGTGAGCCCGCCGGTTGTGGTCAGGTGCGTGCCGCAGCTGCCGATCCCGGGTAGTCGGTGGCTGGTCGGGCTGAGCGTGGCCGCGAGGATCAGCGCGAAGGCAGCCGGCATCAACAGGGCCGCGATCCGGGGCACCAGGTCGCCTGGCCGGCGGATCGACGAGAGGGCGATCGGAACCGCCATCCCGGTCAGCACGACCCAGGTGTCCAGCAGGTGCGGAATGCCGCGATACGTCTCGAGCACGCGTCCGGAACCTCCGTAGTCGGCCCACGCGGTCCCGGTAGGTACCCGCGCGCAAGGTCGTCAGTGGTTGCCCGATATCTCTTCCTCCCCAGAGACTCCGGCGTCCACTCCACCGACCGCTAGGCCAGTCAGGACATCTGCACGCACCCGCAAACAAACAGTGAGTTCCCCGTGACAATCCGTACACGAACTGACACGCCCATCCATCAATCGATGCATAGGGCAAGCAAATTAGTAGCCCGAGGCAACAGCTCTCATAGCAGCGAGCCGCCCGTGCCGATCACCTCGACCGGGACGTCGACGTACCGGCGTAGTTCGGGTCGCACCCGCCGATCGCTCACCTCTTGCCCCCCACTCATTTCAGCACCACACTTCAGTTTTCATCTCCACCCGATCCACCCACCCCCGCCGCCCGCGACCAGAGCTCGGAGGCGACCCAAATCATCACGCGCTTGGAGATGACTTCCCCGAAACAGCTCGTACCGGGGAAGCCCTCGCCGGTGCGGCTCGAGCTGGCTGAGACCGGCCCCGAGTCGGCCGCCACCATTCGGTCGATCTACACCCGGATCTGGGCCCCGTTGAAAGCGCACGGGCGACTGCAGTGGAGCGACGAGGAGTGGGTCGCCGAGCTGTCCCACCCGGCAGTACGGAGCTGGCTTGCCCTGGTGGAGGGGGAGACGGCCGGCTTCGTCGAGCTGGAGAACGGCACCAAGGGCGACGTGGGCATCGTGGTCTTCGGAGTCGCACCGGAGTACCAGGACAAGGGCCTCGGCGCCGCGTTCCTGGTCCGCGCCACAGAGCTGGCCTGGGAAATCGGCAACCCGACCCCGACCGCCCGCGTATGGCTACAGACCTCGTCCGACGACCACCCACACGCCCTCACGAACTACCAACACCGGGGCTTCCGAACCTTCTCAACAGAGACTTCAGTAGCGGACGTCGCTCTGCAGCAGGGGCGGGACCGCTGACACCTGCCCTGAGCAGGTACCGCCTCACGTCGTGACAACCGTCCCCTGGTGGTAGAGCGCCTGCCACCCACCCCCACTCGACCGCCAAACCGTCGCCCGCCGCGTCACTCGATCCCCCTGCCGCAATCGGTACGTCAGCAGATAGGTATCCGGCCCCAGCTCCCGACACCCGAACTCGTCCGCCGCCCACGCATCCGGTACTCCCTCGGCATACCGCCGCTCCAGCACACCCCCAGATGCCCGATGAAAGATCGGCTCCCGCCTCTGCAACTCCATCAGCACATCCACCACTGCAGGATGGACCCTCGTGGTCAATCGGTGCTTACCGGACCTGTGCAACCAGTTGTACGATCCTTCGAGCGGCCGGCGATCTAGCCAGGAAAGGCATCATGAAGCTTCTCCTCACGGACTCAGGCATCAAGAACCCGAGCATCCACGACGCGTTGGTCGACCTGCTGGGCAAGCCGATTGCCGAGTGCAACGCGCTCTGCATACCCACCGCGATGTACGCCCAGCCCGGCGGCGCCGGCCAGGCATGGATGCTGATCAGCGGAAAACAACCCCTCTGCCCGATGACCGAACTGGGTTGGAAGTCCCTGGCAGTGCTTGAGCTCACCGCGCTGCCCAGCATCGACGAAGAGGTCTGGGTCCCCCTGGTGCAGGAGACTGACGTCCTGCTGGTCGGAGGCGGCGACGCCATGTACCTGTCCTACTGGATGCAGCAGTCCGGACTGGCCGACCTCCTGCCGTCACTGCGCGCGGTCTACGTGGGACTGAGCGCCGGGAGCATGGTGATGACCCCCAGCATCGGCGAGCGCTTCGTCGGCTGGACCCCACCCGGCGGTGGCGACAAAACGCTCGGCCTGGTCGATTTCTCGATGTTCCCGCACCTGGACTACCCGGGTTTCGAGAACAACACCATGGCCAGCGCCGAGAAATGGGCCGCCACCATGCCGGTACGGGCCTACGCGACAGACGATCAGACCGCCCTCAAAGTGATCGACGGAACCGTCGAAGTCGTCTCCGAAGGCCACTGGAAACTGTTCCCCCGCTAACAGCCGCTGCCGCAGTACTCGCATCTGAGATCCAGCCGTAGCCCCACGCCATCCCCACGCACTATTGACGTAGCTGGCCAAGGATGCAGAACTCGTTACCCTCGGGGTCTGCCAGCACCACCCAAGACTGATCATCACCCTGGCCAATATCAACACGCTGTGCGCCATGAGCCACCAGACGAGCCACCTCGGCGTCCTGATCATCGGGCCTGAAGTCGAGATGCAGTCGGCTCTTGACCTTCTTGATCTCCTCGATCCGGACGAAGTCCAGCCCCGGTACGCGATCCGCCTCCGGGCGGATCTCGAACTCGTCAGCAGAGGAGTAGACCACGACCCACCCAAGAGCCTCGGCCCACCACTGCCCCAAGGCCACCGGATCGACCGAGTGAACGATTACCTGTTCCCATTCCAAGGACATCCGCAGAGCTTAGACCCACCAGGGCTTCCGAAACAGGCAATTAGTTCGGGCCTCGTACAAGCAGAAAGCCGGTTCCAAGCGGAACCGGCTGTTTGGTGGAGACGAGGGGACTCGAACCCCTAACCCCTGCCTTGCAAAGGCAGTGCTCTGCCAGTTGAGCTACGCCCCCGTGGGGGTGTGTTTCAGCGGCCCGGGGTGACCGGGTCGACGGCCTCGGCCCAGAGGTCCTGCTCGGCGCGGGACTGCTGGGTCTTCTTGTAGACGAAGTATCCACCGACGCTGGCCAGCAGGACCAGCAGAACCTTCTTCAGCATCGGGATCTCCTTGGATCTTGGATCGATCGGGGTGGGCCTAACAGGATTTGAACCTGTGACCTCTGCCTTATCAGGGCAGCGCTCTAACCAACTGAGCTATAGGCCCGCGAACTGCGGGGGAACAACCTGGGAGAGATTACCGCACCCGGTGCCTGCCTCCCAAATTGGATTCGATCGGGCCGCACAACGACCCGATCGAAGCCACAGTCGAAGTCTCAGTCCTCCGACGCGAGCGTCACTTCGAGGCCGCCCAGCAGGGTTGCCGCGATGTTGTAGAGGAACGATCCGAGCGTCGCGAGCGCCGTGATGATCAGCACATCGGCGCACGCCAGCAGGGTGGTGAATCCCATCACCTTGCCGGTGTTGATGTAGGTCTCGATCTGGAACTGGTCGCCGTCCTGGTTGCCCAGCACCTCGCGGACCGTGTTGTTGATGTTGTCGAAGACACCGGCCGCGCCGATCGCCGACCAGACGATGAAGACGGCCACCCAGGTGACGATGCCGAACGCGATCGACAGCAGGAACGCGGTCTTCATCACCGACCACGGGTCCAGCCGCGTCAACCGCAGCCGGGCCTTCCGGGTCTGCGGCCGGGACGAGACCTTCGGCGCCGGCTCGACGACCGGCTTGAACTCGTCGCGCTTCCCGAGCTTGGCCTTCTGCCCGACATTCAGCGTCTCGGTGGAGTCAGAGGCCGCCGGGGCCGAGGAAGTGATCGAGGTGGCGGACTCCTTCAGGGCACTGGCCCTGCCGAGCACCGCCTGCTTCGCCGCGTTCAGCTTGTCCCCGAAGCTCTCGGTCGGGGTGTGGGTCGGCGTGGCCAGCTTGCCGGTCTGCCCGTACGCCGAGGTGCCGGGCTGGCCACCGCCCAACGGCAACCGCGGCTCCGGGCGGCCCGGAGTACTGGGTGTGCTGGGCGTCGGCCGGGGAGTGGTCGGCGCCGAGCCGGCCGAGTACGGGCTCGAACCAGCCGGCTTCTGCGGCGCCGGCCGAACCGGGGGCTGCTGCGGCGGACGGGACGGCTGGTCCGGCGTCGACGGGGTCGCCGACGGCCCGCCCGGACGCGGCTGGCGCGCTTCGCCGGGCCGCTGACCGTTCGCAGTACCGGGTCTGGGCTGGCCGTTGCCGGTCGAACTGCTACGACCGTTGGAGGCCGGGGTGGCAGGTGGGGTGGACTGGCCCTTCCCGGCGCCGCTCTGCGGTCGCTGGGACTTGGGGCTGTCCGCTCCATCAGGCCATGTCGGCCTCGCGCGGTTGGTCATCAGGTGCCCTCCTGGCCGGCTTCGTCATCTTCGACCGTAGCCGCGCCGTCGACGTCCGTCGAATGCTGGTCATCTGTGCTGACGCTTCCAGAGGTGGTTTCGGTTGTCGATCCGTCCACATCTTGGGCAACTTCTTCGGCGCCTTCGACGACCTCTGCCTCGTCGTCACTCACGGTGAGGTCGGTGTTGCGGGCAATCGCGACCACGGCGTCGGACTCGCCGACCCCGGCGAACTTCACGCCCATCGTGTCGCGGCCCTTGACCGGCACGCTGTCCACCCGGCTCCGGACGACCTGGCCGCTGTTCTTGATCGCGAGCACCTGGTCGCTGTCGACGACGATCAGCGCGCCGACCAGCAGGCCACGCTCGTCGTTCAGCTTGACCGCCTTGATGCCCAGACCGCCACGACCCTGCTGCCGGTACTCCGAGACGCGGCTGCGCTTGGCGTAGCCGGCGTCGGTCACGGTGAAGACGTACTGCGCGTCCTCCTCGGAGCCGGCCCGGATGACGGCCATCGACAGCAGCTCGTCGCCGTTGCGGAACTTCATCCCGGTCACGCCCGAAGTGGCCCGGCCCATCGGCCGCAGCTGCTCGTCGTTCGCGGTGAAGCGGATCGACTGGCCCTTCTTGGAGACCAGCATCAGGTCGTCCTCGGCCGAAGCCAGCTCGGCGCCGATCAGCTCGTCGTCCTCGTCACGGAAGTTGACCGCGATGATGCCGCTCTGCCGGGCCGAGTCGTAGTCGGTCAGCGCCGTCTTCTTCACCAGGCCGCGCTTGGTGGCGAGCAGCAGGTACGGCTCCTGCTCGTAGTCGCGCAGGGTCAGGACCTGGGCGATCTCCTCGTCCGGCTGGAACGACAGCAGGCCGGCGACGTGCGAGCCCTTGGCGTCGCGCGCCGACTCCGGCAGCTGCCACACCTTGGCCCGGTAGACCCGGCCCTTGGTGGTGAAGAACAGCATCCAGTGGTGGTTCGTGGTGGCGAAGAAGTGCCCGATCTCGTCCTCGGCGCGCATCGTCGCACCGCGAACGCCCTTGCCGCCGCGGTTCTGCGTCCGGTACAGGTCGGTCTTGGTGCGCTTCGCGTAACCGCCGCGGGTGATCGTGACGACCACTTCCTCGTCGGGGACCAGGTCCTGTACGGACAGGTCGCCGTCGGCCGCGATGATCTCGGTCCGGCGCTCGTCGCCGAATTTGTCGACGATCTCGGTCAGCTCGTCCCGGATGATGGTCCGCTGCCGGACCGGGTCGGCCAGGATGTCCTCGAGGTCGGCGATCACGATCTCGAGCTCGCTCAACCGGTCCATGATCTTCTGCCGCTCCAGAGCGGCCAGCCGGCGCAGCTGCATGTCCAGGATCGCCTGGGCCTGGATCTCGTCGATCTCCAGCAGCGAGATCAGCCCGCTGCGGGCCTCCTCGACATCCGGGCTGCGGCGGATCAGCGCGATGACCTCGTCCAGCGCGTCGAGCGCCTTCACCAGACCGCGGTAGATGTGCGCCTGCTTCTCGGCCTCGCGGAGGCGGTACTTGGTCCGCCGCTGGATGACCTCGATCTGGTGGTCGATCCAGTGGGTGATGAACAGGTCGACGCTGAGCGTGCGCGGCACCCCGTCGACCAGGGCGAGCATGTTGCAGCCGAAGGTGTCCTGCAGCTGGGTGTGCTTGTAGAGGTTGTTCAGGACGACCCGGGGCTGGGCGTCGCGCTTCAGCACGATCACCAGGCGCTGGCCGGTCCGGGACGAGGTGTCGTCACGGATGTCGGCGATACCGGTCATCTTGCCGCCGTTGACGAGCTCGGCGATCTTCTGCGCCAGGTTGTCCGGGTTGACCATGTACGGCAGCTGGCTGACGACCAGGCTGGTACGGCCCTTGGCGTCCTCCTCGATGTCGACCACCGCGCGCATCGTGACCGAGCCACGACCGGTGCGGTAGGCGTCGTCGATGCCCTTGTAGCCGACGATCAGGGCGCCGTTCGGGAAGTCCGGTCCCTTGATGTTCTCCATGCACGCCGCCAGGACCTCTTCCTGGGTGGCCTCCGGGTGCTCCAGGCACCACTGGGCCGCGGCGGCGACCTCGCGCAGGTTGTGCGGCGGGATCATCGTCGCCATCCCGACCGCGATCCCGGCCGAGCCGTTCACCAGCAGGTTCGGGAAGCGGCTGGGCAGGATCACCGGCTCCTGCGAGCGGCCGTCGTAGTTGGGGCGGAAGTCGACCGTCTCCTGGTCGATGTCGCGCACCATCTCCATCGCCAGCGGGGCCAGCCGGCACTCGGTGTACCGCATCGCGGCGGCCGGGTCGTTACCCGGTGACCCGAAGTTGCCCTGGCTCTGGATCAACGGCGCGCGCATCACCCACGGCTGCGCCAACCGGACCAGAGTGTCGTAGATCGCGGAGTCACCGTGCGGGTGGTACTGACCCATCACGTCACCGACGATGCGGGAGCACTTGGAGAAGCCGCGATCGGGCCGGTAGCCACCGTCGTACATCGCGTAGAGGATCCGGCGGTGCACCGGCTTGAGGCCGTCACGGACCTCGGGCAGCGCGCGGCCGACGATGACGGCCATCGCGTAGTCGAGGTACGACTGCTGCATCTCCGTCTGCAGATCGAGGGGCTCGATCCGGTCGTGTCCCGGAGAAAGGGGGGTCTCGGTCATCTGGTGCTCGTCCCGTTCGTGTCAGTACGTCGGTGAGGTCGGCGCTGCGCGAGGTGCGCCCGGGCGGAACCCGGGCGGCCCTCAGATGTCAAGGAACCGGACGTCCTTGGCGTTGCGCTGGATGAAGTTGCGACGAGCCTCGATGTCGTCGCCCATCAACGTCGCGAAGGTCTCGTCGGCGCGGGCGGCGTCGTCCAGGGTGATCTGCAGCAGCACCCGGTTGGCCGGGTCCATCGTGGTCTCCCAGAGCTCCTGCGGATTCATCTCGCCCAGACCCTTGTACCGCTGGGTGGCGTTCTCCTTCGGGAACTTCTTGCCGGCCTCGATGCCGGCGGCCACCAGGCCGTCCTTCTCGCGTTCGGTGTAGGCCAACTCGTGCGGGCTGTTGCTCCAGCGGAGCTTGTAGAGCGGCGGCTGCGCGGCATACACGTGACCGCGCTCGATCAGCGGCCGCATGAAGCGGAACAGCAGCGTGAGCAGCAGCGTCCGGATGTGCTGACCGTCGACGTCGGCGTCGGCCATGATCACGATCTTGTGGTATCGCAGCTTCTCCTCGTCGAAGTCCTCGTGGATACCGGTGCCGAGGGCGGAGATGATCGCCAGTACTTCGTTGTTCTGCAGGACCCGGTCGATCCGCGCCTTCTCGACGTTGAGGATCTTGCCCCGGATCGGCAGGATCGCCTGGTACTTCGGATCGCGGCCGCCCTTCGCGGAGCCACCGGCCGAGTCACCCTCGACGATGTAGACCTCGCACTCCTCCGGGTTCGTCGACTGGCAGTCGGACAGCTTGCCCGGCAACCCGCCGCCACCCAGCAGGCCCTTGCGGTTGCGGGCCAGTTCGCGCGCCTTGCGGGCGGCGATCCGGGCACTCGCGGCCGCGGTGGCCTTACGGATGATGTCCTTGCCCTCGGCCGGGTTCTGCTCGAACCAGGCGCCGAGCCGGTCGTTGACGACCCGCTGGACGAAGCCCTTCACCTCGGTGTTGCCGAGCTTGGTCTTCGTCTGGCCCTCGAACTGCGGATTGCCGAGCTTGACCGAGATGATCGCGGTCAGGCCCTCCCGGATGTCGTCACCGGTGAGCCTGTCCTCCTTCTTCTTGATCATGCCCTGGTCCTCGGCGAACGAGTTGACCAGCGAGGTGAGCGCGGCCCGGAAGCCCTCTTCGTGCGTACCGCCCTCGTGGGTGTTGATCGTGTTCGCGAAAGTGTGCACGGACTCCTGGTACGAGCCGCTCCACTGCATCGCCACCTCGAGGCTGAGCGAGTCGTCGCCCTGCGCGGCCTCGAAGGCGATCACGTCGCGGTGCACGGTCTCGCGGATGCCGGTCAGGTACTTCACGTAGTCGACCAGGCCGTCGTCGTACTTGAACGACTGCTCGACCGGCACACCCTCGGGGGTGTGGTCCAGCCGCTCGTCGCGGATCACGAGCTCGAGGCCCTTGTTCAGGAACGCGTACTCGCGGAAGCGGGTGGACAGCGTTTCGAAGGAGTACACCGTCGTCTCGAACACGTCCGCGCTCGGCCAGAAGGTGATCGTGGTGCCGTTGGAGTCCGACGTGCCGATCTGGGCCAGGTCTTCGTCCGGGACACCGATGGTGAAGGACTGCATGTAGGCCAGGCCGTTCTTGCGGACGTCCACCCGGAGCCGGCCGGACAGCGCGTTCACGACGGAGACACCGACACCGTGCAGACCACCGGACACCTTGTACCCACCGCCACCGAACTTGCCACCGGCGTGCAGCACGGTCAGTACGACGGTGACGGCCGGCTTGCCCTCGGACTCGACGATGTCGACGGGGATACCGCGGCCGTTGTCCACCACCTGGACGCCGCCGTCGGGCAGCAGGGTGATGATGATCTTGTCGCAGAACCCGGCCAGCGCCTCGTCCACCGCGTTGTCGACCACCTCGTAGACCAGGTGGTGCAGACCTCGCTCACCGGTGGACCCGATGTACATACCGGGGCGCTTGCGCACGGCGTCGAGGCCCTCGAGGACCTGGATCGCACTTGCGTCGTACTCACGATCGACCACACTGGAGGTGATCTCGGTCAGCGGTGCTTCTTCGATTTCGATACCGGTGCTGTCGGCGGACGTTGTTTCGTCGATCTCGGTCGGCTCGTCGGTCACCGGCTGTTGTCCTCCTCGGACCCCGCGTACGCGGGGCATCGATGCACAGTAGAAGCCGCCCTACTGTGTTCATCAGCGGGGTGACTTTCTCAACAGCTCCATCTTACCCGTCGACCGAAGCAGAACCTGCCACCAGGCGGCTAAAACTGTGGACAGGGCGTCTTTTCGGACTCCTTTCCATGTCCCCCCACGCGGGGAGGGGGCTCGGAAAGCGCTCACGGCGCTCAGTGGCTTCTGACCGGATCGCCACTGACTGTCTGGGAACCGAGACCTGATCGGGCCGGGACCACCGCCCCCGATGCCCCCTAAGATCGCTGCCGTGGAAAGTCTCGACGACGTCATCGACGCCATGATCGCCGACCGGGTGATCCACCGGCACCGCCGGAAATGGCTGATCGCCGCCGCTCTGGTCGTCGTCCTCGCCCTCGTCATCACCTTCACCGGCGGCTGGAAGGAACACCAGGGCCGCAGCGTCGACACCTTCGACGCACCCACCACTGTCAAGGCCGGCCGGTTCGAGGTCGGTGTCAGCGCGGCCACCATCGTCCGCACCCCGAAAACCGACTACAGCCCGGCGAAGGCCCGGCTCGAGGTCGAGTTGCAGCTGAAGAACATCGACGAGGAAGAACGCACCAGCGACGACTTCAGCGGCGAACGACTGCTGTGGTGGATCGTCCCCGGCAAGGATCCGATCAAGCCTGCGAACGTGAGCTGTAAGGGCATCATCGGCTATGTGCTCGTCTTCGGGCTGCCGGCCGAGAAGTGCGTAGCGAAGTTCGACGTGTCACCCAACTACAAGGGCGAGCTGACCGAGGTCGGCGTACTGGCCGAGAGCTACGACTCCGACGCCGGCATGCTCGGCGCGTCGGAGGATCCGTTCTGGCACAACGAGACGGCAGTGGCCGTGGTCCGGGTCCCGACGAAGATCACGACGGAGTCCGAATGAAGCTCTATCGGCCGGCCACCGTGCTCGTCGGCATCTTGTTCGTCCTGCTCGGCGGACTGACCCGGCTGGCCGACCCGGCGAACGTCTATGACGACGCCACCCGGGTGGTCAAGCACGGCACCATCGGTGAGGCGCTCCCCTTCGGCGGCTCGACTGTCGCTGTGGACCGGGTGAAGTTCGCCCGGTCCTATCTGTCCGACGAGGGCAGTGACAGCAAGTCGATCGAGTCGGGTGGGATCTTCGTCGCGATCGAGTACGACACGGTGCAGGGGACCGAGCCGACACCAGGCCGGGAGCTCCAGCTGAGCACGAACGAGGGCACCGTCTACGAACCGATCTCCGACACGTACGGCAGCCAACTCGACTTCGCCGCACCAGGCTTCGGCGTGACCGGCGCGGTCCTGTTCGAGGTGAATCCGGCCGATGTCGAGGAGCTGACGCTGCGCGTCAGGACGAGCCAGCTCTACAACGTCCTGGCCCAGGACGTCACCGTCGATCTCGGCATCCCGGACGAGAAGATCGCCCAGCGGTTGATCGACGCCGCCGCACCGGAGTACCTGATTCCCAGGAGCATCACGCGGGTGGCCTCATGAAGTCCCCTCAGCGTGCGCTCCGGCTGGCCGTGCAGGTCTCTTTGCTGATCGCCCTCGCGGCCACCAGCGCGGTGCTCCTGCTGCAGACCTATCTCGGCGACCCCGAGAAGGTCTACAAGGACGGCTCCGTGACCGAGGTGGTCCAGCAGGGGCCGGTGACGATCGACCGGGTGCAGTGGAAGCTGGAGTCGCTCGAGGCGTACACCCAACTGGTCGACGCGGAGAAGAAGAAGATCTCGCTGGACCAGCCGGCCGGTTCGGTGGTGATCGTCGCCGAAGTCGCGATCACCCCACTGGACGGACTGGCGATGGGCGCCAGCGGTTTCACCTGCGTTGCCAAGCTCCGTGACGATCGCGGCAACATCTGGGAGAGCCAGTCAGCCTACGACTTCGCCCTTCCGACGAGCTGCGGAGACGACGACCACCCGTTCACTCGCAACAAGACAGGCCGGCTTGCGCAGGTCTACGTCGTACCGGAGTCGGCTGTTGCACACCTCAGCGGTATCCAGGTCGAGACCCGCAACGACTTCCGCCGAGTCTTGATGACCCGCTGACCCGGCCCCGCAGTACCGGCCGTCAGGCCTGAGCCGGCTCCGGTTCGGCCTGCTGTTTCGCAGCGGCTGCTGCGGCGGCGGCGGCCGCCGCGCGGCGTTCGGCGCCGACGGAGATACAGAGGTCGAAAGCCGCCGCCAGCAAGGCGATCCGCAGTGTTTCGAAGACGACGTCGGTCGCCAGCTGGGCGATCTCGTTGTTCATCAGACCCCAGTCGGCGCCGTGCACGCCGATCAACCGCACCATGATGGTGAACGCCCAGTCGTTGGCGAGCCACCACAGCGTGTAGACCGTGCAGACCACGCCGAGGAAGACCGGTCCGACCCGGACGAGGAGCCGGAAGGCCGTCAGCGCCGGGTAGAACTTCTCCCGCAATCCACCGAGCAGCAGGTTCGGCGCCTGGTTGGTGAGCGCCACGAGCCGGTTCGGCTTCGGCGCCTCGTCGGCTGCGACGAGGCGTCGTTCGACCCTGGTCCCGCGGAACACCCCACTGCCGGTCAGCACGCGATGCCCGAAGACGACGGTGGTGATCGCGAGCCAGGTGAGCGGCTCCGCCACGCCGGACTTGAACAACGGCCAGAGGCTGTCCCAGAAGAAGCCCCAGAGGAACTCGATCCCGGCCGGGATCGGGATGTGGATGCCGGCGAAGAAATGTTTCAGGCCGTCCCACCAGTCGACCGAGACGTACCAGAAGTTCCGGCCCTCGATCCAGTCCGTGAACTCGCCGACGGCGAACGGCGTCACCACGACGGTGAGCAACAGGAAGAACGCCTCGGCCCAGACCTGGGCGAACTTCGCCGGCCGGCTCGGCCAGCGATCGTCGATCGCCTCGAGGACGCGACGCAGGACGAGCAGGATCACGATGGCGGGAAGATACGAATGCCAGGCCTTGCCGGCGATGTCGAAGAACGCGGCGCCACCCCCGACACCGCGCTGGACGATGTTGCTGATCGACAGAGAGTGGACCCGGTCGTCCAGGAATCCCCAGGCGGACCAGACCGCGATCATCGGCAGCAAGGTGACGGCCAGCAGCTCCATCAGCCCCTGCTGGGTCGGGTCTGCGGTCTCCTCCGCCTTGTTGCCCGCCGCGTCGCGCCAGCGGTAGAGGGAGGTGGCGCAGGTCCGGATCATCCCAACGGTGGCGGCGATCTGGATCAGTACGCCGGTGGAGAAGACCCCTACACCCAAGCTCGAATGCTGATGCTCATCGAGCCAGATAGCGCCCTGGATCGACGCCCGGAAGCCGACGTACCCGGCCAGGAACCAGGTGACCAACGGCAGCAGGTTGCGCCACCACAGCCGGAAGGTATCTCCGATCAGGTGGACCATCTCGCGAAAGCCATCAACAATCGTGCGCATCGCGCCCGATCCTAGTGCCCTGCGTCCGAAGTTGTTTGAGTGATTGCGGTGGTCAGGTGCGAGGTGCGTGCCTGGGCGCCGCAAGCGCCAAAGAACTTCGGACGCAGGGCACTAGGTGATTCGGCAGGTCTCTTCAGCTGGCCTGTCAGCCATAGGTATCGCGGGGTCCGCGGCCGCCACGGACTGTGCGGGGCCCCTTACGCCAGCTGGGGGCGTTGGGGCCTTCGACCTTGACCAGGGTGACGGTGCCGTCGCCCAGCTCGGCGTTGAGGCGGCGCACGAGGTCAGGAGCCAGCAGGCGGACCTGCGTCGCCCAGGCAGTGGAGTCGGTACGGACCGTGAGCACGGTGTCCTGGTACGACTCGGGCTGGCAGTGGGACGCCACCTCCGGGCCGACGATCGACGGCCAGCGGGCCATCACGCCGTGGACGGCGACGTCGACCTCCCAGCCCTGCTCGCGCATCAGCCGGCCCATCGTGTTCGTCAGCAGCTGGGGATCGCGGTCGTCGGCGCGGGCGCTGCTGATCTGGTTGCCGGTCGGGTGGCGTCGGCGCGTCTTCTTGACAGGCTTGATCGGGCCCGCCCCTTTGAGCCTGCTGGCCAGCGACCTCGCCAGGTCCAGGCCGCGTTTGTCGTGCTCAGGCGCTTCGACGGACTCGCTCTCGACGCCGCTCTCAGAGGAATTCTGGCGTTCCGGCTCGCTCCGGCCAGGCTCCGTGCGAGGCGCCGGCTCGGGGCGGAGGTCGCCGTCCTCAGGCACGGCGGACCATACCGTCGCCGACCTCGAACCGTACGCCGCTCAGTTCCATCGGTACGTCGGCGCCGACCGCCGCGGTGACGAGCACCTGCTCGGCGGGTGCGACGAGCTCGGCCAGCCGATCGCGGCGACTCGTGTCGAGCTCGGCGAACACGTCATCCAGAATCAGCACCGGCTCACCCCCGTCCGTCCTGAGCAGCTCGTACGACGCCAGCCGCAACGCGAGCGCGAACGACCAGGACTCACCGTGACTCGCGTACCCCTTCGCGGGCAAGTCCCCGAGGCCGAGGACGAGGTCGTCGCGATGCGGCCCGACGAGCGAGACGCCACGGTCGAGCTCATCGTTCCGGCGCTCGATCACCGCCGCTTTGAGTACTTCGGCGAGCTGCTCACGACTCGCCACGCCGGGCTCCAGAGCGACCGACGCCTTGTACTCGAGCCGGGCATCTCCTTTGCCTCTGGCAACGGCATCGTAAGAGCCGGAGACCAACGGGCGCAGGGATTCCAGCAGCTCGAGTCGCGCTGCGAGCAGTTCTGAGCCGGTCCGGACGAGGTTGTCGTCCCACACCTCGAGGGTGCGCAATTGGTCCTCGCCACCGGAGCGACGCTGCCGGCGCGCCACCGAGGCGCTCTTGAGCAACGAGTTGCGCTGTTTCAGCACCCGGTCGTAGTCCTGCCGGACCCCGGCCAGCCGAGGAGTCCGCAGGGTGAGCAATTCGTCCAGGAACCGGCGCCGCTCGGACGGATCGCCCTTCACCAGCGCGAGGTCTTCGGGCGCAAAAAGGACCGTACGGAGCAATCCGAGCACTTCGCGCGGCCGCGGCACCGGCGATCGGTTGATCCGGGCCCGATTTGCCCTCCCAGGATTGATTTCCAGCTCGACGACCAGATCGCGATCGTGGTCGGAGTGGATCTCGGTCCGGACGATCGCGCGCGGAGCGCCGGCCCGGACCAGGGGTGCATCGTTCGCGACCCGGTGCGAGCCGAGCGTCGCGGTGTAGTGGATCGCCTCGACGAGGTTGGTCTTGCCCTGGCCGTTCGGGCCGACGAAAGCGGTCACTCCCGCTTGGAGCTGGACCTCGGCCTGGTGGTACGACCGGAAGTCGAGCAGTCCGAGCGCGGTGACAAACACCTGAATTCCTCTGCTGGGCGGATCCTGGGGCCAGTGGCCCGGGTCGCCGATCGTACCGGCGACCCGGACTACGCGCTCAGTGCTTGATCGGCGGTGTCGCGTACGACGGGTCTTCGCCGGCGCCCTTGACCGCGTGGCCACCGAACTGGTTGCGCATCGCGGCGATCGCCTTCATCGCGGGGGAGTCGTCCTGGCGGGACGAGAACCGGGCGAACAGCGACGCGGCGATCGCCGGCACCGGTACTGCGTGGTCGATCGCGGCCTCGACGGTCCAGCGGCCCTCGCCCGAGTCGTCGGCGTAGCCGCGGATCTTGTCCAGGTGGGTGTCTTCCTTGAGCGCGTTGACCATCAGGTCGAGCAGCCAGGACCGGATCACCGTGCCCTCGCGCCAGGAGTCGAACGCCTCCGGCACGTTCTCGACGATGTCGGCGGCCTCGAGCAGCTCGAATCCCTCGGCGTACGCCTGCATGATCGCGTACTCGATGCCGTTGTGGACCATCTTGGCGAAGTGGCCGGCGCCGACCTTGCCGGCGTGCACGAAACCGAACTCGCCCTCGGGCTTGAGCGCGGTGAAGATCGGCATCACGGTCGCGACGGTATCGGCGTCGCCGCCGCACATCAGCGCGTATCCGTTCTCGAGACCCCAGACACCACCGGACACACCACAGTCGACTAACTTGATGCCCTTGTGGGACAGCAGTTCGGCCCGCCGGATGTCATCGGTCCAGCGGCTGTTGCCACCGTCGATCACGATGTCGCCCTCGGACAGCAACTCGGCCAGCTCGGCCAGTACCGGGTCGATGGCCTGGACCGGCACCATCACCCAGACGATCTTCGGTTGGTCCGTCGCCGTCAGCTTGCCGACCATATCGGCCAGGTCGGTGGCATCGGAGATGGCTTGGTTGTGATCGAAACCGACGACTGTCAGGCCTGCGCCGCGGATCCGCTCGCGCATGTTGCCGCCCATCTTGCCGAGACCGACAAGGCCGAGCTCCATCGTGATTCCCCTTGTTCTGTTGGCGTCGTGAGGTTCAGCTGTTCAGGCGGACCGGCATCAGCACGTACCGGAACTCGCTGATCGGCTCGCCGTCGAAGTCCTTCACGCCGGTCAGTTCGGCCGGCTTCGTCGCCTGCGTGAAGGCCAGGTGCGCGACCGAGGTGCCGATCGCGTTCAGACCGTCCAGCAGGTACGTCGGGTTGAAGCCCACGGTAACCGGCTCGCCAACCACCCGGGCCTCGATCGACTCGGATGCCTGCGCCTCGTCGCCGCTGCCGGCGTCGAGCGTCACGGTGTCCTCGGAGAACGTCAGCCGGACCGGTGCGTTCCGCTCGGCCACCAGGGCGACGCGCTTGACCGCCTCGACCAGGGTCGCGGTGTCGATCCGGACCCGGGTCGCGATCGCCGCGTCGGTCGGGATGATGCCGCGGACCTTCGGGAACTCGCCGTCGAGCAACCGGGTGGTGGCGCGCCGGTTGCCACCGGACACCTCGCCCTCGAAACCGACGATGCCTTCGCCGCTGCCAGGAGTTGCCAGGGAGACGATGATGTCGGTTCCGGTCATCGCCTTCGCGGTTTCCGACAGCACGCGGGCTGGGATAAGGGCTGCTGCAGAGGCATCCGGGCTGTTCGGGTTCCATTCGAGCTCGCGGATCGCCAACCGGTACCGGTCGGTGGCCAGCAACGAGATAGTGGATCCCTCGATCTCGACCCGGACTCCGGTCAGTACCGGAAGCGTGTCCTCGCGGCCCGCCGCGGTGACGACCTGAGCGACCGCCTGGGCGAAAACGTCGCTGCGGACGGTGCCGCTGGCCGCCGGGAGATCCGGCAGAGCCGGATATTCCTCTGTAGGAAGCGTTTGGAGCGTGAATCGGGACGTGCCACAGGTGACTTGCGCCTTCGCGCCGTCCACCGAGATGTCCACGGGCTGATTCGGGAGACTCTTCGAGATGTCAGCGACAAGCCTGCCGGAGATCAGGCACTTGCCGGTGTCGGCCACCTGGGCCGGCACGGTCACGCGGACGGAGGTCTCGTAGTCGAATCCGGACAGGGTGATCTGTCCTTCCTCGGCTTCGACAAGCAGTCCGGCAAGGATCGGAACGCTGGGACGACTGGGCAAACTGCGCGCGGCCCAGGCCACCGACTCGGCCAGTACGTCGCGCTCGACGCGAAACTTCACCGCTGGGTGCCTCCTGTTTCGGCTGTGTGCCAGGCAGATCCTGCCACGGACAGATGTGATGTGTGCCAACCGGGCTTGACGTGGCGGTTCGGGCGGGTCGCGTCCCCGTCGTTCTGCTGCTCGTGGGGACAGCCTGACAGGCCGGTCCGGAGGACCGTCGGGCAGGTGCGAAATCCGAGTTTTCCCCAGGTTGGGCCGCCAGAACCAATTTCGGACTTCGATCTAACTAGGGATTCCATAGGGTTCTTCGCACCTGTGGATTGTGTGGAAAAGCGACGAGTTCGCAGGTCAGGTGCCGTTTTGCCCTGGGGACGAACTGTGGACGAATTACGGGCAAACCGTGGACGGCTGGGTACGACGGATCTTGTCCCCACAGGCAATCCACAGATTGCGGAAGTGTGTCCACCGAGATACCCACAGTTATCCACAGCTCTGTCCCCAGGCTGTGAGGTTCGTGTGACCGCGTCGTAGCGCTTGGCGTACACGCTTTTCGACCCGGTCACACGGCCCCTCATTGCTGCTTGGCCTGATGCTTGATCCGGTTGGTCAGCTCGGTGACCTGGTTGAAGACGCTGCGCCGTTCCGACATCAGTTGCCGGATCTTCCGCTCGGCATGCATCACGGTGGTGTGGTCGCGGCCACCGAACTGCTGACCGATCTTGGGCAACGACAGATCGGTGAGTTCGCGGCACAGGTACATGGCGATCTGCCGGGCGGTCACGAGCACCCGGCTACGGCTCGAACCACACAGGTCGTCGATCGACAGTCCGAAGTACGAGGCGGTCTGGCCCATGATCATGCTGGCCGTCACCTCGGGCTTGCTGCCTTCGGGGATCAGGTCCTTCAGCACGATCTCGGCCAGGGACAGATCGACCGGCTGCCGGTTGAGGCTGGCGAACGCGGTGACCCGGATCAGTGCGCCTTCGAGCTCACGGATGTTCGTCTGCACCTTGCTCGCGATGAACTCGAGCACCTCGGGCGGCGCGGTCAGCCGCTCGGTCGCGGCCTTCTTGCGCAGGATCGCGATCCGGGTCTCGAGGTCGGGCGGCTGGATGTCGGTGATCAGGCCCCACTCGAACCGGTTGCGCAGCCGGTCCTCCAGCGCCTCGAGCCGTTTCGGCGCGCGGTCGGAGCTGATCACGATCTGCTTGTTCGCGTTGTGGAGCGTGTTGAAGGTGTGGAAGAACTCTTCCTGGGTCTGGATCTTGCCTTCCAGGAACTGGATGTCGTCGATCAGCAGGACGTCGACGTCGCGGTATCGGCGCTGGAACTGAGCGGCCTTGTCGTCGCGGATCGCGTTGATGAAGTCGTTGGTGAACTCTTCGCTGGAGACATAACGGACGCGGGCGCCGGTGTAGAGACTGCGGACGTAGTGCCCGATCGCGTGCAAGAGGTGGGTCTTGCCCAAGCCGGAGTCGCCGTAGATCAACTGCGGGTTGTACGCCTTGCCCGGCGCCTCGGCGACCGCGACGGCCGCGGCGTGCGCGAACCGGTTCGAGCTGCCGATGACGAAGGTCTCGAACGTGTACTTCGGGTTGAGTCGCGCCTCACCCTGCGAATCGGTCGGCGGCTGGAACTGGGCCGATCCGTTCGGCGGCGGCGCTACCGACCCGAGCGGCGGCGGCGAGATCTGCGCGACCGGCTCGGTGTGCTGCGGAATATGCGTCGGCTCCTGCAGACCCTGATGGACCGGCTGGTGCGGTGGTTGCTGCACCGGCTGATGGGTCGGTTGGTGCAGGGGCTGGTGCAGCGGCTGATGGACGGGCTGATGCATGGGCTGGCCGAACGGCTGAGTGAGCGGCAGGTTCGGCGGCTGGTTGAGCGGCGACTGGATCACCGGCGCCGGCTCCCGTACTACGGGCTTCGGTGTCGGCGCCGGCTCGCGCAGCTCGGGATCGAGCGACGGGTCGACGGTGACGGCAATCCGGATGTCCCGGCCGAAGCTCTCGGTGAGGATGCGCTCCAGGTCCGGCCGAAGCCGGGTCTCGAGCTGGCCGCGGGTGAAATCGTCGGGGACGGCGACGATCGCGGTGCTCTCGTGCAGGGTGACCGGCCGGGAGTTCGTCAGCCAGGCACGCTGGTTCGGTGGCAGTCCGGCGAGGACCCTGGTCCAGGCAACATCCAGATCATTCACTTCCGCCTTGCTCTCCGCATTGGCGGACTGGTCCTCGACCACGCGTTGCTCCCCGAATCCTTCGCTGCGGTGGCCACCGCTCCCGGGCTGGTTCCCGGTACAACGCGACCTTTCGACCCGGCACCCCACCCGTGCTGCCGGTCGGCCGCACGTAGCAGTTGCTTTCTCCTCAGCCGGTTTTCCTCATTGTCCACATCCTTGTCCACAGTTGTGAACGAAGCGTGGAGCTACTTGGTTACCGGTCTCGGGGTGTGGGACCTCTGGTGTGAGGGGCTGACGCTAACAAGTCCGCCCACACCGCTTCAAGCCGTCATCCACAGGCTATGGGCCTCAAATTGGGGGCAACCTGCGGCGTGTCGGGTAGACGCCGGAGCGTAGTCATGTTCAGCGTCCCGGCAATCTGTCGCCCTGTGTAGCTGTGGTGACCTGCCAGTGACGGGTTGCTGAAGGGTCGTTTCATCCACAGGCCTGTGGATAAGTATGGGGACGGCTGGTTTGACCTGTCCACAGGGCGCCACGTACCGTGGATCAGTCGGTGTTGAACCGGCCGTTTCGTGCTGCGCTCCCTGCGGGACCATCCTTTCCGACGGTTTCCAGAGGTGAGCACAGAGCCAGGTACCAGGGGCAGATCTATCAGTGGATTTGTCGACAAATGTGATCTCGAGTAACCGGAGTCATTCCAGTGAGCAAGCGGACGTTCCAGCCGAACAACCGTCGTCGGCACAAGAAGCACGGCTTCCGTCTTCGGATGCGTACCCGTGCGGGTCGCGCCATCCTCGCAACGCGTCGTGCGAAGGGTCGCCAGCGCCTCGCGGCCTGACGCCGTTGAGCTGGCGACGGTGACCACCTCGTGTTACCCGCGTCGAACCGGCTGCGCCGGTCCGACGACTTCCGTCGCGCCGTCCGTACCGGACGCCGCGCGGGTCGGCGCGCCGTTGTGGTCCATCTGTTGCCGGGGTCCGGCCCGACGGCCGAGCCCGCTCGAGTCGGATTCGTGGTGAACAAGGCGGTGGGCAATGCGGTTCTGCGGAACCGCGTCCACCGCCGTCTGCGCGCTTTGATGGCGGCGCAGCTCCCCGGCCTGCCGGCCGGCAGCCTGACCGTGGTTCGGGCGCTGCCGCCGTCGGGCTCTTCGTCGTACGGGGAGCTCGAGGCCGATGTGCAGGCTGCGCTACGGCGGGTCCTGACGGAGCCGAAAGACATGCGATGAAGATCGCGCCCGTCAAGTACGGGATCATCGGCTTTCTGAAGTTGTACCGGAAGTTCGTCAGCCCGATGTACGGGCAGGTGTGCCGGTTCTACCCCAGTTGTTCTGCTTACGCCCTGGAAGCGGTCGAACGCCACGGTGCGGTGCGCGGTAGCTGGCTGGCGGCGAGGAGACTCGCCCGCTGCCACCCGTGGAACCCCGGCGGCTACGACCCCGTTCCCCCCACAGATGTCGACCAGCGCGGAGATGCAGTCTCCGCCAACCAGCCCGGGCCGTCAGCTGACGGCGGGCCTGTGCAGCGAGGTGCTTGAGTGATTCTTCAGTCCATCCCCGAACTCGCATTGTGGGACGGGATCGTAGACGTTTTCAACGCCGTCATGACGCCGCTGTACTGGGCGGTCTCGGCGCTGCTGGTGGGATGGCACTGGCTGCTGTCGCAGGTGTTCGATCCGGACAGCGGCTGGGCCTGGGCGCTCTCCATCGCCGGCCTGACGATCATCATCCGGACGCTGCTGATCCCGCTGTTCGTGCGGCAGATCCGCTCGAGCCGGAACATGCAGTTGCTGCAGCCGAAGATGAAGGAGCTGCAGAAGAAGTACGGCCATGACCGGGAGAAGCTCGGTCAGGAAATGATGAAGCTTTACAAGGACACGGGCACCAACCCGTTCTCCTCCTGCCTGCCGCTGCTGCTGCAGTCGCCGATCTTCCTGGCACTGTTCCGGGTCCTCGACTACGCGTCGAAGGGCAAGTGGCACAGCGAGATCATGAAGCCGCACGTCGACTCGCTGCAGCACGCGAAGATCTTCGGCGCGGAGATCTCGCAGACCTTCCTGAAGGCGAACGGCGACGGCGCCAACAACGTCAAGATCGTCGCGATCGTGCTGATCCTGCTGATGACCGGCACGATGTTCACCACGCAGCTCCAGCTGATGCGCAAGAACATGCCGAAGGAGGCCCTCGAGGGCCAGGCGGCGCAGATGCAGAAGATCATGCTCTACGTCTTCCCGGTGTTCTTCCTGATCGGTGGCTTCAACTTCCCGATCGGTGTGCTCATCTACTGGTTCGTCTCGAACGTGTGGACGATGGGCCAGCAGTTCTACGTGATCCGCCGTAACCCGGCCCCGGGGACGCCTGCCTTCGACGCGATGGAGGCTCGCAAGCGCGAGCACAACCTGCGCGCCGGCCGGCCGGCCGACGAGGGCCTGGGCGATGCCGAGGAGGGCTCGGTCGCAACCGACCGTCGGCCGGCGAACCGGCAGCAGCCGAAGCGTCAGTCGCGTAGTACGCGCAAGGTCAGTGAGCCGTCGGTACAGGACACGCCCAAGGTGCAGGACACCCCGAAGGTGTCGAGCAACGGCCAGCAGCCGGTCAAGAAGGCCGCCGCGGCCAAGCAGACATCCGGACAGGCCTCGGGTGGCAAGCGTCAGCCGGCCGCGAAGTCGCGTGCCGCTCGTCAGGCCGCCCAGAAGAAGGCAGCGCAGAAGAAGCCCGGTGGTGGCTCCTCCGGCCGCTCCTGACGCCTGTCGTCCGGACCGCCGGCTGAACCGGCACCCCGTTTTCTCTGCTGTGTACGACTTGGGTCCCCGTGGGGCGGATCTCGAAATGTGAAGGAGTGGCCGTGAGCGACGGCATGCAGGACACCGAGACGGCAACCGCGCCGGCAGACCAGCCGGGCGACCGGTTGAAGGCACTGGAGGCCGAGAGCGACATCGCGGCCGACTACCTGGAAGAGCTGCTGGACATCGCCGATCTCGACGGCGATATCGATATGGACATCGACGGCGACCGCGCAGCGGTGTCGATCGTCGGCGCCGACCTGAGCAACCTGGTCGGCGAGAACGGCAAGGTGCTCGAGGCGTTGCAGGAGCTGACCCGGCTGGCGGTCTACCGGGAGACCGGTGAGCGGTCGCGGTTGATGCTCGACGTGTCGAACTACCGGGCGAACCGCAAGACCGAGCTCGAAGAGGTCGGCCGCAAGGCGGTCGACGAGGTGAAGGTTTCG
The DNA here is from genome assembly GCF_010548305.1 of Streptomyces sp. SID13031. Lineage (GTDB taxonomy): Bacteria > Actinomycetota > Actinomycetes > Propionibacteriales > Kribbellaceae > Kribbella. The sequence continues at coordinate 318,920 of NZ_JAAGLV010000007.1, forward strand.
GGGGAGGCGGTGAAGCTCGCTCCGATGACGCCGTTCGAGCGCAAGGTCGTCCACGATGTCGTCGCGGCGGCCGGCCTGACCAGCGAGTCCGAGGGCGAGGAGCCGCGTCGTCGGGTCGTCGTCCAGCCCGCATGAACGCCGCGTCCTGCTCGTGACGGAAGACGTTTCACGTGAAACACCGCCGCTCGTGGAGAAGCTGTACCCACGAGCGGCGGGCCGGCTTGCGGCGTTCGCCGACCTGCTGGCAACCGAGGGAACACTGCGCGGCCTGATCGGCCCGCGCGAGGTGCCGCGTCTGTGGGACCGGCACCTACTGAACTGTGCGGTGCTCGAGCGCTTGATCCCTGAAGATTCCACCGTTGCCGACATCGGCACGGGAGCGGGTCTGCCGGGGATCGTGCTCGCCCTCGTGCGGCCGGACCTCCAGGTGGCGCTCGTCGAGCCGTTGCTCCGGCGCACCACGTTCTTGGAAGAGGCAGTGGAGCTTCTCGGCTGCACGAACGCCGAGGTAGTCCGCGCCCGCGCCGAAGATTTGATCCCCGGCCGTCGTTCTGCTGTTGAAGGCGCTGCGCGCGGCAAGGCACCGTACGACGTGGTGGCCTCTCGCGCTGTCGCTCCACTCGGCAAGCTGGCTGGCTGGTGCCTGCCGCTGACGGTTGAGGGCGGCTTGATGCTGGCGATGAAGGGAGCCTCCGCGGAGGAGGAGCTCGACGCGTCCGAAGCCGAACTCGAGGCCCTCGGGGCCGAGGAATGGCACGTTCACCAGCTCGGCGTCGACGAACTGGCCCAGCCGACGACAGTCGTGAGTATTGTGGCCGGACGTGCTGCGCGGGGATCCCAGCACAGGAGACGCGGGAGGTGATCGAGTTCGTGAGTCGTGCCCTCGGATGGCCTGAGAAAAGCACCGGTGAACCTCGGGTGTCACAAGGAATCGGCTGGCCGGCTGACCAACCCGCCGCCACCCTCCAAGTAACCCCGGACTCTGCCGCCTCAGCCACCGTTCCCGACCCATCGACCTCGCCCGCCCGGGCGTCCGCGACCAGCACCGAGATCCCCTCTGAGCCGACTGCCTCGTCGTCAGCACCGACGGAGCCGGCCGCAGCGGCCGCTCCTAGCGAGTCATCGGCCCCGGCCTCCGCAACGCCAGCTGTGCCAACGACATCCGCGCCAACGCCGGTCGATGCGCCGGCCGCTCTCGCAAGCGGAGTGGAGCCTGCTCCCGCAGGCGAGGAGCCCGGCACAGTTTTGACCGAGGCCCATCTGGCGGCGACGCCTGATGCACAGCCGACTGCTGGCACCCTGACGCCCACGCATGGGTTGACGGCAGCGCCGGTGTTCACTCCGCCGGTTCGACCTTCGGCGACCGATTCTCCGGATCGGGTTGAGTTGGGTGGGGGCGGTGAGACAGACTTCGAGGAGACCTCGGGAGGGCCGTCCGCGCTCCAGGCGGCGGCTTCGATCGGCCTCGGAGACGCGCCGGCCGCCGCGCCATCAGAACCGGTTTCACGTGAAACCGAGGACGCCGTTTCAGGGCAAACAGCTGCCGCCGCAGGTGATGAGGAAGAGTTCCCCGAATCACCCCGGCCTGTGGATGACTACCCCCTGGAATCGGCCTCTCACGCGGGAATTCATCCACAGAGGCCTGTGGATAAGGTTGGGGGTAAGTCTGCTCCGACCCCCACCGACATCCTCTTCGGGCCAAGCAACGCACCTATCGGAATGGGCGCTATGACTGCCGCACAGATCGCCGCGCGGGCCACCTCGGACGAGCTTCAACGACGACTTCTCGAAACTCCGATCGCCGCCGCCACCGAACGGACCCTGCTGGTGAATGAAGGACGCACGATGGGCCGCGAGTTCCCGCTGCCCGCAGAGACCCGGGTCTTCGTGGTCGCCAACCAAAAGGGTGGCGTCGGCAAGACCACAACTACCGTCAACGTCGCCGCGGGCCTCGCCCTGTATGGCGCGCGCATTCTGGTGATCGACCTCGACCCCCAGGGCAACGCCTCGACGGCACTCGGGATCGAGCACTCGGAAGGCACCCCCGGTGTCTACGAGGCGGTCATCGAGGGCGAGCCGCTGAGCAAGCTGCTCGCACCCTGCGTCGAGCACCCGGGCATCGTGGTCGTCCCGGCCACGATCGACCTGGCCGGTGCGGAGATCGAGCTCGTCAGCATCGTCGCTCGAGAGAGCCGGCTGAAGAAGGCGCTCGACGCCCACCTGGCCGAGACCGAGGCCGCGGGCGAGAAGTACGACTACGTCTTCATCGACTGCCCGCCGTCGCTCGGTCTGCTCACGGTCAACGCGTTGACCGCAGCCCGCGAGGTGCTGGTTCCAATCCAGAGCGAGTACTACGCGCTGGAGGGTCTGTCCCAGCTGCTGCGCCACATCGACATGGTGAAGTCGCACCTGAACCCGACACTCGATGTGTCGACGATCCTCCTCACCATGTACGACGCCCGCACCAAGCTGGCCGGTGAAGTGGCAGCCGAGGTTCGCGGCCATTTCCAGGACCGCGTACTGCGCACTGCGGTGCCGCGTTCGGTGCGGATCTCCGAGGCGCCGAGCCACGGGCAGACCGTGCTCGCCTATGACCCGGCGTCTGCCGGCGCACTGTCCTACCTGGAGGCGTCGCGCGAGATCGCGATGCGCAACAACGCTTCTTGATCTGATCCGCCGACGGCTCGCCAGCACTGTGTTGCCGGCGAGCCGTTCGCTTTCCCGAAGGCGTTCCACGTGAAACGTGGGCCTGCCGCGTTCGGGTCTTACGTGAAAGACGGGGCCGGGAGCTTGTCGTGTTCCACGTGAAACGGGCCTGCCGGTGAAGGGTCTGTCCACAGGAGGGGGACCGGCCCTGCGGTCATCACCTCAGACCAGCTACCGTTGCGCAGTTGCTGTCGCTGAAACTCCGGCAGTACCAGCTAGCCGAACGGCCCAGCAGTCGAAGCAGTCAGTCGATCAGAAGCAGTTGAACTCGAGGGAGCGGCGATGAACACCCGACTCGGACGTGGACTCGGTGCGCTGATTCCCAGCACGCCCGCTCCCGGCACCACCAACAGCCTGGGCAGCAAGTCGAACTCGATTCCGGGAGCGCCGCCCGTACCGGCCGGCCCCGAACTCGCCGCCGTACCCGGCGCGCAGTTCGCTGAGATCGACGTCGACAAGATCACCCCGAACGCGAAGCAGCCCCGCAGTGTCTTCGACGAGGACGCGATGGCGGAGCTCGTGCACTCGGTGAAGGAGATCGGCCTGCTCCAGCCGATCGTCGTCCGCCGACTGACGGACACGACGTACGAGCTCGTCATGGGTGAACGCCGCTGGCGAGCGACCCAGGAGGCCGGGCTCACCACGATCCCGGCGATCGTCCGCGAGACTTCCGACGACGTCATGCTCCGCGACGCGCTCCTGGAGAACCTGCACCGCAGCCAGCTGAACCCGCTGGAAGAAGCCGCGGCGTACCAGCAGATGCTCGACGACTTCGGTTGCACCCAAGAGGTGCTGGCGACGCGCATCGGTCGCTCGCGTCCGCAGATCTCGAACACCCTCCGACTCCTGAAGCTCCCCGCTTCGGTCCAGCGCCGTCTTGCCGCCGGCGTCCTGTCCGCAGGCCATGCCCGTGCCCTGCTCGGTCTGCCGAGCGGAGATGCCATCGAGCGACTCGCCCAGCGAATCGTCGCCGAGGGAATGTCGGTCCGCACAGTCGAAGAGATCGTCGCAATGGGCGACATGTCGGCGGAAGACCCCACCCCGGCCCGCCGCCGCAAGAAGCCCGTCGCCCCGCGCCTGGTCGACCTGGCCGACCGCCTCTCGGACCGCTTCGAAACCCGCGTCAAGGTAGACCTCGGCAAAACCAAGGGCCGAATCACCGTCGAGTTCGCCACCATCGACGACCTAGAACGAATCGTCACCCTGATGGACCCCAACAAGTCCACCAACAACCCCCCGCCCCCAAACGAGTCCTAACCCCGCCCCACAGCCGTCCGGCGTCGAGGCCCTCAACGCCTGGCCCTACGGCACCGCCGGCGCAGATCCGCTCGGGCCCATGCCTCAGCACAGAGTGCGGAGTATTCAGCGGCTTCGGTGCAGCGCCCCGGCACGGAGCCTGCCCGTCCCTCGCGTTTGGCCCCGTGCGGATTCGGCACCCCACTACCGACACGAATGCCGAGTACCGAAGGTCGCTAGTAGCAAGATCTGCCACCTCCGTCAGCCCGCACCCAATACCCCTTCCTCGCCAGCCCCGAACCCCTACTAGCCCTTCACCGGCAGTGCCTTCATTCCGACCGCCTGCACCGCGAGGCCTGGATCCGCACCGGCCCCCGGATCCCTGCGGCGAACAGGCCGGGGTCGCCATGATGACCATGGCCGCAGCCCTCGAGTGGAAGCGAACGAGGCCCGCTCTCCACCGCAACCGTCGTTCCATCCCACGTCATCAAGCCGCCCGATAGGCGGTCCTCCCTCCCACGCACGCAGCAATCCGCCCAGACGCTCGGCGGTGGTTCAGGCACGGCGTCCGTCGCCCTCCACCGTCGACGCACACCATCAGGAGACGACCTCGGCGTGGAGGTCTCGACGGGGATGACCTGACTGACGAACCGTCATCTAGGCCGGCCAGCCGCGCAACCACCCACTACAGGACGGCAGATGAACCTGCAGGCAATCGCCGCGAGAGCCATCGACCGCCGCACAGTCGGCGGGCGGTTCTCCGCTCCAACATGAGGAGCCGCACTGCCGCCTCTCCTCAATCGCTCGCTGCTACCCCCCGTCGCCATACCCGTGGGTGGAGGCATCTCGCTGCCGAGCGAGCCGCCTCCTCCGCTACCTGAGGCTTGCTCCTGCCTACGAGCGCACAGCCTCCGATTGCCCAGGACGGCGGTAAGGCAGCTCAGAGCGAGGACAGGCGACGGGACTGAGGCTCACCTGGAGACGGGCCGAGCGGCAACGTGACCGCATCCGCATCCGCATCCGCACCGGGATCGAGACGGGCGCTGGCATCGGGATCGGTACGGGCACAAGCACGGGCAACGGCCTCAGGCGCGGGCATCTTGATCGATGCCGGTACGAGACCGGGACCGGCACGGTCTTGGTATCGGGCACTGGCATCGGGCGTCAGGAGACGGGCGTCAGGAGACGGGCACGGCACGGGCACGGGCACGGGCAGTGCCACGGGCAGTGGCACCGGCAGTGGCACCGGGCATCGGCAGCGGGCACCGGCACGGGCAGTGGCACCGGGCATCGGGCACGGCGGGGAGCTCGGAGTGAGAGTGGACCGGGGTCCGGCAGGCGGGTGGGGACTGCGAGTGGGAGGGGGGTCGGAGTGAGGCTGGTAGGGGCAGGAGACCTCGGAGGCGAAGCGGGAGTGGTGTTCGGGTGAGCGGTCGGGGCGGGGCTGGCGGGTGGGACTCGGCTAGTGAGCGGGACCGGGAAATGAGTGAGCCGAACTGGGAGTCGGCTAGCGCGAGCGTTGTATTTAAGGCCTGAGGTGATGTGGGCATTTGCTCGTTGGTCAGCGAGGGCGACGTCTGCATTGCTCGTTGGTCCGGGGTATGGCGTTGGCAGAGGTGGGGTTTTGGGGACTTCGCCGCGAGGGGGTCGTACGGTCGGCGACGCGGCCTTGAGGTGACTGAAGGGGAGTGCCGGCCTGGCCGAGCGCTTCTCGTTGGAACGTGCGCCTGGGTGTGGGTTTCACGTGAAACGGGGCTGGCGGCTGGTGGGGAACGGGAGTGTCCGGGGGTGTGGGGTCGTTGCTGGTTCGGGGGACGGTCGTGCTGGGTGCCGGCGGGCTCTGTTGTCTCCGGGGCGGGTCGGGGCGGGTGGTGCGTGGGTGTGCGGCTGGCAGTAGGAGGGCGGGTGGCGACGGGGTGCGACGCGTGCCGGCGTTGGTCGGGGCGTGGGGTTAGGGGCGACAGGTTTGGGAGGCCTACCGAGCGAGGGTCCGCGGATCGGGCTGGTTGGTTCGGTGATCGGCCAGGGTCGACTATTCGGCCGGTTGGAGACGGTCCGCGGCAGGAGCATTTGTGGGCGGCTGGGCGCGGCATCGCTGGCCGCACGGAGAAGTGGGTGGTGGCCTTCGATGGATTGCCGACAGTGAGTCCGGGTGAATGGCGAGCATGAGGAGGATGACGGTCACTTGGCGCGGCGCGGCGCGGCGCGGCGCGGGGTCCGGGGGATAGGTCTGGTGCCTTCACCGGCGGGCCTGGCGGGCCGTTCTCGCTGGCGGGCTATCCCAACGGCGTCGGTTGAGTTGGGCTCTTGAACTAGTGGCCGGTCAGTACCAATGGCGGTCTAGGCGGTAGGTGGTTGTCCACTGCTGGGTGAGGTTTGGCCGTTGGCGGGGTCACGGCTGGGGCGCGGGAGAGCGTGCAGCGAGGGCACCGGGGACCTTGGTGAGGTTGCGTGATGACCCTGTCTGTCGGCAGCGTCGTGCTGGCTGGCTGGCTGGCTGGGGGTGGGCTGGTGCGGAGGTGGAGGGTGCAGGCAGGGCCGGTTGGGTTGTTGATGGTGATGAGGTAGTTGGTGACTGCGTGGTGGGTGCTGTTGAGGTGGAGGATCGCGGTTCTGTGGAGATTTGGGTGGTTGCTTTCGTGGGCTGAGATTTCGGCTGCCTAGTCCGCTGGGGGTGCGAGAAGGGTCGGCTGGGATTTGTCGACATAGAAACTTGGCGACCTATCTGCCCGAATGTTTCATGTGAAACATCGTCGGCGAGCCAGGATTCTGGCTCGTGTAGACGCCGGGGGGTCGCGACTGCCGGTGGGAGTTTGTCGGTGCCCGTTCTGCGAGTGGGTGTGCCGCAGTGGTTGACGGTGGCCCAGCAGATCGCGCGCGGCCTGAGTAGATGCGGGCCGGCTGCGGGGTCTGGTGGTAGGTCGAATGTGTCGGCGCGGCGGAGGCCGGCTGAGATCCGGCGGCGGCGACTACGACTGCAGTGCTGGGCGATGGGGGGCGACGTTGGGGATGTCGGTGCCGATCGCGGGGTGCTGAGGTTGGCCTAGGGCGGGGCCTTGTTGCTGCTGGAGCAGAGGCGGGCTGGAGGGCGCGTCGGCCAGTGGCGGTGGTGGTGGCGGCCAGGGCTGGCTTGGGTACAGCGAGGCGCGGGGGGAATGCGAGGTTTTGGAGGGTTGGGCTGGGTGCGCGAGGGAAGTTGGCGGGGCGGCCGTGTTGCGTGGGGGCCAACTGGGGTCAGGGTTGTGCGGTGTGGGACCAGGGGTGGGGATGAAGATCAGGGATGAGGGAGGGCGGTCGTACCGCCGAAGTTAGGGCGGGGGCGTTGGCGGGGTTGCGTTTGGTGGAGGCGGCTGCGTGGGTTACGGCTTGGTTAGTTCGTGGGTGACCTTGCGTTCGGCGTAGAACGAGAGGAACGGGATGGTGCCGGCCAGTGCCACCAGGACCAGGCGGGGGAGGCTCCAGCGGACTCGGCGGGCCAGGTCGAAGGCGCCGAGTAGGTAGACGACGTAGAGGAAGCCGTGGAGCGGGCCGACCACGTTCATCGCGGACGGGTTGTCGCCGATGTACTTCAGCGGCATCGCGACGAAGACGAGGACGAGGAGCATGACGCCGACGATGTAGGCGATCACGCGGTACCGGGTGAGTGCGCTCCTCACCGCTGGGGAGAGTGTGCTGGCGGTGGTGGCGGGGTCTACGGGGGAGGTCACGCAGAAACGGTACCGCTTGGCTCCAGGTCGCCTTCCGGCTGGTCGGAGTCATCCGCGCGGTGCGCGTCGAGGACCATCCGGCCCCACATCCAGAGCGTGAAGGCCGCGAAGATCCACCACTGGAAGGCATAGGCGACGTTGCGCAGGCCGGCGTGGTCGGTCGGCGGAGTCGGCGCGGGCACGATCGCGGGAGCCAAAGCAGTAGACCCGGCCGACTTGTCGATCGAGGACAGCACCACGAAGGCGTCGTAGATGCGGTAGTCCACCAGGTGCACGATCGTCGGGATCCGCAGCGACTGCAGGGTCCGGCCCTTCGCCGCGTCACCAGAAGCATCCTGCGCCTCGGACTGAGCGACAGAGCCAGACAGTTCCACTCGCCCGGCCGGGGGCTGAGCCGCGGGATCCGACACCGTCCCGACCCAGCCGCGGACCACCATGACCGCGCCCTTGGAGCCATCAGCAGCACCAGAAGAATCCAGTACTACCGGAGAAACCACCCAGAACCCATCCCGGTCACCCAGCCGGCGATCCGAGATGAACAACTGATCGGCCGCAGGCCCCCATGTGCCGGCGACGGTCACCTTCCGTCCGACCGCCTTCGAGGGCAGACCCTCGTCGATCGAGAACAGCGTGTGCAATGCAACCGGCGCACCCTCGGCCCGTTTGGCCGTCGCAGCTGCGGTCTTCGAGTGGTAGACGTCCAGCTGCCACACGCCGAGCACGGACATCACGGCCGCGATCGCCAGCGCGAGGAACAGCAGCCCGATCCACCGCGGCGTGAAGATCGTTCGCCAAAGCGGCGAGGCCGACCCCGACGATGCGGATGAAGTAGACGAATGAGCCACCGGCGGAGTGGTCGGCGCGACGGGCATCAGAACCTCAACGTGCAGCGGCCGCGGCCAGCAGATCGCGGCACAGCACACCGAGCTCGATGCCAGCAGCCTCAGCAGCCAACGGCACCAGCGACGTCTCGGTCATCCCCGGCGCCACGTTCACCTCGAGGAACCACGGCACCCCGTCGGCGTCGACGACGAGGTCCGAGCGGGACAGATCCCGCAACCCCAAGGCCTTGTGTGCGGTCACAGCGGCGTCGGCGCAAGCCTTGGCGATAGAGGCCTCAAGTCGAGCCGGCACGATGAATTGCGTCGCGCCGGCCGTGTAGCGAGCCTCGTAGTCGTAGAACCCGGAGTCCGGCTGGATCTCAACGGCCGGCAACGCTCGCGGCCCATCGCCGACGTCCACGATCGTCACGGCCACCTCGACGCCGTCGATGTACCGCTCGATCAACGCGACCGCGCCATAGGCGTAGCAGTTCACCATCGCCGACGGCAGCTCGTCGGCCGATCGCACGATCGAGGCGCCGAGCGCGGATCCACCGCGAGCAGGCTTCACGACCAAAGGCAGACCGATCTCGCCGATCACGGCCTCCATCAACGCGGCGGCACCCAGTTCGCGGAAGGTGTCGTGGCCCAGTACGACGGATGGCGGCGTGTACAGACCGGCCGAGCCGACCATCGTCGCCGCCACCGGCTTGTCGAAGGCGGTCCGGCAGGCGGCCGCGTCGGCGCCGACATACGGCACGCCGTACAGGTCGAGGACCTGGCGGAGCGCGCCGTCCTCGCCGGTGACGCCGTGCAGGACCGGGAAGACCGCATCAGGTGGGTCGTTGCGGAGGCGCTCGACCAGGCTGGAGTCGACGTCTCGTTGCTCGACCTCGACCCCGACGCTGCGCAGCGCTTCGGCGACGCGTCGGCCGGAGCGCAGTGAAACGTCCCGCTCGTGCGACAGACCGCCGGCCAGTACCAGCACTCGACCCAGATCACTCATAAACATCCCGATCCTAGTAGGCGACTCCGGCGGGCGCCGGTCCCGAGGCCCGTTTGAACGGTACCGCCACGACCGGGCCGACCAACCCGGTGCCCAGTAAAAAGCTAGCTAAGCTCGGGACCCGGCGCGTCGTAGTTGCCGCGCGGACCCGGCTTCATCGGACCGAAGGTGTGCCGCAGCTCGAGCTCCTCGTTGATCACCGCGGCGAGCCGGGCGACCCCTTCGGTGATCCGCTCGGGCGTCGGGTGACAGTAGGACAGCCGCATGCACTGCGAGCCGAAACCGTCGGCGAAGAAGGCGGTCCCGGGCACGTACGCGACCCGGTTGGTGACAGCGCGCGGCAGCATCGCCTTCGAGTCGAGGCCCTCGGGCAGCGTCAGCCAGACGTAGAACCCACCACCAGGCCGGGTCCAGGTCGTTGCCGCAGGCATCTTGTCGGCGAGCGCGGCGAGCAGTGCGTCGCGGCGTTCGCGATACATCTCCTGGAACTGCTTCACCTGACCGAGCCAGTCGTGCCGGCTCAGGTACGACGAGATGGCGAGCTGGCTGAAGATCGGCGGGCACAGGGTCGCCGACTCCTGCGCCAGCACGAGTTTCTCCCGTACTGCGTGCGGTGCGACCGCCCAGCCGACCCGGAAACCGGGCGCGAACGTCTTGGAGAAGGAGCCGAGGTAGATGACCCCTTCGCGATCGTCGGCCCGCAACGCGCGCTGCGGCTCACCGTCGAAGCCGAGCAGCCCGTACGGGTTGTCCTCCAGGATCAGCAGATCGGCTCGCTGGCAGATCTCCAGCACCCGGCGGCGGCGCTCATCGGACAGCGAGACACCGGCCGGGTTGTGGAAGTTCGGGATCGTGTAGAAGAACTTGATCTTCTTGCCGGCCGCCCGGACCGCGGCGATCGCCTGCTCCAGCGCCTCCGGTACGACGCCGTCGTCGTCCATCGCGACGTGAACGACCTCACACTGGTACGCACGGAAAACACCCAGCGCACCGACATACGACGGGGCCTCGCAGATCACGACGTCGCCAGGATCACAGAACACGCGGGTGACCAGATCGACGGCCTGCTGGCTACCCACAGTGACCACGATGTCGTCCGGATGGGCCTCGATCCCCTCCAGCCGCATCACGTCGCAGATCTGGTCGCGCAGGGTCGGGTCGCCCTGGCCGGAGCCGTACTGCATCGCGACCGCGCCGTTGTTGACCACGAGATCGCGGACGGCGCTGCCGACCACGTCGAGCGGCAAGCCGGCGATATTGGGCATTCCGCCTGCCAGAGAGACCACTTCAGGGCGGCTGGCCACCGAGAAGAGGGCCCGGATCTCCGATGCGGTCATACCCTTGGTCCGTGCTGCGTACCGGTCGACGAAGTTGTCGAGACGGGTCTGCCGGACATCGGGCAGGTCAGCACTCACGAAGCGGCTCCAAGAACAGGCGACGAGGGGCATGCCGGGGAAGGCACCAGGCTACGCCGAAGTAGCCGAGCGTGTTCGCGTGCCCGGACTGCCGATCGGCGCCACCTCTCACTACCATGCCTTATAGGGGCAGGTTCGACCATGGTGCCGACTGGTGGCTGAGACGGCCGCCGGCCCCCAGCGCACGACCTGGAGTGCTGCGGAAGGCGGGATCGGATGAGCATGGGCAAGGCGTTCGGATGGGCGCTCGGTGGGCTACTGCTCGGCGTCTTCGCCGGGTTCGCGGGGGAGCTGTTCCGACGGCAACCCGCGGCCAAGGTGCAACAGCGGTACGTGGCCCCCGAGGCGGCTGAGACACCCGACGCCCAGACGCCGGCGCCGGCCGCTCGGTGAACCTGCGGATGTACTGATGGCGCGACGGCTGGAACCGCTCACGCTCGCCAATCTCGACGAGCTGCCGGTGCCATGCCGTGCCTGCGTCTTCTGGGAGCTCGACCCGGTCGCCGCGCGCCAGGCGAGCCGCAACGGCGACATCCAGCTGGAGAAGGAAGCCTGGCTCTCCCAGTTGCTGCTCGACTGGGGTACTGCCGGGGTCGTCCTGTACGTCGACGACGCGCCCGCCGGCTATGCGCTCTACGCGCCGGCGAACTACCTGCCCAGGATCCAGGCGTTCCCGACCGCGCCGGTGAGCCCGGACGCCGTAGTACTGGCGACCGGGCGGATCATGCCGCGGTACCTCGGTATGGGGCTCGGCAAGATCCTCATCCAGGCGGTCGCGAAGGATGTGCTCAAACGCGGCTTCCGAGCCGTCGAGGCTTTCGGCGACTCCCGCTGGGACGGGCCGGGATGCGTCTGGCCCACCGATTTCCTGCAGGCGGTCGGCTTCGGCGTAGTACGGGATCATCCGCGCAACCCCCGGCTGAGACTCGATCTCCGCTCGGCCATCACCTGGCGCAGCGAGATGGAGGCCGCGGTCGAACGCCTGATGGGCGCGATCCGGCCCGAACCCACCCGCCCGGCACCGGCCGCGGTCCGCGACACCTTGCCCCGCAAGACGGAGACCTGATGATCTACCGGGTGCTGGCCGACCTGGTGGCGATCGTGCACGGCGCCTTGCTGGTGTTCTTCCTGATCGGCGGCTTCCTGGCCTGGAAATGGCGACGGGTGATCTGGGCCCATCTGTTCGTCGGCATCTGGAACCTGTCGATCGTCGTGCTCGACTTCGGCTGCCCGGTGACGGCGCTGGAGAAGCACTGGCGGCGCGAGGGCGGCGAGCAGCCGTACACCGACGGCTTCATCCAGCACTACATCGACGGCACGATCTACCCGGCCGGCTACACCTGGGTCGCGGAGAAAGTCGGCTTCGCACTCCTGGTGATCTCTTACGTCGGCCTGTACTTCGTCAGCAGACGAACCAGGGGTCGATCAGTGGAGACCCGGACGTGATTGGACCGACTTGTCCCCATACTTGAATCGTGTCCAGTCACGGAACCGTCGTCCAGGACCCGGTCGAGACGTACCTGACCGGCCTGAGCCGCGCGCTGCGAGGACCACGTCGCCGCAAGGCCGACCTGATGACCGAGGCACGGGACAGCTTCGTCGACGCCACTGAGGCCTACGAGGCCGACGGCTTGAGCCCGCGACAGGCGGCCGAGCAGGCAGTGGCGGACTTCGGTGACCTGGACGAGGTGGCGGCGGGCTACCGGTCGGAGCTGGGGATCGCCCAGGGACGCCGTACTGCGGTCCTGCTCGTGCTCGTGATGCTGGCGCAGCCGATCGTGTGGATGGAGGGCACCTGGAGCTGGACCCAGCACCCGGACTCGGGCGACCCGGCCACCGCCTTCCTGAACCAGCTCGTGATGCTGGTCGGGATGCTCGCCATCGCGGGCGGTGTGCTGGCCTTGATCGCCAGCGGGGTCGGCCTGCGTTATCCCATGGTGCGCGAGCGCGGCACCAAGGTGATCGCACAGTTCGCGCTGGCGAGCTGCGCGGCGGTGAGCGGGATCGGTCTGGCACTGGCAACGGCCAGCGCGATCACTGACGGCACCGATGCCCAGGGAATGCTCGTCGTGGGCGGTTTCGTCATCGCGCCCCTGCTGCTGGTCGGCCGCTCAGCTCACCGCTGCCTACGCCTGACCTGACTGGCCCGAAGCACCTCTCGGCCGCAGGACGCCCTCTACGACGGCGCGGAAGGCGTCCCACTCGGTCTTGCCGGTGGCGAGCATCTTCTCCCCGGCCGACGTCAGCTCATACGTCCGGCGCTTGCGGCCGCCCACGGTGCTCCACTCGCTGGCCAGGTAACCGGCTCGCTCGAGACGCCGCAGCGCCGGATAGAGCGTGCCGGTCGGTAGGTCCAGCTCGCCGCCGCTGCGTTCCAGCAGGGCTTCCATGATCGCGTAGCCGTGCAGCGGCTCGGACTCGACCACCGCCAGGATCATCGGGTCCAAGTGCCCCCGGAGCGCATCCGCCTTCATGTAGCCAGTCTACTCATACACATGCTACCGTCGCTAGGCGACATGTAGACGTACTACACGTAGGCAAGCGACGGAAAGGGTGAGGGAGATGTTGCATCGGGTTGCGGGGTGGGCGATGCGGCGGGCGGGCCTGGCGGTAGCGCTCTGGCTGGTCGCGCTGATCGTGGTGACGGCCGGGTCGACGCTGATCGGGAACACGTACAAGGACGACAACTCGCTGCCGGGCACGGACTCGCAGCGGGTGGTCGACACCTTCCGTGAGCACCAGCCGCAAGGAGCGACCGAGTCTGTTCAGGTCGTTCTGTACGACGAAAGCGGGCTGGCCCAGGCGAAGAGCCGGATCAGCACGATGCTGGCCGAAGTGGCCGAGTTGCCGCACGTGCACGCCGTCGCCGATCCCTTCACGGCGAAAGGCTCTTTGTCGACTGACGGCAAGACGGCGTACGCGACCGTCGAACTCGACGTGGCCGCGCCGGACATGCCGGCCGAGGACGTGCGGGCGATCATCCACAAGGCGCAGGAGATCGCGAAGGACGGCCTGCAGGTGGAGCTCGGCGGCGACCTGGTCCGGGGCGCTGAGGAGAGCGCCGGCGGAGCCTCGGAAGGCGCCGGAATCCTTGCCGCGCTGGTGATCCTGGTCTTCCTCTTCGGCTCCCTGCTCGCCGCGAGCCTGCCGCTGCTGACCGCGGTCTTCGCCGTCGGCAGCACGCTCGGCCTGCTGATCCTCGCCTCGCACGTGTTCACGATCCCCAGCTACACCGCGCCGGTGATGATGCTGGTCGGGCTCGGCGTCGGCATCGACTACGCCCTGCTGATCTTCTCCCGGTACCGCGGTGAGCTGCTCAAGGGCGCGGATCGCCCGAAGGCCGGCCGGATCGCGCTCGACACCGCCGGCCGCTCGGTCCTCTTCGCCGGCTGCACTGTGGTGATCGCGCTGCTTGGCCTGCTGGCCCTGGGGCTTGGTTCGCTGCAAGGTCTGGCGCTGGGCGTGACAGTCACCGTGCTGACGACGATGCTCGCGGCCGTGAGCCTGCTGCCGGCCTTGCTCAGCTTGTTCGGCAAGCGGATCGAGCGCAGCATCCGCAAGCACGCGGCCAAGTCGCGTCGCCACCCGGGCGACGGCTGGCGCAAGCTCGCGACGGTGGTCCAGCGCGGCCCGTGGGTTCCGCTCGTGCTCGGCACGGTGGCCCTGGTGGTGCTGTGCCTGCCGGCGCTCGACCTGCGTCTCGGCTTCGCGGACGCCAGTACGGACGACCCCGCCAAGACCAGCCGCAAGGCGTACGACCTGCTCAGCAAGGGCTTCGGTCCCGGCTTCAACGGCCCGTTGATCGTGATGTCCGAGGGAACCCCGGACGCGGCCAAGGAGCTGAACAGCCTGCTGGCGAAGGATCCCGGCATCGCCGCCGTCACCCCGCCGCAAGTGCTCGCCGATGGCAAGGTCTCGTCGATGCTCGCCTTCCCGACGTCGGGGCCGCAGGACGAGGCAACGAGCGAACTCGTCCAGCGGTTGCGCGACGACACCTTGCCCGCGCTGGCCGGCCAGACCAAGGCGACCTATCTGATCGGCGGCTCGACCGCGGCTGCCGACGACTTTGCCAATGCGGTGAGCAAGCGGCTGCCGATCTTCGTTCTAGTCGTGGTCGGCCTGTCGGCCCTGTTGCTGATGACGGTGTTCCGGTCGCTGCTGATCCCGCTCAAGGCCGCCGTGCTCAACCTGCTCAGCATCGGCGCCTCGCTCGGGGTGATCACGCTGGTCTTCCAGCAGGGCTGGTTCGGCGCGCAACAAGGGCCGATCGAGGCGTTCGTGCCGGTGATGATCTTCGCGATCGTGTTCGGGCTGTCGATGGACTACGAGGTGTTCCTGATCTCCCGGATCCACGAGGAGTGGCGCCGCAGCGGCGATGCCCGGGAGGCGGTCCGGGAAGGGCTCGCGAACACCGGCAGCGTGATCACGGCCGCCGCGGCGATCATGATCGTCGTCTTCGGCGCCTTCCTGCTCAGCCCGGACCGGATGCTGAAGCAGTTCGGTCTCGGCCTGGCGGTCGCCGTGCTGCTCGACGCGTTGCTGATCCGCTGCGTGATCGTGCCCGCGGTACTACGCCTGCTGGGCGCCCACGCCTGGTGGCTGCCCGGCTGGCTCGACCGGCTGCTCCCGGTCATCGCGCTCGAACGAGCTGAGCCGGCGGACGTAGTACCGGCTGATGAGCTCGAGCCGGCTCACTCGTAGCGCGAGTGCCGGCGGAGCTCAGACGGTGAGTTGGCCGAAGTGCAGCATGCCGGTTGAGGCGTCCTGCTCCGGCGGCAGGTAGACGCGCTGGATGGCGACCACGATGGCCTCGGCGATCACATCGCGGAAGGCGGCGTCGGCGAGCCGCGACGAGTCGTGCGGGTTCGTCACGTAGCCGATCTCCAGGCGGACCGCGGGCATCTTGGTGCGGCGCAGCAGGTCCCACGTCTTCTCGTGGGTGCGGCAGTTCAGCAGGTCGGTACGGGCGACGATCTCGCGCTGCACCAGGCCGGCGAACTGCTCGCCCACGCTCGACGAGGCGCCGTGCAGATCGTTGCCGTAGTAGTACGTCGCGATGCCCTGGGCCTCAGGATTCATCGACCCGTCGGTGTGCAGCGAGACGCAGAGATTCGCGTCGGTCTCGTTCGCGAATGCGGCCCGGGCCAGCTCGTCCGGCCCCTGGTCCCGCCCGCGCGAAAGATAGGCCCGTACGCCGGTCGCGCCGAGACGACCCTCGATCCGCGAAGCCAGGTCGTAGGCCACGTCGGACTCGCGCAGCCCGAAGCCCTCCCAGCCGTAGTCGAAGCCACCATGCCCGGGGTCGATCACGACGGTCTTGCCCGACAACCGCGGACCGGCGGCGCGAACGGCCTCCGATGCGCGCAGAGCGTCAGGCCGGCCACCGGTCGCCATCGGGCGGATCCGCTGCAGGGCCTTGAAGGTGGAGGGGCCGCAGGTGCCGTCGGCGGGCAGGCCCATGTTGCGCTGGAACTCGGTCACCGCGCGCTGGGTGTCCGCCGCGAAAATGCCGTCCACCCGGGCGACCGCGAAGCCCAGCTCTTGCAGCTTCGCCTGCAGCGCCTGGACGTCGTCGCCGGTGAGCGGGTGCGAGACGACGTACGTCAGCAGCCGGTCACCCAGCCGCCAACGGGCGTCGTCGATCGCGCGATACGTCTGCGGGCCGACGATGCCGTCGATCATCAGCCCGCGTTGCTGCTGGAACCCCCGCACAGCATGAGCGGTCGCTTCGTCGTAGACGTAGTGATCGCCCGGCTGCAGCAGCCCTAGCCGCTTCAGCTTTCCGATGATCTCGGCAACGGCCTCACCGCTGTCGCCGATTCGGTAGATGCCTTGGGAGGCTGCCATCAATGCTCCTTGCCGTGCGGCGGAAAACACCCCCTCGCGGAGGCGTCCAAAGCAGTGTCTCAGCCGGTGAAGGCAGCCAGCTCCTTGAGCAGCGCAGCCTTCGGCTTCGCGCCCACGATGGACTTGGCCAGTTCACCGTTCACGTAGACATTGATGGTAGGGATCCCAGTAACCCGATAGGTACTCGGGGTAACCGGGTTCTCGTCGACGTTCATCTTCAGGAAGGTGACCTTGTCGCTGTGCTCGCCGGCCAGCTCCTCCAGGATCGGGGAGACCTGACGACACGGGCCACACCATTCGGCCCAGAAGTCGACCAGTACCGGCTTGTCGCTCTTCAGTACGGTCGCGTCGAACTCGGCGTCGGTCACTGCGTTCATCTTGTCGCCCATGGCGATCTCCTTCGGAGTTGCTCGAATGGTGGAGGGTGGTTCGGGAATCAGACGGTGACGGGTTCGGTGGCCTCAGCCGCCGAAACGGTCGCCTCGAACTCCAGCGTCGCCAGGAAGCGCTCGGCGTCCAGGGCCGCCGAACAGCCCGTGCCGGCGGCCGTGATGGCCTGGCGGTAGATGTGGTCGACCAGGTCGCCCGCGGCGAAGACGCCGGGCAGGTTGGTCCGGGTGCTGTCGGGCTGGACCAGCACGTAGCCGTCCTCGTCCAGGTGCACCTGGCCCTTGATCAGCTCCGAGCGCGGGTCGTGACCGATCGCGATGAACAGGCCGGTGACCGGCAGTTCACGGGTGTCACCGGTGACGGTGTCGCGCAGCACGATGCCGCTCAGCTTCTCGTCGCCCTTGATCTCGGCCACCTCGGAGTTCCAGGCGAAGTCGATCTTCTCGTTGGCGAACGCGCGCTCGGCCATGATCTTGGAGGCGCGCAGCTCGCCGCGGCGGTGCACGATGGTGATCTTGTCGGCGAACCGGGTCAGGAAGGTCGCCTCCTCGATCGCGGTGTCGCCACCGCCGATCACGGCGATCTCGTGCTGACGGAAGAAGAAGCCGTCACAGGTCGCACACCAGGACACCCCGTGGCCGGACAGCCGGTCCTCGTGGTCCAGGCCGAGCTTGCGGTAGCCCGAGCCCATCGCCAGGATGACGGCCTTGGCGCGGTGCACGGTGCCGGCCGAGTCGGTGACGGACTTGATCTCACCGGTCAGGTCGACGGCGATGATGTCGTCGGCGATCAGCTCGGCGCCGAAGCGCTCGGCCTGGGTGCGCATCTCGTCCATCAGCGCCGGGCCCATGATGCCTTCGGAGAAGCCCGGGTAGTTCTCCACCTCGGTGGTGGTCATCAACGCGCCACCAGCCGTGACGGAGCCTTCGAAGACCAGCGGCGCCAACTGGGCGCGCGCCGCGTAGACGGCGGCGGTGTATCCGGCCGGGCCGGAGCCGATGATGATGACGTTGCGGACTTCTGCCTCGCTCATTCAGGCGTTCCTCGGGTGTCGTCGAGACGGGTTACGTCGTACTCAACGGATCGTAGAGGCCGACCATTCCCACCGTACCCATGGGCCGGGCCTGCTACGCCACTGGACTCACCGAACGAAATCAGCGGTTACGCAACGTCACTGAAGTGTAGTAGAAAGGCGTCGCGACGCCACCGGACGTACTACAACCGGTGACTACCGAGATCTCGATATCGCGCTGCGAGGCGCCCTGGACGCCGATCAGGGTGGCCCGCTTGCCGTCGATCTTGGCCTGCTGGACCAGCCGGACCTCCGGGTTGGGCAGGCCGGCGGCGAACTTCTTGGCGCAGTCGACCTCGATCGGGACGGCGTGCAGCAGCGGGCCGTTGGCGTTCTCCAGCCAGCGCTGCACACTCGGACCGATCTGGTCGGCCGACAGCGACGGGATCGAGTCGATCGGCACGGTCGGGTTGATCCCGGCGGCGCCGTCGTTGCCGTGCTCCCCGGTGCTGAGCACGACGCCAACTCCGATCGCGGCGATCACGATCACGCCGGCCGCGGCCAGCACGAGCTTCGGGAGATGCCGGCGGGGCTCCTCGCGCAACTGGACCAGCGAGTGCACGCCGACCGTGGAGGCGCGGAGTACGGACTCGGAGACGATCACGGCGTCCAGATGGTCGGCCACGTCGGCGGGCATCGGGATGTCGGCGCGGCCCTCGTCGGCCAGGTCCTCGGTCAGTTGCAGCAGCGCGTCATGCGTCTGCTGGCAGTCCGGGCAGGCCTTCACGTGTTCACGAGCGCGGTGCGCCTCGGGTGCCGGCAGCAGGTTCTCGATCAGGTCGGCGATGGTGTCGGTGTCGAGGTGCTCGAGGTGCTCACTGGTCGGCAGACCGGATTCGGTCATCGGGAACTCGCCTCCTCACGGGAGGTGCGCAGAGTGTTCATCAGTGAAAAGCTCCGGTCGGCGATCACGGGGTCGCAGGATGGCGACTCTGCTACGACGGGTGGGTACGTCATTCGGTTCCCACTGATTCCGCGGCGGTCTTCTCGGGTACGTCGGAACCGCCGCGGGTGGTCTGCCAATGCCGGAGCAACGGCAGCAGCCGGGCCCGGCCACGGGCACATCGGCTCTTCACCGTGCCTGGCGCGCAACCGAGGATCGCGGCCGCCTCCT
This sequence comes from Streptomyces sp. SID13031, assembly GCF_010548305.1. GTDB lineage: Bacteria > Actinomycetota > Actinomycetes > Propionibacteriales > Kribbellaceae > Kribbella. The sequence goes on from NZ_JAAGLV010000007.1 coordinate 338,234, forward strand.
CGATCGAGTAGCCCTCCATGTCGACCAGGACGAGCGCGCTGCGCTGGTCGACGTTGATCTGCTTCAACGCGTTCAGTACGTCGAGCCGGCGCTCGCGGACCTCGGCGGCGTCCTCCTGGACCGGCCCGGCCAGCTCGGCCGCGCGGTCCTCGTCCTCCGGCAGCGGATCGGCCTGGCGGACCTGGCGGCGCCGGATCCGGTCCAGACAGGCGTTCACCACGATCCGGTGCAGCCAGGTGGTCACCTTGGCGTCGCCGCGGAACGAGTCGGCCCGGCGGAACGCCGAGATGAACGCCTCCTGCAGCGCGTCGGCCGCCTCCTCGGGCTCGCCGAGCGTGCGGATCGCCACCGCCCACATCCGGTCGCGGTGGCGTTTGACCAGGATGCCGAAGGTGTCCGGGTTGCCGGTCACGTGCAGCCGGAGCAGCTCGTGATCGTCCATCGAGTCGTACCCGGCGGGCGGCGGCACAGCCACGGGCCCGCTGTCCGGCGGGCCGATCCGGCTGATGTCCGAACGGGGCGGTGGGGTGGGGCTCGAATCAACGGAGGTCATTTCTGGACCGTGACCTCCGAGATCTCGCCGCGATAGCCGCTGCCTTCCTTCGGAAGTTTGGTCAGCCAGACCAGAACGTACCGCGTCTTGACCGGTGCGGCCGGGGTCAGGACAGCCTGCGCGCCCTGGTCCTCCAGCGTCGCGACCGACTTCCAGCCGCTGACCGTGGACGCCGAGACGCTCGGGTCCGCCTTCGGCACCATCAGCTCGAGGGTGGTCTCGTCACCGACCAGGCTGACCGTCACCTTGGAAACGTCCGTCAGCGCGCCGAGGTCGTAGATGATGCCGACCCCGTCCTTGGTGCCACCGAGGTTGGGCTTGTTCTTGTACGACATCGTCTTCCAGGTCGTGCTGACCTTGCCGTCGTAGGTGTTGCCGACGTCGTCCGGGTGCTCCTCGCCGTTGCCGGGCGGCGGGTCGAAGTCCTTGGCGGCGACGATCTTCGCCGGTCCACCGGTGGCGGCCGGCGGCCCGGAGGTGGCCGGCGGCGGCGCGCTCGTCTTGCCGTCGCTGCCCTGGTCCTTGTTGATCGCGCCCTTGACCAGGAACTGCGCCATCGCGATCACCGACAGCAGTGCGAGGACGGCGAGCAGGATCAGGATCCGGCCACCCCAGCTGCCGCGCTGCTTCGGCTCGTCGGCCGGCGGCTTGCGGCGGCCGTTGCCGTTGTTCGGCGGGGCGGCCTGCCGGCGTACCGGCCGGGTCTCCGCGGCGGTCGCGTACGCCGGCTGGGGCGCGGCGTGGCCGTTGTTCTCGGCGTAGGCGCTCTGCTGGTACGCCGGGATCGGCGGGTCGATCGCGGGCGGAGCGTGGATCGCGGGCGCGACCTGGGTGGCGTCGTCGACGCTGCCGTTCTGCCGGGCGACCGCGACGGTCTCGTCCATCTGGCTCGGTGGCTCGTGGGAGCTGCCGATGACACCGGAGAGGGCCGCGGACAGGCCGGCGGCGCTCGTGACCGGGACGGAGTGGTGGCGCGGCGGGTCGCCGAGCAGCCGGTCGGAGATGTCGTCCAGCGAGCGCGGCACTCCGGCACGCACCTGGCGTGGGCTCAGGAGCCGGCCGTGCTCGACGGGAGCGGGCTGCAGACCCCAGGCGGGAGCCGGGCCGGGCCAGCGGCCGGTCAGGGAGGCGTACAGCAACTCTCCGAGCGCGCGGACGTCTTGTTCCGGAGTACCGGGCCCAGTGGAACGCAGGGCGGCCTCAGTGGCGAGGCCGACGACCTTGATGGCTCCCGCGTCGGTGACGACGACGGTGGACGGGCTGATCGAGCCGTGCGAGTGGCCGGTGCGGTGCAGGTTCTCCAGCGCCTCGGAGACCTCGCGGGCCAGCCAGCCTGCTTGCTGACCGGTCAGCGGGCCGGCCGTGAGCATCCGCTCCAGGGGCCGGCCACCGGCCCATTCGCGGACGCAGTACGTGACGCCCTCGTGCATGTCGCAGTCGAGCACCCGCAGGAAGCGTGGGTCCGCCGCTGCTGCCGCGCGCCGGGCGGCGTCGAAGAGCAGGTTGGTCCGTGGGTCGCCAACCGGCAGAACATCCACGACCACTGCTCGACTGAGCACCTCGTCCACTGCCCGCCAGACCCGCGCACCGTCGATCTCCGCGAGCAACTCGGCGATCCGGTAGCGGCCGGCGAGCAGGGCACCAGGACTGACGGTCTGGTTCGACACGGTGTCTCTCGCCCTCCTCGATGCACTGGTCGTCCTGCGTCCCCGCTCCGGTCCCGGTCGGTGACCCGTCCAGGGTGGCAGCGGCTACGAGCGGTTGGCGGTCCGATCGCAGGGCCCATGCTAGTGCCCCGTTGACCGGACAAGTGGTGCACGAGTGCACAAGCGGGCCGATCAGCCTCTGCGGGAGCGGCCAGGCAGCTTCGATGTGACCGCGGACACCACGTCGGTGACCTCGTGGATACGAAGTACCCGCGCGACGGCGACATACACCGGAAGCATCACGATTCCCGCGATCGCGAGCTGAGCGACCGCGCCGACCGGCCCGCTCCAGTCGGTGGCCGACTCGACCACCGACAGGATCGCCCGGGCGATCCCGGCGCCGACCACGGCGGCGATCACCATCGCGAGCAGCGGCAGCCCGACTCCCGCGCCGGCCACCCGGGGCACCCGGCGGGCGAGCACCCGGCGCGACATCAGGACGGCGACGAGATAGGAGATCGAGTACGCCCCGCCGAGTACGACACCGGAGTACCGGAGGTGTTCCTCGTCGAGCAGGACCCGGACGCCGATCGTCGCGGCCGCGATGTTGGTGGCCGCGATCACGCACTGCAGGAAGAACGGCGTGCGGGTGTCCTCGAACGCGTAGAAGGTGCGCAGCTGGAAGTACTGCACGGTGAACGGGACGATGCCCAGCGCGAGCGTCATCAGCGTGTACGCCATCAGTCGCGTGTTGCCCGCGCCCGCGCCGTACCCGGAGATCAGCGTGGTGATCGGATGCGCGAAGGCGACCATCGCGGCCGCCGACGGTACGACGATGGCCAGCGTCTGCCGGATCGAGCGCGCCGAGAGCCGGGCCACCTCGGTGACATCGCCTTCGGCCGCCAGCGACGACATCTGCGGCAGCGCGGCCGTCGCCAGCGAGACGGTGACGATGCCGTGCGGCACCAGGATGATCAGCATGGCCGTGCTGTAGGCGACCAGACCGGCCTTGGAGCCGCCGCCGTCGGACGCGCTTCCCGCGATCGCGAGCTTGGTGACCACGACCAGCGTCACCTGGTTGACCGCGACGAACAGCAGCGTCCACAGGCCCTGCTTGGCCGTCTTGCCGAGCCCGGTGCCACGCAGGCCGAACTTGGGGACGTAGGTGTGCCCGCTGGCCTTCAGGTAGGGCAGCAGGACCAGCAGCTGTACCGCGATGCCGAGCGTGTGGCCGAGACCCAGCAGCAGCTCTTCGTGGTTGGTGAAGGTGGCCGGGTTGGCGCCGACCCGGTAGACGAACAGGAAGACCACGATCGACGCGCAGGCGACGATGTTGTTCGCGATCGGCGCCCACATCATCGGGCCGAACCGGCGGCGCGCGTTCAGCACCTGGCCGACGAGCACGAAGGCGCCGTAGAAGAAGATCTGCGGCAGGCAGAGCCGGACGAACATCAGCATCGCCGAGCGCTCCGCCGCCCGGGACGGGTCCTGCAGCTCCTTCGGCAGGTAGAGCTCCGCGATCAGCGGCGACAGCAGCACGCAGAGCACCGTGACGAACGCGAGAATGATGAAGCCGAAGGTGAGCAGCCGGTTGGTGAAGTCCCGGCCGCCGTCGTCGTGGTTCTTGATCGCGCGGACCAGCTGCGGGACCAGCACGGTGTTGAAGATGCCGCCGGCCAGCAGGATGTACAGGCTGTTCGGGATCGTGTTGGCGGCGGTGAAGATGTCGCCGCGCAGCGCGGTGCCGATGGCGGCGGCGAGCAGGGCGATCCGGACGAATCCGAGCAGGCGGGACAGCACCGTTCCGGCTGCCATCACCGCCGCGGAGCGCAGGGTGCGGTCAGCCATCCTTCGTACCGACTCCTTCTTTCAGGCTCTCTAGATCGCTCTGCCCGGGGGCGAGTGGTGCTGGTGACTCAGGGCGGGAGACGCCGTTCGGGCTCGCGGCCGGATCGTCTTGGCCGAGGTCCTCGGCCGGCATCGGCTCCGGGTGCAGCGCGTCGGCCTCGGGCTTGGGCCCGGACGGGTCGCGCCGCTCCGAGCGCACCCGGCGATAGATGCGCACGATCGACGTACCGAACAGCAGCGCGACCGCCGCACCGACCAGGATCCAGCCGACACTGCCGTACTGCGACGCCTGGATCACCAGGGGCTGCGCCTCACCGATCGGCTGCAGGTCGCTCGTGATCAGCTGGGCGTTGGCGTTGATCACGCCGTTCTGCTCGGCACTCGCCTTGACCTGGAAGGTGCCCTTCTGGCCGGCCGGCAGGGTCTTCACCTGCAGCGGGTCGATCCGCAGGTCGTCCCGGTTGCCGGTCGCGGTGACGATCAGGCTGATCCGGATCGTCACGTCCAGCCCGTTCTCGACGGTCAGCGGGAAACTGCCCTTGCTGCCGGACAGGTTGACCTTGATCCCCTGATGCCCGTTGGTGGTGTTGCTGACGAGCTTGACCGCCTTCAGTTGCGCGGCGACGACGTTGCGCTGATAGGCGAGGAAGCGGCGGGCCTGGTCCGGGGCGCCGACCCATTCGCTGGCGGCGGACCGCAGCAGACCCTGGATCATGCGGGTGCGGATCTCGGTGTCCGCGCTCGGGTCGGCGAGCAGCTCCTGGTACGTCGCCGCGGCATCGCTCAGGTCTTTGAGGTCGTCCAGTTGCCCGTCCGGCAGGCCGGTGCTCTCCGCCGGTGCCGCCGGCGCCTTCACATCCCGGGTGCCAGGCTCGGCCGGGACGACCTGGTTGATGCCGACCGGCGTGATCCACGGTGACGCCGACATCGCCGCCGCGACGGCCGAGGTGGCCCCGCTGTCGTCCCAGTCACGCGGCGGTACGACGACGACGCTGGCCGCGCCGGTGCCGGTACCGGCGATCAGCGAGGTCTCGGCGACGAATCGCTGCTGGATCTGCAACGGGTCACCGGCCGTGGCCGGGTCGGGGCCGCCGGCGAGCAGGGCGGAATCCGCGATCACCGTCGGGACGGACCTCGGCGGACCTTCCGGCGTCAGCACGTTGTAGACCGGGCTGGGCAGCAGGGCGGGCCGCTCCTTGGCCGACCAGGACGAGCTGGAGACGATGTTGATGTCGTCCTTGCGCTCGCCCGCGAAGCCGCTGGAACCGTTGACCAGAGTCTTGGTGGTGAGGTCGCCACCCTCCAGCCAGAGCCCGGACGGTGCTCCCGGAGACGGGGGAAGCAGGTTGTACTGCTCGCTCAGCGAGCGGGAGTCGGTGACCACCTTGGTCAGCGGATCGCCGTACCTGACCAGGCTCGCGACGTCCGGGTCGCCGTACGGGAGCAGCACCACGGGATTGGTGTTGCGGCTCTGGTCGAACGCGGCCAGCCAGGCTTTGATGACGGCGCGGCCGGTGCCGGCCTTGGTCTGGCCCGGACCGTCCGTGACCTTGTAGCTGTCGGAGTCGGCGATCGTGCGGGCCTCGTCGAGCATCGCCGGGTCGACCAGCCAGGTGACGGTCCGCTTCTTGCCGAGCTCGAGCAGCCGGCCGAGCTGCCCGGTCGGCGCCATCGACTCGGCCAACGAGTCGTTGGTGAAGAGGTGGTTGGCGAGCAGCGTGGGCTGATGCCTCAGCGGCAGGACGAGGGCGGCGTCTACCTTGCGCGGCATCGGCGTCTTGGCGATCACCGGCATCAGGATCCGGCTCAGGCCCGCGGTGGTCCGGTCGCGCTCGGTGACGTTGCCGCGGAACCGCACTCCGACCGTGTAGACACCGGCCTGGCTGGTGATCTTCCACTCGCTCCAGGGCACGACCAGCTGGAAAGCGACCGCCGCCTTGGGTGCGAGTGGATTGTCGAACGCCTGGAACGTGGTCGACTCGGAGTTGGCCAGCCCGACGCAGTCGTTGCGGTCGTTGAGCGGCTCGTCCTTCTCAGCCGGGATCGCCGCCAGGGCATCGGCTGTCGAGAGCCGGTTGCGTTCGATACAGGCGATCGCCTGGGAGGCCAGGAAAGTGGTCTGGCTGGTGTTCGTGATCCGGCCGGTGATGGTGACGGCCTGGCCGGGCACCGGCGCCGACGGGCTGAACGAGTCGATGGCGACGTCCACCACCGGGTTCTCTTCCGCGGAGGCCGCAACCGCCTGCGTCGAGGCCAGCACAGTGGCCGACGCAGCGATCAGCAGGCTCGCGCCCGCGGTCGCGGAGAGCCTCAGTCGCCGTCTGAACACGCCGTCACCGTAACCTAGTTCCCCGTGTCCCTTACTCCCGACCGCTCAGCCTCTGCCGGATCGTTGTCCGCCGTACAGCGGCAAGGTGTCCAGTCACTGCTGCAGATCGCTCCGGTGGTCGACGAGCTCGGTTCCCGGTTCGCCGCCGCCGGCCATGAGATCGCCCTGGTCGGCGGTCCTGTCCGGGACATTCTGCTCGGCCGGGGGAGCAAGGATCTCGATTTCGCCAGCTCGGCCCGGCCGGATGCGGTGGAACGGCTGCTGGCCGGCTGGGCGGACCACGTCTGGGACATCGGCAAGGCGTTCGGCACCATCGGTTGTCGGAAGGGTGACTGGATTCTCGAGATCACCACGTACAGGTCGGAGTCCTACGATCCCACCTCGCGCAAGCCGGAGGTCGCCTACGGCGACAACCTGCAGGGCGACCTGGCCCGGCGCGACTTCGCGATGAACGCGATGGCGGTGCTGCTCCCGTCGCACGAGTTCGTCGACCCGTACGGCGGGATCGAGGACGTCGCCAACAAGGTGATCCGGACGCCGGGCTCGCCCGAGGACTCGTTCTCCGACGACCCGCTGCGGATGATGCGCGCGGCCCGGTTCGCCGCCCAGCTCGGCTTCACGCCGGACCCGGGCGTGGTGGCCGCGATGACCGCGATGGCCGAGCGGATCACGATCGTGTCGGCCGAGCGGGTGCGCGACGAGCTGATCAAGCTGGTCTGTGCGCCGTACCCGCGGATCGGTCTCGACCTGCTCGTCTCGACCGGGCTGGCCGACCACGTACTGCCCGAACTGCCCGCGCTGCGGCTGGAGCTGGACGAGCACCACCGGCACAAGGACGTCTACGAGCACTCGCTGATCGTGCTCGAGCAGGCGATCGACCTGGAATCGCGGATCGGCGCCGAGGAGCCCGACTTCGTGCTCCGGTTCGCCGCGCTGATCCACGACATCGGCAAGCCGAAGACCCGTCGCTTCGAGGGTGCGGGCAAGGTGACGTTCCACCACCACGACGTGGTCGGCGCCAAGCTGGCGAAGAAGCGGATGAAGGCGCTGCGGTTCAGCAACGAGCAGATCGACCAGGTCGGCAAGCTGGTCGAGCTGCACCTGCGCTTCCACGGCTACGGCACCGGCGAGTGGACCGACTCCGCCGTCCGCCGGTACGTCCGCGACGCCGGCGACCTGCTCAGCCGCCTGCACGTCCTGACCCGCGCCGACTGCACCACCCGCAACCGGCGCAAGGCCGAGGCGCTCCGGTCGGCGTACGACGACCTGGAGAAGCGGATCGAACAGCTCCAGGAACAAGAAGAACTCGACTCCCTGCGCCCCGATCTCGACGGCAACCAGATCATGGAACTCCTTGCCATCGGCCCCGGCCGCGACGTCGGCGAGGCCTACAAGTTCCTGATGGAGCTACGGATGGACGAAGGCCCGCTGGGCGAGGACGCCGCCAAGGAGAAACTCCTGGCCTGGTGGAGCTCCCGCCCCTGAGGCTTCTGCACGGCTAGATCGCCTGGTCGGGGACTGCCTCGTAGGCGCGGCGGAGCAGCTCGGCCGAGCGCGGGTCGGGCCGGTACCGCGTGGTGCCGCTCGAGTTGGTGATGGAGGCGACCGGGAGAGCGGGGTCGATCGAGTTGGTGAGGTACGCCGCGTCGTAGCCGGCGATCGCCGTCAGCGGTATGTCGACTGTTTCACGTGCAACGGTGAGCGCGTCGAGTCCCGCCTGGAGGGTGAGCATGGTGATACCGGGCAGCGCCGCGGCGGCCGGCCAGACGATCCGGTCCTGGGTGGCGAAGCAGATGTTCCAGATGGACGCCTCGGAGACGTGGCCGGCGCGGTCGTGGAAGAGCGCGTCGTCGTAACCGGCCAGGCGGGCGCGGCGGATCTCGTGGGTGAGCGAGAAGGTGCCGGTGTGTTTGAGATGTGGTGCGGCGCGCTCGTGCTCGACCGCGAGGAGGCGTGGTGGCTGGGCCGTGGGCTCGATCGGGTCGGTCACGGTGATCAGTAGGTCGGGCTCGACCGGAGTGCCGTCGATGAGCGCCCGGTCCCGGCTGAAAGCGGTGACGCGGATCGACACGTCACCCGACGCGGACCGGGCGAGCGCAGTACGGAGGTAGGTCAGGATGCGGTCGGCGGCGACGCCGTGGCCGAAGAGTTCGCGGGAGCTGCGGTCGAGGCGTTCCAGGTGCAGCTCGAGGCCGCGGACCCGGCAGCCCCGGACCTGCATCGAGGTGAAGTGTCCGTAACTGGTGACCCCCAGCAACGCAGGGTCATCGAGATCGAGAAGTGCGTCGTTCAGCTGTACGAGATGGGTCACTGCCCAAGTCTGCCGGAACCAGTCCACCACCCCACCTGGTCTAGTCTCACGCCGTGGACCTCTTGAGCATCATCGGGTGGGGCGGATCGGCGCTGGTCGTCGTCTCGCTACTGCAGACCCGGATCCTGCGACTGCGCCTGCTGAACCTGGTCGGCTGCGTGGTTCTGGTCGGTTTCAACCTCGCCATCCCGGTCTGGCCGATGGTCGGGATGAACGCCGTCCTCGCCGTGATCAACGTCGTACACCTCTGGCGCCTGCTCCGGCACCGCCACGACGACGGCGAGTACGCCGTCCTCGAGGTGAACAGCACCGACGCTTACCTGGGGCACGTGCTGTCCGCGCACCAGAGCGACATCGCCAAGTTCAACCCCGCCTTCACCTCGGCAGCCGGCACTTCGGCGACCAGCCCGTACGCCTTCTTGGTCCAGCGCGGCGAACGCACCGTCGGCGTCGTCCTGGCCCATGATGCCGGCTCAGGCCGGGCCCAGATCGACCTCGACTACGTCCTGCCGAAGTACCGCGACTTCACCCCCGGCGAGTTCGTCTACCGCCGCAGCGACGTCTTCACCGACCACGGCTTCCACCAGGTCCTCGCCCCACCACGCATGAAAGCCACCGACGGCTACCTCAAGAACCTCGGCTTCCACCAAGACGGCGACAACCTCGTCCTGGATCTCCCGGAGTGATCTGCAGGTTGTAGAAGTATATTTATTATAAGTATAGTTCTATAACATGAGGAAGCCTGACCGAATCTTCGCTCGCGACCAGGAGTGGGCCTATCTGACGAGGTTCGCCGCAGCGTCGGCAGACCGTCCTCAGGTGGGCGTCGTCAGCGGGAGGCGCCGGCAGGGCAAAACCTATCTGGTGGAAGGCCTCGCCGAGCAGACCGGCGGCCTGTACTTCGGCGCCACGCAGGCGACCGAGACGGAGTCGCTCGCGCTGTTCGCCGTGGCGATCGGTGCCCATCTCGACTCACCGTCGCCGCCTCGCTTCGACAGCTGGGACGACGCCGTCCGGTTCCTCTTCTCGATCGATGCGGCCGGCCCGTTCGTGATCGACGAGTTCCCCTATCTGAGTCAGGTATCGCCGGCCCTCCCGTCGATCCTGCAGCGGGAGATCGATCAAGCGGCGTCTGCCGGCCGACGTACCAAAGTGCTGTTGTGCGGTTCCGCGATGTCGGTGATGGGTGGCCTGCTGGGCGGAACGGCTCCGCTGCGCGGCCGGGCGACGCTCGAACTGGTCGTCCGGCCCTTCGACTACCTCTTGGCGGCCGAGTACTGGGGTGTCGGCGATCCTCGGCTGGCTGCCCTCCTGCATTCCGTGGTCGGCGGCACCCCGGCGTACCGGCGGTTCGTCAACGATGACGGACCGGAGTCGCTCGATGACTTCGACGACTGGGTACTGCGTACTGCCCTGAGCCCGGCAAGTCCGCTGTTTCGTGAGGCCAGGTATCTGCTCGAGGAAGAGATGGAGGTCCGTGACAGCGCGCTTTACCACTCGGTGCTCGCCGCGGTTGCCTCTGGCAACAGGACGAGAGGCGGTATCGCCAACTACGTCGGGCGCAAGGCGACCGACATCGGACACCACCTGAACGTTCTCGAAGACAGCGGGCTGCTGCGTCGCCGACCGGACGTCTTCAGACCGGGCCGATCCGGTTACGAGGTCGCCGAGCCCCTGATCGTCTTCTACCAAGTGGTGATGCGACCACAGTGGGGGCTGCTCGAGAGTGGTCGCGCCGCGAACGTGTGGGAGGCGGCCCGGCCGCGCTTCTCGTCGCTAGTCGTCGGACCGCACTTCGAGCAACTCTGCCGCGAGTACGCGATGTCCGCGCCGGTTGAGCGGTTCGGCGAGTTGCCGGGCGAGATCGGTGCGGGCGTCGTACCGGATCGGACCAACCGGAGCCAGATCGAGGTGGACGTCGTCGTCCTCGCTCCCGCGGTCTCCGGCCAACGGCGCAAAGTTCTGTCGCTGGGCGAGGCCAAGTGGGGCGAGGTGATGGGCCGACGCCACCTGAGCCGCCTTGAGCGAGCGCGGCAATTGTTGTCCAGCGACTACGACACCTCGGGAACGATCCTCGCCTGCTACAGCGGCGCCGGCTTCGAGCCTGGCCTCGACCCCAGCGTGCTGACGGTGGGCCTCGATGACCTGTACCGGCGTCCCGACTAGTCGAGTTGTTTGGTGAAGCAAAGGGAGGCCGGCTCGTTTTCGAAGGGTGGGTACTTCGGGGTGGGCTGGTAGCCGTGGTGGGTGTAGAGGGCGATGGCCTCGTGTTGCTGGGTGCCGGTTTCCAGGCGGAGTGTGGTGATGGCCTGGGAGCGGGCGTGGGACTCGACCTCGGCCAGGAGCAGGCGGGAGAGGCCCCAGCCGCGGGAGGACGGCTCGACGTACATGCGTTTGATCTCGCCGAGGCCGGTGCCGAGGTTGATCGGCTGGAGGCCGACGCAGCCGACCGGGGTGCCGTCGAGGGTGAGCAGGATGAACTCGATGTCGGGGTGCAGGGCGACCAGCGGTTGGTCCTCGCCGTAGATGGCGGCCAGCTCCGCCTGCTGGGCGGTCGCCAGGGCGACGATCGCCGGGTCAGTGCGGTCTGCGTGGCGTAGGGATACGCCCTCCATCAGCTCCATGAGCGGACGGTAGCAATCGGGCGTGACGCGGCTGTTTCGCTTTCCTCACTGGGGGTTGGAAGGCCAGTGAGGTCGACAGGGTGTCACCGATCGGTCGCGCTGAGGTCTTCCCAGATTCATCATTACCTTTCAGTATTTCTGCATGGCTGACCTCACTCGCAGGACCGTCCTCGGCGCTCTAGGCGTCGCCGGTGTCACCGCAGCAACGACGGCGACCGCCTGGAGCGCCGGTACGCCGATGCTCCGCACCGCCGCCGATGCCTCGCCGACGCTGGTCCGTGGCGCCACCTTCCCGGAAGGGATCATGGCCGGCGTCCCGCGCACCGACGGCGCGACGCTGTGGACAAGAGTCCCGCGCGGCCTCTTCGATGGCGACGCCGAGCTCGCCGTCGTGGTGTCGAAGCATCGCGACCTGAGCCAGCCGGAGATCGTCGAGACGGTGATCGCGGAGAAGCAGTGGGACGGCTGCGTGCACTTCCAGGCGACCGGGCTCGCCGCCGGAGCGGAGTACTTCTACCAGTTCCGCGGCAAGGACACCGTGAGCCCGGTCGGCCGCTTCCAGACGCTGCGCCCGGCCGACTCGAACCAGCCGGTCCGGATCGGCTTCTTCACCTGCCAGGGCTTCACCGAGGGGTACTACGCCACGCATCGTCACCTGGCCGCCGAGGACCTCGACCTCGTCGTCTGCCTCGGCGACTACGTGTACGAGGCCACCGTGCCCGGCGTCCGCGGGATCGATCTCAACCTCTATCCACAGATCCTGCCGAGCATGCGAGCGAAGTACACGCTCTATCGCAGTGACCCGGACCTCAGAGCGATGCACGCGCAGCACGCGTTCCTGCCGTTGTGGGACGACCACGAGTTCCGCAACAACTACAGCTTGGACAACTGGACGCTGCCGGAACTGTTCTTCCAGGCGAAGAAGAGCGCGGCCTGGCACGCTTGGTTCGAGCGGATGCCGGTGCCGCGGTACGCCGATGACATGACGCGCACCTACCGATCGCTCAAGCTCGGCCGGACGGTCGAGTTGTTCGCCATCGACAACCGTCAGTACAAGGACGACCAGCCGTGTGACGACGGCGGCTCGATCGTCTGCGCGGCGGCGGACGCGCCCGGTCGCAGCATGCTCGGCCCGGCGCAGAAGGCCTGGCTGGCGGACGGTCTGCGCACCTCGGGGGCGCGCTGGAAGGTGCTCGCCAACCCGAACATGATGATGGGCATGGTCACCGGCGCGGCCGGCGAACGCGCCTTCATGGACACCTGGGACGGGTACGGCGCCGAGCGCACCGAGTTGCTGTCGCTCGCGGCCGAGCGGGTGTCCGACCTGGTCGTGGTGACCGGCGACGACCACGACACGTTCTCCGGCGAGTTGTGGGACACGGGCTTCGCGCCGGGCTCACCAGGCGCGGGCAACCCCGGTGGTACCCGGCGGGCCGGTGTCGAGTTCGTCGTACCGTCCGTGTCGTCCACCAACACCGGGGACACGAAGGGCGTGGCCGGCGCGAAGGCGGAGGAGCAGAAGCGGTTGCAGTACAACCCGCATCTCAAGCAGATCGACATGCGCCAGCACGGGTACGGCGTACTCGAGGTGACCCAGGACGACGCCAAGCTCGCCTACCGCGCGGTGGACAAACTGCACGCCAACGCAGGAGTCAGCACCAGCTACCAGGTCCGTACTACGCGCGGCAGCTCCACAGTCGAGGTGATCTGACCGACTGTAGAGCTGCCGCAGTTCACAACTAGTTGTAGAGCCTGACGTCCGCCAGCGACCACCAGTGGTCGCTGGCGCCGGTGTTGGCGATCCGTACGAAGCGGGCGCGCGTCTGCTTCACGTCGACGTTGGTGAGCTGGCCGTTGCTTGTGCCAGTCGCCAGTGGTCGCCAGGTGGTTCCGTCGAAGCTGGTCGACACCTGCCACCCAGCGGCGTAGTCGCCGATGTTGCCGCCGCTGTCGATGGCGACCCGGCGGAACTGCTTCGCCGTACCGAGATCCACCTGCACGTACTGCCCAGCAGCCTGCGCTGCCTTCGACTGCCAGACAGTGGAGCCGTCAGCGTCGAACGCCAGCGCAGCGTCAGCAGCCGGTACTGCGCTCGCCGCCGCACCCTGCAGCGATACCGGAGACAGTGATGACTTCAGCGAGCGCTCCCAGACGAATGTTCCGATAGAGCCGCCCGGCAGCGTGTACTCGAAGGACTGGTCGCCGACCGCCACCGCGAACGTCCGCGGCTCGTCGTTCTCGTTGTGCACGACCAGCGCCGTCGAGCCGTCCGGGTTGCGGAAGGCCGAGGACATGAGCTGCCCGTTCCACCCGGTCGTCCCGTACGACGTACTGGCGATCCGTACCGCCCCACTGCGCACGAACTTCGACAGGTGCCCGATCGTGTAGTACTCCGCATCGGTGCTGACGCTGCCGTCCGGCTGCACGGTGACGAGTCCGGTGCAGGTGGTGCAGCCGCCGTTGTACGGGCCGCCCTTGTCGTCCAGCGCGATGTTCCAGTTGACGACCGACTTGGCCCAGTTGCGGGTAGTACCGAGCATCAGCGTGCGGGCGTGCCAGGTGAGCGTGCCGCGGAAGATCTGCGGCGGGGTGTCGCTGGCGCCGTGCGAGCCGGAGCACTCGGTGAACCAGATCCCCTTGTCAGGGAAGGCCTGGTGCAGGCCGGTCTGGTTGCTGGGGTTGCCGGAGTAGCAGTGATACGCCGTACCGGCCAGCCACTTGCCCGCCGGGCTGTCGAGCAACTGGTACGGGTAGTCGGTCTCCGGGTCCTCACCGGGCGGGGTGCTGTTGACGTCGCCGGGGTGGGTCGTCCAGTTGTGGTCGTAGCCGAGGATCTTGGTGCGCGGGCTGACCGCACGCAGCAGCGGGCCGAGCTGCTCGATCACAGCCGCCTCCTGCCGGACGGGCATGTCCGTACCGGGGTAGCCGCTCGGCTTGCGGTTCTGCGGCTCGTTCTGGATCGAGATGAAGTCCACCGGCACGCCGGCCGCTTCGTACGCCTTCACGAACTTCACCAGGTAGCGCGCGTAGGCGTTGTAGATCGCGGGGTCGTCCTTGAGCCGGCCACCGACCAGGGAGTCGCCGGTCTTCATCCAGGCGGGCGGGCTCCACGGCGTCGCCATCACCTTGAGGGACGGGTTGAGCTGCTTGGCCCGGCGCAGCAGCGGCAGGACCTGCGCCTGGTCGTGCGCGATGCTGAACTGCCGCAGCGCGAAGTCGGTCTGCCCGGCCGGTACGTCGTCGTAGGTGTAGTGCTGTGGCGCCGCGGTGAAGTCGGACGAGCCAACCACCTGGCGCAGGAAGCTGACGCCGATGCCCTGGTCGCGGTCGAACAGCGAGCGCATCGTCTGGTCGCGTACGGCGGGTGTCAGCCGGTAGAGCACGGCGGCCGACGAGTCGGTGATCGAGGCGCCGAAGCCGTCCATGGTCTGGTACTTCGTGCCTGGGTCGACCGTGATGGTCGTCTGCGTGCTCTGCCCCTTGCCGAAGGCGACGGGCGGGCGCTCGTGCAGCAACTCGGCCCGGTCGGGCGTGGTCACCCAGACGCGGGCCTTGGTGGTCGTGTTCTTGGCGGTGTTCTGAGCGGGCAGCTCGACCGCCTGGGCGCCGGCGGACAGCCCGCTGAGCAGTAGGGCGGATCCGGCCACGACGGCACCGATCACAGGTCTCTTCATCGTTCTCCTCAGGTCAACCCCGATGTAACAAATGGAACACACGCGCAACATTCGCCTCTCAGGAAACGGCTGTGCACAGCGGCTGTCAATAGCCACAGACGGGTAGGCGCAGATGCTCTACAGTGCGAAGCGTGAAACAGATGGGTGTAACAAAACGCGCTGGCCGAGCCACCGTGCGAGATATCGCGGCGGAGACCGGGGTGTCCATCGCCACCGTCTCCCGGGTGCTCAACCAGCACGGGAGCGTTGCACCGCAGACCCGTGAGCTGGTCGAGGCGGCGGTCGAGCGGTTGGGAGCCCGTGCGCCGAGCCCGCGTGGCGGTCTGCCGAAACCCGTCACCGGCGCCGTCTACGTGCGCTGTCCGTACGTGCTCACCGACTACTTCGGCCTGATCGTCTCCTCGATCGCCGAGACGCTCGATCGGCATGGTCGCCAGCTCGTCCTGAACGCCGGCGAGGCCACCGAGCACGACCAGGTCCTGCCGCGCCTGCCCGCCCAGCGCGATCTCGCCGGCGCGATCCTGATCCTGCCGCCGGAGACGAGCGACGAGCTGATCCAGCTCCGCGCCCGCCGCTTCCCGTTCGTCGTCGTCGATCCCCGTACTCCGCTGCCGCGTAACATCGCCGCCGTCTCCGCGGCACATTTCGCCGGCGCGCGGCAGATCACCGCACACCTGGTCGGCTTGGGGCACACGCGGATCGGCGTCATCGGCGGCCCGAGCGAATGGCTTGCCTCGGACGCCCGGTTAGGCGGCCACGCCGCCGCGCTGGCCGACGCCGGCATCCTCCCGGACCCCGCACTCGTCCGCCCGATCCAGCCGACCACCGAGCACGGCCACCGAGCCGCCGGCCAACTCCTCGACCTCCCCGATCGCCCCACCGCCCTGATCGCGTTCAACGACAAGGCAGCAGTAGGAGCCCTCCAAGCCGCCACCGCCCGCGGTCTGTCGGTACCAAGAGACTTGTCGATCGCCGGCTTCGACGACCTGGACCTGAGCCAAGCCACCTCGCCCACCCTCACCACAGTCCGCCAACCCCTGCAGGAGATGGGCCGGATGGCAGTGAGCCTCCTGATCCGCCTCCTCGACCGCCACGAGCTAGAAGCCCTCCACGTAGAACTCGCCACAGAACTCGTAGTACGAAACTCAACGGCCCCACCACTGGTGGGTTCGTATCCGCGGGGGCTGCGGCGGGATTAGAGCGCGCGGAGTGCTTCCAGGGCGGCGATGAAGTGGGTGACCAGCTCGTCCGGGGAGGTTGGGCGGTCGGCTTCCGGGAGGCCGGACCATTCGATGGTGAGGTCTTCGACGTAGGCGAGCCAGGCGTGGACTGTCATCCGGACGGGCTCGGTGGTGTCGGGCTCGCCGAGGAGGTCGAGGACTCGGGTGGTGAGGCCGGCCCGGGTCTGCGCGTAGATCTCGACCACGAAGACGTCGCCGCCGGCGGCGCCGCGGACGAAGGAGATGTAGGAGTCCCGGCGGCGGGTGACGAAGGCTACGAAGGAGAGCAGCATCTGGTGGAGTTGCTCGTCGGCCGGTAGCGACGCGTCCGGCTTGGTGACGCGCAACAGTCGGCGGCCGGCCGCGCTCATCACCTCGACATAGAAGTCGCGCTTGGTCGGGAAGTAGTGGAACAGCAGCCCGCGCGAGATCCCCGCTTCGGCCGCGACGGCGTCGATCGACAGTTCGTGGATCGGCTGGGTCCGCAACATCATCAGCCCGATGCCGACCAGCTGCTTGCGGCGATCCTCCGCGGTCAGCCGCCGTCGCCGCCCGTCCGTCGCCTCCGGCCCGGTCCGCGGCCGCGCCTCGGCGTCGAGTTCGCGTTCGTCTTCTCCGGCCTTCACACTATTGAGCATTGCTCAGTAAGTGCGCTACCGTCAAGGAAGCCGCCAGGAGAAGTGATTGGGGAGACGTGATGGGGTTCGAACCGTCCACCAGGGCGCAGGAATTGATCGAGCAGGTCGCCGAGTTCATCCGGACCGAGATCGAGCCGGTCGAGGCTGAGCTGCACGCCGCGACGAAGGCCGCCGCCGATCCGTGGCAACCGCAGCCCGCGTTCAAGGAGCTGCAGGCGAAGGCGCGCAAACAGGGTCTGTGGAATCTGTTCCTGCCACCCGCCGAGCCAGGGAACGAGGCTTACGGCGCAGGCCTGAGCAACCTCGACTACGCCCCGATCGCGGAGTTGACCGGTCGCTCGTTCGTCGCGCCGTACGTGTTCAACTGCAACGCTCCCGACACCGGCAACATGGAGGTCCTGCTCCGCTACGGCACCGCCGAGCAGAAGCAGCAGTGGCTGGAGCCGTTGCTGGACGGCACGATCCGCTCGGCGTTCTGTATGACCGAGCCCGACGTCGCCTCCTCCGACGCGACCAACATGGCCGCCACCGCGATCCTCGATGGCGACGAGGTCGTCATCAACGGCCGTAAGTGGTGGAGCACCGGCGTCGGTCACCCCGACTGCGAGCTGCTCATCTTCATGGGTCTCACCGACCCCGACGCGCACCGCTACGCGCGCCACACGATGGTCCTCGTCCCGCGGGACACCCGCGGTGTGAAGGTCGAGCGGCTGCTGCCCGCGATGGGCCGGTACGACGAACCGCACGGCCACGGCGAGGTCTCGTTCACCGACGTCCGGGTGCCCGCCTCGAACATCCTGGTCGGTACCGGTCGCGCGTTCGAGATCGCCCAGGGCCGGCTCGGTCCCGGTCGCGTGCACCACTGCATGCGGCTGATCGGGCTCGCCGAGCACGCGCTCGAGCTCGCCATCAAGCGCGGTACCAGCCGGACCGCGTTCGGCAAGCCGCTGGTCAACCTCGGTGGCAACCGCGAGCGGATCGCCGACGCGCGGATCGCGATCAATCAGGCGCGCCTGCTCGTGCTGCAGACGGCGTACCTGCTGGACACCAAGGGACTGGCCGGCGCGTTGAGCGAGGTCAGCCAGATCAAGGTCGCCGTCCCGCGGATGGCGCAGGACGTGATCGACATGGCGATCCAGCTGCACGGCGGCGGCGGGCTGTCCGACGACTTCCCGCTCGCGGGAGCATGGACGAGTGCGCGGGCGCTGCGACTGGCCGACGGGCCGGACGAGGTGCATCGTGGTGTGGTCGCGAAGATCGAGCTGGCGAAGTACAAGGAGTCCGAATGAGCAGGGTTCTCGTCACCGGTGGCGCTAGTGGGCTCGGGGCGGCGCTCGTCGCCCGGTTCGTTGCTGACGGCCACCAAGTGCTCAGTACCGATGTGGCGGCGGAGTCGCCGCCGCCGGCCGGCGCGCAGTACCGGCAGCTGAATGTGCGCGATGCCGGTGACTGGGACAAGGCTGTCGCCTGGTGTGAGGAGAACTGGGGCGGGCTCGACATCCTGGTGAACAACGCCGGGATCGCGACCGGCGGCCGGATCGACGTCGAGTCGCTGGACGAGTGGGACCGCGTCGTCGACATCAACCTGATGGGCGTCGTCCGCGGCTGTCGCGCCTTCACGCCGATGCTCAAGCGGCAGCGCTCCGGTCACATCGTCAACACCGCTTCGGCGGCCGGCCTCGTGCACCCGCCGATGATGAGCTCCTACAACACGGTCAAGGCCGGTGTGGTGGCGTTGTCGGAGACGCTCTCGCACGAGCTGCACCCGTACGGTGTGACCGTGTCGGTCGTCTGCCCGTCCTTCTTCAAGACC
Source organism: Streptomyces sp. SID13031 (assembly GCF_010548305.1). Lineage (GTDB taxonomy): Bacteria > Actinomycetota > Actinomycetes > Propionibacteriales > Kribbellaceae > Kribbella. The sequence goes on from NZ_JAAGLV010000007.1 coordinate 356,890, forward strand.
AACCTGGCCGATTCGCTCCAGGGCGACGACACCGAGATGCGCGCCACCGCCCGCAAGCTGATCGAGAAGTCGCCGCGGACCGCGGACGAGATCGCCGGCAACGTCATCGCCGGGATCAAGAAGCAGCAGTTCCTGATCATTCCGGACCGCCCGGCCCTGATGGCGTGGCGCACCAAGCGCTTCGCCCGCCCGCTGTACGACCGCCAGATGCGCAAGATCGCGGCGCGAGCGCGGGACCGGGCCGAGAGCGCGGCGACGAAGCAGGCTGCCGGAGAGCGCTGATGGCAGTGGACCAAGGCTCGGTCGAGGGCGCCCGTACGGTCCGCGACGAGGACGCGTTCGACGTACCAGTGGTGGATGCCTGGCTTCGGGAGCAGACGACGCTGCCGACCGGGCTGCCCGAGGTACGGCAGTTCGCCGGCGGGGCCTCCAACCTCACCTATCTGCTGCGTTACGCCGATCAGGATCTGATCCTGCGGCGACCGCCGGCCGGGACCAAGGCCAAGAGCGCGCACGACATGGGCCGCGAGTTCCGGATCCAGCAACAGCTGGCGCCGGTCTTCCCGTATGTGCCACGGATGGTGGCCCACTGCACCGACGACGCCGTGATCGGGTCCGAGTTCTACGTGATGGAGAGGGTCGCCGGTACGATCCCGCGGCGCTCCGAGCTGGGTGTCGACCTGACGCCGGAGCAGACGAAGCAGCTCGGGTACAAGTTGATCGACACGCTGGTCGACCTCCACCAGGTGGATGCACAGAAGGCAGGACTCGGGGATCTCGGCAAGGGCGAGGGGTTCGTCGAGCGGCAGGTGACCGGCTGGACCGGGCGGTACCGCAAGGTCAAGACCTGGAACGTGCCCAGCTTCGAGAAGGTGATGGCCTGGCTCGAGGCCAACAAGCCCGCCGACGTCCGGATCTGCGTGATCCACAACGACTTCCGGCTCGACAACGTCGTGCTCGCGCCCGACGACCCGCTGAAGATCGTCGGCGTGCTCGACTGGGAGCTCGCCACCCTCGGCGACCCGCTGATGGACCTCGGTAGCGCGCTCGCCTACTGGGTGCAGGCCGACGACGACTGGGCCTTCCGCCGGTTCCGGCTGCAGCCGTCGGATGTGCCGGGGATGATCAGCCGCGACGAGATCGTCCGCTACTACTGCGAGAAGTCCGGGCTGGACGCGTCGAACTGGGCCTTCTACGAGGTCTTCGGGCTGTTCCGGCTCGCGGTGATCGCGCAGCAGATCTACTACCGCTACCACCACAAGCAGACCAGCAACCCGCGCTTCAAGAACCTCTGGCTGCCGGTCAACCTGCTCGAGCGCCGCTGCCGCCGGATCATGAGTCGCTGAATGCCGACCATCTACCTGATCCGGCACGCGCAGGCGTCGTTCGGGCGCAGCGACTACGACCGGCTCTCGCCGCAAGGTGAGCAGCAGTCCGCAGTACTGGGCAAGGCGCTCACCGAACGCGGGCTGAAGCCGACGCTCGTCGTCGCGGGGGCGATGCGCCGCCACGCGCAGACGGCCGAGATCGCGTTGCGGACAGCGGGTCTCGAAGTACCGGTCGACGTCGACGACGGGCTCAACGAGTTCGACCACGACCAGGTGATCGTCGCGTACAAGCCCGCGTACAAGCGCCGCGCGGTCCTGCTCGCTGATCTGGCCCGATCCGGTCATCCGGTGCGCGCGTTCCAGGAGATGTTCAGCGCTGCCACGGAGCAGTGGGCCGGCAGCGACGGTGCCGGCTATCCAGAGTCGTTCGCAGCCTTCTGCCAGCGCTCGGAAGACGCAGTACGCCGTACTGCCGACCGTCTGGGCAAAGGCGAGACGGCGATCGTCTTCACCTCGGGCGGCCCGATCGCTGCCGTCACCAGTCGGCTGCTGGCCGGTGACGACGGCCTGTGGCTCAAGCTCAACCCGGTCACCGTCAACACCGCGATCACCAAGGTGACCGCCGGGCGTAGCGGGCTCACCCTGGTCAGCTACAACGAACACGGCCATCTCGACGGCACCGAACTGCTCTCCTACAGATAAGGCGACCTTGATGCGACGCAACATCCTGATCACCGGGGCGAGCTCGGGGCTCGGTGAGGAGATGGCCCGGCAGTTCGCCGCCAAGGGCCACAACCTGGCGCTGACCGCCCGGCGCGAGGACCGGCTGAAGGCTCTGCAGGCGGAGCTGACCGCGGCCCACCCCGAGCTCACCGTGCTGATCCACACCCTCGACGTGAACGATCACGACGCCGTGTTCGAGACGTTCCGGGCGATCGACGCCGAGCTGCCGCTGGACCGGATCATCGTGAACGCCGGGATCGGCAGGGGAGCGCCGCTCGGCTCCGGCCGGTTCGACGCGAACCTGATCACCGCGCAGACGAACTTCGTCGCGGCGCTGGCCCAGGCGGAGGCCGCGATGGAGCTCTTCCGGGGCAGGAACGCGGGCCACCTGGTCTTCATCTCGTCGGTGGCGGCGATGCGGGGGCTGCCGAAGGCGATGACGATCTACGCCGCATCCAAGGCTGCGGTGGCGACGCTGGCCGAAGGTCTCCAGCTGGAGCTGCTCGGGAAGCCGATCAAGGTGAGCACGATCTATCCCGGCTACATCAAGTCCGAACTGAACGAGAACGCCGCCGCCATGCCGTTCGTCGTCGATACCGTTCCCGGTGTCCGGGCGATGGTGGCGGCGATCGACGCGGAGAAGGCGAAGGCATTCGTGCCATCGTGGCCCTGGGTGCTGATGGCAAGGGTGCTGAGATACGCGCCGCTGCCGCTGGTGAAGAGGATGTTCTAAATGCGCTGGGGTCTGACCGTTCCGCTGACCGGAGTACCGATCCGGGACCACAAACCGTTGATCACCGAGCTGGCGTCGCTGGGTTACACCGATCTGTGGTCGGCCGAGGTGGCCGGCGCGGATGCGTTCACGCCGTTGGTGCTGGCCTCCGAGTGGGAGCAGCAGTTGCGGTTGGGGACGGCGGTGGTACCGGTTCACACGCGTGGGCCGGCGGCGCTGGCGATGAGTGCGGCCGCGTTGGCCGATCTCGCGCCCGGGCGGTTCGTGCTGGGGATCGGGGCTTCGTCGGAGACGATCGTGACCGGGTGGAACGGGATCGCGTACGACCCGCCGTTCGCCCGCACGCGCGACGTACTGCGCTTCCTCCGGCAGGCGTTCGCGGGGGAGAAGGTCGACGGGGAGTTCGACAGCTTCACGATCAAGCGGTTCCGGTTGGAGAAGGCGCCGGATGTGCCGCCCGCGATCATGCTCGCCGCGCTCCGGCCGCAGATGCTGCGGCTGGCCGCCCGGGAGGCGGATGGCGCGATCACCAACTGGCTGTCGGCCGGTGACATTCGTCAGGTTCGCGCCGAGCTCGGTGACGACAAGGAGCTGGCCGCCCGGATCTTCGTCTGCGTCACCGAGGACGCCGAGATGGCGCGCAACATCGGCCGCTTCCTGATCGCGACCTACCTGACCGTGCCCGGGTACGCCGCCTTCCACGACTGGCTAGGCCGTGGCGAGGCGATGAAACCGATGCGCGATGCCTGGGCCGCCGGCGACCGGAACGCCGCGATGGCCGCGGTGCCGATCGACGTGATCGACGACCTGGTCGTGCACGGCTCGGCCGCCGACTGCCGGGCCCAGATCAACGAGTACGTCGCCAACGGCCTCGACACCCCGATCCTCGCCACGCTCCCCACCGGCGCCGACCTAATGGAGACGGCTCGCTCCCTGGCACCCGTGCAGGCCGGCTGAGCGATCAGCTGGTCTTCAGCTGGAAGATCCGGACGCAGGGGCCCTGGGTGATGATCGTTCCGCTGACCTTGCTGCCCTTGGTGGTACCCGTGAAGGGGACCAGGTAGGGGTCCTGGCCGATCACCGGCTCGCTGGCGGCCAGTTTCGTCGGCGCCGCGATCCAGAGGTTGACCAGGATCGGCATCGTCGACTTCGTGTCGGCGCAGGTGAGCGCGACCGCGCCGTCGGTGTCGCCCGCGTTGAGCCGGGCGATGAAGCTGACCGCCAGGTTGAGCGCCGCGCGCTCGGTGCCGGGCAACGGCCTGCTGGTCACGGGCTTGCTGGCCACAGGTTTGGTCGGAATCTTGGAAGGCGCCGCGGACGGGACGGTCTTCGAGGGCACGGGCTGGGTCACCTTCCCCGTGGTCGGTGGTGGCGCGGCCGGAGCCGTACCGCCGTCGTCGTTGCCGGCCGTCAGCGTGAAGGCGAGGAAGCCGGCGATGGCCAGGACGGCGACGAGCAGCACCGCGATCAAGACGATGATCAGGCCGGCCCGGTTCCGGCGCGGCGGTCCGCCGTACGGCGGCGCGGCCCAGTTCCCACCCTGCGGCTGGTACGGCTGCGATTGCGACTGGTACGGCTGCGACTGCCAGCCAGGCGTCGGATTCTGACCGCCCTGCGGAGGAGGATTCTGCGGGCCGGGCGGCGATGGATAGCTCACAGAGCCAAGTGTCGCAGCGAGAGGTCCATTTCCGCCGCGCGCCGGAAGCGCCGAGCCCCGGTGCGGTGCAGCAGACTGATCCGGTGACCGATCCTGCACGGGTAGTCAGGGCAGTGGTCGTTGCCTTGGTGGTCGGGCTCGGGCTGGGCTTCCTCACCCAGCACCTGCAGGCCCACCTGCCGGGCAACTGGAACACCCTGGCCAACTCGGGGGCCGTCTGGGTCATCTTCGCCTTCATGGTGACCGCCGGGCTACGGCTGCCGGCCGGCTGGTCGGCGTTGCTCGGCTTCCTCACTCTGATGAGCGCCTTGACCGGGTACTACGTATCGGCGCGCTTCATCGACGACGTCACGAGTTCCGCGTCGACCATGGCGGTCTGGCTGGTCGCCGCGATCGTGGGTGGACCTGTCTTCGGGGTCGCGGGCAGCTGGTGGGAAGCGGGCGGCGCCGTTGGTAGTACCGGGAGTTGGTGGAGCACCGGCGGCGAGTCCCAGCGGAGCGAAACACGGTTGTGGCACGTCAGCCGCCCGGTCGTCGCCGTCGCCCTGGTCAGCGCCGTCCTCCTTGCCGAAGGCATCTACCTCCTCTGGCACGTGGACAACAAACACACCTCCGGCCGGGTCGAGGTCGTGTTCGCGATCTTCGCCCCGATCTCCCTGTCCCACACCACCCGCGACCGCCTGACCGGCTTCCTCCTCCTGCTCCCCCTCGCCCTGCTGGGAATCGCCTTCTACGGTCTGTTCGACGTGCTGGTCGCTAGCTAAGTCGGTTCTCCTCGAGCCAGCTGCTGGCCCGGCGGGCGGAGGCCCGGGAGAGCCAGGCGTCCTGGATCACCTCGGTCAGCTCTTGCAAGGTCACTTCACCCAGCCGGCCGGCGCGGACGAGGACGGACAGATGGCCGTCGAAATGTGGGGTGGTGAAGAACGGGTTGGTCTCGTCCGACAGCAGCGCGAGCTTGTCCTCCTCGGCCGGCACCCAGAGCACGATCACGTCGTCGTACCGCTCACCGGTCGTGGGGTCGAAGGCGTCCGGCCGGCGCGTCCGGAAGAACACGAACGACTTGCCGCCGACCTGGTAGACCGGGTTCTCCCCGCCGCCCTGCACCACGGTCACATGCGGCATCCCCGACGCCACCGCATGCACGTCGTCCACCCGAGCCTTCCGACTCCTCACCACCACAGCAGTCTAGTGTCCTGCGTCTGAAATTCGCTGTATAGGTGGCTCTTCGGACCTATCCGTGGGGGTGGGTGTGGCGCACGTCGTTCCCGTCTAGATGGGGCGAGATCTCTTGTAGGGAAGGCGTTTGGTGGAAACTAACTTGCGGTGAAATCAGGTGGTGGTTGCAACGCTGGTTAGGTCGTTGATGAGCAAGCTAGCGAACATTTCGCGTGGGGTGTGGTAGCCGAGGCGTTTGCGGGGTCGGTCGTTGAGTTCGTCGGCGACGGCGG
>NZ_JAAGLV010000080.1 GCF_010548305.1 Streptomyces sp. SID13031
AAACAGCCGACCAAACAGTCGACCAAACAGCCGACCAAACAGTCGAGTGGCCACCAGGCCCGATCGGGATCATTGGGGAAAGCGCAGATACTCCGGCGGTACGGATCCGGTGAGCCACACGCCGTTGGCGCTGACCCGGAAGGCGTGCCCGGCGCGGTGCATGGAACCGGCGTCCACGCTGATGACCACGGGGCGGCCACGCCGGGCGCCGACGCGGGTCGCCGTCTCCCGGTCGGGCGACAGATGGACGTCGTGCCGGGCCATGGCGCGCAGGCCCTCGCTGCGGATCGCTTCGAGACGGGCGGCGACAGTGCCGTGGTAGAGGTACGCGGGCGGCTCGGCCTCCGGGAGGCCGAGGTCGACCTCGATGGTGTGGCCCTGACTGGCGCGGATCAGGGCGCCCTCGATCGCGAAGCGCTGCTTGTCGTTGGAGGCGACGACCTG
>NZ_JAAGLV010000081.1 GCF_010548305.1 Streptomyces sp. SID13031
AGGAGGTGTCGGAACGCCGTGGAATTGCTGCGAGTCTCATGCCAGAGATACGCGGGTGGCTCGGACAAGAAAAGCGCAAGCTTGGCCATTTCGATGATCAGGATGCGGTTCTGCAATTCGTAAATTCAAAAGAACTACAGCCACTCGCACGCCTTGGCACATCTTGCCCGGATCACTTCCTGCTCACGAAAATACGCCCGCTTGTGGTCGGTTTCGATCCCGCTAAACCGGATGTTGATGGTGTCGTTGCTGGCCTTGAAGCTTCACTCGAAGCCTATCGCGCTGATTACACGCGCTATTATGAGAGCTGCAAGCACGACAATTCACCGAAAATGCGCGATCCCAACCCGGTCATTTTCCTGATCCCCGGTGTCGGCATGTTGTCTTTCGCGCGCGACAAAGCGACAGCGCGTATTGCCGGCGAGTTCTACGTCAATGCGAT
>NZ_JAAGLV010000082.1 GCF_010548305.1 Streptomyces sp. SID13031
GGGACGCCGCCGTCGAGTACTGGCAGACCCTGCGCACCGACGACGACGCGGTCTTCGACCACGAGGTCTACATCGACGGTGCCTCACTGGCCCCGTTCGTCACCTGGGGCACCAACCCCGCCCAGGGCGCCCCGCTGAGCGCCTCGGTGCCGGACCCGGCGTCGTTCGACGACCCCAGCGACCGCCAGGCCGCCGAGAAGGCCCTGGAGTACATGGGACTTCACGCGGGCCAGCCGTTGCGCGAGGTCAAGGTCGCAACCGTCTTCGTCGGCTCCTGCACCAACGGCCGGATCGAGGATCTGCGGGCCGCGGCGTCCATCGTCGAGGGCCGACAGGTGGCCGACGGCGTCCGCATGCTGGTCGTCCCCGGCTCGGTCCGGGTCGCCCTGCAGGCCGTCGCCGAGGGCCTGGACAAGGTCTTCACCGCTTCCGGCGCCGAAT
>NZ_JAAGLV010000083.1 GCF_010548305.1 Streptomyces sp. SID13031
ACCGTCGCCCTCCAGCAGCAGGTCCGGCAGTTCGGCAACAACATCGACGTGCTGGCACCCGGCGCCTTCGTGTCGATGGTGATCCCGCTGGCGGTCTTCTTCGCCTTCCAGCGGCAGTTCGTCTCCGGAGTGATGGCCGGGGCCGTCAAGTGAGGGCCGCTCCGGTCAGCCGGGCCACCGGGTGACCGGAGCCGGGTGACACCCGCCAACAGCACACCCGTTCGTCAATATCAGGGCGGCCCGTTCACTCTCGTCCGGGCCGCCCTACCTCGCTCTTCCCCCGGATGCCACATTCGGCGTAACCAAGTCACTCCATCGGCCGTTTGCGGGCCACCTGCCCGCCCGCGAGCGAATCCCTGGATGTGTTGTGCCCCGGTTCAGTGTCATCGTGCCCGCGTACCGGGTCCAGGCGTATCTGCACGCGTGTCTCGACTCCGTG
>NZ_JAAGLV010000084.1 GCF_010548305.1 Streptomyces sp. SID13031
GTTCGCGTGAGAGGCCCCAAGCGTGAAGCTGCTCCAGGATGCGCTTCTCATTGGCGCGTCGGCCCTCGTCGACGAGCGCCTGAATGTGAGGTGGGTACCGGATCGGTACGAGGGCAGCCAAGGACGCCATCAGTGCGCCGGCCATCAGTGCCGCGACGAGGCGCCCTGCCGATTCGCCCGCCGTGTGACCTGCGGCCTGCCACTCCGCCTGGGCGTCGACGGCCGCCCACAGCGCGATGGTCGTTCCTGCCCACCCCGCGATGACGGCAATCTCGCGCAGCTGCTGCCCGGCCATCGAGGCTGCCGTGTCGTCCGGGCTGCTCTGCCGCACACGCTCGGGTTCTCGCACGACGCCGAGGCCGTAGACCACCAGGAACACCGTGATGAGTGTGAGCGCCTCGTTCAGGCTCAGCCGCGGGAGTGCATCAGTCCACGG
>NZ_JAAGLV010000085.1 GCF_010548305.1 Streptomyces sp. SID13031
CTTCCTCGGCCAGGTCATGACCTCGCGCCCCTGCACGCAGTGCCAGGGCTTCGGCACGGTCGTGCCGATCACCTGCCCGGAGTGCGCCGGTGACGGCCGCATCCGCTCGCGGCGCACGCTGACCGTGAAGATCCCGGCGGGGGTGGACAACGGCACCCGCATCCAGCTCGCGGGTGAGGGCGAGGTCGGCCCCGGCGGCGGTCCCGCCGGTGATCTGTACGTCGAGATCCACGAGCTGTCGCACGCGGTGTTCCAGCGGCGCGGCGACGACCTGCACTGCACGGTCACCATCCCGATGACCGCCGCGGCCCTCGGCACCCAGGTGCCGCTGGAGACCCTGGACGGCCTGGAGGAGATCTACATCCTGCCGAGCACCCAGTCCGGCCGGTCTGTCCCGCTGCACGGGCGGTGTATCACGCACCTGCGCGGCGGCGGA
>NZ_JAAGLV010000086.1 GCF_010548305.1 Streptomyces sp. SID13031
CGGTCCGCGTGCGCCGCCCAACTCCCGCGCGGGCGCGGGGAGCGGCGTGCGGGGGCCCTTACACTGACCGCATCATGACGACCTTCCCGATGCCCGCGGACGAGGCCGAAGCCCGTGCCGTCCAGGACGCGTTGCGCGCGGAGGTGGTGCTCGACGAGAGCGGTCCGCCGCCCGGCACCGGACGGGTCACGGGTGTGGACGTCGCCTACGACGAGGAGCGGGACGTCGTCGTGGCGGCGGCGGTGGTGCTGGACGCGGCCACGCTCGACGTGGTCGCCGAGGCCACCGCGCGCGGCCGGGTGAGATTCCCGTACGTCCCCGGGCTGCTGGCCTTCCGTGAGATCCCCACCGTGCTCGCCGCGCTGGAGAGGCTTCCCGTCGGGCCGGGGCTCGTCGTCTGCGACGGCTACGGGCTGGCCCATCCGCGCCGGT
>NZ_JAAGLV010000087.1 GCF_010548305.1 Streptomyces sp. SID13031
GCGGCAGCAACACGCTGGCCAGCCCCGAGCGGAGGTGTGCGTCGGCGCCGTAGGCCGCGGCCAGGATCAGGATCTGAAGTACGGCGAAGACGCCCGCCGCCCGCCAGCCGTACAGCAGTCCGGCCAGCAACGGGGTGCACACGACGGCGTATCCGAGGGTTCACTCGGGTGTGGCGGTGAACAGGAGCAGCGCGCCGAAGACCGTGTCGGCGCCGAGCAGCAGCGGGAAGCGGACGAGGAGGGGGCCGAAGCGTTCCCAGTCGCGGTAGAGGGCGTACGAGCCGACGACCGTCACCAGGACGGCCGAGGCGACCAGCCAGCTCGCGAGGCCGGGGGCGGTGTTGTCGAGGGCCTGCGGGGTGCCGATGGCGATCATGGCCAGCCGGAAGAGGAACACCTGGCGGGCCAGCGCCGAGAGGGCGTTGACCTGGA
>NZ_JAAGLV010000088.1 GCF_010548305.1 Streptomyces sp. SID13031
TCGAGGCTTGCTACGGCGTCGAGACGTTGTGTGGGCCTGCCGGTGCCGGAACCGGGCGGTGCGAGGGGGGAGTGCCTGTGTCGCTGGCCGGGCTCAGGTCCCAGGCCCGGAGCCGCGAGCCCGATGCGCAGGGTGAAGCCGCTCCGTGGCACCACGTCGCACACCACTTGCGGGAGGAGGCCGGGAGCGGTGGCGAGCAGCGCTGGACGTTGATCACCGTATGGCTGCTCGCCCCACGACTGCGGGGGGCGTCGTGGTGGTTCGTCCGACGTACGGGGGCCGAGCGGGACGACGTCTGCTCCGCCTTCCTGCACGGTCTGCTGGAAGGTGTTCGGTCCGTGAAGGCGGCGGATCCGGCGGCTGTCGAGGAGCACCTCATGGCCGCCGCCTTCGCTGCCGGACGGCGGACGGGACGACGTAACCGGGAGGA
>NZ_JAAGLV010000008.1 GCF_010548305.1 Streptomyces sp. SID13031
CCAACTCACGCACGAACACCTCAGGCTGTCGAGCCATCACCACCTCCGACAGCCAGCCTCCAAAACCCACACCGCCCAGGTCAAGCCGACACGATTACAACGCCAACGTTGCTTGACGAGGCACTAGATCGGCTCAGCGCGGGAAGTGGTACGGCTCAGTCGAACAACTTGGTTTTGCCTGAAGGCATCGATCTCATGTTGGATCGCTCCGTTCGGGGGAGGTGACCTGGTGCTGCTCTGCACAGCAGGTACGGCTCACTCCCTGGCTCAACTGGTCGACGTTCAGCACCTTTGAGGCGGCGCGGCAGCATCTGGCGGGTCTACTAATCGGCAGCGGCGAGATCCGAGTCGACGCCATGATCCGCTGGTGATTGCCACGCCTGATGATCTCGACCAGTTCGTTGCAGGACTGATCGAGGACTATGGCAGCCACGCAGCCTACGCCCGAGTGCTGGACACGCCGGTGGACGTAGACACCGGATTCCCACCCCAGAGCCTGATGTCCGCCGTGGACCGAAACGGCAAGGTCGGCAGTCTGAAGTACGACGACGAAGGCACCGTTTGGTACCCCCCGGGCGATCCTGTCGACGATGAGGTCAGCTACGCCCTCTTCGGCAACTCCGCACCCTGGCCCCCCGATTCGGAGATCCCACTCGATCAGGTCAAGGCCGCAGTCAACTACTTCCGCGAGCATGCCGGCGAGCGCTGGGACGGCGTCGATTGGACGCTCTGGCCCGTAGAGGGGCCGACCTGACCTGGCTAGTTGCCCAAGACAATCAGCCGTCGAGTGTGCACATGACCTATTGGCCGCCAATAGTGCCTGGCCGGCGGTGTCAGACGCCGGGCTCGCTGGTGGGCGCACCCACTCGGCCGCCTGTCACCCACCGAGGCGCACCTGGTAGCTATGACTTGGGCCCAGTCCGCCGAAGAGTTCGGCGCACGGCCGACGCCCGGAATCTTGTGGCGATGGTCGCAGGCGCCATGCAGCTCTGGCGTCATCCTCCGCGCCGCCGGTCGGCCTCCAGAATGATTGCATCTGGCGTCAGGCCTCGGACGCTGCGATTTCGACGGTTCCGGGTCTCCGCTAGTCGGTGGGGTGGTTGCGAGCAGGGCAAGGTTTCAGTTCTGCGCCGCGGATCCCCAATGCCACCTGAACGACGCTTCGCCCGTAAAAGAGTTGATCAGTGCCAAACATTAGTTGCGGCCAAACCCGCGTGTTGAGTTTCGTGCGGGCACACAGCGCCCGCTGTGTCTTCTGAACTGGCAGCCGCATAAGCTCGATCCGGCGTCCTGAGGTCACGACAATCAGTTCATCATTCTTTGACCCCACAACCTGTCCAGTGAATGACTGTAAACCAGTTGTGGTGAGCTCTTCGTAGGGAATCCATGTGTTGTTGGTGGATAATAGTGGAAAGATTGCAAGTACAGTAATAAGCATCGCGCGGCCGGATCGCTTGCGGACGTCGGTCGACGCGGCTCTGACAGGTCTGCTGCCTCGATCCCGTTCGTGATATGCCACGTATAGGGCGAGTAGAAGTGACTCTGCGAGGAGTATGGACAACAGGATCCAAGGCGTGACGAACACTGCGAGGATCAGCAAGCCAAGGAACATAGGAGAATATTTCTCAAGTAGCTCTATTTCACGAGTAGAGGCTACTTGTCCACCGAACACGCCAAGATGGGAGATAAGTAAGAATGAGCAGGCAATGCCGGCGATGATAGTGCCGAAAAACTGAAGCGACACCAGCCCTGCACTAATGGCAATGTTTGCCGTACTCTCGGTTGCCGATAGTATCGCAAGCGAAACCTGCATATCGTAGCCAGCCAGCGACGAGATCTGGAAGATTGCGACCGCGGGCACGACAACTGCAACCGGTATGCCAAGGTGGCCACGCCGCCCGGATCCCACTGCATCGGGCTTCGCTGCGTCGTCAGCCATCTGTCCCCCGGCGAGGTCGAACCTCGCTCAATCTTCTCACTGCTAGTCCATCCATGCCAGCCTCCGCCGGCCGCTCGGCAGACGGCCAGCCAGGCCGGAGCGATCCGCGCCAGCTCCTGGTCGGAAGGCTCCCGCAACCGCCACCACTTCGTCGCTAGGAACGACTCTGCCTGGTGGAAGAAGATTCCGACCTCAGACACCAGGGCCACCGTCAGCACCACCCGGTACGCGGTGGTGCTGAACAAACCGATGAACTGGATCGACATCCATGACCTTCTCTGCACTAAAGCCGAGGCTGGCGGCAGCCAGCTGAGAACGCGCTGTTAGCCGACGCACCGTGGGGAGCCAACATCGCAGCGCGGGGCGCCGACCCGCCCCTCCGGGAGGCGACGTTCGTCGTGGCCGGGGGCTGCTGTCGTTCCGGGTCGATGACGCTGCCGAGATGATCCACATGATGGTCAGCCGGGACTGCTCCGGGGAGCGTCGCGGATCCGGGTCAGTGCAGCCTCGACCTGCTCGGGTTTGCGGCCGAGCATCACCGCCGGCCTCATGCGAGGCGCAGGGGTTTCGGCCCTTTCGGGCAGAGTTCGAAGCCGCCACGGGGTGCCGGCTGACTTATCGTGAGAGCTGGGACCTGGGGGGATTGGTGGGGTCCAATGGCGACACGACAATCGTCGCGGCCGGTTCAACTGCCGACCGTCAGTCGGACGACGCTGCTCGCCTTGGGCGCGCTCGGCGGATTCGCCTGGGCAGCCGGACTGCGCGGGTTCATGTCTCAGGTCGCGGGCAACGAGGCAGACGTCCACTGGGTCGGCACCTTCGTCTGGGTCCTGCTGCCCGGCACTCTCACCGGCATCCTCCTCGCGTGGGCCGAGTCCATCCGACGTACTGGCGGCCGTCCGCATTGGCGCTGGCTGGCACTCTCGCCGTTGCTTTTCGCGGCCGTGCTCACCCCGGACCCGCTCGGCATCCTCGAGAGCGGCATCGGTGGCGGCGCCATCGGCGTACCGCTGTACGGCATACTCGGCGGTTATGCCATCTCTGGCCGCGGCCCGCTGTGGGGACGACTGATCGCCGGCCTCGTGGCTTTCAGCGTCGTACCGATCTGGGCTTTCACGGTCGAGTCCTTCGCCCCGCACCTCGCACTCGACACACCGGCAGGGCTTTGGGTCGCGCTGTACTACTACGCGTTCATGGCTCTACTCATGCTGGCCTGCGCGATCCCTCACCGCCCGGTCGAACGGTACGACGACCAAGCCGGGCTGGAGCAGAGATGAACCAATCCGCGACCGAGGGTCCACGGTTTCGGTCCGGCGCACTCGCTTTCATGGTGGCAGTACGCCGTCGTCGTACCTGCTTTTGGGGTCCAGCTCTGGCAGGGCAAGGAGGGCGTCGTCAGCCTCCTCGACCAGGCCTTCAAGGAATCGGCGTTGATCCCGGTGCTCTTCGGCGGCCTGATCCTTCAACATAGGGCAGGTCGTGATGAGTGTTGCGGTCTGGCGCTAGGGCACGCTGTCCCGTGGGCGCCGCACTGCTGGCCCTGGCCTGCCTGATCGGTCTCGCCGCCTTCCTCGACGTCGTCCAGATCATCGCAAATGCTAGCGCGCCCAACCAACTCGGTAGGGCCGTTGGTGCAGTCAACTGACCAAGCCGCTCACCAGCCTGGGGGTGGTGCGCGTATAGCGCGAGCTCCCCGTACATGTCATAGAAGTTCAACCGCTCGCGCAGATGCTCGCACGCCGGACGACGCGATTCGCGAGTTGCGGCAGTAGCGTGCGGCGCCGCGCGCCCGCACGCACGCAGAGCGGCATGACAGGGCGGGTTGCCCTTGCAAAACCATTGGTGAACCGACTTGCTCCGCTGATGTACTGATGTGCGACCGTGAGTCTGCCCCGTGTCGGAGGTAGTAGTTGTGACGAGCTATAACGCGCTTGCCGAGGTGTACGAGTGGCTCATCTCGGATGCAAAGCTGGCCCCGGCCGAGTTCGCTGCGTCGTTCGACGACGTCCTCAGTCTCCTGCCGTCGAACGCTCACGTCCTCGATTGTTCGTGCGGAACCGGACAGTTGGCGGTCGGCCTCGCCGGTCTTGGCATGCAGGTGGTCGCAACTGACGCCAGCGAAACGATGGTTCGTCGGACTGCGGAGTTGTCTGAGGAATTCAGGGCACCTGTCCGGACAGTGCGGGCGGACTGGCAAGAGTTGCCCGACCATTTCGATGACGACACCTTCGACATGGTGTTCTGCGTTGGCAACTCGCTGCACCATGCCGTGGGCGCGAGAGGCAGGGTTGCTGCTCTGGAGTCGATGTCACGGCTTCTGCGCCGTGGCGGGCGCTTGGTACTCACCTCCCGCACCTGGGAACTCGTGAGGGCCAGAGGTTCCCGGCTGGACATCAGTGACCGTCTTGTCCGCCGGAACGGGCGCAATGCCGTCGTGGTCTACCGCTGGGAGATTGCGTCACATTGGGAGGATGAGCACCACATCGAGATTGCGGTCGCGCAAGTTGATGCGGCTGGGTCGGTTCTTGTCCGCTCGGAACTGCTGTCGTGCTGGCCCTACCGATACGACGAACTCGCAGCCGAGTTGCACCAGGTCGGACTCCGGACGGAAAGGAGCACGTACAACCCTGAGGCCGAGAACTACATGGTGGTCGCGAGCAAGGTATAGACAACGGGCTCACAGTCCCTGGCCGGACCGCGCGGGTGCTCGCAGGAGGCTTGCGCCCCCTCATCGGCATGTGAGTGCGCTTCCGTGTGCAGTCTGGACGGTCAGGTCAACATCGGCAGACAACCCTCTAACTGGCCTCAGACGGGTGTACGAGACTGCAACTCGTCGCATCTCGACATGTCGCTTCGCCAGTTATTCAACGGGAGTCACGCGAAAGACGCCGCGACCAGCTACGCCACCTACGTTGCCACTCGCCGCTGACGGATGCTGCCGATTCCTCGCTAGCGTTCGATCATGACCGCACAAGAGCAGTTCATTGCCGCAGCCGGAAACACCCGTCGTGCCCTCAATCCTGGCCCTCGAGGCAGCCGGCTTTCAGGTCGAACAAATAGGCGAGGACCTTCTGCGGGCGGCGTCCCCGACAGGACGATACGTCGCTGCCGACCCGCTCGAACTCCTTGGAATGATCAAACTGATCGAGGTTCGCGGCTGGTCTTGGCAAGCCACAGACAGCCAAATCGACTCCGTACTGGAACGGTTCGGCTGGACAGGCTGACCAGCTACTCCCGGCACTCCAACATCCGCCGTTACCAGTTTTAGAAGGTCAGTGATAGTGATTGGCGCCACGAGCTGAGGCCGGCCGCGCGCACTCGGCTGGGTCAGCCTGAGCCGAGCGGCACCTCGCCGCGGCGGGGCGAGTGCCGAGCCAGCAACTCCTGGAAGCCGACCGCGGGCGTGAGGCGCAGTTCGTCCCAAAGCAGCTCACAATACCGTCGGAAGTCTCGGTGCGCCGCGGCGTAGTTCCCCTCCCCGAGTTCGGCGGCAATCAGCGCGTAGTGTGCTGATTCGCGTAGCGGTTCGGCCGCAATCGAGGCTAGCGCCGCCTGGACTGCCAGGCCGTATCGGCCGTCAGCCAGCAGCCGGGAGGAGAGCGCTTCGAGGGCGTGCAAGCGAGTCTGGCGGACCCGCTCGCGTTCCAGGATCAGCCATTCCTCGTCCCAGCCGGGCAGTAGATCGAGGGTGAGCGGGTCGAGGCGCTCGTCGTCCCTCTCTAACTGCTCTTCTTGCCTGAGCAACCGTTCTGCCTGTGCCAGGCTCTCGTGCACGTCGACCCGGACGAGTGGGCCGAGCCGGACCTGGTCGTGCGCCGCGCTGACCAGCCAGCGGTCGACCTGCCGGATCCGCCATAGCGCGGTACGTAGGTTGCCTTGGGCTCTCTTTGCCGGGCTAGCCGCCCACACCCGCTCGGCCAACGCAGCCCGGGACTGCGGCAGGCGAGGCCGCCCGACTATGCAGAGCCCTACCAGCACCCGCTGGGCGTTGGTAGGGAGGAAGACTTCGGCGTTATCCACCATGACCGCGAAGGTGCCCAGTAGAAGGATGCGCGGCGGCGCGCGGGTTCCAATCTTCCGGGAATCGGACATGGTGCCCCCCAAAAAATGCGCCTTATCGCCGAATGCCGATCCTCACTATGATCGATCCGCGTGTACCTATGCGTCTACGCCCCGTCAATGCCGATACATGCCGTTGACGCCCGGGTACGAACGTCTTGGCATGACGGCGTACCCCTGGCGAGTGATCGTGGTTCGGGCCTGGCCGGACAACGGGCAGCTGCGGGCCCGGATCCTGGTTGAGGGCGACGGCCAGCGCACCTGGGTCGTCGTCGGCCTGCCCGAAGTGGTCGAGCGGCTCCGTCAGCTCCTGGCAGAGATCGAACTGCAGGCGGACGAGGGCGGCACCTGAACGGGTGAAACGCCACCGGCTACACCCCGTTGACGGGGCGAGGGACGCCAGAAAGACGGTGAGCCGGAACAGTGGCCTGCGTCAAGGCCCGGCCGGAGGATGTGATGTCCCGTGACCTCTTACCCGCTCGTCGAGGACACCTGGACCGACGTGCTACGCCGGACTCTGCACGAGTCCTACGCGGACGCCGGCGACGAGGAACTGGAGGAAGCCCTGGCCGGGATGCTCGACACGATGAGCCCTGCCGAGTCCTTCAACTTCTCGCAGGCACTGAACCAGATCGGACGCAGCACCGGACGCGTCCTCTCCGATCCGACGGTCGCGTCGATCTCGCGACAGGCGCTACCAGTGGCCGGCGGTGCGCTCGGCACCGTCATCGGCGGCCCGGCAGGCACCGCAATCGGCGGTCAACTCGGCACCCGGGCGGCCGCGGCGCTACCGGCATCAGCCCGGCCCAGTCCCACCGGTGTTCCCCCTGCCTTCGGCCGGGCAGCTGGGTCGCCAGTGGCCGGGGGGTCCGACGCCGCGCTCCAGGCATTGGTGCTCTCCCAGCAGCCCCAGTTGCTGCAGAGCCTGCTCGCCGCAGCTCTCGGCGGGCACGGCCAGCCGCAGGTGGCCGGAGTCCCGGTGGCGAAGATGCTCGGCATGTTCAGCGAGGTGATCGGCCAGGCCGCCGCCGACGCCGACGAATTGCTGTACCTCGAGCAGGGCGACCCGGACGCGGAGAGCGGTGGCGAGCCGGTCGAGCCGGCCCGTTCCCTGTACACCGCGCTGCTGGACGCCGACAACCTCGAACTGGCCGAGGCCTTCGACGACCGTGAGGAGGACTTCGCATGACCGCCACCGAACTCGACGAGGTGACTGCACTGCTGGAACACGTGCTGCCCGACCCGGCAGGTTTCGCCCAGCGGTTGCTGGATCAGGTCCTGACACAGTTCTCCAGCGTCCTGGACCAGGCCGGCACTACGCCGTTCCCATCCCCGCCCGGCACTTACCGGACGGCGAACACCGTCGCGGGGGAGCCCGTGGCGACCGACGCACCTGGGCCCTCCCCGCGCGACCCGCGCCTCCTGCTGGAAGCTGCGCTCGGCGCCTGCGACTGCTGGGGAACCCGATCCGACTGTCCGGCGTGCGCCGGCCAGGGCTCGTCGGGGTGGGCCGAGCCCGACCCGGACCTCTTCCGGGAGTTCATCGGACCCGCCGCCGCTCGGATGGCCCCGGCCACCGCTCCCGCTCCTGACGGCCCGACCACTGAGGACAACCACGACGACGAAGGGAACGACGGGGATGACTAGCTGGCCCGACGACTACGACTCCGAGGCGTACTACGACACCGAGGACTACGACACCGAGGACTACGACAGCGGGGACTACGACAGCGAGGCCACCCGCGCGGATGCCCTTCGCAAGCGCGAGGCCGAGGCTCGGCGGATCGTGGCCCTCCGTCAGAAGTCGCAGCGCCGGCCAGGCGTCCGAGCGCCTGTGTCCCGCCGGGTGCCTGCGTCCCGCCGGGCGACCCCGGCCACGGCGGTCGCCGCGGTCCGCAACCTGGATCTGGAGACCAAGGTCGGGCAGGACTCGCTGCGCCGGGGTATCGAGCAGGCGAACGCGCGCTCCGCGCGGGCCCGGCTGACGGCGATGGCGAGTCTGGGCGTCGACCAGGCCCTGGACACGTTCGGCGAGAAGTTGAAGGAACACGAATTTGTCCGGGCCGGCCTGCGGCTCGCCCCGCTGGCCCTCCTGGGAAAACAGCACACGAAACCCGGCGCGGCGGGGTGGCTGCTCTCTCCGCAGGTAATCGGCGTAGCCAGCGTGGCCGGCATCGTAGCCGCCGGCCATTTCTTCAAGCCCGGCGCTTCCGTCTCGCAGATTGACCTTACCCCGCGCAAGATCTCAGCAGCCGGAGCCGCCGGTCCCACCGCTGGCAAATTCAAGCCCCGGATTAAGGACACAAGCGGCAACCTACTCAACCTGAAGCCGTTCGCGTACGACTCGGACGACGACAAGGCGCTGGTGGTGGAGGACGACGGCACTTTCACAGTGCCGCCGGGCACATCTGCCAAGACCGTGACCGTGACCGTCACCGTCGGCGACCGCGTCGAGCCCTTCGTCATCGCGATCGAGTAGCGGCCGGACGAATGGATCCGGCGCTCCGAGAATTGCTTCGGGATCGGTCGGACCCGGATCGGGTGATCGAGGCGATCATCCGGCTCGACCGGCCAGGGATCGAGATTCCCGGGGTGCGGCAGGTAGCGCATTTCGGCCCGATCGCCACCTGCCGGCTACGGGCCTGCGACGTGACCGCCGTGCACGCCCACCCCGACGTGAGGAGCCTCAAGGCGGCCCGCGGTCTGAGCCCCGGCCATGTCCCGCGCGGGAGTGTTGAAGATTCCATGGTCAAGGGGGAGAGCCGGGCGGCCGACGTCCGGCGGCCAGCGGGGGCGACCGTCACCGGCGCGGGTGTCGTGGTGGGCGTCGTGGACTGGGGTGTGGACGTGGGCTCGTCTGCGTTACGGCATGCCTCCGGCGCCACCCGGTTCCTGGCCGTTTGGGATCAGCGCGACCTCGCACGGGGCCGGCGGGCACAGCCGTACGGCTACGGCGCGGTGCACGACCGGGCCGGGATCGACCGGGCGCTGCGTAGCGATCACCCGTATGCTGCCCTCGGCCTCCACCCATCGGTCGCCGACGGCGGCGGCAACGGCGCGCACGGCGCCCACGTGATCGACATCGCGGCTGGCAACGGCCGGGCCGCCGGGCCGGTCGGCGTCGCCCCGGAGGCGGACCTGGTGTTCGTGCACCTTGCCGACCGCGGCACCGGCGGGCTGGCCACTCTGGGCGATTCCGTGCGGTTGCTCGAGGCCGTCGATTTCGTCCGCCGTGCAGCCGGTCCGAGGCCCTGGGTGGTGAACACCAGCATGGGCCGCGAGGGCGGACCGCACGACGGCTGCACGTTAGTCGAGCAGGCGTTCGGGGAACTCCTCAACGCGGCGCCAGGCCGGTTCATCGTGCAGAGCGCGGGCAACTACTACGGCGCCCGCACGCACGCACACGGTGTCGTCCATGCAGGCGAGTCCTGCTCGCTGACGTTCGTGACCGAGCCGGGGGATCTGACGCCCAACGAACTGGAGATCTGGTACGGCGGGGACGACGAGTTCGTGGTCCGCATCGAGCCTCCCGGCGCGCGGCCCGGCGACCCGATGCGGGCCGTCGAGCTCGGCGGATGGGCCGACATCGTCGCCGCCGGGCAGGTGGTCGGGCGGATCTACCACCGGGCTCACGACCCGAACAACGGTGACCACCACATCGACGCGTTCCTGGAACCAATCGAGGGCGCTTGGACGGTCACTCTGCAGGCGCGGCGTACGGATAGCGGGCGGTTCGACGCCTGGCTGGAGCGTGACGACGCCCGCCCGCACACCCAGGCCCGATTCGCCCCCGGCACGAGCTCGCCGAGGTCGACCATCGGCACGATAGCGAACGGCCGACTGCCCCTGGTGGTCGGTGCCTATGACGCGCACGACCCCGACCGGCCGCCGGCCCGGTTCTCCAGTGCCGGCCCGACCCGTGACGGCCGGTCGAAGCCCGACCTTGCTGCGCCGGGGGTCGACGTGCTCGCGGCCCGGTCCACCCCGGCCGGTGAACCCCGTCCCGTTTCTGGCCTGGTCCGGAAGTCCGGCACCAGCATGGCCGCCCCGCACGTGACCGGCGCCGTCGCTCTCTGCCTCGAAGCCAGCCTGCACGCCGGCCGTCCGCTGGCCGCACGCGCGGTCCGCGACCTCCTGCTCGCCACCACCGACCCCATCGTCGGTATCGACCCCGAATGCCGCCTGGGGCGCGGGTACCTCGACATCGCCCGGCTGCTCGACCACATCCCGAAGGAGCCAATCATGGACGACGACAGCAGCATCGTGCTACGTGCCCCAGGGATCGCATACCGCGAGTGCATGTACCGGCCGAACGGCGCTCTGGCCCGCCGGATCGGTGAACGGTACGAGGTGCTCGCCCGACCCGGGGAGCGGGTCTCCCAGACACCTCGCAACGGCGATCTCGTGCTTGAGATCACCTTCGGGCAGTTGCGTTCGGGCCGCTCCATCGAGGTGCGCGATGCCGAACCCGACACGCCGTCCGTCGGCCGAACGCTGACCCCGGGCCGACTCCTGCTGCGCCCAACCGACGACCTGGAGCTTCCGGCTGAGGACACTCCCCAACGGGCGCCCGCCCAGGTGAAGGCTCAGGACCGGTGGACGAAGTTGTTCGGCACGGACCTGCTGCTCAAGGACGTCATCATTCGCGACTATAGGGTCGTGCCCTCGAAGGCGGTTCTCGGCGAGAAGTACAACGGTTGGACGAATTCCAGCACCCGGATCTACATACCCGAGACCGCGACCACACCGGAATACGCCCTGGACGTGATCCTGCGCCACGAGGCGGTCCACATATATCAGTTCTCAATTGTCGGGCGGCCCACTAGATATCAACAGATGGTGGCGTACGAACTGATGGCTTACCGCAAGACGCTCCTGGACCTGAACACCCAGTACGGGCAGCTCAACAAGTTGGCCCGGCGCAACCCGGCCCAGAAGGAGCAGCTGAACTGGACCGACTCTCGCCTGGATGGGGTGGAGGAGACCATTGCGCTGCTGCAGAAGGCCGATCAAGAGAACAGTTCGGAGAAGGTGGAGGCCGAGCGTGAGCGCGGCTACAAGGTCTTCCTGATCGAGAACAAACTTCTGCCTCCACACAAGAAACTGATCGACCTCTACGTACCGTCGAAGAATGACCGCAACCCCGCGGCTATCGAATCGGAGGAGTTCGCGGACGGCTCGGGCGATGACGCCGAGTTCGCCGGGCCGGAGCACAAACTGATCGGGGACGCCGCCTCGAAGGGATTGCTCTCGGACATCCCGTACGACAACCCGCCCCAGCAGTTGACATTCGGCGACATGATCAGCCTGGCCGGCGACTACTTCGAGACCTACGACGAGATGAACCGTCTAGGCGAGACTCCGGCGGGGCGGGCGGAGCTGGCCTGGGCCCGCTGGCGCGCCCTGAACCTTAAGGAGCAGGGGATTCCCGAGCCGAGGTTCGACCCGAAGCTCGACGCGAACATCCACCAGACGGTGGCTGACCGGTACTACGACCTGGCGGCCCACAACCTGACCCATTTCAACACCGGCGGCACGGCCATGTCGGAATACTTCCGGTGGCACGGCCGCGCTCTCGCCACCGCCCTCGAGGCCGGTCAGACGTCCGACCCGGCGATCTGGCAGCGAGCCGTGACCCAGGAGGCGTTCAGCGACCACTTCCTGACTGACATGTTCGCCGGCGGCCACGTGCGCACCCCACGCTTCGAGATCAAGGCCTGGCATCGCGAGCACTTCGACGGCAGCGGAGAGAGGTTCGTGGAATACCTGGCGAAGAACCTGTTCCACCAACTGAGCGCGCGCGACAAGCTACCCCTTCCCTCACTGCTCGGACTAATCGAACGATGGCTGATCCGGCGTCGGATCCGGAAGATGGGCGGCGCGGCCCTGCGGTCATTCTCCCTCGGCGACATCGTGTCCCTCGCCCTGCATGACCACGACAACAAGGGCCTCGGGGTGATATCCGACGCCGATCCGTCGGGGCGCCGCGTTCCCGGGGGTTATCAGTGGAAGGTTGTCGGGGACGGCCACCTCCTGAAGCCGAAGCTGGGAGAGCCGACCCTGATCATGGTCAAGGCTGCCGTGACATCGTCGCTGCGCGATCTGGACCGGGTCCGGGCGGCTGGCGCCCATCTGCCCCGTGCCCCGGTCTCGTTGTCAGAGAAGACCACCCGGGTGCGGGCCGCGCTCAGCCCGGAAGGCTTCTCAGCTCGGCGCTTCATCCCGCGGGAGGATATGTCGCCGTCATCCCCGAACGAACGCCTCAACGGAAAGCTGGAATGGCGCTGGGGCCAACTCGGGGAAGCGGCCTACCAGGCGGTGGACGAGGCTGTGAAGGGCACCGTCGCCGCCGAGATCGCCGAGGTCGCGGATGAAGTGAAGGGTCCTCCACCCGGCGTGCGGGAATCTCTACGCGTCATCGCCGCTCAACTTCGCCTGGAAGGCATTCTCGCCATCGAGGCCGCCATCGGTACCAAGGCCGGTCAACGCCCGAAGCCCGCGCAAAGGCGGACCTCCCGTACCCCCGTCGGTGGCGTTGGCCTTCCGACGCCGATCCAGGGCTCGGAGGGATCGTGATCACCTGCCCGCCACTTCACCAGTTGGCAGGTCTACCTTCGATGGCCGCGGAGGAAGCCTGATTCATCAGTAGCATCTACGCAAATTGCATCTGACATAAGAACTGTTATGGGCTCAGCCGCAAGGTGCCTGGCTCCGATGGCCGGTCCGAACGCGACTGTTGTTCACTACGTCTGCATCCCGTTCGGGTCATAGAACACTCTGCCCTGCGGCCCGACAGACGGCCGTCGCATGACGCGAGTCATGACGCGAAGTACTGCCAAACAGCGTTGGTCGAGTGGCTGGATGAGGCGAGAATCCTGACTAGCGGAGTCTGAAGTTGTTCAGTGTTGGTGTTGCCATGGCTCTCATAATCCCTGGGTCGTCTGAGCCTCAGCCTTGCTGCGCTCTCGACTTTCTCGAAGGCGGGTCCTGCGCATAGGGTCATTCCTGGGCTCGGGATGATCTATGGGTGTTCCTGCCAGGCGTGTTCGGCGAAGCTGAATAGGCGGTGGGGGGTCATTCGTAGCCAGGCTGTTGCCCAGTCGAGGGTGGCGCCGCGGTTGCGTAGTTCGGTGGCGTGTGTGACGTCTGCCGGGACTGTAGTCAGGACTTCGGCTGGGCCTTCGGTGAGTACTGCGGCGTGGGTTTCGTGCTCGCCCTCGAGTACGGACAGGGCGAGCCACGGATGGGCCTGCACATTGCGGAGGCGGGTCGCACCGCCGAGCGTGGGGAGCCAGAATGCCTCTGCGTAGATCGTGAACAGGGTCGGTGCGGCGTGGGCGCGGCCGTCGGGGCGGGTGGAGGATGCGAGCGCGTATGTTCGGCGTCCCAGGTACGTGGCCAGCTGGGGTCCGGTCAGTCGTCGTTCCGGTGGGTATGCCTTGCGCACGGCCTGCCCGCCCTGACTGAAGGACGACTCCTGCAGCCGGCCCAGCCAAGTCGACAGGTTCGGATCATCCACGCTTCGGATCCTACGCGTTGACGGCGGCTTCACCCTGACTGTCGATTGACCACACAATTCCCAAGGACCGGTCAGAGATCGGGGCCGGCTGAGCGCGTCATGACGGCCAGACCGATGACTGCGAGGAGCCCCAGGGCGGCCGGGATGAGGAAGACCAGCGGGAGTCCGAGGGTAGCGGCTCCGATGCCTCCGGCGGCTCCGCCCACGGCGGAGGCAAGAGCTGTGGAGCTGAGGAAGATGGCGGAGGCGGTGGCGACGGCCGTCGGGAGAAGACGCTGGGCGACGATGATCCCGAGGGCGGCGAAGACTCCCCACACACCGCCCATCAGAATCTGTCCTGCGAAGAGCCCGGCGGCGGTGCCGGTGGTGGCGAAGCAGATGTTGGCGGCGACCCCGAACACCGCGCCGACCACCATCAGCCGCATCATCCCGACCCGGCGCGCCGCCAGCACGGCCAGGGGCATCAGGATGATCTCGACCAGCGGCTGAATTCCGATGATTGCGCCGCTGAGCCCGGAGGGGAGATCCAGTGGCCCGTTCATGTAGATCGGCAGATACGCGTACTTGATCGGTTCCCCGGCGTAGACGAGCATGAAGAGCGCTGTGAAGGCGAGCAACGGCGCCATCGCCCGCAAGCCGGGGGCGCGAGTCCGCGGTTCGGCCGTCGACGGTGCGGCGGGCGGTGTCCTGAGAACTCCGAGCGGGACGACTTGGGCGAGGGTGCAGATCGCCGTCGCGAGAAGCATGGTCCGCAGCGAGGTGTGGGCTGCCAGGAATGATCCTGCGACCGGACCGACTACCCAACCTCCGGTCAGTGCCATCCGTACTCCGGCGACCACGCCGTCGTTGCCGGGGTTCGGGAGCGCCTCCAGTTCGTCGTGGACAGCAGCGAAGAGCTGAGACGTCGCGGCGCCGGCGAAGCCGAGCACGACTGCACTGATGACGTAGGGCATCCACAGCTGGGTCGAGAAGGCGATGCCCGCCCAGCCCGCGAACCCGGCGACGGCGCAGACGCGGAACAGACCCAGCCGTGCGCCGCTGCGGTCGGACCGGGCACCGACCAGGTAGCCGAACACCGGTGCGGTCAGGCTCGTGAGATAGAACAGTCCGGCGGCGGTGAGCGAGGCCCCCAAGTCGTTGACCAGGAACGATGCGATCTGGGGTGCGGCTGCCGAGAAGCCGAGGCCCGACAGGAAGAGCGCGATGGTGGCGCTGCGGTAGAACGGCGTGACGAGGATGAGCCGCAGCGCCGACCTGCGCACCACCGGCTCGTCCAGTGCCAGGTCTGTGGTCTCGCCCTGCTCATCGTCTGCCATCTCTGCCTGCCTCCGCATGTTCAGTTCGGGGTGCTCTCACGGACGACGAGCTCGACCGGAAACAGTTGTCGGTGGCCGCTTGCCGGGCTTCCCCCCAGCAGCAGGCGGGTGGCGGCTGCGGCCATTTCCTCGACCGGCAGGCGCATCGTGGTCAGGGGTGGGTTGGCGCAGACGGCGGCGATGCTGTCGTCGAAGCCGATGATGCTCACGTCGTCGGGCACCCGTCTGCCGCCGGCGGTGATGGCCTGGACGGCTCCGGCGGCCATCAGGTCGCAGGCGACGAACATCGCGTCGATGTCCGGGTGTTGTTCGAGCAGCCGGCGCGCGGCGTGGTAACCGCCGTCGCGGTGGAAGTCGCCGTCGGCACCCACGCCGGTCAGGCCAAGACGTTCCACCGCTCGCCGGTATCCGGTACGTCGGTCGATGGCGCAGGGATTGAGGGCCGGTCCGTGGATGGCGGCGATCCGGCGGCGGCCCAGCTCATGCAGATGGTTGACCGCGGCGTACGCGCCGCCGATGTTGTCGGCTTGTATGCCGGGCACGGACGAAGCGGTGGGCACCATCGAAACGACGCGGCCGCACCGGCGGTAGTAGCGGGCAGCCAAGGCTGGAGTGATGTCGGCGAGAATGGCCCCGAGGGTAGCGTTCGCGGCGAGCTCGTCGATCGCTTCGGCGGCGTTCTCCTGGCCTACGGCGTGCAATCGCAGTTGTGCGTTGGCGCCTTCCAGGACGGGCATGATGCCGGCCAGGACGCGGCTGAAGTACGGATGTGTACCGAGCCAGCCGATGCCGGGGCCATAGGTCACCGCGATGACGTCGACGGCGCGCCGGCGGCCGGTGGCCAGGGCTCTGGCGGTCTCGTTGGGCTGGTAGCCCAGCTCAGCCACGGCCGCGTTGACCCGATTGCGCAGCGGCTCCGACGCGCCGGGCACCTTGTTGATCACGCGGGACGCGGTCGCTCGGGACACGCCGGCCGCGCGCGCGACGTCCTCGATCGTGGGCTTGTAGCTGCTCATTTGGGGGCTGCACTCTCCATCACGGCGCGTTCAAGTCGCGTAGTGCACCGAACGGTAGACCTGAGAGCGCTCTCAGGCGAAGCGGTCAGGCTGCGGCGAGGAGGCCGGTGTTGGGCTACGGCGGTGGCTTCGGTGCGGGTGGTGACGGTGTCCGTTCGTTCTGGAGCAGCTATGGTCGTCGGTCCGAGTCAGCAGGTAGGACAGTCGAGTAGGTCATGGAGTCGCTCATGCCAGATCCGGTCAGCACAGCCTCCTGGACGACCGTTGTCACCGTGGCCTTCGGCTCTTCCGTGCTGGGGACCACGGTCGGCAAGTTGCTGGATCGCACCGGTTCCCGGACCGAAACGATCCGTGCGGGGTATGCCGACGCCACGAAGGCATTGAATGCGTGGGGGCAGTTCCCGTACCGGATACGCCGGCGAGTCGATGACACTGCGGAGACCTTGGTCAGGCTGGAGGCGCTCGGGGCCGAGATCCAGGAGGCGCTCGCCTATGCAACCGGCTGGGTGAGCGCGGAGAGCAGTGAGCTCGGCGAGATCTACAACCGTCTCGTCGAGCTGTTGCGCGCCGAAGTAACCCTGCACGCACGGGAAGCCTGGGCCAGCCCTCCGGCGGGCGTCGCGTCCGCGATGAATATCTCGGGCAACCCACACGACGGTGGCAAAGCTGTCCGCACCACCGGGGTCATCCCCGCCGAGTGGGTGGTGGTCCAGCTCTTCTCCACGACCATCCAGTACCGCATCGGCTGGCGCCGCTATCTCTGGATCCGGCCGCTACTGCGTCGGCGCCTTGCCCGGCGTCGCATCACCGCGCAAGCCGAGGCCGCATTCGGTGAGCGATCGGGCCGTCTCCTCGCGCTGCAACTGAGCGAGTCGAAGACACCTTGAGAAGCGCCCGCGCGTGATCAGCCCGAGGTTATGGGTGTGCAGGTCAGTCGCGGTTGGTAGTGGCTCGAATGTGGGCTGTTTCGCCTTGCTTGCCGATCAGGCTCAGGGATTCGACTGAGCTGGTGGGGGTGGAGCCGAACCAGTGGGGGGTGCGGGTGTCGAATTCGGCTGCTTCGCCGGGGAGTAGGAGCATGTCGTGTTCGCCCAGGACCAAGCGCAGGGTGCCGTTGAGAACGTAGACCGCCTACGTCATCGCCCGCGGCCCGCGCCGGTCGCCGGGCTCGGAGAAGTCCGCAGTACCGCCCGATGAACAACACGCGATACACGCTGAGCCACTTTGACGGGCTGCGCACAGTTGGGCACGCTGTGTGCGGGACGCCTCGGATCCGCACCGCCCAGCCGGATCGAGGTGATACGCCGGAGGTACCTGAGATGGTTCTTCGCACAGTCCGATTGCTCAGTGCCGCCCTACTCGCGATGGTCTGCGCAGTAGGGACAGCACAAGCGAGTCCGGCCGCCGATCCACCGACCGGGGCGGTGATCTTGGTGAGCGTGCCCAACGGACGGGTCGCCGACCTGGACGGGGGCGGGGTCGACGAGGGCCACAAGCTCCAGGAGTGGCCCGCGAACGGGACTACCGCTCAGCAGTGGCAGGTAGTGCGAGAAGGAGACCGCTACAAGATCAAGCTCGCCTCCAACCAGGCCTGGTGCCTGTCCCGCGATCAGGCGAGAGCGGTACTGCGCAGCTGTGGTAACGCCTTGTCCGCTTGGGATTTCGAGGATCTCGGGGGTCGCTACCGGATCAAGCATCCGTCCGGTGGCTACCTGCACGTCGTTACGACCAGCCCGTCCAACGGGCGCGAGTTGGTCGTGAACGACGACTCGGGAGCCGGTGCCGAGTGGTATCTCAACGGGCTCGACGTCCCGCGCCGGGCGATGCCGGCGGACCCCCGGCTCGACCAGGTCACCTTCCTGGCCGCGCACAACGCGATGGCCAACACGGACGAGGGGTTCTGGGGCCGGTTCCCCAACCAGTCGTACCGGTTGAAGGACCAGCTGACCCAGGGGGTGCGCGGTCTGCAGATCGATGCCTACGCGTACCAAGGTGACGTCCGGATGTGCCACGGCAGTTGCTGGGGCAACGAGCGCACGCTGACGGCGGGCCTGCAGGACGTGGTCGACTTCCTCAACGCCAATCGCGACGCGGTCGTCACGTTGTTCATCGAGGACTACACCAGCGTCGAGGAACTGCGCACGGTCGTTGCCCGCGTCAACGGGTTCGCCGATCGCGTCTTCAACCCCGGCCAGGCCGGCGTCCGGCAGAACGGCTGGCCGCGCGTCTCCGAGCTGGTCGCCCAGAACCGCCGTCTGCTGGTCTTCTCGCAGCGCTCCGGTCGCGACTCGTACGGCGTGATGTTCGACCGGGACTGGACCGCCGAGAACTACTGGTCACTCGGCTCGGGCGGCGGTGACGTCCAGTGCTACAGCCGTTGGGACGAGGTGCCGCTCGCCAAGGAGGAGCCCGGCTTCCGTCGCCTGTACTCGATGAACCACTACCGCGACATCCCGTCTGAGGGCTCGGCCACCGCCGACAACGGCACCAAGCTCAGCGACCGCGTACGCCGTGTCTGCGGCCCCGTCGCCGGCCGCAAACCCAACTACGTCGCCCTCGACTTCTACCAGAAGCCCGAAGGCGGCGCCGTCCGCAACCTGATCGCCGACCTCAACACCTACTGGTAGCGGCTCTCCAGCTATGCGGACGTACATCGTCCGCATAGCTGGGTACCGTGCAAGGCATGGCTATTGGACGATTTCCGAGTGTTGTTCTCGACTGCGCGGATCCGGTCGCGCTCGCGGAGTTCTATGGTGCGCTGTTCGATTGGGAGGTGAAGGCCTCTCCGGAGTGGGGCGAGGTGCGGGCGGACTATGGGCAATGCATCTGCTTCCAGCCCGTCGAGGGCTACCGGCCGCCCGCATGGCCGGGGCAGGACGTACCGCAGCAGATGCACCTCGACGTGATGGTCGAAGACCTCGACACCGCGGAGGCAGCTGTGCTCGAGCTCGGCGCGACCAAACCCGACCACCAACCCGGTACGACGTTCCGCGTGTACCTCGACCCGGCCGGGCACCCCTTCTGCTTCTGCGTCGACTAGCCGGCCAGCAGGCGCGTGTCTCCTGCCGGGAGGCTTGACCACCAGCGGTTGTAGCGCGTGTAGACGCCGGGCTCGCGGTCGGCCAGGAAGGTGACGAGCGCTTCGGCCTCGGCGGCTAAGGCCTTCCAGACCTTGGCCGGTAGCGGGCGGAAGGCCGTCGCCTCGATGCCGTCGGGGGTCGGGCGCCAGAGGCCGGCGACGTGGCCGTCGACCAGAAGCGTGGGCAGGACGTCGCCGTTGGTGCGGGTAACGACGGACTTGTACTCCGCGGGCACGATCCGCGAGCGATCGTCGTACGCGAGCAGCGTGCTGTCCCACATCGCCATCAGGCGCGGGGGAGCAGGCGTGTTGGCCGGCGGCCGTGGCGCATCCGGTACGTCGTACAGGTCCTTGCCGTCGGGTCCTTGGAGGACCGTGAGCCTGTCCCGCAGCGACTCGACGGCGTCGCGGGCCCGGGCTCGCTGGACCGAGGCGAACTGGGCGATGTCGGGGATCGACGCCGGCCCGAAGCCTTCGAGATAGCGCCAGACGAGCGACTCCAGCGCGGTCGCGGCGTGCTCGGCGGAGTACAGGCCGGGGAGACGGGCCGCGGCGACGTACGCCGGCCGCTGGCCGAACGACCAAGGGCCGCCGGTCGGGGCGTGGAACATGGGCGCGAAGCTGCGGATGCCCCACCACGCGTCCTTGCCGGGGATCTCGCTGTGCTCGCCGATCCACCCCTCGATCTGCGCGTTGCTGCGTGGCTCCGCGAGGAACTCCAGCAACCCCGGGACCAGCTCGTGCGCCTGTTCAAGCGTCAACCCACCGGCGCGCTCTTTGGGAAGCCGGGTCCGCAACGTCGGCTGCATCGCGACGTGCATCGGCAGGTGGTCGTCCAGATGCACCGTATGCAAGGTGAAACGCATCAGCGTCGCCTTCACCAGCTGCCCTTCGGCGAAGGCGGTGTCCAGCTCGACCGGATCGAAGTCGATCAGCCGGTTCCACAGCGCGATGTACGGCGACGCCGGGTGCTGCGCCTGGATCGCGACGATCCGCCGCGTTCCCTCGACAGCACCGACCGCCTCCCGCTCGAGCAGCAACTGTCGGGCCAGCGTCGCCCGGTTGAGTTCTTGGGCAGTGATTCTCATCGAGTGGATTCGCTCATGCCGGTGGGAGGTCTGCCGCGATGGCGAGCAGGCGATCCAGTACCGACCCGCCGGACGCGCGACCGCCGTCGTGCTCCCACTCGTTGGTGACCCAAGCCTTGAGGTTGCCGATTCGCGCGGCCGTCTCCAGGGACAGCCCGGCGTCGACGTACATGTCGTCATGCCAGACGGCGGCTGCCACGGGGACACGGTTGGCCTGCAGTCGCGGTACGTCGTACAGGGGAGTCCAGTCGGTCGCCGTGGCGAGCAGGTCGGCCGCCTCCTTGAAAGGGCGCAGCAACGCGGTCTCCTCGAGCATCCAGGGGTAGATCATCTCGCCGGTGAACAGCAGCGGCGAGCCGTCGCCGTCGAACTCCGAAGGGCGCAGCCGCGAGGCGGACCAGTTGGTCGGGCGCTCATCCTGCCCGTAGATGCTCTCGTGCAGCACTGTGAAGATCGGGTTGAGGAGCGTGCGGTTCATGACGCTGTAGAGGAAGTCGGCGGCCAGTTCGCCGTCGTCCCAGGCCTCGTCGATCAGCCAGTGCAAGGTTTCGGCGTGGTCGCCCATGCCGAGTCCGAGGCCGAGCAACTGGAACCGCCGGACGGTCAGCGGGTCGCCATCAGGGAGCCGTACGTCGTTGTCGCGCAGGTGATCCGCGATCCGGCGTACCCGCTCGACGTCCTCGGGGTAGCGCTGGTAGTACGTCTCCACCTTGGCGCGCACTCGCGGATATGTGCGGCTGTAGACGTCGTCGGCCGTCGTGTCGAGGCCGGGCAGGCCGCCCATGATCAGGCAGGTCTTGAGCCCTTCGGGTGCGAGCGAGAGGTAGGTCAGCGTGATGAAGCCGCCGTAGCTCGTACCGAGGGTGGTCCACGGCTTGTCGGGGCTGAGCTGTGCCCGGATGAGCTCTGCGTCCCGCACGATCGAGTCGGCGCGGAAGTGGCGCAGGTACGCCGCCAGGTCGGCTGGCGCGAGTCTGGACGCAGTACGGGCTGTCACCGGAGTACTGCGTCCTGTGCCGCGCTGGTCGAGCAGGAGCACCCGGTAGTCCTGGGTGGCCCGGCCGAGCCAGCCACTGGCCGACATGGGCCGAGGGGAGGCGCCGCCTGGACCGCCTTGTAGGTATACGAGCCAGGGGAGATCAGCATCGACCTTGGTCGCGGCAACAGCCTCACGAGCCAGTACTTCGATGGTCGGCCCGTCCGGTTGCGAGTGGTCGAGCGGAACGGTGAACACGTGATCGGTGACAACAAGTCCAGGAAGTCTCGGCACCGACCCATTCTCCCAGCCGCCTGAGGTCAGCCGGTCAGCGGCTAACGTAGGGCGGGTGCGAGTAGCCACCTGGAACGTCAATTCAGTGAAGCAGCGGATGCCGAGGTTGTTGGACTGGCTGGACGAACGGCAACCGGACGTCGTCTGCCTGCAGGAGACCAAGCTGGCCGACGACGCATTCACGAAGCTGCTCGGTGACGAGCTGTCCGGCCGCGGGTACGAGACCGCCGTCTACGGCCAGGCGCAGTGGAACGGTGTTGCGCTGCTGTCCAAGGTCGGGCTCGAGGACGTCGTCACCGGAGTCGCCGGGGCGCCGGGCTTCCCCGACCCGGAGGCGCGAGCCATCGCCGCGACGTGTGGAGGGATCAGGATCCACTCGCTGTACGTGCCGAACGGGCGCGAGCCGGACTCGGACCACTACCAGTACAAGCTGGCCTGGCTCGCCGCGTTGCGGGACGTCGTCGTCGCCGCCGGCCCGGCCGAGCAGATCGTCTGCGGTGACATGAACATCGCGCCGACCGATGCCGACGTCTTCGACCCGGCGGCGTTCGCCGGGTCGACCCATGTGACCGCGCCGGAGCGGCAGGCGCTCGCCGACCTGATGGCGACCGGGCTGCACGACGTCGTCCGCGATCGCTGGCCGACCGAGCGGGTGTTCAGCTACTGGGACTACCGTGCCGGTATGTTCCACCAGGACCTCGGGATGCGGATCGACCTGATGCTCGCGTCCAGCCCGGTGGCCGAGCGGGTGAAGGCGGCCTGGATCGACCGGAAGGCGCGCAAGGGCACCGGCCCGAGCGACCATGCACCGGTGATGATCGACCTGGACACCGCGCCCGACGGCGATATCGGTCCGGTCGTACCACCGCCGTCGGCGCCGCGTGGTGCGCGTGGCGCGAAGAAGACGACCCCCAAGCTCCCGCAGAATCGCTGAATGAACGGCCTCCGCCTGGCCGCGCTCGTCAGCGCGCTCGTACTCGTGATCTCGGGCTGCACCGATGACAAGGCTGCGCCGCCGCCACCGAAGCCGGTGGTGTGGACCAAGGTCGAGTTGCCGGCCGAGCCCGTCGTACTGACCGGGCACGGCGATCAGTTGCTGATCGGGCTGCGTGATCGCGGTGCGAAGGTCGTGCCGAGATTGCTGCTCCAGCAGGCGGACGGCAGTCGGCAGGAGATTCGGGTGGCGGCCAAGAGTCCGTACGCCTTCGAGGCGGTCTGGCACTCGATCGCGTACGACGGTGAGCGGTTGCTCGCGCTGGGTGGTGCTGCGGGTGGGGCGCACTCCAACATCCGCTGGACGGTGTGGAGCGGCTCGGCCAAGAGGTTGACGGAGTACCCACAGGAGTTCGACACGTTCGGGGGGCAGGCTGCGGGGCCGTTGTACTCGGCGATCATCACGCCCGCCGGTGAGGCGCTGGCTGGTGCGTGGGGGAGTGCGCAGACCGGTCTGGATGGCGCCGTCTGGTTGCCGGTGTCCAGCACCAAGTGGGTGCGGCAGTCGTCGGCGAAGACTCCGCTGGAGAGCGTGCCGTCGCTGCTGCTCAGCCCGGGCTACGGCGTCGCTGTCGGCAACGGAATCCTGCTGACCGGCTCGCAGACGCGGCTCGCTCCGAACGTCGTCAAGGAGGAGGCGGTGATGTGGCGATCGACCAGCATCAACCAGGGGTGGAGCCGGATCGAGCTTCCGGAGCTCGGGGAGCGTAGTCAGGGCAACTCGCTGTCCTGTACGACGCCGGCGTCCTGCACGATCGCCGGGTTCGCCGACGGCAAACTCGCGCTCTGGCAGCTCGACGGGAATCAGGGCAAGCGGCTGCACAACGTGCCGCCGATCGCGGTCGGCGACAACGCCAAGCTGCCGCCACCGGTCGACGACGGTGGGCACCTCTACCAGGTCGTTGCGGAAGGCAACAAGGTGAAGGTGGTCAGTGGCCACGGCGACAGCTGGACGGTGCAGGAATCTATCGGACAGGAGTCGGCCGGGCAGGAGTCGAGCGGGCCGGCAGGCGTCGTGACGGATGCCACCCTGGTCGGCAAGACGCTCTACCTGATCGCCGGTCCGGCCGGCCAGCCCGCGTCCCTCTGGAAAACCACGCTCAGCTGAGCAGGCCCCGGACGTACGCGGCTTGGCCGGCGTGTTGGAGGTCGTCGGCCAGGACGCTGATCAGGCGCACGCCGAGGGTCACCGGCGGGTCCCAGCGCTTGTCGACGACTCGGTCCAGGTCGTCGTCGGTCAGGCCCTTCAGGTACTCGAGGCTGCGGGCGTGCACCGCGGCGTAGTACCCGAGTAGTTGCTCGCTCGACAGGTGGACCGCGGCAACGTCGGCGGAAGTGTGTGCGTAGCCCGTGTCGGCGGCGTCGAACGGTAGGCCGAGCCGCTCATGCCAGCCGTCGGCCGTGTGGACCTGCTCATACCCGCCCGCGTCGGCGAGGTGGTCGTCCTGGATCCGGCTCAGGTGCCAGACGAGCCAGGCGATCGAGTTGCCGGTCTGCCCGGGCCGGGTGGCGAGCACTTTGTCGTCGAGCCCGTCGGCCGCCTCATGCACGGCCTCCTGGATCCGGCCGAACGCGTCGAGCAGCAGTTCGCTGGTGTTCATCTTTTCCCCTTCGTCACGCGGACATCGTCAGGCTACTTGCCGCCTCCGACAATCCGAGCCAGGTCTAGTGTTGTCAGCACAAACCGGTTTCGAGCGAGGAGCAGTCGTGGAATACCGCACTCTGGGCAGCAGTGGCACGGTCGTGTCGACGTATGCGCTGGGCACGATGACGTTCGGCAACGAGACCGACGAGGCCGGCGCGCACGAGCAGCTCGACCGGTACGTCGAGGCCGGTGGCAATTTCATCGACACGGCCGACGTGTACACGGCCGGCGCCTCGGAGAACATCATCGGCGGCTGGCTGGGCAAGTCGGGCGCGCGCGACAACGTCGTACTGGCGACCAAGGGGCGCTTCCCGATGGGGGACGGGCCCAACGACATCGGTACTTCGCGGCGGCACCTGCGCAAGGCGCTCGACGCGTCGCTGACCCGCCTCGGCGTCGACCACGTCGACCTGTACCAGCTGCACGCGTGGGACCCGATCACCCCGCTCCAGGAGAGCCTGAGCTTCCTGGAGGATGCAGTACGGGCCGGGAAGATCCTGTACGGCGGCCTGTCCAACTTCACCGGGTGGCAGCTGCAGAAGGCGTGCGACCTGATCGACCGGCGCGGGTGGTCGCCCCTGGTGACGCTGCAGCCGCAGTACAACCTGCTGGTGCGGGAAATCGAGTGGGAGATCGTCCCGGCCGCGCAGGAGAACGGCCTCGGGCTGCTGCCGTGGTCGC
Organism: Streptomyces sp. SID13031; assembly: GCF_010548305.1. Classification (GTDB taxonomy): domain Bacteria; phylum Actinomycetota; class Actinomycetes; order Propionibacteriales; family Kribbellaceae; genus Kribbella. Next base: position 24,606 of record NZ_JAAGLV010000008.1, read on the forward strand.
CGCTCGGTGGTGGCTGGCTGACCGGCAAGTACTCGTTCGACGAGGCGCCGACCGGCGAGACCCGGCTGGGTGAGGACCCGGACCGTGGCGTCGAGTCCTGGCACCGCCGCAGCCAGAACCAGCGCGTGCGCGACGTCGTGGACGCGGTCCGCGCGATCGCCGAAGCACGCGGCATCTCGATGGCGCAGATCGCGCTCGCCTGGCTCGTCGACCGCCCGGCGATCACCTCGGTGATCCTCGGCGCCCGCACGATGACGCAGCTCGACGACAACCTCGCCGCGGCCGGCCTGCACCTCACGCCCGAGGAGACCCAGCGCCTCGACGAGGCGAGCGACCCGGGCGCGGCCGACTACCCGTACGGCGGCCCGGGCGTCGACCAGCGCGACCGACCGATCGCGGGCGGCCGGGGCTAGTACAGCAGGGCACTAGTTGCTAATGGCCAGGCGGAGAGCGGCGTACGAGGAGACCAGCGCGCGCCGCTCTTCGACCAGCAGCCGGTCGTCGAGGTTGCAGCCGGCTGCGACCCAGCTGTCGGAGTAGTCCATCGCGTCGACGCGATGAGCGGCCGCTGGTCGTACCGCGTCCTGGTCGGCGCCGTAGACATACGAATAGAGCTCGACCAGCGCGTCTTCCAGCTGTGCCCGGGTGACGCTGTCGTCGTGCTGATGCGCGCGGTGGATCCGCCACCACTCGACCTCGAGCCTCGCCGCCTTGGCCGGATCGAGGTCTTCGGTCTCGGCGACCAGCGCGTAGAAGCGGCGCATGTACGCCCGCGCGCCGTCTGGCTGATTGTCGGGGAAGGGCGCCCACAACTGGTTGGCCTTGAGGACGTACCAGGCGCCGATGAGCGTTTGCGTCGGACTCATCCCGAACCCGGCGGCGACCAGCCCGACGGAGCTCCGCAGGAACTTGAGCCAGTCGCGGCGGTAGTACGCCACCCAGGCGTCGGTCTCCCGGTTGCCCACCAGGACGGGATCGAACGAGCGCGGACCCGCCATCAGCTCGGCAGCAGGCCGGACCACGCCACGCCGATGGCCAGGCAGGCGAGGGTGAGGATGCCGAAGAAGCCGACCCAGAGGATCGCCGGTACGCCGGTGAGCCGGCGAAGCTGATCGGCATCGGAGCTCCGGCCGCCACCGTGCCGGCGGGAGCGCTGCAGCTCCAGTACTGCGCGCGGAGCCGCGAGGAGCAGGAACCAGGTGAGGAGATGCGCGAACCCGGACTGCACCTGCTCCGAGCCCCACCAGGAGACGCCGAAGACGATGGCCCCGAAGGCGAGCACCGACCAGAGGCCGAAGAGGTTGCGGATCTGGAGTAGCAGCAGGAGCAGTGCGAGCAGGAGACCCCAGAGGATGGCGACCGCGTAACCGCGGCTGAGAACGAATGCGGCCGCGAGACCGAAGAGCGCCGGGCCCGGATAGCCGACCAGGAGCACGGCGATCATGCCCACGCCATCGGGCTTACCGCGGGAGACCGTGACGCCCGACGTGTCCGAGTGCAGCCGGATACCGGCCAACTGACGCCCCACCAGCAACGCGATCAGCCCGTGCGCACCCTCATGAGCAATCGTCACAACTTGCCGAGTCTGCCGCCACACGGGACGCCACGCGATCAGCAGCAACGCGGCGATCCCGGTACCGATCACCAAAGCCGTCGAGGCGTCCGGCTGCACGCTCGTAATGTTGTCCCAAACCTCACCCATCACCCCATCCTTGCAGGCAGGTGGGTAACCCCCACCCAAGGCATCCCCCAGTTAGTTACCACGTAGGTCCGGCCGTCAGCCGCTCCAAGGGAGATGGACAGGTTTTTGGTCGGGACAACGAGCCGTTGACATCGCCTGGGGTCCGCAGGACGGTGGACTGATCGCGGCCCAGGGGTGGGGCTGCTCTCGATGGGGGAAAGTCATGTCGCAACCACGCAAGACCGCTACGAAACCTGCCAGGCAGCGCCTGACCAGGAAAACGACCGCCGGCAAAGCAGCTGAGGCCGCAACCGTCCCGCTGTCACAGTTCCTCAAGACGGCGGGATCGCTGACGCTGGGGCAACGCAGACTGCTCGTCGACCAGGCTCTGCTGCTGCTCGACCAGAACTACGTGCACCTGCCGCTCAAGGTCGCGATGCACGCCGTCAATCCGTTGCAGCGCCTACGGGTGATGCGCGCCAGGCTGGAACGCCAGACCGCCGAGGAGATGGGGGCGGAGTGGATCTTCCACCGGCAGATGTCGAGCATCTTCCACTCGGTCCGGGATCTGCACACCAACTACCTGCTGCCGGCGCCGTTCGCGGGCAAGATCGCCTTTCTCCCGTTCATGATCGAGAAGTGCTTCGACCAGACCGGTGAGCACTACCTGGTCGCTCGGGTCGTCACCGGTTACGCCGCCCCCCAGTTCGGGGCCGGCGCCGAGGTGACGCACTGGAACGGTACGCCGATCGCCCGCGCCGTCGCTCTCAACGGAGCCCAGTTCGCCGGCAGCAACGAGGCCGCGAACCTGGCCCGCGGACTGGAGTCGCTGACGCTGCGCCCGCTCGTGATCCAGTCGCCACCGGACGAGGACTGGGTGAGCTTGAGCTATCTCGGCCTCGACGGCTCCGCCCAGGAGCTGCGCGAGCAGTGGAAGGTGACGACCAACCTGCCACCGATGACCGACCTCGACGCGCTCGCGCCGGCCTCGGCCCTGATGGGGCTCGACCTGGATTCCGACGAGAAGGCACGGGCCAAGAAGGCGCTCTATGTCCGCGAGGTCGTCGAGCTGGAGCGCGGCCAGAGCTCTGCCGAGCTGGCCAAACCTCAGGCGGTCGGCGGCGCGGACCTGCCGACGACGATGCCCGGTGTCTTCCGCGCCCGCGAAGTCGTCACCGCGCACGGCACCTTCGGTCAGCTGCGCATCTTCACGTTCAGCGTGAACGACCCGATCGCCTTCCGCGACGAGTTCGTCCGGCTCGCCGCGGCGCTGCCACAGAACGGCCTGATCGTGGACGTCCGCGACAACGGCGGCGGGCATATCTTCGCGAGCGAGTTCACCCTGCAGACGATGACGCCGCGGCACATCTCACCGGAGCCGGTGCAGTTCATCAGCACACCGCTCAACCTGCGGATCTGCCGCCGGCACAAGGACAACCCGGCCGGTATCGACCTCGGACCGTGGTTCGACTCGCTCGACCTCGCCACCGAGACCGGCGCCGCGTACTCCGCTGCGAAGCCGATCACCCCCGAAGACGGCGCGAACGCGATCGGCCAGACGTACTACGGCCCGGTCGTGCTCATCACCGACGCGCGCGTCTACTCGGCGACGGACATCTTCGCGGCCGGGTTCGCCGACCACCAGATCGGCCGGATCCTCGGCGTCGACGACAACACCGGCGCGGGTGGCGCGAACGTCTGGACGCACGGCCTGCTCGCCACGCTGCTCAACGAGCCGCCGCCACCGGACTCGACCTCGCCGTACGAGGCGCTGCCCAACGGCGCGAACATGCGGGTGGCGATCCGCCGCACCCTGCGCGTCGGTGAGTTGTCCGGCAGTCCGGTCGAAGACCTCGGTGTCCGGCCGGACTCGACCCACAAGATGACCCGCCGGGATCTGCTGGAGGGCAATGTCGATCTGCTCGACGCCGCCGGCGCGATCCTCGCGGCGATGCCGAACCGCCGGCTCGATGTCTCCACCTCACGCGCCGGTACGACGCTGACGGTCGGACTGGACGTGGACGGCCTCGACCGGGTCGACCTGTACCTCGACGACCGCCCGATCAGCTCCGAAGACCTGGCCGGGGCCCCGATCAGCATCGACATCCTCGACGTCGCCGCCGGCCAGCTCCTTCGAGCAGACGGCTACTCCACCGGCGAGCTGGTCGCGTCCAGGCGGCTAACCGTCTGACCGGCGGCCACCGGCCGCTCACTGTCTGACCGGGTTCGCCCGCTGCCCCTTCCGTTGCCGGAAGGGGCAGCTCCGCTGTGATCTCCTTCATATAGTTCGCAACTATCAGCAAGTTACGATAATTTGAAAGGACGGCAGTGCGGTCCAGATCACACAGCAAAACGAATGACCGTTCTTGATTTCCCCTCGCCTCCAGGCGCAGGCTGACTCATAGAACGAGCGTTCGGTTTCCAGGGAGGGCAACATGGCGCACACAACTCTCTGCCGGCCACTGGCTGTACCGCTGGAGGGTCTGCCGCCGCTGTCTCCACCCTCGGAGCACCACACCCGGTTCAAGCGCATCGCCCGCGAGATCGCCCTGCTGGCCGTGCTCTTCGGCATCTACAACCTCGGCCGGCTGTTCTCGGCTCATCACGCCGGCTCCGCCTTCGTGCACGCGGACACGGTGCGGCACGTCCAGGACTGGCTCGGTCTGCCCACCGAGGCGCAGGTCCAGCACCTCGCGCTGCAGGTCCCCGACCTCGCGCGGGCAGCCAACCGGTACTACGCGAGCGTGCACTTCCCGCTGACCGCGATCGTGCTGGTCTGGTTGCTGATCCGCCGGCCCGTCGAGTACGCGAAGTTTCGCTGGGCGCTCGCATCGCTGACTGGGCTGGCGCTGATCGGGCACCTGGTCTTCCCGCTGGCGCCGCCGCGGATGTTCCCGCAGTACGGGCTGGTCGACACCGCGCAGCTGCTCGGGCAGTCGGTCTACAACGCCGATGCCGAGAGCGGGCTGGCGAATCAGTTCGCGGCGATGCCGAGCCTGCACGTCGGCTGGGCGTTCCTGGTCGCGGTGTTCCTCATCCGCACCACCAAGTCCCGCTGGCGCTGGCTGTGGATCGCCCATCCGGTGATCACGTTCGCGGTGGTCGTCGTGACGGCCAACCACTACTGGCTCGACGGCCTGATCGCGATCGGGCTGGCGATCCCGCTGGTACTGATCTTCGACAGCCGGCGGGTGCGCCGGGACAGCACACCCGCCGGTGCCACTCAGTTGACGGCCACTCAGTTGGCGGCCGCTCAGGTATCGGCCGGTGGCGGCGCCGTCGTGGCCAGCTCCTCGTCGGCACGGACCAGGTAGGGCTCGCGCTCGAGGACCAGCCGGGCAGCGGCCGCGCCGATGTCGAAGTACAGGCCGACCAGTTCCAGCCGGCCGGCCTCCTCGGCCTTGCGGACGCAGGCGAAGCTGCGCAGATTCTCCAGCTGGACCGCCACGTTGGTGACGGACAGCTTGTCGGCCGGTGACAGTTTGATGCCCGTCACCGGGTCGATGATGTCGGGCAGCGCGGCGGACCGGCGGACCGACTTCTCGAGATGCTTCAGCCAGGTCCGCAACGCGGAACCGTCCTGACCCGATGCCCCCAGCGCGGCTCCGGCCGCACCGCAGTGCGAGTGACCGCAGACGACGATCTGGGCGACGCCCAGTACTTCGACCGCGTACTCGACCGCCGCGTCGACAGAGTTGCTGTTCGACCCGTACGGCGGGACGAGGTTGCCCACGTTGCGGACGCAGAACTGGTCGCCCGGTCCGGTCGTGGTGATCATGTTCGGCACGATCCGCGAATCGGCGCAGGTGATGAACAACTGCGTCGGTTTCTGGCCGTCGGCCGCGAGCCGCGCCATCATCGGCCGGATCGGATCGGCCGACGCCTCGAACTCGCGGATCCCGTCCAGCATCGCGGCCCGCTGGTCGAGCTCCGGTACCACCTGGTGCTGCGGCTGCCAGGGGATGATCCGGCGCCCGATGTCGCCCTTCATTGCGGCCCGGAACGCCGCCCGATTGAGGACGACCGAACCGCCGCGCGCGAGATGCCCGCGTCGCCAGTCCTCGATCGCCTCGTACGCCGCGTGGTCCAGGTGGTTGACCTGGAGATCCACCTTGACGGCCGCACCTACCGGGATAGTGCGCAGCGTCCGGATCAGCGACGCCACCCCGAGGAAGACCAGCGTGCCGCGGATCCGGACGACCCACACGCCGTCCTCCTCGGTCGCGGTGACCGTTGCCTTGGTCAACCGGTAGAGCACCCGGCCGAGCGCGAGGACGAGCCCGGCGAGCACTCCCTCGGCCAGCCCGAGAACGGCGACGCCGGCCGCCGTCACGACGTACACGAGAAGCTCGTCGTGACGCCGAAGGGTTCGGATGTGGGCCATCTGGACAAGCCGCAGGCCGGTGACGAGCAGGACGCCGGCCAGTGCGGCCATCGGGATCAGCTCGAGCATCGCGCCCGCGGCGAGCACGAAGACCGCGATCCAGATGCCGTGCAGGATCGCCGACGCCCGGGTGCGGGCACCCGCGGCGACGTTGGTGGAACTGCGCACGATCACCCCGGTGACGGGCATGCCGCCGAGGGCGCCGGAGATCGCGTTCGCGGCGCCCTGGCCGATCAGTTCGCGATCGAGGTTGCTGCGCTTGCCGCGATGAAGCTTGTCCACGGCAACGGCCGAGAGCAGCGACTCGACGCTGGCGACGAGTGCGACGGTCAGGATGGCCGTCGCGATCTGGAGCGGGCCGCCGTGCGGCACCGCGGGAGGGATGAGCTCCTTCAGGGGCGAGTCCGGCAGGTTGACGCGGGTGACGTCGACCATGAACGTGGCGGCCAGCGCGGTGACGGCGACCACCGCGACCAGCGGCGCGGGAACGATGCTGACCCGGGGCAGTCTGGGCCAGACGAGCAGGATCACGACGGTCAGGATCCCGACCAGTACGGAGCCGGCGTGATGGGCCAGCAACTGCTCGGGAAGCCCTGCCACGTTGGCGATCAGGGAACTCTGGGCCTGGCCGCCGAGCACCACGTGCAGCTGCTGGACGGCGATGGTGACACCGATTCCAGCCAGCATGCCGTGCACCACGGCGGGGGACAGGGAGAGGGCGAGCCGGCCGATGCGGGTGACGCCCAGCAGGATCTGCAGGAGGCCGGCTGCGCAGGTGATACCCGCGGTGGCGGCCCAGCCGAACTGCGTGGCCAACCCGGCCACGACGACCGTGAGGCCGGCGGCGGGGCCGCTGACCTGCAACGGGGAGCCGCCGAGCGCGCCGGCGACGATGCCACCGACGACGGCGGCGACGAGCCCGGCGATCAGCGGGGCTCCGGATGCTGCGGCGATCCCCAGCGACAACGGGATCGCGATCAGGAAGACGACCAGCGAGGCCGGTACGTCATGTCGAAGGATGGACCTCCAGGAACTGCGGTCGCGCGCAGGCTCGCCTGAAGGCGGTGAGTGGTTGTGAGAGATGCTCGGCACGGGTGCCTCCGGCGTTGGGTGCTGACAGCAACAGAACGTCGAAACAAAGAGTGTCGATCTGAGTACCCATAGTAACCGGGCGATCAAGGGCCAGCGAGCAGTAATTCCAATTCGTTGCCGATCGCCCCTAGATAGTTGCCTTCTGCACCCGGCTTCGGTGACCGAAGCTGCGGGGATACGCTCGCGATCGGCACACAAACGCGCAGAGAGTCCGGAGGAACGCGAAGTGGATCTGCAACTGTCCGGTCGGATCGCAGTGGTTACCGGGGCGAGCAAGGGGATCGGGCTGGCCTGTGTCGAGGCGCTGGCCTGGGAGGGGGTGCGGGTGATCGGGATGTCGCGTGATGCCGGCAACCTTGCTGCCGCGCAGGAGAAGCTGGCGGAGAAGGGGTTGGAGTTCGAGGTCGAGGCGGTCGATCTGACGGATCCGGAGGCGACGGCCGCGGCGTTCGAGCGGGTCGGTGTTCCGGACATCCTGATCAACTGCGCCGGGGCTGCCCGGCGTACGCCGGCGGCTGAGTTGGACAGCAAGGCGCTGCATGCGGCGATGGAGGCGAAGTACTTCACCTACATGCACGCCACCGAGGCGGTCATCCGGGGGATGGCCGAGCGGGGCACGGGCGCGATCGTGAACGTCGTCGGTCAGGGCGGCCGGGCGGCGAACCCGATGCACATCGGCGGCGGCGCGGCCAACGCGGCGCTGATGCTCGCCTCCGTCGGCTATGCCAAGGCATACGCCGACCGTGGCGTCCGGGTGAACGTGATCAACCCCGGGCTGACCAAGACCGGACGCGTCGACGAGGGCCTCGAGGCCGCGGTCCGGGCGACCGGGCGGCCGAAGGAGGAGTTGCTCACCGAGCTGGTCGCCGAGATCCCCTTGGGCCGGGCGTGCGAACCGGCCGAGGTGGCCAATGTCGCGGTCTTCCTTGCCTCACCGCGGGCCAGCTACGTCACCGGCTCGATCATCACGATGGACGGCGGCCTCACCTCAGCGATCTGATCCCAACGCAGAGGGCCGGTGCCGCGCAGCGCGCAGTACCGGCCCTTCGCGGAGGGATTGACTAGACGGTGATCCAGTCGATGTCGGCGATGTAGCCCGACGGATTGGAGACCTTGATCGAGTTGGCGCCGGCGGCCAGCTTGATCGGCAGGTAGACGACCTGCGGCGTACCCCAGTCGTTGTCGCCGAGGCCGTGGTAGTTCACCCAGTAGCTGTCGGCGTCGTTGATCGTGAGCATGCTCTGCCGGCTCGTATCGCCGTCGGTATAGGCGATCTTGACCAGGTAGGTGCCGGCGGTCGGCACGGTGATGTCGTTCAGCGTCACCGAGGCGTCGTAGCCGATGTTGCCGACCTTCTTGCCACCTGAGCAGAGCGTGCAGCCGTTGGCGCTCGCGTTACCGGTCAGTGTGCTGTTCGCGGCCTCCGCCTCGTATCGGACCGGGCCGCCCGACTTGGCCGTGAACATCGTGACCGCGGCGCTGGCGTCGGACGACTTGTTGCCGTTGACACCCTTCACCTCGAACTTGTACTGCGTCTGCGGCAGCAGCCCACTGACGACGGCACTCGTCGTCGTGCTGGTCGCCACCTGCTTGCCATTGGCATAGACCTTGTACGACTTGGCCTTCGTACTCGGCTGCCAGGTCAGCGACACCGTGGTGCGGCTGACATCGGTCGCCGTCAGGTCGGCCGGCTTGCTCACCGAGCCGGCGCTGTTCGGGGTGATCTTGTAGAGCTTCGAGCCGTGCGCGGGCAGCGCCGCGGAGACCTGGCCGGACACGTTCTTGGTGTTCTGGTTCGCCCAGATGTCGCGGACGGTCGCCTTGCCGGAGACGCCCAGCTGCCCGAAGTCACCGGTCACCGTGGCCGGAGTCTCGGCCAGGTTGAACAGACCGACAGTGATGCTGCCGTCGGCGTTCTTGGCGTACCAGGTCTGCTGCAACTGGTCCTGGTTCAGCGGCCGCGCGGGGTTGCCGCTCTGGTTGATCGCGATCACCTCGCGGTTGGTCAGCAGCTTGAGACCGTACGCGTCGAGCTTGGTCAGGTCGTCACCGACGAACAGCGGGGCCGCGTTGATCGCCCAGAAGGTCATGTAGCTCTGCCGCTCGGCCTCGTTCAGGCCGTCCATCTCGCCGACGCCGACGTTGATCGCGTCCAGGTTGTTCCAGTGCCCCGGTCCGGCGTCGTCGATCCACTGCGGCAGGTCCCACCAGCGCTGCTTCACCGAGCCGTCCCAGCGGACGATGGTGTCGCAGTAGCACTCCACGTCGGTGTCGATCCGCCAGCCGTTCGAGTTCGCCTTCCAGGTGTCGGCGTACCGGTGGCTGAGCGACCAGGACAGCGTGTACTGCATCGGGCGGCCGGCGTTCTGGACCGAGCGCCACCAGGTCTCGACGTCCTCGGTGTTGTTGTGGTTCGGGTCGTCCGGCGCACCCTTCCAGGAGCCGGGGCCGACGCCGTCCATCTTGATGAAGTCGACGCCCCAGCTCGCGAACAGCTTGGTGATCGAGTCCGCGTACTTCGCCGCACACGGGCTGGCGTAGTTGATCTTGTACGCCTGGTCCCAGCCGTTCGTGGTGCGGAGGTCGGGGTAGACGATGTCGCGGGTGAAGCAGCCCGGCGCGTTGTAGATCGGCGTGTTGCCCTCGCGGTAGACGTCGAAGCCGAGGCCGACCACGGTGTAGATGCCGAACTTCAGGCCGAGCTTGTGGATGTCGTCGCCGACGGCCTTCATCCCGCGCGGGAACCGGGTCGGGCTCGCGATCGGTCGGCCGTACTCGTCACCGCCGCCCTGCCAGCCGGCGTCCACGTTGATGTACTCGTAGCCGAAGGCCTTGAGCTTGGTGGCCATCGCGTTGGCCTGGGCGAGGATGTTCTTCTCGCTGATGAAGCTGCCCGGCCCGTCGGGGTTCACCCCGGGATAGTTGGTGGACTGGAGGCTCCAGCTGCTCCAGCCCAGGTACGGCTTCGCGGCGACCTGCGGGTACTTCGCCGGTACCGGTGCTTTGGCGTTGGGCGCCTCGACCGGGGCCTTGCCCTGGAAGCTCTTGTCCGGCTCGACCAGGGACGGCTTGGGACCGGGCAGTCCGGCGGTCTGAACGCTCGCGTTCGCGTTGGCGTACGAGGCTGCTGCCGATACCAGGGCGACAGCGGCCACGGTGACCACACCGGTACGGCGCAGGCGGCGCCTCGGCGGTCGGAGTTCTGACATAGGTGTTCCTCCGTCTTGAGGCGGGACGTGGGCCGAGCCTAGGGCTGTTTAATTTACGGGGTCAAGTAACAGGAGGCGGTAACTGTGGGTGATGGCTGTAACGCAATTGCGACGCAACTGAGATCAACATTCGGGGGGAGCCAGAGGTCAGTACTCACGTAAGGGATCGATGGCCCGTGTGAGGCGGGCCGGCCCGAACGGGAGGGGATTGATCATCAACATTTCACGCAAGTTCGGTCGTACGGCGGTGGCCGTGACCGGAGCCGCGACGCTCGTGGCACTCGCGGCGGGGGCCGCGGGAGCCGCGACCTCGACCACGCAGGCAGCCGCCGAGCCGCAGTTGAAGCTCGTCGCCGGCGCCACCGAGGTGACGCTGGACCGGTACCCGGAGGGCGGTGGCGTCGTCCTGGACCTCGGCACCCACCTGGTGGCCGGGAAGAACCCGATCGAGGTGCGCGCGACCCGCAAGACCTACAACGACCCGGTCGTCGCGAACCAGATCGTCAACGGGAAGCCGAAAGCCCTGCCGAAGGGTGCGGTCACGGACTTCGGTGGCCTGGCCAAGTTCCTGCACCTGACCATCACCGATGCCAAGGGTAAGAAGGTCTACGACAAGGACCGCAGCTTCTGCCTCAACGGCGAGGGTTCGCGGACCCGGCCGGACGCGCCGGCCACCTCGCCGTACCCGTCGGGATGCGGGGGGAACCCGTTCACGCTCGGCGCGGTCTGGGGCCTGCAGGCCGGCTGGTCGTCGAACACCACCAGCTACTACAACAACGAGGAGGTGGACCTGCCGGTCGGCAAGTACACCGCCAAGGTGTCGGTCAACAAGGTCTACAAGGACTACTTCAAGATCGGCGCCTACGACTCGGCCGTGACGGTCAACGTCACCGTCAAGGACGTCGAGGACTGTCACGGTGACGGTCACACCGACGGCTGCAAGCAGGCGTTCGCGCAGGCCAAGGCCAAGGCGCTGACCAACGCCGGCGTCGCGTCGAAGACTGCCAAGACCGCGGCGAAGCCGCACGCGCAGCGGCCGGCCGGGAAGGGCGCGGTGCCGAAGGGCCCGAAGCCGGACCTGCGGTCGGTACCGGCCTGGGGGATCGAGATCGCTCCTGGCGACGAGGGCACCCCGGATGCCGACAAGGACTTCCTGGCCTTCTCGGCGACTGTGTGGAACGCGGGTCCGTCGCCGCTGGTGCTGGACGGGTTCCGGCAAAAGGGCAAGGACCTGATGGACGCGTACCAGTACTTCTACGACGCGAACGGCAAGGAGATCGGCTACCAGAACACCGGCACGATGGAGTGGGACCCGCGCGAAGGCCACACCCACTGGCACTTCACCGACTTCGCCCGCTACAGCCTGCTGAACGCCAAGCAGACCGAGGTCGTCCGCAGCCAGAAGGAGGCCTTCTGCCTGGCCGCGACCGACGCCATCGACTACACGGTCAAGAACGCCAACTGGAAGCCGGACAACACCGACCTGCACACCGCCTGCGGCGGCCACACGTCGCTGTCGGTCCGCGAGGTGCTGGACGTCGGATCCGGCGACACCTACGCGCAGTTCCGGCCCGGTCAGTCCTTCGACGTGACGAACCTGCCGAACGGTGAGTACTTCATCGAGGTACTGGCGAACCCGGAGAAGAAGCTGTTCGAGGCCAGCACGACGAACAACGTGGCCCTCCGCAAGGTGATCCTGGGCGGCACCCTGCACCACCGCACGGTCAAGGTTCCGCCGGTCGGCGTGATCGACGCTCCTTGATCCGGTCTCGCTTCCCCGTTGCGCTCGGGGACGCGAGCCCGCTCCTTGGCAGCCCCTGACGGGTTGCCCACAAGGCGGCCCTTCCTGGGGGAGGGCCGCCTTCGCGTTGCCCGACTAGGCTGGCCACCTTCGAGGACCACGGGAGGCTCACGATGACCGAGGAACGCCGGATCGAGGCCGAGATCCCGCTGGACGCAACACCCGAGCAGGTCTGGGACGCGATCGCGACCGAGGCCGGGCTGACCGCATGGTTCGCGCCGATGGACCCGGCGCCGGACGAGAACGGGCGGATCGCCGACGGCGAAGTACTGCGCTGGGAGCCGGGTCGCGGGTTCGCCATCCAGACCGGGACGGGTGCGTTCGAGTATCTGATCGAGGCGCAGGACGGTGGCTCGACGGTCCTGCGCTTCGTCCAGACCGGGTTCCAGGGAGACGACTGGGAAGCGGAGTACGAAGCGACCGCGCGCGGCTGGGATCTCTACTTCCACACCCTGCAGGTCTATCTGTCCGGCTTCCACGGTGAGCCGGCCACCTATGTCGTTGCCGAAGGCCCCGCCTGGTCGGGCACGGCGGAGGCCTGGCAGAAGCTGTGCGAGGCCGTCGGTGGCGAGGTCGGCGCGAAGGTCGAGCTGGACGTCTACGGGCTGGGAGTGGTGGTCGGCGAGGTCGACTACCAAGGTCCGAGCCATCTGGGCATCACGACCGAGCACGCGCTGCTGCGCTTCCACGACCGCAGCCTGCTCGGCATGCCCGTTGCCCTCGGCCACCATTACTTCGGTGCGAACCAGGATGCCAAGCGCCTGGAGGACGCCTGGCAGTCCTGGCTGACCGAGTTCTTCCTGGCTCAGTGATTCAGCGGTTTCCTTCTGGTACGCCGAGGGTGCGGGTGATCGCCGGAGCGCTGATGCTGCCGCCTGGCGATCGTGCGTGGCCGCTCGACCCGCGGCGCCGCCGGCCGCTCGACCAGTACTTCGGTCTGCGTCAGCCCGAGTCGCGGCGGCAGCAACCACGGTGAGCGGGTCTGCGGCCGGACCACGACCACCCGGAACCGGCCGGCCCGGGCGAGCTTGATCCCGATCGCGATCGTCGCGACGGCCGGGACCATCCCGGCGAGCAGCAGCCCGGTCCGGGCACCCCAGTGCTCGGCGACCCAGCCGACGGTCGGTCCGCCGATCGCGCCGCCACCGATGAAGACCAGGTTGTAGATGCCGGCGACCCGGCCGCGGAGTCCGTCGGGAGTGGTCAGCTGAACCATCGACTGGGCCGCGGTCAGGAACATCAGCGTCGCCATCCCGAGCGCGGCGAGCAGCGGCAGGAACGTCCACAGCGACGGCTGGAGCGCGGCCGCCATCTCGGTCACCGCGAGGATCGAGGCGATCCCGACCAGGTTGCGCAGTCTGGTCGGCCGGACTCTCCTTGCCGACAGCAACGCTCCGGTCAGGGAGCCGACGGCAACGACGGAGTTCAGTACGCCGTACCCGGTCGCACCGGTGTGGAAGACGCGGTCGGCGAACGCGGTGAGCGTCACTGGGAGGCTGATCGTGAACATGCCGTAGACGCCGACCAGAGCGATCGCCCACCGGACGGCCGGCTCATGGAACGCGTACCGCACGCCGTCTCGCAGACCGTCGCGGATCCGGATGCCGGCGCTGGCCCGACGGGCCGCTTGCAGCCCGGGCATCTCGTGCTCGCGCATCATCAGCAGCGCGGAGATCGAGCCGAAGAAGGTCACCGCGTTGAGCGCGAAGGCCCAGCCGGTACCGACCGTGCCGAGCAGCACGCCGCCGAGCGCCGGGCCGATCAGGCTGCCGAGTTGGAACGTCGACGAGACCATGCTGATCGCGTTGCGCAGTCGTTCCTTGCCGACCAGTTCGGTGACGAAGGACTGCCGGGTCGGGTTGTCGACGGCGGTCGCGAGTCCGAGGAACAGTGCCAGCGAGTAGACCTGCCAGACCTGGACGCTGCCGACGAACGCCAGCGTGGCGAGGATTGCGGCCGCCGTGCCCATCGTGGCCTGGGTGACCAGCAGGACCTTGCGCTTGGGGAAACGGTCGGCGATCACCCCGCCGTACAGGCCGAGCAGGAGAGTGGGCAGAAACTGCAGGGCGGTGGTGATGCCGACCGCGGTGGCGCTGCCGGTCAGCGTCAGGACCAGCCAGTCCTGGGCGATGCGCTGGACCCAGCCGCCGGTCGAACTGACGAACAGGCCGCTGACCAGGAGGCGGAAGTTGCGGACCTGCAGAGCGCTGAAGGTCTCCCGGAAGCCCGGTCGTTTGCGGGCGTCTTCGGGGCTGCTGCCGGCGGTGCGATGGGTATGGAAATCGGGGACGGGGTGGACAGAACCGGTGGCCCGGGTGGTCAAGAGTCATCCCTAGGGAAGTGGACTTGGCAGGGGAGGTCTCCTCCATCCTCACGGGCTGAGACTGGATTCCGATAGCGAATTACTCCTATTAGTCTTATTGCGTACCGCAATGACCCTGCTTGGTGAGGAGTGCTGGTGGCCTACGATCCGGACCAGTTGCGAACGTTCCTGGCGGTCGCGCAGTCACTGAGCTTTACCCAGGCCGCGGAACGGCTGGGCATCCGGCAGCCGACGGTCAGCCAGCATGTGCGCAAACTCGAGACGGCGGTCGGGCGGCCGCTGTTCGTCCGCGACACCCGGACCGTCACGCTGACCGCCGACGGGGAGGCGATGGCGGGTTTCGCGCGGACGATCCTCGCGGCGCACGAGGAGGCGATGGGGTATTTCACCGGCTCGGAGCTGCGTGGCCGGCTGCGCTTCGGCGTCACCGACGACCTCGCGCTGACGCCGTTGCCGCGGATCCTGCGCGACTTCCGCCAGCTCTACCCGCGGATCGATCTCGAGCTGACCGTTGCGCAGAGCCCCAATCTGCTCCGCCGGGTCGAGTCGGGTCACCTGGACCTTGCCTACGTCAAGCACAGCCTCGGCGGCGGGTACGAACCCAACGGCCGCGTCGTCCGCCGAGACCCGCTGGTGTGGGCCGGCATCTCGGGCACTCGCATCGCTCCCGATGGTCCGGTGCCGCTCGTCGCCTATCAGGCGCCCAGCATCAGCCGCTCGCTCGGCGTCCAAACTCTGGAGCAGGCCGGTCGCTCCTGCCGGATCACCTGCATCGTGCGAGGCGTCAACGGAGTGCTGGCCGCGGTTCGGGCCGGGCTTGGGATCGCCATCTTCGCCCGCTCGCTGATGCCGGCCGACCTGGTGGAGCCCCCACCCAGCGCCGGGCTGCCCGAGCTCCCTCCCATCGACCTGGTCCTGATCACCAATCCCCGAGCCGCCAAGGAGCCTGCCGAGGCGCTCACGGCGGCGATCTTGGGCAGCAACGCTCCGCTCAAGCCGGCCGACTAGCGAGTCAGGGCGTCGCCGCGGAGTACTAGGGCGAAGATGCTGACCGCGGCCACGGCGATGGTCACCAGGAACGGGGCGTTCTTCCACAGCACGATTGCCGCGAGCAGTACGGCGACAACAACGAGGGTGGCCCAGCCGATTGCGCCCACGGCGCCCGGTGGAGCGACGACCAGGAGCGCCGTGGCGACGGCGAGTGGCAGCGGCGCGGCGTACCGGGCTAGGCGGCCCAAGCGCTGCGGCCAGCCGTCGACTCCGGTGGCCAGATCATCGGCAAGGTCAGGTACGACGTTGGCCAGGTGCGCCCCGACGCCCAGGAGGGCCGTGGCGGCGGAGGCCCACCATGGTGCCCACGTGTCGGAGGTACCGAGGGTGACGAAGGACGGCAGCAGGCCGAAGGCGACGGCGTAGGGGAGCCACGAGATGCGCGTCGACTTGAGCCTCAGGTTGTAGCCCCACGCGGCCGCCACGCCGACCAGGTGCGCCAACCCGGCGAGCACGCCGCTGGCCAGGGAGAGTGGGACGCAGGCAACGACCATCAGCGTGGCGCCGATCCACAAGGTCCGGCGACTCACCAGTCCGAGCACGATTGGTTTGTCGTTTCGGTGGACACTGGTGTCGCGGGGTGCGTCAATCGCGTCATTGCTCCAGCCGATCGAGAGGTGGCCGGTGAGGATTGCTGCGGCGACTAACAAGCATCCGAGGGCGTCTCGGCCTGCGGACCATGCGACGACGGTGACCAAGGTGGTGACGGCAACAGTTGGTCCGGGATGGCTCGCCATGGCGAGGCCCCGTGATACACGCAGTTCGACGCTGAGCCGGGTCACCGACCCAACGATGCCACGATGACGCGGATCGCCGCGGTGCAGGCCGCGTTGCCGCCGCACCGCTATGCGCAGTCGGAGTTGACGGATGCCTTCGCAGAGATCTGCCTGCCCGACGGCAAGGGCATCGGGCTGCTCCGCCGGCTGCACGCGAACGCGGGGGTGTCGCACCGGCATCTGGCGCTGCCGCTCGAGCAGTACGGCGTACTGAAGGACTTCGGCGAGGCCAACGACGCGTGGATCTCGGTGGCGGTCGACCTGGGCGCCGAGGCCATCTCGGGGGCGCTCGCGGCGGCCGGGCTGACGGTGGATGACGTAGACGTGCTGATGTTCACCACCGTAACGGGGATTGCCGCGCCGTCGATCGACGCGCGGGTCGCCATGCGGCTCGGGCTGCGGGAGGACGTCAAGCGTCTGCCGCTGTTCGGGTTGGGGTGTGTCGGGGGAGCGGCGGGGATCGCGCGGTTGCACGACTACCTCAAGGCCTGGCCGGGGCAGGTCGCAGTACTGCTCTCGGTGGAGCTCTGTTCGCTGACGCTGCAGCGCGACGACTCGTCCCTGCCCAACCTGGTCGGTGGGGCGCTCTTCGGTGATGGGGCGGCGGCGGTAGTACTGACCGGGTCGGAGCATCCCGCGGCGGCGGGTCCGTCGGTGGTGGCGACGCGGTCGCGGCTCTACCCCGACTCGGAGCGGGTGATGGGGTGGGACATCGGGTCGGGCGGGTTCCGGATCGTGCTCGGCGCCGACGTACCGCAGGTGGTCCGGAAGTACCTCGGTGGCGACGTGACCGCGTTCCTCGCGGCGCACGGCCTGACCATTCCGGAGATCGGGACGTGGGTGAGTCATCCGGGTGGACCGAAGGTGCTCGAGGCTGTCGCGGAGACGCTGGAGTTGAGACCGGGCGCGCTCGACCTGACCTGGAAATCACTCGCCGCCGTCGGCAACTTGTCGTCGTCGTCGGTGCTGCACGTGCTCGGTGACACCCTGCGCCTGGATCCTTCGGGGATGGGTGTGTTGCTCGCGATGGGCCCAGGCTTCTGTTCCGAGCTCGTACTCCTGGAGTGGTGATGGACTCGTCGTTGTGGTGGTACGTCGCCCTGGTGCTCGTCGTCGGGCTCGAACGGGTGGCCGAGCTGGTCGTCTCGCTGCGCAATGCGGCGTGGAGTTTCAAGCAGGGCGGGGTGGAGTCCGGCAAGGGGCACTACCCGTTCATGGTGGTGCTGCACACCGGGTTCCTGGTCGGCTGTCTGGTCGAGGCGATCGTGGCGGACCGGCCGTTCATCCCGGCGCTGGGGTGGTCGATGTTCGCGGTGGTGTTGCTGGCGCAGGGGTTGCGCTGGTGGTGCATCGGGGTGCTCGGGCAGCAGTGGAACACGCGCGTGATCGTCGTACCGGGGTTGCGATTGGTTGCTGCTGGCCCCTATAAGTTCCTGCGCCATCCGAACTACGTGGCGGTGGTCGCGGAGGGGGTCGCGCTGCCGCTGGTGCACACGTCGTGGGTGACCGCCGTGGTGTTCCTGCTGCTGAACATCCCGTTGCTGACAGTCCGGATCCGTGCGGAGGAAGCGGCGTTGGACACTGCGCTGACCAAGTGATCGACCTCCTCGTCGCAGGTTGCGGCCCAGCCGGCGCCGCCACCGCCATCCGCGCAGCGTTAGCCGGCCTGTCGGTGGCCATCGTCGAGCCACGGGCGTCCCCGATCGACAAGGCCTGCGGCGAGGGCATCGCTTTCAGCGCGGTGGAGTATCTGACCCGCCTGGGCGTGCAGCTGGACGGCCGCCCCTTCCACGGCATCCGCTACTTGGATTCATCGCACGTCGTCGACGCCCGTTTCCGCCTGGGTCCAGGCCTCGGGGTACGCCGTACTGCCCTCCAGCGCGCCCTCGCCAACCGCCTGGCCGAGCTAGAGGTGCCGATCATCCGCACCCGCGTCGAAACCATCACCCAAAACCAGCAGTCAGTCACGGCCGCTGGCATCACCGCCCGCTACCTAGCGGCAGCCGACGGCCTCCACTCCCCAATCCGGCGACAGTTACACCTGTCCTCCTTGCCTCGCCCTTCCGCAGCCCGCGACGCGGCTGCGTTGCGTCGCGGGCTGCGGCGGCATTACAGCGTCCGGCCGTGGTGCGATCTCGTGGAGGTCTACTGGTCTTCCCTCGGCGAGGCCTACGTGACTCCGGTCGCCGACGACCTCGTCGGCGTCGCCATCCTCACCTCTGCCCGGGGGTCCTTCGACTCTCACCTCGAAGCCTTCCCTGCGCTCAAGCGCCGACTGGCCGGAGCCTCCGAGGCGACCTCGGTGCTGGGCGCTGGTCCACTACGCCAGCGGGTGCGCGGTCGGGTTGCCGGGCGGGTGTTGCTGGTCGGTGACGCGGCGGGTTATGTCGACGCGTTGACCGGCGAAGGCATCGCAGTAGCTTTGCGGACCTCTGCCGAACTGGTCCGGTGCATCCAGGCCGACCAGCCGGCGGCGTACGACGCGGCCTGGCGGCGGGTCTCCTGGGAGTGCCGGTTCCTCACCGGTTCGTTGCTCTGGGCCCGCAACAGGTCGTTGCTCGCTCCCCGTATCGTCCCGGCGGCGGCGCGACTGCCGAAGATTTTCGGTGCCATCGTCAACCAACTCGCCTGAAAGCCCCTGAAAACGCGCGTTGGCCCGGCGATCGCTCAGACAATCGCCGGGCCCACACGCGACCGAGCATCCTGGTGAAATGCTCGCTCGGGTTGCTCCAGCCTCCTGGTGAAAGGCTGGAACGATCTGGCCCCAGCCTCCTGGTGAAAGGCTGGGACAAGCTCTCGGTGTTTCTGAGTTAAAGATTGCCAGCCTCATGTTGCCCATCCATTGCCGGAATATGAAGCCTTGTTACCTAGCTCTGTGGCCTACGTCTCAGTGCTCCGTGCGAACAGCCGCGATCTGCAGCTGCAGCGCCAGCCGTTCACGGGGGTTGGTCAGGTCCAGCCGGGCGATCTCGCCGATCCGTTTCATCCGGTGCCGCAGCGTGTTCGTGTGCAGATGCAGCTCCCTGGCCGCCTGCTGCGGCTGGCCGGGATAGTTCAGCCAGGCCTGCAGGGTGTCGACGAAGGCGGTGTCGTGCTCGATGTCATGCCGTAACAAAGTCGCGAGCGGCCCGTCCAGCTTGGTCGTGTCAAGCGAGGTCACCGCCCGATGAACGGTCAGGATGTGCCAGGCCTGCTCCACCCGCAGCGCCGGGCCAGGCGCGAGCCCACGGCGTACCAGGCCTAGTAGCTCGACCGCCTCAGCCCGCGAGCTGGGGAGGTCTGCGGCACCACGGGCACGCCCGCCGGCCGCGGCCGTAGTACCGGGGGACTCTTTGGTGAGGTCTATGACGAGTTTGCGGAGCCAGCGCCAGGAGCCGGGGCCGTCGCCGTCCGAGACGACTGCCAGGACAGTCCCGTCCAGGTCGGCCAGCTGTGGCTCGCTCCATCCATGGCGGCGACCAGTGGACTCCCAGAGGTCCAGCTCCTGCGGTACGTCGTACGCGCCGGGTGAACCGAGCGCGACCACCCGCCACGGCGGCGCCGGCAGCCGTACGTCGAGCGGAGCGTCGGGGGAGAACTGCCGCAGGACAGTGCGCAGCCGGTCGATCGCACTGCGCCTGGCGACGTCAGCCTGAGCCCTGAGCCGCAGTAGGTGCAGCGCGAGGACAGATGCGGCGTTACTGAGCTCAGTAGTCACCTCTGCACTCACAGGACCATCCACCACGGCCCAGATGGACCCCAGCCACTCACCACCCGCCCGAACCGGTACTACGAGACGCGGGCGGATCCCATTAGGCCCGTCGGGGACCAGGAAGGGCTCACTCGACCGGGCGAGGCGCCGGAAGATCCCTCGGGCCCTGAAGTGCGCTATGACCTCAGCAGGCACCCGACGGCCAACGATCGTCGACACCCGGGTTGGGTCGGTGTCCGTGAGGTTATGGAGGCTCGAGTAGGCAAGCACTCGGGACTGGTTGTCCTCGATCGTCACTGGAGCGTCGACGATGGCGGCAGCGGCATCGGCCAGTGCGAAGAGCTCCTGATGTACTCCGGCGTCACCTGCGACGGGGGAGTCCGGAGAGGCCGCCCTGTCGATTACGCCTCGCAGTAGCCACACCACGTGGGCCCAGGTGACCGTCGGCTGCAGCGCGACCAGGGTGATGTGCCTCTTCTCCGCCTGGGTCACCACGGCGGGGTCCCGGGCGAGTGTTGTGCGCAGGATGATGCCCGAGGCGCTACCGACGGCACAGCGCTCCACCAGCTCTACTGCGTCCTCCGAGCTGCCCAGGCCGAAGCCCAGGACCAGGTCGCCCGCCTGGCCGGTCGAGTCCTCCTGCGGGTCGGCCAGGAAAACGTCACGCACCTCACCGTCGCCCTGGCCGGCGACGACGATCTCGAAAAGGGCCGGTCCGACGGCAACGACCAGGTCAGGGACGGTGATCATGAAGGTTATTGTGCTCTTGCCACTGTCCTTGGGGCCAGCTGTGGTGCGATCGCACCATGACAGCGGTTCCGGGCGGCCGCACCATCGATACATGGTCGCTTCCGTGCAAGGCACTCACATCGTCCCGGACCGGGTCGCCGTAGTCGGCGCCGGCATGGTCGGTCTCGCCACCGCCTGGTTCCTCCAGGAGGCCGGCGTAGAGGTCACCGTGCTTGATCGCGAGGGTGTCGCCGCGGGCGCCTCCTGGGGCAACGCGGGCTGGCTGACCCCCGGCCTGGCGACTCCGCTGCCGGAGCCGGCGGTCCTCAAGTACGGCGTCCGTGCGGTCCTGAGCCCCTCCTCGCCGGTCTATGTACCGCCGACGGCGAGCCCGCGGCTCATCTCGTTCCTGACCCGCTTCGCTCGCAACAGCACCGCCGGACGCTGGAAGACCGCGATGGAGGCGCTCGTCCCGATCAACCGGCAGGCGCTCAACGGCTTCGATGCGCTGGCCAAGGCGGGGGTCGAGGCCGAGACGTACGAGGCCAAGTCGTTCCTCGCGGCGTACCGGACCGAGGCCGAGCGCTCGGTGCTGCTCGAGGAGATCGAGCACATCCACGCGGCCGGCCAGGGGATCGAGTTCGAGGCCATCACCGGTGACGACGCTCGCGAGATCGAGCCGTCGCTGTCGGACGAGATCGGTGCGGCGATCCGGCTGCACGGTCAGCGCTTCATCAACCCGGGCGAGTACGTGAACATGCTCGCCGACTCGGTCCGCGCTCGTGGCGGCAAGATCGTCACCGGCGTGACGGTGAAGGACATCGTGGACGAGATCCGCGGCGTCCGGATCGTCACCGCCGACGGCGAGAGCACGCCGTACGACGCGGTCGTGATGGCCACCGGCGCGTGGCTCGGCGACCTGGCCCGGCAGTTCGGCGTACGGACCGTCGTGCAGGCGGGTCGCGGCTACAGCTTCAGCGTGCCGATCGCGCACGTACCGGCCGGTCCTGTCTACTTCCCGGCGCAGCGGATCGCCTGTACGCCGCTGGGCGACCGGTTGCGCGTGGCCGGGATGATGGAGTTCCGCAAGCCCGACGCGAAGCTCGACCCGCGCCGGATCGACGCGATCGTGGAGGCGGCCCGGCCGCTGCTGCGGGACGCCGACCTGGACGCTCGCACCTTCGAGTGGGTCGGCCCGCGTCCCTGCACCCCGGACGGCCTGCCGCTGATCGGCGCCACCTCCTCACCCCGCGTCTTCGCCGCCGGCGGCCACGGCATGTGGGGCATCACCCTCGGCCCGATCACTGGCCAACTGCTCGCCGAGACCATCACCACCGGCCGTACGCCGGTCGAGCTGGCCCCCTTCAACCCACTCCGCTGACCGGCCACACCTGACCACACGAGTCCGGCCACAGACGGACTCCTCCCAGCCCGGCTGCAGCCGGCCACCCAGAGCACGGCTGCAGCCGAGCTCACCACCCAACCGACCACCCTCGAACTCCCGTCGCGGCCGAGTCGTACCCCAGCCGCCTCACCGCGACGGGACCAGGCGGCCTCCACCCTGCAGGAGACCACCAGCCGGCCCCGTACATCTCCCGGGGCTCCGGCAGCACCACCCCGGGTCCGCGATTCCGCGGCAACCCGGCGCACCACCCGATCCGCTCACCACGGACCGGTCAGCACCACCCGGCCCACCGTGACCCCACGGAGCCGGCGCACGACCCCGGGTTCCCTCACCACGGACCCGGCAGCATCACCCGGGCCACAGTCCGGCGTACGACCCGAGTTGCTCACCACGGCTCGGTAGCACCACCCGCGACTCCCGCCCTGCCGGGAAGCCGCAGCACCACCGGCCCCGCCTCAGCGGGAGCCAGCACCACCAGCGACGTCCCGGCCCCTGTCGGGAAGCCGCAGCACCACCCGGTATCCGCACGGCGCCTGCTCTGTGGATACCGGCCGCAGCACCCGCGACTCCCGCCCAGTTGGGAGACCCGCGGTGCAGGACCCGGGTTCCGCGAAGCCTCACTCGCGGAACCCGGCAGCGGTCCACACCGAGCGCCTGGCGGGGACCGCGAGTGCATGACCCGGCTCCCGCGATGCCGCGCGGGAGCCGGCCGCACCACCTGGTACTCCGACCCCGGAGTACCAGCGGTCCTCGGGCGGAGGACCGTCGCACCGCCTGCCTCGGCCAACGACGCCGAGCCAGAAGAGAGCGTGGCTCCCCTCGGGGAGCCACGCTCTGTCTACGTAAGCTCGGTGAAAACAGAAGCGGTCCGGACCTGATGACCAGGTCCGGACCGCTTCTTCAGCTATGACTGCAGCGCTGAGGCTCAGTGCGTGTGCGGCTCCGTGCCGTGCTCGGCCTCGTGGGCCGCGATCTGCGCGCGGACCTCTTCCATGTCGACCGCGCGAAGCTGGGTGATCAGGTCCTCCAGCGCCGCGGCCGGCAGGGCGCCGGGCTGCGAGTACAGAACGACACCGTCGCGGACAGCCATCAGCGTCGGGATGGAGCTGATCTGGAACGCCTGGGCCAGCTCGACCTGGGCCTCCGTGTCCACCTTGCCGAAAGTGATGTCCTCATGCGTCTCGGACGATTTCTCGAACACCGGTCCGAACATCTTGCACGGACCGCACCACTCCGCCCAGAAATCCACCAGGACGAGCCCGTCGGAACCGACGGTCTTGTCGAAGTTCTCCTGGGACAGCTCGACCGTTGCCACTACGACCTCCGAAGTTAGACGAATACCCCCTACACAACAGCACGGGAGCCGTCAGTGTTCCCGGCCCCGCGCACCGCGGTACGGGGGATCAGAACGGCATGTCGGCGAACGGGGACTCGTAGTCCCGCACCTCGTCAAGGATGGCAGCCGCGTCCTCCGGACTGAGCCCGGCGCGCTCCTGCTCGGCCTGAATCATCTGCTTGAGCAGTTTCGTCTCACCGGCGGTCGCGAGCCCGGTGATCTCCGGATGCCCGTTCAGCAGCCAGGCTGTGGCGGCCGTCACATACCGCTGGTCGTCGAAGGGCTGGTACCAGGTGTCGTACGCCTTGTTCTCGCCTTCGCGCCAGTTCCGCCGGGCGATCATCTTGATCGTCATCAGCGCAGCGTCACTGGCCTGGACGGCCTCCACCAGCGCTGCGTAGTCGTCGGCGTACCGCGAATCGGTGGACAGCTTGTAGTTCAGCGGCGTCAGCACGCTGTCGAAGTCGAACCGGCGCAACCCCTCGCGATGCACCGACGGCGCCTCGGCGGTGTGCCCGGTGATGCCGATCGCCGACACCATGCCCTCCTCCTTGGCCCGGATCGCGGCCTCGAGCGAGCCGCCCTTGCCGGTGACCAGGTCGAGGTTCTCCAGATCGCAGACGGCGTGCATCTGGATCAGGTCGAGATGATCGGTCTGCAGCCGCTCCAGTGAGCGGTTGATCTCCGACCACGCCTCGTCGTACGTGCGCCGTCCGGTCTTGGTGGCCAGGAAGATCCGGTCCCGGATCTCCGGCATCCGCGGCCCGAGCCGCAGCTCGGCGTCGCCGTAGTCGGCCGCCACGTCGAAATGGTTGATCCCGGCGTCGAGCGCCTCCTGGATCGAGGCGTCGGCGCGGTCTTGGTCCACTCCGCCGAGCGATGCCGCGCCGTAGATCAGTACCGAGCTCTGGTGCTCCAGCCGCCCGAGTCGACGAGTCTCCATGCTTGTCCTTCCAAAGGTCCGCAGGTTGGTCAAACACTAGTACTTTGACCCCGCGCCACGGGAGAGTTTTCCACAGGGCGGACCGGCAGATCGGTTACTATCTGTGATCAGTTGGATCGTTCCGCTTACCATGTTGTTCGCACGGATTTTCGAACCTGTCGGGACCGTGTGGCATGGTTTGCGCTGCCTGATCGACCGGTCGGGCATGAGAGAGGAGTTATGGAGACGGTACCGAAGGTGTCACGCTTCACCCGTGAATGTGCACCGAGCGCGGAAGCGGGTAACAGTATGGCTGCGGGGAGCGATGCAACATCCGGATCCTGGTCTGGGGTCTCCCGATGGACAGTTGCTTGCCGTATTCTCCCGGCTACTGTCCGCGTAACTGCTGTCTGAGGGGCGGGTAGCGATGAGTTGGTGGCGAACGTTGCTGAATCTGCCGCCAAAAGGTGAGCACTGGGCGGACCAGAAGCGCACTAAGAAGCCGGGCAAGCAACGCCCGCAGAGCAACACCGCACCGGAGTGGTGGTCCCACCCCGATGGCCCGGTGTCACCCACGCCTCGCCAGGCGCAGGGGGTAGCAGCGCAGTACAGCCAACCCCAGCCGCCGAACACCGGTGGACTGATGGCACCGCCGCGCCGTCCGCAGCAGCCCGGCGCCCAGCCACCGGCCGGCCAGGCGCCGCCGGGGCAGGTACCGCCAGGTCAGGCGCCCGGCCAGCCCCCGGCAGCCCGTAGTACGGGCCAGCCGCCGGTGCCCGGGAACAGGCAGCCCGAGCGACTCCGGCAGCGATCGCCGCACGGCGCCCACGCGGCGCCCGGTCCGGTCCGCGAGCCGATCCTCGAGCCCAACCAGACTCCTTGGTCGACCGAGCCGGAGACGTCCTTCTCAATTTGGGGCAAACGTTTCCTTCGCGGCTTGGCGGTCGCGGTCCTGCTGCTCGCCGCGATCAGCGGCGTCCGGTCCTGGGTCCGGCCGAACTCGACCACCACGACCAACGGCGGAGTCAGCCAGACCGGCTTCCCGGCGGACGAGGCCCGCGCGGTCGCGAGCCGGTACGCGGTCTCGTACCTGAACTGGGACGAGGCCAACCCTGACGCGCGCCCGGCCCAGATCGGCCTCGACCTCGCCGCCGGCCTGGATACCCGGGCCGGCTGGAACGGCCGCGGCAAGCAGACCGCGGGTAACCCCTACCCGGGTGAGGTCAAGGTCGACGCCGGCGGCGTGGTCGCGGTCGTCGACGTCCGGGTCCAGATCCGGGTGTTCACCAAGTCGGGCCGCAGCTACCTGCCCGGTCCGTACACCTGGCAACGCGTCTCCGTGCCGGTGGTGCGGACGGCGTCGCGGGTCGTCGCCAGCGGCCCGCCCACCTTCGTCGCCGACGAGCGGGCCGCCCTGCCCGACAACATGCCGGAAGCCGGCGTACCGGACGACGATCTGACCGCGGTGACGATGAAGGACGCCGAGGCCTTCTTCAGCGCGTACGCCGAGTCCGACGCGAAGGTGGAAGCGGTGACCGCACCAGGCGCCGCGATCCGCAGCCTCAACGGTGTCGTCAAGCTCGGCGACCTGAAATCCTGGCAGGTCTACACCGGAAACGATAACGAGCGCCGAGCCACGGCTGCCGTTACCTGGGACGGGGCCGGGGACACCACCCTCGACCAGACCTATTCGCTCACTCTTCGGCGTACTGTCGCCGCGGACGGAGCACAGCGATGGCAAGTGGCTGCCGTCGGATGACCACAGCAGACTGCCGTCGGATGATCAGAGCACCAAGGGAGATACCGCAATGATGACGCACCAACTCGTCGCGAGCGTGGTGGAGCTCACCGCGCCGATGGCCGACAGCAACGTCCCCACGGGGGCGGACTTCAAGGACTGGGTCCTGGTCATCGCGGGGAACATCTTCATCGCGATCCTGGTCCTGCGCGCGATCGGGCACTACTTCAAGCGCGAGTGGGGCGAGCTGTTCGGTCACATCGCGGCCGGTGTCCTGGTCGGTGGCCTGATCTACGCCAACAACCAGACGATCAACGTGCTCAAGGGCTTCTGGGGATTGCTGGCCGGAGGTAATTGATGCGTGTCGGTCGCACCCTGACCCACCACTTCGAGATCGAGACCCGGCAGTACGACCTGCTCGGCATCGACCTCGGAGAAGGCGCCCGTCGGCGGATGATCATCTTCGGTGCGGTGATCATCCTCGTCTGGATCGCCCTGCTCGTCCCGTTCATCGGGGTGCCGCAGAAGGCCACCGTCAGCCTGTACGTCGTACCGCCGTTCGTGATCACCGCGTTCGGCTGGCGGGCCGGTAAGCACCACGAACGCCGCCGCCGCGTGACCGAGTGGGCGCTCGCCGTCCGCTATGCGTTGCGCGCCCACCGCCCGATCATCGGACTTGGCGCCCGGGCCGCCGACAAGACGGAGTACCTGCCCTGGCGTGAGCGCGTCGCAACCCAGAAGGTGGCCAACCTGGCGAAGGCCAGAGTGACGCCCGAATGGGAACGCGAGGACGTGGTGGAGCTCGACCCGCAGATCCGCGCCGGCGCGGAGATCACCGTGAACCAGCGGGCCCGCCTCCTCGGGGCGGACCACGTGCAGAGGGTCAGTCGCAGGACATCGTCGGGACACAGCCGAAATAAGGGGCACTGATGAAGATCGCTGACAAGCTCCTGAACCTGGTCGGTGTCGGCCGCGAGCGCGGCCTGCCGCCGCCACGCCTGGTCGCCATCGCCGACGGTCTGCTGGTGACCGAGCGCAGCGCCGAGGCATGGTTCCTGATCTCGGTCGCGAACACCGACCTGGCCACCGAGGGCGAGCAGGACGCCGCTCTCGACGCCGCGGTCAGTGCCGCCGCGACCATCCTCGGTGACCGGCTCAGCCACCTGAAGGTGGTCTGGGGCCGATCCACCGGCCAGGACTACATCGACAGCATCGCCGGTCACTACCGGATCGGCGACCACGAGGGCTGGGCGCAGACCCGCGCCGACCGGATCGACGAGATGCGGATGCCGGAGCGCTACGTCGCGCTCGGCGTCCACCTCAGCGACCGCGACCCGCGCGCGACCGCCCAGGTCCGCGGCTCGATCAGCGACGCCCTCGGTACGACGTCGTGGCGGGTGAGCGCGCGCGAGCTCGCGCACCTGGACGAGCGCGTCCACAAGCTCGCCCGTCAGCTCGGCTCGACCGTCTGGCGCGCGCACACGGCTCCGGCCGAGGTGATCTCCTGGCTGATCAGCCGTGAGATGCACCGCGGCGCGGTAGCCGCACCCCGTCGCGGCCTGATCACCGGCGCCTCGCTGGCCCGCCTCACGTCCGGCCGGGTCGTGCCCTACACCGACCACCTGCGCATCTACGACTCCCGCGGTCAGATCGCGGCGTACACGAGTGTGCTGGCGATGACGGACTTCCCCGAGGAGCTCGAGACCCCGGGCGCGGGGGAGTGGCTGCGGACGCTGTCCGAGATCAAGGCGATCGACGACGACGGCGACGAGATCGACGTCACCGTCGAGGCCTCGGTACGGTTCCGGGTACTGACCAAGAAGACCGCGCGGCACTTAGTCGACGAGACCCGCAAGAGCGCCAAGGAACAGCGCCGCTCCGCCGCGAAGGGCACCGCCGAGGAGACCGCCGACGAGATCGTCGAGACCGAGCGGATCATGCGCGAGGTCAAGCGCGACATCAACCGCAGCGGCCTCACCCTGGTCGAGGACCACCCCCGCCTACTGGTCAGCGCGGACACCCGCGAGGACCTCGAGGCGTACGTCGACGCCGTCGTCGCGCACTACGCCGACCGAGGCATCACGGTGGCCGCCGGCGCGGACGAGCAGCGCGACCTCTGGCTGGAATCGCTGCCAGGCGACCAGCTCCGGGTGCCCGACCTCGGCCATGTCCGGGAGTCGACCGCGTTCTTCGGATCCTGGTTCTGGGGCGGCGCGTCGATCGGTGACGCGACCGGTCCGTCGATCGGCTACCTGACCGGCTCGACGCCTGGCCTGGTGCGTTTCGACGCGGCTGCCGGTTCGGCCCTGGGCGACGCGACGACCACCTTGTTCCTCGGCCGGTCGGGTCGAGGCAAGACGACTGCTGCCATGCTCGGTGGCCTCGACTCGGCTTTCGCCGGGGCATGGGTGCCATTGCTGGATCTGAAGGGTGATGCGGCAGGCGTTTCGGCGGTAGCCGCGGAGTACGGCGTACCGACTGCCGTCATCGAGATCACCGCGCAGTTCTCCGGTGCTGCCGACCTGCTGCGCGTACTACCTGTGGACGACGCCTTGCTGCAGGCGCCGTCGCAGTTGATGTTGCTGCTGCCGCCGCACCTGCGTGGTGCCGCGGAAGCTCCGGTGATGGCGGCGACGCGTGCGGAGATCCAGTCGCCCGACCCGTCGTCGTGGGGAGTCATCCAGCGGCTGTGCGCGGCCGAGTCGGAGACCACCCGGACGGTCGGTTTCGCGTTGCGCGACCTGGTCGAGACGGGCCTCGGTTCGGTCGTCGCCGGCCCGCCGTCCGGCCTCTCGTCGCTGACCACCAACCCGGGCCTGTGGGTAGTACAGATGCCTGGCCTGACTCTGCCCTCGCCGGAGTCCGCGCCTGAGTCGTGGTCCCCGATCGAACGGGTCGGCATGGCCTGCCTGCGCGGCTGCCTTGCCTGGATGGTCCGTACCACCGGCCGCCGCGAGTTCCGTGGCCGCTCCAAGGTCGTCATCGTCCCCGAGGTCCACCTGCTCACCAAGACGCCCGACGGCGCCTCGTTCCTCGACTACATCGCCCGAGTAGGCCGTGCCCTGGGCGCCTCCCTGGTCCTGGACACCCAGGACCCAGCCTCAATCCTGAAGCTCCCCGGCCTGGTCGAGCAGATCACCACCCTGTTCGCCTTCAGCCTCCGCTCCCGCGAACAGGTCGACTCCCTGCTGGAGCTCCTCGGCCGCCCCCAAACAGCGCCGTACCAAACCCTCGTCCGAGGCATCAACACGGCAGCCAACGGCAAGAGCATCCGCCACGGCCACTGCATCATGCGAGACCGCTGGGACGAGGTCGCCACCGTCCAGATCGACATCCCCAGCCAACGGGTCGCCGAACTCCTCCGCACCACCCCCGAGTCCGAACACGACCTGGAACCCACCCAGCCGATCCTCGCCCCCTACGAAGACCCAGACCCCTTCGCCGAAGACGACGAAGACCGCGCCAACGCCCTACAACCGGCCGCCGCCGCAACAGCCCAAGCCGAAGCCCACACCCAGGACCCCACCCAAGACGCCCCCCTCCCCTCAGTCCCAGTAGTAGAAACCTCCTCCCACCACGCCCCCACCAGCACCTCACACACGCTTTCCAACGGCGTCACCGCCCCACCCCCGCCCCCACCCCCCAACGGCGTAGACCACCACCACCCACCCCGCTACGAAGAACCAATCGGCCCCAGCGAGGTCTACGACCAAGAAGCCGACGAAGCCTCCTACAACGAAGCGATGTACCCCGCCAGCGACCCGGACCCCACCAAGTCCAACAACAGCTCCGGCAAGAAGGAGCACGTCGCATGAAGTGGTCTCGCCGCCTCAGAACGGCGCTGACCACCCTCGCGATCTCCTTCATAGTCACCGCCCAACTAGCCCTAGCAGCCGACCCCACCGGCCCCACCAACCCCACCGGCTTCGGCGACCTGCTCCCGACCCCGGATCTGACCGGCGGGGACACCCGAACCTTGTTCGAGCAGTACAGTCCTACGGTTTACGGGCTCGACTTCGAGACGAGCTTCAGGGACCCGATCCAGGCCGTGTTCAACGGCTACGCGCACATGGTGATGATGTACATCGTGGCGATCACGCGGGCCGCGATCTCGGTCGGATGGTGGCTCTTCTCGTTCACCGACATCAAGCCGCTGACACAAACAGCATCCGCGGCCATCGGCGCGGTGAATACCGAGTTCGTCGGCTGGTTGTTGCCGTCCGCTTTGGCTTTCGGTGCGATCGCCGCCTACGCCCAGAAGCGTGCGAGCGGAAGCGCGATGGGGCAACTGGTGTGGGTCTTCGCCGCCGGGCTGCTGGCAACAAGTTTCGCGGTTGCGCCATCGACCTGGCTGACCGGCGTTGACGGAGCTCGCCAGATCGGTTCAGATGCCGTGGTCGGTACTTCGACACATGTGCTCGGCGACACCGTCAAGGTGCCGATCACTATGCCGGAACCAAGCTTTTCCGGCACTGACCGCGACACTCTGCTACGGAAGTCCGGCGACGCGACCTGGAGGGCGTTTGCGGCCACTCCGTGGTGTGTCGCGGAATTCGGCTCGCTCGCCGCTTGCCAGCGCTACGGCAAGGCCCTGCTGGACAAGGGAACTGATGGTGACGCTCGCAAGGAGTACATCGACAACGAGGTCAGCAAGGCCGAAGGTGGCGGCGACGCTGCCACAGTCAAGTGGGCCAAAGGGGACAATCCGTTCGGTCGAGTCGGAGTACTCACGCTCGGCGCTATCGCCGCGACCCTCTTCGCCTTCCTGACGATCTCGTTGGCGTTCACTGCCTTGATGGCCTTCGTCGGATGCATGTTGTTGCTGGTTGTCGGCGTCCTGTTCGCCTGTCTCTGGGCCGTGCCGGGCCGAACCAGACAATGGGGGATGAACTGGTTCGAGGCTCTCCTCGGCCTCGTCCTGCAATCGATCCTCGCGCTCCTCGTGTTCTCGACGACCCTGGCCTTGGTGACAGCAGTCTTCGGGCTCACTGACACGCTCGGCTGGCTGCCTGTCAGCGGCCTCGCGATCGCTGTTCTGATCGCTGGGTTCCGGCTTCGCAGACTCTTCGAGAGCATGAGTTCGATGATGCGGCCTGGAGCGGGCAGTCTGCTGATGGGTGGGTTGGCCCGCCGTGGTGCGACATCGGCCGTTCGTCGGTTGATGGGTGCTGTGGGCAGTCGTGCAGCCAGTCCGACCATTGGTGAACGGGTGGCCGGCAAGGGAGGCGCTCGAGAGGCCAGCGTCGAGAGGGTGGCATCTGTACGAATCTTCCGGCAGGCACCTGTGCTTGGCGGAGCCCGAGGCGCCGCCGGATCACCACAGCGGCCCGCCCAAGAGTTGGCAGCAGGAAACGACCGACGCGCAATCGAGGCAGCTGGTAGTTCCAAGGGCGCCGGATCAATCGGCCGGGCCGATGCTCAGTCGACCAGGGCGAAGGACCAGGCTCAGTACGTCCAGGCAGCTGCATCTGGTCCAAACCAGGGTGGCGATGGCCGTGGTTCTTCTCGACGAAAGACGATCTCTGTCGGCTATAGCTCCGGTGGTGGCGTGACTTCCTCAGCGGTGGCGCCGACGACCTCCAGTGGCGGCAGCCCTGCTGAGTCGAAGCGTCCTCGCCATGCCCGGGATACCCCTCAACCGCAGGGGGGTAGCCGTTTCGAACCCCGAGTAAACGCACACTCGGCCAGCCTGCGTGATGGTCCGCCCAAGGTGGCGCGGGAACGGCGACGTCCGGCGCCTGGTGGCACACGTCGATTCCGCGAGTACTCCAAGGTGACCAAGGACGGAGTGACCGTCATGGTGCCGACCCGCAGGTGAGCACGGGATGAGTAGGCGGGAAGGCAAACGGCAACGCGGGAGTAAGCGTCCCCACGAGGCCGACGATGCGGCCAGCGACCGGCCACGCCCAGAAGCGCCGGAGAACTGGCGTGATGTGGTGCGTCCGGACTATTCCTATCCCGACGAGATTGACGACCTCCGGCGGAGGGATAGGCGTCGGGCAAAACGATCCTGGCGACGCGATGACCAGGCAGAGCGGATGGCGTGGCTGCGTCAGCAGAGACAGGCCGAGCCGACCAGTCCGGTGACGGTGATCGTTGCAATCGTCATCCTGGCGATTGTCGTGCTCGGTCTGGGTGGTGGCCTGCCGCGGTTGCTCGGCCAGGATGAGCCCGCGGGTAAGGACGTCGGGCTACTCACGCCTTCACTGCCCCCGGAACCGCCTGGCCAATCTGAGCCGGCACCAACCGCACCCGCTTCTACTCTGTCGCCAAGCTCCTCGATCTCCACGCCACCGGTGCTTACGGAGCGGCCGTCCGCTCTGGCGACTACCGGGGCGGTCGATGTGGTTACGAGGTGGGCTCGAACGTTCTACACGCGAGACCCCGGTGCTGAGACCTACGGCGATCTGGTCGCGAAGACCGACCCGATGATCAGTGGTGAGGTGGCCGACAGCCTGCTTGCCGCTGGAGATTCGACCTATGACGCTTTGAAAGCCGATGGGGACAAGTCGAGCGTTGCTTCCGTGGTCGTCAGTGCGCCGAAGCCGGACTCGGCACCGGTCGACACGCCGACCCGGATAAGCCGTCTGGTTACCGTCACAATCGATATCACCGGCAAGCATCCGGACCGGATCGTTCTGCCGCTGGTGGTGACGTTGGTGCCGGAAGGCACTGTCTGGGTCGTGAGCGACTTGAATGGTGGGTCAGGCCCGTG
Organism: Streptomyces sp. SID13031; assembly: GCF_010548305.1. Classification (GTDB taxonomy): domain Bacteria; phylum Actinomycetota; class Actinomycetes; order Propionibacteriales; family Kribbellaceae; genus Kribbella. The sequence continues at coordinate 57,458 of NZ_JAAGLV010000008.1, forward strand.
ACGGAGTGGGTGAGCTGCTCATGTTGACGGAGCGAGAAGCCGGCGGCGTCCTGGGCGCGATGGTGGGTAAGTCGATGGTGTTGAAAGCAATCGGCTTGATGGCGATTGCTGGCTTGCTCGGACTGGCGCTCATCCTGCCCTTCGGAGCAGGCGGCGACCGGTTCGTCGCAAGCTGCCCGGCAGGAGATGGCGGCCGGGTCGATGACCCAGGTGCGGATGCGCCGACCCGTGCGCGACAGGTCGCTTTCGCCAAGATCATCGATGGTGTAGCGGTTGCTCGCGGTCTCCCAGGAAGAGCCACCCTGGTCGCCCTGATGACTGCTTTGCAGGAGTCCCAATTGGAGAACATCGACTACGGAGACCGGGACTCTGTCGGGCTCTTCCAGCAGAGGCCGTCAGCGGGCTGGGGGACGGTTCAGCAGATTCTCGACCCGACCTATGCGGCCGAGGCCTTCTTCGGCGGTGCCAAACCGCCGAGCCCGCCTGGGCTGGTAGACATCGACGGATGGCCGACGATGGCATACACCGAAGCCGCACAGGCGGTTCAGGTCTCGGCCTTCCCGAACGCCTATGCCCGACACGAGCGCACCGCTCGAGCGATCGCTACAGAGGCTGGTATCGACATCGATCGCGCCGGCGATCCGTATGCCGGCCGGTCCGGCGTCAAACCGACAGCGGGTCCTGCCGACGGTGGATTTACGCTCGATGATTGCGATGAAGGGCAAGGCCTGATCGCGGGGCAACCGGTCAACGGTGTCTGGCCTCCTCAGGAGCAGACAGTGACCGATCCGACCGGTACCGGCGGCATGGTGACGCCTCGAACCGCGCTCTGGGTCAGCCAGGCAAGGGCTGCACTGGGCAATCCGCCGATGAGCTGCTGGGATCGCCACGCGTGGAACCCGACCAGCGATCATCCCAAGGGCAAGGCCTGCGATGTGATGGTTGGTGGTGACGCACGCAGATCGGCCCCCTTGCGGGTCAAGGGCGATCAGATTGCGAACTGGGCGATTCAGACTGCCGGGACAACCGGCGTCAGGTACCTGATCTGGTATGGCAAGATCTGGAGCTCTCGTACCGGGAGCTGGAAGCCCTACAACGGGGGCGGGGTCTACGATCCGAACGACGCGACAGGTGGTCACTACGATCATGTCCATGTGTCGATGTACTGATGGCAGAGGCGAAGTGTGAGTACTCCTGAGGGACCGATCGACAACTCGCCCCCGGATCCTCAGGCCTCGGGTCCCAACGGTCCGTGGCGAGGCCAACCGCAGGGCGGACCAGGACGGCCTCAGCTACCGCCACCGCGTCGGCCTCACGAAGCGATTCACGTGTCTGGTGGACCGTCCGGTGGGAGCCTCATCGGCGGTATCGGGCTGCTCGTCGCTGAGATCCTCAACGGCCTATTGTGGGTCGGCGTCAGTTTCATCATCATCTACTGGCTCTGTCAGGGCTTCGATCTCGAAGAACGCACGTGGGTGCTGATCATCAGCTGGCTGTGCTCTGGCCTGATCGTGCTGTGGCCCGGATCGGATGGCCTCGTCGCTCGCTATCTCTTGGGGCTCCGGCGCCCGACCATGGTCGAGGCGCAGCGGCTTGCTCCCAGCTGGCTGGCGGTCGCCGGCCGAGCTGGAGTGGATGCGAATCGCTACACCCTCTGGATCCAAGGGGCTGAGACTCCGACCGGCGCGGCCGCCGGTGGATGCACCGTCACGGTGACGGGATGGGCGCTCTACACGTTGCCGCCCAGCCATCTCGAGGCGGTGCTGGCGCATGACCTTGCAACACATCTGCACGGGCGCGGCTGGGTCAGCCGAATTGCTCTGTGGTACTCGGTGCCGACGCGCATCGTTGCCCTGGTAGTCCGCCAGCTCCTGAAGCTCAGCCGTACGGTACCCGCAGTTGGGTGCACGATCGTCGGCTTCCTGATGGTGTCCTATTTCGGATTCATCCTCGCTTCGCTGATCTTCTACGACAGCCTTCTGGTCCCCTTGCTCTTCCTCACCCCGCTGTTCGCTCCGCTGCTGTTCATCGGTGAGGCGAAGCTCCTCGAACGGATGGCTGACCGAGCTGTCGCCGACCTCGGCTATGCCCGCAAGCTTCTCGAGGTTCTTTACGGTTGGCAGGCTCAGCATCAAGAGACTTCGCGCAGGCTGGGGCTGATGCAGCCTGACTGGCTCGCTGGTCAGCCGTCGGTAGCCGAAAGGATCCGAGCCATCGAGGTCTACATCCAGTCTCGCTAGCTCTCCATCAACACAAAGTCACCCCAGAAACCTGACCTCACTGGCTGCGGCCTCAGTCGTGAAAGCTAGTAGCTGGTGAGCTTCGGACTCGATCGAGTTCCGGGCAGGCTTTGTCAATTTGGTGATTGGTTCGATCTCCAAGGTGGCAGACTTTTTGCCCTGTTTGGTTAGTTTCCAGAGGGCTGTTCCGCGGCCGTTGTGGAGGATGGAGCCGCGGGTTAGTACCTCTTGGAGGGTGAGGCGGGTGCGGTCGGCTTCGGTGATCCAGCGGGTGCGGTCGGCGTGGGAGAGGAGGAGGTTGTCGTATTCGGGGAGGAAGCGGGTGGGGACTTCGGTGTCCTCGTCGGGGAGAGGGGTGTCGGGGAGGTCGTAGAGGGTTCGGTTGGATTCTGCGTCTGTGTAGGTGACCAGATCCAGGCGGTCGAAGACTTCGGCCAGGCGGGTCAGGCCGGACCAGGATTGGGCGTCGGCTACTGAGGCCGGGCCGTAGGCCGCCAGGTAGCGGAGGACGACGGCGTCTACGTCGGGGGTGGGGGTGATGGGGGTGCCCAACCAGAGGTCGGCGGTGGTCATGGTGGGGTTGCCGCCCTTGCCCCAGATGCCGCGCGGGGGGACTTGGATGGTGGGGAGTAGGCAGCGGACTGCGTGCGCGAGGGAAGGGGCGTCGCGGTCGGGCCAGAGAGGGGCCAGGTGTTCGCGGAGTTCTACCGCAGTGGCTGGCGCGGTGGTCATTCGGGCTGTGCCGGCAGCGAGGACGGCGTCCATGTCGACGCCCTCCAGGCGGTGGCGGCCGTAGGTTTGGTTGGCGTAGACCTCGCGTTCCAGACGGGGCTGGATGAGCGGGCGGATGGCCAGGAAGTCGCGGCTGGAGACCAGGTGGATGGTGGCTCGCATCATCGAGCCGCGGACCGCCTGACGGGTTTCCAGCAAAGAGGCAAGTTCAGCCGGGTCGAAGTCGGTGAGGCGGGTCCAGAGACCGACGTACGGGGCGAGGGGAGACTGGGCCTGCATGCCGACCAGGTGTTCGATCGCTTCCAGGGCAGTCGCGGAGCGGCGTTCGATCAGCCACTGACGGGCGAGGGTGGCGCGGTTCAGGGCTCGCAGACTCAACTTCCTCATGGCAGATCCTCTCCCGGGGTCGAGGAAAAGCGCCAGGCCGGCTACGTGCGGCGGGTGAAGGCTTCGAGGCGGGCTGTGTAGGAGGCCCGCGCAGCAGCGTCGGCGGCCAGGCCGCGATCGTCGCCGAGGAGGCGGCGGGCGAAAGCCATCAGGGGCTCGGGCACCAACCCGTCAAGCAAGCCCCAGCCGGCCAGGAAGCCTGGTACCGGGGTTTCGGCTCGGCGGGTGCGGCAGGTGCGGATCACGGCTGCGGCGACGTCGGCAGGGTCCACGGTCGGCAAGATGCCGCCCAGTCGGACGCCCGACGAGAGCGACGTCCGTACTGCGCTCGGCAGCACCGCGCTGACGCTGACCCCGGTCCCGTGCAGTTCCCGCCGTACCGCCGCCGACAACCCCACCGCCGCGTACTTCGAAGCGTTGTACACCGCCATCCCCGGAAACGGGATCTTGCCCGCCATCGAGGCGATGTTCACGACATGACCGTGGCCCTGGGCAACCATTCCCGGGACCACCAGCCGCATCCCGTGGATCAGCCCCCACACGTTGACGTCGAGCGTCGCCCGGCTGATCTCGTCGGGCTCGTCGAGGAACGGCCCGAGCGGCATCACCCCGGCGTTGTTCACCAGCACGTCGATCCGCCCCGCCTCGCCGAGAACCTCGTCCACGAAGGTCTTGTACGACGTACGCGAGGTCACGTCGAGTACCCGCGGACCGTCGAGATCGCCGACGAATACCGAAGCGCCCAAAGCCGAGAAGGCCGAAGCGGTCGCCGCCCCGATTCCGCGAGCGCCGCCCGTCACCACAACCACCGACCGGGATATGTCGAGCTTCATCGCACAACCTCCACACCAGAACGGATCGCGTAGTCGCCAGGGGAGAACCGGCCAACCTGAGCCCGCAGCCGCCGTGTCGACCAGGGCCAGTTGAAGCTGTTTCGGCCGTTCGCGTCGTGGTAATAGCTCGCACAGCCGCCGGTCTCGTAGACCGTCGACCCCAGAGCCGATTGCACCGCCGAGTTGAATGCGGACTGCACTTCAGGCCGTACGTCGATGCTCGACCACCCACTCCGCACCAACGCGCTCAAAGCCGCCAGCGTGTGATCGAGTTGCGCCTCCAGAATCATGAAGGCCGAGGTGTGCCCGGTCCCCAGACTCGGACCCAGCAGGTTGAAGAGGTTGGGGAAGCCGGCCACCGTCGTCCCGAGATAGGCGGACGGGCTGCCCTGCCAGTGGTCCTGCAGACTGCGACCGGAAGCATCGAAAACCCTTGTTGCCAAGGGCAAGTCGAGGATCTTGAACCCGGTGCCCAGGACAACCACATCCACAGCGGCGACCGATCCGTCGTCGCCGGTCACGGTGGACCCCGAGACCGACGCGACACCGGTCGGATGCACCTTGACGTTGTCGGAGGCAAGTGCCGGGTAGTAGTCGTTCGACATCAGGATCCGCTTGCACCCCAGCGTGTATGACGGCGTCAGCGCCGCACGCAGCAACGGATCACGGACCGCCCGCCGCAGGTGCCAGGCGCCCACCCGCTGGATCTGGCGCATGACCGCCGGGTGCCGGAAACCGACCCCGAGCGCCTCCATCGCGCCGTACTCCACAGCTCGCAAAGCGCGCTGAGCCGCAGGCACCCGCCGCATCAACCACCGCTCGGCCATCGGCACGGAGTGATCGGGCTTCGGCAGGACCCACTGCGCCGTCCGCTGGAAGAGATGCAGTGAGGACACCAGCGGTTGGATCGCCGGTACGAACTGCACCGCAGACGCGCCGGTGCCGATCACCGCGACCCGCTTCCCGCGGAGGTCGACCGAGTGATCCCAGCGCGACGAATGGAACAAAGGCCCGTCGAAATCCAGCGGCACCGACGGCAGCAACGGCTCATGCCAAGGCCCGGTCCCGGTGATCAGCACCCGGGCCGTCAGCTCACCGGCCGACGTCGAGACGACCCAATGCTGCGCAGAATCCGACCAAGAGGCTCGCAGCATCTCCACCCCGAAGCTCAAATGAGAAGACACCCCGTACTGCGCCGCCGTCGACTCCAGATACGCGCGGATCTCCGCCTGCCCGGCAAACGCCCGGGTCCAGGACGGGTTCGGCGCGAAGGAATACGAGTACAACGCCGACGGTACGTCGCACGCGCACCCTGGATATGTGTTGTCCCGCCACGTCCCACCCAGGGACGAAGCCTTCTCCAGGACGACGAAGGAGGTGATCCCGGCCTGCTGCAGCCGGATCGCCGCCCCGATCCCGGAAGCGCCCGCTCCAACGATCAGTACCTCGTGGTCAGCCATATCCGGAGACTAGCGGTATCTGAATACCGATGGAAGCCCAAACCGATCACCACCCGAAGCAACCACTAGAGTCAGCCGCATGCCGAGAATGAGCCGGGTGGAGAGCCAGGCGCGCACCCGCGAGACACTCGTCGCGACCGCTACGGAGCTCTTCCTCCAGGATGGGTACGCGGCGACCAGCCTGGAGAAGGTCGCGGACGAGGCCGGCTTCTCCAAGGGCGCGGTCTACTCGAACTTCCGCAACAAGGACGAGCTCTGCCTCGCCGTCGTCGACGCGATCCGCGCCGACCAGGCGCACAAGATGGCGTCCGCACTGGAGGGCGCGGCGACCCTCGAGGCGATGCTCACCGCGTTCGAGCGGTGGGCAGACGAGACCATCGGCGACCAGGCCTGGACGGTCTTCGAGGTCGAGTTCGCGACCCGGGCCCGGCAGGACGAAGTCGTCCGCCGGGAGCTTGCCCTGCGCAACGCTCAGATACGGGCCGCTGTCACCTTGTTGCTCACCGCACATGCCGAGGAGTTCGGCATCGTGCTTCCGATGCCGGCCGAGGACTGCGCGACGGCGCTGCTCAGCCTCGGCGTCGGCCTGGGCGTGCAGCGCGCCATCGACCCCGAGGTTGGCATCGATGTCCTAGCGGGGGTCATCCGGTTGCTTGCCGGTGGAGCGAGCCAGGCCGGCCGACTTACCTAGGCAGGGCTAGATGTTTTCCCTTGCCAAGCCGGGAACGCGGGAAGTTCTGCTTCCCACGAAGGTATCCGGCGAACTAGGGTCGCGACGGATCGTAGTCGTACCACCACGGTCGTCCACCTTGGGAGGGAATGTATGACGAAGCACGTGCGTCGCCGGAAGGCGATCGCGGCCATCACCGCCACTGGAGTGGTGCTGGCACTCGGGATGTCGTTCACCAGCGCAGCGGGGGCAGCGCCGGCGAGCAGCTCGGCCGCCAGCGCGGTACCGGCCAACCTGAAGCTGATCAAGACCAAGACCTCGCTGCTGGGCAAGCACTACTGGTACCAGCAGACCTTCAAGGGGCTGCCGGTCGTCGGCGGGTACTACGCGCAGCACGTCGACAAGTCTGGCAAGACCCAGATTGTCGACGGCCGCGACGCCGTACCGGCGAACCTCGACGTGAGCGCCAAGGTCGCCTCGGCGACGGCCACCAAGAGCGCCAACACCACGGTGACCGCGCGCGCCGCACGGAGCCGCGGCGCCGGTGGCAAGAACGTCACGCCGACGCCGGCCGCGGCCCAGGGTGCGGCCCAGCTGGCCGTCCTCGGCGGCCCGAACGCCAAGCTCGTCTGGAACGTCACCTCGCGCTCGACCGAGGGCGTCAGCCGCTCACTCGTCGATGCCAAGACCGGTACGGTCGTGGAGTCGAAGGTGATCAGCGACAACGCCAACGGCACGGGCTCGGTGTTCGACCCGAACCCGGTCGTCACGCTGAAGAACGAGGACCTGACCGACCAGGACGACAAGAACCAGAACGCCCTGTTCGTGGCGCAGAAGAACGTCATCCTGCGCAACCTGGACGGCTCCGGCAAGCTCAACGGCAAGTACGTGAACATCGCCGAGGCCAAGGGCGGGGTGGCGTTCAACAAGAAGAACCACTTCGTCTTCCAGCGGGCCAACGACAAGTTCGAGCAGGTCGAGGCGTACTACCAGGTCAACCAGACCCAGGAGTACATCCACTCGATCGGCTTCACCGACGTCAACAGCGAGTCGCAGGACTTCTCGATCAACACCTTCGAGGGTGACAACTCGTTCTACGACCCGTCGACCGATGTCATCACGATGGGCGAGGGCGGCGTCGACGACGCCGAGGACGCCGAGGTGATCTGGCACGAGTACGGTCACGCGATCCAGGACGACGTCGTCCCGGGCTTCGGCGAGTCGGAGCAGGCCGGAGCGATCGGCGAGGGCTTCGGCGACTACTGGGCCGTGCAGCAGTCCATCCCGGTCAGCAAGAACTACGACCTCCCGTGCGTGATGGACTGGGACGCCACGTCGTACACCGACGGACCGAAGCACTGCCTGCGGCGTACCGACACCGGCAAGACCACCGACGACATCGACGGTGAGGTGCACGACGACGGCGAGATCTGGTCGAACGCGCTCTGGGACATCCAGAAGGCACTCGGCCGGAACAAGGCCAACAAGGTGATCCTGCAGGGCACGTTCTTCTACGCGCCCGACACCTCGTTCGCCGACGCTGCCCGGGTGACCGTGCAGTCCGCTCGCCTGCTCTACGGCAAGGCGGCCGCCGCCAAGGTGACCACCGCCTTCAAGGCGCGCAAGATTCTCTGACCCCAGCGCCGGCTCATGCGCCCACGACTACTGTGGGCGCATGAGCTGGAGCACTTCGGATATCCCTGACCTGACCGGCCGCCGTGTTCTCGTCACCGGCGCGACCAGCGGACTCGGCTACGAGACCGCCCTCGAACTCCTCCGGCACGGTGCCGAGGTGACCATCGCGGCGCGCAACCCGGAGAAATCCCAGCAGGCCGCCGCCAGTCTCGCCGCGGCCTCCGGCAGACCACAGCCGGCGATTCTCGACCTGGATCTGGCCGACCTCGCCGGTGTCGAGACCGCCGCCGAGCGGTTCGCCGAGAAACACGAGCACCTCGACATCCTGGTCAACAACGCCGGCGTGATGGCACCGCCGTACCGGCAGACCGTGGATGGCTTCGAGTTGCAGGTGGGTACCAACCACCTCGGCCATTTCGCGCTCACCGCCCGCCTGATGCCACTGTTGCTGAAGGCGGCGATCCCGCGCGTCGTCACGGTCAGCTCCATCATGCACAAGACCGTGAACTCGATCCGCCAGGGCGACCTGCGCGCCGAGAACGGCTACGCGAAATGGGACGCCTACGGCAAGTCCAAGCTCGCCAACCTGCTCTTCATGCTGGAGCTCGACCGCCGCGCCCGCGCCGCCGGCTCGAACCTGACGAGCGTCTCGTCCCACCCCGGCTACGCCCGCACCCACCTGCAGGCGTCCGGCCCGCAACTCGGCGGCGTCAACCTGGAAGCCCGCCTGCTCGCGATCGGCACCAAGATCGTCGCCCAGTCCGCGAGAGCCGGCGCCTGGCCCAGCCTGTACGCCGCGACGGCGCCCGAGGTGCGTTCCGGCTCGTACTACGGTCCGTCGTTCTTAGAGTTCCGTGGCAAGCCGAAGCTGGTCCATCCGACCAAGGCCGCTCAGAACCCGCAGCTCGCCCAGCAGCTCTGGGCCTGGTCCGTCGAGGCCACCGGAGTCAACGCGTTCTGAGCAAACTCCGAGTCTGACCCAAAGTACCGAGCTAGTGACACATCCGTAACTTCGTGGTTACCCTTCGGTAAAACTGAGCAGTAACCCGCCCCGGAGGTCACCGATGCGCAGACTCGTCGTCGCCCTTGCAGTCCTCGTCGCGAGCGTCGGTCTCGCCCCGGTCCCAACGCAGGCCGCTCCGGCCGCGGCGGGATTCAGTACGGCGTACCAGCGCATCCCCGGCGCCGGCGGGACCGAGATCGGTGCTGTCGTGCTCACCCCGACCGGGCAGGGCGCCGGCCCGTTCCCGCTGGTGGTGATGCCGTCGAGCTGGGGCGTGCCGAACCTCGAGTACGTCGGCCAGGGCAGTAAGCTCGCCAAGGCCGGATTCCAGGTGATCTCGTACAGCAGCCGCGGTTTCTGGGACTCCGCCGGCGGGATCGACATCGCCGGTCCGCCGACCGTTGCCGACGTCACCGAAGTGATCGACTGGGCCGCCGAGCACACACCGGCCGACACCAGCCGGGTCGCCTCCGTCGGAATCTCGTACGGCGCCGGCATCTCGCTGCTGGCCAGCGCCCAGGACCCCCGGATCAAGGCGGTCGGCGCGCTCAGCGGCTGGGCCGACCTGATCGCCTCGCTGAACCCCAACGACACGGTCAACCTCCAGGCCGTCGCCGCACTCCTTGCCCTGGGCAACATCACCGGCCGGCCCGGACCGGAGATGCGGTCGCTGCAGACGAAGTTCGTCACCGGCGACTTCGACGGCGCGATCAGCGAGGCGACCGCGCTCGCACCGATCAGGTCGGCGACGACGGTGGCCGACCGGATCAATGCGAACCACCCCGCGGTCTTCCTGGCCAACGCCTTCGAGGACTCGATCTTCCCGCCGACGCAGTACACGGACTTCTTCACCAAGCTGACCGGGCCGAAGCGGCTGCTCCTCGCGCACGGCGACCACGCGACGCCCGAGGTGACCGGCGCGATCGGGCTGCCCAACGAGGTCTGGGACGAGCTCGCCCCGTGGCTGCAGCACTTCCTCACCGGGGCCGAAAACGGCGCCGACGACGAAGCCCCCGTCCAGCTGAAATCGCAGCGCAACGTCTGGCGCAGCTACCCGAACTGGGCCTCGGTCGGCTCGACCAAGACCTCGTACCTGACCAAGCCGACGGGGTTGTCGCGCACCGGATCCCTGCAGGCCAAGGCGTCCACCGGCTGGTCCAATGGCATCGGCCCGGGCATCCCGACGGTGGCCGACAGCGGCGTGGTGCTCATCTCCGGCGCGTTGCAGGGGCTGCTCTCGATCCCGGTCGGCGTCGCCACCCCACTCGTCGATCGCACCTTCGCAGGAGTCTGGTCCGGGCCGGCGTACAGCTCCAAGACGGTCGTCAACGGCGCTCCGCGATTGCACGTGACCGTCACGCCCAGCGCGCGCGACACCTCGCTCTTCGCCTACCTGTACGACGTGGACGCGTTCGGCTTCGGGTCGCTCGTCTCCCACAAGCCGTACACGTTGCGCGGGGCAACGCCGGGTCAGCCGAAGACGCTCGACCTGAGGCTGGAGGCGACGAGCTGGGAGGTGCCCGCCGGGCATCACCTGGTCCTGGTGGTCGACACCGTCGATCCGCGCTACCTCGGCCGCAGCAGCCTCGGCAGCACGGTCAGCTTCAGTTCGCCCGCCGCCGATCCTTCCTGGCTGAGCGTCCCGGTTGCGTAATCTGCAACCTTGGTTGTGCCTATTGCCACATCCGCCGAGCTGAGCCACTCTATGTGGTCGGACGATCACCTAGAAGCTCGGAGGATGTGTCATGGGTACGAGCCGCCGCCAGTTCCTCGGACTCACCGCCGCTGCCGTCGGCAGCGCAGCAGTCGGCATCACCCCAGCGAATGCGAGTGCGAGTTGCCAAGCCACGGGGACGCTGTATCTCGGCACCTACACCTCCGAGTCGGGCGGTGGTGCCGGCGTCGGGCTCGCCTCGTACGACGTGGCGACCGGCCAGCTCAGCTCGACCGGCGTGCTGGCCGGCGTGCAGGACCCATCGTTCCTGATTCGGTCGTCCTCGGGCCGCAACCTGTACGCCGTGAACGAGCAGTCGTCGGGCGGCGTGACCGCGATCGCAGTGGATTCACCCGGCCACCTGCGGGTGCTCAATCGCCAGCCCAACGGCGGAAGCGCGCCTTGTCACCTCGCACTGGTTGCCAATAGCAAGTACCTGCTGAGCGCCAACTACGGCTCCGGCGACATCTCCGTCCACCCGGTCAAGACGGACGGGAGCCTCGGTGCCCGGACCGACCTGGTCAAGCACGCCGGCTCGGCGCCGCACGCGCACCAGGTCGTCCAGGACCCGACCGGTAGCTACGTCCTCGCCGTCGATCTGGGCACCGACACGATCTACACGTACACGATTGCCAACGGCAAGCTCAGCCTGAAGAGCCAGGCGAAGGTGAAGACCGGCGCCGGACCGCGCCACCTCGCTTTCCACCCGAACGGCCGCTACGCCTACGTCGCCAACGAACTGAACAGCACCATCACCGTCCTCCAGTACGACGGCGCGACCGGCAAGGTCACCCCGGGAGCCGCGCAGGCGACGGCCCCGGCCGGGCCGACCAACTACCCCGGCGAGGTGATCGTGTCGCCGGACGGGCGCTTCGCCTACCTCACCAACCGCGGCCACAACAGCATCGCCGTCTTCGCCGTCGAGTCCGGGGGAGCGAGCCTGCGCCGGATCGGTACGCCGTCCTGCGGCGGTGACTGGCCACGGCACGTGACGCTGGACCCGACCGGCAAGCTGATGTTCGTTTCCAACCAGAGATCCAACAACATCACCACCCTCGCGGTCGACGTCCAGACCGGCGGGCTGACCCAGAAGAGCTCCTTCACCACGCCGATCCCGGTCTGCGTCCTGCCGGGCTGACCGCCGCCGGCTGACCGGTACCGGTCAGTCAATGTTTGATTTTGGCTGAACTCTTGCCTTTTTGTTCCGACCCACCTTGAATGACGAGCGTGTCCGAATGGTCACGCTTCGTCACGGGAGCGTTTCCAACGGACTGACCTTTCTCCGCCCATGAAAGGTCTCCGCCCAGGGAGGGAAGGCACACATGGAGTTCAGACGTCGCGCGGTGGCGGCCGCGGTCGCCGGCCTGCTGGCCGCGACCGCGCTCGCCGCCGGCAGCCAACAGGCGACAGCAGGACCGCAAGACCCCGCCGCCAAACCCAACGGCTGGCACGTCGGTACGCCGCCACTGAGTACGCCGTGGACAGCCGACGTGTCGCCGGCGAACGCCTTGCCGGAGTACCCGAGGCCGCAGTTGACCCGGTCGAAGTGGCAGAACCTCAACGGCTTGTGGGAGTTCGCCCCGGCCGCCACCGGTGAAGCTCCGCCGATCGACAGGACGCTCGCCGAGCAGGTCCTCGTGCCCTACCCGATCGAGTCCGCGCTCTCGGGAATCCAGCGGCACGAGGACCGGATGTGGTACCGCCGGACCTTCACCGTGCCCAGCAGCTGGAAGAACCAGCGGCTGGTCCTGCACTTCGGCGCCGTCGACTACGTCGCCAAGGTCTGGGTGAACGGCCGGCAGGTCGCGACCCACCGCGGCGGCTACGACGGCTTCGATGTCGATGTCACGAACGTTCTCAAAAGGTCCGGCCCGCAGGAGTTGATCGTCTGGGCCGAGGACCTCACCGACGAGACGTTCCAGCCCGTCGGCAAGCAGCGCGAGGTCGCCGACCACGGCATCTTCTACCAAGGCAGCTCCGGCATCTGGCGGACCGTCTGGATGGAGCCCGTCGCCCGATCCTCGATCGACCGCCTGCAGCTCACCCCCGACCTGCCGAGCAGCTCGCTCAAGCTCACCGCCGACACCAGCGGACCGGCCGGCCTCGACGTCGAGGCCACCGCGTACGACGGGAGCAAGATCGTCGGCAAGGCGAATGGCAAGGCCGACACCGAGCTGACGCTGCCGATCAAGAACCCCAAACTGTGGTCGCCCGACAGCCCCTTCCTCTACACGCTCAAGGTCAAGCTGGTCGACCGGGGCAAGACGCAGGACGAGGTCGGCTCGTACTCCGGGATGCGGTCGGTCGGCAAGGTGAAGGGTGCCGACGGCAAGCTCCGGCTCGCGCTCAACGGCAAGATCCTGTTCAACCTGTCGACCCTCGACCAGGGCTTCTGGCCCGACGGCCTGAATACCGCGCCGACCGACGAGGCGCTGAAGTTCGACCTGGAGCAGCACAAGGTGCTCGGCTTCAACACCGTACGCAAGCACATCAAGGTGGAGCCGGACCGCTGGTACTACCACGCGGACAAGCTCGGGCTGATGGTCTGGCAGGACATGCCGGCAGCCAAGACCGACCCGATCCCGGGGCCCTGGCGCGACCAGTTCAAGGCCGAGCTGCACGAGATGGTCGAGGAGCACAGGAGCTTCACTTCGATCACCACCTGGATCCCGTTCAACGAGGGCTGGGGTGAGTGGGACCTGGCCGAGACCGGTCGGATCGCCGACAGCGTGAAGGCCCAGGATCCGTCCCGGCTCGTCAACGCCCACAGCGGGATGAACTGCTGCGACTCCCTGGGCGACTCCGGTCGCGGCGACGTGATCGACCACCACGCGTACCTCGGCCCGGCGACCTCCGCCCCGGCTGGTGATCGGGTGGCGGTCGACGGCGAGCACGGTGGGTTCGGCCTGAAGACTCCCGACCACATGTGGTTCGGCGACGGCTTCGCGTACGAGATGACGCCGGACAAGGCCACGCTCACCCGGCGGTACGTCGAGAACCAGCGCGACGTACTGCGGTCCGCGAACTCCTGTGGCATCAGTGGCTCGGTCTACACCCAGATCACCGATGTCGAGGGCGAGCTGAACGGCTTCTTCACCTACGACCGGCAGGTCCCGAAGATGGACTTCGCCCAGGTCCGCGCGGTGAACACCGCCATCATCAAGGGCGCCGACGGCACCGGTACCAGCGGTCCGACCCCGCCGCCCGGCACGCCAGGGGCCGACGGCATCCACTTCTACCCGCTCGACGGCACGACGGAAGATGCCGTCGGCACCAAAGACGCGACGTTGCAAGGCGGAGCGGTCTTTGCCCCCGGCAAGAACGGGCAAGGCGTTGCACTGAACGGATCCAGCCAGTTCGTCGATACCGGTGCGCAGCTGCTCGACACCGCCAACAGCTACACCGCGACCGCCTGGGTGAAGCTGAACAAGGCCGATGGCGCGTTCCAGACCATCGTCAGCCAGGACGGCGATCGCGACAGTGCGTTCTTCCTGCAGTACTCCGGTGCCGACCAGCGGTTCGCGATGAGCTTCCCCGGCCAGCGCGCGCTCGCGCCGATCAAGCCCAACCCGGACCAGTGGTACCACCTCACCGGCGTCCGGGATGCCGCGAAGGGTGAGCTCAAGCTGTACGTCGACGGCGAACTGGTCGCTACCGAGAGCGCCTGCAGTCTGGACGCCACCTCGACCGGGAACGCCGTGATCGGGCGAGGCAAGTTCGGCGGCAACCCGGTCGACTACCTGGACGGCACGGTCGACCAGGTGCACTTCTTCGACCGCGCCCTCGGCGTCGAGGAGGTGCGCGCGCTGTACACCTCCGGGCGCTGACTCAGCGGCCATGAGCTAGGCGGTTCGAGATGCGAGGACGTCGCGGAGCACCCATCCTGGTAGGGACACGTGCCGACCAGGGAGGGCCAGTCCGATGACCGCTCCGAGCCACGTTCTCAGCCCGTCGACCGCGACGAAGTTCCGGTTGCCCCGGTTCGGGCTCGGCGGATCACCCATCGGTGAGCTGCCGGGCCCGGCCGGGGACGCGACCGCCACGGTCACCATCGACGCGGCGTACCAGGCCGGGATCCGGTACTTCGACACGGCTCCCCGCTACGGCGCAGGCCGTTCGGAGCAACGCTTCGGTACTGCGCTCGCGCGCCGGCCACGCGAGGAGTTCCTGCTCTCGACGAAGGTCGGCCGGACCGTCGATGGCAGCGCGGACTTCTCCGCCGACGGCATCCGCAGGTCGCTCGTCGAGAGCCAGGAGCGGCTCGGCCTGAGCGTCGATCTGGTGCTGCTGCACGACCCGGGAGAGCACTGGCAGCAGGCGATCGAGGAGGCTTATCCGGTTCTCCACCAGTTGCGTGAGGAGAAGGCGATCGGCGCGGTCGGCGTCGCAGCCGATGATTGGCAGCTGCTCGACCAGTTCGTCCGCGACACCGAGCTCGACGCGGTTCTGCTCGCCGGGCAGTACTCCCTGCTCGACCGGTCGGCGGCACCGCTGCTCGATCGCTGCCTGGCCAGGGGAGTGCTGGCGATCGCGTCCGGCGTACTGACCAAGCACGTGCTGCAGGTCGATCGATCCAAGCAAACGACTGACCCAGGCGTCATCCTGGCCAGGCGATTCTCGGCCGTCTGCGAGCGGTACGGCGTATCGCTGCCGCAGGCCGCGTTGGCCTTCCCTGGCAGGCATTCCGCAGTTGCCGCCGTACTGATCGGCGCGGCCAGCCAGGCCGAGATCCGGGCCGACGCCGCACTGGTACGTCAATCAGTTCCTGGCGAGCTGTGGCGTGACGAAGAATTCCTCCGACTTCTTGCCTAGCCACCTCTTGTCACTGACCCCCACCTAGGTGATTCTGGTCCTTCGATTCCTGTGGGGGGATGTCACATGTCCAGAATCATCGGGTCCTGCCTGCGCGCCGCCGCGCTGGCCGGACTGCTCGGCTCCGGCCTGGTCGCGGTTGTCGCGCCGGCCGCGTCGGCCGCCACCATCACCGTCACCACGACGGCCGACGTCGTCAACGGGGGCGACGGCCTGACCTCGTTGCGGGAGGCGTTCACGACGGCCGGTTCGAACGGCGTCGACGACACCATCACGCTGGGCGCCGGGCTCACTTACGCCCTGACCAACTGCACCGGTCCGCTGACGCATGCCGACGGCCACGGACTCATTGTCCAGGGCAACGGTTCGGTGATCGACCAGACCTGCGACGCGAAGGGGATCATCGACAGCACCGACCACGCCGGCCGGCTCGAGCTGCAGGACCTGATCATCGACGGTGGCCCGAACACCACGGCGACCGGGCTGGAGGGCGCCGCGGTCCGCTCCGACAGCGAGCTGCTGCTGGCGAATGTGGAGATCCGCAACGTGCTCTCGCCGGGCGGCTCGGTCGTCTGGTCCAGCTTCGACCACGGCATCACGCCGTACCGGCTGACGTTGAACAACAGCAACCTGCACAACAACACCGGCAGCATCGTCAGCTGTGACAACTGTTCGCTGGCGATGAGCGGCACGACGATCTCGGACAACGTCGGCTCCGGTCTCTCGCTGGTCGACGGCTATCCGGTGACGGTGTCCAACTCGACCATCTCGGGCAACACCCGGGCGGGGATCAGCAACACCGGCCAGGGTTTCCCGACCAACAAGATGGAGTTCGAGTTCACCACGATCGCGAACAACGGCCGGGTGGGCATCCGTTGTGTCAACTGTGGCCGCTTGAGCGGGTACTCGCTCTATGTCGCCAACAACGGCCTGACCGCCGCGGACGCGCTCGGTGGCATCTCCTTCTCGATGTCGCAGCGCAACGGCACGCCGGCCTCGTCGATCGGCCTGTTGCTGTCCGGGATCGAGGGCAACCGGAGCACGGTCGCCGGCGGTGGCCTGTCCGTCACACCGGTGCTCGTCGAGGACGGCGGCAACGCGGCCTCGACCAACCTCGACCGCACGCCGATCGACAACAACACGGCCGCCGGCGACGGTGGCGGCGCGGCGATCAGCGTGGGCAACTTCAGCAACTACAAGGGCGGCTTCAGCGGCAACACCGCGACCGGCCGGGGTGGCGGCGTCGCCTTCCTGACCCCCGGTCCGGAGTCGGCCCTGTGGTTCGACACGTCCGAGATCAACAACAACACGGCCGGTGGTGACGGCGGCGGGGTGTACGCGTTCAGCGCGGGCTCGGTCAGTGGTTTCCAGCCGACCATCTCCGGCAACACCTCGGCCGGCAACGGCGGTGGCGTCAAGGTCGGCTTCGCCTATCAAGCCGGTCTCGAGGGCAGCAAGGTCTTCAACAACAAGGCAGTCAACGGCGCCGGTCTGGACCTGGCGGCCGAGTCGGTCACCTTCGACAAGACGACCATCAACTCCAACACGGCGACCAGTACCGGTGGTGGCGCCCGGATCTCGGCGTTCGGGGCCAGCTTCCTGAACTCCACCATCAACGCCAACACCGCCACGGTCGGCGGCGGCCTGAACTTCACCACCGCGACTCAGGTCACGCTGACTCACGTGACGATGGCCGACGACAAGGCGACCACCGGCGCGCACATCGCCGCAGTACCGGCGGCCACGGTCGCGATCAGCCGGAGCGCCCTCGTGCTGCCGATCACCGGTACTTCGTGCGCCGGCGTCGGTGGCGCCTTCCACGGAACCTCCGGTGGCTTCTCCGTACTACGGGACGCCACCTGCAGCACGATCGCCTCCGACCTGGTGACTGCCGCGGACCCGCAGCTGGCTCCGCTGACCAACGGGTTCCCGTCCGGGCGCACGCCCGCGGCGACCAGCCCGCTCGGTGGCCGGGTGCCGGTGGCGAGCTGCACGACCGAGGACGACCAGCGCATGCAGGGCCGGCCGCTCGGTGCGAACTGTGACGCGGGGTCGGTCGAGTTCGTCGAGACGGTCGCGGCGAGCCCGTACAAGGCGCTGACGGACCTGATCGCCGAGGTGAAGGCGCTGCACCTGGCCAAGCCGGTCGAGATCGTCCTGGTGCTCAGGCTGACGGTGGCCAGAGCGGCGGTCAAGAACAACCAGGTGCCGGCCGCGAAGGTCCAGCTGAACGGTTTCATCACCAAGGTGAAGGCTCAGTCCGGCGCGAAGATCCCAGCCGCCGCAGCGGCCCAACTGGTGTCGAAGGCAACAGCGATCAGGAACTCTTTGTAGGTACCCAGGGGCTAGAAGCGGTCGCCCGGCTCCGGGGTGCCACTTGATCCCGATTCGCCGGGAGTGCCGGGCGGCGGGACGATCGAGATGCTCGGGTTCGGCGTAACGGGGCTGCCCGTGGCCGTCCCCGTGGCGGGTGGCGGGGTCGTCGGGGTGACCGTCACCGTGACCGTGTTGCGGTCGGTCGGGATCGGCGGTGGCGGGTCGACCTCCGGCGCGTTGCGGAACATGAGCCAGGCGACCAGGATCGCCACCGCCATGATGACCAGCATCGTCAGCAGCGACAGCGCCATCGCGAGCCAGGAGGCGGGCCGCAGCGCCGACGGCCAGGGCAGCGGCCAGATCCGGAACAGTCCCGGGCGGCGGCGCTGCTCCCAGTAGTGCCGGAAGTCCGGTCCGCGCAGTCTGCCTCGCTGCGGGATCCGGTCCATCAGGACCGCCGACAGCACTTCCTCGCCCCGCCGCTCGGCGATCAGCCGCTCGTCGGTGGCGGCGCTCGACCCGTCGTCCGGGCGGACCGGCCCGAGTGCGGCCCACAGCGCCAGATCGTCGTCGTCCGCGTCGTTGTGCGCGAGCACCACCTCGGGCGGCAGACCATCGACCGCGGTGACGAACCGGTCCCTCGCTGCCGCGTCGTCGGACGAGCCCTCGGTCATCATCGCGATGACCGCGTCCCGCCCGGTCTCGTCACTGGCCGTGTACAGATAGCCGGCCGCGTTCGCGCCCAGCCGGCCCCGTAGCCAGAAGTCGCCCACCCTCGGCGGATCCTCCGGAAGCAGTGGCAACGCGTCCGGCAGCACCGGCGCAGGCTCGACGGGCGGGGCCTCGGGCTCCGCCGGCGCCGCCGTGTCGGTCTGGGAGTCGGTCGCGGTCATCACCTCCAATCCCATCACATCCCTGGTAGCGGTGTCGCCCCGCGCCCGTCCGGTACGCCGTAGTCGGTCCGCCTCGGCCGCCGCCAGGCCGGCGTACCGGAGTGTTCGGATTTGGGCGGGTGGGCACGATAGGAGGGGAGCAGGGTGGGGCGCGCACGTGTCCTTGCCCGGGGATCTGATGGAATAGCGGGAGTTCCCGAGTGTGCAGACAAGGTCCTGGTTGGACCCCGGAAGGACAGGCATGACCGAAACCACTGTGCCGGCCGGGTCGGTGGCCCAGCAGTCACACCTGGTCAGCGAGGCGATCAGCGAGGTCAAGCGGGTGATCGTCGGCCAGGAGCAGATGGTCGAGATGCTGATGGTGTCGCTGCTGGCGAGGGGTCACTGCCTGCTCGAGGGTGTGCCCGGTGTCGCCAAGACGCTGGCGGTGCGGACCTTCGCGTCGGTGGTCGGTGGTTCGTTCGCCCGGATCCAGTTCACTCCTGACCTGGTCCCGTCCGACATCGTCGGTACCCGGATCTACCGGCAGACCCGGGAGGCCTTCGACATCGAGCTCGGCCCGACGTTCGTGAACTTCGTCCTGGCCGACGAGGTGAACCGGGCCCCGGCCAAGGTGCAGTCGGCGATGCTGGAGCTGATGGCCGAGCGGCAGGTGTCGATCGGCGGCCAGACCTTCCCGATGCCGAAGCCGTTCATCGTGATCGCGACCCAGAACCCGATCGAGTCCGAGGGCGTCTACCCGCTGCCCGAGGCGCAGCGGGACCGGTTCCTGGTCAAGATCGACGTCCCGCACCCGCGCGGTCACGAGGAGTTCGAGATCCTCCGCCGGATGAGCGTCGACCCGCCGCAGGCGCGTCAGGTGCTGAAGCCCGAGACGATCATGGAGCTGCAGCGCTCGGCCGAGCAGGTCTTCGTGCACAACCTCGTCGCGGAGTACGCGGTCCGCCTGGTGATGGCGACCCGGACCCCGTCCGACTTCCACCTGCCCGACCTGGAGCCGATCATCGAGCTCGGTGTCAGCCCGCGCGCGACCCTCGGGCTGGTCTCGGCCGGCCGGGCGCTGGCGCTGATCCACGGCCGCGACTACCTGCTGCCCAGCGACGTCCAGACGGTCGCCCTCGGCGTGATGGGTCACCGGCTCGGACTGACCTTCGACGCGGTCGCCGACAACATCGACCCGCGCGCCGTGGTCGAGCGGATCCTGGCCACCGTGCCGCCGCCGCAGCCCGTCTGGCGCGACGGCAGCGACGGTTCCGGCCGGCCCGAGTTCGTCTAGGCGCGCTGCAGATGGCCAACCGACCGGACCCACGAGTTGCGATGACGATCTCGCAACTCGCTCCCGAGCGCGCGCTGCGCCGGCTCGAGCTGACGGTGGTCCGCCGGCTGGAGGGCTACCTGCACGGTGAGCACCTCGGCCTGCTGCCCGGCCCGGGCACCGAGCTGGCCGAGGCCCGCGAGTACCAGGTCGGCGACGACGTCCGCCGGATGGACTGGGCCGTCACCGCCCGTACCACGGTCCCGCACGTCCGTGACCTGATCGCCGACCGCGAGCTGGAGACGTGGGCGATGGTCGACCTGTCCGCATCGATGGACTTCGGTACCTCCCAGCTGGAGAAGCGTGAGCTGGCGGTGGCCGCGGTCGCGACGATCGGCTTCCTGACCCATCGGCTCGGCGACCGCTTCGGTGGGCTGATGCTGCGCGACTCGATGCTGCGCCGGTGGCCGGCCCGGTCCGGGCGGCTGGCGCTCTACGGCCTGCTCCGGGCCTTGCTCGCGGAGACCGATCACGGTGAGCACCAGGCGCGCAGCGATCTGGCCGGAGCGTTGGACTCGATGGCCCGGACGCAGCGCAAGCGTGGCCTGCGGGTGGTCGTGTCGGACTTCCTCACCCCCGAGGACGGCGAGACCGACAGCCGGATGGAGCCGTCCTGGGAGCGCGCGATGCGCAAGCTGACCGCCCAGCACCAGGTGCTCGCGGTCGAGATCGTCGACCCACGCGAGCTGGAACTGCCGAACATCGGCGTCGTCCTGATCGGCGACCCGGAGACCGGAGCGATCCGGGAGATCGACACCCGCAAGCGCAAGGTGCGCGAAGAGTTCGCCGCGGCCGCGCTGGCGCAGCGGGAGCGAACCCGGACGGCCCTGCGTAGGGTAGGTGCCGGACACTTGGTCCTGCGCACCGATCGTGACTGGGTCGCCGACACCGTGCGGTTCGTCCTCGCCTACCGGCGGATGGCGCCACGCCTGCACCAACCGCCGAAGGGGGTGGCTCGCTGATGGAGTTCCTGTCTCCGGGCAGATTGTGGATCCTGCTGGTCATCCCGGTCGTCGTCGCCGCCTACGTCGTCCTGCAGCGCCGCCGCGCGCAGTACGCGTTGCGCTTCACCAACATCGCGTTGCTCGACCGGGTCGCGCCGCGCCGGCCGCAGTGGCGCCGGCACCTGGCCGTAGTACTGGCCCTGTTCGCCACGACGTCGTGCGTGCTCGCGTTCGCGCAGCCCAAGGCCGAGGTGAAGGTGCCGCGTGAGCGGGCCACCATCGTGGTCGCGATCGACGTGTCGCTGTCGATGATGGCCACCGACGTCGACCCGAACCGGCTGGAGGCGGCGAAGAAGTCGGCGAAGAACTTCGTCAACCAGTTGCCGGCGAAGTTCAACGTGGCGCTGGTGAACTTCGCCGGGACCGCGTCCATCATCGTGCCGCCGACCACCGACCGGGCCACCGTGCAGCGGTCGATCGACGGGCTCGAGCTGGCCGAGTCGACTGCCACCGGCGAGGGCATCTTCACCTCGCTGCAGGCGCTCACCCAGGTCCCGCCGGACCCGGACCACCCGAACGACCCGGCCCCGGCCCGCATCGTGCTGCTCTCCGACGGCAAGCGCACGGTCGGTCGTACGGCGCAGGAAGGCGCGCAGGCGGCGAAGGCGAAGAACACGCCCGTCTACACGATCACTTTCGGTACCGACTCGGGCTTCATCGAGATGGACGGCATCCGCCAGCGCGTCCCCCCGGACCGCGCCGAGCTGCGCAGCGTCGCCGAGATCACCGGGGGAGAGGCCTACACGGCCGAGTCCGCGGGCGAGCTCGAGGACGTCTACAAGGACATCGGCTCCTCGGTCGGCTACGACAAGGTCGACAAAGAAGTAACCTCCCGCTTCGCCGGCATAGCCATGCTCTTCACGCTAGCCGCAGCCGGCGCCTGCATAGCCCTCGCCTCCCGCTTCCCCTAACCCCAGCCCGTCATCCGCCGCCCGCCGACGTTTGAGGGGTTAACCCCTGAGCCGGTGGGTTGCCCCGTCAGATTCTGAGTAGGCAACCCACCGTTTGGGGGGTTAACCCCTCAAACGTCCAGCGGAGTTAGGTGCCGTTGATCAGGCGTACTGCGAGGTCTGGGTTGAACTGGCCGGCCGGGGTGCTCGGGGCGATCCCGCAGGGGCCGTCCGAGTTGCCAGGCACCTTGATCCACAGCAGCATCTCGGCGCCACCGCCCGTCTGGGGAGATGTCCCCAGCTTGCGGCCGGCCGGGTTGCACCATTCGCCGCTCGAACCGTTGCCGTTGCGGCTGGTGTCGATGACGAACGGTTTCGCCGTACCGAGGCTGTTGCGCACGTTGTTGGCGTACGTGACCGAGGCGCTGGTCGTGTAGTAGTTCGAGACGTTCACCGCGAACCCGCGCGCATTGGCGATCCCCGCACCCTGCAGTCGTTGCGCCATCGTTGCCGCCGGCACCCAGCCTGCGTTACCCGCGTCGAGATAGGCCCAGGTGTTCGGCGCCCGGTCCTTGAACTGCTGGGTGGCGAAGGCGAGCATCCCGTTCCGCTCGGTGATCTGCGCCGCGGTCATGCACTCGAAGTCGCCGAGCGCATCCGGCTCGATCACCACCACGGCCGGGCGGGTACCGATCGAGTCGGCGAAGGCGGAGATCCAGGTCCGGTACGCCGCTGGGGAGCCCGCGCCGCCACCCGAATGACCGCCGCACGCATCCCGGCCGGGCAGGTTGTAGGCGACCAGGACTGGCAACTTGTCCGCACCGTCGGCCGCCCCGACGTAGGCGCCGACCATGGCGCCGATCGTCGTACCGGAGGGCGGGTTGCCAAACCACTTGGCGGTCGGCTTGCTCGCGATATTGGTGTTGATGGTCGCGGCCCTGGAGTCGCCTCCGTTGGCGTTGACCCAGGCCTTCGGGGTCGAGCTCGGGTTGACGTAGAAGCCGCTGGTCAGGTCGATCGGACTGGCCAGGAGCTTGCCGGCCGAGGCCGGAGCTGCGGCTGCGGTAGCGGTAGCCGTAGCCGTGGAGTGCGGCCAGGACGGCCGACTCGCATTGTCGGCGAACGCCGTGATCCAGGCGAGGGCGGAGTTCCAGTTCACTGCGACCTCGTTGGTCGAGTAGGAACCGATGTTGTCGAGGTAGCAGGTCGCCGGCGCGCAGCCCTGGAGGCCGCGCTGGGCCACCGGATCCTGCAGGCCGGAGTTGGGACCACCCGCCAGCGATCCGGGCGCGGGCGTCGGCAGCGCGGGGTCGAGTGACTTCGCCCAGAACCGGTGGTGCTGCTTGTGGCTGTCCCGCTCGCCGTACCCCGTCACGTAGGACTGGTTGAGCGCGTTCCGCCCGAGCAGATAGTCGAGCGACTCCAGTGCGCCGTCGCGGTATTTGGGTAGCCAGGTCAGCGAGTAGGCCGTTGCCATGATCATCGCGTTGTTCGCCACCGCGCTGTTGGATCCCCAGACATACTTGCCGTTCGCCGGGAGGTACGGGTTGGCGTAGCCCTGCGATCGGAGGTCGGTGAGGTACTTGTCGGCGACGCCCGCGATCCGGATGACCAAGGTCAGGTACTCGATGGGGGAGAGCCGCCACGGCACCCGGGCGAGAGCGAGGTCGGCCAGGCCGCCCGTCTCCTGCCAGGAGAAGCCGTCGGCCGCCTTCAGTTTGGTCGTGATGGCCTTCTTGTACGACTGCTTGCCAGTGGTGGCGAAGAGCTCGGCCGCTGCCCACGAGAACTCGTCGGTCACCTTGGTGTCGTCGTACGCGCCACCGCCTTCGCCGCCGTCGGGCGCGTAGACGGCCGGGTTCTTCAATGCTGCCTGCCAGGCCTTGTCCGCCGCCGCGAGACAGCGGGCTGCCAGTGCCTTGTCCCACTGCGCGTAGACCCGTGCGCAGCGGGCGCCGACTGCGGCGACGTTCAAAGTGGCCGCGGTCGAGGGGGGATAGAGGTAGCGCTGCTGCGGATCAGCGGCCGGCTTGAGCGGCAGCCCGGTCCACTTCTCGTCATGGATCTTGTGATGCACCATCCCGGACGGTGCCTGCATCCGGAGCAGGAAGTCGATCTCCCACTTCGCCTCGTCGAGCACATCGGGAATCGCGTTGCCTGCTTCAGGAATCCGCAGTGTCTCGTCACCGGACTGCTCGTACTGGTCGAGCAACTGCCACGCCGCCAGCGCCCCGTTGACGACGTACTTGCCGTGGTCGCCCGCGTCGTACCAGCCACCCCGTACGTCGAGGCTGTACGCGCACGTCCCCGGGAAGCAGGCGACCGACGTGTCGCCCTTGTTGGGCGCGACGCCGAGGTGGCCGGCGTCGCGGGCGCGTTCGGCGCCGACGTACTGGGCCTCGATCGGGGTGCCGCTGCGGTTGTTGTAGAAGTACTCCAGCGCGTCCTGTGCCAGCGGCCGGTAGATGTCGTTGCCAATGGCAAATGGTTCGCTGAGCTGGTCGCCGACGGCGAGGCGGTAGCCGTCACCCGCCCCGCGGTACCGCTCGAAGTCGATCAGCTGGACGTTGGTACCGGACATCGCGTCGGCACCGTACGGCTTGGTCTTTCCCTGCTGGACAACGGTGTCTGCGCTGTCCAGCAGCCGCCAGTCGAGCGGCACGGTCTCGTCGGTGACGTAGGTGGCCCGCTTCGGGCCGCCCTGCAGATAGCCGAGCTGGTTGACCCGCACCGGCGATCCGAAGTCCCGTACGCCACCAGGTGGTACGACACCTCCGACGAGTGAGATGTTGTCGAGGCAGAGCGTGTACGGCTGCGCGCTGCCGCCGGCCTGGAAGCTGACCTGGGTGTGGTCCGCGGTGGTCGGGGACGTGCCGGTGAAGGTGAAGGTCTGCGTTCCCGTGGTGACGTTGACGGTCTTGTTGAGCACCGTCGCGACGGGTTTGGACGAGGTCTGCAAGACGGCGCGGAACGTGGTCGCCCGGCTGGCCGACGCCTCGAAGCGCAGCGTGTAGGGCTGACCGCTCTCCACCGGTACGTCGTCCTGCCCGATCATCGAGTCCCACACGTTCACCGTGCCGCCCGGGACCTGCGCGCACAACCGCCCGTCGGTGATGGCCGACGGGGTGTTCCCGCTGGTCCACCACGGGCTCTTGGCGCCGCTGTCGAAGGTCCCGTTCAAGACTCGCTCGTACTGCGCAGTGTCCGCCGCGGCGGCCTGGATGGTGAACACGCTGGGAATGAGGAGGAAGGCGGTCAGGCTGATAGCCGAACGCCTTCGGAATGTGGTCATGCGGCTGCCTCCGGAGGGGGATCGCGCTGGGAGCGCTTTCACTTTTGGGCCAACGAGTCAGCGGCGTCCCTGTGCATGGTGCCGACGCGTCCTTGGCGTGTCAAGACTGAAACAGGCGTGAAATCTGCCCTTCACAACGGGCCGGGCGTGCCTTATGGTCAGCTGGAAGCGCTCCCAGTTCTGAATCCGAGCATCGCCCCTCGTCACCATCGGGTTCTGACCGGCGCTGACCCAGCGGCGTCACCGTGGCCTCGGCGTCCGTAGTACTGGGAGCGCTCCCAAAAACTTGCTGGTCTGAACGGAAAGGTTTCATCATGCGAATCAGGAAAGCGCTTGCCGCACCGGTTGTGCTGGCTGTGGGCGTGGCATTGCTGGCGGCCGGCTGCGGGGGCGGCGGTGAAGAGGCGGCGGACGGCAAGGTCACGCTGACGATCAAGACCTTCGGGCAGTTCGGCTACGACGACCTGATCAAGAGCTACGAGTCGGCGCACCCGGACGTCCAGGTCAAGCAGGAGAACATCGCCAAGCTCGCCGACTACACGCCCAAGCTGCAGCAGTGGCTGACTGCCGGCAGCGGCGCGGGGGACGTGGTCGCGCTGGAGGAGGGCATCCTGATCAAGCTGATGGGCAAGCCCGACCAGTTCGTCAACCTGCTCGACCAGGGCGCCGGCGAGCTGAAGGGCAACTTCCTGGACTGGAAGTGGCAGCAGGCGCTGACGCCGGACGGCAAGAAACTCGTTGGCCTCGGCACCGATATCGGGGCCCAGGGCATGTGTTACCGGACCGACCTGTTCGCCAAGGCCGGGCTGCCGACGGATCGCGCCAAGGTCGGGGCACTCTGGCCGACCTGGGACGGTTACCTTGCCGCCGGCAAGAAGTTCGTTGCCGCGGGCACCGGGGCGAGCTTCTTCGACACCGCGGGTGGGGTCTACCAGAACATCTTGATGCAGCAGGGCGACCAGACGTACTTCGATCGCTCGAACAAGCTGATCGCCGACAGCAACCCCGGGGTGCGGGCCGCCTGGGACCAGTCGGTCGCGATGGTCGGCGCCGGGTTGTCGGGCAAGCTGCAGATGTGGAGTCCGGCGTGGAACGCGGGCTTCAAGAAGGGCACCTTCGCGACCATCCCGTGCCCGGCGTGGATGCTCGGGATCATCAAGGACCAGGCCGGCCCGGAGAACGCGGGCAAGTGGGATGTCGCCCGGGTGCCGGGTGAAGGTGCCGTGCGGGGCGGATCGTTCCTCGCAGTACCGGCGCAGAGCAAGCATCCGAAGGAGGCTGCCGAGCTCGCCAAGTTCCTGACCAGCCCGGCCGGGCAGACCGCGGCCTTCAAGGCCAAGAACAACTTCCCGTCGGCACCGCAGGCGATCGACGACCCGGCCGTGTCCGGTGCGGTGAACGCCTACTTCAACAACGCGCCCGTCGGCAAGATCTTCGGCCAGTCCGCAAAGGACCTGAAGCCGGTCTACCTAGGCCCCGACAACCAGGTGGTCGGCGACGGCATCGGTGACGCCCTGACCGCGGTCGAGCAGGGCAAGCTCCAGCCCGACGAGGCATGGACGAAGGCGATGTCGGACGCAAAGCGGGCAGTAGACAAGTGAGCAACACGACACGTCGCCCACCAAGCGACCCCGCGCCGTCGCCTGCTGCCAAGGCGGCGGGCGACGGAGCGGGGGGAGCGGGGGGAGCGGGGGAGCCGCAACGCACCCGTGTGACCGCTGCAGGCGCCCGCTCGGCGCAGAGCGCGCCGCGGCGGGGACCGGAGGCGCCCTCTTGGCGTAATCGCCTGGACCTGCACGGCTCGCCGTACTTCTTCATCACGCCGTTCTTCGTCCTGTTCGCCCTCTTCGGGCTCTTCCCCTTGGTCTACACCGCCTGGGTTTCGTTGCGGGCCTGGGATCTGACCGGGGATGCGGGGTTCGTCGGGCTCGGCAACTACTCCCGGCTGGTGAACGATCCCGACTTCTGGAACGCGATGGTGAACACGCTCGGCCTGTTCGTGATGTCGACCGTGCCGCAGCTGTGTTTCGCGTTGATCATCGCGGGGCTGCTCAACCGGCCGATCCGGGCGCTGATGCTGTTCCGGCTCGGCGTGCTGGCGCCGATCGTCACCTCGGTTGCGGCCGTAGCGATCGTCTTCGGGCAGCTCTACGGCCGCGACACCGGCCTGGTCAACGGGTTGCTCGGGCTGATCGACATCGGCCCGATCGACTGGCAGGCGAGTAAGGCGTCGTCCTGGATCGCGGTCTCCAGCATGGTCAACTGGCGCTGGACCGGGTACAACGCGCTGATCTACCTGGCCGCGATCCAGTCGATCCCGCGCGACCTGTACGAGGCGGCGCAGCTCGACGGCGCCGGCGCGATCCGGCAGTTCCGCTCGATCACCGTGCCGCTGATCCGGCCGGCGCTGATCTTCACCGTGGTGATGTCGACGATCGGCGGGATGCAGCTGTTCACCGAGCCGCTGCTGTTCGGCCAGGGCGACATCTCCGGGGGCAGCCTGCGGCAGTTCCAGACCATCGCGATGTACATGTTCGAGCAGAGCTTCCAGAACTTCGACTACGGCTACGGGTCGGCGATCGCCTGGGCGATCTTCCTGCTCACCGTCGTGGCCGGCGTCGCGAACGCGCTGATCGCCCGTCGCCTGAGGAGTGGCACCCAATGAAGCTGAGACGGCGTACCAAGGGCAACAGCCTCGTCTACCTGACCCTGCTCGTCAGCCTCGTGCTGTCGGTCTTCCCGCTCTACTGGCTGTTCGTCGTGGCGACCCGCTCCAACGACGTCATCGGTCAGATGCCGCCGCCGCTCGTCCCGGGTGGCAACCTCGGCGCGAATGTCAGCCGCCTCTTCGACGCCCAGGAGGCACACTTCGCCCGTGGCCTGATGAACTCGATGCTCGCCTCGATCGCGGTCACCATCTCGGTGGTGTTCTTCTCCTCGCTGGCCGGCTTCGCCTTCGCCAAACTGCGTTTCCGCGGCCGCAACGCGTTCCTGATCGCGGTCCTCGCGACGATGATGGTGCCGGTCCAGATGGGCATCGTGCCGCTCTACATGGTGATGGTGAAACTCGGCTGGCAGAACCAGTTGCAAGCCGTGATCGTGCCGTTCCTGGTCTCCGCCTTCGGCGTCTTCCTGATGCGCCAGTACGCCGAACGCGCGGTACCCGATGAGCTCATCGAGGCCGCCCGGCTCGACGGGTGCAGCACCTTCGGGCTGTTCGTGCGAGTGGTGTCACCCGCGCTGCGCCCTGGCGCCGCAGTACTGGGGTTGTTCACCTTCATGAGCACCTGGAACGAGTTCCTCTGGCCGCTCGCGATCCTCGAGGCGGACAATCCGACCGTGCAGTTCTCGCTCAGCCAGCTGGCGACGCAGTACTACACGGACTACACGTTGATGTTCTCGGGCACGCTGATCGCGACCGTGCCGTTGTTGCTCGTGTTCATCCTGTTCGGCCGCCAGATCATCGGCGGCATCATGGACGGGGCCGTCCGCTCGTGACCGAGATACTGGTGCAGACGTGATGGCTCGACTAGGCAAGACGAAGGAGAACGCTCAGGTGACGACCGAGACGCCCAGGCGGCAACCGACGCTCGACGAGGTCGCCGAGCGCGCCGGGGTGTCGCGATCGGCGGCGTCCCGGGTGATCAACAACGCGCCGCACGTGAGCCGCGCCAAACGCGAAGCGGTACGCCGCGCCGTCGACGACCTCGGCTATGTGCCGAATGCGACGGCTCGCGCACTGGCCACTCAGCAGGCGGGATCGGTTGTGCTGGCGATCTCCGGTGACGATCCCGCGATGTTCGCGGACCCGTTCTTCGCCGCGGTGGTGGTCGGGGTCAACTCCGTGCTGGAGGAGACCGAGCTGGAGCTGATGCTGTCGCTGGCCACCTCGTCGCGCGGGCAGGCGCGGCTGGAGCAGTTGCTGCGCACTCGGCAAGCCGATGGAGTGATGCTGATGTCCTTGCACGGCGACGACCCGCTGGCAGCCATCGCCGACCAAGCCTCCGTACCGGTCGTCTTCGGTGGCCGCCCGCTCAACTTCGAACCCCGGTACTACGTGGACGCGGACAACCGCGGGGGAGCGCGACTCGCGACCGAGCACCTGGTCGCGGCCGGGCGCTACAAGATCGCCACCATCACCGGCCGCCTGGACGAGGGCGCCGGGATGGCCAGGCTGCAAGGCTTCCAGGACGCGCTCGCCGTAGCGGGCCTCGACAGCAGCCTGGTCGACCACGGCGACTTCAGCGAGGAGGGCGGCAACCTCGCGATGGCCAGGCTGCTCGAGCGCGCGCCGGATCTCGATGCCGTCTTCGTCGCCTCCGACCAGATGGCCATCGGCGCCCTCCGAGTGCTCGCCCGGGCCGGCCGCTCGGTGCCCGGTGACGTCGCCATCGTCGGCTTCAACGACATCACCAGCGCCCGCCACACCGACCCACCACTGACCACAGTCAACCAGCCCATCCACGCCCTCGGCCGCGAAATGGCCCGAATGCTCCTAGCCCTGATGGCCGGCGACCACCCCAGCCCGCTCATCCTCCCCACCCGCCTGGTGGTCCGGTCCTCGGTCTGAGACCTGTGGACAACTCTCCGCCGGTCAGAGCCACTCCGGATACGCTCAAGTAGGAAGAACAGGGGCGGCGCGGGCTGGGCGATGGCGTTGCGGACTGATCAGTGCAGCATCGCGACACGACGGTGATGTAGTTGACACGGCGAGGTTGCTGGTGTCAGCGGGGTCAGTGGTGCAGTATGGACCTCGCCGACCGGGATCGACGGTGGTGTTCGAGAACGCTGGGGAAGGCGCAGCTCGAGCACAGGAGGTCCCGGTGGCGACGACTCGTGGCGTTCTTTACGTCCACACCGTGCCGTCAGCGTTGTGCCCTCATGTCGAATGGGCAGCGGGCGGCATCCTTGGCGTGCCCGTGAAACTCGACTGGACGCCGCAGCCCGCGGCACAGGGCACCTATCGGGCAGAGCTGTCGTGGCAGGCTGCGGCCGGTACGGCGGCGAAGCTGGCGTCGGCGCTGCGCGGTTGGCAGAAGCTGCGCTTCGAGGTCACCGAGGAACCGAGCAACGGGGTCGAAGGCGAGCGGTACTCCTTCACGCCCACCCTCGGCGTCTTCCACGCGACCACCGGGGTGCACGGCGACATCATGGTGCCCGAGGAGCGGCTGAAGGCAGCGATGCTGAAGGCCGCCACCGGCGAAGCCGACCTGACCGAGGAGGTCGAGCGCCTGCTCGGCCGGCCCTGGGACGACGAGCTCGAACCGTTCCGGTACGCCGGCGACGGAGCACCAGTTCGCTGGCTGCACCAGGTCGTCTGACCAGATCCTGAGAACTTCAGAAGAAAGCCAAGAAGTAGAAGACTTCCTAGAACTTTTCGACAATGCTGTGGGTCAGACTTCCCACCGGGTGGGAGAGATCGTGGCCGCTGGGGCCACCGGGTGTCGGGACACCCCCGGTTGTCGCAAACAGCGGCCGCACCACGTGAAAGGGCGCGGACCTTCGGGTCCGCGCCCTTCCTTTGCCTGAAGCCCTTTACTGGCCGTAGCTCTTCGCGGTCCAGCCCAGTGAGCCGAGCGATCCGCCCTTGATGTCCGTGCCGATCCGGTCGGCCCGGTTGGCGTCGAAGTAGATCGACGCAGCCCCGGCCGCAGTGATGCCGAGCAGCGACCGGCCGTTCTGATGCGACCCGCAGTAGCCACTCGTCAGGCTGCTGAATCCGGCCCAGCCCGTCGTCTTCAGCACAGTGGAGCTGATCGTCGACGGCGTGGCCACGTTGACCCGCCACTCCACCAGTTCGCCGCTGGTCTTCGTGCCGATCAGTACGTCGACCTTCGCGCTGCCCGTCCCCTCGGTGCGCTCGAAGGTCAGCGTCTTGACCGCGTTCCAGCCGGTCGTGCGCAGCGTCACCGGCGCGGACAGCGTCGGCTTGGTGCCGCCGTAGGTCACCTTGTACCGGTAGAGAGAGGTGCCTGCGACGCGGTACAAGTAGGTGCTGCCGTTGGCCAGGATCCGGGTGCCGGCGAAGCCCGAGGCGATCCGGGCGGAGGTGTTCTTGGTCATCTTCCAGACGCCGTTGGTCCGCTCGCCCCGGCGCTCGAGGTCGTAGATATAGCCGTCGGTCGGGTGGGTGGCCAGCTCGCTGCTGATGAACAGGTCGGTATCACCGGCTGCTCCCCACTGCTGCCAAGCGGACGGCACCCAGGCCAGCTTGTCACCCGGGTACGACGTGATGCCGGCCTTGCGGGCGTTGTACCCGTAGGCGAGCCGCTGGCCGTCTGAGCGGTAGGCGGTCGTGTAGGCCGAGCAGTCTGCCGGTACGTCGCTCACTGCGGCGCTGGCGGGCAGCGCTGTGAGAGTTGAGCCGACTGCGGCGACAACTCCGGCTGCAGCGATGAAAGGTTTGCGCATGGGCGGTGGTTCCTCCGTGGGTTCATGGTGAAGCTCGCCTGTACCGACGCAGACGATGGCACTGCCGGTTCCCTCCAAACCCCGGACACACCTTGTGCACCAGGTGAGTGGATTCCTGCCACCAGGACGCTCACGTCGTGCACAAGGTCGCCGGGGCGGCCGGGGCGGCCGGGGCGGCCGGGGCGGGCGGGGCGGGCGGACGCGACTTTGTGCACGACGTGAGTGGATTCGCGGCGCCCGGATGCTCAGGTGGTGCACAAGGTCGCGAGGCTGGTGTGGCGCGGCCCCAGGCAGGGGCTCGGGGATCAGGCGCTGCGATCGGAGGAGCTACAGGGGGATGTTGCCGTGGTGGCCGCGGACTCGGCCGCCGGACTCCGCGGTGGCGATCGCGGCGGCCAGTGCCGAGCGGGTCTTGGCGGGCTCGACGATCTCGTCGACGACGCCGATCTCGCGGGCGCGCTCGATGCCACCGGCGATCTTCTCGTGCTCGGCGGCGAGCTCGGCCTCGACCTGCGGACGCAGGTCCGGCTCGACCTCGGCCAGCCGGCGGCGGTGCAGGACCCGGATCGCGGCGACCGCACCCATCACGGCCACCTCGGCCCGCGGCCAGGCGAACACCCGGGTCGCGCCGAGCGAGCGCGCGTTCATCGCGATGTAGGCGCCACCGTAGGTCTTGCGCGTCACGAGGGTGACCCGCGGTACGACGGATTCGGCGAAAGCGTGCAGCAGCTTGGCGCCCCGACGTACGACGCCGTCCCACTCCTGACCGACACCCGGCAGGTACCCCGGTACGTCGACCAGCACCACCATCGGTACCCCGAACGCGTCGCACATCCGGACGAAGCGAGCCGCCTTCTCAGCCGACAACGCGTCGAGGCAACCGCCGAGTCGCAGCGGGTTGTTCGCGATCACCCCGACGGTCCGGCCACCGAGGCGACCGAGGGTGGTGACGATGTTCGGTGCCCACCGTTGGTGCAGCTCGACGCCGGATTCCTCGTCGAGCACCCCGCCGACCAGCGGGTGGACGTCGTACGCGCGCTTGGCCGACTCCGGCAGCAGACCCGACAGGTCGGTGTCGGACACATCGCCGGACACCTCACCGGCGTTCGCGAACAGGTCCGCGAGGAGGCGAGCCTTCTCGATCGCGGCCGCCTCGGAGTCCGTGGTGATGTGGACGACCCCGGATCGCCGCCCGTGCGGCTCGGGACCGCCGAGCCGCAGCATGTCGACGTCCTCGCCGGTGACGGATCGAACCACGTCCGGCCCGGTGACGAAGATGCGGCCTTCCGGACCGAGGATGACGATGTCGGTCAGTGCCGGCCCGTACGCCGCTCCGCCGGCGGCAGGGCCGAGGACGACGGAGATCTGCGGGATCTTGCCAGAGGCCTGCGTCATCGCAAAGAAGATCTTCCCGACCGCGTGCAGGCTGAGCACCCCCTCGGCCAGCCGGGCGCCGCCCGAGTGCCACAGCCCGATGATCGGCAGCTCCTCGTCGCGGGCCAGCTGATAGGCCTGTACGACGACCTCGCAGCCCTCGTCGCCCATCGCGCCGCCCATCACGGTGGCGTCCGAGCAGAACGCGACGACCTTGGCGCCTGCGATGGTCCCGCGGGCCGCGAGCATGCCGGACAGGTTGTCGGGCGTGATCAGCTCGAGGGAGCCGGGGTCGAGCAGGGCGGTGAGCCGGGAGACCGGGTTGCGGGGATCCTCTTCACGCGGCAGCTTGGCCGGTTTCACAGGGGCGGTGGTCATGGGCGTCTCCCGGATCAGAAGGGTGCGGACCGAGCAGGTGAGCCGGGACCAGCCCCGGCCCACCCAGAGATCAGACCGACTTACAGCATCAAATTGATTTGAAGGCCAGGGCGACGTTGTGGCCGCCGAAGCCGAAGGAGTTGTTCAGTGCCGCGATGTCGCCGTCCGCGAGCTTGCGCGGCTCGGTCGCGATGTCGAGGTCGATGCCGTCCTCGACCTTGTCGACGTTGATCGTCGGCGGGACCAGCCGGTGATGCAGGGCGAGCACGGTGGCGATCGACTCGACCGCTCCGGCGGCGCCGAGCAGGTGCCCGATCATCGACTTCGGCGCGGTCGCGACGGCGTGGTCGGTCGCACTGCCGAGCGCCTTGCGGATCGCGATCGCCTCGGCGATGTCGCCGGCCGGGGTCGAGGTCGCGTGCGCGTTGATGTGCACGATGTCACCGGTGGCCAGGTCGCCCTCGCGCAGCGCCTGCTTCATCGCGCGCTCGGCGCCTGAACCGGTCGGGTCGGGCTGCACGATGTCGTGACCGTCGGCGGTGATACCGGCGCCGGCGAACTCGGCATAGATCTTCGCGCCGCGGGCGACAGCGTGCTCGTAGGACTCCAGCACCAGTACGCCGGCGCCTTCACCGAGCAGGAAGCCGTCGCGGTCGACGTCCCACGGACGGGACGCGCGCTCGGGGTCGTCGTTGCGCTTGCTCAGCGCCATCATCTGGCCGAACGCGGCCAGCGGCAGCCCGGCGATCGAGCCTTCCGCGCCACCCGCGACGACGATGTCGGCGCGGCCGAGCCGGATCTGGTCGGCGGCCAGCGAGATGGCCTCGTTGCTCGACGCGCAGGCGGAGACCGGGGTCTGGACGCCGGCCAGGGCACCCAGCTCGAGGCCGACGTTGGCGGCGGCCGAGTTCGGCATCAGCATCGGGATCGCCAGCGGCGAGACCCGGCGCGGGCCCTTCTGGAGCAGGTCGTAGTTGGTCAGCGTGGTGAGCAGGCCGCCGATCCCGGTGGCGATCGCCACGCCGAGACGGGTCTTGTCCAGCTCGACCTCGGCCAGACCGGAGTCGGCCCAGGCCTGCCGGGCGGCGACGACGGCGAACTGCGCGTTGCGGTCCAGGCGGCGGGCCTTCACCCGCTCGATGACCTCGGTCGGTTCGACGGCGGCGGGTGCGGCGATCTTGACCGGCAGCTCCTCGACCCAGTCGGCGGTGAGCAGCTTCGCGCCGGACTTGCCGGCCAGCAGCGCCTCCCAGGTGCTGGCGACGTCGCCCCCGACCGGGGTCGTCGCTCCGAGCCCGGTGATCACGACTCGGGTCTTCGACATGGTTACCTCATCCTTCGGCGTAGCGAGTGGTTGAACCAGGGGAGGCCGGTACGTCGTACCGGCCGTGCTGCTGGAGCGGTGAGCTCACCGGAAACCCCGGTGAGCTCCCCACGCTGCCCAGCACGATCGATCGAGACGGGCTCGATCAGCCGTTCTGCGCGCGCTCGATGAACGCGACGGCGTCACCGACGGTCTTCAGGTTCTTGACCTCGTCGTCGGGGATCTTGACGGTGAACTTCTCCTCGGCGGCCACGACGACCTCGACCATGGAGAGCGAGTCGACGTCGAGGTCGTCGGTGAAGGACTTGTCCAGCTGGACGTCCTCGACCGGGATGCCGGCGATCTCGTTGACGATCTCGGCGAGGTCGGAGCGGATCTCTTCGGTGCTGGCCATCAGTGTGTTTCCCTTTCGAATGCTGGGTGTGCGGTGCTAGCCGGGGCGGCCACCTGAGCCGGCCCGGACATCTGTGGTTACGGGAGCCTGATCACCTGGGCGGCGAAGGTCAGGCCCGCGCCGAAGCCGATGATCAGGGCGAGGTCCCCGCTTTTCGCCTCGCCACTCTCGCGCATCGTGGCGATCGCGAGCGGGACCGACGCGGCCGACGTGTTGCCCTGCCGCTCGATGTCGCGCGCGACCTTGACACTCTCGGGCAGCTTCAGCGTGCGCCGCATCGCGTCGGTGATCCGCATGTTCGCCTGGTGCGGGATGAACAGGTCGAGGTCCTCGGACTTCACGCCCGCGACGTCGAGCGCCTGCTGCGCGGTCTTGGCCATCTCGAACGACGCCCAGCGGAAGACCGGGTTGCCGTCCATCGTGAGGTTCGGCCACTGGTCGCCGGCGTGCGCCTCCTGCCAGGACTCCTTCTGGCTGATCACTTCGTGCTGCGTACCGTCGGAACCCCAGACGACCGGGCCGATGCCCGCCTCGTCGGACGGTCCGACCACGGCAGCGCCCGCGCCGTCGGCGAAGATGAACGCCGTCCCGCGGTCGGTCCGGTCGGTGATGTCGCTGAGCCGCTCGACCCCGATCACCAGCACGTACTTCGCGCTGCCGCCGCGGACCAGGTCGCTGGCCAGCGCGATGCCGTAGCAGAACCCGGCGCAGGCGGCCGAGATGTCGAAGGCCGCTGCCGTCGGAGCGCCCACCGCGACGGCGATCTGGGTCGCGATCGCGGGGGTCTGGTACAGGTGGGTGACCGTCGCGACGACGACGCAGCCGATCTGGGCCGGGTCGATGCCGGAGTCGGCGAGTGCCTCCTTGGCGGCGTTCGCCGACATCATCAGGATGGTCTCGTCGTCGGAGGCCCAACGGCGCTCCTTGATCCCGGACCGGGTCTGGATCCACTCGTCACTGGAGTCGATCTGCTCCAGGATCTCTGAGTTCGGCACGACGCGCCGCGGCCGGTACGAGCCGAGGCCCAGTACTGCGGCGTGCGCGGAGCCGGTCGATTCTGCGATCTGTCCAGGCATGTCAGCTCACTCCACTCGGATGCAGCCGAACCAACGGCTGCCCAGGGGCGACCGGGTCGCCTTCTTCTACCAGCCACTCGACCACGCTGCCGCCGTGCGGCGCGCGGACCTCGACCTCATCACGCAGGCTCTTCACGATCGCGACGACCTCGTCGGCCTCGACCGTGTCGCCCGCCTCGCGGGTGATCTGACCTTCTCGGGTGAAAGTGCCCTTCATCGGCGAGACCAGCAGCCGCCAGGTCGGCGACGCGTTGATCTCCGACGGGCTGCCGTGCTTGTCCACGAACGCGCGGGCGTCGTCGAGCTGGTCCGGCGTCTTCAGCGCGAACACCTCGACCCCCTTGAGCGCGCGCCGGGCGATCCCGGTCAGCGTGCCGGCCGGGGTCATCTCCAGGATGCCGGTGACCTGCAGGTCGGCCATCGTCTGCATGCACAGGTCCCAGCGGACCGGTGCGTTGACCTGCTGGACCAGCCGGCGCAGGACGTCGCGGCCGTCGTGCACGATCTGGCCGTCGCGGTTCGAGATCAGCCGGGTGCGCGGGTCGTGCGTGGTGACGGAGCGGGCGTAGCCGGCCAGCGTCTGGACGGCGGGCTCCATGTGCTTGGTGTGGAAGGCGCCGGCGACCGACAGCGGGATCAGCCGGGTCTTGGCCGGCGGGTCGGCCTGCACGGCGGCCAGCTCCTCGACCGTACCGGCGGCGACGATCTGGCCGGGGCCGTTGTCGTTGGCGGCGGTCAGCCCGTACTGCGCCAGCTTGGCCAGGATCTCGTCGCGGTCTCCGCCGAGCACCGCGGTCATCGAGGTCGGGGTCAGCGCCGACGCGGCGGCCATGGCCTTGCCGCGCTCGCGGACCAGCACCATCGCCTGCTCACCGGTGATCACCCCGGCGCCGACGGCGGCGGCGATCTCACCGACGCTGTGGCCGGCCAGCGCACCGATCTTCTCGAACGCGTCACCGGGGTGCGGGAACAGCGCCAGCGCGGACAGCATGCTGGACGCGACCAGCAGCGGCTGCGCGATCGCGGTGTCCCGGATCGCGTCGGCGTCGGCCTTGGTGCCGTAGTGGGCGAGGTCGAGGCCGGCGACAGCGGACAGCCAGTTCAGCCGGTTCTCGAAGACGGGGTCGGCCAGCCACGGCTCGAGGAATCCTGGGGTCTGGGCGCCCTGTCCGGGCGCAGCGATGACGAGCACGATGACAACTCTCCCTGAGAGACGCGCTTCGTGGAGCACAAAGCAGCACGAATTCTACCCTCAGGAGTTTGTAGGATTCCTACAAAAGCTGGGATCCGGGTTCCGGGTTGAGCAGGCGGCCGAGGGCCAGTGCGACACGTAACGTGAAAGCGTCTCGCGGATTCGACGGCGAGTAGCCCGTGAGTTCGCCCACACGCTTCAACCTGTACCGGACGGTATTGGCGTGGATGAACATCGCCCGGGCCGTCGCTTCGAGTGAACCACCCGAGTCCAGGTACGTCGATACGGTGTCGAGCAGTACCCCGTCGCCTTTCGTGAGCGGGCCGTAGACGTCCGAGGCGAGTTGCCGGCGGGCATGACCGTCGCCGGACAGGGATCGCTCGGGCAGCAGCTCGTCGGCCTGGACCGGCCTCGGGGCGCCCGGCCAGGCGGGTGCCGCACGGAGTCCGGCGACGGCCGCGCGGGCGCTCGTGACGGCCGACATCAGGTCCTTGACGACCGGCCCGACGACGATCGGACCGGGTCCGAACCAGCCGATCAGTTTTTGTACGATCTCGACAGGTTTACTCGTGCCACCGAGTACCACCACCAGCCGATCGCCCTGCATCGCGCACAAAGCGTCAGCCCCCGCCTCGCGGGCAGCATGCCGTACCGCGTCCGCCACGTTCGCGCTGCCGGACTCGGTCTCCAGGGCTCGCCCGACGATCACGGCAACCTCCGACGACGTGCCACCGGTGGTACTGGTACCGGTCCAGCCGAGGGCGGAGGCGCGGGATCGGACCGACTCGTCCGCCTCGCCGCGGATCACCGAGTCGACCACGAGCGCTTCCAGCCGGGCGTCCCACGCGCCGCGCATCTCGGCGGCCTGGGCGTAGATGGTCGCGGCCGCGAACGCGACCTCGCGGGCGTACCGCTGCATCGACTCGCGGACGGCCGGTACGTCGTCGGCCGGGAGCAGGTCGCCGATCGTGTGCTCGATCATCTCGATCGTCGTCCGGAGCAGATCCACGGTCTGGTGCAGCGAGATGACCCGGGTGAACTCGCGCGGCGCCGAGCCGAACATCCGGGTCGGCATCGAGGCGTGCGCCTCCGGGTCGCGGAACCAGTCGACGAACGCGGTGATACCGGACTGGGCGACCAGCCCGATCCAGGACCGGTCCTGCGCCGACAGCTTCCCGAACCAGGGCAGCTTCTCGTCCATCGCGGCGATCGCGGCCGTCGCAAGCGCACCGGTCGCCCCTTGCAACCGCTGCGCCCGCGCCTCATGCGCGTTGATCGCCCGCTTGGTCACCACGCCCCGACCATACAGACGCCACCACACCCCACAGCCCCAACCGCGCTCGACCCACACCCCCACGCCGCACGTCGGCCGTCGACCGCCGACGTGGCGGGGTTGTCCCCTCTGGGGCGACTTTGTGCACGACGTGAGCGTTTTCTGCCCGCCAAGTCGCTCACGTCGTGCACAAAGTCACCGCGTGGAGGGCGGGAGGGACTGGCGCGGCGCTACTCGGGGCCTGGCCACACGGAGTTCGTCGTGGGATGGAGTTGGCGCAGAAGGTGGGCGCGGAGGGTGGCGAGGGCGGGGTGGGGGTTGGTGGTGCGCCAGATCAGGGAGTGGGGGTAGACGGGGGTGGGGTGGCGGAGGTCGATTCGGCGGAGGTCGTAGCCGTCGGGCCAGCGGAAGCGGGTCTGTTCGCCGACGAAGGTGGCGCGGTCGGGGGCCTCGGCCATCGCGTCGAGCATGGCGTCGAGGCCGAAGTTGGGTCCCACCGTGTCGATCGTGAAGCCGAACGCGGCGGCCAGTTCGTCGTAGTACGCGGCCCACTCGGTACCAGCGATGTTGCCGGGCATCCAGATCCGCTGGCCGCGGAGGTCGCTGGGGGTGAGCGTTTTCGCGTTCGCCTGCGGGTGGGCCGGTCCGGTCAGGAGCTGGAGGGGCTCGTCGAAGACGCGAACGCTGCCGAGATCGTCGCCGAGGGCGCCGCCGAGTGCGCGGAAGGTTGCATCGATGGCGCGGGCCCGTACTGCGGCGATCGCGGTCGCGCCGTCGGGGAGGTTGACGATGTCGAGGTCGACGGCGGGGTGCTCGCGATGGAAGTCGCGGACCAGGCCGGCCGGGGCGAGAAAGCCACCGATCACATCGACTCGGAGTGGTCGGTTGCCGGGTTTCACCGACGCCAGCGCTTGCTGCTCGGCCTGTAGGAGTGCTCGGGCATTCGGGAGGAACGCCTGGCCGTCGAGGGTGAGCCGGGCGCCGCGCGCAGTACGGGTGAACAAGGTGGTACCGAGGTGTTTCTCGAGGGCGGCGATGCGTTTGGAGACGGCCTGCTGGGTGATCCCGAAGTCGTCGGCGGCGTCCTGGAACTTGCCCGCGGTCGCTGCCGCGACGAAGGTACGCACGGCGTCGAGATCCACGGGCACTGTTCTACAACGTCCGGTTGTGGCTCGCCGAGGTGAGGGTTGTTTGAGGTCGGACGGGGTGAGGGGCTTTGATCCCTCGAGTGAGCGAACGGAAGTTGGGGCGGCAGTTCGGCTGGTTGTGGACTTCGTACGCCGTGAGCACGGTGGGGACCTGGTTCGCCTTCGACGCGTTCCCGTTGATCGCGATCCTGGCGTTGCAGGCAGGGCCTGGGCAGGTGTCGTTGCTGGCGGCCGCCGGGCTGGCCGTGGGTGCGGTGGTGGCGGTGCCGCTCGGGCCTTGGGTGGAGTTCCGGCGCAAGGTACCGGTGATGGTCGGGATGGATCTGCTGCGCTTCGCCGCCTTGCTGAGCATCCCGGTGGCATACTGGGCCGGGTGGCTCGGCTTCTGGCAGCTGGTGGCCGTCGCGGTCGTGGTCGGTGCCGCCGACAACGCTTTCACCGCCGCGACCGGGGCAGTGCTGAAGGCCGTCGTACCGCGGGAGAAACTCCTGGTCGCCACCGGACGTTTCGAGTCGACCACGTGGACGGCCACGATGATCGGGCCGCCGTTGGGTGGCGCGTCGATCAGCCTTTTCGGGCCGGTCGTCACCGTGCTCGCCGATGCCGTCAGCTACCTGCTCTCGGCTCTGAGCGTTCGTGCGATCCGTTTGCGCGAGACCCGGCCGGCTCGTCGGGAGGAGCGCCTTCGAGTGGCGGACCTTTGGGATGGCTGGCGCTACATTTTCGGCCACTCGTCGCTGCGGTTGCTGTTCTTCAACGGAGTACTGACCAGTGGGCTGATCATGGCGACCGCGCCCGTGCTGGCTGTGCTCATGCTCGGCGAGCTCGGGTTTGCGCCGTGGCAGTACGCGCTGGCTTTCGGCCTGCCGTGCATCGGTGGGCTGATCGGCTCGCGCCTGTCCGCGCCGCTGGCCGCGCGCTTCGGCTCGCATCGCGTCCTGATCGTCACGGGGACGCTGCGCGCTTGCTGGCTTCTTGGGCTGGCCTTCATCCGGCCGGGAGTGGCTGGGCTGCTGATTGTGATCCTGGTGGAGCTGGGACTGATCACCTGCATGGGGATCTTCATGCCGCTCTTCGCTGCTTATCGGTTGACCGAGACGCCTGATGACCGGATGGCTCGGACGCTGTCGGCGTGGTCGATCTCCAGCAAGGCGGTCATCGCGCTGATGACCGCCTTGTGGGGCGTACTGGCGGCCGCGACCACCCCTCGGACGGCGGTTGTGGTCGCTGGACTGCTGATCCTCGCAACGCCGTTGTTGTTGCCGCGACGGAGCCTTGTCGCGGCCCAGCGATGAACGGGTGCTTGGCGAAGCGTTCGGCCAACTGACGGTGGGTGGCGTTGTCGGGGTGGAGTTGGTCGGGGAGCGGACGTACTGCGAAGTCTTCTTCGCCGTACAGCTCCCGGCCGTCGAGGTAGCTGAGGTTGGGATCGTCCTTCGCCCTTGCGGCGGTGAGACTCGCCAGCTCCTCGCGGATCCAGTTGAGCGTCAGCTTGCCGGGCTGATCGGGATCGCCGGTGGCACGGAACTGCGCCTTGCCGTCGGCGAAGTCCGGTACGCCGGGGCCCGGGGTGTACTCGTGGATCGGGCAGTAGATCGCGGAGATCACGAGTAGCGGCGTGGTCGGATGACCCTCGCGGATCGTGTCGAGGAAGCCGTGTACGGCCGGGCCGAACGCGCGTTGATGCATCAGGTCGAGGTTGACCAGGTTGATGCCGATCTTCACGCTGATCAGATCTGCTGGGAGGTCGCGCATGGTGCGTGCGGTGAACGGGTCGAGCAACGCGCCGCCGCCGAAGCCGAGGTTGGTCAGCTCGACGCCGCGCTGCTGGGCCACCAGGGCCGGCCAGGTCTGGGTCGGGCTTTCCGCGTTGGAGCCGTGGCTGATCGAGCTGCCGTGATGCAGCCAGACTGGCTTGCTGCTGCTCGGCTGCCGGTCGATCGGCGTATTGGTGCGCAGGGCAACCAAATCGGTGCGCTCGCGGTGCGGCAGCCAGATCTCGACGTCCTTGGCGTGGCCGGGCAGCTCGTCGAAACGGACGGTGGTGGGCGAGCCGGGCGCGAACTCGGTCGACCCGGTGGCCAGGTCGATGGTGAAGACGTTCCCGCCCGACGCGCTGCGCTGAGCCGTGAGCCGACCGTCGACGAGCAAGTCGTAAACGCCGTCGGGACCTGCAGGCGCACCGGCGTACAGGACCTTGGTCGGCAACACGTCGAGCTCGATCGCGGTCGCGCTGGTGCGGAAGACGAGCCGTACGCCGGAGGGCTGCGCCTCGGCCATCGCCAGCTGCCCGTCTGTCGACTGGGCACGCGCCCATGCGGGCAGGCGATGCGGCAGTACGCCGTACTGGGTGTGCTCTAGTTCGACCGCGCCGCGCACGAGCTGGTTGTCGATCGGTGTGGTGATCCAAGTACTCATAGGTAGTATCCTAGACGTCCTAGGCAAACTGATATCCGAGGAGTCG
The DNA here is from genome assembly GCF_010548305.1 of Streptomyces sp. SID13031. Taxonomy (GTDB): domain Bacteria; phylum Actinomycetota; class Actinomycetes; order Propionibacteriales; family Kribbellaceae; genus Kribbella. The sequence goes on from NZ_JAAGLV010000008.1 coordinate 99,688, forward strand.
CATGCCCCGCGTGGGAATGACCGCCGACCGCCTGACCCAGGCTGCGGCCGAGCTGGCCGACGAGATCGGCTTCGACAACGTCACCGTCTCGGCCCTGGCCCGCCGTTTCGGGGTGAAGGACGCGAGCCTCTACTCCCACGTCAAGAACGCCAAGGACCTCCGGGCCCGGGTCGCCGCCCTGGCCCTGACCGAACTGGCCGACCGGGTAGCAGCCTCGATGGCCGGCCGCTCCGGCAAGGACGCCCTCTTCGCCTTCGCCAACTCCTACCGCGACTACGCCAAACAACATCCCGGCCGCTACGCCGCGATGCAACAAGACCTGGACGCCGACGGCCCCGCAGCAGCCCCCGCCCACCGCCACGCAGACCTGACCCGCTCGATCCTCCACGCCTACCCCCTAACCCCCAACGCCCAAACAGACGCCATCCGCCTCCTAGGCGCCACCCTCCACGGCTACATCACCCTGGAACTAACCGGCTCCTTCCGCCACACCCCCCGCCCCACCAACCTCTCCTGGAAGTCCACCCTCACCGCCCTCCACGCCCTCCTCACGAACTGGCCAGAGGACGATTGACCACCGAGGCTGAGCTGGCCGGGCCGCCAGCGATCGTGATCCGACTAGCGGGAAACTTTTTGCCTCCAGGTGCAAGTTTGTTTCCCAGCTAGTGGCGTGCCGACTGTTGATAGTGAGCCCTTGCCGATGGGGTGGTTTGCGAGGTGGGGCGAGGAGCGGCCGGGTTGTCCCCGGGAGGCGGCATGATGGGGGGATGAGTGATCGGGCGGGTGTTGAGGCTGCGGTGGAGGCTTTGAGGAAGATCGGGTACTTCCTTGAGCGGGAGCGGCAGCCTACGCATCGGGTCAAGGCTTACCGGCGGGCGGCGGACACGATCGAGGGGTTGCCGGCGGCTGAGGTGCGGGCTCGGCGGCGGGCCGGGACGTTGACCGAATTGGCGGGGATCGGGCCCAAGACCGAGGCCGTGATCATCGAGGCGATGGACGGGGAGACTCCGGCGTACTTGGTGAAGCTGGAGAAGGCTGCGGGCGAGCTGACGGCGGCTGGGGCCGGTGTCGGGCTTCGAGGTGAGTTGAAGGCCGACCTGCATCTGCACTCGGACTGGTCGGACGGCGGCAGCCCGATCGAGGAGATGGCTCGTACGGCGGCTGCGCTCGGGCATCGGTACATGGCGCTCACCGATCATTCGCCTCGGCTGACGGTCGCCAACGGGCTCTCCCGCGAGCGGCGGTTGCAGCAGTTGGACGTGGTCGCCGAGCTCAACAAGAAGCTCGCGGACGAGCTCGACGGGTTCACAATCCTGAACGGGATCGAGGTCGACATCCTCGACGACGGCTCGCTCGACTGCGACAGCGAGATCCTCGCCCGGCTCGACGTCGTGGTCGCCAGCGTGCACTCCAAGCTGCGGATGGAGTCGGAGGCGATGACCGAGCGGATGGTCCGCGCGATCGCCAACCCGCACGTCGACATACTCGGCCACTGCACCGGCCGCCTCATCACCGGCGAGCGCGGCACCCGCCCGGAGTCACAGTTCGACGCCGAGGTGGTCTTCGAGGCCTGTAAACAATTCGGTACGGCGGTGGAGATCAACTCCCGCCCCGAACGCCTCGACCCGCCCCGCCGGCTGCTCTCCGTCGCGGTGGAGACCGGCTGCGTCTTCTCGATCGACACCGACGCCCATGCCCCCGGCCAACTCGACTGGCAGATCTACGGCTGCGAGCGAGCCGAAGAATGCGAGGTCCCGGCCGACCGCGTCATCAACACCTGGGACGCACCCACCCTCCAGGAGTGGACCGCTTCGTCGCCGGGGTGATACTCGGATCATGAGCAATCTGGACGAGCATCCCGCTGAAGGCGTGTGTGGTGGCGAGGGGGCCGAGGGGCCAGTGGTCGAGCTGCTGGAGGCTCGCGAGGTGGTGCTCGGGCGCACGACGAAGGTCCGGCGACTGCTGCCGAACAAGAACCGCCGGATGGTCGGCGCCTGGTGCTTCGTCGACCACTACGGGCCTGACGACCTGACGGCCAGGGTCGACTCGTACGACGTACCGGGGGAGCGCGGCATGCTCGTGCCGCCGCATCCGCACACCAGCCTGCAGACGGTGAGCTGGTTGTTCGAGGGCGAGATCGAGCACCGCGACAGCGTCGGTTCGCACGCGATGGTCCGCCCGGGCGAGCTCAACATCATGACCGCCGGCAATGGCATCGCGCACTCCGAGGTCTCGCTGCCGGACGGCCCGCCGACGCTGCACGGCGCCCAGCTCTGGGTGGCGCTGCCCGACTCCGCGCGGACGACGGTGACGCCCCACTTCAACGCGTACGCCGACCTGCCGGCGCTCGAGTTCGACGGCGCGCACGGCACCGTCATGATCGGTACCGTCGCCGGCATCACCTCGCCCGCCCCGGCCTACACGCCACTCGTCGGCGCCGACATCCAACTCGACGCCGGCCGCACCGTCAGCCTCCCACTCACTCCAGCCTTCGAGTACGCCGTACTGGTGGTCGCCGGCTCGATGACGGTCGGCGACCTGACCCCCGGATTCGGCGAGATGGTCTACCTGGGCGCCGGCCGCGAAGCCATCGAGCTGACCGGCGACGCCCGCTTCCTCCTACTCGGCGGCGAGCCCTTCGAGGAGCAACTCGTGATGTGGTGGAACTTCATCGGCCGCTCCCACGAGGAGATCGTTGCCGCCCGCAACGACTGGATGGCCTCGATCGATGCCCACGGCGCCGACCGCTTCCCGACCGTCCCCGGCTACGACGGCGCCGCCCTCCCCGCCCCACCCCTCCCAGGCGCCCGCCTCAAACCGCGCCCCCGATCTCGATGACGATCTTGCCGCGGGTACCGCCCGCGGCCTGGGCGCGCTGGGGGCGTCGGCCCGCCCGCTCCAGCGGGTAGCAGGCGCCGACCCTGACCGCGAGTTCGCCGCGCTCGGCGAGCCCAGTCAAGGCGGTGAGATCGTCCTGATCCAGCCGGCAGAAGACCGGCAGGACGCCTGGTACGCCGAACTCGGCAACCGACGCGATCCGTGCGCCGGGGCGGGCAGCCGATCCGGTCGAGCACCAGGGAGCCGGGCGATGGTGACCACCGCGGACCTCTGCCAAGACCCGACGTACCAGGAGGAGTGCCCGCCGATGGGCCTGGACGAGATCCTCGACCGGGTCGCCTTGGGCCGGCTCGTCACCGTCGTCGGCTCGGGCTCTGTAGATCGCCTGACCCGGGAGGTGATCGCCATCCCGGTGGCGGATCTGCCGACGACGACCCTGGTCCTCAGTTGGCTCCCGCCGACCTCACGCCCTGAGATCGTGACGTTTGTGCATACCGTGCAGCGGACTGCCGCCGCCGTCGCCAATAGGCCCAGGTCAGTACCAGCAGCGCCGGACCCCAGAGCTGCAAAGGTGCGTAGCAGCTGATCATCAGGGCCGCAGCGGCGTCGCTCGAGAACGGGATGAAGCCGCCAGTGAAGACATCCCGGAAGCCATAGGTCCAGATCGCGATCAGCGACAACCCACCGAGCGTCGCGGGAATGATCGCCGCGTACGGCGCAACGCGGCGCCCACCCAGCCACGGGATCCAACGCGGCACCACCTCGCCCCACGCCTTGACCATCCCGAAGGCAGTCAGCGCGACCGCCTCCGCGAACAGAGTCAGACAAACGATGTAGACACCCTGCCCAACACTGTCCACCTGAGCCGGCCGGCCATTGTCATCCAGCATCCCCATCGACGACCCCGCGACCAACCCAAGCCGCCAAAGCCCCGACGGCAGGGTCAACAGCGGGATGACGTGCGCGAGACGATAGGCCCAGCGGGGTACAGGATGCTCTGTCATACAAGAGAGCATTCAGCGGTACGCCGTACGAAGTCCTCACCCGTTGAAGGGATCTGGCTCCCTCCGGAGAGGGTCAGTTGCGGACGTCTGCGTGGCGGCGGATCCAGGGGGCTAAGAAGTAGAGGATGAGGGCGAAGGCGATCGTTACGATGGCTAGGCCGCCGAAGTAGGCGGTGTCTGAGGCGCCTTCGGTTGCTTGGACCAGTTGGGCGGTGATTGCCTGGCCGGCCGCTGGGGCGAGGAACCACAGCGCCATCATCTGGCTGGTGAACGCCTTCGGAGCCAGCAGCGTCGTCGCGGCCAGGCCGACGGGGGAGAGGAACAGTTCGCCGAGCGTCTGGATGACGTAGACGACGACCAGCCACAGCGGCGAGACCAGCGACTCGCCGGCGACCGACGACGCCAGCGACATCACCGCGAACGAGAGGCCGGCGAACAGCAGCCCGGTCGCGAACTTCTGGCCGATGCTCGGGCCGCGATCGCCGAGCTTGATCCAGATCACCGCGAACACCGGCGCGAGCAAGATGATGCTGAACGGGTTCACCGACTGGAAGAACTCCGGCGTGATCGAGATCCCGAGAACAGAAAGCTCGGTCCGGTCGGCCGCGAACGTGGTCAGCGTGGTGGCGGCCTGCTCGAAGACCATGAAGAACAGCATCGCCGCGATGAAGAGCGGGATGTACGCCCGGACCCGGCGGCGTTCGTCGGCCGTCACCAGTGGGCTGCGCAGCAGCATGGTGAAGTACGCGATCGGCGCCAGGAAGCACAGGTAGGAGATCGCGTCGACCACCGGCTTCGGGCCGACGCCACCGGAGCTCCAGGCGGACAGGGCGAAGACGATCACCAGCAGGGCGACGACCGCGACGGTGATCTTGACCATCGTCGGGCGGTCTTCGGCGGTGACTGGGTTCGGCGGGGTGTCGCCGCGGCCGTGCAGAGTGCGCCGGCCGAGCACATACGCGACCAGCGCGAGCGTCATGCCGACCGCGGCCGCCGCGAAGGCGACGTGGAAGCCGAACTCGCGGCGCAGGAAGCCGACCACGAACGGCGCGCTGAACGAGCCGATGTTGATGCCCATGTAGAAGATCGAGAACGCCGAGTCGCGCCGGTTGTCGTCCTTCTCGTACAGGTTGCCGACCATCGTCGACACGTTCGGCTTCAGCAATCCGGTGCCGAGGGCAACCAATGCGATGCCGACGTAGGCGAGTCCCTCGACCGGGATCGCCAGGCAGAGGTGGCCGGCCACGATCACGGTACCGCCGTACAGAACCGTCCGCCGGGCGCCGAACACCCGGTCGGCGAACCAGCCGCCGAGCACCGAGAGCAGGTAGACCGACGCGCCGTAGATCGAGACGACCGCCTCGCCGAGCGACTGGCCGAGCCCGAGCCCGTGCGCCTGGTCGGTCAGGTAGATCAACAGGATCGCGCGCATCCCGTAGTAGCTGAACCGCTCCCACAACTCGGTCGTGAAAAGCGTCATCAACCCTCGCGGGTGGCCGAAGAACTGCTTCTCCTCGACGGCGTCCTGTTGCGTACCCGACACGCTCGACTACTCCCTGTCGCTGGAAAATCCTCCACTCGACCGTAGTCGGTTGGCCTCACCAACGACCACCCGGGGAGTGTCCAGCGCCTGAGACGAGCCGTCATCGCGTTGACGAATGTCTAGTAAGTCTGTTGACATTGAGGAATGACGAAGCAATTGATCCTGGTGCGCCGGCGCCATATCGATCTGTTGCGCGTCGCCTCGCAGACCTGTTGATCCCCTCGCTCCGAATTCACCCCCCACACCTCCTGGAACGAGGAATCATCATGACCGAAGTATCGAATCAGCCTGCCCTGTCCGCGGTCACCCCGAAAACGCCCGAAGAATGGATTCAGCGCGCCGCCGAGGTGGCCGCGATCCTCGCCGTCGACGCGGTCGAACGCGACCGGGCCGGCGCCACGCCGTACGAGGAAGTGCGGTTGCTCAAGGAGTCCGGCCTGGTCACCCTGCTCGGACCGGTCGAGCACGGCGGCGGCGGGCAGACCTGGCCGACGGCGTACCAAGTGATCCGGACGGTCGCCACCGCCGACGGATCGATCGGGCAACTGCTCGGCTATCACCTGCTCTGGTTCTGGGCCGCCCGGTTGGTCGGTACGCCGGAGCAGATCGCCCACGTCGAGGCGGAAGCGACCAAGAACAAGTGGTTCTTCGGCGGCGCGGTCAACCCGCGCGACTCCGATGTCGTGGTCGCCGACGAGGGCAGCACGATCGTCTTCAACGGCCGCAAGAGCTTCTCGACCGGCAGCAAGGTCTCCGATGTCACCGTGCTCGAGGGCACTCTGCTCGACAGCGGGACGCACGTTTTCGCGATCGTGCCGTCGGATATCGAGGGGCTGACCTTCCACGACGACTGGGACAACCTGGGCCAGCGGCTGACCGAGAGCGGCAGCGTGAGCCTCAACCACGTCCGGGTCGGCTGGGACCAGGCGGCCGGGTTCGTCGGCAAGACCTTCCAGCCGCGGGTCTACAACACTTTGAACGTCCCGACGATCCAGTTGGTGTTCGTCAATTTCTACCTGGGAATCGCTCGCGGGGCGCTGGAAACGGCACTGACCTATACCCGGGAGAAGAGCCGTTCCTGGCTGCACGGAGGTTATTCGACCGCCTCCGAGGAGCCTTATGTGATCGACCTGTACGGCGATCTGCAGGCGAAACTCTGGGCGGTGGAAGCCCTCGCCGACGCCGTCGCGCTGGAGGGGCAGCGGATCCACGAGAACGCCTGGGAGGTGACCGTTCAGCAGCGTGGTGAGCACGAAGTACGGGTCGCCGCGGTGAAGGCCAGGGCGACCGACGTGGCGCTCGAGGTGACCAACCGGATCTTCGAGGCGACCGGCGCGCGGGCAACCGCGTCGAGGGAGGGGCTCGACCGGTTCTGGCGCAACGTCCGGACGCACACGCTGCACGATCCGGTGGCGTACAAGCGGCGCGAGGTCGGGCGCCATCTCCTCACCGGCGAGTTGCCCGAGCCGACCTGGTATTCCTGATGACGACTGAGCGGGTGTCGGACCAGACCAAGTTCGCCTACTGGGTGCCGAACGTCAGCGGTGGCCTGGTCACCAGCGACATCGAGCAGCGGACCGGCTGGGACTACGAGTACAACAAGAAGCTGGCGCAGACGGCTGAGCGGGTCGGGTTCGAGTATGCGTTGAGCCAGGTTCGGTACACGGCCAGCTATGGCGCGGAGTTCCAGCACGAGTCGACCAGCTTCAGCCTGGCGTTGCTGTTGGCAACCGAACGGCTCAAGGTGATCGCGGCTGTCCATCCGGGGCTGTGGCAACCCGGCGTACTGGCGAAGCTCGGCGCGACAGCTGATCACCTGTCCAACGGGCGGTTCGCGGTGAACGTGGTCAGCGGGTGGTTCAAGGGTGAGTTCACCGCGCTGGGGGAGCCGTGGCTGGAGCACGACGAGCGGTACCGGCGGTCGGCGGAGTTCTTGCAGGTACTGCGCAAGGTCTGGACCGAGGACAACGTGGAGTTCGCCGGTGACTTCTACCGGATCCGCGACTTCACCCTGAAACCCAAGCCGCTGGTCGTTCCCGAGCTCTTCCAGGGTGGCAACTCGACGGCTGCTCGCGACAATGCCGGCAAGTACTCCGATTGGTACTTCTCCAACGGCAAGGACTTCGACGGCGTCACCGAACAGCTTCTCGACGTCCGCCGTACGGCGCGGGCTGCGGGTCGCGAAGTGAAGTTCGGGCTGAACGGATTCATCATCGCCCGCGACACCGAGAAGGAGGCGCGCGAGGTCCTCCGCGAGATCGTTGCCAAGGCCAACAAACCGGCGGTGGAGGGCTTCCGGGCCGCGGTCACCCAGGCGGGCGCGTCCTCCCCGGACGGCAAGGGAATGTGGGCGGACTCGTCGTTCGAGGACCTGGTCCAGTACAACGACGGCTTCCGCAGCCAACTGATCGGCACCCCCGAACAGATCGCCGAACGCATCGTCGCCTACCGCCGCCGCGGCGTCGACCTCATCCTGGCCGGCTTCCTCCACTTCCAGGAGGAGATCGAGTACTTCGGCGCCAAGGTCCTGCCGCTGGTCCGCGAACTGGAGGCGCACACGACTCAGCCCGAACTCGAGCTGGCGACGGCCTGAGCCACCCGGTCCAGCGCCGTACCGGGCTGAGCGGTTCGGCCGGGGACACCACCAGGCCCGGCCGGGCCGCAACGCGAACGGGCCACTCCAGCAGGGGTGGCCCGTTCAGACGTTCAGCACCTAGGCGCCGGTGCCTTCCTGCTTTACGCCGGCTACCGCGGTCGGATCTTCGATGCGGTACTTGCGGGCTGCCTCCGCTGCGACCTCGCGCTTGACCTCGCCGCGCTTGGCGAGGATCTGCAGGGTGGCGACGACGATGGATTCGGCGTCGACGTGGAAGTGGCGGCGGGCGGCGGCGCGGGTGTCGGCCAGGCCCCAGCCGTCGGTACCGAGCGACGTGTAGTCGTTCGGCACCCAGCGGGAGATCTGGTCCTGGACCGCCCGCATGAAGTCGCTGACCGCGACGACCGGGCCCTTGGTGTCCTTCAGTTGCTCGGTGATGAACGGGACGCGCTCGTCCTCGTCTGGGTGCAGCAGGTTGTGCTCCTCCGCGGCGATCGCGTCACGGCGAAGCTCGTTCCACGACGTGACCGACCAGATGTCGGCCGCCACGGAGTACTCCTCGGCGAGGATCTGCTGCGCCTTGCGGATCCACGGCAGCGCGACACCCGAGCCGAGTAGTTGCACGCGCGGTACGTCGTCGCCCTTGGCCGTCTCGTACTCGTTGAACCGGTACAGGCCCTTGAGCAGGGCCGCGACGTCGAGGTCGGCCGGCTCGGCCGGCTGCGCGACCGGCTCGTTGTAGACGGTCAGGTAATAGAAGACGTCCTCGCCGTACGGCTTGTCCTTGTCCAGCCCGTAGCCGTACATCCGGCGCAGGCCGTCCTTGACGATGTGCGCGACCTCGTAGGCGAACGCGGGGTCGTAGTGCACGGCAGCCGGGTTCGACGACGCCAGCAGCGGCGAGTGCCCGTCCGCGTGCTGCAGACCCTCACCCGTCAGCGTCGTACGGCCCGCGGTGGCGCCGATCAGGAAGCCACGGCCGAGCTGGTCGCCGAGCGCCCAGAGCTGGTCGCCGGTGCGCTGGAACCCGAACATCGAGTAGAAGATGTAGAACGGGATCATCGGCTCGCCGTGCGTCGCGTACGCCGTCGCCGCGGCGATCATCGAGCCCATCGCGCCGGCCTCGCTGATGCCCTCGTGCAGCAGCTGGCCCTTCGCGGACTCCTTGTAGGCCAGCAGCAGGTTGCGGTCGACCGCCTCGTACGTCTGCCCGTGCGGCGAGTAGATCTTCGCCGTCGGGAACATCGAGTCCATCCCGAAGGTGCGGTACTCGTCGGGGGCGATCGGGACGATCCGGTGCCCGATCTCCGGGTCCTTCATCAGATCGCGGAAGAGCCGGACGAGCGCCATCGTGGTCGCTACCGGCGTCTTCTCGTTGCCCTTGGCCAGTGGCTTGTAGACGTCGTCGCCGGGCAGCTTCAGCGTCTTCGGCCGGACCCGGCGCTCGGGCAGGAAGCCACCGAGCTGCGAACGGCGCTCCATCATGTACTGGTACTCCGGCGAGTCCTTGCCGGGGTGGTAGTACGGCGGGTTGTAGGCGTCCTCGAGGTCCTTGTCCTCGATCGGCAGGTAGAGCCGGTCGCGGAAGGTCTTCAGGTTGTCGGAGGTGAGCTTCTTCATCTGGTGGGTCGCGTTGCGGCCTTCCAGCGAATCGATCGTCCAGCCCTTGACCGTCTGGGCCAGGATGACGGTCGGCTGCCCGACGTGCTCCTTGGCGCTCTTGAAGGCCGCGTAGACCTTGCGGTAGTCGTGCCCACCGCGGGGCAGCTTGCGCAGGTCCTCGTCGGACAGGTTGCGGACCATCGCCTGGAGCCGCTGGTCGCCGCCGAAGAAGTTGTTCCGGATGTACTCGCCGGACTCGACGGCGTAGGTCTGGAACTGGCCGTCCGGGGTGGTGTTCATCTTGTTCACCAGCGCGCCGTCGTGGTCCTGGGCCAGCAGCGAGTCCCACTCGCGGCCCCAGACCACCTTGATGACGTTCCAGCCGGCGCCGCGGAAGTACGCCTCGAGCTCCTGGATCACCTTGCCGTTGCCGCGGACGGGACCGTCCAGCTGCTGCAGGTTGCAGTTGATCACGAAGGTGAGGTTGTCGAGCTCCTCGCGGGCGGCCAGGCCGATCGCGCCGAGCGACTCCGGCTCGCCCATCTCGCCGTCACCGAGGAACGTCCAGACGTGCTGGTCGCTGGTGTCCTTGATGCCGCGGTTCTGCAGGTACCGGTTGAAGCGCGCCTGGTAGATCGAGTCCAGCGCGGCCAGCCCCATCGAGACCGTCGGGTACTCCCAGAAGTCCGGCATCAACCGCGGGTGCGGGTACGACGACAGGCCCTGGTGCGGCCCGCGGGAGACCTCCTGGCGGAAGCCGTCCAGCTGGTCGGTGGTCAGCCGGCCCTCGAGGAAGGCGCGGGCGTACATACCGGGGGAGGCGTGGCCCTGGATGAAGATCTGGTCGCCGCCGCCCGGGTGGTCCTTGCCCCGGAAGAAGTGGTTGAAGCCGACCTCGTACAGGCTGGCCGCCGACTGGTAGGTGGCGATGTGGCCGCCGACCTCCAGGCCCTTGCGGTTGGCCTTGCTGACCATCACCGCGGCGTTCCACCGGATGAAGGCCCGGATCCGCCGCTCGATGTGCTCGTCACCGGGGAACCACGGCTCGCGCTCGGGCGGGATCGAGTTGATGTAGTCCGTGCTCCGCAGCGCGGGCACCCCCACCTGTCGCTCCCGGGCCCGCTCGATCAGCTTGAGCATCAGGTAACGCGCGCGCACCTTGCCGCGTTCGTCCAGCACGGCGTCGAGCGACTCGACCCACTCACGGGTCTCGTCGGGGTCGATATCGGGGAGCTGGGTGGGCATCCCCTCGGTGATGATGGCTGGTGGTTCGTGTCCGGAAGCCACGGGTGTCCTGCCGTTCTGTCTAGTCGGTACTCCAGTGCCGCGTGTCGGAAGCTCCGGTAGCAGCACCCGTAATCCTGTCACCTGACCGGAATGCGTTCTACTTCGCATCCACAACCTCGTCCGATCTCGCCTGAAAGGGTGGGTGCCACCGGACACGCCCCGTGTCCGACATGCGGATACCGGACACGTCACGGAACCCTCGTGCATACTTGCGCGACGCGGTAGGCCACGATGGACTACTGCTACTGACGCCTACCCCCGGACACCGGGGACGACGGAGGAGGACACGTGAGCGCGACCGCGGACCACGCGGACGGCAAGAGCGGCGAGCCGAACATGGCGAGCCGGCTCGGTTTCGAGAGCGGCACTGTCGTGCTCGAACTCGGGTACGACGACGACTGTGACGATGCCTTCCGCGACGCCATCCAGGAACTGACCGGCGAGGAATTCACCGGCGACGACCCGGACGACGCGGTGGACGTCGTCCTGCTCTGGTTCCGTGAGGACGACGGGGATCTGGTCGACGCCCTGTTCGAGACGCTGACCGACCTCAAGGCCGGCGGAGCCGTCTGGCTGATGACTCCCAAGGTCGGCCGCGAAGGTTACGTCGACGCGGCAGAGGTCGCCGAGGCGGCCCCGACGGCCGGGATGCAGACGACGAGCAGCTTGAGCGTCACCGACGACTGGTCGGCGACGAAGTTGGTGCTGCCGAAGTCACCCAAGGTCAGACGGTGATCGTTCGGTGACTGGCCCAGTCGTCCCCAGGGTCGGCAGCCAGGCACCGGATTTCACCGCCCGCAACCAGCACGGCGAACCGTTCCGGCTCTCGGAGTACCAGGGCCGGCGCGACGTGGTCCTGGTGTTCTACCCGTATGCCTTCAGCAGGGTGTGCACGAGCGAACTCGGCGCGCTCCGCGACCGGCCGGATCTGCTCGCCGGCGCGGAGTTCGTGGGGATCTCGTGCGATCCCATGTTCACGCTGCGCGCGTACGCCGAGGCGGAGCGGCTGGAGTTCGGGCTGCTCAGCGACTTCTGGCCGCACGGCGCGATCGCGTCGGCTTACGGGGTGTTCGACGCCGACCGTGGCTGCGCGGTGCGCGGGACGTTCGTGATCGACCAGGCCGGGACCGTGCGCTGGTCGGTGGTCAACACGATCCCCGAGGCGCGGGACCCGGACGAGTATGCGGAGGCCCTGGCAAGCCTTCGACCCGATCTCGGATAGACTCTGCGCTCCGCCTTCACGGGTGGAACGAGGGCGCTTAGCTCAGCGGTAGAGCGCTTCCCTTACAAGGAAGATGTCGGGGGTTCGATCCCCTCAGCGCCCACCTCTCCCCCTTCCTGGGCAGCCGGTTCGGCCCTCTTCACCAGCGGGTTCGCGACACGCTGCCCGGGGCTCCGACTTTCTTTACAGTCAGCTGCCGGATCTGCTTCGGCCAGGTCACATTTCGGCTGGTAAGGTTCCCGTTCGTCGGCAAGTCGATGACGCACCGGGACCACTCGGTCACCGTCGTCGTGCGGTCGGCAACGGGGCTTTTCTGTCGGTATCTGCGAGACGGGTGTGCTCTGATCCCGCTCCGTCCAGTTGGGGAGGCGCGTGTCCGTGGGTCGCCGACTGGCTAGTGCGCCGTGTCGGCCGTTCCGCTGCGCTACCGGCGCCCAGCCACGCACCTCGACACCGCTATCGCTAACGGAACGGCCGACACGGCGCACTAGCGCCTCCGTCTCCTCCGCTGCCGTCCGGCCGAGTAGTACGGGGCTGGTGCGATGAGGCAGGGTGTGGACCGCCCGGCGATCAGTACCGGACCGGCGCTGATGATCCCCGCGGGATACCCGCGCGATCTGCCCAGTGCTCTGCTCCGCGCCGCCCGCGACTTCGGTACCGCGGGTGTCGTCGAGATCGGCCCCGACGGCCGCGAGACCCGCCTCGACTTCCCGACGCTGCTCGAGCTCGCCGCGCGCATCCTGGCCGGCCTGCGCGCGAACGGCGTACGGGCCGGTGACCCCGCTGTCGTCCACTGCACCGAGCCGGTCGGCTTCTTCGCCGCGTTCTGGGCATGCACGCTGGGCGGCATCCGGCCGCTGCTGATGTCGCCGTCGCCCGAGGGCGACACCACCGAGGAGGGCCGCGAGCGGCTCCGCAAGGTCACCGACCTGCTCGGCTGGACCGTCCTGATCGGCCGCCCGTCGGACCTGCCGAACGACCTTGGCCTGCCGGTGCTCGACCCCGACGCACTCGCCGGGCACGAGCCGACCACCGAGTTCCATCGGCCCGCCGCCGACGACGTCGCAGTACTGATGATGACGTCGGGCAGCAGCACCGGTACGCCGAAGATCATCCAGCTCACGCATCGCGGCCTGGTCGAGTTCGCGGCCGGTACGCCGGCCATGCTGCCGGTGCGACCCGGGCAGACGACACTCAACTGGTTGCCGCTCGACCACAGCGGCGCCTTCCTCCTGTACCACCTGCTGCCCGTGTTCACGGGGTGCACCAACATCCACGTCGCCACCAACTGGGTGCTCGCGGACCCGCTGCGCTGGCTCGACCTGATGGACCAGCACCGGGTGAACCACTCCTGGTCGCCGAACTTCGGGTACCGGCTGGCCGCCGCGGCGATCGCCGGCGAGCCCGATCGGCACTGGGACCTGTCGGCGTTGCGCAGCCTGGTCAGCGGTGGCGAGCAGATCACCGTGCCGGTGGTGAGCGAGTTCCTGCGGCTGACGAACCGCTTCGGCGTCGTACCGGAGACCTTCGTCGCAGCGTGGGGGATGACCGAGACGGTCACCGGCATCACCTTCGGGCGGCCGGGCCTCACGCCGAACGTGCATCGCGTACGGATCTCGCAGAACGGCGTCGTCGAGTGGGTCGACCAGCGCACCAACGCCGGCAAGGTCGCGGTCGCCCGGCCCGGCAAGGGGCGCGTGGACGCTCCCGGCGTACTGAGTCTCGTATCGGTCGGCGCGCCCGCTCCTGGGGCGACTGTGCGGATCGTGGGAGCCAACGGCGCAGTACTGCCGGAGGGACGGATCGGGCAGCTGCAGATCGCGTCCGCGCGGGTGACGCCGGGGTATCTGGGGAATCCGGACGCGGACCGGGCGGCGTTCCCTGCCGGGAACTGGCCGGCGCGGAAGTGGCTGGCGACGGGGGATCAGGGGTTCATCTCCGGCGGGCAGGTGGTGATCACCGGGCGCGACAGCGAGCGGATCATCCTCAACGGCCAGACGTACTACGCACACGAGCTCGAAGCCGTCGCGGCTGCCGCTCCTGGCGCTGAGGCCGGACTGGTGGCGGCGTGTGGGGTTGCCGACGCCGGGCTGGGGACTGAGCGGTTGCTGATCTTCTATGCGCTGACCTCGGACGCCGCCGAGGGCGTGGACGAGGCGATCCGGTCGGTAGTGCGCGGGCGACTCGGCCTTGACGCGCGGGTAGTCGGAGTACCGCGCCGACACTTCCCGACCACCCCCGGCGGCAAAATCCTCCGTCCCCTCCTCAAGCAACGCTGGCTAGACAACACCCTGGAAACAGCCCCAGGCCCCTACGCAACCACCCCCGGCCCCCACGCGGCCCCCGCCCCTTTCGCGACAGCCCCAACGTCTTCCCCGTACGGCGACCCAGTCCGCCCCGGCTCGATCACCGCCCGCTCCTCAGACTTCGAAGAAGACACCAGCGAGCAAACCACCGAACTCCCCATCGTCCGCCTGGCCTGGCGCCGAAACCTCCAAGACTCCATCCCCCACCCACCCCAACGCCCCACCCTCGGCGCCAACCGCCTCCCCACTCCCGACCCCCTCGCAGATGCCCCCGAGACAGACCCACACGGCGACTCCAACGAGAACCAGCGCGGCGAGGTCGAGGCATCCGCATCCGCATCCGCATCCGCCGAGGCTCCCGCGCTGGACGACGACCGTCCCGCCGATGCCGCCGATGCCGCCGATGCCGCCGATGCCGCTGACGCCGAGCCCGGCTCGCCCGTGGACGCCGCCGGCCAGAAGCGCCATCCGCTCGCGGACGCTCCCGAGACAGACCTGCGCGGCGAGCCCAACGGCAACTCGCGCGCCGAGGCCGAGGCATCCGAGTCCGCATCCGCGTTGGAGTCCGCGTCAGAGTCGGGGTCCGAGTCCGCGTCAGAGTCGGGGTCCGAGTCCGCATCCGCGTCGGGGTCCGAGTCCGCCGAGGCTCCCGCGCTGGATGGCGACCGGCTAGTCGACGCTCTCGGGGCTAAGGTCGGCCCGCCTGCCGACGCTGCTAAGGCTGAGGTGCTCGGGGTGGCCGTCGCGGAGGAGTCTCGTCCGCTTGCGGATGCTGCCAAGACAGACCTGCGTGCCGATCCGGCCGACGACGGCTCACGCACTGAGGCGGAGCCGGCTGCGCTCCTCGACGACTCCGCGCTGGAAGCCGACCGGCCCGCAGCAGCCTCCGTGACTGAGGCCGGCTCGCTCGCAGACACCGCTGAGGCCGACCCACCCGCCGCCAAGACAGACCTGCACGCCGACGCCGACGCCGACGCGGGCGCGAGTGACGGCGAGCTGCGCAGCGAGGTCGGGGCATCCGACTCCGCCGAGGCCCTCGCGCTGGACGGTGACCGGCCAATCGATGCTGCCGGGGTCGAGCCTGGCTCGCTTGTGGATGTTCGCGAGGCCGACTTGATAGCTGAGGCGTCGGACGGCAGCCTGCGCGCAGACCTGGCCGACGGCGACATCCAAACCGGGGCCGACGCATCCCCGTCCGCTGAAGAGCTGTCCGCCGAAGGCGCGCCTGCTGATGGGCCGGTCACCCCGGTGCCGGACGCTGACGAGTTGAGCGCCGACCAGACGGTTGACAAGAAGCCGGTGGCCGACGAGGCGGGCGGCGAGGAGCCGGTTGGCGGCGGGTCTGTCGTGGGAGCTGCTGACGGGGCACCTGCCGAGCTGGTTGGTACTACCTCGGACGATGGCGAGGTTGCCGGGCAATCCGCGCGAGGCTCCGAAGTCGTCACACACTCCACACTTGTGCCGGATGCGGCCGAGGAATCGGCGCCCGTTGCTAGGGCTAAGCTGTCTACGCCGAGGCCGGAGTCCGTCGAGCCGGCAGTGCCTGACGCCGAGCCTCCTGTTGCCGAGCGGACAGCGCCTGACGCCGAGCCTGCTGTTGCCGGGCAGACGGGGCCGGGAGCCGAGTCTGTAGTCGCCGAGCTGTCAGGCGACGAGGACGAGGGCGCTGCGGCTCGTGAGTACGAGGTACCTGCGTCTGCTCCCGCGGGCGTCGAGCAGGACACGGTTGAGCTCGACCAGGAAACCACTCAGCTGACAGCAATCCGGGTCGACGCCGACGCTCCTGCTGGGGTGTCGGACGCGGAAATTTCTGGCTCTGACACCGAGTCCGCCGATGTGCCGGCTGCCGAGTCAGCCACCGCGCTTGGTGAACCCTCCAAGGCTGAGATCCCGCTTGCGGAGTCCAGCGAGGCTGAGACCGGGCTTGCGGAGTCCGGTGAGGCTGAGGCCGCGTCTGCGGAGTCGGCTGGGTCTGCGTCTGTCGAGCCTGTGGAGGCAGAGGCTGCGCTTGGGCAGTCGGCTGGGGATGAGGGATTGGCGGCGGGGTCCGCCGACGTACGGGCTGATGAGGCGGATGCCGCGCCGGAGTCGGGATCCGAGGAGCTGCGGGAATCTGTTGAGGGCGAGATGCCCGCCGAGGCCGCCGCTGAGCTTGGGCAGGACGGCCGTGCGGAGTCCGAGCAGGTCGTCGCGGAGCCGGAGCAGACCGAGGTCGAGTCGGCACCGGACCTCGACTCGGAGCTGGACAGCGAGTCGAAGTCAGACAGCGAGTCGAAGTCAGACGCTGAGTCGAAGCCTGACAGTGAGTCGGAGGCGGCTGCCGATACTGAGCTGGAGCAGGTCGTTGGAGCGGGGGCGACTGGCGGTGAGGCGGACGAGCAGGCGGTTGGGGTCGAGGCCGAGCAAGCTGCAGTCGCCGCTGACTCTGAGCAGGAATCTGCTGCCGATTCCGAGCAGGGATCTGCTGTCGACTCCGAGGAGGAGTCTGCCGCTGACATGAAGTTGGCTCCCCGATCGCCCGAGCCTTCGGTTGGGGTTAGGTCGGCTCGGGCTGAGGTGCCGGGGGTTGCGGGGCACGGTGCTGGGGCGCGGGCCGCTGGGGTTGAGGAGCGGAAGAAGCAGAAGGTTGCCAAGGCCGGTGTGGTGGAGCCGGTGGCTGTGGTGGGGTTGGCTGGGCGGTTCCCGGGGGCTGGGTCGGTTGAGGAGTTCTGGGAGAACCTGCTCGGTGGGGTCGAGAGTGTCCGGCGGTTCTCAGAGGAGGAGTTGCGGGAGGCCGGCGGGAGTGACGCGTTCGGGGACGAGGAGCTCGTCGCGGTCAGTGGGGCGCTGGATGACGTGGAGTTGTTCGATGCCGCGTTCTTCGGACTCAGTGACCGGGAAGCGGAGCTGACAGACCCAGCGCAGCGCATCTTCCTCGAGGTTTGCCAGCAGGCGTTGGAGCACGGTGGGTACGCCGGTGCGTCCGGCCGGATCGGCATCTTCGCCGGCTCCGGTATGAACCTTTACACCCAGCAGAACCAGCCGTCCGACTACCTCGCGACCCGCGTCGCGTACCGGCTCGGGCTGACCGGCCCGGCGATCGGTGTACAGGCCGCCTGGTCTTCTTCGCTCGTGGCGGTTCATCTTGCTTGCCAGGCGTTGCGCAGCGGCGATGCGGATCTCGCGCTCGCCGGCGCCGCCGCGGTACACGTGCCGCAGGCAACGGGTTACCACGCGAGCGCTCGCTCGATCCTGTCGCCGACCGGCCACGTCCGTGCGTTCGACGCCGATGCCGACGGCACCGTCGGTGGCAACGGTGTTGCCGCGGTGTTGCTCAAGCGGCTCGACCAGGCGATCGCCGACGGCGACACCGTGTACGCCGTGATCAAGGGCTCCGCGGTCACCAACGACGGCGGCGCTGCCGGTCAGGTCGAGCTGGTCGAGCGCGCGCTGGAGAAGTCCGGTGTACCGGCCGGCTCGCTCAGCTACGTCGAGGCCAACGCGACCGGTACCGCGGCCGAGGACACGGTCGAGTTCCGCGCTCTCACCGCTGCGCTGCGCAAGCACACCGATCAGGTCGGCTTCTGCACGATCGGTTCGGTGAAGCCCAACATCGGCCACCTCGACAGCGCCGCGGGCATGGCCGGGCTGATCAAGACCGTGCTGATGCTGCAGCACCGCACACTCGTCCCGACGATCAACTACACCAAGCCCAACCCGGACCTGTCTGTTGCCGGCAGCCCCTTTGTGATCGGTACCGAGGTCCGCGACTGGGAAGCCGGTACGCCGTTGCGCGCCGGCGTCAGCGCACTCGATGCCAAGGGCACCAGTGCGCACGTGATCCTCGAAGAGGCGCCGCGCCAGATCCGTCGCGGTGAGGACGGCCCCGTCGTGCTGCCGATCTCGGCGCCCGACCCGGCCGCGCTTGCCGACCTGGCCGCACTGTTCCAGGCGGAGCTCGAAGAGGGCACAGGGCAACGACTCATCGACCTCGCCGGTACTGCGGCGATCGGCCGCCCGGCACATCGCCACCGCATCGCCGTCGCGGGTTCCTCCGAATCCGAGCTGGCCGAAGCGTTCGCGGCTGCCGTCACCGCCGAAGTACCGCGCGGCGGACCCGGCCCGCTCGGGTTCGCGTTCACCGGCCAGGGCGCGGCCAGGCGAGGGATGGCTGCCGGCCTTGCCGTGCGGTTCCCCGTCTTCCGGGCGGTGCTCGATGAGTGCGACAAGGTCTACGAAGAGGAGTTCGGCGGCAGCCTGCTAGAGCTGCTGCTGACGCCCGCCGGCTCCGATGGCGTCTGGCCGACCGAGACCGCGCAGCCTGCGCTGTTCGCCTTCGAGTTGGCGCTGGCCCGGCTGTGGCAGTCGTTCGGCGTACAACCGGCGCTCGTGGTCGGGCACAGCGTCGGCGAGTACGCCGCGCTGTGCGTCGCAGGTGCGCTGTCGTTGGCCGACGGCGTGAAGCTGACCGCGCAGCGCGGAGTACTGATGCAGCGCGGGACCGTGCCAGGCGCGATGGTCGCCGTACGAGCGGATGCTGATCGCGTTCGGGAGCTGGCGCAGACGCCGGGCGTGGAGATTGCCGCGGGCAACGGTCCGCAGTCGTTCGTGCTGACCGGGTCCGAGGTGATCGTCGGGCAGCTGGCCGAGCAGCTCGACCGGCTGGAGCTCAAGTGGCAGCGGCTGGAGGTCGACCGGGCGTTCCACAGCTCGCTGGTCGATCCGATCCTCGCCGACTTCGCCAAAGTCGTTGCCCAGATCAAGCTCAAGCCGCTGCGGATGCCGATGGTGTCCAGCTGGTCGGGGGAGTTGCTCGAGAGCGGTACTGCGCTCGACGGCGACTACCTGGTCGGACAACTCCGCCAACCCGTGCTGTTCGGTGACGCAGTCGAGGCGTTGACCGCAGCAGGATGCCGCCGGTTCCTCGAGCTGGGCCCGGATGCCGTACTGAGCCCGGCCGGGCGGCGGATCGCTCCGAACAGCACCTGGATCCCGACCCAGCGGCTCGGTCAGGATCCGGTGCTGGCCACGATGAACGGGCTGGCCGAGCTGTACGAGCAGGGCACCGAGATCGTGTGGGCGAAGGTGTACCCGGAGAGCGGCCGAGTGCCCCTCCCGACGTACCCGTTCCGTCGCGTGCACCATCCCGTCGACGCCTCGGCGCGGCCGGTCGCGCTCGCGCAGGCGCCCGTGGTGGAGGACGAGCGTTCGATCGAGCGCAGCGGGGCGGCGCTGAAGCGCATCCCACTCGACCCGCCGGCGTCGGACGGCGTCGTGGCGCCTGTGATCGAGGAGATCGAGACGCACGACCTGTCCCCGTTCGCGATCCCGGCCGACGACCACGACCGCCGTGCAGTGGTGGTCGAGCTGGTACAACCGGAGCCGAGCGTCGAGACGGACGGCGCTGAGCTCGTCAAGTCCGCGTACGTGCAGATGCTCCCTCCCGCAGCGAAGGCGACCGACTTCGAGCCGATCGCGGTGACCGAGACCGGAAGCGAGACCTCCGCAGCAGCCGGAAGCGAGACGTCCGCCGGGAGCGAGTCTTCCGCGGCGGCCGGGAGCGAGGGGCCAGCCGGTGACGCAGCGGTTGCGGAGCCTGCTCGGGAGGTCGTGCCGGCGGCCGAGTTGTATCGGGTGTCGCTGGAGGTCGTCCTAGACCTGACCGGCGAGCAACTCGGGCTGGATCCGTACGACTTGACCGTCGATCACACGTTCGCCGAGCTGGGCGCGGACTCGCTTTCGATGCTGCGGGTCGTCGAGGAGATCGGTCAGCGCTTCGATACCGAGATCGCGGTCAGCGAACTCTTCGACGAGCTGAACACGCCGCACAAACTCGCCTCGGCGATTGCCTACCGCAACCAACCCGACGGTGACGAGGTCGACCCCCTCGACCTACTCCGCCCGGCCACACCAGAAGCCACCAAAGCCGAAGCCGAAGCCGAAGGCCCCGAAAGCGTAGAGGCCTCAAAGAGCACAGAGGCCGCAGAACAAGACCCCCGGACGGCGTTGGCCGTGCTCGGCTCCGGCCTGGCCGACCTGGCGGCGAAGGTGGACGCAGCCGCCGCCGCGACAAGCGAGGCCGAGCTACCTGGTTCAGGGATGGCCGCGCTCATGTCGCAACAGCTCCGCGTCGCCGGCCAGCTGGTCGACGGCGTCACCAAGCTGATGCACGAGCAGCTCGCACTCCTCAACGAGACAGCGCAAAAACTCGAAGCAACCCAGGCCGCAGTACAGGCCGGCAAGGATCAGGCCAAGAGCGACAAAGCCAAGCAGGCAGACAAAGCCAAGCAGGCAGACAAGGCCGAGGCCGAGAAATCCAAGCGGGCAAGGGATCTGGCGTACTGGCAGACAGCCCTCGACGGCGCCCAGCCGCTGGTCCTCCCGACCGACCGTCCGCGCCCAGCAGGTGACGACGTGATCGCCACGGTCGTCCACGAGCTCAACGCGGACGTCGGCGACGCCGTCTTCGCGTTCAGTCGCGACCGCCGCGTCAGCCCGCTGATGACGATGCTCGCCGGTGTCGGCACCGTGCTCGGCCGCTTCGCCGCCCAGGACGACATCACGATCGGCACCGCGGCCCTCCGCCGCCCCGGCGAGACGGCACCGCAGCCGGCCCTCCCGCTCCGCCTCGACCTGTCCGGCGAGCCCGACCTCGGCGACCTCGCCCAGCGCATCCGCGAGATCACCACGACCGCGGTCGACCATTCGATCGCCGACCTCGCGACCCTCGAGCAGGACCCACTCTTCCAGGTGCTGGTCGAGTTCGAGGACGGCGACGAAGACCTCGCCCCGGGCCTCGACGTCCGCTTCCGCCTCGCGTACCACGGCGGCGGCATCACCTGTACTGCGGACTATCGCGCCGGCCTGTTCGACGAGCTGACCGTCAAGCGCCTGCTCGCGTACCTCGAGGCTGTCCTGCGCCGGGCCATCGAGGACCCGAGGCTCCCGCTGCCCGAGTTGATGCTCCCGATCGAGGCAGACCTGAAGATCCTCAGCGAGTTCGAGGGCGAGGCAGCTCAGACCGGACCGGTCGGCCGGGTCCGCCGGGACGCCGTCGTCGCGGGTGAGCTCAGCGGACTCCACACCCTCTTCGAGCAGCAGGTGGCCAGGACGCCCGACGCGCTCGCCTTGATCCACGGCGACCGCGAGATCTCGTACGGCGAGCTCGATCGCCGCTCGAACGCAGTCGCCTGGCAACTCGTCGACCTCGGCGTGAGGCCCGGCCAGTTGGTCGCCGTACGGGTCGCCCGTGGCGCGGAGCTCGTGGTCGCAGTACTGGCCGTGCTGAAGTCAGGTGCTGCCTACCTGCCGCTGGACCCCGGCGTACCGGAGTCACGCTGGGCATTCATGACGGCCGATGCGGGTGCTGTCGCGCTGGTCGGCGACGACGCGGCGCTGGCCGACCGGCTCGGGCTGCGGCTGGTTCCGGTGGCTGCGGCCGATGGCGACCTGCGGGCGAAGCAGGCTCCGCCCGTACGAGCTGCGGCCGACGACATCGCCTACTGCATCTACACCTCGGGCTCGACCGGAAACCCGAAGGGCGTCGCCGTACCGCATCGCGGCCCGGTCAACCTGATCCGGCACTACCTGCGGACCAGGCGGTCGATGCGCACGCTGCAGTGGACCTCGTTCGGCTTCGACGTCCACGTGCAGGAGATGTTCACCGCGCTGGCCTCGGGCGCCGCGCTGGTGCTGATCGGCGAGGACGACCGGTACGACCCGGATGCGGTCGTCGCGGCGCTGAAGGATCATGGCGTGGAGCGGCTGTTCATGGCGTTCACGCCGCTGACCGCGCTGCTCGCCACGATGCGCAAGGTGCCCGAGCTGCCGGCGCTGCAGGAGATCGTCGCCGGGAGCGAGGCGATGGTCGTGACGCACAAGATCCGCGACTTCCTCGAAGTGCATCCGGACTGCACGCTCTACAACGAGTACGGCCCGACCGAGGCGTCCGTGGTGACCACGATCCACCAGGTCGACCCGGACGAGGACCGGCCGTCCATCGGGCGCCCGATCGACGGGGTGGTCGTGCGCCTGCTCGACGAGGCGCTGCGGCCGGTACCGGTGGGCGCGATCGGTGAGATCCACCTCGGTGGCGTGGCCGTTGCCCAGGGCTACCTCGGCCGTCCCGACGAGACCGAGAGGGCCTTCGTGAGCGACCCGGCGCATCCGGGGGGCCGGCTGTACCGCAGCCGCGACCTCGGCCGCTGGCGTGCCGACGGGTCGCTGGACTACCTCGGTCGCGCCGATGATCAGGTCAAGATCCGCGGGCATCGCGTCGAGCCGGGGGAGACCGAGCACGTCCTAGCCGACCTGCCTGGCGTGATCGACGCCGTCGTGGTCGCCTGCGCCGACCCGGCCGGCGACACCTGCTTGATCGGATACGTCGTGCTGGAGGACAGCGAGCCCGCAGTACTCGCGAACCTCCTGCTGGAGCTCACCAAGGAGCTGCCGATCTACCTGGTCCCGGCCGACCTGATCCCGGTCGAGGACCTCCCGCTGGACGCCAGCGGCAAGCTGGATCGCTCCCGGCTCCCCGCGCCGGAGTGGCTCAGCTGAGCCCGGGGCTCAGCCACACACCAAGCTCCCGACCGTCCTGAGCCTCGCGCCCAGGACAGCGCAACTGCGGACCGCCACCGCAGGTTGATGTGTGGTGGCGATCCGGGGAAGTCGGTTCTGCACCGTGTACGGGGGTTGTGTGCCCGGCGGCTACCCTCCCGCAACCTCCGGCCTACCGTCCGCGGTGCAGAACCCGCGCTCGATCCTCATCCCTCCTGAGGATCGACCGCACCTACCTCGACCGCTCGCCGGCGAAGCAGCGCGTAGGCGCTGATCACGCAGATGAGCAGGGAATATACGGCCCAGACGGGTCCGACGTTGCCGAGCTCGGGTCCGTTCCCCCGGGAGCCGAGTACGACGACGGCGGTGACCGCGACGAGCGCGATCAACGGGCCGGTCCAGCCCAGCACACCCATCCGCACCGGCTGCTCGGACCCGGACGGTTCGTCCAGGGCCGAGGCGGCGGAGATGGCGCGTCCCCGGAGGGACTCGTGCAGAGCCGCGACGCCGCACGCGGCGGCGACGTTCAGGAGCAGCAAGCGGCCCGCCACCTCGCCGATCGCGGCGCCACCGGGGCCGACCGTGCCGTACACGACGGCGTACAGGTCGACCGGGACGGTGGCCGCGGCGGCGAGGACGACGAGAGTCTGGAACAGCCGCGGCCGGCGTACCGAAGTACGCAGCAGGCTGGTGCCGGACGTCGTGGCGACCACGAGTGCGGTGAAGAAGAGCGCGAAGACGATGAGAACGGCGGCGTCCATCAGGACCTGATCCCTACGGTCGAGCGTTGCCCCGGACAACGCTGGTGGACGTGCGTACATCGGTAGTTCGGTTTGCCCGCGAGAGCGGCGAGGAGTCTCCTCCTCGCCGCCTACGCAAGCGGTCAATCCCCGGCATGCAGGTCCCCCCTGATTGCCCTCGGACGGCGTGCCCCCACCCCGTCCATCCGTTGCATCGCGAGAGCAGGGGTCGCCGTTACAAGGATCTGGGCAATTGCGTAAAAAATGCGCAAATTTGCTCGGGAGACCCCTTTCCGCACGCCACATTTGTGTGTGAGGGGTCGCAGACCGTCATGAGACGGTTACATTGGCGCCAATTGCCCGATATGTACTACCTCAGCGCGGACTCCGGGCGAGTGGCCGCGGGCAACAGATCCCAGCCGAGCCGGGCGGCGCCGATCAGGCCGGCGTTGTCGAGCTGGGCCGGTCCGACGGTCAGGTCGGTGACGAAGGGCAACTGTGCCAGCCGCTTCACCCAGCGCTGGACCGGGTCGAACAACACCGGTCCCGCCTTGGCCACGCCGCCGCCGATCACGACGGTCGTGAGGTCAACGGTCACAGCGGTGGCAACGATGCCCGCCGCGAGCGCCTGCGCGCCGTCGTCGAACACCGCGAGGGCGATCTCGTCCCCGGCGGCGGCGTCCGCGGACAGTACCGCCGCGTCGACGTCCTCGGTACTGCGCCAGCCGCGACGCTTGGCCCGGGCAACCATCCGCGGCCCGCTCGCATACGTCTCGACGCAACCATACGAGCCGCACGCGCACGGCTCGCCATCGAGGTCGACCACGACGTGCCCGAGATGGGCCGCGTTACCGGACTGGCCGAGCAGCGGCTTGCCGTCCAGCACGATCCCCGCGCCGACCCCGGTGGACACGACGATGCCGAGCAGACTGCTGACATTGCGCCCCGCGCCGGTCCAGAACTCGCCGAGCGCGAAACAGTGCCCGTCGACCCCCAGCGTGACCGGTACGTCGCCGACGAGCGCGCGGACCCGGTCGACGAGCGGGAAGTTCCGCCAGCCGACGATGTTCACCGGCGAGACCAGACCGTGCTGCTGGTCCAGCGGCCCGGCCGAACCGATCCCGACCGCGACCGGTTCGGCGTCACCGATCACCCGGCCGATCAGCTCGCCGAGCGCGGCGAACACCTGGTCCGCGTCGCCGGGCGGCGTCGGGATCCGGTCCTTGGTGACGATCTCGCCGTCGGCCGACACGAGGGCGGCGGCCATCTTCGTGCCGCCGATGTCGATGCCGAGCACCGTCGCTGCCTGATAGCTCATGGTCCCCCCGCTCAGTGCCGGTGCAGATTGTCAGGTTGGTTGCTGTCACCCGGATGCTCGAGCCCGTGGACCAGTTGGACCCGCTCGTGCCGGGCAGCGTTCAGCCAGCGCGTGAACGCCTCGAGCCGCGCGCTGTCCAGCAGCTCCGCATGCCACCGCTCGACCGGTACTGCGGGGTCGCGCGGCGCCTCCTTGCCGAGCACGTCGGCCGCATACGCCAACTGCTCGGCCGTGATCGCCACCTCGCTGGTCACCAGCTCAGCAACCCGGCGTACGGCCTCGGAGCCACCGAGCGCAGCCGCAGTGATCGAACCAACCGCGATCGCCGCCGACACATCCAACGGCCGCGCGCCGGCTACCGCCGCGGGCTGCATCGCCTGCAGGGGCGACGCTCCGCCCTCGACCACAGGCTCGGGCATGGTCAGCTCACCTTGGCGGGTCAGTTCGGCCAGGCAGAGTTGTTCGGTGAGGATTACCTGGGTGACCCAGCGGGCGAACTGGCGGGCCTCGCGGGTGGCGGGCTTCGGTAGTACGCAGGCGGCGTCGCGGGCGCGGAACGCGGCCAGGCGCTCGTCCAGAAGCCGCCGCGGTACCGGCTGCCCGTCGAGGTAGGCCAACACCTCAGCGGGCGCCTCTGGTGCGCCGGGCCGGGCATCACCGTGCCCATGGCCGTGGCCGTGACTGGCTCCGTGGGTATCTGGCGTTGCTGCTCTCACTGGATCTCCAGGCGGACAGTAGGGGCGTACTGCGCGCGGCCGAACCACATCACCTTGGGTAGCACCCAGGCATGGGCCGGAGTCGCATCGGCGGGGGCGAGCACCGGCACCGGCACCACCACCGACGACTTGGCTGGTACTACAACTGCTCGCACCGGCTCAGGCAGCCAGGACCAGGTCCCGTACGGCGAGGCGAGCTGCAGCTCGGCACGGATCTCCGAGTGGGTGTCGTTGGCGAAGGTCAGTTCCAGAGTCGCCTGCGAGCCCGGCGTCAGCCGCAGGTCCTGGGTCGAGGGCGTCACGGTCAGGCCGGTAGGCCGTCCTGCTTCGCCTTCGGCTGTCCCCGACTCGTGGCGGACCGGGTCGCTCGGACCAAGACCGAAGCCGAGGGTCGCGGCCAGCTCGGGGCTCTCACCGACGAAGACGGTCACCACGTCCTCGACCGCCTGTACGCCGGCCCCGCCGGCCAGCTCATCGGTCTGGGTGAGGACGCGGGCGGCGACGAAGTACTGGCCGGGCTCGCAGTTCTCGGCCGGCGTCACCTTGAGGTTGTGACGCGCATAGCCGCCGGGCTCGAGCGTCAGCCGGAAATCGCCGTGGTCGGCCGTCCAACCCTCTGGTAGGTCAAGGGTCAGTACCATCTCGGCCGCGGCGTCGGTGTACTGGTTGGCGATCACCGTCGCGAGCTCGAACGGCTGGCTGCCCGTGCGCGCGACGGTGGGGGAGACGGACAGGCTGATCGGGAGGAAGCCCATCTGCGCGGGTCCGCGGTTGTGGAGCCAGTAGCGCGAGTACGACGGTTGCGCGAGCTCGCCCGGTTGACCGAGCACCTCCGCTGAGGCAGCAGCCGTGGTCTCGACGTCGAGGACGAACGTGTCGACCGCGGAGCCGTCGAGCTCGATGGTCAGCTTGCCCTCGGCAACCTCGATCGGTGCGCCACGCTTCTCCAGCAGGTCGGCGTGGCAGGCGGCGATGATCGGGACGGCGGAGGTGACCGTCGCGGTCGCGCCGAGACCCGTTGCCTCGATCAACCGCAGGGAGACGCCGTCGCGGGAGTCGGATGCGGTCCCCGATCCGTGCGCGATCGGATTGCCGGCCGGCTTGAGGGTGGAGACGAGAACGTCGCGCTCCGGCGATACCTGGAGCAGCGAGTGCGTTGCCGGGAGAGTGCCGTCGTGCGCGGTGGTGGTTGCCGCGAGCAACGGTGACGAGAACTCCTGGCCGCGCGAAGGCAGCTGCAAGGCTCGCCAGTCGCCTTCACCGGCGGCCAGTGCGTACCGGAACTCATGCGTCCAGTGCTGCAACTGGAACGACGACCCGTCGGGGGTGGCGCGCCGCGGCGGATCGATCCAGATCCCCGCCGGCCACCCGCTGCAGGACCGCAACAACGAGGCGTGCAGAGCGCCGGTCGCATCCACCGCAAACCCAGGAAGCCCGTACGTCAGCAATGCGACTGTCTCGTCCCGATACTCCTCAATCACCCCGTCCCCATGAACAGTCGCGGTGATGCGGGCCTCGCCAAGCTCGGCAACAGCCGCCGCCACGCTCTCATCGGTCGGCAGTACCAAGGCGGAAATCGCGCGCACGTCGCGCACATCAGCATTGGGCTGCCAAACCTCAGCCAACGCGGTCAGCGCAGGAACGAAGTAAGTCCCAGCAGGTTCGTCAGCGAGGTCGAGCAGGGAAGCGGCGGCGCCGATCAGGATTCTGAGGTCGGGGAGGTTGGAGTCGACCTTCAGCCAGCCGTATCGCGTGCCGCTGGCCAATGACGTGGTGGCTGTGACGCCGACCCGGGCCAGCGCGACGACCAGGTCTCGGACCGAGGAGGGCTCGGTGCTGTCCGGTACGACGATCTCGGCGACCGCGAGCGGGCGAGTGCCGAGGTGGTTGCCGTTGGCATCGGTGAGCTTGATGCGGGCGGTGGTGCCGAGGCCGAACCAGGTGTTGGCTGGATTGTCCAACGTCCAGGGGGCCTGCTCGGTGTCGACGTCGATCAGGCCGAAGCCGCGGCCGACGACGGCACCGGCGACCTCGCTCAACGGCAGGGCGCCGGGGATGTCCGCGGGGAACTTCACCCGGACCAGGCGATCCGACTGGGCGTGGTCGAGGATCCGGGTGGTGAACTCGATCCGGTCCAAGCCGGTGTAGACGCTGACCACCGACTCGTAGGCGATCCCGTCGACCTCACCATGGCTGACCACGCGACTGCCGAGCGGGCCGGCCTGCGTGAACACCTTCGCGGGCGCCTCGGACGAACCGACCACCGGCCCCGACGGCGTCAGGTGCCAAGGACCTTCGCCGAAGCGCGGGTGGTCCGGGTACTCCTCGTAGACCCGCAGCTCGTTGCCGAGTCCCTTCAGCAGCTGGCGCCCGGTCCGCTTGTCGACGATCGAGCTGACCGCGCCACCACGGGTGTCGTCGACCGTGACGTGGAAGAACTCGTTCTCCACGGAGTCGACGGAATCAGCAGGCCCCCAGCCGGCCGAAGTACCGGAAACCAGTCCGTAGGTCCGCCAGCCCAGCGACGGCACGGCCTCAGCAAGGAAGGTCAACTTGTTGCCCTCAACAACTGAAGCCACAGCGATACCGTTGTCATCGACAACAGACACCGTCAAACCGTCGGACAGCTCGACGGTCACCAGATCTGTCCGGGTGAAGGACAGTGTGTTCGTGACGACCACGGCGGACGACCCGAAGGTGCTCGTGTCGATCCGCGCCGCGAAGGCCTCCAGTGAAGCCTTCCGGGCATCGTCCGACAGATCGTGCGCCTCGCGCCAGCCGGTGACGAGGTCGATGTAGACCTGATCCGACTCCGACCCGGTGATGGCGTCGTGGTGGGCTCCGTAGGCCAGCTGCCGCCAGACCTTGTCCAGCGAGGCTTCAGCGAACCGCCCGAGCCCGAGCAGTTCGGCGTACGTCCCCAGCTTCTCCGCGTCGACGGCCGCCACCTCGGCAGCGCGCTGCGCCTGCTTGGTGTCGATGTACGAGACGTCCTTGCCGGTGTAGATCGGGTTCATGTCGCGCGACTGCGGCGACGCCTTCCGCCCCTCGGCGGCCAGCTCGGCCCGGACGCGATCCATGAAGTGCTGAGTCGTCCCGCAGACGAACTTCGGCCACGCGTACCGCTCTGCCCAGTCGTGATGCAGGGCGGTGATCCAGCTGTTCGGCGGGGTGTAGTCGTCACCCACCGGCAGCAGCGTGTTCTTGGTCGCCGCCACCGTCTTGAGCCGCGCGAAGAGCTGGTACGCCTCCTCGCCTGCCGCCTCGACGCTCGGTGCGTTCTCCAGCTCCCAGCCCGACCCGTAGTGGTCAGGCATGTAGTGCGTCAGTACGCCGTCGCCACTCGGGCTGATCCACTCGAACTCGCTGTGGAACTGCATCACAGCGGCAGTACCGACCCTGGGCTCACTCCACGCGCCCCGCAGCGGCCCCCACTGGTGGAACGGCCCGCGCGCCCAGGCGGACCCGGTCAGCCCGGCCTTGGCCAGGTACCCCGGGAACTGGGGGTCGTGGCCGAACACGTCCAGCTGCCAGGCGTTCTGCGGGTCGCCACCGAGGATGTCGCGCTGGTAGCCCACGCCGTACACGATGTTGCGGATGGTCGTCTCGGCGCCGGTCAGGTTGGTGTTCGGCTCGTTGTAGGTGCCGCCGATGATCTCCACCCGGCCCTCCGCGATCAGGCGGCGCAGTACCGCCCTGTTCTCGGGGAAGGTGTCGAAGTACGGCTTGAGGTAGTCCAGCTCGGCCAGCACGAAGCAGTACACCGGGTCGCGCAGCGCGAGCTTCAGGTGCGCGTCGACCAGGCTGAAGGCGTTGTGCGTGTAGACCGGCCGAGTCGTCCCGTCCGGGCCCTGCAGGTCCCAGCTGGTCGTGTACGCCGCCTGCGTGTTCCACCAGACCGGGTCGTAGTGGAAGTGGGACACCATGACCATCGTCCAGCCCGGCTCGGCGATCACCACCGTCCCGCTCTCGCTGGTGACGCCCGGCTGATTCCCGGACAGCACCTGGACCGTCGCATCCACGGCCAGCCCGTACTGCGCTCGCAGCGCGGGCGACACGTCCAGCGGCACCTCCACGAGAGCCGGGCCGTCGCCGGCGGGCAGTTCCGCAGTACCGGTGAGGCCTTCGCCGCCGACGTGGACCGCCAGAACGCCGTCCCCGACCGAGCGGTCGAGCTCGACCCGCACCAGCTGGCGCGGGTCGTCGTCGCTGCCCACGAACAGCTCGGGGGAGGAGACGCGGGTGATCTGCACAGTCACTTGGGGAACTCCGTCGCAGCGGCGGACAGGTCGGGAGACAACGTTATCCGTAACCGGTCGATCCGGCGAGAGGTTGGTGGCGCTAATCATCGATGATCCCGCAGGTGAGCGCTTGAATCATGCCTTGACATACTCTGACAACGATGGCCTCCGAAGCGCTTCAACCGGCCAAGTCGAGGGCAATCCTTCGCTGTCCGTGACCACTTCGGGTGGCGGCCCGGACCGGGGCAAGAGAGGGTAGGGGTTATGAGTGACCAACTGGATCGCGACGCTGCCGGCGCCCTGATTGTCGGCTTCAACGGAACCACCGCCCCCGAAGAGCTCCTTCGTGCCGTCGCTGCCGGGCTCGGTGCCGTCATCCTGTTCACCCGGAACGTCGAGAGCGCGGAGCAGGTCGCGGCGCTGACCGCCTCGCTGCGCGCCGAACGGCCCGATCTGGTGATCGCGATCGACCACGAGGGTGGCGAGTTCAGCCACCTCGCGCCCGCCAACCCCTGGCCGCTCTCCTCGCCGCGCTCGCTGGGTGAGCTCGACGACGTCGACCTGACCCGCGCCGCGGCCCGGGACGCGGCGGCCACCCTCGCCTCGCTCGGCATCGACCTGATGCTCGCGCCCTCGGTCGACGTGAACAGCAACCCGGCCAACCCGATCATCTCGACGCGCTCGTTCGGGACGACGGCCGACGTCGTCTCCCGGCACGGTGTGGCCTTCGTCGAGGGGGTCCACGAGGCCGGGATCGCCGCCTGCCCGAAGCACTTCCCCGGGCACGGTGACGTCACCGTCGACTCGCACCTCGCCCTGCCGCGCGTGGACCGCTCCATCGAGCAGGTGACCGCGGTCGAGCTAGCGCCGTTCAAGGCGACGATCGCGGCCGGCGCCGACGTCATCATGAGCGCGCACATCATCTTCTCGGCCTACGACGACCAGCCGGCCACCTTGTCGCGGCGGATCCTGCAGGGGTTGCTGCGCGAGGAGCTCGGCTTCACCGGTGTGATCACCACCGACGCGCTCGAGATGCAGGCGATCACCTCGACCCAGTCGATCGAGGACGCCACCGTCGCCTCGATCCGGGCCGGCGCCGACCTGGCGATGATCGCGGTCGGCGAGGCGGATCCCCGCGCGTTGACCGCCCGCCTGGTCCAGGCCGTCAACGAAGGAACGCTCGACGCCGCCCGCCTCGCGGACGCGGCCGGCCGGGTCCGCGCGCTGGCGGCCACGCTCGCCGCGCGACCCCACCAGCCCGGCCTGGACGGCGCCCCGACCCGCGAGGTCGCCGCTCGCACGGTCACCCGGCAGGACTTCCCCGGCCTCGGCGGTTCGCCGTACGTCGTGGACCTGACGCAAGGCCTGCACCCGGCATGGAACCCGTACTTCAGCGGCCTCCCGGAGGTCTTCGCCAAGGTCGCGCCCGGCTCGGCCGGCGTCGTACTGCGTGGCGAGGACCGGGCTGCTCTCTCGGAGGCCCAGAACGCCGCGATCGGCCGGCCGCTGGTGGTCGCAGTACAGGACGCGGTCCGTACTCCGTGGATGCGGACGGCGCTGCAGGAACTCCTGGAGAGCCACGAGGGTGATGTCTTCGTGCTCTGCACGGGTATCCCGGAGGACCGCGCGCTGGTACCGGCGGCCGTCCCGACGGCGGTCACCTATGGGCGCAACCTCGTCGTCCTGGAGGCAGCGGCTCAGCTACTGACCCGCGTTCCATAAATCCCATACGCTGTTGCGCCGCCCGACCTCGAGGAGTGCGCGATGGCGATCGGAGGAGGAGGCAACCTTCTGCTCGATGGCGCACTACGCAATCGATTTCAGGTCTAGCTTGGGTCGGGTGAACGCTCTCGACCTGTCGAAGATCACACTGCGGCCACCGCAACAGGGCGACTGGCCGCGGATCCACGAGTGGGTCTCGCTGGAAGAATCCTGCCGGTACCAGCCGTGGGGACCGAACACCGAACCGGAGACCGAGGCCTTCGTCGCCACCGCGATCGCGTCCGCCGGCGTGGAACCGCGCACCCGCTATGCCTTCGTCGCCACCCATCCATACACCGGCGTCCTCGGAATCGGCGAGCTGAACGTGCGCCACGCCGCCTGGAAGCGGGGCGAGATCAGCTACGCCGTCCACACCGACCACTGGGGCCAGGGGGTCGCCAGCGAGATCGCCCGGATCCTCCTCCAGCTCGGCTTCGAGAAACTCGGCCTGGAACGCATCGAGGCCACCTGCGACCCCCGCAACTCCGCCTCGGCCGCCGTCCTGAAACGCATCGGCATGACGTGCGAAGGGACCCTCCGCCGCACCGTCCTGATCCGCACCGGCTGGCGCGACTCCAAGATGCACAGCCTGATCCGCCCCGAGTGGACCCCACCGGGAGGCCCACCCCGCTGGACCCTGGCCTAGGGCGTGCGTCGTAAGAATCCGGCACGGACCAACTGCTGTCAGGGGCGGGTCGTCAACTGGAGGTCGAGGGCGTGCTGCTCGACGTAGTTGAGGGCGTGCCGGACGGCGCCGACCGACACGATCGTGTCGCCGAGGGAAGAGACGGCGATTCGGGGCGGGGTGGTAGTGAAGGCGGCGAGCTGTTCCTCGATCGCGGGGAGTAGGGATTCGGCGGCGGCCGCGACGGCGCCGCCGATCACGATCAGCTCGGGGTTGAAGAGGATCCCCAGCGTGGCTAGGACTCTGGCGGTGCGGCAGGAGACTTTGTGAAGGATGCTGAGGGCAACCTTGTCGCCGTCGGCCGCAGCCTTGAAGACCAACTCCGCGGTGACCGGGGAGTCTTTGGCGAGGTCGCGCAGGCTGGTCCTCACCGTAGGGTCCGCCACCGCTTTGGCGCCTTGCTCGCGGGCGGTGCGGGCGATGCCGGCGGTGTCGCCGACGCCCTCGACGAGTTTGAGATAGACCATCTCGCCGGCGCCGCCGCGACTGCCGTGCAGTAAGCGGCCGGAGTCCATCAGGCCGGAACCGAACCGCTCGCCCGCGAGGAGCACGACCAGGTCGTCGACGTCACGGGCCTCACCTCGCCAATGCTCGCCCAGGGCGGCCAGGTTCGCGTCGTTCTCCAGCAGGACCGGCCAGCCGTGCAGCTCGCTGAGGCGGGTCGTCAGGCCGGCGTCGAAGCGCCGCCAGAACTCGTCGTCGACCAGGATGTTGCCCTCCCGATCGACCGGCGCGGCGACTCCGACAGCGGCCGCGAGCACCTCGGCATCGGTCACCTGGGCCTCGGCGAGAACCTCCAGGACTGCTTCGTTGACGACCTGGGTCTGCTCGGCGGGGGTCTTCACCGCCTGGAACGAGCGGCCGGTCTTCGCGACGGTCTCACCCCGCAGGTCCGAGAGCAGCACCGTCGTCTTCGCGGCACCGACGTCGATGCCGAGCACGTACCCCGCCTGGCTGTTGAACTCGAATCGGCGGGACGGCCGGCCGATCGGCGTACCGGGTGCGTCGTGCCCCGGGTCGAGTTCGACCACCCAGCCCATCCCGATCAGGTCGTTGCAGACCGCGTGCACGGTCGCGCGGGTGAGGCCGGTGGCCTCGATCAGGCCGGTACCGGTCATCACGCCCGCCGTGGACAGCACGCCGAGTAGCTTGCCGGCGTTGACCCTGCGCAGCAGCGGCGGCGTGGCCGCCGGGGTTGTCGCCATATTCCCTCTTGACCTCCTCGCAAGACACCGCGCACAATACTGCAGAACCTAAATTTAGAGTCTATATAAATCCGGCGGCAATGTCGCCGGAATCCGCCGGAAACATCTGCCCTCTTGTTTCCATCAGCCACTGCCAGCAAGTACCCCCGGTCCACCCTCCGAACCGAGTGAGGCTCTCTTGACCAGCACCGAGACCCAGGTGACCCGCGCAGCCGACCCGAGCGACGCCGACTGGTGGCGGCATGCCGTCGTCTACCAGATCTACCCGCGCAGCTTCGCCGACTCCGACGGCGACGGCGTCGGCGACCTGCAGGGCATCATCAGCCGCGTCCCGTACCTGACCTCGCTCGGGATCGACGCCGTCTGGCTGAGCCCGTTCTACCCGTCGGCTTTGGCTGACGGCGGGTACGACGTGGACGACTACCGCAACGTGGACCCACGGCTCGGCACGCTGACCGACTTCGACGAGTTGGTCGCCGCGCTGCACGGCGCCGGGATCAAACTGATCGTCGACATCGTCCCGAACCACACCTCGAACCTGCACGAGTGGTTCCAGGAGGCGGTGGCTTCGCCCGCCGGTTCGGACGCCCGGAACCGGTACATCTTCCGCGACGGCGCCGGACCCGACGGCAGCGAGCCGCCGTCGGACTGGGACTCGGTGTTCGGCGGATCGGCCTGGGCCCAGACTCCGGACGGGCAGTGGTACCTGCATCTCTTCGCGGCCGAACAGCCCGACCTCAACTGGGACAACTCGGAGGTCCGCGACGACTTCCTCACCACGCTGCGGTTCTGGTCGGACCGTGGAGTGGACGGCTTCCGGGTGGACGTGGCGCATGCCCTGGTCAAGGACCTGACCGAACCGCTCCCGTCGAAGGACACGCTGCCGCGACAGTCGGAGTCGTTCGGCGCACACCCGCTGTGGGATCGCGAGGGCGTCCACGAGATCTACACCGAGTGGCGCAAGGTGCTGAACTCGTACGACCCGCCGCGATCCGCGGTCGCCGAGGCGTTCGTACCGGCTGCGCGGCGGGCGCGGTACGCGAGTGCCGATGGGCTGGGGCAGGCGTTCAACTTCGACCTGCTGCAGGCCGACTGGGACTTCGGCAAGTTCCGCAAGGTGATCGAGGAGAACCTGGCGCTGGCCGACGAGAACGGCTCGTCCTCGACCTGGGTCTTCTCGAACCACGACGTCGTCCGCCACGCGACGCGCTACGGCCTGCCTCGCGATCCGGAGGGATCGTGGCAGGACGGCAAGGCCTGGCTGCTGAGCAACGGCACCGAGCCGACGGTGGATGTCGAGCAGGGGCTCCGGCGGGCGCGGGCCGCAGTACTGCTGATGCTGGCGCTACCTGGCTCGGCATACCTGTACCAGGGTGAGGAACTGGGTTTGCAGGAAGTCGGCGAGCTGCCGGCCGCCAACCTGCAAGACCCGGCCTACTTCCGCTCCAAGGGCGCCGAAAAGGGCCGCGACGGTTGCCGAGTCCCGCTCCCGTGGACGGTCGGCGGCCTGTCCTTCGGCTTCGGCTCCGGCGGCTCGCACTTGCTGCAACCAACCTGGTTCGGCTCGTACTCGGTAGAAGCCCAGCAATCCGACCCGACCTCCACCCTCAGCCTCTACCGCAAGGCCCTGGCCGTCCGCCGAGGCCTCCAAACCGGCGCCGGCCTCGAATGGCTCGACGGCGTCGAATGGGCCCTCCACTTCACCCGCCCCGGCGGCTGGCAATCAGTAACCAACTTCGGCGCCGCCCCCATAGAACTCCCCGACGGCGCAGTAGTCCTCTCCAGCGCCCCCCTGGAAGGCGCCAAACTCCCCACCGACACCACCGCCTGGCTCATCTAACAGTGATGATGTGAGTGCTGCTCCGCAGCGGCCGTCCTGACTCGCCCTCTAACTGACTTCGGGTCTTCGTCGGGATCTGTCGGTCGGCCGTCTGCGGCGCTCTCTTGCACTCACCGGGCCAGGGGCGTTGGTGACTTCATAGGAGCCTGTGCCAGCAGGCACTCTTCGTGCACGTCGAAAGTCCGGCCGCCGTACTCATAGATGTGTGATCGCGTCGCCAGACCGGAAGCCCCGGCGGGAGTTCGGCCAAGCCGGTCCGCTGTGGTCTTCTGCGTGCCGACCCGTCCCGAACGACAGGTAGTGCACCCCGAAACGCTGTACGCAAGGAGCCTGCGCACCCTCAGGTGCACTGATTGGCGGCGACTATGTCCTGTCCGTCGGCACGCAACGCGACATCAGGCCTGGGCGGATGGGAGCAGGGAAGCGTGCGGCAGGATGGAGGTGTGGACGCGACGCTTGGTGATGTTGTCGGGGTGTTGGACGGGTTGTACGACCCTGCCTGGGCGGAGAGTTGGGATGCGGTCGGGTTGGTGACCGGTGATCCCGCGCAGCCGGTACGACGGGTGCTGTTCGCCGTCGACCCGATGCGCGTGGTCGTCGATGAGGCGATCGGCGGCGACTTCGATCTGCTCGTCACGCATCATCCGTTGCTGCTCAAAGGTGTGAACAGCGTTGCGGCGACCACGCCCAAGGGCCGGCTGATCCACGACCTGATCCGGAGCGGTACTGCGCTGCACGTCTGTCATACCAATGCGGACAATGCGAA
This sequence comes from Streptomyces sp. SID13031, assembly GCF_010548305.1. GTDB lineage: Bacteria > Actinomycetota > Actinomycetes > Propionibacteriales > Kribbellaceae > Kribbella. The sequence continues at coordinate 135,893 of NZ_JAAGLV010000008.1, forward strand.
CTCGGGCGTGAGTGACGCGTTGGCTGCCGCACTCGACCTGAAAGACACCAGGCCGTTGAAGGCGATGCCCGCCGACTCGATGGACAAGCTCGTCGTCTACGTGCCGGTGGGGGAGACCCAGGCGATGATCGACGCCTTGGCCGCGGCCGGCGCCGGACAGGTTGGGTACTACGACCGCGCCGCGTGGAGCTCCACCGGCGAGGAGACGTTCCGGCCGCTCGACGGCGCCGACCCGGCGATCGGCAAGGTCGGGGAGGTCGAGCGCTTGGCGTCGGATCGGGTGGAGATGGTGCTGCCACGCCACCGCCGTCGCGCAGTGGTCGAGGCGATGCGGGCGGCCCACTTGTTCGAGGAGCCCGCCTTCGACCTGTACGAGATGGCGGCGCTGCCCAGCAACCGGGGCGGCGGGCGCATCGGCGTACTCGCTGAGCCCCTGCCCCTCAAGCGCTTCGCCGAATTGGTGGCCGAGCGCCTGCCCCGTACGGAGCACGGCGTACGGGTATCGGGCGACCCCGACCGGCTGATCGAGAAGGTCGCCGTGGTCGGTGGCGCCGGGGATTCGGAGTTCGACCGGGTACGAGCGGCCGGCGTCGACGCCTACGTGACCGCCGACCTCCGCCACCACCCCGCCACCGAGGCTCGCGCCCACGACGACGGCCCCGCGCTGGTCGACGTAGCCCACTGGGCCAGCGAATGGCCCTGGCTGAAAGACGCGGAGCGACTCCTGATCGCCGGTTTGGCAGAGCAGGGCAGTACCGTGGAGACTCACATCTCGACGCTCTGCACCGATGCGTGGACCATCAGGCTCTGACCGGTGTACGGCTGACAACTGAACGCGATCTAAGGAGCCGACCCTGAACGCCGAGCCCGCCGTCCAACGCCGGTTGCTGGACCTGCAGGATCTTGACCTGCAGCTGGATCAGGTCGTCCACAAGCGCAAGTCGTTGCCCGAGCATGCGGCGCTGGCCGAGCTGGCGCAGGAGAAGTCGGTCGTCGACCGGGAGCTCGTCACCGCCGATACCGAGGTCGGTGACCTGCGCCGGGAGCAGAAGAAGGCCGACAGCGATGTCGACCAGGTCCGCCAGCGCAAGGCGCGCAACCAGCAGCGGATGGAATCCGGGCAGGTCACCTCGCCGCGCGACCTGGAGAACCTGCAGCACGAGATCGGCTCGCTCGACCGCCGGATCTCCGACCTGGAGGACGCCGAGCTCGAGGTGATGGAGCGGCTGGAGGCGGCCGAGGGCGTGCAGAGCGAGCTGCAGACCCGCGCGGACGCGTTCGCCGGCCGGCAGACCGAGCTGGAGGCGACCCGGGACGCGGTGCTGAAGGAGCTCGACGAGCAGCGCGCGAACGTCGGCGACCAGCGCGCCACGATCGCCGCCGAACTGCCGGACGAGCTCGTCACGCTGTACCTGAAGGTGCGTGAGCGCAACGGTGGCATCGGCGCCGCGCCGCTGGTCGGCAAGCGCTGCATGGGTTGCCGGATGGAGCTGCCGCCGTCCGAGCTGAGCCAGATCAAGGGCACCGCGGCCGACGTCGTACTGCGGCACGAGGAGTGCAGCCGGATCCTGGTACGGACGTCGGAGAGCACCCTGTGAGCAACGGCCCGTCGCACGTCATCGTCGAGGCCGACGGCGGCTCCCGGGGCAACCCGGGGCCGGCCTCGTACGGCGCGCTGGTGCGTGACCCGGCGACTGGCGAGGTGATCGCGCAAAAAGGCGTGACCATCGGTATCGCGACCAACAACGTCGCGGAGTACAGCGGGCTGATCGCCGGGCTGGAGCTGGCTCGCGAGTACGCGCCGGACGCCTCGATCGAGGTCCGGATGGACTCCAAGCTGGTGGTCGAGCAGATGGCCGGGCGCTGGAAGATCAAGCACCCGGACATGAAGCCGCTGGCGATCAAGGCGCAGTCGCTCGCACCGTTCGGCACCGAGTGGACCTGGGTGCCGCGCGCCCAGAACGCCGCCGCCGACGCGCTGGCCAACATGGCGCTCGACGGCAAGCCGGTACCACTGCGCCCGACGGCGGGCCCGGCCGCGCAGGCCGCAGTACCGGCTGAGCCGTCGGACCAGCAGAAGGCCATGCAGGGTTGGGGTGCGCAGGCCGAGCCGCCGACCCAGCTGATCTTCCTGCGCCACGGCCAGACGCCGCACACCGTCGACAAGCGGTTCTCGGGTTCGGGTGGCGACGACCCGTCGCTGAGCGAGCTGGGCCAGCAGCAGGCCGCGGCCGCGGCGCAGTACCTTATGCGGTATCAGCTAGCCAAGGGCGGCGGCATCGACGCGATCGTCAGCTCGCCCATGACGCGCACGAAGCAGACCGCCGCGGTGGTCGCCGAGACGCTCGGGCTCGACGTGAAGGTCGAGAAGGGCTGGGTCGAGTGCTCGTTCGGTGACTGGGACGGTCACACCTTCGCCGAGGTCCAGCAGAAGTGGCCGGAGGCCCTCAACGCCTGGATGGAGTCGACCACGGTCGCGCCGCCCGGTGGCGAGTCCTTCGATGCCTGCGCCCGCCGGGCCCGCGCGGCCCGCGACGGCCTGCTTGCGGCGTACCCGGGCAAGACGGTGCTCGTGGTCACCCACGTGACCCCGATCAAACTGATGGTCCGCTCAGTCCTCCAGGCCCCGATGAACTCCGTCTTCCGGATGGAGCTGGCCCCCGCCACCCTGACCGAGATCCACTGGTACGCCGACGGCTTGGCCTCGTTGAAGTCATTTAATGTGCAGCCAGCACTAGTCTGACCCAAGACGCCGTGCACGACGGGGTGCTCGGACGGATGGACGGAGTGGTCGCGTGCCGTTGCAAAGGGTGCATTTCGCCGACGAGGTTCCTGAGGTTTTCCGCGCTTCGCTGCAGGCGATCAGACGAGAACTCGAGGTACCGGCGGAGTTCCCGGCCGAGGTGGTGCAGGCCGCGCTGGCGGCCGCGGCCAACCCCCGGCTGCCGGAGCTGGACCGGACCGAGATCGAGTTCGTCACGATCGACCCGCCGGACTCGATGGATCTCGACCAGGCGCTGCACATCGAACGCAACGGCGACGGCTACACCGTTCACTACGCGATCGCCGACGTCGCCGCGTTCGTTCAGCCGGGCGACCCGCTCGACGTCGAGGCACGCAAGCGGGGCGAGACCCTTTACGCCCCGGACAAGCGCACCCCGCTGCACCCGCCGGAGCTGTCCGAGAGCGCGGCCTCGCTGCTGGCTGACCAGGTCCGGCCGGCGATCCTCTGGACGATCGCGGTCGACGCGACCGGTGAGGGCACCGACGTGACCTGCGAGCGAGCGCTGGTGAAGTCGCGCGCCAAGCTCAACTACGCGGGCGTGCAGAAGGACCTCGACGCCGGTACTGCCTCGGAGTCGCTGCAGTTGCTCCGCGAGGTCGGCAAGCTGCGCGAGCAGCGCGAGCTCGAGCGCGGCGGCGTCAACCTGCCGATCCCGGACCAGGAAGTCATCACCACGGACGGCGAGTGGACGCTCGAGTTCCGCGCGCCGCTGCCGGTCGAGGGCTGGAACGCGCAGATCTCCCTGCTGACCGGCATGGCCGCCGCGCACTTGATGATGTATGGCGAGATCGGCATCCTCCGCACGCTGCCCGAGTCGCACGACGACCTCCGTCGCAAGCTGGAGAACACCGCCAAGGCACTCGGCATCCCGTGGCCCGTAGGTACGTCGTACGCCGAGTTCATTCACGGGCTCGACCCCAAGGTGCCCGCCCATGCGGCGATGCTCGCGGCCTGCACCGTGCTCTTCCGTGGCGCGGGCTACACGTCCTTCTCGGGTGGGGTTCCGGCGCAACCGGAGCATGCCGCGATGAAGTCGGAGTACGCGCACTGCACCGCGCCGTTGCGCCGGCTCGTGGATCGCTGGACCAGCGAGATCTGCGTGGCGCTGTGCGCTGACGCCGAGGTGCCCGCGTGGGTTCGTGAGTCGATGGACGAGATCCCGAAGATCATGGAGGAGTGCGCTCGCAAGGCGCACGCCTATGAGCGCGCGATCGTGGGCATGGTCGAGGCCGGGCTGGTCGCCGAGCAGGTCGGGTCGTCCTTCGACGGCGTCATCACCGACGTCGACGACCGTGAGCCGACCCGCGGGATCGTCGCGCTGTCCACCCTGGCGATCGAGGGCCGCATCACCGGTACCGCGGTGCTGCCCCTCGGCCAGCCGGTCCGGGTCAAGCTCACCGAGGCCGACATCGCCAAGCGGACGGTCGCTTTCGAGCTGATCCCCTGAGCGCCGACGCCGGTTGTGTGCGCCTTCTGTCCTTCTTAACCTATGAGGCCGATCTCTAGAACTGACGCCCAGGTGTCTGGCCGAAGGCGCGGCGGAAGACGTCGATGAAGGCGCTCGGGCTGGACCATCCGCAGCGGTAGGCGACGGTGGTGACGGGCTCGCCGTCGGCCAGCAGGATGAGCGCGTGGTGGAGGCGGAGTTGCGTCCGCCACTGCGGGAAGGTCATCGCGAACTCCTGCCGGAACAGGCGTGACAGCGTCCGCTCGGCCGCGCCCACCTGCGCGCCCAGCTGGGACAGCCCGCGCCCGTCAGCAGGGTCGGCGTACAGGATCTCGCAGACCGCGACGAGGCGGGAATCCGTTGCCACGGGCAATCGGATTGGCTGCTGCGGCGACTGCTGGAGCTGATCGAGCAGTACGCCGCGGATCCTGGCCCGGGCGGCGCTGTCGTCGTCGGGGTCGGCCGTGTAGGCGATGATCAGCTCGCGAAGCAGCGGGCCGACAGCCAGTACTGCGGGCGCTTCCAGGTCGACCGGGTTCTCGGCGGCGGGCAGCCCGACTAGATGAAGCTCGGTCGGACCGTACGCGCGATGCTCGTGCACGGTCCCGGCCGGCACCCAGATCGCCCGGGTCGCGGGCGCGATCCAATGGCCGCGATCCGTGGTCACGGCGAGCACGCCACTCGCGGCGTACGCGATCTGGTGGTCGTCGTGCCGATGCGCGTCGATACCCGCGCCGGGGGCGAGCCGGCGCAGCGCGGTCGGCGCGATCGGGTTGTGGCGGGGAATCGACATCATCTGTCAGATTATCGGAAGCCGGTCAACACTGGTGACCCTCAGGCTGGAAAGCGTGAAGCGACTCCAGAGCACGCTGCTCTCCGCCGGCCACGGCAGCGTGGATCTCTACCAAGGGATCGTTCCCGTACTCGTCCCGTTCCTGGTCGCCGAGCGCGGCTACGACTACCTCGCCGTCTCGGGTTTCGTGCTGGCCGCGACATTGCTCTCGTCCGTCGTCCAGCCGCTGTTCGGTCTGCTGACGGATCGCTGGTCGATGCCGTGGCTGATCCCCGTGAGCATGATCACGGCCGGCCTCGGCGTCGCGCTGATCGGCGTCTCATCGTCGTACCCGTTCGCGCTCGCCGCGATCGGCCTGACCGGCATCGGAGTCGCCGCGTATCACCCGCAGGCCGCCCGTACTGCGCGGTCGGTGACCGGTGGCAGCCACGTCGGGATGAGCTGGTTCTCGCTCGGCGGCAACCTCGGATTTGCGGTCGCACCCGCCGCCGGACCGCTTCTCGCGTACTCCGGGCTGGCGGCGACCCCACTCCTGATCGTCCCCGCTGTCGTTGGCGCGGCGATCACCGTGCCACTGCTGCGATCCGGCGCCACGGCAGGACTCCGCACGCGCGACCTGCTCGGCGTCGACGACTGGCCCGCGTTCCGCACGCTGACGGCGATCATCGTCCTGCGCTCGATCACGTACGTCGGCCTGAGCACCTTCCTCGGCCTGTACGTGGGTCAGCGACTGCAGCTGAGTGCGGGCGCCAGCGCGACAACTCTCTTCGTGTTGTTCGGCGGGGGAGTGATCGGCACCCTGCTGGGCGGCCGCCTGGCAACACGCTATGGACGCCTCGCCACGATGCGCTGGTCCTACGCCGTCGCCGCTGTCGCCCTCGCCGGAATCGCCCTGGTCCCGACAGCCGCCCTCTTCATCTTCGTCGCCGTGACCGCCGTTGCCCTGTACGTACCGTTCTCACTCCACATCACCCTCGGCCAGGACTATCTCCCAACCCGCGTAGGCACGGCCAGCGGCGTGACTCTCGGCCTCGCCGTGAGCGCCGGCGGCGTCCTGGCCCCCGCCCTGGCGGCAGCCGCCAAAGCAACCTCACTCCAACTAGTACTCGCCGCCCTGGCGATCCTCCCAGCCCTCGGCGCCCTACTCACCCGCCGCCTCGCAGAGCCGACCGAACCCTGCCACTGACTACTGCTGTAGCAGCCGCTTGGTGAAGTCGTTGTCGAACTTGCCTGCCGGGTCGTGCTGCGCCTTCAGCTCGAGGAAGCGGGTGTAGCGCGGCCCGAGGGCCGCGGCCAGGTCGGCGCCCGTGATGCTCCGGCTGTACTTGCCGAGGTGCGGGCGGGCGCCGATCTCGCGCATGAGGGCTTCCGCCGCGGCGTAGTACTGCTCGAAGGCGTGGGAGTCGTTGCAGAGCAGGTCGAGCCAGACCGAGTGGCGGTCGCGGCCGGCGCCGAGCAGGGTGCGCTCGTGGCCGGCCGGGGTGAACCGCACCTCGACGAAGGTGTAGGGCAGGTCGCCGGAGTACATCGACTCGTACAGCTCGAGGAAGCGGCGGGCGACCGGCATCGCGTCCTCGTACGGGATCGCGAACTCCAGCTCCTGGTGCAGGTGGTAGATCGAGCGGTTGTACGCCCGGTTGCTCTCCAGGACGAGATTGCTGCCGCGCTTGAGCCGGTGTGCGGCGCGCGAGACCTTCGGCAACAATCCGGTCTTCGCCAGCAGTCCGGCGAACCACGCGGCTGTCAACGCATCGAACGAGATCGTCACGGCCTCGCGGAAGTCGCCGAGGAACGACTGCTTCTTCGCGGTCGGCTGCCAGGTGTTGAGCTGGCAGCGATCCGTGAAGGGGAAGAGATACAGGCTCAGATGCGCGTGCTGCTGGAGCAGCGTCCCGAGGTTCGCTTCGACCAGCGGCAGTTCCGACAGCTCGACCCGCTGCTCGACGTTGAACCGGTCGACCGCCTGCACGGTCGCCTCGATGATGATGCCGACGGCACCGATCCCGCCGACCGCGGCGGCGAACAACTCGTCACCCGGCACGCACTCGTGCACGATTCCGTTGCCGTCGACAAGCTTCAGCCCGGTCACCAGTTCGCTGACGAACCCCCAGTCGCGCCCGGTGCCGTGCACGTCGGTCGACAGGATCCCCGCGATGCTCTGCGCATCATGCGAGGGCAGTGACGCAAAGGCGAGTCCATCCGCGAGCAGCGTCTTGGCGATCTCGCGAACGCGCGTCCCACCCTTGAAGGTGACCTGCTTCTTCGCCAGGTCCTTGGCCACCACCCCGCGGTAGGAGTCCAGCGAGATGAGCGTCCCCGTCGTCTCGATCCCGCTGTTGAACGAGTGCCCCGCCCCGAACACCCGAACCTGACCACCGGCCTTCACCAGCTCGACGATCTCCTGCTCACTCGCCGGCCGCGCCACTCGCTGCGGCCGATACCGAAACCGCCGCAACCAGTTCCGGAACACCCCGCCAGTGACCCGTCCCTCGAGCCAGATGTACCGCCCACCGGTCACCGCATAGAGGAGCACGTTCCAGGTGGTCAGCACCCCGACAGCGAAGTACCCCCGCCGCTTCATCACCGCAGGATTCCGGTCCATGCCCGATAGTGACACGCCCATCGGGCCAACGTCGTCGGCCCGATGGGCGTCTTTGTCACAGACCGCGAGCGAAGTTCGAGATCAGCGCCGGTACTGCGCTGTCGAACCCGGACACGTCGAGCATCCCGGCATCGTGCGGATCAGCGATCGTCCTGCCCGTCGCGGTCATCGCGACCACGATCAGCCGGGCATCGATCCCGGTGCGCTGCCGGTACTCCCGCAATGCCTGGTACGGATGGATCTCCCCGTGCCAGGTCTCGTTGTCGGTGAATACGACGAAGGCGTCGATCTCCAGCCCCTTCGCAAGCGCATGCCGCATCGGCAGCGAGCAATCCGTACCGCCGAACGACAGGTCCGAGACGGCCCGGACAACATCGTCGAGCCGCTGCCGCGGACTGATGGCCAGCCGCGTCAGGGCCGGCCGAGAGTACACGCTCGCCGAGCCCGCACTGGTGAACCCGACCAGCTCGTACTGCGACTCGGTGGCAGCCGTCACCAGTGCGAGTGCAGCCGACGCCTCCCGGCAAGTCAGCGGCAACCCCGACACCGACTGCACCATCGACCCCGACACATCCAGCGCGAGCATAAGCCGCTTGCCCGTCGGCTCGACCGCACCGAACGACGTGTAGAACGCGGCGTCCAGCGCATCCACGATCGGCTGTGAAGGCGACCACGTCGACACTCCCCGGACACCCTGGCCGGACGCATAGGTGCGCTGGGCAACCAATACGTTGACCGGATGGATACGGCCCTTCTTCAGCCGTTCCGGATCGCTGAGCTGGGCCGCCACCCGACCCGTCCAGTCACTGAACGGACCGAGCAGCCCGAGCCGTGTCAGCCGGGGGAGCTGCCGCAGCAGAGCGGTCTGTGGCAGACCGTTCGACAGCAGCGACTCCCAGACGGCCGGCTCGTTCTGGAACCGGTCCGGGATCATCTCCCACGAGATGCCCCGGTTGAGCGTGACGAGGTCAGCGACCTCGCTGACGGACGACGCAGCCTGGATCCGCTCGAAAGCGACCAGCAACGGCAGCCCGGTCAGCTCGGCCTCCCGGCCATGGATCCAGTTGAACAGCTCGCGCCGGGCCGGCTCGATCGTCTTCGGATGCGACAGCCGCAGCAGGTCGGCATGCGTCCAGCCCTCACGCTGCCGGTACTTGAGCGCCTGGTAGGCGACGTTCTCGACGTCACGGGAAGGATCCACGTACCAGCTACCGATCGCCCGCCGCGTCCCACGACCCCAGCCACCGAACTGCTGGAGATAGCCGGCGAACAGGAAGAGCTGCGTTCCGGTCCGAGCCACCAGCGGCACCGCCGCGAGCGCAGCCTTGCGGCCGTCGGCGTCACCGAGCTTCGCCGCGGCAGCCAGCGCGAACAGCGCCGGGTTCTGCTTCGGCGCGCGACCGGCCGCCGAGATGGCGAGCACCTCGGCGACGACCTCCGCCGTCCGGGTCCGGGCCAGCTCGAGCACCAGCTGCGCGTTCGCCTTGGTGAGCTCACGCTGACCGACGTAGTACGTGCCGCCCGTCGACCCCAACGTGAGGAATCGGCGCAACTGCGCCAGCTCGTCCGGCACGAAGGTGTATCCACCCGCGCTGTTCTTCTCCTGCCGCGGGTCGGCCTGCTCGCCCTGCGGTGTGCGCAGAGTGCTGACGGACGCTAGTGGATCGGACATTTCCTCTCTCCTCAGGACGTGACGAAGGCCCGGGTGGACGTGTTGTGCCGACCGGAAGCTGCTCTGCCAATTGAGCTACACCGGAGGGTGATCCGGTGGCGGGACTCGAACCCGCAACCCGCCCGTTAGAAGTGGTAACCGATCAACTCCGGCCCACCCAGGCCGTCGTTCTGTCCACAACTGTAGGGCGTCGGGCCCCGTGAACGCCAAGTATTTAAGGGCAATCAGTTGATCAGCGCAACGACCGTCGTGCCTGGAGCGAAGTGTCCGCGGTGAACCTGGTCGAAGAGGGCGTACATCATCTTGGCTTCGTAGACCCAGTCGAGGAGTAGGTCGTGTCTCGAGTCGAAGTCTTCGATGAAGGAGTCGAGAGATGGGGTGCGCTTGGCATAGCCGCCGAAGTGGTAGTCGGGTTCGAGGTGCCAGTCGCCGACGCGGTCTCCGTAGGTCGCTTGCTGGAGGGCGATGATGTCGTCTTCCAGTGCTGCCTTGAGGACCGGTACGCCGATCACGGGCTGACGCGCACCCGCGGCGAGGCCGGCGAGAGTGCCGCCGGTGCCGACGGCGCAGAAGACGGCGTCGAAGGGCTCGGTGATTTCGGCGGGCAGCTCGGCGCAACCGCGGAGCGCGGCCGGGTTGCTGCCACCTTCGGGGAGCAGGTAGAAGTCGCCGAATTCGCCACGCAGGGTGTCGAGCACCACGGCAGAAGTCTTCAGCCGGTACGACGTACGGTCGAGATAGGTGAGCCGCATCCCGCGCGAGACGGCATACGCGAGGGAAGGGTTCAGCGGCAGGTGTTCTTCGCCGCGGACCACGCCGATGGTGTCGAAGCCGTAGTGGTGCCCGACCGCGGCGGTGGCGCGGAGGTGGTTCGAATAGGCTCCGCCGAAGGTGAGCAGGCGCCCGGCCTCAACCGCCGGCGCCACGTTGTGCTTGAGCTTGCGCCACTTGTTGCCCGGGATCTCAGGATGGATCAGATCATCCCGCTTCAACAGCACGCGCACACCGCGGGCGGCCAGCAGTTCATCGCGCAACTCGGCGACCGGTGACGGCAGTTGAAGGTCGAGCATACGACCAGTTTCGCAGCTGGTGAGTGAACGGGCCGGTCTGTAAGCCGGATCCTGTAATAGGCGATCATCTATCTACGGTGACCGTTGCCGGGCACCTCTAGCAGCCTACCCGTGAGCTCGGGCGGGCAGCCCTCGGACGCTCACGCGGACGACAGTTGCCCATCGCCCTTCTTGGCCTTGCTCCACGTGGGGTTTACCTAGCCTCCACAGTCGCCTGCGGAGCTGGTGGTCTCTTACACCACCGTTTCACCCTCACCCGCACCTAGATGAACCACGGGGTCCATCCAGGCCGCTGGCGGTCTGTTCTCTGTGGCACTGTCCCGCGGGTTGCCCCGGGTGGGCGTTACCCACCACGTTGCCCTGTGGAGTCCGGACTTTCCTCGGCGCCCACCGTTGCCGGTGAACGACGCGATCGCCCGACCGGCCCGTTCACCCTCAGGATAGGGCCTGCGCGCTCACTTCCGGGTATCGGCCGTCGGCGGCCTGCTCGTACGGGCGTACCTCGACGACGGCGTCGAGGTTGAGCGGACCGTACAGGTGCGGGAACGAGATGCCGACCGCGTCCAGATCCTCGTCGCACAGCGCCGACACCAGTAGCCCGGTGTCGATCACGAGCAGGCACAGCGGCTCGGTCACGTCGGAGTAGAAGGAGTTCGCGACCATGGCGACCTTGTCCGGGCGGGAGCAGTGGATGAAGGCGGCGCCGTCATCGAGCGACTTGCCGCGGGTGGACCACCGATAGCTGCCGGCCCGCTGCGCCGCTTCCCACTGGCCGGCGAAGGCCAAATGCAAGATCAGAGCCATGGATCAAACCCTAGTGCCCGGCAGGCGGAAGTCCGGGTAGCCAGAGAATGCAGAATATTCTTTGCAGAAACTATTCTGCATGATCCACGCTGCCCGGTATGAGTGATCGCGAGGTCCACGACGGTGAAGAGCTGAAGGCGCTGACCCACCCCTTGCGCGTCCGGATGCTCGCAGTACTGCGGGAGGACGGCCCGGCGACCGCGACCGAGCTGGCCCGCCGGTTCGGCACCGACACGGGCGCGACGAGCTACCACCTGCGGAAGCTCGCGCAGTACGGGTTCATCGAGGAGGCCGCCGTCGAGGGGCATCCGCGGGCAAAGCACTGGCAGGCCGTGCATGCGACCACCAGCTGGAAGAACACCGAAGCCGGCGCGACCGGCGAGGGCCGGACGGCGGCAGACTGGATGCGCCGGCAACAAGCCGGAATCCTGCAGTCCGACGCCCAGTCGTTCGAGCGACTCCAGGACACGCTGCCGCCGGAGTGGATCGATGCGGCCGGCATCGGCGACCTGCTGGTCAGCCTCAGCCCCGATTCCGTCAACGAACTCTGGGACCGGTTCTACTCCCACCTCGACGAGCTGAAGGCCAGGGATGCCGGCAATGCGGCTGCGCGCCGGGTCTCGATCGTCGTCGGTGGGTTCCCGCGACCCGATCCGTCATGACGGCCCGGGCGGCCCGGCGGCGCTATGCGCTGATCAGCTTCCTCACCTGGCTACCGACCGGGCTCTACATCCCGGTGATGGTCGTCCTCCAGCCTGGCCGGTCTGCTGTTGCTCGGGCTGGCCGAATCGCTGTGGCTGCTGGCTCTGTCCGGCGTACTGCGCGGCGTGGCTCGCGCCCTCGGCAGTGGCCCGATCGAGGCCTGGTATGTCGATCAGGCGCCCACCGAGGCCGCGGAACTGGCTCGCGGGCTGTCCTTCGGAGTGATGGCCGCGTCGGCCGCGCTGGCCGTCGGTACGGTCGCCGGTGCGCTGATTCCGGCCGGCCTTGGAGTGAGTCTTGCCGTGCCGGTGCTGATCGCCGCAGCGGCCGACGCGGTTCGCCTGGTCGTGACCCTGGTCGCGATGCCCGAGCCGAAGTACGAGGCCTCGACCTTGCGAAGCATCCTCCGCAGTGTGCCTGAGGTGATCGCGGGCGGCGTCCGGCTCGCAGTGCGGAACCTCGCGCTCACCCGCATCCTGATGGTCAGCGCCGGGATGGGCGTCGCGTTGGCGGTCATCGAGTTGCTGACGCCGGCCTGGATGGCCGAGCTGGCATCGCCTACCTGCTGATGTTCGTCGGCTTCGGGATCGCCGCCGGCTCGCTGGCCCAGTTGCTGCACAGCCAGGTCACGGCGGCCGAACGGGCAACCATGGTGTCCGTCCAGTCGCTCTTGCTACAGCTCGCAGGTGCGGTGGGCGCTGTCGCGCTCGGGTACCTCGCGGCTCTCGCCGGACCGCTCCCCGCCTTCCTGGTCGCGGCTGCTCTGCTAGCGCTCCCGGTGGCACGGCTGGTGGTTCCGGAACCAGTGAGGGCTTGACAGCACAGTGTGAGCACAGAAAGATCCGATGTCTACCTGTGATCCTCTCCGCCCCCAGGTCACAGGTCCGCACCATCTCCAGGAGAGATCCGATGAACACCCTCCTGCGATCCCGCCTGCCCAAAAACTTGCCGAAGGTTCGTCCCAAAATCCTGCCCCGACTGCTGCTGGTGACAGCGGTTCTGGCCGGATCGATCGCCACCAGCGGGCCTCCCGCCACGGCGGCACCTGGGACCACGGCTTGGCAGAACGGCTCCTTCGTCGTCGACCGACCGAATCTCGTCCGCCGTTCCGACATCATCCTCGGCCGTCCCAACCCCGCGCCCGCCGAATCGCTCCCACTGGGCAACGGCGCCCTGGGCGCGGCGGTGTGGTCCGCCGACGGCTTCACCGCCCAACTCAACCGCACCGACACCTTCCCCGACCGCAAGTCGCTCGGCCAACTCGTCATCCCGGGCCTGTCCCGGATGACCGGCGCCGCCGACTTCGCCGGCCGCCTCGACCTGTACGACGGGATGCTGCGCCAAAGTGGCGGCGGCATGACCCTGACCGCGTTCATCCGCGCGGACACCCAGCAGTTGGTCGTCGACGTCACCGGCGCCGACCCCAACGCGACCCAGACCGCACAGGTCAAACTCTGGAGCGGCCGTACGCCGACCGCGCGCGCATCCGGTCCAGTGGCCGCACTGGCCGAGACCTGGGTCGACAACAGCGGTGCCGGCGCCTCCGGCCGGACCTTCGGATCGCTCGCCGGTGTGACGGCCGGCGGCCGCAACGTCGTCGGCTCGACACCGAACTCATCGACCGCCCAGGTCGCTTTCCAACCCAACACCGACGGCTCGTACCGGGTGGTCGTCGCAGCACCCAGCTGGACCGGTGGCGACTCGATCGCGACCACGAACGCAATACTGAACGGCGCGGCCACCCGCCCGGCGAACGAAGTACGGGATGCGCATCTGCAGTGGTGGCACGACTACTGGAGCCGGGCCGGCCTGATCAAGATCAGCTCGCCCGACGGCACCGGTGACTATGTCGAGAACCTGCGGACGATCTTCCTGTACGCGAGCGCCGCCCAGAGTCGCGGCGTGCTCCCCGGATCGCAGGCTGGTGTCGCCGACCTGTTCACGTTCTCGCAGGACAGGCGCGACTGGTATCCGTCCGGCTACTGGTTCTGGAATCTCCGCATGCAAGTCGCGGCCAATCTCTCGGCCGGCCTGCCGGGCCTGAACGACCCGATGTTCCGCCTCTACCAGGACAACGTCGACGCTATCGCGTCCTGGACCAGTGCACACATGCCCGGCCGAACGGGCCTGTGTGTACCGGAGACGATGCGGTTCAACGGCAACGGCACGTACAACGGCGGCACCGACAACTCGTCCTGCGACTCGACCATCACCCCGCAGTGGAACTCGCTCAACGTCACCACGGGGGCGGAGGTCGGGCTGTGGGTCTGGGAGCACTACCGGATGACCGACGACCAGGCCTTCCTCCAGGCGCACTACCCGTTGATCAAGGGTGCGGCGCAGTTCCTGCTCTCGCACGCGACAACCGGTTCGGACGGCAAGCTGCACACCAGGTCGAACGCCCATGAGACCCAGTGGGACGTCACCGATCCGACCACCGACATCGCGGCGATGCAGGCCTTCTTCCCGATTGCCGTGAAGGCTGCGCAGACCCTCGGCGTGGACAGCGCCCTGGTCAGCCAGCTCAACGCGGCGATCCCGAAGATCCAGACGTTGCCGCGGACCGACACGGCAACGCAGACCCAGTTGCTCCCGCCGTCGTCGGATGCCAACGGCAACACCATGATCGGCCCGTCCACCCAGCCGGCGGCACAGCGGCGCAACAGCGAGAACATCGGTCTGGAAGCGGTCTGGCCGTTCAACCTGATCGGCGACAGCGGATCGATGACGGCGCTGGGACGGCGCACCTACACGTCGCGTAGCTATGTCAACAGCCACACCTGGAGCTACGACTCGCTGCACGCCGCCCGGCTCGGGATGGCGAGCGAGATGAAGACCGCGCTGCTGGACGCGATCAGGAGGTTCCAGGTCTATCCGTCCGGAATGGCGAGTTTCACCGCCCAGCCGGCGTTCGAGCCCTACATCGAGCAGTCCGGGGTGCTCGCGGCGACCGTCCCCGAAGCGCTCGCCCAGGACTACGACGGCGTACTGCGAATAGCGCCGTCCTGGCCGGCCGACTGGACCGGCGAGGGAACAGTTGCCATCGGCCACAAGTCGAAGGTGCACGTCCAGATCACCAGTGGCAGCCCGACCACGGTCGCCATCTCGTCGGGCGCGAACCAGCAACTCGCCGTACGGAGCCCGTGGCCGGGCCAGAGCGTCACGGTGCTGGACGGCCAGACCCGCGCGACGGTGGTCGGTCCGCAGACCAATGCCACCTTCACCATCCCGGCCCAGTCCGGCAGGTCCTACCTGGTCGAGAAGACCGGGTCCGCAGTACAACCTTTCCAAGCCCTGTCCGGTACGCCGGCCGCCACCGCCCGCCGCTATGACAAGGCCACCATCGGCCTGCC
Organism: Streptomyces sp. SID13031; assembly: GCF_010548305.1. Taxonomy (GTDB): domain Bacteria; phylum Actinomycetota; class Actinomycetes; order Propionibacteriales; family Kribbellaceae; genus Kribbella. The sequence goes on from NZ_JAAGLV010000008.1 coordinate 151,121, forward strand.
CAGGCAAACCCCGGGTACGGGCACGATCAGCCTTCGCGCCAAGGCCAACGGCAAGTACGTCACCGCCGGCACAGGTACGCCGCTGATCGCGAACAGTACGACGATCGGCACGGCCCAGCAGTACGAGATGGCCGATCTCGGCGGCGGCAACGTGTCGCTCCGGGCCAAGGCCAACAACCTCCTGGTGGCGGCGGACAACGCCGGCGCTGCACCACTGCTGGCCAAGAACCAGGCGGTGGGCTCGTGGGAGACCTTCCAGCTGATCCGTAACGGTGACGGCACGGTCAGCTTCCGGGCCCAGGTCAACAACAAGCTCGTCTGCGCTGACAACGCCGGTGCCGCCCCACTGATCGCCAACAGAGACGCGATCGGCCCGTGGGAACAGTTCGACTTGATCAACAACTGAGGAGCAGGACCATGAAGAAGAAAGGTGCCCGGCAGATCTCGTTGCTGATCACAGCCGTGCTGACCGCCGCGCTCGGACTGACCGCATCAACCGCCCAGGCAGGGTCCACCATCCCGGCCGCCAACTACCAGCAGGTGTCGCTGGCGACCGGGTCGGGTGAGCTCGGCGAAGCGATGTCGCTGGCGATCATGCCGAACCGATCCGTTGTCCACACGGCCCGCGACGGAACAGTCCGGATCACCGACGCGGCCGGTACGACGTCGCAGGCAGGCAAGCTCAACGTGTACACCCACGACGAGGAAGGCCTGCAGGGCGTGGCGGTCGACCCCAACTTCACCGCCAACCGCTTTGTCTACCTCTACTACTCGCCCCGGCTGTCCACCCCCGACGGTGACGCGCCGACCGACGGCACCCAGGCCGATTGGGACCGCTGGAAAGGCGAGCTCTACCTGTCCAGGTTCGTACTGAACACGAACAACACGCTCGACCTGGCCAGCGAGAAGATCGTCCTGCGCGTCCCGAACGACCGTGGCCAGTGCTGCCACGTCGGCGGCGATATCGATTTCGATGCCGCTGGCAACCTCTATCTGACCACCGGCGACGACAGCAACCCGTTCCAGTCCGACAGCTACACGCCGATCGACGAGCGGACCAGCCGCAACCCGCAGTTCGACGCGCAGCGCACCTCGGGCAACACCAACGACCTGCGCGGCAAGCTGCTCCGGATCAAGCCGCAGCCGGACGGCAGCTACACGATCCCGAGCGGGAACATGTTCGCGCCGGGTACCGCGCAGACCAGGGCCGAGATCTACGCGATGGGCTTCCGGAACCCGTTCCGGATGAGCGTGGACAAGCCGACCGGCATCGTCTACCTCGGCGACTACGGTCCCGACGCCGGCGTCACGAACGCCAATCGCGGCCCGAACGGCCAGGTCGAGTTCGACCGGATCACCGCACCCGGCAACTACGGCTGGCCCTACTGCACGGGCACCAACACGACCGCCGAGACCTACAACGACTTCCAGTTCCCGAGCGGGCCGTCGGGCGCGAAGTTCAACTGCGCGGGCGGTCCTACCAACAACTCCTTCCGCAACACCGGCCAGACCACGCTGGCGCCGGCCAAACCGGCGTGGATCCGGTACGGCGGTGACGCGGGCACGCCGCCCGAGTTCGGCAACGGCGGGTCGGAGTCGCCGATGGGCGGACCGGTCTACCGCTTCGACCCGAATCTCAACTCCGCGGTCAAGTTCCCCCAGTCGCTCGACGGCCGGTACTTCGCCGGTGAACTCGGCCGGCAGTGGATCAAGGCCATCGAGGTGACCTCGAGCGGAGGCGTCGGCGACATCGGCGCGTTCCCGGCCTGGACCGGCACCCAGGTGATGGACATGGCCTTCGGTCCGGACGGCGCCCTCTATGTGCTCGACTATGGCACCGGCTCGAACAACCAGGCACTATGGCGGATCGAGCACAAGGGCACCGCGAACGGCAACCCGATCGCCAAGGCAGCCGGGACGCCGACTTCTGGTGGCCGTCCGCTCACAGTGGCGTTCTCCTCCGCGGGGAGCTCAGATCCCGAGGGTGGTGCACTGACCTATCGCTGGACGTTCGGCGACGGCGGTACGTCGACGCAGGCCAACCCGTCGTACACCTACAACACGGCGGGCAACTTCACGGCGACGTTGACCGTGACCGATCCGACCGGGCTGACCGGTTCGGCGAACGTACAGATCAGCGTGGGCAACACAGCTCCATCGGTGACGCTGCAAACGCCGTTGGACGGTCAGCTGTTCTCCTTCGGCGACACCGTGCCGTTCCAGGTGAACGTGTCGGATCCGGAGGACGGCACGATCGACTGCAGCCGGGTGAAGGTCACCTATCTGCTCGGGCATGACGTTCACCAGCACCAGATCACTTCCAAGAACGGTTGCAGCGGCTCGATCGCGGTACCGGTCGATGGCGAGCATGATCCGGCGGCGAACGTCTACGGCGTCTTCGACGCGGAGTACACCGACAACGGTGGGCTCACCACGCACAGCCAGCGCAAGCTCCAGCCGCGACACCGGCAGGGCGAGCACTTCAGCGCCCAGTCGGGTATCCAGCTGGCCGATCACGGCACTGCGGAAGGCGGTAAGACCGTCGGGTTCATCGACAACAACGACTGGATCTCGTTCCAGCCGTATGCGGTCGGCAACGCGACATCGATCAGTGCGCGAGTGTCCTCGGGTGGCATCGGTGGGACGCTCGAGGTCCGGGCCGGATCGGCGACCGGAACAGTGATGGCGTCGGTCGCGGTGGCACCGACCGGTGGCTGGGAAACCTTCGTCAACGTCTCCGCCAACCTCAGCAACAAGCCGGCCGGTACGACGACGCTGTTCCTGGTCTTCAAGGGGGCGACGGGGCAGGGCAACTTGTTCGACCTCGACGCCTTCACGTTCGCCACGTCCGCCTCGACAGGCACTACTGCCGAAGGAGAGGCGTTCACCTCGCAGCTCGGAGTACAGGCGGCTGCTCATGCGGGTGCCAGTGGCGGTAACACGCTCGGGTACATCGACAACGGTGACTGGGCGGGCTACTCGCAGGTGAACACGGCCGGCAAGACCAGCTTCTCCGCGCGGATCTCCTCGGGCGGGGCGGGCGGCACGATCCAGGTGCGGTCGGGCTCGGCCACGGGGACTCTGCTCGGCTCGGTCACCGTGCCGGTCACAGGTGGCTGGGAGAACTTCCAGACGGTTTCCACCTCTCTGACCGGCAATGTCACGGGCCCGCTCTTCCTGAACTTCACCGGTGCCGCTGGGGCCCTCTTCGACGTCGACACCTTCACAGTCTCTCCCTGAAAAGGACAACTCCATGACTACTTTCACGCGTCGTGAGTCGCTGGTGACAGGTGCGCTGCTGCTGGTCGGCGGCGCCGTCGGCTGGCAACCCGCCATGGCTGCGGCAGCTACTGCCGCTGCTCCCTACCAGGTGCTCGTGTTCAGCAAGACGGCTGGTTTCCGGCACGATTCCATTCCGGCCGGCATCCAGGCGATCCGGGACCTGGGGACCGCCAACGGGTTCACGGTCACCGCCACTGAGGACAGCAATGTGTTCACCACATCCCAACTGGCCGCCTACAAGGCCGTCGTCTTCCTGAGCACGACCGGCGACATTCTCAATGCCGGTCAGCAGACGGCGTTCGAGACGTACATCAACGGCGGTGGTGGCTACGTCGGGGTCCACGCCGCAGCCGACACGGAGTACGGCTGGCCGTACTACGGACAGCTGGTCGGCGCGTGGTTCAACAGCCACCCTGCGATCCAGCAGGTGACCGCGAGGGTCGAGGACCGCACGCATCCGTCGACCGCACACCTCGGCACGACCTGGGTCCGCACGGACGAGCTGTACAACTACTCCAGCAACCCCAGGCCGAACGTGCACGTGCTGATCAACCTCGACGAGTCCACCTACAGCGGCGGGAACATGGGCGATCACCCGATCGCCTGGTACCACTCGCAAGGCTCCGGCCGCTCCTTCTACACGGGATTCGGGCACACCATCGAGTCGTACTCCAATCAGGCGTTCCGTCAGCACCTGCTCGGTGGCATCCAGTACGCGGCCGGTGCCGGGTCGACGCCGCCGGTCACCACGATCGAGGGCGAGGCGTTCACGTCGCAGTCCGGCGTACAGGCGGCCGGACACGGTGGTGCCAGTGGGGGTAACACGCTCGGGTACATCGACAACGGTGACTGGGCGGGGTACTCGCAGGTGAGCACCGCCGGCAAGACCAGCTTCAGCGCGCGGATCTCCTCGGGCGGCGCGGGTGGCACGATCCGGATCCGCTCGGGCTCGTCGACCGGAGCTGTACTCGGGACTGTCGCAGTGCCGGTGACTGGTGGCTGGGACAACTTCCAGACCGTCTCGACCACGCTCACCGGCTCGGGCAGCGGCCCGCTGTTCCTGACCTTCAGTGGTGGCTCAGGCGCGTTGTTCGACATCGACACCTTCACCATCACCTAAACCCTGCGAGCCCACCACCGGTGGGCATGAACAGGAAGCGGCGGCCGTGAACAAGGTAGACCTTGTTCACGGCCGCCCGAAGGTGTTCGAGCCCACCAGTGGTGGGCTCGCCGCGCTGATAAGTTGCCGGGCATGGTGACCCCTGAGCAGGCTCCGGAGACAGAGGCGAGCAAAGCCAGCGCGGCAGGCAAGGCGACTCCGGTCGATGACTTGGTCAGTACGCAGCACACGCTCACGGCGGGGCGACGCAAGCTGAAGTACACGGCGACCACCGGGCGGGTCGTGCTGCGCCAGGAGGTGGTGACGGACGGCAAGTCCGATGGGCACGTGCCCAAGGCCGAGGTGTTCCTGACGGCGTACACGCTGGACGACGCCGATCCGGGGAGCCGGCCGGTGACCTTCGCGTTCAACGGTGGGCCGGGGTCGTCGAGCATCTGGCTGCATCTCGGGCTGCTCGGCCCGCGCCGGGTGGTCTCGGGCGACGTTGGTGAGCTCGCGCCACCGCCGTACGGGCTGGTGGACAACGCGGAGACGTTGCTGAAGGACAGCGACCTGGTCTTCATCGACCCGGTCTCGACCGGCTACTCGCGTGCTGTCGAAGGGGAGAAGCCGGGGGACTACCACGGCTTCACCGCCGACCTGGAGTCCGTCGGTGAGGTGATCCGGTTGTGGACGTCGCGCAACGGGCGCTGGATGTCGCCGAAGTTCCTCGCCGGTGAGTCGTACGGGACGACGCGCGCCGCCGGGCTGGCCGCGCATCTGCAGGACCGGTACGGGATGTACCTGAACGGCATCGTGCTGATCTCCGCGGTGCTGGAGTTCGGCACGGGGGAGTTCAGCCCGGGCAACGACCTTCCGTTCAGCATGTTCCTGCCCTCGTACGCCGCTGCCGCGCACTACCACGGGCTGATCCCGGACAAGACGCTCGACGAGGTGCTCGCCGACGCGGAACGGTTCGCGGCCGGGCGCTATCCCAATGCGCTTGCCCAGGGCAACCGGGTGCCGGAGGACTTCCGGACCGAGGTGATCGGCCGGCTGGCCGAACTGACCGGGTTGTCGGAGGACTATCTCGACCGGGTGAACCTGCGGATCAGGGACTTTCGGTTCTTCGCCGAGTTGCTGCGCTCGCGCCGCCAGGTGATCGGCAGGCTGGACACCCGGTTCACCGGCTGGGACGCGGACTCCGCCGGCGAGACCTCCGAGGACGACCCGTCGTTTCGCGCGATCATCGGGCCCTACACGGCGGCGCTGAACCACTACCTGCACGCGGAGCTCGGGTACGACAACGATCTGCCGTACGAGTTCCTCAGCAGCCAGGCGGCCAAGGACTGGTCGTTCAAGGAGTTCGAGAACAACCACGTCACGGTCGCGGACAAGCTCGCCGAGGCGATGCGCGCCAACCCGCACCTCAAGGTGCACATCGCGTCGGGGTACTACGACTGCGCGACACCGTACTTCGCCACCCGGTACACGCTGGGGCGGTTGCAGATCCCGGCAGAACTTCGCGACAACATCGAACTTTGCGACTACCCGGCGGGTCACATGATGTACGTGCACGAACCGACCCGGCGGCAGCAGTCCAAGGATCTGGCCGCCTTCATCAAGGGAGCCTCCAACCGATGACCGACCTTCCTGCCGAAGTCACCGGTATGACGGTGCGCTACCTGGAGCTGATCGACCAGGTGCTGCCGGGGCAGGTGACCGGGTTCTATCTGACCGGGTCCGTACCATTGGGCGACTTCCGGCCGGGACGCAGCGACATCGACGGGGTGGTCATCCTCGCCTCGCCACTGGCAGATGCATCGCCGGTGCGCGAAGTGCACGAGCAGTTGCCGTTGGCACCTGCTTTCGACGTCACCTACCTGACCGCCGCCGATCTTGCGGTCGCGCCGGATTCGAGCAAGCCGGTCGTGTTCACGCTCGACGGTGTCTTCAAGGAGGCGCCGTCTGGTGGCCCGGTGTCGCCGGTGCTCTGGTCGGAGCTGGCGCGGCAGTCCCTCGCTCTTCGCACTGCGCCCGGCCTGGTCGTGCATGACGACCAGAAGGCGCTGGAGGTGTTCACCCGCGACAACCTCCGGACATTCTGGGCCTCGCAGTTCGATCAGCTGGAGGCGGCGACCGCTGAGTCGCCGGACGATGAGGTGGCGCCCGACTGGGTGCTGCCGTGGGTGATGCTCGGCGTCCCGCGCCTGCACGCACTCCTTGCCACCGGCAACATCATCTCGAAGACCGCGGCCGGCGAACACGCCCTGATCGCCTTCCCCGAGTGGGCCACGTTGCTCCACCGCTGCCTTGACCACCGGGCCGGCAAACCCGAAACCTTCACCGCCGCCGACGCCAAGACCGCCGTCCCCTTCGGCCGCCAGGTCATCACGACCGCGCTGGCGCTGTAGGTGGTCCTCTACATCCGCGAACCCGCGCCGATGACGGTCACCCCGCCACCCCCGCCCCGTTTGAGGGGTTAACCCCCGAGAGCGTGGGTTGCCTCCCGAGAATCTCGCTGGGCAACCCACACTCTCGGGGGTTAACCCCTCAAACGGGGCGGATGGACGATGGGGGCCGGGAGGCTCGGCCAGTTCTCGGCCTCGCAGAGAGTCAGCACACCAGGGAGGTGCGCTCGCTCGTACTACGTGGTCGTCACAGCAGCGTGGTTACGGCAGGGTGAGGACTTCGGCGCCGGTGTCGGTGACGAGCAGGGTGTGCTCGAACTGGGCGGTGCGCGACTTGTCCTTGGTGGTCGCGGTCCAGCCGTCGTCCCACAGGTCGTAGTCGTAGCTGCCCAGGGTGAGCATCGGCTCGATCGTGAATGTCATCCCGGGCTCGATCACGTCGTCGAAACGCTCATCGTCGTAGTGCGGGATGATCAGCCCGGAGTGGAACGCGGTCGCGATCCCGTGCCCGGTGAAGTCGCGGACGACGCCGTAGCCGAAGCGTTTCGCGTACGACTCGATCACCCGGCCGATGATGCTTACCTGACGGCCCGGCTTGACCGCCTTGATGCCGCGGTTCAGCGCCTCGCGGGTGCGTTCGACCAGCAGCCGGCTCTCCTCGTCGACGTCGCCGACCAGGAAGGTCGCGTTGGTGTCGCCGTGCACGCCGTCGAGGAAGGCGGTGATGTCCACGTTCACGATGTCGCCGTCCTCCAGCGGGCGGTCGTCCGGGATGCCGTGGCAGATCACCTCGTTGACCGAGGTACACAGGGACTTCGGGTAGCCGCGGTAGCCCAGCGTCGACGGGTAGGCGTTGCGCTCGACCAGGTAGTCGTGGCCGACCGCGTCCAGCTCGTCGGTGGTGACACCGGGCTTCGCGGCGGCGCCGACTGCCTCGAGTGCCCGCGCGGCGAGGGTGCTGGCGACGCGCATCTTCTCGACGAGTTCGGGCGACGTCACGAAAGACCCGTCGTACGGCGTCGGTGCGGGCTTGTCGACGTACTCGGGACGGGGAATGGAAGCGGGTACCGGACGGCGAGGCGAGATGATGCCAGGAGTGAGAAGCGACATGGTGAGATCATTCTAGTGAGCCGTTAAAACACTTCAGGAGGTGGTCAGCCCTAATGAGCGACGATCACAGCAACGAGTGGTACTACAACACCAAGACCGGCAAGGTCGAGCCGTACCAGGGCGAGAAGTCCGGCGACCGGCTCGGACCGTACAGCTCCCCGGAGGAAGCGGCCCGGGCGCTGGAGAAGGTCCAGGAACGCAACGAGAGCTGGGACAACGACCCGAAGTGGAATGACGACTGAGCAGTTGCCGCTGAATCATCGGCAGCCGGTATGACCGAAGGGCACCACCGTCGCGGTGGTGCCCTTCGGTTTGTACTGCGCTGACAGTCGTCAGGCCTTCTTCGCGGCGGCCTTGCGCGCCGGTGCCTTCCGCGCCGTCGTCGCCCGCTTGGCGACGGCCGGACGCGCGGGTGCCTTCTTGGCGGCGACCTTGCGGGCCGGAGCCTTCTTCGCGGCGACCTTGCGGACCGGAGCCTTCTTGGCCGCGACCTTCCGGGCCGGTGCCTTCTTGGCGGCGACCTTCTTCGCGGGAGCCTTCTTCGCGACGGTCTTCTTCGCCGGCGCCTTCTTGGCCGGGGCCTTCTTCGCGACGGTCTTCTTGGCGACCGTCTTCTTCGCGGTCACCTTCTTCGCCGGGGCCTTCTTGGCGACCGTCTTCTTGGCGGTCACCTTCTTGGCCGGGGCCTTCTTCGCGACCGTCTTCTTGGCCGGCGCCTTCTTGGCAACGGTCTTCTTGGCGACCGTCTTCTTCGCCGGCGCCTTCTTCGCGGCGACCTTCGTGGCCGGTGCCTTCTTCGCCGCTGTCACCTTCTTCGCCGGTGCCTTCTTGGCCGCGGTGACCTTACGTGCAGTGGTCGTCTTCGCGGCGCTGGCCTTCTTGGCGACGGTCTTCTTGGCGGGAGAAGCCTTTTTGGCTGTCGCCTTCCCTGCGGCTGCCTTTGTGGCTGGCACTCTGCCTCCTTGGTGCGCTGAGGAAAACCACGGTGGATTCCTCGTCGTCATGATGATGACAACACTTGTGCCGTACGTAAAGCACCCGAAACGTCTGCACGTTAAGGCGTCCCGGAGTTCAATCGCGGTGTTATGTCCGAAAACCCTTGCAGAGTTGGGTTTTCACCGTTGCGGTAGCCTGCCGGACAGCGCCAAAGAAATGTTGGCGACACGCGCGCAAACTTGCCGCGCTCGCGTCGAATCGGTGTGCTTTCGGCACAGTGTTGTCATCGGCAACGTCTGCGCGAGGGCCTCGCAAAGAGGAGGAGAACGCATGCGGGACGACCTCGGATCGGTTGTCGGTCTGCCGTCACGAGTACGTCGTGTGGTCAGCATCGTGCCGTCTTTGACGGAGGCGATCGCGACGTCGCACGCGCACCTTCTCGTCGGCGCGACCGATTGGTGCACGCATCCCGCCGACCTCGACGTGACGCGCGTTCGCGGTACGAAGAACCCCGACCTCGAACTCATTCGCGAACTCGCGCCCGACGTCGTGATCGCGAACGAAGAAGAGAATCGCGGCGCCGATCTCGCCGCGTTGCGCAGTAGTGGACTAGCCGTCTGGGTGACCGCGCCGACCACCGTCGAGCAATCACTGAACTCACTGGAACGAATGCTCGGCGCAGTCACCGGCGAAGTGCCGCAGTGGCTCGAGCGAGCGCGCGCAGTGTGGAGTACGCCGTACGCCGGACCGCGCCGGCGAGCGCTGATTCCGATCTGGCGGCGGCCGTGGATGGCGTTGGGCCGGGACACCTTCGCGGGCGATCTGTTGCAAAGACTGGGCGTCGACAATGTGCTCGCACAATCACCCGAGCGCTATCCGAAAGTCGACCTGGCGGCGTTACCGGAGTACGACCTGGTGGTGCTCCCGGATGAGCCTTATGCGTTCTCGCCCGACGACGGACCGGAGGCTTTCGAGCGGCCCGCGTTTAACGTCAGCGGGCGTCATCTGACCTGGTACGGGCCGTCGCTGGTCGAGGCGCGGGCGATGCTGACCGAACAGCTGACGTGACCTGCGACACGATGATTGCGCTGTCAGGTAGACGGTTAGGCCAGCCTCACCTACTCTTACGGCGTGCCGTCGATGACCGCGAAGAAGAAGTGCTGCAAGGACAAGCCGAGGTGCAAGAAGTGCCCGGTTGTCCTCAAGCGGCTGTCCGATGCAGGCTGCGCCGAGCGCCTCGACCTGCGGCACTACGTCGTGGACAAGAAACTGCCGAAGAAGCTCCTCAAGCAGGTCCGCGCTCGCTGAGGCCTGCCCGCTGAGGCCCGCGCTGTGCGGCCCGCGCTCTGCGGCACGGGCCGCCGGGGTCAGGACGCCTCGCGCTCGCGGTACCGGATCGCCTCGACCGCCCGCCGGAGCAGGTCGGGGATCGTGCTGTGCGCGGCCTGACCGGTCGCCTCCAGCTCGTCGGGATGCCACCAGCCGTGCGCGCTGATCGTCTCCAGCTCGAGCTGCTCCTGGTTGGCGAAGCTCACCTCGACGGTGTCCACGCCGACCGCGAAGAACGTCTGGTGCTGGATGATCGGGCAGCCGCCCCACTCGAACTCGATCGTGTTCGTCGCCACCGGCGCACCGAGCTGCTCGGCCGGCCAGACGATGCCGACCTCCTCGCGCAGTTCGCGGCTGCCGGCCTGCTCGACCGTCTCGCCCGCCTCGACGCCACCGCCGATCGTGAACCAGTACGGCGTCTGCGGTTTCAGCGGGTCCCAGCCGTGCAGCAGTAACACCTTGCCGTCCGGGCGGACAGGCAGGACGCGGGCCGTCGTACGCCGGACGACGGTGCCGGGCGGTGGCAGGCGGGGATCAGTCACACCTCAAAACGCTAGACGACACCGCCCGTACTGCGACGCGTCGCGCGGCGCGTCTCGTCAGTGCGTCCCAAATGCGGGGACATGGCAACTGCTGTTGGGTGCGGTGAGACGATCGAGCTATGACTGCACGCATCGGCCTCGGACTCGCCGCACTCGGGCGGCCGGGGTACATCAATCTCGGCCATGACCAGGATCTCCCGCCGGGCTGTGAGGTCGAGGATCTCCGCCGCCGGACGCATGAGCTGCTGGAGCAGGCGTGGCGGGCCGGCGTCCGGTATTTCGACGCGGCGCGTTCGTATGGTTTGGCCGAAACGTTCCTGGGGGAGTGGCTGACGCCCGAGCGACGCAGCCAGCTCACCATCGGGTCGAAGTGGGGCTACACCTACGTCGCCGACTGGCGGCACGACGCGGACACGCACGAGGTGAAGGACCACTCGCTCGGGACGTTCGAAAGGCAGTGGCCCGAGACGGTGCAGGCGCTCGGCAGCGCGCCTGACTTCTACTTGGTGCACAGCCTCACGTCAGACAGTCCGGCGCTCGACGACGCGAAGTTGCTCGATCGTCTGCGTGAGCTGGCTGACAGCGGAGTACGGGTCGGCCTGTCGACGAGCGGACCGCGGCAGGCAGAGACGTTGCGCAAGGCACTCTCCCTGGCTCAGTCTCTGGACGGCCCTTTCACGGCGGTCCAGTCCACTTGGAACGTGCTCGAGCCGTCCGCTGGTCCCGCGCTGGCCGAGGCGCACGACGCGGGCTGGTTCGTCGTGGTGAAGGAAGCGGTGGCCAACGGCCGGCTCACCGCGAAGGCGGGCGAGACGCCCTTCAATGCCTTCGCAGCCCAGCACCAGCTAGCCCCCGACTCGCTGGCCATCGGTGCCGCAGCCGCCCAGCCGTGGGCCGACATCGTCCTGAGCGGCGCGACGACCGCCGAGCAACTCGAGAGCAACCTGGCCCCCGTAGTACAAGGGCCCCTGGTCGAGTTCGTCCAGGAGCCCTACGAGTACTGGTCGGAGCGTTCAGCCCTGCCTTGGATCTGAAGCGCTAGAAGGTGTGTTCGTCGGCCGGGAAGCTACCGGCGGTGACTTCGGCGGCGAAAGTGGTGGCGGCGTTGGTGAGGATGCCGCGCAGGTCGGCGTACTGCTTGACGAAGCGCGGCATCTGACCTGACCGCATCCCGGCCATGTCCTGCCAGACGAGCACCTGGGCGTCGGTGTCGCGGCCGGCGCCGATGCCGATCGTCGGGATCGAGATGCGCTTGGTGATCTCCGCGGAGACGTCGCCCGGCACCATCTCGAGGACCACCGAGAAGGCACCGGCCTCAGCCAGCGCGACCGCGTCGTCGATCAGCGCGGCCGCCTGGTCGCCGCGGCCTTGCACGCGGTAGCCGCCGATCGTGTGCTCGCTCTGCGGGGTGAAGCCGATGTGGGCCATCACCGGGATCCCGGACTGGGTCAGCTTCTCCACCGCCGGTACGACGGTCCGCCCGCCCTCCAGCTTCACCGCGTGCACGCCCGCCTCCTTCATGAACCGGACTGCGGTGTGGAAGGCCTGCTCGGGCGATGCCTGGTACGAACCGAACGGCAGGTCGGCGACGACCAGCGCTCGCTCGACGGCGCCCGCGACCGCCCGCGAAAGCGGGATCAGCTCGTCGACGGTGACGCGCAGAGTCGACTCGTAGCCGAAGACGTTGTTCGCGGCGGAGTCGCCGACCAGCAGCACCGGGATGCCGGCCTGGTCGAAGATCTCAGCGGTGTACTGGTCGTAGGCGGTCAGCATCGCCCACTTTTCGCCGCGGTTCTTCATGTCCCGCAGATGATGGATCCGGTACCGCCGTGGACGCTTGCTCGCGTCCGCCGGCGTACTGCTCCCGCCTGGTGAACCTAGTGCGGAGCCACCGGCGTCTCCGCCGATGCTGTTGCTCACGGTGCTCGGCTTGCCCGCGTCCTTGGGCGTGGTGGTCTCTGCGGACGTCTCAGCCTTCGCAGGCGATGCCCCTGCTCGGCGGGCACGGTGAGAGCTCACGGGTGTCTCAGGCACTTGACTCGGCGCGTCCTGCTGTACGTCGGCCCGCCGCCGCGCGCCTGCAGTGCGTTGCGGGTTCTCCGGCTCGCTCTCCTGCAAGGAGCCGGTGGAGGAGGGCGCAGCGCTCAGCGGGGCGTTGCTCTCGTACTCCGCGGACGGGTCCGACGGGTAGCCATTGGCGGAACTGGACGCACTGGCAGGAGGTGCCGACGCAGGCGTCGGCGCACTACCGGTCCAGCCAGTCGGGCCCTGGCCACCAGGTCCAGGCCGATGTGCGGGGCCGGCCTGGCCTTGGTTGCCCTGGCCCTGGTTGCTCTGGCCGCCTTGGCTGCCTGGTGCGGTCGGGTTCTGGTTACCGGCCGTCGAGCTGTTGCCCGGTGCGGGGGCAGGACCCTGCAACGGACCACCGGCGGCCGAGTTGCCCAGTGGAAGGCTGGTGGCGCCGGTGGTACCGAGCCCATTGGAACCGCCGAGACCATTGGGGGAGCGCAGCCCGTTCGAGCCCGGGCCCGCCGGCGGTCCGGCGGGGCCTGGCGGCGGTGTAGGTGCCGACAGGCCGTTGGAGCCCGCCGGGCGTGACTCGGGACCGGCTTGGGTCCAGCCGTTGCTCGACGGAGTGCCGTTGGAGCTGTGCGGGGCAAGGCCGTTTCCTGCCGGGCCAGGGGCGCCGGGGCGCGGTGCTTGCCCACCTGGGCCGGCGCCTGGCGGAGTACCGGGACCTGGTTGTCCTGGACGGTTCGGCGGGGGACCGCTGGTGCCGTTGCGCCCGGCACCGAACGGGCTCTGCTGCTGCGGCGGCCCCGGCGGCGGCTGCTGGCGGGGGAACGGAGGCTGCTCGGCAAAGCCCCGCTCCTGATACCGCTCCTGCTGCTGCCGCTCCAACGCCTGCCGCTCCTGCGCAGCACGTTCTTGCGCCGCACGCTCTTGCGCAGCGCGTTCTTGTACGACGCGTTCCTGCGCGGCCCGCTCTTGGGCAGCCCGCTCTTGCGCGACGCGTTCTTGGGTTGCCCGCTCTTGCGCCGCGCGCTCCTGGGCAACTCGCTCCTGAGTCGCGCGCTCCTGCGCGGCTCGCTCGCTGGCCTCCTGTGCGGCACGTGCCTGCGCTGCCCGTTCCAGAGTCGCCCGCTCCAGAGCGACGCGCTCTTGCGCAGCACGCTCTTGCGCGGCCCGCTCCTGGGCGGCGCGGTCTTCGGCCGGGCGCTCCTGGTACGGCGGTCGTGGTGCGAACGGTGAGGACTGCTCGTACCCACCGGACTCCCGCTCGCCCCATGGCGGCGAGTCGCCGTACGACGCCGGGTCGGCGACCTCCTGCTGGTACCCACCGGGGGCGTAATCGCGCTCCGGCAGGAACGGCGGCTTCGGTACATACGGCTGCTGCGGCACCGGGCCGCGCTCGTACGACCTCGGGGCGTTCGGCAGCGACGGCGCGGGGTCGAGCCCGTCCAGCGAGGGCGAACGCTCGCGCCAGCCGCCGTCGCCGGAGCGTTCGGCGTACCCATAGTCCGAGCGGTGCTGATCCTCGGTTGTCCGGTTCTTCGGTCCGGTCCCGTACGGCGCCGGCAGCTCGTCGTCGGCGTCGCCGTTGGTACCGGCCGACATGAAGTTGTCAACCATGGGCTCATCGTCCCACCGTTGCTCAGGGTGAGCGCTACCGGTCGACGCTGAGGGATCGCTCACACCTGACGCGTCAGGCTTCTGGGGTGCGGGCACGCTGAAGGCATCCGCCTGATCGGGATCCTCGGGCGGGAAGAACGGGCTGTCGTTGAACGGGCGGTTTCGCCAAGAGCCACTCAGGTCTCCGTCACCCCTCTACTGACCGCACGGTCCGCGTCCTCACGCCATGCGTTGGTGATCGGCAGTCGCCGGTCCCGGCCGAAGGCCTTGTGGGTGATCTTCGGGCCCGGGGGATACTGCCGCCGCTTGTACTCCGCCTTGTCGACCAGCTGGATCACCTTGCTGACCAGCTCGGTGTCGAAGCCGGCGGCCACCAGCTCCGCCGTCCCCCGATCCTGTTCGACGTAGTCGTCGAGCATGTCGTCCAGCAGTTCGTACGGCGGCAACGAGTCGGTGTCGACCTGGCCCGGCCGAAGCTCGGCCGACGGCGGCTTGGCGATCGCGTTCTCCGGGATCGGCGGCTGCTGGCCGCGTTCCTTCGCGTTCGCGTTGCGCCACTTCGCCAGCCGCCAGACCACCGTCTTCGGCACGTCCTTCAGCGGCGCGTAACCGCCGACCGCGTCGCCGTAGATGGTCGTGTAGCCGACGGACAGCTCGGATTTGTTGCCACAGGCAAGCACCAGGTGGCCGTCGGCGTTCGACAGGCCCATCCAGACCACCGCGCGGACGCGGGCCTGCAGGTTCTCCTCGGCCAGCCCGGTCAGCCCGAGGGTGTCCAGGAACGGCTGCACCATCGGCTGGATCGGTATCACCCGGTAGTTCAGCCCGGTCCGGGCGGCGAGCTCGGCGGCGTCGTTCTTGGAGTGGTCGCTGGAGTAGACGCTCGGGTTCGAGATGCCGAACACGTGCTCGGCGCCGATCGCGTCGCAGGCGAGCGCGGCGACCAGCGACGAGTCGATGCCACCCGACAGCCCGAGCAGGACCGACTTGAAGCCGTTCTTCCGGACGTAGTCGCGCAACCCGAGCACGACGGCGCCGTACATCTCGGCCTCGTCCGACAGCCGCGGCGCCAAGGCGGTGGCGATCGGCTCGTACTGCGGCAGCGGCTCCTCGTGCAGCACGGTGTGCTCGATCCGGATGCCCTCATGCTC
The DNA here is from genome assembly GCF_010548305.1 of Streptomyces sp. SID13031. Classification (GTDB taxonomy): domain Bacteria; phylum Actinomycetota; class Actinomycetes; order Propionibacteriales; family Kribbellaceae; genus Kribbella. The sequence continues at coordinate 166,614 of NZ_JAAGLV010000008.1, forward strand.
GCCACTCGGCGTACCGGTCGCGGCGGGCAGGTCCAGGTCGACGACCATGCTGCCCTGCTCGAACTGCGGCGCCCGCGCGAACACCTTGCCCTGGGCATCGGCGATCAGCGAGTCGCCGTCGAAGACGAGCTCGTCCTGGCCGCCGACGAGGTTCACATACGCCAGCGAACAGCCGGCCTCGCGCGCTCGCCGGGTGACGAGCTCACCGCGGACGTCGTCCTTGTTGGCCTCGAACGGCGAACTGTTCACGACGAGCAGCAGCCCCGCACCGGCCGCGCGGGTCGCTGCCACCGGGCCGCCGTCCTGCCAGAGGTCCTCGCAGATCACCAGGGCGACGTCGACGCCGTGGATCCGGATCACCTGCAGGCTGTCACCGGGGACGAAGTGCCGGAACTCGTCGAAGACGCCGTAGTTCGGCAGGTGGTGCTTCACCGCCGACGTGACCACTTCACCGCGATGGAGCACCGCGGCCGAGTTCGTCGGCGAACCCTTCGGCCGGCCGAGCCGGTCGACACCCATCGCCGTACCGGAGGCGCGGTCGAGGTAGCCGACGACGACCACGATCTCGCCGAGGCCTTCCTCGGCCAGTCGTTGCGCGAGGCTCTTGATCTTGGCCTGCGAAGCTGCCACGAACGACGCCCGCAGCGCGAGATCCTCGACCGGGTACCCGGTCAGCGCGAGCTCGGGAAAGGCCACCACATGGGCGCCCCGCTCAACGGCGTTCCTGGTCCAGGTGACGACTTTCTCGGCATTGCCGTCGACATCACCGACCGTCACGTTGAGCTGAGCAAGAGCAACCCGAAGCTGAGGCACGGCAGCACCCTACTGGGTACCGGTCCACCCATCGCGGACCTGACCGAAATCGTGGAGGCGACTTTACGCAGGGCCTGACGGTACGAAGGGCCTGACGGTTCATCCGAAGGTTGGCCGGCTGCCTACTTAGGGAAGCTGCCGGTGGGAAGGGTCGGCGGTTGAGTAGGGGAGTGACCTCACTTCACCCTGGAACGGCTCCTGGCGGACCGACCGAACTGCGGGCCCGGGCACTCGGGCCGGATCTCGCCCGCGGGTTCATGCTGCTGTTCATCGCGCTCGCCAACTCGCACTACTTCATCCAGGGGTCGTCGATCCTCGGTGGCTTTCCGCAGGACGGGTCGGTGGTCGACCGCGGCTTCATCCTGCTCATCGCGACCTTCGTGGACGGGCGGGCGTTCCCGCTGTTCGGGTTGCTCTTCGGGTACGGCGTGGCGCAGATCGCGCGGCGGCAGGCGGAGATCGGGCGTGATCCGCGGGCGGTCCGGCGGGTGCTCTGGCGGCGAAGTCTCTTCCTCGTGGTGGTCGGCCTGATCGACGGCCTGCTGTTCTACGTCGGCGACATCCTGGGGGCGTACGGCGTGCTGCTCTTCCTAGGCGTCTGGGCGATTCGCTGGAAGGACCGCTGGGTGCTGCTGGTCGCGCTGCTTTTCTTCGCGCTGAACGCGATGCCCGGTGACGGTTCGCTGGCGATCAGTGCGGACGGTCCCGATGTCACGATGCTCCCGCCGGATCTGCTCACCGCGCTGGGGAAGCGGGCCCTCCTCTCCCCGTTCATCGCGCTGCTCGGCCCGATCGGTTTCTTCGCCCCGTTCCTGATCGGGGTGTGGGCCGGCCGGCGCCGCATCCTCGAGCAGCCGGAGAAGCACCGCAGGCTGCTGACCTGGACCGCCGTCGTGGGCGTCACCGCGTCGACCGTCGGCGCCCTGCCGGTGTCGCTGATGCTGGCCGGTATCACCGGCAAGCCGAGCGCCGGCGTACTGCACCTTGTCGGCCCGCTGCACGACGCGTCGGGCGTACTGGGTGGCTTCGGCTATGCGGCGCTGATCTCACTCATCTCGCTGCGGATCGGTCGCGAGCACGGCCGGCTGGGCAACGGCCGGTTGGCTCAAGCCGTGTCCGCGGTCGGCCAGCGGTCGCTCAGTTGCTACCTGGTCCAGTCGGTCGTCTGGATGGTTGCCTTCACGCCGTACCTCGCTGGGCTGGCCGACGACCTGACCGTCACGACGACGGCCCTGCTCGCGACCGCGACCTGGCTGACCACCGTCGGGCTCGCCTACTGGATGCACCTGCGGTCGTACCGCGGACCGATGGAGATCCTGGTTCGCAGATTCACCTACGGCAGGTCCGCGGCCTGAATCTCGGCGGTGTAGGAGGTGATCGTGGTCAGGAAGCCCTCGGTGAACTCGTAGACGTCGCAGGAGCGGACGATGGAGGCGTTCCACTTGGCGTCGACGTACTTCGCGACCGAGTCGATGGCGACGGCGTCCGGGCCGGCGATCGTCTTGAAGCGAAGGAACTGCGTCGTCGTCCGCGCCAGCTGGCCGAGCGACTGCTCGCACGCCGCGCGCACCTGGTCGATCCCTTCGAGCCGGGCGGCCCCGACCAGCGTCCACTCCACCTCGGGATGCAGGAACTCGTAGATCTCCCGGAACTGATGACTCGAGAAAGCCTCAGCCACCTGCTGAATCGTCGCCATCCGCTGATGCTAGCGCGCCAGAAACTCCAGTACCCGGGTCTTGAGAAGGGTCGCCGCGGCCTCGTCGTAGGCCGGGAGCGAGGAGTCGGTGAAGAGATGCTCCTTGCCCGGGTAGAGGAAGAGTTCGGCGTCGGAGGTGGAGGCCACCAGCGCCTTCGCCGAGTCGAGGTCGCCGTCCTCCTCGATGAAGAACGGGTCCTGCTCCATCGCGTGCACCTGGACCGGAACGCCCGCCGGCCAGGCCTCGCTGAACTCCGAGACCGGGAGGCAGCCGTGCAGGAACAGCGCGCCCCGGGCACCGGCACGGGTCTGCGCAAGCTGCTGGGCGGGGATCACGCCGAGCGAGAAGCCCGCGTAGAACAGCCCGTCGCCGAGCTCTCCCTCCCCGAGTGCCTCGGCGGCCGCGATCGCGCCGAAGCCGGTCGCCTTCGCGTAGTCCAGACCCTCGTCGAGGGTGTCGAAGACGTTGCCCTCGTAGGAGTCGGGGAGGTGGACGGTGTGGCCCGCCTGCCGCAGCTCCCCGGCGAAGGTCCGTACTCCTTCGGTCAGCCCCTGCGCGTGGTGGAACAACACGATCTCGGCCATCGTCAGCTCTCTTCCGGTGAATGATCCAATAATCTCGAACGTTCCGCGATGTTAGTCTGATTCGACCATGGCGATCAACCCCCAGGTCCCGGACTACGAGCTCGAGGACACCATCGAGCTCACCACCGCCGAGCAGGTGAAGGCGATCAGCGACCCGCTCCGAACGTCGATCCTGCAGCTCCTGCACGAGCGGGCCGCGACCGTGACCGAGCTGGCGGCCGCGGTGAAGCGGCCGAAGAGCACGGTCGCGCACCACGTCAACGTGCTCGCCGACGCCGGCTTGCTGCGCGTCGTCCGGACCCGCCGCGTCCGGGCGATCGAGGAGCGGTACTACGGCCGCGCCGCGCGGATGTTCTACTACGGACTCGGCCGGACCACCGGAGAGCTGGACTTCAACGACTTCGAGGTCGCGGCGAAGGAATCCGGCGCCGCCTACGACGCGGGCCAGCTGCGCTCCTTCATCCGGCACGCGCGGGTTCCGGACGAACGGATCGGGGAGTTCTGGGAGCGGATCCAGGAGTTGATCCACGAGTTCGACAAACTCCCACGCTCCGGCGACACGACCTACGGTTTCGTAGTCGGCGCCTACCCAATGACCGACTACCCGATGCTGCCGCCGCCAGCCGACACCCCGGCCTGATCCCTGGCCCTACCCCTAACCGACTCATCATCGGTCCCTTGTTTCACTCCGGCGACGACTTACTTGCGGCGCAGGTAGGCCGTCGCCGGAGTGAAACAAGGGACCGATGATGAGTCGGCTGGGGGTAGGGGTGAGCGGGGTGGTGGCGGTTAGGGGTGAGCGGCTTGGGTGTGTAATGGCGGGCGTGGTGACGAAGCAACCGGTCCGGACTGGGGATGTCCGGCTGGGAACACTGGGCAAGAGCATTCGGGTCGTGGTGGCACTGGTCGGGATCGGCCTGCTGATCAACGGGTCGGTGCGCGCGAGTGACGATGCCTGGCCGTTCGGGCCGATGTCGCAGTACGCCGGATCGGTCGCCGACGACGCGTCGATCACCTACACCCGGATCAGCGCGCAGACCGACGCCGGTACGACGGTCGACGTACCGCTCAACATCGAGGGCGCCGGCGTCGCCCGGGCCGAGATCGAGGCGCGGACCGGCGAGATCGTGAAGGACCCGTCCCTGCTGCAGGCGGTCGCCGACGGCTGGGCGCGCAAACACCCCGGCAAACCGAAGTACGTGAAGCTCGAGCTGATCCGTGACACCACCACGCTGGTCGACGGCCGGGTCAAGAACGATCCGGTGCCCGAGGTGCTGGCGACCTGGCAGGTGCGGAAGTGACCAAAGTCGTTGATTGGTTCACTCCCAAGATCGCTCTCGCCCGGATCGCGTGGCTGCGGACGATCCTCTATCTGTTCGTCATCCTCGACATGCACGCGTTCGTCCGCGACACCCGGCTCAAGGGCGAGCACCCCGGCCTGTACCAGCCGCTCCTGCTGGCCCGGCTCCTCGACCTCCCGAAGCCGTCCGTCGCCAACACGACCACCCTGTACGTCGTACTGCTCGTGTTCTGCGTGATCGGTGCGAGCAACCGGCTGCCCAGGCTGGCCGGCTGGATCGTCGCGCCGGCCTTCACCTGGTGGGTGCTGATCGGGATGAGCGACGGCAAGGTCGACCACGACCACCTCGCCCTCGTCGTCGCGCTCTGGGTGATGCCCACCGTTGCCCCGAGGGCCAAGGGGTGGAACAGGAGCTGGCGCCGCGAGGTCTCGCCGTATGCCGACCAGACCCGGTCCGAGGCCGCCGGCTGGGCGATCCGGTGCATCCAGCTCGGCGTCATCTCGACGTACTTCCTGTCCTCGATCGCCAAGCTGCGCGGCGCGGGCTGGACGCTCGCCTGGCCGGGCAGCGCGATCCTGACCTGGGCGATCGTGCGCCGGCCGCACCCGGTCGGGGAGTGGCTGCTGCACTACCCGTGGATGCTGCACGTGATGCAGTGGGTCGGCATCATCGGGGAGTTCTGCTCGCCGGTGATCCTCTGGCTCAAGGGTCGCTGGCAGCTGATGGGGGCGCTGTTCTTCATCGGCTTCCACGTCGCGAACACGGCGATCCTGCTGATCCACTTCCTGCCGACCGTCGTCTGCTGGCTGGCGTTCGCGCCGCTGGAGCGGATCGTGCCGTGGTTCCAGAGTCGCCGGTCCGGGGAGCGGGCCGAGCGCGGGTCAGACAGCGACGCCCGAGAGGCCGAAGAAGAGCCCGAAAAGGGCCGGCAGGCCAAGCAGCAGGCCGGCGCGTAGCCGGAACCGGCGCCCGCCCGGGCCCGGCGTGCGGACGACGCGGGACAGCACCGCACCGGCGTACCCGAAGATCAGGGCGGCGAGCAGGATCTGCTTGGTCGGCAGTCCGGCGTCGGAGTGCGTCAGCCCGAGGGTGACGAGGCCGGGGCAGCAGAACGCGAACATGCCGAAGCCCAGCTCCGGGATCGGTAGCCAGCGCCGCCCGAGCACATCCAGCTCGGCCGGGCGTCGGCGTTGGACCGATCGGACGAAGCGGCCCGTGCTGAGCAGCAGATCACTGACACAGAGGATCGCAGCGAGGATCAGCGCCACCTGGAAGATCGTCTGCACCAGAGGAGACTAGGGCCTTAAGGCTCTTTATGGGGAGGGAGGGCGCAGGCTGGCGTGCCGCCGGGCATCTTCTCCCGGTTGTTCGCGATCAGCCGGTAGACGCCCGCCGCGACCCAGCGGATCGGTGGGAGCGTGATCATCACTCCGAGTGGTCGCCACAGGCTCCCGCTGTGGATGAGCCAGCGGGCGAACGCCTGCGCGCCGCCGTGGATCGTCCCCGCCTGATCCACCCACAAGACCTCGTACTGCGCCCGCTCGGCCGTCGTCCCGTACGCCGGCAGGTCGGTGAACTGCCAAGGCTCGACCGGCACCGCGCCGCCGAGCCGGCGCTGCAGCCAGCGCGCGCTCGTCGTACAGAAGGCGCAGTCGCCGTCGAAGATCAGAATCGGCCTGTCGTGGATGCTGTCGGGCACGGCACCAACCTACTGCGAGGCTGAATGCGCACGATGTCTCCTCGAACACGTAACGTCTGCTTAACACGCCCGAGGCAGACTGTGTGAGGCCTTGCAATCAGACGCTTGAAGCAGGAGAGGTGGACTCGCCGATGGACAAGCAGCAGGAGTTCGTGCTGCGCGCGCTCGAGGAGCGCGACGTACGTTTCGTGCGGCTCTGGTTCACCGATGTGCTCGGGTTCCTCAAGTCGGTGGCGGTGGCACCGGCCGAGCTGGAGGGCGCCTTTGCCGAGGGGATCGGGTTCGACGGCTCGGCGATCGAGGGCTTCGCCCGGGTGACCGAGGCGGACATGCTGGCCAAGCCGGACCCGTCGACGTTCCAGATCCTGCCCTGGCGGGGCGAGACGATGGGCACCGCGCGGATGTTCTGCGATATCAACATGCCCGACGGCTCGGCCTCCTTCGCCGACCCGCGGCATGTGCTGAAGCGGACCCTGTCGAAGGCGGCCGACCTCGGCTTCACCTTCTACACCCACCCCGAGATCGAGTTCTACCTGTTCAAGTCGCTGACCGGCGCGCCCGGGACGTACCCCGTACCGGTCGACTCGTCCGGCTACTTCGACCACACCCCGCAGGGCATCGGCAACGACTTCCGCCGCGAGGCGATCACGATGCTCGAGTCGATGGGGATCTCGGTCGAGTTCAGCCACCACGAGGGTGGACCGGGCCAGCAGGAGATCGACCTGCGGTACGCCGACGCGCTGAGCACCGCCGACAACATCATGACCTTCCGGGTGGTGGTGAAGGAGGTCGCGCTCTCGCAGGGCATCTACGCCTCCTTCATGCCGAAGCCGCTGAGCGAGCACCCGGGCTCGGGCATGCACACCCACATGTCGCTGTTCGAGGGCGACCGGAACGCGTTCTTCGAGGGCGGCGCGCAGTACGGGCTGTCCAAGACCGGACGCGCGTTCATCGCCGGGCTGCTGCAGCACGCGGCCGAGATCACCGCGGTGACGAACCAGTGGGTGAACTCGTACAAGCGGCTCGCCGTCGGCGACGAGGCGCCCTCGTTCATCTCGTGGGGCCACAACAACCGCTCCGCGCTGGTCCGGGTGCCGATGTACAAGCCGCACAAGGGCCAGTCCTCGCGGGTCGAGTTCCGGTCGCTGGATTCGGCGGCGAACCCGTACCTGGCGTTCGCGCTGATGCTCGCGGCCGGGCTGAAGGGCATCGAAGAGGGGTACGAGCTGCCTCGCGAGGTCGAAGAGGACGTCTGGTCGCTGACCAGCCGCGAGCGCAAGGCACTCGGTATCAAGCCGCTGCCGAGCAGCCTGGCCGAAGCCATCTCGGTGATGGAGGACAGTGAACTCGTCGCCGAGACGCTCGGTGAGCACGTCTTCGACTTCTTCCTGCGCAACAAGCGGGTCGAGTGGCAGGACTACCGCAAGCAGGTCACCCCGTTCGAGCTGAACAAGCTGCTGCCGGTTCTGTAACCGCGCCGGCGCTCTGGAGTAGTGGCTATCTGCGATCCGATCGCAGATAGTTACTACTCGCCGCGCTAGGGCGGTAAATAGTTTCCTGCGGCGACACCTAATGGCCGTCCGGGCCGCGTGAGATGTCGTCTCATGCGGCGATGGCTGGTGTTCTCCGGACTGGTGATGTTCCTGTTCGGCTGTGGGGTGACCACGGCCGATGCGCACGTGATCGCCTCGACGGGCTACTCGACAGTCAGCCAGGACGGCTCGCGGGTGAACTACCTGCTCAGCCTCGAGTACGCCGTACTGGCGCGCGCGGTCGATCTCGGTGCGCCGACCGAGGACGACGCCGGCCGCGAGGACGCCCTGGAGGCAGCCCGGCCGAGGCTCGCGGAGTACCTCGACGAGCGACTGGTCGTCTCGCTCGACGGCGCCGCCTGTGAACCCGAGCTGGCCGGTACGTCGATCGCGACCCGGGCCACCAAGCCGTACGCCGATCTCGCGCTGACCTTCTCCTGCCCGGGCTCGACCGGCTCGTTCCACCTGCTCTACAAGGTGTTCCAGGACTCCGACGCCGTCGCCGACGACCACACCAACCTGGTCGAGTACCACTTCGGCGACCGTACCGGCCGGACCGTCTTCGACCGCAGCCATCACGACTTCACCATCGGCGACGACTCGATGATGACGTCGAGCCTGCAGTTCGGCCGGATGGGCGTGAAGCACATCCTGCTCGGCCTCGACCACGTTCTTTTCGTGATCGCGCTGATCATCGGCGCGCAGAGTTTCAAGAGCCTGCTCCAGGTCACCTCGACCTTCACGCTCGCGCACAGCGTCACGCTGATCTCCACCCTGCTCGGCGGGATCGCCGTGCCCGCGATCGTCGTCGAGCCGCTGATCGCGCTGTCGATCGCCTTCGTGGCGCTGGAGAATCTGCTCGGCGCCACCCGCCACCGCCTGCCGGTGGTCTTCGGATTCGGTCTTCTGCACGGACTCGGCTTCGCCGGTTCGCTGCGGATCACCGATGCGGTCAGCGGGGATCTGCTGGTCTCGTTGCTCAGCTTCAACGTCGGGATCGAGACCGGCCAGGCGATCTTGCTGGTCGCGGTCTTCCCGCTGCTTCTGCTGGTCCGCAAGAGCGGTTACGCGGTACCGGCGCAACGCGCGGCGACCGGGGTCGTCGCCGCCTTCGGGCTCTTCTGGTTCGTAGAAAGGTTCTTCTTGTCATGACTCCCCACAAGCCCCGCCTAGGCAAGTGGCACAAGATTCTGTACGGCGCGACGGCCGGCCTGGCCGTGCTGGTCGTCGGGGTGCCGCTCACCGGCGTCCTCGCCGATGCGGTCGACGGTCCCAGCGCCACCATCTCCGGCACCGTCTTCGACGACGAGGACAACGACGGCCGGATCGACAACCGCGAGAAGGGTCTGGCCGGCGTCAGCGTGTCGGACGGTCAGAAGACCGTGCTCACCGATGCGGCCGGGCACTACTCCTTCGACTCCGATATCGGGCGGCGTAGTACCGACCTGGTCTTCATCACCCAGCCGGCCGGCTACTCGGTCGGTACCGACGACACCATGCAGCCGAAGTTCTACCGCAACCTCGGCGCGCTGGCCGCCGGTTCGGCGAAGGCGGTCGACTTCGGGCTGCGCAAGGACAAGGCGTCGGCTTCGGGTGGCTTCACCTTCGGCAACGTCGCCGACCCGCATGTCAACGCGCAGCTGCCCGAGCAGATCACCGAGATCAACTCGACCCGCCAGGACCTGGCGTTCATCCAGGTCAGCGGCGACCTGACGAACAGCGCGACCGACGCGGAGTTCAACTACTACAAGGCGAGTACGGCCAACTCGAAGGTGCCGGTCTGGCCGGCCGTCGGCAACCACGAGTACGCCGCCGGCGCGACGTACGCGGACCGGATCGACAACTATCGCAAGCACGTCGGCCCGGAGTGGTACTCCTTCGACTACAGCGACCGGCACTTCCTGGTGCTGGAGAACAACGGCGCGGCGCCCTTCGCCGAGCAGCTCGAATGGGTCAAGGCCGACCTTGCCCAGAACGTGAAGAAGGGCAAGCACCTCGTCGTGCTGACCCACCAGCCGATGAACGTGCCGTTCGGGTCGCCGTCGGTCTACGACGAGTACGGCAAGGTGCTGGAGCAGTACGGCGCCGAGCTGATCCTGGTCGGCCACGAGCACTCCAACGATGTCGAGCCGAAGAGCGACTTCGCCGGTACCGCGAAGCACATCCAGACGGTGTCGAGCTCGTACACGATCGACAACTCGCCGCGCGGGTTCCGGTTCATCAACCTGGACAACAAGACCTTCGACAACCCGTTCCGGATCTACGGCGCGGAGAAGGACCTCACGATCGTGAGCCCGGCACCCGGTACCGCCGTACCGCTGGACAAGTTCCCGGGCATCCAGGTGAACGCCTACGACACCACCGACGCGCCCGTCAGCGCGCGGTACCGGGTTGACCGCGGGCACTGGTCGGATCTGCGATCGACGGGCGAGTTCACCTGGTACGCCGCGTTGCCGGCGGGCCTGAAGAAGCCGATCGGGCCGCATTCGGTCGAGGTCGAGGTCGAGGACGAGGACGGTGCTCGGTGGACCGCGACCTCGAACTTCACTTTCACCGCGGACAAGGCGATCGTGCCCGTCGCGGGCGCCGACTGGTCGCAGCATCACGGTGACGCCGCGCACGCGGGTGTCGCGACGGACGCGATCGAGGCGGGTCAGCGGCTCGCCTGGTCGTACCGGACCAAGGGCACCTTCCTGACCGGCTCGCCGGCGATCGTCGACGGCGTCGTGTACGCCGGGACGCGGGACGAGAACGGTGAGGGCAACAGCGCGGTCCATGCGGTGTCGCAGGCCACTGGGCAGGTGCTGTGGACGTACACGGTGCCGTCGTCGGTGCACGGAAGCATTGCCGTCGCCGACGGGCTCGTCTACGTGCCGACGTTGCGTGGCGTGCTGTTCGCTCTGGACGCCAAGACCGGCGCGCTGAAGTGGCGCAACGACCCGGGACCGGCGCCGGAGGGGAACAATCAGCGCACCTACGGGTACTACGGCGTAACGGTTGCTGATGGCAAGGTTCTCTTCCCGTACCAGACCCGCTTCGGCGAGGGCGCGGCCGGCATCGTGGTCGCGCTGGACGCCAAGACCGGCGAGCGGATCTGGGCTTCGCCGATGGCAGGCAACACGATGAGCGACGGTACGCCGGCGGTCGCCGACGGTCGCGTGTACGTCGGGAACCAGGACGGCAGCATCGTGATCGCCTACGACCTGGCGACCGGCAAGAAGCTGTGGACCGGCACGGACACCTTGGGTGGTTGGCAGGACGGCATCCCGTCGGCGGCCAACGGCAAGGTGTTCATCGGGTCGAACAACGGCATCGTGGCGCGTGATGGCGCGACCGGGGCCGTGGTGTGGAGCTACACGAGCTCGCACCCGTCGCTGGTCAGCAGCGGGGCGACTCCGGCTGCTGCGGCGATCAAGGGCAACACGGTCTACATGTCCTTCCCGAGTGGGGCGGTGACTGCTCTCAACGCGACGACGGGTGCTGTCATCTGGGATCAGTTGCTGCCTGGTTCGACGTACCGGGGTGGGTCGTTCACCTCGCCGGCGCTAGCGGGTTCCACACTGTTCGTCGGTGCCAACAGTGGTGGGTTCTATGCACTCGACGCCGGTACGGGTCAGCCGTTGTGGCAGCAGAACATCGGTACCTGGGTGTCGGCCGGTCCTGCGGTCAGCGGCAATACGGTGGTCGTCGGAGCGTTCGACGGCAACCTCTACGCCTTCACCCCGGGCGGTACTACGGCTGCGCGCTGGCCGGTTGTGACGGGCAAGGTGACTCAGAAGGCGACCGGTGCGCCGGCGGCCAACACGACTGTCAGCGTGGTGCGTGCCGGCTCGTCGATCGGCGCCAGCACGACCGATGCTGATGGCAACTACCGGCTCGCATTGCCGCAGGGGCCGGGGAAGTACACGATCCAGGTTGCGCAGCTGGGCTACGGCACCGCGGCGCGGGAGATCGAGGTCGGTGCCGGGGGAGCGGTCGAGGTGAACCTCGAGGTCTCGCCGGTGACCGTCGACGCGAGCATCGGCAAGCGGCTGCCGAGCGGCCTGGTCGAAGGTGGGCCGGGTGACATCGTGATCGAGAACAAGCACCTGGCGATGGCGATCGCGAAGGCCTACAACGATCCGCAGCTGAACCTGTCCACCACCGGCAAGGTGCTGGACCTGGCGATCACCGGTCAGCCGGACCAGCTCGACTGGATCAACCTGCCCTATGTGAGCACCGCCGAACCGCTCGGTGGCAACGCGTGGCAGCAGCTCCAGACGCGCTCGAACGACGTACAGATCGTCGAGAACACCGGTTCCAGGGCAGTCGTGCGGGTGACCGGGACCTCGACCGAGCACCCAGGTCTGAAGATCGTCACCACCTACACGGCGACTCCGGACGACCAGTTCATCACCGCGGCGACAACCTTCACCAACGACTCACCCGCCGCCCTCTCGGTCTGGGCCGGCGACGCCATTGACCACGACGGCCCCGGCTCCCGCTCGGCCGTCTCGGGCTTCCCGCCCGTCACCAGCGGCGGCCCGTTCAGCCAGAGTCCCACCGCGAATCGTTGGATCGCCCAGTCCGGCACGAGTCCGGACAACGAGACCTACGGGTTGATCTACAGCGCCGCGAGCGGCCCCTTCGTGGGCTACTCACAGAGCAACTTCACGATGAGCAAGTTCAAGCTGGACATCCCCGCAGGCGGCACCCACACCATCACCCGCAAGGTCGTGGCCGCCTCCAACGCAGGCGCGGCCGACAAATTCGCAGTACTGAACGCAATCCCCGCCGAGTAGAACGTTTACGTCCGAAGAACCGGAGGGACGTCAACGTCAGTTCTTCGGACGTAGGCGAGGAGGGCGGGGTTAGCCGGCGCGTTCGTGCGCGCTCCATCGAGCGGTTGCGGTGGAGTGGCGGTACGGCGCGTCGGCGTCTGCCGGTCGTACCGCTGTCAGGCCGGTGATGTCGGCCTGTGGGGCGGGCTCGACGACGGCGGTGCCGTCCGGGGCGAGGATATGGACCTCTTCCACCGTGAGCAGACCGACCGGGCGGACGCCTTCGGTGATCACCACGATGTTGCCGGGGATCACCTGCTGGGCCCGGTGGCCCTTCGGGGGGACCAGGATGCCTTCCGCCGGGGTGCGCCAGGCACCCGGTGCGAAGCGGCGGAGCGACAGCCCTGCCTGCCCGTCTTCGGCCGACCTCGGTGGGAGGTAGGCGGTTGCCGTGTAGTCGTAGTCGTAGTCCGGCTCGGGCGGCCCGGACACTCGCCCACCCTGCTGGGGCGTCAACCAGACCACCGTGCCCCGAACAGCGAGCGACCCCGTCATCATGACCATAACGAGCCATCATGCCGACTACAGCGCGAATATGCCAAGCCACTCCGTGTGTTGACCGCAATCGCACCGCAATCCGGTCGCGCGCCGCCCGAGATCTGCTGTGAAGTTGCTTTAAGTGCTCAGGCAGGAAGTACAGGTTTTGCGCGACCTGCTCGACACCCTCAACACGACGGCCGACATGGAGGAAGAGGCCCACCACTAGGCTGGCTCTCGTGGCGGAGGTACGGAGGGGTTCTGGGGCGGGACGGTTGGCGCGGGCCGGGTTCGCGGATTCGGCGCGGGCCGGGCGGATGCTCGACGAGCTGGACGCGCTGGATGCGCTGAGCGCGCCGGACGAGCACAGCCCGATGGCGAGCGATCAGCTGATCGCGTCGCTGTCGGAGTCGGCCGATCCCGATCTCGCACTGACCGGTCTGCTCGGGATGGCCGAGTCGTTGCACGCCAACGGCTTCGATCTCGCCGCCTTCGCGCGCACCCTCGACATGGACGGGGACTTCCGTCGCCGGCTGGTCTTCGTGCTCGGCGCGAGCGAGGCGTTCGGGCGGCACTTGAGTGTGCATCCAAGGCACTGGTACGACCTGGCCGATCCGGCGCTGGCGGCGGCCCGGCCGACGCCCGACGACGTCGCCGCCTGCCTCGCGACCGCTGTCGATGCCGACAACCCGGTGGACGCGTTGCGGGTGGAGTACCGGCGGTTGCTCTTACGGCTGGCATCGAGGGATCTGGCCGAAGGGCTGCTCGTCGACGAGACAGCCGCAGTACTGGCCGATCTTGCCGGTGGTGCGTTGGAGACGGCGTTGCGGATCGCGCGCAACGACTATTTCAAGGCCCACCCGAAGGCGGCCGACTGCCGGCTCGCGATTGTTGCCATGGGCAAGTGTGGCGGGCGTGAGCTGAACTATGTGAGCGACGTGGACGTGCTGTTCGTGGCCGAGCCGCTGGAAAGCGAGGCCGAGGCGCGGGCGCTGAAGACTGCGACCGCGCTGGCCTCGGCAACCATGCGCATCTGCTCGGCGCACACGGCCGAGGGCACACTGTGGCCGGTCGACGCGGCGCTCCGTCCGGAGGGCAAGGCGGGTCCGCTGGTGCGCACGGTCGACAGTCACCTCGCGTACTACCAACGCTGGGCGAAGACGTGGGAATTCCAGGCGCTGCTGAAGGCGCGGCCGGTGGCCGGCGATGCGGAGCTCGGCCGGGAGTACGCCGAGAAGACGCGCGAGCTGGTGTGGTCGGCGGCCGATCGCGAAGGCTTCGTCGGCGACGTCCAGGCGATGCGGCGGCGGGTGGTCGACCACATCCCCGCGGCCGACGCGGATCGGCAGTTGAAACTCGGTCCCGGTGGCTTGCGGGACGTGGAGTTCGCAGTACAGCTGCTGCAGTTGGTGCATGGGCGCAGCGACGAGTCGGTGCGGAGCGGGACGACGCTGGTCGCGCTCGAGCAGCTGACCGGCTCGGGATATGTGGGGCGGACCGACGGCGCAGTACTGGCTGATGCTTACCGGTTCCTGCGGTCGATGGAGCATCGGATCCAGCTGTACCGGTTGCGGCGTACGCATCAGGTTCCGGACGATGACGACGACCTGCGCCGGCTCGGGCGGTCGCTGGGGTTCACGAAGAACCCGATCGACGATCTGATGTCGGCTTGGAAGAAGCACGGGCTCGAAGTACGACGGCTGCACGAGAAGCTCTTCTACCGGCCGCTGCTGGCTGCGGTCGCGCGGATCCCCGGTGGCGAGGTGCGGCTCACGCCGGAGGCCGCCAGGCAACGGCTGACTGCGCTCGGGTACGCCGATCCGGCCTCGGCCCTGCGGCACATCGAGGCGTTGTCGGAGGGAGTTTCGCGACGGTCGTCGATCCAGCGGGCGTTGCTGCCGGCGATGCTCGGGTGGTTTGCCGAGTCGCCTGATCCCGACGCCGGGTTGCTGGCTTTCCGGACGATCTCCGATGCGCTTGGGTCGACTCCTTGGTACTTGCGTCAGTTGCGCGACGAGGGGGCGTCGGCCGAGCGGCTCGCGCACTTGCTCGCCAGTGGGCGGTACGCCGTGGATCTGTTGCAGCGGGCGCCTGAGGCGACGGCGATGCTCGCGGATGAGCGCGAGCTGGCTCCGCGGGCGCAGGAGTCGCTGCTGATCGAGATGTCTGCTGCTGGGCGGCGTCAGGATGAGCCGGCGGCGGCTGTCGCGGCGATTCGTGGGGCGCGGCGGCGGGAGCTGTTCCGGGTCGCGGCGTCGGATTTGTCCGGGTTGCTCGAGGTCGAGGCGGTGGGGGAGGCGCTCACGACGGTGTCGGTGGCGACCCTGACGGCTGCGCTCGAGGTTGCCCGGCGGACCGTGGCGAAGGGCGAGCCGGAGCCGACGCGGATGTCGATCGTCGCGATGGGGCGGTTCGGTGGCCACGAGTTGAGCTATGGCAGCGATGCCGACGTGATGTTCGTGCACGATCCGTTGCCGGGGGCATCGGAGAAGGCGGCGACGGACTTCGCCACCCAGGCTGCGACCGAGTTGCGGCGGTTGCTGGCGCTGCCCGGTGCTGATCCCGCGGTGGCGATCGACGCCGACCTGCGACCGGAGGGCCGGCAGGGGCCGTTGGTTCGCACACTCGCTTCTTATGCCACGTACTACGCACGCTGGTCGGCCGTGTGGGAGGCGCAGGCGTTGCTGCGCGCCGATCCGCTGTGTGGCGATTCCGAACTGTGCAAGGGGTTCCGTGAGCTGATCGACCCGCTGCGATACCCGGTGGGCGGGATCTCCGAGCGCGACGTGATGGAGATCCGCCGGATCAAGGCGCGCGTCGATGCCGAACGCCTGCCGCGCGGCGCCGACCCCGCGACCCACACCAAGCTCGGCCGCGGGGGACTGGCCGACATCGAGTGGACCGTCCAGCTCCTGCAGATGCGCTACGCCCACCGGATCGAGGGCCTCCGGACCACCCGCACGCTGGGCGCCCTCCGCGCCGCGGTCGACGTCGGCCTGGTGGACGCCCCGGATGCCGACGTCCTGAGCCGCGCCTGGGAAATGGCCACCCGGATCCGCAACGCGATCATGCTCGTCCGGGCCCGCCCGAGCGACTCCCTCCCACGCGACCCGCGCGACCTCGCCGCCGTAGCCCAGATCTGCGGCTACAACGCCGGCGAAACCAGCCGCTTCTCCGACGACTACCTCCGCCGAACCCGCCAGGCCCGCAACGTCGTCGACCGCCTCTTCTGGGGCGACTGACCACCTTTCAGAGGAGAGCGCGGAGCCAGGTGGTACAGCGATGGGGATGTCCCGAGCGACAGGACATAGTGCCGATCGGCTCGGGATTCCGCGCTCAGGCGGGCCGGGGGATGCCTGGGGACAGGTGCTATGTCCTGTCGTTCGGGACGCGAGCCTAGGATTGGCGGGTGGAGACGGTGGATCAGGTCAGGCAGGCGGGGGTGTCCAGCTACATCCGGCGGAGTGTCCGGATGACGGTTGGGCAGCAGCGGGTCTGGGAGACCAACTGGCCTCAGTTGGGGCGCAAGCTGGAGGAACTGCCGGCTGGCGAGGTTGATCTGGCCGGCTGGTTCGGGCGGGAGGCGCCTGTTGTCCTGGAGATCGGGTCCGGGATGGGGGAAGGGACGTCGCAGCTTGCTCGGCAGGCGCCTGAGGTCAACCACCTGGCGGCGGAGGTCTACCCGGCCGGGCTCGGGCAGTTGATGTTGTGGGTGGAGAAGTACGAGCTCGACAACGTGCGGTTGCTGCATGGGGACGCGCTCGATTTTCTGCGCGACCATGTGCGGCCGGACACGCTCGCCGGAGTGCGGGTGTTCTTTCCGGATCCGTGGCCGAAGAAGCGGCACCACAAGCGGCGGCTGATCACAGCGCCGTTCGTCAAGCTGCTCGCCACCCGCCTGCAGCCGGGCGGAAGGTTGCATCTGGCAACGGACTGGCAGGACTACGCGGACGACATGCTCTCGATCTGTGCGGCTGAGCCGCTGCTGACCAACGAATACGAGGGCTGGGCACCGCGACCCGACTGGCGGCCGGTCACCAAGTTCGAGTCACGCGCGCACGCCGAGGGCCGTCACTGTCGCGACCTGATGTTCACGAAGTCCGCGACGTGAAGTTCCAGTGACCTGACGGCACGGTGAAGACGCAGTACCCGTCCCGCTGCACCGGCTCGTCGGCATAGGGCGCCGGAATGACCGTCACATCGCTGGCCGCCTCAGCAGGCACGTGTACTTCGGCAGTCGTACCGACAGGCACCTGTACTTCGAGCTGGAACACCCGCCCAACTCGCCGCCAAGCCACCGAGACCCGCCCGCGAACGGTGTCGGTCCGCAGCGAAGCCGAATCCACCTGGGAGCGCCCATCCGGCCGGACCAGGATGCGTTCCCACCCGTTGGCGACGTTGCGCAACCCGGCCACGTTCTCCAACAGCCACTGTGCGACCGTGCCCTGGAAGTAGTGGTTGCGCGACCGGGTATCGGTCTCCCACATCTCCCACATCGTGTCGGCCCCGTTGTCGAACCAGTAACCCCAGCTGGGATACGACCGCTGCAACGCGACCTTCGCGGCCACGTCGGCATGGCCGTGTGCGCTCAGCACCGGCAGCAGTACGCCGACCCCGAGGCATCCCGTGTTGAGGTGGAAGCCGCGCGCCTCAATGTCGGCCACGAGGTTGGCCACCACCGCGGATACCGACTCCTCCGGAACTAATCCGAAGGCTAGCGGCAGCGCGTTCGACGTCTGCCGGTAGTCCGGATCCGAGGCCGTCCGATAGAGCCCCGCGGAGCGATCCAGGAACGCGCGATTCAGCCCGTCGGCCAGCTCGCCCGCGGCTTTGCGCAGCCGATCGACCTGGGCCGGCCGGCCAAGGATCTCGGCGATCTCGGCGACCGCGAGTACGGCGCGATACAGGTACGCCGTACCGGTCAGGCGGCGGTCCTCCGGTGGCGGGCCGTCGGGGTAGCCCGGCGGGATCCAGTCGCCGAGGACGCTCAGCGACAACCCGTCCTCGACCCGATCGAGTTCGTAGTCGAGATACCGCAGTACTGCGTCCCAGTGGTCGGCGAGCAGCCGCTCGTCGCCGTACCAGCGGTGCATCTCGCGCAGGATAAACGGGTAGACCGTCGACCATTCGGTGGCGGGGGAGAGCTCGGTGTAGCCCCAGTCGCCGGTCGGCGCAATCACCGGCAACCTGCCGTCCAGGTCTTGGCTGTCGCGCAGATCGCCGAGCCACTTGGTGAAGAAGCGGGCCATGCCGAGGGTGCCGGCCATCGTCGGGGCGCCGACCTGGGCGTCGCCGGTCCAGCCGTTCTTCTCCATCTTCGGGGTGTCGGTCGGGATGCCGTGCAGGTTGTTCAGCACGGTCCGCCGCATCGCCTGGTCGATCTGCTCGTACAGCGGCTGGCTCGCGCTGAACCGGCTGATCTCCGCGACATCGGAGTGCACCACCCGCATCGTCACCGAGCTGCGCGTCGGCTCGCCCGGGAAGCCTTCGAGCTGGACGTAGCGGAAACCCTTGTACGAGAAGCGCGGCTCCCACTCCTCGATACCGTTGCCTGAGGCAAGGTATTCGTCGCGCTGGAAACGATCCTTCCGGACATGCGGGTTCTCGGCGAAGACGGTGCCGTCGGCAAGCAACCTCTCACCGTGCGTGAGGCTGATCGTCGTACCGGCCGGTGCGGTCACCTGCAGTTTCGTCCAGCCCGCCGTCGTTCGCCCGAAGTCGGCGATCCACACGCCGGGCTTCGGCTGGGTGAAGGCCACCGGCGCGACGTCCTCGATCACCCGGATCGGCTCGTGCTCCTGCGCGCGTACCTGACCACGCGGAGCCTGAACGACGAGCGCCCTGGTCCAACTGGAGTCGTCAAAGCCGGCCGCATCCCAGCCGGCCGGGTGCAGTCGAGCGTCGTAGGTCTCGCCGGAGAACAGCGAGTCGGAGCGAGTCGGCCCATCGGTCACTCGCCATGCATCGTCGGTGACGATCTCGGTCGCGGTGCCATCGGCGTGCTCGATCACCAGCCGGGCGAGCAGCCGCGGCTCGGCGGTCCACGGTGTCTGGTGCCAACGCCACACGTTCGGGGTCGACAGCCCGAAGAAGCCGCGCCCGAGTTCGGCGCCGAGCACGTTGTCACCGGACTGCAGCAGCGCCGTCACGTCGTACGCGACCGACAGCACGGTGTCCTCGTAGTCGGTGAACCCGGGATCGAGCACCGAGTCGCCGACGCGCTGCCCGTTGATCCGCAGCTCCTGGTAGGCGAGCCCGCTCGCATACAGCCGCGCCCGCTCGACACCTCCAGCCAGCGTGAAAGCACGCCGCAGCAGTGGCGCCGGAACGTCCTCGTCCCGTACTTCGGAGTCGCGAGCACCGATCCATCGCGCGTCGCCGAATCCCTCGCCGAGCAGCCCGGTCTCGAACCAGCTCGCCGGGCTCCAGCGACCGACTCGCTCCAGCCCGTCCCACAACCGGACAGCCCAGTGATAGCGAGTCCGCGGCGTCAGTACCGGCCCGTCGTACGCGATCCCGAAGCTCTTCGCCGAGGAGACCTGCCCGGTGTCCCACACATCGGCCGTCTCGGGCGTCAGCAGGTCAGGGCTCGAGGCCACCAGCAGCTGGTACGCCGATTGGGTCGCGCCATAGCCCGGCGCGGTCGCGATCCACCCCAGCCGGGGTCGGTTGGCGTCCGTACCGAGCGGGCGGTCGGCGTACTCGGTGGTGAGCTTGTCCGCGGTCAACGGTCCACCAGGGGTCCAGCTGTCCGGGGCAACAGGCATCACGCGAGCTCCTCACAAGGCGGGAAGGTCCCGGAGGACCGTATGCACCCGCCCAAGTCCTGAGCAACAGCCGTGTCCTGATCTGGACAGTTCAGGACCGAGGCGTGAGAGCGATCGCCCACAGCCGGTCGGGAACCAGCTTGGCAACCCGCATCAGGAGTGACATCTGCCACGGGAAGACGATCCGCGCGGACTGCTTCTCGATGCCGTCCGCGATCGCCCGGCCGGCCTGTTCGGCGGAGACCATGAACGGCATCGGGAAGGTGTTCTGCTCGGTCATCTCCGTCTTGACGAAACCGGGACAGACAGTGATGACGTCGATACCGTCAGGGCGGAGCCGGACGCGCAGGGCTTCTAGCAGGTTGATCTGCGCGGCCTTCGACGCGCCGTACGCCTCCGACCCGGGCAGCCCGCGGTAGCCCGCGACCGACGAGATGCCGACGATCACTCCGGCGCCCTGCACATTCATCCGGGGGATCAGCTCGCCGAGGCAGTTCGCCATCCCGCCGACGTTCACCTTGAGATGCTGGTTGATCGACTCGACGTCGAAGTCGCTGCCCATCTGCTTCCAGTAGCCGGCGCTCAGGACAGCGATGTCGATCCCGCCGAGCTCGGCCGCGACGACATCGGCCGCCTGCCGGACGTCGTCAGCATCGGTGATGTCGCACGGAACGGCCGTCATCCACTCGCCGGCGACCGCTTGCAAGGCGTCGGCCCGGCGTGCGGAGATCGCGACGTGCGCGCCGCGGCGGCACAGCTCCCGAGCCAGTGCGGCGCCGATGCCCGAGGAGGCGCCGACGACCCAGATCCTGCGGCCGGCGACATCCATAGCTCTGCTCATTCTGACCTCCACTCCACCGCCCCGGTCAGGTCCTTCCGCACCAGAGCCAGTTGGGAAACGCCCAGGTACCCGGCGCGGAAACCGGCCTCGGAGTACGCCAGGTAGAACTCCCACATCCGCCGGAAGACGGCGTCGAAGCCAAGGTTCGCGACCTCGGCGGCGCGATCGGTGAACCGGTCCCGCCACAGCCGCAGCGTGTGGGCGTAGGCGGGCCCGAGGTCGCGGCGATGAGCGATCTCGAGCCCGCCCGCCGCGCCCGCGATCTGCTCGATCGCGGTCAGCGAAGGGATCAGGCCGCCGGGGAAGATGTACTGGTGGATCCAGCCCTGGGCGTGCCTGGTGGCGAGCAACCGGTCGTGCGGCATGGTGATCGACTGCAGCGCGAACCGTCCGCCGGGTGCCAGCAGCCGGTCGATCGTCGCGAAGTACGCCGGCCAGTACTGCGCGCCGACGGCTTCGATCATCTCGACGCTGACCACCGCGTCGTACTGGCCGCGCACGTCGCGGTAGTCGCGCAGCTCGACCTCCGCGTTGACACCGGCCTCGGCGATCCGCTTCCGGGCCAGGTCGCGTTGCTCGGCCGACAGCGTCACCGACGTGACGGTCGCGCCGCGTTCGGCTGCCTGGATCGCGAGCTGTCCCCAGCCGGTACCGATCTCCAGCACCCGGGTGCCTTCGCCGACTCCGGCATAGTCGAGGACGCCGTCGATCTTGCGGCGTTGCGCTGTCGCCAGGTCTTCGTCCTGCGTCTCGAACCAAGCCGATGAATAACTCATGGTCTCGTCCAGGAACGTGGCGAAGAGCTCGTTGGACAGGTCGTAGTGCCGGGCGATGTTGGAGCGCGCGCCTTCGCGGTCGTTGTCCTCGGACGACGGCATCCGCTGCTCGATCAGCTTGCGGAACCGTTGCAGTGCCGGTGGTACGAGATCGGTGAGTTCTCGTGCGAAGACGGTGAGCAGCTCGGCCAGGTCAGTGCCTTCGCCCGCGCGCCAGTCACCGGCCATGTACGCCTCGCCGAAGCCGATCTTGAGATCCGCGCCGATCCGGTGGAAGAAGCTCTCGGCAACGATCTCCATCACGGGTGCACCCGCACAGCCGGCGCCGACGCGGCCACCACCGGGCAGCAGGACGACGAGCGGGAGATCGCGGACCGCTCTCCGCAAGATCAGCCGGGCGGCGGCGGCCCGTACCGGGCTGTATGGCGTACGCGCGACGCGCGGCCAGTGCTCGGCGTCGACGAGGCGCAGAGAACTCATCGGACTCCCTCCGGTGGGATGTGGGGCTCGCGGTGGATCACCGGTAAGCGGCGAAGCCTGAGCCAGACACCATGCATTCGGATCAGCGCCCAAATCTGATAGGTGATGAAAGGTGTGAGCAAGGCCGCTCTCAGCACTGTCAGTCGGCTGGCAATGCGTGGTTTCCCGGTGAAGGCGGCGGAGAACACCCGACGCTCCTGCTGGACGAGGTCGATCGCGACCGAGACCCGCTCGGCGTCCAGGCGCAGCGTGACGTCGTACCGGCCGTCCACTGTGAAGAAGGGCGAGACGTAGAACTCCTTGCCGAGCGTGAAGCGACCGGCGGCGTCAGGTCTGGCCAGCTGCGCGTGGCGCTCGCCGTAGGTGTTGTGGATCTCCAGTACTACGCAGCGCAGCTCGCCGGCGGAGGTGAGACACCAGAAGACGCTGAGGGGGTCGAACACGAAGCCGAGGAAGCTCCTGGCGTTCGCCAGCATCAGTACGCGATCATCCGGCCGGAGCTGAATGCCGTGGGCTGCTGTGAAGGTGGCGATGTTGTCGCGCAGGGATGGGCCCAGGCCGAGGTGGTCCTTGGCCGAGAAACGCCGGCGGGGGAGGTGGTTGACGTCCACGAGCCACTGGTACGTGCGGTAGCGGAACCGGTGGCGTAGGGGCATTCGGCGTGAGTGGCTCACGTGCCCGGACACGATGGCGGGCAACTGCGGGAGAGTCGCCACGGCCGGCTGCTGCCTCTGCGTCTGCCTTTGGTGGTTCACCACGTAGCGCCCAGTCTCTCGGCTGCCTCGACTCCGGAGCGGCAGCCGTCCTCGTGGAAGCCCCAGCCGAGGTGTGCTCCGGCGAATGCGAGTCGCGGGCCGCCGGCGGTTCGTAGTACGGGTGCTGCGGCTACTGACTCCGGGGTGAAGATCGGGTGGGCGTAGGTCATCTGTGCGGTCACTTTGGTGGGGTCTACCGAGCCGTGCGGGTTGAGGGTGACCAGGTGTTCGTCGGGGCTCTGCAGGTCCTGCAGGCGGTTCATCCAGTAGCTGACGAGCACCTGCGGCTCGGGGGTCTCGCAGCTGCGCATGCGGTAGTTCCAGGAGGAGCGCGCACTGCTGGCCTGCGGCAGTACTGCGGTGTCGGTGTGCAGCCAGGTCGGGTTGACGGAGTAGTCGAAGGCGCCGAGCAGGGTCTTCTCCTCGGGCGCTGCATCGCCGAGGAGGTCCAGGGCGGTGTCGGCGTGCGTGGCGACGACGACCTTGTCGAACTCCTCGGACCGGTCGGTGATCACCTCGACGGCGTCGTCGTGGCGTAGTACCGCGCGTACGGGCGTTGAGGTGCGGACATCGGCGATGTTGTCGAGCACTGCGTCGACGTAGGTCCGGGAGCCGCCGGTGACTGTTCGCCATTGCGGCGAGCCGGTCACCGTGAGCATGCCGTGGTAGTCGAGGAAACGGAACAGGTACTGCGCGGGGTAGCGCTCCGCGTCGGCTGAGCCGGACGACCAGACGCACGCGACCAGTGGCAACGCGAAGTGGCGGACGAAGTACTGGGTGAAGCCCCGAGTGCGGAGGAAGCCGCCCCAGGTCAGCCGGTCGTCGCCGGTGTCGAGCACCTGGCGGGCCTCACGGTGGAAGCGCGGTACTTCCGCCAGCATCCGCAGGAATCGCGGATCGGCGATGCGCCGGGGCTGGCTGAACAGCGAGCGGGCGCCGCGGCCGCCGGCGTACTCGAGACCGCAGCCGTCGCAGTGCACGCTCATGCTCATCTCGGTCGGCTGGGTGTCGATGCCCAGCTCGGCGAAGAGGCGGAGCAGATTCGGGTAGGTGCGCTCGTTGTGCACGATGAAGCCGGTGTCGATCCGCAGCGGGTTGCCGGCGGAGTCCGTCACGTCATGGGTGTGGGCGTGCCCGCCCGGCCGGTCGGCCGCCTCGAAGACGGTCACGTCATGGGTCTGGTTCAGCACGTGGGCCGCGGTCAGGCCGGAGACTCCGGAGCCCAGCACCGCGGCGGTCGGACGGTCGCCGCTCATACGAAAGCCTTTCCCGTTGCATAAGTTCTGAACAAGTTCAGGACGCGCTTGGGGGTGGTTCGTAGCAGCGGGCGGTTTTGATCGGTGCCGGGGTCAATCGCTTGAAATGTCTCAGATCGTGATTTGTCGTCTCATATACCGAAACCAGAGCCCGTTGATGGACTTTGTCCGCTTTCATGGTGTGCATGCAGGTCACCGCCAACCGGCCAGCCGACACGCTCACGCGCCGTCGGCATGTCGACCTGCTCCGCGTCGCCTCCGCAACCTGTTGACCTTCGGCGCCACCTCTCAGTGCAGGTCCTGACCGGATCCGGTCCGACCAGCTGTTTGCTGTCCAGCCGCTCTGAAATTCCCGCCCGCGATCTTTATGGGTCGCCCGCACACCTGAAGGTCATCCCTGTGAGCATCACGAGCTTCCGTCCTGCCCGTGTTCTGGCCGCCTCGGCCGCTGTCTTGTCATTGATCGCCGTCGCTGCTGGTTGCTCGCGCGCCGAGGATGACGCAGCGCCGGCTGCCTCGGCCGACAAGGGCCCGGCGACCGAGCTGCGGCTCGGCTACTTCCCGAACGTCACGCACGCCGCCGCGCTGGTCGGCCTCGGCAAGGGTCTGTTCACCAAGGAGCTGGGCAGCACGAAGCTGGTGCCGACCAAGTTCAACGCCGGCCCGGAGGCGGTCGGCGCGCTGCTCGGCGGCTCGCTGGATGCCTCCTTCATCGGCTCCGGCCCGGCCATCAACGCCTACGCGAAGTCCAACGGGGAGGCCGTCCGGCTGATCGCCGGTACGACGTCCGGCGGCGCGCAGCTGGTCGTCAGGTCGACGATCACCAAGCCGGAGGACCTGGCCGGCAAGACCGTCGTCACGCCGCAGCTGGGCAACACCCAGGACGTGTCGCTGAAGAAGTGGCTGGCCGAGAAGAACCTGACCAAGACGGTCAAGGTCACCAACCTGGAGAACGCGCAGACGCTGGACGCCTTCAAGAAGGGTGACGTGGACGCCGCCTGGCTGCCCGAGCCCTGGTCGTCGCGACTCGTCCTCGACGCCGGCGCGAAGGTGCTGCTCGACGAGGCCTCGCTCTGGCCGGACGGCAAGTTCCCGACCACCGTGCTGATCGTCCGGACCCAGTTCCTGCAGGAGCACCCGGAGTCGGTCAAGCAGCTGCTCACCGGGCTGGTCGCGTCGATCGACAGCATCAACGCGGACAAGACCGCGGCCAAGACCGAGGTCAACAAGCAGCTGCTCGACCTGACCGGCAAGGCGCTCAAGCCGGCCGTGATCGACCGCGCCTTCAGCACGATCGAGGCGACCGCCGATCCGATCGCCGCGCAGTTCCCGCAGCTGGCCAAGGACCAGGTCACCGCCGGCATCGCCAAGACGGCTCCCAGCGTCTCCGGTTTCGCCGACCTCGGCCCGCTGAACGAAGTACTGACCAAGGCCGGAAAGCCCACGGTTGACGCAGCCGGCCTCGACAAGAAGTAGCTCCCCCGAAGTGCCTACAGGTACGACGGTTCCGCAACGAGGAGGCAGACGATGACTGCGACAGCCGAAGCCAGCGCGACGGCCACGAGCAACGCAGTACGGCCGGTGCGGTTTCACCAGGTCGGGAAGGCGTTCGGGCAGGGCCGCAAGTCGGTGGTCGCGCTCGAAGGCGTCAACCTGGATGTGGCGGCCGGTGAGTTCGTTTGCCTGCTCGGTGCGTCCGGCTGTGGCAAGACGACGCTGCTCAACCTCGTTGCGGGGCTGGACAAGCCGACCAGCGGGCGGATCGAGCTGAGCTCGTCGCGGCCTGCGGTGGTGTTCCAGGAGGCTGCGCTGATGCCGTGGCTGACTGCTGCGGGCAACGTGGAGCTGCCACTGCGGCTGGCTGGAGTGTCGAAGGCCGCTCGTCGGGCGAAGGCTGCTGAGCTGCTGGAGTTGGTGCGGCTGGGCGGGCTGGGCGACAAGCGGCCGCACGAGCTGTCGGGCGGTATGCGGCAGCGGGTCGCTCTGGCGCGGGCGCTGGCCTCGACTACTGACAACACTGAGTCTGGCTCTGGGGCTGGCTCGGCTTCGGGTAAGCCGTCGTTGCTGTTGATGGATGAGCCGTTCTCTGCGCTGGATGCGATCACGCGGGACGTGCTGCAGGGCGAGTTGCTGCGAATCTGGCGCGCGACCGGTACTGCGATCTTGTTCGTCACGCATGACGTGCGGGAGGCGGTGCGGCTCGGGCAGCGGGTAGTACTGCTGTCGTCGCGGCCCGGGCGGGTCGTGCGCGAGTGGGACGTCGACGGGCTGTCCGGTGCGGGAGAGACGGGCGCTGTCGACGAGATCAACGGTGCGCTGCGGAAGGTGATCAGCAGTCATGCCGCAGCCTGACACCGGCGTACAGGATCGTTCTGCCGCTTTGGAGCCCGGGTCGGTCGAGGCCGGCCTGGACGCGCTCGACACTCCGGTCAACGCGCCTGACGGGAGTCTGCTCCGGCGGACGCTGACGAAGGTGTGGCCGCCGATCGCGGCGATCGTGCTCTTCGTGGTCATCTGGCAGGTGCTGTGGGCGGCGGCGTTCTGGCCCGAGTTCAAGCTGCCTGCGCCGGCCGATGTCTGGGCGCAGATCTGGCAACTGGTGACCTCGGGGAAGATCGTCGAGCTGTTCTGGGTGTCGGTGCACCGCGCGGTGATCGGGTTCGCGATCTCGCTGGTGATCGCCGTACCGCTCGGGCTGGCGATCGCGAACTTCAGCGTCGTCCGGCGCGGGATCGGCCCGCTGGTGTCCGGGTTGCAGAGCCTGCCATCGGTGGCTTGGGTCCCGGCCGCGATCCTGTGGTTCGGGCTTAACGACCAGGCGATCTACTGGGTCGTGCTACTCGGCGCCGTACCGTCGATCGCCAACGGCCTGGTCTCCGGCCTCGACCAGGTACCACCGATCCTGCCGCGCGTCGGCAAGGCACTTGGCGCGAGTCGGCTCAGCGGCATCCGGTACGTCCTGCTGCCGGCCGCGTTGCCCGGCTTCCTGGGCGGGCTGAAGCAGGGCTGGGCGTTCTCCTGGCGCTCGCTGATGGCAGCCGAACTGATCGCCACCTCGCCCGACCTGGGCGTGGGCCTCGGTCAGTACCTGCACGACGGAATGTCCCTGTCCGACATCTCGATGGTCTTCGCCGGCATCCTGCTGATCTTCGTCGTCGGCGTCGGAATCGAACTACTCGTCTTCCGCCCCCTGGAGAGCTCAGTCCTCCGAGCCCGCGGCCTCACCGGCGCGAACTGAGCGCAGAGACATCCCGGGGTCCGGCGCTAGCTGACCGCACCGATCGTCCGGTGCCCGTACTGTTGGAGCGTGGTCCGATTTCTGCCGTTCCTGATCAGCCTGGTGCTGAGCGTCTACGCGCTCTTCTCCTGCATCCAGACACGCGATGAAGACGTTCCGTACCTGCCCAAGCTGGTCTGGATCGTCCTGATCGTCTTCGTGCCCTTCGTCGGCCCGATCGTCTGGCTCCTGATGTCCCGCGCCCAGGCCGTCCGCCGAGAACGAACGGCGGTCCCCAAGCCGAAGCCGACAGGCCGCCCGGTGGCGCCGGACGACGACCCGGACTTCCTGGCGTCCCTGGACCGGTATCGCGACCCGCGCACCACCGCGCGCCCACCGGAGCCACAGAAGCCGACGGACCCGATCCAGGACAAGCCCAAAGACGAATCCCCGTCCGAAGAGCCGAAGCCGGCCGACGCAGAAGAAGCCCCCACCGAACCAGACGACGGCAAGCCCTAACCGCCCGCCCCCGTCCCCAGCTCGCGGCGCCTGCTCCGCTCCGCTGCGCCGGTTGCATCGCCCGGGGAGGTGGATGCGCTGACGCCCGCGTTGGGTAGGGCAGGGGCCGCCACGTGACGCCGATCGATATTCGGGCGGGGCCGGTCGGGGCGAGCGCCGGGTGGGGCTCGGCTGATGGCCGGGTTCAGTGGGAAACTTTTCGTCGCCAGGTGCAAGTTAGTTTCCCACCCGGGGTGGTGGGCTTGGCTGTGTTCGGGCTCTGGATGGCCGCGCATACATAACCCTGTCGCTCTCCCCATAATGCGCGAGTGTGAGCGCTCGCCGGTGGAGTTAGGCGTGCCTGGAGAGGAGCCTGCCTGCCGGCGAACTGGAGTAGATCTGGATCGCGACACCTTCCACGGCGTGCGAGCCTTCGAACACTCAGTTCTCACTGCGTCGGCCCGCTCGCGGTGGCTACGGCGATCGACCGCGAGGCAGGCGGCGTAGCGCAGCGGAGCAGGCGTCGCGAGCCGGGCTGCGCTGCAATCGTTGCCAGGATTTGGGCGCGCCGGATAGAGCCAGCTGGGCTGGGCCGGGGGCGCGGTGTTGCCGACCTGTGGTGCGGGCGAGGCCGCTGGAGGTCGGGGGCCGGGTCCGGCGGCAGGGCCGGACCCGGGTGGGTCGGGGTGGTTCAGCTCCCCGCGGCCGTCAGGCGGACTTCCTGTGTTCGGCGAGTACTACGTTGTCCCGTTCGGATTCCGTGGTTCCACCCCAGACGCCGTACGGCTCTCCGACGGAGAGAGCGTGTTGACGGCATTCGGGCTGGACCGGGCAGGTACCGCAGAGCGACTTGGCCACCATCTCGCGAGCGCGTTTGCGAACGCCACGCTCCGATTCGGGGGAGAAGAACAGCTCCGGGTTGACGTCGCGGCACGCAGACTGCGACTGCCAGTCCCACAAATCCATGAGCGGGCGGGGTAGGCGAGGCATCCCTCTCGACATGGCAACCTCCTATGACTCACCGTGAGCGCGGACGGGCGCTCGGTGAAAACTATGCTCAACTCATGCGCAGTTCAACCCTTGTTGTCTCGAAACTCGGTCGAGTTGTTATCGGCCCGTGGCGATTTTCACGTTTTCGAGGCGGTGGGAGGGCATCATGAACGCCGTGCCGACCCCCGCCGATTCGCTCACCGTCGGGGCCACCGCGCGCCGGCTCGGGATCGCCGCGCCGACCCTGCGGAGCTGGGAGCGCAGGTACGGATTGAGCCCGAGCGCACGGTCAGCAGGCGGTCATCGGCGCTACAGCCCGGAGGATCTGGCCCGGCTGCGGGCGATGCTCCGGCTGATCGATCAGGGCGTCGCGACGGCCGAGGCGGCGGCATCGGTTCGTGACCGGATCTATCCCACCCAATCACCCACTGTGACATCCGCCACTTCTGTTGCCGACGGCACCCGGACGCGGTCACACGGAGTTCCGAAGCCGGTCCCGGTACGCCGGTCCGCCCGGACTCGCACCGATGGCCCGGGGAAGCTGGCCGACCTCTTCCAGCTCGCGAACGCGATGGACGGCGACCGGCTCACCCATGAGGTCGCGCGCAGCCTGGACATGTCGGGAGCTGTCGACGCCTGGACGAGCCGGCTGATGCCGCTGCTGGTCGAGGTCGGCGACCAGTGGGAGCGGACCGGGGCATGCGTCGAGGTCGAGCACCTGGCGTCGGACGCGGTGGCCGGCGGGTTGAGGTACCACACCCGGCGCAACGTGGAGCGGCACAGGCCGGACGAGACGGAGCGGGCCGTAGTACTGGCTTGCCTCGAGCGGGAGGACCACGCGTTGCCGCTGCTGGCAGTGGCGGCTGCGCTGGCCGAGCGTGGCGTGCGGGTGCGGACACTGGGTGCCGCGACGCCGGTCAACTCGCTGTCTGACGCCGTACGCCGGATCCGCCCGGCAGCCGTCTTCATCTGGTCCAGTGCGTCCGAGACGGCCGACCTGGACGCTCTGCGCGGCCTGGCGCGCACCAGGCCGTCGTACCACCTCGTGGTCGGCGGCCCCGGCTGGCAGACGCTGGGGGAGCCGGACGGCTGGGTGAACTCCCTCGCTGAGGCTGTGACCACCCTGGTCTCGGCAGTCCGGCCCTAGGCCCTAATCGTCGGCCGGGTCGTACCGGAAGTACACCTGCCCGCCGTGCGCAGTCTCGCGCTCACCCGTCAGAGCCCGGATGACCATCGCGTGCGTAATGGCGAGCACCGGCCCGTCGGTGCTCGCAGTGTGCCGAGCCAGCGCTGCCCGCGCCCGAGCCCGTACCACCGATAGCGGCTCCCAAGCCCGGACGATCCCGTCGGGCCACTCGCCGTCGTACTCGTCCAGCTCGGCCTGCGCCGCCCGCACGTCGGCCACCCCTCGCCAGGAGCCCGTGCTGTCGGGCAGCCAGTCGCGCAGGTCGTAGTCGACCCGTACTCCGAGGGCCAACCGGTGCCCGATGATCGCTGCACTGTGCAGGGCCCGGGTGAAGGGGGAGGCGATCAGGTATGTGGCACCGATGCCACTCAGGAGGTCCGCAGCCGCCTCGGCCTGCCCGGAGCCCTCTGGAGCCAGCGGAGCGGCGTCAGCGGCCATTCCGGGCCAGCCACGGCTATCCACCGGCGCATAGTCCGGCTGACCGTGCCGGACCAGGTAGATGTGGGTCACAAGAGTGTTCTACCTGAGATGCCGAGCCCCCGCCCAGCCTCTGGCGCGGCTTGGCGGAAGCGCGGAAGGGTCGGATACGGAACCAGGCGGCCGCACATTGTGCTGCCCGCCGAACAAGTGCTCCAGGTCGAGCTCGGGCCCGCCTCGCTCGACCGCAGGCGCGGACCAGGTGTCCTCCGGCGCGGTCCAGCCGTCAGCGCTCTCGGCGGGCTCGGCCCACGCGTCGGCCCCGGCATACGGGACGGACTCCTCACCCTCGAGCCACTGGACCTCGGTCGCGCCCTGGTGGCCGTGGACGGCGAGCACCGACTCGATGTCGGGCCAGACGGCCGTCGCCGGGTTGGTGCCGCGCCAGCGCAGCGCGACCGAGCCGTCGGTGAACACACACCCCTCGGCGACGACGCCGGTACCCGAGACGCCGCTGAGGTCGCGATAGCGGACCAGTTCGAAAGTCCGCGGCCTCACCGCCCGGCCCCGGCCCGGCAACCGTGTCTGCCGGATGACGCACGCAACCCATGACCCCCGAGCGGACCTGCCACCGTGCTAGCACCCCTTAAGAGATTCCACAGAGAAGTCCTCAACCTGTTGCGACCCTCAACGACCCACGGCGCCTCCCGGTTACACCCGGGGAAAGTCAGATCTCACCCACTGACACCACCCGTCTCGATCTCCCGCCGCATCAGCACCCGCCCGGCCGGATCCAGCCCCATCGCCGTCTCCTCCCGCTGGATCTCGGCCAGCCCCGGGGTCAGCTCGGCAGCGGTCAGCTCCCGGAAACCCAGGCGCGCGTAGTACGGCCCGTTCCAGCCGATGTCGCGGAAGGTGCTGAGGGTGAGAGCGGGCAGTCCCCGCCCCGCCGCCCAGCGGTCGACCTCGTCGATCAACCGCCGCCCGATGCCTTGCCGGGCATGATCCGGATGGGTGCTCACCTGCTCGATGTGCGCCGCGCCGTCGATCAACTTCACCAGCACGAAGCCGACTGCCTGGCCGTCCACACCAGCGGCGGTCCAGGCCAGACCGGCCCGCTGGTACTGCTCGAAGATCTCCAGTGAAGGCGGCGGATGCTCGGCCACGTCGGTCATGCCGATCTCGTGGAAGAGCACGCCGGCCGCCTTCTCGATCGACCGGAGGCGGGGGACTTCGTCCACCCGGGTGGCGCGGATGGTGATGTCGGTGGTCATGGCCCGAGGCAACCATGACGACGGTCCAGGTGCCAGGCGATTTCGCCGGCCGGTTGCGCTGGGTGATATCGTCGGCGACGTGAAGCGTTGCTATTGGCGATTTTTTGAGTGGCCGGCTGTGGTGCCGGGCAGCTCAGCCAATCGCTGACGCCTGAACACGAACCAGAGCCGGCTCTCGAGGCAAGGACATTCGTCCTTGCCTTTTCTCATTCCCAGCCGGCGCTGTCCTCGGGTCCACCGCGGAGTACCGGCGGAAAGGTCCCCCTCATGAACACCCTCCCGCAGCAGCAGGCACCGCAAGGCGCGGTCGTCGACCGACGGATCGAGAAGACCGTCCCGTTGGTGACGCCGCTCGCCCTGCACGACGAGTTGCCGCTCAGCGCCGAGCTCGCCGAGACCGTCGTCAAGGGCCGCCAGGCCGTCACCGATGTGCTCAACGGCGTC
Organism: Streptomyces sp. SID13031; assembly: GCF_010548305.1. Lineage (GTDB taxonomy): Bacteria > Actinomycetota > Actinomycetes > Propionibacteriales > Kribbellaceae > Kribbella. The sequence continues at coordinate 198,438 of NZ_JAAGLV010000008.1, forward strand.
GACGACCGGCTGCTCGTTGTCGTCGGCCCCTGTTCGGTGCACGACGCCAAGGCCGCCCTCGAGTACGCCGAACGGCTCGCCCCGATCGCCGAGCGACTCTCCGACGGGCTGCTCGTGGTGATGCGCGTGTACTTCGAGAAGCCACGCTCGACCCTCGGCTGGAAGGGCCTGATCAACGACCCCGGCCTCGACGGCTCGGGCGACGTCAACCTGGGACTCCGCACGGCCCGCGCGCTGCTGCTCGAAGTACTGGCCAAGGGGCTGCCGGTCGGTTGTGAGTTCCTCGACCCGATCACCCCGCAGTACATCGCCGACACCGTCGGGTGGGGCGCCATCGGCGCGCGGACCGTCGAGAGCCAGGTGCACCGCCAGCTGTCGTCCGGCCTGTCGATGCCGATCGGGATGAAGAACCGCCCCGACGGCAGCATCGCGACCGCGGTCGACGCGATCAAGGCGGCGGCGGTCCCGCACGTGTTCACCGGGATCGACCACGACGGCGCGCCCGCGATCCTGCACACCCGCGGCAACCCCGACTGCCACCTCGTACTGCGCGGCTCCGACGCCGGACCCAACTACGACGCCGAGTCCGTCGCCGGTGCCACCGAGCTGCTCGCCAAGGGCGGCCTGCCCGAGCGCGTCGTCATCGACGCGAGCCACGGCAACAGCCGCAAGGACCACCGCCGCCAGCCGGCCGTCGCCGCCGAGATCGGGCAGCAGGTCGCCGCCGGGAACAAGGCGATCGTCGGCGTGATGCTGGAGTCGTTCCTGGTCGAGGGACGCCAGGAGCTCGACCCCACGAAGCCACTCGTTTACGGACAGTCGATCACCGACGCGTGCCTGAGCTGGGAGACCACCGAGACCGTTCTGGAGGGTCTGCGCGACGCCGCGATCAAGCGTCGTACCGGCGCGTGAATTTCTGAAGAATGTAGGTCGTGAGCCATCCCGCGACCAGCACGTCCTGACCTACTGTCCGGGGCATGACTGAGATTTCCCGCCGCCTGGTTCTAGGATCCGCAGCCGGTGGGGCAGCGTTGTCGCTGCTCCCACCGTCGCTGCACTCGGCGATGGCGCAGCCCATCCGGCCCGGTGGTCTCGACGCGATCGAGCACGTGATCGTGCTGATGCAGGAGAACCGCTCCTTCGACCACTACTACGGCATGCTCCGCGGTGTCCGCGGGTACGGCGACCGCCTGCCGCTGCGGCTGCGCAACGGCAAGTCGGTGTTCCACCAGCCGGTGACCGGCGGCGGCGAAGTACTGCCGTTCTCGATCCGGAAGGCCGCTGCCGACGCCGGCCGCAACCCGGACGACATCCAGTACCTCGGTGCGCTCGCGCACGGTTTCACCGATGCGACCCAGGCCTGGGGCAACGGCTGGAACGACGACTGGGTGCAGGCCAAGACGGCCGCGACGATGACGCACTACGACCGTCGCGACATCCCGCTGCAGTACGAGCTGGCCGAGACCTTCACCATCCTCGACGCCTACCACTGCTCGGTGAACGGCTCGACCAACCCGAACCGCAACTACCTGTGGTCCGGCACGACGGGCTACGAGCCCGGTACCACCCAGCGCGCGGTCACCAACGCGGCGTACAGCTACGACCACAAGGGCTACGACTGGACGGCGTACCCGGAGCGGCTGGAAGCGGCCGGCGTCTCCTGGCAGATCTACCAGGAGTGGGACAACTTCACCGACAACGCGGTGGAGTACTTCAAGACCTTCAAGGAGCTCGGCCACCGGATCCTCGCGTCCGTGCCCGGCTACCGGACCACCGAGGAGTTCTACGACAAGCTCTTCGAGAAGAACCCGGCCGAGCAGGCCGCCGCGCTGAAGCTGCTCGCCGACGCGGTCGCGAAGCAGCCCGAGGCCGACCAGAAACTCTTCTACAAGGCGATGCACCGCAGCGAGCCCGAGTCGCTCGTACCGCGCGTGCGGGCCGACATCAAAGCCGGCAAGCTGCCCGCCGTCAGCTGGCTGGTCCCGTCGGCGGTCGACTCCGAGCACCCCGGCTCGTCGACCCCGGTCGGCAGCGCGAACCTCGTCTACGACCTGCTCGACGCGATCGCCTCGGACCCGGTGACCTGGTCCAAGACGGTCCTGCTGATCAACTTCGACGAGAACGACGGGTACTTCGACCACGTACCGCCGCCGGTCGCGCCGCGCCCCGATTCCGGCGCCGGCGACGACTGGTACGCCGGTCGCCCGATCGGCCTCGGCCCGCGCGTCCCGATGACCGTGATCTCACCCTGGTCGGTCGGCGGTCACGTGAACTCGCAGGTGTCGGACCACACCTCGGTGATCCAGTTCCTCGAGCGCTGGACCGGCGTCAAGGAGCCGAACATCAGCTCCTGGCGGCGGACAGCCTGTGGTGACCTCACCTCGGCCTTCGACTTCAAGCGGTCGCACAAGCAGCCGTCGACCGACGCACCCGGTCCGGTACCGGCGCCGATCTCTCGCTGGAAGCCGACGCCGCCCGTCACCCAGGCGCTTCCGCTGCAGGAACCGGGCCGTCGTCCGGCGCGCGCATTGCCTTACCAGCCGTCGGTTTCAGGCTTCGTTGCCAATGGCAAGCTGAAATTGGCGCTGGGCAACAATGCGGCTGAGGCGGCGCATTTCGTGATCTATCCGTACGGCGGCGAGCTGCCCGCGCCGGCGCACCTCGACGTCACGGCAGAGACCGTCCGGGAGATCCCGGTCAGCGGTCCGTACGAGCTCGCGGTCCAGGGCCCCAACCGCTTCTGGGTCGAGCTGGCGGGTGCGGTCGACGGCATCGCGGCCGGACTCGACGTGCGGATCCGCGAGGACCGCGGCTCGCTGCACGTCGAGCTGGAGAACACCGGCACGAAGCCCCTCACCGTGAAGCTCAAGGCGCGCGGTTATGGCAGCCGGACGATCAACCAGGACGTCCGCGGCAAGCAGACGCGCGCGCTCACCTGGCCGACCGACCGAGGCTGGTACGACCTGGAGATCACCACCGCCGACGACACGACATACCGGCGCCGTTTGACCGGCCATCTCGAGAGCGGCGCGGCCAGCGTCACCGGCTAGCCCGACCCGGCCAGAACCAGCGACCACGCCCGCCGGAAGGTGTTCGAGCTCACCAGAGGTGGGCTCGTGACCTTAGGTGCGGGGTGGGCAGCCACAGGACTCGCGGTGCATGATCTCTGCCGGGAGACGGATCGTTTGGGGTGGTGCCTCGCGATCCGTCATCCGGCGGACCAGGAGCTGGACTGCGCGGGCGCCGATCGCCGCCGACGGTTGGGCGATGGCCGTCAGCCCGGGGCTGAACAGATCGGCCCAGGCGAAGTCGTCGAAGTGGACGATCGCGAGATCGCGCGGCACCCGGATGCCCGCCGCCTTGAAGGCGGCCAGTGCTCCGATGGTCATGTCGTTGTTCGCGGCGAAGACCGCCGTCGGTGGCTCCGGCAGGTCGAGCAGTGCGAGCGCGGCCCGGCGACCACCTTCGCTCGTCGAGGCGCCCTCCACGATCAGGCAGGGGTCGATGGCGAGGTCGGCGTGGTGGTGGGCGTTCCGGAAACCGCGGAGCCGCTCGGCGCTGGTCGCCAGGCCGGAGATACCGGCGATCATCCCGATCCGGGTGTGACCGGCCGAGATCAGGTGGTCGATCACCGCGGCCGTGGACGCCTCGTTCTCGACGCCGACCTGGTCGGCGCGCAGGTCGGGATCGATCCGGTCGACGATCACGTAGGGGACCGGGTGGTCGCGCAGCAGCGGCAGGGTGAGGTGGCGCCAGTCGTCGGACGGCGCGATCACCAGGCCTTCGATGTGGTGGGCAAGCAAATTGGCGACCGCCACCGCCTCGTGCCGGGCGTCGTCGCGGGTGTCGACGATGATCAGGTTCAGACCGGCCCTGGTGGCCTCGCCGTCGATGCCCTGGACCAGATCGACCCAGTACGGGTTGGAGGCCGCCGTCAGCGCGAGGCCGATCGTCCGGTTCGAGCCGGCCGCGAGGGAGCGGGCGATCGGGTTGTGCTCGTAGCCGAGCAGGCCCATCGCCTGGTGCACCTTGTCGCGGGTCGCGGCGGCGACCCGGCGGGTGCCGTTGACGACGTGCGAGACCGTGCTGACCGAAACGCCGGCGGTGCGGGCGACGTCCGTCATCGTGACCATCCGTCGAATATTCGTCGCTCAGCGTGCTTTGCGCAACCCTTTGCGCAAACGACCGCAAGACGATGCGGCACCAGGCGCAGCAGTAATTGGATGCCTTGGGCATCGAGACCGTGCAGCACATCGGGCAGATCCACCCGGCGAGCGGCAACTGGACAGATGTTGCTGGCGGCAAGCAAGGTCAGGGCGGCGGCGATGCTTTCGTCCAAGCAAGGCGATCGGCGCCGACTTCACGCCACCGACACCGATCAGTCGTCGGGTCAGTTCGGCCTCAAGGTCTTCCGCGGTACCGGGGTCTTCCAGCACCTCAATCTGAGCTGACCACTGGTGGTTCAACGCAACTTGAGGAAAGGTGAGGTGCTTAGTCGGGGCGATTTTTGGGGAGGGATCGTTCGCGTGGATGTGCTTGCTGTTCCTGAGGAGGAGCTGGACGACCTGCGGTCGCGGCTGCGGCGGACGCGGTGGGCGACGGCCTGGCCGGGGGCCGGCTGGGAGGCTGGTACCGATAGCACTGAGCTCCGCAGACTGGTCGAGTACTGGGCCACGGGTTTCGACTGGCGCAAGCAGGAGGTGGCGCTCAACGCGCTGCCCTCGCATTTCGCCGACTTGGACGGTGTGCCGGTGCACTACCTCCAGTACGACGGTGAGCACCCGGGCGCGTTGCCGATCGTGGTGACGCATGGCTGGCCGAGTTCGGTGCTGGAGCTGACCGAGCTGGCTCACCGGCTCGCCACGCCGTCGCAGTACGGGGGATCGCCACTCGACTCATTCACCGTGATCGTGCCTTCGCTGCCGGGCTTCGCGTTCTCGCCGCAACGGCCTTCGTTGCCACCGGCAACTGCGACGCACGAGCTGTGGCACCGGCTGATGCACAACGAGCTGGGCTTCGAGCGGTATGGCGCGCACGGTGGCGATCTTGGCGCCGGTATCAGCGCGCTGCTCGGTCAGACGTATCCGGAGTCGGTCGTCGGGATCCATGTGCTCGCGGTGGCGAATCCGGCGGAGTTCGACCCGGCCGAGGTGACGCCGGAGGAGCAGGCCTACCTCGACTCGGAGTCCGAGTGGTTCGCCGAGGAGGGCGGCTACGAGCACGAGCAGATGACGCGTCCGGTCACGCTGAGCGCGGGGCTGTCCGACTCGCCGGCCGGGCTGCTCAGCTGGCTGCTGGAGAAGTACCGGGCGTGGACCGACTGCGACGGCGACCTCGGCACCCGCTTCAGCGACGACTTCATCCTGACCCAGGCATCGCTGTACTGGTTCACGAACTCGATCGGGACGTCGTTCCGCCCGTACTACGAATTCCACCGTGGCCAGCGCGAACGCGTGACCTCGGTGACCGTGCCGACCGCGATCGCTGTCTTCCCGGAAGACCTGGTTCGCCCGCCGAGAAGGTGGGCGGCGCGCACGTACAACGTCACCCGCTACACCGCCATGCCCCGCGGCGGCCACTTCGCCGCGTGGGAGGAACCCGACCTCCTCGCCGATGACCTGACTGCCTTCTTCCGCACCGTGAGATAGGGGCCCGTCCCGACCGACAGGACATAGTGCCGATTTCCCGTCCCGCCGGGTTGGCCGTGAGCGTGAACTGCCGGCGCGAACCGGACTATGTCCTGTCGGTCGGGACAGAGCCGTCAGCGGGCGATAGGGGCGGTGCGGGCTGAGGTGAGGGTGATCAGGTCGGTGGGGGAGAGGCCGAGGTCGAGGCCGCGGCGGCCGCCGGAGACGTAGACGGTTTCGTGGATCGTCGCGGTCTCGTCGATGACCGTGGGGAGGAGGCGTTTTTGGCCGATCGGGCTGATGCCGCCGACGACGTACCCGGTGATCCGCTCGGCGGCCGCGGGGTCTGCCATCGCCGCCTTCTTGCCGTTGAGGGCGGCGGCGACCGCCTTCAGATCCAGCTGCTTGTCGACCGGTACGACGCCGACCGCCAACTTGCCGTCCACCTCGACCAGCAGCGTCTTGAATACCTGCTCCGGTTGCAGCCCGAGTGCCTCCGCGGCTTCCAGCCCGTACGACTTGGCCGCCGGGTCGTGCTCGTACAGGTGGGTCGTGAACGTCATACCGGCCTTCGTCAGCGCGACCGTCGCCGGCGTGCCCTGGCCACTCTGCTTTCCTTTCGCCACCCGTGCAGCCTACGACCTCGGCGTCGGGGTGAGGCGCACGCAGCAGTGGGCGGGTTGGGGCTCGAGCACTGCCTGCAGGCCGGTACCGCCGAGGCCGTCGAGCAGTCCGCCGAGGAGGTGGAGGGTCATGTTGCAGACGAGGTCGGTGTGCTCCTTGGCCAGCGCCTTGAACGGGCAGTTCGCGAGGTCCAAGGCGAGACCGCTACGCCGGGGCTCGAAGCCGTGCGCCTGGAGCACTTCTTCGAGCGGCGTCCCGGGGTGGTTGCGGGCGGCGCGGCCGGCGGATTCGCCGTACTCGCGGGCTCGTCGTTCCAGCGCCTGGCGGGGCGAGCCCCCCGACATCTCCGCGTCCTCCAGCGCGGTCGCGAGCAGCCGCCCGGCGACGTCGTACTGGCGTTCCGGGAAGGACACCCCGATCTCGCGGTCCGAGCGGCGGTAGAGCTTGGCCGGGCGTCCCGCGCCGGGTCCGGTCCGGCCGGTACGACGCTCGTACTCGACCGTGAGCAGGCCCTCCTCGACGAGCTTGTCGAGATGGAAGGCGGCCGTGGTCCGGGGCAGTGCGAGCGCCGCGGCGGCCTCCTCGCGGCTGACCGGCGCCGGCTCGGCGACGACGTGGTCGTAGAGCCGCCGCCGGGTCGGCTCGTCGAGCGAGGCGACCGCCTGGATGCTCGCGTCCGTCGGCTGGTCCACGGGGTGATTCTATCGCCAACTCCCGTTGACGAAACAGTAAGGTGGCTTTTAAGGTCAATCGTTCTCGACGCTGGAGGCGCCAGATGACCACGATCCGTTCGGAGCTCGACCCGGTTGGGCTCGACGAGCTGGCCGGCCCTGAGCCGGCGACCGCGCTTCACCCCGTTCCGCTGCACGTCGTCGGCAGGCGGCCGGAGATCGACCTGGTGGCGGCCGAGCGTGCAGTCGCCGACCTGCTGGTGGCACTCGGGCGCGACCCGCACAGCGCCCACCTGGCCGAGACGCCACGGCGGGTGGCCAACGCGTATGCCGAGATGCTGACGCCGCGCGAGTTCGAGCTGACGACCTTCCCCAACGACGAGGGGTACGACGAGTTGGTGCTGGCCCGGAGCATCCCGGTCCAGTCGCTGTGCGAGCACCACATGCTCCCGTTCCAGGGCGTCGCGCACGTCGGCTACCTGCCGGGCGAACGCATCCTCGGGCTGTCGAAGCTGGCGCGCGTCGTGGAGTTGTTCGCGCGTGACCTGCAGGTGCAGGAGCGGCTGACCAAGCAGGTCGCCGACTGGCTCCAGGATCAGCTCGCACCCAAGGGGGTGGGCGTGGTGATCGAGGCCGAGCATCAGTGCATGTCGTTGCGTGGGGTCCGCGCGATCGGCTCGAGGACGGTCACGTCGGCGCTGCACGGCATGCTCCGCGACAGCCCCAGCTCACGCCAGGAGTTCTTCGCGCTCACCGGTATCTCCTCCGCGACCTGAGCTCTCGTCCGGCCTCGGACATGAGGTCGGCGGGGGAACGGCGGGCGCGCGGCGTACCGGCGTACGGGTCAGGCTGAGGCGACTGCCGGTGGGTGGTGGGTGTGACGGCCGGTCGCCAGGATGTGGGCGACCTCGCCGGGCAGCAGGTCGGTGCCGGGGACCGTCTCCATCTCCGAGACGTCGAGCCAGCGGACGACGGTCGAGCCGCAGTGGCCGTGGACGGCGAGGATGGAGTCGAGGTCGGGCCAGACCGCCGTCGAGGGGTTCTGGCCGTGCCAGCGCAGCGCCACCGATCCGTCGGTGAAGACGCATCCTTCGGCGACCGTGCCGGTACCGGAGACTCCGCTGATATCGGCGTACCGGACGAGTTCGAAAGTCTGGGGTTTCACCGGCGGACCTCTTCGGTCCGCACTGCCCGCTGACTGCCACTGGGTCTCTTGCAGGGTTTTTCGCTCGAATGGCCTGAGGGAGTAGCCATGGTCCTTTCCCCGGATGTCGGCGTGGTTCAGGGCAATTCGCCACAAACCGGGGACCGGTACGGACTGTCAGCGGGGAAGGACGGTCTGTAGCGACACGTTCACTGCAAAACAAGGTAGAACCAACCGGCCGGACACGCCAGTGGTTCGTGGGCGTGTCTCAGTCTTCGATCCGTTCGGTGGACAAATGATGAGCCGTTCGGCCGCACTGCGTGATCGAATACGGAAGTGTTCCTGACCATCGCCACCCGTTCTGACATTGCGGCAGTCCCCGCGACCGACCTCGGATTCCTGTTGCACAAGAATCCGGCACGACCTCAGTCCTTGGAGGTCGCCGGCGGGATCGCGCATGTGCTCTACCCGGAGGCGACGGCGGAACGCTGTACAGCGGCGGTGCTGCTGGAGGTCGACCCGATCGCGCTGGTGCGTTCCGGGAAGGGGCGCGCTGCCGAGGGGTTCACGCTCGGGCAGTACGTCAACGACCGCCCGTACGCCGCCTCGAGCCTGCTGGCGGTCGCGCTCGGCAAACTCTTCCGCACGGCGATGAACGGTCGCTGCGACGCCCGCCCCGACCTCGCGGCCCAGCCGATCCCGCTGGAGATCCACATCCCAGCCCTCCCGTGCCGAGGCGGCAGTCCCCTCGCCGAGCGCTTCTTCGCGCCTCTCGGCTGGAGGGTCGACGCCCGCCCGATCCCGCTCGACCCCGAGATCCCGTCCTGGGGTGACTCCCGCTACGTCGACCTGCACCTGACGGGAACCCTCCGCCTCGCCGACGCCCTCAACCACCTGTACGTCCTGCTGCCCGTCCTCGACGACGCCAAGCACTACTGGGTCGGCCCCGACGAGATCGACAAACTCCTCCGAGCCGGCGACGGCTGGCTCAGCACCCACCCCGAGAAAGAGCTGATCGCCCGCCGCTACCTCGCCCACCGCCGCACCTACACCGACTCAGCCCTGGAACGCATGACCGAAGCAGACGGCAACCTCCTCCAGGACGACCCGCTCACCGAGCACGGCGACAACCTCCCCGACTCCGCCGGGTCGGCGGGGGAGGCGGAAGCGCCTTCCCAACCGCCACTTTCTCTCGCTGCGCAGCGTCGAGAGAAAGTGCTGGAGGTGCTGCGGGAGATCGGTGGGCAGCGCGTTGGGGATCTTGGGTGTGGTGAAGGAGTGCTTGTTGCTGAGCTGCTCAAGGATGGGCGGTATGACCAGGTGATTGCGACGGATGTGTCTTCTCGGGCACTGGGGTTTGCTGAGAAGCGGCTGCATGTGGCGGAGATGTCTGATCGGCAGCGGGAGCGGCTTCGGTTGTTTCAGTCGTCGGTGACGTACGCCGACGCGCGACTGGCCGGCCTGGATGCGGCCGTGCTGATGGAGGTGGTCGAGCATGTGGATCCGCCTCGGCTGCCGGCGTTGGCGCAGGCGGTCTTCGGGTCAGCGCGACCCGGGGCCGTCGTGGTGACAACGCCCAATTCGGAGTACAACGTGCGGTTCGAGAAGCTGGCCGCCGGTGCGTTCCGGCATCCCGATCACCGGTTCGAGTGGACCCGGGCCGAGTTCCGCGACTGGGCTGACCGGGTTTGCCGGCTGTACGGGTACGCCGTCGAGCTCCGCCCGGTAGGCCCCGACGACAGCGAGGTCGGGCCGCCGACCCAGCTCGCCGTGTTCCGTCGGAAGGAGGCCGTCTGATGGCGACCATCGGTGTACCGGCGCTGAGCCTCGTAGTACTGGTCGGCGCGAGCGGGTCGGGCAAGTCGACCTTCGCCCGCAAGCACTTCCTCGGTACCGAGGTGATCTCCAGCGACGTCTGCCGCGGCCTCGTCTCGGACGACGAGAACGACCAGGCTGCCACCAAGGACGCGTTCGCGGTCCTGCACTTCATCGCGGCCAAGCGGCTCGCCGCCGGCCGGCTGACCGTGATCGACGCGACCAACGTCCAGCCGGAGGCACGCAAGGAGCTGGTCGCGCTCGCCCGCGAGCACGACGTGTTGCCGGTGGCAATCGTCCTCGATCCGCCCGAGCAGGTCTGCGTCGCGCGCAACGAGCAGCGTCCCGACCGGCAGTTCGGCAAACAGGTCGTCGAGCGGCAGCGCTCGCAGCTGCGACGCGGCCTGAAAAGCCTTAAACGCGAGGGTTTCCGGACCGTCCACTTGCTCACCTCGGTCGAGGAGATCGATGCCGTCAGCATCGAGCGCACGCGACTCTTCAACGACCTCACCGACCAGACCGGCCCGTTCGACATCATCGGTGACATCCACGGTTGCCGCGCCGAGCTGGAGCAGCTGCTCAGCACGCTCGACTACACGATCACCCGCGACGACCAGAATCGCGCGATCGACGCGGAACACCCGACCCGTCGCGTGATCTTCGTCGGCGACCTGGTCGACCGCGGCCCGGACACCCCCGGCGTACTGCGGCTGGCGATGGGCATGGTCGCCGCCGGCCACGCGTACTGCGTGACCGGCAACCACGAGGACAAGCTGCTGCGCTCGATGCGCGGCAAGAAGGTGCGGATCAACCACGGTCTGGCCGAGTCCCTGGAGCAGCTCGCCGCCGAGCCGGAGGAGTTCTGCGCCGAGGTCGCCGCCTTCATCGACGGACTCATCTCGCACTATGTCTTCGACGAAGGCAAGCTCGTCGTCTCGCACGCCGGCCTGGTCGAGCGGATGCACGGGAGAACCTCAGGTCGCGTCCGCTCCTTCTGCCTGTACGGCGAAACCACCGGCGAGACGGACGAGTTCGGACTGCCGATCCGCTACCCGTGGGCGAACGAGTACCGCGGTCGCGCGATGGTCGTCTACGGCCACACGCCGACGCCGGAGCCGGAGTGGATCAACAACACGATCTGCCTCGACACCGGGTGCGTGTTCGGCGGCTCGCTGACCGCCCTGCGCTACCCCGAGCGCGAGCTCGTCCAGGTCGACGCCGCCGAGCAGTACTACAAACCCGCGAAGCCGTTGCACGTACCGGCTGCTCCGGAGCGCGAGCCCGATGTTCTCGACATCACCGATGTGGTCGGCCGGCGGGTGATCGAGACCGGTACGCACGGCCGGATCAGCGTTCGAGCCGAGCAGGCCGGTGCCGCGCTCGAGGTGATGAGCCGGTTCGCGATCGACCCGCGGTTCCTGCTCTACCTGCCGCCGACGATGAGCCCGGTCGCGACCTCGCCGGTGCCGGGGCTGCTGGAGCATCCGGCGCAGGCGTTCGAGGCGTACAAGGCGCAGGGCGTCACCGAGCTGGTGTGCGAGGAGAAGCACATGGGCTCGCGGGCGGTAGTACTGCTGACTCGGGACGATGATGTCGCGGAGAAGCGCTTCGGGCTGGCAGGACGAGGTGCCGTGTACACGCGGACCGGGCGGTCGTTCTTCGACGCAGCTCTGACGGACGACCTGCTGCTCGGGCTACGTGCCGTCGCTGAGGAGGCCGGCCTGTTCGAGGAGCTGGATACCTCGTGGTTGCTGCTCGACGCCGAGCTGCTGCCGTGGAGCGCGAAGGCCGGAGCCCTGCTGCGCAATCAGTACGCCGCTGTCGGCGCGGCCGCGCGATCTTCCTTGCCCGCCGCAACGGCTGCCCTGGAATCCGCCGCCGCAGCAGGGCTCGACGTGGGGGAGATGCTCGCCCGCACCCAGCGCCGTACTGCGAACGCCGACCGCTTCAGCGAGGCCTATCGCCGGTACTGCTGGCCGACCGAGGGGCTGGATGGGGTGCGGCTGGCCCCGTTCCAGCTGCTGGCTTCGGAGGGGGCGACGTACCAGGAGAAGCCGCACGCCTGGCATCTCGCGCTGGCGGACCGGATGGTTGCCGCAGGCCCCTCATTGATCACGCAGACCCGACGGCTTTACGTCGACCTGGAGTCGTGGGACGCCGGGATCGCGTGGTGGGAGGAGCTGACCGCGGCCGGTGGCGAGGGCATGGTGGTGAAGCCCGCGGCCAACCTCGTCCGGGTAGCGAAGGGTCTGGCGCAGCCGGGGCTGAAGGTCCGTGGGCAGGAGTACCTGCGGATCATCTACGGCCCCGACTACACCGAGCCGGAGAACTTCACCCGGCTGCGCGACCGCAAGCTCGGACACAAGCGGTCGCTGGCGCTGCGCGAGTACGCCGTCGGTCTGGAGGCGCTGGAGCGAGCGGCCCGGGGTGAGCCGCTCTGGCGGATCCACGAATGCGTCTTCGCCGTCCTGGCGCTGGAGTCCGAGCCGGTCGACCCGCGGCTCTAGCCTCAGTCCTTGAGCAACCCGTGGAGGCAGGCCGCCGAGATCTTGTCGGCCTCCTCCGCGGTGAGCGGCGCGTGGCCGGTCATCAGGCGGAAGATCAGCGGGCCGAAAAGGATGTCGGTCGCGGTCTCCGCGCTGATCTGCGGCTTGACCTCACCGCGGTCGAGCGCCCGTTGCCAGAGCTCGGCCACCGCCGCTCGCCGCAGATCCAGGAAGTACTTCCGAAAGTACGGCGAGGCCGCCGGATCGGTGACGGAAGCGGCGAGCAGCTGGGCGAAGACCAGCCCCTCCGGACCCGCGTAGAACTCGCTGACCCGGCGCACCTGCTCGGCCAGATCATCGTGCGCGTTTCCCTTGTCCGGCTGGGGAATCGCCGCCGCCATCTGCTTTCCGAACGCCTCGGCCGCGATCGCCGTCCGGCACGGCCAGTGCTTGTAGATCGTCGCCTTGCTCACCCCGGAGCGGGCGCTGACCGCGTCGACCGTCGCAGCCGGCAGCCCACCCTCGGCGAGGAGCTCGGTCGTTGCCGTGAGCACCGAGTCCTTGGCCCGCAGGCTGCGCGGATGCGACGACTGCTCAAGCATCATCGTGATCCGTACCTAGAGAAAGCTTCCGCCATTTGTCGAGCTCCGAGCGGACCAGGTCGAGCTTGGCCTCGACTCGCTCGACCGCGTCGGTGCCCAGCTGGATGCGCTGGGGTGGATCGGCGACCTCGGTCAGGTCGACGATCGCGGCCGCGGCCTTCACCGGGTCACCCGGTTGGCCGTGGTTCACCTTGGTCGCGACGGAACGCATGACGCCGGCCGTCTCGGCGTAGTCGGCAAGCTCGTCGTCTGCCCGGTGCAGGCTCGATCCGTCCAGGAAGTCCGTCCGGAAGAAGCCGGGCTCCACGATTGTGACGTTGACGCCGAGCGGCTTCAATTCGGCGTACAGGGCCTCGGAGAAGCCCTCGACGGCGAACTTGGTCGCCGCGTAGACGCCCCAGCCCGGCGTACCGGTGAAGCCGCCGATCGAGCTGAGCTGCAACAGGTGTCCGGAGCGCTGCCGGCGTAGTACCGGCAGTACTGCGCGTTGCACGTTGAGGACGCCGAACACGTTGGTGTCGAAGACCGCGCGCGCGGCCTCGTCGGTCACATCGAGGGCGAGCCGGAGAACCCCTTGCTGTTCAGGGATGTCTTCGGGTCTGCGCGCGGTGGCAACCACTTGGTTGCCCCGCGCAACAGCCTCCCGGACCAGCTCGGCGCCGAACCCGCGCGACGCGCCGGTGATGAACCAGACGCTCATCAGATCGCTGCCGTCAGCTGGGCGAACTCCTCGTCGGTCAGCTCGAGTTTGGCCGCGGCGACGTTGTCCTCGAGGTGCGCGACCGACGAGGTGCCGGGGATCGGCAGGACGACGGGGGAGCGCTTGAGCAGCCAGGCCAGCGCCAGCTGCGACGGGCTCGCCTCGTGCTGCTTGGCGATCGCGTCGAGCGGGCCGCCCGGCCTGGCGAGCTCACCCGTCGCGAGCGGGAACCACGGGATGAAGGCGAGGTTGTTCTTCTCGGCGTACTCCAGCAACGGCTCGTCGTCGCGCTGGCTGAGGTTGTACAGGTTCTGCACCGAGACGATCGTCGCGGTCCTGGCCGCTTCCTCGAGCTCGTCGACGCTCACCTGAGACAGGCCGATGTGCCGGATCTTGCCCTCGGTCTGCAGGTTCGCAAGCTCACCGACCTGGTCGGCGACGGGGACCTCGGGGTCGATCCGGTGCAGCTGGAGCAGGTCGATCCGCTCGAGACCGAGGTGCCGCAGGCTGAGCTCGACGGCCTGGCGCAGGTACGCCGGCCGGCCGACGGGTGCCCAGGCGCCGGGGCCCTGGCGGGTGAAGCCGGCCTTGGTGGCGATCACCAGGTCGTCGGCGTACGGGTGCAGTGCCTTCTTGAGCAGCAGGTCCGCGGTGAACGGCCCGTACGCGTCGGCGGTGTCGATGAAGTTGACGCCGAGCTCGAGGGCGCGGCGCAGCACCCGCACGGCCTCGTCGGGATCGCGCGACTCGCCCCAGACCCCGGGGCCGGGAAGCTGCATGGTGCCGTATCCGAGCCGGCGAACGGTCAGGTCGCCGCCGATCGTGAACTCACCGGACGCCGCTGCGACTGCTTCGGTCATGATCCATCTCCTAAGTGAACTGAACGTCTAGTTCACATTAGCGCGCGATGAGCCTTACGCAAGGAGCTGCCGGACTAGCTGAGCTTGAGGGTGGTGGCCGCGGTGTCGGAGGCGTCGGCGCCGTATGCCGAGGCCAGCCGGGCGAGGAAGGCCGGGCGGTCGAGGCTGTACTCCTGGGTGCCGACGGTCTCCAGGACCGTCGTGGCCAGGGTGCAGCCGATCTGCGCGGCGGCTTCGTGGTCGAGGCCGGCCGCGCGGCCGGTCAGGTAGCCGGCGCGGAAGGCGTCGCCGCCGCCGGTCGGGTCAACCAGGCCAGGCGTGGGGACGGCCGGGATCTTGGCCAGGATGCCGCCGGAGTTCTCGATCACGACGCCGTCGCCGCCGTGGGTGGTGACGCGGACTCCCACCCGGGACAGGATCTCGTCGTGGCTCCAGCCGGTCTTCTGGACCATCAGGCCGGACTCGTACTCATTGCTGAACAGGTACGTCGCGCCGTCGATCAGTTCGCGGATCTGCTCGCCGTCCATCCGGGCCAGCTGCTGCGACGGGTCGGCGGCCACGTCGATCCCGTTCGCCTTGGCCAGCGCGGTGTGCCGCAGCATGCCGTCCGGGTCGTCGGCGCCGACCAGCACCAGGTCGATGCCACCCGTCGAGGCGTGGATCGCGCTCAGGTCGATCTCCCGGGACTCCGCCATCGCGCCCGTGTAGAAGGAGGCGATCTGGTTGGCGTCGAGGTCCGTAGTACAGGTGAAGCGGGCGGTGTGCACGTTCTGGCAGATGCGCACGTGGGAGATGTCGACGCCGGCCGCGGCCAGCGCTTCGCCGTACTCCGTGAAGTCCGCGCCGACCGAGCCGACGAGCAGCGAGGACTGGCCGAGCTGGGCCATTCCGTAGCAGATGTTGGCGCCGACGCCGCCGCGGTGGACCACCAGTTCGTCGACCAGGAACGACAGCGACACCTTGTGCATCTGCTCTTCGAGGAACTGGTCCTTGAAACGTCCGGGGAACGTCATCAGGATATCGGTCGCGATCGATCCGGCGACGGCGATGCGCATACGGAGGTCTCCTCGGAGGGGTGGGTGTCGGGCGGCTGGACAACCCGTAGAGACTACAGGTGAGAAAGCATTGACACTTTGGGATGTTCAGGATGGCGGGTTTCGATGGGTAGTCAGGTTCTGGTCACCGACGAACTGCACGAGTACATGGTCGCGCACGGGATGCCGCTGGACGAGGTCGCGAGCGATCTGGTCGCCGAGACGCACGCGCTGGGCGGTGTCTCGGAGATGCTCACCACCGCCGACCAGGCGGCCCTGCTGACCACGCTGACCCGGCTGGTGGGCGCCCGCCGCGCGGTCGAGATCGGCACCTTCACCGGTTTCTCCGCGCTGGCGATCTCCCGCGGGCTGCCGGCCGACGGCGAGCTGATCTGCCTCGACGTGAGCGACGAATGGACCTCGATCGGCCGCCGGTACTGGGAGCGGGCCGGGGTGGCGGACAAGATCGACCTGCGGATCGGCGATGCGCACGAGTCGGCCGCCAAGCTCGAGGGCGAGTTCGACCTGGCCTTCGTGGACGCCGAGAAGCCGGGCTACATCGACTACTTCGAGCAGCTCGTTCCTCGCGTCAGGTCCAACGGGCTGCTGCTGTTCGACAACACGCTGGCCGGTGGCCGGGTGGTGGGCGAGCACGACGAGGACCCGGTCGACCGCAAGGAGTTCAACGCGCACCTCGCCGCGGACGAGCGGGTCGACGTGGTCATCCTCGGGATCGGCGACGGCCTCACCCTGGTCCGGAAGCGGTGACGAAGGCCGCCCCTCGGCTGGCCGTGAAGGGCCTGCGGCACCTGTACGCCGAGCGCCCGGTGATCGAGGACCTCACCTTCACCCTGCGGGCCGGCCGGGCGATCGCCCTGGTCGGCCCGAACGGCGCAGGCAAGACGACCGTACTGAAGTGCATCGTGGGCTCCGCCGAGCCCGCCGCGGGTGAGATCCTGCTGGACGGCGTACCCATCGACGAACGCGCCGAGCTGGTCCGTCGCCACGTCGCCTCGCTGCTCGACGACCTCGACTTCTTCCCCGACCTGACCGTCGCCGAGCACCTGGACCTGCTGGCCCGGGCGCACGGCAACGCGGAGCCCGAGGACCTGGTCGACACCGTTCTCCACGACGTCGGGATGCTCGGTGCCGCGGAACAACTTCCCGGCTCGTTGTCGTCGGGTCAGCGGCGCCGGCTCGCGCTGGCGACGGCGCTGGTCCGGCCGCGCAAGCTGCTGGTGCTCGACGAGCCCGAGGCCCGGCTCGACTCAGCGGGTGTCGCCTGGCTGGCGGAGATGCTGATCGCGGAGAAGAAGACCGGGACATCGATCCTGTTCGCGAGTCACGACGCGGCGCTGGTGGACGCCGTCGCCGACGAGACCGTCACGCTCACCCCGCTCGCATGAGCACGGCGGACGCCGCGGACGGCCCGGTCGTCTTCGACCCGCTCGACTTCGGGGCGATCCCGTCGTCGCGGTCGTTGCGCCGGTGGATGCGGAAGGTCCGCCGGGGCAAGGCGGACCGTACGGTCTGGCAGCAGCTCGAGGACATCTACGTGATCGTCTTCGCTGTGGCCATGCTCGGCGCGACCGGCGGCAACGTACTGCTGAATCTCAACGACAAGTCAGCGGCCTGTACGTCGGGGTCGTGCTCCTGGCTGCTCGACACGGTGCCCTACATCCTGGTGCCGCTACTTGTCTCGACCATGCTGCGAGTGCTGCTGAGCATCGGGCCGGTGTCGGCATCCCGAGCCACCGGGTTCTGGCTACTGGCGACCCCTGTCGATCGCGCGTCGCTGCTGCGTCCGTCGTACCGGCTGGTGGTGATTGTGGCCGCTGTCGTGGGTGCTGCGGCGGCGGTGATCGGATGGGCGCTGTTCGGCGCTTCCTGGTCGACTGTGGGCGAGGCGGCTCTACTGACGACAGTGCTGCTGCTCTTCACGGCCTGCGCGACGGTGTGGGCGCAGCAGACAGCCAAGCGGTCCCGCTGGGCAATCTGGATCGCCGACGGGCTCCTGATCGTTGCAGCCGTCCCCGCATTGCTCCTGGCGCTGCGGCAGCACCCCACGGCTGAAGGTCCTGTAACCCTGGGGCTGTCCGCGCTGGCAGACGACGGCGGCGATCAGCCGCTGTTCTCTCCGGAGCAGGTCCGGCTGCTGATTCTCGGCCTGGCTGGGCTGTTGGTCGCCGTGGTCCTGGTCGTCGTCACAGCCCGGACGCTGAATAAGCTCAGCCGGCAGACAGTGATTGCCGGGGGAGACCTGCTGGCTGGGCTCTCCGGTGCTGCAATCACGTTGGATGTCAGCCTTCTTGCTGACGTCGTTTCTGGGCGCCACTGGCGGCTGCAGGGCCGGTTCAAGTCGCGGCGCGGCCGTGGCTCCGAGGCGGTCGCCATGATCCACCGGGAGTTCCTCCGGATACTGCGGTGGCCGCGGCGGGTGGTGATCGCCTTTGCGCTGCTGGTCGTCCCGTACGCCGTCGCTGGTACCGGGTACGACGTACTGGTGCCCATTGCCGCCGGGCTGGCCGGGTTCGGCGCCGTACGCCCCTTGATGGACGGACTGCGTTCGGTCTGCCGGTCCCCTGGACTCGTGCGAGCACTCGGCATGGACCTCCGCGAGTTGCGGGTGATCATGGGGGTCGTACCGGGCTTCTTCGCCGTCGTCTGGGCTGCTCTGGCTGAGCCGGCCCTGGGGAGTCCTTCGGTGGCATTCGCGGTCGCGGCCGGGATGCTTACGGGCGCCGTCCGCCAGGCGTCGGCCCGTCCGCCGTCGTACAGCGGACCACTGGTCGCCTCGCCGATGGGGGCCATCCCGCCGGGCCTTTTCACGACGCCGATGCGCGGCTTCGACCTGCTGCTGATCTGCCTCGCACCGGTACTCCTGGGGCTGAGCAGCACCTGGATCGTCATCATCCCGGCGATCATCTTGATGATCCTCTTCGCCGTCCCCCCGAAACAGAACTGAGCGCCGGCCGCGCTTTGCGGTTACTGGTGTACACAGGTACCTTGTGTCGCATGGTAGCGGAGAAGGTCTTCACCCAGCTGCGGCGCGGGACGCTCGAGTTCTGCGTGCTCGCGTTGCTGCAGGGGGAGGAGCGCTACGGCTTCGAGCTGGTCAAGGAGCTCGGCGAGGTCGACGGGCTGGTGACCTCGGAAGGGACCATCTACCCCCTGCTGGCGCGGTTGCGGCGGGAGGGGCTGGTGGACACGACGTGGCGCGAGTCCGGTTCGGGGCCGCCGCGGCGGTACTACCAGACCACCGACCAGGGGCGGCAGGCGCTGGCTGCGTTCGTCGCGGACTGGGAGAGGTTCCGCAACTCGGTCGACACCGTGCTGGGGCGAGGGAGACAGGGATGAACGTGCAGAACGACGCGGACCGCTTGGTCGAGGACTACCAGCGCCGGCTGGCCAAGGAGGCCGAGCCGCTGCCGGAGTCCCGGCGTACCGAACTGGTCGCCGAGGTCACCGCGCACATCGCGGAGGCGCGGGCCGAGGGTGCCGCGAGCGAGAGCGAGATCCGCGAGATGCTGACCCGGCTCGGCTCGCCGGACGAGATCGTGGCGGCGGCGACCGACGGCCTGGTGCTCGTCGACCTGGGTCCGCGGTTCCGCAGGCGGGAAGTGGCAGCCTTGATGCTGCTCACGGTCGGCGGCTTCGTGTTCCTGTTCGGTTGGGTGATCGGGGTCGTCCTGCTCTGGGCCTCCGACCGCTGGACGCGCAACGAGAAGCTGTTCGGCACGCTGCTCTGGCCCTTCGGTTACGCCTTCGCGGGCTTCCTGCTCAAGTACTACATCCCGCTCGACATGCCCTCCTGGCTCGCCTGGACCGGCTGGATCGTCATCTTCGTCAGCCAAACAGCCACCACCTCGATGCTGATCAGAAACGCCTCCCCCCGCCGCGGCTGACCCGCTACTCGTGGGACAGCCACTTGCGCTCGATCTCGTGCGGTACGTCGACGTCGAAGTGGCGGGCCAGCAGGAGGAGTTGGCAGCAGACGTCGGCGAACTCGAGCTGGAAGGCGTCGCGGATCTCCTCGGGGGTCTTGCCCTTGGTGCGGGCGCGGCCGGTCACCTGCAGGTAGGCCTGGGTCAGCTCGCCGACCTCTTCCTGCAGCTTCAGCAGAAACCAATCGCCGTCCCGCTCGATGCCGAGGTGTTCCCCGTAGCGGGCCGACAACTTCTCCAGTCGTTCTGACAGCTCTGTGAACTCCACCCGATAACCCAAGCACCTGGGACCGACACTCAACGCCCTGCCGCCCCTGACGGCTGCAGGGCGTTGAGTGGAAGGGGCCTGGCGGAAGGGCAGGTCTCGGCCAGGCCCCTGATCAGGTGATCCCTACGGGTACTCGTTCCAGGTGCCTTCGTTGTTGGCCGAGTTGGCGGTGCCACCGACGTTGTTGATGACGCGGTTGATCGTTCCGCGACCGCCGAGTGACACGGTGATCATGTTGTGGAACTTCACACCCGGTTTGTTCGGTACTTCGAACGCCCGCTCGGCCACGATGCTCGCGTCCGAGGTGAAGACGCAGTAGCTGCCCAGCCCCCACGCCTCATGAGTGGTGACGGAGTCGGCGACCTTGTAGGCCGCGTAGCCGCGGGTCGAGCCGTTCATCCAGGCGGCCTGGTTCGGCGGGTCGTACGGCATCTCGTTCTGGTAGAAGTACGTCCGCCCGCCGTTGCCGTTCCAGATCGTCTGGTACTTCTGATAGTGCTCGACGAACAGCCCGTACGCCGTCACGTCGTTGCCGTTGACAACGAGCCCGGTCGCTGCCGTGTTCACGTTCCAGCCGACCCCGTCGCGGTGGTCACCGCGCCACAGCCAGGCGTGGTCGATGATCACGTTGTTGCTGTTGATCCGCAGCGTCTCGGTCGCCTTGCCGATGGCCGAACCACCGATCCGGTAGTAGATGTCGTGCAGCGAGGTCGGGTTCGCCGCGTGGTTCGCCGACGAGCCGGACGGGCCGATCTCCATCAGCAGCGCCGAGTTGGTCGGTGCCGCATCGATCAGCAGACCGGCGAGCTTGACGCCGTCGACGTCGGAGACGGAGATCGACGTGGTGCCGTTGGTCGGCATCAGGGTCGCCAGTCCGAGGCCCAGGACGACCGTGTTCGCCCGGGTGATCCGGAGCGAGTCGCTGAGCTTGAAGACGCCCGGCGTGAACAGCAGGTTCTTGCCGGCGGCAAGCTGCGCGTTGAGCGTCGCCGCTGTCACGCCCGGCTTGGCGATGTAGAACTGGTCGATCGGCAGCGACTCACCGGCCGGGTTGCCGCTGACCCAGCTGGGGCCGGCCGAGTTCGCCTTGAGCGCCGGGACGAAGACCTTGTAGTTGCCCGCGGCATCGATGTACAGGTAGGGCTTCTCCCGGATGATCGGGGTCTGCGCGACCTTCGTGTAGCCCGGGTCCGGGAAGCCGCCGGCCGGCGCGTTCTGGCTGCCGACGAAGACGTGGTTCCAGTTCTGGCCGGTCCAGCTGCCCCAGTTCGTGTTGCGGGAGAACCACTGCTGCTGGCTACCCGACCGGACCTGGCCGTCGACGAGCGTGTCGGCCATGAAGCCGCCGCTGGCCCAGCCGCCGTCGTCCAGGGCGAGGTTGCCCTTGAGGTGCATCCGCCGGTACGCCGATGCCTGGCTGACGGCCCAGCGGTCCAGCCCGCCCGTCGGGTTGACGGTCAGGCCTTCGGCGCCACGCCAGAAGTTGTGGGTCGCGTTCTGCGGCGGGAACCAGTCGGCCTCGACGTGCACGGAGCCGTTGATCGTCACGCTGCCCGGCGTCAGGCCGAGCCCCGCGACCTGGGTGAAGAAGCCGACGTTGGCGTTGACGTTGTAGGTGCCCGGCTTGAACAGCAGCGCGTACCGCTGTTCGCCGTACTGGTTGGTCTCCTGCTGGCTGAAGACCGAGTTGAGCTTGTTCTGGATCGTGCTCTGCGCCATCGACGGGTCGAAGACCGACACGTTCGGGCCGAGGTCGGGCTGGCCCGCGGGCGGGTCGGTCGGGGGAGTGCCGTCCACTGGGTTGATCCTGAACGATTGGGCAGCGGTCCCGTTGCAGGTGTACTGCTGCAGCTGGACGCCGTCAGCGGTCGAGGCACCCGGTACGTCGAGGCACTTGCCGCTGTTGCGGTTGACCAGGTGGTAGGCGCCGTCGGCCTCCTCGACGGGCTGCCACTGCTGGTTGAGCCCGTTGCTGTAGGACCACAGCTGGATCAGCGCGCTGTCGGCGGTGGAGACGTTGGTGACGTCGAGCGCCTGGGCCGCGTTGTTGAGGGCGTTGACCCGGACGTAGCCGTTGGTGGTCGGCTGGAACTGCCACTGCTGGGCGTTGCCGCTGTTGCAGGCCTGCTGCTGGACGGCGGTGCCGTTCGCGCTCGCGGCGGCGCGGGCATCGACACACTTGCTGCTGTTCTTGCTGACCACGGTGTTCCAGCCGGTCGGCGAGATCGCCGCACTGGCATCGGGGGACGAGGCAACGGTCAGACCTGTCGCGACTACCGTGGCCACCAGGGCCGCGGCGATCGCCACGAACCGGCGAGTTCGCGTTGGGCGGAGTGGGGCGTCTCCTGGAGTCATTGACTCTCCTGTGAAATTTTCGGGGGCGGGAATGCGCATTCAAGCCGCGCTGCCCTAAGGAAAGCCAACTTCCCTACTTAATTCAAGAGTGAGTCTAAGTAACCCCGAGTTTCGGAACCGCTTCCGGTACTCCGCCCGCTCGCCGCCCGCGCCCGCTGCCCCCGGCCGGTGGCCGGAGGCGCCGCATCGTGCCTAATCAGCTCTACGGCTTGGGGGCTTCCTCTGGTGGGAGCGGCGGGAAGGGCTCGAGCGGGGGATCGGTGGGATCCGTCGGGTCCGAGGGATCTTCCGGGTCGGTGGGATCCGTCGGGTCGGTCGGATCTGTGGGGTCGTCGGTGGGCTTGGGCTGGGTGGCCCAGACGGCGGCAGCGGCGCGGGCTGCGTCGGCTGCGTTGGTCTGGCGGTCGTACGCCTTCAAGTCGAGGGCGTACGCCTTCACCGTGGCGTCCACTTGGCGGGACAGCGCCTTGTGCACCCAGAGCGCGTACGCCTGGGTGCGGGCCTCGATGAAGTTCTTCAGTTCCGTCATCTGGGCGGGAGTCATGTCATCCTCCGGTGAGCTTTTCGGGGTGAAGTCCCCGCGGGAGATCGCGGCGCGGGCGGCCGGTCCTGGGCAGTCGGTCGGGTCGGGCCGGATCGCGGAGTGCGGCACGATCGCCGTACCGCGCGAGAACAGGCGGCGGAAGTCGGCGACGACGGCGCGCACGGTCGCCTTCATCGCACTCGTCGGCTGCTCGCCGGTGACGAGCACCAGCAGGATCGCGCCGTACTGCTGGTTGACGGCCACGTCACCGTTGGCGCCGGACTGGACGCGCAGGCCGCGCAGCGCCCAGGCCCGGCCGGACTGGTCGACGGCGACCTGGTACGCGATGTCGGACCAGCCGCGATCGTCCATGTGGAACGCCTGCCAGCCGCGTAACGCCGCCGCGACCGAGGCCTTGCTGTGGATAGGGCTGGTGGTTCCGGTGCCGGGCCAGTGGATCGCAACGCCCCGTACCCGCGAGGCGAGGAGTTGGCCGGGCCCGGAGCTGGGCGGGCGGGCACCCCACGCAGAGCGTGGGAGGTAGTCGACCATCGGGACTCCTTGCAGCATTTGGCGGTGCGAGTCCCACCCCTCCGGCGACAGGGAGTGGCGGTTCCCCTACTTTCGGTGATTTCCACCGTACTCCGTGTTCAAACCGACCGCATCCGAATCACTCCACGAAGCCTCCAGGAACCTACCCACTGGTCGGCCATACAGTCGAGCGACATTGCCAGATCGGGATGCGGCGACTGCGTCCCGACAGACAGGACATAGTCGGGCCGGCGTCCGAAGTTCACGCTCGCGGGCAGCCCGCGAGGCCGGGTTCTGGGCACTATGTCCTGTCGGTCGGGACAGTTGCCGAGCGCCCGCAGTACCGCCAGACTGATGCGATGGGTTTGTCAGCTGTTGCCGGCGAGTAGTGGCAGGAGTTGGTCGCCGATGCGGGTGATCTCCTCGCGGTATGGGGTGTCGCTGAGGATGAAGTGGGTGATGCCGAGGTCCTGGTATTTGCGGAGGGCCTTGGCGACGTCTTGCGCGGAGCCGACGAGCCAGGTGGTGCCGGCTCCTCCGCCGCCGTACTTGCCGGGGGCGGTGTAGAGGATCTCGTCGAGGACCTCGCCGCGATCGGCGAGCTCCAGCAGGCGTTGCTGGCCGACGGCCTTGAAGCGGCGCTCGTCGCGGTAGGTGGTGGACTCGGCCATCTTGGCGACCTTGGCCTCCGCGTCGGCCCAGGCCTGGTCGGTGGTGTCGCGGACGAGGGTGGTGATGCGCAGACCGAATTCGAGCGGCGCGTGTTCGCGGCCGAGCTCGGCTTGCAGGCCTTTCAGGCGGTCGATGCGCTCGGCGACGCCCTCCAGCGGTTCGCCCCAGAAGAGTTGCACGTCGGCGTCGGTCGCGGCGACCCGCTCAGCGGCGGGGGAGGCGCCACCGAAGTACAGGCGTGGGTGTGGCCGTCCCTCACGTGAGACCGGGCGGGTGGCGACGGTCGATCCGGTGACGGAGAAGTGTTCGCCGCTGAAGGTGACGTCCTCCTCGGTCCACAGACGCCGTACGAGCTGCAGGAACTCCTTTGTACGCGCGTATCGCTGGGCCTGGTCGCCCTCACTGTCCCCGTACGCCGCCAGGTTGTCCTGGCCGGACACGATGTTGATCAGCAACCGCCCACCCGACAACTGATCCAATGTCGTCGACGCCGATGCGAAGTGCGCGGGATGCCAGTACCCCGGCCGAATGGCCACCAACGGCTGAAAACTCTTCGTCCGAGCAGCAAGCGCCGTCGCCACCGTGAGAGTGTCAGGCCGCCCCCACCCGGTCCCGAGCAACGCACCACCCCAGCCATGATCCTCAGTGAGCTTGGCCAACTCCGTCAGCCGATCCAAGCTGTTGTGATCCTGCACGGCGTCGTCACCCCGGTGCCCGGGTTCGACCTGATTCGGGATGTACCAGAGAAGGGTCATGACAAAGAAATCTAAGCCAATCAACTCACTACACTTTGCCTGTCTCATCAGGCGGTTGGACCTTCGTGCGCCCAGTAGTCACCGGTCAGCCGTGCGGAGCCGCTCCTGCGTCTCGTGCATCAACTCCCGAGCCTTCGCCACGTGCGCGCCGACAAGGGCTCCGTCGCGCTTGACGAACTCGCCAGCCACCAGGACGGTCTCGACGTCGGCGGGGCCTGCGCCGAGTCCGAGCATCGCCACCGGGTCGCCGAAGCCGTCCAGGTGCGGGGACCGCATGTCCACGATGGTGATGTCGGCCTGCTTGCCGGGGGTGAGCGTGCCGGTCTCGTCGGCGAGGCCGAGGACCTGGGCGCCGCCGAGGGTGGCCAACCGCAGCATGTCCCGCTGGTGCAGCGCGACCTCGTGGACTTGCTCGTTGCGGGCCAGGGCCTCGTTGTTCGCCCGGGACCGTTCCGCGGCCAGCGCCAGCCGCATCTCGGAGAACAGGTCGGTACCGGCGCTGCAGATCGTGTCGACTCCGAAGCCGGACACGATGCCGCGGTCGAGGGCGCGCCCGGTCGCCGGGTAGGTGCCGAACTGCATCAGCATGTCGGTGCTGGGGGTGATGGTGACAGTGCCACCGGAACCGGCGATCAGGTCCAGTTCGTTCTCGGTGAGCTGATTGCAGTGGGTGTAGTTGATGTCGGGGCCGAGTAGCCCATCCTGCTGCAGGGTGGTGACAGCGTCGGCAGTGCCGGCCATGCCGACGTGAATGGAGATCGGCAGACCGAGTTCGCGGGCGAAGGCGAAGTCCTTGACGTTACGCTCGGCGGTGGTGAAGCACGGCCCGCGCAGCGCCATGCCCATCCGCAGCCGTCCGTTGGCGCTGTTGCCGGGGAAGTACTCGTCGCGCATGCGGCGCGCGTCCACCGGGTGCGGTGGGTTCGGGTCGTCGCTGGCCGGGCCAGGCCCACCATAGAAGAAAAAGCCGCGGATGCCGGACTGCTGTAGGCCGCGCAGGTCGGCGTCGGCGTGCTCGGCCGACTGCAGGGCATGCGCCCAGTCGCCGATCGTCGTGATGCCCGCGTCCAGCGCTTGCAGCGCGCCCCACAACGTTCCGGCGTAGATGTCGGCCGGGGTGTGTTTGAGAGCGATGCCCGTCAGCACAGCCGGTCCATAGCCGTAGCCGGTCATCTGCGGTGTGAAACCGGCGATCGCGCCCTGCCAAACATGCCGGTGGGTATCGATCAGGCCAGGGATGATCAGGCGGCCGCGTGCATTCACGATCTCGGTCGCTGCCCCTGGGCGCAGGTCGGTACCGATCTCGACGATGATGCCGTCCCGTACGCGGATATCACCTCTGGGCAGATCGCCGAGCGCGTCGTCGACTGTGACGAGGTGGCCGTCGGTGATCAGGATTTCCTCGGACATGTCGGTTGCTCCGTTCGTATTCACACGTGGCACGGTGTCGGCGACCGCGGTCAAAGCGGGTCAGGGATCTGTACGTTGGTCAGGTCGGCGCAGTAGGTCAGGAGCGCGTCCTGTGCGGCGGCGTCATGGGCTTCAGCCGGGACCGGTCGTTGTCGCTGGTGGTAGAAGTGCTTGGCGGTGACCGTGGCGGCGGCGTCGTCGCTGACCGCGAGCCACGCCTGGGTGACTGGTGCCAGGTGGAGGTCATCGGGTGCCCCTGGCCCACCCATCCTGGTCGGCACCCAACCCGGTTCCACCGAGTTCGACATCACCTGCGGCCATCTCCGCGCGACGCCGAACGCCAGCAGCAGGTCGAACAGTTTGCTGTCGCTGTAGGCCTGCGATCCGTTCCAGCGGCGCAGGGCCCACTGGGGATCACGCAGATCGACGTTCCCGCCGCGAGCCATCCCCGAACTCAGGTACACCAGCCGCCGAGGCGGGGTGATCAGTGCGGTCAACAGGTAGGGAGCCAGCACGTTGACCGTGAACAGGTGGGACAGCCCGTCATCGGTCTCGATGCGGCGAGGCTCTCGGTAGCCGATACCGACGTTGTGGAGCACGGCGTCGAACCGGCCCGCGTCGTTGGCCTGCTCGGCGACCGAACGGATCCCGTTGATGGACAGCAGGTCGCCGACGAGCACCCCGTCGGCACCCGGCAGCTCGGCCCGGGCATCCTCTGCGCGCCGATCGTTGCGGGCATGCAGAGTGACGGAATGTCCCTGCTTGACGAGCAGTTGGCCGGCCATCAGACCGAGGCCCTCGGCGGACCCGGTGATCAGCACCCTTGCCATAACGCGACCTCCACGGATCTGGTTCAGCAGCGATTCCGCCGCCGCCATCCACTGTGGATCGCAAAGCACACTGTCGTCCAAGACCTCTTACGCCGCCTGTGATACCTGCTGGGCATCAGCGGTTCCGGGTAGTCAGCGGCGTAGAACGACCAACGGCCGGCTCCTCGAAGGAGCCGGCCGTTGGCCTGGTACTGCGTGACGATCAGACGTCGTAGTACAGCTCGAACTCGTGCGGGTGGGGGCGGAGGGCGATCGGGGCGATCTCGTTCTCGCGCTTGAAGTCGATCCAGGTTTCGATCAGGTCGGCGGTGAACACGTCACCCTCGAGCAGGAAGTCGTGGTCGGCTTCGAGGGCGTCGATCACGGCCGGGAGCGAGGTGGGGACCTGGCTGACCGAGGCGTGCTCCTCCGGGGGCAGCTCGTACAGGTCCTTGTCGATCGGGTCCGCGGGCTCGATCTTGTTGCGGATACCGTCGAGGCCGGCCAGCAGCTGGGCCGCGAAGGCCAGGTACGGGTTGGCCGACGGGTCGGGGCAGCGGAACTCGATCCGCTTGGCCTTCGGGTTCGAGCCGGTGATCGGGATCCGGATGCAGGCGGACCGGTTGCGCTGCGAGTAGACCAGGTTCACCGGCGCCTCGAAGCCCGGCACCAGCCGGTGGTACGAGTTCACCGTCGGGTTGGTGAAGGCGAGCAGCGACGGCGCGTGCTTCAGGATGCCGCCGATGTACCAGCGGGCCATGTCGGACAGGCCGCCGTAGCCGGACTCGTCGTAGAACAGCGGCTGGCCGTTGGCCCACAGCGACTGGTGGCAGTGCATACCCGAGCCGTTGTCGCCGAAGATCGGCTTCGGCATGAAGGTCGCGGTCTTGCCGGCCTCCCAGGCGGTGTTCTTGATGATGTACTTGAACTTCATCGCGTCGTCGGCCGCGGTCAGCAGCGTGTCGAAGCGGTAGTTGATCTCCGCCTGGCCCGCCGTGCCGACCTCGTGGTGCGCGCGCTCGACGGTCAGCCCGCTGGCCTCGAGGTGCTTGGTCATGTCGTTGCGCAGGTCGGCGAAGTGGTCGACCGGCGGGGCGGGGAAGTAACCGCCCTTGTACCGGACCTTGTAGCCCCGGTTGCCACCCTCCTCGACGCGGCCGGTGTTCCAGGCGCCGGCGACGGAGTCGATGTGGTAGTAGCTCTCGTTCTGCTTCGTCTCGAAGCGAACGTCGTCGAAGACGTAGAACTCGGCCTCCGGCGCGAAGAAGGCGGTGTCGGCGATGCCGGTCGACTTCAGGTACTCCTGCGCCTTACGCGCGATGTTGCGCGGGTCGCGGGAGTAGGCCTCGCCGGTGAGCGGGTCGTGCACGAAGAAGTTGACGATCAGCGTCTTGTCCGCGCGGAACGGGTCCAGGTACGCGGTGGTCGGGTCGGGCAGCAAGGACATGTCCGACTCGTGGATCTGCTGGAAGCCCCGGATCGACGAACCGTCGAACTGGAGACCGTCCTCGAAGACCTCGGGACCGAACGATCCGACCGGGACGGTGAAGTGCTGCATGGTGCCCGGCAGGTCACAGAACCGGACATCGATGAATACGACGCCCTCGTCCTTGACGTAGGCGAGCAGCTCCTCAGCGCTGGAAAACATACATACTCCTCGGGGTGGCTCAGAGATTCATCTGAACGTAGGCCCTGCCGATTACTCGGTCGTGACCTCAATGTTTCGCGGATGTTACGCCCAGCGCGTCCGCGCTGACCCACTGGTTGCGGCGGGTAGGGGAGTGAGATCCTCAACCGCATCGCTAGCCTGGTCATCATGGCATCATCTGCGCAATCCGGGGCAGGACCCACCGAGGAGTTCCGATATCCGGGCAATCGGCTCGGGCTGCCCGAGGAGGGCCCGGGCTCGGTCGCGGGGTGGGGCCGCCGCTTCGCCGCGCTGTTCGCCGACTGGCTGGTCGCCGGCCTGATCGCCTCCGCGGTGGTCGGCAAACCGATCTGGGCCGGGGGCAACGACTTCAACACCGCCCAGCTGGTCATCTTCTTCGCCATGTCAGCGATCCTGACCGGGCTGGCCGGTGCGACCATCGGCCACCGGCTGCTGGGGCTGCGCCTGCTCAAGACGAAGGCCGGCGGCCAGGGGTATGCCGCGCAGGTCGGGCTGCTGGGCGGCGCGATCCGTAGCCTCCTGCTCTGCCTGGTCCTCCCGGCCGTCATCTTCGACAAGGAGCACCGCGGCCTGCACGACCTCGCCGCGGGCACGATCGTCGTACGACGCTAGGTCAGCCGAATCGCTTGGTGAGCAGGATTTGCACGTCGTCCAGGTAGCCGGCCCGGAAGCCCGCTTCGGAGTACGCGAGGTAGAACTCCCACATCCGCCGGAAGGTCGGGTCGAAGCCGAGGTCGGCGATGGCCGGCCAGCGTTCGATGAAGCGGTTGCGCCAGACCCGCAGGGTGCGGGCGTAGTCGAGACCCATGTGCCGGAGCACCTCGACCTGCAGGCCGGTGTGCTGCGCGGTGACCTGCTCGATCACGTCGACCGACGGGATCAGGCCGCCCGGGAAGATGTACTTCTGCACCCAGGTGAAGGTGTTGCGGGTGGCGAGCATCCGGTCGTGCGGCATCACGATCGCCTGGATGACGGCCTTGCCGCCCGGCGCGAGCCGGCGCTCGATCGCGTTGAAGTACACCGGCCAGTACTTCTCGCCGACCGCCTCGATCATCTCCACGCTGAGGACCGCGTCGAAGACGCCGATCTGGTCGCGGTAGTCACGCAGCGCGACCTGAACGCGGTCGCTCACACCGGCGTCGGCGATTCGCCGCTGGGCGAGGAGCGCCTGCTGCGACGCGATTGTGATCGCCGTCACCCACGCGCCCCGCTGGGCGGCACGGATCGCCAGGCTGGCCCACCCGCAGCCGATGTCGAGCACCCGCGAGCCCGACGTCACACCGGCCGCGTCCAGGATCGCGTCGAGCTTGCGGAGCTGGGCTGCGGAGAGCTCGTCGTACGACGCCGTGGCGAGGTCCGACTCGGGTTGCTGGTCGAACAGCGCCGCCGAGTAGGTCAGCGACGGGTCGAGGAACTCCGAGAACATCGCGTTGCTCAGGTCGTAGTGGCGGCTGACGTTCTCCCGGGCGCCGGCCCGGTCGTTCTCCTGGTCGCCAGGCTGCGTCCGCGTCACCAGCCAGCGCAGGGACTGCGCCCACTTCGGCAGCAGGTGCCGATCCTGCTCGGAGTTGAACCGCTCAGCGAACGGCAGCAGCAGGTCGGCCAGGTCTGTCCCCGGCTCCGTGTCCCAGTCGCCGGCCAGGTAGGCCTCGCCGAAGCCGGAGCCGGCGTCGTGGCCGAGCCGGTCGAGGAAAGGGCCGGTGCGGTGCACCAGCATCGCCGGGCCGCCCAGGCCGTAGCTGCGGTTGTCCAAGGTGATCGTGGCCGGCAGATCGCGCGCGATGAAGCGCAACGCGGCGTTCGCGCCGGCCCGGCGTACCGGGTTGGAGCGTGGCGGCGCGAGCGAAGGCCACGTCTCCACCGCAGGCTCGTGCACAGCGGTGTAAAGATCCGTCATCTGGCTACCCCTGGTTCTGATCCCGTCCCTGGTCGCACCCTAAGGCCGGTAGCCGACCTGCGGGCGCGACACGAGGCACAGAAAGTCCTCACGCCAGGGAAACGCAGCAAGAGCCTGTCGCGTTACGGCAACGGTGTCGTTCAGCGGCCCTTCATGGCCTGCCGGGCGCCCTTCATGCTGGTCGGCACCGGGCCTTTCGGCATCGGAACCTGCGGACGGACGGCGTCGAGCGCCTTCAGCCGCTGGAGCAGATCGGTGATCTCGGACGGTTGCAGCGCCTGCGGAAGCTTCATCACGTGCTTGGTCAGCTTGCGGATGTCGATCTCACCCTCGCCCTGACCGGCCATGATCTGGATCACCGGCGCACCGCCCGCGACCCGGTTGTGCTTCTTGCCCTCGGCGGCGAGCAGGTTCTTCACCCGGCTCGCCTGGCCCTCACCGACGAGCACGATGCCCGGCCGGCCGACGACGCGGTGCACGATGTCGGCGTTCTTGGTGACTGCGATGGCCGGCGTCACGTTCCAGCCGCGGCGCAGCGTCTGCAGCGCCGAGGCGGCCGCACCGGCCTGGCCCTCGATCTGGCTGTACGCCGCCTTCTCGACCCGGCGGCCGAAGATGATCGTGGTGGCCAGGAAGCCGAGCGCGACGCCCAGCGGGATCCAGATCATCAGCGGACCGATGAACAGGCCGCCGGCCACGAAGATGACGAGCACGCCGAGGAAGATCCCGGCGAGGATCAGTCCGATCCGCGGGTCGGACTTCTTGGTCAGCTGGTACGCCGACCGGATCTGCTTGAGCCGGCTGGTCTTCTCGGCGGGCGCGTCGTTCTTGGCCATCTCTACCTTTGTCTGTGATGTCTGCGGTCGGTCCTAAGCATCCTGACGGGTCGCGGAGGTCATCCGCGACTCCACAGCCTGACGGTACAGCCGACCGGCCCGGTACGACGAACGCACGAGCGGACCCGACATGACTCCGGCGAAGCCGATCTCCTCGGCCTCCTCCTTCATCTCGTCGAACTCCTCCGGCCGCACCCAGCGCTCGACCGGGTGGTGCCGCAGGGACGGGCGCAGGTACTGGGTGATGGTGATGATCTCGCAGCCGGCCTCGTGCAGGTCGGTCAGCGCCTGGCTGACCTCCTCGCGCGTCTCGCCCATGCCGAGGATCAGGTTGGACTTGGTCACCAGGCCGTAGTCGCGGGCCTGGGTGATCACGTCGAGCGAGCGCTCGTAGCGGAAGCCCGGCCGGATCCGGCGGAAGATCCGCGGCACCGTCTCGATGTTGTGCGCGAACACCTCGGGGCGGGACGAGAACACCTCGGCCAGCTGCTCCGGTACGGCGTTGAAGTCCGGCGCGAGCATCTCCACGCCGGTACCGGGGTTCAGCGCGTGGATCTGCCGGATCGTCTCGGCGTACAGCCAGGCGCCGCCGTCCTCGAGGTCGTCACGGGCAACACCCGTCACGGTCGCGTAGCGCAGGCCCATCTTGACGACGGACTCGGCGACCCGGCGCGGCTCGTCGCGGTCCAGGTCCTCCGGCTTGCCGGTGTCGATCTGGCAGAAGTCACAGCGCCGGGTGCACTGGTCGCCGCCGATCAGGAAGGTCGCTTCACGGTCTTCCCAGCATTCGAAGATGTTGGGACAGCCGGCTTCCTGACACACCGTGTGCAGGTCCTCGGATTTCACCAGTTTCTGCAGCTTCTGGTACTCCGGGCCCATCTTGGCGCGCGTCTTGATCCACTCGGGTTTGCGCTCGATCGGGGTCTCCGCGTTGCGCACTTCGAGTCTGAGCAGCTTCCGTCCTTCTGGGGCGATCGTCACGCCGACCAGAGTACGCGGCGCTCCCGGAGACCCAGCGGGCCCACCCGTAGGCTGGGCAACCATGTCCACCCCGTCACCCCCACCTGTACTGCGCTCCGCCCCGGCGGAGGCGTCGCAGCCTGTGACGAACGCCACCGACTGGCGCCGCCCCGGGCCGACCCGTCGGCAGATCCGCCAGGACGTGGTGCTCGGCCTCGGAATGGCCGTGGCGGGGTTGGTCGGGACCGACCTGGCCCGCAGCACCTCGGGCTTCCCGGTCGATCTGGGGTTCGGCGGGGTCGGGGCCTACGTGCTGAGTGCGGCCGCGGCGCTGCCCCTGTGTTTGCGGCGGCGTTACCCACTGACCGTGCTCTTCGCCGTCTCGGTGCTGTTCTTCGTCAACGGCGAGTGGAACACCTTCGCCTTCGCGGGCAACCTGGTCACCCAGGCCACGCAGTTCATGGCCATCTACGCGGCCACCGCGTGGGCGCGGGACCGGCGCCGGATGAAGCTCGCGATGGTCGTCGTATTCGTGGGCATGTTCGCCTGGCTGGCGTACGGCTTCGTCAAGGCGCTGGCCGACGACACGATCAAGGGGCCGGGCGGGGGCATGTTCTCGCCGTACGTGTCCTTCGTCCTGCTGAACTTCGCGCTCAACGTCCTCTACTTCTTCGGCGCCTACTTCTGGGGCCGGACCGCGTGGGGCGTCGCCCGGCAGCGCGATGTGCTCGAGCAACAGGCCGTCGAGCTGGCCACCCAGCAGCAGGCGAACGCGCGCCGGGCCGTGATCGACGAGCGGCTGCGGATCTCCCGCGAGCTGCACGATGTGGTCGCGCACCACATCAGCAGCATCGGCATCCAGGCCGGGGGCGCCCGCCGGGTGATGGACTCCGATCCGGAGGCGGCCAAGAACGCGCTCAGCGTGATCGAGAACTCCAGCCGGACCGCGGTCAACGAGATGCGGCAGCTGCTCGGCATGCTGCGCGCCGCCGATCCGGACCTGGACGACGACCTCGGCGTACCGGCCGGGAAGGCTCCGCAGGCGGGTGCGGACCGGTTGCCGGCGCTGGTCTCGACGGCGAACGTCGAGGGGCTGTCGGTCGGGTTCCACCAGATCGGCCAGCCGGTGAAGTTGCCGGAGACGATCTCGGTCTCGGTCTACCGGATCGCGCAGGAGGCGCTGACGAACGTGCGCAAGCACTCGACCGCCCGGAATGCGCACGTCACCCTGCGCTATCTGGCTGACACCGCGGTCGAGCTCGAGGTGATCGACGACGGACGCCCCAAACACGCGATGGTCGGCAGCCGGCTGGGCCATGTCGGCATCCGTGAGAGGGTCGGCCTGCTCGGTGGCGAGAGCGAGATCGGTCCCCGCCCGGTGGGTGGCTTCCGGGTCCGGGTCCGGATCCCGTTGCAGCCCGCGCCCGCCCCCTCAAAGCCAGCACTGCCCGAAGGAGAACCGCAAGCATGACTGAGGCCAGTACGCCGATGCGCGTCCTGCTCGTCGACGACCAGGACCTGGTCCGGGCGGGATTCCGGATGATCCTGTCGGTCGAGCCGGACATCCAGGTGGTCGGCGAGGCGTCCGACGGCGAGCAGGCGGTCGAGCTCGCGCTCGAGCTGCGGCCGGACGTCGTCTTGATGGACGTCCAGATGCCCGGCCTCGACGGCATCGCGGCGACCCAGCGGATCGTCTCGGCCGACGCGGGCAAGGTGATCATCCTGACCACGTTCGACCGCGACGACTACCTGTTCGAGTCGCTCGGCGCGGGCGCCAGCGGGTTCCTGCTGAAGAACACGGCTCCGGAGGACCTGGTCGAGGCCATCCAGGTCGTCCACTCCGGCCACGCGCTGCTGGCCCCGGAGGTCACCCGCCGCGTCATCAAGCGATTCGCCGGCGGCGGCGACCGCATCTACCGCCCCGACCTGGTCGCCGCCCTGACCGAACGCGAACGCGAAGTACTGGGCCTGATCGCCCGTGGCCTGACGAACACCGAGATCGCCACGTCGTTGTTCGTCGGCGAGGCGACGGTCAAGACCCACGTCTCCCGCGTCCTCCTCAAGCTGGGCCTCCGCGACCGCGTCCAGGCCGTCGTCTTCGCCTACGAGTGCGGCCTCGTAGTACCAGGCGACGAGCACTGACCTCGGCGTCCATCCGGGCTCGTCCTGAGGTAGGGCACTTTGCGAGGTGAGCTGGAGCCGGTCACGTCCCATCGTGGAACGACGCCGTCAGGCGTATTCCACGATGGTTACGGAGGGGCTTGTGGCCACGATCGCGTTAAACGACCGACGAGCGGTCAGCTGGGTCAACGGGGCCGGGCATCGCCTTGCCCTTGGGGTGTTCATGTTCATCGTGCTGGCCCACTGGGCCGAGCACCTGGTGCAGGCCGCGCAGATCTGGATTCTCGATCGGCCGCGGCCGCAGGCGCGCGGAGTTCTCGGCCAGTACTTCCCGTGGCTGGTCTCGTCAGAGGCTCTGCACTACGGCTACGCGATCGTGATGCTGATCGGCCTGTTCCTGCTGCGCAACGGGTTCGCCGGGCGTGCCAAGACGTGGTGGACGGTGGCTCTGGTGATCCAGTTCTGGCACCACATCGAGCACCTGCTGCTGCTGATCCAGGCGCAGACGCACCACTTCCTGTTCGGCGGCGCGGTGCCGACCAGCATCCTGCAGCAGTTCTACCCGCGGGTGGAGCTGCACCTGTTCTACAACACCATCGTCTTCGTTCCGATGGTCTTCGCCATGTACTACCACCTGCGGCCCAAGGAAGCTGAGCGGGACTTGACCGCGTGCACGTGTGCGCGCGAGCGAGTCACGGTCTGACGGCCATGACCCGATCCACCTGGTGGGCACGATTCCTGGTGGTCGCCGGGGCGATCGTCGTCGTCGCGATCGGCGCGCTGATGTTCGCCGGGCGCTCGAACGGCGGCGCCCGCCTGGGGTCGGTCTACCCGGCCGACGGCGCCGCCCTGCGCGAGCCGCCCCGCCAGGTGTCGCTCAGCTTCGATGCGGCGGTGCGCCCCGAGCAGATCCACATCGAGGTCTCCGACGGTCGCGGCCGGCCGGTGAGTTCGGGTGCGCCGGTAACGACCGGTGCGGCCATCACCGAGCCCGTGACCATCGGAGCGGACGGCGACTACGTGCTGGACTATCACGTGGTTCTGGCCGACGGCCGCAGCTTCTTCGGTACCAACCGCTTCCAGGTTTCCTCGTCGTTCGCGGCCACGGCGCCGGTCCCCGCCAAGCCGGTACCGCCGGCCGCGGCCGGCCACGACCACTTCGGCGACGATCCGCTCAGCATCGGGCTCACTGTCGTCGCCGCAGCGTTCGTCATCGCCTTGCTGGTCATGCTCATCCACCGTCCCCAACCCCGTCGGGCCTAGTGGCCAAGAGGAGTAGCGAACCCATGAACGCTCTTCGAGCGCTTCGGCGCAAGATCATGACCCCCAACCGATCCGCCACGAGCCTCGAGGTCCGCGGATTCCACGTCAAGAACCCCGAGGCGCGCAAGCTGCTGGAGAGCGTCGGCGGTACGTTCCTCGACGGGTTCGGATTCGCTGCCGAGGCCCGGGTACCAGCCGCGGCCGAGCCGTCGCTGGCGGCCGTGCCCACCCGGTTCCGCGGCTTCGCCCATGAGGGTGCCGCGATGGCCTTCGCGATCCGCGACGGCCTGCGCCCCGGTGGTGGACGCAACGTCGAACGATTCCTGGCCGGCGCCGGTGCCAACCACGTCTACATGGCCTACGTCGGCGTCGGCTGGGCGATGGCGCGGCTGCCCCGGATCCGGTGGTCGACCTTGCATGCGCCCGATCCGTTGCTGCGCTGGCTGGTGCTCGACGGCTACGGGTTCCACCAGGCCTACTTCCGCACCGAGCGCTATGTCTACGACCTGTACGAGGACGCATCGGTGCCGTGGCGTGGCGCGACCGCGCGGGACTACGGGTCACGCGCCACCGACCAGGGCATCGGCCGGGCTCTGTGGTTCATCGGTGGTACCGATGTCGAGGTCGTGACCAGCCTGGTCGAGCGCTATCCGAGCGGCCGGCGGGCCGACCTGTACGGCGGGATCGGGCTCGCCGCCACCTACGCCGGGGGCGCCACCGAGGCCGAGCTGACGGCACTGTGGGATCACGCCGAGGAGTATCGGCCGGAATTGGCCCAGGGCGCCGCCTTTGCGGCCGCCGCTCGGGCCAAGGCCGACCTGGTCTGCCCACACAACGAGCTGGCCACCCAGATCTTCTGCGGCCAGCCGGTGGCGCTGGCGGAGAAGATCACCGACGAGACGATGGCCGACCTTCCCGCCGACGGTGTGCTCCCGGCGTACGAGGTCTGGCGGCAACGGATCTCGGCGGCCTTCGTCCAGTCCGGCCACGTCGCAGCGACCAGCTGAGCATCGCGCGAGAAGACCAGCCCTGGCGAGCCATCCATGATTTCTGCGCAGGACAGGCCGCCCCCCTTTCGGCGTCGAGCGGCGCCACCCCGTCGAGATTCGAGGATCCGATGCGTTCTAGCCCAACAGCCGTGGTGCGCCGACTCGCGCCAGCCCTATTCGTCATCGTCCTGACCGGCACGCTGTTCGTGGTGGCTCAGCGACCGACGGTCTCCGAGGCCAGCCAGACCGCGCTGGCCTCGCAGTTCCGGTTCACCGAAATGCCGATCGCGTTGCCGGACAACCTTCCGGACAAGTCGGTTCGGGTGGTCAACCCGCGGTACGAGCACATCAGGTCGTGGATCTCGTCGGTCGGCGCCGCCATCTCCGTCAACGACCTGGACGGTCACGGTGTCGCCAACGACCTGTGCCTGGTCGACACGCGGTCCGACGCGGCGATCGTCACGCCGGCCCCGTCAGGTGGCGAGAACTACAAGCCGTTCGTGCTGAACCCGGCCCCGCTGCCGATGTCGGACATCATCGCGCCGATGGGCTGTGTCCCAGGTGACTACAACGGCGACGGCTGGACCGACCTGCTGGTCTACTACTGGGGTCGTACCCCCGTGGTGTTCCTGCACCGCGGCCAGCCGGGCCTGCTGAGCCTGGCCAGCTACCAGCCCACCGAGCTGATCGCACCGCCCACCCTGCCCGGCGGCACGTACCAGGGCAGGCAGTGGAACACCAACGCCGTGGCGGTCGCAGACTTCGACGGTGATGGTCACCCCGATATCGGGGTGTTCAACTACTTCCCGGAAAGCGGCGTGCTGGATCCCAACGGGCAGCCCAACGTCCAGATGAACCACTCGATGTCCCGGGCCACCAATGCCGGCGGGGCGCACGTTCTGCGCTGGACGGGGGCGACCGCGTCCTCGGTCTCCTACCAGGAACAGCCGGCCATCGATCCCCGCTACGCCACCGGCTGGACGCTGGGTTCCAGTTCGGCCGACCTCGACGGCGACCTGTTGCCGGAGCTCTACCTGGCCAACGACTTCGGGCAGGACCGGATGTTCCACAACCGGTCGACCCCGGGCCGCATCAAGTTCGCGCTGGTGGAGGGGGAGCGGAACGCGCTCACGCCCAAGTCCCTGGTCGTCGGGCACGACTCGTTCAAGGGGATGGGCGTCGAGTTCGGCGACCTGAACGGCAACGGGCAGTTCGATGCGTTCGTCAGCGACATCACCACCTCCTGGGGTCTGGAGGAGAGCAACCTGGTGTGGATGAACACCCAGACCAGCACGGCCGGGGCCAAGGCCGAGCTCGAGAAGGGCATCGCACCGTTCCGCAACGAGGCCGGCAAGCTCGACATGGCCTGGACCGGCTGGGGCTGGGACGCCAAGATGGCCGACTTCGACAACAGCGGCCAGCTGGCCGTCGTCCAGGCCTGCGGGTTCGTCCAGGGCACCACCAACCGGTTCAACTGGCTGCAAGAGCTTGCTATGGGCAACGACCTGCTGCTGGAGAACCCGGACATGTGGCCCAAGGCCGAGCCGGGTGACGACCTGTCCGGGCACGAGCCGATGGCGTTCTGGGTCCGCGACGGCAACGGCCGGTACGTGAACCTCAGCGCCAAGCTCGGCCTCGACAACCAGACTCCGACCCGGGGTGTCGCGGTCGCCGACACCGATGGCGACGGCGGGCAGGAGTTCGCCATCGCCCGCCAGTGGGGCCCACCGGCCTACTACCGCAACACCAGTACCGATCGCGGCGACTTCCTGGGCCTGCGTCTGTACCGGCCGGCCACGGACGGCGCGGCGGGCGGACCGGTCGGTACGCCGGCCTACGGCGCCAAAGTCGTAGTGACCAGCGCCGACGGTCAACGGCAGATCGCCCAGCTCGACGGCGGCGGCGGCCACTCCGGCAAGCGGAGCTTCGATGTGTTCTTCGGTCTGGGGGACTCGGGCTCACAACCGGTCTCGGCCGAGATCAGCTGGCGAGACGTCCGCGGGACCACCCACGTGCAGACGGTCGACCTGAGCGCCGGCTGGCACAACCTGATGCTGACCGACCAGGTCAAGGAGGTAGCAGCGAAATGACGACGACGGACAGCGTCTCGACCAGCGAGGGGCGCGACCTCCTCTCCACCACCACGGTCCTCCCGCCACCTGCCAAGAAGGTGCCGGTACCACCGGCGCTGCAGGTTGCCGCGGCCAAGCGAGCCAGCCTTCCGCCGAGAGTCGACGGGCGTGACCCGCGCTACCTGGCGCTGCGCAACTTCGCCATCTCGATGAGCGTCTTCAACATCCTGGGCTACACCGTCCTCGGTTTCGAGCAGCCGTGGGCCTGGCCGCTGTTCGCCCTGGCCATCGGTCTGGGCCTGGAGATGGTGGTCGCGGTGATCGCGGGCTGGGCCAGCCGGACCAGGCCGGCCTTCGCCGGCTACGGCGCCTGGGGAGTGTTCACCTTCCTGCTACCGGCTTACATCACCACCCTCGCGGTCAACATGCTGTTGTACGCGAACGACCGGTTCTGGCCGATCGCCTTCGCGGTGGTGATCGCGGTCGGTCAGAAGGCCGTCCTGGTCGCGCCGATCAAGGGGCGCTGGCGGCACTTCATGAATCCGTCCAACTTCGGCATCACGATGACGCTGATTCTGTTCTCCTGGGTCAACATCTCCCCGCCGTACCACTTCACCGAACACGTCCCCGACGTGTTCCGGCTGATGATCCCGATCATCTTGCTGACCGCCGGTACGGTGCTGAACTCCGTCCTGACCAAGAAGGTGCCGCTGATCCTGGGCTGGCTGGGTTCGTTCGTCATCCAGGCCCTGCTGCGGCACTGGATCTGGGACGTCGCCCTCTGGGCCGCACTGCTGCCGATGACCGGGGTGGCGTTCCTCCTCTTCACCAACTACATGGTGACCGACCCCGGTACCACCCCGACCAAACCGCGGGACCAGTTCATGTTCGGTATGAGCGTGGGCGTCGTGTACGGCGTACTGATGGTCTTCGACGTCGTCTACACGCTGTTCTTCGCGACAACCCTCGTCTGCCTCGGCCGAGGCCTGATGTGGTGGCTGAAGTGGATGCGCGAACGCCGCCAGGAGGTCCCCGCCAGCTGACTGACAAGACATCCGAAGCGCCGGCGACCCGATGATCGCCGGCGCTTCCGCGTCGGTGCGGTGGGCTAGGAGGCCGCGATCACCAGCTCGCCCGTCCAGTCACCGCACGCCATCGGCGCGCCGATGGCGTGCCACCCCTCGCATGCGGCCGCCAGGGTATCGACGACGTGTGCCAGTTGCGAGCCGAGCCCGCCGCGCGGCTATGATGACCATCTTCTCGTGCAGCGCGACGCGGCTGATGACGAGAAGCGGTTGCCTTATATCGACTCACCGGCCGGCCGGGTGACGATGCGGATGCCCTCGGCCAGCGCTCGCGCGGCGGCGAGGACGCACGAGGCATCAGCCCCGGAAGCACTCCCACTGCCGACTCGCGCCGATGAGCTGGTCAAGGCGGCGACGCTGTCTCCCGGCTTGACGAACGACCTCACCTCCTCTGCCGTCGCGTCCGGAAATGTCAGGCTCGGCAGGACAACCGACTCCACTACACCCTCCGGCGCGGTGGCAAACGCGATTGCGGCGGCACCTGCGGCGGGGGAAGCCCCGGGAGCAGGCGCGCCCAGACCAAGTGGCCAGCCCAGACTCCAGCGCAGTAGGTCTGTCCCGGTGACAAGGTGGACCAGGTGGGGAATCCCGTCACCGCCGACCCGACTGTGCGACTCGATGATCTTGAGACCGTCACCGGTCAGTTTGAACTCGGTATGAGCCGGCCCGTCGACGAGACCCACGACGTCGAGGAACTCGACCAGCTGACCCTGTACGGCCGGTGCCGACGCGATGTCCAGCGAGGGCGCCGGTACCACATGAGCCAACTCGACGAACGAGGGACCGATGTGCTTCTCGACGATCGCGAAGATCCGGTGGACGCCGCCGACGCTGAAGCTCTCGGCGCTGTATTCCTGGCCCGGGAGATACTCCTCGAGCAACCGGCCGGACGGATCGCCTTGCGCCCG
The DNA here is from genome assembly GCF_010548305.1 of Streptomyces sp. SID13031. Taxonomy (GTDB): domain Bacteria; phylum Actinomycetota; class Actinomycetes; order Propionibacteriales; family Kribbellaceae; genus Kribbella. Next base: position 239,068 of record NZ_JAAGLV010000008.1, read on the forward strand.
CAGATCGTCGACGCTCTCGATCAGCACAACGCCTTGGCTACCGGCACCCGAACGGGGCTTGAGAATGGCTGGTCCGCCACCCCAGCCGAGAAAGATGGCGACAGCCTCTGCGGTGCTCGCGGGGACCGACGCCCGCAGCGTCAGGTGCGGCGCCTTGAGTTCGAGCAACGCTCGCATGCTCGCCTTGTCCCGTAGGGTCTCCACCACTTCGAGTGGAGTACCGACGAGTCCCAGGTGTTCGTTGGCGAGGGCCGCGGGGATGAGGCCGTCCTCCCGAATGCTGACAACGGCATCGGGCTGCAACGGCCGAAGTACCTGCTCCACGAAACCCAGCAGTGCGGCCGCGGTGTAGTCGACCGTGTAGAGGGTCGACCGCACCGGGTTCGGCTCGATGAATGCCGCTAGGCGGCTTCCCGGCTTCTGGACGTGAATGAGGCGGCAACCGAGTTGCCGCGCGACAGCTGCGAGCTGCTTACTCGCTCCGAGTACGACGAGTTGCAGATCCTCGGGAGGCTTGGACATCAGCGGGTTCCAATCGCGCGTAAACGTGAGTCGACAGCGGATTCAGGTGGGATATCAGGGGAGCAGAAGCCCCGACTCCACGAAGCCGTCCCGTGCTCGCGCACACCAGACGAGAATGGCATCCGGGAGGTGTCCACGACAGATCCCTGCGTGCTGTAGATCGCGGCGACCGCTAGGACGTCTGGTACTTCCACCAACACGTGTTTCCCAGGTGCTCGAGGAACCACCTGCAGGCTCCGGCGATGAGGCCTAGGCGGACGGCATGCTGGAAGAGGCCCGCCCACCAGCGGCGTGCCACTGTCGTGGGCAACGCGTCGGTCGGCGACGCCCGCTGAAGGATGGTGCAACCCGTGGCGCACATCGATTTGGGAATCGACGAGACCCGACTGCCGGGAATCACCGGACTGCTGGCCTTCCGGCCGGAGACCGCGGGACCGCTGAACGATCTGGCCAATGCGCTGCTGTTCGAGCCGAACTCCTTGTCCCGCGGCGATCGTGAGCTGATCGCGGCGTACGTGTCCGGCCTCAACCAGTGCACCTTCTGTCGCGGCTCGCACTCGGCCTTCGCGGCGGCGCAGTTACCGGGCGGTTCGGACCTGGTGGCCCAGGTTCTCCGCGATCCCGAGTCGGCCCCGATCTCCGAGCAGCTGAAGGCCCTGCTGCGCATCGCCGCCGCCGTACAGCAGGACGGACGGCGGGTGACCGAGGCGTTGGTGAATCAGGCCAAGGAAGCTGGAGCGACCGATGTCGAGATCCACGACACGGTGCTGATCGCTGCGGCGTTCTGCATGTTCAACCGGTACGTCGATGGGCTGGGAACCCTGGCCGGCCGGGACAGCAGCCAGTACGCCGCCGTGGCGCAGATGGTCGTCGCGGCCGGCTACGGCGCGCTCCGGCCGCCAGAACCCGTTAGCTGACAGGAGTTTCGCCCCATGAGCCCAGTCGACATGAGCCCCCTTGACGACCGACTCGCCTTCGCCCGACAGGTCAAGGCTGCCTCCGGTGGTGAGCTGCTGGACCTGATGCAGTCGCCGCGCCGTGCGTCGATCGTGGCCGACATCGTCGAGGACCTGCCGGCGGTCTTCCTGGCAGACCGGGCGGGCGACCTCGAGGCGGTCGTGCACTGGAAGGTGACCGGACGCCCTGACGGCGGTACCGACACGCTGGAGCTGGTCATCACGCAGGGAACGCTGGTCGTGTCGCCGGAGCCGGCCCGCACGCCCCGGCTGACTCTGACCCTTGGCCCGGTCGACTTCTTGCGAATGGTCACCGGCAACGCGAATGCCAAGTTGCTGTTCCTGCGGGGCCGGATGAAGGCCCGCGGCGACCTGGGCCTCACCACGCGATTCCCCACCCTGTTCGACACACCGCGGCCGTAAGGAAAGGTCTGTGGACGATTTCGAAGGGCTCTCGGCCGACCAGGTGATGACACTGGAGGCGTACGCCGACACCGTCATCCCCGGCGAACGGCGCGGTCCGACCGATCGCGCGGTGGCCGGTGCGGTAAACGGCGGCGGCGCGGTCGCCTCCGGAGCCATCGAGTTGATGATCTCACCGGAGGGCGGCCTGGCCGGCGCCCTGGACAGCCTGGCGGAGGGGCTCAACGGGCACGCCTCCGACTACACGGCCCGGATCGGCCTCGACCCCGATCCGGCCGTACCGCCCTTTGTGGCGCTGGAATTCGACGACCGGATCGCCCTGGCTCAGGAGTTGCTGGCGCCGGGGCACCCGGAGCGGGAGCTGTGGGTCGCGCTGGCCATGTTCAGCACGATGGCCTGGGACACCGGCGCCCATCTGAACACAGCCGATGCCATCGCCGCGGGCCATCCGGGCCTGACCACGATGGGGTTCATGCCGCCGGAGCCCGACGGACTGTGGCGCTTTCCCAGGTTTTCCTATGGCCGTGCCCTCGCCGCGCTCCACCCGCGGACCACCCCGACAGGAGATCCGCAGTGACAGCCAACGAACGGACCGATGTGCTGGTCATCGGCAGCGGCTTCGGCGGCGCGATTCCCGCTTATCACCTGGCGGCCGGCGGCGCCTCGGTCGTCGTCCTGGAACGGGGTCCATGGCTGACCGCGGACGAGTTCGAGCACGACTTCAAGTTCGGTTCGTCGTCGACCCGGGTGTTCGAGTTCACCATGGGCGACGGGATGAACGTGCTGGGCGGCAACTGCGTCGGCGGCGGCAGCGTCGTCTACTTCGCGGCGATGCCCCGGGCCCCGGGGTTCGTCTTCGAGCGGCAGGGCAGCGTCGGCCGGCGGATGTGGCCCAAGTCGATCACCCGCGAGGTGCTGGACCCCTGGTACGACCGGGTGGCCGAGGCCATGCCCATCACCCAGGGCGGGTGGGACGACGTCACGTACGCCGGGGGTGTGTTCGCGGCGGCCTGCAATCACGCCGGCCGGACGGCCAATCCGGTCTCGGCCGCGATCGACACCGAGCTGTGCACCAACTGCAACTGGATGATGTCCGGCTGCAAGTTCGACGCGAAGCGGTCGCTGCTGCTCAACTACCTGCCGGCTGCGGTCGACCATGGGGCTCAGGTGCGGCCACTGCACGAAGTACAGCGCATCGAGCGGTCTGATGAGGGCAACTACCGGGTGCACTACACAGTGGTCGACCCGGTCGACTACCGGGTGCAGGTCGATGCCGGGGTGATCGAGGCGAAAGTCGTCGTGGTTGCTGCTGGTGCGGCCGCGACGCCGGTCATCCTGCAGCGGTCCGAGGCGGGCCTCGGGGCGATGCCGCCCGCGGTCGGGCGCTACTTCTCCGGCAACGGCGAACGGCTCAACACGGCCATCCTCAACGAGGACAAGGTCCGCGATGTCCTGGGCCTGGACCGGGGAGACGGCCTGGCCTACGCGGCCAACCAGATCGGCCGGGGACCGTCCGCCGCGAGCTGGGACCGCCTGGACGGTTCGCTGCCCGAGTTCAGCCGCTACTCGCTGGAGCAGCTCTACTTCCCGCCGGGGTTCGGCACGATTCTCGCCCAGGTACCCGACGCCAAGGGCCCGAGCTGGTTCGGGGCCGAGAAGAAGGAGATCCTGCGCCGCTGGCAGTCCTGGCTGACCATCTTCATCATGTCCGAGGACGACAACGAAGGCGTCTTCGGTCCACCACCGCAGACCGGCAACGCCGATCGCATTTCGATGCAGATGCTCAGCCGCGGCAACCTGCGCTATGTCCCGTCGGCCAATACCCGGCATGGATGGGACCTGGCCGACGCGGACGTCCGCGACATCATGGAGCGCGACGGCCTGTCCCGGGTGATGCCGTGGACCAACGAGGTCATCGGCGCGTACACCGTGCATCCGCTGGCCTCGTGCCGGATGGGCGACGACCCGCTGACCTCGGCGCTGGACGACACGAACGAGTTGCGCGGCCACCGGGGAATCTTCGTCACCGACGGTTCGGCCGTGCCCGGGGCGCTGACGGTCAACCCGGCGTTCACCATCGCGGCGATCGCCGAGCGCGCCGTACCGAACATCGTCGAGGCAGCCCGGGCCCGCGGTGTCGACGTGCGCTACCTCGGGTCGCTGCCGCCGGCCGCGCCGGCCGGCCGGTCCCTGTCCGTTTAGGCCAATCATCTGGAGGAACGATGACCAACCCGACGAGCGTGTACGACGATCTGATTGCTGACGGCAACGATATCGAGACGTTGGTGGCCGGCCTGAGCCAGGCCCAGTGGGACACGGCCACCCCGGCGCCTGGCTGGACGGTCAAGCACCAGATCGCCCACCTGGCCTTCGTGGCCAACCTGGCCCTCCTGTCGGCCAGCGATCCGGAGGCCTTCGCCGCTCACACGGCCGACGCCAAGCGTGACTTCCAGGGCGCGATAGAGGCCGCCCTGGCCGCCTACCTGGAGCTGACCACCGGGGTGCTGGTCGACAAGTGGCGAGATGAGCGCAACGCCGCAGCCAAGGCCCTCGCCGCCGTAAAGCCGACTGCCACCGTTCCCTGGCTGGTCAACCCGTTGCCCCCGTCGGTCCTGGCCGCGGCCGGCATGATGGAACTGTTCGGCCATGGTCAGGACATCGCCGACGCGGTCGGGCGCACTCGCGAGCTGACCGACCGGATCGGCCACCTGGCCTGGTTCGGTTTCCGTACTCGCGATTTCGGCTATCACGCGCACGGGTTGACGGCGCCGACCGAGGAGTTCCACGTCGAGTTGACCGGCCCTTCGGGCGTGGTCTGGGAGTTCGGGCCGGCCGACGCGACCCAGCGGGTGACCGGATCGGCCGCCGACTTCGCGTTGCTGGTCAGCCGCCGCCGGCACCGCGACGATCTGGCACTGACCGCGCAGGGCGAGGAAGCTGACGGCTGGCTCGACATCGCTCAGGCTTACCGCGGGCCGGCCGGGCCGGGACGCCGACCCGGCCAGTTCGCCAGGCGATAGACCCGCCGGGTCCGCCTCCGTCGACGCTCGCAAGGCGTCGCGGAGACGGACCCGGCCGGTTGCTCGCCTCGCACTACCTGCGCCAGGGCACCTGTCCTGCAGCGAGGCTTGGCCTGGTCTGGTAGCCCGGCTCGTACTGTGCCGGATCGCGCCGGCCTCGGGGTTCCAGATCGGGCACTGCGTAAAGGACAGGCAGGTCGGTCTCGCGCCTGGGCCGCAAGGCGATGCCGACGATATTGGTGGACTTGTCGATCACAGTGACCGGATCGACGCCGCCCAGTAGGAGAGAGCGCCGGGTCCATGGTTCCGGGTCGGCGCTGTCCGCCGTTGCGACGGCCCTGATGTACCACAGCCCGGGGGTGACATCAGGCAGGCAGTACCGTGTCGTTTCGCCGGCTGCCGCCTCGACAACGGTCCACGACACCGGTCGGCGCTGGATGATCGGCGTCTGGAAGGCACCGACGTAGACCCTGGCCGCCGCGTACTCGGGCGGCAGGGTGACGGTGCCGGTGACGGTGCCGGACTCGGACGGCGCCGGGGTCTCAGCCCGCGGTGTTTCGCGCATACCTTCCAGCCACATGCGCCGGAATCGGCTGGGCGACGCGCCCACGGAGTCGGTGAAGTGATTGGTGAACGAGCCCAGACTGTTGTAGCCGACCGCCAGCGATATATCTGTGACGCTCAGCTTCGTGGTGGCAAGCAGACGCTTGGCTTGGTAGATGCGGACCGCCGAGAGGTACCTTCCCGGCGAGACCCAGGTAGCCTCGCGAAATACCCTGGAGAAATGAAATCGGCTGAGAATCGCGCTTTTCGCGATCTCATTGAGCGACAACGGCTCGCTGTAGTCTTCCCAGATTCGCGCTATGGCACTTTTGATAGCACTGTTCACTGGAGCCTCCCGTAGGCGGACAGATCACGTGGACGGACGCGATCAGCTAAAACTGTGCACTGGTGAACTCGAGAGGTGATGGGGTCAGCTGTAAGCGAGGTCGAGGCCTGCTCGAGCCATCACGCGGGTAGTCCTGCCTGGCCTGCTGCCTAACACCGCGCGATGTGCGCGGCGACGAGCTCAGCCAACTCGGGTGTGACGGTGCCGACTGGTTGTGGCGGTAGCTCCCGCAGCGGAAAGGCACTCTTGCTCAGGCCGGGCACAGTGACTGTCGAGGGGGAGTCGGACAGCACCGTCACGGCCGCCTGCGCGGCGGTCCGCTCTGTCGTCGTGTCGTTCCGGCCGGCCAGCAGGAAAGCCAGCCAGGCGCGGTACCAGACAATCAGGTCCGAGAAGACGCCTGCTGAGCTGCTGAGGCCCTTGCTGGCGGCCAGGGCAGCGATCTCGTCACGGAAGACCTGCTCCATCGCCGAGACGACCAGGCAGGGGTCGGCATCCAGGTCCGGGGCCGGGCGGGTGGCCGGGCCGAACCTGGTAAGGAACTCAAAGAACTTCGCCGTCAGGTGATCGTCGTCGGGCCACGTCGGGTTCACCAGTACAGCGGTCACCGAGCGGGCCGGCGCCAGCAGGTCCGCGACGTGGAGGGCCAGCGGCGCAGCGCTGCAGTGCCCTACGACGAGCACTCGGCCGCGATCCGCGCCGGAGCTCGAGAACTCGCCTGCGCAGGCCCCAGCCAGCTCCGGCAGCGGCGCATACAGATGGTCCGCGGAGAGCGCTCCGATCGGGTCGATCTGAAACACGGCCCTGCCTCGAACGCGCTCGCTGAGCATCTCGCTCAAGCGCGGCGCCATCGACATCGCCTGGAAGTCGGCCACCAGAATCGGATCGGCGTCGCCGGGGCTGAGCCGCCGGAGTATCTGCTCGTCGTCGGAATGCGTCATGCCGCTCCTCAACCGCTCGATCTGCACCTACGACCATCCTTGGTGGCCCACGAGCGAGTTCCTTCTCGGATCGTGCCTTCCGCTAAGTGGGCGGGCGGGGCCTATTCCGCAGCACAGCGAAAGAAGTTCGCTCCGCCGGCCTCGTCCATGCTGATTCTGGGTCTGGCCCGCAGAGTAGGAAGAGGTCGCGATGCCTGAAGAGACCGTTCGCCGCGCGGTTGTCCTTGGCGGCAGCCTGGCCGGCCTGCTGGCCGCCAATGTGCTCAGCGAGGTGTACTCCGAAGTGCTCGTGGTGGATCGCGACGAGCTGACCGGAGTGATGGGCCCGCGGCGCGGCGTGCCGCACGGCCGGCATGCCCACGGCCTGGTTGCCCGAGGCCAGCAAATCCTGGAGAAACAGTTCCCCGGTCTGCTGACCGAGATGGAAGCCGCCGGCGTCCGGCCGGGTGACTTCAGCGGGGACATTCGCTGGTACTTCAACGGACTGCGGTTGCGACCGGCCCGGACGGGTCTGCTCTCGGTGCCCTGCACCCGACCTGTCATCGAGCGGATCGTGCGCGGCCGCGTGGCGAAGGTCCGCAACGTGCGGTTCCTCGAGCGGTACGACATCGTCGGGTTGGAGACAACGCCCGACGCGGCTCGAGTCACCGGTGTGCGCGTGCAGTCCCGCGACATCGGTTCGGACCCCGAGGTACTGCGTGCCGACCTGGTGATCGACGCCACCGGCAGGGGATCACGGACGCCGGTCTGGCTCGAGGAACTCGGCTATGCCCGGCCGGCCGAGGACCTGGTGAAGGTCGACCTCGCCTACACCACGCGCCACTACCGGGTACCTCGCGATCCGTTCGGCAGCGATATCGCCATCATCGCGGCGGCTACCCCCTCGCATCCGAGGGGCGCCTTCTATTACCGGCTTCCCGGCGAGGACGGCCGGGTCGAGTTGTCGCTCACCGGCGTACTCGGCGACTATCCGCCGACTGACCCGGACGCGTTCCTCGAGTTCGTCCGATCGCTGCCGGTGCCGGAGATCTACGAGTCCGTGTGCGAGGCGGAGCCGATCGACGACGCGGTGACGTACCGGTTCCCGGCCAGCGTCCGCCGTCGCTACGAACTGCTGACCAGGTTCCCCGAAGCCCTTCTGGTGATCGGAGACGCGGTCTGCAGCTTCAACCCCGTGTACGCACAGGGCATGGCCGTCGCCGCCATCGAGTCCCGCATCCTTGCCGAGCAACTCGCCAGAACGCCGGTGCCGCCGCCCCGCGAGTTCTTCGCCGAGATCTCCCGCCAGGTCGATTCGCCGTGGGACTTCGCGGCGACCGCGGACCTCGGCTATGCGGGCGTGGAGGGCAACCGGACCGCCAAGGTCCGGATGATCAACGCCTACATCGCAAGGCTCCAGCGGGCAGCCGTCCACGACGCGAGCCTCACCAATGCCTTCATGAGGGTTGCCGGGCTGATCGACGAGCCGACGGCTCTCCTTCGTCCCGGCAAGATCCTCCGCACGTTGCGGCGATCCGGCCGCCGGGTAGCCACCCCTACGCCGCTGCAGGCGGTCCGCGATTAGCCGGAGGTGTCAGATGCGTCCATACCGCATCGGTGTTCCGCAGTCCGAGCTCGATGATCTGAAGCGCAGGCTGGTGGGTGTTCGCTGGCCGGACGAGATTCCCGGCGTGGGCTGGAATCGTGGGGTGCCGTTGGAGTACCTCAAAGAGCTGACCGAGTACTGGCGTACCAGCTTCGACTGGCGGGCTGCCGAGGCGCGGCTGAACCAGCACTCGCAGTTCGTCAGCGACATCGACGGCACGAACGTGCATTTCCTGCATGTCCGGTCGGCCGAGGCCGGGGCGATGCCGCTCATCCTGACGCACGGCTGGCCGGGCACCGTGGCCGAGTTCCTCGATGTCATCGGGCCGCTGACCGATCCCGTCGCGCATGGCGGCGATGCTGCCGACGCCTTCCACCTGGTCATCCCGTCGATTCCCGGGTACGCCTTCTCCGGTCCGACCGGCCAGGTGGGCTGGGACACCGGCCGGGTCGCCAAGGCCTGGAAGGAACTCATGCACCGCCTCGGCTACGACCGGTACGCCGTTCAAGGCGGCGACTGGGGAATGCCGATCTCCCTGCGACTCGGCCTGGCCGACCCTGAGCATGTCGCCGGCGTTCACCTCAACATGTGTGTGGCCTTCCCGCCGCCGGATCCGGCGGCCATGGCCGGCCTGGGTGAAGCCGACCTGGCCCGGCTGGAGTTCACCGGTCACTTCATGCAGGACGGAACGGGCTGGCAGCGGATTCAGTCGACCCGTCCGCAGACGCTGTCCTACGCGCTGACGGACTCGCCGGTCGGGCAACTTGCCTGGATCGTCGAGAAGTACAAGGAATGGACCGACTCGGCGAAGGTGCCTGAAGACGCCATCAGCCGCGACCACATCCTGACCGCGGTCACGATCTACTGGCTCACGGCGACGGCAGGATCCAGCGCCCAGCTGTACTACGAATCCAGTCACCTGGACGCCGACTTCGTCCAGACCTGGGCCGGGCCGTGGCCGCTGGCGATGCCGGTGGGAGTCGCGTCCTTCCCCAAGGACGCAGTACGGCCGGTACGCCGCTTCGCCGAACAGATCATGCCGACCCTCACCCACTGGACAGAGTTCGACCGCGGCGGTCACTTCGCGGCGCTGGAACAGCCCGAACTTCTGGTCGGCGATATCCGCACCTTCGCCCGCTCGCTGTCGCGCTGACCCGGTCTGCCCAACTGAGACGCTAAGGAAGTTGCCATGGAGGACAGGTCTCCAGTCGTCATCGACATGACTGGTGCGGATATCCACGCCGAGGGCGAGCGAATTCGAGAGCACGGGCCAGTCGGTCGGGTCGAGCTCCCTCAGGGGGTCCGAGCATGGTCGATCACCGGCTACGAAGCCGGTCGGCAGGTACTGGGCGATCGCCGGTTCTCCAAGGACGGGCGCCGGCACTGGACTGCCTTCGTCAACGGCCAGATCGATCCGCAGTTCCCACTCATCAGCTGGGCGCTGATGGAGAACATGGGCACAACCTACGGGAGCGCTCATACTCGTCTGCGCCGACTGGTGGCCAGGGCGTTCACCCCGCGACGGGTCGAGGCGATGCGGGCGACCATCAAGAAGTCTGTTGCGAGTCTGCTGGAGGACCTGGCCGGCAGCCCGCCCGGTGCGATCGTGGATCTGAAGTCCAGGTACGCGCATCCGCTCGCCGCCGAGGTGATCTTCGAGCTGATCGGCGTACCCGCCGAGGCCCGGCAGACCATTCTGCGGGGAGGTGAGGCGCAGGTCGACACGACCATGACCGAGGAGGAGGAAGCGGCGAGTATCGGTCTGGTACTGCAGGAGATGGCCGCACTGGTGGCGGCCAAGCGCCGTACGCCGGCAGACGACCTTACCTCCGACCTGATCGGTGCGCAGGACGGAGAAGACGGTTCGGGGCTGGAAGACGGCGAGTTGATCGGCACGCTGTTGTTCCTGCTGGGCACCGGTACGGAGCCGGTGACGAATCTGGTGACCAACTCGATCCTCGCGCTGCTCGCCAATCCGGGCCAACGGCAACTGATCGATGCCGGCCAGGCATCGTGGCAGGACGCCATCGAGGAAACCCTCCGGATGGATGCACCGGTGGCGCATATGCCCTTTCGTTTTGCCGTCGAAGACGTTCAGCTCGGCGACGTGACGATACCGGCCGGGGATCCGGTCCTGGTGAATTTCGCCGCGATGGGCCGCGATCCCGCCATTCATGGAGCGACCGCCGGCTCCTTCGATATCGCCCGGCCGGACAAGAAGCATCTGGCCTTCGGGCACGGCATGTATGTCTGCCTCGGGATGCGCCTCGGCCTGCTGGAAACGGGGACGGCGGTTCCCGCGCTGTTCGAGCGCTTTCCCGACCTTGCCCTCGCCGTCGGGGTGGAGGAGGTCAAGCCACAGAACACCTTCATCATGAATGGCCGCAGCGAGTTGCCCGTCCTCCTTTCCGCTACCCAGCAGTGATGCTGACGCGGTCCATCCGGTTTCGACGAAAGCGAGACAAACATGTCGACGAAAACCCCCGCAGCCGCCGCACCGGCTCTTCCCGGTGCCGAGCAGGCAGAGATCGCTGCCGTACCCGCTCGGATGGTCGCAGCCTGGGCCGCCCACGACGCCGATGCCTTCGCAGATCTGTTCACGCAGGATGGGACCCTGATCCTTCCCGGCGTGTACAAGAAGGGCCGCGACGACATCCGGGAGTTCATGTCGACCGCCTACGCCGGGCCTTATCAGGGGACGACCGTCACCGGATCGCCCATCGACCTCAAGCCGCTGGCCGACGGCGCTGTGGCGTTGCTGACGATGGGGGGTGTCCTGGCCGCCGGCGCGACCGAATTGTCCGACGAGGACGCCATCAGGGCATCCTGGACTCTCGTCAAGCGCGAAGGCCGGTGGCAGTTGGCGGTCTATCAGAACTGTCCGCGTGACTGAGCCGGCTGACTGAGGTTGCTCGGTGGGAAGACCAGCTCGAGGTCGTTGCCTGACACCAGGTGGCGACCTCGATCTTCTGTTGCAGGCTGAAGTCGGGCCCGATCCCGATCTTGTCCAGTAACCCTGCCGCGGAGGTGGAGCGCACCAGGGTGTCCATCGTCTTCTGGTTGGCGCACACTTCCTGATCCAGAACACGGTCCGGCCGCTCCGTTGGCGTGGGACCCGAAGACCTCCCGGTCGTCGGAGCGGTTCCTACAGCTCCGCTCCACGCCGGGAGGTCTTCACCTTTCAACCACAGTTACTTCGTGTCGTCACACGATCTCGACCGACGGGCCTGGTCAGTACAGCTGGCCAAGGTCCGGCAGATCACTCCGGCACGGCGGTGGGCTCAACGTCGGGGCTGTCCGAGGGAGCCGGCCTGGTCCGCTTACCCCACCGTGCCACGGGCGGCATCAGCAGGCCGGTCAAGACGAAGAACACGCCGAGTCCGATCAGGCCGGGCCGGCCGAAGCCCAGGACCGGTCCGAGGAGCACCGCCGGAGCCGCGGCGGCGCCGAGACCAGCGATGGTTCCGAGGAAGCCGTCGTACTGTCCTTGGGCATGGGGTGGGGGGAAGCCTAGGTGGAGGGCGAAAATGGAAGACATATGCCACATTTCGCCGAGGGTGTGCAGGCAGACGCCGGCTACCAGGATCAACAGCGCGACCCAGGCGGGCACTCCGGTTGCCAGGCTGATCACGACGCAGCTGAAGAGAAAGGCCACATGGGCTCGCCGCCACGCGTCACCGCCCTGGAGGATCGTCTGTACACCGCTACCAACGCGGACCTGGAACAAGACCACCAGGACGGTGTTGAACACAAGAGCCAGTGGGATGCACCAGCGTGGGGCATCGGTGTATTCGATGACCCACAGTGGTAGCAGCAGTGTGATCACGCTGAACTGCAGGCTCGAAGCGGCCATCAATACGGCGAACACTGCGAACGGCTTGTCCCGCAGCACACCCCAGCGCGGCTCGGCGGCCGGCGTCGGCAGCGGCTCGTACCGTGGCAGGCGACGCAGAACGATCCAGGCGCCCAGGAAAGTCAGCGCGTCGACAACGATCAGCGCACGGTATGCGGTCGCAGTGTCGAGCTGGATCGCGATACCACAGGAAGCGACGCCAAGCGACAAGCCCACGTTGGTGAGCGCGTGAAGCGACGAGCGGTAGCCGGCGGCTTCTTGACCAGCCAGCCGCCGCAGCAGCGCTCCCTCGGCCGCTCCGATCGCTCTCGCGGCCAGCGTATTCACGATGGCCGCGGCTACGAAGGTGGCGAAGTTGTTGATGAAGAGGAAAGCGATCGTCGCGGCGCACTGGAGCAGCAGCATGGCCTTGGCCACCTTGAGCGGGCCGCGTCTGTCTGCCAGCTGACCAAGCGGGAGGCTCGTCATCAGGGTGACCGTCGCCGCGATGGTAAGACCAAGTCCTACCTGTACAGCCGAGAGCTCCACGACACGGGTGAAATACAGCGGCATGCTCACGAGCAGCAGCCCGTTTCCGAAGGTGTTGATGAGAATCGCCAGCGAATACGGGCGCCTCGGGCCGGGCTCGGGGATAAGGGAGCTGATCGCGTGAACTGGATTCAATCGCGGCACGGCGCCTCCAATCTTTGCGTCGATTTTTGTAGCACAATCCCAGGTCCGGACTGCTGACACATCTCCCGGATTGCGGCCTGCGTCCCGGCGTCCTCGGTCAGCTCCCGGTCAAAGCTGTCGTCGCTCACGATCATCCTTCCGGCGGGTCAGCCGGCCCTGGGTTGCTGCTGCTCGAGTCCGCTGCTTGGACTATGACGGCGGCCATTCCGTTGACGGTTGGCACCTCGAATATTTCAGACCCCTTGAGTCTGAGGTCATAACGATGCCCAAGCGCCGCCACAACCCGCGCTATGTGTAGTGAGGTCAATCCTTCCTGGAACAGGTCGCTGTCCGGGCCGAATGGCTCTCGACCGAGAGCCTTCCGGACTATGTCCATGACGACCTGCGCAACAGACTCGCGGTCGGTCCGGACCCGCACTCCTAGCTCGCCCGCCAGGCTCCGTACGCGCTGCCTTTCTACCTTGCCTCGGTCATTCCGCGGTATCTGATGAACACTGATCACTCGTTGTGGCAGCATATAGCCCGGTATCATCTCGGATACGCGCTCCAAGACGGCTTTGTCATCACGCGCCGTTTCGTCGTCCGAGTAGACGATAAATGCCAGCAAGTAGGCGGATTCTCCCTCCCGCTCCTTCACGACCGCGGCATCTTGAACATTGTCCAAGCGGCGGAATGCCGCCTCGATCATGCCCAAATTGATTCGGTGATCACGGACCTTTACTTCGTCGTCGATTCGTCCATGAAACACCAGTTGACCCTGATCTGATTGCGACACAAGGTCTCCGGATCGATAAACTCTGGCGCCGGGATCACCATACCTGTCCGGAAGGAATCGCAGGGCGGTCTCGCGCGGATTACCGATGTATCCTCGGCCAACGCCATTTCCGCCGATATACAGTTCGCCGATCCTGCCCGGCGCCACGAGACTGTGCCCGCTACTCACCTGAGCAGTCGCACCCGGTATCGGCCGGCCGATGGGCACCGGATCGCCGGTCGTATCGGTATCGGGTACCTCGTACCGGGTGCACCACAACGTACATTCACTCGGACCATATTCGTTGACCAGTCGCGCTCGCGGTACTGCTTGCCGATGCCGTGCCACCAGCTCGGCCGTCAGCACGTCACCGCCGAGGGCCACCTGGACAACTGATTGCATCGCCTCCGGCGGTACGGTGTCGATGAGGAGGCTGTAGAAGGACGGCACACAACTCAAATAGTCGACTGGCCGATCGGCCATCAGCTGACCCAACGCAATGGGGTCCAGGAGTTCTTCCGTGGACGGAATAACCAATTCGCCGCCGTGCATCAATGTCCAGTAGATGGAATACACAGCCCCGTCGAACGACGGTGACATTGTCATCAGGATCCGGAACTTTTCGGGCGGCTTCTGGTACCGGTCCCGGGCGATGGTGGAGTGCCACAGGTTGCGATGCTCAACGCCAACGGCTTTCGGTGAGCCAGTGGAACCCGACGTCAGTATGATGTAGGCAAGGTTGGCCGGCGCAAGCTGCTGAGCTCCACGGATATCCGGCTCTTCCGAGCTGGTGCCGTGGACAGCGAGACCAATTCCGCCGGTACCGCTGATGCTTGCCATCACCCCGAGCCGGTCAGCTAGTTCATCGAACATGTCCGGTGGCATACTTTCATCGATCGGTACATACGCGCCGCCCGCCTGAAGGGTGGCCAGCATTGCGACGATTGTCGATGGCGACCTTTCCGCCCGGACTGCCACCACCCGCTCCGGCCCGACCCCGCGGCAGGTCAGCTCCCGGGCCGTCCTTCTGACGGCGTCTATCACCTCGCGATATGTCCACGAGCCACTCGTGGTCGACAATGCCGTCGCCTGGGGGTTCGCCGCACCGACCTGGAGGATCCGTTGATGCGCGAACCCTTGGGCGCTACCTGCCAATGGAGGCATCCAGGTCCTCCAGTTCGAGCCGTTCCGGCCCGTCGCCGATGATGTCCAGGAAGTGCTGTCGGATGTCATCGGCGAGAGCGCCGTCGTGCATATCAATTCGCAGGCTCAGAGCGATGTCGAGACCTTCCGGCACCGGCACTACCTGAAGCATGACAGCGAACGGAATTCGCCGTTCGCCGCCCTCCTCGGCGGTGAGCGTCCCTGGCATGCCCCCGAGGCTGAGGTCAGGCACGGAGTTGTAGAACATGGATGCCATCTTGTGGAGCGGAATTCCGCCGCCTTCGCGTCCGGTATGAAGCTTTCCTAGTTCTTTCGGGTCGACAAGAATGTCGCGTTCCGCCATTGCATTGTGGTACACGTCTCGCATTCGGGCGATGCTGTGCCCCGACCGCGACGGGGCGTTCGGGCGGAGCACGACGTCGGCCACCCGGTTGGTAATGGTTCGGTCGATCGTCTCGCCCGCCAGGTTCGCGATCGAAACCTCCAGCCCGAAGTCTCGCGGCGCGCCCGCCCGGACTATCGCTGCAACGTACGCGGCCGCGATGCCGACCGAAGTCGCCATACCGTTGGCGCGGGCGTAGGCCTCCCAGCTCCGCAGCTGAGATTCCGGAATGGAGAACTCCCGCCTCGTGGCTGGTCCCGGCGGCGACCAGACAGTCGCGCCGGTGGCCTGGATCTCCGGCGCGTCGGGGCGCCGTGGCAGCCGGCACGCCGGCAGCTCGCCGAGCTCGTTTTGCCAGTATCTCCGCTGCGCTTCGGCGTCGGCCGAAGCGAGTTGGTGCCTGAAGTCGGCCGCCATCTCCGCAAGCGAGGCGGTCCTGTCCGGCCAGTGCGGCGCCGTCCCGGCCACTCGCGCGGCGTAAGCCAAAGACAGCTCTGCCGTCAAGATGTCCCATGAGCGACCGTCGAACGCTGTGTGGTCCACCGTCAGCCCGAACAAAGTACGCCCTGTCTGTCCGCTGCGTACGAGCGCACACCGCCAGACCTCGCCCTCGCCGAGTCGGAGCGGGTTCCGTAGAGTTGGCCAGAACACGTCACTCGCGGCCGCGTCGTCCGCTTCCTGCCCTAGCAGGTGGAACTGCACATCCTCCGGGTCAGCCGGCACCTCAGCCAGGCCAAGGTCCACCCCGTCGAGGTACTTGGCATGCAGTGCCTGATGACGGATGTGAATGTCGTTGGCCGCGCTTTCGAGGGCCACCTCGTCAAGAGCCCCGTCGAACCACCAAGCGACCTTGACAACGGTGCCCGCCGGGACGTTTGCCGCCTGCACGGGCGTGATCGCCACGAGTTCGGCCGTCGAGCGCCTGGCCGTCTTGGCAGGGCTGCTGTGGTTGATGTTCAACTTCTCGCGAGCCGTGTCGACCCAGGCTGCCAGCAGCTCGATGGTTGGCGTCCGGAAGAGTTGAGAGAACCGAACCAGCACCCCCGTCGCCTGCTCCAGGCGCGCACAGGCGACCGTCACTGACAGCGAATCAAGCCCGAGATCGAACAACGAAGCCGTGCGTGGCACGGCGCGAACACCGATCACCTCCGCGACCACGGCCGCAATGGTGATCTCCATCTCGCCTTGTGGTCGCTCCTGCGGAGCCAGCGCTTGGTTGTGGTCGGCCTGCCAGTCTGCAGTGCCGTTCTCCACGCTCATGTTTCCGAACTCCAGGTTTTCATGCTGCATCAGTCCGCTCCTCTTTGTGATGGGAGGCCCTGGTACTTGTAGCCGTCAGGGTGGCCAGGTCTCTGACGAGGCGCACCTCTACGGTTGCCAGGGTGACGGCAGGTCCTGGCCGAGTTTGAAGGTCGTGATCGTGTTCGACGACGCGTTCGGTCAGATGCCGGGGACAGCAAGGTCGCGGGGGCGGGGGGTGCGGCGGGGAGGCCCCGCGCAGTACGAGTTGTAGGCGTTCAGTATTTGCTGGGCGCGCACGGTCGCCAGCTCGAATCTGGCCGCCGGCTCAGCTTCACCGGTCAGGACTTCGTGCATCGCGCCGGTGACCTCGGCCATGATGTCGGCGTCGCCGCCCAGGAGAGGTCCGAGCACCGCAGGTGAGCCGACCGTCGTGTCGAGCAGAGTGGCGGCTACCCGATGATCCGGATGTTCGCGGTACCAGCCTTCCCCTTCGAGAACAGCGATCGCCGACCTGGTGACCGGTACGCGGAAGTGACGCTTGGCCAACTCTGCGGCATGGCGAGGGCTACTCAGATACTGCAGGAAGGCGAGTGCCCCGTCCTGCTTGGCCGGGCTGAGACCCCCGGCCAGCCAGCAGGTGTTTCCGCCCATCATGCAGCCGGCGAACTGCACCTCGTCGTTGTACGGCGTTGGGCCCACTCTGACGGCGAACCCGTTTCTCTCACCTCGGTCCGGCAAGTGCGAAGCGTCGACAGAGGAGCTGAGGACAAGAGCTACCTCCCCGTTCTCAAAGGCGTTGAAGCAACCCTCGAAGTCACCGATCTTTCCCGTGTACAGGAAATGACCGTCCTGGTGGAGGCGCTGCCACCACCTGACGAAGGCCAACATCTCACTCGAGGCCAGCTCCACCTTCTCAGCCCGGCCGGAGCGTCCGTTGTCGTGATCCGCGATCAGCCCGCCCTGCTGCGCAACCGCCTGCTGGAAGAACCAGGGAAAGTTCGGCCAGGTGATGCCGTGATTCGGGCCACCGGGCAGCTTCGCGACTGCCTGGCAGGCCGCCGTCACCTCGCGCCAGGTGCGCGGCGGTTCGGCCACGCCCGCGTGGGCGAGGATATCCATGTTGGCGAAGAGCACCGGTGCGGAGGCGCTTCGGGGCATCGCCATCAGCTCGCCCGCATGACGAAAGTAGTCGCGGACCACCGGCACCATGTCGTCGAGCACCACTGGCTCACCGAGGATCTCCGTTCGCCCTGCGACAGCCTGGTCGAAGGGCGTGTACAGAGGCTTCCCATCGGGTCCCAGCGTGTCCATGGCGGCCCGGGTGGAGTCGAAGTGGTATTCCGCGATGTCGGGCGCTTCGCCGCGCTCTGCTGCCCGGGCTACCTCTTCCGGCAGCGTACGAAAATCGTGAGTACTGATCTCGACCTGGTAGCCGGGGTGTGCGGTATTGAACTCCGCGGCTGCGGATTCAGCCACGTCCGCGTCGGGCGCCTCGCTCAGCAGGCGGGGATCCGTCAGCCACGCAGTGATTCTGATCTTCGCTTCGTCTCCCATGTGAATCTCCATCGTTCGCGAAGCACTGGATACCAAGGGCCTGAGACTGGTCGGCCATCCGGGATCGGGCACCTCTACGGTTGCTCGGCGCCGGCGCCGGCATCCGCGACCGGTCGGACTGTCGCAATTCCAGAGATGCAGCGGGCTGGAGCGACCGCAATGCTGGTCGATACGAGACAGGAGGCTCACATGACAGCGGTCTTTGACTATCGCGCGGCTCGTGGTGGCGCGACGCCGTTCGGTCCGCCGCTTCGGTACGCACAGCTACGCGACGAACAGCCGATCAGCCAAATCACCCTGTGGGACGGCAGCAAAGCCTGGTTCCTGACCCGGCAGCAGGACGTCCGCGCCGCGCTTGCCGACGAGCGGATCAGTGCCGACAACAGCCGGCCAGGCTTTCCTCTCGTGAGTCCCGGATCGGAGGAGCTCACCGCGCACAATCCGACGATCGTCCGGATGGATCCTCCCGAGCATTCCAGACAGCGTGCGATGGTGACCGGTGACTACACCCACAAGGCTGTGAGCCGGATCCGGCCGCAGATCCAGCAGGTTGTCGACCGTCTGGTGGACAGCATGGTGGCGAAGCATCCACCGGCCGACCTGGTGGTGGAATTCGCCCAGCCGCTCGCGGCGGAGGTGACGTGCATGAGTCTTGGAATTCCGTTTCCGGGTCAAGACTTCTTCCGCAGAGTCTCCTCCACGATTCCCAATCACTACGCCGGTCAGGACAAGCTCGACGCAGCGAACGATGAGCTGACCCAGTTCCTTACTGACCTGGTCGAACACAAGGCCGGCCAGCCAGGCGACGACCTGCTCAGTAGGCTCGTCGCCGAGCGAAGCGGCGAGCTCACTCGCGACGAGATCATCGCCATGGCGCGTCTGCTGCTGGTCGGCAACTACGACCCAGCCGCGACGGCGATTGCGATGGGCATCGCCGCCCTCTTCTTTCACCCTGAGCAGCTGGCGGCATTGCGGCACGATCCCTCGCTGATTTCGAACGGGCTCGACGAGTTGCTCCGCTACATGACCATCCACCACACGGGGTTACCGCGAGTCGCGGTGGAGGACACCGAGATCGGCGGACAGTCGATCAAGGCAGGCGAGGCGGTTCTCTGCTACCTGCCGGCTGCGAACTTCGATCCCGAGTGGTTCGAATCTCCCGAGACGCTCGATCTGCGGAGAGGAAGCAGCGGCAACGTGTCGTTGGGCTATGGGATACACCGATGCCTCGGGCAACATCTCGCAAAGCTCGAGATGGAGGTGGCGATCGACACCTTGATCCGCAGGATCCCGAACTTGCGGCTTGCTGTTGAGTTGGACGAGGTGCGCTTCAGCCAGGAAACGGCACTGTACGGCGTATCCGAACTTCCAGTGAGCTGGTAGCAAGGTGAGTACGACAAACGTCGATGCTGCGGCCGCGAGCGCCGAAAGCTTTCCACTCTCGCTGAACCAGGAGTTTGTCAGCCTCTTCGATTCCGGTGGCGACGACGGACCGTTCGGTTCGCGTAATCACCTGGTCATGGCCTGGCGCCTCACCGGTGCCTCGATAGACCTCGCTGCGCTGCACGCTGCGCTGTTCGACATCGTGGAGCGACATGAGGCGCTCCGCACCCGCATCGCGGAAGTGGACGGGAGCCGGTACCAGGAGATCCTGGCGGCTGGTCCGGTGCGACTCGACCTCCGCGATTTCGCCTCGGAACCCGGCTCCTCGCGGGCAGATCGGGCCGAGGCGCTGGTGGCCGAGATCGAGACCGAGACGATGAGCCCGACTGTGTCCCCGTTCCTGCGAGCCGTGCTGGCCAGGTTCGACGACAGCGATGCGGTTCTCGTCCTGATGGCACATCACCTCGCCACCGATGGGATTTCCCTGGGGGTGATGATCCGCGACCTGGCCAATTGCTATGCCATCAGGATTGGCCGCGGTACCCCGACTCTGCCAGTGGCACCGCAGTATCGCGACTACTGCGACTGGGAACGCGAGCATGCTGGTCCAGCCTCGCGGGTGGCGCGCGAATACTGGCGCCGTCAACTGGACGGCGCCCGATTCACGGCCATCCCGACAGATTTCCCGCGCTCGGCCGGCCTCCCCGAATCGACCGCCAAGCATCACTTCCTGCTGCCGGGCGACGTCGTCTCGGCCATCGACGGGTTGGCCCGCAAAAGCCGGGCCACTCGTTTCATGGTCTTCGCCGCGGCCTACCAGTTGCTCGTGCACCGACTGACAGGCACCACGGACCTGGTGACTGCGATCTTCACTCCCGGCCGTGGCGACAGGCGGTTCGAGGAGTCTGTCGGGTCATTCTTCAACTTCGTTCCACTGCGAACGAACCTTGCCGGATGCGCGACCTACGAGGACGTGCTCACGCGAACAAGGCGAGCCTGCCTCGACGCGTACTCGTACGACATTCCCACCGTTCAGATCTTCGCCGAGGCACCGCAACTCATGGAGCCGGCGATGGCCGACAACGGTACCGCGGCTGTGTTCGAAAGCGTTCCCGACCAGAACCCGATCACCCTGGCGCCGGATGGACTGACTTTCACCCGGATCACCCGCTTGTTACGTTCGCAGTCGCTGTGTTCGGCGGTGCCTGACGGCGCCCTGTGGGACGTGAACAAGGATCCGTCAGGCGATGGCATCGGGACTGTCGCGTACAAGCGAAACCTTTTCAGCGATGACACGGTCGCTTCCATGGCCGCGGATTTCGGGCAGATAGCACGCGATTTCAGCGCTTCTCCAGATGCGTCAGCGGGCCTGCTCTGAACTGACAGCCTGGGTGGCACCCCAGCCAGGCGCTGAACTCCAGACTGAGGACGGTCGACATGGCCCAGGACGCCCATGCCATCAGGCAGAACACGCTCGCCGAGATCATTACCGCACCGCCAACCGCGGACGCGAGCCTTACGACCTACATTTCGGAGCGCCGTGCGCAGATCAACGCACACCTTCTGAGTAAGGGCGCGGTACTTTTCCGCGGGTTCGCCGTTTCCGACTCCGCGAAGTTCCGGGAGATCGTCAGGGAGCTGTGCGGTGAGCCATCGCGCTATACCGAAGGGTCGTCGGAGCGCCGGCAGCTCGGCGACGCCGTCTACACATCGACCGAGTTCCCAGCGCAGCAGACCATCTCTCTGCACAACGAACTGTCCTATACGTTGCGCTGGCCGCGCCGGCTGTGTTTCTGCTGTCCCGAAGCGCCGGCGTCCGGTGGCCAAACGCCACTGGCGAACGGCCGTCGCATCCTGACGAGCTTGCCGCCGGACCTGGTGGCCGAGTTCGAGGAGCGGCAGATCTGCTACGTACGCAATCTGCGATCAGAGGACGTGCCCGGACTCGGCCTGAGCTGGCAGGCGGTGTGGGAGGGCGACAGCCGCGAGGTGGTCGAAGCATATTGTGCGCGCGAACAGATCAGCTTCGAGTGGCGCGATGACGACTCGCTGTGGACCAGTCAGGTCCGTCCTGCCACCGCGACGCACCCGGAGACCGGTGAAAAGGTCTGGTTCAATCAAGCCGACCAGTTCCACCCGTCGAACCTTGGTGACGACGTGGCCGCCGATCTCCTGGAGCTACTCGGCCCCGACGCCCTGCCCCTGAACGCGACCTTCGGCGATGGTGCGCCGATCCCGGGAGAGATGCTCGATGTCGTCCGGGAGACCAGTTGGTCCGAGGCCACCGCGTTCGACTGGCAGGTAGGCGACTTCCTCGTCATCGACAACATGCTGGTGGCCCACGGCCGGATGCCTTTCGAGGGCCCGAGGCGCGTTCTTGTGGCAATGGCGTGAGTGGGGACGGGATCAACGTGACCAAGAGCTTGGACGGACAGAATCCGTCGCAGCCGATCGGCGCGCAGGAGGCACTGACCGCTGCGCAGTGGCAGCAGGTTGTGTATGCCTGGAACGACACCAGTAGGCCGGTACCGGCGCAGACGCTGCCCCAGTTGCTGGAAAGGCAGGCGACACGGACTCCCGATGCGGCGGCGGTGACCTGCGAGGGCCGCAGCCTGTCGTACCGCGAGCTGGATGAGCGGGCCAACCAGCTGGCCCGATACCTGGTGAGGCTTGGCGCCGGTCCGGAACGGCTGGTTGCGATCGCGTTGCCACGCAGCGAGTTGATGGTCATAGCGTTGCTAGGGGTGCTGAAAGCCGGTGCGGCCTACCTGCCGGTCGATCTGGCTTACCCTGCTGGGCGGATCGAATTCATGCTCGCTGATGCCTGTCCGGTGTTGCTGATCACCGATTCGGCTACCGAAGCCGGGTTGCCGGCCGCCGCCGATGTGTCCGTTGTCGTCGCTGACGACCCTGCCACCGATGCCGCGATTGCGGCGTTGTCCGGCAGGCCGGTCACCGACACCGACCGGGTTGCCCCGTTGCTGCCGGCTCATCCTGCCTATGTCATTTACACCTCTGGGTCCACGGGCAACCCCAAGGGCGTGACCATCACGCACGGGAGCGTGGTGAACTATGTCGCGCGCTGCGTACACCAGTACCCGCATCTGTCCGGCAGCACCTTGTTGCCGACGCTGATCTCGTTCGACCTCAGCGTGACCGGACTCTATGGCACCCTTGCCAGTGGCGGCCGAGTGTGCCTGGCCGCGCTCGACGAGGAGCTCACCGCAGTCGACGCGGAGGGCGGATTCACGTTCCTCAAGGTCACGCCCAGCCACCTGCCGCTGCTGGCCGCGGGGAACCGTACTCCCTCTGGACAGCTGATGGTCGGTGGTGAGGCCGTAGCCTGCCATCAGCTGCGGGAAATACGGCAACATCACCCCGCAGTCGGCCTGGTCAATCACTACGGGCCGACCGAGGCCACCGTCGGCTGCACCGACTTCGTCATCGAGCCGGGGGATCCGATTCCGGATGCCGCGGTACCGATCGGCCGTCCGATGTGGAACACGCGGGTGTTCGTGCTGGACGGGGGCCTGCGGCCGGTTCCGGTTGGGGCGGCGGGGGAGTTGTACGTGGCGGGTGCGGGCCTGGCGCGGGGGTACCTGAATCGGCCGGGGTTGACCGCGGAGCGGTTTGTGGCGTGCCCGTTCGGTGTGGGGGAGCGGATGTATCGCACGGGCGATCTGGTGCGGTGGCGCGCGGACGGGAACCTCGAGTTCCTCGGCCGGGTGGACGATCAGGTGAAGATCCGCGGGTTCCGGGTCGAGCTCGGTGAGATCGAGGCGGTGCTGGCCGGCGGGGAAGCGGTGGCGCAGGCGGCCGCCGTCGTGCGGGAGGACCGGCCGGGTGACCGTCAGCTGGTGGCGTACGTCGTGCCGGCGGCAGGAGCGGTGGCCGACCCGGCCGCGTTGCGCGACGCGGTGGCGCGGCAGTTGCCCGAGTACATGGTGCCGGCAGGTGTGGTGGTGCTGACCGAGTTGCCGTTGACGGCGCACGGAAAACTGGACCGGCAGGCACTGCCGGCTCCAGTCTTCAGCTTCCAGGTCGGCGGCCGGATGCCGGCGTCGCCGCGAGAAGAGATTCTGTGCGAGCTGTTCGCGCAGGCGCTGGGCGTCGACCTGGTGGGAGTCGACGACAGCTTCTTCGACTTGGGCGGCCACTCGCTGCTGGCCATCCGGCTCATCAGCCGGATCCGGTCGGTGCTCGGCGTGGAGCTCGCGGTCCGTGCACTGTTCCAGAATCCGACCGTGGCGCTGCTGGCCAAGGCCTTGGACCAGGCTGGAAAGTCGCGGCCACCACTGGTGGCCAGGTCGCGGCCGGCGAGCTTGCCGTTGTCGTTCGCCCAGCGGCGGCTGTGGTTTCTGGCCCAGCTCAACGGCCCGAGTCCGGCCTACAACATGCCGTTCGCCTGGCGGCTGCGTGGCCGGCTGGATGCGAGCGCGTTGCGTTCGGCCCTGTCCGACGTGGTCGGGCGGCATGAGTCGCTGCGCACGATCTTTCCGGTCGTCGGCGGCCAGCCGTGCCAGCACATAGTGGACGCCACTGAGGCGGCGCCAGCGATGACGGTGGTGGAGACGGATCCGGGGTCCTTGCCCGGCCAGCTCGACCAGGCGAAGCGACAGGTCTTCGACCTATCTGCTGACCTGCCGATCAGGGCCTGGTTGTTCCGGCTGAGCCCCCGTGAGCACGTGCTGCTGCTGGTGACCTATCACATCGCCTGCGACGGCTGGTCGATGGGAATCCTGATGCGCGATCTGGCCGAGGCCTATCAGGCTCGGGCAAGTGGCCAGGGGCCGGGATGGGCCGACCTTCCGGTGCAGTACGCGGACTACTCCTTGTGGGAGCGTGGCCTGCTCGGCGACAGCGGTGAGGCGAGCACCATCCTGTCCAGCCAGGTGGACTACTGGACATCGGCCCTGGACAGCCTGCCCGAGGAGCTGGCGTTGCCTTATGACCGGCAGCGGCCGGCCGATCCCACTGACCGCGGCGGCAACGTCGAGTGGGATTTGGACGGTGCGCTCCATGGCGACTTGCAGGCACTGGCGCGCGAGCACAACTCAACCCTGTTCATGGTGCTACATGCCGGACTGGCGGCCCTGCTTTCTCGCTGCGGAGCCGGCACCGACATCCCCATCGGCACGCCGGTGGCCGGCCGCTCCGACGAGGCGGTTCACGACCTGGTCGGGTTCTTCCTCAACACTCTCGTGCTTCGCGCGGACCTGACCGGCGAACCGAGTTTCACTGAGCTGCTGGCTCGCATCCGCGAGACCGACCTGGCCGCATACTCCAACCACGATGTGCCCTTCGAGCGCTTGGTCGAGATCCTCAACCCGGCGCGCTCGGTGGCCCGGCACTCGTTGTTCCAGGTGATGCTCGTAGCCGACATCGCCGGTACCGGGCAGTTGCAGCTGCCAGGTCTGCAGGTCGAGGCCGAGCCGTTCGGCCACGAGACTGCCAGGTTCGACCTGACCCTCTTCGTCCACCCGCAGTACGCCGCGGACGGCTCGCCCGCCGGTATCCACTGCACCCTGGAGTATGCCCGCGACCTGTTCGACGAGTCGACCGTCGAAGCCCTCGCCGAACGCCTCATCCAAATGCTGCGCCAGGCCGTTGCGAACCCGTCCCTTCCGATCAGCGACCATGAGGTGCTGACCGATGCCGAGCGGCAGCAGGTTCTGCACGAGTGGAACAACGACAGCCGGATTGTCCCCGCGCACATCCTCGATACCCTGGCCGGCGTGCCGGGGACCGCCGTCTCCGAGGGCGACCGGGCCACCCGGATGCTGCGGATATTCGTGCTGGACAAGGGCTTGCGGCCGGTTCCGGTGGGGGTGGCGGGGGAGTTGTATGTGGCGGGTGCGGGCGTGGCGCGGTCGCACCTGAATCGGCCGGGGTTGACCGCGGACCGGTTTGTGGCATGCCCGTTCGGTGTAGGGGAGCGGATGTATCGCACGGGCGAGCTGGTGCGGTGGCGCGCGGACGGTAGCTTGGAAGTCGTCGGTGGCGTCAATGACCAGCGGATGCCTGTCCCGGACCTCGGCGCTCCGGGTGGCCGGGAACCCGCGTCGCCGCGAGAAGAGATTCTGTGCGAGTTGTTCGCGGAGATGCTCGACGTCGACCGGGTCGGGGTCGACGACAACTTCTTCGACCTGGGCGGCCACTCGTTGCTGGCGGCGGTACTGATCGCAAAGGTCACCGCACAGTTCGGCGTCGAGATTCCCCTCAAGCTGTTCTTCAGCAACCCGTCTGTCAGCACCGTTGACGAATACCTGAACGTCTGACGGGCTACCGGGCTGGCCTTCTGCGTGACGCGGCATATACTCTCTGCGACAAATCCGTTCGGGAGGAGACGCGTGAGTACTACTGGCTTCTCGCAGAAAGGGTTGGTTCGCCTGCGCGAATCGCTCGAGCGCCTTGTTGATTCCGCCTTTGTCCCAGGTGTGACAGCCGTACTGGCCCGCGACGGCCAGGTGCACGTCGAAGCAGTGGGCAGTCTGGCGTTCGAGGGGCCAGGGTCGAAGACGCCGATGGCAGCAGACACGATCTGCCGGTTGACCTCGATGACGAAGCCGATCGTTGCCGCGTGTGCGATGACGCTCGTCGACGACGGCGTCCTGCGCCTGGATGACCCGGTCGACGACCTCCTTCCGGAACTCGCGGACATGACCGTGCTCACCGATCCCAGCGGGCCACTGGACGACACCGCTCCCGCGAAACGCCCGATCACGTTGCGCGATCTACTCACCTACACCCTCGGCACCGGCATGGTCCCCGCCGAGCCGGGAACGGTCCCGATCGCCGATGCGCTGGACGCAGTGGGTGAGCCGCCGCCGGATGAGTGGCTGCGGCGGCTGGGCGCGCTTCCACTCGTCTACCAGCCAGGCGAGCGCTGGTTGTACAACACGGCCGGCGATGTGACGGGCATACTCATCGCCCGGGCCACCGGCATCTCTTTCGGCGATGCCTTGCGCGAGCGAATCTGCGATCCGCTGGGGATGAAGGACACCGCCTTCAGTGTCGACGGCGACAGCCTCGGCCGGTTCGCGACGGCTTACGATCGCGCCGACGCCGACACCGGTGAGCGGGTCGTCAAAGACGGCCCCGACGGGCGTTGGAGCCGGCCGCCAACGTTCGAAGAAGGCAGTGGCGGGCTCGTGTCGACCGCAGACGACTACCTCGCCTTCGCCTCGGCCATGCTCGGGGGCGGTTCTCACCAAGGGGTGCGGGTACTGTCGCAGCCGTCGGTAGCCCTGATGACCAGCGACCAGCTCACCCCGGAGCAGAGGGCAGTCTCAGGCTTCTTCCCAGGGTACTTCGATGCCATGGGCTGGGGTTTCGGAATGTCGGTTCGCACCCGCCGGACGGACCACGGTCTCTCCGCCGGAAGCTACGGATGGACAGGCCTCTACGGCACCGCCTGGTACAACGATCCCGCTGAGAACCTGACGACGATTTTCCTCATGCAGCGGTCGCACGCGGGCAACCCGGCGTTGCCGATGTGGTCCGATCTCTGGCCCGCCGTCTATCAGACGATCGACGAATGATCGACGACGGGTCCCAGGATTCGGCAGACGTGCTGACTAGATGTACGGCGTATTTGGGTCAAGCCCGCAGACGATCCGGCCGTAGAGCTCGAGGTTGGTGGTCGGATGCAGGATCGCGTGCAGGTTGAGAGCCTGAACGTCGCGCTGGATACGCTGGATCGGGACGTCGCGGTAGATGGAGGAGCCGCCGCTCGCACCGTCCAGGATGTCGACCGCTTCCTTGGCCCGCTGGCAAGCGGCGCCCAGGTCGAGCCGGACGCGAGCTCGTTCCTCGAGCGTCCAGGTCTCGTCCGTCCGGCCCTTGCTGTCGATCATGTCCGCCGCGCGGCGGGCGTGGAACCCGACCTCGTCGATCTTGGTGATCGCCTCGGCGACCTCCAGATGGGTGATCGGCGCCTCGGCCTGACTCTCGTAGTCGGTGTAGCTGATCTTCCGGCCTGGTAGCCGTTCGAGGAAGGCATCCTTGGCCGCCATGGCCAGGCCGACCGCCGGCGCGCTGACAGTGGCGCAGGCGGTGGGCATGAAGGGCGCCTTGAAGATCGGTGCGTCCGCGTTCTGCTTGGACTGGTGCTGCCCCTGCAGCACCGGTCCCATCTGCAGCACCCGCTCCTTCGGGACGAAGACATCCTTGGCGATCGTGGTGATGCTGCCAGAGCCGCGCAGCCCCGACGTGTACCAGTCATCGACGATTTCCAGGTCCGCGATCGGTACGGCGATCATGATCGGCGCGAAACCGCCGTCCCCGGTCGGTGTCACCGCAGCATTCGTGTTCCACGTGCTCTGCTGGGCGCCGCTGTTGAAAGACCACTTGCCATTGACGACGTAGCCGCCGTCGGTTGGCACGGCCATCGCGCCGGGGCTGAGGATCCCGCTGATCCGCACGTCCGGTGTCGCGAAGACCTCGTCCTGCACCTCGTCGGGGAACAACCCCATCATCCAGGTGCTGATCGACCACACGGAGGCGGTCCAGGCGGTCGAGCCGTCGCCTCGCCCGAGCTCTGCCAGTACATCCACGACCGTTCCCATGTCGGACTCGTAGCCGCCATAGCGGACCGGGACTCGCATCTTGAGAATTCCCGCATCGGTGAGCGCCACGAGGACGTCGTCGTGAATGCGCCGGTTCTCGTCCATCCACACGGCCTTCTCCCGCAACAGCGGGACGAGGTCGCAGGCGCGACGAACAAGTTCGTCTCTGGGTGGCGCTTGGGTGATCTCCATCGTGGTTCTCCTCGGTTGGCGTCCCTGTTCGCGCCCGTTGCCTTGGCATCGGCGACCACCAAGAGGTTCGCAAGCCGGGCCGGCTGCCGCACCTTCGCGATTGCTTCGCCATCCCCTTCGTCCGTGGCGTCGACGAATACCTGAACGCTGCGCGCAGCGGGCCGCAAGGGGAGAGAAGCACCGGCTCCGGCGTCATTCGACAATGCTGACAGCGAAGGTCAGAGCCGCACGCTCCGAACTCAGGGACAAAGGATCTCGATGAGCGAATCCAGGGAACAGTTCGTTGACAGTGACTTTGCAGAACCAGACGGTGAAGTAGAGCAATCAGTCGCCCGGATCATGGCTGAGGTGCTGGGGATCGACCGGGTCGGCCGGAGCGACAGCTTCTACGATTTCGGCGGTACCTCCCTCGCGGCCATCAAGATCTGCGCGCGACTCGAGCACGTGCACGGCTGGCGGGCCCGGCCGACCTGGCTGTTCATCAACGACACCGCCGCGGACTTCGCTCGCAAGGTGCAATCCGAGTCCGCACTGGCAGCCGAAGCGCATGAGTAGCCTGGCCGGCGTCCAGTCGCTGATTCACGCAGCTGTCGCCCAGCAGGCGGCGCGCGCCCCTGAGGCGACCGCACTCATCTGGCGCGACCGCAAGATCAGCTATGGAACGCTCGAAGCGGCCGCGAGTGCCTACGCTGCCGACCTGTCGGATCGCGGTGTCGGGCCGGGGCAGATCGTCCCGTTGCTGATGGATCGCTCGCCGGAATTGGTGGCGCTTCAGCTGGCCGTGCTCAAGACAGGAGCCGCGTACGCGAATCTCGACCCGAGCTGGCCGGCCGAGCGCCGGCGAGCGATCCTCGACCTGATCGCGCCCGCCGTGGTCATCACCACGGACACCGGATGGAACGGCCGATTCGGCAGTTACCGGCCGTCGGATGACGGCATTGCCGGTGCGGCCCGGCGCGCGCGATCGTTTCATCCGGCGCCGGTATCACCGAACGCGCCTGCGATGGTCGTCTTCACCTCCGGCACGACGGGCGTCCCGAAAGGTGTGGTGACGCCTCATCAGGCAGTGGCGCGGCTCTTCGGTTCCCATCACCTCAGCGGTTTCGGCCCTGGCCATGCGATGCCACAGGCCGCGGCGCTCCCCTGGGACATGTACGCATTTGAGCTGTGGGGGCAGCTCGTGACCGGCGGCACGGCGGTGCTGATCGCGGCGAAATACCTGTTGCCGAGCACACTGCGCCAGATCGTCATGACGTACGGCGTCGATACGGTCTGGCTGACCGGTTCGGTGTTCAATCTGTTCGTCGACGAGGATCCGGAGTGCTTCAGTGGCCTGAGCCGGGTGTTCACCGGTGGCGAAACGGCGTCGCCGGCGCACATGCGCGGCTTCCTGCTCCGCCATCGCGGCATCGCGCTCTGGAACGTCTACGGACCAGCCGAAAGTGGAATGCTCACGACCACCGCGCGGGTGGCACTCGCGGACTGTGACCTGCCGGCGGGAGTTCCGATCGGCACTCCGGTGCACGGCAGGAACGTGGTATTGCTCAACGCACGTGATGAGCGCTGCGAGCCCGGGCAGGAGGGCGAGATCTGCATCGCCGGTGAAGGCCTGGCGACCGGTTACCTGGGGCAGCCGGAGTTGACCCTCGAGAAGTTCCCAACCGTCGACCTCGACGGGGTCGCGGTCCGGATTTATCGGACGGGCGACGTCGGGGTGTGGAATGCCGGGGGTGTCCTCCACTATCGCGGTCGGCGTGATCGCCAGATCAAGCTGAGCGGCTACCGGATCGAGCTCGCCGAGATCGAGTCGGTGGCCGGGTCGCTGGCGGGCGTCCGGAATTGCATCGCCTTCCCGGTGAATGGTCCCGACGGCACGCCGGAGCGGCTGGCGCTGGTGTATCTCGTACCCAGCGCGGACGCGGACCCGTCAGGGCCCCCGGATGGCGATCCACTGAGCGTTCACGCCCAACTGCGTCAGCTGCTGCCTGGCTACATGCTCCCCTCCATCGTCCGCGGCCTGGCGCAGTACCCGCTGACAGTCAATGGGAAGGTCGACCGCGCGGCACTCCACGAGCTCGGGCAGCGTGCGCGGCCGGCCGCTCGAGTCCGGTCGACGGCGCGGCCGTGAGCGGCGAACTGGAGGGGATGACGGCCCGCCCGCGGATCTATCCAATGAGCCGCGAGCAGGAGACGGTCTGGCTTGACGATCTCATCTTCGATGGGGCGTCCCGCTACCTGGAAGCCTGGGCCAGCCGGCTCACCGGGCGCCTCGACATCGGCGCACTCGAGTGGGCCATCAGTCAGGTCATTGCGCGGCACGAGGTGCTCCGCAGCCGGCTGACCGAGAGCGACGGCGAACCGGTGCAAATCGTGACCGCTGCCGGCCGCGTTCAGCTGGCGCAGCTGTCGTGCTCCCCGGCTGCACTTCCAGCCGAGTTGAGCCGGATCGTTGCCGAGCCGCTCGACCTCAACGAGGCGCCCATTCGACCCTGGCTGCTCAGTTTGACTCCGGATGAGTTCGTCTTGGTGGTGCAGTTCCATCACGCCGCATTCGACGATTGGTCGCTGAACATCCTGCAGCGGGAGCTAATGCACTTCTACTCGGCCCGGGTACAGGATCGGCCGGCCGAGCTGGAGCCGTTGCGGATGCAGGCCGGCGAGTTCGCTGTCGCCCAGCGAGCCGCGGGGCTGGATCCGCAGGACCTCGAGTACTGGCGGGAGCGAGTGAAGGCTGCGCCCAGGTCATGCACGATTCCGCCGGACCGGCCGGGGTCGGAGGAGCTACCGCACCGCGCGGAATTCCATCTCCTTGAAGTGAGTCCCGAGCTCGGTCAGGCGGTGCGCGCCGCCGGCCGGGCACTGCGGGCTACTCCGTTCACCTTGTTCGCGGGAGCCATGGCCGCGCTTTTGTGGCAGTACGGCGAGCAGCAGGAAGTGATCTTCGGTACGCCGGTGTCGCTGCGCGGGACAGCCGCCGACGACGGCATGATCGGCTTCCTGACCAACCTGCATCCGATCCGGCTGGCGGTCTCTCGAGACATGACGTTCCGGATGCTCGTGAACGCGGCCAAGGCAGAGGTCCTCTCCGCCCTCGAGCATCGCGCCGTTCCCTACTCCACGATCGTCGCGATGTCACGACGTGGGCTGGATCCGGGCGCGCCCCTGTGCGATGTGTCCCTGGTTCTCGATGACATGCGCTGGGAGCCGTTCTCGCTCCCCGAGCTCACCGCGGAGACGATCCGCGTGCCTGAACAGTACGCCAAGTACGCCCTGCACCTGATCCTGACGCCGAGCAGCGATGGTGGTTACACCGGCGCGTGGAACTACGACGCCGAGGTCTACAGTGCCGCCACGATGGCGCGTGCGGCCGGCCAGTTCGCCCAGTTGCTGGCCCATTGCGTCGCGGCGCCGGACAAGCCGCTCGGCGAAATTGCCGGCTCCGCTGCCTGAGCAGCGGCCGTCGGTCGATCAGAGCGGGATGTTGCCGTGCCGGCCGCGCATCGGGCCGTTGGCCTCGGCTGCGGCGATGGCGGTGGCGAGGGCGGAGCGGGTTTTGCCGGGGTCGACGATCTGGTCGACGACGCCGATCTCGCGGGCCCGGTCGATGCCGCCGGCAATCTTCTCGTGTTCGGCGGCGAGCTCGGCCTCGACCTGCGGACGGAGCTCGGGATCGATCTGCGCGAGCTTGCGCCGGTGCAGGACCCGGACCGCCGCGACCGAGCCCATCACGGCCACCTCGGCGCGCGGCCAGGCGAACACCCGGGTCGCGCCCAGCGAGCGCGCGTTCATCGCGATGTACGCCCCGCCGTACGTCTTCCGGGTCACCAGCGTGACCCGCGGTACGACGGCCTCCG
This sequence comes from Streptomyces sp. SID13031, assembly GCF_010548305.1. Lineage (GTDB taxonomy): Bacteria > Actinomycetota > Actinomycetes > Propionibacteriales > Kribbellaceae > Kribbella. The sequence continues at coordinate 271,021 of NZ_JAAGLV010000008.1, forward strand.
CGAACGCGTGCAGCAGCTTGGCGCCGCGTCGTACGACACCGTCCCACTCCTGCCCGACACCGGGCAGGTATCCGGGGACGTCGACCAGCACGACGAGCGGTACGCCGAACGCGTCGCACATCCGGACGAACCGGGACGCCTTGTCCGCGGCCAGGGCGTCCAGGCAACCGCCGAGCCGGAGCGGGTTGTTGGCGATCACGCCGACGGTGCGACCGCCGAGGCGGCCGAGCGTGGTGACGATGTTCGGCGCCCACCGCTGATGCAGCTCCGCCAGGCTGCCCTGGTCGAGTACTCCGGCGACCAGTGGGTGGACGTCGTACGCACGCTTGGCCGACTCCGGCAGGAACCCGGACAGCTCCAGATCCGGTACCTCGGCCGACACCGACCCCTGGTTCGCCAGCAGCTCCGCGAGCCGGCGGGCCTTCTCGATCGCGGCTGCTTCGGTGTCGGTGGTGATGTGGACGACGCCGGACCGTCTCCCGTGCGGCTCTGGACCGCCGAGGCGCAGCATGTCGACGTCCTCACCGGTGACCGAGCGGACCACCTCCGGACCGGTGACGAAGATCCGTCCCTCCGGGGCGAGGATCACGATGTCGGTCAGCGCCGGACCGTACGCGGCACCACCCGCGGCCGGGCCGAGCACCACGGAGATCTGCGGGATCTTCCCCGATGCCTGCGTCATCGCGTAGAAGACCTTGCCGACCGCGTGCAGGCTCAGCACCCCCTCGGCCAGTCGCGCGCCACCGGAATGCCACAACCCGATGATCGGCACCTGCTCTCGCCGAGCCAGCTCATAGGCCTTGAGTACGACCTCGCACCCCTGGTCACCCATCGCACCACCCATCACGGTGGCATCGGAGGAGAACGCGATGACGGCGACGCCCGCGATGGTTCCGCGGGCGGCGAGCATGCCGGACAGGTCGTCCGGAGCGATCAGCTCGAGACTGCCCGCGTCCAGCAACCCGGTCAGCCGGCTGACCGGGTTGCGGGGGTCGTTCGCGCGCGGGAGCTTGGCCGGATCCCTGGCGGCGGCGGTGGTGACCGTCACGAGCTGAACCTGCCCAGCGCTTCGAGTAGTTCCTTCGGCGGCACGTCGGGGATCAGCGGCTCACCTGCCGACCCGCGGCGCATGCAGGCGACCGTTTGCTTGCCAAGGGCCACCACCGCGTTCTGCCGGCGGTAGGTGAACTCCATCGTCAGCCGATGTCCACCGCGGGACGGCTCGGCCTGCCGCATCAGTATTTCGACGTCGTCACCGGCGAAGCATTCGTCCAGGAACTCGACCTGGACGTTGACCGTCACCATCGCCAGCTCACCGGTCTGCAGCAGCCGGACGACGTCCGGTGCGTGATCGTAGAGAAACTGCTCGCGGCAATGCCCCTGCCAGCGCACGTAGTGCGCGAAGTAGACGTTGCCGACCAGGTTCGTCTCCTCGAAGGCGACCTTGTGCAGAAAGCGATACGGGGAACTCATCGGCGTACCGCCGCGATGATGTCGACCGCGGCGGCGGCCACCAGCAGTCCGCCTTGAGGATGCAGCAGGCTCACCAGCACGCGAGTGTCCGGCGTACTGAGGACCAGCTCGGTCGGCTGCACCAGCTGGGCGGTCAGCTCGGCGTCAACCGGATGCCCGGCCTTCACCATTGCCTCCCGCGCGGCCCAGACCGCGAACCGTGCGACCTGCTCCTCAAGCTCCCCGGACAGCCGGCCCGCGAGGTCGAGGTCTCCAGGACTGAGCGCCGGCGGATCAACCTGAGCGACCTCGAGCCAGTCGACGCCGACCCGGCGGTCCGGCGCCCAGATCGTCAGTCGCAAGCCGTCGCAGCTGCTGGTGGCCGCGAAGCCGTCGGCGGACTGCAACCGGCCGGCCGGGCTGTGCCCCCAGTCACCGCCTGTCCATCCCGCCAGTACGTCGCTTGCGGGCACATCGGCGGAGGTCACGACAGCGTCCAGCTCGCTGCTCCACCCGAGCTCGCGGATCCGCCGGGCCAGGTGGGCGCCTGCCAGCCTCCGATCAGCGTGCTGCCCCTGGAGCAGGCCGGTACTGCGCAGTACCAGCCCGGTCCACTCCAGTGCAGGGCCGTCGGGTCCGGTTGCCACGATGTCGAAGCAGAGATCGGTCTCCGGCAGGTCCGAATCGCTACGCTCCTTGGCTGTCACCTGTAGTGGCCCTCGCCCGGGCGGCCGGTGGACCGCGAATGCCGCGGCACTCACTGGTAGCAGTCGCCGCCCTGGATAGCACGCTTGCAGCGCGTGGATGCTGGCATCGAGCAGACCGGGATCGCCGAGCATCAGTCGACCGGGCAGGAACCGGGAGAACCACTTCTCGCCCCGGCCGACCAGTTCTGCTTCGAGTTGTCCCGCGCCGACCCGGTGCAGTGCCGTCACGCACTGGAAGGCGCCGTCATGGAAGTAGAGCGGGCCGTAGAGGTGTCGCAGCGGTACGCCGGCCGGTGACTCGCTGGGAGGCTCCGGATCTCCTGACGAGTGCGGGCTGACTCCGGCGTGGACGGTCATCGTCACGCAGTCGGTGCCGAACCCGTCATCGTCAGCTCGGATGACGGCGTCGACGGTGTCGTCGGCCGATCGGGAAGCCCGGACGGCAACTCGCAGCGTTCGGTGGGTCTGGTCGTCCACGGTGATCGGCCGGTGCAGCCGCAGATCGGTGAAACGTCGCCAGTCGCTGTCCGGTGCGACGATGCCGGCGGCCTGGGCAACAGCTTCGAGGCTTGCCACCGTGGGCAGGACGGCGAGTTCGTCGATCCGGTGATCGGCCACCGCGCGATCGGTGTCCCAGCTCAGCTCGGACTCGGCCACGACCTCGACACCTGGCGTCCGGCTGCGGATCGTCTCCGCGTACCGCAACGGCGGTGTCTCGGCGGCGGGCATCACCACCGTCGGTCCGGCGGGCAGCCGGCCGGTCAGCAACTGAGTGACCGGGCCGTCTCCGCTGAGTGCCGCGATGAACAGCCGGCGTCCGTCCTCCGGTCCGATCGCGGCAACACCCGACCTGGCGAGCGAGTCGAGAGCGCCGAGGTCGACGCCCATCCCGACCGCTGACCAGACGCTCCACTCCAGGTGCCGGACGACGGTGTCGCCAGCCTTCTCGGCGTAGCGCTCGGTACTGGCCCGGAGGCGGTCGTTCGCGAGGCAGTAGTCGGTCTGCCCGGCGAGGCCGGCGCGCCCGATGATCGAGCCGAACGTGGCCACGAGTCGCAACTCGCCCAGATCCGGACAGCTCGACAGCAACGCCTCGAAGGCGACGTGCTTGACCGATGCCGCTCCCGCCAGCGACTCGGTGGTTACCGCCGAGAGCGGTTGCGGCGCGTTCAGACCTGCTCCGTGAACGAGTCCGCGCACCGGGCCGAGCTCGGCCGCGGCCGCCCAGAGCCCCGGTAGTGCGTCCGGGTCGGTCAGGTCGCAGGACAGGTAGCAAGCATCGAGCCCAGTGGCCGTGAGACCGGCCAGTGCGCGGGCGACCTGCTCGTCGTCGCCCGGGCGGCGGCCGACGAACAGCAGCCGGGCGCCGGTGCGTTCGGCGAGTTCGGCGGCGCACTCCGCGGTGATACCGGTGACGCCACCCGTAACCAGGCAGACGTCCCCCGGCAGCAGCGGCAGGACCGGCAACGGGTCCGGTGTCCGCAGGTGATGAGTGGTCCGCGCCGACCATCCGTCGCGGTCCAGGCGCAGGTCGGCGAAGGTGCCGTACGACGGAACCTCGGCGAGCCATTCCGTCACCGGTCGATCGGTCTCGACGCAGACGATCCGCGGTGGCTGATCCAGCTCGACCACCAGGCTTCGCCCCAGACCGGCGCCGTCGCCGTGGTGAGCGATCACCACTTCCTCGTACGGTCCGTCGGCGACCACTCGCCGAAGCGTTTCGACGATGAGCTCGTTCTGCCGCCGCTGGTCTGAATCCAGGACGACCAGCAGACCCAGCTCGTCGCCGCCGCCGAGCTCGATCTCGGGAGCCCCGACGGTGTGCCAGCGCAGTTGCCGGCCGTCGGTACCAGACGGCACAGGCTGCCACCGGTGCTCGAACGGCTCCGTCCAGCCGAGCGCGCCGGCCAGTCGGTCACCGTCGCCTGCCCCGGCCTGGGGAAGGCCGGACAGTGTCGCGGACAGTTCGGCGATCGTCGCGTCTGCCAGTGCAAGCGGTGTCATGGGCATCGCACGGCCGAGGCGGCCGGCAGCTCGGGCGAGCAGTTGCCCGACCTGGAGGGAGTTGAGGTGCAGGTCCTTGGACAGTGACAACTCGGGTGCGAGGCCGTCAGCCGGCAGCCCGGTGAGCTCAGTCAGGACCTCGAGCACCACCGCGTCGTCCGGAGTGTCGTCCAGCTCAGCTGATACCGGCAGCGTCGCGGGCTCGGCTGGTTGACTCTGCAGGTCGTCCGGTAGTGAGGCCGGTACCACCTGCGCTACTGCGATGGGGACTACCTGGACGGTCGGCACCACCTCGGCGGGCGGCACCACCAGGGGGATCGGCTCGGTGCCGGGTAGCAGACCGCAGGGGTTCGACAACAGCACCGGTGCGCGGCCGCGGGTGATCGGCCGGGTGCTACGAAACCGGTGCCAGCTTTCGAGGTGTGCCAATTGTCCGCCGGCTGCCAATGCGGCGGTGACCCGAGCCAGGCCGGTGGGGTCGCCGCCGACGTCCATACTCACTACCGGCGTGCCGATGTCGGCCACGGCCAACTGCCCGAGCATCCGCCCGGGTCCGCACTCGACTACCAGTTGGCAGTTCTCGGCGAGCTGTTGCACCGCCTCCCGGAACCTCACCGGAGCGACCAGTTGCCGGACGAGTTGGGTGCGCAACTCCTCAGGGTCGAGCTGAACAGGCCCGCCGGTGATGGTCGAGATCACGCCATGGGTCGCGGAGGTCAGCTCGGTCCGGGCGAGTTCCTCCCGGAACGGGGCGACGGCCGGTGTCATCGCGGCGGAGTGGAAACCGTGCGATACGGGCAGTCGCCGGGTCCCGACGCCGCGGCGCCGGGCGAGCTGGGCGAGCTCGGCGAGGAGCGGCACCGGACCGGCGACGGTCGTCTGGCTCGTCGAGTTGGTACCGGCCACGACCAGCTCCGGGCCTTTGCTCGCCGGCTCGCCGGTCGCCGGGATCGTGGACCAGGCGGGCTCGCCGGTGAGTGCCGTGATCAGCTCGGCGGTGGTCTCCTCGTCCGCGGCCACTGAGAGCATCGAGGTCCCGGCGATCCCGAACTCACTCATGATCCGGCCGCGGGCTTCGGCCAGGGACAGTCCGGCTGCTGGTTCGAGTGCGCCGGACCAGATCAACGCGGTGATCTCGCCCAGGCTGTGGCCGACCGCGCGATGCGCCTCGATGCCGAGCGTGTCCAGCCAGGCCAGGCCGAGCAGCGAGGCTGCGACGATGGACGGTTGCGCGAACCGGGTGTCCTCGCTGCCGGCCGGGCGGCCCGCAGCCAGTGCGGCTCCGGCCCGGGCCGCGGTCAGTAGATCGCCGCCATCCACCAGTTGCTCGAGGACAGTGCCTGGCTGGATCATCGGCGCTGCCTGGCCCGGGAACAGCAGTCCGACCCGGGCCGGCGTACCGCGGCCCACGAAGCACTGCCGGCCGGCGAGCAGCTTGGGATCAGCGCCGGAATGCTGCTCTTCGGCCCGGTCGAGCAGAGTCGTGCCCTCGGCCAGGGCAGCGATCGCTTCGCGCCTGTTGCGGAACGTGCAGGTGAACCGATAGGGCAGGCGGAAGTCGGTGGTCCTGGCCAGCGTCACCGCGAGGTCCCGGGTCTCGGCGTCGGACAACACTTCGAGATCGTCGGCGAGCTCCCGCATCGCCTGCCGCAGCCCGGCCGAGGTCGTGGCCGCGAGTGCGACGATCTCGTCCGGCCCGGTCCGGGCGCTCAGCGGGATGGCGGTGCGCCGCCGGGTCCGCTGCTGGTGATCGGTGAGGACGACATGGGTGTTGATCCCGCCGAAGCCCATCGCGGACACGCCTGCCACCAGCCGGTCCTGGGTCCAGGCGACCGGCTCCTTGAGCAGTTCCAGGGCCGGACTGTCGGCGATCAGTGCGTGCGGATGCCGGAAACCGGTTGCTGGGGGCAACGTTCGGTGATGCACGGCCAACGCCGCCTTGATCAGTCCCGCGACGCCGGCCGCCGCCTTGGTGTGGCCGATGTTGGCCTTGATACTGCCCACCGCCACGGGACGGGTCGCCGACTTGCGCAGTTCCCGGAAGGTGGCGAGCTCGATCGGATCGCCGACGCCGGTGCCGGTGCCGTGTCCTTCGAACATGCCGACCGTCTCCGGGCTCAGCCCGGCTTCGGTGTAGGCGCGGGTCGCGGCCATGACATGACCATGCTGCGCGGGCCGGGTCAGTCCGCCGGCCCCGTCGCTGGACATCCCGGCGCCCGCGATGACGGCGTACACGGGCAGGTCGTGCCGGAGCGCGTCGGCGGTCCGCATCAAGGCGACCAGGCCGCAGCCCTCACCCGGTAGGAAGCCGGTCGGATCCGCGTCGTAGACCCGCATCTCGCCACGGCTGAGGGCACCCAGGCGCGCGAATCCGACCAGCTCGAAGGGATCGATACTCATGTCGACGCCACCGCTGATCGCCAGATCGAGATCGCCGCGGAGCAACGCGTCCCGAGCGTTCATCACGGCCAGCAGGGACGACGAGCAGGCCGCGTCCACGGTGTAGCCGGTGCCGTGCAGGTCGAAGTGGTTGCAGATCCGGCCGGCGATCGTGTTCGCCATGGCGCCGGCCAGCGACTCGTCGCCAGGGGCCGGGAAGTACGAGCGGAACTGCGCTGCCGTTGCGGCGAGGAGTTCCTCGTCGACCGGCCGGCCCAGCGCCTGGGCGGAGGAACGCATCGTACGTTCGATGAACGGCCAGCGGAGCCGCAGGCCGTTCGCCCGGCTGGTCTCGCCGGTCAGCGAGTTGCCGAGGACGACTCCGGTGCGCTCGGGCCGGAACCAGGGCGCCGAGGCGGTGCCCAGGCCGTCCAGTAGCCGCGATGCGGTGTCCAGGGCCAGCCAATGGCTCATGTCGGCAGCCTCGTACAGGCCCTGCGGCACCCGGAACGCGGCCGGGTCGAAGGCCCAGCCCTCGATCAGCGCCGCGGATTCGACGTAGGTCAGGTCAGGTGCGCCCGTACCGCGATCGAAGTACTCCGAGCGCGGCAGCCGGATATCCGGGATCGCCCGGAACGCCGTCCGCTGATGGAGCACCATGTCCCAGAGCTGGTCCGCGGTCAGTGCTTCGGGATAGGTAACGGCGATGCCCACCAGGGCAACCGTGTCTGTCGCGGTCGTCACAGCTCACCGCCGGTCCATGGATCGTGCGCGTGGGTTTCGAACTCCGCATCCATCGGGAACCACCACTTCCGTCTAGTCACCACGTGCACCGGTGGTGTCTCACCGGAGGCTAGAGCGGGCGGCGGAGTCACTACATCCTCGAAATTGCCCTGGCCACAGCCCCGATCCGGTGACTGGAAGGCCGGGGCGCAATCGCGAAGGTGCGCCCGGCCGAGCGGCCCTGGAAACCTCTCTGTGGGGCCGCCGATTTAGGTCCTGTGGCCCATTTCAGCCAGCGGTGTAACTCACTTGGAGGCCTGTGATGGGTGGGCACTACGCGCCGGGAAGTTCGGTCACTGTCGCGATCGTCGGGATGGGCGTTCGGGGGCTGAGCGTCCTGGAGCGCATCATCAGTCAGGCTGCCCTCGTCGATCCGTTGCTGAGGATCGACCTGCACCTGGTGGACGGCAACCCAGCCCAGCCGCGGCAGTACGACAGTCATCAGCCGGACTATCTGCTGCTCAACCACGCTTGCGCACAGGTATCGATGTTTCCTGCTGCCCAGTCCGTGACTCATGCGCCCGCCATGAGCGGGCCGAGCCTTTACGACTGGGTACGAGAGCGCGGGCTGCGAGTCGCAAGCGATGGCTTCACGGTCGGAAACGACGGGCGTCAGGTCAGGCCCACCGACAACCTGCCGCGACGGGTCTTCGGCGACTACCTGCGGTGGTTTCTGGAGCACCTACGGACCAACGCTCCGGACAACGTACGCCTGATCGACCACGCGTCCGACGCCGTGGATCTGAAGCAGGACGGCGATACGGCGATCTTGTCTCTCGGCAACGGCGACCATGTCGAAGCGGACTATCTCTTCGTGACGGTCGGCCAGCGACCGCAGCCGGCACCCCGCGACCGCGACCGGTCATCGAGCCGGCTGATCGCAACGGCGTACCCGTTGCCTGGGCAGTTCGCGTCCATCCAACCGTCCGAGACCGTCGCGGTCGCGGGCCTGGGGCTGACGGCCGCCGACGCGATCTTCGCTCTGACGGTCGGCCGAGGCGGCAGCTTCGACCAGACGGTCTCGCCGGAGCGCTATCTGCCGAGCGGCCGCGAGCCGCGGATCATCGTGTTCTCCCGATCCGGTCTGCCGTACCGCGCACGGCCCACCCCCTCGCCCTGCGTCTCGTACGACGCCGTCGCCCTGACCCGGACGGCGATCGACCGGTTGCGGACCCGAACGCCGCGACTGGACTTCGACCGAGATGTCCTTCCGCTGCTCCTGCTCGAACTGCGAGTGGCGTATCAGCGGGCGAAGCTGCTGCAGGAAGCGGGCGAGCAAGCTGCCGAGGCTTTCCTTCTCAGTGCCCGCGGCGCTGCTGCCGAAGGGGTTCTGGACACCTTCGCCGAGCTGCCGGGGCCAGCCGAGTTCGACGCCGAGACGGTCTATCGGGGGACCGTGGCGACGAGCGCGGAGGTTGACGGACGGGCCTATCAGCGATCGCTCGAGTCGTGGCTGACCGCCGACCTCGCGGATGCGATGCGCGGATTCGAAGGGAGCCCGGTCAAGGCGGCGACCGAGATCTGTCGCGAGTTCCGCGACATCATCAGATACGCGATCGAGTTCGGCGGCCTCACCGACGCCTCGCTCGACCGGTTCTACCGCCATCACCGGGAAGCGATCAACCGGCTCGTCATCGGGCCGGAGAAAGAGCGATCCGGCAACCTTCTGACCTTGCTCCGATCAGGTCTGGTATCGATGCCCGTCGGGCCGAATCCCCTGGTGGACTGGGACGATGACACCGGCACCTGGACGCTGTCCTCCACCGCGCTGTCGGTCCCCCAGACGGTCAGCGCGGACTGGCTCTACCGGGGTTACACCGATCGGATCACCTCGGTGGAAGACGATCCGGCCGTCGTCGGCGCGATCGCCAGGCGAGGCATAGCGCGACGGTTCAAGCCGGCCAGCACCGTGGTGTCGTCCGTCGAGGTGGATGGCTGTGGTCATCCGATCGCGGAGAACGGCGAGTCCGCCGCCCGGATCTGGATCTTCGGGTTGCTCTGCGAGGGAGTGACGTTCTACAACGGCTATCTCACCTCACCCGAGCGGTTCGAACGCTCCCAGTCCGACGCCGATCGCGCGGTCCACGAGCTGATCGAAGAGGTCCGGCCCGACCGGCAGATCATCAGCGCGCTCGAGGGGGGTGCCCGGCGATGATCATCGAGACCGGACTGTGGGGAGGGACGGCCCAGCCGCCCTGCGTGCTCAAGTCGTTCGAGCGCTCGGTCAAGCTCCGGCCGGCGGCGCTGGCCGTCACCGACTCGGAGTACCGGTTGACCTACTACGAGCTCGCCGGCTGGATCGCCCAGATCACCGATCTCCTGCGGGAGAACGGCATCACCGCGGGTGACACAGTCGCGGTCACCGGGCCGCGCTGCGCGGCGCTGGTAGCCGCGGCCTGGGCGGTCGTCGGCGCGGGCGCCACGTACCTGCCGCTCGATGGCAATCTCCCGCGCAAGCGTCTGGCCTACATGCTGGCCGAGAGCGGAGCCAAGCTTCTCCTGCACGCAGGACCGGACCCGGAGACGCCCGCCCCGCGCCGGGCCAGGATCCCGGAGTGGACCGGATCGGACCTGCTGGCCGGGACCGGCCTGACCTTCTGCACCTGCGCATCTGATGACCCGGTTTACGTCGTCTACACGTCGGGGTCGACCGGGATGCCTAAAGGGGTGGCCGTCCCGCACAGCTGCATCGACAACATGGCGTCGTGGCAGCAGCATCACTCGCTGCGCCAGAACCTGCGGACGGCGCAGTTCGCACCGCTGAACTTCGATATCTGGTTCCAGGAAATGCTCAGTACGCTGGGCGGCGGCGGGACGCTCGTCATCATGCCCGAGGAACTGCGCCAGGACCCGATCGAGTTGCTGGACTGGCTCGCACGCGAGCGGATCGAGCGGCTGTTCGTGCCCTGTGTCGCGCTGCACATGCTGGCCACGGCGGCGACGGCGTTCGACTCGCTGGGGAACCTCGTCCTGCGCGAGATCAACACCGCGGGAGAGCAACTCGTCTGCACGCCGGCGATCAAGGACTTCTTCGACCGCTTGCCGCAGTGCAGTCTCAACAACCATTACGGCCAGAGCGAATCGCATACGGTGTCGGTGCACACGCTGACCGGGCGAAGCAGTTCATGGCCCGCCCTGGCGCCGATCGGCGTCCCGCTGCCGGGCTGCGAGATCCTGTTGGACGTAGCCGAGCCCGGTGACCCGGAGGTCGGTGAGCTGCTCGTGGCAGGGTCGCCCTTGTCGCTGGGATACCTGAACCAGCCGGAACTGAACGCGCAGCGCTACGTGCAGGTCGAGCCGACAGCGCACGGGCATACCAGGGCCTTTCGGACCGGTGACTTGGTGAAGGTCGAGAACGGACTGATGTACTTTCTCGGCCGCACCGACCACGAGGTCAAGATCCGCGGGTTCCGGGTGAATCCACTGGAGGTCGAGGCCTGCCTGGGTAAGCAGCCAGGAGTGGTGGAGGCCATCTGCGTCCCGGTCGACCTCGGCCCCGGCTCCCGTCAGCTGCGAGCTGCGGTGACGATCCCGGCCGGCGTGGAGTTCGATCCGGCCGCAGCGCTCGCCGCGCTGCGCGAAGAGCTTCCGTCGTACTCCGTCCCGCCATCCGTCGCCGTGCTACCGGCGATGCCACGGACAGCCAGCGGCAAGGCCGATCGAGCCGCGGTCGCGCGATTGCTTGCCCCAGGCCACCGACCGGCAGTAGTGGGGTGACCATGCTCCTCGTCCTCGACTATCCCGGCCGCCGGCCAGAGGCCCACGTCAGTGAGATGCGGCTCGACCAGTGCGGATTCGACTGCACGGAAGGACTTACGTCGCTGCTGCCGACCGCGCTGACGACCTCGGCGTACGCCGAGCAGCTCTACGCACAGCAACCGCTGGATCGCCCAGTCGCAGTGATCGCCTACTGCGCCACCGCGCCACTGGCTGTCGCGATGGCAAGACTTCACGCGGGCCTGGGCGATCCGCTGCCTCTCGTGTTGCTCGACCCTCAGCAGACTCCGCCGTCCGAGATCGTGCTCGAGTACCACGAGGTCGTACGACAGGTCGAAGGCAAGGCGCCGTTGACACAGCGGCCGCCACTGCTCGACATCGAGGGTCTGCTCGCCACTCCCGAGGTCCTGGTCGAGCGGATAGCAGAGGACCTGCGCCTACGGGCCAGGCTGGCTCTGGAGGCCTACGGGTTGGGTGGAGCCGACGCCAGCGGTCCGGTGGAGGGTGTGGTCGGCGTGTACGTCGAATGGCTCACCTTCCTGGTGGCGGCTCATTACGGCGAGCAGCCGTCTCCGCTGGGCCCGGTCCTGCAGGTGCTTTCGCGAGTGCATCCGGCCGACGCCGGCTGGTTGGGTGCCGCCGATCTGCAGACCGTACGGATCTCCTGCGATCGGCCGGAGCTGGCCATCAACGCCGACGCGCGGGCCGCAGTACTCGACTTCCTTCACCGGTTCGCGCTGCCGGCGTCGGCCGGCCTGGGACAAGGGGGATAGGACATGGAGCCCGACCTCGTCACCGAAACCGAACTCAGGTTGGCCGGCCTGTGGACCGAGCTGCTGGGCGTCGACAGCGTCGGCCGTGGTGACGACTTCTTCGACCGCGGTGGCGACTCGATGCTCGCCGTCAGGTTGGTGCTGTCGGCCCGCCGCGCCTGGAACGTGGAGTTCCCCGTCCGGGTGCTCGTCGAGTCGCCGGTTCTCAAAGACCTGGCGGTCCGGATCGACACGCTGGTCGCCGGCCCCGGCAACGGGCAAGATGCCCGGTCCGCCGGTGCCACGCACGATTGAGGCCAACGACGAAACGAGGAGTTCTCGTGTCCAATCCGTTCGAAGACGCCGACGCTCGTTATCGAGTTCTGGTGAATGACGAAGCCCAGTACTCCTTGTGGCCCACTGCTGTCGCGGTACCGGACGGCTGGACCGTCGTCCACGACGACGACACCCGCGCCGCCTGCCTCGAGTACGTCGAGGAGCACTGGACGGACATGCGTCCGGCCAGCCTGGTCCGCGCAGAGCACGGCTGAGGTTCGATGATCTTCGGCGCCGCGTCCGACATCGTCACCGACGACATCTTTCTGGACCTGGCCGGGTTCGTCCCCGGCGTCGAGCTGAACCTGAAGCTGGAGGGTTTGAACCCGGCCGGGTCGATCAAGTTGAAGACCGCCGTCTCACTGATCGAAGACCTGGTCAGCAGGTTCGGGATCGGTCCCGGCGACCGGCTGATCGAATCGTCGTCCGGCAACCTCGGCATCGCGCTCGGCACCTTGTGTGCCAGCAGGGGAATCGGCCTCACGATCGTGGCCGATCCCAACACCAACACCGCCGCCCTGCGCACGATGCAGGCGCAAGGCACCACGGTCGTAGTGGTCACCGAGCGGGATGCCAACGGCGGTTTCCTGCAGACCCGGCTCGACTACATCCGGGCCGCGCTGTTGCGGGACCGGAAGCTGTTCTGGCCGAACCAGTACGCAAACAAGGCCAACAGTTCCGCCCACTACCGGCATACCGCCCAGAGCATCCTCAAAGAGCTTCCCGAGGTCGGCGCCGTGCTCATCGGGGTCAGTACCTCCGGCACGCTCATGGGTTGCCTGGAGTTCTTCCGCGAGCACCGCCCGGCCACCCGGATCATCGCCGTCGACTCCGAGGGCTCGATCCTGTTCACCGGTCAAGGTGCCCCGCGCCTCATCCCCGGGCTGGGCGCAAGCCTGCATCCCGAACTGCTGGTCGACGACGGCGACTACGAGCGGGTCGTCGTGCCTGAAGTAGAAGCGGTTTCGGCGTGCCATACGGTGGCGCGCCGCTACGGACTGCTGGTCGGCGGTTCCACCGGCACGGTGCTCGCCGCAGTACGCCGGCTGGCGCCCACGCTCCGCAACGGGGAGCCGGTGGTGGCCATCTCACCGGATACCGGAGAGCGGTATCTCGACACCATCTACTCGGAGGACTGGGTAGCTGATCACTTTCCGGGCGTCGGCCTCGTGCCGGCTCAGTGGTGAGGAGTCCGAATGTTCCAGGTCGTACCGCAGGCGGTCGTCGTCGATGCGCTCGGCAGTTCCCGCGATGCCGTCCTGGCGGCGGTCGAGGAGGCCTATCTGGCCCATCACCGAGGGGACTCCGTCAACCCACCCAGCCATTTCCTGCGGTTCCCGGACAAGCCGTCAAGCCGGATCATCGCTCTGCCGGCCTACCTGGGTGGCGGCGTCGGGATGCCCGGGCTCAAATGGATCAGTAGCTTTCCAGGCAATCACGAACTCGGGTTGCCGCGGGCGTCAGCCGTTCTGCTGCTCAACGACTACCGCACCGGCCGACCGGTGGCGTGCCTCGAGGCGTCTCACATCAGCGCTGCGCGGACCGCTGCGTCAGCCGCGCTGGCCGTACGCGCCCTCCGACCCCAGGGTGGCCCGGTCAGTCTCGGCTTCGTCGGTACCGGCGTGATCGCTCGCACCATCGCGGACTTCCTCCAGCACACGCGGCTGCCGGTCACTCGATTCGTGTGCCACGATCTCGTCGCCGTACGAGCTCAGGAGTTCGTCGGTTACGCGGGCAGGCACTGGCCGGAGTCTGGTGAAGCTGTCGAGCTGGAGGCCGCGCTCGACTGCGACGTGGTCGTCTTCGCAACGACCGCGGGTGAGCCCTACCTACCGGAGACCCTGCGGTTCCGGCCAGGACAGACCGTCCTCAACATCTCCTTGCGCGACATCCACCCGCAGACCCTGCTGGCCGCGCAGAACATCGTTGACGACGTGGACCACTGCCTGCGCGCACTGACCTCACCACATCTGGCCGAGCAGCTGTCCGGCGGGCGCGAATTCGTCACGGGAACTCTCGCCGGCGTCCTGCTCGGCAAGTGTGAACCGCGGCCGCAGGAACCTGTCGTGTTCTCGCCGTTCGGCCTCGGTGTTCTCGACCTCGCGGTCGGCGCCATCGTGCTGAACGGTGCGAAGGGCGACCCGCGCACCGTTGCGGTAGCGGACTTTCTCGGGGACTGAAGGAGGCACCGATGGGTGAGGCATGGCTGGAGTCCGGCGCACACGGACACGAGACCTACGCATATGACTACGGCCGTTCGCTCCTGCCAGGCCCAGACTCCGGGGCCGGCATGTGGCGGTACCAAGGTCTGCTGCCACGGCCTGACGAGCCGACGAGCTACCCGCTGCCGGTGGGCGGCACGCCATTGCGCGCTCCCGGGGAACTTCGGGAGCGGCTCGGGCTGCCGGGGCTGTGGCTCAAGGATGAGACGACCGGGCCAAGCGCCTCCAACAAGGACCGCGCGACGGCGCTCGTGATCGACCAAGGACTGCGGCTTGGCGTCAAGGCCGTGTCGACCGCGTCGACCGGCAACGCCGCTGTCTCAACGGCTATTGGTGGTGCGGCCGCGGGGATGGCCGTCATCATCTTCGTCCCCGCCGACTGCGCACCGGCCAAGGTCGAGCTGATGACGGCGATGGGGGCGTCTGTGTTCAGGGTGCGCGAAGGCTACCGCGCCGCGTTCGATCTCTCCCGGCGCGCGGCCGCCCACTTCAGCTGGCTGGACCGCTGCACCGGGGTCAGTCCGCTCACCGTCGAGGCGAAGAAGACGGTCTCGTTCGAGGTCTGGGAGCAGCTTGGCGCCCGGATGCCAGACGTGGTGGTCCTGCCGGTTGGTGACGGCACGACACTGATCGGCGCAGCCAAAGGATTCCGCGAGCTCGTCGCTTGCGGAGTACTGGCCAAGGTTCCCAGAATCATCGCGGTGCAGGCGCAGGGCTGTGCACCGCTGGCTTGGCAGTGGCACGGAGCGCGGGCGCCGGCTCAGTGGCCAGGCACGGTGGCCGACGGCATTGAGGTGCCGCAGCCGGTCGTCGGTGACTGGGCCATCGAGGAGGTACGCCTTGCCGACGGCAACTTCATCACTGTCACCGACGCCGAGATCCTGGACGCGGTCAATCTGCTGTCTGACGCGGCGCAGCTCGCGAGCGAACCTGCCGGAGCTGCCGCTGTCGCTGGTCTCCGTCGAGCGTCCGCAGCAGGTCTGGTCACTCCTGGCGAGACGGTAGTTGCCTGGGTGACCGGGGCGAACTTGCCGACCGCCCCGGTCACTGTGGAGCGGCCTGGCGCGGCATTCACGATCAAGGCCGACCTGGACGCTGTAGCTGCCGCGCTATCTCTTCTCTGAGAGCCACGCATGGACCTCGGGTACGTGATTCTGCGCCAGCGTCGCGTGCCCGTCGGCGTCGAACAACCGCATCTCGACGCCGGGTATGTGCTTGGCCAGCCATTCGCTGTGGCCGGGCGGCACGAGGATGTCCTGCCGGCCGTGCATCAGCAGGACAGGGACAGCGATGTCTGCGAGGTCGAAGCTCCACGGCCTCAGGTGGGCGCTGTTGTCATCCCACCATCCCAGGCTGCCCGGCGCCAGCCCGGCCTTCGTGCAGGAATACATGAACCCGTGATACCCGCCCCGCATGACTGCCGCGTCGTCCTGCGGGTGCACCGACTCATGCGCCGGGGCCGCCTGGCCTGCCGACGCGATGAGGAACTCCTTGCGGTACTGGTTCATCTGCTTCCAGGCCGAGACCTCGTCGGTGAGGTACAAGCGGGTGTCTTCGACGTCGTCGGGGTGCTTGCCGGCGAACCAGTCAAAGCCGCTCGCGTCGAACGGCGCCAGCCCGGCCAGCGATGCGGCAGCTGTCACCAGGTCCGGGAGCAGGGCGGCGCACGCCAGCGCGTGCGGGCCGCCGCCCGAGTAGCCCCAGGTCACCAGGCGCTCGATGCCCAGCTCAGCGCAGATCGCGCGGACATCGGCGACGGTGCCGGCGACAGTGCGGCCGGGGGCAGGCGAGGAATCTCCGTAGCCTGGTCTGTCGTAGCTGATCAGCCGCAGCCCATGGTCGGCGGCATCCCGCACCCACGGGCCGTAGAAGGCCGCCCTTCTGGAGCTCGGCGTTCCATGGTGGACGAGGACCGGCCAGCCGGCCGGATCCCCCCGATCTTCGACTGCCAGCAACCGGCCGTCCGGGGTATGCACGGTGCACTGCACTCTGCCTCCTTCCGCAGTGCGCTGAGGTGGCCGCAGCCGGCCGGCACCGACCATCCGGCGCCGGCCGTACCCACGGCTCAGGAATTCAGTTGTCCATCCCCGCCGAGCCGAGACAGCACCTCGACGGTGGCCTGGGTGGCCCGGGTCGCTTCGGCCTTCTCCAGGACAAGCGGTGGAGCCATGACGATCACCGGACCATAGGGCCGGGCGATCACACTGTGCTTGTGGTGCAGTTCCTTGACCACGCCGGCGGCGACCGGCGGCGGCATCGGCTGGCGTGTGCGCCGGTCGGCCACCAGTTCGATGCCGACCGTTGCCCCCGTCACCCGTACCTCGCCGACGACCGGCAGTTCGGCCGCGGGCGCCAGGCCCTTGCTGAGCCATTGGCCGATGAGCGACGACCGGGATACCAGGTTCTCCTTCTCGATGATGTCCAGGTTGGCGAGCGCCACCGCGCATCCGACCGGATGACCGAAGTAGGTGAAGCCGTGCAGAAAGCCGTCGCCGCCGGCGATGGCGGCCCCGATCTCATCGGTCATCAGGACCGCGCCGAGCGGCGCGTACCCGCTGGTGATGCCCTTGGCGGTGACGATCACATCGGCCGCCATGCCGCGCTCGGCCGAGGCGAACCAGGTTCCTGTCCGGCCGTACCCGGTGACCACCTCGTCGGCGATCAGCAGGATGCCGTGCCGGCTCAGGACCTCGCGCACCCGCGGCCAGTAGTCCGCCGGTGGCTCGACGACGCCGGCACCGCCCATCACCGGCTCGCCGATCATGGCGGCGACGTTGCCCGGGCCGATGTCCTCGATGGTCTGCTCCAGCTCGCGGACCAGGAAGTCGGTGATCTGCTCGCCGCCGTACATCTCCGGATGGAACGGGAAGGGCGGCGACACCTTGCGTACGTGCGGCAAGGTCGGCCCGATCCCGTGATGGACGAAGTCGAACCCGGTGGCGCTGCCGCCGCCGTACGTCGAACCGTGGTAACCCATCTGCCGGGAGACGATCCAGGTACGGTCCGGAGCACCGCGACGGTTGTGGTAGAGCCGCGCCGCCTTGATCGCGATGTCCACACCCTCCGAGCCACCGGAGGTGAAGAACACCCGGTTGAAGCCGTCCGGAGCAAGGCCTGTGATGCGCTTGGCGAGCTGGATCGACTGGTCGTTGGAGAATTCGTTGAAGCTGGTGAAGTACGCCAGGCGGGAGGTCTGCTCCGCCATCACCTCGCCCAGTTCGGTACGCCCGTGGCCGACCTGCGCCAGCCAGTTGCCGGCCCCGGTCATGTCCAGCAGCTCGTTGCCGCGGGCGTCCCAGACTGTCGAGCCCTTGCCGCGAACGATGACGCACCGGTCGGTCTGGTCGCCCGGCAGGAGCGGGTGGATGAGATGCCGCCGGTCCAGATCTTCCAGTTCGCCTGGCGAAATGGACAGATCTGCTGCGGCCTGAGAGATCGCCACGAACTGCCTCCCTAACAAGTGGTGGTTTCGATGTCGCGGCTCCGTGGGGCGCGGTGCGCCCCCCCGTCAGTTGCTCATCGCCGCGGCCACCGCTGGGGGTAGCGGTGCCACGCCCCGGATCAGATCGGCAGCCTTCTCGGCGATCGCGATCGTCGGCGCGTTCGTGTTGCCGCTGATCAGGCGCGGCATCACCGACGAGTCGACGACGCGCAGGCCGTCGGCTCCGAGTACCCGCAGCTCCGAGTCCGTGACCAGACCCATCGCGCACGAGCCGGCGGCGTGGTACGACGTCTGCGTAGTACGCCTGAGCCAGTCGCGGATGTCGGTGTCGGACTCGGAGGCCGGCACACTCATCGGCCGTTCGGTGTAAGGAGCGAGCGCGCTCTGCCGGGCGATGTCCAGCGCGGCCCGCACGCCGTCGGTAGCGGCCCGCAGGTCGGCCTCGTCGGCGTAGTAGTTGTGGGTGATCCGCGGCTTGGCCGTCGGGTCGTCACCCGCCAGTGTCACGCTGCCCCGGCTGCGCGGCTGCAGCACGTACGCCCCGAACGAGATCGCGTGGCTGCTGGGGAAGCCGAGGCCACCGTCAGCGAACATCACCGGCAAGGAAACGAACTGAAGGTCCGGCGCCGGCAGCTCCGGGCGGGACCGGACGAACCCGCCGGCTTCGGGACCATTGGACGACAGCGGGCCCGAGTGCTGCTCCGCGAACTGCTGCTGGTACCGCTGCTCCCCGGCGACGAGCAGGCTCACCGGCCGGGAATGCGCGTAGACGAGCCAGAACTGCGGGTGGTCCTGCAGGTTCTGGCCGACGAGCGGCTGGTCGACCACTACCGGAATGCCCAGCGCGGTGAGCAGGTCGGCCGGACCGATACCGGACAGCATCAGCAGCTGCGGTGAGTTGTAGGCGCCGGCGGCGAGAACGACCTCGCGCGCGGCCCTGATCATGACCTCGCCGTCTGCCCGCCATCCGGTGACCCCGGTCGCCCGGCCGCCTTCGATGACGACCCGGTGCACCTGGACGCCGGTCTCGATCGTGAGGTTCGGGCGCCCGATCACCGGAGCCAGGTAGGCGGCGGCGCTGCTACATCGCATGCCGTCCCGCTGCGTCAGCTGGTAGTACCCGAAGCCGTCCTGATCCGGGCCGTTGAAGTCGTCGTTGGCCGCATGGCCGGCAGCGATCGCGGCCGCGATGAATGCATCCGACATGGGATTCCTGGACCGGTTCTCGCTGACCGCCAGCGGTCCACCGGTGCCGTGGAATTCGGAGCCGCCGCGCTCGTTGTCCTCGGCGCGCAGGAAATAGGGAAGCAGCTCGTCATAACTCCAGCCGGGCTGGCGCCAGGAATCATAATCCAGCCGATTACCACGGACGTAGATCATGCCGTTGATCGAGCTCGTACCACCGAGCACGCGGCCCCGCGGAAGATAGATCCGGCGATTCTCGCAACCCGGCTCCTGGTGACTGTCGTAGTCCCAGTCGAGCTGTGTGCGGAAGAGCTTGGCGGCACCGGCCGGTACATGGATGTTCGGCGACGTGTCGGCCGGCCCGGCCTCGACCAGGCAGACCTCCACGTCGGGATCCTCACTGAGCCGCGCCGCCAGCACACACCCGGCCGAGCCGCCGCCGACAATCACGTAATCGTACATTTCCGCCTGCCCTCTGACATCCATTGCGGGATTAGCCGAATTCAATGCTCTGCGGTGGTTCGCGGCGCGGCACCTTCGCACTTGCCTGTTCGCCGAAAACCGAATTCCTGCCGGTCAGGCGTTGTCGAAGTGGGCCCGGATGCGTTGGCGCCAGAGTTCGTAGGCGGGTTCGGAGCCAGGGGTATGGACGGCGGTGGCGTCGGCGAGGGTGACTGCCTTGTCGATGGAGAGGTCGGCCAGGGTCTGGCAGGCGGTGGTGGTGTAGTCCGGGACCAGACCGGAGTAGGAACGTGCCTTCACGGCGAAAACCACACCCAGTGCCAGTTGTGACCAATCGTCACCGGCGGCACGCCGTAGGGCGGCCAGGCCGTCCTGGTCGCTTCCACCGGCGAAGGTTGCTGCGAGGCCTACGCCGCTCCACAGATCGGGTTGGCGGTGGCTGGCGAAACGCCTCACCGCGGCGGCGACATCGGGCGCGTGGCCACCGCAGATGAACCACAGGGCCCGCCCGATGCCCTGGTCGACCGCGCGGAGGAAGTAGTCCGGCGAGCCTTCCCAGGGGTACGGCTCGGGGATCTTCTGCGCGTCGACCCAGCGCGGGGTGTCGAAGTAGGCGCGATCGAAGCCGTAGCCGTCGACCGCCAACCAGCTCATCGTGGGGTAGTACGGATCGCCGTCAAGGACGGGAACCGCCTTCTTCCACAGCGGTCTGGGCAGTCTGGCCATGGCGAAGCCCATGCCGATGTACGCGAGGAAGATGTGTGGGCGGCCTGGTCCGAGCAGCAGGTCGCGGGTCCGGTGACCGCGTCCCATCGCGTCGAGGACGGTGAAGGCCATCGTCACGCCCTCGTAGGCGAATCCGCGCAGCTCGACATCCACGAGCTCGAGCCGGCGCTCGACCTCCCACTGGTCCCGGGCGTCGATTCCCCACTCGAATCCGCAGATGACCGCCTGGGGAACAGCCTCCAAGTGCTGGGTGCCAGGGGACGGCTCAGCTGGGAAGCCCCTTCTGGCGAAGGTCACATCGGCGAGTCGGGGGGTCAGCGCGAGCCTGCGCACCGATCCGAAAAGGGTTGGCATTCATCCACCTCCGCGGATGGTATCGATGGTCACCCCGCCACCGTGCCGCGAGAGCCCGGGCCCCGCTTCCTCCCACTTGCTGTTCGCCGGGCGACCTCGCGACGGCACGCCCGGAGATGAGTTTTTCACCTCCGGGTCGTGATCTGGTCGCTGGAATGCCGGACCTGCTCACCGCAAGCTGGAGGGACGGCACATCATCCTCTGCCCTGGGAGCTGCGAGATGGACGATGAACGCGGAAAAGTAGTCCTTCAGTTGCTGGGCCCGCTGTCCGCGCACCTGAATCACCAGTCGGTGGTGCCGACCGCGCCCAAACAGCGCCAGATCCTCGTGTTGCTCGCACTCAACGCCGGCCGGGTGGTCACGGTACAGACCCTCGTCGAGGAACTCTGGGGGGACCAGCCACCGCGCAGTTTCGCCACCACCGTGCAGACCTACATCCTCCAGCTGAGAGGCAAGCTGGCGAAGGCTGCCGGGGACGAGAAGTGGGCCAGACACCTACTCGGTACCAAGCACTCCGGCTACCAGCTCGACGCGCAGCTGTGTCAGACCGACGTGACGGAGTTCGACCGCCTCGCGCGAGCGGGCCGCAGAGCAGCCGAAGCGGTGGACCCGGCGGCCACCTCCGAACTGCTGGGTAGCGCGCTGGCGCTGTGGCGCGGGCCGGCCTTGGTGGACGTGCCGGCCGGCCGGATCCTCGGGGCGGAAGTGGCCTCGCTGGAGGAAACCAGACTGGGCGTGCTGGAACGCCGGATCGAGGCCGACCTCGCGCTCCGCCGTCATGCGGACCTGCTGGGAGAACTGACGATGCTGGTGGCCAGGCACCCGATGAACGAGAACTTCTGTGCCCTGCACATGACTGCCTTGTACCGCTCGGGCCGGGCCGGGCGCGCGCTGGAGACGTACCGGCGAATGCGGACCGTGCTGCGGGACGAGCTGGGGATGGAACCGGGTCCACGGCTGCGGCGGCTCCAGCAAGCGATCCTGGCCGGGAACCCGGACTCCGAGCCGCCCTGGCTCGCACCGCAGGCTGACCCCGACCACCGTCGGTATGAGCTGGGCTGAGTACTGCGTTGTTCCGGGGTGGGTGGTCATGCCGGCAGCACCCGCAGCGGGAGGCCGCCCCGGACTCGGAGCGACAGCATGGCCTCGGGTTGTGGATCGGCCGGCCCGGCAAGCTCGAACCGAAAGCGGCGCGCGACCATGGCCGCGACCAGGGTGGCCTCGAGCATTCCGAGGTGGCTTCCGACGCAGACCCGCGGACCCGCTCCGAAGGGGATGTAGGCGTAGCGGTGTGCGAGGGCCGGGGCGTCTGCCGCGAACCGCTCCGGCCGGAACTGGTCCGGCTCGGGCCAGAAGCCGGGGTGCCGGTGCAACGTGTAGGGGCTGATCATGACGTCGGCGCCGGCGGGGACCGGGTACCCGCCGATCTCGTCGGCGGCCAAGGCCCGTCTCGGCAGTCCCCAGACCGGGGGATAGAGGCGCATCGTTTCCTGGATGACCATCGTGGTGTACGGCAGGCTGGCCAGGTCGGCGTAGCCGGGGGCGCGGTCGCCGAGCACCGCGACCGCCTCGGCATGTACCCGCTCGGCCGCTTCCGGATGGCTGCTGAGCAGGTACCAGGCCCAGGACAGCGTGCTGGCCGTGGTCTCGTGCCCGGCCAGGAGCATCGTCACGATCTGGTCGCGCAGTTCGCGCCGGTGGGCGCCGGCGTTCTGCTCGTCGCGCCCGGTACGTAGCAGCACCGAAAGCATGTCGGATCCGGCCGTATCCGCGCTGTCTTCGCGGGTGCTGACGAGCGTCTGCACCGCGTCTTCGATCTGCCGCCGGGCGGTACGGAACCGGCGGTGGCGCGGCAGCGGCAACCACAGCGGCAGCGCGCCCAGCGTGACCATCTCGAACATGGCCTGCTCCTGTGCGGCCTCGAACGCGGGCCCCAGGTCGGTCAGCGGGCTCAGGTCGGCGTCGAGCAGAGTCTTACCGAGCACATCCATCGTGAGCGATGTCATCTCTGCGGCCAGATCGACGACGTTTCCGGTCTGCGCCTCCAGGCGCTGGGTCAGGTGGGCACCTGCGTCGGCTACCACGCCGGCAAATCCTGCGATGCGCTCCCGGCGGAAGGCCGGGGAGATGACCCGGCGCTGGTGGCGCCACGTCTCGCCCTCGCTGGTGAGCAGTCCGTCGCCGAGAATCCGCCGTCTGGCCTCAGCCAGACCCATCCCTTTGTGGTAGTTGGCGGGGTTGTCCGAGAGCACGTGCTTGGCGTGATCCGGATGGTTGAAGAAGTAGATGGTCTTGGGTCCCATGGCGAACCGGACCACATCGCCGTACTCGTCCGCCGCATCGGACAGCAAGCTCAACCGGTCGGTCCAGAGCTTGCGCAGCAGTCCGGGGACCGCCCACGGCGGTGGCCCGGGGTAGGGCTGCCGGCGCGCGGGGGGCGGCGACGGGTGGTGCGGTGCCTGATCGGCGCGGTTCCCGACCGTCATGTCAGCTCCCGGGGTGGTCGGATCGTCAGCTGTTCCGGCGCGGACAGCCGCGGCCGGTGGAAATCGCCGCCGAAGAAGACCAAGGCGTCCTCGACCGAACCGGCGCCACTGGCCAGTACCGAGCTGAGGAAGATCGTGTGGTCCCCGCCGTCGTACGAGGCGGTGACGGCGCAGTCGAGCCAGGCGAGCGCCCCGGCCAGTACCGGTGCCCCGGTGGCCGGTCCGGGCGACCAGCGGATGGGGCCGAACTCTGCTTCGCCGCGGGGCCGGGAGTGATCGGCGAAGTACCGCGCCACGTCCTCCTGATCAGCGGACAGCATGGACACCGCGAACTCTCCGGACTCCTGCAGCGCCGGGCAGAGCGCGCTCTTCCGGCTGACGCAGATCAGGATCAACGGTGGCTCCAGCGACACGGACGTGAACGCGTTCGCGGTCATCCCGCTGGGGGCTTCCCCGCCCACCGCCACCACCGTGACGCCGGTCGCGAACCGCCCGAGAACCGACCGCAGCCCGCGGGTGTCCCGGGCAGGCGGGGGCGGGGCGCCGAGTCGCCCGGCTAGGCTCACGCCCTGCCCCCGGTACCAGCGACCGCGGGGTAGGTGGCGGGGACGACCACGTACGCCTCCAGCGCCGCCCAGAGTTGCGGCGGCACCTGGGCGGGAGTGCCGGCCCCGTTGACGCCACGCGTGCACGCCACCCGCTGACGGCCTCGGGCGATCAGCTCCTCCACGCCCTCGCGCACCCGGACGAAGTCGAAGGTGAAGCCGATCTGGGTCTGGGTCAGCTCGTCCAGCCGCATCCTGATCGACACCTCGTCGAAGGCGGCGACCTCGGCGAGGCTCTCGCACTCGGACCTGACCGTCACCATCTTCAGGTCGTCCTGCAGTTCGTCGAGCACCCCCGGAGCGTGCTCGAGCAGGAACAGCTCGCGGCACCGGCCCTGCCAGCGCACGTAGTTGACGTGGTGGACGTTGCCGACGACGTTGGTTTCCTCGAAGCCGACGACATGCCGGTATTCGTAGTACTGGTTCCTCACTGGCCGCCTCCGTCAGAGTCGATAGGACCAAGAGTGCGGCGCGCTTCGCCCTGCTCCATCTCGGACCTTGCTTGCTCACCAGAACAGCAATCCAGCGATAGGACCGAGCGGTCCGACTAGGGCAGCCAGCCCGAGTCGTAGGCCATCTTGACCGCGTCGACGCGGTTGCGGGCCTGGAGCTTCGTCACGATCTTCGTGAGGTAGTTGCGGACGGTCCCCACCGACAGGTGCAGGTCGGAGGCGATCTCCACCGGGTCGGCGCCGCCGGCGGTCAGCCGCAGCACCTCGTGCTCCCGGGTGGACAGCGGGTACTGGCCGGAATCCCACGCGGAGACGGCCAGCTGCGGGTCGATCACCCGGCGGCCCCTGGCGATGTTGCGGATGGTCGTGGCCAGGTCTTCCGGCGGGGAGTCTTTGAGCATGAAGCCGGACACTCGGGCGGCGTACGCCCGGCTGACCGTTCCGGACCGGCCCAGGTTCGTGAGGATGAGGGTCCGGCAGTAGGGCATCTCGGTCCTGAGCTCTGCCGCCGCCGACAGGCCGTCCATGACCGGAAGGTCGACATTGAGAACCGCGACGTCGGGCCGGCAGGACCGGGCCGTGGACACGACGTCCGCACCACTCTTGACGGCCGCGACCACCTTCAGGTCCGGCTCCAGTTCGATCAGGGCGACCATCGCCCCGCGAACCATGGCGACATCTTCGGCGAGCAGGATTCGCAACATCCGCAACCCCCTCCGTGGACTCGTCTGCCAAGCGCCGAGCCTACGACGAGGTGCATCCGGTGGGGGCCTGGTTGCAGCTTGTTGCAGGTTGGTTACAGAACCTCGCTATCGGCGGTCGCGCGGTCTATGGCGTTGCCGGTCCCCCCTGCGGATGAGACCGGTGATCACACTGCGGGGCGACGTAGTTCGGGGTGCCGGATCGCTAGCGTGGTGGCTCTCCTGGTGATGGGAGTGAATCGAGCGTTCGTTCGGTTCAGGGGGCCGGAGTAGTAGAGGAACGGTGAGCTGGATGCTGAGCGTGGCTGGGTTGACCCGGCGGTTCGGTGATCACCTTGCGCTGGACGACGTCAGCTTCGACGTACGGCCGGGTCGGATGACCGGGTTCGTCGGAGCGAACGGGGCCGGCAAGACGACGACGATGCGGATCATCCTGGGGGTGCTCGCGCCCAGCGGTGGCGCGGTGACCTGGAATGGTGAGCCGCTGTCGGCCGAGGTGCGCCAGGACTTCGGCTACATGCCGGAGGAGCGCGGGCTCTACCCGAAGATGAAGATCCGCGAGCAACTGGTGTTCTTCGGCCGGCTGCACGGGATGACAACGGCGCGGGCCGGCGAGCGGACCGACAAGATCCTCAACCAGCTCGGGCTGACCGAGCGCGCGGGGGACACCCTGGAGACGCTGTCGCTGGGCAACCAGCAGCGTGTGCAGATCGCCGCGGCCCTGGTGCACGAGCCGATCGCCCTCGTCATGGACGAGCCGTTCAGCGGCCTCGACCCGCTCGCCGTCGACGCGATGGTCGACCTGCTTCGCGATGAGGTAACCCCGGAGGTACCGGTGCTGTTCTCCAGCCACCAGCTGGAACTGGTCGAGCGGCTGTGCGACGACCTGATCGTGTTGTCCCGCGGTAAAGTGGTTGCCGCAGGCCCCGTTTCCGAGCTCGCCGCCGGGCCGACCACGTCGTACCGGCTGGTGGTCGGTGGCGACGCGGGCTGGCTGCGCGACGTACCGGGGATCAAGGTGCGCGACGTGGCCGGCGGGACGGCGCTCTTCGAGGTCGCGTCCGATGATGATGGGGGCCTTGTGCAACAGATTCTGCAGCAGGCGATGAGCCGCGGGCAGGTGCTCGAGTTCGCCCCCGAGCGCCAGGCGCTGAGCGACGTCTTCCGGGAGGCGACCCGATGAACAACGAGACTCTGCGGCACCCGTGGCAACTGGTGGCCCAGCGCGAGATCAGTACGAAGCTCCGCGACAAGACCTTCCTCGGCTCGACGGCGTTCATGCTGATCGTCGTACTGGCCGCGACCATCGTCCCCGCACTGCTCTCGGGGGTGGGCGGCAAGGACAAGATCGCGGTGCTGGACGACTCCGGCGCCAGGATCGTCGCCGTCGCCGACGCGATCAAGGGCGGCGACAGCTACGAAGCCACCCGCACTACGGATGTCGCGGCGGCCGAGCAACTGGTCAAGGACGGTGACGTGGAGGCTGCGTTGCTGCCGGGCAAGGACGGGTTCGAGGTGCTGGGCAAGCAGCGGATCGACACGGACCTGCAGAGCAACCTGCGGGAAGCGGCCGTCAACCTCGGGATGGAGCAGAACGCCGAGCGGGCCGGCCTCACACCCGGGCAACTGCGGGCCGGGACCCAGTTGCAGGAACGGTTGCTCGATCCGGGCCCGTTGCCCGAGGTCGTCGCCGGGTTCGTCAACATCGGGCTGGCGCTGATCTTCTACATCACCGCGCTCAGCTTCGGGATGATGATCGCGCAGAGCGTCGTCCAGGAGAAGGAGAGCCGGGTGGTCGAGATCCTCGCCGCCGCGATCCCGATCCGGGCGCTGCTGTGGGGCAAGGTGATCGGCAACACGGTGCTCGCGCTGGGCCAGATCGTGGTGATCGCGGTCGCGTCGCTGATCGGGTTGCTGGTCACGGACCAGGCCGACATCCTGAAGGTGGTCGCGCCGGTCGCGGGCTGGTTCGTGGTCTTCTTCGTCCTCGGCTTCGTCGCCCTGGCAGGGCTGTGGGCAGTGGCCGGGTCGCTGGCCACCCGGCAGGAGGACCTCGGGTCGACGACGCTGCCGGGGCAGATGATCTTGATGATCCCGTTCTTCTTCGCCGCCTTCGCCGGGGCTGAGGCCAAGACGGTGGCGTCGTTCATCCCGATCGCGTCGTCGATGTCGATGCCCGGGCGGATGCTGACCGAGAACGTGCCGCTGTGGCAGCCGCTGGCGGCTATCGCGATCTTGGTGGTGACCACCGTTTTGATCATCCGGCTCGGGGCACGTCTGTACGAGCGGACGCTGCTGCAGACCGGGCGCAAACTCGGTTACCGAGAGGCGATTTCGATCAAGGCATCATGACCTATCGTGATCGCGGCGCGAGTGTTACAGGTTTTTTGGTGCCTGTAACGGAATCGCAACACGCGACGAGTGTGTACCTGCGCGACGGGTGGACTACGGTCTCAATGCATGAACGTCGAGCTGCGTCACCTGCGGGTGGTGGTCCTGGTGGCAGAAGCGGGTTCCGTCGGTCGGGCTGCCCGCTGGCTGAAGGTGAGCCAGCCGAGCCTGACCGCTCAGCTCAAACGGATCGAGTCGGCGTTCGGCGGTGAGCTGTTCGAGCGCTCCCGCACGGGCGTCACGCCGACCGCCCTGGGCCGGTACGCCGTGGATCGGGCGCGCGCGATCCTTGTCGACGTGGACCACTTGTCCGCGACGGTGTCGGCGATGACCGCGGTCGAGTCGAGCGCGGTACGGCTGGGTGGGTTCCCGACGGCACCGATGTCGGGGATCGCCAGCCGGCTGCGCGACCACGGCGAGATCGAGCAGGTGAGCATCGAGGTCGAGTGGGCCACCAGCGTGCTCTTGCAGCAGCTCGAGAGCGGGCGGCTCGATTTCGCCCTGCTTCGGGAGTTCCCCGGCTTCGAGCTGCGGATGCCGACCGGGGTCGAGGCTCGCACGATCGTCGAGTCGGAGTCGGCTTACGTAGTACTGGCTGCGGATCACCCGAAGGCGGTGGCGAGCCGGCATCGCGGTGAGATCGACCTGGCCGATCTGGCGGGTGAGGAGTGGATCGGCGAGCCGCCGGACGACAGTGGGTTCCACGTGTTGTTCCGGGGGGCTTGTGAGCGGGCCGGGTTCCAGCCGAAGGTCGAGCATCACTCGGTGGACACGTCGGTGCTGATGGGGTTCGTGACGAGTGGGCAGGGCGTCGCGTTGATCTCGCCTACGTCGTACCGGATGCTTTCCAGCGATGTCACCACCCGGCCGCTGCTCGGCGACCCGATCCATCGCCGGCTGATGATTGCCTGGAGCACCGAATCGCCGCGGGCGCAGATGGCGGCGGAGGTCTGCAAGATGGCCAGCAACGCGTACGACGAGGCGTTCGCCGAGCATGCGCGCTGGGGGCAGTACCAGCGGATGCACGTAGCCTGACAACGAAAGAGCCCTCGCTGTGGCGAGGGCTCTTTGCTTTGTGCTTTAAGGGGATCAGGTCCTGAACTGGCCGGGAAGCTCCATCTTCTGCGTCGCGTGCTCCGGGGGGTTCTCGAACGCTCCCACGAAGAACTCGCCGGTGTCGTCGACGTCCGGCGGATCCATCCGCTCCCGGTACTGCTGCCCGACCTCTTCCTTCCGCAGCAAACCCGCCTGCGGCGCTGAGGGCCTGGGAGCCTCCGGCTGAGCTACGGGCACGGGCTGCGTAGCCTCGCCCGCGTCCTCCACCCCGACGTACGGCGCAGCAGCCTTGGGAGCCTCCGGCGGCGTTGCAAGCTTGGGAGCCTCCGGCCGCGCAACCGGCATCGGCTGGGTAGCCTCGCCGCCGTCAACCTCAAAAGCCGCACTCGGCTTGGGAGCCTCAGGCTCAGCCACCGGCATCTGCTCCCTAGCAGCCTCAGCCGCGGCTTGCGGTGCGGCGCTCTGCGGCACTCCGCTGGCTGCTTCTGGTGCGGCAGGGCCTGGTTGACCGCCGGCTACTCGCGGCGCAAGGGGCTTGGCTGTTTCTGGGTCTGGGACCGGGACCGGCTGGGTGGCTTCGCCCTCGTCCTCTTGCGGAGCAGCGCTCTGCGCGACCTCGCTCTGCGGGTGCAGGGCAGGGGCCGCCGCCTGCGGGGGAGTGGCTACTACCGTCTCGTCGGCGTCGGCGTCGGCGTCGGCGTCGGAGCCGTGGGCAACGGTCTTGTCGCTGGTCGGGACCAGTGCGGTCTCGTCCGAGTCCGTGGGGACGAGCATCGTCTCGTCGGCGGCATCGGCCTGCTCGTCGTACGTGTCGTCTCGCTGCTCGTCGGAGTACTGCATCGGCGCCGTGGCCGGAGCGAACTGCGCCGTCTGCTCATCCGCCTGGCTCCGCGGCGTGAACGGCGTCGGCTCCTCTTCGAACAGGTCGTCGTAGTTGTTGTTCCCGAAGTTCCCAGCGAACCGGTTGTCCGGCTGATAGTCGCCCCCGGCAACCGGATACGCCGCCGCGGCGGCCGGCTCCGGCATCTGCTGCGCCCGGACCGCGGCCTCCTGCTCACGCTGCAGGCGGTCCGCCTCGGCCCGCTCGCGCCGGCGCCGCTGTACGGTCCGCACGATCGACTGGATGCCGAAGACGAGCGAGATCACCGCGAGAATCGGCACCACGCCGTTCAGCGTGTACTGCTTGATCCCGTCGATCATCCCCGTCGTCACACCGGGGACGTCGTTGAGGAAGTTCGTCAGCCGGTTGGGGATCCAGTGCACGGTGTAGATCATGGCGCCGAAGGTCAGTGCCGCCCCGAGGGCCGCGGCCCCCGAGAAGTACGACACCACGGCCCAGAAGATCAGCGCACCGATGCCGTAGGCAAGCGCCATCTCCTTCGCGTTCAGCTTGATACCGCCGTCCGCCGCGAGGACGCCGAAGATGGCCGGCCCGACGAGCGCTACCGCGATGCCAAGGAGGAAGCCGAGAAATTTGGACACATCCCCACCGTAGCGACGTTTACGCTCAGCACAGCGCAGACACTTCGCTCAATCTTTACGTCCTCCCGGACGGTCAGACTGTCAGGCCGTACGTGATTCCCGCCGGGGCAGCCTCGTCCGCGTGCTCGAGATCGGGGCTCCGCACGTAGTCCTGCCAGCTCAGCAGCACATCCAGGTGACGTCGTACCGGCGCGAGAACCTCGGCGATCGCCACCTCCCGGCCGAGTTCCTTGGACAACGTGGTGACGTCGGCATCGGAGATCCCGCACGGCACGATCCGGTCGTACCAGGCCAGGTCGTTGGCGCAGTTCAGCGCGAACCCGTGCATCGTGACGCCCTGGGAGACCCGGATCCCGATCGCGGCGATCTTCCGCTCCCGGCCGCGCTCGTCCGCGGGCACCCACACGCCGCTGCGGCCCTTGACCCGCCCGGTCCGGACACCGAGGTCGGCGCAGACGGCGATCAGCGCCTCTTCCAGCCGGCGGACGTAATCCACGACGTACACGTGTGATGCCAGTTTCACGATCGGGTAGCCGACCAGTTGCCCCGGGCCGTGCCAGGTGATCTTGCCGCCGCGGTCGACGTCGACCACCGGCGTACCGTCCAGTGGTCGCTCGTGTGGCTCGGTGCGCTTGCCGGCCGTGTAGACCGGCGGGTGCTCGAGCAGGATGACCGTGTCGGACCCGGTGCCCTCGGCAACCTGCGCGTGCAGTCGTCGCTGCTCGGCCCAGGCCGTCTCGTAGTCCACCGCGTCGGTGCCGAAGCCGGCCTCCACATACTTGATAGCCCTCACGTCTTCGAGTGTAGGCGTCCCGTTCGACGGCCGTTCGCCGCCATCCACAGGACCCCGTTCGGGGCGGTGGCTGTGGATAACTTCCGGAGCGCCGGCGCCGATCCGGGCACTCTCTTGGGTATGGCACTCGAAGACATCTCCGGCTACAGCCTGCGCCGTGGGCTTGGGTCTGGATCAGCCGGCACCGTCTGGCTGCTCCGGAACCTGGCCACCGGTCGGCACACTGTGCTCAAACGCATCCCCAAGTCCGCCGTAGCGGTGAAGTCCGCCTTCCTCAGCGACCTCGAACTGACCTGCACCATCGACCACCCACACGTCGCCCGCTTGCTCGAGGTCAGGGAGTCAGACCGCGAGTGGCTCCTCTTCAGCCAGTACGTCGCCGCCGGCACTCTGACGTCGCTACTGGAGCGCCGAGGCGCGCTGTCACCAGGCGAACTGGTGACCCTGATCAGCCCGCTGGCCCAAGCCCTTTCCACCCTGCACCGAGCCGGTATCACCCACGGAAACCTCGACCTCCACAACATCATGTTCGACGCCGACGGCCGCCCCGTCATCACCGACACCGGCCTCCGCACGCTCTCCCCACCAACACCCCCCGAAGCCGACTTGGCCGCCCTGTCCACCATCGCCCATCAGTCCGGCGGCACCCCCAAGACCTTCCCGCCATCCCTCTTCACCACATCCCCCGACGTCCTAGCCCACCAGGCCCTCCACCAAGCCCACCCCCTCCCCATAGACCTCGGCTTCACCAAAGACCCCACCCCCACACCCAGCACCGCCGACCCCATGCCCGGTGTTGCCGAACCCACGCCCGGCGCGGCCGAAACCACACCCGGTACAACGGGGCCCACGCCGCACGCCTCACCGGCCACGTTCCATGCAGCGACCGCTACTGCTCCCTCCGCCTTCGCCGCTGTCCGGCCCACATCAGCGGATTCACCCTCTCCTCCCATCTCCTCTCACAACCCCTGGCCGGCGTACGCGGGAACACCTGCTGCGGCGAGCGCCACCACATCCCACACACCAGCCGCCATGCGGCAGTCGCTGACCCGTCGTCGAGGGCGAGGCCGGCTGGCGCGTCCGACGCACCGCAGGAGGGCAGGCCGCCAGGCAAAGACCTTGTCTCCCCGGCAAACCGCGAGCCAGGCCGTACTCCAGGTCCTACGTACCAGACGCGCCGCCTACGGGATCCTCGCCGCCTGCGGAGCCGGCGCAGTGACAACACTCCTCATCGGCCTGGTAACCGTCGGAGTCCTCGGCCACCCCGCCACCGGCTCCACCGCCACTGCAGACCAATCCACCCAACCAACCTCACAAGCCACCTCGACAACCCCACAACGCACTCCACCGCCATCGGCTCAGCCGACGCAGTCAGCGGAAGGCATCAATTGGCTACAGACCTTGCAGGCTTTGGATGTACGCCGCTCCCACGCGTTCGCCACCCTCGACCCCGCCGACCTGAACGCCATCTACGTCCCGGGCAGCTCGCCGTGGTCCGCCGACCGCGCCCTGCTCGCCTCCTACCGCGACCAACACCTCCGGATAGAAGGCCTCCGCCTGCAGATCGAGACCGTGACAATAGAAACCCCAGGCCCGAAAACCGTCGTCCTACGAATCGTCGACCGCCTCGTCTCAGGCGTGGCAATCTCCACCTCAGGCCAGCGAACCGAATTCCCACCAGGCAAACCGACCGCCCGCCGCATAACCCTCACCACCGACACCACCACCTGGCGCATCTCGGCAATCACCAAAGCCTGACCAGCCAGCCAAGGCCAATTATCACGCGACGCGGACGACCAGACCGAGAGCGATCCGCCGAACGATCCGCCCCGTGCGACAACCAGCCGCCGGCACTGCGCCGACCACCGCCAGCACTGCGCCGACCACCCGCCAGCGCAGTGGTCGAATCGCGCCAATCAACCTCGCGGGCATCTGCCGCGTCGGGCTGGATAGTCGAGCTGAGATGCCTAAGTGGTAACTAACTTGCACCTGGCGACAAATAGTTTCCCGCGTAGCCGGGTAGCGCCCTGTCCCGGCCGCCGTGGCGGTGCGCTGATGATGCGACTCGTGGTGACCTCGAATGCCCAATGATCGCCTCGGCCAAGCATTGCGTGTCCGGTCGCCGTTGGTGTCCAAGGCCGGCGTGCGGCCGGCCAGCGAAGTTGAATGGCAGCGGCGTACAGGCCGGAGGAGGAGGCCGCGTCAGGTGAGGGCAGACTCGAGGCTGGTCGTGCGGTGAGGTGGTTGCCTCCGGCGACGGTGACTCGAATACGGCGCTTGCTGAGGGGACTGCGCAAGCTGAGCGCTCTTGTGACTGGACGGGTTCGCCGCTGGTTGACGCTTCGGGTTTGGCCCGAGTGGGTTGTGCCGTGGGGTGTCCGCGCCAGATGGGTTAAGCGAGGGCTGAGGTTAGGGCGGGTTGGGCGGTGGGGTGGGTGAAGGTGAAGGTGGTGGAGAGGAGGGTGTTGGGGAGGGCGCGTTTGCTGCCGATTAGTTCCCAGGCGAATTCGCCTAGGAGGGTGGTGAGTACGAAGGATGGGACCGGGATCAGGGTGGGGCGGTGCATCGCCGCGCCCAGGGCTTTGGTGAAGTCCTGGTTTGTGATGGGGGTCGGCAGGGTGACGTTTACCGGGCCGGCGACTTCGTTGTTCTCGGCGCAGTGGCGGACGGCGCGTAGCCAGTCGGTCAGGGAGACTACGGGGAAGTACTGGGTGCCGGGGCCTAGGCGGCCGCCTACGCCTACGCGGAACGGGAGTGAGAGCAGTTGGAAGGCGGGGGCCGAGCGGTCTAGTACGACGCCGGTGCGTAGGGCGATTACTCGGCAGCCGGCTTCGCGGGCCGGGTCTGCGGCGCCTTCCCAGACTCGTACTACGTCGGCGAGGAATCCCTCGCCGAGTTCGGACTGCTCGGTGAGGATCTCGTCGCCGCAGTCCTTGCCGTAGCCGCCGATACCGCTCTGGGTGATGAAGACCGGCGGGCGGTCCAGCTGGGCGGCGGCGGAGGCGAGGGTGGCTGTTGTGCTGACCCGGCTTTCGCGGATCGTCTTGCGGTACGTCGGGGTCCACGGGCGGCCGATGTTGGCGCCGGCCAGGTTGATCAGGACGTCGGCGTTCGCGAGTGCGGCGGGATCGAGCTGCCCACGGGCGGGGTCCCAGCGGACCTCGCTCGGCTGGGACGGCTCGCGCCGGACCAGCCGGGTGACCTGGTGGCCGTCGGCCAGCAGGTCACGCGCGAGTGCCTTGCCGAGGAAGCCGGATGAACCGGCGAGCACGTACTTCATCAGTCACACAGCTCCGACTTCTCCGTGAGACCAGACGCCGGCCTGACCTTCATCGAGTCGGCGAGGCCGGTAGCGGCCTGCGCTTCGTCGAATCGGTCAGGCCGGACGGTGGCCTGCGTTCTGTTCGGGTCCGTGGGATCAGACGTCGAACTGGGCTTCTTCCAGACGCTGCTTGACCGCGGTCAGGTAGCGCGCGGCGTCGGCGCCGTCGACCAGGCGGTGGTCATAGGTCAGCGCCAGGTAGACCATCTGCCGGATGGCGATCGTCTCGCCGAGCGCCGGGTGAGTGATCACGACCGGGCGCTTGACGACCGCGCCGGTGCCGAGCATGCCGACCTGCGGCTGGTTCAGGATCGGGGTGTCGAACAGCGCGCCCCGGCTACCGGTGTTGGTGATCGTGAACGTGCCGCCCGCCATCTCGTCCGGCAGCACCTTGTTGGTGCGGACGCGCGCGGCCAGGTCGGCGATCTTCTTCGCCAGGCCGGCGATGTTCAGGTCGCCGGCGTTGTGCACGACCGGGACCATCAGGCCCTTGTCGGCGTCGACGGCGATCCCCAGGTGCTCGGCCGCGTGGTACGTGACCTCGCCGGCCTCGTCGTTGATCGAGGCGTTCAGCTTCGGGTACTGCTTCAGCGCGTCCACCGCGGCGAGCGCGAAGAACGGCAGGAAGGACAGCTTGACGCCCTCGCGGGCCTCGAACTCGGCCTTCTTCGCGTTCCGGAGCTTGGAGATCTCGGTGACGTCGACCTCGACCACGGTGGTCAGCTGCGCCGAGACGTGCAGCGAGTTGACCATGTGGCTGGCGATGGCCTTGCGGATCCGGCTCATCTTCTCGGTGGTGCCACGCAGCGGGCTGACCGGTGCGGCAGCCTTCGCGGCAGGGGCGGAGGTAGCGGCGGCCGGGGCCGGAGCTGCGGCAGCCGCGGCCTTCTGGGCCTCGGCGGCGGCGATCACGTCCTGCTTGCGGATCCGGCCACCGACGCCAGTGCCCTGTACTGCGCTGAGGTCGACCTGGTGCTCGGCCGCGAGCTTGCGGACGAGCGGGGTGACGTAGTTCGGGCCCTCGGAGGAGGAGCCGTTCGAGGACGCGGCCGGAGCCGGTGCCGGCACGGACTGCGGTGCCGGGGCGGCGGCCGGAGCCTGCGGTGCGGGGGCGGCCTGCGGGGCAGGAGCCTGAGCGGCGGGCTGTGCGGGCGGAGCTGCCTGCGGGGCCGGAGCCTGGGCGGGTGCTGCCTGCGGGGCCGGGGCTGCGGCGGCCGGAGCCTGCGCTACTGGAGCCTGCGCTGCCGGAGCCGGAGCAGCTGCGGGAGCCGGAGCTGCGGGGGCCGGGGCGGACTCAGCGGGAGCGGGGGCTGCCGGAGCAGCTGCGGCAGGGGCGGCGTCGCCGGAGCCGACGATGGCCAGTTCGGCGCCTACCTCGACGGTTTCGTCTTCGGCGACCTTGATCTCCAGGAGCTTGCCGGCGACCGGCGAGGGGATCTCGGTGTCGACCTTGTCGGTGGAGACCTCGAGCAGCGGCTCGTCGACGGCTACGTCGTCGCCGACCTGCTTCAGCCAGCGGGTGACGGTGCCCTCGGTGACGCTCTCGCCCAGGGCGGGGAGCGTGACGGACGTACCGGAGGCGGAGCCAGAGGACGCCTGGCCAGCGGCCGGAGCGGCCTCGGCAGCAGAAGACGAAGCGTCAGCCTGTGGTGCGACGTCGGCAGCGGGGGCAGCTTGCGCCTGCGGCGCAGCCTGAGCCTCGGCGGCCGGAGCAGCCTCGGCGGGAGCAGCCTGCGCCTGTGGCGCGGCTTCAGCCGGGGCGGCCTCAGCGGGAGCCGCCTGGCCGTTGGCGGAGGCGCC
This sequence comes from Streptomyces sp. SID13031, assembly GCF_010548305.1. Lineage (GTDB taxonomy): Bacteria > Actinomycetota > Actinomycetes > Propionibacteriales > Kribbellaceae > Kribbella. The sequence continues at coordinate 306,631 of NZ_JAAGLV010000008.1, forward strand.
GGAGTCGGAGCCGGTGGATTCGCCGGCGTCGCCGATGATGGCTAGCTCAGCGCCTACCTCTACGGTTTCGTCTTCGGCGGCCTTGATCTCCAGCAGGGTGCCGGCCACGGGGGACGGGATCTCGGTGTCGACCTTGTCGGTCGAGACCTCCAGCAGGGGCTCGTCGACGGCAACCGTGTCACCGACCTGCTTGAGCCAGCGGGTGACGGTTCCTTCGGTGACGCTCTCCCCGAGGGCCGGCAGGGATACAGAGGTCGGCATGACGGTCGTTGCTCCTTCGTCTGATCGGTCGAGTTCAGCCTACGGTGCCGCCCGAACCGGCGGGATCTGGGTCAGCAGGACCCGCCGGTAGGAGCGTCAAAAACTATTCATGGAAGTGCAAGGGCTTCCCGGCCAGCGCCATGTGCGCCTCGCCGAGAGCCTCGTTCTGGGTCGGGTGGGCGTGCACCAGCGGCGCGACGTCGGCGGGGAAGGCCTCCCAGTTGTAGATCAGCTGCGCCTCGCCGATCAGTTCGCCGACCCGGGAGCCGACCATGTGCAGGCCGACCACGGCGCCGTCCTTGGCGCGGACGAGCTTCACGAAGCCCTGGGTCTTGAGGATCTGGCTCTTGCCGTTGCCGCCGAGGTTGTAGTTGAGGATCTCCACCTCGCCGTACTTCGCCTTGGCCTGCTCCTCGGTCAGGCCGACGGAGGCGACCTCGGGCTCGGAGTAGGTGACGCGCGGGATGCCGGTCTCGTCGATGGGGGCCGGGTTCAGCCCTGCCAGGTGCTCGACGACGTAGATGCCCTGCTGGAAGCCGCGGTGCGCGAGCTGCAGGCCCGGCACGATGTCGCCGACCGCGTAGACGCCCGGCACGCTGGTCTGCAGGTGCTCGTCGACGGTGACGAAGCCACGGTCGAGCGCGATCCCGACCTCCTCGTAGCCGATGCCGGCCGTGTTCGGCCCGCGGCCGACGGCGACCAGCAGTACCTCGGCCTCGATCACCTCGCCGCCGGCGACGGTCACGCGCACCCCGTTGTCGTGGGTGTCGACCGACTCGAACGACGTACCGGTCTTGAAGCCGATCTTGCGCTTGCGGAAGGCCCGCTCGAGCGCCTTGCCGCAGTCGGCGTCCTCGGCCGGCACCAGCCGGGGGAGCGCCTCGACGATCGTCACCTTGGTACCGAACGAGGTCCACGCGCTGGCGAACTCGACGCCGATCACGCCGCCGCCGAGGATCACCGCGGACTCGGGCACCCGGTCCAGCGTCAGCGCGTGCTCGCTGGCGATCACCCGGTTGCCGTCGATCTCCAGCCCGGGCAGCGAGCGCGAGTACGAGCCCGACGCGATGATGACGTTCTTACCCTGGTACGTCGTACCGTCGACGGCGACCGTGGTCGGGGAGGTCAGCCGTCCCTCACCCTCGATCACGGTGATGCCGCGGGACTTGATCTGTCCCTGCAGGCCCTTGAACAGCCGGTCGACGACGCCGTCCTTGTACTTGTTCACGCCACCCATGTCGACGCCCTCGAGCGTCGTCCGGACACCGAACTGCTCGCTCTCGCGGGCCGAGTCGGCCACCTCGGCGGCGTGCAGCAGGGCCTTGGTCGGGATGCAGCCGCGGTGCAGGCAGGTACCGCCGAGCTTGTCCTTCTCCACCAGTGCGACCGACATCCCCAGTACTGCGGCGCGCAGCGCGGCGGCATAACCACCGCTGCCTCCGCCGAGGATCACCAGGTCGTACGTCTTGCTGCTGTCTGCCGTGTTCGTCACGAGGTTCCTCCGTGGGGCGTCAAGGTCGGCGGGCGGCCCCGGATCGCGGAGTTCCGGCCCGGGCGTCATCTTGTCACCGTTGCCCGCCCGCGTCGCTTCCGGGCCGGATTTGCGGGAATGGTGGACACTTACCTCCATGAAGTGGTTCGGTCGCCGGCAGAAGCCGGGCACGATGCGTAAGTCGGACACACCTGACCAAGCGCACCTGCGGGAGTTCGCCCAGACACGGCAAGGTGTCGAGGGATTCGTCGAGCCGCGGACGGCGGTGACCGACTACACGATGCTGCTGGTCGCCATCGACGGCGAGTGGACCCGCCGCCGGGTGCCCACGGTCCAGTGGGCGCACAAGTTCGCCAACAGCATGGGCATCCCCTCGTACGACGCCGCCGTAGTCGGCTACCCACCCCGCATGCGCGAGTACAACGCCCGCATGAAGAAGGACGGCCTCGCCTAGCCCTTCACCAGGGTCAGAGGATCGGGACGCGCGCCCGGACAGCGGCGCACAACCCGGTGTCCACCGTGCCCACCAGGAGGTCGGCCTCGGCGCCTAGCCGCGCTCGGGCGTGGCCGAGGGGGTCGATCAGGGCGCTGCGGCCGATGCCTAGGGGGTCGGTGCCGACTGGTGGGGTCCAGGCCTGGTCGCAAGCCAGTAGCCAGGATTGAGCGTCTGAGGCTCGTGCGCGGGTCAGTAGGTCCCACTGGTCCTCCTTGGCCGGGCCTGCGCCCCAGGATGCCGGTACGACGATCAGTTCGGCGCCCGCTCGGCCCAGGTCGGTGAACTGGGCGGCGAAGCGGAGGTCGTAGCAAGTCGCCAGGCCGACCCGGACGCCGGCCACCTCGATCGTCACCAGGTCTTTGCCCGGAGCAACCAAGTCCGACTCGCGCGATCCGAAGGCGTCGTACAGGTGGATCTTCCGGTACGACGCCTCGACGCCCGGGCCAGTGGCGAGCAGCGTGTTGTGCACCCGTCCGTCGTCAGCAGGCTCGAAGAGGCCGGCGACGATCACCACGCCCAGCTCGGCCGCCACCTTGCGCAGCCCGGTCGCGAACGGCCCGTCCAATGGCTCAGCGATCGCCCGCAGATCGGTACCGAAGGCCGCCAGAGTCGCTTCCGGCAGGGCGACCAGCGAGGCCCCAGCCGCGGCTGCCCGGCGTACCGCTTCGGTGGCGGTGGCTAGGTTGGCCACCGGATCCGCGCCGGTACTGACCTGTGCCGCCGCGACGCGCAGGGATGTCATAAACCCTCCAAGGCTGTATACATTGAGTATGCAATTGAGTGGGGACTCCGGCCGCGACCGTGCCTACCAGTACCTGCGGGGGACCGTGCTGAGCGATCCCGCGGTCTCCGGCACGTTCATCAACGAGCAAGCCGTCGCCACCGAGGTGGGAATCTCCCGTACTCCGGTCCGTGAGGCCCTGCTCATGCTGGCGGCGGAGGACCTGGTGCAACTCGTCCCGCACCGGGGCGCCTTCGTGGCACCCCTGCCTGGCCGGGAGATCGCCGAGATGATGCAGGCGCGGGGAGTCATTGAGTGCTGGGCCGCCACTACTTGCCTGGCCGCTCCCGACGGCGCTCCGGTGGCGCCCATGTCCGCAGTGCTCGACCAGCAGCGGGCCATCGTCGAGGTGGGCGACGCCAAGGTGTTCATCGAGCTGGACAGCCAGTTCCACGCGCTACTGGTGGAGGCGGCGGGCAACACCGTGCTTGGCCGGCTGTACGAGAGCCTGCGTGCTCGGCACGTGCTCCTGGGAGTAGTGGCGCTGCAGCGGAGCGCCACTAGGCGCCAGGAAGTACTGGCCGAGCACCAGGCGATCGTGGACGGCCTGGCCTCGGGAGACCCGGCCGAGGCCGAGGCGGCAATCCTCCGCCACCTAGACACCACGGGCTCCATCCTCATGCAGGGGTGACCGCAGCCGCGGGCACCGGGGACTCCTCGTCCTGCACGGCTCGCCCCAGCCGCAGGCCGATCATGGTGACCCCACACGCCACCACGATGTAGAGCGCGATCACATAGCCCGTGCCTGTCTTCGCCAAGAAGTAGGTGAAGGCCAGCGGCGCCAGTGCCCCGCCGATGATGCCGGCGAAGGTGTAGGCGAGCGAGCTACCCGTGTACCGCAGTCGTGCGGTGAACTGCTCCGACACAAACGCCGCCTGCGGTCCGTACATCAGCGAGTGGAACACCAGCCCGATCACCACGCCTGGCAGCACAGTGGCCAGCGAGGACGCCATCGCGAAGAACACCACGCTCCAGATGGCTCCACCCACGGCCCCGATGCCATAGATGAGCCGTCGCCCGTAGCGATCGGAAAGCCAGCCAGACAGCGGGATCAGCCCGACCTGGAACGCCGACCCGACCAGTACCGCAGTGACAGCCTGCCCACGACTCATCCCCAGGTTCTTGGTCGCATAGGTCAGCACGAACACGGCGAACAGCGCATAGAGCACGTCGGGCCCCACTCGGGCCAGGATCGCCGCGACGAGCCCGCGCGTCTGCGTACGCAGTACCTCGGTCACCGGCGCCGTAGGCCGGTCGCCGCGCGCCTCCAACTCCCGGAACACCGGAGTCTCCTCCAGGCGTGTCCGGATCAGCAGCCCGAAGGCAACCAGCACCGCGGACAGCAGGAACGCCACCCGCCAACCCCAGCTCATGAACTGGTCCTCGGACAGCAGCCCGGCCAGCACCGCCAGTACTCCGTTGGCCATCAGGGTGCCGAGGGGCGGGCCCACCTGAGCAGCCGAGGCCCAGAAGCCGCGCTGCCCGGCCTGGCTGAACTCACTGCTCAGCAGGACGGCCCCACCCCACTCGCCACCCACGCCGACGCCCTGGACGAACCGCAGGAACACCAGCAGGGTCGGTGCAAGAGCCCCGGCCTGCGCATGGGTCGGCAGCAGCCCGATGAAGAAGGTGGCGACACCGATGATCAGCAAGGTCGCGACCAGCACCTTCTTGCGGCCGATCACGTCACCGAGCCGGCCGAAGACGATGCCGCCGAGCGGGCGGGCGATGTAGCCGACGGCGTAGGTGCCGAAGGCCTGCAGCGTGCCGGTCAGCGGATCGCTGCCCGGGAAGAACAGGTCGCCGAAGACGAGTGCCGCGGCGGAGCTGTAGACGGCGAAGTCGTACCACTCCAGAGAAGTGCCGGACAGGCTCGCCGCGAACGCCTTGTAGAGACTCCGGCGGTCGCCGGCTGGGGCTGGAGCTGGGGCGGTGGGGGTGGACATCGGGGTGGACCTCCTCGCGTCGTTGCTCCATACTTGCTGTATACAACGTGTTCACGCAAGCCCTGATTCAGATTCAGTGGAGGTTCAAGTGCCCGAGACCCTGCGATTCACGCTGCCGGACGGCAGTGAGCGGCAGATCGACGTCCGCTATGCGCTCAATGCCGGGTACGCCGGCCGGGACACCCGGCAGGTGCAGCACCACGTCGACGAGCTCGCCGAGCTGGGCGTGCCGGCGCCGACGCGGATCCCGACGCTGTATCCGTTGTCGGCCAGCCTGGTGAGCCGGCCGGAGAACGTCCAGGTCGCGCACGGCAAGACCTCGGGCGAGGCGGAGTGGGCGCTGATCGTGGGGGACGGGCCGGACGACCTGTTGCTGACGGTCGCCTGCGATCACACCGACCGGGCGCTCGAGGTGCACGGCGTCGCGTGGAGCAAGCAGTCCGCGCCCGACGTACTCGGCGATGTGGCCTGGCCGTTGGCCGCGATCGAGGGCGAGCTCGACGAGTTCACCCTCAAGGCCTGGGTGCGGCACGGGGAGACCGAGCAACTCATCCAGGACGGCACGCTCGCGCAGCTGCTGCCACCGTCGTACTGGGTGAAGGAACTGGGCGACCGGCTCGTACCTGGCACGGTGCTGCTCAGTGGGACGATTCCGATGATCGCCGGCGTCGACCAGTTCGCCGACGCGTGGCGGGTGGAGCTGACCGATCCGCGCGGGCTGACCAGCCGGATCGGCTACGCCGTCGAGCAACTCGCGGAGGCCTGGGAATGAAGGAACAGCACGAGTTCTTCGCGGCAGCCGACCTCCCCTGGACCGAAGACGCCCCAGGCATCACCCAACGAGTGCTGAGCACAGACGCAAACACAGGCACGCTCACCCGGATCGCCCGCTGGGCGCCGGGCACCACCTCGGGCGACGAGGTGATCAGGCACGAGTACTTCGAGGAGGTCTACCTGCTCGAAGGCTCGCTGACCGATCTCACCCTCGGCAAGACCTTCACCAAGGGCGACTACGCAGCTCGCCGGCCCGGTATGCCACATGGGCCGTACCGGACCGACGAGGGCTGCACAATGCTGGAGACCCGCTACTAGCTAGCTGGCAGCGGCGGCGAGCTCGACCAGGGTGCGGACCGAGTAGCCGGTGCCGCCGCTGGTCGTGTAGCCGGACGGGCCGCCGTCGTTGAAGGCCGGCCCGGCGACGTCGAGGTGCACCCAGTCGATGCCCTCAGCAACGAAATCGCCGAGGAACGCGGCCGCCGCGAGGGCGCCGCCCCAGGCCTCGCCGGTGATGTTGGCCAGGTCGGCGATCTTCGAGTGCGAGCGCAGCTTGTCGAGCATCTCGCTCGGGATCGGCAGCGGCCACATCGCCTCGCCGGCCGCGACGGCGGCGTCGACCACCCGGTCGCGGGCGGTGTCGGTGTTGGCGAACGCACCGGCCACCTTGGTGCCGAGGGCAACGACACAGGCACCGGTCAGGGTGGCCACGTCGACGATCAGGTCGGGCTCGTCCTCCGAGGCCCGGACCAGGGCGTCACCCAGGACGAGCCGGCCCTCGGCGTCGGTGTTGAGCACCTCGACCGTCTTGCCGCCGTACATGGTCAGTACGTCGGACGGGCGGGCCGCCGAGCCGGACGGCATGTTCTCCGCCATCGCGGCGTAGGTGGTGATCTGGACCGGCAGGCCGAGTCGTGCGATCGCGACGGTGGCGGCGATCACCGCGGCGGCGCCGGCCATATCGGACTTCATGCTGATCATGCCGCTGGCGGTCTTCAGCGACAGGCCGCCCGAGTCGAAGGTGATGCCCTTGCCGACGAAGGCCAGGTGGGTGACCGGCTTCTTCGGCGTGTAGGTCAGCTTGACCAGCCGCGGCGGGTTGGTGGAACCCTGGCCGACGCCGAGGATGCCGCCGTAGCCACCCTTGGCCAGCGCCTTCTCGTCCAGTACCTCGACCTTGACGCCGTACTCCTTGCCCAGCTTGACCGCGTGCGCGGCGAACTCGGCCGGGTGCAGGTCGGACGGGGGAGTGTTCACCCAGTCGCGGGTCTGCTGGACCGCGTCCGCGGTCACCTCGGCCCGCTCGAGGGCCGCCTTGGCGTCCCGGTTGCGGGCCAGGTCGGTCAGGACGACCACGTTGCCCGGCGCGTCAGTGCTCGCCTCGGACTTGTAGGCGTTGAAGGTGTAGCGGCCGAGCAGGGCGCCCTCGGCGACCGCGCGGACGCACTCGGCGTCGGGGGTCGGCAGCGCGAACGCGATCGACTGGCCGGTCTTGGCCGCGCGGACGCCGATACCCGCGGCGACGCGCAGGTCCTCGGTCTTCAGCGCGCCGTCCTTGGCGGCGCCGAGGCCGACGGCGATCAGCACGGCGGACCTGCCGGGCTTCGGTCCGGGGACCTTGGTCACCTCACCGGCCTTGCCGGTGGCGCCGAGGCCGGCCAGCACCTCCACCAGCTTCCCGCCGTAGGCGGCGTTCAGCGACTCGGTGCCGGCGGGCAGGGTGACGCCGCCGTCGAGCTTGACCACGCCGATCACCAGGACGTCGGTCTTGACGCCGGCCGGATCGGACTTGCTCAGGGTGATGGTGCTCACGAAATCCTCAGTCCTCCTTGACCGGGTGGCAGGTGCCGGTCGTGACGGTACGTGAATGCTGCCTCCGCATGCTACGCGTCAGACAGCCGGAGCAGTGACACGGAATCCGACTCCCGGGCCGTGATGTCGGCCGCATCGCGGTGCGGCCGCTTCCGGTAAGTTCCGCTGCATGACCGAGTCTCCCGCGTTGAAGAAGTCACCGTTGCACGAGCGGCACGTCGCCCTCGGCGCCAAGTTCGCCGAATTCGGCGGCTGGGAGATGCCGCTGGAGTACAGCGGGGTCGTCGCCGAGCACACCGCGGTCCGTACCTCCGTCGGTGTCTTCGACGTGAGCCACCTCGGCAAGGCGACCGTCAAAGGCCCGGGCGCCGCGGCGTACGTGAACTCCTGCCTCACCAACGACCTGGGCAAGATCACGCCCGGCCAGGCGCAGTACACGCTGTGCTGCGCCGAGGACGGCGGCGTGGTCGACGACCTGATCGCCTACCTGCACGCCGATGACGACGTGTTCCTGATCCCGAACGCGGCCAACACCGCCGAGGTCGTCCGCCGGCTCGCCGAGCGGGCGCCGGAGGGCGTGGTGGTGACCAACACCCACGACGACTACGCGATCCTCGCCGTCCAGGGCACCGACAGCGACGCCGTGGTCGCGGCGATCGGCCTGCCGACCGGCCACGACTACATGTCCTTCGCCGTCGCTGACTTCGGCGGTACGCCGGTGGTCGTCTGCCGCACCGGCTACACGGGCGAGCGTGGCTACGAACTCGTAGTACCCAATGAAGGAGCCGTGGCCGTCTTCGATGCGCTGCTGAAGGCGGGCGAGCAGTACAACATCGTCCCGGCGGGCCTCGGTGCCCGGGACACGCTCCGGACCGAGATGGGCTACCCGTTGCACGGTCAGGACATCTCGCCGGAGATCACGCCGGTCCAGGCGCGCTCCGGCTGGGCCGTGGGCTGGAAGAAAGAGCACTTCTGGGGTGACGAGGCGTTGCGTGCGGAGAAGGCGGCCGGCCCGGCCCGGATCCTGCGCGGCCTGCGCGCCGTCGGCCGTGGCATCCCGCGGCCGCACATGGCCGTCGTCGACCCGGCCGGTACGGCGCTGGGCGAGGTGACGTCCGGAACGTTCTCCCCGACGCTGAAGAAGGGCATCGCCCTGGCGCTGCTCGACGCCGCGGTCAAGGAAGGCGACCAGGTCGCGGTGGACATCCGTGGCCGGCAGGAAGCGTTCGAGGTGGTCAAGCCCCCGTTCGTCACCGTCCACGTTCGCGAGAGCTGACGCCGAAAGCGGTGGACATCGGTCACCGAGCCGTCAGCCGGTGACCGATGTCACAGCAGTGCCAACAGGTCCTGACCTGACCACGCTGCGTAAAGATTTGGCACAGAATCGTCAATGTCGGGCTGCTGCCAGCGCGGTTTGCGAGACAGTGACTGCGCAACGTGACCATTTGCGGTGAATGTTCCGGCGCGTCACAAACTCCGGTAACGATTTGCGTACTGCTATCGGACACGGCTGGTCAGTCGTCTGAGCTGTCAGGCAGGCTAGCGCGCGGCTCTGCGAGATCCGGCCATTGTCAAGGGAATTTGACCCTGTTGGCCCTCCGGAGCAAGGAACTGTGCTGATCAGCTGACGGAGTGTGCATGAGTATTGGGTTGCCCGACTCGACGGCCGGCGTCGAGGACCACCCGACGTCGGCCGAGCCGGTTCGTGCGGCCTCGGTCGCGCACGGCAAGTCGCCGACCCGGATCGCGCTGGACCGGCTCCGCCAGGACAAGGTCGCGGTGGTCTGCGCCGCGGTCGTGCTGTTCTTCATCCTGATCGCGATCTTCGCCCCGGTGCTGACCAAGCTCGAGGGTGCCGACATCAGCAGCTTCAACGCCGACCTGGTCGACGAGTACGGCTACCCGACGCTGTTCGCGAACGCCCAGCACTGGTTCGGGGTCGAGCCGAAGACCGGCCGGGACAACTTCGCCCGCTGGGTGTACGGCGCCCGCCCGTCGCTGATCGTCGCGTTCGTCGCCACCGCGTTCGGCACCGTGGTCGGCATCGTGATGGGCCTGCTGGCCGGCTTCCTCGGCGGCTGGGTCGACCGGATCATCTCCTGGCTGGTCGACTTCGTGCTGAGCCTGCCGTACCTGCTGTTCGCGATCGCGATGGTGCCGATCGTGGAGTCGCTGCGCGGCGGGTCGTTCAACCTCAGCCCCGACGAGCAGGCCTCGACCCGGTTCATCGTGCTGATCTTCGTGCTCTCGTTCTTCGGCTGGGCCCCATTGGCCCGGGTCATCCGCGGCGAGGTGCTGTCGCTGCGCGAGCGCGAGTTCGTGCTGGCGGCCAAGGCGATCGGCGTACCGACCCGGCAGATCCTGTTCAAGGAGCTGCTGCCGAACCTGGTCGCCCCGATCGTGATCACGGCCACGCTCGCGCTGCCCGCCTACGTCACGGCGGAGGCCGGGCTGTCCTTCCTCGGCGTCGGGCTGATCGAGCCGGTCCCGTCGTGGGGGCAGACGATCGCCAGCGCGACCAACTGGTTCAAGGCGGACCCGCTCTACCTGTGGCTGCCGGTCCTCGGGATCACCGCACTGGTGCTGGCCCTGGCCCTGCTCGGTGACGCGGTCCGCGACGCCTTCGACCCCAAGACTCGCCGGTAGCCCGGTGTTGCCCCAGCGGCAGAAAAGGAGAAACACGACCATGCAGTGGAAACGGATCACCGCGGTGGCGGCGACGGTCATGCTGGCCGTCGCGGCCTGTGGCAGCCCGTCGTCGAACGGTGGCGTCAAGGGCAACACCGACGGCGCGGGGACCGCCCAGGCGAAGGCGCTGGACCCGACCGCGAAGGGACCGGCTCCCGAGGTCGAGGGCGCGAAGAAGGGTGGAACCATCACGGTTCTGTCCGACGTGAGCGTGGACACCATGGATCCGTCGAACATCTACTACGTCGACGGGATGCAGATCGCCAAGCTGTACATGCGCGCGCTGACGCAGTACAAGCTGGACCCGGCCACCGGTAAGCCGATCCTGGTCCCGGACCTCGCCGCCGACCTGGGGACCAAGTCGGCCGACGGTCTGACCTGGACCTTCAAGCTGAAGCAGGGCATCAAGTACGACGACGGCACGATCGTCAAGGCCGCCGACTACGCCTACTCGATCAAGCGGTCCTTCGCGCACGAGCTGTTCGATGCCGGACCGGCCTACCAGCTGGACTTCTTCAAGGACGGCGACACCTACAAGGGCCCGTTCGAGAAGAAGGGCGCGCCGTACGCCGGGGTCGAGACGCCGGACGAGAAGACGCTGATCATCCACCTGCGGAAGAAGTTCGACGACCTGCCGTTCTACGCGTCGTTCCCGATGTTCACGCCGATCCCGGAGCAGGCCGACACCCAGTCGACCTACGAGCTGCACGCGAAGGCCACCGGTCCGTACAAGATCGACTCGCTGACCCCGGGTGCGGAGCTGACGCTGGTCAAGAACCCGAACTGGGACCCGGCCACCGACCCGGTGCGGCACCAGTACGTCGACTCCTGGGACTTCAAGTTCTCCCAGGACCTGATCAAGTCGCAGCGTCAGGTGCTGGCCAGCAACGGCCCGGACGCGAGCGCGCTGAACTACACCAACCTGGACGCCAGCCTGCTGGCCGAGGTCAAGGACCCGAGCCAGATCATCAAGGGCCAGGCGCCGTGTGTGTACACCTTCCCGATGGACAGCCGGAAGATCCCGCTCGAGGTGCGCCGGCTGATCGCGAAGGCCTACCCGTTCGACGAGTACCGCAAGGTCGCCGGGCTGACCCCGCAGACCGCCATCCCGGCCTCGACCTACATCCCGCCGGCGACGCCGGGCTACCAGAAGTACGAGCTGCCCGGCCTGACCGGAACCGGCAAGGGCGCGTCGGACCCGGCCATCGCCGCGGAGGTCAAGGACAAGCTGAAGGAGCTCGGCCAGGAGAACTTCCAGCTCAGCTGGTACTACCCCACCGACGACACGGTGCAGACCCAGGTCAGCCAGTTGCGCGCGCAGGCGTTCGAGAAGGCGGGCTTCAAGGTCCGTACGATCGGTGTCGTGAAGGCCAAGTACCGCGGCCTGATCGGTAAGCAGAGCGGGCCGGTCAACATCGGCAAGAGCCCGAACAACTGGTGCGCCGACTGGCCGTCGGGGACCAGCTGGCTCCCGGTGCTCTACAAGTCCGACGCGATCGCCTCCGGCAACAGCCAGGGGCAGCTGGAGGACAAGGGACTGGACGCCGAGATCGACAAGGTCTCCGCGCTCCCGCCAGAGCAGCAGCTGAAGGCGTGGGGCCCGCTCGACAAGAAGATCATGCAGGACTTCCTGCCGTCGATCCCGCTGTACTACGCGGCCAGCGCGGTCCCGGTCGGCAAGAACATCGGGCACGCCATCAACGACATGACCCAGGGCATCCCCGAGTTCACCTCGTTGTACCTGAAGCAGCCCTGATCGGTACTGCCCAAAGCAGTCACTGATCCGAAGTAGGCGGTGGTGACCCGGACCCACAGTTCCGGGCGCCACCGCCATCGGTGAGGAGAAATCTCGTGTTGTACTTCCTGGCGCGCCGGCTGGTGAGCGCGCTCAGCGTCGTGCTGGTCACCTTGATCGCGACCTTCGCGCTGTTCTTCATCGCCCCGACCGATCCGGCCGCGGCGATCTGTGGTGACCGCAACTGCACACCGCAGCGCTACAACGACATCAAGGAGAACCTGCACCTCGATCGGCCCGTGGTGCAGCAGTTCGCCGAGTACACCGGCGGCATCTTCGTCGGCCGGACCTTCACCACCTCCGGCCTCGAGCAGCGGTGCAACGTGCCCTGCCTGGGTTTCTCCTTCAAGAACAACCAGCCGGTCACCGAGATGCTGAAGACCCGGCTCCCGGTCACCCTCTCGCTGGTGCTCGGGTACGCCGTCATCGTGCTGGCCCTGGGCGTCGCGATCGGGTCGATGGCGGCGAAGCGCCGCGGGACGACGGGGGACCGGGTGCTGATGAGCAGCACGCTGATCCTCAGCTCGATCCCGTACTACATCGTCGCGCTGATGATCTCGCTCTACCTGACGATCCAGTACCAGATCCTGCCCAGAGGCGGCTACACGCCGTTCACGGAGAACCCGTTGCAGTGGTTCACCGGGCTGCTGACTCCGTGGCTCGTGCTCGGGGTCTACGGCTGTACGCAGTACGCCCGGTACTCGCGGGGCTCGATGGTGGAGTCGCTCAGCGAGGACTACATCCGCACCGCGCGCGCCAAGGGGCTCTCGGATCGCGTGGTCACGTACAAGCATGCGTTGCGATCGGGCCTGATCCCGGTCGTCACGATCTTCGGGCTGGACATCGCGACCAGCATGACCGGCGCCATCTTCACCGAGCGGATCTTCGACCTGCCGGGGCTGGGCAACCTGGTGCTGCAGAGCCTGTCCACCTACGACCTGCCCGTCATCATGGGCACGGTACTGGTCGCCTCCGCCATCCTGGTCACGATGAACTTCCTGGTCGACGTGGCGTACAGCGTGATCGACCCGAGAGTGAGGATCGCGTGACCACCCAGGACGCACCCCGCAGTCCGTCGATCGCGACCCGCGAACGGCGCTCGACGGCGCTGACCCCCAGCGGCGAGACGCCATACCTGGTGGTCGAGGACCTGTCCGTGCAGTTCCCCACCTCCGACGGTGTGGTCAGCGCGGTGAACGGGCTCAGTTACGCCGTACCGCTGCGCCGGACGCTCGCGATCGTGGGCGAGTCCGGGTCGGGCAAGTCGGTGTCGAGTATGGCCGTGATGGGACTGCACGACCCGAAGCGGACCAGGATCACCGGGTCGATCCGGCTGGGCGGCGACGAGCTCGTCGGACTTCCGGAGGCCGAGCTGATGAAGGTCCGCGGTGACGCCATGGCGATGGTCTTCCAGGACCCGCAGTCGTCGCTGCACCCGCTCTACACGGTCGGCGCGCAGATCTCCGAGGCGTACCGGGTGCACCACAAGGTGTCCAAGGACGTGGCGAAGAAGCGCGCCCTGGAGATGCTCGACCTGGTCGGCATCCCGAACCCGCTCCGCCGGTACAAGCAGTACCCGCACGAGTTCTCCGGCGGGATGCGGCAGCGCGCGATGATCGCGATGGGTCTGGTCAACGACCCGAAGCTGGTGATCGCCGACGAGCCGACCACCGCGCTCGATGTCACCGTGCAGGCGCAGATCCTGGATCTGCTGAACACCCTGCAGAAGGAGTTCGGGTCGGCGATCGTGCTGATCACCCATGACCTGGGTGTGGTGGCCGAGATGGCCGACGACGTCTTGGTGATGTACGCCGGCCGCTGCGTCGAGTACGGCACCGCCGAGGACGTACTGGCCCGGCCGCGGATGCCGTACACGTGGGGTCTGCTGGAGTCGATCCCGACGGTGTCGGCGGCCAACGAGCGGCTGCGCCCGATCAAGGGTCTGCCGCCGTCGCTGCTGGCGTTGCCGGACGGCTGTTCGTTCAACCCGCGGTGCCCTTACCAGGAACGAGTGAAGGGCGAACGCTGTACCACCGACCTGCCCGACCTGCTTCCGGTCGACGGTGCCGGAGCGCACACGTCCCGTTGCCACCTGCACGACAAGGCCTCGATCTACGAGGCCGAGGTCGCGCCGAGACTGGGCTGAGGAGAGAGATGACTGAGTTGCTGCAGGTCCGCGACCTCAAGATGCACTTCCCGATCAAGGAAGCCGCCGGTTTCGTCCGGACGCGGAAGCTCGTCCAGGCCGTCGACGGCGTCAGTTTCGACCTGAAGGCGGGCGGGACCCTCGGTCTGGTCGGTGAGTCCGGTTGTGGCAAGTCGACGACGGGCCGGGCGATCACCCGGCTGCTGAACCCGACGGCGGGCCAGATCCTGTTCAAGGGCACCGATATCGCCCAGCTGAAGGAGAAGGAGCTGCGCCCGTTCCGGCGGCAGTTGCAGATCGTCTTCCAGGATCCGTACAGCTCGCTGAACCCGCGCCAGACGGTCAGCAACATCCTCACCACCCCGTTGCGGGTGCACAATCTGGTCCGCAAGGGCAGGGAGCTGGCCCGGGTCCAGGAGTTGCTGGAGCGCGTCGGGCTGAACCCCGAGCACCACAACCGCTACCCGAACGAGTTCTCCGGCGGTCAGCGCCAGCGGATCGGGATCGCCCGGGCGCTCGCGGTCGAGCCCGAGGTGATCATCGCCGACGAGCCGGTGTCCGCGCTGGACGTGTCCATCCAGGCCCAGGTGATGAACCTGCTGGAGGATCTGCGCCGCGACCTGGGCATCGCCTTCGTCTTCATCGCGCACGACCTCGGCGTGGTCCGGCACTTCTGTGACGAGGTCGCGGTGATGTACCTGGGCAAGATCGTCGAGCAGGGCCCGCGGGAGCAGATCTACACCGCCCCGCAGCACCCCTACACGCAGGCGTTGCTCTCGGCCGCGCCCGACCTGGGCACTATCCGCGGTATCCCGCCGAAGGAGCGCATCCGCCTGGTCGGGGATGTCCCGTCGCCGATCGACCCACCCAGCGGCTGCCGGTTCCGCACCCGCTGCTGGAAGGCCGAGGACATCTGCGCCAGCCACGAGCCCATGCTCATCCCGAAGACCAGCTCCGCTCCCGGCCACGCGGCCGCCTGCCACTTCGCCGAACCCAAGCTCGACCTCACGGCCGCCACGGCCTGAACCTCAAGCGTGATCGCTGTGCCTGAGCGCCTCGCGTTCCTTGGAGAACCGGACTGATTCGAAGGCGACCAGTCCGGTCAGCAGGGCAGCCAGTACTGCGAGCTGCGCCAGCGCGGGCGCGTGCCCGAGCAGCGGCACGGCGATCACGCAGAGCGCGGCGGTGATCAGCCGGCTGATGCCGAGGCGGTGGGTGGTACGCCATTTGAAGCCGACGTGGCCCAGTAGGTAGAGCACGATGCCGAAGAACAGGGCGTACAGGCCGATGCCCTTCAGCGGGTCCTCGAGGTGGTGGTGCTTGGTGTCGCCGACGTACTCGAGGACCTTCTTGAGGCCCAGTGCGAGCAGGACGATGCCGGCCACCATCGGGAAGTGCAGGAAGGTGTAGGCGTCGCGGGCGAGCTTCGGCCGGGTCTCGGCCGGTTCGGAGGCCAGCGCCTGCTCGCCATAGTGGACGGTCGCGTCGAAGTAGATCCACCACAGCACCGCCGCGACGGCCAGACCGAGCACCGAGGCGACCAGGATCGGCCAGGAGATCGGCAGGTCGGTCACGCCGACGCCGATCGCGACGATCGACTCGCCCAGCGCGATGATGACGATCAGCCCGTGCCGCTCGGCGAAGTGGGCGGCCGAGCGCAACCGCCAGCCGCGCGCGTCGACCAGGTAGGTGCCGCCGTAGTCCGCGGCCAGCGCGGCGCCCCAGATCAGCGTCTGGGTGGTGCCGTGGAACTGCGAAGCGACCAGCAGCAGCGCAGTACCGGCCACCATCGACGGGGCGAACCGGGCGAGCGTCCGGCGCAGGACCTTGTCGCCGTCGGCGATCAGCCAGAACAGCCACAGGTGCATGGCGCGGAAGACGAAGTACGCGATCGCGATCACCACCGGCCCGGGCAGCCCGCCGGGCAGGTCGTGGAACGCCTCCGGGATGGCCAGCGCGATCACGAACATCGCCCCCATCGCGGCCAGCATCACGCCGCGGACCGAGCCTTCGTCGGCCTTGACCAGGTTGCAAACCCAGGAGAACCCGATCCAGCTCCACCAGAGCAGCCCGATCAGCAGCACCCCGCGGATCACCCCGGACCAGCTCAGCTCGTGCGCCATCAAGGCGGTGATCTGGGTCAGCGCGAACACGAAGACCAGGTCGAAGAACAGCTCCAGCGTGGTGACCGACTGGTCCTCCGAGGTGGCCTGGGCCCGGATCGGCGTCTTGCGTGTCGTCATGCCGCACATTCTGCGTTATCGGAAGGCGATAACGCCTCTATCGCTGCTCGCGGCGGATCGACAGCATCGGACCACCGATCCCCGACGACCAAGGACTTTCCCCCCAACTGAAAGGGAGTGGCCACGGTGAAAGCTGTCAGAGTTCATGAGTACGGGAAGCCTCCGACCCTCGACGAGATCCCCGACCCGAGTCTGCAGGGACCGCTCGACGTGATCGTGAAGGTGGACGCCGCCGGGGTCTGCCGGACCGATCTGCACATCATCGAGGGGCAGTGGGAGGAGAAGTCCGGCGTCGAGCTGCCGTACGTGATCGGCCACGAGAACGCCGGCACGATCGTCGAGGTCGGCCAGGCGGTGACCGGGGTGAGCGCGGGCGACAAGGTGATCCTCCACCCGCTGGTGACGTGTGGACTGTGCCGCGCCTGCCGGGCCGGTGACGACGTGCATTGCACGAACTCCGAGTTCCCCGGAATCAACCGGGACGGTGGCATGGCGGAGTACCTCCGTACTTCGATCCGCTCGGTGGTGAGGCTCGACGACGGTCTCGCCCCGGCTGACGTCGCGGCCCTGGCTGACGCGGGGCTGACGGCGTACCACGCGGTGCGCAAGGCGGTACCGCTGCTGCATCCGGGCGATCGCGTCGTGATGATCGGCGCCGGGGGACTGGGGCACATCGGGTTGCAGTGCCTGCTCGCCCTGACGCCCGCGCGGATCACCGTGGTCGATCGCGCGGCCGAAGTACTGGAGAAGGCCTCGAAGCTCGGCGCCCACGACACCATCCTGAGCGACGGCGACCAGGTGGCCGCGGTGCTCGACCAGACCGGCGGCGAGGGCGCCCAGGTGGTGCTCGACTTCGTCGGCGAGCACGGCACCGAGGCCGACGGGATCGCGATGACGCGCAACTCGGGCTCGTACTTCGTGATCGGGTACGGCGGCAAGGTCGACGTACCGACGATCGACATCATCTCCCGCGAGATCAACGTGATCGGCAACCTGGTCGGCTCGTACAACGACCTCGCCGACCTGATGACGCTGGCCGCGCAGGGCCGGGTCACCCTGGCGACCAAGCAGTACTCCCTCGACGAGGCGCTGACCGCGCTCGACGACCTCGACGGCGGCCGGGTGCCTGGTGGCCGCGCCATCCTCACGAGCTGAAGGGCCGCACTCATGTACAGCAAGGACGGCAACGACTACTTCATCGTCGACAGCCACGTACACGCGTGGGACGCGACCCCGGCCAACCAGGCCAACCGGTACGGCGAGGGTTTCATCAACTGCTTCTACGACTACCACCGCAACCTGTCGCCGGCCGACAAGGTGTGGACGCTGGACGAGTTCCACAAGCAGTCCGAGGAACGCATCATCAAGGACCTTTTCACCGATGGCTATGTGGACAAGGCGATCTTCCAGCCGACGTACCTGACCGACTTCTACGTGAACGGCTTCAACACCACCGAGCAGGACGGCCAGATCGCGGAGAAGCACCCGGACAAGTTCATCGTGAACGGCGCCTGGGACCCGCGCGACGGCGAGGCGGGCCTGGATAAGCTGGCCGAGCTGTCCGAGCGCTGGAACCTGCAGGGCGTGAAGCTCTACACGGCCGAGTGGAAGGGCAACTCGAAGGGCTGGAAGCTGACCGACCCGTGGTCGTACCGGTACCTGGAGAAGTGCGAGGAGCTGGGGATCCGCAACATCCACATCCACAAGGGCCCGACGATCTACCCGCTGAACCGGGACGCCTTCGACGTGGCCGACGTGGACGACGTCGCCTCCGCCTTCCCGGGGCTCAACTTCATCGTCGAACACGTCGGCCTGCCCCGGCTGGAGGACTTCTGCTGGATCGCGACCCAGGAGCCCAACGTGTACGGCGGCCTGGCGGTCGCGATGCCGTTCATCCACAGCCGGCCCAAGTACTTCGCGCAGATCATCGGCGAGCTGCTCTACTGGATCGGCCCGGACCGGATCACCTTCGCCAGCGACTACGCGATCTGGACGCCGGCCTGGCTGATCGAGCGCTTCGTGGACTTCTCGTATCCGGCCGAGCTCACCGAGTACCCCGAGCTCACCGTCGAGGTGAAGAAGAAGATCCTCGGACTCAACGCGGCCAAGCTGTACGACATCGAAGTACCGGCGCACCTGCGGCTCCCCGAGTCGGCCGACGGCGCGGTCGGTTCCGAGCCGGTCCCGGTGGCGTGATGAGTGCCGGTACCTCCGCGGCGGCGCTCGCCGCGGGACCGGGCGGTGAGTTCAACCCGCGCCCGGATGGCATCGACGACTCGATCTGGGCCGCGCTCGGGACGGTACGGGACCCCGAGCTGGATTCGCCGATCACGGAGCTCGGCTTCGTCGTGGGCGTGGAAACCAGCGTGGACGTCCTGACCGTCGAGCTGCGGTTGCCGACGTATTTCTGCGCCCCGAACTTCGCCTATCTGATGGTCGCCGACGCGTACGACGCGGCGGCGGCCCAGGCGGGGGAGCGGGCGGTGGTGGTCCGCCTGCTGGAGCACTTCGCCTCGGACGAGATCAACGCGGGCGTCGCAGGTGGACGCGGTTTCGCCGGGTCCTTCCCGGGGCTGGCGGACGACGAGCTGGAGGAACTGCGCGTCACCTTCCAGCGCAAGGCGCACCGCGCCTGCCAGGAACAGGTCGCATCGCACCTGGTCAAGACGGGTTGGTCCGTTGCGGATCTAGCTGGTGCGACTCTCGCAGATGCCTGCGCCGGCCAGGACCTCGACCGCCTGACCCGCCGCCGCAACGAGCTGAACCTGCCGGCCGGCCCCGACGCCCCGCTGCTACTCCAGGACGACGGCACCCCGATCAGCCGGCTGGACCTCCCACTCCAACTGAGGATGGCCAAAACCACCCGGATCAGCATCGAAGGCAACTCGGGGCTGTGTCGCGGTCTGCTGAGCGTCCGCTACAACCTGCCTCGCCCGGCCGACGTGGATCAGGTGATCACCGGGTGACCCGGCAGCCAGACGCTCCGCGAGCAGAGGCGCCGGCGCACTCACCACCGTCTCAAGTTGAGACGAGTCTGCGTCGCCGAAGGCGTGCAGTGGGGTTGGTTTCGGGGCAGGCTGTGACTGTGAGCACCTCGGCGCCCAACCTCGACCCAGCTGCCTTCGTGCAGCCTGTGTCGGCTGTGCAGCCTGTCTCGGGGACTGTGCAGTCGGTGTCGCGGGCATTGCGGGCGATGGAGTTCGTGGCGGCCAGCAAGGACGGGGTCACGGCGAAGGAGATCGCGGCTCATCTGGAGTTGGCGCTGCCGTCGGCGTACCACCTGCTGGCGACCCTGACCGAGTCCGGGTATCTGGTGCACCTCGCGCAGGACCACCGGTACGGGCTGGGCTACCGGGTCCGGCTGCTCGAGCAAGGGCTGGAGCGGCAGCTGGAGGTGCCGCCGTTGATCGCGGCTGCCGTCCGGCGGTTGCATCTGGAGGCTGACGCAGCGGCGTACTACGCGGTCTACCGCGAGGTGGATGTGGTGATCGCGCACGTCGTCGACTCGGAACGCCGGCCGCGCGTGCAGTTGCTCGACATCGGCTTCCACGAGGCGACCCACGCGACCGCCTTCGGCAAGGTGATGCTCGCGGCGATGACGGGCGAGGACCGCAACGCCTACCTCGACCGGGTCGGCCTGCGGCAGTGCACCACCAACACGATGACGGACCGCCGCCAGCTGGAAACCCATCTGGAGCAGGTCCGTCGCTCCGGCGTCGCGCTGGAGATCGGCGAGTTCCAGGACGGCCTGTCCTGCCTGGCAGCCCCGGTCAGGTCGAGCGCGGGCGCAGTACTGGCCTCGGTCGCCATCTCCCTGCCGTCAGCCGACTTCGCCACCCGCCGCTGGGACCTGGAACGCGCAGTACGCCGAGGCGCCCTGGTCGCCACCCGCGCGGTCAACTCGCGCTAAGCGCGTCGGCCGAAAAGAAACGGATCGCCACCCCGGGCGGGGAGTGGCGATCCGTTCGTTGGAACGGCGGGCTGCTACCGAGGCAGGGGTCAGGTAGCAGCCCACCGGGCTCTAGTGCCCTGGACACCGCAAGCACTCGAACAACTCCCGGTCCAGGGCACTCATGCGCGGCCGTGCGCCTGACGGCTGCGGCGGCTGAGGGAGTCGATCGTGACGGCGATCAGCAGGACGCCGGCAGTCACCATGTAGCGAATGCTGGAGTCGAGGCTGAGCAGCGCCAGGCCGTTGGCGATCGACATGATCACCAGCGCGCCGAGCAGTGCGGAGTACGCCGAACCACGACCGCCGAAGAGGCTGGTACCACCGATGACGGCGGCGGCGATCGCGTTCAGGTTGGTGTCGGTACCACCGCTGCTCTGACCCACTGCCACCAGCCGGGCCGCGGCCAGGATGCCACCGACGGCGGCGAAGGTGGCGCAGGCCGCGAAGATCGACAGATAGATCATCCGGACGTTGATACCGGCGCGGCGAGCCGCCTCGACGTTGCCGCCGACCGCCATCACCGAGCGGCCCCAGCGGGTCTTGGTGATCATGAACTCGGTCGCCACCACCAGCACGACGAGCAGCAGGAACATCGACGAGACGCCGCGGTCGCCGTTCAGCACGACGACCGGGATGAGCAGGACCACGGCGAGTGCGGCGGCCTTGATCGCGATGATCGTGGTGGGTGCGGCGGACAGGCCGGCCTTGGCGCGGGCGCCTCGGTTGCGCAGCCGGCTGAGCACGTACGCCGCGACCACCACGACGATCAGCCCGTAGGCCAGGGCGGGCGGCAGGAAGCTCGCGGTGGCGAACTTGACGATGCCCGAGTCGAACGGGATGTTCAGGGTGCCTTCCTTGCCCAGGACCAGCAGTTGCAGTCCGAGGAAGCCGAGCAGGCCGGCCAGCGTGATGACGAAGCTGGGGACGCCGAAGCGGGTGTAGAGCGCGCCGTAGAACAAGCCGATCAGCAGGCCGAGCGCGGCGGCGGCGAGCAGCGAGATGACCAGCGGCCAGCCCTTGTTGACGAACGTCACGCCCATCACCGCGGCCGCCAGGCCGCTGACCGAGCCGACCGACAGGTCGATCTCGCCGAGCAGCAGGACCAGCACGATGCCCAGGGCGATGACGCCGATCGAGGTCGTCTGCTGGGTCAGGTTGACCAGGTTCCGGCTGGTCAGGAACGAGTTGTTGGCGACCTGGAAGACCGCCCAGATGATCACCAGACCGACCACCACCGGGACCGAGCCGAGGTCGCCCGAGCGCAGCCGGGAGGTGAACGCGGAGAGCGCGCCGCTGACACCGTGACTGGCGATCAGGCGCTCGTCCTGCAGGTCGGCGGGCAGCGCGGCCGGGTCATGCGCCTCCGGCACGGCGTCCTGTACGGGGGCCGTCGATCCGTCGACCGGGGTGGTCATGATGCGGAACCTTCCTGCTGGGTCCGGCGCGCCGCGCGCTCGGAGACTGCGTTGTCCGTGGCACCGGTGATCGCGGCGATGATGTCCTGGGACTTCGTCTCGTTGACGTTGAAGACCCCGTTGTTGCGGCCCAGCCGCAGTACCGCGACCCGGTCGGCGACCGCCATCACGTCGGCCATGTTGTGGCTGATCAGGATCACCGCGAGACCACGCTCGCGGAGTCGCTCGACCAGGTTCAGCACTTCGGCCGTCTGGGCCACGCCCAGGGCGGCGGTCGGCTCGTCCAGCATCACGACCTTCGGCTGGCCGAGCAGGCTGCGCGCGATCGCCACCGTCTGGCGCTGACCGCCGGACAGGCTGGCGACCGGGATCCGGACGCTGGGGATCTTGGCGGACAGCTGCCGGAGCAGCTCCCAGGAGGAGCGTTCCATCTCGACCTCGTCGAGCACCTTGCCCTTGCGCAGTTCGCGGCCCAGGTACAGGTTCGCGACGACGTCGAGGTTGTCGCACAGGGCGAGGTCCTGGAACACGGTCGCGATGCCGAGCTGCTGTGCCTCGGCCGGGCTGCCGACCCGGACCTCCCGTCCGTCGAACATCATCACGCCGTCGTCGGCGGTGTAGACGCCGGCGATGGTCTTGACCAGCGTCGACTTGCCGGCGCCGTTGTCACCGACCAGCGCGAGCACTTCACCAGCGCGCACGTCCAGTTCGATGTTCTTCAGCGCCTGGACAGCGCCGAAGCGCTTCGAGACGCCTCGAAGCGCGAGCACCGTGCCGGTCGTGGCCGGCGCGGGGGTGGGAGTGACAGTCATCGATCAGCCTCCTGAGGGCTTGCTATCCGGCCTCGGTCCGGGCGGACCCTGTGGTGTCCACCCGGACCTCGGCGGTGCTTGATACCGGCCCAGGGACGGGCCGGTATCCGTGCGGCCGGGAGTTACTTGAGGCCGGCGGCTGCGCAGGCGGCCGCGAAAGACGCGGTGCAGATGTCGGTCACCTTGTAGATGCCGTCCTTGACCACAGTGTCGTTGATGTTGGCCTTGGTGACGGCGATCGGGTCCAGAATTGTCGACGGCACGCTCTTGAAGTCACCGGTCGACTCGGCCTTGCCACCGTTGGCCAGCGCGACGGCGGCCTTGGCGGCGGCCTCGGCCTGCGGCTTGACGGCCTTGTAGATGGTCATCGTCTGGTCGCCGGCGACGATCCGCTGGATCGCGGCGAGCTCGGAGTCCTGACCGGTGACCGGCGGGAGCGGCTTCACGCCACCACCCTTGAGGGCTGCGATGGCGCCACCGGCGGTGCCGTCGTTGGCGGCGTACACGCCGACCAGGCCGGACTTGATCGCGCTCAGCTGGCCTTCCATCCACGCCTGGGCCTTGTCCGGGCTCCAGTCCGGGGTGTCGAACTCGGCCGCGATCTTGAAGCCGGAGCTGTCGAGCACGCTGTGCGCGCCCTTCTTGAAGTCGGCCGCGTTCGGGTCGGTCGGCGAGCCGTTGATCACGGCGAGGTTGCCGGAGGTCTTGCCGGCCGCCTTCAGGGTGTCGACCAGGGTCTGGGCCTGGAGCTTGCCGACGGCCTCGTTCTCGAAGGAGACGTAGTAGTTCGCGCCCTCGATGAAGCGGTCGTAGGCGATGACGGGTACGTTCTGCGCCTTGGCGGCGGCGACGACCGCGGCGGCGGCCTTGCCGTCGACCGGGTCGAGGACGAGCACCTTGGCGCCCTGGGTCAGCGCGGCCTCGGCCTGGGTCTGCTGCTTCGCGGCGTCCTGGTCGGCGTTGCTGTAGATGAGCTCACAGCTCGCACAGGCGGTCTTGAGCGCCTCGGTGAACAGCGGACGGTCGAGCGCCTCGTAGCGGGTCGTCTTCGACTCGGGGAGCAGCAGGGCGACCTTGCCGCCCTTGGCGTCACCGCCGGCCGGGGTGTCGGAATCGTCCGACCCACAAGCCACGAGGGAGAGGGCAAGGGCCGAGACGGCGATGCCGAGGCCGACAAGACGGGTTGGTGAGACGGACATAGAGCGACTCCTTGACGTGAGGGCCCGAGTAGGCCTGAGCAGAGTCAAAACCCAGAACCCGGTTGACGTCAAGGCTTGAATTCAAGAAATAGACATATCGTTGTTACACGGTTGTCTTCACAGGTGCCGCCGTCCGTGCGTGGCTCAGAATGGATGCCAACTGAATGGCACCGAGCACATCCGCTTCGTCACCGAGTTCAGCCGGCCGTAACTCAACCGTCGCCGCGGCACTCGGGATCGCGCACCGGTCCAGGGCCTCCCGAAGGGGCACCATGATCAGGTCGCCGGCCTCGGCCATCTTGCCGCCGACGACGATCACCTCGGGGTTGAAGAGGTTCACCAGACCGGCCACGGCGACTCCGACCCGGCGGCCCGCGTCCTCGATCACTCGTCGGCAACCGAGGTCACCGGCCAGCGCCCGGGTGACGACGTCCCTGAGCCTCAGTGCTCCGTGGGACGCCTGCAGCGAGCTGAGCAGCGCGCGAGAGCCGACGAAGGTGTCCAGGCAGCCACGGTTGCCGCAACGGCAGATGGGGCCGTTCTCGTCGATGGTCAAGTGGCCGATCTCGCCCGCAGTACCGGCGGAACCACGGAAGACCTCGCCGCCGAGCACGATGCCCGCGCCGACGCCGTACGAGAACTTGATGTAGCAACCGTGCTGGACGCCGCGCAGGGCGCCTTCGCGCAGCTCGCCGAGCGCGGCCAGGTTGGCGGTGTTGTCGAGGGCGACGGGGCTGCGCAGGTGGCCGGCCATCGCTTCGGCGACGTTGACGCCGCGCCAGCCGGGCAGGACGGCGTCGGAGCCCGCCTCGCCGCTGACCGAGTCGACCGGCGCGGGCAGGCCGAAGCCGATCGCGCCGATGTCCTCGACGCTCGCGCCGACCGACTCGCACAGGTCGGCGAGCAGCCGCGCGGCGCGTTCCATCCCGTCGTCGGCGACGTGGTCGGCCTGCAGGGGCATCGACTGCTGGGCGAGGATCTCGCGGCTCTCGGTCGCGATCGCGACCCGGACGTCGCGTTCGCCGAACGCGACCCCCGCCAGCAGGCCGCCGCCGGAGGCCAGCGAGACCAGTACTGCGCGGCGCCCGTTGCGGATGCTGCGGGACAGCCCGACCATGCCGGCCTGGTCGAGCTCCTTGACCATGTTCGACACGGTCGCGGCGGACAGTCCGGAGGCCGCGGCGATCTCGACCTGCGTGAGCGGACCGTGCTGCCGGACAACCCCCAGGACGCGTTCGCGGTTGGCTTCGCGGAGCGAAGCCTGCGAACCAGGCGCCGGGCGGCTTGCGTTCATTACATAAAGATAACGGATCGCGGGGCTTTCGCTCCCGACGCGAAGATATCGATTGTGCAGGTGACGGTCATGTGTCCTCACAGTTACGCGTAGTGCTGTCCGTGGCGAGCCCGAAAGGACACTAATGCACGCCTGCACTTCAGGTGGTGAAGGCGAGCACCAGGAGCGTCAACGGAAGCGCGAGTTCTACGGTGGCGCCGAGGGTGTCGCCGGTGACGCCGCCGAGCGATTTCTTGGTATGCCGGGTGGCGGCGAACGCGAGGAGTACGGCGACCAGGACGGCGGCGGCCGTGCCGAGCACTGTGCCCCAGAGTGTGGGCGCTCCGAGCCAGCCGAGTAGTGCGGCGCCGGTGACGGTGACCAGGGTGACCAGGGCGGCGGCGTATGGGCGGACGGTGCCGGCGACCATGGCGCCGAGGCCGTTGGGGCGGGCGGACGGGACCGAGGTGCGGCAGGACCAGGGGAGGGTGAGGCGGCTCGCGACGCCGGCGATCAGCAGCGCCTGCCAGCCGAACGCGTTCTGGATGCAGGCCTCGAGTGCGGCGACGTCGATCAGCAGGACGGCGGTGATCGAGACCACCCCGAACGGGCCGATGTCGCTCTGCTTCATGATCCGCAGCTTGGTCTCGCGGTCCCGCCGGCTGCCGAAACCGTCGGCGGTGTCCGCGAGTCCGTCGAGATGCAAGCCTCCCGACAAGGCCATCAAGGTGACGACCCCGAGCGCCGCGGACAGCAGCGGGGCGTCGGGTTTGAGGCGGTCGGCACCGTAGGCCACCGCCGCGGCGATCCCACCGATGACCAGCCCGACCAGCGGGGCCAGCACCATCGCCCGCCCGGCCACCCGCCGGTCGACCGTCCCGGGGGCTCCCACGGGCAGTACCGACAACGTCCCGAACGCCAGCTTCAGCGCATCAACCATCTCTAACCCTCCCCGGTGCTCAGAGCGCGACAGTCCGCCCCGCGACGCACCACAGCACCGTCTCCGATCGCCTGGCGACGGTAGCGTTCACCCGGCCCATCAGGTCGCGGTAGAGCCGGGTGCCGGCGTCGGCGGGGACCACTCCGGAGCCGACTTCATTGCTCACGGCAACCACTAGTCTGGTTGTCCGGGACCACGCCTCCGCGAGCAGCTCGATCCGTTTCTCCACCTCGACCGCGCGGCTGTGGTCAGCCCAGACCTCGCAGGCGTCCATCGTGCGCGAGAGCCACA
The DNA here is from genome assembly GCF_010548305.1 of Streptomyces sp. SID13031. Taxonomy (GTDB): domain Bacteria; phylum Actinomycetota; class Actinomycetes; order Propionibacteriales; family Kribbellaceae; genus Kribbella. The sequence goes on from NZ_JAAGLV010000008.1 coordinate 332,947, forward strand.
GGGTGAGGCAGTCGATCAGCAGCGGCGGGCCTGGCGTCTCCAGCAGCGGTACGAGGTCGACGGTCTCGGCGAGTCCCCAGGAAGCGGGTCTGCGGGCGCGGTGGAGGGCGATCCGCTCGGCCCACTCGGGGTCAGCGGACCCGTCACCTCCCGTGGCGACGTACAGCGTGTCGGGGTAGTCGGCCAGCAGCCGCTCGGCCTCGGTGGACTTGCCGGAGCGGGCGCCACCGAGCACCAGGGTCCGCTGCGCCGCCAGTGGGGCTGTCCACGACAACTGCTCGCCGGTGGGCGTCAGTACGTCGTACCGGAGTCCGCGGTTGGTCCTGGTTGTCGTCACCTCGTACCCGGCGGCGGTGACGATGCCGTCGGCTCCGAGCCGCAGCACGCCGTCGACCACAGCACCGTCAGGACCGGTGATCAACTCAGCCATTAGGCCCCCTATCGAACACCACCGGTACGTCGAATGCAGCTTTCCTGGCGGTCCGTCGGAAGGCGTTGAGGATCGGTCGGCCGAGCGCCAGCACCAGGACTGCGCAGAGCACGCCGCGCGGGATGTCCCAGCCGAGCGAGGTGGCCACGACGAATAGCCCGTACCGATGCAGGTTGTCCACCAGCGAGTCGCCGGGGATGAACGAGAAGTCGCTGCCGAAGGTAGCGTAGGGCCAGAACCACAGGTTCATCACCAGGCCGTAGAGCACCCCGGCGACCAGCGAGTACGCCGCCAGCAACAGCAGCTCCAGCCGGCCGCCCACTTTGGGCAGCAGCCCGGCAAGGCAGCCCACCCAGGCGCAGGCGAACATCTGGAACGGCATCCACGGCCCGACCCCGCCACTGACCAGCGCACCGGCCAGCAGCGACACCGCCCCCAGCACGAACCCGAACCCGGCCCCGAAGGCTCGCCCGGCCAGGATCAGCAGGAAGAACCCAGGCTCGAGTCCGGCAGTACCAGGCCCGAGTGCGCGCAGCGCAGCACCCACTGCGGCGAGCATGCCGAGCAGGGAGATCACCTTGGCGTCAATGCCGTCCTCGGACAGCTCAGCCAGTACTACGGCCACCAGCAGCGGCAGCAGCAAGACGAAGAGCCACGGCGCGTCAGTGGTGTGCCCGATGGCCGACTCGCCCGCTTGCGAGGTGGACCAGAACAGCGGCCAGCCGAAGGCGAGGATGCCGACGACAGAGGTGAGTACCAGCGTCGCCGTACTGCGGGGCTTGAGCTGGACGAGTCTCATGAGGCCCGTTCCAACGCGCTCGCGACCTCGCCGACGGTCAGGAAGGGCAGTGGCGCCAGGATCTTCGCCACCTGCGGGGCGAAGGCCGGGGAGCCCGCGATGACGGTCGCAGTCTCGCCGTCGCTCACCAGCTCACCGTCAGCCAGTACCAGGACCCGGGTGGCGACCTCGGCCACCATCTCCACGTCATGGGTCGACAGCACGACCGCATGCCCGGCCAGTGCCAGCTCTCGCAGGATCTCGACCAACCGATGCTTCGCGCCGTAGTCCAACCCGCGAGTGGGCTCGTCGAGCAGCAACAGGGGAGGAGCACTGCACAGTACGACGGCCAGCGCCAGGCAGAGCCGCTGTCCCTCGGACAGGTCGCGCGGGTGTAGTTGGTCATCGATCCCGGGTGCAAGCCGGTCCAGCACTGCCCGGCAACTCCCGGGTGCCACCCGGAAGTCGCTGTCGGCTCCGGCGCACTCGTCAGCCACCGTCGCGGCGTACAGGAGGTCTGCCGGCTCCTGCGGCACCAAACCGACGACTTTGACCAACCGCGACGGCTTCGTACGCCGTGGGTCGGCGCCGGCCGCGGTGGCGCTGCCAGAGCGGGGCTGGACGAGCCCGACGAGCGCATTGAGCAGAGTGGACTTGCCCGCGCCGTTGCGGCCCATCAGTGCGACTACCTCGCCAGACCTGATGCTCAGCGAGACCCCACGCAGCGCAGGCGTGTTGCCATAGGCCACCACTAGGTCCTTGCACTGAGCCAACTCGCGCCCCTCGACAGCGACTGGCCTCAGCGGAGCCAAGTTGGTCAGGCGGCTGCGCAGAGCCACTGCAGCTCTACGCGCGTCCCGCACTGACAGTGGCAGCGGTGACCAGCCGGCAAGGCGGCCTAGCTCGACCACTGGCGGCGCTACGGGTGCAGTGACCATCTGGTCGACCGGTAGCCCGGTAGTGACTGCTGCAGAGCCGCCGGGCACCTCGATCACCCGGTCGGCGTACTGGATGACCCGCTCCAGCCGGTGCTCGGCCATCACCACAGTGACGCCCAGGTCATGCACGAGCCGCTGTAGCGCTGCCAGGACCTCCTCGGCAGCCTGTGGGTCCAACGCCGACGTCGGCTCGTCCAGGACGAGTACTGCCGGGTGGGAGGTGAGCGCAGCCCCGATCGCCGTCCGCTGCCGCTGCCCTCCCGACAGAGAGGTCAGCGCCCGGTCCCGTACGTCGGCAAGCCCCAGCAGATCGAGTGTTTCCTCTACTCGCCGCCGCATCACGTCCGGTGCGATCCCGAGCGACTCCATGCTGTAAGCGAGTTCGTCCTCGACCGTGTCGGTGACGAACCCGGCCATCGGGTCCTGCCCGACGATGCCGACCACGTCGGCCAGATCGCGCGGCCGGTACTCGCGGGTGTCCCGGCCGTTGACGATCACCCGGCCGGCCAGCGTCCCGCCGGTGAAATGCGGCACGAGCCCGTTGATGGTCCGCAGCAGCGTGGACTTGCCGGAGCCGGTCCGGCCGATCACGAGCGCGAGCTCACCCTCCGGGATGGTGAAGCTCACCTCGCGGATGGCTGGTTCGGTGGCGCCGTCGTAGGTGACCGTCACGCGGTCGAACTCGATCATGCCGCCACCAGCTCGCGTCGCCGGGTCAGCGGCGGTGCGGCCACAGCCGGCGCGAGCCCGAGCAGCAAGCCGATCACTGGCACCACCGGCACCGGCGGAACCACCAAGGGACCCGCCAGCACCAAACCGGAGGCTCCGCGAGCCGCAGCGACGATCATCACCGCAGCCGCCAAGGCACCGGACAAGGTCACCAGCCACTCGGGCAAGGCCCACGGATCCGGCCGGTAGCGAGTGCGAGTGACCCGCTGGCGCCCGACGGCCATGGCGCCGACTGCGAGCAGCAAACCGATCGCTAGCGCACCAGCGGCGACAGGGAACGCCATGGCGTCAGTCAGTAGGGCGTAGATGCCTAGGGCGATCCCGAGCAGCCCGAGGAGCACTGCGCCGCCGGTGATTCGCCGCTGGCGTCGGGGGACCTGCGCAGTCCGGCCGTAGCCGCGGGAGTCCATTGCGGCCGCCAACTCGACCGACCTGTCCAGAGCACCTTCGAGGACGGGCATGGCCGTAGTACGGAAGGAACCGCGGGTGCGGCCGCGCAGGCGTCGCGCAGCGCGGATGCGGCGAGCGTCGGTGACCAGTTGCGGCGCGAACGTCAGTGCGACCACACAGGCCACGCCCATCTCGTAGAGAGCGCCCGGTAGCGACTTGAGCAGCCTGCGCGGGCTCGCCAGCGCATTGGCGGCGCCGATGCAACACAGCATCACGGCGAGCTGGCCGCCGTCGTACAGGGCGGTCAGCACCGCCTCGGCGCTGACCTCGCCGCCGAGCTTGACGCCGTTGGCCCACTCGGGCACCGGGAGCTGCGGCAGCGTGAACAGGATGGTGTTGCCCTGCGACCGGGTCGACAGCAGCGCTTGCAAGACCACACGGATGCCGATCACGACCAGGCCGAGCTTGAGGAAGGCCACGTAGCTGTTGGCCCAGGGAGCGTCACTACGGCGCGCTGCCACCACGAAGCCGGCCACGGCCAGGATGAGGACCAGCAGAACGGGATTACGAGTCCTACTGGCCGCCACCGCGAGCCCCAGCGACCAAAGCCACCACGCCCCGGGATGCAGCGCCCGGGGCAGCGTCAATTGATTGACAGCGCGCACCTAGTGCTGGCCAGAACGCCGGCGGCTGAGCGCGAGGCCGCCACCGGCCAGCAAGAGCACTACGAACGCGGCGATGATGATCCCGGTCCAAGGCGTGCCGCTGTCTGAGGAAGTCGGGGCCTGGTTGGAGTTCGTCGGTACGGCAGCCGCAGTCGGCGTGGCGGTCGAGCCGACCGCAGGGCCGATCTCCAGCTTCACCGGCTCGTCCGTGGCCGGCACGGTGATGTTCTTGACCGGGTCGCCGCAGCCCGTCGCCGGGTAGCCGCCGATGCCACAGGTGAGGCCCTTCTCGATCCGGACCGGCTTCACTGCGGCCAGGATCTTCGCGCCGGTCGCCTTGAGGTCGGTGACGACGCAGGTCCCGGTGGCCGGGGGAGGAGCCTCACCCGAGGCCGAGTCGGCCGGAGTACCGGGGTCGATCACCAGTGCGACCCGCTTCTTGCCGGTCTCGGTAGGAGTCGCTCCACAGATCGTGGCGAAGTCGCCGGCCGCCCGCGGCACCCGGGGCTTGGCGCCGCCGACGGCGTACCGCCAGCCTTCCACGGAGCCGTCGGCGGGGACTACGCCCTCAGAGCCCTTCTGCGCGAAGGCCCACTGCCCACCGGAGTACTGGAAGTAGCCCCAGAAGCGGTAGCCGTCCTCGGCCTGCGCCGTGGTGGTGACCGTCCCCGCAAGCAAGAAGCCGGTCAGCAGCGTGAGGACCAGTCGCTTTGCAGTCATGGCCGGAGCCTATCGCCCAGTATGCGGACACTGCGGGAGCCCGTACGGGGGACGTGCGGCAGGGCACATTCCGGCGTACGGGCGTCGCTGACTACTTTTCTTCCTGGGCCGCCAGGCTCATCGGGCCGTAGACCTCGCGGGTGTCCTCGAGCAGATAGACCTGAGCGACGCCCTTCTCGGCCAGCTCGCGCCAGATCTCGCCAAGCCAGCTCTCCGCGTCGCCCTGGGCCGAGAACTCCGCACCCGTCAGATCACCCGGGTCGGCCGCTTCGCCGGCGGCGGTCTCGAACCGCCACGTCCAGCTCATCGGCCCGGCCGGGTCTGCGGGGAGTTCTGCGCGGTCTTGGCCGGATCGCGCTCGACGATGCCGCCGAGCGTCTCGTCGATCCGCTTCAGCAGGCTGTCCTCGAGCTTCACGCCGGCCGCCTTCACGTTCTCGGTGACCTGCTCGGGCCGGGAGGCGCCGGTGATCGCCGAGGAGACGTTCGGGTTCTGCAGCACCCACGCGATCGCGAGCTGGGACAGCGACAGGCCGACCTCGTCCGCGATCGGCTTGAGCTCCTGCACCCGGGTCAGCACGTCGTCGTTCAGGAACCGGCTGATCATGTTCGAGCCGCCCTTGTCGTCGGTCGCCCGCGACCCTGCCGGCAGCTCGGCGCCCGGCTTGTACTTGCCGGTCAGCACGCCCTGCGCGATCGGCGAGAAGACCACCTGGCCGATACCGAGCTCCTCCGACGTCGGCACCACCTCGGCCTCGATCGTGCGCCAGAGCATGCTGTACTGCGGCTGGTTGGAGACCAGCGGGACGTGCAGCTCACGGGCCAGCCGGTGGCCCTCCTGGAGCTGCTCGGACGTCCACTCCGACGTCCCGATGTAGAGCGCCTTGCCGGCCCGGACGACGTCGGCGAAGGCCTCCATCGTCTCCTCGAGCGGCGTCTCGGTGTCGTACCGATGCGCCTGGTAGACGTCCACGTAGTCCGTCCTCAGCCGCTTGAGCGAGGCGTTGATCGACTCGTGGATGTGCTTGCGCGACAACCCGGCGTCGTTCGGTCCGCCCGGCCCGGTCGGCCAGTACACCTTGGTGAGGATCTCCAGGGACTCCCGCCGGACCCCGTCCAGCGCCTCACCCAGGACGGTCTCCGCCTTGGTGTTCGCATAGACGTCCGCGGTGTCGAACGTGGTGATCCCGGCCTCCAGGGCCGCCTTCACACAGGCCTTGGCCTGCTCGTTCTCCACCTGCGAGCCGTGCGTGAGCCAGTTCCCGTACGAGATCTCGCTGACCTTCAACCCACTGTTTCCGAGATACCGAAAGTCCATGCCCCGACCCTACTGCGAGAAACCGGCGCCCGCCGATCGAGGTCACTCGCCGAACAGCATCGGGGCGTCACCAGGCCGGAGGGCGTGGCGGAAGTAGACGGGGTCGGCAAAGGTCGCCGGCACCTTGCCGAGGCCCTTGATCACGGTGGCGGCGCCGTTCGCGTGGCCGACGGCGTACAAGTAGCCGGAGTGGGTGTCCTTGTCGATGCCGAGCAGCATCGTGCCGTACTGGCCGCACTTCTCGATCACTATCGTCTCGAAGCCCTGCCAGGTGGCGGCGCGCACCTTCTTCACCACTGGCTTCAGCGGCGACGTCCGGGGCAGCCTGATCGTGTAGAGCGCACCTCCCCGGGTGTTCGCCAGGAAGGTCTCGTACGTCGCGGTCTGGCTGATCAACGCCATCGTCTTGACCGCCGCGAACCCGGTCGCGGACTGCCTGTCGGCCCAGAGCACGGCGGGCTTGTTGTTGTAGTAGTGCATCTCCCAGCGCGTCAGCGTCCCGTCGGCGCGCAGGGCGTACTGGGTGGTGAGGTTCGGTAGCTGGGGATAGTCCCAGAACCTGCTGGTCTCGAAGAAGGTCATGTCACCCCAGCCGCCACCGACCCGGGAAACTGCCTGCCTCGACCGGTCGACCTGGCCGTCCTCCGTGAGGTAGTAGCTGGAGTCGTACATGACAGAGCCCATGACCACGTAGCCCCAGAACAGCCCACCGGTGCTGGTGATGTCCGGATCGTTCGCGATCATCGAGCTCAGCCGGACCTGGCCGTCGGGGTAGATGTCGGTGAAGCCCCTGCTCTCCCGCACCGTTGCCGGCGAGCCGGCAGTGATCACCCTGGCCGTGTGATCGCCACCGGCGGTCACCGACCCGAGCACCATCATGCAGGCGGCGGTGGCCGCTGCCTGCCCCGACGCCTCCGTACCCGAGGCCCGCGCGGCCCCGGGCGTAATCGTCAGTACCAGCAACGCGGCGACAGCCGCTGCGATCGGTCGACCGGACATGAGCAGCCCCTGGATCCGTAGTACGAAGTAATGCTTCTGATTACTTCGATACCGCTGGGGGCTGGAAAGTTATGCCGCCTAGCTAGGAGGGCCGTTCGCCGCGGGCGACCATCGGCTTGGGCAGGCGCCAGCGGCGCATCTGCATCGTCCGGCGGACGGCGTAGAAGCCGATGCCCTTGGCGGAGTCGTCCGGGAACTTGGCCTTGACCGCGCGCTTCAGCCCGCCGGTCACGATGAACCAGTCGCCGGCGATCGCAACGATCATCACCAGGAAGAGGATGTTGACCAGGCCCGGCAACCAGGGGAAGGCCTGGGAGAAGACGACGCCGACCAGGGAGATCACCAGTAGCACCGGCAGCGCGAACTCCATCACCGACCAGCGGGAGTCGACATAGTCGCGGGCGAACCGGCGGACCGGGCCCTTGTCGGCCGCCGGCAGGTACCGGTCGTCGCCGGTCTTCATCGCGTCCTGCATCTTGCCGCGCTCGGTCCGGACCTTCTCCCGCCGGTACGCCGCCGCCTCCTTGCGGTTGCGCGGCTTCTTCAGCGCGGCCTTGCGGGTGGCCTCCGCCTCGCGGCGGGTCGGGGTCGGACGCCCCTTGCCACCGACCTTCGGCTGGGGGGCGGCGGCCTGCGTTTGGGACGATGTCTCAGACTTGGTACGACGGAACACGGGGACTGAACCTCATTCGGGACTGGCGACGCCGGTCTCGGGGTGGTCCCCGGACCTTTGCACTACTTTATCCGGGCCGGTCCTGATGGTGTGGTGACCCGCAGGGACATAGGGTGGATGACACGCACGCCGGGTCACCTCCGGCACAGAAGGGGTACGGATATCGATGAGCATCTTCAGGCGGATGTCGACGATCTTCAAGGCCAAGGCCAACACGGCCTTGGACAAGGCCGAAGATCCTCGCGAAACCCTTGACTACTCGTATCAAAAGCAGCTCGAACTGCTGCAGAAGGTACGCCGTGGCGTGGCTGACGTGGCCACCAGCCGGAAGCGGGTCGAGCTGCAGGCCTCGCAGCTGCAGTCGCAGTCGCAGAAGCTGCAGGACCAGGCACAGAAGGCGCTCTCGATGGGTCGGGAGGACCTCGCTCGCGAGGCGCTGACCCGCAAGTCCGGGCTGCAGGGCCAGATCGACGACCTGACCACCCAGCACGCCCAGCTGCAGGGCGAGGAGGAGAAGCTCACCCTCGCGTCGCAGCGGCTGCAGGCGAAGGTCGAGTCCTTCCGCACCAAGAAGGAGACGATCAAGGCCACCTACACGGCGGCCGAGGCGCAGACCAGGATCAACGAGGCCTTCTCCGGTATCTCCGAGGAGATGAGCGACGTCGGCCTCGCGGTCCAGCGCGCCGAGGACAAGACCCTGCAGATGCAGGCCCGAGCCGGTGCGATCGACGAGCTGCTCGCCTCCGGCGCGCTCGACGACGCCTCCGGGTCGTCCAAGGACAGCATCACGCTCGAGCTCGAGCGGATGTCGACGGGGTCGGACGTGGAGTCCGAGCTCGCCGCGCTGAAGGCGCAGATCGCGCCGACCGAGGCACCCAAGCAGATCGCTCAGGACGCGCCCGGCGCGGCCCAGCCCCAGCAGCCGGCGCAGCAACCCGTGCAGCAGCCGGTCCGACCGCAGGACGGAGACGCGTAGATGATCGTCCGGATCATGGGCGAAGGTCAGTACAAGCTGGCCGACGAGAAGCTCGACGAGCTGAATGCGGTCGACACCGACCTGGAGAAGGCCGTCTCGGCCAACGACGAGGACGGTTTCAAGGCCGCCTTCGCCGCGCTGCTGGACTTCGTCCGGGCCGGCGACCAGGTGCCGAACGACGAGCTACACGACTCGGACGCGATCCTGCCGCCGAGCGACAGCACCTTCGCCGAGATGCGCGAACTGATCAGCGGAGACGGCCTGATCGCCGGCTGACCTCTGCTTGCTCACCCCTTCAGGTTCCGCGGGGCCGCTTCGGCGGTCCCGCGGAACTGCTGTGAATACCCTCTGCGTAACGCTTCCCAACACTCCGTAGTTACTACTGTCGGACCTGCTTTGCGCGTAGTACCCTCGGTGAACTGCCGTCGACGGGACGGTGTACTTCACGGCGTAACGCGACTGGGTCCACTGGAGATTGTGAAGAGTGTGACTCAAACCGCGGCCGGTTCACCGGGGGGTGACTAGGGTGACGGATCATGCCGTCATGGGGGAATCCGCGTCTGAAACAGGCGCGATCATAGCTACAGGCCTGTCGTCGACAGGCCTGCCATCAGCGACATTGCAGACGACGGTCGCGCCGGCCGAGTACTTCGATCGCCGCCGGCCGGTCTGGGTGGTACCGGATTCGGTGCCCGCGATCGTGCCGCGGTCGGCGCGGCTGACCGAGCCGCAATGGGTCGCGGTCTATCGCTGGGCAGCGCTCGGGGGCGACCTGCTCGCGGCCGTGATCGGCGTCTCGATCGCCCTGCTGACCAGGTTCGGTTACCAGGTCGGCGGTGCCTATCTGGTCTTCGGCAGCCTGCTGCCACTGGCCTGGGTCGCCGCGGTGGCGATGTCGAAGGGCTACGAGCCACGCTTCTTCGGCGCCGGACCGGACGAGTTCCGCTCGATCCTGCGCTCGGGCGCCGGGCTGACCGCCGTCGTCGCGATCGTGTCGTACGCGACCAAGAGCGAGATCGCGCGCGGTTTCGTCGTGCTGGCGATCCCGGCCACGGTGCTGCTCGCGCTACTGCTCAGGTACGGCCTGCGCCGTGACCTGAGCCGCCACCGGTACCGCGGCCGCTGCATGCGTCGCGTGCTGGTCGTCGGCCGCAACGGCCAGGCATCGACCTTGAGCGAACACCTCGAGAAGCGTCCCTCGGACGGCTTCCGCGTGGTCGCGACCTGTCGCCCCCGTGGCGACGGCCGGCCGCACCGCGAGCACGACGCCTTGCTGCTCGGCCCGGACGAGCTGGACGAGGCGGACATCATGGCCGCCGTCGACCGGCACGCCGTGGACGTCGTGGCCGTCGCGTCCGACCCGGATCTCGCCGGTCAGTCGCTGCGGCGGCTGTCCTGGGCGCTGGAGCAGCGCGGCGTCGAGCTGATCGTGTCGCCGGGCATCATCGAGGTCGCGGGTCCGCGGATCTCGGTCCGTCCGGTCGCCGGCCTGTCCCTGCTGCACCTGGAGCGCCCGTCGGTCAGCGGCGGCCCGCACCTGCTGAAGGGTGTCTTCGACCGGGTCGTCGCGCTGATCCTGGTGACGGTGCTGTCGCCGCTGCTGCTCGGCCTGGCCGTCGCGGTCCGGTTGAGCAGCAAGGGACCGGTGCTGTTCAAGCAGCGCCGGGTCGGCCGCTCGGGTGAAGACTTCTCGATGCTGAAGTTCCGCAGCATGTTCGTCGACGCCGAGCAGCGGCTGGGTGACCTGCACGCGCTCAGCGACGGCAACGGGATGCTGTTCAAGATGCGCGACGATCCGCGCGTCACCAGCCTCGGCCGGGTGCTGCGCAGGTTCTCGCTGGACGAGCTGCCGCAGCTGTTCAACGTGCTGCGGGGTGAGATGTCCCTGGTCGGCCCGCGCCCGCCGCTGCCGCAGGAAGTCGCCCTGTACGCCGCCGACGACACCCGCCGGATGCTGGTGAAGCCCGGACTGACCGGGCTCTGGCAGGTGAGCGGCCGCAGCGACCTGTCCTGGGAAGAGTCGGTCGTGCTCGACCTGCGCTACGTGGACAACTGGTCGATGACGCTGGACCTGCTGATCCTGTGGAAGACGGCCCGCGCGGTGATCCGCGGGTCTGGTGCCTACTGATGGGGGACAGAGTGACGGGTGCCGACCAAGGAGGCCGGCTCGACCGGAACGCCCGCGTGTACGTCGCGGGACATCGCGGCCTGGTCGGCTCGGCCATCTGGCGCAAGCTCGAGTCCGAGGGCTTCACCGATCTGATCGGTGCGACCTCCTCGGAGGTTGACCTGCGCGACCGCGACCAGACCTTCGCGTACTTCGCCGAGCACCGCCCGCAGGTGGTGATCGACGCGGCGGCCAAGGTCGGCGGGATCCTGGCCAACCGCGACCACCCGACCGAGTTCCTCAGCGACAACCTGCGGATCCAGGTCAACCTGATGGACGCGGCCCTCGAAGTACGGGTGCCGCGGTTGCTGTTCCTCGGGTCGTCCTGCATCTACCCGAAGTTCGCCGAGCAGCCGATCAAGGAGTCGAGCCTGCTCACCGGTGAGCTGGAGCCGACCAACGACGCGTACGCGATCGCCAAGATCGCCGGCATCATGCAGGTCCAGGCGGTCCGCCGCCAGCACGGGCTGCGCTGGATCTCGGCGATGCCCACCAACCTGTACGGGCCGAACGACAACTTCGACCTGACCAGCTCACACGTGATGCCGGCGCTCATCCGCCGGTTCCATGACGCGCAGCAGGGCAACGCCGAAGAGGTCGTCCTGTGGGGGACGGGGACGCCCAAGCGGGAGTTCCTGCATGTGGACGACCTGGCCGACGCTAGCCTGCACCTGCTGGAGCACTACGACGAGCCGGGCCCGATCAACGTCGGCGTCGGCACCGACGTGACGATCCGCGAGCTCGCCGGGATCATCGCCAAGGTGGTCGGTTATGAAGGTGCGATCGGCACCGATCCGTCGAAACCGGACGGCACACCGCGCAAGCTGCTCGACGTGAGCAAGCTGGGCGCCCTGGGCTGGAAGCCCGGTATCGACCTCGAGGAGGGCGTGGCCAGTGTCTACGCCTGGTACCTCGCCAACGGGAGGGAAGACCGATGACCACTGGGGGCCATCAGCCGGAGCACGCAGCCGAAGGTACTGCGAAGAAGGCTCTGATCACCGGAATCACCGGTCAGGACGGTTCGTACCTGGCCGAGTTGCTGCTCAGCAAGGGCTACGAGGTGCACGGCCTGATCCGTCGTGCGAGCACGTTCAACACACACCGGATCGACCACCTCTACACGGATCCGCACGAGCAGGACAAGCGCCTGTTCCTGCACTACGGCGACCTGACCGACGGCTCGCGCCTCGTCACGCTGCTCGCCTCGATCCAGCCCGACGAGGTCTACCACCTGGCCGCGCAGAGCCACGTCCGGGTCAGTTTCGACGAGCCGGAGTACACCGGTGACACCACCGGGATGGGCACCACCCGGTTGCTCGAGGCGATCCGGATGATCGGGCTGAACTGCCGCTTCTACCAGGCGAGCAGCTCGGAGATGTTCGGCGCGACGCCGCCGCCGCAGAACGAGGAGACCCCGTTCTACCCGCGCTCGCCGTACGGCGCGGCGAAGCTTTACAGCTACTGGATGACCCGCAACTACCGCGAGGCGTACGACCTGTTCGCGGTGAACGGGATCCTGTTCAACCACGAGAGCCCGCGCCGGGGCGAGACGTTCGTGACGCGCAAGATCACCCGGGCGGTCGCGCGGATCAAGCTCGGCCAGGAGAAGCGGCTGTACCTGGGCAACCTGGACGCCTGCCGCGACTGGGGCTACGCACCGGAGTACGTCGAGGGCATGTGGCGGATGCTGCAGCACGACCAGCCGAACGACTACGTGGTCGCCACCGGTACGTCGTACTCGGTCCGTGACTTCGTCCAGCTGGCCTTCGAGCACGCGGGGATGGACTGGAACGACTTCGTCGACTACGACCAGCGCTACGAGCGGCCGACCGAGGTCGACTCGTTGATCGGCGACGCGTCGAAGGCGCACGCCGAGCTGGGCTGGAAGGCCCAGGTGCACGTGCCGGAGCTCGTCCGCATCATGGTGGACGCCGATCTCGCCGCCCTGACCCGCGAGGAATGACCGATGACCGCTGAGACGACACAGGACCGCGTCGACGTACTGGGCATCCATGTCAGCGTCACCGACATGGAGCACACGGTCGGCACGTTCGCTCGCTGGATTGATGATGGCGAGCGGCACCTGGTCTGCGTCTCGGACATGAACGCGCTGCTGCACGCCCGCGCGGACGACCAGCTCACGAAGGTCTACAACACGTCCGGGATGACACTGCCCGACGGTATGCCGCTCGTCTGGGCGGGTAAGAAGGCCGGGTTCGACCGGATGGCCCGGGTCTGCGGGCCCGACCTGATCGAGCGCGTGATGGCGGAGGCCGAGCACCGCGGCTGGTCGCAGTACTTCTACGGTGGTGCCGACGGTGTCGCCGAGCAGCTGCGGGACACGTTCACCGCAAGGCATCCGGGGCTGAAGGTGGCGGGGGTCTACTCGCCGCCGTACCGGGCGCTCACCGCGGAAGAGGACCAAGAGATCGTCGACCGGCTGAACGAGGCCGGCCCGGACATCATCTGGGTCGGGCTCGGCGCGCCGAAGCAGGAGCGCTGGATGGCCGAGCACCGCGACCGGCTGGATGCTGCGATCCTGATCGGCGTCGGAGCGGCGTTCGACTTTCATACCGGCCGCCTCGACCGGGCGCCGCACTGGATGCAGCGGGCCGGCCTCGAGTGGAGCTACCGGCTGTACAAGGAGCCGCGCCGGCTCTGGCGTCGCTACGTCCTGGGGATCCCTCGTTTTGGGATCGGCATCCTTCGTCAGCCTCCGAAACCGGTCTCTTCTTGAAGCTGTCACGACTGGCCGGTCCGGCCGGCCGGGCGAGCTGGGGGCTTGCCGATCAGGCGCTGTCGAGCCTGAGCAACCTGGCTGTCGGCGTTCTTGTTGCCCGCAGCGGCACCGTGGCCGACTTCGGTATCTACGCGCTCGCCTTCGGTGGCTACACGATCGCCCTGAACGTCTCCCGGGCGGTGGCCACCGAGCCGCTGTCCGTCAGGCACTCCGGCGACCGGAGCCCAGCCTGGGAGCGAGCAGTCCGGGCCAGTACGGCGACAGCGCTGTTCGCCGGCCTCATGGGCATGGTCGTCGGCCTGGCGATCGCCCTGTTCCCTGGAGTGCCCTCCAAGGGCGTCCTGCTGGCGTTCGCGCTCACGTTGCCCGGGCTGCTGCTGCAGGATGCCTGGCGCTGGGCCTTCTTCGTCGTGGGCGAGGGGCAGAAGGCGTTCTTGAACGACCTCATCTGGCTGCTGGGGATGGGGGCGATCTTCGGCGGGCTCTACCTGACTGACTCGGCCACTGCCTTCACCCTGACACTGGGCTGGGGTCTGGGGGCCGTGATCGCCGCAGTGGCCGGGCGGTTCCAGGCAGGCGTGGCGCCACGTCGCCAGTTGATCAAGGAGTGGCTGCTCACCCACCGCGACCTCACTCCGAAGTACGTCGGGGAGATGCTGGCCGTGAGCGGCACGATCCAGGTCTACATGCTGGGGATCACCGTGGCCGCGGGACTGGTCGCGACGGCGGGTATCCGCGGTGCGCAGGTCCTGCTGGGCCCGGTGAACGTGCTCAACCAGGGGATCCGGATGATCGCGGTGCCGGAGGCCGCACGGGCTCTGAAGCACTCGTACCGGCGTCTGTGGCTCGTGGGCCTGGCGATCTCGCTAGGAGTCGGTGCTGGTGCCCTGGCCTGGGGCGCTGTCTTCCTGCTGCTGCCTGAGGCCGTGGGGGAGTACCTGCTCGGCCCTGGCGTGTGGGCTCAGGCCAGGACCGTGCTGGTGCCGGTGATCCTGCTACAGGCGCTAGGAGCGTCCAATGCGGGCGCCTTCGCCATCCTGCGTGCTCTGACCGCCGCTACCCGGGGCCTGCGGGTCAGGCTGATCTCCTCGATCATCCTGATCACCACAGGCGTCGGGGGAGCCTTCCTGGAGGGCCCCAAGGGTGCTGCTTGGGGCCTCGCAGTCGCCTCCTTCTGCACTCTGCTGCTGTGGTGGCACGAAGCCCATCGCGCCATCGCAGCCCACAGAGCAAATCCACCGGTTACTTCACCGTGATGCTGGCGAATCCGCCTCGTACTGTGTTGTTGCCGTCGTAGACCTCGATCCGGTACTGCTGTGAGGTCCCGGACGGGGCCGTGGTGTCGGTCAGCGTCACGTTCGGGCGGCTCCAGAAGGTGGAGTTCGCCGTCGTGCTGGCGACGACCGTGTTGGAGTTACTCCGCAGCAGCCGGTAGGTCAGGGTGATGTCGTCCTTGTCCAGCGACGTCTGCACGGTCGCCTTCACCTGGCCGGTCGTAGTACTGGACAGCGTCGGCAGGACCGGGCCTAGCGGCGCAGCACCCGCACCCAGGTTGGTGAAGCGCGTCAGGCCCTGCTGGCCGGCACCGTTGACCGTGGTGAAGTCGCCGCCGACCCACAGGTCCGAGCCGCCGGTCGCCGAGACGAGCGGGCCGACCTCGGTGGGCGGGCCTGCGTTGGTGTTCGGGAACCAGGGGCCGAGGGCGCCTGTCGCCGGGTTCTGCAGGAGCAGGAAGTGAGCTCCGCTGCCGTCCGGGAAAGCGCCCGGGCAGCTGTGCGCGTGTGAGCCCTTGAAGAGCCAGCCGTTGACCATCGTGATCGTCTCGGTGGCGCCGAGGCAGGTGTTCTTCCAGACCAGGTTGCCGGTGGCGATGTTCGCCGCCCAGGTCCCGTCGAAGCAGCCGCCGCCGTCACCGGCGTTGGAGAAGTACACGACGCCGCCGCTGGTCTCGATGTCCTTGACCCGGGTCGTGCAGCCCGGCTTCGGCACCGGTACGGCGGACGACGCCGCGAATGGCAGCAGCGCACCGGTCGAGTTGTTCACGCTCGCCACGGCCCAATGGGCCACGCCGCCGACCTTGGCGAAGGTGCCGCCGAGGTAGACCTTGGAGTTGTCGTCAGCCGCGTCGATCGCGTAGACATCCGCGTCGGCGTTCGGGTTCCACGGCAGCAGGGTGCCGTCGACCGTGCTGATCGCCGCGGCCCGGTTGCGGGCGACGTTGTTGACCAGGCCGAACGAGCCGCCGAAGTACAGGCTGGTTCCGCCGACGGCGAGCGTCTTGACCCGGTAGGAGACGTTCGGCTTGATGTTCGGCAGCAGGGCTCCGGTGGTCGCGTCGAAGGCGGCGATCCGGTTGCGGACCTGGCCGTCGACGCGGGTGAAGTCGCCGCCGATGTAGATCTTGGAGCCGTCGGGCGAGGCGACGATCGACCAGACGAGGTTGTTCACGTCGTGGTTGAAGCCGGTGTCGAGCGCGCCGGTGGTCTGGTTGAACGCCGCCAGGTACGTCCGGACGGTCTGGCTGGTGCCGGGCGCGGCGCCTGGTGGGCGGACCCGGGTGAACCGGCCGCCGACGAACGCCTTGCCCTTCGCCACCGCGAGACCGAGCACACTGGCGTCGGTCTGCCAGGCGGAGCCCGCCACGGCGGTCAGTGAAGCCCCTGTACCGGGCGCCGGCAGCGCGGGCACGATGGCCAGCGCAAGACCGGCCGCGCCGAGCGCGGCAGTCATCCTTCGTAAACGCATGTGATTCCCCCCTGGTAACGCCGGACCCCTCCGGCACTACTTGTACGTCCGGTAACCCCTTACCGGTTGGCTCGAGCGGTGGGGTCTGCCTCAAGAGGCAGGCCCCACCCCCCTTATCTACCGCGCTTCGTAATGCGTTACGACCTGGTCGGCCCCGAGTGCGACCGGGTAGACGGCCACCTCGTCGACCGTGCCGTTGATACCGGCGCTGGACGGGCCGTTCGGCCAGCCGCCCAGGTTGTCGGCGCCGATCCGCCAGTAGCCCGTGTAGCTCTCGGCGGCGGCGGTGTTCTGGGTGCCCAGCAGGACACCGTCCAGGTAGAACTTCTGCGAGCCCGGCGAGAACGTGCCCACGACGTGGTGCCACTGGCCGTCGTTGGTGCCCGGTGCCGAGCTGATCGTCCGGGTCGAGCCGTCGTAGATGCCGAAGACGACGGCTCCGTCGTTCTGCAGGTAGATGTGCCGGTCGTACTGGCTGCTCGTCCCGTTCGAACTGTTGCCGAAGCCGACGAGCTTGCCGCCGCCGTTCGAGCTGGTCTTGTACCAGGCCTCGACGCTGAAGTTCTGCGGCTGGCTGACGACGGTCTGCCCGATCATCCGGCCCGAACCATCGAAGTCGCCGGCGGTGTTGCCACCACTGGTCAGTACGCCGGGCGTGCCCAGCGTGATGCCGGAGTACGGGCCGGTGTTGCCCTGGCCGGACGAGTCGGTCGCGTTGGCCGTCCCATTGGCCTCCCCGAGCCGCCAGTACGCCGTCGGGCCGTCCGCCATCACCTGCTGGTCGTACGGGGCGTCCACACTGGCCACTGTTACCGCTACCGAGTAGTCACCGCGCAAGGTGCTGTTCCCGTCGGTCACCTCGATCCGGTAGACCTGCGAGGAGCCCGGGGTCAGCCCGGTGTCGGTGAAGGACAGCCAGGGCCGGTTCCAGAACCTCGAGTCCGCCGTGTACGTCGCAACGACGGTGTTGCTGAAGCTGCGGAGTACCCGGTAGGTCAGCGTGATGTCGTCGTTGTCGACGACGGTCTGGAAGTTCACCTTGACCTGGCCAGCCTTGTAGCTGACCGGAATCACCTTGGCGGGCTTGGTCGGAGCCGCACCCGGTCCCGTGTTCGTGAACCGGGCGAGACCCTGCTGCCCGGCGCCGTTCACCGTGGTGAAGTCGCCGCCGACCCAGAGGTCAGAGCCGCCCGTCGCGGACGCCAGCGGCCCCACGGCGGTGGGGGAGCCGGTGTTGGTGTTCGGGAACCACGGACCGAGCTCGCCGGTGTCGAGGTTCTGGGTCAGCAGGAACCGGCCAGCACCCTGCGGGAAGCCGTTGCCGCCCTGGTAGCTGCAGTCGTGGGCGTGCGACCCCTTGTAGAGCCAGCCGTTCACGACGGTCACCGTCTCGGTCGCGCCGAGGCAGTTGTTCTTCCAGATCAAGTTGCCAGAGGCAACATCTGCCGCCCAGGTGCCGTCGAAGCAGCCGCCGCCGTCACCGGCGTTGGCGAAGTACACCCGGTCGCCGCTGGTTTCGATGTCCTTGACCCGCGAGGTGCAGCCCGGGTTCGGCGCCGGTACGGCGCTGGCCGCCGGGAACGCCTGCAGTGACCCGTCCGTCGGGTCCAGGCTGGCCACCGCCCACTGCGGCGTACCGTTGATCGCCGCGAACGTGCCGCCGACGTACACCTTGGTGCCGTCGTCGGCGGCGTCGATCGCGTAGACGTCGTTGTCCGCCTGGGGAGCCCAGGGGAGCAGTGCGGCCGTGCTCGTGGTGACCGCCGCCAGGCGCGGCCGGGCGACGTTGTTGACCAGCCCGAACGAGCCACCCAGGTAGACCGTGCTGCCGGAGACGGCGAGCGCCTTGACCCGGTACGAGACCGACGGCTTCCAATTGGAGACGAGGGCGCCGGTGGCGGTGTCGAACGCGGCGGCCCGGTTGCGGGTCTGGCCGTCGACGTTGGTGAAGTCGCCACCGACGAAGACCCGGGAGCCGTCGGCCGAGACCGCGACGGCCCAGACCATTCCGTTCAGGGTGTGGTTGAACCCGGTGTCCAATGCCCCGGTGCTCTGGTTGAACGCGGCCAGATAGGTCCGCGCCGTCTCGCTGGTGCCGGCTGCCGCCCCCGGTGGCCGGACCGTGGTGAAACGTCCCCCGACGTACGCCTTGCCGTTCGCCACCGCGAGTCCTTGCACGCTGGCGTTGGTCTGCCACGCCGGGCTCGGAAGAGCCGACAGCGAAGCTCCGATGCCCTGCGCGGGTGCTGGTGACAGCAAAGCTGCCACCAGCAGACCGCCCAGCGCGAATACCCCCAACTTCTTCACAACATCCCCCCTCAAGGATGTCCTCCGCGCCACGTGGTGCGGCGAGGAGGTCAGACAGCCCCCGTTATGGGACCTTCACCGTGACCGCCGGGCCCTTCATGATGTTGCGCCCGTCGTGGATCTCGATGTGATAGCTGACCGTCTGGCCCTTCTTGACGCCCTTGTCGACCACGATGATCTGCTTGCGCGTCTGCCAGTAGTACGTGGTGAACTTCTGCGAGCTGATGTTCGTCGCACCGCGGAACACGTTGTAGGTCAAAGACAGGTCGTCCAGGTCGTAGCTGTCCTTGAAGTAGACAGAGATCTGGTTGGTCACCGCCCGCGAGACGGCCGGTACCTTCGGGGCCGCCGGGAACGCGCCCCCGGCGACGTTGGTGAACCGGGTGAGGCCCTGCTGGACCTTGCCGTTGACGTTCAGGAAGTCGCCGCCGACCCACAGGTCGTTGCCACCGGACGCGAACGCCAGCGGGCCGACCTGGGTGGTGCTGTTCGGGTTGGCGTCGGTGTTCGGGAACCACGGCCCGATCTTGCCGTCGATCCCGCTCTCCACCAGCAGGTAGTGCGTACCGGTCCCGTCCGGGAAGGCGCCACTGGAGCTGCAGTTGTGCGCGTGCGAGCCCTTGTAGACCCAGTCGCCGATCGCCTTGATCGCCTCGGTCGCGCCCAGGCAGGTGTTCTGCCACAGCAGCTTGCCGGTGGCGACGTCAGCGGCCAGTACGCCGTCGTAGCAGCCGGCCCCGTCGCCGCCGTTGGCGACGAAGACCTTGGTACCGAGCGTGTCGATGTCCTTGACCCGGGTGGTGCAGCCGGGCTTCGGCTTCGGGATGGCCGCCGCCGCGGGCATCGAGTAGGCGGCGCCGCTGCTGATGTTGATCATCGCGAGCGAGTAGTGGTCCGCGCCGCCGATCTTCTCGAACGGACCGCCGACGAACACCCGGCTGCCGTTGTCGGCCACATCGATCGCGTAGACCTCGTCGTCCGCGTTCGGGTTCCAGGGCAGCAGGTCGCCCTGAAGCAGCCGGACCGCGGCCAGATAGTTGCGGGTTTGCAGGTCGACCAGGCCGAAGGAGCCACCGAAGAAGACGGCGCCGCCGGAGATGGCGATCGCTTTGACCCGAGTGGCCACCGATGGGTGCCAGGCCTGGACCAGCTTGCCGGTGGTGACGCTGAACATCGCGATGTGGTTGCGCTTGAGGCCGTCCACGGTGGTGAAGTCGCCGCCGATCACGACCCACTTGCCGTCCGGGCTGGTCGCGATCGCGTAGACGGCGCCGTTGAGCTTCGGCGCGAACGCGAGCGGCGCGCCGGTGGTGCGGTTGAACGCTGCAATGTAGGTCCGGGCGGCCTCACCCTGCCCGGCCGGCTTGCCGGGCTGCCGGATCCTGGTGAACAGGCCCCCGGCGTACACGGTGTTGCCGGAGACTGCGAGCGCGTTCACGCTGGAGTTCGTCTGCCACGACGTCTGCTTGATCGCGGACACGGCCGAGCCGAACCCGGGACTGGCTGCTTCCACCGGTGCCCCGGAGGGGATCAGCGCCGCGGCGAGCACGGCGGCGGCCGTGACTACTGCGAGAACTAGCTTTTTCATCAACTTCCTTAGGACTGGGCGGGGGGAAAGTCCGTTAGCGTCCAAAACCTAGCGCCGGTGAGAGACCAACTGGAAGGCAGGCTCCCACCGGCGTTATGAGTTTGTGCTATGACCCCTCAGCTGTCCGCTCAGCGTGCGGCGGACCGCCGGCTCTGCTCAGCCGGCGTTGTAGTGAGCTGTCACCTGGTCCGCGGTGAGGGCGTACGGGTACACCGCAGCCTCATCGATGACCATCCCCGTCTGGGTCGCGCCGCCACCGGACCAGCTGTTGGTGTTGTCGAAGCCGACTCGCCACCAGCCGTAGTACAGGGAGGCCTGACCGATCGTCTGGCTACCCGACAGGACGCCGTCGACGTACAGCTTCATGACCCCGTTGTCGTAAGTACCGACCGCGTGGTGCCAGGCGCTGTTGTTCTTGTTCGACGAGCTGTTGATGGTCTTCTGGCTGCCGTCGTTGATGCCGAAGGTGACCTGGCCGTTGGACCGCAGGTAGAGCATCCGGTCGTTCGCGCTGCTGTTGCCGGTCTTCGAGTTGCCGAAGCCGACGATCCGGCCGCCCTTGAAGGAGCCCTGCTTGAACCAGGCCTCCACGGTGAACTGCTGCGGCATGCTGTAGGCCTTCTCGCCCGGCATCCGGCCGCTCGAGCCGATCGTGGCTGCCGTGTTCCCGCTGACCTTGCCTGCGGTACCGAGGGTGAAGCCGGTGTACGTACCGTTGTTGCTCTGGCCGGACGAGTCCACCGAGGTGGTCGTGCCAGCCGGCTCACCGAGCCGCCAGTACGCCTGCGGCCCGTCGGAGTTGATGATCTGGTCGTACGCCGTGCTCGCGGTGCCCGCCACCGAGAGCGGATCGGAGTAGTTGCCCCGGATCGTCGTACTGCCGTCGGTCACCTCGACGCGATAGTTGGTCACCTCGCCGGGAGTCACGTTCGTGTCCGTGAAGTGCAGCCACGGCCGGTCCCACGGAGTCGACTTGGCGGTCCAGGTCGCGATGGTGGTGTTGGTGAAGCCCTTCAGCAGCCGGTACGTGAGCGTGCTGTCGTCGTTGTCCAGGACCGTCGGGAAGTGGATCTGGACGACGCCCGGCTTGACGGAGTATGGGAGCAGCTTGGCCGGCTTGGCCGGAGCGGCACCCGGGGTCGCGTTGGTGAAGCGGGTCAGGCCCTGCTGTCCGACTCCGTTGGTCAGCAGGAAGTCGCCGCCGACCCACAGGTCCGAGCCGCCGGTCGCGAACGCCAGCGGGCCGACCTCGGTGGGCGGACCGGCGTTGGTGTTCGGGAACCACGGGCCGAGCTTGCCGTCGACCGGGTTCTGGGTGAGCAGGAAGCGGTAGCCGAAGCCCTGCGGGAAGCCGCCGGCGCCCTGGTTGGCGCAGTCGTGCGCGTGCGAACCCTTGTACAGCCAGCCGTTCACCATCTTGACGGCCTCGGTGGCGCCCAGGCACTGGCTCTTCCACTTCAGCGTGTTGGTCGCGATGTCGACCGCCCAGGTGCCGTCGAAGCAGCCGCCGCCGTCGCCACCGTTACCGAAGTACACGGTGTCGCCGCTGGCGTCGATCGTCTTGACCCGGGTGGTGCACGAGCCGTTCGGCGGCGGTACCGCCGAGGAGCCCGCGAACGGCAGTACCGCGCCGGTCACCGGGTCGAGGCTGGTGACGGTGTTCTGGTTGGTGCCGTTGACGGTGCTGAACTGGCCACCGGCGTAGGCCTTGGAGCCGTTGTCGGCCACGTCCACGGCGTACACGTCGCCGTTGGCGGCAGGGGCCCAAGGCAACAAGGTGCCGAGGTCGGTGGTGACGGCGGCGAGCCGGAGCCGGTCGACGCCGTTGACGAGCCCGAACGAGCCACCGAAGTACACGGTGCTGCCGGAGACGGCGATCGACTTGACCCGGAACGAGACCGAGGGCTTCCAGTTCGCGACCAGCGCGCCGGTCGCGGTGTCGAAGGCGGCGATCCGGTTACGGGTCTGGCCGTTGACGGTGGTGAAGTCACCACCGACGAAGATCCGCGAGCCGTCGGGCGACGCGGCCACGGCGTACACCTGGCCGTCGAGGACCGGGTTGAAGGACGCGACCAGATTCCCGGTGGTCGAGTCGAAGGCCGCCAGGTACGCCTGGCCGACCTCGTTGCTGCCGAGCGGTGAGCCAGGCGGCCGCACACTGGTGAAACGCCCACCTGCGTAGGCCTTGCCGGCGGCAACGGCGATTCCCTGCACACTCGCGTTGGTCTGCCAGACCGGGCTGTCCTGCGCCGAGAGCGAGGCCTCGATGCTCTGGGCCGGCGGTGCCAGCACCATCACTCCGGCCCCCGCCAGCAGCGCCCCGACGGCGCCAAGGCGCGCGAAAAGCCATCTCTTCTTCATCCTGCGGTGTCCCCCCTCGGACAGGCGCCTACCCCGGCGCCTTACCAGTGATTCCCGTTTTCGTGATTCCCCCAGAATCCCCCGAGATCAGAGTAGGCCACAGAAAGTGAGCTTTGACCAGTCACCTTCTGGTTGCAGTCGGCGTGTTGCCAGCTTTCGTGACTCTGGGTGACGAGGAGAGGCGCTTACCACTGCAGCCAGTGGTGATGCACGGACCGTGACCCTGACGTCGGTGCCACCGCCCACCTGATGCCTATATCCTTGGCTCCGGCAAGGACCCGGTCACCTGGCGTGACGGGGCAGCGCCGAGTGAGGAATTGGGGAACGGATGGAACCGGGCACTGTGATCTGGCGGGACACCGCGCAATCACTTCTGCGACACAAGTGGCTGATCATCGGCTGTATCCTGCTGGGCGCTCTGGGTGCGACCGTCTTCTCGTTGTCGCAGACCGTCCGCTGGACGGCCTCCAGCCAGGTCGTGATCGGTCCCGCCGTGCCGCCGGCCCTGGTCGGCAACCTGCCCACCGGTACGGACAAGACCGGCCCGCTCGGTCTCGACCTGCCGGCCGAGACGCAGGCCCGGGTGATGGCGAGCCCGACGATCCTGCGCGAGGTCGCCAAGTTCCTGCAGATGCCGACCACCGACGACTCGATCCAGTCGCTGGCCGGCGTGACCCGGGTCAAGGCGGTCACCGACAACGCCTACCTGATCACCATCGACGGCCCGACCGCCGATGAGGCGGTCCGCCGGGCGAACGCGATCGCGCAGATCTACCTGGCCCAGCGCACCAATGAGGCCAAGGCGCTGCTCGTGACGCTGGCCAGCCAGGCGACCGACCGGGTCAAGACCGCGAACGCGCAGTCGAAGAGCATGGTCTCCTTGATCAACGAGGCGCAGGCCCGCGGCGACAGCCAGACCGCGTCCGCGTATCGCGACCAGCGCGTCGGTCTGGCCAGCGAGGCCCGCAAGGCTGCGGACGAGGCAGCAGCGATGAACAAGGCGCTCTCGGGTGTCGGCGCTAGCAGCCAGCTGGTCACTCCGGCGACCGTGGACACCGCGTCGTCGTCTCCGCTGGTGGGACGCGACATCACCGTCGGCGCGATCCTCGGCCTGGTGCTCGGCTTCGGTCTGGCGCTGATCAGCACGCACCTGAGCCCCTTCATCCTGACCCGCGACCAGGCGGCCCGCGCCGCCGGCGCACCGGTCATCACGGACTCGATCGGCCATCGGAAGTACCGGCTCGGCTTCCGCCTGCGCTTCTGGTTGCGCGCCTCGCCGCCGTTGCCGGCCTCGGAGATCACGGCACTCGGGACAGAAGCGAGCGGCGCGCTCGCCCGGCGCGAGCTGAACCCGACGGGTGTCGGGGCCAGCAGCGCCGGCGCCCTGCTGGTCGTCTCCGCCTCCCCGACGCGGAACACGGCCGGCATCGCGCTGGCGATGGCCGAGGCGAGCGCCCGCGACGGCCGCGAGACGCTGCTGGTCCTCGCCGATCTGCGCGGCGCTCCGGTGCTGTCGCACGTGACCGACCACGAAGGTCTCACCGATCTCGTCAACGAGCCGGCCGCGACCCGCGCAGTACGGGCTCGCAAGCTGTTCCGGCCTGGCACGGTGGCCGATCTGTACGTCCTGCCGCCCGGCCTGAGTAGCGACGAGGGCGCGCGGGCTATCGCCCCGTCGCTCGTACCGGGCATCGTGGCCGACCTGCCCCCGGGGTACTCGGTCGTCATCCAGGGCCCGGCGTCGGCCGGCCGGCATGGGATCACGCCGCTGGCTTCGGCCGTCGACGCTTCGGTGCTGGTGGTACAGGTCGGTCAGGACAAGGAGACCGACCTCACCCGGCTCACGGCGGCGCTGCGGTTCGCGGGTGCGCCGGTGCTGGGCGTAGTACTGATCGGCTGTTCGAAGCACGACGAGACGCTGGGTATTCCGCTCAACTACGTTCCGGCCGATACCGCCGCACTGCCGCAGCGCTGACGGTGCCTGTGACGAGGCCTGTGGCTGGGAAGGCCGGATGACGCTGACGGCACCGCCGGTGCCGGGGACCACCAACGAGCCGGACAGCAAGTCGAGCTGGCTCTGGATGGGCATGTGGTGCCTGCTGGTGCTCGGCGTCCAGCCGTGGTCCTCGCGTGCCGCCGCACCGCAGGGGTCGACCGGCTCGACCAACAGCCTGATGAAGGGCGTCCTGCTCGGCACGATCTTCCTGGTCTGCCTGGCGGCGACGAAGCCCGGTTTCCGGACCCGCTCGAGCCCGTCGACCACTTTGTACGTCGTCTACGCGCTCTTCGCGACTGCTACGGCCTTCCTGCTCGCGGAGCCGGGCGGCCCGCTGCTGCGGCTGGCCCGGCTGCTGATCGGGCTGCTTCTGCTGTTCATGCTCTGGCGGCCGTTGATCCGGGTGCCGGAGCGGTTGATCCGCGCTCATCTGATCGCGCACCTGCTGCTGGCGCTCACGGTGGTACTGAGTGTCATCTGGCGCCCGACGGTGGCGTGGCGGCCGCTGACCTCGTTCGGCAGCGGCTACCGGCTGCAGGGTGTGCTCATCCCGATGCTGCCGCCCCGGGTCGGCGAGGTCGGTGCGATCCTGCTCGGCCTGGCGATCGTCGCCTTCTGCTCACGCAGACTCTCTGTCGTGCCGGCGAGTGCCTTCATCGTGCTGGGCGTCGTCCTGGTCGCAGCGAGCCGCACCCGTACTGCGGCCGCGGCGGTCGCCGTCGGTCTGGTGCTCGCCCTGCTGCTGACCCGGAAGACGTGGCTCAGCCGGATAGCGTCGATCTCGGTGCCGGCGCTGATGGGCCTGGCGTTCCTGGTGATCCCGTCGCTGCACACGTGGCTGCTGCGTGGCCAGGGCACCAAGCAGATCAGCTCCCTGAGCGGCCGCACCACGAGCTGGCAGTACGTCCTGGACGAGGAGGTCTCGCTCCAGACCGCGATCATCGGCCACGGCCTGGGCAACAAACGCGTCCTGCTCCGCCGGGGCGAGGGCGACATCGACGTGATGGCCATCGACAACAGCTGGCTCAGCCTCTACTGGGAAACCGGCCTGCTGGCGGTCGTGATCGTGGGAATCGCCTTCATCGTCGCCTGGATCTCAGTCCTCCGAGCCCCCACCCCCTACGTGAAGGCCAGCGGAGCCCTACTCCTCGGCTACGTCTCGGTCGCCTCCCTCAACGAGAGCGGCCTCTCAGACCTCAGCTCGATGACCCTCCACCTCCTGGTAGCCGCCGCAGTCTGCGACGCCGACCGAATCCGAGCCAAAGCCCACCCACCCCCACCCAAACCCCAAAAACAGCGGTACGTCTAGCCGCTCAACAAACTGCAGCGGTGGTCTAGCGACCGCTCAACCCAACCACCATCTGCTTCCATCCGCCGTCTGACAAACAGCCACGGAAGAACCAACGGAGCGGATGGAAGCTAACCCAGCCCACAACCAAGGGCCGGCAACCAGCCCCCCGAAACCACCGCTCAACTAGTGACGCTGTCTTTGTCGAACCCAGCCGCCTGCCACTGCTCCCAAGTCATCGTCTCCCCGCGATACGCGAACCGCTCAGCCTGCCGATCACCGATCCGGTAGCTGTTCCGGCTGAACCGGATCGCCCCGTCCCCGACCGGCGACTCCTTGTTCTCCACCACACCCGTACTGGCCGACTTCTCGTCCATCACAACCTGGTTCGCCTCGATCACGACGTCCTTCAGCACGTACTGCCCGCGCGGCCCGTCGCCCCGCGTCCGCGACTGGATCGCGATCCCGTTCCGGTTGTCCTTGATCAGATTCCCCGCCACCGTCACCCCGGCCGAAGTGTTCACGTTGATCCCACCGCCGTCCCACAGACTCGGCCCCGACCCCCGCCCGGTCCCGAACCCGTTGCCCTCGACAACGTTCTGCCCGATCACCGCCTGATAACTGATCTCATACCGGATCCCATCGGCCGCGTTGTCCCTGATCCGGTTCCCGACGATCCTCCGGTCGTACTCCGCGATGTCGCTCCAGATCCCGATCCCGCGGTTCGCCACGATGTCGTTGCCCGACACCTCACCCGACGACCGCGTCGACTTGATCCCACCCGACTCCCAGTCGGCGATCCAGAACCCGTCGGTGTTGTTGCGAGTCACCAGATTCCCGGTCAACTTCACGTCAGCCGAGTGATACTGCCCGATTCCCAGCTGCCCGTTGTCGGCAACGGTGTTCCCGCTAACCGTCGCCCGATCGCCCTCGATCACCATCACCCCGACCGCATGGTTCCACCGGACCTCGTTGGCGATCACCTTCCACCCGATGCCAACCTCCAGCGCCCCACCCTGCGGCAGGCTGGCGAAATGCTCGATCGTCAACCCACTGACCGTCACATCCTGCGCCGACACCACGATCGCCGCCCGCGTCCGCGACATCTCGACGGCCTTCCCGCCCGGATCGTCGCCGACATAGACAGCGTTCGCCCGGTAGTCGCCGTAGAAACTCCCCGGCTTCAGCTCCCCGAGACTCATCACCCGAGTGAGCTGCACCCCGTCGACGAACAGCTGCTCACCACGCTGACAAGGGTTCGTCTTGTCGTCCTCGCACTTCCCCTTCAACTTGTACGCCGCCGGCAACACCCCGCGTACCACCCACCGGCCACCCTCAGCCCGCCACCCGCTGAGCAGCACCGACCCGGTCAGTACCGCCCCTTCGCTACTCGCCAACGTCGAGCCCGCCTCCGGCCGGATCGCCTGGCTGATCCGATGCAGCCCCTTGGCGAAGCAGAACGTCTTGGCCCCGGGATTGGCATCGATCACCTTCTGCGGCTCAGCCCCCAGCGGAATCCGTACGCCGACACACTTGGCCGCCGTCACCGGACCTGTCGGCCCCAGCCTCACGCTGGCAGCCGGGGGAGCCGCAGTCGGCACCACAACGCTCGACCCACCTTGCGGCGGCGGCGCAGCCTTGTCATCGGTGCAACCAGCGACCAAGAAGACGGCAAGCAGAACCGCACCTGCCGACATGAACCCGCGTCCCATCAATTCCCCCACAAATGCCGCCCACAAAAGTTGCCCAACTATAGGTCAGCCCCCACCCAGACCCCCGCCGCCGACCCCAATCCACTCCAGCCCCTCGCCCCCGCTCAACACCACCAACTCATCCACAGTCTCGGCCTTCCTGTGGAC
This sequence comes from Streptomyces sp. SID13031, assembly GCF_010548305.1. Classification (GTDB taxonomy): domain Bacteria; phylum Actinomycetota; class Actinomycetes; order Propionibacteriales; family Kribbellaceae; genus Kribbella. Next base: position 360,613 of record NZ_JAAGLV010000008.1, read on the forward strand.
AACTTGGCCAGTTCCTGCCGTTCGTCGATCCCTTGTAAATAAGGGGTTCTCGGCTTTGAAAACTGTCGGTGGGGTCGTCTATCGTTTCGGGTATGGAGATCTCGCAGCTGCGACCGCCGTGTCTGTACAGTGACAGCGAACTGCTGATCGCTGCAGACACCGTCGACGCTGCGCTGTCCGAGCTGACCACCTGCAACTGGTATCTCACCGCCGAGATCGAGTCGCGCGGCCTGGCCAAAGAACTCGGCGCCGGCGACACCATCGAACTCCTGTCGCTACGGCACCGCCGCAACCGTGGCGACATCCGCCGCGACCTCAAACTCACCAAGAACCTCCCCAAATACGAAGCCGTCA
>NZ_JAAGLV010000089.1 GCF_010548305.1 Streptomyces sp. SID13031
TGTGGCCACCAGACCGTCCATACGCGGCATGCGGATGTCCATCAGGACGGCGTCCGGGGTGAGTTCGCGCACCAGCCGCAGCGCCGCCTCCCCGTCGTCGGCCTCGCCGACCACCTCGATATCGCTCTGGACGTCGAGCAGCGCCCGGAAGCCGGCCCTCACCAGGACCTGGTCGTCGGCAAGCAGTACGCGGATCATCGGCCCTCTTCCTCGGTGGCGCCCGCCACGGTACCGGCCGCGCCGGACGGAAGCCGTGCCAGCACGCGGAAGCCGCCGCCGGGGCGCGGTCCTGCCTCGACCGTGCCGCCCAGCGCCGCGGCCCGTTCGCGCATACCGATCAGGCCGTTGCCGCCGCCCCCGTCGCCCTCCTGCCGCTGCGCCGAGGGTCCGTCGTCGTCCACGCTCAGCTCGACCCCCTCCGGCCCGTA
>NZ_JAAGLV010000090.1 GCF_010548305.1 Streptomyces sp. SID13031
GAGAGGAGCTGGACCAGGGTGGACTTCCCGGCGCCGTTCATGCCCATCAGGGCGTGGACCTCACCGGCTCTGATGTCCAGGGAGGCGCCCCGCAGAGCCACGGCTCCGCCGAAGCGCTTGGTGAGGTCGCGGACGCGGACCACCGGCTCCGCGACCGGACGGTCCACGGCGCGGGCGGTCTCCGGAGAGGTCGTGGCGGACACGGCCGTACTCCCTTCCGTACATGGCTGGGGGTGGGCTGTCACGGCTGCGGCCGGTCTCCGTCACCGGTGACGCGGGTGAAGCCGCGGATGTCGGGGAACGGGGGCTCGCGGTCGGCCTGGAGGTCGACCTGGAAGGCGTTCAGGCACATGCCGAGCATCGTGAAGTTGCCCAGGGACCCGATGGCGTCGACCAGGGCCCGTGAGCCGAAGTGGGCGTGTGCGCGG
>NZ_JAAGLV010000091.1 GCF_010548305.1 Streptomyces sp. SID13031
TTGCATTTGCGCACGAAGGCGCGATTGTCACGCTTGAGGTGATCGTCGATCAGCATCAGCCAGCACCGCGTGGACGCGGCAATGTCCCACATCGCGTAATTGCGCATGATGATACTGGCGAAATCATCCTCACATTCTTTCATGCGCAATTGCCTTGGCTTGAAAAGATGCTGCCGGAAGGCGAAACTGTAATCGTTTCTGGCAAGGTCGAATGGTTCAACGGGCGTGCCTCGATGGTACATCCGGATTATATCGCAAGCCTTGAAGATGCAGCCAATCTGCCCATGGTCGAACCCGTCTATCCGCTGACGGCTGGGCTTTCTTCCAAAACGCTTGGCCGCGCCATGAAAGAAGCTCTGACGCGCGTGCCGGTGCGGCCCGAGTGGATTGACGGGCCGTTGATTGCACGCGAACGATTTACCGCTTT
>NZ_JAAGLV010000092.1 GCF_010548305.1 Streptomyces sp. SID13031
GTGACGAGCCGCAGGATGATCGTCCAGTAGGTCTGCGCGTGCGTCGCGCGGTCGATCTTCGCGGCCTCGTCGAGCTCGCGCGGGACGGTGTTGAAGAACCCGTACATGAGGAACGTGTTCACGCCGAGCGCGCCGCCCAGGTAGACCGCGATGAGCGCGAGCTTGCTGTTGAGGCCGAGCGACGGGACGACGTTGCCGAGGCCGATGAGCAGCAGGAAGATCGCGACGAACGCGAGCATCTGCGGGAACATCTGGATGATGAGCAGCGCCGTGAGGCCCGCGCGGCGGCCGGTGAACCGGAACCGCGAGAACGCGTACGCGGCCGCCGCGCCCATGAGGACGGTGCCGACGCCGTTGGCGATCGCGATCTGCAGCGAGTTGCCGAGCCACGTCCAGAACATCGTGCCGCCGAGCGTATCGTAGTT
>NZ_JAAGLV010000093.1 GCF_010548305.1 Streptomyces sp. SID13031
GGTACCCATTCTCTGTGTAGGCCACGGTACGCCCCTCAGCCAGACGAAGAAACATCACGTCAGCGTTGGTGAGGCCGTGCAGCCCCGCACTGAACCGCGACACCTGGACGGTCATCCCGTCCCGCTCCCCCATATCCCGCAGGTACTCCAACTGCTCCCGCCACTGGCCGGGCTCGCGGAGGGTGGTCCGCAGCACCGCCTCCGAGAGAATGGTGCGGAACTGCGGTGGGCTCTGGCCCTCCAACAGCTCCCGCCGCCCCATCCTCGCTTCGACCTGCTGAGTCAGCTCCGGTTCCTTGAGCCCACCAGCCGCCAGTACTTCACGCGCGTACCCCGGCGTCTGCAACAGCCCCGGCAGCACGCTCACCGCGAAGTGCCACAGGCTTACGGCCTCCGCCTCCAGCGCCATATAGCGCCGGTAGC
>NZ_JAAGLV010000094.1 GCF_010548305.1 Streptomyces sp. SID13031
GACGGCGAAGTCCTCCTCGGCGCCGACCGGAACGTCCACGTGGACCACGTTGCCGAGCAGGAGGAGCAGCCGCTTGGCCTCGGCGTCGGCCTCGTCGCGGGCGACGTCGGCCGCCTTGACCTCGGCCTTCAGCCGGTCGGCCTTCCCGAGGAGTTCGGCGCGCTCCTCGGGGGTGGCCTTGGGGATCAGCTTCCCGAGCGACTTCTGCCCGGAGCGGAGTTCGTCGAAGCGGAGGCCGGACGACCTGCGCAGCTCGTCGGCGGAGAGCAGTGCGTCGACGAGTGCGACGTCCTCTCCACGGGCGCGCTGGGAGGCGCGAACACGGTCGGGGTCCTCACGGAGCAGGCGAAGGTCAATCACCCCTCAAGGCTACCGGTGCGGACATCCCCCACTCGAACCGATATCGACGTGTGCGGCGTT
>NZ_JAAGLV010000095.1 GCF_010548305.1 Streptomyces sp. SID13031
AAGACCCAGCCGACCATCGCGTACACGTAGAGCAGAAGCGCGCCGACCAGCAGGAAGCTCAAGGTGCCGGGGAGGCTGCGGCCCACGGCGACCAGCACGATCCGCAGCTGCGGGAGGAAGCGGGCCGTCCGTAGCACCCGGGCCAGCCGCAGCAGCCGCAGGACGGTGGTGTTCTCGCGGACGAACGGCAGGAACGCGCAGAGGACCACGGCGAGGTCGAAGAGGTTCCACGGGTCCTTGCAGAAGTTCCGGGGGCGGTCGGCGTGGGCCCCCAGGCGCAGCAGGATCTCCACGGTGAACACGGCCAGGCAGGCGTGCTCGGCCAGACGTAACCAGCGGTGCCATTCCGCGACGAGTCCGGAGTAGGTCTCCAGGCCCAGCAGTGCCGCGTTGAGGAGGATCACGGCGAGGACGGTCAG
>NZ_JAAGLV010000096.1 GCF_010548305.1 Streptomyces sp. SID13031
CCGCCGCCGCCCGATGCGGTGGCGTGACCGGCGCCGTTCCTGATCAGCATGGTGGTGAGATCGGCCTTGGTGGCGCGCAGCCGGGGGTCGGCGCCGAAGAGATAGCCGCCGACCAGTTGCGGGGAGAGCATCTTGAGGTCCGCCGCCAGCACTTCGCCGTCCAGCCGGTACTCGGTGATGACGGCGTCGCCGCCGGCCACCATGTGCTGCCCGGCCCGCTTGAGGTGCGCGGCGAAGCGCGGCCTGGCGTGCTCCGGGGTCACCCCGCGTCCCTCCCACTGCAGGATGTGGAGGCGCAGCAGGTTCTCGACGGCCGTGGGCACCTCGTGCTCGGGGACGACGCGCTCCTCGATGCCCAGGGCGTCGAGTTTGCGTACGTAGGCCCGGGTGCGCTGGCCGCGGGAGGTGGACATCCGGG
>NZ_JAAGLV010000097.1 GCF_010548305.1 Streptomyces sp. SID13031
CGGCATGGTGGGCGAGGTTCGCCAGGACGTCGAGGAGCAGGCGCGGCTCACGCGCCGACGGCAAGCGGTTCAGGGTCCACCAGGCACCGTTCCCCAGCCACAGGATCCACAGGAGGACGGGGAGCCACCAGGTCCCGCCCAGACCGCCCATCAGCGTCGCCGGCAGCAGAACCACACCGAGTACGGTCCACAGGGCCGGGCCCACGCGGTCGGGGGCCGGGCGCCCGCCCTCCGCGACCCGTACGGCGTTCCGGGCCCCCCTGCGCGCGTCCAGGGACCAGACCCGCGCGCAGCGGGTCAGCACCAGGTAGATCGCCATCAGATGGATGCCGATGTCGCCGCCGTCGCCGATGAAAATGCTGCGTTTCTGCAGGGACAGGACACCCGCCATGAACACCACGGACGTGGCACGCGTGC
>NZ_JAAGLV010000098.1 GCF_010548305.1 Streptomyces sp. SID13031
AGTGGTACCATGATGGTAGGGAAACTCGGCATAGTATTCGGTGACGTGTTTGTGGGTCAGCTCCAGCACACAGGGGATCGATTTCATCCACTGGTGGCCTTCGCCGTCATCGTCAGGGATCTGCGCCGGATCGACCAGGGCCAGGAAGTACAGGCTGAAGGCAGCTTCGGGGAAGTCGCGATTGTCCAACAGGCGGAAGCCCAGTACGCGGGTGTAGAAGTCCAGGGACTTCTCGATTTCCTTGACCCGCAGCATGGTGTGGTTGAAGACGAACTGGGCGGTGGCGGTGTCCGGCTGTGCGGTGACGCCAGGCAGGGTTTGCAGATCGTGCAGGCTCATGGGAACTCCTGAGACGGGGCCGGGCGCAGGGCGCCGGCAAAACAGACAGGCTGGCCATGATACGGCAGTGCGCCGATT
>NZ_JAAGLV010000009.1 GCF_010548305.1 Streptomyces sp. SID13031
CCCCCGAAGGGGCCTTACCGCTCGACTTGCATGTGTTAAGCACGCCGCCAGCGTTCGTCCTGAGCCAGGATCAAACTCTCCGTTGAATTCTATATGCCAACCACCCGAAGATGGATAACAGACAAACGAAAAACGATCCATTGCAATCAGAGACAAATCAAACTGACTTGAATCCAGAAAAATTACAAAGGAATCCAACACGAATCAACGATGAACCAGACCTACCAACCTCGAAGAGGCAAGCAAGCCCACTCACACCGAGACCCATGAAGGGGGTTAATGCTAAATTTCGGCATTGACTTTCGGCACGCTGTTGAGTTCTCAAGAATCGGGCGCACACCGCGTCTTTGACCTCTCGGCCAGGACTCCGGGGCAACCTGCGCTACCTTACCGGACCAGATCCACCGGGTCAAGCCCGAGTTTTTCCGATCCGCGCCCCGCGCCTGAGCTACCGACCCGAGTCAGACGACGCGGTGCGGCTCAGCTAGCTTTGGGGGGTTCGGAGCGACCGGCCGCTTTCGCGTCCCGCACTCGCTCCAACAAGAAGAACATTACGTGGCTTCGAGGTAGCCGGTCAAATCGGTATCCGGTGGGGCGAATCACAGGGCCGTAATTTGCCCCGGGCATCGACCTCGTGGGATACGTCAGTCCGCGGCCGGCGAGGCCAGAACCCCTGCGAACGAACGCTTCCCGCGCCTCAGGACCAGCACGCCACCCGGCAGCAGGTCCTCGCCACCCGGGACGTACTCAGGGTCGCTCACCTTCTCGTTGTTCAGGTACGCGCCACCTTCGGCGATCGTCCGGCGCGCGGCCGACTTGCTGGCCACCAGCTCCGAGAGCACCAGCAGGTCGGTGATGGTCGGCATCTGCTCGTCCGGCTTGAGCTCGTAGTGCGGCGCCTCCCGCAACGCGGCCACCAGAGTCCCGCCCTGCAGAGCCTTCAGCTCCGACTGGCCGAACAGCGCCTTCGCCGCCAGCTTCACCTGCTCGGTCTCCTCAGCGCCGTGCACCAGCGTCGTGACGTCCTCCGCGAGCAGCCGTTGCGCCTCACGGGCGTGTGGGCGCTCAGTGGTCGCTTCCTCGAGCGCAGCGATCTCCTCAGCCGTGCGGAACGTGTAGAACCGCACCAGCTGCATCACATCGCGGTCATCGGTGTTGAACCAGAACTGGTAGAACGCGTACGGCGAGGTCAGCTCCCGATCCAGCCACACGGTCCCCGACTCGGTCTTGCCGAACTTGGTCCCGTCCGCCTTGGTCACCAGTGGCGTAGCCAGCGCGTGCGCCTTGCCCGAGTCCGACCGCCGGATCAGCTCGACCCCAGCCGTCAGGTTCCCCCACTGGTCGCTTCCACCGGTCTGCAAGGTGCACCCGTGGCGCCGGTACAGCTCCAGGTAGTCCAGCGACTGCAGCAGTACGTAGCTGAACTCCGTGTAGCTGATCCCCTGCTCCAGCCGGGCCTTCACCACTTCCCGGCCGAGCATCCGGTTCACCGGGAAGTGCTTGCCGATGTCCCGGAGGAAGTCGAGCGTGTTGAGGTCCTTGGTCCAGTCGTAGTTGTTGACCATCCGCGCCGGGTTCGGCAGCGACTGGTCGAAGTCGACGAACCGCTCCACCTGGCCGCGGACCTTCTCCACCCACTGCTCGACGAGGTCCTTCGGGTTCAGCACCCGCTCGGACGACTCCTTGGGGTCACCGATCAGCCCGGTGGCACCGCCGACCAGCCCGATCGGATTGTGGCCGGCCAGCTGGAGCCGCCGCAGCGTCAGCAGCTGCAACAGGTTGCCCATGTGCAGGCTCGGTGCGGTCGGGTCGAACCCGACGTACGAAGTGATCGGTCCGGCGGCCATCGACGCTCGGAGCGCGTCCAGGTCGGTGGAGTGCGCGATCAGGCCGCGGCTCTCCAGGTCGTCGAGCACCTGGGTGCGGCTTGCGGTCCCGCTGTCGGTCACTTGGTCTCTCCTCGAGTCACGTCAGATCAAGACAAGTGTCCTGTACCAGCTCCGGCCGGCAGGCGCCGGGTCAACCTGCGTCGGGCCGCGACAGTACTGCGCGCAGCTGCGCGACCAGAGCATGTCCATCGGGCCCGTGCACCGTTGCGGCCGTCGGGCGATGGGGATCGTGAGCACCCGGGTCCGGGTTGGGCACCGGCAGACCGTGGGACAGCACCTGCTCGGCGGGAGTCAGCTGGCGGATTCCGATCGCCCGCACGTGCTCCGGGTGCGTCTGGGCGAAATCGCCGTACAACTGGGGATCGTGCTGGCCGTCGTCGCCCACCAGCACCCACTTGACGTTCGGGAACTCGACAGCCAGGCGACGCAGCGCAGTGCGCTTGTGCTCCTGCCCGCTGCGGAACCAGCCGGTGTTGGTCGGCCCCCAGTCCGTCATCAGCAGCGGCCCAGCCGGGTAGCCGTGCCGGTCGAGGAATCTGGTCAACGTCGGCGCCGTGTTCCAGGCACCGGTCGACAGGTAGAACATGGGCGCGCCCGGGTGGTCGGCCAGCAGCTCGGCATACATCTCGGCCATGCCGGGCACCACTCTGCGCGCCTGCTCCTCGCGGAGGAAGGTGTTCCAGGCCGCGATCAGTGGTCGCGGCAGCATCGTCAGCATCACCGTGTCGTCGATGTCGCTGACCAGACCGAAGGCGGCATCCGGGTCGGGCACATACACCTGCCCGCGCGCCTGCCGCTCGCCGTGCACGCCGAGGCCGATCTCATGCCAGCCAGGAGGCAGCGCCACCGGCACTGTGAGGTCTACGAAGCCACCGCGATCGGTGGTCGCCTCGAAGGTCTGACCGGACACAGTGACGGACACCTGTACTCCGGTCGCCGGCGCGGTGACGAATACCCGCCAGCCGCGCACCACCTGGTCTTCGTCGTACCGGGGCTGGTTGCGCGGGTCGCGGCTGAGCACGACGCGAGCCAGCACCCGGGTGAACTCCTGGGTGCCGTAGCCGACGTGCGGGATGATCCGTTCCCGCCAGCCGCGGCGGCGCAGGATGACCCCGACCCCGACGTTGAACCAGTCCTCCAGCCGGGAGGAGTAGTGCGGACGGGCCATGTCCGAAACCTACCCGCCGACGGGGCCTGTACTCGCACCGGGAGGACTGTCCCCGGCGACCTTTACAGTCTCGATATGACTCAGACCGCCGCTGCTCTCGGAATGTGCTTCCCACGGACCTTCCCGGCTGCCCTGGTGACAGAGGTCGCCCGTCGTCTCGACGCCGGCGGCGCGGACGAGCTGTGGCTGATCGAGGACTGCTTCTACACCGCCGGCCCCTCCCTGGTCGCGGCCGCGCTGACAGCGACCGAGCGGCTCACCTGTGGGCTCGGCATCGTCCCGGCAGTAGCCCGTACTGCGGCCGTCACCGCGATGGAATTCGCCACTCTCGACGCGCTGGCGCCCGGGCGGTTCCTGCCGGGTATCGGGCACGGCGTGCAGGAGTGGATGGGCCAGATGGGCGTGCGGCCCAAGTCGCCGCTGACCGCGCTCGACGAGGTGACGACAGCGGTGACCCGGTTGCTGGCCGGCGAGAAGGTGACGATGCAGGGCCAATACGTCGTACTGGAGGACGTGCAGCTGGATGCGCCGCCAGCCCAGGCGCCACCGATCCTGCTCGGCGTCCGCGGGCCGAAGTCGCTGGCACTGGCCGGGCGCGTCGCGGGTGGCATCGTGCTCGCGGAGCCCGCCAGTCCGTCGTACGTGCGAGCCGCTGTCGAGGCGGCCGGCTCGCCGGAGGGCTTCGTGGTCGCCGCCTTCAGCGCCTTCTGCGTGCGCAGCGACCGCAAGACGGCGTACGAGTGGACAGCGCCCTGGCTTGCCGGGCTGATCGCGGAGAAGAACCCGGCACTCCCCGCGTTGCCTTTCTACGACGACCTCACCAAGCTGTTCGACGAGAAGGGCATCGACGGCCTCGTCTCGATGCCGCAGGACTGGTGGGCCGAGCTAGGCCCGATCGGCACCCTCGACGATGCCGCGGCCCACATCGACGCGCTGGAAGCCGCCGGGGTCCACCACATCGGCCTGTTCCCGGACCCCGAGGTCGAGCACGGCCTGCCCCAACTCGAGTACGTCCTCGAGCTCGCCAACCGCTAGGGCGTGTCTCCCAATCCCCTGCAGTCGCGAGCGGTGCCCTAGCCCCGCTTCTTCGGGGCGTGTGGTTTGTAGGGCGAGACGGTGGGGTCGCCCGGGATCCAGAAGCGCCAGGGCCAGTCGGGGGCCTCGCGAAGACCGACCCGAGGTCCGGTGGCCGGTTCGCCGTCGAAGCCGTCGCCCGGCAGAAGTTGAACAGCCGACCTGCGGTCCAGAAGGTCGACGCCGTTGGCCTCGCGCTCGATGCCGAGGGCGACGCAGAGGCGAGCCGGCCCGCGGGCGAGGTCACGATCGGGATGCGCCTTGGCCGGGAGAGAGCCCCAGCGACGCTCGCGAGCCAGGTCGAGGCCCTCGATCACCTCGCCGGCGCGGAAAAGGACGGCGGAGGGCTGGCCCGCGGGGCCGGCGCTCACGTTCATGCAGAAGTGCATGCCGTAGGTGAAGTAGACGTACAGATGCCCGGCGGGGCCGAACATCACCGCGTTGCGCGGCGTCTCACCCCGATACGAGTGCGAGCCGGGGTCGTTCGGCCCGTCGTACGCCTCGACCTCGGTCACCCGGACCGCCACCGGGCCGGCCTGCGTCGTCCTGCGCAGCACCATGCCGAGCAACTTCGGCGCTACTTCCAGGACAGGCGAGGCCAGGAGTGTACGTCGTACGGGCATGCGGCGAACTCTATTGCGGTCAGCGACTGAGGTCCTACCACAAAGTGACCAAAGACCCTGGCCGGGCTGCTGGGGACCGATGAGGATCAGCGAGCTGGGGCCATTCGGTCCGAGCGGACTGAATCAAACTCACGGGGGCTCCTCAGATGGCACATCCGCCGCAACCACCACAGCTGGCTCAGCCGCCGTTCAACCCGCCGCAGGAGCCACCGAAGAAGAAGCACACCGCCCGCACCGTGCTGATCGTGATCGGGTCCGTGTTCGTCGTGCTGATCGGGATCAGTGTCGCCTCGAGCGGCGGCGACAACGCCAGCCCTGGGACCAACAATCCGGCCACCGCACCGGGCCCGGCTGCCACAAAGGCCGCCGCGCCGAAAGCCACCGCACCGCAACCCACCACGTCGGCCAAGGCCTCGGTCGCGCCGCCGGCGTCGACGGTCGCCTGCGCCGACCAGGACGACCGGTCGGCGCCGTGCACCGTGACGGTCGGTGGAGCGTTCGCGCTCGGCAAGCATCAGGTCCTGGCCGGGTGGAAGATCAGCGACTCCGGATTCGGCCTGACGATCACGGGTAAGGCGAAGAACGTCAGTGACGACGCCTCCGCGATGGTCGTCACGGTGAAGTTCCTGCGCGGTGACGAGGTGATGGCGAACGTCATGTGCACCACCGGCGAGCTCGCCGCGGGGCAGATCGAGACGATGAGCTGCCTGCCGGACGGTACCTACACCAAGAAGTTCGACAAGGTGACGGCCGAGGCCGCCTTCTAGCTTGCGTGCCTGCAGTGGCGCCCGTGGAGAGGTCGGGCACCACTGCGGCGCACGGGACTAGGCAAGCCGCTTCGCGTGCTCGGCTGCCCGGCCCCGGAGCTCGATCAGTTGCTCGGCGACGCGGTCTCCCGCGGTACCGCCGCGGCCGTTGCGGGAGGCAACCGAGCCCTCGACGCTGAGCACCGACCTGACCTCGGGCGTCAGCAGCGGCGAGATGGCGGCGAGGTCCTCGTCGGAGAGGTCCCACAGCTCGATGCCGCGCTTCTCGCACTCCTGCACGCAAGCGCCGGCCAGCTCGTGCGCCACCCGGAACGGCACCTTCTGCTTCACCAGCCACTCGGCGATGTCGGTGGCCAGCGAGAAGCCCTGCGGCGCCAGTTCCTCGAGCCGCTCGGTGTTGAAGACCAGCGTCCGGATCATCCCGGTGAACGCGGGCAGCAGCACCTCGAGCGTGTCGACGGAGTCGAAGACCGGCTCCTTGTCCTCCTGCAGGTCCCGGTTGTACGCGAGCGGCTGCGCCTTCAGCGTCGCGAGCAGCCCGGTCAGGTTGCCGATCAGGCGGCCGGCCTTACCGCGGGCCAGCTCGGCGATATCGGGGTTCTTCTTCTGCGGCATGATGCTCGACCCGGTCGAGTACGAGTCGTCCAGCTGGACGAAGCCGAACTCCTTCGTCGCCCAGATGATCACCTCTTCGGCCTGCCGGGACAGGTCGACGCCGATCTGCGCGGTGACGAAGGCGAACTCGGCGACGAAGTCGCGCGCCGCCGTACCGTCGATCGAGTTCGCCGAGGAGTTCGTGAAGCCCAGCTCGGTCGCGACGAACTGCGGGTCCAGCCCGAGCGTGCTGCCGGCCAGCGCGCCCGACCCGTACGGCGAATCGGCCGCGACCCGGCGATCCCAGTCGGCCAGCCGGTCGAGGTCGCGGATCAGCGGCCAGGCGTGCGCCAGCAGGTGATGCGACAACAGCACCGGCTGCGCGTGCTGGAAGTGCGTCCGGCCGGGCATCGCCACACCGAGGTGCTTCTCGGCCTGCTCGGCGAGGGTGTGCACCTGGTCGAGCACGAGTCCGCTGATGATCCGGCCGTGGTCGCGCAGGAAGATCTTGAACAGCGTGGCGACCTGGTCGTTCCGCGACCGCCCCGCCCGCAACCGTCCGCCCAGCTCGGCCCCGAGCCGGTCCACCAGCCCGCGCTCGAGAGCGGTATGCACATCCTCGTCAGCCTCGGCCGCGACGAAAGCACCGGAGAGTACGTCCGCCAGCAGCACGTCGAGGCCGGCGAGCATCTTGGTGAGATCCTCGTCGGTCAGCAGCCCCGCGCGGTGCAGCACCTTCGCGTGCGCCTTCGACCCGGCGATGTCGTACGGCGCCAGTCGCCAGTCGAACTGCGTCGACTTGCTCAGCGCCGCCAGCGCATCAGCCGGTCCACCCGTGAACCGGCTACCCCACAGGGTCGCACCTTCACCAGAACTCACAACAACATCCTTTCAAAAGCAGAAGTACACAACAGCGTCACTACTTGGCTTCGCTGCGGGCGGCGAGGCTGAGGAACCTGGCTGCCAGGGCCTCTCCCCCGGACGGATGGCGCGACACGACCATCACGGTGTCGTCGCCGGCGATGGTGCCGAGTACGTCGTCCAGTCCCACGTGGTCGATCGCCGACGCGAAGTACTGGGCCGCACCCGGCGGGGTTCGCAGGATGACCAGGTTGGCGCTGCCCTCGGCCGAGACGAGCAGCTCGGAAGCGACCCGGCCCAATCGCGCCTCGAAGGCCGCAGCCTCACCGGCCCGCGGCGTACGGTCACCGCCTTCACCCGGTACGGCGTACACGAGCTGGCCGGCCGAGTCGCGAACCTTCACCGCGCCGATCTCCACCAGGTCGCGCGACAAGGTGGCCTGGCCGACGACGAGCCCGGCGTCGGCGAGCAGATCGGCCAACTCGGTCTGAGACCGGACCGGCTGACGGCCGAGCAGGTCGACGATCCGCTGCTGACGCGCGGTCTTGGTGGTCGGTACCGCAAGATTCATGAGCTGAAGTTCCTTGCCAGCAGCCACGACAGCAGCGCCTTCTGCGCGTGCAGCCTGTTCTCCGCCTCGTCCCAGACGACCGACTGCGGGCCGTCGAGCACGGCGGCCTCGATCTCCTTGCCCCGATACGCCGGCAAGCAGTGCAGCACGATCGCGTCGTCCTTCGCCTTGGACACCAGTTGCCCCGTCACCGCATACGGGACGAAAGGAGCCTCGCGCAACGCCGCCTCGGCCTCCTGGCCCATCGACACCCAGGTGTCGGTGGCAACGACGTCGGCGCCCACGACGGCCTCGAACGGGTCGGAGGTCCAGGCCGCCGAACCACCGGTGGCTGCGCCGATCTCCACCGCCTTGGCGAGGACGGCGGCATCCGGCTGGAACTCAACGGGAGACGAGATGACGACGTGCATCCCGGCAGTCACCCCGCCGAGAAGGTAAGAGTGCGCCATGTTGTTGCCGCCGTCACCGAGGTAGACGAGCTTGAGCCCCGCCGTCCCGCCCTTGTACTGCCGGACGGTGAGCAGGTCGGCGAGGACCTGGCACGGGTGGAACTCGTCCGTCAGCGCGTTCACCACCGGCACTCGCGAGGCAGCGGCCATCTCCTCGATCCGGGTCTGCCCGGAGGTCCGCCAGACGATCGCTGCGACCTGCCGGTCGAGGATCCGCGCGGTGTCGGCGATCGGCTCGCCGCGGCCGAGCTGCGAGGACTGCGCGTCGATGATCAGCGGGACGCCACCGAGCTCGGCGATACCGACCGCGAACGAGATCCTGGTCCGGGTCGAGGCCTTGTCGAAGATGACCGCGACCGTCTGCGGCCCGCTCAGCGGTTGGTGCCCGTGCCGATCGGTGGTCAGCTGCTGCGCCAGCGTCAGGACCTCGTCCTGTTCGACCGGGCTGAGGTCGTCGTCCCGCAGGAAGTGCCTGGTCATCCGGCCTCCACCTGGTCGAGCAGCGCCGGCAGCGCCGCGACGAAGCTGTCGACGTCAGCCTTGCTCAGGATGTACGGCGGCGCCAACCGCAACGCGGTGGGAATCGGGTTGTTGATGATGAACCCGGCCTCCAGCGCGAGCGCCGCGACCTGGTCGGACACCGGCTTGGTCAGCTCGATCGCCAGCAACAGCCCACGCCCCCGAACGCCGGCGATCAGCGGGTGGCCGAGCGCCTCGACGGCGGAGACGAGATGGTTGCCGACGGCACTCACATTGGCGAGCAGCCCGTCCCGCTCGATCACGGTCAGGACGGCGAGACCCGCGATCGACGCGACCGGGTTGCCACCGAACGTCGTCCCGTGGTTGCCCGGCTGGAGCAGGTCGGCCGCCGCACCGAAGCCGATGCACGCGCCGATCGGGATCCCCGCGCCGAGCCCCTTCGCCACGGTGACGATGTCGGGAGAGATCCCGTCGGCCTGGAAGGCGAACCAGTCACCCGTTCGTCCGACACCCGTTTGGATCTCGTCGATCCAGAGCAGAGCGCCGTGCTCCGAGGTGATCCGGCGCGCCTCGGCGAGATAGCCGGCCGGCGGTACGACGACGCCGTTCTCGCCCTGGATCGGTTCGAGCACCACGGCGGCGGTCTCGTCGTCCACGGCGGCGGCGAGCGCGGCCACATCGCCGTACGGGACGAAGGTGACGTCACCCGGCAGCGGCGCGAACTGCTCCCGGTAGGCCGGCTTCCAGGTGATCGCGAGCGCTCCCATCGTGCGGCCGTGGAAGGCGCCGACGGTGGAGACGATCTTGGTCCGGCCGGTCTTGCGGGTGATCTTGAAGGCGGCCTCGTTCGCCTCGGTGCCCGAGTTGGTGAAAAACACCTTGCCGTCGGCATCGAAGAGCGACAGCAACTTCTCGGCCAGCGCGACCTGCGGCGCCGAGGCGAAGAAGTTGGAGACGTGGCCGAGGGTGGCGAGCTGGCTAGTCACGGCCGAGACCACGAACGGGTGCGCGTGACCGAGGCAGTTGACCGCGAGCCCGCCGAGCAGGTCGAGGTACTTCCTGCCGTCGGCATCCCACAGGTAGGCGCCCTCGCCACGGACGAGGATGCGCTTGGGTGCGCCGAAGGTATTCATCAGGGACTGCGAGTAGCGCTCGGTGAGCGCGCTCTGGGTCCCGTCGACGGTGAGCAGTTCGGTCATGACGGGATCACCTGGGTTCCACTTCCGGCGTCGGTGAAGATCTCGAGCAACAGCGAGTGCGGCACCCGGCCGTCGATGACCGTCGCCCGGGAGACGCCGGACTGGACCGCGCGCAGGCAGGCCTCCATCTTCGGCACCATCCCGGACGCCAGCGACGGCAGCAGCTCGGCCAGCTCGGCGGCGTCGATCTGGGTGATGATCTCCTCGCTCTCCGGCCAGTTCCGGTAGAGACCGGCGACATCGGTCAGTACGACGAGCTTCGAGGCGCCGAGTGCGACCGCGAGCGCGGACGCGGCGGTGTCGGCGTTCACGTTGTGCGCCTGGCCGTCCTCGTCCGGCGCGATCGTGGAGACGACCGGGATCCGGCCGGCGTCGATCAGGTCGATCACAGCCTCCGGGCGAACGTCGACGACGTCACCGACCAGGCCGATGTCGACCGACTCACCGTCGATGATCGCGCCCCGCCGCTCGGCGGTGAACAGGCCCGCGTCCTCGCCGGACATGCCGACGGCGAACGGGCCGTGCGCGTTGAGCAGACCCACGAGTTCACGGCCGACCTTGCCCACCAGGACCATGCCGACCACGTCCATCGCCTCGGGCGTCGTCACCCGCAGCCCGCCGCGGAACTCGCTGTCGATGCCGAGCCGCTGCAGCATGTCGCTGATCTGCGGTCCGCCACCGTGCACGACGACCACCCGGACGCCACAGTGCCGCAGGAACACGATGTCGGAGGCGAACGCCTGCTTCAGCTCGTCGTCGACCATCGCGTTACCGCCGTACTTGACGACGATCGTCTTGCCGTGGAACTCCTTCAGCCAGGGCAGCGCCTCGGTCAACACGGCGGCCTTCTCGACCGCATTCGCGTGCGTGTTCACGGTGACCGCCGGTTTCGGCGCGGTCGTCGTCATGAGGAGTACGCCGAGTTCTCTTCGACGTACGCGTGCGACAGATCGGTCGTCAGCACGGTCGCCGAGGCGTTGCCGGCGTGCAGGTCGATCACCACGTCGATCTCCAGGCCACTGATGTCGGCCTCGGAGCGGTCGACGCCCTTGCCACCGGCGATGCAGATCGCGGCGCCGTTCAGGGTGATGTCGAGCAGCGCGGGGTCGAAGGCGGTCGGCGCGTTGCCGACGGCCATCGCGATCCGGCCCCAGTTCGGGTCGGAGGCGAAGAAGGCGGTTTTGCAGAGGTTGTCCTCGGCAACGACCTTGGCGGCGGCGACCGCCTCGGCCTCGGTGGCCGCGTTCTGCACCGTGATGCTGACGTGCTTGGTGACACCCTCGGCATCGGCCTGCAACTGCTTGACCAGATCCCCGGCGAGGGTGATGAGCGCGGCCTCGAACTCGTCGACGGGGACGGTGACACCGGAGGCGCCCGAGCTGAGCAGCAGCACGGTGTCGTTGGTCGAGGTACCACCGTCGACGTCCAGCCGGTTGAAGGTCTTGCCGACCGCGTTGCGCAGTGCGTGGTCCAGGTGCGGCTGGTCGACGATCGCGTCGGTGGTGATGACGGACAGCATGGTCGCCATGTTCGGCGCGCACATACCGGCGCCCTTCGCGAAGCCGCCGATGCTCCAGCCGTCGGCGTGCTTGAGGACGGCCTGCTTCGCCACCCTGTCCGTCGTCATCACGGCAGTCGCGGCGGACAGGCTGTGCTCCGCCGTGTTGCCCAAGGCATCGACCACGGTCTTGAGGCCTGGCAGCAGCTTGTCCATCGGGAGTCGCTCACCGATCAGGCCGGTCGAGCAGACGCCGATCTCGGCCGCGCCGACGCCGAGGATCGCGGCCAGCTCTTCGGCGGTCTTGTGAGTGTCCTGGAAGCCTTCGGGGCCGGTGCACGCGTTGGCGCCGCCCGAGTTGAGCACAACGGCCTTCAGCTTGCCCGCGGTCAGCACCTGCTGCGACCAGAGCACCGGGGCCGCCTTCACCTTGTTCGTGGTGAAGACGCCCGCCGCCAGGTCGTACGGGCCGTCGTTGACGACGACAGTGAGGTCCGGCTTGCCGGCCGGCTTGATCCCGGCGATCACCCCGGCCGCGCGGAAGCCGGCCGGCGCGGTGACTCCGGCGCTCCGATCGACCTGTGGCTCCACGGCTACGGTCACGGTGCTACTCCTACGAGGGGAAGGGCCAGCGTCTCGTCGAGACCGGCGGCCAGGTTCATGCACTGCACGGCGGCGCCGGCAGTGCCCTTGGTGAGGTTGTCCATCGCGGCCACGATCACGGCGCGGCCGGTCCGCTGGTCCAGCGTGACTTGCAGCTGGACGGTGTTGGCGCCGAGCGTGGCTTGGGTCTGCGGCCACTGACCTTCCGGCAGCAGGTACACGAACGGCTCGTCCTGGTAGGCCTGTTCGTAGGCCCCCCGCAGCTGGGCTGCGGTGGTGCCCTCGGTGACGGGTGCGCTGCAGGTGGCGAGGATGCCGCGCGCCATCGGGGCGAGCACCGGCGTGAACGAGACCGAGACCGCCTGGTCGGTGACCGGCGCGAGATTCTGCTCGATCTCCGGAGTGTGCCGGTGCACGCCGCCGACGCCGTACGCCGTGGCCGAGCCCATCACCTCCGCGCCCATCAGGTGCGTTTTGGGACCCTTGCCCGCTCCCGACGTCCCGCTCACCGCGACCACCACCAGTTGGCCCGGGTCGACGAGACCGCCTTGGACGGCGGGGAGCAGAGCAAGGGTCGACACGGTGGGGTAACACCCCGGTACTGCGACCCGGTTCGTACCGCGGAGCTTCTCCCGTTGACCGGGCAGCTCCGGGAGACCGTACGGCCAGTGGCCGGCGTGCTTGCCACCGTAGAACTCCACCCACGCCTCTGCGTCGACCAACCGGAAGTCCGCGCCGCAGTCGATCACGGTGACTGTGTTGTCAAGAGCGCCGAGTTGCGCTGAGATCTCGGCGGACTGCCCGTGCGGAAGAGCCAGGAACACGACGTCGTGACCCGCGAGTGTCTCCGCGGAGGTCTCGACCAAGATGCGACCGGCCAGGGGCAGCAGGTGTGGATGGTGGACGCCCAGCGCAGTACCGGCGCTGCCGCCTGCGGTCAGTGCGCCGATCTCGACTTCTGGATGCACCGACAGCAGCCGAAGCAGCTCTCCCCCGGCATACCCACTGGCTCCAGCCACCGCGACCGTCAAACTCATGTGAATGAGTATGTCAGATACCGCATGAATATCCAACCCTCAAGCTCCGTAGAACCACTCAAGCGCAGACCCGGCCGAATGGCCAGGATCAACGTATGAGCTATCGGGTTTTCTTCGGCTGGGTCGGTCTGGAGCTGGCCGGCTATGTACTCGCGGTGGTGTTCGCCTCCGATGAACCCAACTCGGGATGTACTGGCCTGTGCTTCAGCGACCAGGGGCTGCTGGTGCTGTTCGCGATGACGTTCGGGGTCTTCGTCCTAGGAGGCCAGGTGCTCGTCGGATTGTTGCTGACCAAGTCGTTCGACCGCAGCCGCCGGAGCCCCTTCGTCACCGGCAGCACCGCCTTCTTCATCACCTTCATCGTGGTCGCACTGGTCCTCACCTTCCTGGCGGTGGCGCACTGATGACCGAGGCGAATCCCGGCCGGATACGGCGCAGTGTGCGGGCATTGCTGACACTGCGCAGTATGCGGGCATTGCTCGCATGCGTGCTGGTAGAAGCCGAGGTGTACTTCGTCGTGCTGCTGACGCGGTCGGGTCAGGACCCATCCGGGTGCGCCGACACCTGCTGGAGCGACCAGGACATCGCGGCCGTCTGGGGACTCGGGGTCGTCGCGCCGCTGGCGGTCGGCCAACTCGTCTTCGGTGGAATCGCCGTTGCCCTGGCGGCCCGCAAGGGCGACCGGGGCATACCCACCGGTCTGTTCGCCTGGTTCGGCGCCACCGCGCTGACGGCAGCGCTCCTTTTCGGCACCTGGTTCCTGCAAACGACGTGACCGGCATCACGTCACAACCAGTCTGCCGCCGCGTGTCCGGAGGGGTGACACGACCCGGGGGGGTCGGGCGGGAGATGTCTCGACAATGGAGGCAGGATGGTCGACGTGACGTCCGATGAGGAACTGGCAGTCGAGTTCGATGAACATCGGAGGGTGCTCGTCGGGGCGGCGTACCGGGTGGTGGGGAGTGTTGTCGACGCGGAGGACGTCGTACAGGAGACGTGGTTGCGGTGGGCGGCTGCGGATCGGGATGAGGTGCGTGACGTCCGGGCGTACCTGATCCGGATCACGACCCGGCTCGCGCTCAATCGGCTCCGTGCGCAGAAGGCGCAGCGGGAGCAGTACGTCGGGCCATGGCTGCCGGAGCCGCTCGGCTCCACGCACGACCTTGGCAAAGACGACCCGGCCGTGGTGGCCGAGGTCGCCGACTCGGTGTCGATGGCGATGCTCGTCGTACTGGAGACGCTGTCGCCGCTGGAGCGGGCAACCTTCGTACTGCGGGAGGTGTTCGACCTGCCGTTCGGGGAGATCGCCGACACGCTTGGCCGGTCGGAGCCCGCGGTACGGCAACTCGCTCATCGGGCCCGCGAGCACGTGCACGCGCGGCAGCCGAGGCACCAGGTCGACAAGGCGCGGCACACCGAGGTGACCAGCCAGTTCCTCACGGCGGCGTGGTCGGGCGACTTCGACCAGATGGTCTCGCTGCTCGCGCCGGACGTCGAGCTGGTCAGCGACGGTGGCGGTAAGAAGAAGGCCGCGCTCCGGCCGCTGCTGGGCCAGGTCAAGATCGCCCGCTGGCTGCTCGCGCTGGTCGCGCCCGGCCAGCACGCCTACAACTTCGAGGTCCGCCTGACCGACCTCAACGGCGACCAGGGCTTCGTCTTCTACGACGGCGAAACCCCCGACAGCGCATGCTTCCTGGAACTCGACGAAGCCGGCCGGATCAGCCAGATCTACATCATCCGCAACCCCGACAAGCTCACCACCATCCCCCGCCTCAGCGAGCTGCCTGAGCCTTAGTTCACGGCGGCCGCGATGGCGCGGGCGCAGTCGATCGACTCGGTTGTACCGGTGCCGACCTGTACGTCGTAGGTGACTCCTTCGTGCACTGCCGTCGCCTGCGACTCCGCCATGCCGCCGGTGCGGTCGCCGCGGGCGATCTCGCGGCCGGCCGCGATCTCCGGGGCGCACCGGACGCCGACCCAGAGCACCTCGATGCCTGCCAACTGGGTGCGCACTCGCTCCTGTGAGGCGGCGCCGCTCAGGAAGACGTCGTCGAAGATGATGCGTGCGCCGGCCCGCGCCATCGCGGCGACGCCGGTCATCCAGGCCGACTCGATCTCGCGGAAGCCCGCGCCGACCTCGACCTCGCCGTGGTCGCCGAACGCGATCCCCGTGCCCGAGTCCAGGAGCCCGGGTGGCAGCGCGTCGACCAGGTCCGGCGGCAACTGCAATTTCGCTACGTCAGCCGGCTGAGGAACGGGCGGATCAGGGCGACCGTCTCGTCCAGGTGACTCTCCAGTAGCCAATGCCCGCCGCCCTCGAGCAGATGCAGTTCGGCGTCGGGCAGATCCTTCAGGTAGGCACGCGCCGATTCCGCCGGCATGTATCCGTCCTCGGGACCCCAGACGATCAACGTCGGGGGTTGATACTCCCGCAGAAAGGCCTGGTACCGCGGGTAGAGCCGCACGCTCGACAGGATCTCCAGGAAGAAGCCGGCCATGATGTCGCGGTGCGGCTCCATCAGCGGCCAGGACAGCTGCCACAGGTCCGGGCTGATCCGCACGGCGGTCTCCGGCGGGACCTCGCCGAGGATCTCCTCCCGCAGCCCGTCTGCACTCACCGCTTTCGTGAGCTCGACTAGGTGTTCCTCAGTCGGCGACTCCCAGTACGCCCGCAGTGGCTCGTACTTCGGCCCGAGGGTCTCCTCGTAGGCGTCGCCGTTCTGGATCACCAGCCCGGCGATCCGCGACGGGTCCTTCAGTGCCAACTGGAACCCGACCTGCGATCCGTAGTCGAACAGGTAGAGCACGAACCGCTTCACCCCGAGCGCTGCAACGAACTTGTCGAGGAGCTCGGCATAACCACCGAAGGTGTACTCGAAGTCCTCCGGCGCCTCGCTGTAACCGAACCCGGGGAAGTCCGGCGCGATCACCCGCCACCGGTCCGCGAGCGCGGGCATCAAACCGCGGTACTGGAACGACGACGAGGGATAGCCGTGCGGCAGAAGCAGCACAGGCGCATCGGGCGGTCCCGCCTCCCGGTAGAAGACCTGCACTCCGTCGACGTCGATCGTCCGGTGAGCCATGCTCGGCATCGCCACTCCCTTCCTCGATCTCCCTGAGGTACCCGAAAGTCGACGATGCGAACGAACGACCCATGTCAATAGACTGCCACCTGCAAACGAGTCGCATTTAGAGGTAGCTGTGGAGTACGTCGTGATGGACCCGGAGGCGGTCTCGGATCCGGGGTTGCGGGCCGATCTGCTGGATACCTGGATCGCCGCCACGGATGCGGGCGGCAGCGTCGGGTTCACCGTGCCGGCGCCGGTGCACCTGGTCGCCGAGACGCTCGACCTCGCGCTCGAGCGAGTTGCCGCGGGCAAGGATCTCCTCGGCGTCCTGCACAACGGCGACCGGTACGTCGCGATGGGCCTGCTGGTCGGCAAGGACAGCGCGCTGAACCTGCACTGGCGCACGGTGCTGCGCGTGATGGTGCATCCGAAGTACCAGGGTGGTGGCACCGGCAGCCTGCTGATGAACGGGTTGCGACAGTCAGCGATCGACCTCGGGCTCGAGCAGTTGCAGCTCACCATCCGCGACGGCAACAGCCTCGAGGAGTTCTACGGCAAGCTCGGCTACCGCATCGTCGGCAGCCACCCCCGCGCGGTACGGGTCGCTCCTGACGACTACCGCGACGAACTCATGTTGGTGACCGACCTGTAGAGCCGGGTCCCGCCCGAAGCAGCGGGACCCGGCGCCACGGTTCCCCACTATTGGCGGCCCCGGCGGGCTAGCCCCATCAGTGTCAGACCCAACGCGACCAGCAGCACGGCCAGCGTGAGGAGCAGGACCGAGGGACCACCGGTATCCGGCAGTGCGGTCTTGTCCACGCTCGTCTGCGCGGCCGGTTGAGCTCCGATGGTCACCTTCACCTGCGAGTCCACTGTCACGCCATCCGTGTCAGCGACCCGGTACGACTGCTTCGCCGTACCGATGAAACCCCGCTCCGGAACGAGCCTGATCGTCGCGTCCGTACCGACCGTCCAGACTCCGACGTTCGCTACGGCCACCCGCTTCCCACAGGTGGCCGGCCCGGTGACCAGGCAGACACTGCCCAGGTCCCAGGCCGCGCCCTGAGTCGCGGCGTCGTTCAGGAGGGGGTTGACGACCACCGGGTTTCCGGGGCTGCCGGTACCGCTGTCCGGGATGGCCTTCGCCCCGCTGGGAGCACCGACGGTGATCTCCAGGCGAGCCGTGTCCGACGTCCCGTTCGCATCGGTCACCCGATAGGTGAGCGATCTGGTGGTACCGGCGAAACCCTTCACCGGGGTGTATCCGACGGCGCCGTCCGGCCGGGCCGTGAAGCTGCCCTCGCCCTGGATCGTCACCGTGGTCTTGTCGGTCCCGTCCGCCGGGTCGCGCAACACGACCGACGCCGGGACCAGGGGCGCCGACGGATCGCCGGCCTTGTCATTGCCGAGCACCGGCACGACAACAGCTTTCCCGTACTGCGTACTCACGCTGTCGTCGACCGCGATCGGCCTGACCGGCAGCACCGTCACCGAGACGGTCGAGCGGGCCGCGTTCCGGTTGCTGTCCTTCACCTCGTATGCCGCCGGCCGCGTGCTGCCCACGAAGGCCGCTACCGGCGCGAAGGTGACCTTGCCATTGGCAACCACGTAGGTGCCTTGCCCGAGAATGGTCACCCGGTCGACCAGGTTGCCCGAGGCATCGACCAGCAGGAGGGTGGCCGGGTCGAGGGTCGCGCCGGCGCCCGGCTTGTCGTTGGCCAGCGGATCGAAGGTGACCGCGACGTGCTGCCTGGTCTTCGCCACATCCGGCAGCGCCACCGGCTTCACGCCCACGGTGACCACCAGCTTCGCAGTACCGGCGCTTCCGTTGGCGTCGCTGACCTGATACGTCACCGCTGTCGTCGGACCGGTCCAGCCGCCCCACGGCAGCAACCGGATGCCGCCGTCGGGTTGCACGGTATAGGTGCCCTGGCCAACGACCCGAAGGCTCGTCACCGGGTCGCCGGTCGCGAAGTCGATCAGCCGGACACTGGCCGCGACGAGTGGCGCACTGGCATCGCCAGGCTGGTCGTTCGCCAGCACCGGCACGGTGATCGGGGTGTCGAAGGCGGTCGTGGCCGCGTCGTTCACAGCGTCAGGGACGATCGCGTTCACCGTCACGGTGACCGTCGACGTCGCCTTGTTCTTCGCCGTGTCCGTCACCTGGTAGGCGATCGAGCTCGGTCCGCTGAACGTCGGCACCGGGTCGAGGGTGATCTTGCCCGTCACCCCGTCGACCTTGTACGTTCCCTGCCCGGCGATCGTCGCGGTCCTGCCCCACGCCTTGCCGTCGTAGACCTGGACCGACGTCTTCTCGAGCTCGGCGTCGGTGCCGGGCTGATCGTTGCCGAGCGCATCGACCAGGGCATCGACGTTCTGCTTCGTCATGGCCGTGTCGGGCTTGGCCTGCGGCCCCTTGCCGACGGTGAGGAAGAGCAGACCGTCGGCCGGGGTCCCGTTGCTGTCGCTGACCCGGTACGTCGCCGGCGTGGTCATGCCCTGGTAGTCCTTCACCGGCACGAAGGTGATCGACCCGTCCGGCTTCGCCGTGTAGGTGCCTTCACCGGGCTGGGTGACCGTCTTCTGGTACTTCGTCGCGTCGGCCGGGTCCTGCAGCAGCAGACTCGCCGGTACCAGCGGAGCACTCGGATCGCCGGGCTTGTCGTTGGTCAACACGTTCAGCGTGATCGGCTGGTTGAACGGCGTGATCGCCGAGTCGTCGACCGTGAACGGCTGGACCCCGGTGACCTCGATACCGAGTGTCGACGAGGCGGTATTGCGCTGCGAGTCGGCCACCTTGTACTGGATCAGCCGCCCGTGCCCCTCGAAGGCCGGGACCGGGTCGAACTGGATCGCGCCACTCTTCTGCACGGTGTATGTGCCCTGCCCGGGAACGGTCACCGTCTTGCCGAAGCCGGTCGCCGCGGGCACCTCGGGTGAGCTGATCACCACCGACGACGCGTCGAGCTTCGCGCCGGTGCCCGGGCTGTCATTGGACAACACGTTCACGGTGACGGTGACGTTCTGCAGCGTCGAAGCATTGTCGGGTTGCGCGACCGGCGGCAGTCCGACGGTGATCCACACCGTGGCAGTCGCCGTCGTCCCGTTGTCATCGGCAACTTGGTAGGTCAGGGCGGTACCAGGCCCGCTGAAGCCCGGCACCGGTACGAACACGACGACTCCGGCCCGCGCGGTGTAGACGCCTTCGTCCTTGATCGTCACCACGGTCTTGAACAGCCCGTCGGCCGGATCCTTCACCAGCAGGCTGCCGACGATGAGCGGCGCACTCAGGTCACCCGGCTTGTCGTTGGCGAGCACCTTGACCGTCGCGGTCGCGCCGTACGGCGAGGTGGCGGTGTCGTCCTCGGCCGTCGGAACGATCGGCGTCACCGAGATCGTGATGGTCGACCGGGTCGCCTGGTCGAACCAGTCGGAGACGCGGTACTTGAGCGTGGTCGCCGTCCCGGTGAAGGCCGGCAGCGGATCGAAGCCGACCGTACCGTCGGGGTTCACGTGGTACGTGCCCTGGCCGGCGATCGTGACGACCTTCTTCAGCGAGCCGTCGGCCGGATCGATCAGTACGACGCTCAGCGGGTCGAGCCCGGTGCCCTGCCCGGACTCGTCGTTGGCGAGCGGGTCGAGGGTGATCGGATCGTCCTGCTTGGTGGTCGCCGTGTCTGGTTTGGCAAGCGGTGGCGGCGGCTTGGCGACAGTCACGGTGAGCGTCGCCGTCGCGAGCGTGCCGTTCACATCCGAGACGGTGTAGGTCAGCGCCGTCGCAACCCCGGTGTAGGTCGGCAACGGATCGAACTGCACATCGCCGTCGGCCAGCACCTTGAACGTCGCCTCGCCATCGACAATGACGGTCGTCTTCGACTCCTCCGTCATCGGGTCGATCAGCTTGACGCTGCTCGGCACCAGCGGCACGGCCGGGTCACCCGCGCTGTCGTTCGCGAGCACGTCCACGGTGACGTTCTGGTCGTACGCCGTACTGGCGGTGTCGTCCGTCGCGTCCGGCTGCACCCTGGTGAGCTCCAGGGTCAGCGTCGCCTTGCCGATCGCGCCGTTGCCGTCGGCCACTTGGTAGGTGATCGGGGTCGCCTTGCCGCTGAAGGCCGGGACCGACTCGAACAGCACCCGGCCGTCGGGTTTCACCGTGTACTTGCCCTGCCCGGCGACGACCACGCTGGTGGCCGGCTCGCCCTTGACTACTGCGGGCATCGGGAGCGGCGCCGGTTTCGCTGTCGAGGAGATCGAAACCGTCCCCGGGGCCGGTGGGATCAGGCGGAGCGAGCCCGGCACGATCGCCGAGCCCGTCGGGCCGGGCTTGTCGTTGTCGAGCACCGGGACGAAGATCGAGCCGCCCTGCAGCAGTACCGCGTGGTCGGGGTTGGCGACCGGTGGGCCGGGTTCGTCCACCGAGACGGTCAGCTGCGCTCGCGTCGCCGTGCCGTTCTTGTCGAGCACCTGGTAGGTCAGCGGTGTGGTGACGCCCCGGAATCCCTGCACCGGCTCGAAGGCCACCTTGCCTTCAGCAACCAGATAGTTGCCTTGGCGCGGCACGATCACCTGGTCGACGAGCTTGCCGCCGGCCGGATCGACCAGCTTGAGGGTGAGCGGGTTCAGCGGGGCCTCGGGCGTGCCTGGCAGGTCGTTGTCGAGGACCGGGATCACGACGTTGGTGTCGAACGGCGTGCTGATCGAGTCGCCTGCGGCTCGCGGCGTGACCGGTGTGACAGTGACGGCGAGCGTCGACTCGGCGACCTGGCGGGTGCTGTCGGTGACGCGGTACCCCAGCGTCGTCGCGACCCCGGTGAACTGCGGCAACGGCATGAAGTCGACCGTGCCGTTGGGCTTCACCACGTACGTACCTTCGCCTGGCACCACCACCTTCTTCTTGAAGGTGTCGGCCGCAGTCTTGAGGGCCGCGTCCGCCGGGTCTCTCAGTACGACGGAATCGGGGACGAGCGTCACGCCGGGCGCCGGGCGGTCGTTGGCGAGCGGGGTCAGCGCGATGCTGACGTTCTGCTGGGTGGCCGCCTTGTCGGGAGCGGCCACTGGCTTCGCGGGGAGCGCCACCGTGATGGTCAGCTTCGCGGTCGCCGTCGTCCCGTTGGTGTCGGCGATCCGGTAGGTGACCGGCTTGCCCTCGCCGACGAACCCGGGGACCGGCTCGAAATCGATCTCGCCGTCGGACTTCGCGACATACTTGCCCTCGGCCACCACGTTGACCATCACGCCGCACTTGCCGCCGTCGACCAGACACAGCGAACCGGGCTTCAGCGGGCTGGCCGGATCGCCCGGCCGGTCGTTGCCGAGCACCTCGGTCGTCAGGCCCGCGTTGTACGGCGTGGTCGCGGTGTCGTCGAGCGCGATCGGCGGAGGCGGCGGCGCGATCACGAGCGGGTGGTCCTCGACCTCGCCACTGTCCGCGGCGCCGACCGGCTTCTCCACCTGGGCCGTCGTGTACCCGGCCCTGACTCGCGCGTACGTCGTACCGGCGGTCAGGTTCGGCAAGGCCGGCCAGGTGAGGGTCGCGGCGCTCTGGCCGGAGGCAAAGGTGGCACAGGCCCGCTCCCCCGGCTCGAACTTGCCGTTCATGTCCAGATCGAGCCAGCCGCAGACGCGACCGGACTTGCTAGCTCCGCTGAGCGCGACGGTGGCCGAATAGTTCTTCGCGATGGTCGCGAGCGGCTTGAAGGTGACTCCGTCGTCGGCCTGGTCCTGAGTCGCCGGACCGACGGTGCCGTTGGCAACGGTCGTGTTGTCCTCAGTCGCGTCGTCGCCCAGCCGCAGGTCGCCGAGCACCGACCAGGCTGCGCCGTACGACGGGGGCGCGTCGCCGAAGTCTTCACCGGCCGAGGCGACGAGCGAGAACGCGTCGCCCGAGGAGGAGGTGTTGAACGCGGGGAGCTTGGCGTTCTTGGTGAAGACGGCGGTGAGGTCGAAGGTGATCGACTTCGCGACCCCGTTGACCTTGACCGAACCGCAGGCCGCAGTGACTGCCGAGTCCGGGCCTTCGCCGGTGTCGGTGGTGATGCAGTTCGGGCCGGCGTCGGGGTTGAGCGCGGTGATCGTGTCGCTGCTGACGGCCAGGTTGTTGCCCTGACCCAGCTTCGCCAGGCTGAGGCCGGCGGTCGTGAGCTTGAGGACCGAGTGCAGCTCGGACTGGGCGCTGACCCGGCCGTTCGTGGTTTGGGTGACCGCGCCGCCGATGCCGGCCAGATGCAGGATCGGATTGCGGACCGGTTGCGAGAAGGTGATCGTGAGCGTGCCGCGCGTCCCGCAGCTGCCGATCGCGGCGCAGCTGCCGGTGTTGACGAGCAGGTCCTGCGCCGGTGTGGTGCGCGCGATCGCCGGCTCGTAGGTCGTGCCGGTGCTGCCGCGGACGCCGGCGGTGGTTGCGTCGAGCAACTCGGTCTGGCCGGTGACCGCGATCGTCTGGGTGATCCCCGACCCGGGCATCGTCGCGGTCGCGGTGTTGCCCTGGGCAAAGGGGGCCGTCGGCACCTGATAGGCGATTGCCGGGCCGACCCCGGTGAGGACGGTGACGGCCACGACGGCGAGGCTCAGATTGATACCAGCGAGGACGGCGGGCAGCCGATGGCCGGACCTCGTCATTCCCACGCCCTCCCGAGCACTCACGTTTCCGCATGCGTCGGCCTCGGGGCGAGCGGGCCAGCGTAGAGCTAACGCTCTACGCCGGTCCGATGTTACGCGGGATCAGCCGGTGAGTTCGTAGATCCGGACCCGCTGCCAGCTGTGTCGGAGTACGGCGAGCTTGTCCAGCTCCGGCGACACCGGCCCGCCGAACAGATCGGCGTACACCCAGCGCACGTGGTACTGGTCGCGCAGCACCCGCAGCACTTCGGGAGTCGGCTCGTAGATCGCCTGGTTGGTCAGCTCGACGCGGTCCGGCCAGGGCGACGGCTGCTGGTTGTAGCGCAGGCCGCCGACGCCGTGGTTGATCATTGCCTGCGAGGTGTAGCCCCAGCCTTCGAGGAAGGTCCGGCGGCCGGCGATACCGCTGACGATGTAGCCGCGGGCGTCGCAGCCCGGGCCTTGTTTGCCGGCCGGCCGGCACCAGGTGTTGCTGACGACGACGTCAGTCGGCTCGGAGTTCTTCGCGAGCCAGAGCGCGGCGGCTTCCTCGTCGGGATAGACCCACCAGGTGGCGGAGGTGAAGGTCTTCGCCTGCTTGCCGCCGTTGAGGTGCAGGTTCTGCTCGAAGCTCTTCGCCGACGGCACGACCAGCAAGGTCAGCAGAACCAGCAGCCCACCGAGACCGGCCAAGCGTGGTACTCGCTTCACCAACAACAACCAGACAAGCATGAGCACCGCAGCTACGCCGACGACCACAAGCAGAGGCCGCGCAACCAACGCAATCCGCCGCAGTTGCGAACCGCTGGGCAACGCGTCGGTGGTCAGCAGAACGAAGGCAAAGAGCGCACCAAGCACCACGGCCGCGACGCCAACCCCCGCCAAAACCGCGCGGTTGGGGGTGGAGGCAGGGCCGTCCTCAACCTCGCTTGCGCGACCGGCGCGCAATGCCGGGCGCGCGGCGGCGTACGACCTGGCGATTGTTGCGGCGAGCCAGCCTGCTGCGGCCAGGCTGAAGGGGACAGCGCTGTGGACGAAATAGGCCTCGCTGATTGAGGGGTGGTCGACGAGGAGGAATCCGGCCCAGCCTGCGATCAACGCGCCGAGCAAGAACCAGCCGATCGGATCACGGCGCAACTCCCGTCTGCCGACCAGGCCGTAGCCCGCGACCGCCAGCAGTTGACCAGTCAGCAGCAGGGCTGTGACGACGAGAACTCCGCCGATGGACAGCAGGCCGCCGGACAGCGCGGGCAGGATCAACCCGCCTTCGCCGGCCAACGTCTTGTCGCGCGTGGCGGCTGTGTACCCACCTTGCGTCTTCACCACAGCAAGGAACTGCAGCCCCGAACCACTCGTGCTGCCCGCGACCGTGACCATCGTGCCGACAGCAGCGGCGACCAGCAGCGATCCGGCCGCAAGGAACCGCGCAGGCAGCCGACGGTCGCGGATCAGCAGGAAGAGCGCCGGAAGCCCGACCGCTCCAACCAGGATCGGGAGCGTCGTCGGCTTCGATCCACCTCCGACTACCGCGACGGTGAAGGCCAGCAGCCACAACCCCTTGCCGGTCTCACCTTTGAAGAGCAGGTGGATCAGGAACACGGCGGCCGCAGTACCGGCGACCATCCCGAATGTCTGGGACGGGCTGAGCAAACTGAGCGGCGGCGACAGGTTCACCGCAGTGTCGACGAACAGGAACAGCTGCGGCCCAGCCAGCGCAGCAGCAGCCAGTACGCCGGTCCACCACGCGCGGCTGACCGTCCTGGCCAGGGTGGCGCAAACCAGCAGTGCCACGAGCAGTTGCGGCAACAACCACAACCGGTAGAGCACGGTGATCGGCGACAGCTTGGTGATGTCCACTGCCGCGGCCATGTCGGCATTCGCGAACCAGTGGTACTCCAGCGACTCCCCGGACACCTGCGGCAACTGCGGCGGCACCGAGCGGGTCAG
The DNA here is from genome assembly GCF_010548305.1 of Streptomyces sp. SID13031. Classification (GTDB taxonomy): domain Bacteria; phylum Actinomycetota; class Actinomycetes; order Propionibacteriales; family Kribbellaceae; genus Kribbella. Next base: position 24,429 of record NZ_JAAGLV010000009.1, read on the forward strand.
CTCGTTCAGCATCGACAAGTGGTACAGCAGGTCCTGGTAGTACGACGTACCGTCCGGTGGTGCCGGGTGGTACTTCATCGCGCCGAGCACCGTCCCGCCGAGCAGGACAGCTGACGCGATCACCATCCCCCACGTCCACAGCAGCGGGAGCGGCTTGGGGTCGCTGATCCGCCAGTGCTTCCGGAGGCGCGGCAGTGCGGCGAAGGCGACGATCACGAGGGCCGGCCAGATCACCAGCGCCCGCTGCCACCCGAGAGCCGTGAAGATCGCCCACCCGGCCAGTTGGTACGTCGCCCCGACCGCCGACCCGAGTCCGAAGTCCTCGGCCCAGTTGCCTGTACTACGCCAGAGTGCGCGCAGGAGCAGGATCCCCGGCAACGCGACCGCCAGGGCGAAGTACAGGGTGTACTTCGCGATCGGGGCGATGGGGACGTCGAGGGAGCTCAGCGCCAGGACCGTGACGGCGTACGGAAGCAACCACGGCAGCAGCCGTGGCAGGGAACGCGTCATCTAGCCGGGACCTCATCGAAGGTCTCGTCGGGCGTCTGGTCGAGGGGCTGGTGCCCGGTGTCCTCGAGGCTGTCGTAGCCGACCAGGAACTGCGGGCGCCGCTGGCTCGACTGGAACAGGCGAGCGACGTACTCCCCCAGTAGACCGAGACACAGCAACTGGATCGCGCCGATGATGCTGACGGCGAGCACCGTCGACGTCCAGCCGGGGACGCTGTTGCCGGACAGCTTGATCACGAGCGCGCCGACCGCGAACATCCCGGACAGCAGGCCGCCGAGCAATCCGAACCAGGTCGCCAGCCGCAGCGGCGCCGCCGAGAACGCGGTCACGCTGTCGAAGGCCAGCCGGAACATCTTCGACCAGTTGTACTTCGTCACGCCGGCCGCCCGCTCCGCTCGCACATAAGCGACCTCGGCACTCGGGAAGCCCAGCCACGGGATCACCAGCCGGAAGACGCGGCCGTCCTCGGGGAGTGAGTTCACCGCGTCGACGACCCGGCGCGAGACGAGCCGGAAGTCGGCCGCGTCGAAGGGAATGTCCTTGCCGACCAGGCGGCACATCAGCCGGTAGTACATCCGGGCCGTCGTCCGCTTCGGCCACGAGTCGCTCGAACGGTCGGACCGTACGCCGTACACGACGTCGACATCCTTGTCGCGAGCAGTGGCCAGCAGCTCGGCGATCACCTCGGGCGGATCCTGCAGGTCGGCGTCGATCGTGACGAGGTACCGGCCACGGGCGCGCCGGAATCCTGCTGACTGGGCAGCCTGGTGCCCGGAGTTGCGGAGCAGGCGGACGACGCGGAGCTGCTGCCAGTCGACGGCGGCCTTGAGCAGCATCGTGGCGGTCGCGTCCCGGCTGCCGTCGTCGACGACGAGCACCTCGTAGCTGATGCCGAGGCCGTCCAGCAGGGGTCGCATCCGCTCGAAGAAGATCGGCAGTACCTCTTCCTCGTCGTACATCGGCACGACGACGGAGAGTTCGGGATCCGGCATCCCCAGAAAGTAGCAGGTGAATTCCGGGGATTTGCCGGTCGGTACCGGTCTGATCAGGTTTGTGGCGAGACGGCGACGGCGCCCGTGCGGCGGGGGTCGCCCACTGCGAGCAGGCCGTCGGCCGGGTCCCAGAAGGCGGCGGCGACGCCACCGAAGTACATCGAATGGGGTGGCATCGGGCGGGTCGGCAGGTTGCTGGCGAAGCCCGACACGGCGAGATCGTCCTCGTAGTCGACGACGACGTCCTCGCGGACGCGGACGTGCAGGCGCGGGTGCTCCACCGCCTCTTCGAGCGACAGTCCGCCGTGGGTGTAGAGCGCGTAGACCTGCGCGATCGCGGTCGGGATCCGGTCGGAACCGGGCGAGCTGATCGCCAGCACGGCGCCGTCGCGGTCCCGGCGCGCGACGCTCGGCGCCATGTTCGACGTGAGCCTGGTGCCGGGCGCGAGACTGTGCGGGCCGCCGTGCATGAGCTCTTGTTCGCCGAGTGCGTTGTTGAGCCAGATGCCGGTGCCCGGGGTCATCACGCCGGAGCCGTAGCCGGACGAGACGGTGATCGCGCAGGCGTCGCCTTCGTCGTCGACCACCGAGACGGTCGCAGTACTGGGTGAGCTGAGTGCCCGCAGATCGCCGGCGCTGGCGAGGTCGAGCAGCTTCTTGCCTTCGAGCTGGCGAACGTCTTCCTCGTCCAGCTCGGCCAGGCGGCGACCGAACACGGCGTGCTGTACCTCGATCAGTCGCTCGAGCTCGGCCGGATTCCAGGCGCCCTGGCTCGGTACGCCGTCGAGCAGCGCGAGCATCGCGGCCACGGCGACTCCGCCGACGGCCGGTGGCGGGTTGGTCGCGAGGCGCCAGCCGTTCTGCCGGACGATCAACGCCGGCCGGATGATCGCCTCGTACGCCGCCAGGTCCTCGGCGGTCAGGATGCCGTCGTTGTCGGCCATGTCGCGGACGAGCAGCTCGGCGAGCTCGCCGGTGTAGAGGGTCTCGGCGCCCTGCGTCGCGATCAGCTCGAGCGCCTCGGCCAGCTCGGGGATCACGACAGTACTGCCGGCCTTGATCACCACGCCGTCGTCGTCATGCACGACGCCATGGCTCGGCGGGTGCCAGCCGAAGATGATGTCGTGGGTGTACCCGAGGTAGTACCCCGAGGTGCGGCTGAGCGGGAACCCCTGGCGCGCAACCTCGATCGCAGGCCTCACGACCTCGCTCCAAGGCGCCTTGCCGGATCGCTGATGCGCAACGTCCAGCGCCTTCATCCCGCCGGGCGTCGCCACCGACCCGTGGCCGATGGCGGTGGTCGTCCCGCCGCCGTACTCGGTGCTGATGTCCCAGACGCCCTGCCCGAACTTGTGCTCCGGCAGCCCGCGCCCGGGCATCTCCACCCAGCCGTCGATGGTGACCGCTTCGCCACCCTTGACCTGCAAGGTGACGAACCCACCCGAGGCCGGTGACACGACGCCGATCTCGTTCACCATCGTCACCAGAATCGCGGCGATGGCAGCATCAACCGCGTTGCCACCTTCCGCCGCCAACCGAACCCCGGCCTCGGCCGCAGCTTTGTTAGGAGCCGCGACCGCGACTCGAGGATTAGCCATTGGCCGACCCGCGCTCATTCGTGTTGGGTGCGGGGACCGCGACCCTCGGGGTGCCCACGGTCAGCCGACGCGCTGGACTGCGCCGAAGCGGTCGACGGTGACCTGGACGGCTGCCTGGCGGGCGGCGCCGACCTCCGTCTCGGTGAGCGTTCGGTCGTGGGCGCGGAAGCGGAGGGCGAACGCGAGCGACTTCTTGCCCTCGCCGATCTGCTCGCCGGTGTAGAGGTCGAACAGCCGGATCGACTCCAGCAGCTCCCCCGCACCTTCGACGAGCGCCGCCTCGACCTCCGCCGCGGCGAGCTCGGCCCCGACGATCAGCGCGACGTCCTCCTTCGCGACCGGGTACGACGAGAACGCGTGCGCCGTGACCGACGACGGAGCCGCCGCCATCAACGCCTCCAGGTCGAGCTCGACCGCACCCGACCGGGCCGGGAGCCCGAATGCCTGACACACCTTCGGGTGCAACTCACCGGCATGACCGATGACCTTGCCACCGACCGACACCTCGGCACACCGGCCCGGATGCCACGGCGCCAGCTCGACGTTCCGTAGTACCGGCTCGACCCCGACCACCGCGGCCACAGAACGAGCAACCTGTACTGCGTCCGCCCAACCCGCGGGCTGGCCCTTGCCCCACCAGCCGGCCGGGGTGCGGGAGCCGGTCAGCACGACTCCGAGATGGAGCGGCTGGTCCGGGAGCGCGTCGTACAGGGCCTGGAGCTCTTCGTCGCTCGGGCGCTGCTCGACGGACGGCAGCGGCGCCGGCTTCGAGTCCGCACGAGGCAGGAACACCAGACCGGTCTGGAAGATCGCGAGATCTCCCGCGCCGCGACCGACGTTGCGCTCGGCCACCCGGAGCAGGGTCGGCAGCAGCGTCGTCTGCATCGACGGCTCCTCGTCCGACAACGGGTTGGCCAGCTTCACCGTCGTACGGCGGAAGTCGTCCGCCGGCAGGCCCATCGCGTCGAAGTCCGCGTCGCCGACGAACGGGTAGGACACGACCTCGGTCAGCCCGGCCCCCACCAACGCGGTGGCGATCCGGCGCCGGCGCTGCTGCGCGACGGTCAGCCCCTTGCCACCGGGCGCCTTCGGCAGTACCGACGGCACGTTGTCGAACCCGAACAGCCGGATGACCTCTTCGGCATAGTCATTGGGGTCCCGCAGATCGGGCCGCCACGACGGCGGGCTGACGACCAGGGTCCCGTCCTTCGGGCCGTCGACATAGCAGCCGACGGCGCGCAGGTACTCGACTGTTTCCTCGATCGAGATCGGCGCACCGGCGACCCGGGCCGCGTGGTCCGCGGGGATCGTCACGCGCTTCGGCAGGAGGTGGGTGTCGATGACGGTCTCGTCGGTCAGGATGGTGCCGCCGGCCAGCTCCGCGAGCAGGTCGGCGACGCGCTGCGCGGCGTACCGGGGAAGCTCGGGATCGACCTCGCGCTCGAACCGGCGAGAGGCCTCGGAGGAGAGCTTGTGCCGGCGCGACGAACGCGCGATCACGATCGGATGGAAGTGCGCCGCCTCGATCACCACCTCGGTGGTCGACGCGGAGATCTCGGTGGACGCGCCACCCATCACGCCGGCGACGCCGATCGGGCCGGAGTCGTCGGTGATCAGCAGGTCCTCGACATCCAGCTCACGCGTCTGGTCGTCCAGCGTCATCAGCTTCTCGCCGGCGGTTGCACGGCGGACGACGATCTCGCCGCTCAGCCGGGCCTTGTCGTAGCCGTGGATCGGCTGCCCCAGCTCGAGCATCACGTAGTTGGTGATGTCGACGCCGATCGAGATCGGCCGCATGCCGGACATCACGAGCCGCTGCTGCAACCAGCGCGGCGACGGTGCCGCCGGGTCGATCCCGGTCACCGTCCTGGTGACGAAGACGCTGCAAGCCTCGGCGTCGTCGACACGCACCGGGTAGCCGTTTTCCTGGCTGCCGGTGACGGTCAGCGCCGCCGGGTCCTTCAGCTCCACCCCGTACGCCGTGGCCGCCTCGCGCGCGACGCCACGAATCGACAGGCAGTAGCCCCGATCCGGCGTCACCGCGATGTCGAGCACGTCGTCGCGCAGCCCGAGCAGCTCGATCGCGTCCGTGCCGGGCTCCGCCTCGCCCGGCTGGAGGACGACGATGCCGTGGGTGCCGTCGTCGCCCAGGCCCAGCTCCGACGACGAGCAGATCATCCCGCTGGAGACGTGCCCGTAGGTCTTCCGCGCGGAGATCGCGAACCCGCCGGGCAGGACCGCGCCCGGGAGTACGACGACGACCAGGTCGCCGACCTCGAAGTTGCTCGCGCCGCAGACGACCCATTGCGGCTCGTCCTTGCCGATGTCGAGCGAGCACCAGCGGATGGTCTTGCCGTTCTTCTGCGGCTCCGGCTCGAAGCTGAGCACCGTGCCGACCACCAGCGGACCGGTCAGCCCGCCGCCCGCCTCGTCGACCGTCTCCACCTCGAGCCCGGCGCGGACCAGCTTCTCGCCGACGTCGCGACCGGTCACGCCGGCCGGCAGCTCGACGTACTCCCGAAGCCATGACAGTGGGACCCGCATCAGATCTCCATCCCGAACTGGCGGCTGAACCGCACATCACCCTCGACCATGTCGCGCATGTCCTCGACGCCGTTACGGAACATCAGCGTCCGCTCCAGCCCCATCCCGAACGCGAACCCGGAGTACCGGTCGGTGTCGATCCCACAGGCCTGCAGCACCCGCGGGTTGACGACGCCGCAGCCGCCCCACTCGATCCAGCCCTCGCTGCCACACGTGCGGCACGGGCGATCGGGGTTGCCGACCGAGGCGCCCCGGCAGACGAAGCACTTCAGATCGACCTCGGCCGACGGCTCGGTGAACGGGAAGAAGTTCGGCCTCAGGCGTGCTTCGAGCCCCTCACCGAACATCGAGACGACGAAGTGATCGAGCGTGCCCTTGAGGTGCGCGAGCGTGATGCCCTCGTCCACGACCAGGCCCTCGACCTGGTAGAAGACCGGCGTATGGGTCGCGTCCAGCTCGTCGGTACGGAACACCCGGCCCGGACAGATCACGTAGATCGGCGGCTTGCGGGTCAGCATCGATCGCGCCTGCACCGGCGACGTGTGCGTCCGCAGTACGGTGCCGGAACCGGGCGGGTCGACGAAGAACGTGTCCTGCATCTGCCGCGCCGGGTGGTCGGGCTGGAAGTTCAGCGCGTCGAAGTTCAGCCACTCGGCCTCGACCTCGGGCCCCTCGGCGACATCCCAGCCGAGCGCCGTGAAGACGTCAGCGACCTGCTCCGAGATCAGCGACAGCGGGTGCCGGGCCCCGAGCTCCGGGCTGTGCCACGGCAGCGTCACGTCGACGCGCTCGGTGGCGAGCATCCGCTCCTCGTGCTCGGCCTCCAGTACTACGAGCCTGCCCGCGAACGCGTCGTTGATCGCCTTCCGCGCCGACCCGATCCGCTGCCCGGCCTCCTTACGCCCCTGCGGCGGCAACGCACCGATCTCCCGGTTCGCCAGCGCGATCGGCGACCGCTCACCCAGATGAGCGACCTTCGCCTCCTGCAACGCCACCAGATCGGCCGCCTTCACGAAGGCGTCAAGAGCCTCGTCGCGCGCCCGTCCGACCTCATCGGCATGCAGAGGAGTGACCTCGACGGGGTCGTAGTTCTTGTTGGGACCGGACATGGCTCTCTTCCCGGGGTCGCTGATTCCTGAAACTGCTCAAAGCAGTCTAGGAACCCCAGGCCCCGGACCGTGAATCGGTCGTCCACAGGCCGGGCCGCCGGGGCTCCACCACACACCAACCCGCCTCGACGGCTCTCGTCGGAGCGCAGCCACGCTCATGACCACTTCGCAGCACAGGGTTGGTGTGTGGTGGCGGTCCGGGACTACTTGCGGAGGCCGAACCAGGGTTCCTTGGCCAGTTCACGCTGCAGTACTTCCTGGTCTCCTGGGTCGGCGACGAGTGCGCTCAGCTCCGCCGCGCGTTCAAGCTCGATCTCTGCGGCTCCCGGCGAGCCGGTGGCGGCCAACGCGCGGGCGAGGGCTTCCCGGGCGAAGGGGGCGTCCCAGTCGGCCATCTGGTCGGGATGCGCGAGCACCAGTTCCAGGCAGCGTTGAGCGTGCTCCAAGCCGAGGGAGACCCGGCCGATGCGGAGAGACGCTCGGGCGATCATGTACTCGCCTCGGGCGTGGTTGGCCTCGTTGCCGGCTTCCAGCCAGTGGAGGCAGGCTGCGTAGGCGCCGTACAGGAGGCGTTCCTGGTCGGCCAGCGGGCTGGTTTCGTCGATCTGGTCCATCAGGTCCCAGGTCTCGTTGTTGAGTTCGACGCCGAAGTAGCGGTGGAGCTCGCGGCCCTCGATCAGTTCGGTGGCGACCTTTTCCGTCAGGTCGCTCCAGCTTGTCATCCCGTGTTCGCGGGCGATCGTCAGTTGCGCGTCGCGGAGGGTGAAGGCTGTTGGGTCGACGGAGTTGCCCCGGTACTCCGGGTGGTGCGCCCGCACTCGCGCGATCGCGTCCGGGCGGGACTTGGCGACGGCTTTGCGGAGGTCCTTCGCGCGGGTGCGGAGCTGGCTGAGGCTTGCTTTGGTGGGCAGTTCGGTGGACATCGACGGATCCTTCCAGGCAGCCCGCTCCGCTGAACCAGGCCGTCCCGAAGGGGTCACCGGCCATCGCTCACAACAGAGTATCCAGGTGCACTCGGTGCTTGCCGCGGAGAGGAGGCGCCCTGGCGCGCGCTGCGCCTACGCTGACACGCCACGCTCGCCGCCGTCAACATCACCCGGTACTCCGTCAGCCGCCACCGGTACTCCGCCTGCCGCCACCGCTACTCCGCCTGCGACGGCCGGTCCATTGCGCGGCAGTACGAGCAGCGCGACCACCGCACCTGCCAATGCCCCCACCAGCCCGACGGTCATCGCGATCGACATCGCGTCCGTGAACGCCTCGCGGGCGGCACCCGCGAAGGACGGCCCGAGAGCAAGCGTCGACGCAATGGAGTCCCGCCCAGCCGAAGGTACTGAGTCCGGCAACGCGGCCGTGTAGGCCGCCGCCAGCACACTCCCCAGCACTGCGACCGACAGCGCCGCACCCGTCTGCTGCACGGTGTCGTTCATCGCCGACCCGACCCCGCGATGCTCCGCCGGCACTGCCTGCATCAGCAACGTGTACGCCGCCGGGCCGGCCAATCCGCCACCGACGCCCATCACCAGCAAGCCGATGATCAGCAGCCCATACCCGGTCGACGGCGAGACCTGCGACAAGATCCCGAAGCTCGCCGCGATGACCGCCAGCCCGATCACGATCAGCGTCCGATCAGCCAGCTTCTTGCCCAGCGTTGCCCCGAGCCCGTTGAACACCGTCGCGGCCACGGCGTACGGGATGAGCGCGAGCCCGGCCTTCAACGGGCTGTACCCCAAGACGAACTGCAGGTACTGCGTCAGCGCGAGCAGTAACCCGCCGGCCGTGAAGGACAGCAGCACGATCGAGAAGCTCGTCCCACTGAAATTGCGGTCCCGGAACAGCGCGAGCGGCACCATCGGATGCGCACTCCGCTTCTCCCACAGAGCAAAGCCGACCAGCCCGGCAACCCCGACCGCCAGTCCGCCGAGCACACGACCCGAGCCCAACCCGTCGCCCGGGATCGAGATGATCGCCCAGACCACCGCGGCCATCCCGATGATCGACAGCACCGCGCCGACCGGGTCAACGTCGCGCGCCGGACCCCGCGACTCGGGGATGAACGCGAGCGTGCCGATGATCGCCAGGATCGCGATCGGCACGTTCAACCAGAAGATCGAGCCCCACCAGAAGTGGTTGAGCAGGACGCCGCCGACGGTCGGCCCGGCGATGACGCCGAGCATCGCGACCGCGGACCAGCCGGCCATCGCCTTGCGCTGCTCCTCCGGTGGGAAGACGGTGAACAGCAACGACAAGGTGCTCGGCATCAGCAGCGATCCCCCGACGCCCATCAGGCCGCGGCAAGCGATCAGCTGCGCCGGATTCGAGGCGAGCGTGGCGAGCAGCGATGCCGCGCCGAAGACCACCAGACCCAGTAGCAGCATCTTCCGCCGGCCGAACCGGTCGGACAGGCTTCCGGCCGTCAGCAGCAGACCGGCGAAGGCCAGGATGTAGGCGTCGATCACCCATTGGATATCCGCCGGAGTCGCGGCCAGGTCGCGCATCAGCGACGGGATCGCGAGGTTGAGGACGGTGTTGTCGACCACCAGCACCATCAGGCTCAGACACAGAATCAGCAGGATCCACCAGCGGCGCGGGTGTCCCGTGGAGTTTGACTCGAACGTTGCACTAGTCACTCACACACCGTACGACAATATCGCACGCTGTACCAGGTTGAGCCGAGGAGACGCCTGGAAGCGGCGGCCGACTCTCAGGTCAGGTGGATCGGGTTGGTCCAGGCCCGGCCGCCATCGGCGTCCTCGACCGTGACCCGGCAGTACCCGTCGCCGAACATCTCCACAGGCAACGAGCACTCCGTCAACGAACTGCCCTGAACCACCTGGGCACCCGGCGCGCCACCCGTGAGGAGCACCTTGCGTGCAGGCGAGCAGCACACCGTGACCAGCCCGTCGTCGAGGCGGACATCGTGCAACTCAGGACCGGTACTTGAGTAGAAGTGACCCGCCTTGAGCGCCGAGAGTAGAGCCCCCGGCTCCAGCGATTCGGCCCGCACCTGGACCCACGCGACGCAAGGCGCCGGGTCCTGCGGCTGGAAGTGCGCGTCATCGGCGGCGTAGGCGGTCAGCCGACGCCCCCGGTTGAGCAGCACATCGGTGAGGTGCCAGCTGTCGCCACGGTTCTCGCGATCCGCGAGCGCGTTGTAGACCTCCACCGAATGAGCAGCATCCAGACTCTCGGCATCCGCAGCGGTGAGCAGCGACGCCGACGGATGCGCCATCCCGACGAACGCCCCCGCGGCCCGCGCCCGGCGCGCCAGCTCGGGCCCACTCTCACCAGGCTCCGGCGGCCGGAAATCCAGCGGCAGCCCGACCGCGACGATGTGCCAGGACGGGCCGGCCTCGGTCCGCGGCGCGTGCAACTCGGCCCCCAGCAAGGTGGTGAAGCCCGGCGAGCGCAACGCCGTGGTATCCGTCAGCGGAAAGTTGAATTCCGCCCGGAAGTGGTCGGTGAGCGCGACGAAGTCGTAGCCGGCGTCCCGGTAGTGCCGCAGCGTCTCCGCGGGCGACAACGCGCCGTCGGACTCGTTCGAGTGCGTATGCAGGTTGCCCCGCCAGAAGCGGCCGGGCCGATCGAAAGGAAGATCAGTCACTCGGCCAGTCACTCGGTACGCCGCTGCGCGCGGGCGGAGGCGTAGAGGCAGACGGCGGCCGCGGTGGCCAGATTGAGCGACTCGGCACGACCGTAGATCGGAACCTTCACCGACCGGTCGACGATCGCGTCGAAACCGTCGGGCAGGCCGTGGGCCTCGTTGCCGAACAGCCAGACGGACGGCTTCGCGAGGGTGCCGTCGCCGATGCACTCGTCGAGGTCGGAGCTGCCATAGCCATCAGCGGCGAGGACCTGCAGCCCCTGCTCACGCCACGACTTGGCGGCTGTCACGACATCGGCCTCGACCGCGATCGGCAGGTGGAAAAGGCTGCCCACACTGGCCCGGACGGCCTTGGGATTATGCGGATCGACCGACTCGGCCGACAGTACGACGGCATCGGCGCCGGCCGCGTCGGCAGTACGAATCAAGGTGCCGACGTTGCCCGGGTCGCGTACCTGGACGCCGACGGCCACCAGGCGCGCGGTAGGTAGTACGGCGTCTGCCAGCGGTACGTCGACCAGCTGGCAGACCGCGACGACGCCTTGCGATGTGACGGTCTCGCTCAGTTCCTCGATCGCGGCCCGGTTCACGTCGTACCAGGGGACGTCGGCGAGCTGGGCCAGGTCGCGCAGATCCCGGTGCCGGGTGGCGACGTCGGGCTCGGCATACACCTCGACCACCAGCTCGCGGTGCTCGAGGGCTTCGCGGACAGCCTGCGGGCCCTCGGCCAGGAAGCGGCCGGACTTGCGCCGGAACGCACGAGTGGCGAGCCTGCGGGCCTGCTTGATCCGCACGGATTGCGCGGTCAGCAGACCTGGGCTCGCCACTTCGGGTGCGATATCGCTCTAGCTAAACGTCGCAGCTCAGGCTGCGGCGTCGCTCTTCGCGTTCACGTCGGCCGGCAGGGCCGCCTTCGCCAGCGCCAGCAGGGCCGAGAAGGCCGCCGGGTCGTTGACAGCCAGGTCGGCGAGGATCTTGCGGTCGACCTCGATCTCGGCCAGGCGAAGACCCTGGATGAGACGGTTGTAGGTCAGGCCCTCCGCGCGGGACGCGGCGTTGATCCGCTGGATCCACAGCTTGCGGAAGTCACCCTTGCGCGCCTTGCGGTCGCGGTAGGCGTAGACGAGCGAGTGGGTGACCTGCTCCTTGGCCTTGCGGTACAGCCTCGAGCGCTGGCCGCGGTAACCGCTGGCCTGCTCGAGTACGACGCGACGCTTCTTGTGGGCGTTCACTGCCCGCTTCACGCGTGCCATGAGGTGTTACTCCTTGTATATCTGCGCCGGTGAAGGTGGTCCACCCGGCGGGGTGTTCGGGGGGTGGGCTACTCAGATACCGAGGAGCTTCTTGGCCTTCTTCACGTGCGACGAGGCGACCTCGACGGTGCCGGACAGGCGACGCTTGCGCTTGGTCGACTTCGCCTCGGCGAGGTGACGCTTGCCGGTCTGCTCGCGACGCAGCTTGCCCGAACCCGTGATCCGGACGCGCTTCTTCATCCCCGAGTGGGTCTTCATCTTCGGCATGGCTATGAACTCCTGGTTTTCTTCGTTGACTCGATCGGGTGCTGCTCCGGCCGTCACGACCGGAGCAGCACCTCACTCCGGGTCGAGGTTGTCTGCCGGACCCTTCGGCTTCTTGGTGGCGCCGGCGGCCTGCTCGGCCTCGTACTGCTTCAGCTGCGCAGCACGCTCCTGACGCTCAGCCTCTTGCTCGGCCTCGTGCTCGGCGACCTTCTTGGCCTTCTCGGCCTCGACGTCGACGCGTGCTTCGGACTTCTTCTTGTGCGGTCCGAGCACCATGATCATGTTCCGGCCGTCCTGACGCGGCGAGGACTCGACGAAGCCGAGCTCGCTGACATCTTCGGCCAGCCGCTGCAGCAACCGGAACCCGAGCTCGGGCCGGGACTGCTCACGTCCGCGGAACATGATGGTGATCTTGACCTTGTCACCGCCGCGCAGGAACCGGACGACGTGACCCTTTTTGGTCTCGTAGTCGTGCGGGTCGATCTTCGGCCGCAGCTTCATCTCTTTGATGACGGTGTTGGTCTGGTTCCGGCGAGACTCACGCGCCTTCTGCGCGGTTTCGTACTTGTACTTGCCGAAATCCATCAGCTTGCAGACCGGCGGGCGTGCCGTGGCCGCAACCTCGACCAGGTCGAGATCGGCTTCCTGTGCCAACCGAAGTGCGTCCTCGATCCGGACGATGCCTACCTGCTCACCGTTCGGTCCGACCAGGCGCACCTCAGGTACGCGGATGCGCTCGTTGACGCGCAGTTCAATGGTGATGGGTCCTCCTGGGTTGTTCGTTCAATGGTTCCACCTCTGTGCCGCCCGGGGCCAGAAATCACAAAAGGCCCCCGTGCGTTCACACGAAGGCCCAATTCCCAGATCGACGGCTCCGCAATCCCGTCACCGGGAACACAGGCCGTACGATTCGCCGTGGCACCTCGGCCGGAGCCTCGGAACCGCAGCGTGACCGGGACCCGCTGACTGTCCATCAGCTGGGTGGGAGGTGGCCCTCCGCTTAGACCTGAACCGCTGGAGTCCCTCGAGTATTCCGCTCAGGGGTCACCGTCGGACCGGGTCGGTCGCCATGTAAGAGTAACAGCATGAGCGACCAAGTCTCCACTCCGCCTGCCACCACCCCCGCGCCGGAGGCTGCCGAGCAGTCATCGGTCGATCCGCTGTCGACGGTTTCGCGCGACATCGCCGAAGTACCGAGCGTGGAGATCATCTCGACCGCCGCCCTGCACCTGATGAGCGCGGCAGCCGTCCACCTCGGCCTGGCCGAGGACCTGCCCGAACACCGCGACCTCGACGAGGCCCGCTCCCTGATCGACTCCCTGGCCGGGCTCCTCGACGCCTCCGCCCCGTCACTCGGCCACCACCACGCCGCTCCCCTGCGCGACGGCCTCCGCTCCCTGCAGCTGGCCTTCAAGGAAGCCTCGACCATCCCGGACGAGCCCGGCGCCGGCCCGGGCGAGAAATACACCGGCGCCGTCCACCCGTCAGCTTCCCGCCGCTGAGCCGGCTGAGCCGATAGGCTTTTGCACCCGCCGAACGGCGGGACGGGACCTGGCCGGCAGACGGTTGCGCACCCGACCATCACGCCGAGCCGACCAAAGAGCCACGGAAGGCGGAGTGTCGATGGAACCGCAACTGGTCGAGAACTTCAGTGACGACAAGGCCGAGGCCCTGCAGTGGTCCGACGTCCTCGAGGTGATCGAGACCACGGAGATGTTCTGGCTGTCGACCGTACGCCGCGACGGGCGGCCGCACGTGGCGCCGCTGCCCGCCATCTGGCTCGACGGCGCGTTGCACTTCGGCACCGGCCCGGCCGAGCAGAAGGCCAAGAACCTCGAGCACAACCAGAACTGCGCGCTCACCACCGTTACCCGGGAGTACCAAGCTACTGGCGTCGTCCTGGAAGGACAGGCCCGCCAGGTCACCGATACGGAGACGCTGCGCGCGCTGGCTCGCCTCTGGAAGAAGAAGCTCGACTGGAACTACTCAGCCGGCGACGGCGTCTTCATCAATCACGACCACCACGACATGGAGATCCCCGTCTTCGAAGTGCGGCCGGTGAAGGTGCTCGCCTTCGGCAGACACCCTGACTCCCAAACCCGCTTCACGCCTTCGAGCTGACCGGCTCGCTCCCCCAAGCCGCCTGTCGCTGCCGGCTCCCTGATCTCATCCACAGCCATCGTTGCTGAGATACCGGTGAGACCGCGGTGAAACGCCGACCCCGGACAGTGATCGGCAGACACGCCGACTTGGGGGAGCATTCATGAAGCTGCATCGCGGTCTGGCCGCCATGCTGGTCGTCACACTCACCACACTGACCGCCTGTGGCAGCGGGCCGAAGGACAGCGCCGACACCAGCTCCAGCGGGAAAGTCACGCTGGAGCAGCGGTACGGGAAGGCCCCGGTCAAGAGCCCGAAGGACATGACGTACCAGCCGGGCGTCGTCATCATCGGCGGCGGGCCGAAGGCGATCCGGCACGTCAGCTCCGACGGGCTGACCTGGACCATGGACAAGTCGGCGAGCGGAATGTCCGACCTGGCCCCGGGCAAGGTGATGTACGCCAGCTCGAAGGCACTCGGCAAGGTGGTGAAGGTCGAGCCGGCCGGGGACGATGTCGCCGTCTTGCTGGCTCCGATCGAGCTGACCGACCTGATCAAGGACGGCACCCTCGAATTCGACGAGCCGCTGGACGTCGGAGCCGCGGGCGTACAGCAGATCCCGGACGCGCCGGGCGCCTATACCGACCTGCCGAAGGATCCCGACAGCGACGGCACCACCGAGCCGACCGAGCCGGAGCCGACGAACCCCGAGGCGACAGAACCCGAGGCGACTGAGCCGCAGCCGACCAGCTCCACGCCGACGGACGAGGCCACCGAACCACCCGCTGCCGAGGAGTCGGACCCGCCCCCGGCGACCGAGGAGCCCACCGAGCCGGAGGAGACCGATCTCGACGGAGTCTTCGGACCCGAGGAGGGTGGCGGATCCGCGCCGATGGGTGCCTCACTACCGCAGCAGGGCCTGCTGAAGCAGAGCCTGGCACGGCAGACCGCGGTTCGGCAGAGCTCGCAGAAGCAGAGTGGGCCCGAGCAGATCGTGATCGCTCCGGAGCTGAAGATTCCGGCACAGCAAGCGGGAGCACGGGCCGGGACCGGCGGCCAGCTGCCGCCACCCGACATGCAGCAGGACAACGGCAAGGTCAAGGTATCGATCGGCAACTGGGACTTCGAGTACTACTCCCGGTCCAACTCGCGGCAGTCCGAACTCGGTCTGCGGGCGACGGCCGGCAAGGGCAGTAAGAACGCGAAGCCCGGGCTCAAGGGTGGATTCACCCTCCGGATGGACATCGAGAACCTGCGCGCGAAGGCAAAGGTGCCGATCGCGGGAGGCCGGGTGCAGAACTCGACCGTGGCCCTCAACGGCCTCAAACAGATCGCGGTCGACCTCAAGATGGGCAGCGGTGAAGGCCTGGCCGACAACTCGCGGGGCCGGATCGAGATTCCGCTCGACATCCCGCTCAAGGCGACGCCGGTCGCCGAGCTGGGTTTCCAGCCGTCGATCAAATTCAAGCTGATCATCAAGCTCGGCTTCAGTTCCAAGAACACCACCGTCTCAGGGACGATCGCCTACACGATCGGCGGCGACCTCGGGACCTCGGCAGCCACGACGGTCAAGCCGGCCGGCCTCAACCCGGTCAAACTGTGGACGTCCGCCTCGATGGCGCCGTTCGGAATCGTGGCCGCGTTCGAGGTCAAGATCATGATCGGACTGGGGTTGCCGGGCATGAACGCCGGACCGTACGTCAAGGCGATCGTGTCCCTCGGCTATGCCAACGCGGGCTTGATGGGAGCGGTGCCCTGCTCGTCGCTGACAGAGAGCTTCACCGTCAGCTGGGGCGTCGGCGCCAACGTCTCCAGCACAGTCAGCGGCGTCCTCGGCAAGTTGTTCGGGACCAAGGGAGTCGCCAGTATCAAGCCGGAAGCGGAGTATCAGAAGGGCACCTATACGCCCTGGCCATCGAAGACGCACGCCGATCCCGACACGAAGCACTGCCGCGCCGAATGACCTGATCCGGACAAGAGAGCGGCCCGCCCGGGGGGATTGGGCGCGGCCGCTCTCGGATCAGGGATCTACGCGAAGACCTTGAGCTCGTAGATGCGGGCCGCAGGGTCGGTGCCCTGGGTCGGGGTGGTGATGTTGAGGCGCACGTAGCGGGCCGAGACGCCGGTGACCGAGTGGGTGGTGACGGCGGCGGTGTTGTTGGTGATGGTGGCTCGGGTGGTCCAGGTGGTGCCGTTGGTGGAGGTTTGCAGGGTGAAGGCTCGGGTGTTGAAGGAGGCTGACTCGCCACCGGCCGAGGCGTGGGAGATCTCGACCGAGCCGAGCGCCTGCGACGTACCGAGGTCGACCTGCAGGAACTTCGTGGCGACCAGTGAGCAGAACTTGTCGGCGTTACCGCCGGAGACGCTGCCGTTGAAGGCCTTCGCCGGGCCTTCCGTGGAAGCGCAGGCGGCTGAGCCAGTGGCCGGCTTGTTCAGAGCAAGATTGGCCGGGCCACCGCTGCCGCCCGACATCGCCGACGTCATCTCACGCGCCCACTGCCACGGCGCCGCGGTACCGCCCGGGTCCGAGTTGAAGTACTCCCAGCCGTCGACGCCGCCGAAGGTCGGGTACTTCGCGACCAGCGCCGCCAGCGTGCTCTTCAGCGTCGGCAGCGCGACGTACCCGCCGCAGTTGGCCGAGTTCGTCACCACGCCCGCCACCACCTTCGCCGGCGTGAACAGCCCGCGGTTGATGATGTTGTCGTAGCCGCTGGTGTTCGCCATCGAGCCCCAGCCGCAGTAGAACTGCGCGTTGTACCAGTCGATCTTCGTGCCACGATCGCGCTCGAGCGTCTCGTAGTTGAAGCCGGACAGGTTGCCGCCACCACTCAGCGCGGGCGCGACCGGCGCCAGCGTGATGATGAAGCCGGTGCCGAAGTCGGTGGTCAGCTGGTCGATCAGCCGGTTGATCCCGGCCTGCGACATGGACTCCTCGACGTCCAGGTCGAGACCGTCCAACCCGTACGTCGTGACGAGGCTCTTCAGCCGCGGGTAGTACTTGTCGAACTCGGTGTCGAGCCGCTGGAAACTCCCCTGCGCGGCGCCGCCGACGAACGCGGAGACCTTGACGCCGGCCGCCTGCATCGCGTGCAGGTCGGCCCACATCTGGGTGAACTTCGCGGCCTCCGGCGGGTCGTCGTTGAGGTGCACGACATCCCGGTCGAGGTGGATCGCGCCGACCAGCACGTTGGTGACGCCGGTGGTGTTGTCGGTCAGCGCCTTCGGCGAGACGTAGACACCGTTGACGTACTGCGTCTGGTAGTACACGACGACCCGCTTGCTGTCTGCCGTCGTACTGGCTTGCGCCGTGCCGACGGGCAGCAGCGCGGCGCCGAGCAGCGCAGCGGCCGCAAAGGTGATTGCCTTACGCAACATGATGGAACTCCTTGCAATGGGCGGATTGCAATGGTGTGGGCTACCCCTTCACGGCGCCTTCCTCGACGCCTTTGAAGAAGAATCGCTGGCAGACGGCGAACACGATCACGATCGGGATGAACGCGATCATAGTGCCCGCGGCGATCAGCCGGGGGTTGTTGCTGAAGGTGCCGGACAGGTACTGCAGCCCGACGGTCAAGGTGTACTTGTCGGGGTCGGTCAGCACGATCAGCGGCCAGAGGAAGTCGTCCCAGGCGCCGATGAAGGCGAAGATCGCCACCACGCTGATCGTCCCCCGCACCGACGGCAGCCCGATGTAGACGAACCGCTGCCAGACGTTCGCACCGTCCACGACCGCCGCCTGATCCACCTCGACCGGCAACGACCGGAACGCGTTGTACATCAGCAGCACGTTGAGCGCGCCGACCATACCGGGCAGCGCCACCCCGAACAGCGTGTTCGCCAGCCCGAGCTCGCGCACCGTCACATACTGCGAAATGATCGTCACCTCACCAGGCAGTACCAGCGTCGCCAGGAACAGCCCGAGAACGATCCGCCGGAACCGGAACTCCAAGCGGGACAAGGCGAATCCGGCCAGCGACGACCCGACGATGTTGCCGCCGACAACCAGTACCGCGACCTGGAGCGAGTTGCGCATGTAGTCCCAGACCGGGATGGTGTCGGCCACCTCGGCGTAGTGCGACAAGGTCGGCTGGGACGGCAGCAACCGCGGGATCCGGGTGTAGATGTCTTCCCCCGACCCCTTCAGCGAGGTGGACAACTGCCACAGGAACGGGCCGATCGTGATGATCAGCACGAACACCAGCAGCAGGTACCGGACCACCTTCTCCGTCGGCGACAAGGAATTGAACCCGAAGGTCCCCCGCTTGCGCCGCCCGCGGTCGCCGGTACCGGAAGCATCCGGTATCGCCACCGGTCGGGCCGGATCCGTCACGACGCTCATGCGTCCGCCGCCTTCCGGTTCAGCCGGGCCAGTACGAGCATCGGGACGACGGTGACGAAGAACAGCACGATGGACAGCGCGGACGCGTAACCGAGGTTGCCCTCGAAGCCCTGGCTGTACTGCTGGATCAGCATCACCACGGAGTTGTCCCGGCCACCCGGACCGCCCTTTCCACCGCTGAGGATGAACAGCTCGGAGAAGACCCGCAGGGCCGATACCGAGATCAGGATCGAGATCAGGATCATCGTTCCCCGGACGCCGGGGATCGTCACATTGAGGAACCGGCGGAAGGCCGACGCGCCGTCGACCGCGGCGGCCTCGTGCAGCTCACGGCCGACGTTCCCGAGGGCGGCCAGGTAGATGATCATGTAGTACCCGAGCCCCTTCCAGATCGTCAGGCTGATGGCGCTGAGCAGCAACAGCCACTGGTCGCTGAGGAACGGCAGCGGCCCGGAGATCACGCCGAGCTTCTCGGCCAGGCCGTTGACCAGGCCGCGATCGTCCAGGATCCACTGCCAGATCAGCGCCACCACCACCGCGGAGGCGACCACAGGGGTGTAGAAAGCGGTCCGGAAGAAGGTGATCCCGGGCAGCTTCTTCTCCACCAGCACGGCGAGCAGCAGCGGCAGGATGGTCAGGAACGGCAGGCAGACCACCATGTAGATGACGCTGTTGAGCAGCGCCCAGCGCAACTGCTCGTCGTGCAGCAGGGCCTCGAAGTTCTTCAGCCCGACGAAGGTACCGCCGCCGATCGGCTTGGCGTTGGTGAACGACAAGATGACGGTGTTGATCGACGGCCAGAGGTTGAACACCAGCAACCAGGTGAGGGCCGGGATCACCAGCACCCACGGCGTGAACCAGCGGTGGTAGCGCATCGATCAGGAGGCGAGCAGCTGGTTGGCCTTGGCCACCGCGGCGTCGAGGGCCTGCTTGGAGGTCACCTTGCCGGAGATCGCGAGCGAGATCTGCTGGTTGATGAAGTCCTGGGTGGCACCGCTGATCACCGGCGGCTGCAGCACCTTCGCCTTGGCCAGCGACTCGAACGCGAGCACCTTGGCGTCGGACTCCGGAGTCCCGTCGCTCTTGGAGAAGTACGGGTCCTGGGCCGAGGCCTTGGTGGACGGGAAGATGTTGACGATCTTCGCGAACGCGGCCTGGTTCTCGGCGTTGGTGACGAACCGCGCCAGCGCGATCGCGGCGGCCTGGTTCTTGGTCTTGGCCGAGACCGATAGCCCCTGCACGTACAGCGGCGGGGTGTCCAGCGCCGGCGACGGGACGACCTTGCCCTTCAGCGACGGGTTGTCCTTGGTGAAGTCCTGGATCGCGGCGCCACCACCGGTGGTCCAGGCGACCTTGTTCTGGGTGAAGAGCTTGGAGTTGCCCAGGTACTCCTGGGTCAGGATGTCGCGCGGCAGGTAGCCGGCCTTGTAAGCGGCGGCGTACTTGTCCAGCAGTGCGGCGGCCTCGGGGGTGTTGAAGGTGAAGGACTTGCCGTCGTCGGACTGGATCTTGACGCCGGCGTTGGTGAAGTCACCGATGCCGGGCAGCCGGCTCATCATGTACTCCTTGCCGCCCGACTTGTCGTGCATCACCTTGGCGGCGGCGAGCAACTCGTCGAAGGTCTTCGGCGGGTTCTTCACGTCGAGCCCGACGGCGGCGAACTTGGTCGCGTTCCAGTAGTCGATGTCGGTGTTCAGGTACCACGGGTAGCCGAAGGTGCCGTCCTGGCCCTGGTACTTGTACGCGGCGACGCCGCCCTCGACGTACTCCTCGGCGATCTTCGGGTCGGCCGCGCCGACGTCGAGCAGCATCGACTGCTTGGCCAGCGGGAGCGCGAAGTCCGGCGGCAGGTTGACCACGTCGGGCAGCTGACCGGCGGACGCCTGGCTCAGCACCTTCTTGTCGTAGCCGTCACCCGGCTGGTCGAGCCAGGTCACCTTGGTACCCGGGTATTTCGCCTCGAAGGCTTTGATCACGCCTTCGACGTAGGACGTGAACTTAGGCTTGAGCGCCCAGGTCTGGAAGCTGACCTCGCCCGTCACCTGGGCGTTCGCGTCGACGGTGGGCTTGCTGCCGGACGACGTGTCGTCCGAGGAACCGAGGCCACAACCAGCGAGAGTAAGTGCCACGACGGCAAGAGCTGCCACTCCGGAAAGACGACGACTACGCATGGAATTCTCCTGAGGTGATAAACCGGTATAGCTCCTGCACTATCCACATCGTAGAATCCGCTGTCAAGGGCCACATCGATCAGGCACGGTGACGTGAGGGAGGGGATCCGATGGCGCGACCGACCATTGCGGACATCGCCGACAAGGCGGGGGTCTCCAAAGGCGCGGTGTCGTTCGCGCTGAACGGGCGGCCCGGCGTGAGCGACGCGACCCGGGCCAGGATCCTGCAGATCGCCGACCAGATGAGCTGGCGCCCGCACAGCGCCGCCCGCGCGCTGGGCGCCTCCCGGGTGGACTCCGTCGGGCTGGTGATCGCCCGTCCGGCCCGCACGCTCGGCGTCGAACCGTTCTTCGCGCATCTGCTGTCCGGTCTGCAGTCCGGGCTGTCCACGCACTCGATCTCGCTGCAACTGCTGATCGTCGAGAACACCGAGGCGGAGATCGAGGTCTACAAGCGCTGGGCCTCCGAACACCGCGTGGACGGCGTGATCCTGGTCGACCTGACCGTGAAGGACGCGCGGATCGAAGCGCTCCGGGCGCTCGAACTGCCCGCGGTGGTGATCGGTGGGCGCGGTGGCAAGGGTGCGCTCGCCTCCGTCTGGGCCGACGACCGCGACGCGATGCTCTCGATCGTGGACTACCTGGCCGCGCTAGGGCACCGCCGGATCGCCCACGTCGCCGGTACGCCGAACTTCCAGCACACCCAGCGCCGGATCCGCGCCGTCCGCGACGCCGCACCCCGGCTCGGCCTGATCGACGCGCCCTCGCTGACCACCGACTTCAGCGACGCCGAGGGCGCCGCCACCACCCGCAAACTGCTCTCCCAGCCGGACCGGCCGACTGCGATCGTCTACGACAGCGACGTGATGGCGGTGGCCGGCCTAGGCGTCGCGATGGAGATGGGCGTCTCGGTCCCCGGCGACCTCTCGATCGTCGCCTTCGACGACTCGATCCTGACCCAGTTGATGCATCCCGCGCTGACCGCGCTGTCCCGGGACACCTTCGAATTCGGGCGGCAGGCGGCCGAAGTGCTACTCGAAGTGATCGCCGACCCCACCAAGGTGATCAACCTCCGGACCGCGGACCCGGTCCTGACCGTCCGCGAGTCCACCGCCCCGCCCAGCTCCTGACCCAGCCCCGACCGAGCAACTGGCGTAATTCGCTAAACCGATTTAGCATCGCTGTCATGCTCTCGGATCCCGCCACGCCCAGGTTCGGCGCGAACTACGTCCCGTCGTCCGGGTGGTTCTACAGCTGGCTCGACTACGACCCGGCGGCGGTCCGCCGGGACTTCGCCGACCTGGCCGGGCTCGGCCTGGACCACGTCCGGGTGTTCCCGATCTGGCCCTGGATCCAGCCGAACCGGGCGATCATCCGCGAGCGCGCGATCGACGACCTGCTCGATCTGATCGACGCCGCCGCCGAGCACGACCTGACAGTGGCGGTCGACCTGATCCAGGGACACCTGTCGAGCTTCGACTTCCTGCCGGCGTGGGTGCTCACCTGGCACAAGAGCAGCCTGTTCGAGAGCGGGACGGTCCGCGACGGGCTGACGGCCTACGTCGATGCCGTGGCGCGCGCAGTGGCGACCAAGCCCAATGTCTTCGCGATCACCCTCGGCAACGAGGTGAACAACCTCTGGCCGGACAGCTCGACCACCCCGGAGGCGTCCACCCGCTGGGCTCACGACTTGTTGCTCACGCTGAAGAAAGCCGCGCCCGACGTCCTCGCCCTGCACTCGGTCTTCGACGATGCCTGGTACAAGCCAGACCACCCCTTTCTCCCGGCCGACGTTGTCGACCTGGGTGATCTGAGCACCGTCCACTCGTGGGTTTTCAACGGGGTCTCTCGGGTGGACGGCCCGCTCGGTCCGGCAACCCTGACGCACGCCGACTACCTGGTCGAGCTCGCCGCCGCCACTTCACTGGATAGTTCACGACCTGTATGGCTGCAGGAGATCGGCGTACCGGGCCCGGATATCCCGACGGACCTGCAGGCGGAGTTCACCCGCCGTACCGTCGAGCTGGTCATCGACAACCCCGCCCTCTGGGGTGTCACCTGGTGGTCCTCCCACGACATCGACCGGCGCCTCCTCGACTTCCCCGACCGCGAGTACGACCTCGGCCTCTTCACCGTCGACCACCACCGCAAGCCCGCCGCCCAGGCCCTGGCCGACGTGATCGCGGAGGTGCGCGCCAACGGCGTACACCCCCGACCGGCCGCGGTTCTCGACGCGCCGCTCAACCCGCGCACCGAACCATCCCGCCGCGCTGAGTTGTCCCCCGGCAGCGACTTCCACCGCAGCTGGGTGGAAGCCCGCGCCAACGGGCCGGTCCGCATCCGTGTCCCTAACGACAGGACATAGCGCCTGTACAGCAGACGGCGATCGCCGCTGTGAGCGTGGCGCCTGACCGAACGGCGGACTATGTCCTGTCGGTCGGGACAGCCAAACCGTCGATCAGAACCTGGATACCGTCGAGGATGCGGTCCAGGCCGAAGTCGAAGTCGTCGTCGAGAGTGTCTTCGTACTCCTGGTTGGTGTACATCGCCAGGAGTCGGTCATAGCCGGCCGACTGCAGCCGCGGCACCAGGAACGTGCCGACCGCCGCCGACTCGACCGGGGCCGAGTCGCTGGCTGCTAGTTGGCGGGCAAGGTTCGCGTAGCTGCGGGCATAGCCGTCGAAGAGGACGGCACAGCCGAGGGCGTCGTGCTGGCTCAACCCGGTATCGGCCATTACCCCCAGCAGCGTCTCCACCCAGTGCAGCAGGTTGGGCGTGACCGGGGCGCCACGGATGGGCACCTCGAGCAGCCACGGGCGTTCGGCGTACTGGTCGACCTGGGCCTTCACCCACGCGCGTGCGCCTGCACGCCAGCCGTCGGCCTCCAGGATGTAGGCCGGAGCGCGCCCCCAAGCTGTCTCCGCGACCAGCACGATCAGCTCGTCCTTCGAGCTGACGTAGCGGTACATCGCATTGGTGGAGACGCCGAGCTGCGCCGCGATCTTCTGCAGCGAGATGGCCTCGAAACCCTGGGCGTCACCGAACTCGATCCCGGTGGCGACGATCTGGTCGACCGTGAGGGCCGGCTTCGGTCCGCGCCGCTGGACCGGCTGGACGCCCCAGGACAGGGCGAGGCCGGGCGGTAGCTGCGCCGGCTCCTCACTCATGCCCCCATCCTTCCGCACGTTTGCCCGATAGCGCAGGAAGGCCTGCCACCCCCGGTGCGGGGGACTTAGCCCTACCCCCGAAACGGGCTGCAGGACCCTTCAAGATGAAACTGTTCAACCCATACGCTATTTCTCGTCAGGTACCGCGGCCAAGCGGGCCCAGGAGAAGAAGGAATCCCTCATGAACACCCTGAACGCCACCCTCGGCCCGCTGGTCTCCCCCGACGAGCAGGAGCTCAGCTACACCGACAAGCAGGCAGCGCACGCGAAGATCGAGAGCGCGGCCCGGCTGGGAGTATTGTCCGCCCAGCAGGCCGCCGACCGGCACCGGGTGCTCAACGAGTCCCACCGGCGCGGCCATCTGCGCGAAGTACTGGCCGGTCTGCACGACGCCGTACCGCCGTCCGGGCTCACCCTGGCGCTGCGGATCGCGGCAGTCGGCTGGCTCGCGGTCTGCGTGATCCAGTTCGTGATCTGGCTCGCGCTCGCCGCCTTCGGGCACCTCGACTGGCCGTGGTGGCTGTGGTCCGACGTCGGCCTCGGCCTCGCGGTCGGCATCCTGTGGTGGACGCACGAGTCGTACCACCGCAAGTCCCAGCTGGATCCGGGGACGAGCCGATGAGCGTGCCCCTCCAGCTGACCGAAGTACAGAAGGTTTACGGCACCGGGCCCAGCGCGGTCACCGCGCTGGGCGGGGTCAGCTACTCCTTTGCCCAAGGCACCTTCACCGCGGTGATGGGACCGTCCGGCTCCGGCAAGAGCACGCTGCTGCACTGCGCCGCCGGGCTGGACGAGCCCAGCTCGGTCTGAACGGCCCTGTTCACAAGGGGAAAGTCCGCGAGGGCTCACTTGATCAGCTCACCGGCGACACGGTCGCTCTGCCACCCGGAGCGGCCAAGAAGCTGAAGGTCGGTGTCGGCGATCAGCTCGGCGTACGACTGGGCGACGACGCGCTGGTCAAGCTGAAGATCGTCGCACTGGTCGACGGTACTTCGGGGTACGAGTCGATCTTGTTGCCCTCGGCCCTGCTGGCGGCACACACGACGGCCGGGCTGCCGACGCAGATCCTGCTGAAGACTTCGTCGCCGAAGGCAATCGATCTCGGGAAGTGGCCGGGGACAACGATCGGCGACCGCGACCTGCTCTCGGCCGAGTACGACGCCGGACTCGGGATCGACGCCTGGATCGGCTACCTGCTCGCGGCGATCGCGATCGCCTACACCGCGATCGCCTCGATCAACACGATCGCCGTCGCGGTCCTGGACCGGCGGCGGGAGTTCGGGCTGCAGCGGCTGACCGGTTCGACCCGCAAGCAGGTCTCGAAGATGCTCTACCTGGAGAACCTGGTGATCGCGGCCTTCGGGCTCGTACTGGGCCTGGTCGCCGCCTGTTTCAGCATCTTCCCGATCGCCATCGCCACCCGCGGCCTGCCGATCCCGTCCGGGCCGATCTGGGTCCTGCTCGGCTGGATCGTGCTCGTCCTGCTGCTGGTCCCGCCCGTCACCGGCATCGCGGGCCGCCTAGCCATGGGTACTAGGCCCATGGACGCGGTCAACTCCCCTGCCGGGTGACCGCCGCGGTCAGCCTCTCCTCTCGGCTGACCGCCTCCGCCGACGACCTCAGTCGCCGGTGGAGATCCACCCGTAGCCGCCGTCTTCCAGCCTGACCACCTGGAGGCCGGCGGCTACCCGGCGTACGTCGTCTGTCTCGATGACAGCGGGTGCCGGACCGGCCACGTCGATGACGATGGCGGCGGCACCCTCCTGGATCGCGGCCGTGGCGACCAGGTTCGCCTGGGCGGGCATCGGCCGCGCCTCGGGGCTCCAGCGCTGGAGGTTCTCGGTGCTCGTGAAGGCGAGGAGCGCCTTCCGCCCGTCCTGCCCCTGCAGTAACGCGACCGCCATGTCGGAGGTCTTGTCGTGCGCGAGCCCACGCTCGTCGTACTCGACCTCGCCCAGCATCGCCACCACCGGCACCAGCAGTCGCGCCCCTTTAGACGCCTTGGTCAGGGCAGCCAGAATCGCCCCCTGGTCCCGCTGCGCCAACGCCTCGGCGAGCGCGGGGTCAGCAGACCCGTCATCGTCGTCGAATCCGGTAAAGGCCAAGCGGCGTTCTGGTTGCACGGAGCCCATTGTCCGCTCAGCCTCCCCGGAGTGGGGTTTCAGGGTGGTACCAGGGCCTTTCCCCCCTTGGTTCCCGGCGGACTTGTGCGAGCCTGGGTATGTGCCTGACTTCAACGATCTGACGCTGCTGCCGTTCTGTGTCGGCCTCACGCTGCTCGGCCTGATCGGCTCCTGGGCCGCCTGGCGGCGCCGGGGGCTCGCTTCCGGGGTTCGCGGCCTGGCTTGGTCGCTACTCCCGGTCTCGCTGTACATGACCGGGCTGCTCGAGTTGCTCTGGGACGTGGTGAAGTCCGTCAGCAGCTGGGTCACGCATCTGATCTTCTCCCCGACCGTGTGGGCCGGCGTGGCGCTGTTCGGCGTCTCGGTCGTCCTCTACGTCGTCTCCGGCCTGGCCAAGGGCCGGGGTGGGAGCAGAGAGAAGGCAACCAAGCCCGCGCCGGCCAGCCGGCCGGCCTCTGACGCGATCGGTGAACTGACCGCCGGCGGCCCCGCCCCGGCCAGTGCCGGCCAGCCCACCAGGACTCCACAGAGCCGCTCCAAGGCCGCCAAGGCGGCGAAGGGTCAGGAATCGTCGGAGTTCGACGACATCGAGGACATCCTGAAACGCCATGGAATCAACTAATCGCCTGACCAGCGACCCCCTGAGCACCCAACCCCTGACCAGCGAGCCCCTGACCAGCCAGCCCCTGACCGACCAACCGCCGGTCGGCCAACCCCTGACCAGTCAGCCGCTGGCCGACCGGCCGCTGACCATCGACAGCCTGCTCGAGCACGTCCAGGCGGCCCCCGCCCGGCTCGGCAAGACCCGGCTGATCAGCATCGACGGCCCGGCCGGATCCGGGAAGAGCACCCTGGCCGACCGCTTCGCCGCGCGTGCGGAGGCGCGCGGCCTGCGGACCCGGGTCCTGCACATGGACGACCTGTACGACGGCTGGGACGGTGCCGTCCGTGGTTTCGCGCTCCTGCGAGACCACGTGCTGACCCGGCTCGCCGACGGCCGCGAAGGGCGCTACCGCCGCTACGACTGGAGCGCCGGCGCCTACGCCGAGCTCCACCTGGTACCGGCGACCGTCGAGCTGTTGATCGTCGAGGGCGTCACCTCCTGCGACCGCGACGCCGACGCGTGGCAGTCGCTGCAGATCTGGATCGAGACGACCAACGAGGTCCGCCTCGGCCGCGGCATCGAGCGCGACGGCGAGGCCCTCCGCGACCACTGGCTCGAGTGGATGCGCTGGGAACGCGACCACTTCGCCACCGAGAACACCCGCACCCGAGCCAACCTGATCGTCGACGGCAACCCCGCCGTCCCCCACGACCCAGCCACCGAACTCGTCCCCAAGTCCCTCACCCTCCCCCACAACTCCGCCGCCAGCTAAACCCACCAGCCCAGCCCAGCCCGCCCAGCCGAGCCCGCCCAGCACAGCCCGCCCAGCCCAGCCGAGCCCGCCAGCCGAGGGCGCCAGCTGAGGGCGCCAGCTGAGGGCGCCAGCTGAGGGCGCCTGCTGAGGGCCACTTTGTGCACCACCTGAGCATCCTGGCGCGGCGGATTCGCTCAGGTCGTGCACAAAGTGATCCTTTGCGCGCCGGGGTGGGTGCCGTTTGCGCGCCGGGGTGGGTGAGGATGGAGGGATGAGCGTGTTGCCGTCGGGTGAGCAGTGGAGTATTCGCGCCGGGGAGTACTCCGGGACCGTCGTGAGCGTGGGAGGTGGGTTGCGGGGGCTCTCGTACGGCGGGCGCGAGGTGCTGATCGGGTACGCCGAGAACGCGCCCGCGCGGGCCGGGATCGGGCAGCATCTGTTCCCGTGGCCCAACCGGATCACCGATGGGAAGTACAGGTTTCAGGGCGTCGAGCAGCAGCTCTATCTGACCGAGCCGGCGCGGAGTAACGCGATCCATGGGCTGACCCGGTGGGCCAACTGGGAGCGGGTGGACGACGGCAGCGACGAGTCGGTCGTCGAGGTCGCGTACCGGTTGCACGGGCAGCCGGGGTATCCGCATCAGCTCGACCTGACCCTCAGCTACCGGCTCGATGCGACCAATGGGCTCACCGTCACGGCCGGTGCGGTCAACGTGGGCGCGGGCGACGCGCCGTACGGGTATGGCACGCATCCGTACCTAACCGTCGGGCGGCAGATCGACGAGTGCGAGCTGGAGTTCACCGCCGGCAGTTGGCTCGAGGTCACTCCGGATCGGTTGAGTCCCGTCGGGCTGGCGCAGGTCGCCGGTTCGCAGTACGACTTCGGGCAGGCGCGCAAGCTGCAGGATCTCGACATCGACAACGCGTTCACCGAGCTGCCCCCGACCTGGGAGGTCCGCCTGACCGACCCGGCGACGGGCAACTCGGCACGCCTCACCAGCGATACCAGGTGGATGCAGCTCTACACGGCGAACGCGCTCGGCCGCGTCGGTCTGGCCGTCGAGCCGATGACCTGCCCGCCGGACGCGTTCATCAGCGGCGACGACCTCGTCGTACTGAAGCCCGGTGACAGCCACACCACCAGCTTCAAGGTCAGTATCTAGCCTGCACCGTGCGAGCGGGCCACGGCTGCCAGTTCCTTGGCAGCCCGGCCTGCTCGGGCGCCTTCGGACGCCTGCACCGCCAGTACGCCGAGTCTGTTGCCCTCGGCATCGAAGAGTTGCAGCCACGGGTCGCCCGCGCGGAAGCGGAGCGCCTTCACGTCGCTCCAGGCGTACCGGTAGGTGCGGAAAACGTTCCGCACCCGCAAGTTGTCCTCGTACGCCGTGACGCGCACCGTCGCCATCCGGTAGAGCAGGTAGAGCACGGTCCCGAAGAACGCCAGCAGCGTGAGCCGCTGGAACAGGGTGAACGTGTCACGCGCGTCGGCCGACAGCCGGAACCAGATCACCCCGAAGACGGCGACGATCGACAGGCCCATCACACCGGCCATCATCGCGATCGCCCACGGATGGAACGTCCACAGCGCCTTCGGGGTCATCGGGTCGTCGCTCAGATCCGGCAGGCGTGGATGTCGGTGGTCAGGATCGCGCGCGCCCCGACCTCCCAGAGCTGGTCCATGATCCGCTGTGCGTCGGCCCGGACCACCATCACCCGGACGGCGACCCAGCCTTCGCGATGAAGCGGCGAGACCGTCGGCGACTCCAGCCCGGGC
Organism: Streptomyces sp. SID13031; assembly: GCF_010548305.1. GTDB lineage: Bacteria > Actinomycetota > Actinomycetes > Propionibacteriales > Kribbellaceae > Kribbella. Next base: position 53,337 of record NZ_JAAGLV010000009.1, read on the forward strand.
GCGACCGCGTTCGCGGCCTCCACCGCCTCGGCGCGGATGTCGTAGTCCATCATCACGTAGTTGCGCGCGACCAGAACGCCCTCGAGCCGGCGGACGAGCTGATCGAGCCCGGCCGGCTTGTCGACGCCGTGCCGGGTGATCAGCACGGCCTGCGACTTGAGGATCACGTCGCCGAACACCTCCAGGCCCGCCTGGCGCAATGTCGTACCGGTCTCGACGACGTCGGCGATCACGTCGGCGACGCCGAGCTGGACCGCGGACTCGACCGCGCCGTCCAGCTTGACCACGGACGCCTCGACGCCGTTCTCGGCCAGGTGGTCGGTGAGGACACCGGCGAAGGAAGTGGCGATGCGCTTGCCCTGCAGGTCCTTGACCGACTGGGCGACGCCCGGGCGGCCGGCGAACCGGAAGGTCGAACCGCCGAAGCCGAGCTCCAGGATGGTCTCGGCGTCGGCGTGCGAGTCGAGCACCAGGTCGCGGCCGGAGATACCGACGTCGAGGGTCCCCTCACCGACGTACACGGCGATGTCGCGCGGACGGAGGTAGTAGAACTCGACGCCGTTGTCCGGGTCGGTCAGCGACAGGTCTTTGGTGGTCCGGCGCTGGCGGTAGCCCGCCTCGGACAGGATGGAGATGGCGGCCTCGCTCAGCGAGCCCTTGTTGGGTACTGCGACGCGCAGCATGGAACGGCCAATCTGTTGAGGTGAACCGGGTCTGTCGGGGCGCTCCTACAGATGTCGGTACACGTCGTCGAGGCTCAGGCCGAGCGCATGCATCATCACCTGCGCGTGGTAGAGCAGCTGGCTCAGCTCCTCCGCGGCCCGTTCCTTGCCCTCGTGCTCGGCGGCCATCCAGGACTCGGCGGCCTCCTCGACCAGCTTCTTGCCGATCGTGTGCACGCCCGCATCCAGCGCGGCCACCGTGCCGGAGCCCTCCGGTCGGGTCAGCGCCTTCTCGCCCAGCTCGGCGAAGAGTTCGTCAAAGGTCTTCATCGCGCCTCCACCCTAAAGGTCGGCCGTGAGCCGGTTGCGATCAGGTCTCGCTCCACGGACTTTCCGGTACTGCGGCTGCCGCGTTCCCGGGGTCTCTGGTGGTCAGCCGCTGAGGATCGATCGGCTGAGCCGGCGCAGGTCTTGGACGAAGGACGGCAAAGCCCGGAACTCGCTCGCCACCCGTTCCTCCCGGTCGCCGATCTTGGCCTTCCACCCGGTGACCTCTCCCCCGGCTGCGTCGGCGATCAGCAGTTCGGTCAGGCCGGCCAGCCGGGTACCGATCGTCTTGTCGAACAGCTCCGCGTGCCGCGCCCCGACCTCCGAGCCGGTCGCGTCGAGGTAGGCCTTGACTGTTTCGCGCAGTCTTGTGACATCACCGTCGGTGAAGTGGTACAGCGTGTCGCCGGTCTCGTGGAGCGCTGACTCCGCGCCCACTGAGTCCCAGTCGATCAGTACCGGCCCGGGCATCCCGTAGATGACATTGGACGGCATGAAGTCGCCATGGGTGATGACCCGATCGGGCGCTTGTTCGTACGCCGTGGTCAGGACCTCGGTCAGCCGCAGGATGTCGCCCAGTGCGTCCGCTGCGGGGTCGGCCCAGGCGCGCTGATGCTGTACTCCGAAACTCAGCCAGTCCGCCCAGAACGGCGCCTCGGCCGGCCACAACTCCTTGACCAGGTATGAGCCAGTACCGGTGTTCAGTCGCCAGGTCCGGCTCACGGTGTGCTGTACCGGTGTCAACTCCCCGTCCACTGCACCTAGGTCGAAGGCGCTGCTGATGAGTTGCGCGTCCATTGCCCTCCCGGTCTCGGCGGCGCCCGCGGCGAACGGTAACAAGCCGGGCGGGTCTGGCCGAGGATGGACGGTATGAGAATCCGTTCCCTGGGAGTGGCGCCGGGCACCTTGCCGACTGGTCGTCTGAATGCGATCACCGACGTACCGGGGGTGCTGGTCGGCCAGACCACACTGACCGGCGATGGGGTGAACACCGGTGTCACCGCGATCGTGCCGCCCGGGTTCGAGGCCGGGGTGCCCGGGTTCGAGGCCGGGCTGCCCGCGGCGATTGCGGTCGGCAACGGCTACGGGAAGCTCGTCGGGTCGACCCAGGTGGACGAGCTCGGCGTGCTGGAGACGCCGATCCTGCTGACCGGCACCCTCTCGGTCTTCCGCGTCGCCGACGCCCTGCTCACCTGGCTCCTCGACCGCGACCCGTCGGCCACCAGCCTCAACCCAGTAGTCGGCGAAACCAACGACGGCTACCTCTCGGACATCCGCGCCCGACCGATCACCCCCGCCCACGTCTTCGCCGCCCTCGACACGGCCTCCGCGGACCTCCCCGCCGAAGGCAACGTCGGCGCAGGCACCGGGACGGTCGCCCTCGGCTTCAAGGCCGGGATAGGCACAGCCTCACGCGTGGTGGGATCGGTCGATGCGCCCGCTGGTGGCAGGAGTGTGGATGGAGTGGTCGGGGTGCTGGTGCAGGCGAATTTCTCCGGGGTGTTGACCGTGCTCGGAGCGCCGATTCCAGCGCCTGCGGAGACACCTGTTCCCGAGGGGAACTCGTGCATGATCGTGGTCGCCACCGACCTGCCGTTGGACGCCCGGCAGCTCGGGCGGGTGGCTCGGCGGGCTGTGTTCGCGCTGGGGCGGGTGGGGTCGGACTTCTCGCCGGGCAGCGGTGACTACGCGATCGCTTTCAGCACCAGTCGGGCAGCGCCGATGCGGGAGTACGATTTGAAGGCGGTCTTCACGGCTTGTATCGAAGCCGTGGAAGAAGCCTTACTCAATTCCTTGACGATGGCGTCGACCGTGACCGGCTACGGCGGCAACACGCAGTACGCAGTACCGCATGAACTGATTACGAATAGAGCCCGGCAACTTCCTCGGCCAGCTGTTTGAGTTCGGCGCGGAGCTCGGGCGGTTCCAGCACCTCCAGCGACTTGCCGTAGCGGATCAGCTGGGTCGCCGCGTTGCCGATCGACTCGATCGGCACGGCGACCGTGATGCTGCCGTCCTCGGCCGGCTCCGCGCCGGTGTCCGCGATCGCCTTCAGCAGCAGGGTCGCGGAGAGATCGGCCAGGCGGCCGACCAGGCCTGGCGAGATTCGCACCAAAGACTTAGCCGTGAAGCGGTCCTGCTCGAAGCGGTCCAGGTGCTCCTGCCAGCGCTTGGCCAGGTCGAAACCGGGCGGCCGGGTGAAGGTCTCCTCGGTCGGCGCGAGCTGGAGGATGTTGGAGACGCGATAGGTCCGCACCCCGCTGATCCGCTGACCCGCTTCGCGGTCGGGCGCCGCGGCGACGACGTACCAGGTGCCGTTCTTGAGAACCAGCCCGTACGGTTCGAGGGTCCGCTCGACCTCGCGCGGCGCTTCCCAGCGGCGGTAGAGCACCTTGATCCGGCGATCCTCCATCACCGCCGAGGCGACCGCTGACAGGTACGGCGACTCCTCGGCGTCCCGGTACCACGCGGGCATGTCGAGGTGGAAGCGGTTCTTCAGCCGCCCGGCCTTGTCGCGCTGGCCGGGTGCCAGTGCAGCGAGCAGTTTCAACTCGGCCGCGCTCGTCTGCTCGGTCAACCCGAGTGCCGCGGCAGGCCCGGGCATGCCGACCAGGAACAGCGCGGCCGCCTCGCCCTCGGTGAGCCCGGTGAGCTTGGTGCGATAACCGTCGACCAGGCGATAGCCGCCGGCGCGACCTTGGTCGGCGTACACGGGAACTCCCGCCGCGGCGAGCGCCTCCACGTCCCGGTAGATCGTCCGGAGTGAGACCTCGAGCTCCTCGGCCAGCTCGCGCGCGGTCAGCTGACGGCGCGTCTGCAGCAGCAGAAGGATCTGGAGGAGCCGGCTCGAGCGCACGTTCCGAGGCTAGCCGGAAACACTGCCACTCGCTGTCAGGTTTTGGCGGGAGGCTTGGCTCATGAGCACAATCACCAAGGTCACCGGCGACTTCGACTTCCTCAGCGGCCACTTCGACGTGGTCAATCGCGTCCTTAATTCAAGTGGTGAATGGGAGGAGTACGCCGGTACGCATACCGGCCGAACCCATTTCGCCGGAGCGGTCAGCGTCGACGAGGCGCGGTTCCCGAGTAAGGCGTCGTACGGGATGTCGCTGCGCCTCTACGACCCGGTCGAGAAGATCTGGACCATCTACTGGGTCAACAGCAGGACCGGGAAGCTCCAGCCGGCGGTCCGCGGGAGCTGGTCGGACGGCGTCTGCACGCTGTACGGCGAGGACGATCTCGGCGATCGGATGATCCCCGTCCGGCTGCGCTGGTCGGACGTCACCGACGAGACCGCGCACTGGGAGCAGGCGTACTCCGAGGACGGCGGCGAGACCTGGCAGACCAACTGGACAATGGACCTCACCCGGCGATCTACCGAACCGCCGGCGCTCGATCTCCCCAAGGTCACCGGCGACTTCGACTTCTTCGTCGGCGAGTGGAACGTGCAGCATCGCAGGCTCCTCGCGCCGCTGACCGGCAACGACGACTGGCGGGAGTTTCGGGGCACCGCGGAGACCTACACCCTCTTCGACGGCGCCGTCTGCATCGACGAGACGTTCTTCCCGACCGAGGACTTCGACGGGATGACGGTCCGCCTGTACGACGTGGCGGCCGGCGCGTGGGCGATCTACTGGATCAACAGTTCACGCGGCATCCTGGAGCCGCCCGTGTACGGCGGCTTCGGCGCGGACGAGGTCGGGATCCTCGAAGGGCCGGACGAGCACGACGGGCAACCGGTGGACGTCCGGTTCCGCTGGACGAAGGGCGACGTACCGGTCTGGGAGCAGTTCTTCTCGACCGACGGCGGCGCGACCTGGGAGAGCAATTGGTCGATGACCTTCACGCCGCGGACAACTTTCCCCAAACTGACTGGCGACTTCGACTTCCTCAACGGGTACTTCGATGTGCGGCACCGGACCCTCGGCAAGGTGTTCGTCGGCAGCGACGACTGGCAGAGCTTCGAGGGCACGTGTACCGCACGGACCCACTTCGACGGCGCGATCAGCATCGACGAGATGCAGTTCCCGGGCAAAGCGTCGTACGGGATGTCCGTGCGTTTGTTCAACCCTGAGAACAAGGAATGGACTATCTACTGGATCAGCAGCAAGACGATGGAGATCTACCCACCCGTGAAGGGTCGCTGGGCCGAGGACGGGAAGTCCTGCTGGCTGGTCGGCGAGGAGGAACTGGACGGCAAACCGATCCTGTCCAGCTACGCCTGGTCGGAGGTCACCGAGACGACCGCGCACTGGGAGCAGTCCTACTCCGACGACGGCGGCGAGACGTGGGAAGTCAACTGGGTGATGGACTTCACCCGGCGCGACGCGGAGCCGCCGCGGGTCGGCATCCCCAAGCCCACCAGCGATTTCGACTTCCTGGTGGGCGAGTGGGACATGCACAACGAACGCCGCAGACCCGCACTGGGCGAGCCGGCCGCCTGGTACGAGGTCGAGTCGAAGATGAAGGTCTTCGGGTACTTCGACGGCGCGATCAGCTTCGACGAGAGCTGGTTCCCGACCGAGGGTTTCCGCGGCGCGACGCTACGGCTCTACAACCCTAAGTCCAAGACTTGGTCCATCCATTGGATCAACAGCCTGCGCGGCACTCTCGAGACCCCCGTGATCGGCGCCTTCACCGAAACCGGCCAAGGCATCTTCGAAGGCCCCGACGAGTGGAACGGCCAACCCATCGACGTCCGCTTCGTCTGGACGCCCGGCACGGATCACGCTGCCTGGGAACAACTCTTCTCCACCGACAACGGCAACACCTGGCACAGCAACTGGAAAATGCGCCACACCCGCACCGCCTGACCCCACAGCCCACCAAGCCCCGGCGGCGGCGAGCCCACCACTGGTGGGCATGAACACCTGGCGGCGGCCGTGAACAGGGTAGACCTTGTTCACGGCCGCCGTTTCCTGTTCATGCCCACCAGTGGTGGGCTCGCGACTGCTGGTGCTGGGCTATAGGGATCGGGTGGCGACCAGGGTGGCGAGGGCTGCCTGGGCCGACTCGTAGCCCTTGTCTTCGCGGCTGTCGGGGAGGCCGGCGCGGTCCAGGGCCTGCGGGTCGTTGTCGCAGGTGAGCAGGCCGAACCCGACCGGTACGCCGGTGTCGACCGATACCTGCATCAGGCCGTCGGTCGCCGCCTGGCAGACGTACTCGAAGTGCGGGGTATCGCCACGAATCACGACGCCGAGGGCGACCACCGCGTCGTACCCGCCCTTGGCCGCATGCAGCGCCGCGACCGGCAACTCGAAGGAGCCGGGGACCCGGATCACCTTGTAGTCGGTCACTCCCGAGTCGGCGAGTGCCCGCTCAGCGCCCGCGACCAGCGAGTCGGTGACCTTCGGGTGCCACTGGGCCGCGATGACGGCGACCCTGACTCCCTCAGCGTGCGGGATTTCGATCGTGGGTGCTCCACTGCCCGACATCAGCCGGCTCCGTTCTCGTCAGTGCCGGTGGGCAGGTGGTGCCCCATCCGGTCGCGCTTGGTCCGCAGGTACCGCAGGTTGTGCTCGGTCGGGTCGATCGAGATGCCGCGGCGCTCGACCACGTCGATGCCGTAGCCCTGGACGCCGGACAGCTTGTCCGGGTTGTTCGTCAGCAGCTTCACCGACGTCACGCCCAGGTCGGCCAGGATCTGCGCGCCGGTGCCGTAGTCGCGGGCATCCGCCGGCAGGCCGAGGTCCAGGTTCGCGTCCACCGTGTCGCGGCCGGCATCCTGCAACTCGTACGCCTGCAGCTTGTGCAGCAGGCCGATCCCGCGCCCCTCGTGTCCACGCAGGTACACGACAACGCCACCCTCGGCCGCGACCAGTCGCATCGCCTCGTCGAGCTGCGGACCACAGTCACACCGCTGCGAGCCGAACACATCGCCGGTCAGGCATTCCGAGTGCAGCCGGACCAGCGTCGGCTTGTCGCCGATCTCGCCACGGACCAGCGCGAGCTGCTCGGTCCCGTCGATCGTGTTCCGGTAGCCGTGGGCAATGAAATCCCCGTACTGCGTCGGCAGCGTCGTCGTCGCCACCCGCTGGATCTGGCTCTCGGTCCGTCGCCGATACCGAATCAGGTCTTCGATCGAGACGAGAACTAAGCCATGTTCATCGGCGAACGTGCGCAGGTCTCCCCCACGCTTCATCGTCCCGTCATCGTTGACCAGCTCGGCGATCACCGCGGCCGGACGCATCCCGGCAATCCGGGCGAGATCGAGCGACGCCTCTGTGTGCCCGGGCCGAACCAGTACGCCGCCCTCGCGCGCCCGCAACGGGAAGATGTGCCCGGGTTGTACCAGGTCGTAAGACTCCGACGCCGAATCCGCGAGCACCCGGATCGTCCGGGCCCGGTCCGCCGCCGAGATGCCCGTCGTCACGTTGTCCCGCGCGTCGACGGAGATCGTGTACGCCGTCCGGAGCCGCTCGCGGTTGTGCGGCGTCATCAACGGGATGCCGAGGCGATCGAGCTCGGCTGCCTCCATCGGGACGCAGACGACGCCGGAGCTGTAGCGGATCAGGAAGGCCAGCAGTTCCGGCGTCGCCTTCGACGCCGCGAACACCAGGTCGCCCTCGTTCTCGCGGTCCTCGTCGTCGACCACGATGACCGGCCGCCCTGCCCGGATCTCGTCGATCGCATGCTCGATCGTGTCGAGCTTCAGTACCTCGCCCATCGGTCAGCCCACCGTCACTGGCTCAGGAGTGGCCGCAACGGCCGACTCGCGGTTCTGGATCCGCCACCAAGAGGCGAATCCGATGACACAGAAGAGCCCGTAGACGACGTACATCGCCGCGGACGGGTAGAACTTCGCCTGGACGAGCAGCGGTACGCCGACCACGTCCACGGCGATCCAGATCAGCCAGAACTCGACGAACCCGCGCGCCATCCCGTAAGTCGCCAGGATGGAGCCGGTCAGGATCCACGCGTCCCACTGCGGTCCCCACGAGCCCAGCGCCTTCAGCACCGGGTAGGCGATCGCGTAGAGGACAACCGCGGCCCCCAGCAGTTCGAGCCGCTGCCTCGTCGTTGCCCAACGAGGCTGCACGCCGGTAGCGGCGCCCGCGTGGCGGGTCTGGTACCACCGGTACCAGCCGTACAGGCTGACGAGCGCGAAGAAGACCTGACGCCCGGCCTGACCCCAGAGGTCCTTGTCCTGCGGGGTGTCGAACAGCCCGCCGACGAAGACCGTGAACAGCAGAACGTTGCCGATGATGCCGACCGGCCAGGCCGAGACCAGCCGGCGCATGCCGAACAGCGCACTGCCCAGACCGAAGACGTTGCCGACGATCTCGCGGACCAGCACCGGCGAGCCGCCGATCGTGACCTGCGAGTGCAGCAACCAGTCGAAGAAGTTCATTCCTTGCCTCCTGCCAGCGGTGTGGACGCGCCGCCTCCGGCGAGCGGTGCCGATGAGCCGCCTGCGGTGAGCAGGCGCTCGACGTACTTGGCGATCACATCGACCTCGAGGTTGACCGTGTCGCCGACCGCGTTGCGGCCGAGCACGGTGAGCTCGAGCGTGGTGGGGATCAGGCTGATCCCGAAGGTCCCGGTGCCGTCGTCCACATCGGTGACCGTGAGCGAGACGCCGTCGACGGCGATCGAGCCCTTCTCCGCGACGTACCGGAGGATCTCGGGCGCCGTCGCGATCCGGACGACCTCCCAGTGCTCGGCGGGCTCGCGGCTGGCGATCGTACCGACGCCGTCGACGTGGCCCTGGACGATGTGGCCGCCGAGCCTGGCGTGCGCGGTGACCGCACGCTCGAGGTTGACCGTCGAGCCTTTCTCGACGCTGCCGAGGCTGGTGCGCTGCAGAGTCTCGCGCATGACATCCGCGGTGAAGGTGCCGTCGCCGTGCTCGATCACCGTGAGGCAACAGCCGTTCACCGAGATCGAGTCGCCGTGGCCGGCGTCCTCGGTCACCTTCGGGCCGCGGATCGTGAGCCGGGCGGCGTCGCCGTCCAGCAGGTCCAGGGATTCGACCGTACCGAGCTCTTCGATGATGCCGGTGAACATCTACTTACCTCCGAGAGGAGTCAGGGTTAGGCGGACGTCGTCGCCTAGGCGGGTGACGTCCGCAAGGTTGAAGCGCCGTAGCTGGTCGATAGATTCCGCGCCCAGGTCGCCGATGGCGGAGAAGCCGGAGCCGAGCACCGCCGGCGCGACGTACGCGACGATCTGGTCGACCCATCCAGCGCGGAGGAAGGCGGCGGCAAGCGTCGGGCCGCCTTCGAGCCAGAGGTGCCGGATCTGGTGGTCGTCCAGCTGACGCAATACCTCGGCCGGATCGTGTGTCGGGAGCAGCAGCGTCTTGGCGCGGTCGTTGCGGACCTTGGCCGTCAGCGGGATCTCACGGTCCCCGACCACGACCCGCAGCGGCTGCCGCGCGGCTGGGCGGTCTTGCTCGTCGCGGACTGTCAGCTCAGGGTCGTCGGTGAGTACGGTCTGGGTGCCGACCGCGATCGCGTCGCACTCGGCGCGCTTCTTGTGCACGTCGGCGCGGGCGAGCGGGCCGGTGATCCACTTGCTCGACCGGTCTTTCGCGGCCGATCGCCCGTCGAGGGTGGTGGCGAACTTCCAGGTGACGAACGGGCGGCCCTGGCGGACGCTGTGCAACCAGACATGGTTCACGGCTTCGGCTTCGTCTTGAAGCACGCCTTGTTCCACGCGGATGTCCTTGGCGGCAAGTGTCTCGGCACCACCGGCGGCCTGCTTGTTCGGATCCGGTACCGCGTACACGACCCGCGCGACGCCGGCCGCTATCAGGGCGTCCGAGCAAGGCCCGGTCCGGCCGGTGTGGTTGCACGGCTCCAGCGTGACGTACGCCGTACCGCCGCGGGCCCGCTCGCCGGCCATCCGGAGCGCCTCGACCTCAGCGTGCGGGCCACCCGGGTACGCATGCCAGCCCTCGCCGACCGGGTGTCCGTCGCGACCGGTGATGACACAGCCGACGACCGGGTTCGGGTGGGTACTGCCGACGCCATGCGCGGCGAGCTCGACGGCACGACGCATCCAGGCGATGTCGATCGGCGAAGCGTTCTTCACTGACAGGTCCCTCGTTGTCACGGACGCACACCGGGGCCATGACAACCGGCGTACGTACGGACCCGTCGCTCGAAAACGGCTCGCTTCAGCCGCGTCCGGACGTCGGAGCGCACGCCGATCGCGTGCGCCTCCCATCCGGACTTTCACCGTCGGTCCTGGAATTCCACCAGGTCAACCGGCCGAGATACTGCTACGGCCGGGTCGCGGACTATAACCGCCGGCTCGGAATTACACCGACCCCGGAGCACGCGAGTGGGTTCACTCGTACTTGAAGTGTGCCACGCCGCAGAAAACCCACCATTACCTGGGTCACATCGTGGAACGGCCGTCCCCCACCCGTACTCGCGCCCCGGGCCAGCGCGCGGCGCCCACCAGAGCTTCATAGATGGCCCAAGTCGCCAGCTCTGAGCCAGGACCCGCCAGATGACTGAAATCGCTAACCCCCGAGGCGCCATGTAGGCGTCCACCGGGGGAATTTGTTCTTCGCGCGCTCAAAATCGTCCAGCTCGGACAGCGGTACCGCTGCCAGCGGAGATCCCGTGAGAAGTTCTCTACGCAGCCTGTCGGATTTGAAGCGGGGTGTTCGTAGTAAGGGCGAGAGGTGGCCGGACGCTGGCTGCCGGGACAAGGAGTGATGAGATGGCGCGATACCTGATCTCGTTCGAGAAGGGTGCGATGGACCACATCCCCGAGGAGGACTTCCCCGAGGTGGGCAAGGCCGCCCACGCGGTGGTCCAGGAGGCCAAGGACGCCGGCGTGTTCCTCTTCGGCGGCGGGCTGGCCTACGAGAACGACGACGTGGAGCACGCCGTGGTGGCGACCGACGGGGTGGTCACCGACGGCCCGTACCCGGAGACCAAAGAGGTTATCGGCGGCGTGATGATCGTCGACGTACCCACCCGAGACGCCGCCCTCGAGTGGGCCGCAAAGATCGCAGTCGCCTGCCGCTGCGCACAAGACGTCCGCAAATTCATGTACGACCCAGACCTCATCGAATGAGCCCACGTCGACGCAGTACTTCGGCGACCTGACGACTTGGGTGGAAGTACCGGACGGCCGCCACTCATAAAGCTGCTGCCGCCACCCGGGACCAGGGTTGCCCACGCTTGGCTGGGCGCAGTCAACCAAGGTTTATGAGTGGCGGCGGTCCGGCCCACAAACCAAGCATCCCGAGCTCCGGCTGGAGTACTAGCCGGACTCCGAAGTGAGTCGTGGGTCTGTGGTTCGACGCATCAGGCCGGAGCGGCCGACCTTGTCGGTGAAGCCCCAGCGGCGGTAGAACGCGACGAGGTCTGGCCGGCAGACCAGCTCGATACTTCGTACGCCGGCCAGCCGCGGGTGTTGAACGACGGCGTCCATGAGCGCGCCGCCGAGACCCGATCCGCGGGTGGGAGAGGAAGACGTTGGTGTCTACCACCGCCAGGGACCTTGCCTGCGGCAGCGGCCGCGCAACCTGTCGCCGAAAGCGGACAGCGATGTCCGTTCTCGGTGAACTTGGCATCTGGACTGCCCTTCTGGCCTGCGGGTTGACAGGTTCGCTGAGAAGTTGTCGGGCATCGGTTTCTCAATCTAGTTGGCACTTCTTGAGCAGCGCTGTGCTTAGCGTCGCTGAGGCCACCGACAGTCAGCGGACAGGCGGCCGGGCGGGTGGTGTCCGTCGTGCGTCGCGTTGTCGCCAGATGCGGAGTGGGTCCCATTCGTCGTATGGCTCGTAATCGATGTCCAGCCGGTGCCGCACTTCGGCGTGGAAGTGTTGAAGGCTGATGGGGTTGTGAGTGGCCTGGGTGATCCAGTAGGGGTTGTTGAGGATGCGGGCCAGGGCGACTGTTTCGGGGAAGTTCACGAGTTCGGCGAGCGGGTGCTGAGGGTTGAGAAGTGTGTTGTTGGTGTCGATGTAGTGGGTGAGTCGGCGCCGGCGATGGGCGGGCCAGTCTCCGCGTTCTGTCCAGCGGTGGAGAACGTGCTGTGCTGTTTCCCATGCCTGCAACGTCCGGGGGCCGCCCGGGATGGCGAAGGTCTGTGCCAGGCGGCGTTACGCGTGGGTCACTTCGGGCAGGGGCAGGATGTCGAACTCGGCATCGCGGTGGTGTCCGCGCGACAGCCATCTGTGGTGTTGCCGGCAGATCGGATCCCAGACGCGGACCGTGATGTCGACGGCGGTGGTGATCCCGATCCGGGCAAGGCAGTGGGAGCAGGCGCTGACGGGCATCGTGAACGCGTTCTTGCCAGGTGGCGGCACGACTCGTTGGAGAAGCCGGAGTGGATGGCCGGTCAGCTGAGCCAGGCCTTCCAGGTTTTGCGGGTCATGGGACTGGTGGCGGGGAAGTGCGCCGAACAGTTCCCACTCGGTGAGGTGGTTGGCCTCGGCCAGGCGGCGGGCCAGCGAAACGTGGGTTTCTCCGTGGACCAGCCGGATCGCGATCGGCAGTGCCCGCCGCGGCGGGATGCCGTTGAGCTGGGTCGGGTTCAAGCGGCCGCTCAGCCGGTGGCCGTTCGAACCGATCACCCGGCAGATGCTTTGTCCGTCTGAGGAGCGACGTGAGGGCGGCGGCGGATGCGGCCGGTTCTGGTTGTCGCGTGGTGTTCCTCGGCGGCGTGGTCGAGCTGGACGGCTGCCAGGCTGGTCTTGGTGATCTTCTCGTCGCCGCTGATGATGGCGTCGATCGCGGCGGCGCGCAGTAGATGCGACAGGCTGCCGATCATGCCGCCGGTGCGATCGTGAAGGTGCGCGGCGAGATTGACCAGCGTGCCGGGACGGTGCTGGTGCAGCTGGAGGGTCTGTTCGAGCGTGGCGACCAGCGAGCACCATTGGTCGCGCTGCTGGGCGGTCGAGTAGCCGAAGGGCTTGGTGGCGATCGTCGCGAACCGGCTGGCGATCTGGCGGCCGCGGGTGCCGCTGAACAGTCCGACCCGTTCGACGTCGATGCCGGCATAGATGAAGGTGGCGGGCAGCCGCTCGGCGAAGTACTTCAGCTGGTCGGAGACCTCAGCGCCGGCGCGGGTGGCCAGATTGAGGTTGTGCAGCTCGTCGACGATCACCAGTTCGCAGCCCAGATCTATCAGCACAGCGCAGACCGCTTCGGTGACGTCGGTCAGGTTCGACCTCGTCGTGACTGGCAGGGCCAGGAACCGGGCGAACTCGATGACCAGCATCCGTGGTGTGGCGGCCGGCGGGACGGTGACGTAGATGACGGGCATGCGGGGCCCGTGGTCGCCGTGGCGCAGTCGCAGCGCGAGCTCGTGGGCCTTGCCGAGCTGGGTGATGGCAGTGGTCTTTCCGGTGCCGGCGGCACCGTTCACGATCAGCCCGCGCCGGGCCGACAGCTGTTGCCGGTTCAGCACGACCAGGCGGCGTCCAGCTGCGGTGATCTGCTGAACGGCCGGAGTGGCGACCACCGCGAGCTGGCTGTGATAGGCCAGCCGACTGTCCTCGATCCCGACCGGGCATCCGGGCGTGGCCGGGTCGAGAATGGTGGCGCCACCCTGCTCGACGAACCGGCGCCAGCCTTCCTTGGTGGTTAGCGGCGCGTGAAGATCCGCAGTCGCAGCGTCGTGGGCCGCGAGTTGAGTGGTCACCAGATCCTCCGGGCTTCGGCGTGGGCATCGAACAGACCGAACGGGACGACCACGGCCGGTTCAGGCGAATCGTCGACGATCTCGTCATCCGGCGGGTCGTCGGTGCGCAGCTGGCTGCCTGGGCGCCGCTGGGTCGCGGTTTCTGCCGCGGCGGCACGGGTCTTCGCCGCGGCCCTGCGGCCGGTCTTTCCCGCGGGGCTGGTGTCGCCCGGGCCGTCACCAGCACGGCTGAGAAGCGCGGTCAACGCGGCGCTGACCTCGAGCTCGTCGTGCTCGCCGCTGTTGCGCTCGGACAGGGTCTTGCGGACCTGGCGCAGCGTGAAGTCGGCGAACGGCTCCAGAACGCGGGCGCGGTGGATCCACGGGATCTCGATCCAGCTCGCATCGGGTGTTCGCAGCCAGACCTGGCTCAGGTCGTAGGGGTCGTGGTGGATCGGCCACTGACCACGGTGGGCGGTGTGCCCGGACAGCTGCCCCCGTAGCGGGTTGAGGCCGGCGCTGTCGTAGGTCAGTGAACCGATCCGCAGGCCGGTTGCGGTGATCTTGCGCCAGCAGACCGGCAGCAGTTCCAGGTAGTCGTCGCCGGTCAGCGCGAGCGGCAGGTAACCGGCCGAAGCGACCAGCACTGAATACATCTCGTTGGGCGACAACGCCGAACGAGGGAGTTCGGGGTGCCGCAGGCCGTCGTGTGGACGGGGCTGCCACCCGGCTAGCACCCACTGGTCGAACAGGTCCTGCAATTCGGCCAGCGACCAGACCGTGGCCGCGTCGACGTCGGCGCCGCGGCGGGTGACGTCGCGGCCGGTGTAGCCGGCGACGAACTGGCAAAACAGCGTGTTGATCGAGGAGAACGTCCGCTCGACGATGCCCTTGTCGGTCGGCGTGCGCGGATGGGCAGGTTGCAGCGAGATCCCGAGTCGTGCGCAGGCCGCGGTGAAGGTCTGCGACAAGAACACCGCGCCCCGGTCACATACGATCGTCTCCGGTGTGATGACCGGTTTCGCTGCCGCCTCCGCCAGCCGGTTGTCGACGGCTCCCAGATCCGCGTGTGGCAACCGGGAGGCCTTCATCCGCAAGGCTTCTGGCCAGCCCGGGCGCAGTTGCTCGGGGACCAGCGCTCTGGCCAGCAGCAGCGCGGCGTCGACGGCTTTCGTGCCGTGTGGACGCAGCAGGCCCGAGCAGATCGAGCGCGTCGCGACGTCGACCAGGAGCGTCAGCTCCACCCGCGCCGGCACCCCCTCGTCCAGCAGCGCCATCACGTCCAAGGGAGTGGTGTCGATCTGCACCAGCTCGCCGGGCCGCAGCGCCGTGACGGATCCGAACGGTCCGTCCGGGCGGTTGGCCAGCGAGCGGCGCGTTGCCGCGGACCCAAACGCGTGACCGCCGTCGTCCAGGACCGCGACCAGCCGGTAGAAGGTCGCCTGCGAAGGCAACGGCACCACACCGGCGCCGTGCTCCTGGACCAGCAGAGCCTCCACCCGGCGGCGCAGCCGTGATCTGGTGCCCGACGAGATCGCCGTCTGCTCTCGCAACGCGACCCGGATCGCGTTGACCAAGCGAGGATCGGCCCGGCCTGTAGGGGTGGTGTCGCGGATCGCCCGCTGGTCCACCAGGCCCAGCAGGCCCGATCGTGCGTAGGCGCTGCGCCGGCGCTTCAACGTGCGCAGGCTCACCACCATCCCAGCGGCCGCCAGTTCCTCGAGCTTGGCCTGCTCACGTTGCTGAACACTCGTGCGGTCCGGGTCGTACTGAGGCTGTGGAGCAGACGCAGGCCCCGCGGGTGGTGTCCCGGTCTCGACCTCGACCAGGTGCTGCTCCCACCACCTCGCAGCAGCCAATGGCTCCGCAGGGACATGGGCCAGCAAACCCAGCCCCTGAAGCCGCGCGACCGGTCGCGCGCCGACCACGGCGAACCCCGGCCCTGACTGCAACTGCGAAGCTGCGATCACTTCCTCGCGACCGGCGTCGTCGCGCAGCCGGACCATCGTCGCGCTCAGCCCGATCACCGCGAGCTCGCGGCCGTCGTACTGAACCCGGTCACCGACCCGAAGAACCTGCCCCGGCGACGGCCTGGGAGTCATCGGGCCTCCACGAGTGAGACCTCGGACAGGGCGACCGACAAGTCGGTGTGTAGCTCGTGGCGCCACAACAGATGAAACAACACCGGCAGAACGGCCAACGGCAATCCGCAGCGACTCGCGCCCGCGGCGAGCTCCAAAGGCTTCACGAACACGTCCCGGAGCCGATCAGCCATCCCGGCATCGCCGAACCGGCCATGGCGATAGCCAGACAACCAGCGGATGTTGGCTGCCGCGACAGCCGGCAGCGCACCGACCCGGCGATACGACCAACCGACCTGCTCGCAAACCCGGGCGGTCTGGCCGAACACCGCGGCATCCCGCGGCCCGATCCGGTCGTCCGGCCGGCAGTCCAGCACCATTGCCGACCCGTCGCGATGCCGCGCGAAGTAGTCCGGGGCGTGCGAACGCTGCTTGCCGTCGACCTGCATCAACAGCCAGAACGGCTGCGACGCGAACGCCACCACGTCCTCGTCGAAGTCCAGCGCCATCGCGTGATCTCGCTCAAGCCACGACTCGTAGCCGACCAGGGCGCCCGTGGTGGCCGACCACCACCAGCCCGGCCAGTTCCGCTGTCCGCGGTACGACGGAAACGACCGCACCGGCAAGCCGGTCTCGAACCGGAGGCCAGCGACGTCGGCCAGCAACTCCTGCCGCTCAACGCCTTCTGCATCAACAAAACCGATGCCAGGCGGATCCCCGGTCAGCACCCGTGCACCCGGCACGGCCCGAAGTCCGGCAACCACAGCACTACATCCCAGCAGGCCATCGGTCGATCATCAACGCCGACATGCCTGTCCTGTCTCATCCGATCTGACGCAGACGGACGCCTTCAGGAGCGTTGCGTCAGTTCCCGGTGCGACGGCGAACCCAAGGTCGGCTCACTGAACCTGTCGCAACTCTTCAACCAAGTGGACCAGACGTGGCCAGCGCGACGCCGCGATCGCGCGGCTACGCGGTCGATGTCGCCGCATAGGGCCCGCTGCAGTGATTGGACCCGGACGGGTCATGCGGAACGCGAGTCGACCACTGACGTTGCGACCGGCAGGGAGTCCGCATGAGGTTCGCCTTGTGGGACGTGTCGCGCCGTTAGGCGCCGACTAAGCCGGTGGCCGTCGGGTCGTATGCGGAGCGGGTCGAATCACCGCCCATGGGCGTAGACGATCCGCCCTCACCTGCCGAGTGTCGGGCGCTCCACCAGGTCTTTGGTGGTGGCTCACAGCGAGTTTGGTTGACTACGGCCGATCGGGCGGGCAACATCAAGCTCAGGCGAGTTCCGCGCCTCCCCCGTCGGTGTTCCCAGCAGGCCGGCATCTGGGGCAAAGGGGATAGGTGTCCTCGGTCGATGTCCGCTTCTGATTCCGCACGCGCGCTGGGGCGCAGGTCGGAGTATGGAACGGTCATGACCACAAACAAGCACCTCAAGCGGCGAGCCAGGTCTCTGGCGGCCTCGACCGGTCAGCCCTACGCGACGGCTCTGCGGAGAATCCGATCTCAGCTGGAGGACCGCGTGTCATCTGTTCACAGCCCGACCCCCGAGACGGTCGTGCAGTGCTCGTTCTGCGCCAAGTCCGAGCCCGCTGCGCAACGACTCGTGGCCGGACCGGGCGGGGTGTTCATCTGCGACGAGTGCGTCGAGTCGTCTGCGAAGCTCATCGCCCAGTCCGGCCCGGAAGAGTCCGCACAGAGCCGCGCGGCGTACTTCGACCCCACGATCGAGGTCGCCATGGCGCGCCTCGGTGGGCTCGTCCGGCGTGCGGACCTCGTCGAGGACCAGATCGTCAACGCCGTGAGACGCCTGCGCGAACAAGGCAGCGACTGGACACTGATCGCGGCCGCAGCCGGGGTGAGCATCGAGTACCTACAAGAGCGTCTCGATCGGTCGAAACAGCCGAGATCGTACTAGTTCACGGGTGCGGATCGTGGCGAACACCAGCGAACCTGACGACACCGCCGGCACCGAAACCACCCGGGCGCGACCTCGGACCTCGATCTGGCGCAACGGTGCCTTCCGACTCCTCTGGGGGGCGCAGACGCTGTCCGACCTGGGCACGGGCATCACCACACTGGCCTACCCACTCCTGATGCTGGCTCTGACCCAGTCGCCGGTCCAGGCCGGTGCGGTCTCGGCGGTGTCCTCGCTCCCGTACCTCTTGCTCGGTCTCATCGCGGGCGCGCTCGCCGACCGCTGGAACCGGAAGCGCGTGATGGTCATCTGCGACACCTTCCGGGCAATCAACATGGCGTCGATCCCGCTGACCATGTGGCTGTGGCACGTCACCCCGACACACCTGTACGTGACCGCATTCGTCGGCGGTGTGCTCTACGTGCTGTTCAGCGCCGCAGATGCCGGCGCCGTACCGAACGTCGTCGAGAAAGACCAGATCACCACCGCCGTGGCAGCGCTTCAAGTAAGCAGCTCCGCGACCGCCATGCTCGCCCCGCCGCTGGGAGGGACCCTCTTCCAGCTGTTCCGTGGCCTGCCGTTCCTCGCCGACGCGGTCTCCTACCTGGCATCGGCGATCGCCCTATCCGCGGTTCGAATCGAATTCCAGCAACCGCAGGAGCGACCTGCAACCACGCTGCGATCAGACATCGCAGCCGGGCTGCGCTGGCTCTGGTATCACCCGGTCATCCGCACCATCGCCACCGCGGCGGCCGGTCTCCAGCTCGCCATGGCCGGCGCCCAGTTGGTCGTCATCGTCGCCGCCCAACAAGCACACGCATCCGCAGGGGTGATCGGTCTCGTGCTCTCCGGGATCGGCGTCGGCGGCGTTGCCGGGTCCGTCGCCGCGTCGCGGCTCAAAGCCAGGTTCGGCTTCGGCCGAACCATCATCGGCGTCATGTGGGCCCAAGCCGCTCTGTGGGTCCTGATCGGGCTGTTCTCCCACGTCATCGTCATGACCGCGTTCCTACTGGCCGTGTTTGTGGCCACCGCCGCGATCTTCGGAATCAACGCCTTGAGCTACCAGCTGTCCATCACCCCCGACGACCTGCAGAGCCGCGTCGGCTCCGCGTTCAAGCTCATCGCCTGGAGCAGCTTCCCCCTCGGCGCCGCCACCGCCGGAGTGCTGCTCGACAGGTTCGGGCCGGAAACCACCAGCCTGGCATTCGGCGTCTGGGTCACCGCGATCGCACTCGCCAGCAGTCGCCCGCGCAGCGGCCTGCGCACCCACTCCAGCGACACGACTACCGCGACGCCGTAGCTGGCACGCGATGTTGACGCTCTGATGCTCCAGACCATGCCGCGCTCAGAGCGCGGTCGTACCGATTGTCGGGCAGACGTGGGCAGTCGCTACGGAGCCCCCCTCGTCGATTGTCGATCCTCATGCGGAGCACCTCGCAGCCTGAGTCAGATTCTCGCGCTCTCATCGAGGAGTTGGACCGGGCGGGGTAGCACCCGTAGGGCGGGGACTCTGGTGTTGAGGTGGTGCCGAAGGGGATCTTGGCCGCCGGTGGGGTAGTAGCCGTCGGTGACGATCCTCGAATGCGTCGGGTTCAGTGAGACTGCGACGACTCAACTGAGACGGGACAATGCCACCTTCACTGAGAAAGTGACAGCTTCACTGAGAACGGACAAGCGACCTGTCCACGTCAGGTGCATTCCTCTACTTAGCACCTGACATAAGATCTGTTATCGGCAATGCCCTCACGGGAGTTGCATCTAATGCAGAAACTCCCACCTCTGCGTGATTTCGGAATCTGTGCAGGTCAGGCCCGGGTTGTTGGCGTAGCTCATACGTCTATCGCGTAGGAACGGTCCGCGGAGCGTCCCGGCTCCGACCGCGGCCCGATCGGCGTCGAGCACGCGGTGCGGTTGCTTGTGCGCGCCGAGGCGCACGCCCGCTGACGCACACGTCGTCTGTGGCGGTCACGCGGACGCGCCCAGTTCAGTCTGCCAACGCTCGGCGCACGCGTTCGTGGACCGCCAGCAGCCGGTCGACCGCCGGCGGCCCGAGGCCGGTATGAGCTGCGTTCGAGCTGAACAGCAAGGCGAGCATGACCGCGGTGTCGAGCCGGTAGATCCAGAACGCGGGCGAGTCGAGGTCGAGCCCTTCCCCATAGCCGGCCAGCACTTGCTCGTAGTCGACTCCGTTGTCGGGCACGAGGGCGTACTCGGCCAGTCGGCCCAGTTCCATTGCGGGATCGCCGACCAGCGCATTCGACCAGTCGAGTACGCCGAGGACATGCCCGTCGGCGGACCGCAGGTTCGACGCGCGCACATCCAGGTGCAGCAGCCGCCCGCCCGGCCGCGCCGCAAGGACCTCGATCACCTGCTCGACCGGTGGCCCGGGCGGCACGTTCACGCCGTAGCGGGCCAAGGCGGCGAAGCGCTCTGCCATCCGCTGGGCCAGCAATTGGGCGGGTGGTAGGCCATGCGCGGCGACCGGAGCCATCGGTGGCAGCGGTGCGTGATGCACGCCGAGCGCGACCTGATCGGCGCCGCGGCCGTCGTCCGGGAGAAACTCGGACACGAGCACGTCGGCCTCGCCGAGGCACAGTTCGTGCGGTGTGGCCACCGGGAAGCCGAGCCGGCCCAGGTGCCGAGTGACCACGTACTCCCAGCGCAGCAGCGACCTGGTGTCGACGTGTCCGTCGTTGGGGTCGAACTGGAACCGGCCCTGGACCGGAGTGCGTAGCACGACCGCAGCGCCATCCGAGGCTTCGGCCGCGAACACCTGAAACTCCACCCCGCCGCCGGCGGGCCGCAACCGGGTGAACCCGCGATCGGAGACGAGCTGTCGGATGTGAACGGGCGCGTCAACCACCCACCGCTCCTCTCGCGTGCTCAACCGGGCATCCCCGCACACCACGAACGCCGGCGACACGCACCGAATTGCCATCCGCGCCACCCACCCACGGCGAGGGACGCTAGCACGCGACCGTGCGCCGCAACGACGTTCCACACCATGTCTCCGGCTGAGACGGTGACGCGACTGCAAGCCGGCCGACGCACCGGAGCACGACGACCTCTACGCAACCGCCGCGCGCCTCCAAGTACCACTGCACTTCCACCCGCAGATCCCGGTAAAACCAGTCATCGACGCCTACTACCCGGGCCGCCGGGAGCTCTCACAGCGGCAACTCCCGGTACTCCAACAACCGGCGCTACCAGTCTCTGTATGGCCGCGGGCAGCACTCCACCGTCTCTGCGCGGAGGTTGACGCATCCCAGGCATAAGCCGAGGTTCTCCAGACAGCGCCGGCACCAAAGGATGCCAACTGGCGTCGAAGCTGAGACGATTCCGAGGGGGAGGCAGCCATGGCGACCGCGGCCGGCAGGTTTCGACGTAATGCGTCCAAGCGGCGTGACGCTCAGGCGGAAGCAGGTGAGGATCTCGCGGACACGGCCGGTCCTCAGACGCGGCTGAGGACCGTCGTGCAATGGGTCGGCTGGACGAGGGTTGCCTCCATCACCGTCACGGTCGCGGCGATTGGTGCCTTGTGGTACACGGGACAGTCCCTGCGGAGCACCGAGCGTCAGTTCGACGTTCAGTACCGGTTGACTGAACAGGGCCAGTTCACCGAACGGTTCGGGCGGGCGATCGACCAGCTCGGTTCAGCCAGCCTGGACGTGCGACTGGGTGGCATCCACTCCCTGGAGCGCCTCGCGCGGGACTCCGCCCAGGACAGAACATCCATCATGCAAGTGCTCGCCACTTTCGTGCGTATACATGGCGCGAAGACCCCCAAGTGTGAACTGATCGGTGGCATTAACAAGGCCTCCGATCCGAAGTCCGTCCAGCCGGACATCGAGGAGGCAGTAGCGGTCATCGGCCGGAGACTTCCCACACCGGACCTTCCACGCCTCAAGCTCGACGGGTTGTGCCTTGCCAGAGCTAACTTGGCTAGCGCTGACCTGAGGCTAGCCAACCTGGAGAATACCGACCTCTCCTACGCTAATCTCACCGGCGCCAACCTTTTGGGCGCCAAGCTTTCGGGCGCCAACCTTAAGGGTGCCGTGATGCCGGGCCTCGACCTCCGGGGAGTGTCGATGGTCCACGCTGACCTCAGCTTCACCCACTTGAGGAACGCGAATCTGTCCGGTGCTGACTTGAGCTACTCAAACCTTAAGTGGGTTCGCATGGAGGGTGCCAATCTCTCTGGTGCGAACCTCCATGGCACGGACGGACGCGGGGCGCTCTTCGAACGGGCAAACCTGACAGCGGCAGTTCTCGGCGGAGGCGTCATGAAGAGAGCCGCCTTCTCAAAGGCCAACCTATCCAAGGCCGTCCTGGCCGGCAGCGACTTCGAGTTCGCGAGCTTCGATAGTGCGAACCTGCGGGACGCAGATCTCGCCGGGGCTTCGCTGACGTCTGCGTTCCTAGAGTCCGCTGATCTAACGAACGCCAGAACGAAGCATGACGATCCGAACAGGCCCTGGACCAACATGTCGAAGGCGAGATTGAAGAAGGCCAACCTTTCCGGCGTCGACCTCTCTGGGGTCAACCTCACCGGTGCTGATCTGTCTGAGGCGATCGGCTATGTCCGAGCTAAGTGAGTATGTCCGTTGCTGAGGCGTCAACGGACTTAGGGCAGGTTATCGGCGTTAAACGTTGCGAGGAACGTGCGTTCGCTTCGGCCGCGCGATATTCGCTGTGGATATCGACGTCATCCAGCCAGCATGGATCCATGGCGACAGACGACATGCCCAGGCACTGGTACGAGGATTACGAGCGTGGCCGGCCCGGCTACCCGGAGCAGGTCGTTGATCTCGCCGAGCTCGCGCCGTCGGCGACGGCGCTGGAACTTGCTGCAGGGACGGGCAAGTTCACCCGTCAGCTGGTCTCGAGGATCGCGCACGTGGTGGCCGTCGAGCCGGACCCTGGCATGCGCCGCCTGCTCGTTGCGGGTTGTCCAGGCGTCGAGGCGATCGACGGCACTGCGGAACAGATTCCGCTCGCGGACGACGCGGTCGACGCGGTCTTCGTGGCCCAGGCCTTCCACTGGTTCGACAACGAACCCGCGTTGACGGAGATCGCACGAGTCCTGCGACCGGGCGGGGCCCTCGTGGTGATGTGGAACGTGGCCAAGGGATCAGCCGTCCCCTCCATCACGGCTGTCGAAGAGCTTCTCGCCCCCATCTGGCCTCGAGACTCCGGGTTCCCGCTCGACATGATGAGTGGCGACTGGGAACCCAATGCCTGGAACCTGCTCCCGTCACTCCAACGCCCGCCGGCACCAGTTAACTATCGAGAGTTCCATATCTGTCGGTGGAATCAGCGCTTCTGATCACCGAAGCCCTCGACTGATATCAGTACTCCGAACGCGGGGCAGCGGTTGGCAGGAACCGTCCAACCTCCACCCTGCTCCCGGATCCACTGCGACAATCAATCTATGCACGAGACGCTACCGGCGAAAGTAGACACCTTCCTCGGCGAGAACCGGTTGCCGGGGGAGCAGGTCACCCACGCCGTCCCCGTCTACGCCGTGGGCGGCGCCCACAGCAACTCTCGGCCCAGCCTCCTCGGCCGCTTGCTGTTCGCCGGCCAGGGCGATGTCGGAGAGATCTATGGCACGGAACTGCGGATGCCGCAGCACGCCATCATCGCGTTGACGTCGCACCGCCTGCTGATCTTTCAGCAGAACGCCTTTCGTTTCGCGCCGAAAGCGCTCGTCCACGACGTACCGTTCGCGAGGCTGTCCTGGATGCGCCAAGCGATCGCCGGTCACGGCCCGGCGCACGTTCAGCGGGTCACGCTCGGTGTCACCGACGCCGCGGTACTGCGCTGGGAGTATCCGCGCCTGAACATTCCGGATGGACAGGTCCTCAACGACGAACTCCGACGGAAGGTGCCGGTGGGGGACACGCTCTGAATCTAATTGTTCGCGTGGCAGGGGAGCGAGCACCTAGGTCATCGATGGACCCTGGCGTCACGGGTCATGGCAGGTGTACGAAGCCGACGTAGTCCACCCCAGTTGGCCCCGGAAGCGAAGTTCTGTCCCGGGTCCAGCCGTGTCGCTCGTAGAACCGGATGGCACGAGAGTTCCGCTCCCAGACATCCACCTCGCCTACAGCATCAGCCTGGCGTGCGATGGAGACGAAGCGTCCCATCAGGGCGCTACCAACGCCGCTCGACCACCGGCCTGGCTCGACGAAGATCCCGACGAGCCGGACCCGCGTCTCGTGAGGCGCATCGGTCGGAAACACTCCGTTGGCATCCAACGTGATCACACCGACGATGTCATCGCCCAAGACAGCTACCAGGACGGCGAGTCGAGAATCCACCACCATCTTTGCGCCACGTCTCCCGGTACTCCTCGTCAGGAACCGCTGCCATGTCATGGCCGCCTGCGCCGTAGCACACAGCCCGCGACCGGGCATGCAGCTCGGCAAGCGCATCGCCAGGCGCTGCATCTCGAATGCGGACTACCTGAGTTGGCTCCGTCATGAGGAACGAGGCTACGACTCCACCGAAAGAGCCGCCCCTCGGACATCACGGGCAGGCCCGCAGCGGTGGCAACTCCCGTTACTCCAACATCCGGCGGTACCAGTTCCAGTCGAAGCACGGAAGTTGCATTAGACGTAGAGGCTCCTGGGCGACCGCGTGTTTCGCAGGTCAAGTCCAGGTAGTACTGACACAGCGTGCTACTCGCCGGCTGGTAGCGCCGGGAGCTGGTTACAGCCTGTCCCGGCAGCGGTGGATTAGGCGCCTGTTTTAGGCATCCATGTCGGCTGGGAGTGCGGTTGCCGCCAAGTACCTAAGCTGAGTCCAGTACGCATCTCGGCCACAACAACTGCGGTTCGGGTGGGCACCACGCGCCGGCCCGGGCCGCGAGTACGGGTGATGGTATGCGCCGGTTACCGGTTTGACAGGTAACATCTCCGGTATGACGATCAAGATCGCGGTGCTGGGTGCGGGTGGGGTTGGCGGGTACTTCGGGGGGCGGCTCGCTTCGGCTGGGCATGATGTTCGGTTTGTCGCGCGTGGTGAGCACCTGGCTGCGTTGCGGCGGGGCGGGCTGACCGTCGAGAGCGTTGCCGGGGATTTCGTGCTTGATTCGGTGGTGGCGACTGATGATCCTGCGGAGGTCGGCGAGGTCGACTACGTGTTGCTGGGGGTGAAGACCTGGCAGCTGGAGGCTGCGATCGCGTCGCTCGGGCCGCTGGTTGGTGAAGGCACTGCGGTCGTGACTACGCAGAACGGCGTGGAGGCACCTCAGCAGGTGGCGGCAGCCGTCGGGCAGGACGCGGTGCTGCCGGGCGCCGTCGAGGTGATCGCGTTTCTCGACGGGCCGGGGCGGGTGCGGCATCTCGGCGGGCTCGGGAAGCTCACGTTCGGCGAGTGGGACAACCGGGCGAGCGAGCGCGTCGACCGGCTGCGAGACGCGCTCGACGGATCGAAGCTGACAGCGGTGGTACCGGCCGATGTCTGGGTCGCGCTCTGGAGCAAGTTCCTCGCGCTCGGGTCGTTCGGCGCGATCTCGACGCTGGCCAACGCCCCGTACGGCGTACTGCGCAGCCGCCCGGGCACCCGGCAACTCATCGTCGACAGCATGAACGAGATCAGGCAGGTCGCGAAGGCGACCGGCGTCGAGTTGCCCGCCGACGCGATGGACAAGACGCTCGCGTTCCTCGACAGCCTGCCGGCCGAGGGGACGACCTCGCTGCAACGCGACATCAACGACGGGAAGCCGTCCGAGCTGGAGGCGTGGAGCGGGGCCGTTGTCAGGCTCGGACTGGAGACCGGTACGCCGACGCCGCTCAACACGATGCTGTACGAACTGGCGAGCGTGCGCAGCCGGCTCGGCTGATGGCCGTCGACCTCCTCGCGTTCCCCTTCATCGGCGGACGCACAGCACTCAACCTCGCCGGCACGCTCGGCAAACGCAGTACGGAGAAGCTGGAACGGATCCGTACGCCCGAAGACCTCACCCACTGGGCGGAACTGGCGGGCCTGGGGTCGATCGCGGCCGATGCGGCGGATCTGGAAGACGCCCGAGTACTACGGGAAGCCTTGTACCGGTTGACGATGACGGTTCTCGGGAGAGGCGTGGCGCGGCCCGCCGATGCCGGGTCGATCAGGTCCACAGACGTGGGCTCAGCGGCGTCCGCAGACGTGGAGTTGGTCAACGCCTGGGCTGCCCGAAAAACCCCCGCGCCGGCGCTCGTGATCCGCTCGGGTGGACTGGAGCGAGCCGATCCCGGGCCGACCGCTTCGGCAGTACTAGCTGCTGTCGCGCGCGATGGCGTCGACCTGCTGACCGGGCCGGATGCGTCATCGATCCGCGAGTGCGAGGATCCCGCCTGCACCCTGCTCTTCGTCGACACCAGCCGCGGCCACCGGCGCCGATGGTGCTCGATGAACAGCTGCGGCGCCCGCTCCAAGATGCGAACGCTTCGCTCGTCGCCAAGCCAGGTGTGATTTCGCGCACTGCCGCGACGGTAGTTGCCTACCGCAAGGGAGCCGTCACCGCCTGAGCTGAGTGACACATATACCATGACTCAGCTAGACATTCCGGACCCGTCTCATCCGGTGTCCTGGCGGAATTCGCCGGTCGCCAGTGGCGTTAGCGTCCAACGGTGGGCCAACCCCACCCGTTCCCCGAATCGCCTGTTTAAGGAGACACCTGTGCGCGCCATCAGCGCCTTCCGCCGCCTCGCTGCCCTCGGTACCGCCGTCACCCTGGCCGTCGCGCTCGCGGCCTGCGGCAGTGACGACAAATCCGATGCCTCGGGCCCCGATCTCGGCCTGATCCAGTCGGGCACCCTGCGGATCGGCACGCTCACTGACGCGCCGCCGAACGTGTACCTCAAGGACGGCAAGTTCACCGGCTTCGACAACGACCTGATCACCGCGGTCGCAGCGAAGCTGAACCTGAAGCCCGAGTTCGTCGGCACCGACTTCTCCGCCCTGCTCTCCCAGGTCAACGGCGGCCAGTACGACCTCGGCAGCTCGTCCATCACGATCACCGAGGCGCGCAAGAAGACGGTTGCCTTCAGCAATGGCTACGACTTCGGCTACCTCGGCCTGAACACCACCAAGAACTCCGGCATCGCGAAGTTCGACCAGCTCGACGGCAAGCGCGTCGTGGTCGTCCAGGGCACCGTGCAGGACGACTACGCGACCCAGAAGAACCTCAACCCGGTCCGCGTCCCGAACTACAACGCCGCCCTCGGCCAGCTCAAGGCCGGTACTGCGGACGCCTGGATCTCCCCCGCCGAGATCGGCGAGAAGATGGCCAAGGAGCAGGGCGGCGGCGTGGTCATCCTGGCCGCCAAGGAGCTCAGCTCCGCACCGACGGCGTTCGCCGTGGCCAAGAGCAACGACAAGCTGCGCGAGG
The DNA here is from genome assembly GCF_010548305.1 of Streptomyces sp. SID13031. Lineage (GTDB taxonomy): Bacteria > Actinomycetota > Actinomycetes > Propionibacteriales > Kribbellaceae > Kribbella. Next base: position 80,301 of record NZ_JAAGLV010000009.1, read on the forward strand.
CCGTCAACAAGGCACTCGACGAGGTCATTGCCGACGGCACCTGGACCAAGCTCGTCGAGCAGTACTACCCGGGCCGCCCGGTACCGGCGACCTTCAAGCCGGGTAGCGGCTCCGTGAAGTTCGTGGCGCCCAAGGCCAGCGGCACCCCCGTAGCCGGCTGATGGACGTCTGGTCCACCCTGAACGACACCTTCCTCGACTGGGAGTCGATGAAGGCAGTCCTGCCCGAGATGCTGAAGGTCGGGCTGGTCAACACCCTCATCTTCGCCGCCGCCTCGGTCGCGCTGGGCACTGTGCTCGGCATGATCGTGGCGGTGATGGGGCTGTCCCGCAGGTGGTGGCTGCGGTGGCCGGCGAAGATCTACACGGATATCTTCCGCGGCCTTCCGGCGATCCTGACGATCCTGCTGATCGGCCAGGGGCTGTCGCCGATCACCCGGCAGTGGTGGGGCCCGAACCCTTACCCGCTGGGGATTCTGGCGTTGTCGCTGATCGCGGCGGCGTACATCGGGGAGATCTTCCGCTCCGGCATCCAGAGCGTCGAGAAGGGCCAGCTCGAGGCGGCGCGGGCGCTCGGCTTCAGCCACAGCTCCGGCATGTGGCTGGTCGTCATCCCGCAGGGCGTCCGCCGGGTGCTGCCCGCGCTGGTGAACCAGTTCATCGCCCTGATCAAGGAGTCGAGCCTGGTCTACTTCCTCGGTTTGCTGGCCAGTCAGCGGGAGCTGTTCCGGATCGGGCAGGACGCCGCGGCGACGAACGGCAACCTGTCGCCGCTGCTGCTCGCGGGCATCTTCTACCTGATCATCACCGTGCCGTTGACGCACCTGGTCAACTACTTCGACAAGCGGCTGCGCGAGGGCCGTCCCGCCGAACCCGAGGTCGAGGAGCTCAGCAATGCCGACATTCGTTGAGGCCGCGGCGAGCCTGGAGCTCACCGGGATCGAGCTTGCCTTCGGCAAGAACAAGGTGCTGCGTGGCGTCGACCTCGCCGTACCGGCGGGCAAGACCGCGTGCGTGATCGGGCCGTCCGGGTCCGGCAAGTCGACGTTGCTGCGGGCCACCAACCGGTTGCTCGAACCGGCCGCGGGCGACATCAAGCTCGGCGGCGAGTCGGTCCTGCGGAGCAACCCGGACGAGCTGCGGCGGCGGATCGGGATGGTGTTCCAGCACTTCAACCTGTTCCCGCACAAGACCGTGCTGGAGAACATCACCCTGCCGCTGCGCAAGATCAAGAAGCTGACCACCGAGGGCGCGGTCGAGGCGGCCCGGGTTCAGCTCGACCTGGTCGGCCTGAAGGAGAAGGAGTCGGCGCGACCGGGCAACCTTTCCGGTGGCCAGCAGCAACGAGTCGCGATCGCCCGGGCGCTGGCGATGAAGCCCGAGGTGATGCTCTTCGACGAGGCCACCTCGGCGCTGGACCCCGAGTTGGTCAAGGGAGTTCTCGCGTTGATGGCCGACCTCGCCGGCGCCGGGATGACGATGATCGTCGTCACCCACGAGATGGGCTTCGCCCGCCAGGTCGCCGACCAGGTCGCCTTCATGGATCGTGGTGTCGTGGTCGAGTCCGGCGTACCGGAGAAACTCTTCACCGCGGCGGAGTCACCACGGCTGCAGCAGTTCCTCTCGCAGGTGCTCTAGGACATCGCTTCGATGAGTGGTACGACGTCGGCGATGGACTCGACGATGCGGGTCGGGCGGTAGGGGAACCGCTCGACCTCGTGCTCGCCGGTGGAGCCGGACAGCACCAGGATGCTGCGCAGGCCCGCTTCGAGGCCGCTGACGATGTCGGTGTCCATCCGGTCGCCGATCATCACCGACGTCTCGGAGTGGGCCTCGATCCGGTTCAGCGCGCTGCGCATCATCAGCGGATTCGGCTTGCCGACGAAGTACGGGGCGACGCCGGTCGCGCGGGTGATCAGCGCGGCGACCGACCCGGTGGCCGGCAACGGGCCCTCGGTGGACGGCCCGGTCGGATCGGGGTTGGTGGCGATGAATCGCGCGCCGTCGGCGATCAGCCGGATCGCCCGCGTGATCGCCTCGAAGGAGTACGTCCGCGTCTCCCCCAGCACCACGTAGTCGGGCGCCCGCTCGGTCAGCACGTACCCGACCTCGTGCAGCGCCGTCGTCAGACCGGCCTCGCCGATCACGTACGCCGTACCGCCCGGGCGCTGATCATCCAGGAACTGTGCGGTCGCCAGCGCCGACGTCCAGATCGCCTGCTCCGGCACATCGATGCCACCGGCAAGCAACCGGGCGCGCAGATCCCGCGGCGTGAAGATCGAGTTGTTCGTCAGCACCAGGAACTTCTTGCCCGAGGCCTGCAACGAACCGATGAACTCGCTAGCCCCCGGAATCGCCCGCTCCTCGTGCACGAGCACGCCGTCCATATCGGTCAGCCAGCTCTCCACCGGCTTGTGCTCACTCATCAAGGCACTCCTCAGCTAGACGCAGCCAACTACTTCCGCATCGTAGACGAGGCGCTCTCAGTGGGTGGTGACGTCGGTGGCGAGGCTGCGGAGTTTTTCGACCATGGTGTTGGGGTCGTCGGCGTTGTAGACGGCTGAGCCGGCGACGAAGACGTCGGCGCCCGCCTCGGCGCATTGTTCGATGGTCTCGGTGGAGATGCCGCCGTCGATCTCGATCCACAGGTCGAGGCCGTGCTTGCTGATCAGATCGCGGGTGCGGCGGATCTTGGGGACGCAGACGTCGAGGAACTTCTGGCCGCCGAAGCCCGGCTCGACCGTCATGATCAGGATCATGTCGAACTCCGACAGGATGTCCTCGTAGGGCTCGATCGGGGTCGCGGGCTTGAGCGCCATCGCCGCCCGGCCGCCCTTGGCGCGGATCTCGCGGGCGGTGCGGATCGGGGCGCGGCAGGCCTCGACGTGGAAGGTCACGCTCGACGCGCCCGCCTCGACGTAGCCGGGGGCCCAGCGGTCCGGGTCCTCGATCATCAGGTGGCAGTCGAGCGGCTGGGCGGCGGCCTTGGCCAGCGACTCGACGATGGGCAGGCCGAGGGTGAGGTTCGGGACGAAGTGGTTGTCCATCACGTCGACGTGCAACCAGTCGGCGTTCGACACCGCCGCCGCCTCCTCGGCCAGCTTGGCGAAGTCAGCGGACAGGATGCTCGGTGCGATCTGAATTCCCATAAGAACTGGGATTCTAGCGTCGCCGGATCAGCCGGTTGAGTGACCCTGAAGCCAGGCCAGTACGTCGCCAGCCGACTGTACTGCTGTCACCCCGCTCGGCAGCGGCGGTCGCTCGACCAGGACGACCGGGATACCCAGCTCGCGAGCCGCCGTCAGCTTGGCCGCGGTCATCTCGCCACCACTGTTCTTGGTGACCAGTACGTCGATCCGCCGCGTCCGCAGCAACTCCCGCTCCGCCGCCAGCTCGTACGGCCCGCGATCCAGCAACAGCTCGCACCAGGACGGCAATGGAGAGGGCGGATCCACACAGCGCGCCAGGGTCCACAGTCCGGTCTCCGCGAAGGCGCCCAGCCCTTGCCTGCCGATGGTGAGGAAGACGCGGCGCCCCAGCCGAGGCAGGAGAGCCGCCGCGGCCGCAGGGTCAGCGGCCCAGTGCCAGTCATCACCGGGTTGCTCCTGCCAACCGGGACGGCGTAGTACGAGCAAGGGGAGGTCCAGAGCGGCGCAGGCGGCTACTGCGTGCGCAGTCATCGTGGCGGCGAAGGGGTGCGTCGCATCGACCACCGCCTCGATCGCCTGCTCGACAAGCCAAGCGGTGAGCCCCTCCACTCCACCAAAGCCACCCTGCCGCACCTCGCCCACCGGCAGTCGCGCGTCATCGGTTCGCCCAGCCAGCGACGACACCACGTCGTACTCGGGAGACAACTCCCCCGCCAGCCGCCGCGCTTCACCCGTACCACCGAGCAGCAGGATCTTCACGCAGCCACCAACTCGCCGGGAGCCCAGACTGTCAGGGCCGGCGCGGGGCCGTTGGCAACTGAGTGGAAACTTTTTGTCGCTGGGTGCAAGTTAGTTACCACTTAGGTCACCTGGGCAACGAGACGACAGCGATCCGGCGCGTTGGGGTCGGCTCGGGGAGCGGTCAGCCACGGGGGCGGGCGGTTGAGTAGAGGTGGCTGTCGGGGAAGGTCTCGGCGGCGAGGATCTTGCCGACGATGATGACCGCGGTGCGGCGGATGCCGGCGGCGCGGACCTGGTCGGCGATATCGGTGAGGGTGCCGCGGAGGATCAGCTCATCGTCACGGGAGGCGCGGGCGACCACGGCGACCGCGCAGTCGGCGCCGTAGTTGGGGATCAGCTCCTCCACCACCCGGTCGATCAGCTGGACGGCGAGGTGCAGGACCAGGGTGGCCTGGCTGGTGCCGAGCGTCGCGAGATCCTCGCCGGGCGGCATCGCGGTGGCGCGACCGCCGAGACGGGTCAGGATGACCGTCTGGCCGACCTCGGGGACGGTCAGTTCGCGCTTGAGGGAGGCGGCGGCGGCTGCGTACGCCGGTACGCCAGGCGTCACGTCGTACGGGATCTCCAAAGCGTCGAGCCGGCGCATCTGCTCGGCCATGGCGCTGAAGACGGAGGGGTCGCCGGAGTGGAGGCGAGCCACGTCGATGCCGGACTCGTGGGCGGCGATCAGCTCTGCCAGGATCTGGTCGAGGTTCAATGCGGCGGTGTCGATCTTGCGGGCGCCGGCCGGGCAGTTGTCGAGGAGTTCGAGCGGGACCAGCGCACCGGCGTACAGGCAGACAGGCGAGGCGGCGATCAGGTCCCGGCCGCGGACGGTGATCAGGTCGGCCGCACCGGGCCCGGCGCCGATGAAATGCACGGTCACTTGGTCAGGCTCCAGATGGTTACGGGCATGGCTGGGCGCCAGCCGGTCATGGTGCCGACTGCGGATGCTCGTTGGACTGCCAGGCGGACGAGGTCGCCGCCCAGTTCGGCGTACCAGCGGGCGATCACGGCCTCGGTCTCCAGCGTCACGCCGTTGACGACGAGTCGGCCGCCGGGTCGCAGCGCGTCCCAGCAGGTCTCGATCACGCCGGGGACCGTCGCGCCGCCGCCGACGAATACGGCGTCGGGCCTCTCCAGGCCTTCGAGCGCGGCGGGTGCGGAGCCGACGACCGTGCGGACGGCGACTCCGAGCGTCACGGCGTTGCGCTCGAGTCGCTTGATGCGATCCGGATCCTGCTCGATCGCGACCGCGCGGCAGCTCGGATGGTGCCGGAGCCATTCGATCGCGATGCTGCCCGCGCCGCCGCCGACATCCCACAGCAACTGCCCCGGTACCGGCGCCAGCCGCGACATCGTCACCGCGCGGACCTCGCGCTTGGTCAGCTGCCCATCACTCTCGTACGCCGAATCGGGCAGCCCCGGCGTCGTCGACAACAACTCGACGCCGAGGTCCGCCCTGCACTCCACGCCGATCACGTTGAGCGCGTCGACCTCGTGATCCCACTTGTCAGCCCTCGTACTGCGAACCCGCTCAGCCGCCGACCCCAGTTGCTCGAGCACAGCGAATGCGCTTCCGCCGTACCCGCGCGAGACCAGCAACTCCGCGACCTCGGCCGGCGTCTGGGCGCCCCAACTCAGGATGACGAGCCGCCGGCCCGGCTGGATATGCGGCTGGACGAGTTCGAGCGGATGCCCGACCAGGCTCACCACCTGCACCTGATCCTGCGGCCACCCCAACCGGGCACAAGCCAGCGAAACACTCGACGGATGCGGAATCACCCGTACCGCCTCTGCTCCCAGCAACCTGGTCAACGTGGTCCCGATCCCATGGAACGTCGGATCCCCACTGGCCAGCACACAGATCCGCCGCCCCCGATGAGTCGCCAGCAACCCCGGCAAGGACTCAGACAACGGCGAACTCCAAGCAACCCGTACCTGCTCACCACTCGCAACTCCATCGACGCCCTTCGCGGGGAGAGAGTGCGGGTCGGGGCACTCGGTGGGGTCGGCGGGAATCAGGGCTAGTTGGCGGGTGCTGCCGAGGAGGACTTCGGCGGTGGTGATGGTTTGCCGGGCGGCTAGCGAGAGGCCGGGCCAGCCGTCGGCGCCGATGCCGACGACGGTGAGGGGGTCAGGCATTGCCGAGGACCTTGGTGACGGTGATTTCCACGACTACGCGTTCTGGGTTGACCCGCGGCTGGCGGTAGCGCTCGGCGTACCGGCGGACGGCGTCGGCGATTCGCTCGGCGTCGTCGCTCACCACCGCCCGGCCCTCCAGTGTCGACCAGCGCCGCCCGTCCACCTGGGTCACCGCGACCGCGGCACCTTCCGCCCCGGCCGCGCGGATCTGCCGTGCCTTGTGCGACGTACCCGAGCAGATCACCCGCGCGATCCCCGTCTTCAGATCCACCGTCACTCCGACAGGCGTGGCGTGCACGGTCCCGTCCGGGCGCACCGTGCTCAGTACACACAGATGCCGCTCGGTCCAGAAGTCCACGAACGACCCGGACCGTTCACTCAGGCGCAGTTCCACCCCGCGATCGTAGACGCCCCCACTCAGGGACCGTGTAGGTCTTGGTCACTGCCCGCCCAGTGGCGTGCCCGGTCCGCGCACAGCTCTCCGCGGCGAACACAGTCTTCTTCCCCATCTCAGCAGTGAGCAGCAGGCTCGTCTTGGTGCCACCGGCAACAGCAACGCCTCCGGAGTACCACTGGTACGCGTACAGGCCGGCGGACCACGTCCCGGCAGACACCGCCAGCCCCTCTTGCCCACCTTCCGAGCGCGGGGAGCGTAGCGGCGCTCGGGGGCTGGGCAGGACCGAACTGCAGCTTGTTGCAGAGGGGTGGTGGGTCAGCCGATGTCTCGGCGGCGGAAGGTGGTTGCGCCGGCTAGTAGGAGGGCGGCCGCGACGGCGGTGAGGACTATCACCGGGGTGACGGAGAAATCGCCGCCGGGGAGGTGGGGGGTGTGGGCGTACGGGGAGATGTCCATCAGGCCTTGGGGGAGGTTGAAGAGGCGGCCGAACTGGCCGATCAGGAGGAAGGCGCCGAACAGGACCCAGGCTCCGGTGATCAGCTTCGGGGCCAGGCCGAAGAGGATCACGACCAAGGCGGTCACCACCCAGATCGCCGGCAGCTGGACGGCGGCCGCGGCCAGCATGCGCGGGATCTGACGGCCCATGTTGCCCAGCGATGCGCCGCTCGAGATGCCCGAGCCGAGGCCGCCGACGAAGAGCAGTGCCGTGGTGCCGAGCAGCGCCATCAGCACATGGCTCGCCAGCCACTGGTAGCGGGTGACCCCCGTTGCCAGTAAGGGCTCCGCGCGCAGAGCGGTCTCTTCGGAGCGGAGCCGGAGTGCTGCCTGGATCCCGAAGGCGGAGGCGAGCAGGCCGAGGACACCCATCTCGGTCGAGAGGAAGGCGTCGGTGATGCCGCTGACGCCGCCGAGCTTCTCCACCAGGTCCCTGGCGCCGTCGCTGGCGACGAAACCGTCCACGTTCGAGGCGATGTTACCGACGACGAACCCGAGTAGCAGGAATGCCGATCCCCAGGCGATCAGCGAACCGCGATGCAGCCGCCACGCGAGCGCGAGGGGCGAGCGCAGCGACGCGGCGGCCGTCGCGGGACCTGGCCGCGGCCGGACCAGCCCCGCACCGACGTCCCGCCTGCGGAGTAGCGCGAGCGCGGCCGCGACCAGCAGGCACAGCAGGGCGAGCGGGGCCAGTGCGACCAGCCAGCGGTCACCGGCGTAGGCGCGGATCTGTTGCGCCCAGCCGATCGGCGACAGCCAGGAGACCCATCGCGTTCCACCGTCGGTGGCCGAGTCGCCCACCGCGCGGAGGATGTAGCTGACGCCCAGCACGATCGCGGTGATGCCGTTGGCCGCCCGGGCACCTTCGGACAACTGGGCTGCCAACGCGCCCACGCCGGCGAAGGCGAGGCCGGCAGCGATCCAGGTCAGGCCGAAGGCGAAGGAGCCGGCGGTGGCCAGGCCCACACCGATCAGGCTCACGGCGGTCAGCAGGCCGAGCACGATCACCGTGCTTACCGACACGATCAGGGCGGCCGTGAGGGCGGCGTACCGGCCGAGCACTCCGGCGCTGAGCAGCTCGAGCCGGCCGCTCTCCTCCTCGGCGCGCGTGTGCCGGACCACCAGCATCGCAGCGAGCAGTCCGACCAGCAGCGAACCGAAGGCGGTCAGCTTGAAGAGCGATACCTCGCCCAGCGAGGTGGGGTCGAAGATCCTTCCGTACAAGGAGACCAGGGCCGGCGACGAGTTCGACGTGTTGGCGGCCGACACTCGCGACGCCACGTCTGGGTAGAGGTCGATCGAGGCCTTGGCGGAGCCCGCGGCCATCGCGACGAAGACCACGATCCACACCGGCAGGATCACCCGGTCCCGCCGCAATGCGAGCCGTACCAAGGTCGCGGTACCAGCGAAGTCGTTCATCGCGACGCCGCCACCGTGGCCGGTACAGCGTCGTCCTCGTAGTGCCGCAGGAAGAGCTCCTCCAGCGTCGGCGGCTGGGCGACCAGACTCTTGATGCCGCTCGCCGCGAGCTGCTTCATCAGGCCGTCGAGCTGGGCGGTGTCGACTTCGCAGCGCACCCGATTTCCCTCGATATCCAAGCCGTGTACGCCGGGGAGCTGGGCGAGCCCATTGGGCGAGGAAGCCAGCTCCGCCTGGATCGACGTACGGGTGAGGTGCCGCAGGTCGCCCAGCGTGCCGGTCTCGACGACCTTGCCGCGGCGGATGATGCTGATCCGGTCGCAGAGCGCCTCGACCTCGGACAGGATGTGGCTCGACAGCAGCACGGTGCGATCGCGCTGGCGCTCCTCCTCGATGCACTGCCGGAAGACCTCTTCCATCAGCGGGTCGAGGCCGGAGGTGGGCTCGTCCAGGATCAGCAGCTCGACGTCGGAGGCGAGCGCGGCGACCAGCGCGACCTTCTGCCGGTTGCCCTTGGAGTAGCTACGGCCCTTTTTCGTCGGGTCTAGATCAAAGCGGCGAAGTAAGTCGGCACGCTTCTTCGGGTCGAGCCCGCCGCGCAGCCGGCCGAGCAGGTCGATGACCTCGCCACCGGTCAGATTCGGCCACAGGTTCACGTCACCAGGGACGTACGCGAGCCGCCGGTGCAGCTTCGCCGCGTCATGCCACGGGTCGCCGCCGAGCAGCGACACGTCTCCCTCGTCAGCCTTCAGCAGGCCGAGCAGAACTCTGATGGCGGTGGACTTCCCGGATCCGTTCGGGCCGAGGAAGCCGTGCACCTCACCGGTCGCGACGTCCAGGTCGAGACCGTCGAGGGCGTGCGTACTCCCGTACGACTTGTGCAGTCCGGAGACCACGATGGCTGATGTCATGATTCATAACGTACACTTCATTCAGAAGTTTGTGAATCTTGCTATCGGACGATCGGTGAGTGCGGCCATGCGACGAGACGAAGAGGCGGTCCAGCGGTACGCCGAACAGTTCGGCAACACGCTGGCCGAGCAGGGCTGGCCGCGGATGTCCGCCCGAGCGTTCGCCGCCATCCTCGCGAGCGAGGAGGGCCGGCTGACCGCTGCCGAGCTCTCGGAGCGGCTCAAGGCGAGCCCCGCCGCGATCTCCGGCGCAGTGAACTATCTGCTGCAGCTCCGGCTGGCCAGCCGGGAGCGGGAGCCCGGCAGCCGGCGCGACGTGTACGTGGTCCAGGAGGACTTCTGGCACCAGTCGATGATGAGCCAGGACCGGGGGCTCAGCCGCTGGGAGGACATCCTCCGGCAGATGCTGCCCGCCACCGGGACGGCGACCGCGGCGAACCGCCGGATCCGGGCGACGATCGGTTTCGTCGAGTTCATCCAGGAAGAGGTCGACGGCCTGAGCGAGCGCTGGGTGAAGCGCAAGGCCGAGATCGACGCCAAGCTCGAAGCCGAAGACAACAACTAGATCCAAGCCTTGTACTAAGCACCGCCAGCGGCCCGGCAGCCGGTACGGCGCACTGCGGGTGCCCCGCAGCCGGTACGGCGCACCGCGGGTGGCCGACAGCCGGTACGGCGCACCGCGGGTGGCCGACAGCCGGTACGGCGTACTGCGGGTGGCCGGTGGAGGGCCGGCCACCCGCGAGCGTCAGCGCAGCGAGGTGGCTGCGACCGTGTCCAGCACCTGCTGGAGCAGCGGGTTCACCTTGGTGTCCGCAGCCTTCGACTTCGGCAGGTGCACCGCCTTGCCGTCCACCGGCCCCTTGACCGGGTAGACCGACAGTTCCGCCGGCAGCGGCGTCGTACCGCAGACCTGATCCTTGCCAGGCAGTTCGCCGGTGAAGACGAACTTGTCACCGATCGCCTCGGCGCACGACGACGCCGAGCCGATGTACTGACCGTGCTGCCCCTCGTCGTCGATCGCCACGAAACGCGTGACGGCCTTGGTGTCGTCGTGAGTCCGCAACGAACCCTCGTACGCCGTCGCCGGGTCCAGCTCGCCCTGCACAATCAGCAGCCGCGGCGAGCCCTTGAGGTCGAGCTTGCGATCCTGCGGGGCGTACTTCCAGAACGCGCACATCGGGACGCCGTTCATGTAGCCGAAGAAGTCGTACTTCTTCGCCATCTTGTCGGCCACCGCAACCGGGTCCGCCTGTCAAACAAGACCGGAACGCTCACCGCCACGCGTCCATCACCACCATTTGCCAACGTCTCACGGAGCAGTCACGGAGCAGAAACTGTTCGGCGATCAGAGACTGCTACTCGTCGGCAAGTGCTCTCAGGATCGTTTCGATCTGTGGCCCCCCGGCCTTGTCTCCTGCCGGAGACTGCGCATGGTCCAGAAGAGTGCGGGCAAACCCGTAGTCCGTAATCTCGCGAATCAACCGGTCTACCGCAGCCGCATTCCCGGCTTCCTCGTGGCGAAGCATCAACTGGAACAGCAGTTCGATGTAGCCCCCGGCCGCAGCTGCTCGCCCGAGTTCATGCGCCTCCTGACGTCGCCCAGAATTCTCCAGCCGCCAGAACAGCATTCGGGTTGCCTCTCGGACCCCGCGCAGATTGCGCCTTAAGCAGCTCCTCGGCACCGAACGAGTCGCCCACCCCATCGTGGCGGTCGACGAGGGTGACGAGCGCGTTGAGATCACCGCTGTGTGTCAGTTGGAGCAACAACGCTCCGCTGCCGGCCTTGTTCCCGCCTGCTCCTCACCGCCGAACGCCTCGCCTCAGCCCACGTCCACAACCGCCCCATGGCCTGCCAACTAGTAATGGACCTCCTCCACCGGGGCCAGCGATCAGCACCCCCGGTACGACAACTCGCCAGACGAATGGGACTCACAACCTGATCCGGCTACCGGCACACTTGTACTCGATCAGGCCCGGCTGTTTAGGCTGGCAATCGGACCTTGAGTAGTGCTGCGGACGGCGTCGTTGTCCTGATAGGCAAAGGCCGTTGCGCCATCGGTGGATTTGGGCGAATCGCCCGCTGCGATGCTCGCTGTACGGCCAAATTGGTCGTACAACGGCTCAGCTGATCGACGATATCAATCGATCCAGTTGGCCGAGACCGCTCAACGAGCCCAGGCTGTTTTGACTGCACTGGGCCCGCTGAACGGCTGCAAGCTTTAGACAATGGGGCTGCTTCGTCCCTCTAGCCGACGCCTACTACGAGCTTGGCAGGACAGGCTTCTTCGACGATCTCACAGAAAGAGTGAAATAGATCCCACCAGCGAAAATAGTCGCAAGCACTACTAGGGCGACGATCCTGGTAAGCGAATCCGATGCAGCAAGGGCGGCCCAACCGATCACAGAAGCGGTAACTACGAAACATATAGCAATTACCACCAAGAAACTTGGCTTCGATCGCGCGGCGGAGTCACCTTTTCGAGTCCACAGGAGAATCCCCAATCCTATTAGGCCGATTCCCACTGCAACTCCGACCCATTCTCTGGCCACGAGCCCAGCAGCAACCGCCACTGCGCCAAAGACGATCGGCATAACACGAAATACTAGGCCCATGATGACCAACGAAACTCCTCTAGTCTTTACCGCCAGTATTCGGCTTGGGCAGTCTGCCACAATGCTGTAACACTTCGTAGATCGCAAACCCGAGCGCCGCGACGATCGGAATCAGCGCCCACGCAAACCCCGCCAAGGCTGCACCGAAAAGCAAACCGCCCGCGGCTAGGATCGCCCATTTGCAGCCCCAGGGGATTTTGCGGCCGGCGCGTTTGGCTTTTTTCACCTTCTGCCGGAACGATCGATATGTTTTGCCGTACTTGCGGATCAGTCGCTTGTATCTCTTGATCTGCCTATTAGTGAGTCGTTTTGCTCCACGTTCAGACTTAGCCTTCTTCCCTGAAATATCAAAGCGATTGATCGGATCGCCCGGATACGTGTAGGAGTTGGCGTTTCCGCCGCGGATCGGGTCGGTGGAGCTGAAGGTTCCGGTGGTGGGATTATAGACGCGGGCACCCATGAGTTGAAGGCCGGTGGGGGTGCTAGCTCGCTGGTCAGCTCCAAGCCATCCGTAGTTGGCGGGACCGGTCGAAGCGGTGTTTGTAAGAGCTGCGTTGCCGTACTCGTCGAAGTTGTTCCATCCACCGAGTTGTTCTGCAGGGATAGATGTTGGAGGAACGGCGACGGTGCTGACGATGTCGCCGTGTGGGTTGGTGATGGTGAGGTCGACACTGTCGCTGTCAATGGTCAGGCCAAGATCTGTGCCAACGAGTTCAGCGTAGCGGCGGGGCTTTCCTGCCTGGACGACCCAACTGGGGTTGTCGGACTCGTCGTTGTAATAGCTAGTGGTTTCGGTGGTCGGCCCGCCGCTGATGGTCGTTGTCTCTTTAGCGCGACGGTCTGCAGCATCGAGGTCGTAGGTGGTCGCGATCGGACCTTGGGCGACTCTGCGGAGGGCGTCGTTGTCGTAGTACGCCAAGGCCGTTGCGCCATTGGCGGGCTTGGGCGAATCGCCAGCTGTGATGGTGGTCGTACGTCCAAGTTGGTCGTAGGTGTGAGCGCTCGGTCGATCGGCGGTATCGAAAGCACGGGTTTGGTCGGCGCCTCCGCTGGTCGCACAGGAACCGTTTGCTACGTCAGCGGTGGTTTTCTTTTGCCGGTTGCTGTTTGCGTCGTATTGGTAGGTCCTGGTCTGGCAAGGAGCCGCCTCGAGAGCAGTGGGGTCGGTGCCGGCTGGTGCGGTGCGGTCGAGAGTCTGGACCAGACGGTCAGCGTTGTCGTAGGAGTAAGCGCGGTCGTAAGGCGTCGCACCAGTCGCGTACTGCGCTCCGTCAGGTGTCCACTCCTCGCTGACGCGGCCGACGGTGTCGTGGTCGGCAGACCACGACAGCCATCCACCGTTGGGATCAATGGCAGTGCTGCCGTCGCTGTTTGTGGTGGTGACTTTGCCGCTGTACTGCAGACCAGTCAGTTCGCCGACGTTGTCTCGTTCGGTGGTTTGGGTGATGCCCCCGGGCAGCTTTTGGATCGTCAAGTCGTCGGCGGGGTCGTACGCGCCGGTGGATGTGAAGGTGACCCCGGCGACGGTCACGTCGACCTTTGTGACGAGACCTCTCCGTTCGATGCGGCCCAAAGCGTCCGTACCGTCGTAGGAGTACTGCGTCGATCCGTTGTCATCGGTCACGGTGGCGACGTCGCCTGCGGCGTTGTACGTGGTTGTTGTGGCGGCTTGGCCGTCAGGCTGGTAAGTGGTCTTGCGTCCCCAGCCGTCATAGCCAGTGGTGATGCTGCTGGTTGTTCCGTCAGCACGTTTAGCAGTCGTCTTGGTTTGTAGACCCAACGCCGGGTCGTAGAACATCTCTTTGTCGGTGTTGGGAGTAGATCCGGTCAAGCCGGATACGAGAGTGTTGGTGCTCTTGGCCCTGCCATCTGGCTGATAAGCGAGGGTCTTGGTCCGGGTGACCGTCCCGGACGACTCCACGATGACGGTGGGAGACAGCAGGTAGTCGTAGGCGGTGGTCGTTGTGGTCGGCAATGTCGAGCCGGACGTTGGAGCGGCGGCCGGGGCCGTCTGACAGACGAGTCCCGCCCACTGCGGTTTCCCTCCGCAAGCCGCCGGGGTCGCGACACCCGCGACGTAATAGGTCGTCTTGAACGTCCCCGCATCCGCACCGTTCGACGCCGGCTGCCTGACCTCGACGATTCGCCCCTCTGCATCGTAGCGAGTCACCGTAATGATGTCAGTGCCGCTGTCGGCGGTGCCGTTCAAGTTCACATCGGTAATGGTTCGACCAGGCTGGCCGAGCTTCCAAAGTGTGTTATCTGTCGAGGGACCGTAGTCGTTGAGGTTCTGGGAGATCGTCTCGACATCAAGACCAGTTCCCGCGTCAGCCGTCGACGTAGTTTCAGTCGTGGGCAACCGGTACGGGGTCGTGGTGTCGGGGTCGATGCCCTGATCCGGAGCGTTTTGGTCGTAGGAGGTGTGCACGTGCTTGCGCACCCACTGTTTGGTGCCGTCCTTCAACACCGCCCAATGCGCCGGGCTGTATACGTCCGTCACCAATGTGCCGGCAGAAGTCACTACTTCGTTTCCTGCAGCGTTGGTGATGTCGCTGTTATATGTCGTGACTGTGGCCAACTGGTCTGCCGCGCCGGTCGGCATGTCGTGATCCGAGAGCAGCCGGAGCGCTCGCTCGTCGAGCTCGCGTGCGATGTTGCCTTGGTCGTTGTAGTCGGAGGCGGTCATTTGCCATGCGCCGGCGCCGTAATCGGCAGTATTGACGACGCTCCCGCTGGCATCGGCGTACTGCAAGGTCGCGTGCTGCCAATCGTCTTCCGACGGCGTGCCGCTCAGGGGATGATCTGCACCGAAGACGGCATAGCCCATTGCCGGAGCCGATTTCTGGCTCCACAGAGCAACAGATGTTCCAGTCAGGTCAGGCAGCCCGGTCCCAGACAATGGCACCCCGTAGACGAACTTGGCCAGCGTTGCAATGCCGCCTGCGGGGTCGCCGACCGGGCGGGACCTGGTCACGCTGTCGAGCTTGGTCCGCCCCTCAGCGGTGATGTAGTTCAGCACGTACGGCAACTGGCCTGCTGGCTTGACTGAGGTGATCTGGTTCAATCCGTTGTAGGAGTACTCGGTCGTCAGGTTCGAGCGAGGATCGGATTCTGAGGCGAGGCGACCGCTCCCGTCGTAGGTATAGACGGCAACCTTGATCGAGTCCATCCCTGCCCCACCGCTCTTAGCGGGGTTGTAGATGTCGAGCCATGCGCCGACGAGGCGACCCGCCGCGGATCCTGTGGTGCCGTAGTCGAAGCGTAGAGCTCGGCAGCCCGGATTGAGTGTGCCTGTGGCGGCGCATGTCACACCAGGAGGTGTAGGCGCCAGGATCCGGGCAACGCGTCCGGATCCGTCATAGGAGTAAGTGGTCTTCGTCACCACACCAGGTTCCGCGATCCCGACCGGCCTGAACCGGGCCACGACCGTCTGCAAAGGCGCAGAAGCAGGCTGATATGTCGTCACGACTCCGTCGTCGTCGGTATACGCAAGGGTCGTAAGGGCGCCGCTGCCGGACATCACCAATGAGGCACCACTGGCCTCGGTTTCGTCGTTTGCCGGCACCCACGGTCCGGAAGCGAAGTTGGCTGAGTTGCGCCGGGTACCTGTGGGTGACTTCCAGACCAGCCTCGTGCCGTCACCGCTGACCAGTGCCAAGGTGCCATCGAGGCGGGTCGAATCGATGACCCGCAGTCCGCCACCGCCGACGTCTGCACCGTCGAACTGTGCGATCCAACCCGGACCGAAGACCTCGTTGACGGCATCGGTCTCGTCGGTATAGGTCGAGTGCGACCGCGAGATCGACAGGTCGCCTGTATAGCCGGGGACCGAAACGTCAGTTGCTTCCATGTTGAACTCGCCGGTCCAAAGGGCTACCTGCCCGGGGCCGGCGTCTTCGACAGGGAATTTATCGTCGAAGGCGTGCGGGATGCGCTGGATCGTCGTGTTAGGTGCCTGCGACCAGGTGCACTGGGTCGCGCTGCCGTAGGTGAAGCAGACCTGGACATCGAGCAACACAGGAGCCTGCGGGCTCAAGGTCGTTGGCTGAATACCGGCAGTGGCCGGGTCAGCGTCGAGGAAGGCGTCGATCTTCGCTTCCTTGCTGTCCCAAGAACCCTCCACTGTTATGCCACCGGCGCCCTTATCGGTAACGGTCAACGCCGCAGTAGTGTCCTCGTTCCAGCCGACCGTTTCCTCCGCACTGCCGTAGCCCGAGACCCGCCAGCGCACCTTCGCCGTTGGCGTTGCTGATTGCCCCTTGGGTGGGCCAGCCGCGGCGATCTTGACCGTTCCCGTTGTGACAGTGCGGGATTCCGCTGTGGGTGTCGTCATCGAGGTACCACCCCAGCCGAAGCTGTAAGCGCTACTCACGGACAGCTTGCCCGCCGGCGTTTCAGCCTGCACGGTGATTTGGTGAAGACCAAGCATATCCTTATCGAAGGTCAGCGTCGCCTTGGCGATGGAGGGATCGCTTGACGGTGTGATCTTGACCCTCGTCGTCGTGGTCGGGCTTCCCGTCGTCGTCGTACCAGCACTGGTTGCCTTGTACGCGGTGCTCGGGACTGTGATGCGGAGGTAGCCAGGGGCAGAATAGCTGGTGCCAACCGCAGTAATCGTGCACGTGACATCGGCGGTCGGCGCCGTGTCTTGCCACGCACCATCGGCATAAGGCGCTGGGCACGACACGACCGGCGCTGCCGGAGTCTGCGTACCGGTGATAACGCGAACGAAGTTCGACCAGACACCATCGATGCGGCCATCGTTGGCTTTCACCCGGACATACAGCGGGGTGTTATCGGGCAGGTCGCTCGGGCGGCATCCGGCAGTCGAGCCGGAGGCCAACGTAAGACTTCCGCAAGTGCCCTTGAGGCTGTCGGGGCCGATGGGGGTGGTGTGGAACTCGTAGATGTACTTGACCGTGTTGAGGTCAGGATCGCTGGCCTTGGATTTGACGTACGGCTTCAGGGTCGGCGAGTACAGCGAGGAAGCCGTTGCCCCAGGCGCTGCGTAGGCGACCGCCTCGGTGTAGATCGGGGCGTCCGGTTTGCCTGGAGCCCGGTTCCAGGTCAGCGAGACGTAGGGGTCGGCGTCACCCTCGCTGGACACTATCCGTTTCCATGCGTTCGCGTCCGCCTCGTTGGCTGCTTTCAGCATCACCCCTACGGTCGTGTCGGTAGTGCCCGACCAGTGCTGCGCCAGCGCGGTCATCGGCACGGCGATCCGCCCACCTGGACACGCCGCGGAGAACCCCTTCGCTGCGGACACTGAACCCCAGACTTGCTGACTGGTCACCGGCTGGGATGTCCACCGGGTCGACGTTGACGCCGGCAGCGCGGCGTGCAGGTTCATTTGTGTCGCCGTGCAAGTCGTGCCGCCGTACTGGTAGATGAACAGATTCGCCGCCGTGATGTCCTTGCCCTGGAACGTCGAGCCGGCGAAGTTCAGGAACGACCGCTCCGTCGTGGTCCCGTTCTTGCCTACCCGAAGGTCCACTGTCGTCGACAGGTCAGACGGCCAACCGCTCTGCACGAACGTGTCGAAAGTCGAATAAAAGGGCGTGTTCGCATACGTCGGGTCGACCGTGACTGGGAAGACCCGGGCGGGATCGAGAAACCACCTCGCGTCCGGGGCGATCACCAGCGTCGCCTTGCCCGCCGAAACCTGCTCAACGGTGACTCTTACGATCGTCTTGTTCGCCGATACTCCTGTGGCCGGGTCAGTGACCGAATCCCACATGTAGCTGACCGGGATCGTCGAACGAACCGTGTTCTTCGCATCGACGAATTCGATCGATCCGTCCGGCAGCGCCTTCGGGGTCAGGCCTTTCGTGCGAAGCGGGATCCGCCATACCGGCGCGACAACCGGGCGCTGCTTGACGACAAAGTCGGCCTCGAACCCCGAGCGACGCGCGTCCATCGTCATATCCACGCCAGGCTGCACCTCGGCGTACGTCGCCTTCGTGCCATCCAGCGAAGGCTCCGGAAGCTTCCAAGGCGCGACCCACTCAACCTGCTGGCCCGTGCCTGCCGAGGCCTCGGCGAACACTTGCCCAGACGCAGCGTTTCGCTTCCCCAGCCGCAGACCAAGCTTGTGACCGCGCGGAGCGATAGACCCGTCTTTGCCCTTCTGCAGCGTCAGATTGATCGCCTGCCAGGCACCTTTTGCTGTCTTGAACCGAATTGGCGCGGCGTGGGCTTCCGTGGTCATCGTCCCGTCAGGATTCGCCCAGGTCGTGGCCCTGTCGGTGCGCATCGACTCCACCTCGACCTTGGAGCCCTGCGAGCGCGCCGACACCACCGCCGAAACAACATCCGGCTGCGACTGCACCTTGACCACCGCTGGCGGAGATTCCGATTCCATCGACGGCGCCGCCTCGGCGGTCATATTTGCGTTCAGCGCACTGACCAGCAGCGCGAGTGACACCGCTGCCGCCACCCCCCGCGGAAACTTCTGCACGCGGGCGCGCTGCGAACGATCCAGGACAAACACAGTTCACTCCCCTTGCCTCACCGGGACGGCACCGGCGACTACGGACAGTCACCGGTGGGTGAGGCAACCGCTTCATCGCTCGCGGAACATCCGGCGTTACGCCGATTGCAGCAAGTTGCAACAAGCTGCAGAAATTGAGACATCAACTTGCTTTCCACGCCCGGAGGCCCTCACAGTGCCTGCTCGTGAGGAAACGCTTGAGTGGTTTGAGGCCCAGCCGCCGCCAGATCTTCCTGGCCGGAACGGTCGCCGCCGTGTCAACCGTCGCTGCCGCCGAGGCCGCCGCCGCGGGCACTGGCCCCTACGGCTCCGGCGACCTGGGTAGCTGGCAGACCCTCACCAAAGCCGAGTCGGGCGAAGCGATCATCCGCAACGTCCTAGCCAAAGACGGCGTGTTCATGTTCGGCGACAGCATCGCCGTC
Source organism: Streptomyces sp. SID13031 (assembly GCF_010548305.1). GTDB lineage: Bacteria > Actinomycetota > Actinomycetes > Propionibacteriales > Kribbellaceae > Kribbella. The sequence continues at coordinate 99,121 of NZ_JAAGLV010000009.1, forward strand.
CAAGACGGCAAATCCCTCGCCATCCGCCTAGCCGGGCGGACCGGCGACGCGCTCGCTGTCCACAATTGGTCCGGGCGCCCCACCGTGCCCGCTGTCGACGCACTCCAGAAGTGGGCGGAGATCTACGGTCTGCCGCGCCGGATCCTGATGGCCACCGGCACGTACGACATCTTCAACCCACCCATTTTCGCCGCCCAGGTCGACCGCACCATGAGCATCGCGGGTCCCGACCGGGTCGTGATCTGGGTCAACGTCCACATCGCCCGCACCACCAGCGATGGCAAACCCGCCGCCACCCAACTCGCCGATCAACGCAACAGTGTCTGGGTCAACCTCCAACTCGCCGACGCCCAGAAGCGCCATCCCAACCTGCGCATCGTCCGCTGGGCCGAATATCTGGCCGCCAAACCGGACCGGGTGCGCTTGTACCTCCGCGGAGGCCTCTACACCAGCGTCCCGGCCGGCCAAGACTCCCGCAACGAACTCACCGTCCAAGCCCTTGCCGCCGCCAAGACAGCCTGACAACGTCAGGGCGCATCGTCGTGTCTCGGTGATGAGTTCGGTGTGAGCCATGCAGCTATTGCCATCTTCTGACGAGGGATCCGGAACGGACCTCTGACATACTCCCGGCGACTGTCACTTTGAGAGCTTGGAGGGCCCTGTGCCCGTCCGTCCTGTCCGACTGTTGGGCTTTGGCCTGCCTGCAGCCCTGGTTGCGGGCTCGTTGGTCGTTCTGACCGGTTCTTCGCCGAGTTCGGCGGCCGAGCCCGGCCCTCACCGGCCTGCTTTTGCGGCGCGTCACAATGCCGCGAAGCCGGACTTCGAACCGAACGCGGTGATGGTGAAGTTCAAGAGCAGAGCAACGACTTCGGCCCGCAAGTCCGCGATGTCGAAAGTCAGCGCCATCGCTGAGGATGCCGCGACCTCGCGGGTGGTGAAGCTGAAGAGTGACATGTCGGCTACCGAGCTACTCAAGAAGGTGAAGGCTGACCCGGCTGTCGAGTTGGCCTCCCTCAACTACCGGCGCCAGGTCTCGTCTGTGCCGAACGATGAGTTCTATCCGGTGGTCGGCAATACTGGTCAGGCCGCATACCTGAACACTGTCCGGGTTCCGCAGGCTTGGGACGTCTCAAAGTCGACCGGAAGCCAGATCGTCGCAGTCCTCGACACAGGCGTGGACGCCGGTCACCCGGACCTGGTAGGTCGACTGGTCACCGGCTACAACGCGGTCTCGAGCACACGGCCGAACCCGATCGACGACAACGGCCACGGCACGATGACACTGGGCATCATCGCCGCCACCGCCAACAACAGCATTGGCGTGGCCGGTGTCGGCTGGAACGCCAAGGCCATGCCCGTCAAGGTCGCCGGCGCCAACGGTGTCGCCAACGATCTCGACATCGTCGAGGGCCTCGAGTGGGCGGTCGCTCACGGCGCCAAGGTCATCAACATGCCGTTCGGCAATCCGGGCGACAATCCGGTCGTACACGACGCGATCAAGCGTGCCGTCGCCAAAGGTGTCGTCGTAGTGGCAGCCGCCGGGAACGACGGCAGTTCGGTGCTGCAGTACCCCGCCGCCTACCCCGAAGTGATCGCCGTCGGAGCAACGAACGCCGGCGGAGTTCTGACCGACTTCAGCTCCTACGGTGAGTGGGTCGACATCGCCGCTCCGGGGTGGGACGTCCTCAGCACCGGGGTTCGGAATATGCGCCAGGGTGTCCCGTACTGGTTCTGCACCGGTACTTCGTGTTCGGCATCGATCGTCGCCGGTGTCGTTGCCTTGGTGAAGAACAAGTGGCCGACGTTGACGCCCGCGCAGGTCGAGACCCGGCTCAAGACCCTTGCCCGTGATGCGGGTCCCCGGGGAACCGACCCATACTACGGAGCCGGAATTCTGGACGCGTATGCGGCCCTTGGAGGACGGTGGGCCGCAGATCTCCCGGCCCATTCGATCGACCTCAACGACCAGCCGGAGCGGGCCATCCCGCTGTCCAGTTCGATCAGCACAACGATCAGCACCGAAGGCGAGATCGACTGGTACGAAGTCTCGTCGGCCGGCGCCCGCAACCTCAGGGTGTCGCTGACCGGACCGGAGTTCAACGGTGACAACTACTCGGCGAACTTCGGTCCTCGGATCGACATCTACAACGCCGATCTGAGGTCACTGGCACACGCCGTCACCCCGTTCCCAACGGAACTGGACCCAGTGGCCGGTGGCCCGAAGTGGGGACCATTGACGGCCGCGACCGACGTCAGCGTGGCCGCAGGCAGCACCTACATTGCCGTCCGCAACAACAACGGCTCACGAGACACCCGGCCCTACACCCTGACCATCGAGGAGGACGGCACGGGTGGTTCCAGCCCAGCCACCAGCTATCCCGTGCGCGACGTGTCGCCGCCCGACCTGGGGAGCGGCCAGCCGCTTGGCAGCCTCCCGACGGTGACATTTGCGCGGGAGGTCGTTGCGGACAGCGTTACCGCCGGCACGGTCCGGTTGGTGCACGGCAAGACCGGTACGACAACGGACAGCACCATCGCGTACGACCCCGGCAACAAGCAGGCCGTCATCACCCCGACCACGCCGCTGCTGGACAACACTCCGTACAGGATCGTGGTCAGTGGCGTCCAAGAGGCAGACGGCACGGCGCTTGCTCCGTTCACCAGTGTGTTCTCGACGCTCGATCTGGCACCCCAGAAGCTGACATTCGACGCCACCGGCGCCTACCTCGCTGCGAACTTGACCTGGCAGCTCCCGGCCCTGCCCGACTTCGACCAGGTGATCGTCAGACGCAACGCCGGCAGTCACGTACCGACATTGACCACTGGCACGGTGGTGTACACGGGTACTGCATCCGCGGTCAAGAACACCGGCCTTGCGCAAGGAGCCACCTACACCTACGGCGCCTGGGTCAAGGACCGAACTGGCAACATCAGTCCGACGGCTGTCACCCAGTTGCTCGGGATGAAGACCACCATCGGCAGTACCTCGACGCTGATCAACTACGGCGGGACGATCACACTGCGCGGGAGCACGCTGCGGATCGATAACAAGGCGTACGCCGGGTTGCCGGTCAACCTGTACGTCCGGCCGAAGAACTCGTCGACATTCAAGCTGCTGGCGGCTTTGAAAACGACGTCGACCGGCGCCGTCAGCTACGCATACAAGCCGGCCGTGTCGTCGGTGTTCATGATGACGTTCCCCGGCAACGGTGACCTGATGGGAACACGGAGCGCTGATCTCACCGTGCAGGTGGCCCCCACCATCTCGGCGGCCTTGTCACCACCGACGATCCGGCTGGGTCAAGTGACGAGGCTCAGCGGCTACGTCGCACCGGCTTATTACGGCCAGCTGGTGTACCTGCAGCAGTACTCGAACAAGGCCTGGAAGTCGATCGCCTCCGTGAAGCTGAGCAGCTCGGGGGCGTACGCGCTCGGAATCAAGCCCAGCCTGCGTGGCACGATCGCTTACCGCGTCTGGTTCCCAGCCGGCGCGGAACACGCGCAGGCGTTCACCGCGAACAAGATCCTGGCTGTCAGCTGATCTCGCATGCTGCCTGTTGCAACAAGCTGCAATCCTCAATGCTGCAAGACGATTGACTTGTGCAAAGTGGTTGCGATGCCGCACAGTTTCCCTCCGTGGGGATCAGCTTGAGCAATTTCAAACCAAATCGACGGCAGATCTTGTTAGCGGGGGCGGTGGCGGCGGTCGGGGGCGTCGTAGTCGCCGAAAAGTCCTCCGCTGCCGATCTCTACGGATCCGGTCAACTGACAGACTGGACCACTCTCAGCCGGGAGATCTCCAGCGCAGCCACGATCGCCTACGCGCGCGACAACGACGGTGTGTACATGTTCGGTGACAGCATCGCGGTCCAGGACGGCAGAGAGCTGACGATCCGGCTGAAGGCGCGAACGGGCTCCCCGCTGGCGATGCACAACTGGTCGGGGCGCCCCACGCTCTTTGCCGTCGACGCGCTCGAGAACTGGGCGCTCAAGTACCGCTTGCCACGACGGATCCTGATGGCCACCGGAACCAACGACATCTTTAACCCGCCGGTCCTCGCCGCCCAGGTGGATCGCACCATGCGGATCGCCGGCCCGACCCGTACCGTGGTCTGGGTCAACACACAGGTCGCACGGACCGGCCAGCCCGTCCCGGTCCAGGTCGCGGACCAGCGCAACAGCGGCTGGGTCAACCTCCAGCTCTACGACGCCCAGAAGAAGTATCCGAACCTGCGCATCGTCGGCTGGGCCGAGTACCTGGCGGCCAAACCATCCCTACTGCCCCAGTGTCTGTCCGAAGGCGTCCACACCACGGTCCCCTTCGGACAGAACGCCCGCAACGAACTCATCGTCCAAGGCCTCGCCACCGCCAACGCAGCCTGACAAACTTGTGGCCTGCACGGACAGGTCATCGCGTATTCGCGGCTCACGCAGCGGGCCTGCCCGATGTTGCCTCGCTGTTGATCGCGAGGGTGTCCCCGTCCCGCTTAATCACATGCGGGCGGTGACGGTCGGCTCCCCGATCAGCCGCACCCGCCGCCCGATCGCCCGGATCGTCACCCGCCGCACCCCGGAGGGCACCACGAGATCGCTGTGCAACGCCTCAGCGCGTAAGACGAGCTGTTGATTCGCGACTTCGTTCAGTGTTCGCGTTCGCGTCTGACGGAGCAGGCCCTCGATCTCGGCCTTTGACCGAGATACCGCAAGGGTGGCCGGCCACGCGCCGGCCACCCCCAGCCTGAGTCAGCGCAATGCGCTAGATGCGACCGTGTCCAGCACCTGCTGGAGCAGCGGGTTCACCTTGGTGTCCGCAGCCTTCGACTTCGGCAGGTGCACCGCCTTGCCGTCCACCGGGCCCTTGACCGGGTAGACCGACAGTTCCGCGGGCAGCGGCGTCGTACCGCAGACCTGGTCCTTGCCGGGCAGCTCGCCGGTGAACACGAACTTGTCACCGATCGCCTCCGCGCACGACGACGCCGAGCCGATGTACTGACCGTGCTGACCCTCGTCGTCGATCGCCACGAAACGCGTGACGGCCTTCGTGTCGTCGTGGGTCCGCAGCGAACCCTCGTACGCCGTCGCCGGGTCCAGCTCGCCCTGCACGATCAGCAGCCGCGGCGAGCCCTTGAGGTCGAGCTTGCGATCCTGCGGGGCGTACTTCCAGAACGCGCACATCGGGACGCCATTCATGTAGCCGAAGAAGTCGTACTTCTTCGCCATCTTGTCGGCTTCCTTGGTGTAGAAGTTCGGGTCCTTGTTCCACGCCGTGTCGTTGCAGCGCACGGTGGTGCCGATCGCACCGAGGTTCACCGGCTGGTCAGCCGAGGTCGCCTCGGCCGCCTCGGCCCGGGCGTCCGCGATGACGTCCTTCAGCGTGGTGACCTGGGTCGAGGCCTCCAGATCCGCCGACGCGGCCGCGGTCACGCCGTACCGGGCGCGGAGCGCGGCGAGCGTGTCGAAGGCCTGCAGGTTCGGAGCGAGCCGGGCCCACGCGCGGTCGACCTGACCGACATCGACCGCACCCGACGCGGACGGCGCCTTGGCGAACTCGTCGGCGACCAGGATGTCCAGCGTCGCCCGGATGAACCGGGTGTTGCCGTAGATCGCGCTGTAGATCTTGCCGTCCAGGTCGTCACCGCGGACCGAGCTCTCACCGGCCTTGACCAGCGTGGTCAGCGAGGCGCGGATCCCGTTGTACTTCGCGGTCACCTGGGCCGGCGTCGCGCCGAGTCCGGTGATCTGGTCGGCGTGCCGGGCGATCCACGGGAACAACTGGCTGTCGCGGCGGCGCTGGCCCGAGAACGGGTCGAAGTTCACGTTGTCCCACTGGGTGTGGGTCCAGTCCATGTTCGAGTCGAGCACGAACCGGCCGACCTTCGACGGGTAGGTGTCGGCGTACCAGCCACCGAGCCAGGTGCCGTAGCTGTAGCCGATGAAGTTCAGCTGCCGGGCTTTGAACAAGGCGCGAATGAAGTCCATGTCGTACACGGTCTGCTGGCTGCTGACGAACTGACCGAACTCGGTCGCCGCGCAGGCATCGGCCTGCAGCTTCGCCTCGGCCGCCTCGACCTTGTGGGTGAGCTTGGTGCGCTCCTTGTAGTCCGGCGTCACCGGCAGCGCGTTCAGCGCCTCGGCGGTGGTGATGCACTGCAGCGGAGTGCTCGCGCCGAACCCGCGCGGGTCGAACCCGACCAGGTCGAAGTCACTGAAGAGCTGGGTCTTCTTGGTGGCCAGCGAGGCCGACAGCGACAGACCGGCACCACCCGGGCCACCCGGGTTGGTGCTCATCAGGCCCTTCGACGTACCGGTGGCCTTGCTGTACGCGATGGCGACCTGGATGTCGGGGTGCGCGTCCGGGTTGGCCCAGTCCATCGGCACGTTGACCTTGGCGCAGTTCGTGGTCGGCGCCTGCGGGTAGAGGCGCTTGACCGCGGCGTCGAACGAGCAGACCGACCAGGTGATCGGCTGGTCGAGGTAGCGCTGCGGGATGGAAGGCACCGGCGGGTCCTTCGGGCCGGCGGCGGAGGCCGTAGTGGCGGTCGTCGCGGCAGTCAGCAACGGGACTACCAGTGCCACGGCGACGGCCGCGGCGATCTTGCGGGGGCTTGGCACGCTGAGCTCTCCCTGTGTTCAGGCGGACAGGAACCCGCAACGTAAACGGCCGCCGACCCTCAGCGACACCCATTCGCCCAACATCGCTCCACGTCAAGGGCAAACAGTCGCCTACAACTCGTAAACGGTGAAGATCGTGCAGTAGACCGGCGGGGACTCCAGCCCCGGATAGTAGAGCCGCCCGGCTTCGTCGGTCACCTTGAAATAAGCCGTGGACGCTCCCGCCTGAGACGGCGCCTGCAGCTTCATCCGGACCGTGACGACCTCACCCGGTACGCCGTCCGGCAGGCGGGCGCGCAACGGCGACCGCAGCCACCCCGGCGTACCGGCTGCTCCTTGTCTGGTCAGCCAGCGGTCGCGCCAGCTGCTCTCCCCGCTGTTGCGGATCTGCCAGGTCTTCTCGAACTCCTCGTCGCGGCACACCCGGGTGCCGTCCGGCACGGTCTCCCCCACCAGCTCGGCGCGGTCCTCCGGATGATGGTCGGCCGGCACCGAACCGCCCAGCAGCGTCGGGTGCGGCAGCGAGTCGCGGCGGCGCACGTCCCGCATCGACATGTCCTTGCCGGCCCGGACGGCGGCGTCGAGCTCCATCGACTGGTTCACCAGCGCGCTACCGGCGCCGAAGGAGTCGTCGTACCACTCGATCAGCTCGCGACTCGGTTTGGTGTGGCCGCGCTCGACCCGGGACAGGTGCCCCTTGTCCCAGCCGGACAGGGTGGCCGCCTTGGTCAACGGCACACCTGATGCCTCCCGCAGTTCCCGCATTCGGCAGCCGATCACGAAGCGAGCCTGAGCTGGTCGCACGGGGCACTCCCGCCCTCACGGTTAGTAATCTACGCATATTATCAAGTGATGGTTATTCATTTTCCGGTTGCCTGCTGCGACAACCCGATCACCCTCTGATTGTCTGCGGGTGACAGCGAATTCGCCAAGCGATATGCCCCTCCCGCCGCAGCGAAAGGCAACCATCATGAGATCTTTCCTCGCCCGCGTCACCATCACCGCACTGCTGGGCGGTGCCGCTCTCGTCGGTACCGGCCTGCCCGCCACCGCCGCACCCGCGCCGGTCGGCACCATCACCACCGCGCCACAGGCCAGGGCCGACACCGCGATCGCGTGGTTCTCGTCCCGCAACGGTTCGACCGCCTACCAGGGTTACTGCGAGAAGGCCGTCGAGAACTCCTATGGCCGGACCGGGATCTACGCCTCGGCCAAGGCCAACTGGAACGACGCGGTCCGCCGCGGCGCCGCACACCGCGGCGACCTGAACCCGCCGAAGGGCGCCCTCGTCTTCTGGGACATCGGCGCGCCGTACGGGCACGTCGGCCTGGCCACCGGGGACGGCAACTTCTGGGCCACCAGCGTGAACGGCCGGATCGGCAAGGCACGGCTGCCGTACTTCTCCAGCTACCTGGGCTGGGCGCAACCGAACTTCTGAGTCCGGTGACCGCCCGGCGCCACCCGGGCCGGGCGGTCCGTTGCCCACTGCGACAACCCGATCACGTTTTGATTCCCTGCCAGTGTTGCACTTCTTCCAGAAGGGAACACCTCATGCGGACCGCCCTCCTCCGTACTGTCTCCAGGATCACCGCCACCGCACTGCTCGGCGGAGTCGCCGTGATCGGCGGCGCAACCCTTCCCGCGCACGCCGCCACCGGTACCGTCGTGACCGACTCCGGATCCGGGGTGACGATCCGTTCCGGCAACGCCACCAGTTTCGGGTCGGTCGGCACCCAGCCGAACGGAGCGGTCGAGATCGACTGCCAGCTCTACGGCGAGCCGGTGACCGGCAAGTTCGGCCGCAGCCTGGTCTGGGACCACGTCCCCGGCAAGGGCTTCATCTCCGACTCCTACGTCAACACCGGCAGCGGCGGCCTGGTCGCCCCGCTGTGCACGAGCAACCCGCGCGCCGACAAGGCGATCGCCTGGTACTCCTCCCGCAACGGCTCCACCGCGTTCCAGGGGTACTGCGAGATGGCGGCCGAGAACTCCTATGGCAAGACCGGTATCTGGGCCTCGGCCAAGGCCGACTGGAACGACGCGGTGGCACGCGGTGTCGCCCACCGCGGTGACCTCAACCCACCCAAGGGAGCGCTGATCTTCTGGGATCTCGCCGCCCCCTACGGCCACGTCGGCGTCGCCCGCGGCGACGGCTACTTCTGGGCCACCAGCGTCAACGGCAAGATCGGCCTCGCCAAGCTGCCGTACTTCAGCAGCTACCTCGGCTGGGCCTGGCCCAACTTCTGATCCCCGATCAGCCCTAGGCACGGGGACTGATCGGCCGAAGCACCCAGGCGCGCCCGCCCCTCAAGCGCCTGGGTGCTTCTCCATCCGTGCCGGCCGGTGGGGCGGACCGCGCTACTTCTCTTCCCGGCAGAACCGCTGGGATCATGGAGGAGTGAATCCTGCGCTCGTTCCGGAACTGTTGGTGGAATCGGTTGCCGGCAGCCTCGACTTCTGGTGCCGGTTGTGCCAGTTCGAGCTGCTGTACGACCGGCCGGAGGAGGGGTTCGCGTACATCGCCCAGGGCAGCGCGCACCTGATGCTCGAGCAGATCGGTGCCGGACGGAACTGGCTGACCGGGCCCCTCGACCGGCCGCTCGGGCGCGGTATCAACTTCCAGATCACCGTTCCGGCGATCGGGCCCCTCTGCTCATCGCTGCGCGAGGCGGGCTGGCCGCTGTTCATGCCACCGGAAACGAAGTGGTACCGGACTGACATCGGCGAGGCCGGCGTCGAGCAGTTCCTCGTCACCGACCCGGACGGGTATCTCCTTCGGTTTCAGGCGTCGCTCGGGAGGCGGCCGATCGAGCAACCGTGACGCCGGACCTATTGATCGCCGGTGGCAGAACGTTCGCCGGAGCCGCGCTGGATCAGCTGGCACGGCAGGACGATGCGCTGCGGTGGCCGGGTGTCGGTTTTCGACGCGCGGTCGAGGAGCAGACGGGCGGCGATCCGGCCGAGCTCGGCGATGTCGGAGGCAACGACCGTGACCGGGGTCGGCAGCATGTCGGCCAGCCGGAAATCGTCGAAGCCCACGACTGCGGGCTCAGCGTCGACCTCGCGGAGCGCACGTAGTACGCCTTCGGTGAGGAAGTTGGTGGAGGCAAACAACGCCGTGGGCGGATCAGGGCGGTGCATCAGCTCGCGGGTCGCCTTCTCCGCGGCCTCGGCCGTGCCCTCCGGCAGCTGGATGACGAGGCTCTCGTCGACCTCGACCCCGGCCGCCCGGCAGGATCGCCGGTACCCGCGCAGGCGCCGCCCGGTCGTGTAGTACGACGGCGCGAGCAGGATCGCGATCCGCTCATGTCCCTGCCGCAGAAGGTGATCCGTGGCGAGCTTGCCACCACCCTCGTTGTCGACCATCACGATGTCGGCCTCGATCCCGTGCGCCGGCCGGTCCACGAACACCACCGGTACGCCGGCGCTGGCCAGGAACGAGTGGTCACCCTGGTCGGGCACGATCATCAACCCCGCGACCTGGCGCCCGACCAACTCCTGGATCGCCCGCCGCTCCCCCTCCGGATCCTCGTCGACCGAGCCCAGTACGACAGCGAACCCGTCCTGCCCGGCGACCTCGAGCGACGCCTTGGCGATCGTCGCGTAGAACGGGTTGGTCAGGTCACCCAGTACCAGCGCGAGGCTCGACGACTTCTTGCCCGGCCGCAGCGCGCGGGCCACCTCGTTGCGCTGGAAGCCCAGCTCGTCGATCGCGACGCGGACCCGGCTCGCGGTCTCGTCCCGCACCCCGGCCCCGCCGTTCACCACTCGCGACACCGTGCCCAACCCCACGCCGGCCCGCTTGGCCACGTCGATCATCGTCGGCCGAGCGGACTCGGACTGCCTTGGAAACGTTTCGGACACAGGGTTGACTTCCCTCTCAGGGCACGGCATCGTCACCTCACAGTAGACGTTGGAAACGTTCCCATCCAGGAGGCAGGATGAATCGTGACGGACCGGGTCGGCCCGGCCGGCGACCCGGCGGCGGCCTCAGCCGCAACGCCGGATCGGATATCGGAGCCGCCTATCTGTTCATCGCGCCGGCCATCATCGGCTTCACCGTCTTCGTGGTTTATCCGTTGATCCGTTCCTTTTATCTAGCCTTGACGAAATACAACGGCCTGACCGATCCGGTCTTCGTGGGTCTGGCGAACTTCCGCCGGCTGTTCACCGTCGATCCGGCGTTCTGGCCGTCGCTGCGGGCAACGGGGTACCTGGTGGTCCTCTACGTGCCGCTGTCACTGGCTCTCGGGCTCGCCCTCGCGGTGTTCTGCAACCAGCGCTTCGCCGGCGTGCGGATAGTCCGGACACTGGCGTATCTGCCGGTGGTACTGCCCGCCGTCGCCACCATCACGCTGTGGAAGTTCATCCTCAATCCCCAGGTGGGGCTGGCGAACACGATCCTGGACAAGCTGCACCTGCCGACCAGTTCCTGGCTGCAGAGTCCGGCGATGTCGATGCCGTCGATCGTGATCGTGATGCTGTGGGGCGTCGGCGGCACGATGATCATCTTCCTCGCCGCGCTGCAGGCGGTACCGACCGAGCTCTACGAAGCCGCCCGCGTCGACGGCGCCGGGCCGTACGCGGTGTTCTTCCGGATCACGCTGCCGATGATCAGCCCGATCATGTTGCTCCAGGTGATCCTGCAGACCACGGCCGCGCTTCAGACCTTCAACCAACCCAAGATCCTGACCGGCGGCGGCCCCGGCTTCAGCACCAACGTGTTGATGCTGTCGATCTACAACAACGGATTCTCCAACCTGGGCAGGATTCCGCAGCTCGGCTACGCCTCCGCGCAGGTCTGGGTGCTGTTCGTCGTCATCATCGCCGTGATCGCCCTGACCGCGAAGTTCTCCTCGCTCTGGACCTTCAGTGACAACACTCCCGACTGACCCCGCCGAGACCGTCGCCCCCGCGCTGACGCGCACCGTCGACCGGCCACGGCGTAATACGGGCAAACGCCCGGTGCGTACGACCACGTGGTACGCGACCGCGTTGTTCATCTGCGCGGTGATGGTCGTCCCGCTGTTGTGGATGATCACGATCGGCCTGAAGAGCCGCAACGCCGTCTTCGAGGTGCCGCCGCGGTTGCTGCCGCACGAGTTCAACTGGCGCAACTTCATCGACGGCCCGCAGGCGATCCACTTCCCGCGGTTGCTGCTCAACTCCACCATCATCACCGTGCTGAGCGTGCTCGGCGGCGTGATGACCGCGATGATGGCGGGCTACGCGCTGGCCCGGTTGCGGTTCCCGGGCCGGAAGCTGTGGTTCTACCTGTTCGTCGGCAGCATGCTGCTGCCCGGCGTGGTCGGGCTGATCCCGTTGTTCCAGCTGTACAAGAGCATCGGCTGGTACGACACCTGGCTGCCGCTGATCGTGCCGGCCTTCTTCGGCGGCAACCCGCTGTTCATCTTCCTGGCCCGGCAGTACTTCCTGGCCATCCCGTACTCGATCGACGAGGCGGCCAAGATCGACGGCGCCGGGCACCTGCGGATCTTCGTCAGCGTGATGCTGCCGCTGACCCGGCCGGCCTGGATCACGATGGCGATCCTCGCCTTCCAGGCGTCCTGGAACGACTTCCTCAACCCACTGGTCTACCTGTACTCCGCCGGCAAATGGCCGTTGTCGGTCGGGATGGCGCAGTTCGTCTCCCCGTTCGCCGGGCAGACGCCGAACTGGAGCTACTACATGGCCACCAACCTGCTCTACATGCTGCCGCCGCTGATCCTCTTCTTCGCCGCGCAGCGCTACTTCATCCAGGGCCTCGGCTCGCTGGGCAGCACGACGCAGAAGTGACTCACCCCTGAGGAGCACAACAGTGAAAAGGATCATCGGTACCACCCTGGCCTGCGCCGGGTTGCTGACGGCAACGGCTGCCTGCGGCGGATCGGACTCCGGCGGCGAGTCCGGCGGCCCGGTCACCGTGACCGTGATGACGTGGGAGACGCCCGAGACGAACACCGCCATCAAGAAGGCGCTCGAAGGGTTCAAGGACGACAACATCAAAGTGCAACTGGTCGACACCCCGAGCGGCGGGTACGGCGACAAGCTCGCGTCGCTGACCCAGGCGAAGAAGCTGCCCGACCTGTTCTGGTGCGGGAACGACACCGAGCAGCAGTACACATCACAGGGCCTGCTGGTCGACTGGTCGAAGAGGATCGACGGCGGCGAGGGCGACTTCAAGGCGGACAAGTTCGTCGGCTCGGCGATGAAGAACTGGAAGACGGGCGACGGGCAGATGGGTGGTCTGCCGTCGCTGATGAACACCTACGGCGTCTGGTACAACGCGGATGCCTTCAAGGCAGCCGGCCTGCCGGAACCGAAGGCCGGCTGGAGCTGGGACGAGATGTACGCCGCCGCCGGCCGGCTCGCGAACAAGGGCGGGGCGAAGTACGGGCTGGTCGCGGATCAGCTCACCTCGCTGGACTCGCCGTTCACGATGTCGATGTACTCGGTGTCAGCTGGTGGCGCACCGTTCACCGACGACGTGAACCACCCGACCAAGGCCGAGGTCGACGCCAAGTTCACCGAAGGCGTGGAGAAGCTCGCGGCGGCGATCAAGTCGGGTGCGGTGGCGCCGCCCGGGTACGACGCGTCGAACGTGCCGGCGCTGTTCTCCGGCGGCAAGGTGCCGATGATGTTCGGCGGCCAGTGGCTGGCTGCCGGGTTCCAGACCGACAAGCCGAAGATCAAGTACGGGTTCGCGCCGTTCCCGCAGGTCAGCACGCCGGCGACGCTCTACGACTCGGTCGGGATCTGCACCCCGCAGTACACGGCGAACGAGGACGCGACGTACAAGGTGCTCGAGTACATCAACACGAAGGTGTGGGACGCCGTCCTGCCGGCCTCGCCCGTTGCGCCGCCGGCCTACACGCCCGCGCAGGAGAGTTACTTCAGCGCTTTGACCAAGGCGGGACAAAACACCGTCGTCGACACGGTCAAGGCGGATCTGTCGGCCGAGAAGACTGTCGGCGTGCGGTTCACGACGCAGTGGGCATCGCAGGTCGGTGACCTCACGACGGCGATGTACCAGCCGATCCTCACCGGCAAGAAGCCCGTCTCCGATCTGCAGGCCTACGTCGGCAAGATCAACGAGCTGATCAAGTCGCAGGGCTGACAGTTGCTGTCTTGCAGTTGCAGTTCTTGAAAGGTCGGGCCCGCCGGAGGAAAGGGAGCTTCCTCCGGCGGGCCCTTCGTTCGCTCAGGATCAGACTGCCTGCCAGAGCGAGAGGGCGAAGCGGTCCTCGGAGTCTGTCCACCAGGCGCCGGAGGTGAAGCCGGCCTTGTCCAGTTCTGCTTCTACGCCGTGGCGGTGGAACTTGGCCGAGATCTCGGTGCTGAGCTCCTCACCCTCGGCGAAGTCGACCTCGAGGCCGATCTCCGGGATCAGGACGCGCATCGCGCGGTCTGCGCGCAGGTGCATCTCGATCCACTCGTTCTCGGGATCCCAGATCGCGCGGTGGCTGAACCCCTCGACGTCGAAGTCCGCGCCGAGCTGGCGGTTCAGCACCCGCAGGACGTTCCGGTTGAACTCGGCCGTCACGCCCGCGCTGTCGTCGTACGCCGCGACAAGAGTGGCCGGGTCCTTCACCAGATCCGTGCCGAGCAGTAGCCATTCGCCTGGCTCCAGCACCTCGCGGACGGACTGGTAGAAGTCGGCCCGCTCCTCGGGGAGCAGGTTGCCGATCGTCCCGCCGAGGAAGGCGACCACCCGCGGAGCCTCGCCGGGAAGCTTGTCGAGGTGCTCGGTGAAGTCGCCGACGACCCCGTGCACGGTGAGCGCCGGGTAGTCGGCATTGATAGCGGCCGCCGCCTCGCGCAGCGCCGACTCCGAGACGTCCAGCGGTACGAAGGTGGTCAGCGTGCCGTGGTCGCGCAACCCGTCGAGCAGCAACCGGGTCTTCTCGGAGGAGCCCGAGCCGAGCTCGACCAGCGTGTGCGCGCCGGTCAGCTTCGCGATCTCGCCGGATCGCGCGTCGAGGATCTCCCGCTCCGCGCGGGTCGGGTAGTACTCCGGCAGCCGGGTGATCTCCTCGAACAGCTCGCTGCCGCGGGCGTCATAGAACCATTTCGGCGCGAGCCACTTCGACTCGGCCGTCAGGCCGTCCCGGGCATCCTCCCGCAGGGCACGGGCGGCGTAGTCCGGGGTCAGGTGGATGTCGATCGAAGTCACTATCGTCCTTCCAGCATGGGGGTGACGGCCAGCGTGCTTTTCGTTGCTAACAGCAAGGAATGGTCAGCGACCTCTTCCCAGCCTTCGGTGGTCCACGGCTCGGAGCTGACGGTCACGGAGTCGGTGGTTCGGCGGAACCAGAGCGAGTGAGTCCAGGTGGTCGCGACGATTTGCTCGCCATCCGTGAGCAAGATGTTGAGCCTGGAATCGGGAGCCGCTGCAGCGATGGCGCGGACGACCGACGCGACGGCCTCGACCGCAGGCGCACCGGAGTACAGGCGGTCCCGGATGAGGGCCCACAGCAATGCGGAGTCCATCGGTGCATCGAGGGTGAGCAGTTCGGTGACGGGTAGCGACTCGGCGAGTTTGCTCACCGAGCCGGGCCAGCCGCTGATCAACCCGTTGTGACTGAACAACCATTGATCTCTGGTGAACGGCGCCACCGCAGTCTCCGTCAGCGGTGAACCGACAGTCCCATTCCGTACTGCGGCGAGCACCGCGCCGGCCTGGATGGATGCCGCCAGCCCTGGCAACGACTCGTCGGCCCAGATCGGCACACTCCGCCGATACCGCACGGGACGACCGGGCGCAGCGCGGTCGCCGGGCTCAGCGCGGTCGCTATCGGCGTACCAGCCGAGGCCGAAGCCGTCCGCGTTGACCGAGCCGCCGCCGCGCATGTCCGCCGGAGCCCAGCTCTGCCGGTACAGCGAATGCGGCGGATCGAGGACGAGTGAAGCGAGCGAGACCGGCGGCCCCAGGTAGGCCAGGTGCCGGCACATCAGCCCAACTCCTCCGGACGGGGATCGCGAGCACAGCGGAAACCGGCGAAGACCTGGCGCCGGATCGGGTAGTCCCAGTTGCGGAACGTCCCGCGCGCGACGATCTCGTCGGTGCCGAACGAGCCACCGCGCAGCATCTTGTAGTCGTTGCCGAAGAAGACCAGCGAGTACTCGTCGTACGGGAACGCGCGGAACCCTGGGTACGGCTTGAAGTCGCTGCTCGTCCACTCCCAGACGTCGCCGATCAGCTGCTCGACGCCGAGCGGCGAGGCGCCTGCCGGATACGCCCCGACCGGCGCGGGTCGCAGGTGGCGCTGGCCGAGGTTCGCATGCTGCGGGCCCGGACTCTCGTCACCCCACGGGAAGCGCCGCGTCCGCCCGGTCGCCGGGTCGAAGCGCGCCGCGAACTCCCACTCCTCCTCGGTCGGCAGCCGCTTGCCCGCCCACTTGGCATAGGCCTCGGCCTCGTAGAAACAGACGTGCATCACCGGCTCGTCGAGCGGCAACAACTCGCGGTGCCCGAACCGCGTCCGCAGCCAGTTGCCGTCCTCGATCTCCCAGAATCGCGGCGCGACCAGCGAGGCCTTCTGCACCTGCGCCCAGCCGGCGTCGGACCACCACTGCGGATCCTGATACCCACCGCCGGTGACGAACCTCAGGTAGTCGCCGTTGCTCACCGGCAGCGTGTCGATCACGTATGGCGCGACGTGCACCGAGTGGGCGGGCCGCTCGTTGTCGAGCGCCCACGGCTCGATCGAAGTACCCATCTCGAAGACGCCACCGGGCACCAGCACCTCGGGCTTCGCCAGCCGTCGGCCGGGCGGCGGCGCGGGCGCGTCGAGCACCGGAGAACCAGCGCGGAGCTGGTGTGTGGCGAGCATCGTCTCGTCGTGTTGCTGCTCGTGCTGCACGATCATGCCGAAGGCGAAGCCGTTGTCGATGAGCTCGCGATCGCCGCCGAACTTCACGTGGTCGAGCACGTCGAGCACCTTGTCGCGGACCTCCACCACGTACTGCCGGGTCTCGGCCGGGCTGAGCAGCGGCAGCGACGGGCGATCGGCGCGGGCGTGCATGAACGCGTCGTACAGCTCGTCGACGTCCTGCCGGACCGGCTCGCGGCCGCCGACGTCGCGGACCAGCCAGAGCTCTTCCTGGTTGCCGATGTGCGCGTAGTCCCAGACCAGCGGGGACATCAGCTTGGAGTGCTGCCGGACCAGGTCGTCGGTGTCGACCGCGTCGGTCAGTTGAACGGTCCGGCCGCGCGAGCGCTCGAGCTGCTCGGCGACGAAGGAGCGCAGCCCCTCGGCGGTCAGATCTGACAACTGGTGGTTCATGATGCTCGCCTTCTCTGGGTGTCGTCGACGATGCAGTGCAGTCGGTCGCCGGTCTCGGTGATCAGGTCCTGATCCACTCCGAGACGGCTGAAGTTGGTGGTGGCCAGCTCGACCAGGTTGCGGGCGGCCTGGAGGACGGGTTTGTCGTCCAGACCGTCTCTTGCGGCAGCGAGCCAGCGACCGGCGGCCGGCGCGGCGGCGGCCAGTGCTTGGTCAGTGACGGCTGGGTCGGACATCAGTGCGGACAGCAGCAGGGTCGGCGCGATCCAGCCGTCGCCCTCCTGCGCATCGAGATACCGCACCTCCAGGTAGCCCCGCGGCCGTACCGGCGGGAACAGCGTCGACAGGTGATACTCCAGGTCCTCGTACGTCGGCCTGTCGCCGTCCAGTGCTCCGTCGGCCCAGGCGCCGAAGGTGAGCCCTGGGGGTGCGTCCCAGTTGTCTCCCCGGCGGAGGCAGAGCACGGGCGCTTCCATCGCCGTACGGGCCCAGGCTTCTGCTGGGTCGCCGTCGAGTACGGGTGGCTCGGTGAAGGGTGGGCAGGTGCCGAAGGTGGCCTCGGTCCGGGCGGAGGCCCAGCCGGTGTCGTTGCCTTCGCGGCGGCGTGAGTTGGCGAAGAGGGCGACCAGGGCGGGGCCGAGGTCGTGCAGGGCTCGCCAGCGCAGGGCGGTCTGGCCTGCTTCGCCTGCGTCGAGGCAGACCTGCAGGCCGGCCGTGCTGCACATCATCCGGGGGCCGTGCGGGCCGAGCTGCGCGAAGGCGCGCTCCATTGCGGCGTACCGGGGGACGGTCAGGATTCGGCGGGGTGGGCGGAAGGCGTCGAGGCCGTACCGCCCGGGCTCGAGGCCTCCGGCGGCGAGTAGCTGGGTGAGCTCGGCGGCGTCGGCCGTGGTGTCCTCGATCAGCCTGGGCATCGAGGCCGAGGCCTGGCCAGAGATCTCCACCTGGCCACCCGGCTCGACGGTGACCAGAGAACCCCGGCCGAGTGGCAGCTGCGGGCTGCCCGCGACCAGGGTCGGGGGCGCGTGCACGCCCAGGGTCCGGCTGAGTTGTGCGGCATCGATCGGGCGGCGCGGATCACCCGCGTGATGCACCGTCCACTCCAGCTCGACGCCGTGCAGCAGCGGAGGACCGTGCTTGAAACACACCATCGCGACGTAACCCTCTGCCTCCACGCGGGAGCCGATCGGGGTCGTCGCCGGGAACTCGCCGGACGCGGTCACGTCAGCGAACCTAACCGCGGCCCTGGGCGCGGACAACCGATTGTGGGTTACCCCTCGATGACGTGACGGCGGGGATGGGAGCCGTCCAACACTGTGTCGAGTTCATGATCGACATCGTGCCTGCGGCCACCGACAATATTGCGCGCGCACCCGCGGCCCGCTTTGTAGCGCTTCGGTCGGCCTGGCCGGTCCGGCGGTACCGGCTGCGGGCTTCCGTTCCGCTTTGAGCGAAACCCCGGTCGCGGTGGGCGGTATGCGGACGGGTAGGAAGGACGCATGCAGACCTACGACGTGGTCGTGATCGGCGCCGGCGCGATGGGGTCGGCAGCAGCTCGTGCCCTGGCGGCTGCGGGCCGTGAGGTGCTGGTGCTGGAGCAGTACGAACTCGGGCACGATCGCGGTGGGTCGCACGGCGGCACCAGGTTGTTCCGGCTGGCTATCAACGACGAAGCGGAGCTACTGCGGGCTGCACGGTCGCGCGAGCTCTGGCACGAGCTGGAGAGCGAGACCGGCGTGCAGATGCTCGACCTGGTCGGTGGGGTCGATCACGGGATCGGGGAGCAGCAGGTGCGGGAGTCTGCTGCGCTGCTCGAGCGGCATGGGGTCCAGTACGACCTACTGACGCCGGAGGCTGCCACTGAGCGCTGGCCGGGGATGCGGTTCGACGGGGCAGTCCTGTACCAGCCGGGGTCGGGGCGTGCGTTGGCCGAGCAGGCGTTGACTGCAATCCGCGAGTCGGCTCGCGCGCTGGGGGTTGAGTTCCGCGCGCAGTGTGCGGCGACGGCAGTACGGGTTGTCGGCGACGGTGTTGAGGTGGAGACGGCGGCGGGCGTAGTACGGGCCGGTCAGGTGGTGGTGACGGCTGGGCCGTGGACTGGGCAGGTACTGGCCGGTGCGTTGGAGGTGCCGGCGATCTCGGCGTCACAGGAGCAGCCGCGGTTCTTCGCTCCCCTGGATCCCGCAGCCGAGTGGCCGATCTTCGTGGACCGGCGAGCGGCGACACCGGCGTACGGGCTGTTCGAGGAGGGACACGGGGTGAAGGTCGGACTGCACGCGACCGGGCCGGTGATCTCGCTCGACCAGCGGGACTTCCAGGTGGAGCCTGGGCGAGATGCCGCGTTGATCGCGTACGTCCGGGAGTGGTTCCCGGGGCTCGATGTCACGCGGTCGGAGGCGATCAGCTGCCTCTACGACAACACCGAGCGTGGGGACTTCGTCATCGACCGGCGCGGGCCGATCAGCGTGGCTGCCGGGTTCCATGGGGAGGGATTCAAGTTCGTGCCGCTGGTCGCGCGCTATCTGACCGAGCTGGTGACCGGCTCGGGGTCCGTGCCTGACGTGTTCAGACTCTGACGCGGGGGCAGCCGCCGCAGGGATTGACGTTGGGCAGCGCGTAGAAGAAGCAGCAGGAGGTACGGATCTCCTGGTCCAGGTCTATCTGGAAGACGCTGGCGGCTGCGGCAGCCTGCAGTGCTTCCTCTGGGAGACGGAAGGCCGCACGGAGCTCATCGTCGACAGCACCGCGCTTCTGGCGAGAGCTGAGCTTCACGCCGGGGCTGTAGCTGTCCGTGAAGGCCCGGGTGTGCTCGTTGACCTGCTGCGCTGCCTCACCCACGGGGACCAGTCGCTCCGACAGCAGGGCGACCTCCATCGGGTAGTGCGCCGTGGGGTGCTTGCGGAAGGCCAGGGACTCGGGTGACACGTCGGGTGACAGCCCCGTCAGCGCAGTGGAGAGTCCGGCGACTATCGACGGCACGGAGACGTACCACATCAGCACGAACATGGCCGCTACCTGCAGCGGCGGCTCGATCGCGTACTCGCGGCCGTAGTCGTCCAGTAGCGCCTTCCGCCACCCGTACGTCGGGTCGCCGCCTGCCTGCTGGTCCTTTAGCAACTCGGCGCAGGAGATCCAGTCTGGGCTGGGTACCGCCGACGCAGTACGGACGGACAGCCAGGACACCTCCCCATCCAGCATGTCCGCGAGGCGTCTCGCGGTGTAAGTCATATAGCCAGCCTACGGTCCGGTACTACCACTGGGGCTCCCCCGACCTCCACCACTGTCGCGTGGGTAGGGTCGGGGCATGGCATTGGAGCGTTGGCATGTCGGGCCGTGGACCACTCGCGGGACGGTCGAGGGCGAGCCGTTCGAGCCGGGGCTCAAGCGCACGCCCGACGAGCTGAACTTCGACATCGTCGGGCTCTCCCGGATCCTCGGGCGGCAGCAGTCGACTGCCGAGGAGATGCTGATGCGCCGCTGCCAGGGCGAGCTGCGCCCGACCGACCCGCGCCTCTGCGGCGTGGAGACCATCCCGGACGAAGACATCGCCCGGCAGCTGACCGCTCTGGCCGGAGAAGCCTTCGACTGGATCGCACAGCAGGCCCCTGAAGGCTACGAGTTCGTCCGCACCGACGCGATCCACCTCCGCCCGCTGACAGACCTCTCGGCAGAGGTGGTCGCCGTCGACGCCGTCATCCAGCTCGCAACCGAGCGCGGCGACGCACTCCCCGCCGACCGCCTCGCGGCCGCGCACGTCCGGCCTTCCCAAGACGCCTGGTACGCCGGCGACGCGGTCTCCAACTGGTCAGGCCCCTACCCCACCGCCGAACAAGCCGCCGACGCAGTACGAGCCGCCCGCGTCGAGCTGACCACCCAACTGACCGAAGCGGGCCACCCTGACCTAGCAGCCACGGCGACCCGCTGGCCGGAAGTACCGATTGCTACGCCTTGACCTTGAACCCGCAGCCGGGACTTCAACCGGGACATCACCACCTTCCTGAGCTGAAGAAGGCCAGCGACAGTTCCAACCCCGCCGATCCAACCGTTGCGCGCTCGCGAATTCGATGCCGTGGGCGGTGGTCAGCGTTGCGAACTAGTCTTCGTGACCGGTGACTGACACCGACACGATCTCGAAGCTCGGCACGGTGGTATTGCCGCCGATCTGGGTCTCGTAGCTGTACGAACCCAGCACTTTGATCTTCGCGGTGAAGAAGTCACCCTCCACCACGTCGTCGAGGTTTCCGGCTCCGGCCTCCTGCTGGAAGACGGTGTTCTCGGCGTACTCGTAGGACTCGCTGTGCCGTCTCCAGTCGGAGTCCGCCAGGAATCCGTCCGCACCGGTCGCCGCGTCGAACTGAGTCACGACCCCGTAGACGAGGATCGTCTCCCCCGCGTGATCGTCAGGGCTCTTGACGAGCTTCGCCCACTCCCGCGACGTCAGCTTCTGGTAGACGACCGGCTTGGGTTTCGGCTTGGGCGGCACCGGAGTCGTCTTGACCGGGGTCGTCTTCACCGGGGCCGGCTGGGCCGACGCCACCGGTGCCGTCGGTGCCTTTGTGGTGGCGACCGGAGCAGGAGCCGAACTGTCGTCTTTGGGCGGTGCACTCGTGGCGACGGCGGGCTTCGACTCCTTCACGGCATTCTGATCGCCGCCTTGGTCACTGAAGGCTCCGCCGATCAGGCCGACGAGAATGATCGCTCCGACCGAGCCGGCGGCAACCAGGTTGCGCGTCTTGTGCGGATTCGGTGGCGGCACCGGTGCGACCTGCTGCCCGTACGGCGTCGGTTGCTGGTACTGCGATGGTTGCTGGTACTGCGGTGGTTGCTGCTGGTACTGCGACGGTTGCTGAGGCGGCTGTGGCTCTTGCGGATACTGCTGAGACATGACTGTTCCCCGATCCCCGAAGCCCCCCTCGGGATGTGGTGGGTGTTGCAGTGGTGCGGGTCAGTTGCTAGCTGACGATGCCGTGGGTGGTGTTCCATTTCTTGGCGCCCTGGTAGGCGTCGATCATTCCCCAGACCCAGACGGCGGGGAGTAGGACAAAGCCGATGACAACCAGGCAGAGGATCCAGGCGACGCAGTACGCGGCGAAGATCGCGATGCCCAGGCCGACATTGCCGTTGATCAGGGTGCCCAGGCCGGGGATGAAGAAGGACGCTACGAGCGCCAGTCCCGGGTTCTTGGGTGCCACCTGCTGCGGATAGCCGATGCCGTACGGCTGTGGATAGGCCGGTTGCTGTTGCGCCGGGTAGATCCCGTACTGCGGATTGCCGGGTGCCGGAAGCGTCGGTGCCTGCGGCATCGGCGGTTGCTGCGGCAGCTGGACGTCCTGCGGCTGGACGTAAGGCTGCTGGTCCGGATTCTGTGACTCCGGAAACTGCTGAGACATGGTTCCCCCTCATCCCCGAGCCCCCCTCGGGATGGGTGCCACCGTAACGCTCTGTGCTGAATCTGCCTAGGGTCTGGCGTTGATCGTTCGAAACCGTGACCGTCGGTCAGATCGAGGCGAGGTAGGCCTTGCCTCGGGGGTAAGGGTCGATCGGCAGCTCAGCGGATAATCCGTAGAAGGTGGTCGGCGGCTGAGGTAGCCGCACTCGGGCGGAGGATCCGGCCAGGTGTTGCAGTTCGAGGGTATTGAGGGTCCGGTCCTTACGGCCGTTGACCTGAACGCGCCAGAGGTGCGCGCCGACGACGAAGGCATCTGAGCTGTCCTGCCGCGTAACCTTGTAGTCGACCGCCATCCAGAAACCTTGGCGGCATTGGAGCCCCCTTAAAGTCCCCAGCTCGCGACGAAGTAGCCGACTCCGTAGGGGGCTGCGTGGTAGGCGAGTTGGCCTTGGAGGTCGGGGGCGGCGCCGGCGAGGACTTGCCAGGGGGCTCGGCCGGCGGCGTGGAGTTGGGTGGCGAGGTCGGGGTCCAGGGCGGCGAGGGTTTCTGTGTCGGCCAGTTCCAGGGCGGCGGCGACTGTGCTGTCGAAGAGTTCGGCGCGGGGGTGCAGGTGGACCGGGGCGTGGTCGCTGCGGCGGGCTGAGCCGTCGCCCATCACCAGGAGGGCCAGGCGATCGTTGCTATGGGCAAGCTCTTGGCCGAGCGCGAGGCAGCCGGCTGGGGTTTCCGAGGCGGCCACTGTGATTGAGGTCCGGGGCATACCGGCTGCTTTGCTTTGCTCGACCAGCCAGGTGCCGACTGCTAGCGAGAGCGGCAGTACCGGCGTACCGGAGCCTGAGCTTGAGTCTGAGTCTGGGCCGACGGTTACCTCAGGGGCGCCGTATGGGCCGAAGGTACCCGTTGCGGAAGCGTCGTAGCGGGTGCCGGTGACCGGGCCCGAGCCGATGATCACCAAGGCGTCCGCGTTAGCCAGTTGGTCGATCGCGGTGAAGCAGGCGGCGCGGAGTGGGTCTAGTTCGAAGGCGGCGCCCGAAGCCAGCTCGGGGATCAGCAGGGGCGGGTGCGGGCAGACCGCGGCGGCGATGACCGGCACCTCAGCTCCTTCCGTACCGCAGGAAGAGGTACCCGTCGGAGCCGTTGAGCACGTGCAGCGGGTCGAGATGGTGGACCTGGGTCGACGCGATCCCGTCGGTGATCCGGCGCGCGCCTGGGCCGGCCAGGACCGGCGACACCGTCAAGCACATCTCGTCGACGAGGTCCGCCGAGGTCAGCGAGCCGAGCAGATGCGGACCGCCTTCGCACAAGATCTGCGAGAGCCCACGCTCGGCCAACTCAGCGACAGCCTTGGTCAGATCGACCTCGTCATCACCACACGCCAGGACGTCGGCCACCTCAGCCAGCGCCTTCCGTTGCTGGGCCGGCGCCGACTCGCAGGTGATGACGATCGGCCGCACCGGCGCCTCGGTGAACACCGAACTGCCAGGACTTAGATCAAGACGTGCAGAGACGACGGCGAGCACCGGGTTCTCCGGCCAGCCCTGCTCCGCGCGCCAAACCCGCCGATCCTTGCCCAGCCGCAATCCGTTGTACTGCTCGGCTCTGAGCGTCCCGGCGCCGACCAGTACTACGTCCGCGAGCATCCGCAGCAGGCCGAGCAGGTTCTGGTCGTCCTTGCTCGACAACCCGCCGGACAGCCCGTCGAGCGTCACCGCGCCGTCGATACTCGTGACGAAGTTGGCCCGGAGCCGGCGCGCGGACCGATCCGGTACGGCGTACGCGGCGATCAGCTCCTCGCCGGTCAGCTCGTTGCCATCGGCAGACCAGCGACGCATCACACCAGACTCCTTCGGGTGTAGGCAGGTTGTTTCGTCCGCTGCAGGATCGCGATCAGATCGAGCGCCTGGCGGACCGCGGCCACGTCATGCACCCGGAACACCCGCGCGCCCAACCAGGCGGCGACGCTGACCGCGGCCATCGTCGCCGGGCCCCTTTTTCCAGACGGTAGATCAAGGCTTTCACCTAAGAAGTCTTTGTTGGACATGGCAACAAGGACGGGCCAGCCGGTCGCCGCCAGCTCGTCGACCCGGCGGGTCACCTCCAGCGAGTGCCAGGTGTTCTTGCCGAAGTCGTGGGTCGGGTCGATCACGATCGCGTCCCGACGCACCCCGGCCGCGACGGCTCGTTCGGCCAGAGCGGTCGTCGTACGGATGACGTCGGCGACCACGTCTTCGTACGCCATCCGGTGCGGGTCGGTGCGCGGCGCGAGGCCGCCGACGTGGCTGCAGACGAGTCCTGCGCCGACCTCGGCGGCGGCTCCGGCGAGCTCGGGGTCCGAGCCCGACCAGGTGTCGTTGATGAGGTTGGCGCCAGCCTCGCCGACGCGTCGGGCGACGCCACTGCGGTAGGTATCAACACTTATGACTAAGTCCTGATGCCGCGAGCGGACCTCGGCCACGAAGTCGACCGTCCGGCGAAGCTCCTCGCTCTCACTGACGTGTTCGCCGTACCCAGCCTTGACCCCGCCGACATCGACCACGTCGGCACCATCCGCGACGGCCCGGTCGATCGCGTCGAGCGCCGCCTGCGTCGCATAGGTGGCTCCGCCGTCGAAGAACGAGTCGGGCGTCCGGTTCACGATCGCCATCACCGCGAACTCCCCGGGCCCGAAGCTCCGCCCACCCAACCGCAGTACTCCGCGGTCAAGTACCCCGTCGTCTAGTACGCCGTCGTCTAGTACGCCGTCGTCTAGTACGCCGTCGTCAAGTGTCCCGTGGTCAAGCACCCCGTGGTCGAGCACGCCCTGGTCAGGTACCCCGCGGTCAAGTACCCCGTCACCAAGTACTCCGTCGTCAGCCACGCCCCGACTCTATCCACCGCACCTGCGGCGGTACCGATGGAGGGGATTCTCGGCGCGACTTACTTCAAGCCATGAATTAAATCATGAAAGCCGTGCACTTCGAGCCACATATCCTATAGGATCTACGCATCAACTCAGCTCGCCGCCAGAAACGGGTCTCTGCATGCCGCGCTTCACCGAGGTCGAGACGTACGACGTCCGCTTCCCCACGTCGCTGGACCTGGACGGCTCCGACGCGATGAACGCCGACCCGGACTACTCCGCGGCGTACCTGATCCTGCGGACCGACGCGGGTGACGGGCTCGAGGGACACGGGTTCGCCTTCACCATCGGCCGGGGCAACGACGTCCAGACCGCGGCGATCGAGGCGCTGCGCGACCACGTCGTCGGCCTCGACGTGGACGCGACGCTGGCCGACCTCGGTGCTTTCTGGAAGACCTTGGTTCACGACTCGCAGCTGCGCTGGCTCGGCCCGGAGAAGGGCGTCATGCACATGGCGATCGGCGCGGTCGTCAACGCCGTCTGGGACCTGGCCGCCAAGCGCGCCGGCGTACCGCTGTGGAAGTTGCTCGCCGATCTGACCCCGGAGCAGATCGTCGACCTGGTCGACTTCCGCTACCTCACCGACGCGCTCACCCGCGACGAGGCGCTGGAGATCCTGCACGCCGCCCAGCCGGGTCGCGCCGAGCGCGAGGAGCTGCTGCGGGAGCAGGGCTACCCGGCGTACACGACGACGCCCGGCTGGCTCGGGTACGACGATGTCAAGCTGGTCCGGCTGTGCCACGAGGCCGTCGCCGAGGGCTTCACCCAGATCAAACTCAAGGTCGGCGCGGACCTGGGAGACGACATCCGCCGGATGCGCCTGGCGCGCGAGGCGGTCGGCCCCGACATCCGGATCGCGATCGATGCGAACCAGCGCTGGGACGTCGGCGACGCGATCACCTGGATCGAGGCGCTGAAGCCGTACGACGTGTGGTGGGTCGAGGAGCCGACCAGCCCGGACGACATCCTCGGGCACGCCACCATCGCCCGCGCCGTCGCGCCGGTCCGGATCGCGACCGGCGAGCACGTCCAGAACCGGGTGGTCTTCAAACAACTCCTGCAGGCCGAGTCGCTGTCGTTCGTGCAGATCGACTCGGCCCGGGTCGCCGGCGTGAACGAGAACATCGCGATCCTGCTGCTGGCGGCGAAGTTCGGCGTACCGGTGTGCCCGCACGCCGGTGGGGTAGGACTGTGCGAGCTGGTCCAGCACCTGTCGATGTTCGACCTGGTCGCGGTCAGCGGTAGTACCGAGAACCGGGTGATCGAGTTCGTCGACCATCTGCACGAACACTTCTTGGAACCAGTCGTGATCAAAGACGGAAACTATGTCGCTCCACTCCGGCCGGGGTTCAGCGCCGAGATGGACGCGAAGACGCTGTTCGACTACCGCTACCCGGCTGGCAAGATCTGGACCGAGCTGACCAAGGCTGAGTCGACGAAGGCTGGGCCGACGAAGGCTGGGCCGACGAAGGCTGGGCCGACAAAGGCCGAGCTCACAAAGGCTGAGCTCACAAAGGAGAGCGAGAAGTGACGGATTTCGCCGGCCTGAAGGCCGTGGTGACCGGAGGAGCCTCAGGGATCGGACTGGCCGCGGCCTTGCTGCTCGCGGCCCGCGGCGCCCAGGTGGTCGTCTTCGACCTGAAGCCGGACGTCCCCGCGCCGCTGACCGGGATCGCCGCCGACGTGAGCGACGACAGCTCAGTCCGTGACGCGGTGTCGGCCGCGGCCCTGCAGCTCGGCGGCATCGACATCCTGGTGAACAACGCCGGTATCGGCGCGCAGGGGACGGTCGCGGGCAACGACGACGAGGAGTGGCACCGCGTCTTCGACGTGAACGTGGTCGGAATCGCCAGGGTCACCCGCGCCACGCTGCCCTACCTGCGGCGCTCCTCGGCCGCGGCGATCGTCAACACTTGCTCCATCGCGGCGACAGCGGGACTCCCGAACCGGGCGTTGTACAGCGCGAGCAAGGGCGCAGTACTGGCGCTGACCATGGCGATGGCAGCCGATCACGTGCGCGAAGGAATCCGCGTCAACTGCGTCAACCCCGGTACTGCGGACACGCCGTGGGTCGGCCGACTCCTCGACGTCGCCACCGACCCGGCCGCCGAGCGCGCCTCCTTGGAAGCCCGGCAGCCGATGGGCCGCTTGGTCTCGGCCGACGAGGTCGCCGCGGCGATCGCCTACCTCGCCAGCCCATTGGCCGGTTCAACCACCGGTACTGCGCTCGCCGTCGACGGCGGCATGCAAAACCTCCGGCTCCCGGCGGCGAGGCCATGAAGCTGTTCGCGGAGGACAACCGGATCGGCCTCGGTGGCGCTCCACTCGCCGGGCTCTTCTCCCCCGTCGCCGACGCGGAGGCAGTCGCAACTGTCCAGGCCGCTTGGGATGAGGGCTGGCGCTACTTCGACACGGCGCCGCACTACGGACTCGGTCTGGCCGAGGAACGTCTCGGCGCAGGCCTGGCGGGCAAGCCGCGGTCGGAGTACGTGCTGTCCTCGAAGGTCGGACGGATCATCTACGAGGCCGACACCCCCGAGCCCGATGGCGAAGGCTTCGCGGTGGTCTCGAACCGCCGGCGGAGGTGGGACTTCAGCCGTGACGGCGTCCTGCAGAGCATCGAGGACTCGCTGCGGCGGCTCGCCGTCGACCGGCTCGACGTCGTCTTCGTCCACGACCCGGACGACCACTACGAAGAGGCCGTGGCGACGGCGTTCCCGACCTTGATCGAGCTTCGCGACCAGGGCGTGATCGGCGCGATCGGCTCCGGCATGAACCAAGCCGCGATGCTCACCCGCTTCGTCCGCGAGGTGGACATCGACGCCATCATGCTCGCCGGCCGCTACACCCTCCTCGACCCCGACGGCCTCGACGATGTCCTGCCCGCCTGCCTGGAGAACGACGTCCAGGTGGTTGCCGTAGGCGTCTTCAACTCGGGTCTCCTCTCCCAGCCCCGACCGGCGGCCGACGCCACCTTCAACTACGCACCGGCCCCGGCCGCCCTGGTCGAAAAGGCCAACAAGCTCGCCGACGTCTGCGACGCCCACGGCGTGACGCTCCCCGCGGTTGCCCTCAAGTTCCCGTTGGCGCACCCTGCGGTCGCCGGCATCGCAGTCGGCTGCCGCAACGCGTCAGAGGTCCACGCCAACGCAGCACTGGCGCGCACCGAAGTACCGGCTGGGGTTTGGGCGGACCTCAAGTCCGCCGGCCTGCTCCGAGCA
Source organism: Streptomyces sp. SID13031 (assembly GCF_010548305.1). GTDB lineage: Bacteria > Actinomycetota > Actinomycetes > Propionibacteriales > Kribbellaceae > Kribbella. The sequence goes on from NZ_JAAGLV010000009.1 coordinate 127,528, forward strand.
GACGCACCCACTCCCACCTAGCCCGGCGCGGCCCGGACCGCCACCACACACCAAACCTGAGTCGCCGCGTGGCGTGGCGCCCCGCCACGCTCAGCAGCCCCGGCCCGCGACACCTTGATGTGTGACGGCGGTCCGCCCCCCTCGCCTAGATTCAGCGGCTAGTCAGTCCAGGACCGCGGTCGCCTCGATCTCGACCAGGCGGGCGGGAACGTCGAGGGCGGCGACGCCGATGAGTGTGCCTGGAGGTACGGGGGTGACGCCGAGCTTGGCGGCCGCTCGGGCTGCGCCTTCGCCGAAGAGGGCCAGTTTGTCGGGGGTGTAGTCGACGACGTAGACGGTCAGTTTGGCGACGTCGTCGAAGGTGCCGCCGATGCCGGCCCACGAGGCGGTGACCGCCGTACTGCGGTGGGTGGCGGGCGTAGTACCGGACGAGAAGGTTGTCGCCGTGACCCAGTCGGCGAACAAGCCTCGCTACGGCTGCTGAAGCGGCTTGGATTCGTGGAAGTCGACCGCTTCGAGGAGTTCAGCGCCGAGCAGACGACGCTCGCCGCCGAACTCCCCCGCTGAGCCGTTAGAGCGGTTCGATCTCGGTTAGTTCGTTGTGGTCGAGGTGGAGCCAGCGGGTGATGCCGATCTCTCGGAGGAACGGGAGGTCGTGGCTGGCGATCAGCAGCGCGCCGTTGTAGGAGGCCAGGGCGTCTTGGAGTTGGGCGACGCTGGCGAGGTCGAGGTTGTTGGTGGGTTCGTCGAGCATCAGTAGCTGGGGTGGGGGTTCGGCCAGGAGCAACGCGGCCAGGGTGGCCCGGAAGCGTTCGCCGCCCGACAAGGTGCTGACGGGTTGGTCGGCGGCCCGGCCCCGGAAGAGGAAGCGGGCCAGGCGGGAGCGGCGGTCCTGGTTTTCCACGGTGGGGGCCAGGAGGGCCAGGTTTTCCACCACGGACAAGGAATCCTGGAGCAGGTCGAGTCGTTGCGGGAGCAGTCGCCACGGCACCAGGGGCAGCTCGTCCGCGGTGAGCGCATGGAGCAGGGTGCTTTTGCCTGCACCGTTCGGGCCGGTCAGAGCTATCCGTTCAGGTCCCCGGATCTCGAGGTCGGCGTGCAGTCCGGTCCGTAGTGCGTAGTCCTCCAGGCGAAGCACGATCCGCCCGGCAGGAACCGTGGTCTTCGGCAGGTCGACGCGGATCTTGTCGTCGTCGTGGACCTTCTCCTCCGCGTCGGCGAGCGCGTCCTGCGCCGCGTCGAGGCGATCGCTGTGCATGCCGAGGTGCTTGCCCGCCGACACCTGCGCGTTGCGTTTCAGGTTGCCGGCGACGATCTTCGGGATGCCGCCCTGCTCGAACGCGCGCTGCCCGGCCGCCCGCCGGCGGTCCATCTTCATCCGCGCCTCGATCAGCTCGCGTTTCTGCTTCTTCAGATCGGATTCGGCCGACCGGAGCATCCGCTCGGCCGCTTCCTGCTCGAGCGCGACGGCTTCCTCGTACGCCGTCAGGTTGCCGCCGTACCAGGTCACCTCCCCCTTGCGCAGATCGCCGATCTGGTCGACCCGGTCGAGCAGCTCGCGATCGTGGCTGACGATCACCAGCGCGCCCCGGAACGCGTCGACCGCGTCGTACAGGTGCTTGCGGGCGTGCAGGTCGAGGTTGTTGGTCGGTTCGTCGAGCAGCAGGACGTCGGGGCGCTTGAGCAGTTCGGCGGCCAGGCCGAGCAGGATCGTCTCGCCGCCGGACAGTTCGCCGACGCTGCGGTCGAGGGTGATCGCGCCGAGGCCGAGCTTGCCGAGCATCGCCTCGGCCCGCTCCTCCACGTCCCAGCCGTCGCCGATGATCGCGAAGTTCGCCTCGGACGCGTCGCCGGCCTCGATCGCGGTGATCGCGGTGCGGATCCCGGCGATGCCGAGCGCCTGGTCGACGCGCAGGGTGGTGTCGAGAGTGAGGTCCTGCGGCAGGTAGCCGAGCTCGCCGCTGACCCGGATCGCCCCGCGTTGCGGAGTGAGGTGTCCGGCGATCAGCCGCAGCAGGGTGGACTTGCCGGCGCCGTTGCGCCCGACCAGCCCGGACCGCACGGGTCCCGCCACGAAGGTCAGCCCGTCGAACTGCACGTCGCCGTCCGGCCAGGCGAAAAAGAGGTCGTTACACGTCAAAGAGAAAGACATCAGGGGTTACTCCGAGACCTCGAACGAGACCGCCCACCGACTGGTGGCGATCAACCGCTACTGAAGAGAGATCTCAGTTCGACAACCCAAGCCCCTGACGCCGGCAATGTGACACCACCCAGCGTAGAAGCCAGCCCCCGGCGCTTCAACCCAATTTCCCCCCGTCGCACAAAGCACCAGCCCCCACCCGCCCCGCCCGCCCCGCCGTTTTTCGGCGGGACTCACCGGGCCTTGCGGAGCCAGGTTTCGACGCCGGCGATGTGGGCGGTCATCCAGGCCCGGGCCGCCTCGGTGTCGCCGGCTTCGATGGCGTCGAGGATCGCGGCGTGCTCGGCCAGGGTGCGTTCGACGGCGCCCGCCTGGGTGACGCCGCGCCAGATCCGGGCTCGCTGGGTGGCGCCGGAGATGCCGTCGAGCAACGAGCAGACGACCGCGTTGCCGCTGGCCTCGGCGATGCCCCGGTGGAACCGGAGGTCGTTCGCGACGAGGTCGTCGACGGCGGCGTCGGCGGTCAGGTCGCTGGTCAGCAACCTCAAGTCAGCCAGTTGCTCGCGGCTGATCCGGACCGCGGCCAGCGCGGCGACGCCGGGCTCCAGCAACCGGCGTACCTCGAAGAACTGCAGCACCGAATCGTCCTGGTGCAGGTCGACCATGAAGCTGAGCGCGTCGAGCAGGTGCGCCGAGTCGAGCGAGGTCACATACGTGCCGTCGCCGTGCCGCACGTCGAGCACGTTGACCAGGGTGAGCGCTTTCACGGCCTCGCGCAGCGAGTTCCGCGACAACCCCAACCGGGCGGCGAGGTCCGCCTCCTTGGGCAACCGGTCGCCCGGCCCCAACTCCCCCGAGGTGATCATGTCCTTGATCTTGACGATCGCCTCATCCGTCAACGCCATCTGGTCAGTATGCCGCCCGGTACGGTCCGCGGCGCCCACATCCGGTGGTTGGCACGGCGGCGTCCGCGGCGGATGATCGGCGCCATGGCCGAGGGGTACTCCGCGAAGCCGCTTGCCGCGAAGCTCGGGATCAGGCCCGAGCACACCGTGGTGCTCGACCATGCCCCGCCCGGGTTCGCGATCGAGGGGTTGCCCGACGGCGCCAGAACGCTCACCCGGCCGGGGCGGGCGCAGTACGGCGTACTCCTCGTCTTCTGCCCCGATCGCGCCCGGCTGGCCGCCAGACTGCCGGTACTACTGGCGAAAACCACCCCCGCCGGGATGATCTGGGTCGCGTGGCCGAAGCGGGCGTCCGGCGTACCGACCGATCTGGACGAGAACGGCGTCCGCGAGCTGGCTCTGCCGCTCGGGGTAGTGGATGTGAAGGTCTGTGCGATCGATGCCACCTGGTCCGGGCTCAAATTGGTCCGCCGCCTGGCCAATCGGTGAGAACTGGACTGATCCGCTGCGTGACCTTGACCACATTCGCCTCCGGCAGTACCCATCACGGCCCGCGAGGATCCCGCTGCATACAGTGGCCAACCGAGCGCACGGACCTGTCATCGGTAGACCGGAATCCCCGCTGGAAACCCACCCCTGCAACGCGTACGGCAGTTCCCCCGGCGTCAGTCCAGTTCCCGGCGGCGCCGTCCGTCCGGCCGATCGCTGGAACACCTGCCACGGCAGTGTTCCAGCCCTCGATCGATCAACTGCGCGGGCGCCAACCACTCGATCGACTGGTCCGGTGATCCCGGGCTGCGGAACTGTTGCGGCAGCTATTAACCTTGGCTCGGGAAGTCCCCCATAACTTCTGTAGTCATAACCGTGGTATCCCGATCGGAAGAGGCGAACTGCCAAGTGGCCACCGAGCCATCAGAACCTGACCCCCTTGCAGCCTTCGGTGCGAACGAATGGCTGGTCGACGAGATGTACGAGAGCTACCTCGAGGACCCTAAGTCGGTGGACCCGGCCTGGAGTGCCTACTTCGAGTCAGCCAGCTTCAAGGGGAACAGTCCGGGTGATGCGAAGCCGGTGACGTCCAGCCCGGCCGACGCTCCCCGACCCGACGCGGTGTCAGACAACAAGACCCCAGAGGCTCCGAGCCGCGGTACTGCGCCCGCCGCCCCCGCCTCCAGCCACCCGGCCGCCCAGGCCGCGGCCGCCCAGGCCGCGGCCGCGGCTCCTTCGCTCGCCGCACCGGATCCGGTTGCGGCAGTGACTCCCGCTCAGCCTGCAGCCGGCCGGCAGCCTGCCGCGGTTCAGCAGGCGCAACAGCCCCAGACACCTTCATCCTCACAAAAGGCAGCATCCACACAGAAGGCAGCGCCCGCCGGAGGCGGCGCCCCGACCGGAGGCACGGTGAACCAGCCGACCAGCGCGCAGCCCAAGCCCGCGCCCGCGACCACTGCGGACGCGGAGCGGAGGATCCTGCGCGGCGCACCCGCGCGGACCGCGCAGAACATGGAGCTCAGCCTCACGGTCCCGACCGCGACCAGCGTGCGGCAGGTGCCGGTCAAGCTGCTGATCGACAACCGGATCGTCATCAACAACCACCTGCGCCGTGCGCGCGGCGGCAAGATCTCCTTCACCCACCTGGTCGGCTGGGCCCTGGTGAAAGCGCTCAAGACGCTGCCCGAGATGAACGCGTCGTACGACGAGACCGAGGGCAAGCCGACCCTGGTCCAGCCCGAGCACATCAACCTCGGCCTGGCGATCGACATGTCGAAGCCCGACGGCACCCGGCAGCTGCTGGTCCCGTCGATCAAGGCGACCGAGTCGATGACGTTCGCCCAGTTCTGGATGGCCTACGAGGACGTCGTCCGGCGGGCCCGCGACAACAAGCTCGCGCTGCCCGACTTCCAGGGCACCACCATCAGCCTGACCAACCCCGGCACGATCGGCACCCAGCACTCGGTGCCGCGGCTGATGAGCGGCCAGGGCTGCATCATCGGCGTCGGCGCGATGGACTACCCGACGGAGTACCAGGGCGCGGCCGAGGAAACGATGGCCAAGCTCGCGGTCAGCAAGGTGATGACGCTGACCTCGACGTACGACCACCGGATCATCCAGGGCGCCCAGTCGGGTGAGTTCCTGCGCCGGCTGCACCGGCTGCTGCTCGGTGACGAGGGCTTCTACGACGAGATCTTCCACTCGCTGCGGATCCCCTACGAGCCGATCCGCTGGGCCTCCGACCTCCCGCACAGCCACGAGGAGGACATCAGCAAGCAGGCGCGCATCCTCGAGATGATCCACGCCTACCGGGTGCGCGGCCACATCATGGCCGACACGGACCCGCTGGAGTACAAGCAGCGCAGCCACCCCGACCTGGACGTCGCCACCCACGGGCTGACCCTGTGGGACCTGGACCGCGAGTTCGCCACCGGCTCCTTCGGCGCGCAGACCGACCGCCGGTTCCTGAAGCTGCGCGACATCCTCGGCATCCTGCGCGACTCGTACTGCCGGACCACCGGTATCGAGTACATGCACATCCAGGACCCCGGGCAGCGCAAGTGGATCCAGGAGCGGGTCGAGCGGCCGCACACCAAGCCGCCGCGCGAGGAGCAGTTGCGGATCCTGGCCAAGCTGAACGAGGCCGAGGCGTTCGAGACCTTCCTGCAGACCAAGTACGTCGGCCAGAAGCGGTTCTCGCTCGAGGGTGGCGAGACCACCATCCCGCTGCTCGACGAGTTGTGCGAGGAGGCGGCCGGCGCCGGCCTCGACGAGGTCACCATCGGGATGGCGCACCGCGGCCGGCTGAACGTGCTCGCCAACATCGTCGGCAAGTCGTACGGGCAGATCTTCCGCGAGTTCGACGGCAACATCGACCCGCGGACCGTGCAGGGCTCGGGTGACGTCAAGTACCACCTGGGCGCCGAGGGCGAGTTCGTCTCCGAGTTCGGCGACAAGATCAAGGTGTCGGTGGCGGCGAACCCGTCCCACCTGGAGACCGTCGACCCGGTCCTCGAGGGCATCGTCCGCGCCAAGCAGGACATCCTCGACCTGGGCGCGGCCTTCCCGGTACTGCCGGTGCTGGTCCACGGTGACGCGGCCTTCGCGGGCCAGGGCGTCGTGGCCGAGACGCTGAACCTGTCGCAGCTGCGCGGGTACCGGACCGGCGGCACGATCCACGTGATCGTCAACAACCAGGTCGGTTTCACCACCTCGCCGGCCTCGTCGCGCTCGTCGATGTACTGCACCGACGTCGCGCGGATGGTCCAGGCGCCGATCTTCCACGTGAACGGCGACGACCCCGAGGCCTGCATCCGGGTCGCGGACCTGGCCTTCGAGTACCGCCAGGCGTTCAACAAGGACGTCGTCATCGACCTGGTCTGCTACCGCCGCCGCGGTCACAACGAGGGCGACGACCCGAGCTTCACCCAGCCGCTGATGTACGACCTGATCGAGCAGAAGCGGTCCGTCCGCAAGCTGTACACCGAGGCCCTGATCGGCCGTGGCGACATCACGGTCGAAGAGGCCGAGCAGGCGATGCGCGACTTCCAGCAGCGGCTCGAGCGGGTGTTCATCGAAGTACGGGAGGCGAAGAGCCAGCCGGACACCCCGGCGCCGTACGTGACCGTCCCGGTCTACCCGGACAAGCCGGAAGGCCCGGACGCGACTGCGACGACGCCGGAGGTGCTGAAGAAGATCGCCGACGCGTACACGACGCTGCCGGAGGGCTTCACCGCGCACCCGAAGGTGATGCCGCAGCTGCAGCGCCGGGCCGCCGCGATCACGCAGGGCCCGGTCGACTGGGCCTCGGCGGAGATCACCGCCTTCGGTTCGCTGCTGCTGGCCGGTCGCCCGGTCCGGCTCGCGGGCCAGGACAGCCGGCGGGGCACGTTCGTCCAGCGGTTCGCCGCGATCATCGACCGGGTGAACGGCCAGGACTACGTCCCACTGCAGAACCTGGACGAGAAGCAGGCGAACTTCTACGTCTACGACTCACTGCTCAGCGAGTACGCCGCGCTCGGCTTCGAGTACGGGTACTCCGTGGCCCGGCCGGACGCGCTGGTGCTCTGGGAGGCGCAGTTCGGCGACTTCGTGAACGGCGCCCAGTCGATCATCGACGAGTACATCTCGGCCGGTGAGGCGAAGTGGGGCCAGAAGTCGGGTGTCGTGCTGCTGCTGCCGCACGGTTACGAGGGTCAGGGCCCGGACCACTCGTCCGCCCGGATCGAGCGCTTCATGGCACTGTGCGCCGAGAACGCGATGACGGTGGCCCAGCCGTCGACGCCGGCGTCGTACTTCCACCTGCTGCGGCGGCACACGCTGCAGGAGGAGCACAACCCGCTGATCGTCTTCACGCCGAAGCAGTTGCTCCGGTTGAAGGCAGCGGTCTCGCAGCCGGAGGAGCTGACCAGCGGTACGTTCCGCCCGGTCGTGAACGACCCCGAGGCCGAGCAGAACCCGGCCACCGTCGAGCGGGTGATCCTGTCCTCGGGCCGGATCATCTACGACCTGCTCGCCGAGCGCAAGAAGGCCGAGCCGGACAAGATCAGCACCGCCGTACTGCGGATCGAGCAGCTCTATCCCCTCCCGGCCGAGGAGATCAAGGCCGAGCTGGCGAAGTACCCGAACCTGCAGGAGATCCGCTGGGTGCAGGACGAGCCGGCGAACCAGGGCCCGTGGCCGTTCATGGCACTGAACCTGACCGAGCACCTGGGCGGCAAGCCGTTCTACCGGGTGTCGCGGCCGGCCATGTCCGCCACGTCGGTCGGCTCGCACAGCGTGCACGTCGCCGAGAACGCGACGCTGATGAAGCAGGCCTTCAGCTGACGTGTACTTCACCGACAGAGGGATCGAGGAGCTCGAGGGCCGGCGGGGCGAGGAAGAAGTCCCGTTGGCCTGGGTCGCCGAGCGGCTGCGCGAGTTCGTCGACCTGAACCCCGACTTCGAGACCCCGATCGAACGCTTCGCCACCTGGCTCGCCAGGCTGGACGACGAGGACGACTAGACCCCTTTTGATTTAGTTTGGGCAGATGCCCTTCGCCAATCACCCCGTACGACGGGTTGCCGCGGCGGAGGGCATCAGCGTTTCGCGGGCCTGGCCGCACACGATCCCGGCGGTGCGGCAACTGCTGACGGACGGGCTCGACCTGGGCCCTGGCGTGACCTTCCTGGTCGGCGAGAACGGCGCGGGCAAGTCCACCCTGGTCGAGGCGATCGCCGTCGCGTTCGGTCTTTCACCCGAGGGCGGCTCCACCGGGGCTCGGCTGACCACCCGGGCGACCGAGTCATCGCTGTCCGACGATCTCCAGCTGACCCGGGGAGCCGGCGCCCCACGCGCTGGCTTCTTCCTGCGCGCGGAGACAATGCACGGCTTCTACACGTACTTGGAGGACAACCCGCGGCCCAGCGGCCCCGAGGACCTGCCGTTCCACCGAATGAGCCACGGCGAGAGCTTTCTCAGCCTGATCGGTGACCGCTTCAACCGCCGCGGCTTCTACTGCCTGGACGAACCCGAGTCCGCCCTGTCGTTCTCGTCCAGCCTCGCCGTCGTCGGCGTACTCGACCAGCTGGCGAAGTCCGGCTCCCAGGTCCTTTGCGCCACCCACTCCCCCGTCATCGCGGCCCTTCCCGGCGCCACGATCCTCGAAGTCGGCGACTGGGGCATCCGCGAGTCGTCCTGGAACGACCTGGAACTCGTCCAGAGCTGGCGCGCCTACCTCGACACCCCAGAACGCTACCTACGCCACATCACGGGCGCTGGAAGCGAACCTGACCGACCCTGAGCGCATCGCGGCCGAGCGCAGTACCTCCTGAGACAGCACAGGATGCAGGGGCCGCCGCCTGAACGACGGCCCTCGCATCACCTCACTGGGTGAAGACGTCGCCGACCTTGAGGGCCGTGAGCTTGCCGTACCTCGCCCAGCCGTCGTAGGTCGAGCAGTACAGCGTGGCAGTGCCCGGCTCGTTCAGGGTGAGCACATCCTGAACACTGACCGGGATCCGGGGAGAGGTGATGCTCCAGCCGAGCCGCACCGGGGTCACGTCGCCCGTGCTCAGCTTGCAGTACCCGTTCTGGTTGTCGCCGTCCAAGTTCTGCAGCTCCGCCTTGCCGAACAGCGCGTACGAGCCGGCCGGCAGATAGACCGAAGCCACCTTCGTCTCCGTGTGATTGTGGAGCTCAACGGTCCCACCGGCCTGGTAGGCGCCGCTGAAACCATCGTCACCCTTCGCTCCCTGGGCGCCTTGCGGGCCAGTCTGGCCGGCCGGGCCCTGAGCACCGGTCTCACCCGTGGCGCCTGTCGCCCCAACAGGCCCAACCGGCCCGACAGGTCCCACCGGGCCTTGCGGACCCGTCTGACTCCAGGTCACCGGGAGCTCGTTGGACCGGCAGCGCCCGTCGTCCGACACCCGCAGGTTGCCCTTGTCCTGCAGCAGGCCGCCCTTGTTGTAGCAGCCGTGGATCTCGCCACCCTCGTCCGGAACGGCCGCGTAAGCAGCCGTTCCCGCACCGATCAGCCCTACCGCGGCCACGATTCCCGCCAGCCGTGCTTTTTTCATGAGATGAGCCCTCCCCTGGTCGGCTGCCCCGATCGGACGAACAGCCAGATCCTCACGAGCTGGCTCAGCCACGCTCAACTTAGGTGCCCGAAGCACCTACTCGGGCCGAACCTGACCCGGCGGCCATCGCGCTGTGCCCTTAAGGCCCGGCCCGGGTTGCCCAGGTGAGCAGGAGATGCTGAACCGGCTAGTCCGTATGAGGCGGGCGGCGGCGCAGGGGCGGGTCGGGGGCGAGGGATCCGTCGGGGGCGATGTGCTCGAAGATCTGGTCGACCATGTTCAGGACGTGCGGGTCGTCGACGGTGTAGATGTGCCGGCGGCCCTCCCGCCGGGCCGTGATGATGCCGGCCAGCCGGAGCTTGCCGAGGTGCTGGCTGGCGGTGGCGATGCTCACACCCACGCGCTCGGCCAGCGTGCCGACGTCGTACTCCCCCTGCGCCGCCAGTGAGACCAGGTGCAGCCTGACGGGCGCCGAGAGCATCGCGAACGTGCTGGCGGCGGAGTCGAGTTGGGCTCGCGTCGGTTCCGGGGGTGTTGTCATTGCGCAGTCATTGTGACCGCTCGGAAGGTCCCTTGGAACGCGGCAGGCCGTGGGTGAGTACGGTCTCATACTTGCGCAATTGCGCAAGTATCGAAATGGTGGCACCCTTGATCAGGTGATCAGAGCGATTCGCCCCGTCCTGCTGCTGCTTCTCGTGGCTGTTCCGGCCCTCGTACTGCGGGCCTCCGGAGTGCATCCGGCGCCCCCGCTGGCCATCGTCGTCTTCGGCCTCGCCGTAGTCGCCGCGTCGTTCGTGCTGGCCTGGGCGGCCGAAGCGGCCGAGGTCGACATCTCGGGCGGCCTGGCGATCGCACTGCTCGCGGTCATCGCGGTCCTCCCGGAGTACGCGGTGGATCTGTACTTCGCCCACACGGCCGGCAGCAAGCCGGAGTACGTCGCCTACGCGGCCGCGAACATGACCGGCTCCAACCGGCTACTGCTCGGCCTCGGCTGGTCGAGCGTCGTGCTGATCAGCCTGTACGTCGCCAGCAAGCGCAGCGGCCGGACGGTCAAGGCTCTGGTGCTCGAATCGGGCTACCGCCGCGAGCTGGGCTTCCTGGCCGTTGCCAGCATCGTCGCCTTCATCATCCCGCTGACCGGGCAGATCCACCTGCTCCTCGGCATCGCCCTACTGGCCTTCTTCGCGTACTACCTCTGGCGCGCGGCTGCGGCCGACCACAACGACGAGCCGGACCTGGTCGGCCCGGCCGCCCGAATCGGCGGGCTCGGCAAGGTGCAGCGGCGGACCACGGTGATCTCGATGTTCGTGGTGTCGGCCGGGGTGATCCTGCTGTCGGCAGAGCCGTTCGCGAACTCACTGGTCGAGGGTGGACGCGCGCTGGGCATCGACCAGTTCCTGCTCGTGCAGTGGTTGGCTCCGCTGGCGTCCGAGGCGCCGGAGTTCATCGTGGCGATCCTGTTCGCCTGGCGCGGCAAGGGGGCAGCCGCTCTAGGCCTGCTCATCTCCGCGAAGGTGAACCAGTGGACGCTGCTGATCGGTAGCCTCCCGATCGCCTACGGCATCGGTGGCGGCCCTGCGGCGCTGCAGCTGGACGGGCGGCAGGTCGAGGAGTTCCTGCTGACCGCGACCCAGACGGTGCTGGGCCTGGCCGTCCTGCTGAGCCTGCGCTTCCCGCGGTGGGCTGCTTGGACGCTACTCGGGTTGTTCGCGGTGCAGTTCGCAGTACCGGGTCAGACTGGCCGCTATGTGCTCTCGAGCATCTACCTGGTGCTGGCGATCGCAGCGATCATCTACAACCGCCAGTACGTCGTAGCCACCCTGACGTCACCGTTCCGCCGCACCCCGAAGGTTGCAGCGGAACGGGAACTGATCGGAGTCTGAAGCTAACGTCCGAAGAAGTGTCGAGGACGTCCCTCCGCTTCTTCGGACGTAAGCGAGTTGGTCAGCTGGCCTGCTGCTCCTCGACCATTGGGGTCGGGCGGCGGCGCTCCTGCGGGCCGGGGCGGCCGCGGCGGCGACCTGAGAGGAACTTCTCGCCGGCGGCGGTACCGGTGAACTTGGTCCGGCGGGCCCACTCACGGCACTCTTCGACCACCGGGCACGAGGTCAAGCAGATCGCCTGCGCCTTGCGCTGCTCCCAGGCGCTCGCGGTCTCGTCGTACGCCGGCGCCTGGCCGATGCACGCAGCACGCATCATCCAGCGGTCGGCGGGGTCGGCGATCACCGTCAAGGTCGGCCTCATGGGCACTCCTGCTCGCATTCATCGATCGGGCGGATCGAACCCGTGGGGGTTTCCCGCGGTACGACCAGCGTGCGCCAGCCTCGTTGCCCCGGTGCGACGGCAATGTTTCAGGGATGAAACGTCAGGCCGGGTCTATGTCACATCCGTGCCGCTGTCAGCACCGGGCTCGGCGCCGCTGCGAGCAAGCTCCGCACGGTCTCCTCAGCACAAGCCCTGTTGGCCCCGATGCCACCCTGCGCCCCGCGCTTGATCCACCCGGTCACGTAATGCCCGGGCCGCCCGATCACCGCCCCACGATCGTTCGGCACGATCCCCCGCCGCTCATCGAACGGCAACCCAGGCACGGCCTGCCCCACAAACCCGATCGCCGCGAAGAGGTTGCCCGCCGGGACGACCCCACGGTCGGTGGTAAGCCCGGCCGCCGCATCCCACGCGACAGGCGTCGTGCTGAAGCACAAAACAATCCGCCGCCCCGGCCGCGGCAAAGCCCCCAACTCCACCCGCCCCCGGCAAACCCCACGCAGCAACTCCTCAGCCCCACGCTCCTCAACCGACTGCGAGACCCCAGTGCCTTGCCCCTCCCTCGACCGCGGTTCGGCGCGGAGCGCCGGACTGTGGTCGAGGGTGTTCTCGTCGACGACCACCTCGACTCCGTCGAGGGCGAGGAGGTCGCGGAGTGCCGAGGCGGAGTACGCCGCCGACTCGGGGCCGCGGCGGCCGAGGATTACTACTTCGGTGATTCCGCTGTCTTGCAGGGCGGCGCGGACTACCGGTGGGAGATCGAGACCGGCCAGGCGGCGGTCGTCGCTGATTAGAAGGCGGGCCAGGTCGAGGGCCACGTTGCCGTTGCCGACGATCACCGCGCGCGGGCCGGTCAACGCCACCGGCAAGCTGGTGACGCCTGGGCGGCCGTTGTACCAGGCAACCATGTCGGCGGCCGAGCAACTGCCGGCACCGTCTTCCCCGGGAATCCCGAGTCGCCGGCTCTGGTACGACCCGACCGCGTGTACCACCGCGTCGTACCGATTCTCCAGCTCCTCCACGACCGCCTCGGTGCCCGGTCGCCACTGGACCCGGGGATGCTCGAGGACCCGGGTGAAGGTCTCGACGATCTGCTTGGTCATCGGATGATCCGGCGCCACCCCGAAGCGCGCCAGCCCACCCACCACCGGCAGCCGGTCGTACACAGTCACCTCAGCCGTACTGCGAAGCAGCAACTCGCGCGCCGCGTACATCCCCGCCGGCCCGGCCCCGACGACCGCGACCCGCCGAGGCCCGCCGGTCCAGGGTAGGAAGGTCGGTGCCTCCCAGGTGTCCAGATCGAGCGCATTCAGCGCCGGCCGCTCAGCGAAGTACGAGCGATTCAGTTCCACCTCGACCGGCGTCGCCTGGTCGGCGGGTTTGGCCGCGTCGACCGGGCAGACATCGGCGCACGCGCCACAGTCGATGCAGGTCCGCGGATCGATGAACAGACCGTCCGTAGTACCGAAACCACCCGCACCAGGCGACGGATGGATGCTGTTCATCGGGCAGACCGCGACGCAACTCGCGTCCGAGCAGCAGTCCCCGGCGATCACGTAGGTCATCAGCGCAGCCCGGTACGCCGATACACCCGCGTCGCCGCCGGAGTGAGCAGCCCCACCTCGCCGAGGAAGTCCATCAGGTTGGCGCAGCTGGACCGGAGCAACGCGCGGTGATGCTCATTGGCCCGTGCCTCGCGGACAGCGCGGTCCGCGTCGAGTCCCGCGTTCGCATAGACGGCGCGAGTCACCATGCTGGTCAGGATCACGTCGGCGACCACCGCGATCAGCAAGGCGCTCGTCCAGCGGCGGGCACCGCCGGCACCGACCAGCCGTTGCCTCGTCTCCTCCCGGGCGAACACCATGTGCCGGGACTCCTCGACGACGTGGATGTGGTTCACCGTCCGGACCATCGGGGCGACCCGCCGATCACGCATCCAGTCGCGCTGCATCACATCGAGCACCTCCTCGGCGACCAGGATCGCGGCGTACGCGGTCTCGCCCCTGGCCAACGTCTTGAACGCTCGCCCGAGCTCCCGGGCGAGCGCCCGCGGCCGGTACTCCACGTCGACCAGCCGACCCGTCAGCCGGGCGAACATGATCGAGTGCCGGCACTCGTCGGCGATCTCGGTCAGCGACCACTGGAACTCCGCACTGGCCGGATTCAGGCTATAAACATCACGGAGGATCAACTGCTGAAGGATGAGCTCGAACCAGATCCCGGTGGAGGCGACCGACGCCGCCTCGTGCCGGGTCAGCTCCCGCCGCTGGGCTTCGTTCAGCTCTTCCCAATAAGCAGTGCCATAAAGCGTGCTCCACTCCGGGCTCAGGCCGTAGCCGTCGCCGAGCGGGGCCTCCCAGTCGATCTCCGTCTCCGGATCGCGGGACAGCCGGGCCGAAGAGTCGAGCAGTCGCCGTGCGGTCTCGTCCGTGCCGTGCATGGAGCACCTCCCGCTTGATACAACACTCTCTATGTAACATAGATCGTGTATCGAAGCGAGGCAACCCCGGGGTCACTGAGCGGGACGGACCATCCTGATCTCCGGTACGCCGAAGTACGGCTCGTCGACCCGCGAGCCGTCCTCGGTGAAGCCCTGGCGGCGATAGAAGGCCTTCGCTCGTTCGTTGTCCGCCAGCAGCCACAGGCTGGCCGCTTCCCGACCGATCGCCATGTCCAGCAGCCGGTACCCGAGCCCGCTCCCCCACCACTTCTCGCGCACGTAGATCGCGTACAGCTCCAGCGGCGTGGGCGCATCCTCATCGCGAGCCGGCCCGGGCGAGGAGTACCCGACCACCCGGTCCCGGACCGCAGCCGACGGATCCGGGTTGATCGCGATCCAGCGCAGTACGCCGGACTCGAGCGCGCTCGTCCAGCGCTCGATCCGCAGGCCGATGTCGTTCGTCTTCTCGGCCAGCCGCTCCGGGTCGACGATTCCGGCGTACGCCTCCTGCCAGCACGTCAGGTGACACCAGGCGCCGGCCTCCGCGTCCGCGACCGAAGCGCGGCGAATCTCGATCTCCACTCAGACAGTGAAGACGATCTTGCCGAAGACGTCACCCGCATTCAGCTTCGCGAACCCCTCGCGCGCGTCGGCGAGCGCGAAGGTGCTGTCGATGTGCGGCCGGATCCCGGCGTTCGCCATGAACTGCACCAGCTCGGCCAGCTCAGTCCGGGTGCCCATCGTCGAGCCCTGCACGCGCAGCTGCAGGAAGAAGATCCGGTTGAGCTCGGCCGACTTCGGCGCCTGCCCGCTGGTCGCGCCGGAGATCACCAGCGTGCCGCCCTGCTTGAGCGACTTCATCGAGTGCGACCAGGTCGCCTGCCCGACGGTCTCCATCACCGCATCCACCCGCTCAGGCAACCGCGCCCCGGACTCGAATGCCTCATGCGCCCCGATCTCGACCGCCTTGGCCCGCTTGCCCTCATCGCGACTGGTCGCCCAGACCCGAAGACCGGCAGCCCGCGCGAGCGTGATCAGCGATGACGCGACCCCACCGCCCGCCCCCTGGACCAGCACGGTGTCGCCCGGCTTCAGGTCGGACTGCGTGAACAACATCCGGTACGCCGTCAGCCACGCGGTCGGCAGACAAGCCGCCTCTTCGAAACTCAACCCAGCAGGCTTCGGTACGACGTTGCGCGCCGGTACCGCGATCTTCTCGGCCAAGGTGCCCTGGTAGCGCTCACTCAGCAGCGACCGCTTGGGGTCGAGCGTCTCGTCGCCCTTCCACTCCGGATCCGAGATGACCGCATGCACGACGACCTCATTGCCGTCCGGGTCGATCCCCGCCGCGTCACACCCCAGAATCATCGGCAGGTTGGCTTCCGGCAGCCCGACCCCCTTCAACGACCACAGGTCGTGATGGTTGAGCGCAGTCGCCTTGACGTCAACGGTCACCCACCCGTCAGCCGGCACCGGCTCCGGCCGCTCCCCCACCTCCAACGCGGAGATCGGATCGTCGGCAGCAAACCTGGCAGCGTAAGCAGCAAGCATGTCCCTCACCTCAGGCAGTCGTCGGTCCACCACTTAGAGCAGTCTCGAATAGAAAGCTTTCTACCGCGACTCTGTCGCACACTCGATCGGGTCGACCACGAAGTACCAGGAGCCTGGACCACGATCGAACAGCTGAGGAGACCAGGATGCCGAAATTCATTCACTGGCGACGCGGCAAGCTCATCGCCGCAGCCGCCATCGCACTGGCAACCCTGACGGTGCCGGCTCAGGCCGCCACCGTCGAGCCGGCCACCCCAAGGGCCGCAGTGATCGAGAACTCCGCAATCGGGCCGATGGCTTGCGTACCGGACAACGCCGGGGCCACCACCTCCCGGTTCGGCAACGAGATCCGAGGCGTTGCCGGCCTCTTCAACTGCAGCGGTGGCGTGTACTACGTGACCGTCACCCTGCAGTGGCACCGATGGTTCGGTTGGAGCGACCTGAGCTCTTGGACCGGCTACCTCCAGCCGGGTGAGCTCAAGCGGCTCTACTACAACTGCAGCGGAACCGGCACCTATACGTATCGCACCTACATCTCCGGGCGGACCGCCGGCGGGGATCCCTGGTTCCGGGAGTCCAACCAGATCACCGAGAACTGCTGACCAGGCCTCCGCACCCGATCCGTCCCTCGGCGCGCTCGACCGGCGCCGAGGGGCGGGCCGGTCAGCCTCGGGCGACACCGTCGCGCTGGGCCGCATCGGCGACAGCGGCGGCTACTGCGGGGGCCACTCGGGGGTCGAATGGCGACGGGATGACGTAGTCCGCGCGCAACTCGTCCTCGGGGATCAGGTTGGCCAGTGCTTCGGCGGCGGCCAGTTTCATGCCTTCGGTGATCCGGCTGGCGTTGACGTCGAAGGCGCCCCGGAAGATGCCGGGGAAGGCCAGCACGTTGTTGATCTGGTTGGGGAAGTCCGAGCGACCCGTTGCGACCACCGCGGCGTGGCGGTGGGCGATGTCGGGGTGGACCTCGGGGTTCGGGTTGGCGAGGGCGAAGATGATCGCGCCCGGGGCCATCCGCGCGATGGCCTCCTCGGGCACCGTGCCGCCCGAGACGCCCAGGAAGACGTCCGCGCCGTCGAGTGCATCGACCAGCCGGCCGGAGATCCCGCCAGTGTTGGTGTCCTTGGCGAGCGAGAGCTTGACCGGGTTCAGGTCGGCGCGATCCTCGTGCAGAACACCCTTGCTGTCCACGACGGCCAGGTCGCCGACGCCCGCCTGCAGCAGGATCCGCGCACACGCGACCCCGGCGGCACCCGCACCGGAGATCACCACGCGGATGTCCTCCATAGACTTGCCCGTCAGCCGCAGCGCGTTGCGCAACGCGGCCAGTACGACGACCGCCGTACCGTGCTGGTCGTCGTGGAAGACGGGGATGTCGAGGCGTTCCTTCAGCCGGCGCTCGATCTCGAAGCAGCGCGGGGCGGAGATGTCCTCCAGGTTGATGCCACCGAAGGTCGGTGCCAGCCGGACAACCGTCTCGACGAACTCGTCCACGTCGGTGCAGTCGAGCGCGATCGGCACCGAGTCGACGCCGCCGAACTCCTTGAACAGCAGGGCCTTGCCCTCCATCACCGGCAACGACGCGGCCGGCCCGATGTTGCCGAGTCCGAGCACCGCGGTGCCGTCGGTGACGACCGCGACCACGTTGGACTTCCAGGTGTACTTGCGGACCAGCGACGGGTCCTCCGCGATGGCGGTACAGACCCGGGCGACGCCGGGGGTGTAGGCGCGGGACAGTTCGTCGGCGTTGCTCACGTGGACCGAGGAGGTCACCTCGATCTTGCCGCCGAGGTGCAGCTCGAAGACCGGGTCACCGGCGTACGGATCGGCGGCGGGCACAGCGGCAACGGACGGGAATGGTTCGGCGACCATGAAAGGGACCCTTCACTTCGGAAGTACAGGCAGAAGTAGGCAGAATGTGCGGTTTGGGCGTTCGATGAGGGTGCGTCGAACGGCGCCGTTGCCAGGGGGTCACCCGTCGTTACGAGTAAACCACACGAGTCACTGGTCCTATCTGTGAGGGACCCCACACCAGAACCGTCCGGTGACGATCGAGTCTCGTCGGTGCCGAGCACCCCTCAGGTGACTGCCTGCTGTGCCAGGATTCTGAAGATCCGGTCCGGGGATCGTCCGGGCCGGCTTCGACAACCGGCACGAGGAGTACTCGCGATGAATATCGTCCCCACTCTCCGCACGCGCCGCCGCCTGGTGGCAGCCACCTCGGCCGCGGTACTCGCACTGTCCCTGGCCGCCTGCGGTGGCGACGACTCCGGCGGTGGCGGCGGCAGCGAAGACAAGGCCAAGGCGGCCGGCATCACGCTGGTCCAGCCCGGCAAGCTGACCGTCTGCACGCACCTGTCCTACAAGCCGTTCGAGTACAAGGACGGCACCAAGGTGATCGGCTTCGACGTCGATCTGCTCGACCTGGTCGCCAAGGACCTCGGCCTGGAGCAGGAAGTGGTCAGCATCGAGTGGGCCCAGGTCACCTCCGGCGCCGCGTACCAGGCCAAGAAGTGCGACATGGGCATGGGCGCGATGACCATCAACGCCTCCCGCAAGGCCGCGATCGGGATCACCGACCCCTACATGGACGCCACCCAGGTCCTGCTGGTCAAGAAGGGCGCCCCGTACAAGACGCTCGAGGACCTGAAGGGCAAGAAGGTCGGCGTCCAGGCCGACACCACCGGCAAGGACTACGTCACCGCCGCCTCCAAGACGATCGGCTTCGAGGTGGTCGTGTTCAACGACCTCGCGCTGCAGACCAACAACGTGAAGTCCGGCCGGGTCGACGCCGGGGTCAACGACAACGGCGCGCTCTTCTCCTTCGTCAAGGACAACCCGGACACCGAGGTGACCGCCGAGTTCAACACCGGCGAGCAGTACGGCTTCGCGGCCAAGAAGGACGACCCCAGCGGCACCAAGCTGATCGCGAAGTTCAACGAACTGCTCGCCAAGGCCAAGACCGACGGCAGCTACAACGAGATCTTCAAGAAGTGGTTCGGGGTTGAGCCGAAGAAGTGACCTCCACCGACACCGACACCGACACCGTTCCTGAGCCGCGCCGGGGCCTGAGTCCGCGCCGGCGAGCCAGGCGGTCCCGCGGGATCCAGTACGCCGTCCTGATCGTCATCGTCGTGGTCGCGGCCTTCACGGCCGACTGGGGCCAGATCGTCGACGTCTTCTTCAGCCCGAAGTTCATCGAGCAGTCGTTCACCTCCGGACTGCCCGGCGCCTTCGTGAAGACGCTCGAGTACACGGCCGGCGCGTTCGTGATCGGCCTGCTCGGCGGGACCCTGCTGGCCCTGATGCGGCTCAGCCAGGTGGCGCCGTACCGCTGGCTGGCCACCGCCTACATCGAGTTCTTCCGCGGTCTGCCGGCGATCATCGTGTTCGTCGCGTTCAGCCTGCTGCCGCTCGCGTTCGAGAACCTGGTCATCCCGTTCGACCCGTACGGCACGGTCTGGCTGGCACTCGGCATCGTCGCCGCGGCCTACATGGCCGAGGTGATCCGGGCCGGGATCCAGGCCGTACCGCGGGGCCAGGTCGAGGCCGCTCGTTCGCTCGGGATGCCGTCGGGCCTGGCGACCCGCAAGATCGTCCTGCCGCAGGCGTTCCGGATCGTCCTGCCGCCGCTGGGCAACGACCTGATCCTGCTGGTCAAGGACTCGTCGCTGGTCTTCATCATCGGCACCACGGCGGCCGACTACGAGCTGACCGGCTTCGGCCGCGACCTGGCCAACACGGCGTCGAACCTGACGCCGCTGGTCACCGCGGGCTTCTGCTATCTGATCATCACCCTGCCACTGGGCCTGCTGGTCCGCTGGCTGGAGGCCAAGGCTGCGAGGGCGAACTGATGAGCGCACTGGTCGAAATCAAGAACCTGCACAAGTCGTTCGGCAGCAACCACGTGCTGCGCGGTATCGACTTCACCGTCGAGGAGGGCGAGGTCGTCTGCGTGATCGGCCCGTCCGGTTCGGGCAAGTCGACGCTGCTGCGCTGCGTCAACCTGCTCGAGGTACCGGAGCAGGGTCAGGTGCTCGTCAGCGGTGAGGACATCACCGACCCGGACTGCCACCTGGACGCCGCCCGGGCCCGGATCGGGATGGTGTTCCAGCAGTTCAACCTGTTCCCGCACCTGTCCGTCCTGACCAACTGCACAGTGGCGCAGACGACGGTACTGCGGCGCAACGCGGCCACGGCCGAGCAGATCGCGCGGGACAACCTGGACCGCGTCGGCCTGAACGACAAGGTCGACGCCTACCCGATGCAACTGTCGGGTGGCCAGCAACAACGAGTCGCGATCGCCCGGGCGCTCTCGATGGATCCGGCGCTGATGCTGTTCGACGAGCCCACCTCGGCGCTCGACCCCGAGCTCGTCGGCGATGTCCTGACGGTGATGCGCAAGCTCGCCCTGGACGGGATGACGATGCTCGTCGTCACCCATGAGATGGCCTTCGCCCGCGAGGTCGCCGACCGGGTGGTCTTCATGGACGGCGGCGTGATCGTCGAGCAGGGCCCGCCGGCCGAGGTGATCGGCAACCCGCAGCAGGAGCGCACCCGCACCTTCCTGCGCCGGGTGCTCGACCCCACCCACGTCGAGCCGAGCTGACCGTTGCCCCAAGCAACCTAAAGGATCACTACCTGTGCGCGGTCGCCGACACTACGTGGCGACCGCGCACAGGTGTCTGTGCTCATCACTACGATCAGGTCTCCATTCGGTCCGGGTCAGTGCGCAGAAAGTCGGGGGCTGTGCCAAGATGCGGAAAAAGCAGCCTTGGAGGGCCTAGAGATGTCAGCACTGCGTACGACCCTTGCCGTGTGCGGGGTCCTGGTTCTGTCCGCGAGCGGATGCGGTTCGGACAGCCTGTCGGGGAGTACCACCTCGCCGTCGACCGGTACGTCGTCCAGTCAGCCGACCACCGGCGGATCCGCCGACCCGGAGCTGGCCGCGGCGCTGCCGGCCAAGATCAAGACGGCCGGCAAGATCACCGTCGGCGTGGACGCGACCTACCCGCCGAACGAGTTCCTCCAGGGCGGCAAGACCGTCGCCGGTATGGACGTCGACGTGTTCGGCGCCGTCGCCAAGAAGTTCGGCGTCACCGTCGACTGGCAGCCGGCCGGCTTCGACACCATCATCACCGGCGTGCAGAGCGGCAAGTACGACCTGGGGATCTCGTCGTTCACGATCAACGACAAGCGCAAGGCGCAGGTCAACATGGTCAGCTACTTCAGCGCCGGCACCCAGTGGGCCACCGCCGCGGGCAACCCGAAGAAGGTCGACCCGGCCGACGCGTGCGGCAAGACGATCGCCGTCCAGAAGGGCACCACCCAGCTCGAGGACGACCTCCCGGTCAAGCAGGCGGCGTGCAAGACGGCCGGCAAGCCGGCGATCAAACTCGTCATCCGCGAGAAGCAGGACGCCGCCACTGCCGACGTCGCCACCGGCAAGGCCGACGCGATGCTGGCCGACTCCCCCGTCGTGCTGTACGCCGCCAAGCAGTCGGCGGGCAAGATCGAGGCGCTCGGCGAGATCTACGACGCCGCGCCCTACGGTTACGTCGTACCGAAGGCCCAGACCGATTTCGCGGCCGCACTGGCCAAGGCCCTCAAGGCGATCGATGCCGACGGCACCTACAAGGCAGCCCTGAGCACCTGGGGCAACGAGTCGGGCGCCATCACCGACTTCGCCGTGAACCCCTGAGATGACGTCCGGTACCGACGACTCGCGTCCGGCCGAACCACCCGCCATCGAGGCAGCGGACCGGCCGGGCGCGATCGAGGCCGTCGCGGTCCGGCATCCCGGCCGCTGGGTCGCCATCGCCGTCCTGGCCGTGCTGCTCGCGATGTTCGTGCACCTCGTGGTGACGAACAAGGAGTTCGACTGGGACTTCGTCTTCCAGGCGATGAACCAGTCGCCCGTGATCGAGGGCCTGGTCAAGGGCACTTTGCTGGTCACCGTCCTGAGCATGGTGGTCGGCGTCGGCGGCGGCGTGGTGCTGGCCGTCATGCGGCTGTCGGACAACCCGATCCTGTCCGGGGTCGCCTGGCTGTTCACCTGGTTCTTCCGCAGCGTGCCGCGGTACATCTTGCTGTTCACGATGGCGACGCTCGGCATCCTGTTCCAGGACGGGCTGTCGTTCGGCTTCCCGTTCGACTGGAAGATCATCGAGTGGCTGGGGATGTCGGGTGACTGGCGGTTCCTGACGCTGGACGCCAACCAGGTCTTCACCGGCGTCGTGGCCGGCGTCCTGGGCCTCGGGCTGTCCGAGGCTGCCTACATGGCCGAGATCGCCCGGGCCGGCATCATGAGCGTCGACAAGGGTCAGCTGGAGGCGGCCGAGGCGCTCGGGATGAGCCGCGGCAAGGCGATGCGCCGGGTCGTGCTGCCGCAGGCGATGCGGGTGATCGTGCCGCCGACCGGCAACGAGACGATCGCCATGCTCAAGGACACTTCACTGCTGATCGCAGTACCGGTCACGACCGAGCTGTTCTACCAGCTGCAGTCGATCGGAAGCCTTTACTACAAGACATTCCCGGTCGCCGTCGCCGCGACGCTGTACTACCTGGCCGCCACCAGCGTGCTGATGGTCGGGCAGTACTTCCTCGAGCGGCACTTCGGCAAGGGGTTCGGGACCAAGGCCCCGCGGGCAGCCCGGCCGGCCGGGGCGGGAGGCGCCTGATGACCGAAGCTCTGGTCCACGCGGTCAACGTGACCAAGTCCTTTCATAACAACGAGGTCCTGAAGGGCATCGACCTCGATGTCGGCGAGGGGCGGGTGGTCTGCCTGCTCGGCCCGTCCGGCTCGGGCAAGACCACCTTCCTGCGCTGTATCAACCAGCTCGAGACGATCGACGGCGGCCGGATCTGGGTCGACGGCGACCTGATGGGGTACGCCGAGCGCGACGGCAAGCTGTACCGGCTGAAGAACCAGCAGATCGCGGCCCAGCGGCGCGAGATCGGGATGGTCTTCCAGCGGTTCAACCTGTTCCCGCACATGACGGCGATCGAGAACGTCGCCGAGGCGCCGGTCCAGGTCAAGGGCGAGTCGAAGAAGGCGGCCCGCGCCCGGGCGGCGGAGTTGCTCGAGCGGGTCGGGCTCGCCGACCGCTCCGCGGCGTACCCGGCGCAGTTGTCGGGTGGTCAGCAGCAACGGGTCGCGATCGCCCGGGCGCTGGCGATGCAGCCCAAGCTGATGCTGTTCGACGAGCCGACCTCGGCGCTCGACCCGGAGCTGGTCGGCGAGGTGCTGACCGTGATGCGCGAGCTCGCGAACGACGGGATGACGATGATCGTGGTGACGCACGAGATGTCGTTCGCCCGCGAGGTCGCCGACACGGTCGTGTTCATGGACGACGGGGTGGTGGTCGAGGCCGGCTCCCCCGCCGAGGTGATCGGCAATCCACAGCACCAGCGCACGAAGGCCTTCCTGAGCCGGCTGCGGTCGGAGCACGAGCACCCGTAGGGCGTAGTACCGGGCACCCGGCGGCCGAAGTACCGGACGCCGGGTGCCGTTCGGGGTGCAGACCCGGGCTACAGAGTGGAAGATGTACGCGGTGGGTCGGGTGCCCATCGGTTCAGCCTGCCTGGGAGGCAAAGCACTGTGAGCAGCAATGGACGACCCGCCGAGGTTCGCCTCAGCATTCCCGCGGACAGCGCCTACATCGCCGTCCCCCGGTCGGTGGTCGGCAACCTGGCGGCGCGCAACGACTTCACCGTGGACGCGATCGACGATCTGCGGATCGCGGTGGACGAGGCGTGCGCCCTGCTGCTCCCGCAGGCCTCCGACGGCGTCCTGGACCTGGTCTTCGAGATCGCCCCGCCGCAACTGACGGTCAGCACGACGGCCACCGTGCCGAACGGCTGGATGCCGGACACCACCTCGTTCGGCTGGACCGTACTGACCGCACTGGTGGAGTCCGCCGCGGCCGAGACCATCGACGGGCGGCTGACCATCACGGTGTCGGCCTCGTCGACCGCGTCGGAGAAGGCGTGACCGAGGATCGAATCCTGGGCAGCGAACCCCAGGAACCCGACCTACGCACCCGGACCGCCACCTTCTTCGCCGCGATGGGCGCCTCGAGCCCCGGCGAGGCCGCGCACACCTCGGCGCGTGACGGCCTGGTCTCGCTGCACATGCCGCTGGTGGAGCACCTGGCCCGGCGCTTCCGCAACCGCGGTGAGCCGTATGACGACCTGGTCCAGGTGGCCACGATCGGCCTGATCAAGGCGGTCGACCGGTTCGACGTCGAGCGCGGGGTGGAGTTCTCGACCTACGCGACGCCGACGATCCTCGGCGAGATCAAGCGGTACTTCCGGGACAAGGGCTGGGCGATCCGGGTGCCCCGCCGGCTCCAGGAGCTGCGGCTCTCGCTGACCGCGGCCACCGCCGAGCTGACCCAGGAGCAGGGTCGCGCCCCGACGGTCGGGGAGCTGTCCGAGCGGCTGGGACTGCCGGCCGACCTGATCATCGAGGGCCTGGAGTCCGCGAACGCCTACAACACGCTGTCCCTGGACGCGCCGGATCAGAACGAGGCTGACGCCACGACGGTCCTGGACGGCCTCGGCGGCGAGGACGAGGCGCTGGAGAGCGTCGAGTACCGCGAGTCGCTCAAACCGCTCCTGGCCCAGCTGGACACCCGCGAGAAGCGGATCCTGACGCTCCGGTTCTTCCGTGGGATGACCCAGTCGCAGATCGCCGACGAGATCGGCATCTCCCAGATGCACGTCTCCCGGCTGCTGGCCCGCACCCTCACCGAACTCCGGGCGGGCCTGCTCAAGGAGTAGCTCGCGCGGCTGGCTGGTAACCCCGTCGCCCCGGTTGAGGTGGCTTTACCCCTGTACTGGGCGAAAGTCCGCCCCAGGTCCGACGACAACCCTCCCCAGCTGACCCAAGCCGGTTGGGGGGAGCGTCCGGCCGCCAGGAGCAGCCGCACCCCCTCATACGACGTACCCCCTAGGAAACCCGCCACCCACCCCTCCCGGACCCACCGCCCACCCGCTGCAGCCGCCCCCTCCATCCCAGACGGCCACCTTGTGCACGGCGTGAGCGTTCTGAGGCGGGAGATTCGCTCGGGTGGTGCACAAAGTTGGCCCGGGCTTCCGGCGACCGGCAGTCGCTGGGCCGAGGAGAGTTACCTAGCCGGCTTTGGCGCCGGCCCGTCACGGCCAACAGGTGCAGTACTAGAGGACGGGGTTGTCGTTCGTCGGGTCGTCGAGGAGGGCGGCCATCGACGCCTTCTGGAAGACGGCGACCAGGACGCCTACCGCCGCGAGCGCGAGCAGCACCGAGACGACGCTGGTGCTGCCACCCCAGAAGCTCCACGCGACGCCCAGCTGGATGAGCTGGGCGAACACGGCCGGGCCCCGGCTCCAGGTGGCCGTCCGGTAGAGCCCGCGGGCCACGAAAACCAGCGCCGCGCCGTACAGAAGCAGGAAGCCGGCGGTCGTCACACCGAGAACCAGCCGGTCGGCGTCGATCGTTATTGCTTCGACAATTCCCAGAACGGCGAGCACAAGCCCTTCCGTTGCGACCACGGCCGCGGCTAGCTTGAGCGGGCGCGGGGCGGTGGACGGCGTGGTTTCAGTCGGCACGTGCTCCAGCGTAGTGCTGGACTCGGCGCAGTAAGAGTCCGGCTGGAGAGCATCCGGGACGACACCCCTCTTCCCCCGGGGGCTCAAGGGTGGCCAGAACCTCAGCCCCACAGGGATCAAGGTTTTGCGTAACCCCAGGGCTGTTTGATCGGTTACTTGCAGTGAACGGGTGATCGCACCAAGGTTCCCCCGTCCGGTTTCCGGACGAGGTAAACCGTTGTGCACCGGTTCGTAGTGTTAAGAGAGTGTTGTGATCGGATCGACAACTCCAGAACCCTTGTTTCGATCACTCTAGATTGGGAACATGGAGTCGTTCGTGAAAACGTTCACAACGCTCCGCACCACCCCCGTGCGAGTACAGGGTCGCTGACTTGGGCACAGACCAGGCCGTCAGCGTCACAAACTACTGAGAGAGATGGGATCCGCCATGGATTGGCGCCACCGGGCCATTTGCCTCGATGAGGACCCGGAACTATTTTTCCCCATCGGTAACACCGGGCCCGCGATCATGCAGATCGAGGAGGCCAAGCAGGTGTGCCGTCGTTGCGACGTGCGAGAGCAGTGCCTGTCCTGGGCACTGGAAGCCGGCCAGGACCACGGTGTCTGGGGCGGTCTGAGTGAGGACGAGCGACGCGCTCTGAAGCGCCGCAACGCCCGCGCTCGCATCCGCACCGCCTGACACGATTTTCGACGCAGGCCCCGCGGGATCCGCGGGGCCTTTCGAATTCTACGCAGTCGATTTCCCTGGTAGTACTGCGGAAAAAGCGCGTTGTACCTGAAGAACTGTGGACTAGGACCCACGGCTGTTCAGAGATAACGACCTACTCCTTGACCGGAAAGTCGAGGACGACCGTGGTGCCCGGGCCGTCGGTGCGTGGGTGGAATTCGAGCACTCCGTCGAGTTCCCCGATCACCAGCGTGCGGACGATCGACAGCCCCAGGTTGCCGGACGTCTCGGAGTCGAAGTTCGCCGGAAGCCCCTTGCCGTCATCGGTGACCACCACACGCAGCCGCCCCACCGACCGTAGGGCGGCCAGTTCGATGCTGCCGGTGGCTGTAGCTGATTCCTCCCCCACCCCACCGACCCAGTCAGGCTCTGTCGACCGCGAACTGAACGCGTGCTCGACGGAGTTCTGCATCAGCTCGGTCAGTACCATCGCCAGCGGCGTCGCGACCTCGGAGTCCAGGACGCCGAAACTGCCGGTCCGCCTGATCGTCACCTCGGTGGAGACCGTCGACACGTCGGCGACCATCGCGGCCACCCGGTCGGCGACGTCGTCGAAGTCGACGTGCTCGTCGATGGACTCTGACAGCGTCTCGTGGACGATCGCGATCGATCCCACTCTGCGGACAGCTTCGGCCAGCGCAGCCTGCGCTTCCGGCACAGTGATGCGCCTTCCCTGCATCCGCAGTAACGCGGCGACGGTCTGCAAGTTGTTCTTGACGCGATGATGAATCTCCCGGATGGTCGCCTCCTTGGTGACCAGCTCCCGCTCCCGGCTCCGCAGCTCCGTCACGTCGCGGAGCAGGATCAGCGCGCCCACGTGCTCGCCGTCGGCGCGCAGCGGGATCGCCCGCAGGAACAGCGTCGCGTCGGAGTTCTCGATCTCGATCTCCTTGGCGGCCCGGCCGGTGAGCACCGACGCGAGCAGGTCGTCCACCTTCCGGCCGCTGTGGATCAGCTCGGCGGTGATGTCCTTCAGCCGGCTGCCGACCAGATCCGTGACGAGTCCCAGCCGGCGGTACGCGGACAACGCGTTCGGGCTCGCGAACGTCACCATGCCGTGACGATCGACCCGGATACACCCGTCTCCGACCCGTGGCGTCGTGGAGAGCAGCCGCTCCCCGCCGTACGGGAAGATGCCGTCGGTGATCATCCGGGCCAGGTCGGTCGCGCTCTGCAGGTAGGCGATCTCCAGCCGGCTCGGCGTCCGGACGCCCAAGAGGTTGGTGTTGCGGGCGATCACGGCGATCACCCGCGCGCCCCGGCGTACCGGGATGGTCTCGACCCGGACGGGTACGTCGTCGCGCCACTCGGGGTCGCCCTCGCGGCAGATCCGGCCGGAGTCGTAGGCCTGGTCGAGCAGCGGGCGGCGGTCGCGCGGGACGAAACTGCCGACGATGTCGTCCAGGTACGCCGTCGGGCCGGTGGTCGGCCGCATCTGGGCACCGGCCCAGAAGCCGAGCCCCTCGGTGTCGGGCAGCCAGAGCACCAGGTCCGCGAAGGACAGGTCGGCGAGCATCTGCCAGTCGGACACCAGCAACTGCAGCCGGTCCAGGTCCGCCTGGTCCAGCGTCGTGTGGTTCCGCGCCACATCGGTCAAGGACGGCACGGGCCCGAGCCTAGCTGGGTACGGGGTGGTTGCCGCTGTCCGGCCTGGGGAGGCTCGACAGGAGGCGGTGGATGGGTGTTGATTGAGCAGGTTCAAGTGAAAGGATGCATTGGTGGAGTCGACGTACTGGCAGGACGTGATGGCCGCGGACTACGCGGTACCCCGCGACCGTGCGCTGACCGACCTCACCGAGGAGCTCGTCCGCGGTCTGGCAAGTACCAACCCGCAGGTGCGGGACGCGCTGGCCTACCCGACGCTGGCGACCTGGCTCGAGCGCGGGGTGTACGACGATCTGCTGCCCGGTTTCGGTGACGGTCTCTGCGCCGGGCTCGCCTACGGGCTCGGCGAGGACGGCACCGACTCGGTGTTCCGGCGTTCCTTCACCGCGCTGACGCTCGCGGAGGTGATCCACCGCGACAACGCCGAGTTCCTCGTCCACGACGAGGTGGTGATGCGCTGGGGCGACCGGCTGGCCACCTGGCTGCTGCGCGAACGCGACCTGCGCGGGTACGTCGCCGACTGCGGCTGGGCCCATGCCGTTGCGCACGGCGCCGACGCGATCGGCGCACTGGCCCGGTCGCGGCACTGCGATGCCGGCGTACTGCGCGCACTGCTCGACGTACTGGCCGACCGGATCGTGAAGGAGACGCAGTACCGGTGGGTGCACGAGGA
This sequence comes from Streptomyces sp. SID13031, assembly GCF_010548305.1. GTDB lineage: Bacteria > Actinomycetota > Actinomycetes > Propionibacteriales > Kribbellaceae > Kribbella. Next base: position 155,971 of record NZ_JAAGLV010000009.1, read on the forward strand.
GCATGACCGGGTCGCCCACGCGGTGATGACGATCCTGCACCGCAACATGCTGACCAGCGACGAGCTGGAGCGCTGGCTGAAGCCGGTAGCGGCGACCGCGGCCCAGCAACCACTGATGCACGAGACGCTGCCCGAGTGGCCGACCCCGAACGTCTTCAACGCCCGCGGCGTCCTGCACGTCCTGCTCAGCCAATTGGCGATCGGCGTCAAGGGCTTCCCGATCCCAGGCGACGACGACCTGTTCGGCCGCCCGATCGAAGCCCGCGCCGACATGCTGTTGTTGCTGACGGAAGCAGTCCGAGGCTCCCAGCCCTACATCTACCGGCCGGCTGCCTCCAGCAGCTAGGCACTCCCCACGCCTGCTCCGCCGTCCGCGTCGCCAGCTCCCACGCCGATAGGGCGACCTTGTGCACCACCTGAGTGTTTCGGCAGCGGCTGAATGCTCAGGTCGAGCACAAGGTGGCTGCGTGGGGTTTAGCTCTTCGGTACGGCGATGGTTGTGATTACGGCTCGGTGGTCGGAGCCTTCGAGGTCGTAGGTCTTGAATTTGCCTGGCACGATGTCGTCGGAGATGACCACTTGGTCGATCTGGGTGCGAAAGAGGGCTGGGCGATTGGCCGGCCAAGTGCCCTGGAAGCCCTCACCCACCGACGGGCCCACGCTCTTGCAGTTCTTGCCGAGGGCGGAGCGGAAGTCGGCATGGTCGGTGGTGGCGTTGAAGTCGCCCGCCACGACGGTCATCGAACCTGCGGAGCACCAGTCCTTGACCACCTGCAGGTCCTGCTTCCAGATCGTCACGTCTCCCGGCAGCGGCGGGTAGCCGTGGTAGGCGATCAGGCGGAGTTTGCCGAGGTTGCCGCCCGTGATGATGATGTGGCCGAACTGGGTCGTGGTCTGCTGGACCGGGCCGATCGTCTGGGCTCCGGGCTCACCGGCGCCGGGCTTCGAAGTACCGGGTTGTTCTGAGCTGACCTTGCCGGTGTCCAGCTTCTCCGAGTCGAACTGGACGTTGCCGAGGCTCTCCGCGACCAGCACGCTGGTGGCGCTCTCGACCTCCGCGTTGGCCTGCTGGGTGTAGCCGTAGTAGTTCAGGCCGTTGAGGTGGTCCTCGATCTCCTGCCGTACGTCGACCCGGGCCTCGGGCAACGACACGATGTCCGGCCGGTACGCGTTGATCAGCTTCGCCACCTCGCCGGCGTCGGCTCCCCCGCCCAGCACGTTGGCCACCATCACGGTCAGCGCCCGGCTGCCGGCCGGCGGCGGGGTCGGGCCGGACAGGTTGCGCGGGGCCAGCAACGCGCCGCCGGTCAGTGCCAGCAGGATCACCAGCCCGGCCGCGATCCGCCAGTTCCAGCGCAGCAGCATCGCCAGGCCCAGTACGAGGACGAGGACGAGGAACTGCGGCCGGAACGCGACCAGCTGCGTGAACGGCGTGACTTCGTCCAGACCGTACAGCTCGGGATACAGCGGCAGGGCAACGATCACCAGGAACAACACGGACAACAAGACCCGCCGGAGGTTCCAAGCCGCATCCGTATCCATAACCCGCCCTGAAGGTCTAGTCGCTGTGCGTCAGCGAGCGGTAACCTTCACCGCGCGCCTGTGTCCCGAGGAGGTTGCTGTGTCCAAGCTTGCCGCGGTCAGACCCGCGTACTGGATCGCCGGCATATTGCTGGCGGTCAGCGTGGTCGTACCGCTTCTAGTCTCCACTTACGCCAAGGACGAACCCCGGCTGTGGGGATTCCCGTTCTTCTACTGGTACCAGCTGCTCTGGGTCTTCGTCTCGGCGATCACGGTGAGCATCTCGTACCAGCTGGTGATGCGCGAGGAGCGCAGACGACGGGCCGCGGCCGGCCTCGACGCCGGGTCCAGCAAGAAGGAGGGCAACCGGTGAACACCGAGGTCAACTGGGTCCAGCTGACCATCGTCGTCGTCATCTTCGTCGCGGTCACCGTGATGGGCTTCATGGCCGCGCGCTGGCGCCGGACCGGCGAGCTGGACAGCCTGGACGAGTGGGGTCTGGGCGGCCGTGGCTTCGGCACCTTCATCACCTGGTTCCTGCTCGGCGGCGACCTCTACACGGCGTACACCTTCGTCGCCGTCCCGGCCGCGATGTATGCGACCGGCGCGGTCAGCGGCTTCTTCGCGGTGCCGTACACGATTGTCGTTTACCCGATCATCTTCATCTTCATGTCCCGCCTGTGGTCGGTCGCGCATCGCAACGGCTACGTGACCCCGGCGGACTTCGTCGGCGGCCGCTACGGCAGTCGCGGCCTGTCGCTCGCGGTGGCGGTCACCGGCATCCTGGCGACGATGCCGTACATCGCGCTGCAGCTGGTCGGCATGCAGGCGGTCTTCGAGACGATGGGCCTCGGCGGCAGCAACACGCTGGCCAAGGACCTGCCGCTGCTGATCGCGTTCGCCGTGCTCGCGGCCTACACCTACTCGTCGGGTCTGCGCGCGCCGGCCATGATCGCGTTCGTCAAGGACGGCCTGATCTACCTGGTGATCGGCGTCGCGATCTTCTACCTGCCGCACGTGCTCGGCGGCTGGGACACCATCTTCGACGCCGCCAAGGCGAAAATGGCGACCCCCAACCCGACCACCGGAAAGCCGACCGGCGCATTCATCCCGGGCGAAGCCGGGTACTCCGCGTATTGGACCCTGGCGCTCGGTTCGGCGATGGCCCTGTTCATGTACCCGCATTCCGTGACGGCCGTTCTGTCGACCAAGAACAGGAACGTGGTCCGCCGGAACGCGGCGATCCTGCCGGCCTATTCGCTGCTGCTCGGATTGCTCGCGCTGCTCGGATTCATGGCGATCACCGCGAAGGTCAACATCAACGGCCTGGACGGACTGGCGAACCCGCAACTGGCGATTCCCCGGCTGTTCGACCAGGAATTCCCGGCCTGGTTCGCCGGCATCGCCTTCGCGGCGATCGCGGTCGGTGCGCTGGTACCGGCGGCGATCATGTCGATCGCGGCGGCGAACCTGTTCACCCGCAACATCTACCGCGACTTCCTGAAGAAGGACGCCACCCCGGCCCAGGAGGCCAAGGTCTCCAAGCTCGCCTCGCTGCTGGTGAAGTTCGGCGCGCTGATCTTCGTGCTGGGGATGGACAAGACCATCTCGCTCAACCTGCAACTGCTCGGCGGGATCTGGATCCTGCAGACCTTCCCGGCGATCGTGGTCGGCCTGTTCACCCGCTGGTTCCACCGCTGGGCGCTGCTGACCGGCTGGGCGGTGGCGATGGTGTTCGGCACGATCTCGGCGTACAACGTGATCAACCCGGCGACCAAGAAGCACTTCGGTGGTTCGCTGGCGAACCTCCCGTTCACCGAGAAGCAGGTCTACATCGGGCTCACCGCGGTCGCGATCAACCTGATCGTCACGGTCGTCCTCACCCTCGTCCTGCGGGCGTTCAAGGTGGCCGAGGGGGTCGACTCCACCCACCCGACCGATTACCTCGCAGACGCGGGCGACCCTGGCGTGAAGGACCTGCCGGATCCGCTCGGCGAGGGTGGCGTGGCACCTGCCAAGGCGTAGTACGCAGTACAGAAAGTGGTGACTCCGACACGCTAAGGAGTCGGATACGCCGATTTGACGGGCCATGGCGGGCAGAATCACCAGGATGTTGCTGGTTCTGCTCGTCATGCTGCTCGCCGCGGGGGCGGCACTGCTGACAGGCGGGCACCTGACGGAACTGGCCGACAACACGCTCTCCGGCCTGCACTGGCTCGCCGCAGCGGCCACAGGGCAGGTCCTGGGCTCTCTCACCGGCGGTATCGCCTATCCCGTCGGCCTGATCGGCTCAGCGGCCTGTATCGGCGTCTTCCTCCGCCTCAACCTCCGGCGACCCGGGGTGGCCCTGCTGGCCGCCGGGTTCGCCTGCAACGCCGTGGTGGTCGCCCTGAACGGCGCAATGCCCGTCTCGCTGGCAACACTCGCCCAGGCCGGTATCGAAGGCTTCGCCGAGGACCCGCGCCACGAGCTCGTCAACGCCTCCACCCGGCTGCCCTGGCTCGGGGACGTAGTACCGGTCGCTCTGCCCGGCCTCGGTCAGGCTGTCAGCCCTGGCGACGTCCTGATCGCCGCCGGCGCCGGCCTGCTCCTGTACGCCGGAATGGGAGGCACCGGCCACATCCCGGTCAACCGGCCGCCGAGCTGGTCAGACCTAGAAGCGAAACCCCCGGCCGACCACCCGGCGAAGTGACTCCACGACGACCGGGTCGTACTCGGCGCCGATGCCCAGGCCGATGTTCTCCATCGCCTTGCCGGGCGTCTGGCCGTTGCCCTCCCCGACGAGTTGCTCGTAGGCCAGCGCCACGTTGACGATCCCGCTCTCGACCGGGATGTCGGAGTTGTTCGCCCGCCCGCGCCGGTACGGGTCGTTGGAGTGCCGGACGATCTCCGCGACGTGATCGAGCACCCCGGACCGCTCGATGATCGAGGCGCCGATCTCCGCCGCCTGCTGCCGCTCCTCCCGGCTCCGCAGCAACGAGGCCCCACCCGGACTCGGATCCGCCAACGCCAACTGCCCGACCCCGGACAACAAGGCGGCATACTCGAGCGCCTCCATCCGGGCGGGTGTCAACCCAAGATCATTCCCGATCGCCACCGCCAGACTCGCGGTCCGCGCATTCTGCCCCGGACTGCTGAACCCCGCGATCTCCGTACTCCGAGCCATCGACCGAACAGTCGTCCTGTACGTCCTCTGAGCCGACGCGAACCGCCGAAACGCAAACTGAGTCAACAACAACGGCACCACCACCAACGGCGGCGCCCACAACCCCAGCAACGAGGTCCCGGCAGCAAGGAGGACACCACCAAGCGCCATTGCCATCCCGATCTGCCCCATCACCTTGAGCTCGTCGCGCAAGGAGGCGGGGAACGGTTTGTTGTCGTTCTCGGTCGTCTGCCCAGCGCCGACCAGAGCGTCAACGACACCGGCGGTCAGGACGCCGAGCAGCATCGCCAGGGTCAACGGCAGCGCGTGCCGCCAGGAGCCGTTCCAGGACAGGTCGGCGGGGATCACCGCGTTGAAGACCACCGCCGCACAGGCCACCGAGAGGACCCTGCGGCAGGACACCACCAGATCCCAGCGCAGTCCTGCGATCGCTCGCGGGGCGACGCCCGCCATGGTGGCTATGAAAGTCACCGCGATGATCTGCGCGACCTCGGGTGACGGGCCGACCGAAGGTCCCCGCAGCATCGCGTAACCGAGCGCTGCACTGGTGGCGATCGGAGCCCGGTTGCGACTGCGATCGACCTTGAACTGCACCATCTCGCCGATCGCGATCAAGAACCCGAAGGCCAGCACGAAGGGCCATTCGGTGACGCCGTGGCGGGCGACCATCACAAACGCGGCGCCGCCTAGTCCCACCCCGGCCAGCACGATGACGACACCGCTGCCGAGCTTGCGAAGCTCCATGCTGTCGCTGTCCGCCGGTGCCATCAGGACGGTCCCGCGGCTGAGCCCGAGGCGCCGCCGCTGCTGCCGAGGCTGAGGTCGTCGTGGTCGATGCTGGCCTGAACGCTGGCATCCGGTGGCAACTGCTCTGCCTCCGCGGCCTTCCAGCCCTCCGTGGCGATCACCTTCACGAAGGCGTCGACCAGCTGTGGGTCGAAGTGCGAGTACCGGTCCTGCTCGAGGATCGCCAGCGTCTCGGGAACGCTACGGGCCGGCCGGTACGACCGGGTCGAGGTCAGGCAGTCGAAGGCGTCGACGATGCCGATGATCCGGGCGAAGTACGGGATGTTCGTTCCACTCAGGCCGGCCGGATAGCCGGTGCCGTCGTACTTCTCGTGGTGATGCAGGACCGCCGACTTCACTTCCTCCAGGAACGGGATGTTGCCGATCAACTCGACGCCCCGCGCGGGGTGGAGCCGGATCGCGTCCATCTCGGAGTCGTCCAGGCGCCCCGGCTTCTGGATGATGCTGGTCGGGACGCCGACCTTGCCGACGTCGTGCAGTAGGCCGGCGTGCTCCAGGGCACTCTGCCGGTCCTCGCTCAGCCGCAGGAACCGGCCGAGCATGCCCACACCTTCACTGACCCGCTCGGAGTGACCACGGGTGTAGAGGTCCTTCGTCTCGATGACCTGGATGAACGCGCGCATGGTCGCCGCCTGGGCAGTCTTCTCCACCTCGTACTGCGACAACGCCCAGCGGGCGACCAGAAGTGGGCCGAGGACCAGTAAGCCCGCCACCGGGCCAAGACCCCCCAGCCAGACCACAGCGAGCAGCAGACCGAGGAAGCCGTATCCGGCCATCGGCAGGAAGGTCGGGATGACCACCTGCCGGAGGAACGCCAGCGGGCTGGCCTTGCCCTCGATCCAGATCACCAGGCAGACCAGGGCGGCGTTGGCCACGTACTGGGCGACGGTCGCCGCCATCGTCGCGAGGATCGCTCGCGCCTCGTGATCCAGGGCGCTGTCGCCGACCGGGCCTGCCGCGAGAGTGTAGGCAACACCGCCCGCGGCCGCCGCGAAAATACGCTGAGTGCCGTTGAAGATCCGCCGAATCAGGGGCATCCGGCGGCGAACTTGAGGAAGGTACGCCACTGCTGCCGCGATCACCGCAGCCCATGGCCCAGCGATCACGTAGACCGTCATCAGGACCACCGAGTCCAATGACGCCAGGTAAGTCGGCCCGACGGAGAACCGCAGCAATCCTCCGACGAGCATGAGGAAACACAGCGCCAGTAGTGTCCAGAAGCTCTCGACATGCCAGAAGGCGAGGCCGAGGACCAACAAGGCCAGGATCGTCGCGACCGAGACGAACGCGCGCAGCGCGTGTCGTCTCATGACCCGACCCCCTGCCTCTGCTCTGAGCGTTGGTTCACCAGTCCCAGAAGTCGCCACTCATGATAGGTCACCTCCGATCAGCGGTCGCGGTCTTGCGCCTGTCGGCTGACAGGCACAGGGGGGCAGACAGCACATCGCTGACTAGACATAATTTTGCTCTTCAGGACTGCGCCGAAACACTGTAAGCCAGACCGTGACCCGCTGCACTGTGGCGAGCGCACCGACATGGTATGAGAGACTGTGACTCTTTGCAGTTGTTACAAGGAGGCTTTCAAATGGGCAAGACCGGCCGCAAGCGTCGCGCACGTAAGAAGAAGGCCGCCAACCACGGCAAGCGTCCCAACGCCTGAGTCAGGCGACTACGGACAGCGAGGACCCCGGTGAAAACCGGGGTCTTTGCAGTTTGGTCACATGTCACAACAAGACCAATGGTCACACTGGTTTCGTATACTCAGTGTTCCACCATGAACACTCCCCGCTATTCGACCGGAATGCTTTTGTCACCAAACCTGTACCGATTGTTATGAACGGTGGCAATACCTTCCGATCAGCGGCCACGGCGATCTCAACTGTGGATAACCATGGGCACACTGTCGGCGATCTTCCCTACAGTTAGCGAGCGGGCGGTTCGCTAACGTTCGTGGGGTCGGCGACGGGGAGGTGGTTGGCATGGCTGTGGCGTTCAGCGAACTGCTGCGCAGCCACCGGCTTGCAGCCGGCCATACTCAGGCCGCCCTGGCAGAACTCGCAGGACTCAGCGAGCAGGCAGTCAGCCTGCTGGAGCGCGGCACCAGGCGTCGCCCCCGCCCCGAGACGATCCATGCACTCAGCACGGCCCTGAAGCTCAACGACGACGCCGAACAAGAGCTCCTCGCCTCGGTCCGGGCACCATCCCCCCTACAGCCTGCGATCCGCTCTCTGCCGATCCCGTGGGAACTCCCCCAGACCGTTGCCGACTTCACTGCCCGAGAAGACGAATTGGACAAGGTGCTCAAGGCACTTGGCCGTTCCGGGAGCGCGAGTGTCGCCCTTGTCATCACCGGGATGGGCGGCGTTGGAAAGACTGCACTCGCCGTTCACGCCGGCCATCTCAGTGCAGACCGTTTCCCCGATGGTCAGCTCTATGTCTCCCTCCGCGGGCACGATCCGGGCGCCGCGCTGACCGGTGCCGAGGCACTGGGACAGCTGCTCCGCTCACTCGGTGTGCGGCAGGAGGCGATTCCGGACGATGCAGACGAGATGGCAAGGCTGTACCGATCCCGGATGGCCGGGCGGCGGATGCTGATCCTGCTCGATGACGCCAGTTCCGTGGATCAGGTGACTCCGCTGCTGCCCGGTAGCAGCGGGTCAGCCACGATCATCACGAGCAGACGGTTCCTGGCGACATTGCCGGGAAGCCTGATTGTCCGGCTGGCGACATTCACCTCTTCTGAGTCCTTGCGATTGCTGGCCAGTGTCGCCAGCGAGCAGCGGGTGAACTCCGAAGAGGCCGCCGCCCGGGAGCTGTCCGAGCTCGCCGGTGGTCTGCCCCTCGCGTTGCGGCTGATCGGCGCGCGGTTGACCATGCGCCCCCAATGGCTGCTCCAGCATGTCGTCGACCAGTTGCAGGACGAGCGACGGAGCCTGGACGAGCTCGGGCTCGACCACTCCGGCGTCCGGGCGACCTTCGCCTCCTCGCTGAACGAGCTCACCGCCAGTCCCCGCGCGGAGGATCGTGCTGCCGCCACCGCGTTCGATCTGTTGAGCCTCGCGGGTGGTCCGGAGATCTCGGTGCAGTTGGTCGCCCGGTTGCTGGAGCAAGAGGTAGGGACCACGGAGGGACTTCTCGAACGCCTCGTCGATCTGCATCTGCTCGATTCGATCGGCCCGCTGCGCTATCAGATGCATGACCTGTTGCGGGCCTATGCCCAGGAGCGCCTCTCGTCCGACGAGCGCGACATCGAGCGCACCTCAGCCATCGAGCGAGGTCTGAAGTTCTACGTCGCGGCCGCCTGGCAGGCACAACGAGTCACCCATCCTTGGAGCCCGCGGCAACCAATCGACGAGCTCGACCTCACCGGCGTGCCGGTCTTCGCCGATCTGACCGAGGGGCCAGCCTGGTTCGATGCCGAGTACGACTCGATCATTGCCCTCTACAAAATGGCTTCGACGGTACCGGGGTTGGCGCGCCGATATGGCCCATCTCTTGCGCTTGGACTGTTCGGCTATCTCGAGATCCGTGCATACTTCCAGCGGATGCGCACCGTCCTGGATCTCGCGCTGGCCTCGGGCCGCCCGGAAGACGACTTGGTGACATGGGGCTGGTTGGAGCACGATCGCGCGATCCCGGAGATCGAACTTGCGCATCTGGAGCAGGGATACGCTCGGTTGCTGCGCGCGCTGAGCCATTTCGAGGACGCCCAGCACCTCGCTGGGCTGGCACGTTGCTTCTCGTCGTTGAGCCACGTCTGCGAGCGCCTCGATCACCTTGACGAAGCAATCGAGTGGGGTGAGCGCGGCCTGAAACTGGCTCGAGAAGCGGGCGAACTCGGCGCACTCGGCACCAGCCAACTGGTGCTCGGAGTCCTCTACAACCGAGTCGGGCGCACGGTTGAGGCGTCGGCCTCTTTCCAGGCCAGTCTCGAGCTAGCCGACAGCGACCGTTTGCTGGCACGCCGTCACAGGCTCGCAGCTGTCAGCTATCTGGCAGCAGGCTCCTACGAGTCCGGTATCGATCATCTCAACGCTGCGCTTGGCATCTACGCCCGCATCGACGATCCGGTCGGCTCGGCCGAGGCACGTCAGCATCTCGGCCAGGTCGAACTCGCCCGCGGTAACTACCCTGAGGCGGAGCGGAACGTACGGGAAGGCCTGCGGCTGGTCGAGCTCCACAACGACAGCGACAACTACCGCCGGGCTCAATTGCTCGCCAGCCTGGCCGCTATCCAGGACGCGACCGCCAAGCCCGCTGCCGCCCGCACGACCCGGTTGCAGGCGATCGAGATCTTCGAAGCAGAAGGTGTCACCGCCGCGGCCGAGGACCTTCGCCGAGAGCAGCTGGCTGTTCCGAAGAGTGGGTCAGCGGGCTGATCATGGCCAGCTTGGCGGCGTTGTTGCGGAAATACCGGGTTGAGGCTGGGCTTACTCAGGCGGGGCTGGCTGAGAAGGCTGGGTTGAGTGAGCAGGCCATCAGTCTGTTGGAGCGGGGGACGCGGCGGCGGCCCCGGGTTGACACGATTGAGGCGTTGGCTGGGGCTCTTGAGCTCGGGGCCGACGCCGCCGAACAGTTGCTGCACGCTGCCAAGATCCAGCGGCGGCCGGCCGCCGAGACTGCCCCGCCACGGCCGGAGCCGGTTCGTGTTCTGCCTCGGCAGCTTCCGCCCACGCTGTCGGACTTCGCTGGACGTGCTGCCGAGGTGGCCGACCTGGTGAAGGTCTTCCGGCCGGCCGAGCAGCTGCCGGAGACGGTCCAGCTGGCCGCGGTGACCGGGATGGGCGGTGTCGGCAAGACCGCCCTGGCGGTGCATGTCGCCCACCTCGTCGGCGATGACTTCCCTGATGGCCAGCTGTACCTCGACCTGCGCGGCTACGGCCCCGGTACTCCGCTCGACCCCGCCGAGGCGCTCAGTCAACTGATCCGTTCGCTCGGCCTCGACGACGACCGGACGGTGCCCTTGGGCATCAATGAGCTGGCCGGCCTCTACCGGTCGCGGCTGGCCGGCCAGCGCGTACTGATCGTGCTCGACAACGCCAACGGCGCGGCCCAGGTGCTGCCGTTGCTGCCGGGGGTCCCCGGTTCGGCCGTGATCGCGACGAGCCGGCGGGCTCTGACCACCTTGCCGGGCTTCCGGCAGATCGCGCTGGCGCCGTTGTCCGAGGACGATTCGGTCGAGCTGCTGGCCAAGATCGCCGGTCGCGACCGGGTCGCCGCCGAGCAGGACGCGGCCCGGTCCATCGCCCAGCTGACCGGCCGGCTGCCGTTGGCGGTCCGGCTGATCGGTGCCCGGCTCGCGGCCCGGCCGAGCTGGCCGATCGAGCACATGATGACGCAGCTGCACGACGAGCACCGCCGGCTGGACGAGTTCGGCACCGGCGAGTCGGGGGTCCGCGCGAACATCGCCGGTACCGCGGAGTTCCTTGCCAACAGCAACCAGAAGCTCGATCGTCAGGCCGCCGCCGCGCTGCCGCTGGTCGGTCTGCCCGACGGATCGGATCTGAGCGCGCTCACCGCCGCACATCTGCTCGACGTCTCCGAGAACGCGGCCGAGCAGATCCTGGAGCGCCTGGTCGACCTCAACCTGCTCTCGTCGGCGTTGCCCGGCCGGTACAAGATGCACGACCTGATCCGCACCTTTGCCCGCGAGCGGGCCGAGCAGACTCTGTCCGAAGGTGCCCGGGGCGACGCATTGGGCCGCGTGGTGCAGCACTACACCGGAGTGGCCTGGCGTACTCAGCAACTCACTCATCCCGACAGCCGCAGGCTCCGCCTGGCCAGCCCTGCTGCCCGCCCGCTGCCGGAGCTGGCTGATACGCCGGCCGCGTTGATCTGGCTCGACCGGGAGCGGGCCAACATCCTCGGTCTCGTCCAGCAGGCGAGCGAGTCGGCCGTCCTGCGGGGTTACGTCCCTGAGCTCGCGCTCGCGCTGTTCGGCTATGCCGAGGCCAGGTCCCGGTGGACCGAGATGCGGACGATCGGCCGGATCGGCCGGGCGATCGCCGGCGACCTCGGCTACCACCGGCTCACCGCCTGGCTCGAGCACGACCTCGGGATTCCCGATGTGGAGCGGGGTGATCTGACCCCTTCGATCGCCCACTTCCGCGCGAGTCTGACGATGTTCCAGGCGATCCCGGATCTGGCCGGCCAGGCCCGCTGCTGTACGTCGCTGAGCTACACCCTGGAGCTGATGGGCCAGCCGGAGGACGCACTCGCGTTCGCGCAGGAAGCACTGGCCATCAGCCTGAAGATCAGCGACCACAGCGTCGTCGGGATCAGCCACCTGGCCCTGGGCCGGCTGCACAGCCGGCGACGCGACCACGACCTGGCCCGGGAGTCGTTCGACCTCAGCCTGCTGCTGGCGGAGAAGTCCGGCAACCTTCGCTCCCTGGCCAGGCGCCACCAGATCGTCGGCCAGGCCTACCTGGAGGCGGGACTCCACGCAGCGGCGACCGACACGCTACTCAAGAGCTTCGACATCTTCGCCCGACTCGAGGACGGCAATGCCCAGGCCGAGTCCCTGCTGGGCCTGGCGACCAACTATCTGGCCCTCGGCGACCATCCGGCGGCCGCCGAGCGGGCCGAGGCCGGGCTCCAGTTGGCCCGTGCCTACGGCAATCAGCAGCGCGAAGGACAACTGCTGATCGAGCTGGGCAAGATCCGGGCCTCGACCGGTGACGTCGCCGCCGCCGCAGTTGCCTGGCGGCAGGCCGTCACCGTCTTGCACGCGGTCTTCCCCAACGACCAGGCTGCGGCGCTGGAACTGCTCGCCGAGCACCATCTGAAGGCCTGAGCGGGCCCAGAAATGGAGCGAGGCCCAGTGGACACCTGTCCGGCCGGGCCTCGGGGAGTTACTCCACGATCGTGGTGGTCGTCGTCTCGATCCTGATCTGGGTCAGCCTCAGCAGGATCTTCTGACGGAGCGCGTCGGGCGCGTGGTCGTCGCCGCAGGAGCGGTGGACGAGCTTCTTCACGCAGCGCTCGATGTCGTACTGGTCGAGGCACGGTGCGCACTCTTCCAGGTGCTGCTGGATCTCCTCGGTGCTCGCGCCTTCGAGTTCATTGTCGATGAACACGTAGACCCGTTCCAGGATCTCGCTGCAGTCCACGTCGTGGTCCTCGCCGCAGCTCATGATTTCTTCTCCTCGGCCGCCGCCACGGAACCGTCCGCCGGCGCATCGTCTGACGCGGGGATCAGGCCCCGCTCCCGGGCGTAGTCGGCCAGCAGCTCGCGCAGCTGGCGCCGGCCACGGTGCAACCGCGACATCACGGTTCCGACCGGCGTCCCCATGATGTCGGCGATCTCCTTGTAGGCAAACCCCTCGACGTCGGCCAGATACACGGCGAGCCGGAAATCCTCCGGGATCGACTGCAGGGCGGACTTCACGTCGGAGTCGGGCAGGTGCTCCAGCGCCACCGCCTCGGCCGACTTCAGTCCACCGGGAGTGTGCGACTCGGCAGCGGTCAGCTGCCAGTCCTCGATCTCCTCGGTCGGCGACTGTGTGGGCTGACGCTGCCGCTTGCGGTAACCGTTGATGAAGGTGTTCGTCAGGATCCGGTACAGCCACGCCTTCAGGTTGGTACCGGGCGTGAACTGGTGGAAGGAGCTGTACGCCTTCGCGAAGGTGTCCTGAACCAGGTCTTCGGCGTCGGCCGGGTTACGCGTCATCCGCATCGCGGCCGCGTACATCTGGTCGAGGAAAGGCAGCGCCTCGCGCTCGAAGCGCTCGGTCCGCTGCTCGGGTGTCTCGGTGGTCGTGGGAGTCGGCATCGTGATCGAGAATACCGGGGTCTTCACAGTCTTCCGCGCAGGAGCCAGACTCGTCGCCGTCATACTCCTCACAACAAGGCCCTGGACCGGGTCATTCCCGGCCCTCCGAGCGAACTTCAGCCGGAGATCTCCCGGGTCACCCATTCGAACACAGCTTCGACCAGCAGGTCGAAACTCTCGTCCTGGGTGAGCTCGGCGCGCTTGGGGACCTTGAACGAGTGGTCGCCGTCGGGCACCACGGCCATCTCGGTCAGCGGCGGGAACTCCTCCGGCGTACCGAACGGGTCCCGCTCCCCCTGTACTACGAACGTCGGCAGCCGCGAGCTCTGCAACTCGTCGACCCGCGACTTGTCGGGCTTGCCCGGCGGATGCAGCGGGAAAGACAGCGCCAGTACTCCGGACGCGCCCAGCCCGGCCGCCGTGCGGCAGGCGACGCGCGCGCCCGCACTGCGTCCCCCGAGCACCAGGGGCGTACGGATCCGCAGCTGCCCGATGATCGCGATCCAGGCCTCGTCGAGCACCTTCGGCGCCGGCGCCAGCTTCTTCCCGGCCCGCCGCCAGGGCTGCTCGATCAAGAACACGTTCATGTCCTGCTTGGGCAACCGAGCGGCCAGCGCGGCCAGATCCCCGGCCTCGATTCCCCCGCCGGCCCCGTGACCGAGCGCCAGCGTCGCCACCGGCCGCCGAGCCCGATGCGCCACGATCCGAGCCTCACCATGCGGAGTAGCCACAATCCGTTCATCGGTCACACCCCCATCCTGTCATTCCCAGCACCCGCCACGCGCCAGCTCGTACTGCGGGTCCGTACTGGGTCCGTACTGCGGGGTCGCCGTCCGTCCGGGAAGCTGGTGGTCAGAAGAGGGTGATCTCCTCTGGCTCCTCCGGCTTGTCGATCGGGTCGGTGCCGTCTGGCGGGAGGGGGTCGACCAGGTGGGGGCCGTTGTTCTTGACGGAGCTGACGGCTTTGGAGACGGCGTAGGCCTCCAAGCGGCCGGGGGCTGCGGGCACGAGGAGCTCCAGCAGCTCGTCGGGATCCGAGGACAACGGGTTGAGCCACGCGTCGTACCGGTCGGGCTCGACCAGCAGCGGCATCCGGTCGTGGATGCGGCCGAGGTCGTCGGTGGCCGTGGTGGTGAGGACCGTGCAGGTCCAGAGCCAGGCCTCGTCCTTGTCCGGATCGGCGACTGCTTTGTTGCGCCAGATCTCGTACAGCCCCGCCATCGCCAGCACGCCGCCATCGGCCGGCCGGATGAAGTACGGCTGCTTGACCGCCTTGCCGTTGACCTTCTCCTCGGCCGTGTACCACTCGTAGTACCCGTCGGCCGGCAAGATGCAGCGGCGGACGGCGAACGCCTTCTTGAACGCAGGCTTCTCCGCCACGGTCTCCATCCGGGCATTGATCAACCGGCTACCGATCGAAGTGTCCTTGGCCCACGACGGCACCAGCCCCCACTTCACCGTCGTCAGCTTCCGGACCACCTCATCCGGCACTTCCCGGTTCTTCCGCTCGACCACGGCAATCACCTCATCGGTGGGCGCCACGTTGTAGTTGTCCGGCAACCCCTGCACGGACTCCTTCACATTCCCCGCGTCGATCTCGAACTCGACCACGAGATCGGCAGGGTCACGGCTCGATGCGTATCTCCCACACATAGGACTCACCCTAGCCACCGACGCCGACAGATTCCGGTACTGCCGGCCAGGCCCGTGAAGATGGTGAACTCTGGGGTGTAAGCGAATCGCCGGTCGAGACATATGAAGGTGTGGAGCAGATGACCGAGGTCGACCGAACGGCGTTCGAGGACCTCTACCGGGACCACTACTGGTCCCTGTTGCGGTTCGCCGTCCGGCGCACACCCGACCAGGAGCGCGCGCGTGACGTCGTCGCGGAGACCTTCACCATCGCCTGGCGCCGGCGCGGCACGCTGCCGCCCGGGCGCGCGCTGCCGTGGTTGTACAAGGTCGCCGGCAATGTCATCGCCAACGATCGCCGCCGGGACGAGCACGCCGCAGAGGCCTACCGCACCCTCGGCGGCTACTCCATGACTGCTCACCAAACCGATCTCGCCGAGCAGGCGGAGTGGTCATCCGTCCTCGACGAGGTGCTGCAGGCGCTCCACACGCTCAGCGAGCCCGACCGCCAGGTCCTGATGCTGCACGCCTGGGAAGGCCTCAACGGCAAAGACCTCGGTACGGCGCTCGACTGCTCGGCGGCCACGGCATCCGTGCGCCTCCACCGCGCCCGCCGCAGGCTCGACAGCGCCCTCACCGCCCGCGGCTCGCGAACCGCCCGCCGCCCGGTGCTACCGGCCCTCAGAAGCGTCCAGGGAGACGAACGATGACCTTGAAGGACAACCTCGCCGTACTTCGCCACGCCGATCCCGCCGCCGGGCTGCCGGACGGCCCGCTGGACCAGCGTGCGGACGACGACCTCGCGCGGATCCTGGACGAACCGACCGTCGCCGTACCACCCAGTCACCGATCGGTAGGCCGCCGAGCCGTCCTGGTGACCGTCGCGGCCGTGACCGCCGGCGCCATCGGTCTCATGGTCAGCGATCCGTTCGGCGCGAAGACACCGGCGATGGCCGCGACACCGCCGATGCTCGGCAACGTCCTCGGGGCTGGACAACCGGCCGGCCCCGCGCTGTCCCGCCTCGCCGACGCGGCTCAGAAGGACCGCTCGCTGGCCGGTGACGGCTCCGGTCCGCATGTCGTCCGCACCGAGTCGTGGTCCCTGTCCACCCGTGTCGACGGCAAGACGGTCCACTCGGCGGTCGTACCGGAGATCACCGAACTCAGCTGGAACGCGGATCGCTCCGGGCACATCTCGACGCAGCTCGGTAAGCCGTACTACCCCAGCGCCGAGTACGAATCAGCCTGGAAGGCCGACGGCTCGCGAGGCAAGCAGGGTAAGACAGTCCGCGATGAGACCTGGCAGCCAGGCGGCTACACCCCGATGTTCCCGAACCTGCCGCTACCGTCCCAAGCCGCGCCGCTCCTGGCCGCCCTGAAAGCCGGCCACCCGATCGACAAGCTCGGCACCGGCGAACTGATGATCGCGATCGAGGACCTCTACCGCGAGACCCAACCCAGCCCCGAAGTCCGCGCCGCCCTGCTCCAACTGCTCGCCGCCCGCCCAGACGTCATCGCCCTCGGCCAACTCACGGACCGCGCAGGAAGGCCGGCCGAGTGCTTCGCAGTAGACAGCACCCTGACCGGCCTCCCTCAACGCCAACTCCTGATGTTCAGCCCTACGACAGCGACCTTGCTGGCCGGTGAAGACGTTCTGACCGAGGACGCCGGTCAGCTAGAGGTCCGCGTCCCGTCGGTCGTCAGTTATCGGCTGTATTTCCCGCGGAGCTGACTTACTGCGTCTGCCACTGCGACATCCGGTCGTTGGATCCACTACTGACCAGCGAGTTGACGGATTTTTCGGGCTCGGTCCACAGGTGGGAGTCAGGTGAGTCATAGGCGTAGACCGTGACGTCGGTATCAGTGTTCACCCAGCTCGACGTCTGGTTGTCGAATCCCCAGTTGCCCGCATTGCCCCTCACAGTGGCACCGGTGAACTGAAGCCTTCGACCGCCCCAGTTGGAGTCGGTGTAGAAGCAGTAGTAGTCCTTGACGGTGATGCCGGACGGGCAGCCGTGGACGGCTTGGATGCTGCGGCTGGACTCTGCCGCGACGCCCGCGCGCCGGGCGGCGTCGGCCCGCACGTTGTTTCCCAGGCCGGCAGGGGCGACGGATTCGCCCGGGCTCGGCCAGACGACGACGGTGCCGGTCTTCTCCCAGGCCAGGGCATTGTCGCTGACCTGGATGCCGCCGGGCTGCAACTTCAGCAACTGCGCCATCTCGGCGGCCAGCGGTCCGGTCGGTGCAGTTGAGGCCGCACCCGCGGACAACGGAACAGTCGCTGCGGCCAGCGCTACTCCGGTGGCTGCCAGCACTGTGATTCTTCTACCTAACCAACCCTGCATTCAGCTTCTCCTGACGCGTGATGGACGGACTCATGCGTCACGGAGCCTTCCAGCAAAGGAGCCGGCAGAGATAGCGAATTGCCACTTGCTGCAAAGGACAGCGGCGACGGATCGCCTACCCCGTGATAGGCGATCCGCCACCGGTTTGCTGCGTCCGGTCGTCCCCCTGTAGGCGGCCGGGCGCAAGTCCTACGCGGGTCTTGCCAGTTCGTCCAGGACGCGGCCGGCCCATTGCTCGGCCGCGGGGAGGCCTTCGATCCAGACGCGGGCCAGTTGTGGCTCGTCGGTGTCGAGGCGCCATTGGGTGATCAGGGCTCGTACCGTCTCGACCTGGTCCGGCAGGTTCGGGTCGCGGTCGACGAGCGCCGCCGCGCGGCGTGCGCCGAGGCGGCCCAGTACGTCACCGCCCGCGAACACGATCCGGAGGCATTCCGCGACGTCGATGAGGCGGAGTTCGCGCTCGACGGGCGTGATCCCGGCCGGGTAGAGCGGCTCGACCACGACCAGTGCGTGGGTCGCCGGTACGGATGTTCCACGGAGTTCGGCCTCCCGGTAGATCTCGCCGAGCCGGGACCGCAGGTGCGCCAGGCTGGACAGCCCGGTCAGCGGGTCCTCGCACGACAGCGAGTGCAGATAGATGAGTGACGCCTCGGCCCAGCTGGAACTGAGTGCGCGCACCGCGTCGAAAGCCGGCTCGCCCCCGGCGATCGCGCGGTACAGCGCACCCAGCCCATCCAGTGCCTCGAGCAACGAGACTCCGTCTTCGGCCAATCGGCGTCCGACCTCGTCACTCGCGGGCACAACATCGGCACCGTCTTGCAGAGCTTCAGCAATTGCGAGATAAGCGCTGCGGTCGATGCCAGCCGTGCCGTGCGGCTCCCTCCTTCCGCACGGTTGCCCCGTTGACGACGCTTCCGGCCGATCCCGGGCGAGCGACCCCGCCAGGTTCAGGGACCGGCTGGGACGTAGGTCGAGCCGTCGGCGGATATCCGCGAACAGCGACATGTCCCCTCCTCGGGTGGCCCCTTCGTCTCCCGACCGGGTGGCCGGAAGCGTCGTACTGGAGGTGAGACACCGCCGGAGCTGGTTCATGACGCGGATTTCAGGATCTTTTTTCGCGTAACCTCACAGCTGTCCCCGTCGTCATGAATAGGTGCGCCGATCCGTCCCTCATGGGAGCCTTGATCCCGGCAACCAAGTGACAGCCGGTGACGATGTCGTGACAAACCCAGGGGGAGTACGGATGGAGACGCCGGAAGGGCCGAGCGACGCGGAGCTGATCTCGCGCGTACGCACCGGCGACCTCGAGGCGTACGGCGAGCTTTTCGCCCGCCATCACCAGGCCGCCGAGCGGATGGCCCGCCAGCTGGTACCGGCCAACGACGCCGACGACCTGGCCAGCGACGCCTTCGCCAAGGTGCTCGACGCGCTGCGCAACGGCGGCGGCCCGGACATCTCCTTCCGCGCGTATCTGCTGACCACCGTCCGGCGCGTGCACGTCGACCGGATCCGCTCGGGCCGCAAAGTCCAGACCACCGACGACATCGCGGCGTACGAGCGGGAGCCGCAAGGTTTCGACGACCCGACCGTGACCGGGTTCGAGAGTGGCGCGGCCGCCAAGGCCTTCGCCTCGCTGCCCGAGCGCTGGCAGGCCGTGCTCTGGCACACCGAGGTGGAGGGCGAGAAGCCCGCCACTATCGCCCCACTGCTCGGCCTGACTGCCAACGGCGTCTCCGCACTCGCCTACCGGGCCCGCGAAGGCCTACGGCAGGCCTATCTCCAGCAGCACCTGGCAGACGTCGCCGGTGACCGCTGCCGCTGGACCACCGAGCGTCTGGGCGCCTACGTGCGCGGCGGCCTCACCAAGCGGGAGAACAAGAACGTCCGCGAGCACCTGGACGACTGTGCCAAGTGCACGGCGGTCTACCTGGAGCTCGTCGAGGTCAACAGCGCACTACCGGCGCTGCTCGCACCTGCACTGCTCGGTACTGCGGGCCTGGGCTACCTGGCCGCCGCCTCCGGGGTCAAGGTCGGTATTGCCGGCTTCCTGGCCACCGGTTGGCAGAAGGTCACGGAGAACAGCACCCGTACCGCGGTCGGCGCGGGCACCGTCGTGGTGGTCGCGGTCGCCGCGGTGCTCGCCGCGATGGCGCTCACCGGCAACGACACTCCCCCGGCAGCCATCAGCAAGCCGCCGGTGCAGCAGCCGACCCAGCCCCCGGTGCAGCCGCCTCCGGTCAAGCCGCCGAGCGTCAAACCGCCGTCGGTGAAGCCCCCGGTGGTCCCACCGACCAAACCCGATCCGACCGACCCCGCTGAGCCCACTCAGCCGACGACGGCTCCGACCACCGCGCCGACCACGGCACCCACCAGCCCGGTGCCCACGCCGCCGGAGCCGACCACCCCGATCTTCGACGAGGGTTTGGTGACCATCAGCGCCCCGCAAGGCGGCGGGGCATCGGGTGGGCGGGCGCCAGGCGAGACCGTGTCGGCGGCTAACGGCGTCGCGATCGAGTCGGCGAGCGCGAAGTGGCTGATCACGATCAAGGTGCCGGCGCAGAACACGAAGCCGGTCGTGATCGGGATCAAGTACGGCTCGGCGCTGCAATGGCCAGTGAGCGGCAACCCGGCCGGCTGGACGTGCGTCAAGGCGAGCGGCACCTGCACCGCCACCAACCCTGCTGCGCCGGCGACGTTGCCCGTGGCATTCACCGAGCCGACCGGTGGTACCGCCGCGCAGCGCACGTTCACCGTGTCAGCGAAGAGCGGCCGCCTGTACGACGACGACTCCGCGACCCTGGACGCCCCGCCGCCCGTGCCGCAGCCACGCCTCGACGAGAGCCTGCTGAAGCTCGTGGTGGGCAAGGCCGATCCCGAGGCGTACTTCCGCACGATCGTGATCGCACCCGGCAGCCGGACCAGCGTCACAGTGAAGATCCAGTACGGCTCCGCGCTGTCCTGGCCGATCGCCGGGAGCCCGGCCGGCTGGAAGTGCACGCCGTCCGCCCACAAGTGCACCGCGACCAACCCGGCGCGACCTGCTCCGCTGTACGGCAAATTCGCAGTACCGGTGGGTGGATCCGCCGCACGGACGTACACGGTGTCGGCAACGGCCGGCCTGCTGTACGACACGGACGCCGAGACGCTCCCGGGCCCGCAGCTGGACGAGTCGCTGCTCCGGATCGTCACCCCGGACCCGCAGCACGACCCCAACCCCTTCGTCTACAACCGCTTCCTGACCATCGGCGGCACCAGCGGCCGAGTCACCCTGGAGATCTCCTGGGGGCGCAACATCGTCCTCCTCTCCTACTTCGACCGTGGCTGGACCTGCTCCCGCTCGACCGACGTACGCCGGGCAACCTGCACAACCCAGAACTACCAGCGCCCCCTCAACACCGAGTGGTCCGCCTGGCCCGGCACCGGCGCCGCCAACACCATCACGGTCACAGCAACCACCCCCGGCCGCCACGACACCGACGCAGTCACCATCCCCCCAGGCAAGGGCAAACGCTAACCCCAGTACGACAGCGCAGCCCGGCCGTCGCCCAAGGCACCGCAGATGCGGTCGCTCGGCCTGAGGGGTCGGTGTGGGCGCGGGGCGCTGTCCCAAGGCTGGTGTGGTTCGCGGTCTGAGCCAGGGGCCACATTGGGGTTGGGTCGGTCGAGTCCCGGGGCAAAGTCGACCGGTTCACGGGGAGCTGTCGGCCCGGCCAGCCGGTTTCTAGGGCACGAGGGGATTCGGGGGGCGCCGGGCGTGAATTTAGTTGCTGATAGCAACGGTATTGTCGGCTAGCGGGTTTTTGTACGGCTGGCGTGCAGCATCACGCCAGCGGTACGAAAGCCCGCTATCGGCGGGCGGCGAGCTTGAGCTGACAGTGGTTAAGGTTTGGGGAGGGTTCTGTCCACATCCGGGGTGGGTTGTACCCCGATTCAGGGGGTATTTGCCTCCCCGGATCCTTGCTCATGGTGGTGGCGTCTGGGTGGTAAGAAACTTGCAGATAGCGACGAAAAGTTTCCACCTAGCCCGCGACACCGAGCCGGGCCGGGCTGGCGTCGCGGATCCCGGCCCCGGATGACGGCTTGCCTAGCGATCCCGGCCCCGGATGGTGTCGGCCTTGCGGTAGGGGGCGGATGGTGGCTGGCCTTGGGATGGCGGTGATCCATTCATCGTGGTCAGTCTTGTCAGCGGCTCCGGGATAGCTGCGCCTTTCCCTGGTCGTGGTGGTGCGTGTCAAGAGTCGAAACTTGTTTCGATCCCGAAGGGACGCGGAGCGCTCTTGATACGCATCGCCGCGACTAGGACCATTACGCAGCCCGGCGACGCGATCCAGAGTCACCTTCCGTCAGCACCCCGGATCCACCCGCGCCGAACCGTCAGCCGGCCGGCGGGGGGCGGGGGGCGGAGCGAACGTAGTACCGGAAATGGTTTTGCAAGCTGCTCTATCGGCGAACTACGCTGGAGACGTTCGTGGTGATGGAACCGAGTAGCGGCCTTCATCCCTTGCAAGAGAGAGTCGCCGGTAGCTGGGAAGGCGATGCAGGGGGCGGTCGTGAAGACACTCCTGAGCGGATGAGACGCAAGAGGCCGGGTCGCCGCCAAGCGATCCGGTGAAGGTGTGGTGGCACCGCGAGATCCCCTTCGCCCACACCTCCGGGGTTCGAGATGACCAACGGAGGTGAAGTACAGCGATGCGCATTCTCAACCAAGAGATCCCCTCGGCAGTAGGCCAGACCGTCACGGTGGCCGGCTGGGTCCATCGAAGACGACGGCTGGCGGCCGTCAGTTTCCTCGTCCTGCGGGACCGCTCCGGCCTGAGCCAGATCGTCGTCAAGGCGCCCGAAACCCAAGCCCAGCTGGACGAACTAGGTGAGGAGACCGTCGTCCAGGTGACCGGTACGGTCGCCGCCAACCCGCAGGCACCCGGTGGCGCCGAGCTCGTCGACCCCGTCATCGAGCCGCTGACCGAGCCGGCTCAGACGCCGCCGATCGAGTTGTGGCGACCGACGGTCGGCGCCGGGCTCCCGGTAGTACTGGACAACGCCCCGATCGCGCTCAGGCACCCGGCGGTGAAGGCCGGCTGGGAGGTCGCGGCGGCGGCGTTGCACGGGTATCGCAGCTCGCTCGACGGGCAGGGGTTCACCGAGATCCAGACCCCGAAGATCGTCGGTACGGCGACCGAGTCCGGCGCGAACGTCTTCGCCCTGGACTACTTCGGCGGCCCGGCGTACCTGGCCCAGTCGCCGCAGTTCTACAAGCAGACGATGGTCGGCGTCTTCGAGCGCGTCTACGAGGTCGGCCCGGTCTTCCGCGCCGAGCCGCACGACACGGTCCGGCACCTGGCCGAGTACGTCTCGCTTGACGCCGAGCTGGGCTTCATCCAGGACCACCGCGACGTCCTCGCCCTCCTGCGCAACGTCATCGCCGACATGCTCGAAGCAGTCGGCGAAAGAGCCGGTACTGCGCTCGCACGGCTCGGCGTCGAGTTGCCCGGGATCCCCGCGGAGGTTCCCGTCCTGCACTTCAGCGAGGCGCTGAAGCTGGCCGGCGCGAACCCGGACGAGCCCGACCTCGCGCCCGCCGACGAGCGTGCGATCGGCGAGTGGGCGTTGCGTGAACACGGCAGCGAGTTCGTCGCGGTCGAGGGGTACCCGATGCGGAAGCGGCCGTTCTACACGCATCCGCAGCCGTCGGACCCGCGCTGGTCCAACTCGTTCGACCTTCTTTTCAAGGGGGTTGAGCTCGTCACGGGCGGCCAGCGACTGCACCGCTACAGCGACTACGTGGCGGCGCTCGAGGCCCGTGGCGAGTCGGCAGACGCACCGGCGTACAGGTCGTATCTGCAGACGTTCAAGCACGGGATGCCGCCGCACGGCGGTTTCGCGATCGGGCTGGAACGGTTCGTGGCAAGGCTGACGGGCGCCGAGAACGTCCGCGAGGTCACCTTGTTCCCCCGCGACCTGCACCGCTTGACGCCATAGCAGCCGACTAGCTGTTCCTCCTCGCGGCGGAGGAACAGCTAGTTGGTCACTGTGACGGGGATCGAGGCACTCGCCTGGCTGATGTTGTTCACATTGTCGGTACCGACAACCACCAGCCGGTACGCGCCGTTGGTGGTGGGCTGACCGCTCCAGGTCACGGGATAGTTCCCTGCTGCTGTGATCGAGGAACCGATCGGCGTCCAGTTAGCGCTCGTGCAGCTGCCGATGTAGCCCGCGCAGTAGTAATACGAAACCGTCTTCACACCAGACCCGCTGCCGTCGTTCACAGTGTCGGTAAGCGCAGCCCCGTTGCTCACGGCAACGGTCACGTTGAAGGCTGCCGACGCCGGCGCAGCCGTCAGCCCGCTCGCAGACGCCGTCATGGTGAGCCCCACCGCGGCGGTATTGATGACAACACTACTGAAGGTGGCCCGCCCCGCACCGTCGGTCGTCGCCGAAGCCCCGCCGTCAATCACTCCGGCAGACACGGCGAGCGTGACGCTGACCCCCGAAGTAGCAACGGCGTTACCAATCGAGTCCTGGAGTTGAACCGTGATCGCCGGCGAAATAGCCGCACCAGCAGCCACAGACGACGGCCCCTGAACATAGACAAGCTCGCTGGCGAGCCCAGTGACGTCGAACGCCGCACTGTCTGCCGCGGCCAAGGTCCCGTCGACGGCATGCAGCTTGTATGCAATGCCAGAGGTGCTGATCTGGCATCCGGAGAAGGTAGTCACCCCAGCGGACCTGGTAGGCGTACCGCAGGTGAAGACCCCTGGGCCGCCGGTGCTCGGTGTGCCTGAGGTGATGGACAGGGTCACCACCGAGCTGTCAGTGGTGACGGTGTTACCGAAGGCATCTTGCACGGTGACCTTTGGCTGGGTAGTGAACGCAATACCGGGACTCGCGCCCACCGGCTGCTGGGTGAACGCCAACTTCGTGGCTGTACTCGCGACTATGGTCACCCCCGCGGACGGCGAGATGGCGGGAGCGTCGCTGGACGTGGCAACGCTGAAGGTGGTGTTCGCGTAGGGGCCCGGGGTTGGATTGATGATCCCTGCGATCGTCAGCGTTGCGGAGGTGCTCTTCGCCAGTCCACATGGAGCGCCCGCCAGAACTATCGTGACCGCACCTGAAGAAGACCCGCTCGCCGTCGTCGCCGAGCAGCCGCCGAAGGCGGAACTCAGCGCTACGCTCAGGCCGCCGGTGACGGTGAAGGCCGAATCAAACTTGGCGGTGATGGTCCCGCCTGCAGCGAGCGCGCCATTCCCGTTGCTGGTCGTGAATCCGACGGTCCAGCTAGCTGGTGCCTTGCCTACAAGCGTCGACCCCGCGAAGGTGACACCGCTGACATTGTCGGCGGCGAAGGCGGCGGTGCCGTTGGCGATGCCGATGGTGATTCCAACCAGCGATGTGACGAGGGCGGCGATCAGCCAAGTCAGCCAGTGCCCCGGAGTTCTGAAGGTGGTCATCAGGAGTGTCCGTTCACGGTCGGGCGGGTGACGGTTGGTGGGGTGATGTCCACGGTGATGGCGGTGGCTGCGCTTGTGGTGGTGTTGCCGGCAGCGTCGGTGGCTACTGCGACGACTCGGTAAGGGCCGTCTGCCGCGAGCGCGGAGGTGGAGACCGGGAAGTTGGTCGCTGAGACCGTGGAAGTCCCGATGCCGGTCCAGGTCGCGCTGGTACAGGTGCCGGTGGCTCCGGTGCAGTAGTAGTAGCTGACGGAGGCGACACCTGTGCCGGTGTCGGTCGCCGCGTCTGTGAGGGTTACTACCTCGTTGTTGACGAAGAGTGGGGTGGTGCCGAAGGTGACGGCGGCAGTGGCACCCGGCGCGGCGGCTGTTGGCGCGGTTACGTCGTACGTGACTGTGTTGTCGGTGCTGGTGGAGGCGGTATTGCCTGCGCCTGCTGCGTTGTGCGCGGTGTTCGCTGCGATCGACGCGCTCACGGTGCCGGTAACGGTCATCCCGCTGACTGCGATGTTGTACGTCGTACCGCTGCCGGTGACGACCGCTGTCGCAGTACCGGGTGCGACGGTGACGTCGGCGCTGGTGAAGTCAGTGACGACGGTGTCGAAGACGGCGGTGAAGTTGATCGGCGCGTTCTTGGTCGGATCGGCCTGGCCCGCTGTCTGGTTGACCGTGACGGCGGGCCTGGTGCTGTTGACGGTGACGTTCGCGCTCGAGGCGCTGGTAGCCGTCCAGCTGGCGAGTACGGCGGTGACTGTGTAGTGGTAGAGCCCGTCCGCCACAGCGAGGTCGCTACACGACGTACCGGCCGCAGTGAGCGCGGAAGACGTACCGCACGCAGCAGCTGACGAGCTGTCGCTATTGCGGATCCGGGTGACGTAGTACCCGGTCGCCTCGGCCGAAGCGGTCCAGCTGACGGCCACTGTTCCGCTACCGGGTGTTGCTACGCCAGCAGCGTTGGTCGGCGAGGCCAGCGTGCCTGTCATCGCGCTGCCTGTACCGGTGCCGGAGGTGGTCCAGAAGGCGAGGGCCACTCCAGTCGCCGTCAGCAGAGCGACGATGACACCGAGCAGGAGAAGCAAGCGTCTGCGGATCATGAGTTCAGCTCCCCTGACCTGAGCCGGAGTAGGCAAGCTTGAGGGTGGCGCCCTTGCAGCCGTCCTGGTTCAGCGCAGTGTTGAGCATCGACACCTTCGGCCGGGCGGACGTGCTGACGCCAAGGCTGGCCAACGAAGTACTGCCGTTGGCCGGCACTGTCAGCGGATAAGTGCCGCTGTATTGCACGACCGGGTAGTCGGCCGCTGTACACGGCTGGTTGTGGGCGATCGCGTACGCCGTCCGGGTCACCGTCTGCACTGTCACCGTCAGGTTGGTGACCGACAGCGGCTTCTTGTTCGGGTTCGTCAGCGTGAGGTTCAGCGGACGGGAGATGCCAGGCGCCAGAGCGTCGGAGAGATTCCCTGAAATGGTGAAGGGCTTGCCACTCGCGGTGACGACAAGATTGACACTCGAGTACGCGAACTGCGTGCTGCCACTCAGGTTCTTGCCGTAGCTCACGAGAAACAAGGTGAAGCTGCCGTTGCCCGCGGTGGCGGGTGTGCTGATCTGCAGTGTGGAGGTGTTCCCGGCTGCCGGGTTCGGCGTGAAGGTAGCCGTCGCCCCGGAGGGAAGGCCTCCCAGTACTGCGAACGTGACTGCGCCGGGGAAGTTGGTGCGGGCCAGCTGCACGCTGTACACGGCGGTAGAGCCCGCCGCCATCGTCACGGAAGCCGGCGTCGTACTCATCGTCAAGGAGCTCGATAAGGGCAGATTCACCGTCAGGCCAGCGGAAACCGTACCGTTCACCGTGCCGCTGACGCCCTTGACCGTGATCGTTCTCGACGCGATCGGCGTACTCGACGTGGTGTTGACGGTCAGTGTCGACGTGCCTGTACCGCCCGGGGTCAGCGTGACCGAAGACGAACTGAAGGCCGCCGACGCTCCGCTGGGCAAGCCGCTCGCGGTCAGTGTCACCTTGCCGGTGAACCCGCCGGTCGAGGTGATCGCCACGGTGTACGTGGCGGCCTTGCCGCGCGTGATGGACTGGCTGGCGGGTGAGATCCCGAGGGTGATACCGGGCTTGGCGGGCTGCGCCGCGTACGCCATACCGGCCGCGCTCAGCAGCAACAACAGCCCGGCGAGCAAGAGTTTCGTGGCGGCATTGGCAGACCGAACGGCGGAAAACACTCGCCTGGGCGACATCTGCACCTACTCCTTTCGGTTGCCATGACACGTGGGAGGACGACGTGCTGCCGCGTTCACGGGACCGGGCGATCCCTCCACGCCCGGTCCCGTGAACGCGTGGGTCGAACTAGTTGCTGACGTAGGCGAGGTTGACCGTCGCGCCCTTGCAGCCGTCCTGGTTGGTGGTCTTGTTGTTGAACTTCAACGTCGCGCCGGTGAAGGTATGGAATCCGCCTGGGGCGATGTCGCTCGCCACGGGCGTGGTCGACGGGACCAGCGTGTAGTCGCTGGCGTCGCAGGTGCCACCAGCGCCCACCGCCTGGGTCACGCTCGAGATGCTCGCCGTGACGGTGTTGACGTACGCGCTGCTGGCGGCGTTGTTCGTGACCTTGCCGTTGATGACCTGCGCCGCGCCGCCCGGGTAGAAGGCATTGAACACGGTCGTCTGCTCGACGGTGAGGTCGCTCGCGCCGGCGGAGGTGCTACCCGTGCCGGAGCCGGACCCGCCGGTGCTCCAGTAGGCGAAGGCCGAGCCGGCGCCGATGACGACTACCGCGGCGGCCGCGACGAGGATCTTCTTCTTGTTACGCATTGTGGTTCTCCTCTCCCCGTGAGGGGATCCGAAGTGCGATTTCGCTCCGATCCAGGGCCGGACCGACATCACGAAGAGTGACAGTGGTCACGGTGCGTTCCTGTCGGCTGATCGGGTGCAGTTCGCCCACCGATCGGGTAGTTCGGTTGACGGGTGATCGGTGGTACCGAAGGCCTGTACACGTGTGTATGGTTCAGCCGGGCCTGGCCCCGGCGACTTCGGCCCGCGCCGCCGGCCGAAATATCGGGAGACCGAAGGATGACCTCCGAGATCGAGCAAGCCGTCCTGGCGGCGGTCGACGACCAGCAGATCGTCACCGATCTGCAGACCCTGGTACGGATACCCAGCGTCGACGGGACCTCGGCCGAGAGCGAGATCCAGACCTGGTGCGCGGAGCGTCTCGGTGAGCTCGGGATGGCGGTCGATCACTGGCAGCTGGATCTGCCGTCGATCACCGCAGACTCCGACTTCCCCGGAATGGAGGTCGACCGGGAAGAGGCGTGGGGCTGCGTTGGTGTGCTCCAGAGCGGCGGCACACCGGGGCTAATCTTCAACGGACACGTGGATGTCGTGCCCGTCGGCGACATCGCGCTCTGGCCGGGCGGCAACCCGTTCTCGGCGCGCGTCGGCGACGGCATCATGTGGGGTCGCGGGACCTGCGACA
The DNA here is from genome assembly GCF_010548305.1 of Streptomyces sp. SID13031. Taxonomy (GTDB): domain Bacteria; phylum Actinomycetota; class Actinomycetes; order Propionibacteriales; family Kribbellaceae; genus Kribbella. Next base: position 184,143 of record NZ_JAAGLV010000009.1, read on the forward strand.
TGAAGGGCGGTCTGGCGGCGATCATCGGCGCCGTAGCCGCGATCGCCGCCACCGGCATCACGTTGACCAAGCCACTCGCCGTGCACACCGTGGTCGGCGAGGAGGACGGCGGGCTGGGCGCGTTCGGGACGCTCAAGCGCGGCCACACCGGCGAGGCCTGCGTGATCGCCGAGCCGACCGCCGGCGGCGTCATCCCGGCGAACGCGGGATCGCTCACCTTCCGCCTGGAGATCCCCGGTCTCGCGACGCACGGCTCGACCCGTACTCGCGGCGTCAGTGCGATCGAGAAGTTCGCCGTGATCCAGCAGTCGCTCGTCGCGCTGGAGATCGAGCGCAACCGCGACCCGCACCCGCTGCTCAAGCACCTCGACCTCGCCAACCCGCTCTCGGTCGGCACGATCCAGGCCGGCGACTGGGCCAGTACCGTCCCCGACCTGCTCATCGCCGAGGGCCGGTATGGCGTACGGCTGGGCGAGCCGGTGGCCGAGGCTCGGCAGGCGTTCGAGCAGGCGATCGCTTCAGCCTGCTCGGGCGACGAGTGGTTGCGCGACCACCCGGTCAAGGTCAGCTGGCCCGGCGGGGTGTTCACGTCCGGGCTGCTACCGGAGGGCGACCCGCTGCTCGACGACATGTTGCAGGCAGCAACGGCCGCGGGAGCTACCGAAGTACCGGAGGTGAAGGGTGGGCCGTATGGCTCTGACCTGCGCCAGTACGCCGCTGCGGGCATCCCCACGCTGCAGTACGGTCCAGGCGACGTCCGCTATGCCCACGCGACCGACGAGCACGTGTTGCTCGCCGAGGTCCTCCACTGCGCCCGCGCCTACGCTCTGCTCGCAGTACGGCGGTGTAGCTAACCGCTAGTACGCGGGTAGCTGGCCGCAGTACGCCTGGGTAGCTGGCCGCAGTACGCCTGGGTAGCTGGTCCGCAGTGGTAGAAATTGCGCATGGGACCGCTGCGGGGACGCTCAGCTGAGCTGGGCCAACTGCTGGAGGCAATGCGCGCGGCGGAGAGTGGCAAGGCCTCACTGACCGTGGTGACGGGTGAGCCGGGTATCGGCAAGTCGGCGCTCGTGCGGGGCCTCGTGGAGCAGGCGGAGCGCCGTGGGCTGCTCGTCGCGCAGGCAGCGGCTCACCAGACAGATGAGCTCAGCCCACTCGCTTCATTGGCTCCTGCACTCCGGACCGGGACTGAGCCGCTGATCAGCACTGACCACTTCCTGGAGCTCGCCGCACTCAACGGGCAGCCGCTATGGCTGGGTGAGCGGCTCGCGGACCTGATCGGCCGTCGGCTGGACGGCGCACCGGCCTTGGTCGTCCTCGACGACGCCCAGTGGGCCGACCCACTGACCAACTTCGTACTCCGGATCGTCATCGCGAGACTGAGCCGGGCGAAGGTGATGTGGTTGCTCGCGACCCGCCCTGCGCCAGGTGCGTTGTTCGACCAGCTCATTGACGCTGTACGAGGCCAGGTACCGGTCCATGCGATCCAGCTGGCTCCACTGAGCACTGAGGCCGTCCTGGAGTTGGCGGCTGACCGACTCGGCACTCCTGTTGATCCGTCGCTGACTGTGCGGCTGGGCGGAGTACAGGGGGTTCCGTTCCTGGCTGAGCAGCTGGTGGCCGGGCTCTACCTTGCGGACCTGCCGGACGGGCTGGTGGAAGGGGTGCGGCGGCGAGTCAGCAGTACTACGGAGCTGTGCCAGGCGCTGCTGCGTACTGCGGCTGTCTTCGGTAGTGAGTTCCAGCTGGAGGATGTCGCCGTCCTGATGGGCGAGCCGATCGCCAAGCTGTCCGGGCCGCTGGAGGAGGCTATCCGCGCTGGGTTGCTGGCTGATGGGCGTTCTACGCTCGGCTTCCGGCATGAGCTGCTGCGGGCCGCAGTACTCGCCGAGGTACCGCCATCGGCGCAGCGGGCGCTCCACAGGGCTATAGCGGATCAGCTGCTGGCCAGTGGGCAGGGTGCGTCGGCCGCTGCACCGCACATCCTGGCCACGGCCGCTACTGGTGACGTCGGAGCCATCAACACCCTCCGGAAGGCGGCCCAGGAGCTGCTGGCCACTATGTCGATCACTGCGCTCAACGTGATCCGGCAGACGTTCGAGCTGACGCTGGTCGACGACGAGTTCCGGCTAGAGGTCGGCGATGACGTAGTGGCGATCCTGCTCATCACCAGGCAGTTCGCGGAGGCCGAGGCGTTCGCTGCCGACCTGCTGGGCGGTACGGCGCTCTACAGCGGACCGGTATCGCCCGACCTGCGGGCGTCGCTCATGCTCCGACTGCTCCCGCATCGCTGGGCTACTGGTCGACTGGGTCAGAGCGAACTCGAAGTACCGGGGGCGTCGGCGCCACTGGCGGAGCGACTCAGGTCCTATCGGGTGCTCGCCCGGCTCGAGGAACCGTTCGAGTCCAGCGACCCGGTCGCGGCCGGGATCCAGCACCTGGCCGCCGCCGAGCAAGCACAGCGGGCCGGCCGGTACGCCGATGCGCGCGACCTCTATCGCCAGGCGCGAGTGGCCGCCGGTGAGCAGGTCGGGAGCCACCCGGCGATCCACATCGAGATCGCCGAGCTCTTCTGCCAGGCACAGGCCGACGACCTCGTGCGCGCGCTCGACCGCCTGAAGGAACTCCTCGGCGCCAGCGACTCCTGGCTGGCGCCGCAGCTGTCCGCACTACGCGCGCAACTGGAACTTGCCACCGGCAACCTCTCCGGTGCCGCCGACGCAGCCCACACCTGCATCCGGTGGAGCGGCGAAGTCCACGACGTCTCCTCAGAGCCCATCGCCCGCCAGGTACTCGCCCTGGTAGCTCTCCTCCAGGGCCGCCTCTCCGAGGCTCGCGGCCAAGCAGCCGCCGACACCCAGATCCACGCCCTGCTCGCACTGGCCGACGGCGACACCTCAGCAGCCGCCCGTCTCCTGGACACCCCTCTCGACTACCCCGAGCGCCACGCCCTCCTCATCCAGGCAGCCACAGCCACCCCAGACCCAAAGATCGCCACCCAAGCAGCAGACCTCCTAGCAGCCCAAGCAACAGCCACCCCCACCCTCACCTTCCAATCCACCGCCACACTCGTAGCAGAGTGGATCACCCTCACCCACTACCCCACACCCCCCAACCCCAAAGCCACCACCCCACCATCCCCCTCCGGCGACGACGGCGAGCACGGCGATACCGGCGCGGCAGCGTCGCGGGCGCGGCTGGCGGAGGTTGTAGATGGGCTGCAGGGATCGCCCCGGGGTTTGCTGCCGGCTATGGCCGAGGAGCTGTTCGGTAGGGCTGAGTTGGCGCACGGGGAGCGAGCTGTGGGGGTGGCCGCGCTGGAGCGTGCGCTCCAGCGATTCACCGAGCTGGGGGCAACCGCGCCGGCAGCGAAGGTTCAGGCTGTGCTTCAAGCCGCAGGGGTACGGCGGCGCAGATGGGCTGCGGTGCAGACCCGGCCGGTGTCGGGGTGGGAGGCGTTGACGCCGATGGAGCGGCGGGTGGCGTTGCTGGTGGCTGAGGGGCATACGAACCGGTCGGCGGCCGATGAGCTGGTCTTGTCGGCCAGCACGGTCGGTACCCACCTGCGGGCGGCTTTCGGCAAGCTCGGGGTGAATTCGCGGGTGCAACTGACCCGGCTGGTGCTCGAACGGTTCACCTCTCCCCCAAACGCATGAGATTTGGGTGCACCGGCTGAGCTGACCCCGGCCAGGCACTCACTCGACTTCCGCTGTTCGGTCGATTCGCGGGTTCATCCCCGCGAGGTTCTATTGCGGTGCTGGAAATCCCACCGGAAGAGAACGAGGAACAAAAGATGAGCGAGAAAGCCACCACCGTCGTCCTGGTCCACGGCGCGTTCGCCGACGCGTCCAGCTGGAACGAGGTCGTCGCCGACCTCACCGCCCGCGGCATCCCCACCCTGGCCCCGGCCAACGAGCTGAGCGGCGCCGCCCGCGACGGCAGCCGGCTCGCCGCCCAGGTCCGCGAGATCGACGGCCCGGTCGTCCTGGTCGGCCACTCGTACGGCGGCGCCGTGATCACCGCCGCCGCCAACGAGGCCGACAACGTCACCGGCCTGGTCTACATCGCGGCCTTCGCGCCGGACGAGGGCGAGACCCTGGGCGGCCTGAACGAGAGCTTCCCGGCCACCGACTTCGGTTCCGGCCTGGCCCCGCACGTCCTGCCGACCACCGACGGCGGCGACGAGGTCTGGCTGACCATCGCCACCGACTCCTTCCACAAGCTGTTCGCCGCCGACGTACCGGACGCCCCGGCCGCCGTAATGGCCCGCTCGCAGCGCCCAGTCGCCGCCGCCGCGTTCGGTGAGCCGGCCGGCACCGCGAGCTGGAAGCGCCTGCCGACCCACTTCCTGATCGCGACCGGCGACCAGGCCATCCACCCCGACGGCGAACGCTCGATGGCGAAGCGGGCCGGCGGCACCACGATCGAGGTCGACGCCTCGCATGCCGTCTCGGTCTCCCAGCCGAAGGCCGTCGCCGACTTCATCGCCTCCGCGCTCTGAACCAAGCCTCGAACATCACCTCGAACAAGGCCTCGAACCAAGCCTCGAACATCGCTTCGAACCAAGCCTCGAACCAACCTCTGAACCACCCCTTGTCCGCAAGCCTGAAACCAAGCCTTAAAACAACCAGGAGATAGAGCAATGAATCCCCTTCGCCGCGTCCTCGTCATCGCCGCCAGCGCCGCCCTGCTGGCCACCGGAGCCACCGCCGCAACTGCCACCACCGACAAGCACCCCAGTCAGCCCAAGCCGACCATCGTCCTCGTCCACGGCGCCTTCGCCGACGGCGGCAGCTGGAACGAGGTCACCAAGAAGCTGCAGCACGACGGCTACAAGGTCGTCGTCCCGGCCAACCCGCTGCGCGGCCCCGGCAGCGACTCCAGCTACCTGACCGGCGTACTGGCCGGCATCCCCGGCCCGAAGGTCCTGGTCGGCCACTCCTACGGCGGCGCGATCATCACCGAGCTCGCCTCCACCCCGGACATCAAGGCGCTCGTGTACGTCGCAGCCTTCATCCCGCAGGCCGGTGAGACGGTCGGCGCGCTCAACGCCAAGTTCCCGGGCAGCGAGATCGGCCCCGACACCACCAACGTCATCTCGTACGCCGGTGGCGTCGACCTGGCGATGAAGCCCGAGTCGTTCCGGACCGTCTTCGCCGACGACCTGCCGTACCGCGAGCAGTCGCTGCTCGGCGCCTCCCAGCGCCCGATCGCGGCCGCGGCCTTCACCGAGACGATCGCCACCTCGGCGCCGGCCGATCTGCCGAAGTACGCGATCGTGCCGACCAAGGACCGTGCGATCGCCCCGGCCGGTGAGCTGTGGATGGCGCAGCGCGCCGGAGCCAAGATCGTCAAGGTCCAGGGCGCCTCACACCTGGTGATGATCTCCGAGCCGACCCCGGTCACCAAGCTGATCGAGAAGGCCGCCACCACCAACTGACCATCCTCCAGCCCAAGACGCGCAGTCCCGGAACCTCGGGGCTGCGCGTTCTTGGGAATACAGCGGCGTCACTGACAGTTCTTCATCTTTATGCGTATTGATATCTGGTCCGACGTCGTCTGCCCGTTCTGCTACATCGGCAAGCGGCATCTGGAGCAGGCCCTGACCGCGACCGGCGAACCGGCCGAGATCGTCTGGCACAGCTTCCAGCTCGACCCGTCGTCCACGAACGACGACCCGCGCGACCTGGCCCTGCGGCTCGGTGAGAAGTACGGCCGGGGCCGCGAGTGGGGCGAGCAGGCGAACGCGCACGTGACAACGAGCGCGGCGGCGGCCGGGCTGGAGTTCCACCTCGAGGACGCCAAATCGGCGAACACCCTGGACGCGCATCGCGTCCTGCACCTCGCGCTCGAGCTCGCCGAGGCCGGCCAAGTACCGGCTGACACCCAGGACCGGCTCAAGGAGCGTTATCTCAAGGCTTATTTCACCGATGGACTCCCGGTCGGCGACCACGCGACCCTGACCAGACTGGCGGTCGAGACCGGCCTGCCGGAGGACCAGGTGACCGAGGTGCTCGCCGGTACGACGTACGCGGATGACGTCGCGGCCGACCAGGCCCAGGCGCTCGCGTACGGCGCGAACGGGGTGCCCTTCTTCGTGATCGACCAGAAGTACGGCGTGAGCGGCGCCCAGCCGGTCGAGGTCTTCGAGGAGGCGATCCGGCGGGCGGCCGCCGACAAGCCGGCCGTGACCCTGATCACCACTCCCGGTACCACCGACGACGCCGCCTGCGGGCCTGACGGCTGCGCGATCTGAGCCTCTGACCTGTTGTCACCGCTTCAGGTCGGCCAGGCGGCTGTCAGACCGCCGTCGACAGTCAAGGCCTGGCCGGTCACGTAGCGGGCCGAGTCGGAGAGCAGGAAGAGGATCGCGTCGGCGACATCGGCCGGCTGACCGACCCGGCCAAGAGGAATCGTCGGAGCCGAGCGCTCGAGGCCGCCCGGACCGCCCGAGTTCACCGGGTCCAGGGACTGTGGCGATTCGATCACGCCAGGCAGCACCGCGTTGATCCGGACCCTGCGCGGCCCCAGCTCGAGCGCCGCGCTCCGGACAAACCCGATCAGACCGGCCTTGGCGGACGTGTACGGCGTATGGCCGGACCACCCGACTGCCGCCCCGGCGATGCTGGACACAACCACTACAGCTCCATCGGCTGGAAGCGCGCGAACCGCGGCCCGGACCGTCCGCATCACACCGGTCAGATCGATATCGAGAATGCGGTACCAGTCCTCGTCCGTCAGAACTTCGAGCGGCGCCAACTTCAGCACGCCGGCATTGGCCACTACCGCATCCAGCCGACCGAACTCCGCCACCGTCGCCTGCACAGCGGCAGACATCTCCTCGGTACTGCGGACGTCGGCCTGCACCGAGATGGCTCGGCATCCGGCGGCGATGATCTCGTCCACCACCGGCTCGACGTCGTACGGATCGCCTTTGAACGTGCCGACCGCGACCGCGTAGCCGGCCGCTGCTGCGCGGAGAGCGGTCGCCCGGCCGATGCCGCTGGCCGCTCCTGTAACGAGCAGAACCTTCACAGCATCACGTGTCCGCTGTTCGGGCCGAGGGTCTGACCGGTGTAGAGGTTGCCGCCGGGTTCGCTGGCCAGCAGCACGGCCGTCGGGGCGACCTCGAAGGGCTCGCCCGATCGCTTCAACGGCAGCTCGGCCATCAGGGTCCGCGTCCACTCGTCCGACAGCGCGCCACCGAGCGGGGTGTTGATCGGTCCGGGTGCGATGCAGTTGGCGGTGATTCCGGTGCCACCGACCTCACGTGCCAGGGAACGCGTGAAACCGATAACACCGGCCTTGGCGGCGGCATAGTGGGCCAGCCCGGCCCCACCGCGCTGACCGACCTGCGACGCGATGTTGATGATGCGGCCGAAGCCCGCTTCGAGCATCGGCGGCAGCGCGGCCCGCGAGCAGAGGAAGACGCTACGCAGGTTGACCGAGATCATCTCGTCGAACATCGCCGTCGGCATCTCCAGCACGGGCGACTCGGTGAGGATGCCCGCGTTGTTCACCACGACATCCACGGCGCCCAAAGCATCGCGCGCCTCACCGAACATCCGCTCGACGTCAGACTCGCTGGACACGTCGGCCTGCACGGTCACCACCTCACTGACGAATTCGGCGCACCGCTTCCGCACTGTGTCCAGCGCCGGTCCACCGGTGCGGTCGACGAGACACAGCCGCGCGCCGGCTTCGGCGTACGCGAGGGCGATGGCGGCGCCGATCCCGCTGGCGGCTCCGGTCACCAGGGCGGTCATGCCGTCCAACGAGGCGATCGGTACGCCGGTGGTCCGGACTGGTTCCGTGGTCACACGATCACCTCGCTAGAGCCGACACCGGAGCCGACGCCGGAGCCGACGCCGAAGATGCGGGCTGTGTTGCCGCCGAGGATGAGCTCGGCCTCCGCGTCGGTGAAATGCGCCAGCTCGACCCGCAGGCGTTCGTACTCCATCGTGAACAGTGGTGCGGCGGTAGCGAACAGCAGCCGCTCCGGCCCGAATTTCGCCACCACGCCCTCCAGGAAGTCCTCGCGGTACATGCCGCTGGTGTGCACGTGAACGTTGGCGTTACCCAACGCCAGCTGCGCATCGAACTGGGACATCCCGGAGATGTTGAACTGACCACCGTTGGTCAGCACGAACGTGTTGTCCGGGGTCCACTCCGCCGCCGCTCCCAGCTGCAACGGTTCGGCGAACAGGTGGTAGCCGGCGGCAACCATCACCGGTACGGCCAGCTCGGCTGCGCACTCGACGATCGGCCGGACGAGAACGTCGTCGTTGATCCGGAAGCGCTCCTCCGAAGGATGCAGGAAGAGGCCTCGCGCCCCCTCGCCCACCGCGCGCCGCAGCTCGGCGATCGCGGCCTCGCCCTCCCAGGGATCGACCCGGCAGAGCGGGATCAGCCGGCCGTCCGACTTGCTCGCGGCTTCGGCGAGCGCGTCGTTGGCTGCGGTGAAGCCGCTGCGGTGCGGATGCATGGGTGCCGCGATGGCGACGTCCGTGCCGACCGCGTCCATCCCTGTCAGCGCGTCCGCGGCGTCGAGTTGATAGCCGAAGTGAGAGACTCCGAGGAACAGCAGCCCATCGATGTTCGTCATGCCGCCAGCCCCAGCAGCGTCTCGGCGTTGCCGCCCAGCACCAGGCCGGCCGCTTCCTCGCCGAGCCCGGCGATGACCACCTTCTGCTTCTCCAGGTTGGGCGAGCTCACCGGACCATCGCTGCCGAAGACGACGCGCTCGGCGCCGACCCGCTCGACCGCGGTCCGGATCTTGTCCGGGTAGGGCATCGCAGAGGTCTCCAGGATGATGTTCGGGAACCGCTCGGCGACGTCGAGCGCCTCGTCGACGTGGAAGTAGCCGCCCATATGGCCGAGGATGATGGTCGCGTCGGGACACGCGGCCGCGGCCTGGGCGATCGACAGCGGAGTACTCAGTGGCTCGTCGCCACAGTGGAACAGCGTCGGCACGCCGAGTTCACCGGCCAGCCGGATCAGCTCGATGGTCGCCACCCCACCTGGGTGCTGCAGGGTCGATACCGGGTGCAGCTTGAGTCCTTTGAAGCCGAGCTCGGTGATGGCCTGTTTCAGCAGTTGCTTCGAGGTTTCCAGGTGCGCCGGGTTCAACCGGAGGAAGCCGTAGAGCCGGTCGGGGTAGTGCTCGCACGCCTCGGCGATCAGCTCGAGGCCCTGGGGGTTCAGGCCCGGCAGGTCCGTCAGCGTCATCACCGCCGACCGTTCGACACCTGCCTCGTCCATCGCGCGGATACAGTCCGCCGCGGACATCTGCCAGCCGAGCGCCGTGCTCTCCTCGATGTGCATGTGCATGTCGAAGATCATCTGCAGTCCTCCCTCATCGATCCCGTCCAAGCCCTTGTACTGCGTCAATGCTGCCGGTCACGCCGGGGGCTCCACCAGCACCGGAGTGACTTCGGCCAGCGTGCGCTCGACCCAGCCGAGGTCGACCGACCGGCCTCCGACCACGACGCCGACCGGGCGACGAAGTACCTCGAGGCCCTTTCGCGGATCGCGCTCGGCCACCAGCAGATCGGCGCGCGCTCCGACGGCCAGTACGCCGACCGGGGCGTCCTCGCCGGCTCGCCGTACCAAGGTCCCGGCGGTGACCGTGGCCGCCCGCAGCGCCTCGGTTGCGGTCATGCCGCGGTCGACGTACATCATCAGCTCGTCGAGCAGGCCGCCGATCGGGTTGAAGGCAGTGCCCGCATCCGTGCCTGCCGCGATCCGCACCCCCGCGGCGATCGCCTTGGCCGTGTTGGCCCGGTAGGTCTCCCGCGCCTTCAAGCTCTTCTCGACAGTCGCCGCCGGGATGCCGAGGCCAGGTGCGATCGGGTTCAGCGCGGTGACCGTCGGTACCAGCGTCACACCCGCATCGATCATCTGCTTGTAGTTGTCGTCTTCCGCGAAGGCGGCGTGCTCGATCGTGTCGACGCCGGCCGCGATCGCGTTGGTGATGCCCTGCGGCGCGTGGGCGTGGGCGGCGACCAGGACGCCTGCCTTGTGAGCTTCCTCGATCCCGGCCGCGAGCTCGGAGATCCCGAGCTGTGGCAGTCCCGGGTTACCGGGCGACGAGATCCCGCCGGTCGCCATCAGCTTCACCACGCCGGCCCCCGCCGCGAGCTGTTCGCGGACGGCCAGCCGCACGTCGTCGGCGCCGTTGGCGATCCGTCCGTAGTCCGCACAGTGCCCGCCGGTCATCGTGATCGGCCGGCCCGCCGCGACGACGCGCGGCCCCAGCAGCTCACCCGAGTTCACCTGCCCGGCGTAGTCCAGCGTCATCCGGTCGACCGAGCCGAGATCGCGCACCGAGGTGATCCCTGCCCGCAAGGCCAGCAGGCCATTGTGGAAGCAGGTGATCGAGCGCACGAACGGCGCGCGGTCCCAGTGCAGGAACGGCGCCGCGTGAGCGGCCAGGTCGAAGTGGACATGGCAGTCGATCAGCCCCGGCAGCACGAACGCGCCGCGCAGCTCCACCTCGGGGGTGCCGTCAGCAGGCACCTGCTCGGCTGTCACCTCCGTGATGACGCCCTGTCGCACCACCAGCGAACCGAACGGCTTCTCGCGGAGTTCCTCGCCCATCAAGGCGATGCCGTTCCTCAGGATCAGATCGGAGCTCACGCACTCACCTTTCTATTGCGTACAGCAACTTCCCATTCGGGGATGACGTCGGTCGAGCACGCGACCTCGAAGCGGTGCCGCATCAGCAGCAGCGACGCCTCGTGCTGGGCGCGGTCGTCGCTGGCGACACAGTCCTCGACGATCACCACGTAGTAGTCGTTGAACAGTGCGTCGCGGGCAGTCGACTCGACACAGCCTTCCGTCGTGCAGCCGCTGACGACGACCGTCTCGATGCCGTTGCTTCGCAACAGCAGATCGAGGCTCGTGCCCCAGAAGCCGCTCGAGCGCCACTTGGGTACGACGAGCTCGCCATCGCGCGGCACGAGCTCGTCGACGAACTCACGCCCGGCATCGCCCTGCTCGGTGAAGCGGAACCGCCCACTGGTGATGCTGTCCTGCCTCCGCAGGCGCAAATTGAACCGTAGCTGTGCGGGCGACTCGCTCATTCCACCGGGCAAGGTCGTCATCTGTACATGGACGACCAGGACTCCGGCGGTACGAGCCGCAGCCAGCAACGCGGCGATCCGGGGACGTACCGCGGGATACATCGACAGGTCCACGCCCTGCCGGTCGAACGCGAACCCCGGCTCGACGAAATCCCGCTGCATGTCGATGATCACCAGCGCGGCCCGGGCCGGATCGACCAGCTCATCGAGCTCGGTCAGAACCTGCTTGCCGCCGACTTCGATCACTGGAACGACGCCGCGTGGTAGTAGGAGTACCCGGTCGGGCCGAAGTGCACGTCGGCGAGGTTGGCGGCGCCGGAGTACACGCCGCTGACGTTCCACAGCGGCAGGAAGATCGCGTCGTCCATCAGCGTGGTGGTGATCTTCTCGTAGGCAGCGGTCCGCGCGGTGCCGTCGACGATCGAGTTCGCCTTGGGGATGGCTGCGTCGATCTCCGGGTTCTTGTAGTGGGCCCAGTTGAAGCCGGACTTGACCTGGCCGCTGGTGGCCAGGTTGTTGAGCAGGTACGGGTCGACGTCGTAGTAGAAGATCGCCGACAGGTTCTGCACGCCCTGGTTGTACGACGCGGCCGCCGTGGTGAACGGCTGCGACTTGGTGGTCGAGCTGAAGCCGACCTCCTTGAGCGCGTTCACGACGTACTGCGTGGGCAGGTCGAACCCGTTCGCGCTCTGGATCAGGATGTCCAGGGTGAGCTTCTGGCCACCCTTGCTCCGGGTGCCGTCCGGGCCGGCGATCCAGCCGGCCTCGTCCAGCAGGCTCTTCGCCTTGGCCGGGTTGTACGCGTACATGGTGTCGTTGGCCTTGACGTAGCCAGGGGTGCTGGGGGTGAGGATGTTGTAGGCCGGCGTGAAGGCGCCCCGCAGTACGCTCTCGTTGAGCTTCTTCTGGTCGACCGCGTAGAGGATGGCCTGGCGGACCCTGAGGTCGTTCGTCGGGCCCTTGTCGACGTTGATCGGGTAGCCGTACGGATGCCCGGTCGACGGCATGTCGTAGTGCTTGAACTGCGCCGTCTTCTTGACGGTCGCGATCGTGTCGGGGTCGAGGCTCATCGCCATCTGCACCTGCCCACCGCGCAACGCGTTGTAGCGGGCGTTGGTGTCAAGCAGGATCTTGAAGCTCAGTTTCTCCAGCTTGGCCGGACCGGCCGGACCGAAGGGGGCCGGACCCCACTTGTAGGCAGGGTTCTTCGCCAGGCCGACATGGTCCTGGTTGACGTAGTCCACGAACTTGAACGGACCCGTGCCGGTCGGGTGGGCGGCGATGTCGGTGCCGTACTTCGTCAGCGCCGCGGGTGACTGCATCCCGTAGGTGATGTTGGTCATCTCGTGTTCGAAGGCCGCGTTGGGCTGGGAGAAGACCACCTTCGCCGTGTACTGGTCGACGACCACGGTTTCCTGGTACGGGCCGAGCCCGCCCTTGGCCGAGCGGGACTTGGTCGCCGGGTCGACGATGTGGTCGAACGTCGCCTTGACCGCGTTCGCGTCGAAGTGCGTGCCGTCGTGGAAGTCGACGTCGTCGCGCAGCTTGAACGTGTACGTCGTGGCGTCCTTCGACACCTCGTAGCTCTTGGCCAGTCCCGGGTGCATCACGTTCTTGCCCGAGGCGTCCGGCAGCCACCAGAACAACGGGTCGTAGATGTGCGTGATCATCATCGCGACCATCGCCAGGCCGGTGGCCCCGGGGTCGAGCGAGTCCGGCTCCTGGTAGACCCCGACCGTCAAGGTGCTCGTCTTGCTACCTGCGCCCGAGCCGGACGCGTTGTCCGAGCAGGCCGCGAGCACCGAGCCGCCGCCGAGCGCGAGCAGGCCGGCCGCGCCGGCTTTCAGCAGGCTCCGGCGGCTGTAAAGCTCCGAGCGTAAGGCGGGTGAAATGGTGGGTTCGAGGCTCACGATGGACTCCTTCTGCTTTCTGGTTCTTCTGTCTGCGCCCCCAGTCGCTCGAGTGACCGGATGGCCAGCTCGGCATGGAGCAGTGCGCCCCGAGTCATCACTTGATCGTCGAACCGCGCCAGCGGGCTGTGGTTGCTGGGCGCGTTCGCGAAATCGTCCGCCACCGAGGCGCCGAGCATCAGGTAGCTGCCCGGGACGGCCTGCAGTACGCGGGAGAAGTCCTCCGAGCCCGACTCGGGGAACTCCATCGGCAGGAACTGGTCCTGGCCAAACACGTCGGACACCACGTCCGCGACGAACCCCGCGTGGAAGGGGTCGTTGACGGTCGCCGGGTACTCCCGGATGTACTCCACCTCGACCTCCAGCCCATGCGCCAGGGCGATGCCCTGGCAGACCGCCGTCGCGAGCGGACCGACCGCTTCACCGTTCGCGGCGGAGAAGGTCCGGACGGTGGCCTGGAAGTCAGCGGTGTCCGGAATGACGTTGCTGGCGCTGCCGGCGGCGACAGCGCCGACCGTGATCACGACCGGGTCGAAGATGTCGAACCGCCGGGTCACCATCGTCTGCAGTGAGGTGATCATCTCGGCGGCCGCCGAGATCGGGTCACGGCCGAGGTGTGGCGACGAGCCGTGGCCGCCCCGGCCCTGGACCGTCACCTTCAGCTTGCTGCTCGACGACATCATCGTGTTACCGCGGGTGGTGAAGACACCGTTCGGCGTCTTGCCCGAGCGGACGTGCATGCCGTAGGCGGCACTCGCCTGAGGGCCGGCAGCGGTCAGCACGCCCTCCTTGATCATGGCACCGGCACCGTCGAAGCCCTCTTCGCCGGGCTGGAACATGAAGACGATGTCGCCGGCGAGCTCGTTTCGCCGCTCGGCGAGCAGCCGCGCGGCGCCGACGAGCATCGCCATGTGCAGGTCATGACCGCAGGCATGCATCGCACCGGCGATCTCGCTGCTGAACGGCTCGCCGCTGCGCTCCTGCACCGGCAACGCGTCCATATCGGCGCGAAGCAGTACGGCGGTGCCGGTACTGCGACCGCCGCGGAGTACCCCGGTGATGGAAGTGACGCTCTTGCCGAGGGTGATCTCCAGCCCGAGGTCCCCGAGCGCCCCTAGCAGCGTCTCCTGGGTCCTGGGCAGCTGCAGCCCGATCTCCGGACCGCGGTGCAGCCGGTGCCGGAGTTCAGTCATCTCCGGGCCCAGCTCCGCGACGTCCGAACGAAGTGTGCCGCTGATCGTCATGCATTTTCCCTTGCTCGCTGGAGTTGCCCTCAAGCTAAGATCACATCTGTTACATGTTGGTTTCGTGCTTGATTTCATTCAGAACAGGCCGCTTTATGAAGGAATCCACCAATCTCACCAGTGACGACCGGGAGCTCATCGGAGCCCTCCAGGTCGGCCCGCGGGCGCCGTGGACCGAGATCGGCGAGGCCCTCGGAGTCAGCGGCGTCACGGCCGCGCGCCGCTGGGAACGCATCAGCGCGACCGGCGTCGCCTGGGTGACCGCGGCTCCGGGCATGAGCCGCAACACCGAGCAGTGCGTCGCGTACGTCGAGGTCGACTGCCAGCCGGGCAAACGCAAGGAAGTGGCGGCCGAGCTGGCCAGGCACGAGATCGTCCTGACGGTGGAGATCACCACCGGCACCGCGGACATCCTGCTCACCATCGCCGCCGCGAACCTGATCACGCTGTCGCACTATCTGCTGGACCACCTGGGCAGCATGGAGAGCGTGCTCAGGACCAGAGCGCGGATCGCCACCAAGATCTACACGGAGGGATCCGCGTGGCGCCTGATGGACCTTCCCGACGACACCCTCCGGGTGCTGGAGCGGCTGCGCTCCAAACCTGAGCCGGTCCGGCCCGACGAGGCCGTCATCATGACTCCGGACGTGCAGCGGCTGGCCGGTCTGCTGACGGTCAACGGACGAGCCTCGTACGCCGAACTCGCGGCAGACGCGGACCTCAGCCCGACCACCGTGCGGCGGCATGTCGGCAAGCTGCTGGGCGGCGGCATGCTCGTCCCCCGCACCGACGTGGCAGCCGAGCTCTCGGGCTCACCGGTGCAGGTCTACCTGTGGGCCGACGCGCCCGTCGACGGGCTGCCGGCGACGGCTCGGACGATCTCGCAGATCCGCCAGGTGCGACTGTGCACCACGGTGTCGTCCGCGCCGAGCATGTTGCTCTGTGCCTGGCTGCACACCGTCGAGGAGGTGCATCGACTGGAGCTGGCGATCGCGAACCGGCTCCCCCAGGTCCGCATCGTCGACCGGCTCGTCGTGCTGCGGACGGTGAAGCGGATGGGGCGATTGCTGGACCACCACGGGCGCGCCATCGGGGTCGTCCCGATCAACATCTGGGAGGACACCCTCGAGCATCCGGCCGGCCTCGACCCGGTGTACTGAATTTATCGGCCGTCGCGGGGAGGCCGCTGAAGAAATCCGCCAAACCGGCGGCCACCCGGCTGGCCGTGATCCGGCTGAAACAGGTCTGTAAGCCGGTGTACACCGAGAGGGGAAATCTGGATGTGACAATGGCGGGCTACAAAATTGTCCATGACCTTTGTCCTCCGCCGTCTGCTCGCCTCGATCCCCGTGATCGTCGGCGTCACGATCGTCGCGTTCCTGCTGATCCACCTGGTCCCGGGTGATCCGGCGCAGGCCATGCTGTTCGGCTCGAACGCGACCCCGGAGCAGATCGATGAGCTCCGCAACCAGCTCGGTCTGACCCAGCCGCTGTGGCAGCAGTACCTGGACTTCTTCGGGCAACTGCTGCACGGCGACCTGGGAACGTCCTACGTCACCCACAACTCGGTCGGTTACGAGCTCGTCTCCCGCGCACCGAGCACGCTCGCCCTGACCGGTACGGCGATGCTCGTGGCCGTCCTGGTCGGCGTACCGCTCGGGCTCGTGGCCGGGGTCCGGCCCAACTCGTGGCTGGACACGATCGCCCGCTTCGTCTCCTTCGTCGGCGTCGCGATCCCGTACTTCTTCCTGGCCCTGCTACTCGTCCTCGGCTTCGCCTTCCACCTCAACTGGCTGCCGGCGATCGACAACGGCACCGCCAGCGGTCTGATCCTGCCTGCCATCTCGCTCGGCTGGGGTTACGCCGCGATCCTCACCCGGCTGATCCGCGGGCGGGTGATCGAGGAGTACCGCAGTGACTACGTGAAGTCGGCCCGGGGCCGGGGGTGTTCGGAACTGCGCGTCCTGCTGGCGCACGTCTTCCGGAACTCCTCGACACCGGCCGTCACGATGATCGGCCTGCAGTTCGGCAACATCCTCACCGGAGCCGCCGTGACCGAGGTGATCTTCGGTCGCGCCGGGGTGGGCAGCTTCCTGGCCACGTCGATCACCACGAAGAACATCCCCGTCGTCCAAGGAGCGATCGTGCTGATCGGCCTCAGCTACATCGTCATCAACCTGGTCGTCGACCTCGTCGTCGGGGCGATCGACCCCCGCACCCAGCTGAACATGGCCTCGGCATGATCGCCCGGAGCCGCTACGGCCGGATCGTGACATCGGTGCTGATGGTGATCATCCTGCTTGCCTTCCTGGTGCTGCTCGTCCATCCCGGGCTGTTCGCACACACCAGCCCACTGGACAACGGTGACAGCCCGATGGCCCCGCCGGGCGGCCCTCACCTCTTCGGCACCGACCAGCTCGGCCGCGACATCTTCAGCCGGGTGATCTACGGCGCCCGGCCGGTGCTGGCAGCCAGCCTGGGCGGCGTCCTGCTCGCGATGCTCGCCGGTGTCGCGATCGGCCTGGTCGGCGGGATGGCACCACGGACCGTCAGCCTCGTCGTGATGCGGATCGTCGACGTGCTGCTCGCCCTTCCGGTGCTGCTGATCGCGCTCATCCTGATCGCCACCCTCGGCGCCGGGGTGAAGAGCATCATTCTCGCGCTGGGCGTCGCCTACACGCCCGGGTTCGCCCGGATCGTGGAGGCGTCGGTCCGGAGGCTGCGCTCGATCGAGTACGTCCAGGCCGCCAGGATGTTCGGCTCCACCGGCCCGCGGACCGCCGTCCGGCACCTGTTGCCCAACCTGGTCACCGAGGTGGTCGTGATGGCAAGCAGCGCCGTCGGCTGGGCCGTCCTGACGGCGACCACGCTGAGCTTCCTCGGCCTCGGGGTGCAACTGCCGAACCCTGACTGGGGCAGCGATCTGGCGGCCGGCGCGACGAGTCTGTCGACGGCCTGGTGGCTGTCCACCTTCTCCGGGATCGCGATCACCCTCACCATCCTGGTCGCCAACTTCGCCGGCGACTGGGTGATGACACTGATCGACTCGAGCGGACGGGGGTGGACGAGATTCCGGGCTCTCGGCGGGCTCCGGACCAGCCTGCCCAGGACCGCTCCCGGCCCGACCATCGTTACCACCTTGGCCTCCGAGGAGACGACATGAGCACCACTTCCCCTGCCATCGCGGCGCCGAGTACGCAGTACGGCGAGACGGTGCTGAGCATTCGCGACCTGCAGGTCGAGATCCGCACTCCGAACGGCGTGGTGCGGCCGGTCGACGGCGTCACCTTCTCCGTGCGGGCCGGCGAAACCGTCGGCCTCGTGGGCGAGTCAGGATCAGGCAAGACGATGACCGGGATGTCGGTGCTGCAGTTGCTGCCGCCCGGCGGGTCCGTCGTCGGCGGCTCCATCGAGTTCGACGGGCACGAGCTGACGGCGATGACCCCGGCCGAGCTCCGGAAGCTGCGCGGCAACGACATCGCCGCCGTCTTCCAGGATCCGATGACGTCGCTGAATCCGACCCGGACGATCGGCAGCCAGCTGCGTGAGGCGTACCGCATCCACCGACCGGGTACGTCCGTCGCCGAGGCCAACCGCCGCGCCGAGGAAGTCCTCTCGCTGGTCCGGATGCCGCGGCCGAAAGAGCGCCTCCGGGACTATCCGCACCAGCTGTCAGGCGGTATGCGGCAGCGCGCGATGATCGCCATCGCGCTGCTGTGCGAACCGCGGTTGCTGATCGCGGATGAGCCGACCACCGCACTCGACGTCTCGATCCAGGCCCAGATCCTCGAACTGCTGGACGACCTGAAGGCTCGCCTGGGGATGGGCATCATCCTGGTCACCCATGACCTGGGCGTGATCGCCGGTCACGCCGACAAGGTGGCGGTCATGTACGGCGGTCGCATCGTCGAGGAGGCACCGACGGCCGAGCTGTTCGCCGCGCCGAGCCACCGGTACACGCAGGCGCTGTTCGAGTCGATGCCGACCATGGAGCTGGATGCCAGTCGTGCGCTGGCCTCGATCCCCGGTCTTCCTCCGCAGTTGATCGACCTGCCACCGATGTGCCGCTTCGCACCTCGCTGTCGTTTCGCCGGCCAGGACTGCCGAACCGAGAACCCCTCGTCGGTAGAAGTGGCCCCCGGCCACACCCACTCGTGCTTCCACCCGCGGCCGACCGACATCAGCGACGCCGAGGAGGAGCATCTCTACACCGAACTGGACCTCGGCCCGCGCGGCGGTACGGGACGGACCCTGGTGACGCTCGACTCGATCGAGAAGCAGTACCGGATCAAGAACCCGGCACCGTTCAAGCCGCGCCGGGTGCTGCACGCGGTCTCGAACGTCAGCCTCGACGTGATCGAGGGCGAAACGCTCGGCATTGTCGGCGAGTCAGGATCGGGCAAGACGACGGTCGGCCGGATGCTCGTCGGTCTCGAGACGCCCACCAGCGGCGCAGTACTGTTCGACGGCCGCGACATCAGCCGCCTCACCCCCTCGGCCCAACGCAGGCGCGGCGGCGACCTGCAGCTGATGTTCCAGGACTCCGCGGCCGCCCTCGACCCGCGGATGAACGTCGCCGACCTGATCGCCGAGCCGCTGGCCGCCCAGCACATCGGCAGCCGCAGCGAACGGCGGGCAAAGGTGATGGAGCTGATCGACGCCGTCGGTCTACCGCGGACCGCGGCCACGCGACGTGCCTACGAGTTCTCCGGCGGTCAGCGGCAGCGGATCGCGATGGCCCGCGCCCTCGTTCTGCGACCGAAGGTGGTCGTCGCCGACGAACCGGTCTCCGCGCTCGACGTCTCCATCCAGGCGCAGATCCTCAACCTGATGCGTTCCCTGCAGGCGGCCTACTCCCTCACCTACGTGGTCATCTCGCACGACCTGTCCCTGCTCAGGTACATGTCGGACCGCATCGGCGTGATGTACCTGGGCAAGCTGGTCGAGCTGGGTCCCAGCGCCGAGGTCTACGCAGCGCCCCGGCATCCCTACACCGCGGGCCTGATCGCCTCCGTCCCTGTCCCCGACCCGGGCCGGCGGAACGAGACGCCGGAGGCGGGGCTCGTGGGCGAGATCGCCTCGGCTATCGACCCGCCCAGCGGCTGCCGTTTCCGCACCCGCTGTCCCCTGGCCACGGACCTGTGTGCCCGCGAGGAGCCGGGCCTGGTCCTGCGGGACGGACCCCACGCCGTCGCCTGCCACTACCCGCTGACCACGGACGGCGGCCCGATCTGAGCCCCTGACCTGCTATCGCCGCCGCCTGATTCAAGAGTGGGTACAAGACGCGCGGGGCACCTGGTGCCTCACCAGGATTGTCCGACCAGGTAAGAAGGAGTCATGACTGTCGTGCGCGCACTGGCCAGGCCGTTGCTGTCCACCATTTTCGTCGTCCAGGGCCTGAAAGCGATCCGGGACCCCGAGCCGCACGTAGCGAAGGCTCAGCCGGTCGCCGATCGCTTCATCCCGCTGATCCAGAAAGTGGCGCCACAGCAACTCGGCGACCGGATCCCGGAGAGTACTGCGAACCTCGTCCGCCTCAACGGCGCTGCCCAACTGCTCGGTGGGCTTGCGCTCGCGACCGGCAAGGGACGGCGGCTCGGCGCCGTACTGCTGGCCGGATCGCTGGTGCCGACGACGCTGGCCGGGCACTCGTTCTGGCAGGAGACCGACAAGGCTGCCAAGGCAGCTCAGAAGGTCCAGTTCATGAAGAACCTGGGCATCATGGGCGGCCTGCTGCTCGCCGCGGTCGACACCGAGGGCAAGCCCGGCGTCGCCTGGCGGGCCAGCCACGGCGCCAAGGCAGCCAAACGCGAGACCAAGCGCGGCGCGAGGCTCGCCAAGCGGGAGACGAAGCAGTTCGCCCGAACCGCCAAACGCGAGGCAAAACACGCAGCAAGCCTGGCAAGAGCCGAACTCCCCTTCGGCTGACCGCCCGGCGCAGCCCGGATCGTCACTTCGGGATCTTCGGACTCGGGGCACTAGGCTCGGGGCGGAATCATCCGTAGAGCTGGGAGTGAGATGGCTGGGAACGGGATGGAAGGGCAGCAGCGCTGGCCGGCACCGTTGGCTGAGGGTGCGGTGAGTGGGCGGGTGACCGTTCCCGGGTCGAAGTCGATCAGCAACCGGGCGCTCGTGCTCGCCGCGATCGCCGACGGTCCGTCCACGCTGTCGGGGTTGCTCATTGCCCGCGACACCGGGCTGATGCGTACCGCTCTCGTCTCCCTCGGCGTCGCCATCACCGAGCAGGACGGCCTAGTCACCGTCTCCCCGGGCTCGCTCAAAGGCCCGGCGAGCGTCGACTGCGGGCTGGCCGGCACCGTGATGCGCTTCGTTCCGCCGGTGGCCGCGCTGGCCGACGGCGAGATCGCGTTCGACGGCGACCTGTACGCCCGCGAGCGCCCGATGGACGTCATCCTCGGCGCACTGCGTGCCCTCGGCGTACAGATCGAGGACCACGGCACCGGCCGCATGCCGTACGCCGTGAGCGGCACCGGCGCGGTCCGCGGCGGCAAGGTGACTCTGGACGCGTCCGGGTCGAGCCAGTTCGTCTCGGCCCTGCTGCTGGCCGGAGCCCGGTACGACGAGGGCGTCGATATCCTGCATGACGGCAAACCCGTACCGTCGCAGCCGCATCTCGACATGTCCGTCGCGATGCTGCGCGAGCGTGGTGTCCAGGTCGACGACAGCCAACCCAATCGCTGGATCGTTGCTCCCGGCCCCATCCGCGCCCTCGACACCGCGATCGAGCCCGACCTGTCCAACGCGGCGCCGTTCCTGGCCGCCGCGATCGTCACCGGTGGCGAGGTGACCGTGACCGGCTGGCCGGCTCACACCACCCAGCCCGGCGGCCAGCTCCCCGACATCTTCACCCGCTTCGGCGCCGAGGTCACGCTCACCGATGGCGAGCTGACCGTCCGCGGCGCCGGCCGGATCCAGGGCGTCGACCTCGACCTGAGCGAGGTGGGCGAGCTGTCGCCGGTGCTCGCCGCTGTCGCCGCGCTCGCCGACGGACCGTCGTACCTGCGCGGCATCGCACACCTTCGCAACCACGAGACGGACCGGCTGGCCGCGCTCGAGACCGAGCTCAACGCGCTCGGCGGCGACGTCAACCAGACCCCCGACGGGCTGGAGATTCGCCCGAAACCCTTGCATGGTGGGCTTTTCGGCACCTACCACGATCACCGGATGGCGCATGCCGCCGCCGTACTAGGCCTTGCCGTGGCCGGTCTGGAGATCGAGAACATCGCAACGACGGCCAAAACCCTGCCCGAGTTTCCGCAACTCTGGTCGGCGCTGGTGAGCTGATGTCGAAGTACGACGAGGAAGCCAAGTACGACCGTCCCAAGCGCCACACCCGGCCGCGGACCAAGGACCGGCCGACGTACGACAACGCCGTCATCGGCTTCGTGATCACCCGCGACCGCGGCCGCTACACCTGCTGGGTGGGCGAATCGGATCGCGTGGTGACGGCGATGAAGGCGCGCCAGCTCGGCCGCAAGGGCGTCATCGTCGGCGACCTGGTCAAGCTCGACGGCGACGCCACCGGCGACAAGGACACGCTGGCCCGGATCGTCGAGGTGCTCCCCCGCAAGACGCTGCTGCGCCGCTCCGCCGATGACGACGACCCGGTCGAGCGGCCGCTGGTCGCCAACGCCGACCAGCTCGTCATCGTCGTCTCGGTGGCCAATCCGGAGCCGCGGACGAGACTGATCGACCGCTTCCTGGTCGCGGCGTACGACGCGGGCATGCGACCGCTGCTCTGCCTGACCAAGACCGACCTGGCCGACCCCGATCCGCTGCTCTCGATCTACCGGCCGCTCGGCGTCGAGTCCGTCGCCACCCAGCACAACGGCGATCTCAGCGAGCTGGCCGAGCAGTTGCGCGACCGGACGAGCATGATGGTCGGCCACTCGGGCGTCGGCAAGTCGACGCTGGTCAACGCTCTCGTGCCCGGTACCAACCGCGCGATCGGCGTGGTGAACGACAACACCGGTCGCGGGCGGCACACGTCGACGAGCGCGCTGCTGCTCCGGCTGCCCGACGGCGGCTGGATCGTGGACACGCCTGGGATCCGGTCGTTCGGGCTGGCGCACGTGCAGCCGGATCAGCTGATCCACGCGTTCGGCGACCTGGCCGAGGAGACGCGCGACTGCCCGCGCGGCTGCACGCACTCCGAGACCGAGCCCAACTGCGCCCTCGACGAGGCGGTCGAGGCGGGCCGCATCGACCCCGAACGGGTCGCCTCCTTCCGCCGCCTCCTGGCGAGCCGCGAAGGCCGCGACCTGGAGACCACCTAGCCGGACCGCCACCACACACCAACCTCCTCCGGAGCCGCTGAACCGAGCGTCTCCAGGCGGAGCACAGCGTGCGTGAGCAGAGTTGGTGTGTGATGGCGGTCCGGGACGCGTCCCGGGGTTCGGCGTGCGAGCTACTTGGGCGGGAGCTGGCCGTCCCAGACCGCCTTGGCGCCGGCGTCGCCGGTGCGGATGGTCTGGATGATGACCAGGACGCCGATGACCACGATCGCCGCGCTGGTCAGCAGCTCCAGCGGGCGGCTCTTGGTTGCCTTGGCGCCCTTTCCGCTGGCCAGCGCGGACGGCCCGGCGAGCAGCAGGAAGGCCGCCACGGCGGCCAGCGCGAAGATCAGCACGATCCAGAACAGCACGTCGCCCCGGTCCTGGTGGACCTTGACCAGTGGCTGCAGTTGCGGGACCGCGGCAACGAACGCCTCACCGCTCTCCTTGGCCACGAACGCGCAGACGAGCGACCCGATCCCGAGCAGCAGCGTCGGCCAGCGCAGCAGCCAGCGCCACTTGGGCACCAGCGCGTAGACGATCGCGGTCAGCGCGGCGACCGGCAGCAGCAGTACCGTCAGGTGGATCACCAGGACGTGAAGCGGAAGATCCCCGAAGCGCTCGAACATGACGCCTCCAGCAGTCGTTGTCTTCTGAACACTAGTGTCACGTTCAATCACCCCGGATGGTTCAACCCGAGCCGAGACCGACTCGCAACCTTCGGCCCGGCCCAGCCCAGCCCGCGGTACGGGCGCACCTGTTGAGTGGTCAGGCGGCAGGCTAGCCTTCCGGTCATGCCCTCGCACACCGACGACTTGCGGCTCGCCCACATCCTGGCGGATGACGCCGACTCCACCACGATGGACCGCTACAAGGCGCTCGACCTGCACGTCGCGACCAAGCCGGATCTCACCCCGGTGAGCGAGTCCGACCGCAAGGTCGAGGACGTGATGCGCAAGACGCTGTCCCGGGCCCGGCCGCGGGACGCGTTCGTCGGCGAGGAGGAGGGCACCACCGGCTGGGGCGTGCGCCGCTGGGTGGTCGACCCGATCGACGGCACCAAGAACTACATCCGCGGCGTCCCCGTCTGGGCCACCCTGATCAGCCTGATGATCGAGGACCAGGTCGTCGTCGGCGTCGTCTCCGCGCCCGCTCTCGGCCGCCGCTGGTGGGCGTCGTACGGCGACGGCGCGTGGACCGGTCGCGCGCTGATGTCCGCCCAGCCGTGCCGGGTCAGCGACGTCGCCACGATCGAGGACGCCTCGTTGTCGTACTCCTCGCTGAAGGGCTGGGAGAAGCTCGGCAAGAAGGACCAGTTCGCCGACCTGATGGAGTCGACCTGGCGCACCCGCGCGTACGGCGACTTCTGGTCGTACATGCTGGTCGCCGAAGGCGCTGTCGACATCGCGGCCGAGCCCGAACTCAACCTGTACGACATGGCCGCGCTGGCCATCATCGTCGACGAGGCCGGCGGCAAGTTCACCTCCGTCGACGGCACTCCCGGCCCCACCGGCCCCAACGCCGTAGCCACCAACGGCCGCCTCCACGACGAAGTACTCCGCCGCCTCGCCTAGCTCGCACGCGCTTCAGCGAGCGGCGATCAGCCAAGCCGGAGCGGGCGGTGGTACCGGTGATCGCCTAAAGTAGTGGCGTTCGGACCAGGCGTACCGGAAGGGCAGGCTGCGATGGGTGAAGTAGGCGGCAAGGGCGGCGAGGGCGTCGTGATTCCCGGCGTCGACACGACCAAGCCGAGTATCGCCCGGACCTACGACTACCTGCTCGGCGGCAAGGACAACTTCGCCGTCGACCGGGCCCTCGGGGACAAGTTCATCACCGGCCTGCCGGGGTCGCAGGCGATTGCCTTCGACAACCGTGGCGCGCTGATCCGGGCGGTCCGGGAGATCGTCCGGACCACCAAGGTGCGGCAGTTCCTCGACCTCGGCAGCGGATTGCCGACGGCGGACAACGTGCACCAGGTCGCCCAGCGGCACGCGCCGGAGACCAAGGTCGTCTACGTCGACAACGACCCGGTGGTGCTCGCGCACGGCCGCGCGCTGCTCGCCGAGAACGAGAACACCGCGGTCTTCCAGGCCGATCTGCGCGATCCCAAGTCGATCTACGACAGCCCCGAGACCAGGGCGATGATCGACTTCGGCAAACCCGTCGCGGTCATCCTCAGCGCGGTGCTGCACCACCTCAACGACGACGAGGACCCGGCCGCCATCGTGCAGTTCTGGTACGACCGGGTGCCGTCCGGCAGCTACTTCTTCATCAGCCACTTCCGCAGCGAGAACGACCCGCGCAGCGCCGAGATGCAAGCGGTGCTGCAAGGCTCGCTCGGCCGCGGCCGGTGGCGGACCAACGAGGAGATCCTCGGGCTGTTCGGCGACGGGCTGACCGTGCTCGAGCCGGGCATCGTGGCGTCGATCGAGTGGCGCCCGGACAAGCCCGTCGACGACCTCAGCGACTGGTCCCGGCTGATCGCCACCGCGCTGGCCGTCAAGCCTTGACCGAGTCGGTCTGGACGCGTTGCAGCCGCCAGACCGACGGCACCAGCAACGTGAGCGCCACGATCACCAGGTGCACGCCGGCGCCGTACAGCTCGACCAGCTTCACACTCGTCACGGCGGCCAGGTAGCCGACCGCCAGCTGGCCGATCGGCCCGGCGATGAACGACCCGAGCATGTCGTACGACGAGACCCGCGACAGCTTGTCGAGTGGGATGTGCTGCCCGAGCGCGGTCTCCCAGCCGATCCCGAACAGCTCGAACCCGATCCCGACCACGAACGCGACCCCGGCGACCGCGGCCGTGTACGGCGCCAGCGCGAGGCACAGGTACATCGGCACGATCGACAACATGCCGAACATCCCGATCCGGACCGGGTACCGCGGCTTGAGCCGGATCATCACGATGCCGCCGACGATCAGCCCGCCGCCGAAGCTCGCGCTCACCAATCCCCAGCCGATCCGCCCGAAGGTGTCGTCGGCGATCACCGGGCCGAGGATCTGGTAGCACGCGGAGAAGATCAGGTTGAGCAGCATGAACGCCGCCACCACGGTCCAGACCCACTGCCGGGAGGCGAACTCGGTCCAGCCCACCCGCAGGTCGTGCAGCACCGACGTGGTCGAGCGCTCGATCGGCGGCAGCCTCAGCAGGGTGAGCAGGAACGCGCCCAGGAGGAAGGTCACCGCGTCGACGGCCAGCCCGATCCCGGGCCCGGCGAAGCCGACGATCACACCGGCCACGGCACCGCCCCCGATCATCGCGATCGACCGGGCGAACCCGGACACCGCATTGGCCTGCGGCAACTCGTCGCGGTCCAGGATCGACGGCAGGATGCCGACCATGGCCGGCAGCACGAACGCCGAGGCGATGCCGTTCACCGCCTCGATCGCGGCCAGTTGCCAGATCTCCGCGTGGCCGGACAGCACCAGTACCGCCGCGAGCGCCTGGGTCAGGCCACTGACCGTGTTCGCGACGATGATCACCAGCTTGCGCGGCAGCCGGTCGGAGATGACGCCGCCGATCAGCAGGAAGACGACGTTCGGGATGCTCCGGGCGGCCACCACGATGCCGACGGCACTCGCGGCGTCGGAGACGTCCAGGACCGCGAAAACGAGCGCGATCGGGGCGATCGAGGAGCCCAGCACCGAGACGAAGCGGGCGCTGACGAAGATCCGGACGTCGCGGTGCCGCAGTACTGCGAGGTCCTCGCGCCAGCTCAATCCGTCACCGGACGTGACGAGGAGGAGCCGCGGCGGCAGCGGGCGGGACAGGCTACGGTCACCATCCGCATTCTGCCAGACCTGCCGTTCACTGGTTTCATTCGCTACCTTTGGGTATTGGACTCTTCTCCACCACCAGGAGGCTCCGTGAAGATCAACGACGTACTGCGCGGTAAAGGCAGCAACCAGGTCGTCACCATCTCCCCAGAAGCCACCGTCACCGAGCTCCTGGCGCTACTGGCCGAGCACAACGTCGGCGCGCTCGTCGTCAGCGCGGACGGCAGCACGCTGGCCGGTATCGTCTCCGAACGCGACGTCGTCCGGCTGCTGAACGGTACGCCGGACGCGGGCGAGGTCCGGGTCAGCGCGATCATGACCGAGCAGGTGCACACCTGCGGACCCGACGACCTCGTCGACAACCTGATGCGGCTGATGACGGACCGCCGGATCAGGCACGTCCCGGTCGTCGTCGACGGCGCACTGACCGGCATCGTCAGCATCGGCGACGTCGTCAAGACCCGGATCGGCGAGCTCGAGTTCGAGCGCGAGCAACTTTCCAACTACATCTCGGGCTGACCTACGGTCGTTTGCTCCTGGCCGGGTCTACATTCCGTCCATGGAGCCGACACCCCCCGACCAGAACCCGGAACAGCCGCCGCCCGCCGGCGGCGGCTATCCGGGCCCGGGCCAGCCTGCGCCCGGATACCCGCCCGCCGGACAAGGCGGGTATCCCCCGCCCGCGCCCGGCCAAGGCGTACCACCGGGGTACCCACCGGCCGGTGGAGCTCCCCCGCAAGGCGGCTACCCGCCGCCGCCCGGCCACTACCCACCGCCTGGCCAGGGTGGTTACCCGCCGCCTGGCCAGGGTGCGTACCCACCGCCTGGGCAGGGCGGTTATCCGCCGCCGCCCGGGCAGGGTTTCTATCCCTATCCGGGTGGGAACCAGTTGCCGCCGAAGGGCAAGGTGAGCGTTCTCGCCGTGCTCGGGTTCATCTTCGGCCTGATCTCGATCGTCCCGGTCAGCGTCGTCTTGTCCATCATCGCG
The DNA here is from genome assembly GCF_010548305.1 of Streptomyces sp. SID13031. Lineage (GTDB taxonomy): Bacteria > Actinomycetota > Actinomycetes > Propionibacteriales > Kribbellaceae > Kribbella. The sequence continues at coordinate 211,446 of NZ_JAAGLV010000009.1, forward strand.
CTCGTCCAGATCCCCAAGCAGAATCAGCGCGGCAGAGGCCTGGCCATCGCCGGTCTGGTGTTGTCCGCGCTGTGGTTGGTCGTCTACATCCTTGCCGCCAACAATGCCGGCGAGCCCGCCCGGGACGCCTCCGGTCAGGTGACCACGACGGTCAACACCCGCCCGGACAAGCTCCGGGTCGGCGACTGCGTGACCAGCCTGCAGGCGGGGGAGGTCAAGGACATCAAGGTCCAGCCGTGCGACCAGCCCAACGGTGGCAAGGTGTTCGCCGTCTTCGACCTCCCGGCCGGCAACTGGCCCGGCCTCGCGGCGGTACAGGCTGCTGCGGAGAAGGGCTGCACCGATCGGTTCAATGCCTTGAACCAGCAGGCCGACAAGCCGTCGGTCGTCTTCTTCCTGCACCCGGCCGAGGACGGCTGGTCCCGGGGTGACCACGGCACCACCTGCCTGATCGTCCCCAGGTAGAAGCTCCAGAACAACCGCGGGCCCGGCACACGATGTGCCGGGCCCGCAGTTTGTTCAGCTACCTGTTCAGTACCGGGTGACCGCCGCGTAGGCATCGACGATGCCCTTGCCGTAGAACCCGTTGAAGCTTCGCGGCCCCTCACAGAGCGCGTCGAACTCGGTGGAACGACCCTCGTTCACGTACGTCTGCAGGCGAGGCGTCGGGCAGACACGCTGCTGCGCGCTGTCCAGCAGGACCTTGCGCACCTTGTCCGGCGCCAGCCCGAACGAGTTGTGCGACCCCTTCTTGCCGTACTCGCTGACGATCAGCGCGGCCACCCCGGTCACGTGCGGTGACGCCATCGACGTCCCCTGCAGCCAGTTGTAGTAACCACACTTGGTGATGTCCGTGACCCCTGCCGGGCACTGCTTCTGTACTCCGCCGGCCACGCCGGCCTCGGTGATCGCACCCGCGGCGTCGACCAGGCCATCGGCCTGCAGGACGTTGATGGGGTACGTCGACAGAATCAGGTTCTCGTTCGTCCGGTACTGCGGCGTACCGAAGCCGTCACGGAACCAGCCACCCGGTGCCGCCACGTCGATCTGCTCGGTGCCGTAGTTGGAGTAGTCCGCCTTCTTGCTCGACGGGCCGAGCGCGGAGACGCCGATCACGTGCGGGCCCTCGACCGGCAGGTCGATGCAGGTCGCGTTGTCGATCGGCCGCGGGTACGGCGCGACGTCGCCGAAGTCCGGGCTGGAGATGTCGGTGCGCGGCTTGCCGAGGTCCTCGTGGTTGTTGCCGAGCGATCCGACCAGCGTCACGCCCTTCTTGTGCGCGTAGTTGAGCGCCCGGGACATCGTGTTGATGATGACGCGCTGCTCAGCCTGCGCCTCCGGGCTGTCGGCCGGGTTGGCCGTGCAGTTGTAGAGCCACGGGTCGACGTAGAAGGACATGTTGACCACGTCCAGCCCGACGTCACCGGCGTAGGTGAGAGCATCCACCACCGGCCCGAGGAAGAGGAAGCCACCGTCCTGGCCACCGCGGATCTCCACCAGGCTCACGCCCGGCGCGACACCGGAGACACCGACGCCGTTGAGCGCGGCACCGACGGTGCCGGCCACGTGCGTGCCGTGCCCACTGTCATCCCAGCCGACCGGGTCGACACAACCAGCGAACTCACACGGGCCGTCGATCTCCGGAATGTCCGTGACGAAGTTGCGGGACAGCTTCCAGTCGAAGTTCGGCGCGAGGTCGGGGTTGCGGGCGTCGATCCCGGAGTCCAGGATGCCGACCTTGACGGCCTTCTTGCCGGGGTGCTTGGCGTGCGACAGATCCGCGCGGATCATCTTCAGACCCCACAGCTGCGCGTCGAGCGGGTCGGCGGTCTTGTTCTTGGCCGCCTTCTTGCCCGCCACGCTCTTGCCCTTGGCAACGGCACCCAGGTGCTCCTGCTCGACCAGGCTCGGCCTTGCCTGCGGCAACTGACCGATCGGCCGGCTGTGCGCCGCGCCCTCGATGGCCGGCGACGCGGCCACCCTGTTGACGAACCCGGTCGCGGCGGCCTGCACCGTCATCGTGCCCAGGTTCGTGTTCTCCTTGACCAGCGACCCCCCGGCCGCCTGTACCGCGGCGAGCGCCTGGGCGTGGTTGGCCCCGGCCTCCAGCAGCACCAAGTACTCCGTGGTGCCCCCGGCAACCGCGGTCGTACCGGCGCCGGCGGTGGCCGGAACTGCCAGTGCACCGGCCAGTAGCGCCATGGCACCAGTGGCCGCATACAACGATCTGCGGACGTCTCTCACGAGCGGATCCCCTCCCTGAAGTGACTGACCCGGCACACGCTAACCGGGTCCGGCGGGGTTCGGCGAGAGGCCGACGTTGTCAGGATCGCCAAGCAAGCGACTGACCTGACCGGATCAGCTCGGCGCGGAGACCCGGCGACGAGGGATCGCGAGGCCGAAATTCGCCGCCAGGGCAACGGTTTCAGCCCCTGCCCTGGCAGCGAGGTCAGCTCAGTTCGGTGATGTCGCCGATCTTCAGCCCGGTGAGCTGGGAGCGGACTTCCTTCGCCTCCCCGACGACAACGACCAGCAACCCGTTGGCTCCGACGTACCGGCGGTAGGCCTCGGTCGCCGACTCGGCGGTGGTCGCGGCGATCTGGGCGAGGTAGGTGTCGGCGAAGTCGAGCGGTACGCCGGCGGCGATGTTGCTGCCGACCTGCTGCGCGACCGAGTCGGCCTGCTCGTAGCGCAGCGGCGCAGTACGGATCAGGCTGTCCTGTGCCTCCTGCACCTCGCGCGCGGTCAGTCCGTCGCGAGCCTCCAGCAGGATCTTCAGCGCGTCACCGATCGCCGCACCGGTCACCTCGGTACGGACGGCGCCGCCCAGGCTGAAGGTGCCGCCCTTGCGCGGCGCGGTGAAGCTGGTACGGGTGCCGTAGGTGTAGCCCTTCTCCTCGCGCAGCACCGTGTCGACGCGGGAGGTGATGGTGCCGCCGACGACGTGGTTGGCGACCGCGGCCGCACCCCAGATGTCCTCACGACGGTCCGGGCCCGGGCAGCCGATCAGCAACTGGCTCTGAACTGAGCCGGGCCGGTCCACAAGCACCAGCTTGTCACCGGCGATGTAGAGCGGCTCGGGCGTCTCGATCGCAGTACCCGCGTCGGCGGTCCAGTCGCCGAACGCGTCGTCGATCACCGCGGCCACGTCGACCCCGGTGGCGTCACCCGCGAACAGGATCTCGGCCCGCGCCGGCCCGATGTTCGCGTGGTAGAACTCGGCCACCTGGACGTTCGTCAGCGGCCGGATCGTGTCCGGCGTACCGGCGGTCGGGCGGGACCTGCGCGTCGACGGACCGAACAGGTTCGCCGCGAACGCCTCGCGCGCACGGTAGCCCGCGTTCGCGCGCTCCTGGTTGATCTCGCCGAGCCGGATCGTCACGTGCCGCCCGACGTCGGCCTGGTTGAAGGCCGGCCGGGTGATCGCCTCGGCCAGCAGCTTGACGGCCGGCGCCAGCTGCGAGGTCGGGACCGAGATCTCGACGTGCAGCGCGTCCGAGCTGACATCCACCCCGTACGCCGCGCCGTGCCGCTCCAGCGCCGCGGCGAACTCGTTGGCCGACTTGAGCTCGGTGCCCTCGTCGAGCGTGCGCGACATGATCGTCGCGACGCCCTCCAGCTCGCGTGGCTCGATGGCCAGCGGCATGGCGACGGTCACCCGCACGGTGGCGACGTACTGCCCCGGGCGGTCGAACACGTGCACCGGAGTACCGGAGCGGGTCGTAGTACTGGTTGCGACCGGGAAGCGCCACGGCCGCGGCGGTGCTACTGCCGGCGGTGTGGTCAAGGCCTGGCTGCTCATTCCTGCTCCCCTGCTGCGTCTGCTGCGTCGGCGGCTGGGCCGCTCGTCTGCTGGTCCTCGGCGTCTTTCTGGCGCCGGTACGTGATCTGTGCGCGAGAACCGGCGCGAACCCACTTGCTGGCCGCCGCCTGGACCTCGTCGGCCGTCACCGCGCGGATCTCGTCGATCCTGGTGTTGATCCGGTTCGGGTCGCCGAACAGCAGCGCGTTGTGCGAGATCTCGTCGGCCCGGCCGCCACAGGTGGCGAGCTGCTCCAGCCAGTCCCGCTCGGCCTGCGCCTGCACGGTCGCTAGCTCATCGGCGGTGACGCCGTCCTTGGCGAGCTTCTCGATCTCCTCGACGAGCGCGTCCTCGACCTGCTGCAGGTCGACGCTCTCGGAGGCGATCCCGGTCAGCGTGCCGAACGAGACGCCACCGATCAGCGGCAGCGCGCCACCCGAGACCGACTGCGCGATCTGCTCGTCCCGGACGAGTCGCCGGTTGAGCCGGCCGCTCTGTCCACCGGCCAGTACGTCGAGCGCGAGCGCCGCGGCGTCGAGCTCCGGCGTACCGTCGACCGGCAGCCGGAACATCATCGTGATCAGGTCGGACGGGACGTCGTCGACGACATCGTCGCGGAACACGCCGTCGAGCGGGCCGACCGTGCCGTCCGGTGCGGGCGGCGGCGTCGGGATCGCCTGCAGGTGCCCGAAGTACCGCTTGGCCGCGTCGAACGCGTCCTCCTCGGAGACGTCGCCGACGATGGTCAGGACGGCGTTGTTCGGGCCGTAGTACTTGCGGAAGAAGGCGTGCACGTCCTCGACCGCGGCCGCGTCCAGGTCGGCCATCGAGCCGATCGTCATGTGCGCGTACGGGTGGCCCTCGGGGAACAGCAGCCGGACGAGCCGCTCGTACGAGTCGCCGTACGGCCGGTTGTCGTAGCTCTGCCGCTTCTCCTCCTTCACCACGTCGCGCTGGTTGTCGAGGTTCTCCTGGTTGACCGAGTCGAGCAGGTAGCCCATCCGGTCCGCCTCGAGCCAGAGCGCGAGGTCGAGACCGCCGCTGGGCAGCGACTCGAAGTAGTTCGTCCGGTCGAAGAAGGTGCTCGCGTTGAGACTCGCCCCGACGCTCTCCAGCAGCGAGAAGTGCTGCCCCGACTCCACGTTGCGCGACCCCTGGAACATCAGGTGCTCGAACAGGTGCGCGAACCCGGTCAGCCCCGGCGGCTCATGCCGCGACCCCACGTCATACCAGAGGTTCACCGACACGATCGGCACGTTCCGGTCAGAACTGACAACGACCCGCAGACCGTTGTCCAACGTCTGCTCAGCAAGCGGATAGTTCAGCGGCATAGAGCCACCCTACGTGGCACCCTGAACCAATGCGGATCCTGTTCATCGGTAACAGCTTCACGGCCCGGAACAACCTGCCCGGGCTGATCGCGAGTCTGGCCGCCGAGCGCGGCATCACCGTCGAGCACCGACTGATCTCCGCCGGCGGCGCCTCCCTGCGCCAGCACCTGAACGCTGGAAATGCCCTCACCGAGATTGCCACGGGCAACTACGACACCGTGGTACTCCAGGAACAGAGCACCCTCCCGGCCAAGAACCCGACCCGCATGCACGAGAACATCCGCGACTTCCACACCGCGATCTCTGCCGCCGGCGCCGAGACCGCCCTGTACATGACCTGGTCCCGCAAGAACCAGCCGCAGGAACCACTCACCACGGCCTACGCCACCATCGCGGCAGAGCTCGGCGCGACCCTCATCCCCGCCGGCCTGATCTGGCAACACTTCCAAGCGACCCACCCGACGCCACCACTGCACGCCCCCGACGACTCCCACCCAGCTCTCGCCGGCTCCTACCTGACCGCCTGCGTCTTCATGATCACCCTCCTCCACGAAGACCCCGCCGGCATCTCCATCCCGATCAAGGGCCTGGACAACGACAGCGCAGACCTCCTCCGCCAGGCGGCGTGGGAGATCTGCGAGTCGTTGGCTGGTACCGGCTAGCCCTTGATAGCGCCGCCGAGGGCGAAGGCGCCGCCCAGTTTCCTGCTCAGGAGTAGGTAGAGCAGGAGGACGGGCATGGTGTAGATGAGCGAGTACGCCGCCAGCTGGCCGTAGTTCGGTTCGCCGTACTGGCCGAAGAAGGTGAAGATGCTCACCGAGGCCGGCAGGCGTTCAGGTGACAGCAGCAGCATGAAGGGGACGAAGAAGTTTCCCCACATGCCGATGAAGGTGAAGATCCCGACCACCGCGATCCCCGGCCACATCAGCGGCAGGACGATCCGGCGGAGCGCCTGCATGTTGCTCGCGCCGTCCACCCAGGCCGCTTCCTCCAGGGAGATCGGCACGCCGTCCATGAACGTCTTGGTCAGCCAGATCGCGAACGGCAGCGACGAGGTCGCCATGAACATGATCGTGCCGCCGAGCGTGTCGATCAGGTTGAGCTGCACGAACAGCCCGTAGACCGGCACCATCACCGCGGTGATCGGCAGCCCGGTACAGAACAGCACGGTCAGCAGGAACGGCCGGTTGAACTTGGTCTTGAAGCGGGACAGCGGATAGGCCGCCAGCACCGAGCAGACCATCGTCAGCAGCGCCGACCCACCGCACAGCACCAGCCCGTTCAGGACCGGCCGGTACGTCGTGGTGACGTTCAGCACCGCCTTGAAGTTGTCGAAGGTCGGGCTGGTCGGCAGCTCGACCCGCAGCCCCGCCGTCCGGTTGACCGAGGCGAACAGCACCCAGAGCAACGGCAGGATGAACAGCACGCCGAGGCCGAGCAGGACGAGGTTCGCAGTCAGCTTGCTGACCCGATCCCGGGCGATCATGCTGCCTCCGCATTCAGTCCACGTAGGTAGATCAGCGAGAAGACCGCGCCGATCGCCAGCATCACCAGTGCGATCGCGGTGCCGTAACCGATCTGCGAGAAGCTGAATGCCTGTTCGTACATGTACAGCGGCAGGGTCTGGCTCTTCGTACCGGGACCACCCCGCGTCATGGCGAAGATCAGGCCGAAGACGCTCAGCGTCTGCAGCGTGATCAGCATCAGGTTGGTCATGATCGCCCGGCTGATCATCGGCAGCGTGACGAAGATCAGCCGCTTGAGACCCGAGGCGCCGTCCATCTCGGCCGACTCCTCGATCTCCTTCGGTACTTCGCTCAGCGCCGCTGAGTAGACCAGCATCGAGAACGCCGTACCACGCCAGATGTTCGCGATCGACACGGCGATGATCGGTGCCGCGTACAACCAGTCCTGGCCGGGCAGCCCGACCCTGTGCAGGATCACGTTCAGCGTGCCGTCGGTGTTGAAGAACGCGCTGAGCAGGTAGGCCGCGACCACTTCGGGCAGCACCCACGCGCCGATCACGGCGGTACCGACGAAGCTACGGACGATCTTGGTGGACCGGCGCATCAGCAGCGCCAGCCCGAGGCCGAGGGTGTTCTGGCCGATGATCGCGGAGATCAGCGTGAACACCAGGGTCAGCCAGATGGAGTTGGTGAAGGCGTGGCTGCCGAAGGCCTTGCGGAAGTTGTCCAGACCGATGAACTTCACGTTCGCGGCCCCGGTACCGGTCAACGCCATGTTGGTGAACGCGGCGTAGACGCAGTACAGGATCGGGCCGGCCAGGAAGACCAGCATCAGCCCGATGGCCGGTGCCAACGGCAACATCTTCACGGCCTTGGCGCCGCGCGGCGGCCCGCTCCGGCCGGCAGGCTTGCTGCCGGTCGGAGCGGGCACGGCGGGAGCAGATGTCGTCACAGGGGAATCCCTTTCGAAGCCTATGAGTCAGACACTGCGCTTAGTTGCCGGCAGTCGTCTTGTCCTTGCCGACAATGCCTTCGACCGCCTCGTCGTAGTTCTTTGCAGCTTCCTCGGGCGACGACTGGCCGGTCATCACGGCCTCCATCGCGGTGATGATCTCGTTCGAGACCTTCGGGTACTCCGGCAGCGCCGGGCGGTAGACGGTGACCGAGACCAGGTCGGTGAAGAACTGGGTGCTCTTCGACGAGGACTTGTAGCCGGCGTCGGAGGCGACGTCCTTGCGGACCGCGATCTGCGCACCGTCGGTGGCGTACTTGGTCGCATTCTTCTGCGTCTGCAGCGACTGGATGAACTTCCAGGCCGCGTCCGGCGCCTTCGACTTGGCCGGGATGGCCCAGGTCCAGCCACCGGAGAGGCTGACCTTGCCCTTACCGCTGCCGTCCTGGGTCGGCATCGCGGCCTGGCCCATCACATCGGTCCACTGCGGCCACGGCTTCGCGCCGGTCTTCAGCCAGTTGCTGTAGACCCACGAACCGTCCAGCGCGATCGCCAGCTTGTTGCCCGGGAGCAGTTCGGTGCCGACCTTGCTGCCCATGTTCGGGTCGAGCGCCTGCTTCGGCGACGGGGCCAGGCCCTCGGTGAAGATGGTCTTGATGAAGTTCAGCGAGTCCTTGAAGCCCTGGCTGCCGACGACCCACTTCTGCTGGTCGAAGTTGTACAGCGGGTCCTTGGTGCCGTAGAGCAGCATCTCGAAACCCTGCATGGCCGAGGCTTCACCCATCGGCTTGCCCGAGTAGACGTTCAGCGGGGTCACACCGGGGAGCTTCTGCTTCAGCGTCCGCGCGGTGGTCAGGACGTCGTCCCAGGTCTTCGGCTGCCAGTCCTCCGGCAGTCCGGCCTGCTTGAAGAGCGTCTTGTTGTACCAGAGTGCGCGGGTGTCCGTGCCGTCCGGAATGCCGTACGTCTTGCCGTCCTGGCCCTTCGCTGCACCCTTGGCGGTCTCCTCGAACTGATTCCAGTCCGCCCAGCCCTTGATGTAGTCGTCGAGCGGCTTGAGGTACCCCGCGGTGATGTCGGAGTTGATCAGGAAGGTGTCCTCGTAGACGATGTCCGGCGCCGTGTTCGGCGAGCGCATCATCAACTGGAGCTTCGTGTAGTAGTCGTTCTCACTCGCCACGATGGGGAGGATCTCGACCTTCGAGCCGGGGTTGGCCGCCTCGTACTCGGCCTTCGCACCGGTGAGGAAGTTCTTCATCACCGTGCCGGGGCCCCACTGCTGGTAGGCGATCTTGATGTTCGCCGGGCCGGCGCTCTGGCCGGAGCCGGCGTCCGGCGTTTTGGTGGTCGAGCCCTGGCTACAGGCCGACACCCCCAGCAAGAGCGCGCCGACGGCAAGCACACCTGCAGTCTTGAAACCGTTCTTCATGGCCATCACGTCCACCTTCGGGCAATCGTTGTCATCCCGGTACCACCGCTCAAACCCCCTGGGCTTTCCGTGACCGTAGGAGTCCCAGACCAGTGAAGTCAATGGTTGAGAGACAACGTTGTCCTCGCCGTGACGCCGTTGCGCGGTGACCGGGTCGTAACGATCCGGTCACCGCGCCGTCATCTGTCAAACGGTAACCGGCGACGCCTCCGGACGAGCCTGTACGACGCTCCGGCCGCGACTCCGCATCGCGCCCAGCCCACAGAGCACGACCCCCAGCGCGATCCAGCAACCCAGCACCAGGAAGGGCCGGCCGGCGCCCGCGCCGTCGAAGAAGCTGACCGAGCGCAGCGCAGTACCGGCCGCTCCGGGCGGCAGCAGTTGGCCGAGCGCGCCCCAGCCGCTTGGCAGCATCTCCGGCGCGCTGGTCATCCCGGACAGCGGGTTGCCGAGCAGCATCATCACGGCCGACCCCAGACCGAGGCCGACGGTTCCGAGCAACCACTCCAGCCCCAGCAGGGTCAGGGAGATCGCAGCGATCGACAGCCCGATCACGCTCGCATTGGCGAAGTAGTTGCCCTCCAGCGAGCCGAACCAGAACTGCAGGACCGCGGCAAGCGCCAGCGCACCGGTCACCGCGAACGTGATCGCACCGGCCATCCGGCGGGCGCCGCCCTTCACCAACTGGGTCAGCAGGGCAGCGGCGAGGATGCCGCCGAGGACCAGCGGCAATGCACCCCCGGCCAAGCCTGCACCTCGCGGGTCGTCCGCCGGCAGCGGAACCACGTCCGTCACCTTCACCTGCGCACCTGGGTTCTCGGCCGCGAGTTTGCCCGACAGTTGAGTCAGGATCTGCGAGACCGCCGGGCCGCCTGCCGAGGCGGTCAGGACCTCGGGCGCCTGCGGGTCGAGCACGATCGCGCCGTACACGTCCCGGTCCTCGATCGCCTTGACCGCCGCGGCCCGGTCGGAGACCGCGGTGATCTCGAACCCACCGGGCATCGCCTTCTCGAGACTGCTCTGCACCTGCGCAACCGCCTGGGCCGGGCCGGCGACGGCGAGCGGGACGTCACGCGGCGCCGAGCGCGCGGCCGGCCAGGCGAACGCGATCAGCAGGACGGTCAGTACTGCGGTCAGCAGAACGACGACGACCGCGACCGGGGGACGGCGGCGCTCCTCGGCAGCGGCTTGGTCCGTGGACATCTCTGGTCAGCTCCTCGCGACAGAAAACCGAATGATCGTTCTTTATCGACTCCGAGCCTGACGCCAGGAGGCCGAAGTTGTCAAGAACGGGCATTCGTTTTATGTTCTGCGGTATGCCCAAGGTCACCGAGGAACATCGCGCGAACCGCCGCCGCGAGATCATCCTGGCCGCGCGCAAGTGCGTCATCGAACAGGGCTTCCACAAGACGACGATGGCGGACGTGATCCGCGAGGCCGGCCTGTCGGCCGGCGCGGTCTACGGCTACTTCAGGAGCAAGGACGAGATCGTCGCCGCGATCGCGGACGACGCACTGAGCACGATCGACGAGCTCTTCGAGGGCATCTTGGCGACCGAGGCGCCGCTCACGCCGGCAGCGGCCCTCCGGGCGACCCTGGACCACATCCTCCAGATCGCCGACCTGCCACACGACGACCTGACCCGGGTCGCCATCCAGGCCTGGGCCGAGGCGCTGCACAACGACGCCATCATGGCGACGGCCTCTTCGAAGTACCGGATGCTGCGGTCACACTTCGCCGCTGTCGCCCGACGGGCACAGGCGGACGGCACGGTCGATCCGGACGCCGATCCCGAGCTGATCGCCCAGGTGCTCTTCGGGATGATCCCCGGATTCGTGCTGCAACGACTGCTGCTCGGGGACGTGACACCGGAGGGCTATACGGCCGGGCTGTCTGCCTTGATGAACAGGCCGGCACCCAAACCGGTCTAGGCCGGGGAACAAACGCCTGCCTACCGTCGTCCTTCTGGTGGAGGTGCGATCGATGGACGGTATCTGGATCCTGCTCGTCAGCCTGGCCGTGGTGTTCGGCTTTCTCGGGCTGCTCGCGTGGGCCGCGGCACGGTCGCGCCGGCGCGGGATCGGCGCCTCGATGATGGGTCCGTTCGAGCAGATGTGGTTGCCGACGGCGGCTGAATCGCAGATCGAGATCCAGCTGCAGCAGGAGCGCAAGAAGCCGATCGGATCACCCGAAGATCTCTGATCCGCAGCAGCACCCGATCTCTGGCCCCAACTGCATCTGATCCCTGCTTCGCAACTGCATCTCATCCCTGCTTCGCAGAAGGTGAAGGGTTGTATGACTTCGCGACCGTGTGCGATCGGGATGTGACGGAGGGCTTGAGACTCGCGACTTACCCGGTTAGGTTGTGCCGAGCCGCTTATTTCAGAGCTTGAACTAAGCGGGTTTGCAAGGCACACATCGGCGCTGGGGAGTCGGAGGTGCGGTGCGTACATCCGTGGGAACAGCTCTGCCCAGAACGGACTTCAACTGGTACTGGCGGAGCCAGACGGCGAGTTTCGTCGGCGACCGGCTGACCGGTTTCGCCGTGCCGAGTATCGCCATCCTGACCCTGAACGCGAGCAGCGCCGAGGTCGGTGTGCTCTCGGCGATCGGCTGGCTGGCCTACCCGACCCTTGGCCTGGTGGCCGGCGCCGCGCTCGTCCACATCCCCCGCCGCAAGGTGATGATCACCGGCGAACTGATGCGCTTCGCCGTCTTCGCCACCGTCCCCCTGGCCGCCCTGGGCGGCTGGGTCACCATCCCCCAACTCCTGATCGTCGTAGCCGCAGCCGGCATCGCCACCGTCTTCGTCGACATCGCCGGCCAGTCCTACCTCCCGGTCGTAGTCCCACCAGGCGGCCTGGTAGCCGCCAACGCCAACCTCCAAAGCTCCGACAGCCTCTCCAAACTCATCGGCCCCGCCCTAGCCGGCCTGGCCCTGAAAACCACCGGCCCGTACTACGGCCTGCTCCTCAGCGCCCTCCCCTTCCTGGCATCAGCCTTCGCCAGGACCCGCATCCGAACAATCGAGCCGCCCCCGCTCGCCCCGCCGTCCCTCGCCGGAACCGCCCAAGGCGACCACAACAATGTCCGGCCCGCCCTCGCCGCTTCCCCTGAGCCGATGGTCCGGCGGATCGTTGGCGGGTTGCGCTTCGTCTTGGATCATCCGGTGTTGAAACCCTTGGTCATCGGTGCGGCCGTCCGCAGTTTCGGGACCGGGATGGTCGACGCGGTCCTGCTGCTGTTCGCCTACCGGGTGCTCGGACTGTCCAGCCTGCAAGGCGGTCTGCTGATCGCCGCCGGCTCGATCGGCGGCTTACTCGGCGCGTTTGCGGCCAACCGTTTGGTTGCCAAGCTCGGCCTCCACCGGACCCTGCTCCTGACCGGCCTGGAAGGCGCGTTCTGGCTGGCGATCCCACTCTGCCTGTTGTTCGCGCCCGTCATCGTCCTGGTCGTGATCCGGATCTGCGCGTCGATCTGGTCGCCGGTCTGGAACGTGCTCACCACCAGCGTCCGCCAAGACGTGACCCCGGTCGCCCTTCAGAGCACCGTGCACGCGACCGCCCGCACCGTCACGTCATCCACGGTTCCGCTCGGTGCGATCACGGGCGGCCTCGCGGCCGGCGTACTGGGTGGTCAGCTCGGAACGTCCACCGGACTCGTCCTCGTCCTCGCGACAGGAGGTGTGATCGCCGGAGCCAGCGTGCTGTCGATCGGCAGCGCCAACCAGATCTAGGACCAGCCAAGCCCGAGGGAGATCGTATGCGCCCCACTACGACGCGAACCCTGAACACCAAGGAATTCGCGGACATCAAGCACACCGTGTCCATGCGGTCCAAGGCCCGCAAGAACCTGCTGCTGGACCCGAGCTATGCCGCGCCGTTGCCGCAGGAGGTCAGCCTGCAACTGACGTACCGCTGCAACCTGCGCTGCACGCACTGCTACCAATGGAACGAACAAGGCTTCTTCCGCGACTTCAGCGCCCAGAAGCAGAAGACCGAGCTCGACCTCTCGGTGGTCGAGGACGTCCTGCGTACTACGGCGCCGGTCCGCTCCAAGCTCTTCCTCTGGGGCGGCGAACCCTTGATGCACACCAAGTTCGACCAGGTCGCGGACTTACTCGTGAAGTATCCGCGAACCGTGAACATGTGCACCAACGGCCTGCTCTTCAAGCGCAAGCTCGACGACCTGCTGAAGATCGGCGAGAACCTGAACCTGCTGGTCAGCCTGGACGGTCTCGGCGAGGACCACGAGGCGTTGCGCGGCCGCGGCACGTTCAAGCGCACGATGGAGAACATCCAGCTGATGCTGGATCTCAAGCGCAAGGGCGAGTGGAACGGCGAGCTGTCGCTGTCCTGCATGGTCAGCCACGTCACCGTGCACAAGATGTACGAGTTCATGGAATGGGCCGAAGAGCTCGGCGTGAACACCGTCTACTTCCAGTTCCCCTGGTACATCAGCCCTGAGGTCGCCGAGTCGATGGACCGGCTGTACGAGAAGTCCTTCGCCTGGCTGAAGCCGAGCACGGACACCAAGAAGCCGACGTGGCACAGCTACACCTACCAGCTTCCGGCCGAGGAACTCCCCGCGCTGAAGGAGTCGATGACCCGGCTCGCCTCCCGGGCGTGGAACGTCCGGCTGCGCTACCAGCCGCAGCTCGAGGACGACGAGGTCGACGACTTCATCCTCGGTACGTCGCGGCCGGCCCAGCACCGCAGCAAGTGCCTCGCGGTGTCGAACCGGATGGAGGTGCACGCCGACGGCGCGGTCAGCTCCTGCAAGTTCTTCCCGGAGTTCGTGGTCGGCAACCTGTACGACCAACCGGTCGGTGAGTTGTGGCAGAGCCAGTCCTTCAAGGAGGTCCGCCGGATCATGTCCGAGAACGGAATGATGCCGGTCTGCTCGAAGTGCATCCTCCTTTACCTGAACGGAGTCTGAGGTGGAGATCGAAGAACGCGTCAAGCGAGTCCTGGCCAAGGTGCTGGACAACGGCGTCACCGCCGAGGCGATCGGTCCGGAGGCGGACCTGGTCGAGCAGTACGGCCTCGACTCCCTGCAGACCATCACCTTCCTGCTGGCGATCGAGGACGAGTTCGACCTGGAATTGGACTACCCCAACCTCCAACTCGACGACCTGCGCTCGGTCCGCCAGTTCAGCACCTTCGTCGCCCGCCTGGCGGCCCCGGTGCAATGACCAAAAGCATGAACAGACCAGCCGAAGCCGAACCCGCCCGACACCAACTCGGCGAGGGCGTGAGCACAGGCGCGGGCGCAAACGCGCGTGGCAGCGCGGGTGGGGGCGGCCGGGGGCGGGTTGTGCGGTTGGGGACGTTTGATGCCGAGTCCTGGTGGCGTCCGGCAGACCTCGCCGTCCTGCCCGCGCTGGGCGGCGGGAGCGATCCCGCCGTCGACGCGATGGACGAACTGCTCGCCGGTTTCTGCGATCCGGGAGACCTGCTGATCACCCGCCGGCCGATGGCGGCAGCCGTCCTCGACGGACTGGCCACCGCCTTCGGCGGCCGCGTCGCGGACAACCTCGCCCCGGCACATTCGACAGCGACACCTTCGATACTGACGCCCTCGACCCGGGCAGATTCGACAGCGACACCTTCGACCCCAGCATCTTCGTCCCAGGCGTTCGAGCATCTCGCCCTCGGGGATCCTGGGTCCGGGCCGATCGAACGGCATGTGCTGGCCGACCAGGCGATCATGAACCGGATCCGCGGCGCCCGGATCGTGCCGTATGCCGTACTGCCGGAGACCTGGACGTTGGCAGAGCAATCGCTTCCGGCGCCGGACGTGGTTGCCCGGGTCAACTCCAAGACTTGGTCCAACGAGTTGGTGCGGCGGCTCGGCTTGCCCGGCGCCGGGCGGCTCGTCCGGAGCGTCGACGAGCTGGTCGAGGTTGTGATCACGCTTAAGTTCAAGGCTTTAATCAAGGATCCGTACGGCGTCTCCGGCCGCGCGCTCCTCGAAGTCCCCTCCCCCGGCGTCCTCAAGGCGATCGAGCGCGTACTCCGCAAGCAGGTCGACAACGGCCGGCGAGTCGAGCTCGTCGTGCAGGAGAAGTTCCGCAAGCAGGACGACTTCTCCGGCCACCTCCACCTCGACCAGGACGGCAGCTGGGAGTTCCTCGGCATCCAGCAGATGACGAATCGCGGCTTCCGCCACTTCGGTTCCAGCCCCGCCACCCAGTCACTCATCGACCAGGGCTGGTACGCCGAAGCAGTGGCCGAGGTCGTACCGGCCCTCACCGAGGCAGGCTATTGGGGCCCGGTCGGCATCGACTCGATGCTGCTCGACGACGGCACCGTGATCCCCGTCCTCGAGATCAACGCAAGGCAGTCGCTTGGCCTGCTGGCGATCCGCCTCGATCGGCAGGCAGGGGAACACGGCCTCACCGGCCACCTCTGGCAGGTCGAACTCAATCTCGCCCCCGGCCAGACCGTCGAAGACCTACTCCATGCCTTCGGCAACATCCGGTACGACGGCGGCGCGCGGCCGGGCGTCACGGTGCTCAACGGGAGCACCCTGGCGGCACCCGGCGGACGCGTGCACGTCGCCATCTTCTGCGCCGCCGGTGAGATCCACCGCTGGCGGCAACGCCTGCTGACCGAGATGATCTCGGCCGGCCTGACACCACGAGGGATGACCGATGCCGCCTGAACCCGGCTCGAGATCGCGAGGGATGACCGATGCCGCTTGAGATCGGCTTGATCGGAGCCACCGGAATCGCCGAACGCACCCTGCTCCAGCAGGGCGCCCGCATCAGAGCTGTCGCCGCGAGCGATCCCGTCCGCGCCAAGGAGTACGCCAACAGACACGAGATCCCGGTCGTGCACGAGAGCTACTCGGCGCTGCTGGCCGATCCGGCGATCGACGCCGTCTACATCTCCCTGCACAACTCCGCCCACCACCGCTGGGCGGTCCGCGCCGCGGTCGCCGGCAAGCACGTGATCGTCGAGAAGCCGCTGTGCCTGACCGCGGACGAGGTCGCCGAACTCGCCTTCGCCGCCGCGGATGTGAAGATCTTCGAGGCCGTCGCGACCGCGGATCACCCGTGGCAGCAACTGGTTCACGACTTCATCCAAGACGAAAACTATGGCGCGTTACTCAAGGCCACCACACAGGTGAGATTCGCAGTACCACCGCCAGATGGCTATCGCGACCGGCCGGAGCTCGGCGGCGGCATCTTCTTCGACGCGGCCAGCTACTGGCTGCAGGCCGTCCAAGCCACGATCGGGCTGGACCCCGTGACCGCCGAGGGGCGGTCGGACTTCGACGGCCCCAACGAGGTCGACCGTTCGTTCGAAGCTTCGTTGCGCTGGGCAACGGGTGTCGAGGCGACGCTGACTGCGGACGTCGGTGACCAGCACATCTCGGATCATGTGTTCACCTTCGAACGCGCCACCGTCAAGCTGAGGAACTTCCTCCGCCCGGTCGCCGGTGCCGTACCGCTGAACCTGATCGTCACGCCCACCGACGGCGACCGTCGCGTGATCGGCTTCCCGGCCGTCGCGTACTACGAACGCCAGCTCGCCCGGATCCTCGACAGCACCACGGACGACCTGGACGCGGCCGCACCACGGATCGCCCTGATGGACGAGATCTACTCCGACGCCCTGCGCCGTAAGGAGAGCTGATGGACGAGATGTACCCCGCCCCACTGCGCCGCAAGGAGAACCGATGAGCAACAAGCGCCAGCTCGACCGCGCCGCCCTGGACGAACTCCTGAAGGAAGCCGGCGTCGATCCGAGCTCCCATACCGAGGTGACCGAGCTCACCGAGGGGACCTTCAACACCGTCTACCGGATCGGCTCCGACCTGATCCTCAAGCTCTCCCCCGACCCGGCCGCATCGTTCATGACTTACGAACAAGACTTGGTTCACACCGAAGCCTTGTTCTACCAGGCGGCCCGCGGCAAGGCGCCGGTCCCGGAGGTCGTGCACACCGGCGACGACTTCCTGCTGATGACGGCCCTCCCCGGGACGACGATGCAAGGCGTGGCCGGCGCCGAGCGAGCCGCTCTGCGGCGCGAGCTGGGTGGCGTTGTGGCGGCTCTCCACGAGGTGACCGGGCCAGGCTTCGGCTATCCGCAGAAGGGGTTGGTCGCGACCTGGAGCGCGGCGTTCCTGTCGATGATCGACGACGTCCTCGCGGACGCCAGCAGGTTCGCCGTGGACCTGCCCCGGCCGGCCGAACAGATCCGGCAGCTCGTGCTCGCCCGCCTGGACCTGCTGGACGAAGTACAGACTCCGCGGTTGATCCACTTCGACCTGTGGGACGGCAACATCCTCGTCGAGGACGGGCGGATCACCGGGCTGGTCGACGGCGAGCGCGCGTTCTGGGGTGATCCGGTCACCGAGTTCGTCTCGCTGACTTTGTTCAGCTCTTCCATGGATCCTGAGCTATTAGCCGGATACGGCGAGCTCGAGGCGGGCGAGACGCTCGGGCTGTACCGGATCTACCTCTACCTGATCATGCTGATCGAGGGCACTCCCCGCGGCTACGACGGCCCGGACCACCAGGCGATGGTGAAGCTGATTCTTCGGCACTTGAACAAAGAGCTGGATCATCTGTGATCGAGATCCTCACCTCCGGCGTAGCACTCGGCGTCCACGTCCCTGGCCTCCTCCTGGCCGACCGCCTCAAGGAGCAAGGCGGTACTGCGAACGTCTCCGTGCTGGAGCGCCTCCTGCCGGCCGACACCCTCGCAACCACGGCCCGCTCCAGGCAGGCCTTCCACCGCAACTTCCGGATCGCCCTAGCCGGCCAGAAGCTCGCCCGCGACGCCTCGGTCTCCACCGAGGAGGCTGCCGTCGAAGCACTCCTCGACAGCTGGCACGGCCGTGTGGTGAGCCGGTTCGTGGTCTTCTCCGGCTTCTGGCTACCTCTGGTCGAGCGCTACGTGGCGCAGTACGGCGAAGTGCCCGTGGACGTGTGCCATGTGGATTCGGTGCAGTCGCCATCATTCGACAAGGCAGGGCCGACTTCCCTGCCCGTGCAGCACATTTGGCTGGCAGACGCCGACAACCTGACCATCCCCTGCAGTATCCCGGTCAGCCGCGAGCAACCAGTGCCGTGGAAGGACAGGGACCAACGCTTGCTCGTCCACGGCGGCGGCTGGGGCATGGGCACCTATCGCGAGCGCGCGGACGACCTACTCCAAGCAGGCTTCGAGCTGGACATGGTCGCCTACGAGGACCGCGACCTCTCCACTGAAGGTGTCCGCTACTTCATGATCGACCCCGACTGGCACCCCTGGCTCGACGACGGCTATCCACCGTTCGGCGAAGTAGTCGCCGGCAACCAAACCGCATTCCACCAGCGGACAGGGCATCACGGCTCGTTCGACCTCTGCCGCCAGGCGCTCGCGACGGTCAGCAAGCCAGGCGGCGGCACACTGCTCGACTCGCTGTGGTCTGCGACTCCGGCGGTGTTGCTGGAGCCGTTCGGCGCCCATGAGCAGCGCAATGCAGACCTGTGGATCGAGCTGGGCTTCGGAGTCGCGTTCGAGCAGTGGCAGCAGAAGGGGTTCGCAGTGGAGGTGCTGGAGGAGCTGCACGAGGCACTGGTCGCTGCGGACGTACCCGACTACTCCCAGGCGCTACTGTGACCCACCCGACCTCGCTGTGGCAGACCTTCGCCTTGGAGATGGATGAGAAGCGCCCAGGGTTCGCCAAAGGCCCCTGGTTCACGATGAACGCCGTTCTGACGCTGGACGGCGAGCTACGCGCCGACGTACTGGCCGACGCGTTCCACCGCCTACAGCAACGCCACGAAGTACTGCGGACAGAGGTGCTGGACGATCGCCTCCAACTGATACACCCCGAACCCCGCTCAGCGCTGGAGGTCGTCGACGAGGTCGGCTCGCACGCGCCGGTGGACATCGGCAGGCCCATCCGGCTGCGCTTGGCCGGCAACCAGCTTGCGCTGCACCTGCACCACATGGTCTCCGACCCAGTGACCCTGTGGGAGACAGTAGGCGAGCTAGCCGCCCTCTACACAGCCACACTCGCCGGTGAAGATCTGCCGCCACCACCGGCGCAGTACAGCGACTACACGATGGCAGAGGCCGACCAAGTACGCCGTACCAGCGCGGACGCCGCCGCCTGGTGGCACTCCCGAGTCCGAGACGCCAAGGTCTCTCCCCAACCCACAACTGCGGCGTCCCTGACAATCCCGGCGGCCCCGGCCCCGGCAGCTCAGACGGCTCCGGCGACTCCGGCCCTGGCGATTCCGGTCTCGGCGTCTGCGCCGGCCGCTCTGGCGTTCCGCGACGACCTGCTGGGCGCCGACGAGGTCGCGGCCGTCGAAGGACTGACCCGGCAGCACCGTAGTACGCCGCTCGTCACGTACTTGGCCGCGCTCGCGCACGGTATGGACGAGCACGTCGGTCCGGGCGACACCCTGGCCTTCACCACCCTCTTCGGCAAGCGCGACCGCCCCGCATGGCAGCGGTTGCTCGGCCCCTGCATCGTCCCCTCCTTCCTGGCGATCCCCAGAGTCAGTGGCTCGCTAGGCGCTGACGTAACCGCGGTACGAGATGCAGTGGTCGGTTGCAGCCGCTACGCCCGCTACCCGGCCTCAGCGATTTACGCGGCGATTCAAGACGCGCAGCGCACCCCCTTCTTCGAGTACGTCCCTCAGCAGTGGCCCGCAGGCTTCACCTTCGGCACCGTCAAAGCAGAGGTGGCAACAGCGGCCGGGCCCAAGGACACCGGGCTAGCCGACGGCCTGGCCATCCGGGTCCGTACCAGGACGGACGGCGTACTCACCGGCCACTTCAGCGGCGACGGAAGCGACTGGACGGAGCCCCTCGTGCGCCAGGTACAAGCAGGCTTCCGCACCTACCTCCTCGGCCAAGAGGGGACCTAGCACCACCCCCTGAGGTGTCCCAACTCCCTGGGGCAAGCGGCAGCGTCTCCGTAGCGTCAATCTCGTCAGTCGGGATAGCTACAAGGGGTATGCCATGAGGCGCAAGAACGAAGAAGTCACCAGGTCGAACCACTCGGTCGTCCTGCACGACGTCCGCCGGGTCTACGGCCGGGGCGGCAACGCCGTCACCGCGCTGGACGGTGTCAGCATCAGCTTCGAGCGGGGCACGTTCACCGCCGTGATGGGCCCGTCGGGTTCCGGCAAGAGCACGTTCCTGCACTGCGCGGCAGGACTCGACCGGCCGACCTCCGGCACCGTCGCGATCGACGACGTACCGCTGGCCGGTCTGAACGAGCGGCAGCTCACCGAGCTGCGCCGCGAGCGGATCGGCTTCGTCTTCCAGTCGTTCAACCTGCTTCCCGCGCTGACGGTCTGGCAGAACGTCACGCTGCCGCAGGAGCTCGACGGCCGCCGCACGAACAAAGCCGCCGTCCGCGAAGTACTGGACCGCGTCGGCCTCGGCGGCAAGCACAAGAGCCGCCCGGGTGAGCTGTCCGGTGGTCAGCAGCAACGCGTCGCGATCGCCCGCGCCCTGGTCGCGCGGCCGGCCGTCATCTTCGCCGACGAACCGACTGGCGCCCTCGACACCCAGACCGCCGCCGACGTACTCGACCTGCTCCGCGAGCCCGTTCGCACCCAGGGCCAGACCGTCGTCATGGTGACCCACGACCCGGTCGCGGCCTCGTACGCCGACCAGGTGGTCTTCCTCGCCGACGGCATCCTGGCCGGCAGCATGCTCTCGCCGACCGCCGAGCAGGTCGCCGACCGGCTCACCCACCTCGGCGCCCGCGCAGCCCGCGCCGCCCGGGAAGCCCAACAGACCCGACAGACCCAACAGGCGCGGCAGACTCAGCAGGCCGACGGCGTTCAGGCAGCCCGGGACGCGATCGCAGCCGGGACGGCCGGCCGATGATGCGTCTCGCCGTCCGCACCTTGCGCTATCGCAAGAGCGGCTTCCTCGCGACCTTCATCGCCGTCATCTTCGGTACGGCGATCGTGCTCGCCTGCGGTGGCCTGATGGAGACCGGGATCCGCTCCAACGTCGCACCCGAGCGGCTCGCCGCGGCGCCGATCGTGGTCACCGGCAAGCTCACCCACCTGCGTCCGGGCGAGGAAGACACCACCCACCTGACCGAGCAGGTCGGCATCGACGACTCGGTGGCAGCCAAGATCCGTTCCCTGGAAGGCGTCACGGACGTCGTCGGCGACCTGACCTTCCCCGCTCCCGTGGCCCAAGGACCGGCCTTCAGCAAAGGCCAGGGCCACAACTGGGCTTCCGCAGTACTGGCACCCTTCCACCTGACCGCCGGTACTGCGCCTCGCACCGGCGAAGTCGTGCTCGACGCGACGACCGCGGAGCAGCTCCACGCGAAGCTCGGTGGCAAGGTGAACCTGCTGGTCGGTGGCCAGCAGACCGCCTTCACCGTCACGGGTATCGCCGCCGGGCCGGCCGGGCACACGTTCTTCTCCGACCAGGATGCGAGCCGGTTCGCCGATCGGCCGGGACAGTCCGCCGCCCTCGGCGTACTCGTTGCTCCAGGCACTGATCTGCAGGCGCTGCGGAAGAAGATCGAGGCGACCGCCGACGTCTCCGCGCTGTCGGGTCTCGATCGGGGAACGGTCGAGCACCCGGACGCGGCGATCAAGAAGGTCACGTTGATCTCGGTCGCGGGCTCGTTCGGCGGCATCGCGACGCTGACGATGATGTTCGTGGTCGCGTCGACGCTGGCGCTGGCCGCTCAGCACCGGCAACGCGAGTTCGCGCTGCTGCGCAGCATCGGGACCACGCCTGGTCAGGTACGGCGGATGATCCTGGGCGAGGCGATGCTGGTCTCGCTGCCCGCAGTACTCGTCGGGGTGGTTCCTGGTGCCCTGCTCGGCCGGTTCCTCTTCGATCGGCTGTCGTCGAACGGCGTCGCTTCGGCCGACGTGACCTTTTATCAAGGTCTGATCCCGTTCGCTGCCGGGGCGGGAGCCGCAGTATTGGCTGCCGTCGGTGCCGCGCTGATGGCGGCCCGCCGGTCGGCGAAGATCAAGCCGGTCGAGGCGCTGGTCGAGGCTTCGCTGCAGACCAGGTGGTTCAGCTGGGGCCGGACGGTGGCCGGCACGCTCTTCCTCGGTGGTGGGGTCGCGCTGATGATCGTGACGGCGACCGTGATGACCGGGCCGCTGGCCGGCGCGACGGCCGGACCCGCGGTGCTCTGCTGGGCGATCGGTCTCGCCGCGCTCGGCCCGCTGGCCACCAAGGCGATCCTCGCGATCCTGCGCTGGCCGCTGTACGCCGTCAGCCGGGTCAACGGCCGGCTCGCGATCCTCAACGTGACGGCGCGATCAGTGGCGATGTCGGCCGCGGTGATGCCGGTCATGCTGGCCGTCGGGATCGCCACCGCCAACATCTACATGCAGACCACCAACGTGGACGCGGCCGCGAAGGCCTTCACCAAGGACCTGTGCGCCGACGCGGTACTCGCCTCCACTGCCTCGGGTCTGTCGCCATCGCTACTTCCGCAGGTGCAAGCACTGAAGGGTGTCGCGAGCGCCTCGGCCTACGTCACCAGCACCGGCGTCATCGACGAACCGCGGCACGCACCCATCGACGAAGACGGCGCTCTCCTGCAGGGCGTCTCTGCTCAAGGCTCGAACGGTACGGCGCCGGTGCGGCTCACCACCGGCTCGCTCGAAGGGCTGACCGGGAACACAGTCGCCTTGCCTGACGTGGTGGCAGACAAGATCCACCGTGGCGTCGGTACTTCGATCAAGATGACGCTGGGCGACGGCGCCTCGGTGGAACTGCGCGTGGTCGCGACCTTCGCCGCCGAACCCGGCTACGAGAGCATCGTGCTCCCGGCCGACCTGGTCGCCGCTCACACCACCAACCGGTTGGTCCCGCAGATCCTCGTACGGTCCGAGCCCGGCGCATCGATCGGGCCGGCCCTGGCCAAACTCGCGGCGGCGACTCCCGGCGTACAGGTTGCTGATCGGGATGCGTTGATCGCCGGCAACAGCGAGGATCTGCAGACGCAGGCCTGGATCAACTACCTGCTGGTCGGAATGCTGATCGCGTACACGGCGGTCTCGGTCGTCAACACGTTGGCCTCGGCAACAGTCCGCCGCCGGCGCGAGTTCGGCCTGCAGCGCCTGACTGGCTCGACCCGCGGCCAAGTCCTCCGAATGCTCACCACCGAAGGCATCCTGGTCGCCCTGTCCGGCATCGTCCTAGGCACCCTGGTAGCCCTGGCCACGCTGCTCCCCTACGCCTCGGCCGTCTCCACCTCAGCGCTCCCCACCGGCCCCATCTGGATCTACCTGCTCATCATCGCCATCGCCTTCACCCTGACCATGCTCTCCACCCTCATCCCAGCCACCAAAACCCTCACCACCCGCCCCGCCGAAGCGGCCGCCCGCGCCGACTGACCCCACCGCCGGCCCTCGGCCGCGACCCCGCCGTCTAAGGGGGTAACCCCTCAGACGGCGGGTTGCCCCTTCAGAATCCGGCTAGGCAACCAACCATCTCGGGGGTTAACCCCTCAAACGACCCGGGATGCGTCGGGCCGCCTGGAGCTACTTGGCGGGAGTCGGCTCGGCTACTGGCTGAAGCGCGATGGTGGTTGCCTGGACCAGGCTGGCGTGACGGCGAAGCCAGGCAGATACAGGCAGCTGCAGATCTTCGAAGTCCTTCTCCTCCAGCGCAACCGGCGGCGTCGGCACGCTCGCGCCGAGCTCGGCCAGCACCGGCCTCAGATGCAGATCCGCCAGCAACTTGTGGCTGGGCGCGGCCGACACCGTCACCGGCACCACCACAGACCCAGCCAGCGCCAGATGCGGAAGTACATCGAGGAAGCTCTTCAGCAACCCGGTATAGCTGCCCTTGTACACAGGCGTCGCCAGCACGATCACCGAGGCCGACGAGACCAGCTCGATCGCACTCTCCAGCGCCTCCCGATCCGCCTCGGCGGCGTTCTCCCCCTGGAAGATGGCCGGCGCGAAGGTGACCAGATCCACCAGCTCGTCGATCCGGTACGGCGTACCGAGCTCGGACGCGAGCAACTCCGCGACGGAAGCAGCGGCCGCCGCAGTACGGGAGCCCGCTTTGGGGTTCCCCACCACGGTGACGACGGATTGCGGCCAGACCGGCGGGTCGGGCACGATCCGCGGCTCGAAGGCGGTTGAAGGCATCGGGACGCAACTCCTGAGGGTTCGGCAGTGAGGTCTCGAGCGTAACCAAAGTCGAGCTGGCTACTTGACTTTCTCAGCTGGTGAACGTTTGGCCCTCACCTTGACAACCACGAACCACGTCGCAGCGGCTGCCGCACCGGCCAGTACCACCCATTGCAGCACCCCGACCGACGACTCGACGACGTGCCATTTCTCGCCCAGCGCGTACCCAGCGACGATCAGCGCCGTGTTCCAGATGGCACTCCCGAGCGCCGTCAACGCGAGGAACAGCGGCACCGTCATCCGCTCCACCCCGGCCGGGACGGAGATCAGGCTGCGCACCACGGGCACGAGCCGGCCGATCAGTACCGCCTTGGGGCCGTGCTGGTTGAACCACCCCTCCGCCTTGTCCACGTCGGCGAGCTTGACCAGCGGCAGCCGGGCGGCCAGCGATCGCGTCCGCTCCCGGCCGAGCGCGGCACCGACGCCGTACAGGGCCAGCGCACCGACTACCGAGCCGAGCGTCGTGAAGACGATGGCGCTGATCAGCCCGAGG
Organism: Streptomyces sp. SID13031; assembly: GCF_010548305.1. Taxonomy (GTDB): domain Bacteria; phylum Actinomycetota; class Actinomycetes; order Propionibacteriales; family Kribbellaceae; genus Kribbella. Next base: position 236,076 of record NZ_JAAGLV010000009.1, read on the forward strand.
TCACCGCGATTGGCGGCGAACCCCGCCAGCGGCAGGATCACCTCGCTCGGCAGTGGCGGGAAGAGGTTCTCCAGCGCCACGGCGAGGCCGGCACCCGGGGCGCCCAGCTTCTCCATCAGCTCGGTGGCCCAGCCGGCCACGCCTCCGGTCGGTTCCTGCGTCGCTTGCGCCAGTGCGCTCATCATCACCTGGTTCGTCGGGGTCATGGCGTCGAAGCCAGGTCCGCGAACACCTCGCGCACCCGGCGGTCGACCGTCGTGTTGCCTCGGCCTTTCCACCGTACAGAACCGTGGAAAACGACAATCCGCCCTCGTCCTGTGCCCACCAGCCTTGCCTGCATGCGGGCCGAGCACCCTCGAAGAACCCCGTATGCCTCGGGCTGGCCGGGTTATATTCCTGGTATGGCAACTACGTTCGAGGTGCTCGCCGAGCCGCGGCGACGGCAGATCCTCGACCTGCTCCGGACCGGCGAACGCCCCGTCGGCGACCTCGTCGACGAGCTCGCCCTGAGCCAGCCGGCCGTCTCCAAACACCTGAAGGTGCTGCGCGACGCCGGCTTGGTCGAAGTCCGCCAAGACGCCCAGCGTCGCTGGTACCGGCTCCGCCCAGCTCCACTGCTCGAGATCGACAGCTGGCTCGAGCCCTACCGGGAGCTGTGGCGAGACCGGCTCGACGCCCTCGAAACCCACCTGGACAAGATGCCCTGATGGACACCTCCGAACAACGCGCGCGCCGCTGGTGGGTGCGCGGTCGCCGGGTGGGCTCGGTCGACCGCGCCGGGAAGTTCGTCGACGACGTCGGCTTCGCCTTGCTCTTCCCCGCCCCGAAGCCGATCGGCCCCTCGCTGTGGGAGGCCGTCGCGGGCGAGGACGACGAACCGTTCAGCGGTGGCATGGGCGAAAACGAGCAGAAGGTGTGGAGCTGGAAGGACGAACTCCCCCGCCGTGGCCTCGCCTGGTACGGCGCTTTCCTCGGCGGCCGCGGCTCCTTCCTCTCCCCCACCCTCCTCGCGACCCTCTACCCGGGCGACGGCGAACTGGACGACCACGAGCACCTCGACCTCTCACCCGCAGCCCACGAACTGGCCGCCGCGCTGGCCGTGGAACCACAGTCCAGCGCCACCCTCCGCGCACTCCTCGGCGACAAGAACAAGTACCAGCGTGCGATCGGCGAGCTCCAGAAGAATCTGCTCGTGACCACCGCCGGCGTCGAGGAGCAGAGCAACGGCTGGCCGGCCGCCCTACTCACCCTCACCTGCGAGCAGTTCGACGTGGGCGGTGGCACCGACCACCGCGAGGCAGCACGCCTGTACCTCGACACGATGCTCGATACCGCTCCGATCGACCTGGCTCGCGCCTTCCGCTGGCCAACCGCTCGAGCCCGCAACCTACTGAGCGAACTCGTCGACCTCGACCACGCCGTCACGGACGGCCGCCGCTACCAACCACTCACTCGAGGCTGAGCCCGGCCCCGCGTACGGTCACTTGGTTTCGGCGAGGTCGAAGACGTTGCCTTCGGGGTCGGCGAGGGTGACCCAGTGGGCGCCGTACTCGTCGAACTCGCCGACTCGCTTGGCGCCCAGGCCGACGATCCGGTCGACCTCGGCGGCCCAGCCGGCGGTGGAGAAGTCGATGTGCAGCCGGTTCTTGCCGACGCTCTCCTCCGGGACCTGCAGGAACATCAGCGCTGGGCCGTCGGCGGCCTTGTTCACGGTCGCGAAGAACTCGTTGCCCTCAGCATCGACCTCGGTGTTCAGCACGCCGGCCCAGAAGCCGGCCAGCTCGGCGGCGTTCTTGCAGTCGAAGACGACGTGTTCGAGAGTGATGGACATGGTGGTTCAGCCTTTCAGGTGGGGGATCCGCTGGATCGGCCAGCAGATCTCGGTACGGAACTCGGTCTCGTCGACGCCGTCACCCGGCCCGACGAGGTACAGCTCGCGGATCGGCCCCGGGGCGATCTCGCAGTACTCCGCCACATGGCTACCGAGCGCGCCATAGGTGCGGTCGAAGTCCTTGAACGACCCGTCGTGCCGGGTGATCGCGAAGTAGCTCGCGGGCAGATCGGTCAGCCCGACGCGATCGATCGCCGGCTGGTCCGGAGCGACGGGCAGGAACGCGACCACCTCACCGAGGTCCTCGGTGAAGAACTCATCCCCGTACGTCGCACCCGAAGCGGCGCTGATGCCGTACGTGCCGGCGATCTCACCGAGCAGGCCGAAGGTCGTGCCGCACCACTCGTCGATCGCGTCGCGATGGACCCGGTCGGTGACCGAGTACGCCCGGAAGGAGGGCACGAACCGGTACTCGACCGCGAGCTCGCCGGCCGGCAGGGTGAGCATCGAGCGCAGTGAGGCGACCACGTCCCGAGTCTGGGCGAGCTCGCGCTCCATCTGGTCCAGGTGCAACCGCAACGTCTGGTCGCGGGTCTGGACGTCGGGCGCCTCGACCACCGATCGCACCTGGGCGAGCGGCATCTGCAGGTCCCGGAGCCGCCGGATCAATTGCGCGACCGGCACCTGCGCGGTCTCGTACCGCCGGTACCCCGAGGACGCGTCGATCCGCGCCGGAGCCAGCAGCCCGATCTCGTGGTAGTGATGCAAGGTCTTCACGCTCAGATGCGTGAGCCTGGAGAACTCACCGATGGTCACCGACGCCGTCATGAGGCAACCCTCCACCCTCCGCCTACCGGAGAGTCAAGCGGCGCGCCTGCCGGCCTAATCGGCACCGCCGATGTGATCGGCGCTGCCGGACGCAACTCGACCGCCATCGGGGGCGCGATGGCGGTCGTGCTGCTGGTGTCCCCGTGCGGACACCTCGTCAGTAGTTAGTACAAGCGTTAGTACTAAGTCAGAGAGTTAGCGCAGAAGTCAGAGCGTCCACTTCTGGTTCGCGGTCCCTCCACAGGTCCAGATCTGCAATCGGGTGCCGTTAGCAGAGCTGTTGCCGGTCACGTCGAGACACTTGTTGGCCTGTGGATTCACCAGGTCGTTGTTCGCGTAGTTCCATTGCTGAGCGGCGCTGCCGTTGCAGGTCCACAGTTGCGTCTGTGCCCCGTTGGCGGTCGAGCCGCCGGCTACGTCGAGGCACTTGCCGAGCGCACGGAGGGTGCCGTCGCCGGGCCGGCTCCACTGCTGCGCGGCGCTGCCGTTGCAGTCATACAGGTTGACCGCCGTACCGTCCGCGCTGTTCGCGGCGGCCACGTCGACGCACTTGCCGGCCAGGCCGGTGATCTGGCCGCTGGTACCACCGCCACCACCCTGTGTTCCGGACCAGGTGAAGGTCGCGGAGGTCTTGGTGGGCAGCGTGTAGGTGAAGGACTGGCTGCCCCAGTTCACCCGCACCGACTGGTTGCCGCCGGTGGTGTTGAAGGCGATCAGCGACTTCGAGCCGTCGGGGTTCTTCCAGGCGACGTTCTTGACCGAGCTGTTCGCGGTCGAGTCGATCCGCAGCGCGCCCGGCCGCACGTACTTCGTCAGGTGGCCCATCGTGTAGTACTCGACCGTCTTGGTGACCTGGCCGCGCTGGGCGTCGTTGCGATGCACGGTCACCAGGCCGGTGCACACGTTGCAGCCGGCGCCGACGAACGGCAGATGCGCCTCGTCCAGCGCCAGGCCCCACTTCACCCACGACTTGTCCCAGTTGCGGGTGTAGTCGATCAGGTTGTTCATGTCCTCGACCTGCTGGTTCGGGATCCAGGTACCACCCGAGTGCTCGGTCATGTAGGCGTTGACCGCCGGGTACTGGTTGTGGATCTGCGTCTGCAGCGCCACGTCGCCGCCGTACCCGTGCCAGGCGATCCCACCGAACAGCGGGTCGTTGCGCAGGCCGGCGTCGGCCAGCGGGACCGAGCCGAGGTCGTTGTAGTTGCCCCAGTTGTAGTCCAGCACCATCACCTTGGTGGTGATCCCGGCCGCCCGGAACGCCGGGAACAGGTGGTTCTTGGTGAAGTTCAGCAGGCCGGCGCCGTTCCAGTTCATCGACGCGTAGCCGGTGTCGTCGCTACCGCAACAGGTCGGCTCGTTCTGCACCGTGACGTAGTCGATGTGGTTGCCCTGGGCCTCGTTCTGCTGGACGTACTTGACGAAGTACTGGGCGTACATCGGGTAGTACTCGGCCTTCAGCCAGCCGCGGTTGGTGAACTTGTTGTTGTCCTTCATCCAGGCCGGCGCGCTCCACGGCGAACCCATCACCTTGGTCGCCGGGTTCAGCTGCTTGGCCTGCTTGGTCAGCGGTACCACGTCCGCCAGGTCGTGGTTGATGCTGAAGTCGTTCAGGTCGCAGCAGGTGTCGTCGTAGGAGTAGTTGAACCGGGCCAGGTCCGAGGCGCCCATCGGGTTACGGACGAAGGACAGGCCGATCCCGTTGACCGGGTCGAACAGGTCCTTCATCACCTGGTTGCGGGTCGCCGCCGAGATCGTGTTGCTGCTGTTCAGCAGCCAGGCCGAGCTGTCGGCGAACGACGCGCCACCGCCCTCCCAGGACTGGTACGTCGTGTTCTCGTTGACCGTGATCGTCTGGTTGGCCGAGCCGCCGGCGGGGCCGAAGTTGACCGGCGTCTGCTGCTGCAGGCCGCGGGTGACGTTCTGGCCGGCCCCGTCGTTCGTGGTGGTCAGGAAGATGTTGACCTGCTCGCCGGCGGCGTGCGCGGGCTCCGGGTTGCTGAAGCTGAATCCGGTCGCGATCACGGACAGGGCCGCGACTCCGGCCAGAGCCGGAAGGAGGCGGCCGCGGCGACGGCCGCGGCGTTGGGTCCCGTTCGAGGGCATGGGCGGATCTCCCTTGTGCTGAAGGGCTTTCTCAGGGGTGGGTGGGACCCCGAGGTACCGGCGTCTGCCCGCGCCGCAACTGGTGGTCAGCACGAGGTAACCATCCGTCAATGCCGGTGTCAACGTCACGACGCGACTTTTTTCACGTCTTATATTTATGCGTGGTCTTGACCTGAGAGCGTTCTCACAGCAAGCTGCCATCCAGCGAAACCCTGTCTCGCAACAGCCCGCCCCCCGCCCCCCAACGGCCGGACGCCCCTTCCGGCCGCGCGAGAAATGAGGCACGCATGAGGTTCCCGCGTACCCGATTCCGGTCAGCAGCCCTGCTCGCCGCAGGCGCAGCCCTCGTCGGCACCGCTCTGCTCCAGTCCCCCGCGACCGCCCGGACCACGGCCACCGACTCCGCCACAGCACCGGCTGCCTCGGCCGCCGCAGCAGCGGTCGGCCCGGTCATCTGGGAGGACAACTTCGACGGCCCGGCCGGCCAGGCTCCCGACTCCAGCAAGTGGCGCTACGACATCGGTGGCTCCGGCTGGGGCAACGACGAGCGGCAGTACTACACCAACAGCACCCGCAACTCCGCCAAGGACGGCGCCGGCAATCTGGTGATCACGGCGCGCCAGGAGAGCGGCGGCTTCAATTGCCACTACGGCCCGTGCCAGTACACGTCGGCCCGGTTGCTCACCGCGCAGACCTTCACCCAGACGTACGGGCGATTCGAAGCACGGATCAAGATCCCTGGTACCCAAGGGGTCTGGCCCGCGTTCTGGATGCTCGGCGCCCAGGGCGGCGGCTGGCCGAACAACGGTGAGATCGACGTCATGGAGAACATCGGCCGCGAGCCGAACACCGTGCACGGCACCATCCACGGCCCGGGCTACTCCGGCGCCGAGGGCATCGGCGCCGGGTACAACTCGCCCAACGGCCAGGCCTTCCGCAACGGTTTCCACACCTACACGGTCGACTGGGAGCCGGGCGCGATCACCTGGTACGTAGACGGCGTCCAGTACCAGCGCCGCACGCCGGCCGACCTGGGCGGTGACACCTGGGTCTTCAACCACCCGTTCTTCCTGATCATGAACGTCGCGGTCGGCGGCTACTGGCCGGGCTACCCCGACGGCAGCACGCAGATGCCGCAGGCGATGACGATCGACTACGTCCGCGTCAACAGCCTCACCTCCGGTGGCGGCGGTGGCGGCACGGTCAAGGCGCTCGGCAAGTGCATGGACGTCGCCGGCGCGAACCCGGCCGACGGTACGCCGGTGCAGCTGTACGACTGCAACGGCTCCACCGCCCAGCAGTGGACCCGCCCGGGTGACGGCACGATCCGTGCCCTCGGCAAGTGCCTGGACGTCGCCGGCGGCGCAACCGCCGACGGCACCAAGCTCCAGATAGCCGGCTGCAGCGGTAACGCGGCCCAGCAATTCACCTACAGCGGCGCCCAGGATCTGGTGAACCCCCAGGCCAACAAGTGCGTCGACATCCCGTCGGGTAGTACCACCAACGGCAACCGTCTGCAGATCTGGACCTGCAACGGCTCCTCGGCCCAGAAGTGGACCTTGTAGCAGAAACCCTTGCAGGGCAGGCGATCAGCAACCGATCGCTTGCCCTCCACGGAGCTACCCCACGATCAGCCCGGCCGCACGTTCCGCGATCGCATAGACGGTCGGGTTCGTATTGGCCGACGGGATCAACGGAATGACCGAGCCATCGGCCACCCGCAGCCCCTCGATCCCGTACACCCGCAGCTCGGTGTCGACGACCGCCCGGTCATCGGCGCCGAGCTTGCACGTTCCCACCGGGTGACAGCAGGAACCGACCGTACTGCGAACGTACGCCGCCAGGCTCGCGTCATCGTCGAGGCCCCCGAGCCGGCGGCCGCGGCAGGCCTTGCAGGGCAGGCGATCGCGCTCCGAGTCGCAGTAAGGGACGAGAAGCCCGCAGCACTGAGCAAAGCCGAGCGAGCCCTCCTTGCGGAGTGGCTCACTCGGCTGGCCGACGAGACGGCCAGGCAGAGCTAGTCAGGGCTAGTCAGGGCGGTGGGACTTGATCAGGCCGGTGTAGGTCTTGCCGCTGGTCTTCATGACGCGCTTGCCGGTCGGGTAGTCGACGTAGGCGAGGCCGAAGCGGGGGGCATAACCGTAAGCCCACTCGAAGTTGTCCATCAGCGACCAGGCGAAGTAGCCGGCCAGCGGGGCACCCTGCTGGACAGCGCGGACACAGGCGGCCAGATGGCCGTCCAGGTAAGCGGTCCGGTCGGTGTCGTCGACGGTGAAGTCCGCGTCGGGCTCGTCGACCCAGGCCGAACCGTTCTCGGTGATGTAGATCTTCTCGGCGCCGTACTCCTTGGCCAGCCGCAGGATCAGCTCCTCCAGCCCCGCCGGGTGGACCTCCCAGTCCAGCATCGTGTGCGTGGCGTTCGGGCCCGGGACCTGGCTGAATCCCAGCACAGGAACGGATTCGTCGGCCTTGATCAGCTGCCGGAAGTAGTAGTTCAGCCCCACGAAGTCGGTCGGCGCCGCGATGATCTCGGCGTCACCGGGCTGCTCGGGCAGCTCGACGCCGTACACCTCGACCATGTCCGCCGGGAAGCCGCGACCGAACAGCGGGTCGAGCCACCAGCGGTTGATGTGCCCGTCGGCGATCTGCGCGGCCCGGATGTCGGCGGCGGCCGAAGTCGCCGGCTCGCACCCACTGAGGTTGACGACCAGGCCGACCTCCGGCGGCTTCGGCGCCGACTCCCGCAGCGCCGCGACGCCCAGCCCGTGCGCGAGCATCAGGTTGTACGACGCGCGCACCGCGATCGCCGGATCCTTGATACCGGGCGCCATTCGCCCTTCCCAGTGGCCGATCCAGGCCGAGCACAACGGCTCGTTCAGCGTCACCCAGTCGGTGACGCGATCGCCGAGCTTGGCGCCGACGACGGCCGCATACTCGGCGAACCGGTACGCCGTGTCGCGGTTCTCCCAGCCGCCGAGTTCCTGCAGCGCCTGCGGCAGATCCCAGTGGTACAAGGTGACGTAGGGCTTGATGCCGTTGGCAAGCAAGTCGTCGACGACCTTGTCGTAGTACGCGAGCCCGGCCGCGTTGACGGCGCCCGAGCCGGTGGGGATCACCCGCGGCCAGGCGATCGAGAACCGGTACGCGTCGACGCCGAGCTGCTTCAGCAGGTCGAGATCCTCGGGCCAGCGGTGGTACGAGTCGCACGCGACGTCACCGGTGTCACCGTTGTCGATCGCGCCGGGGACCCGGCAGAACGTGTCCCAGATGGACGGCAGCCGGCCGTCGGCGTCGATCGCACCTTCGATCTGGTACGCCGAGGTGGCGGTACCCCAGACGAAGTCCTGCCGGAGCGGGGAGAGCTCGACCATCGGTGACCCCCAAGGGGTAGTGGGCGGGTTTTTTCAAAGCATAGTTGAAGTCCTGAACTCGGAATAGCAGCCCAGGTTCCGGAACCACGAAGCCCCGGCCGAGCAGCTCTGAACAAACTTCGCGGCGCAGCGTGCCCAACCGGCTACGGAAGTAGCCGCCGCACTACGAGCTGGGACAGCGTGCCCCACCGGCTGCGGAAGTAGCCGCCGCGTTGCGAGCTGGGACGAGGGATGGCGAAGGCGTTGGCTGAGATCAGCGGACCCGGGCGGCGAGGCCTCGGGTCGAGCGGGGGGTGGTGGTGCCGCCATCGCGGAGCAGGCGGAGGATCGGGAGGGTCGCCGCCCCCATCGCGACGGCATCGCGGCCCAGCTCGCACAGTTCGATCGAGACCTGGGCATAGGGCTGACGCAGGGCATGACGAGCGGTCGCCTCGCGCAACTGCGGGAGATACCGCTCACCCAGCAGCAGCCCGGACCAGCCGCCGAGCACGATCCGCTCGGGGTTGAAGAGGTTGACCAGGTTGGCGAAACCGGCGCCGAGGTACCCGATCGTGTCCTCGACCACCTTCTCCGCGGTCGCCGAAGTACCGACCGCGTCGAGCAGCCCGTTGAACGCGGCCTCCTCGTCACCACCGGCGATCAGCTCGCCGGCACTGGCCAGCCGATACCGCTCGAGCACGCCCTCGGCTCCGACGTACGCCTCGAGACACCCCATCGCGCCACAGCGGCACAGGCGCCCGCCGTACATGATCGTCGTGTGGCCCCACTCGCCCGCGCTGCTGCGGGTGCCGCGATAGCTGATGCCGCCGGTGACCAGCGCGGCACCGACCCCGGACCCGACCAGCGCGACGACGGCATCGGTCGCACCCCGGCCGGCACCGAACCACATCTCGGCCTGGCCGAGCGTGTTCGCCCCGTTGTCGACCTGGATCGGAATGTCGGTCTTCGCGGCCAGCATCGCGCCCAGCGGAACCGCGTCCCAGCCGAGCGTCTGGGCGTGGACGACGGCATCGGCCGGTCCCTCGACCACGCCGGCGACCGCGACCCCCATGCCGAGCACGTCGTCGGCCCCGACCCGCGCCTCGTCGAGCACCGCCTGCAATCCCGTCAGCACGTACTTCACGGCCAGCGCGGGATCCGGTTTCGGCGTCTCGATCGGGTAGACCGCCATCGCGAGCACGTTCATCGCCAGGTCGAAGAGCTCGACCCGGACCCGCGTCTCGCCGACCTCGGCGCCGACGACGTACCCGAAGGTCGGGGCGACGCGCAGCAGTACGCGCGGACGGCCGCCGTCGGACTCGACCGAACCGGCATCCTCGACCACGCCCTCGTCGAGCAGCTCACCGACCAGGTTGCTCACGCTCGCGGCGCTCAGCGAGGTCTGCTGGCCCAGCTCGAAACGGCTCAGCGGGCCGTCGCGGTAGATCGCCGTCAGCAGCACTGAGCGGTTGGACCGGCGCATGTCGCGCACAGTGGTCCGGCGTACGTCCATGGTCTGCGGTCCACCCTCGAAAAAGCTTGGAAGTCGCCGTCGGCCGGCGGCTGAAATCGATCCCTCGCCGATTGGTCCATCATGCACCAGCGCCGGTCCCGGCGGAGCCGAAGCGCAGGTCGCCTGTGGACAACCGTGCACATCCCGCGACGACAACGAAGGACTTCTTACAAATCGTGAACTTAGCCCTGATTCGTTATCGCGTCGTGATTGACGTGAGCTGACTCACTCGGCTTCACTCTACGGAACCGCTTCCGAAACCGGTTCCGAACATTCCGGACACGTCGCGGCAACAAACACCCCAACCGCCCGAGGGGAGCTGAAGTGTCGATCACCATCGCCGACGTCGCCGCCCGTGCGGGAGTCAGCAAGACCACCGTTTCCCGTGTCCTGAACGGCAAGGGCGAGCTCGACCTGCGCACCGCCGAGCGGGTCCGCCAGGTGATTGCCGAGCTCGGCTACGTGCCGAGCGCCCGCGCTGTCGGACTGGCCCGCGGCCGGACCCGGATCGTCGGGATGCTGGTCCCCTCGCTCACCTGGCCCTGGATGGGCGAGGTGCTGCAGGGCGCCGTCGACGTGGTCGAGTCCGAGGGCTACGGCCTGCTGCTGTTCACCTGCAACCGGGGTGAGGAATCCATGCGGCAGTTCGCCTCCCAGGTCTCGGCCCAGTCCTTCGACGGCCTGCTGGTGATCGAGCCGGAAGGCACTCTCGCCTACATCGAGCAACTGCACTCGCGCGGCTTGCCCGTCGTCCTGATCGACGACCGGGCCAAGCAGCCCCTCTTCCCGTCCGTCGCCACCACCAACCGCGCCGGTGGCGCGGCCGCTGCCCAGCACCTGCTGGAGCTCGGCCGGCACCAGCCGCTGGTGATCACCGGCGTGGGCTGGTTCGGCTGTACCCAGGAACGCCTGGACGGTTTCCGCGACACCTACGCGGCGGCCGGGATCGAGCTCGACCCGCGGCTCGTCATCGAAGGCGACTTCACCCACGACTGCGGCCGCAAAGGCGTCCAGCAGGCCCTCGACGCCGGACTGAAGTTCGACGCGATCTTCGCGCACAACGACCTGTCCGCCGGCGGCGCCATCCAGGCCGTCCGGGAGACCGGGCGGAACGTGCCGAACGACGTGTCAGTGGTCGGCTTCGACGACATCCCCTACGCCCAGCACACCGAACCGCCGCTGACCACGGTGCACCAGCCGATGCGTCAGATGGGCCAGACGGCGGCCCGGATGCTGATGGCTTACTTCGGCGGCAACCCGCTGCCGGAGGAGCCACAAGTGCTGCCCACGACGCTGATCGTCCGCAGCTCAACCGCCCCGGTGACCGCCCGCCATGCCGTAGCTCGCTAGTACCGCCGCCAAGCTCCGGCGGCGGAGTGGCTGCCCCCGCTCCGCCGCCGGTGACAGCACCCCCGACAGACCAGCACCGACAGACCTGCACCGCCCGATCAGTACCGCCCGATCAGTACCGCCCATCAGTACCGATACCGATCTGTTAGCGCCGCCGATATTCCCATGAGAGCGCTTTCACGGCACGATGCGAAGGCCCCCCAGGCTCCACCCGACGGTCATACGACAGTCAACGGTCATACGACAGTCATCCGCCAACCAGTTGGACGAAACACAGGAGGAACGATGCGAGCTCGACGCTCAGTCGCGCTAGCCCTCACGGGCGTGCTCGCGGCAGCCCTGATGGCTGCCTGTAGTAACGGGGACGACAACAAGAACACCGCCGGCACGGGTGGCAGCGCCACCACCGTGCTGAACGTGGGAATGCCGAACGGCCCGCAGACGGAGAACCACAACCCGTTCCTCGGCTCCTCGTCGGGTGCTTCGCTGGGTTACCGCTGGATGATCTTCGAGCCACTGGTGATGATCAACGGCATCAAGCCCACCGAGGCGGGCAAGCCGTGGCTGGCCACCGAGTGGAAGTGGGACGCCAACTTCACCAAGCTCTCGCTCACCATCCGCGACGGCGTCAAGTTCTCCGACGGCACCCCGATGACGGCCGACGACGTGGCCTACTCGTTCCAGCTGCGCAAGGACAACGAGGGCCTGAACCAGGACGCGATCCCCTACGGCACCATCACCGCGTCGGGGAACAAGGTCGACCTGACCTTCACCAAGTCCCAGTTCACCAACCAGAACAAGGTCCTCACGGTCTTCGTCGTCTCCAAGAAGCAGTGGTCGGCGATCAAGGACCCGACCAAGGACACCCTGAAGGACCCGATCGGCACCGGCCCGTACAAGGTGAAGTCGTTCACCCCGCAGACCACCACGCTGTCGATCCGCGACGCGTACTGGCAGGACCTGCCGAAGGTCAAGGAGCTGCGCTACACCTCGTACAACGACAACAACGCGCAGACCACCGCGCTGGCCAACGGCGCCTCGGAGTGGAGCTTCGTCTTCGTCCCGAACGTGAAGGCCGTGTACCAGTCGAAGGACGAGAAGAACCACAAGCTCTGGTTCCCGGCGAACCTCGGCATCCACGGGCTGTGGATCAACACCACCCGCAAGCCGTTCGACGACCCGGCGCTGCGCCGGGCGATGGACAAGGTGATCAGCCGCGACGACATCTTCACGCAGGGTGAGGCCGGCTACTTCTACCCGAAGGTCGAGTCCATCACGGGCATCCCGACCCCCGCAGGTGAGTCGTTCATCGCCCCGGAGTACAAGGACAAGAAGCACTCGGTCGACGTCGAAGGCGCCAAGTCCGACCTGGCCGCGGCCGGCTACAAGCTCGAGAACAACGTGCTGAAGGACAAGACCGGCAAGCCGGTCACGATCACGCTGACCGACCCGGCCGGCTGGTCCGACTACATCACCGACCTCGAGATCATCAAGGACAACCTGTCCACGATCGGGATCAAGGCGACCGTCGACAAGGCGAACCAGGACGCCTGGTTCAAGAAGATCGACGAGGGCGACTTCGACGCCGCGATGCACTGGACCAACGGCGGCGCGACGCCGTTCGACATCTACCAGAACATCATGGACGGCAAGATCCTCAAGCCGATCGGCAAGGGCGGCGTGAGCGGTAACTACGGCCGCTTCAACTCACCCGAGGCGACCAAGGCGCTGGACGAGTACGCGAACGCCGCGGACGACACAGCCCGGACCACCGCGCTGAACACGCTGCAGAAGATCATGGTCGAGCAGATGCCGATCATCCCGACCTCGGCGTCCAACGTCGGCGGTCTGTACAGCACCAAGAACTGGACCGGCTGGCCGGACGAGTCGAACCAGTACGCGCCGGCTCAGCCGACGCAGCAGAACGCGCTCCAGATCGTTCTCAGCCTGAAGCCCGCAGGAGCCTAAGGACACGCCGCGGCCGGGATCCCACCACCTGGGGACCCCGGCCGCGGTGCCGCGATCTAGCTAGGAGCGAAAACGTCATGACGGCGACCGAGACAGAACCGGTGACCACGGGCGACGTGGTCCTCGAGGCCGAAGGCCTCACCAAACACTTCCCCGTCCGCCGGGGGCTGCGCGACCTGTTCACCAAGGAGCGCAAGGCGGTCCACGCGGTGGACGACATCCGGCTGACGCTTCGCCGGGGCCGGGTCACCGCGCTCGTCGGCGAATCCGGCTCGGGCAAGTCCACCGTGGCCCGGCTGATGGCACAGCTGTACTCCCGCACCGACGGCGACATCCGGCTGCACGGCGAGTCGATCACCGTCCGCGGCGGCCGCGGTTTCCGCGCGTACTGCCGCCAGGTGCAGATGATCTTCCAGGACCCGTTCGCCTCGCTGAACCCGGTCCACACCGTGCGGTACCACCTGACCCGGGCGCTGAAGATCCACGGCCGCGCGGGCAAGGGCGCCGACGAGCTCGAGAAGAACCTGAGCGACCTGCTGCTGCGCGTGCAGCTGACCCCGCCCGAGCGCTACCTGGACAAGTTCCCGCACGAACTGTCCGGCGGCCAGCGGCAGCGGGTGTCGATCGCCCGCGCGCTCGGCGCGAACCCGGAGGTCCTGCTCGCCGACGAGCCGGTCTCGATGCTCGACGTCTCGATCCGGCTCGGAGTTCTGAACTTGCTTCGAGACCTGAAAGAACGCTTGAACTTAGCCATCCTCTACATCACCCACGACATCGCCTCGGCCCGGTACTTCGCCGACGAGACCCTGGTGATGTACGCCGGCCGGATGGTCGAGGGCGGCGATTCGGAAACCCTCACCCAGAACCCGGCGCACCCCTACACCCGGCTGCTGATCGAGAGCGCGCCGGACCCGGACCGTCTCGACCGGGTCGGCGACGCGAAGGACGCGCCCGAGGACAACGCCGGGGGTGAGCCGCCGAGCCTGATCGCCCCCCCGACCGGTTGCCGGTTCCACCCGCGCTGCATCCACGCGATGCCGAAGTGCTCGACCGAACTGCCGCCCCGTTTCGAACTGCCGGTCGTCTCCGGCGAGGGCGAACACTGGGCCGCTTGCTGGCTCTACGAGGAAGGAGCCGCGAAGTGAAGTTCCTGCTGCAGCGGATCGCGTTCTACCTGTTCACCGCCTGGGCCGCGATCACGATCAACTTCTTCATCCCGCGACTCATCCCGGGCGACCCGGTCACCTCGCTGATCAACAAGTTCCAGGGCCAGATGAGCACCGAGGCGATCAACTCGCTCTACGTGCTGTTCGGCCTGGACAAGAACGCGAGCATGTGGAGCCAGTACGTCTCCTACTGGGGCCAGATCTTCCACGGCGACCTCGGGTTGTCGTTCACCTTCTTCCCCACCCCGGTCTCGGAGATCCTCCGGCAGAGTCTGCCGTGGACGATCGCGCTGGTCGGCATCACCACCTTCGCCAGCTTCATGATCGGTACGTCGCTCGGCGTACTGGCCGGCTGGCGGCGCGGCTCCTGGCTCGACGCGTTGTTGCCCGTGACAACGTTCCTGTCGTCGATCCCGTACTTCTGGCTCGGCCTGCTGGCGATCACCCTGCTCGCCGGTACGGACAGCTTCTTCCCCTCGTCGGGTGGTTACGAACCCGGCCTGGTGCCGTCCTGGGACGGTGAGTTCATCGGCAGCGCGGTCCAGCACAGCCTGCTGCCGGCCATCACGATCTTGATCTCGTCGGTGAGCGGCTGGATCCTCAGCATGCGCAACATGATGGTCACCGTCGCGTCGGAGGACTACATCACCGTCGCGCACGCCAAGGGCCTGAGCGAGCGCCGGGTGATGGTCAGCTATGCCGCCCGCAACGCGCTGCTGCCGAACGTGTCCGGGTTCGCCCTGTCGCTCGGCTTCATCGTCGGCGGCACCCTGCTGGTGGAGATCGTCTTCTCCTACCCCGGCATCGGCTACAACCTGTTCCAGGCGGTCGGGTCGAAGGACTATCCGTTGATGCAGGGCGTGTTCCTGGTCATCACGATGTCGGTCCTGGTCGCCAACCTGATCGCGGACGTCGCGTACCTGCTGCTCGATCCCCGTACCCGCAAGGAGGGCTGACCGATGTCCGCACCAACCACCACCATCACCGCGGTCACCCCAGGGGGCCCGGTCGGGGCCGCCGCTCCGGCCAAGCGTCAGCGACTGCGGTTCGTCGCCAACCCGAAGGCCGCCACCGGTCTGGTCGTGCTCGGCTTCTTCTGCCTGATCGGGATCATCGGCCCGTGGATCGCGCCCTTCGACCCGTCGGCGCGCAGCAGCGACCTGATCCAGGCCCCGTCCGGCAAGCACTGGTTCGGCACCACGCACCTCGGCCAGGACATCTTCAGCCAGGTCCTCGTCGGCACCCGCGGCGTCATGTTCGTCGGCCTGCTGGCCGGCGTCATCGCGACCGCGCTGTCGGTCCTGATCGGGGTCAGCTCCGGCTTCCTCGGCGGTGCGGCGGACGAAGGCCTGTCCGCGCTGGCGAACGTCTTCCTCGTCATCCCGGCCCTGCCGCTGATCATCATCGTCGCCTCCACCATCCCCGGCGCCGGTGACCTGATGGTTGCCTTGGTCATCGGCTTGACGTCCTGGGCCTGGGGAGCCCGGGTACTACGCGCGCAGACCCTCTCGTTGCGACGGCGCGACTACGTCGAGGCCGCCCGGGCGACCGGCGAAAGTACCTGGCGGATCATCACCGTCGAGATCCTGCCGAACCTGACAGCGATCATCGCGTCCGGCTTCGTCGGTACCGTGATCTTCGCGATCATGTCCGAGATCACCCTGGCCTTCATCGGCATCTCGACGATCTCCGAATGGAACTGGGGCACCATCCTGTTCTGGGCGCAGAGCCAGCAGGCCCTGGCCCAGGGCGCGTGGTGGTGGTTCGTCCCGGCCGGTCTCGCGATCGCCATCCTCGGTACGGCGCTGTCGCTGATCAACTTCGGGATCGACGAGTTCGTCAGCCCGCGGTTACGCAGCGCCGGCCGTACCCGGGTCAAGACCAACGACGGCCGTACCGTCAAGATGCGGGTCGGCTTCACCCCGGTGCTGAACACCGCCAGCAAGGACGCCCCGGTCACGCCGGTCGTGCGTAAGACCAAGGAAGCGAAGGGCGCGGCATGAAGGCTCCTGTGCTCGAGATCAAGGACTTCAACGTCGACTACGGCCTCGGCGACCAGTCCGTCCAGGCGGTCCGCGACGTCACGCTGACGCTGCACCGCGGCGAGGTGCTCGGCCTGGCCGGCGAGTCCGGCAGTGGCAAGTCGACGCTGGCCTACGGCATCACCCGGCTGCTCCCGCCGCCCGGTGTGATCAGCGGCGGCTCGGTCATCTATCACCCGCCCGGCGGCGAACCGTACGACGTCATGTCGCTCAGCAACGCGGAACTGCGGGCCTTCCGCTGGGCCGAGACCTCGATCGTCTTCCAGGGCGCGATGAACTCGCTCAACCCGGTGCACAAGGTCTCCACCCAGATGCTCGACGCGATCCGCGCGCACGAACCGCAACTGAGCCGCGAGGCGCGGATGGCCCGGGCCAAGGAGATGCTCAAGCTGGTCGGCATCTCCGCGGACCGGATGGACGCCTACCCGCACCAGTTGTCCGGCGGGATGCGGCAGCGGGTGATGATCGGGATGGCGCTCGTCCTCGAGCCGCAGGTCGTCATCATGGACGAGCCGACCACCGCGCTGGACGTGGTGATGCAGCGCCAGATCCTCGCCCAGCTGGTGGAGTTGCGCGAGCGGCTCGACTTCTCGGTGCTGTTCATCACCCACGACCTGTCGCTGCTGGTCGAGTTCTCCGACCGGATCGCGATCATGTACGGCGGCCGCATCGTCGAGCAGGCGAAGTCGGCCGATCTCTACAAGGACTCCCTGCACCCGTACAGCGAAGGGCTGCTCAAGTCCTTCCCGGCACTGCGAGGTCCGCGCAAGGAACTGGCCGGGATCCCCGGTACGCCGCCGGACCTGCGCGGCATGCCCACCGGTTGCGCGTTCCATCCGCGCTGCCCGCACGCGTTCGACCGCTGCTCGACGGAGATCCCCGTCCTCGGCGTCCCTGAGGCCAGGAACGACCCGAACCGTGAAGTGGCCTGCTGGCTGCCCGGGCGCGTACCCGTCGGCTGATCTCCCACCACTACCTTCCGAAGGGAGCAAAGTACGGCGCTCGCCCACCGGCGGGCGCCGTACCAATGCCTATGAACACCACCGCTGTCCCCACCTCCGCAGTGTTCACCGCGCCGGCGACCGAGCAGGCGCTGATCGACAGCCTGCCGCCGGGCTTCCGCTGGGGCGTCGCGACCTCGGCCTACCAGATCGAGGGCGCCATCGACGCCGACGGCCGGACGCCGTCGATCTGGGACACCTTCTGCAAGGTGCCCGGTGCGATCGACAACGCCGACACCGGCGACATCGCCTGCGAGCACTACACCCGGATGCCTGCTGATGTCGCGCTGATCAAGGAACTCGGGCTGGACACGTACCGGTTCTCGGTCTCCTGGCCGAGGGTGCAGCCGGGCGGCAAGGGTGGGATCAATCCGGCCGGGATCGCGTTCTACGACCGGCTCGTCGACGAACTGCTTGCCCAGGGCATCGACCCGTGGGTGACCTTGTACCACTGGGATCTGCCGCAAGAGCTCGAGGACGCGGGCGGCTGGCCGGTGCGCGATACGGCGTACCGGTTCGCGGACTACTCGATGCTGGTGTTCGACGCGCTGAGCGACCGGGTGGACACCTGGACGACGCTGAACGAACCGTGGTGCTCGGCGATGCTCGGCTACGCCTATGGCGCCCACGCGCCGGGCCGCAAGGAGTACCCGAAGGCTGTCGCGGCGGTGCACCACCTGCTGCTCGGCCATGGTCTCGCCACCGAGCGGATGCGCGAGGCGGCACCCCGCAAGCTCGACATCGGCATCACGCTGAACGCGGCAACGGCATACCCGGCGAGCGACGCCGAGCCCGACCTCGAGGCCGCACGCCGGGCGGACGGCATGGGCGCACGGCTCTACCTCGACCCGCTGATCCACGGCCGCTACCCGGCCGACGTGATCGCCGATCTCGCTGCCGAGGGCATCGAGATCCCCGTCCAGGAAGGCGATCTGGCGACCATCTCGGCGCCGTTCGATGTCCTGGGCATCAACTACTACTTCAGCCAGAAGTTCACCGGCTTCGACGAGGACGGCAAGACGGTCGGCGACGACGGCCTGCCGATCACCCGCACCCTGCCGCTGAACAGGCCGCGCACGGCGATGGACTGGGAGATCGTCCCCGAGGGCTTCACCGACCTCCTCGTCCGGATCAGCAAGGACTACCCCGGCGTCCCGATGGTGATCACCGAGAACGGCTCCGCCTTCGACGACACCGCCGACGAGAACGGCTACGTCGCCGACGAGGGCCGCACTGCCTATTTCGCCTCCCACCTGGCCGCCGTAGCCGAGTCCATCCAGCAGGGCGCCGACATCCGCGGCTACCTCGCCTGGTCCCTGCTGGACAACTTCGAATGGGCCTACGGCTACGAGAAGCGCTTCGGCATCGTCCGAGTCGACTACGAAACCCAAACCCGCACCCCGAAGCAGAGCGCCCTCTACCTCCGGGAGCTGGCCACCAGACACCGCATCACCCGCTGATACAGGAGGAGTCCGCGTACCCGCGCGGACTCCTCCCACAGCCAGGGGTGGTCAGCGCCAGGCGATTTCGGGAGCCCGGTAGAAGTTGAGGCTGAGGGCGTCCCAGCGGGAGCCTTGACCACCAAGGCGACCCTTGTAGTTGTTCCAGTCGAGGGCGGACGCCGGGGACCAGCCGAGTTCGGCGATGCCTGGCAGACGTGGGAATGCCATGAACTCGAGCTTGTCCAGGTTGTCCAGGGTTTCGGTCCAGATCGGGGCCTCGACACCGGCGACTGCGCTGGTAGGCAGGTTCGGGATCAGGGTTGACGGGTTCCAGCTGTAGGACTTCTGCACGCTGACGTAGCCGGCCCAGGACAGCCCGTACGGCGTACTGGAGTTGTACTTCATGTCCAGGTAGGCCCGGTTGGCCGGTGACAGGACGACCTTGCTGCCTTGGGCTGCGGCCTTGCGGGCCAGATCGCGGGAACGCGTGTCGTCGGTACCCCAGTACTGCGCGATGCTGTTGGCCGGCAACGTGGTTTCGGCGATCTCCTGCCAGCCCATCACCCTCTTGTTCTGCTTGGTGACCAGCGCGGACGCCTTCGGGATGAAGGTCAGGTAGTCGGAGTGCGGCGTGGAGTGCGCCTCATCCCCGCCGAGGTGGACGAGATCACCTGGGGTCTGTTGAGCCACCTCGCGGAACACATCGTCGAGGAACGTGTAGGTGACGGGCTTTGCGACACAGAGCGAGCTGAAGCCCACGTCAGTGCCCGTGTAGAGCGGCGGAGCGACCCCGTTGCAGTTGAGCTGGGCGTAGGACGCCAACGCGGCATTGGTGTGGCCCGGGGTGTCGATCTCGGGAATGACCTGCAGATACCGCTCACCGGCGTACCGGACGAGTTCTGCGAAGTCCGCCTTGCTGTACCAACCTCCCGGCGTACCGCCGACCTCGAGGCTTCCCCCGTACGTCGTGAGGCGCGGCCACGAGTCGACCTGGATTCGCCAGCCTTGGTCGTCCGACAGGTGCAGGTGAAGCTTGTTGAGTTTGTAGAGCGCGGCGAGATCGATGTAGCGCTTCACCTCGGTCAGGGAGAAGAAGTGGCGGGACACGTCGAGCATCGTGCCGCGGTAGGTGTATCGGGGTGAGTCGTCGATCGTCGTACCGGCAACTGTCCACGGACCGGCCTGTTGGGTAGTCGCGTCGGCCTTGCCAGGCAGTAGCTGCCTGAGGGTGGTGACTCCGCGGTACAGGCCTTCTGGGGTCGCCGCGGTCACGCTGAGCGCAGTGCTGTCGACGCGCAACTGATAGCCCTCGGCTCCGAGGGAAGCAGCGCCATTGGTGGAGAGTTTGATGGTGGCCGTGCCCGGCACGATCGCCAACGGATAGCCGGTGGAGACGCGCAACCTGGCGGCGAACTGCTCAGCGACCTTCCCGGCGGCTTGGCTCTCGTCGGGGCTGGCGGCGACGTTGATCGCGCTCGATGAGTTCAGGCTGAAGTTCTGGCCGGTCAGTACGGTCTGGCTGACCGGTTTAGGGATGAGACCGGGTGCGGGATCTGCCTGTGGCGTGGCCACGGCAGCCGTAGTAGATGCGAAGAGGGGCGTCGCGAGCAGAGCGGCCGTGACGAGGCCGGCAAGCGAGACCCGACCTGGGCGGCGGGCGAGTCGTTTCATAACCGAGAGTGTTCGGCCCCTCACCGACCGAGTCAAGGCCGAGCTTCCTGAGCCCTTCCTGGGGTAGCTTCCGCGCTATCGGTGTCTACGAGGGGAACTGGCTATGGGTGAGTACGTGCAGCTGGGTGCGGTGAAGACCTGGTACGACGAGCAGGGTGCGGGTACGCCGCTTGTCCTGATGCACGGTGGGCTGGTGGATGCGCGGTTCTTCGCGGCGAACACGCCTGCGCTGGCCGAGCACTTCCACGTCTACACGCCCGAGCGGCGCGGGCACGGGCATACACCGGATGTCGAAGGGCCGATCAGCTACCAGTTGATGGCCGACGACACGATCGCGTTCCTGGAGACCGTGGTCGGTCAGCCGGCGGATCTGGTCGGGCACAGCGACGGCGCCTTCACCGCGATGCTCGTCGCGATGCAGCGGCCCGAGCTCGTCAACCGGCTCGTGCTGATCAGTGGCGGCTTCAACAAGTCGGGCGAGGCGGGGCCGGAGATGGAGTGGGACGTTCCGGCGATCACGCAGTTCCTCGGACCGGCGTACGGGGAGGTCTCCCCCGACGGCGAGGAGCACTTCCCGGTGGTGGCGACGAAGATCGGCGAGATGGCAGCGAAGGAGCCTGACCTGCAGGCGTCGGAGTTGTCCGCCGTGACTGCGCGGACGCTGATCATGTTCTCCGACGACGACCTGGTGACACTGGCGCACTCGGTCGAGATGTACGACAACATCGCGAACGCCGAGTTCGCCGTCGTCCCCGGCACCTCGCACTTCCTCACCCAGGAGAAGCCCGACCTGGTCAACAAACTCGTCATCGACTTCCTCACCAAGGACCCGGTCCCCACCATCGCCGCCATCCGCCGCGCCCCAGCTCCCGAGTAGCCCCGGACCGCCACCACACACCAAGGTCGCCCGCTCGGGTGACCTCCCGCCTGACGACGGCCAATCGACCGGCCTGTGGCGAGGTTGGCGTGTGCTGGCGGTCCGCTGTCCGCGGTCACTTCGCGGAGCGGCCGCGGGGAACCCTCAAAGCGCCACCTTGTGCACCAGTTGAGTATCCGGCTGCCCCAGGAATGCTCAGGTGATGCACAAGGTCGCCGGCCCCGGGGCGCTGACCGCCCCGAGGTTTACGACGTCTCAGCAAGTAGCAGTCGGTGCAGCCCAGTCTGCGCGGTCGTTGTAGCCGCCGTCGCCTGCGTCACCGACGACCAGGTCGAGGACGCGGACGCCGGTCAGGTCGACGTCCACCGGCTTCGGGTGGTCGCGGTCGACCGTGCCCGAGTCGAACAGCACCTTGCCGTCACCGATCACCTGGAAGATCGAGGTGCCGCCTTCCGGACCGACGTTGCGGACCGCATCGTCGATGCCGACCGTCGCGGTGAACTTCGTGCACTGCTGGCCCAGGTAGTACCGGACCAGCGACGGCGAAGCGACGCCGATGCCCGTCGGGTAGGTCTGGCTGACCAGGCTGATCGGCGAACCGCCGCCGACGCTCTCGTCGATCGTCGGCGACATCCAGCCGCTCGTCGCCGTGATCCACGGGTGGTGCGAGAGTGCCGCAACACCGTCCGGCGGCACCGGCGCGATGACCAGCGGCGAGACCGTCGTCTGCATTTGCTTGCCGTAGCCAACAGCCTCGTACTGCGTTGTCGCGGTGAGCGTCGCGTTGCCCGCAACGGCTGTCGCCGGCAGCTTCACCTTGTAGGCCAAGGTGATCTTCTGGCCGGGAGCGAGCAGAAGCGGAGCCTTGCCGATCGGCGTGACGGTCCAGCCGGTGGCCGCGGTCAGAGTGACGGTCGGCTTGAGCACCGGCAGCAGGCCGTCGTTGCGGACGGCAACCTCTACGCGGAGTTCGTCGCCACCGGCAACGACCGGCGCGGCGCCTTCAGGAAGGGTCTGGGTACCGACCTGGGTGACCTGCGGAATCCCCGCAGTCACGTGCGGGATTCCCGGCAGACCGCGAGCCGGGCCGACGCGGAACAGCGCAGTACCGTGTGCCGGGACGGCGGCCGAGATGGTGCCGGCGCTTTCGGTCACGGCGTTGGTCCAGGCGTTCTTCAGCGTGAAGCGCGCACCGTGCAGGCCGACCGCCGAGGCAGTCGTGGTGAGCGTCTTCGCGCTGTCGCCGCGGTTGAGGAGTACGACCGCGCGGCTGCCGTCGGCCAGCCGCTTCACCCACGTCTCCGTAGTACCGGCTGCGCCGACTCGGACGGCCTGTACTGCGGCGCGGTCCTGGTTGATCGCGATGACGTCGGGGTCGGTCAGCATGCCGATCGTGGTGGCGCTGAGCTTG
Source organism: Streptomyces sp. SID13031 (assembly GCF_010548305.1). GTDB lineage: Bacteria > Actinomycetota > Actinomycetes > Propionibacteriales > Kribbellaceae > Kribbella. The sequence continues at coordinate 258,632 of NZ_JAAGLV010000009.1, forward strand.
CGGATGTCGCTGCCCACGACGAGCGGCGCCGCGGCGACCGACCACAGGGTCAGCTGGCTGCGGAACTCCTCGTCGGACATGCCGAGCTCGGGCGCCAGGTAGTCCGGGTCGCTGAACGCGCCGGGCTTGACGACCTCGGGGTGCTTGGCGTTCGCGTCGTAGTTGCGCAGGACATCCTTGAACTTGATGTCGCCCTGGAAGCCGACGTCGGTGTAGGTGCGCCACGACTGCGCGATGTTCGGCGCGTACGACCAGGAGTTGATCGACTGCTGCGACTCGGGATAGTTGCCCCAGTCGGGCGAGGTGACCGGGTTGCAGAGGTTGAAGATCATCGGCCGGTGGCTCGCGTTGTTACGCAAGGCCTGGGCGAACTCGGTGAAGACGGTCTTCGGGTCCAGGTTCGCCGCGATGCCGCAGAGGTAGTCGACCTTGACGGCGTCGAAGCCCCAGGCGGCGAACTGGTCGGCGTCACGCTGGTAGTAGCCGCCGCTGCCGAGACCGCACTTGCCCGGGATGTACGGACCGGCGTCGGTGTAGATACCGGCCTTCAATCCCTTGCTGTGGATGTAGTCGACGAGCGGCTTGAGCCCGTTCGGGAACTTGGCCGGGTTGGGGACCAGGTCGCCGGCCGCGCTCCGCGACTCGTCAGCCTGCCACCCACCGTCTAGCCAGACGATGTCGTAGCCGGCCTTCTTCAGCCCCCGGCTGACGATGGAGTCGGCGACGGACCGAATGGTCGTCTCGGTGAAGTCACCCCCGAGCCCGTAGTACGTGTTCCACCCCATGTACGGCGTCGGGCTGAGCACGGGCGCGGTATGGGTCGTGGATGCTGTCGAAGCCGCGGTGGTCGCGGCCGTGGTAGTTGCGGCTGTGGTAGTTGCGGCTGTGGTAGTTGCGGCTGTGGTAGTTGCGGCCGGGTTGGCCCCGGTGGTGGTGGCTGCTGCGGTCGTGGTGGCTGCTGCGGTCGTGGTGGCTGCTGCGGTCGTGGTGGCTGCTGCGGTCGTGGCGAGCGAGGCGGTCACCAGGATCGCCGCGAGCGCACCGCCGAACAGGGCGGATCGTCGTTTCACGTCTAATTCCTTTGCTGCCAGGGACGGAACGGGTCAGTCGAGGGTTTCGACGACCAGGCAGTGCGAGTCGGTCGGGGTGTCCCTTGGATCGGGGACGCCGACCTGCATCAGGTAGCTCCCCGGGTGGACCTCAGTTCCCACCCGGTACCTCTGTGCGGCGTCCAGCTCGACCAAGCGGACGCGCCGTGGTCGCGTCGGCAAGGTGCCGCGGACGTTGCTGTCACCGGTGTCCCACAGGAACACCACCGACCGGTCGGCCGCGACATACTGCACGCCGACGGTCGGCCCTTCTTCCAGCCAATGAACTATCCCTTGGGCCACGACATCGCGGATCGTCTTGTACTGCGCGACGTGGCGCGCCGCCGTGTCCAGCTGCTCGTCGGTCCAGCGCGACAGGTCGGCGCCGATGCCGAGGCCACCGGCCATCGCGACGTGGAAGCGGAAGTCCAGCGACCGCTCCCGGCCGTCGTGGGTACCTTCGGCGTCCGTCACCCAGGAGCTCATCAAGTGCGGCGAGTACCCGGTCAGGAAGCCGCGCTGGATCTTCAGCCGGTCGAGTGGCGCGGTGTTGTCACTCGGCCAGAGCGTGTCGACGCGAGCAGCCATGCCGAGGTCGACCCGGGCACCACCGCCGGCGCAACCTTCGACGTACACCTGCGGGTGATCGGCGCGGAGGCGGTCGAGGATCTTGTAGAGGTTGGTGACGACCTTGCCGTCGAGGTCGCGTCGCTGATCGCCTGCGTCGAGCCGCGGGCGGTTAGCGTCCCACTTGAGATAGCTGATCTCGTACGAGGACAGCAGCCGGTCGAGCGTCTCCCAGATCCAGTCGGCGACGTCGTCACGACTTAGATCAAGCAGCAACTGGTTGCGGATCGGCAGTGGTTCGCGGCCGGCCGTTTGCAGGATCCACTCGGGATGCTTGGCCGCGAGCTCCGACTTCGGGCTGACCGACTCCGGCTCCACCCACAGGCCGAACCCGAGCCCCACTTCCTTCAAGTCTTCGATAAAAGCCCCGAGCCCGTCGGGAAAGGCCACCGGATCGACGTCCCAGTCCCCCAGGCCACCGGTGTCGTCCGACCGCCCGACGAACCACCCGTCGTCGACCACGAAGGTCTCGACCCCGGCCCGGACTGCCCGCTCGGCCAACTCAAGCTGATGCCCGGCCTCTACGTCGAACTCGGTCGCGAACCAAGAGTTGTACAGAGCCTTTTGCGGAACCCTTCGCGAAAAGGTCCGTTGATAGGCGTGGAAGACCCGGGCCAGTCCGTCGACACCTTCCACGCTGCACCCGCCGACCGCCACCGGGGAGACCCAGCTGGATCCCGGGGCGAGGGCGAGACCAAGGCTGGACGGAGCCCTGCCCGCCTGGATCCGGGTCTGCCCGGTGGTGTCGACGTCCGCACTCAACTCCCAAGACCCCGACCACGCGAGCTGTACGCCCCACGTAGTACCGGCTGGGTCTTCGAGGTCGGCAACGGACAGGAAGGGTGAGTACGAGTGCCCGGTGATCCCCTGCCGACTGTCGACCGAGAATCTGCCGCGCCGCAACTCGACGATCCCCTGCTGGAACTCGCTGTTCCACTCACCCCACAGATACCTGACCACCGCACCGTTGCTGGTGGGAACAACAAATCCGGCCGACTCGTGCCGTCGCAGGGTCAGCTCCTCGGACCCGTCGTTGTTCACGGAGACCCAACGCTCAACAACGTCCAGCCCAGCCGGCATCCGGTAGTGCAAGACGATCCGCACAGCCCGCACGGCATCAACAAACGTCAGTTCCAGCGAGTCCCCAGTCTGATTCGAGTCAGCAAATACTGGGCGGAGTTCGTCCGAGCCGTCCGGCCCTGTCAGTACCAGGTCGGTGGGCGTGGTGTAGCGGACACCTCTCACCGCGTACTCGAGTGGCTCGAGGTCAGCTCGTGGGAGGTAGTGCTCGGTGCCGACCGGTGCTACCAGGGACGGGCCGTCAGCGACCGCGTGCGGGCCCCAGGCAACCAAAGAAGCCCACTGCCCATGCGACGGGACTTCCACGACGTACGACGTGGTTGCTCCGCGCAACGTCCATTGGGTCACTTGACGGCTCCGATCGCGAGGCCGGACACGAAGTGCTTCTGGAACTTCAAGAACACCGCAAGAGTGGGGATCGCCGCAATGACGGTGCCGGCGGCAATCACATTCCAGGAGGAGACGAAGAGGCCCTGCAGACCGAGCAGAGCCGGCGTGACCGGCATCTTCTCGCCTGAGCGGATGACGGTGATCGACCAGAGCAGGTCGTTGAAGATCCAGGTGAAGGACAGCGCACCGAGCGCCGCCATCGCCGGACGGGTCAGCGGCAGGATGACGCTGGCGTAGATCTTGCCCGGGCCGGCCCCGTCGATCGTCGCCGCCTCCTGGATCTCCTTCGGCAGATCACGCATGAAGCCGTGCAGCACGAAGGTGTAGAACCCCAGCCCGAACCCGACATGCACCGCGATCAGCGCGTACAACGTGTCGTAGTACCCGGTCAGTTCGACGAACCGCGAGATCGGGATCAGCAGGATCTGCGGCGGCAGCAGGTTGCCCATCAGCATCAGGAGCAGCACCGTCCGCCGGAACGGGATGTTGTACCGCGCCAGCCCGTACGCCGCGATCGAGGCCAGCCCGAGACTCAGCAGCACCGCCGGGATCGTCACCGCCAACGAGTTGATTAAAGCTCTGAACTCGTCCGCGTCCTCCCATGCCGACTTGTACGTCGAGAAGGTGAACGAGTGTGGCAACGCTCCGAGCCCGTTCGTCGCGACGTCGTCGAAGCTGCGGAACGAGATCACCACCACCCACAGGATCGGCGCGATCCACAGGAACGAGACCAGCCCCATCGCCAGGTGGTACCCACCGGTCTTGAAGCGATTGGTCATGTCTCCTCCCGGAAGGCACGGATCAGATAGCCGAGGATGACGGCGAGCGCGAGGATGAAGATGACCACGGCGATCGCGGATGCGTAGCCCAGCTGGGTGGACTGGAACGCGGTCGAGTACATGTATGTGCTGAGCAGCTCCGAGGAGTGGTACGGCCCGCCCTTGGTCATCGACCAGACGATGTCGAACGATCTCAGCGAGTCGATCACGATCACCGACAGTACGACCGAGTTGACGCCCTTGAGCTGCGGGATCGTCACGTACCGCGTGCGCTGCCAAGCCGACGCGCCATCCACCCGGGCCGCTTCGTACAGCGAGGGATCGACGGCTTTCAGGCCGGCCAGGTAGAGCACCATCACGTACCCGATCTGCCGCCACAACGCGGGCAGGATCACGGCGTACAAGGCGGTGTCGGGATCAGCGAGCCAGGGCCGGATGAGGTTCTCCAGCCCGACTCCGCGGAGTACGGAGTCGACCAGACCGTCCGGCTGGTAGAAGACGCGCCAGATCAGCGCGGTCACCACCAGCGAGAAGACGACCGGCGTGAACAACGCGGCCCGGTAGATGCCGACGCCACGCCGCTCCTTCTGCAACAGCATCGCCATCCCGAATCCACCGATGACGCTGATGCCACCGAACAGCACCAGCCAGATCGCGGTGTTCTTCAACGCGGTCTTGAAGATCGGATCCGAGAACATGTCCCCGAAGTTGCCCAGGCCGACGAACTTCGGCGCGGACAACCCGTCCCAGTCGGTCAGCGACAACCAGAACCCTTGCATGGCAGGCCAGAACACCCACACGGCCTCGATCGCGAACGGGATGAAGACGAACGCGAGGATCAACGGCGACACTCGCCAGGGGCGCCGCTCTCCAGACCTTGAACCAAGCCTTGAGCGAGGCGGAGCGCCAGGCGGCGATTCGGGTTCCACGGTGGTTGCGGTCACGCCTTGAACACTTTCTCGGCCGCCGCCTGCCAGTCCTTGAGGATCTTGTCGATCTGGTCCGGCTTGTCCATGAACTTGGTCAGGGCAGCATCGGCAGTCGGCTGCAGGGCGTCGCTGGAGTCACGATTGAAGAACTGGGTCAGCTCCTTGGCGCCCTCGATCATCGCCTTGCCCTTCTTCACCAGCGGGGTGTCGGCCGACTTGCCGTCGGGGTTGGCCGGGATCGCCGTCCCCGAAGAGCTTTCGACGTAGATGTTCTGCGCCTCGGGCGTGGCCAGCCAGGTGAGGAACTTCTTCACGCCCTCGGGGTCCTTGGCCTTCTTCGAAGCGAAGTACCCGTCGGTCGGCGCCTCTTCAGCGACCGGTACTGCGGGGTCGATGATCGGGAACTGGAAGAAGTCGATGTCGTCGAGCGCGTCCTTGGGGGCGGAGTCGGCGAAGAAGGTGCCGATCAGGAACATCCCGGTCTTGCCGCCGAGCAGCGCCGAGGTCGCCTCCTGGAAGGGGAACGACTTGCCCTTCGGGTCGAAGTACGGGAGCGCCTCCTGCCACTTGGTGAAGACGGCTTTGACCTTCGGGTCGTCGAAACGGCCGCGGCCGGCCAGCAGGTCGCGGTGGAACGGCGCTCCGTTGATCCGGATGTTCAGGTAGTCGAACCAGGCCGACGCGACCCACGGGGTGTCGCCCAGGCCGATACCGATCGGTGGGACGCCCTTGGACTGGATTGTCTTGCAGACGGCGATGAACTCGTCCCAGGTCTTCGGCGGCGTCACGCCCCACTTGGCGAAGTTCGACTTGCGGTAGAACATGCCCCACCAGTAGTAGCTGGTCGGCACGAAGATCTTCTGGCCGTTGGTACTGGTGGACAGCGTCTTCATCGACTCCGGGTAGTTGCCCATGGTGTCCCAGACGCTGGTGATGTCGAGCAGCAGATCCTTCTTCGCGTACGAGTCCGCGACCGAGCCGGCGTACCAGGTGTAGACGTCCGGCGGGTTGGCCGAGGTCAGGTATGTCGGGAGCTGGGTGCGGAAGATCTCCGAGGCGACGGTGTTGAGCTTGACCGTGCTGCCGCCGGTCTTGTTGTACGCCGCGACGAGCTTCTCCATCGCGGCCTTCGCCTGCTCGGCGGAGAGGTTGGACTGCAACGAGAGATTGCCGGTCGCGCCCGCACTGGAGCCCGCACCCGGCGTCGGGGTCGAGGTGGCGCAACCCGGCACCAGGGCCGCGGCCCCGAGCACTCCGAGCCCCTTGAGGAACGTCCGCCGATCAGCTGCCAGACCCGCCATGACTACTCCAGTCGATTGAGTGGTTCGTTCTGCGGAGGATCTTGCAGCCGGTCCGTCGGGCATGTCAATATTAATTCGTAAATTACGATGAAATCGCTTGACGTGGTTGCCTGCTCACGGTCAACTAGGGGTCGTTCATCGTTGGAGAGCGTGGAGGCTTCTGGTGCGGCTGGCTGAGCGGGTGATCGTGGTGACCGGGGCCGCGACGGGGATCGGCGCTGCCTGCGTGCAGCGACTGCTCTTCGAGGGCGCCTCGGTTGTGCAGGTGGATCTGCACCCCTGCAAGGAGATCCCGGGCAGCGCGATCGCTGTCACCGGCGACGTCTCCTCCCCCGACACCTGGACCGAGGTGCGGTCGCGTGGACGCGACGAGCTCGGCCCGATCGACGGGTTCGTCAGCAACGCGTACACGATCGACGTCCGGCCGGCACACGAACTGCCACCGGCCTCCTGGCAACGCCAGCTCGACGTCAACCTGACGGCGGCGTTCCTCGGATTTCAGAGCTTGTACCAAGACCTGGCGGCGCGTGGCGGATCCGTAGTACTGGTCTCGTCGGTGCATGCGCTGGCCGGGATCCCCGGTCATCCGGCGTACGCCGCGACGAAGGGTGCTCTGGTTGCGCTCGGGCGGCAGCTCGGGGTCGAGTACGGCGGGTCGATCCGGGTGAACACGGTGCTTCCGGGCCCGGTCGACACCGCCGCGTGGGACCGTGTCACCGCCGAGGGCAAAGTGCAGAGCGCGCGGGCGACGGCCATCGGACGGCTCGGGCGGCCCGACGAGGTCGCTCAGGCGATCGCCTTCCTGCTGTCGGAGGAGGCGTCGTTCGTGACAGCGGCCAGCCTGGTGGTCGATGGTGGCTGGTCAGCGGTCAAGGACTCGGCATGAAGACGCACTATCCAAGCGAAGCGCCGAAGCCGCTGGAAAGCGCAGGACTCAAGCGAAGCGCGGAGCCGCTGGGAAGCGCAGTGCCCATGGAGAACGTTCGGCCCGATGGTGAGGGCGACACAGTGAGAGGACGGGCGGCGTGACGGGGATTCAGCGCGGGGTGTCGCGGGGTTTGCACGGGCAGATCGTGGAGGTGATGGCGCAGCGCATCCTGTCGGGGCAGATCCCCCAGGGCGCGACGATCAACGTGCCCGATCTGCAGGCCGACCTCGGCGTCAGCCTGACCGCGGTCCGCGAGGCGCTCAAGGTGCTGACCGCGAAGGGGCTCGTCGACGCGCGGCAGAAGCGCGGCACGTTCGTCCGGCCGCGCTCGGACTGGAACCTGCTCGACGCGGACATGATCCGCTGGCACTTCGACGACGACGTCAGGCCGGAGCTGCTCGAGGAGCTCCACGAAGTCCGCGGCATTGTCGAACCCGCGGCCGCGCGCCTGGCCGCAGTACGGGCTTCTGACGCGCAGATCGACGTGCTCGACGCGGCGCTCGAAGCGATGTCGTCGGCAACCAATGATCTTGCTGCCGTGGAGGCGGATCTCGCGTTCCACAAGGCTTTGCTCGCTGCCACCGGCAACGAGTTGCTGACCAAGATGGAGGTCATCATGGAGACCGGCCTGGCCGATCGCGACCGGCTGGTGCACCGGGTGAAGCCCTCCGATGATCCTGTACCAAGCCACGCGCGCGTGGTTGACGCCGTCCGGGCCCATGACCCCGAGGGGGCCGAGTTGGCGATGCGCGAGTTGCTCGCCAAGGCTGCCGAGGACCTGTCCGCGGTGCGGAAGTCGACCGGCCGGGGTGGCAAGTGAAGATCGAACGGATCGAGACCTTCCTCGTCGCGCCCCGCTGGCTGTTCTGCCGGATCGAGACCAGTGACGGCGTCGTCGGTTGGGGCGAGCCGGTGGTCGAGGGGCGCGCCGAGGTCGTGCGTACTGCGGTCGAGGTGTTGTCGGAGTATCTGATCGGCCAGGATCCCCTGCAGATCGAGCGACACTGGCAGATCCTCGCCAAGGGTGGCTTCTATCGCGGCGGGCCGGTGCTGAGCAGCGCGCTGGCCGGGATCGATCATGCGCTGTGGGATATCGCCGGGAAAGTGTACGGCGCTCCTGTCGCGTCGCTGCTCGGTGGGCGGGTGCGGGATCGGGCGCGGGTCTATGCGTGGGTCGGTGGCGATGAGCCGGCCGAGATCGCGGATCAGGTTGCGGCGCAGGTCGAGGCCGGGATGACCGCCGTGAAGATGAACGCCAGCGCGCGGATCCAGCCGTCGCCTTCGCTGGCCGAGATCAACTCGGTGGTCGCGCGGTTGGAGGCTGCTCGTTCAGTACTTGGTGATTCGCGTGATGTTGCGATTGATCTGCACGGACGGGTCGGGGTTGCTGCGGCCCGGCGGATCTTGCATGCGGTCGAGCCGTTGCATCCCTTGTTCGTCGAGGAACCGGTGTTGCCCGAGCACCTGCATCATCTGGCGTCGGTGGTCGAGGCGTCGACAGTTCCTGTAGCACTTGGTGAACGGCTTTATCATCGCTCTGAATTCATGCCCGCACTCGAGGCGGGGGTGGCGGTGGTCCAGCCCGATGTATCGCACGCCGGTGGGATCTCGGAGTTGCGGCGGATCGCAGTACTGGCCGAGACGCATGGGGCTCTGCTGGCGCCGCACTGTCCGCTGGGGCCGATCTCGTTGGCGGCGAGTCTGCAGGTTTCTTTTGCCACACCTAATTTCTTGATCCAGGAGCAGAGTCGCGGGATCCACTACAACGTGGACGGCGACCTGACCTCGTACGTGACCGACCCGGCGCCCTTCACCTGGGTCGACGGCCATGCGGAGTGGAATCCGCTGCCCGGCCTGGGGATCACGGTCGACGAGGCTGCGGTACGGGCGGCAGACAAGAAGGGCCACGCCTGGCGCAACCCGATCTGGACGCACGAGGACGGATCCTTCGCGGAATGGTGACCGAACTCCCCACCAACGAGGTCGTCGTCGACCTGGATGACGGCGGCCGCTGGACGTCTCTCGTCCTCGGCGGCCGCGAGTGGCTGTGGGCCGGGCCCGGGTTGATCTCGGGGTCACGCGAGGAGCTGTCGACGTACGTCGACGTCGGCGGCCTGGACGAATGCTTCCCGACCGTCCGCGGCGTCCCCGACCACGGCGGCCTGTGGAACCAGCCATGGGGATCGCTGGACGAAGACGAGGACTGGGACGCCGTGCAATACGGCGACGCAGTCCTGCTCCGCCGCTTCAACGGCGGCGAACCCCCTGCAGAGCTGGACGAAACGGGCGCTATCTGGGTCGACTATCGCCTGGTCGCTCCGGCCGGCTATCGGTTTGTTTGGGCAGCGCACGCCCTGCTCGACTGCTCGGCCGGCAGCAAGCTCGACATCCCGGCCGGCACAGAGTCCCGCCTCTATCTCAACAGCACCCGCGCAGCTTCCTTGGCGACGGCGGAGCCTCATCGGGCGGCGAAGGAGCCCAGGTCGTGGGTAGCCGGGCAGTGGCCGGCGCCTGGTGGCGTTGATCTGAGCGTCTACGGTCCGACCGATGGTTCCGCGGTCGGCGCCGTCTTGATCGACTGCCCGACCACTTCGGTTGTCGACGGCCCGCTGGCGTTGGATTTCAGCTTGAGTTGCCCTGGGCAACCAGTGTCAACGGCATTGTGGCGCAACCTTGGCGGGTTTCCGGCGGAGGCGCCGTACCGGAGTTTGGGTGTGGAGCCGATGCTGGGCAGGGTTTTCGGGTTGGCCGAAGCAGGCCCGGGCGACGCCGCCGTAGTACCGGAGTCGGGTGAACTGACCTGGCGGCTCGTGGTGTCCGCCAGGTCAGTCTGATGACCGTGCTACCCGAGCGGCAGATCGAGTACCACGTTCGGGACCGTGGTGACGTTGCTGGTCCGGATGCTGTTCAGCTCGGCCGCCGTGATCGCGCGCTTGTAGAGGCGGACCTCGTCGAGCGAACCGTCGAAATGATGCGCCCCGTCGAGGCGCTGACCGACGAACATCTTGAACGGTCTGCCCGGACTGACCGACCCGGCCGGCGACGCGACGCTCGCCGCCTGGGCTCCGTCGACCCAGATCGACAACGTTCCCGCATTCCGTTGCAGCGCGACATGATGCCAGACGTTGTCGTTGTAGGCCTTCGTCGTCTCGACCGCCGCGGTAGCGCCGCCGGTCGTGATCAGACCGCGGATCCGTGCATCAGCCGGTTCAGCCCGCAGCCAGAACTGCGAGAACTCGTTGAGGTTGTAACCCCAGAAGATCGCCTGCGGCGTCGTCCTGGCTCCGTACTTGATCCAAGCCATAGCAGTAAAGTCCCCCGCCCCGACGGCGAGCGATTCGGCGAACGGCAACTGGATCGCGTCATCCGTCCCGTCGAGGTCCCGCGCCTGCCCGAACTTGCCGGCGACAGCGGTCGTACCACCGCGAAGAATGCCGTTGTTTCCCAACCCGGACACATCCGGCGTACTCGGACCGGCCGGTCCATCCGGCAACCCGATATCGGTCTCGATGAACCGCGCGAACCTGATCTGATCGCGCGCATCGACCGCCCCGGCCTCATACAGCAGACCGATCTCCCCGGTGTCGAGCACCGTCAGATCGGAGTACCCGGACCAGTCGCTGGTGATCCTGGTGCCGTCGGCAACGGACTGCCAGGTCTTGCCCTCATCGAAGCTCGACCTGACGGTCAGATACCTCCGCCGCTCCGGATCAGCCGGCGACGCGAACAGGATCCGGTTGTACTTCGCACCTTGATCAGTCGCGCGAAGTCTCAGCAACGACCCTTGGACGGTCGGCGTGGTGAGCCCGGGGATGGTCGCGTACGGAGCGGCGTACGTCTCGCCACCATCGTTGCTGACGGCAAACGTCCGGCTGTTCCCGGCGCTGCCGTTGTTGTTCCGGGCTCCCGCATAGATGCCGCCGTCAACCTTCTCGACAACGCTGATCTCCTGCGGGATGACGCCGTCGTTGCGCAGATCGGTCGCGCCTTTGTGCCACGTGTCGCCACCGTCGTCGCTGTAGACGAGCTGCCCGGCGACCTTGCCACCGGCGTCGTAGTTCGTACCAGCCACCAGGCGACCCTTGTGTGCGCCGCGGGTCAGCTGGATGCCGTGCACCGGGCCGGTCGCGTACCAGCCCCAGCTCGGGTCGTCGATCTGCGCACCGATGTTTTTAGCCTTGGTAAAAGTCTTGCCGTCATCGTCGCTGTACTGAACGTACGGCGTCCGCGGCTTGTTCGTGGTGCCCGGATCCATCGTCGTGAGCAGCACGATCCGGCCGGTCTCCAGGTCGACGACCGGGGTCGGGTTGCCGCGAGTGGCGACGGCGTTGGGGTCCGCGTCGGTGCCGGACAGGATGATCTTCTGCGCCGACCAGGTGCGGCCGTCATCCTCGGACCGGCGGATGACGAGGTCGATCTCCTGCGAGTCGGCGCACCAGGTGCGCCTGGCCTCGGCGAAGGCGAGGAGCGTGCCGAGCTTGGTTCGCACGATGGCGGGGATCCGGTAGCAGCCGTAGCCGGCGCCGCCCTTGTCGAACAGGACGGTCTGGGTGACGGCGGCCTCAGCGGGCTGGTTCTGCTGGGGCGCGGCCACGAGGCCGGCTGCCAGCAAGGCGAGGGAAATCAGCAACGGACGGAATCTGGGCATGGGTACGTAGACCTGCCTTCCGTGAACGGAAAGTAAACAACGGGGCGGTTGCTCACAAAGTAAGTTTCCCACATAGATGCAAGGGGTGAAGTAAGTGGTGGAGTTGCACGAGGAACTCAGCCGGCGCAAGGTGCTGGCGATCATCCGGGCCGACGGTCCCGACCGGGCCCTGGAGTGCATCCGCACCCTGGTGACCGCGGGGATCACCATCTTGGAGGTCTCGCTCACGACGCCGGGCGGCGCTGAGGCGATCGCCAAGGCGCGCTCGGAGTTCGACCCATCGGTGCTGATCGGTGCGGGGACTGTGATCACCGCAGCCCAGGCGGACGAGGTCGCAGCCGCCGGAGCCGGCTTCATCGTCACCCCGGCCATCACCCGAGGCGCCCACCGCAGCATCGACCTGGGCCTCCCGCTCCTCTGCGGCGCCCTCACCCCGACCGAGATCATCACCGCCTTGGATCTAGGCGCCCTCGCGGCGAAGGTCTTCCCCGCCAAGCTCCACGGCCCCGGCTACTTCCGCGAACTCCGCGCCCCGCTCCCCGACGCCCCCCTCATCGCCGTCGGCGGAGTCGACGCCACCACCACCCCGCAGTACCTACAAGCCGGCGCCCTCGCAGTAGGCCTCGGCTCCCCCCTCCTCGGCGACGCAGGCACCGGCGGTTCCCAATCTGAACTCGCCACCCGCGCCGCCACCTTCCTGCAGGCGGTAGTCGATGCCTGAGGTTCTGACCTTCGGCGAGGCGATGGTTTCGCTGCGATCCTCCCGGGCGCTACGTCTGGGCGGCGATGTGCACCTGTCCGTCGCGGGCTCCGAGAGCAACGTGGCGATCGGGCTGGCGAGGCTCGGGCATGACGTCGCCTGGTTAGGTGCTGTAGGCAACGATGAACCCGGCCGGCTGATCCAGCGCACCCTTCGCGCCGAGAACGTCGACACCAGCCATCTGCGCTTCACCGACGATTCGTTCACCGGCTTCATCGCCTTCGACCAGCCGGCCCACGACATCACCCGAGTCAGCTACCACCGCCGCGGTTCAGCCGGCTCCACCCTCACCGCCGCGGAATGCGTCGCCGCCGTGGCCCCGTCGGCACGCCCCGAAGACGATCCATCCGGTACGCCGTCCAGCGCCGCGCCACGCATCCTCCACGTCACAGGCATCACGCCCGCCTTGTCGGAGACAGCTCGAGGCGCGACGCTGGCCGCAGTACAGGCTGCTTCTGCTGCTGGGGTACAGGTCTCGCTGGACGTGAACTACCGCGCCCGCCTCTGGACCCGCACCGAAGCAGCCGCCGTACTACGTGAGCTGCTCCCCCACGTGACCACGGTGTTCGCCTCGGACGACGAGCTCGACATCCTCACCGACGCCACCGACCCGGTCGCCGCCCTACTCTCCACCGGCGCAACCGAAGTCGTCATCACCGCCGGCAGCAAAGGCGCCTGGACCCACACCTCAACCGGCACCATCCACCAACCAGCCCTCGCCGTCACAGTCGCCGACTCCATCGGCGCCGGCGACGCCTTCGTCTCCGGCTACCTCTCCGCCACCCTCGACAACCTCCCAACCGAGTCCCGCCTATCCCGAGCCACTACCACCGGCGCCTTCTGCGTAGGCGCCCACGGCGACTGGGAATCCCTCCCCACCCGCGAAGACCTAACCCTCCTGACCCACACCCACGGCACAGCCCTCCGCTGACTTATCCACAGTTCCCGAGAACAACCCCACAGCGACTGCGGTTCTTACTATCGTTGATTGATTCCGACCTACCATCGGGCAGACAGCTGCAACGACCTCTGGCCAGGCTGGGAGAGCACGGAAGAGCAGGGATTACGGGAAGGTCCGCTCACGACGCGTTGGACAGCCTCATCGGCTGCCGATTCCTCCGCGCGGTCGGGAAAGTGACGTGGAGAGCTATGGGTGAGCTACAGGATCAGATTCAGCGTCAGATCGAAAGGCTGGTCGGTACTGGCGCGGAGGCCGGTGTGCAGGTCGCTGTCTATCGAGACGGCGCGCTGATCGTCGACGCAGTGGCCGGCATGGCGGATCGGGCCACCGGGAGACCACTGACCTCCGGCACGCCGATCTTCAGTTTCTCCACTGGAAAAAACGTGACGGCCACGCTCGCGCATCTGCTCGTCTCGCGTGGGTTCCTCGAGTACGACAGCCCGATGACGGATCTCTGGCCCGAGTTCGGTGTGCACGGCAAGAACACGGCGACGCTGCGGCACGTCCTGACCCATACGGTCGGTCTTCCCGCCATGCCGCGCGACATCACGCCGAGCGAGCTTCCGGACTGGTCCAGGGTGTGCGAGTCGCTGGCTGCCGCCCCGCCGCGCTGGCAGCCCGGTACCGCGATGGGATACCACTCCTACACCTTCGGTTATCTCGTCGGCCAGCTCGCCCGCCGCGCGACCGGGCGCTCCATGAGCGAGCTGCTGCGCGAATGGATCACCGAGCCGCTCGGTATCGAAGGGCAGCTCTACTTCGCCGCACCGAACGGGTCGCTGCCGGAGTTGGCGCGCCTGGAAGAACAGGCACCGCGATGGCCTGCCGACCCGGACGACGGAGCTGCGATCCTCGCGCCGTGGGAGAGCCGGCCTAGTGCCGACTTCGGCAACAACAGCGTCATCCTGTGCGCCGACATACCGTCGGTGTGCATAGCTACCGCACACGGTCTCGCTGCGATGTACAACGCCGTCCTGCAGGGCAAACTCGTGGACCCTGCCCGGTTGGCGGACCTGTCCGCGCCTGCGTTCGAGGGTGTGGATCAGGTTTTCGGCAATCCGGTGCGGATGGCGCTGGGCTTTCCGATCGGCAGGATCGGCGCCCCTCCAGACGAGAACTCCGTGGCCTTCGGATGGCCGGGCGGGGGTGGAAGCTACGCCTACGCGGACCCCGCGCGAGGGGTTGCCTTCGCGCTGACGAAAACCCGGCTCAACCCGAATTTCGACACCGCGCTGTCGGTCACCACGATCCTGGCCGACCGTCTCGCCGAGACCCGCTGAGCTGCCCGACGGACGCACCGGGGCGGAATCCGCGACGATCACCAGGAGGAAATCATGACCATTCATCCGGCCGACGACCCGACCGTGCCAGAAACCAGCGTCGGCCCCTTCTCCTCGCCAGGCGCCGGCCCGACACCGTGGGAGGCGACGGAGTGGGCATTGCGGCGGATCCAGAAATTCCAGCTGTGCACGGTACGCCGGGACGGCCGGCCCCACGTGACACCGTTGCTGGCGATCTGGGCGCTCGACGCAATGTGGTTCACCACCGGCGAGACCGAGCAGAAAGCCAGGAACCTCAGCGCCAACCCGTACTGCGCGCTCACCACCGGAACCGCCACCCTGACCGGCACCGACTACGTCATCGAAGGCACTGCGAGCCTCGTCACCGACCAGGACACCAGGGAAGCCGTGGCGACCGCGTTCGAGCAAGCCTACGGCTGGCAGCTAACCCGCGAGGACGGAACCTGGCATCAACTGGGCAACGCCGTTCGGACCGGGAACGCTCAGCTCTACAGGGTTCAGCCCGACAAGGCATTCGCCTTCAGTACCGGCAGCGAGTCGTCCCAGACCCGCTACCGGTGGAGCTGATTGCCTAGGGCCCCGCTGCCCACCCCCGTCCGCGACACCCGCCGCGCACCGTCTGGAAACACCGCACAGCGCGGCCTCAAGGATCACCCAGTCGGAAGCCCGAGGCGGCAGGATGGGGACGGCGGCTCGACGCGGCCGCCGCCCTGCTGGATGGAGAGGAAACGAGACAGTGACAAGCTACCCGGAACTGATGCACACCGCGCTGGACACCACCGACTGTCGCGGGCTCGCCGAGTTCTATCGCGAGTTGCTCGGCCTGCAGTACCGACCCGGTGACGAGCCGCCGGCCGAAAGCGCCGAAGACGACGCCGACTGGCTCGTGCTCGTCGACAAGGACGGCAGGCGGAAGCTCGCGTTCCAGGAGGTCAGCACGCTCCCCCGCTCGACCTGGCCCGAGCACGACGTGCCGATGCAGCTGCATCTCGACTTCGCCGTACCGACGCGGGATGAACTGCAGCGGCACAAGCAACGCGCAGAAGACCTCGGCGCGACCCTGGTGCTCGATCGCTCCGAGGACGAAGGCGAGCCGCTCTACGTACTCGCGGACCCGGCCGGCCACCCCTTCTGCTTCTGCCTGATCACGCCGAAGGCTTCTATCGGCGTGTGGTGACTCAGATCAGATCGGCTTGAGCCTGGATCTCTGCTTCCGGGTTGATCGGGAGCACGATCTTGAACCGGGTATCACCGGGCTTCGACTCGACCCGCAGGTCGCCGTGGTGCTTCTTCACGACGATCCGCCAGGAGATGTCCAGCCCGAGCCCGGTGCCCTCACCGATCGGCTTCGTGGTGAAGAACGGCTCGAAGATCCGGCTCTTGATGTCGGCCGGAATCCCCGGACCCGTGTCACCGATCTCGACGACCGCAAAGGCACCGTCGCGCTTGGTCCGGATCGTCAGCGTGCCCGACCCGTTCATCGCGGAGACGGCGTTGTCGATGATGTTGGTCCAGACCTGGTTCAGCTCGGCCGCGTACGCCGGGATCGGCGGCAGGTCCGGATCGAGATCCTTCACGATCGTCAGACCCTCGAACTTGCCGGACATCATCACCATCGTCGACTTCAGCAACTCGCGTAGATCGACGATCTGGTACGGCGCGCGGTCGATCTGCGAGTACTGCTTCGCCGCCCCGACCAGCGTCGAGATCCGGGTGACCGAGTCGTCGATCTCGTTCATCAGCGACTCGGTGTCGATCGTGTACATCAGCCAGCGAACGGCGCCTTCCAGGTACTCCGGTCCGACGGCGGTCAGTACGTCTTCCATCCACGGCACGTCCAGCCCGACCGCGGCCAGTACCGGCGCGACG
Source organism: Streptomyces sp. SID13031 (assembly GCF_010548305.1). GTDB lineage: Bacteria > Actinomycetota > Actinomycetes > Propionibacteriales > Kribbellaceae > Kribbella. Next base: position 275,293 of record NZ_JAAGLV010000009.1, read on the forward strand.
TCCCAACTGTTGCGCACGTCGTGGTCGTCGAGCCAGTCCGACAACGTGTCCTCGGCGTCGCTGAGCTCCATCGGTGACAGCTCGCGGGCCTTGGCGACCCGCTCGACCGCGGCCTCCTGGATCTCGACGATCTGGTGCAGCTTGGTCGCGTCAAGGGTGCCGTCGGCAAGCATCGCGAGCTTGGACCGCATCCCGGCGACCCGCTGCCGCAGCGTCGCCGCGGCCCGGACTGCTGCCGCAGCAGGGTTGTTGAGCTCGTGCGTGAGCCCAGCCGACAAGGAGCCCAGGGCAAGCAACCGCTCACGCTGGCCCATCGTCTCGTTGGTCCGCTGCATCCCCATCACGAAGCCCTCGATCAGGTGCACCGCCATCGGGAACCAGGTGTTCATCATCTCCGCCATCGCGGCGGCGTCGACGACGAAGAACTCCGACGGCTCGAGCACGTACATCGACGCGGTATAGCCCTTGCGGTCGTCGGCGCCGAAGAAGGCGTTGAACGCACCGGCGTACACCCCGCGCTGGGTGGACCGGTTGATCTCGACCTCTTCGCCCTGCAACTGCTTGCACATCCGCAGCCCGCCGGACATCAGCACGTAGCAGCAGGTCGCCTCGTCGCCCTCGGCGAAGACGCGACCCTCCTCGACGGCGACGAGGTGGCCCGCGCGGACCAGCCAGTCGAGCTGCTCGTCGGTCAGCGACTCGAACAGGAACAGCGTCCGCAGCTCGTCGCGAGTGGTCCGGCGCACCTCGTCGGTCTCCGCGACGGTGTCGGCAACAGGCTCGGTCATCAGAGCATCTCCAGGTATCGGTGCACCAAGGTCACGGCCATCGCGCCGTCACCGACTGCCGAGGCGACCCGCTTGACGGACTCGGCCCGGACGTCGCCCGCCGCGAAGACGCCCGGCATGCTCGTCTCCAGGTGGTACGGGTCGCGCTCCAGCGCCCAGCCCGGCGGCCGGCCGCGCAGGTCCGGTCCGGTCAGTACGAATCCTCGGTCGTCGCGCAACAGGTCACCCGGCAGCCAGTCCGTCCGGGGGGCAGCGCCGATGAACACGAACATCCACTCCGTGTCCACCTCCCAGCTCTCCCCGGTCGCGCTGTTGGTGAGCGTCACGCATTCCAAGTGATCCGAACCCTTGCAGGACACCACCTGCGTACAGGTGTGCACCTCGATGTTGTCGATGCCGCCGATCTGATCGATCAGGTACGACGACATGGTCGCCTCGAGTGAGGGACCTCTTACCAGCATATGCACGCGTTTCGCATGCCGGGAGAAATAGACCGCGGCCTGGCCGGCGGAGTTCGCCCCGCCGATGATGTAGACCTCCTGGCCGGCACAGCTCGGCCCCTCGGTCGTCGCCGAGCCGTAGTAGATGCCGCGGCCGCAGAGATCGTCGACACCGGGCGCTTCGAGCGTCCGGTACGAGACGCCGGTCGCCAGGATCACCGAGTGCGCGGAGATCTCGCTGCCGTCGGAGAACTGCAACCGCCGGGCGGACCCGGTCGTCTCCAGCTTGACCACCTCGCGCGCGGTCAGCAGTTCGGCGCCGAAGCGGAGCGCCTGCCGCCGGGCCCGGTCGGTCAACTGGGCCCCGGACACCCCGTCGGGGAAGCCCAGGTAGTTCTCGATCCGGCTCGATTGACCCGCCTGGCCACCAGTCGCGACCTGCTCGACCAGTACGGTCCGCAGGCCCTCGCTTGCGCCGTACACGGCAGCGCCGAGACCAGCAGGGCCGCCACCGACCACCACGAGGTCGTAGAACTCCTCGGCGGGGTGCGTGGACAGTCCGACCTTGTCGGCCAGCTCGGCCTCGGACGGCGCGACGAGCACCGTACCGTCCGCTGTGATGACGACCGGCAGCGTCGTACCGTCGATTCCGGCGGCAGCGAGCAGCCGCTGGCTCTCCTCGTCGTCGACACCCATCCACCGGTACGGCACGGCGTTGCGGGCGAGGAAGTCGCGGGCGGTGAACGACGGCGCCGACCAGCGGTGGCCGATCACCCGGGTCTCGTCGGTGGGCGCGTCCGGGGTGGACTTCCACAGGTCGAGCATCGAGTCGACCACCGGGTAGAGCTTCTCCTCCGGCGGATTCCACGGCTTCAGCAGGTAGTGGTCCAGGTCGACCACGTTGATGGCCTGGATGGCGGCGTCAGTATCGGCGTACGCCGTCAGCAGGACGCGGCGGGCGAGCGGGAACAGGTCCATCGCCGCTTCGAGGAATTCGATCCCGGACATCCCCGGCATCCGGTAGTCCGCGAGCAGCAGCGCGACCGGCTCACCCCGCAGCTTGAGCTCCTTGAGCGCGTCAAGGGCCTGGTCCGGCGACTCCGCCCGGACGATCCGGTTCTCCTCGGCGTACCGGCGTCGCAGGTCGCGGGCGATCGACCGGGAGACCCCCGGGTCGTCGTCCACGGTCAGGATCACCGGGCGGGAAGTTGACGTTGGCATAACTCTTTAATACCAGCGCCCGGCCAATTCCGGGCGCTCTTCGTCCACAGGCTTATTACGGGAGGGCCGCCAGGTACTGCGCGTGGCTGTTCTGGAACTCCCAGTTGTAGTACTTGTCCCAGTTGATCGACCAGGTCATCAATCCGCGGAACGACGGGGAAGCGCCGCCGCGAAGGGTGTAGCCACCACAGTTCTGGCCCTTCACCAGACAGTCGAGCGCGGTGTGAACGGCTGCCGGGGCGGTGTAGCCGTTCCCTGCGCTGGTGGCCGCCGGGAGCCCGAAGGCGATCTGGTCCTCGCGGAGCCCGGGGAAGGTCTGGCCGGTGGTCCCGACCGGGAAGCCGGCCTTGATCATGTCGGTCATCGCGATGTGGAAGTCAGCACCGCCCATCTGGTGGTACTGGTTGTCGAGCCCCATTACGGGACCCGAGTTGTAGTCCTGGACGTGCAGCACGGTGAGCGAGTCGCGCAGCGCGTGGATCACCGGCAGGTACGACCCGCGCCGGTTGTCGCCGCCGTTCGGGCCGGAGCCGTAGAACTGGTAGCCGATCTGGACGAAGAAGGTCTCCGGCGCCATCGTCAGCACGAACTTCGCCCCGTACTTCGCCTTCAGCGTCTTGACCGCGCTGATCAGGTTGACGATCACCGGGGTGGTCGGATTGCGGAAGTCGGTGTCGTTGGCGTTCAGGAACAGCGAGTGGCCCTCGAAGTCGATGTCGAGCCCGTCCAGCCCCCAGCGGTCGATGATCGCGCTGATCGAGTTCACGAACGCGTCGCGCGCCGCCGTACTGGCGAGCTGGACCTGGCCGTTGGCGCCGCCGATCGAGATCAGCACCTTCTTGCCCTGGGCCTGTTTGGCCTTGATCGCGGCCAGGAAGTCGGCGTCGCTCTCCACGTTCGGGCACTCGCTCACCGGGCAGCGGTTGAAGCGGATGTCGCCCGAGGTGACGGAGGTCGGTTCACCGAAGGAGAGGTTGATGATGTTCCACGCTGACGGGATGTCGGCCATCCGGACGTAGCCCGAGCCGTTGGCGAAGCTCGCGTGCAGGTAGCCGATCAGGGCGTGCTTGGGGAGGCCCGTGCTGGTGCAGCCTGACGTAGTACCGGAGGCTGCTGCGCTCTTGGCCGACTCACCGTTGCTGTTGTACGCGGCAACTGTGTAGCTGTGGCTAGTACACGCGGCCAGCCCGTCGATGCTGGTGGAGGTGCCGGTGACCGTCTTGACCACACCGGAGCCTTCGTAGACGCGGTATCCCGTGACTGTCCCAGTGGAGGCCGGCCAACTCAAGGAGATCGCGCTGTTGGTAGTACCGGTCACTGAAGGAGTCCCCGGTACTCCGGGAGCGCCACCGGTCGGCGGCGTGCCACCGGGCCCATCCAGGTTGACGTCATCCGCCTGATACGCCGGTTGGCCGTACCACCCGTGAAGGTAGATCTGCGCCGAGGTCTGACTCGCACCACTCGTGAAGGCGACCGTCAGTTGGCTGTAACCACTCGCTGAGGGCGTCCAGGTGGAGGCGCCACCCGTGACGCCCAGGTAGACGTACGAGCCGCGCACCCAGGCCGACAGCGTGTACGCCGTATTGGGCTGTACTGCCACCGTCTGGCTGCACTGGGCGAAGTCCGAACCCGACACCGCACCGTTGAGCGCGAAGCCGCCCGAGTGGGTCGGGCTGGTGATCACCGAGCCGCCGGAGCAGGTCCAGCCGCTCAGCGAGCCCGCCTCGAAGCCGGGGTTGGTCAACAGGTTCGCCGCCTGCGCGGTCTGGGTGACCCCGACCAAGCCTGCGACGACCAGCAGAAAGCCGAGTAGGGCGGCAGAACACCGTGAACGCATGGGCGGACCTCCAGCGGTGAGAGTGCATTAAGTAGAGAGGTTTCAAAACTCACCGTCAAGGCGTACCGCTGTCGGGAACCCGCCTCTGTGGGAAACCCGCCGCGGCAGGGCCCGGACCGCCACCACCCACCAACTCCCCCAGCCGGCGCTCGCGACCGATCCGCCCAGGCGGGCGGCCGGTGCTGTCTCGTCAGGGCCCGCAACTCAGGCAGGGCCAGATGAGCCCGCAGCTGACACACCTCCCATCTACCCCCGGCGCCGCCAGCCGCAACCCACTGAGCGCCTGCCAATCCACGGCACCGGTCGGCGGCGGGGCGGGTGCGGTCGTAGTACTGGGTAGTGGCTTGGGTGCGGGGAACCAGTGGAGTTCGGTGGCGCCGCTGCGGGCGTGCACCGCCAGCACTGCGTCGATACCGCCCTCCCAGACCGACGTCGCCGGCCATTGCCCCCGCCAGCGCAGCGTCACCGTGCCGTCGGACCACTCGACTCCGTCGGCAACGATGACCCGCCCGGCCGCTGCTCTCGACTCGGCCTCCGGAGAGGCACCGGACGACCGGACCAGGTGGAAGAGCCTTGGCTCTGGCTGCGGGGTGTTCATGGTTCAAGGCTGGTTGGTGAGGGGGTGTGGTCACCAGGTGTGAGCTGTGGGCTGCCCGAACAGCCCACAGTCACCACAGCCCCTAACCCCTTGCAGGGTTGAGCTTCGGGCGGCGCCGCGGCGGGTTCTGTCGGTAGGGCCTTGTAGGTTCGCGCTACGCACCGCAACCACCAGGCGTGACCAGTGGGCCGGCCAGACCGGCAGCTCGAACAGGGGAGGATCCTGTGGCTGAGTTCGGCGTGCAGTTGAGGCGGTCCCGGCAGGCAGCCGCCCTGAGTTTGCGGCAGCTTGCCACCCGAGTGGGCTACGACCACAGCTACCTGTCCCAGGTCGAGCGCGGCCGGCGCCCGGGCTCGGCCCACCTCGCCAGCCTGTGCGACCGCGAGCTGGGCACCAGCCCGACGTTGTCGACCGCCTACGAGCAGACCCATCCACCAGCGCCACCCGGATCCACCGCCACCGCCACCGCCACCCCCAGCCCGGCGTCCGGAGCCGCGGTGGCCGAGACGGCGGCATCCGGAGTACCGGCGTCCGGAGTGGCGGGCGGCGAAGTACGGGCGGCGCCGACCGACGGGAGATTGCCCGCCGGGGTGGAGCTGCTCGAGGCGGTTCGGCATGAGCTGGCCGGGTCCTTCGGCCCTGGGCGGGAGGTGGCTGAGTGGCGGGCGGTGGCGACCGGCCATGCCCACGAGTTCACGACGACTCCCCCGGCGGAGCGCCTGCCCGAGCTCACCGCGGATCTGCAACTGCTGCGTGCCAGCGCCGCAGCTCGTTCGGCTGCCCTGGCTGTTCCGGCAGCTGAGCTGGCGGTGTTGATCGCCTTGACCCTCGCCGAGCTCGGCAGGCTCCGCGCGGCCGAGCGCTGGTGGCGAACTGCCCGCGCGACCGCCGACAGCTCCACCGAGCGCCGGATCGCCAGCCTGGCCCGCAGCTGGGAGGCGACGAGTGGGCTGGCCGAGCACCGCCCACTGCCAGTGCTGCTTGAGCTCGCCGACGATGCACTGGCACTGGCTGATCGACCAGCCGACGTCGCCCGCGCTCTTGCCGCCCGCGCTCAGATTCTGGCCGCACTGGGCGAGGCAGCTGAAGCGCGGCAGGCGCTGGAGGATCTCCACACCGTGACGGCTGACCTGCCAGACCGGTCTGCGGCAAGCAGTTCGCCGTTCGAGTGGGCCGGCTCCGCGACCTGCGCCGTCGAGGGGCGAGTGTGCGCGACTCTCGGCGACACCATCGGCGCCTATATAGCTCTCGACCGGGCGCTGGGGTTGTGCGCGCCCGGGACTACCGAGCGGGCCGAGCTGGAGGTGGTGGTTGCCCATTGCCTGGTGATGGACGGTGACGTCGCGGCCGGGCTGGCGGTGGCGATGCGAGTCCTGGTCGAGCTGCCCGACCAGTGCCACACCCATCACCTGTACGACGTGGCCGGCCACGTGCTCGCCGCAGTACAGGGTGAGGAGGTTGGGCGGCCTGCCGTGTGGGACTACCGCGAGCTGCTGCGGCGCAGGCCGTACGACAACCGCACTGTGGGCATTGGGTCGAGCTCTGGGTGGCAGCAGGGGTAGCGTGGCGAAAGTGACAGGTGAGAGTCGGGCAGCGACATTGACAGACGCGTGGGACTTCCAGGTCGAGCTCAGCGCCGACCTGGCGACGGCGGAGGCCCGGGGTGCGGTATTGGCCAAGCCCGGCTTCGGGCAGTCCTTCACCGACCATATGGTGCTTGCCTCGTGGACGACTGAGCGGGGCTGGCACGACGCGAAGGTGACGGCGTACGCGCCGCTCAAGGTCAGCCCGGCCGCCGCAGTGCTGCACTACGCGCAGGAGATCTTCGAAGGGCTGAAGGCGTACAGGCATGAGGACGGATCCGTGTGGGCGTTCCGGCCTGAGGTCAACGCTGCCCGGTTCAAGCGGAGTGCTCAGCGGCTTGCACTGCCTGAGGTGCCGGAAGAGGCGTTCCTCGCAGCACTGCGCGCACTGGTGACAGTGGACGAGGTCTGGGTGCCCCCGGCGGGTAGCGGCGAGACCAGCCTCTACCTCCGGCCGTACATGATCGCCACCGAGGCAGCACTGAGCGTGCGGCCCGCGCAGGAGGTCCTGTTCGGCGTCATCGCCTCACCTGCCGGCGCGTACTTCGACACTGGCCCCAAGCCGGTCTCCATCTGGCTGTCGAGCACCTCGATCCGGGCGACCCCGGGTGGTACAGGCGCGGCCAAGTGCGGCGGCAACTATGCGGCCAGCCTCGCCGCCCTGGCCGAAGCAGTCGCCAACGGCTGCGACCAGGTCGCCTACCTCGACGCGGTGGAGCGCCGCTGGATCGAGGAGAGCGGCAGCATGAACCTCTTCTTCGTGTACTCCGACGGCCGGATCGCGACGCCCGAACTGTCCGGCTCGATCCTCGAAGGCGTCACCCGCGCCTCCGTCCTCGAGCTGGCCGCAGACCTCGGCCACCAGGTGGAGGAGCGCCGCATCTCCGCCGACGACTGGCGCGATGGCGTCCGCACCGGCGAAATCACCGAAGTGTTCGCCTCCGGCACAGCCGCCGTCATCACCCCCATCGGCCGCCTGGCCTGGGAAGGCGGCGAGGTGACAATCGGCGACCACTCGGTGGACCACGGCGTCGGCCCCGTCACCGCAACCCTCCGCAAATCCCTGCTGGACCTCCAACACGGCCGCACCCCCGACACCCACAACTGGCTGACCCGCCTCGCCTGAGACTGAGCCTCACCTGCCTTTGAGCGGGTGCCGTTTCCGGTCTAGGAGAGCGGCGCGCGCTGGCCGACGCCCATCTCCTCGGCCTCGTCGTCGGTGACGATCGCGTAGGCGCCCTTCGGCATGCCCGGAAGCCGAGCGACATCCCTCGCCACGGACAACAGCGTCCGCTCGTTCGCGCCGGTGAGGAAGAAGAGATAGTCGTTGCCGAGTTCCTCGCCGTCGTCGTACACCTCGAAGCCGCCGCCGTCCTCGTTCTTCGCCAGGTACTCCTCGACCTCGAAGATCCAGCCGAAGGCGTAGTCGGGGTTGGCGGGCGACCGCACGCCGGTGTCGACCAGCGGGAGGTGGATCTCAACGATGAGCTGCGCCATGTTCGGTCTCTCTAGGAGGATCGGGATTCGGTGTTCTGACGATGATCATGCGGGATGTCCGTCCCCGCCGGTTAACCAGACAGCCATCGACCGAGCACTTGCCGTCGAACTCGGGGGTCTCCGGAGGGGTCGGATCGGATACTCGCGCCTGATGATGGTGCTGAATGTCCGTCCCGGCCGTTAGGTTGACTGTATGGCGGAGTCCAAGGCGGCCAAGAGCAAGACGCCCGCGGTCGAGCTGGAAGTCGGCGAGCGGACCGTGCGGATCTCGAATCCGGACCGGGTCTACTTCCCCGCGCGCGGGGAGACCAAGCTCGACCTGGTGAGGTACTACCTGTCTGTCGGAGACGGGATCGTGCGCGCCTTGCGGGAGCGGCCGTGCATGATGCATCGGTTCCCCTCCGGGGTGGCCGGCGAGAAGGTGCACCAGAAGCGGCTGCCGAACGGGGCGCCCCCGTGGATGGAGACCGTGCAGGTCAAGTTCCCGCGGTACAACCGGACCGCCGACGAGCTCTGCGTCACCGAGATCGCGCACGTCGCCTGGGCGGTGCAGATGTCGACGGTCGAGTTCCACCCGTGGAACTCCCGCCGCGCCGACACCGAGAAGCCCGACGAATGGCGGATCGACCTCGACCCGATGCCCGACTGCCCGTTCGACCGGGTGCGCCGGGTGGCGCACGTCGCCCACGAAGTACTCGATGATCTGGGCGCGACCGGCTATCCGAAGACGTCCGGTGGCTCCGGCATCCACATCTACGTGCGGATCAAGCCCGACCACGGCTTCTCCGACGTACGCCGGGCCGCGCTCGCCTTCGCGCGGGAGGTCGAGCGCCGCGCACCCGACGAGGTCACCACCACCTGGTGGCGCAAGGACCGCGACCCGAAGAAGCTCTTCGTCGACTACAACCAGAACGCCCGCGACCACACGATCGCCAGCGCGTACTCCGTCCGCGGCAACCCCGAAGGCACGGTCTCGACGCCGATCCATTGGGACGAGATCGACGACGTCGACCCGAAGGCCTTCACCATCGCCACCGTCCCGGCCCGCTTCGCCGAGCTGGGCGACCTCCACGCCACCATCGACGACTCAGCCTTCTCGCTCGACACCCTCCTGGAATGGGCCGCCCGCGACGAAGCCGAAGGTGCCGAAGAACCACCGCCGCCCGAGGAGTAAGCCTCAGCTCTGGCCTCGGCCGGGCGCGCGGGCTGACTGGTTGGCTGGGAGTCAGCGGCCCGCGAAGCCGTGGTGGAGGAGGTTGGCGAGTAGGTCGATCGCGGCTTCGTCGGAGATCGTGCGGCCCGAGAGTGGGTTGACCACCAGCCAGGTGTAGGCGAAGCCTTCGAGCAGGGCGTTCATCGCTGAGATCTGGTGCAGCGGGTCCGGCTGTGGTTCGGGCAGGTACGAGAGGTGCTTGATCATGTGCGTGTCGTCGTCCGCCATGATCTGCTGCAGGCGCCGGCCGAGCTCCGGGTCGGCCATCGCCGCCTGCTTGACGGCGATCATCTCCGGCAGATGCGCCTTGTAGAAGTTCCAGAACACGGCCACGTGCCAGCGGACCGACGAGATCTTGCTGAAGTCCTCTTCATGGGCCAGATCGCCCAGTACTGCGTTGTCCGCCTCCGCCAGCATGTCGACGAGCAGCGCCTCGAGCAACTCTTCCTTGCCGGCGAAGTGGTTGTAGAAGGAGCCCGTCGCGCGCCCGGCCGCCGCGGTGATGTCGGTGATCTTCGTGTTCAGGTACCCGCGCTCGGCGAACAACTCACGCGCCGCCTGCTTCAGCGCGGCCTCGGTCCCCGCCGCCTGTTCCTTGCGTGTGCTCGTCACCCGGACACCTCCTTCTTGACAACGAACCCTAGTCACGTTCATAGTGAATCTAAATTCAGTGAATCATCATTCAGTGAAACGAGGAACCACCGTGACCGTTCTGATTGCCGGCGGCGGACCGACCGGACTGACTCTTGCGATCGAGCTCGCCCGCCGCGACATCGCCGTCCGGGTGATCGACAAGGCCGACGAGTTCTTCCAGGGCTCCCGCGGCGACGGACTCCAGCCGCGGACGCTCGAGGTCTTCGAAGACCTCGGCGTACTCGACCAGGTGCTCGCGCAGGGCATCCCGATGCCGACGCTGAAGATCCTCATCGGCGGGCAGCCCGTCGGCGAGCGACGGATGGGCGAGGTGGTCGACCCCACCCCCGACCGGCCGTACCCGAACGCCCACATGCTCGGCCAGTCGCGCACCGAGGCGATCCTCCGCGACCGGCTCTCCGGCTTCGGTGTAAGCGTTGAACTAAGCACTGCACTGGTCAGCTTCAGCCAGGACGACGATCGCGTGGTCGCCGAGCTCTCCACTGGCGAGACGCTCGCGGTTGACTACCTGGTCGGCGCGGACGGCGGCGAGAGCGTCGTCCGCAAGCAGCTCGGGATCGCCTTCGAGGGCACCACCGACGACTCGATCCGGATGCTGCTCGGCGACGTCTCGGCCGAGGGGCTCGACCACGACTACGGCTACTGGTTCGCCGGCCCGGACAACCCGATGGAGGGCATCGTGCTGACGCCGCTGTCCGGTGGCGACCAGTTCCAGTTCGGTGCGCCGCTCGGCGATCGCGACCTTGAACCAAGCCTTGAAACCCTGCAGGGGCTGGTCGACAAGTACGCCGGCGAGGGCGTCGCCAAGCTCCGCGACCTCACCTGGTCGACGGTCTGGCGGCCGAACATCCGGTTGGCCGAGCGCTTCCGGGTCGGCCGCGTGTTCATCGCCGGCGACGCCGCGCACGTCCACCCGCCAACCGGCGGCCAGGGGCTCAACACCGGAGTACAAGACGCGTACAACCTCGGCTGGAAACTCGCCGACGGGCGCGAGGAGGTGCTGGCGACGTACGAGACCGAGCGCCGCACGAACGCAGCACGGGTCCTGGGGATCAGCGAAGACCTGATGCAGAAACACATCGACGGCGACGAGTGCGCCCTCGACCGCGGCGACGACACCCGCCAGCTCGACATCAGCTACCGGTCGCTGGACGCCACCGGCCCCCTGACCACCGGCGACCGCGCCCCCGACGCACCCCCTGATCGATGCCGACGGCAACAAGCTCCGCCTCTTCGATCTCTACCGCGGCCCGCACGAGACCCTGCTCCGCTTCACCCCCGAAACGACGACCGACCACCCGCACGCCGTGACAATCACCCGCGAGACCCAGCCTGGTACCTACACCTCCCCCGAGGCGTTCTCCTACTACCACGCGAGCGATGGCGATGAGATCCTGATCCGCCCCGACGGCTACCTCGGCTGACCCAAACCGCGCTCAACCTACTGGCCCGTTGCAACAACCTGCAGTTCCGCGGATCCGGGCGTCCGGATGATGGCGTTCGTGATAAAGATGAGCGCTTGCTCGTCTGGGTGGGTGGGGTATGGGGAGGCTGTGGTGGGTCGGCGTACGTGGGGTGGCTTGCGCGGGTGGCTGGCGGCTGCCGGGGTGGTGGTCATCGTGGCCGGGGGCGCCGCGGACGGATCAGCGGCGAGTAGTCCTACCGCGGTACAAATCGACATAGCTGTGCAGAGTGCTGCTGTGGACGCGATTCTGCAGCGCCGGGCGGCTGCGGTACTGCGACGCGATGAAGGCGAGTTCCTGGCCGACGTCGATCCGTACAACAAAGAACTGCTGGCCGCGCAGAAAGTGTTGTTCCAAAACCTGGTGCAGTTCGGGTTCGGGAAGCTGGCCTATCACCAGGGTGCTCCGCAGTTCGATCAGGCGCTGATCGACAAGTATGGCCTGACGGCGTACCTGGTGAGCGCGGCGATGGAGTACCAGATCGACGGGATCAACGAGCAGCCGGTGCAGACCGCGCTGGGGTACACGTTCGTGAAGCGCAGCGGGCGGTACGTACTGGTCGACGACAGCCATCTGGATTCCGAATACCCGGACAGCCCGAACCAAGAGGCCTGGGACACCGGTCCGGTGCTGGTCCAGCGAGGGGAACGGACCCTGGTGGTCGTCGAGGCGGGACAGACGCAGCTGGCCACCTCGATCCTGAGCAACGCTCAACTCGCGATCAAAGCCGTGAACCGGTGGTGGGCGCCCGACTGGAAGGGCGGCACGGTGGTGATCGCGCTGGACGACACCAAAGTGCGCTCGACCGACTTCGCCGGATCGGATTGGAACGGCTTCGCCGCGGTGGCGACCTCGGTGTATCGGTGGCCGGCGGACGCCGGGGACGACGGCTCGTACGTCGTGGTGAATCCGCGCGAACGCGGCCAGCTGGACGCGCGCCTGCTGGCGCACGAGTTCACCCATGTCGCCAGCGCGCCGTACGGCCGCGGAGTCCCGCTCTGGCTGGTCGAGGGCGCCGCCGGGTATGTCCAGCGAATGCCGATCTACAGCAAGCAGACCCTCGATCTCCACGAGCAGCGCGACCTGGTCCGTTCGAGGTACGTGAACAAGGCCAAGGCGCTGCCGACCAACGACCAGTTCGTCGGCCTGTCGAAGGACAGCTCGTATGCGACCAGCTGGTACGCCGTCGACTACCTGGTCGGCAAGTACGGCCTGAACCTGGTCCTCGGGCTCTACCAGGAACTGGCCTGGCAGGAGAGCACGCCCGCGAGGCGCGACTCGGTCATGACCGAGCAGCTCGGCCGGACCGAGCAGCAGCTCTTCGCCGAGCTCAAGAAGGGCCGCTGACCCTCCAAGACTCAGCTCAGCAGTCGAGTTCGAAGACCAGCAGGGCTTTGCCGGTTGGCGAGGTCCAGCGGTACGCGACGAAGCACGGGTCGGAGTCGGTGGGCGGGTTTCCGTCGTCGCGGATGTAGTTGGCCAGTACGAACGGCCGCCACACCCGGCTGCGGCCGTCGAAGCGATGGGCACCGACGCCCCGCTCCTCGAACCGTCCGATCAGTACCGGCTGTACTTCGGGATCGCGCAGCAACCCTTCGACGACGGTGCGATCGAGCCACTCCCCGTCGTCCTCGGTGAAGGGCTGTCCGTGCAAAATGATCTCGTCACCGTGCGGCGTGTTCGGACGGATCGCGAACTCCGGCGCGGGGATGAGCAAGTTGGCGAGTTCTTGCAACATTCGATCGAGAATAGCCGAGATCCGGGCCGGTGGGGATGGCTCAGCAGGCCTGGATATCCAGTCCTGCTAGAGGTCCGCGCTGGTCAGGAGGACCATCAGCCGGTCCTTGCGATCTGGTCTTCGATGGTGAATTCGAGGCCGTTCGCCGCGGCCAGGTACACGTCTTGGTTTACGAGGTTTCCGTCCAGGCGCAGAAGGCCGCGGGGGCTGTCGTAGAAGTGGCCGGTCGGCAGTGCGGACACGGCGTCGATGCTGATGGAGCCGGCGATCTCGCCGAGGCGGGCGAGGAAGCGGATGGCTTCGTAGCAGGATTCGCCGACCGCGTTAAGGGCGGGCGCCCAGGTGCCGAAACGGGCGTAGTAGTCGCGGGCGAATTCGCCACTCTCGGTCGTGGCCAGACCGTCGAAGTACGCGGCGGCGGCATACAAGCCCTTGTTTGCCGAGGATCCGGCGGCGAGCAGGGTGTTCTCCTCGATCGCCGGACTCAGCCGGAGGAGTCGTTCACTCAGGCCCGCCTTGGCGAACTGGCGATTGAAATGGACGGCATCCTGGCCCATCAGGAGCATGATCACACCATCGACTTTGGCTTGTTCCAAGTCTTGAATCACACTGCTGAAATCAGACGTTCCGAGCGGGACGAAGTCGGTCTGGACCACCGAGGAACCCGAATCCTGCAAGGCTTTGATCGTGGTCGACGCCGTCACTCGCGGATAGACGTAGTCGTTGCCGACCACAGCCCAGCGGCGTACGCCGTGCTGTTCGCGCATCCAATGTGTTGCCGGGAGCAACTGATTGACCGGCCGCTCGCCGAGCATGAAAACACCGGGGGTGTCATCGCTGCCTTCGTGCATCGCGGCGAACGCGTAGACGACCTTGCCGCCGATCCGCTGCGTGAGCGCGACCCGTACGGCCGAAATGTGCCAGCCCGCGACAGCGTCGACCCGACCACTGTCCACCAGCCGGTCGACCTCCTCCGCCACGACCTCCGGTGACCGGCCCGCGTCGACCTGAACCAGCTCGACCTGTCGACCCGCGATCCCGCGACCGGCGTTGAGTTGCTCGATCGCGAGCTGACCGCAGGCGAGGCAGGACGGACCGTAGATGCCGGTCGGTCCCTGCAACGGCACCACGAACGCGATCGACAGCATCTCGCGCACGCCCGGACCTCCTTCACCGTTCTGACCAGTGTGGCTCACTCCTGCTCGGTACTCGGTTTCCTGAGCTATATTCACCAGAACGTGAGACACGGGGAGGGACGATGACCGCCAGTCTGCTCCTGCTGTTGAAGCAGGCCGAACGCCGGATCGAGCACCGACTGCTGCCGATCCTGGCCGAGTTCGACCTGTCCCTGGAGCAGTGGCGGGTGATGTCGGCGCTGGCCGATGAGCCCGGTCTGCCGATGTCCACGCTCGCGGCCAACGCAGTACTGCCGAACGCGAGCCTCACCCGGCACGTCGACAAGCTGGTCGAGCGCGGCCTCGTCGTACGGCGGATCCACCCCGACGACCGGCGGCGCGTGGTGACCGCGCTGGCCCCCGTCGGCGCGACCGTCGCCGAGCGGTTGCGCGCCGAGGAGAAGCGGATCGAATCCGCGATCGCCACCGAGCTCGGCGACGATCGGCTGCAACACCTCGCCGGCGGCCTGCGGCAGCTTCAGCGCTCGCTCTGACCGGGCGTACGCGGTACCGCCGGTCAGCGACGCCTCGGCGGCGTACGCAGTGGATCGGAAGCTTCCAGATGGAAATACACGACCTTAGCGATTCGGAAACACCGGCGTAACGCGGCGTTCCTAGGTTCCTTCCATTCGGGTGCATCAGTTCCGGCAGCGTGGCCGGGCGCCTTGCACCGTCCCCGCCCGAAGGTGCCGCAGGAGTTCGCATGACCGTTGAACCCTCGATCGACCACCGCACTGCTCCGCCGGAACCCACCGCCGCCACCCGCGAGACGCTCGAGGACTACACGCTGCGGTTCGCGCCGCGTTCCTACCGCAAGTGGTCGACCGGCGTCGTCGCCGTCTCCGCGCTCGGCGGGATCGCCTACCTGGCCGACTTCGCGATCGGCGCGAACATCGGTATCTCCTACGGCACTACGAACGCGCTGTGGGGGATCGGGATCTTCGCCGTCGTGATCTTCGCGACCGGGCTCCCGCTGGCGTACTACGCCGCGCGGTACAACATCGACCTCGACTTGATCACCCGCGGCAGCGGCTTCGGGTACTACGGGTCGGTGGTGACGAACGTGATCTTCGCGTCGTTCACGTTCATCTTCTTCGCCCTCGAGGGCTCGATCATGGCCCAAGGCTTGAAATTAGGCTTACATATCCCGCTGGCGTTGGGGTACGCCGTCTCGACGCTGGTGATCTTTCCGCTGGTGATCTATGGCATGAAAGTACTGTCCACGCTGCAGGTCTGGACGACGCCGCTGTGGTTGCTGCTGATGGTGCTGCCGTTCGTCTACCTGGTCGTCTCGCACCCGGAGTCGGTGTCGTCGTTCTTCGACTACCAGGGTGAGGACGGCAAGGGCGCAACGGACGTCGGCTCGATGCTGCTCGCGGCCGGCGTCTGCCTCTCGCTGATCGCGCAGATCGCGGAGCAGATCGACTACCTGCGTTTCATGCCGCCGAAAACGCCGGAGAACTCGCGCCGCTGGTGGACCCACATGCTGCTCGCCGGGCCGGGCTGGGTGATCTTCGGCGCCGTCAAGCAGGTGATCGGGCTCTTCCTGGCCGTCTACATCATCGCGAACGTGACCGATGGCGCCGCCGTGGCGAACGAGCCGGTACACCAGTTCCTCGAGATCTATCGCGGCTTCCTGCCCGGTTGGCTCGCGATGACGCTGGCCGTAGTACTGGTCGTGATCAGTCAGGTGAAGATCAACGTGACGAACGCGTACTCCGGGTCGCTCGCGTGGACCAACTCGTACACCCGGCTGACCAAGCACTACCCCGGCCGGCTCGTGTTCGTCGGCTTCAACCTGGTGATCGCGCTGGTGCTGATGGAAGCCAACATGTTCGACTTCCTCAACACCATCCTCGGCTTCTATGCCAACTGCGGGATCGCCTGGATCGTGGTCGTCGCCTCCGACATCGTCTTCAACAAGTACCTGCTGAAGCTGTCGCCTAAGGTCCCAGAGTTCCGTCGCGGCATGCTTTATGCCGTGAACCCGGTCGGCTTCGTGTCAATGGGGGTCGCCGCGGGCGTCTCGATCCTGGTCTTCTTCGGCGGCCTCGGCGACGGCATCAAGCCGTACTCGCCGCTGGTCGCGATCGTGCTCGCCCTCGTGCTGCCGCCGCTGCTGGCGATCGCGACTCGTGGCAAGTACTACCTGCGGCGTACGGACGACGGGATCGACCTGCCGATGTTCGACGAGCACGGCAACCCGTCTGGCGCAGTACTGGCTTGTCACGTCTGCCGGCAGGACTACGAGCGGCCGGACATGACCGCTTGCGAGACGCACGACGCGTATGTCTGCTCGCTCTGCCTCAGCACCGACAAGGTCGCTGACCATGTGCTGGCGGCGCAAGCGTGAACTTCACCCCATCCGAGATCGAGAAGCTGCTGCTCTCCGTGGCCGGGATGGTCGCCCGCGACCGCCTGGCCCGGGGGGTCCGGCTGAATCACCCCGAAGCGATCGCCCTCCTGAGCACCTGGGTGATCGAACGCGCCCGCGAAGGCGCCCTGGTCGCCGACCTGATGAACGAGGGCCGCACAGTCCTGACCCGAGACCAGGTGATGGACGGCGTCGCGGAACTGCTGACCGACGTACAGGTCGAAGCAACCTTCCCAGACGGCCGAAAACTGGTCACTATCCACAGCCCCATCATCTGAACGGATCCCGATGACCAGCACCAGTAGACTTAGCAATGAAGGACAGGGGGCGGGCAACCACCACCCCGGAGCAACACCGGTGGCCCGCAGAGCAATACAGGCAACGCTCGGAGCAGGACAGTGACGTCCGGGGCAGGATCTGCGGGCCCCGGGGCGGTACGAGTGCTGCCTGGCACGATCGAGCTCAACGTCGGTCGTGAGAGGTTGACGCTGGTGATCGTCAACACCGGCGACCGGCCGGTACAGATCGGCTCCCACCTCCACCTGCCCGACTCCAACACGGCCCTCGCCTTCGATCGCGAAGCAGCCCAGGGCTTCCGCCTCGACATCCCCTCCGGTACGTCGCAGCGCTTCGAGCCCGGCGCATCGCGCGAGGTTGTCGCGGTGGCACTCGCCGGTCGCCGCCTGGTACCGGGGATCCAGGTGAAGAACGATGGTTGAGATCTCGCGCGCTGCGTACGCCGCGCTCTACGGGCCGACCAAGGGGGATCAGGTCAGGTTGGGTGATACCGACTTGTGGATCGAGGTTGAGGAGGACCTCACCGTTGGCGGTGAGGAGGTGGTGTTCGGTGGCGGGAAGTCCATTCGGGAGTCGATGGCGCAGGGGACTGCGACGCGAGCCGACGGCGCGCCCGACACCGTGATCACCAACGTGCTCGTACTCGACTGGTGGGGAATCGTCCGGGCGGACGTCGGGATTCGCGATGGGCGGATCGTGGCGTTGGGGCGAGCCGGGAACCCGGATATCGCCGACGGAGTCCACCCGGATCTGCGAATCGGACCGTCGACCGACGTGATCGCCGGCGAAGGACGGATTCTGACGGCGGGGGCGATCGACTCGCACGTGCATCTGTTGTCGCCGTCGCAGCTACATGAGGCGTCCGCGACCGGGATCACAACCATCGTGGGTGGCGGGACCGGCCCGAGCGAGGGGTCGAAGGCGACCACCGTCACGCCGGGGGCTTGGCATCTGACGCAGATGCACAGGAGTCTCGATGCCCTTCCACTCAACGTTTTGCTGCTGGGCAAGGGGAACACGGTCAGCGCCGAGGGGTTGGCCGAGCAGGCGCTAGCGGGCGCGGCCGGCTTCAAAGTGCACGAGGATTGGGGTTCCACGCCGGCGGCGATCGACGCGTCGTTGAAGGCTGCCGATGCGTGGGGGTTGCAGGTTGCGCTGCACGCGGACAGCTTGAACGAAGCCGGGTTCGTCGAGTCGACCCTCGGTGCGATCGCGGGCCGGTCGATCCACGCGTTTCACGTCGAGGGCGCCGGGGGTGGGCATGCGCCGGACATTCTCTCGATCGCGAGTCATCCGCACGTCATCCCGGGTTCGACCAACCCGACCTTGCCGCACACGGTCAACACCGTCGCCGAGCACCTCGACATGTTGATGGTCTGCCACCACCTGAGCCCCGACGTACCGGAAGATTTGGCGTTCGCCGAGTCGCGGATCCGGGCGACCACGATCGCCGCCGAGGACATCCTGCACGACCTCGGTGCGTTGTCGGTGACGTCGTCGGATGCGCAGGCGATGGGGCGCATCGGCGAGGTGATCACCCGCACCTGGCAGGTCGCACACGTGATGAAGGCGCGGCGCGGTTCACTCGGCAACAGCTTGCCGGCCGACAACGAACGCGCTCGCCGGTACATCGCGAAGTACACGATCAACCCGGCCGTTGCCCATGGCATCGATCATGTAGTGGGGTCGGTGGAGGTCGGCAAGCTGGCCGATCTAGTGCTTTGGGATCCCTCGTACTTCGGGGTGCGACCGCGACTGGTGATCAAGGGCGGGGCGATCGCGTGGGCGGCGCTCGGCGATCCGAACGCGTCCATCCCGACGCCGCAACCGGTGCTGATGCGGCCCGCGTTCGGCGATGCGATCGGGGCGGATCTGTCGATCTCCTTCGTCTCCCCCGCGGCACTCGACGACGGACTCGCAGATCGGTTGCGGCTGAGGAGACGGCTCGAAGGTGTGCGGCCGACGCGTGAGGTCGGGAAGGCGCAGATGAAGAACAACGATGCACTGCCGAGCATTGACATCGACCCGGAGACGTTCGCCATCAAGGTCGACGGCGAACTCATCGAACCGTCCCCAGCCACCGAACTCCCCCTCGCCCAGCTCTACAACCTCTTCTGATGACCACTCCAAAAGAAGCACTGCAATCGGCCGATCCTCCGCACACACGACGTGCGGAAACGGTACCTCCGTGGGTGCGGCCTGACGATGATGAGGTAGAGCGGGCGGGTGGCGCGCAGAGGGCGCGGCACGGCGGGTCGCCTGAGTTGGTGGCGTTGATGTTGGCGGATGCTCGGTTGCCTACGGGCGGGCATACGCAGTCGGGTGGGTTGGAGCCGGCTGTGCGGGCCGGGTTGGGGGCTGATGGGGCGCGGCTTGCTGATGTGGCGAGTTACGCGGCTGATCGGTTGCGGACGATCGTTCGAGTCGAGGCGGCGACCGCGGTGGTGGCGCGGAGACTCGCGCTTGACGGCGAACTCGTTGAGCCGGCTGAGGCGGCTTGGGCGGCCCGGACTCCTAGTCAGGCCTTGCGGGCGGCGTCTCGGCGGCAAGGGCGCGCGTATCTGCGGTTGGCTTCACGCATTTGGCCTGGGACAACCGAGTTCCTGGCGGCTGATGCGGAGATCGCGCGGCCGGTGGTGGTTGGCGTTGTCGCGGCCGCGACGGGGTTGTCGGCGGAGCAGACCGCACGACTGATCGGGTACGACGACGCGCAGACCGTCGTGGCCGCGTCGCTCAAGTTGCTCCCGGTGGATCCGGCCGACGCGGCGAGCTGGTTGCTGAAACTCCACCCGGATATCGAGGACCTCGTCACCGCCGTCAGCCGAACGACGACGCCCGCCGGGATTCCGGCATCCGGCACTCCGCTGATTGACGTGTTCGCACAAGCTCATGCTGTCGAGAGAATGAGGTTATTTCATGCCTAAGAACAACACTCGATCCTTCCGTCTGGGAATCGCGGGACCGGTCGGTACCGGTAAGAGTTCGCTGATCGCGATGGTCTGCCGCGAGCTGTCCGCAGAGCTCCAGCTCGGCGTCATCACCAACGACATCTACACCGACGAGGACGCGCGGCTCCTGCGTTCAGCCGGCGTACTCGATCCCGAGCGGATCCGCGCCGTCGAGACCGGCGCCTGCCCGCACACCGCGATCCGCGACGACGTCACCCCGAACCTGATCGCGGTGGAGGACCTCGAACGCGACTTCGCGCCGCTCGACGTCGTACTCGTCGAATCCGGTGGTGACAACCTGACCGCGACCTTCTCCCCCGCGCTCGTGGATGCACAGATCTTCGTCCTCGACGTGGCGGGTGGTGGCGACGTCGCGCGCAAGGGCGGGCCGGGCATCGCGCGCGCCGATCTGCTCGTGGTCAACAAGACCGACCTCGCTCCGTACGTCGGCGTCGACGTACCGCAGATGGTCGCCGACGCCGAAGCCGCTCGGGGTGGCAAGCCGGTACTGGCGTTGTCGCGGACGGACGCGGATTCGGTACTTCGCCTGAAGGAATGGGTACTCGCGATGACCGCGGTCGTGCGGAGCGGGTCGCACACGCCGGTCGATCCTGGTCCGATGGCTCCGCATTCGCATGTCGGTGACGACGGGGAGCTCATCTCGCACACCCATGCTCACGCGCACTGATCAAATGATCACGCGTATCGAGGTGGTCGCGGATCCGGTTCGCGATCGCTGTCTGCTCACCACCGGGCTGCTGTCGCCGCGGCGGCTGCCCGCGGCGGACGGGGTGGTCCGGGTCGCGCTGATTGCGGCCTCTGCCTTGTTGTTAGCCGGGGATCATGTCGAGATTCAAGTCGTGGTTCAAGGTCCGGTGCGGGTGGAGATCGTCGAGACGGCAGGCACAGTCGCGTATGCGATGCGGGGTGGGTCGGCGCGATGGGATGTGACTGTCGCGCTGACTGACGGGGCTCAGCTCACTTGGCATGGTGAGCCGTTCGTCGTGTCGGAGGGGGCTGATGTCTTGAGGTCGATGGAGGTGAACCTGGAGTCGGGGTGCTCGGCGGCGATCCGGGAATCACTGGTGTTCGGCCGTCACGGCGAGACCGGCGGCACGCTGCGTTCGTCGCAACGAGCCTGGCTGGACGGCGAACTCCTCCTCGCTGAAGACCTCGACCTGGCCCCGGAGGCGAGACAGGGCTGGGCAATCCTCGGTACGGCGCGCTGCCTCGACTCCCTGACAACCCTCGGCCGCCGCCTGCCAGAAACCCCCGCAACGCCGGCAAGCGCGGACAAGCAGGTGGAGGCGGGCTCGTTGGGGAGTGCGGGGGCGCGGGGAGTACCGGCGGTTTTGCAGTTGGAGGGGGTTGGGTCTGTGGATCGGCGGTTGGTCGGGGAGCAGCATGAGAGTGATCTTGCGCAAAGCTGGGCAGCGTTGCTCGCGACTGACAAGATCTCTGGGTGCAGCTGAATCGAGAGAGCGCCTTGAGCCGGGCCGTTGCGCTCGCGACCCGGGGACAACGGGCGATCCTTGGTATCACCGGAGCGCCCGCCGCCGGCAAATCGACGTACGCCGAACAGCTCACGGCGGAGCTGGTTGCCGACGGCCACCAGGTGGTGTTGCTCCCGATGGATGGCTATCATCTGGCGCAATCGGCGCTCGAGGAACTCGGGCTGGCTGCCGTCAAGGGTGCGCCGCAGACGTTTGACGGGTACGGGTTCGTTGCCTTGCTCAAGCGGTTGAAGGACTCGCCGGACGAGACGATCTGGGCGCCGAGGTTCGATCGGTCGATCGAGGACTCCATCGCTGCCAGCATTCCGGTCCGGCCGGAGACCACGCTAGTGGTGACCGAAGGCAACTATCTGCTGTTCGATCAGGCGCCGTGGGCAACTGGTCGCGCACTGCTCGACGAGTGCTGGTACATCGACCTCGACGACAACCTCAGGCACGAGAGGCTGGAAGCACGCCACCAGCGCTTCGGCCGCTCACCCGAAGAGGCGCACGCTCGCACCTACGGTTCCGACGAAGCCAACGCCCAGCTGATCGCCGCGACAAAACCCAACGCCGACGCGATCATCACGCTGACCTGAGCACCTCAACCCCAACCCGCGCCCGACGAGTTGGGATGCCGACCGGTGAGGCCAATCTCAGGCGGATCCGGATCCGCCCACACCTCGCAACATTTGGCGGGCTAACTCCTCGAGTGGGGGTTCGCCCACTGGTGTGGCAATTGGCGAACCCCCCAGAGGCGGAGTTGACCCCACGGTTCCCTCCGCTGCTGACAGCGGATCCCGGACGGCGTGATGCCTGGGAGAGGTCAAGCAGTCTGGGCGCGCGCCTGGATCCGAGCGAGTTGCTCGTCGAGCTGTCGCGCATCAACACCGAGGCCGGGGAATCAGCGAGCCGGCGGGCAGGTCCGTTCGATGTAGCCGGCGACGCCGTCCAGGTAGAGCTGAAGACCGAAGGCGAAGTCGGTTCCATCCGCTTCGTCGAAGGTCGTCGCCTCATCGAAGACACCGGCAGCAAGCACCTGGGCCAACGCGGGTAGTTGCCGTGGATCAACCACCCGGGAGAGGGTCGCGCCGTAGCGGGTGAAGGCGTCCGGGTTGTCCGCGAAGCCGCTCGCGAGGTCCGTGCTCAAACGGATCTCGCCTTGCACGTAAGTCATCAGCCCCATCACGACCCCGACCTTGCTCTCCTCACCCAACCCGGTGTCCTTCAACGCCCCGAGAGCACTGTCGAACCAGGCGAGATTGTTCGGCCCCGCGGGCGGGCCCGAGATCGGGAGCTTGGAGTACCAACGGTGCTTGCGTACCGCGGTCAGCACCCCGTTCGCCCAGAAGGTCAGCCCGGCCCGCCAGTCGATATCGGCAGGCAGTGCCTCGGGTCGCTCCAGCGCGGCATCCGACATCAGTACAAGCAGGTCATCCTTGCTTTTCACATGCCGGTAGAGCGCCATCGTCGAGTTGCCGAGCCGCTCGGCCACGCGAGCCATCGACACCGCCGCGAGCCCCTCGGCATCGGCGAGCTCGATCGCCGCCCGGGTGATGTCCGCGATCGACAACGACGGCTTCGGCCCGCGTTTGGTGACGTCACGTAGACCCCACATCAGCGCGACGTCGGCCGGCAGTTCGGGCTGCTCGCTCATCTCCACCGCCTCAGTCTAGGAACCCATCCACTGACACCCCGCACTGCGTACCTGTTACGCTAATTAGCGTAGCTCATACGCAGTAAAGGGGAGATCATGATCGTCGAAGCAACCGGCCTGCGGAAGTCGTACGGGCCGACCGCGGTACTGCGAGGGATAGACCTAGACGTGGAGGAAGGGTCCGTACTAGCGCTGCTCGGCCCGAACGGAGCAGGCAAGACCACCATCGTGCGGATCCTGACGACGCTGACCCGGCCGGACGCCGGCACAGCGGCGATCGCCGGGTACGACGTGGTGCGCGAACCCACGAAGGCCCGTGGCGTGATCAGCCTGACCGGCCAGTACGCCGCCGTCGACGACAACCAGACCGGCCGGGAGAACCTCGTCATGGTCGGCCGGCTGATGCACCTGGGCAGGAGCGCGGCGGCCAGGCGCGCGGACGAGTTGCTCGAGCGGTTCGAGTTGACCGCGGCGATGAACCGACGCGCCAAGACCTATTCGGGCGGCATGATGCGCCGCCTGGATCTCGCGATGAGCTTGATCGCCCGGCCGCGGGTGATCTTCCTCGACGAGCCGACCACCGGGCTCGATCCGGCCAGCCGGCTGACAATGTGGGACGCGATCGGTCAACTGGTCCGGGACGGGACGACGATCCTGCTCACCACCCAATACCTCGAGGAAGCGGACCGCCTCGCCGACCGGATCGTGTTGCTCGACGGTGGCCGGATCACCGCGGCAGGCACGGCCGACGCACTCAAGAGCCAGGTCGGTGGTGAGCGCATCGAACTCCACTTCGCTGACGAGCCCACGGCGCGTCAGGCAACCGAATTGCTCGGCGGACTCACCGTCGGACGGCTGGTCAATCTGCCGTCCGACGGTTCGGCCGGTCACCTACTTCACGTTCTGGATCAACTCAGAGACCAAGACCTGAATCCGGAACGGGTGTCCTCTCATCGCCCGACGCTCGACGACGTCTTCCTGACGTTGACCGCATGAGCGCCCACGAGGGCTTCGCCGCCGCGGTCAGCGACGTGACGACGATGGTCGAACGGAGCGTCCGGTTGAGCCGGCGCAACGTGGACACGTTGTTCGTGTCGATCCTCTTGCCGCTGCTGATGATGGCGCTGTTCGTCTACGTCTTCGGCGGCGCGATCGACACCGGTACGCAGTACATCAACTATGTCGTGCCGGGCATCCTGCTGCTGACGACCGGGTACGGCGCCGCGAGCACCGCGATGGCCGTCGCCGACGACATGACCACGGGGATGATCGACCGGTTGCGCTCGCTTCCGATCCGGAGTTTCGCAGTACTGACCGGGCACGTCGCGGCGAGTGTCGCCCGCAACGCGGTCTCGACCACGATCGTCATCCTCGCCTCGCTCGCGATGGGGTTCCGGCCGAACGCCGGCCTGGTCGACTGGCTCGCGGCGATCGGCCTGCTGCTGCTCTACGTGATCGCGCTGTCCTGGCTCGCCGCCGCGCTCGGCGTGATTGCGAAGTCGGTCGAGTCGGCCAGCGCGCTGAGCTTCTTCATGTTGTTCCTGCCGTATCTGAGCAGCGCGTTCGTCCGTACGGAGACGATGCCGGGCTTCTTGCAACCGATCAGCAGGCACCAGCCGATCACGCCGGTGATCGAGGCCGTCCGTAGTTTCCTCACCGGTACGCCGCTAGGCTCGAGCGGCTGGATCGCATTGACCTGGTGCGGCGGTCTGCTCGTCTTCTCGACAGGTCTCGCGACCGTCCTGTATCGCCGCCGGACGACGCGATGACGACTTGCCGAGGACTCGACCGAACCAGGCGCTGAAAGTGCCCGCCGATCGACCGTTGGGCGCACAGTTCGAACCGCTCAGCGGACGGTGTTTCAAGAATCGCCGAATCGCTGCGACCCTGACCCCCGATCGGGGATAAATTCGAGATCCCCCCACGTGTGGAGGTCCCACTCCCCCCGGGACCCGCACGGACGAGTGCCCCGATCATCGATCGGGGCATTCGTTTTTACCCGGCTCTTACGGTCGCGCGAAAAAACTCTTCGGTGGGTGTCTAAATCCTTGGTCTTGAATCGACGTATCTGTGAAGGCAGGAACAGAGACCGAGGAGAGGGTCAGGATGTCCGAGAACAGTGCGCAACAGATGATCGTCACCATGCTGGCCGAGGGAAACCCGGTCTGGTACGTCGCCGCCATGGTCAACATGCGCAGCCACGACGTGTACGTGATCGGCAAGGCCGCCGGCTACCCCGACCGGACCAAGCTGCGCCGCACGGTCTGGGCCCGCAAACAAGCCCAGCACCTCGCCGCCTGAACAGCCCTTCGCCGGAACCCGATCACAGCGGCCAGCCGGCCGTCCGACTGATCGCCGGCGTCCCCACCGCCACCAGCTACTGGACCTGGATCAACTCCGGCTGATCGTCAGCGCTTCGGGGTTTCGATCAAAGCTCCGAAGAAACGTTCGACGGCAGGAAGGATCTGGGAACCGCGGTGGGCGACGCCGGGGACCAATTCGAAGGTGACGTTCAGATCGTGGGCGCGATAGTTGGCTTCCAGGGTTCGGAGGCGTTCGATCCGGGTGCGGCCGGTCTTCTCGACGCCGTCCATCCAGTTCGATTCGCCGGGGTTGTTGATCTCCCAGGTCTCGACGTCGTCCGACCCGACGACCAGCTGGATCGGTACCCGGCGCAGCGCGTCCTCGTCGATGCGCTGGCCGAACTTCTCCTCGAAACCCTTCGTTCCCAGCCACCAGGGCAGGGTCTCGTCCAGCTCTGTGATCCGTCCGGGTGCGCCGATCGAGCAGGCCGCGAGGCGATCGGGATGCAGGTAGAGGAAGCGATGGGTGAACTGCCCGCCACCCGAGAAGCCGTGCAGGTAGAACTTCTCCTTCTCGACCGGGAACCGCTCCGCCACCTCGTCGACGATCGCGAGCAGCATCTCGTCGAAGCGGATCCCCTGGTACTCGATGAACTTGAAGTTGTGCAGATCCGTCGGATCGACCAGCCCGGCCGGGAACGTCGGCGTCAGCACCACCACGCCGTACTTCTCGGCGAACGGTTTGAGATGCGTGCGGTAGGTCATCGCCGTCCGCGCGGTGCCATGCTGCACGACGACGAGTGGAGCCTTCTCGTCATCGCGGAGCCGATTCGGCACGTACAGGCAGTAGTGCAGCCGCGGGTCGACCTGAGCAGCGAAGGTCGGGATCGATCCGCGCTGGTAGAACTGTGCGGTCGACTGGGTGGAGGGTTCGGTCAGGGCCATATATCTGTCCTTCACTGAGTTCCGGCGAATGCTGCGCGCAGCTCGGCGACGCGTTCCGGCTGCCGGCCGGGTCCGGGCGCGGAGGAGAGCAGCATCTGGGTGTAGGGGTGCTGGGGCCGCCGCAGGATCTCGGCGGTGGCGTTCTGCTCGACGTCATGCCCCTGGTACATCACCAGGATCCGGTCGGTCACCTCGCCGACGACCGCGAGATCGTGGCTGACGAAGACCAGCGAGATGCCGACCGACGCCCGGATGTCGTTGAGCAAGGCAAGGATCTTCGCCTGCACCGAGACGTCCAGCGCGGAGACCGCCTCATCGAGCACGAGTACCTGAGGCCGTACTGCGAGCGCTCGCGCGATCGCGACTCGTTGCCGTTGGCCACCACTCAGCTCGTGGGGCAAAGACCCGGCAAGCTTCGACGCCAGCCCGACCTGGTCGAGCAGCCGCCCGATCTCGGCAACTGTCTCGGGCTTCGACAGCTCCGGCCGATGCCGGCGGAGCACGTCGCGCAGGCACGACTCGACGCTGAGCCGGCGATCGAGCGAGGTGTACGGATCCTGGAAGACCATCTGGATCGCGCGGGCCCGCTGGAGCCGCGCGGACTTACCCCGACGACTTTCATGGATGGCTTGATCATCGACTAGAACCAAGCCGTCGTCGGGCCGGGCGAGCCCGACCAGCATCCGCGCGACCGTCGTCTTGCCCGACCCGGACTCACCGACGACACCGAGCGATCCGCCCGCCTCGACCGCGAAGGAGATCTTGCTCGCGGCAACCACCGCGGGCCCACCGCGCCGGCCCGGATAGGTCTTGCTCAACTCGGTCACCCGCAGAACGCTCACGGCTGAACCTCCAACTCACGATCGGGCTCACGGTCAGGAAGTCGCGGTACTGCGTCCGCCAGCGCCCGGGTGTACTCGTTGGCCGGGTTCTCGAAGATCGTCGCTCCGGGCTGCTCGTCCACGATCACCCCATCGCGCATGACGTAGACGCGATCGCAGTACGCCGCCGCCAGGTGCAGGTCATGCGTGATGAACAGCACCCCGAGCTCACGCTGCGCCCGCAACCGGCGCAGCAACGCCAGTACTTCGGCCTGCGTCGTCACGTCGAGCGCACTGGTCGCCTCATCGGCCAGCAGCAACTGCGGGTTGATGCTCAGCGCGGACGCGATCACCACCCGTTGCAACATCCCGCCCGACAGCTGATGCGGGTAGAGCTTCAGCAGCCGCTCGGGATCCTTCAACCCCACCTCGGCGAACAGCTCCACGATCTTGCTCCGGGCAACCTTCTTCGCCACGCCATGGACATGCACCAGGCGTTCGGTTGCCGAGTCGCCGATTCGACGGACCGGATTGAGCGCAGTACGGGGTGCCTGGAAGATCATCGCGGCTTCGTTCGCGCGGATCCGTTGCACCTCGGCCGGGCCGGCGGACAGGATGTCCGAGCCGCAGACGGTGACCGATCCAGTGGTTGTTGCATCGTCTGGAAAAAGTTTCAAAGCGGCCCGGGCGGTGGTGGACTTACCGGAGCCCGATTCGCCGACCAGCCCGACGGTCTCGCCTACTCCGACCTGCAGGGAGATACCGCGCAGGATCTCCGTCGACGGCACCCGCAAGGTCAGGTCTTCGATATCGAGGAGCATCAAGTCACTTCCTCACGGCGAGCTTGTCGGACAGCCGGACGCCGACCACGTTCGTCGCGACGACGACGATCGCGATGGTGAGACCGGGGATCAGGGCCGGACCGACGATGCCCTGGATGACACCTGTGCGACCCTCCTGAACCATCAGTCCCCATTCGGAGCTCGGCGGTTGCGAGCCGAAGCCGAGGAAGTTCAGCGACGCGAGACTCATCAGGCCTTCACCAAAGAGAACAACTAAGTACCCGACCAAAGTCGGCAGCAGGTTCGGCAGCAGATATCGGAGGCAGAGCATGAATCCACCGACCCCCTGCAGCCGGTACGCGTCGACGTACGGCCGGGTGATCTCCTCCAGCGCGATCGACCGGGTGAACTTGGCGATCGCCGGCGCGTAGGCGAGCGCCATCCCTAGTACCGAGGTCAGCTGGCCGCGGTCGAACACGGCGATCACGAGCACGACGAACAGCAGTCCCGGGAACGCGAACATGACATCGGTAACCCGGCTGAGCGCCGTGTCGACCCAGCCTCGATGCCACGCGGCCGTCACCCCGATCAGTACGCCGAGCACGGTCGCCACTGCGAGCAACGCGATCGCACCGAGCAGGCTCGGCCGTGCGCCGTGGATGATCCGGGAGAGCAGGTCGCGGCCGAGCTGGTCGGTACCGAGCCAGTGCGACGAGCTCGGCGACTGCCAGAGCGTGCTGAAGTCGGTCTGCGACGGCGAGTACGGCGACACCCAGGATGCGAACACGGCGGCGATCACGGCCAGCGCGAGGACTCCGACGCTGAGGTAGAACGGCCACTCGGTCCGGCGGCGGATCGCCAACGTGCCGGCGACGGGTGCGGACAGGTCGAGGGTCATGCGGATCTCCTCGCCAGAACTCTTGCGTCGAGCAACGGATAGATCAGGTCGATGATCACGGTGACGGCCATGTAGGCGATCACCATGTAGAGCAGGATCGCTTGCACGACAGGGAAGTCGTGGGTGTTGATTGCCTCCACCAACAGACTGCCGATGCCATTCAGGCCGAACATGCCCTCGACAACCACAGTCCCCGCGAGCATGCCGGCCAGGATCAGCCCGCACATAGTGATGACCGGGCCGAGTGAGTTGCGCAGGACGTGCCGCAGTACGGTCTGCCGGGACTTCAGGCCGTAGCTGCGGACCGCCTCGACGTGATCGAGACTCTGTTGCTCGACCATCGTCTGCCTCGTCACCCGGCTGACCACCGCGATCGCGCCGAGCGCCAGCGCGATCGCGGGCAGCGTCAGGTGCTGGATCCGGCCGAAGAAGCCCTCCCCCGGACCGGACACCGCGAACCAGCGCAGCTTCACGGCAAAGATCGAGATCAAAACCACGGCGACGACGAAGTTCGGGATCGAGGTCGCGAACGTCGTCACGCCGGTGATCAACGCGTCCACCGCGGTCCCCCGGCGCAGCGCGGAGACGATACCGAGGAACACCCCGATCACGATGAACAGCACGCCGGCGTAGGCGACCAGCGACAGCGTCACCGGCAGCCGGGTACCGAGCAGGGACGTCACCGGCTGCTGATAGACGAAGGACGAGCCGAAATCACCGTGCAGCAGGTCCTTCGCCCAGATCAGGTACTGCGTGATGAACGGCTGATCCAAGTGGTACTCCGCGCGCACCGCGGCGATCCGCTCGGGCGTCATGTTCTCCGGGTTGCCGATCAGGAACGCGACCGGGTCGCCGGGGGCCGCGTACATCCCCGCGAAGATCACGAACGAACTGATCACCAGCGTGAGCACCATGGCGCCCAATCGCCGCAGTAGCGCGAACATTGCCTTAGGCCCCCTTCGTGCCGAGGTCGGCTGCCCAGGGGTAGTACCGGTAACAGCCGCTGGCCGGTACGCCGGTCACCTTGGTCGAGAGGGCCACCGTGCTCGGGCTCTGGACGACCGGGATCCACGGCATCGCGTCGGCCCAGCGCTTGGCCAGGTCGATCGCGATCGTCGCCCGCTCGGCGTCGTCGAGCGCCGCACGCCCTTTGTTCACGAGTTCGTCGTAAGACTTGTCCTTGAGCAGCCACTGCACCGTCGAGGTGCTCGCGCCGTTCTTGTAGAAGCCGACCGGGTCGTTCTTGGAGATGAAGTAGTCGTCGCTGAACAGGTCGGCGGTCTTCCGGACGGCCGGATCGCTCATGTCGTACTGCACGGTCGGGATCTGCGTGATGGTCGCCTTCAGGCCGATCTTCTCCGCGGCGTCGACGAGTGCGTTGGCGATCACGTTGCGGACCGGGCTGCCGTCGCTGGCGACGATGATGGGCTGCGTCTCACCGACCTCGCCGACGAGCTTCTTGGCCGCGTCCAGGTCGGCTTGGGCAGGCTTCGCCGGGATGCCGGGGATCGCGTCGTACGCGGCCTGGAACTTCGCCTTCTCGTAGCCCCAGGCGCCGGATCCGACGGGCTCTTTCCAGGCTTGCCCGAGGCCCGAGAGTGCAGCCTTCGCGATGCCCTCGCGGTCGAGCGCCAAGGCGAGTGCCTTGCGCAACCGGACGTCCTTCAGGCCGCCGCGTTCGGTCGCCATCAGGCTCCAGACCCTGGTGTCCGGGCCCTGGCTGACCGTGGTCACCGAGCCGCCCGCCAACTGGGTCGCCGAGGAGAGGTTCTCCAGGTACGACCCGGTGGCCGCCCCGGTGACGAGGGAGTTGACGATGACGTCGTCGCTGCCCCACTTGAAGGTGATCTGGTCGGTCTTGGCCGCCTTCGCGCTGTTCCAGTACTGCGCTGCCTTGGTCAGCACGATCTGCTTGCCGGCGGCCCATTCCTTCAGCTCGAACGGGCCCGAGCACGCGTCCTTGCCGTCCGGCGTACCGAACTTCTTGCCCTGGGCCTCGATCCCCTGCTTGCTGAACACGACGCCGGCGTCACCGGCGATCGCCTCCAGGAAGACGGCATCGGGCTGCTTGAACTTCACCGTGATCTCGTTCGGGCCGGTCTTCGCGACGCCGGTCACGTTGACGTACTCGTCGGACTCGGACGCGCCCTCGGCGGAGTGCCGTTGCAGGCTGTAGAGCACGTCGTCCGCGGTCAGCGGCGTACCGTCGTGGAACTTCACGCCTTGGCGGATGGTGAAGACCAAGCTGGTCTTGTCCTTCCAGGCGTACTTCTCGGCCAGGCCGGGCTTCAGCGTCAGATCCGGTTGCAGCTGGAGCAACCGTTCGCAGACGTTGGCCATGATCAGGTCGCTCTGCGAGTTCGCCGCGTCGGCGTCCAGGTCGAGCGAGCGGGGTTCCTTGGTCATGAACCAGGTCGCCTGGTCGAGCTGACCGGCCGCGGCCGGCGTGCTGTCGACGAGCTTGACCTGGTCGAGGGCCGGCGACTGGCCCGTGTTCTTGCCGTCACCGCAGCCGGCGACGAAGACCATGCCGAGGGCAACTGACGCCGTGAGCTTCTTGGCGTGCATGTGGGGGTACTCCTAGTCGTAAAGATTGAACGGAACGAGCTCGTAGGAGTGCTCGCAGGGGATTCCGGGCGTGACGTAGTACTCGCCGGTGGTGAGATCGACGCAGCTCGACAGCAGCGTCGACCATTGCCTCAGCTCGGCGAGGCGGTCGTCGGGGTGAGCGCAGAGCGAGTCGGGTCTCCCCAGGTGATCCGACATCGCGGTGTGGACGGCCTTGCGTACATCGGTCGCCGTGGCTGCTTCTTTCAGGCCCTGCGTGGCGCGCGGGACCCGAAGCAGTGAGTCAGGTGACATCGGTCGGTGGGTGGCGGCCAGTTGTGGCGGTACGAACGCCTGGTAGTGGTTGCCGTGGACGATCAACCCGTCGACCGGATACTCCCAGCCGTGCGCGCCGGGCGTGGTCTCGAGGTCGATGCTGAAACCGGATCGATCGGTCAGCAGGGCGTTGCTCGCGATGTGCGCGCGAGTCTTGACGAGGACTTTGAGGGCGTCGGAGATGGAGTCGGAGTCGAGTACGAGCCGGCGGATGACGGTCTGCGGTACACCGACGGTGTCGTCGAACCGGCCGCCGAGCCCGTTGGCGTTGAGGGCGAAGCCGCGCGAGTTGGCGCCGTGCCGGCCGATCTGGCCGGCCTCGACCTGCATGATGACGGTCGGCTTCGGCGGCTGGACGATGCGCAGGATGACGACGGTGTCGCGGACCGCGTGCCGCCAGTCCCAGTTCTGTCCGGTGTAGACGTGGCCGTCGCTCGTGGCCGGGCCGGTCAGCGAGTACGACGTACAGCCGTCGGGGGCGTCGCCCTGGCTTGGTTCAAGGCTTGTACTTTCGCTTGTTCCTTCTGTTGAACCTTCAGTTGTGGCTGAGCTCCGGCGGAAGGATTCGGCGTCGTAGATGATCTCGCCGCGGCAGTTCAGGGCGACGATCTCGCGCACCGGGACGCCGGCGCCCTCGGCGATCCCGGTCATCTCCTCGAACAGCTCCGGGAAGCCGGAGCGCAGCAGTTGCTCCCACGGCTCGGAGAGGGTGAGGATCTCGGACCAGCTCCGGCCCGTCTGGAGTTCGAAGGCCTGGGTGTAGTACGCGATCGCCGTCGCGATCAGGTCAGCGGCCGCTTGCCCGTAGCTGATCCCGCGCCGGCGGGGCGTCGTACCGGATACTTCGATGACCCTCAGCTGCGACACTGGGAGCTCCCTGGGTGATTGTGTTACAAAGGCTTGCATGCGTGGACTGTTCGTTACAGAGCCGAGTGGATCGGATGATACACAGATGACCGATGATGTAACAGGGGTTCCGCGAAATCCGGCCATCGTCGAACTGCGCGCCCGGATCCGCGACCACTGGGACGAGTTCACTCCGGCCGCTCGGTCGGTCTGCCGGTCGCTGTCGGAGAGCACTCCCGAGCGACTGCTCTATCTGTCCGCGCAGGAGCTCGGCGTGGCGAGCAAGACCAGCAACGCGACCGTCATCCGCACGCTGCAAGCACTCGGGTACGCCGGACTGGCCGAGCTGAAGGATCTGGTCGCGGCGCCGTTCAAGACCGGGTTGCGCGAGGAGCGGCTGCGCAGCCGGATCGAGTCGACCGGCGGCGATCCCAAGCACGTCTGGGACAAGGTGATCACCGAGTCGCTGGAGCGGATCGAGTTCCTCAACGCGCACATGTCGATGGACTCCTTCAAGGAGGCCGTCCGGCTGATGCTCGAGGCGCGGGAGATCACGACTTACGGGTTTGGTGCGAACTATGTCGCGGCCGAACACCTGACGCTGAAACTGCGGCGGCTCGGCCGGCGCAGCCGCTGCATCCAGACGGCCGGTTTCCGGCTCGCCGACGACCTGATGTCGATCGAGCGCGAGGACGTCGTGATCGTGATCGCGCCCGGCCGGCTCATCATCGACGCCGAGGTGGTGATCGACCGCGCCCGGTCGGTCGGCGCCGGGATCATCCTGCTGAGCGAGCAAGCGGTGGCCGAGCGGCTGGCCGGTGACGTCACAGTCGCGATCCACGTCCCGAACACGGTCACCGGCATCACAGCGGAGGTACTCACCATCATCGTCACCACTGACGCACTGGCACAGGCAGTCGCGGCCGCCGACACCGAGCACACGCTGGAGTCAGCTCACACGCTGGAGACCCTGCGTCAGCAGCTGGGCTTCGAATGACCGGGACGGTGGCGGTCATCGGCGGCGGCAACATGGGCGGCGCGCTGATCGCCGGATTGGTAGGCGGGTTGGGAGGCGGCGCGGCTGCGCGACCTGAGTCGTCGCAAGCGACGGCTGGGGAGTCCGAGCCGTCGCCGGTTAAGGGCGCGCGGTACGAGGCATCGCCGGTTGACGGAGCGCGGTACGAGCTGTCGCCTGTTAAGGGCGCGCGGTACGAGGCATCGCCGGTTGAAGGCGCGCGGTACGACGCATCGCCAGTTGAAAGCGCACGGTACGACGCATCGCAAGTGCTGGTGGTGGAGCACTCCGTCGAGCGGGCCGCGCATCTGCGTGCGGCGTACGGCGTACAGGTGGTTCCGCTGGCCGAGGCTGTCGGGCGGGCGGCGACGGTGTTGATCACGGTCAAGCCGCATCACGTTCCTGCGCTGCTGGACGACCTGGCCTCGCTGGTGACTCAGGATCAGCTGGTCGTGTCGGCGGCCGGTGGGATCCGGATCGCGCAGATCGAGGCAGTGTTGGGTCCCCTGGTCGCCGTGGTTCGGAGTATGCCGAACGCGGCGGTGGCACTCGGCGAGGGGATGATCGCGATCAGCCCGGGCTCTTGTGCGGGTGAGGCCGAGCTGGATCGCGCGCAGGCGCTCTTCGAGCCGGTCGGGCAGGTGGTACGGCTGCCAGAGAGTCAGCTGGATGCGGTGACCGCGTTGTCTGGGAGCGGGCCAGCCTATTTTTACTACTTAGCCGAAGCCTTGATTGATGCCGGAGTACTGATCGGGTTGCCGCGGGCGCTCGCCTCGCAGCTCGTGATCCAGACGGCGGTGGGCGCGGGTGCGATGTTGCGGGCAGACGAGGATCCGGTGGCGTTGCGGGCCGCGGTCAGCAGCCCGGGTGGGATGACGATCGCGGCCGTCCACGAGCTCGAGAAGCGAGCTGTGCGTGGCGCTGTCATGTCGGCGGTCCAGGCTGCTCGGGACAGGTCGATAGCCGTCGGCACTCAGGAGTAGCGGCGTGAAGATCTCGGTTGTCGACTACCACACCGCCGGCGAGCCTTTCAGGATCGTCGCCGATGGTCTGCCTTCCATTGAAGGTGCCAGCGTGGCTGAGCGGCGCACCTCTGCGATGGCCAGCGACTCGGTGGACGAGGTTCGGCAGTTGCTGGTCAACGAGCCTCGTGGGCATGCCGACATGTATGGCGGGTTTGTTGTCCCGGGCAATGACGACGGCGCGGACTTCGGCGTGCTCTTCTGGCACAAGGACGGCTACTCGACGGCGTGCGGGCACGGCACGATCGCCCTTGGTACGTGGGCCGTCGAGAGCGGTTTGGTCGCCTCGTCGCCCGACGGTGACACCGACGTGGTGATCGACGTACCTTCGGGGCGAGTCGTTGCCCGAGTCACCTGTCTTGCGGGCGCCGTGCAACACGTTGCCTTTCGCAACGTTCCGTCGTACGTGACGGCTCGCGATGTCGAGGTGACAACGCAGCGAGGTGTGGTGCGCGCAGACATCAGCTTCGGTGGCGCCTTCTACGCGTCGGTCGACGCCTCATCGGTCGGGTTGTCGGTGACGCCGTCGGACTACGCCGAACTCGTCGCAATCGGGCGAGAGATCAAGTGGGCGCTGAACGACGGCCCGTGGGCGCGCCACGCTTCCGACAGCCGCCTCGACGGGATCTACGGCACCATCCTGTACGACGACCTCGGCCGTACCGCGACCGGACCGCACCAACGCAACGTAGCCATCTTCGCCGACGGCGAGGCCGACCGCTCCCCCTGCGGATCCGGTACCTCCGCCCGCCTCGCCCTCCTAGCCGACTCAGGCCAACTCGCCCCCAGCGAAGTACTACGCCACGACTCCATCGTCGGCACCACGTTCCTCGGCCGAGTACTCACCGACCCCGGACCTGCCGCCGATGCCGGTCCCGATGCCGGGGCCGGTCCCGATGCCGGGGCCGGTCCCGATGCCGGGGCCGGTCCCGATGCCGGGGCCGGTCCCGATGCCGGGGTGATCACCGAGGTCCAAGGCAACGCCTACCGAACCGGAACCTCCACCTTCACCCTGGACCCCCGCGACCCCCTCGGTACCGGCTTCACCCTGCGCTGAGCACAGCTGTCTCGAATTGACACAACCACGCCGCCAACCGTCGATAACATCGACCCTGACCTGTCCCTCAGCTCCAGGGAGCCCCCGATGATCTTCATCACCGCCAAGTTCAAGGTCCAGCCCGAAGACGCCGACAGCTGGCCGGCCATCACCGCCGACTTCACCGCCGCCACCCGCGCCGAGCCCGGCTGCCTCTGGTTCGACTGGTCCCGCAGCGTCGACGACCCCACCGAATACGTCCTGATCGAATCCTTCGCCGACGACGCCGCAGCCGGCGCCCACGTAAACTCCGACCACTTCAAAGCAGCCCAATCCACCCTCCCACCCCACCTGGTGGAAACCCCCCGAATCATCAACTTCAAACTCGACCAATCCACCTGGTCCGAACTAGGCGAACTAGCCGTCAACCGCTGACGCGAATCACCGGTACTGCCGCTTCTGAGCCTCGAGGATCGCCGCCACCACGTGGTCCGGCAGCGATACGACTTCGAGGCTCACGCCGAGGCCGGTGATGGCCTGGCCTTGCCAGGACCTGCCTCTCAAATGTCTGACCGCAGCCTCGTCGCTCACGCAGAGAACAAGGCGGCGGGCAATCGGCGGCAGCACCTGTGCGATCCAGTGCAGCTTGACCGCATCGTTCACCAGCTTGTACTTCTGGGCAACCTTTGCCGAGCCCTGGTGAGCCCAACACTCGGCCAGCACCGTCTGCTCCGGATCGGCGCCGTCGATCTCGACCTTCGCGCCGCTGGGATGAACGATCCTGGTCGGCCGAAGAGC
Source organism: Streptomyces sp. SID13031 (assembly GCF_010548305.1). GTDB lineage: Bacteria > Actinomycetota > Actinomycetes > Propionibacteriales > Kribbellaceae > Kribbella. The sequence goes on from NZ_JAAGLV010000009.1 coordinate 311,618, forward strand.
AACACCCAATCTGCGCCCCAAGGCCTCGAGCATCGCCCCCTCTGCTGAGCGCTGCTCGAACGAACTGCCGGCGGGCTGTGTCGCCGGATCGACGACCACCGGCTCGTCATCCTCTGTGGCGGGTTCGATCGCGTTCACGATCTTGCCAAGTCTGCCCGGAGAGCGGGTGATCAGGCCGGATGCCGCCAGATCGCGGCAGATCTGGTTCACGATCTGTCGCGGCATGATCCCCGTCGCCTGGGCCAACTCGTCGTCATCCAACGGCCGGCTGCTGGCTCGGATGGCCAGCACGATCCGTTCACGATGACTCATCGCGCCACCGAAGCTCCTGTGCGGCTCTTGGGCCGAGACCTGCTAAGCATCAGTTTTCGCAGGCGATGCCGTCGTTGTCTCGGTCTAGTTTGGAGGAGTAGCCGGGGTCGCCGCGGTGGATGGGGGCGGCGCCGGCGGCTCGGACCTCGGTGCAGTTGGCGTAGTACGTGTCCTCGGCGGTTTTGGTGGGTTTGGGTTTGGTGGGCCTCGGCGTTGTGGGCTTTGGCTTGGGCTTTGTTGTCAGGTGGATGGATGGCTTCTTGGTTGGCTTCTTGATCGGGAGCTTGGTGACTGGTGCGACGGTGGCTGGTACTGCGGGTGCTTTGGTGGCCGGCTTCTTGGGTGGGATCGATGCCAGGCCGGCTGGTTGTGAGGTGGTGGCAGTTGGCTTGGTGGTCACCGTGGTGGTGACTGTTGCCTGCGAGGACGCCTTTTGCGCGGTCGGTGTGGCGCCGCAGCCGGTAGCCAGCAGCGCCGTGACGGCTAGCGCGGTGCAGGCTTTGAGCGCAGCGGTGGTTCGGTTCATGGTTTTCCCCCATCCGCCCTCGGTTCCCCCCGGGGACGGATCATCGATGCGCGGGCGCTTACGGTCCGAGCGAGCCCATGCCTACCAGTGCGCCATCACTCTCCGCGATGGTTCATGGCTTATTACTAGCCAGTCGTCCCTGTTTCGTTACCTAGCGCGATCAGGGCTCCGGTACTACGACGGTGTTCTGCGCTGCTGCGATGCGCCATGCGCCGTCGTTCTTGGCCAGGAAGTAGACGGGGCTGCCGGTCTCGACGGAGAGCTCGGTGGTCGCGCCGGGGCGGAGGGCGTACTTCTGGTTGACGTTGACGACGGCGATGTCGGGCCGGAGGAAGAGCAGGTGGTCGGGGCTGTAGGTCGAGTACGAGTCCTTCGTCGCGCCGGGTAGTACACGGCGGGTGAACTCGGCGATGGTGTCGCGTCCGTAGAGGCGCTTGCCGTGGCCCGTCACCCACACCGCATCGTCACGGATGAGCGCGAGGAACGCGTCGGCGTCTTCCTTGCCCTGAGCTTCTTCTACGGTTGCCACCAGGGTGATGATCGCGTCGACGTCGGCTGGGCTCGGGATCTGACCGGTGATGTCCATGGCGACCAGATTGCTAGTTCAAGGTAACTTGAGGTCAAGGGGTTCCGCCTCAGGTGGGTGAGGGCGCGGTACGGGTGGAGGGTGTGGAAGACCTGAAGGGCTTGATGATCTGAGCGAGGTCTTCGTTGGTGACGGCGGGGTAGGCGGTCAGGCGGGCGTGTACTGCGCGCGCGATCGGGAGGTCGGCTGCCGCGGTGGCCAGGGCTACGTCCTTGGCTGCGAGGCGGACCGGGAAATAGGAGCCTTCGGCAAATGCTCGGCCGGCCAGGCCGGCTAGGGGTGAGGTTGCCAGTGCGGCTTTGACTTGGGCTTCGGGTAGGCCGAGGGCGTCGGCCAGTGCCATCGCTTCGCCGACCAGGGCTACTCCGTTCACCACGGCGTTGATGAGGACCAGTTTCAGGGCGGCACCGGTACCGACGGCTCCGGTGCGATTGACCGTGCCGAAGAGTTCGAGCAGTGGAAGTACCGGGTCTGCGTCGCCGCCGACCATCAGGAGGAGTTCGCCGCTGGCCGCGCGGTCGACGCTACCCATCACGGGTGCGTCGATCAGGGTGACGCCGTCTGGTAGCAGCTCGGCCAACTCGCGGACGACGGCGGGGCCGACGGTGGAGGCGTCGATCAGGATAGTTCCCGGCTTGATTGAAGGCGCGAACTCGCCCACCACGTCACGAACCGCCGCCGGATCCGCGAGCATCGTGATCACCACGTCTGCTTCCCGTACTGCGTCGGCCGGCGAGTCCGCCACCGTCACCACGGCTCCAGCTTCGGCGAAGGCGGCGGCGCGGGCGGGTGAGCGGTTCCAGACGGTCAGCGGGTAGCCGGCTGCCTGGACGCGGCGGGCCATCGGTGCGCCCATGGAGCCGAGGCCGAGGAAGGCGATCTTCGTGTTCTTGTCCATGCCTTCACGCTAGTCACGGATGAGCGATGTGAGTAGCGAATGTCTAGCATGGAACCCATGCCGATCCCGCATGACTTCTCCACACCACTTCTGCGCGTCTTCGTCGCAGTCGCCGCCCGCGGTTCGTTCACCGCCGCGGCCCCGGTCCTCGGCTACACCCAGTCCGCCGTCTCCCGGCAGATCTCAACCCTGGAAGACGAAGCCGGTACTGCGCTGTTCGACCGCCTCCCCCGTGGCGTACGGCTGACCGAACCCGGCCGTCGCCTCCTCGTCCATGCCCAGGCGGTACTCGACCGCCTGGACGCAGCTCGCCAGGAGCTCACCGACCTGCGCGAACTCGCCACCGGCCGGCTCCGCGTCGGCGCCTTCGCCACGGCCGACGCGGCATTGATCCCGCTAGCCATCGCCACCTTCAACCGGCGCTACCCGGACGTACAGGTCACCTTGCGCGAGGGATTCACGCAAGGGCTGCTCGAATTGCTCGGCGCCGGCGAGGCAGACGTAGCGGTGGTCAGCTATCCGGCCGTGCAGCACCTTGACGGCTTCGACCTTCGCAAGATCCGGGACGACTTCATGTACGTCGCGTTACCACCGGAGCATCGCTTGGCGCGCAAGCGGCAGGTGCGGCTGGCTGATCTGCAGGACGAGGACTGGATCGCGGGGAGTTCCCAGCCGCAGGACACGCTGATCGGCGCCTGTCTGCGAACCGGGTTCCAGCCGCGGATCGGGTTCGTCGCCCGGGACTGGATGGCCAAACAGGGTTTTGTTGCCGCAGGCCTCGGAATCACCCTCGTCCCGTCCCTGGCAGCCGAGGCGGTCCGGCCGGACATCAAGCTGGTTCGAGTCCATCCCGACGACATACCTCCCCGGCAGGTCTACACAGCCGTCATCAGCGGCCTCACCCCATCACCAGCAGCCCGAGCCTTCCTCGAAGTCCTCCATTCCTAACCCCGACAACACTCCTGACAGGCGCCAGGGCCGGTGGGCAGGGCGGTCGGCGGTGGGTCTGCAAAGCGGTGGGAAGGGCAGAGAGCGGGCGGTGGGTCGGCAGCAGCGGTGGGCAGAGGCAGCAACACGGATCGTCGGCAGGGGCGGCGGGTCGGGGGTTTTGTTGCTGGCTGGGGGTGGTGGGGCGGCGTATGGTCGGGGCGTGGCGGAACTGTGGGTTCCTCGGTGAGAGTTTTGGAGTGGCTTCGGGGTAGGGATGCGGGGTTGTCCGCTACTCGGCGGGCGGGGCGGGCCGCGGTGGTGATGCCGCTTGCGTTCGCGTTCGCGTATCTGGTGCTCGACAATCCGGTGATTGCGATCTTTGCTTCGTTCGGGTCGATGTCGACGGTGCTCTTCGTCGACTTCAGCGGGACGAGGCTCGAGCGCCTGCAGGCTCAGGTCAGTTTGATCGTCACCGGGCTGGTACTGATCTCGATCGGTACCGTTGCCTCGGGCTCCGAATGGGCGGCCGCTGCGGCAACTCTGGTTGTTGCCTTTGTCATCTTGTTCGTCGGAGTCATCAGCTCGGTGCTGGCCAGTGCGACGACGGCGTTGCTAGCCAGCTTCATCCTCCCGGTCAGCTTGCCCGGCGGGATGGCGACGCTGCCGGATCGCTTGCTCGGCTGGTTGCTGGCCGGCGGCGCCTCGCTCGTCGCCATCACCTTCCTCTGGCCTGCCCCCACCCGCGAACCACTCCGCGGACCGACAGCCCACGCCTGCACCTTGCTCGCGAGGCGCCTCCAGGCCGGCCTCGACTGCCTCCGCAACCCTCCCGACACCGAGCTGACCGCCGCCTTGATCTACCAGGCCGGCGAAGCCTCCGCAGCAGTGGCCGAACTCCGCAAATCCTTCTTCGGCACTCCGTACCGCCCCACCGGCCTCTCGACTTCGGCAAGGACCTTGGTTCGAGTCGTGGACGAAGTCATCTGGCTCAACTCGGTCCTGGAACCTCACCCGCGGCTGCCCCACCCCGGGCCTGCCGCGCCGTATCTGATCGACGTCTACTCAGCAGCCGCCGAACTCCTCGACCGGGCAGCCGACCTGCTCGACTCCGACGACGCCAACCTCAGCGGGTTCGCCGAGCAAGTCGAGCGGCTCCGAGACGCGCGCCTCGCGCTGGAGCAAGCAGTCACTGCTCTGCCGCCGTCACCGTCTTCCGACGACAGCGTGATCAAAGCCTTCGTCAGTTCCCTTGAACCAACCTTCAGAGCGCAGGAGATGAGCTTCGCCGTCGCCGCGATCGCCGAGAACATCGAGCTGGCAGTAGCAGCCCGCGGCCGCAGCTGGTGGGATCACCTCCTCGGACGCCGCCCCGCCGGAGTCGCCTCGCCACTGTCGTCGGTACGCGAGCGTGCAGGCGCACACGTCGAGCGGCACTCGGTCTGGCTCCACAACAGCATCCGCGGAGCAATAGGTCTCGCCCTTGCCGTCCTGGTGGCAGACCTCACCGGCGTACAGCACTCGTTCTGGGTCGTCTTCGGCACACTCGCAGTACTACGGTCCAACGCGTTGAGCACCGGGCAGAACGCGCTCCGCGGGCTCGCCGGGACCGTGGCCGGCATCATCATCGGCGGCGCCGTCGTACTGGCCATCGGGTCCAACACCACCGTCGCCTGGTTCCTGCTGCCAATAGCAGTACTACTCGCCGGCCTAGCGCCTGCAGCGTTCTCCTTCGCTGCCGGGCAAGCAGCCTTCACCGGCGTCCTGCTGATCCTCTTCGACATCATCTCGCCGGCAGGGTGGGAGATCGGGCTCATCCGGATCGAGGACGTCGCCATCGGCTCAGCGGTGAGCCTCCTCGTCGGGCTGCTCCTCTGGCCGCGTGGTGCGAGTTCCGCCTTGCAACAGGCGCTTGCCGAGGCCTACTCCGACAGCGCCCACTACCTGCGCCAGGCGATAAACTATGCCGTGACCCGCTGCGACGAGCGAGCGGCGAACGTCGCAGTACCGGATGAGGAAAGTCGGGTCGCCGCAGCAGCTGCACGGCGGCTCGATGACGCGTTCAGGACCTTCCTGGCAGAGCGCGGCAGCAAGCGCCTCCCCCTGGCCGATGTGGCGACCCTGGTGACAGGGGTCGCAGTACTGCGCATCACCGCCGACGCGATCCTCGAGCTGTGGCGGCGCGGCGGCTCCCCCACCGGCAATCGGACTGCTGCCCGGGCGGAGCTCGTGGACGCGACCGCGTCGATCGTGGACTGGTACCAGCGGACCGCGGTGGCGTTGGCCGGTGCCGGTGAGGTCCCGCCCCCGATCGAGCGTGACAGCGACGCCAACGAGCGGCTGGTCAACGCGGTACGGCAGGACCTGACCGGCAAGGACGGGCGCTGGACCGCGACCGCAGTACGGATGTTGTGGACGGCGGATCACCTCGACGGCCTGCGGCGGCTGCAGACAGCGCTGGTGGTCCGGCCTCCGGCGTGACCGCCAGATACCGGATCGTTGCGGACGGCAATTGACAGCCCTCCGCGAGGAACGTTACCGTCCGTCGGAATATCAGGTAACTTTCCTAACAGTTCGGATCAGGAGCTGTGCGATGCCTCGAATCCAGCCCGTGAAAGCCCTCGGTGCAGCCGCTGTGATCGCCCTGCTGGCGACCGCCTGCACCGGTACGTCGAGTGGTCCCAAGGCGAATGACGACGCCGCCAAGGACACCACGATCACCTTCTGGTACGGCTGGAGCGCGCCCAGCGAGGTGGCCGCGATCGACGCGAACATCAAGGCCTTCGAAGCGGCGCATCCGAACATCCACGTCAAGGCCGTCGGCAACATCAACGACGACAAGATCAAGCAGGCGCTGCGGGCCGGCGGGCCGAACGCCCCGGACGTGGTGTCGTCGTTCAGCTCCGCCAACGTCGGCGCCTTCTGCAAGTCCAACGTGCTCGCGGATCTGGAGCCCTTCCTGGACAAGTCGGGCGTGGACCTGGACAAGACCTTTCCGAAGGCCGTGCAGGGATACACCCAGTACCAGGGCAAGCGCTGCACACTGCCGCTGCTGGCCGACACCTACGGCCTGCACTACAACAAGGACGCCTTCAAGGCCGCCGGGATCACCTCGCCGCCGAAGACGTTCTCGGAGTTCGAGGCGGACGCGAAGAAGCTGACCAAGCCCACCGCGGACGGCTACTCGCAGCTCGGCTTCATGCCGAACTATCACGGCTACACCTCCACCCTGCTGCTGTACGGCTACCAGTGGGGGCTGAAGTACTTCGACGAGCAGGGCAAGGCGAACGCGTCCCGCGACCCGAAGGTCACCCAGCTCTTCACCACCCAGAAGCGACTCGTCGACGAGCTCGGCGGCTACGCCAAGCTGGAGAAGTACCGGACTACCTTCGGCGACCAGTACGGCGCGAAGAACCCGCTGCACACCGGGCAGGTCGCGATGACCATCGACGGTGAGTGGCGGGCGGGAATGGCCAAGGAGGCCGGGATCAAGTTCGAGCTCGGGGTGGCGCCGCTCCCGGTGCCGGACGACCAAGCCGCCAGCTACGGCCGCGGCGGACTCTCGGGCACGATCATCGGGATCGCCAGCACCAGCGAGAAGCAGAACGCGGCCTGGGAGCTGGTCAAGTTCATGACCACCGACACGGACGCCGTGGTGAGCTTCGCGAACGCGATCCACAACGTGCCGTCGACGCTGGAGGCACTGAAGTCGCCGAAGCTGACCAAGGATCCGTTGATGGCGGTCTTCACCGAGATCGCGCAGAACAAGGACAGCATCAGTCCCCCGTCCACTCCGAACGGCGACGCGTACATGCTCACCCTGCAAGACGTCGGGTACCGCTACGAGTCCGGCCGCCTCACCGACCTGCCCGCCGCACTGAAGAAGGCGGACGAGCAGATCGACAAGGACATCGCTCAAGTCAAGTAGGGCGGCGAACGTCAGCGGCGGCGACCCCACTTGGCGGAGGCGCCGATGCCTGCGAGGTGCAGGGCGATGCAGAGCAGCCCTGCCATCAGAAGGGTCTGCGGGGTGAAGGCGTCGCTGACGGTCGCGTTGGCCCAATCGAGGATGAGTGCCAGTCCGAAGATCACTGCGGCGATGATGGCGAACATGATGATTCTCCTGTCGAGATTCCGGGCGGGAAGGTAAGGAAGGAAAGCAGAAGGGGTGGAGTGCAGGTACCCGGCGAGGCGCTCATCCAACCCCCGGCTGACGGTGCATGCAAGGGGTCGCCGTGATCAGGAAAATGAATCAGGATCGACGAATGCGACCAGCACCCGAGGGGCACTACGGACCAGTTGACGTCGCTTCTCTCAACACGAGAGGAATGCCGATCCGGGGCTCTCGGCTGAAGGCCAGGTACGCCGCGATCGGCGCCGCCTTCGAGGCCTCGTCGGCGCAGGTCGTCAACTTCCAGGAAGTACTGAGCTACTACCACCTCCGTCGACTCGCAACGGGGCTGCCGTCGTTTCAGGCCGTGTACCAAGCCTCGATGCTCGGGCCTGCGGGCGGACTGGTGACGTTCACGCGACTGCCGGTGGAGTCCAGTCGGTACCAGCGATTGGCGGCGCCACGGGGTACCGAGTTGTCGTTGCGCTGGCGGGGGTTCTTGAAGGGCGCGTTGGTGACGCGGATCGCCGGGCTGTCCGTCGTGAACGCACATCTGCTCGCCAACACCGACGGCACCTGGTCGGCGGAGAACAGGTTCCATCCGATCCATCGCGCGCAGCTGACGGCACTCGCGCAGCTCGTAGCGGGTCCCTGCGTCGTGACGGGCGACTTCAACCTCCCGCGGCATCAGCCCTTAATTCAAGGCTTCCTCGCAACGACGGGGCTGGCCGACGCGTTCGGCGGCGAGTGCCCGCCGACCTTCCAGGCGGCCTATCTGCCGGCCGGGACGCGATCACAATGCATCGAATTCATCTTGGTCAAAGGGCTGACGGCCGAGACCGCCGAGGTGCTCTTCCCTGACAAGCTGCCGTCGCTCGGCACCTACGTCTCCGACCACCTCGGACTGCAGGCGCGACTGGTGAGGTCACTGCCAGGTTGCTGAGGCAGGATCGATGCCGTGGGCCTGCGCGTTGGCGTAGATGGTGTCCCGAAACCAGGTCGTCAGGCCGACGGCCATCGGTTCGTAGTACTCGGCGTAGCGGGGATCTTCGACAAAGCCACGGCCGATGCAGGCGTGCATGGAGTGGGTGCAGTCGAAGTAGGTCGAGAGCAGCGTGCGGTGGCGTTCGGCCAGCGCATTGGCTTCGGGCGAGCCGGGAGCGACGCCGGCTCGTACTGCGTCGGCGAGATCGGATTCCAATGCTTTGGTCGTCGCCGCGACCTCTTTCCAGTCTTCGGGAGTCAGGGCAGCGGCTCGTTCGGAGTACTGGGCCCATTGCGGGGTGTCGCTCCAACGATCCTCGGCCTCGTCGACCAACTCAGGTCGCCAGTCGGTGCCGAAGATCTCGACCTGCTCCGCCGGGGTCAGCTGGATGCCGGAGGTTGTTGCTTCCAGCATCCGATCGACCGATGAGACCATCGTCTGCAGGTGGGCGATGCGGTCGACCAGCTCGGACCGCTGGCGGCGGAGGTGGCGGCGAGCGTTCACCTCGGGGTCGTCGAGGAGCTTGCCGATCGCGGCGAGCGGGAAGCCGAGTTCGCGGTAGACGAGCACCTGGTGGATGCGGGCGAATTCGTCACCGGAGTACAGGCGGTAGCCGGACCAGCTGCGCCCGCTCGGGCGCACGAGCCCGATCGCGTCCCAGTGGTGCAGCGTCCGCACGCTGACGCCCACCAGCTCGGCTGTTCGTCCGACGGTCAGGTCCTCGGTCACCAGCCCAGTCTTACCCACCAGCCGGTACTTCGATGCCCATGGCCCGCAAGTTGGCTGCCACGGCGCTGTCCGGGTCGATCGGACGGGCCGCCGTCATCACCACTCGCGTGTTCTCGGGTGTGTGCACGGTCAGCTCGAGCGAGTTCCATGGCTTGATTTCCGGCTCCGCCGCACTCCCCGGCACGAGCTCCTCACACCGGGCACGGATTTCGTCGATCTGGCTGGGTACGCAGGAGAAGCTGATACTCATCGACGGCTGCTCGGCTACCTGCTCGACGGGGAGCAGGAGCACATCCTGGAAAGCCCATCGCCGCAGGTGGGTCACCTGCCCGGGTGCTGAGAACAGGTCGATGAAGCCGAGCCCGCGGATCCAGAAATCCTTCGACGCCTCCAGGTCACGCGTCGGCAGGAGCGTGAACATCGGCATGCCGTAGAAGCCGCGATAGACCTCAGGGGCCACCGCATCGAGGGCCGGCATCGGTACTGGTCCCATGAAATCGTTCATAGGACCAGTACCGACCCTCACGTCGCGTCAGGGTCAAGCCGCGGTCAGCTGATCAGCTTCCAAGGACCGTTCGGGGCAGTGGTCGGCGGCTGGTTGTTGCTGAACCACTTGGCCTCGTACAAGTGGTCTTGGTACAACACCCTGTCGCCGGTCCGGAAGACCCGGGAGGCGGTCCAGATGGTCGTACCGTCCTCAGCCATCGCCAATTCTTCCCAGGCGCCATACGGCTCGCCTGGCTTCTGGTTCTTGCTCGCCCAGGAGGCCAGGTAAGTCTTTCCGTTGTAACTAACCTTGGTTCCAGCCTTGTACGAAGCCGTGGAACTCCAGGCCGGCGCCAGATTCACCGTCACCGTGACAGCGCCGGTCGCTGCGTCGAGCGAGTCGCTACCGGAGTACGAGGCAGTCAGCGTGTGGGTGCCGGCCGAGAGTCCTACTGGGAGCGGGAGCGTCGCGCTGCCACCCGTGAGTGCCGCAGAGCCTCGGGCCTTGTCGCCTTCACGCAGCTCGAGCATGCCCGTCACCGGTAGGCCGTCGGCACTCACCTTGACGGTTACGTTGGCCGCAGTACCCCAGTCCACCGCCGCAGACGTCGCCGTGACGGTCGCCTCGCCCTTGGCAGTACGGAACACGGCCGGCTGCGCGACCGCAGTACCGGCATCCGCACTGACCGCCGACACGATCCACCCGTACGACGTCGCCGGCGCGAGGCCGGTCCAGGTCGTCGTGGCCGTGCCGTTGGCCGCCACATCGTCCGATCCGATCGCCCCGGCTGGGACGTACGCCGCGAGCGAGTCGGTCGAGAAGGACGTCTTGCGCGTGGTCAGGTCGACCGGGATCGTCAGGTTGTCCTCGGCGCCGTTGTAGCGCGGCTTGGTCTGGCTGCCGTCCTGGCGTACGTCGTACTCGGTCGCCCCGAAGTTGCCGAGGAACGGCGAGTACGTGTCGATGTGCAGCTCGGCCCGCTTGACGTCGAACTGCAACAGCCGCAGGAAGCTCGCGCCGAACTGCAGCCGATCGGTCGCCTTGTGGTCGGGCTTGCCGTCGCCGTTGACGTCGATGTTGCCTTGGGCATCGACCAGCTTCGGCCACAGCTCACCGGCCGGGACCGTGTAGAACTGGTAGTCCGCGAGCAGCTCGACGACGTCGTGCGCAACGGTCACGCCGACCTTGGTCTTCAAGTTGGTACCGACGCCGTGTTCGTGACCGGCCAGCACCAGGAAGACGTTCGGGTTGCTCTCGACAACCTGCTTGTAGATCGGCGAGCCGTCCGGTGCGGAGAAGTCGGCGCCGCGACCGTCGGGATTGGCCGACGGCTTGAGGTAGTCGTGGGACAGCAGGATTCCGTTGCGGTCCTTGTAGCGCTTGAAGATCGAGTCGGCCCACTTGGCCTCGTCGGGCGTCACGCCGTACGAGAGGCCGACGGCGACGAAGTCGAGCCCTCCTGCGGCGTACAGGACGTAGTTGTTCTGGTTGTCCCTGCCCGGCGTGACGCTGCCGTCGGGGTTCGTCTTCTCGTCCCACGCGTGGTACTCGGTGCCGGCCGGCCAGGTCTTGGCCAGCGCGTTGTACCGGTCGGCGCTGAACATCTTGCTGAACCGCGACTCGGGTCCGGTCTCGGCGCCCAGCTGGTTGTCGTGGTTGCCGGCGATGACCTGGTTGACCAGGCCCTTGTCGTCCAAGATCTTCTGGTAGCTCGACGCGACCGCGAGTTCCTTGTCGACCTCGGCGTTCAGCCCGGGACGCTGCAGCGAGCCGTCCGGGTTCTTGGCCAGCGGGTCGTAGTAGTCGTTCTCGATGATGTCACCGGTGTGCGCGGCGTACGCGATCTTGCGGCCGGCCGAGTTGTCGGCGATCCACTGCATCTCGTTGCGGTACGCCGCCGCCCAGATCGCCTGCTCCTCGGCGGTCTCGACATCGGAGGGCTCGCTGGTGCCGTCCCAGTCGTCGTACGTGCCACCGGCGGCACCTTCGGTCAGGTACTGCGTATCGGTGAAGTGTGCGATCGAGAAGTCGTAGGTGTCCGGGTCCTCGAAGTGGTCCTTGTCGTTCTGCGCCGAAGCGTCCCGTGGCGACAGGTCGTCGGCAAACGGGTCTTCGCCAGTGATCAAGACGTGAACTAAGTCGCCGTCGCGGTACTGGTTGTCGAGTTGCGCCGTCAGCACCGTGGAATGACCGGCCTGGCCGCGGGCACTGGTGAGCGCCACCCACTTTTGCTCAGCCTTATTCCAAGCCCTCAACGCAGCGACGCGCGCCGGGTCGATGCTGCCTTCCCACCGTAGCGTCGGGGTCTCGGCGGTACTACCGAGGTTCAGGTCGTACCGCTGGAAGACCACGTCGCGCGCGGACTGGGTGTCGATCGTCTTGCCGTCGAGCGGGCGCAACGAGTCGACAGCGACCGAGCCGTCATGCGTGAGGTCGAGCGTGGTCGGTACTGCGCTCGCGATGCCCTGATACCCGCTGGACGGGATCACCACGTCCGCCTTGGTGAAGGTGGCCTTGAGCGGTACACCGCCCTCGCCGGGGATCTTGGCCGCGAGAGTGGCCGAAGGAGCGTTCCTGCCCGTGACGGTCGCCTTCAGCTCAGTCGGTACGTCCGGGATACTCGCGCTGGTGAAGTGCACCTGGCGGGTCGCCGTGTTGCCGAGTGTGTCGCTTGCGATGACCGCGATCGTGTGAGCGCCGGCAGGCAGACCGTGGCCGATCTGGTCGCCTTGCTTGACCGCCTTGCCGTCGAGGGTGATGACCGGCGTACCGGCGACGGCCGAGGCGTCCTTGATCTTGACGGTGAGCGCGACGGTCGAGGTCAGCTTCTGCCCCTCGGCCGGGACGCTGCTGTCGATCTCCGGTGCCGTGTTGTCGACGGTGAACCGGCGGGTCGAGGTCTTGTCACCGACGACGGCCTCGATCGTGTGCGCGCCGTCCGCGAGCGTCTTGGTGTCGACGTCCGCACGCCTGCCCAGCGCTGGGGCGGGCGTGCCGTCGGTGGCCGTGACGTCGAACAGGATCGTCTTGTCCAGCACGGAGTTGTAGGTGCTGCCGCAGGTGCCGTCGCCGATGTAGACGGTCACCGGGGTGCCTGGCGGGTAGCTCGCAGAACCGATCGTGACGGTGGTACCGGCGATCTGCTTCGTCAGCTGGGTCGCCTTCGCGCCGGCCGGACTGAGCTCGAGGTTCTTGAGCGTGAAGTCGTCGTAGTTGTCGCAGCCGCCCGCGGTGGCGCTGCCGCGGTCGTTACCGGCGACGAACTCGAGCACGTTCACGCCTGGGACGAGCCACTCGTTCGGGAAGGAGAGGTCGGCGACCTCCTTCTCCCAGATACCGAGCTTCAGCGGGATGCCGTTGATCAGCACGACATTGTCGTAGCCGTTGTCGGAGCCGTTGCCGCCGATGAACAGCTTGAGGTGGGCGTCGCCGCCGCTCCCCAGAGTCTCGATCGTGCGGGTCGTCGGGGCATCCGCGATGGCGAAGTGGAACTCGGCCTCGTTGTTCGGACCGCAGGTGCCGTCACCGAGGACGAGGGAGGCGGCCGTCGTCGGGGTCTTCGTGACCGTCGAGCCGGTGGTTGTCACCAGATACGTCGTACCGGCGGTGACCGTACCTGTCGTGCTCAACGCGAGCGCTGCGGAGGTACGGGTGAGCTTGAAGTCGTCGTGGTTCGCGCAGGTCGCGCCACTCGCCGTACCGTTGTAGTCGCCGGTCCTGACCTGGACCGTATTGTCGCCCTCGTGGAGGAATCGCTGCGGGAGCTTGAGGCTCACCGCCTCCGCGTCACCGACGCCGTAGTCGCCACCGAGGTCGACACGGTTGCCGTTGACAAGCAAATAGTTGTGGTACTTCGCTTCGGCCGAGTTGCCGGCCTCGACGGTGAAGCCGATGGTCGCGGTGCCGCTGGCGAGTGTCTCGGCGTTCTGGGCGGGCTGGTCGTCGATCGCGAGCGACTCGACCTTGTCCAGGCCGCTGCTCGCGGTGGCGGCGATCACTGACTGTTTTCCCTTGAGGAGCGAGCCGTCAGCCGGAGTCACCTTCGCGGCCCCGGGCGGCGCGTTGTTGACCTCGACCGTGACGCTCTGGGACTTCCCCGACTTGCTGGCGGCAACGATCGTATGGGTGCCGTTGGCAAGTTTTGTCGTGTCGAGATCCTTGCTCAGGCCCGCGGTGCTGCCCGGCTCGCCGGAGAGGACGAAGGTGAGGTCCTGGGTGAGGGCGTGCTTCGAGCTGCCGCAGGTGCCGTCGCCGAAGCTGTAGCTGAAGGCGTTCTGCTCACCGTCGATGACCACGCCGAGCAGGCTCAGGCTGAGGCTCGTCAACGGGAAATCGTCGTAGTTCGGGCAGCGGGCGCCTTCGCCGTTCGGCAGTACTTCGTAACCGACCGCTGCTGTGTTGGTGGTGTCGACCCAGTTTGCTCCGGCGTGGACGGTGACCGTGTTGACGCCGGTCTTGAGCCAGTCACCGGGGAGGTCGAGGGCGCCGGCGCGGCCGCCGGGGATGTCCGGGAAGTAGATGCGATCGGCGTCTGCGGTGTGGCCGTTGACGGTGACGTAGTTGTGGTACCGAGCCTCGGTGCCGTTACCGCCCATGTCGAAGCTGAAGTGCGCTGTGCCGGCGGTCTTGTCGGCGCCGATGGCGGTGCCGTCGATGCTGAGGGTTTCGACCGAGTCGTTCTCGGTGGCGGGCTCGGCGACGAGCTTGACCGTGCCTTCCAGCGTCTGGCCGGTGCGCAGGTTGAGCGTCGGGGCGTTGGCGTTCGGCGGTGCGTCCTCGGCGCCGGCAGTGGACGGGACGATCGCGGCACCGGAGCTCGCGATCAGCGCTGCCGCCGCTAGTGCCCAGAGGACGCGCGTTCGCCGTCCTGCACGCAGTCGGTGTGTCATCGGTTCGATGTCTCCTTCAGAGAACAGCGGTTTCGGGGCAGAGCGGTTTCGAGGCAGAGCGGTTTCGGGGCAGGGCGGTGTCAGAGGGCGGCGGTGAGGTGTAGGGCGGCTAGGGCGGTCATGGCGATGCCGGCGAGCGTGAGTCCGCAGGCGGCGAGTACTGGGGCGACGCGGGTTGCCAGGCGCAGTACGGACTGGGTTTGGGCGCCTCGGACGACTACGTTGCTGCCGGCAATGGCCAGCAGGCCTACGCCGAAGAGGACCACTGCCATGCCTATGCCGAAGGTCATCACCAGGAGTAGGGCGAAGCCGGCGCGGCCGATGAAGAGGCCTGCTACCAGGACGAGGAACGCTGCTGGGGAAGGGGTCAGGCCGCCGGAGATGCCTAGCATCAGAAGGCCTGGGCGCTTGGCTTCGCCGTGGCCAGGCCCGTGACCGTGCCCGTGGGTGTGACCGTGGCCATGGCCATGCCCGTGCCCGTGCCCGTGCCCGTGCTCATGGGCGTGGCCGTGCGCGTCCCCGTGGCCGTGGTTGTTGGCGGTGCGGAGGTGTCTGCGGGCTAGGTAGAGGCCGGTGGCTGCTACCAGGAGGCCGGCGATCAGCTGGAGGGCAGTTGTCAGTTGCTGCATCTCGATGACATCGGCCAGCGAGAGGAAGGTCCAGGCCAGCGCGATGACCAGTACGGAGACCGTGTGCATCACCGCGACTGATCCACCCAGCCAAGCCGCGTCTTTGATCTTGCCCTGGGAGCCGACGAGGTAGGCCGCCGCGAGGCTCTTGCCATGGCCCGGCATCACCGCATGCCCTGCTCCGGCGAGGAATGCGAGCCCAAAGGCGACCGGTGGCACACCTGGCGAGTTGACGAAATTCTGCAACTGGTCGGAAAGCGCGAGGGCGATCACGCGACAACCCGCCGTCGGCGAGCTCGGCGCACTCCGCGCAGTCCGCGCAGTCCGCGCAGTCCGCGCACTGCGATGAGGGCTACTGCCGCGAGGACTGCTACTACCCCAGCCACCGCCGAGAGTTGCCCGGCGGCACTGCGGCCCGCATGGTTCTGAGTTTGACCTGTTGCCGCTGTATCGCGGCCGCCCTGGCGTGCTGCCGCTGCGCCGCTGATGACCCAGTCGTAGGTGTCTTTGTCTGTTGAGTAGACCGTGCGGTCACCGTTCGGGCCGGTGGCGAGCGTTCGGTAGGCGGCGTTGAGGTCCGTAAGCATTCGCACCGTCACGTCGGCCTTCACCACCGGTTCAGGGCAGGTGAAAGCGACCTCGACGCCGGTCTTGGCGAGATCCTTTGCCGACTCGACGACTCCCGCGCAGTCCCGGCCCTTAGTTCGCACCTTGATCTGCGCCAGCAAATAAGCCGTGAACTTCGCCGACGGCCCGATCGCCGCCGCATCCGCCGGCTCGAAGAACGCCGCCCCGTCGAGCATCACCCGACTCTGCGGAAGTACCCCGAGTGCGACGCCGAGCAGCGTCAGATCATCAAGCCCGCCGACCTTCCAGTGCACCCGTACGACGTCGGCGCGGGCCTGGTCGGACGCGATGACGACGGTCTGCGGATCCCCGAACGGATGCGCCTGGGCCGGTCCGGCCGTGGCGATCCCGCCCGCACCGACGGCCGCGAGCACACCAACAACGGCGAGCCCACGCGGTACCGGCTTTCGCGGTACCGGCTTTCGCGGTACCGGCTTTCGCGGTACCGGCTTTCGCACTACCAGCCCACGCAGTACGGGCCCTCGCAGCAGCAGACTTCGCAGTACCGGATGTCGGCTCTGCCTCGGCTGCCGCACGCTCTGCGCTCGCCGCAACTGCAACGGTCGACGCAGGCGCAGCACATGTTGCCCCAACGCTCCACACCCCTAAGCCCCGAGCGCTCCGATCAACGCAACCCCCGGACTTTCCCGCTCCCCCGAGAACAGCAATGCGTCTCTTGGTGATCCCCAAGAGACGCATTGGTGAACTATTAACCGCTGAGATTCGAGATAGGTGACGAACAAACACCACAGTGAGACGCTCCGGCTACAGGCTGAAGGGCGTGCAGGGTGGAAGGGCTACAGGCTGAAGGCGACCGATCGCACGATCAGGGCCGCCACGAAGACGAGGGTGAACGCCAGGTCGAACGAGATTCCGCCGGCGCGAACGGGCCGCACGCGACGCCGTACCGGCTCGAGCACGGGCTCGGTCCAGGCATGGGTCAGCGTCCGTGCACGAACCGCCCAGGCCGGGCCGTTCGCCATCAGACCGCCCCAATCCAGCACCATGCGGGCAATCAACACCAGCAGGAACGCGGACAACGCGTACCCGACGAGGGTTCCGATCAGACTCATGACCAACTCCTTTGTTCCATCTTGCCAGGCTCAACGAAGCCGACGGGCCGGAAATGTCCGAGCCGCCCGACTTCTTAGCCGACTATCAGGAGGACAACGCGAAGACCCGCTCCGCGTTACCACCGAGGAACAGGGCCTTCGCCTCGTCGTCGAGTTGGAGGGCGTCGACATCCTGCAGCGCCTTGGCCGGGGTGATCATCGGGTAGTTGGTGCCGAATAACACCTTGCTGCGGCCGTGGGCGCGAAGGTATTCCACCAAGGCCGGCGGGTAGCGCTTCGTGGTGTAGGCCGAGGTGTCGATGTAGACGTTCTCGTGCTTGGTGGCGACGGCGATCGCCTCGTCCGTCCAGGGATAGCCGATGTGACCGCCGACGATCTTGAGCTCCGGGAAGTCGAGTGCGACCTGGTCGAGGTAGATCGGCCGCCCGACCTCGGACGGCATCAGCGGGCCGGTATGGCCGATCTGGGTGCAGAACGGGACATCTGCCTCGCAGCAGGCGACGTACACGGGATAGAACCGGCGATCGGTCGGCGGCACCTCCCAGAGCCACGGGAGGACGCGGATGGCCTTGAACCCGAGTTCGTCGATGCAGCGCCGGATCTCGCGGACGGCATCCATCGGCTTCTTGAGGTCGACGGAACCGACACCGATCAGCCGGTCCGGCGCCTGCTCGACGAAGCCGGCCACCTCGTCATTGGAGATCAGCTGATTTCCAGGCGCGATCCAAGCACTGATCAAAGCCTTGTCGACGCCGGCTTGGTCCATCGCCTCGACGGTGGTGGCGACCGGTTGTTCCTCGGTGGGTATCGACGGCGTCCACCGCCGCAACGAGTCGAGCATCGGATCGCTGAGATGCCGAGTGGTCGAATGCTGGGCCCAGGCATCGACGATCATGACGAACTCCGATTCTCCAGCGCGAGGCCGGCCATCAGGGCGTTGAACTTCGCGGCTTCCTCGAACGGCATGAAATGGGCCGAGTTCTCGAACCAGTGCAGCTGTTTGGACGGCGCCTCGATCGCCTCGAAGTACTCGACCGCCTGCTCGGTGGGGGTGACCTGGTCGTACCGGCCGACGCAGAGGTGGATCGGGACCTCGAAGGTGCGGGCAGTGAGCTGCAGGTCGGTCGCGAGGGTCTCTTGCATCAGGTGCCCGAAGGAGAACTCCTGGGCGACATCCCGGAGTTCACCGAAGTATTCCTTCTGCAACTCCGGTTCGATCCGCGCGAACAACGCGTCCCTGCTGCCGTTGACCGTGCCACCGAAGTGATTCAGCCAGCCGCGCTGGACAGTCAGCTCCGCGAACGTCAGCCCGCCCGCGGACCGGCGTTCCTCGATCTGCCGGAGGGCGGCGATCGCCTCGTCGTTGTGTTGCTCGATCGCCTTGCGCACAGTGAACTCGTACGACGTCCGCGCGGCGCGACGACCGGCGACGAGCTGCCCCGCTCCGATGTACGCATGCACCTTCTCCGGGTACTCGCTCGCGACCATCGCACCGAACAAGGTCCCCCACGAATGCCCGAGCAGGTAGACCTTCTCCTGCCCGAAGTGTTCGGTCAGGACATCGATCAACTCGATCGCATCGGCGACGAACTGCCGCAACGTCATCGACTCGGCCGGAAGGCCGGCATCGTACGACCGGCCGGCGCCGCGCTGATCCCAGTGCGCTACCAGGAAGTGGTCTTCGAGTTCGGAGTTGTACGTTGCGAACAAGGGCATCTCGGCAAGCCCCGGACCACCGTGGAGGATGAGCAAGAGCGGATTGGTTGCCTCAGCGCCTCGTACCGAGACCTCCTGGGCGAACCCACCGAGCATCACCCGCTGCCGGAACTCCACACCTTCAACCATGCTGTGATTTTAGGTCCGCAAGAGGGCAGGAAGGCCCGGATCTGCTGGTCCGGGCCTTCGCGGCGATCGCCTGCGCCGATATCACTCGCCGAACAGCGGCGGGTCTCCTTCGGCGGTGCTGAGGTAGTAGACGGGGTCCTTGTACGTGCCGGGGACCTTGCCGAGGCCCTTGATCACCGTCGATGCGCCCTTGGCGTGGCCGACGGCGTACAGGTACGCCGCCCCCGTGTCCCTGTCGATCGCGGTCAGCAGCGTGCCCTGCGTACCGCACTTCTCGGCGACGAGCGCATCGAAGGCTCCCCACGTCGACGTGCGGACCTTCGTCACGATCGGCTTCATCGGCGAGGTCCGGGGGATCCGGATCGTGTACAGCGCGCCGCCGTTCGTGTTGGCCAGGAAAGTGTCGTACGCCGCGGTCTCGCTGATCAGTGCGATCGACTTCACCGCGGCGAACCCGGGCGCGGCCTGACCCTTACCGCCGCCGACCCAGCGATAGAGGTCGCCACTACCGCCCTTCAGGCCGTACCGGGCGCTCCTGATCACCGTCGATCCGGGCACCTTCTGCCAGAAGGAGACCTCCGTCGCGGTGAAGTAGGTCCAGCCGGAACCGATCTTCGACAGTCCGGTCGGCGGTACACCCGAGGCATCGGAGTAGTACGCCGAGTAGAGCGTTTCATTCAGTACTACGGAGCCGTACGTCGTACTGCCGGCTGGGACCTCGAGTGTCGTCGTCCAGGTCGATGACGCCTTCGCGATCCCCGGCACGAACAGGTGCGGCCCGGTTCCCTGGTTCGCCGTCGGCGGCGATGAGGCCATGACGCCGGAGTAGCCGATGTCGCCGCCACTCGTGATCGATCCGACGCCCATCTTGCAAGCAGCCACGCTCGCCGCGGTCACTGTGCTCGCCGTGGTCACCGTGCTCGCCACGCTGTTCGCGTTCGCCGCGCCGACTGGCGCCAGGGCAAGGCTGCCGAGTAGTACCGCGGAAGCTGCCGCAGTGACCTGATGCAGTCTCATCTGAGGTGTTCCTCTCGTAGGAGATTCTCCAGCGAGACTGATGCGGACCAGACCACAAAGGTTGCAGCTCTGCCGCCCCGTCACCGAACCGCGGCGGACCCCGCACCCAGGGGAATGACTTCGTCGATGGCGACGCGGCAATCAGAACCGGTCTCGGTTACTGGATGAAGGGTCCTCGTCAGCTTCTGATGGTGCTGTCTGCGACTGCCGGTAAGCACCGACGACAGCGACCCGCCCAAGCGCCAGGAGCGTCTCGAGCACCAGCAGAAAGATCGTCGCCAGCGTGATCCACACGCTCCACGTGACGAACGTTGGGCCGGGGGTGATAGCCAACCCGACAAACGCCAGGAGCTCCGTAGCCAGCGAAAGCGTCAACGTACCGAGCACGAACGCCGCATTGGCGATCCGCCCGATCGGCTTCGCCAGCACCTTGACGACAGCCGCCACCAGAGGTGACAACACCGTGCTGAGGATGCTGACGCCGAGGACGCCGTCGGGGAGAGGGATGAAGATCCGGCCGCCGGCCGCCCACGCCTCAAGACTCCGTCTGACGGTCTCCGAATGGGCAGCACGAGCGAGAAACGTCGTTTCCACAGCCAGCACCAGCAACAACACCGGAATCGTCTGCGCCGTTGCACCATAGAAGCCGGCCGGATCCGATGTCATCTCTGCCCCCTAGCATCCACCCAAACCCTCCCCGGGATGGAGGCAGCAGCCTCCTCCGCTGACACCCCGACCGCAACCCCTCGCGCCACTCTGGCTGGACGCAGCGATCGGACCGGCCACCCAATCAGACGCCGACGCAGCCACCCACCCACCCACGCTTCACGCCGAAGGCTAGGTGGATTCATAGCTACCCCGCCGACTTCTACCCAAGAGGACAAGGGGGCCGGCTCCCTAGGTGAACCGGCCCGCCAGATGGTTTGACCGCCGATTGGCAGTTGGCACTCGTTCAGCGGGCGACGGAGAGCGTGTGGGGCGCAGGCTGCCGATGGTTGCTCAATGCAAAGAAAGGCCCGGACCTGTTGGTCCGGGCCTTCCAAAGTAGCGGGGGCAGGATTTGAACCTACGACCTCTGGGTTATGAGCCCAGCGAGCTACCGAACTGCTCCACCCCGCGCCGTTTTCCTACGAGTGTGAGTCTAGATGATGGCCGCTGAGCGTCCAAATCGGGCCCCGGGAAGGCGAAGACCCGGACCTGATGGTCCGGGCCGATCACCACTCCAGATCACTGATCTTGACTCTAGGTTCCTGTTCTAGACCGAAGCCTTACCCGTAGATTTCAAGTCGATGTTGTGGCGCTGTCGATAGGCCGACCCGTGTCCTCCAGGTCGATGGAGATCGAGTTGAGTTCTCCGACCGGAGTGTTCAGCAATTCGACGGCATGCGTCTGTCCCCACGCCGTCGAATCGCCGCCATGAACTACGACGGCGACGGCTGCGGGGGCGCGTCGACGCGTTGTGCCCGCAAGCAGGCAGCTGCGGCTGCCGTCTCTTCGCGGACTTGGGAGGACCGAAGGAGCAACCGGAAGCCGCTCCACCCCAACGCGCCGGCGGCGTGGGCCGAATGGCCCTCTTGATGGGGTAGTCCGGCACTGCCCGGCGGCGGTGTCTGGGCGCTTCCATGGAGGTAGACATCTCTTTCGACCCGACGGGGGGCAGATCATGATTGATCGGCAGCGCCAGGCCCAGCGGTTCGACCATGCCGGTCTGGAGATCCTCGACCCGGCCGACTGCCTCCGGCTGATGCAGACGGTGCCGATCGGGAGGCTGGTGTTCACCGAGGGCGCGCTTCCCGCCGTCCGGCCGGTCAACTTCACCGTCGACGGCGAGACAGTCGTGTTCTGCACCGCAGACGGTGACATGTACCGGGCTGCTGACCGCGGTGACGTGGTCGCGTTCGAGACCGACTCGACCGGCGCCGAGCGGCAGGCCGGCTGGACGGTGACCGTGGTCGGCCGTCTGTCCCACCTGACCGAAGCAGAGACCGCAGAGGTATCGCTCAACCTGTCCGCCAACTCTTGGACGCCAGGCCGGTGGCCGCACTGCATCCGGCTCAGCCTCGAGTCTCTACGGGGTAGACGCGTCTTGGCCTGGCAGCCGCCGGTCCATGCCCGGACTGAAGATGGAGGCGGACAGCGCGATGACGGCTGACGGACGCACCGTGCTGACCAAAGTTGCTCACCGGCAGATCAGGAGGGCTGTTCCGCTCCACCATCCGGTCGTTCTGGCTCATCAGCGGGCCCGATCCGCTGATTTCCAGGCCAGACTGGCCGACACGATCACAGCCTTCGCCGGCTCGATGCCGTTCGTCTATCTCCACGCAGTGGGATTCGCCGGCTGGATGCTCCTGGTGGAGTCCCAGCCGTGGCCGAAGCTGACCCTGGTTGTTTCGCTCGAGGCGATCTTCTTGTCGGCGTTCGTGATGATCGGTCAGAACCGGCAAGCAGCCTTCCAGCAGGCGAAAGCCGACCACGACTTCGTGGAGCAGGAACAAGAACTCAAGAAGAACACCGATCTGACGCTCGCCATCCACACGTTGACCGAGGAGATCCATCGCAGCGTGGTCGCAGCTCCGCCTGCACCCTAGCCAGGTGTAGACGGGCATCGGGGTGGTCGGAGACCTGTCGGTGACTTGCGCGAAGGCAGTTCCAGCCGGCCGGCCGGTGAACCGGACGACTGGTGTCCTGGCTGACCAGGAGTCCGTACGGTGGGGCCCATGACCAGCCGGGGACGTCGAGGTAGCGGGTCGTGGGACGAAGGTGCGCTGGACAACGCCGTTCTGTCCCGCGTCCGGCTGGACGCGCTCTTGCAGGAGTTGCTCGGCCGGGTCGACGAGGTGGTGGATTCCCAGGAACGACTCCGGGCGCTGCTCGATGCCGTGGTCGGGATCAGCTCGGACCTGGACCTGAACAGCACCCTCGACCGGATCGTCACCGCGGCCTGCGAGCTGGTCGGTGCCCGGTACGGCGCTCTGGGCGTGGTCGGCCCGGACGGCAAGAAGCTGGCCAGATTCATCACCCACGGCATCGACCCGGAAACCATCGCGAAGATCGGCCCGTACCCCGAGGGACATGGAATCCTCGGGTTGCTGATCGCCGAGCCCGAGCCTATTCGGCTCGCCGATCTCACCCAGCACCCGGCGTCGTACGGCTTCCCGGCCAACCATCCACCGATGCAGGGGTTCCTCGGTGTCCCGGTCCGGATCCGCGACCATGTCTTCGGCAACCTGTATCTGACCGAGAAGGCCGACGGTGCGGCGTTCACCGAGGACGACGAGCATGCCATGGCGGCTCTGGCTGCTGCGGCCGGCGTGGTGATCGACAACGCGCGCCTGTACGCCGACACCGAGCGCCGGCGCCGCTGGTACGAGGTGACCGCCGAGATCACCCAGCTGCTGCTCGGCGAGTTCGAACCAGCCGAGACGCTGCAGCTGATCGCTCGCCGGGCCCGTGAAGTCTCCGGCGCGGTGCTGGGAGCCGTGCTGCTGGTCGAGGAAGGTGACCTCGTGATCGAGACGGTGGACGGACCACCCGGCCTGGCGCGGCACGTCGGTCTGAGGATGAGCATGGACCGGCCGGTACTGCGTGACGTTCTGCACGGCACCGGAGCCGTGGTGGTCGAGGACCTCGCCGAACTGGCTGCCGGCAGCGGGCAGCTCGCCAACGTGCCTGAGCTCGAAGGCCTGGGTCGGACCGTCTTCGTCCCTCTCCCGCCGGGCACTCGCGGTACGGCCGGGATCCTGATGGTGGCGGGACACCACGGCGACCTGCCGATCGGCGACGCAGGCACCGACTTGATCCTGATGTTCGCCAACCAGACCACCATGGCCCTGGAGCGATCCGCTGCCCGTCACGACCAGTCCGCTCTGGCCGTACTGGCCGACCGGGACCGGATCGCACGCGACCTGCACGACCTGGTGATCCAGAGATTGTTCGCTACCGGGTTGCAGTTGCAGGGCATTCACCGCAGCGTGGCTCCGGACGTCCAGGATCGGATCAGCCGGGCCGTCACCGACATCGACGCCACCATCAGGGATCTGCGGGAGTCGATCTTCGAATTGCAGCATCAGGCAGGCCGCCGATCGTTGCGCGCCGACGTCCGCGCACTGGTCGACGAGTACACGGTCACTCTCGGGTTTGCGCCGCGGCTGCGCTTCAGCGGCCCGATCGACAGTGTGGTCCCCGCCCTGGCCAGACCTCAGATCCTCGCCGCGGTACGAGAAGCCTTGTCCAACGTCGCCCGGCACGCCCGCGCATCCAGCGTCGCTGTGGACATCACCATCGCGGCCGGCGAGGTGACAGCACAAGTGACCGACGATGGAATCGGGATCAAGTCGACAGCCACCGAGAGCGGGCTGCGCAACCTTCGCGAAAGGGCGGCCGCACTCGGCGGCGCGGTACGGGTGGCAGAACGCCTACCGCACGGCACCGTTCTCGAGCTCCGTGCGCCGCTGGACGCGCCGGCGGCTTGACCGCAGTCAGTCTGTCCGCGGTTCGTGGACGATGGCCACTGGGCAGGTCGCGTGGTGAAGCACTCCGCGTCCGGTGGAGCCCAGCAGCCAACTCGCTGCCCGGCTGCGGTTGCGGCCTCCGATGACCAGTAGCTGTGCGCCTGCTTCGTCGGCCGCCTCGAGGAGACCGCGGACCGGGTGCGACCGGCGGACCTCGGTCTGGATCTCGAGGTCGGGGTACTTGTGGCCCCACTGGTCGGCGATCGCAGCGACCCGCCGCTCGGCATGCTCAGCCAGGTCGCCTTCGATGTCGCTGAAGGACCTCGCCTCCCACGAGTAGACGTTCGGGAGATCCCAGACATGGACCAAGCGAACTGGCACCTTGCGCTCTGTCGCTGCGGTGGCGGCGAAATCGATCGCTGCCTCACTCTGCGGAGAGTCATCGATCCCGACGATCACCGGCACCGCGCCGCGGGGCGGTTTCCACCGATCCGGAACAACGACCACCGGTACCCGTGCCTGGTTGGCGAGGGCTTCCGAGGTCGATCCGATCAGCAACCGCTGGAACGAGCCGATCCCCCGACGCCCGACCACCAGCATCCTGCTGCCTTCTGCCAGCGCGGCCAAGGTGGTGGCCGGATGCCCGATCACCGTCTTGGCCAGGTGACTTGCGCCATGGTCTGCAGCGGGCAGCTCGCTGCGCACCTGCTGGATCAGTTCCATCGCCTGGCCGTCGACTGTCGCCGGGGTGAGATAGGGCGTCTTGCGCAGTCTTTCGTCGATCACGTGCACGATGCTCAGTGGCTCGCCGCGGAGAACCGATTCCTGGATTGCCCACTCCAGTGCGCCTGTCTCGCGCCACGAACCGTCGACGCCGAGAAAGATCACCGGCCTGGTTCCGACCAGCTGGCCGGTCGCTTTCATCGCAGCCATGAATAGCGCTGGACGATGCTGAGCTCGTTCCAGCGGTCGGCCAGGCCCCAGGTCCGGCCGGCGGCGAGGAGGGCCAGGGCGACCAGGGTGATGGCGCCGATGATGTGGTCGTCGATCACCGGGTTGGTCGTCGGCGGTAGCGCGGCGCTCCACATCATCAAGTACAGAACGACTCCCGCGGCCGCGGCGATACGCATTGCGACGCCGA